>OZ246950.1:3462500-5156658 GCA_965232005.1 Longimicrobiales bacterium | reverse complement strand
GGCGCGGCTATTGAGGGCGGGCCGGATGACGCGGGCGGTGGGGTTGGTGGTGTCGGGGCGCCTGCGGGAAGCGCCGGGCCGCCTGCGGGAGACGAGGGCCGCGACGGGGGGACGCGGGCGCTGCGCATGGCGGCCGTGCTGGGGGTCGCCGAGGGGCCGGGGCTGATCGTGGTGCCGGGGTCGTGCCGGGACGTGGCCGCCGGGCTGGCGCGAATGGTGCGGGGGATCGAGGTGGTCGTGGTGGGATGGGGGGGCCGGGGGCTGGCCGCCGATGGCGTGAGCGCCTTCGTGACCGGGCCGAGGCTTCCGCTGCGCGACGGGGTGGTGCGGGGGGTGGTGGCGGAGGGGGGGAGTGGGGAGGTGTGGTGGGGGGAGTGTCTCCGGGTGCTGATGCCGGGGGGCAGAGTCGTGATCGCCGATGCGACGGATGCCGCGAGGGAATGGGTGCGGGGCGCGGGGATGGTAGCCGTGTTGGACGAGGCCGGTCTGTTGGCGGCGGCTCTGCCGGTTCCCGGAGCCGGCCCGCGAATGGGCCGCTGGATGGGGAAGGGCGAAGAGCACCGCCCTTGAAGCGCGTGCCCGGTGCTTCTAGCTTTGCTGGCCTTCCTGGGGCCTGTAGCTCAGGTGGTTAGAGCGCACGCTTGATAATCCCCTCAGAAGGGGACGTGAATCCCGGCACGAAATCGTCTAAGTCTAACCAGAACTGCACGATCGGCCGTTCTTGCCGTGAGGCCATGATCCGGCCTGTTGTGCTCGAAAAGCGGGAAAACCGGGTCGAACAGCGGGCATTTGGCGGGACCCGTTGACGCCGCCTCTCGCATGGGCGCGGCTGGCTGGGGGATCCATTGCTCCCCGCGCAAGCATCCGATTCCTGGTCAGAGATCGTACCTCACGCTGAAGATCATCGTGAACGCGCTCGTGTCACGGGTCTCGACCGAATACACGATGCGGGAGCCGCGACCCACCGTCGAGTCGTGGCTACGGAGTTGGTCCCACTCGTGCGTTTCGCTCCTGAACGCACCGAGGCCCGTCGCGTAGCGGACTGAATTTCCCATCGTGAGCCGGTCCGCGACGCGGTAGTCCACACCCCCGAGGATCTGGACACTGAACATGGTGTCATCAAGCACGACCGCACCGAGTGTCGTGGTTCCGGCCAGCTTCGCACGGAGCGCAGCGTCCTCGAATGTGGTTATCCGCATTGGGTCGTGGTTCCGCTTCCACAGGCTGAAATAGTCGATGCCCATGCGCTGCACGCCTGCGCCTGCGCCGACGTAGGAGGTGAGGCGGCGGTTCGCCGTGCCGAGATCGACCGCGAGGTTGGTGAACACGCCGTGTACGGTGACGTCGCCCGCGCCGCCGATCGCCGTTTCGAGCTCCTGGTCAGCCTTTTGCGCCGTTACCACGTCGCCGATCTGTGTCGGCGCGTAGTCGTGGTGGGACGCTGCACGATACCGGTATTCGACCTCGGCGCGGTACCGGCCGAACCGGTATCCGGCCACGAGACCTGCCGATATTCCCGTCGCGCGACCGGATTGGTTGGTCCACTCCGTCGGCGCAGGGGGCGTGTCGCATTCCGTGCCGGTCTCTAACCCGTCGGGGTTGACAAGCAGATCGCATCGGGTCCCCCAGTCATTGTCCGTGCCTGCGAGCCGAAGGGCCGGAGCGAGTGCAAGCCCCAACTCGGAGCCCAGGTACGGTTGTGCGGTTGCGGCGTCGGCAGCGAGCGCGAGCGCCGCCGCCCAAATCCATCGCGTCATGTCTCTTCCTCCAGATAGATGTGCGCCAGCACCGTCAGCCTGCGACAAAGGCGCCGTCGCTACGGGAAACCAAGATACCAGCCTTGCATCGGACGGCGTTCGACCAGACTGGCAGGTTGCGACCTCTCCCGGGTTCGTAGGGGCACAGCCCCTTGCCCAGGCGGACGCTCTCGACGGGGGCGCGGGACGCGGTGCTGGCGCCCCGTTCTCATCCGGCTTCCGGGAATCACCGGCCGGTCCGTTCCGGGTCCGTCACGGCAAACATCGACACCTGGGTCACGGAACCCCGCCAGCGAGCGGGCGTGCGCCCTCACCCGACCCGTCGGTCGCGCGACCGCAAGGGGCGTCGGCCAAACTGAAACAGGCTCTAGCCCGACGAAGAACCGATCTCGACGTGGACGCTGTACCAGTCGAAGTTCTGGCCGGAAGCGTCGAGCGTGACGGGGCGACCCTCCTGCGCCTTGAGTTCAACTCTTGGCGTGGGGCCGAGTTCGGTTCCGTTGGAGAGGTGGATCTCGACGCGTACGTCGGTGACCGTAGAGCCCGTCGTGTTGGTTACGGTGCCGCTGAACCGCTGACTGGACGAGTTGTAGCTGATGACCAGGTTCACGCCGCTACGAGTGTCGGTGGCGGTCTCATTGGGATTCCAACGCGTGCCCGACTCGCCCGCCTCGGTGAGGCTTTCGGTGCAGGCCGCGAGGGTGGCTACGAGGACTAGGATCGCGACGTGGGTGGGAAGTGCATGTCGTGTCATGGGGCTTTCCTTTCGTGTGGTGGTGGATAGCGAGTGCCGAGCGCCGGCACCCCTCTGAACTGCCTCTCTTACGTCCCCGTGGCCGAGGTCCGCGGAGAGACTCGTGTTGGTTGCGCGCAACTCTTCCAGGCCAATTGGCCGTGTGCTCTGGGCGGGTCAACCGCGACCGCGCTCCCGTCCCCACAGCTCTCATGCGCCGCCAAGGGCGCGGAGGCACTTGAAGCGAACAGTGGTCGTTCATGAGCCGCCACACCCGCCGTTCCAGCAGGGAACGGCACCTGCCGATGCACGGGACGGGGCTGCGGCGGTCGCGCCGGACAACCCACCGAGCAACTTCCGTTAGGCAACTCGCCATGGCGAAGCGGTCACCGGACTGGCTGGCCGCCCAGTCGTCGCACAGTTCTTGGGCGGCGAGCCGAAGCTCGCGCACTGCGAGCTGGAATATTGGCTGGAAGAAGAACACGGCCTGCAGGACCTGCAGGATGGCCAACCGGATTGTGTCGCGGCGCAGGTGGTGCGCGACTTCGTGGCCGAGAAGAGAGAGAAGCTCTCCCTCGTCCAGCTCATGCAGCGCCCGCACCGGTACGCAGATCTCGCGGCGGGTACCCACGCCCAGCGCAACCGGCGAGCCCAGATTGTGGCTCTCCGTCCGGCGCGGCGGTAGAGCCAAGGCGGCCCTCCCGCCAAGTGCGGCCAGCGCACGCGAGACCCGCGCATCCGTAACCGGCTCACGGTCGCGAAGGCCCCGCCACAGCTTCTCCAGTCGAAGGAGGTAGAGGGCGAACAGTGCAGCCGCCGGCAGGAGCCACAGGATGCCGGCCAGGGCCGGCCAACTCGCGCTAGCCGCATCCTGATCCCTGTGGGCCTCTTCGGCCGCCGGCACGGGAACGGACCCTGCCTCGTCACTGTGGCCGGGTTCTGCTCCAGACTCGTGCTCCGCGCCGCCGATGTAGGAGGGAATGGGAAGTTGCCAGGCAGCCGCGTCCGGTGAGGTCACGGAGCGGACCATCGGAGTGGCGAGGCCCCGTTCTTCAAGGAGCGCTTGGTGCACCTCGATCGCCGGGGCCTCGCCGCGCTCTGTCTGAGCCGACAACCAGTCCGCGTACCGCCAAGCGTCCTCCCAACTGACGGTGACCATCGGCAACATTCCACCGCCCCATCCGTCGCCGTCCGTTTCGTACTCGTTACATCCGCCACTCCGCACGCACATGTCCCATTCATCAAACGTGACTTCGTATACTCCGACCGCGAACAGGTAGCCGAGGGTAACTCGGTGCCGCGGCCTCTCGTCCCGGTGCGCACCCGGATCCGACTGCGGAGAGCCCATCATGAAGCTGCCGGCGGGCACCACCACCATCTGAGGGCAGACTTCGCAGTCACGGAATACCTCGCCTGCCTCCTGCGCTTCGACTGGGAGTGCTCCCGATGCGCTCGCGCCCCCAGTGCAGGGCGTCGATGGTGCACTTGTCCACCAATGGTGCTACACTATAAGGACGCCTGCTACTGCTACGCCAATGAACAATAGCATATACGTAATATCTAAATGCTTTAAGGCGATAAATCCGCGACACGATAGCGGTCATGATCCAAGCCGAACCAACGGCAACAAGGCCGTCAGTCGGAAGCCGCCGTCCCGCCGACTGGGGACCGACTTCGACGTCGGCTGGTGGAGCCGCCGCGACGATAGCTTGCCCGACAACGTGTGGAACGACCTGTTTCTCGCGGACATGGTTGCCACCTTCATCATCTTCGCCGTGGCGGGGTTGGGAGTTCCATGAACGTCCGCATCATCCGCATCGTCGTCGCCGTCCTCATGTTCGCCGCCTGGATGCAAAATGAAGCGGCGCTTTGGATCGCCGAGCAGACCATCCCGAGCACCTACGACGACTCAGCCATCGTGTTCTTCGGCGCGTGCCTCACGCTCACATTCTTCATCGCGTGCCTGTACGTCGCGATCGGCCCGCAAAGACCGGGGAACGGGAAGTAGGGGACCCGAAAAACGCTTTTTGAAGACGGGGCTGTAACCCGCACCAGGGATGGCGAACAGGCTGAACGGTCTTACTCCGGCATCTTGGCAGATCATAGGCTGAGCATCCTATAGTGGAGCGCATCATGGGGTTCTGGTACTCTGGTCCGGCTAATCGCCGGGCTCTTACTGGTAAGACGAACCATTCTCCCACTCCCAGAACCGCCGAATCTGCCCACGCCAAACGGTTCCGGAAGAGCGTCCGGAAGTACGTCTGCCCCCACTCCGGAACTTCCAACGAAATCCGTCGCGAGATGTCGTATTCCGAGTCTGCAGTGATGGCTACACATCAGCGCCCGGCACCGGACGCACGCCGCCCAAGTTCTGCGTTCTCACCATGCGGACATACCGCTTGACCTGTCCGTAGCCACCCCGATAGCCAGCCTTCTTGACCTCTCTGAAGAGTTTCGCAGCGCTCAACTGCGGACGGTCGGCCAGTCTGGCGGCGATCGTTGCCTTGTAAGGATCGAGCATGGATGGTCGGGGCGGTCGGGGTCCGTACCGGACGGTCATGTCATCCGGGTGACGCTCGAGTTCGCCGGAAGCGATCCAATTGTAGACCGTGCGTCTGCTGATCCCCAGCAGCTGGGCGGTCTCGTACTTGCTCTTCCCCTTTGCCAGGTAGCGCCGCATTAGTCTGCGTTTTTCGATTCCGTACATCGGACGAACTCTACTCCACACTCTTACCACCGGTACGAACAACACCATATGATCGATCAGCAGTGAATGCGACGCAACCGTATCATGATCACTACGCGATTTCAACGAGCTATAGCGTGACAGTATGGTGATATGCAAGCTGCTTTTTTTCCAAGGTGCGCCAACGCGCAAACTCGGTTACTGAACTGCCAATATCTGGCTGGCGAGCGCGAAAAGACCTTGGAACGTCGCTCTCAAGCACCGTCTTGTTCGCTGGAACCCTTGCCGGGATCCGTCCGCTAAGAGGATTGCCGCACCCCAACCTCCCACTGACGATCACCCGACGGGAGATACCGTCGCCCACGGCTCCTCCCGAAATCCTCGTTGCTGGTTCGACCGGTTGTCTTCCTACCATCGCCCCTCACTCACCGTAGCACCGAATCGGAGGTCCCCATGTTCCGTACCTTCCTGCTCGCCGCCAGCGTCGTCTCGCTCTCCGGTTGCTCCTTCTTGCTCGTGGAAGGTCCGCCCAGTGCCAGCCCGCAGCCGGGAACGAGGACCCAGGCGTCCGAGGTCTGTACGACGAGCATGTTGTTTCCTGCCCTGGATGCAGTCGCGGGCACACCGTCGACGCTGTTCGGTGGATTAGTGCTGGGTGCCGTAGCAGTTGACAACTCGTTGTTTACCGAAGGCGAATTGCTCGCCATGGCTGCCGGCTCTCTGGTCCCCGGGGTTCTCTGGCTCAGGTCAGCTTGGAACGGCCGCAAGAAGGTGAATGCGTGCCGCGGGTACTTGGAAGACGTGGTGATCCCCCTGCCGGCGAGCAGGGATCGCGTCGCCCCGCCAACGCCGATCCGTCTGTCCCCCGCAAAACGACACGGGATGGTGCGCAGGGCCGACTCGGCGACCCAGTTCGCGAGGAACCCCCTCGCCCCTGTTGGTCACCACAACCCATCCACTCAGAAACGGAGATGTCCACCGATGGACAGCCCAGGGATGGCTCGTCGACCGAGTCGTAGATCCACGATCGGCGAAAGGGTCATGGCGCCCGCACGGTCGGTCGCAACGGTTTCCCAACGCGAGACCCGTTGACCGATAACCGCACCCAAGAGACCTCCAATCACACCTACAATGACAATCGCTTGTTCGTCGGTGATGATTTCGAAGCAGAAGTCGGTGCATGGTTCCGTGTTCGCCAATACGATCGCCTCCGCCCCCGCCAGGACACCACCACCAATTGCTGCCCCCAACAACCAACGCGAACCGGTCCTGCGCTCCAGCAGATCGACACTCTCCCACGCGACGGCTCTGAACCGAGTAGGGCCGAATAGCGAGCGGCCAGTCGTATGGATGCTGTCCAGTCCAATCGTGACAACCCTGCCGACAACCCTGTCTTCGCCGATAGTGATGCGTACTCGATCACCCAGGTTCTGGGCTGTGGCCATCACAGGTCCGAAGCCGGGTGTGGGCGCGGCGAGCGCCAGCGCGAGAGCGAGTGTGCGTCCGTTCACGGCCTGCCTCCTTCATCCTGGATCGTGCCGGTCTGGCGACGCTGCTCAATCTGGCCGAGCTCGAGGTAGCCTCAATCGTCTGGCGTTGTCATTGCTTGAGGAACGCGGATTTGCCAACCAGCTGGAGAGCTCTTTCTCTGGCCTCCACCAGGTCATCCCGCACATCCGCCCGCAACACGTCGCCGGCCTGCCCGGTCACAGCGGTCACACCGGCCACTCCATCTCGCCCGTAGCATTCCCTCAGGTTGACGGTGCCGCCTGTGGACGTGCGTTGTGGGTTCACTCGCAAATGCGGGAGGGTTCCCGATAGCCGCCACCACCGCGGGATGCAGCCGGAGAAGTAGTTTCGGCGGACGTCGCCGTAGGAGAGCGAGGGCACGGAGCCTGTCAACTCGTTACCCGCAAGAGAGATGAAGCTCGCGACCTCGTAGAACGACAGGCTGTCGAGTTCGGCTGGCGCCGGACCTGAGAACCGGTTGTTGTCGGCGAACAGGAAGGACAGAGGGTTTCGGTCACTGTACCAGTGATGCAGGAAGGCCGACCGCACAAACGCCGGCGATATCGGACCCGAAAGGTCGTTGTCGTCCAGCCACAGAACCTCCAGCACCTCCAGGTCCCCGAGTTCCGGCGGGATTGAACCCGTCAATTGGTTGTCCTGTAGCTCCAACGTCCTGAGGCTGTCGAGGTTCCCCAACTCCGGCGGGATCGCACCCGTCAGCTGATTGCCCGAAAGGGAGAGATCCTGCAGTCTGGACAGGTCGCCCAGTTCCGGCGGGATGGACCCCGTGATTTCGTTGTCGTTGAGGAGCAGGTACCAGAGGCTGTCGAGCTCGGTCAGCTCCGGCGGGATTTCGGTTAGGTCGTTGTGGGCGAGGGTGAAGTACACGAGGTTGGCGAGGTCGCCAAGTTCCGATGGGATGCCCGTCAGGTTGTTTCCAGAAAGGTCCAGTACCAGGAGATTGCCCAGGTTACCAAGTTCCGGCGGGACGCTGGTCAGGTTCAGGTCTTCGAGACCCAGTTCCATGAGTCCGTCCATGGCGCCGATTTCCGGTGGAATAGAACCATTCAGTGGATTCGCGCCCAGCCACAAACTCAAGAGGCCATCCAGATTGGCGAGTTCCGACGGAATCGATCCTGTCAGCTCATTCCCGAACAGCCACAACACCTCAAGATTGGCCAGTTCGGCGAGTTGGACGGGGATCGATCCTGTCAGTTGATTGGAGACGAGGTACAACTGATCGAGCTTGCCGAGACTGCCCAGTGCCGGAGGGATTGAACCGGTGAGTTCGTTCTCATCGAGATCCAGCACTTCGAGGTTGGACAGGTTGCCGAGCTCTGGTGGGATCGACCCCGTCAGTTGGTTTTGCCAGAGACGTAGCCCGAGGAGGCCGGACAGGTTGCCGAGTTCCGGTGGGATCGACCCCGTCAGTTGGTTGAAGGAGAGGTTCAACTGCTCCAGGTTGGCAAGGCTACCCAGGTCTGCCGGGATTGAACCGGTCAACTGGTTTTCGGTGAGTTGCAACAGCTCCAGATTGCTCAGGCTCCCGAGTTCCGGCGGAATCGACCCGGTCAGGTTGTTGAAGGAGAGGTCCACCTGCCTCAAGTTGGCCAGGCTACCCAGCTCTGCCGGGATTGAACCGGTCAACTGGTTTTCGGTGAGTTGCAACAACTCCAGATTGCTTAGGCTCCCGAGTTCCGGCGGAATCGACCCGGTCAGGTTGTTGTGATTGAGCCACAACTCTCGCACCCGGCCGGCCGTATCCACGCTGACGCCTTCCCAGTGTTCGATCAGCGGTTCGGACATCCAGCCGCCTTGATAGTACCAGTCCGGACCCCCGGTCGCGCGGTAGATGATTTCGAGGATTTCACGGTCTGTGAGCGCATGCGTCACCGTATTCTGAGCCTGCGCGTCAGCTTGATGCGTGGTTTCAACGATTGGCGCTACAACCTCTGGGGCGTCTGAGGTGCAGGCCGCAAGCACTACCAGCCATGCCACCGCCACCCTGGGCCAAAAACGATTGACCATGGGTCAGCCTCCCTTCATCCTCTCATGTCGCTGTTGGACAACCTCGGCGGTGAGAAGCCCGGGCCGTGTCTCTCCTCGCCCTGACGTTTCGGCGTTCGGATTTCCTTTCGGACCATCTGCGCGCCCAACGTATCATAATCTATGTTATATAGCAATAATTACGCGATAGATAGACTTATATGCATGAGAATACCGGGGTAGGCCAAAGGACGGCAAGGACGGAATCCGATGAGCGGGGAGTCCTGGCCATGGGCTTGCGGCCGAGGACAACCGCGGCGTATATCCTTCTTCCAGAGCGCGCGGGACAAGCGGCTGGCGCGCAAGCGCGGGGAGAAGGCGGATCTGAGGGTTCGTGCACCTGCTCATGAACGGAAGGGCGCGGTTCAGGTGACAGCCGGACATATTACCGTGACAGGGGAGCGAGTCTCCGCCAATTCCGAAGGGGTAAACCAATAAGAGAGAGCACCGACGAACTGCGGCGACAGAACGAGGCGCTCCGGGAGCGTGTTGCCAGGCTGAGCGGCGCCATCCTGCGCATCAGCGCCAGCCTCGACCTCGACACGGTGCTGCGGGAGGTCGCAGATAGCGCACGGGCTCTAACCGGGGCGCGATTGGGCGCAATCGTCACGGTTGATGAAGCCGGGCGTGTTGAGGACTTCGTGACCTCCGGTTTCAAGCCCGACGAGAAGGACCAGATGGCCGGCTGGTCAGACGGGTCGCGGCTCTTCGCGCACTTCCGGGACCTTGCCGCGCCGCTGCGTGTGTCGGACCTGCCGGCGTACGTCCAGGCGCTCGGCTTCTCGCCGGATCTGATGTGCTCAAACACAATGCAGTCGGTGCCTATGCGGCACCGCGACGTGACCGTAGGCAACTTCTTTGTGGCCGAGAAGGAAGGAGGCCAGGAGTTCACCGGCGCCGACGAGGAGGTCGTAACGCTGTTCGCGTCGCAGGCCGCCACCGCGATCGCCAACGCCCGCGCACACCGAGCCGAGCAGCGGGCTCGGACCGACCTGGAGACGCTGATCGAGATCTCGCCTGTGGGGGTCCTGGTTTTCGACGGCGGGACCGGTGAGCTCATTTCCGTCAACCGGGAGGCGCGCAGGATCGCCGGAAAGCTGGGCCAGCCGCTGCAGGAGTTGCAGCGCATGACCACCTGGCGGCGCGCGGACGGTCGGGAGGTCACTCTGGGGGAGTTCCCCATGGCGCAGTTGCTGAATATTGGTGAGACGGTGGACGCCGAGGAAATGACGTTCACCGTCCCCGACGGCCGGAAGGTGACGACGCTCATGAACGCAACGCCGATCCACGCGGCCGATGGGACCGTGGAGCGGGCTGTGGTCACGCTGCAGGATCTGGAGCCGCTGGAGGAGTTCGAGCGGCAGCGCGCGGAGTTCCTGGGCATCGTGAGCCACGAACTGCGGGCGCCGCTCATTTCGATCAAGGGTTCGACGGCCACCGTGCTGGGCGCCTCGCCGCTCCCCGACCCGGCCGAGATGCTGCAGTTCTTCCGGGTCATCGACGGGCAGGCGGACCAAATGCGCGGCCTGATCGCCGAGCTCCTCGATCACGGGCGCATCGTAACGGGCACGTTGTCTGTCTCGCCCGAGCCGGCGGAGGTCGCCGCGCTGGTGGACCAAGCACGGAGCACGTTCGTAAGCGGCGCCGGGCGGCACGCCCTGAACATCGATCTGCCGGAGGACCTGCCGAGGGTCATGGCCGACCGCGCGCGCATCGGCCAGGTTATCAACAACTTGCTGTCGAACGCGGCAAGGCATTCGCCCGAGTCGTCGCCCATCCGGGTCAGCGCTGCGCGGGAGGGTGTGCATGTGGCGATCTCGGTGACCGACAAGGGCCGGGGCGTGCCGCCGGACCGGCTGCCACACCTGTTCAGCAGGTACACCGCCGCGGCGAGCGGTGAACGAAAGCCCAGGCAAGTGGGGGCCGGCCTCGGCCTGGCCATCTGCAAGGGGCTGGTCGAGGCGCACGGAGGCCGCATCCGGGCTGAGAGCGAAGGCCCGGGACGCGGCACGCGATTCACCTTCACGGTGCCGGTCGCCGAGGAGACACGCGCGGCGCAAGGTTTGGCGCCGGAAAAGTCCCGCCTGGCCGTGGCAGGGCGGGGGCAGACCCGCATCCTGGTGGTCGACGACGACCCGCAGATGCTGCGGTACGTGCGCGACGCGCTCACGGAATCGGGCTACGTCGCGGTCGTGACCGGCGACCCGAAGGAGGTGGCCGGCCTCGTCCGGATGCACAAGCCCGGGTTGGTCCTGCTGGACCTGCTGCTGCCCGGTACCGACGGTATCGCTTTGATGGAGGAGGTTCCCGAGCTGACCGATCTGCCGGTGATCTTCATCTCCGCCTACGGGAGGGACGAGACGATCGTCAGGGCGCTGGATGCGGGCGCGGCCGACTACGTGGTCAAGCCCTTCTCCCCGTCGGAACTGGCGGCGAGGGTGCGGGCCGCCCTGCGCAGTGTAGCCGGGGTCGAGCCGTTCGTCCTCAAGCACCTGACGATCCACTACGATCAGCGCCGGGTGGCCGTGGATGGGCGGCCAGTGAAGCTGACTCCCACCGAGTACCAACTGCTCCGCGTGCTCTCGGTCAACGCGGGGCGCGTTGTCACGCACGAGTCACTGCTGCGCCAGGCGTGGGGCGAACGACACCGTGGCGACCCCGACCCCAAGCTCGTGCGCGCTGTCGTGAAGCGGCTCCGGCGCAAGCTGGGCGACGACGCGGCAAACCCGGCCTACATCCGCAACGAGCGCGGGGTCGGATACTGTATGATAGGGGATCGAGCCTGATCCTTCTTGCGACGAGTGGCGAAACAAGGCAGGCGGACAACGCTGAACCATGACTTCTCTCTTCAGGAAGAGGAAGGAACAGGAGGAAGCGCCGGGGCGGAACATGGAAGGACCAGCTAGGCAGCTTCCCGCCGAGCCGAAGGCGACAGTTTCGATCATCGGACGCGGGATGACCCTGGTGGGTGACTGCAGAGCGACGACACCCTTCGGCGGCTTCCCCTTGGCGACGAGCGCCTCTCAGGTCGGGATTGTGCTGGACCGCGACCAGGGCGGGCATCAAGAGCAGCCTGCGGACCCGGTGCCTGCCGCCGGGTGCGGATGCTTGGAGGCGGTGCGTTCGGCATCCCGCCATTTGGATGCCGATTCCCCGCTCTTACGGTACGGCGGATCAGGATCCGCCCCAAAGGCAAGAAATGGCGGATCGTGCAGTCCTGGTTGAACTGCCGTGCCATCTTCCAACGCCATCCATAGAAGTCCACTGGTTGTCCAGTAACATCCTGTAGTACATTGTGTTATCGGCATTGACGGTAATCTCCACGTCCCTTGCGGTCTACCGCAATCCGGTGTATTCTTCCCCGTGTAGTGTTGCAATAAGTGATACACCTTCAAGGAAGGAACCCATGAGGAAACGACCCAGGACGCTCACCGCCGCCTTCGTGCGCACGGTCAACCGTCCCGGCGTCTACGGCGACGGGCGCGGCGGCCGGGGCCTGAGCCTCCGGGTGCACCGGACGAAGACTGGCCGCATCAGCAAGACGTGGCGCCAGCGCCTTCGGATCGAGGGGCGGCTGACTTCGGTCGGGCTCGGGCCGTATCCCGAGATCACGCTCGCCGAGGCGCGCCGGAAGGCGCTGGACAACAGCCGGGCGGTCCGCCACGGAGGAGACCCGCGCGGGCGCGGCGTCCCCACGTTCGCCGATGCCACCGAGCGCACGATTGAGCTTCACCGGGACGGGTGGAAGGCCGGGAGCCCGTTGCCCGAGCAGTGGGAGTCCACGTTTCGCCTCCACGCCGCGCCGCTCATGGACAAGCCGGTGGACCGGATCACAAGCGCGGACGTGCTGGCGTGCCTCGCTCCGATCTGGAACTCGAAGCCGGGTGCTGCCCGGAAGGCCCGTCACCGAATCGCGGCGGTCTTCAACTGGTGCATTGCCAAGAATCTCCGCCCGGACAACCCGGTGGACCGGGCGACCGTGGCGCTGCCGAGGGCGAACGGCAACGCGCCGACCCATTACCGCGCGCTGCCGCACGGAGAGGTCGCGGCGGCGCTCGTGGCGATCCGCGGGGTGAGGTACATTCACCCGTCGGCGGTGCTGTGCGTCGAGATGATCGCGCTGACGGCGGTGCGGGCCGGAGAGGCGCGCGGGGCGCGCTGGGACGAGATCGACTTGGAGGTGGGCGTGTGGACGATTCCGGCGTCGAGGATGAAGGCCGGGCGCGAGTTCGCCGTTCCGCTGAGCACGGCCACGCTGGAGGTGCTTGAACGGGCGCGGGCGCTGTCTCCGGAGTCTTCGTTGGTGTTCCCGTCGAGGAGCGGCGGGGTGTTGCCGAGGAACGCGCCGGGGCGCGTGCTTCGACGAGCCGGGGTCGCTTCGACGGTTCACGGGTTCCGTTCGAGTGCCCGGTCGTGGATGGCCGAGACCGGCGTCCCATCGGAAGTGGCGGAGGCGTGCCTCGCCCACGTCCCGCGAAGCCGGGTCGTTCAGGCGTATCAGCGCTCCGACCTGCTGGAGCGCCGCGCCGAGGTCATGCAGGCGTGGAGTATCTACGTCACACAGCAATAGGCGGTCGCCTCCGCGAAGGGCTCTGAGGCCGTTTCCGCTCATTCCACGCACATTTCGGGGTAGATACGGGCCGTGGGATCGCCCCAGATCGACGATCTCGGGTTCCCGAGGGGTTAGAGGTAGGGCGGAATGCGACAGCGCGGCAGGAGCGCCGGTGTACGTCTTCGCCGTCCTTGAAGCTGGCGACCAAGAGGCCGCGGAGCTTGCTAGCGACGGCCCGGTCGACGCTGTTCCGGCCCGTGTCCTGAGAGGCGGTTTCGGCGGCTCCGCCGAGGGCCGGCTCACGCTCTTAAGGTTCGTAAGCCAGCCCACGCGATGTTCAACATTCGCGCTCTGGCAAGGGGACGCTCCGCCCCCTTGGACCCCTGGGTTTCCGCGCCTTCGCCGGCGCGGCAGGCGATCGCGCCCCAGCCCCGAAGTCCCGGTTGCCGATTACCGCGGTGAGCCGCGTACCAAATCGACCGCGCCATGCCTCCCAGTCCGTCGTCGCGGACGTGGAAGCACATCCCTCCTCGGCTGGTCCACTTGCGGGCAAGGCCTGGCTGCTGCCGGGTGAGGTGGTCCCGGTTTTTTGGACAGGTCGTTAAGGTGGATTCCATTATGGAACAGGAGGCACCGAGATGGCCAGGAAGAGACGGAGATTCACGGCGGAGTTCAAGGCCCGTGTGGCGCTGGAGGCGCTCCAGGAGCGCGACAGCGTGCAGGCGATCGCCGCGCGGCATGAGCTTCATCCGAACCAGGTGAGCGCCTGGAAGCGGCAGCTGGTCGACGCCATGCCGGAAGTGTTCGCCAAGGGCGGGAGTCGGAGGCTCGCCAAGGAGCATGAGGCGAAGATCCACGACCTGCACGCCAAGATCGGAGAGCTCACGGTCGAGCGGGATTTTTTTCGGCGCGGGTTGAAGCGCTGAGCCGGGCGGAGCGCTTCGGGATGATCGAGCCGGATGGACCGCTGAGCCTGTCGAGGCAGTGCGTGCTGCTGGGTATGAGCCGGTCGTCGCTCTACTACCGGCCGAAGGGGGAGAGCGCGGAGAACCTGGCCCTGATGCGGCGGATGGACGAGCTTCACATGGACTATCCGTTCTACGGGAGCCGGCAGATGATGCGGCATCTCCGCCGCGAGGGTGTCACGGCTGGCCGGCACCGGATCCGGCGGCTCATGCGCCTCATGGGGATGGAGGCGACGTATCGGCGTCCGCGCACGAGCGTGGCGAACTCGGAGCACCGGATCTTCCCCTACCTGCTGCGCGGCCTCGAGATCTTCCGTGCGGACCACGTGTGGTGCGCGGACATCACCTATATCCCTGTGACGCAAGGGTTTTTCTACCTGGTGGCCGTGATGGACTGGGCTACGCGGCACGTCCTCTCCTGGCGGCTGTCCAACACGATGGACGCGTCGTTCTGCATCGAGGCTCTGGACGACGCGTTCACCTGGGCGACTCCGGAGATCCTGAACACCGACCAAGGCGCGCAGTTCACCAGCGAGGTCTTCGCCGACCGGGTGCTGGGTGCGGGCGTGGCGTTCTCGATGGACGGCCGGGGCCGCTTCCTCGACAACATCTTCATCGAACGGCTGTGGAGGTCGCTGAAGTACGAGGCGGTGTACCTGCATGAACTCCACAACGGGCTGGATGCCCAGCGGATCATCGGCTCGTGGATCGACTTCTACAACGAGGTGCGCCCCCACTCGGCGTTGGCCGGGCGCACGCCAAGCGAGACCTACCGCAACGGCACGAGGGTGATGTGAACCGCGGATCACCACCGGGGCTGGCGGACACCCTCGCGAGACAGCGGCGGGGAGCGGGTGATACGCCCATTCTGTGCGCCGCGCGCCACAGGTGTCCAAGCCCCGCTCGCCGGTCGGGTCCCCCTCCCGGCGAGCGGGGCTCATCCTGGCATCCGTCCTTCCCCTTGCCGAAGAGGACAGCGGGGTGTAACATCCCTCTCAAGACAGAACACAGCGTAAGCTCCCGAGGGCTCTCGGAACCAGTCGGAGTCCACCTTAGCTTTGCCCTCGGACTGTCCAACGAAGTAGGACCACTTCAAGGATCAGCCACTCGGCCAAATGCGGACTCTCCAGCATTTCCCGTCTTGCCGTGCTGGAGGTGCGAAGGACTGGCCTCCGGCGTATCATGAGACTGCCAGTTGGAACGCAGCCGAAGGACGATCGCATCAGAAACCCCAACGTCAAGGGGCGTACCATGCGTCGGATGACAACAAAGCACCACGCCGAGCGCATGGTGGTGTGCGCAGCCGCCTCGGTCGCGATAATTGCACCGACCGCATATCCCCTCGCTGCCCAAGTGGTGGTCGAACTCCCGGCCGAGGACCGGCTCCTCGACGCCGACTTCGAGGAGATCTACCGGCTGGGCGCGGTGGATGGGCGTGGCTGGGAGACATTCGGCCGCGTCAACAGCGTAGGGTTCGACGGGGCCGGCAACCTCTACATCCTCGACTCGGGGGCGGTGCGAATCTATGTCGTCGACCAGCAGGGCAATCTGGTGCGGCAATTCATCGGGGAAGGAGAAGGTCCCGGTGAGTTCGGGGGCAACTACGCAGACGCGCTGGAGTTCGCCGTCATGCGGGACGGGCGGGTGGCCGTCTACGATATGGGGCGAATGGGATTCGCCCTCTTTGACGCGGCTGGCGAGTTCCAACGCACGATTCCCCTGATCGGCCCGCAGACGCACTTCCCGATGATCGGCGGCATTCAGGCCTTCCCGGGAATGGCGCGGGTGCTCTCCACCACCGAAGTCGGCTATCTGAGGAGGACCGCGCCCAGTCCCGACGACGAATCGTCGGCACCCGTGTTCCGGTATGTGCTGAGCTACGGTCTTGGCGGCGATCAGGTCCGCGTCGATTCGGCCGCGGCAGCATGGAGGCCTTCCGGCGATCCGGAGACGTTCAAGCCCCGGCTCGCGGCGGGCGTGCTGCCGAGCGGGGCGGTGGTGTACACCGACTCCTCTGCGTACGCGATCAAGTTCGCTGTACCGGGCGGTCGCGTGACTCGGATCCTGACCCGTCCGTTCCAACCGCGCCGCGTTACGGAAGCCATGAGGGCCGCCGAGCTTGAGCGCCGGCTGGAGGGGCTTGGAGACGGGGGTGGCGACGTGATGCGGCAACGAATGATCGAATTCCGCCGCGGCCAGATCGAGGCAATGGAGTTTTTCGACGAGGTCCCGGTCGTCCTCAGCTTGAAAACGAGCTGGGAAGGCACCATCTGGGTGCGGCACCGAGGTGACGAAAGGACTGAAGGCAGCCGGATCGACCTCATTACGCCGGAAGGCCGATATCTGGGCACCTTCGCGTCCGGCTCCACCGCGATGCCTGCGGCCTTCGGCCCAAGCGGCCTGGCCGCCTTCGTAGAGACGGATGATTTGGACGTGTCCTACGTCGTGGTCAAGCGTCTGCCGGATGGGATGCGCTGATTCCTACGCCGCCGCCGCCGCGAGTTGGTCAGGTCTGTTGCGGAATCGCGAACACCTCGGTTGCACGACTTACGGGGTTCGAAGGGGCGGAGCCCCTCGGCAGCCCCTGCCGGGGACGCGCGAAGCGTGGCCCCAAGGGGTGGGCTGGCTTGACCACCGCAGCGTGGCTCAAGCCAGCCCGGCGGCCGCCCGCGAACCCCTCCCGCGCGCCACCCGTGTGCGGCTCAGGACGGCCGGACACGGGCAACCCCGCCCTTGGCGGGGCATACGCTGGCAGGACGGATGCCATGTCGTATCTTTCCTTGCGACCCGGATCCCCCGGTTCTCCACACCGACGACGAATGAGGACGTGACGGCAATGGCAGGCACGCAACGCGACAGCGGCGCCACGACCGGCTGCGAGGCCGAGCCTGGGGCGATGACCGATGCGCTCCGGCAGCTCGATGAGAGTGCGCGAGGACACGTCGCTGAATTCGAGCGTGCTGGGCTGGAAGCGGTGGAGGGGAAATAGAGCGTGAGCAAGGTTACGAAAGCCGATTTGATCGAAGCAGCCCGACGTGCGAGCAAGAAGCGAGGACGCCCGCTGTCGCGATCAGACTTCGAGCGGATCTCCGGGATCAGCCAGTACCATATCTACCGCCTCTTCCCCGATGGTGGATGGTCGGAACTCAAGAAGCTGGCCGGGATCGCGAAGCATCCGAGACATCGCGCGCGGCTGGAAGATGACCGGATTCTCCGCGAGTTCCACTCCGTGGCATCGGAGCTTGGGCGGATTCCGACGTTGATCCATTTCAACAGTCACGCGCAGATCTCAGCCGACGTCCTTCGGCGCCGCTTCGGCGGCCGAAAGGGCGTATTGGAAAGGTACAGGGCATGGCTCGAGCAATACGAGCCACGGTCCCCGTTGCTGGGCGAACTTGGTGAATCGAGCCAGCCAGTACGACCGCCAGCGAACCACACCAAGACCACCTCGCCGGAACCTGCTTCTGTCTGGGCAAAGGGCGACGGACCGCAGTACGGCCCCCCGATCGACTTTCGCGGACTGCGCCACGCTCCGATAAACGAGCAGGGAGTTGTCCTTCTCTTCGGCATGGTCAGCCTTGAACTCGGCTTCCTCGTCGAAGCTGTACACGCCTCGTTTCCCGACTGCGAGGCGAAGCGCCTTGTGGATCGCAACAAAAAACGATGGCAGCGCGTACGAATCGAGTTCGAATTCAGGTCCCGTAACTTCAAGGACCATGGACACGACCCGGCGAAATGCGATTTGATCGTCTGCTGGCAGCACAATTGGCCAGAATGCCCACTCGATGTGGTCGAGTTGAGGACGGTGATCGAAGAAATATGACCCGTGATGAGGAGCTAGGGAGGCTGGAGATCGCCCGGTTCGACTCGTCTCTCTTCCCTTCCTCGCGCCAGAACTACGTCCGTCGATATCCCATTCGGTCCAGTGGATTCCCGCTCACAATTGTATATCTGAAGTGATACAGAGATTGCTGGTATGGGTGACAATCCGTTGTACGACAACAAGTTACAGACGTCATGAATAGTCCTGGTTGAGCTTATGTGGTTTCTTGCTGGGATCCACGCCAGCCGTAGTCTGTTGGTCCGACATCGACATGGAGGCCAGGATCATACGCTGGCGCGCCGAGAACGAGAAGACCGGGTACGAGCACCGGACGCCGGTTACGGCCGAGGTGCTCGCCGTCCTGAAGGAGGCGCGGATGCGGAACCCCAGGGGCGGGGGCTCTCCCGTGTTGCCCGCACCGAGGGACCCCTCGCGGTGCTTGGACCGGTCACGGGTGCGCGTTTGGTGGGACAAGGCCCAGAAACTTGCAGGGCTGGAGCCCAAGCGCGGTCGCGGCTGGCACTCGCTACGGCGGAAGTTCGCCTCCGATCTCATGGATCAGCCCCTCAAGGTTGTCTGCCAACTCGGTGGCTGGAAGACGGCAAGACGGTGCTCCAGTGCTACCAGCGGGCCGACGAGGACCAGCTCAGGAAGGCCCTCGAAGACCGCCGGAGGGTCTCCATTCCCGCCAATTAGCGGGAGTCAATTAGCTGGAACTGCACCTCGAAATCCCGTAAGTTCAATAGGGGCCTGTAGCTCAGGTGGTTAGAGCGCACGCCTGATAAGCGTGAGGTCGGTAGTTCAAGTCTACCCAGGCCCATTGGACTTGCGGGACTACTCCTCATCCGGGGTCGCTGCACGGTAGCCGACGCCCCGTTCGGTGAAGATGTAGGCCGGGGCGGCGGCGCTGTCGCCGAGCTTGGCCCGGAGCTTCTTGACGACCGTGCGCACGCGGTCGGTGTCGTTCGGGTCGCGCCCACGCCACACCTGGCGGAGGAGCGTTTCCATGGCCACGACCCGTCCCGCGTTGCGTGACAGGATCTGCAGCAGGTCGAACTCCTTGGCGGTGAGGGCCACAGCGCGGTCACCCACCCTGACCCGGCGCCGGGCGTATTCGATGGCCAGATCGCCGCACAGGAAGGTCTCGGGCTCGTCGCGGGTCCTGAGCGCGGCGCCGACGCGCGCGAGGAGTTCGGTGGGCGAGAACGGCTTGACGATGTAGTCGACCGCGCCACGTGCGAGCGCCTTGGCGATGGTCTCGTCCCGGCCGTAGCCGGAGATGAAGATGACCGGGAGGTCGCCGAGTTCCGGCACCTGCTCCATCAGCTCGATTCCATCGGTCTGGGGGAACATCAGATCGAGGAGGACGAGTCCGGGCCGCTCGGCACGAATGATGTCGGCGAGGCCGCCCGGATCGCCCGTTACGATCGGCCGGTAGCTGGCCCCGGCGAGGGCATCCCGCACATAACGCAGCGCCTGGGGGTCGTCGTCCACGACCAGGATCCCCGTCTCTTCCTCCTGCGGCCGGTGTGGCCGGGCGCCGCGCGGGGCCGCCTCGGTGTAGGCGGGCCCGGCCGCCGGGATCGTGAAGGTGAAGCGGGCGCCCAGACCCGTCCCCCCGCTCTCGGCCCGGATGCGTCCGCCATGCGCTTCCACAAGGCCCTTGCAGATCACGAGTCCGAGTCCGGTCCCTCCCCTGAGTCCCCGGCCGTCTCCCCCCGCGAGGTTGGCGCGCTTGCGGAAGAGGTGCGGGAGCCGCTCGGCCGGTATCCCCCGGCCCTCGTCCGAGACCGAGATCGCGATGTAGCCGTCCGAGCTGGCCGCCTCGACCCTGATGGGAGAGGACGTGGGCGCGTGCTGCGCCGCATTCGACAGGAGGTTGTTGAGCACCTGCACGATGCGCCCGCGGTCGGCCATCGCCGCCGGCAGGTCCGGGGGGATGTCGATGAGCACGGCGTGTCGGCCGCCTCCGCTCAGGAAGGTGTTGCGGGCCTGGTCCACCAGCACGGCGACGTTGCGGGGCTCGGGCGAGACCGTGAGCGTGCCCGCCTCGATGCTGCCGGCGTCCAGGAGGTTCGCGATCAGGCCGCGCATGTGGTCGGCCTGCCCGTCGATGATGCGGAAGAACTGGAGCAGTTCGGCCTCGGGCGGGACCGGCACGGCGCCGAGCACCGTCGCCGTCGAGCCCTTGATCGAGGTCAGCGGGGCGCGGAGTTCGTGGCTCACCATTCCGAGGAACTCCGCCCTCTGCTTCTCCAGCTCCTCGAGCGGGGCGAGATCCTGCATGGTCACGACCACCGACACGACGTCGCCCCGCTCCGACCGGATCGGCGTGGCGTTGATGAGCGTCCGGACGCTTCGCCCGTCGGGGACGGACAGCTCGATCTCCTCGGCGCGCAGCTTGTAGGCGCCCTCCAGCTGCCGGGCCAGGGGGAGCCCCTTGCGCGACAACTCGCGCCCATCGGCGCCCCGCCATGCCATGACCTGCAGCAGCTCATGCAAGGATTGCCCCGGAGTGCGGATCTCCTCGACGATGCGCCGCGCTTCGCGGTTGAGCGAGACCATGCGGCCCGTGCCCGCGTCCAGGACCACGACGCCGACCGGCGAGGTCTCGATGAGCGCTTCGAGATCGGCCCGCGCCCGCTCGACGTCGCGGTGGGTGCGCGCGTTCGCGATCGCCGTCGCGGCCTGCGAGGCGAAGAGTACGAGGATCTCCTCGTCGCCGGCCGAGAACGCCTCTTCGTCCTCCTTGTTGCCCAGGAAGAAGTGCCCGAGATGCTCGCCCCGATGGTGCATCGGCGTTCCCTGCAGCGTCCTGGCGGGCCAGGAAGCCGGGGAGAGGCCGAGCGAGCGAAGATAGCCGGGAAGGTCCGCCACCCGCAGGGGCGCCGGAAGGTCGCGCAGGTGCTGGAAGAGCCGCGCTCCATCGGGCCACTCCTCCATCGCGCGCATCTCTCTGGGAGACAGGCCGGAGGTGACGAAATCCTGGATCTCGCCCCGCTCGTCGAGCGTCGTGATCACACCAGAGCGGGCGCCGGTCAGGGCGCGGGCGCTCTCGACCACCTCCTTGAGCACGGTGGCCAGATCGAGACTCCGGTTGATGCGCAGAATCGCGGTGCTCAGCCGTGAGATACGGTCGTCGGAGGCCCGGGTCGCGGGTCCGTTCATATCTCGGTCGTTCATCGGCTCCAAACCCCTTTCGCAGGCTGGTGTAGAGTCGGAGTCGAGCTCCGCCGCTTCGCTGTACAATGTGAAGTATCGCCCCATGTCGCTGAAAAGTCACGTGTAAGGCATAAATTCAACGTGTAATATCACGAAGCACTCACATAAAATCAAATATCCTTAACGGGTACATTTGTGCAAGTGACGATGCTGCCCGCCGCGTCCGCTCCGGGAGTAGGAACAAGATCGGTGGCCGAGTCCGATCCCACAGCGGCGTGGACTGAGTCGAGAGATTGACAATGAGCTCACCGACCGCTATCCAATCGGACTTCTCCTGATGGCCCGCTCGGTGATGAGAGGGAATACCAACCATGATGTGCGCGCTGAGCGCTCCGCCGCGCGGCGGTCCCGCGTAGAAGGGAGTTCACATGTCCCTCAAGCGTAGAGCGATGCCTCTGACGATCCTGCTGCTGGTGGGCTGCGGAGCGGATTCGGAGATCACGGATCCGTCACCACCAGTGACGCCACCACCGCCGCCGCCACCAAGCCACCTGCAGGTGGAACGGGATGCGCTGGTGGCGCTGTACAATGCCACGGGAGGCGCTTCCTGGAAGCATCAGGACAATTGGCTGACCAATGCGCCCCTGGTAAACTGGTACGGTATTGGAGTCCATGGGGGTGACGGGCGGGTCCACACTATCGACCTTCGGGACAACGGGCTGACCGGCTCCATCCCGCCCGAGATCGGGAATATCGAAAACCTCGTTGGGCTGTTTCTCGGACGCAATCGCCTCACTGGCTCCATCCCGCCGGAGTTGGGCAAGCTCGCCGCGTTGCAGTACCTGGATCTTGCTCGCAACGGGCTGACCGGTTCAATTCCGACCGAGATCGGGAATCTCGGGGCTCTGGTGTCCCTGCACCTCCCCAACAATCAACTCACCGGCACCATTCCGCCGGAGCTGGGCGGGCTCGCCGCGTTGCAGTACCTGGACGTTGCTCGCAACGGGCTGACCGGTTCCATCCCGCCGGAGTTCGGAAATGCCGAACGTCTCGTGTCGTTGTTTCTCCGCGGCAATCAACTCACCGGCACCATTCCGGCCGAGTTGGGCAAGCTCGCCTTGTTGGAAAGCTTAGAAGTTGCTGACAACGCGCTCACTGGCTCCATTCCGCCCGAGCTTGGCGGTCTCCCTTTGTTGCGTAGGCTGAGCTTGGGCGTGAACGATCTTGCTGGCGTGATCCCTGAAGAGATGGGCAACGCCAAACGGCTGGAAACGTTCAGGATCTATGACAATCCAGGCTTGTCGGGCCTGATGCCCAGGAGCCTGCTGAACTTGAAGGAACTGGTCGAGCTTGCTGCGCACGGAACCGGACTCTGCGCTCCGCTGGACCCTGGATTCCGCGAGTGGTTGAAGCGGATTCGGCATCTCGGCGTGGAGGAATGTGATGTCGGCGTCGTGGAGCGCATGGCCCTGACGGAATTGTTCGAACGGACAGGCGGTGAGGCTTGGGGGAGTGCAGGGGGCTGGAACACGGACGCGGATCTTGAGTCCTGGTACGGTGTGACGGTCGAGGATGGGCGCGTGCAGTCCCTCATGCTGGCGAACAACGGTCTCAAGGGGTCCTTCCCGACGGGAATCGTCACACTGGCAGAGCTGGGACAGCTGGACCTGAGCGACAACGATCTCACGGGCAGCTTGCCTTGGGACATCGGCTACATGTCCTCGCTGACGACCCTGCGCCTGGGCAGCAATGCGGGTCTCGACGGGTTGCTGCCGTTCAGCATGGTGCAGATGGCGCGGCTGGCTGTCTTGCAGTATGAAGATACGGGGCTCTGCATTCCACCCACTCGCGGGTTCCAGAGCTGGGTGGCCGGTCTCGATGTCCTGGAGGGACCGCTCTGTACGAACCTGGAGAGTGTCTCCCTGGAGCTTCCGATGGCGTACCTGGTCCAGTCGATCCAGAAATCGGGGCAACCGGTACCGCTGTTGGCGAATCGCGAGGCGCTGCTAAGGGTGTTCCTTACGGCTCCCACGCTGCACGACTTCACCGCTCCCGCAGTTCTCGCGACGTTCCACCGCGCGGGTGAGCAGGTGTATCAGGTTCGGATCGAGGCACCGGGTCCTGAACTGCCCGCTGGAGTGGTTGAGAGGAATCTCTACCGATCCTACAACGCCGTAATCCCGGCAGAGCACATTCAACCAGGTCTCGGATTCTCTGTTGAGGCAGACCCGGATGGTTCCCTGCTCCTTGCCGACGACGCAGAGGATCGCTATCCGGGGGTTGGCAGCGCGACCCTGGACGTGGTGCGGGTACCGGCGATGGAGCTCACGGTGGTCCCGGTGCTGAATGCGACGGAACCCGATTCCTCGATCTTTAGTGTTGTGGGTGATGTCACGAAAGACTCCCACGTTGTGAGCATCCTTCGGTGGGCTTTCCAATTCTCGGCCTTTGAAGCTCGAACTCGAGAGACTTATGTGACGTCGTTGGACCTGACTTCCAATGATGGAGCGTGGGCGCTGATCCTCGACCTGGAGGCAGTGCGCAACTCGGAATCCGGTACTGGATACTGGTACGCCACCGCCTTGAGCAAGACGGGCCTGGTGCGTGGCCTGGCGAGGTTGGGGGGGAGGGTCAGTATGGGTAAGCCTTTGGTTGGTGAGTTGGCCCATGAGGTGGGCCACAACCTGGGCCTGCAGCATACGCCTTGTGGTGATGGTGGTGACCCGGATCCGATGTTCCCATACAGTGATGGCCAAATCGGAGGGTGGGGCTACGACTTCCGAGAGGGTGTGGTGGTCTCGCCTGACGCGAGGGATGTCATGGGATACTGCCAACAATACATTTGGCTGAGCGACTACTACTACAGGAAAGTGCTGGCCCACCGTGGCACCGCTGCCGCGGCGGAAGTCCCATCCCGCACGTCGCCGCAAGGGGAGCAGCTTGTTCTGAGCGGCGGCGTTCTCGAGGGAGAACTGACGCTTCAACCCCCGTACCGGTTGGCCATGGCGCCGCATGCCCCGTCGTCTTCGGGTCCGTATTCCATTGCAGGGTATTCCGGCCCCGATCTCCGGTTCTCGCTCCACTTCAGGCCGGACGAGGACAAGCTCGGCAACAAGTACTTCTCCTTCGCGGTTCCCGTGCCTCGGGGTGAAGTGGATCGGATCGTTCTTCGCGGGCCGGAAGGCGAAGTGGTCGTCGATGAGAACGATGCCCGGAGCGTCACAATCATCCGGGATGAATCCGGCCTGGTCCGAGGCATGCTGCGAGATTGGGAAGGCGACATCCCGGCGATGCTGGGTAGAGCCGACGAACTCAGTCTCGTCTCGTATCGTGGACTGAGAGAGGTGGAGGTGATCCACTGATGCCGGCGCCGCACGCGCCGCGGCCCTAACGCGTCAGCAGCAACCGGGGACCCAGGAGCCTGTCAGGGTCCGCGTCCGGCCTGGGGGTGAACTTGTTGATCCAGCCGCCGCTGTACGATGCGATGTACAGGTTGCCGCTCTCATCCATGTCCAGCTGGTGCGGCAGTGACAGGCCGCCGGGCCAGATGCCGCGTCCGATCGCACCGGCCGCACCGTAGGCGCCCCAGTAATCCTGGAGGACGCCATGTCGGTCGTACTTCAGAACGCGGTTCAAGCTGGCGTCCAGGACCCACACGGCGGCGTTCTCGTCCAGCCAGATGTTCACCGGATCAAAGATGTTCGGCCATTCCTCGATGAACTCCCCGTCGTGCGTGAACAGCTGGAGGCGCTCGTTCTGCCGGTCCGCGACGTAGACGCGGTCATCGTCCACTGCGAGGCCGTGAAGGAGATCGAATTCGCCCGGACCGGTGCCGAGGCCGCCCCACTGCATGATGAACTCGCCGTCCTCCGAATACTTGATGATCCGCGAGTTCCAGTAGCCGTCGGCCAGGAGAAAGCTCCCGTCGGGGAGGAACGCCAGCTTTGATGGCCAGCCGTAGGTGTGGGGCCCCCAGTCGAATCGCGCCCGCGCGGCCTCGCGTGTTTTCGGATGGTCGCGCTCGCCCAGGCGCATCACGATCTCGCTTCCATCGTTCGTGAACTTGACGACCTGCATGTGGCCCTGGCCGCCGCCGCTGTCGATCACCCACACGTGCCGCTCGGGGTCGTAGGGGTTGATGTACACCTGGTGCGGGAGCGTGAAGATCGAGTCCCACTGGGCCCACCGCTCGACGATCTCGCCGTTTCCGTTGGCGACGACGACGAAGTTCGTGGGACGCAACCGTCCCTGGCGGGGAGCCGACCGATTGGCGGGCCAGTCGCCGCGCGTGACGACGATGATGCGGTCCGCGTGATCCACTGCCACGCCGGCCACCTGACCCCAGCCCCACTCCTCGTCGTGGTTCGGCGCGGATTTCCACCAGCCGGCCACGGGATCGTAGGGCCCGGTGCGGTCGTCTCCCCCCTTCACGACTGCGCCATCCGTCCCGTCCGTCGACGCGCCGGCCGCACGGTCGCCACTCTCGCATCCCGAGAGGGAAAGCACCGCGGCAAGCCCGAAGGTCAGGCAAAGGGACTGGATCTTCATGCTGTCTCCGTTGATGGGCCCGTTCGGGGCTCGATTGTTGCTGCCTGCGGCCTCGGCGTCGGTCAGCGCGATCCGGACTTCCCGGAATTGGACCGCTTTTCCTCTCCATCCGTCGCGGCCGGCGCCCAGGGGTCGTTGACGCCCGCACCGGGGCAGAAATCTCCAGTGTCCAGGAAATGCGTGTGGAGACACTCGAAGGCCGCGCCCAGCTCGGTGAGCAGTTCGACCGTTTCCGGGTACGGGACGCGGGTGAAGAAGCCGGCCCTGCCGCCTCGAGCCATGTCCGCCGTGGACTGCCCCAGGCGCGTGACCGCGGTGACGTCCCCTCCCTGCGACACGAGGTAAGCGATGAGTTCGTTGTCACCCCGGGAAGCTGCGTAGTGCATCGGCGTGTAGAGCCACGAGTCGAGCTGGTTGACGTCCGCGCCGAGTTCCTCGATCAGGTACTTGACGGCAGGGATGAACTGGTCGGGCTGATTGCGGACGCTGAACGCGCCCAGTCCCAGGTATCCGCCGCCCGCCGCCGCGTGGATCGGCCAGGCGTTGGGCGCGCCCTCCGGGATCCAGGGAAGGGCGGAGTCCTCCTGCTGCCGGCCGTCCTGCTGCCGCCGTTCCCGCATCCCGACTTCGGGCCATCGCGTCGGCATGTGCGGATCCGCTCCGTGCGCGACGAGGAGCTTCATTGCGTCGAGATCCTGCGCGAAGGCCGCCCGCCAGAACGGCGTCGCGCCCGTGAGGTCGATGCCCATCTTGGTGAGCCCGTATTCCCAGTACCACAGGTGCGTGTTCAGGCGCGGGTTGGGGTCGGCCCGGGCTTCGAGCAGGGCGCGGAGCACGTCCATGTGTTCGGCTTGCTGTACGTCTTGCGCACGGGGCTGCGGGTAGTTGGACTTGGGCGCCCACTGGGTCTGGAGGACGGCGAAGAGTGGCGTAGCGCCGTCCGTCGATGCTGCGAGGTCGGGATCGGCCCCGCGCTCGATGAGGACGAGCGCCAGGTCGAACTGGCCGTTGAGCGCCGCCAGGAGGAGCGGACTGGTGGCGTCCGCGCTGACCTGGTCGATGTCGGCGCCGCCGTCGAGGAGGGCCGCCGCCGCTTCGATGTGGCCCTCGCGCGCGGCGTGCAGCAGCGCGGTCATTCCGCCGGTTCGACCGACCAGCACCTCGCGGTACGGGGGCCGCACCAGGGTGGGACCGCCAGGGTAGTCCGACCCAGTGCGACCGAGCGAGTGCGGGCCGACATCGCCGACGTCGTGGCCGGACCGGAGGAATTCGCGCTGCGAACCGATGGCAGCCTGGACACTTGCCGGATCGGGTTCGTCCGACCGTTCAGCGTTCGGGTCGACCTCCGGCCCGTACCGCCCGGGAGTTGCCCGCGCCGCGCCGATCATCTCGCGGAAGCGGCGGTTGGCTTCTCGGTCCAGCGCCAGACTGGGCAGGACATCGACCTCGGCCGTTGCAATGCCGGGGTCGGCGCCGGCCTCGAGCAGCGCCGTTACGGCTGCGGCCCGGTTTGCGGCCGCCGCAAACATCAGGGGCGTCTGACCCGCCGACCGCTCGCGTGCGTTCGGGTCGGCGCCGTGCTCGAGCAGGGCGATCACCGCCGCGCCATCGTTCACGGCGCCTGCGGCCAGGTGCAGGGGGGTCACGCCGGTGTTCGTCGTCGCGGCGTTCGGGTCGGCGCCGGCCTCCAGCAGGACCGCGACAACGGCGCCGTGGCCACCCCGCGCGGCCAGGTGCAGCGGCGCATAGCGGCCGATCCGTGTCCCGGCGCCGACCGCTGCTCCCGCATCGATCAGCGAGCGGGCCACCTCGGCGTGCCCGCGTTCGGCGGCGAAGTGCAGTGCGGTCATCCCGTCACCCCGTGCCGCATCGATGTCCGCGCCGTGGCGGATCAACTCGCGAACCGCCGCCAGTTCACCGCGCCGGGCGGGGTCGAGCAGCGTGTCGTCCCCAACGGCCTGTTGCGCCGCCAGGGTCGCCGGCAGCACCGCCGCGACCAGAATCGCGACCGCGGCGGCCCTCATGGCGAGCCGCTCCCGCCCGATTCCGCCTTGCCCGGGACGTCGAGCGAGAACACCCCGTCGCTGTCGCCGAACGCAGCCATCTCCGGGTGTCCGATCTTCCGCATGAGGCTTACGAAGGCGTTTGCCATCGGGGTGCCACCCGGCGCGCGCAGATGGACGCCGCCCTCGAGCGCCCCGTTCGCCCGTCCCAGCACGAGAAGCGGGGCGCGCCGGTGGTTGTGCAGGTTCCCGTCCGCCATCGGCGAGCCCCACACGATCGCCGTCTTGTCGAGCAGCGAGGCGTCGCCCTCCACCGTATCGCGCATCCTCTCCAGGAAATACGCGACCTGCCCGAGCCGGTATGTGTTGATCCTGTTGAAGTCCATGATGTCCTCGGCGACGTTGCCGTGGTGCGAGGCCCCGTGGATGGACTTCGTCGTCCCGCTGCCGGGGAACGTCCGGTTCGACTGATCGAAGCCGGTCTTGAAGGTGATGACGCGGGTCAGGTCCGTCTGGAGTGCGAGCAGCTGCAGATCGAACATCAACCGCATGTGCTCCTCGAAGGAGTCCGGCACACCCGATGGCGCTTCGGGCATCGCCCGCTCCTCGCCGCTCGAGTTGCGGGCCTCGACCAGCTGGATCCGGCGCTCGATCTCGCGGATGTGCTCGACGTACTCGTCCAGCGCGACCCGGTCCGTGGCGCCCAGGGTCCTCCTGAGCCGGGCGACTTCGGTCGTGATCCAGTCGATCATGCTGCGGTCGGTGCGCCGACGCGCCGCCCGGTCCTCGGCCGTGTCCCCGACGCCGAACAGCCGCTCGAACACGACGCGCGGCTCCCGGATCGCCGGAAGCGGCTGGCTGGGCGAGGCCCACGCGAGCGAGGTCGTGTAGGCGCAGTGGTAGTTGTACGCGCAGCCCCCGCCGCGATCGATGCCTTCGATGCAGAGCTCCAGCGACGGGAGCACCGTATCCTGCCCGAACCGCTGTGCGTGCAGCTGGTCGAGCGAGGTGCCGAGGAAGATATCGGACCCCTGCGTCTGCTTCGGATGCGCCTGGGTCAGGAACACCGCCGTCGATCGGTCGTGGTCGCCGCCGATCTCCTCCGCCCGAAACGCTTCAGCCGAGCGGCAGTCCGTGTTGCTGACGATCGTCATGTAGTCGCGGAACGCCTCCAGCGGCTTCAGCTGGCTGTCCGCGACCAGCTCGAAGTCGCGCCCGGTCGCCGCCGGCGCGAACAGGTGACGGGCGTCGCCCCAGTCGCTCGAACCCGCCGCTCCCATCGATTCCTCGATGCAGACGAGCCGCGTGAATCCCGCCTTCTTCATCGGGTCGGCCCACAGCCGTCCGGCGGGGATCATGGCGTCGAGCAGGGGCAGCGCCACGCTGGCACCGGCTCCCCGCAGGAAGGTGCGGCGCGAAAGGTGGGTACCGGTAATGAAGTTCATGAACCCTCTCCGCTTCTTGAGCGATCTTCCGATTCACCCTCCAAGTCCACGGCGGGCGCTGGACGCGCCATCCGGAACGGGTCGCTGTTCACGACCCCGAGGATGAACGAGGACATTCTGTAATTGTCGGCTTCCGCCTGGCGCGCAATGGCCCGAATCCCGGGCTGGTCGAAGTACTCCGCTCGGCGACCGACGGCGTACGCGAGGAAGTGCGCCGTGAAGTTGCGGACCAGCGGAATCGGGCGCTTCATGAGCACATTGACGAGGTCCGCGGGCGTGCTCACATCGGTCCCGTCGTAGAAGGTCCCCCGCGTGTCGAGCGCAACGCCGTTCTCTCGAACCCGCACCCGTCCCGTCACATCGTAGTTGTCCAGAGCGAGCCCGATCGGATCCATGAACCTGTGACAGGAATGGCACGTCGGATTCGCCCGGTGGATCTCGAGCCGCTCCCGCGTGGTCAGCCGCCGTCCGTCCTGGGCGGATTCCGTGTCGTCGAAGGCGGGGATGTTGGGCGGCGGAGGGGGAGGCGGCGTGCCCATCAGGACCTCCATCACCCACTTGCCGCGCAGCACGGGCGAGGTGCGCGCCGACATCGACGTCAGGAGCAGCACGCTCCCGTGCCCCAGCACGCCGCGCCGGCTGTCGTCCGGGTAGGTCACGCGCCGGAACTCGGATCCCGAGATCCCCGGAATCCCGTAGTGTGCCGCGAGGCGCCCGTTCAGGAACGTGTAGTCCGCCGTGAAGAGTTCGAGAAGACTCCGGTCCTCTTGAACAAGGTGATCGAAGAGGAGCTGCGTCTCCCGGATCATGTCCTCTCGCAGCTGACCCGTGAAGTCCGGATAGAGATAGGGCTCCGGCTGGTTGTCCTCCGCGTCCTGAAGGCGCAGCCACTGCGAGGCGAAACGCGTCGAGAGCGCTTCGGACCGCGGGTCCGCCAGCATGCGCCACACCTGCGACTCCAGGACCGCCGGGTCCGAGAGCCGCTCCTCGGCGGCCAGCGTCAGCAGTTCGTCGTCCGGGCTCGCCGCCCACAGAAAGAACGAGAGGCGCGAGGCGAGGTCCACGTCCGCGATTCGGTAGCTCTCGCCGGGGGCGATTTCGGACGGAGCCTGTTCCAGGCGGAAGATGAAGGATGGGCTCGCCAGAATCGCCTGGAGCGCGGTCCGAACGCCGATCTCGAACCCCTCATCCTCCGCCGACAGGTCGTAGAAGGACATCGGGCCGGCGAGATCCTCTTCCGTCACCGGGCGCCGGTACGCCTCGCGCGCGAGGCGCGTCACGATCGACTCGGCGCAGTCCCGAGCCCCCCCGGGATCCCCCGTTACGGACGCCCCGCGTTCCGGATGGCAGTGGAAGACCCTCCTCCGGCTCGGCGTCTCCGAAAGCCCCGTGTTGCGCCGCGGACCGGTGATCATCAGCTCGCTCAGGTGGGGGAGCGCCGTGATCCCGTAGTTCGCCCACGCCTGGGAGTCCTCGCCTCCGACGAAGGACCACCCCGGTGTCTTCAGGCGGTCCTCGTACGGCCCTTCGATCGTGCGCACGAACGCCGCCGCGACCTGGCGCTGGCCCGCCCGCACGAAGATCGGCTCGGTGCGGATCGGCACCGATGTGCGTCCGCCGTGCTCGAGGCCCAGGAGGGCGACGCCCTCCCCGTTTACGGAGATGTCGACATCCTGGAAGCCGGTCCCCTGACCGAAGAGCGTCTCGATCGAGAACACGTACTCCCCGTCCACCGGGAAGTCATGGGTCACGACCATTCCGCCGCGCGTCCCGTACGGCGTGCCCTCGATGTGATCCCAGGCGTGCTGCGAAACGTCGATCGGGTTGGTGTACTTGGCCGTCTTCGACCTTGCGTCCGGGTTCCCGACGGCGAGCCGGCTCACCTCCGTGGCGGCCCTCAGGTACGCCTCGAGGAGCGTGGTCGAGAGGCCCTGCGCGTCCGCCATGTTGTCGAAGGCGCCCAGGTAGGTGTCCGCCGGCAGCCAGCGGCCCGCATCGATCTCGAGGTCGAGGAGGTCGCGGATCACGCGCTCGTATTCGGCCCGGTTCAGCCGCTGGAAGCGCCGCGAGCCGGGGTTTCGGTCACGGGCTGCCTCCCGGTCGACCACGGTCTCGAGCGTCTGGACGAGGGCGAGCAGCGTGTCCGGCGGTGGTCGGCGCTGGCCCGGCGGAGGCATCATCCCGGCGCGCAGCTTCCGGATCATCTTTTCCGCCGTCGGCGCCCGCTCGTGCGCCGTCGCCACGTCGAACTCCTCCAGCGTGAGGTTGCCGCGCAGGAGGCGCTCGTTGTGACAGCGGACGCAGTAGCGCTGGACCGCACTGGTCAGATCGGCCGTGTCGGCGAGGGCAACCCCGTGGAGTTCAGGGAGATGCACGGTGGGTACCGGACCGGACGCACGGTCCCCCGAGGGCTGCCCCAAGAGGGCCAACCAGAACAACAGAACCGTACTCGCAACCAGAGTCTTCACGCGCCCGTCTTTCGATTATCGACGAATGACGATGGCCAACCTTTCAACATAGGAAACGGGTTCTGCCGCCGCCATGCGGAAGACCGGCCTATCGCCGGCCGGCGGGCACGAGCCGCACGATGCCGGTCGCCGGACCGTCGATGTCCCGCGCCTCTCCGTCGATGGCCACATAGACGAACCCGTCCGGTCCCTGGCGCACGTCGCGGATGCGACCGATCCCCTGCAGGAGGGTCTCCTCGTGCGTCACCTCGCGCCCGTCCATCTCGAGCCGTGCGAGGCGCCGTCCATTCAGCCCACCGACGAGCATGTCGCCGCGCCACTCCGGGAACGCATCGCCAGTGTAGAACAGCATTCCCGAGACGCCGATCGACGGTACCCAGACGTGCGTCGGCTCCTCCATACCCTCCATGAGCGTCCCCGAATGGATCCGCGCACCCGTCCGGTAGTTCACGCCGTACCCCACGACGGGCCAGCCGTAGTTGCGGCCGGACTCGATCAGGTTCAGTTCATCGCCGCCTTGCGGGCCGTGCTCGTTCTGCCACAGGTCTCCCGTCTCGGGGTGGACCGCCATCCCCTGCGCATTGCGGTGGCCCCACGTCCAGATCTCGGGGTGGATCCCTGCCTGGCCCACGAACGGGTTGTCCTCCGGGACCCGTCCGTCGTCGTGGAGCCGGATGGTGCTCCCGTTGTGGTTCGACAGATCCTGGGCCGGGTGCGCCTCCAGGTCGCCCGCCGAAGGCCACTGCCGGTCGCCCAGCGTCATGAACAGGTAGCCGTCGTGGTCGAAGACCAGGCGCCCGCCCCACATCGAGCTTCGCTCCGTCCCGTTGCCGAACGCGTCGGCGTGGAACAGCTCCTCGACATCGGTCAGCCGGTCGTTCTCGTACCGGCCCCGGGCGATGGCGATTGTGCCCAGCGAATCCGCCCCCGGCTTCACGTAGCTGAGGTAGAGGAGCCGGTTGGCCGCGAAGTCCGGATGGAGGATCGCGTCGCGCAGTCCGGCCTGCTCGAAGCCGCTCAGGGAACGGGCACCGCGTCCGAGCGCGCGGATGGGCGGCAGACCATCCACCGAGTCGGCAAGGAGAGCCCCGTCGCGGATGATCCGGAGCCGGCCGGGACGCTCGGTTACGAGGAGGTCGCCTTCGGGCGTGAAAGCCATCGCGAACGGACACACCAGGCCGTCGGCCACCTCTTCCACCCGAAAATCGTGAAGCGCGGTCCTGACGATGTCGGCGTGGTCAGGCGGGTCGGAAGCGCCCGGAGCGCATCCGGTGACGAGCAGCAGGACGAGAAGACGCGAAAATTGGTTCATTGCGGAGACTCCATGGTCTTACCCCGTTTGGCGGGCAGCTGAAACCCTATGCGACGAACGGATAGGTGAACAGGACAAGGTGCGACAAGTTGAGCAGGAAGTGCACCACGATGCTGGCTTCCACGCGTCCCGTGAAGTGACAGGCTGCGCCGTAGCCAATGCCCGCGAGAGTGGCCAGCAGAACATAGGTGGTCCCGCCTGCGACGTGCGCGATGCCAAACGCGACGGCACCGACGAGGAGTGACACCAGCGCCGGTGCCCGCACCCTCCCGAGCAGGAACCCTCCCAGCTGCCGCTGAAGAAGCCCGCGGAAAAACGCCTCCTCGGCGACGCAAGTCAGAAGCAGGTTGGCCGGCACCCACACGCCGAGGATCGCGGGCCACTTCGGGTCCCAGGCAACGAACCCGGTCGCCGTCGCCGACAGGCCCACCACGGCCAGCGTCAGAATGGCGATCGTCCCGGTGGCCATGATCGCGTGCTTCCATCGAGCGCTCTCCTGCGGCTGGACACACACCGAGTAGAGCAGGATGCCTGCGAATCCCTTGTCGTAGTTCCAGTACAGCGTGTAGTCGGCCGCCGAGGCCGACACGGACACACCGTCGAGGACGAGAACATTGTGGATCCACGGCACCTGATGAGCGGCCAGGGTCACGGCGAGGATCACGACGATGCCCCACGCCAGGGTCCGGAGAGCCGTGGGGAGTTCGGTCCGTACGGCGGCCAGGCAGGATCCCGCAAAGAGCGCGAGCACCGCGAGCCCGGCCCATTCAACGATGCCGACGACCACCGCGGCGGCAAGCGAGAGGGCCATGAGGGTTGGCCCGACGAAACTGCGACCCCGAAACATCGCAACGCCCAACGCCGCCCAGAGAAGCAGGTAGGGGAGTGCGCTTGTGAAGTCGATCGCCATGTTCAGGAGCCAGATCCACTTGGCAAGCAGATGGTCAGATCATCACCGGAGACACCCCGCCTCAATTGGCGGCCACCGATCCAACGGTGCGGAAACCCAAGTCGTCCAGCGCGCTGAACACCAACTGCGAGCGGTCGAGGACGACGCCGCGCTGAATCACGGCCACGATGTCGCGGGTCGCTTCGATGTCGTCGGCCGGGTTGCCTCGCACCACCAGCAGGTCCGCGGCCATTCCGGGGGCGATCGCGCCCCACTCGTCGCTCGCGCCCATGAGCCGCGCCGCGTTGTGCGTGGCGACGGTGATCGCCTGAAGCGGCGTGAGACCGGCCTCGACGAGCAGTTCCAGCTCACGGTGGATGCCTTCGCCCTGGAAGACGCCGGGGTAGGGCGCGTCGGTGCCCGCGACAACAAGCACGCCGGCGTCGCTCAGCCGCTTGACGTTGTTCATGGCGGTCATGAGGCGCTCCTCGATCGCGGCCGCGAATTCGACCTCCTCATCCGAAAGCTCGCGGGTGGCGTGCTCCCGCAACCCGTCGAGGAACCACGGCGGCGTGGTGGCCGCGATCAACGGGTGGTCGAGGAAGGCCAGATCGCTCAGCCGCCGCCGCGCGAACGACTCCAGCACGGCCAGCGTCGTGATCGATGCCGTGCCGCGTTCCACCATGGCCGCGACCTCCTCGTCGCTCAGCGGACCAGAGGGCGCATGGGCACGCGCCAGGACACCCGCCGCGACCGCAGCCGCGTAGTCGCCGCGCGAGCCCAGGTCCACAATCACGGGCAGGCCGAAGTCGGCGCCCGCTTGCACCAGCGAATCGACCATCTCCGCGTCGAGGCCCGCGTAGCCCTTGAGCGCGTCCACTCCGGCAGCCGCCAGTTGCGTGGCATGTCTCCGCATGGCTGAAGCCTCGAAGGAGAAGTAGGTGATGGGCGGACATTCACCCCGAGTCTGGTATCTGGCGGAATCACTTGAGTTTACGGGATGTCGAGGTCGAGGTCCCGCTGTTTGATTCCCGCCAAATGAGATTCCTTAGTCGCACGCCCCGCGGCGGGCTTCCAGAGCCGTCCGAAGCTGTCCCTCGTCCGGCCTCTGATAGCAGGCGAGCACCGTCTTGGCGTTTTTCCAGCCGCCAAGCTCGCAGAGCACCTTCAGCGGCTGGTCCATCAGGTCGCTCGCAAACTTGCGCCTCAGCGAGTGCCAACCCCTCCGGTGCTTCCGCTCGATCCCCGCGAGTTGCTCGGCCCGACACCACCAGACGTGCGGCTGCGACGGGCTCACGGGCTTCAAGGGATGCTTCGCCGACGGCAGCACCGGCGCGTCCACGATCCCGGGGCTCCTCTTCCACGCCTGCTTGAGCACGGCGAGTGCCTTTGCGGACAACGGGGTCCGGTGCTCGTATCCCGTCTTCTCGTGCTCGCTGCGCCACCGGATGGTTTCGCGGTCAAGGTCTATATCGGCCCACCTGAGGTGCCTGATCGCCCCGATCCGGTGGCCGGTTTCGTGCGCCAGCACGAGCGCGACATGGAACCGCCACCCGACCTGCCGGGACACCTTCAGAAGCGCCCGGTATTCCTTGTCCGTAACGACGACGCGAACCGGGTTCTTCTCGACGGGCTTCCTGAGACCCTTGAGCGGGTTTCTGTCGAGAAGCAGGCGGCCGTGCTCGTCCCTCGACCTCGCGGCCCAGTTGAGCACCGCCATCAGGAACGTGAGGTCCGCTCCGACGGTCCGGTTGCCCACCGGCTGGTCGCTCGGCCCGATTCTGCCCGCGCGCCGCGCCCGTATGAAACGGTCCCAGTCCCTTCGCGACAGCGTCCCGGGTCTTCGGTCCCGTCCGAGGAAGTCGAGGAACATCGCCGTCCCCGCCCGGTCGTGCATGCGGGACGTATACGCCTTGGTGGGCGTCACCTCCTCACCGTAGATTTCAAAAAGCCGTTCCAGGGTGAGCGGCTCGGGCTCGGCTTCCGCCTTGCCGTTCATCTCCGGCCCCGCGAACCCGGCGGCGGCCTCGTCGGCCTGCCGCTTCGCGCGAGCCCAATCGCGGTGTCCAAGCGACCGGGTGAGCCTGCGCCCGCTCTCGCGCCACTCCATCTGGTACAGGCCGGTTTTCCGGTCGGGAAACACCCTGACCCGGTTGCGACCCCATTCGCCAGCGCCGTAGGAGCGCCGACTTCGTTTCGTGCGTGCCATCATTCGATTCCTCTCGTGATGGACCGCACGATCTGCGCGAAAGAAAGTTCGCCTGTGAGGGGGTGTTTGACCAGTGGGAGTGGGAGGTCGTTCAACAGGTCCGGTTCGTCCCGACCCGAACGGTTCAGGAGCATGATCGGGGATCGGAAGGAGCCTGGCGCGCACGAACGTCTGGGGAGACGGTTGGTCGGACTCGGGACGCGCGTCCGGTGCCGTGCGAGGGCCGCACATGTGAAACGGACCCCAATGTGCGCGAATTCCCGGTTCGGACGTGCACATCGGCGACCGCGCATGTCGTTGTCCGGATTGTGGTTGCTCCACGGCCTCCGGGGCGGCTGCGCCGCGCCGGAAACGGAGGCCGTGGTCGGAGCGACCACCTTTTTCGATGCCCGGTGTGACATCTGGGAGGGTTGGGATGTGCACTCCATCCCAACCTCCGCGGCGGGTCGCTTGTCCATCAATCCCATGCGGGAAGGCCAAACGGCGAGCCGGAACGGGCGCGTCCCGGTCTTGGCCGCCGATGCCGGACAGCCCGACGGCCAAGTGGTCGGGCAACGGGTCCTCCAGCGCCTCGAAGCGGCGCTCGATACCCTTCCGGGACGGACTGTTGGCTGGGAGTGACCCCGCAGCGGCGGGGGGGATGGGGCTGTCCGGCTCCATCCCCCTTGGCGCCAATCGAGGTTTGCCGAGATTGGGGGTCACTCCCAGCCACGTCCAAGGAGCGCGGATCGGCGTCCGGGCTCCGCTGGCCGTGGTGCAACCGCAAGCGCGCTAGCGACATGCGCGACCAGAGCCGTGTCCGGCCGAACGGCGATTTCGTGTCCGGCGACCCCCAAAGTGAGCCGGACACGCAGGACTTGCCACCAACACCCGCATTCGGCGCTCAAAACGGATCCCCCGGCAGACGGTTCGACCGCCACCACGGCGAGGACGTTGGACGTAGGGACGCCATCGGGGTACGCCTTCGCCTTGGCGACAACCCTGTGGCGGACTCGGCCGCCGATACGCGGGCGGTGACGACGGGCGGTGCGGCGCTCAGGCATCACGCCGCACCGACACGGGGGAAAGGGGGCGGCGCCCCCATCCGCGACCTCCTCGGGAGCGCGAACAGCGGGGGGTTCGAAGGGGGGCGGGAGCCAGCCCCTCGCCAGCCCCATTGTATGACAATGGGTAGACTGGCTGGACGCCTTAACACCGTCCGACGAGCCCGTGGGCCGCGCCCGTGAACCGGCTGGCCCAACGCTCCGCATCCGCCTTTTCGACATGCTCCCGAGCCCAGGGGATCTCGGCCAAGGCTTCACTCGCCTCCCGGCTTCGGAGCGAAGCTAGAGGGCAGGTCGCGTGCCCTCTCAAGCAGTCGGAGCGAAACTAGGGCGTGCCGCATCCCCACTTCCTCGAAAGTCGTCCGTCGTCGTCGGTTCCGGCCCTCGCGATTGGCAAAGCCAGTTCGCCCGCCTATGATTTGACGTTTGCCTTTCCTCCCAACTACGAAGCGCAGTGAATGATGACGATTCGATCCCTCCGGCTTCCGTGTGCATTGATCGTAGGAGCGGTCGGTTGCAGGGATGATCCCGGATCGGCTGTGGCCGCACCGGACATGCCGCTGACCGCGACAACGGAGGAGGTCTTCACGCTTGGCGATGCCCGGGCGGAAGCAGAATGGCAGGCCTTCACGGAAGTCTCGGAGGTGCACTTCGATGGCGCGAGCAACCTGATTCTGGTTGACCGCAGACAGGGTCGAATCGTGGTGGTCGATCCCGAGGGGCAGCTAAGCCATCAGGTCTCTCGGCGCGGCGACGGACCTGGAGAACTGCGCATCGTCGGCAGCGTCGCGGCACTCCGCGACAACCGCTTGGCGGTGAACGATATCGGCCACAATGCCCTGCTCCTCTTCGACGAGAACGGGAACTTTCTGGAGCAGACGACCATGGGCGAACCGCCCCGTACCCTTCGCCCGGCTGGTGGGGCGCCCGGTACACTGGTGACCAGTGCATTCCAATCCGTCGCGACTCTCCTGGGCAGTCTGCCCGAAGGCCGACTACTGCTGAGACGCAGCCAGATGCGCACGTTCGACATCCATGCCTTGGGGCTGGGAACCGAGGAATTCCATCGTGCATACGAACCCCCGACCCGGAGCACTGAGCCGGGTGGGAGTGCCTCGATCCGCTTGGGCGATCTGGAGGTGCCGCTGCCCGCCGGGATTCTGCCGCGGGAGTTGGCGTTCGGGCCACCCCTGTTGGGTGCTGCGCTCGCCGACGGACGCGTTGCCATCGTCGACTCCGTGGGCTACCGGGTCAAGGTCTTTCAACCCAACGGGTCCCTCGATGTCGCCCTTGAGAGATCGATCGAGCCGCTACCGGTGACCCCGGGAATGCACGAGGCTGCCCGGGAGCGTCAACGGAGGGGCGGAGGGACGCAGGTAATCGCCATGGGTCCCGGCGTGTCGAGTTCGGAGGGCGAGGACATAGCGTCATCCCTCATGGAGGCGATGGCTCCCGATATGGAATTCGCATCCGAGGTGCCAGTCATCAAGGAAATGGCCGTGGACGCCGAGGACCGGGTATGGGTCACGCGGTCGGCCATGGACGGGGTGTCCAGAGGTCCTACCGATGTCCACAACGCGTCGGGCAACTACTTGGGGACCTTACGTGCCGACAACTTCCGGATCCCGGACGCCTTCGGTCCCGATGGCCTGATGGCATACATCGAGGCGGACGAGCTGGGCGTACCCTTCGTGAGGGTGCTTCGGCTCGTGAATCTGGTTCCCCCCTCGTAGCAGCCGAAAGGGGAAGAAGCGTGGGAAGCCCTCGACCGCGACCTTGTAGACCCGTTTGGGCAGGACCCGGCTTCCGACCCCAAGCGCCTCGGACTCGGTCGGCGGCTTGGGCCGTGGCCGACGTTCGAGCCCATGGTCGAGCGCGGACAGTCGGTGTACCAGCAATCGTGTTCGCCGGGATGATCCTGATCCAAGGGTGCGGTGCCGAACCCGAAGAACGCGCCTCCGCAGACGCCGCGGGGCCGGCTCTGGTTGCCATCGACAGCATCCGGCTTCCGGAATCCGACACGCTGTACATCGGCAATCCGTACGGGCTGGTCGTCGACCCCTTCGACGGATCCTTCCACATATCGGACATCTTTTCGGGACGGCTCCTCAGGTTCCGCAGGGACGGCAGTCTGATGCTGGTGTACGGACGACCGGGAGAGGGGCCGGGAGAGTTTCGCGGAGGCCCCGGGGTTCCGATGGTGCTAGACGATTCGACCGTAGCCGCACAGACCACAAGGTCGCGGCGGGTGAACATCTTCGACCGAAACACCGGAGTCGTGAACTTCCCCGCGCTGGCCGGAATCACTCCCCCGGTGGTGATTGGCGAAGACGTCTGGATGACCGATTTCGAGCTCCAGCGCGAAACATCGGTGACTCGTTGGCGGCCGGCTACGGACGAATTCGCGAGCATAGGCGGACTCCCCAAGGAATACGTCGCCTCGCTCAGCACCGACAACTGGTCCTATGCGAGCCTTTTTCGGATCGGTTCTCTTGCGTACGCCGACGGACGGTTCGTACAGGGCTGGTCCGGACTGGACGAGATGTTCGTCTTGAACCTGCGGGGCGAGGTGGTGGACACGGCGGCCATCCCGGTGGCGAGGAGGAAAGGCGTCCCGGCCGACCTCCGGGAACGCATCGACATCGAGCACATGCCGGGCCGCGAGCAACTGGAGGGCAGTTCGCGACTGCGCCAACTTTTTCCGCGGGCAGGCGGCGGGCTCCTGTTCACCCACCACGACCAGACGGCACTGAGGATGGAACCGATGCCTGTGCTCACCGCGAAAACGTGGGTCGGGATCCTCTCGCCAGACTTCGAGAAGGCGTGCGTGGACACACCTGTGCCGCGAGATTTTGAGATCCGGCCGATGGAGACCTTCCGTGGGGATACGCTGTTCGTCCTGGACCGGCGAATCGACGATTCGGAGAAGCTTCACAGGATTCTGATGTACTTGGTCTCGGACGAGGGGTGCGACTGGCTGAGCACGCAGCCTGACGCTTAGCGTACGGACTCCGATAAGCGGTTGCTTGCCTCTGCCATTCTTGGGTGACGCTCGCTTGATTTGCAGGACCGAGTCAGGGCGTTTGGTGCCCGAGTGGGTGCCCATGACGGGACGCGAGATTCCCGCCGATTGACTCCGTTTTTCCCGCTCTCGTGGCACGGTCCAGCAAGGTCCAGCAAGACGGCAGGAAACGCAGATCGTGCAGTCCCGGTTGACTTTACGTGACTTCCTGCCGGGATTCTGGCCCTAGGCGTTCTGCACACGCGATGTTGAACATCGCGGCTGGCAAGGGGATGCTGCGCCCCCCTTCGAACCCCCGGCCTGTCGCGCGGCTGCCGCAGCGCGCACCGGTCAGCGGCGCGGTCGCTGTCCCGCCTCCTCCTGCAGCACGGCGTCACGATATCGTCCGTCACTGCTCGTCCTTTCCAAAGAAAGGAGGAATCATCGCCAAACACTCGCCCAAGAGGGCCGATGTATCGCCCACAAATCGGATTCAACAGGTTATGCTTCTAAGCCTGCACACCGGCACCGGGAGATGGAGGTGCCCACATGGAGGCTGCCACCGGTCGGAACCCAAGGCTCCGTGACGGCTTCACCGGACTCGTACTCCCCCCACTCACGCCGGCACAACGTTCCAAGAGTTGCTCGGCGTTCGCCAAGCCCTCGTCGCTCGGGCCCTCGTCGCTCGGCCACTCGTCGTCGTGCTCGACGACGAGGGACGCTGTGACGTTCAACTGGGGCTTCGACCCCTCGGAAGTAGTCTCGCTCACCATAAGGATGTCTGTGCTTCGATGGCTGCAGAAAAACCCACACCGCCGCTGACGCTCGCCTCTGACGAAGCCTGTCGCGCGGTCCCCGTCAGTGATCGTATACCCCAGCTCGACAAGCGTCGCGCTAGCGCAATCGAGCCCTCCCGCCTGACCTGTAACTGGCCGACTCAGCATCCGCGGTACACTACCAAGGCACCCACCGAATCCAACCACTCCTGCCGCCATTATCATCGGCCACCTCAACGAGAGCGCGGTCCTCTTCGTCACTGCGGTCTCCTCTCATCTCCCACCAAGCAGGCTGACAAACCTCGTCTTGGCGGACCTGGTCCGTCGGTGAGTTTTCATACCATCGGGGTCGCTGACATGTTCCGCGGGATCGAGCGACAGCGAGTCTCCTGTTTGCACCGCATTGGGCCGGGATTGTCCGTTACCTCTGGTGCCCGGTTCGGCACGGTCACTTGGAAGCTTGCGGGGCCGCAAGGATCGCGTGCGGTCAAAGTCGATGGCGCGAAAGCCCCATGGGGTCAAAGGGGGGCGGAGCCACCCATTGCCAGTCCGCGATGTTCAATCAGGCTCAACCCTGACACTTGCAGCGCCCACCTTCCCGCAGTCTTCGCATCCTGGTTTGGTGTGTCGTGCGACGTGCGGATTGGACGATGTGGCCGCTCGTGGTGGCTTGGCGTCCGAGGTTCGACGGCAGGGATTCCCTCTCGTGGCCTGAGGGGGGATTTCCCTCACGAAGTCGAGGTGTTTTCCCTCTATCGAAGGCTGACATTCGTAGCCAGCTTTGGGATTAGGGTCCAGGCTGGTTCCAATGCAGCACCGGATCCGGGACGCCTTCGCCCGTGTCGGGCCAGCGATCTTCGAGGGTCCGGGTATCACCAGGAGTCTCAGGAAGGACGACAGCCGATGACGAAGACGCGGCAATGCACGTTCATTGTGCTGGCCGGGATCGTGCTCGGAGGTTGCGGGCACGAGATCAACGGCTTGCATTTTGCGAACCAGCCTCCGCAGGCATCAGCCGTCGAACTTACCGACCAGGTGCTGACCGTCGGCCGGTCGCTGACGATCTCGAAGGCCGAGAACCTCTTTTGGGACGACGACCCCCTGACACTCAGCGCCACGTCTTCCGACACGACGGTCGTGGCGGTGTCGGTGGCTATCGAGGAGGGTTCGTATTCGCTGGCCTTCGAGGCGCGGTCGCCGGGCATGGCCACCGTTTCCATCGTCGCGACTGAGCCCGAGGGCGATGGCAGCGGCGACGACCAGCAGCCACAGGGCCGGTCGGTGACGCGCACGGTCGGTGTGACGGTGGTCGAGTCCGCCCCATCGCGAGCACCGCGATGAGGGCCGGAAAGCCCCTGCTGGCCATCGCGGCACTCGCTTTGCAGGGTTGCGAGCCGCTCACGAACGACGAGTGCTACGATCCCGATTTCCCCGCAGTCGTGCCGATCGACCTGACCGGCACCTGGACCGGCATGGCGCGCGACGCGATTTCCATGCGGTACGAGGTTCGACAGGCCCACTGGCTCACAGATGCCGGACGGGATGAGGCCCGACTCACCGGGACGGTCTTGATCACGATTCCCGGGCCCGTGGAGGCAAGCGATTCGGTGTCCGGGTGGACGCTGTTGATCCCCAATTGCGACGAGAGCAGGATCCTGCTCCAGGATGTCAGGGTCTTCGCCCATCTGACCGTCAGGCCGAACGATCAACTCGAATTTCCCCTGCATATCGACATGCTGTACGGAACGGTGGAGGACGGCGAGATTGATGCCGGGCTGATCTACACCGGACCCACTGCCGTCACGTTCGATGCGAACGGAGAAGTGACGGGCATAGAGCTGGATAGCTTCACCGACCCGGACTTCAAGTTGACCCGGGGCGGCGGGGAGAAGACCAGACAAGCCCGCCTACCCCGGTAATACACAAGGGCTGACGAGGGGCTACGCCCCTTCGACTCCCAGACAGTCCGAGCCGAAGCACGCACGGATCGCGAGCGACGGATGCGCCGCGATGGCTGGTCCCCGAAGCGTCTACCGCCGCCACACGGCCATCGACGCGAACGGGGACGAGGCTCCCGAGGTAGCTCCGTCCTCCGCCGCGCCGACCACGGCGCGGGAAGCCCAAGGGGTCTCTAAGGGGAGCGGAGCCCTCCCCTTGCCAGCCTCCGTGTTCAACACGGAGTCGGCTGGCTCTCCGGCATTAGCGGGCAAAACCGTCCTTCGGAACGCGGAATTGCGGGCTGTCGGAATCGCCATGACGTACAGTCAGGCGAACGTTTCGGGCGATGTCAACAGCCGTCGAAATGGCGATGTCCAACGGGTTCCAGCACTGTCCGGGACGCGGATCGGCCAGCCCCAGCCGCGCCTCCACGCCACCTGCGGGGCCTCGATCCCGAACTGGACGAGTTGGCGGTTGATCGGGCAGGTTTCAGGTAGCTTGCCACCTGCCGGAGGAGGGCCGGATGTGCAGAATGGTGCTTGTGTTGATGGTACTCTCGACTGCGTTGCCAGCGGCCGCCCAGACAACCGTCGGCGTCCGGGCTGGGTTGGGAAGTGCAAGGATGGCTGTTCCCGGAGGCGTCGATTTTACGCCATGTCCACCGGCATTGTCCCAAGTCCGCAACCGACGCCGTTCGGGGGCTCATCTTCGGAGCCGACTTCGACATCCCGGTCTCCAAGTCCGGCGATGTCTTCGGTCTTCGGATTGGCACCGCTTACACCCGAAAGGGGGGTGCAGCGTCCGGATACGACGCCAACGGCGAGCCCGGCAACGAGAGACTCTCGACGAGCTACCTTCAGTTCTCGATGCTCCTACGCTCCCGGACATCCGGTTCGCGGTCGTTGGTTTGTCCTTGTCGGCCCTTGGGTTGCGAACCTCCTGTCGCGCGAGAAGGGCCACCTGGCAACGATCTTCTGTACGGGGGGCGACGCCGGAATCGCCTTGGGCGCGGGGGTGCAGATTGCGTTGCCCGCCATTTCCAATGCGAGTGTCGGAATGGAAGGGATCTACTACCGGAGCCTCTAAGGGACCACGGAACCGGGCGCATCCGCCATGGGTTCGTCGCGGCTGACGACGCGCGTGGCCGGGCCGGCGATGAGGGGATCGGGTCCTGTCACGACCTCGGCGTCCTTGTCCGGGTATTCGAGCCTGGACAGAAAGTGCTGCATGGTGGCGAGCCGCGCGCGCTTCTTGTCGTCCGACTTGACGACGATCCAGGGCGCGTCGGCGGTGTCCGTGTAGAAGAACATCGCTTCCTTGGCCTGCGTGTAGTCGGGCCACTTGTCGAGGGACGCGATGTCTATGGGCGAGATCTTCCACTGTTTGAGCGGGTCGGTCTTGCGCCGATCGAAACGGTACAGCTGCTCTTCCTGCGAGACCGAGAACCAAAACTTGAAAAGAATGATGCCGCTGTTGACCAGCATGCGTTCGAGCTCGGGGCACTGGCGGAGGAACTCGAGGTACTCCTGCCCGGTGCAGAACCCCATGACGCGTTCGACGCCGGCCCGATTGTACCAGGAGCGGTCGAAGAGCACCATTTCGCCGGCCGTCGGCAGGTGCTGGACGTAGCGCTGGAAGTACCACTGGCCCCGCTCGACGTCGCGGGGCTTGTCGAGTGCCACCACGCGGGCGCCGCGAGGGTTGAGGTGCTCCCTGAACCGCTTGATCGTGCCGCCCTTGCCGGCCGCGTCACGCCCCTCGAAGAGGACGACGATCTTGATCCCGGAGTCCTTGACCCAGCGCTGGACCTTGAGCAGTTCGACCTGCAGACTCGCTTTGTGCAGCTCGTACTCGCGCCGCTTCATCCTGGTCTCATAGGGGTAGACGCCCTCGCGGAAGATCCGGGCGAGGACCTCGCGGCCAGGTTTTTCCTTCCGTTTCTTCGCCTCGCTGGTCAATGCCGCCTCCGGGGATGAAGCTCTGAGCGGAACGGGCAAAGTAACGCCGGAGCGAGGGCCGCGCGATCAGCGCGGGCAGGCGTCGGACCCGCTATTCCAGCCTTCTCGGCAGGATGAAGTGCCTGAGCTCGCCACCCTGGTCGGCGCCGGTCCAGCTGTCCGTCGAGAGCATGCGTGGAAGGGTTGTGACCTGGAGGACCATGACAGTTTCGGCCTCGTCCGGGGCGTCCGCGATCGCGGCCAGCACATCGCGCGGCGCGGCAAGTGTAGAGCGCGCGATGGAACTCGACGCGGGGATGGCCGCCGAAGTGCGGTTCCATCTGCACCCAGGTCTCGCGCGTGCGGGTCGCGGTGCTCGAGAGCACCACGTCCGGCACGCAGCCCAGTTCGCTCAGGGCTGCGCCGACCAGCTGCGCCGCACGGTAGCCGCGCGCGTTCAGCGGACGGTCGTGGTCCGTGAGGGCGGGGTTGCCCCAGCTCGATTTGGCGTGCCGTGCCAGCAGGAGGCGCCGCATGAGCCCGTCCGTGGTGTCCTGGTGTCGAGGTTTTGCGACGGGCGCCTGCGACGGGCGCAACCGGTTGTAAGGGACCATTCGGTGTATGACACGACGACGAGGTTCGTGGCGATCCAGGCGGGCTTCGTCTTTCGCTTCCCGCCCGCCGTCCACGGGAGGAACGGCGATCCGCGCTTTGTCTGGATGAGGCGTTTCGACTATCTTTAATTGCTGAAGTAGGCCTGCCCCGTGCCTGCCCCAGAAACCAGCCATTCTACAGGGGGTTGACACGATGAAGTCGTTCCGTTACAGCGCCATCGTTGGCCCGAGCCGAGCCGAGCCGAGCCGAGCCGAGCCTGACGCGCGTTTCCGGCGCTACCGCCCCCGTTTCTCCCCTCCTCCTCGTCGCCCTGCTGCTAGGCACGCCCCGCCTGTTCGCCCCCTCGCCGACGCAGGCCGACACCATCTAGGCCGCTCAGCTTGGTCGAAGGTCCGGCCACGCAACCAATGTACTCGGATGCACCGCGACGGACTCGAAACAGTCGTCGTGGAAGGGGAAGTGTGTCCACTCCCTCGGGTCAGCGGCGGTCTCCATCTGCGCGAAACCCGTGCTCTTTCTTCATCGGCGAGGAGCCCGCCCAGGGGCTGCGATTCGAAGGTTCAATCGACTGTCCCTGATTTCCCAACACCGAGAAGGAGAAAAGCAATGTCGATCCCAACCATCATCAGGCTCCTCATGGTCGGGGCCGCGCTCGAGGCGGTGCCCGCAGACGCCCAGACGTTCCCCTCTATTGGCGCCGGAGAAGCCTCACGCGCCCTCACCGCCCGAGCGCTCCTGTTCCCCGACGTCGTCACATTCAGCCGCATTCCTGCAAGCACGCTGCGGAGCGGGAATGTTGCGGTGGCACCGAGACTCTCTGCGTTCACAGAGCCGCTTCCGTTTCCATCGAATCCGGCGGCCGACTTGAACGCCTCGCGTGCGGTACCCGCTGGCGCGACCCTGACGACTTCGTTGCATGGCCGACAATCGTTCCAACGCGCCTTCGCGGACTTCCGACAGGAGCAGGAGGAGAAGGACCCTGTGCTCAAGTACGTCGGCGTCGGCATGATGGTCGTGGGTGGGCTCAACTTCCTGTACGGCGGCGCTGCCTGCGCCAGCGATGGGATCGGAGGCCGTTGCGTGCCGTACGTTGTCATATCCGGTGGTATCGGTGTCGGCGGGTGGTTCCTCTACAAAAGGCACAGATGATGCGTGGTTCCGCTTGTCGCGTCCGCCACGCGGAAGGCGGGCGTGGAGGGAGGATCTTTCCGGGACACGGTGGCGTGCTGGCCGGGAGCCCAACGCGGCGCCCACGGCGATCCCGCCGGCGGACGCACCAAGCGGCCGGCTTTGGAGAAATGGTGGGGGCCGCAGGCGGCGGCGGATCCGGAGCTTGCCGCACCGAGGCGGGACGCGAACTTCCGCCGGAGCCCGGAGCCCGGAGCTGTCGGGGGTCGAGGGGGCGGAGCTCCTCGTCAGCCCCTGCCGGGGACCACTCGGACGAGCACGGCCTCGCGCTGCGGGTTGAGCCGTCCGGCTACAAGCAGTGGATCCAGCGGCTCTTGATCCACGGCAAGCGCCGGGAATTGGGGCTCGGTCCCGTCCGCCTCATGACGCTGGCCGAGGCAAGCGACGCCGCGCCGGCCAACCGCAAGGTGGCCAGAGCGGGCGGGGACCCGAGGAGGACACGGCGGCGCTCGGTGCCCACCTTCGAGCGGGCGACGGCGGAAGTGTTCGCCATGCGCCCGCACGCCGTGGACCGCCAAGCACGCGGCCCAATGGGCCTCGACGCTCCGCATGTACGCGCACCCGAGGATCGGAGGGAAGCCGGTGGACCGGATCACGTCGGTCGACATCATGGGCGTGCTGCTTCCGATCTGGGGGCGATCGCGCAAGGCTACCGGGTGGACAACCCGGCGGGCGAGGCGATCAGGGCGGCGCTGCCGAAGCCCGGCCATGTCCTGATGCACCGCAAGGCACTGCCCCACGGGGAGGTGGCCGGGGCGATCGAGACGATTCGGCGATCCGGGGCGGGGGCATTGGTGAAGCTGTCCCTTGAGTTCCTGTCGCTGACGGCCTGCCGGTCCGGGGAAGGTGCGCGGGGCGCGCTGGACGGAGATTGACGTGGCGGCCGGAGTGTGGACGATTCCGCCGGAGCGGATGAAGAACCGGCGCGAGCACCAGGTGCCGCTTTCGGCGCGGGCGCAGGAGGTTCTGGCCGAGGCGAAGGCGAACGCGCCCCGGTCGGAGTGGAGTGTTCCAGTCCGCGTGGGGAGTGCGGCTGCAAGCCCCTCAGCGCTCTGTTCAGGGAGTTGCGGATCCCGACCCTGCCGCACGGATTCCGTTCGAGCTTCCGCGACTGGGCGGCCGAGCGGCTGAGCGGACCGACGCGCCTTGCCGGTGCGCGAATCCACGGTGACACCCGTGCCACTCAGCGAGCGGAGCGTCCGTGAGCCAGTTGCCGCTATCGCGCCAGTGCTGTCCGCGCAGACGAGCGTATAGCCGGTCAGGGCGAAGCGTTCCACGTCCAACTCCCCTCCACCGCCACGTCCGCGGAGGCGGACACGCCGCGGTCGGTGCGAACCGAGACGGTGGCGGTCGACGAGTGACAGGTATCCAAGCTTCGACAGGTTGCCAAGCTCCGGCGGTATCGGTCCCCAGACTTCGGCAGCGGACAGATACAGGGTGCGCAGATTGCGCAGATTCCCGAGTTCCGGTGGAATCGGGCTGTCGAAGCAGTTCCCGGACAAACGCAGTTCGTACAGGTCGGTCAGTTCGCCCAGCCACGTGGGCAGCGGACCCTCAAGGCCCGCGTACCGCAACTGAAGAACTTGCAGGCGCGACAGTCGCTTCAGTTCGGGCGGAATGGTGCCGGAGGGTGAGGTTCTGCGACAGCGCCAACTCCCGCAGTTCGGAGAGATCGCCCCACTCGGGCGGAATCCGGCCCCAAAGCCTGTTGAGATCCAGTCTAAGAACGCGAAGTCCGGCCAGTTCGGCAACGACCTTCGGAAGGCGTCCGCTCAGGTGGTTGTCTCCGAGGTCGAGCCGCACCACCCGACCGCCTTCCCACCCTAACGCCGTGCCATGTGCCGATGGGGGTCGTCCGAAAGCCAGCCGTCGCGCCGCCGCCAACGGTCGCCGCCGGTCGCACGATAGAAATCCACAAGCGTTGCGCGGTCCGCTTCCGCGAGACTGGATTGCGCCGAAGGCACTGTCTCCGTGAACGCGCTCATCGGTTCCGGTGCGTCGTCATGGCAGGAAAGCGCCGGCAACACGATGCCAAGCAGGATGACCAACCGCGAACCACCCCGCCGAGGCGGCCACCGTGTCGCCCGGCTGGATTCCATACGGTTTCCACTTTCTGCCAATGCCGGTTAAGGACTCACAATATAGCAAGAATCGCGCCGTCTCGCCGCCGACGGAGCGGCAGCCGACCGCCACCTCGGTGCGCGGCACGGCGCGAGCGGAAACCGCGGCCTTGGACCGAGTTGCCGAGGAATCGGAACATGGCGCCGGGCGTGTAGTGGGAGCCTCTCCCGACCGCGACCGGCTTGACAATCGCCCTCCGTTGGCGGCATCGCTTGCGGTTGTTGCGAAGCTCCGGAGGTCGTGTTCCGTTAGATTCTGCGGTTCGAGACCAACTCATTGTTCCGAAGAATCTGGGCTGGCGCGATAGTGGAGGCCCCGGAGCCGCCGGTGCCGGACCGGCGAGCTTGGGGGCGGCGTCCAACGGATGGAGGCACGACGATGTCTGGAGGCCGGCTTGACATGTATCTGGCCATGTTGCGCAGGCGGAGGCACCCCGCCGAGTCGGTGCGGCGCGACCTGACCGGCAAGCGGGTTGTGTTCACCGGGGGGACTGACGGCATGGGCCACTTGGCGGTCCGGCGGCTCGCGCGGATGAATGCGACCCTCCATATCGTTGGCCGCAACCCCGAGAAGACCGCGCGGACGGTTGACGATCTCAACCGGTTGGCCAGCACGGCGCGGGCGGTCGGCGTCGAGTGCGACCTGGGCTCGCTGGCGAGCGTTCGCGCCTGCGCCGTCACGCTGTTGGAGCAGTGTCCGCACATCGACCTGCTCGTCAACTGCGCCGGCGTCATCGTGTGGGACCGGACCCTGTCCCCGGACGGCTACGAGATGACTTGGGCGGTCAACTACCTCGGCCCGCACCTGTTGACTCAACTGCTGCTCGATCGGATCAAGGAGTCGGCTCCGGCGCGCATCGTCCACCTTTCCTCCGCCGCGGCGGGTACGGGGCACATCCACTTCGACGATCTTCAGCTTACGCGCAACTGGGGCGCGCTCAAGGCGTATTCGCAATCCAAGCTGGCCACGAACATGGCGACCCGGGCGCTCGCCAGCCGCCTCGAGGGTTCCGGTGTCACGGTCAACGTTCTGCATCCCGGATTCACCAAGACGGCCCTGGTGCGAGACCTGAAGGGCGTAAGGCGGGTGTTGGGGCTGCTGATGAAGGCGTTTGCGTCCCCGCCGGAAGTCGCGGCGGAGCGGATCCTCGCGGTCGCCCTGTCGCCGCGGTACGACGGCGTGAGCGGGCAGTACGTTTACGAGGACGCGATCCGGCGGCACGACAGGGAGGCGCTCGACAATGCGGCCGTCGAGCGCCTGTGGTCGCTGAGCCAGGAGTCCGTCGGTGTCTGAAGGACGGCGATGCCCTCGGCGAGCCCTGAGACGCTCGACGGTCGCGGGGCTTGCCCAAGCATGACGAACATCCCTCGCATCTCCCTGCGGACGCTGTGGCGGCCGCCACGACCTTCGAGCGAGGTTGTCGAGGACCGGCGGGTCACCTTCCTGGAGCTCTTCTACGATCTGGTCTACGTGGTGGTCATCGCGGAGGTGGGTCACTACCTGGCCGGCCACGTCGACGCTGCGGGGATCTCCAAGGCCGCGTTCCTGTTCACGCTCGTGTGGCTCGCGTGGCTGAACGGCTCGATGTATCACGAGTGGCACGGGCGCAACGACCTTCGTACGCGGGTCTTCACCTTTGCCCAGATGTTTGCGGTTGGGGCCATGGCGGTCTTCGTGCACTCCGCGTTCGGCGAAGGGGCCGTGGGTTTCGCTCTTTCCTTCGCGTCCCACCTCCTCATTGTGGCCTACCTGTGGTGGCGAACCGGCATTCACGACGCGGCACACCGATCGCTGTCGAACCACTACGCGGGGGCGGTCCTTCTGGCCGCGGCGGCCTTCGCCGCTTCGGCGCTCGTGCCCGTTGGGCTGGCCGTGTTCCTGTGGGGCGGCGGCGGGGTCGTTCTGCTCGTCATGCCATTCGCGGTCTTCCTTGGGAGGACATCCGATCCCGGCGTGGCCGCCGAGCTTGAAAGGAGCCTTCGCACGACCGCGTCAACGGTGGAGCGCTTCGGCCTCTTCACCATCATAGTGCTGGGCGAGGTCATCGTCGGCGTGGTCCGGGGCGTCGCCGGGAGTCACGAACTCGGCGCCACGGTGGGGGCCACCGCTGCCCTCGGCATGTTCCTCGCCTTCGGCCTGTGGTGGCTCTACTTCGACTTCGTTTCGCATCGTCCTCCCACGCCGAGCTTCGGGAAGCGCTACGGGTGGATCTATCTCCACCTCACGACGGGATTCGGGATCGTCGCGGTCGGGGCCGCTACGCTCAACATCGTCGAGCACGCGTCTGGAGGAGGGGTGCCCGCCGAAGCGCGGTGGCTGCTGGCCGGGGCCATGGCGCTGGCGCTTCTCAGCATCGCCGCGCTGATGCGGCTGATCCACATCCCGAAGACAGCCCGGCGACTCTACCGCGGCGCCGGACGCGTCACCGTCGCGTCGGCCGCCGTGGTGGGCGCGCTCGGCTTTTCCGGGATCGGGACGATCCCCCTGATGGCCGCGATCGGCGCGGTGATTCTCCTGCCCGTCTTCTACGGTTTGCTCGTCTGGATCACCGTGCTCGGTGGGCGCGAGATCCCTCTGGAATGACGCCGATGGCCCCGCACCTGACCACACGTGGAAACACGGCAACCAGCCGGGGCGAGCCGAGAAACAGCCGATGCGCGTGGACAGCAGCCGACCGCGCCCGGTTGGCGATCACCTCCGTTGGGACGCCACCCCAGGTCGGTCGCCATTAGATTGAGCGGATCACCCCGGCGGGAGCCGGACAGGGGCGATGGGTCGCGGTGGGAAGCAGGCTCCCACGACGATCCACGTCTCGAAGCTCCCGCGTGAAGCGTCTTCAGCCAATACCGAGAGAAGGAGCAGCGACTTGGGCAAGGTAATACTCATCACAGGGGCTTCCTCCGGCATGGGCCGGGAGGCCGCGATCCTCCTGGCCCACGGGGGCCACACCGTCTACGCCGGCGCACGCCGGGCGGATCGCATGGAGGACCTTTCCGAACACGGCATCACCCCGGTCGAGATGGATGTCTCGAAGGGCGGGGACAACGAACGGGCTGTGCGCCGGATCATCGACGCCGAGGGACGCATCGACGTTCTGATCAACAACGCGGGTTTCGGCCTCTATGGAACGGTCGAGGACATCCCGCTCGAAGACGCGAGATACCAGTTCGAGGTCAATCTGTTCGGCCTTGCACACCTCACCCAACTCGTCCTGCCTCACATGAGGGCGCAGGGCGCCGGCCGGATCGTCAACACGTCCTCGATGGGCGGCCGGATCTTCACGCCCTTCGGCGCCTGGTATCACGCGACCAAGCACGCGCTCGAAGGCTGGTCGGACTGCCTCCGCATCGAGACCGCCCCATTCAACATCCAGGTCGTCCTCATCCAGCCCGGTCTCATCCAGACCGAGTTCGGCCACGTGGTGGGGGGGAGTCTTCAGAAGTACTACGCCGACAGCGCCTACAAGGCCGGTCTGGACCGGTTCTTCGCGATGATGTCCGATCCCCAGGCCGCGAGCCGCGGCACCGACGCCGAGGTGCTCGCCCGGGTGTTCGTCGAGGCGGCTACTGCCGCCCGGCCGCGGCGGCGGTACGTGAAGGGCGCGACGGCGCGTCCGCTGATGCTCATTCGCAAGTGGTTCGGCGACGGGATCTACGAATCCGTGTTGCGCCGCACCTTCGGCTGACCGGTTGGTCCATGGCGTCATCGGATGCTGCGGAGCTACGGTTCCTCGAATCCCGCCTCCTCAATGGCTACGGCATCCACTTTCATTTGGGTAAAGGGTGGCCGAGGACCGTAGCGGGGCTCCGCCAGCGCCTCCCCTCAGGTCCCGGGACGGTAGGTCACGGATAGCTTGATGCGCCTGCCCTTGGGGCTGTGGGTGAAGGCGTCGTAGGACTGTTCCCAGTTTACCAGCGGTGGATCGGCGTCGAGAAGGTTGATCACCGAGAGCGCGACATCGGTTGTGCTCGATGTGCGCCGCAGCAGGCTGAGGTCCCAGCCCACGAACCGGTCGATGTGCTCGAACTCGGTGTCGGGGAACACCTCGTTGGCGTACCCCGAGACGGTGTTGAAGTAGTTCACGACGCTGTAGTCGTCCCAATGGTATCCGGCCGAGAAGCGGAGCTTCCACTGCGGCAGCGGGGGCGCGATCGGATTGCCCCAGTTGAGCTGGCCCGCCGCGTCCTGCGCGGCAAAGACCTCGGCCCCGTTGAGTTCGAGTGCCTTGACGAAGAACTCCCGCGTGTAGGTGCCGTCGGCACCCAGCGACAGGATGCCTTGGCCGAGTGGCAGGCGCGTGCTCGCGTGCAGGTCGATTCCCGACATCCGGATGCCCGGCCAGTTCACGTTCGTCACCCTGATCCGCTCGACGGCCGACACATGGCAGGTTCCCGTCCCCGGTCCGTCGGGGCAGGTCACGAACTCCTGCACGGCGGCCCGGGAGGCACCGCCTGCCGCGTACAGTCTGGTCACGCCCCCGAAGGGCACTTGGTCGATCACGTCGCGGAAGTCGTAGCTCCAGTAATCGGCCGTTGCACGCAACCTTGGAAGCTGCAAGGTCAGTCCCACGTTGTAGGTGAACGCGCGCTCGGGCACGAGCTGGCTGTTGCCGAACGCGTCCACCGCCTTGTAGATGCCCGCCTCGGACACGTATTCGAGCCCGGTGCTGCGGTCTTCGTTGAGATCGTCCACCGAGGGTGTGCGGAAGGTCGTCTGCAGGGAGCCGCGTAGCGCCAGCGGTTCGGCCAACGCCACGCGCACCGCCAGCTTGGGATCGAAACTGCTCACCGAGCCATGGAACTCGTAGTTGGCGGCGGCCTGGCCCTCGACCCTGCCGCCGAGCGAGAAGCGGCTCTCGGCGAAGAGCCTGTTCACCATCTGGGCGTCGTGGTACTCGTAGTGCCCGGTGGTGAAGGTGAACGCTCCGGCCTTTTCGAGGCAGCTGCGGTCTCCCGGTACGGGGCAGGGGTTGATCGACAGGTCCCCCGGCTGGTTCGGGGTCGCGGATACGCCGACCCTGCGGAACTGATACCCGATGGCGTAGTCGAGACCCTCGGAGACGGCCCCCTTGAGCATGGCGTCCGCGACGAACAGATCCGCCGAGCTGTCCAGATTCACTTCCTCGTTGATCCAGTCGATCAGTTCCGCGCTGTTCTCCAGTCCGGGCATGTAGTCCGGGTTCGGCTGATCCCGGTAGAGCGCGCCCGGCTGCTCCGAGAGCCGGTGCGCGTTGCTGAACGGGTTGTAGTACCGGCAGTCGCCCCGGCCCGCGACGGCGCCGTTGAGGGGGCCGAGCGCCATCCCGGACGGACTCGACGGGTCGACCACCACCGTCACGCCGCAGTTGGGACCTCCGAAGCCGCGGAAGGCCAGAAACTTCCGGTAGGCGTACTCGGCTGGAAGGTTCGCGTTGCCGGAAGCCCGGGAATAGCTGGCGGAGAACTCGACGGCCGCCCCGCCCAGCGACTCGATGTCACGCTCCAGCGAGGCGGCGATCCTCTGGGTGCGGGACGCGCGCTCCAGCGTCCGCCCGGGTCCCGAGTTGCCGACGAGCCGACCGTAGAAGTACCAGTTGTCCTCCAGGCAGGCCGCCTCGCTCGTGAAACCGGCGCTTTGTCCGTGGGTTCCGCAGAACGCCTGTCTGCCCGGATTTCCGGGTTCGATCACCTGGGCTCCGTTGTACGGAGAGATGGGCGGGTAGGACGGGGTCGTGAACCACTCGGGAGTCGCGGCCTCGGCCCAAAGCGCCTCGACGTGGTAGCTCGAACGGTCGCCGAGGTCGCCGTTGACTTCGGCGAAGGTCCGGACATGGCGGGACGCTTGGAGCAGATTGTCCCACTGCTGGTAGCGGAAGCGGCAGGTCTCGCCCTCGCGGTGCCCACCGAAGTCCGTGCAGCGCGGGTCCACGAAGACGCCGCCCCAGCCTCCGAACTGTGCGTCCGAAAGGGCCGCGGTGAACTCTTCGATCGTCTCGTTGCCGGTCAACCTCGGGAACAGGAACGCGCCGGGATTCCCGGTATAGGACCAAGCCCCGCCGCCGGACGTGAACGGCCGCAGCGCCCAATCGCGATCCTCGGGGTGCAGTTCCTGGCCGACCAGCGCCTCGGCCGAAACGACGGCGTGCGCGCCTTCCGCGAGCCGCTTGCCCCAAATCGCGCCCGCGTGCGTCTCCCCGGCCCCGGCGAAGTACTCGTGCGAGCCCGACACCTCCAGCCCCTCGAAATCGCTGCGGGTCAGAAAGTTGGCCACGCCCGCCACGGCGTCCGAGCCATAGACCGCCGACGCGCCCTCCTTCACCACCTCGATCCGGTCCAGCGCGATCGACGGAAAGGCGTTCACGTCCACGAACCTGCCTCCTGACAGCCGCGCCGGCAGGTACACCTGGCGCCGCCCGTTGAGCAGCACGAGCGTGCGCGACGGCCCGATACCCCTGAGGTTGACGCTGGCGGCCGTTTCCGGCACCGCCGCGGGAGGCCGGGTATTGTACCAACCCTGGCGATCTCCGAGAACCCCGGCGCTCGATCCGAGGTTGCGGAAGAAGTCCACTGCCTGCGGAGACCCCTGCTCCGCCAGCGTCCTCCGGCTCGAAACGGCCACCGCGTACGGCAACTGCACGAGTGACTCCGAGAAGGCGGTGCCCGTCACCACCAGTTCCGCGAGGCCCAGGACGGCCAGTTCCAGCCTGAACTCGACGGCCGCAGCCCCGCCTGCCGTCACGGTTACGTTCATCGACGCGGCCGCATAGCCCAGCCTCTCGGCACGGAGCTCGTGCGTGCCGACGGGCACGTCCGGCAGCCGGAACATCCCGTTCTCGCTGGCGAGCACACCGATCCCGAGCGCGGGCACGCTGATCTGCGCACTGGCCACCCGCTCGCCGGTCGCCGCGTCTTCCACGGTGCCCGTAATGGTGCCCGTCTCCTGCGCGGACGCCGGGGCCACCGTGGAAAATCCCGCTGCCATCATGGCCAACGCGAAGGTCACCGTCTTGAGGCCTCGGCCCGCACGACGGGTTTCAGGAGCGACGTGGATCGCCGGATCCACTTTCCGTGCTGTTTCGTTGGCCTCCATGTCCGTCTCCTTTGGTCTGGGATCGTACGAGACCCTCCTAATCTAACGCTGCGCGGATGGCCGCGTTCTCTAGAACACTCGCCCCGGCGCTACGGAACGGCGTGAGGGGATTTTCCCCGCACGCCGGACCCGGAAATCTCCCGTCAAAAGTTGCGGGTTTTTCCTCTCGGAGCGCCGATTCTCGTTGCCCATTATTGGACCCACCCTCGCGCTGCCTCCCTGGAACCGCTTGGGGAGGCACCGACCACATCATCCGAGAGGAGACTCATGAACAGGTGGCTGACGCGTTTCGTCCTCGCCATCACCGCCGTGGTTCTGGCCATGATGCCCGTCAAGGTGGACACCCGGGGCGCTGACTCGGCCTTGGCCCGCACCTCCGACCGGATCGAGGATGGCGCGGCGCGAACCGAGCGAAACTGCGGAGGCTGGGACGGTCGTGTGTGCAACGCCTACATTGAGATCCGGTCACCAGCGGCTCGTGACGGGTTGATCGAGGAGGAGGTCGGCCGATGGCTGGATCATTGGGTGACCAAGGGGCGGGGTCCGGTGCAGCGCGGCCTGAAGCGAATGGGCAGGTACGAGGACTACGTCGACGCCGAGTTGGCGGCACGGGACCTGCCGCCCTCGCTCCGCTATCTCCCCCTCATCGAGGCCGACTACTACCACTTGGCCGTTTCGCCGGCGGGAGCGGCCGGGCTCTGGCAACTGATGCCCGAGACCGCCCGGTGGCTTGGGCTCGAGGTCAACTCGATCGTGGACCAGCGCTTCGACGTGCACGCGGCCACCGAGGCCGCATTGGACTATCTGGTTGCTCTCCACGACCGGTTTCAGTGCTGGTTTCTCGCTCTGGCGGCCTACAACGCGGGGCCGACGCGGATCGAGCGGGCGATCCGGCGGCACGGTGGAGCCCGGCCCCGCAACGACGCCCTGTTCGGGCATATCCGCGACCGGTTGCCGAAGGAGACCCGGGACTTCGTTCCCCGGTTCCTCGCGAGCGTTCGCCTTGCCGGCGACCTCTCGGCCGTCAGAGGTGCGGCGCCCGAAAAGGATCCGCCGGAGCGCTTCGATGTCGTCCGTGTCGAAGGAGCGGCGTCGGCGGATGTCCTCGCCGAGGCCGCGGGCATCGCCGAAGAAGAGTTCAGGTCGCTGAACCCGCACCTCCGCATCGGCCTGGTCCCGGCGGGCAGATCGACACGGTTACGCATCCCCGCCGGTGCGGGCGAACGGTTTCTCGCCAACTTCGCCAACATCCCTGCCGGGGACCGCTCCACACTTCGTGAACACACCGTCGCCCCGGGCGAAGCGTTGGCGCGCATTGCACGACGGTACGGTGTTCCGCTGGACGCCTTGCGCACGGTCAATCCGGACGTGGAGCCTCGGCGAATGCGGATTGGGACCGTTCTGTTGATCCCTCCCAGCGAAGGAGCGGTGACCGGCGGCTCCCGAATTGCAACCAACCCGTCACCAATCCGGTCGACGAAAGGACGGGATCTCCAGTGAACAGAACGGATCTTGGGCTCGACTCCGGTGCCAGGAGCGGGCCAATGAGCCGCATGTGGAGGAGCTTCGCTTCACGGCCGCCCCTTCGCATCGGTTGGCGGACCGAAGACGCGACCGCTCCGCACCGGATCCACTTCCGGGCTCCGCGGCGGCGCGGCGCGATTACGCCCGACCAGCTCAGGCAAGACGGCCTGATCTGACGATGCCAATGCGGACCGCGGCCTTCTCCGAGCCGTGGATTTCCGCGCTTGGAACCGGGAAGACTTCGATGCCCACGGACCCGACGATGATTCGCTCTTCCATTGACATTCCTTGGAGTCGCACATCTCATGGGTGAACACTGGGCAGTGCCGGGACGCGGTTGCGTAGGCGGGCTGCCGGTCCACCCGAACGAAAAGACGGAGCCGGGAGTGCTCAAGCAGAGGGACTACACCGCCGTGTTCGACGCTTCGCCGGACGCGATGCTCGTCGTGGATGCGGACGGCGTGATCCAGGACCTCAACCGGCAGGCCGTCGCGATGTTTGGATGGAGCCGCGACGAGCTTGAGGGCAGCGAAGTCGAGCGATTGATTCCCGACGCCAGCCGCGTTCGGCACCGTCGGCACCGCCGACGCTACGGCGAGTCGCCGCAGTCCCGCCCGATGGGCGAGGGACTCGAACTCGAAGCCCTGCGCAAGGACGGCACCACCATCCCGGTCGAGATCAGCCTGAGCCCCTCGAAGCTGGGACGGGGCCGGGAACACGTGATCTGCGCGGTCCGCGACATTTCCGCCTGGAAGCGGATGCGGCGCCTGTCGGGCATGATGATCGCGGCGGCCGAGCAGGAGCGGAAGCATCTGTCGCGCGAACTGCACGACGAGTTCCTCCAGAATCTCGTGGCGCTGAAGATCCGGGTGAAGCTGCTGGCCGATGAGAAGGACGACGGCGAGAGGGAGCGTGCGCGTGCGCAGGTCGCCGAGGACATTCGAGGCACGATCCTCGGGATCAAGCGGATGATCCGGGGACTCCTGCCACCGGAACTGGACCACGGAGGGCTTCCCTCCGCCCTCGGCTCCGTCTTCCGCGACATCGAGGCCGTATACGGGTTCACGGTCAAAGCAAGATTGGGCCTGGTGGGCGGCGAGTTGGACGAGGTCGCCACGCTCGCGCTGTACCGGATCGTGCAGGAGGCGGTGGGCAACGCGGTGAGGCACTCGGGGGTGAACGAGGCGATCGTGACGGTCGAGTCGGCGAATGGGGCGGTCACGGCCACCATCCGGGACGAGGGATGCGGGTTCGAGTTGCCCGACGCGGAAGGACTGCCGCGCGAAGGCTGCGTGGGTCTCGCCGGGATGCGCGAGAGGGCCGCGCTCGTCGGGGGCTCCGTCGTCGTGCGGACTTCGCCGGGCGCGGGAACGACGGTTCGCGCCTCCGTTCCCGCCCGGAGCACGGGCCGACGGAACGGATGAGGGACCGCCGACGATGGTGAGGGCGCTCCTGGTCGACGACCACGCGGTCGTGCGCGCCGGTCTCCGGGCATTGCTCGAAGCATCGGGAGGGGCGGAGGTCGTGGGAGAGGCGTCGTCGGGCGAGGAGGCGGTGGCGAAGGCCCGGAGTCTGGAGCCGGACATCGTCGTCATGGACCTGGCGATGCCCGGCATGGACGGAGTTCAGGCCACCCGTCGCATCGCCGCCCTCGGCATCGAAACGAAGGTCCTGATCCTCACGGTCCACGACGAGGACGAGTTCCTGGTGCCCGCCCTCGATGCCGGCGCGGATGGTTTTCTGAACAAGTCGGCCGCCGACACCGATCTCATGGGAGCCATCGAGGCGGTCGTGCGCGGTCACTCGTATCTGCCGAGACGCGCGGCCGCGCTCATCGCACGGCAGAAGAAGCAGCGGCGCGGCGCGGGCGAAGAGCCGGAGCCGCTCTCGGATCGCGAGCGGACCGTGATCGAGTTGACCGCGCGCGGGTTCTCCGCAGCGGAGGCGGGCCGGGAGATGTGCCTCAGCCGCAAGACCGTCGAGGGCTACATCGCCCGCGCCAAGTCGAAGCTAGGCCTCAAGCACCGGCGCGACATCGTGCGCTTCGCGCTCGAAAGCGGGATCCTGCGGGCCGAAGCTGAGGAGTAGCGGCACCCCGCGATCCCGCTGGCTTCCCCCGAGCCCGGGCCGTCCTGACGGGAATTTCCCGTCAGGACGGTTGCGGGTTTCTCCCCCCATAATTCGCGGAATTCTCCTCTCAAAGTCCGCAGGCTCGGTGCTGCATATTGACCGTAGGGCACCCCGAAGCGAATCGGGGGCGTGTCACCCGAGGCAAGGAGTCGGGAACCATGCAGCAGGAGACCCCAGGCTACGAAGCCATCGTGGACACCCTGCGTTGGGCCGCGCAGGGTTACGTGATCGGCCACGGAGAGGCGGTTCGGCCCATGCCCTGGCGGCGGATCCTTGATCATCTGGCCGTGCTCGGACGGGACGAGTTGCTGTGTATCGACCCGAGCCCCAACGGCACGGGGAGCGGAATCACGGTCAGGATTGCCGCGAATGGACGATCCGGCGCAAGACCATCGGCGGCGAATGGCTCGCGCGAGACGACCCGGACAGTGAACATCCGAGCAGGGTCGAGGACGAAGTCTCGGTTCGCCCAGCGCATCGAGATGGCCGTGCGGAGCGGTCGGTACCGCTCCGTGACCTGCATGCGAAGTGGGTCGAGGATCTTCGCGGTGATGACCGCTGACTCGGTACGCGCCGCGCGGTCGAACGGAGACCGCCAGCCGCCGCACCGCGTTCGCGCCGTCGCGTCCGCCAAGCGACTGCACCGAATGACTCGGTACCAGAGGCGAACTCGAAGGAACAGGTACGCAGCATACATGATCGTGGCCGCGTCGTTGCTGCTGTCAGTCTCGGCGCTGGTGTCCGCCGCGACCGGGCGCAACGACAACTCCTCGCCAGCCATGCCCGCCAACGCCATTGTGGGACACGTGCTGATCGAAGGACGCGGAACCGACGGCGTGAGTGTCGCCTTGGACGGTCGGACCGCAACCGTAACGACCGGCGGGGGCGCGTTCCGGTTCGATGACGTGGAAGCCGGTATCCACACCATCGCCATCAGCAACTTCCCGGCGGATGCCCGCTTCGACCGCACCTCCGCCACTGCGAGCATCGACACGGACGGTCGGGCGGCCACCGTCAGCTTCTCCGGTTCCTACATCCGCAGGTCTCGCATCACAAGGCCGGCCGTGATGGCCGAACGCGGTGGCACCGGAAGGCAGTCGACGCCGTTGGCTCTGCGGGAAGCCGCCGGGCACGCCGCAACCGAAATGTAGGACCCGGCCTGCAACCGGTGCTTGCGCGCTCCGTATTCGGTCGGGCCATTACACGCTATCTTGGTGGGCGAACCGGGACGTTCGGTTCTGCTCTTCACACGCCTTCCATCACACACTAGGACCTTCCTGCCATGCATAAGTTCACTTGGTTGTTGGGACTCACTCTGATCGCCGCCCCGGCAACCGCCCAGACGACCTTGGGCCTGAAGGGCGGGGTCGGCTTCGCCACCATTGCCATCAAGGAAGCCGGGGTCGAGGAGGAGTCCGTATCCGGCATCGTCGCGGGGCTGGAACTCGGCGTTCCCGTCTCCAGCGTGTTCAGCCTGAGGCTCGGCGGCTCGTACGCTCGGAAAGGCGGCGGGGGATCGGTTGGCGGTGGCACCGTGACGCTCAACATCGATTATTTCCAGTTCTCGGCGTTGGCCCGGGTCGCCACCTCCGGCGACGGGCCTTCGGTCGGTCTGACGGCCGGCCCGTGGGCCGCCTATCAGCGCTCATGCGAGTTGGAGGGCACACTCGAAGAGACGAGCGTCGTCGCTCCGTGCTACGATCCACCCTTCTCGGACTTCGACATCAAGACCCTGGACTTCGGGCTGGCCTTCGGCGGAGGGGTCGAGCTTCCCGTCTCGGGCAGTCTCCGGCTGGGACTCGACGCACTCTATTCGCTCGGGCTCGCCTCCGTGGACGACGACGAAAGCAGAACCCGACACCTGACCCTTCAAGCAGGTCTGTCCCTCCCGATCGGTTGACCGAGCCGAATCGAACACCGGGCCGCATCAGATGCCACCCGAAGGCCGCTTTGACTCCCGCCATTCTGCACAGCTTTCCGGTCACTTCAGCACGGCAGAATCAGATTCGAACTCATCGGGCAAGAATAGCAGATCGTGCAGCCCAGGTTGAACTTACGTGACTCCTTGCCGTGATTCGCTTCCCCCCGGCTCTGCCGTCACGGCATGGTGGGCACGCTGCCGGGGACGCCTGTCGGGACCGCCATAAGAGGGTTCCGGTGGCGATTCCTGCGTGTCCGGTTCACTCTGGGGGTCACCGGACACGAAATCGCCGTTCTGCCGTACAAGGCCCCGGCCGTCCATGCCGCTGGCGCGCTTGCGGTTGTGCCACGTCCAGCGGAGCGCCGATGTCGATCCGCGCTCCTTGGACGTGGCTGGGAGGACCCCCCTATTCGGCATGCCTCAATCGGCACCGGGGGGGATGGGGTGGCCGCGCCCGCCTCAGATGTCTCGAAGCCTCCAAGGCTTGGCCGGCCGGTCAGGGGCGCGTGGTGCTCTCGACCTGTCTCGTTGTGCTCAGCCGCGCGCCGCCTCCATGATCTCGGCCACATAGTCATCCAACCGGGCCATCACCTCGATCACTTCCGCCTTGCTTTCCGCAGTCGCGAGTTCCTTGGCCAGATCGAGCAGAAGACGGCGGACTGCAACCGGGTCGCCCGCCTGCGGCGGCGGCGCATCCTCGGGAGCAGTCTCTTCAACCGTTGGGACCTCCGGCTCCGGCGGCGTCTTGGGCTTGGGTGCGGCAGCCCTTGCGAGGCGCGCCTTCACTTGCAGGGGATACCTCGCGTGGAACTGCCGGGCCGTGAGTTCCGCAACGGAGGGGTCGATCTCGCGGGCACCCGCGAACAGGTCCGCGTTCGAGACGTTGGGGTCTGCTTCGAGCGTCCGCTCCACGAACTCCATGACGGCGGCGCCGTCGCCGGATGCCGCGGGGTCTGGCTCCGGGACCGCCTGCCGCTGCTCCGCCATCCGACGCGTCACCGGCAACCGATACTTGGCGTGAAACTGTTGCGGCCTAAGCTCCGCGATGGACTCGTCGATCTCACGGGCACCGGCGAACAAGGTCGCGTTCTTCACGCCGGAGTCCTTCCTCATTTCCTGTTCCACGAACTGTATGACGGCATCATGCAAGCTGCCCATGTCCGTTACCCTTTCTGGAGGCAGGTCTGCGCCCGATGGACGCGGATGAACCGGAGGTCGTTCAATCGTATTCGATTTGAACACTGGACGCGCGGTCGGGCAGGGTCAATGTCGTCGGGCCGCCGCTGCCCCCGCGTTTCGGAAGAGCACCGTGCGTCACCTGAAAGTAGCGCCAGTGGTCGACCGCGTACATTTCGTCCGGTGGCCGGGGGATCCGCCGACATGAGCCCCGAGGAGCGCCGCGTGCGACCGTCAGCTTCCGCGCGCATGTCCTCGCGGACAAGCGAGATCCGGCCTCGCCATGTAGGCCGCAAGATCCCGCAGCGACGAACACGTGCCGCAGTGGCGGCGGTGGGTGACGACGTGACCCTCCGCGACCGCGCTCTCCGCGTCGGGGAAGGTGCGGAACCCGTAGTCCACGCGCGTGAAATCGGCGAACCGGACGGCGCACACCTCGGTTTCCGACCCGAGCGACGAGTACCAATCGAGTACCGGCTCCTGGCCACGGGACGAGAACGTTCCCGCCGCCTCGTCCCACTCGTAGCTCTGCGGGTGCGGGGGAAGCGGATACCGGAGGTCGGCCAAGGCCGGGCAGGATTCGCGGTAGGGCGGCTCGTAGGGACTGTGCGTCAGAAAGCCGCGTCCGGCGCGGGCGGGCGATATGCCCTCCAGATCGAGCGGTCATGGATCTCGCCCGCGTTGAGCAGGTTGGTCCGCCGCAACCGCTCGATCAATGCGCCGGTGCCGGGAGGACGCTCCGCAACCTCACCGCGCTCGGTCGACGCCGGGTCGACGCCCGCGACCGCTGGCTCCCCCGAGGCGCAACGCCCACACGATCAGCGGCAGCCCGGCAACGCCGAGGACGACGACCGCGCCCGCGTGCCACATCCGCCCGACCATCACCGCGCCGCATCCCCGATCCGGCCTGTCGGCGGGGTAGCGGCGACCGCCGCCGGTCGCCGGCCAGCTCCGTCGTCCGAAAACGGCGACGGCGTAGATCGTCGCCTTCCCGCAGGGATAATTCTTGGGGGAGCGACCCCGGGAGGGGGCGGGGACGAGCGTGTGAAAACGCGCACGGCCCCGCGCCCGAACCGGGCACCTGTGCCCCTGGGGTCGCTCCCCTCCACGCCCCAAGCGGCTCCTGCGCCACGGTCGACCGCTCGGCGAAGCCGCAAGACGTTGCCGCGCCGGTGGATATGCAGGCCGGTCGGTGCGCATCACGGGAGCGTCAAAATGTGCATTGACCCCCATTGTCTCTTGCACACCTCCGGTACGGCACAAGATATCAGGTCTCCCAGTAGAATCGAGCCCACGCCAGCCGATCCGTCATCCATGTGTCGACGCGTTCCGTCAGCCCCCGTCCCGCACGCCTGCGCGCCCGATTCTCAAGGGCGATGGAGCGCTTCAAGGCGGCCTGCAAGCCGCCGTATTCGTCGAGGGTGCGGACATCCCCCCCGAGGATGGCCCGCTCGATCCGGGCGAGGTCGCGCCGGATCTCCTCGTCGATTTCGGACGGGCGCGGATACCGCGACCAGCTGGTCAGCACCCTGCTTGTCCTACCCCGCTCCTTCCATCGCCGGACGACCGCCACCACTTCGATCTTGAGCCCCAGGTCCCAGAGCGCCTTCCAAAGATCGCCGTGCTTCGCGCCCCACGAACGGAGCGCCGTCGCGGTCTCGTGGCCCGGCTCGGCGTAGACGAAGACGGCGCGCTGCGTGTCCAGCGCGATGGGAAGCCCGAGCGGGAAGAAGCGCCGGAGGCCGCGGAGCGCGCCCCGGTAGACCCGTTGGGGAAGGATCCCCCGTTCGATCCCGAGGGCCTCGAAGGCGGCCACCCGGTCCGTTTCCGTCGGCAGCCACGGCAAGCGGGGATGTTCGAGCACGTAGTCGAGCGCGAGCAGACGCCGCATCAGCACTTCCGGCGACGTGATCCGTCGGCGGCGGTGGTCACCGGCGCCAAGCGCCTTGTAGATCCTGCGACCGTGGATCCGGCAGATCCGACCGATGCCGTTGATGCCGGGCGGCTTCTCCTCGACGGCCACGCCTTGGGCGACGAGCTTGCGGACGGCGCGGCCAACCTTCTCGTGGTGGCACCCGAGGAAACTCGTCCACTGCTGGCGTGTGAACACGCCACCGTGGAAGCAAGCAAGTGCGATCCACTCGGCGCGGCGTCCCTTCCAGCCCAAGGGCTCCAGCGCCCTTGCGCGTCTCTCGGCGGCCGTCCGGCTCCCCGCCGGGCCGAACGGTTGTTGCGGCGTGTCCATGTCTAAAACGGTGACGAACCGTTCGCAGGCGAGTCAACCGGTGGGTAACACCCCATGCGCCGATAATGTTCAAAGGCGTTCAATGCGGTACTCGTCCTGCCGGACACCGCCGTCAGCCGCTCCCCCCACGACGACCGTCCATTCACCCGCCCGGGGCACCAGTTACGGCTCAAGCTCCCCGGCGACGGCTTGAAACGCTTGCAGTGCGGCGTGCAGATCCTCCACGATCTCGGCGGTGAGCACTTCCGGTTCCCGGCCAGCGAACCGGGCAGTTCCACGGAGGTGCGTCAACACCCGGTCGGCGGTGCCCGCGGCGAAATCGTCCTCGAAGCGGGCCAGCAACTCGTAGTCCTCGGGGGTGCCGTCCGCCATGCGGGTGAAGCTCACCTTCGGACCGTTCGGCTGACCCATGTCTTCCATACCTGCCGACTTTCTCAAGAGGGCTCCCCGCTGGGAGCGTGGGCGAAAGCGGAACGCCATGTCAAGGAGGGATGCTCCCAGAGAACCGCATCCGAACTCTCTTCGCGCACACCCGGAGTCTTGGGCCGCATACCGAACGCCTCCGTCGGCGTCCGGCGCTTGACACGCGCGCGAGGGGCGCACTCTCATACTCGGTAGCGCTGGCGTTCGCTGCGCTTCAAGCTCAGGCGCCCATACCGAGCCCCTGCGGCCAAGCATGCTGACGGGGCGACCACACCAAGACCCAAGGGATCGACCATGCATCGCTCGATCAGCAGCCTCACCCAGAACTCCGATGCCTTGTCGGCAACTTGGAGCAACGGTGGGCAGACCGATCTTCCCTACCTCTGGATGCGCGACAACTGCGGTTGCAGCGAGTGCCGCGTCGTGCAGACGACGGAGAAGCGGTTCCAACTCTTCCGGGTCACCAGCGACTTGAGGCCGAAGCAGGTCAGCATCGAACACGCCGGATCCGAGGACGAGGCGATCTGCATCTCCTGGCCGGACGGGCACCGCACCCGCTATCGGTCGAGCGAGATCCACGGCTCTCTGAGCCTACCTCGCTTCGAACGGCACACTTGGGACAGCGGGTTCCAGCCGCGGCGGTTCGACTACCAGCGGTTCCTGGCGAGCGACCGCTTGGCGGCGGAGTTGATCGAAGAGTTTCTGCGAAGCGGCGTCTGCGTGCTCGTTGACGCCCCCACCGACCCGGATTCGTCGGAACAGCTCACGACCCGTTTGGGACCGATCCGCGAGGTGCTGTTCGAGCGCATCCACAACGTCAAGGTGGATCCGAAGGGATACAACATCGCGCACACGGGTCTGGCCGTCGCGCCGCACAACGACTTTACCAGCTACACATGGCCGCCGAACGTGCAGGCGCTGCACATGCTGGTGAACGAGTGTGAAGGCGGCGAATCCACGGTCGTGGACGGCTTTGGCCTGCTCAACGAACTGCGCAGCGACTACCCCGACAAGTTCGACGTGCTGTGCGCGGTGCCGGTGCCGTTCCGCATCTTCAGCGACGAATTCGAGTGCTACGCGGTCAAGCCCATGGTCCGGCTGGACCGCGATGGCGAGGTAAGTCTAGTGCGGTTCAACACCGCGCAGATGCAGACCCTTCCCCTGTCGGAGCCTCGGGTGCGTGACTTCTACGCCGCCTACCACGAGCTGTCCCGGCGCGTCAACTCCCCCGGCTCCCAAGTCACCTTCCGGTTGGAGGGCGGGCAGATCCTGCTGTGCGACGGGCACCGGGTGCTGCATGGTCGCACCGCACTGAGCTCGAACGGACGGCGCCACCTGCAGGACGCCTACTTCGAGCACGACAACGTGCGCAACCATCTCAGATGGCTACGGCTCAGCGGTCGGATCTGAAGATCGTCAACCCGCCATCGGTCGGCAGCCTACCGACCGCCATAAGTCAGCCGGATTGTACCGAATGCCACTTCCTCCAGAGACCCGGACGGGTGCAGCGCTTCACGACCTGGCTCTCGGTGCCTCCGTCGAGGTCCCGGCGGGCCAGGTCCCACCGCCGGAGGTTCTCGTCGGCCATCTCCCGCGCGGGTCCGCCGTCTATGTGCCGTTCCCACCGAAGGGCCGGTGGGCGGACACGGTCGCCGCGTGCGAACGGGTGCTGGCGGCCGGCATGATGCCGGTGCCGCACCTGCCAGCGCGCTCGGTGCGGAGTTCGGAAGAACTCGGCGACTGGCTGTCCGCGCTGGTGGAGACAGGCGTGGACACCCTGATGCTGGTAGCCGGAGACTGCGACGTACCCGCCGGCCCCTACCCCGATACGCCGGCCCTGCTCGACTCCGGGCTACCCGCCAAGCACGGTCTCCGGCGACTTGGTGTCACTTCGTATCCGGAGGGGCACCCCCTCGTCGCCCAAGCCGATCTGGACGAAACACTCCGCCGCAAGACGGAATACGCCCAGGCAACGGGTACGGAAATCTGGATCGTGACACAGTTCGTGTTCTCACCCGCCCCCGCGCTCGCTTGGCTGGCGAAGACGAGGGAGGCCGGTTGCACACTGCCGGTCCGCATCGGGGTGCCGGGGCCCGTCGCGCTGAGTGCGCTCATCGGCTACGCGGTCCGCTGCGGCGTCGGGGCGTCCGCACGGGCGTTGAAGCGCAGGCCAAGCATAGCGCGTTTGGCGGGCAGATGGTCACCGACCCCCATCGCGCTGGCACTGGCTCGGTATCTGGCCGATCACGAGAACATGCCGGCCGTTGACATTCACCTGTTCACCTTCGGCGGTCTGGCAGATTCCGCCGATTGGCTGTCCGCTTTGCGAAACCCCAACCCGAGCTGAAGCCCGCACCGGGTCAAAGAGAAGCCGTGAGTCGACGGGTGACCACCTCAGACCGCCGCGTCGAGGCCCAGGGCAAGCGCCACCTCGCGGGCGCTGGGATTCACGGAGGGGCGAAAGGAAACCTCACACACTCGCGCGCGATCCGGTCGGCCCGGCTCGCTGGCGTATTCGTCGGGCAGCCACACCGCGAGTTCCGTGCCGATGGCCGACTTCCCGGCGGGTACGTGCCCGAGCGCGATGTTGCAGCCCAGTTCCGGGGCGTGCCATGGCGAAGTGAGATAGCCAATGGGGTCGGCACCCTCCGCATCCGAGACGAGCCAGAAGTCCGGGGCGTAGTCGTCGATGGGCTTCCCGCCCAGCTTCATCCCGACCATGACCATCGCGAACGGGAGACGTCCGGCGTCGATCTCGGCTCGCTGGCGCGCCAGCGCGGCCCGGCCGATGTAGTCTCCCGCTTTCTCGCGCGGTACTTGGTAGGCCAGGTTGCACTGGAACGGACTCGTCTCGTGGTCGATGTCCTGTCCCCACGACAGGATTCCGGCTTGGATCCGGCGCTGGTGGCCCGGAGCGATGACCATCAATCGGTGCGCCTCCCCGGCCGCGAGCACGGCGCGCCACAGCTTCTCGGCGTGCAGAGTGGCGTCCCGAAGATAGATCTCGTACCCCTTCTCGCCCGAGAACCCGGACTGGGAGACCACTACGGAACACCCCGCGATCTCCGCCTCCATGATCCCGTAGTACGGAATGTCCCGGATGCCCGTGCCGACCAGGTCGACCATGAGGTCAAGCGACTTCGGCCCCTGGATCTGCAAGGGACAGACATCGATTTCGTCGATCTCCACCTCCATCCGGAGCCCTACGTTTACGCCCTGCAGCCAGAACAGAAGGTCGGAGTCGGCAAGCGAGAACCAGAACTCGTCCCCGGAAAGCCGCAGCAGCACCGGATCGTTGAGAATCCCGCCCTTCTCGTTGCACACGATGACGTATTTCGCGTGCATCGGCTCGATGCGGGTCGCGTCCCGGGTGATCACGTAATCGGTGAACCGTTCCGCCTCCGGTCCCCTGACCCGGATCTGCCGCTCCACGGCGACGTTCCACACCGTGACATCCCGGGTCAGCGCCTCGTGCTCCGCCGCGGCACCGCCGTCCTCGGGCCGGACGTAGCCGCGGGGGTGGAAGATGCGGTTGTAGACGGTGGCCCGCCAGCAACCCGCTTCATGCGACAGGTGCCAGTAGGGGGACTTCCGGACCCTGGTGGAGATGAGCAGCTCGACCGGCGTGCGGCCGCTCTGGCGCAGGTTGATTGGCACGATCCTGTCGGACTGGTCTACGCTGGTCGGTTGATACGTCATCGCCGGGGTTCTCCAGTTGCTTGGTCGGAGTTCGGGGGGGCGCGAGCAAGACCGCTGGTGTGGATTCAGCTTGTAGGTCGGAACGTCGGGGAGCAAGCGGTTGGGGCAAGCTGCCAACGCCTTCCGGCGGTTGACCGGACGCCGCCGGACTCTCCGTGGCCCGCCTATTGGGGGCGGAAGTGGTGGCCGGTACATAGCGACAGCCAAGCAAACCGGTAACGTCCGGCAGTTGGGGCGCCCTCATTCCATTCGCCGGTGCTCATCACGGACGCTAAATTGAGGAAGCCTGCAACCGACCGTCCAAGTACCGAGAACACAGCCATAGGAGGCTGCCGCCATGCCAATCTTTCGTCTTATCGCTGGCCGCGCCGCGCTGCTGTTGCTGCTGGCCGCATCACCGGCGGCCGCGCAGTCGGGGGGAACCATCAGGGGCACGGTCGTGGACGTGTCCGGCAACCCCTTGCCCGACGTCCGGGTGACGGCGACCGGCTCCGGCGTGGACGCGGAAGCTGTCACGGATGCCGAAGGTGCGTACGAATTCACCGCTCTCGCCGCCCGCGACTACGTTGTAACCGCCACCCTGTTTGGCTATGCGGCGCGGGAGATCCCGGTCACGGTACCCGCGGGCGCGGTCGAGACGGTCCGGATCGTTCTGCAGCCCTTTTTCCAGCTCGCGCCGCTCAGCGTGGTGGCGGAGGAGCCCACGGTCTTCGCGCGCAATTTCGTCGCCGAGCCGATGATAAGGCAGCAGTCGAGCATCACGGCCGTGACATCGGTGATCGACAACCTTCCCGGCGTCTCGGTCCAGGAGGGGGACGCGTACTCCTTTGACGACTGGTCGAGCAACGTCGTCATGCGCGGGTTCCAGACGACCTACAACGACGCACAGATCGGCACCACCATCGACGGATTCCCGAACGGCACGTCGGACTACTGGAGCGGCGCGAAGGCGAACCGGTTCGTCGACCCGATGAACCTCGGCGGCGTCGAGGTGTCGCAGGGGACCGCCGACATCGCCTCGCGGTCGGTCGAGGCGCTGGGCGGAACACTCAACTTCCTGACGGCCGACCCGTCGGAGGCGGCGAGCCGGACGGCCTCCGTAACGATTGGCGAGAACGAGGGCCAGCGGTTCGCCGCGCGGATCGAGACCGGATCGCTGTTCGGCGGCGCGACGCGGGCCTGGGTCGCCGCGATCCGGCAGGAGGCGACCGACTGGATGGAGGGCTCGGCGAGAAACGAGCGGGAGCACCTGGCCGCCAAGATCGTGTCCTCGCACGGCAGCCTCGACCTTACCGGCTACTTCTCCCACGACGACATCCACGAGGATGTCTACCAGCGGCTTTTCAGCGACGCGGACTTCCGGGCCGACCCGCGCTGGGACCGGTTGATCGGCCACTGGCCCGGAGTGCCCTATCTGAACCAGTTCTACCGGCCCGGCTGGCAGACGCGGCGCAAGAACACGCTCGCCTATGTGAAGGCCGACTGGTCCGTCAGCGAACTGATCTCCCTCAGCGTGGGCGCATACAACCATCACAACTCGGGGCGCGGCGACTGGTTGCCCCCGTTCATCGTGGACCTGGTCGACGACGGGGACGGACCGGAGTCGGAGCTCGCGGGCCGCGCGCCGGTGCAGGGCGGCAGCCAGCTCGGAGTGATCCGGTTCGTGGACGCCAATGGCGTGGCCGTTGGACCGGTGCCGGGATGCACATCTTCCTACATCTTCAACTACTACGGCTCGGGCGGTCCCGAGGTCGACCCGGCATGCCACCCGGGGGCAACGGCGGTTCAATCGTACCGCCACAGCCACTACGGGAAGAACCGCCTCGGCGGGAACATCGACGGGGAATGGTCCGTGCTGTTCGGTGGTGGACGGGGCAGCGCGCTGCGCGCCGGCATCTGGTACGAGGACTCGCGCCGCGACCTTGGCCGGGACTGGCACCGCATTCTGGATCCGGCGATCAACTTCAAGTGGGACGAAAAGGCCTACTGGCACCAGTACGAGTGGGACTTTCCGCAGGACATCTTCAAGTGGTACGTCGAGGAGACTCTGTACTTCGGCTCGTTCGAGTTGGCCGCCGGCGTCAAGCAGTACCTCGTCTCCGTGTCGCGCGAGGACCAGTTCGGCATCGACCGGGACCTCGGCGTCGATTCCGATTCGAAGCTGCTCTTCTCGGGCGGCCTCACCTACGAGACGCCGGTCGAGGGTCTCGACCTGTTCGCGGGCTACGCCGAGAACTTCCGTGCGATCGGCAGCCTTCTGCTCGAGGTGCCCGGACGCAGCTTGGACCAGCTGGCGCCCGAGACGGCCTCGAACATCGATGTCGGAGTCCAGTACTCCGGCGGGCGGCTCGCCCTGAGCGCCACCCTGTATTCCATCGACTTCGACAATCGGATCTTCTACCTCGGCCCCACGACGTCCACGGGACCCAACTACCTGATCCCCGGAGGAGGGGCCTACTTCAACGCGGGCGGCATCGAAACGAGTGGCGTCGAGTTGGCCGCCACGGTGGCGTTGTCGGGCCGAACATCGCTCTACTCCGCCCTCACGCTCAACGACTCGAAGTACGTCGGGACCGACGATCCGCTCGTCGACGCCAGCCAGGGCATCGTTCCCGGCACCGACGTGACGGGCGTGCCGCCCCGACTGTGGGTCGTCTCCCTCGACCGCTCGGGACCCCTGGGCGGAGGGCTGTCGGCGAAATACACGGCATCGCGCCGCGTCAGTCTGACCGCGGACTGGCAGACCGACGCCTACTGGACGGTGGACGCGTACGTCAGCTTCGGCGGCGAAGCGTTGAGCGATCTGTTCCGGTCGACGGAGTTCTCGATCGTGGCGAACAACCTCCTCGACACCCCGTACCTGTCCGCGATCACCGAGAACGCGGCATGGCTCGGTGCGCCCCGTACCATATCCATGACCGCCACCGTTTCGTTTTGACAAATCACAAGAGGCCACGGCGTTCATGGACGGTCTTGACCGTTGCGTGAAGCGTGCGGCAGAGCGATGGGCAGGGTGAGCCTCACGCATGCGGCCGGGTCGTAGGGAGCTAGCCGGGCATCGACCCGTGACATCCGGGGAGCCCCGGCGCACCACCACGGATGCCGGGTTGTGGACGGGGCTGAATCCCGTGATGGCGATGGCCGCCAAGGGCGTCGTCCTGGCCTTCGTCCTCGCAACCGTCTGGGACGTGGATGCCGCCGGCGCCGTCTTCGGCCGCATCCGCTCTTGGATTGAGGGCACGCTCGGCTGGTTCTACTTCCTGGTCGTCTGCACCAACGTGCTGGCCTGCCTGTTCCTGGTGTGCAGCCGTTACGGCAGGATCCGGCTCGGCGATGACGCTTCCTCACCCGAGTTCAAGACATCCTCCTGGCTCGCCATGCTGTTCTCGGCAGGTATCGGGATCGGATTGCTGTTCTTCTCCATCGCCGAACCGCTCTTCTATTTCGACACCAGCCAGGCCGCGGGCTACCCCAACAACCCGAGCGCCGACTTGGCGGGCGCGATGGCGCTGGACGAGCAGCGCGCCGTGCACGCCATGCGCGTCACCTACTTCCATTGGGGCATACACGGATGGTCCGTGTACGTCGTGGTCGGGCTGTGTCTTGCCTACTTCGGCTTTCGCAAGAAGCTGCCGCTGACGCTCCGCTCTGCTCTGTACCCGCTAATCGGCGACCGTATCTACGGCCCGATCGGCGACCTGGTGGACCTGCTTGCGGTGTTTGGCGGCGTCTTCGGCATCGCCACCTCCCTGGGCTTGGGGGCAAGCCAGATGGCCACCGGACTCGACGTGCTGCTCGGCGTCGATCCCGGTCTCGTCACGCAGGTCGCGCTCATCGCCGCCATCTCGCTGGCGGCCACCCTGTCGGCGGTGTCCGGCGTGAACCGCGGGATCCGCGTCCTGTCGGAGTGGAACATCCGCGTGAGCATCCTCCTGTTGGGTTGCTTCCTGTTGCTGGGCCCCTTCACGTGGCTCTCCGGATTCGTTGCCACCTCCCTCGGCGAGTACCTGCGGCGCCTGGCGCCCATGTCAGTCTGGATCGCCGGTGATCCGGGGGAAGCCGCCTGGCAGAACGCCTGGACGATCTTCTACTGGGGATGGTGGATCTCCTGGGCACCCTTCGTCGGCACGTTCATCGCCCGCATCTCCCGCGGACGCACGCTGCGCGAGTTCATCCTCGGCGTGATGTTTGTCCCGACCGGTCTGGTGCTGCTGTGGTTCGGGATTTTCGGCGGCAACGCCATCCACCTGGAACTCAACGCCCCAGGCGGTGTCGGAACGGCCGGGATCATGGAACTGGTGCGAGATGCGAATTACGAGGCCGCGCTCTACGCGACCATCGGCCGGATGAGCGACATTGGCTGGCTCACTTGGGCCATGTCCGCCATGGCCACCCTACTCCTAGCCACATGGTTCGTTACCTCATCGGATTCCGGCACCCTGGTCATCACCACCTTCCTGAGCATGGGCGATCCTCACCCGCCGCGGCGCTTCCGCATCGTCTGGGGGCTCGGCGTCGGAGTGGTGGCCGCCGTGCTACTGCTTGCCGACGGTCTCCAGGCCTTGCAGACCGCGGCGATAGCCGCCGCCCTGCCCGTGAGTGTCGTTCTGTTGTTCATGATCGCCGGGCTGTTCAGGTCCTTGGCACGGGAGCGGTGAATTCATGGAGGGGGCAGATTCCATACGCTTCACTCGGGTCTCTCCAGTCGACTCCCACTCTGGCATTCACATGGCAGACACCAAAGAAGGCGCTCGAAACAGCGATTCGAAACCGCCCTCCTAATTCCCGCTTTTCCACCCGGCTTCCTCGCTGTTTCGGAACGGATGCATCAGATGCGAGCCAACGGCAAGAATAGCAGATCGTGCAGTCCCAGTTAGACTTACGTGATCTCCTGCCGTGATGTTGGCCGTCAGCAATCCGCCTACGCGGCTGTGACTTCCGACCCGGGCGTGGCTACAGTCGCCGTCACAGGCGCCATCGTTACCGTGTCCGCAGTGGCCAGGGGGACAGCGACGGTGACAGTTACCGCGACCGACACGGAGGGAAGCGAAGCGAGCCAGAGCTTTGCAGCGACGGTACCGAATCGCGCGCCGCTGGCTGCAAGCCGACCCGAGGCGCAGAGCATTGACCGGCACGATGAGCAAACGTTCGTGCTCTCGGAGATCTTTAGCGACCCCGACGGAGACGCATTGAGTTTCGAGGCGGTGAGTTCCAATTCCCACGTGTTGACGGCGACGATCGCCGACGGAGTGCTGACTCTAACGGGGCGATACCGGGGTACCGTTACGGCCACCATCCCGTCGCGTTCAATCTCGACTGACGGACGCTTCAGCATTGCTCTCGGCGACTTCTTCAATGACCCCGACGGGAATCCACTGAGTTACCGGGCGGTCAGCTCCAACACCTCCGTGGTCACGGCGGCGGTGTCCGGCTCCGAGCTCGAGCTTCGGGCGGGAACGCCAGGTCGCGCGATTGTGACGATTACCGCAGAAGACCCGCACGGGCTCGGTGTGTCGCAGGATGTCACAGTCGTCGTCTCGACGAGAGGCGACAACTCCAACCAGCCGCCCCACCCGGTGGGCGACGCCCCTGCGCCCCGCCTGGAAGAGAGCCAAACGGGCAGCCTGGACGTTTCCGCGTACTTCACCGACCCTGACGACGACCCATTGAAGTACTCGGCGACGAGCAGCAATACCAATGTGGTAGGCGTCTCGATGTCCGGATCCGAACTTGAACTCGAAGCGAGGGATCCCGGCACTGCAGAGGTGTCGGTCGATGCTACCGACCCGGCTGGCCTCAGCGCACAGATGAGCTTCCCCATGACCGTTCTGGACGAGGGAAGTCCCAACCTCGCTCCGACCGGCAGCACCATCCGCTCGCAAAACCTCAAGGTAGATGCATCGACGACGCTGGATGCCTCCGGCTACTTCACCGATCCGAACGGAGACGATCTGACGTTCTCTGCGGCAAGCTCCAACACCCGTGTGGTCACGGCCACGCTCTCCGGCTCGAGCCTCCAGCTGGACGCCGTGGCCGCAGGCACCGCCACCATAACATTGACCGCCGAGGACCCGGAAGGACTGTCGGCCAGCAGCGCATTCACGGTCACCGTCACTGCTCTGGACGAGGGAAGTCCCAACCTCGCTCCGACCGGCAGCACCGTCGGCTTGCAACACCTCAAGGTAGATGCATCGACGACGCTGGATGCCTCCGGCTACTTCACCGATCCGAACGGAGACGACCTGACGTTCTCTGCGGCAAGCTCCAACACCGGTGTGGTCACGGCCACGCTCTCCGGCTCGAGCCTCCGGCTGGACGCCGTGGCCGCAGGCACCGCCACCGTAACATTGACCGCCGAGGACCCGGAAGGCCTGTCGGCCAGCAGCGCATTCACGGTCACCGTCACTGCCAAACCTCCACCTGGCGCGCCAAAAGTAACGGAACAGCCGACCCCGGAGACCATAGTCGTAGGCGGCGAATACAGCGTTCTATCCCGTTGGTATATCACGGACCCGGATCACACACCGCACGACCTCACAACGACTGCCACTTCTTCGAACACGAACGTCATCAAGGCCACCGCCTCCGACACCCCCTTCCTGGGCGATGTCACGATGGTCGGACTGAGTCCGGGTACGGCGACCATCACCATCACGGTTACCGACCCGGACGGCCACTCGGCAAGTGTGTCGGTGGTGCACACGGTCGGCAACAATGCGCCCATCCGAAAGCTGAGCGTGCCCGATCTCACCAGTCAGGTAGGCGATTCAATCCAGTGGTTCATGATCGACTGGACGATCTTCAGAGCCGGGCTCTTCCGTGACGACGATATCGGCGACCGATTGAGCTTCGACGCATGGAGTTCAGACCCGTCTGTGGCCACCGCCCGTGCAAGACACGAGACCATCTACTTTGGTGACGTGAGAGCGATATCGGTCGGGCAAGCAACCATAGTCGCGACCGCAACGGATCTGGGGGGACTGTCGGTGGCCGACACGTTCGTCGTGACGGTAGAAGCACCGTCGACATCGTCAGCGATGGTGCAGAATGACCCAGGACTGGGCAGTGCCCGCCGTGCAGCCGGGAACTTCGTCGGCAAACGCCGAATTCCGGCGGAGGGTCACACGCGTGGCGTCAGTCGGACGAAGCCTCTGCGTGGCCGCGCACCTTCGCTGCGAAGGGAGCAGCGCTGAACTCTCCTGCCAGGCCCGCGCCCATCTGCTCCGTCAGCGGCGACGCTCGAAGGTGATTCTGATCACGGAATCGGCCTGCGCCGGGATCGAGTCGGTGATGGTGGTGGGCCGGTTGCGCACGGTCACCGTGAAGGTCTGGCGGGTGGAGAGGGTGCCCGGATCTGTGGCGGTAACCGTGACAACGGCCTGACCCTCGGCCCCGGCCCGCACGAAAAGTGTGTCATTCGTGACAGTAGCTGTCGCCACGAGGGGTTCCGTCGACTCTATTTCATACTTGAGTGTGTCAGCGTCCGGATCGAGGAAGTGGCGCGTGAGGTCGAGCCGGGCCGTCTCGCGCTTGTAGAGCATCTGGGCGGGGATGGTTTCGGCGGCGGCCGGGCCCCGGTTGGGGATGGTCACCGCAAAGCTCTGGCGTGTGGCCAGGCCCTCGGTGTCGGTCGCGGTCACGGTGACCAACGCCTCGCCCTGGGACAGCGCCGTGACCGTGAGCGTGCCGCTTGTCGCGGAGAGTCCGAGCGTGACCACGGTGCTGTCCAACGTTCCGGCAGCCCAGGTGAGCGGGTCTCCCCGTCCGGGTCGTCGAAGCAGGCATCGACCGTGACCGTTTCGCCCACCACGATCGTCTGCTCCGGGATCGACCCGCACAGCTCCGGGTACTGCGGGCTGTCGCAGGCGACGATCCAGACGATGGCTGCAAGGGACAGGGCGACCCAGGTGGCCGAGTGTCTCGGTTGGGCACCTTCGCCGTTGCCTGGACTGCCACGTTCGCAGGCGTACTCGATCCTATGCATCCGTCTCGGGGGTTGTGTTGTGAAAACAGCTAGCCCCCGCCCGGCGAACCGGGCGGGGGCCGTACTGCTGCTGGGCATCAGCCCAGGTTGAGGTTAGCTGCCTGCGGGGGTGGCTGCGGACGCAGTTGCTACCGCTCCGTCGCCTGCGTCGCTGACTGCCCGAACCTGCACCACGTAGTCAGTGGCGTCGTCCAGGTCAGCGATCACCGCAGTCCTGGCTCCAGCGTCACCACTGACGGTTGTCCAGCCACCGATGTCCATGCCATCATCGTCGAAGGCACTGTCAGTAGTTCCCTCGGCGTGGCGGATCTCGTAGTGGGTGATGTTTGAGCTCCCGGCGTTCTCTGGGCTCACCCACTCGACGTCGAACTGTCCAGCACTCGCAGTCAGAGTGAGGTTCCGCGGCGTTGTGGGCGCGGTGTCGGGGTCGGTACCGTCTTCGATAGTGATCGAATTCGGCGCCTGCACGTCATTCGCGGCATCACCATCCGAATCCGAATCGACCGCATCGTCGCTGGTAGCCTGCACCAGCGCCGAATGCGCCGTCGCTCCGTCAGTCCCCTCATTGGCGAGGTCGTCATCGACCGCCGTGATGGTCGTGGCATCAGTACCAGCGGCTGGGGTCGTACTGCCGGCCCTGATCATGATGTTGGGATTCGTGATCGTGACCTGAGACCTCATTTCCTCGTCGTCGTCTTCAAACGTCTCCACCACCGTGACGGTGATGTCTTCGGTCGACGGATTGCTCAGCTCGACCGTGGCGATCGTGCTGAAGTTGTCGTCGCCCTCTGCGGCCCCCTCCTCGAGGGTTGCCGTGGCGGCCCCATCCAACTCTAGCGTGATTATCGGCTGCGCCTTGGCCGTGGCGGTTGCGGCCGGGCCTCTGACAGCGACCGTGTCGGGGTCTACGCCCTTATGGTTCACGGCATACACCGAGAAGGTGTACGTGGCGCCGTTGACGAGGTTTGGCACGGCCGCTGTAAGCACAGTGGCTTCTGTCGTGCCGGATTGCGTGAGCTGGCCAGTTGCGCTGGCTTCCCACTCGTACCTGGCGATCGGGGTGCTACCGATCTGTCTTGGCGCTCCCCAGGTCAGCGTTGCGCTCTGGTCTCCAGGCGTCGCTTCGAGGTTCGTCGGCGCAGACGGTGCCTGGTGGCCATCGCTGCGATCCACCGTCACCGTGTAGGTCATGGTGGTTTTTTCGTCCTCGGCGGTCACGGTCACCGTGATCGTGTTCTCATCACCGATCTCGAGAGCAACCTGATGACCAGCCTCGGCAGTGTCGGCGTCTGCAGGCATGATCTCGACCGTGTCCGCATCCGCGTCATTCGCTGTCGCCATCACCGTGATCGTGTCGACATCAACGCCGACGTCGGCGGTGTACATGGTGTCAGCGCTGCTGAACGCCGGATTCAGTACTCCTTCGCTCAGGCTCAGCGCGCTCAGCGTCGCGTCGTCCGAAGGCGGCGGATCCACCGCTTCCGACTCGACCTGGGCAAACGTTACGCTCTGACCCAGACCGACGGTCACGTCCCAACTCGTGGTGCCCTCTGGGAGGCTAAAGTCGTAGCCGTCCTTGTCGAAGTCCAAGGTGTAGCTACCCGCAGGCACGCTCAACGAGTAGGTGCCGGTTACACCGGTGGTGTCGGCGTCGCTTCCGTTGTCGCCGGTCGCTGTCACTTCAACACCACTCAACGGTCCGCCACCTGGGGCCTGTACCCGACCCGAAATCGTGGAATTGGCGACGCCCTGGAAGTTGATTCCGGAGATTGCCGATCCCTTCGGTGTCGAGAGATCAAGGTGCGCAGGCGTGAAGGTGAATCCGTCCTTGCTCGCGCTGATGCGGGAAGTCATGCCCACACCCTTGGCAGGTACCCTGATCGTGTAGGTACCGTCGGCACCCGTGACGTAGATGTCGTTCTTCTCGGAGTCCTTCGATTCCTTCGCGTTCGCGTTCATCGGGGCATCGCCGTCCACCTCGATCTTCACACCCGCGATCGGGGTGTCGGAGCCGAACGCGGTCACCGTGCCGCTGACGGTCGCTGACTCGGCAGTGCCGGTCATGTCGATGTCATTCCTCGTGACGCTGTTCGAAGCGAAGTCGAGGATCTGCAGGTCTGCGTCCTCGAACCCTGCGCGCGAGGCCGTCACGAAGACTTTGTTCGTGCGCTTCACCTTGTTGATCGTTCGGGTCTCGGCAGAGATGCCCTCCACGATGTAGCGACCGGCCTCGTCGGTCTCGGCCGACACGCCGTTCACGGTCACGGTTACGCTGTCGAGCGGGAAGCCGTCGCTGCCGTTGACGCGGCCGTAGAAGGTGGCCGTGGTCGGAGTGACGTCGATGGAGAGGTCCCCGCCGAGGGGGTTCAGGGCGTTGCCGAGCATTCCGGTGGCACCCTTGGTCCCTTCGTCACCCTGAGGTATCCGATATCTCCATCCGGGCGAAACGCTGATCTTGTAGGCACCCGCGGCGACATCCTCGAAGGTGAAGACGTGGTCATCGGTCTCACCCGTCTTTGAAGGCTTCGCCAGGGCGTCGAAGGACTGATCCTCACCCGCGAGGTTCTTGCCCTCGACCGGGGTGAGGCTGACGTTGACCTCGTCCGTGAAGTCGGGATCCGTCACCTTGAAGCCTTCGTCGCCGCTCTTCGCGACGCTCTTCTTCCACACCAGTCCGCCCACGGTGTACGTGTTCACGAATGCGAACGATGCGCACTCGTCATGGTCCTGGCCGGTGGGATCGGTGGCCTGCAGCGGGCAAAGCTCAACCGTGTGGCTGAAGCCGCCGTTTTCACCGAACATGCCGCCGGTCGCACCGTCGGCATCCGTGTAGGCGGCAAGCTCGTCGGGATCGAGGATCATGATGTGGTGCAGATCGCCATCTTCATCTCTGCCCACATTTGCCTCGACGATGACTTTCTCATCGGCAGGCAGGCCGGTGTAGGTCGTCACACCTTTGCTGGAACTCGTATTTTTCGCCGCGTCCCACTCGTCCTTCTTGAACGCACGGGAGCGTCCGTCCTCGTCGATGTGACTGACCTCGAGATCAAGCATTCCGGCTGCTCTTGCGTCGCCGCCCAGGATGTTCCCGGTGTAGCCGGCGACCTGGTCCCGCTCGTGGTGCACGTAGACCTTCAGCGTCTGCGTCGTGTAGGTCACCTCGAGCATGCCGGCGTTCACAGTGCCCGCCAGCGAGAGTCCGTCGTGCGTGTACTCGATAGCGTCCGCCTCGAAGTTCTCGCCGCCGTCCAGCTTGTCGTCCTGGATGGTGTCGAGCGCGATCGAGAACGTCGCCGGCACGGAATCCACGGCCATCGTGAAGGCGCCCGTGCCGTCTTCGTCCAGTTCCTCCGACGCATCTGCCACAGCCGAGTCGCCCATCATGACACTGACGGCCCAGCCGGCGAGTGCGTCGCCGCCGCCGTAGTCGCCGCGGTCAACGGTGGCGCCACCGAAGGTCGCGTCGACGTTCAGGTTGACGATGTCGTTGGCGTTCGCACCCACGGTGTACGTCTTCTGCGGGTCCCACATCACGGGGGTCATGCCATCGGCCACGGCGTAGTCGTCCGAAGCGACGCCCGCGTAGACCGTGTTGTCGCTCGTGCCGTCACGCGCGACCCGGATCGACGCGACCGCATGGTCGTCGTCGTTCAGTACGGTCATGCCGTCGCCGACTTCGTCATCGCCCATCGCGTCGGAATAGAGCGTGACCATGGCGCCCTCAAGCGCATCACCGGCCATCTCGCCGCTCCTCAGCGACACCGCGAAGTTGACCGTCGTGTGCGTGATGTCGATCGGAGCGTGCTGCATCTTCTGCTCGCCGACACCGACGTCGAGTGAGTAGCCGGCGGCCGGTCCACCGAAGGCGAAGTCCCGCAGGGCCATAGCCAGCTGCGGTGCTAGCGCCCCTATCGCGGCCAGCGTCTCGGCCGAAATGTCACTAACCGACAGTTCATACGCGCCCGCCGTGAGGTCTGAGAACACGACACTGCCGTCCGGCATTGCGGTGCCTGTATGCGTTTCGCCGACTCCCGGGCCCTCGAGCGATATCGGCAGCTGCAGCGGCAGCATCGCCTGCGCTACCGCCGCCAGCATGTCAGGCGTCGGGAAGGGCTCTTCGCCCTCGTCGAACATGTCGTTCTTCGTCGCTTCGTCGATGAACAGCCTGACGGTGACGCTCGCCGACGCGTCGTGCGCGCCATTGAAGTTCACGGTCTGCTGGTCGTCGTCGCCGAGGGTTACGGACTTGCTGGTCTCGCCCTCTGCGAAGTTGTAGGCGGCCTCCTGGTCGTCCGAGAGCATGATCGAGACCGTGTAGTCTCCCGCTCCCAGGCCGGTGAAGGTGTACAGACCACCCGCGTCGGTCGTGGCCTCGTCGTCCGCATCGCCCGAAAGCGTGACCATCACGCCCTCGACACCCGTGCCGTCATCAAGACCCACGCGGCCGCTGATGCTGGACGAGGTTACCATGGCGCCCGCGAAGTTCACGCTCTGCTCCTGGCCAACCGCCAGACTCACGCTCGCGGAAGTCGAGGAGAACTCGTACCGAGCCTCGTCCGGGTTCGTGATGCTGACCGTGTAGTCGCCCTTGCGCAGGTCGCTGAAGCTGTAGCTGCCGTCGTCGCCGGTCTCGGCAGACATGTCTTCCTCGCCGCCGGTCAGCATGACAGAGACACCCGACATGCCTTCGCCGTCGACTGTGACGGAACCACTGATGCTGGCCGTCCGGTTGATTGTACCCGCGAAGCTCACCGTGGCCGCTTCGGCCGTCGCGACGGCCATCGTCGCGGTGGTGGACTCGAAGTCGATCTCATCGCTGTCCACCGCGATGTCGACGCGGTAGTTGCCCGCAAGCAGCGGCCCGAAGGTCGCGCCGCCGTCGGCGTCGGTCGCCTGCGTGCCGAGCACCGTGCCCGATGTCGTGCCCGTGATCTGGGTCACGGTGACCGCTGCGCCCGCGAGGCCTTCTTCGTCGGCCGTCACCGAAACGGCGATGCTCGCCGTCCGGAGCGCCGTGCCCTCGAAGTTGACGATCATCGTCGCGTCCATCGCGAGGGTCACGTCCTGGCTGTCCTCGAACGTGTACTCGACCGCGTCGTACCCGGAGATCGTGACCGTGTAGTCGCCCGCAGCCAGCGCCGAAACGGCGTACTGGCCGCTCGCGTCGGTCATCGCCGTCACGTCGTCCATGTCGTCGGCCGACACCGTGACCGTCACGTCCGCGATGCCCATCCCGTTCACGCTCACACGACCGGCAACGCCGGAGGTGCGACGCAGGATGCCATCGAAGGGAACGTTGGCGGTCTCGCCGAGCGCGATCGTCACGTTGTGCGACGTCACCGCGAACTCGTAGTCGTCGGTGTTGAAGCCCGAGATGCCGACCGCGTAGTCGCCGGCCCGCAGCTTCGCGAACGAGTAGAGCCCGGCCGCGTCCGTGGTCGTGCTCATGTCCTCGCCGTCCGGGCCGCCAGCCAGGCTGACGTTGACCCCTTCGAGGCCCACACCTTCAACGCTCACCTGGCCTTGAATGCCGGCGGTGCGTAGGTAGGTGCCGTCGAAGCTGACGATCTTGCTCTCGCCTGTTCCGACCGTGACGGCCGAGGACGTGGCGGAGAACCCGATCTCGTCGTTGTTGAAGCCCGAGATCTCGACCGAGTAGTTGCCCATCCGGAGTCCGGTGAAGGCGTACTGGCCGTTGTCGTCGGTGACTGCGGACGCGCTCGAGACGCCGGAGAGCTGGACAGTCACGCCGCCGAGCCCCATGTTCTCTACCGTTACCGTCCCCGGCTCGGAAGATAAGTGGCGCACTCCGAAACATTTGGCGGGGATGACAGTCCGGGCGTTACACGAGGAAGCACGCTTGCCTGCCGCGACGAGGAGTGAAAGGTTGGGGCCGTCCATCGAGCCCCGGAGGGGAACCCGGAACCCGGCGGGAACCCGGAACCCCTACGGTGCCCGTGCTGTAGCGGGACGCATGACACGACGCGCCATTGCCCCCGCCCGGCCCCTGGCCGAACTCCGTTCCCGGTACCTGGACGCGATTCTGGCCGCGGTCGAAGAGAGCCGTCGCCCGGCCACCCGCCGCGTGTACTCTGGCGCCTGGAAGCGTTTCCGGTTGTGGGCCGAGTCCGAGGGCCTGCAGTCGCTTCCGGCCGACCCGATGACCGTCGCCGCCTACCTGACCAACCGCGCGAGCCAGGGGCTGTCGCAGTCCACCCTGTCGCTCGACCGCAAGGCGATCAGCCACTACCATCGTGCGGCCGGCGTGCCCACCCCGACGATTTCGGAGGGGGTGAAGCTGACGCTCGCGGGTTTGAGGAACAAGGCTGCCGAGCAGGGGAGGGGCGAGCCAAAGCAGGCGCGGGGGCTGACCGGCCGCTGCCTGGAGAAGATCGTCGCGACATCCTACCGGAGGCGGATCGGACAGACGGGCCGCCGGGAGTCGGTGGCGGGGGCGCGCCGCCGCGGCGACATGGACATCGCGATCGTCTCGGTCATGCGCGACGCGCTGCTGCGGCGGGGAGAGGCGGCGGAGTTGCGCTGGGGCGACGTCGAGTTCTGCCCCGACCGCTCGGCGCTGATCACGATCCGCCGCTCCAAGACCAGCAATGTGTCGGCGGTGCAGTACGTGGGGCTGACCGCCACCGAGGCGCTGCGCAGGATCCGTCCCCCGCGCCCGCACCCCGACCGGCGCGTGTTCGGCCTCCGGTCGGGCCGCTCGATCTCGAACCGGATCGCCGCGATGACCCGGGCGGCAGGGCTGGGCCCGGGCTTCAGCGGCCACTCGCCCCGGGTGGGGATGGCCCAGGACCTCACAGCGGCCGGGGTGGGGCTGGCGGCCCTGATGGTGGCCGGAAGGTGGAAGTCCGAGCGGATGCCGGCCCACTACGCCCGGGGAGAGGCAGCGCGCAGGGGCGCCGTCGCGCGGTTCCACGGCGAGGGGAGCTGGTCGGAGAGCCCGGGAGGGCGGCGCGCCACGGGCTAATGTAATGTGGACACGACATATTGTAATGTCCGCATTACATAGTGGTGTCCCAGACACCATGCTCCGACCCATCCAGCCATTCCAACGCCCATTATCCCGCCTAAATTGGGCGAGAACAGAATCCTCCGCTTTGGCGTAGGGAATCAGGTCAGACTATCTTGCCATCCATGAACGGAACGGGTGTGCGGTTCGTGGCCGCGGCTTCGTGATCTCGGTCAGCGGTCTCGGCAAATCCTACGGCGACCGGACGCTCTTCGGCGACGCCACCTTCGTCCTCAGTCCCGGCGAGCGCTACGGGTTGGTGGGCGCGAACGGGTCGGGGAAGACGACGCTGCTGAACATCCTCGCAGGCGACCTTGAATCGAGTGCGGGATCCGTGTCGATTCCGGGCCGCGTCCGGCTGGGCGTCCTCCGTCAGGATCAATTCCTCTATGAGGACCAGGAGATCCTCGACGTCACGCTGATGGGCAACGAGGAGCTGTGGCAGGCGAGCGCCGAGCTGGACGAGGTGCTGGCGCGCGCCGACGACCACTTCGACGCCGCGCGCTTCTCGGAGCTCGAGGAGATCGTGCAGCGGCACGACGGCTACACGGCCGACTCGCGAGCGGCGGCGATTCTGGAGGGACTCGGGCTAACGGCGCGCGTGCACCGCCAGCCGCTGTCGACGCTCTCGGGCGGCTTTCGGCTGCGGGTGCTGCTGGCGCAGGTGCTGGCGAGCGCCCCGGACGCGCTCCTTCTCGACGAGCCGACCAACCACCTCGACATCCTCTCGATCCGGTGGCTGGAGAAGTTCCTGCGCGACTTTCGCGGCCCGGCGGTCGTGATCAGCCACGATCACCGCTTCCTGGACAACATCGCCACGCACATCCTGGACATCGACTACGAGAGGGCGACCGCCTACCCGGGCAACTACACGCGCTTCCTCGGCCAGAAGGTCGCCGAGCGGGAACGGCGCGAGAAGGAGATCGCGGTGCGGCAGCGCGAGATCGCGCACCATCGCAAGTTCGTGGACCGCTTTCGGGCGAAGGCGTCGAAGGCGCGGCAGGCGCAGAGCCGCGTGCGGATGATCGAGAAGAAGGCCGAGGGGCTGGAGGAGCTGCCGCAGAGTTCGCGCCGGTATCCGGCGTTCCGCTTCCCGCAGCGGCGGCCGAGCGGGCAGGAGGTGGTGCGGGTGCGCGGCGTCTCGAAGTCGTTCGGCGACAACCGGGTGCTGCACGAGGTGGATCTGGAAGTGCGGCGCGGCGACCGTCTGGCGATCGTCGGGCCCAACGGGATCGGCAAGTCGACGCTGCTGAAGGTGATGATGGGCGAGCTGGAGCCCGACGCGGGCGGCGTCGAGTGGGGGTACGAGGCGCATCCGGGGTACTTCGCGCAGGATCCGGGCGACCATCTGCGCACCCCGAAGCGGACCGCCGAGGCCTGGATCGAGGAGTTCTGCGCGGGCAAGGGACGAAGCTTCGCGCGCGGCAAGATGGGCATGGTGCTCTTCAGCGGGGACGACGCCGAGAAGCGGGTCGGTACGCTCTCGGGCGGCGAGTCGGCGCGGCTGGTGCTGTGCAGCCTGATGATCCGCGAGCCCAACATTTTGATCCTCGACGAGCCGACCAACCACCTCGACCTGGAGTCGATCGACGCGCTGGTGAAGGGGCTGCGGGACTATCCCGGGACGCTCGTCTTCGTGTCGCACGACCGCTGGTTCGTGGAGCGGCTGGCCAACCGGATCGTGGAGATCGGCGAAGAGGGCATCCGCGACTACCGGGGGACCTACGCCGAATACGTGGCGTTCTGCGGGGACGACCACCTGGACGTGGCCGCGGTGGCCTTACGCGCGCGCGAAGAGAAAAGGAAGGAGCGGGATGCGCCCCGGAGTGCCCGGGGACGGCCGCCGCGCCCGGCCCGGCCCACCTACCGGCAGCGCCAGCTGGAGGCGCGCGGGGAGGAGTTGGCCGGGCTGATCGAGGCCGCCGAGGCGCGGGTCGCCGAGATCGAGGGTGTGTTCGCGGCGCCGTCGTTCTATAGTGAAGCAGACCCGGCCGAGGTGCAGGCGCTCCAGGCCGAGCGCCGCCGGCTCATGGACGACATCGCCCGCTTGATGGAGGAGTGGGAGGAAGTGGAGGCGCAGATTGCGGCACCGTGACCCGACAAACAGATATGCCTCGCGCGCGGCCCCGGTCATGTTGGCCGCCGCGCTGGCCGCGTGCGCGGTCGAGGAGTGGCCCGATGCGCCACCGGTCGATCCCGCAGTGCTCGCCGCCGAACACGAGGAATGGCGTGCGAACCGGCAGGGCAGCCTCTCGAGCCCGAACGCGGGAGTGATCAGCTGGGCGGGGCTCTGGGAGCTGGCCGAGGGGACCAGCGCCTTCGGGTCGGAGCCGTCGCTGGGGATCGTGCTGCCGGGGGAGGACTCGCCGCCGCTGGCCGGGACGCTGCATCTGGAAGGTGGCCAGGTGCGGCTGGAGCCGGCCGAGGGGAGTGGCCTGACCCTTCGCGCAGGCGACCCCGTGACGGCTCCCATGCAGCTGAGCGACGACAGATCCGGCAACACGACCGTCCTCGCGCTGGGTTCACTCGGCCTGCGGATCCACGCCGAGCGGGGCACCGACCGGCTCTGGCTGCGCGCCTGGGATACGGATGCGCCAAGGGTGGCCGCGTTCGAGCTGCCGCCGTACTTCGCGGTGAGCAACGAGTGGAGGGTGGCGGCGCGCTTCGAGCCCTACGACGAGCCGCGCACGGTGCCGCTGGCCGACGTGACCGGCGGTATGGTGTCGAACGAGGCGCCCGGCGAGCTGGTCTTTCGGGCGGACGGACGCGAGCATCGGCTGATCGCGTTTGCGGGCGCGTCCAGCAGCAGCTACTTCGTGACGCTGTGGGACTCGACGGGGGTGGCCGACACGTATCAGGGGGGCAGGTACATGCGCGTGCCGCTGGCCGGCGACGACGGCTGGACGACGATCGATTTCAATCGCGCCTACAATCCGCCGTGCGTGTTTACGCCGTATTCGGTGTGCAGCCTGCCGCCGCGCGAGAACCGGCTGGCGCTCGCGGTGACGGCGGGGGAGAAGCGGCCACTCGACGCGCCGTACTGACGCCCGCCCCGCCGACGCTGCCCGCGCCGCCTACATCTCGTCCAGGTACTCCGCCGGGATCGGGCCGGCGTCGGGCTCGTGCTGCCAGAAGATGGTGAGGACCCACCAGCGCTCGCCGTCGTACAGGTACTGGAACGAGTTGATGCCCCGGTTGAAGGGCTCCTCGTCCGGGTCGTCGGTGCGGAAGGACGCGTAGCTGCTGAAGCGGTGCGCGATGTCGCCGTAGGTCTCGGTGACGCTGCCGATCTCGACCTCGTAGAAGCCGTCGGCGAAGGCACCGGTGTTGCCCGTGGCGAAGTCGTCGGCCGACATGGCGGCGACCGAACTGGTGCGGCCGTTCTGGCCGTGCTGGCTGGCCACGGGCAGGAGGCGCGCGCCCGGGGCGAAGAGCGAGCGGAAGCGGTCCCAGTCGCGCGGCACGCTTGCATCTCCCGAGATGGATTCGTAGACGGCGGTGGTGATCGCGTCGATCGAGGCCACGTCGGCGGGGTCGGCCATGGGCGTGGGGGGCATATCGGCGACTTCGGCGGCGGGTTCGGCATCGGCCATCGCGTCGCCGGTGCCGGTGTCGGGCGCGGTGCAGGCCAGGGAGGCGGCCAGGAACGCGGCGAAGAGGGGATTGCGCAGGTGGCGTCGGGGAGAGCGCATGGGGTCCTCCAGTGCTGTTGCGGGTCCGGTCAGCCCGGAACTCCGGCGACCGGTTCTCCGTCAAGGTTCGGGCGCGGTCGGGAGGGCCGCAAGTCGCGGGCGTCGTCGAGCACCGGCTCGGGGGGCGGCGCCCACCAGGCTTCGAGGATCTCGGCGAGTTCGACGGTGTTCCGGCTGCGGAAGAAGTAGGCGCGGCCCCGCCTCGGCCGAATAAGGATGCCGGGTTGCCGGATGCCGAGGGTGAGGGGCAGACCGCGCAGCAGGCTGCGGCTCAGCCACACGTGACGAAAGTCGTGGATGGAGATCCCGGCGATGTCCTTGTGTCTGAGGATCCGGCTGCGCCAGCTTCGGGACGCGACGCGAAGGTGATCCCTGGCGACAATCAGCTCGTGCGGAACCCATGCGAGCAGGCGGCACAGTCCCGCAAACACCACGGCGAGGACAACCGCGTGCACGGCGCCGTAGAGGGCAAAGCTGTCGACGGGCCAGAGCCAGCGGGCTATCGCCCAGCGGCCAACCGCTCCCCCTGTGACGGCGACAACAAGCAGCAAGGCCGCCAGAGCGGCGCCGTACCCCACCGACAGAGCGATCGGCAGGCGAAATCTCGCGATGTAGATGATGTCCCGCTGGCGAAGTGGCTGTCCCGGCTCTCTCCGCACGAGGGCGAGGGTGAGGCTGAGGAGCGCGAGGACGGAGAGCACCGCCACCAGGGGACTGACAGGTGGTTCGCGCGACGTCAGGACAATCCGGTTCGACTCGGCGAAGAGCCGCTGCGAGTATGATGCGACCTGATCCTGCGTAACGTCTGCGTAGAACGAGAGCAGGTCCGGGACGTTGGCGAAGACCTCCGGATAGAAGAATCTGTCCATCGTGAGCGAGGCCAGGGACTCGGAAGTGAGGCCTGAGGCCCGGGTCCTTTCCAACACCGTCGCGCGGGTGGCCTCGAACTCGCCTGAATCGAAGGCGCCGGCGCGCAGCGCGTGGATCTCCTCGTCGATGGCGTCTTTGGCGAAGGCAAGCCCTCCCTCCGATAGCATGGCGCGAATCCACAGGGTCGCAGCAGGACTTCTGTTGTCCACTTCGACATCGACGGTGTAGGCGACCTTGGATTCGCCGAAGCGAAGGCGGTCGTTGATCCTGAAATACAGGAAATCGGCGATGAAATAGGCCAGCAGCTGTTCCTCGGCCGGCGGATCGTAGAGCTTGTAGCGAAGCCTGTAGGTGGTATGGGCGATCTGTCCCGACGCGTATCGCCACTCGTGCTGCCCACGTCCGCGCCCCGGGTCCACGACCGCCGGGCTCCACCGGTGCACCGGACGCGTGGGGATGGAACCGAAGGTGGCCTCGGCGGTTGCCAGCGCCTGGTCGCGGTCCAGGTCCCCAACGACAAGGGCCGTGATGTGACCGGGTGCGTAGTAGCGGTCGTAAAACGCCTGAAGGTCCTCCGGCGTGATACTGTGCAGGCTTCGCCACGGGCTCGTCCTGCGGTGCCATTTCCAATCGGGGCCGAATTCGCGCTCCCAGGTCAGTGGAACCTCGAACCGGGAGGGCGTCAGCGCACTGACGACGGAAGCCGGCAGCCCGGGCGGCCGGACACCCAGCTCGAGTTCGATCGGCAGCCGGTTGCGCTCCACCAGCTGCGGCTCCATTCGGCGTGGCGACAGGATGCCGGACAGCCAGTCGATCGCGAAGAGCCCGTGCTCGCGGCCGATAGTGACGCTGAACCAGGTGCGCTTTCTCGACGTAAAGCCGACGACGCGCCCGCCCCGCCGCTCGATGTCCGACCTGATCTCCACTTCGGTCCGGCCGTCCCGGTCGGTGAGAAGCATGTGCTCGACAAAATGGGCCAGGTCGGCCTTGTCCGACGGGGCGGCGTACGCTCCCACCGGAACGCCGGCTCCCACATAGACGTCCGGAGAGCCCGGCAGCCGCTTGAACCAGACCTTGACGCCGTTGGAGAGGTAGTGGGTTTCGAAGCCGGCGAAGGGGCTGGGCGCGGGAATCGCCTGGCCCGGCGCGTGCTTCGCCAGTTGCTCCTGGCCCGCGACCGGCCCGCGAGCAACGAGCGGGGCCGCGAGCAGAGCGACGGGAATTGCCAGCGAAAGGTGTCGCGGGCAGCGTTGTGAGGGTGCAGGTTTCCGCATTGAGCGCCATTGCGCGGGGACGATACAATCTGATATGCTAGCGCCTGCATTTGGTTCCCGGCAAGCGCCCGAGCGTTCGCGCTACTTGACGCTTGGCCCCCGCCACCAGTTCAGGACATCCACCATTTCGTCCGTGTTCCGGGTGCGGAAGAAGTAGCTTCGGCCCTTGAGCGGACGCACGTAGATTGCCGGACGCCGCAGCCCGAATGCGTGCGGCGGACCCCCGAAGAGCCGCCGGCTCAGCCAGATTTCAGGGAAGCGTCGCAGCGAGATCTCGGCGATGTCCTCCGAGAGCAGGACCCGCGAACGCCACGCGCGCGACTTGATGCGGAGGTGGTCGTTGAAGAGCAGGACCTTGCGCGGCGAGGACGCGTAGATCAGGCAGAGGCCGGCCAGCAGAACCACCCCCATGGCCGCCGTGGCGGCGGTCTGGAAGAGGTAGCTGTCGACGGGGTCGACCCAGGTGGCCGCCAGGCGGGAAAAGCCCGCGGTGCCGAAGACGATGAGGACGAGCAGCGCGGCCACCAGGCCCACCGTGTAGGCGACGCGCAGCAGGATCGGCCGGCGAAATCGAGCCATGTAGCGGATTTCCCTCATCGCGATGGGAGCCGTGAGCATCCGGGCGAGTCCGCGCAGGGTGAGCCAGATGAGCGCGACGACCCCGACCACGATCATCCCCTGGCTGAGGGGCTGTGTGCGCGTCACGGTGCGGACCTGGCGGGTATCCGCGAAGGCGGTCTGTGCGAAGGCCGCGACCTGCTCTTGCGTCACGTTCTCGTAGAAGGACACCAGGTCCGGAAAGTCCGCGAAGACCTCGGGGTCGTAGAAGTAGCTCCGCGTCCAGAAGTTGAGCGACTCGGCAGTCTGGTTGGACGCGCGCAGCCGTTCGACCACCGCCGCGCGGTCGGCCTCGAATGCGGCGGCATCGAGGGAGGCGCTCCGCAGGTGCTCGATCTCCTCCGCGATGATCCCGGTGGCGAAGTCGTAGTCGTCCTCGTCGATGCGGCTGCTCACCTGCAGGTACGCGGCCGGACCGCGCATGACCAGGCTGGCGCTCGCGCCGTACACGGCCTTGCGCTCTCCGTAGCGGAGGCGCTGGTTGAGGCGTCGGCCGAGGAGGTCGCGGACGAAGAGCGCGTGCAGGAAGTCGTCGTCGGTGGCGCCGAAGAGCTTGTGGCGGGTCTGGTACCGCACGGTTGACTGGAAGCCCCAGCTGTATTCGGCGCGGCCGCGGCCCGGGTCGGTGACGGCGACCTCGAAGCGGTTGACCTGACGCGCGGGAAACTGCCCGAAGGTGCGCTCGGCGAGCGCGAGCGCCTCGTCGCGGTCCAGATCGCCCACGATGGTGACCGTCATCGCGCCGGGCGCGTAGTAGCGGTCGTAGAAGCCGCGCAGGTCGTCGGGCGTGATGCGGCGCAGGCTGGTCCAGTAGTCGGGGATCAGGTCGCGCTCGTTCTCGATACCGAACTCGCGCTCGTAGAAGTCGGGGGGGCGCAGCCACTCGGGGCTGAGCAGCGCGCCCAGATGGTCGAAGAACTCGCGCGGGCGGGCGCCGATCTCGTTCTCGACCGGCTGCCGGCCGCGCTCCACCACCTCGGGCTCCATGGCGTGCGGCGACATGATCCCCGCCAGCCATTCGATGGCGAAGAGGCCGTGCTCGCGCGCGATCGTGACGTAATACCAGGTGTGGTCGCGGTAGGTCATGCCGTTGCGGCGCCCGCCCAGCCCCTCGACGGCGTCCTTGATCTCCTGCTCGGTGCGCCCGTTGTGATCCCCGAAGAGCATGTGCTCGGTGAAGTGCGCGAGCTGCTCCTTGCCGCGCGGGTCGGCGTCGGCACCGACGGGGACGCCGGCGCTGACCGACACGTTGGCCGCGCCTTCGAGCCGCTTGAACCAGACCTTGACGCCGTTCGAGAGGTGGTGCGTCTCGAAATCGGCGAAGGGGTTGATGGGGGCTGGGGTGTCTGCCGGGACCTGGGTGCTTGCCGGGGCCTGTTCGCCTCCCGTGGCCGATCCGCCTACCGGGACCTGTCCGCTCGTGCGGGCCGTGTCCTGGGCCAGCACGGTGGTGGCGGGGCCCATCGCCGCGGCCATCAGGATAGTGGCCAGAGCGAGGGTCAGGGACGGGTTACGAAGGTCTTCGCAGGTTGACATGGCGGGGACCGATCGGGGGCCAGGCGGGTATGATGTCTGCCGTCGATGCGTTGGTCAAAAGTCTATCGCGCCGGGCAGGGCACCGCCATATTGCGCCCGAGTCGCGGCCGTGTTCCAGAACATCGCCCTGCTCTTTGAAAAACCCAATTCCCAGAACGAGGAAAGGGAGCCCCATGTCGCTTCAGCCCAGCCAAACCGGATCCGGCGTGCGTTTCGAGCCGGACGAGAACCCGAGTTTGCCCGTCACGATCGGACTGGCGCTGCAATATTGCGTGCTGACCCTGGGGCCGATCGTGCTGACCGTCGCGATCGTGGTGCGGACGGCCGGCGAGAGCGAGCTTTTCCTTTCGTGGGCGGCGTGCGCGGCGCTGCTGGTGAGCGGCATCACGACGATGGTGCAGGCCAGGCGGTTCGGGCGTTTCGGGGCGGGATACATCCTGCTGATGGGGACGTCGGGGGCGTTCATCGCGGTGTCGGTGGCGGCGCTGGTGCAGGGAGGGCCGGGCATGCTGGCAACGCTGGTCGCGGCCTCGGCGGTATTCCAGTTCCTGCTCGCGTCGCGGCTGTCGCTGCTGCGGCGGATCATCACGCCGACGGTCGCTGGGACGGTGATCATGCTGATCGCGGTGACGGTGATGCCGCTGGTCCTTGACCTGGTCGAGCGGGTGCCCGAGGGGGCGGCGCCTGCGGCCGGGCCGGTGACGGCGGTGATCACGCTCGGCGTCACGATGGTGATTGTGCTGCGGGCCGCCGGGGCGATGCGTCTCTGGGGTCCGGTGATCGGGATCCTGGCGGGGTGCGTGGCCGCCGGCTTCTTCGGCCTCTTCTCGTGGGATGCGGTGGCGGCGGCGCCGTGGTTCGGGTTGCCGGTCGCGGGCTGGCCGGGGTTCGACTTCAGCTTCGGGCCGGTGTTCTGGGCGCTGCTGCCGGCGTTCGTGTTCGTGACGCTCGTGGGCGCGATCGAGACCATCGGCGACTCGGTGGCGGTGCAGCGGGTGTCGTGGCGCGAGGATCGGGCGACGGACTTCCGCGGCGTACAGGGGGCGGTGATGGCCGACGGGCTGGGCAACTTCCTCTCGGGCCTGCTTGCCACGGTGCCCAACACGACCTATTCGAGCAGCGTGTCGATCGTCGAGATCACGGGCGTGGCGGCGCGGCGGGTGGGGGTCGGCATCGGCGTGGGGTTCTGCGCGCTGGCCCTGCTGCCGAAGGTGGTGGCGGTGATCCTTTCGGTTCCGGACGCGATCATCGGCGCCTACGTGGTGGTGCTGATCGCGATCCTCTTCGTGCTGGGCATGCGCATCGTCGTCGCGGACGGGATGGACTACCGCAAGGCGGCGATCGTGGGGGTCTCGTTCTGGGTCGGCTCGGGGTTTCAGAACGGCGGCCTCTTCATCGACCAGATGAGCCCGTTCTTCGCGGAGATGCTGGGCAACGGCATGACCTCCGGCGGCCTGACGGCGCTGGTGCTGTCGGTGTTCGTGGAGCTTGCCGGTCCGCGCCGGAAGCGGCTGGTGACGACGCTGGGCGTGAATGCGCTGCCGGAGATCAGCGGGTTCCTCGAGCGCTTCGCGGCGCGCACGGGATGGGACGGCGGCATGCTCCGACGGGTCCAACTGGCTTCGGAGGAGGCGCTGGTGAGTTTGATGGGGGAGGAGGGCGCCGAGGGCGCCGAGGACGGCGAGGGCGGCCCGGCGCGGCGGCTGCGCCTGAGCGTGCGCTCCGAACACGGGGCGGCGGAGCTGGAGTTCCTTGCCGTGTCAGGTGAAGGGAACCTGGAGGACCGGATGGCGCTGGCCGGGGAGCACTCGGTGGAGATCGAGGCCGAGCACGACTTCTCGTTGCGGCTGTTGCGGCATCTGGCGGCCTCGGTTCGGCACCAGAAGTATCACGACACGGATATTCTGACGGTGCGGGTGGAGGTGCCGGTGAGGGGGTAGGGGCGGGTCGGTGTGTGTGGGTCGGGTTGGTGTGTGTGGGTCGGGTGTAGGGGTGAAGGTTGGGCGTAGGCGCGAGGGTTGGGCAGTGACGTCGGGTGTCCCGTTCGAGCATGTTCGTGTCCCTGAGGATTTCCGTGGAACCGGGATTTGGTGGCGACCGAGCGGCGTGAGCCGGCGTTCGACGGGCGAGTTCGGGTGTCCGAGCGGCGTGTCTCATTCGAGCATGCTGATGTCCGTGTCGGTTTCCGTGGAACCGGGGTTCGGCTGAGCGCGGAAGGAGGCCGGGGGAGGGCGCGTGGTCGTTGGATACCTTGTCCCAAAACGTCGAGTCACAGGCCGATCCAGCCATGGGAATTGCGGAAGCCGCTGCTATGTTCACACATACCGAAGATAGCCCGAATATATTGGAGGACCTGTGGCCCGCTCAAGCCTTGCCGTTGCCCGAACCCCCTCGTTCCGACCCGGGAGTGAGGATCCCGCCACCCCGGGGCTCACCCTGCCCCAGCTCGGCGACCGGATCGCCGAACTCGCCGCCCGCATCAACGTCGCACGCCACGAGATGCTCACGCTCATCGCCGAGTTCGACCACCTCGACGGGTGGGCCGAGGCCGGCTTCTCGTCGTGCGTGGACTGGCTCGCCTGGCGCACCGGCGTGATGCCCGCCACCGCGCGTCACCAGATTCGGGTGGCGCATGCGCTGGCTGACCTGCCGCGCACGGCGCGAGCCATGCGGGAGGGGCTCGTCTCCTACACCAAGGTGCGCGAGATCACCCGCGTGGCCACGCCCGAGAGCGAAGAGCAGCTGCTCGAGTATGCCCAGAGCTGCTCGGCCTTGCAGCTGCGCGACTTCGTGCGCGGATGGAAGCGGATGGAGCGCGAAGGCGAGATCAGCGCCGAAGAGATCCGTCACCAGAGCCGGAAGCTCTCGGTCGTCGTCGACGGGGAGGGCATGTACGTGGTGCGGGGCCGCCTCGAGCCCGAGGCGGGGGCCGTGCTGATGCGGGCGATCGAGGCCGCGAACGACGCGATCTACCGCAAGGAGGACCCTGCGGAGCGGCCCAGCAACGAGCAGCGGCGCGCCGATGCCGTGGGCGTGGTGGCCGAGCGCGCGCTCGCCGCCGGGTTCGGGGGCGCGGAGTCCGGATCGAGGGCGGAGCGGTACCAGGTGGTGGTGCACACCGAAGCCGCGACGCTGGCCGAGACGGGCGAGACGGGGCGCTCGGAGCTGGACGGGGTCAGGGTCTGCGCCGAGACCTCGCGGCGCATGGCGTGCGACGCGGCGGTTGTCGGCATGGTGCACGGGCGAGACGGGGAGGTGCTGAGCGTGGGGCGCAAGACCAGGACGATCCCTCCGCACTATAGGCGTTCAGCAAGGTTCCGTAATGTCTCGTAGTTATGGCTAACATGGTGGCATGACTTGTGTTGTAGGTCTCTTGACCTCTCGGAGGGTTTCGTTTAGTCTTGGTCATATAGTGATAACCTATGGTGATAACCAGAATCCGCCAGAAGCACGCCATGACACGACCCAAACGCCTGAGCGCCGCGTTCGTCCGGACCGTCAAGCGACCGGGCCGGTACGGGGACGGGCGCGGCGGATACGGACTCTCGCTGCTGGTCAAGCCGACCGCCTCCGGACGGCTGTCGAAGACCTGGGCGCAACGGATGCGGATCGCCGGCAAGCCGTTCAACGTCGGCCTGGGTCCCTATCCAGTCGTGACACTGGCCGAGGCGCGGGCCAAGGCGCTTGAGAACCGCCGCGCCATCGAGAAGGGCGTGGATCCCCGCAGCGGCGGCATGCCGACGTTCGAGCGGGCGGCCGAGAAGGTGATTGCGCTCCACGCGAAGAACTGGAAGGGTGACGCCAGTGAGAAGCAGTGGCGGCAGTGTCTTCGGGACTATGTGTTCCCGAAGCTGGGACGCAAGCGGGTGGGCGAGATCACCACGGCCGACGTCCTGGCCTGTCTGGTGCCGATCTGGAACGAGAAGCGACCCACGGCGGCGCGGGTGCGGCGGCGCATCGGCGCGGTGATGAAGTGGGCGGTGGCCAAGGGCTACCGAGAGGACAACCCCGCGGGCGACGCCATCGCGGCGGCGCTGCCGAGGGGCGGCCGGCATCGGACGCACTTCCGGGCCCTGCCTCACGGCGAAGTCGGGGCGGCGCTCGGGGCGGTCCGGGAGTCGGACGCGTGGTTGGGCATCCGGCTGTGTCTGGAGTTCGTGGCCCTCACGGCGACGAGGAGCGGCGAGGCGCGGAGGGCGCTCTGGCCGGAGATCGACTGGGACCGGGCGACGTGGACGGTGCCCGCGGAGCGCATGAAGACCGGGTGCGAGCACCGGGTGCCGCTTTCGTCGGGCGCGCTGGCCGTGCTGGAGCAGGCGCGGGAGATCGAGAACGGGTCGGGGTTGATCTTTCCCAGCTTCAAGGGACTGGAACTGCGGAGCCCGCAGGTGGCCGGGGCGTTTCGGGACCTCGGCATCCCGAGCACGGTGCACGGGCTGCGCAGCTCGTTCCGCGACTGGGCCGCGGAGACGGGTGTGGACCGCACGGTCGCCGAGGCGGCGCTGGCGCACAAGGTCGGCGGGGTCGAGGGGGCATACTTCCGGAGCGACCTGTTCGAGCGCCGACGCCAAGTCATGCAGGATTGGGCGGCTTATCTCGCGGGTCGGAGAGCGAGCACCGAGACCTGATCTGGACCCGCGACCGGGCCAGGAGACCGTTTCCGGGCAGCTCGGGGGCATTTCGGGTAATCTACGGGCCGTCGGATCGCCTGAGAGCGACGATCGCCGGTCCCCGAGGGGTACGGGTAGGCCGGAATACGATCGCGGCGGCAGGAGCGTCGGGGTACGGTCCTCGCCGTCCTTGAGGCTGCCGACCACGAGGCCGGAGAGTTTGCCCGCGACGGGCCCGGTGGACGCTGTTCCGGGCGAAGCCCTGAGAGGCGGTTTTCGGCGGCTCCGCCGAGGGCTGGCTCACGCTCTTTAGGTGCGTAAGCCAGCCCACGCGATGTTCAACATTCGCGCTCTGGCGAGGGGTGGCTCCGCCCCCCCTTCGAACCCCCCGCAGTTGCCGATGCCCTAGTCTAGAGGTCTCGGTTGAAGCCTCCCTCACCCCTCCCCGCGTTCCGGCCCACTTCCGGGCTGGACAGACCGATCCTCGCAGGCGCTGCGAGGCCCGGAATGGTGGAACTGGCGGACGCGCCGGACCCGGTCAGCCAGGAGCGGTTCCTTGAAGGGGTCGAGTCTCTCCTCCGCCATCGATGACGCATGCAGACGACGAACCGCTGCTGTCGTCCTTGAGCGCATCCGGAAGACCGGCGGGCCAATCCTCCCGCGCGTTCCGGCACTGCGCCCGCCGGTCCCCCCGATCTCCGGGACGGGCTCGCCCGCCCCTCCCATCGGGGTTGGATTCCGAAACCGTCTCGTCCATGGAGATTCCACCGGAGCTAGGCATTCCGAGACCATCAACCACGGCGGAACCATCAACGCTCTTGCGTTGACATCAACGACACCGTGCCTTCCTTTGTGGGTGAAGGATTCCTCTTGAGCGAATCTATTGACCGTATCCTTCTTCCTGCATCAAGGAGAACCAGGCGGAGATGCCAGCCAGATGCTGGGAGCACACCGACTTGCCGCTCGTTTGCCAGCGGGTTGATCGACCACCTGCGAGAATCTCAGAGCGACCTCTCCCGCACTCCCGACGAAGGCACGGGTAAAGCCGAATGAGCGTCGGCCCTGTGTACCGCGCGGCACCAACCGTGGCAGTGCTTGCCGCCCTGTGCCTTCCGGTCACTGCCGAGGGGCAGTCACAGTGGTACGGGAGCCCTCGCTTCCAGCTCTACACGGGCTGCGCCCCCGTGGGGTTATTGGTCGCCATGGATGCCGAGGCAATACCTGGTCTGACGCGCTCGGCCGTCGAAATCGCCGCGCGAAGCCGGTTGCGAGGTGCGCGCATTTTTGACGGCCTCGTGCGGGCGAGTGACCTGCGCGCGAGGGAATTTCCCGTGCTCCGCGTCTCGATCACGGGCTATGAGCCAATTAACTCGTTCACCGTCGCACTCGCGCTCTACAAACCCGTGCGCGACACCCTGTCGGGCGCCTCTGGTATGGCAATTACTTGGCAGGGTCTTCTCACCACTGGCTACCATGGCGGAGACGGGGGCTATGTGCTCCAAAGCCACGCCCAGCTTATGGACGAGTTCATCGACGATTACCTGGCCGCGAACGACAGGGCGTGCGGGTGAGCGCGGGGCCCGGTGGACGCCAACTCCGGGCAGCGTCACCCGGCAACCGGTGGTTCACCCGTACCGCTTGGCCCCTCGCTGACGCTAGCGAACCGCAGCCCCACCTGAGGTCTTGGTTGGCTGGCGCCCCTCTCTTCCTCGGCATACGCGAGGGCCAGCGAACTTACCACACACCCGAGGTCGACAGGCATGATAGACACGTTGTCCAAGTTCTACTGGTTCGTCAGAGACATTGCGGACCGCAAACCGTGGCGCGTACGGTGGGACATCCTGCGAAACGCATTGGATCGGTGTTTCCTAAGCCGAGAGCAGGCGGACGCGCGAGCTGCTCGTATGTCCAAGCTCATGGGCTTGCGTGAGGATCTTGAATTCGCTCGTGCGGTGATGCACGACCCTGAGTTCATGCTAGGCAGCCAACCAGAATCCCTAGCGTCTCGCGTCCGAGCGCTTGAGATACAGGGACCCGAAGGCGGTTGGCTCGATGAGCACGGCGACATTTGGCCACCCTGTGAGATGTGGGTACGCCACCTTCTCTACGCGTGCGAAATCGAATCCTTGCGGGTCGCAGAAAATGCTTGGGCCAAGGTTCAAAGACAGGATGCTTGGCGAAGGAAGGTCAGCGCGCTACCGGATTGAGACCGGGGTCACGCGCTGCGCACCTCGGCCCCTGCGCCATCAGCGGACGACCTATGAATTGGCATGCTCAAACTCTTCCGCGGACCTCTCGTGCGATCCAATGGCTTCAGTTTCCCGAAAGAGGGATACCAATAGTGATAACAACTTCAGCATTATCATCACAACTGATTGTTATATTGTGATTTACAGAGATTGCACGTCGGACGATCCCTCCGCACATCCGCCGCGCGTTGGAGGAGCGGGACCGGGGGTGCCGGTACCCGGGTTGCGGCAACCGGTTCACCGAGGCGCATCATGTGCGGCACTGGGCCGATGGTGGTGAGACGAGTCTCGCGAACACGGTGCTGCTGTGCAGGCGGCACCACCGCTTGCTTCATGAGGGACGGGCGAAGATGGCGCTGGACCGCCACGGCACGGCGGTGTTCTTCACGAAGCGCGGCAAGCCGATCGGGAGCGTGCCGCCGGCGGTGGCGGGGCCGGTGGGCAAGCCGCGGCGCGCGCCGCGGGAGCCGTTTGGGCGGCTGTGGAATGGGGCGGGGCGATATGCACGGGTGCCCGAGGGCACCGAGATCAGGCTGCGCGAGGCGCTGGAGGGGAAGGGGGGTGGTGGGGGGGACGGCGTAGACTAGATGAAATGTAATGCCGACACGACAATATGTAACGGAAACATTACTTGTGGCGACACATTCGACCCACCTTGTGGACGCGCTGCTTCGGCGCGCGCGCGGGATGGTGCGGGTGGAGGTGCCGGCGGAGGCGTAGGGGGTGGGGGTTGGGCGGTGACGTCGGGTGTCCCATCGGAGCATCTGCGTGTCCCTGAGCGTTTCGCGAAACCGGGCCATCGTGACCCGGCGACAAGTTGCATAGGATTTGTAACTGATTGAATCCTAGTAACTTATAGATTTCGAGGGCCGGATTCCCGCCGAATGATTCCCGCTATTCGGGATTTCCGCCGCGAACCCTCCTGCGGCCTTCCAGTGCCATCCTGAGTTGTCCAGCGTCCGGCCTCTGGTAGCACCTGAGCACCGTCGTGGCATCCTTCCAGCCGCCAAGCTCACAAAGCACCTTGAGCGGCGTGTCCATCAGGTCGCTGGCGAACTTGCGTCTGAGCGAGTGCCAGCCTCTGCCGGGCTTCGGCTCCAGCCCCGCGAGCGTCTGCGCCTTCTTCCACCACCGAAAGGCGCGAACGCGGCTCACGCACCGCGCGGCATCACCCGGCGAGGGAAGCAGCGGGGCGTTCCCGGTCCCGGCACCCATCCTTCGGGCTTCCTCCAAGGCGGCGATCACCTCGTCGGTCAGCGGCGTCCGGTGCTCGTAGCCTGTCTTCTCGTGTTCCGCCCGCCATCGGACTTCACGGCCCTCGAAGTCGATGTCGCTCCACCGAAGCTTGCGGACGGCTCCGATCCGGTGCCCGGTCTCGTGACCGACCACGAGCGCGACGCGGAACCGCCAGTCCACCCGGCTCGACACCTTCAGGAGCGCCCGGTACTCCTCCTCGGTGAGTACCACCCGGGTCGGGTTCTTCTCCGTGGGCTTTCTGAGGCCCTTGAGCGGGTTCCTGTCGAGGAGGAGGCGGCCCTGCTCGTCCCTCGACCTCTCGGCCCAATTCAGAACCGCCATCAGGAACTTGAGGTCGTACTCGATGGTGCGATCCGCCACGGGCCTACCGCTCGGTCCGATCATGCCCGCGCGCCGCTCCCGGATGAAGCGGTCCCAGTCCCGTTGCGATAAGGTCGCCGGGTCGCGGTCCCTTCCCAGGAAGGCGAGGAACATCGCCGTCGCCGCCCGGTCATGCATGCGGGACCTATACGCCTTGGTGGGCGTCACCTCCTCACCGTAGATGTCAAAGAGCGTCTCCAGGGTGAGCGGCTCGGGCTCGGCTTCCGCCTTGCCGTTCAGGTCCGGGCTTGCGAACCCGGCGGCGAACTCGTCGGCCTGCCGCTTGGCGCGAGTCCACTCGCGGTGCCCAAGCGACCGGGTCAGCCTGCGCCCGTTCTCGCGCCACTCCATCTGGTACAGGCCGGTTTTCCGGTCGGGAAACACCCGGACCCGGTTCCGGCCCCATTCGCCAGCGCCGTAGCTCCGGCGGCTTCGTTTCGTGCGTGCCATCGTTCGATACCTCCCGAAATTGATGGACTGCACGATCTGCGCAACGGAAAGATCGCGGAGAGAAGCCTTGTCCGCCAGATGTGAGGCTCGGGGCGGTGGGATCCTGCCGGAAATCGCCTCCGTGGCGATGCGTCCGTCCGCCGTCCCGGGGCTTGCCGATCTTCAACCGGGAGGCCATGACTCGGAGGCGGTTTGCGACGCGCCCGTTGCCGATCCAGAGGTGTCCGTCCGACATCGGGGTCGCTGTGCAGGAAAACCGCGCTTGGATGTGACACGCCGCCGATACCGCAACTTGCTGGTGTTCTTGCGCTTGCACCGCATGTGCCGGGGCGGCCGTGACGCGCGGGCGCTTGCAGCCGTTGCCGGGAGCGACCCCCCTATTCGGCGTGCCTCATACGGCACGGCGCCGGTTGGGATGTGCACGTCCATCCCACCCTCGCCTGGGGCGCTCCCGGTCCAGCAATCCCGTGCGGGAAGGCCAAACGGCGAACCGAAACGGGCATGTCAGGCCGATGGCCCCGGTCATGGCCCGCGCCGGTGGAGCCACCTCGCCTCGGGTGGGGAACGGGTGCTCCGCCGCTTCGAGGGTGGGAGACCAGATTACTCGGGAAGGTTGCGGGGGCTCCTGCGACAGCGGAATCGCCGGGCAAGCCTACGGGCGGAAGATACACGCCCGTGAAGCGGCCGCCATCGACGAGGCTAGGGACGGGTTATGTTGGGTCCGTCTGATGGTCGCCACCTCGGCGAGCCGCGCGGTTTCGTACTCGCCGTCCGATGGCGATTGCCCCGGCCGGTCGCCGTCGCGTGCGTTGCCTGCAAGACTCGGGGCAGCGCGTCCCCACACCGGTCCTCGCAGACCAGCATGCCAGCGGCGGCCCTCGCGTCGGGGCGGCAGACGGCGCGCGCGAAATCGAGGAACCGGTATATTCCGAACCGTGCCGATGCCTCTGGCGGAGTCCCGTCCGCTGACAAGCGGCGCGTTCTGGGCCGACGGTCCCGTACCTCCCACACCTTCACCAACGCTTCCGTGATGAACCTGGACAACCTCGGCAACCTTGGCGAGTTCATCGCTGCCGTGGGCGTCGTGCTGTCGCTGCTTCTGGTCGTGCGCCAGTTGAGGCTCGGCATCGAGCAGACCCGGCGCAACACGCGGAGCGTGCGCGCGGCCGCCTTCAACGCGATGGTCGAGAACAGCATCCGCCTGCTCGAGCCCGTCTTCCGTGACCGCGAATTCGCTGACTTCCTCACTCGCGCAGCGAACGCTCCGGACCGGCTCGCAGCCGGTGAGAAGCTGCGGTGGGACTCTTACCTGATGGCGGTCTTCCGCCGCTTCGGCAACCTGATGTACCAGTGGGAGACCGGGGCGATGGAGGAGAAGATGTGGGAGTCCTATCGGCGCTCCTTCAAGGCCCACCTGCTCCGCGAGGCGGTGGCCTCGTACCTCGACAACTCCCATCTCTTCGACCAGCGCCTGGCGGACGAGGTGCGCTCCATTCTGGAGGAACTGGCCCGCGACGGCGAGCCGCACGCCGTGGCGTGGAAGAAGGGAGGGAGGCGGATTGGGTTCAACGCGTCGCTCCAAAGCGTCACGCCCGAAGGCGAGAGAGAGACGTAATGTCACCGTGACCAAGGCTCGGCACGGTGGCCAGCGGCCCGAACGCCCGCTTCGATGGCGACCCGGTTGGGCGACGACCTCCGACGGCCTTGGCCGCCGCTCGTGCAGCGCGCCCTGGCGGGCCACTCGGCACGCTCCGCCCCGCTGGCGCGGACCTTCACCCAAACGGCGCGTCCGGCGCTCATGGCGCGCCGTTTCCGTTTCGGGGTCAGAGGGGGCACGACCCCCCGCCAGCCTCTCCCGGGGACGCACGGAGTGTGGCCACGGGGGGTAAGCTGGCTGACCCACCTTAGTGGCGTCCGACAAGCCCGTCGGCGACGTGTCCGAGACGCGTCGTCGGCTGCCGCCAATACAGTGGCGGCGCACCACCGCAAGCGCTCCGGCGAGCCCGTTCAGACGGGCCTCGCGAAGCGCGGCTAACGGTGGGATGGTGGCCAGGGCCAGCGATGCCGGGCCATCCATGTACCGCCAAAGCCGGAGCGGCGACTGATTGTTACCCGCCAGTGCCCCCTGTGGATTGGCACGGGCACCGGTTCCGCCGTGGGGTCGATCAACCTGACTACGTGCGTCTCCTCCGGTGTTGCGCCTCGTTTGCTCGTGCTGTCCTTCACCCTTCGGAGACCCGAAGGGCGGCACTCTACGGACTTCATCCGCGATTGGTTGGTTTCAATCCAGTCGGCGGGGACGGCGCGTCGGCGTCCTCGAGGGAAGTGCCCGACCCGCGTGCTGAACAGTACTTCTGCGTCTCCATACCTGGAACGCTGAAGAGCCGCCCGCCAGCAAGTCAACCCGTCGAGAATCTCCTGTTGGCCGATAACGTCCGGGGATGTCCGATAACGGAAAAGCAGCCGGCGGCGGTCGTCGCCAACGGGTCGGAAAGACACCCCCGTAACGTCGCCCGCGCTCGTCAGTCCGTCGCTTCGTAGGCCAGCCGGAACGCGGCATCCAAGAGCCACCGCCGGAAGTCCGGGTTATCGGCGAAGAGCTTGAAGAGTTGCGTGTTGTCCCGCACGCACCGCGTTCAGCCCTCATCATGACTTCCCGAGGTCACCCCCGTGATCACCCTGTGCGCAGCAGGTACCGGAATCCCACGGGATTGCCCGCGCCTCTCCGTTCGCCGTCCGGTTGTCCCGTAAGACCCGGTTTCATCCCATGTCGTCTCGCCGAAGGACTCGGCTCGGCCCGGGTGGGGACGCGAAATTGACGCGGCGGCCGCCTCGTCAAGCTATCGTGGATGGAGTAGAGGACTTGGCCACAATGCGGGCGAGGAGAAGAGAATGACGAAAGCCGACCTCGTTGAGCAGGTCGCCGATGCGGTCGGATCACAGGTCACCAAGAAGGATTGCGGGCTCGTGGTCGACGCCTTCCTCGACGCCGTGAAGGACACGCTGGCGCGCGGCGACCACATCGAGATTCGGGGCTTTGGCACCTTCAAAGTGCGGCACCGCAAGGCCCGCGCGGCGCGCAATCCCAGAACAGGCGAGCCGGTCAAGGTTCCACCGCGTGTTGCGCCGGTCTTCAAGCCGTCGAGTCACTTCCGCAGCCGGGTGGACCGGGGCTCTAACAGGCCGTGGCACACAGGGGTAGCTTCTAACTAAGTCTAAGTGAAAGGAGGAACCTTATGCGGGAGAAAAGGGGGCGGCCGGTGGACCGCTTTCGGACGCTATCGGCGGCGGTCGCCGCGCTGGCGATGGCAGGCTGCGAGGACGGCGCGTGGGCGGCGGCGGACAGCGCGGCGGACGCGGCGATGGTCGGGGTCGGGGAGGCCCGCGCCTTGGCGTCCCGCGTGGCAAGTGACGCGGAGGTAAATAACGGGGACTCGCTGGTGGACCGCGCGTTCGATGCGGCGGACGCGGCCCGGGCGGCGCAAGCGGAAGCGCGGGCGTGGAGGGAGCGCGATTCGGTGGACCCGGCGTTGCTGGAGGAGGCTTTCCGCATGACGGACGGGGCGTGGGGACAAGCCGTAACGGCGGCGGCAGCAGCAGCGGCGGTGTGGGACGTAGCGTTGTCGGTTGGAGACCGCCGAGGCTACCCGGTGGCCGTGGATTTGGCGGCGCTCGCGACGGCGGACAGCGCTTGGGTGTGGAGCGCGGCGTGGAGCGCGGCGCTGTTGGAGGCCAACACGTGGGACAGCGTCCCTTCTGTTGCGGAGTGGTCGCTGCCCCTCGAAGCGGAAGCGGTCGACTCGCTCGCACGTTTTTTGCAGCCGTGGGCGGCGGCGGACAGTGCAGTTGCGTTGCGGGTGTTCGCCGAGTGGGCGGCGCGCGATTCGGTGGTGGAAGCAGCCTACGACGCGGCAGAAGCGACGAAGGACAGCGCGGCGGTGGCGGCCTACGAAGCGGCGAGGAAACGCTTCTTCGCGACGGAGAAGGACGCGGCGGACAGCGCGGCGGATGCGGCCGGGCAACGTGCGGTTGAGGCAGTCATGGATGAAAGGGATGCGGTGCTGGAGCGGGCAAGGAGACAGCTGTTTCAAACACGGCGGGGTACGGCGGCGCGGAAGGCTGCGGAGGCGGTTTACGAAGAGGTGCGGGCGGCGTACTCACTAGACTTGTCCGTGTTGAGTGCGGCCCGGGCCCGTGCGGAGGAAGCTCACGGAGGCGGCGCGTTCTATGCGGCGGTCGCAGCACGCGACGCGGCTCGCGACGCGGCGGAGGCGACGAAGGACAGCGCGGCGGTGGCAGCTTACGAAGAGGCCGCGGACGCGCTGTATCCGTGGTCGGGCGTGGAGCCGGGCACGAAGGTGCGGCTTGCGGCGATGAAGGCGCGAGAAGCTATGGATGCGGTGAACGCGGCGGAGGCGGCGTGGGCGGCGGTTTCCAGACGGGGGATGGCCAAGTGAGCGACTGGTACTCACCCGTAGCCGCTCACAATCGGGCTTACCGACTCGTCAATCGCCGTAGTCGAAGGTCAATCCTGCACTTCCTGCGCCACGACGAAGCGGTCGCCTCAGTCGGCTTAATCACACCGCGCGCCACAGAACCATTCTTTCACGAATGCCGTGAAGGAGACTCCGTGACGGACTTCACCGACGAAGATCGAGATCCTGTGAGGCCGTTGAAGCGCTCCCAATCTACGAGGAGATTCGGGCCGCGCCTGCCGTTCGGCAACGGGCGTGAGGGTCGCACAGCATTCGGGCGATCTTCAACCCTTCTCTGCTTCAAGCAAGTGACGAGCCCACACGAGAACCAGCGGCGCAATGGGCTTAAGTCGCACGCCAGACCAAGGCAGCGGTGCTGGCCCGTCATCGGCCAAACTGCCAGCTCCCGGAATAGCGTGGAAGCTGAAGTCGACTCCGTCGATTCGGAAATAAGTGATTTCCCCCGACGCGCGTGACGGTCGATCCGCCCAGTAGAGCACTCCTGGCATTGGATTGTCAATGACCCACCGAAGCAATCCACCAATACGTTCCTTGAAGGCATAGAACTTCTTGCGCTTCCGATAACCGAGTGCCAGTTCTCCTTCGATCCATGCGTTCAGCACTACGCCAGATGCGAGCTGGTACCGCAATTGGGCCTTCGACCGGCAGGGGCGCTTCAGCGCGGCGAGCGCTTCGGTTACGTCATGATCAGAGACCGACACGGGGGGTGTCTGTTTACGTCCGTGAACTATTTCCGCTATACGGTAAACCGGCACCGATACCGTGGGCAGTTCCATCTGCCGAAGCAAGCATCGAATGAGATCCTCGCAGTCGCCACCAAGTGCCGCGTCGACCTGAGATATCGAACGAACTGACGCTTGCGCGGGCAGCTCCGTGTTGAACTGGTGCTTGGTGTCCGCGAAATACAGGCACACGACCTCCTCCGCATTGGTGGCGCTGTTTCGTGCCCAGGAGTGTGCCTGCTCGGAAGCGAACCGGAATCCCATCCAGAAATCCGTTCCGTCGGCGAGCATTGGAGAATAACCGCGGGTGATTCGGGCGCTAGGATGATGCACCAGATTCCGTCCGTCACCGAAAGCGCGTTGCCCAAGTTGGCTTGCGATGCTGGCGGAAAGAAACCTGGACACAGCTAGGCTCTTATAGTCCCGCCCACCGAGTTCATCCCATCGTCGCCCAAAGAAAGATCTCGCGATTCGCTCGAGGGGCTCTCTCTTGTTGGTATGAAATACGGTCACGAAATGGCCATTCCGCGTGCCGCACATATCATACCGATCCGCGAATGCCCGTGAATGCCATCCAAGACCCTCAGACTCGACCAGTATCCTGTACTTAAACGTGCTGTGTTGGGGCTGCCAGCGCAGGTCTTCGAGAGTAGCCCGATAGGTCGCTCCGTCATGCTGTAGCCGTTGGACGATGTCGACATAAGGCTCACCACACTGAACTTGGGCTAGAACCGGCCACGGATACAACTCTCGCAGCCATCGCTCATCTGCATCTTTAGTGGCATGGCTCGGTCGGCGAAGCCAAGTCGCAAAGGATACTCCTTTCAGGCGCATTCTCCTCCTTGGTGTAGGGCCACCCCTTCGGTGGACGCCTCGTTCAGGCAAATTTCGACGGAAGGCAAATGATCCACTTCGGGCGCTCGGGGCGCACGTTCCAGTTCCTGAAGCGTAACCGCCGACAGAACCCAGCGCCACCTCGCCGCGCGCATGCTGCTTCATGAGCCGCCGGGACGGCTCGCGGAACTCGTCGTCCTCGCAGCCGCCAAAGGCCTGCCCGGCCGCCTGCCGGAGCGCGGCGTCCTGTTTCGCGACCCCGGCGGCATCCAGCGTTGCCTTCATGTCGAGTATACCCTGCTTGGTGGGCTCCAGCACCGCGTCCAGCCGCCTGAGCACCGTCATCGGCAGGATCACGTCGAAGTACTTGCCGCGCACGTAGACATCGCGGAACACGTCGTGGGCGATGCCCCAGATGTAGTTGGCGATCCAGTTCAGGTTGGGCGCGGTCATGTGGGTCGTGAGTTGGTCTCCGGTCGGCTTCGCCCGCATCGCGCGGGAACCCCTGTACGATAACGTACCGGTCACGGAGCGGTCTTGGTAGCGTGAGCGAGCGCCGTCACCGAGCGGGCAACCGGGTCCAATCTGTAGGCGATCCTCTCCCGTCGCAGGCCGATTATGGCTTGGAGGAGGTTCGTGTGGACCCGGGTTGAGGGTCGTGCCCATCCTCACCTTATCAGGGATGCAGCGAGACGCCGCTGGTTTGCCGGGCACGGCCACGGCATATTGATGGCAACGCCTGCACGTGCTCCAGTTTGAGGGAAACCAACCTTGCCAACGCGACCCAGCTTCATCCTCGCGCTCCTGACGGCCGTCCCCGCCTGCGCGCCCGACGCCTCACTCCCCACCCACGCCCCACCCCACATCGTGGACAGCGCTGGCGTGCGCATCGTCACCTACGACCACGCCCCAACCACCCCGGCCCCCTTCCAGCTCGCCGCCCAGCCCCGGTACCGCCACGGCGCCAACGCGGGTGACTATTCCTTTCAGGAGGGCAGCGTCGGCCGTCTCCTGCCGGACGGCAGCGCGGTCGTCTACGACCCGTGGAGCATCGAGCTGGTCGCGTTCAGTCCCGACGGTACAACGCACTCCGTCCTCGCCACAGAGGGAGAGGGACCGGGGGAAGTGCGCTACGTCAGCGCCATATTCGCACCGGGGCAGGACAGTGTCCTGATCGCTGACCCCAACCTCGCCCGCGTGACCCTCTTCGTAGCAGGTTCGGCAGCCCGTATCTCTACCCTTCCGCGCTCCGCGCGCCTCGAAGTCGAGGGCATCGGGTCATCCGGCGAGCTCCTGCTGGCCACTACCTACGGCTCGTTCAGCGACGAAGAGGCGTGGCGCCCAGGCCACATGGCCCGGTTCGACGTGGAGACCGGGGCGCTCGACACCGTCGCATCGTACGACTTCATGCCGCGCATCCCGCCAGGGCTCGAGCAGGACCCGATCCCGGCTTACGGCGAGATAACGGTCGCGGCCGGGCACTTCGTCCAGACCAGGTCCGACAGACCGCAGGTTACCTGGCGCCTCCCCGACGGTACCGCAACGCAGATCGCCCGCTGGCAGGCCGCTCCGGTCCTGCTCACAGAGGAGTGGATGCAGTCCATCGAGGCCGACTACCGGATGGAGGTCCGCAAACACAGCCCCAACGTTCCCGAAGCTGGAATCACGGAGAGCACCCGGCGAGTCATGGGCATCTATCGTGCCAGCATCGGCCGCCCCATGCCGCTCTTCGCCGAGCCGTTCGCCGACGCCGAGGGAAGGATCTGGCTGCCCTCCTACAAGCCGGGGGGCGAGCGCCGCAGCGTGCCGCCGTATGCCGTGATCGCGCCCGACGGGGAATGGCTGGGCACGGTGAACGTTCCTCCCGGGTTCCGCATTCTCGATGTGGCCAGCGGGCTCGTTCTCGGCATGGAGCTGGACGAAATGGATGTGGAGAGCGCGGCGGTGTACGAGTTGGTGGCAGGGTAGCGAATCGGTTCGGACTCGATGTGCGGTTGGTGCAGGGCTGGGAACAGGGGTGGCGCGTCCCGGACCGGGCAGCACGCGTCCTGTTGGGCGGTCATCGACCGCGATCCCCGGGGCGGTCGTGCGTGCGCTGGGTGAATGAGTGAACCCCAGTCGTCCGGGACATCACTGTCACAATCCACGAATCGCCGCCGGCACTGATGAAGGGAGGAGCGAAGACCATGGCAGAGGTGGTGGACAGGTTCCAGCGGACAGACCCGGCATCGACCCTGCCCGGTGTGCTGGCGTGTTGAAGTCACCGCTTGCGTGGGAGAGGCAGCCAGAGTTCAGAAGAGGACTCCCTTGAAGGCCCACTTCCATCAGCCTCAACACCATACCCCAGGCTCCGGTAGCCCGACACCCGCTTCTCGCTCATCCGCCGCAGCATCGGCACATGTTCGTCCACGTAGTCGTAGACCCGCACCTCGCGCTTCTCCGGGTGCAGCCGGTGCAGGCGGCCGACATACTGGGCGAGCGTTCCCCGCCACGAAAACGGCATCGTCAGGAACAGCGTGTCGAGGCGGGCGTCGTCGAATCCTTCGCCGATGTACCGGCCCGTCGCAACCAGCACCCGTTCCTCCGCCTCGGGAATCTCTTCCAGCCGCTGCATCAACGCACGACGCTCCCTGGTCCCCATGCCTCCGCGAAGTACGAGCACGTTGCGGGCGGAGTCGGCGAGGCGATCGGCCAGTCTCCGAGCGTGCTCCCGTCGCTCGGTGAGGAGGATCGGGGAGCGCCCGGCCTCGATCGCCGCCCACACATCGTCAAGAATCAGGTTGTTGCGGACCTCGTCCACTGCCAGCGCGGCGTACACCTGCTGGATCGACGGTCGTTCGGTGTCGATCTCTGCCGCCAGTCGAAACGAGGTCGGGCGCAAAACCGCACGGTGGTGGAAGGGACGCCGCCGGGCCTGCGCCCTGGCGGTCGCGCGGTACCGGATTCCGCCGCACTGCATGAAGATGATGGGATGATGGCCGTCGCGGCGTGTAACCGTCGCCGACAGCCCGAGCACATACTTCGCCTTCGCGCGGCGTGCCACGGCTTCGAAGCTCACGGCTGGGAGATGGTGGCACTCGTCGACCACTAGGTGACCGTAGTCGGCGACGATGTCGTCCACTTCCCCGCGGCGCACCAGGCTCTGTATCACGCCGACATCGACGAGTCCGCGCGGTTTGCGCCTGCCTCCGCCGATCTGCCCGATCGACGCGGCGGGAAGGTCGAGGAACGCCGCGAGCTGCGCGATCCACTGATCCATGAGCTGCAGTCGGTGGACCAGCACCAGCGTGCTCGTGCCACGCGACGCGATGACCGATGCGGCGACAACGGTCTTCCCGAACCCGGTGGCGGCCGCGAGGACGCCGTTGTCGTGCCGCAACAGGGCATCGGCGGCGTCCTGTTGTTCAGGGGTCAGTTGACCGCAGAAGTCGGTGTCGACCGGATTGCCGGGGTTGCGCACGTCGCGCACATTCACACGGGTGCCGAGCTCCTCGAGCATCGACTCCATCGCCTCGCGGCAGCCTCGCGGCAGGGCGATGTGGTGCGACGGCAGTTCCGCGCACGCCACGATCCGGGGGATGCCGAAGGTCGAACGCCGCATCGCTTGCGCGGAGTAGAACGCCGGATTCTGGAACGCCGCGAGCCGGATGAGCCGGTTGACCAGGCCGGAGGGGAGACCGGCGCGCGGGATGTAGAGTTGGTCACCCAGAACCGCCTCGATCCGCTCGCGCACCGCCCCGGCAATCTCGGGCAGCGGCAGGCGCCGGGAAGGCGGTGCCGTCCAGGGCTCCTCGTCCCGGTCCTCAACCGGCAGGCGCAGGCCTATGACGCGGCCCCTCCGGGTGGCCTCGTCGGCGATCGCCGTGACTTCCTGGGCGGACAGGCGCCCAAGCGACGAGAGAAAGGCCCACTGGTCGCGGTGGGGCTCGAAATCGTCGGCGAGGAACACGCTGTTGCCGTCCCTACGCGGGCCTCCTTGCAGCGGCAGCGCGATCAGGTTGCCGAACCCGCCCTCCGGCAGCGTGTCCTGGCTCGGAAAGAACCGGTCGTACGATCCAAAGCCGATGTCGGGGTGGCCCTCCATGGCTTCCGTCAGAAGATGAGCGCCGAGGCGGCGGGCGACCGAGGCCGGCAACGGGTCGTCGAAGAAGATCCAGACATGCCCGCCGTCGCCCGAGCGCGAGCGTTCCAGCGCCGCCGGAATCCGCTTCGACCGGCAGGCTCCGAGAAAGGCCTCCGCGTCCCGCCGCCACGTCTCCCTGTCGAAGTCGGCGGCGAGGAACCGGCAGGTGTCGTCGGCGCGGATGGGATAGACGCCGATCGTGTGACGGCCGCGCAGGTGCCCCTCGATCACCTCGTCCGTCATGGGCAGGAAGGCCTGGTTGGGACAGGCTCCGCACTTGACCCTGGGCTTGCCGCACAGCCGCGGTTTCCATTCATTGCCGCACGCGGGCGCGTAGCCCGCCCTCCCGGTCCGGGTATTCTCCCAGCGCTTTGGAAACACGTCCTCGCGGCCGGCAAAAATGGCCCGGAACAGCGCGATCTTCTCTCCCGGTGGGGACCGGTTGGTCACCTGGCCCGCCGCGAGCCGTGCGCCGTCCGGGTCTGGCGGTCCGCTCGCCTCCAGCTCGGCGAGCCGGCCGGTCAGTTCGGCTGTTTCGGCCCCGAGCTGCGCCAGGCGTTCGCGAATGCGCGCGGCTTCCTGCCTGCGGGATGCCTTGTAAGCCAATTCCGCTCCCGTTCGTCAATGGCTGAGAGTACGTTCGATTGCCAACCGTCTTGCGGGTGGTCGTCGCCGGGGTCCGTCGTTGTCGATTCCAATGGGGCGAGCCACCCAATCCGAAAATAGTCACTCCGCCCATCTGCTGAATTCCCGATCTCTCAGTACCGCCCTGCAAAGCAGAATTCACGTAGAGGTTGGGTTTTCCAATCACACGGTAAATCAAACTGGCCCTGCCCAGGGAAGCCTCTCTAGTCCGGCCACGCTGGGTGTGTGGAATCGCTGTCCGGCCAATACCTTCTCCACCGAATTGGACACCGGGCCTCCGGCATCCGCAAGTACCAGTACCGTGTCGCGAATCGACTCCGCGTCCTAGACGAATCGTCTCAAGCCACCGCGTGGGTCCAGCGGTGTCGCCTTGATGGTGAGAACGGCGATTCTTCGCGGCCGGGACGTGGGGTCAGGTACGGGTCGTAGGTAGATCGTACCACACGGCTTGAGTGAGTTCAGACCTCGAACGGCGTCCAAACCAGCCGCTTGGATTCCCGCCAATCAAATACGGTATTCCCGCTTTCGCGGCATGGTCCAGTAGTGTCCAGTCCAACGGCAGGAAACGCAGATCGTGCAGCCCTGTAGTTAGACGATTTCCTGCAGTGATTCAGGCCTCAGGCGATCCGCGCGACGAGACTCCTGTCGCGCCAAGAGCACGGCTTGCGGCGGGGCGCTCGACAGCAGCGGCTCCATGGAGTTCCCGTCCACCACCGAATCGAACGCCGATGCTCCGGTTCGCTCCCCGGAACTCATGGCGGATGAGGGAGATCGGCGAACGGTCAGATATCCTTGGCTCGGCTCTGGCTCGTCGTTCCAGTCCACCGCGCCGCCACCGCGCGGGGGCGACCTCTTTCGATCGGCGGCGGCGATACCCCATACAATCACTCTTGTCGAGTCCCTTGAACTTGAAATCCTGGCCGTCAGGCCTGGGTCCCGATTAGTTTGACGGTGAGCACTTCGAGGAAGTCACCGAACGGCAAGGCCGTGGACTTCCTCACCGGTAAGATGGAAAGGCAGATGTGAATGGGTCCGGTTACTCCAACGTTTGTGGCGGCGGTCGGATTGCTCGTGCTGGTCGCGGCCCTGATCGTCGCATGGCTTCGCCCTAGGCGTTGACGCGTGAACGAAGAACCGGCGCTCGGACAGTGTCCGGGCGAGAGTTCGCACCAAGTGCTGCGGACCGGAGGACCAACAGTGCCTCGGGGAACACGGCACGTCTTGCGATAACCGAACCCGATGGCGATCCGCCCAGCGGGTCACGTGGAGCAGGTCAGAGGGAAGGGATACTTGGCAAACGACGCGATTGAGATGGAAGGGACCGTAACCGAGATCCTTCCCAGTGCGAACTTCAGGGTCAGACTTGAGAATGGCCATGTGATCCTGGCCTATCTCTCGGGCAAGATGAGGAAGTACTACATCCGGGTGTTGGCGGGAGATCGGGTCAAGGTGGAGCTGTCACCGTACGACCTGTCACGGGGAAGGATCACCTACCGCCATAAGTAACCGATGGCGCGACGCCGCCGGAGGGTCAAAGGTGCGGGCAAGTGATCAACTCCCTGCGGTTTGCGACCGGCGGCTCGAGCAGCTTTGCGCCGAGGACCCGAAGCACGCGGAGCGACTGACGGCAGCGCCGGATTTCAGCCTTGCTCTCGCATCCGACGGCAACTCGGCGGTAGTGACATGGACAGCGGAACGGCACCCGCGAACGCTACCCTTTGTCGCCCCACCACGAGCGCGAAGGTAGAGGAGGCAACGGATCATTCCCGCGAGGTCGCCGAGGCAGCACTGGCCCACAAGCTCCACAACCCGGTCTGAACCGCGTACCTGCGGACGGATCTGGTCGAGCCGGCGGCGGCTGATGGAGGATTGGCCAGAGTACCTGGCGGGCCGGAGCGCAGGCAAGATACAATCCTACGGCCTCGGATTCTGCCCGATCACCCCGTTCTGAGGGCCCGACGACCCTCCCCACGGCCGCGGCTTCGGAAGTCGGGCGCAGCCAAGCCGAGGACCGAGGGCTGGACGGCCTTCCCGCTAGGGATTGCTGGTTCGCGACCCCCTGAAGGCGGGCGAGGGCGAGTTGTGAAAACACACTCGGCGCTATGCCGCACCGAGCCCTCGGCGAGGGGGGTCGCCACAGCCCGAGCCGCTTGTGTGCCACGGCCCACCGGGCATCCGGGCCGCAAGACGTTGCCGCTCCGCAGGATAAGCAGCGCGGCAGGTGTGCATCGCAGGCGCGCCAAAGTGTGCAACGACCCCCTGTGTCGATTTCACACTCCAGTGCGGCCTTAAGTGTCGAACGGTGGGCGCTACCAGCTTAGCGCACTGGCAGCCAGTCGCATCGGGATGTGTCGATCTCGTACACGCGAATCCAAGACTTCATCGTGTCGCCGACCGCCGTAAGAGTCCGGTCGAGCAGGAAGAGCGTGTCGCGCGCTGCTGCGATCTGGGTCCGCAGCTGGTTTCCAAACTGCACCGCTCCGTCCGCACAGGCGGTTCGGCGGTCGGGCGACAGTACCGTCACGTATACCTCCGCAAGGAATTCCACCATTGGCGGCTCGCCGTCGATAAGGCCATCGTGATGTACGGCGACCGTGGAGCCATCGGGCATTCGGTACAAGCCTTCCAGCGTCGAGAGCATCTCCATCCGGTCCTTGAACGAAACTTGGTTGCTCGGATCGTCGATTCTCTCCTGCGCGTCACTGGGAACGCCCCGGCGGCGCGCCCGGGGCAAATGTAGCGTGTCCAACATTCTGTCGTCCCAAGTCGCGAGGTACAGTTCGTTTTCCGCCACTGTCCCCACGAGCATCGTGTCAGCCCACGCCACGATGGATGAACCGGCAAGGACCCCGAAGTAGATGTCGCGGCCACGCAGCGACCGGCAGTACGGGACCGGCAGATCAATCGCCGCGCCTAGCGTCTCGTCCCTGCGCCAGTCCCACAGACGCACCATTTTTTGGCGTTCGAGGTCTATGGCGGGAAGTAAGACCACATCGCCGGCGACTGCGGCCCAGCCGTCCTTGAACCCCTCGTAACGGGTGCTGCCGAGGTGCTCGCCGTCGCGCGAAAACCGCGTCAGCAGATTGCGGTGATTATCCCGGCCCACAACGACTGAATCGTTCAGGATGAACCCACGGCCGAGCCCTCTGAACTCTCCCGGGCCTTCCCCTGGCCGCCCGTATGCACGGATGAATCGACCGTCCCGCGCGAACCGCAGCATCCGACCGAGATAGCCGTCCGCGACCACGAACGACCCGTCTACCGTGTCTACTGAGAGGCTGTATGGGCGGCCCAGATGGAACTCGGTCTCCTCCAGCAACAGACTGTCTACCTGCACGACCGCCGGGCCGACTACCTCCTCATGAAGCAGGTCAGCGAGCCGCCCGTCGCCGTCGGGCGCCTCTTCAGCGGAACACGCGACAACGGTCGCAACCGCCAACACCCGGACGAAGGACGGACGAGAGATCGCGGCGGCCTCGCGCTGCTTCGTTATCCCTTCACGATGATCGGGGGGAACTGAAGTACCAGCAGCCTGACACCGGGTCGTAGGACGGGCACTCCCTGTCGCAGCTCGACATTTTGTCGATCCTGTACAGCTGACCACCCATCGAAGTGAACTGCTGTGAGCCGCGAGCTGCGGCTCGTCCTTATGATAATCTCCGATGGTATGGTTCATTCATTCCGAACGCTGGCAAGCGCCCAAGGCGGGGAACCCCAGGCCTACTACGTTAGCCGTCACCCAGTCGGTTGCGTTGTGGCGTCAGCGAGAGGAAGATGTACCGTAACGCTAGGATCGCGGGCGGGGCAACTCGGCCGCGCAGTTGACGACGGACCGGTGCGCCGCTTGTGCTGTGGTATGACCGGGAGCAGCCGGGCTCATGAGCGGAAAGGAGAGGATCCGATGATGAACCGGACAGCGTGGCGGGTGGGCGGCGCGGGTGGATACGGCGGCAGGCTGGCGCTTGTCACGGTTGCGGTTGCCGGTGCCGCGTGCGCCTCGGGTGGAGGCGGCCAGGTCGTCATGACCCGGGCGGCAACGGACGCGCTACTGGCGGAGTACACCGGCTCCTGGGTGCTGGACGAGTTGGGCAGCTCGCCGCAGGTGACCATTCCCAGACCGGAGAGGCGGACGGAGTCGAGGGTGGTCCGGTTGGATCAGCTGGATGACTTGCGCAGGCGATCTTCGAGCTGTTGCGCCGCCGCCCGGAAGCACTGGCCATCGGCGTGCAGGGAGAGGAGCTGGCCTACGTCCCCACGCCCGGAGAGGGCATCACGTTGCCGCTGAATGGGGGATGGGTCTCGCAAACCGGGGGAGAACACCGCGTGCGCACCCGGGCCTTCTGGGATGGCCCCCGACTCGGGGTGGAGCATATGGTGGGTTCGGACGGGCGGGTCCGCGTGGTGCTGGAAATCGTCGAGGGTCGGCTGGAGATGACCCGCACCATACGATTCGTGGGCGAAAGGGTCGCCCCGATGGTCCTTGTGTATGATCGGGAGGGGTGACCGAGAGCGATGAATCAGAAGTGGAGATAGTCGTCCACGGCGTTGCTGATTGGGGCCGTTCTCACCGTCCTCCTCCTCTTCTTCGAGGTCATCCCGACGGTAGTCGTCTTCAGGCCCCGGCAGATCGGGGTCGCCTCCTCCAGAAACACCAGCGTCTCCTTGAAGTATTCGCAAACGCCGTACTGCAACCCCCACTGATCGTAGAGGAATCCTCCATGGCCGCGCCAAAGAGCAGTCTCACAAGCTTCGAGTCATCCGCTCGGGGCGCGACGCTCCGACCGGCGGCATCGGCCTCTATCAAGACCAATACGCGTTTTCCGCCCTTGGAGATACCCAACTGTGCCGCGGTCCACCTTGGTCGGAGCGGCCGACTACACCGTCTCGACGGACGCATCTCTCTCCGGTGGGGCAAGGCCGCGCCCACTTGGTCCAAATCACGCGACGCTGCTAAGCTACCACCATGAACTCACAACAGCGCATCGAGAAGCGAGCGGAGACACGATGACGAACGGTCGTCTGGTGCTCTCGATGCCACCGATATCCAGTCTCCTGGTTCTGTTCAACAACGGCGTGGCGGCTCAGAATCCGGGACCGGACCTAATCTTGCGCGACAGCCTCGTGCTGGAGGAGACGGAAGAGCACTACATTGGGAACCCGCTGGCGCTGTTCGTTGCCCCCGATGGTTCAATGCTAGTTTCAGACGGGTTCGCCGAAACGGTTCTGCGCTACGACGCTACGGGTCGATTAACGGGGCACTTGGGAAGACGGGGCGGCGGACCCGGGGAGTTCCTGCACTTGGGCGGTGTAGGCTTTGTAACCGAAACCGTCGCGGGATTCCTGGACGAAACCGGAAAGCTGGAAGTCTTCGAACCGATGACCGGTGCTTATCAAGGCAGCGTAAGGGTGGATGTCAACAACCGACCGTCGTCCTTTGCGGCCTCGGGCGACTCGCTTTGGTTTGCGGGGAACAATCGAATCTCGTCGGCGTCCCATGGCGTGATCGCCGTCGCGGATCTGGTGGACGCGGCCGGCGTCAAGGAGCAAACGCCGCCAATCGTCTTGGACCGTGGGACGGTGCCTGTACCTTACCGAGAGCGACATGCCCTGGCGGGATCGCTGTCTATCGCTTTCCTGAGCGCGGGAGTGCTTGATGCGGTGCTGGGGTTTACCGGAAGTCCCTTCCTCATTCGTATCGCCCACGAAGGTGCGGTCACCGATACGGTTTGGATCGGAAAGGGGCTGCGGCGCGGTGAACCGGATGAAGACGAGCTCCTTGAAGCCATGCGCGGTGACCGGTCTGGAACTCAAGAAGACTTGCGGTCATGGATATTCGACTTCTTCGCGGGCGTGTCGCTGATTCGTGGGCTGTCGCGAGACGGCACCGGCAACGTCTTCACGCTTCATCAGGAGAGTGATCGCGACGAAGACGGCACCATGACCGGCGCCAGACTCTACGCAGCCGTGTCCCGTTTCGACAGTGATCGCGGCTGCGGTGACACCCTGATCCCCACCTCGGATGTCGGAGTGCCGATCCCGTTTCTGCAGGGCAGCACTCTGTGGATCCTGGACCGACGTTTGCGGGCGGGCGGGGAGACAAGCATAGCAACGGTCGTGCGACGATTCACCATCGACCCAGTTCGATGCACGGGCACGGTACGATGAGGACGCTTTTTACAGGTGTGCTAGCAATCATGGCTTCGGTCGGCCGTGCAGACGGGCAGAGCGGAACCATTTCCTACGCCAGCGGCGCGTCGCTGGATGTCGAGATGCCTGGGGAACTGGCTGAAGTCCCCGCAGTGTTGGAAGCATGGAGCAGGGCGCCGTTCGTGCTTCACTTTACTCCCTCACGATCCCTGATGGTGAGGGATAGGTGGAACCAGGGCAGTGGCGTTGCGCCTGCACGGTTTCGCGCAACCGGAGCCAACCTGAACGCCTTGGGCCGAGCCCTCGAAGCGTGGTATGCGGTCACGCCAAGTGTCCTCCGACAGGCGTATGTCGGGGAGGACGGGTCCTCGGGAGTCAAGGTGATGGGCGTCGGTAGGACGCTGTATCGCATCGCCGAGGGGGTGACTCCGGTCGAGTGGAGAATCACCGAGCAACATGGGGAGCATCTGGGATACGACGTGACCCGAGCGGTTGGTGAAGCTGGGGGCCAACGGGTTGAGGCGTGGTTCGCACCGGACATTCCGGTTCCGTTCGGCCCGGCGCTTTACGGTGGACTGCCGGGGATGATTCTGGCGCTGTCGCTGAATGAGGGAGTAACAACCTACACGGCGACCGGGGTTGTGTTGGAAGGGGTTGAAGATGGAGTGATCCGGGCGCCTGAGGAAGGTGAAGCGATATCGTCCGAAGAGTTCCGGTCGTTACTGAACTCCGCAGTCACGCAGTCCGTATCCACCTTCCGGAATATGATTCGCTGGTACACGAACGTGGAGTGTATGGTCGGGTGGCGAGACAACGTCCTAGTGCAGTGCCTACAGTCCCGGGGGGACTCATCCCGGTTAGGGCTCAGATCAGTGAACCTTCCCGCCATCCACCCCCGACTTTCCCGCTTTCGCGGCACGGTTCAGCAGCGTCCAGTACAACGACAGAAAACGCAGATCGTGCAGCCCTGTAAGTAGTTAGACGATCTTCTGCCGTGATTCTGGCCTCAGGCGATCCGCCCCGGCGGCGGGCTCGGCGCTTCCTCCTCCCGGTCTACAAGCGCGTCATGGATCCACCGTGCAAACTTGCACCTGGTCGTGTATATATACCTCGTGTATCCACCAGCACGCCGGCGTCTTCGTCCATCCCTGTCCTCGTTCGTCGGCAATTTGCTCCCTGGAGGTCCTCTCGGATGTCTGACCAGCCCCCGCCGACTCCTCAACAGCCCCCGCCGCCTCCCCAGCCCCAGACCGTTGTCAACGTCAACATGGCCAACACCAACACCGCGGTCGCTGAGGCGACGGCCGCGGCGAAGGCCACGCCCAGGGAATGGGTCCCACCTGTCCGGAAACGGACGGGTAAATCGATCCTTCTCGCTTACCTCTTTTTCCTCATCACCGGCCCTGTTGCCTGGCATCGTATCTACCTTGGCCGCCCGGCCACCAGAGTCTGGCTGTTCCTCTTCTGGTCGTTGATCGGCGTGGCCTTACTCGCTCCGGCACCTCTCGTTCTGCTTGGTGCCGCAGCCTTGCTGGCACTCGACTGTGTCGAGATCCCGCGCTGGCACCGCACATACGATCCGGACGACGCATTGGCCGCTACAAGCCGGGGCCCCGTTCGCCGCCCGCCCCTCCTTCGCGGTTTGGGCTGGCGGCGCACCGAGGCTCCAGATCGGGATCCCGTCCAGCCCACCGCCGACGACCGGCACCCTCCACCCCTTCAACCCGCCCCGCGGCCTTCCGCTGCAGCGGAAGAGAGACACCCCCAGCCCAAGCCCGATCTTCGCACACTTCTCCTTCGAGAGGCCCATCGGGGGGACGGCAAGCTGACCGTCACCCAAGCTGTCATGGCCACCGGCCAGGACTGGGAACGCGTTGAGGGTTGCCTTCGCGACATGGTCCAGGCCGGATACGTCGACGTGGACAACGAGCCGCACAGCGGCGTCATCGTCTACGTCTTCCCCGAACTCGTCGGCCGGACGGCAACACCCGTCGAGGACGAATGAGTGTTCGAGATCGTCCGCTGGATCGCGCGGTTCCACGGAAACGACCAGGGACAGGCCGATGCTCCGCTGGGACAGGAAACGGCAGCCCGCGGAAGCCCACCGTTGTTCGGCGGCGGCGTTGCCCCTAACGTCAGCCAATCAGCAGACGCATAACCCTGGTCGGGCAGGAGGCGACGCATGACCCAGCGGCAGCGCGATGGCGCGCCAATCATCGAGTCCGATCCGGCGCAGTCGGGCGACCCGGGCTGGCAGGGGCTGCTATCGCGGCCTCCCGGTCGGGGCAGCGTCTCGCGGCGCAGTTTCATCAAGGGAGTGATTGCGACCGGCGCCTCGGTCTCGGCGATTTCGTGGTTCGCCGCGCCAGCGGCCGCGCCGCCTCAGGGAGCGGCCCGCGGAGGGGTCGGCCGACTCGTGTCGCTGCAGGTGAACGGGCGCACGCGCCGGGTCGATGTCCTGCCCCAGGAGACACTCGCGATGACCCTGCGCTACAAGCTCGGCCTCACCGGCACCAAGCTCGGATGCGACCGCGCCGAGTGCGGAGCCTGCACGGTGATGATCGACGGCGTCGCGCACTACTCCTGCTCGACGCTGACGCAACGGGTCCGGGGCCGCGAGATCACGACGGTCGAGGGGCTCGAGGGCCCCGGCGGCGAGCTTCATCCCGTGCAGAGCGCGTTCATCGAGGAGCTGGGTCCGCAGTGCGGCTTCTGCACGCCGGGGCAGGTGATCGCCGCCGCCGCGCTGCTGCGCGCCAACCCCAACCCGACGCGTGACGAGGCACGCCGGGCGATGTCAGGCAACCTCTGCCGCTGCGGCGCCTACGATCACTATCTGAACGGGGTCATGCGGGCGGCGCGCACGGGGTCGACCGCCGCCCGTTCGCCCGCCGTTCGCCCGCCCACCGCTCGGGAGGTCTCCCATGCCTGAGCTCATCGGCAAGGACTTCACGCCCCCGGACGTGGCCGCCAAGGTCACCGGCCGCGCCAAATACGCCGAGGACTTCCGCGCCGACGGGATGCTCTTCTGCCGCCTCATCACCAGCCCGATGCCGCACGCCCGAGTGCGCGGGATCGACGCTTCGGAGGCGCTCGCGATGGAGGGGGTGGTCGCAATCCTCACCGCCGCCGACGTCCCCGAGATCCCCGCGCCGGGCAACCCGATCCTCACCAACACGCCGCACTTCGTCGGCGAACCGGTCGCGGCGCTCGCTGCGGTCGACGAGACCACGGTCCAGGATGCGATCAAGAAGGTCAAGCTGGACCTCGAGCCGCTCCCGTTCGTGGTCGATCCGCTCGAGAGTCTGCGCCCGGACGGCCCCAACGCCCGCGAGGACGGCAACACGGTCGTGCGCCGAGAGGGTGTGACCGAGATCAAGTGGACCGACGCCGACTTCGCCGCTGCGGCCCATGGCCAGCTGCCGATGGGCGAGGTCAACAACGAGTGGTCCTACGGGGACCTCGAGGCCGGCTTCCAGGACGCAGCGCTAGTGCTCGACGAGAGCTTCGTCACGGCCGGCACCTCGCACCACTCGATGGAACCCCGCACGGCGATGGCCTACTGGCAGAACGGCAAGTGTCATGTATTCGGCTCGAGCCAGAGCCAGAGCGCGACGCTCGGCAGCCTGGCGCGCTACATCGGGATCGAGCCCTCCGACCTGGTCTTCGTGGCCGAGTTCTGCGGGGGCGGGTTCGGGTCGAAGGGCAGCGCGTACCCGGTCATGTCGATCCCGGCGCACATGGCGCGAAAGACCGGCCGTCCCGTCATGATGCGCATCAGCCGGGCGGAGGAATACGCGATCGGGTCGGCTCGGGCGGGCTTCCAGGGCCGCATCCGCATGGGGTTCCGCGATGATGGCCGCATCACGGCCGCAGACCTCTTCATCGTCCAGGAAAACGGTCCCAACAGTGGATTTGGCGACCTCGGGAGCGCGGCCGGAGCCGTCTCCATCGTCTATACACCTCTCGCCATGCGATTCCGGGGGATTCCGGTGCTGACCAACACGCCGGCGCGGGGGGCGCAGCGCGGGCCGGGGCAGAATCAGATCGCGTGTGCGGTCGAGCCGCTCCTCGACAAGGCGGCCGCGCAGCTCGGGATCGACCGGGTCGCGATCCGCAGCATCAACGCCCCCGACAGCGCGTCGCGCTACGGCGGCAACCAGGGCCCGGTGACCAGCGCGCACCTGCGCGAAGCGCTCGATCTGGGCGCCAGCAGGTTCGGATGGGACGAACGGGTGGCCCGCAGCGGCGTGCGGCGCGGCTCGAAAGTGACAGGCGTCGCGGTCGGCCAGGCCTTCCACTCGGCCGGCATGAGCGGGCAGGACGGGCTGGTGCGGATCGCGCCCGACGGCAAGCTGCACATCCACTGCGGGGTGGGCAATCTCGGCACATACTCGTATGCCGGTGTCTCACGCGCGGCGGCCGAGGTGCTCGGATACGACTGGGAGAACTGCGTGATCGTGCGCGGCGACTCGTCGCGCAACCTCGCGTCGGCGAGCCCGCAGGTCGGCAGCAACACGACCTTCACGATGACGCGCGCCGCGTACGTTGCGGCGGTCGATGCGGCCGCGAAGCTCAAGGCGATCGCGGCGATGGAGTTGGGCGGCTCGCCGGAGGACTATGAGATCGGCGGGGAGTCAGTCTTCGCGCGCGCCAACCCGTCGCGGCGGATCAGCTACGCGCGGGCGGCGGAGCGCGCGATCGAGCTCGCCGGACGCTTCAGCGGCCACGAGGTCCCCGACGACCTCAACCCCATCACCGCGGCCTCGGTCGCGAACCTGGCCGGCACCGGCCTCATCGGCGTCGCCCGCGACAACCTCCCGCGCGACGGCACCGTCCCCGCGCTCGCCGCCGGCTTCATCGAGATCGAGCTCGACATCGAGACCGGCGCCTTCGAGATCATCGACTACCTCGGCGTCGCCGACTGCGGCACCGTCGTGCACCCGCAGGGGCTGGCCGCGCAGATCAAGGGCGGCGCGGTGATGGGCTTCGGCATGGCGGCGCTCGAGCGTCATGTCTACGACCGCCGCTACGGCGTCGCCGGAAACATCGGTTTCCACCAGGCCAAGCCGCCCTCCTACCTCGACGTGCCGGCGCACCTCGACTGGGCCGCCACCGACATCGCCGACCCCCAGAACCCCGTGGGCGCGAAGGGCGTGGGCGAGCCGCTGATGGGCTGCTCCGCCGCCGCGCTCCTCTGCGCCATCTCCGACGCGCTCGGCGGCCACTACTTCAACCGCATCCCGGTGGTCCCGGACATGATCGTCAACGTGCTCGCCGAGCAGGCCCAGTCGCACCGGCCGCTCGAGGTCAACACGCAGTGAGGCTGACACGAGGGAGACGGCCATGATGAACGACATGATGACCCACTTCGAGCTGCTCCAGCCGGCCGACCTCGACAGCGCGCTCGATCTGCTGGCCCGCCACGGAGCCGACGCGTGGCCGCTGGCCGGCGGCTACGACACCTTCGACTGGCTCAAGAACCGCGGCAAGCAGCCCACCGTCGTGATCGATCTGGAGGGGATCGAAGAGCTCAGGGGAGTGAGGGGGATGGAGGGCGGAGATGGCTCCAGCGGCGACGGCGGCGTCACGATCGGCGCGATGACCTCGCTCACCGCGGTGGAAGCTCACCCCCTCATCCGGTCACAATACCCGCTCCTGGCCGCCGCTACCGCGCAGGTCGCGAGCCCCCAGATCCGCAACGCGGGCACGATCGGAGGCAATATCTGCCAGGACACCCGCTGCTGGTACTACCGCTACGGCATGACCTGCTACCGCGCGGGCGGCAACACCTGCTACGCGGGCGCCTCGGGCGCCATGAACCGCGAGCACGCCATCTTCGGCGCGGACCGGTGCGTCGCCGTCACCCCGTCGGACCTCGCCCCCGCGCTGGTGGCGCTCGACGCCGAGATGATCATCCACAACGCGCGCCGCGAAAGGGTCGTCCCCGCCGCCGAGTTCTTCATGCCGCCCGGCGTCGACATCACCCGCATGACCGTGCTCGAGCCGGACGACCTCCTCACCGCGATCCGCATCCCGGGCCGCTGGGCCGGCGCCGACTTCCACTTCGAGAAGGTGGCCGACCGGAAGACCTGGGACTTCGCGCTGGTCAGCGTAGCCGCGGCGGTGCGCGAGGTCGGCGGCATCATCGAGGACGCCCGCATCGTCGCCGGAGCGGTCGAGTGCATCCCCCGCCGCATGACCGCGGTCGAGGATCTGGTGCAAGGACGTCCCCGCGACGAGACGACCGCCGAGCTGGCCGGCGAACTCGCGATCCAGGACGCCGATCCGCTCGACTACAACCACTTCAAGATTCCGCTGCTCCGGAACCTGGTGAAACGGGCGGTGCGGGGAGCATGACGGCGCTCGAGGAACCGTCCCGCTGGAAATACAGGTTCCGCAACTTCTCGCGGGCCCATTCACTGCTTCGGGAAGCCGCCGAGGACGACCCGAAAAGGCTGAGCGATCTTGAAAGGGAGGGTCTCGTCCAACGCTTCGAATACACCTTCGAGCTGGCCTGGAAGACCCTGAAGGACCGGCTTGAGTACGAGGGAATGAAGATCAGTCCCCGCCCAACACCCAGGAACGTGATTCGCACCGCCTACGAGTCCGGGTTGATCGACGATGGCGAGGCGTGGATCGACATGCTGACGGATCGCAACGCGATGTCACACGAGTACGATGCAGAGGCATTCGAAGCCGTCGCGCACAATGTCCACCGGCGATACCTTCGTCTCTTCGGAAAACTGTGGGAACTGCTGTCACCGGAGGACGAGAGAACGTGAGGGCGTCAGCTCCGATCGCGGTACTGGATGACAGGCTGCTGGGAAGACTGACAGGTGTTTTCTCCGGCTACCCGGATCTCAAGTCGGTCATCCTGTTCGGCTCCCGGGCTACGGGAACAGCCGCTCCTCACTCGGACATCGATCTGGCCACAAGCGGTATTCTCAACCGCCACACGCTCGGCCGCCTCAAACTGGACCTGGAGGATCTGGACATCCCGCAAAGGTGCGATGTCGTAGCCCTCGAGAGGGTCCGCCACGAGCCGCTGAGACGACACATCGAGGCCGTGGGAATAACGATATATCGTCGTTCTACCGCCTGAACCGCACCCACTTCGTGATGCGGCGCTGGGACACCTCGGCGCCGTACACGTTGCCCTCGTCGTCCACCGCGACGCCTTCGGGTCCGCTGAATCCCATCACGTTGGCGCGGTCATCCGGCAGGAAGTGGTGCACCCACCCCATGCGGGCGTCGCCGATGCGGATCCCCTTCTCCCAGCCTGCATTGCGCTGCCCGGTGAACTCGTTGGGCGCGGGGCTCGACTCGGAGTCCGCCACGTAGATGTTGTCGTCGGCGTCAATGTAGATGCCGCTCGGCCGACCGTACTGCGTCCAGATCGCGAGGAACTCGCCCTCCTGGTCGAAGATCTGGATGCGGTTGTTATAGCGGTCGCCCACGAAGATCCGGCCCTGCGAATCCATTGCCAGCGCATGGGGATCGCGGAACTGGCCCGGCCCATAGCCGAGTTCACCCCACGTCTCCATGTAATTCCCGTCGGCGTCGTAGCGGACCAGGCGGCCCTTGGTGCGGTCATGCGAATCCACCACATAGATCTGCCCGTTGGGCGCGACGACCACGTCGGAGGGGCGGGTGAGGTGGGTGGGTGGGTCGCCCGCCTCGCCGGGGGTGCCGATCGTCATGAGGAGCTCGCCCTCGGGGGAGAACTTGAGCACGGAGTGACCGGTGGTCGTGGCGCCGTTGGCCCACGCGTCGGCGATCCACACATTGCCCTCGTGGTCGACGTCGATCCCGTGCGGCCACGCGATCATGCCGCCGCCGAAGCTGCGGAGCAGGTTGCCTTCCTTGTCGAAGAGCAGGACCGGATCGACGTCCGAGCCGACGCAGGTGTTCCGGCCGCATCGCTCCGCGACCCAGATGTTCCCGTCCAGTGCGATCTCGACCGCGCTGGTCGATCCCCACTCGCGGCCCTCGGGCAGCTCGCCCCAGCCGTAGATGGGGCGGAACGGGTTGCTGGTGTCGTGCTGGGCGGTGAGGGGCGCGAGTGATGCGATGGCCGTGGTAGCCATGACGCCGATGCTCGCCGCGCGAATCGATCTGATCATTGCTTCGTCTCCGGGTTGAGGGGGCGATGCCAGCTTAATCGGGCGCGCGCGCAACCGCCACCGGTCTGGTCATCTCCTGCGAACACTCCAGGCCGCGTCCAGACCGCGGTCGAACGTCATGAGCTTTGTTGGCTTGCGCCGGAGGCAGCTGGCGAGGTGAACGAGGTCGCGGGCTTCGAGGCCCGGGTGTTGGACGGCCAGATTCCGCGCCAACTCGACATCGGCCTGCTCGACCGGCCACACTTCGTCGATGGTGCCGCCCACCAGATCGAAAACCGCATCCAGAAGCCATCGCCTGTTCCTGCGCAGGTAGTTGTGGAGTAGTTCCTGCAGCACCTCGGCGGAAGTCACGAGGCGGGTGCCGCTTTGCCGAGCGCCTGCGAAAAACGCCCTGGCTTCGGCGCGGTGAGGATGGTCGGCCCCGACGAAGTACATGAAGACGTTCGCGTCGACGAAGATCATTCGCCGTCGTAGCGAGGGTACCGGGTCTCGACCAGCAACTTCTTGATCTCGGGCCAGTCGGGCTCCCGGGAGCCGGGCGGGTGGCGGGCGTCACACTCTGCCGAAAATTGGCGGAGCTCCTCGACGGTGAACTTGCGCGGGCGCGCGTCGGCGAGTTTCTCCTGGGCGGCCTCGCGCAGCCATTCACCGAGGGACTTGCCTTCACGACGTGCCTGGGTCTGGTACGCTGCTTTCGCGGTCTCCTCGACGATGAAGTGAATGCGCGACATGAGAGATCGTGGGCGGGAATGGCTGGTTGCACACAACAATGGTGCATGTGCAATATAGCTGCGCAGCCTCAATGGTCAAGGTGTCGCTCGGACTCCAACTTCCCGTCCACGAACACCCAGCTCGGCACCACCCGGTAGTCGAACGGGTGGCCCTCGAGGATGACGAAATCCGCGTCCTTGCCCGGCTCGATGCTGCCGATCCGGTCGTCGACGCCGAGGAGCTCAGCGGCGTTGAGCGTCGCCATGCGGAGCGCGTCCACCTCGGGCACACCATTCCGGAACGCCCATGCGGAATTGAGGATCGGCTCGCCGCCCAGCCGGCCGATCGGCGAGGCGCGGCGCGAGGCGCCCGGGCCGTAGAATGCCACGTTGACGCCCGCGCGGTTGAGGATCGCGGGGCCCTCGACGCTCCAGCCCTCGCCGCTGCCGCGGATGTCCGATGCGTAGCTGCCGGAATTGCCGAGGATGACGCCGGCGTCGGCTGCCGCGAGTTCGGCCGCGAGTTTGTGGGCTTCGACGCCGCCGGTGACGACGAGGCGCAGGTTGTAGTCGCGCGCGATGCTGAGTGCTTCGGTGATCTCGGCGACGCGGTCGGCGTGGATCAGCGCGGGGACCTCGCGGCGCAGGAGTGGGAGGAGGGCCTCGAGGCGGGGGTTGTAGCCGGGGTCGGTGGGGGCCCTGCCATGGAGGGCGGAGGCGTCGGGCTCACCGGATGCGGCGTCGCCGGTCACAGCGCCGCCGGTCGCCGGGTCGCCGGGCGTGGCATAGACGGTCGCGGCATTCAGCGCATCGCGGATCAGCGCCGATGCGGCCTCCAGCGTCAGTGGCTCACCGGACCCGTCCCGCCACTCCCGCAGCGCCGACGCGGACAGCGCGAACACCATGCTCGCCGGCTCGCGCCGCACCATCTTCTCGAAGTCGATTCCGGGCGTCTTGACCACCACGCCGCTGCCGCCGACCAGATTGCGGGTTCCCGGTGTGACGTGGATCGCGGTCACTCCGATCGTGGTGTTGACCCGGTAGGACGGGAACCACGGGTCGACCGCGTAAAGCGCGTTCATCTCGGGCACGACCGGCTCGGTGATCTCGTCGTTCTGCACCTGCCACTTGAGGTCGCCGATCCAGTCGTTGGGAAAGGCGCGCGCGATAATGGTGCCGGGCATGACCACCCGGCCGCCGATGTCCATGACGGGGATGCCGGGGGGCGGGCTCGCGCCGGCTTCTACGGCGGTGAACCGGCCATTCTCTACCACGAGCGTCGCGTCCTCGATCGGGCCGTCGGTGATGGTGAAGACGTGGGCGCCGGTGATGGCGAAGGTGCGATCGGTGGGGCTGATGGCGCCCGTGACCGGCCGGAACGGTCCCACCGCGCGCGGCTCATCCGGCTGCGGCAAACGGGCGCGTGCATACTCGATTCGGCCATCCACGAACACGCGCTCGATCCGGTCGGCGGTCAGGTCGAGGAAGTGCCCGTCGAGCAGCACCAGATCCGCATCCTTGCCGGCTTCGATGCTGCCCACCCGATCCTGCAGGCCCATCGCGCGGGCTCCGTTAATGGTCATGACCTCGAGCGCCTGCTGGTCGGTCAGCCCGTGGCGCGCCAGAAACGCGCCGTACTCGCGGAAGTCCTTGAAGTGCTGCCGCGACATGTCGGTCTGGATGCTGGCATGGACGCCGGCGTCGAGCAGTTCCTCGAGCAGGTTGCGCGGCTCGGGATCGTTGAAGTACTGGACGATCATCATCGGGCCGATCACGGGGACGATCTGCGTGCCCGCGAGCAGCTCGGTCATCGGGAAGATCTCTTCGGCGTGGGCAAGCGCGAGCCGGTCGAAGAAGCCGTACTTCCGCGCCAGGCGCAGCACCATCATGGTCTCGCTGGGGTAGTGCGTGTGCGCGTGCACCATGACTTCGCCGCGGAGCACGGCGGCGAAGGCCTCGAGGCGCTCGTCGGGTTCGGGGGGCGTGCCGCTGCCCGCCGCGTGGGCGTCCTGCGCATTCGAGTATGCAAGCGCCCGCCGGAAATGGTCGTCGGCGGTGGCGTACCAGCCCATGACGGTCTGCGGGGTCTCGCCGGGGCGCAGGTTGATGAGCGGCCGCACCGCCATCTTGAGGTCGACGTAGGGTTTGAGGATCGTGGGCTCGCGCTTCATCTTGAGCGCGACGGACTGGCCGCTCGAGATGATGCCGCTGCCGGAGCGGGTGATCAGCGAGGTGACGCCGCCGGAGAGGGCGACCTGGATCATGGGGTCGTCGAGGTCGAGGTGGTCGACGGCCTTCCACTCGGCGGTGACGGGGCCGGGCGTGCGGGCGCGGCTGGAGCGGTCGAGCGCGAGGTGCGCGTGGGCGTCGATCATTCCCGGGATGACCATTTCGGCCATGTAGACGCGCGTATCCGGCGGTGCGTCGACGGTGGTGCCCACCGCGGCGATCACCCCGTCGCGGATCAGGATCTCGCCGGGTGTGAGGGTGCCGTTGGTGGCCGTGTGGACGGTGTTGGCGCGGATGAGCGCGGTGCCGGGTTGGGTGGACGGAAGCCGGTCGAGGAACGCCGCCGCGTCGAGCAACACGACATCGTCCCGCTGGCGCAGTTCGCGCAGGAACGGCCCCTTGTGGCCGGCGCCGTAGGTCAGCAGGAAGCGCGCACCTTCGCCGCGGTGCCGGTCGAGCGCGCGTTCGATGTACGTCCAGTGCGAGGCGTTGATCGGGTCCCAGCCGCCGGGACCGAGGTCGGCGTCGAAGAGGCGCGCGTACACCTGCATGCGGATGTCGTAGGCTTCGTCGTAGGCGTCGGTGTGGATCCAGTACGGGTCGTCGCCCGCGCCGCCGGCCGCGAGGGCTTCGGCGGAGGCCGCGCTGGCGGCTTGGTATTCGGCCCACTCGGCCGCCCGGTTTGGGTCCTGCGCATACGCGTCGAGGTAGCCCGCGCGGAAGTCCGACATCGGTTCGGTCCAGCCGGCCGTGGGGATGACCTGGAACCTCATCTCCAAAGACAGGGGGAAGAGCACGTCCATGTACTCCGGGAAGCGGCGCACGCGGGGCTCGTCGACGGTGCCGGTGGTCTCGAATTCGGTGCGGGCGCGCTGCCAGCGGTTGGGCGGGATCTCGGTGAGCCAGTAGTCGGGGTCGATCTCGCGGACCAGGTCGCGGACGACGTCGAGGCTGAAGCGGTCACTGGTCACGTGGCCGCTGTGGAGCATGCCGAGGACGACGACTTCGGTGGGGGTGGAGGCGGTCGGCTCGGTGGACTCGGGCGGCGTGGGCTCGCGGGCGCCGGGCACCAGCTCGACCAGGGTCCCCGCAAGCTCGTTCGCCACAAAGACGCGCTCGCCGTCGGGGTGGACGCGGAGCACGATCGGCTGGGCGCCGACCTCGATGGTTTGGGCGACGGTCTGCGCCTCGATGTCGACGATCGAGACCGTGCTGCCGCCGGCGTTGTTGACCACGGCGTAGCGGCCGTCGCCGGGGACGGCCACCGAGAAGGGGCGGGGGCCGAGGCCCTGCACGCGGCCGGTGACCCGGAACGACGCCGTGTTGATGAACGCGACCTCGTCGGAGCCGCCGCACGCGACGATGTAGGTGGTCTGGTCGGGGGTGAGGGCGCCGCCGGGCGGGCCGGGGCAGACCTCGACGGTGGCGTCGGTCTCGTTGTTGAGGAGGTCGATGACGGAGACGGTGCCGGCGTCGAGATTGGGGACGAAGGCGTGGGAGCCGTCCCACATGACGTCGGTGGGGTAGGGGCGGTCGCCGGTGGGGTGGGACTGGGTCGGCTCGCTGAAGCGGATGCCGTGTGGGGCGGCGCCGACTTCGATGGTGGCGCCGAGGTGGAAGGGGGGCGGGGCGTCGGCGGGCGGGTCGGGTTGTGCGCAGGCCGATGCCAAAGCGGTCGCCGGTGCCAAAAGGAGGAAAACAGCTCTCATGCTCGATTCCATTCACAGGTTGAAGAGAAAGCTTGCAAGACAGGATGGTACAACGCAGGCGTGGCGCAAAGTCGACATAGTGGGGTAGTAATCCAGTAGATGTGACATGCGCATCCGAGCGTGATCGCCATATCGGGGGGATACCTTGAGAACCGCTTCGCTACCCACTCGTCGCTTGACGGCGATGCTGGGGCTGGCCGCGTGGACACTGGCATGTGATGACGGGGCAACCGAACCACCGCTTTCACCCGACCCGGTACCAACGAACCCGGACCGTGCGGTGCTCGTGGCGCTATATGAAGCGACCGGCGGTGGCGACTGGACCCAAAACGACAACTGGCTGGGCGCGGCGCCAATCGGACAATGGTACGGTGTCAGCGTCGGTACGGATGGTCGGGTTGTCGGCATCCGCCTTCCAGGCAACAAGCTGAGTGGCTCGCTTCCACAGGTGCTGGTGGGCCTTTCCTACCTGGAGCAATTGTCGCTTTCAAGCAACGACCTGAGCGGCCCGATTCCGCCCGAACTGGGCGGGCTCTCTTCTCTGAAGGAATTATTCCTCCACTCCAACGACTTCACTGGCCCGATTCCGCCGGAACTGGGCGGCCTTTCCTCCCTGCAGCTGATGTACCTCGGATCCAACGATCTGAGCGGTCCGATTCCGCCGGAACTGGGCAGTCTTTCTTCCCTCGAGGCATTGTCGCTCTCTCGCAATCGCCTGAGTGGCCCGATTCCGCCCGAACTGGGCGCACTGTCTTCCCTGCAGCAACTGTGGCTCTACGCCAACGAGTTGAGTGGCCCGATTCTGCCGGAGTTCGGCAACATGTCCCGCCTGGAACTCCTTCGAATCGAGTCCAACGACTTGGAGGGATCTGTTCCGCCCGAGCTGAGTGAGTTGTCGACGCTTCGTATCCTGCGGCTTTCGAAAAACGCCGGGTTGTCGGGACTCTTCCCATCGAGCTTCACGGCTCTCAGTGGACTTGAAGAGCTTCTCGCCGGGGGTACGGACCTCTGTGCCCCTTCAGACCCGGACTTCCTGGAGTGGCTGGCGAGCATCTACAAGCTGCGCCTTGCCCGGTGCACCGATGCAGCCATGTCCACGGCCTATCTGACCCAGGCAGTCCAGTCGAGGGAGTTTCCGGTTCCGCTCCTCGCAGGCGAGGAAGCCCTGCTCCGCGTATTTGTTACGGCCGCAGGCTCCAACAGCGAAGGAATACCTCCGGTTCGCGCCATGCTCTACCGGGACGGCGCCCAGGTGCACCAGGTGGAAATCCCTGGTAAGCCGGGTCCCATACCGACAACGATAAGGGAGGGTGATCTCGGGACATCGGCCAACGCCGGGATCCCAGCGGACGTCGTCCAGCCTGGCCTTGAAATGGTGATAGAAATCGACCCGGCGGGAACCCTGGATCCGGAGCTGGGTGTGGTGACGCGGATCCCGGAGACCGGGCGGTTGGCGGTGGATGTGCGTGCCATGGCGGTCCTCGATCTCACGTTGATTCCGTTGCTCTGGGAGGAGAAGCCCGAGCGGATCGTCGTGGACCTGATCAGGAGGATGGCCGCCGATCCGGAGGGCCACCACCTCTTGCTGGAGACGCGCATGCTGCTTCCGGTCACCGATCTCTCGGTCAAGGAGCACGCGCCGGTAACCACGTCGACCAACAACACATCCCTCCTGCTCTCGGAGATCCGCGCTATTCGCGTCATGGAGGGCGGTAGCGGCCACTACATGGGCATCATGGACCGCTTCGAGGAGTGGGGCGGACGTGCGTACCGCCCCGGTCGGGTCAGTGTCTCCAGACCGAATGTTTCGACGATCGCGCATGAACTCGGGCACAACATGAATCTCCAGCACGCGCCGTGCGGAGGGGCCGAGAATGCGGACCTGTCGTTTCCCTACGCTGGGGGGTTGATCGGTGCCTGGGGCTACGATTCCCGCCTGGCCGGCCAACTGGTGTCATCAAGCCGGTCCGACTTGATGTCGTATTGCGATCCTGCCTGGATCAGCGACTACCACCTGGCCAACGCGCTCGGGTTTCGATTGTTCGACGAGGTTTCCGACGGCACCGCGGCAGCACCGGTCCCTGACAGATCGCTTCTGCTCTGGGGTGGCGTGGACGCTCGGGGCACCCCATACCTCGAACCGGCCTTCGTCACCGACGCCCCCCCCGCGCTGCCCGATTCCGCCGGCGAGTATCGGTTGGCGGGCCGCACCGCGGACGGACGCGAGATCTTCTCACTCGGCTTCGCGATGCCCGAGGTGGCGGATGGCGACGGCAGCTCCAGCTTCGTCTTCGCGCTCCCCGTGCGCGCCGGGTGGGCAGGGAGCCTCGCCGCGATCGCCCTGACCGGCCCCGGTGGCACGGTGACGATGGACCGAGACACGGATCGCCCGATGGTGATACTCCGCGACCCGGAGACCGGGCAGGTGCGGGGAATGCTGCGCGGCGTCCGGCCCGAGGAGCTGCCGCAGGCCGGCGCGGCGGCCGACCAGACGCCAGGGGCAGTTCCCGGAGTATTGAGCAGCCGGGGGATTCCGGGCCCGGATGCCTGGAGACCATAGACGCGGCTCCGGCAGATACCCCAGATTCCCTCCAGGACAGAGCCACCCTGAAAGCCGGAGCCAGGATCCGCATGTCAGCATCCCGATACGACCTCCACCTTCACGAGCAGCTCCTGCTTCTCGTCCTGCGCGACCGGAAGGGAACGGTCGACTACCGGGCCGGGCATTACAACCTGGCGATGGGCGGGGCGATCCTCGCCGAACTGGCGCTCGACGGCTTTATCGAGATCGACGAGAGCAAGAAGGCCTGGGTCGAGGCGGTCCGTGGCCTGGGCCGGGTCCGCGACGAGGTCATGGAAGAAGCCCTCGATCAGGTGCGCGGGTCCAAGCGGCGCCGGGCGGCGTCGTGGGTGCAGCGGTTCGGCTCCATCAAGCGCCTGCGGCACCGGACGGCCGTGGGGCTCTGCCGGAGGGGCATCCTGCGCGCGAGCGAGTCGCAGTTGCTGCTGATCTTCAGCCGCAAGGTCTATCCGACCGTCGATCCCGAGCCCGAACGCCGGGTGATCGCAGAACTGCGGGAAGCCGTCATGGGCGATGCGCCTGTCGAGCCCGGCCTCGGCGTCGTCCTGTCGCTGGCCCACACGACCGGGTCGCTCAAGATCCACGTCGACCGCAAGGACCTGCGGGCCCGCAAGAAGCGACTCAAGGCGATCTCGGCGGGTGACGCGTTCTGGAAGAGCAGCCACCCCGCCGTAGCCGCGCAGCAGGCGGTGAAGAGCGCGGTGGCGGCAGCGCAGGCGGCGGTCGCGGCGACGAATGCCGCGGTTGTGGCTGCTGCTGCGGCTTCGTCGTCCAGCTGAGGGGCGGCCCTCAGCGCCGGATCGTCTCCCCCTCCAGCGCCGGCGCATGCACCGGGTCCCGCCTCACCCGGGTCGCCTGCTCGAATGCATACCCCAGCGCCAGCAGCCGGGCCTCGCTGAACTCCCGCCCAAGGAACGAGATCCCCACCGGCAGGCGGTCGCCGGTGAAGCCGGCCGGGACGATCATGTCGGGGAGACCGCTCAGGTTGGCCAGGTTGGTCGCGGACGGCGACGGATTCGGCGCCGACGAGCCCCTGTAGACGCCCGCGGGACCCGGCCTGGTCGGCCGGGTGGGGTACACGATCGCGTCCAGGTCGTGGTCGTCCAGCACCCCGACGAGGAGGTCGCGCACCAGCGGCAGACCGTGTTCGCGCATCGCCGCGTACTCGGAGTCGTCGAGCGATCCGCCGGCCAGTTCCTGCTCGAAAAAGCTCCAGCGGGTGGGGTTGGGCATGCCGCCGTCGGGCATCGGGGCCAGAATCCGCTTCGCACGCTCGGCCATCTCTTCCAGGGTGCGCGGGTAGCCCGGCGACAGTGTGGCCAGGTAGGCCTCCATCTGCACCGGGAACTCGCGGAAGCGGATGGTCTGGTAGAACTCGGCCTTGGCCGCAAGCAGCCACGGCGGGTAGCGCACGTCGACCACCGTCGCACCCGCCTCGCGCATGCGGTCCAGCCCCGCCTCGATCAACCAGTCGACCTCGTCATCGTAGCCGAGAAAGTCGCGCGCGATGCCGACGCGGGCGCCGGCAAGCGCGCCGGCATCAAGGGCCTGGGTGTAGTCGGTCCGGTAGCGCCCCTCGCTGGCGGAAGTTGCCGGATCGGCGGGGTCGACCCCCACCATCGCGCTCAGCATCGCGGCGACGTCGTACACGTGCCGGGCCATCGGCCCCGCGGTGTCGAAGGAGAGGGCGAGGGGAACGATCCCGTCACGGCTCAGCAGCCCGAGTGTGGGCTTGAGCCCCGCAATGCCGTTCGAGGTCGAGGGCCCCCGGACCGAGCCGCCGGTGTCGGTGCCGATGCCGACCTGCCCGTACGAGGCCGCGATGGCCACGCCGGTGCCCCCCGAGGACCCCGACGGCGTGCGGCCGAGGTTGTGCGGGTTGCGCATGGGGCCGTCGATGGAGCTCATCTGCACCCCCGACGCCAACTCGCTCATGTTGGCCTTGCCGAGTATGATGGCGCCCGCTTCGCGCAGCTTGCGCGCGATGAAAGCGTCGTCGGGCGGGATCGAGCCCTTCAGCAGGATAGAGCCCGCGGTGGTCGGCATGTCGTGCGTGTCGACGTTGTCCTTCAGGATGACCGGGATGCCGTGCAGCGGCGACCGCGGCCCACGCTCGCGGCGTTCGCGGTCAAGCTCCCGTGCGGTCTCGAGCGCGCGCGGATTGACGGTCAGCATCGCGTTCAGCTGAGGTCCCTCGTCGTCGTAGGCGGCGATGCGCGCCAGGTACATCTCGACAAGCCGCTCCGAGGTCAGGACCCCTTCGTCCATGGCCGCGTTCAGATCGGCGATGGTGGCGTCGGAGAGCTGCAGCGGCTGTGCGGCGGAGCCTGAAGGAAAGGAAAAAAGCGCGACCGATATCGCGAGGGCGGCGCGGATGGCGAGTGGCTTCATGGCAGTGCGGCTCCGGGGGAAGGGTCGGGCGGGCAGGTGTGGCCAAATTGGCGCGCGCGTGGCGGCCCGTCAGCGCACCAGCGCGAGCAGGCTGCGGGGATCGACGCTGGTGGTGCCATACCGGACCACCCAGTGAAGGTGCGGACCGGTGACGCGTCCCGTCGCTCCCACGCGGCCGATGGGGGTGCCGGCGGTGACCGTGTCGCCCGCCTCGACGAGCTGTTCGGTGAGGTGGAAGTAGCCGCTCACCAGGCCGCCGCCGTGGTTCAGGTAAACGATGTTGCCGGCGAGGAGAAAGCCGTCCACGAGGGCTACCACCCCATCGGCGGCCGCGACCACCGTGTCGCCGGTGAATCCCTGGAGGTCGAGCCCCATGTGGCGGCTCGAGATCTGGCCGTTGAACTCGCGGCCGGTGCCGAATTCGCTGGTCACGCGGCTGGGGCGAGGCATGACCATCGCGGGCGACCAGAGGCGGGGCGTCGCGTGGGCGTCGCGGGCCACCTGGGCGGCTTTTTCGCGGTCACGCGCCAGGCGGGCCTGGTCCTCTTCGTTGGGGGGCGAGCCGAAACGCGGGGCCACGGTGAGGCGCTCGTGTTCGTATGTGCCGGCCGCGATCGGAATCCGCAGCGTGTCGGTCTGGGTGCGCCCGTCGGGGTAGGTGGCCCGGACCCAGGCGTCGATCGAGTCGGTGGAGCTGATCGGCACCGGGGCGAAGCTTTCGAGCGTGGATTCGGTGGCGTGGAAGCGCAGGGTCTCGCCGCCTGCCTCGCCGGTGGCGGCAATCGCCCCGGAATCGGGCGGCGCGGCGACCCGGATCAGGAAGAGGTGGCCCTGGGTGGGCTCGGCGGGCGTCCAGGTGACCTCGAGGGGTGGGAGCGGGGGCGGGGGAGGCTCGTAGGTGAGGGCGAAGGCTGCCGCGGTGGCGATGGCGATCGCGGCCAGCGTGGTGAGGATGATTCGGGTGGTGCGGCGGGGGTTGCGCTGGTGGGCTGGGTCGTGTGTGGACATGGAAGCGGGGCGTGCGAGTGGCGAGGTGGCTGGGTGGTGAGCTAGGGGCGCAGAGGGGCTGCGTCAAGGCCGTTCGGCGAGCGCGCGCGGTCCCGCGGAAACGAGCAGGGACAGGACGATGCTCTAATGGGACAGGCCTGGCCAGCCGCGAGGCCTCCGTTGCCGGGTAAACCGGCTCCCGCCACAGCGTATTGCAACCATATGCGCGATTGGGATGACCAATACCATGGGAGCGATGCGGATGCATGGGAGCGAGACAATCTCCAGGGAAAGTGGGACCACCGTGAATCGTTCGTGCCGGATAACGCACCCCGCGACACAGATGCTCACTGCGCTGTTGGCCGCCTCCGCGCCAAGTGCGGCACCACTCACCGGCCAGGAAGTGATCGAGCTTCCCGGTGAGGACCGAATCCTCGACGCGGAGTTCGAGGAGGTCTACCGCGTGGGATCATTCTCCGGCGACGAGTGGGAGATCTTTGGCGAGATCGCCAGGGTGGCGTTCGACGAGTCGGGCAACCTGTTTGTGCTCGACTCCCAGGCTGGACGGATCGTGGTCGTGGGAGCGGACGGGGAATTCCTTCGCGAGTTCGGGGGGCTCGGCGACGGCCCGGGGGAATTCGGTGGAGACAATAGTTCCGGGATCGAACTCGTCGTCCTGCCGGGCGGAAATACCGTGGCCTTCGACCCCGATAACCGGAACTTCGCGGTGTTCGGAGCGGATGGTGAGTTCGAGCGCACGGTGCCGTTGCCGGGGATCGCCATCTACATGATCCCTGGCTTGCAACCCGAACGTGGCGGTGAGACTGTCCTGGCGACCGGTGCTGTGAGCCGATTCGACATGAGCGCCCTTCGCAATCGCGAGGCTCCCGAGGAAAGCACGTTCCGAGCCATCGTGCGCTTTGGCCTGAACGGCGCAGAAGTTGTCGAGGACACCGTCGTTCGAGCATGGAAATCACCGAGCGATGCAAGCGGGTTCATACCGCCGCTTGCCGTGGGCGCGCTCCCGGACGATGGCGTTGCCTACACCGATTCGTCCGCTTACGCGATCAAGGTGACGTCGCCGGATGGAGAACTGGTGCGTGTGCTCACACGACCGATTTCACCCGAACCCGTTACGGACCGCATCAAGGAGGCGGAGATCGAGCGACGACTGGCGCTGCACGAGGGGACCAACAATTTCGGGGCGGAGAGAATTGGTGGCCAACGGGGCGCCATGATGAGGCAGATGGCCCAACTCAGGCGCCAGGGAATCGAGTCGATGAGTTTCCATGACGAGATGCCCGTCTTGAATGCCTTGAAAACCAGCTGGGAGGGGACGATCTGGGCCCGCCGCCACGGTGAGGGGGTGACGCGTGACGGTCCGATCGACCTGCTTGCAACGGATGGCCGGTACCTGGGCACTCTCCCGGCAGACGCTACCGCGATGCCGTCCGCCTTCGGCCCCGATGGAATGGTGGCGTTTGTCGAGCGGGACGAGCTTGACGTCCCGACGGTGGTGGTGAAGCGTTTGCCGCCCGAGGTCAGGTAGGCGGTCGCTGGCCCACCCCCGGCTGGTCCCGCGGAAACGACCCGGGACAAATCGATGCTCCGATGGGACGATGGTCGGTCCGATCCCCAGAATGAGGTAAACACGCTCGCGCTGCAGCGTATGAGAGCCAGGACCTGTCTGAGCCAAGGAACGGAGGACCGCAGTGATTCGATCGATCCGAACGACCCAATGCACACTTCTGCTGGCGGCCGCACAGATGCTGGATGGGAAGCCGCTCGCGGCCCAGGAGGTTGTCGAGCTTCCCGCCGAGGACCGGATCCTCGACGCGGAGTTCGAGGAGGTCTACCGCGTGGGGTCGATCGACGGCGACGAGTGGGAAGTCTTCAGCCGGGTCAGTGCGGTCGGCTTTGGCGAGTCCGGCAATCTGTATGTGATGGACGACCAGGGCGGACGGATCGTGGTTGTGAGCCCGGAGGGCGAGTTCGTCCGCGAGTTCGGGCGGATCGGCGATGGGCCGGGGGAGTTTTCCGCGAGCAGCAATACCGCAGTCGGATTTACCGTGCTCCGCACCGGACGCACGGTGGTTTACGACCCGGGTCATATTGCGTTTCACATGTTTGGACCGAACGGCGAGTTCGAGCGCTCCGTGCGCATGCCCGGCAGCTCGATGTTCCTGATCCGCAACCTGTGGCCTGCGAGGGATGGTCGGAACGTCATCGCGACAAGCGTGGGTGCCTTCGGCATGGGAGGCCCCGCCGATGGCCCCGAGCTGACGTTCCGCCCCGTCTACCGATTGGTCCTGACCGGCGATGAAGCCGTGCAGGACACGGCGGTCCGAGCGTGGAGGCCGGCGGGGGACCCCGAAGGGTTCAGACCTGTCCTGGCGGCACGAGCCCTCCCGGACGGTGGCCTGGTCTACACCGACTCGTCCGCATATGCGATCAAGGTGACTACCCCCGAAGGTGAGCTGGCACGCGTGCTCACCCGGCCGTTTCGGCCCGAACCTGTCACCGACCGCATCAGGGATGAAGAGATTGAGCGCCAGTTGCAGGAAGCAGAAGAGCGTGCCGCCAGCTCGAGCAATCGGTTGGCTGCCATGCGGGCCGAATTGGCGCGCCGCCGCATCGGGTCCATGGAGTTCTATCACGAGGTGCCGGTGGTCCGCGACCTGCAAGCCAGCTGGGAAGGCACGATCTGGGTGCGTCGGCGCGGTGGGGAGCCGGCCAGCGATGGCCCGATCGACCTGCTGACCCCCGATGGTCGTTACATGGGCACGCTTGCGACCAACGCGACGGCGATACCCTCCGCCTTCGGTCCCAACGGCCTGGTCGCTTTCAACGAGCGGGACGAGTTCGATGTATCCAGGGTGGTGGTGAAGCGCCTGCCGCCGGAAATCAGGTAGCTCGCACCAGATCCGCCTCATCGATCAAAGAGCGGCGGCTGCCGGCGAACCCCCGTGGTCCCGCGGAAACGAGCAGGGACAAAGCGATGCTCGAATGGGACGGTACCTGGCCGTCGGTGCTGCTCGCGACCGGCCCAGTCAGGTAGCGCCCTACCCGAATCAGCCTTCCCACGCTTCCAGTTCGGACTCGGGCAGCGGTTCGAAGAAGCTGTCGTCCACCGTGAGACGACCCTTCAGGGATCCGAATCGCCGGACAGGACGGCTGCCCGGGCAGCCAACGAGGCGGGCCACTGGCTTGGCTCTCCGGGCAATCACGATCTCCTCGCCCGCCTCTACCCGCACCAGAAGGCGCGAAAGGTGTGTCTTGGCCTCTCCAACGTTGACGACCGCCATCCGAATCCTCTCGTGAGCTGGTCAAGGACATGATGAACGCTAATGCAACTCGCGACGGGCGTGACGGCCAATCCATGGAGCGAGGGCCGCCCATATGGTGACAAACCGGCCGATGCCGTAGACTCACAGCGCACCGCTACTGTCACCCCATCAGGAACCACGATGCACGACCATCCCACACGCACGCCCCTGCGAGGCACGATCACGCGCACTCTGCTTGCCACGACCCTGCTCGCCCCCCTCGCGGCCCCCGCCACCCTCCCCGCCCAGCAGCGCGGCGGCGGCGCCGGCGGCGACGAAGACGGCCCCCCCGAGCTCAACGCCGGCCTCCTCTCCTCCTTCCGCTGGCGGAGCATCGGCCCGGCGGTGGCCTCGGGACGCATCGCCGACATCGCCGTCGACCCCACCGACCGCAGCACGTGGTACGTCGCGGCCTCGTCGGGGAACGTGTGGAAGACGAGCAACGCGGGGACGACCTGGTCGCCGATCTTCGACAACTACGGCTCGTACTCGATCGGCGCGATCGCGCTCGATCCGAACGATCATCTCACACTCTGGGTCGGCACCGGCGAGAACAACGGCCAGCGCTCGACGGGATACGGCGACGGCGTCTACAAATCCGTCGACGGCGGGCGCTCGTTCACGAACATGGGTCTGGAGACGTCGCGGCACATCGGCATGATCGCGGTTCATCCCGACGATTCCCGCACGGTGTACGTGGCGGCGCAGGGCCCGCTTTGGGCCGAAGGCGGCGAGCGCGGGCTCTACCGCACCACCGACGGCGGCGACACGTGGGAGCTGGTGCTCGAAATCGACGAGCACACCGGCGTGAACGAGGTCTATTTCGACCCGCGCAACCCGCAGGTCATGTACGCGTCTTCCTGGCAGCGCCGGCGCCATCAGTGGACGATGATCGACGGCGGACCGGGCTCCGGCATCCACAAGTCCACCGACGGCGGAAACACCTGGCGCGCGATCAACCGCGGGCTGCCCGGCGGCGACAAGGGGCGGATCGGGATGGCGATCTCGCCGATCAATCCGGACGTGCTCTATGCGATCGTCGAGGCCTCGGGCAACGCCGGCGGCACCTTCCGCTCCGAGAACATGGGCGAGAACTGGTCCCGCACGTCGACCTACCAGTCGGGCGCGGCGATGTACTACCACGAGCTCTACGCCGATCCGCACCGCTTCGACCGCATCTATTCGCTCGACACCTTCGTCCAGATGTCCGACGACGGGGGCGAGACCTGGGGCCGGCTGCCCACGCAGGGCGTCCATGTCGACCATCACGCGCTGGCATTCGACCCGGACGACCCCGAGCACCTCATTCTGGGCAACGACGGCGGGCTGTATGAGACTCATGACTTCGGCGAGAGCTGGCACTTCTTCCCGAACCTGCCGCTCACCCAGTTCTACAAGGTCGCGACCTCGAACGACGAGCCGTTCTACTACGTCTACGGCGGCACGCAGGACAACAACACGCTGGGTGGCCCATCGCAGACGTTGGGCGGCGGCATACGCAATTCGGACTGGTACGTGACCCTCGGGGGCGACGGATTCGACCCGGTTGTCGATCCCGAGAACCCCGACATCATCATTTCGCAGCTGCAGTACGGGGTGCTGTCGCGTTTCGACCGGGGCAGCAAGGAGCGCCTCGACATCCAGCCGCAGCCGGACCCCGGCGGCCCGCCGCTCCGGTGGTACTGGGACGCCGGTCTGCACATGTCGCCGCACGACAACCAGCGCATCTACTTCGGTGCGCAGATCCTCTTCCAAAGCGACGACCAGGGCACCAGCTGGCGCGCGATCTCGGGCGACCTGTCGCGCAACATCGACCGCAACCAGCTCGAAGTCATGGGCCGCGTGTGGAGCGTGGACGCCGTGGCCAAGAACCGCTCGACGTCAGCGTTCGGGCACATCGTCGCGGTTTCCGAGTCGCCGCTCGTCGAAGGGCTGATCTACGTGGGCACCGACGACGGACTCGTGCAGGTCACCGAGGACGGCGGCGAGAACTGGCGCGCGGTCGAAAGCCTTCCGGGCGTGCCCGACACCAGCTTCGTCCACGATGTCGAAGCGTCGCTGCACAACCCCGACGAGGTGTTCGTCGTCGTCAACAACTTCAAGCGCAACGACTTCCAGCCGTACGTGCTCAAGTCCACGAACCGAGGCCAGGACTGGACCATGATCACCGGCGGCCTGCCCGACAACAGCCCGAGCTTCTCGATCGTGCAGGACCACGTCGAGCCGGGGCTGCTCTTCCTGGGCGCCGAGTTCGGGGCCTTCGTCTCGGTCGACGGCGGCGAGTCGTGGATGGATTTAGACAACAGTCTCCCCACGATCCCCGTCCGCGAGCTCGAGATCCAGAAGCGCGAGGGCGACCTGGTCGCCGCCACATTCGGCCGCAGCTTCTACGTGGTCGACGACTACACTCCGCTCCGCGAGCTGGCCCGGGCGTCCGCCGACATCCTCGCCAGCGGCGGTCACATCTTCGAGGTGGCCGATGGAGACATGTACGCGCCCTGGAACCCCGGCGGCGCGAACGGGAGCGACTTCTACACGGCCGACAATCCGCCGCTGGGCGTGACCTTCACGTACTGGATGGGCGAGGCGCTGCGTACGCGGGAGGCGGAGAGAAGGGCGGCCGAACGACGAGCGCAACGTGCGGGCGAAGACACGCCGTACCCCTCATGGGAGGAGCTGGAGGCCGAGGATCGCGAAGAGGCTCCGCGCGTGTACCTCACCGTCCGTGACGACGCAGGCAACGTGGTCAACGTCGTGAATGGCTCGACGAGCCGGGGCGTTCACCGCGCGGTGTGGAACTACCGCTACCCGGGCTACAACCCGGTGACGGGCGGTGGCGGTGGTGGCGGCTTCGGCGGTTTCGGCGGCGGTTTCGGCGGCGGTGGCGGCAACGGACCGATGGCGCTCCCCGGCGACTACACGGTGTCGCTGGCGCAGCGGGTCGACGGCGAGGTGACGGAGCTGGCCGGCCCGGTGCCGTTCACGATCGCGCCGCTCAACCAGCCCGTGATCGCGCAGCAGGACCGCGCCGGCATCCTCGCATTCCAGCGCGAGACGGGTGAATTGCTCCGCGCAGTCACGGGTAGCCAGCGCGTGGCCGCGGGAGCCGCGCAGAGGATCTCGGCCATCAAGCAGGCGCTGCAGCGTTGGCCAGCGGCCCCGGGCGAACTCATGACCGAGGCCCGCGCTCTGGAGCTCAGGCTTTTGGACCTCAGGGAAACCCTCGAAGGGTCGAGGACCAGGAGTTCGCGCGCGGAGCCCGACCTGCCGGGGATCACGGGGCGGGTGAACCAGATCGTGCGCGGGCACTGGAACGGGATGCATGGGCCGACGGGGACGCATCGCGAGCAGTACCGGATCGCGCGGAGGTTGTTCGGCGGGTTGTATCCCGACCTGCAGCAGCTCGTCGAGACCGATCTGCCGGCGCTCGAGGCGCGGCTGGAAGAGGCGGGCGTGCCGTGGACGACGGGGCGGGGGCTGCCGCGGTGGCCTCCGGGGTAGCTGCCCGCGCGCCCACTCGCTACAGAGAACCGTCACAAATGTAATCTAAACATGACATAATGTCGTGTGTATATTACATATCGAAGTCATTCTCGGGCTAACGGCAGCGGCGTCCGGAACCCGGAACTTCCGCATCCCTATGGCGTATCCCCATCCGTTGTTCATGGATTCAGTTCGATGACGCGGAGGGGTGGCGGTGCGACGGGTATGTGTTCGACAGCAGCGGGGGCGGTGGTGGGAGGTTTTGGCGATTCTCTCCATGGTGGGGGGCTTCTTCCCCCAGGCGGCAGCGGCGCAGGGTGGCAGCGGCATCTGCGACCGTACCGAGCAGGTGCGGAACGCGATCCTGGCGGCGGTCTCGGGGGTCGGCGACTGCGCCGACATCACCGCGACGCACCTTGGCCAGGTGACCGTCATTTACCTTCCCGCCGACAACATCACGACGCTCAAGGCGGGGGACTTCGCGGGGCTCACTGCCCTCGACAGCCTCAACCTGGCGTTCAACCATCTGAAGAAGCTCCCTCCGAAGGTCTTCGACGGCCTCACGAGTCTGAGTTTCCTGCAACTGGGAGGCAATGATCTGGTCCGGCTCCCGAATCGGGTATTCGCTGGGCTGACTTCGCTGATGACCCTGGGGCTAAGGGAAAATCCGGGATACCCGTTCGGCCCCACCGCGCGCGCCGGGCCAGCTCACAACGTGGGCGCGGACACCGAGGTCACCCTCACCGGCAGCAGCGGTGGCGACCCCTGGGGGCGGAGTGTGACCTACTCGTGGTCACAGACCGATGAGACGGGCGTCGTTGTCCCCCTGAAAGACGCGAACACCGCGAGCGCGACCCTGACTTCACCGGCCGTCAAGGAGACGGTGCGCCTGGACTTTACACTGGCGGTCACGGCCGTGAATCCGGGCGGCACTGCCCCTCCGGGCACCACGAGCGACGGCGACGTGGGACTGGACACGGCCTACGTGCATGTGCTGGCCGCGGACCCGGTGACGGTCAGTTTCGTCGCGAGAGACTACACGGCGACCGAGGGCGGGAGCGTCGCAACGGTGGGAATCCGCCTGAACACGATCCCCCGGCGCACGGTGTCGATCCCGCTGGTGGCGGTGCCCGCGGGCGGCGCGGACGCTGGCGACTACACGGTGCCCGACAGCGTCACGTTCACGTTCGCGGACCGGGTGAAGTACTTCAGCGTCACCGCGACGGACGACGATGTGGACGACGACGGAGAGCGCGTTACCGTCGGGTTCGCGGCTTCGCTGCCGGTCGCGGTCACGGCCGGCAGCCCCGCGACGGTGGATGTCGCGCTGGCCGACAACGACGACCCGGTGGGGGTGTCGATCGACGACTTCGCGATCACCTCGGATCCGGGCGAGGATGGCCTGTACGCAGCCGGCGATGTCATCGAGGTGACGGCGACGTACAGCGAGGCTGTGACGGTGGCCGGGCAGCCCCGACTGATCCTGAGCGTGGGCACGCACGTCACCGAGCTGCTGGGCCAGGCGGCGAGACACGCCGGGTACGCGCGCGGATCCGGCACCGAGAACCTGGTGTTCGCGTACCCGGTGAGTGACGGCGACAGCGACCCCGACGGTGTGAGCATCCCCGAAGGCGATCTGATCCTGAACGGTGGGACCGTCCAGGCCGGTGGCGGGGTGGACGTGTTGCTCGGCCACGATGGTCTGGGCGCGCAGTCCGGACACAAGGTGGACGCCGTGGTGCCGGTGCTGAGCGAGGCCTTCGTGAACGGCGCCAGGCTGACGCTCCGCTACACCGAACCCCTGGACGAGAGTTCGGTGCCGGCCGGATCCGCGTTCCGTATCGAGGTGGACGGGGTTGGCCGCGACGTTGTCGAAGTCGGGATCGACGAGAAGCTGGTGACCCTGACGCTCGCCTCGGCGGCGCAGCCCGGCGAGGCGGTGACCGCGGGCTACACGGCGCCCGACACCGACCCGATCCGCGACCGGGCGGGATTGGCGGCGGCATCGTTCGCCAGTCAGGCCGTGACCAACTACAGCGATCCGGGGGTGAGCATCAGGGCGATCGATCCGGCGGTGTACGAAGGCGAGGACATCGACTTCAGGCTGGTCCGCAACGGCCCGGCCTCGCGCTCCTTGCAGGTTACGGTTCAGGTCGACGAGAGCGGCGACGTGCTCGATGCGGCGCCAGGGTCGAAGAGGGTCACCTTCGCGGCTGGCGACTCCACCGCGTGGCTCACACTCGCGACTCATGACGATCATGGCTACGAGGACCATTCGACGGTGACCGCCACCGTCGCGGGCGGCGGCGCCTATATCGTCTCGGAGACGCATCGGAGCGCGAGCGTGACGGTGTCCGACAACGACAACCCGGCCATCGAAGTGACCCTGGCCGCACCGGACAGCGTCGATGAGGGTGCGCGCAACTTCACGGTGGTGGTCAGTGCGAGTACGGTGTCGGACACCGAACCGCACGGCGGCGTATCGGTGCGCATCGAGTCGACGGACGGGACCGCGACCTCGGGCCAGGGTGGAGACTACGGCGCGGTCGACGAGGCAGTGCGGTTCCTGCCCTCCGACTACGAGCGCGTGGTGACCGGCGGCGCGGGCCGCTACGTCGCCACCATCGAGCACCGGGTCGCGGTCCGCAACGACGGGATTGAGGAAGACGACGAGACCTTTTCGCTCGCACTGACTCGCAGCTATGTGATCGGGGACAAGGTGAGGCTGCCTGCTGAGCCGCATGTCGTCACGATCGTCGACGACGACGATGCGGAGCGTCCCGAAATCTCGGTGACGCCGATCGTGCTGTTCCTGCACGAGGGTGAATCGGATGACTACCGGGTGAGGCTGAAGAGCCGGCCATCCGGCCCGGTCACGGTCACGGTGGGCGGCTGGTCGGACACGGATGTTTCCGTCGAGCCGGCGAGCCTGGACTTCACGCCGTCAAGCTGGAATAACGCGCGGACCGTTACGGTCACCGCCGAGCAGGACGACGACACGGACAACGACGAGGTGAGGCTCACACACGGCCTCAATGCGGACGACGCGAGTCATGGCCCGACCGTGAAGGTGACCGTGGCGGACGACGACGTGGCGTTGCCGAGGCTGTCACTGAGGGCACTGACGGACTCGGTCAGGGAGGGTGAATACTTCCACCTCGAAGTCACGCGAACGGGACCCGTTGATCGGACGCTGAGGGCCGGAGTCATTGTCTGGGACCTGGACGACCATGTCGCGGACGCGTGGGTCGCTGCGTACTTCCGACAGGGTGAGGTGAGTGACACCGTCAGCTACTGGGCTGCGGTGGACACGCTGGTCACCACCGATCGGACCATCCGGGTCGCGGTCAATCCATACCTCGACGGGTACGAAGTGGGATCACCCTCGGAGGCGGAGATCCACGTGATCGACCGGACCAGTGGAACCGGCGGCGATCTGGCGCCCGGGGTCGAGGTGTCGTTTGGAGCGGGGCCGGGCACAGTGGTGGAAGGCGGCGCGGGAGTCCCGGTGACCGTGCGGCTGAGCGAGCCGGCGGTGGACGCGGTCACGATTCCGCTCGTGGGTCGCGGCGTGCGCGGTGCCGGCGAAGCCGACTGGGAAATGGCATCGGAGGTGGCGATCGGGGCCGGGGAATCGGAGGGGACGGTACTCTTGTCGGCAGTGGACGACTCGGACGAGGATCCCGGCGAGTCGATCGAGCTGAGGTTCGGGACCCTGCCGCAGGGGCATACTGCCACCGAGCCGCGAAGTGTGGCGGTGGAGATTGAAGACGACGATGTGTTCGTGATGGGCACCGAGGAGACGCGCAGTTGGCTGGCACGGTTTGGCCGGTCGGTTTCGGTCGATGCGGTCGATGCCGTGCGGGCGCGGATGGCGGGAGGACCGGGCCGGTCCGCGGGGTCGCGCGTCACCGTGGGAGGGCATGACCTGGGCGCGTGGAAGAGCGAGGTGCTCTCGGGGCGCGGAATGAGCAGTAGCGACCCGGCCGGTTCGGGCGCCGGGTACCTCCCCGCACAGCCCAACGGCGCGCCCGGGCACTTCTTCCGCCGCCTGTTCGCGGGCACGTCCTTCGTGCACACCGGGGCCCTCGGCCAGGATCCGGCTGCACAGTGGAGCGTTTGGGGGCGCGGTGGCGTCTCCGGCTTCGGCGGCCGGGACGGCGCTCTCTCGCTGAGCGGCGATCTGACCTCCGTCACCCTCGGGGCCGACTACGGTGCCGGACGGACTCTCGGAGGCATCCTCCTCTCGCACCACAGGGCCGACGGCACATTGACCGGCGGCGATGGCCTGACCGGACAGCTGGACGCGACGCTGACGGCCGCGTATCCGTGGTTGAGTTACTCGCTCACGGATCGCCTGTCGGTTTGGGGAATGGGCGGGTACGGCACCGGGTCGATGCCGCCCTCACCGGGTAGCGCAGTGGTGGATGCCGACATCGGCATGCGGATGGGTGCCGTGGGTGCGACCGGTCAACTCGTTGCGGCACGATCGCTTACCCTGTCACTCGCAACCGACGCCATGTTCACCCAAACGGCGGCGAGCGGAGCGGCGGCCCCCGAAGATGTGGAGGCCGAGGCAAGCCGGGTACGGGTCATCCTGGAGGGCTCGTCGTCCTTCGAGATGGCCGGAGGCACGCTGCGGCCGGCCTTCGAAGCGGGGTTGCGTCAGGACGGTGGCGACGCCGAGACGGGCGCCGGTCTCGAAGTGGGCGGCGGCTTCAGCTACTCCCGCCCGTCGCTGGGACTCACGGTCGAAGCGCGGGCGCGTGGCCTGATCGCCCACGAGGACGCCGGTTACGAGGAGTGGGGCGCGCATGGGTCGGTGCGGATTTCGCCGGATCCATCGGGTCGGGGGCTGAGCATGTATCTGTCGCCCACGTGGGGCAGTGCGGTCGGTGGTGGCGCCCACGCTCTGTGGTCGAGACGCGACATGGCGGGCGTGGTTGCGGGGGGTGGCGGAGCACGGGAGTCGGACGGCGGCAGCGTGGCGCTGGAGCTTGGCTACGGTGTTGCCCTCTCGGACGGGATTGTTGCGACGCCCTACGGTGGGACGCTAAACGGCGCGCCGCGCGTCGGTTTGGACATTCGCGCCCGACGAGCGCTCGAGGTCAGACTGGAGAGTATGGAGCGCAGCGGCCGCCGGGAGCTGTTGCTGAAGCTCGGCTACCGTCCGGAGTAGCTAAACCCCTCCGGCGGTCGCCGATGGTGCGTCCCCTGCTCGTAGGCATATGCATACCGGAATAGCAGCCCCTCGGCGTACGGCCGCGCCAGGATCTGGAGCCCCGCCGGGTGCACGCCTTCCGTGAAGCCCATCGGCACCGTGATCGCGGGCATTCCGGTGGCGGGGGCCACGCGCTGGGAGTTGTCGCCGCTGTATTCCTCGCGGCCGCGGTCGATGTGCGCGGGGGGGCTGAGCCAGGTCGGGTAGACGACGGCGTCGAGGTCGGCAGCGTCCATGGCGCTCACGAGGTCGTCGAGGTAGGCCTGGCGGCCCTCGTTTTCGAGGTAGTCGGGGCAGGGCGGATCCCACTCGGCGGGTGGGGTGTCGAGCGGCGAGTCCTCGGCCCGCTGCAGCGAGCCCTCGACGTAGTCGGAGTACTCGCCGGTCTCCAGCACCTGCACGACATCGGTGATGGGCGCCGCTTCGCCGAGTGAGCTGAGATACACATGCATGTCATAGCGGAAGCGGCCGCAGAACATGTTCTCGCGCTCGAGCTGGGCCTGCACGTCGAAGTCGAAGGGATCGACGATCTCGGCGCCCAGCCCGGCGAGTTCGGTGAGCGCGTGCTCGAAGACGGCCACGACGCCCGAGTCGGCATCCTCGGTGTCGACCAGCGCTCGCAGCACGCCGATCCGCGCACCCTGCAGGCCGTCGGCGTCGAGGAAGCTGGTGTAGTCGTCCTCCTTGCGGCCGCGCCCGGCCTCGGTGTAGGGGTCGGCCGGGTCGTACCCGGCGACCACGTTGAAGACGCGCGCCACGTCCTCGACGGTGCGGCCCATCGGCCCCGCGATGTCCCGATCGAAGGAGAGGGGGACGACGCCGTCGCGGCTCGTCAGCCCGATCGTCGAGCGGATGCCGACCAGCGCCAGCCGCGACGAAGGCCCGCGGATCGAGTTGCCAGTGTCGCTGCCCAGCCCGATCAGGCCGAAGTTCGCGGCGACCCCCGAGGCGGTGCCCCCGCTGGAGCCGGCCGGCACACGGTCGAGCGCGTAGGCATTGCGGGTCGTGTCGAACGACGAGCTCACCGACTGCCGCGCGCTGAACGCCCACTCCGCCATGTTGGTCTTCGCCACCACGATCGCGCCCGCCTCGCGGATGCGGCGCACCATGAACGCGTCGTCGGGCGGCACGCTGTTCGCCAGCGCGATCGAGCCCGCCGTGGTGATCATGTCGTGCGTGTCGAAGTTGTCCTTGACCAGCATCGGCACGCAGAAGAGGGAGCCGGGCGGCTCGCCCGCGGCCAGCGCGGTGTCGAGTTCGTCGGCGCGGTCGAGGGCGGCCGGGTTGACCACCGTGATCGCGTTGATCCGGTCCTCGTAGGCCTCGATCCGGTCGAGGTATGCCTGCACGACCATGCGGCAGGTGGTCGCGCCCGAGAAGATGGCCTCCTGGACGCCGGCGATGGTGGCCTCGACGACGGGGATGGGGGCGGGGTCGGGGCGGTCGCAGGCGGTGGTCATGAGGGCGGCCAGGGCGATCGCCGAGGATGCCGCCAGTCGACTGCGCGGTGTGGTCATTGTCATGGAGTCTGTCGTTTCGATTGCATTGGTCAACTTCCGCCTTACCAGTTTGAGCGATCCACAGGCCCGCGAGCAATAGCGAGTGGCGGCGTTGCACTGCGTTCTGCCGAACCGTGGAAGTCGGACACATAGTATGACTTGAGTCGCGTGCCTCAGGTGGCTTCGCCGCTGTCCTGACCCTGGCGGCTCTGTCCGTCATCCTGACCTGCGAAGCTCCCGAGGCACCAGCCGTCTGCGGTGCGCTCGCGCAACAGACGATTACGGTAGGTGAATCCGCGACTGTGACCGCGTGCTTCGACGATCCCGGCGGCAACACGCTGTCCTTCAAGGTGTGGAGTTCGGACCAGAGCGTGGTGGCGGTCACCGGGTCGGGCGCGAGTGTCACTGTCACGGCCGTGCGTCCCGGCAACGCGGTGGTGACGATTCTGGCCGACAACAGCTACGGTCTGAAGGCGCAGCAGAGCATGAGTGTGCTGGTCCCGAACCGGCCGCCGCTCGCCATCGGTGAGATCGAGAATCGGGAAGTCGCCGTGGGCGACTCGGCGACGGTGGATGTTGCGGGGTATTTCAATGAGCCCGACGAGCAGGGGCTCACCTACACGGTAGCAGCCGACAGCAGCGTATTGAGCGCGTCGATCGAGGGGTCTGTCCTGACCGTTGTGGCGACGGCCAAGGGGACGGCGACCATCACGTTGACGGCGACGGATCCGGGCGGCATGAAGGCGGTCCAGAGCTTCCTGGTGCTGGTCCCGAACCGGCCGCCGCTGGCGGAGGGTTCGGTACCTGAGCAGACCATCGAAGTGGCCGACAGCGCGATGGTCGACATGTCTCCGTTTTTCAATGATCCGGATGGGGATGCACTCTCCTATGCGGTCGTGGCAAGCGACACGCTGATCGCAGCGGCCCGGGTCGCGGAAAGCATGATTACGGTCGATGCAGTTGCAAAGGGCGAGGCCACGGTCACCGTGACCGCGACCGACACGGAAGGGCTCACGGCAGCGCAGAGCTTTGCGGTGATGGTGCCCAACCAGCCGCCGTTGGCGGAGGGTTCGGTACCTGAGCAGACCATTGAAGTGGCCGACAGCGCCACGGTAGACATCTCACCCTTCTTTGATGATCCGGACGGAGATGCACTCTCCTATGCGGCTGTGGCCAGCGACACGCTGGTCGCAGCTGCCAGGGTCGTGGAAAGCATGATCACGGTCGCGGCCATCGCCAAGGGCGAAGCCATGGTCACCGTGACCGCGACCGACACGGAACGGCTCACGGCAGTGCAGGCCTTTTTGGTGATGGTCCCCAACCAGCCGCCGTTGGCGGTGGAGTCGATTCCGGCGCAGGTCGTGGAGGCGGGCAACACGGAGGACCTCGACATGACGCCGTTGTTCACCGATCCGGACGGCGACGCGCTCACCTATACGGCAGTGTCGGCAGATAGGGGCGTGGCTTGGGTGTCTGTGGTGGAGAACTCGATCAGTATTCTCGCGATCGCGAAGGGCGAGACCACCATCACTGTGACGGCGACCGACACGGAGGGCCTGGCGATCGCCCAGGACTTCGTGGTGACGGTGCCCAACCAGACCCCGTTGGCAGTGGGATCGATCCCGGCGCAGAGCGTGCAGGTCGACTCTGTAGTCCGGGTAAATGCGACCCCCTACTTCAGCGACCCGGACGGCGACTCGCTCGCCTATGCGGCCGAGACATCCGATCCGGCCGTTGCCACGGCGACGGCTACCGGGGCCGCCGTCGTTGTCACAGCGGTCTCGAGGGGCAAAGCGACTGTGACGGTAACAGTCACCGACACCGAAGGGCTCGTCGCGACACAGGTCTTCACGGTAACGGTCCCCAACCGGCCGCCGCTGGCGGTGGAGTCGATTCCGGCCCAGGTCGTGGAAGTCGGCAACACCGGCGACCTCGACTTGACGCCGGTGTTCAGCGACCCGGACGGCGACGGGCTTACCTACATGGCCGTGTCGGCAGACCGGGACGTGGCCTGGGTGTCCGTGGTGGAGAACTCGATCAGTATTCTCGCGATCGCGAAGGGCGAGACGACAATCACGGTCACGGCAACCGACACCGAGGGCCTGGCGATCACCCAGGACTTCGTGGTGACCGTGCCCAACCAAACCCCGCTGGCGGTGGGATCCATCCCCGCGCAGAGCGCGCAGGTCGACTCGGAGTTCCGGGTAGACGCGACTCCCTACTTCAGCGATCCGGACGGCGACCCGCTGGTCTATGCGGCCGCAACCTCGGACCCGACCGTGGCCACGGCGACGGCCAGCGGCGCCGCCGTTGTTGTCACGGCGGTCTCGAAGGGTGAAGCGACTGTGACGGTAACTGTCACCGACACCGAAGGGCTCGTCGCGACACAGGCCTTCGCAGTGACGGTACCCAATCGGACGCCGTTGGCCACAGGCTCCATCGAGGCGCAGCGTTTCGAGGAGCGCGAGACAGAAACACTTGATCTCTCGCCCCACTTCAGCGATCCGGATGGCGATCCCCTGATCTTCGAAGCGATGAGCTCGGCCGAGCGCGTGGTGACCGCTACGGTGACAGGCGGGGAACTGAAGCTGACCGGACGACGGCCGGGCACCGCGACGATCACGATAACTGCGCGAGATACGGATGGGCTGATTGCAACCCTGAGTTTCGAGGTTAGAGTGACCCGGTCGGAACCCAACGAGCCGCCGTTGGTCACGGACGATCTGTCGTCACCATCGATTCCCCCGGGCGAGCAATTCTCAACCGATCTGGACGATCATTTCGACGACCCGGACGACGACCCGTTGACCTTCGGCGCGACCAGCTCGAACGAGCGGGTGGTGACCGCCGATATCTCGGGCCAGCTGCTGATGTTGACTGCCGGCGACGAAGGCACCGCGAATGTGGGTGTCACCGCTACGGATCCCCAAGGGCAGTCGGCCTCGATGCAGTTCCGAGTCGTAGTCGAACGATCGGGTGGAGGCAACCAGGCACCTGCCGTCACCGCGCGGATACCAAACCAGCACGTCGCCCCCGCCGGCAGCTTTTCGGCGGATCTCCGCGACCACTTCAGCGACCCTGATCGGGAGACGCTGGGCTTCGAGGCGGAGAGCGCCAACGAGAACATCGCCACAGCCGCCGTTTCCGGATTCACCCTGGCCGTCACCGGAGTGGCCAACGGTACCACTTCCATAACCGTAACCGCCTCTGACCCGGGGAACCGGTCGGCGACGCTCAGCTTCAGCGTAACGGTCGAGGCCCGGAGCAGCGGCAACCAGCGTCCGACCGTGAGCAACGTAATCTCTTTCGTGGAACTCGATCCGGACGACACCTTCGAGACGGATCTGGATGGCCACTTCAGCGACCCGGACAACGACGATCTGACCTACGGAGCGGCGAGTTCCGACGGCTCGGTGGCCACCGCCGGCGTCTCAGGCAGCGATCTCACGGTGACTGCGGTGGCAGCGGGGACGGCGACGATATCGGTTTCGGCCGAGGACCCCGGAGGGCTGTCCACCGGGACCAGTTTTGACGTGACTGTGAACGCACAGCCGCCGCCCAACCGGGCACCAACCGTGAAACAGTCGCCTCCCGACCGGGACCTGATCAGGAACACGGCTCTGCCGGTCCAGGGATGGCGATACTTCGAAGATCCCGACGGCGACGACCTGACCTACACGGGCTCCAGTTCGAATTCGTCCGTGGCAAGCATCGACCAGCGATCGGACATCTATTTCGAGGTCGACACCAGGTCCGACGGCAACGCGACGATTACGATAACGGCGGCTGATCCGGGCGGCTTGACGAACAGCACAGCTTTCACTGTCACGGTCGGCAACAACGCTCCGACGGTCAAGAGCCAGGTATCAGCGCTGACCTCCTCGCCTGGGCAGGTCGATACGCTGACCCTGAACGGGCACTTCGAAGACTCTGATGAGGGGGACGAGCTCTCCCTGTCGACCTCTTCGTCGAACACCGATGTGGTAACCACCTCCACTCGATTCAGCGCCCTCTACGGATACTACGCCAGTATCCAGGGCGTCGCGGTCGGGCAGGCAACGGTAACGCTGACCGCGACCGACCAGGGTGGTCTCTCGGTGTCGCAGTCATTCACGGTTACGGTAGGCTCCAACCGCCCGCCCACGGTGGACAGCGATTTCGGTTTCAACCTCGATCTCAAGGTCGGAGAAACCCTGTCCTATGTCCTGTCCGACTACTTCAGCGACCCGGACGGAGATGATCTGACCTACTCGGCCCAGGTGGGGGTCTTTGCATCCGTGGCCGTTGCGGGTGACACCCTCCACGTCACGGGCGAGTCGGCTGGAATATCCCCCGGCACGGTCACAGCCACCGATACCGGAGGCAAGAGCGTCAGCTTCACGTTCCTGGTGTACGTCAGGCCTGCGTCTTCGTCACAGGACTTGGATTTCGGAGCGACGTTCTCAAGCACGCCGGGTGCGGCAATGCGGGGCGGGACACACGCGGTCGTGGCCGCCGCGCGACGGCGCAGAAGACGGGATCGCCGCGGGTCACGCATCGTGAACCTTACGCGTCGTCCCGGCGTAGCGGGATAGTCTGGGGCGCTCCGGTGTCGCTCCCGGGGCCGGGATGCGCGACGAGACGGAGCGGCCACTCGTACACGGCCTCCAGCGCCTCGCGAGAGAGGACCTCTTCGGGCGCTCCGCGGGCCGTGGCGCGGCCGCGGTCAAGCAGCAACAGCCGGTCCGCGAACCGGGCCGCGAGATTGAGGTCGTGGGTGATGACCAGCACGGCGAGCCCGTCGGCCCGCAGTTCGCGCAGCAGGTGGAAGAGTTCCATGCGGTAGCGCAGGTCGAGGCCGGCGGTCGGCTCGTCGAGGAGCAGAATCGGGGCTTCCTGGACCAGGGCCCGCGCGATCCGGGCGCGCTGGAGTTCACCTCCGGAGAGTTCGCCGAGCTGCCGGTCGGTGAACTCGGCCACGGCGCACCGCTCCAGCGCCCGTTCCACGACGGCCCGGTCGTGCGCCCCGGCGCGCTCCCACGGCCCGAGGTGCGCGTAGCGCCCCATCCCCACCATCTCCCGAACCGTGACGGGGAAGGGCGAGGACTCGAACTGCGGCACAACCGCGAGCGCACGGGCGCGGGCACGGTCACCGAGCTCCCCCAGCGGGCAGTCGTCAAGGAGCACCTCGCCCTGTTGCGGCGCGAGCGACCCGGTGAGGAGCCTCAGCAATGTGGTCTTGCCGGCACCGTTCGGGCCCACCACCGCGAGCAGCCGCCCCGGGGTCAACGACAGCGAGACCCCCCGCACGGCTGCCTCCACCGCGCCTGGATGCGCAAACGTCAGGCCACGCCCCCGCAGCACGGGACGCCAGCCGCCCGCGGGCCCGCCCTCCACCCCCGCCCGGCCGCCCCCCCTCACCGCCGCCCCCCGCGCATCAGCAGCGCCACGAAGAACGGCACCCCGGCCACCGCGGTCACCACCCCGGTCGGCAACTCGGCCGGCGCCACCACCAGCCGCGCCACCGTGTCCGCCACCAGCAGGAACGCCGTCCCGGCAAGGAACGACGCGGGCAGCAGCATGCGGTGGTCGTTCCCCCACGCAAGTCGCACCGCGTGCGGCACGATCAGCCCGACGAAGCCGATCACGCCCGCCGCCGCGACCGCCCCGGCCACCATCAGCGACGCGGCCAGGTACGCAGTGAGCTTCACCCGCTGCACCGACGCGCCCAGGTGGTAGGCGACCTCCTCGCCGCGGGACAGCAGGTTGAACGCGCGGGCCAGCGAAAACACCACCGCGCCCCCCGGCACCAGCAGCCCGATCAGCAGCCCCGCCGACCCCCAGTCGGCGCCCGACAGGTTGCCCATCATCCAGAAGATCGCCGAGCGGAACGACTCGACGTCGGCGAGCGAGAGCATGAGCAGGATCATCGCGTTGAAGAAGGCGCCGATGATCACCCCCGACAGGATCAGCACCCGCGTATCCATCCGTCCGGGCGAAGCCCGCCGCGCGACCTGCAGGACAAGCGCCATCGCGGCGACCGCGCCGAGGAACGCGCCGAGAGGGAGCGTCCAGGGCAGCGTGACCCCCAGCCCGGTCACGACGATCGCCACCGCGCCGACCGCGGCTCCTCCCGAAACGCCGAGCACGTACGGCTCCGCGAGCGGGTTGCGCAATAACGCCTGAAAGGTGCAGCCGCTGAGCCCGAGAGCACCTCCGACGAGCGCAGCCAGCACGGCCCGCGGCAGCCGCAACTGCAACAGGATGGCGCGCGCGGTGGGGTCGCCGTCGGCCGAGACCGCGCGCCAGAGGTCGAGGGGCCCGAGTCCGGAAGCGCCGAAAGAAATGCTGAGAACAAGCGCGACCAGAACGGCGAGCGCGAGGATCGCGACCCGGCGGGGGGTGCTGGTCACTGTTCGCCGTGAAGGAAGCGGGCCAATCGACGCGCCGCCTCGGCCACGCGGGGGCTCGGACGATTGAACAGGTCGCCCTCGACCACCAGGTAGCGGCCGGTGCGGACCGCCTCCAGGTCACGCCAACCCGGCCCTTCAATCCACTGAACACCCTCGGCACCGGGCGCGTGGCGGGCGATGATCAGCGCATCGGGATCGCGCCGCACGATGGCTTCCACCGACACCTGCGGCCACGAGCGAGTGGCGTCGGCGAAGATGTTGCGGCCGCCCGCGTGTTCGATGATCTCGTTGATGAAGGTCCCGGGGCCGGTCGTCTGCGGCGGGTCATGCCACACGGAGTAGTAGACGTCGACCCGTTCGCGCCCGCGGACCGACGCGGCGACGCTCTCGAGCGCATGGTCGAGCGAGTCGATCAGCGCGTCAGCCCGCTCGGCGCGGCCCAGCAGCGTGCCCAGCCGGCGAAGATGGCTGCGCACGCGGGCGATCGTCTCCACCTCGGCGCGGTAGACGGGAATCCCCAGCGCCTCGACGCGGTCCCCGAAGCTGCGCTGGTTGGCGTCGGCCCAGGTGATCACGAGATCGGGCTCCAGGCCCGCCAGCGCCTCCAGGTTCGGCTGAATGGTGCCGCCGAGGGATGGGAGGTGAGCCAGTTCCGGAGCACGGTCGAAACGCGTGCGAGCGACGAGGACGCCGGGGTCGAGCGCGGCCACCGACTCGGTCAGCGACGGGATGAGCGAGAAGATGCGTTGCGCCGGCTTGAAGAGCGACACGGTGCGCCCAGCGTCGTCGGTGACGGAGATGGCGCGCGGCTCGGCGCTCTCGGCGGGGGTGCAGGAGGCGAGTGCGCCCAACGCGAGTGCGCCCGACATGCGGAGTGTCAGAGCCAGCGGGCTGCGTTTCGCGATGTACACCGGGTTCCCTCCCTCGAAGGATGGTGCGCTCAGGACGAGGGAACCGCGTCTCCTGGCTCGAGGCGACACCGCTCGCCTTCCCGGGGGACAGAGCCCCAGTGGCGATCGAGCGTGTCGTGCCGGATCCACGATGGATCCGGACCTCCTACAGTGGCGGGGCCGCGTCGGCTTCAGACCGACTTCCGGTGGCCCCCTCGCGTCAGGGGGGCAGGATAGCCGGATCGGTGAGGGCGGGCAACCTGCGCGGCGGTGCCGATCTGCGCTGTGTCCCATCGGAGTATGCGGAACACCCTAGAGCAGAATCACGGCAGGAAGTCACGCAAGTTCAATTGGGACTGCACGATCTGCCATTCTTGCCGGTAGACCCGATCTGAGTCCATCGTGATGATTGGGCGGGAGAAGCCGCCTACATTGGCGGGAATGCTCGCCGGGCCGGGTGGAGTTAGAGTTCCTAACGAACGTAGCGAGGAGCTCTCTGCCGCCGCCCGCAGTGGCGGTCGCGCTTGAGAATCTTGGTCGGGGTCGCCCTCGGCTGTATCCTACTTGTGATTGTTCCGCCCTCACCTCCGCCAAGCTGCGACATCCGGAATCCCTCGGCTGAACAGCACTTCAATGCCAAGTCCAGCACCGCGTGCGTCGGCCTGAACAGTGACCGGATCCGGCGATTCGCGCAGAATCGCTCGGATGCGGCCCGTCGCGGCGTCCAGGACGAGTGCCGTTGGGGCGGCGTCGGGATCATCGCGCGTGAGCGACACATAGCCCTCGCGGCCAACCACGGTGATTTCGGCCAGCGTCTCCGCCCATGCATCCCGCACAGGGATCGCGAACGTAAATGCGCCATCCCCCTCGGTTTCGGCATCAGCAATCTCCGCCATCGCGAAGTCTATCGCGAACAACTCCTCCCCTTGCGCATCCGAGCCCACAAGGCGGTAGGGACCGCTCTCGTCCGGTAGCGACGGCGGTGCATCCAGCACGAATGCGGGCTCGAGCCTCAGCTGACCCCCCGCGACGCCGCCGCGCACCACCAGGACCCGTCCCGTGCCGTGCGAGGCCATCGTAGTCGCCTGGGTTTCCGTTCGATACTCCGCGGCCTTCGTGAACGAGTAGTCGCTGATCCAATCGTTGGCGTGGCAGTAGGTCATCAGGTCGGTGAACGATTCGGGGTTTACGAGCGTGCCGCGGCGGAAATCGTAGCCCCACGCGCCTATCTTTCCTCTGACGTGCGGATACTGGCCATCAACGCCCAACGGGTTGCCGCATGGCGCGTGTCTCAACGACAGGTTGTGGCCGAACTCGTGCGCGATCGTGTGGCCGTCCAGCCGCGATACGCTGACCTTGCTCTCGCGAATGGCGATGCCGAGAAAGCCTTCCTCGATCCACGGGGGCACGCCCATGTAGTAGCCGGAAGCCCCGTCCGTCACGTGCAGCAGGGCGACATCTTGCAAGACTCGGAACATGTCCTCCTTTGGGTCGTAGTCGACCAGCACCGCGTCGCGCACGGACACGTCCATCCCGGCCACGGGCAGCCAGTCGCGCGTCTCGTAGAACAGTTCGTGTTCCGCCGTCAACTCGATGGCCGCCTTGTATCCCGATGAGTCAGGATTCTCCGTGGACAGGAAAGGGACGACGGTCACATCGAAGTCCGGCATGGCCCGGATGTCGAGAGACATGCGTCCTTCCTCCGGGATCCGACCACCAATCCCGAGAGCCGGGTCAAGTGTTCCGTCGGGATCGATCTCGACGACCAACTCGACGCCGGGCACCAACACGTCTCCCGGGATCACCGCGTTCGCCGTCGCGTCCAGGTCGCCCTCGGCCATCGTCCACGGAACCTGGACCGAGCTCCCATCGATCCTTAACGAGTGAGTCTCCGCGCCGCGCCGATAGAACGTCGCCCGAACCGGCGGCCTCGAAGCCGTCACGCTGCTGTCGGCCATTATGAACACCCGCAGGAGCGCGTCCTCCCCCGCCACCAGCGGCACGGTGAAGTCGTGCGACTGCGTCGCCTGCGTCAGGTATGCACGAGCACCCGGGGCAGGCGGCTCGAACGAAACGTTCAGCGTATAGCTGCCCCGTGAGTCGTCTCGCGCTCCCCTAACCGCGACGTAGTAGACGCCCGACGGCAGACGTTTGACGATCACGTTCCGCCCATAACCGTCGTACCCCAGGAGTTCGCCGTCACTGGAGAGAAGGTCGACAATCGCGTCGATGTCGGTCTCCATTGCCAAGGTCAACGCGCCATGTCCACCGGTCTCGAGCCGGAACCAGTCCTCGTCCCGCCAACTTTCCAGCTTGCCTTCCACCTGTTCGCCCAGCGTGACCCCGGTGGCCACGGCGGGATCGTCGCCATGATCGTCCGGGCACTCGGCGACCCTTGCGTCGCCGATCCCCGCCAGCCATTCCCGGAACAACTCGTGGTCCGGAACACACAACCCGGTCCGCTCAAGGCGAACCGCAGCCAGCTCTGATAGGCGGACCATCTCCTGGGGCAACTCGCCGCCGAGAGCCGGGTTGTCGCTCAGCGATAGTTCCTTCAGCGTTTCGAGCCCGCCGATCTCAAGCGACAGCACGCCGGAGAGCCCGTTGTTCGGCAGCGCAATGGCCGTCACCATGTTCGCCCCATCGGCCGTGACGCCATGCCAATCATCGAGCGGAGCGTCACTCAGCCAGTTTGTCGCCACAAGCCATCCATCGCCGTTGGTCGATTCGTACAGGGCGCGCAGGACATCTCTATGCGACAACAGTTCTTCGCAGGACCCGACCGTTCCTCCGAGGACGAGTCCGATACTCTGAAGCCACGTCCTGAACGTCTGACGCTGCGGGATGCACACGCCCGTCTCCTCGAACGCGAATGCGCGCAGGCGAAGGCGCGTGAGTTCCTCCGGCAACGGCCCGTGGAGCCCCGTGTTCCAGCTGAAGCCGAGCTCCGTGAGGTTATCGAGATCCCCTAACTCTGCGGGGACGCCTCCGGATAGCAGGTTCCGGTGGATTCCCAAATACTCGAGACTCGATAGTCGCCCAAGTTCGGTCGGGATGGTACCGGTGAGGTCGTTCCCCCCGAGGTTGAGTTGCGTTAGTTGGGCGAGGTCCCCGAGTTCGGGGGGAATCGGGCCCGTGAGGCCGTTGGCGTAAATCGAAAGCCGGGTAAGGTTGGAGAGGCTGCCGAGTTCGGACGGGATCGGGCCCGTGAGTGCGTTGGTATAGAGGAACAGTGTCGTCAGGTTGGAGAGGTTGCCAAGTTCGGGCGGAAGCGGGCCGACCAGACCGTTGCAACAAAGGTTCAAATCGCGCAACTCCGCCAGATCGCCCAACTCCGCGGGAATTGGCCCGGTCAGCTGGTTGACATCAAGGTCCAGATACCACAGGCGGCTCAGCCCGCCGAGCCATGCGGGCACGGGACCGCTGAGTCGGTTGCGCCTCAAATACAACCGCGACAGGTTCGTCAGGCGGCTCAGTTCGAGCGGTATGGGCCCGGTCAGCCTGTTATAACCGAGGTCAAGGTACCACAGCTTCTCGAGATTCCCGAGTTCGGGCGGTATGGGCCCTGTCAGGTGGTGGTTGTAGCCGAAATCGAGGTATTCCAACTCCGACAACTTGCCCAATTCTGCCGGTATCCCGCCCTTCAATCCCGGTGCCGGGCATTCATTCTTCTCAAAATCCCACAGTTCGCATCCGAGACGGAGCGCCACCACCCGCCCCGAATCGTCGGTTTCCACTCCGTACCATTCCCCCAGCGGCGCGTCGGTCAGCCAGTTGGTGTTATCGACCCAGGTTGGCCCGTCCGTCGCGTTGTACAACGACACCAGCGCCGCCCGGTCGGGGTTGGTCACGGTGATCGCGGATGTTCCCGAAGCGTCTCCGACGATGGCCGTGATCGTGGTCGTGCCTACCACGACGCCTCGCACCAGCCCCGAGGAGTCCACCGTCGCCACTGCTGCGTTGCTTGACGACCAAGTGAACACTGCTCCCGCCACCACGTGGCCGCTCTCGTCGTACGCCTCCGCGACCAACCGTAGCGTATCGCCCAGCGCGATGGTGTCTGCGGGAGGTGTTACCGTGACAGAGTCGGCCGACTGCATTACCGTCACGAACACGTCTCCAGAGGCCTCGCCCGCCTGGGCCGTGACCGTCGCCGCACCACCGCCCACCGCCGTGACCAGCCCGGCCGAACCGACCACCGCGACAGTCGTGTCGGCGCTCGACCAGGCAACCGGGATCCCACCCATCACACGCCCGAGTTGATCATGCACCTGGGCGGTGAGCTGCTCGGTCTGCCCAACTGCGGTCAGCACCACCGTGTCGGGGGTGATGGCAATGGTCGTGGGCACCGGAGCCACAACCGTCAGCTGCGCGCGGCCCGTGACCCCCGCCGCTGTGGCCGTCACCTGCGCCTGTCCCGCGCCGACCCCGGTCAGGAGCCCGGACGCGTCCACCACGGCCACCGCCGTGTCGCCCGACGCCCACGCAAACGCGACCCCGGTCACCACCTGTCCGTTCGCGTCGGTGGCGGTCGCTGCCAGCCGCAAGGTGTCGCCAACCAAGACCGTGGCCGTATCCGGCACCACCTCGACGGCGCTGACCTCCTGGGCCACGGTCACCGTCGCACTTCCCGAAGCGTCTCCCGCGGTGGCCGTGATCGTGGCATCCCCGTTGGCCACGGCCGCCACCAGCCCGGTCGCGTCCACTGTCGCGACGGCGGCGTCACTGGATTCCCACGAGAATTCGGCACCCGCTATTGCGTTTCCGTTCGCGTCGGTCGCCTCCGCCACCAGACGCACCGTGTCCCCGAGCGCCACCAGCGTGTCCGCTGCGGGCGAAACAGCTACCGCGCCCACCTCCTGCGCCACCGTCACCGCTGCGTTTCCCGAAGCGTCTCCCGCGGTGGCCGTGATTGTGGCACTCCCGCTGGCCACAGCCGTCACCAGCCCGGTCGCGTCCACCGACGCCACGGTGGCGTCGCTGGATTCCCATGAGAACTCGGAGCCCGCCACCACATGTTCGTTCCCGTCGAGGGCCTCAGCCGTCAGTCGCAGCGTGTCGCCCAGTGCCGCGATGCTTGCCGTCACCGGCGTCACTGTCACGGCGCTGACTTCCTGGGCCACGCTCACCGTAGCGCTTCCCGAGGACGACCCCGATGTCGCCGTGATTGTGGCACTCCCGTTGGCCACGGCCGCCACCAGCCCGGTCGCGTCCACTGTCGCGATGGCGGCGTCACTGGATTCCCACGAGAATTCGGCACCCGCTATTGCGTTTCCGTTCGCGTCGGTCGCCTCCGCAACCAGACGCACCGTGTCGCCGAGCGCCACCAGAGTGTCGGCCGCAGGCGACACCGAGACCGCGCTCACGACCTGGGCCACGGTCACCTCGGCCGTCCCCGACACCGAGCCCGCCGTCGCGGTGATCGTTGCGGTCCCGTTTCCTGCTGACGTCACCTGTCCTGAGGCGTCCATCGCGGCGACCGACGCGTCGCTGCTCGCCCAAGCGACTGCGGTTCCCGCCATCACCTGCCCGTTCTGGTCGCGCACTTCGGCGGTGAACCGGGTGGTCTCTTCGAGCGCGGTCAGCGTGGCGGAAGTCGGACTGACCGTCACCGTGGTGACCACGGGAGCCGGCGGAGGAGCGGGCTCGACGGCACCATCGCCGCAGGACAGCGCTAGCACGGCGATCCCGGCGATGGCCGAGATCGCGAAGCCCGCGCTCGGCCGCCCCGGTCCGCCACCGACGCGTCTCCGGCGAAGGTGCCAGCGATGCCTCCTTCCCCGACCGTCTTCCGGGAGCCTTCTCGATTGCATGTCCATCTCTCTCGCACGCTCGCGTCGGGGTTCGGGCTTCCTTCGCACCGGCTATGAGCGCCGACTGTGTGTCACGATTCACGCTGCAAGGTGCTAAATGCGCGATGTTATCGCTTAATAACATGAGTTTATCGTGCCTGACGAACAGCCTGCAAGGGCAACCGATCGGGCGGCCGGTTGCATTCCATTTTCTGGCGGGGCATCGAGGAAGCGCGGCGGGCGCGTTTGGCGAGCCGCTGGCGGCGGTGTCCAGCCGTCCGCGTACCCTCTCGGACAACATCGAACAACGGCGGACCACAGGACTTTCCTGACGGGTTGACTTCCTTGCCCGCGGTTTTTCACCGTTCGGGCATGGAGAGGTTGCAACACAGGTTCGACTTGCAGCGCGGCTTTCCGACACCGTGTTTGGGTTCACCCGCAGGGAGAGCGAGATGAACCAGTTCGAGGCCTCGCCGAGGAGCGTCCCCCGGTGTCGCTGCTTCCCCAGTCGCGTCGGTTCCGCGAGCCAAGAAGGCTCGGAAGAAGGGAATGGACGATGATCGCCCACCTGAAGGGACGCGAACGGGCGCTTGAGCCCTTCGGCCTGACGGGCCGCCGGGCCGAGTGGATCGCGCTGGCGAGCCTGCACGGCGACCGAGTCGGAGAAGGTCGGCGCGTTCGAGGCGCTCGGCATCCACCGCTCCCTGATGCCCGTCCGGGTCTACCGGGGAGCGGCCGGGGGCGCGCGGCGCTACTTCCCGCGCGGGATGCCCGTGGCGCAGGAGGAGCTTCCGCTCAAGGTGCTCTGTGAACTTGGCGGATGGAAGGGCCCCCCAGACGGTGCTGCGCTGCTATCAGCAAGCCGATGCTGGACAGCTTTGGACGGCCTTGGAAAACCGCCCGCGGGCTCGCACCTGAGATCGCAATCGGAGGGAGTCATTCGGAGGGAATCGAGCCGCAAGATCCCGTAAACTCAAATAACACAGGAAGATGCGAATCTGTGTGAGTGTGCGGAGTATGCGGCTGTCCGTGGTCATCCCCGCGGAACCACGGCGGGCGCCGCCGCTGGCTAGCCGGATGCCGCCAGCGCGACGAACCCGGCGACGGCGAAGTGGTGGTCGAGGGTCAACGCCTCGCGAATGCCCAATTCGGTCATGACCACGAAGCTGCACGCATCGGCGAGAGAGAAGGGCTGGTCGGAGAAGCGTTCGAGCCAGAGGCGAATCGCGTCCTCCTCGCGTTCTGGCGTGATGTACTCGATCCGGTTCGGGGCTCGCCGGACCGCATTCAGAAACGCGAGCGCCGCCCGCTGGCCCGCACGACGAAGCAGCAGTGCATGCGTCTCCGCCACGACCAGGTTGGTGGTCACGATCCGCGCGCCCTGGCCGATCCGTTCGCGCAGAGTCCCGGCCAGCACGTCATGATCCGCATGCGCGCGGTCGGCAATGGGGTACCACGCGCTGGTATCGACGAACAGGCCCTTCACTCCGAACCGCGCCAGCCCCGCCGCGGCGAGCCCTTAGACCAGGAAGCGATCTCGGTGGCGGCAAGGTACCGATCATGCTCGCGCGCGACGTCGATCTCCGCGTCGTCGGCCGTCGACACGATCCCGATGATCTCTATCGCCGGGTGACGCGCCGGATCCGACAACTGGCCCTCCAGAGCCTCCAGCCCGCGCCGCAGGACATCGGACTTGGTGGTGTCGAGCTCCGCCGTCAGCCGCTCGAGGCGGTCTCGTTCACTCGGACGCAGGTAGACCTGCACCGGCTCCGAAACGCGCCGCCGGGCTGGCCTGTCATTATCATAGTTCATGCCATCATGATAATACTTCATGTTCATGGGCGCGAGTGCGCCGCGGCGTCAACGCGGGCGCAAACGAAGTCGCCAGCCGCCGACCTTGCGCTTCCGCGCCACACTCTCTACCCATTCTTCACAGTTCACAGACGGAGGGGCGCTCGGAAGTCCGGTGAAAACCCGGCGCGGCCCCGCCACTGTAAGGGACACGGAACCCCGGTTCCGCAAGGACCCGCTCAATCGAGCCACTGGGCAGCGATGCCTGGGAAGGCGAGCGGACCCGTCCCGAGCCAGGAGACCTCTCCTCCGTCGCTGGATCAACACCCTCGAGGGAGGGCGTGGTCCCGCGTCCGCGCCGTAGCGTGGATGTTCGACCGTGCTTCTCCCCGTCCGGAGGAGACGGGGTCGAGTGAAGACCGAGTTCGTGATGGCCCTGTTGGCCGCAGCCACCGTCGTGCTGGCCACCCAGGTGCGCCTGCTGGATGCCCAGGTGACCGCGACTGTGCAGGTCACGGTGCGCACGACCGGGGCCGCGCAGGGCCGGCCGGCCCGGGACGCTGGCATCCCCGGCGCCACCGATGCCGCGACGACTCCCGTCCGGGCCGCCACCGTCACCGCCCGGGGCGAGGGCCTCGCCGCAGTGACCGACCCGCGCGGCGTCGCCGTCCTGCGCGGTCTCTCCCCGGGACGGCACGCGCTCGTGATCTCGGCGCTTGGCTTCGCGGAGGCCACGATCGAGGTCGAGGCAGTGAACGGGCGGGTGACGCGTGCGAGCGTCGTGCTCGATCCCGCGCCGCTGCGGCTGACGGGGCTGGACGTGCGGGTCGCGTTCCGTGTGTGGGGGGGCCGGGCCACCGTGATCGAGACGTCGAGCCTTCCTCCCGGGGTGACCGACCTCCCGGCAGCGCTCGACCGGGTGCCCGGCGCGACGGTTGTGCGGCAGGGAGGTCCCGGCGCCCCCGCAGTGGTTCAGCTGCGCGGCTCGGGCGGCGACCAGGTGCTGGTGCTGCTCGACGGAGCGGCCATCAACTCCCCCCTGACCGGGGTGGCCGACCTGAGCACGGTGGATCTCGCGTCCATCGCGCGCATCGCGGTGATCCCGGGGACGCAGTCGGCCAGGTACGGCCCGCGCGCACTCGGCGGGGTGGTGCTGCTGGACAGCCGGGATGCGGGTGGGTCCGCGGGCGCCGCTACTGCGGGGATGGGGGCATGGTCATCTGTAGAGACGGCGATCAACGGGTCGCGCGTGTTCGGGTTGGGCCCGCGAGAGGCCGGTGCCTCTGGCGGCGCACGGTCGATCTCAGGCGGTGCGCGGTCGATCTCCAGCGGCGCATGGTGGATCTCCGGCGGCGTGCGCTGGCGGCGGTCGGACGGAGCCTTCACCTACGATGTCCCCGACTTCCGAGGCGGAGGCGAAAGGACCCGCGAGAACGCGGCCTTCTCACAGGCGGGTGGAGACGCACGCATCGCGAGACAGGGCGGGGCGAACCCGTCGCTACGAGTCCACTTCAGCGATGTGGAACGCGGCAGCCCCGGAGGGATCGGACAGCCGTCGCTGAGCGGCCGTCAGCAGCACCGGCGCTGGGGCCTGAGCGCGCAGGTCGAGTCCGCAGAGTCCAGTGGGTCTGCCAGCTCGGCCCGGTCCGCAGACTCGGCCCGGCCCGCCGGCTCGGCTCGGTCCGCTGACTCGGCTCGGTCCGCTGACTCGGCTCGGTCCGCTGACTCGGCTCGGTCCGCTGACTCGGCCCAGCCCGCCGACTCCCCCGGGTTGGCCAGACCAACACCTTCCCGCCTGGGAGGCTCGGCCCGCGCCGACCTGCAGTGGCAACGCGCGGAGTACAGCGACCCCTCGCCGCCGTTTGGCCGAGCCTACGAGACCCTTACTCGGGTCCGCCGCGCCGAACTCGCGCTGGAGGGTTGGTGGGGCGGGGGCGCGCCTCCGGTCTGGAACGCCGAGGCACGCTCCTGGCGGCGGATGTCCGCGCCATTCCTCCGCGCTGGCCTCCACGCCGCCCGGCTCGACATCGATTCAAACGTCCTGACCGCACGCGCCCTCGACCTCGACGAACTCGGGGCCTGGGCTCGCGCCGGGCACAGCTGGGATCCGGGGCGCGGCATCTACCTCGATCTCGGTGCCGCCATTCGTGCGGACCACCACGCCCTCGTCGACGGCATCACCGCCTCGCCCGCCGTCGACGCCAGCCTGACCCGCGCCGGCCTCACCCTCGACCTCCGGTGGGGCCGCGGCTTCTCGCCCCCCGGCCTCGGCGACCTCTTCTTCCAGGAAGGCGTGCTCGTCGAGCCCAACCCCGACCTCAGGCCGGAGCGCATCCGCGGCGAACTCACCGCGACCCTCGCGCAGCAGTGGTCGCTGGGCCCCGCCGTCGGCGAGGTGCGCGCGACCGCCTACCGCGCCGACATCGTCGACATGATCCTCTGGTTCCCGGACCACCGCTTCGTCTGGAGTCCGGACAACTACGACGTCGCGCGCCGCGGACTCGAACTCGGCGCCGCTGCAGACCTGGCCGCGTTCGGGCACAACCACTCCTTCAGCGCCAACGTGGCCTGGTCCGAGGTCGAGTACACCGGTGCCGTCCTCGACGGCCAGGTCGCCTACCGACCCCGCTTAACCGCCGATTTGTCGGTCGGCATCGGGCTCCCCGCCGGGATCACACTCAACCCCTCGGCCGCGCACGTCGGGGAGCGGCGCACTGTGCCCGGATCTCCGCTGAACGCGCTCGAGGCCTACACGCTCTTCGACGCCGGGATCGCCATTCCGCTGCCGCTCGGAAAGCGTGCCGGACGGCTGGATCTCGCAATCACCAACCTCCTCGACGCACGTGCCGCGCTGCTCGCCGACTACCCCCTGCCGGGCCGCGGCTGGTCGACACGCATCCGCATCGAAGCCGGGCGATGAGCGCGACTATTTCTCCGCGCCGCGCCCAACACTTAACCATTTTGTTAACTATCGGACGAAATCTCATGACCAACACCGCCCTCCGCCCCACCATCCTCCTTACCCTGCTCGCGATCTCCGCCTGTGGCGACGAAGCGCCCACCGCGCCTGCCGGACCCGCCGCACCCACCGCCGTCATCAGCTCGCCGGCCTCCGGGCTCGCCATCGACGAGGGGACGCCCGTGCGGCTCGTCGGCGCCGGCACCGATCCGCAGGACGGCACGCTCGCGGACGCCGCGCTGGCCTGGTCCAGCTCGATCGATGGCGCGCTCGGCACCGGGTCGTCGCTGGAGGTCGCGTCGCCCTCGGTCGGGGTCCACACGATCACGCTGACCGCCACGGATTCGGACGGGAACACGGGCGCCGCGTCGGTTTCGGTGCTCGTCGAGGCGCTCGAATTCCTCGACGGCACGGTCGGTGATCCGCAGGTCGGGATCGTGGTGAACTCGCTCGGCAACGCGATCCGCCTCTTCCAGCTCGGCGCACCGGACGAGCGGCGTGACATCGCCCTCGGCGCGTCGAGCGCGGTGACGCCCACCGGGGCCGCCATCCGCGGCCAGACTGCCGTCGTGCCCCTCGGAAACGCCGCGTCGGTGGCCGTGATCGACCTTAGCACCCGGCAGATCGACGGGTTCTTCCTCTTCGAGTCGGGCAACGCGACCGGTTCGGCGTTCGTGGACGATGGGACGGTGCTCGCGGCCAACCAGGAGACGGACCAAGTGGGCAGATTCATGCTAGAACAGGACGGCAGCGCAATCGGCGACCTGGTTTCGGTCGCCCCGTTCCCGACCGCAATCGTGCCCTACGCCGACTCGCTCGCCTTCGTGATCTCCGCGAATCTGGACGACAACTACGCGCCCGCTGGCGAGGGCGTCGTCACCGCGATCGATCCGCGCACCATGACCGTGACCGCCGAAATCGAGACCGGCGGCACCAATGCGCAGTTCGGAGCGCTCGGTCCCGACGGAATGTTGTATGTGATGAACACCGGCGACTACGTCACTGCGTCGACCCTGGCGATCATCGATCCCGGCTCGCTTGCGCGGGTCGAAGTAGCTGGCGGATTCCCCGCGGGTTCGGGACATGTGCATGTCTCGCAGGGCGGCGCGCTCTTCGCATCGGCGTTCTTCGGGGGGACCGTGGCGTGGGACACGGGCACCGGGAGTTTCGTGCGGGACGGCACCGATCCGATCTGCGCGCCCCTGGAGGGTGGCGGGTGCCGGGGTGCGTTCGCGGCGCACACGGCGGCCGACGGCTCGCTTTACCAGACCTTCTTCGGCAGCCCATCGATGGACCTGCCGCCGCAGGTTTTCCGGTATGCGCCGGAAACGTACGCACTGGCCGACAGCATCGACTCGGGCTCGGGGCCGGTGGGGCTGGAGATCCGGAGCTTCAGGTAGGGAGCAGATCGAAATCCGTGCCCGAACTCAATGGTGGTTGGCGCGGTCAGGAGTGTATAATTTTTTACGACCATGATTGTATGTCTACCGAATGCCGTACCCACGGTGCGTCGCAGCCGAATCCTCCCTCTGGCTGTTGCGGTGCTGGCATGCAGCGCCTGGGCCTTTGCGTGCGGTGGCGACGCGGGTACCGAGCCGCCGGAACCTCCGCCCGATCCTCGACGTCCGACAACGGTCACGGTCGGTCCCGCGACGAGTGAGCTGACCGCGCTGGGCGCAACCGTGCAGCTGACGGCCGAGGTGCGCGACCAGAACGGGCAGGTGATGGTGGTCACCGTGGCCTGGTCGAGCAACAACACGGCGGTCGCGACCGTGAATCCATCTGGTCTGGTGATGGCCGCCGGCAACGGAACAGCCACGATCACCGCTTCGGTGGGCGCCGTGTCGGGGAGCGCGACGGTCACTGTCACTCAGCAGGTGAGCGCGGTCGCGGTCACCCCCGACACGGCCATCGTCTTGCCGGGCACCACGCTACAGCTCGCCGCCGAAGCGCAGGACGCGAACGGCCATCCGGTCGCGGGATCCGAGTTTGCGTGGGCGTCGAGCGACACAACGGTGGCGGCCGTGGACGGGGCTGGGCTGGTCACGGGAATCGCCTTGGGGGAGGTGGAAGTGTCGGCCACATCGTCCGGGGTCACCGGGCGGGCGCAACTGGGGGTGGTGGAGCCCGTGCCCACCACGATAGCCGTGACGCCGGACACCGTGGTGTTCGACGCTCTTGGCGACACCCTTCGGCTTGCGGCCGAGGTGCAGGACCAGGCCGGGCGGCCGATGCCGGACGCGGTGGTCATGTGGACCACCAGCGACACCCTGGTCGCAGCGGTGGATGCCGCGGGACTGGTAACGGCTGTGGGGAATGGCGCGGCGACGATCGCCGCGACATCGGAGGCGCTGTCGGACGACGTGGCGGTCGAAGTGATGCAGGTGACACGGAGGGTGACGCTATCGCCCAGGGCGGACACGCTGATTCTGGGTGATAGTCTACGCCTGGCGGCCGAAGCGCTCGACGGAAATGGGCAACCGGTCGCTGACGCGGCGTTCACGTGGTCGTCGAGCGACGCAGCGATTGCGACCGTGGACACCTCGGGAATGGTGAGGGCTGTGGGCGAAGGGACGGCCCAGGTCACCGCGGCGACCGGCAACGTCAGCGGAGTCGCGCGCCTCACGGTGTTCAACCCGGACCGGGCGCCATTGGTGGCGCTCTACAACGCCGCGGACGGCCCCAATTGGGTCGAGAAGGACAACTGGCTCACGGACAAACCGCTTGCGCAGTGGCACGGCGTCGGCACGGATGCTTCCGGCCGGGTTATCTTCGTGAATCTCAGGGGCCAGAAAGACAGCCAGGGCAACTGGACGCGTAAGGGCCTCAAGGGCACGCTTCCGCCTGAACTCGGCCGCCTCGACAAACTCGAAAAGCTGTGGCTCTACGGCAACGAGCTCTCCGGTACGATTCCGGCCGAACTCGGTGATCTGGTCAACCTGCAGCTACTGGACCTGTCAGACAACACACTGGCCGGTCCGATCCCCCTCGAACTGGGCAACCTGGCCAAGCTGAGGCACCTCCTGCTGCATAACAACTCTCTTGAGGGCGCGCTACCGCCGGAGTTGGGCGACCTCGCCCAACTCGAGGATCTGCGAATCGACAACAATGACCTCACGGGGGAAATCCCGGTCGATCTCGCTGGGCTGGCCAGCTTGAAGGGGCTTGAGCTCCGCGACAACGAACTGACCGGTCCGATCCCGCCCGGGCTTGGTGGCCTTATGGACCTCGAACAGCTGGATCTAGGATCCAACTCCCTGACCGGTCCGATTCCGGCTTCGCTCGGTAGCTTGGCCAGCCTGAAGGGTCTTGATCTCCGCGACAACGAACTGACCGGTCCGATTCCGCGCGAACTGGGCAATCTGACCAACCTGGAGGTGCTGTATCTCTACGCCAACGAGCTGACCGGTCCGATCCCGTCCGAACTCGGAAAGCTGAGCAATCTGGTCCAGTTGTGGCTGCAGGCTAATAGCCTTGCCGGTCCGATCCCTTCGGGACTGGGCAACCTCACGCGGCTCCGCAGTCTGGTGCTGAACGAGAACGAACTGACCGGTCCGATTCCGTCCGAGCTCGGGAACCTGACCAGGTTGGGTTGGCTCGCGCTTCCGAAGAACCGCTTGACCGGCCCGATTCCATCCACGCTCGGAAACCTGGAAGGGCTGACCTTTCTCGAACTTCATGACAACGCCCTGACAGGGAGCATACCCCGCGAGCTCGGCGGCACTACCCTCGAGAAGCTCAATCTGCGCGCGAACGAGCTTACGGGCCCGATTCCGGCCGAACTCGGGAACCTCACCGGATTGACCACGCTGATGCTCAGCGATAACGACCTTGTCGGCCCGATACCTGGCGAGTTCGGCAATCTTCACGAACTGACCGTTCTGGACCTGGGTCGCAACGCGCTGACCGGCTCGGTTCCGGCCCGCCTCGGCGAACTCTCGGCCCTGGACAGACTGCTCCTGGAGGAAAACAGGCTGGAAGGCCCCGTGCCCGTCGAGTTCGGTGCGCTAACGGCGCTCCGGCAGTTGGACCTCACGAACAACGCCGGAATGACGGGCATCCTGCCGGCGGAACTGACCGCGCTCACCCGCCTCGAAGTGTTCCTTGCCGGCGGCACGGAGTTGTGTGTGCCTTCGGTGCCGGATGTCGAGACATGGCTGAGCGACATATACAGGCGTCGGATCGCCCGGTGCCCGGAGGCGAGTCCGTCGACGGCGTACCTGGTCCAGGTGGTGCAGTCGCGGGAGTTCCCGGTCTCGCTGGTTGCCGGAAGAGAGGCGCTCCTGCGCGTGTTCGTGACGACCCGGGAGGCCACCCGTGAGGGGCTTCCGCCGGTGCGCGCACGATTTTTCGTGAACGACCAGGAGACACATGTCCAGAATATCGCGGGCAGACGGTCGCCGATCCCCACCAGGGTCGACGAGAGCAGTCTCGGCAGGTCGGCGAACGCGGTGATTCCGGCACACGTGATCCAACCAGGGCTCGAGATGGTAATAGAGGTCGACCCGGAGGGAACGCTGGATGCGGGTCTGGGGGTTGCCAAGCGGATCCCGGAGACCGGCCGACTCGGTGTCGACGTCCAGAACATGCCGCGCCTCGACCTGACTGTGATCCCGTTCCTCTGGGAGGAGAATCCGGATGCGTCGGTCCTGGACCTGGTGAAGGGAATGGCGGCCGATCCCCGGAACCACGGAATGCTCCACGCCACGCGGGTTCTCCTGCCGATCGCCGGTCTGGACGTCCGTGACCACGAGCCCGTGTTGTTCCCGACGAACGATGTCTATGAGTTACTGGCCGCGACACAGGCCATCCGGGTCATGGAGGGTGGTGTTGGCTACTACAAGGGCATGATGTCAGGGGAGCTCAGTGGTGGGGGTGCTGGCGGGTTGGCGTTCAGACCGGGTCGGTCCAGCTTTTCGGAACCGGATCAAATAACCATTGCACACGAACTCGGGCACAACATGAGCCTGAGGCATGCGCCCTGCGGCGACCCGTTGCCGACCGGACTTGATCCCGCTTTTCCCCACGCAGGAGGTTCGATCGGCGTATGGGGCTACGATCTTCGCGGGCGTGCCCTCGTCGACTCGTCCGCTCCAGACCTCATGGGCTTTTGTGGCCCGGGCGATTGGATCAGCGATTTCTTCTTCAGCAGTGCGCTGCGGTTCCGTCTCAGCGACTACGACCACCCGGCGCTCCCGGACCGGGCGGGGCGGGAAAGGACACTGATAATTTGGGGTGGTGTTCACGAGAATGGCGCACCGTTCCTGGAACCCGCTTTCGTGATCGACGCCCCAGCCGCATTACCGGACGTTGCGGGTGACCACCGGCTTACCGGACGGACCGCCGATGGCGCCGAACTCTTCTCGATTAGCTTCGCAATGCCCGAAGTTGCCGACAGCAACGGACGTTCCGCTTTCGCGTTTGCGGTGCCGGTGCAGTCGTCATGGGTGGGGGCGCTGGTCAGTATCACGCTTTCGGGGCCCGGCGGCTCCGTGGTGCTCGACGGCGACAGCGGCCGCTCCATGGCGATCCTGCGCAATCCTCGCTCCAGGCAGGTGCGTGGAATCCTGAGGGACGAGTCGGCGGAGGACGCGTTTCAGGTGGCAGCGACGGTCGCGCCGGGGGCCGAAGGGACGCTTGAAGTGCTCTTCAGCCGCGGATTGCCGGACGTCGGCGATTTGGTGGGCCGTTGAGCCGGTCAGCGCGCCGTAGTCCGCTCGAACCGTTTGGCTTGGAGAAAGTCGAGCCGGTTCTCGATAGTGTCCGTCCAGGCGAGGCCGCCGGCGACCACATCGAGGCAGTGCACCACGCCCGCGTGCGCCATGAGGAAATGGGAGCCGGGTGGGAGGTCGTGCCACCACGCGGCGACCCTGTTCGTGAACCCGGTGACGGTCTCACCCCCCGGGGGGGATCGGGTCTGCCACGCCTCCATCCAGTGGTCGATTTCGGCCCGCGGCACGGCGTCCCAGCCGCGCCCCTCCCAATCGCCGTAGGACATCTCGCGCACCCGCTCGTCGATGCGGTGCGGGACGCCGAGCCGCTCCGACAGCAGCGCGGCGGGCTCGCGGCAGCGCACCGCGTCGGACGACCAGATGGTGCCCGGAGCGAATTCGGCCACGACTGGCTCGATCTGCGCGGCCGCTGCGGCGGCGTCCAGAGTCGTGGGCACGTCGGTCTGCCCGTAGAAGATGCGCTCGACGGTGACGGGCGCATGCCGGATGGCGAGGAGTTGGATCATGGGGCGATCCCCGCCACCTGTACCGCCAGGATTGTGAAGAGAATCACAATCTCATTCACCTGCTCCGCGGCGCCCAGAAAGTCGCCGGTCACGCCCCCCGCCCGCGCGCGAAACCGCCATCCGCAGAGGGCGGTGGCGAGGGCCATCGCGGCGAATGCGGCGAGCGCGGCGGTTGCGTTGATTCCGGCGATCAGCCCCCACCCGCCCCCGCCTGCCGACAGACCGGCGGCGACCACGACTCCCGTGCCGGCCGCGCCGATCGCGGTCGCGAACACCCCCTGCGCCGCTCCGGCTCTCGTGACCTGACGGCTCTTCGCCGCTGCGTCACTTACGTAGGGTATCGCGACCATCAGCCAGACGGGCCCGACCCGCGCAAGGCAGTGCGCGAGGAGCAGGGCAGCGGGCGCGGCGGCAAGCACGGCCGCCGGTGCAGCGTCGCCCGGCGCGGCGCCCCCCAGTTGGGCGAGAAGCACCAGCCGGAAGGCGATCGATATCACCACCGCGAGCGCCCCGAAAGCGCCGACCCGCGAGTCCTTCAGGATGACGAAGATCTTCTCGCGGTCGTACGCTCCGCCCAGCGCGTCGGCGGTGTCGGCGAGTCCGTCCTCGTGGAAAGCGCCGGTGAGGAGGATGGACACGACCAGAACGGTCATCGCGGCGACCCACGGACCCAGCGGTGCGACCAGCCACCACACGGCCGCGCAAATGGTCCCCAGCACCAGCCCCACCAGAGGGAACCACGCCGACGCCCAGCGCCACTCTTCGGCCGAGTACGGGAAGCCGCCCACCGGTACGCGGGTCATGAAGACGAAGGCGGCGCGTACGCCCCGGAGAACGGTCCTCACTTCAGCCGCGTCTCCAGCCCGGAGACCATGAGCACCACCTGATCCGCGGCGGTGGCCAGACGCTGATTGGCGATGCCCAACCCGTCCTGGTACCAGCGCCCCAGCGCGGTGGGCGGATGTACGCTCCACCCCACCTCGTTCGTCACGACGATGAGCACACCGGTGCGCGCCGCCCGCGCCTCGAGGATCCCGTCGATCTCGGCGGCCATCGCGGCGAGCGCGGCAGCCTCGCTCTTCGCGCCCGCGCGTCCGATCGCCATTCCGGTCAGCACGGTCACGCAGTCCAGCACCACCGTGTCCGTCCCGGCCGCCAGAATCGCACCGCCCGCCCGCTCCCTCGCCTCGATGGTGCGCCACCCCGCGGGACGATGGCGTCGATGCGCCTCGATCCTGTCGCGCATCTCGTCGTCGACGGCCTGGGCGGTCGCGATCACGGTGACCTCCTCGCCGCCGCGCGCCTGGGCTTCGTCCTGCGCCCACCGGCTCTTCCCGGAGCGGACCCCGCCCGTCACCACGATCAGCTCCATCACGGCGCGGCCTCGGCCGGCTCATCGCTCGGCCCCGAGATCCCCGCCGACTGGAACGTCGCCATTTCGCGCAGCAGCGCCCCGGCTGCACGCACCACGGGGATGGCGAGCGCGCACCCGGTGCCCTCGCCCAGCCGCATCTCGAGGTCGAGCAGGGGCGCGAGGTCCAGGGCGTCGAGCACCACGGCGTGGCCGGGCTCGGTCGAGCGGTGCGACGCGACCAGGTACGGCGGCAGGGTGGGGCACATGCGGCAGGCCGCCAGCGCCGCGGCCGACGAGATGAACCCGTCGACCAGCACGAGCGCGCCCCGCGCCGCCGCCCCGATCATGGCGCCCGCCATTGCGGCGATCTCAAGCCCCCCAACCTGGCGTAGCACCTCGAGCGCATCGTCGCGGGGATCCTCCCGGCGGGCGACCCGGGCCACCGCACGGTCCACCACCTCGCGCTTGCGGGCCAGCCCGACCTCGTCGACCCCCGTGCCCCGGCCGACGACATCGCGGGCCGGTGCCCCAGTCAGGCAGGCCGTCACCGCAGCCGCTGCCGTTGTGTTCCCGATGCCCATCTCGCCGACGCCGACGATCCAGGGGCCGGCCGTGCCCTGCGTACCGCCGGGCCAAGCTGCACCCGCCGCCACCTCGACACCGACCACTGCCTCCCCGCCGACCACTGCCTCGACCCCCACCCCCAGCGCGTCCGCCACCTCGCGCGCCGTCATCGCCGGCCCCGCGGAGAGATCCTCTGTCCCCGCCCGCACCTTCCGGTGCTCGACCCCCTCCAGCCCGGCGACATCCCCCGCCACCCCCACATCCACCACCCGAACCTCGGCGCCGCACGCCCGCGTGAGCACGTTGACCGCCGCGCCACCACCGGAAAAGTTCGCGCACATCTGCGCCGTCACCTCGGCCGGATACGCCGACACCCCCCGCGCGGCAACGCCATGATCCGCCGCGAAGACGAACACGACGGCGTCGTCGAGGGAGGGCGGCGGATCGCCCAGCACGCAGCCCACCTGCAGCGCGAGCTCCTCCAGGCGGCCAAGACTCCCCGGCGGCTTGGTCAGCGCGTCGAGGTGCGCCTGGACCGCAACGGGGTCACCCTGCCGCCTGGCCGCCCCCACACGACCGATCACGTCCTCCAGCAATGCGGCGGATCCGCTCACCAGTGGCTCAGCGCACCACCGCCGTCATCTGTATCTCGACGCCGAGCCGACCCACGAGGGGCAGCCCGGCGAGCGTCGGCGTGGGCGCCCCTTCGGGCATCACCTCGCCCAGCACCTCGAGCACGGCTTCCGCGTCGCGTACGTCGGTGAGATACACCCACACATCCTCCACATCCCCGAACCCCAGTCCCGCCGCCTCGAGCGTCGCACCCAGGTTGGCCAGCGTGGCGCGCGCCTCGCCCTCGGCGTCGTCCCCGCGGGCCAGCATCCCCGACAGCCAGACCCGCTCACCCGTCGCGATTGCGGGCGACAGCGGCGACCGCCCCAGCCGCTGGCCCTCGCGCAGCACCACCCGCCGCTCGTCCGACTGCTCGGCAACGCACTGGATCTCGACCAGGAAAACCGGGTTCATGAGCCCGCCGCGCACAGCCGCCCGCGCCGGCGGATCCTCGGCCGTCACGAACTCGCGGTACGCCGCGTTCATGTCGCCCCAGAGCCGCACATCGTCCAGGAAGACCTTGCACGCGACCAGGTCGCCGTAGTCCATGCCGGCCTCTTCGAGGATCATTCCGATGTTGCCGAAGACGCGCCGGGTCTGGGTCTGCACGTCGCCCGCAACCGGCTGGTAGGTATCGGGATCGCGACTCGTCGCCCCGGCGATGAAGAGCACGTCGCCCGTGCGGATGCCCCACGAATACGGCAGCGCCGGCGACTGCAGCCCGGCCGGCGAGATCACCTCGGTATCGTCCGGGGTGGCCACCGCCGAGATCTGCACGAGGGCGTCACGGTCGGGCAGGTCGGCCTCGACCGTGGCGCGCGTGGGCGGGTCGGTGGCGAAGTATCCCCGATAGACCCCGTTCATGCCCTGGAAGTGGCGCGTGTCCCGGAGGAAGACGTTCATCGCTACGACGTCGCCGTAGTCGAGGCCACGCGCGCGGAGCTGCTCGCCGAGGGCGTCCAGCGTGGCGGCGGTCTGCTCTTCGATGGTCGTGAGGGGGCTGCCATCGACCGCTGTCGCGGAGATGTTCGGGAGGTGGACGAATTCGGGTGTCTGAGCGGCCGTCGGCGCCGAGGCGAACGGAATGGCGAGGAGGCAAGCTGTGGCGAGTCTGCGAAGAGCGAGGATGACGTTGTCGTTCATGGCCAGTCGGGAAGCAGGAGAATGGTGCGGGGTCGAGTCGACCTGAAGTTAGCCCGGTCGAGGCGCGCTCTGCCAAGTGTGGGCGGCAAGTACGCTGGCGACGCATGTGAGCTGTGACCTGCCCTACACCCGACTGAAGAACACTTTCTCGGCAAGCCTGCGGAAGAGGTTCCGGGTCAGCAGCCCGGCCTCCAGCGCGCGTGACACGGGCAGGTGGTCGAAGCTCCAGCGGGCCGCGCGCTTCCACGCGTGGTTCGGGTACGCGCGGCGGACGATCTGCCCGGGGTGTGGGCCGCCCTCGTCGAGGTGATCGGCGATGGCGTCGGCGGCGAGCCGGCCCAGACGGTACGCGTTGTGGATCCCGCCTGCGGTGAGAGGTGACACCATCCCGGCTGCGTCCCCGATGAGCAGCACCCGATCCGCGTGGAATCTGCGCAGCAGTCCGCCGATGGGGATCACGCCGCCGCGCTTCTCGAGCACCGTTCTCGCCGACAGGCCGAAGAGCGGGTCGATCCGGTCGATGAAGCGCTGCATGTCGGCCTTGCGGTCACGATGGACCGCGAGTCCGACCTGGGTCACCTTCACACCGGGCACGACCCAGCCGATGTACCCCGGCGCGCAATCCGGGTCGACGAAGCAGTGCAGGCAATCGCCGTCGGCCGGGGCCGGCTCGAACTCCCATTCGACACCTTTCAGCACCCGCAGGTTGCGGTCGAGACCGAAGCTCTCGGCCACCCGGGACCGCGCACCGTCGGCTCCGACGAGGAACCGGCACGCGACGCCGGATCCCTCCAGGGCGAACCCGGCCCCGTTTCTCGCTGCGCCCCGGTACTTCTCGCCGAACCTGATCTCGGCCCCCGCGCCCCGGGTCTCGTCGACCAGGTGCCGCATGAGCGAACCCGTGTCGGTCGCCATGAAGAAGTATCGGTCGCGGTCGAGTTCTACGAACTGGTGGCTCGGCGTGTAGACCCTTACGCGGCTGATCCGGCGGACCAGCGGGGCGGGGGCAGCCCACTCCTCCCATGCCTCCCTGACCAGGATCCCCGTGGTGTGGATCCGCTCGCCGGGTTTGGACTGCCGATCGAGCACCACGACGGACAGGCCACGCTCCGCCGCCCGGCGTGCGCACGCCAGACCGGCAAATCCGGCGCCGATGACGGCAAGGTCGTGGGTTGGGGACATGGTGCCTGGTGAGGTTGGCGCGAAAGTGATTTGATGCGTCTCCATCACAATGTAGTTGGTGGGGATCTCGTCCCGACCCGAGCACGGGCGGTTGTCCGCCCCAACATGCGCGGCTTGCCCCCACTCCTTCCACGTCTCCACCTTCACCTCAACTGCCTTCACCCTTCGCCAGGATCTTCGGAATGCCCTATCGCCATGCCCTCCGCGCCGCCTCGAGCCTCCTGTCACTCGCGATTCTGCCCCTTCTCGCGTCGCCGCTTCCGGCGCAGCAACCGGATCCCCCCGGCGGCGGGGCCGTAGACCCCCTTCCCGGATACATCCTCCCTCCCGCCCCCGTCACCGATCTCTTCGCCACCGATCCCAACTTCGCCACGCTGAACCACATCAGCCCGGACGGCGACCACTTCGTGATCCCGCTCACGACCGAGCTCTCGACCCTGGAGGAAGTCGGCGAGGAGACCCTCCGGCTGGGGATGCTGGAGATCCGCGCCCGGACCGACCGCCCCTGGCACCTCGACATCTACGGGTTGTACGGGCTGCGCTTCTACTCGCTCAGCGACCGCTCCTTCACGGACGTGGAGCTGCCCGACGGCATCTACATCAGCGACCTCATGTGGTCCCCCGACGGGTCGCAGCTGGCCTTCCTCGCGCACCTTGAGGACGCCACGCAGGTCTGGATCGCCTCGCCCGGCGACGGTTCGGTCCGTGCCGCCAGCGACATCCACGTCATCACCACGATCGGCACGTCGTCGCGCGGCCAGGGCGCCGCCCCCTCGAACATGCTGCAGTGGACGCCCTCCGGCTCGCTCATCATGCTGGCCGCGCCTGCCGACCGGGGTGCGCCACCGCCCCCACCCGCGCTGCCGTCCGGCCCGACGATCCGCCACACCCGCGCGGAAGCCACGCCCAACCGCACCATGCCGTTCCTGCTGCAGGACGATCACGACGCCGACCTGTTCGAGCACTACACGCGCAGCCAGATCGTCGAGCTGGTTCCGGGCGGGGCCGCGCGTCCGATCGGGGAGCCGGGCATGTACGAGGCCGTCTCGGTGAGTCCCGACGGGCGGCACCTGATCGCCACGCGCATCGAGCGGCCGTTTACCTTCATCAACAGCTACACCGGGTTCCCGCGCGTGACCGAGGTGCTGGACATCGCGACGGGCGAGGTCATGGCCACGCTCGAGGAGCGCGAGTTGCGGGAAGGGCGGGGTGGCGGGTCGCAGGATGGCCCGCGGGATTGGCGCTGGCGTCCCGGCGGGAGCGGGATCTCGTACCTTCATCGCGTGGCCGCGGACGATGACGAGGCCGATGGTGGGGACGGGTCCCGTGGGGACCGCATCATGCTCCTTCCCCCACCCTTCGGCGACGGCGACGAGATCGAGGTTGCGCGCAGCGAGCACCCAGTGGGCGATGTCGTCTATTCGGCCGACGGCCGGCACGTGTTCGCTTCGGTCAGCCGGAACGGCGAGGATGCGCTGGTCCACTTCGCGCTTGATCCGCCGATAAACACGCCGGGCGAGGGGCGGGTTCTGGTGCCGTTTCATGACCCCGGCGACGCGGTTGCGCTGCCCGGCGAGCTGCTGACCGCCCGCACCGGCAACGGAATCGAGCACGCCTGGATGTCGGCGAACGGCGAGAGTGCGTATCTGCGCGGCGACGGCTTGAAGGAGGACTTCCGGCCTCAGCCGTTCGTGGACCGTCTGGCGATGGCCAGCGGGGAGACGGAGCGCATCTTCGAGGGTGCGCCGGACAGCTTCGACCAGCCGCTCGTGCCGCTCGACGCGGATCTGACGCGCATGATCGTGAGCCGCGAGGGGAAGAACACGTTCCCCGACAGCCATCTGTGGACGCAGGGTGGGGACGGCTCGATGGAGAACCTGACCCGCAATGCCGATCCGTTTCCCGAGCTGACGGCGGCGCAGCGCATCGACTTCGAGTTCACGCGCCGTGACGGGCTCGAGATCCAGGGGCGGGTGTCGCTGCCCGTCGACTATGTGGAAGGCACGAAGGTGCCCGCCATTTTCTGGACCTACCCGCGCGAGTACCGGAGCGAGGACGACTTCGCCAACGCCACCATCCGCGCCCGCAACCACAACGCGTACACGCGCCTGACCTGGCTGCGCTGGTCGGACATCTGGCTGACCCAGGGGTACGCGCTGATATACCCGGATATCCCGATCGTAGGGCAGAATTACAACGATTACTATATCTCCAACATGGTCGACGGGATGTACGCGGCCATCCGCGCCGTCGATGCGCTGGGTGTGGTCGACATGGACCGGATCGGGCACGGGGGCCACAGCTACGGCGCCTTTGCGACCGCGAACTTCCTCGCGCACACGCCCTTCTTCAAGGCGGGGATCGCGGGGGACGGCGCCTACAACCGCTCGCTCACTCCGATGGGGTTCCAGGCCGAGCCCCGCGACATCTGGGCGGCGCCGCACATCTACATGGAGATGTCGCCGTTCTTCAAGGCGGACCAGATCAACACGCCGCTGCTGTTGTATCACGGGGCCGATGACAACAATTCCGGCACCTATCCCATCCAGTCGCAGCGGATGATCCAGGCGCTGACCGGTCTCGGCAAGACGGCGGTGCTCTACGAGTATCCGTTCGAGTCGCACACGCCGCGCGCGATCGAGAACAACCTCGACATGTGGGCGCGCTGGATCGGGTGGTTCGACCGGTATGTGAAGGGGGAGGGGGGCGCGAGGCCGGCGGCTACGGACGAATCCGAATGACAGACCTCGCGCCATGAAGGCGAAGGTGCGCCCTGTGCATCCGGTGCGCATGTACAAGTTAATGTAGTCGTACTTGTACATGTTGTTTATGCCAGTATTGCCAGCCCAACAATTGTGCCCGACTGTGCGAGAACTGTGACCGATTGAATCGGTGGCAGGTGTGCATCAACGCACACGCACACTCTGCTTTTCAGTCGAGAGTCTCGTGTTTGTCGCAAGGGGTTCAGGCGCAGTGCAGACGGGCAACCGATCCAGATGATCTGTAGCCGCAACTTGCCTTTGGCCGTTGTGACGCTTGCCTGCACCGCCTGGGCCTATGCGTGCGGTGGCGACGGCGGCACGGAGCCTTCAACGCCAACACCCGATCCACCCCGCCCGACGACGGTCACCGTGAACCCCGCCACGGCTGAACTGACCGCCCTGGGTGCGACTGCACAGCTCTCGGCCGAAGTCCGCGACCGGAACGGGCAGGTGATGGTGGTGACCGTGACCTGGTCGAGCAACAACGCGACGGTCGCGACCGTCAACGCGTCGGGCCTGGTGACGGCTGCAGGAAACGGAACGGCCACGATCACCGCGACGGCGGGGGCGGTGTCGGGTAGCGCCACGGTGACGGTCGCCCAGCAGGTGAGTGCGGTCGAGGTTACCCCCGACACCGGCATCGTGCTGCCGGGCACCACGCTGCAACTCGCTGCTGAGGCGCAGGACGCGAACGGCCATGCGGTTGCCGGCTCCGAGTTCACGTGGGCATCGAGCGACACCACGGTGGCGGTCGTCGACGGGATGGGGCTGGTCACGGGGATCGCCCTGGGAAGCGTGGGGATATCGGCCACATCGTCCGGAGCGGCCGGGCGGGCACAACTGGCAGTGTTGGAGCCCGCGCCCACGACGGTAGCCGTGACGCCGGACACGGTGGCGTTCGACGCGCTCGGCGACACCCTGCGTCTGACGGCCGAAGTGCAGGACCAGGCGGGCCGGCCGATGCCCGGCGAGGTTGTGATGTGGACCGCCAGCGACACCCTGGTCGCGACGGTGGACGCCTCGGGTCGGGTGGCGGCCGTGGGGAACGGCGCGGCCACGGTCACCGCGACTGCGGGCGAGATCTCCGGCGACGCGGCCATCGAGGTGATGCAAGTGGCGCGCCGCGTGACGATGACGCCGTCGGCGGACACGCTGATCCTGGGTGACAGTTTGCGCGTGGCGGCCGAGGCGCTGGACGCCAACAGGCATGCGGTCGCCGGTGCGGCGTTCACGTGGTCATCGAGCGACGCAGCGATTGCGACAGTGGACACCACGGGTGTGGTTCGGGGTGTGGGTGAAGGCACGACCGAGATCGCCGCGGCGACCGGAAGCGTCCAGGGGATCGCGCGGATCACGGTGTTCAACCCCGACCGCGCACCGCTGGTGGCGCTTTACAACGCGACGAACGGCCCGGAGTGGGCCAGGAACGACAACTGGCTCACGGACAAGCCGCTTGCACAGTGGCACGGCGTGAACACGGACGCCTCCGGGCGGGTCAGATGGGTGTATCTGGACGGCCAGCAGGACAGCGAGGGCAACTGGGCACGCCATGGCCTCAAGGGCGTGCTTCCGCCCGAACTCGGCCGCCTCGACAAGCTGCAGACTCTCTGGCTCATCGGCAACGAGCTCTCCGGCACGATTCCGCCCGAGTTCGGTGATCTGGCCAGCCTGGAGCAGCTGGACCTGTCAAGCAACGAACTGACCGGTCCGATCCCAGCCGAACTGGGCAGGCTGGCCGAACTGCAAGAGCTCTCGCTGCAAAACAACGCTCTTGAGGACGCGATTCCGCCCGACCTGGGCGACCTGGCGCAACTCGAGATTCTGAGCATCGACAACAATGACCTCACTGGCAGAATCCCGCCCGGTCTCGCCCAGTTGGCCGGCTTGAAGCGTCTTGACCTCTCCCACAACCAACTGACCGGACCGATCCCTCCCGAACTCGGCAACCTGGCCAACTTGGAGCAACTGTTTCTCCACCACAACGAACTGACCGGCCCGGTTCCGTCCGAGTTCGGAAGGCTGACCAATCTGACCCGGCTGTTGCTGGAGGGTAATGGCCTTGCCGGACCGATCCCTTCGAGCCTGGGCAACCTCACGCAGCTCCGGGATCTGGTGCTGGACGACAATGAGCTTTCCGGACCGATTCCCCCCGAGCTCGGGAATCTGGCCGGGTTGGAATGGCTCGCGGTGTCGAGGAACGGCTTGACCGGCCCGATTCCTTCCACGCTCGGAAACCTGAAAAGGCTGACCTTCCTCGCACTTCAGGAAAACGCCCTGACGGGGAGCATACCCCCCAAACTTGGCGGCACCAGCCTCCAGGCACTCGATGTGCGGTCCAACGACCTAACGGGGCCGATTCCGCCGGAACTCGGTGACCTGACCGGCTTGACGACCCTGTTGCTCAGCGACAACGACCTCGCCGGGCCGATACCCGCGGAACTGGGCGACCTTCGCGCGCTGACCGTTCTTGCCCTGAGCAGAAACGCGCTGTCCGGACCGGTCCCAGCCCGTCTCGGCGGCCTCATGCAGCTGGAACTTCTCCTTCTGGAAGACAACGAGCTCAAGGGCTCCGTGCCTTCCGAATTCGGGGACCTGACGGCGCTTCGGCAGTTCAACATGACGAACAACGCCGGCATGGCGGGCATGTTGCCGGCGGAACTGACCGCGCTCACGCGCCTCGACATGTTCCTGGCCGGGGGTACGGAACTGTGCGTGCCCTCCGAAGTCGAATTCGAGACCTGGCTGGCCGGCATCTGGCGGCGCCGGGTCCGTCGGTGTCCGGAGGCGATTCCGTCGACGGCGTACCTGACACAAGCGGTGCAGTCGCGGGAGCATCCCGTCCCCCTGATGGCCGGCAACGAAGCGCTGCTGCGCGTGTTCGTGACGGCCCGCCAGACCACTCGTGAGGGGATTCCGCCGGTGCGGGCCCGGTTCTTCGTAAACGACCAGGAGATACATGCGCAGGATATCGCCGGCAGGCTGTCGCCGATCCCCACCGGAGTCGACGAGAGCAGTCTCGGCAGGTCGGTCAACGCCGTGATTCCGGGGCGCGTGATCCAGCCGGGACTCGAGATGGTCATCGATGTCGATCCGGACAGGACCCTGGATCCAGGCCTGGGGGTCGCGAAGCGGATCCCCGAGACTGGCCGACTCAGGGTCGATGTGCACGACATGCCCCCCATGGACCTGACCCTGATCCCGTTCCTGTGGGAGGAGAATCCCGATCAGTCGATTCTGGACCTGGTGACGGGGATGGCGGCGGATCCCCACAACCACGAAATGCTCCACCTGACCCGAACGCTGCTGCCCATTGCCGAACTGCACGTCCGAGCGCACGAACCCGTTGTGTTCCCGACCAACGATGTCAGGGAGCTCCTGCGGGCGACCCAGGCGATTCGGGCCATGGAGGGTGGCACGGGTTACTACAAGGGCTTGATGTCGGGTGAGCTCAGCGGGGGTGCGGGCGGGCTGGGGCTCATACCAGGGCGGACCAGCTTCTCAAGTCCCGACGGGTCAACCATGGCACACGAACTCGGGCACAACATGAGCCTCGAGCATGCTCCCTGCGGTGACCCCTTTCCGGCTAACCCGGAACCTGCCTTTCCCCAACCGGATGGTTCCATCGGCGCGTGGGGCTACGACTTTCGCTCGCGCACCCTTGTACACCCGTCCTTCGCCGACATCATGGGCTACTGTCCTCCGCGTGAATGGATCGGCGGCTTCCACTTCAGCAACGCGCTGCGCTTCCGCCTGAGCGACTACGACCACCCGGCGTTGCCGGATCGGGCTGGGCAGACGACTGCCACGCTGTTGGTGTGGGGCGGTGTGGACAGGAATGGTGCGCCCTTCCTGGAACCCGCCTTCGTGGTCGACGCCCCGGCCAGGTTGCCGGACGCGGCGGGTGATCACCGGCTCACCGGGCGGACAGCCGACGGCGCCGAACTCTTCTCGATGAGCTTCGCTATGCCCGATGTACCCGACGGAGATGGCAGTTCGGCGTTCGCGTTCACGGTGCCGGTGCAGTCGTCGTGGGCGGGGACACTCGCGAGCATCACGCTCTCGGGGCCCGGCGGATCCGTTGTGCTCGACGGTGACAGCGAGCGGGCGGTGGCCATCCTGCGCAACCCGGATTCCGGACAAGTGCGGGCCTTCCTCCGGGACGCGCCGGTCGAGGACGCGTTCCAGGTGGCTGCGATGGCCGCGTCCGGCGGCGCTGCCGCGCTCGAGGTGCTCTTCAGCCGCGGGATACCGGACGCCGCAGCCTGGCCGCGGTGACAAAATGTAAACCACGCATGACAAGATGTCATGTGCAGTTTACATCATCATTCCCTCAGCAGCCGCAGACGATCTCGGGGCCGACTTTCGCGGTCTCGCCCGCCGTGGCGTAGCCGTCGCGCTTCCACCAATCCAGACCACCCATCAACTCGCGGACCTGGAAGCCAAGCGTCAGGAGCTTCAGCGCGGTTTTGGTCGAGGCGTTGCAGCCGATTCCGTCGCAATAGCAGACGTACAGCCTGGACTTGTCGAGGGCTTCCGTGGAGGCGGCGGTGATCTCGCGGTGGGGCAGGTTCACGGCCCCGGGGATGTGCTCGCGGGCGTAGGCTTCGGCGGACCGGCCGTCGACGACGACCACCGGCTCGCCCTTGCCCAGCGCCTCGTAGACGTCCCAGGAATCGGTTTCGAAGGCGAGCTTCTGCTTGTAGTGGTTGAGCTGGTCGAGGTTCATGCGTCGAATCTATCAGCATCTTGACAACGCGGCAGGCGCGGCCCCGACTGTCTCCGGGGCGAGCCCGCCGGCCAACCGTGGGGCAGGGGCCGCCGGCCGGTTTGACACCGCACAATCACTCCCCCCCGCGAGGATCTGACATGGCATCCGAGCCAGGCAAGACCGCACACGGCGTCCGCTACGAGCCGGATGAAAGGCCGCCCTGGCCGCTGGCGGTGGGGCTGGCGCTCCAGTACTCGGTGCTGGCGATCGGAGGGGTGGTCATCACTGTCGCGATCGTGCTTCGCAGCGCGGAAAGCAGCGCGGCGTACCTGGCGTGGGGGGCGTTCGGCGCGCTCCTGGTGAGCGGTGTGGCCACGATTCTGCAGGCCCGGCGCGTGGGACGGCTGGGGTCGGGATACGTGCTGATGATGGGCACGTCGGGGGCGTTCATCGCGGTGTCCGTGGCGGCGCTGCAGCAGGGGGGACCGGGGCTGCTGGCCACGCTGATCATCGTGTCGTCGCTCTTCCAGTTCCTGCTGGCGGGGCGGCTGTCGATTCTGCGGAGGATTTTGACGCCGACGGTGGCGGGTACCGTGATCATGTTGATCGCGGTGAACGTGATGCCGTTTCTGTTCGACTTCATGGACAATGTGCCCGAGGGGAGCGGGCCGCTGGCCGCGCCGGTCACTGTGCTCGCGACGCTTGCCGTGACGCTGGCGGTGATGCTCAAGTTCACCGGGCCGGTGCGCCTGTGGGGGCCGTTGATCGGGATCGTGGCCGGGTGCATCGCGGCGGCGTATTTCGGGCTGCTGGACTTGGGGCCGGTCCGCGAGGCGATGTGGGTCGGGGTGCCGCTGGCGGGCTGGCCGGGTCTGGGATTCGACTTCGGGCCGGCGTTCTGGGCGATTCTGCCCGCCTACACATTCGTGACGCTGGTGGGGGCGATCGAGACGATCGGGGACGCGGTCGGGATCCAGAAGGTGTCGTGGCGCGAGCGGCGGGCTACCGACTACCGGGCGGTGCAGGGGGCCGTGGCGGCCGACGGGTTCGGCAATCTGCTCTCGGGACTCTTCGCGACGGTGCCGAACACCACCTATTCGAGCAGCGTGTCGGTCGTCGAGATCACGGGGATCGCTTCGCGGCGCGTGGGGGCGTGCATCGGCCTGATCTTCTGCGTGCTGGCCTTCCTGCCGAAGGTGACGCAACTGCTGCTGATGATCCCGGACCCGGTGATCGGCGCCTACGCCATGGTGATCATCGCCGTGCTGTTCATGCTCGGCACGCGGATCGTGCTGCAGGACGGTATGGACTACCGCAAGGCCACGGTCGTCGGGTTTTCCTTCTGGGTGGGTGTCGGCTTCCAGAGCGGACAGATTCCCACAGACAGCCTGACTCCCTTCCTGCAGCAGCTGCTCGACAACGGGATGACGTCGGGGGGCCTGACCGCGCTTGTGCTGACCGCGTTCATGGAGTTGACGGGGCCGCGGCGCATGCGCATGCAGACGGAGTTGAAGGTGGAGTCGCTGCCGAAGATTCACCGGTTTCTGGAGGACTTCGCCGGCCGCAGGGGCTTGGGCAGCGAGACGGCGGGCCGGCTGGCACACGCGGCCGAGGAGACGCTGCTGCTGCTGATCGGGGAGACCGAGGGGGACGAGGGTGCTGGCCAGCGCAGGTTGCGACTCACCGCGCGCACCGAGGCGGGCGGCGTGGAAATGGAGTTCCTGGCGGCGGGCGGCGAAGGCAATATCGAGGACCATCTGGCGGTGGTCGGCACGCATGCGGTCGACGCGACGGAAGAGCACGAATTCTCGCTGCGGCTGCTGCGCCATCTGGCGACGTCGGTGCAACACCACAAGTACGAGGACATCGATGTGGTGACGGTGCAGGTCGATCCGGCGGCTTAGCGGCCGGCCAACAACGGGTTGCTAGATGACCCCCGGAATCAGAGCTCTTCGCTTGGCCGGGTAGTCGTCGAACCGCTCCCTGTACCACTGGTGGTGGCTGAGCGCTCTCGGGCCGAGGTTGGCGGCCGCGTAGGCGAAGAATGCAAGTCCCGCGGGGGACCAGGTTGCCAGCGCCCAGCCGCCCCATTCCAGGATTTCGCCGAGGTAGTTGGGGCAGGAGATGTAACGAAACAGGCCACCACGGGGGATGGAGTAGCGTGTGCCGCCGCGCTTTCGCAGGCGTAGCAAGACGTTGTCGGAATGGACGTTGAGGACGAGTCCGCCCACGAAGATTGCGGTTCCGCCCACGAATCGGGGGTCGGTGAGCCATGTGGCGCCGTACTCGCCGAAGTGCGAGATGAACCGTGCGTTGACGTACGCATTGAGCACGTTGAAAACGAAGCCGCTCAACACGACGACCAGCGGCATCTTCCTGCCGGCGGTCCGGGTGCGGAAGGGGTAGATGAAGGTCCGGTTCAGGTAGTGGCACTGCCACATCGCGAGCAGGATCAGCGGGACCGTTCCTGCGGCGGCCTGTCCGGTGGCGTAGACGCAGGCGAAGAGGGCCGTCGCGGGGAGTTCCATGACGACCCAGCCGAGCCTGTTCGGGATGGCCGGTCCCCAGCCCTTGCCGTCATAGTGGCGCCCGTACGGCGCCCTGAAGCGCAGGAGGCTTACGAAGGTCACGGCCGCAAGCGCGAAGACGGCCCACACGAGGGCCCGGTGCAGCGTTGCCTCGGTCATTCGTTAGCATGTCCCCGGCTTGCGATTCCCGCCAGATCGGCCCGATTATCCCCGATGGGGCACCGGGAGCACGCCCCCGCCTCCACACGCTCGAGCCGCCCATGACTTCGGTACTGACGCCAACGCTGCAGGACCTCGCTTCCGAGGCGGCTGCCCGGTACGCGGCGGCGAATCCCTTGAGCCGGGCCAGCTTCGAGCGCTCCACGGGGTTCCTGCCCGGGGCGGATACCCGCACCGTCAATCACTATGCCCCCTTCCCGGTGACGATCGTTCGGGGCGAGGGTGCCCGCCTCTACGACCTCGACGGCCACGAGTACGTCGACTTCCTGAACGACCACACGGCTGGCCTCTACGGGCACTCGAATCCGGTCATCCAGGCCGCCATCGCCGAGGCGGCCGGGAACGGCCTCACGCTGGGCGGCCCCACGCCGAACCAGCAGGAGTTCGCGGAGCTGATCTGTGGGCGCTTCCCGTCGGTCGAACGCGTGCGATTCACGAACTCGGGGACGGAGGCGAACCTGATGGCCGTGAGCCTCGCGCGGGCGGTCACGGGCCGCGGCGGGGTTCTCGTGTTCGATGGCGCGTACCACGGTGGTCCGCTGAACTTCACCGGGCCGGATCGGCGTCTCAACCTTCCGTTCCCGTGGATCGTGACCGATTACAACGACGTGGAGTCGGCGCGGTCGCTGATCGAGGAGCACGCGGCCGAACTCGCGTGTGTGCTCGTCGAGCCCATGCTCGGGGGCGGCGGCTGCATCCCGGGGACGCGGGCGTTTCTGAACGCGCTTCGGAGGGCGGCGGAGCGCCGTGGCGCGCTGCTGATCTTCGACGAGGTGCAGACGTCGCGCCTGGCGACGGGCGGCTTTCAGGAGATGCTCGGCATCCACGCCGACCTCACGACCTTCGGCAAGTATCTCGGCGGCGGCGCTTCGTTCGGGGCGTTCGGCGGGCGCGCGGACCTCATGGACCGGTTCGACCCGCGCCGCCGGGATCACTTCAGCCACGCCGGCACGCACAACAACAACGTGCTCACGATGGGGGCGGGTCTGGCTGGGCTGCGCGACGTGCTCACACCCGAGGCGGTGTTCCGGCTGAACCGGCGCGGAGATGCGCTCCGCGATGCCCTCAACGCCATCGCCACCCGGCTGGATGCACCCGCCCAGGTCACGGGCCGGGGTTCGATCATGAATGTCCACTTCCAGCGCGAATCGATCCGCTGTCACGCCGACCTGGCCGCAACGCCCCAGGCCGCGCGCGACCTTTTCCACCTTGAGATGCTGCTGTCCGGGATATGGATCTCCCGCCGCGGCTTCATGACGGTCTCCCTTGCCCACGACGACGAGCACTGCGACCGGCTGGTCGCCGAATTCGAGACGTTCCTTGAGCGCCACGGGGCTGCCATCGAGAGCAGGCACGTGTAGGTTCCGCTGCCGGAGCACCCCTTCCCACCACTCCCACCGAGACCCATGCCCCCTTCCGACACGCGCCTGGGCCTTCGCTTCCAGGCCGACGAGACGCCCACCTACCCGGTGTCGTTTGGACTCGCCTTCCAGTACATCCTGCTCAACATCGCGGGCATCGTCATCACGGTGGCGATCGTGGTGCGCGCCGGGGGCGGCAGCGAGTCCTACCTGACGTGGGCGGCGTTCGCGGTGCTGATCGTCTGCGGGATCTCGACGCTGATCCAGGCAAGACCGATCGGCGGACGTATCGGGGCGGGGTACATCCTGCTCATGGGTACGTCCGGGGTCTTCATCGCGGTGTCGGTGGCGGCGCTCGAACAGGGCGGCCCCGCGCTCCTGGCCACTCTCATCGTGGCGTCGTCGCTCTTCCAGTTCCTGATCTCGTCGCACCTGTCGCTGCTGAGGCGCGTCATCACGCCCACGGTGGCCGGCACCGTGATCATGCTGATCGCGGTCACGGTCATGCCCATTGGCTTCGACCTCCTCTTCCAGGCACCCGAGGGCGCGGCGCCCGCGGCGGCGCCACTCACCGCCCTGGCGACCATCGTGATCACCATCGTGATCATCCTGCGGGCCAGGGGAGCACTGCGGCTGTGGGGATCGGTCATTGGAGCCGTCGGGGGCTGCCTGGTGGCGGCCGGATACGGGATCTACGACATGGGCATCGTGGGCGAGGCGCAGTGGTTCGGCGTCCCGGCGGGCGGATGGCCCGGATTCGACCTGAGCCTGAGTCCCGCGTTCTGGGCGATGCTGCCCGCGTTCATCTTCGTTACTCTGGTCGGCGCAATCGAGACGATCGGCGACGGGATGGCGATCCAGCGGGTGTCCTGGCGCAAGCGGCGGGCGACCGACTTCCGGGCGGTTCAGGGCGCGGTGGCGGCTGACGGGGTGGGCAACCTCCTCTCGGGACTCCTCGCAACCGTCCCCAACACGACCTACTCGAACAGCGTCTCGATCGTCGAGATCACCGGGATCGCCGCCCGGCGGGTGGGTGCCTGCATCGGCGTGACCTTCATCGCGCTCGCCTTCTTCCCCAAGGCGACCGCGGTGCTGCTTGCCATCCCCAACCCGGTGGTCGGCGCCTACATCATCGTGCTGATCGCGATCCTGTTTGTGCTGGGCCTGGAGATGGTCACGCAGGACGGCATCGACTACCGCAAGGCCACGATCATCGGCGTCTCGTTCTGGATCGGTGCGGGCTTTCAGAGCGGCCAGATCCCGTCAGAATATTTCGGCTGGGGTGGGCAGCTGCTGGAGAACGGGATGACCTCGGGCGGGCTGGCGGCGATCCTGCTGTCGGCGTTCATGGAGCTGTCCGGGCCCCGGCGTCGCCGCACCGAGACCACCCTGAACGTCGAGGCCCAGCCGAAGATCCAGGCGTTCCTGGAGGACTTCGGCGCGCGGGTGGGGCTGGGTGAGGATCTCGTCCACCGCATGAGCCTCGCTGCCGAGGAGACGCTCCTGGTCCTGCTGGACGAAGTCACCGAGGACGATGCCCTCGGGACGCGGCGCCTGCGGGTGACGGCCCGGGCCGAGGGGGGCGGGGCCGAACTCGAATTCCTCGCCGCCGCGGGGGAGGGCAACATCGAGGACCGCATGGCGTTCATCGGCGGCAGCGTGAGCGAGGTGCCCGTGGAGCGTGACTTCTCCCTGCGCCTCCTGCGCCATATCGCAACATCCGTGCGGCATCAGAAGTACCATGACACGGATATTGTGACGGTGCGGGTGGATCCGGTGGGAGCCGCGTGAGCGCACCCGCACCCCGACGCCGGGGTGGTAGCGTACCGGATTTGGCAGGCCCGGTGGCACAGAAAGTAAGCGATACCTTACAATATGTAATGCCGACATTACATATCGGGTCACGCTTCCAGATGAGAACGTTTCAGCTGAAACGTAGGGCGTTCACGAGCGGGCCAAGCCGGCGCTATTGCCGGTTCGTCCGCCTCAGAAGCCTCCCTGGGTTCGCGTCGGTCAACTCCCCGTCGTCGATGACCAGCTCACCATTCACGAACAGGTAGTCCACGCCCTCGGACTGCAGCGTGGCGTCGGTACCGAAGTCTGCGCGATCCCTCAGGCGGGTGGGGTCGAAGACCACGAGATCGGCGGCCATCCCGGGCGCGACGACGCCGCGGTCCTCCATCCCCAGACGCTGAGCGGCCAGCGAGGTCATGCGGCGGATCGCCTCTTCCAGGGTGATCACCCCGTCCTCCATCACGTACTTGGCGATCACGCGCGGGAAGGCCCCGAAGGCGCGGGGGTGGGTACCCGACACGGAGGCCGGGTTCACCGGCGAGGCGTCGGTATCGATCATGACGAACGGCGCGCGCAGCGCGGCCCACTTCTGCTCCTCGTTCATGCTGAGGGGGTTGACGCTCACGCCGCCCGCCTGGACGAGATCGAAGAAGGCGTTCCAGGGGTCGGTGCCCAAAACCTCGGCCGCTTCGGTCACCGAGCGGTTGACCACGCCCGGGTCGACGGCGTCGGAGGCCGAAACAATCAGCACGTTGTTCCAGTCCATGCCGACGTGCTGGTACCAGTTCTCCCACTCGGAGTCGGTTTCGACTTCGGCGCGCAGCTGGGCGCGCAGGTCGGGGTCGCCCAGGGTGGCCAGGAAGGCCCCAGTGCCGCGGGCGTAGTGGCGCGGGTGCAGGAACGAGCCCAGGCCGATGCCGTTGCGCACGTACGGGTAGATGTCGGCGGTGACGTCCATCCCGGCGGTGCGGACCGAGTCGATCAGGGCGAGCGCCTCGTCCATGAGGGGCCAGTTGCGCTGGCCGGCCGCCTTGAGGTGGTAGATGTGGACGGGGACGCCGGCGCCTTCGCCGATGGTGATGGCCTCGCGGATGGCTTCGAGGACCGCGTGGCTCTCGTTCCTCATGTGCGTGAAGTAGACGCCATCGTACTCGCCGGCCACCGCGCTGAGCGCTACCAGCTCTTCCGTGGACGCGTAGATCGCGGGCGGATAGATCAGGGACGTGGACACGCCGACGGCTCCATCCTCCATCCCCTCTCTTACAAGCGCCTTCATCTCTTCGAGCTGCTCGGGCGTAGGCGCTACATCCTCGTCGCCGAGCACCACGCGCCGCACCTGGGTCAGGCCGACGTCGTGGACCACGTTGATGGGGATGCCGTAGCGCTCCAGGATCGCGAAGTACTCGGAGTAGCGGCGCCAGCGGAGGGTGTCGCCGTCGATGACGGGCGGGTTGCTCAGCGTGGCGTCGCTCTGGGGCGCGGGAGAGCCGCCCTCGCCGGAGAGGTAGGTGGTGATGCCCTGGCGCAGCTTGCTCTCGGCGCTCGGGGGATCGGTGATGAGGACGAGGCTGGCCTGGCCCATCATGTCGACGAACCCTGGGGCGACCACGCGGCCGGCGGCGTCGATGGTGCGGGCGGCTGCGCGGTCCTGCAGCTCGCCCACCGCGACGATGCGGTCGCCGCGAACCCCGACATCGGCCTCGAACGGCGCTGCGCCGGTCCCGTCGATCACGCGGGCGTTGGTGAGGAGGACGTCGAAGGGGGAGGCGTCGGGTGTGGGAGGGGCTTCTGTGCAGGCGGCGGCGAGGATGCCACCCACGAGGCAAATGGCCACGAGGTACGGGGCAAGGCAATGGCTGTCGGCTGTCATGCGTCGATCTCCGGCTCGGATGCTCTCCAACTCGGTCGTGGAATTCCGACATGGTAGGCGCGACGGGCCGCGACGGCCAGAAGCGCCGGTTTCGTCAACGTGGCCCCATAGTAGTACAGGGCGGGTAGTAGTACGGGGCGGGCAATCCGCTTCTCCTGCAGAAGCACCGAAGTGAACGGAGCCCGACCCTCACCCACACCGGCGAAATGCGAAGCCTCTACCTCATGCGAGATACCGACGACGCGCCGGCCACGGCCGAACCCCCACGGATCGAACCGCTGATGGCATCGATCAAGGGAGGGTCGTCGACGGCCCTCGGTCAGCTGATGGATCTGTACTGGCCCGAGCTCGTGCGCTACGCGTCCAGCCAGCTGCGGGACGTGGAACTGGCGCGCGATGTCGTGCAGGAAGCCTTCATCCAGATCTGGGAACGAAGGCGCGCCTGGCGGCCACGCGGATCCGCCCGCGCGTACCTGTACCGAATCGTCCGCCACCAGGTGATCGATGAGAAGCGGAAGATGGGCGTGCGGAAGCGATGGCTGGAGCGCCAGGAGCACGTGGACGCCCCGCGGCCGGCCACCCCCGCCGAGGTGCTGGAGGCGAAGATTCTGGCCGACGCATTCGAGAGGGCCGTCGCGTCGTTGCCGGAGCGGCGGCGCGAGGTGTTCGAGCTGGTGTTCCAGCGGGGACTCGGTCACGCCGAGGCGGCGTCGGTCATAGGCGTCTCGGTGCCGACGGTGGCGAATCAGATGAGCGCCGCGCTGCGCACTGTGCGGCGTGCAGTCAAGGAGATCTAGATGGACGAGTTGCTGATCCGGTATCTGCGCAAGCAGACGACGGCGGACGAGAACGCGACGTTGGCCGCGTGGCTGGATGGCTCAGCGGACAATGAGCGGGCCCTGGCCGACCTGCGTCGCCTGGTGGAAGTCGGGCGGATGGCCGACGGACGCGTGGTGCCAGGCGATCCGCCGAACCCCGAAGACGTGATCTGGAGGGCCGAGGCTCGCGTGGCCCGCTCGGCTGGGCGTGGTGCAACGCGTCTTGGGCGGCGGCTCAGGCCCGCGCGCCCCCGCCGTCGGCTGATCGACCTGGCGGCGGCGGCGGTCGTGGTGGTCGTTGGCGTGGGGATATGGCAAGCCGTCGTCAGCAAGCGCTTCAGCGAAGTGGGGGTGGGAGCCCCTCAAGAATACATGACCGGTGCGGGCGAAACCGCGATGGTGCGGCTGGTCGACGGCAGCGTGATCCGCCTGGGTCCCGACAGCCGGCTGACTGCCGCGGCGGGAGGTGCCGCCCGAGAGGTCACCCTGCGCGGCGAGGCCTTCTTCGCCGTGGCGACCGATGCGGCCTGGCCCTTCCACATCGTCACTGCGGCGGGGACGGCGCGGGTGCTCGGGACCCGTTTCCATCTGGCGGCCAGCGCCGACGAGTTGGCCGTCGCGGTGGTCGAGGGCCGCGTCGCGCTCGCCGGACCGGACCACGAGGTGCAGGTTGGGGCGGGGCAGGCGACGAGCCTGTTACGCGGGTGGCCGGTGCCCGTTGGGCCAGCGCCGCCGATCGAGACTGTGGCGGACTGGCTGGGTGATTTCCTGATCTTCCACGACACGCCGCTGAGCGTGGCCATGGCGGAGGTCGAGCAGCGATACGGAACCGAGGTGGTTGTCGGCGACAAGGCACTTCTGGATCGCACGCTTACGATGTGGTTCGACGCGAGGTCGCTCGAAGAAGTGATGACGGTGGTATGCAGCGTCGTGGATGCCCGCTGCAGCATCGGAGAAGGGGTGGTGAGGATGGAGAGCGCCGATAGTGGAGAGGGTTCGTGAAGGGGGTGGGGGCGTTGGAGCAGTCTCGGCGGCGCGAGTGGAGGGTCGAGCGGCCGTCCCGGGCTAGGGGACTGCGCCTGGCTACCGTCTCGGTGGTCGCGGCGCTTCTGGGGATGGGTGCCGCCGCCGGCCTCGCCGCCCAGGACGACCTCGTGCTGGCTGCCCTGAGAGGCGAGACCGGGATCGACCCCGAGCCGGCGACCCTCCTGGCGACGGTCTCGGGGCTCTCGGTCGAGCGGGTGCCACTGGCCGAAGCCCTGGTGCAGCTCGCGGAACGGTCGCAGGTCCAGATCGCATTCAGTCCGAGTCTGTTGCCGCCGGCCCTGTGGGTCGACTGCGACTGCGCGACGCTGAATCTGGCGGGGGCCCTGGACAGACTGCTTGCCGGCACCGTACTGGGATACGTCGAGTTGGGGTCTCAGGTCGTCGTCGTACCCAAGTCGGGCAGCGACCTCGCACCTCCCGACGGTATGGTCCGCGGCCGGGTGCGATCCGAGGTGGCGATTCCGGTGGAGGATGCCACGGTGCGCCTCGTGCGGCCTGCCGGGATCGCCGAAGGCCACATCGCGGGCACCGACCGGCTGGGCTTCTTCGCCTTCCACGACCTGGTTCCCGGGGAGTACGTCCTGAGTGTCTCCGTCATCGGCTACGGGCTGCACGAGGAGGAGGTTGCGGTGGCGCCGGGAGCGGACCTCCAGTTGGCCATCACGCTCACGGAAGAGGTGGTCGCACTCGAGGGTCTCCAGGTCGAAGGCCAACGCAGTCGCCAGCGGGCCCGATTCGAGGAATCCGCGGGGGCGACCGTGCAGGAGATGAGCCGGACCGAGCTCAAGATGATTCCCGGAATCGCCGAGGCGGATCCGCTGAAGTCAGTCGAGGTGCTTCCCGGGGTGACCCGCGTATCGGACTTCGCGGCCGCCTTCAATGTGCGAGGAGGATCTGCGGACCAGAATCTGATCCTTCTGGACGGCGTTCCGATCTTCAACCCGTTCCACTCGATGGGTCTCTTCTCCGTATTCAACGCGGACATGATCCGTCGAGCGGAGCTGCAGTCGGGAGGCTTTCCGGCCGAGTACGGGGGGCGGGTCTCGTCGGTGCTCAAGATCGAATCCGATCTGGGCGACGAAGAGCATGGGGTTGATGCCGGCATGAGTCTCCTGGCGGCACGGGCCTCGGTGAAGGGAGGGTTGCCGGGTGGCCTGAAGGATCGGCTGGGTTTGGCCAGCGCGCGTTGGAGGGCGTCGGCACGTCGCAGCTACTTGGACGTGCTCCTGGGGGCCATCCCCAAGGCGTCCTTCCCGTATCATCTGCAGGACCTCCAGGCCGCGTTCGAGGGATGGACGCGGCAGGGAGACAGGGTCCAGGTCATTTCCTACCTGGGCCGCGACGTGCTCGATGTCGGGAGCCTCTTGGTCTTCGACGTTTTCGACGGCGACGAGCCAGAGCTGGATGCCAAACCTGACCTTCTCTGGAGCTGGGGGAACGCAGCTGTCGGTGCTTCTTGGACCCGCCCCATGCAGGGAGGCGGGGCCCTGGACATACGCGGCTCAGTGTCGCGCGCCGATTCCAATTTCGACTTCTCGGAATTCGGAGAGGCGCAGTTCGGCAGCCGCATCGGTCGATCCGCAATAGCGGCCGATCTGGAGCGGCTCCCGGGGCGGCGGACACGGTGGAAATCCGGTGTGCTCTCCACCTGGATGACATACGAGAGTCTGACCAAGGGCGGGGGGGCCGAACTGTTTCTGCCGGGGAAGGGAGTGGCGTGGGGAACGGCGGGGTACACGCAAGTCGAGTGGAAGCCAACCCAGGAGTGGTTGCTGGAGGGGGGTGTACGTTTGGATCACTGGCGGCCCGGAGACGCTGCCAGCACTACAACGGTGTCTCCGCGCGTCGCCGTGAAGCGCTTTGTGCGAGGCGGAAGATGGGCCCTTCGTGTGGCGGGAGGTCGCTACACGCAGTTCCTGCACTCGGTGCGGGACGAACAGATTCCCTGGGGACTGGATGCGTGGGTGCTCACGGGCAGACAGGCCCCGGCTCTCGTCTCGGATCAGCTGCAGGCGGGTGTAGAGGGCTGGCTCGACGAACGGGACACCTGGTTCGCTTCGGCGGAGGGGTACTACAGGAGCTACGAAGGAGTCGTTGCACGGAACTGGGGCGACGATCCCACGGACCCTACCGACGACCTCCTCACCGGTAATGGATTGTCCTACGGGGCGGACTTCCTGGTTCGCAAGGACGGAGGCCGGACCAGTGGCTGGATCTCCATCTCCCTCCTCAAGGCGAACCGCAGGCTCCGGGACCGGACTACCGTATACCCTCCCCCTCAACAAGTACAACATGAACCGACACCAGTTGATCGACCTGAAAGTGGAACCGTTCGACGGGTCGACCATCCTTCTCGGCCCCAGAAACGGTGAGCGGTATCCAGTGAACCACCGGCTGGACATAAGCTTCCGCAGGACCTGGGAAAGGGGATGGGGCCGGGTAACCCCCCATCTGGATGTGATCAACGTATACAACCGGAAGAACGTCCTGTACTACTCCTTCGCTCACCGAGTGGACAGGACGGTGCTGGATGGCGTTTCGATGAGCCCCTTTTTGCCCACACTCGGAGTGGAGATTTCGTTCTGATGCCTGGCAGCCCGTCTCCAAAAGTCTGGGCCTCCGTCGCCGCGATGCTCGCCATCGGGGGTTGCGACCTGGCCAATGTCGAGGTCGTCGTGCCCGTCGGCGATCAGGTAGTCGTGGAAGCGGCGGCGGTGCTCACCGTCGACCCGACCGACGCCTCTCGCAGCAACGTGCACCTGATGGCGATCGCGACCCGCTACCCGGATGGCGGACACCCTCACCCGTTACGGGGTGCGTTGGTTCGCGTGACGGGAGAGTCAGGCCGGTCCGTGCTGCTGTCGGAGGAGGCGGATCCGGTGACCGACTGTGTGCAGCGGGAGTTCTTCGGTTCCTGCTACAAGGCGACCGCTTCCGCGGGCGTCTTTGCCCCGGGAGAGAGGTTGTCTCTCGAGGTGGTCCTTCCGGACGGTGGCGTGGTCAGGGGCGCAAGCCGAATACCGGGCACCTTCTCGGCCATGGGCTTGGCTCTGGAGGGCGGACGCTGCCGCTTGACGCCGGATACCAACTACCGCTTCAACTGGACTCCGGTCGCAGGGGCGGCGGCGTACGTCGGGGAAATAGGCATCGGCGGAGTGGGCGACCTGGATGTGGACGACCGCACGTACTGGACGGTGACTTTTGTCGGAGGTGACATGACCGAGGTGGTTTTCCCTCGCGGATTGATCGCCGGGCTCCTTGACGTGGAACTGGCGCGTGTGCTGCACACCGGGCTCCCGCAGGGCGCCGTTGCAGACTTCGCGCTCGGAGCGATCGACCTGAACTGGACCAACTGGATCCGCGAAGGCAGGATCAATGTCAGCGGGCAAGTCCGCGTCCCGTCGGTTTTTGGCGACGGGACTGGCTGGTTCGGGACTGCGGTGCGCTGGAGGCTCTCGGTGGAGTCACGCGGGGCGAATGGCGACCAGGATCTGCCGCTGTGCGGCACCGCGGTCGTGAGCTGACGCGCAACAAAAAACGTTGCGCGGCGCTAACCGCCCATCGGCGAGGTGTGCACCAGCAGGGCCGTGACCACGATCACGAGTTGTGCGATGACGAGTTCCCGGATCGCGTTCCTGTGGATCGGGGCATCGGCCTTCTCGTCCAGCAGCAGCGGCATCAGGCGCCGCCAGTTGATCGCGCCGAGGATCATCACGAGCAGGACAAGAGCGACTTTCGCCAGCAGCAATCGTCCATAGGTGGACGCCAAGAGCGCACCCACCGACTCCACGTGGACGAATGCTGCCAGGGTGCCCGTCGCGAGGAGCACCCCGGCGGAGACGAGTGCGACCGGCGAAAACACCGGCACCAGATCGGCGAGGAGGCCGGCGTCCGGACCAGATCGACGTCGCTCCCTGCCATCGGCGACGAGCACGAAGAGGAGGCCGCCGATCCAGCTTCCGGCGGCCAAAACATGGAGTGTGTCGGCCGGGATCAGCAGCGCCCCCAGGTTTTCGCTGCCGGCCGCGTGTCCCGTGAGCGCGGGGAATGCACACATCGCCAGGGCGACGACCGTGGCCAGAATCCAGGATGGCCGTCGAGCAGCCCCGCGCCGCACGGCAGGTGACGCGGCCAGAAACAGCACCGGCATCAGGATCGAGCCGACCACGCCCAGGATCCAGGTCCGGCCCCACCCCGTGCCCAACAAGATGGCTGCGTCCTCCCGCCACGGCACAAAGGGATCGCGAAAGTCCGCCAACTGGCGCCAGAACAACAGTCCCGTCGCGACGATGAGCACGGCGCTCGCCAGCAGCCCCAACCACCGAGCCGTATCGATGAGCGTGTCCTGCAGGCGTTCGGGCGTGCGGGGAACGATGAGCCACCGGCTCGATACCGCCCCCCAGACTGCGACTAGCGCCGCAAAGTGAAGCCAGCCGACTGCGGCGTCCGGGATCGACCCTGCGTTCAGTGTGTCCCCACGGCTGCTCTATTCGACCACGACCGAGAAGGGAATCTCGCCCCGAACCACGTGGCCGTCCTGGCCCAGCCCGCGCCACGCGATCGTATACTCGCCGGCCGCGAGAGCGTTTTCGAGGGCTACGCTGAAGACCGTGCCGTCATCGGGGTCCTCCACGGCGGGTTCCGTCTCGACCAGCTCCTCTCCCGCCAGCAGGCGGATCGAGATCGAGTTTTCCTGCGGCTCCTGCGTGAACCAGAGACGCAACTCTTCGGGCGGGGCGATGGCCGCGTCCTTCTCCGGCACGGACTTGCTGAGCGCGAAGTGAAGTGCTGTGTGGTCGATGGCGGCACAGGCAGCACCCGTGATGAGGCCCAGAAGGGCCAGAATCAGGAGACTTCTCCTCGCTCCCTTCACCCGGCTGCTGGCCTCCATGGGCCGTCGGTTCCGGAAACTGCCGCCTTCGCCCTTCATCCTACCCCCCCAACAGGTTGAACTGACGCGTGAACTTCACGATGAAGGAACGCGCGAGGGTACCGCTCTCGATGAACCGTCCGCCGTCGGGATTGAGCCCGTCGGGATAGTCGAAGCCCTGGACGTCGTTGTAGACGATGAACAGCCCGGTGCCCGCCGTGTTGAGCCAGCCGAAGCGCAGATTCGCGGACCAGCTGTCGACCTGGTTGCTGTACTGGACGAGCGACTGCAGGTAGATGCGCGGGGTGAAGAAGTAGCCGAAGTTCATGCCCAGCAGGACGGTCTCGAACTCGCCCTGCGGGAGGTTCACGTCGAAGTAGTTGATGCGCGCCGAGGTGCTGAACGACGCGTTCGGGCGGAAGGTGAGCGACCCGTTGCCGCCCCGGCGGGTGCCGCTCAGGAAGCTCCCGAAGTTGATGCGCGACGTAGCGGAGAACCTGGCCGCCGGGTTGCTGTTGAAGACGAGCTGTGACTCCCAGCCGCTGTAGTTCCCCTCCGGCACGACCACCCCCGTGCCGAAAATCTCGAACGGTGCGTAGATGCCCTCGGTGTTGAGGTTGGCGCCGGTGTGGATTTGCGCGCCCGAGGGCCACTCCCAGTGCGAATCGATGTGCAGGCGGGCGGATTCCTGGAAGCCCGATTCGATCCCGGTCTTGCGGCTGTTGTAGGTGTAGTAGGAGACGTGCGGCCGGATCTCGCGGAGCCACGAGGGCCGGAGCTTGTACATGGTATGGTACTGGTAGTACCGGTATCCGCGCCTGGGCAGGAAGCCGACCTCGGGGTTGAAGCCTTCGCCGATCTCGCGGGCCTGGGCGGTGACGCTCAAGCTCCGGCTGCTCCAGTTTCCGGAGAAGTCCCACGCGAATTCGTTGTCGAGCGAGACGGGGTCGTCCGTTTGCGAGACGAAGCTGCTGAGGGTCAGCGCCTCGCCGACGCCCACCGAGACATCGGCCGCGTAGGTGCGGTTGAAATCGCCGTCGGGGCCGCTCTTGTTCACGAACAGCCCGCCGACGCGCGAGCGGTTGGGCAGTTCCCTGGCCACCCGTGCCACGGAGAAGCCGTGGGCGTCGGCGAGGCCGGTCGAGGCGTCCGTCTGGATGTGCAGCACGCCGACGTTCAGTCCCGCGGCGCGCCCCGAGAGCCGTGCTCCGCCCCGGATGGGCACCGGCTGGCCGCTGGCGATGCCGATCCTGCGGCTGAAGAAGAGGTCCGCGCCTCCTCCACCCACGTTGAAGAAGCCGGCGTTCTCGAGGAAGAAGGGCCGCTTTTCGGGGAAATTGAGAGAGAAGCGGGTCAGGTTGAGCTGCTGATCGTCGACCTCGACCTGCGCGAAGTCGGTGTTGTAGGTCACGTCGAGGGTGAGGCTCTGGGTGACCTGGAACTTGACCTCGCCGCCGAGGTTGCCGTCCTGCGAGAAGCCGGTGGCGTTGGTATAGTCGCGCTCGGTGGAGCCAAGCATGTACGGGGTGACGGTGGCGAGGCGCCGGAAGGGGGGCAGCAGACCCTGCAGGTCACCGGCGTAGTTCAGCCGGTAGAGGTTGAACTCGCGGGGTACCGGGGTCCAGAACGCCTCCTCGTTCAGCCGACGGATGCGGCGGATGACGTTGAAGCCCCAGGTAGCGTTGTCCGTTCCGTAGCGCAGGGTGTTGAACGGGATGCGGAACTCCGCGTACCATCCCTCGCCGTCAGTGGTGGTGGCGACCGTCCAGCTGCCGTCCCAGTTCTTGTTGAAGCCGCCGCCGGATCCGGACTGGAAGCGCTGCCGGGAGTTGAAACCGCCGCCCTGAAAGCGGCCGCCGCCGCGCCCCTCGTTCGCGACCTGTCCGTCGTACTCGATGCCGGTGGGGGTGGTCCCGAAGACGAAGCCGTTCTGGTCGTCGTTGTAGGTGTCGAGGACGAAGACGATGGCGTCGCTCTGGTTCACCTCGTAGTCGCGGATCCGTTCGCCGTAGGTGATGGCGTCGGCCTGGCTGTCGAAGGCCCAGACGCCGACGTAGAGCGCGTCGTCGTCGAAGATCACGCGGACCTCGGTGCGCTCGCTGGCCGGCTGCCCGTCAAAGGGCACGCGCTGGGTGAAGCCGGTCATGGCGCCCGCCTGCTGCCATACGGACTCGTCGAGGCGGCCGTCGACCGTGGGGGATTCCGTTACCTCGACGGCCGTGGCGATCGTGGGCACGGCGCCGCCCGAGCCGCCGTTGGTCGATCCGGGCTGACCATTCTGGGCGACGAGGGGGCTGGTGGCGAGGAGTGCCAGCGTACCGGCAGAGAGCGCGAAACGGAGTTTCATGAGGTGGCCTGATCGCGAGTGCAGGATAGACCTTCAAATCTCATTTGAACGGGCCTGTTGCGCCAGATGCCCCACTGGCGGGCGGGCTCGCAGGCCGGCCTACCGCAGGCTGATCCTCGGTGGTCCGCTGGGCCGCCGGGCCAGGCTCCAACTCGTCTGATAAACGAGGCGCACCACCTTCTCCAGCTTCTCGTAGTTGATGCGCTCGGGCACGTCGTCCTGACGGTGGTAGTCCGGATGCAGCCCCGTGTGATAGAACAACGCGGGCACGCCCGCCTGCATGAAGGGCCAGTGATCGCTGCGGCGCAGTAGCTGCAGGGGATGATTGTCGTAGCGGAAGCGCATCTCCAGGCCGGCGACTTCGTTGGCCCGCTGAACCTCGGACGCGAGGTCCTCGCTGCGCGTGGTTCCCAGGATGTTGATTGCGTTGGCGTTCGACTCGCCGGACTGGACGTCGAGGGCCCGGAATCGGCGGCCGCCGCCCACTACCACCTCTTCATTCCTCCCGATCATGTCCATGTTCAGCACGGCCACGGTCTTCTCCAGCGGGTGAAGCGGGTCTTCCACATAGGCCCACGCCCCGAGCAGCCCCTTCTCCTCGAAATCCCATGCCGCGACCAGGACCGAGCGGCGGGGCCCCTGACCCATCCGCACCGCCTCCTGGTACGCCTCGGCGATCTCGATCAGCGCCACGGTGCCCGATCCGTCGTCGTCCGCACCGTTGTAGATCACCGAGCCGTCGGCCCCGTCGTGATCGAAGTGCGCGCAGATGACGATCCACTCGTCTTTCAGTTCGGGATCCGATCCCTCGATCAGGCCCACGACGTTGCGCGCCGTCTGGCTCTCCCGGCGAACGTCGGTGGTGATCTCCACGCGCACACCCGGCAGGGGCATCGGATCCACACCACCACCAGCCTCGGCCGACGCCGACAGCGACTCGAGCGTGCGCCCCGTGCCCGCAACCAGCGTCTCCGCCAGCGTCGGCGAGATCTGCACAACCGGAATGCGGATGCGATTGAGGCGACTCTCGAGCGTGTACCGCCCGCCGCGCCGCATCGTCTCCGGCCAGTAGCCCGACGCCTGCGCACTGAAGTTGCCGGCTCCGGGGTGGTTGTGCACATCGGCGACGATCATCAATCCCACGGCCCCGGCTTCCTGCGCGGCCGCGGCCTTCCGGTACGTCGCGGCGGCCTCCGATGTCACCAGTCCGTCGAACGGGCTTTCCGGGTCGCTCTCACCCGGCTCGTGCGCCACGATGAGCGCGATCCTGCCTGCCACACCTTCCCCGTAGTCGTCGTGGCCCAGGTCCGGCGCCGAAATCCCGAATCCGGCGAACGCCACCTCGCCGCCCGCTGTCCCGCTCCCGCTCTCCCGCAGCGGATAGAAGTCCTGACCCCGCGTGCGGCTCAGCGTGACGCCCCCGGCCTCGACGCCCAGTCGGTTGTTCTCGCCCACCTCGGTCTGCGCAACATTGAAGTTGTGGTAGTACGAACCTCCGGCCCCGACCGCCTTCAGCCCCATCCGCTCGAAGCGCGACTTGATGAACGCGCTGGCCACCCGACCCTCGGGCGACCCGGCCAGACGGCCCCGCAACTCGTCTCCAGCCAGGAAGAACAGGTCGGCCCTCAAGTCGGACTGGCGGATCGTCTCGATGGCGGGCGCCGTGTCCTGTGCCCGAGCGGGCAGGGGCGAGAGGGGAAGGGCGGCGATGACCGCCATGAGGACGCCGGTTAGCCGAAGCCGGGAGACGGGCGCGTTGCGCGAGATCATGGGATGCCTCCGGGGGGCGGGGCGTGGATCACACTGGGAAAGCAAACGTAGGGTTGCCCCCGGCAGGCAGGCGAGAACCCGGCCCGCATTCCGTTTGCGCAGGCTGCCCACCGCGCCCGATTCTACAGGTGAACCAGCCAACCCCGGCTCCGGAGGCCAACATGCGCCAGAAGTCAATCGTCACTGCACTCTTCACCCTCTTCATCATGGGCATCTTCACCCCACCGACCGCCAACGCGCAGCCCGAGCGCCGCCCCTACCTCTTCAAGGACGCGCGCGGCGAACTCGCCCAGGCCCGAGCCCGCGGCGACGCCGAGGTCGTGGTCGTCATCGCGTCGATGCCGGGCCGCAACGCCCGCGTGGCCGCCGCGATCGAAGCCATGGGCGGACGCATCGGCTTCCGCTTCGATGAAGTGGACTACGTGCGGGCCTGGGTCCCGGTGCAGGGCGCCGAGGACCTCGCGGACCACGCGGATGTCCACAGCATCGACGTGTCCATTACGAACCGGTCGAGGTCCTTCGGCCTGGCGGGGGGCGCGCCGGAGCACGATCTGCCGCCCCTGCCGCGAGGGTCCGTGCGCCCCGAGGCGGCCGTCCAGCTTCCGGACACCGTCTGGCCGCCCGTCCTCAGCGACCGTCCGCTAACCAACCGCTACAGCCCCATCGGCGACCTCCGCGCCATCGAGTTCCGCGAACAGAACCCCACGTTCGACGGCCGCGGCGTCACGATCGCGCAGATCGACATGTTCCCCGACATGCTGCTCCCCGAGCTGCAGACCGCGTACACCCTCGACGGCCAGCCCGTGCCCAAGATCGAGGTGTACCGCAACGTGCTCGACCCCGAGATCGAGGACGATGGCCGCTGGATCGACATGGACGACATGGTCGAGGCGTCCGGCGGCAGCTTCACCTACCGCGACTCCACGTACACCGCCCCCCGCGACGGCGTCTTCCGGATCGCGCTCTTCGACGAGTCCAAGGCCGATTCCGCGGGCATCTTCGGCTTCCAGGGGCTGGATCTCGACGTCAACCGTGACGGCAATCCGGAGGGGTCGAGTCACTTCTTCGCAGTTTTGTGGGACGAGTCCACCGGAGACGTGTGGGTAGACACCGACCAGGATCTCGACCTGACCGACGAGGCCGCGCTCGGGGAGTACGACGAGCGCCTCGAATTCGGCGTCTTCGGCACCGACGACCCCGACACCTCGGTGCGCGAGTCCGTGGGATTCGGCGTCCAGATCGACACGGACAAGGGCCGCATCGCCCTCAACCTCGGCATCGCGCGGCATGGAACGCTGGTCGTCGGCGCGTCGGTCGGCAGCCGCGGCGACAGCGGCCGCTTCGACGGCGTCGCCCCCGGCGCCCGCCTCGCCGCGGTAGGCGAAGGCGGCTCGGCGTATGGCCAGACCGAGGCCACCATCGTCGCGGCGGCGCACCCCTCGGTCGACGTCATCTACTTCGAGCAGAGTTCGAACATCACGCACAACTACCTGCTCCGGGACGGCCGCCTCGTCCCGTCGGTGATCGCGGACCGCCTGGTCGAGCGCTACGGGTCGTCGATCCTGTCGCCCACCCACAACTTCCCGGTCCTTGGCGCCATCGACGACATCGTGATGGGGCGCGGCGTCATCGGCGTCGGCGGCCACGAGGGCAAGGACAACTTCTTCATGAACCACGGGGTTCGCACCCAGCACGACGACAACCTGCTGATCACCGGCGGCTACGGGCCGATGGGCGACGGCACGCTGAAGCCCGACATCATCTCGCCCTCGAACTACGTCAGCACGGCGCAGGGATTCGTCGACGGGCGCGCGATCGCGGGCCTCTTCGAGCTGCCGCCCGGCTACACGATTGCGGGCGGCACGTCGACGGCCACGCCCACCGCGTCAGGGGCGGTTGCGCTGCTGATCAGCGCGGCCCGGCAGTCGGGCATGGAGGTCGATCCGTACACGATCAAGTACGCGGTGCAGCGCGGGGCGCGGTACGTGCCCAACATCGCCGCCTACAAGCAGGGCAACGGCGTGATCAGCGTCGCCGGCGCCTGGGCGATCCTGCAGGAACTCCACGAAGGCGGCATGACGGTCGACATCGAGAGCCGCTCGTCGATTGCGACGCCGTACAGCCACATGCTGCCGACCCCCCACGAGGGCTTCGGCCTCTACGAGCGCAGCGGCTGGAAGAAGGGGGTGCGGCGCGAGCGCACGGTGACCCTGACGCGCACATCCGGCCCCTCGGGCTCGATGACCTTCGACGTCAGATGGGAGGGCAACGATCACGGCACCTTCTCGTCCCCGCTCACGGTCGCGCTGCCGCTCGGCACCCCGGTCGAGTTTCCGGTCACGGCGACCCCGCCCGATCACGGCGTCCACACCGCGCACCTCACCCTCGACCACCCCGACGTGACCGGCTACGCCCACCGCATGCTCGCGGCGATCGTGGCCCCGGAGCCGCTCGACGCGGCCGGCGAATACACGGTGAAGAAAGAGGTGAAGGTCCCGCGCCCCGGCATGCAGAGCCATTTCTTCGATGTGCCCGAAGGGGTGACGGCGCTGAAGATCGAAGTCAGCTGGGAGGACCGCGCGGTCGCGCTGGCGGTGGCCCGGCCGGATACCCGGTACCAGCGCGGGGAGATCATCCGGAGCGGTGGGTCGGGCATCACGCAGGTGATCGCGGATCCGGTCCCCGGGACCTGGGAGGTGCGTCTGGCGGACATCGCCGACACGCAGACCTTCGACTGGCAGCAGGCCAAGAAGGAGGAGCCGGTGCCGCCCACGCCCGCGACGCTGACGGTCTCGGCGCTGGCGGTGGATGTGGAGGTGGTGACGACCGAGGCGGTCGCGGACAACGGGAACGGCAACGGCAATGGCGCGGCGAACGGCGCCAGCCACCAGGTGTGGATGACGAACCGGATGGCCGCCTTCGAGGGCGCGGCGGTGCCGACCCCGGTTGGGAGCGCCCGGAGCGAGACGCGGGAGATCGGGCCACGCGAGCAGCAGGTGTTCGAGGTGGAAGTGCTGCCGGGCTCGACGGCGCTGATGGTGAACACCCGCGTCACCGGCGAAGGCGACCTCGACGCCTACGTCTTCGACTGCACGGGCGATGTGTGCAGCGCCGCGCGGGCCGACGGCGACCCGGCCGGCGACGAGTCAATTGTCGTGCACAACCCGGCCGCCGGGACGTGGAAGGTGGTGGTGGACGCCGCCGCCGTGCCGGCCGGGGGCGCCACGTATGAATACCTCGATGTCGTGTTCAACCCGGCATACGGCACCGTAAGCACAATCGACATGCCGCAGGAGCGGGCTTCCGGTGCGCGGTGGACCACCACGGCGCACGGCTGGGCGGCGTCGGCGGCCCACGCAGAGGGACGGGGCCCGTATCTGGCGGTGCTGGTCGAAGGACGCGCCGCCGGCGAGAGCTACCGGGTGAGCATCGGGGAGGTTGGGATGCGGTAGCGATAGCGTTCGTGGGCGCGGACTACAGCTCCCTGGTTCGGGCAATAAGTTCGGCGACCGTCTCGCACTCGATGATCGCGCCGGCCAGTGCCTCAGTGCGGTCCAGATCCGATGGTGCTTCCAGCACGCGGGATAATACCGCAACCCCTTCCGGGCCGAACTTCCGAAACGCCAATTGACGTAGCAGCGACTCTCGCCCCTCCTGGCGCCCCTCCTGGCGCCCTTCCTGGCGCAATTCCTCGTCTCGCTTCTGGAGGTTCTCGGCGAGCCAGGTCTCTTCGTGTCGGATCATCGTCTTCCTCTTCTTCCTGGTTTCGGGTTCCCGAGACCCAGCCTCCTGGATTCGCATCCATGGTGCTATCTGTTGTCGGAGCGCACCAAACCCGCGAACGATGCCTTCGTCACCAGATTCCCGCGCAAGCCGCCAGAGTTTCCCCAGCCGGACCGCGTCCTTGGCCCAGCGGGCACTCTCCCACTCGGCCAGTACCGAGAACCAACTGTGCGACCGCAAGTTCGTAGGCACAATCGTCTTCAGGTCGACAAGAATATATTTGCGGCGCATCTGGAGGCCAAGCACGTGCGCGAGAGCCTCATCTGCCCGCGGCATCATCCAGTCAACCAGGTTCGTCGCAGCGCTCCAGGGCAACTTCCCGTTGTAGATAACGATCGGTATGACAATCGGCGGTCGTCCCGCCGAGCCGAGATCGCCTGCGAGTTCCGCCTCGCGGAGCATCAATGTGACGTACTCTCCTACCCGAAACGCCATTTTGTTCACCGGCGTCGACTGGAACTCGAGCGCCAGGTACACGGGGTGGTGGCCATGCTCCCGAAGCCGGGCCCGCCACAGCATGTCGGCGTGACGTTGCTTGAGATCCTCGGCTTTGACGAAGCTGGACGACAGCATCCGTAGGGCGGGCATGTCAACCCTCTTTGCGAACTCCGGAATGATGTGGATCAGAAGATCCTCGACCATGGCCGCGCTGGAAAACAGCAGCTTGTAAGCTTCGTCGTGCTTCGCTCGCGACGGTGGAGGGGACATTGGGGAAGGGATCGACGGGACGGGCTGGGCAGCCTCTGGTGTGGGCCCTGCCGGGGGCGGTGGGTGTCGTACGAAAAGGGTGGCCCCGTTTGGTGGGCGTTCCAATGGCCCAATGGGACAGATTTCGGACGCTCTCGGCGGATTCAACGACGGGCCGTCATCCAGGAGGGCCGGCCCCTGCGAATTGTTGTTGACATCCGTGCGCCAACCCCGTACACTGTGCGCACGACAACTCATCGAGACCGGCTGAGGGACAGGCCCTTGGACGCCGGGGCAACCTGTGGGAATTGGCATTCCCACAAAGGTGCCAACTCCTGCGATGGACTCGCGTCCGCCGCAAAGATGAGCCGCCCGCTACCCTTCGGGGTGGTAGCCGGCAGTACCGGGGCGGTCAAATCTCCGGAGTCCGATGAGGCTACTCGAGACTCGGAGAGGTCATCATGGCCAACTGCTCTGCCGCTCGCGTTGCCTCGCTTGCTGCGCCCGCGCGACCCGCGCCCGACCCGGCGGCGAATGTCCGTTCGGGCGTGCTGCGTGCTCTCATACCCTTCGATCACCTCGGAGAGCGCTCCGTGGAGATCGCGTACGAGGCGCAGGGGCCCTCGGCCGCACCGGCAACGATCGTCCTCGGCGGCATCTCCGCGGGGCGTCACCTGGCGCCCAGCGCCGCCGATCCGTCCCCGGGATGGTGGCCTGGGGTGGTGGGAGAGGGCGCCGCACTCGACCCGGCACGCCATCTGCTCATCGGCATCGACTACCTCGGCGGCAACACGGAGAATGATGGCCTTCTCCGCCCGGTGACGAGCCACGACCAGGCGCGCGCCATCGCGTCCGTGCTCGACGAACTGGGCATCGCCGCCACCTCGATCGCGGGCGCCTCATACGGCGGCATGGTCGCGCTGGCCTTCGCCGAGCTCTTCCCGGCTCGCGTCGCGCGGCTCGTCATCCTCTGTGCCGCCCACCGCACGCACCCCATGGCCACTGCAATCCGGTCGGTCCAGCGCTCGGCTGCGGAGCTCGGAGTCGCCGGCGGGCACGCGGGCCGCGGTCTCGCGCTGGCCCGCGCCCTGGCCATGACCACCTACCGGAGCACGCAGGAGTTCGAGGAGCGTTTCGAGTCCGGCCCGCTCCAGGTGGGCAAGCCCGGCCGGTCCCCGACACGCTTTCCCGTCGAGGAATACCTGAACGCCCGCGGCGCCGATTTCATCCAGCGGTTCAACACCGAACGCTTCCTCACCCTGTCGGAGTCGATCGACCTGCACCGCACCAGCCCCGAAACGCTGCTGCCGCACACTCTCCTGGTGTCGTTCGACACCGATCTGCTGGTCCCGCCCTGGCTTGTCGACGAGTTGGCCACGCGCAGCGGCCGATGTCCGAAACACGTCACCGTGCCGTCCCTCTTCGGGCACGACGCCTTCCTCAAGGAAGCCGATGCGGTGGCGACTCTCCTGCGAGCAGGCACACCGGAGGTGGTTCGATGAGCAAGCTGAACGGTTCCCGTCCTTCCAGATCCCGCGTAACCAGCACCGTGCGGGCGGGCCTCGGCGCCGACACGACCCATCGCGCGGTCATGCCGCCCATCCATCTCTCCACCAACTTCTTCTTCGACGCTCCGGGCGTGTACGGGAAGTACGACTACACCCGCACCGCCAACCCGACGCGCGATCTCGCGGCCGAAACCATCGCCGAACTCGAGGGCGGATGCGGCGCGGTCGTGACCTCGTCCGGGATGTCGGCGATCGCCGTGGCGACGCGTCTGCTATCGGCGGGCGATCTGCTGCTGGCGCCGCGCGACTGCTACGGCGGCAGCTACCGCCTCTTCTCGGCCGAGGCGAACCGCGGGACGTACCGCGTCAAGTTCGTCGACCCGTGGGACCCCGAGTCGCTAGAACTCGCCCGCGAACTCCGGCCCCGCATGATCTGGATCGAGACGCCCAGCAATCCGCACCTGCGCATCACAGACATCGCCGTGTGGGCCGACCTGGCGCGCGACATCGGCGCCATTTGCGTGGCCGACAACACCTTCCTCTCTCCCGTCAACCAGCGCCCGCTCGAGTTCGGCGCCGATCTGGTCGTGCACTCGACGACGAAGTTCCTGAACGGACACAGCGACGTGGTGGGCGGCACCGTGGTTGCGGCCGACGAGGACCTGCTCGAAGAGGTCGCCTGGTGGACCAACGCGATGGGCGTTTCGGGCGCTCCGTTCGACTCGTACCTGACGCTGCGCGGCATGCGGACCCTTCACGCGCGCAGCCGTGTACACGAGGAGAACGCGCTCCGCGTCGTGGATCTGCTGGACAGAAGCGACGCCGTCACCCGGGTCAATCACCCGAGCCTGCCCCATCACCCCGGGCACGATATCGCCTCCCGGCAGCAGACGGGGTGGGGCAGCCTCATTTCCTTCGAGCTGAGGGGAGGACGGGCGGCGGTGGACGCATTCGTGGACGGGATCGAGCACTTCGCGCTGGCCGAATCGCTGGGCGGCGTGGAGAGCCTGGTCACGCACCCCTGGACGATGACGCACGCGTCGATGGACGAGCCCGCGCGCGTGGCGGCGGGGATCGGCCAGGGGTTGCTCCGCCTGTCGGTGGGGATCGAGGCCTGCGAGGACCTGGAAGCTGATCTGGAACGGGCGCTCAGCCGCGCGGAAGCGGCCGCAGGCGTGCTCGTCTGATGGAGGCCGCCCTGAAGCTCGGAGCCAGTGCCGCCCCCCGCGGCGCGTCCGGAGGCGACATCCACGTGCTCAAGTTCGGCTCCTCGATCCTGGCGTGCCCGGAGGACTACCCGCTCGTCGCCGAGACGATCGGGCACGAGGTTGCCCGCGGACGCAAGGTGGTCGCCGTCGTCTCCGCCATGGGCGACACCACGGATTCGCTCCTGGCGGCAGCACGCTCGGTTGCACCTGCGTCGCCCGACCCTCTGACGGCGGCGCTGCTCGCGACGGGGGAAGAGGCATCTGTGGCGCTGCTCACCATGGCGCTTGCGGGTCGGGGCGTGCGCGCGGTCGGGTTCAACGCCTGGCGCCTGCCGGTGCGAACCCGAGGATCGTTGCGCGACGCCGATCCGGTCGCGGTGGATGCGGCACAGATCCACGGGGCGCTGGCCAATCACGAGGCGGTGGTGTTTCCCGGTTTCGTCGGAGTGGACGTAACGGGTGTCCCCTCGCTTCTTGGCCGCGGCGGCTCCGACCTGACGGCGCTCTTCCTGGGAGATGCGCTCGGGGCGGCGGAGATCCGGCTGGTCAAGGATGTGGACGGGATATTCCCGGCGGATCCGCGTCTGACCGCGGGGCCCGAATCGCACCCCGCCAGCCAGCGCGGATCGCTCCACGCGTGTGGCCCGGACGCCCGCCCTGCGCTTCGACAGGCCCCGTACTCCGAGCTGACCTGGTCGCAGGCGCGGACCATCGGAGGCGGGGTGGTGCAGTCGAAGGCAATCGATTTCGCGGAGCGCCGGGGGCTCGCCTTCCGGGTCACCGGAGTGGCGGGGAAGGGAACCCGCGTGGGGAAACCGGGCAGATGGGCGGCCGCGCGTTGAGCCAGGTGCCCGGCGGATACAGGTCCTCGACCATACCGACGGCCGTCCTCGGCGCGACCGGCATCGTTGGCCAGCGGCTGGTGCGGATGCTCGACGGGCATCCGCTGTTCCACCTGGCGGAGGTCGTCGGCTCCGAGCGGCGCGCCGGGCGACGCTATGGCGACGTCGTGCCCTGGGCCATAGGAGGCGATCCTCCGCCTGACGCGGCCGGGCTCGACCTCCTCGCTCCGGGCAGGCCGCTCGCGAGCCCGCTGGTGCTCTCGGCACTGCCGTCGGCAGTCGCGCAGGAGACGGAGCCGGCCCTCGCCCGGCGGGGGCATGTCGTGTGCACCAACGCGTCTGCGCATCGGATGCGGGCGGATACGCCGCTGATCGTCCCGGAAGTCAACGCCGAGGCGATCAGCGGCATTGCCGGGCAGCCATGGGCGCGTGCCGGTGGAGCGCTCGTGGCCAACCCCAACTGCGTGGTCGTGGGGCTGGCCATGGCGCTTGCGCCGATCGAGCGGGCCTTCGGCATCGAATCGGCGACCGTGGTCACGCTGCAGGCGCTGTCGGGGGCCGGGCTCAGCGGCCTCAACGCGGTGGAAGTGGTGGGGAACGTCATCCCGGGCATCCGCGGGGAAGAGGAAAAGATCGGCCCCGAGCTCAACAAGATCCTGGGTGCCGACATCGAGGTCGCGGTGGCGGTGAACCGCGTCCCGGTTCTCGATGGCCACACCGCCCATGTCTTCTGCCGGCTGCGCGCGCCGGCCAACCCCGCCGACGCGGCGCGGGTGCTGCGCGACTTCCGCTTGCCGCTCGAGCCGGGTGCACTGCCGACGCTCCCCGCACGGCCGCTCCTGGTGCGCACCGAGGCCGACCGTCCCCAACCCCGCCTGGACGCGGACGCCGCGGCGGGCATGGCCGTCACCATCGGGCGGATCCGCCCGGCCCCCCCGCCGCACGACCTCGCGCTGGTGGTGGTCGTGCACAACGGGATCCGGGGCGCCGCCGGGGCATGCCTCGCCAACGCGGAGCTTTGCGTCGCCCACCTGGGCGCCGAGTTCCTGGCAGCGCGTGCACGACCCGACCGACGAGCGGTATGTAATGCAAACATTACTTAATGTAAACTACGCATCACATAGCGGGTGGATTTGTCCGCCATTTCCGGCCTTTTTTGGCCGACAACCTCGCGTTCGCCCCAGCCGCGGCCGCCACGCCCTCGCCGCTCACACTTGCCCGCCGTACCTTCTGCACTGCCAACGGTGCCCGCACCACTCACCCCGGATCCCCAGGCCGGACCGAACAGGCGATGCAAACCGTTCCCTTCGAACTCTTCGGCACCGCCCACAACGTGGTGATGGTGTTGAATGTCATCGTCGCCGTCGGCCTGGTCCGGGCAGTTCGCCACTTCGATTCCGAGAAACTCACGAGGACGATCTGCATCGGCTTTGGCGTCGTCCTCCTTGTGAACCAGATCGCGAACTGGTGCTACCGCTTCGTGGTCGACGGGGGCACGATCTTCCTTCAGGAGCACCTGCCGCTGCACGTGTGCGGCATGTCCGCCATCCTGTCCGTGGTGGTTCTGTTCACGCGCAACCGGCTCGCCTACGAGCTGGTCTACTTCTGGGGCCTGGCGGGCGCCACCAACGCCGTCGTCACCCCGGCACTCGACGCGGGGTGGCCCGAGTTCCACTTCATCCAGTACTACATCTCTCACTGCGGGATCGTGGTCACGGCGGTCCTGATGACCTGGGGACTCGGGATGCGGCCGACCTTCAAGTCACTGTTGCGCGCGTTCTTCCTGCTGAATGCAATGGCGGCGGTGATGACCGGATTCAATCTGCTGACCGGTGCCAACTACATGTACCTCAGCGAACAGCCGGTCACGGATTCTCCCTTCCTGTTCTTCGAGTGGCCCTGGTACATCCTTTGGCTGGAGGTGCTCGCGCTCGGATTCTTTGCGCTGTGCTACCTGCCGGTGTATCTGGAACGGAAGTGGAGGCGGACGGGTACGGACGGACGGGCGGAGCCGGGGTGAACCTCCTAGGATTGGACGGCCTTCGCACTTATTGTTCAGAAAATCTCGCAACGATTTCGGAAGGGTTCGGGACAGATGACCAGGTACAGACGCGCATCGTTCGCATCATTGATCCTCGTGGCCTTTGTCAACGCCTGTGGAGGCGGGGACACAGGGCCTTCGACCCCGACCGAGCCCCCGCGGCCGGCGACGATCAGCATAAACCCGGCCTCGGCATCGCTGACCTACATCAGCCAGACCACCGCCTTCACCGCCACCGTGCGCGACCAGTACGGAGCGGCGATGGCCACGACCGTCACCTGGTCCAGTTCGGACGAAGCCGTCTTCACGGTGGACGGCAGCGGGCAGGTCACCGCCGCAGGAAACGGGTCGGGCACGCTGACGGGGAGCGCCAGCGGGCTGAGTGCGACGGCGTCGGTGAACGTCGAGCAGCGCGCCGCGGCGATCAGGTTCGTTTCCGGAGACGGGCAGGAGGGGCTAAGGGGAGAGCCACTGCCGGAGCCGGTCGCAGTACGGGCCGAGGACAGGGGCGGATTCGGCGTGGCCGGTGTCACCCTGACCTTCAGGCCTGCCGCGAACAACGGTTCGGTCAGCGCCGGCACGGTGGACGCGGACGAGAACGGCGAGGCCATGACTGAGTGGACCCTGGGTGACAGGTTCGGCAACCAGTCCTTGATCGTTTCTGCTCCGGGTGGCATCCAGAACCGGGCGACGGCGAGGGCGACCTCGGACAATCCCCTGCCAGACCTCAACCTCGCAAGCGTGAGTGTTTCACGGCTGGATCCATCCCAGCATGAGACCGTCGAGGTCGAGGTGAGGATCAGCAACGAGGGCGACACTGACACTCCTGGGGGCTTCCCCGTTCGGCTCTCGGTTGACGGGGTCGTTCTGGAAACCGTCGAGGCCGCGGCGCTCCCGGCGGGTGATACCGCTGCCGTGGAGTTCATGGCGATTGGTCCCTTCGAGTCGGGCAACCGAAACCTCGTTGTTGTCGCCGACCCGGACGAGGAAGTGGACGAGTGGGACGAGGACAACAACGACGTCCGGGAAACGCTTGCCGTCGTGAACCAGCAATTGATCGAACTGGGGCAGTCCGTGACCGTATCTTCGGGGACGGTCGACGATGTCTTCCTGTTCCGGGTCGATATTGCCGAGGCGTCGGAAGAAACGCTAAACGTCGAGCTCTCGGGTGGGAGCGGCGACGCCGACATGTTCGTCCACTACGGCGAGCGCCCCGATCACCACCACAAGTACCGGTGCACGAGCGGCAACGCCGCTTCCGATGAGCTGTGCCAGATGGTGCCGACCCGCTTGGGCAGCTATCACATTGCCGTTCACGCGTTTACCGAGTTCGGACCTTCTACGTTGACGGTGACGATCGGCGGAAAGCCCTTGGATTCGTTCGACATTGAACTGGTGTTCCTGGACGGAGGCACTGCGTCGCAGGACCAGATCATGCGAGATGCCGCGAAGCGGTGGGAGTCGATCATCGCCCGAGGTGCGGACGACTTCACCTACCAGAACGCCTGGGCTGCCGGCAGCTGCGGACCGGGCTCACCGGCTATCGAGGTCGGGGAAATGATCGATGATGTTCGAATCTACATCACGATCGACTCGATCGACGGTGCGGGAGGGATTCTCGGCCGGGCGTCCCCTTGCAGTGTCCGACGGATCACGTTCGCAACCTCCGATCCGATAGATCAGGAAGTCATCAGAGGGTTTATCGAACTGGATGAGGATGATGTCAACCGCCTGGAGGCCAGGGACGCGCTCGTCAACACTGTCACCCACGAGTACGCGCATGTCTTGGGGTTCGGAACGTATTGGGAAGACCGCGACCTGCTTCGCAACCCTTCTGTCAATGGCACCGCCAACGCCGACACCCATTTCGTGGGGCCGTTGACCTTGGCTGCCTTCGACAGAAGTGGGGGCAGGGGTTACATGGGGGCCAAGGTACCAGTGCAGAGCGGAGGGGAGAGGGGCTCCTCCGATTCGCACTGGAGGGAGGACGTCTTCGGGACTGAACTGATGACGCCTTACCTTTCCGCTGGCACCGAGCCGTTGAGCAGGATCACGATCGAGTCCATGGCGGACCTCGGCTATGAAGTCAACTTGACCGCGGCCGAGCCCTACCGTGTTTCGGGAGCGGGGGTAGCTGCAATGGCAACGCCCGTCGGCCCGGTGATCGATCTGAGCAACGACATCGCCAGGATCACGAAGCGGGTCTTCGACCAGAAGGGACGGCTGGTGGAGGTTGTGCCGCCCCTGCGGTGAGCGGGCCCACCCGGTGGTCGCCCGCGCCAACCCCGGCCGGGCGACCACTCGCCGCTACTTCACAACCAGGATCCGCTGCGTCACCGGGTACAACCACTCCACGCCGCGTTCGGTGACCACCGCGTCATCCTCCAGCGGGATCCGTACTTTGGCGCCGCCCCATTCGGGGTTGGCGGTGTAGGCGAAGAGTTCGACCGAGATCAGGGTGCCGGGCCGCAGTTCGTAGGTCAGCCGCGTCGGGTTGAAGAACGCAAGCGACGGGCCGAAACCGTGCCCCCAGTTGCCGACCGAGTGCGGTCCGATCACCACGTCGGTCACGTTCGGGTCGTCGGTGGGCTGGTTGAAGTCGATCCGGTTGAAGCCGGCCGCTTCGATTGCCGCCCAAGTGGCGTCGACGGCCTGCTGGGCGGTCGGCGCGGGCTTGATCGACGCTTTCATGACGTCGCGCACCTGCAGCGCCCGCTCGAAGGCGTGCCGGATGCCCGGCGGCGGCTCGATTTCGCCCTCGCGCAGCACGTACGCCACCCGTTTCATGTCGGTGTAGAAGTCGAGAAACCCGACGCCCCAGTCGATCATGAGGAGGTCGCCGCGCTGGATGATCCGGTCCGACGAGCTGGCCTCGATCCCGGTCGGGCCGGTGATATACACTGACGGCATGTCGAAGGATGAATCGAGGCCGCGCGCGAGCAGCTGGTCCCACATCCACCAGGCCACGTCCTCGAGCGCGGTCACGCCCGGCGTGATGACCTCGTTGGAGAAGGCGCGCTCGGCGATCTCGCGGCTCATTTCCCCCGCCTCGCCAAAGGCGGCGATCTCGGTGGCGACCCGGGTGGCGCGGAAGTCCGAGACGAAGCGCTCGGCCGAGACCAGGCGGTCGGCCCAGGGCGCGCCGAGCACTTCGCGCAGGTGCAGGTAGGAGGTGTGGGAGAGGCCGTCGGCGCCGCCGATGGATTCGGCCATGTTGACGCCGATGCGCTCGGGGTCGCGCCCGGCGACGTAGTCGGCCAGGGAGGCGGCGCTGCCGAAGTGGTCGTAGACGCCGCACTGTTCGAGCATGTAGCCGCCCACGCCCAGGGCGGCGCGCTCGGTGCGCTCGCCGCGGTCGGTGAAGACGTAGTAGGCCCAGTCGCCGACGTAGCCGCGCCCGAGCGCCTCCCACATGGGGTCGAGGAGGCCCTCGCGCATGACCACGATCCACATGTCGAGATCGTTGTCGTGCATCGCGCCGGGCAGCACGAGGTCGAACTTCTCGGCGCGGATCTGACACATGCGCTCCCATCGCCGCCGGGCTTCCTGGCCGTCGAGGGGTGCGGCCCAGGCGGCGGCCACCACCGCCACGACCGCCATCGCGATCCTTCGCCCGAGGCCGTGACCACGACGTCCGGCACCAAGCGGCCAACCCCCCGCGCGGCGACCGCCGCCCTCCCTCACCCCCCTCATCGTACCACCACCCAGCCGGACCGCACGGTGCCACCCTTGTCCGATTCAGCCGTCACCCGCACGCCGCGTTCGCCGCCTGTCGGGCGCACCACCCACGTCACCGTGTGCGACATCTCCGTCGCGGCCTCCAGGAACGGGTTCGACCCCGCGAGGTGCGGGATCACAGTGCGGGCGCGGCCCTCCACGATCTCGAGCCCGGGGTGTGTCAGCGTCACGGCCGGCGAGCGCACCACCTGACGGTCCGTGCTGCCATCCGGGCGCTCACGCCCCACCGCGCCCCGGTCGGTGACGCTCGTGGGCTGGAACCCCGTGTTGGTCACGGTGACCGCGACGCGGAAGGTCCCGTCGCCCACCGCCGTCACCACCGGCTCGCTCATCTCGATCAGGGGGCCCTGCTCGGCCAGGTAGAGGATCCAGTGGAGCTGCTGTCCGGTCTCGGCCTCCAGAAACTCCGGCGGCGGGTTCTGCCCCCAGAACTTCGAGTGCCAACCCCCGATCTCGACCGCCCCCAGCTGCGGGTGGTCGTGCGGCGTCCAGTCCGAGAAGTAGCGGCCGCCCAGTTCTTCGTCGTTGAAGCGGTGCTGCTCGGCCTCGCTGATCTCGCCGTCGCCGTCGTAGTCGGTCACCCACTCCTCGGGGCCCGGCGAGAACTCCGGCACCCAGCCGATCACGCCGTGGTCCCAGTAGCCCCACGAGATGAGCGTCCCGTAGCGATGCTCGGTGGGGTGCGTGGCGCTGGGGACCACCGGACGGCCGGTGCTGCGCGTGTACTCCTCGCCCAGGTGCAGGATCAGCGAGAGGTCGATCTGCGGGAAGAGCGAGGGCGCGGACGCGGACGGCAGCCGGTAGACGAAGCCGCCCGAGGTGTGCCCGTGGACGATGCCCGTGATGTTGCGGTGCGCGTTGATGAACTCCGCCGCGGCGCGCGTCTCGGGCTCGGAGAGCGGGTAGTCGCCCGCGCCGGTCTGCAGGTGCACGCGCTCCCAGTTGCGCGGGAAGTTGCGGTTCATGTCAAGGCCGCCGAGACCGTCCTCGTTGATCGTGCCGTCGCCGTCGGTGTCGACGCCCTCGCGCATGGTCGAGAAGCGCAGGCCGGCGCGCTGCATCTCCGGGTCGCGCACCATGATCCGGTCGTCGTCCGGGTCGGCCACCCAGATGCCGTCCGGGTCGGGGATGCGCATCTGCGTGATCCAGCCGTCGCCGTCGAGGTCCTCGGGGGGATCCTCGTCCGCGGCGCCGTCCTCGTCGTCGTCGAAGGGGTGGGGGGTGCTGCGCAGGAACTGGTCCTCGATGAGCGCCAGGTCCGAGCCGTCGGGGTTGAACTTGGGCCGGACGTAGAAGGCGCGGGTGTCGAGGAGCGCGGTGACGCGGGGGTCGTTGCCGTAGCCGTTGAGGAGGTGGCCGATAACGTGGGTGGCGACCGCCGAGCCGGTGAGCTCGCCCGCGTGGATGCCGCCGTCGACGTAGAGGGCGGGTTTGTCGGCGGCGGGGCCGGTCGCCTCGTTGGTGATCGTGATCAGCATGAGGGGCTGGCCGTAAAAGCTCTCGCCGACCTGGTGCAGTTCGGTCAGCTCCGGGTACAGGGCGTGGAACTCGCGCAGGATCTGGTTGGTTTCGGCGGCCGTGTAGAAGCGGTTCCAGTCGACCTCGCCGGTGGGCGAGACGAGGCTGGAGGACTGGGCGGCGGTGGGGGCGGGCGCGCCGGCGAGAACTGCGGCCGCGAGTCCGGCCGAAGCCAGGCGGGCCGCAAGCGGTTTTCGGGCCCGGGCGCGGCGGGGGACTTCAGCTGGGCGTTGGGTGTGTCGGTGCATCGTTCCTCTCAGGAGGGTGTCCAGATGATCCAGTAGTCGTCGATCGAGTCGTCGTCGGTCGCCAGTTCGCCCGGCCCGGGTGGCAGGCCGTTGAGCTGGAAGATATAGGTCAGGGCGTCGGTGACCTGCTCGCGGGTCAGGCTGCCCGGGTTGCCGTGGGGCATCCGCTCGTAGATCCAGTACCACAGGCGGAAGACCGAGGCCTCCTCCCACCGCTCGAGGAAGGCGGGCTCCATCCAGTCGGCCGGCACGTGGCACTCGGTGCAGATCTGCTCGAAGACCTGGCGTCCGCGCGTGGCCTGGGCTGCGGTGTAGATGCCGTCGGTCGTGTTGGGTTCGTCGGCCTTGGAACTCGGGCGGGACACCTCGCCGGACTCGACGGCAGGCTCTGGTTCGGCGACCGGCTGGGGCGCAGGGACCGGGGTGGCCGTCCCGGTTTGACATGCGAATGTCCCAAGCGCGACCACAATCAGCGCGGCGGCGACTCCGGTGAGCGGACGAGCGGCCAAATCAAACCAGCACGAAGGAAAACGACGGCAGCAGATCTGCCTCGACCTCGTACGTGGTTCCAATTCGCGCCTCCACGAGGGGTGTGAGCGTTCCGGTCGAGACAAGGTAACCCTGGCCGCGATCCATCGCCCCGCCCGAGGCAACCGGGGCAGCGCTGCGGCTGGCCGGTTCCGTGTCGCGCGCCGCGCCGGGCCCCGTGCCCCGGTAGCCAGCTGCGCGTTTCGTCACCCCGTAGCGGGCCACGCGTTCCGCGAGGGAGCCACGCAGCTCGGTGAGCACATTGGCGGGGCCGCCAAGCACCGCGTGGCCGACGCCCTCCGAAAGCCGCTCTCCTGCTGCAGACAGCGAGACTGCGACGCGGTCGAGCGACTGGAGAGTTTCAGCTGAAACACTTCCCACCCGCGGCCCGACGACTAACCCCGCATGCAGCCCGAAGTCTGCCACGCTGCGTGTCGGGTGAAGATCCCATCCCGGGTAGTGGCAATCCACCAGTTCCGCGCCCAACGCGACCCAGTCGGGGATGGCGCCTTCGGCCACGCTCTCTTTCGTCGCGCCCGTCGACCCGAACCCGAACACCACCTCGACCTCGATCCTGAGCGCCGCCCGCCGGCCCGCCGGAACTGCAAGAGGAGCGTCGGTGGACTCGCAGGGACCGTCCCTGCCCACCGTGAACACCGTCTCGCGGTACACAGGCGCGACCATGGGACGGTCCAGCCCCCAGCGCGGCCAGATCTCGCGGTTCGTGAACCCCACCTTCCACCCGCGGAAGCGCCATCCTTGCCGAAGCCGCGTCCTGGCGATCCGGGCACCAACCTCGTAGGCCTCGTCCATGGTGAGGTCGCGGTTGCGAATGCGGCGATCGACAAGGGTGCCCGTCGCTTCAGCGCGAAGAAGCGTGTCGGCCAATGCGTAGAGGCGCTCAGGAGACAGGGGGTCGCGGGGTTGGCTCATCGACGCAAGCTGAGCGTCGGAGCCGAAGGCGTGCAAGTCGGTTATCCTGGTTTCGCTCGCGTCCCTGTCCTCGTGTCCTGCGGGGCCCCGCCTCGAGATACGGCATTTCACGACAAAAGGAGCATGGAGGATCGAAATGGATGCATTCCTGGACCTGTTTTCCTTCGAAGGACGGGCGAACCGCGCCCGCTATTTCTGGCATGTGGTACTCGACGACCTGGTGGTCTTCACTACAGCCGCCACGACGGTGTTCATGGGCCTGTTCACCTCGCTGGCCGCGTTGCCGCTGATCGGCATCGGTCTCGGGGCGGCCTGGGCGGCGCTGGCGGTCACCGTGAAACGCCTCCACGACCTTGACCGTCCCGGCTGGCACGCGCTGCTCTTCATGATTCCCCTGTATAACATCTACCTGTCGATAGTTCTTTTCGTGGTCGAGGGGACGGCCGGTGACAATGAGTACGGCCCGGACCCCTTGGGCGGCGCGTACGGGGGGCGCCGCCGGGTGACCTGATTGGCGGGAATCAGCGTCGCGTCGGTGGGTCGCAGTCGTCGGCCGCCACAGCCTTGCGGAACTTTTTCGAGCCGTGTAGACTATTACAGTAGTCAACTAGTACGGTAGTCGTTTCAGGAGGCGCAGGTGACGCCTCGGGCGCTACCCGGCTCCAAAGGAGAACGATGATGAAGATCGCAAGAATTGCCCTGATAGTGCTCGGTGTCGGCTGGGCCGGGACTTCGGCGTCCGCGGATGGTCAACGAGCTGTCGCGCCCGGCGTACAGGAGCGGCAGCCAGCTCAGCAGAGCGCGGACGGGGACAAGCTGTACGATCTCGTGAGGCAGGCCCGCGCCGATTTGCGTGAGATGCGCGTGGCGGCGGGGCTCGGCACCTACGTGGCCGGGCCGCGCGCGGGCCAGCGCGAGAGCATTGACGGCAGTGAACGCGCTGGCGAGCACGGCGGCCGCAGGGAAGGCGGAGAGGGTGCCGAGCACGGAGGTCCAGAGCCAGGCGCCCGCGGGCAGGGGGGTGAGGAGGGGAGCGCCTACCTGCCGAAGATGGCGAAGCAGAACCAGCTCTTCGGGAACGGTGCTCGTCTGGTCCTCCAGTTCGACCCCGGGACGCAGGTGTTCGTCGGTTCGGTAGTGAACACGACCGCGCGGACGCTCACGCAGGTGCGCGTGGAGGTCCACCTGGACAACGGCACGGAACTCGGGCCGACGAAGCGCATCGACGTGGGTCCGGGCCAGACGGTGCCCGTCGAGCTGGGCGCCTTCGGCAACGAATTCAGCGCCTGGGTGAGTCACCCCGAAGCCGGCGTCGAAGAGGGCCATGGCGCTGGTGGAGAAGAGGGTGGCGAAGGCGTTGGGGAACACGGCGGTCAGGAAGGAAGCGGCGAGGATCGCGGCGAGTACGGCGGCGGCGAAGGCACCCGTCCGCGCGGCGCGTCCTACCGGCCGGCATACAACCAGCTCCAGATTCTGCGCGGCGAGATACACGCCTTCGAAGTCGATCTGGCGGCCAGGTCTCGGTAGGGACACGGCGCGGGGAACTTCCGAATGACTACCTGGGTAGTAACTACCTGAGTAACCAACCAGTCCTGATCCAGGGGAGAGCACCGATGAAACGGAAGCGGCAACTCGGAGACCTGCAGCTCGCGATCATGCGAGTCCTGTGGGAGCGCGGGGAGGCTCCGGCGATCGAGGTTCACCAGGCGCTCTTCGAAGAGCGTGGGCTGGCCGTCACAACGATAAAGACGATGCTGCGCAAGCTCGAGGAGTACGGGTGCGTGGAGCACCGGACGAACGGCCGGCAATTCATCTACCGGCCCGCGATTGCGGAAGCAGATGTTCGACAGGGGATGGTCGCGGAACTCGTGCAGCGCCTGTTCTCCGGCGACAGTGCGGCCCTCGTCAACCATTTGGTCCGATCCGGCGAGATCGACGCCGAGGATCTGGAAGAGCTCGGGGAGATCGTCTCGAGCAAGCGGAAAGGGGAAACGACATGACCTCCTGGCTTCTGACGTTCGCGGTCCACAGCACCCTGTGGTGCGGGCTCGCCTGGCTTGGCCTGCGCCTCTTCCCCGCCGTCAGCGCGCGTCTGAGAGAGACGATTTGGTACGTGGCGCTGGCTGCCAGCCTGATCACTCCGACGACCCACGCGTTGATCTCGCCGGACTCCGCGGTCTGGCGGCTTCCCGTACCTTCGCTGGTTGCCGGCGGGGAGCACGAGTCCGAAGGAGAATCAGGCCACAGGGACGGGCAAGCTTCCAATTCCAACCCTGGGGGCAACGAAGTGCACGGCGAGGAGAATGCGGCCAACGCGAGCTGGCCGGCCGCCGCCGCCATTCTGTGGCTCGTTCTGGCCGGTGGCCTGCTCGCCCTCTACTTCCTTCGACTGGAGAGGCTGCGGGGGCGCCTTCGCGACCGCGAGCCGGTCACGGATCCGCGGGCCACCCGTGCACTGGCCGCCCTAGGCGGAACTGCAGCTTTGAACCCGCCGCCGCGCCTGACGGAGAGCCACAACCTGGGCTCGCCGGTTGCGCTGGGGGCGGGAACGCGTCGCGAGATCTGCGTGCCCGTGCGGGCGCTCCATGAACTCGACGAGGGGGAGCTGCGCGCGCTCCTCGGCCACGAGGTCGCGCACCATCTTCGTCGTGACACCATCCGGTTGGCCCTCCTGCACGTCCTGCAGGCTGTGTTCTTCTTCCAGCCGCTCTTGCGACTCGCCGTGCGCGAGGTTCGAATCGCGGCCGAAGAACTGTGCGACGACTGGGCGGCCAGCCACGCCTGTGACCACTTCGCCATGGCGAGTTGCCTGACGGAGGTGGCCCGGTGGGTCGTGCGGCGCGACCGCCACAGCCCGGTCCCGTGCATCGGCCGGCGCCGCTCGCAGTTGGAGCTCCGTGTCCGGCGTCTGATGAAGGAACAGCGTTCGCTCCGAACGGTCTCGCGTCCTTGGCGTCACGCGAGCGTGGCAGGCCTTCTCGTCCTCGCCCCGTTGATCGCTCCTGCGGTGGCGCCCGGTGCGGACGGATCCCATGAGGACCGGCGCGCCCTCGATGGTGCGTGGCCCGGGGAACACGGACAGGCGCGGGAGCATGAATTCCGCGAGCGGCGCGAGCGGGCGCGCGCCGGGCCAGCCACCAGCAGGCTGCCGGTCGGCGAGGACGAGCTGCGCGGAACCGACACAAGCCTCCCCGTGGACCTCGACCAAGAGGGGACATAGGGGAGGGTTCGAGAAAGGGGGGCCGGTGCACGGCCCCCGTCATCCAAACAACACAAAGGGAAAACAAGATGAAAAGACACACAATCCCCGGTAGCGCCGTGGCCCTGGCTCTCATGATCGTGCTCAGCGCCTGTACCGACAACCTCACCGAGGCGGGCGAATCGGGCACGCGGTGGAATTCCAACGAAACCGCAACCGAAACCCGCAGCGGTGTCACACTGGTCCTGAGCTATGACTCGTCAAGTCAGAGGTTCAACGGCACCGTGACCAACACTACGAACTCGACGGTCGCCGACGTGCGTGTGGAGATCCACCTGTCCAACGGGACCGAACTCGGTCCAACGCCGAGAACGAGTCTCAACGCCCAGGAGTCGAAGCCCGTCACCCTGGACTCCAGTGGACAGAACTTCGATTGGTACAGCGTCCACGTCGAGATCGGTTCGTCGTCTGGCTAGGCTCAGTTTTGGGGCACCCCTTCTGAACCACGGTGCACTCCGGTTCAGAGGGGGTGCCGGCCTTTCGTCTGGCTGGCGCTAGCTGCTACAGAGGGAGGCACCGGATCGCTGATCCACCGGCCCCGCGGGTCGCCTCGGAGTGGGGCCTTTCAGTTTGGGAGGTGGCCACACGTTCGGCGCGGTCGGGCAAGGTGAAGGTCTTCGAGTCGGCGCCTGGGTTTCCGACATCGATGGGTCCACTTGCATCCTCAATCCGCACAGCATATCTATCATGTAGCGCGTTGGGATAATCGCGATTTTATCGTCATGCAGTATAATGCTGTGATCGTATGGCCACCTTGTTTTCGATCCGACGGTGGAGTCGCGTGAACACTGGAGGGGTGTGGTTGCAACGAGTCAAACCGTCCGTTGACCCGTTGGGTGCCGACTAGTCATGCACGGTGTCCAACTCGACTGAGATGCCGCCTGGGCGGCGAATGACCGGTCAAAGGCTCGTGACGCTCGTGGGGGCGGCGCTCGCCCTTGCCATCTTTCCCCTCAACGCGGAGGCGCAACAGCACAGGACCGTGTTCGTACCCATGGGTGGCATGCTCCTGTCCGAGCGCGACCCGGAATACCCCGTCTCGCCCGCGGTCAGCTTGGCATTGGTGGTGCAAAGGGATGCCACGTACATGGGCGCAACGGCGACGGTTGCCGGGGAGTTGGACTCCTTTGTGGGTGGCCGGGCCGGCGCGTCGTTCGACGTGCTTGGGGAGCCCGGTTTGTTCGCGTTTGGCGGATGGGCCTGGATGCTCGGCGCCAGGGACGCCGGGGGAGGGGCCTACTACGGAATCGGTCTGTCGTTCGTGCCGGTCGGGCAACTTACACTTGAGACACGCGCCATGATCGATACGCGGTTTGACAACGACTCGGAGCGACGAGCGCTGGCCCTGTTCGTGGGCTACCGACTGCGATCGGGCCTATGACGCTTCAAAGGGTCGCGCCGCTGACTTCCGGGACCCTGCCTGGCCAGGCATACGGTATCCCACGCCGCGCTCGTTGCGGATGTAGGCCGGGTTGGCCGCGTCGTCGCCCAGCTTGCGCCGGAGCCGCTTCACCACGGCACGCACGAGCTTGGGATCGGGGGCACCGCGGTGTCGTCGGCCCCATGCTTGACGGAGCAATGATTCGTGGGTCAACACGCGTCCCGCATTGAGCGAGAGCACGCGGAGCAGTTCGTATTCGGTGGGGGTCAACTGCACTGCCCGCCCCTCGACGGCCACCTGCCGTTTATCGTAGCGGATCGTCAGCTGCCCGAGGACGAACGGCTCAGGCCCGGATACACGGCGCAGGGCGGCCCGCACCCTCGCCCCGAGTTCCGACGGGGAGAAGGGCTTGACCACGTAGTCGGCCGCGCCCGCATCCAGCGCTCTGACGATCGTCTCGTCCCTCCCGTAGGCGGAGATGAAGATCACCGGCAGATCGGTCAACTCGGGAATCTGCTCCATCAGCGCGATGCCATCGGTACCGGGCAGCAGCAGGTCCAGCACGACCAACCCGGGCTCGTGCATCCGGACGAGGCTGGCCACCTCCTCCGGGTTGTCGGTCACGACCGGTGCGTAGCCCGCCTCCGCGAGCGCGTCGCGCACGTACCGCAGCATCTGCGGGTCGTCGTCGACCACCAGGATGCGCGTCTGTTCCGGCCCTTCCACGGCCAAACGCGACCTGCCCGCCACCGAACCCTGCGCCGCGCGTTTCTCCTCGGCGACCGGCACCGTGAAAGTGAATTGCGTGCCGCGTCCTGGACCATCGCTGTCGGCCCAGACGCGACCGCCCTGTGCCTCAACCAGCCCCTTGCAGATGGCCAGGCCGAGGCCGGCCCCCACTTGCCTGGGTTTGCGTTCACCGCTCGCCGCCGCAGCGTACCTGCTGAAGAGGTGCGGCAGCCGGTCCGGTGGCACGCCCCGGCCCTTGTCGGTCACCGAGATCTCCACATGCACGCCCTCCCGCACAGCACTGACCCGGATGGGCGACGACTCGGGCGAATGCCTCGCCGCGTTCGATAGCAGGTTGTTGAGAACCTGACCAATGCGCGCGGGGTCGACCATGACCTGCGGCAGGTCCTCCGGCAGGTCGATGTTCAGGATGCGACCGCCGGAGCCGCTTGCGAACGTGCTTCGCGCCTGGTCCACCAGCTCAGCCACCTCCGACGGCTCGGGCGAGACCGACAACGTGCCCGTCACGATGCGCCCGTGATCGAGTAGATCGGCGATCAAGCCGCGCATGTGGTCCGCCTGCCCGTCGATGACCCGGAAGAACTGCAGCATCTCGGCCGGGTCGGCGGGCGGCGAGGTGCCCAGCACGGTGGCGGTCGAGCCCTTGATCGAGATGAGCGGAGACCGCAGTTCGTGGCTCACGATGGCCAGGAACTCCGCGCGCAGTCGCTCGAACTCCTCCAGCGGCGCCAGGTCCTGCAGCGTGACTACGGCCCGCTCGACGGCTCCATCGGCCGCCTGGATCGGTGTAGCGTTCATGAGCGTCGTCACACTCCGGCCGTCGGGGACTGTGAACGTCACCTCTTCGGCACGCACCGTCTCACCAATACTCAGCAGCTGCGCCATGGGGAAATCCGCCAGGGCGACCTCCCGACCGTCCGCACGCCGCCAGGTGGCCATGCGCTGCAACTCCTCCAGGGGCTGGCCCAACTTGTCGGCGATCCTGCGCGCCTCCCGGTTGACGGAAACGAGCTCACCGGTGCCGCCATCGAAGACCAGGACGCCCACGGGCGAGGTGTCGATCAGCGTCTCCAGGTCGGCCCGCGCCCGTTGCTCGGCGCGGTGTGCCCGGGCGTTGGCGATCGCCGCGGCGGCCTGCGACGCGAACAGCGTCACGACCTCCTCGTCGGCGCTCGTGAACTCCTGGCCTCCTTCCTTCTCGGCGACAAAGAAGTTGCCGACGGACACGTCGCGGTGCCGCATCGGCACCGACTGCATCGTTTTGGAGGACATCAGTTCCGAGGAGAAGCCGAGCGCCCGGACGTATGCCGGGAAGTCCGACAGGCGGAGCGGCGCCGCAAGGTCCCGGAAGTGCGTGAAGAGCTGCGGCCCGTCCGGCCAGCCGGCCATCTCGTCCTTCTCGTCGGGTGTGAACCCGGAGGTCACGAACTCCTCGACACGTCCGGCATCATCAATCGTGACGATCGCGCCCAATCGCGCCCTGGTGAGTGCCCGTGCACTATCTGCGACCTCCCGCAGCACCGTGTCCAGGTCGAGGCTGGCGCTGATGCGCAGGATGGCGTCGCTCAGCTTGGCGACACGCTCCTGGAGCGCCTCGTTCTGTCGCCGCAGCTCGGCGGAACCTTCTTTCATTGGTCTGCCCCTTCGGAACTGGCGGAATATCCCTCCCCGGTTCAGTAATGTACCCAATTTAACACCTGACAGGATGTGGAAAATTTCGCACCCTGCGTCCGGACGGGATGGAGCTCAGCCGGATGCGAACTCCGGCGCCCAGTGCTAGACGGTCGCGACGACCGAGCACAGCGATGACGGGTACGGACGGACGTTCACCATGGGTCTAAGCGTGTCCGGGACTGCGGCGACCGTGACCGTGGCCTTGCCGAACCGATTAGATTCGAAAATCGGAAGTAGCGCCGGAACAATCTTTGGTATCGCGGAAATATCACTCTCAGAATCAAATAATCACACTAACAGCTCGCCCATTGGCGTAACGTCCGGGAATGTCTCATATTGGTACCGCAACCATGGTGGTCACCGGCGCCCACACTTGCTCCTCGACCCCTATAGAGTGACGATCGCTGCGAGTTTGGCCAACGACTCGCAGCCAAGCGCCACCAGGCCGTTCAACGAGGTCAAGACGGAAGGGGCGTAGCGCGTGAAAGAGAGGCTCACAGGTGGCGGAGGGGTTGCCGTGAGAGCATTGGCAACCGCATTGGCTGTCGCGATCTGCGCGGGGGGATTCCGGCTCCAGGGGCAGGAGGCAGGCGACGTATTCCGTGACTGTGAAGTCTGCCCTCAGATGGTGGCGGTGCCTGCCGGCAGCTTCATGATGGGCTCGCCGGATTCGGAATCGACGGCGCACTGGGACGAGAGGCCGCAGCGCCAGGTTACCATTGGCTACCCGTTCGCGGTCGGAGTGTACGAAGTCACGTTTGATGAATGGGACGTGTGCGTGCGGGGGGGTGGATGTGACGAATACGAACCGGACGGCGACGGATGGGGCGGCGGAAGGCTCCCAATGGTCAACGTCAGTTGGGAGGACGCTTGGCGGTACGCCGACTGGTTGTCGGCGCAGACCGGGGAGCAGTACCGATTGCTGAGCGAGGCGGAGTGGGAGTACGCGGCTCGGGCGGGGACCGGCACGCCCTATTCTGTCGCAGGGCGGCCGGGACGATACGGGGTGCCGAGCACGTTGTGCGAGCATGCGCACTTGAGTGAAGCGACTGCCGCCTACGCCAGCTGCCGAGACCTCCCGACGCGCCCAGCGGGCAATCGTCCAGCAGTTGTAGGCTCGTATCGGCCGAACGGGTTTGGTCTGTACGACATGGCAGGCAATGTGTGGGAGTGGGTGGACGATTGCTACTACGGCAGCTATTTGGGTGCTCCAACGGACGGTAGTGCATGGGACGGCAGGGCGTCGGATGTAGAAGATTGTATCTATCGTGTGCTGCGTGGCGGCTCATGGCGCAACTTCCCCGTGAGTCTCCGTTCGGCGGCCCGCTTCAGGAGGTGGGTCCCGGACCGATTCGACGCCGGGTTCCGTGTCGCCCGGGCCATCAATTGACTCATCACGGGCTGCGAGCACTGCACACCGGTGACGGCTGAGGTACTCGCCGTGCTGGAGGAGGCACGGACATAGTTTCAGGCCTCGCGCGGCTTGCCGTGAGACGGTGATCGGGCCTGTCGTGCTTGAACAGCGGGAAAACCGGGTCGAATGGCGGGAGTTTGGCGGGACCGTTGATCGGGCGGCGCACCCGTCAGCAGCGTCTGATGCTTCCGATCACTCGGATTCATGTCTCGGACATTCACCCCGGATCCGGCGGCGCGGATCAGCCGGCCGCTCCCGGCGGACGCGGTCGCCGGGCGTGACCGGGTTCGCGCGTCAACGGTTACGACATTGTTACCCGCTCCGGGAAGGCGTCGTTACGTGGGACCCGGAAGTTGGATCCACGGCCGACGACCCGCCACCGGAATCCGGCCATGACCGCGACCGCGTTCCGCGGCAAGGATCCAACGTCCATGCACCAGTACACCAACCGCGCTTCCCTGCTTTCGTCTCTCCTGATCCTGTCCGTCCTCCCCGGCGCGGCCGCCGCGCAGGCCGGCAAGATCGTCGGGCGCGTGGTCGACGGAAGCACGGCGCGGCCCATTCCCAACGCCAGCGTGCTGCTCCAGGACGAGTCGGCAGGCGATCTCTCGTCCATGGACGGGCGCTTCGTGCTGCGCACGGTCCCGGCGGGAACGCACTCGGTCGTGGTCGAGATGCTCGGCTACGCGAACAAGACGGTGACCGGCGTCGTGGTCGGCTCGGACAGCGTCACCACCCTCGACATTTCGATGGAACCGGCGGCGCTGCAGATGCGCGGGCTCGTGGTCGAGGCCACCGTCGAAGCCGGATCCGCCGCGGCCTTGCTCACCGAACGCCAGTCCGAGGCTTACGTGGTGGACGCCATCGGTGCGGATCAGATCTCAAGGTCGCCGGACGGGGATGCCGCCGCGGCCCTCAAGCGGGTTCCGGGACTGTCGGTGGTGGACGGGAGGTTCCCGTACGTGCGCGGTCTCGGCGAACGCTACAGCGGAACCACCCTGAACGGCGCCCCCCTGGCGTCGCCGATGCCCGACCGCAAGGCCGTACCGCTGGACATCGTGCCGTCGGACCTGCTCGAGTCGATCGTGACCGCGAAAACCTACTCCCCCGATCAGCCCGGGGACCACGCGGGCGGCCTCATCGAACTGCGCACCAAGAACTTCCCGGCCCGGCGGATCCTCTCGGTGTCGGCGTCGAGCAGCTACAACAGCGCCTCGACCTTCCAGGAGGGCCTGCGTTACGCGGGGGGCGGGCTCGACTTTCTCGGCTTCGACGATGGAACGCGCGCTCTTCCCGCGGCGCTCCCCACCGACCGGCGGGTGATCTACCCGAACTTCTCGCGTGCCGACCTCGAGCGCTTCGGCGAGGCATTCCGGGGTGACTGGGGACCGGTCGCCGGTACGCTGCCCCCGAACACGTCCTTCGGACTCTCCTTCGGAGACGATCTCGAGGTGTTCGGCCGCTCCTTCGGGATCCTCGCCTCGGCTACCCACTCGAACTCCTTCAACCGCAAGGACGGGATCATCGAGCGGGTGTTTTCGGCTTCCGGCGTCGACGACCCGGAAATCGACTACGCCGGCAACGCCTACACGCGCTCCGTCTCGCTGGGCGGGCTCGCCAATCTGGCCTACGAGCTGAGTCCGACCACCCGGATCACCGCGAATCTCCTGTACAACCGTCTCATGGACGACGAAGCGCGGACCTACCAGGGCTTCAACCTCGACACCAACACCGACCAGCGGAATCACCGCCTCCGTTTCCTCGCCCAGACTCTGACCAACGCCCAGCTCAGGGGAGAACACGTGCTCGGCTTTCTCGGGGGCGCCAAGCTCGACTGGAGGGGCGCCCGGTCGCGGGCCCAGCGCTACGAGCCCAATACCCGCGAGGTCCTGTATCGCGAGGAGGACGGCCAGTTCCGGTTCTACAACTTCGTCTCCTCGGGATCGGTCTTTCACCAGAATCTGGTGGACGACATCTACAGCGGTGCCGCCGACCTGGAGCTGCCGTTCACCCTGGGCGGCGGAGATCGCAACGCGAAGTTCAAGGTCGGGGGCGGCATGAGCACGAAGGACCGCAACGCCTTCACCCGCCGCTTCCGCTTTCTCGCCATTCCGGGGGGCGTCGTCAACAACGCCGTCCGGGGGCGTGACCCCAACGATCTCTTCGACAGCGAGACGATCGGCTCCAACGGGTTCGAGCTGCAGGAAGCCACCTTCCGGCCCGACAACTACGGCGCCGACGAGAGAATCATGGCGGGCTACGCGATGTTCGACGGCGAGATCACCGGGTCTCTGAGGGTGATGACGGGACTCAGGGTCGAATCGGCGACGCAGGAAGTGGCGCCCCGGGACCTCTTCGACATGGGTCTCGATCCGCTCGACGCCGCCCGTCTCGACGACACCGACCTGCTCCCGGCCCTGAACATCGCCGTGCGGCTCGCGGAGCGCATGAACCTGCGCCTGGGCGCTTCGCGGACCCTGGCTCGCCCGCAACTGCGCGAGCTGGCGCCCTTTTCCTTCGCCGACTACGCCGGAGGATACCTGACCGTCGGGAACCCCGAGCTCCGGCGATCCACGATCCGGAACTTCGACGTGCGCTGGGAGAGCTTCCTCGGGGGAAGGTCCGTCGTCGCGGCCAGCGCCTTCTACAAGACCTTCGACAACCCCATAGAGGTCGCGGTCCTGCCATCCACCGAGCTCCTCAAGACCTGGGTGAACGGCGGCAGCGCCGACAACTGGGGGGTCGAGCTCGAACTCCGGTCCGGCCTCGAAGGCATCTCGCCGGCGCTACGCGGAATCTCGCTCAACACCAACTTCACACTGGTCCGGTCCTCGGTGAGCGTGCCGGACGTCATCCGCGTGTACATCCCCGGCGAAGGCGGATCGGACCTCCCCGTGGTGCCGAAGGACCGGGCACTGCAGGGGCAGTCGCCGTACATCGTCAACATCGGGCTCACGTACGCGGCGGAGTCCGGTTCGGCCGGCGGCGGGCAGCTGCGCGACCTGACCGTGAGCGTGCTCTTCAACCGCTTCGGCCGCCGCATCGACGCCGTCGGCGGGCAGGCGACGCCGGATATCCACGAGGAACCGCGGAGCCAGCTCGACATCGTCGCGGAACAGACGCTGTTCGGCGGCGCCAAGCTCAAGCTCTCGGCGAGCCGCCTCGTCGGCGGGCAGGTGAGGTTCACCCAGGACGGTGGGCTGCTGCGCCGCTGGAACACCGGCAGAACCGTGTCGATGTCGCTCGGGTGGGAGACCCGAAACTGAACCATGAGTAGGAAACGCCCGATCATCGCCGAATCCGGCACTCAGGTCCGGACGCGCGACGGGCGGCAAACGGGCGAGAGAGCGCCCACGCCAACCAACCAGAGGAGGAATCGGAGAATGAATCGCAGGGGACACAAGTCTTTCAGAGTATTCGCAGCGGCGGTGACCGCGCTGGCAACCGCCTGCGGTGGGGATGAGGAGACGCCCACCGCCCCACCGCCCCCGACGCCCCCGCCGGCCCCGACCGGGGTCAGCGCGATCGCCACCGACAACGACGTCGCGGTGACCTGGAGCGGCCAGGGCGCCACGTACATCGTAGAGCGCCAGACCGCCGGTTCGAGCTTCAACCGGATCGCCGGCGACATCACCGCGACCACCTACACGGACTCCGGAGTGGACGAGGGCGCGTACGCCTACCGCGTGATCGCCGTTGCGGACGGCTTGCAGTCGGACCCGTCCGACCCCGCGCTGGTGACGGTCGTGGGCGTGGACCTGCGCACGGATCTGACCGGGACCATATCGGGCACGCGAACGCTCAACGCGGACTCGATCTACGTACTGCGCGGGATCGTGACGGTGGACGACGGAGCCGAACTGCACATCCCGGCGGGTACCCTGCTCCAGGGTGACGCCGCCACCCAGCCCACCGCCCTCATCGTGAGGACCGGCGGCAAGATCTTTTCGGAGGGCACCGCGGACGCTCCGGTCGTCTTCACCAGCACCTCGCCTCCGGGCGAGCGGCGCGCCGGTGACTGGGGCGGTGTCGTGATCAACGGCAAGTCGGTCTGCAACTTCCCGGCCGACGAGTGCGTGGGCGAGGGCTCTTCGGGGACCTACGGCGGTACCGAGGTGGACGACGACAGCGGCGTGATGGTGTACACGCGCATCGAGTTCGCGGGCTTCGAGGTGTCGTTCGGCAACGAGCTGAACGCCCTGACGCTCAACGGCGTGGGCGCCGGCACCGAGATTCACCATGTTCAGACAAACGTCGGTCTGGACGACGGAATCGAGTTCTTCGGCGGAACGGTGGACCTGAAGTACGCCCTGGTCACCAACGCTTCCGACGACAGCTTCGACTACTCGACGGGGTGGCAGGGCCGCGGCCAGTTCTGGATCGCGCAGCAGAACCCGGACGACGCGGACAACGGCTTCGAGGTGGACGGCAACGAGGACGACTACAACGCCACGCCCTTCACCGCCCCGACGATCTACAACGTCACGCTCGTGGGGAACGGGCCGGGAGGGGACGGGGGGGAGAAGTCCGACATCGGTCTCCTGCTGCGGCGTGGCACCGGCGGCGTCATTTATAACGCGGTGGTCATCGGTTTCGGCGACCAGGCCCTCGACGTGGACAACGCCGAGACACTCGAGAACGGGCTAGAGCTCCGGAACTCCGTCTTCGCCGACAACAACGCACTGTTCGCAACCGATGACGACGGGATCGACGAGGAGGACTGGTTCATGAACGATGACTGGTCCAACCGCATCGAGGACGACGCCGTCCTGATCGATCCCTACAACCGGGAGGAACCGGACTTCACGCCGGCCAGCGGCTCTCCGCTCCTGACCGGAGCCGCGACCCCGCCCGACGACGGCTTCTTCACCATCACGGACTTCATCGGCGGGGCCGACCCCGATGGGGAGAAGTGGTGGGAGGGCTGGACCTCGTTCGCGATCAACTGAACTGAAGTCGTCCACCCAATGCAAGCGCGCGCCCGGCGACGCCTCCTCCTCCCCCGGCCGGTCCAGGGGTTCCACGCCCTTCTCCCGGCGCTGGCCGTCGCACTCGGTTGCGGCGGCCAGCCCTTCCCCGGTTCGTCCGCGAGCCTGGACGAGCTCGGTCGCGCCGCGCTGGAGGCCTTTTTCAACGATGATCGCGAGGCCCTGGAGGCTCTGCGCCTCTCCGAGACCGAGCACAACACCGGCGTGTGGCCCGAGCTGCCGGCGGCCCGGGGTGAATCGCCCTTTCCGATCGACCTCGCGTGGCGAAACATCCAGCTTCGCAACCGGCGGGCCGTTTCACGGGTTTCCGCCGTTCTGGCGGCGGCGCAACCGATCGAATTCGAATCGGTCGAGTGCATTGGCGAGACACAGGTCTTCGACACCTTCGTGGTCCACACGGACTGCCACACCCGGTTTCGGACCCGGGGAAGGCTTTACGGGATCCAGCTATTCAAGGATGTTCTGGAGAGAAACGGCGGATTCAAGATCTTTCGCTATTACGACGAGGACCCTGAACTTGTGACCGGCGCGGGGTGGCCGGACGACGGGGAACGATCTCGTGGGGAGGGAGGATGAGACCGCTACCCCGTGGAAAGGGATCCGTGACCGGTGCGGCAAACACCCCGGGCCCCGTGAGAAAAACCAGAACCCCGCCGCGCGTGCTGGTCGTCGAGGACGAGCCCGAGATCGCCGCTCTGATCGCCTACCAGCTCACGCGCGAGGGCTACCGGGTCGAAACGGCGTTGCACGGCGCCGCGGGCCTGGACGCGCTGCACCGCGATCTTCCCGATCTGCTTGTCCTGGATCGGATGTTGCCGGAGATCTCCGGAGACGATGTGCTCATGGCGCTCCGGGGCGATCCCGCCACCGAGGCCGTGCCCGTCCTGATCCTCACCGCGAAGAAGGACCAGGCCGACCGCATTCAGGGTTTGGAGCTGGGCGCCGACGACTACCTCACCAAGCCCTTCAGCCCCCGTGAGCTGGTTCTCCGCGTGGACGCGATACTCAGGCGCACCCGGGCCGCTCGCGGCGCCGCGAGCGGGGGCGGACCCATCTTGCGTGCCGAACCCCTCAGGCTGGACGCCGGCGCGCACCGCGTGACGCTGGAGGACGAGGAAGTCCGGCTCACACCGACCGAATTCCGCCTCTTGCGGACTCTGATGGAGCGTCGCGGCCGCACCCAGAGCCGTCGCCAGCTCCTCACCGAGGTCTGGGACGTGGACTCGGTCACGGCGCGGCGCATGCACACCCGCACCGTCGACATGCACGTGCGTCGGCTAAGGGGGAAGCTCGGCCCCGTGGGGGATTGGATCGAGACCGTGCGGGGATTCGGGTACCGGTTTCAACAGCCCGGCGCCTGACGCGGGCCTCGGACGGCTCGTCCGCGACGGCAAGATCCCCAACGCCGGACGCCCCGGCGCGCCCCGGATCGCTCTCAAGCACCTGCCCCGGAAGGCCCATGGGCCGACCGAGCCGAGACTGGCGGAGAAGCGGCGATCTGGTGAGGTTTCAAAATGCGCAGAGGGTATCCTCCGGGGCATGAACAGCGGGAACGAACAGCGGGAATCGCACCCCCGACATCGCCTAAGTCGTTGCGGGGCGCTTAGCTCAGTTGGTTCAGAGCGCCTGCCTTACAAGCAGGAGGTCGCAGGTTCGAATCCTGCAGCGCCCATTGAACTTACGGGATCTAGGAGTGCGATGCCCGCTATTTATGCTCGCTAAATGGGTCGCGAAACCGGCTTCCGGCGGTCCGCCAGCGCCTGCCTGAGCTGGTCCTCGTCGGCCTGCTGGTAGCACTGAAGGATCGTGTGGGGCGTCTTCCAGCCGCCCAGCTCGCAGAGCACCTTGAGCGGCTGATTCATGAGGTCGGACGCGAACTTGCGCCTCAGGGAGTGCCAGCCGCGACCGCGCTTGGGCTCCAGTCCCGCAAGTTTCTGGGCTTTGTCCCACCAGACGCGCACACGCGACCGGTCCAGGCACCTCGACGGGTCCTTCGGCGCGGGCAACACGGGAGAGTTTCCGGCTTTGGGGTTCCGTATCCGCGCCTCCTCCAGGACGGTGAGAGCATCCGGCGTGATCGGCGTCCGGTGCTCGTACCCGGTCTTCTCATTCTCGGCCCGCCACCGGATGATCTTGTCCTGCATGTCGATGTCGGACCAGCGAAGCTGGCGGATCGCGCCGATGCGGTGTCCCGTTTCATGGGCGATCACAAGTGCCACACGGAACCGCCAATCAACCCGCGGCGACACCTTGAGCAGGGCCTCGTACTCCGCCTGCGTGAGTAGCACCCGGGTCGGATTCTTCTCTTTCGGCGCTTTGAGGCCCCTCAGTGGATTGGACTCGAGGAGCAGCCTGCCCTCCTCGTCTCGGGACTTGGTCGCCCAGTTGAGGACCGCAAGGAGGAACTTCAGGTCCCGTTCCACCGTCCGGGCGGACACCGGCCGCCCGCTCGGTCCGGCCTTCCCCGCCCGCCGGGCGTGAATGAACCGGTCCCAGTCCCGCTGGGAGAGCGTCTCGGGCTTTCTGTTCCTGCCGAGAAACCCGAGGAACATCTTCATCGCGGCCCGGTCGTACCTCCGGGACCGCCCCGCCTTGGCTGGCGTCACCTCTTCAGCGTAGATGTCAAAAAGCGTCTTCAGGGTGAGCGGCTCGGGCTCGGCTTCCTGGTTGTCCCCAGGCTTCGGGCCGTTGAATCCGGCGGCGAGCTCATCCGCCTGCTTCTTCGCCCGCGACCAGTCGCGGTGCTTCAGCGACCGGGTGAGCCTGCGTCTGTCCTCGCGCCACTCGATCTGCATGAGGCCGGTCCGGGGATCAGGGAAGACCCTCACCCGGTTCCGGCCCCACTCGCCGGCGCTGTAGCTTCGCCGGTCACGTTTCGTGCGTGCCATCATTCGATTCCTTTCTCGATGATGGACTGCACGATCTGCGCATTCGAAAGTTCGCTACGCCGGGGCTTCTCCGCCAGTCTCGGCTCGGCCGGTGCCGATGCCTTCCGGGGCAGATCCTTGTGTGCGATCCTGGGCGCGCCGGGCCGACCGGCATTGGGGATCTTGCCGTCACGCACGAGCCGTCCGAGGTGGTCGGCGGAGTATCCGCTTTCGCGGGCGGCCTCAACGAGCGAGAACGTGGTCTCGTCCCTCTCGACGAGGGCGGCTTCGAGATCGGCGGCGCAGCGTTCGAGCGCGGCGGCCGGGGTGTCGCCGCCGTAGCGGCGGAGCGACTTGGCCTGCCTGCGCCATTTGGCGGGAAGGCCCTCGATGGTCGTTCGGTCCTTCATGCGCGTTACTCCCAGTCTCCTTCGGCGTCCCTGCGGAGCGCGTCGGTTAGGTCGTGGTCTCCGTCTCCTCGCCGGACGGACCGCTCGGCGAGATCGACGCGGCTCCCGAGGTCGGCGAGCCCCGTGGCGCGGGCGACGCCGTAGATGGCGGCGGCGAGGGTGAAGACGGCGAACGCCGCGTGCAACGCGACCGGGACGCCGTGCCGTGCGAAGATGAGCGGCCAGTGGGGCGCGAGGTATTCGAGGCGGGATCCGCCGAGGAGGAGCGTGGATCCCACCAGCGCGGCGGTCAGTCCGGCGCTGATCTTCCAGGGTTGCATGGCGGGTTTTCTCCCTGACGGTCAGAGTTCGACGGAAGCCGGATCGCGGTCGGCGCGTCCCCCGGTCCAAGCGCCGTCGTCGCCTCGGCCCAAGCCGAGTTTTTTGAGCATGCCCGCGGCGGCCGGTCCGCTGGCGTGCATCGCGAACCCGGCCGCCGCTTTCGCCTTGACGGTCTCCTGGCTGTAGTTGCCGGACGCGACCTCGATGTTGACCCGTCCGGTTCGCCCTTCGGCGTCCTCGTACTCGATCTGCGCGTCGGGGTGGAGGACCCGTCCCTCGTCGTCGAGGGGCAGGCCGAGTTCGCGCGCGATGCGGTGCCGCTCGGCATCGGCGGCCCGCTTGCCGTCCTTCCTCCGCGCCGACTCGCTCGCTCGCGCGACGGCGCCCTTGAGTTCGGCGTCGAGCCGGACGCGGCGCACGGTGGCGCCCTGTCGGCGGAGCCGCTCCCGTTCCACGGCGCAGGCGCGGTAGACAGCGGTGTCGTGGGCGGCCTGGGCGGACCGGATTCGGGGAATGACGATCTCCTGCCGGGGGTCCATGCCCCGCTCGGCGGCGTGCTTCCGGGCCTTGGCCACGCCCAGGGGGGTGAGGGTCAGGACCTTGAAGGCTGTGCCCTTCGGTCCCGTGGCCGTGGTCTCGGCGACGAGTCCGTCGTCGATCCAGCCGTTCACGGCTCTTCGTGTGGTGTAGGGGTGCCCGCCAAAGCGGGCCTCGGCGAGGTCGCGGTAGGATACCGCGCCGTGGACGCCGATGTCGGCCAGCGCCCCGGCGCAGCGTTCGCGGAAGGAGATGGTGGACCCGCGCGCCCGATCCGCAGCGTATTCTCGGCGGTGGCCGTCCCGCATCCGGTTGGGATTGCGGCTGGGTGGCGCGGCGGGGCGCGGGTCCGGTTCGGCCGGGTGGCCGAACGTTTCCTTACTTCTTGTCACGTCTTCAGCGGCTCGGTCCCGCGCTGCGCTGCGGGACCGGGACCTTCGGCACGGGGACCTGGATACGCTGGAATCCCTGCGGTCCGGGCACGCGGGTCGCGGCCGCGGCCATGGGTTCGCGCTCGGCGCCCGCACTCTCCCTCGCGGGCTCGCGCTCGATGTGCCGCGCGAGCACGTAGTCGGAGATCTTCTGCGCGTCGGCGGCGGCGCGCCGGATTTCGCGCGGGTCCTCCTCGAGCGCCTTGACCCAGCCCTCGACGTAGGCGGCGCCCCGGCTCGGGTCGTGTCCGACTCCGACGCGGTCGCCGGTCATCATGGCGCTGATCTCGGCCCGGAGTTCCTCCTTGGCGTAGTCGGGCGACCCGAACCCGCTCTTGATCCCCTGGACGAGCGTCTCGCGGTTCATCCGCTCCGGGTGGCCGGTGCTGTGGCCCAGCTCGTGGAGCGCGGTCTGGTAGTAGTGGTTGGCCGAGGGGAACTGTCCGCGTTCGGGCAGGACGATCTCGTCACGCTTCATGTGGTAGTAGGCGCGGTCGCCGGCGACATGGCGCGTCGCCACCCCCGCGTCCTCCATGACCTTCTCGGCCGCCTGGTGCGCCTTCCAGAGCGGTTCCGGCGTCGGGTTCGCGCGCTCGGGCAGCCCGTCGGCCTGCTCGGCGTTGAACACGGTGTACTGGCGCACGAACGGCGCCTTGAGCTTCTCGTAGCGGTAGATGCGGTTGCCCTCGGCGTTCCGCTTCGGCTTCCCCTGCGCGTCGGTGACGGCGATCCGCTTCTTATCCTGGAAGGAGAGGATGCGCGTGCCGCGCTCGCCCTTCCTGACCTGTCCGCCCCGGGCCTGGATCTGGCGGTAGGTGCCCCAGCGCACGTCGCCGTAGCCGTGCTCCTGCTGGACGGAGGCGAGGTGCAGGCTGTTGCCGCCCCGGTAGGAGCGTCCGGTGTCCACGTTCATGGGCATGACGCGCTCGCCCGGCGCCCAGGGCTTCTGCCAGGGCGCGGTGCCCTTCTTGATCTGCTCGATGATCGCGTCGGCGAACTTGCGGTGGTATTCGTCGTGCTTCATCGGTGGTCCTCCTCTCCGGCCCCGTGCGGGTCGTCCCAGGCGGCCGCGATCTCGTCCTCGGTCCCGACATCCTCGGGGAAGAGGCCGTACTCCTCGGCCAGGTAGGCCCGGACTTCGAGCGTCTCGCCGCCGTCGCGCGCGAGTTCGAGGTCGAAGTCCTCGAACGTCTCGATGGGGATGGTTCCTCCGTTCCAGGTCATGCCTTCACCTCCTTCGGTGGGTGGGTGTGGGTTCTGCTTTCCCGTTGCGTCCCGGGCTGCGCTCCGGACGGCGCAGTGATCCAGTGGCCGGTGGGCGCGTCGTAGCCGCACACCTCGAGCGCGTCCTCGACGAACCGTCTGCCGCTGCGGCGGGCCACGTGCAGGACGAGCGATATGCCGTCGACGACGCCCCGGCAGGTGACCTCCCAGGGCAGCGCGTCTCCGGCCTGCATGGCGCAGCTCGCGAGCCGCGAGAGCGCGGAGCGCGCGTTGTTGGCGTGGATGGTGGTGAGCGATCCGCCGTGTCCGGTGTTGAGCGCCTGCAGCAGATCGGCGGCCTCGCCGCCCCGGACCTCGCCGACGACGATGTGGTCGGGCCGGTGGCGGAGCGCGTGGCGCACCAGGTCGCGGATCTCGACGGGCGTCTCGGAGAGCGTGGCCCCGGCCTCGAACCGGAGGCAGTTCGCCCGGTCGATCCTGAGTTCGAGCGTGTCCTCGATGGCGACGATCCGCTCGTCGGTGGGCAGCAGTTCGATCAGCGCGTTCAGGAGCGTGGTCTTGCCCGAGCCCGTGCCGCCGGAGACCAGGATGTTCTGGCGCGACGCAAGCGTGCTCCGAGCGGCTTCGAGGATGTCCTCTGGCAGCGAGCCCAGGCGCACAAGGTCCTCGGCCGAGAACGCCCGGCCGCCGAACCGGCGAATGGTGATCGCGACCTCGGGACTCGCGGGCGGAGTGCAGATGGCGACCCGCGATCCGTCTTCGAGCCGAGCGTCCAGGATCGGCCGCGCGGCGGGATCGAGCCCGAGCGGGCGGGCGATGTGGATGGCGGCCCGGTGCAGCCAGGCTGACGTGAGTGCGGGAGCCTCGTGAGGCTCCAACTTCCCGGCCCGCTCGACCCAGACGTTGCCGGGTCCGTTGATCATGATCTCGGAGACTTGCGGGTCTTCGAGCAGGCTCTCCAGGCCCGGAAGGAACGGAGTGAGGTGGCCGACACCGCTCGCGCGCTTCATATCCGGCCCTCCTCGCGTTGCCGCCAGTAGCCTTGGGTCCTGGGCAGGTAGTGGGGCTTGAGGTAGACGCGCGTCGCCGGGAGCGACTTGATGCCGTCGTACGGGAGGCAGACGGCCTGGTAGTTCGCGAGCAGCCCGAACACGCGCGGGGTGAACACCGGCTCTCTCTGCTGCCGGAACGACTTGCTCGCGCCGATCGTGCCGCGCCCGCCTCCCGCGCGTCCGGACAGGAGCGAGAACTCGGGTCTGCCTGTGGTCTCGGTGAACGTGTAGGAGGCCTGCGTCTTCATGACGGAGCCGCACATCTCGGACGCGATCTTCGCCGACGACTCATCGGACAGCGACAGGAAGATCCGGGTGCGGAGCGTCTGCACGAGCGTGCGCCACGCCTCACCCGAGGGGAGCACGGAGCGGAGCGAGGAGATCGACTGGGTGGCGACGATGGGGATGCACCGGCACTGGCGCGTGAGCGCGAACGCCTTCTCGTCGCCCGACGGATCGTCCTGCCCGACGGTGGCAAACGCCTGGTACTCGTCGCAGATGAACACGGCGGGCCGCATGTAGCGTTCGGGGCGGCGCGCGGCTTCGGCCGGACGCCGGAGCAGCGCCTGCATCCAGGCATTCTTGAGCAGCACGCCGATGGCGCGGGCCAGCGCCGGGTTCGCCCCGGCGGGCATGTTGAGCGCCAGCACCTTGCCGCCCTCGATCAGATCGCTGAGCGGCGGCAGCCGGCGGCGGAGTCCCGGCATGGGTTGTACGGCCGGGACTTCGTCTCCGTCCTCGGCGTCACCCGTCCGAACCGGCGGGGGATCTTCACCCGGCGGCGGCGGACAGAACACGCCCGCAACTTCGGGCTGGTCGAAGAGCGAGAGGAACACGCTGATCCCCTCGACGATCGAGGTGCGGAGCTTCGCGTCGAGCGCCATCCAGTCGTGCAGGTACCACCGCTCGATGGCTTCCAGCTGTTCGGCGTACTCGCGGCCTGCGCCGCCGGAGACCGGCTCCGCCCGGTACTCGACCTTCAGCTTCTCGAGCAGCGCTCCGAGTTCCGGATCGAGCCGGCATGCCACGTTTCCCGTGCCCGGCGCCACGGCCCACTCCCAGTCCCCGAGGGCCTTCTTGTGCGCCGTCAGATCCTTGGCGGCGATGACGGCCTGCATGGGGCACACCCGCAGGGCCTGCTCCTTCGCCTCTCCGATCTTCCGGGCGAACAACTCGGCGTCGACGGTGCAGCGGTACACGTCCCTGAGCGTGACCCAGCTCCCCGGCAGGAGCCGGTGAAGCTCGACGATCCACCGGACGAGGTTCGTGTACGCCTGTTGCCAGAACGGTTCTCGGGACTTGCCGAAGAGCTGGTTGATGAGGGAGGCCACGCCGTAGGCCATCGAGTACGAGTCCAGCAGGGGATCGTCGAGCGGGTTCCACTGCCACAAGCCGCCGAGCCCGATCTCGAGGTAGTCGTCCTCTCGGTCGGCCTCGGCCAGGATGCGGCGGACCTGGTGGCAGAAGTCGCCCTTGACTTCGAGCACGAGCGCGCCCGCGCGGCGGCCGGGGTCGTCGGCCCGCCAGGAGAGGAGCTGGCGTGCGAAAGGGTACATGCAGGCGGTCGTCTTGCCCGTGCCGACGGCGCCGACGACGAGCAGACCGGTGTAGAGCCCCTTCTCGGGAATCAGGAGCCAAGAGGGCCGCTCGCTCTCCTGCGGAACGGTCGGATGGTGCAGTTCGCCGAGCACGAGCGAGGGCGCGTCGTCGGTCGGCGACGTGGGCCACTCCGGCAGCCTGCCCCGGTTCCTGCGCCTCGCGAGCGGCTGGAGCCAGACCCTCGCGACCGAGAGCGCGATGCTACCGGCGAGCAGCACGGCGACGCCGGGCGCGAGGAAGTACCAGAGGTGGATCGCCCGGTGCAGGCCCGGATCGTGATGGGCGATCAGGTCGAGGTACGGGTTGCCGCCCGGCCCGGGGAACGGCGCGACGAACGTGCGCCAGGCGAGCGCCGTCAGGGCCACACCGATGAGGACCAGCGTCCACGGCCTCATCGGTCCGACACCCTTCCCGGAGGGACTGCTGGCACGCTAGCGACCCCAGGAGGGCGGGGGCGGGTGGTGCGCAAGCACACCCGGCCTCGAACCCGTACCAGGCCCTCGGACTGGGGGGTCGCTAGCGTCACGGCCTGTGCCGCCCGCGCGGCACGGGCCGGACAGGCCGCCCCGGCGCAAGGCGTGTCCGCGTCAGCGGTTGCGCGCCGGTCCCGGTGCGCACTGCGGATGCCTCGAAGTGCGCATCGGACCCCCGCGTCGTTTGCGCGTTCAGGAACGGCCGTAAGTCGCGGGGCGCTCATCGGTATCGCGCCCCCTGGAGACGCACCGTCTGCCAGACGATGCCGCGGTCGATGGATCCGCGCCTCGCCTGCCGGTGCGCCCGCTTTTCGAGCGCGATGCTGCGCTTCAGTGCGGCCTGGAGGCCGCCGAACTCTTCGAGGATGTGGACCGCGCCCTGGAGGATCGCCCGCTCGATCCGGGCGAGTTCCTCCCGGATCTCCGTATCCGGCTTTCCGCGGCCGGTGGGCTCGGCCCAGCCGTGCGTCACGCGCCGGGCACGCTCGAGTTCGCGAGGGGTGCGCGCGACGGCCACGATCTCGGGCGACACGTCCCGGCTGCGGAGCGCGCGCCAGAGTCCGGCGTGCGCCTTGCCCCAGGAGCGGAGCGCGGTCGCGGTGTCGTGGCCGGGCTCGGCGTAGACGAACAGGGCACGCGTCGAGTCCAGCGCGACGGGCAGCTTGACCGGAAAGTGGCGCCGTGTCACTCCGGCGGCTCCGCGGTAGACCCGGACGGGCAGCACATCGCGCTCGATCCCGAGCGCCTCGAACGCGGCGACCTTCTCCTGTTCGGTCGGCAGCCACGGCAGGTCGGTATGCTCGATCACGTAGTCGAGCGAGAGGAGGCGCCGCAGGAGGACCTCGGGGGATGCGGTGCGGCGGTGGCGAACGTGCTCCGCGCCGAGCGCGCGGTAGAGGCCCCGCGCGTAGATTCGGCATACGCGCCCGATCCCCCGGATCCCGGGCACGGTCTCCTCGGCGGCCACGCCGTCCTGGATCAGCGAGATGACCAGCCGCCGCGCCCGTTCGTGGTGCGTGTTCAGGAACCGCGTCGCCTGGGCGCGTGTGAACACGCCGCTGTGCAGGCAGACGAGCGCGATCCACTCCGCCTTCTTTCCCTTCCAGCCGAATGGCTTCAGCGCCTTCTCGCGACCGTTCAGGTGCGCGATCATCGCTCGTCCCCGGTCACCAGCGCCCGGTCGGCCTGGAGGTAGGTGATGAGGATGCCCATGGGGTTGTGGACGACGAGCTCGGGCGGGATCGACTCAAGGAACTCGAACCGGAGCGCGACGGACCAGCGCTCGCGCAGGACCTCCTGTCCGGCCGCGAGATGCACGACCTCGAAGTCGGCGGTGGCGCCGTGCGGCGGCTCGGGCGAGGGATGAATGCGGAGTACGACACGCTCGACCTGGCGCTCGGTCTCGGCGGTCCCGGCCGCCACGCTCGCGACCTCGTCGCCGTCCTGCGCGAACGCGGCGTTCGCGAGTTCGGTCGACAGGAACCGGAGGCTCCGGGTCCAGTACTCCTGGACGGTCACGCGGCGGCGCGAGTGGAAGTCGTTGACGAACCGGTTGAGAAAATACTTGGTCGTCGGATCGAGCGGATCGGCTTGGGCGGTGGCGGCCTCGTAGGCCAGCGCTTCGGCCCGTCCGACCTCGTCGACCCGCACCACGATCGGCTTGGGCGGCTCGGTGCCCGCGATCCGGAGCAGGACGAACACGCCGAGGACGCAGCTCGCGGACAGGAAGATCAGGATCGTTCGGAGCTTCCGGTTGGCCTGCACCACCTCGCCCCATATCTCGGCGTACTCGCGGCCGGCGTTCCTGTCTCGTTTCATACGTGGCATCTCCTCGGGTCTCAGACGGGCTTGGCGGGGACGGCGGCCTTGCTGGCCCCCTGCATGACGAGCGCGATGAACCCGGAGCCGGCGGAGCCGGAGCCGGACACCAGCATCGAGGCGAGTTCGCCGACCTTGAGTCCGGCCCAGAGGCCAGAGACGACGAGCGGCATGAGGACGACGGCCCAGAGCCAGAGCTCGCCCGCGTCGGCGGTGCCGGTGCCCATGAGGGCGTCGGCGTAGGTCGTGATGTAGCCGAGCCCGACGCCCATGAAGACGCGGAGCACGGCCCCGGCCACGACGCCGTAGAGCGTGTAGACCAGGAGCGTGCGGAACCATCCCCAGAACAGGAACGAGAGCGGCTCGAAGAGCAGGAACGCGATGAACACGGGACCGAGCAGGATCGCGATGGCGATGGCGACCTGCGCCCAGATGACCTGCGCGTAGGTGATGCAGAACAGCGCGAGCAGGCAGACGACGAGCGAGGCGCCCATCGCGACCGAGACGAGCGAGGAGAAGATCACGGTCACGCCCGATGTCAGGATCGAGAGCACGTTCCCGCTCGACCAGGCTGTGCTCAGGTGCGTCGAGTACGCCTGCACGAGCGCGGCCATCTCGCCGTATCCGGCCGAGACCACGTCGGAGAGGAACAGGTTCTGGAGCCAGGCGCCTCCGGCCGCGATGGTGGCCGGGAACGTGAGCCCGACCCCGGGGATCGGCACGATGTAGTAGTGAAGCATCGTGCGGGGGATGGCGATCCCGATCACGAGCTTGATGATGTCCCAGGGCTGGAACGTGCCGCTGAACGCGATCTTGAGGCCCGTCCACGCGACCATGACGGCGGCGAGCCCGCCCCAGAGCTGGAGCCCGAGCGTATGCACGTCGGGCGCCGCGCCGCCGACCACGGTGTCGAGCACCACGTCCAGGAAGCTCTTGAAGTCCTGGAGCTGGTCGTCGGGGATCTGCGTGGGGACGTTGGGATCGATGGACTGCTGCATCGCGAACGCCCCCTAGTTGCCGCCGGTGTAGAACGACGGGATCCTCAGGAGCAGCCCGTCGCGGAGCGCGGCGCGGTTCCGGGAAGCGGCGTCGCGTAGCGTGCCGGCCATCGCGTTCGCGCGCGTGCGGCCGTCGCTCCACACGGCGAGTTGTTCGAGCCGCGCGAGTTCGGCCAACTGCGCCCGGCTCGCCTCTTGGGCGGCCTGGTGGGCGAGCACCTGGGCGACGCCCGCGTTGATCCGGCCCTGGCTCAGCGCGGCCGCGACCTCGGCCTGCTGGAGAGCGGTGTTGGACAGGTTGCCGTTCGCGGTCAGTCCGGCGAACGAGCCCTGGGCGCTCTCGATGGTCTCAGCGAGTTCTGCGGCCGCGTCGAGCATCGCGTAGTCGAGCACGCGCTGTTGGTCGGCGGCATCGCGGGCGCGGCGGTAGCCTTCGGCCGCGCGCGTCGCCGCCGCGGGCGGCTGGTCGCGGAACAGCGCGAGGATGTCGGCCTCGCTCACCCGGTCGGCCGCGCCTCGGGCGCTCCGCCAATGTCCGGTGAACGAGCGGCCGCCTCGTCCGAAGCCCCGGACCGCAGCGACCGTCTCGCGGGCCGCACCCCGGAAGTCCGAGCCCCAGGAGAGCCCGTCGCGGACCAGTCCCACGGGCTCGGCGGCGAGCCGGGAGAACGGCGCGAGGAGCGCGTCGATCTCGCCGCGCGCGGCGCGCTCCATGTGGTCGAGCTGGTCCTCGAGCTCGGTGAGTTGGCGGGCCATCGACCGGATCTGGCTGACCTGGTTCGTGATCTGCCTGATCTGATTCGCGATGATCGTGGCGCGCTGGACCCAGCTGCCGAAATCCAGCTGGGCGCTTGCGGGCTTGGGGCTCGCAAAGGTGATCAGCGAAAAAAGAACAGCGGGGGCGAGGATGCGGTGGAGCATGGGAGAGTCCTTTCGTGTCATCGGTGTGCGATGGGGGTGGGGACCAGCGCGTCCGCGGTGAACCAGATGCGGAGCCGGTGGCCCGCGCGGATCGTGATCTCGGGCATCCGGTTGAGGAACCGGTCGAGCACGGAGGTCGCGCTGCCTCCGAGCCCCTGGCCGATACCTGCCCGAAGGCCGTAGGGCGAGGCTCCGGCGAGCGTGAGTCCGCTGAGCGCGCCGACCGCGCCCGCGGCCGCGAACGTCGAGAAGTAGTGGCGGCTCACCTGGTCCTTCAGCGCGCCCTCGCCCGCCTGGTTCAGCCCCGCGAACTCGAGGTCGATCCAGCTTCCGTCGGGCATGAGCAGCCGGTGGAACGCGACCGCCAGGCGGCTCTGGTCGCGGTTCTGCACGGCGCGGGCGGTGCCGGCGACGCGCGCGCCGCGTGGAATGAGGACCCGCTGGCGGTCTGCCGAATACAGCGGCACCGAGACCATGGCGAGCACGGGTCCGGGGAACTCGCCCGAGAGTTGGGTGAGCAACACGGCTTCGAGGAACGAGCCTTCCCGGATCCGCTCCCAGCCCGGAGGGTCCAGCGGCCGGACGCTGAGGCTCGGCTCCGCCGTGCCGGGGACGCGAGTGCCCTGCGGTGCAGCTTGCGGCGAGCCGGGCACGAGCCCTTCCGCCGCGAGCCCGGCCTGCATCTCCGCTTCGAGGGCGGCGACCGATTGTCCGAAGGACGCGAGCATCGCGTCGAGCGCCGCCTCGGGCGGTTCGGGATCAGCCGCCGATGGGTGGGCGGCATCCCTCGCCTCGTTCGGATCCCTGTAGGTCCGTGCGACGGGAAGCGAGCGGAGCGAGCGGGTCCGCCGCTCGATCTCTTCAAGCCGCAGCGCCTCGCGAAGCTCGTACTCGGCCTGGACCATGCCGGCCGCCGCACCTCCTCCGCCTCCCGCCCGACTCTCGCCGCCTCCGGCTCCGCTTGCGGCGCCGGCTCCACTCCCGCCACCGGCGCCGGCCGTCTCGGCCTCGGCCTGGCGGCGTTCCCTGTCGGCGCGGGCGTCGTCCGCCGCCGCCCGCTGGACCTGGCGCTCCGCCTCGGCGCGCAGCCGTCCCTCGAACGAGCGGCCCGCCCGGTCGTCCACGGCCTGCGCCTCGAAAGGGGCGGGGGCCATCGGATCCTCCTCGGGACCCGTGAGCGACGACGAGAACAGCATTCCGGCGATGAGCACGCCGATCAGCGCGATCCCCGCCTTCGTGATGATGCCGCCCGGCAGCGCGCCCTTCGGCTCCTTGATCCACTGCTTCCAGCGGCTCATCGCGCATCCCCGGGCTCGAACCGCCAACGGAGCCGCTCGTCCCCGATCTGGAGCCAGCCGTCGCCCAGCACGCGGCGCGCGACGTAGAGCCCGTCCTCGCCCAAGTCGAACGCGACCAGGCTCGGCTCGCCGTCCCGCAACTCGTAGAGCGCCGGCGCTTCCTGGGCGCGCGAGCGGAGATAGGTGAACTGGCCGTCATGCCACATCGCCTCGACGAGGAACGGACGGCGCGACGCATCGCGGTCCAGCCGGTACTCGAACGCAAGCCGGGTGGGGTAGGAAGCTCGGAACGCCTCGATCTCCGCGTCCGCCGCAGCTTGCGCTCTGCGCGCCGCCTCGGCCGCCTCCGTGGCCATCTCCCGGTATGCCGCGACCTCGCTCCGCGCGACGAACGCGGGCAGGCCCGCACTGGACATCCCCTCGGCCTCCGCGCCTGTCTCGACACGGACGATCAGGTGTGGCGGTTCGTCGCCGTGCTCCTCGACCAGAAACGAGTAGATGCGGCCCGATTCGCAGACGAGCGCGATGTTGGTGGCCGCGTCCTTGGCCAGGGGCTTGAGGTACGCGACGTTGGCCGCACCCGTCAGGTGCCAGTACTCCGAGTCGCCGGCCACGAAGTCGAGGATCCGCTCCCCGACCGGCAGCACGATGACCGTCGTGTGCCTCACGCGCGCGCGAATGGAATAAATGAGGTCCTGGCCGTCCTCGGCGGCCTGCACGCGGAGGAACGTCGCTTCCTCGTCGGGCTGCTTGGCCGCCTTGTGTTCCTGGGCGGCGGCGGGGAACGCCGCCAGCAGAAGCGTCAATGCGACAGGTATCGTTGCGGGTCTCATCGTGTTGTGTCCTCCTTGGGGGTTGGGCGAGAGGGCTCGCCAGGACTTCGAGGGCCTTGGCGAGGCCGTGTCTCTGGACGGCCTCGGCGCGCTTCTCGGCGTCCAGGGGCGAGGACGTGTAGAGCCAGTAGCTCTCCGGGTCGACTTCGAGGCGGAGCACGGCCGCCTCGTCGGGCCGCCGGAGATACAGTTCGCGCTTCGGCGTCAGCTCCCGGATGCGCCCGACTTCCGACTCGTTCAGCCGGAACAGATCGCCCACTTCGCCGGGAAGCTCGGGGTTCGCCAGGAACAGCTTCGTAGGGATCGACTCGAGCAGGGCCGATGCGCCGGCCGTCCCGGTCATGTCCACGGCCGACTGGGTCGCGAGCACGAGCGCGGCGTTCTTCTTGCGCCACGTCTTCGCGGCCTCGGCCAGATAGGCGAGCACCGCCGGGTCGGCCAGATAGCGCCATGCCTCGTCCACGACCATCAGCTTGAGCCGCGCGGCTTCCCGGGGGTCCTCGATTTCGAGGCGCATCCGTTCGAGCAGGTACGAGAGCGCCGCCTCGCACAGGTCGGCGTGCTCGGCCGCGCCCGCCAGGTCGATCACCTGCCAGTCGCGGAACTCGAGGTCCGACGCGCCCGCCGGAGCGTTGTCGAAGAACCGGCCCCAGACGCCGTCGCCGGTCCAGCGGCTGAGCGCCGGCCACATGGCGGCGGGAAGCGAGCCGGTCAGCACGCTCAGGGTGCGGCGCTCGGCTCCGAGCGCGTACAGATCCTCGATCCGAGAACGGATCTCGCTCGTGTCGGCCCCCGTGGGCTCGTAGCCCCCGAGTTTCAGCAGCCGGAGCACCCAGCCGGTCAGGAACTGAAGCGTGCGCGTGCCCGCGGGCAGCGCGAACGGCTGGAGCCTGAGCCCGGACTCGGCGTTGCCGCCGGGCGTGAGTTCGAGGTAGTGGCCCCCGAGGAACCGGGTCAGCCAGCGGTACGAGCCGCCCAGGTCCAGGATCAGCACGCGCGGGCCGTACTTCAGCGCCTCGACCAGCAGGAAGTTGAGCGCAAAGCTCTTGCCGGAGCCCGTCGCGCCCAGGATCAGCGTGTGGCCCACATCGCCACGGAAGAGGTCGTAGTGGTACGCAGTGCGCCAAGGGGTCTCGAACACCGCGAGCGACTCCCGATCCAGGTGCCTGCACCGGGCCGAGCCCCTGGGAGGCCCGAACACCGGCGCGAGGCACGCGGCGAGCCCGGCCGAGACGAACATCGTCCTCACCTGCCGCTTGCGTGGCTGGGCGGGCAGCCGCGAGAACCAGACGGGCAGCTGACCGTAGCCCTCGCGGACCGCCTTCGCGTCGTGCGCGGCGAACAGGCGGCGCACGTCGCCGTCCAACCGCTCGATGTCCTCAAGCTCTCCGTGGAGCGCGACGGTGAGCGCCGCCTCGCCGTAGGCCACGCCGTCGGCTTCGAGTTCGACGAGCGCGGCGCCCAGCCGGTCCGACTCGACCGCGGCGGCCGAATCGACCATCGCCGACGCCGTGCCCTCGGTCTCCTGCACGTGCGCCATCATCGAGTAGCGGCGCGAGAAGTAGTGCCGCTGCGCGCCCCGGATCCGCCGCCGTGCCGCCTCGACCGTCCACGGCCGCCATTCGAGCGAGACCGTCAGCGTCGCGTCCAGGCAGTAGAGATCCTTGAGCAGGTTCGCGTGCGCCTGCCCCGGCGGCGACAGCAGCGAGTAGAGGATCACCGGCTCGCCGTCGAGCCTCAGGTGCGACCGCTCCGCTTCCAGCTCCGATAGCGCGAGCCGCCAGTTCATGCCGCTGCCCGTCGCGCCATCCCACGCCATGCCTGGGCGGTTGATGAGTTCGGAGAGAAGCTGGGACGCTTCCACGGCCCCCAGCATCTCGACGGGCGTGTGCTCGGCCACCAGCGAGCGGCCCGCCTCGACCATCGCGCGGAACCGGTCCGCGGCCGCCTCGACCTCGGAGGCGAGGTAGGTCGGCGCGCCCTTCCTGCGGCGCTTCCGCAACCGCGCGAGCCGGGCCACCGGTCCGGACCGCGTGCGCTTGGCCACCGGACGGAGAGCGGACCCGAGCGACCAGACGACGTAGGCGTCCAGCCGCTGCACTCGCCGGCTGAGGAACGCGGCGCGCTTCCGCTTCGAGACGGCCGCAATGTCCGGCCCGTTCTCTTCCAGCCCGCGCGCGATGTCTGCCGGGCGCCGGAGCAGATAGAAGTAGAGGCGCGCGCTCGGGTCGAGTCCCGACAGCAGCCGCTGCCAGAGCCCCAGCACCCGGTCGACCTGCTCGGGCGTGCGCCCGTCCACGGCGGCGGGCCGCAGCCGGCCGGCCGCGATCAACTCGCCCGAGCGCGCCAGGCAGGTGCGGCCGTCGTCGAGCCAGCCCCAGTAGGGCAGCTCCTCGGCCAGCGAGCCCGCCGCCTCGTGCGCCCGAAGCTCCTCGGCGACTCTCACTCGCTGCCTGCCCGGATCTTCAGGTGCCACGGCTCGTCCGTCCACTTGCCCGGATCGAACCGCGCCGGGTGGCGCGACGCCGCGCGGAGCACCGCGAGCATCGCCGGGTCCTTCCGGCCAGCGAGCCAGCCCGCGCCGTAGCAGCCGATGAAGATGACGCCGCCCGCCACCAGCGAGGCGGTCGCGTTCCACACCGAGAGCGCGAGCGTCGCGCCCAGCAGGAACAGCCGGCGCTCGACGCCGAGAACGGTCAGCGGCCGGTTGAGCGCACTGTAGCCCGGCCAGCGCCTCAGGCCCCGCATCAGAACAGCCAGGCCAGGAAGTTCACCGCGCCCACGGCCATCCCGATCCCGAAGATGATCCCGGCCAGCGTGCGCTTGCTGCCGCCCTCGCCGAACGCGAACATCAGCCCGCCGACCACGATCGCGATCAGCGACAGCCCGCGCGCGATCGGTCCGGTGAACTGCGTCTGTAGCTCGTCCACCGCCTCGACCCAGGGACTCGTCCCCTGCGCCCAGAGCACACTCGGCGTCAACGCCAGCAGCGCGGCCCAGGCGGCCGCCTGGAGTGTTCTCGACAACGTTCTCATGCTCTCTCCTCCTTGGGAGTCAGTTGCGTATCGCCGAGGCGCCCCCCGCCCCGGCTCTTCTCCAGCCGCTTGCGGACCCATTCGTCCACCTCGGCCTCGATCCAGCGCACCGCGCGGTCGCTCAGCCAGATCGGCGCGGGGAAGCGACCCTCGGCCACCCACCGGTAGATCGTGCTCCGGCCCAGGCTCGTCCGGGCCTGCACCTCCGAGATCCGCAGGAGACGGGTAGCCGGCTTCGTGCTCTCGCTGCTGCGCTTCCTGGTCATCGCTCCGCTCCGCCTCGCCTTCCTGGCCCGCGTTGCCGGCTTCGCCCTGCCTCGCCGCCCGGGCGGAGCCCTGGCCCCGCCCGAGTCCAGCTCCCAGGCGGCAATGAAGGCCAGAATCCGGTCCGCCGTCCGTAGCGACGGCGAGCGTCCCCGCTCGATCTGGCGCAACAGGTTCGGATCGCCCACCGCCAGCATGCCGAGCGTCGTCGGACTCATGCCCGAGAGTGCCAGAAACGCGTTCAGCCGTGTGTTGAATTGCTCCTCCAGCGTCGCCATGTGACTGCCGTTCCAGCCGCGTCATGCCCGTAACGTTGAAGCGGTATTTGCAAGGGAGTCAACACTTAGGAAATCTCCTAAGTGTCTCTGGTGTCTATAGTTGTCCCACGTTGTCCCAGAGCCGTCGGAGCCCGCCGCCAGTGCGGTGGCGGAGCGCCCCCGCGAGGAACGGCATCCGAGGCCGGCGTGGTGTGATGCGAGGCTCGACGGAGGGGAGCCGAGCCTTGGGTGCGTCCGCGCTCGAACGCCCGGCGCGGGAATCGGAACTCGTCCGGGAAGCCGAGCGGGTCGCTCGGAGGAGGGGACCGCGCCAGGTGAGCCGGTCGAGGCCCGGCGGGGGAGTGAGAATCCGTGCGCGGTCCGGCCGCGCGCGTCTTGGAGTGCGCCGCCGGCGGGCGGCGCTACAGTGCCTGCGAACCGTCGTTTGCGGAGGCCGGGATCGGGGAGGCGGACGGCGCCGCGGTCGCCGCAGTCCCCCTGACGCAGGCGAACCGCGGCACGCATTTCGGGGGACCCGTCACGTCAAGGGCAGTCAGTGCGTGATCATGGCCCGGTACTCGGCTGCGTCCCTGAGCCCGTAGTCCTCGCCCGTGACCTCCAGGACGCGAACCCGGTACAGGGGAAGCTGGCCGCGGTCCGGCACCCGGAACCGCACGAGGGGACCCGGCCGCAGGGAGCCCGCCACGATGATCTGGCGCGGCGCGGACGACTCGGACTGGTACAGCGCCAGACCGGGACCGGACACGCGCGCGGTCTCGATGCCGGGACCCTCGAGCCGCAGCAGGACGCCGATGTCGCGGCTGCCGGGCGGCGGGGAGAACTCGACGGTCAGGTATCCCGGAACCGGCGGGGCGTCCACCATGGTCGGCCCCACCAGATCGCCGGTGCACGACCAGATCGTCGCCACGGCGAAGAGCATGGCGAGCGGCCATCCGGCCCTGCCCGCCCGGCGGCGCTTGCGGCGAACCGGTGAGCGTCCACGGCGCCTGGAGTTGCCCCGTCGTTCCGCTGCGGCGCCGCCGGCGAGGGCGGCGTCCGAAGCGGGAGGGGAACCGGCAGGCGTGCCGCCGCACCGTGCTTCACCCCTTCGACAGCGCTCGATCCAGGAGAGCAGGTCGCCGAGATCGTAGCGGCCGTTCCCGTTGCCCAGGCGATCGAGCGCGGCCTGCCGGGCCGCGCCGAGCGTCCGCTCGCCAAACAGCGCGGCGGCACCCTCGTCCGGGGTCAAGCCGTCCACGGCGGTCAGGGCCTGGCCCGCGAGGACAACCGAGTCGCGGGCCGCCGAAGCGTTGGCCGCGTCCCCCGCGCTCTGTTGCCAGTCCACCTTGTGCTTCGGGTCATGGCCGAGGCCGGCATGTGCCAGCTCGGCGTCCACGCCGGTCGCGGCCGACCGGATCGTGCCGCCGTTGAGTTCGAGCGTGCTTGCGAGCACCGCGATGCCCCGGGTCGACAGATTCGGCTGCACCACCACGTGGGCGAACGTCAGCGCGCCGCCGCCTCCGCCACTCGTGTAGCCGGCCCACTTCTCGCCCCAGTCCGCCGGATCCATGTCGATCTTCAGACGCGGCGCGCCCGTCACCTCGACCGCTTCGCTGAAGGTCACCGTCACGCGGATCGTGTCGCCCAGGCCGTAGGTATCGTCCGCGCCAGCGTTCGATGACACCTTCACGCCGGTCGCCTCAGGGGCCGGCGGCCCGTCGATCGTCGCCGAGACGGAGTTCGACAGCGGCCGCCCGTCCGGCGTGCAGATCGCGCCCGCCGCCGAGCAGTCGGTCGTCGCCTCCAGCGTGACCGTCACGGCGTCCGACGAACTCGGACGCACCGTGATCGTCCAGCGCCGGTTCCGGTTCTGCGTCACGCGCCCGGCGCCGGTCACGCGCCCGTTCGTCGCCTCGAGCGCCTCGTCCCGGAGCTTCCTGTAGGACAGCCCCATGAAGTCCTCGCTGAACCGAAGCTCGAAGCTGAACTCCTGGCCCTCACCGCCGTGCGAGGCCGGCACGTCGCGGAACGACGCCGTGAGCGGCGGCAGCCCCGGCGCGACCGGCTCGGTCGGCGCGCTGAGGAGCGTCTCGTCGTTGCCCATGTCGTCGGTGAACGTCACCCGCACCCGGATCGCCGCACCCTCGTCCTCGTCGGTCAGCGTATAGCTCGCGTCCGTCGCGCCAGAGATGTCCGCGCCGTCCGACAGCCACTGGTGGGCGAACACCGCTCCGCTCAGCCCGTCCGGGTCCTCGATCTCCGCCGTCGAGGCGGTGAGCGTCTCGCCCACCCGGACAGTCCCGGAGATCGTCGGCGCCCCCGTGGCGGGCCGGTTCGGCCGGGGCGCCACCGGCTCGGTGGCCGCACTGACGAGCGTCTCCTCGGTGCCCGCGTCGTCGGTGAACGTCACCCGCACCCGGATCGCCGCGCCCTCGTCCTCGTCGGTCAGCGTGTAGCTCGCATCCGTTGCGCCGGCGATGTCTGCTCCGTCCGACAGCCATTGATGGGCGAACACCGCTCCGCTCAGCCCGTCCGGATCCTCGATGTCAGTCGTGGACGCGGTGAGCGTCTCGCCCACCTGCGCCGTGCCCTCGATCACGGGCGCGCCCGTGGCCGGCCGGTTCGACGGTCCCGCCACCGTCGCCGTCGGCGAGTTCGACAGCGGCCGCCCGTCCGGCGTGCAGATCGCGCCCGCCGCCGAGCAGTCGGTCGTCGCCGCCAGGGTAACCGTCACGCTGTCGGAGGAGCGCGGACGCACCGTGATCGTCCAGCGCCGGTTCTGGTTCTGCGCCACGCGCTCGGCGCCCGTCACCCGCGCGTTCGTCGCCTGCAGCGCCTCGTCCCTGAGCTTCCTGTAGTCCAGGCGCCCGCCGAAGTCCTCGCTGAACCGCAACTCGAAGCTGAAGTCCATGCCGCGCCCCTCGTGTTCGGCCGGCACGTCGCGGAACGACGCCGTGAGCGGCGGCAGCGGGGGCGCGACCGGCTCGGTCGCCGCGCTGAGGAGCGTCTCCTCGTAGCCCGCGTCGTCGGTGAACGTCACCCGCACCCGGATCGCCGCGCCCTCGTCGGCATCCGTCAGCGTGTAGCGCGTGTCCGTCGCGCCGGCGATGTCCGCTCCGTCCGACAGCCACTGGTGGGCGAATACCGCGCCGGTCAGCCCGTCCGCGTCCTCGATGTCCGCCGTCGAGGCGGTCAGCGTCTCGCCCACCCGCGCCGTGCCCTCGATCACGGGCGCGCCAGTGGCGGCGCTGTTCTCCGGCCGCGGCACCGTGTTGGCCACCGCCTCCGGGCCGAAGCTCTCGACGGCGAGTCCGTCGGCATCGCGCAGCACCGTGCCGCCCGACGGCTGCACGTAGGCCACCGTGACCGTCTCGCCCCACCGCACCGGCTCCGCCAGCCGCAGGTCCACCGTGTCGTCTTCGCGGGACGCGCCCCCGGTCGGCCGCGCCTCGCCGTCGACCGTCACCGTGTAGTCCGTGCCCGCGCCCGCGTTCAGGATGTCCTTCGTGAACGCGAGCGTCACGCCGCGCCCGTCCGCGGGCGTCGCCGCGCTCTCGAACCGGGCCGGGCCCGTGTGGCCGGCTCCCGGCTCCGACCACGCGCCCGCACCCGCGGCGTTCCGCGCCCGCACCCGCGCCTCGTAGCTCCGCCCCGCGGCCAGCCCGCCGATCGTGGCCGAGGTCCCCGTACCCTCGTGGCGGTGGTCCGTCCAGTCCGCGGCGCCCCGGCGCCGGTACTGCACGTCGTAGCCCGTGACCGGCGAGTTCGCGTCGGGCTCCGTCCAGGTCGCCTCGACGCTGGTGTCGGACGCCCGCGCCAGCGTCGGCGCGGCGGGCGCCGCCGGGACCGCCGGCGCATCGTTGTCCACCGGCACGTCCTCGACGTCCGCAAGCTGGTTGCCGTCGATGTCCCACAGTCCCGACTCGCCTTCAGGCCGGGTGTAGCTCACCGTCACCGTCTCGCCCGCGGCGAGGTCGCGGCTCAGCGTCAGCTTCAGCTCGCGCGGGTCGTCGGGCGAGAACGCGGCGCCCGTCACCGTCACGCTTCCGCCCGACGCCGTGACCGTGAACCACTCGCTCCGTGGCTCCGCGTCCTTCGCAAACGGTCGCCCGGCGCTCAGAATGACGCTGCCCGTCCTCGCGCTCTTAACCCAGGATTTGCCGCACCATTTAAGCCGCTCGTTCGTCACCGGCCGGTACATGAGCGTGTCGGCCTCCGTGCCGTCGAGGCTCTGGAGGGGGGACGTGGCCGGCCTCTCGTAGGTCACCGTGAACTCAGGATCGCAGGGGTATATGGCGTTGTTCAGGTGCAACACCGCCGTCGAGTCCTCCACGCCGACGGTGGCGATGCCGGCGCGGTATTCGTCCCGCTCGGTCTCGTCCCGGTGCAGCGGATAGTGGAACGAGAACGCCGCCGGCGCCGGCAGGCTGCCCGGATCGAGGGGCTTGTCGTAGGTCAGCGAAATCCGGACGCCGTACACGGACACCGATCGCAGCGTCGGTGCGCCGGACCCCGCGGCGTCCAGCGTCGTGTTGAAGGGCGCCGCGGCGTTGCGCGCCTTGTCCCGGATCGGGTTCGCCCCGGGCGAGTAGGTCACCGCGAACGTCTCGCCAGAGGCGGCGCCCCGGCTCAGCGCCAGGAGCACGTTGCGGGCCGCGACCGCGACATCCGAGATCGTCACGGCGTCGCTGCCGACGGTCACCGCGAAGTCCCCGGCCGCCGGCACGGAGGACTCGTCCAGCGCCTCGTCGTACGTCAGGACCATCTTGGACTCGGAGCTGGTCCCCGTCTGGGAAACCGCGCCGCCGACGAGCTCCGGCGCGACGAGGTCCCCAACCGTCACCGCCCGGAAGAACTCGAACGACAGCACCTCGGGGTTTCCGAGGGCCGCGCTCGCGCTGCGCAGCGGGTTCGTGGCCGGCTTCGTGTAGTACACGTAGGCCCGCTCGTTTGCGCGCACCGAGCCGGCCAGGATCACGGTGACGGACCGTGCGCTGAGGGCCGCCGTGCCCGTGCCCGGGATCTTGCGCACGTCACCGTTCGCATCGTGCGTATCGATCCGGAACGCGCTCCCCGCCGGCGCCGAGGTCAGGTCCAGCGTACCGTCGAACGCCACTTTCAACGTGTCGCGCACCACGGTGGCGCGCACCGGCGAAGGTCCCGCCTCGTCCGGCGTGTTGTTCGTCACCGCCAAGTCCACGAACTGCGGCGCCCGGTTGCCGCCGGTGTCCTGCAGCAGAATGCCGTCGTAGGTGAGCGTGACGGTCTCGCCGGCGCGCGCCGGCGTGCCGAGCGTGAGCCTCAGCGTCGAGCCCTGCACGGTGATCGCGCTCGGATGCTGGCTGGCGTTGGGGTTGGCGTTGTGGATGGTGCCGGCGCCCTTCACCGACAGGTAAAGGGCCAGCTCGGTCTTGTCCACCGACGTGTCCAGCGTCTTGTCGAAGGTCAACGTCAGCGTCGCGCCGTTCACGACCGCCTGCGAGACGGTCGGCCCCGCGACGCTCGTCCTGCTGCCGTCGACCTTGTGCAGCGTGTCCCCCGTGGTCGGCAGGCCCGCCTTCGTCAGATCCGCGGGCGTGGCCGTGACCGCGCTCACGACCTTCTGGCCCGCGTGCGGCTCGAACACCACCCGGTTCGACCCGCCCGTCTGCACCCACACCCCGTCGGTGGTATCCGCGTCGGTGGACTTGACCCCGTACTTGAAGCGCAGCACCCTGCCGCTCTGCACAACCGCGGGCGGCCCGATCACCTGCCGGCTGTTGCCCATGTCGCTGTCGTCGTCGCCGATGTCGAGGCGCAGGCGCACGTCTCCGCCGCCCGTGACCTCGACCGGGCTGCTGAACTCCACGTCGACGAGAATCGTGTCGTTCTGGATGTAGGTGTCGTCCCTGCCGTCGCCGTCCGCGTCGTGCGTCGGCTGCGAGACGATCCGCACCAGGTTGATCACCGGCCTGTCCGACGGCGCGTTGGTCACCGGCTGGTCGGTGAACGCCGGCACCGGGTTCTGCGCGTTGTCGGCGTCCCGTACAGGGTTGGCGTTCGGCTTGGTGTAGCTCACCTTCACCGTCTCCCCACCCATCGCACGCCGGGCGAGCGTCAGGCTCACTGTCCGACCCGAGACCGCGACACCGGTCGGCGTCTGGTCCGCGCCGATCCCCTTCACCGTGAACGCGGACGTGCCGGGCACCGAGCCGGCGTCCAGACCCCCGCTGAACGTGATGGTCAGCGTCGAGCCGTCCACCGACGCGGAGGAGAAGGCTGGCGGGGTGTTGTTGGTCACGGGCTGGCCGCCGAAGGTGGCCAGCTGGTTCCCGGAAAGGTCCTTGAACCGATTGGCGACGGGAGTAGGCTGGACGTAACCCACCGTCGCCGTCTGTCCGTGGGTCACCGCCTGATCCGCGCTGAGCGTCAGCGTCACCGTGGCGCCCACGATGGAATAGCTCAGGGGCCATCTTCCACTCTCCCCGACCGAGATTACGAACGGGGCCAAGCCCCCGTCCTGCGGCACGCTCTCGTCCAGCGGCTCGTCAAACGTCACCGTCAGCGCCGTCCCGTTCACCGCCGCGCTCACGAACTCCGGCACCTCCGTGTCCGCCGAGGTGTCGTTGGTCACCGCCTGGGCGGTGAAGCCCGGCACCTCGTGCATCGCCCCGTCGGCGTCCTTGAGCTTGTTGGTGCCCGGCGTGTAGGCCACCGTCAGCGTGTCGACGCGCAGCACCGCCTCGGCCAGCGCCAGCGTCACCGTGGTGTCGTTGACCGCCACCGGGTTCGTCTCCGCAAGGCTCACCGCGCTCCCGTTCACCGTCACCGCGAAGTCGGTCTCCGCAGGCAGCGAGGCCGCGTCCGTGGCCAGGCCACCGTCGAAGGTGATCGTCAGCGTCGAGCCGTTCACCGCCGCGGAGGAGAAGGCCGGCGGCGTGTTGTTGGTCACGGCCCTTTTGTTGACTTCGGCGGGGTTGAGGAGGTTGCCCGAACGGTCCTTGAGCAACCGGTCTTGTTGGGTCGATGGCTGGTACGATACCGTGATCACGGTGCCGTGACCCGCCGACGCGGCCAGGGTCGCAGTCACCGTCGCCCCCGAGATGCCGTCAAAGCTTGCCAACGCGTGGAACGTCGGATCGCCCGCTATCTGGGTCCGGAACGCGCCCGCCCAGCGTGTCACGCTCTCGTCCAGCGGCTCGTCGAAGGTGATGGTCAGCGCCGTCCCGTTCACCACCGCGCTGACGAACCCCGGCCGCGTCGTGTCCGCCGGCGTGTCGTTGGTCACCGCCTTGTCCGAGAAGGCCGGCACCTCGTCCATCGCCCCGTCGGCGTCCTTGAGCCGGTTGGTGCCCGGCGTGTAGCCCACCGTCACCGTGTCGATGCGCAGCACCGACTCGGCCAGCGCCAGCGTCACCGTGGTGTCGCTGACCGCGACCGGGTTCGTCTCCGCCAGGGCCACCGTGTCGCCAGCCACCGTCACCGCGAAGTCGGTCCCCGCCGGCTTCGCGCCCGCGTCCTCGTCCAGGCCGCCGTCTAAGGTGATCGTCAGCGTCGAGGCGTTCACCGACGCAGAGGAGAAGACCGGCGGCGTGTTGTTGGTCACGGCCCTTTTGTTGACTTCGGCGGGGTTGAGGAGGTTGCCCGAACGGTCCTTGAGCAACCGGTCTTGTTGGGTCGATGGCTGGTACGATACCGTGATCACGGTGCCGTGACCCGCCGACGCGGCCAGGGTCGCAGTCACCGTCGCCCCCGAGATGCCGTCAAAGCTTGCCAACGCGTGGAACGTCGGATCGCCCGCTATCTGGGTCCGGAACGCGCCCGCCCAGCGTGTCACGCTCTCGTCCAGCGGCTCGTCGAAGGTGATGGTCAGCGCCGTCCCGTTCACCACCGCGCTGACGAACCCCGGCCGCGTCGTGTCCGCCGGCGTGTCGTTGGTCACCGCCTTGCCGCTGAAGCCCGGCACCTCGTGCATCGGCCCATCGGCGTCCTTGAGCCGGTTGGTGCCCGGCGTGTAGCCCACCGTCACCGCCTGGACGCGCAGCACCGCCTCGGCCAGCGCCAGCGTCACCGTGGTGTCGCTGACCGCCACCGGATCGGTCTCCGCCAGGTCCACCGTGTCGCCAGCCACCGTCACCGCGAAGTCGGTTTCCGCCGGCAGCGAGCCCGCGTCCGTCGCCAGGCCGCCGTCGAAGGTGATCGTCAACTCATCCCCGTTCACCGCCGCCGAGGAGAACTGCGGCGGCGTGTTGTTGGTCACCGCCTTGGCGACGAAGGGCAGCGCCTCGTTCCCGGACAGGTCCTTGATCCGCAGGTCGGGGTCCGACGGCACCTCGTAGTCCATCGTCAGGGTATGGCCGTGCCGGACCCAGTCGTTGGCAGCGAAGGTCACCGTCGCGGTGTTGCCGGACACCGAAACGTTCTGCGATCTGCCAGCAGCACCGTCCACGATGAGAAGGAACGCGGTGCTTTGGTGCTGCGCCGCGTTCTGCAGCGACTCGTCGAAGGTGACCGCCAGCGTGACGGGCCGGTTCACCCCGTTGATGGCCGCGCTCGTCACGGTCGGCCGCGTCGTGTCCGCCGGCGTGTCGTTGGTCACCGTCTGTGCCGCGAAGTCCGGCACCTCGTTCATCGCATGGTCGGCGTCCCGCAGCGGGTTTGCATCATCCCCAGCCGTATAGGCCACCGTAACCGCGTCGATGCTCTGCACCGCCTCGGCCAGCGTCAACGTCACCTGGGATCCGCTGACCACCACCGGGTCCGTCTCCGCCAGGCTCAGGGTGCTCTCGGTCCCCTCCCGCGTCCGCTTCACCGTGAAGCGCGTCGCCGCCGGCCTCCCCGCCGCGCTCTCGTCCAGGCCGCCGTCGAAGGTGACGGTCAGCTCGTCCCCGTTCACCGCCGCCGAGGAGAACCGCGGCGGGGTGTTGTTGGTCACCGCCTGCGGGGAGAACTCCAGCAGCCTGTTGCCGGAGAGGTCCTCGATGTGAGGACCCATGATCGGAACCCCCGGGACGATGAACCGCGTGTACAGCACCGTCACCGCCTGCCCGTGAGTCACCGCCGATGCCAGGGTCATCCCGACGGTCCGCACCCCGACCGAAAGCGTGATGTCCGGGTTGAAAAACCGCGCGTTGCCGTCCACCGTGACCCTGAAGGTGCCCACTGGCGGCACCTGCGACGTGTCCAGGTCCTCGTCGAAGGTCACGGTCAGCGCCGCCCCGTGCACCTCCGCGCTCACGAACTCCGGCGGGTCCGTGTCCGCCGGCGTGTCGTTGGTCACCGCCTGGCCGGAGAAGCCCGGCACCTCGTGCATCGCCCCGTCGGCGTCCTTGAGCTTGTTGGTCCCCGGCGTGTAGCCCACCGTCAGCGTGTCGACGACCAGCACCGCGTCGGCCAGCGTCAGCGTCACCGTGGTGTCGCTCACCGCCACCGGGTTCGTCTCCGCAAGGCTCACCGCGCTCCCGTTCACCGTCACCGCGAAGTCGGTCGCCGCCGGCTTCGAGCCAGCGGCCTCGTCCAGGCCGCCGTCGAAGGTGACGGTCAGCTCGTCCCCGTTCACCGCCGCCGAGGAGAACCGCGGCGGGGTGTTGTTGGTCACCGCCTGCGGGGAGAACTCCAGCAGCCTGTTGCCGGAGAGGTCCTCGATGTGAGGACCCATGATCGGAACCCCCGGGACGATGAACCGCGTGTACAGCACCGTCACCGCCTGCCCGTGAGTCACCGCCGATGCCAGGGTCATCCCGACGGTCCGCACCCCGACCGAAAGCGTGATGTCCGGGTTGAAAAACCGCGCGTTGCCGTCCACCGTGACCCTGAAGGTGCCCACTGGCGGCACCTGCGACGTGTCCAGGTCCTCGTCGAAGGTCACGGTCAGCGCCGCCCCGTGCACCTCCGCGCTCACGAACTCCGGCGGGTCCGTGTCCGCCGGCGTGTCGTTGGTCACCGCCTGGCCGGAGAAGCCCGGCACCTCGTGCATCGCCCCGTCGGCGTCCTTGAGCTTGTTGGTCCCCGGCGTGTAGCCCACCGTCAGCGTGTCGACGACCAGCACCGCGTCGGCCAGCGTCAGCGTCACCGTGGTGTCGCTCACCGCCACCGGGTTCGTCTCCGCAAGGCTCACCGCGCTCCCGTTCACCGTCACCGCGAAGTCGGTCGCCGCCGGCTTCGAGCCAGCGGCCTCGTCCAGGCCGCCGTCGAAGGTGATCGTCAACTCATCCCCGTTCACCGACGAGCTGGAGTACGCCGGCGGGGTGTTGTTGGTCACCGCCTGCGGGGAGAACTCCAGCAGCCTGTTGCCGGAGAGGTCCTCGATGTGAGGACCCATGATCGGAAACCCCGGGACGATGAACCGCGTGTACAGCACCGTCACCGCCTGCCCGTGAGTCACCGCCGATGCCAGGGTCATCCCGACGGTCCGCACCCCGACCGAAAGCGTGATGTCCGGGTTGAAAAACCGCGCGTTGCCGTCCACCGTGACCCTGAAGGTGCCCACTGGCGGCACCTGCGACGTGTCCAGGTCCTCGTCGAAGGTCACGGTCAGCGCCGCCCCGTGCACCTCCGCGCTCACGAACTCCGGCGGGTCCGTGTCCGCCGGCGTGTCGTTGGTCACCGCCTGGGCGGCGAAGCCCGGCACCTCCTCCATCGCGTTGTCGGCGTCCTTGAGCCGGTTGTCGCCCGGCGTGTAGCCCACCGTCAGCGTGTCGATGCGCGCCACCGCCGCGGCCAGCGTCAGCGTCACGGTGGTGTCGCTCACCGCCACCGGGTTCGTATCCGTCAGAGCCACCGCGTCGCCGTCCACGGTCACCGCGAAGTCGGTGCCCGCAGGCTTCGAGCCCGCGGCCTCGTCCAGGCCCCCGTCGAAGGTGATCGTCAGCTCATCCCCGTTCACCGATGCCGAGGAGAAGGCCGGCGGGGTGTTGTTGGTCACGGGCCTTTGCAGGGGGTCGAGGAGGTTGCCCGAACGGTCCTTGAGCCGCTTCGCGGCGTCATCCGACTGCACATACAACAACCACACCACTTGGCCATGGCGGGCCGCCGTGGGGAGGGTCACGGTCACCTCGGTGCCGGACACGGAAGCGCCAGACGGGATCCGGCCGACGTTGTCGAGGTCGACCCGAAACTGGTCCGCCGCCACCGTCACGCTCTCGTCCAGCGGCTCGTTGAAGGTGATGGTCAGCGTCGTGCCGTTCACCGCCGCGCTGACGAACTCCGGCCCCTCCGTGTCGCCGGTGGCGTTGAACACCGGCTGGCCGGAGAAGTCCAGCACCTCGTCCCCGTTGGCACCCCGCAGCGGTTTGCTGGCCGGTTTGGCGTAGCTCACCGTAACCGCCTCGCCTTCGGCCACCGCCTCGGCCAGGGTCACGCTCGCGGTGGCGCCGTCGATCGTCACGGCCGCGCTGGTGCCGTTGATCATCCTCGCGGCGCCACTCTCGGGCGTCGCGGTCACGGTGAACGCGCTGCTCGCCGACGCCGAATCCGCGTCCAGGGTCCGGTCGAACGTGACTTCCAGTGCGGTGCCGTTCACCCACGCGCTGGAGAAGGCCGGCGGCTCGCGCAGGCGGCCCTTGATCGCGATGAGCGCTATGTACGTGCTACCGACAGTCCATGCACCATCATTCGTCCGATTATGTCGGTTGTTTGCAATGCTCCATCCGCTCGCCGAGACCGTATCCTCGCTATCACTGAGTGTACTTGAGAATCCGACCTGATCTGTCGTGCCCGTGGAGGTGACGTCGAACACGAGGGCGTATGTCGTGTTCGGCTGCAATGCCGCGCCCGCGGGCGCGGCGAACGTGTTGATCGCGCCGGTCGTCAAGGACGCCGGGTTAGCCAGTTCGTGCAGGCTGGTCGTGGGACTGCCGGATGCCGTGTTGTAGACGCTGACAACGAGCGTGGGAGCGCCGCTGCTACTATGGATCCTGACATCGACCTCGGAGAGCACGTACCCGGCCGCGTTATCGCCGGTGGTGAAGGCTAGGGCCATGTCCTGGTTAGAGCCCCCGCGATTGCCGACGACGTGGGAGGCGCCTGTCTCTCTGACCTGCCCGGTGTTGCTGACGAGCGTGGTGTCGGTTTGGGCCCAGGCCGCCTCGGCGGTGAGCAGCAGGGCCAGCCCGACGGTGAGCAGGCAGGCCGCCCCGCGCCCGAAGCACGCGAGGCGGACGGGAGCATCGGAGCCGCCGCGGGAGGAAGCAGGCCCCGCCGCACACGGGAGGCCCAAGCGCAGCGCCCGCTTCCGGCGCCGCGATCTTCCAGCCCTCGATATCTCGCAACTTCTCAGGATCCAAGCCTCGTCCGTCGAGCCGGCACGGCCTACCGACGACCGAACCGGTCAGGTTCGCAAGGGGTTTTGCTCCCGATACCTGGAGGTATCGAGAGTTGTCTGTGAGCACGTATCTCATTAGCCTTCAATGGGTTATGACCAATACACACCTAGAACGAGTGACCGATATTTCCACGTCGGCCACAGGAGAGGCACAATCCGACGAGCGCCTGAGGGCGTACCTGGAGACCGCCGCCGACGGCTCCCTCAGCGCCAACACGGTGCGGGCCCGCAGGGCGGACCTGGGACGGTTCGCGGCGTGGTGCGCCGAGCGGGGGCTGTGCCCGCTCCCCGCGCGTGCGGCCACGGTGGCGGCCTACATCGATGCGATGGAGCGCGTCCGTGCGCCCGCCACCGTGCGCCGCTACGTCTCGAGCATCGCCGCCGCGCACAAGGCGGCCGGGGAGCGGAGTCCGTCGGAGCACGCCGAAGTGCAGGGGGCAATGCGCCGGATGCGCCGGCGCATGGGATGCCGGCAGACGCAGGTGCAGGGCCTGACCTGGAAGCTCCGCGAACGGCTGCTTGAGGGGGGCGGCGACCGACTGATCGACATCCGGAACCGCGCGCTCCTGGCCGTGGCCTACGACGCCATGTTGCGCCGCTCCGAGCTGGTCGCGATGGAAGTCGTTGATGTGACGACGGATAGGGGCGGATCGGCCTCGCTGCTCGTGCGCCGGGCGAAGAACGATCCGGAGGGCTGCGGGGCGGTGCTGTACCTGCACCGCGACAGCGTGAGGCTGCTCAAGGAATGGCTGGACGCGAGCCGGATCACCGCCGGGCCGCTCTTCCGTTCCGTGCGCAAGGGCGGCGCCGTGGGCGGAAGGCTCGATGCGAGCCAGGTGCCCCGCATCTACCGCGCGATGGCCGCGCGCGCCGGGCTGCCGCCCCGGATCGTCCGACGCCTCTCCGGGCACAGCCCCCGGGTGGGAGCGGCCCAGGACATGATCGCATCGGGCATCGGGACCGCGGCCATCATGCAGGCCGGGCGCTGGAAGAGCTCCCACATGGTGCAGCGCTACGGCGAACGCCTGCTTGCCAAGCGCAACGGCGCCGCGCAGCTCGCGCGGCTCCAGAAACGCCGGTGAACCCCGGACCCGGGGGGCCCCCGCATTTGCCCGGCTTCAGGCCCTCTGCCTATCTTTGCTCACCCCCAATAAGCTCTCGATACCTCCAGTTATCGGGAGGCATTTCTGTAACGCTTATGGCCTTGTCGTGATCAATCCGTGGCCGTCGCGACACAGCTCGTAGCATGTTGGTGACTTTCGGCACAATTCGCGCTATCCTCCACTCCGCCGGCTCGGCGCAGTGCGGCCGGACCGATCGGCCGGAGCCCTCCCTTCAGCTCCGCCTGACCCGCCAGCGAGTGGAGCATTGATGGATCCAGACCCGGCCGGCGGTGCGTCCGGCGACCGCATCTCGCGGCTGAGCGCGGCGATCCTGCGCACCAGTGGGAGAAGAGACCCGAAACAACGCTCGGCCCGCGCGGTGCGCGAGGGCCGACAGACCGGAGAGTCGTCCGGCAAACGGATGATTCCCGTGAAGACAACAAAATGCGGCTGATAAGAGGCTGGGAGAAACGGTACTTGCCGAGCGAGACCGGCGGGGTGCGGCTCTGCAAGGCATCGGTGTATCGGAAGATCGGCGAAGAAGACGGCGTGGGCGATCGCAGGGAGGGCGAGGTGAGGGCGAAGGTGGAAGGGGGGCACCTATCGGTCGAGTGGGAACCCGGGGATGGGCTCCCGGCTGGGGCTCGCAGGGCGAGGGAGGAGCATGAGGGATCGGCAGCCGAAACCGAAGGGTGGCGGGCGCTGTTCTCCGAGAGGGACGACGATCCGGAACTGGCGCTTCGGCGCACCGGATCCGGCGAATGGAGTGTGAGTCAGAACTTGGTTGTCAGCGACGACGAGATCGCCAGTCCGTATCTGCTATGCCTGGCGCGCGAGCCAACGGCGAGGGAGGAGTGGGAACGGCTCCGCACCGCACTGCCTGATCGCTACGACGCGTGGACGGTGACGGCGGACATCGACGCGGTTCAGTTCGAGATCGAGTGCGGCATCAAGCAGTGGCTCGCGACCGAGCGGATAGCCCGCCACCTAATGGAAGGAGCGAGTGGCTGGGTAGCCTATACGTTCGAAGAAGCGCCGCCAAGCGGAGATCCGACCGAAGTGTTCCAGATAGACCGCTGGTTTCGCAAGCGAACGAAGTATCAAGCGCAGGCCGAGTACAGATTGGCTTGGAGTCTGAGCAGCGACCAGCGGGCGGACATGCCGGAGACGATCGACGTGGAACTCACGCGTACCGGCATGCGCCTGTTCGAGCCATGGACGCCCCCAAGTGACTAGTGGGTCCGTGCGCAAGAAGGATACGGGCTGTTAGCGGGCGCTTACCGTGCCGACTCGTCGAGCTGTGGTCCTCTAAGACTACCTGCTTCCCCAACTCTGGCCGCGGGTCGGGCTCTTGCCTGTGCAGCGTGCAGTCAGTCGGGTGGGGTGGAGGGCATGGGCGTGACCATGGGATGCCCCACGGCAAATGGCACCCCTAATTGAGGGAAGTCTGACCGGTCGTATGTGCCAGCGGACGGGCATTACCTTTCATCGGATCCTCGGCGTCCGCAGCAAGTGGGCGACCGTTATAGCGACGCCAAGTCAGGTCCGGACCCCGGCACCGACGGCTACGAGCGCGCGGCCGAGGAAGTCCACGTTCGTCGGCCGCCCCTCTTGGGTCTCCGGCGGAAGTAGCGTATGCGAGGGGATGGCGACCCGACCTTTCCCTCCGCATCCGGAACGACTGGCTCGGCCTGAGTCGGTGTTTAGGATACTGGGCCACACGGAAGCCGAGACCTCGGGGGAGTCGTCAAGTGAACAGGATACCGAAGCGTAAGTGGGACAGACAGGAATGGACCGAGTCCGTCGAGCGGGCTCTAGGTAGGTTGGTCGAGTCGGTGACAGCGAAACGCATCGACCAGCCACCGCTCACGAACGAACAGTACCGCGCGATCGGAAGCCTTGCGAACCTCGAAGGCAGCGCCCGCGCTGCCTTCGAGCAGTACTCGCCAGAACTGAACGCCGATCCAGACGACTTGTTGGACCTGCTCGGCCAACATCCGGTCATCAAGGGGAACTCCGAAGGGACCGGTCGTGACGCGGCGACATTCGTCTTGATGCCGTCCAGGGGGTTCCGGATGGAGTTGCTGGATCTGATCCGGAATCTGACTCGTACCGCTGTCAGGCGTGGCTGCCGGGAAGCCACGGTCCTCATTGACCGATTCCTGACGCTCAGCGGGGAGGATCAGGTGCCGGGCTATGAAATCTGGGTGTTCGGTGGAGTCACCATGACCGGTCAGGCACAGATATCCGAAGGTCTCGATATCCTAGCCCTTGGCCTCGCCGTCCAACGGGGATTGGTGGGAACCCAGCTGGGATCGTTGAGAAACGATCCGTTACTCCCGGCCGCCGTCAAGCATGACTATGTTGCCATGGGGGCGTTGGTCCTCGCCCGCAAGATGACGTGGGGCCCTTGCCTTGTTCCGCCAAGCACGGCCAACGATTCTGCTTCCCTAGCGCCCAAGCCCAAGTTCCAGTGCCTCGCTGGGTGCAGCGAAGGCGTGATCTTCGACCTGCTCCGGATCAGCGCGTCTCATCGGGTCGAGAAACTGGCTGACCTCGTCTGCGCGCCCGATTTCGTTGATGTGAGTCCCGCATTCGGTCCTACCTCATGGGGCACCTTCTTCAACGACCACGCCTGGACCAAGAAGGATCTAACCCCGGAGCACATCGGCGATCTTCGAGACCTCGTATCCGCGTGGTCCCGATTTGAGGTCGAAAAGCGCAGTACGCTCGAACTGGGGTTGGACCGCATAGCGTCATCAATCCAGAGGAACCGTGGACGGTTTTCGTTGCAGGATCGAATCCTCGACACCGCAATCGCGCTTGAGGTGTTGTACGAGTTGCAGTCTCCCGAACTGTCCTACCGACTCCAGACCAGGGCCGGACACCTGCTATCCGATACAACCGAGGGGAGGATCAACATTGGCGAGGAGGTCAAGCAGTTCTACGGCCTCCGAAGCTCGATCGCACACGGCAAGAAACGAGTGGATGGCAAGGCGAGCGCTGACTCAGGGTTTGCCCTCGCCCAGAGGACGCTCCGAGAGTTGCTGCGACGAGGGAGCTTCCCGGATTGGGAGAGGTTGGTCATGTCGTCGTCCAACCCACCCGCCTAGAAGGGCTTCCCCTGCGTGAGGGGTGAGATTCTCCTCAGCGCCTGATGCGCGTGCGACGCAGGGCGCTCGCTTGACGACAGCGTGGTAGCGGGAGAGTCGTCGTGGCAATGTCAACGGGAAGGGCGTGAGCCAATGAGTGTGAGACTGCTGCTCGACCTGCTCGGCGTCGCGGCGGCGGACGCGGAAGGCAGGCTGGGACTCCCGGACGAAAGGCTCGCCGACGCGGAGGTCGCCGCCGTGCTTGCGTTCTTGGTCGATCAACGTTGGCTCTGCGATGTCGACGACGGGACATGGACCCTCACGGCCTCCGGACGCCTCTGGTTGGGAAGCCTGAACTACGGCGATGTGGTGAAGTTCTTTGAGTATGGAGGCGCGGAGTTCCTGCTGAACTCAAGGGGAAACGCGGACGAGACGATCGTATGGCACAAGGGACGGTTCGCCACGATCAGCGTCGCGCCTGCGTCGCTACCGGAGCACTTCGAGGTGAGGCGAGAGAACGAACGCATAACCACCTCGGGCGGCACTTGCATGGAGACGGCACTGGCCACGGCGTGCGCGCTCGTTGCGGAGGACTCGCCGACGGATATTGCGTGTGATGCCGACATCGATCGGACCGTACATTGCCTCTAGGGCGATGCCGGCGTCGAGGAGGCGCTCTTCAACGCCGAACCTGCCTCCGGCGATCCCGAAGCAAGCGGCCGTGCGCCGGACCGCCAGCTCCATGCGCCGGTCTCGCCTGCCAGCGCAGAACGAAACCCATCCGCGCGCTGCAGCCACGAACTCGTCGATCTCCTTCCGGGTTGGCGCATGGTCTTTGGGCCACACATCGAACACGCCCCAATCGCCGCCGGGGGGATCCGTTGGGAAGTATGGATCGATCCTGCTCATCCACCGCGGGAGCGCCGTAATGACGGTATGGCTCACCAGCTTCGAGCGCACGGCGATGCCCAGCAGATGTAGCACCGTGTCACGTTCTTCGAAGATATCCGAGATCGACTCGACGCGGTGGTCGTCGGGAAATCGGTACCTGAGTGTGAGGGGACTCTCCTTCCCCGTGGAGCAGTCGCACGGGGCAACCGCGGGACCCCAGCGTACCCGTCGAACAAACACCGAAGGGGAAGATGTGTGGGTCAGTCGCACGGGATGTCGGTTGAGACCTTCGGATCGCCAGTTCAGCCACGGCTCTGGATCTTCGGGCAGTCCGTAGCGCCCTCGGACGGCATCGTAGGAAGCAAGAAACGCGCCCTGCCCAACCACGATCGGCGCCTCCAGTTCCAGACCGTGGAGCACGGTGATCTCATCGGCGTGCAACCGCACGTTCGCACCCGCGACGAGAAACCTGTGCAGTATCGTTGCGGCGTGTCTGCCTCCCACTGTCACCGACAGCTTGGCCAGGTGGGCGACGAGAGATTCGACATCGCCGTGGGAGTGGCCAAGCACACTTACGAAGTGGAAGCCCTCGCGCGAGCCGCTAGACCAAGCTCGAGCCATCACCGGGTGCTCCAGCAGGAGGTCCTGGAGGCCGTCGGGCAACGTATCGAGCCAGAGACGGGATTCGTCGAACAGCTTGCTGGCATAGGGATCGGTTCTAGCGAGCGCCCCCAGTTCCTGATATCGGCGGTGCATCTCCGACCGGTAATCGTCCGCGAGCATTGGCCCGTAGATGCCGAACGGTACCCGCATATGGCGCGCACGCGCAGCTGTGTCCTCGAGAGCCGCGCCAAATCGGCTGGTCCATTCCTTGACGTCGAATCTCGCTAGTGTTGCGGGCATCGGTCTCCGCTGTTTGACAGCGCCAACAGTCCCCCGGTGTGTCTCGACCGTAGTTTAACGATCCCGCCGGCGCCCTACATCGGTAGCCCGTCGAACCCGCGCCGAGCCTGCGCGGTTCGAGCTGGACGCGCTTATCCATCGAGTACGACGGTTGGCGCGTGACCGTGTCCGGCCATCCGGTCAAGCTGACGGCGACCGCGTACGAGGTGCTGTAGGTGCTGTCGAGGAACGCGGGACGGGTCTCGACCGATTGCTCGCTGCTCCGCCAGGCGTGGAGCACGCATGACGAAGCCGTCAACCCGAAGCTGGTGCACTCCGTCGTGCAGGTGCCCCGCTTCAAGCTGGACGAGGACGGGTCCCGGGCGGCCTGGATCCTGAACGGGCGCGGGGTCGGATGCCGCATGTCGGAGCCGGAAAGCCGCGCCGGCCCGGTTTCGTGAATGCCGCGCGGGAGCGAAGTTTCCTATTCCGCCGCTTGGGCGGAATGGGCCTCTAGGGTGGAGAGGTAGAGTAGCGTAATGCCAACGGCAGCAGGCTTGGTGGAGACGATTGGGCGTCAAGCGGGCCTTCCCCCGGGCAGGTGCACGTCTTGGACTCAGCCTCTCGGGCGTTCCAACGACGGATGTACGAGTAAGAAGGGGTGAACGGTGACTACATCTGCGACCAACTCAAGGTGGGAGCTCTCGGAGGCCCACGGAGCGTGAGTAGCCGTCCCGTGGGAGCGGACGTCGCCCGGTGTCGTGCGGGCATGGCCGAGCTGGTGACGCAGGCGGTCGCGACGACGCGCAAGCTGGAGCGGCGGTTGGACGTGACCGGCTGGCCTGAGGCCAGCGCCCGAATCGACTTCGATGACGATCCGGCCGCGGCGTTTCGGATTATGGGTGCGCTGCTGCTTCGCAAGGCGCGGATACACACGGACGCCGTCCTCCGAGCCAACGAGACCAGCAACCTGCACTCGCTCGCTGTCCAGATGAAGCCGGTGCTCGAATGTGCCGGGCAGGTCGTATTCCTGTTCGAGAACACGATCATCGCACCGGACCGGCTGATGTCCCGGGAGCGAGCTGCCGAAGTGGTCGGCGCACGGTTTGACAATGACCACTTTCACACGCTCCGCAGGATTACGAGGGGCCAGATCAGCCCCGAAGAGTTGCGTGAGGTCGAGGCGCAGGCCCAGGAAGCTGCGGCGTTGGCAGTCGGGGCGACAAAGCCGAAAAGGCGCAAGAAGCGGCGCTTTACTCAAGCAGACAAGGTGGCACCCCTCCCCAAAGGTCGCGAGTGGTACAGCTACTTGCGAGAGCACTTCGGGCATGGCCGAGCAGCGGACTGGAGGGGGCTCCCGTGGCGCGGCGCGGTCATATCGATGGACACGGTGCAGGACCAGTTCGCGTTCCTGGGTTTCATGAACTACTTGGTGGAGCAGGTGGCTCGCATGAACGCTGCTGCGGCATTGTGCCCGGTCGCCGGAGAGGCGGGCGTCCAATGGGACAAGTGGGTAACACCTGCGCTGGCGCAGCAACGCGAGATGCGTGAGTCGTCAAGGACGCTCGTCGACGACGCGATAACCGCCTTGGGACGGGAACGAGATGGAAGCGTTCGAACCGGTTGAAGTGCAGCGGGCGCGGTGCGAACAGCAGCGCGAAATGCTTCGCAAGCTCGCTCGAATCCATATCGATATCGACGCACCGAAGCGCAGGGTCGCGTCGAACGAGCAGGATTGGATCTTCCGCCTTCGCAAAGTGTGCCTTCATGCGGTAGCAATCGCCAAGTGTGAGGTAAGCGCCGATGGCATGCATGTGATGGCCGCAGAGCTGCGGGCGGCGTATGAGCAGATGGACGACATATGGAAGCGCTTGCCGGACGAGTTCCGGTTCGGCGTCGACGGCAGCTGGTGGTCCAACGAGGCAAGGAAAGGGCTGGCGGCCTACAACCATCCGACCATGATGAGCTTGTCTCTGCCGTTGGCGACCGGTGGTTTTGCCGACGCAGAGGATCCTCGGAGCTACCTACAACTCGCCGTGTGGCTGGGCCGTCTCGGAGGCGGATACGGGCTGGCGCTCGGCCATCTGGCGCGAGTGCTGGGCGTCGATGGGGGCTTCGATTCCCGTCTGGAAGCGGCATTCGCCGCCGGCCTGGAGGCGCATTGATAGTTGGTCGGAGCCCTACCGATGAGACCGCCCGAGTGGCGCACGGACAGCGGGCATTGCTGGCCACCTAACTACTAAGTCCTTCTACATCAGGTTGTGGGGCGCGCTCCGGACCGACAGGGGGGCACCAATCCCGCCCGGTAGGAATGGCCCCTGCCGGTGGATTGAGCTAGCTGGTCTCCCAGACTACTTGCTACCCGATCTTCGTCGCATGGCCGGCGTCCTGCCTGTGCAGCATGCGGTCCTCGGGCGGCGCTGGCGGGGCATCGGACGGTCCAAGCGCGACCCTGACCACGCCCGAATCGGGGAAGGAACGCGCCGAGCGACGGAGTCACCGCAACGTGAAATGCACACTGTGAACGTCAGCGCCGGGGTCGAGTCGTGCCCACCCCGTTCCTCGAACGTACGCCCACAACGTGTAGATTACGCTCTACATGGGCGCGCCGGGAGCCTAAGTTCAGACGGCAGCATGGCTGGAAACGTGAACCTGCAGACTAAACTAAGACTAGGGGTGACATGGAGCGTGAACGCGATCGACCAGGAAGCCGGAGGCACTGCCGACAAGAGGCTCTACCTCGAATTCCACGGCCGCGTGATCTGAACCCGGTCACTCAGTTGGCGGATGCGGATGACGGAAGGCGTGTCTACCGTCATGCGAAAAGTGAAGTGGTCCTACTTCGTTGGACAGTCCGAGGGCAAAGCTAAGGTGGACTCCGACTGGTTCCGAGAGCCCTCGGGAGCTTACGCTGTGTTCTGTCTTGAGAGGGATGTTACACCCCGCTGTCCTCTTCGGCAAGGGGAAGGACGGATGCCAGGATGAGCCCCGCTCGCCGGGAGGGGGACCCGACCGGCGAGCGGGGCTTGGACACCTGTGGCGCGCGGCGCACAGAATGGGCGTATCACCCGCTCCCCGCCGCTGTCTCGCGAGGGTGTCCGCCAGCCCCGGTGGTGATCCGCGGTTCACATCACCCTCGTGCCGTTGCGGTAGGTCTCGCTTGGCGTGCGCCCGGCCAACGCCGAGTGGGGGCGCACCTCGTTGTAGAAGTCGATCCACGAGCCGATGATCCGCTGGGCATCCAGCCCGTTGTGGAGTTCATGCAGGTACACCGCCTCGTACTTCAGCGACCTCCACAGCCGTTCGATGAAGATGTTGTCGAGGAAGCGGCCCCGGCCGTCCATCGAGAACGCCACGCCCGCACCCAGCACCCGGTCGGCGAAGACCTCGCTGGTGAACTGCGCGCCTTGGTCGGTGTTCAGGATCTCCGGAGTCGCCCAGGTGAACGCGTCGTCCAGAGCCTCGATGCAGAACGACGCGTCCATCGTGTTGGACAGCCGCCAGGAGAGGACGTGCCGCGTAGCCCAGTCCATCACGGCCACCAGGTAGAAAAACCCTTGCGTCACAGGGATATAGGTGATGTCCGCGCACCACACGTGGTCCGCACGGAAGATCTCGAGGCCGCGCAGCAGGTAGGGGAAGATCCGGTGCTCCGAGTTCGCCACGCTCGTGCGCGGACGCCGATACGTCGCCTCCATCCCCATGAGGCGCATGAGCCGCCGGATCCGGTGCCGGCCAGCCGTGACACCCTCGCGGCGGAGATGCCGCATCATCTGCCGGCTCCCGTAGAACGGATAGTCCATGTGAAGCTCGTCCATCCGCCGCATCAGGGCCAGGTTCTCCGCGCTCTCCCCCTTCGGCCGGTAGTAGAGCGACGACCGGCTCATACCCAGCAGCACGCACTGCCTCGACAGGCTCAGCGGTCCATCCGGCTCGATCATCCCGAAGCGCTCCGCCCGGCTCAGCGCTTCAACCCGCGCCGAAAAAAATCCCGCTCGACCGTGAGCTCTCCGATCTTGGCGTGCAGGTCGTGGATCTTCGCCTCATGCTCCTTGGCGAGCCTCCGACTCCCGCCCTTGGCGAACACTTCCGGCATGGCGTCGACCAGCTGCCGCTTCCAGGCGCTCACCTGGTTCGGATGAAGCTCATGCCGCGCGGCGATCGCCTGCACGCTGTCGCGCTCCTGGAGCGCCTCCAGCGCCACACGGGCCTTGAACTCCGCCGTGAATCTCCGTCTCTTCCTGGCCATCTCGGTGCCTCCTGTTCCATAATGGAATCCACCTTAACGACCTGTCCAAAAAACCGGGACCACCTCAAAGCCTAAGGATACAAACCAAGGAACGCGTCCATTACCACGCTACTAGAGACAAACGAATCCAAGGAGGCAATACAAGACTTGATGCACACTCTCACTGACGAAGCGACATCGCCCACAGACATATATCAGATCGCGGCCATGGCATCGCGCTTTGAACCAACAATCCGTACGCTTGATGCCTTTAGCTTTTCCTCGGTCGCCGGAGCCCTTGGGGGGTTGCTTGCCCGCCCAGAGAATCACGCGGCGACAACCCGGCTCGAGGCAATGATTCATCTTGCCGCGTTGGGATGTCGCGGCGACAATGCACCTTCCTTGCAACGTCTCCGCAACTGGGTGAACGTCGTAATCTACAACGACATCATCACGCAGCTGGAGGACCCCGTCGAGGACGTGGTAGTATCCAATGTCGTCACACCAGTCGGCAACGCGCGATTGTTTGCGGGGCACTGGAATGACATTGCATATGCCGTTCAGGATTGCCTTGCTGCTCTGTCGCGCCTTTCGTCATCCCCCTGGGCTGCAAATGCACGAGCGCGAGTCGTCGCTCTTCTTCGCCTCAGCGAGCGCGTCGCGGTCCGGGCAAACGTACAAAGAAACGCAATGGCATCCGATCAACCGCAACAGCCGTTGGAGATATCGGGCGCTATTATCAGGGAAGGACGAGCTTGCGTCACCTTCGCCGAGGAGAGTCTCCCGGGAATGGGAATCGCCCTCGCCGACATAGAGCCTTTCATTTTTACCGAGGAGCAAGGGGCCAAACTGTACACGGAACACCTCAAGCACTCTTCCTTTCAGCGTCGGCCACTCATTCGTTCCAGGAACAGGGTTATCGTCGCGCTACCGACGGCAATCGGGTCCGCTGTGGTTAGGTATACGATCGAATGTGCACTTCGCGCCGACGACATGGCGGCATTGGAGATGGCCGTCACGAAAGAACAAGGCGCCGCGATCTGGCGTCTCGGCGTCCGCGCGTGGGAAATCAACGATGCCGAGCCACCACCGGTCCCCGGGGCTCAGCTTCCTTTTCTGGATACTATTGGGCGCTTCGATCGCGACTGTCCTGTACACCTAATCTACGTACCGGACAACCTAGCGGCGGTCGCCTCCGACGGGTTCCAATCTTTGCGCACTATAGGCCATGACGTGGTCGGCAGGATGGAGCGCGTCTGGACGAAGCTCTCGGCTCGCCCGGAGTACCGTGGTGGGCTAACCATCATGGTCCATGGCGGCGCCGGTCGCAGTTTCCACTCTGAGTTTCTTCAGACCCCAGTGGATTGGCACATTCTTGCTCTTCCAGTCGCCGATTTCATGCTCTTGGCATGGGACCAAGACCTGAGTGCACTCCGCACGTGGAAGATTCTTGAGCAAGAGCAACGCCTCGCCGAACGAGGATTGACCATCCAGAACCTCAGTGGCTTTCCCAATCTCTACGGGTTTCTCCGGGACCACGATTTCATGATGCTTCCATACGATTGTGACCCGCAATTGGACCTGCTACCGCTTCCGACCGACTCGGTGGCGTCCCTCCGTCGCTTTCTCCGCACCCGTCTTGACAGCCATGGTGTGGTGGGTCCGAGCTGGAACGCATGGCTGCAAGTACAGCGGATGGACATGCAGCGCGATCCTGTGGAAGACCGGCCGCCACCCATCTACATTAGTCCCGACCACGCGGCGGGCTCACACTTGGCCGCGTGCGTCGAGCCATCGAGTCAGGTATGGTGGATGACGTGCAGTGTGCTACCTGAATCGCCCTTGCACCGCCATCTGACGTATATGATATGGCAGATGGCATTGAACTGGCTGGTACCGGTGGCCTCGTTGCTCGAACAACGGCTACACTTAGATCCCCGCCGCCCGATTGTGTATCTTCTACGTTTTCCAGGGATCGAAGACTTCTCTCCTCGCAGAGACAGGCCCGACGGCACCGAGTCTCCTCCGATGGTGCGCATCCACCAAGGCCGTGTTGTGATCGACTGCACCGTTCAGTATCTCCGCGCTTTTGCAAGCGACAGCAACGTGGGCGAAAAAATGATGGTTACCGCGATGCTTCGGGGGGCCAATCTATTGGTAGGATCAGCCGGGCTATCGTCGGCGGACACGGTAGAGCAGGTGGAAGGCGTGATGGGGTCCGGAGGCGCGCAGTACTTCTCCATGACGTCCTCTCGCACGCCTGAAGAAGCCATCTACGCTACGGTTCCGCTTCCCCAGCCGCGCTTTCCCTCCCCCGAAGACCGGGCTTGGAGTACCATCGACCTGGCTCGAATCGCCGGCTGGTCGGGTCCTTGCGGGCTGGTACCGAATCCTTCCGCCCAACCGCTCATGGCCGATGCCGTCGAGGCGGTGTGGAGACGGATCCGAAACAGACTTGTGGACCTCGACCGTCGAAGCGTTCTACAGCGGGCATTGCTCAATGCCGCTGCCGTTCAGAAGGATCGGATGGAATGGCGGAGGTTTTCGTCCGCGATACTGTCCATGGCGCACGACGAACACGAAATCCGCAAGGAAGGTGATGCACGAGAGGCGCGGCGTGCGCTCTCAGCACTGGCCAGTCGTGTGACTGCCGAAATGGCCTTGTGTACCTCGCCTACGCACAATGGCGCGCCCTGTACGGAGCGAGATTTCGACACTCTCTTGGCCGAAGTGGCGACCCTGCTGGCATGTGCGGTGCAGAACGACGCGATCCACTACGGATTGCTGACTAGTGGTGTGATGGTGCACGCCAACGGATCATTCGGGTTCGATCCATCAATTCAAGAGATCGTGTACCCCTATGCCTCTACTCTTAGAGCACGAGAGATTTGGGATGCCGCAGGCGAAACGTACAGGCCGGAGTCATCGCTCCTAGGCAGCAGTGGTCAAGCAGCTTTTGAGAGCGCATTCGTTGCAGAGTTCGGATTGGGCGTCACGCAATATCTGCACTTCATTGATCGGGTCGCCGACCGGCTTGTGCAACAGCGCACAGCTTACGCCTGGGTTCGGCGGACCGAAATCATCCAGATGTTGGAACACGTGAACGCCAAGGATCCCGCGCAAGCCTTCGCCGCGCTGCTGCTTGTCCCCAGGGACAGGTGGGACGAGACGAATCCGGGATCAGGGTGCGAAAGACGAGATTGGTATCCTTGGCGCTACGGTCGACGGCTGTCGGTACTACGGCGTCCGCTCATCCAGCTGTCAAATGAAACTGGTTCCGACGTGCTTCTCATGCCATCGTTGCTTGAAGCGGCCGCAAGGTATCTTCTGGAAGCGCGCACCGGGCAGTTGGCCAAGCGACTCTTCGAAAGCGAAGAAATGCGCTCGTGGATCGGTACCATTACGAACCAGCTGGGCCATGCGTTTAACGAGACAGTTGCCGCCAAGCTTCGGGACCTGGGTTGGAAGGCCCGGGTCGAGGTCAAGATGACAGAGCTCGGAGGAAGTTCGGAACTGGGTGATGTTGATGTGCTGGCGTGGCGTACGGGGATCGGTCCGGTTTACGCAATAGAGTGTAAGCGGCTGATGTATGATCGAACTGTCGGAGAGATTGGACGCCGTTTGCGGGACTACACGGATTCTCGCCGTGACGGCCATCGTACGCCAATTCAGAAGACGCTGGATCGCCTAGAGCTTCTGATGACCAATCCTAGCATTCTAGGCAAGATCACTGACTTTCCTGTCACGAAGACCATGATCCGTTCCGCACTCGTTACCGATGACATCACGCCAATGCAGTTTTCGCAACATGTGAAGGGGACGTTGGATGTGGTTGTGGAGTACGGGGGGTTGGCTGACTATTTTCGAGACGAGTAGGCTAGGCTAAGTAGTCGACTTCGGCTTGACTTTCAGTGAGCCACCTTGACCGGAACCAGACCTGATCCAACCGTCAGAATACAGTGACTCAAATCACTGTTGCCCTGCGTACAACAACCCCACACCTTCCGGGCCCAAGTGAAGTGGTCCTACTTCGTTGGACAGTCCGAGGGCAAAGCTAAGGTGGACTCCGACTGGTTCCGAGAGCCCTCGGGAGCTTACGCTGTGTTCTGTCTTGAGAGGGATGTTACACCCCGCTGTCCTCTTCGGCAAGGGGAAGGACGGATGCCAGGATGAGCCCCGCTCGCCGGGAGGGGGACCCGACCGGCGAGCGGGGCTTGGACACCTGTGGCGCGCGGCGCACAGAATGGGCGTATCACCCGCTCCCCGCCGCTGTCTCGCGAGGGTGTCCGCCAGCCCCGGTGGTGATCCGCGGTTCACATCACCCTCGTGCCGTTGCGGTAGGTCTCGCTTGGCGTGCGCCCGGCCAACGCCGAGTGGGGGCGCACCTCGTTGTAGAAGTCGATCCACGAGCCGATGATCCGCTGGGCATCCAGCCCGTTGTGGAGTTCATGCAGGTACACCGCCTCGTACTTCAGCGACCTCCACAGCCGTTCGATGAAGATGTTGTCGAGGAAGCGGCCCCGGCCGTCCATCGAGAACGCCACGCCCGCACCCAGCACCCGGTCGGCGAAGACCTCGCTGGTGAACTGCGCGCCTTGGTCGGTGTTCAGGATCTCCGGAGTCGCCCAGGTGAACGCGTCGTCCAGAGCCTCGATGCAGAACGACGCGTCCATCGTGTTGGACAGCCGCCAGGAGAGGACGTGCCGCGTAGCCCAGTCCATCACGGCCACCAGGTAGAAAAACCCTTGCGTCACAGGGATATAGGTGATGTCCGCGCACCACACGTGGTCCGCACGGAAGATCTCGAGGCCGCGCAGCAGGTAGGGGAAGATCCGGTGCTCCGAGTTCGCCACGCTCGTGCGCGGACGCCGATACGTCGCCTCCATCCCCATGAGGCGCATGAGCCGCCGGATCCGGTGCCGGCCAGCCGTGACACCCTCGCGGCGGAGATGCCGCATCATCTGCCGGCTCCCGTAGAACGGATAGTCCATGTGAAGCTCGTCCATCCGCCGCATCAGGGCCAGGTTCTCCGCGCTCTCCCCCTTCGGCCGGTAGTAGAGCGACGACCGGCTCATACCCAGCAGCACGCACTGCCTCGACAGGCTCAGCGGTCCATCCGGCTCGATCATCCCGAAGCGCTCCGCCCGGCTCAGCGCTTCAACCCGCGCCGAAAAAAATCCCGCTCGACCGTGAGCTCTCCGATCTTGGCGTGCAGGTCGTGGATCTTCGCCTCATGCTCCTTGGCGAGCCTCCGACTCCCGCCCTTGGCGAACACTTCCGGCATGGCGTCGACCAGCTGCCGCTTCCAGGCGCTCACCTGGTTCGGATGAAGCTCATGCCGCGCGGCGATCGCCTGCACGCTGTCGCGCTCCTGGAGCGCCTCCAGCGCCACACGGGCCTTGAACTCCGCCGTGAATCTCCGTCTCTTCCTGGCCATCTCGGTGCCTCCTGTTCCATAATGGAATCCACCTTAACGACCTGTCCAAAAAACCGGGACCACCTCAAAGCTCGGAGGCGACTCACGTTCTGAAACGCTCGCCAACCACGCCGCGGCGATGCCCAAGCGTCGGGTGGAAGGCGACCGCGGGACTCCCGCCTATTGACGCCGTAGCTCCGGCTATTTTGTCAAGACGGGACTAGATTCCGCTCAGCGGAAGGAATGGCAGATCGTGCAGTCCTAGTTCAAGCTATACGATCCCCTGCCGTGCCACCTACTCCAGGGGCTGAGGCCACTGGTCGCGATTCCTCGGATGGTAGAGCTCGGCGTCGTTCTCCACCCTGAAGTAATCGAACCTCTTTGCCAATGCCGTCTGCTCCCACACTTGTAGGTGTCGGGCGACATCCTGCGAGGAGTAATACAGAGTGCGGTCATCCAGTTCATCCGAAGGCTGTTTCGGCCATTTGGGGTGCGCCATGTAGAGTCTAGCCGGATGTCCGATCACGTAAGGAATCCCACGTTCCTCGTACGACGGCACGTCCCGGAGACTCCCCGATATCACGGTCGGGCCACCTCCGATGCTATCAGGGCGCTCACGTGGAGCCGCCAACGTAGCCTTCCACGTGGTTTCCAACTTCCGGTCGATCTCCTTCTGCTCGCGAACAGACCAGCTCAGGGAGTCGGCTTTGTCCGACGGGATGATATCCTCGGATCGCCGCGGATCGCGTCGTATGGAACCATCTTCGGCAGCGCCGCTCCAGTCCGAGGGCCGACCAGTCGCGATCATCGACTTGATGCTTGACCGGAGTACCCTGGAGATTCCCTGCGTGAGCGACGGAGCTGGGTTCGACACCGCGCCACCGTGCACGATCCGTGATCGCAGGTTGTAGAACTCCTTTATCAGCTCCCGAATATCATGCCTTTCACTCGACGTGTCAGCGTAGTACCACGACCCGCGCGAACTGAGCGTCTTCTTGAAACCTCGACGCTTGCCCGGCTCGCCGAATAACGCCTCCAGGGCAATGCTCTGGCAAATCACGATGTCCTCCACCTTGCTGCCTGTCAGGCTGTCACGAAACCATTGCATGGCAATCTTCAACACGCGTTGCGTCGGTTCGCTGCGACAGGAGTAAGCTCCCGAAAGCTCGGATAGCTCCGAAACCGGGAGGGGGCGTTTGTGGTCTGGCATGTCGAAGCCGGCGGTAAGCAACTCGGTTCGCATTACCATCTCACCGCCAATCCCACTAGCTGGATTGCGGAACGGCAGCGACAGCAGGCGGAACCCGATCTCGGCTCATGAAGAAGTTGAGTCCATACCCCCAAACCACGCTGAGAAGCAAGGCTAGGTGCTCCGGGCCCTGTTTCAAAAGAGGGCTGCCATAGATCATCCCCAGCTCTTCCAAGGAGCCGACTAGCCTGTTCGTGAACTCTGTGGCCTCAAGCACACACACACTGGTACCCGCCTCTGGCCACTTGTCGGTGAGTCCGAATACCTGTTCAGCCCTGAGATCCTCCACTACGTCCCGGTACGGCACGAGAGCGCAGTAGTCGTCTAGCTTGATTGTCGATTCTATGGAGACTCCCTTCAGCAAACAGGATCGTCGACACTCGATGAGACCGTGATTCACGAATTCGGCCATGTACTTTCCTACTTCGCTGGCCCCGTACAGGGCAGCAGCTAAGATCATTTTTCGGGTAGCAATTACGGCGTTCGGGAGCCTCGTTGCCCGGATATTGCTGCCCTGGTGGAATTCAATGGTTCCCTGGGGCGGTCGCACCTCTGTGGGTGTTGCCCACTGGCGTTGCACCCACCGCAGGAGGTCATCAAAGCCTGGTCCGTGGATCCACGACCTGTTCTCATCCGCCAACCGGTCGAGGTGATACTGGGCGGAAAAGGAGTCTCTCGCCGTGATAATGTGCGGCATGACACTCATCGGGGCGGGACAGAACGTTCCGTCAACAGCCCGAACGTCCACGGTCGTATGCGGGAGCGCACGCTCAAGAAGTCGCGCGACACCCATTGGCGTCTCGGTGCTACGCCTCATGATATCCATAACTGATATGCAAGCCCCCCAAGGCCGACTAGGGCTGTCACTCCCAAAAACATCTTCCAGCCGCGACCGCCAAGGGGAATCGCAAGTAACCCAACAAGAACCAAGCTGAGCGATCCGACGAGCACCACTTGCTGGATTGAACTCAAATCCGGCCAGGCACCAGACGCGAGCCGAATCGCCTCGACCGAGACAACCATTGAGGCGAGTCCGTATAAGACCCACCTTACAAGCCTGCCCAGTCGGGCGGTCGCTGCTTGCTGCTCTTCCTCTCGGCGACGAATTGAGTTCTGAAACTCCGCCTCCAAGCGCGCTCGCTCTTCTCGGTCCTTCTCCTCCTGCGTGATTAACGCTGCTTCCTGCGTGGCTAGCGCCGCGTGGAGACTGCCTGCCCGTCGCTCTGCCTCATCACGCTCCACGTTGACCCGCTGAAGTTCAGTCACCGAAGCGTGCAAACGCTCTTCAAGGCCCGCGAACCGATCACTCAGTTCCGATACTGCCGTCTTCAAGGTCTCATTTTCCTCAATCACGAGTTTCGCTGCCTCCGCCGCGGCGAACTCGACGACCTGCGCCTCTTCTTCATTCGAACTCGCAGCCCTCAGTTTGCGGACGAACTCACCACCGGCAACCATGGACGCTACGACAGGCATTTGTGAAGGCACCTAGTTTGATGGGACGGCTGAAAATGGCGGTTTCCCCTGATCCCAGCCACCCCGGATCCGCCCCTTCGCGACCAGATAGCCGCGCCCGCCAGTGTAACAGAAGGCCCGGCGGAAGCCCGCCACTTGATCCCGTTTGCCGTCCCTGCCAAGTGCAGCGGGCACCAGATATGGTGCAACAGCCAGAAAGGCGATATCGTCACGCTTGAAGGTCAGGAACAGGCGTTTGTCCGACTCTTCGAGTCAGGACGGCGTCTGTCGAACGCCATTCTACGGAATGCAGCGGTGGTTCAGGTATGGATCTCCGCGTCGGGTAGGTCCGGCGGCGAGCGTGCTCGTCCACGCAGAGGCAAGGGTCACGGGAACTGGTATGGCCCCGTACCCGGCCTTGGTCGCGCTCGACGATGGGAAGGGTAGCGTAACCGTCCAGCTTGCCGCGCAGGTTGAGCCGGCGCTCCGCCGACCGGTCTTGGCTGGGCTGGGCGATGAAGCTTCTTCGGGTTTGTAACGATGCCAGCGGTCCGGTGGGTCCGAACGCCTGCACGCGGCCGGCAACGAGCAGTCCTCGCAGGAACAGGCGGCTCTTCTCCTCCGCTCTGCGGATGGCTTGGCTCCACCCAGGTGCCGAACATGCTATCGCCGCAGAGGAGATGGCTGGGTCCAGTAATGAGCGGAGCGCCGATGCGGGCTCCTCCGTGTACCGGTATGGACACTCCGGCGACCAAGATCTCTGGAGGGCCCGGCGATGATGGAGCGGTGATGAGGGAGTTGCATCGTTGGACACCCGCAACCCCAAACCTATAGGGCATCCTATGACGACCATCGAGAAGCTCCGCGCCCTCGCCCGCGAACTGGCTGGCGAAGCCTGGGACTATGATCACCGCCAGCTCTGCGCGCAGGCGTACGTCCGCCGGTTGGCGGCGAAGGCGGTGATGAAACAAGGTGACAGCATCCAACGCGAGGATGCCATGTTCGCCGATCCGCCGGTTGGGTCGAGCTAAGCCCGCCCGAACCGGTAGCGACTCTCGGAATCGTCTTCCGGACGGTGTCGAGGTATCCGGTTTGGTAAGTCTGCCCAGAGCTCGAGGGCTTCTTTCCGGAGGCAGTAGGCATCGTCGGGTGCCCGCGCGGTCGTATCCCGTCAACCAGGAAGACCAAGCCGCGTAAACCCGCTCGCGCGTTCCCGCGACCTTCGCTGTACGATCAGCAACCACGTTTCGCGTCGAAACGCGCCCACCGGCAGGGCGGCGTCAACGGTCCCGCTAAGTTCCCGCTGTTCGACCCGATTTTCCCGCTGTTCGAGCACGAGAGGCCCGATCATGGCCTCACGGTAAGAATGGCAGATCGTGCAGTCCTGGATCCGAGGATCACACGGCGATCTGGCGAAATCCGCCCCGCCTCCCATCGGAGATTCCGTCCATCAGGTCGGACTCGCTGAGCTGGTCGATCGAAGATCAGAGGCAAATCGACCAAGCCCTGAGAGCGGCTTGGAGGTCGAGTCTCAGCAGAGCTGAACCGCTGCCACCAAGCGAGTCTCCCGCGATTACTATCGGAGGACTCAGTGGGGCTCTCATCGAGCAGTATCGGCGACGATGTCGTCCTTTCGAGATTCTCAATCCGGCGATTCTCTACACGGCTCATCCGAAGTGGCCCAAGACTGTCGCGGACGCCCTGTCTGAGCGGTGCAGGTACTACTGCCGCCAGGATGTCATAAGGCATATGCTGGAGTGGCAGCAAGCGGCTCAGGGAAAGAACGTCCAGCAGTACTGGATTGAGGACAACTGGGAACTCCACCGTTCCCACGATCCCGATCTCTACCACCCCAAGAACTCTGGCTTGTGGCCTGTGCCGCTGTCGTAGGCGTTCCACGGGTGAGGTGGTCCAAACTACGGGTGCCTCCCAATTCTCCCGGCCGTCGTACGGGTGGTGAACCCCGCCAAGCTGGATGCCCTTATAGTGCCACCGATTTCTCTGGACAGTAGTTTGGCAACCCTTCCGGGGTCCAAGGGAAAGGGGCACGGGGATGTCTCGGAGTACGGAAGAGCAGGATTCGGCGAAGAGCCGCGGTCGGGTTGGAAGGTCTGCCGAAGCGGTGGAGCGCGCAGCGGAAGGCCGAGGTGGGTATTTGCGGCTGCTGCGCGGGGAGGACATCGGCGAGGGGAGCCGGGAGATTCGGGTTGCTCCGCCGGAGTTTGGAGCGGTGGCGGCGGGAATTCCTGGAAGGCGGTCAGTCGGGTCTCAAGAAGAAGAGCCGGCCCGGGAGGCGAGCTGATGCGGACCCGCGCGAAGCTGGGAGAGATGACGATGCGGGTTGAGTTGCAGGCGGAGCCTCCCTCCCGGGATTCGCGCCTCAGGTGGCCCGCCTCTAGTCGCTGGGTGCATCTAGAATGAGACCGTCCCAATCTTGGACTTGGCCCTCGTGGACGACACGCAGGATTGCCTTCCGGCAGAGCCTCTGGGCGTCGACGAGCAGAGTGCGGTCGTTGTGTTTCGGCCTTCCTCCGTGGACGAGGCGAGAGGCGGCAGCGTATGCGCTGCGCAGGATCCTCCAAGCCTCGCGCCGGTCAGCAGCGTTCTCGCCGAGAAGCCAAGCCCCCCGAGCTGCAAGGGTGTAGCTCAACTGCTGATTCGTCCCATCGGACAACAGCAGCGCCTCGAGTGCGATGCGGAGGTCAATCCACTGATCGGTGATTGCCGCGGGCGTCAGCGACTTCTTCCAACGCGCAGCAGCAAGTCGCGTTCGGGCATCTGTATGGTCTAGCGCCGCGAGAAGCCTGCGAATGCTCGTGTTCGACAGAGCGGCCGCCGCGCCATCGATAGGTTGCAGTGTCGTCACACCCGTCTCAAGGCTGATGCTCCATCCAGCAGCTGAATGGAGCGAGCGACTAGGTGTCCCCCAGGTCGTCCCGTTGTTCGCTATTGCCGACACGCCTCCGTAATCGTTCCACCCAAAACTCAGAGCGATGTCGGCGTTGCACTCTAACGTTAGGGCCAAGCCGATGGTGTCGAAGCCGGCACATCTCGGAGCCAGCGCAGCGGTGACAACGCGGTTGATGTCGTCGACATTCGGACGGAACAGGGCAGGCTCCGCCGTGGTCGCGACCTGAACGACAGACCGTCCCAAGTAGGTTTCAGCCTGGATGTGGCCGCCCGAGGGAAGCCGCTTGGAAAGCGAGTCCGAAGACAGCGGCAGCGGAACGATGTCGATCCCGTCAATCGGAGTCATGGCTTGAGCGAGCCTGAGCGCCGCGACCCGGCAGGTGCGGTACTCCATGGGATCGCCACGGATCCAACCCGCGATGAGGTCGGTAACTCGGTCGACACCAAGAATCGCCGCATCCTTGATCAGGGCTTCACCGAATTGCTCAACCGATGAAACTGAAGCTTCGACGTGGAGACCGTTCGGTAACAACACGGACGCACTTCTACGATCTCCAGCTATCGGAAGAGCGTGTCCGACGCAGTCCGAAGCCGGGTCGACGTAGCCTGCCAGTGCCTCGCGCACACTACCCATCAGGTTGGTTCTGAGCGTCTCTGGCATGGAGACGCGGGCGTTCCTGATCATGGTCAGTGCTTGGCCGTGCCACGTTGCTCGCTCGTAGGCTCCACGCAGATTCTCGGGCTCAATGCTCTCATCGGGACCGTAGCCGTAGCTCGTGCTGTGGACCCCGTTGTGTTTGATCATGCGGCCTATGTCGAACGACGTCGCCGCCAACGCCCGACGTAAAGAAGTGCTGAGGTCTTGGACTGCGTTGGTCACGTGGGTCGTGGGCTTGGAGTGGGCGCTTGGAAAGCCGCGATCATCTTGCGAGGCCCCCCAGGAGGCCATGAAAGGGCCGGCCGTAGGCTGCACTCGCCCTTCGTGAGCCCTTGGTCACACATCGAAACAGAAATCGTGTTCCACGAGCCTTGACGCCTTCGCTCCGCGAAATGCGTTGGCCTGCGTGCCGTGGACCGTTGACGAAAAGCCACTGCTGGTGAGGGCCACCTCTCGATCCAGTCCGGTCGCGAGCGCCAGCGACAGCCCGTCCCGCAGTTCCGACTTGCCGAAACGTCGCCCACCAATTCGGGCGACCACACGGGCGCGTTCGGCCAGCAGCTCCCGCCATCCCCGGACCGATTCCGTGACGAACTTCCAGTACTGTTTCTTGCAGTAGTGACGGTCGTCCTGCCGATCATACGCGGCCCCTGCCCTGCCCCCAAGGAACCACAGCCTGAGCCACTGATCCTCGCGGAAGTTCGTGGTGTCCAGATACGGTGGCGACGTAATCACATCGGTCACGCGGCCGGTCAGCGACGGTAGCGCTCCGCCTGCTTGGCGTGCATCGGCCTCAACCACCCTTCCCTCATTCTCGGGAGGGGGAGTTCGGAACCGATAGTCGATCATTCGCACCAGGATCTCGAAAGCGTCCCGGCGAGGCGGCTCATGACTATTCTTGCGCCACCACCGGATGGAGTAACCCGGCTTCGTGCTGATCGTGCGCGGCATCCGATTGCTGAAGCAGTTCGGCGTGCGATGGGATTCGCCGTGGAGGGCCCCCAGACAGAGCGCTGCTATGAAGCGGTCCTTGCGACAGTTCCGCCAATCGAGCACCGATCTCAGGTATCGAATCTGAGGAAGCGTTTCAGGATGATAGCATAACTCGAAGAACTCCTGTATCTCCCCTTGCCAGCCGGGGTCATCGGGTTCTCGGAAGTCGGCCTGCAACTCCTTGACCCGTTTCCGGGCCTGCGCCTGGCTCGGCGGAATAGCCTTGGCACCGGAGAGACAGACTGCAACGGGATGTATGTCGCAGCCGGCGGCTTCCCTGCCCTGCAGCAAGGCTTGAAACACCGTCGTTCCCCGTCCACAGAATGGATCGAAGACCACACCGTCGTGGGGACTGGCCGTCAGCCGCGCCTTGACGAACGACTCGGGGAACATCGCGAAATAGGGGCAGATCGAGTGGAACCGGTGCCTCATGCCGCCTCCCGCGCGCGGTCACGATAGCTTGCGACCCAAGCGACGACCTCGTGAAGCCGGTCGTACGCTTCGATCTTCACGCCTGCGGCCACCAGCTTCCGCGCTTCCGAAACCCGAAGGGGAACTCGCAGACGGTGCAGCATGTTACCCAGCTTGCTCACGTAAACGCGGAACGTCAGGTCGTCAACGGCAAACGGAACGATCATGTAGGGAACGAACTGGGTCACCGGTGCGTCCGAAAACCAACAGTGCCTGAACGCGTCCAGATGACCGAGCAGTGACTTCTCCCTCCAGTCCGCGCCCGTGGCGACCTGGGCGGCAGCGAATAGGAACCCGGATTGCCGATCTGGATGCAGACGGGCAGCGAAGACATCAACCTTGTCGTCCTTGGGGCTCACCGACGCGCCCGGTTTCCGGCCGACGGTACCATCATTGAAGTTCGACCAGATCTCTTCGAGCTTCCCCAGAAAGGCGGACCTATCCGGCCGGGGGGAACCGAAACTCCAGGCAATACCCTGAATCTCTGCCGCCAGTGCCGCTGTACTAAGGTATTGGAACAGCTGGCGGAGCCGACGGATCTCGGCTTTTTCGGGCCTCAATCGGGAGCCGTAAAGGATGGGTGTCTGCAGATTGGACAGGACGAGACTCAGGACATATGCGCCCTGTCCAAAAGAGTCCCCAGCCGGTTCGTAGCTGAGAATGTGCCCCTGCCGATGAAGCCGAAACGGATACTCGGATCCGAGCGCGTCGCGGCGGCTTTCAATCCTCTGGACGACCTCAGACACGAGTTCCTCCATCCCGTCTCTCATCTCGTCGTCGAGACCGGAGGGTTCCTCGTCGGCACCGATCGAGGCCTCGTTCGCGATATCGGAAGTTCGCGCGAAATCGTCTTCCGCGAAGAAAGCTGCAAGCTCCAGAAAATCGGCTGCCGTATCGGAGTCTCGCCGCTCTCCGACCAACTCATCAAGGGGTACGTAAAGGCCCGGTCTCACCCTATGGGTCTCCGGCCCCCAGGTACTTTTCCTTCATCCTCGAATGCAGCAGATCGGATGCTTCCTTGATGTCTTCCGATATCCCGAGTAGGGATCCGTCCCGTCCGTCATAGCCTCTAACAGAGCCAACTGCGGCCTGAAGTGCCCGGCGAGCCTTGATGAGGGAACTGGTAAACCGTGCGCTCGCGGGCTCCGCGACGCTATGTGCGCGATCAAGGTCCGCCGTGACCTTTAGTTCAAGAACCGCTTCTGGCTTTGCGAGCACCTCGCCCAACCGCTTGATGTCCGGGTTTTGTCTCTTGACGACTTGCTCTTCGTTGTCGGGCCGGTAGCCGTAGATCCATCGAAGTACCTGACTAAGCTCTTCCATCTTCTCGGGCGGTACTGGATTGGGCTCGGGATCGTACCGCGCCCAGCCTCTGGGTAAGCCCAAGTAGGCCATGTATTGGGACCGCGACAAAGCGGTATACAGGTGGGAGAAGTTGAACTTGGTGGGGAACCGGTGGTCGACCTCGAACAGTTCCTCCTCGCTTGCCTGCTCCAGGACGTAGATCGCGGACACCATGCGCTTGATCGTATCGTGGCGATCGCCGATCGCTCTCGCGATCTCGTCCAGCCCGACATCCGACTCGTTGTACCACTTCGCCGCAAACCTGGCTTTCGCGTAGGCCTGCCATTTCTGAGGACCGTTGATGTGCTTGAACCCGATCAGCGGCCGCGCCTTGATCCGGTCGGAAACCCGGTAGACGGTGACCTGCTCGAACGTGGGCCGTAGACTGTCAGGTATCTCCGGGATGGTCAGACGGCTCAGACCTGCCTCGATGCGGAGTCGCGAGACGAAATCCGGTTGGGTCAGCAGACGGACGGTCGCAAGGCGCCGGTTTCCCTCCAGTACCACAAGTTCACCGTTCTCCGGTCCTTCCATCACCACCAGCGGTTCGATGTCCAGATACCCGTTGGAAGTCATCGATTGGAGGAGCTCGTCGAGCTCGGCACTGTCGTAGAGCTCGGCGACCATCGCTTCCTCGGAGCGGTGATCCGTGCGCCCCGTCAGCCGCGGGTTCTCTCGGTCCAGGCGGAGGCAATCCACCGGGACCTTGGTTGGCGTCTCGATTTTGGGGAGGGTCATGGCTGGACTCCGAGTTCGCGGCGTCTGGACGGTTTTCGGAGGGTAACGTCGTTAGCCACCTTAACCTGCCTGTCGAAGCCCAAGAATGGAAGAGCGTCCGTAGGTGGGGGCCCTGCGAACCGCCAGTTCGCCGACCGTCCAGCGGGTGTGGCAGCTGCGGCCCGCCGAGGACTGAGGGAAGGGCGCCGACAGCCCCCGACGCCTCCGCGCGCAGCCAGAGCCTTGTGTGAGCGCCCCTACCGCGCTCGCTGCTGCAGCATGGCGGCCCACACGTTGCGGTCAGCGTCGAGCCCGGACCATGCCGTCCTAGTCGAAGAGGTTCCGGTTGGGGCAGGCTAGGCTCGCGCGCTCAGCCGATGTTTCGCAGCGGCTTCGATGCGGCGGCGTCTCGATCAGACTTCTGATTCCCAGACCCTGCCGGGCCGGCGATGGTCACGTCTGCCAGATTCCCGGCAAACATCCAGAACTACCGACTCATGAGCCTGGAATCGTGACGCCTCGGCAGACTGAGAATGGCACGAATCACGGCGAGGAATCGTCTAACTACTTACAGGGCTGCACGATCTGCGCATTCTGCCCTTGAAACGTGTCTACCCCTGTCGCCCAGAAACGGCGGGGAAACCGCCTCAATTCGCGGGAATCGCGTTCCCCTCACAACCACCCCATCACGGCTTTTCCAGAGCCGTGAACACGCTGCGTTTCGCGGCCCTTGGCGACGAGCCACAAACATAATGAGATCCCATGACGAACGCGCTCAGAGACCGAGTACCAACGGCTCGTAGCAGACGATCTACGCGTTGGGTGTGAGGCCTCACACCGGGTCCAACCGAACCTCCTTCGACTCAGAATCGGCCAGCGACGAGTCGCCTACCAATTGACTCGGTTGCCCCCTCGGTGACGGCGCTCACGTGCGCTACCAGAGCCGCTCCGTGGCGGGTAGTTTATCGTACGGGGTTCCCGCGCAGCGCGGGCAGCACCCCGACGCCGAAACCCACGACTCCACATGACCGCGCCCAACCTGAACTGGATCGCCAACTACATCTGGGGCATTGCGGACGACGTGCTCCGCGATGTCTACGTGCGCGGCAAGTACCGCGATGTGATCTTGCCGATGACCGTGCTCAGGCGGCTCGACGCGGTGCTGGAACCCACCAAACGGGTCGTCCTCGACATGAAGGCAACGCTGGACGCCGCCGGGGTCACGAACCAGGAGGCCGCGCTCCGGCAGGCGGCCGGACCAGCGGACTGACTGATGAGCGACATCTTCGAGCGTACCAAGCGAAGCGAGATCATGTCACGGATCCGCGGACGCGACACCAAGCCCGAACTGGTTGTGCGTCGGATCGCCCACCGGCTCGGGTTCCGCTTCAGGCTCCACCGTAAGGACCTGCCCGGCAGCCCGGATATCGTATTCCCCCGGTATCGGGCCATCATAATGGTGCATGGTTGCTTCTGGCACCGACATCCCGGCTGCAAGTACGCTTACACCCCGAAGACGCGAGTTCAATTCTGGCGGCAGAAGTTCGAAGGCAACGTCGTCCGGGACAGGCGGAACGAACGGGCGTTGTCTGAACGCGGCTGGAGGACGACAGTGATTTGGGAGTGCGAAACCAAGGACCACCAAGCCGTGGCGGCGCGCATTGAATCTTTCCTGCGGGAATCTAGCCCGGAAATCGACGGATCGAGTCGGTAAGCGGGCGAGTCGTCACCCGTTCGTTGGGGGCAGTTCTCGCCGAAACCCACTGGAACGCAGCTTTTCCAGCGCGCGGAGTACAACGAGCGATTGCCTATCTGTAGGCGTCCGACGGGGAACACCAGCCGCGACCGTGAGGACTCCGATCTCGGCAGGCGACAGCCGTCCGTGCTCTCGGCCCCACGCGAGAACCTCCGTCCAGTAGTCACCACCTGCGTTGACCACCGCGATCTGGGCTTCCATACCGTTCAGTTGGCGTTGCTCACGTCGGGCGCTCAGGGTCGCACTCCGCTGATCTTCTGATGAAATCAGCGCGTCATCCAATTCGGCAGGCCATTGAACAGGGATTCTCCTGGCACGATCCCAACAGGCTTGCTTCTTGGCCCACTCCGTGACGTTACGCATCTCTTCGGGTGGTTTGGTCAGTACATGGTTGACCCGTTCCGCCACGACCTCGATAGTGCGCTTAAGCTCTGGACCCGGTGTCTGTCGACGCCAGATGGCCTCGAAATCGACGGCCCGGCCGATCTCCTTCACATGATGGCCTATTCGGGCGATGGTGTACGCAACAATGTTCGCGCGGAATCCGCCTTGGTACCATGGTTGGGCCGAGACAATGCGTTCGGTTGCCTTGAACACTATCGCCTTGGCGATAGCCTCACGATACCACGCCTCGTTGAAGTCGTTTGATACCTTTTTCCACGCCTGCCCGATGCGACGGGCGAAGGCTGCGAAGTTCTTCTGCGCGCCTTGGCTTACCTCGTGCGGTCTCCCCCCCCACACGTTCAGGAACTTGGCGAGATCTGTCTTAGTGAACCGTTGGCGGCGCGGATACTCGATGTCGAATTTCCGTCGCTGAGCGGTGGTCTTGTAGGCGCGGGCATCCGCGTACTGGCCGCGTGCCCGTTCGTAGAACCACTTGCTCTCCTGAAAGGTCCCTTCTGGCGACGGGGCGTACAGCCTTCGCGAGAAGTTCTCGACCCTGATGTGGAACGGGTGGTTAGCGAAGAAGTCCGAAGCCATCACACGGTTCTGGCTATTGGCGTATTCCGATATCTTCGGAACAATCTCAGTTGCTCGATCTGAGTCCACCACGGAAAGTTTCATCTGCACGAAGGTTTGGGAAAGATCCTCGCCTTTCCGCATTGCCGAGTGGATTGACGCAGTTGTCTGAGGTGGTCCCGGTTTTTTGGACAGGTCGTTAAGGTGGATTCCATTATGGAACAGGAGGCACCGAGATGGCCAGGAAGAGACGGAGATTCACGGCGGAGTTCAAGGCCCGTGTGGCGCTGGAGGCGCTCCAGGAGCGCGACAGCGTGCAGGCGATCGCCGCGCGGCATGAGCTTCATCCGAACCAGGTGAGCGCCTGGAAGCGGCAGCTGGTCGACGCCATGCCGGAAGTGTTCGCCAAGGGCGGGAGTCGGAGGCTCGCCAAGGAGCATGAGGCGAAGATCCACGACCTGCACGCCAAGATCGGAGAGCTCACGGTCGAGCGGGATTTTTTTCGGCGCGGGTTGAAGCGCTGAGCCGGGCGGAGCGCTTCGGGATGATCGAGCCGGATGGACCGCTGAGCCTGTCGAGGCAGTGCGTGCTGCTGGGTATGAGCCGGTCGTCGCTCTACTACCGGCCGAAGGGGGAGAGCGCGGAGAACCTGGCCCTGATGCGGCGGATGGACGAGCTTCACATGGACTATCCGTTCTACGGGAGCCGGCAGATGATGCGGCATCTCCGCCGCGAGGGTGTCACGGCTGGCCGGCACCGGATCCGGCGGCTCATGCGCCTCATGGGGATGGAGGCGACGTATCGGCGTCCGCGCACGAGCGTGGCGAACTCGGAGCACCGGATCTTCCCCTACCTGCTGCGCGGCCTCGAGATCTTCCGTGCGGACCACGTGTGGTGCGCGGACATCACCTATATCCCTGTGACGCAAGGGTTTTTCTACCTGGTGGCCGTGATGGACTGGGCTACGCGGCACGTCCTCTCCTGGCGGCTGTCCAACACGATGGACGCGTCGTTCTGCATCGAGGCTCTGGACGACGCGTTCACCTGGGCGACTCCGGAGATCCTGAACACCGACCAAGGCGCGCAGTTCACCAGCGAGGTCTTCGCCGACCGGGTGCTGGGTGCGGGCGTGGCGTTCTCGATGGACGGCCGGGGCCGCTTCCTCGACAACATCTTCATCGAACGGCTGTGGAGGTCGCTGAAGTACGAGGCGGTGTACCTGCATGAACTCCACAACGGGCTGGATGCCCAGCGGATCATCGGCTCGTGGATCGACTTCTACAACGAGGTGCGCCCCCACTCGGCGTTGGCCGGGCGCACGCCAAGCGAGACCTACCGCAACGGCACGAGGGTGATGTGAACCGCGGATCACCACCGGGGCTGGCGGACACCCTCGCGAGACAGCGGCGGGGAGCGGGTGATACGCCCATTCTGTGCGCCGCGCGCCACAGGTGTCCAAGCCCCGCTCGCCGGTCGGGTCCCCCTCCCGGCGAGCGGGGCTCATCCTGGCATCCGTCCTTCCCCTTGCCGAAGAGGACAGCGGGGTGTAACATCCCTCTCAAGACAGAACACAGCGTAAGCTCCCGAGGGCTCTCGGAACCAGTCGGAGTCCACCTTAGCTTTGCCCTCGGACTGTCCAACGAAGTAGGACCACTTCAGTCTGCCCGCCGTTTACGATCTGGAAGTTCGTCATCCGCTGTAGCAAAAGACGACCGCGCTCGTTGCTGATATCGACCTGCTGCGCAGTGGCGGTAATGCCGTTGTTGTAAGCGAAGAACATCGTGGGCTCGTGAGCCAATGTATCCCGAATGCCCCGATTCACTTTGCTGCGGGCCTGGAGGAACACACGGACATTCTGCTCCAGAAGCCGAGGACCCCAACGATCATAGATCTCGGACAGGACCGAACCCGGGATAACGCTCAGATAGGACTCGTGAGCACCTGTAATGTGCTGTGCGGGAAGGACGGCAATGGCGCCCCCGAAGTCATTCGCGAGATCAATCTCCATGACTTCCGGCTCGCCGCTCGCGTCAGCGCGATGAAGCCGCCGGAGATCCCAAACGCTGTAGGTGACCCGCTTGCCCTCCAAGGTTTCCGCCGGGCGGCCATCGACTCGTTCGCTGAGTTCCCGGTTGCTCACCAACACCAACCGCAACTTGCTGACGCTCGGCCATCGGAACGCGACCATGTCCGCGAGCCCGAACGCAGGACTCGTCTCTTCCAGCGCATTCCGCCATTTGTCGTTCAGCGCGTGAGTGACGAACCTCTCCATGCGCCGAAAGATTGCGTCCATCTCGCTACCTACAAGGCGACCGCTACGAGGCTGCGCGTTGAAATCCAAGCCGATCAGGCTTAGGGTACCGGCGGAATCAGCGGGGTCACCGCCTGACCCATCGACGCGGATGCCACGGGTGGGGTGCCAATACGCCGCCCGATCAGCGGTGTCGAGGTCGCCCGCCTCCACGAGATAGGCGCATGCCTTCTCGAAAAACACGTCCTCCCGGAACTGGCGGCCCGCATCAGCTTCAGCAAGCACGTCTTGCCGGAGGGCGTCAGCGAATTCGTGTATGGTCATCGCGTTTCTCCGGAGATGCTCTTGACCACAGCCGCTGCTTCGACGCGGAATCCCTCGCACTGCCCGAGTGCGACTCGGTAGCGAACGTCCGTCACTCCCGCCGGGAGCATCCGTGGTGTGATCCTCGGAAAGCCATCGCCGACCTCAAAGAAAGAAGTGCTGCCGATGACCCATCGCCGATCAGAATAGTCGTCCACACTGTCATATCCTAGAGCCCATAATCGCTCCTCGAAATCCCCACGGACGGCGATGTCTCTGGCCTCAATCACCTCTCCAACTCGGTCCACTACGTCAGTAACGGTGGCGGCCCCCACTACTTCGCTTGGGGCCTCAGCGATCTCGATCACATGCAGGAATAGACGGGTGCCGCCCGACGAGTCCAGCTGTTCGGCTGAGGCGATTCGGAGGGCGGAGGCCAGAGGTGCACACGCCTTGGACTCCACTGCCACAGTCCCCATTTCGAAGTCCCGCTGCGCTCCAAACGGCCCCACCCATCCTCGTACCCCGTCCTCGATTCCGATTGCAGACGCCACATGCTGTTGCAGGAGCATGAGTTCCCCGATCAGTCCCTTCTGTTCCTCGGCTGTAAGCCGCCCGTCTCTCCCTCCCTTCAGGAGTCGGTGCCACCGCCATGTCCGCATGATACATATGTCCAAGGCCTCTTGGCCCGACTCCGCCATTCCTACGGCATCCACGATATCAATGCAGAACCGATAGAAGATGTCCCGATGTTCGATTTCCGTCAGCCGGAACACTAGGAATTCCCGATGCCCTTCCTCGTCCGGCCGCATCTCGATGCTGAGGCCGCGCAGCGTCGGTGACCGATGCTGCGGTCGGAGTCCGACACCATGTGTCACGACCAGGAGATACTGCCGGTGCCTGTCCACCGCCCAGTAGATGCCCCACTCCGTGGATCCGACCCCAGCAATCCGCCGTGCGGCAAAGCCGATCGCCGCGGCAGGGGTGGCAAGATCCCTCCAGGGGTGGTCGTTTACTGTCATCGTCGTCTCAGTCATCTTCACCGAATTGGTCCCGGAACCATATTTCATTCACCACGTATTCCACCGTCTCTTCTGGACCGCTCGTCTCTGGAAAGCTGATGCTCCAAGCTACCACGGGAGTCTCCTCGCTCAAGTCCTCATCCCTGCTCCCAATGGCCAACAGGTGAATGATCAGGAGAGGCCGCTCTCTGACTTTTCGGTAGATGCGATCCGGATAATTCCGCGTGTCCTTTCCGGCACGCCCGTCGCTCTCTTGCTTCGCCCTCCATCCCGCCTCCGCCTGTTCTCGCCGGGAATCGGACAGGCCAACCCGCTCCACTCCCCGGCTCGCCACCCTTCGTTTCCGCGCGAAACTGACGGTGCCATCATTGCTTCCCCTTCCCGGTTTCCTCCGCTGGCAGACTACTCGAAGGCCCGGCAGTTGATAAACCAGAGAACCAGATGTCTCCTTCTTGATGCCCGCGAACAAGACGTCCCACGTCGCCAGTTCCCGCTTTCGGCTCGATATGTGTCTTCTCACGGGGTCCGTCTGCGTCAGCGGCGATCTCGGATGGTTCTTGAACATCACCAAGAAAGCGTCGACAATCTCTATCGGTACGTTGCGCACCAAGCGCCCCTCAGACACATTGAAGCCATGCTGGGGTCCCACACCGGAAGAGGTCATAGCCGCCACTAGCTCCTCCACTGCTCGGATGTTTGCTTGAAGCGACGGCGGATCTCTGTGCAGCACGGTCGTTTCCACAAACCGGTTCGCAAGTCCGATCTTGACTCTGTGCGTAACACCGGTACCCATCTTGTTTCGAGCGGTGACCATGAGCCAGTCTGGATGGCTGCGCACCTTCAACCCAAACTCCTGCGGCGTTGCTTTCGCGATTTCCATCTGTACAAGCTCTTCTCGCAACTCCTCGATAGATGCGGCAATATGCTCATACCATCCGCGGGCCTCGTCCGGCATCCACACCCGGCACAGCTCCCTGTATTCATCCCGATAGCCGAACCAGCGTCCCATCTGGAACAGCGTGTCGTACATCATTGACCGGCGAAGTACGTAGCTGACGGACAGTCCCTCCAAGGTCAAACCGCGCGACAGAGAAAACCCTCCGACCGCGATTACAGTCCAGCCGGAATCACGGTACTCGGAATACATCAGTGAATCGGAAGACTGGCTGTTGATCTCAGCAACGCGTATCGCGCCGACTGCCTTTGCCAACTGCCCACACACCTGATCCCACCTGACCCCTTTCGCCTCAGCGTACTCAGCGTACTGTTCGTTGAACGTGCGCCTTAGCGCCCCCATCTCAGGATCTTTCAGGGCCTCGTCATCTGGGCGTGATCCGTGAACGCGAATACTCGCCGCCACTCCGTCAACAAAAGCGTGGATCTCATTGCGAATCTGTCGCTGAACCGACGTAAATCGAGATACGTTCACGAGCATCGAATTATGGACTTTACGCTGTCCGAGAACCATCCTGATTGCCTTGGCCAAAAGAAAGGTCCGCACGGCATCGCGCAGGCTGTCTGGCAGGCGCGTTACGGCATGATCGATCTTATGGGACATCGGGAGCAAATCGTGATGGTCATCGATCTCTTGAACGACCTGTGCTCCTTGATCTCCAAGAACCTCGTCGGCACCGAAATAGTTCGAGGGAGCATTCAAGGACACAATGAAGTGGCGTGGAAACAAGTCTTCGCCAACCACCGAGTGATCTTCATCCGGGTCGATAAGAATGTTGGCAAAGGGCGTGGCCGTATACCCAATGTAGGCGCTTCGCTCAAACAGGCTGAGCAACTCGCGTATCTGGCGGTTGATCGTCGATACGTTTTCGATATGGTGCTTGATGTTGATCGAAGCGTTGTCAGCCTCGTCGTCGATCAACACCATCGGCTCCGAGATGGTATTGGCACGAAGGTGGTGGGCGTTGTGCGTAGTCAGCCACTCGATCAGGTTCTTCAGGATGTGTGTTTCCTTCTTTATGACGAACACGACAGGCTTTTGAAGGTCCTTCAACCGGATGCCGATCTGGCTAGCCGCCAACTTGTTGAAGTCACTAGCGGCAGTCGTAAACGTAATGGGTGTGCGCTGCAACCCGTAGAGGCCAACACCGACCTGTCGGCGGCCAGACGCGCGGAGGCCCTTTCCCGTATCGTACCCAATGAATGCTTCATCCAGGCGCTCCTGCGTTTGATTGCGCAACCTGTTCTGCGTTCCCGCAATGACGATTATCACACGATAACCGGCGTCGGCTGCTTTGGTCACCACGCCGATGTAGTTTCCGGTTTTTCCGGACTGGACGTGTCCCATGACCATTCCGCGACGATCCCATGGCCCGGCTTTTTCGGGATCTTCGAGAAACCCGACGATCCTGTCCGTGTCATTGTCGATCTCGGCTACCACTTGTCGGGGGAAGCGCTTTCGGTGGACCAGGAAATCCCGATACCGATTCCAATAGTACCAGTCCACGGCAGGTTTGCGCTCGTCCAGCCAAGGCTCGAAAGGGCGGGAGAGTGCTGGTGCGGGCTTTAGCAGTATTCCGATGGTCTCCTCTAACTCAAGGGCGAGACCTTCCGCTTCGTCGTCGGTGACCTCAGGACAGGCTGGACGAATCTTGATAATCATCTCCCGGATCTTTCCGGGCGTCGGAGCTACCGTCTCGTCTCCGATGAGGTGCCATACCAAGCTACGAAGGGTGGTCAAGTCACTCATCGTTGTCTCCGAGCACGTCTGTGATGATCGGTTCGGTCTGCCGCCACTGGACACTGAACGGCTCGGCTGATCGCATCCACTCCTTGATGGCCTGACGTGACAGGCCGCGCTCTCTCAAAACTCCACACATAGTCGACACCACAAGACGCAAATCCCGGACCGCCAACGGCGTAGCACGGACGGCCTCGGGGTGGGCGCTGACATCGTGGTGAAGGGACTCAACCGGCAGCGCGGCTGCCACCAAGCGGAGAACGCGGTCGTATTGCGCTCCCAATCCCGGCGAAAGCCCGTCTCTGAATGCTTTGATTGCCGGATAGTCGGTGGCGATATCATAAGATATGCGGCTCTTGTTCTGCCGCCGAATCCAAACCGGGAGACGATTGCTGGAAGCTTGTCGGGTGCCCCGGCCCCGGTAAGTGCGTCGCGATCCCTCAACCATCCGCTCAACGATCTTCGCTAGCCGCTTTCGGACAGCGGGTGGCGGCTGTGCGGACGCCTTCTTGACGTCGATCTTCCATTCCGCGTCCATCGTATTCGGAATGTCGATTCCGATGCGGGCCAGCTTCGTCAGTTCTTGTTTTCGGGTAAGACGAAACCATGTACCGTGCACTATGAGGCGTCGGTTGCGGTAAAGGTAGAACCCTTGGTTGCTGACATAGCCCTCAGGCCCAGCATACCGCTGCCATTCGGCAGTCGACACCTTGTCGTGGTGAGGCAGAGTAACTGGGCGTATTCGAATCCGGCGGCCTCCAAGGCTCATTCTCTCTATCGGGTGATGTTGAGTCGCGGGATGGTTGGTGTGGAACGGATCGAACGGCTCCAGTTGGTTGTCGTTCATTGACAAGCGGATCTTATGTCTGCCGGCCAGGAACCGATGAAATACGAACGTCAGGTGCTTCGCAGCATCGTCCAACTGGCGCACTAAGTCGCTCCTCTCCGAGGCCTCGACAAGGCGGTCGAGCTTTTCCCAGACAACCAGTGTTCCGTCCGCCCGCAGACACTCCGACCAGCGTACTTCGTCAACATCGCCGGGGATCTCGATCAGCCATCGATCATTCGCGGCGACGGAATCGAGGTCCCATCGCGCGCAGGAGGTCTCGCCCTGATGTTGAGTTACGACCGTAACGCGTCGGCACTGCGAGAAAGATGCGGTCTTCAGGCCGAGACCGAATCGGCCGAGATCGGTGTCGTCTCGTACTTCAAGGGGGCTTCGGGTGCCCGGCCGCATGGCTTCACGCAACTGCCCCCAACTCATTCCACATCCGTTGTCCAGCACGCCGACCGCTGGACGGTCTACGTGAGTGTCCGCCAGTATCTGAATCCTGCGTGCTCCGGCGGTGATTGAGTTGTCGATGACATCGGCAAGTGCGGTTCTCAGAGAATAGCCCATGTCCCGCAGGCTCTCGATGAGAGCGGCTGGACTGGGCGCGAGCTCCAGTTCGAGCTCACGCTGTGGAGATGCCCTCTCGCTCATGTGACCGCAGCCTCGAGGGCGTCCGAAGCTGCCCGATCGGGGTATCGTCTGGAGTGGTCGCGTGTGGTTCTGCCGAACGTGCGAGTCTTGGTGCGATAATACTCTCCGATCACATCGGCCACGCGTCTCGCAATTTGTAGGGCGAGGTAGGGCGGCACGGCGTTCCCAACCTGAACGTACTGCGGAGTCCTTCCTCCCATGAAAAAGTAGTCGTCCGGGAAGGTTTGGAGCCGGGCAGCCTCACGGACGGTAAGGCTGCGACACTGTGTCGGGTCGGGATGAATGAAATAGTGGCCGTCCTTGGATATGTGGCTGGTGACCGTGCTCGAAGGACGATCACCGACTTGGACCCGGAAACGATCGGCGAACTTCCCGGTTAGCCAGTTCGCATGGTTGGGGGCCAGAATCTCTGGGAAGTCGGAAGCTCGCGGCGAGACTCCCTTGGCCTTCGCGAAGGCGCTCGCAAAAAGATACCGCTCGATGTCGGCAGGCATATGCCCTCTCGTCTCGTTGTTGGGTAGGCGCTTCACTCCGGCGTCCCGTATCCAAGAGCGCAGAGGATCGGGACAAGCCATCTCTGTGTTGCCCGGCATGTTGCCGCACTCGGGCACCGGCCCCTTGGCTGCGTCCCGCGTATTGCGGATTTGGCTGCGGAATAGCGACATCTCGTCCGAGGTCATGCTCGGCATCGGAAGGTCCCCAATTCGCTTGCACGCTGCCAAGATGACATCGCGCCACACTTCAGGGTTGTCGGCGCGGCTGATTCGGGTGCGAAGCCGCGGCATCCGACCGATGACATCCTTCACAGGGACTGGATGATCACTCTTCTCTAAGCGGAGGAGGTCACCCACCGGCAGGATCTTCGCGATGTCGCTCCGTACACAGATCACGATGACTCGATGCCGGGCTTGTGGAACACCGTGCTCGTCCGCACGCACCAAGAAATCACTCGGTCTCCGGTCGTCCTTCCAGAGGCCACTGTCCGGTCCAGCGACCGTGTAGAGTCGATAGCTGTCGGTCCCTGCGGCGTGGCGCAGACTCTTCAGGACCTTCTCGATGACCAGATCGTCACCATGGCGAGCCGAGAGCATCCCCTTAACGTTCTCCATCACGGCTACGGCAGGCCTGAGCGAGGCCAAGATCCTCACGTACTCGAAATACAGCGATTGGCGGGTGTCCTTCGTGGGATCGTAGTTCGCGTTACCTGCATTCCTAGCCCTGCCGACGAGCGAGTACGACTGACACGGAGGGCCTCCGAGGAGCACGGCTTCGCACCCCTGCCGCCGCCGAATGCGGTGAATCCGCTTGTCAACCTCCTTGGTGGCCTCTGGAGTTCCGAGTTCCAACCGCAGCGTCTCGTCGGCTGCCTCGGCCCACTGCTTCGGGTAGCTCCGTTGCCAGTCGGGCACTCGGCTAGCACCGCGATTCAGGAAGCGGTGGTATTCGGGAGGGTAGTCTTGGCCGAACTTTCTCAGGAACGCTCTCAGGAGCAGTGTCTCGTGGGCCGACCGCTCCATCTCCACCGAGAGCGCGATCTCGAATCGTGGGCGGTGCCGCCCGAAGCGGCACCCAGCAAACCCCTCGGCCAGCCCTCCTGGACCCGAGAAGAGATCGACGACCGGGACTGCCTTGTTCACAGGCTGTCCCCGACCGCGATGGACGCGGCGAAACGCGCGTGATCGAGCATTACGTCCCTCCGGGTTGGCGATTTCGATGGTCGCTTCAAGGTAACTCCCCAGCGGCTTGGGGGACCGAGCAGGTCGCGCTTCGTGGGAGGATATCGAAGCTATGGGCTACCTGTCCATCGCGCTGGGTCGGTCGGGGCCGCGGCCCAGGAGCCTCCGCAAGCCATTTCCAGCTTGGGCCGCCAGTCGTGCTGGGACTCCCGCCGGGCCGCATTCGTCTTAGCCGATCCCGGCTACGATACCACGGCTACGCTCCGCTCATGGCGGGCCGCACACGGGCGACGCTGGGAAGCGGTGGGGGACAGGGCCGGTCGTCACGGAGGCGAAGTACCGCCGTTCGTCTCTCCGGCTGGATTGAACCAATCGCGGATAGAATCCGTAAGATACCGGATCCATCACACGGCGGAACTGATGCCCGTGCCCCCCTACCGGGGCGCTGCCGGGGGTCAGTGGCCGCTCTGGCATCGCGGACCGCCGGCCGCGCTTTTGCGAGGCCCAGTGAACGGGGTCCCCGGAGTGTTCGCGGGGGTGCTCCGCCACCGCGTCAGCGGTGGTCGCCGATTGCTCTCGGACACGCCGCCGACGGGCTGGTCGGGCGCTGTTAGGGCGCCAGCCTACCCGTTGTCATACAACGGGGCTGGCGAGGGGATGGCTCCCGCCCCCCCCTTCGATCCCCCCGCGCATCGCGCTCCCTTGGAGGTCGCGCTGGGGGCGCCGCACCCTTTCCCCGTGTCGGTGCGGCGTGATGCCTGAGCGCCGCACCGCCCGTCGTCACCGCCCGCATATCGGCGGCCGAATCCGCCATAGGGGTGTCGCCGAGGCGAAGGCGTTCCCCGATGGCGTCTCTACCTCCAACGTCCTCCCCGTGGTGGCGTTCGAGCCGTCTGTCGGGGGACCCCGTTTTGACCGCCGGATGCCGGTTTGGTGGCAAGTCCTGCGTGTCCGGCTCACTTTGGGGGTCGCCGGACACGAAATGGTCGTTCGGCCGGACACGGCTCTGGTCGCGCATGTCGCTGGCGCGCTGGCGGTTGCACCACGGCCAGCGGAGCCCGGACGCCGATCCGGGCTCCCTGGACGTGGCTGGGAGTGACCCCCCATCTCGGCAAACCTCGATTGGCGCCAAGGGGGATGGAGCCGGACAGCCCCATTTCCCCCGCCGCTGCGGGGTCACTCCCAGCCAACAGTCCGTCCCGGAAGGGTGTCGAGAGTCGCTTCGAGGCGCTGGAGGACCCGTTGCCCGACCACTTGGCCGTCGGGCTGTCCGGCATCGCCGACCAAGGCCGGGACGCGCCCGTTCCGGCTCGCCGTTTGGCCTTCCCGCATGGGATTGATGGACCGGGAGCGACCCCAGGCGAGGTCGGGATGGCCGTGCACATCCCGACCGTCGCCGTGCCGTACCAGGCACCCCAAAGGGTGGGTCGCTCCCGTCAACGGCCGCAAGCGCCCGCGCGCCACGGCCGCCACGGTGCACTCGCCGCAAACGCAATGAATTCCCCAACTTGCGGAATCGGCGGCGTGTCACATTCGAGCGCGATTATCGTGCACAACGACCCCAATGTCACATGTGCACTCTGGATCGGCAACGGCACCCGTCCACGGGCGGTCAAATCCCGCGCCCGTGGAAGCGGCTCGAACGCCACACCAAATGGCCGTCGATCGTCCCTGCCGGACGCATGGATCGGAGCATATCCTCCATCTCGACCATCCGGTGGAGGCAGGCTTGGAAGCCGCCCATTTCCTCGACCGCCGCGTCGTCCATGCCGACGATGGCATTCTCGATGCGCGTGATCTCGCGCCGGACCGCAGCGGCGGTCCCGGGTGGGTGAATGGGACGTGGGGCCGTTTCCGTATTGGTCCAGTTTCCGAGGATCGTCCGCGCCCGGTCTAGCGGTCTCCGGGCGCACGCGACCCCGACGACCTCGACCGACAAGCCCAGTTGCCTCAGTGCCTGCCAGAGCTTCTGGTGCCGGTCCCGCCACGAACGGAGCGCGGTCGAGGTGTCGTAGCCGGGATCGGCGTGGACGAACACGGCGCGGCGCGAGTCCAGCGCCACGGGCATCCCGCGCGGGAAGTAGCGCCGCGCGCCCCCGGCGGCGCCCCGATAGACGCGGACGGGCATGAGCGAGCGCCCCATGTCGAGCGCCTCGAACGCGGCGACCTTCTCCGGCTCGGTCGGGAGCCAGGGCAGGTCCGGATGCTCGATCACGTAGTCGAACGAGAGCACGCGGCGCATGATGACCTCGGTCGAGGTGATCCTCCGAGTGCGGACGCCTTCGACGCCCAGCGCCCGGTAGATGCCGCGTGCGCAGATCCGGCAGATCTTCAGGTCTCCGACCATCTCCTCGGCGGCCAGCCTTCTCCGTGTCAGGGCCTGCACGAACCTGAGCGTCTTGAAGCGGTCCATGCCGAACCACGCCGACAACTGCGAGCGGGTGAACACGCCGCCATGCAGGCTCGCCAACGCAATCCACTCGGCGCGGCGGCCTGTCAGGCCGAACGGCTCCAGCGCCTTCTCTCGCCCCTTCAGATGGTCGATCAACGCGACCGCCGTTGGTCGATGGCTTTGCGGTACATGAGGGCTCCCGCTCCCGCAGTGTAGGACCCGGACTTCGTGGTAGGTATCAAGTGCTGGTGAAGGTATCGCTGCCAGTAGGAATCGGGAGAGCGCCTTCGGCGGCGTCAAGTCGCGTCCCCGGGCATTCGTCCAGAGCCGTCCGGCGCGTTCCTGGATGCGGAACGGCCCCCGGCAGCCGCTCCTCCATCGCTTCCTGTAAGAGCCCGGCGAATGCCCGGGTGCGGTTCGAGAAGCGAACGGCACGCGGGCCGCTACTGGTCAAGCAGCCTTCAGGCAGCGAGATTCCGTTGCGCAGATCGTGCAGTCCATCAATCGGAGGTATCGAACGATGGCACGCACGAAACGAAGTCGGCGCTCTTACGGCGCCGGCGAATGGGGCCGGAATCGGGTGAGGGTGTTCCCGGACCCGAAAACCGGCCTGTTCCAAGTCGAGTGGCGAGAGAACGGGCGCAGGCTGACCCGCTCGCTCGGGCACCGGGACTGGACCCGGGCAAAGAAGCAGGCGGACGAGTTCGCCGCCGGGTTCGAAAGCCCGGACCTGAACGGCAAGGCGGAAGCCGAGCCCGCGCCGCTCACGCTGGAGAAGCTCTTTGAAATCTACGGTGAGGAGGTGACGCCCTCCAAGACGAAGCGGGTCCGGCACCGGGACAGAATCGGGACGAGGATGTTCCTCGACTTCCTCGGGCGGGACCGAAGGCCCGAGACCCTGTCTCAGCGCGATTGGGACCGCTTCATCCGGGAGCGCCGGGCGGGCAGGATCGGACCGAGCGGGAAGCCCGTGTCCAACCGGACCATCGAGTTGGACCTGAAGTTCCTGCTCGCGGTGCTCAACTGGGCGGCGAAGTGCAGAGACGAGGAGGGCAGGCTCCTGCTCGACTCGAACCCGCTCAGGGGCCTGAAGACGCCCAAGGAGAAGAACCCCGCCCGGGTTGTCCTCTCCGAGGAGGAGTACCAGGCGATGCTCGGGGTGTCGCGGCAGGTCGATTGGCGGTTTCACGTCGCGTTCGTGCTCGCCCACGAGACGGGCCACCGGATCGGGGCCATCCGCAACCTTCGTTGGGGGGACATCGATTTCGAGGGCCGCGAGGTGCGGTGGCGCGCGGAGCACGAGAAGACCGGCTACGAGCACGTCACGCCGATGACGGACGAGGCGGTCGCGGTGTTGGAAGAGGCGTGCGGCATGGGCGCCGGGACCGGCAATGCCCCGGTGCTGCCCTCGTCGCGGGACGCCACGCGGTCGGTGGACCGCTCTTCCGTCTTTCAGTGGTGGAGCAAGGCCGAGACGCTCGCAGGACTGGAGCCGAAGCCGCGGCGGGGCTGGCACTCGCTGAGACGCAAGTTCGCCAGCGACCTGATGGACCTGCCGCTCAAGGTGCTCTGCGAGCTTGGCGGCTGGCGGGATGCCCAGACGGTGCTCAGGTGCTACCAGAGGCCGCGCGCTGGACAACTCAGGACGGCACTGGAAGGCCGCCGGAGGGTTCGCGGCTGAAATCCCGACCAGCGGGAATCATTCAGCGGGAATCCGGTCCACGAAACTGCTAAGTTCATCGGGTGCAACCAGTTGTAAATCCGATGCATCTTGCCGCCTCGGCTAGCGCAACGTCTTACGAAACTCCGCCGGACGACGCACTCCAACTCTGCATGAATTGGATGATGTCTCATGAAGATCGTGAACCTCTCCGCCCCGTTCTCGCCGTCCTCCTAAGCCGCACCGTCCGACCCAGCAGTCCGTCCCTCTCCGGTCCCGCTAAACTCCCGCTATTCAACCCGATTTTCCCGCTATTCGAGCAAGACAGGTCCGATCACGGTCTCACGACAAGAACGGCAGATCGTGCAGCCCTGGTTAGACTTAGGCGATTTCTTGCCGGGATTCACATCCCCTCTCAAGGTTGTAAGGCGACCCCCAAGCAGTCCGCAATCCACGCAAGAAGCTACGTGAATCCAACCAGGACCGCACGATCCCTCCTTCTTGCGCAGGCGGGCTGTCACGATCGATCAGATCGAAAAAGCCGGGGATTTGACAGAATTGCCTACAAAGTGCGAGCGCGCGGCGGGGTGCTGCAGAGCCTCAAAGCCCGGGGGCCCGGGGTGCCGAAGCTGCTGGTGGCCGACGGCAACCTGGGCATATGGGCCGGCGGTGCGGCAGGTGTGGCCGGAGGCCGGGGAGCAGCGGTGCTGGAACCACAAGATGGCCAACGTGCTCGATCGTCGGCCGAAGCGAGAGCGGGCGGAGGCGAAGCGGTTCCCGGAGGTCGGGCCGTGACGCTGCTCATTTGCCTTGTCCTCGGGGCGCTGGCCCGTCGCCGTCATCTTCGGACTGTTGATCGACGTGCGGGCCACCGCCATCCTCCCGCATCAGCCGCCCAGCTTGGGTACGTTTCGGACAGGATGCCCCCACTCCCTGGTCACCTCCGCCAGACCCCTCTCTGCCCAACGACGAGCGGGACAAGGGAGGAGAAAGCGATTAGAGTATTGGCGCGGCAGCGAGATACCCGAGAGGAGGGAGCACAGAAAATGGACGCGATCAGAGTCCGCTCGCCTACGGGAGGAGACCCACAAGGCGCACATCGTCATCGAGGTCCAACGACAGGTATCGGGGTTGCTGGACATGGACCTCGGCCTGCTTCCCACGCCGCCCGTCTGGAGGGATTCGTGGGCCGCCCGTCTCCAGGTCGTGCTCCCCTCGGAGGTTTGGATCGACTTCCCCGATGCCCTCAGCGCCGTTGACGGTGGAGAGCGGACGGCGGGGGTCAGGTCAGGCATCCGCCTCAGAGTCCGGCACTGGACATCCGTCCCTGCCCGGCCAGCGAGGTACCCTTCCCAATCCGTCGCTCATCGAATCGGGACGATTCCCTGCTAGAAAGCTCGCTGAGTTCGCCGCTCGTGAGGGGCGCAGACCCCGGCCTATCTACACTGTGCATAAGTGGTTTGCTAGGCGACTGGGCTGTGTGTTCCGCGCACTTCTCATCGGTGGCGCGTCTGATCCCGATGACGACTTCTGGCGCGCGTACTACGGTACCTCAGACCTTCGCGGGCTCACTGTACTCGATCCGTTCGTTGGTGGGGGAACTTCAGTGGTCGAAGCGAGCCGCCTAGGCGCAACTGTCGTCGGCGTCGATGTAGATCCAGTTGCGTGCGCAGTAACACGATTCGAGTTGGCATTGGAAGGCCTCCCAGATCTTCGCGCTCCCCTCAAGCAGCTTCAGAAAACGGTCGGCGCCGCCCTCCGCCCGTTGCACACGAGCGTTGACGCGAGCGGTATTGAGCGCACAGTTCTTCACTACTTTTGGATACAGGTCGTGGAATGTCGCGACTGCGGAAGTCGCTTTCGGGCTCATCCTACGCACCTCCTTGCCGAGTACAATGGGACCCAATGGACCATTTGCTCGACTTGCGGCGATGTCTCTCAGCAAGCCTCCGGTCAAGAGCGCTACAAGTGCTCTGAATGTAGCGAGTGGACGTACATCGACGTAGGGACGGTCACCTATGGTACGGCGGCCTGCCCAGCGTGCGGCCATCGGCGAGCACTGATCGACATTGGGAGGACTTCGGGCGCTCCCCCAAAGTGGGAACTGTTTGCGTTGGAAGTTCTTGATGCGCAGGAAGATGGTCGTCCTGTACCCATCGCCAAGCGACAAATTGTTCGGGCGTGCGAATCAGACATCGCGCTCTACAGGAAAGCCAGCCAAGTGTGCGACGAACGCCGAGGATCCCATCCTGAGACGTTCCCTTTGGCTCCCATCGCAGATCGAGATCGAGTCGATTCGCGCATCATCGATTATGGTTATCGTCAGTGGACGGACCTGTTCAACGATCGTCAGCTCCTCCACCTTTCCCTGCTAGCCGAAGCGATCGCGGACTTCGATAAGCCTGTGCGCCACGCTCTTGCCATGGCTTTCAGTGACCACCTGACAACAAACTGCATGATGACAGCTTACGCAGGGAGTTGGCGGCGCCTGACTCCACTCTTCAGCATTCGCGCGTTTCGTCACATCCCAAGGCCCATTGAGCTCAACCCCTGGTGCGACGGTACGGGGCGAGGGACGTATCCGAACACTATAAGAAAACTCATACGTGCAGCGGAGTTTGCTCGGCAGCCCAAGGAGCCAGTTAGTAACGGCTTCCGATTAGTTCGCCGAAGGCGCACACTGGAATCGCCCTCCATCGTCTGTGGTGCCGCCCAGGATCTATCCTTCGTGCCCGAAGGAACGGTGGATATGGTCCTTACCGATCCGCCCTATTTCGACAACATCGCTTACTCTGAGCTTGCAGAGTTCTTCTTCCCTTGGATGCAGCTCGTGGGGCTGGTTAGTGAGGCAGATCGCCGTAACCGCGCAGTACGGAAGAGCCTGATTGCCCGGCGAGGGGATGCCGATGCGACGACAGGATTCACGACGGGACTTGCCGACGCTTTTCGAGAAGTGAAACGGGTGTTGAAGGCGGATGGCCTCTTAGTCTTTAGCTTCCGCCATGCAGTGCCCGAGGCGTGGTTCGCGCTCGCAACCTCCCTGGCGCGGGCCGGGTTCCGTGCGACACAGGTTCTCCCGGTTCCTGGGGAGGCCGGTGTTGGTCTCCACGCCCACGCGGGCACGGGCTTGTGGGATGCGGTGTTCATCCTGCGTAAGGGGCAACGAAGACACGACGAGGCTCTAAGTGTTCATGAAGCGGGCCAGATACATGTGGGGAGCTTGGTAGCAAAGTGGGATGGGATGCTGGAGTGCGCACGGCTTCCGTTCACCCATATTGACCAACTCGCGCTGCGCCGGGCGGGTCTTGTAGCCGTTGCGCTCGGACTGCTCGGAGACGAGCCGGATTCTGGCTCGTCTCTCCGCGATCTACTCCGCGACACCACTTCGGTAGCGAAGGAGAACTCATGCCCCAAGTAGGCAAGCAAGCGCTAAGTCAGTTCATCCGGACGAACTGCCTCCGGCAACTCGCTCTTAATCTCTACCCGGACAATCAGACGTTCCGGCCTGATCGCCAGAAGCTCGGGATGCCGTATCCCCAGTCTCCTCGTCCCGGTCTACGGCAGATCCAGCGAGCGGGCGAGGAATGGCAAGAAGAGAAGCTGCACGATCTGACCCAGACGTTCGGGGTGGACACGATCATCGGCTCGCCATACAGGACACCATCGGGCCAGACACGTTATCGTTCGACTCGGCTCGAACAGGCGCTTGCGGGTGCTAACCCCATCAGCTTCCTGGTCGAGGCAGAGTATTCAGTCGGCCCGGCGTTTCAGTCGGCCCTTAGGATCGAGAGCCACCGCACACAGTTCCACCTGGGGTACGCGGATCTGCGACCGGACATCATCGCTGTTCTGCCTCATGCGACCTATCCTCGTTTTGTCGTACCGGATGGCACACTTCGCCTATTGCCCTCGGATGACAGCCGATGCCAGTTGCGCGTAATCGACATCAAGATGACGGCGGCAGCATCCCCGGCGTACTTCGCCGAGGTCGCGTACTACAGCATGGCTTTGGCCGGCTGGCTGGCTGACCAACGTCTCGACCAAAGGTACGTGGTTGTCCCCAACGGCGCGGTGTGGCCCGGCTCGCATGACGCGTCCAACCTGCTTCGGGTCGACCGACGCCTCGCTGCGCAGGGAGTGACTCCGACGGTGAAACAGCTTTGGGAGGCCATGCAAGAGGACCTTGAAGATATTCCCTTTGAGGTGTTTGCCCTTCGGATCCGACGCTTCCTCGAGTTTGACGTTCCGCAGGCTTTGGAGCCACCGTGGCACTCCCTTGAATGGCACGTAGACAACCGCTGCTCATTCTGCGAGTACCTTGGAGAGCCCCGCCCACCGAGTGCGTCGGACCCGCGCGTGGTACCTCACCCAGACCACTGTCTGCCCACAGCACACGCGGACGACCACGTCAGCCGCGTAGCCTTCGTCTCGCAAGGAGCGCGGCTGAGTCTCGCGAAGGAAGGGGTATCGCAGGTGGCAACACTGGCAGGGCTCGACCACACGAGTCCCGTGTTCGACACGCATCAGGCGCTGCGTGCCACTCGTACAGTCGTTGCAGGCCGAGCGACATCGCTTCAAACCGGACAGGTAGCGATTCCGCCCCAGACCGGCACGTCCGCAAGCATGCCGCGGTGGGCTGACCTTCACGTGTACCTTTCCGTGGACTTCGACATCGGCAGCGCCATCACGGTCGCGTTTGGGCTGCGGGCGTTCTGGATGGAACCGCGGGCCTATGGTTCGCCGCTCACAAGGCCGAAGCAGAATCGGGCGTGGCCTACCAGGGAGCCGGGCAGCGCGTCGGCCAACACGTGGATCGTCATCGATCGCGACCTCACTGCGGAACGCCGCGAGTTGATGGCCTTCCTACAGGAGATTCACGACATCCTGGATTGGTGCCAGCGGCGGGACACGCAGACCCTGACGGAACCGGCCCTCGCTGGCCTGACCGGTGCCAAGCGATCAGACTACCGCACTAAGGTCCAGTTTTACATGTGGGACTCCCTCCAGTACGAACACCTCGCGCGAGTGATCGGTCGGCATCTCCAAACCATCCTTGCCAATCCGAAGATCAGCTATCTTGCGTGGCTGTTTCCGCCAGAGGATTTGCTACCGAATCCGGATCTCGTTACGCAGCGAGCGCCAGTCACCATCGTCCGGCACGTCGTGCGAGGGTTGCTAGCCGCTCCTGTGGCACACTACTACAGCTTGATCGAGCTCGCGCGCGCATACCATGATCCGGGCCTTCCGACGAGTTCTGCAACGTTCAGCATTCACCCGCTCTTCAGCACGCCGCTGAGCGACCAGATTCCATCTGAGCGAGCACATGAAATCTGGGCCAAGGTGACGGCGCCCCGTCACTGGCAGCAGCAGATGACGATCTACGTGGAGACCGTGCGCAAGCGACTCGCAGCTTTGGAGGCGGTGACGAGACGACTCGAAACAGACCTCCGACCGCAACTGAGTCACACCGCTCCACTCATCCGGGTAGGTCCTCCCGCACGGCAGCTCCGCGTCAGCACTGATGGGCAGCTCTGGCACGCCTTCGCTCGTCTAAACGCCGCCTTGGAAGAGCTTGACGTTCATCAAGGGCGAGCCATGCCGCCACACGAGCGATCTGCCCGCTTCCGAAGCGCACGTCTTTCGGCCCGGATAACCGGTGCCCCAGAACAGGCGGCGTTCGATCAGCTCGGCCTGACCCCTCGACAGGGTCGGCGCGTCTATCAGTTGAACGCCGATTCTCAGGACGTGAAGGCCAAGGTCGGGGATTTCACGTTCGCCTTGGCGCCAGAGAACATCGGCGGTTTCCTCGACCAGAGCGTGGCGTCCGTCGTCCGCGGAATCCCGTTGGAGCAGGAGCTTAGAAACCGGTTCGGCGACTACTATTGGCGAATACGAATGGAGGACCTCTTAGGCGTCAGGATTGTTGCACTTGACCGCAACCGCAGACTCTTGGTCGTGGACGCCGATTCTCGATCACCGATGATTCTCGACATGCTTGAGGCCGCAGAGCTTGTCGACTTGAGCCAAGACGTCATCCTCGATCCTGTGTATCAAGACTTCTTTACGCGGAAGCTCCTCGCCACTTTGCAGGCGATCGGTAATCCACCCATTGCGAGAGACAATCCAAATCCGATTGTGCGTCGGGCCACCGGTCAGGTTACGCGTGGAGCCCGCGCTACCGTTCATACTCCTGGTGCCGACTATCTCTGGAACATCCCGGCGATGGCCCAGGCTAAGGTCGTGAGGAACCTCAGCGCAGTTCGACCTAGCGTTGACGAGCACCTGCTCTCGCAGGGTAGGGCGTTGAATCCCACACAATGGAAGGCCTGGGAGGATGCCTTGAGCCACCGGGCGTGGCTCGTCTGGGGACCCCCCGGTACAGGGAAAAGCACCACTGTGCGGGCCATCATTCTCGGCGCGGCGTTGGATGCCCACCGAACCGACCGTCCTCTGCGTGTCCTCCTCTCGGCGTTCACGTACACTGCGATCGACAACGTGCTTCTGGACATCGTACAGGATATGGCGGACCTCTTGCCAAGAACGTGCGACGTGTTCCGGGTGCGATCCGGGCTCCGGCCCGCTCCCGACAACGTTCCCCGGGCGATCGACTTGCCGCTCAACCGCAAAGACCCGTCCCAGGCAATTCGAACCCTCCGCGGCCGCCTCCAGAACCCCGTTGATCTCCTTGTTGTTGGCGCCACGCCCCAACAGGTTCACAACCTCCATACTTGCAACAACGACCCGGCCCGCGCAGAGTGGTTCGACCTAGTCGTGATCGACGAAGCCTCACAGATGGATGTCGCACACTCCATCCTCCCGATCAGCGCAGTGGCAAGCGACGGGGCCGTGGTCCTAGCAGGTGACCCATTGCAATTGCCGCCAATTCACCAAGCCGAACCTCCGAAGGACTTGGAAGACATGGTTGGATCGGTCTATGCGTTCTGGCGTCGGATCCACCAAGTGCCAGAGAGCGCACTGGGGGTGAACTATCGTTCGAACGACACGATCGTCGATTTCGCGCGACAGACGGGATATGAGCAGACTTTGAGCAGCAACTCTCCGGAAATGCGCGTGGATGCGCTCTCTCCCATCCCAAAAGACCAACCTACGAACTGGCCAGCATCACTCTTTTGGACTCATGAGTGGGCTCAGCTGCTCGACCCCAAACAGCCCGCCGTCTGCTTCGTCTATGACGACGGGCGGAGCAGCCAGCGCAACGACTTCGAGGCCGACGCTGTCGCCGCTCTGCTCTTTCTGCTCCAAGGGCGCATCGCATCGCGGCTGCGGAACGAGAAAGACGCAGTTACCGGCGCGGTCCTTCCGCCGAGCACTACGCCGCACACGCCAGTCGACTTCTGGGGACAAGCCGTAGGAGTAGTCACACCGCATCGAGCCCAACAGGGGCTAATCGTGACGCGGTTGCAGCAGGTGTTCAACGCGACCGGGCAGATGGCGGATTGCATCAGAGATGCAGTAGATACGGTTGAGCGGTTCCAAGGACAGCAGCGGGACGTAATCATCGCGTCCTACACCCTCGGAGACCCAGACCAGATCGCCCAGGAAGACGAGTTTCTGATGAGCCTCAACCGCTTCAACGTCATCGCGTCGAGAGCCAGAGCGAAGCTGATTCTGCTAGTATCTCAGGAGGTCATCACTCACCTCGCCCGCGATACCGATGTCCTGCGCGAGTCGCGGCTTCTGAAGCAGTACGTGGAGATGTTCTGCGATAACGCTCGCCCGATGACGCTGGGCCACGTTGACGGCACAACGCCGCGACCGGTGCCAGGCACGTTCCGATGGCATTGAGAATCGACCCTAGCATTTCTCACACAGTGGCCGAGTGACGAGCTGAGAGCGGGAGTTGGGCGCTATTTGTGGTAGCGCAGACTGCCAACGCGCCGAATCGCGGCAGGAGATCACATAAGTCAAACTGGGACTGCACGATCTGCGTTTCTTGCTGTTGACGCCGGGTCCACGCCCACCGCGTTGGAATAGCGAGGCAGTCGCGCCAAACTGCGGAAATCGCGTACGCTTCGCGCGCGGTGGCTTCGCGGCCATTCGACTCGGGCTGGCCCGAAGTCTGCGGATGCTTCATTCCAGCCACTCGGCACCCCGTGCCCCCGGCACCGCAATCCACTCCTCCACCCATCTCGACAAGCTTTGCTTCCCCGCACCGCTCTCGGCGACCAAGACGACAGCGTCCACAGACCCACCTTCCGGAGGTCCGGTGCGTCTCCCATGCTCCCTCCTCCGAGTCCCTCCCCCGGCGCGCGTCCCGGCATTCCCTGCTATCGTTAGGCTATGGCCAGCAGACCCGACCTGAAGGGGATCGTCAACCGTGCCGCCGGGCGTCCAGCAAGCTCGGAGGAGTGACAGGATCACGTTCTCCTCCATCACCGGGTGGCCGGGCGAGTACATCTGCGCCGAGGGCGACTATAAGGATCGGAACCGCTCGCGGCGTGTGGGACAATGATCGGCCCTGAGTTCAGCACCGTCTCCCGTCCCGACCTGACGGCGGCGGCCAGAGAGGCAGCCTTCCGTTTCAACACCCTCGTCTTCTGCGCCTTCAGCTACGACGCCGGGTGGTCGGACTTCGACAAGCTCGGTCGGATGCGAGTTCCGAAGGCCCGCATGAATGCCGATCTTCACATGGCGATTTATCGAAAAATGACGGACGCGGGGAATCTCCTCGTTGTCTTCGGTGAGCCCGACATTCGCATGCACGACGCACCCGACGATCAGATCTCGGTCGAGATCAGTGGCGTCAATGTCTTCGATCCGGCCAAGGACGCAGTTCGTAGCGACGACGCGGACGGAATCGCCTGCTGGTTCATCGACACCGACTACGACGAGGAGAGCTTCTTCGTTCGCCATGCGTACTTCCTGGGCGCGAGGGATCCCTACAAGAACCTGAAGGCCTCTCTCAAGGCCGAAATCGACGAGGAGCCCTCGGCATCGCTCCGTAGAGCCCGACCACGACCCTTACCCAGCCCGTGGACCGGGAGAATAGCGGTCAAGGTCATCGATCATCTTGGGGGTGAGGCGATATGAAGGTGTTTCGGGTTTCGTGACTGACGACGACTTCACCTTCCAGGATTGGTGCCATGCCTGAGCTGGTATCGAGGGGTCCGGACATCCCGGTCGGATTGCTGAACCAACTGGACGACGATAGGGTCGTCTTCTTCTGCGGGGCCGGCGTCTCGATGGGTGGCGGGTCGCAGCTGCCCAACTTCCGCGACTTGCTGTGCCACGTCTACCGAGAGAACCACTTGCCGCCCGACGAAATCGAGCGTGAGGCTCTGGAGGACCACGCATACGACAAAGTGTTCGAGCGACTTGAGCGGCCGGAGCGCCTTGGACCCGAGCAGGTTCGTCAGTCGGTCGCTGCATGCCTTTCAAAGGAGCCTGCCGGCCCGCTGCACATGCATCGAGACCTTCTTTCCCTCTCTCTGGTGGAGGGAGGCCATCGTCTGGTCACGACGAATTTCGACAACCGGTTCCGCGAAGCTGCGAGAGAGGCCGCTGGCCTTCGGGAGCACCTGCAAGTCCACGATGCCCCGGCACTTCCCGTGCCCACGCACCGGCGTTGGCGGACGCTGGTGCATCTCCATGGCCGGATTCAGCCCAACGGTCGGCACTCCGAGCTGGTGCTCACCTCGGCGGACTTCGGGCGCGCCTATCTCACTGAGGGATGGGCCGCCCGGTTCGTCTCCGCGCTGTTCGCGGATTTCACCGTCGTCTTCATCGGATACAGCCTCTCCGACCCGGTGATGAGGTACCTCGTGGATGCGGTGGCAACCGAGCGGGCGAAGGGCCGCGACCTTGGCGGGGCATACGCCTTCGCCGGCTACGATCCCGCCAAGACCACGGCGGAAAGCGCTCGCGCGGAGTGGAAGGCGCGAAACGTCGAGCCGATGCCCTACGATGAGGGAGACGACCACAGTCTCCTTCGGCGCACGCTCCGCAGGTGGGTTGATATCCGACGGGATCCCCAATCACGGGCGCGCATTGCGTTGGATGGCCTCGGGAAGCTTCCCAATGAACGGGAGGCGGCACGAGTTACATGGGCGCTGGAACGGCCCGATGTGGCCCGGAAGCTTGCCCAGGCGCACCCGTTCACCGACGAGCAGGACTTCCCCAAGATCGAGCGATGGCTTGACGTCTTCGCGGAGGCCGGCCTGCTGAGGCGCGCTGCAGATGATCCTGACGGCACCGATCACCCGGTGAGGGTCAACGTCGTCGACGATGGATCCCGTTCACAGAGTCCACCCCGACTCGCTCAGGTCACCAACGCGTTAGCTCGCTGGATCGCTCGGCATGTCCACGTCCCGCAAGTGTTCGGCTGGGTGGTTCGGAGGGGTGGGAAAGTACATCCGGAACTGCGGCGAGAGGTCCTTGACAGCCTTGCCGATCCACCGAGACCGATACCGTCACGGCTGCGGCTCTACTGGATGGTGCTCCTCAACGAACAGGTGCCAGATTTCTGGAGCCTCCTTTTCCTCGAAAAGCAGTATCGGCAGGCAGGGAGTGCCGAGAAGCGCCACCTCGAAGATGTTCTTCTGGGCACCCTGGCCCCCCGTCTCACCGTTCTTCCGGGCTCTTCCGAACGCGCCGTACTCCAACGACGTTTCGACCCTGAAGCTACTCCCACGTCACCGATCGAGGACTGCGGTCATCTGCGGGTTCGCGTCGGCTGCGATCGCATGTGGCCGAGAGAAATGACCGTACTCCGTGAACCCGAATTCCTTTGTCGTCACGCTGAGCGGATCACAACTCTCCTCGTTGAGGCGCTCGTGCTCCTGCGACACGACGATCAGGTGACCAACGATCCCGTGACGGGTCGAGCACAGTTGTTCCATCGACCACACTGGATCGCAGCCGGTACAGACCGAGTCAATCCTCGCAATGCCTGGACCCGCCTGATCGACCTGGCGCGCGACAGCTATTTCGCCTTGGCCAAGAACAACCGTGCGCGAGCCGATGCCCTGCTCCAGCGCTGGGCACAATCCGACGAACCCACCTGCAAGCGCCTGTTATTGCACGCTCTGGCCGAAGACAAGATGTCGGAAGCCGACATGGCGGACGCCGTGCTTCTGCAAGGCGAAGCACCCGGTATCTGGGATCCGTACGTTCGCAACGAGGTGTTGCGGTTCCTCAACAAAGCCGGATCGCGCCTGCGGCCGAGTCTCGTCCCAAGGATTGTGCGGGCAATTCACGCTGAGCCGGGCATTGGCAGATCCGATCGGCAAGAGGTGGGTCCCGAAGCCTTGGATCCCGCCAAGGTCGCTCGCCTTGTGGAACTCCATCTGTCGGGCGCCCAACTCGATGGGGAGTCCCGAACTCGGGCAGTGGAGGCCGCGCGTGCCCGCAGCCGGTCGGCTGACGATTTCGACGAAGTTCATCGGGTATTCTCCCCGATAATGGCCGAGGTCGTTAGCGGAGACGAGCAGCGTGCCCGGGATCTCCTCGGCGGTCCGTCGGCCGACTTAAGGCGCGTGTTGTGCGACGAGAGTGATGGACTATCCTGGGAGGACCTCGGCGCCGTCGTACATCGAGACGCTGCGAGAGTCGCTAAGGTTCTTCGGGAATGTGCCGAGCGCGGAAAGCATCCGCCGGCACCTTGGACACGATTGATGTGGCACCTTGTCTCCATGCGGCGCGAGGACAAAGCGGCACCCGATGTTGAGGACGATGTTCTCGAAGTCCTCTCGAGTGCCCCCGACGAACTGTTTGTGAATGTCACGACGGCTTTGGCGGATTTCCTTCGCGCCATCGGTGATACCTGGGACAGCGAGCGTGAATCGGAGTTCCGGGTGCTGTGGGAGAAGACTTGGATCAGTGCCGCGAGCGGTGTCAGCATCGACAACGCTGACCCTGTCACACAAGCGCTAAACCATGTTTCGGGTAAACTCGCCGAAGCGGCCATCTTCCGGCTGTCGAAGCATGAACCCCTAGCCCAGAGCGGACTACCATCGTCAGTTCGATTCTACTTCGACACGATCGCAACCAGCCCGGACGCCCATCCCGGACGCGTACTTCTCGCCGCGCGACTCAACTTCCTGTTTACCGTCGACCCGAAGTGGACTGAGATGGAGCTCGTTCGCCGTCTTGACCCGTCCGCGAATCCTTCGGAGGCCTTGGACCTGTGGGCCGGGTTCGCTTGGTCTCCGAGGCTCTCGCCTAATCTGCTCCAGGCCATCAAGGGCTCCTACCTTGCCGTGCTGGCCCGCGACGACCTGCCCTCCCGAACAAAGCGTGGGCTGCTTGGTCTGCTCGTCGCGATCTGCCTCAACATTCCAGAGGAACTAACCAAGGGCGAGGTTCTTTCGGTGATAGGTCGGCTATCCGACAGCTCCCTCCGCGTTGCCCTTTGGAGCTTGAGGGACCGTCTGACCGGGAGCCCGAGCGAGCGTGGGCAGATCTGGAACGACAAGGTCGAACCATGGTTGAGGGACTATTGGCCTCGCGAGGGGGGCCGCAACAGCGCGGCCACGTCTGAAGCCATGATCCATCTCGTGATCGGTTCCGGCGTTAGCTTCGCCGAGGCCGTCTCGTGTTGCACACCGTTTCTCAAGCCCGTGGAGAGCCACCACTGGGACATCGTCTACTTGAAGGAGCACATTGATAAGGATCCGGCGGCCGTTCTGGATCTCCTTTCACGGGTGGTGCAGGAGGAATTGCCTCAGAATTCCCGACCTGACCTGCGCGAGATACTCGATGCAATCGCGGGTGTCCGACCGGACCTGCGCGAAGATCCTCGGTTTCGGTGCCTTCACCAAATCGCAAGTGCGGGCTGAAGCGGCTTCTTGAGGCGCGCGTGCTGGCAGCGATGATCGCCCGCGCGGCGGCCAGCGAGCCGTTAGGAAGAAGGAACTGCGGATCAACCGGCCCGAGGTCGCGGGTAGGCCCCATGTAGAATGCTGTCCGCCCTCAAAACCAACAGGGTGCCGGCGCTCTTGGCCTGGTCCGGCACGATCACCGGTAAAGTCGCCGCCCTCGCCGAGGGTCGCCAACAGCACGGTGAGCAACCGCGCGGGCCGGGCGAGGGGTTGCCGGAACCAACGAGTGAGACCCAATGGGTCCCCAATAGACCCCCAATACGACCCAGGGGGTTCATCAGGGGTCTCATTCATCCGCGACAGACTCGGACACACGTTTCCACCGAGCCGCTGGGCCGCGACCCGTGGACACTGCCAGCCCGCGGTTCCTCAACGCTGCCAAGGCCCTCTTCACTTGGCGTTCGCTGGCCTGTAAAGCCAATCGAGCACGTATCTCACGCAGCGCCAAGCCGTCGTTCGCTCGATCCAACAAGGACAGAATCGCTTCTTGCCGCTCAAGCAGAGCGTGTCCGCTACGGAGCGATGGCACATCCTGTCCATGCCGGAAGCACACGGTAACGCAATCGCCGCGTTCCTCGATCTCCGGCCGTGGCAATCCGGCGGCGGTCGCCAGCTGCGCCATCTTGAGCGTTCCCCGGCCCCACTCCTCGATAATACCGCGCCGGTAGAAGGTGCGGGCAATCAGCGGATTCCACGGCCTCGATTCGTGCGGGCCGAACAGCGCGGCCGGCGTCAGTCCGAAGTGCAGCGCACCCGTTGACGTGACCTCGAGTCGGTCGTCGTACACCGCGAGCCCGACCGACCCACCGCCCAGCGCATAATCCCTGTGGCACAGGGCGTTCGCCACCGCTTCCCGTGTAGCAAGGGGCGGGTAGAGGGGCTCGTCAATGCGCCGCATGCGGCCCGATTCGAACCGACTCGCGATGGGAAGCGTGTCGCGCAGAAAGCGTTCGGCATGTGAGAGCAGTGCGAACGCGTTGCCATTGAACTGCCGGTTGTCCAGGAATTCGTTTCGCTCGATGCCCCGGAAACGAGCTACCCGAAGCAGACACTGCGGCAACTCGAATTCGAGACGCGCCGAGTCACCGAACAACACCGCCGCCGCGCGCAACAGGACCCCCTCGCGGAGCAGTCCGAGCCCTCGGAGCAAGTCTTCCGGTTCCCGGGTACCGGGCTCGTTCAGCCGGCCTGTTCGTACCGCTTCGGCTACGGTATTGCGGATTTCGGCCACATCCAAGTCCGCGACCGTCCAGCCGGTAGCAGGTTGATTCTCCCAGCGCTGCTCACTGTGCAGCCGCTCGAAGAGCATCTGGTTGTACTCCTCGGCGGACATGGTCACCGTGGTGTTGCCGACCCGGCGATAGGCGGTACCCCGGTACTGGTAGGGCCGTGCGGACCCCTTGTTCACACTGACCGCGATTACATCGAGCCCCTCCGCGACACGGATCCGCCCGACCTCCGGAAAAGCCGGCGGGTCGATCCTCTGAATCTCGGCACCCACCTCCTCCATCGTCCGGTCGCTCACCTGCTGGCCGACGACACTTCCCTTCGGCGTCACACCGAACAGCACGTGTCCGCCCCGGTGATTGAGCATGGCGCACACAGTGGCCGCTGCCTCACGACGCGTTCCCGTCGTACGCTTGAACTCCAGCGTCTCGGATTCACGTTCGGCAGCCAACGCCAAGATCCTCTCAAGCACCATATGCGAATCTCCAACGCCAGCCGCACGCCGGCATGCTCGTCAACCATCGGCCCGATGAAGGGAGTCTGATGAATTTCGCTACTGAGGGCGCTTTGGAGACATAGCACGGAGACAATCGTCCGCGATAGCGCGGCAGGCCCACCCCGTCCTCATCCACACGGCCGATGTCGCGGGCGAACGGTACCATGTCGTGCGCAATGCAGGTAAGTTCGAGCAGGGCCTCGAGTACGGTCTCACTCGCCGTCTTGCGTCTAAGCTCAACCAAGCAGGTCCCAATGAGACTCGTCATTGAGTGCCAAACCGCATGGAGAATCCGAATCCATGGTCATCCGCTTCGATGTCCGCGGGTGGCCGCGAATCTCGACGCCAACTCCAGGAAACGACAAGATCAACCTGCTCGGAAACCGGAATCTGAGCCTCCGTGCTGACCGACATGGACTGTCTCTCCGAGCGCCTGATCTGCCAAGACGGATAAAACCGCAGCCAGTGGCCCGGTGCAGGCGTGCGGTAGGACAATCTTCCTGCGAGACCGAGATCCACGTGGTTCGCATTGCCAGCCCTACCATCCAACGAGAGTTCCGTCTGGGCGAACCAACCGTCCACCGCGTTGCGGTCAAGACCCTCGTAGCTGCGAGTCGCTTGGGCACGAATCGGCGATGTAAGAATCAGAGAGAACACCAAGAGGCTCAACGGGATCCTCCTCAACAGGACCTCCAACAGAGCGTGCAGGGTGAGCTGGGCGATGCGCTGTGTTTCGCCTACGAGGCGGATCCGCGATCCGGCATCCACAAGATGACTACTGAGACTGGCTAGGACTGCCAAGTCGTGGGGCCGACCCTGAACCCGCGGTAGCCAGGGGCTGGGGATCGAGTCGAGATTGACTATCGTCGACGAGCGCGGGTCCGTGACGTACGCCGTGGCTCGGTTGGAATCACTCGGCTGCATCGATAATCCCCCTCAGCGTCGTATCTTTGGGCCAGTGCTGATGCTCCGATACGGCGGGCCAGTCTGTCGGAAAACCATTCCCTCCCGGTGACCAGAGCTCGACGCTGTCGGCGTGTCTCTCGAAATAGTCGGCATCGGTAGTGATGCGAATTGCCCGTTGGCGCCCGTGCACGGTCAGCGAATACTCACGCGGACCGAGCGGTTGCACGTTGAAGCCATCCGGTAGGAGATCCGCCCGTCGGATCAGCTGATCCAGATCGTCCATTGTCACACAAGATCCTGGCCGGTCACGCACGAGGAGCTTCGTATCCGCAGCCTTGTCGATGTCGATTCGCGGGGCCGACTTCTTGGCTTCCCGATCCACTTTCTTTGCCAGCGCCGCACGTCCTTCTTCGGTCGATGCGTGTCCTTCCAACACTGCCTGGGCGATCGTTCCCGCCACTTGCGCAAGAATGGGTTGAAGCTGGCCTACGACGCCGTGGAAGAGTCCGATGCGCTTGGCCAGCGCCCGGTAGATGTCCGCCTCCACCGTGTCGCGGTAGTGAAGGTTGAATATCCGAATGATCGGGTGTCGCTGACCCAGTCGGTCGATGCGACCGATTCTCTGCTCCACTCGCATGGGGTTCCAGGGCATGTCGTAGTTCACGAGCGCGCCGCAGAACTGGAAGTTCAAGCCCTCGGCGGCCGCCTCGGTGCAGAGCAGAACATCGGCTTCACCCTGTCGGAATCTCCGCTTCGCCTCGTCGCGGCTGATCGCCCGCCAGAGTCCGCCAGCGTGCGGCACCTCGCCGCCTCGCCCGGTAAAGCACATCAGCCGCAGGGAAGTGTCCTTGCGGAGCTCTTCCCGCAGGAAGTCGATGGTGTCGGTGTACTGAGTGAACACCATGACCTGGCTGGCTTTCCCGCTCTTCCCCCGCAAGGTACCCAGAATCCGTTGCAACTCCCCGAGCTTGCTGTCGGGCGGAAGTTGCTCCGCCATCGTCATCAATCGGCGAATGTCGCCCATTTCCTCAAGCCTCAGGGCCGCATCCGCAGCCTCGGCGACATCCTCGGGAGCGCCTATGACGTCATCGGCGAGCTCGTCGTCCGACAAGTCTTCGTTCCACTGACCCGCGGTTTCCGACACCCTGCCCTCCGCCGACTCCAGTCGCCGGCGAAGCGTATTCGTCAGCGCTTCGCAACTACTCGCGAGGCGGCGGCGATACACGTTCATGATGAACCCGACCGCATTTCGCTGGGTACCGGTCGCCTGACCGTAGGTACGGGAAATGTAGCTTTCGACGGCTTCGTAGAGTTCCCGTTCTCCTTCCGTCATCTCAACGAAGCAGTCCTTCACCCTCCGCTCTGCGATCGGCGCCGCCAGTAGGCCCTCTTTGTGGTACCGGCGCAGGAGGGTGCGCGTGTGTCGTGACAGCAGTCGCCTCACCGGCGTCCGGGCTCGCATGAGACGCAATGCCGCCGATCGTTCGACCGATCCAAGTTGCTTTCGGGGAATCGTGGACTGATCCCGAAGCGCTGACAGCACCCTCTTCGCCTTGAGCCGGGAGAGGGATGATAGGTGCCGGTCCTCGGGCTCCGCCTCGACTCTTCCAGCCACCTCCTCCGCTCGAAACAACCGTGCCATCATCTCGAAGGCCTCGGCCGTTAGGTCGGGGTTTTCCGACAGTTCGAAAAACTCGACGAACGCTTCCGCGTTCCACTCCGGCGGGAGGCCCAGCAGATCGAGCAGGTCCCAGAACTCGACGGGATGCACCTGCATTGGCGTGGCCGTCAGCAGGATCAACCCGTCCGCAAGGCCTCGCTCGGCCATTCCGCGCATAAGGCGAAGCAGCTCGTTCGGTCCCTTGTCGCCGGGTCCGCCCGCCCCGCGCCTCCGTGCGTGATGCGCCTCATCCAGCACGACCAGATCCCATTTCTTCGCCTCTTCCAGGATGGTCTTCTGCCGCTCGCGGCGCCGCATCAGATGGCTCGACGCGATCACCACATCTTCGAGGTGCCACCGATCCGAACCCACGACGCGCGTTCTCGGAGGCCGCTCCGGATTGGGCGAATACCACCGCAACGTCCCGCCCGAATAGATCGGCCAGTTGAGGTTGAATTTCTCGTACAACTCGATCTGCCACTGCTTCATGACCGCCGCGGGCACCATGATCAGGATGCGGCGCGCGCGACCCGACAACCAGGCCTGCCGCAGCACCATACCCGCCTGAATCGTCTTCCCCAATCCCACCTCGTCGGCGATCAGGAGCTTCGGCGGCCAGTTGTGGTACATGCGCTCGAACGCGCGGACCTGGTGGGGCCAGGGAGTGATCGGGGCTGTCTCCTCGCCGACCATTTCGCCATTGGGAGTCAGCGACGGGGCCGTGCGAATGAATGACCACACCCGCTCGCGCAACAGTTTCGCCTTGGCGTTGGGTTCCTTTACCTGGATTACTAACGGGTCAGGTTCCGGCTTCAGCCGCTTCGGAAGACCCTCCTTGGGCGAGAACTCCAGCAACTTCTCTCGCACCGCGTCCGGCACGTCGATCACCCGCGCGCGCTTCCGACGGTCGGCCCAAAGGTCCGAGAAGTTCTCTTCCTCGCCCTCCACGCGCGCCGGAACCGGGCCCCAACTGGTGAAGACATTGATCGTCTCCCAATTGTGCTTCCATCCGCTGGCGGTCTCGTTCAGGCTGCCTGTCCAGGCGATCCGGTCGCCGTTCGTATCCTCGATGATCCCGGTCTTCTCGTGGAAGAGCGCCGACTCGGAAACGGGCCGGCCCAACGTGTCCGTAGGAATCGCGACCCTCACATCCAGGTGATCGTTCGCAACCATCCACGCAAGCAATTCGAGCGCGTCGGCCTCCTCGCCGTCCCCCGGCTTGAGCGGCCAGCGGCGCAGGTGCTCCGTGACCTTTCCGCGCAGCTCGGCTCCCTCATGGATCGCCGCGATCTCAGGTGCATCCAGGGTGCAACCGACGATGAGCTGCATCCGGCCCTTGTTGCGAACCAGTCCCTCGATTCCGCGAGCCGCGAGTCTCAGTGCGCTGGCGCTGAAGTAGCCGGTCAGGCGGTCGTACCGCTTCGCATCCTCAAGCGCGGGCAGGTAGAAGAGCTCGACCAGATCGCCGTCATCGGGCGTGTACTTGAGCTTCCAATCGACCGCGCGGTGCACCGTTCAGGCGGTCTCCTCACGCCACAGCTTGAGCTGCTCCGGCTCGCCGACGACCTCGCTGAAAGCCAAGCGGCGGAGTCTCTCAAGCGCGTCGAAGTCTTCGCTGGCGGACTCCAATGCCCTGGCCTTGGAGCCCAGATCGAAACCGCGGAAGTTGCGCGAGACCGGGAGGACTTCGAGCACCGCTTCGAGCGCGATGGCAAAGTCGGGGCTCTTTTCGACGCCCTGGTCCCTGAGCATGTCGAGGGCGGCGTCCAGGGACCGATCACGCGCCAGGAACGCAGCATGGTGGAGGACATCGATCATGCCCCGTGAGCCGTCCGCAGGACCCAATGCTCCCTTGGCGGCTCGGTGGGGGGCGTCCCAGAGCACGAGGTTCTGTCCGCTCTTTGCCCCAAGTCTGCGGACGACATCGGTTTCGAGGTTGACGCCGACCGCGCGTGCGAGCTTGAGCCCTTCGTCGTAGGCGAACTTCGGCGCCTTGAAGGCATCCCAGGCGAGCACGAAGAAGGCGGTGACGGGATCGAGATCGTCGTCGGAACGCATGTGCGCGAGCTGGTCAAGCCGCCAGCGTTTGACCTCCCGCCGGGCAACGTCGAGCGCGTCTTCGGGGGTGGTCGCGTACGGGTCCCATTCCTCTTCGAAGATGTCGAACTGCCGCTTGCGTTGCTTGGGCTTCGGTCGGGGGCTCCGGCGCTCCAGCGGCCAATGGCGCGAGAACTCCTCCAGCGCGGGGCCGAAGGAGGCCAGGTAGAGATCGACACCCCCGATGCCCGCCCTCTGGAACTCCTTCACGCGCTTGCGCACGGCCTTAGCCACCAACGGTTCCGCATCTTCCCACCAGCGGGTCTCGCGCTCGGTGTCGGGCTCGTGCCGCTGCCGCGGACGACAGACGAGGAAGATGGTGCTGTTCGCCGCCGCCTTGTCCTTGATGTGCATGCTGCCCGGCGCTTCGGTGTTGATGGGCCACGACGCCGTGATCATGAATCCGGCCTTCATGAGCCCGGTGGTCAGCGCGTCCCAGGCACCCGCCGCCTTGTGCGTGAACATCAGCGTCATGATGCCGTCGGGCTTGAGGACCCGGTGGCTCTCGGCGAAGATCGCGGCCATGCGTTCCTGGTAGTCGCGGGTTGCGCGCGCTCCCGCCCCCTTCTGCCCCTTGAAGCGCGCGACGTTGGCGACCGCCTCGTTGTCCTTGTCGGTGAGCTGGCTGCGGAAGAGCTCGGGGAAGACGTGACCGGCGGTACGCTTGAGCCAGACGTAGAAGAAGTCCGACAGCTCCGCGTACATGACGTTGGCTTCCCACGGCGGGTCCATGACGATGGCGTCAATGCTGGCGTCGCCCAGGTGGTCGAGGTTGTCGGCGGACTTGCAGGTGATAGTGACTGGGGAAGGGGCGTCGGGGGTCGTGTCGGGTTCCGGCGGATCGCCGTTGTCGCTGAAGAGGTCGTGATGCTGGGCGGTGTCTGATTCCGGGGCGACGAGCTCCACTAGTTCCCGGATGGCCTTGGCAGTCTGTTCGACAGCCCAGTCGTAGCCGAGGCCGACGATGAGGGGGGCCATCTCGGCGTAGGACCACTTGAAGGCATAGTCGTGGCGATCGAATTTGCCCACGATGCGGTTTCCGGCCCAGCGGGTCATGCGACAGTTTCGATTGATCACCTTGTCGATCGCGAATGCCAGGTACACATACGCCGCCCTCCGCACCGGCGTCAGCTTCCCCTCCCGCCGGTCTTCCTCCAGCATTTCACGGTAGACCTCGACGCTGGTTCCGTGACAGAGCAGTTGGCGCGGCGAGAACAGATCGCGCCAATAGGTCAATCCATAGCGTTGAGCCTCCGTCGTCTTGTTGCCATCGGGGATTCGTTCGCTCGGCACGATGTCGAACGCCTCCCACTCGGGGAGCTTCTCGTCGAGGCGTGCCCGGATTTCGGCGCTGTTGTCGTCCGCCGGTCGCGGCGCCCGGTAGCCGCGCACCCATCTGTCTTTGCCGCGCTTCCCGGACTTGAGCCGTGTCTTCACGCGGCGTTTGTAGATGACCGTATAGAGCTGCGAACCCATCCCGCCATCCTGCGCCTGCCGCTTGATCTCGTCGCCGTCGATCACCTGGCCACAGTCGGGATAGGGGCAGGTGCCGGTTCCGCGGGCAACCGTCCCCGGAGACTGGTCGCTCGCCTTCTTCACGATCTCGAAGGTGCAGACGCGGTCCTCGGAACCGTGGTCGCCAGCGGTGTTTGGCCGGAGTCGGACACCGGTGCCGTCGGAGGCCAGCCGCCAGTTGGGGGACAGGGGGACGAGGCCGAAGCAGTAGGGGCAGCGGACGGTGTGGGCGTGGAGGTAGCCGTCCGGTCTCAGATCCTCGTCGCCCTCATCTGGAAAAGCCCGTTTCAGGCGAGTTCGCATGCGCGATGTGAGCCGCTCACCCAAACACGTGACCAGAGGCGCAAGTCGATCACCGAATTCGATGGGCCACCCAATCGTAGCACGCTGAACCAGCGCCGCGACTGGATTGAGGTCATTGCCGATCGTCGCCACGCCCAGACGAGCCGCCTCAAAGGGAATAGACCCGCCACCGGCGGTCGGGTCGAGCGTGACCGTAGCGGAGCCAAGGGCCAACGTGGCCCAACGGCGTTCGGAGTCCGTTGGCGAGTACGTGAATGCGCGTTTGTACCCATAGGCGGCCGCACCGAGTCGTTCCCCCCGACGCGTCGCAACTTCGATCCTCCGCCGCGCCGCCACCGGATCCCCATGAATGCCAAGCATGTGCAGGAACTTTTCCCGATCCGCTCCCTCCGGCAGCAGCGACCCCAGCACCGCAGCCCGCGAAGCGACCAGAGGCCGGCGCGCCCACCAGACGTGGAGATAGTAGGTCGGTGGCAACGCAGTCATGGCCCGCCGCTCCCGCGTACTCTCCTCGCTCAACTCCGCAATCGGCAGCCATTCCTCGATCAGGCGCCGGTCGCTCGCCGAGTCTTCCCCGGATCGCTTCTTCACGCCGCAAACTCCTCCAGGTGACACGCGGATCCGAACAGCTTCACCCGCCACGAACTCTCCCCCGTCATCGACCGCCGCAGCCGGATCATCCCGGTTGTGCCGGACTCCGGTCGCAATCTCGCATTCACGGCTCTCAGCCTCTTCTTGACCCACCGATCCCGGGGCGCCGCACCGGGTGCCGCCGTGGTCGTGGCGTAAGCGTTCGGGGTGCGTGCCAGAATCCGGTTCACGTCCCCCTTCCGCGGCAACGATCCGCCGCCCCGCCGCCACGGCGCGAGAATCGCAAACGGTTCCGGTTCCAACAGCTTGTCCCAAACGCCTTCGAGATGAGCGTTCGCGGACCCGTGATGCGGAACCTTGAAGACCGAGGACCTGCACCGGGGCTTCCTGTCATCGCTCAGTATTGCCGTCCAGCCGCGCTGCTCGAGATCCGCTCCGAGGAGGCATGAGACACCGCCTTCGAAGCGGACCAGAAGGGCAACAGAGAGCTGATTCGGGGTCGGCAAGGCGAACACACGCTCCGGTTCGGCGTCGGATGGGGGCGCAAGGGACTTGAGGAAGGAGGTGTACGCTTCGTCGTCAGGCGAGAGCGACCACACGTCGCAGCGGGGCGAGCGGTGGACTCGGCGACTTGCGGTCGCCCAGAGTGGAGAGACGCCAACCTGTCCAAGGTGGGCGAATACCGAGAAGATCTCCCGCGTCCCGAAACCAGCTGCCCGTGAACCCTGCGCACGGAATCCCTCGATCATGCCGAGGAATTCGAGACGCCGAAGGGTGCCGGCACAGCAGAACCTTGCGGACCTGCCGGTTTCGACCAGCGTCCCCATGCCGCGAATGTGGTCGTCGTGCCAGTGAGTCGCCACGATCAGCTTGATCGCCGTGGCGGGGTCGTACCCCAATCGTTCCAGGTAGGCGAGCGCGGATGGGCGACGGTCCGGGTTGAGGAATGAGTCGACGACCACCCATTCGCCATCGCCGGTGTGAATCAGGATGCTCTCCCCGTAACCGGGTCCGAGCATCGCGACCTCGATCTCGGCCGGGTCCGGGGGGGTGCTACTCAGATCCCCAGCGCTCATGAAGCCACTCCGCCCACCGGCGGCCGCGTTCAAGGTCGCGCCTGGTCAGGCGCGGCGGATCCAGAAAGACGACTCGCGAGACATTGCTCCGGGTTCCGTTCACGGTCTCGTATCCCATCACCCAGTGGAAGAGCGAACCGATGCGGATTCGGTCCCGATCCTCCAGGCTTAGCTCCTCAAGGTCGATGGTGGCGACCTCGCGTCCGCCGCCAGTCAGATCTCGGAGGCGGGCGTCGAACGAGCCGTTGTCGATGGCCGTCACTCGTCCCGCCCACTCCTGCTTTGGGAAGAAAGAGGGAGAATGCTCTGGATAACACTCCGGGACCTCGGGTCGAACCACCGGGAGGCCATTCCGAATCGCTCCGTTCGACGCTCCCTCGACATTCGCTTCCCCGTCCCGTGAGGCCGACAAAGCACCGTTCGCCAACTCCCCGTTCGGTCCTTCGTTGCGGGCCATGGTCCCACTGAGCCGACCACCGCCGGAGACGCCCGGCAGGACGGCAGGGGGCTGCGGCGGCGACGGCGACGTTCGCATGCGAGCGTTGGAGTCCGTTTCCGGGTTCGTAGCTGTAAGTCCAATCTGTGCCATCGTGCGTATTACCCTCTTGACTGTGCGAGGGACATGATGTGATCCACGATGCCTTCGCTCCGTTTGAGAGATCCTTCGAATTCCGTCGCAAGGATTTCCATGAGCGTTTCCGCCGAACCGGGAGACTCCGCGTCTTCGGAAAAGTGATCGTTGACGCTCACAGAGACTCCCGTGCCGCTGCTCGTGCCCACTCGGTTGGATGGCTCCACCACCACGTTGATCTGTCCACCCTCACCCCTGTCCTCCGGTTTCAACTGGGAGATGCGGAGCGATGTCATGCCTCCGTGGCGACCATCGAGATTCAGCCGCTCTCGCCACGGACCCCATGGCTCCAGCGGCACGAGAGCGGTCCCCAAGCGGTCCCGCGTCGCCAGACTGTCCACCAGGAAGTGGGCCGAGTAGTTGATTCCAAACCCTCGAATCGGCGTGTGGTCGAGGCATTCGTGAAAAACACGGTGAACGAGATCCCGCAAGCGTACGAATGGAGCCTGCAAGCTCCCGGCGGCAAACCTGTCTCGGGTGACCTGGATCCGAAGCCAGTCCGCTGTGAAGTCGGCGACCTCCTGGTGAACTACTCCCAGCTCGGCCCGGTCGGCAACGGCGTCGCGAATGAGACCGTTGGCCGAAAACCACTTCGGCGAGAAGATGGCAGGGTTGAAGTCGCCCACCAGGACGATGTTGACGTGCACGATCTCCGGTTCGATGCGCATTTCGCCTACCGCCCCGCTTCTGTCCCGGCCCCAGCGGCCACCAGGGCGAGTTCGTCGCTGGGTTTATTCTCCGGTTCGGTCAGGAGGAGCCGCAACCCGGCGAGTACCCTCCTCGGATGCTCCCTGTGGATCGCCATGCCGAGCCAGTACGACGCCTCTTCGCGCTCCATCTTCTCGATGCCGTCGGCGACCGCCCACATGCGGTCGCGGTCGCGCATGGGGGCGAGCGCTCGGAATATCAGCCCGAGCCGCACAGCCAGAGTTTCCGGAACCGGTCGGCTGAACCCCGTCCGGCCGGGGCCGCCCACAAGCCGGATGCGTTGCTCGGCCAGGATACGGAGGATTCGATGCTGCACGAGTTCGAGATTGCGGCCCTCCAAGCCAGCGATCCGCACGGGTTTCCGGATCTGGGGGGTCCCGGCCGAGGGAATCTGCCACACTTCGTAGCAATCCCGACCGGATCCCGCGGGCCGGATGCGCATTTCGTAGCGTGGAGCCGACTGTTCGGCTTCACCGTGCCGAAGGTGTCTCGGGTTGGCCACCTTACTCCTTCTCCTGAAGCGCTCTGGCGGTGACGTGGGCCGATCCGCTCACGAACCGGGAAAGCCGCTCGGTGAGCTTCCCGGGATCCGGGCCGTTCAAGGTAAGGCCATCGGGGTAGGAGAGCGTCAGCGAGATCGCCGCGTTCTGCTCCTTGGCAGCGCGGAGCTGAGGTTCCAGGAAATCCGTGACCGGTTTCACGTCCGATGCCGGCCCTTCAAACTCCAAATCTAGGTTGCCCCTATCGGCGGACTGGTAGGATGCGGTGAGCTTAGCCTTCTTCCGGGCCTTCGGAACCGAAGGGGCCACGCGGAGCAGCCGGAATCCCAATTCCGCGTCGAAGATCCGAATCGTGATCTCGCCGATCTTCTTGACCTCCTTGTTCGCCCTGGCCTGCTCCCAGATCTGAACCAGCGCTGCCCGCAGGATTCCTTCGGCGTCGAAGACGGGAACCGTACCCGGAGGGGGTGGCGGCGGCGGAGGGGGCGGCGGCGGCAACGGCCCTATCGGTGGATCTGGCTCATCCGGCTTCGGCCGCGGCCAGACGCCTTGTCTCTTCGCGTAGGCCATGGTCAGAACCATGGACTGTTGGTCGATCTTGATCGAGACGCTCGGCTCCCCGGGTCCACAGACCAGATCGCCGCTTCGGTAGATGTAGAGCTTGCCCTTCACTCCCTGTCGCACACCCTTCACAAATACATCGTCGCCTATCAGCATCGGCAGCTTCGGATTCCTCCGAAACTCGTTGCGCAGCGCCTGGGTCGTGATCTCGCCCTTGACCTTCAGCGGCGTCGCATCGCGAACGTAGGCCGGTTGGTCGGGGGCGTCCTCCGGAAGCCGCAGCTTGCCCAACTCGCGCAGGACCCGAACGACCTGAGTCTGACCGGCCCCCGGTTGGTCGGAGGTCGACGGGAGATCGATAGCCGTATGCGCAAGCGCAACGCCCGAAGCCGCCGCCTGCTGCGACGGATAGAACAGGTGCCGGTAGCACGCCTGGATTGCACCCGCCACCTTCTGCTCGGCCTTTCCGTCGAGCTCCTTCACCTTGGTCTGCTGGTACTCGGCCAAGTCGCCGAGCCGGTCGGCCCTGTTCAACGCGGTCAGCGCCAGCCGATGACGCACGGCATCCCGCATCTTGTCCCGGAATCCGCCGTCGGCCACCAGGAAGACCACGTTGTTGCGGAGCTCCCGCGTCTTCTTCCCCTCTTTCCCCGTGCGCTCATAGATGCGCCGGATCAGATCGGGTGCCTGCACCTCTCCCGGTCCGATCGACAGACCGTCGTACGACAGGATCGCCAGCCGTGGACGGCCCGATCCCACATTGTCGTCGACATCGTAGGGGCCGCCCGGGAAATGGACGAGATCGAACACTGTCCCGCCGAATACCTGTTGAATCCGGTCATTCAGTTGAGCCCGAGCGTCGCCGGCATCTACATTGCGCTCCTCGCGCCGGATGATCTGGTTGAGGTTCGCGTCGACGTGAAAGCGCATCGTGGCGCCCGGCTTGTCGTCGAGATACGCCGATTCGGCCACGAACTTCTTGCGGGCATCGTCTATGAACGAGATGTCCAACACCGGACCGACCATCGAAAACCGGAGTTCTTCGGGCGGCAATCCCTTGAGCGGATCGTTGAAGGCGAGGCTGTGGAGGAAAATCGTCCGGGCAGCATACTCGGTGTAGGGCGGCATGCCGCTGTAGGACGACGCATCGATGTGTTGCGCGAAGGATGGCCTGTCCGGCGAACCGGACGACACGTCGTTCGCGATGGCCGGGAGGTACTGCTCCTGCCCGAGCCGCGTTACGATCTCGGCTCGAATCGGCTCGTGGCCCGGATCGATGTGGTGCAGGTGGATGGCGCACGCATCCTCGGGGCGTGTCTTCCAGAGGTGAGCCACTGTCTTTCCGAGAAGACGCAGCATTCCCCGGACCCGTTGGAAGCTCTCGAGTGTTGCCGTCTTCGTCGTCAGCGTCTCAAGCACCTCGGGGTGGAACGGATAGCTGGCGCGAAATCCCTCCACGATCGTCGGTCGGCCGACATCCGGCGGCAGGAACTCCTGATGCGCGTCCCAACGCTTTTTATACGGCTGAACGACCTCTTCAACCCGGCCTTCGTCGATGGTCTCGAAAAGGCGTCGGCGTAGTACCTTGACCGTCTCCTCCTCGCGAGTGGGATTCAGGAGGGTGGCCTTGCGAGCCGAGACCTTTTCGAGCTCCGCCATGGCGTCGGCGATGAACTTGTTCTCGTCGCTGTACGCGTCCGTTGCCCGATTGTCCTTGCCGATCGCCAAGGTGTAGACCAGAGCGGCATTGGGCGCACTCTCGACTGCGCTGAACAGGCGGGTCAGGAACGCCGTTAGCTGGCCGCGTGCGTGGTCAATCGACTGGACGGACCTGAGATAGACCGACAACTCGTCGAGTAGAATGAGGGTCGGCTGGTCGCCGAACAGCTCTCGGAGCGTGCTCGCTCCTGGTGCCATGTGCTTCTCGTCGCTGCTTCGGACGCGCTTGAACCCCTGCTTGCCGGCCAAAGCGTAGGCCAACTCTCCCCACGGGGTCTTTGCCTTCACGCCGTCCCCCATGTCGCGGCCATTCGCGGGATCGGCGTTCTCACCGTCAAATGCCGCAACCCGTACCGGCCCGCTCGGAAGAAGCGCCGGATCGACGAACTCTTCCGGTTGGGCGACACCTTGCATCCCCTTCGCCGCGTGGGCCAGAGCGATTAGGCCGTGCGTCTTCCCGCCGCCGTACGATGTGTCAAGCCGAAAGATCGCCGCCACCTCCCCGCCCGCGCCGGACATCCGGCGGCAGACGTTCGCGAGTAGCTCCTTCAGGCCGCGCGTGGGATAGGTGTTGGCGAAGAACCGTGCCGGATCGGTGTAGTCGGCGTAGCCCGTGCCGCCGTCGCTCGCGAGCACCCGGGCCAGGTCCGCGGCGAACTCGGCTTCGGTCACCCGCCCCTGGAGGATGTCGGCTCGCGGGGTGCAGAGATCGAAGATGGTCGGGACGGACACGTCGTTACCCTCTATTCGACCAACGCCGAAGGGCGAGCCGCTGGCGAACAGGCCTCGACGGCTACCCGAGTACTCCCGTCGGCTCGATCCCACAATCGGATCAATGAGCAGGACGCTCCGCTGATCGCGGAGCCGCCCAGCTGCGAAGGAACCGCCACATCTCCCCATACGTTTCTACGGACAGGGGGGCTTGCCACGGGGATCGGCCCTTCCTCGGCATGCGCCATGATTCGGTCGACCAGGCTCTTCACGGTTTCTTTTCTCCGTTCATCAGTGATTCCGTCAACCAAGAATAACAGATCCTCCCCGCCCGAGCGTCGGGAATCAAGGTAGCTCAGCGGGCCGCGGGCCGCCTCTGCGTGGATGGCTCCATCGGCTTCGGGAAAGGGCCGTCATTTCCTTTACCTACAGCCTTCGTGACATCCAGACCGCCCGTCCGACGACGCGGACTTCGTCGGCAGCACACTCGTGGCTGTCGTACTCGGGGTTGAGCGACTTGAGCACGACCTTCGGCGGCTCGGAGTGCGGCACATGCTCGATCCGCTTCGCGACCAGCGCGATGCCGTCCCAGATCACGAAGATCCCCGGCGGCGCGGGCACCGTCCGGCTCACGTCGATCATGATGTGGTCACCGCTTGAGAGCAGCGGTTCCATCGAGTCCCCGTCCACCTCGACCATCCACAGGTCGCCGGGATCGGCCCTGAGCCGGTGGCGGATGAAGGCATCGGCGAACATCCACGCATCTCCGGTCACCGGCAACTCGCCGTGCCAGACTTCCTCCGTGTCCGGCTCCTCTCTGAGATCCGCCTCCGGCACGGCGCTGTAGCCGATCGGCGCGGCGTAGGCGTCGTCGGGCGGCGAAGGCCGTGTGGCGTTCGTCGAGAGCCGGAAACTTCGGCCGTGCTTGAGCAGCTCGGGCCGGCAGCCCAGATGCTCCGCGAGGATCTCGCGGTCGTCCTCGGCGAGAACCTTCGGCGTGCCGCGGTAGATGAACTGTTGCAGGTAGGCGTCGTTGCGGCCCATGGCGATTGAAGCAGTGCGCAGCGTCGAGCCCTTCGCCGTCAGCAGCCGGAGTAGCCGCTTGCGCACCGGATCGAGCCGCGTCGAGGCTCTCTTCTTCTTGTTTTTCATGGATTGAAATAATCCCGATTCCGGTAGGCTTCGCAAGACGGAGAGGGAACCACCGGCCGACGGCCCGGCATCGACTTCCGCGTCCGGATACGTGGCCTGCCACTCGCTGGCCGGCGACGCCGAGTCCGCCGTTTCCGCGCCTGCCGCCCAGTCCACATTCAGATCGTTTCGGGAGACTGCCCGCAAACGCGCGCGGGGGTGCTTCACCGCCCCGCTGGCGGCGGAGTCCAGCGCCAACCCGACGGTATTGGACATCCTCGACGTTATCGACACTTAGGTGATCTCCTAGCTGTTGACTTGCTTGCGGACAGGTCTTCACCGTTTTCGCCATGAAGACGCAAGAGCAGTACGGCCATGGAGACGCTGGAGCGGTATTTCAACGCGCGTATCGCCGCGTTCCTCGAGAGCACGGGCATGCCGCCGACGACGTTCGGCATGAGGGCCGTGGGCGACCCGAACCTGATGCGCCAGATCGCCGCCGGGCGCTCGCTGTCGCTGCGGATGGCGGACCGGATTCTGGCGTTCATCGACGGCTACGACGCGGACTCGGACGGCGCACGCGCTCCACCGCACCGCCACCGGCGCCGCTGGTCGAAAGCAGCCGCGGGACGAACGAGAGGGGGTGGAGCGATGGCCGATAGGCCGAGCGAGAAGAGAACGGACGAGCCGATCCGCTTCATCCGGGCATCCGAGATCGCAGCCCGGCTGGGCGTGGCGCGGTCGACGATCTACGGCTGGGTGGAGGCGGGTCGCTTTCCCCCGCCGATCCATCTGGGTCCGCGCGTAGTCGGCTGGATCAGGTCGGAGTTCGACGCGTGGGTCCACAATCGAATTGCCGAGAACCGGGACGGTGGAAGGTCCGTCGTCCCAATGACCCTTCAGGGAAAGGAAGACAGGCGATGAGAACGTTGCTGACGACGATGCGGGCGGCCGCGTGGGCCGCGCTGCTCATGCTGGCGCCCGGTGCGCTGCTGGCGCAGGGCACGAGCCCGTGGGTGGAGGCGGTGAACGAGCTTCAGACGCAGTTCACGGGACCGATCGCGCGGGGACTGTCGCTGATCGCGATCGTGGTCGGCGGGCTGATGTTCGCGTTCGGCGAGGGCGGGAGCAAGCGCACGCTGGCCGGGATCATCTTCGGGATCGGGATGGCGGTCGGCGCGGTGAACTTCCTGGGCTGGCTGTTCTGATGCGGGGCTTGAGACGCTGGGCCGGCTACAGCGCGCTCAACCGTCCGCTGACGGTGCTGGGCGTGGAGCGGAGGCTGTTCCTGCTGGGCGCGACGCTCGCGGTCGCGGTCTGGAACGCGACGGCCTCGCTCGTGGCGGGCGGCGCGGTGTTCGCCGGCTGCTACGGCGCGGGCTGGCTCGCGGGCCGGAGAGACCCGGCCATGCTCGCGGTGCTCCGCGCGGCGGCGCGCTACCCGGCCCGGTACGATCCGGGCAAGTGGGCGGCCGAGCCGTGGCACCTGAAGATCCGGGGGCGCGGCGAGTGAGGGTCGCCGAGGAGCGTCGGGCCTACGAGGCGGCGGGCTCACTGGCCGAGGAGCTGCCCTACTGGGGCTGGCTCGACGACGACCATACCTGCCTGACCCGTTCGGGCGAACTGATCGCGGCGGGCCGGATCGCGCCAGCGATCACGGACGGCCGCACGCCGGAGCAGATCGACCGCGTGCTGGGCCTTTGGCAACGGCTGATGTCCGGGCTGTCCCCCGGTGCGCGCCTCCAGTTCCATCTGCTCCGGCGCCCCGCTTCGATGGACCCGGGGACGGAGGCGAACGGGCCGGACATCACGGCCTTGTCGCGCCGCCAGCGCAGCGCGTTCCTGGAAGGCCGCGTGCAGCGCCTCGACGCCTACGTCGTCTGGTCGCACGATCCGGGCCTCCGTCCGGCGGCCGGGAGCACGCGGTCAGGACGGCTGGCCTGGCTCGCCCGGCTGCGCAACCGCCGCAGGAAGGGCGCACCGACCTATCTCGCCTCGGAGATCGAGGCGGCGGCGGGCCGGTTCCGGGCGATGGTCGACGCGGGCCGCTCTCTCGTCGCCGAGCACACGCCGGTCGAGATGCTGTCGGCCGTGGACGGGTCCCGGCTCCTGTCGGAACTCATCAACCGTCCGGGCATGGCGTGGGACGGCGCGACGGGCAGCGGCATGAACTGGCGGCTCGCGGTCTCGGAGCTTGAAGCCGAGCGTTCGCACCTGAGGCTCGACGGCGAGCCCGTGATCCTCTACTCGCTCCTGTCGCCGCCCGGCCGGGCGCACGCGAACCTGCTGCGCGACCTGTACTGCCTGGACGCGGTGACGACCGTCTCGCTCGAATGGCGGCCGTGGACTACTGAGGCGGCGCGGCGGCGGATCCGAAGCGCGCAGCGCCACTACTTCTCGCGCCGCTACTCGATGATGGCGCACGCGCAGGACGCCCAGGGCACGGCGGCGGCGATGGTCGATTCCGCAGCGGCAGCCGAATCCGACCGCTTGGGATCCGCGCTCGTCGAACTCGAAGCCGACGGCGTGGCCTACGGCGAGGCGTCGCTGACCGTCGCGCTGCACGGCGAACTCGAAGGGATCGAACGGCTGGACGGCGACGTGCGCCGCCTGTTCGCCGCGCACGACGCGAAGGCGGTCCGGGAGGGCTACGGCCAGATGCCTGCGTGGTTCGCCCGGCTCCCGGCCCAGCCGCGAAGCCGGCAGGTGCGCAGGGTGTTCGTATCGGCCGGTCTCGCCGCATGCCTCGCGCCCGTGTTCGGGCCGCCGAGAGGGAACCGCAAGAGCCGCCATCTCGACCGCGAGCCGCTGGCGGTGTTCGAGACGCCGTGGCGCACGGCGTACCGCTACGACCTGTTCTGTGGCGACGTGGGCCACACGCTGATCCTGGGCGCGACGGGAGCGGGCAAAAGCTTCACGCTGAACTTCCTGCTGGTCGAGGCGCTCAAGTACGATGCGCGCATCCTGGTCCTGGACCTGGGCGGCTCCTACCGCTGGCTGACCCGGTTCCTGGGGGGCCGGTACCTGGAGCTCGCGCCCGGCGAAGCGGAGCCGACGCTCCGGCTCACACCCTTCGCGCTGCCAGCGACCACGAGGACGTTCCAGTTCCTCACCGGCTGGGTGCTCCGGCTCCTGAAGCTCGGTGGCTACGAGGCGGGCGGCTCGGACACGAGCGAGATTCGCGCGCGGATCGAGGACCTGTACGCGCTCGGGTCCGGGCGGCGCTCGCTGAGCGTGCTGGCGGGTTCGCTCCCGGTCGCAATGTGGCCCGCGCTTAGCCGCTGGACCGACGGCGGCGCGTGGGGCGCATTCTTCGACAACCCCCCGGCAGGCGGGACGGACATCGAGTTCCGGGACTGGCAGGTGATCGACCTGGCGGGCGCGGCGGAGCACGCGGACCTGTGCGAGGCGGCGCTCGCGTATCTGCTGGAGCGCATGCGCCTGGAGATCGAGGACCCGGCCGAAACCGCGCGTCTCAAGCTGATGGTCGTGGACGAGGCGTGGCGGTACATGCAGGACCCCGCCGTGCTGAACTACCTGGCCGAGGCGGCGAAGACGTGGCGGAAGAAGAACGCCGCGCTCGTGCTCGCCACCCAGTCCGCGGTGGACGTGACGGGGACGCCGGGGGCGGCGGCGCTTCTCGAATCGATCCCGACCAAGCTGTTCCTCGCCAACCCCGAACTGCCTGAAGAAGCCGGTGAACTGTTCCGGCTGAACGACTCGGAAGTGGCCGGGATCCGGGAGCTGACGCCCAAGCGCGAGCTGTATCTCCGCCGACCGGACGAGGCGGCGGTGCTCCGCCTCGAAGTCGATCCGGAGAGCTACTGGCTATACACCTCCTCGCCGCTCGACGCGGAGAAGCGCGCCGAAGCGGTAGCGCGGCACGGCCTGGTCCGGGGGCTGAAAACGCTCGCGGGCATCACCCACTCCACCCCACCCACCGAAAGGACATGAACACCATGAGAGCAACTCCAACCGCCGCGATCCTGTTAGGCGTAGTCGTTGTCCTGCTCACGCTGCTTCTGGCGGCGCTGCCCGGCGACGCCTGCGCGCAGCAGGCGAGCGCCGATGCCGCCTACCTGCGCGTGCCGGTGCCCGAGGAGGGCGATGAGCGGATCCCCCGGCTTCGCGCGCGCGTGCGCCACACGACGGTGATCGTGCTACCGGCCAGCGAGCGGATCCTCGACTTCGTGGCCGGAGATTCCGAGTACTGGCACCTGACCGGTGCGGCGAACGTGGCGTACCTGAAGCCCCTGGCCGAGGACGCCGCGACGAACGTCGCGCTCGTCTGCGAGTCCGGGCGCATCTACTCGTTCCTCGTCGCCGAGCACGGGGAGAAGCCGCCCCACCTCGTCGTTCGCGTCGAGGCGGGCGCCGAGGCGGCGGCCATCTCCGGGGCTCCGGGGTTCGTGGCCCGGAGTGAAGTCGAAGCCTACCGCGAGATGGCGGCCGAGGCGGCCGAAGCCGCGCTTCGTGCACAGGAACAAGCCGAGGCGGGAATCGTCGAGGCGCGAGAGCAGGCGGCTGCGGAGGTCGAGGCCTTCCGCGCTTCCTACCCCGAGCGGCTGCGGTTCGAGTACCGGCTGGACCGGAGGGCGTCCGAACGGCCGTTCCTCATCGAGGCGATGTGGCACGACGGGCTCTTCACCTACATCCGCTCGCGCGCGCAGGAGTCCCCGGCGCTCTACGAGGCGAAGGACGGCGAGCCGAGCCTGGTCGCGTTCGACTTGGGCAGCGACGGCCTTTACACCGCCCGCCGCGTCCTGGGCGACGGATGGCTCCAGATCGGCGACAAACGGCTGCGCTGGCGATTCGAGCCAGAGGCGGGCTCGCGATGAGCCGCTGGAAGCAGTGGTTCAAGGAGCCGAAGGGCGCGCTGCCCGGTGGCCTCGTCACGAAGGTCGGGATCGCCCTGATTAGCGTGCTCGTCGCGGGGTTGTTGTTCTCCTCGTCGCTCGCGGGTCCCGACGATACGGCCGAGGGAGTCGCGCCCGCGGAGCCGCGGCCCGTGGACGACCGCACGGGCCGCGCGCTCGACGGGCGCCTCGATGCCGAGACTGAACGCCAGAGCCAGCAGGCGGCGGCCGATGCGGACCGTGAGCGGCAACAGCCCGATACCGCCGGACAGGAACCGGCCGGACAAGACGCGGCGGCGGATGCCGACAACGCCGGAACCCATGCCGGAGTCGGCCGGGCCGAGTTCGAGCTTCGCGAGGCGCTCCGGCTCGAAGAGGTCGAGCGCAGGACGCGCTCGCTCCGCTCGCTGCCCGTCGCGCAGTCCCACCGGGATCCGAACCGGGCTTCAAATGCAGCTGGGGTGTCACCGCCTGCACCCGAGTCTCCCGATGCGGCACTCGACGGGGCGCTCGCGTCCCTCGGGCAGTCCCTCGCCGCCCTTGAGGCCGAGATGGCGGCCGGGCTGTCGGGCGGAGAGTTCGCGCCCAGCGAAGGAGGCCCTGTGCCGACCGGCTCTTCCTCGAAGCGCACATCCGAGCCCGGCCGTTTGGTCCGGCCGCATGACCCGCCGGGCTGGGAACGCATCCACGAGGGCACGTTCCTGGAGGCGGTGCTGGTCACCCAATTGTCCGGCGAGTTCCCCGGCCCGGTGCTCGCCATGGTGTCCGTGCCGCTGTACTCAGCCGACCGGCAGCGCGTCCTGATCCCGCGCGGCGCGCGCGTTGTCGGCACGGCCCAAGCAGTCCAGGACCGCGACCAGACCCGTCTCGCCGTCGCATTCCACCGGCTGCTGCTGCCCGGCGGAAGCTGGGTGGACCTTGAGTTCACCGGCCTGAACCAAGTGGGCGAGAGCGCGCTCCGGGATCAGGTCAACCGGCGCTACCTCTCGACGTTCGCGGCCGCCGGAGCGGTCGGCGCGCTGAGCGGTCTCACGCTCGCCAGAGCCTCGCCCTACGGGCTTCAAGCGGGCGTCGGCCAGGGACTCGGCGGCAGCGCCACCTCGCTGCTGGACCGGTACCTGAACCGGATGCCGGAGATCACGATCCGCGCGGGCCACCGGCTCCGGATCTGGCTCACCTCCGATCTCCTGATCCCCCGCGCGACCACAAACCGCTGACAGAAAGGACTCTTCCATGCTTCACCGCATCCTCATCGCCGCCCTTCTCGTCCCGCTGCTGATGCTCACGGCCCCCGCGCCCGCGAGCGCGCAGTTCGACCCCGGGAGCTGGCTCCAGCGCGCCCAGATCATCGCGAACCAGATCACGCAGATCGCGAACCAAGTCCGCCAGATCCGCTCGATGGCCCGTCAGCTTACCGAACTCGAAGACCAGCTCGACCACATGGAGCGCGCCGCCAAGGGCGAAATCGACGCGCTGCTCCGGCCGTTCTCCGACCTCGCCGCCGACCCCGTCGGATTGGTGAGGAACGGACTCGGTTGGCGCGCTGACTTCACGGGCGCGGCCCGCGGGACCGTCGATGCCGTCCGGGACTTCGGGGGCGGCCGCTCGTTCACCGCGCTGTGGCGCGCCGCCCACGGGACCGCCGACCGGGTGACGGAGGCCGATATCCTGGGTCTCTACCGGAGCCTTCCGCCCCAAGCGGCGACGCAAGCGCTGGAGGATTACCGCGGCGCCCGCCTGGCCGCCGACCGCCAGCGCGTGCTCGACTACGCGGCGCTCGACGCGGCGGCCGCGCTGGCCGGGACCATCGAGAGCGCGCAGGGCTCGTTTCGGGATCTGACCTCGAACCGGAACCTCTCGAACACGGCTCTCCAGCAGGCGGGAGTCGCGGCCGGGCTGAGCCAGGGGCGTATCAACGCGGCCCTCGGCCAGGTGCTCGCCCATCAGACCGCGATGGAGGCGAGCCGGGCGCGGCAGGCCGAACTCGCCCGGCTCGAATGGCTCGCCCGCTGGCACGATGGCCGGGCGCGCGCGAACGCGATGGCCGAGACGATGCGGGACGCGGCTTCGCTGAACCGCACGGCGCTGCGGGGCGGGCTCCTGTTCCAGATCCCGTCGTTCTACCGGTAGGGGGGCGCGCCGGCCATGCAACTGCCCCCGCAGTCCATCGACCCGAACGTCCCGGCGCAGATCCCGCCCGGCCAGCTTCAGGACTTCAAGAGCTTCCTCGACGTGGTGCTCGACACCGTCGTGGGCGGTGCCGCGCCCGACGTGCATGCGCTGGGGCTCCAGCTCTGGGGCGGGCTCGCCGCCGTGATGGTCGCCTGGACGGGCCTCAAGATCGCGTTCAGCGGCACGTTCCAGCCCTGGGAGATCGTCAAGCTCGTGATCGGGATCGCGATCCCCCGCACGCTGCTCCACTACTACACGGTCCCGATCCCCGGCGCCGGGCTCACGTTCCCGGCCATGGTCGCCGGAGGCGGGATCTGGCTCCAGAACCTGTTTCTGTCCGACGTGGTGTCGGCCGGGTACACCGAGATGACCGCGCTCGTGCAGGCGTACGGCGCGCACCTGAGCGCGGCGTGGTCCACCGGCAACCTGCTCTCGATCGTGGCCGCGGGCGGGACCGTGATCTTCTCCTCGCTGGTCACGCTGTTCATGGGCGCCTCGCTCGTGTTCTGCCTGCTCGCGCTCTTCTGCATCAACTACGCGCAGGTCATCTGGGCGCAGGTCGCGATCGCCATCGCGATCCTGCTCGGCCCCGTGTTCATCGCGTTCCTGCTCTTCGAGCCGCTCTCGTTCCTGTTCTGGGGATGGTTCCGAACGCTCTTGGTCTACACGCTCTACGGCGTCGTGGCCGGGGCCATCCTGCGGGTCTTCATGGGCGTGGGGCTCGGCTACATCACAACCTACGCCGACGCGCTGATGGGCACCGGCACGGCCGACGCGGGCGAACTCTGGCTCTGGGCCGTCGTCCTCATGCCGCTCGTCGTCTCCGGCCTCATGGCCGGCCTCAAGGTCGGTGAGCTCGCCTCGATGCTCGTCTCCGGTTCCGGCTCCGCCGGGTCCGGGTTCGTCGCGCTCGTCATGCAGGGGGCCAGCAAGGCCGCCGCCCCCGCCAAGCCCCCCGTCTGAAGCTCAAGGAGACACCACGTATGAAACGAGACCGTGACGCAGGCCGCGAGTACGCCGAGATCTGGGGCGAGGCGGTCGAGTCTAACCGGAGGCTGCGACGGATCCTGATCCTCCTCTCCGCGAGCATGGTTCTGGGCGTGGTGGTCCTGCTCAGGATCGCGGGCGCCGAGCCGCCGAAGCCCATCGTCATCCGGGTCGACGACGTGGGCCGCGCCGAGGCGTTGGCCTACGAGGCCGCGACCGCCCAGGCCGATCCGCTGGATCCGACGACGAAGTACTTCCTCAACAGGTTCGTTCACGACTTCCACTCGCGGCGCCGCGCGACGGCGCAGGAGCAGTGGACCCGGAGCCTCCGGTTCCTGAGCACCGATCTTGCGAACGCGGCGTTCCAGCGGGACGGGGCGGAGGTCGCGAGCGTCGCGGCGGGGACCGCCGAGACCGAACTCGAAGTCGAGCAGGTCGTGCTGCGCATCCATCCCGCGCCCGAGCCGCCGCACGGCGCGACGGCCGACTTTGACTTGGTTCACTTGCGCGGCGAGCAGGAGCTGCGGCGCGAGCGCTGGACGCTTTCGCTCCGGTTCGAGTTCCTGGACTCCGTCGCGCCCGAGCTGGTCGTCCACAACCCGATGGGGCTCCTCGTCACCTACATGCGCGCCGACCGCGCGCTCGTGACGGGAAATTCGCCGTGATCGCGCATCTGAGAGGCCGCGAGAAGGCGCTCGGACGCTTCGGCTGGACGGGCCGCAGGGCCGAGTGGATCGCGCTCGTCTGCCTGCACAGCGGCGTGTTCACCCGCGACCAGATCTCCGACTGGCTCGGGATCCACCGCCACACCGCGCGCCGCTTCGTCCGGGACATCCTGGACCAGAGACTGGGAGCCGAGGACGCGCTCGAAAACCGGAGGGTCTGCCGGATCGCCGCGCGCGCCGTCTACCGGGCGCTCGGAGCCGAGGACATCCGCCATCGCCGGATCGCCTCACCGGTGGTCCTGATGCGCCGTCTGCTCTCCCTCGACTACGTGATCGGCCACACCGGCCAAGCGTGGCTCCCGACCGAGCCCGAGAAGGTCGCCGCGTTCGAGGCGCTCGGCATCGACCGCCGGGTCCTGCCCGTGCGCGTGTACCGGGGCGCAGCGGGCGATACCCGGCGCTACTTCCCCCTCAAGCTGCCCGTCGCGCTGGATGCCGGAAGCGCGGTGTTCGTCTACGCCGATCCGGGCCACGACACCGCGACGGGACTCCGCTCCTGGGGCCTTGCCCACCGCCAACTCTGGGAAGAGCTCCAGGAGCGTGGCCGGTCCGTCGAGGCGGTGGCCGTCGTTCGCACCGACAGCGAATTCGACCGGGCGGAAAGGGTCCTCGGCAACTGGACCGATCCGACCCGGTCCCCCGGCCGCTCGCGAGCGTCCGCGACCGGCCGTGAGATCCGCCGCGAGATCGAACGGATCGAACAGGGCATACGCGGCAGGGACGAGAGCGTGACCCAAGAGCACGGCAGCGTCCGGGGCTGCCTGGCCCGGCTCGCGGAACTCAGGGCCGCGCTCCCGACCGCGCCCTCCGCAGCGATGATCGACGGCTTCACGGTGTGGCAGTCTCGCCGCCTCTCGGGGGATCTGTATTGAGCGCCGGGCGCCCGTGCCGATGCTGGTCCGCGAGTGTACATCGTGCTTCGGGGGTCGCCGGACACGAAACCGCGTCTGCGATGGACACGCCGCCGGTTCCGTATGTCGCCGGCGCGCTTGCGGTTGCACCACGGCCGCCGGAGCGGCGATGCCGATCCGGCCATCGAGGCCGTGGATGGGAGCGACCCCCCATCGAGGCATGCCTCGATCGGCATCGGGGAGGATGGCGATGTACATCCCCATCCTTCCCTCCGCTGCGGGGTCGCTCCCAGCCAGCAGTCCCTTCGGGAAGGGGGTTGAGCCGATGAGGTCCGGTACCCTCGCCATCATCGGGAGCGCGGTCGGCGCGGTCGCCGGCCAGGCGCTCAAGGCGCCGTTCCCGCCTCCGGGCGCGAGCCCGTATCTCGACCTGATCGCCTTGCACGATCCGGGCCTCCACGCCGCGCTTCGCGTCTGGTACTACGCGTGGCCAGCCGTCCTGATCGTGCTCGCGGGGTCGGTCGTGCTCTCCGTCTGGCGGGTCTGGTTCCAGCCGCTGTTCAGGTTCCGGCGGCGGGGCAAGCTGCCCCCGTGGCCCACCGCGCCCACCGACGAGGCGCCCTCGCTCGTGATCGGCGAGTTGCACCATCCGACGGTTGCGCGAGAGAGCGAGCAGCCGTCGTGGCTCGTCGTCCCCGAAAAGGGGCTCTACACCGGCACGCTCATCGTGGGCGCCGTCGGCACCGGCAAGACCAGCGGCTGCATGTATCCCTTCGCCCGCCAGCTCCTCTCCTGGCGGGCCGACGATCCCGGCCGCCGCGCGGGCGCGCTCGTGCTCGAAGTGAAGGGCGACTTCTGTCATCAGGTCCGAGGCATCCTCGAGAACGCCGGCCGCAGGGACGACTACCTCGAAATCGGGCTCGGCGGGTCGCTCCAGTGGAACCCGCTCGACGATCCGCTGCTCGACTCCTACTCGCTCGCATACGGCGTCGCGTCGCTCATCAACCAGCTCTTCGGCAAGTCCCGGGAGCCGTTCTGGCAACAGGCGTACACGAACCTCGTGCGCTGGATCATCGAACTGCACCGGCTCCTGCCGGACGGCTGGGTCACCCTCCAGGACATCTACCGCTGCACGGTGGACGCGGAGCTTCTGGCTCACAAGATCGCCGAAGCCCAGAAGATCGCCGACGGGATCTCGCCGGTGGACGCCTCCATCTCCGACGAGGACATGATCGCGCACGCCGACGCGCTAAAGAAGTGGGAGTGGGAGCCGGTCGGCGACGACCGGAGGCGCTCGCGGTTGGACGCAAAGCTTCGCGCCAAGCTCGCGAAGCTCGAAGTCACCTACGCGGTCGAGGCGGCCGGGGGAGGCACGGGCGGCGAGTACAGGGAGCGCATCGAGGCCATCGAGCGGTGGTACGACAAGGACTGGTCGAAGCTGGACGCCAAGGTCCGCACTTCGATCGTCGAGGGGATCAGCGTGTTCCTCTCGCTCTTCGACCAACCGGACGTGGCCGGCGTGTTCTGCCCGCCGCCGCCGGAGGACGATACCCCGGCCAAACGGACGGACGACGTGGACGAGGAGGAGGTCCCGGACGTCCCGGCCATGCCGGGCCTCCGCAGGAGGCTGCCCCCGCTTGCCGACCTGATCGAGAGCGGCAAGGTCCTCGCGCTCAACATGCCCGCAGGGGCGAACCCGGCCCTGGCGCGCGCCATCGGCGTGCTGCTCAAGAGTGCGTGGATGCAGGCGCTGCTCCGGCGTCCGGCCGAGGCTGCCCGGCGACCCGACCGCTACATGCGGCCCGCCGTGTTCATCTGTGACGAATACCAGGCGTTTGCCACCGTGGGCCAGGACGATCCCTCCGGCGACGAGAGGGCGTTCGCGCTCACGCGGCAGTGCCGCTGCATCCCGATCGTTGCCACGCAATCGCTCTCCTCGCTCCGCTCCGTGCTTCCTTCCGGCGAAGCGTGGCGCACGCTCGTCCAGACGCTCCGCACCCGGATCTTCCTTTCGCTCTCCGACGAGGCGTCGGCCAGGATCGCGTCCGAGATGTGCGGCTCCGTCATGAAAACCCAGCCCTCCTACACGTTCACCGAGACCACGGGCAGGCCCGAGTTCTCGCTGCTCTCCGGCCGGGCCGGAGGCGGGCGCGGCACCATCGGCGCGAGCAAGTCGTTCCGCCAGAGCTTGCAGCCGGTGTTCACGCCGCGCGAGTTCGGGCTGCTCGCCAACTACCAGGCCGTATGCCTGCCCTACGACGGCGTGAAGTCGCTCCCCGCCCGGCGCGTCTACCTCAAGCCCCATTACCTGCCGAACGAGATGGGCTACTGGCAGCAGCGCAAAGAGGGCCGGATATGAAGCGCGCCAGCGGCGTCGGCCACCTTGCCCCGTTCCTTCCCGGCCTCCGAGCCCTGCTCGAAGACCCGGAGGTCTCGGAGATCATGATCAACGGTCCCGCGAACGTCTGGGTCGAGCGGGGCGGCCGCCTGGAACCGCACGAAGCGCCCGAACTCACCGCTGCATGGCTCCATCGCGCCGCCATCCACATCGCCCGGCCGCTCGGGCTCGATCCCGCCGCGCGGCCCATCCTGGACGCCCGGCTCGAAGACGGATCGCGGGTGGCCATCTGCACCCCGCCCGCGAGTCCGGAGGTTGCCATCACCATCCGCCGGTTCGGCGGCCGCGCGTTCTCGGCGGAGGACCTCGTGCGCCTGGGATCGCTGCCCGAGGACATCCTCGAAGCCGCTCGGAGCACGCTTGCGTCCCGCCAGAACATCCTGGTCTCCGGCGGCACGGGCTCGGGCAAGACCACGCTACTGAACGCGCTGATCGAACTGCTGCCCGAAGACGAGCGGATCGTCGCCATCGAGGACACGCTCGAACTCAGGATCGACCGCGCCAACTGCCTCCGGTTCGAGGCCGGGGCCACCCTCTCGGAGACGCCCGTCGAGATCCGCGACCTGGTGCGCCACGCGCTCCGCCACCGACCCGACCACATCGTCGTCGGCGAGGTCAGGGGCGGCGAGGCCGCCGACCTGCTGCAGGCGCTCAACACCGGCCACGGCGGGTCGCTCACCACCATCCACGCCAACAACGCGCGCTCCGCGCTCTCGCGGCTCGCGAGCTGCGCCATGCAGGCCGGAGACGCGCTGCCCTGGGAGGTCACATGCCGGGGCGTCGTGGACGGGATCGCGCTCGTCCTGCACGTGGCCCGCCGGGACGGCCGGCGGTTCGTCGAGGACGCGCTCGAAGTCTGCGGCTACGACGCGCCCACCGGCCACTGGATCACTGCCCCGTCCGGGGCGCGGCCCGGGACGCAACCGGAGAGTAGAACCCAACCCCACCCACCGAAGGAGGTGAACCCATGACCTGGAACGGCGAAGCCATCGCTATCAACACGTTCGAGGACTTCGACCGCGAACTCGCGCGCGACGGCGGCGAGACGCTCGAAGTGCTGGCCCAACTGGCCGACGAGTATGGCCTCTTCCCCGAGGAGGTCGGAACCGAGGACGAGATCCTGGCCGCCTGGAACGACCCGCACGGGGAGGAGGACGGGCGATGAAGCACGACGAGTATCACCGCAAGTTCGCCGACGCGATCATCGAGCAGATCAGGCAGGGCACCGCGCCTTGGCAGAAGCCGTGGGCACCGGGCGAGCGCGTGATGCCAACCAACGTGGACACCGACCGCTCCTACCGGGGCGGGAACAGCCTGCATCTGGCCGCCGTCCAGCAGGAGCAGGGCTACGGCGACGTGCGCTGGGGCACCCACCGGCAGATCCAGAACCGGGGCGGACAGGTCAGGAAGGGCGAGCGCGGCACGCGCATCCTCTCCTTCCAGGACAGGAAGCGGATCGCCGTGACCGACGAGCGCGGGCGGCCCAGGAGGGACGCCGAGGGCAAGCGCGTCTACCGCTACGAGAAGCTCAAGGTCCCCTACGTCCGGCAGTACACCGTCTTCAACGCCGAGCAGGCCGACGGGCTGCCCGAGCGCGCGAACCCCACCCCCGAGCCGCTCTGGAAGGTCCACCAGGAGGCCGAGCGGGTCATGGACGACGCTGGAGTGCCCGTCCGCCACGTCGCGGGCGACCGCGCCTACTACCACATGAAGCGCGACGAGATCGTGCTGCCCGAACGCGGACAGTTCCCCTCCGCGAACCACTACTACCAGACCGCGCTCCACGAGTTGGGCCACAGCACCGGCCACAAGGACCGGATGAACCGTGAGACCCTCATCGAGGGGATCGACGGCGGGTTCGGCTCGCCCCAGTACGCGAGGGAGGAACTCCGGGCCGAGATCAGCGCCATGATGACCGGCGAGCGCGTCGGCGTCGGCCACGATCCGAGCCGGGGCGCGGCCTACGTCGAGGGCTGGATCCAGGCGCTCGAAGAGGACCCGCGCGAGATCCGACGCGCCGCCGCGGACGCCCAGAAGATCTCCGACTTCGTGCTCGTTCGGCACCGCGAGCGCGTGGCCGAGCGGGACCCCGTCGCAGTGGCGGCGGTCCGCACGCCCACGTCCGGACCCCAGCGGATCGTCGTACCGGTGCCGAAGCTCCCGGTACCCGAACGCGGCTTCGGGCCGAGCCGCTGACCCGTGAGAGGGAGGGAGATGTTCGGCCGCACGGCCGAACCGGACCCGCGCCCCGCCGCGCCACCCAGCCGCAATCGCGAACGCATGCGGAAAGGCCACCGCCGAGAATACGCCGCGAGCCGGGCGCGCGGGTCCACCATCTCCTTTGAAGACCGCTGTGCCGGGGCGCTGACCGACATCGGCGTCTTCGGCGCGGTCTCCTACCGCGACCTCGCCGAGGCACGCTTCGGCGGACACCCACACACCACCGGGCGGGCCGTCAACGACTGGATCGGCAAGGGATGGGTCGAAGAGCATCGGGCCACCGGCCCGAAGGGCAATCCGTTCAAGATCCTCTCGCTCACCCGCGAAGGTATCGCCGAGGCCCGCAGAAAAGCTGCCAAACGCGGGATGGATCCCGCCCAGCGGATCCGGACCGAACGCATGAGGCCCGCCGAGGCCGGGCACGACACCGCCATCTACCGCGCATGCCAGAAGGAACGGCAACGCCTCGCCGAACGGGGCGCCACCGTCAAGCGCGTCCGGCTCGACGCCGAACTCAAGAGCGCCGTCGCGCGGGCGAGCGAGGCCGCCCGGCTCAAGCACGGCAGGCAGGCCGCCGATGACGAACGCCGACGGGTCGCCAACGAACTCGGTCTTCCCCTCGATGACCGGGACAAGGTCCTCTATCCGGACGCGCAGATCGAGTACGAAGACGCCGAAGGGCGGACCGGGCGCGTCAACGTCGAAGTAGCGTCCGGCAACTACCGCGAACCGGCCGTCCGGGCCAAGGCCGCCGCCGGGTTCGCCATGCACGCCAACGGACCGGCCGCGGCGGGCCTGCTCCGAAAGCTCGGGATCGGAGGAAGCGAGAGGGGCTCCTGGCTCAGGGGGCCAGCCGACCGCGACCCCGCCTCAGTCGAAATCTGACCACACGGGAGGTATCCATGCAGCCTTGGAAGATCAGCGCGGGACTCACCGCCGCCCTCGCCGGATCGGCGTTCCTGATCGGCGGGTCCCGACTCGAATACCTCGCGCCCCACTGGCCCGCGATCCTCGCCGAGCACGGCCTCGCACTCGCGCTGCACGCAGTGCTCGCGCTCTCCGTCGTCGCGGCCGCGATCTACGTCGTTGCCCGCGTCACGGGGCTCGCCGATCTCGGGAGCCGCGTCGATCTCGCCGAGCGGTCCGTACGGCGCGGCGAGGGGGATGCGGACCTCATCAAGGCGCTTCGCAAGGATACGCAAGGGGAGTGGGAATGAGCGCCCCCTCCCGTTGTACTCGTTGCGGCGCAAGGGTCCGGCCACAGGCGCCCGCTTGCCCGGTGTGCGGTGGACTGGGACGCTGTCCGTGCGGCCGCATCGCCGATCTCGTCCGCACCTCGAACCAGCGGCGATGCTGGCGCTGCGACGAGGGTCCGCGAACGCGCCGACCCAGCGCAGCCGGCCCACCATGAGCCGCTCCGGACGGACGCAGGCCCAGGTGGCTCAGGACTACCTGCGCTCAACCGGCAAACGCCTCGAAACGCGCGGCAGGGAATGGCGCGGACCCTGTCCGGTCTGCGGTGGCGACGACCGGTTCCGGGTCGCGCCCTCGGGATACTTCCACTGCCGCAAGCATCCCGGCGACCCGCAGCACTTCAAGGCCATGTGCGAAGCGCTCGGGTACCGGCTCGACACCCCGCCCTCCGACTGGTACGAGGCACGGGCCAGGCGCGCGCAGAGGGATCTGGCGCTGACCGAGGAAATCGCCAACGGACCCATCGGCCGGAAGGATCCCCACCGCGACCGGATCCTCGCGGAAGCGAGAGGCAAGGCCGCCAAAGCCGAAAAGGCGGCAAAGCTTTGCAGGATCGTGGACGCCGCCGTCATGGGCGCGGCACCCAAGGAGCTGGGCGGCGAGGTTCGCCTGGTCCGCGAATGCGTGCGCCGGGGCGTGCTGGCCGACCTCGCGTTGGGACCCGGGCGCGCGCGCCTCTACTGGACGGGCGCGGTCTGGGTGTGCGGGTCCGGCCGGGCCAGCCCGGGCAAGGCGGTCGCGCGGGTCTGGAACATCGGCGGCAAGCGCGCCCGGACCAAAGTCGCGCGCGCCGCTCTCGATATCCTCTACGCCCATGCACCCGAGCTACAGCCGGACGCCGATCCCATGCTGTGCGGCCTGCCTGGCCGGGCGGTGGTGGACCTCAGGCGGATCGAGGACCGGCCAGCCAGGAGGGAGGACGGGGTCACACGCTCTTTGGGGTGCGCGCCGGCGGGCGGCGACGCCGAACGGTTCGATGCGTTCCTCCACGAGATGTGCGGAGACGACGCGGACGTCGTCCGGTGGCTCTGGCGCTGGTTCGGCTATCTGCTCACCGGACAGACCGTCGTCCACCGGGCCGTCTTCCTCTACGGAAGCGGCGCCGCCGGCAAGTCCACGCTCGTCGAACTGCTCACGCGCATCATGGGCGACTACGCCGCCCGAATCCCGCCCGACGGACTCGTCTCCGCACGCGGAACCTCCGACCGCCACCCGGAATGGATGACCGCGCTCGACGGATCACGGTTCGCCTCCGCCGCCGAAATCCCAAGCTCGGGCCGCCTCAAGGCAGGCCTCTTCAAGGCGCTCACCGGCGCCGACACCATCCGCGCCAACCGGATGCGCGCCGACGGCTACTCCTTCCGCCCCACCGCCAAACTCATGCTCTACGGCAACGCCGAACCCCGGCTGCCGGGGTGGGACTCCGGACTCAGGCGACGACTCGTCGTCATTCCCTGTACAACGGCCAGCCAGCCCGACGAACGACTGCCCGAAACGCTCTGGCAGGAGGCGCCGCGCATCCTGGCCCGCATGGTCGGCGAAGCGAACGCCGGCTGGCAGCGCCACCAGGCCGGCAAGCCCTGGATCGCGCCCTCGCTCCCCCAGGGCATCGAGACCGCGACCGCGGACCTCTTCGACAGCATGGATCCCCTGGGCGAAGCCCTCAACACGCTGCTCGCGTTCGGCGACGCCTACGCAGCGGTTCCGGCAAAGAGAATACGGGAGATGCTGACCGACTACTTCGACAACAACGGGCTCGGCGCCGTGCCCTCCGTCCGTGCAACCGCCGCGGAACTGCGGAGGCGTGGGTGCAAACGCGCGGTGAGCGCCAGAACGAGGATATGGCGTGGATGCCGGGAGGCCTGAAATGCAACCGATGCTACCGAAAAAACCCTTTGGTTGGGTTGGCCCGTGGGCGCGCGCGTACGCAAGGGAAACCTACGAAGGGGTCGCATCGGTCGCCATCGGTTGCAAAGGCATGCCCACCCGCGGACCACACCGGGCAATCCCGATTGCTCAGCACCCCAACGGGCTACCCGAGGCCCCGTCCAGGCCGCGGCCGAGTCGAAGCCCTTCTCCTTCCGGTCTCGCCCCCTACCGGCGCCGCGCCCGCCGCACGCCCAGTCCGCAACCGCCGACCCCATCTCACCTCTGACGTGCAGGTCTGCCCGTGACCAGGACCAGCCAACCCTCGATCAGAAAGCTGCCCGCCGCCTGGCGCCGGCAGGCAAAGACACTCCGCAGGTATGGCGGCCAGGCGCTCGCCACCGCGCTCGAACGCTGCGCCGACGAACTCGAAGGCACGATCCAGGAACGCGACGACACCACCTACTCGCTGACCGAGGCCGCCCGCGAAAGCGGTTACTCCCGCGAACACCTGGGACGCCTCGTCCGCGACGGCAAGATCCCCAACGCAGGACGGCTCAACGCACCCAGAATCGCCCGCAGGCACCTGCCCCGAAAACGCCAGGACCCGGAATCGCCATTTGGCTCGCGGCTGGCGCGAGAGCGAGACCGGCGTCAGGTTTCCGGTCGAGGGATCGTGCGGTCCATCATCGAGAAAGGAATCGAATGATGGCACGCACAAAGAAGGGCCGGCGCTCCTACAGCGCCGGTGAGTGGGGCCGGAACCGGGTCCGGGTGTTTCCCGATCCCAGAACCGGAATCATGCAGGTGCAGTGGCATGACGATGGGCGCAGGCTGACCCGGTCGCTCAGGCACCGTGACTGGGACCAAGCCAAACAGCAGGCCGATGAGATCGCCGCCGGGATCGCCGAGCCGGTGGCCACGGACGCGGCGGACGCCGAGCCCGAGCCGCTCACCCTGAAGACGCTTTTTGACATCTACGGTGAGGAGGTCACGCCCACCAAGGCCGAACGGTCATGGAAGTACGATCGGGCGGCGATGAAGATGTTCCTCCGGTTCTTCGGGACCCACCGAAAAGCCGCGACGCTTTCGCAGCGGGACTGGGACCGCTTCATCCGAGCACGGCGGGCTGGGACGACCGGTGGCCACCGTCAGCCTGCTGGCGACCGGACGATTCAACGGGACCTTAAGTTCCTGCTCGCCGTCCTGAACTGGGCCGCCAGGTCGCGGGACGAGGAGGGGAGGCTTCTCCTCGAATCGAACCCGCTCCGGGGACTCAAGGCACCGTCGGAAAAGAACCCGACCCGGGTGATACTCACCCAGGCCGAGTACGAGGCGTTGCTCCGCGTGGCCGACGAGGTGGACTGGCGGTTCAGGGTGGCGCTCGTCCTCGCCCACGAGACCGGCCACCGCATCGGGGCCATCTGCCAGCTTCGGTGGTCCGACATCGAAATTGATGCCCGGACGATCCGATGGCGCGCCGAACATGAGAAGACCGGATACGAGCACCGGACGCCCATGACCGTCATGGCGCGGGCGGCACTGGTCGAGGCACGGCGGCGCAACCCCGGAATCGGGGATGCGCCCGTAATGCCAGCGCCGAAGGATTCTTCGGTCTGCATGACCCGCTGGCTCGCGAGCAGCTGGTGGAAGAGGGCCGAAGGGCTCGCGGGACTCGAACCCAAGTGGGGCCGGGGGTGGCATTCGCTGAGGCGGAAATTCGCTTCCGACCTCATGGACCTTCCGCTGAAGGTGCTCTGCGACCTGGGCGGCTGGAAGACCGCCGCGACGGTTCTCCAGTGCTACCAGAGGCCCGACGAGGAGCGACTCCGGAAGGCTCTGGCGGCGTACCGGGAGGCCGGTTCGGGGTCCAATTTGCAAACGTAATTTGCAAACATCGGACCCACGAATCCCGTAACTGTAATGGGCGCTGACGGATTCGAACCGCCGACCTCCTGCTTGTAAGGCAGGCGCTCTGAACCAACTGAGCTAAGCGCCCCCTTGAACTTACACGATCCGGGTGGAGCATGTTCGCTAATCATGCTCGCTAAATGGACTCATGGCGAGCCCTGCGACGCTACGCAAGAGCCGGTCTGAGCCCGGTCCAAGCCATCGTCGTCGACCTTCGGAGGCTACTGCCGAGCTGCGAGTCGATGGAGCCGGCTGTACCGTGTGTCGCCGATCAGTGCTGGTTCCGCCTCTACCAGCAGATCGAGCACCGTTGACAGCCCATAGGGTACCTCCCCCCCCTCGTCAGGTGCAACGCGATCCAGGAGGTCAAGCGTCTGCCGCGGAAACCTCTGCGCCAGCGACTCAATTGCCCCAGCCAACATGGCCTGGCGCCAGTCAACGTCGCAAAGGTGGTTCCAAACGGCATCAAGCACATCCGGAAACGCATCGTCGGTGTCGCAGAGGAGCGAAAGCCACGCGCCGCTCGTGCCGCTCGTGCGGTATCGGCGTTCTTTGGGCCAAGCGTTTCGAATGAACGGCATGACGAGCTTCTGCCAGCCATCGTCCTCCTCTGCGCCCACGCGTCCCAGAAACCAGATCACGTGCTCGTGTCCTTCCGGCCGGATCTGTCGTAGACACCGGTGTGCGTCTTCGAACGGCAGCATGCCGTCGGACAACGCAAGAAGAACGATCTGCTCACAGAATCGCTCTGTCGCGGTCCGCCATCCCCATTCGTACATCTTGGACGGCAGGGCAACAAAACCACCCCTGATCGTGCCGAATAGGGGTCCGATCGCCTTCCAGTTTGACAGAATCCCGTTCCAGGCAGGTTCGAAGCGATCGTGATCCGGTCCAAACCATGGGATCATGTTCGCGTCTACCCAGCCAGGGTCAATCCAGTTGAGCCACTCGATTCTATTGCTCAGCACGCAGACTACATCATCGCCCCTCTCGCCGGACGCGCTCAGGAGCTTCTCAAGACGGACCTTGCAGTCTTCTGGAAGTCTGGTTTTCTGCTCGGGGTTATTCCTCTTGAGCACCCGTAGCAAGCCCTCGACGGCCTTACCGGTCGGCGCGTTGATTGCACGCTGGTAGGTCGGCCGCGACACCTCCTCCGGACTCGGGTCAATCGGTTTGGTCCGGCGCCTCTCTGGCTCTTTCGCACCAGTGGTCAAGAGCGACTCGACTAGGTGATCGAATACCTCGTAAGCAAGGACTCTGTCGTGAGCCACCAAGTCGGGAAACCGCTCTTTCAGCCAGTTCCCAACCGGATACGGCATCGCTACGACTATCGCACTCGGGAGGTGCCGCAGTTGACCATGCAGTTCCCTGGTTGCACGCGGCGGCGCGGTGTCAGGCCAGTGACGGAGGGCCGAACTCCAGAGATATGCTGAAAACTCACCGCGACGGGCTGCCGCGCTAAGCGCACAGATCGCCCGGCCGGGCTGAGTCTTCACCAGTCCGGTAAAGGGCTCGTTCACGCCAAATGGAGTGTGTTCCGTTTTTTTCATTGACACCGGCACGATCTCTCCGACCGGTACCCCTTTCAACACCGAGGCGTCTTCGTTTATCTCCACGTCTCGGACCCCCTGGGCCTGCGGCGTCGCAACCGCATCTTCAACCCAGCTGTCGTCCCATCGGGACAGGCTGCCCTTCAAGGTCTTCCATTGGTCAACCAGGTCGTCTGGCAATGCGCAGCCGGCCTGAACGACCCACCCAAAACAGGTTGCCGCTGTCTCTTGACGGCGTGCTCCATTCGCCTCCTCATCCTCGTCCAGTTGCGGTGGCCCATTCAGCAAGCGGCGACCGATGAGCCGCCGGCCTTCGGCTGGCAAGTCATCCCACCGCCCACTTAGCAGGGACAGCACTTCTCTTCGGTCGGTTCGCTCTCGCCAGAATTGGTCATCCGAAAGCGCGAGAATGTGATCAGCGGTCTCGGTGCCGGAGAACAGGCTCGAGTTGCTCCAGACGCGGAGCCGCAGTCGGTCGAAGATGTGTGGATCAGGGTCGGGCCAGAGAGCAATGTGTTGCTTCACCCTGTCTGGATCGAACGTCGACAAACGATCCAGAAGCGTACGGAACCAGCCGACGTAGGTGTTCCGGTCGCCTCGGTCATGGTCGCGCACCTCGGTGCCGATCTCTCGAAACCGCTGCGAAGTCCGCATCAGGTTCCGTTCGAGCGCCGCGCAGACCCACCGCACATCGGCATCGGGAACCGGCGGCCAGGATACGGTGCGCGGTGGAAAGCGTATGCGGAGATCGGCCACGGTCCTCCACTTGAGGTTCGACCAGTGGCCGGACGGCGGTCGCGGCTCCGCGAGCGTCATTGGTGGCTTGGCGTCGTACACCGGTTCCGTCAGGGTTTCGAACTCACGAATGAGACCAGCCGTCCAACCGTGCATCCGGATTCGGTCCGGGAGATCGTAAAGGGCCACGTCGACGGGGTGGGGTGTTCGGCTTTCGAGGGCATCGAGGAGCACCATCCAACCGCGTCTTGCGCCGTCTGTGAGGCCGGGGGAGCCGTCCACAACCCACTTCAGCATCCGGTGCAGATGCGGATGCAGTGCGGGTTGGCGGGCAACCCACCACGCGACGATGGGTTCGGTGACGCACGACGCCAGCCATCCCGCGAGATGAAACAGTCGAGGCGGCAGCGGCGCGTGTCTCGGCCCGCGGCGGTGCGACAATCCCTGCCAGCCGTCGGCGCTCTCGTCTCCCGGTCGCCACGAAATCAGGTCCCTGTCCGGCGCGCTGCTGCGCTGCCCGCGCCCACGTGGTCGCACCGGGTCGTTATCGAGACGATATGCCTCAAGAGGATCGAACGGCCGGTTTTCGCCGAATCCGATCCCAGGCTCCGCAAAGCGGCAGGCCGCATCGAATACACACAGCCACTCCGCCGGAGGCCCCGGGTCTCCGTTAGCGAACTCCTTGGCACCAACCGCTGTCTTCACGACATGCGCGACCATGCCTCTCTCGTGCGGCTTGAGTGCCCGCGGTCCTTTCCGGCTCGTTTCCACGACGGAACTTCTCCATGACGTGGGGTTGTCCGCACGGACGGCCCATGCTTCCAGCGTCTCCCACAGCGTATCGTGGTTGTCTCCGTAAGGTATCGCGTGCACGTGACGAGCCTTCCACTTGGCGTCTACTCCCTCAGGATCTCCGCTGTAGAAAGCGAACAGGCGATCAGGGTTTTGCCGAGCGACGCTTTCGAGGCCCTGGAGCAGATAACTTACCGGAGGATCATCCGCCTGATAGCCGAGGAGCACCACCGTGTAGCGTTGGAGGAGGTCTCGGACAAACTTGGCCGCCCACCCCTCCGCGAGGTACGCGCGCCCGAGGTCCGCACTACTGAGGATGTAGTTGTGAGGGCCGGATTCCTTGGCGGCCAGCCGACCATGCAGGTAGGTGATGCCGGTCGCTGGCACTCCGTGTTGCAAGTCGGGATACATCGGCGGCTCATATCTCCGAATCCCCTGCTTGCCGAGAGCCGCCTCAAAGAGGTGGTCGAAGTTCGTCGTGACGATCTGCGGCTCGCCCTTAGCGTTTGCAGACAGACGGGCGACAATGCGGTGGTGCCGGTGTGACTTGGGAGGCTTCAGTTTCTTCCATACGATCTTCACTACTTGGTCGCGACCGTACTCGTCGTACAGCCTCTGGAAGACCCAGTCGAGCGAGGGTCGGGACCACTCGGCGATGGCAGGTCCCGTTTCGTCCAGCGTCGCAAGAGCCTGCCGGATTCTTGAATCAGACGGCAGGCCGACCTTCTTGATCACATGGTCCGCGAGCCCCCGGAAGTTGGGCATACCGGCTGGCCTCGACACTCCCGCGCCGCACAGGAACACGACATTGCCCGCGTCCCGCTCATCCAAGAGGATGTCGGGAATCGCGGGACCGTCTGCCTTGAACCGCATCACACCCTCCTAGAGGACCAGACGCCTAGAGATGGCCATCAATCTGCTTTCACCACGCCCCTCTTGTGGGTCCTGCGTCGATTCGCAAGTCGACCTGAGTGGTCTCGAATGCCGAGGTAGGATCGCCTGCTCAAGTTGCTTCTACAACAGCGTCCATGATCAACGTACCCCATTTCTGCAACGGGTCACGCTTCTCGTGCAGGAGGCGACGGTCCTAGTCTCCCCTTGTACCTCGCGAAGCCGAGTGTCGCTTCCGTGTGGCCAAGCACGCGTGTGCGACGTGGGCCGGGATCGCGAGACCGCCTTTCTCCCTGGCCCGGTACGGCGTGTGTATGGAGCTAGGCACCGGAGCCTTCCTAACTTCGTCGATTACCTTGAGAGCCGAGTGGCAACGACGTGGGCCCAGGTGTTCTTTTGAGGTGCGTCGTGAGACCGGGGTCCGGAGCGAAGGAGCGTACGAACCGCGATGCGACCTCCGGTGCTCCCACTCGCCGCGAGCGACCGAATGCCCGCCATTTGTTGCCGCTTTCCGGCTATTCCCATACCCTGGAATCAGATGGCGTCGCGTGGCGAGAACGGCAGATCGTGCAGTCCAAGTTGAACTGCCATACCATCTTCCAGAGCCATCCATAGCCGTCCGCGCGTTGTCCAGTAACATCCTGTAGTACATTGCTTTATCGGCACTTGCGGTAATCTCCACGTCCCTTGCGGTCTATCATCGTCCGGTGTATTCTTTCCCGTGTAGTGTTGCAGTAAGTGATACACTCTCAGGAAAGGAACCCGTGACGAAACGACCCAGGACGCTTACCGCCGCCTTCGTCCGCACGATCAACCGTCCGGGCGTCTACGGCGACGGTCGCGGCGGCCGGGGCCTGAGCCTCCGGGTGCACCGGACGAAGACCGGCCGCATCAGTAAGACGTGGCGCCAGCGCCTTCGGATCGAGGGGCGGCTGACTTCGGTCGGGCTCGGGCCGTATCCCGAGATCACGCTCGCCGAGGCGCGCCGGAAGGCGCTGGACAACAGCCGGGCCGTCGTCCACGGCGGCGACCCGCGCGGGCGCGGCGTCCCGACGTTCGCCGAGGCCGCCGAGCGTACGATTGAGCTTCACCGGGACGGGTGGAAGGCCGGGAGCCCGTTGCCCGAGCAGTGGGAGTCCACCTTCCGCCTCCACGCCGCGCCGCTCATGGACAAGCCGGTGGACCGGATCACAAGCGCGGACGTGCTGGCGTGCCTCGCCCCGATCTGGAACTCGAAGCCGGGTGCCGCCCGGAAGGCCCGTCACCGGATCGCCGCCGTCTTTCGCTGGTGCATTGGGAAGAACCTCCGCGCGGACAACCCGGTGGACCGGGCGGTCGTGGCGCTGCCGAGGGCGAACGGCAACGCGCCGAGGCATTATCGTGCGCTGCCGCATGGAGAGGTCGCCGCGGCGATCCGGGCGATCCGCCGGGTCAGGTACATACACCCGTCGGCGGTGCTGTGCGTCGAGATGATCGCGTTGACGGCCGTCCGGGCCGGAGAGGCGCGGGGGGCGTGTTGGGATGAGATCGACTTGGAGGCGGGCGTGTGGACGATCCCCGCTTCGAGGATGAAGGCCGGGCGCGAGTTCACCGTTCCGCTGAGCACGGGCGCGCTCAGAGTGCTGGAGCGGGCGCGGGCGCTGTCACCGGAGTCTTCGTTGGTGTTCCCGTCGAGGACCGGCGGGGTGTTGCCGAGGAATGCGCCGGGGCGCGTGCTTCGCCGCGCCGGGGTCGCTTCGACGGTTCACGGGTTCCGTTCGAGTGCCCGGTCGTGGATGGCCGAGACCGGCGTTCCGGCGGAGGTGGCGGAAGCCTGCCTCGCCCACGTCCCGAGAAGCCGGGTCGTTCAGGCGTATCAGCGCTCCGACCTGCTGGAGCGCCGCGCCGAGGTCATGCAGGCGTGGAGTATCTACGTCACACAGCAATAGGCGGCCTCCTCCGCGAAGGGCTCTGAGGCCGTTTTCGCTCGTTCCACGCACATTTCGGGGTAGATACGGGCCGTGGGATCGCCCCAGATCGACGATCTCGGGTTCCCGAGGGGTTAGAGGTAGGGCGGAATGCGGCAGCGCGGCAGGAGCGCCGCGGTACGTCTTGGCCGTCCTTGAGGCTGGCGTCCAAGAGGCCGGGGAGCTTGCTTGCGACGGCCCGGTCGACGCTGTTCCGGCCCGTGCCCTGAGAGGCGGTTTCGGCGGCTCCGCCGAGGGCTGGCTCACGCTCTTAAGGTTCGCAAGCAAGCAAGCAAGCAAGCAAGCAAGCCAGCCCACGCGATGTTCAACATTCGCGGTCTGGCAAGGGGGCGCTGAGCCCCCCTTAGACCCCCAGCCTTCCGCGCCGCTACCGGGACAGCGGAGCAGGCAGCGGGCACCGCTTCCGAACTCCGTCGGCGGGGCGCACTCGACGGACTGCCCCACCGCCAGTCCGTTGTCCGCGCATCGCCCGGTCGCATGGACCGGCGTATTGCAATGCAACCATCGCTGCCGACCGTTTGTCTTTGGGTCAGCTCATGGCAGTGGCTGGCACACCGATGCCCACCGGGCTACCATTTCGGACTGCCCGCACCGACTTCCATGGTCCCTTCGGAGGTGTTTCTTGTTATGAGGCTCCTGATTCAAGCCGCCGCCGTCTCGGTAACCGCCTTGGCTGCGGGTGAACATCGTGCCGTCGCGCAGGTCGTTCAGCCAAGACCAGCCACAGAGGTGCGCCTGTCGGAGGAGCCGTTTCTCTCGATCGGCCTCTTGGAAGGTGCGGACGAGTATCTCTTTGCGGGAATCAACGGCGGTGCGCTCCTCGCCGACGGCAGCGTGGTCGTTTCCGACCGGGCGCATTTTCGCATCCAAAGGTTCGGTCCGGATGGCACGCATCTGTGGAGCCGAGGACGGGAGGGGGAAGGGCCGGGCGAGTTTGAGTATATCCAAGTCGCGCCTGGGTGCGCGAGCGCAGAACGGATCGTGGTGTACGACATCTGGACCGCCCGGATCTCGGTCTTCAGCGGCGGCGGCGAACTCTTGGACGACTACCCGTTCCTGTTCAACGGCTTGCCGTTGAGGCGTTTCAGTTGCGCGCCGAACGGGCGGCTGGGCTTTGCTGGATCCAGTGTCAGGATGGGCGAGACGGGCGCTGAGCCCGGGGACATCATCCGCGAACTGCTTTCGCTGGGCTCCGCGGAATTAGGCGACACGGTCGCAGCAACGCTGCGGGAGCGGATTCCGTCCTCGGAGATGAGGTATCTAGGTCCTGGCGATGCCATGCCGGGAAGCATCTGGTCCCACGACGCGGTCTTCGCGGCGGCTGACCAGGGGATGTGGTTCGGGACCAGCGAAGACTACGAGGTCGAGTTGGTCGGTTGGACGGGCGAGACCATTCGGCGCATCCGCTGGGTGGGGCCGGATTTGAATGTGACGCAGGAGGACATCGACCGATACCGTGACGCACTTGAGGACACCTACCGGCGGGGCGGCGGTGCCGACTGGCGCGCGCGTTTCCAGAGCCGTTGGGAGTGGGAAAGCGAGATTGTGCCCGACGTGTTCCCCGCGTATCAGGGGCTCATGATGGGAGACGACGGCGTGCTTTGGGTCCACGACTACATTCGGCCCGCGGAGCGAAGCGAGTGGTTTGCCTTCGACTCGGACGGAACATGGACTCGCACACTTGTGCTGCCTTCCCGCACCGTCTTGCTCGACATCGGTCCTGACTGGGCGGTTGTACGAACCCGGGATGAGGTGGACGTCCAGCGGGTCGCGGTGCATGCGCTCGTGGAGAATCAGTAGGCAGAAGCGACAGTCCATCGACTCTCCGTGACGACGCGGGATCCTGCCCTTGGTATTTCGTTATCGGAGTTCCCCACTGCCCCCGCCGAGACAATCCTTTCCGAAGGGGGAATGGGCTTCACGACGCGGTGCCCGGTAATGCGCCGTTCGTGGCGCCAATCTCCGCGCGCGCCTCTCGCGAACGCGACTGTGAGGGGATCGAAGGGGCGGAGCCCCTCGGCAGCCCCTGTCGGGGTCGCGCGGAGCGTGGCCCCAAAGGGTGGGCTGGCTCTCCCACCTTAGCGTGGCAGAGCCAGCCCAGCGGACACCCGTGAAGCCGGGCCGGAGACGAACGACGGCGTCGTCCGAGGGCGTGGCGACGATGCGGTGGGCGATGTCGCCCGCGAAGTTGGTCGCCTGTACTGGCCGGACGCTTCACTGCGGAGGCGCGGGTCGGTGGATGGGGTCGGGCCGAAGACCACTCATCGGAGGCAGGAGATCGTCCGGTTGTGCGCTGCCCTCACTCCCTTCCGCACCCGCAACTTCGTCCGCCACCGTCCCATTCGATCCGATGCAATCCGGCTCATTTTTGCATATCGGAAGTGATACGGAGATCGTGGACGTGTTCCGTAACATGTTGTCATATCTCAGGTTATGGTATTCGTGGATAGTTCAGGTTGAACTTGGTCGAGTTCTCGTCGTAAAACGTCGGTCCTCTCGTGATTCTTACAAGCAGGAGGTCGCTGGTTCGAATCCAGCAGCGCCCATTTGGCCGGAACTTGCGGGGCTCGAACAGGGTTTTACAATCTGTAGCTGTTCACTTCAACTTTTACAGGTGAGTCCTGATGTCAAGAGCCATCCCCACCGCGGTCCCGGTACTGGTCGGAGTGTTGCTGCTCGCCTCTTGCGGCGGCGACGAAGAGGCCTCCCCGGTGGCGCCCCCTCCTCCTCCTCCCCCACCACCCGAAGAGCCCAACGAGCTGCCGACAGCCGGCTTCACCGTCGATGTGGACCGCGGCCAGGCTCCGCTGGAGGTGAGTTTCGACGCCTCCTCGTCGTCCGACCCGGACGGCAACCTGGTCTCCTACGAGTGGACATTCGGCGACGGCGGCACGGCGACCGGCGTCCGGGTCACACACACCTACGCCGACGGCGGGATATTCGAGGTCGAGTTGACCGTAAAGGACAACCGGGACGGCGAAGCCTCCGCCAGCGACGATGTGACCGTTGCGAGTCCACCGGGAAGCGGGCCCAACATGATCCAGGGCACTGTCTGGTTTGACCGCAACATGGACGAAGCCATCGACGAGGACGAGCGCACCCTCGAGGGCTCCATCGTGTTCCTGGACCTGGATGCCAATGGCGCCTACGACGACGGCGAGCCACTCACCTTTTCCGCCGAGGACGGCACCTACGAGTTCGCGGGCCTCGACGCCGACCGCGGCTACTCGGTCTCACAGATCCTCGACTTCGGGTGGAGCAGCACCTTCGCCGGGCCTTCGGCGGTGTCGTCAGGAGCTCCACCGCCCGGCACCGCCGCGATCGTCAACGGGGAGGACGCCGACATCGAGGACTTTCCCTTCCAGGTGGCACTGCGGACGAGCGATTCCCAGTTCCAGTTCTGCGGGGGCACGCTCCTCAACAGCCGTTACGTTCTCACCGCCGCACACTGCGTGTTCGGTGCCCCCGCGGACGCAATCGAGGTCTACGCCGGAAGCGCCGATCTCAACACGGGCGGTGAGCAAATCAAGGTTCAAGCCGTGCGTTCCCATCCCGAGTTCGGCCAGACCATCGACTATGATGTGGCCCTCCTGCGCCTCGAGGGCTCATATCTGTACCCCCGGGTGTATCTGCAGGCACCCGATCAACCCGAATACTCCGCACCCGGAGACACGGCCACGGCGATTGGTTGGGGGCAGATAGGCGAGGGAACGGATGGTGCGGGCACCGACATTCTCCAGCGCACGACCATGCCCCTCATCACCAACGATGACTGCGACAAGATCGCGGGGGCGTTTTTTGCCGGCATCACGCCACGTGTGATCTGCGCCGGCGCGGAGCGGTTGGGGCGGGGTGTGTGCTTCGGTGACAGCGGCGGCCCGCTCATGGTCCCCTACGAGGAGTCGTGGATCCAGGTGGGCATCACCAGTTTCGCGGTCAATCGCGACCAGTGCGGGAACATCCCCGCCGCCTTCGCGCGGGTCACCGAGTTGTACGACTACATCGTCGCCGTGGCCCGGATCGAGGACTCACTGTCGCACGACGTCGACTGGAGTGAAGGGACGACGGCGCGGGTGGACTTCGGCAACTTCCACTAGCGACGCGCCGCCTCCAGCACCCTCCGAATCGCCTTCACCGTCGCCTCGGTGCGGAACTCGATCAGCTTCCGGCCGTGCTCCAGCGTCTGCGCGACGGGCAGAATGCTGATGCCGTTGATCGACGCCTTCCCCGCATCGATCCGCTGCTGGAGGCGGACGAACTCGGGGTTGTCGTTCATGATGATCGACGTGATGTAGTAGTCGTCGTGAAGCCCTTCGAGGCGGGGATCCTCGTCGATCCCGAGCACGTCGCGCTGATGGACGAGCACGTCGCCGTAGTTGTAGTACTCGGGATGTGTGCGATCACGACGTCCTGTCCCCGCCAGGCCGCCGCCAGCTCGTCCGCGACCGCCGTCATGCCGCGAAGATTCCCGCCGCTGTCGCCCATGAGGAAGATGCGGGTGAAGCCCTGCGCCTTCAGGCTCGTGGCCATGTCGCGCAGCACGGCCATGAAGGTTTCCTGCGAGAGGCGGATGCCGCCCGGGGTGGCGGCGCGCTCGGGATCGCCCGGCTCGATGGTGACGATGGGCGCGACGAGGGTGTTGCCGAGACGCCGCGCGATCGACTCGCCCATCACGCGCAGCACGTGGTTGTGCTTCCCGGTCGTCAGGTAGGGCCCGTTCTCCTCGATGCCGCCCGTGAGAATCAGGGCCGTGTTCGTGCCGGATGCGAGCAGGTCCCGCACCTCGAGCATCGTCAGCTCCTCGATCCACACGTTGTCGACGGCCTCGATGGGGCGGGGGAAGGTCGCCATGTCCTTCATTCCGTCCCGCTGGGCGTGGAGGGGGCCGGACTGGGCGGCCAGGGCGAGGATGGCGGCCAGGCAGGTGAATGGGGCGAACGCGGGCACCCGGGCGAATGCCGACGGGCAGGCGAACGCGGCCAGGCAGGCGAATGGGGTCGGGTTGGGTCGTTTCATCGTAGTGGCCTCAGGTGACGAAGCTGCGAAGGTGGCGGATCTGTTCGTCGTTGCCGAGAACGATCACGTCGTCGCCGGCGCCGAGTTCGGTCGCCGCGTCGGGGTTGAATCGGACATCGTCCGCGGTGCTGTCCTGCTTGCGAATGGCGATCACGAGGAGCCCCGTTTCGTCCTGGATGCCCGCCTCGCCGAGGGACTTGCCGATGAGCGCCGATTCCGGTCCGATCGTGGCGTGGTCCACGCGGCGCGAGAGGTGCCGGCCCGGAGCCGTGACGTCCAGAATCGACGCGACCGACGGACGCACCAGAACCGAGGCGACCCACACGGCGCCGGTCACATTGGGGCTGACGACGTGGTTGGCGCCGGCCCGGTACATCTTCGCGGTGGCCGCCTTGCCCTCCGCCCGCGCCACGATCACGAGCTCGGGGTTCAGATGGTGCGCCGAGAGGCATACGTAGAGGTTGTCGGCGTCGGCCGAAAGGCAGGTCACCAGTCCCTTCGCCCGCTCTACCCCGGCCGTCCGGAGCACCCGGTCCCGGGTCGCGTCGTCCGGGACGATGAGGACGTCCGGCGATATCCGGCGCAGAGCCTCGGCGGCCTCCTCGTCCCTGTCGATCACGACGAAGTCCTGCCCGGCGTTCTCGAGTTCGTGCACTACCTGGAGTCCCATCCTCCCACCGCCGCACACGATGATGTGATCCCTGATGCGCTTCAGCCTCTTCATGGTCTTGCGTCTCGTATAGTTGTTGCCGAGGTCCATCCGCACGATGGACGCGGTCACCAGCGCGAACCACATCCCGAGCCCGGTGATGCCGCCGGCGAGCATGAAGGTCGTCCAGTAGCGCCCCGTGTTGCTCAGCGCGTGCACCTCGTGGTAACCGACGGCGGTGATCGTGATCACCGTCATGTACAGGGCGTCGTCCCAGGTCCATCCCTCGATCCACCGGTATCCGACCGCGCCGCCCGCGATCAGGACGACGAAGAAGAGGACGACGAATAGTACCTCCGAACGGCGAAAGATCACGCGTGCCTCAACGCTGCCGCTCGAAGATCAGGTCACGCACGCGCACGCCCGTAATCGTGAAGGCGGTGATGCCGCCCGATCCGTCGCGCACGAACCGGAGTTCGGGGAAGATCCGCGGGTTGCCGACAAAGGTGTCCTCGGCGGTCGGAGTGAGGATCTGCGGATCGTTGCGCCAATGGTCGGCGACGAGGCGCCCCTCGGAATCGATCACGATGTCATAGGTGGAATCCAGCTCCGGGCTGCGGTAGGAGCCGGTGTATTCGCGGAGCTGCGACTCGGTCAGGGTCGGGCCATCGGGCTCGTCCTCCGGCGCCGGGGACTCGGGCGCCTCCGCCATCTGGTCGCCGATGTAGACCTCCGCCACCCGGCGCGCTCTCCCCGCGGGGTCGCAGTCCGACACGTTGCAGAAGACCACGATCGAGAGATCCTGCTCCGGGAAGCGCACGAAGTTGGTGCGGTAGCCGGCCCACGAGCCGCCGTGCCCGAAGGTCGGCAGGCCGCGATAGTCCGCTACGCTCAGCCCGTAGGCATAGTCCTGGACCTCGCCGTCGTTGAGGATGCCCGGCTGGACCATCGTCGCGAGCATGTCTTCGCCGCCCACCTGGGCCGTCTCGTAGTTGCGCATCCAGCGGATGAAGTCGTCCACGTTGGTATGCAGCGACGAGGAGGCCAGCGCCGTGAGCTGGTTGGGCTGGCGCTGGAAGCCGCCGCCGTCGGCCGGACTGTACGACTCGGCCCGGCCCGGGACCACCTCGAGGTAGTCGTCCGAGAAGTGCGTCCGGGTCATCCCCAGCGGCTCGAAGATCCGGGACTGCGTGTACTCGCGGAAGCTCATGCCGGACTGCACCTCGATGACGCGCGCGAGCAGGTTGTAGCCGGTATTGGAGTAGGCGTATTCGGAGCCGGGCGTAAAATTGATCGCCTGCTGCCGGTAGAGCATGCGCAGGATCTTCTCGAAGGAGATGACGTCGGTGTAGGTGATGCCCGCCAGCATCATCGCGTGGGGCCAGTCGCGAATGCCGCTGGTGTGGTGGACGAGGTGGCGTGCGGTGATGACTTCGCCGAAATCCGGCGCCTCCGGCACGTATGTGCGAACGTCCGCGTCGAGATCGAGTCTGCCTTCGGCTTCGAGAAGGAGGGCGGCCATGGCGCCGAACTGCTTGGAGATCGACGCGATGTCGAAGACCGTCTCCGGGGTGATCGGGATGCCGTGGTCGAGGTGCGCGGTGCCGTATCCGGCGCGGTGGACGACCTCTCCGCCCAGCGTGACGGCCACGGCCGCGCCGGGGCGGTCGCCCTCGAGGTCGGCGAAGATGGCGTCGACTTCGGGGTCGACGGGGCCGCCGGGAGAATCCGCTGTCGGCGCGCAGGCGGTGGTGAGGGTGGTGGAGAGCGCGGCCAGGGCGGCCGCCGCCATGAGGAGTGCGCGGTTCATGAGTCGGTTCCTGGCGGAGAGGGATCGTGCGACTGGCTGCCACGGTGGCGCGAGGCCGCGCCGATTGCAATAGCCGCGCGTCCCCGTGCGCGTGTCCAGGCGGCCGGGCGGACGGAAAGCTGCGAGGCGAAGTCCGGCGCTGCGCGGTCCGACCCCGGGCTACCGGCCCTTCACGAGTCTGTAGGCGACGATGTAGTCGACGTCCAGTTCGTCGCGCTCGACTCCCCAGACCATTTCGGAGGTGACCGTAAGAATACGCATCCGCGCGGGGATCAGTGCCCGTACGAGAGGGGCTCCACTGACGTCGAGCACCCACCACTCATACAGCCGCTCACCGTTGGTCGACTCGAACGGATCGAAGTGTCGCAACCAAAGCGTTCCGTCTCTGCCCACGACGACGCCGCTAACTGGGGGCAGATATGACGGCCTGTACGTAGCATCGCGGATGTCGCCTTCGGGAAAGCGCCCGAAGCGTTCGGTCGATGCGCGAACTACTGAGTCCACACGCTCGGAGGTCAGCGGTACCGGAGTGTAGGGAAGATCGCTGGCAAAGAGGGTGTCGCCCGCAAGACCGAGCCGTGTGACCGTGATCGTGGCTGGACCATCGCCGGTCCAGGAGCGCCGGTCGACCACCAGCAGCCCGTCCTCCATGTTGGCAGAAAGAGGTGCGTCTTGAAACGGCTGGACGGAAAAGAACCCGCCGAAGCCGTCCTGGCCGAGAATCGCCAGGATATCCATCGGCCGAAATGGTTGAAACCATATTGTACCGAGCACATTGCCCTCGGCGTCGATCCGGGTGACCGGATTCCGGGTAAGCTCACCCGTCGCGATCAGGAGTGTGGGTGCCCCGGCACGGGCTATGAGGGTCCCATCCCTCAGGGGAACCGACGGGCGCAGAGTAACGCCACCAGGCTCCTCGTGATTCATCGGGGGCGACAAGGATCCCAGCAGCGTGCCCTCCAAATCGAAATAGGTGATCCGGCGCAACCCGTAGTCCATCACCCAGAGCGAATCGCCGAAGAAGCCCATGCGACCGGGCTGAGTGAACTCGCCCGGACCCTCACCTTGGCGCCCTACCGTGCCGGCGGGAACTCCATCAGCGGTCCACCGCCGGATCGTGGCCTCCCGTGGGTGGAGGGAATAGACAAAGCCATCGGGGCCCGGCCCTGCCATGCCGACGGTGCCGAAGACGAATTCGGGGTCGTCCAGCGAGCCGATCTTCAACTCGGGGCCCGACAGCGTCCACGGCTCGCCGTCGAAAAGATCGGGCGAGGAGCCCGCTTCACTTTGGCAGCCAGTGAGGGCCAACGACACCACGAAGAATACGCAAACAATCGTGTGAGGGAGGTAGACCGAGCAAGCGGACGCGGAGTCCCGTGACGCGGGCAGAGGCAGCGAGGACGAAGATTGCTCGAGTGAGGTCCTGGTCATCTGGTGCGACATCTCTTCCTCATTGCGACACTAACGGACAGCGGTGATGATACGTTGATCAGACAGTATCAGGAGATTTGTTGTCACTCATTTGGACTGGCACGTTTGCCGGCTGAATGGCATTGAAAGCGCAACCATTGAAAACGCAAATTATCTGGAGAATGCTCGCCAAAACACTGAGTCCCCGTAGTACCGGCTACACCTTTGCGGTTCTTGTGTTCCTCTTATGGAACCCGCCGTCGGCATTGGGACAGGCAAGTCTCGAAGGCACCGTAAGGCATGCCGGAACGGGTGCGCCGCTCGCCGGGGCGCAGATCAGTCTGCCGGCGCTCGGCCTGGGTGGGATCACCGATCCCGGTGGGCACTACGAGGTCGGCGACATTCCGCCCGGCACGCATACCGTCGAGATCACGCGGATCGGCTTTGCGATGGAGACGCGGGAAGTCACCCTCGCCGACGGTCAGGACATGCACCTCGACCTGGAGCTGCACGAGACCGCCCTCGCCCTGGAGGGCCTGGTTGCAGTGGGCAGCCGCGCCCGGCCGCGCACGGTGACGCAGTCGGCGGTGCCGATCGACGCGATCACTTCGCAGGACTTCATCGAACAGGGCGACACGGACCTGAACGACCTGCTCCGCACGGTCATCCCGTCGTACAACGTCAACCCGCAGGCCACGGGAGACGCGGCCAAGATCATACGGCCCGCGAGTTTGCGCGGACTGGCTCCCGACCACACGCTCGTGCTCGTCAACGGCAAGCGGCGACACCGCGCGGCGGTGATCACCTGGATCGGTGGCGGTTTTGCCGATGGCGCCCAGGGGCCTGACATCTCGTCGATCCCCGCGATTGCCGTGCGCCAGGCCGAGGTGCTTCGCGACGGCGCGTCGGCGCAGTACGGCTCGGACGCCATCGCCGGGGTCATGAACTTCACGCTCAAGGACGCCTCGTCCGGCGGTAGCCTGGAAATGCGCACGGGCACTTTCTGGGAGGGTGACGGCGAGTCGTACACCGTGGCCGGCAACATCGGCCTGCCCCTCGGTGCCAGCGGATTCGCCAACCTGAGCGCAGAGTTCGGAGCGTCGAATCCCACCAGCCGCAGCGTACAGCGGGACGACGCGGCCGCGCTCATCGCGGCGGGGAACACCCACGTGAAGGACCCCGCCCAGATCCACGGCGCGCCCACGGTCGACAACGACCTCAAGCTGTGGGGCAACTTCGGGCGCTTCCTCGGCGACGGCCTGCAGTTCTACGGGCACGCCAACTACGCGAGCGAGACCGTCACGGGAGGCTTCTTCTTCCGCAACCCCAACACGCGGGCGGGCGTGTTCAGCCTGGACGGCGGCAAGACCCTGCTCGTGGGCGACGTTCTCGACGCGCAGGACGGGGTGCTGGACGGCTCGGCGGGCTGCCCGGTAGTGACGATCACCAACTGGGTGCCCGATCCGACCGCGCTCGCGCGGGTGCGCGAAGACCCCAACTGCTTCACCTACCAGGAGCCCTTCCCAGGAGGCTTCACCCCCCAATTTGGGGGGGATGTGCTGGACGCTTCGGTCGTGGCGGGACTTCGGGGCCACACGCACGGCGGTCTGCTCTGGGACCTGAGCGCGGGCTACGGCCGCAACGCGATCGACTTCTTCATCGACAACACGGTGAACGCGTCGCTGGGGCCCGAATCGCCGTCCTCCTTCGACCCCGGCATCTACCAGCAGTCCGAGTTGAACCTGAACGTCGACGTGAACTACACCGTCAGCGACATGGTGAATGTTGCCGGCGGCGCCGAGTTCCGCGACGAGCACTTCGAGATCGGGATCGGGGAGACCACCTCCTGGAATATCGGTCCGTTCGCGGCGCAGGGCTTCAGCGCCGGCTCGAACGGCTTTCCGGGCTTCAGCGACATCGCGGCGGGAGACTGGCACCGGACCAACTTCGCCGCCTACGGGGACGTGGAAGTCAGGGCCAGGGACGATCGCTGGACCCTGGGCACGGCGCTGCGAGCCGAGCGATTCGAGGACTTCGGCACCACGGCCAACTGGAAGGTCGCCGCCAGATACGGCCTCAGCGGAGCCTTCGCCGTCCGCGGCAGCGCGAGCACGGGATTTCGCGCCCCCACGCCCGGTCAGCAGAACGCTTTCAACGTTTCCACCCAGTTCAACCGCACCCTGCGCGAACTGGTGAATAATGGCACGATTCCCTCCACCTCCGAGGTCGCCGCCATCAAGGGCGGCAAGCCCCTGGACGCCGAGAAGTCGTTCAACACCAGCCTGGGGTTCGTGCTCGACGCGGGGGTGTTCACGGCGTCCGCGGACTATTTCCGGATCGCGCTCTCGGACCGGCTGGCGCTCAGCAAGGTGTTCGCGCTCGAGCCGGCAGAGGCCGAGCGGCTGATCGCGGAAGGGATCACCAGCGCAAAGAACCTGGCCAACTTCCGCTTCTTCACCAACAACTTCGACACGCGCACCCAGGGCGTCGACGTGGTGGCGTCATTCGCGCCGGCGGGCATGAGCGGCACCGACTTCAGCCTGGCCTTCAACCACACGAGCACGAAGGTGACCCGCCACGACCCCGAGGTTCTCAGCGAGGTTCGCATTCGGCAACTGGAGGACGCCCTGCCGGGGTCCCGCTGGACGGCGTCGGGGCGTCGCAGCTGGGACGCGCTGTCGCTGCTCGGTCGGCTCAGCTACTACGCCGGCTGGTTCGATTCACGGGACGATCGCGCCTATCCGGGCGAGTATCTGGTCGATCTGGAGGTGAGGTACGCGGTGAACGAGTCGACGACGCTCACCATCGGAGGCCAGAACGCGCTGAATCAGTATCCGGAGGAGAATCCGAACGCGGCAGCAGTGGCCGGAAACCTCTACAGCACGGCGACCCCCTTCGGCGCCAGCGGCGGCTTCTACTATGTGAAGGCGGGGTATCGCTGGTAGGGGACAGCAGTGACTACCCCCCCGGGGGGTATGCCATGGAGTCGACGGCGTGCGTCAGCCGGGGAGTTGGCCCGGGCGTCAGCGGCCGGGGCGAGAATCGGCGTTGGCCGGTCCGGGCTGCTCGCCCCTGTGGCTACGCAGGAACTCGTCCGCACCCTCGGGCAGCAGGAGGCTGTCCGAAATCTCGGCGATCTCCTCCGCCTCTTCCCACGCGCGCTCCAGCAGCCACAGCTCACCCTCCAGGGCGCGCCGTTCCTGCTCCTCGTGGAGTGCCATCTCGAGGGCGAGCTTGGTGGTCGTGGGCATCTTGTTGATGTAGCCTGGCACGCCCTTCTTGTCCTCGTAGCTGTCGCGCCCGGCCACGTCCAGGAGAAAGCGATCGGGATGCCCGACCGATTCGATCTTCTGGACCGCGTGCTGCACGGTGGCCTTTTTTCCGCCCGAGGCGTTGACCCTTGGCAGGATGGAGCCGGCGAAGCGGCGCGCCTCGGGGCCGTCGTACCAGGTCTTCTTCTTGCCCTTGCGGATCTGGATCCTGAAGCCGTGCTCGTCGTCGGAGGATCGCAACCGGGTGCCCAGCAGGTCGTTTCGCTTGAGCTTGATGACCTTGCCGTTTTCGGGGTGCAGCTTGACCAGGGTGCGTTGATGCGTCCACAGGTTCACAATGTTCCCGCTCTGGCTGAGCACAGCGCTGCTCAGGACACCGGTGGCAAGTCCCCCGACCACAAGTCCCCCAACCACCACCGCAGCGCCGGCGCCATACAGAATCTGCCGTTTCCTCCTCCGTCCGAATTGGTCCCCGTAACGCCACGCCGCAAACTCGGGGCGCATGGGCTCGCCGATCCGTACTAGCGTCAGCCCCTCGGGGTGCCGTGCGAGGCCGATGTTGTCGGTGGATACCCGGATGCGCGTGTCGCCAAAGATGCGCTCGCAGTCCTCGACTGCCTCCCACCGTTCCTCGAGCGGCGTCAGGTTCCAGCGCTCGCACTTGGTGCAGACGACCCACAGGCGCCCGCGCGCGGAGTCGAAGGCAAGCCGGCGCCCGACCGGGAAGGACTCGACGACCTCGTTGGCTCCCAGAGGTTTGCGGCAGAACATGCAGGATTTGTACATGGCTATCGGCCCTGGTCAGCGCACGAGGTCCCAAGAAGGGTCCACTGTTTCATCGCAGCAATTCCACACCCTCTATTCGCGCCGCCTTCCGATCGAAGGTATGGAGCGGCCGCGCTCCAGCCCGGTCCGCCGCGGCAAGGATCATCAGGTCCGAGAACCCCGGGCCACTGGCTGCGTAGCGAATTGCGGCTCGGGCCACATCGTCCGAGGCTTCGACAACGAGACTCTGCGTGGCCACGAGTTCCTGCAGGATCGTCGCAATGCGTTCGCGGGAAACCGCGTAGGCCCGCTCCAGGACCCAGACGAGCTCGACGACAACCTCGCGGCAGACATAGCCTGGCCGTTCGGTTGTGAGCGATTCCAACAAAGCGCGAGCGGACTCCGCCTGCTGCTCGTCGTCGCGCACCAGGTAGCGGACGAGGACGTTGGTATCGAGGGCGATCATTCCTCGGACGCGCCGTCGGCTGCGGCTCGTTCCATTTCCTCCACAGTGACGGGTGGGCCATCGTGCTTCAGTACGCCGAACAGCCGACGGATGGACAGCACGGGCAATATGCGCACCTCGCCGTCGAGAACGATGTAGCGGACGCGGTCACCGGCCTGTACGCCCAGCGTGTCCCGCACGGGCTTGGGGAGCGTGGTCTGTCCCTTTTTTGTTACCGCAGATTCGAGCATGTCAGTATCTCCATTTGCCTTACAACATAAGCTGTCACCTTGCTCTTCACAAGAAAGTAAGGCGTGCGCGCGGGCACTGGGCCTATCCTGTCATTGCCGGACGAGGGAAAAGCGACGGAAGCATGCAGGACCGTTGCACGACCCGTCCTTGTTGGCCGGTGTTTCGCGCCACAATATGGATCCGGCCATACGCGACCGCACGGCCAGCAAGCTGAAACGACTGACGACAGGGGGGCTTCATGCTGCAGGAGACCACGGCGCTGATCAACGATCCAATGGGGGTCTTCGCCTTTCTGGCGGGACTGGTCGCGCTGGTCTTCTGGGTCTCGGAGCTGCCGCGGTGCCGGAAGCTCTTCGAGGTCGTTCCCCCCGTCATCTACGTGTACTTCCTCCCGATGCTGGCGACCACCGCCGGGATTACGCCGTCCGCGTCGCCGCTCTACGAATGGACGGTGCCGTACCTGCTGCTCTTCGCGCTGCTGATGCTGATGGTGTCGGTCGACCTGAAGAGCGTTGTCCGGCTGGGACCGGTCGCCCTGTTCATGGTGGCCGCGGGCACGGTCGGCATCGTGATCGGAGGGCCGGTATCGCTGATGCTCTTCGGGGGCATGCTGCCGGAGGATGCGTGGACGGGGTTTGCCGCCCTGTCGGGGAGCTGGATCGGGGGGACGGCGAACATGGTGGCGATCGCCGAGAGCGTGGGGACTTCGCCCGACGCGATGGGACCGGTGATCGTGGTGGACACGGTGGTCGGCTACGGGTGGATGGGCGTGCTGATTGCCATGGTCGGGCTGCAAGGCCGCTTCGACCGCCGGACGAAAGCGCGCACGGACGCCATCGAGCAGACCAACCGCCAACTGGAAGCGATGAAGAGCGATAGGCGCCCCCTCACGCTCCGCGACGCCATCGTGATGATCGGCTTCGGCATGGCGTGCGCTGTGGTAGCCCAGCGGCTGGGACAGCGGCTGCCCGCGGTCGGCGACCCCACGATCATCAGCGGCACGACATGGGCGATCCTGATCGTCGTGACCGGCGGACTGGTGCTTTCGTTCACGCGCCTCAGGAAACTGGAGACGGTGGGCGCTTCGCACCTCGGGTACACGGCGCTCTACCTGCTGCTGGCCGGGATCGGGGCGCAGGCCGACCTCAGGGCGGTGCTGGACGCGCCCGTCTACCTGCTCGCAGGGGCCGTCTGGATCGCGATCCACCTGGGCATTCTGCTGATCGCCGCGAGGATCGTGCGCGCGCCCTTCTTCTTCGTGGCGACCGGGAGCATGGCCAACATCGGTGGAGCCGCATCGGCGCCGGTGGTCGCGGGGGTCTACCACCGGGCCATGGCCCCGATCGGGCTCCTGATGGCCGTCGCCGGGTACATCTTCGGGATCTACGGGGCGCTGTTGTGCGCGTGGCTGCTGGGGCAGGTGGGGGGCTGATCGCCGCCTGAGGGGGCGCGGGAGGACACGTGAGTGCGTTAAGAGTCGATTATCCGGGTGTTGGGGACGCGGGCGAGTGGGGCGAGGGCGGCCAGCGCAATGATACCCAGCCGGGCCCGAAGTTCTTGCGGATGCTCGCCAGGATGCTGCGTTGGGGCGCGACTGCCGTCCTGCTGGCAGTGCTTCCCTTTGTCCTCCTCGTTCGGGGCGGCGTCTTCGCATACCAGCAGTGGGGGCTCGGAGCATGGTCCTCGCTGGCCGCGTCGGCGAGCGCCGCCGCACTCCTGGTGGCGATCTCTGCCTGGGCCGTAAGTCGGCGCCTCGGGGCAGGGAAGAGGCTAAGGCGCTTCATGACCCGCGCCGCCGCTCTGGGGGCCGCCGCGTTCGTGCTCTACTCGCTACTGGTCATCGCGGGCGGCAACGCAAAGTCGGAAGAGGTGCGGACTGAGTATTCGGCTCTCCATCCTCTGCTGCGCATGGCCGTCTCCGTCTTCGTCCTCGCCGACGCCGAGGCCGTGATCACCGATGCCGCCCGCACGCCCGAGTTCTACGCTCGCGCCGGGTTGCCGGCCAACGAGTCTTCACTGCACTTCCGCCAGAACGACGGCTTCGTCCACGCCCTCGACCTGCGCACGATCAATCGGCCCGAATGGCGCAACCGGGCGGCCGAGCTGGCCTTCCGGGCGATGGGTTTTCACACGCTTCGCCATGTGGGCACCGCTGACCATCTGCATGTGTCGCTGAGGTAGGGCGGGGACAGGCGAGTACGGCCTACTCCCCGTACATCTCGGTGATCAGGCGTCGCAGGCGGGCCGCGACCGCGGAGTCGAGCTGGTGAACTCTCTCCCTCTGCCGTCGAGGCCGTCCGCCACGGTGACATCGAGGTCGCTCCAGTCCTCGTCTGCAGCGGCCATGGCCTGAAAGGTTTTCTTCCAGGACAGTTTGCCACGCTTGTCGCGCCTGGGAAGAATGCCCTCATTGGTCATGGGTGACAACTCCGTGCGGGTGGCTCAAACGTGACAACTGTGCCTTACATATTGTCAAGTCTGCTTTACATATGGACTCAATTGTGCGGGTGCCCCGTCTCGTAGTGCCGCGCCAGCGCGTCCCCCCCGAAGTCGTTCTCCAGGTCGCGCCACACGGAATGCACGTGATTCGCGTTGCCCTGGGTGTTGTCGTACTCGATCAGGAACGACGCCGCGTGGACGCGGTAGTAGTGGCCGGCGCCGTATTCGGTGGACCCCGCCCAGGCGAAATAGAGCTCGTCGGGGGAGATCTCGTCCCGGATCCGGGCCATCCACGTGTGCGCGGCCGCGGCGTCCATATTGCCAACGTATTCCCCGATCACGCCCATGAGCACGCTGCGCTGGGCGTCGGTCAGCGCTGAGGCCGCGATCCCCTCGAAGCCGTCGAGCCGCGCCTCGCGGTCGTTGCCCGTGATGATGTCGCGGGGCGCCTCGTCGGCGATCATCGCCATCTCGAGCTGCTCGGCCGTGAGGCTCTGCACGAGAGACCGCGCGAGGTCCTCTTCGCGGCCGAGTGGGCGCCAGCCGGCCTTCGGGCCGGACGGGACGGTCGCCGGGTTCGAACCCATGAAGGCGGGCCCGGTCACGGTCAGCTCGTTCGACGGCGAGGAGAAGTTGAGCGACAGGTGGTGGCCCTCGAAGCGCCACGCCCAGGGTCCGCCCGAGGTCGGCTCGCCGAAGATGACGACGTAGTAGTCCTCCGGATCGCGCCGCTCGGGACGGCCCTCGATGACGCCGAGGATCCGTTCCAGCTCGATGATCGCGTTGGCCTTGTGGTAACCCTGACTGCTCAGGGTCGCCTGGAGCATGGCGTGGGCCGCGGTGCGCTGCTCCAGCGTCATGTCCTTGAGCGGGAGGCCGTTGCGCGACACGGGCGTGAAGGCCCAGTTGAAGCGCTCCTCGTCGCCCAGGTCGTAGGTGGCGCGGTCGAGCGCGTCGCCCTCCAGGAGCGACAGGAAGGACGCCGCGGCCCCCGCAACGCCGTCCTCGCTGGCCGCCGGCGCGGAGGTGCCCTTCGGTGCGGCTTCCCAGGCCACGGCGGCCAGCGCCGCGACGCAGAATACCAGCATGAACAGTTTGGTGGTCTTCGTCTGCCTCATTTTTTTCCTACCCTTCCTCTGCCTGAATCATTGCTGCAACGTCCTGCACTTCGTCGAGAACCCTCAGCAGGTTCCCGCTCCAGAGCAAGCCGATCTCCTCTTCCGTGTAGCCGCGCCGGACGAGCTCCAGCGTGACGTTGAAGGTTTCCGAGGCGTCGTCCCAGCCGGCCACGCCGCCGCCGCCGTCGAAGTCCGAGCTGATGCCGACGTGCTCGAGGCCGATGAGGTTGACCATATAGTCGATCTGGTCGACGAAATCGTTCACGCTGACGTCGGGGGGGATGTCCATGTCGGCGGCCCGCTCCGCCGCCGTGGCCTGCACCTCGACCATCTGCGTCTGGTAGGCGTCGCGTTCGTCGGGCGGAAGCGCGAAAATTCCGCCCCGTCCGAGTATTTCCACGCCCATTTCGGCTGCAACCTCGGCCTCGATCGCGTCCATGGCCTCGCGGTGGGCCGCGTTCCTGGTCGTGTTGACGAAGGAGCGCAGCGCAACCGTCTGCACCACGCCGCCGTTCGCGGCCACCGCATGAAGCTGCTCGTCGTCGAGGTTGCGGCTCACGTCGCTCAGCCCGCGGGCCGACGAGTGCGACGCCATGACGGGCGCCCGGGTCATCTCCAGCGTCTGCATGATCGACGGCTTCGACGGGTGAGAGATGTCGATCATGATCCCCAGCCGGTTCATCTCGGCGATCACCTCGCGGCCCATCTCGCTCAGGCCGCCGTGCAGGAAGTTGCCATCGTTCTCGCCGGAGTGCGCGTCGGCGAGCTGGCTCGGGCCGGTGTGTGCCAGCGACATGTAGCGGGCGCCGCGGCTGTGGAACTCCTCGACGCGCGCGATGTCCTCGCCCAGCGGATAGGCGTTCTCGACCCCGATCATCGCGACCAGCTTGCCCTCGCCCGCGATCCGGCGCACGTCGTCGGAGGTCAGCGCCAGCTCGATCCGGTCGGGCGCGTACTCGTTCACCATGCGGTGGATGGCGTCGAACTTGTCGACCGCGTTCTCGTAGGCCGTCGCGTAGCCCTCGTCGTTGAGCAGGCCCTGGGAGGTGTAGACGACGAACCAGCCGACGTCCAGCCCGCCCGCCTCCATCTTCGGCAGCGTCACCTGCGTCGGCAGATCGGACGTGTAGTTGCGCTCGGCGGTGAAGTTCGACGTGCTGATGTCGATGTGCGTGTCGAGGGTGATGGCCCGCTCGTGGATCCCCCGGGCGCGTTCGATCATCGCCTCTTCGGACTCCTCGCCGGCCTCTTCGGGTGGGACGCAGGCGGGCGCTGTGACGGCGAGGGCCAGCGGGAGGGCCAGGGCGAGAGAGGTGGGGCGGGGGAAGGTCATGTGTGCTGCTCCGATGCTCCGGTGTGACGGCAGGACTGGCGTTGGTGTATCGTCCTTCAACATAGGTGCCCGCGGGCGCTCTGGCATCCGGCACTTTCCCGGCGGCGTCCCATCGGAGCATGTTTCCGCCCATCCATCCCACTTCCGAGGCCATTCAATGGGAATCGTCGACTCCACCCGCCGGCGCCGCTTCTCCGCCGAAAAGATGCAGAAGCTCAACCTCTTCGAGACCGATCAGATGTTCTGCGACGTCTACTGCCTGGGTCCCGGGCAGGCCCAGCACGTACACACCCATGCGGGCGCAACGAAGTTTTACTATGTGATAGAGGGCGAAGGCCGATTCACGGTGGGCGACCGGAGCGAAGTCCTGGGCCCCGGCGCGGTGGCGTGGTCAGAGCCGGACGAGCCGCACGGCGTGGCGAACGAGTCCGAGGGCGACCTGGTGTTGCTGGTGGCGATGGCGCCGAATCCGAATCGGTAGGGGGGTCGCGCGCATGTCCAACATTCTATTCGGCGTGGCCGTCGTGATCCTGCTGGGAACGTTGGCGGGCGCAGTCTGGTCCGCGGCGGTCCCGGACAAGCGGTTGTGGCCGCCGCCGCGCGGCCGTGGTTCCTGGCCGTACGTGCTGAACTGGGCGGGCTTCTCTGTAGTGTGCGGGATCAACGTCCTGCTGCTCCTGATGCACTGGAACTCCTGGATCTTCCAGAGCCCGCTGCGGTTCGTCGTCGGGATCCCGATGGTAGTGCTCGGCGGCCTGCTGGCCGTGTGGGGGATGGTCGCCATTGGCTGGAAGAACACGAGTGGGTTGAAGGGCGGGTTTGTGTCCACCGGCCCGCACAGGTTCACGCGGAACCCGCAATACGTGGGCGACATCGTGCTCTTCCTGGGCGTGAGCGTAATCGCGAACTCGCTGCTCCTGTGGATTACGCACCTGCTCATCGCGCTGGTGTTCATCGTCGCGCCGTTCGCCGAAGAGCCGTGGCTTGAGGAGCAGTACGGGGACGCGTACCGGGAGTATCGGAAGAGGGTACGGCGGTTTCTGTGACGGGTGGGCTGCCGAGGCCTAGTCCCACCCCACCGGCCCGGCCTGCCCCACCGCGTCCACCCGGATCGTCAGGATGTCGATGTCGTGATACTGCTGGTGCCGTATCGACGACGCGTAGTGGCGCAGCAGCCGCAACGGGGTTTCGGTCTCGACGGGCACGCTGGCGGTCGCCTCGCTGAGCATCGCCAGCTGATCCTCGATGTTGGTCGCGTCCGTCGTGGCGATGAACTCCAGATCGGCGGCGTTGCCGTCGCTGCGGGCGATCAGCAGCAGGCGCCGCTCCTGGTCGGCCGTCTCCTGCGCCTCGCCTTGCGTCAGGATCTGCATGGTCTCTTCGCCCACCGCGCGCAGCCGCGTTTCCATCTCCTCGCCCCAGCGCTTGCGGGCGGCGAACTTCGACAGGAACGCGTCGATCTCCGGCCACGTTTCGGCGGTCAGGCGGGTCTTGAGGCGTGATTGGCCGCCGCCTGCGATCTCGCCGAACATGGTCAGCAGGATCACGGTGAGGCCGCCGACGGTCATGCCGTTGCCGAGCAGGTCACCCCACGCCCCCTGCAGGTACTCCGGGTAGATCCAGTCGAACTGGAAGGCGATTCCGAGCCAGAAGGCGACTCCGACCACGAGGCCCTTTCGGTAGTCGAGTCCTTCCGAGAGCAGGATCTTCATGCCGAAGACGAAGATCAGGGCGACGAGGATTATGTAGTAGGCCGCGACCACCGGTCCCGGGATCGAAACGATCAGCGTGACGAATTTGGGCAGAAACGCGAGCACGACGAAGACGGCGCCGACGCAGATGCCGATGCGGCGCGCGGCGACCCCGGTCAGCTCGGCTACGGCGATGCTCATGCCGTAGGTCGTGTTCGGGACGGTGCCGGCCAGGCCGGAGAGGAGATTGCCCAGGCCGTCGGCGCCGATCGCCCCCTGAATCGAGCGGAAGTCGATCGCGCGAGGCTTGCGCCACGAGACCCGCTGAATCGCGATGGCGTCTCCGAGCGTGTCCATCGCGCCCACGAGCGTCACCATGATGAAAGAGGGCAGCAGGGCCCAGAACTCGGGCCGGAAGCTGAGGTCGACCCCGGGATAGGCCAGATCCGGCAGGCCGATCCAGGCAGCTTCGGCGACGGTGGTGAGGTCGTAGATGCCGAAGCCCAATCCGGCGACGAGGCATCCGGCCACGATGCCGATGGCGGGCGCCCACAACCGCATCACACCCGAAAAACAGAGCGGGATGAGAAGGGTGACGAGCAGCGTTACACCCGCTGTTACCGGCCCGGCCGCCAGGGAGGCATCCGCAGGTACTTCGGCCAGTTTCCGCAGGATGAGCGGAGTAAGCGTAATCGGTATGAGAATCAGCACGGTGCCAGCCACCGTCGGCGTAAAGACCTTGCGCAGGAGCGCCATGCGTGCCGCCAGGACGAACTGGATCAGCGCGGCGACGATGATCAGGGTGGCCAGCATTCCCGGCCCGCCCTGCTCGATGGCGGTCACGCTGACGGCGAGAAACGCGCTCGTGCTGCCCATGACGAGGATGTAGCCGGCCCCGATGCGCCCGACCTTGCGGGCCTGAATCGCCGTGGTGAGCCCACTGATCACGAGCGCCGAGAACACCGCCCAGGAGAGGTATGCATCGCTGCCGCCCGCGAGGGTGATCATGATCATCGGGGTCAGCACGATGCTCGCGATGCACAGCATGGCGTACTGCACCCCCAGCCCGACGGTTATGGGCAGCGGGGGCCGGTCGTCGGGCTCGTAGCGGACGTCCTGGCGGGGTTGAGTGGGGCTTGGACCGGTCATCCGCTGCGCCCTCCGACTGCTACCCTTGGCCGCCATCGTTCGGGGTGAGCTTCGAGCCGTCCGACAGCCTCGCGCAACACGTCGAGCGCCAGATCGATGGTGTCGAGGTGTGTGCGGAACGCGAGCGCCGCCATTCGCAGCATGAACTTGCCGTCAACGGTGGTGGAGGACATGAAGACCCGGCCGTCGCGATGCGTCTCCTCGACGAGCGCCTGATTGAACGCGTTCGCGCTGCCCGACTCGGGCACCCACCGGAAGGTCACCACGGTGAGATCCGGCTCCGGTCCCACCTCGAACCCGAGCTTGCCGATCTCGCCGTGGAAGTACTTCGCGAGTTGCAGCTTCTCCCGCAGGCAGGCGCGGAACGGCTCCTCGCCGTGCAACAGCAGGGGCAGCCACACGCGGAGCGCACGGAAGTGCTTGGTCAGCTCCGGGGACACGGCGGCCGGCGAGCGGCCTCCCCCTTCGGACTCCACCGTGTCCTGCAGGTAGCTGGCGTAGTAGGCGTGGGCATCCTGCAGCGCGTCGCGGTTCTGGACGAGGACGGCGCCGGTGCCGTAGGGCAGAAACATGCTCTTGTGCGGGTCGAGGACCACGGAGTCCGCGCGCTCCATTCCGGCGAGCCGCGGCCGGAACTCGTCGAGCAGCGCGAAGAAGCCGCCGTACGCGGCGTCGACGTGGAACCAGAGCCGCTCGCGCTGCGCGATGTCGGCGATGCGGTCCAGGGGATCGATCGCGCCGGTATCCGCGGTGCCGGCCGAGCCGAGAACGAGCCACGGCAGGAGTCCTTCGGCCCGATCCGCCGCGACGAGTTCGGAGAGCGATTCGGGGCACAGGCGGAAGCCCTCGTCGACCGCGACGTCCCGGGGCACGGTTTCGCCCATTCCCGCCACGCGGATCGCCTTGTGGAGGCACTGGTGAATGTGGGGTGTAGCGTACACGACGGCGCGCTCGAAGTCGCGGGCCCGGAGCCCGGCCGCTTCGCGTGCCACGACGATCGCCGTCAAGCTCGCGATGGAACCGCCCGAGGCGAGGTTGCCGTCGGCGGTCGCGGGGAAGCCGACGACCCCGGCCATCCAGTCGAGGATCAGGTCCTCCATCTCGACGGATCCCGGTCCCACGAAGCGCACGCCGGCGTACTCGTTCGTTATCGCAGCGAGGTAGTCGGCCAGCGACGATGCGTAGATCCCGCCGCCGGGGATGTAGGCCAGGTGTCCCGCATGGGAGGGCAGGAGTCCGGGACGTGCGACCGACTCGTCGATCCGGTCGATGAGCTCCTCGATGGGCCGGGGTTCACCGCCCACACCGAGCTTGCGGAGCTCCGCGACTGCCGACTTGTCGTGGTTGTACGCGGGTCTGGTCGGGAGTTCGGTGAGCAGGAGTTGGGCGTAGCCGTGCGCCGCTCGCATGAGCCGGTCGCGCTCGGCCTCGTCGGGGTCGAGGGAGCGCGCTGCCGCTTCCAGCGCGAGGATCCGGGATCGTTCCCGATTCGAGTTGGGATGCATGATGCTGTCGATCACCAGGGATCATCCGGGAGCACCACGCGCGGCCCTTCGCCCCGCTCAGCCATGGCGTCCATGTGGAGGAAGTACTTGCCGACCCCCGCCGCGCCCTGCATGTGCCCCGTCTGAGCGACGAGCAGCTCGGGCTGCACGCGGTGCTCGGCCTGGGTCCATTTGCGGCCCGTGCCGGCGGGAGTGCTGACGCTTGAGGCGCGACCCAGCAGGTCGGCGTTGAGCCGGTCGACGAAGGCGCGGTAGTCGGTGTTTCCCGTCGTGCGGTGGAGGGTCAGGAAGTGCTCGGCTGCGCCGGCCGTGCCGCAGCACTGGCTGATGTTCTCCCAGAACCCGGGGGTGCGCCGCTCGGGGATGCCGGTGGCCATGACCGCGCGGGCGCCGCGGGTGACCCAGGTGTGCCACTCGGCGTCGCCGGTGATCTCGCCGAGCTGGTGGAAGAGCCGGTTCGTGCCGACCGGGCCGTGGCACCAGGAGAGGTAGTAGAGGTCCTCGCCGCCGGGGCGGGAGTGGAAGAGGCGGTAGCCGGGGTCTGGGCTCGTGGCTGTGGGGGTATGGTCCAGCGTCGCCTGCGAGGTGAGGTAGTGGGCGCCGGCCAGGGCTGCGTCAAGGAAGTCGCGCTCCCCGGTGGCTCGGTGCAGGGTGGCCAGGAAGTAGGCGATCCCGGCGGTGCCGTGTGAGAAGTTGGGCATCTCGCGCGCGTAGCCGGGCCACATGTCCCAGCGGAGGCCGGTGTCGGTCTCGATCGCGCGTTCGAGGAGCCTCCTGCCCGCCCCTTCTGCCGCTTGGAGCGCACCACGATGTCCGAGCGTGCGGTCGAGTTGGAGGAGGGCGAGGCCGGTGCCGGCGGTCCCGCTGATGATGTCGTTGGATTCGATCGCGTCGTCGCCGGAGCCCTGGGGCCATGCGACGCCCGCGCCGAGCGTGCGCGCCCGGTCGATGAGAAGCTGGGTGGCGAGCCCGGCGTGGGAGCGATGGATGTCGAGGCCGGTCGCGCGCCAGGTCTCGGTCAGGACGAAGGCGATGCCCGCGAGGCCGGTGTAGAGGCCGGCGCTGGGCACGGTGGAAAGGGTCGCGGCGAGGTGCGCGGCGCCCTCCACCGCGGCGTCCAGGTATTGCTGATCGCTCGTGGCGTAGTGGAGTTCGAGGGCGAACGGGACGACCCCGGGACCGTGTGTATATAGTGTGTATCCGGTGGATTCGGGGTCGGTGGGATCCGCAGGCCAGGTTGCCCCGCGGCCGGTGCTGATGCGCGAGGCGTCGAGCCAGTTCCAGGCCTCGATGGCCACCTGGAGGTGGGGGCGGTCAAGGTTGGAACGCTGGCCGCCGGTGAACGCGCGGAGCAGGGTGGGGGAGAGCGCGAAGGCGGCCGCGGCCCCGGCCGAGCCGGCGACGAACGAGCGGCGGGTCAGGCCGTGGGGATGGGCCGTCACGCCGTGCACGTGGTCGCACCGTTCGCACATCTCAGTTGCCTCCGACCCCCGGAAGCGTCCCCGGCTCGTCGTCCCACCACCACAGCGGGGCGATCTCGCGACCACCCGGGTACTGCTCGGCGAGCGTTTCGGCGTCGAAGAGGCGGCCGTTCATCATCACCATCGCGATGCGGTTGGTGTTGCGGATGTCGTCGAGCGGATTGGCGTCCAGGATGACCAGGTCGGCCAGCTTCCCGGCTTCGATCGTGCCCAGGTCCTCGTCGAGTCCGATTGCCTCGGCGCCCAGGATCGTGGCCGTGCGGAGCGCGTCGAGTTCGCCGATGCCGCCCGCCGCCATCGCCCACAGCTCCCAGTGATACCCCAGCCCCTGCAGCTGCCCGTGGCTGCCGACGCCCGCGCGGCCACCGGCCTCGACCAGGTCCTTCACGAAGACCGCGTGGTCGGCGAAGACGTGTTCGTCGTCGCGGAACCACTGGGGGCGTCGTCGCGTTCCGGAGTCGATCACCGAGTGGGGGACGAAGCGGCGCAGCTTGTCGTCGTCGTGCGGGTTCTCACGACTGTAGAAGTAGTTCTCGGCCCACGGACCCCCGTAGGAGACGAGAAGGGTGGGGCTGTAGGTGCGCATTGTGGCCACGAAAAGCTGCACATAGTCGTCGTACACGGGGTAGATCGGGATCGAGTGCTCGAGGCCCGGATACCCGTCGATGGTCTCGTTCAGATTCTGGCGGATGTTGAGCGACCCCTCGGTGGTCGGCATGAGGCCCAGTTCGCGGGCGGCCATGATGATCCACTGGCGCTGCTGACGGTTCCCCGCCACGTACATCTTGATCGTCTTGGTGTCGAAGTAGTTTGCGTACTTGGACATGATGTCGCGCGCCTCGTCCTCCGAGTCGATCATGTGCTGCCAGAAGACGCCGGGGCCGGTCGAATAGACGCGCGGGCCGACCAGGTCGCCGGTGCGGACGAGGTCGGCGTAGCTGAGGACGTCCGTGGTGCCGGTCTGGGGGTCGCGCGTGGTGGTGACGCCGTAGGCCAGGTTGGCGAGGTAGGGCCAGACGTCGGAGCGGTGCAGGTTGCGCGCCGGGCGCATGTGGGCGTGGGTGTCGACGAAGCCGGGCACGATGGTCTTGCCGGAGACGTCGATCACGCGGGCGCCGGAGGGGACGTCGAGGGAGCCGGTCGGTCCCACCGCGGCGATGCGGTTGTCGCGGACCAGGATGTCGGCCTGTTCGATCGTCCCCGCGTCGGCGACGGTCACCACGCGCGCGCCGGTCAGCAGTGCGGTCCCGCTGGGGGTATCACGCTCGGCCTGAATGTCGATCCACACCTCGACGGGCGTGTAGCTCTCGTCGTCCTCTTCGGCGTCTTCGGCCTCTTCACCCTCCTCCTCTTCCTCTTCGGCCTCCGCGGCCTCGACGGCCTCCTCGGCCTCCTGCGCCTCCTCGAAGGCCTCTGCCGCGTCGAGGTCGTAGGTGAAGAACGCGCGGCCCAGCGACCAGTGCACGGCGCGCCCGCTCTCGGCCCAGGCGGGGAACTCGCCGCCCATGTCGGTGAGGCGGCGGGCGGGCATGGCGGCGCCCTCGGGGTTGCCGACGTTGATGAGCGGGGCCTCGCCGCCGACCATCGGAACGGTCGCCGTGTAGATCTGCCCCTCGATCAGCGCCATCACCTGGTCGCCCTGCGGGGCCATGCGGAGCACCGACGGGGTGAGCGCGTTCTGGCTGCCGGCCGGAGTGGCCCCGCGGATGCGGACATGTTCGCGCTCGTCGGTGCCGTCCCACCGGATCGAGACGAGCATGTCCTGGCCGCGCTGGAAGTGGATGCGGTCGGCAGCGGCACTGCTCCCGCCGCCCGTGCCCGCGGCGAAATGGGGCCCGCGTCGCCCGTCGACCGGCGCGATCAGCGTGGCCGTGCCCGGCCCGTCGCCGTCCGCCACCCAGACGATCTCGCCTGGCTGGGGCGCGCCTCCGCCGAACCCGCCCGCCGACTCCTGGAAGTCCCGCGCGTAGCTGCGCAGCGTGACGATGCGGTCGCCCGCCGGGGACCAGGCCGGGGTGATGTAGACGGCGCCGCGCTCGGTGAGCCGCACGGGGGACCCGCTGCCGTCCGCGCGGACCTTGTGGAGGTGGCCGGCCTCGCCGTCCCAGGTGGCGTAGGCGACCCAGGCGCCGTCGGGAGACCAGGCGGGGTAGTGCTCGGAATGATCGTCGGCGGTGAGGCGGCGGGGCTCGGTGCCGTCGGCGTTCGCGACCCACAGGCGGTCCAGCGCCGTGAACGCGATGCGTGAGCCGTCGGGCGAGGGCACGGCGTCGCGGATCTGCCGCACGGTGAAGGTGGGGGTGTCCTCGATCGGGTAGTCGAACTCGACGAGGGGGCCAAGCTCGAGGTCGTACTGGACGCGGAAGGGGATCTCCTCGGCGCCGCCGCTCTCGACATCCAGCTTCCAGATCCTGCCGCCGTAGCTGGCCACGAGATGGCGCGAGTCGGGGGTGAAGGACATGCCGGGCAGGACGTCGAGGGTGCCGCGCGACTCCTGGTCGTCGTGCTGGACGGGGAATGCCAGCCAGCGCTCGGCGCCCGACTCGAGGTCGCGGATGATCAGGCCGGTGCGGGCGTCGTGCCGGGTGCCGTAGACCAGCCAGCGCCCGTCGGGCGAGGGGGTGGGGCGGATGCCGGAGCCGTAGCGCGAGGTGCGCGTGTAGGTCTCGCCGGTCTCCCGGTCGTAGACGGCGAGCTGGTACTGCGGAAACTGCGCGTTGTAGGTCCAGTCGCCCGTCCGGCGCGCGTGCCAGATGTAGCGCCCGGTCGGATCGAAGGCCGCCCCGAGGGTCTTGAGGTTGTCGGGCTCGTCGATCAGCTGGACGCCGGAGCCGCCGTCGACGTGGTGCAGCCACAGCTTCGGGAGGCCGCCGCCGCGAAACCCGCCCTTGGACGACACGACGTACTCCCCGTCCGGCGCCCAGTCGGGCGACTCGGTCCGATTCGCCCCGCCCGTGGTGACCTGCGTGGTGTCGGCCCCGTCGAGCGACATGATCCAGACGTTCTGGCCGCCGCTCCTGTCCGACGTGAAAACGATGCGCGTGCCGTCGGGCGAAAACCGCGGCTGCGCGTCGAACGCCATCCCGGACGTCAGTTGCGTCGCGTCCCCGCCGGTGATCGGCACCGTGAAGAGGTCGCCGAGGTGGTCGAAGACGATCGTCTGCCCGTCGGGACTCACGTCCAGCGAGATCCACGAGCCCTCCGTCATGTCGATCGCGAGAGTGCGGTCTGGTTGGAGTGGAAGGTCGGCGTCCCCGTCGCTGTCGGACTCCTGGGCGAGGATTCCGGCGGGGGCAAGGAGTGCGGCAGCGAAGAGAAGGGTCCGCATGATCGTGCTGCTTTCTCGGTTGCGAATGGCGTCGAGTGGTTCGCGGCGGTCGCGCATCGGGGCGTAATATGCGGTCGCGGGTCGCCGCGCGGCTACCACCGGCGGTCGGGATCCCCAATGACGGGCCTCCATACCAACCCTGACGTTACGTGAGGTCAGGTTGACCGACATCGCACTCTACCGGCTCTACGACATCCTCTTCGTCGTCTTCCACACGGCGCTGATCGTCTTCAACATGCTTGGATGGGCGTGGCGGCGGACCCGTCGGCTGCACCTGTTCACCATCAGCGCGACCCTCCTCTCCTGGTTCGGCCTGGGCGTGACCTATGGGTGGGGGTACTGCCCCCTCACCGACTGGCACTGGCGCGTCAAGCTGATGCTGGGCGAAACAGCGCTGCCGGCTTCGTGGATCAAGTACTACCTGGACCGGATCACGGGGATCGACTGGAGCCCCGCGGTGGTCGACGCATCGGTCGTGGGTTCGGCGCTCGGGGCTCTCGTGCTGTCGCTGGTGCTGAACTGGCGGGATCGACGCCGCTGACCGCGTGGACCCTGACGTCTGGCGGCGGGCTATCGCAATCCACCACCTTTCGTCCCGACGTCGTCACAATCAGCTACCGCATCATGGGGGTCTCCCAGTGAACATGAGCCGGACCATCCGTTTTGTGCCCTTCGCCTTCGTCTCGATTCTCTCGCTTGCGGGTGCCCCGGCGGGCGCCCAGGAAGGCGATGCAACCCCGGATCCGGCCCGCTGGGAGAGCAGCCACTCGATCATGGTCGCCGGCGAAACGGTCGAGTACGACGCGGTCGTTTCGGGCACGACCCTGATGAGCGACAACGGTGACCCCGCGGCCGAGCTGTGGTATACGGCCTACTTCCGCACCAACGGGGCACCGTCGCGCGACCGCCCGATCGTCTTCTCCTACAACGGTGGGCCGGGCTCCGCGTCCTTCTGGCTGCACATGGGGATCATGGGGCCGCGGCGGGTCGTGACCCCCGATGTGGGCCCGCAGGGGGCGCCTCCGTATCCGCTGGAGGACAATGCCTACACGATCCTCGACATCGCGGATATCGTCATGGTCGACCCGATCGGCACGGGGTTCAGCCACACGCTCGGCGAGACGCCCGGCTCCGACTACTGGGGCATCGACGAGGACGCGCGCTCGCTCGCGCAGTTCATCCGGCGGTTTCTGAGCGAGCACGACCGGTGGAACTCGCCGCGCTACCTGCTCGGCGAGAGCTATGGGACGACCCGATCGGCGGTGCTGGCGGGTCACCTGCAGCGCGCCAACATCGACCTCAACGGGATCGTGCTGGTCTCGTCCGTGCTGCAGTTCAACACCATCCAGTTCGCTCCGGGGGATGATCTGCCGTACATCGTCAACCTCCCTTCGTACGCGATCACGGCGAGGTATCTGGACGCGCTGCCGGGCGAGTCCCCCCCGGATCTGGAAGCCTTCATGGCGGAGGTCGAGGAGTGGTCGCTCACCGAGTATGCGACCGCGCTTCTGGCGGGTGGGACGCTCGATGCGGACACCCGCACGCGCGTGATCGACCAGATGCACCGCTACACCGGGCTGAGCCACGACTTCATCGACAAGTCCGACCTGCGGGTCACCGCGCCCGCCTTCGAGGCCGAGTTGCTGCGCGACGAGGGGCGGATCGTGGGGCGCCTGGACGCGCGCTTCACCGGTCCGGCGGGAGATATGCTGGGCGGGCGGCCCTCCCACGACCCGCAGTCAACCGCGATCAGCTCGGCGTACACCTCCGCCTTCAACAGCTACCTGCGCGCGGAGCTCGGCTACGACGGGGAGCGGGAGTACGTGCCGAGCGGCGGCACCCGCAACTGGAACTGGGGCCGGCTCGGCGGCGGTGGATCGTTCGTCCGCGGCGGCGGGACCCCCAATGTTGCGCCCGACCTGGCCACGGCCATGAAGCGCAACCCGAAGCTTGAAGTCCTCCTGATCAACGGGATCTACGACCTCGCCACGCCCTACTTCGCGGCGGTATGGACGATGGACCGCATGGGGTTGCCACCCGAGCTGCGCGCCAACATCGAGAGGGCGGATTTCGCCGCCGGCCACATGATGTACGTGGACCAGTCGCTGCTGCCGCAGTGGAAGGAGACGCTCGACAGCTTCCTGCTGCGGACCTCCGGCCGCTCCATTCCGGTGTCCGAGTAGACCCAACCGGACACCAGCCGACTCGAGCCGCACCCCGGCGACCGGAGCCTCACGCCCCATGCCCCCGACCGCGCTCGCCCTCGTGCTGGGGGCCGGATTGTTGCACGCGTCGTGGAACCTGATCCTCAAGCGCACCACCGAGCGCCTCCTCGTCGCGGCCTGGGGACTGTTCGCCGGCGCGGTGGCTTTCGCACCGGCCCTCGTCCAAGCCTGGCCTCCACCCGCGGCCGTGTGGCCATTCGCCTGCGGAAGCGCACTGATCCTGCTGGCGTACTATTCCTGTCTGGCGCGCGCCTACGACAGCGGCGACTTCTCGCTCGTCTACCCGGTGGCCCGGGGCACCGCCCCCGCCATGCTGGCCCTCTGGGCGATCATCTTTCTTGGCGAGCGCCCCTCGCCGCTCGGGTACACCGGCATCGCAGCGATCCTGGCCGGACTGGTGGTCCTCGGCGCGGCTCCGCTGTGGTCGCTGCGGCGCCGCAATCCCGCCGCGGTGGCCGCCCTGCGAACCCACGCGCGCGGATCGGGCCTGGCCTTTCTGGTCGCCTTCCTCATTTCCACCTACTCCGCCCTGGACGGCGCCGCCATGCGCCACTGGGAACCCATTCCGTACCTCGTCCTGGTCTTCGGCCTTTCCGGCTCCCTCCTGGTCCCGCTCCTCGCCCTGCGCGCACGCGGCCGCGTCGTCCGCGTTCTCCGCACTCACTTCGTCCAGATCGCGGTCATCGCGGTCATGACGCTCGCCGCCTACTCGCTGGTGCTGCGCGCCTTCCAGATCGCGCCGGTCAGCTATGCGGGCGCGGCGCGCGAGGTCGGCATCGTCTTCGGCGCACTGGCGGGATGGCTGCTGCTCGGAGAGCAATTCGGCGGCGTGCGCACGGCGGGTGCGGCCCTGGTTTTCGCAGGGATCCTCGTACTGGCGGTGGCGGGATGAGCGCCGGCGGTCGCAGGGCTCCCCGCGGCCCGCTGGCCGAGGAGCTCACCTTCTGCCCGGTCGACCCCTCCCGCTGGCCCGACTTCGAGCATCTGTTCGAGGCGCGCGGCGGTCCGAAGACCTGCTGGTGCATGCACTTCCGCAGGGACGAGCACGGGCGGACGCCGCGAGCCAAGGGCAACCGCAAGCGCGCCATGGAATGGAGGACAAAGTCCGGCATCCCGGCCGGACTGCTGGCCTACGACGCCTCGGACGAACCGGTCGCATGGTGCTCCGTTGCACCCAGGGAGACGCTGGTCAACCACGGCGGCGTGGACCTGCCGGGCGAAGATCCGGCGCGGGTGTGGGCGATCACCTGCTTCTACGTGAAGAGCGGGATTCGCGGCCAGGGCATCATGTCGAGGTCGATCGAGGAGGCCGCCGATCACGCCCGGCGCAACGGGGGGACCAGCCTGGAGGCCTACCCGGTGGTGCCCGACTCGCCCAGCTACCGCTTCTGCGGATTCACGCCTGCGTTCGAGAAGCTGGGCTTCGTGGAAGTGGGGCGGGCCGGCCTGCGGCGCCATGTCATGCGGCGGCCGCTAGTTTAGAGCTGCCCGACACCTGATCGGACACTGGTCTGGCGGGAATCGCCCATGTACGAGCGCATCGTCTGTCTCACCGAGGAACCCACCGAGATCCTCTACCTCCTCGAAGAGGATCGGCGCATCGTGGGCATCTCGGGGTTCACCGTCCGTCCGGCCCGCGCGCGCAAGGAAAAGCCCAAGGTCTCGGCCTTCACCTCCGCGAAGATCGACTGCATCCTCGATCTCGAACCCGACCTGGTCTTCGGCTTTTCCGACATCCAGGCGGACATCGCGGCCGAGCTGATCCGGAGCGGCATCGAGGTCCACATCTTCAACCACCGCTCCGTGGCAGAGATCCTGCGCACCGTGCGGGTGATCGCCGCGCTGGTCGGGTGCTCCCCGAAGGGCGAACGCCTGGTCGCCGACCTGGAGGCCGGGCTGGAGCGGATCCGGACGCAGGCCGCGGCGCTGCCCCGTCGGCCGCGCGTCTATTTCGAGGAGTGGTACGATCCGCTGATCTCGGGGATCCGGTGGGTGTCGGAACTGATCGAGGTCGCGGGCGGCGAGGACTGCTTCCCGGAATTCCGTGCCGGATCGCTCGCCAGGGACCGGATCATCGCGGATCCCGACGAGGTGGTCAGGCGTGCGCCCGATGTGATCGTCGGGTCCTGGTGCGGCCGCAAGTTCCGTCCCGAGCGGGTGGCGGCGCGGCCCGGATGGGAAACAATTCCGGCGGTCGCGGGTGGATATCTACACGAGATCAAGTCCGCACTGATCCTGCAGCCGGGGCCCGCCGCCCTCACCGACGGCGTGGCCGGGCTTCACGAGATCATCAGCGACTGGGCCCACCGGGGGTAACGCGGCCCCATCCCGGTTGACGTGTCGCTGCTTGCGTACTGATATTTGTATACAGATTTTGCCTGTCAATGAAGGTGCGGGGCCACCGCTGAGGAACGGGTAGCCATGGCACAGAAGGATTTCAGGGCCTTTGAAGAGTGGCGGCGGGACGAGCAGTCGAGGCTGTTGAACACCGCTACCAGGCAGGCGACCGCCGAGTTTGCAATCAAGCCCGGTTCACGACTGCACGTGGGAACCGAACTCGCGGCCGAAGTCGGTCCGTCGGCTGTCCATGAATGCCGTACGATCGCTCTGGACTGGGTCCAGCAGACTCTTCGGAACACACTTCCCCGGAAGGCGTGGCGATTCCGTCCATTTGCCTTCGCCGGGGAGCGTGCGGACTGCCAGGCCGTCCGCGTTCGCCACCGGCACCGGGACCTCTGGTCCGTTCAGGTCAAGCATACTCCCGAAAAGCACAGGGAAGTAGTCACGGAGATCTCGGTTGCGTGTCCGCACAACGGCGCCTGCCACATCGCCGTTGCGGTGCAGGACCGGTCGGTCGTCCCCGCCGACGGGTTGGCGGCCTATCCGGCTGACATGCTCGCCGAAATGGCCGAGCGCGTACCGCTCATGCAGGGCGGACGCAGGGTCACGGCGCGACCGATCGTGGTGGACTCGGACGCGACGATGAAAGCGTTCCTGCGTCTTCTGGTCGATCCCGGCCGCGATTTGCCCTTTGCGGTGATATCGGCCCACCCTGAAGAGGACGACCCCGGCGAGTTCGAAGCCCAAGCGCGCTCGCTCGCCCGCTCACTGACGGGACTGGGAGTGACCTGGGTGCTCCCTGCCGCGATGACCTATCGCCTGAGCGACACGGTGAGCAAGCCGCTGTCGGTCTTCCTGGGCGCCTGGAGATTCTACCGTGCCGGTTTCAACCAGCGCGCTCGCAAGGCCGACCACCCGCTGATTCTGAAGAATCGGATGGTGGATGAGGAGACGGTGGCCGACGTGGTCAGGCTGTTCGTGCGAATGGCGGCCGCGGAAGCCGTTCGGGCCGCCCCGGAGGGGGACGGATCGTTCGAGTTCGAGACCATCGCGCGGGAGGCGGCCGGAGTCGAGCGGGGACCGGCGCGGCTGGTCACGTTCCTGCGCAGCTCACTCGGTGGAGGAGCGACACGGGATGCGGGTCGGGGCTATGCCGCGCCGGACACGGACGGCGGGGCTGCCGACCGCGCTGCAATGGGTGGCCCAGCGGCAGATGGCGTCGCGCCAGCCCTGGTCCGCGAGCCCTCGCCGGCTCCGGCGATCCAGGAAACGGACCCGGCCCTCGAGCCGCGGGCGCTGCTTCGCCAACTGAGCGCCGCGAAGGAAACGGCACGGCGGCGGGCCAGCCAGTACGAGCGCACCAGGCAGCGGGCCGAGCAGGCCGAGCGTGAACGCGACAACGCTATCAGGCGGGCCGAGCAGCTGGCGGGGCTGGTGCGGTCCATGGGCGGCGATCCGGACGGCGAGGTTCCGTTTCCAACCACGTGGGACGAATTCGGCGACTGGTGCGACGAATGCCTGGCCGGCCGCGTGACGCTGACCGGATCCGCGCGGCGCCAACTGGGCGACGCCGAGTTCGGGGACGTGGGGCTTGCCGCGCGATGCCTCCACTGGCTCGGCGGCGAGTACCGCGAAGGACGCCTGAAGGGCGGCAGACCCGGTCTACACGGCCGCATCGGCGAAATTGCGGAAAGCGTGTTCAACGCCCCCTGCGGCGGCGACACCTTCGACTGCTCGTGGTGCGGAGAGAATCACAGCGTCGACTGGCACCTCAAGGTCGGCGGCAATACGCGTGATCCCCGTCGCTGCCTTCGCATCTACTACTTCTGGGACGACGACACACGCCAGGTCGTGGTCGCTTCCATGCCGGGGCACAGGAGGAGCGTCCTGACGTAAGGAGCCCGCGCGCAGCCGCGATCCCGCGCGCGGCCCCGCCGTCGGCTCAGGGCTGCGGACTGCCCGCAACCCGCTTTTTCTCGTCCTCCAGCGCATCCAGCGGCACCCCTTCCGTAATCCACGCCGGCGCGGGCTCGCCCTTCAGGTAGTGACCGAACCACTCCAGGATACGGCGGTGGTAGTCCTTCTGGTTGGCCTCCTGGCGGAACCCGTGGTCCTCGCCTTCGTAAACGAGCAGTACCATCTGCTTGCCGGCGCGCCGGGCGAAGTTGAAGAACTCGGTCCCCTGGTCCCAGTCCACGACCCCATCCTCGTTGCCGAAGGCCATCAGCAGCGGGGTCTCCATGTTGTGCACCTCGTGGATGGGGGAATTTCGCCGATGCGCCTCCGGATCCTCCCAGAAGGGCACCTCCATCCGCGCCTGCCCGGTCTCCCAGTGGCTCAGCTCGGCGATTCCCGGATTCCAGTGGAGCTGGCCCATGAAGCTCACGAAGTCCGTGAGCGGCGCACCCGCCACCGAGGCCGCGAAAATGTCCGTCCGGGTCGGCAGGTACGTCGCCTGGTAGCCGCCCCAGGAGTGCCCGATCAGCCCGACCGCGTCCGGGTCCGTCACGCCCATCTCGACAACCTTCGCGACCGCCGCGCGCACCGATTCCACCGCGCTCACCCCTGGCTCACGCGCCGTATACACGATATCGGGCAGCAACACGGCGTACCCGTTCTGGGTCCAGGCCGTGTAGTTGTAGTAGTCCCGCTCGCTTGGCGTGCGGAAGAAGTGCATTTGGGGGGACAGGATCTCGTAGGTGTACACGATCGTGGGGACCGCGCTCCCCTCCTCATGGTTCGCGGGAAGGAGGAGGACGAACTGCAGCTCGCGGCCCCCCTCGCTGACGAAATCCACCAGCTCCGCCCGGCCCCAGGCCACCTCGTCGATGAAGGGGTTGAGTTCGGTGACCTGGACGGCATCGGCCAGGTCGGGACCCGCCACGAACAGATCGCGCGGGTCGTCGAAGGCCATCGACTCGAACATCATGACGTCGGTGCTGTCCGCGCGGCCGAGCCCCGTCACGTACGCATCCTGGAGGATCAGCGTCTCGGCCGAATCCCCCTCGCGCGCGTCGGCCCAGCCGCGGGTGAAGCGGGCGTAGCCGCGCTGCTCGGTCTTCTCGTTGTAGAGGGTCAGGTAGGGGCGTGAATCGGGGTCGAGGCCGGGCTCGTCGTCGGAGTTGCCGACGGACCGGGCCACGCGGTGGGTGACACCCGTTTCGGCGCCGCGGGTGAGCCGCGTGGCGTCCGAGCCGTCGGGCGAGACCCGCCAGATGTCGTGCTTGTCGTAGAGGAGGACGGCGTCATCGTCTTCGAGCCAGGCGCCGGGGCCGAAGCCGCGTGGAGGGGTGACATCGGTGGGTGTGTCATAGTCGGTGTCGGCGAACTCGGCGTCCAACCCTGACGTAACGTCATGCTCCTCGCCGGTGCGGAGATTGAGGGTGTGGTAGCTCGAGCCGTCCCAGCGGACGAGCCAGTCGCCCCCGGCGCTTGGCCATTCGTGGCGCACGCGGGTGAGCAGCCGGCGCCGCTCGCCGGTGCCCACGTCGATGCCGCGGACGTCGTGGTACGGCCGCCCAAACATCGCACCCCACGGGTAGGGCTCGCTGAGGTCCTCGAGGGCGGTCGCCCAGCCGTGCAGCAGTTGCGTGTTCGCCATTAGGTCGGAGCCGAGTACGACCACGCGGTCGTCGTCGAGGTGCCAGACGGCCAGCAGGGTGCGGGCGGCATCGCGGCCTTCGGAGACCTTCTGCTCCGGGAAGAGGCGGACGTCCGTGGTATGCCAGATCTGCAGGGAGGGGAGGTCGGGCTCATCTTCGGACCCGTCGGTGGGCTCGGTGGCGTCCGCATCGGCCGACTCGGTGTCGCCGGGATCGCCGCTCTCTTCATCCTCTTCTCCCTCCTCCTCCTCGATCGGCCTCAGCCCGATGGAGATCATGCTGCCGTCGTCCGACCAGGCGGGGTCGCGGTGGCGGACCACCTCCAGAGTGTCGGGAACGCCGGCGGTGTTGGCGCCGAGGACCGTCATCTCCACGCGGCGGTCGAGGTCGTGCCAGGCGAGGATGTCGTACGTCGTGCCCTCGGCGGAAGCGTCGTCGCGGGAGCGGAGGGCCGCGAGATCGTACGAGCCGTCTCGCCAGCGGAGGCTCTGATACGCCGATCCGGACGCGTCGGCGGAGCGGAGGGTCCCGATGCCGGCGTCGTAGATCTGCACGCCGTTGCCGACGTCGGTGCCGGTGGCGATGGCGATGGCGAGGAGGGCTCCAGTCGGGCTCCAGGCCATCTCGCCCACGTTGCCGAATGTGGTCTCGGCACCCGTCGCCAGGGTGACCACACGGACATCGGCGCCCTTGCCGGAGGGCTCGTCCGGCGGGTAGCCGCGCAGCGCGATGAAGCGCCCGGTGGGGTCGAAGCGGCGGTCCGAGACCGCGTCGAACTCCTGGGTTTCGCCGGTCTGTAGGTCCATCACCGAGGCCATCTGCCGGACCGGTTCGTCCCGCTCCTCAAGCGCCTCCCGTTCCTCCGGCGGCAGTCCGACCGTCCACCTCAGCCAGCGGCCATCTGCCGAAAACCGCGGTGCGGAGCCCCAGGGAAACACACGCGTCGAGTCCTCGTCGAGCTTGCGGACCCGCAGTTCGGACTCTTCGTCCACGCGCGTGACGACGTATGCGATCCAGTCGCCGAAGGGTGAGAGCTCGGCACCGCCCATATTCTCCCAGCGGCCGTAGTCGTCGGGGGTGACGAGGGGGCGGTTTTGTGTGGAGGCGGGGGTGGGGAGAGCGAGGGTGGCCGCGATCAGGAGCAGTGCCAGTGGGCAGGCGCGGATCGGGCGGGAAGGACCTGTCATCGTCGATCACCTTGTGTTCGGGCGGGAGTCGATGGGTGAACCATGATACTACTTGCGGACTCGTTCCCTCCCACATATTGTCTACCACAGTGTCGACAAAAGTGTCGACCGCAGAGCGTTGCCATTCCCGGCCGAATGCCCGGATCAACCAGATCCGCTGCCCGACCGCTTTCTCAGGAGGTGCTCATGGGTAAGATCCTTCATACCCGATGTTTCGCCGTTCTACTCACAAGCGCCTTGATCCCGATTGTGGCTCTCGGGCTTGCGCCGTTCGAGGCCCAGGCCCAGGGCGGCACAATCACCGGACAGGTGACTGCGGGCGACACTGGGGCGCCGGTCGATCTGGCCCAGGTGTTCGTGGAGGGCACCAGGATCTCGGTTACAACGACCGCCCAGGGACGCTATCTCCTGACGGGCGTGTCGGCGGGTGAACGGACGGTAACCGTACAGCGCCTCGGCTACTCCGACGCTTCCCAGCAAGTCACGGTCGGGGAAGGCGCGGCCGTCACCCTGGACTTCACCCTGGCCACCGCCCCGGTGGCCCTCAGCGGAATCGTGGTGACCGCTACCGGCGAGCAGCAGAAGATGAGCATTGCGAACGTGATCGCGACGATTGGGGCCGATTCCATCGTAACCAGTGCGCCGATCACGAATGTGACCGATCTGCTTCAGGGCCGAGTTCCTGGCGTGATGACCTTCAGCAACGCCGGCATGACGGGCTCGGCGGCCCGCATACGCATCCGTGGCTTCAACAGCCTGTCCCAGGACAACTCACCCCTGATGATTGTCGATGGGGTGCGCGTGGAGAACACCACCGGCGGCGGCAGCCAGATCGGCCCCGGACAGTACAGCTCCGGCTGGACGGCCGGCGCGATAACGGACCTGAATCCCGAGGAAATCGAGTCGATCGATGTCGTGAAGGGCCCGTCGGCGGCGACGCTGTATGGAACGGACGGGGCCAACGGCGTGATCCTCATTCGCACCAAGCGAGGCCGCCCCGGGGAAGCAAGGTGGAGCGTCTACACGGAGGGCGGCGTGATCCAGCAGGCCGCCGACGTGCATCAAGGGTATTTCGCCTGGGGACGGAACGCCGACGGTGCGTCCATCCGCTGCGAGAACCGCGTGCGTGTTGCCGGCGGCTGCATGTTGGACAGCCTGACGACATGGAGCGCTTTCCGTGACTCCCCCTCCGCTCCGCTAGGGACCGGACACCGGGAGCAGTTGGGCGTACAGGTATCCGGCGGGGTCGAGCGCTTCCGCTACTTCTTCGCCACCGAGCTCGAGAACGAGACCGGATACCTCGAGCTTTCCGAATCCGAGATTGCGCGCAAGCAGGCGGAGCGGGGAGGTGTCGAGATCCCCGACTGGCAGAGACGCCCGAACTATCTCAGGCGAATGACCATGCGCGGGAATGTCACGGCGCGTCTCAATGAGACCGCGGACATCAATATCTCGACCGGGGTGACCCTCCAGCAAAGCCAGATCCCGAGCAACGGGGTCTTCTGGAGAGGCAGCTGGGGACCCGGTTACAATGACGACAATGAAGGGTGGTGGCTTGGCGATCGTCCCGGTGATCTTTTTGCAACCCGGGCCGGATCCAACATCACCCGCTTCACAACCGGAGTAAACGGGAACTGGATTCCACGATCCTGGCTGACGCTTCGCGGCACGGTAGGCCTCGACCATTCAGCCCAGTTCTCCGACAACCTGCTTCGGCGCGGAGAGGACACCTCGGGCGCCTTGAACACGGGGTTCCGGAACCACATACGCTCGGACATCGCCCTCTACACCATCGACCTGGGGTCGACTTCCGAGTTCGACATCAATCGCTCGGTCAAATCGAGGACATCGTTCGGGGTTCAGTACAACCGCCGCCACCAAGGGGTCGCTCAGGCATACGGTTCCGATCTGCCGCCCGGGGCCCAGACCGTCAACGGTGCCGCCAACTACAGAGCCTCGGAGTCCAACGTTCAATCGGTGGTTGCGGGTGTCTACGTGGAACAGAACTTCGACCTGGCCGGCCGTTTCTTTCTGACCGCCGCGATGCGGGCCGACGGGGCCAGCAACTTCGGAAAGGACTTCAACACCGCCTGGTACCCCAAGGCAGGGTTTTCCTGGGTCATCTCCGATGAGGGGTTCTTCCCCCAGGGGTCGTTCATCAACAGCCTGCGCTATCGGTTCGCATACGGTGCCTCAGGTGTCCAGCCGCAGGCGACCGACGCTCTGGCGGCTGTCAACTTCGGCAGTGTCTTCGTGAACGGCCAGTCGCGGACGGGAGCATCCCTGAACGCGCTTGGCAACCCCGGTCTCGGGCCCGAGCGAGTCAGCGAATACGAGACCGGGCTCGACGTGGAGCTCCTTGACAGCCGGGTCCAGTTCGAGGCCACCGCCTACTATCGCAAGAGCGTGGACGCTCTGGTTCGGCGCGCAATGCCGCGATCCATCGGAATTACCGGTACCGGGCAGCTGGACAATGTGGGTTCCGTGCGGAACATGGGAATCGAGGCCGACGTGCAGGCCGAGGTCTTCAGCGTGGCAGGCGTCACATTCAGCATGAACGTCAACGGTTCCCTGAACTCCAACAAGCTCCTCGAACTCGCCGAAGGACTCCGTCCGCCGGAGGATCGCTTCATCAAATTCGTCGAGGGCTGGCCGCTCTACGGGCAGTGGGATCGACCGGTCCTCGGCTGGAACGACGACAATGGCGACGGCGTCCTGCAGGCCGACGAGGTGCAGGTGGGCGATTCGATCATCTTCATCGGCAACACGAATCCGACCCAAATGCTCAACTTCACGCCGACGATCTCACTGCTGGGCGGAAGAATGTACCTGAGTTCACTGTTCGTTTACCGCGGTGGCTGGGTTCAGACGAACTTCAGCGAGCTCAACAAATGCAACTTCGGCAGCTGCCGGGCGCGCAACGATCCCGAAGCCTCGCTCCATTCGCAGGCGCAGTACATCGCGTTCACGAAACCCGGGCTGACCTACGCGGGATACCAGGAGGACGGGACCTTCACGCGGTGGGCGGAGGCTTCGGTGTCGTACACCTTCCAACCGGGTGCGCTTCAGCCGCTCGGGTTGGGAGCCAGCAGCGCGACGGTATCGCTGAGCGCCAGAAACCTGATGCTCTGGACGGACTATACCGGTCCCGACCCTGAGGTGACGGCGAATCCGTCGCTCAGCGGAAACTTCGGCACCCGCTGGGACCTGGGCTATGACAATCCCACCGCGCCCCCGGCCCGCTACATGATCATGCGCGTGAAGCTCAACTTCTGAGGAGGACCCACAATGTACATGGAAAGAAAGAGACCCTGCTTCCTCGGGGTCATCACCTGCATGCTCCTGATCGGCTGCGACGCGCTTACGAATGTCGAGGCGCCGGATGTCGTGCAGCCGCAGGATGTCGACAATGCCGAAGGTGCGGCGTCGTTCGGCGCTGCCGCGATCGACAACCTGTACAGTCAATTCTCCGGCATAACCTCTACCACCGGGCGGTTTTCGGACGAATTCTACCTGTCCGACTCCTTCAACTCCTGGGCCGCCGTCGATTACCGCGAGCAGGCCTCGACCTTCACCGAGTGGGGGCCAATCTTGCTGGGCCGGGGACGAACCTTCGCTCAACTGGGAATCGACCTGTACCTCGAACACGCGCCGGAAGAGCGTGCCGCCATCGGGCAGCTCCATGCCGTGCGCGGCCTCGCGGCACTGCTCCTGGGAGAGGTCAACTGCAACGGAACCCCGCTCAGCGAGGTGGTCGACCTGAAGCCGGTCTACGGTGGACCGATCACCAGCGACAGCATGACCACGCGCGCAGTGGCCGAACTGGACGTCGCGCTCGACTATGCGGCCTCCGACCCGCGCATCATGAATCTGGTGCGAGTCGCCCGCGGCCGGGCACTGACCAATCTGGGCCGTTTTGCCGCCGCTGCCTCGGCGGTTGCGGGCGTCCCTACCGACTACGAGTACTACGCCGAGCTGAACTCGTCCGGGTCCGGGCTCCAGAATGTCATCTTCAACACGAACAGCAAGTCAGACGTGTGGGGTGCCATCACCGTGTCGGATCGTGAGGGGGGCAACGGACTCGATTTCGTCAGCGCCAATGATCCACGCGTTCCGACCGAGCTGCTCGGGACAGGCAGGGACGGCGAGACGGACCACTACTACTTCACCCGGTACACGGATCGTTATCAACCGATTCTTCTGGCCTCCGGAATCGAGGCGCGGCTCATCGAAGCCGAGGCGGATCTGCAGGCAGGGGGCAGCAACTGGTTGTCGATCCTCAACGACCTGCGAGCCGTCGCGATCGATCCGCCCCTGGAGCCCCTGATGGATCCGGGATCGCCCGACGCCCGGCTGGATCTCGTGTTCCGCGAGCGCGCGTTCTGGCTCTTCGCGACGGGTCACCGCATGGGCGACCTGCGGCGGCTCCTGCGCCACTACGGGCGGTCCCAGAACGACACGCATCCGGTGGGCCACTACAAGGGCCCGCAGAGCTACGGGACCGACGTTGTGTTCATTCTGACGCTTTCGGAGCAGTCGAATCCCGAAGGATTTGTTTGCATGGACAGGAACCCGTAGGAGGACGGCGGCAGCTTTCTGCGACGTAGGGGCAGCGCCCCGGCCCGCCAGGCGCAACGCCTGGCGCGGTCGGGGCGCGCGCTTGGTTGCAGAGATGTTCGTATGAACATAGATTATGTGCATATGAACGAATCACCGGAATATCACGCACGCGCGGAGCCTCCCGCAGAGGTCGACAAGCCTGCCGGGTCCGATTCAGATGCGTGCCGAGAATTCAGTCTGGCCAGACTAGCTTCGCAGATGGTGCGGGAGGCCAGTCCGGCGTACGGCGGGTCGTTGTCAGGTCTGGATCGGGTTCGCAAGTCCGTGGAGGACGGGCTGCCCGCCGAGGCCGTCAAGGAATTGCAGACCCAATTGAAGAGGCTGGGTGTCCGGCGCGCTTCGGAGTTCGTGAACAAGATCATTTCGAGAGCCACCCTGCGACGGCGAGACCGGCTGACGAGGGAAGAAGGCGAAGCCGTCCTGCGGGTCGCTGCGGTCATTGCGCTTGCCAAAGATGTCTGGGGCTTCGAGAGGGGTGCCGCACAGTTCCTGACAACCCCGCACATGCTGCTGAGCAATGAGGTGCCCATTGAACTCGCGCGTTCGGATGTAGGTGCCCGACAGGTGGAGTACATGATCCACGCGCTGGACCACGGGCTTCCCGTATAGCCTGTGGACCTCTACAGGGTTCATGGTCGCCGCTATTCTCCCCTGGATGGTTGGGGAGCCGCCATTTACGGAGGACGCTGGAACCCCCCGGGGATTCAACTGATCTATACCGCCGTGGCCTATGAAGGGGCGCTGCTGGAGCAGCTTGTTCTTCATGGCCGCGGCGAAGCGCCCACCCAACGCATCGCGTCGCGAATCGCCTTGCCTAAACGGTGCGAGTTCCGGGTCATTGAGGAGGCCGACCATCCGGACTGGCGCAACGGGATCACATCCCGCAGGATCGGACGAACCTGGGTTGCGTCCGGCGAGTCGGTAGCCATGCAGGTGCCTTCATACGTGGCGCAGCCATGGGGCCGGAACGTGATCCTGAATCCGCTTCACCCGGACTTCGGTCGCGTCAGGGTGGTGGATACCGTCCGTGTAGCCTGGGATGGCCGACTGTTCTGAAGGAGTCGGCTGACAGTTTTCTTGAGACGGCGGATGCCGGGGGGTGCGCCGCCGACACGCCCGGCGGTATAGTCCACACGACATGATTTACCCGGGAGACCCGATCCCGCAGTTCACCGTCCAACCCCACCACTCCCCCCAACCCCGGAGCCCACCCCCCTTGCAATACTCCCTCCTAGGAAACAGCGGCCTGGTCGTCTCGCGCATCGCGCTTGGCTGCATGAGCTTCGGCAGCCGCGCGTGGCGCCCCTGGATGCTCGAAGACGACGAAGCCATGCCGTTCTTCCGGCGCGCCGTCGAACTCGGCATCAACTTCTTCGACACCGCCGACGTGTATTCGCTGGGCGTGAGCGAGGAGATCACCGGCAAGGCGGTGCGCGAGTATGCGGTCCGGGAAGAGGCGGTTGTGGCCACCAAGTGCCGCATGCGGATGGGCACGGGGCCGAATCGCGGCGGCCTCTCGGCCAAGCACATCATCCAGTCGTGCGAGGCCTCGCTGCGGCGCCTGGGCCTGGAGCGGATCGACCTCTACCAGATCCACCGGGCCGACCCGAACACGCCTGTCGAGGAGACCCTCGCCGCACTCGACCGCCTGGTCCAGGACGGCAAGGTTCTTTACCTGGGCGCGAGTTCGATGTTCGCCTGGGAGCTGATGAAGATGCTCTCGGTGTCCGAGCGCCGCGGCTGGGCCCGCTTCGTCTCCATGCAGAACCACTACAACCTGGTCTACCGGGAAGAGGAGCGTGAAATGATGCCATTGTGTGTGGATCAAGGGTTGGGCGTCATTCCCTGGTCGCCCCTGGCGCGCGGCCTGCTCACGGGTAAGCGCTCCCGGGGGAAGCACGAGGCCTCGACGCGGGACGAACACGACGCACCTCTGGCAGACGAGCTCTACGACCACGATTCGGACTGGGACGTGGTCGACGCTACGCTGCGCGTTGCCGAGCGGCGCGGCGTCGAGCCCGTGCAGGTGGCGCTCGCGTGGCTGCTGTCGCGGCCGGCGGTCGCGGCGCCGGTCGTCGGCTTCACGAAGGTCGAGCAGATGGACGCGGCGGCCGCGTCGGTCGACCTGGTCCTCACCGAAGAGGAATGCGCCGAACTCGAGGCGCCCTACCGACCCCACGAGGTGCGCGGCTGGCTTGGCGGCCCGCTCCGCCTGCCGGGGATCAGCTCGTGAGCGCGGGCACGCGCCCCGGCATACCGGGCCTGACCCTCACCAGGGCGGACTTCGAAGCGGCCTACAAGAACGTCGGGCCCCATGTCTACAAGACCCCGCTGCTCACCAGCCGCTCGCTGAGCGAGGCGTGCGGTCTCGACGTGCGCCTCAAGGCCGAGCTTTTCCAGCGCGGCGGCTCCTACAAGGTGCGCGGGCCGCTCAACAAGATCGCGCGGCTGACCGACGAGGAACGCGCGCGGGGCGTGATCTGCTCCTCGGCCGGCAATCACGCGCAGGGGGTGGCGATCGCGGCGCGGCACTACGGTGTGAAGGCCGTGGTGTGCATGGCCGAGAACGCGACGCCGGCGAAGGTCGCGGCCACAAAAGGCTACGGCGCGAGCGTCGTCCTCCAGGGCGGCATCTGGGACGAGGCCAACGAGAAGGCGCTGGAACTGGTCGAGACGGAGGGCTACACCTACATCCACCCGTTCGACGATCCCGACCTGATCGCGGGGCAGGGCACCCTCGGGCTCGAAATCATGGAACAGTTCCCCGAGGTGGAGCTGTTGGTGGTGCCGATCGGCGGTGGCGGCCTGATCTCCGGGATCTCCATGGCGGTGAAGTCGTTCAACCCGGGGATCCGCGTGATCGGCGTCGAGTCGTCCGGGGCGCCGGCCATGAAGCGCAGCGTGGCACAGGGGTCGCGCGTGACGCTGGACACCGTCGACTGCGTCATCGACGGGCTCGTCGTGAAACGGGTGGGCGGGAACACCTGTTCCGTCGTCTCGCGCTTCGTGGACGAGATCGTGACCCTCCCCGACGAGCAGATCTTCGAGGCCGTGCTGTGGCTGATGACGCGGGCCAAGCTCGTGGCCGAAGGCGCGGCGGCTTCGCCGGTGGGTGCACTGTTGCAGGGGCTGGTGGACGCGCCCGCGGGGACGAAGACGGTTTGCGTGCTCAGCGGCGGGAATCTGGACGTGAAGAAGCTGCGGGGAATGTCCTGGAATTGAGATGATTCGGGGGGTGCACTGGTTGTGCCGTCTTGCGAAACAAGTGTCAGATATAATATACTATTTCTGACATATCATCCGGCCTGGGAGAGGGGATTGCCATGGCCAGCCTGCCAAAACGCATCATGGAACATGCCGAGGCACTGCCCGAGGCGGCGCCGATCTGTCCAGGCACACTGCTGCACCTGGGCAACCGTGCGGCGGTCGACCAGGCATTGTCACGACTGGCTCGGCGCGGAAGCCTATTGCGGGTGTGTCGTGGAGTATACATGCGGCCGATTCACACCCGGTTCGGGGTGCGCGCGCCTTCTCCCCCCAAAGTCATCGCGGCGCTCTCGGCTCTTTGGGGCGAGACGATCGTACCGTCCGGCGGAGCCGCTGCAAACTTGCTCCGGCTGACTACGCAGGTGCCAATACGAATGGTGTATCTGACGTCGGGCCCCAGTCGGAAATTGCAGCTGTTCGCCTTGGTCCTCGAAACCCGTCACGCACCCCGCTGGCAACTAGTGGCACCGGGGAGGCCGGCCGGTCTCGCAGTTCGCGCGATGGCCTGGCTCGGTCCACACGAAATCGAAGAGGGCCTTGAGGTTATCAAGCGCACGCTCTCCGAAGCGGACCTGGCTGAACTGGCCGCCGCGCGGGCCATCCTGCCGTCCTGGATGGCCGAACCCGTAAGCACGTTGGTGACCCGTGGATAGCCTCGACTTTCAGCAGCTCCCAGTGTCTGACCGCCGTGAGGTGCTTGATGCCATCGTCAGAGATACCGGGCATCCTCCGGAGCTGTTCGAAAAGGACATCTGGGTAGTTCAGACTTTGTCTGTCCTGTTCGGCGCACATTTCGGAGCGGACTTGGTGTTCAAGGGCGGCACATCACTCTCGAAGGCCTATCGAGCCATCCGAAGGTGCTCCGAGGATGTCGATGTCACCTACGACATCCGGCGCTTCGCGCCCGAGTTGGTGGGCGATGCCGGCCGGGAGGCACTTCCGCCGACCCGAAGCCAGGAGCAGCGCTGGACGCGGACAATCCGGCCACGCCTGGTGGAATGGGCGAGGGACGAAGCCTTGCCGGCGCTCGCCGAGGGCATGACGACAGACGGATGGCCTGCCAACCTCCGCGCCGAAGGAGATCGGGTCTACCTGCGCTACGATCCGTTGTTTGGCGACTACGGATTCATCCGGCCCGAGGTGATAGTCGAGTTCGGAGCGCGGTCGACTGGTGAACCTCGCGAACAACGGCTGGTGGAATGCGACGCGGCCGGGTTTGTGCCCGACATCCGCTTCCCGACCGCAAGACCTCACGTGATGCTGCTCGAGCGCACGTTCTGGGAGAAGGCCACGGCCATTCACGTTTTCTGCCGCCGCGCACGCCACCGAGGTACTCGTCTCTCCCGCCACTGGCACGACCTGGTTCGACTCGACGTCGGCGGCTACGTCGAGAAGGCTTTGAGCGACCGTGCGCTCGCCCGCGCCGTCGCCCGCCATAAGGCGATATTCTTCCGCGAAAAGAACGTCGCGGGAGACTGGATCGACTACATGGCCGCCGTATCCGGACACCTTCAACTGATCCCGGATCAGCCGCTGCGCGACATCCTGGCCGAGGACTATCGTCAGATGCAGGGGTCCGGCATGCTACTGGAGAACGCTGAGAGCTTCGAGGACGTCATGAATCGGTGCGCAACAATCGAGGCGAGGGCCAATGCGCGCTGACCCCCCCAACCCTTCCGACGAGTCACCCGCAGTCTCGCCCGACCGGCGCAGCGACCCCCAGCCCGGCGCCCGAGACGCCTACTACCTCGTCCGCATCGCCGCGGAAGTCGCCAGCAAGTCCAACCGCACGCGCCGCCGCTTCCACAAGCAGCTGGTCCGCAACCTGAACGACGCCCTCCGCTCCACCGGCGCCAATCCCCGGATCCGCGACCGCTGGAGCCGCCTGTTCATCACGCTGGCGGAGCCGGGTGGGGCATCGACGGCTGGCGAGGCGATGGGAGCAGCGACCCGCGTCTTCGGCCTCAGCTCCTACTCAAGAGTTGACGCCGTCATCGACGCCGACCTGGCCGAGATCGTGCGCATCGGGCACGACCTCTACCGCGACGCCGTCACCGGCCGCCGCTACGCCGTCGCGCCCCGCCGCACCGGCCGCCACTCGTTCTCGTCGCGCGACATCGCCGTCGAGCTCGGGGCCGCGCTCAACCCCTACGGCACCGTCGACCTCACCACTCCCGAAGTCACCGTCCACGTCGAGGTCCGCGACCATCGCGCCTACCTCTTCAGCAGCCGCACCGAGGGGCCCGGCGGCCTGCCCGTGGGCGTCCAGAGCAGGGCCGTTTGCCTGATCTCCGGGGGCTTCGACTCGGCCGTCGCGGCCTGGCTCCTCCTCAAGCGCGGCGTCCCGCTCGACTACGTCTTCTGCAACCTGGCCGGCCCCGCCTTCGAGCGCTCGGTCATCCAGGTGACCAGGGTCCTCGCCGACCGCTGGAGCTACGGCAACCGTCCGCGCCTGCACGTCGTCGACTTCGCTGAGCCGGTGCGCGCACTCCAGAAGAGCGTGACCCCCCGCTACTGGCAGGTCGTCCTCAAGCGGCTGATGTACCGCGCCGCCGAACAGGTGGCCGCCGACGTCGGTGCCGACGCGCTGGTCACCGGCGAGTCGCTGGGCCAGGTGTCGTCCCAGACGCTGCGAAACCTGCGCGCGATCGAGGCCGCCGCGACCCGTCCCGTGCTGCGTCCCCTGGTTGGATTCGACAAGCAGGAGATCATTCGCATCGCCGAGCGAATCGGGACCGCCGCTCTATCCGCGCGCGTCAAGGAGTACTGCGCAATTCTGGAGGGGAAGCCGGTCACTGCGGCGAAGGTTTTGGCGGTGGACCGAGAGGAGGCGCCACTCGACCCCGGCCTCGTCGACCGCGCCGTCGCCGCGCGCAAGGTGCTGGACGTGCGGAAGCTCGCCGACTCCGACCTGCAACGCGACTACCTGTGGGTCGACTCCCTCCCGGCAGGGGCCCGCGTGATCGATTGCCGCCCCCGGCAGCAGGACGACGGGTGGCGTCATCCCGGCTCCAAGCGGGTGCTGCCAGCTGAGTTTCCTGACTTGGTCACGATACTAAACAAAGATGTTAAGTATGTCTTGTTTTGTGACAATGGCATACAGTCGGGACAATTCGCAAATCTTTTGCAAACAGTGGGTTACGAGGCTTATGCATTGAAGGACGGGACGAAGGCGTTGCGGGGATGAGCACAACCCTCGAGCGTGCGATCGCGGCCGCTTCACTGCTGCTCGCCGCCTCCTGCGGCCCTTCGGACGCCGGCGACGCCGCAGACGAGCTCATCATCGCCTGGCCCGCCTCCCGCGAGCCCGCGTCCCTGGACGGCCACATCGAGCCGTACCAGACCGCGTGGCTCATCGACTACATGATCGCCGACCCCCTGCTGATCATCGGCCCCGACGGCGGATTCCACCCGGCTCTCGCGACCGGCTGGTCGTCCAACGAGGTGGCGGACGAGTGGACGTTCACCCTGCGGAGCGGCGTCGTCTTCCAGGACGGCACGCCGTTTGATGCGGCTGCCGTCCGGTACAACGTCGAGCGCATCCTCGATCCGGCGACGCGGTCCGGTGAAATGGCGGCGCATGTCGGCCCGGTCGAGCGCGTGGAGATCGTCGACGACACCACCGTCACGCTGCACTACGAGGCCCCCTGGGTCACCGTCCTCGACGCCTTCCGGCGTGTCCCGATCTGGTCCCCGGCCGCGGCGGAGCAGTGGGGCATCGTGGAGTTCGACCGCCACCTGGTGGGCGCGGGGCCGTTCCTGCTGGAAGAGTGGGTCCCCAACGACCACGTCACCGTGCGGCGCTGGGACGGCTACGGCGGCTGGAATTCAATCAGCCGGGACGCCGGCCCGGCGAAGGTGGAACGGGTGACGATCCGCTTCATCGGCGAGGAAGCCGTGCTGGGCAACATCGTCCGCACCGGCAACGCCCATATCGCCATGAATCTGCCGACCGCGTACATCGAGGACTATCGCGACGCGGAGGGCTTCTCGCTTCTGACCGGCTATCAGGCCGGGACTGGCCTGCAGATGGTGATGAACGTGCGGCGGCCGCCCTTCAACGACCTGCGGGTGCGCCAGGCGCTGCTCTACGGGACCGACCAGCAGGCCATCAACGACCTGCTGTACGATGGCCACTACCTGGTGTCCGACGGCCCGCTCAACACGGTTCACCGTTGCTACTGGGAAGGGAACGCGGACTACTATCGGCACGATCCCGAGACGGCGCGGCAGCTCCTGGAACGGGCCGGCTACACGGACCGCGACGGCGATGGCATCCGGGAGGCGTACGGCGTCCCCGGCGTCGAGGACGGCACGCCCCTGCGCGTACGCTGGACCATCCTCGACCGCGAGGAGATGGGCGAGGCGATTCAGGCGCAGTGGCGGCCGCTCGGCATCGATGTCGGCATCGAGATTGTGCCGGGTCCGGTGCAGCTGGAGATGGTGAATGCCCGCGACTTCGACCTCATCTACGAGCGCCAGCGCAGCCCGGATCCCATGCTGATGGACATGCTCTGGAACTCGGCCCACGATGTGGTGGGGGGGTGGGCGTGGACGGGGTTCGTGGACGGGGAGCTGGACGGCATCGTGAGCCAGCTGAGGGCGATTCCCGATCAGGAGCGGCGGTGCGAGCTGGCCCAGGAAGCGCAGAAGATCATCATGGACAATGCGCTGATGCTGCCGACGTTGAGCGAGCCGATCTTCTATGCGGTGTCAGATGAGGTGCGCGGGTTCGAGCTGGCGTCGGAGGGGCAGTTCTATTTCGTGCATAATGCGGAGTTGGTGAAGGAGTAGGAGACAGGCAGCATGACGACGGAGAAGTGGTCGCGCGAGCAGCGCCCCGGATGGACGAACATCGTCGGACTCGTCAGTTATCTCGCCGAACACGCGCGGTTCAGGAAGGACCGCCGACGGACGTTGCAAAGCGCGATGGTGGTCGACGGACGGTTGCGGTTGCAGGTGGATGATCCACCCGACGACGTGCGTGGAATGCTGGCCGCCGCCGAAGCGCTGAGTGCCGAAACGTGCGAGCGTTGCGGTGGCAAGGCTGATCCATGGGCGAACGCCGCAGGTGAGCGCACCATGAGCCGGTGCAACGGATGCCTCGAACCGAACACCATTCGTCTGCCCAGGGAATGGGCGCCGGCAAACGAAAAGGACGGACCGGAGGCCGTATCCCCCGGCCAGTGGACGCAGGACCTTCGGGGCGGAATGACCGGCAACGAGTGGGACCATGACAACTGGCGCCACTACGGCCGACTGGGAACGCTGTATGCCGATGCCATCGAACAACTCATGCAGGCCGACGACGACGAAGCGGCTATGCGCCTGTGGGCTGGCGGGCCGGGGTGGGCAGGGCTGGTACGGGCGCTGCTCCTGACATTGCGGCCGGAACAGGATGAGCGACCGAGCGATCCGGACCACACCCCGTGGCGCTTGCGCTGGATGAAGGAAAAGGGGGGGAAGCTGAAGGTGCAAACCACGCCAATGACGCCTTACCAAACCGGGGCCGTCTGGCTGGTCGAGTTAGTCAGCGGGTGGGTTTGTGTGCGCTGCGGGAAGCCGGGCGAGCGGCGGCGTGTCGGTTGGGGACGGACTGAGTGTGATGCCTGCTGGGCCAACGCCAGGCCGGAGGACCGAGAACGGGATCGCGAGACCAGGGCCAAACACGCCTCGGAACCAGAGGATGAGGACCCCGAAAGGTACCGGGGCGTCTACGTCAAATGGTAGGCAGCGGCGCCACCGACTTGGGGTGACCGAGCGCATCGCCACCCGCCTCTCAATCGCGCGGTGCTGGCTTCGAGCCACAAAAAAATGCAGCCGGGCGAGCCAGGTGGCTCGACGGACCGCCGGGGCATCCCTCCCAACTGCAACATGATCCTAAGGGAATCCAGGGCACGATGTCAACCGCCTTGAGAGGGCGTTCGCTCCCGCTTGCCCGCTGCCGTATTTTCTCCCCATGCTCGCCAGCTACCTCGCCCGCCGCCTGGCCCAACTCGGTGTCGTCCTCCTCCTCGTCTCGGTGGCGGTTTTCGCGATCATGCATGCCCTGCCCGGCGACCCGGTGCAGCTCATGCTCTCCGGGGCGGAAAGCGGCTCCGTCACTCCGGAACGCCAAGAGCAACTGCGTGAGGAGATGGGGCTGAATGACCCACTTCCCGTGCAATACGGCCGGTTTCTGGGCGGAGCTGCCACTGGTGACCTCGGCACCTCAGTCCGGCTTCGTCAGCCCGTCCTCGACCTGATCCTGGACCGCCTGGGGTCCACGCTCGCCTTGAGCCTCGGCGGCATCCTCTTTGCCGTCCTCATCGGTGTCACTACCGGTGTGCTCGCCGCGCTCAAACAGGGCTCCTGGATCGACGGATTCAGCCGTATCCTCGCCTACGCCGGCGTCTCGCTGCCCCTCTTCTGGCTGGGCCTGCTCCTGATCCTGGCGTTCGCCTTCTGGCTGCCCTGGTTCCCTCCGGCTGGCTCCCAAGGTATTCGGTCCCTGGTCCTCCCAAGCCTTTCACTCGGCCTCGTGTCCGCCGGCGTCATCGCCCGCCTCACCCGTGCCTCGCTCCTCGAAGTGCTGGTCCAGGACTACGTACGCACCGCTTGGGCCAAGGGACTCCCCAAACGCATCGTCTATCTGCGCCACGCGCTCCGCAACGCGCTGATCCCGGTTCTCACCATGCTCGGGCTGCAGTTTGGCGCGATGCTCGCCGGTGCTGTCGTCACCGAGACCGTCTTCAGCCGCCCCGGGCTGGGCCGGCTCGTGGTGAGCGCGATTCTCTGGAAGGACTATCCGCTGGTGCAGGGGATCGTGCTGTTCATGGCCACGATGTACGTCGTCGTGAACCTGGGGGTGGACCTCCTGGCGGCGTGGCTCGATCCCCGCATCCGCGACGAGGCCCCGGCATGACTATCCGCGGCCGCACCTTCACCCCCGCCTTCGTCGCAGGTGTCACGATCCTCGTCGCCTGGGCGCTGCTCGCGCTCCTCGCGCCCGCAGCCTCGCCGCACGACCCCCTCACTACCGTTTCGGGAGCGCGCGAAGCCCCATCCGCCGAGTTCTGGTTCGGCACCGACCGGCTCGGCCGAGACGTATTCAGCCGCGTCATCCACGGCGCGCGCGTGTCGCTCTTGCTCGGCTTCATCAGCGTCGCGATCGGCGCCGCGATTGGATCCGCCTTGGGCCTCGTGTCCGGGTACTACCGCGGGGCCGTCGACACGGTCCTCATGCGCGTCGTAGACGCAATGCTGGCCTTCCCGGGCATCCTCCTGGCGCTGGTGGTCATCGCCGCGCTCGGTCCCAGCATCACGAACGTCATGATTGCGGTCGGCGTGTCCACGATCCCGCGCTATGCCCGCCTGGTCCGCGGCACCGTGCTCACGGTTCGCGAGGAGGCGTACATCGACGCGGCGCGCCTCATCGGTGTCCCGGACTTCCGAATCATGCTGCGGCACGTGCTCCCCAACACGGCGGTGCCGCTGCTCGTGCTGTCGACGCTCGAGTTCGGACACGCCATCTCGGTCGGCGCCGGGCTGAGCTTCCTGGGGCTTGGGGCACAGCCTCCGACGCCGGAGTGGGGGCTGATGGCTGCGGCGGGTCGCGACGTGCTGGGGAGGGCGTGGTGGATTTCGACCTTCCCGGGACTCGCCATATTCACGGTGGTGATGGCAACGAATCTCCTGGGCGACAGCTTGCAGGAGATGCTCGATCCCAGGCTGAAAGGGAGGTGACAGTGAGCGACAGGTTCGTAGGCGTCCAGATCGGGCCCGCCAGCTTCGTGGACGAGGGCGTCGACACCGTGCTCGACACCCTCCAGGAGCGCGTGGGCGTGAACGCGATCCTGCTCGGCACGGTGAGCTGGCTCGGCCTGAAGATCGGGCGCAGCATCTCGTGGAAGATCGACGGATGGCCGGACCACGGCGTACTCGAGCCGCTCGAGGTGCAGGGCGGGTCCTACCTGGCCGATCACCCCGAGTTCTACCGCAACACGTCCGTCACCAACTTCCGCGCGCCGGACGAACGCATGCGGGACCGCGACATACTCGAAATGGTCATCCCCGGCGCCCGCAAACGCGGGATGAAGGTGATCCCGGAGCTGATGGAGCCGCTGTTCAAGTATGCGGGCCACGGATCCGCCAACACCGTGCAGATCCCGAACCTGGTCCAGTACATGGAGGTGGATTACCTGGGCCGGATCAGCGGCGCCCCCTGCCTGGAGAACCCGGACTACCGGACCTGGTGGCACGCGCTGATCGAGGACCACTGCCGGAGCTACGACATCGACGGCATCATGTGGTGCAACGAGAGGCGGAGCCCACTCGACCAGCTCGTCACCGGGATGGCACCGGGGTGCTTCTGCACGCACTGCCTGGCGAGCATGGGGGCCGCGGGCATCGACGCGGAAGCCGCGCGGAGGGCGTGCAGCCTCCTCCACAACTACTTCAAGCGCGCGCGTGCGGGAGAGCACTTCACCGACGGCGCGCTGATCACCGGGCTCCGCGTGCTCCTCGACAACCCCGAGTTTCTGCTGCTGGAGCGGCACTGGGTCAGGCGCAACAAGGACCTCGACCGCGAGCTGTACGGGCTCGTCAAGTGGTGCGATCCGGCGCTCGAGTTCGGGCTCAACGTGTGGAACCGCAACCACTTCAACCCATTTCGCAAGGCGCAGTGGCCGTGGGCCGAGACGAAGGACTATGCCGACTGGGTGAAGCCGATCACCTATCAGCATCAGTCGGGCGGGATCTACCTGGGCGAGATGAAGCAGCTGCACGCGACGCTGCTCCGCGACCTGGCGCCCGCCGAGCTGACGCCGATCATGTACCGCATTCTCGGCCTCGACGAGGCGCCGTGGGACGAGCTTCTCGGCGCGGGGATGCGCCCATCCACGTATGTTGGCGGCCAATGCCGCGACACGATCGAGGCGCTGAACGGCGAGTTGCCGGTGCTGATGGGCGTCGGCGTCGACGCGCCCCGCTCCAGCCCGGATCAGGCGGCCTGCACGCCCGAAATCGTGTACGAGAGTGTGCACGCTGCATACTCGGCTGGGGCGGCCGGCGTCATCTATTCGCCCAACTACGCGAGCATGAAGCTCACCAATCTCGACGGCGGCGCGAGGGCGCTCGCGGAACTCGGAATCTGACGCGCTCGGGATCCGACACACCCGCGCCACCTGACTCACGGAGACTCACATGCCCGAAGCACCAGCCTGGAAGTTCCAGCCCGTCCTGCAGGACCTGGCGCCGCGCGAGCCCGCCTCGGTCACGCTGAGGGGCCGGGTGATCACGGGGGTGGGGGATAAGGTGATCGAGGACGGCCACGTCACCCTGGACGAGGGCCGGATCGTGTCGGTCGGGGATTGGGGCGCGGCCGCGAAGGATGGTCGAGCCGTCGTCGCGACAGGCGGTACGATCCTGGCCGGCCTGATCAACAGCCACGCCCACCTCGCCTGGGACGGGATCCACGATCTCGCGGCCCAGTCGATGGGCGACGCCCCCGAGATCAGCGCCTACAAGGCGGCCGCAAACATGCTGGCCAACCTGCGCGGCGGCGTCACGATGGTGCGCGACCTGGGGATGAACCGGAGCGGTGAGTTCGCCAAGCAGGCGGTGGAGCAGGGGGTGTTCGCGGGCCCGCGCCTGCTGATCTGCGCCGAGGCGATCGTCCAGACCGGCGGCCATACCTACTGGTGCTGCCGGGAGGCGACCGGGGCCGACGAGATGCGGCGCGCGGTGCGGGAGCAGGTGAAGGCCGGCGCCGATCTCATCAAGATCATGATGTGTCACGACCTGCTGGAGTTCACCGACGAGGAGCTCGCGGCGATCGTCGACGAGACCCACCGCAACGGGATACCCATCACCGCGCACGCCACCTTCGACGCGGCGATCGCGCGGGCGGTCGACTTCGGGATCGACACAGTGGAGCACGGCGGGAGCATGTCGGACGAGACGATTGCCAAGCTGGTGGAGCGGGGCGTGCCGATCGTGACCACATTCTCGCCGGTGGTGATTCAGTCGAAGCCCGAGATTGCGCGCAGGTACAACATTCCCGAGTGGAAGATCAGGGAGCGCCAGCGGGCGGTTGCCGACAAGAGCCGCTACGACGGGCTGCTGCGGGCGGCACGCGCGGGAGTGCGGATCGTGTTCGGGACCGACGCGGGGAGTCCGGCCGTGCGTCACGGGGTGGTGGTGCCCGAGATGGAGTTCATGATCGAGGTGGGGGTGGTGGCGGACAATCACGCCGCGATCATGAGCGCGACGCGTGAAGCGGCAATCATGAATCGGCTGGACGACCGGATCGGGACGCTCGAGACGGGCAAGGAGGGGGACGTGATCGTGGTGGATGGGAATCCGCTGGCCGACCTCGCCGATCTGGAGCGGGTGCAGATGACGTTTGTGCGGGGGTGCTGCCTGTACTCGCGGCAGGCGGCCTGATGGACGCCCGCCTGGCCTCGCGCGCCGTCAGCGTCAAGTCGAGCTTCCGCACGCGGATGCTCGAACTGGCTGCCGGTCTGGACGACATCATCACGCTGGGCCGCGGCGATCCCGATTTCGAGACGCCGCCCGCGATCGTCGCTGCGGGCGCGGACGCCCTGATCAGCGGCTACACGCACTACACTCCGCCGCCCGGATTACAGGAACTGCGGGAAGCAATCGCGTTTCAGCTGAAACTTAACAATAATGTTAAGTATTCGGCCAACCAGGTCATAGTCACCAACGGCGCGCAGGAAGCGCTCCTGATCGCGATTCTCGCGCTGGTCGACCCCGGGGACGAGGTGGTGCTCCAGGCCCCACGCTTCAACGCCTTCGACTACATGGTCAGGCTGGCCGGCGGCAAGATCGTGGACGTTCCGACGCTGGAGGAGGACGACTACGCGCTCAGGGCCGACGCCATCCGGGCCGCACTCACCGAGCGCTCGAAGCTCCTGGTGATCGCGAACCCGAACAACCCGACCGGCGGACTAACCCCGCGCGCGGAGCTGGAGCGCATCGCGAGGCTGGCCGTGGAGCACGACCTCGTGGTCATCTCCGACGAGATCTACGAGAAGCTGATCTTCGGGGACGCCGAGCACGTCAGCCTCGCGGCGTTGGACGGAATGCTCGACCGCACCGTCACCGTGAACGGCTTCTCCAAGGCGTACGCGATGACCGGCTGGCGCGTGGGCTACCTCGCCGCGCCCGCGTGGCTGATGGGGCCGGCCGTCGAGATCAAGCACACGCTGAGCATCTGCACGCCGCCCGCCCTGCAGCGCGGCGCGCTCGCGGCCCTGGAGAGCGGGGAAGCGGCGATCGCCTCGATGTTGGCCGAGTACGAACGGCGCCTCGCTCTGGTGCTCCGCCACCTCGACGAGATGGGCATCTCCTACGGGCGCCCGGGCGGCGGGATGTACGTCTACGCCAACATCTCCAGCACGGGACTGGACGCCGAGACCTTCTGCCTGGAACTGCTGCGCCAGGAGCAGGTGATGGTCTTCCCGGGCACCATGTTCGCGGACCCGTCGAACCGGCACATCCGGATCACGCTGCTGTCACGTTTCGAGTCCATGGAGGAAGCACTGGCGCGCATGAAGCGGTTCGTCGAGCGGGCACGCGGGGCGCAATAGAATTTCTGATAATATGTGTTGCTACTTCAAATTATCATGATAAATTGCAGTACATGTTCAAACGATCACGAATTCTACCCGATGCCGGCGCGGAGACATTCTTCCTCTGGGGACCGCGCCAGGCCGGCAAGAGCACCCTCTTGCGCCATCACTATGGAGATGGTCGCTGGATCGACTTGTTGAAGAGCGACGAGTTCCGGCGTTACCTGACCCACCCGGAATTCCTGCGCCAGGAGATCGAAGCGGAGGGGTTGGATCGGGACCGCCAAGTCGTAATCGATGAAGTTCAGAAGGTGCCCGCGCTCCTGGACGAGGTCCACTGGCTCATGGAGAACCGGGGGATCAGCTTTGCGCTGTGCGGATCCAGTGCTACCAAGGTCAAGCGGGGTGCCGCCAATCTCCTCGGAGGACGAGCCATCCGTTACGAGTTGTTCGGGATCACCGCGGGCGAACTGGGTGAAGACTTCGACCTGACTCGCCTGCTGAACACCGGCTATCTCCCTCGGATCTACCAGTCCCCCCGCTCCGTCCGCCTCCTGGACGCCTACATCAACGACTACCTCGTGCAGGAGGTCGCTGCCGAGGGGGTTGTCCGGAAACTCCCTGCCTTCTCGCGCTTTCTGGACGCGGCCTCGTTGAGCGACGGGGAGGTCGTCAACCTCTCGAACATCGCCGCGGAATGCGGAGTCTCGCAGCACACGGTAAAGAATTACTTCCAGGTCCTGGTGGACATGCTGCTGGCTCGCTGGGTCCCCTCCTATCGTGCGCGCCCAAAGCGACGGGTCATTCAGGCTCCGAAGTTCTATTTTGCGGATGTAGGCATCGTAAACCGTCTCGCACGGCGTGGTCCCCTGGCTCCCCGCTCGGAGCTGTTCGGGAAGGCTTTCGAGAACTGGGTGTGCCACGAGCTGTCTGCCTGGCTCAGTTACCGGGAGTTCGATGGCGAACTCTCATATTGGCGGCTGGCTGGCGGGACAGAGGTGGATTTCGTGGTTGGCAAAATGCAGTTGGCGGTCGAGGCCAAGGCGAGCACGAACATCGGGTCTCGCCAGCTTCGGGGGCTCCGCAGCATCGTTCGCGATCACCCATCGATCGAGCGCCGAGTCATCGTTTGTCTGGAGGCTCGCCCCCGGCGCACGCGCGACGGCATCGACATCCTGCCCGCCGAAGACTTTGTCCGGCAGCTGTGGGACGACCGCCTCGTGAGCCCCCAAGTGCCAGCACCGTCGTGACGGGGGATCCCATCCGCATCCTCCTCGTCGGCGCCGGGGTGCGCGGGGCCATGTGGGCGCGCGTCATCGCCGAAGCCGCCAACGCGACGCTGGCGGCGATCGTGGACCACGACGAAACCCGGGCCAAACGCGCCCGCGACGATCACGCTCCGGGGGCCTTCGTCGCACGCGACTTCGGCTCTGCGCTGCGCAGGGCCGAGATCGCCGCCGCCGCCGTCATCATCGCCACCCCGCCCGCCACCCATCACCCCCTCGTCAGCCGCGCCCTGGCCCACGGCCTCCACGTCCTCTGCGAAAAGCCGCTCTCGGAGGACCTCGACGAAGTCGCCGACCTGATCGCGCGCGCCCGGGCGGCCAGGCGCCACCTCCTCGTCGGAATGAACTTCCGCCATCTCCCCTCGTCGCAGCGCATACGCCGCTACGTCCGCAACGGACGCCTGGGCGCGCTGAGCTATGCGCACTTCACCTACCACAGACAGCGCGACGGCAACAGGGACGACTTGAACGACTACGTCATGTCGATGGCGCATCCGATGCTGCTCGAGCAGAGCATCCACCACTTCGACCTGCTGCGCTACTGCTACGACGCGGAGGTCGAGTCGCTCGTGTGCGACACCTGGCGTCCGTCGTGGAGCACGTATGCCGGCGATTGCTGCGTTTCGGTGCTTTTTCGCTTCGAGAGCGGGGTGCGCGCCAACTATCTCGGGACGTGGACGGCGGCGTGGAATCGCATGGACTTCCGCTGGCGCAGCGATTTCGAGCGCGGGAGCCTCATTCAGCGCGAGCAGTTCGACGATCTCGTCCGCGTCGATTTCGATCGCGGGCTGGGGCTGCGCGGGCCCAACTTCAAGGGCGACGCCGAGGCCGAGACCCCGGTGGCCGAGCCGCTCGAGCCCTGCACCCCCTTTGTCGACGACACGCGGGGGCTCCTCGCCGAGTTCCTGGGGGCCATTCACGGGGAGTCCGAGCCTGTGACAACGGGCGACGATCACCTCGAGAGCCTGCTCCTGGTGCATGGCTGCATCGAGTCGCTGCGGCGGGGGGAATGGGTCACCATGCGGGAGCTGCGGGCCCGTTTGCGCCTGGCTCCCCCAGCGGCACGGCCCGCCCAAGCCGGCGCTCCACCCGGCGGCGCCCCATGACGCCCGACCGCAACGACGGCCCCACGGTGCGGCACGGTCCACCCGACCCTGCGAAGCCGAACCGCCCCCCCAACCCCTCCCCCGACCTCCTCCGCGTACGCGGCCTCCACACCCGCTTCCTCGGCGACCGGGGAGTCGTCCACGCGGTCAACGGCATCAGCTTCAGGGTGCGGCGTGGCGAGACCCTGGCGCTGGTGGGCGAAAGCGGCTGCGGCAAGACGGCCGCGATGCTCTCGGTGCTCCGCCTGCTGCCCCTCCACCGGACGCAGGTCCGCGCCGACGGGGTGAGCTTCAAGGGCCTCGACCTCCTCTCTCTCGACGACGAGGGCATCAGGCGCGTGCGCGGCGCGGAGATCGGCATGGTCTTTCAGGACCCGCGCGCGGCTCTCAACCCGGTGCTCACCATCGGGCGACAGCTGACCGAGGTTCTTGCGGTGCACCGTGGGCTGGGGCGTCGCGAGGCCCGCGATCGCGCCATCGAACTGCTCCGGTCCGTGGGCATCGAGCGGCCCGAATCGCGGCTCGACGACTACCCGCACCAGTTTTCCGGCGGGATGTGCCAGAGGGCGATGATCGCGATGGCGCTGGCCTGCGATCCCGATCTGCTGATCGCCGACGAGCCGACGACGGCGCTCGACGTGACCATTCAGGCGCAGATCCTCGACCTTGTCGCCGAGCTGCGGGCGACCCGTGACATGGCGATGATCTGGATCAGTCACGACCTGAGCGTTGTGGCGAGCGTGGCCGACCGGGTGGCAGTGATGTACGCCGGATCGATCGTCGAAACCGCCCCGTCCGAGCGTGTTTTCGAGGCGCCGGAGCATCCGTACACGCGCGGTCTGCTGGCATCTCTGCCCGCACTCGGCAATGGTGGCGCGGGACGCCTGACCGCGATCCCCGGCCAACCGCCGGACATGACTACCCCCCCGGGGGGGTGTGCCTTCGCGGAGCGGTGTCCGCACGCCTTCGACCGCTGCCGCCGGGAGACGCCGCCGTTGATGGCGGTCGGGAAGGGGGCGCGCGCGGCGTGCTGGTGGGACGCGGCGCTCGGGACCGAGAGAGAGCCGGAAGAAAATCGCGTGAGCCATGTCCCCTGAGCCGCTCCTGCAAGTCACCGCCCTAAAGAAGCACTTTCCCGTGCGTCGCGGGGCCATGCAGCGCGAGGCGGGAGCGGTGCGCGCGGTCGACGGAGTCAGCTTCCGGCTCGACCGGGGCGAGACGCTGGGGCTGGTGGGCGAAAGCGGCTCCGGGAAGACCACCGTGGCCCGCGCCGTGCTGCGCCTGACGCCACCCACGGCTGGGCTCGTCGTCTTTGACGGCGCCGATCTAGGCCGCGCAACGGCTGCGCAACTCCGCGCTCTGCGCCCACGCATGCAGATGATCTTCCAGGACTCGTATTCGTCGCTCAATCCGCGCCTCAGCGTGGGCCGCTCCATCGCCGAGCCGCTGGTGGAGCACACAACCCTGAGCCGCGCCGAACGAGGCGACCGAGTCGCCGAGCTGATGAACCTCGTCGGGCTCGATCCCGCCCTCGCTGCGCGCATGCCGCACGAGTTCTCGGGCGGGCAGCGGCAGCGCATCGGCATCGCGCGAGCCCTGGCGCTGAAACCGGACCTCGTCGTCTGCGACGAACCCATCTCGTCGCTCGACATCTCGATCCAGGCCCAGATCGTCAACCTGCTTGCCGACATCCAGGAGCAGTTCGGGCTGACCTATCTCTTCATCTCCCACGACCTGAGGATGGTGAGGCACCTGTGCGACCGGGTCGCGGTGATGCACCGGGGGAAGATCGTGGAGACGGCCCCGACGGAGACGCTCTTCAAGGCGCCGAGGCATCGGTACACGCGGACGCTCCTGGCGGCGGTGCCTCGCGGGCCGGGGCGGGCTTCGTGACGGCCGCCTCAGCGATCTCGAACTTCGGCCGGAACATCAGCTTCGTGCCGCGCCACAGCTACCGTCCACGCAGCGAGCAAGAGGTCCTCCGCATACTCGAAACGCACCGCGACGGGACGGTGCGGGTCCTCGGGGCCGGGCACTCGTGGAACCCCGGGATCGAATCCTCCGACGCGCTTGTAGACCTGCGACACCTTCGTCACATGCACGTGGATGGTGACCGCAAACGCGTGACGGTGGGAGCCGGGGTCAGGATCGGCGCCCTTCTCAAACACCTCTCAAAACGCGGCCTGACACTGCCGTCGATCGGGCTGATCGACCGACAGACGGTGGCTGGCGCGGTCGCGACGGGGACTCACGGCTCGGGCCGGCACTCAATGTCGCACTATGTGGGGTCGATGCGGATCGCCTGTTACGACGCGGAGGGTCGCGCAGAGGTGCGCACCGTCGATTCGGGACGTGCTCTGCGGGCGGCGCGATGCTCGGTTGGGGCGATGGGCGTCGTCCTTGAGCTGACCCTGCCGTGCGTGCCGCAGTACTACGTGCGAGAGAGGTGCGTCTGGCGACCGGATCTGGAGAGCGTCCTGGAGGGCGAAGCGGGCTCGCCGCTGCAGCAGTTCTATCTCATGCCGCACACGTGGACCTGGCTCGTGCATGAGCGGAGTGTGGCGCAGGAGAACCGTCGGACGGGGGGCGCGGCGATGTACCGCGTGTACTGGCTGACCGTGATCGACCTGCTGCTACACCTCTGCGTGAAGTTCTCCTCCTCGCTCATGCGAAGCCGTCGGCTGGTCCACCTGCTGTACCGGCGCCTTCTTCCGCTGTTCCTCTTTCCCCGGTGGCGGGTCACCGACCGGAGCGACCGGCAACTCACCATGCGTCACGGCCTGTTTCGCCACCTGGAGATGGAAGTATTCGTAGCGCGCGAGCACCTCGCGGCGGCCGTGGAGTTTGTTGTGGAGGTTCTGCGGAGGGCGGACGAACGCGGTTCGTACGTCCACCACTACCCGATCTGCATCCGCCGGGTGCTGGCCGACGACACGCTGATCTCGATGGCCTCCGGCCACGGCGTCGACGAGCAGGACTGGTACGCGATCAGCCTCATCACCCTGACCGAGCCGCGGGAGCCCTTCCAGCGCGTGGCGGCTTGCCTGGCCGAAGACCTGTCGTCGCTCTTCCGAGCGCGCCTGCACTGGGGCAAGTGGTTGCCTCCTGGTGGGGCGGGCGTGGAGCGCGGCTATCCGGGACTGGGGGAATTCGTAGCAACGTGTGGGGAGTTCGATCCGCGCGGCGTCTTTCGCAACCGGTTCCTCCGGCGAACGATGTTCCGTCAAATGAGGACCAAGCTACGAAAGAATGACGCTTGACGTAGGCCCTCCAGGCTTGCTAGAACCAATGACATGAGCCACCCCCGCAAATCCCTCCTCGGCTGGGGAATTCTGGCTGGTGTCGCCTGGTCCGTCGGTTGCGGCGACAGTACGACGGATCCTGCTCAGCCACCCGAGATTCCCGTCCCGGCGACGATCACGGTGAGCCCCGCCACGGCCGAGCTGACAGCCGTTGGCGCGACCGTCCAGTTGAGTGCCGAGGTCCGCGACCGGAACGGCCGGGTCATGGCCGGGGCCGCCGTGACGTGGGTGAGCGTGAGTACCGGGGTCGCGCGGGTGGACGCGGCCGGCCTCGTTACGTCGGTGGGCAGCGGGACTTCCACGATCACCGCGAGGGCCGGGGCGGCGTCGGGGAGCGCCGAGGTGACCGTAGCTCAGGAAATCAGGGGTATCGAGGTGTTGCCCGCCCCCGGCAAGGTGTCCGCGGGCGGCGATACCCTGCGCCTGACGGCGGACGCCTGGGACCCGAACGGATTTTCGGTGCCGGGCAGCGAATTCACATGGTCTTCGAGCGATACCGCCGTCGCCACCGTGGATGAGTCGGGCCTGGTTCAAGGCATTGTCGAGGGCGTCGTAGTCATGACGGCCACCGCGGCCGGCGTGCCGGGCACGGCGCTGGTCACGGTAGCCCACCAGGACTGGGCCCCACTCGCGGCGTTCTACGAGGCCACGCAGGGTCCGGGTTGGATAGAGGACGACGGCTGGATGTCGGATCGACCGATCGGCCAATGGCACGGAGTGACAACCAGGCCGGATGGTCACGTCACTGCGCTGGATCTCGGTTCGAGCAACCTGACCGGGATGATTCCAACCGAATTGGGGCGCCTGTCACACCTTGAGACTCTGCATCTCCAGTGGAATCGGTTGCGGGGGCCGATTCCCGGGGAACTGACCACGCTGCACAACCTCCGGAGCCTGCGCCTCGGTGTGAATGGCCTGACCGGCGAGATCCCGGCCGAGTTGGCCAACCTGGTCAACATCGAGGATCTGCGCCTGAACAACACCTTCCTGACCGGCCAAATCCCGCCCGAATTGAGCAACCTGCCCAACCTCACGAGGCTGAGTATCCAGGGAAGCGACCTGACCGGTCTGGTTCCTTCCGCCTTCACGCGATTCGAACGGCTTCGGCTTTTCCACTTCAGGGACAACGAGGATCTCTGTATCCCCGACGAAATCGATTTCATTCGGTGGCTGGCGCAGCTTGACGTTGCACTCGGACCCGTCTGCAACGAGGACGACAAAAAAGCGCTCGTGTCGCTCTACGAGGCCACTGGAGGAAGTGAATGGACTCGTTCCGACGGCTGGCTCGAAGATGTGCCAGTGCGCGAATGGCACGGCGTGAGCACCGATTCGGTGGGGCGGGTGCTTGAAGTCGACCTGTCCAACAACGGACTTTCGGGCCGTCTGCCGGAGTTGCCGGCACCGCTCGCGAGCATGACTTCTCTTCGGCTGGACGGGAACGAGGGACTGACCGGTCCTTTGCCGTTGACGCTGTCCATGCTCTCGCTCGAAGCGCTGGGATACCGGAACACCGGCCTCTGCGTCCCCCCCGGCGAATCGTTCGCCGGATGGCTCGCTGCAATCCCCTCGCACGAAGGCACGGACACCGAGTGTATGCCCCTCTCGGACCAGGGAATCCTCGAGCTCCTGTACAGTGCTGTCGGTGGCGCCGAATGGAAGGACGACGAAAACTGGCTTTCCGGGCAACCTCTCCGTGAGTGGACCGGAGTAGAAACCGACTCCGTCGGCCGGGTAGTTGCGCTGCGACTTCCCCGCAACGATCTGGCGGGCCGTATTCCACCCCAGCTGGGCTATCTCGACCAGCTCCGCGAGCTGGACCTGTCGGGTAATCGCCTGGAGGGACCGATCCCACCCCAGTTGGGCGATCTGTCCAGCCTCACGCTGCTGTATCTCGGCCAGAACGAGCTGGAGGGACCGATTCCCCCGCAGCTGGGCGAACTGGCCAACCTGTCACAGTTGCTCCTCTGGGCGAACGAGCTGGAGGGGCCGATCCCGCCGGAGCTGGGGAGGCTGACCAACCTGCTCGTGCTGGGACTCGGCATAAACAAGCTGGAGGGACCGATCCCGCCGCAGTTGGGGGACCTTGCCAACCTTTTCTATTTGTACCTGGACGGGAATCGCCTGTCGGGACCAATCCCGTCGCAGTTCAGCAACCTGTCCCGCTTGTCTGAGCTGATCCTGAATCGCAATTGGTTGACTGGATCGATTCCTCCATGGCTGGGCAGCCTGCCGAACCTGACGCGCCTCGGCCTCGGCGAGAATGGGCTGACCGGGTCGATCCCGCCCGAGTTGGGCAACCTGCCCAGCCTGACTGAGCTGATCCTCGGTCGCAACTGGTTGACGGGGTCGATTCCGTCGAGACTGGCCAGCCTTTCCGCATTGACACGCCTGGACCTCAGCCGGAACAGGCTGACCGGAACGATCCCATCTCATTTGGGATCCCTGTCCAGCCTGGAGCGCCTCAATCTCAGCGGGAATGAGCTGGCCGGGCGCATTCCGCCCGAACTCGGTGATCTGTCCGGGTTGCAGTCGCTGTCGATGGCGGGGAACCAGCTGTCGGGCGCACTCCCGCCCGTCCTGGGCGGACTTACCCGTCTGGAGCGGCTCCACCTGACCGACAACGCCGAAGTGTCCGGGATCCTGCCCTCGGGCCTGACCGGTCTGGGCGCCCTCGAGGAACTGATTCTGACGGGTACGGGGCTGTGCGCCCCTGCGGACACCGCCATCCAGAACTGGCTGTCGGAAGTGGAAGTGGCGCGCGTGCCGGATTGTGAAGTGGACGCGGGGTCGTCGGCCTACCTGACCCAGGCGGTGCAGTCGCTGGACTTCCCGGTTCCGCTGATCGCCGGCAGGGAGGCGCTGCTCAGGGTGTTCGCGATCGCCTCGCGTCCGAGCAGCGAAGGTATCCCGATGGTCCGGGCGACCTTCTACCTTGACGGAGTCGAGAGTCACACGGTCGACATTCCGGGCTCGGGGATCCCCATCCCGACCGAGATCGAAAACGCCCGGAGTTCGCTGCAACGGTCGGCCAACGTCACAATCCCCGGATCGGTGATCCAACCCGGATTGGAGATGGTGGTGGAGATCGATCCGGACGGAACGCTGGATCCCGAACTGGGCGTGACGAAGCGGATTCCCGCGGAGGGCGGAGCACCGGTGCAGGTGGAGTCGCTGCCCAGCTTGGATATGACGGTGATCCCGTTCCAATGGGCGCCGAAACCCAATTCGTGGATTGTGGATATGGCCGAGGGCATGGCCGAAAGCCCGCACACGCACGAAATGCTTGGCGATGTGCGCGCCATGCTCCCGGTTGCCGATGTAGACGTGGAAGTCCACGAGCCCGTTCTGACCTCGACGGTCAACTCCCTCGATCTGCTTCGCGAGACGCACCTGATTCGGACGTTGGAGAGCGGTACGCGCTACTACTTGGGGATCCTCCCCGAGCACGTTGTCGGGGCCCGGGTGGGGGTTGCGTTCCTGGGTTTCCGAATCGGCTTTTCGGTGGCCGATCCCTTTGTGATCGCGCACGAAATCGGACACAACATGGGTCTCCGTCATGCGCCGTGCGGAGGTGCCGGCGGTCCGGACCCGGCGTTCCCCCAAACGGATGCTTCAATCGGCTCCTGGGGATACGACTTTCGCGCCGGCGGCTGGCTGGTGTCGCCGCGGGCCCGGGACCTGATGTCCTACTGCGGTCCTCCGAAGTGGGTCAGCGAGTTCAGTTTCACAAAGGCCCTGAACCATCGGCTTGAGGGGGATGGAAGCGAGGGTCCGTTCGCGCCGACCACACCAGACGCTCCTGCGCGGAGCCTGATCTTGTGGGGCGGTACAGACGACGAAGGAAATCCGTTCCTGGAGCCTGCTTTCGTGGCGGACGCCTCGCCGAGCATCCCCCAATCGAGCGGCGACTACGAGCTAGTCGGCCGGAGCGCCAGTGGCGACCAGCTGTTTTCCCTCAGCTTCGGCATGGCGGAATTGGCTGACGTGGAGGCGGGGTCATCCTTTGTCTTCGCGCTGCCCCTGCGGACCGAGTGGGCGGACATGCCGGAGAGCATTACCCTGGCCGGCCCCGGCGGATCGACCACCACGGACCGGACGACCGATCAGCCCATGGCCATCCTGCGAGATGTGGCCAGTGGTGTGGTGCGGGGGATCCTGCGCGGCGAGGACGCGACGGACATGATTGGCGTGGCTGCGGACGCTGTCGGGCTTCCCGGGCCGCGCCTGCAGGTGTTGTTCAGCAGGGGGATACCGAACGAGGTTGACTGGCGGCCCTGATCACCTCGGTAGCGAATCCACGCATGGTACGGGAGTCACAATGATGCGACCGCGCACCCTTGTCTTTGCTGCGGCATTCCTCGGCGGCCTGACCTGGGCCTCCGGCTGCGGCGAGGACACGACCGAACCGCCGCAACCGCCCGAGCCGCTGCGGCCGACCGCAGTCACCGTGAGCCCTTCCGCCGCCGAGCTCACGGCGGTGGGCGAGACTGTACAACTGAGCACCGAGGTTCGCGACCAGAACGGCCAGGTCATGTCGGGGGTCGCCGTGACATGGCTGAGCGCCAACATCGCGGTGGCGACGGTGGATGCGGCCGGACTCGTGACGTCCACGGGCAACGGGACGGTTGCGATCACCGCGAGCGCGGGGACTGCGTCGGGGAGCTCGTCGGTGACGGTAGCGCAAGTGGTGATCGGAATCGAGGTGCGGCCCGCGGACGGAAAGGTGTCCGCGGGCGACACGCTCCGCGTGACGGCGGACGCCTGGGACGCCAACGGGTTCACGGTTCCGGACTCGGAGTTCGCCTGGGTGTCGAGCGATACCGACATCGCCACCGTCGATGGATCGGGTCTGGTGAGCGGCATCGCCGAGGGCGCGGTGTTGATCACGGCGGCGCGGGCCAGCGTGGAGGGCGGAACGGTGGTCACGGTCGCCCACGAGGACTGGGGAGACCTGGTGTCGCTCTACGAGGCCGCGGACGGTCAGGGCTGGATCGTAAACGACGGCTGGCTGTCGGACCTGCCGATCGGAGAGTGGCACGGCGTAACCACGGACGAAACCGGTCACGTCACCGAGCTGATACTCTCCGCGAGCGATCTGAAGGGACCCATCCCGCCGGAGTTGGGGAACCTGACCCACCTGGAGATGCTGAGTCTCGAGAGGAACGCGCTGGAGGGATCGATTCCCCCCGAACTGGGCAAGCTCGGCAACCTCAAGGCGCTCATTCTGGGGGTCAACGATCTGACCGGGCCGATCCCGCCCGAAATCGGGGACCTGGCCAACCTCGAAGTGCTCAGGCTTCGCAGAAATGATTTGACCGGACCGGTCCCGCCCGAGCTAGGCAAGCTGCGCAGCCTGACGCGACTCGGCCTCGACTGGAATGACCTGGCCGGCCCGATGCCTCTCGACCTGATGGGTCTGGAGGAGCTTGAGGTCTTTCACTTCCCCGGCAACGAGTCGCTCTGCGCGCCCGGGTCGGCGGACTTCGCGGCCTGGCTTGCGGCACTCGACGTCTACGTCGGGCCGCTGTGCAACGAGGCTGACCGGGAGGTCCTGGCGGCGCTGTACCGGGCCACCGGCGGCGAGGGCTGGGAGCGCTCCAGCGGCTGGCTCGGCGACGGCATTCTCGAGGAATGGCACGGCGTGGACACCGATTCGCTCGGACGGGTCGCCGCGCTCGACCTGTCGGGCAACGGTCTGGCGGGCCGCGTTCCGGCATTGCTAGCACAACTTGCTAGCACGACCTCGTTGCGAATGGGCGACAACGCCGACCTGATCGGTCCGCTGCCGCTGTCGCTTGCCGCGCTCCCGCTGGAGGAGTTGCGATACGAGGACACCGGGCTCTGCGTTCCGGCCGATGACTCGTTCGGCGAGTGGCTCGCCGCCATCCCGTCCCACGAGGGCACGGGCGAGGGGTGTGCGCCCTTCTCCGACCGAGAGATCCTCGAGGTCCTGTACGGTGCCACCGGCGGCGACGACTGGAAGAACAACGAGAATTGGCTGTCCGACCGCCCACTCGGCGAATGGAACGGAGTGAAGACTGACGACGATGACAGAGTCGTCGGGCTGGTCCTGCGTCGGAACGACCTGGCGGGGACGATTCCCCCCGAGCTCGGTAGCCTGGCCAACCTGTCGGAGCTGGATCTCAGCTATAACGAGTTGACCGGGCCGATTCCAGCCGAGTTGGCGAACATTCCACCCTGTCGCAGCTGAACGTGGCCTGGAATGGACTTGCCGGACCGATTCCGCCCGAGCTGGGCACCGTGCCCCGGATGTCATGGCTGATCCTGGGCGGCAATAGCCTGACCGGACCGATTCCCCCGGAGCTGGGGAGCCTGGCCGGGCTGCAGTTGCTATACCTCGACAACAACGGGCTGACGGGCCCGATTCCGCCCGAACTGGCCAACCTGTCCACCCTGACAGGGCTCATCCTTCACAACAATGAGTTGACGGGCCCGATTCCGTCCGAACTGGGCACGATGCCAGGAATGTCGTATTTGCAGCTGGGCGGCAACCGCCTCACCGGGCCGATTCCGTCGGAGCTGGGCAACCTGGCCTCTCTGGCTGAACTACACCTCCAGGACAACGAGCTGACGGGACGGATCCCGCCGGGGCTGGGCAGCCTGCCGCTGCTGGATGAGTTGCTCCTCCACGACAATGAGCTGACCGGACCGATCCCGCCCGATTTGGGCGGAGCAGTCAGCCTGACGGCCTTGACCCTCGGTGACAATCGTCTTACCGGACGGATTCCGCTGGAACTGGGCAACCTGCCACGCCTGGAGTTCCTGTCCCTCACCGACAATGAGTTGACGGGCCCGATCCCGGCAAACCTGGGCAGCCTGTCCAACATGCGAACGCTCCGCCTCGACGGGAACGCGCTGACCGGCCCGATCCCTGCCGGGCTCGGCAACCTGTCCAGAATGTGGACGCTGTACCTGGACGACAACGAGCTGTCGGGCGCCGTTCCCCCCGAGCTGGGCAATCTGCCGCGACTCCTGACCCTGTCGGCCATGGAAAACCAGCTCGCGGGCGCCCTGCCGCCGGAGCTGGGTGGCCTGACATCGCTGCGGCGGCTCCACCTGACCGGCAACACCGCGCTTTCCGGCCCCCTGACTTCGGGCCTGACGACGCTCGCCCGGCTGAATGAGCTTCTCCTGGACGGTACAGGGCTGTGCGCGCCCGACGATGCCACCTTCCGAGAGTGGATGTCCGGGGTCACGCATGCCAGGGTGCGCCCTTGCGAGGCCCCCGCGGCTGCGTCCGCCTACCTGACGCAGGCGGTGCAGTCCCGGGGAATCCCGGTCCCCCTCGTGGCGGGCAGGGAAGCGCTGCTGCGAGTCTTCCCGACGGCCTCGCAGCCAACCGAAGAAGGCATCCCGACGGTGCGGGCGACGCTCTACGTCGATGGCGCCGAGACGCACGTTGTCGAAATCCCGGGCTCGAATGTTCCCATCCCCACGGAAGTGCAGGACGCCGAGAGTGCGCTCGAACGATCGGCCAACGCCGTCATACCCGAATCAGTGATCCAGCCTGGCCTCGAAATAGTGATCGAAATCGATCCGGACAGCGCCCTGGATCCGGAACTCGGGGTGGCAACACGGATCCCCGAGACGGGCCGCGCCGCGGTGCAGGTGGCCGAGCTGCCCGCTCTGGACCTGACCCTCGTGCCATTTCAATGGATGCGCGACCGTGACTCCCTGATCGTGGACATTGCGAGGGCCATGGCCGCCGACCCCCAAAACCACCCGATGCTGGCGGACACCCGAGCCATGCTCCCGGTCGGCGCACTCGATGTGAAGGCTCATGCACCCGTCCTGACCTCGACCAACAACACCGTCTCACTGCTCATCGAGACCTACCTGATCCGGCGGATGGAAGACGCAACCGGCTACTACATGGGCATCATGCCCGAGCGCATCGTCGGCGGCCAATCAGGGGTTGCCTATCTCGGCCTCGGGGCCGGATTTTCGGCTGCCGACGGGTTCGTGATCGCTCACGAACTGGGACACAACTTCAATCTCTATCATGCGCCGTGCGGGGGCGCCGGAGGCCCGGACCGGGCGTTTCCCCAGTCGAACGGGTCGATCGGCCACTGGGGATACGACTTCAGCGACGGCGGCACGCTGATCCCGCCGCATGCCCGGGATCTGATGTCGTACTGCGGCCCTCCGCGGTGGGTGAGCGATTACAGCTTCTCCAAGGCGCTGGGCCATCGGTTGGCAACCGATGGCAGCACGGGGGCAGCCACTTCGGCTGCTGTCGGAGTCCCCACCCGCTCCCTCCTGCTCTGGGGCGGCGTCGACGCACAGGGCGATCCGTACCTGGAGCCCGCCTTCGTTACGGATGCCCCGCCCTCGGCTCCCCAGTCCTCCGGGGACTACGAGCTGACCGGGCGGACCGCGAGCGGGGACGAACTGTTCTCGTTGAACTTCGACATGCTGGAGATGGCCGACGCCGACGGCCGGTCCTCGTTCGTGCTGGCGCTGCCCGTCCGCCCCGAGTGGGACGGCGCGCTGGAGAGCATTTCCCTATCCGGGCCCGGCGGATCGACCGCCATGGATATGCTCACCGATCGGCCGATGGCCATCCTGCGCGATCCGGACAGCGGCCAGGTGCGTGGAATCCTGCGCGACGAGGACGCGACCGACTTCATCGGGGTGGCCGCCGACGCGGTTGGGTCACCAGGCGCACCTCTGCAGGTGCTGTTCAGCCGCGGGATACCGGACGGGGCGGCCTGGCGGCCATAGGCCAACACCCGCGATCACCAAGATGTCATGTCTGCCTTACATTATGTAAATCAGACATTACAACAACACAGACCCATGACGCTGCGCGCCCCCTACTCCCGCCACGGATACGGAGGCCGCCGGCGGTGCCAGTCCGTCTCCCGCTGATACGCCATCCCCAGATCCAGCACGCTCTGATCATCCATCGGCGAGCCGACGATCTGCAGTGACAGCGGCAGCCCGTCCTCGTCGAAGCCGCACGGAATCGCCAGCCCGGGATGCCCGACCAGGTTCGCGATGTAGTTCAGCCGCGGCGTCCTCCCGCTGACCTCCCCGGGTGGCTCCCACTCGTTCCGCGCCGGAATCGGCCAGCCGTCCCGGACCTCACGCATCGCGGCGCCGTTCGGCCACGTCGGGGCAATCACCGCGTCATAACGCGACAGCACCTCGTCCGCCTCGCGCACCAGCTGGTTCCGAATCCGCTGGGCGGTCAGATAGTCCGCGGCGGGCATCATGCGGCCGGCCATCCACCCCGCGCGCCGGTCCTCGTTGAACGAGAACATGTTGGCCGCGCTGCCGTCGTCGAAAAGCGACCTGAAATTCGTCCCGCTCTCGACGGTCACGATGGTCGTGAAGAGCGCACCCGTCGGCCGCAGCGGCAGTTCGACATCCTCGACCTCGACCCCAATCTGCGCAAAGACGTCCAGCGCCTCCTGGAAGACTCTTCTAGTGTTTTCAGAGCCCGACAATTCGAACTCGGGGCGGTGGACGCCGAGGCGCCGCCCCCGCATCTGGCCCGGGTCCGGGCGGAAGACGAACGGGCGGTCGACGGTGCAGTTGTCGCGCGCATCCTGCCCCGCGATCTCCTGCAGGATGTGGCCGCAATCCTCGGCCGAGCGCCCCACGGGCCCGATCTTGTCGAGGCTCCACGACAGCGCCATGCAGCCGAAGCGGCTCACGCGGCCGAATGTGGGACGCAGGCCTGACGCGCCGACGGCCGAAGCCGGGAACACGATCGAGCCGCCGGTCTCGGTGCCGATGCCGAAGCCGATCAGCCCGGCGACGGCGGCCGAGACGGTCCCGCTCGACGACCCGAAGCTGGTGCGGTCGAGCTTCCACGGATTGAGCGCCGAGCTGGTGTTGCCGCCGGCGAACTCGCCCAGCGACATCTTGGCCATCATCACGGCGCCGGCCTCTTCCAGCCGATCGATCACGGCGGCGTTCCGGTCCGGGACGCGGTCGCGAAAGATCCCCGACCCCCATGTGGTGCGGATCCCGCGCGTGTCGAGCAGGTCCTTCACCCCGTAGGGAAGGCCGTGCAGGATGCTGCGCCGCTGGCCCGCAGCGAGTTCCCGGTCGGCGCGCTCGGCAGCCTCGAGGGCGTGGTCGTGGGCGATCGTGACCATGGTGGCGAGCTTGCCGTCGTGGTCGTTGCGCGGCTCGCTGGGCAGCTCGAACGGGGGGACGTCGAGCGCGTCCGCGCGGTCCAGATACGCCTGCGTGAGCTCGACGGAGGTTGTAGCGCCGCTCGCCAGCTGATCGGCCAGCTCTCGCACGGTGAGGAAGAGGGTGGACTCCAGAACGGGGCCGGCGGACTCCTGCGCGGCGCCTTTAGCCTCGCGCACGACGCCGGCGGACTCGGCAACGGTGGGCTTGTTCATCGCTCAGCCCCTCCAGAACACGGTGAGAGGCGGCTCGTCGGGGTCGAGCGGAAACTCACGCAGCTGCCGCTGCACGTTGATCATGTTCGTAATCGCGGCGCGCAAGCGGTCGAGCTCCTCCGCCTCCTCGTAGATGCCGCGCGGACCCTGATGATCCAGGAGGGTCTGCGCAGTCGCCGCCGAGACCTCGCCGGTGTCGGCCACCTCGGTGCAGGCCTGCTGCCAGAGGAGGGCCATCCCACCCGCACCCGCGGCGGCGGCGGTGGCGAACTGTCGTCGGTCCATCGTCATCGGCTTCCCCTTTTCCGCTCCGTTAGCTTGATCGGGCCCATCACCGAGAATCCGCCGCAAACTACGGGGACAGTGACGACCTTACCAGCCACCCTGAGTGCGGCCGAGATCCTCGACCCGGGCGCCCGCGACGAGGTCGAGGTGCGGGTGGAGTTGCGAAGCGGGGACGCCGGCCCCCTGTTGTCTCGGTTGCCCGATGCGCTGCAGGCCGCCCTCGGGCTACACGCCAAGGCGGATGCCGTACCGGTGGGCGCGCTCCCGCGGTTCCCGGTCAAGGCCCGCCGCTTCACAGACCACAGAACTCCGGCGACCAGGTAGCCGGTCTCTTCTCCAACCCGGGATTGTCGCCACGACCATGCAAGCCCTCCACATCGAGCCCCTCGCGGAGTGGATCCGCGGCCTGTTCGAACGCACCGCGGACGAAGCCGGGGTGGAAATCGCGTGGGGCGGGGAACTGGACGGACCCGAGCTGGCCCGCGCAGCCGGGCGGGCAGACGCCCTCGTGACGGTCACCAGACGCATCGACGGCGACCTGATCCGGGCCGCGAAGGCGCTGCGCCTCGTGCAGGTACAGGGACGGGCCCCCTGGGCGGTGCACATGGAAGCCGTGTCCGCCGCCGGTGTGCCCGTATCGATGCTCCCGCACCGGGGCGCGATCGCGGTCGCCGAGCAGACCGTCGCCCTCATGCTCGGCCTCTACCGGAAGGTCGTTCCGGGCCATCTGGGCACCCGAAACGCGGACTACAAGGACCTCGGGGTCGAGCCGATCCGCACCACGGAACGGAAGATCGCCTTCAATTGGCTGCGCTACCCCGACGTCCACCAGCTGCACGGCCGCGTCCTCGGCCTGGTGGGGCTGGGAGGCATCGGCCTCGAAGTCGCGCGGCGCGCCCGGGCGTTCGACATGGACATCGTGTACCACAAGCGGTCGCCCCTGCCGCGAGAGCACGAGCGGATGGCGGGGGTGCGGTATCTCCCGCTGCATGAACTGCTCGCCGCGAGCGACGTGGTCAGCCTGCACGCACCGCACACCCGGCACACCGAGCACATCATCGACAGCGAGGCGCTGCGCGTGATGAAGAGCGACGCCATCCTCGTCAACACTGCGCGCGGCGGACTCGTCGACGAGGCCGCGCTCCTCGACGCGCTGCAAACGGGGCAGATCGCGGGCGCCGGGCTGGACGTGTTCCTCGACGAGCCGCTCCCCGAGGACAACCCGCTGCGCGACGCGCCCAACGTGCTCTTCTCGCCGCATGTGGGCGGGGGCACCGGGGGCGGCCAGGTCGGGATGGCCCGGGACGTGGTCGATAACCTCGCCGCCGCGGCCGAAGGGGGCACGGTGCGCGGACTGGTCGCCGCGAGGACCGCATCGCCCTGAGCGCAGCGAAACCCATGACACCAACCACACCCACGGCGATCCCATGATACGAGAACCCGTTCTGGTCCTGGCCTTCATGCTGGCGGTGGTGGCGTTCGCGCGCTGGATGGAGGAGCGCTACGACGCGATCAAGAAGATCAGCTCGGCGGTGGTGTGCACGCTGCTGGGCATCACGCTTGCGAATGTCGGCGTGATCGAGCACACGGGGCCCGTGCACGAGGGCGTCTTCACTTTCGCGATCCCGTATGCGATCGTGCTGGTGATCATGGGGACGCAGCTGCGGGAGCTGGCCGCGGCGGGGCGTCCGCTGCTCGTCGCGTATCTTGCGGCGTGTGTGGGGAGTCTGCTGGGCGGCTTCATCGCGGGCATGACGATGGCGGGATGGGTCGGCCCCGAAACCTGGAAGCTCGCCGGCGCATTTTCCGCGGCGTTCGCGGGAGGCGGGATGAACTTCGCTGCGGTGGGACAGGGGCTGGACACCGACCCGAGCACCTTTGCCGCCGCTGCTCTCGCCGACAACCTGTCGACGGTCCCCTATCTGCTACTGCAGGTGTGGCTGGCCGGGGTGCTCGCCTCGATGTTCCTGCGACGCACGAAGCTGGCTGGGGCGTGGGCGCGCACCGGTGGGGATGCCGCCGCGGGGGGTGATGCCGCCGATGAAGAGGCCATGCGCCGACGCTGGACCGACTCCGACATGAGCATCACCGACCTGGCGATTCTTGGGGCGCTCCCGCTGCTGGCGCTGTGGCTGGCGCGCATTCTGAGCGGGATTGTGCCCTGGATTCCCGAGGTGCTCTGGCTGACGACGATGGCGCTCATCGTGGCCCAGCTCCCCTGGGTGAGGAAACTGCGCGGCGCCGAGGTGCTGTCGTACTTCGCGCTCCACATCTTCTTCATCGCGCTGGGCGCCGCGTCGGAGCTGGGCAGGGTCTTCGAGGCGGGCGCGCCCATCTTCACCTTCATGATCGCGATCATGGCGGTGCACGTGGTGGTGGCGTACGGGATCGGCTGGCTCCTTCGCGTGGATCTTGCCACCGTGTCGATCGCGAGCCAGGCGGCGATAGGCGGCCCGGGCTCGGCACTGGCGATCGGCATGGCCATGAAGTGGCACCGCCTGGTCGCGCCCGCCGTGATCGTCGGGATCTTCGGATACGCGCTTGGGAACTACCTGGGCTTCACGTGTGCGTGGCTTGTGCGGGCGCTGGTCGGCTAGCGGCCCGTGAGCGATCCCGGTGCGAGCGGCGAGCGTACCCTAACGTTACGTCAGGGTCGTTTTGCGCCAGAGACGCTCGAACAGGCCGATGTACTCGTCACGGGAGCCGGGCGCGGGCTGGGGAGCGGCGTCGCGGCTGCGCTTGCGGCGGCGGGCGCGCGTGTCTGGCTGGCGGCGGAGGTGCCGGAAGAACTGCTGTGGACCGCCAACCGGATTCACGATGCGGGCGGCCGCGCGGAGGTGTTTCCGGTCGACCTCTCGCGTGAGGACGGACGCGACCACCTGGTGCGCCGGATCACCCGCGAAGCCGACAACCTGCGCGTCATCGTCAACAACGCCGGTGTGCTCGAACGGCGGCCCCTTGAGGAGCTCGACCGTGACCACTGGGACCGCACCATGCAAGTCAACCTGGAGGCGCCGGTGTTCCTGACCCGCGACCTGCTTCCGCTGCTGCAGCGCGACGGCGGCTCGATCATCAACGTCTCGTCGCGCGCGGGCGTCGAGGCCTTCCCCGCCCAGATCGCGTACTGCGCGTCGAAGTTCGGAATCGAGGCGTTCACCCGCTGTCTCGCCCTCGAACTCGCCGGGTCGAGCGTGAGCGTGAACGCGGTCACCCCGGGCATCTTCCTGAAGCCGACTTCCCTCACGCAGCGCCAGGCCGAACGGGCGGATGCCGCAACCCGCGCCCGCTGGGAAGATCCCGCGAAGCTGGCGCCGGCCTTCGTGTTCCTGGCGGGCCTGCGCGGCGAGGTCAGCGGATGCCGTTTCGATGCCCACGTGCTCACGCAGGCGCTGGAGAAGTGGGGGGAAGAGGGCGTCGTGAGCCGTGCGGCCGAGGTCGCCGAGTACGGACCGGAGAGCGGACCATGAGGGGTCGAAGGGAAGGGTGCCGCCGGTGAGCGCGGTCGAGAAGGCCCTCGGATGGCGGGCACGCGCGGCACTGGAAGCCGGACCCGGCGACTGGCCTGGCCCCACCCCACCCCCGGCACCCGAGCTGCTGGAAAGCCTGCGCCACCACCTGCTTGCCGGGGAGACCCACTACCCGGACCGCCCGGGGATGGTGGAACTGCGGCGTCTGGTGGGCGCCGCGCTGCCCGGGGCCGGATACCCGGCGCGCGGCCCGGACGGCGTCCTGATCACGGCCAGCGAAGGCGAATCGCTCTTCGTGACGCTGCTCGGCCTCGGGGTGGGGAAGGGTGATTCCTTCCCGGGGCGTCTGCCGGACCGCCACAGCCGCCTCATCGACTGGATAGGGATTGTGCGGGCGGAACCGGATGCGGCAGGCCGCATACACGCCATCGGAGACCGGCTCTTCCGGTCCAACGACCGGGAGCACCCCGACGACGCTCTCGCCGACGTCATCGCGATTGGCTCCCTGGACGGCCTCAAGGCAATGCGCCCCTTCCGCCTCGGGTTCGTTGCGGCTCCTCCTGAGACGCTGGCCAGGATCACCAAGTGGAAGCAGGCGTCGTCGATCTGCTCGCCGGCGCCGTCCCAGCGAGCCGCGCTGTGGGCGCTGGGGGTGCGGCCATGACGGCCCGGAAAGACGCGGGCCGCGAAGCCCTCCGCAAAGGCGAGCAGGGGACCTCGCTTCGCTACCGCATGATGGCGCTGGCGCGCACCCGTGAGAACGTCATCTCGCTGGGCCGCGGTGATCCGGATATCGACACGTCCGCGGAGATCGTCGAAGGCGGGCTGGAGCGGTTCGCCACCTCCACCGCGGTGGCCACCCCCGTCCGCGGCCTCGCCTCTCTGCGGGAAGGCATCGCCCGCCGCTACGCACGCGAAAAGGGCGTCGACGTCGACCCAGAGCGCGAGATCATCGTCACCAACGGCGCGCAGGAGGGACTCTTCCTGGCCATGCTGGCGTTGGTCGATCCGGGCGACAGGGTCGCGTGTCAGGATCCGCGCTACAGTTCCTACGACCAGGCGATAGGTGTTGCGGGGGGTGAGATCGTCCCGGTTCCGACCGGTGGCGATCGACCGTTCCTGCTTGGAGGAGGTGAGCTGCACGAGCATGCCCGCGGTGCCAAAGTGCTCGTCTTCGTCAACCCCTCCAACCCCACCGGCGCGTGCGTGGCGGGCGATGGCGTCGAGGCGCTCGCCCGGGCCGCGGCCGACCTCGACCTGATCGTGCTCTCCGACGAGATCTACGAGGACGTGGTCTTCAACGAGACCCCGTTCCGCTCGTTTCTGGCGGTGGACGGGGCGCGAGAGCGGACGGTGGTGCTGTCCGGCTTTTCGAAGGCTTACGCAATGACGGGCTTTCGCGTCGGGTACCTGATCGGGCCGCCGGCGTTCGTCGACGCGGTGGAGGCGCTGAAGAGCACGACTTCGGGTCCCTGTCCGGCATTTTCGCAGTGCGCCGCCGCAGCCGCGCTCGAGGCGGACCCCGACCCGCGGCCGGCCTACCTGGCGCGCTATCGGGCGCGGCGCCGGACGCTCCTCGACGGATTCGCGCGCATGGGGATTCCGCACGGCCCGCACGGGGGCGGCCTGTTCATGTGGGCCGACGTGTCGCGCTTCGGGATGGATGCGGAGACTTTCTGCTACCGGCTCCTGGACGAAGCGGGCGTGCTCATGTTTCCGGGCAACGCCTTCGGACGGCGCTGGCGGGGATGGGTGCGCGTCTCGCTGCTGGCGCCGCAGGCGGATATCCACGCGGCCATGGAACGGATCGAGGGGTTCGTTGGCGGGTTGGTGGCGCGGGACTGACGAGTCTTGATTATCATGGGGCAGAGCTGTTTACCCGCCCAAAGAGGACCAGAGGACCGACCAATGACACTGCGAATCAACGACGTAGCGCCCGACTTCCAGGCCGACACCACGGAAGGACCGATCAGCTTTCACGACTGGATCGGGGACGGATGGGCGATCCTCTTTTCGCACCCGAAGGACTTCACGCCCGTGTGCACGACCGAATTGGGCACCGTGGCCGGACTGAAGGCCGAATTCGAGCGGCGCAACTGCAAGGTGCTGGGCATCAGCGTGGACGGGGTCAGCGACCACCACGCCTGGTCGAAGGACATCGAGAGCTCGCAGGGGCATGCGCTCAACTATCCGCTCGTCGGCGACCCGGCGCTGAAGGTCGTGAAGCAGTACGACATGCTGCCCGCCGACTCGGGGGACACCAGCGTGGGCCGGACCCCCATGGACAACGCCACGGCGCGGTCGGTCTTCATGATCGGGCCGGACAAGCGGATCAAGGCCACGCTGACCTACCCGATGAGCACGGGGCGGAACTTCGCCGAGATCCTGCGGCTGCTCGATTCGATCCAGCTGACCGCCGCGCAGCAGGTGGCGACGCCGGCCAACTGGGAGGATGGCGACGACGTCATCATCCTGCCGGCCGTGTCCAACGAGGCGGCGAAGGAGAAGTACCCCGACGGCTGGGAGCAGCCGCTGCCGTACATCCGCATCGTGCCGCAGCCGGAATAGGGAGAGTGTGCGAGTGGCGGACGGCGCCGCGCGTCCATCTCGACCGGCCGGCCGCCGCTCCTCGGCGCCTGAGCCAACCCTGACGTAACGTCAGGCTTGTGAACGAACTGCTGATCGCGGGTGGCACGATTGTCACCGCGGATCACATGGGGCCTGGCGATGTGCTCGTCCGCAACGGACGCATTGCGGCGGTCGGGCCGGATCTGCACGCGGAAGGGACGCTTGAGCGCGACGCGTTCGAGCATCGCGGCGGCCGCATCCTCGACGTGCGCGGCCACTGGGTCATGCCCGGCGGCATCGACACGCACACCCACCTCGCCCACCCCATCGACCGCCTCGGCATCACCACCGCCGACGACTTTTTTTCCGGCACCGTGGCAGGCGCGTGCGGCGGCGTCACAACCGTGGTCGACTTCTCGCTGCAGCGCCGAGGCGAGTCCCTGATCGAGGCTCGCGACCGCCGGCTGGGCGAGATCGAGCCCCACGCCGTCATCGACTACAGCTTCCACACGATCGTGACAGATGTGCGCGAGGACGTGCTAGCGGAAATCCCTGTCCTGATTGACGATGGCTTCCCTTCCTTCAAGGTCTACATGACCTACGGGGACAAGATCGTTCACGACGGCGGACTGCTGGACATTCTGGAGGCGACGGCGAACTACGGCGGCCTGGTCTATGTCCACTGCGAGAACGACTGCGCCGTAACCCACCTCATCGAGCACCACCTGGCGGCGGGCCGGACGGGGCCCGCGTTCCACAAGTCGAGCCGGCCCCCGGTCGTCGAGGCCGAGGCGACGCACCGCGCGATCATGCTGGCCGGAGTGGCCGAGGCGCCGCTGTGCATCGCGCACGTGACGTCGGCGGGGGCGGCGCGTCATGTGGCGGCGGCGCGGGAGCGCGGCGAAGCGGTCGTGGCGGAGACCTGCCCGCAATACCTGGTTCTCGACGACTCGGTGTACGATCCGGACGGGGGATTCGAGGTGGCGAAGTTCGTGTGCAGCCCCCCGATGCGCAGCGCTCTCCACCGCGACGCACTCTGGGATGCGCTGGCCTCGGGCGCCGTTCAGCAGGTGTCGTCCGACCATGCCCCCTTCCACTACGAGAACCAGAAGACGACCGGCCGCGAGAACTTCACCCGCATCCCCAACGGCCTGCCCGGCATCGAGACGCGGCTGCCCCTGGTCTTCACGGGGGGCGTGACGGCCGGCCGGCTTACGCCACAGCAGTTCGTGCAGGTCACCGCCACCAACCCCGCGCGCATCTTCGGGCTGCACCCCCGCAAGGGGACGCTCGACGTCGGCGCGGACGCCGACGTCATCGTCATGGATCCGGATGCCGAAATCGAGATCGACGCGGCGCGGCTACACTCCCGGGTCGACTACAGCCCGTACCAGGGCATGAAGGTGCGCGGCTTTCCCACCTGGACGCTGTCGCGCGGCGAAGTGATCGTCGATCGCGGCGAGCCCGTGGCCCTCCGGGGAAGGGGGAGGCTGGCCGAACGGGGGAGAATCGACGCCACCGCGCTGCCGTAGGCCCCGCACAGCCGCAACTCCGCGCCGCCGTAGCGCCGCGCTGCCGCCAGCCAGCCCTCAGCCGACCCAGGTGTTCTCCCGCACCTCCTCGATAATCCCGAAGAAGCAGCACCACTCGCCCGCCAGCACCGCCGGACGCGACCGCAGCCCGAACACCACTCCGTCCACCGGCGCCACCACCTCGGCCTGAACGTCACCGTAGAGGTCGTAGACGCGCCCAAGCGGCGTTCCGGCCGGGATCTCCGTCTCGAACGGCACATCCGCGCTGCCAACCCACATTCCGGAAGCAGGAGCCAGCAGCGCCCGCTGGTGGCCCATCCGCAGGCGCCCCGCGTAGCGCGCCTCGCCGTCGAGCATGCCATAGTGCCGCATGACATTCGCGTAGCTTCCCGCCAAATCCTCGGCCACCGCATGAAAATCCGCGGTCAGGGTGCGACAGTTGCCGCCGAGTTCGACGGTGATCCCCGCCATGCCGCGCTCGGCGATCTTCGACGAGGGGTTCGCGCCGCCGACACCGCTCCGAAACACCAGGTCCCACTGCGCCCCCATCGCAGCCGCGAGCTCCAGGCTGGGCGGATTGTCGGCCGCGAAGATCATGTGGGCCAGGTACGAGTGCTCGCCGCCGGAGTGGATCGCGATCTGCAGGTCGCAGGCGTCGCGCATCGCCTCCCAGTGCGCCCACGCCGCCCGCTCGGTGGGGTAGCCGTCCACCCGTCCGGGATAGATCCGGTTCATGTCGTGCGAAAACGTGTCCAGCGGATCGCCGCGCTTCCCCGCCTCGAACGCGGGCACGTTCATCGCCGGAACGCCGACGACCGTCCCGCGCAGCTCGCCCGCCCGCAGGTCCTCGAAGAGCTTGAAAATGGACAGCGCGCCCTCGGGCTCATCGCCATGGGTCGCTCCATTGATCCAGAGGACAGGACCGCCCGCCTCACCCCGGCAGATCAGGACCGGGATCTCGCGCATCTGCCCGGAGGGGTCGAGACCCACCGGGATCGCCCCTCTGGCGTGCCTACCGCTGGCCGCCCTGGCCGTCCCAACCGAGAACACGTCCGGCATCATTCCTCCATCGGTTGCGATTCGTCGCGGTGACCGCCCGGTACATCCCCGCGTGGTGACACGATGGCCCGTACCGGACGGAGCGAGCACGGCACCCCCAACTCGGCGGCGAGTTCGCGCAGCCCCGCCACCGTCTTGCGGTCGACCGGGATCCCGCGCCGCGACCGTTCCCGCGCGCGCCGCTGCTCGGCTGCACCGGGAAGCTGCACGGGGCGGTCAGGGTCGATCGGCGCCGCCGCCAGCACCTCCGCGACCAGCGCCTCCAGCCGCTCCTCGAATTGCGGTCTCGGCATGAACGCCTCCGTGTCGATCGCGATCATCGTGTGGGCGACGTCGTAGTCGAGATCATCCTGGAATACCTGCCCCCCGAAGAGCGAGCCCGTCAAGACACCGGTCAGGATGTCGGTGACAAGGCTGAGCCCGTAGCCCTTGTAGTCGCCGATCGGGAGCATGGGACCGTCCATCGCGGCGCGCGGGTCTGTCGTGCGGCCGCCGTCGGGGGTGAGAGCCCAGTGATCGGGCATCGCCAGCCCGGCGCGTTCCAGCCACCGCATCATGCCTTTCCCGGACTGGGTCAGCGCCATGTCGAGCACGATGGGCTCACACCCGGCGCCCCGCGGCACCGCGATCCCCCACGGGTTCGTCCCCAGCACGGGCCGGGCCGACCCCCATGGGGCCATCTCGGCACCCGCGTTGGTCATCGCGATGCCGATCAGCCCGGCGTCGGCGGCGCGCTTCGCGTGATAGCCCGCGATCCCGAAATGGTTGCTGTGGCGCACCGCCACCATGGCGATCCCGGCGCCACGCGCGATCTCGATTGCCCGGTCCATCGCCCGGCGGGCGGCCACGTAGCCCAGCCCCTTGTCCGCATCGAGCAGCGCCGTCGCCGCGCCCTCCCGCACCCACCACATCGACGCGGCGGGCTTGATCCCCCCGTTTCGCATCCGCCGCGCGTACCGGAACAGCTTCTCGAGGCCCTGCCCCTGACCCGGATGCCACCAGAGCGATGCCGTCACCACTCCGTCCGTGTTGATGCGCGCTTCTTCGGCAGTCGCGCCGAGAGCCCGCAGCACCGACTCGGCGAAGCCCCGCACGGATGGCTCGGTGAAGCGGTCTACGGCGACTCGGTTGTCCAGCTGGTAGGCGATGATGGGTTCCTGTCGGTCGAGTACTAGAGTTGTGGCCCGATACCATCAAGAGTACGACCGGGAATCCGATTGAACCAGCACCTCGTTGCTCGCTCCAGCACTGTTACCCTATGGACTCATATGATATATCTAATCCTAACTATGAGTAGAGACACACAATTCATGGAAATAATAGAATCATATGAGCACTTATTCTCGGACATGCGAGATGTGCGGCGCTCCAGGTCTCAGGACGGAATTGGTTAGAGATCCCTTCATCTATGGTGTGGGTGACGAGGCAGTGGAACTCTCCGCAGACATTCCCGTTCACTCGTGTAATCGGTGCAACGTTTCGTTCACGGGGGCGGAAGCCGAGCGCGTCGAACACGATGCTGTCTGTCGGCACCTCGGCGTCCTTACGCCCGAGGAAATCCAGGGTATCCGCGCGCAGTACGGTGTGTCCCGCGCCGCGTTTGCCCGCCTGACCGGCTTCGGAAAGGCCAGCTTGGCGCGGTGGGAGCACGGAGAAGTAATCCAGAACACCTCGAGCGATCGCTACCTGAGGCTATTGTTGGACCCCGATGTCTTCCGGCGCCTATCGAGCCTCGCAGGGCTTGAAGACCCTGATGACGACACAACCCCGGCAGCGACCCAATCGCCACCCGGCCTGGTGATCTCCATCGCCTCAAGCCGGTAACCGGCGGTTCGGGAAACCCCTCACCGCGGTGTGGCACCGCCTGTCCCATCCGAGCATGCCCGCGTCCGTGTCCGGTTCCGCGGGACCACTCAGGGAATCAGCCGCCGCGCCCTCGGCCGCACGATGAACAGCCCCTCCCGCCGACTCGACAGCAGCACCGTGCCGCTCTCGAAGTAGGGGTACACGCTCCAGGTGCCGTCGAAGCCGGCCTCGTCCTTGCCCCACGGCGTCGTGTCGAAGTACCCCAGCTCCGCGGGGTTCTCCGGATCGCTGATATCCAGCACGCGCAGCCCGGCCCGGTTGTTCGACATGTAGAGCCGGTCGCCGTGGACGTAGAGGTTGTGGTCGGTGGCGTTGGTCGGATTCATGTACTCGCTGAGGAGGAGTGGGTCGTCGAGATCCTCCAGGTCCCAGATCAGCGTGCGCGTGGCGTCCACCAGGCCGCCCACCTCGTCCAGCTCGTCGTTCGAGTAGAAATAGCGGTGGTCTTCGGTGAGCCAGCCCTGATGCGCGTAGGCGACGTTGGGGTAGTCGGCGGCGGCAACGGCGATGGGGTTGTCCTTGTCGGTCACGTCCGCGACGGACAGCGCGGTCTCGTTCGAGTTCACGCAGATCTCGCGGCCGACGTAGTCCTGGTCCGGTCCGTGGTAGATCACGCACTGGGTGTCGTGCGAGTTGCCGGTGTTGCGGCGCCCCGTATTGGGGTGCGCGAAACAGCCCGCGAAGACCGGGTTGAGGGGATCGTTGATGTCGACCATGTGGGAGCCGCCCCCGCAGGTCTCGCCGCCATCCGACGACCCGACCAGGTACGCGAATCCCGTATCCTCGTTGATCGCGACGTTGTGGGACGAGGCGATCCCGTTGTACATCGCCGTCGCCTCGAACTCACGCGGCTCGGTGACGTCACGGAGCTGTGTGAGGTCGAAGATCTGCATCCCGTGCTGGCCCGCGCCATCGGCGACAACGAAGGCATGATCCTTGAAGACCTTCATGTCCCGCCAGCTGTTGGCCCGGCTGCCCGCGGTCATGGCCAGGTTGCCGAGATAGCGGGGATTGGCAGCATCGGTCACGTCGACGAACGCGGTCCCGTCCATGCGGCCCACCAGCGCGTACTCGCGACCGGTCTCCGAATCCGTCCAGCCCCACACGTCGTTGAGCCGCGCGCCCCGTCCCGCGCCCAACTCCCCCCACGGGACGAACGAAAGCAGGTCCACATGGTCGCAGTCATAGCCGGCGGCATCGCCGTCGTTGCAGGGAACCTCGCCGCCGTTGATGGCGGGCAAGGGAGCGTACTCGACCGTGAGGTGCCCCGCGTGCGCCCAGGCTCCGGACTCGTTCGAGAACACCGTAACGGCTCCCAGTCCGAAGTCGGCGCTCGGGTCGCCGAGGGCCGCGATGTCGCTTCCGAACGCCAGTGGCTGGCGGCCGATCACGGTCGTGCCGTCAACGGATCCGCCCATCTCGGAAACGCCAGTCTGGATCCACTCGTCGCCTTGGCGAACATACGAGGACAAACTCCTGGCGCCGCCAACCAGCAGGGTGGTCCCGTCGGTGGCGAGCGACAGACCATAACCGGCGTTGCGCCCGTCGTCGGACAGCGTACCAATCGCCGTCCAGGCACCGTCGACCCTGGCAAAGCGGTGCAAGACCGCTTCCTGGGACTGTCCCATGGTCAACTGACCGACGAGGACCTCGTCGCCGGCCACGGCGACCGACGTGCCAAACAACACGAATGGCGCGTCTTCGGCACCAGGTTGGGCAAGCTCGGTCGGCGTGCCCCAGGATCCATCCGCGTCCCGCTCGAAAACGTGGACGACGCCACCCGGGCTTGTGCTCGCCAGGAGATCGCCGCCCACGTCGAACACGTTTCCGGCATCCTCGGGCAGTGCGACCGCCCCGGCGGGCGACCACATCCCATCGCCGGCGAGACGAAATGACGCGAGCACGCTACCGCCATCGGCGCGCGTCGCCGTGGCGATCAACTCACGTCCCGAGGCCATGAGCGACGCTCCCAGCCCTGTCAGGCCGGAGTCGCTGAGCGTTTGGATCGGGTCTGCGTCGCCCCCCCCGATCTCGGAGAGCCTGTAGACGTAGACCAGCCCTTCGCCACCGCCCCTCGCCCCGACGAGCAGGTAGTCATCCGACCGGGCCAGGGCTCTGCCGAAACCGTCCTGCACCGCCGGCTCCGGCGCGCGCAGGGACCAGGTCTCGGTCCATTCGCCGTCGAAGACGTAGGCGCGGACCGTCCCCGGCTCACGCTCGTGGGCCGCTTCGCCTGCGAGGACCTGGCCGTCCACCACCACAACAGCCCCACCGAAGGCCTGGGCCGCAACCGACTCCGGAAGTCCGGCGGTCAGTCCGCCGAGCGCGAGCGCACCCATGACGCCCAGGGCATTCAGACCGCGCCGGCGGGGGAGCAGGGCAGAAGCGGATAAGAGAAAACGCATAACAACCTCCGGAAGTCGATCAAACGGCAGCCAACGTGGACTGCAACGGAATCTACGTTCCGCGGCCCGGCAAGGAATCCCCTCGCCGCCGCGTTGACTTCACCGGTCCGCGCTCGGACGCACCACGAACAACCCTTGGCTCCGGCTGGACACCAGCACATTCCCGCTGGGAAAGAACGGATACACGCTCCACGCACCGTCGAAGCTGGCCGCACGCCCAAGGGTGCTGCCACCTGCGGGAATCGTGTCGGCCCCAGAATGGTCCGCGGGAGTCGTGTCGAAGTAGCCAACCTCGACCGGCCGGTCTCGGTCGCTGATGTCCAGCACCCGCAGGCCCGACCGCTTGAGCGCCAGATAGAGCCGGTCGCCGCGCACGTAGAGATTGTGTTCCGGGTCCTCGTCCGGCCCGATGTGCTCAGCGATCAGGATGGGCTCATTGAGATCCGCCACGTCCAAGATCAGGGTGCGCTGACCGTCCACCCAGTCCGTGAATTCGTCCAGTTCGTCGCCCATGTAGAAATGGCTGTGGTCGTCGGTGAGCCACCCCTGATGGGCGTAGCCGATGACCGGATACGAGGCGTGTGAGACCGCGACGGGATTGTCCTTGTCGGTCACGTCCGCGACCGAGAGCGCCGTTTCGTTCGAACTGATGCAGATCTCGCGGCCCCGGTAGTCCTCGTCCGGCCCGTGGTACAACACGCACTGGGTGTCGTGCGAGGTGCCCGTGCCGCGCCGGCCGGTCTCGGGGTCGGCAAAGCAGCCGGCGAAGACGGGGTCGACTGGATTGCCGATGTCCACCATGTGCAATCCGCCCCCACAGGGCTCGTCGCCCGTCGAACCGGTGAGATACGCGAACCCGGTCTCCTCGTTGACCGCCAGGTTGATGGCGGATTCGACGCCCGTGTAGACTGCAGCTGGCGTGAAGTCGCGGGGCTCGGTCACGCCCCGGAGCTGCGCGAGGTCGAACACCTGCATCCCGTGTCCCTCGGTGCCGCCCGCTACCACGAAGGCATGGTTCTGGAAGACCTTGATGTCGCGCCAGATGGTGATTGGACTCCCGACCGTTCCAGCCAGGCTTCCCAGGTAACGGAGGTCGTGCGGATCGGTCACGTCGACGAAGGCGGTTCCATCCATCCGCCCCACGAGGGCATACTCGCGGTCGTCCTGTGGATCGGTCCAACCCCAAACATCGTTGAGCTTTACGGTGTCGGCCGCGCCCAGCTCATCGCGTGACAAGCGCCCCAGCAGGTCCACCCGATCGCAGGCGTAGACGCTCGCCCGCCCGTCGACACACGGAAGGGTGCGGTCGGCGTCCTGGGCAGAGCCCTCCCAAGGGCAGACCAACGCGATGGCGAAAGCGGCCGACGCTCCCAGAGCGCGCGTCAGAAAGTGTAGATTGTATGGTAAACATGACATAGTGTAATGTTGTCTTTACAACAGCACCGGCTCAAGCGCCGATGACAGCCGTCAGAAAAACTGCACCAGCTCCACCGCCATCCCCGGCAACTCGTCCGGGTGCACGAACGCTGCGAGCCCGTCGTCGAACCGGTGGATCGTATCGTCGAGGATGCGGACGCCGCGCTCGCGCAACCCGGCCACATCGCGCTCCAGGTCACTCGTCTCCATGGCGATGTGTTCCAGCCCCTCGCCCCGCTCCCGCAGGAAGCGTCCCGCCCGCGACGCGGGGTCCCGGCTCTCCAGGAGCTGCAGCGAGCACCGGTTGTCGAAGTGCACGTACGCCTCGCGCATCGCGCCGTCCGGGTCCGCTGCCAAGTCCCGCGCCGCCAGCCCGAAGTACCGCTCGAAGCGCCGGCCCGCGTCGTCCAGATCGTTCACGCAGAGTCCGATGTGGTGCAGACGGTTGAGTTGCAGCGACGTGCTCAGCGGCTCGCCGACCGCCTCGGGCGGATAGACCCAGCTGCGGTCGTGCGACTCGATGAGCTCCACGGTCAGCCCGGGCAGCTTGTCGGGGAAAACGAAGGCCTCGTAGCCGTCGTTCGCATCCAGGATGCGGTCCTCCCACACCCCGACCCCGATCTCCCGTAGATGCTCGACGTCGACCTCGATGCTGTCGGTCTCGATCGCGATGTGCTCCAGCCCCTCGCCGCGCTCGCGGAGGAAGCGGCTGACCCGTGTCTCGGGGTTCCAGTTCTGCACGAGGTGGAGCCAGCACTCGTTGCCGAGGAGGATGCGCGCGTCCAGCTGCATGCCCTGGCCCTGGTCGTCCCGGAAGTCGCACGCGGGCATGCCCAGGACGCGCTCGAAGCGGGCGCAGGCGTCGGGCAGATCCCGCACCACGATCCCGATGTGCTGAATGCGGAGGATCATCGGCCGGGACTCACCGCGACGGGATCGTTGCGGTACACCCGCCCCGCGCGCATGACGAAGACGATCCTTCCGAGCGCCTCGATGTCGACGGACGGGTCGCCCTCTACTCCTATCAAATCAGCCTCGAATCCTCCGGCCACGGTCCCGATCGCGTCGGCCAGTTCCAGCGACTCGGCGGCCAGGCTCGTCGCGGAAACGATCGCCGCCATGGGATCCTGCCCGCCTTCCTGAACGCGGTAGGCCAGTTCGCGCCAGTTGTGACCGTGCGCGCCGGCGACAGCGTCGGTGCCGAAGACGGTTTTCAGCCCCGGGACCGTGAGGGCGTCGCGGAAGACCTCCAGCGCCACCGGCACCGCGGCGCGCATCTGCTCGAAGCCTTCCTCGGTGTAGTTGCCGATGCCGATGTAGCGTTCGGCGTTGGTGAAGTAGTTGTCGAAGATGACGTGGATGTGGGGGTCGTAGTAGAGGCCGCGCTCGGCAAGAAGTTCAAGGGTGGCGCGGTCGAGGAGGGCGCCGTGTTCGATCTGCGAGCAGTCCGCGAGGGCGGCCCGGGTGGCGCTTTCGGAGCTGTGGGCGTGGACCACCGCGCGGAGTCCGTGTTCGCGGGCCTGGCCGCACGCCGCGTCGAGTTGCTCCTGCGACAGGGTGGGGGTGCCGCCGACCCGGATGCTGGCCGAGGCGAAGATCTTGATCACGTCCGCGCCGGCCGCCGCCATGTCGTCGACGTGCGCCCTGATCGCGTCGGGATCGCCGGTGCCGGCCGTGATTGCGCGCACCGAAGTGATGACGCGGGGGCCGGGCAGGGTGCCGGCGGCGATGGCGTCGCGCATGGGGATGTCCTCGGGGCCACCGAGGCTCTGCACGGTGGTGACGCCGCTGTGGAGCATGCTCCAGGCGTTCGCTGCGGCGTACAGGACCTGGTCCTCCGGGGTGTCGGTCGACCCCGCCGTGTGGAGCCGGCCGGTCTCGCGGTCGAAATGCCAGCCGAGGTGCACGTGGGTGTCGATGAGGCCGGGGAGAAGGGTCGTGCCGGGGAGGTCGTAGACGAGGCCGTCGGTCGATCCGACATCTGTCAAGGCCGTGATCCGACCGTTGCGCACGACCACTTCGGTGCCTGTGAGGGTGCCGCCGCGACCGTCGAGGACGCGATCCGGGCGCAGGACGATGGTGGAGGCTGCTTCGGCCTGGTCCGCGGAGGCGCCGCCGCCGGGATCGGCAGTCTGCCCGGCGTCGGACCCGCCGCTGCATGCGGCCGCCATCCATGCCATGGCCGCGATCAATCGTGATTTCGTCATGCGCTGTGCGTCCTCCTGCTGAGAGTCGTCCCGCTATGCCAACGGCGAAGGGCGCCATTGGAAGCCGAAGCGGCATCGCCGCCCGTGGTACTCTGCCAGCGTTCGCGGCGCGCGTCAAAGCGGCGGTCGCGCTTACCTTATGATGCCCGGTCCGGCCTGCCCGCGGGTTGGCCACCACTGCATATACCACGAGGATCCACCCAATGCGAACTGGCTCGAGCACACTGCTGTTCCTGGTCCTGGCCGCCTGTGCCGGCCCCCCGGCGCCTTCGACCGCCCCGGCGCCGCCCGCGGACCGGGACGCGCCGCCGTCGGCAGCCGAAACCCCCGCCGCACCAGCCGCGCCCGCTGCACCGTCCGCCCCCGCCGCCCCGGCACCGCCCGCCCCGGCGACCTGGATGGACACGGTCCAGGCCGGCGCCTTCGACAACGGCAAGATGTGGACCTTCGACGCGCCGCCCACCGAGTACCTCCAGGAGATGTACGGCTTCGCTCCCGACGACGACTGGTACGCCCGCGCCCGCCTCGGCGCCCTCAGGATCCCCAACTGCTCGGCTTCCCTCGTCTCGCCCAACGGGCTCGTCATGACCAACCACCACTGCGCGCGCGACTTCGTCACGCAGGTCGCCGAAGAGGGCGAGAACCTCCTCGACGACGGTTTCTACGCGGCGACCCTGGCCGATGAGCGCCCGGTCGACGACTTCGAGGCCGACCAGCTCATCGAGATCGTGGACGTCACCGCCGAAATCCGCGCGGCCGTGGATGCCATGATGGACGCCCAGGGGCGGGGAGAGGTGCGCGACAGCCTGACCGAGGCCATCGCGGAGCGGATTGCGGCCGAGCGCGGCGGAGAGGACGCCGGGATCGAGGTCGAGGTGGTATCGCTGTACAACGGCGGCCTCTACTCCGCCTACGTCTTCCGGCGCTACAGCGAAGCCAGACTCGTCATGGCCCCGGAGCTGCAACTCGGCTACTTCGGCGGCGACCCCGACAACTTCACCTACCCGCGCTACTCCCTCGACTTCGCCTTCTTTCGCCTGTATGGCGACGACGGACAGCCCCTGAGCAGCGACGATCACTTCCGCTGGAGCACCGGGGGTGTGGCCACGGGCGACCTGATCTTCATCATCGGCAACCCGGGCAGCACTTCGCGCCTGCAGACGGTCGCGGAGCTGGAGTACCGCCGCGATGTGGAGACGCCGGCCCTGCTGGCCTTCCTCGATTCGCGCATCGAGGCCATCCAGGGGTACATCGAAGGGCGCGAGGACGAGCCGGGAATCGACGAGGTGCGCAACACCGTCTTCGGGCTGCTGAATTCGCAGAAAGCCTACCGGGGGATGCTGCGGGGGCTGGAGGACCCCTACGTGATCGCGCGCCGCGCCGCCGCGGAGCGCACCTTCCAGGAGGCTCTCGCCGGCGACCCGGCGTTTGCCGAGACCTATCTGCCGCTCTTCGACGAGATGGCGGCGCTGCAGGAGCGCAAGGCGACCATGGCGGCCGAGGTGGTCGCCTTCGCGGCCTTCGGCGCCCCTGCCTACGAGGCCTCGGTGATCCTTCGCGGCCTCGCCGCCTTCCAGTACCTCATCGGGCAGCAGCAGGGGGCGACCCAGGAGGAGCTCGACGGCTACCTCGACGAGCTGCGCGGGGTGGAAAACCGCCCCATCGAGCTGGACGAGGCGCTGCTGCGCGCCCGCTATGACGACATCGTCGCAGCGTTCGGCGAGACCGATCCGGCGGCCGGCATGCTCCTCCAGGGACGCAGCGCGGAAGCGGCCGCCGCCTCGCTGATGGCCAGTTCCTTCATGGCGGACTCCGCCCGTGCCGAGGAAGCCCTCCTGAGCGGCTCGCTCAACCCCGCAACGGAGCCCGTATTCGCCTTTCTGCAGGGCGTTTTCGCCCGCTTCGGCCCCTTCCAGGGCCTGATGTCCTCGGTGGTTCCCGAAGAAGAGGAGATCGCGGCGCAGCTGGGCCGCGCCCACTTCGAGGTCGACGGCACCCGCGTGCCGCCCGACGCCACGTTCTCCCTGCGGCTCGCCGACGGGGTTGTCTCGGGCTACCCCTACAACGGCACCGTGGCTCCCCCCCACACCACGTTCTACGGGCTGTACGACCGCCACTACTCGAATCCGGACACCGAGGAGTGGGCGCTGCCGGAACGCTGGCAGACTCCCTCCGCCGACTTCGATCTGTCCACCCCCCTGAACTTCGTGAGCACTGCGGATATCATCGGCGGCAATTCGGGCTCCCCGGTGGTGAACCGCGACCTCGAGATCGTGGGGCTGGTCTTCGACGGCAACATCCAGAGCCTGCCGGGCGACTACATCTACCTGCCCGACTTCAACCGCTCGGTTGCGGTGGATGCCCGCGGCATCCTGGAAGCGCTGGAGGACATGTACGGAGCCGAAAGGATCGTCGAGGAACTCACCTCGGGCCGCTGACAGCCCGCCGCCCATGCCATTCCGTCGCCCTCGCCCGGGCCACCCCTTCTTCGGCGGCGCGCCGTTGCTCATCGCGCATCGCGGCGGAGGGGCTCTGGCGCCGGAAAACACCATGGCCGCCTTCGCCCGCGCCGTGAGCGACTGGGACGCGGACATCCTCGAGATGGACGTGCGGCTCACGGCCGATGGCAGGGTGGTGGTGATTCACGACGAGACCGTGGACCGCACCACCAACGGAACCGGCCCGATCCGCGCGATGACCTGGCAGGAGGCGCGCGAACTCGACGCCGGCTACCGCTTCCGCGACCCCGAGGGCCGCCATTCCCAGCGCGGCACCGGCGTCCGGGTCCCCCTGTTCGAAGAAGTCCTCGCCGCCTTTCCCGACACGCGAATCATCGTCGAGCCCAAGGCCGCCGAGGCCGCCGAACCCCTCGTCTGGAAGATCCGGGCCGGCAACGCCGAACACCGCGTCCTCATTGGCGCCGAGTTCGAGGCCACCCGGACAGGCGCGCGCGGCTACGGGGGCCCCTGGGGCGCGTCCCGACGCCACGCTGCCTGGTTCTGGTGCCTTCACAAGCTCCGCCTCGCCGGGCGCTGGTACGTTCCCGACGCCGACGGATTCCAGCTTCCGGAATGGTCGGGACGCATCCACGTCGTCACCCCGTCGCTCATCCGGGCGGCACACGCGGCCAACATCCCCGTGCACGTCTGGACCGTGAACGATCCGGCGGACATGCGCCGCCTGTTGCAGTGGGGAGCCGACGGAATCATGACCGACCGCCCCGATCTTCTCGCCCAGGTGCTCACCGATTTCGCCGGGCGTCCTCCAGCGCCGTCGCATACCCCCGGGCCCGCCCAATGAAGCCGCTGGACGCCCGCCTGGCCGCCCACCTGCGCGCCAGCGGCCTGCTCGACAACGCTGCCGGTGCCGTCGTCGGCGTTTCGGGGGGCCTCGACTCGATGACTCTGCTGTACCTGATGCGCGTCGGCGAGGCCGCGCCCGCGATTCCCATCCGCGCCGCCCATGTCGATCACCGCATGCGCACGGGCAGCCGGGCCGATGCCGAGTGGGTCGCGTCGATGTGCGAACGGTGGGGGGTGGAGTGTGATGTACACAGAGCGACCGAGCCGATCACGACCGAGGCCGCTGGAAGGGCGTTGAGATATCGCTTCCTGGAGGAGGTGAGAGGGGGCCTGCACGACGACGCGGTGACGATGACCGGGCACACCGCCGACGACCAGGCGGAGACGGTTCTCTTCCGCGCGGCACGGGGAAGCGGCTCGCGTGGCCTGTCGGCGATCCGGCCCCGGCGCGCGCCGGCCATCGTGCGGCCGCTGCTCCCCTTCTGGCGCGCCGATCTCGAGGCCTTCGCGCGCGAGCACGGCATCCCTTTCCGGGACGACCCCACCAACCGCGACCCGCGCTGGACCCGCAACCGTCTGCGCCACCATGTCCTCCCGGCCCTCGAGGAGGCCGTCCCCGGAGCCGCCCGCGCGCTGGCCGCCCTCGCCGACACCACTCGCGACCAGGTCACCGCCCTGCAGGAATTGCTGGACGCGCGCATCGACGCACTTTCGGTTGGCGAAGGGGCCGAGTCGCTCCGGACCCCCGAGCTGTCCCTCAACCGGGACGCCCTGTCCACCCTCTCGGACCCGGTCCTCGCCCTGGTGCTGCGCCGCGCCGCGGCCCGTCTGGGCGGCGACCCGGGCCGGACCGCCACCGCCGCGCTGGTGCGGTTCGCGCGCGAAGCCCGGAGCGGCCGCCGCCTCGCCATCACGGGCGGCGTGACCATGGAGCGGCACCTCGGCGCCCTGCGCATCCGCCGCGCGAAGGACGCGCCACGGCCTCGCGAAGAATCACCCCCATCGATTCCCGCTCCTCCGCCTCGCGTGCAAATCGTCGCGGCGGCGGGCGACGATGACGAACGCGGCAGCGCCACACGCGGCAGCGCCACACGCGGCGAGGGCGCACTCGCCTGGGACGGAGGCGCCGCACGCGTGGCATGGGGCCCGGCACCCCGCCGCGGCTTCCCCCACGTCTCCCATTTCACGCCCGACCAAGCCCGATTTCCACTCGTCGTCCGGCCCTGGCAGCCCGGCGACCGCATGCAGATGCCATACGGCCGGAAGAAGGTGAAGAAACTCCTCCTCGAGGCCCGTATCCCCGCCGACCGACGGAACCGTCTCGTCGTCCTCGCCGATGCGTCGGGACTCATCCTCTGGATCCCGGGCGTAACGGAACCCCATCCTCCCAGGACCCGCCACGCAGGCCGAACCTTCTGCGTCGAGGTATCTTTCGACAATGAGCATTGAACACGCCGAATCACTGACACGCCCACAGCTCGGACCCCAGCCGTTGCGCAGGGTCGTATTCAGCGAAGAGGACATTCGCAGGCGAGTCGCCGAACTGGGCCGCGAAATCGGTGCCAGCTACGGCCCCGGCGACGACGTGCTCGTCCTCGGGCTCCTCAAGGGATCGTTCATCTTCGTCGCCGACCTGGTGCGTCAGATTCCGCACCCGATACAGGTCGACTTCATCGTCGCGTCCTCCTACGGCAAGGGAAAGGTGAGCAGCGGCGAGATCCAGCTCATGTACAACCCTCAGGCCTCGATCGAGGGTCGAAATGTCGTCCTCGTCGAGGACATCGTTGACAGCGGAAATACGCTCAGACGGCTGATGCCCGTTCTCATGGAAGGAAATCCCGCGAGCCTCGAACTCTGCACGCTGCTGCACAAGCGGCTGATCCGCCTCCCCAGGGAGGCCCGGTGGGTCGGATTCGACGCGCCGCTGGAGTTCCTGGTGGGTTACGGGTTGGATTTTGCCGAGGACTTTCGGCACCTTCCCTATATCGGCTCGATCTGATCCGGGGGATCAATACATGTCCGAACCACAGAAAACACCCCAGAAGGACCCGAAGCTCAAGCGCGTGCCGCGAGCGGCGTCCATCTGGTTCCTGTTTGCGCTCATGACGGTGCTCATCTTCCAGTTCATGCGCGGAGACGACCGCGAGGCAGGCCAGATCACCGTCTCCGAACTGTACCGGCAGATCGAGAACGACAACGTCCTCGAGGTCACCTTCCAGGGCGAGACCCGCGTCGAGGGCGAATTCAAGAACACGATCATGGTCGACGAGAACGACGTGAACGAGTTCGTCACCGAACTTCCCGCCGCCGAGGTGACCGCCGAACTCGTCGGGCTCATGCGAGAGCAGGAGATCGAGATCACGGCGCGCTCCCGGGGGCTGGGATGGGGCACCGTGATGATCTCGATCCTGCCGGTCTTCCTCTTCATCGCGTTCTGGATCTGGATCTTCCGCGCCATGCAGAGCGGGGGGAACAAAGCATTCCAGTTCGGGCGCTCGAAGGCGAGGATGATCAGCCCCGACACTCCCCAGGTGACCTTCGCCGATGTCGCCGGCGCGGAAGAGGCGAAGGTGGAGCTCGAGGAGATCATCGAGTTCCTGAAGGACCCGCCACGGTTTTCGCGTCTGGGCGGGCGCCTGCCGAAGGGCGTGCTCCTGGTCGGCCCCCCCGGCACCGGCAAGACGCTTCTGGCGCGCGCGGTCGCCGGCGAAGCCGCCCGCCCCTTCTTCCAGATGTCCGGCTCCGACTTCGTCGAGATGTTCGTGGGCGTCGGGGCATCGCGGGTGCGCGACCTCTTCGAGCAGGGGAAGGCCCACGCGCCCTGCATCATCTTCGTGGACGAGATCGACGCCGTGGGACGGCACCGGGGCGCCGGGCTCGGCGGCGGCCACGACGAGCGCGAACAGACGCTAAACGCGCTCCTGGTGGAGATGGACGGATTCGAGGCCAACGAGGGCGTGATCCTGCTGGCGGCGACCAACCGCCCCGACGTGCTCGATCCGGCCCTGCTTCGCCCCGGCCGCTTCGATCGCCAGGTCGTGGTCGATCTTCCCGACGTGAAGGGCAGGGAGGGCATCCTGCGCGTCCACGCGAAGAAGCTGCCCCTGGCGGAGGATGTCGAACTGTCGCTGGTCGCCCGCGGCACCCCCGGGCTGAGCGGCGCCGACCTGTCCAACATCTGCAACGAGGCGGCGCTGTTCGCGGCCCGGCGCGGGGTCGATCTCGTGGCCATGGAGGACTTCGAGCAGGCCAAGGACAAGGTCATGCTGGGTACCGAGCGCCGCAGCATGGTGCTCACCGATGCGGAGCGGCGCCTGACCGCCTTCCACGAGGCCGGCCACGTCGTGATCGGGGTCAAGGTTCCCGGCCTCGATCCCGTGCACAAGGTCACCATCGTACCGCGGGGACGTGCCCTGGGGCTCACCGCCTCGCTCCCCGAGGAGGACCGCCACTCCCACACCCTGGACTGGCTGAACGGGCAGCTGGCGATGCTCTTCGGCGGCCGCGTCGCGGAGGAGCTGGAGTTCGGTCCCGAGAAGGTCACGACCGGGGCCGGCAACGACATCGAGCGCGCCACGGCCATGGCGCGGCGCATGGTCACCCGCTTCGGCATGTCCGACCGCATCGGCTTGATGGCCGTGGGGGACAGCGACCAGGAGGTCTTCCTGGGCCGCGAGCTGACTCAGCGCCGGGAAGTGTCCGACTACACCGCGCAGAAGGTCGACCAAGAGGTAAAGCGGATCCTCGACGAAGCGCACTCCAGGGCGCGGACCATCATCGAGGCCAACCGGGACCTGCTGGAAGCCCTCGCGATCGCCCTGCTGGAACGGGAAACCCTGGACTCGTCCGAGATCGAGTTGCTCTGCGAGGGCAAGACGCTTCCTCCCGTTACCAGCGATTTCGAGCCCGACCAGCAATCCCTGGCACTCCCGGGGGCCACGCCCCAGCCGGCGCCGGCGCCACAGCCCGGATTGGGAAGCGCCGACCCGCTGCCGTCACCCGGCTGATGCCGCTCTAGGCCGACTCCAACGGCGGCACGGAGGCAAGCGCGGACTGGGGCAGCGTCCGTTCCAGCAACTGCCTCAGCCGGTTGCCGTCGACGCCGGCCTCGATGCTGCCCCGGTACGCGATCGAGATGCGGGACGTCTCCTCGCTCACCACGATCACGATCGCGTCGGTTTCCTCGCTGAGCCCGATGGCCGCCCGGTGGCGCGTCCCCAGCGACCGATCCCGAACCGGATTCTGCGTCAGGGGCAGGATGGCGCCGGCGGCCTTGATCACGTCTCCCACGATGATCACGGCGCCGTCATGAAGGGGAGACTGGGGCGCGAAGATCGTGCTGAGCATCTCGGCCGAGAGCATTGCCTCCACGCTGCTGCCGGTTTGCGCGTATTCCTTCAGGCCGGTCTCGCGCTGGACCGCCACGATCGCACCGACACCCGACCTCGACAGCTCCTCGACCCCCTCCACCAGGCGGTCCACGATCCGCTCCTGGCGGGTCGATCCCAGCAGCCTGACCAGCCGGGTCTGGCCCAGGCGCGCGAGAGCGGCGCGCATCTCCGGCTGGAACACCACCAGCGCGGCGATCGCACCGTACTGGAGCAGCGCTTCGATAAGCCGCCGGATCAGCGACAGACCGAAGATCACCGCCATCAGGTAGAGCCCGGCCAGAAGCAGAATGCCGAAGAGCATCTGCATGGCGCGCGTCTCGCGGATGAGGAGAAGGATTCGGTAGATGAGCAGCGAGACGATCGCGATCTCGACCAGGTCGGTCCACCCGGGGCTCAGGAACTGCAGCTGCTGAAAGAATCCGTTCATGACTCTGAACACTAACAGCCGACGGAAGGTTTCGGCTCATGGCGCGGCGGCCGGCGGAGTGGCGCGCTGAGCGTACCGCTCCCACGTTGTCGTTGACTCGAACCCGCCAGCCGCCTACATTGGCGCCTGTTCCGCATTCAATCCATCTCGACTCAACGGAAGAGACGTGGAAAGCTACGATCTCCTTACACTCTTCGCAGACGGCGGCTTGATGATGTACCCGCTCGTCATCTGTTCGCTCATCGGCCTCGGCGTCATCATCGCCAAGACCTGGACTCTGTGGGTCGCCCACCAGAGTGCGGTCAAGGTGATCGAGGAGGTTGAAGAGGCGGCGATGTCCGGCCGGGTCGAGGATGCGGCCGAGATCGCGGCTTCGACGCCGGGTCCGGCTGCCGCGATCCTGCTGGCGGGACTTCGCCGGATCAAGCATCCCACCCTCAACAAGGGCGAGCTGGAGCAGGTCATCTCGACCACGGGCGCCATAGAGCTCAGCTTCCTGGAGCGCGGCCTGGTCGTCCTCGCGACGATTGCCAACGTGGCCCCGCTCATGGGATTCCTGGGCACGGTGGCGGGCATGATCGTGGCATTCGAGTCCATTGCCGCCGCGGGCGATGTCAACCCTGCGACGGTGGCGGGCGGAATCAAGGTGGCGCTACTGACCACCGCGGCTGGGCTGACCATCGCGATTCCGGTCAACATCGGCTACAATTATTTCGTGTCGAGGATCGACAAGCTCGTCGTCGACATGGAGGAGAGCACCCAGAAGATTCTGAACATCGCCTGGGACATGGAGCGCGAAGGAAAGCTGACGGTACTGTCCTAGGCTTTTGCAGTCAGGGGCGGGTTCCCTGGCGGGAACTTTTGACCCCCGAGGGCGGTAGCAAGACAAATAGAGCGGTAGCAAGCGGTACAACGCACGGGAGAGCACTCATGGCGGTTCTGGGCGGCAAGAAGTCCAAGGTCTCTGACGAGATCCCATCCTCGTCAATGGCGGACATCGCGTTCCTCCTTCTGATCTTCTTCCTGGTCACGACGACCTTCCCGAAGGACAAGGGGCTCGCGATCGTCCTGCCCGAGCAGGGCGAGGAGCAGGAGGTCAGCCAGAAGAACATTCTCCACATCATCATCAATCCGACCGGGACCGTGACGATCCGGCGGGGCGAGAGCCAGCAGGAGCAGTCGGTTCGCCCGAGCGATGTGGAAGCCATCTGGCGGCAGGACGTGGCGCAGAACGAAAACCTGATCGCCGCTGTAAAGACGCACCCCGATGCACCGTATCGTTTCATGATCGATGTCCTGGATGCCCTCCAGTCGGCGGGCTCCGAACGTATCTCGCTGCAGGTTCTGGAGTAACGCGCAATGGTCAAAGGCGGAGGGTTGCAACGAAAGTCCAAGGCCTCGCAGGAGATTCCATCTTCCTCGATGGCGGACATCGCATTCCTGCTTCTGATCTTCTTCATGGTTTCCACCGTGTTCCAGAAGGACACGAACCGCCCCATCGAGTGGGCGCAGGCCGAGGCCACGGAGAAGATCGACCAGAAGCAGAAGAACATTCAGAATATCTGGCTTGACCCGAACGGCGACGTCTACATCAACGACGTACAGACGACGATGGAAGAAGTCAGCGCCATCATCGCGCCGATGTACCGGGTCAACCGCGAGCTGGTGGTGTCGATCCGGTCGGACCGGACGGTTCCGTACCGCTACATCGACGCGGTACAGCAGGAGCTGGTGGCGGCAGGGCTACTCAGGGTCGTGTTTGCGACCGAGTTGGAACAAGACATGACGAGGGAGAGACGATGAGCGAGCAAGTTCAACCACAGTCAATCGTTACGGAAAGCGCCAACGACCGCTTCAAGAGTTCATTCTCTACGTCGTTCTGGGGCTCGATGATCACGGCCACGGTGTTCCACTTCGTGTTCTTTGCCTTCCTCAACTTCGGTGAGCCCGAGGATGTCAGCATGAGCATGGACGAGATTATCACCATGGACATCCCACCCGAGATCGAGATTCCGCCGCCGCCCGAGGCGATCGCCCGCCCGGCCACGCCGGTGGTGACGAGCGCCGTGATCGACGAGGACATCACGATTGCACCGGTCACCTTCGACGAGAACCCGGTGGAGAACCTGCCGCCGCCGCCCGACGAAGTCGAGACGGACATCGGGGCGGCCCCGGTCTTCACGCCGTACACCGTGAAGCCCGACTATACCAACGGCAACGAAGTGCGGAGAGCGCTCGAGCGCGAGTATCCGCCGCTGCTGCGTGACGCCGGGATCGGCGGGACGACCATCGTGTGGTTCTTCATCGACGAGCAGGGCGTTGTGCAGAACCAGGTGGTGCAGCAGGGTTCCGGGCACCAGGCGCTGGACGACGCCGCGCTCCGCGTGGCTCCGGTATTCAAGTTCACCCCGGCGCTGAACCGCGACAAAGCGGTTCCGGTCTGGGTGCAACTTCCGATTACCTTCACTACCAAGTAGCGCACTCGGTCGCTGACGAGCGGGGAACGCCCCGCCGGCCGAGTGGCCGGCGGGGCGTTCCCTTGTCCGGGCTCCCACCCCACCCGAGTTGCGAAGCGAATGACTGGGCACGAACCCCACCACCGCGCTGTCGAGGAAAACCTGCCGCGCGTGCGCGACCGGATCGCCGCGGCCGCCGAGCGGAGCGGCCGCGATCCGGGCGCGGTGCGGGTCGTAGCGGTCACGAAGGGCCACCCGCCCGGCGCGATCGAGGCCGCGCTGGCCGCCGGGCTGCGCGACATCGGCGAGAACCGCGTGGAGGAGTTGCAGTGGAAGGCGCGGCTGTTCGAGGCCGGGACGATCTCTTGGCACGCGATCGGCCACATCCAGCGCCGCAAGGCGGCCGGTGCCGCGCGCCTCGCGGCCCTGATCCACAGCGTCGACTCCCTCCGCCTCGCCGAGAGGCTCTCGCGTCTCGGCGAGGCGGAGGCGCGGCGCATTCCCGTCCTCGTCCAGGTCAACGCCTCCGGCGAAGCCACCAAGGGCGGCTTCCCGGCGGCGCGCGCCCCGGACGAGGCCGTCGCCGGTATCGCGCGGGTCGCGGGGCTGCCCGGCCTGCGCGTCGAGGGCCTCATGACGATGGCCCCGTTCGTCGCCGACGAGGCCGCCCTGCGCGCCACCTTCCGCACCGCGCGCGCGGTGCTCGAAGCCGCGTCCGGGATCGACGGTGTCGAGGGGCGCGAACTCTCGATGGGCATGTCGAACGACTACGAAATCGCAGTCGAGGAGGGGAGCACGATGGTGAGGCTGGGCACGACGCTGCTGGGGAAGCGTCCTGGGTAGATCCCTCGGGTTCCCTTCCGGGAACTTTCCGGTCACTGGCGAGGTAGCAACAACAAGCACGTCAGTTGGCCATCCAGGAACCAGGGAGACATCATGCACGCACAGGCCAAGGTTCAGCAGTCGGTAGTGACACGGAGCGCGAACAATCGCTTCAAGAGCTCGTCCTCGTCCTGGTTCTGGGGCTCGATGATCGCGGCTACCGCCGTCCACTTCGGGTTCTTCGCCATTCTGGAGTTCGGAGAGATTCCGGACGTGAGCATACGTACCACTACGACCGAAGTGTTCCCCCCACCCATAGTCGAGCCGCCCGAAACCCCCGAACCCATTTCTCGTCCCGCCACTCCGGTGGTTACGGACGCCGCGATCGACACGGACATCACGATTGCGCCGGTGACCTTCGACGAGAACCCGGTCGGCGAGATTCCTCCGCCGAGCGAGGTTGAGGCGGACATCTCGACCAAGATCGGGTTCACTCCGTATAACGTCGCTCCGGCCTACATCAATGTGGACGAGGTACGGAGAGCGCTGGAACGCGAGTATCCACCGCTCCTGCGCGACGCCGGAATCGGCGGCACTGTCAAGGTGTGGTTCTTCATCGACGAGAATGGCGTCGTGCAAAACCAGGTGGTGAAAGAGAGTTCCGGACACCAGGCTCTCGACGCCGCGGCGCTGCGGGTGGCGCCCGTCTTCAAGTTCACGCCAGCGCTCAACCGTGACAAAGCGGTTCCAGTCTGGGTGTCGCTTCCGATTACCTTCAGAGCCAACTAGCGCGCTCGGTCGCCTACGCGCGGGAACGCCCCGCCGGCCGAGTGGCTGGCGGGGCGTTCCCTTGTTCGGGAGACATCCGGCATGAGCCCACACAGCGAGATGGACCGCATCCGCGAAGCCACGCTGGCCGTGCAGAGCAGGGGGGGCGCCGCGCCCCGCGTGGGCATTATCCTGGGCACGGGGCTGGGGGGGCTGGCCGATGCGATCGAGGTCGAGGCGGCGATCGACTACGAGGACCTGCCGCACTTCCCGGTCTCCACCGTCGTTACGCACCAGGGCAAGCTGATCCTGGGGACGCTGGAGGGCGTGCCCGTCGTAGCGATGCAGGGCCGCTTTCACCGCTACGAGGGCTACACCCATCAGCAGATCGTATTCCCGGTCCGCGTCATGCGGCTCCTGGGCGCCGATACCCTGATCGTCTCGGCGGCCTGCGGCGGCATGAACCCGCTCTGGGGACCCGGCGACCTCGTCCTCCTCGACGACCACATCAACTTCATGGGGGACAGCCCGCTCATCGGTCCCAACCTGGATGAACTGGGCCCCCGCTTCCCGGACATGTCGGCCCCGTACGACGCCGGCCTGCGCCACGCGGCCGTCGCTGTCGCCATGGAGGAACGCATCCCTCTGCGGCACGGGATCTACGTCGCCGTCCCGGGACCGCAGCTGGAGACCCGCGCGGAGTACCGAATGCTGCGGGCCATGGGGGCGGATGTCGTTGGAATGTCCACGGTCCCGGAGGTCATCGCGGCGCGGCACATGGACATGCGCGTCATGGCCATCTCCGTGATCACCGACCAGTGCCTGCCCGACGCGCTCGAGGAGGTCAATATCGAGAAGATCATCGCGACGGCGGCGGTCGCGGGACCGAAGCTGACCCGCCTCGTGGCCGGCGTGATGAGGCGTCTGGCCGGAGAGCCGGCGGGCCTCGACGGCGCCGACGCCCCGGCATCCGGCCAAGCCCGCGCGGCACACGAGTCCGCAGGCGGCCCCGCATCGGAGCCCGCGTCATGATGCGCTATCCGGAACTCCCCTCAGGCCTTGTCGCACTCGAGGAAGCCGTGCTCGAACGCTGGCGCGAGGAAGACACCTTTCGCCGCACCCTCGAGGCCACAGCGGACGGCGAGGAATTCGTCTTCTACGAGGGCCCGCCCACCGCGAACGGGCGTCCCGGCCTCCACCACATCATCAGCCGCGCGATCAAGGATCTGGTGTGCCGCTACCAGACCATGCTCGGAAGGCACGTCACCCGCATCGCCGGCTGGGACACGCACGGCCTCCCGGTCGAGATCGAGGCGCAGAAGCAGCTCGGGATCGAGGACAAGCGCGAGATCGAGGAGCGCGGCATCGCCTGGTTCAACGCGCGCTGCAAGGAGTCCGTCCTCACCTACAAGGACGAGTGGGAGCGCTTCTCGGAGCGGATCGGCTACTGGCAGGACTATTCGCGGCCGTACGTGACCTTCCACGCCGAGTACGTCGAGTCGATCTGGTGGCTGCTCAGGCAGATGGCCGACAGGGGACTTCTGTACAGGGGCCACAAGGTTGTGCCATGGTGCCCCTCCGACCAGACCGTGCTGTCGTCTCACGAGCTCTCGCTCGGATACCGGGATGTGAAGGATCCGTCGCTCTGGGTCACCCTCGAACTCCTCGACGGTTCGGGGCGCCACCTGCTGGTGTGGACCACGACGCCGTGGACGCTGGTCTCCAACGCGGCGCTCGCCGTGCACCCGGAGATCGAGTACGTGGAGGTCGAGGATGCGGGCAAGCGGCTGATTCTGGCACGCAGCCGGGCAGAGGCGCTCTTCGGCGACGACCGGATCGGACCCGCGGTGCCGGCATCGGCGCTGGTCGGACAGAAGTACCGGCGGCCGTTCGAGCTGATTCCGGCCGACGGGGTGCGGGGGCGCGCGTGGGAGATCGTCACCGGCGACTTCGTGTCGGACGAGGAGGGGTCGGGGATCGTGCACATGGCGCCCGCGTACGGCGCGGACGACTACGAGGCGGGCAAGGAATTCGGCCTCGCGGTCATGGAGCCGGTGCAGAGGGACGGCACCTTCGCGGCGGATCTGCCGCTGATCGGCGGGATGTTCTTCAAGGACGCCGACGAGCATCTCGTGCGGGACCTCGAGGCGCGCGGGCTGGTCTTCGCCTGCACGAGCGAGACCCATTCGTATCCGCACTGCTGGCGCTGCGACGCGCCGCTGGTGTACATGGCCCGGCACAGCTGGTTCGCGCGCACTTCCACGCTGCGGGACGAGCTGCTGGCCAACAACACGCAGGTCAACTGGTACCCGGCGCAGGTGGGCGAGGGGCGTTTCGGGGAGTGGCTGAAGGGGAACGTGGACTGGGCCCTGTCGCGCGACCGCTACTGGGGTACGCCGCTTCCCGTCTGGGTCTCGGAGGACGACCCCGATCACGTGGAGTGGATCGGGAGCTTCGCGGAGCTGGCCGAGAGGGTGGGGGAGCTGCCGGACGACTTCGATCCCCACCGTCCGTTCATCGACGAGTTCACGTGGCGCTGCCCGGATACGGGGTCCGTCATGCGCCGCTCGCCCGAGGTGATCGACGTCTGGTTCGATTCCGGCGCCATGCCGTGGGCGCAGTGGCACTACCCGTTCGAGAATGTCGAGCAGTACGACCGCCACTTCCCGGCCGACTTCATCTGCGAGGCGGTGGACCAGACGCGCGGCTGGTTCTACTCGCTGCACGCGATCTCGACGATGCTCGGCCTGGGCCCGGTCTTTCGCAACGTGATCGTGAACGACATGATCCTGGACGCCCAGGGGCGCAAGATGTCCAAGTCCAAGGGCAACGTGGTCGATCCCTGGGACGCGGTCGCGGATCATGGTGCCGACGGCGTGCGCTGGTACCTGATCACGGTGAGCAACCCGTGGCTGCCCACCCGCTTCGATCCGGACGGCGTGAGGGAGTCCGCGGCGCGCTTCTTCGACACGCTGCTCAACACCTACCGGTTCTTCGCGCTGTACGCGAACCTGGAGGACTGGGCGCCGGAGGCCCGCGCGTCGGCCGGCGCCGCTGCGCACGCCTCCGCCGGTCCCCCGCTCGACCGCTGGCTCCTCTCCCGGCTCCACCGCCTGATCCGCACGGTCCGCGCCGAACTCGACGGCTACAACCCCACGCGCGCCTACCGCGCCGTGGCCGCATTCGTCGACGGCGAGCTCTCCAACTGGTACGTCCGGCGCTCGCGCTCGCGCTTCTGGGGCAGCGCCGATACGGCCGACTCGGCGGCGGCCTTCGCCACCCTGCACGAGGCGCTCCGCGTCACCGCGCTCCTGATCGCGCCGGTCACGCCTTTCACCTCCGACTGGCTGCACCGCGCGCTCACGGGCCGCTCCAGCCACACCGAGTCCTTCCCCGAGGCCGACGAAGCGCGGATCGACGAGGCGCTCGAGGCCGACATGGCGCACGTCCGCACCCTGAGCACCCTGGGCCGCGCCGCGCGCGAGGAGGTGGGCATCCGCGTGCGCCAGCCGCTGGGCCGCCTGCTGGCCGTGATCCCCGGCGCGCCCCCCGCCGACGACGTGCTGGCGCTGCTCCGCGACGAGATCAACGTCAAGAAGGTCGAGTTCGCGGCTTCATCCGAGGGGCTCGTCACCCTGGCCGCCCGTCCCGACTTCCGCGCCCTCGGCAAGCGCTTCCGCAAGCTCACCCAGGAGGCGGCCGCGCAGATCCGGGGCCTGAATGGCGAAGCGCTCAAGGCCGTCCGCGCGGGGGAGACCGTGCGCATCAAGGTGGCCGGCGAATCGCACGATGTCGGCGCCGACGAAATGGAGGTGGTGGAGGAGGCTCAGGGTGCCTGGGTCGTGCGCAGCGAAGGCCGCTGCACGGTCGGCCTCGATCCCGCCATAGGCGACGAGCTGAGGCTGGAGGGGCTGGCCCGGGAACTCGTCAACCGAATCCAGCGCCTCAGGCGCGACTCGGGACTCGCGGTGACCGACCGCATCCGCCTGGGCATTGCCGGCGACGAGGCTGTGTGCGCGGCGGCCCTCGAGCACGGCGACGCGATCGCGCGCGAGACCCTGGCCGTCGGGCTGGAGGTCGGCCCCCGCCTGGACGATGGCTACACGCACCACAAGGAGGACGGGTTGGACGGGAACGCTGCGGTGCTCGGGCTTTCCGTCTCGGCCTCGCCGTGATCCGCCGCCTCGCCGCGGGCAGTTCACCGTGACCTGCGGCCCAATCCCTGGCGGTGCGCCGTGACGCGGCACCGGTGGGTCGCCGATGCGGACGCGAGCGGACGCGTCGACAGCTATGCGGCGAAGGTGCTGGGGCTTTCGCGCAGCCGGGTCGTGGCGCTGGTGTCGGCGGGCGAGGTCCTCGTCGACGGGCACGTGCCGAAGAAGTCGGATCCGGTCATTCCTGGCCAGGAGATCGAGGTGCGGGTTCCCGAGCCGGTGCCCGCGAGCGCCGCGCCGCAGGACATCCCGGTGGAAATCGTCTTCCAGGATGGGGAACTGGTCGTCGTCGACAAGCAGGCCGGGCTGGTCGTGCACCCCGCGCCCGGCCACCCCGACGGGACGCTGGTCAACGCGCTCCTGCACCACGTGGGCGATCTCGCGGGGATCGGGGGGACGCTCCGCCCCGGGATCGTGCACCGGCTGGACCGCGACACCTCGGGGCTGATGGTGGTGGCGAAGACCGACCGCGCGCACCAGGCGCTGTCGGCTGCGCTGAAGGCGCGCCGGGTGAAGCGCACCTACCTGGCGGCGCTGTGGGGGACGCTGAGCGACTCGAGCGTGGCGGTGGACAAGCCCGTCGGGCGGCACCCGCGCGACCGCACCCGCATGGCGGTGACGGCCAAGGGGCGGCCGGCGCGGACCCGTTTCCGTCACCTGGAGCGCTGGGTTGCCGCCTCTCTGTGCGAGGCCGAACTCGACACCGGACGGACGCACCAGATTCGGGTCCATGCGGCGGCGATCGGCCACCCGGTCGTGGGCGATGCGCTCTACGGCGCAGGGCGGGAGCGCGGGTTCGCCGGGCCGCAGCGTCCCTGGGCGACGGCGCTGGCAAGGCGGACGGCCCGGCAGTTCCTGCACGCGCACCGCCTGGCGTTCGCCCACCCGGTCACGGGGCAGGCGATGGCCTTCGAGGCGCCGCTCCCGGCGGATCTCGCCGAAGTGCGCGACTGGGCCCTGGCTGGAGGGTAGGATGCCCGGGGCGATGCGATGGCGGATCCGGATCCGGGTGTTCGTGATGTGCAATATCATTGCGCATGCACAACTTCATGGTGCAATGCTGACCGGTGCGCAGCCGGATAGCACATCCGGGTGGCGCTATGTGGAAGGAACCGCCGTCACGGCGCGCTATCAGGGCCGCGATTCCCTGCGGGCGGCGCGGGCGGTGGCCATCCTGGACGCGATCGGTCGACTTCCCGCTCTCGGCTACGGCACGGTCCCGGACGATGAGCCGGGGCAGGCGGGGGCGGCCCGCGCCGGCAACCTGCACGTCACGCTCACCGTGGCGCCGACCCGCGAGGTGATGGATTCGCTGGTGGGGGGGCGCGTGCCGGAGTGGGCGGGAGCCGTGGCGATCTCCGAGCGAATGGAGATGATCGTGCCGAGCGGGGGATTCTGGCCCGGGTCGCGCGAGGAGGAGGTGCGCGTACTGCGCCACGAGTGGGCCCACCTCGCGCTCGCCCACGAGATGGGCCGGCTGCGGATCCCCAGGTGGTTCAACGAAGGCTACGCGGAGTGGGCCGCGGGCAGCTGGCACGAGGGCGGGAGCCTCAAGCTCGGGCTCGCGCTGGCCTTCGGAGAAGCCCCGCCGCTGGATTCACTCGCCCTGACCTGGCCGCGCGACCGCATATCGGCGGAGGTTGCCTACCTGCTGTCGGCGTCGGTCATCCATTACCTGGTCGAGTCGAGCGGGGTGGGGGGGCTGGAGGCGTTCATCGCCGCGTGGAAGCAGAGGGCTTCGTTCGCCGACGCGATGCGCACGGTGTACGGCGCGACTCCAGGCCAGCTCGAATCCGACTGGCGCAAGTGGGTGAAGCGGCGCTACGGCTGGCTCGTGGTGATCTCCCAATCGGCCGTGTTCTGGACCACTCTGATCGTCGCCCTCGCGGCGATGTTCCTGGTCCGGCGGCGGTACAGGCGCGAGCAGATGGCGCGGCTGCGGGCGGGGGAGCCGCCGGACGCGCCCGAGTACTGGGCCGGCGGCCCCGGTTGACCTCGGCGCGCGGTCTGGGTAGCGTCCCACCATGGCGCGACGACGGCAAAAGCGCGGTTCCGAGCCGACGCTGAAATTCTCGAAGATCAACCTCTGGTTCGCTGTGGGCGGACTGGCGGCGATCGCCCTCGGCTACTACCTCCTGGCGCAGGGCTCGATCACGCTCGCCCCGGTCCTTCTAGTCCTGGGTTACGTCGTCCTTCTGCCCCTCGCGATCATCCTCTGATGGGCGGATCGCGGATCGCGGCGCTGACGATCGCTGCCGGGGCCCTCGCATCCCCCTTCCACCTCTCCGCCCAGGACGCGCCCTGGAGCTGCCCCGAGCCGGCCTCGGTGATCGGCACTGCAGAGGGCACCCTCGCGCACGTCCGCTACCTTGCCGACGACCGGCTCGAGGGCCGTGCCGTCGCCACCCGCGGCGAACGCTGCGCGGGCGACTATATCGCGGCCCGCTTCCGCGCGCTCGGTCTCGATCCCGCCGGCGACAACGGCACCTGGTTCCAGAGCTGGACCGTCAGCAGCGACGACCCGCACGGCGGCGCCCTGCACGGCGAGGCGCGCAACGTCGTCGCGGTTCTGCCCGGCTCCGATCCGCACGGCGCGCAGTCGCTGGTGATCGGCGCGCACTACGACCACCTGGGGCTCGGCGGCTTCGGGTCGCTCTCGCCCGATCAGGTGGGGGAGGTGCACAACGGCGCAGACGACAACGCATCGGGCACGGCGGTGCTGATCGAGGTGGCGCGCGCGCTCAAGTCCGGCCCGCCTTTGGCGCAGGACGTCCTGTTCATCGCCTTCACCGGCGAGGAGCGCGGCCTGTGGGGCTCGGCCCACTACGTGAGCGCCCCGCTGCTTCCGCTCGACGGCACGGTCGCCATGCTCAACCTCGACATGGTGGGCCGGGTCCGGGACGGACTGCTCACCGTATTGGGGACAGGCACCGCCGAGGAGTGGGAAGCCACCCTCGAGCGCGCCAACGCCCGCATCGACGCTCCGCTCGACCTTCGCTTCAACAGCGACGGATTCGGCGCGTCCGACCACACCTCGTTCTATGCGCGTGGAATCCCGGTCCTGCATTTCTTCTCCAACACCCACCCCGAATACCACCGCGTGGAGGACGACTGGGAGCTCGTCAACGCCGAGGGGATGGACCAGGTCACCGCGCTCGTCACGCAGGTGGTGCGCGATGTCGTTCCGGCGTCCGGCCTCGCCTCGCTGACCCCCGTTGAGGACGCGGGGAACCCGCACGGTGTCCAGTCGGGCGACGCCAGCAGCATGCGCAGCGGCTTCAGGGTGCGGCTCGGGACCATTCCCGACTATTCGCGCGAGTCGGGCGGCATGGCGATCACGGCGGTGCGTGCCGGGAGCCCGGCAGCCGAGGCGGGCATGCAGGGCGGCGACATCATCGTCGGATTCGGCCCGCACGAGGTGGACGACGTCTACGACTACATGGCGGCGCTGGGCGAATTCGACCCGGGCGACGAGGTCGAGATCGTGGTCCTCAGGGACGGCGGGCGGATGTCGTTCAAGGTCGTGCTGGCGGCCGGCGGCTGAGTTGGCATACGCGCGCTGAACCGCCCCTCGCCACTGGCCCCGGGTGGCCCTCCTGTCGTATTATAAAAGACTGATGGTGAAAGGTTGCGCCGGGCCTGGTTCGGCCGTGCAGGGTCCGCCGAGCCGCGCGCGCGCGTTATTGACGGCTTCGCGGAAGCGAGTTTGATGCAATGACGAAATCCCTGGCGGTCGCGGCGGCGGGAGTCGCCATCTTGCAGTTCACGGTCGTGGCGGACACCGCGACGGCCCCGCAAGCCGGCCGATCGGGCGATGTCGTGCCGGCCGCCAACGAGAGCATCGTTCAGGAATACTGCGTTCGCTGTCACAACGAACGCCGCCTCATCGGCAATCTCTCCCTGGAGGAATTCGACGCAGCCAACCCGGTCGCGAACGCGCCGGTCGCGGAGAAGATGATCCGCAAGCTGCGCGCCGGGATGATGCCGCCGCCGGGCGTCAGGCGGCCGCCGCAGGACGAGGTCACCGCCTTCGTTTCCGGCATGGAAAGCCAGATCGACGCGGCCGCCGCGCGCAACCCGAACCCCGGCAGCCGCACCTTCCAGCGACTCAACCGGGCCGAGTACGCGGCTGCGATCCGCGATCTTCTCGGGATCGATATCGACGCCTCGGCCTACCTTCCCGGCGAGACGGTCAGCGCGGGCTTCGACAACATCGCCGACGTGCAGAACCTCTCCGCGACGCTGCTCGAATCGTACCTTACCGCGGCCAGCGAGGTGAGCCGGCTGGCGCTGGGCGACGCGAACGCGACGCCGTCCGAAGCCACCTACGAAGTGTCGCGCTACGCCGAGCAGCGCGAACACGTCCCGGGCGCGCCGTTCGGGACCCGCGGCGGGATTTCGGTCGTCCACAACTTCGTGGCCGACGGCGACTACTTCTTCCGGCTCGCCTTCCAGCACGAATCGACCGGCAACTTCTTCGGCCAGACCGCACCGTTCGACGAAGAGGTCGAGGTGTCGATCGACGGAGTGCGCGTGGCCCTCATCCCGCTCGACCGGTGGATGCACCGGCAGGATCCCGGAGGCGTCGAGGTCGTGACCGAGCGGATCCCGGTGACCGCCGGCCCGCACCGGGTTTCGGCCGCCTTCATCAAGGTGACCGAGGGGCCGGTCGAGGACCTGACGTCGCCTCACGAGTGGTCGCTGGCCGACAAGAAGATCGGGTATTCGTACGGAATCACGGGGGTGCCGCACCTGCGGGACATGACCATCGGCGGCCCGTACGACATCACCGGGGTGAGCCGCACTCCGGCGTGGGAGCGGGTGATGACCTGCCGCCCCGCCAGCCCGGACGAGGAGCCGGCGTGCGCACGCGGGATCATCGAGCGGCTCGCCACGCAAGCCTTCCGCCGCCCGGTCACCGGCGCCGAGGTCGACGGGCTGATGGGCCTGTTCGCGCAGGCCGCCGCCGAGAGCGGATTCGATATCGGCGTGCGCACCGCGCTGCAGGGCGTCCTGGCGAGCCCCGACTTCATCTTCCGCTTCGAGGAGACATCGGCAGGCAGTGCGGGGCAGGACGGGATGCGTCCGATCAGCGATGTCGCGCTGGCGTCGAGGCTGTCGTTCTTCCTCTGGGGACGCCTCCCCGACGCGGAGCTGATCGAGGTCACCGCCGAGGGACGGCTGTCCGATCCGGACATCTTCGAGGCCCAGGTCGAGCGCATGCTCGCCGACCCGCGCGCCGACGCGCTCGGCACCCGCTTCGCCTCCCAGTGGCTGCGCCTCCAGGATCTCGACAAGGTCCACCCCGACGCGCTGCGCTACCCGGACTTCTACGACCAGCTGGCGCGCGACATGAAGCGCGAGACCGTCACCTTCTTCAACGCCCTGATGCGCGAGGACGGGAGCCTCTGGGATCTGCTCACCGCCGATCACTCGTACATGAACGAGCGGCTGGCCAGGCACTACGGCATCCCCGGGGTCACCGGCGAGAACTTCCGCCGGGTGCAGTACACGGAAGAGGCCAGGCGCGGCGTACTGGGCCACGGAAGCATCCTCACCCTCACATCACACGCCAATCGAACCTCGCCCGTGCTGAGGGGGAAGTGGGTGATGGAAGTGTTGATGGGAACGCCTCCGCCACCGCCGCCGCCCGACATCCCGGAGCTGGACGCCACCGCCGAGGCGAGTGACGGCCGCTTCCTCACGGTGCGCGAGCGTCTCGAGCAGCACCGGGCCAACCCGACGTGCAACTCCTGCCACCGCTTCATCGACCCCATCGGGATCGCGCTCGAGAACTACGATGTCACGGGGACGTGGCGGGTGCGCGACACGGGTACGCCGGTGGAGACGCTGGGCGAGCTATACGACGGGACGCCTCTGCACGGTCCGGACGACCTGCGGGCCGCGCTGCTCAGGCGCCCCGAATCGCTGGCAAGGAACTTTACCGAGAATCTGATGGCCTACGCCCTCGGGCGGAGGATCGAATACTACGACATGCCGGCCGTGCGGAGCGTCGCGACGGCCGCCGGCGAGGACGACTACCGGCTGTCGGCGTTCGTCAAGGAGGTGGTGCGGAGCGATCCGTTCCGGATGTCGAAGGCCGACGTGGTCGTGGAAGAACCGGCTGAAAGCGAACGGTCCCGGTAGGGACGATTCGAGGAGACAGGAGCCATATGCAATATCTCACAGGTGCAGCGATCCCCCGCAGGACCTTCCTGAAGGGCGTCGGCGCCTCCATTTCGCTGCCGTTCCTCGACGCCATGGTACCGGCGGGACGGGGCTGGAGCGCGGCGGCCGAGGGACCGACCCGGCTGGTCGCCATCGAAATGGTGCACGGGGCCGCCGGCAGCAACGCATGGGGCAGGACGCAGAACTACTGGTCCCCCGCGCAGACGGGGCGCGATTTCGATCTTTCGCCGAGCGCGCTCAGTCCTCTGGAGTCCTATCGCGACTACCTGACGATCATCAGCGACACCGATATCGAGCCCGCCGAAGCCACGAAGCCGAAGGAGATCGGCGGCGACCACTTCCGCTCGAGCGCGACCTTCCTCACCCAGTCGCACCCGCGGCAGACCGAGGGATCCGACATCCACGTCGGTGAGTCGCTCGACCAGATGTTCGCGAAGCGCTTCGGGCAGGACACGCCGATCCCGTCGATGCAGCTGTGCATCGAGAACGTGGACCAGTCGGGCGGGTGCGCCTACGGCTATGCGTGCGTGTACACCGACACGATCAGCTGGGCCTCGCCCACGGACCCGCTGCCGATGGTGCGGGACCCGCGCGTGGCCTTCGACCAGCTCTTCGGCGCGGGCGGGAGTCCCGAAGAGCGGGCCGCGCGCCGCAGCGTGAACAAGAGCATCCTGGACCTCATCACGGGCCGGGTGTCGCAGCTCAAACGGCAACTGGGACCGGCCGACATGATCCGGCTGGACCGCTACCTGGAACATGTGCGCGAACTGGAGCGCCGGATCGAGCGCGTGGAAGTGCAGAACGCCAGCGGCGAGGGCCGTGAACTCCCCGAGGCGCCGGCCGGCGTGCCCGACCGCTTCGAGGAGCATGTCCAGCTCATGTTCGACCTGCAGGCGCTCGCCTTCGCGTCGGATGTGACGCGTGTGTTCTCGTTCAAGATGGGGCGGGACTCGTCGGCGCGCGTCTTCCCCGACAGCGGCGTCAACAAGCCCTTCCACCCCGCCTCGCACCACGGCGGCAACGAGAACAACATCACCGACTTCGCGCAGATCAACCGGTATCACATAGGGATGCTGCCGTACTTCCTGGAGAAGCTCGAGAGCACCATGGAGGGCGACACGCACCTGCTGGACCGGACGATGATCGTCTACGGATCCCCGATGGGGGACCCGAACATCCACAACCACAAGCGCTGCCCGCTCTTTGTGGTCGGGGGTGCGAACGGGTCGCTGGAGGGCAACCTCCACCTGCGCGCACAGCCGGGCACACCGATGGCGAACGTCATGCTGAGTCTCGCCCACAAGCTCGGGCTCGACGACATGAAGCGCTTCGGGAACAGCACGGCCGACTTCTCCCTGACGGTTTAGCGGGGGCGCGCCGATGAAAGGGACGCGGATGTCTGGAAGGACGTGGGCCCGCGGGCCCGTCCTGCGCATGAGCGGCTGGGTTTCGGCGCTGGCGCTCGTGGTGCTCCTGCCTTTCGGCGACGCTCCGGAGAGTCCCGTGGCCGACGCGGCGATGCGCGGGGACGCGGCGGCGGTGCGTGCGCTGATCGCCGATGGGGCGGATGTGAACGCGGCCCAGGGCGACGGGATGACGGCGCTGCATTGGGCCGCCAGGCACGGAGATGCCGGCCTGGTGCGCACGCTTCTGGGCGCCGGGGCGGATGTCGGCGCCGGAACCCGCATCGGGCACTACACGGCGCTGCATGTGGCCGCCCAGGGCGGGGCGGGGGAGGTGGTGGAGATTCTGCTCGGCGCGGGGGCCGATCCCGAGCTGGCCATCCGGTCGGGCGGCGCCGCGCGTCCACTGCACTTCGCGGCCGCGGCGGGGAGCGAGCGGGCTGTGGCGGCATTGGTGGCCGCGGGCGCCGACGTGAACGCCACCGAGGAGTCATGGGGGCAGACGCCGCTGATCTTTGCCGCGTCGAAGGGGCGGACCGCCGCCGTGACGGCGCTGCTGGAGGCGGGGGCGGATCCTGCCGTGCATACGCGGGTGATGGACGTCGCCTCGCGGGCGGTTTCCGATCGGATCGAGCGTTCGGAGCGCAACAAGCGGATCGCGGCGGGGGAGAGGTGGGGGCCGGATGTGGCCGAGACGGTTCGCCGCGATCAGGAGGAGCAGAATCGCCGCGCCCTGGCCGAGGCCGCGTCGCAGCAGGAGGCCGAGACGCGCATGATCGAGGAGCCCGAGCCGCTCTCGTACGGTGAGCTGGTGGGCGGGCACGGCGGCCTGACGGCGCTGCTTCACGCCGCGCGGGAGGGGCACTCCGAGACCGCGCTGGCGCTGGTGCGTGGCGGTGCGGACCTCGATCGGGTCAGCGCGGGCGACGGAACCACCCCGATTCTGATGGCCGTGATCAACGGCCACTACGACCTGGCCATGCGCTTCCTCGAACTCGGCGCCGATCCGACGATCGCCAGCCACGCGGGCGCCACCCCGCTCTTCGCAGCGATCAATGTCCATTGGGCTCCGAAGTCGCGCTATCCGCAGCAGCACATCTACATGCAGCAGGATCACAGCTACCTCGAGGTCTTGCGGAAGCTGCTCGAGGCGGGCGCGGACCCGAATGTGCGTCTCACCAGGCACCTGTGGTTCATGTCCTTCAACTTCGACCTGCTGCAGATCGACGCGAGGGGGGCGACGCCCTTCTGGCGGGCCGCATACGCGCTCGACGTGGAGGCCATGAGGCTGCTCGTCGCCCGCGGGGCCGATCCCTCGATTCCGACCGAAAAGGTTCCTGCGCGGCGCTTCGGACGCGGAGGCGACGAGACGGATCACTCCGGACTTCCGCCGGTGCCGGTGGGCGGTGCCGCTGTCTTTCCCATTCACGCGGCGGCAGGAGTGGGCTACGGGCAGGGGTTCGCGGGCAACGCGCACCGCCACGTTCCGGATGGGTGGGTGCCGGCGGTCCGCTACCTCGTCGAGGAGCTTGGGGCCGACGTGAACGCCCGCGACCACGAGGGCTACAGCGCGATGCATCACGCCGCGGCGCGCGGCGACAACGAGCTCATCCACTACCTGGTGGAGCAGGGCGCCGACGTGACGTTCGTGTCCCGGCGCGGCCAGACCACGGTGGACATGGCCAATGGACCGGTCCAGCGGATCCAGCCGTTCCCGGAGACGATCGCGCTGCTGGAGAGCCTGGGCGCGGTGAACAATCACAACTGCGTTTCCTGTTGAGGCGGCAATGGTGAAGTACGCGGCTCCCGTCCTGGCGGTCGGCGTCGCTCTCGTCGGCCTGATGCCCCTGGGCTCTGCGCCCGGCGGGCCGCTCGTTGCCGGGCCGGGCCCGGGGTCGCCGCAGTCGTTTGCCACCGACCGTGCGACGGCCGGCGGAGACGTCACCGACAACGAGGTCATCCAGCAGTACTGCGTGCGCTGCCACAACGAGCGCCGCCTGCTCGGCAACATGTCGCTGGAAGCCTTCGACGCCGCCAACGCGCCGTCCAACGGCGAGCTGGCCGAGAAGATGATCCGCAAGCTGCGCGCCGGACTGATGCCCCCGCCCGGGACCCGGCGACCGGACGATGTGACCCTGCTCGATCTGACCGAGTCGCTGGAGGACCAGATGGACCGGGCCGCCGCGGCGAATCCCAACCCGGGGCACCGCACCTTCCAGCGCCTCAACCGGGCGGAGTACCAGGCACAGGTCCGCGACCTGCTCGACCTCGAGATCGACCCGGGCGCGTACCTGCCGCTCGACACCAAGAGCGCCAACTTCGACAACATCGCCGACGCGCAACTCCTCTCTGCCACCCTGACCGACGGCTACCTGAGGGCCGCGGCCGAGATCAGCCGGCTGGCGATCGGCGACCCACACGTCACGGCGAGCGAGTCGACCTACCGCGTATCGCGCTGGGACTCGCAGAGCGAGCGCGTGGAAGGGGCGCCCTACGGGACGCGGGGCGGCGTCTCCGTGCGGCACAACTTCCCCGCCGACGGCTACTACGGCTTCCGCGTGTCGTTCCACCACGAGACCACCGGGGCGCTGGTCGGCAACGGCCGCAACGCGCTCCACACAGAGGAGGGGGAGCCGGAGCTGCTCGAGATCTCGATCGACGGCGAGCGGGCGGCTCTCCTCGAAGTCAACCGCTGGATGCACACTTCCGATCCGGACGGCGTCAACATCCGCTCGGAGCGCGTGTTCGTGCGGGCCGGACCGCGCCAGGTTTCGGCGACGTTCATCCGGCGCTCCGAGGGGCCGCTGCAGGACCTGATCTCGCCGCACGACTGGTCGCTCGCGAGCACCAGCATCGCCGGGACCTACGGCTTCACGGTTCTGCCCCATCTGCGCGACGTGGCGATCGGCGGGCCGTTCGACCCGCAGGGCGTCTCCGACACGCCCAGTCGCGCGGCGGTGTTCTCGTGCCGTCCCGCGGACGGGGCCGGCGATGCGGAAGCCCGGAGCTGCGCGCGGGAGATCGTCACCCGGCTCGCCACCCGCGCCTACCGCCGCCCTCTGACCGACGCCAACCTGGCCGCGCTGATGGGGCTGTACGATGCGGGTGCGAGCGCCGAGGGCTTCGAAGGCGGGGTGCGCACGACCCTCGAGGGCATCCTCGCCAGCCCGCACTTCATCTTCAGGATCGAAGAGCCGACCCCGGACGGCGCGGGGCAGGGCGCCTACCGGCTCAGCGATCACGATCTGGCCGCCAGGCTCTCCTTCTTCCTGTGGGGCACCGGCCCCGATGAAGCACTCATGGCGGCGGCCCGCGATGGCGGACTGTCGGATCCGGCCGCGCTCTCGGAGCAGGTCCACCGAATGCTGCGCGACCCGCGTTCCACGGCCCTGTCAACGCGCTTCGCGGCCCAGTGGCTGCGTCTCCGGGACCTCGAGAAGATCCAGCCCGACGTGCGCGTCCAGCCGGATTTCGACGAGCCCCTCAAACGGGCCATGCTCGAGGAGACCGAGACCTTCTTCGACAACCTGATCCGCGAAGACCGGTCGGTGATGGATCTGTACACCGCCGACTACACCTTCGTGAACGAGCGTCTGGCGCGCCACTACGGCATCCCCGACGTGGCCGGCGAACGCTTCCGGCGCGTCGGTTACGTGCACGAGGAGCGACGCGGGCTGTTGGGACACGGGAGCATCCTCACCCTCACTTCGCACGCCGGCCGGACCTCTCCCGTGCTGCGCGGCAAGTGGGTGATGGAGGTCCTCCTGGGCACACCCCCCCCGCCCCCCCCACCCGATGTCCCCGAGCTGGAAGAGGAAGCGGTGGAGGACGGCCGCCTTCTCACGGTGCGTGAGCGGCTCGAGATGCACGCGGCCAACCCGACCTGCAATTCGTGCCACCGCATGATCGACCCGATCGGCCTCGCGCTCGAGAACTACGATGTCTCCGGGGCGTGGCGCATCAAGGACCAGGGCGTGCCGGTCGACGCGGCCAGCGATTTCTACGACGGGACCCCGATCGCGTCCCCCTCCGACCTGCGCGCGGCGCTGTTGAAGCGGCCGGAGCCCCTGGTACGCACCTTCACCGAGAACCTCATGGCGTATGCGCTGGGACGCCGATTGGAGTATTATGACATGCCGGCCGTGCGCCGAATCACGCGCATGGCCGCCGAAGAGGACTACCGGGTATCCGCGTTCATCGTCGGGGTGGCGACCAGCGACGCCTTCCTCATGAAGGCCGCGCCGGTCATCGTCGACGAAGAGCCGGCGAACGGAAACGGAGGCTGACCGCGATGCATGTCATTACCGGCCGGCACCTGCCGCGCCGAACCTTCCTGCGCGGCCTTGGTGCCAGCGTTGCCCTGCCGTTCCTGGACGCCATGGCTCCCGCGCGCGAACGCTGGGCCGTCACCCGGGCCCGCACCGCCCTCGATCGTACCCGTCTCGTGGCCATCGAGATGGTGCACGGTTCGGCGGGCAGCAACCCGTGGGGCGCGAGTCAGCACCTCTGGTCGCCCCCTGAAACGGGCCGCGGCTTCGACTTCGGGCCCAGCGTGCTGAGTTCGCTGGAACCGTACCGGGACTACCTGACGATCATCAGCGATACGGACGTCGAGGGCGCCGAGGCCACCAAGCCCAAGGAGATCGGGGGTGACCACTTCCGCTCCAGCGCCACCTTCCTGACCCAGGCGCACCCCAAGCAGACCGAGAGTTCCGACGTCTGGGTCGGCCCCTCGATCGATCAGCTGTACGCCCAGCGCTTCGGCCAGGACACGCCGATCCCGTCGATGCAGCTTTGTATCGAAAACGTGGATCAGGCCGGCGGGTGCGCGTACGGCTACGCCTGCGTCTACACCGACACCATTTCCTGGGCGGCCCCGGACCAGCCCCTCCCCATGGTGCGGGACCCGCGCGTCGCCTTCGACCAGCTCTTCGGCGCGGGCGGCACCCCCGAGGCGCGCGAGGCGCGCCGCCGCTCCAGCGCCAGCATCCTCGACTTCATCGTGGGTGAGGTGAATGCGCTGAAGCGCGAGTTGGATCCGGTAGACGGACGGCGGGTCGAGCGCTACCTGAGCGATATCCGCGAGATCGAGCGGAGGATCGAGCGCGTGGTGGCGCGCAACGAGAGCGGCGAACAGCGCGAACTGCCGGGCGCCCCCGCGGGAGTGCCCGATTCCTTCGACGAACATGTCAAGCTGATGTTCGATCTGCAGGCGCTCGCCTTCCAGGCGGACGTGACCGGCATCTTCTCGTTCAAGATGGGGCGCGACGCCTCCAGCCGGGTCTACCCGGAGAGTGGGGTCGACAAGGGCTTCCACCCGTCGTCGCACCACGGCGGCAGACCCGACGCCGTTCAGGAATTCGCCGAGATCAACCGCTATCACGTGGGGCTGGTCCCATACTTCCTGGACCGGTTGGCCGGCATCCAGGAGGGTGACGGCAGCCTCCTGGACAAGACCATGCTCGTCTACGGTTCGCCGATGGGCGACTCGAACGTGCACAACCACAAGCGCTGCCCGCTGTTCGTGGTCGGTGGGGCCAATGGCCGCATGGACGGTGACCTGCACCTGCGCGCGAGTGCCGGAACGCCGATGGCCAACGTCATGCTCAGCCTGATGCACAAGCTGGGGATGGACGACATGAAGAGCTTCGGCAACAGCAGCGGCGCCTTCCCGCTGTCGGTATGAAGACCGTGACCGCCTCCGTCCTCGCGGTCCGGTCTGCGCGCCGCGCGGCTGGCAGGGGCGGATCGTTGCGGCAGACTGTTGTCGGCGCGCTGGCATGGCTGGCGATCGGGTTCGGCTCCGTCTCGGCGCTCCCCGGTGACTCTCCCCTCGCCGACGCTGCCATGCGCGACGATGTCGCGGCCGTGCGGGCCCTGCTGGCCCAGGGCGCCGACGTCAACACTCCCCGGGGCGACGGCATGACCGGGCTGCACTGGGCGGCGCTGAACGGGAACGCCGAGATCGCACGGCTGCTCATCGGGGCCGGCGCCGATCTGGAGGCGGTTACCCGCATCGGGGCGCATACGGCCTTGCACGTGGCGGGGAAGGAGGCCAACGGCGAGATCGTGGCGATCCTGGCCGAGGCCGGGGCGGATGTGGCGGCTGTAACAGAAACGGGGGCCACGCCGCTTCACTTTGCGGCGGCGGCGGGGGACATGCGCGCCGTGTCTGCCCTGATCGAGCACGGCGCGCCGGTCGACGCCAGGGAGCCCGAGTGGGGACAGACGCCGCTCATGTTCGCGGCGGCGCTGGGGCGCACCAACGCGGTCGTGGCGCTCCTCGAGGCGGGTGCCGACGCGATCATCACCGCACGGGTGATGGATCTCGTCGAGCGCGACATCCTCGACCGCATTTCCGAGCGGAAGCGGCGGACCGAGATCGCAGCGATGCGCGGCGGCACGGACGCACTGAGCTATCCGGTCGAGTCCGGAGTGGCCGGCCGCACGCCGCAGGCTTCGACCGCTCCGGTCAGTACGCGCGAGGAGCAGGCCAGGCAGGCTGCGCAGGAAGCGCTGGAAGCGCGCCGTCAGACCGGTGAACCCATCCCGCTCAACTACGCGGACCTGGTCGGCCAGCACGGCGGTCTCTCGGCGATCCATCTCGCCGCCCGCGAGGGCCAGGCGTCCACCGTCATGGCCCTGCTCGACGGCGGCGTGGATATCAACATGCCCAGCGCGGCGGACAACACCACGCCGATGCTGATGGCCGCGATTAACGGCTACTTCGACCTCGTCGTCGAGCTGCTCGAGCGCGGCGCCGACCCCAATCTGGCGAGCGACGCGGGAGCCACGCCTCTCTACGGCGTGCTCAACATGCACTGGGCGCCCAAGGCCCGGCATCCGCAGCCGCTCGAATACGAGCAGCAGGAGACGGGCTACCTGGAACTGATGCGCACCCTGCTCGATGCCGGCGCCGACGTCAACGCGCGTCTGAATCGCACCCTGTGGTTCACCACCTACAACCGGGATCTGCTGGGCGTGGACCGCACCGGCGCCACCGCGTTCTGGCGCGCTGCCCACGCGACCGACGTCCCCGCCATGAAGCTGCTCCTCGAGTACGGCGCCGATCCGCACCTTCCAACCATCAAGGTGCCGCAGCGCAGCTTCGGTCCCCGCGACGACACCGACCACTCCGGCCTGCCTCCCGTTCCGATCGGCGGCCCGGCGGTCTACCCGATCCACGCGGCGGCGGGAGTCGGCTACGGCCAGGGCTTTGCCGGCAACTCGCATCGCCACGCGCCCGAGGGCTGGATGCCCACCATGAGGTTCCTGGTCGAAGAACTCGGCGCCGACGTGAATGCGCGCGACCACAACGGCTACAACCCCGTGCACCACGCGGCCGCGCGCGGCGACAACGAGATGATCCTCTATCTCGTCGAGAAGGGCGCCGACGTCACGGCGGTGTCACGGAGAGGCCAGACCACGGTGGACATGGCCAACGGACCCGTGCAGCGGATCCAGCCATTCGTGGAGACCGTGGCGCTGCTCGAGCGCCTGGGGGCGAAGAACAACCATCGCTGCGTGAGCTGCTAGGGGCCTCCCCGGACCCTCACTCCGCCGTCGCACCCACCCCCGCGTACCTCACGCCGGTCAGGTCCGCCATATCCCGCTTCCAGGTGGTGAGATCACGCACGGCGAACCGATTCAGGTGGTCGTGGCCGCATGCCCGCGCCAGGATCTTCATCAGGTCGACCGTGGCGTCCAGGTAGTTGGCGAGTTGCTGGGCGGAGGCATGGACCTGCAGGCGCGCGCGCAAGTCCTCCTTCTGCGTGGCGATCCCGACCGGGCAGTTGTTGGTGTGGCAGGCGCGCATCCCCAGGCAGCCGATCGCCTGGATGGCCGAATTCGCGATCGCCACGCCGTCCGCGCCCAGCGCCATCGCCTTGACGAAGTCGGACTCGGTGCGGAGTCCGCCCGTGATGATGAGCGTGACGTGACGGCCCACCCCGCACGCGTCCAGGTGGCGGCGGGCGCGGACCAGGGCGGGGATGGTCGGCACCGAGATGTTGTCCTTGAAGATCTCGGGGGCCGCGCCGGTGGCGCCGCCGCGCCCGTCGAGGATGATGTAGTCCACCCCGACTTCGAGCGCGAAATCGATGTCGTCTTCGATGTGCTGGGCCGACATCTTGAACCCGATCGGAATGCCGCCCGTCCGCTCGCGCACCGCTTCGGCGATCTCGCGGAAATCCTCCGGCGTCACCAGGTCGGGGAACCGTGACGGGCTGATCGCGGGCGTCCGGGCTCGAGTCCGCGGACCTGCGCGATCTTGCCGATGACCTTGGTGCCCGGCAGATGCCCGCCCGTGCCCGTCTTGGCACCCTGTCCGCCCTTGAAATGAAAAGCCTGCGAGCGGCACGCCTTGTCCATCGACCATCCGAACTTCGCGGACGCCAGCTCGTAGAAGTAGCGCGAGTTGTTTGCCTGTTCCTCGGGCAGCATCCCGCCCTCGCCCGAGCAGATGCCGGTGCCGGCCATCTCGGCACCCTTGGCCAGCGCCGTCTTGGCCTCCTCGCTGAGGGCGCCGAAGCTCATGTCGCTCACGAAGAGCGGGATCTGCAGGCGCAGCGGCCGCTTCGCACGGGGACCGATCACCAGCTCCGTTCCCACGGCGTCGTCGTCCGCCAGGGGGCGCGTGGCCAACTGCGCGGTCAGGAGCTGGATGTCGCTCCAGCGCGGGAGCTCGGTCAGCGGCACTCCCATCGCCGTAACCACGCCGTGGTGCCCGACCTTCTCAAGACCGTTCCTCGCGAGTTCCTGGATGTAGTGGTTGTCCGGCTCCTCGGGCGTACCGTGGACATCGGCGTACAGGCCCAGGTACTCGTCGCGACGGTAGGCCTGAGGGAACCTGTCATGCCAGGCCGCCACCTCGTCCTCGTCCACGAAGACCGCGTCGGCGTCGTGGTCGATCCACGCGCCGAACTTGTGCAGCGCTTCCTCCGGGTTGTACGAGCTCACCCCCGTGTCGTAGCGGTAGTCCCAGTTGTGGACGCCGCAGATCAGGTCGTCGCCGCGGACGTGTCCATCGGAGAGCAGGGCGCCCCGGTGCAGGCATCGCCCATACAGCACCGACACCTGGCCGTCGTAGCGGATGACGACGAGGTCCACGTTGGCCACCAGGGCATAGGCGGGACTCCGGTCGTCGAGTTCACTCCAGGTGGCGACTTTGACGGCGGTCGCAGCCGTGGATTGCATGATCATGGTGTGCCTTCCCGGATGTCTTTCTGGTTGTCAAAGTCAGGGCAGGACTACCGCCGCTCGTGGTGCTCCTCGTAGTGCTTGCCGAGCCAGTCCTCGCCGTAGTCGTTGCCGGGGTCACGTATGATACTGTGCACATGGTTCGCCGGGTTCCCTCCGACGCCTTCCTCCACGATGTATTCGATGAGGACGGAAGGGCCGTGGACCCGGTAGTAGTAGCGCGCCGTTCTGTCTTCCGTCGGGCCGATCCAGGCGAAGTGCAGGGAATCGAGCCCGTCCGCGCCGATCCTGGCCAACTGGGCGTCGGCGGCACCGTGATCCGCGTTGGCCGCAAACTCTTCCACCAGTTCCCAGAGCAGCCCGCGTTGCGCTTCGGTGAGCGCGGAGGCGGGTATTCCCGAGAACTCGCTGAGACTCCCCTTGCGCCCGGGTCCGGTGAGCACGTCGCCGGGAATGTCGTCGCCCAGGACCGCGACCGCCCGCTGGGCGTCGTCGAGCGCCTGGAGCAGCCGCCAGCCCCGGTCGCCCTCGTTGGCGAGCACCCGCCAGCCGGCTTCGAGTCCGCGCTCGATCTCGTGGGGCTCGGCCCCTAGGAACAGGGGAGTGAAGGCGATCCGGTCGTCGACCACGGTGAAGCTGGCCGCCATGTGGTGTCCGTTGATCAGCCAGCCCCAGGCCGAATCGCCGGGCCGGCCGAAGAACGCCACCCAATAGTTTGCGGAGGTCCAGCTTTCGAGCAGTCTTTCCGGCAAGCGCCGCTCACCGCTCGCAACCGCGGCCGACGCCTCCTCGTGAAGCACCTCGTCCAGCCGGATCACGCCCGCGATCTTCTGGTACCCCTGGCTGCTCGTCGATGCCCGCAACAGATCGTGCAGCCTCCGTCTCTGCTCGTCGCCGAGGTCGCCCAGGCGTGCACCGCTGCGCTCCACCATGGAAGCCGGCAGGTTGCTCCAGCGAGTGCGCTCCGCATCGGCGTCGAAGGGGAATTCGGCAGCCGTGCGTTGTTGGGGTGAAAGGGCGGCGAGGAAATTGCGGGCGGCCTCGGCCATGTGCTGCGGCGACGCTTCCATCGCGGCAGGGGAGGAGTTGGCGGGTTGCGGCTCGGCGGCGTCCGGTTGCGCTCCAGCCGTGTCCTCCCGGCAACCCGCGAGGGCCCACGACGTGACCAGGGCGAATACACCGAGGAAGGGGATGGCGGGACCGGCTTGCATTTGTCTCATGTGTCCTCCGAACGCTTTGCGCTCCTTCGAATTCAAAAAAGATCCGGCCGTGCGGCCGGGCTGACCCCCGGTTGGGCGGCGATCAAAGTCTAACTGTACCCTGTGCAGGGGGTTCCGTGTACAGGGGGTTCCCGGATACTTAACAATAATGTTTAGTATTGACGAAGGGCGGCGTCCGACCGACACTTGCTCGGCAACGCCGTTGTTGCGAAATAGGTGCGATGCGTTCCCACGGGGCCACAAGCGCGCCGTGCCCACGCGCAACGGCTCTCGTCCGACCCCGATGCCATTCGACGGAGACGATCGCATTGATTCAGCCACGCCGGGGACGCCGCTCTTGTTTCACCCTCCTCCTCCTCCCGCTCATTCCGCTCGTTGTCGGCTGCGACCTGGGGGAACTGATGCTCGCGTACGAGTGCGTCAGGCCGGCCAACGAGATCGTCGCAGAGAACTGCCTCGAGGGGCATCCGGCGACCGAGTGGGATATCAACGGGTACGGCGATCCGAGCATTCAGGGATTCGGGACCGAGATCGCGATCGCGCAGGGGGAGACGATCGAGTTCAAGGTCGACACGGACTCTGACGATTACCGGATTGACGTGTACCGGATGGGCTACTACGGCGGGATGGGTGCGCGGCGGGTGGACTCGATCGAGCCGTCGGCGGCGCTTCCCCAGGCCCAGCCCGAGTGTATGCGGGGGCCGATCCCGGTGCTGGCCGAGGGGGGTGGGATGGACACGTGGCCCGCGCCGCTCGTGGACTGCGGCAACTGGGCTGTGTCGGCGTCGTGGAGCGCGCCCGAGGATGCGACTTCGGGGATCTATTTCGCGCGGCTGGTGCGCGAGGATCCCGTTGAGGGTTGGATGAAGAACGACGCGTTCGAGCCCACGCCGCTGCCACCGACCGGGCGCGACGAGCTGTGGGAGGCGGATGGCTTTCGGGCGGTGATGCGGAACGCGCTGCGCGAGCCGCGGGCGAGCCACGTCTACTTCGTGGTGCGGGACGACGACGGCGAGTCGGACATGCTCTTCCAGACCTCGGATCTGACCTGGCAGGCGTACAACCGCTACGGTGGGCACAGTGTTTACGGGCGGCTTCATCCGGAGGGGCTGCGGCTGCACGGGGGTGAGCCGCGGGCGCCCAAGGTCAGCTACAACCGGCCGTTCGAGACCCGGCACTACCGGGCGGTGAACATGCCCTTCAACTCCGAGTACCCGATGGTGCGGTGGCTGGAGCGGAACGGCTACGACGTCAGCTATTCGTCGGGCGTCGACACGGACCGTCGCGGCGAGGAGCTGCTCGAGCACAGGGTGTTCCTCTCGGTCGGGCACGACGAGTACTGGACGGGACGCCAGCGGCGGAATGTCGAGGCCGCGCGCGCGGCGGGCGTGCACCTGGCCTTCTTCAGCTCGAACGAGGTCTACTGGAAGGTGCGGTGGGAGACGAGCATCGACGGTTCGGGCCAGCCCTACCGGACGCTGGTGACCTACAAGGATTCGCAGGATCACCGGCGGCTGGATCCGGTGGAGTGGACGGGCGAGTTCCGGGATCACCGCGCGATCAACGCCGAGGGGGCGTGGCCGGAGAACGCGCTTACCGGGACGCTGTTTACGGTGAATGCGTGGCGGAACGATCCGATCATCGTGGACGCGGGGTTCGCGGGGCTGCGTTTCTGGCGGAACACGGAGGTGGCGCAGCTGCAGCCCGGCGAGCGCTACGTCTCGATCAAGGGGATTCTGGGGCACGAGTGGGACTCGGACATCGACAACGGGTTCCGGCCGCCGGGGCTGTTCCGGGTGGCGGCGAGCACCTTCGACAACGTGCTGTACTGCGTGCATCCTGGGCGGGGGTGCGAGGCGGGGACGGCGACGCATCACGCGGTGCTCTATCGGCACGAGAGCGGGGCGCTGGTGTTCGGCGCGGGGACGCTGCAGTGGTCGTGGGGGCTCGATGCGCATCACGACAGCGAGACGGGGGTGCCGCCGGAGCGGCAGAACACAGTTGATACGCGGGTGGGGGTCGATCCGCACGGTCCCGATCGGGTGCTGCAGCAGGCGACGGTGAATCTGTTCGCCGACATGGGGATTCAGCCGGCGACGCTGGAGGAGGGGCTGGTGGTGGCGACGGCTTCGACGGACGAGGTGGCGCCGACGTCGTCGGTCGACACGGTGTCGATGGTGCGCCGGGGTGATGTCGTGACCACCTACCTGAGCGGGTCGGCCGCGGACGGCGGGGGTGGTGTGGTGGCGGGGGTTGAGGTGTCGGTCGATGGAGGGACGACCTGGCACCCGGCCGAGGGCCGCACGTCCTGGCGCTATGAGTGGCGGCTGGACGCGGAGACGAGCGAGGTGCTTGTGCTCACCCGCGCGGTGGACGACAGCGGCAATCTGGAGGTGCCGGGGCGAGCCAGGAGGGTGGAAATCCCCTGGTCGTCCGCATGATATAGAGGTGGCAAGGAGGTATGTCCGATGAAGAGACGCCCATTGATGCTCGGTGCGCTGGTCGTGCTCGCGGCGTGCGAAGCCGAGTCAGGCGGTGGTCCTCTCCAGGTTGCGCGAGCTGATGCACCGCTGGCAATCGACGCCGAGGCCCTGCTGAGCGTCGGCGTGCTGAGCGGTGATACGCAGCAGGAGTTTGACCGCGTGATTTCGCCGTTCGTCCTGCCCGACGGGCGATTGGTCGTGCCGCTCGCCGGGAGTCGGGACATCCGGGTCTTCGGCCGCGATGGAGTGTTCCTGGAGCGCCTTGGCGGCGAAGGGGAGGGTCCCGGCGAGTTCAGGTATCTCTCGGCCGCCTGGCCGCGTGGCGACACGATCGAGGCATTTGGCAGTCGTCTGCGGCGGATCACCCGCTTCCTGCCGGGCGGTGCCGTGGAGATCGTCCCGATTCCGAGTGGTGCGTATCCGGACATGAGTGTCGCGGTCGGACCGTTGGGGGACGGCTGGGCGCTGGGTGGTGTCATGGGTGCGGCGCACGGCGAACGCGACCGGATCGTCGTCCATCATTTTGACCGAGATGGCGCTCACCTCGGCGAACTCGGCACTGCTGAAGGGTTTGCGCGCTATTTCGCGGCAGGTTCCGGCAGCCCGCACCCTCTGTCCTCGCGGGCGGTGGTCGCTTCGGATGGGACCCATCTCTACCTGGGAGACACCGTAGTGCCGTCGATCCGACGCATCGGCTCCGGCGGGATCCTGGCCGGCGAGATCGCATGGGAACCGGCGGAATCGATCTCGGGTGAAGATGCCCTCGAGCAGGTGATCGATGCTGCACTGTCCACGGGGTTGGGAGACCGGAGCTTTTTCAGCCGCGAGAGACTTGAAGCGGCACCCGTCCCCGTTGGCGTGTCAGTGTTCTGGGACTTCCTTCCGGACCCGGAGGGATTCCTCTGGGTGCAGCCCTGGGAGCCGTTGAGGCATTCATTCGCGCTGGGAGCCTCTCTTGCCGGACGCGACGCAAGCGGGCTTGAGTGGTGGGTGTTTGCGACGGATGGCGGCAGCGCCGGGTCGATTCGGATTCCTGAGGGTCTCGCGCTCACGCAGATCACGGGGACCACCGTGGTCGGGATCCGTCGTGACGAACTCGGAGTCGAGACGGTGCATGTTCACAGGGTCAGTCGAGGCAGTTGAGCCAATGATTCCGCAGGCCTGTTCACGTATGTAATGTCAACATTACAATAAGTCATGTTTAGTTTACTTTGTTGCTGGCTGAAGCTTCCCGGCGCTCGGGCGGCTTTGTCAACGGACCGCCCGGAGGCCGTGATGCGATCCATCTACACCGTGTTTGTTGCGCTGATTGCCGTCTCGCCCGCGCTCGACGCGCAAGTCGTGCGTGTGGACGTCGCCGAGCGCGTGCCCTTCGCGGGTGGGCATTCGTTTGCCGACACGGGGCCGTACGAGAGGGTCGTCGGGAAGCTCTACATCGAGGTCGACCCAAGCGATCCGGCCAACACGCGTGTGAGCGACCTCAGGCTGGCGCCGACGAACGATCGCGGACGCGTGGAAGTCTGGACCGACTTCTTCCTGCTCAAGCCCGCCGACCCCGCCCGCGGCAACGGGCGGCTGCTCTACGACGTGGCAAACCGCGGCGACAAGGTCGCGCTGGGATCCTTCAACGGAGGGGGCGGCAACGACCCGACCACGATGGAACACGCCGGCGACGGGTTCCTGATGGAAGAGGGCTACTCGATCCTGTGGAGCGGGTGGAGCGGGGACGTGGAGTCCGGCAACGACCGGGTCCAGATCGGGGTGCCGGTGGCGCGCAACGCGGATGGCAGTTCGATCGTCGGGCGCATCTACGCCGAGTTGGAGTCGACCGTCTACGGCCTTTACGTGGCCAACGTGCTGGAGCCGGGAAGCGACGCGGCGATGCGGAGGTACTACAGCCTGCCCTTCGATTGGGGAAGTTCGCGGCCCTATCCGTCCGTTACGATGGAGAATAGCAGTGCGACGCTGGTGAAGCGGCCGCGGCGCGGTGCGGAAGGCGTGGAGATTCCGCGGGAACAGTGGAGCTTCGGGCGTCTGGAGAACGGTGCGGTAGTGCCCGATCCGAACCGGGTTCAACTGGACGAGGGGTTCGAGCCGGGGTGGCTCTACGACCTCGTCTACGAAGGGAAGGACCCCAGGGTCACGGGGCTGGGACTCGCGGCCACGCGTGATGTCATTTCGTTCTTCCGCTACGGGTCGGACGAGGAGGGGCCCCGTACCAACCCGCTCGCCGGGGCGGTCGAGTACGCGTACGGGTACGGGGGATCGCAGTCCGGGCGCTTCCTTCATCACTTCGTGTACGAGGGCTTCAACGCGGACCTGGAGGGGCGCTTCGTATTCGATGCCATCATGCCCCATGTCGCGGGTGCGGGGAAGGGGATCTTCAACCATCGCTTTGGCCAGACCACACGCCACGGAAGTCATCACGAGGAAACACTCTATCCGTCGGACTTTTTCCCCTTCAATTCCGTCCACCAGGTGGATCCGGTCACCGGCGCCAGCGGATCGATGCTCGACCGGGCGCGGGCGAGCGGGCATGTGCCCAGGGTCTTCTTCACCCAGACGTCGACCGAGTACTGGTCGCGGGCCGCGTCGCTCCTGCATACCGATGTCGAGGGCAGGGTTGACGCCGAGCTCGACCCATCCGTGCGCATCTACATGATCGCGGGGACTGCGCATAATTCAATGACCGGCGGTGTCTATCAGAGTCCGGTCAACCGAGCCACAACACGGCCTGTGATGAGGGCGCTGCTCGTGGCGCTGGATCGGTGGGCTGCGGAGGGGGTCGAGCCGCCCGAGAGCCGGCATCCACGCATCGACGACGGGACGCTGGTTGACCTGGCGACCTTCCGCGCGGGATGGCCCGACATTGCGGGAGCCGCGGCGCCGGAAGACTATTACCAGCCCTTCCGCCTCGATCCCGGTCCGCGCTGGCTTACCGAGGGTGTTGCCGACCAGGTGCCGCCCGTGGCCGGGCCTGCATTCCAGACACTCGTGCCCATGGTCGACGCGGACGGAAACGAAGTCGCCGGGATCCGGCTTCCGCATGTGGCGGTGCCACTCGCAACGTACACCGGTTGGAACCTGCGCGACGCCTCGTGGGGTGCCGGTGGAATGCTCACCCGATGGATGGGGTCGTACCTGGCCTTCCCCCGGACCGAGGCGGAGAGAGCCCGCCTGCGGGACCCGCGCAGGTCGGTGCGGGAGCGCTATCCCACGCGCGACGCATACGTCGCCGAGATCGAGCGCGTGTGCCTGGAGTTGGTCGCGGGGGGGTATCTGCTGGAGCGGGACGCTGCCGAGCTCGTCAGGGACGCTGCCGAACGGTCCTGGTGAACCGCGGGTTGGGCACTCTGCGCTCCGACGGCTGAAATCGAGGACTCTTTACCGGTAGCAGTGGTTCGCCGGCGCCGGTGGTGCACCCCGATCGCTGACCCCGCCGCGCTCGCCCGTTTTCTTCCGTTTCCGCGGCGCCTTGAGTCGCCTCAATCGCTCAAAACCTTGCGTGAACACGAATTGTGCCCCATATCGGAATACAAAATAACATACAATCGCGTTCAGTCCTTCTGTTCGCGCCGACCGAAATAGATGCACATCGCGTGCGCGAACGCGTACGCACGACTTTCTCGAATCCGGGAGTAGACAATGTGGATTGAAAGTCTGAAAAACCGGTCGACACTGCCCCCCCGACGTGAGGCTCGGGGATGGCTGATCCGGGGGCTGTTCGCTCCCTTCCCAGCGGCATGCATGATGGTGCTGTTTGGGGTGGGCGGGCTCCAGGCCCAGCAGGGCAACATCTCGGGCCTGGTCCTTGAGGAGGGTAGCGGCAACACCCTCCAGGGAGCTCAGGTGACCATCTCGGACCTGCAACGGGGCGGTCTGGCGAGAGCCGGGGGCCGTTTTCTGCTGGAGGACATCCCGGTAGGCACCTACACGGTGACGGCGCAGTACATCGGCTACGCCACCGCCAGCCAGGAAATCCAGGTGGTCGCGAACGAGACGACACTGCTGGAGTTCATCCTCCGCCCGCAGGCATTCGCCCTGGACGAAATCGTGGTGACGGGCACGGCAGGCGTCACGGAGCGCCGTCAGATCGGCCACTCCATCGGCAGGGTAGAGGCGGGGGAACTCGTCGAGATCGCGCCCATCACCACGTTGAACCAGCTCTTGCAGGGCCGCATCGCAGGCGCATCCATCCTGCAGCGTTCGGGCAACATCGGCAGTGGAACCACGATGGCGCTGCGCGGCATCTCCAGCGTGGAGATGAACTCGACTCCGCTCTTCTACATCGACGGGGTTCGCGTGTCGAGAGACGGCGCGCGGCTCAACGACCTGAGTCCGGCGGACATCGAGAGCGTGGAGGTGGTGAAGGGTCCTGCCGCGTCGACCCTCTATGGCAGTGAGGCGAGCAACGGCGTGGTCCAGATCATTACCAAGAAGGGCCAGTCGGGCCAAGCCCAGTTCAACGCTCAGGTGCGTCTCGGCTCCCAGTTCTGGAACGATGCGTCAGAATGGATTCCGACCAACGGCGCGCGCGACCCGGCCACGGGCAACGTGATCCTGCACCACCCGCTTCTGGCCGAGGAAGCCGCTGGCCGGAGCGTGATCTTCAACGGCATGACCCAGACGTACAATCTGGACGTGACGGGCGGGACCGGCGACTTCGGCTACTACGCGTCGCTCTCCTACCAGGACGACGAGGGGATCGTACCGAACAACTGGATCGAACAGATCGCGGGGCGCGTGAACGTAAGCGCCCAGGCAAGGGACGACCTGCGGATCAACGCGGGTCTCAGCTACACGAAAGCCAACATCGGCCGTGCGCCCGAGGGATTCACGGGCACGCTCGGCTACTTCGGCCAGGTGATCTTCGCCAGTCCACTGACGCTGAACACGGAGCGCCGCGGCTTCCTGCAGTCGGTGCCGGAGGAAACGTGGAAGGTGCGCCACCGCGACGACATCCACCACACGACGTGGAACATCAACGTGAATCACGACCCGTTCGACTGGTTCTCGCATCGCCTGACCAGCGGTATCGACCTGGTCTACGAGCAGAACGGACGGCTCTTCCCGCGTCAGGAGGACCCGGGCAATCACATGTGGGGTCGACGCCTGGCACAGGGCTGGCGCGATGTGGATGACGGCACGGAGCTCCAGACGACCCTGGACTACGCTGCGACGGCGACGCTGGACGTTAGCTCGGACATCCGAACGGCGACCTCGGCGGGCATCCAGTACTACACTCGCGAGACGCACACCACGAGCGCCGAGGGTCAGAACTTCCCGGCGCCGGCGCTGACGACGGTAACAACAGCGTCGGAACGGTTCGCTGGCGAGATCTTCAGCGAAAACAAGAGCTGGGGCGCCTACATTCAGGAGCGGGTCGAGTGGCGGGATCAGATCTTCATCACCGGTGCCATCCGCGGGGACGACAACAGCGCGTTCGGCGTGGAGATCGACCCGGTCATCTATCCGAAGTTGAGCGGTTCGTGGGTACTAAGCGACGCCGACTTCTTCGACATGAACTGGGTGGACCAGCTTCAGATCCGTGCGGCCTGGGGCCAGGCGGGCCGTCAGCCCGGCTCCTTCGACGCGATCCGGACATATGCTCCGGCGATCGCGCGCAACGACCAGCCGGGCGTCATGCCGTCGAACCCGGGCAACCCGAACCTGAAGCCCGAGCGCAGTTCGGAAGTCGAGGTCGGATTCGACGCCGAACTCTTCAACGGACGCTGGTCGCTGGAGTTCACCGGCTACCAGCAGACCACGACGGACGCGCTCCTCGAGAGGGACGTGGCGCCGTCGACCGGCTTCTCGGGACAGCAATGGGTCAACATCGGCCAGGTGGCCAATCAGGGCTTCGACTTCTCCACGACCGTCGTGCCACTCCTGAGGTCCGGGTTGAGTTGGGACATCACTATGCACCTGAGCCACACCACGAACGAGATCGTCGACATGGGGGATATCGACTTCATCAGCCGAGGCCGGGGCAATGCCCACGCCGAAGGCTACCCCGTCGGTGGCATGTGGGCCCACAACGTGGTTTCGGCAGACTGGGATCCGGTCACCCAGCGTGCGGTGAACATCCTCTGTGCCACGGAGAACGGTGGCGGCCCGATGCCCTGCAATCAGGCCGGCGAAGTCTACCTGGGCTCTCCCGGCCCGGACTGGAATGCCTCGTTGAGTACGTCGCTTCAGATTGGCCAGAACCTGACGCTTACCGCCCTGGCGGAAGGCTTCTTCCAGATGCGTGTCATGAGCATCCAGCAGTGGGCGCGCGACGAGGTCTTCCGGAACAGTCCCGAGGCCGCCATGCTCGCGGACAACGTCCTCCTGGCCGCAGCGATCCAGACATCCAACGGCTATGGCTACTGGATCAATCGGAACGACTACATCCGGCTCCGTGAGGTCTCGGCGCACTACACGATGCCCAGCGAGTTGGCTGCCATGATCGGAGCGTCGCGCGCGAGCCTCGGCATCCTGGCACGGAACCCGGGGTTCCTCTACGTGCATGAGGAGGTGGCCGACACCGATCCCGAAAGCCGTGGCAGCAGCGACTTCTACTACCACCAGCGCCAGAACATCTTCCCCCAGCTCACCCGGATCGAGGGATCGGTCCGTGTGACCTTCTGACGAATGAGAGGGAGCCATGCAAAGCCCATTTCATCCATCGACGGAGTGTTCATCCATCAAAGAACTGAGGGAAAGACCGATGAATAGAACAATGCTCACAACCCTGGCCCTGAGCCTGATGCTGGGGGCGTGCGACCTGGCCGTGGAGCTGCCCGGCGACATTACGGCGGAAGAACTCGAGCAACCTGAAGATCTTCCGCTGCTGGTCACAAGCGCCGACGGCGTGTTCGAGTGTGCCTACCAGCAGTACGTGCTGCTGTCGGCGCAGCTCACAGACGAATTCAACAGCGGTGGCTCCGACGGCAGCTACTACATCTACGATCAGCGCGAAATCACCCCTGCCACATCCGGCTACTCGAGCAACGGCTGTCCTGGAGGCCAGCTCTCGGGCCTCTATACTCCGCTCTCGCAGGCTCGGTGGTTCGCGGACTCGAACATGTCGCGTGCCCAGGAGGCGGGATCGCAGGACCTGGTCACGCGCTCGGCGGTGGTGGCCGGCTATGCATACACGCTGTTCGCCGAGGGATTCTGCTCGGCGGCCTTCGATGGTGGCCCCGAGGTAATGCCACCTCAGATCCTGGATCTGGCGGAGAGCAGGTTCTCGACGGCGATTTCCGGCGCGTCGGGTGAGTTGCAGACCCTGGCGTACCTGGGGCGAGCCCGGGCGAGACTGAACCTGGGCAACATGGCCGGTGCCATCTCCGATGCGCAGCAGGTGCCCGACGGATTCGCCTACTACGCGACTCGCTCTTCATCGGACAACACACGGCGGAACCACCTGTACGGCAGCAACTGGATCGACCGGAACATCGAGGTCGACGTACCCTTCTGGAATCTGGAGTGGCAGGGAGTACCGGATCCCCGCGTGGAACTGGTCCACACCGGCAACTTCGGGCGAAACGGGCTCACACCTGAGGTGCTCCAGACCAAGTACGGCGACTACGATGCGGACATTCCCGTCGGGCGCTACGCCGAGGCGCTCCTGATTATCGCCGAGGCGGCGGGCGGTCAGACGGCAGTCGACAACATCAACGAGCTGCACGCGCGCGCCGGACTGCCCCCCTTTGCGAGCGACGACGCCAGCGAGATCATGAATCAAGTCTACGAGGAGCGCAGGAGGGAGTTGTTCCTGGAGGGCCATCGCATGAACGACATGCTGCGGCTGAACATCCCGTTCCCCTCGGGAGCCGACCGCTTCAACGACCGGCGTTACGGGAACACGACGTGCTTCCCGCTGCCCGACATCGAAAGGGAGAACAACGAAAACATTCCATAGCAGTCCGTGGGCAGGGCCCGCGGGTCGCGCACCGGTGCTTCTGTTCCTTGCCTGGCTGGCGGGGGCGCTCACCGCCTGTGACCCGGGCCGCCAAGCGCCGCAACAGCCGGCGACCATCGGCAGGATTGCGCCGGAGACGCTGGAGCCGGCCAACCTGGAGGGCTGGGCCGACGAGACCTTTGGCCGCCTCCTGGAGGAGCACCGCATTTCGGCACTGGCCATCTCGGTGACTCACGGCGACGAGATCGTCTTCAAGAAGGGCTACGGCTACTACGATTACGCCACCGGGCGGCCCGTGGACCCCGATGTCTCGCAGTTCCGCATCGGATCGCTGACCAAGACCTTCTTCGCGACCGCCGTCGCCCAACTCCTGGAACGCGGTCAGATCGCGTCCCTCGACGACCCCGTCAACGCCTACTTGACCCGGATCCAACTGGAGAACCCCTTCGGGGACGACGAGATCACCATCCGGGACATGGTCACCCACCAGGGCGGCATGGCTTCCCGGGGGTCCCGGTCCGTCTTCACTTCCGTGGGGGAAGAGCGTCCCCAACCGCCCCTCTCGGCGGCGGCGCTGGAGGCCAACCTGCCGTTGGTGCTCCGAGAGCCGGGCACATTCTCGGAATACTGCAACGCCTGCAGCGCAGTCATGGGCTTCATGGTTGAGGACATCACCAGCCAGACGCTGGAGGAGTACCTGCGGGAAAACGTGTACGAGCCCCTGGGCATGACGCACACCACTCTGGTGAACTCTCTCCAGGCGCCCAGCCCCGACGTGGTCACCCAGTACGCCTTCTCGTCCGGCGAGCCGCCGGTGGCGCTCAGGTACCCCTCTCTCACTCCCTTCATCTCGTATGCCGGAGATGTGAACTCCTCGGCAGGCGATATGGCGCGCTTCATTCGGGCTCACGCCCTGCAAGGCGAGGGGAGTACGCCCGCCCTGATGAAGCCCGAGACCTACCAGCTCATGCACCGCTGGGATCGGGGGAATCATCCGGACGCCAGCGGTTTCGGGATCCAGTTCTTCCGCTACGACTACAACGGCGAGCCGGTAATCGAGCACTACGGGAGCATCCGTTACCGATCCCTGGAGATCATCATGCTCGACGAACAGGTAGGCGTGTTTGTAACCATGGCCGGAGGGGGCGCACCCGATCCCGACGAGGTCGTCGGGACGAACCCCTCACCGGAGCCCACTGTCGGTCCAGTCCTGGCGCAGGCGTCGCACAGCGGCGTCCGGGCCCTGATACTGGAGCACTTTCTCGGCCGGCTGCCCGTTGACGGCGACCTGGAGGTCGACGTGGGCCAGTATACCGGCCTCTACCACCGCATCCCCACCGCCCAGGCCGACACGCCTGGAGGAGAGGGCCGCCTCGTGGAGGACAGCGGCGACGGAGGCCTGGTTATCGACGGCCTCGGGCCCTACCGTCCTTCGGGACCCGACGCCTTCACCCTGGACGGCCAGCTCCCCGTGGAGGCGGGTTTCAGGGACGCCAACCGCTATGTCTTTGCACGGCAGAGCGACGGTTCCATGCGGATGTTTGCCCATATCAACGCGGGCGGCTTCGTGAGGGCAGCGCGGGAGTAGGGAGGACCACGAGCTCAGGGGACATTCGGGGTCAGCCCTCGGGTCTGCACCCCGGGTGCACCTGCTGGAGACACTGCCGCACCGCGGTCCGGACCTGGCTCATCGAGATGTCGGGCTGACCTGCCCGCTCAGCGACCAGGCGGGCGATGTCGTCCAGCGTCCGGCGGCCGTCGATGGACGATACCACCATCCGGATCGTCGAGGCCTCGGACCAGAACAGCCCCTGGCCGTCGAAGGTCGGGATGGGCAAGTGTCGGAAGACAAGCCACGCCGGAGGGCCGCCACGAGACTCCGATTCCTCCTGCGGTGCGTCGAGCTTGGTGGCAGAGAAGGCCAGCACCCACTCCATCTTGCCCCGACCGTTGAGCTTGGAGACGAGGTAGGGCACGGCCTCGCTCTTCCAGGGTCCGACACGAAACCCGGCTCGCTCGGCCAGATCGAACAGCTCCTCCCTGGTGAAGCGTCGCGAAATGGGCACGTCCAGATCGTACTTGAGCGGTCCCAGGTTTACCCAGCGCCCGCCCGGCTTCAGCATCAGATGGAGGGTGCTGATGAGGTCACGGACGTCCTCCGGTCCCTGATCGATGAACCACGGCGTGAGCACCGTGTCAAAGAGCCCGGGATCGAGGGGTGGGTCCACGGCATCCGCGACGAGGAAGTGGAATCGGGCATCGTCGACGGGGCCCTGTGGCGCCACCAGTACCCACTCCCTTGCGGACTGCCCCAGGTCGCCGATCTCCAGGTTGGCCTCCCGGATGCTCAGGGACTGCCCATGGGTCACGGCGTGGGCTGCCGAGAAGAGGACCGGATCCAGGTCCATCACCATGAACTCCGCGTCTGGATGGCGGTGATGGAGATCGTACGCGAGCCGACATGCACCGGCACCCATCACAAGCGTCCGTCCTGGGTGTCCGTCCCCCAGGACCTCCTCCACCGTCGACAGAGCATGCTCGTTTTCACCCTCCGCTTCCGCCGGCCAGCCCCAGTCCCGGTAGAGGTAGGGCAGGTAGTCAAGAGTTGCCGGTAGCTGCTCGGATTGCAGGGGACTCTCGGGTCGGATCGCCTCCGGGAGCAGTGGCTCGAAGATCGCACGGACATCGGCCAGCTGACCGACGATCCCTTCGATGGTGGTCTGGCAGCGCTTGCGGGTGAGGGGCAGCAGGTCGGCAGCCTGGAGTTGCTCCCGTACGTCCAGTACGGTTCTTTCAACCTGTGCCGCCAGCCCGTCCATCTGACGCTTGCAAGACGCGAGGTAGGCCAAAGGCTCCGGAAGGAGTATGGGAATGGTGCCCAGCCGCGGGTAGAACTGCCCGCACTTCCGGCATCTGAGGGTCTGCGCGCCCAGGTCGAGGCCCGTGGAGCACCGGGGGCAGCGGACGGCATCCGGCAGGCTGCGCGAGTCCCCCTGCAAGCCGGCTCTCGCATGCTTCTGCACAGGCTCTCTGGACATGGAAGCGTGACCCCCTCCTGGTGCGATAAAGCGCTTGCGAGGCTGAGAACGGTAGCGTTCGGACGGCCGGGACGCTCCCGGGAAACGGAGGTCCCCCGAACGGGGGTGTCAACCTCCAGGGTGACTTGTGCCTGTGGGACCGGCAGTCTACTGTTCGTATGTAACACGGTTGTATACAATTTCGGATTTATGGCGCGAGATGGGGGCAGAATGGCGCTGAATAGGCCGCAGAAAAGAGGCCTGTCGTTGTCGCGCCGGTCCTGTTTGGCTATGGGCCGCAGCCTGCTCCCAGGAGAGTGGACGGTGGGGTTGGCGGCTGCCGGGCTGGTTCTCCTCTCGTGTTCGACACTCGAGTCACCCTCGACTACCGCCGAAATGGGGCCAGCGCGAGAGGCCGGCATCCAGATTGCGCAGGCCCCGGACGCGCACGCCGGCCCCATCGCCACAGGCGCCGAAGCGCAGGCGATGGTCGAACAGTACTGTGTGCGTTGTCACAACGATGTCCGCCGTACGGCGTTCCTTGAACTGGACCAGTACGACGCCACGAACCCGGCCGCCCACCCCGAGATCTGGGAGAAGGTGGCCACCAAGTTGCGTGCGGGGGCCATGCCGCCAGGAGGCGTGCGTCGTCCCGATGAAGAGACCTACGACGCGGTGGCCGGCTGGCTCGAATCGGAGTTGGACGCCGCTTGGGCGAAAAACCCGAACGTCGGTCGCATCAACGCGGTGCACCGGCTCAACCGTACCGAGTACAACAACGCCGTGAACGACCTGCTTGGGCTGGACGTTGATGTCGTTGGCGCGTTGCCCGGCGACGAGACTATGGGCGGCGGGTTCGACAATGTTGCCGACGCCCTGAGCATTTCGCCGCTTCACATGGAGCGATACCTGTCGGTCGCCCGGACGGTCACCCGACTGGCGGTCGGACTGCCACCGGCCGGGGCGGGCTCGTCCCGCTACGCCGCCGACGACGCCAGACGCCAGAACGTCCGGATGAGTGACGATTTGCCCCTGGGCTCCCGTGGAGGCATGGCCATCCGCCATACCTTCCCGGTGGACGGCGAGTACCGGATCCGGGTACGTCTTCAGAAGAACTATGCGGGCTACGCTCGCGGGCTCGGATGGGAGCAGGAACTGGACGTCCGGATCGACGGAGAATTGGCGGACAGGCTCGTCTTCGGCGGCGAGGGCCGGCAACATCGGCCGGTGGCCAACAGCTACGCGGGAGCCGGCGGAGGCCCCGGCTGGCCGGGATCTCCCGAGTGGGAGAACTACGCCAAATTCGGTGCCGAAGCCCCTCTGGTGACGACCGTGCAAGTCGAGGCTGGAAGCCGGGTCGTTGGCCTCTCGTTCACCAAGGATCTCGCCTACGGGGAGGAGTACCTGCTTCCGCAGGCCCCAGTCCAGACGAGGAGCCAGATCGACTACTTCAACAACGAGTACTTCGGCATGTCGGGCGTGATCGGGATGGAGATCGACGGCCCATTCGGCGAGACCGACGTCGCCGATAACACGCGGAGCAGGGAGGAGATCTTTGTCTGCGAGCCGCAGTCCGTCTCCGACGAGGTTGACTGCGCCACGGAGATCCTGACGCGAATGGCACGGCGCGCCTACCGCCGCCCAATCGCCCGGGAGGACAAGGAGATACTCATCCGCTTCTTCCACATGGGTCGGGACGAGGGAGGGAGCTTCGACCACGGTATCCAGCTCGCACTGGAGCGGCTCCTCATCGACCCGGACTTCCTCCTGCGTGTCTATCGCGAGCCGCGCGTGCGCGCACCGGACCAGGCGCCGGAGTTTGCCGAGGGCGCCCCCTATGCGCTGAGCGATCTGGAGATAGCGTCACGGCTGTCTTTCTTCCTCTGGAGCACCGTCCCCGACGAGGCCCTGCTCAGGCAAGCCGAGCAAGGTCGTCTTGCCGATCCCACGGTCCTGAGCGAGCAAGCCCGGCGAATGCTGGAAGGCTCCCGGGCCCGCGAGACTCTCGTGGAGGACTTCGCCAGCCAGTGGCTGAAGCTCCGCGAACTGGACGACCGGCTTCTCCAGGACGACATCTACATCGAATACGGCCATAACCTCCGCGAAGCCATGGAAGAGGAGACCAAGCTCTTCTTCGAGTACGCCATTCGTGAGGACAGGAGCGTGGTCGAACTCCTCGACGCCGACTACACCTTTGTCAACGAGCGACTTGCCGACCACTACAACATCCCCGACGTGGCCGGGAGCCACTTCCGCCGGGTCCAGCTTCCCGACCTCGAGAAAAGGGGCGGTCTGCTGGGGCACGCCAGCATCCTCACGGTGACGTCCTATCCGGAGCGGACCACGCCGGTGCTTCGGGGCAAGTGGATCCTCGAGACAATCCTGGGTCGGCACGTGCCGCCGCCCCCGCCCGACCTCGACACGAGTCTTGAGATCCCTGAGGACCAGGGGACGGTGCGGAAGCCCACGATCCGGGAGCGGCTCGCAAAGCATCGCACGGAGCCGACCTGCGCCAGCTGCCACCGGACGATCGATCCGCTGGGTTTCTCCCTTGAGGCCTATGACGCCGCGGGGGGTCTTCGGCTCATCGACGAACTCGGAAATCCCGTGGACGACACAGGCCTGTGGCCCGAGACCGAACAGGAGATCCAGGGATTGGCGGGTCTCCGGAATCTGATATTGGAGAACAAGGAGCAGTTCGTCCGAACCGTGACGACAAAGCTCATGCAATACGCCCTCGGGCGCGATGTCGAGTACTATGATCAACCGACAATCCGGAAGATCATTCGCGATGCAGAGGCAGACAACTACACCTGGTCGTCGATCATTCTGGGGATTGTGGAGAGCCCACAGTTCCTCATGCGGATGCGTGCGGTAACGACCCCGACAGCGGAGCAGTCAGCGTTCTCGCGCATGGAGCCTGGACGCATGGAGCCTGGAGAGGAAAACAATGGACTTTATCACTGGTAGGCACATCTCGCGGCGCACGGTCCTTCGGGGCGCTGGCGCGGCGCTGATGCTGCCTTTCCTGGAAGCGATGACGCCAGCCCGTTTGACTGCGGGCAGCGGCCCCAGGCGCAAGTCTCCTCACAGGTTTCTGGCGTACTACACGCCGAATGGGCAGGCCATGCCGCACTGGACGCCGACTGGCGCGGGCCGTGACTTCGCGCTCTCCGACATCCTGGGTCCGCTGGAGCCGTTCAGGGAGAGGATCATCATCCCGTCGGGGCTGAGCGCGTCGTGGAACTTCAACCACGCCGGTGGGCCCACCAGCTTTCTCACCGGCATGGTGGGGAGGTCGCTGGGCGACGCAGAGGCGGTCGACAACACCGACATCATCGCGGCGGAGTCGATCGATCAGATGCTGGCGCGTGCGTGGGGGACGGAGACTCAGCTGGGCTCGCTGGAGCTTTCCCTGGACGGTCCGCCGAACGCCGGCACCTGTGCCATCCTGAACTGCGCCTACACGCATACCATCTCCTGGCGGAGCCCCACGCAGCCTCTCCCGATGGAAAACCACCCGCGAACGGTCTTCGAGCGGCTGTTCGGGGACACGGGGACGACGGAGCGTGAACCGCGGGAGCGGCGCCTGCAACAACAGAAGAGCCTGCTGGACTCCGTGACCGACAAGCTGCGGGCGCTGAGGCGCGAGCTGGGCCCGCAGGACCAGCGCAACGTGGAGCAGTACACCGAAGCGGTGCGAGACGTGGAACGGCGGATCCAGGTGGCCGAGCAGCAACTGGACGTCGATCTGCCGAACATGGAGCAGCCGCAGGGGATTCCGGAGACTCTGGAGGATCATCTGGAGCTGCTGCTGGACATGCAGATCCTGGCCTATCAGGCGGACATCACAAGGGTGTCGACGATGATGATCGGGCGCGAAGTGAACGCACGGCCGTATCCGCAAATCGGTGTTCCGGAAGCGTGGCATCCGCTGTCGCACCACGGCAACCGTCCAGACATCGTCAAGTATGTGTCGAAGATCAATCGGTATCATGTGGAGCTCTTCACCCGTCACCTCACGAAGCTGAGCCAGACTCCCGACGGCGACGGTTCGCTGCTGGATTCGATCACCGGGCTGTACGGGTCGGGGATCTCCAACAGCCAGCGCCACGCAGGCGACAATATTCCGCTGGTCATCGTGGGTGGTGGCAACGGCAAACTGAACGGTGGGCAGCACATCCGATACGAGGGCGGACCGACGCACGCGAACCTGTTGGCGACCCTCATGGACAAGATGGAAATGCCGATGGACAAGATCGGCGGCAGCACAGGCCGGCTACCGATCGACACCCTCGGCGAACTCTGACACACTGCGCCCGCACGATGCCCATCTTCGAGTTCCGTTGCCAGCAGTGTGATGAGCAGTTCGAGTCCCTAGTGCTGCACTCGTCCGCCCCGGCCCGATGTCCTGCCTGTGACAGCAACCACCTGGAGAAGCTCATCTCCCTTCCCGTAGTGAGTTCCGACCACACCAGAAGGCGCGCACGACAGAGCGCCCGGGCGCACGCGAGCGGCATCCGTCACGAGAAGCAGCACGAGGATCACAAGGAGCTTCACGGGCATCTGGCGGAAGACCATTGAAGACGTCGACGTGGTTTGCGCCAGGCATCCTTGGCATCGCGGCCGGGCTGGCATGCCAGGCTGCTCCGGCCGGCGACCACGCGGACGAGCCGACAGTGCGCTACGAGCTTGTGGAGGACTGGGCCGGCACCCCCGAGGAAGTGGGCACCGTCTCGGCGGTGGATGTCGATGACGACGGCAACGTCTATGCGTTCCGCCGGGATGCCAACGACGTGTGGAAGCTCGATGCCGACGGTGGCGTGCTGGAGCGGTGGGACCAGGATTTCGCCCAATGGGCGCATGGGATCCGTGTGGGGCCGGACGAGGCCATCTGGACCGTCGACGGACAGGGCCACCAGGTCAAGAAGTGGAGCCACGACGGCCGCGAACTCCTCATGACCCTGGGCGAGTACGGGGTAGCGGGAGTGACGCCGACCACCTTCGATCGACCCACGGACGTGGCCTTCGGTCCCGACGGGGAGTTTTTCGTCTCCGACGGCTACGGGAACAACCGTGTGGTCAAGTACGACCGGAATGGCGAGTTCGTCGCGGCGTGGGGTGAACCCGGCACCGAGCCGGGACAGTTCGACCTTCCCCACACAATCGTCGTCGACTCCCGTAGCCGCGTGCTTGTCGGGGACCGCGAGAACGCCCGCATCCAGATCTTCGACCTGGACGGGAACCTCCTCGAGGTGTGGGACCATCTGGGCTCACCGTACGGCCTCTCCATCGACGACAACGACCAGCTCTTCGTGGCCGACCTGATCAACGCCAGAATCTGGATCGCCCGGGCCAGCGACGGCGAGTTGCTGGGAACCATCGAGGACACGAAGGCCATCCACTGGATTGCGGTGGACGGGCAGGGCGACGTCTACGCCGCGACGCCGGCACCGGCCACGGGCCAATTCTGGGACGATCCCTCCGAGATCTGGTATCTGAGGAAGTACCGGAAGGTGGGGGGCAATTGAGCAGGCGACCCCATCCGATGTTGATGGCCGCGGCCGCGGCGGGTGTCCTGACCGCGTCGGCTGGCGCCCAGGAGGAAGCACGCGCCCACATTCTGAGGGTAGTGAATCCCGAGGCCACGGCGGTGGAGGAGCTGGGCTTCCTCAGACAGGCTGTAGGCGAAGCGGGCACCGCGGCAGAGTACGCGTCTTTTGCCGCCGGTGGCCAGGAGCGACCCGGTGACCTCTGGGCCATGAAGACCCACGCGCGGAACATCCTTCACGCCCTGGATCCCACGCGGGCGGAGAACGGCCCGGGCCTGGGGTTTGGGCTATTCGAGGCTTCCCGGAAAACCATCGAGCACGTCGAGATGGCGGCCGATGCTTCAGACGCAACGGACAACCTCCGGACCCACGCGAGGCACGTGGTGAATTGTGTTCACAACACCCTTGAGCGTGCCCACAGGATGCTGGGGATCGTCGAGCAAATCCTGGCCACGGAGTCGGCCGAGGAGGCGGACCAACTTTCCGATCAGCTCAACACACTGGGCTTCCAGCTTAGAAACGGTGTAGACGCCAACGGCGACGGGAGGGTCACGTGGCACGAGGGAGAGTGTGGCCTGTACATTGCCCAGGAACACATGCAGCTGCTGATAAGGGGAGAAGGAATCGGATGAAGGCGATCGGGAGGGCGATGCTGCCCGGTGTGCTCGTAGCCTTTCTCGCGGCGGCGGCAACTGATCCGCCTCCGATCGTGGACGCCGCCAGGAATGGCGATGAGGCGGCGCTGCGCTCTCTGGTGGAGCAGGGGGCGAACGTGAACGCCGCGGCCGGCGATGGCTCGACGGCGCTCCTGTGGGCGAGCCACCGGGACCTGCCGGAAAGCGTGGATCTTCTGATCCGGGCTGGCGCACAGGTAAACCGGGCGAACGACCTCGGTGCCACGCCTCTGTGGGCGGCGAGCGAAAACGGCAGTGTGGCGGTGGTGGAACTGCTGCTGGACGCGGATGCGGATCCGAACCTCGCACTACGCCACGGCGAGACGCCCCTGATGGCCGCCGCACGATCTGGCGGTGCGCGGGCGGCGGAGCTGCTTCTGGAGCATGGAGCGGATCCAAACGCGACCGGTCCACGGGGCCAGACCGCGCTCATGTGGGCGGTGCTCGACCTCTCGTCGGACGTGGTGAAGGTGCTGGTCGACCACGGGGCGGACGTGCATGCCCGGACGGCGGCAACGGTGGAGTTGAAGGCGCACGAACCCCACACCCACATCCAGAACCAGGGTTGGTTCGAGCACGGTGGCAACACCGCCCTGATGTTCGCTGCCAGGGTCGGCGACGCGGAATCGGCAGGGCATCTCGTGGCTGCCGGAGCCGACGTAGACGACAAGTCTGCTTTCGGGGTCAGCGCGCTGGCCATGGCGGCCTACTCCAACTTCCGCACCCTGGTGGCCGAGCCGGCCTACTCTTCGGGTGGCCCGTATACGATGGGTGCGAGGGAGGGCTTCCGCCCCGGCCAGTTCGGCGAAGTCGTGGAGTTCCTCCTGGAGGCTGGTGCGGACCCGAACGGGGGATCCGACAAGTTCACGGCACTCCACGCAGCGATTCTGCGCCATGACCAGCGCTCGGTGGACCTGCTTCTGCGGCACGGCGCCGACGTCACTATCCCGCTCGCAACCTTCACGCCGCATCAGCGCGGCTCAAACCAGGCTTTCTACTTCCACAACGGCTGGATCGGCGCCCGTCCGGTGTGGCTCGCCGCCCGCTTCGGGACGGCTGGAATCCTGCGCAGTCTGCTCGAACACGGCGCCAACCCGCGTTTCGTGCACCGTAGCGAGTACTTCAACGGCGTCGACGGCGCCCTGACTTCGGGAATCTTCGCGGCACGACAGCTGGAGCTCACTACGACGCTCATGGCAGCCCTCGGCATGAGCAATGCCGGAAGGCCGTGGGTCTATCAGTACGTATGCACGCCGGAGCACGAGCGGGCAACGCTGGAAAAGGTGCGGCTGCTCGTGGACGCGGGCGCCGACCTCGCCATGGAGACTGCCGACGGCTTCACGGCGCTCGACCAGGCCAGGGCGTTGAAGTACGAGTCGGTCGTCGAGGTCCTCCTTGCCGCCGGAGCGCCTGGAGGAGTGGGTCAGGACGAGACGGAATACGACTTCCTGAACCGGAGGACGCAGGGAAGCTGCGGGTAGAGGCAGCTGGGGCCAGGCCTGGCAGGCGCCCTCGAGCCTCAGTGCCCCGCCGCCATCCCGTCCATTCGCGGCTCTGATGCAGCCGCCCAGCCGCGCTCAAGCCGCATGATCGCCTGTCCGCCGCCGAAAAACACGCCGTCCGTGTCGGCCAGCACGTGCCCCATCGCCTCCAGCGCCTGTCGCACGTCGAGGGGGACCACAGGCTCGATCGCCACGCGATTCCCGGCAAGGTGGTTGAAGCGCCCCGCATCGAGAGCATTCTGCAGATCCATCCCGAAGTCGACGAGGTTGATCAGCACCTGGACGTGCCCCTGGGGCTGCATCGCGCCGCCCATCACCCCATAGCTCAGCCAGGGCTCCTCCCTCCCATCGGCCCCTGTCTTCGTCACGAATGCCGGTATGATCGTGTGGAACGGCCGCCGTCCCGGCGCCACCGCATTCGCGCGCCCCGCGTCGAGCGAAAACCCCACGCCCCGATTCTGCAGCGCAAACCCGGTGCCCGGCACCACCACGCCCGACCCGAACGCGCTCGCGATGCTGTTGATGAACGACACCATGTTGCCGTGGCGGTCGGCGACAGTGAAGTAGGTCGTCTCGCTCGCCGTGATCGCCGTGCCCGGATCGGCCCGCTCGATCGCACGCTCGGGATCGAGCAGCGCCCGCCGCGAATCGATGAACGCATCGCTCAGCAGGTCGTCCGGCGAAACCCTCATGTTGCCGGGATCGCCGACGAAGTGCTCCAGGTCGGCATACGCCAGCTTCTTGGCCTCGATGAGGTGGTGCAGGTACGCGACCGAGTTGTGTCCCATGGCCTTCAGATCGAACGGCTCCAGGAGTCTCAGGATTTCAAGGGCGGCGATCCCCTGGCCGTTGGGCGGCAGTTCATGGAGGCGGTAGCCCCTGTACGGGACGGAGATAGGCTCCACCCAGTCGACGCTGTGCGACCGCAGGTCATCCATGGTGAGAAACCCGCCCAGCTCCGAGACGCGCCGGACGATCGCTTGCCCTAACTCGCCGTGATAGAGCACGTCCGGCCCGCCCTCGGCGATGAGGCGGAGCGTGCGCGCGAAATCGGGGTTGCTGAACCACTCGCCCGCGCGCGGGGCCCGCTCGCCGTCGATCAGGAAGGTCGCTTGCGCCCCCTCGTCCCGGCTGAGCATCTCCTGGGCGCCTTCCCAGAAATCGACGATCACGGGGCTCGCGGGGAATCCCCCCTCCGCCATCTTGATCGCCGGTTCGAGCGCGTCGGCGAGCGTGATCGTGCCGTAGGTGTCGAGCAGCGTCTGCCAACCGGCGAGGGCGCCGGGCACGGTGATCGTCTCGGCGCCGGAGCGCGGCATGCTTTCGTGGCCACGGCCCAACAGCTCCTCTCGGGTCATCAGCGCACCGGCGCGGCCGCTCGCGTTGAGCCCCACCATCCGCTGCTCGTCCGCCAGCCAGATAATGGCGAACATGTCGCCGCCGACGCCCGTCATCATGGGCTCGACCACGTTCAGCATGGCGGCGGTGGTCACCGCAGCGTCGATCGCATTGCCGCCGCGCTGGAGCACGGCCAATCCGGCGCCCGTGGCCAGCGGCTGACTACTGGCGACCACGCCGTTCGGCGCATAGACGGTGGAGCGGCCCGCCATCGAGCCGGACCGGTCCTGCTGAGCGTGCACGAGCTGAATCGGGTTCACGGCGAGAAACGTGGCGGCGAGGGTGGGGAGGATGCGCATGGACGGCACTCCTTGCGGGATTGAGTGGCGACGCGCAGGCTGGTCATCCGGTTCGATCCGGAGACCTGCGCACATCTGCCACTGTCAAAGACCACACGGTCCAAGGTAGGGTGCGGTAGAGCGGGTTGGAAAGCAGCGACTACGCCCGGCGGCCCTGGCCGAGAGAGCTCAATGACGCTTCATAAATTGTTGGACTTCCACTACGGCGCGGACGGCGACGAGGTGTTGCGCCAGAGACTCGACGAAGGCTCCGACCCCAACCTGAGGCGTGGGCAAAGCGCGGAGACTCCGCTGCACGTTGCCACGCGCCGGCGGCGTGCCACGGCGGTGGACATCCTTCTTGCCCACGGCGCCGACATCGATGCGCAAACGGCCGGCGGCAAGACCGCGTACGCCCACGCCGTTCGGCGAGGGTTCGACGAGGTCGCGGCCCTGCTCGTGAAGCGAGGGGCCAGCACCGACCTGAACGAAGCCGACCGATTCGCGGTGGCCATCGTGAACGGACATCTCGATGACGCGCGGACGATCCTCAAGGCTCACCCCGGCGTGGTGCGGACGGCCAATCCCGAGGAAGACCGGCTGCTGGCGGATGTTGCTGGGCGCAACGACCCAAGGCCCGTGGAACTGCTGATCGAAGCGGGCGCGGACCTGACTGCAAGGGGCCTCGACTCCGGAACCGCGCTGCATCAGGCCGCATGGTTCGGCCAACCCGGCAACGCCCGCCTGCTGATCGATGCCCGCGCACCGCTCGACGTCTTCGAAGATGTTCACCAATCCTCACCCATCCATTGGGCCGTCCACGGCTCCCGGTTTTCCGGCGGGGCGGAGGAGCGCCAGGATGCCTATGTGGAGCTGGTCGAGATGCTCCTTGCAGCCGGTTCCAGCCTGCACTACCCGGGTGATCCGGATGGCGACGCGTACAGGAGGCGGCTCCTGAGAGATGCGAGTCCGCCGGTCCGGGAGGTGTTGCGGCGAGCAATCAGCTGAACCGGAGCTCGGGCAGCGGCGTGCGGGCCCGACAGCGGCTCGGGTGTCACCGCCAAGGTGTCGCGCATATCATGTCCACAAGGGCCACTCATTCCTGGACGTGATCATGAATCTGCGAATCCGAACCCTGGTTTCCCTCGCCGCACGCATCCCTGGGATCGCCGTTCTCGCTGCAGGCCTCGCAGGATGTGAGCCGCAGCAGCAGGCCGCCACCGCGGCCGCCGAGATCCCGATCACGGAAACCGTCCACACGGAACGCGCCTTCGAGCGCGCCATCATCGACGCCACCCGCGACTACGTGCTGCACCTCATGCGCGCCCACGGCACGCCCGGGCTCAACCTCGCCATGGGCTACCGGGGCGAGCTCATCTGGGAGGCCGGCTTCGGGTGGGCCGATGTGGCGGCGGGCAAGCCGATGACGCCCGAGACCGTCTACCACTCCGGCTCGCTGGGGAAGACCTACACGGCCACGGCGATCATGCACCTGGTCGACCGCGGCGCGATCGCGCTCGACGATCCGATCAGCGACCACCTGCCGTTCGAGGTGCGCAACCCGCTCGGTGACCGGGACGTCACCGTCCACGACCTGCTCACGCATCGCTCCGGGCTCTCGGGCGGCGGCGCCAAGGGTGTGTGGGACAAGCCCGTGCCGCTCGAAGAAGCACTCAGGGCAAGCTACGACAGCGACACAAGCCCGCTGCTCGGTGGGACAACACCGTTCTGGATCGGCAAGGTAGGAGCTCAATTCAACTACTCGAATCCCGGCATCGCGACGCTGGGGCTGATTGTGCAGACGGCCAACCCGGACGGGCTGTCGTTTTCGGACTACGTGCAGCGCTACGTCATGGACCCGCTGGGGATGGAGTCGTCGCAGTATCCGCCGGCGCAGCACGTGGACTATGTGCGGCCGGACATCTGGGAGAATATGAGCACGGGGTATGCGCGGATGGGCTCGGCGTGGGTTCCGAGCGTGCCGCTGTACTTCAGCCACTATCCGGCGGGGGGCGTGTTGGCCAAGCCTGCCGATCACATCCGGCTGTTGACGGCGATGGCGAACGGTGGCGAGTACGATGGATATCGGGTGCTCGAGGCAGAGACTGTGGCCGAGATGCTCACGCCGCAGTACGAGGAGGAGATCGGCCCGGGGATCACCGTCGGCCTGGTGTGGCGGCTCCGGAATCACGGCGCGCGGAGCATGTCGCTGGCGCACGCGGGTGGTCACATGTTTGGGTGGAGGACGGAGGGGTACGCGTGGCCCGAGCTTGGTGTGACGCTCATGGTGGCGCACAACCAGTGGAGTCTGCCGGATCCGTCGCCGGAGGGGGGGATGATTCCGGACTTTGTCGAGTCGTGGGTGTTGAACGCGCCTCCGGACGTGGAGCTGACGGCGGCGTCGGAGGAATGGGCGTGGAAGGTGTCCTACGTGCGGGGCGTCATGTACGCGGCCATGTTCAGGATGTATGTGGGCGTCGAGGGCGATATTCCGGCTGATGGGCTGGAGGAGACGATTGCGTCGACGCGGGTGCGGCCAGGGGGGAGAGAGGATTGGGATCCGGATGGGTTCAGGGCGGGTTTGGCTGACATAGCCGAAGTCGGCTTCGGGTACGATGAGGTCAACGGCTTCTGGACATCGGAGGCCAGCCGGGTGACGGTCGAGGAGGCCGAGGTGATCCTGAGGGAGCTGGGGGCGCGTTTTCCCGGCTCCAGCGCGGTGTTGTTCCCACCGGCGCGGGGGGAAAGTCGATAGTTAACACAAATGTTTAATATCGGCACACAACGCGACTGCGTTTCTCGCGTCCGGCCGCGTCCCTCACGGGCCGCAACCGGGTCATTCCTACCTGTCCCGCTCGCGCTCGGCGCGCTGATTTCGCTCGGGGGTTGCGGGAACGGAGAGGCCGGCGGCCCATCGGCGGAGGTTCTCACCGCGCTGCGCCCAATGGGCCAGCCCGCCTTCGATTCTTCGCTGCATCCGGATCTTGCCGAACTGAGCGCTCTTGTAGCCGGCTTCTTCCTTCCGGACAGCGGTCTCGCCCTGGTGGAGCGGACCGAGATCCACATGATCGACCTTTCGATCGGCTCTTCGGCCGGCACAACTCGCGTGGTCGGCAGGGAGGGCGAGGGCCCGCGGGAATTCCGCCATATCGGGCGTGCGAAACGCGTTCCGGGTGGCATTCTGGTCTCGGACGACCCACGCCGTCGCGTGTCGGAGATCTCTCACGACGGCGGATTTCTGCGCTCCCAGAGCGTACTTGACGCGGAGTTCGGCGACTATTTCGGTGCGTATCCGGTCGGCATTCATCCGGATGGCCGAATCGTGTTTCGTGACGGCATCGCGCAAATGGGCCAGGACTACGACGGGCGAACCTGGAATCCGGCCATGTACGTCACCGTACGGGACGACGGCGAGCTTGACGTCGTCGCGGAGGCCACCGGAAATGAGGTCTATTTCGGCTCGAAACGAAGCGGCGAAGTGGTGTTTGGGGATCAGACCCATGAAGCCGCGACCGGGGACCTCCTCCTCATCGGAGAGACCCACAGGGGAGCCATCGCGGTGCTGGACTGGAGCGGTCGAGAGGTTGCGGAGATCCCCATGCCGGCTGGCGTGCGGGTGCCCGATGCCAGGGCGGCGGGGCGTCAGGTGCTCCTCGCACGATGGCAGCGATTCGCGGAGGGGTTCAACAGGCTCGTCGCGACCGGTCGGAGAACGAGCGAACCCATGGAGTACGATCCATCCGGTGCGTCCGAACCGGATCTGGAGGATTGGCCCATAAACGAAGTCGCCCCGGCAATCGACGCCCTTCTGACAGACTTCGACGAGCGACTATGGGTGAGAGACTACCGACTTCCCGATCAGGACAGCGTGACCTGGCGAGTGTGGGACATCGACCGGGGACAGCAGCTCTTGACGGCGCGAATCGGTGGAGAGGACGAACTGCTCGACGCGCGCGGCGACATGGTGATGCTGCGCCGGCTGGACGAGTTCGACGTCCCCCAGGCCCTGGTCATTCAACTCCGCGCGCCGCCCGGAGGCGGCTGAGGCCCGGTGGCGGGATACTAAACAAACATGTTTAGTATCTGGCCGGAGGGTGCTATCCCTTAGCAGGGCTGCCCGTCCGTGAGCGTCCGCACACAGCGCATGAGACGCTCCCGCGTGGCCGGACCGGTCTGTCCCATATGCCCACCGCTGGTCTCGTGGAGTCCCGCGTTGGGAAGCCTCTCCGCCCACACCCTGTTGTAGGGCGTGCCGACCTCGGTCACGCCGGTGAAGAACTCGACGCGTGGCTCAACCTCGAAGAGGTCGAAGCCCCACCCGGCTTCGTCCAGGATCAATCGCACCTCGTGTTCGAGCACCTCGGGTGGCGTGAGCTCGATGGCCTTGAAGTAGATCGCAACGATTTCCGGCTCGGTGTCTTCGGGAAACTGCTGAAAGGGGTCGTTTGCCCGGGCCGCCGCTGGATCCTCGACGAATTGGTGCATCGTAGCGTCCATCCCCTCGACGATCGTAGACGCGTCCTGCCCTGCCAATGCGTGGTAGATCGGCGTGAGCTCCCACGCCATGGAATCGTCGAAGACCGGCGTGGCCGGATTCAGGGGAATCGCCCCCGCAACGCGGTCCGGCATCGCGTGCGCGATTGCGATGGCAAACATTCCGCCGTTCGAATTGCCCATCACGACGAACCCGTCGAGTCGCAGGTGGTCGGCGAGCTGTTCCACGTCCTTGTGAAAGCCTGCAACGGAGTAGTCAGGATCCGGGGTCGACCCGCCGGCGCCCGGACGGTCGACGGCGATAATGCGAACCCCGGCCTCGAGCGCCTCGCGATGATACACCAGTCCCGACAGATGCGACGCGCCGCCGCCGTGCAATTCAATGAGCGGCACGCCGTCCGGATCTCCGTATTCGGCCCAGGTCAATGTCCGGCTGTCCTGCAGGATCAGCGCGTGCACAAGGCTTGTGTCACCGGCGATTTCGACCAGTGGGCGGTAGGGGCGCGGGTCGGCGTCAGTACAGCCGAGCACCCCTGCAGCGACCACGAGCGTCATGCTGAAGATCTTTTGCATCATGCCCTCAGCGGTCGACTCCCGGGACGGGAGCGTTCAACAGGTGTCTCACCAGGTAGTTCTTCTTCAACTCCATGTTGTACTCGCCGGTCTGGCCGAACACCCCGTGGCCCGTGTTGGCATAGACCATCATGTCGTGCTGGATCCCGGCCCGGACGAGCGTCTCCGACATCTGGAAGAGGTCGGCCTGTGTGCCGGTGTCGTTGATCCCGCCGGTCAGCAGCACGCGAGGACCGGATCATGGCTTGCTCCAATGCTCTTTACGGACTGAATGCACCCTTCTACCCTGCAAGGGAAAAGAGACCCCAGGCAAGGAGCGGCAAATGCGGAATGACATGTGGGTGTTGGCGGCTGCGACAGCGGTCGCGCTCCAACCCGGTCAGGCGCCCGCCCAGGACCGGAGCGCGCTTTCGGACGAGGTGCAGTCCTATCTGAGTGTCTCGGCACCCGTGGTGGCGCTCGAAGACGTGCTGCTCTTCGACGGCACCGGCGGACCCGCGCAGGCCGGACAGACCATCCTCATCCGCGGGAGCCGCATCGAGGCGGTCGGCGCGTCGGGTTCGGTCGACATTCCGGCCGATGCGGAACGGCTGGACCTCGCGGGCTACTCGGTGATGCCCGGAATGGTCGGCCTCCACAACCACCTGTACTACTACCAGAATGCCCCGAGGGTGGCGCAGATGCAGTACTCGGGTCCGCGCCTCTACCTGGGGGCCGGCGTCACGACCGTCAGGACGACGGGCAGCATGTCACCCTACCAGGACATCGCGCTCAAGGGCTCGGTCGAGCGGGGTGAGGTGCCCGGTCCCCGCATCGTGATCACGGCGCCGTACGTGATCAGCCCGGGGCCGGACGAGCGGCTCAGGGACCTGGGCATGTACGTGATTCGCGACGAGGAGTCGGCGCGCCGGTACGTCCGCTACTGGGCCGCGGAAGGGGCGGAGTGGGTCAAGGTGTACACGCAGATCTCGCGGGAGGCGCTGGGCACGATCATAGACGAGGCCCACAGGCAGGGGATGAAGGTCATGGGCCACCTGTGCTCCGTGAGCTTCCGCGAGGCCACCGCGCTCGGCATCGACAACCTGGAGCACAGCCTCTGGGCCAACTCGGACTTCGATTCAACCCGCGAGCCCGACAAGTGCAGTCCGAACCTCGCCTTTTCGCTGGCCGAACTCGACGTCAACAGTCCCGCCGTGGCCGTCACGATCGACGAGATCATCGATGCGGGCGTGGCCATCACCTCGACGCTGGCCGTCGCGGAGCAGGCGACTCCGGCCGTCCCCGATCTCACGGCGAGGGATCTCGACGCGCTCCCCGCTCACGTGGTTCAGACCGAGATGGAGCGCCGACAGGTGATTCGGTCGGGGAGCACGGAATGGATGATCGACCTGCTGCACAACATGTTTGCCTTCGAGCGCCGCTTCGTGGAGGCGGGCGGACTGCTTGCGGCGGGCGTCGACCCTGCCTGGGGCGCGCTCCCCGGCTACGGCGACCAGCGCAACTTCGAACTCCTCGTGCAGGCGGGCTTCGACGCGGCCACGGCCGTGCAGATCGTCAGTGCCAACGGCGCCAGGGTGATCGGGATCGACGACGAGGTGGGCACGGTGGCCGCGGGCAAGCTCGCGGATCTGCTCGTGATAGAAGGCGACATCGGGCGCAGCGCGTCCGACATCCGCAACCTGCGGCTCGTCTTCAAGGACGGTCTGGGCTACGACGCGAAGAAGCTCACCGATGCGGTAAAGGGGCTGGTCGGCATGCGGTGACATGCAGCCGGGCCGTCCGCCGGCTTCACCAAAGATGTGGGGATCGTCTACGCGACCTCCGGCCCCATTGTCATGGCCTTCTACAACAAGGAGATCGCGGGCCGGTCAGCGGTGGCCGAGATCCGCATGGCCGAGGCGGCCCGCATGGTCGTCCAGTACTTCGACGGGCCCTCGGGTTGAGGTCGCTGCTACGACGAGCTCGCTGTTCGAGGCGCCGAAGCTGGGCTTGGCATCGGCTCCGAGGACGCGCCCGAGGTGTTCGACGGACGGTGTCTGACATTCGAGGACATGCGCATCGACTACGGCGAGGAACGCTACATCACCCTGGGCCACCTCGAGAGTCGGCTGGTGGTGATTGCCCACACGCCGCGCGGCGAGAACACTCGGATCATCTCGATGAGAAAGGCAAACAGCCGTGAGCGAAAGAAGTATGAAAAGCGACTTGAGGCGGATTGACCGGATGAAGGATGAGGATATCGACTACTCGGACATCCCCGAGCTCGACGCCGAATTCTTCGCCACGGCACGCGTGGTGGTTCCGCCTGGTAAGAAGCAGGTAACGGTGCGTCTGGACAGAGATGTCCTGGCGTGGCTGAAGGCCCAGGGCAGAGGGTACCAGACCCGGATCAACGCCATTCTGCGGGCGTACTACGAGGCGCAAGAGAGCCGGAGCGCTCGCTCGCGCCGAGGACAGGGTTGACTCGACTAAAATGTAAAGAAAACATTACATAGTGTCATGTTGACTATGCTATTGGCTGGTTTGAGGCAGCGCTATCTGCCCTTCAGCGCGTCCAGACCATCCAGAATGTCGAGGTGAACATACTCCTCGTAGGCATCCCGCACCGGCAATCCAAGCGCCCTTTCCAGCATCTCCCTGGCCCTTTCCGCGCCTCCCTCCTCGTCGAGCTGGGGCAGCCTGATCCCGTACTCGTACAGCAGGATCTTTGACTCCGGGACCAGTTCCATGGCGCGCTCGTAGTGGCGGATGGCGTCCTCCCGGCTGGCACCGTACATGCTTCGCGCAAGAAACCCTGCCGCAGCGACGTCGGCGTGCCAGCCGCCCAGGGCCAGGTGTGCCCCGGGGTAGTCGGGATCGATTTCAAGCGCCGCCGCAAGCGCATCGCGAACCTTGCCGGCGAGGCCCTGCCGAATTGCGGTGATCGTGCCCACGCCCTGAGCATAGCGGCCGACGGCGTGGGCGTATTGGCAATGCGCCTCGGGGTTGGTCGGATCGGCGCTTACGGCCTCCTCTCCAATCCACATCGCACGTTCGATGACCTCGTTCCATTCCTCGTCTGTCGCCTGATAGTGGGCGTATACCGCAAGTGATTGCGCCGCCACCGTGTAGCCTTCGGACGTCCCCAATGCCTGGGAAAGATCCGCGGCTTCCAGAAAGCGGCCGTCTTCGTAGGCGAACCTGATGTCATCCTTCGACTGTGCGCTCGTGCCTGCGGCCGGAAGGACGAGGCTCATGGCGAAGGCCATCGGGACAAATTGGATGCGAGTCATCTTGCATTCCGGGAGGAAGGTGAATGGATGCCCAGCCCAGTCAAATCAGCCAACGCAACCCGGCCACAAGCGACGCCACCGCCCCCAGGATCCCGATGGCGGGGTTGATTGCCGCCGAGCGCGGGGGTGGACCGTAGAGTTGCGGAACCAGCCGAAACAGTATCAGCGCCACCAGACTGACCGCCAGCAGACCGAGACCGAGGTCGCCCAGGAGATTCAGGTCATCCGGTCTCGCGGCGCCGGGGTCCCCTTCCACGGCACCGCTGGCAAACGCGATGAGCAGGATCGGGCAGTAGATGAGAAGCCAACCGAGCCCGATATCGCCGAGCAGGCGCAACGAACGCGGTCCGCGTTCGGGGTGGTAGCCAAACCGTGAGACCCCGTACAGGGTGAGTTGGGCGGCGAAGGAGGCTGTGAAGGGGATGAGGAGCCATCCCTCGCCCGTGATCGAGTACGCGAACAGCCAGAGAAGCCCGGCGGCCGTTGCCGCCAGAATGGCGTACGCCGTGTGTGGACGATCGTCGGTGGCCCGCGGCCAGGCCAGGCTCAGGACGAGGAAGAGGAGCAGCGGTCCAAGAAGCCACAGCCACCCGCCCAGGGTGAAGGCGGCGTACCCGACCAGCGCACCCCCGATCAGTGCGCTGTCGTCGAGCTTGCTGCGACGCCGCCACGCCATGGCAAAAGCCATCAGGAGCAGGGCAACCAGCAGGTGAAAGAGGAGCAGCTCGGTGTCTGCTCCCAGATAGAGGCGCAGAAAGGCGTGTGCACCGAGGGGGATGAAGAGATTGTCCAGCCCGCGCCACGCCGTGAACTCGAGCATCATGACGAGGAGCGCGAGGATCGTCGCGATCAGCACGGCCTCGGCGCGGCCCGTGTCTGTTAGGAGCAGGAGAGGAAGGTGAGCGCTGAAAAAAGCCACCAGGAAGAAGGCGAGCGAGCCCTCGAGGCTCTTGATGCCGTCCGATGTCTGGTAGTGCAGTTGCCCATAGCGGACACCCACCAGGGCGGCGACGGCGTCCGCCAGCGTCAGCATCAGAATGGGAACGACGTAAAGCAGCCAGTCGGCCCGACCGAGGACGAAGAGCACGGTGACGGCGATGGGGAAGTAGATCTCCCCCAGGCTGTCGCGTCCCACTCCGCTCAGCACGGTTCCGATGCCGCCGCGCAGGCTGCGAATCGAGCGAGTCGCCACCAAAGCGCCGCAGGCCAGGATCGCCAGCACGATCACCGGCCAGGCTCGATCGAAGATCCAGGGCAGTGGAAGGACAACCAGTCCCATGCCGATGTGGACACCCTTGCGCAGGGACTCGGGATGGAGCCGACCCCGCTTCTCCAGCGCCTTCAGGCCAACCAACAGAATCGCCAACGTGGCGAGGAGGGCCGCCATGGCGAGCAGATTGGAGGTGAGGCTCATCCCGGACCTGCCTGCGCTTCCACCGTCTCAACCACGAACCGGCTGTAGAAGAACGCCTTGTCCTCGCGATGAAGCCGCTCGGCGAGTTCGCTGTTCGGAATGAGCACGTCGGCCAACTCCGGCGGCCGGCTGCGCGGCACCAGCATGTTCCAGTAGGCGAATCGGGCCCCGTTGCGCGCGCGCCCGGCCAGCGTGGAGAGCAGTTGGTGGAAGCTCTCATCGGACATGTACTCGAAGATGTCGCTCAGATTGTAGCAATCGACCCGAAGCTCGGGCTCGGCCGCCAGGAGCTGTTCGATCGACATGGGGTGCCATTCGAGCCGGTCCAGGTTCTCTCTGACGGCGTCGAAGTTCTCCCGGCGCAGGGCGTGGGGCAGGGCGGTCGTGTGGCGGCCGGTCAGGATCCACTGGAGGTAGGGGTTGGCCGCGGGGTCGAGCTCCGTGAGTGCGTGCCTGGCGCGCGCCAGTATGCGTTCCGCCACCGAGCCCTCGACGTAGCGGAAGAAGGCCGGATCGCGTCCCATCCGGCCCATCACAAAGCGGGAAAAGAAGAGGCGAAAGAGAAGTTCCCAACGCCGGTTGGCCCAGCTCTCGGCGTAGAAGCGGCGGCGTGCTTCCAGGGTGCCGCCCGCCAGGAGCCGGTCGACCCGATGCCGGGGATGGATCCACGGAAGCACCCGGGTGCGAAAGGCAGCGAAGTAGCGCTCGAACTTGCCGGCGGAGCCGATTCCAGCGCGAATGAGGTGCGGGTGAGCATCCCAGAAATCTCGGGCATCGGTTTCGAGGGCGCCCCGACAGCGTCTGTAGAGCGCCTGCCGGTCGTCGCATTCTTCGGAGCCGACGAGTTGCAGGAGTTCGTTGTGCTCGAGTGTCTGGTAGGCCGCGACCCGCAAAGCAAGACAAGCGAGTTGTGCCGGATTCATGTCGACCGCGATCACACGGGCCGGCCCACCGGACAGGAGCGAGAGCGAGTTGTCCCCGGCCGAAGCGATCGACAGACAGACATCGCCTTCGCCAACGTCGAGCGCCTCCAGGAGGACATCGGCGTCCTCCCAGCACTGCGCGTACCGGACGAACGAGAAGTCGGCGCGGCCCGCCGCTTCGGTGCTCATGGGTCGGTTCGTGCGTCCGGGCTGGTCGCGGGTTCCGGAGCAGCGTCCAGGCGCACCGTGCCGCGCGCCCCGTCCATCTCGATCCAGCGGCCGCTCTCGATCCGGGTCGTAACACCGGGGATCGACACGATGGCGGGAATCCCCATCTCGCGGGCCACGATCGCCGAGTGTGAGAGCAGGCTGCCGCGCTCGACCAGGATGCCGGCGGCGGCCGGGAAGAGCATGATCCATCCAGGGTCGGTGCGCTCCGCCACCAGGATCTCCCCCTGCTTCAACTCGGCCCCCCGGGGATCGCGGATCACGCGCGCCCGGCCGCGTACGACTCCGGGACAACAACCGATGCCGCGGAGTCCGTCCTCCCCCCCGGCTTCACCCTGTTCCCCCGGAATCGAGTCGCCCCCGGCGTAGCTGTTGGCGATGTACGGCGCGCCAAAGGTCTCGAAACGGTCGGCCGGAGCGTCCAGCTCGGCGTAGCGTTCGAAAGCACCGCGGCGAACGCCCGCCAGGCCACGCAGATCGTCACAGGCTGCGGCCCCCTCGGTGTACGCTACGATTTCGTCCAGCTCGATGTAGAAGACGTCACGCGGATCGTCCAGGACTCCATCTGCGAAGAGTCTGCGCCCGGCCTCGAGGAAGATCCTGCGAATGCGGCCGAAGAGGCGGGTGCGTTCGAATCTCAGATTCTCGCGATCCCGCACCCGTGCCCTGGCGTTCCGCAATACCCAGGCGAAGATGGCGCGGCGCACGGGGCGTCGGGCCAGGACCTGCCGCACCCTCGCTTCCGCCTTCTGCCGGATGTCGGACTGAACCCCGGTATCGAACGCCTGACCGCGCGCGAGTCGCGCAGCGGCGTGACCGATGGAGCGCAGCAGCGGCTCCGGATCCTCGAAGAGCGTAGTCGACTCGAGCTTCAGCTCGTCGAGGCAACGATCACCGAAGGTGGCCAGATAGTCGTCGTAGAGTGGCGCCAACTCCTCGTGGCGGCGCACGGCCTGCTCGGCCGCGGTCGCGGCACCGTGGCAGAGGATCTCGACGAGCTCGGATTCCGGCGCTGCGACGGTGGCCATCTCGACGATGCGCTTTGCAGGCTCGGCACTGATCATTCCCCCCTGGTCGCACACCAGGTCGTTTTGCAGGGAGCCGTGTTCGTCTTCCTCCCCGGCGCACCATGTGGCCGTCAGGCGGCCCAGGACGCCGAAGAAGATCATGGCAAAGAAGTCGTTGATCAGCGGCGCGTCCCAGCGCGTCAGAAGACTCGCCTCGAGCGCGCGATAATCGGCGACCAGCTGGTCGAGTCGTCGTACCTCCAGAGGTGGCTCCCGAGGAGCAAGAGCACGGTTGAGCCGGTCATGGAACCGGTCGATCATGCGAGGCAGCCGGACCTGGTTGACGACCATGCCTGCCATGGTGCGGCACAGCCGGAGCAGGTCGAAAAGACGTTGTGACCGGGAGGCGGTAGATGCGGCGACGGTGATCTCATCGGGAAGGCTCTCCCGCACGCCCATCATCTGTTCCATGAAGCGACGGTTGAAGGTGTAGCCCGGGAGCAGTGCGATAACGCGGTACCAGTTGAGGAGATTGTAGTAGACGCGCCCCTGCACCAGCCCGAGCATGCGGCGAAAGGTGAGATCGTTGGCCGCGATCCTGGCTTTGCTCACCCCCAGTAGCCGACAGAACTCGCGGTAGACCCCCTCGTAGGCGTGAAGCGCGAAGCTGAAGGTCAAGGGGGTGGTGATCCCGCTGTAGCTCTCGACGATATTCGAGTTGTCCCAGATGTTGCGGACGCCATCGGGGTCGGGCGTCGCAGCCAGGGAAGTAATCGGTCGCGATTGGAGGAGGAAGATCTCGCCGCCGCGCATCGCCCATTCGATGTCCTGCGGCCTCCCGAAATGCCGCTCGGCCCGGCGTGCGAGGTCCGCGACGCGCGCCGCCTCTTCGTCGGTAAGCGCTGGTTCGGAGGCCGCGGGCTCCGTGATCTCCTGTACCGCGAATCCTTCCGGACCGTCCGGAGCCGGCCGGTGCGCCAGGCTCTTCGCCACGATGTCCCGCTCCAGGATCGTGCCGTCGAAGTGGACGCGCCAGGTGTCGGCGTCGGCATCGCCGCCGACCAGCGCCGTTCCGAGGCCGTGCAGCGCCGACACCACGGACACAGAGCGGCGTCCGGTCACCGGGTCGGCGCTGAAGGCGACCCCGGAGACCTCGCTGTCGACCATCTGCTGCACCAGCACGGCCGGCACCTGCGGCAGCCCTTCGAGGCTGTTCTCCCGCCGGTAGGCCAGAACGCGTTCGCTGAAACCGGACCGCCATACGTCGATGATTCGAGTCGGAAGGCGCTCCCGCGTCACGGACAGGAAGCTGTCGAACTGGCCGGCGAAGGAGTGCTCGATCCCATCCTCCTGTGCACCGGACGAGCGCACGGCCACGTATCGAATGTCGGCACCCAGCGTTGCGAAGCGCTGCTCCACCTCCTCGAGAACCCCGGGGGCCGGCACGATCCCGGCAAAGAACTCCGAAAGCTCTTCCTGTCCTTCGGCCTGGAGCAGGGCAGTGCGCTGGGCCGACGAGAGGCCGGCTTCGAAGGCGGCCGGCGTGATCACGAACCAGGCGGGGATCTTCATCCCCGAGCTGGAAAGCGAGGAGAGCGCTGCCGCCTTGCCTCCCATGCGGACGAGATCGACGCCGTCCGAAAGCGAAAGAACGATGCTCATCCCATTTCCCGCCACAGCAGCGGTGCCGGCCCCAGGCTCAGGTAGAGCACCAGCGTCCAGACCCCGGACCAGTTCTCGATCCAATTGCCCGCTCCCGGCGTCTGCTGCCGCAAGAACCGAATCCCGATGAGCACCGCGGCGGCGAAGGTCGCACCGAGGGCGATGGCGATCGGCAGGAAGAACCCGATGCGGCGCGCGGCCAGGCAGGCGCAAGCGAGCGCGAGCCCCATCACCAGCCACCACGTGACCAGCGCCCGCCGCCGACCCCACACCGTGGAATAGGTGGGCACGCCCTCTTCTTCATCCTGCGGACTGCGAATCTTGCGACCGACCTCGATCACCATGCCGTTGAAGAGGCTGGCGAGCAGAAACCAGAAGAGCCCCGATGGAGGATGGCCCTGGAAGACCAGCCAGTCGGAGCTGGTGGCGTAGAGGTCGATCAGCGGCATGATGGCCATGTGTGTGACCATGTAGGTGAGGTGCCGGCCGCGCAGCCATTCGCCGACGAAGAACTCCTTGCTCATCAGCGCGAGGTAGGTCCAGGTGACCAGCAGCAGGACAAGGAGTCGCGCATCGAGCCATAGGGCCAGGCCCAGCTGCAGGGCCCCGCCGAGCACGAAGAGGCCGCCCAGCTCGCGGAGCGTCACAAGACCCCGCGGTACCGGGCGGTAGGGCCGGTGGCGCCTGTCCTCTTCATCGTCCTTGAACTCGTCCGCGATGCGCAGTTGGAGGAAGAACACCAGGCAGGAGCCGAAGGCAACCACCACCGACAACGGACTGGGCCATCCCGCGGGCGAGCGCAGCATCCAGGAGAAGGCGACGGCGCTGAAGCTGAAGGCGAGGATCAGCGGCCCGTGCTGCACGAGCGGGAAACGTTCACTCTGATACACCCACCAGCGCCGGATGCCGTGCTCGTTCGGGCCGGTCGGGCTGGTGTTCACGCCCGATCTCCTGCCGATGCCTCTTTCTTCGCCTTCGGCACACCACGCGCCAGCGTCTGGTGCGCCCGCGTGAAGTGATCCGATGCCAACGCCGCGCTGATCGACAGCTCGCCCGCGAGCACCAGGGCGGCGCACAACTCGGCGAGGGCAGCCGCGTTGCCCGGCCCGGAGAGTCTCAGAATCTCCAGGCAGGCGTTCTGGCTCGGCAGCGCCGTTCCGCCTCCGACCGTTCCCACGATGAGGTTGGGCAAGGTCACCGAAGCGTAGAGGCCGCCCTCGCCCGCCGGCTCGAAACGGGTCACGCCGACGGCGGATTCGGCAACGCAGGCGGCATCCTGGCCGCACGCGATGTAGAGTGCCGCCATACCGTTGGCGTAGTGCCCCTGCAGCCCGATGTTGCCGCTCATCACACCGCCGATCGCCGAGACGCGATAGAAATCCAGCATTCGCCTGGCGCTTGTCTTCAGGAGTCCTTCGAGGATGTTAGGTGTGAGGACAACTTCGGCCGAAACCTTCCTTCCGCGCACGTTCTGGAAGGAGAGATGCGAGGCCTTCTTGTCTCCCGAGTGATTCCCCTCGATGAACCAGTAGGCGGGCTGCACCGGTGTCTGGTCGAGAATGAAGCGGCACACGGCATCGGTTGCGATCGTGACCATGTTCTGTCCCGAAGCATCGCCGGTGGTGTATTCGAAGATCAGGTAGACGTGGTTGCCCTCCACGTTGAAGCGGGTGCGGATGAGTTCGCCATGACGCGTGGTCGATGCGGCGATCTCGCAAAACGTGTCCGCTTGCTCACCGGCCCACATGATGAACCTGCCGACCTCGACCAGGCTGTCGAAAGCGAAGACCGGAGCGCGCGTCACACCCTCCCAGATCGCTGCCGCCGTGCAGCCGCCCGCCTGTGTGATGGCCTGCGCCCCTCGCGTGTATGACGCCACCAGGGCGGCTTCTGTGGTCGCCAGCGGCACGTAGTAGTCTCCCCGCGCGAACAGACCCCGTACCCGCAACGGTCCGGCCAGTCCGATCGGCAGTTTCACGGTGCCGACGAAGTTCTCGATGTTCTTGCCGTAGACAGGCATCTGTTCGCGCGTCATGTCGTCGAGGAGCCGATGCCTCACCGACGCCTCGACGTCGAGCAGCTGCCAGCGCCGCTCCACCGCTTCGGGGGAGATCGTCCCGGGCGCTCCGCCGCGAGGAATGCCGGGTGAGATGTTGTCCCGCGAGGGCATCAGATCCTGCTCGATTTCCCTTTGAGAACGTTCGGCGAGCAGACGCGCGAAGTAGCCGCTTACGCCTCGGAGATCAGTTGACATGGCGCTCCAGTTCCTTCTCCAGTGCGGGGTAGTCGATTTTCGCGTTGTGGCGGCGATCGACTGGAATTCGTGGCACTCGCACGACCCGGTCGAGCTGCGCCCAGGATAGTGCTTCCTGCACGCGCCACTCGGCGTCCGCTGGCGCCCGCGGTCCCAGCTGCACCGCCAGGAGGCGCTCTCCATTGTGCCTGGCGAGAGCGCTCCGCTCGATCCAGGGCAACTGGCTTGCCGCGCATTCGGCCGCGAAGGGGTAGATCGTACCGCGTTCGTCCCGAATGACGGCGCCAGCGCGCCCCAGGAGCCAGAGTCGGCCCGAGGCGTCGAGATAGCCGGCGTCGCCGGTGCGGTGCCAGACCTCACCTTCGACCCGGAACTTCGTCTCCTCGTCGCCGACTCCGTTCAGGTAGCCGGAGAGCACGTGGGGGCCGCTGACCACAATCTCGCCGCCCCGCGCACTGGGCAACGTGAGCTTGTCGAACTCCGGTGCATTCATTGCCGGCAGAGGCTCGCCCCAGCGGTTGTCGAGGATGCGCAGATCGACCTGTTGCACAGGCTTGCCGACCAGAAGCCCCTTCCCGGCAAACATCGCGTCCAGATCGAAGCGTTCGGCCTCGGCCCAATCCAGGTGGGAGATCGGCTCTGCCTCGGTCGAGCCGTAGACCACGATGACCCGGCCCTGCGGCATTGCGGATTGGAGCTGCTGCAGAAGGGGAGGGAAGACGGGAGCACCACCGGTGTAGAGCTTCTTGAGCTTCCCCAGGGGTGCCTCAGCGCTTTCACTTCCCGCGCCCGTGGCGGCCGCAGCACGCTGAAGCAGCCGCTCGTACAGCGCCGGCGAGCCAACGGTCCGCGTGACTCGATGACGCTCGAGCTGCTCGAGCACCGGGCTCGGTTCAATGAAGCCGGGACGCCGGAGATCGCCTTGCGGTATGATCGTCGTGACGCCCGAAGCCAGGTTGGCGAGCACGAAGATCGGCAGCGTGGCGAGGTCCACTTCACCCGGCTCGAGATCGATGGCCGCCGCCAGGGCATCATGCTGCGCCAGCAGGAAACCGTGGCTGCGAACCGCAGCCTTCGGAACTCCCGTGCTGCCGCTGGTAAAGGTGAGAAGCGCGTCGTGCGACGAATCGCAGGCGGCAATCGAGTGCAGGGGCGCGAGGCGTTCGAGCCTGGACCAGTGGGTAGCCGAAGGGGCCCAGCCCGCGGTCACAAAGTGATGTTCGATTCGACGCAAACCGCGGCAGAAGAGCCGCAGCAGATGTGCCCGGGCAGGGCCGAGGAAAGCGCTGGGGCGGGCGATGCTGCAGCACTGCTCGATATGCCGGCGCCCAGCCGAGGGGTCGAGTACGGTGGCCACCACCCCGAGACGGAAAATCCCAAGGAGTGCGACGTACAGCTCGATGGACATCGGCTGGAATACGAGGATCCGATCTCCCTTCCGGAGCCCCGCCGCACGGAGCAAGGCGGCGGCCCGCGCCGAACGCTCTGCGATCTGGCCGAAGGTGAGCGTGCGCGAGCCATCCCTTGTCGCCTCCACAATCGCGGGCTGGTCGGGCCGCTCCGTGGCCTGCTCGATCAGGATCCGGCTGATGTTCACCCCGCCGGCAACGTCTTCTCGTACAGGGTGTAGCGCCGGATCGTCTTTCCATAGCGCGACGAGATGCGCCGTGACAGGTTCGTTTCCCTCATCAGGGCGTGGATGGCGCGCTCGAACCCGAGCTTTCGTGCCGCTCGCTGACAATCATCCATCAGAAGACCGCCGAGGCCGCTTCCACCGCAAGCCGGATGCACTGCCATCGACTTGATGATCACCGTGCGCAGCGGCTCGCCCCGGGCGGATTCCATGAGATCGGGAATGCCGAAAATGAAGCCGACCAATTGGCCACCGCGCTCCGCGAGAAGGACGAGTTCGGGTACGAGATGAGGGCGGATTGGCGTGTAGGAGGCAACGAATGCCTCGAGCCCGATGGGGCTGTAGAGGAAATTGCTCGCGAACGCCTCGAGCGACAGCTCGTGAATGGCCGCGAGCTCATCGTCGAAGCGTTCGGTGTCGAGCGTCCGAAGGGTGATGCCGTTCCGTTCAAGCTCGGCCCGCCGCTGGTCGGAGCGTGGGTCCACCCGGTTGAGGTCCGGATTGAGCGCCGAGGTATAGGTGGCCACCGGAACGAATCCGGCGTCCGTGAAGTGCTTCGGCCAGTCGTCGGGATTGTCGGGCTCCAGAAAGAAAGGCGGTTCGGTTCCACGTTCGGTCAGCAGCCTGTAGCGGTGCCATGTGGAGCCGTCCATTGGACCGATGACCCGCGCGCACCCGTCTTTCCGGTGCCAGCTCAGGGCGTGTTCCAGCAGCTCCGCGCCGGCGTCGGCGTTGAAAGCAGCGTAGTGGCCGATCAGGCCGGCCGTGGTCGGCTCGCCCTGGGCGTCGCGACCCCCCCAGAGCGAACAACGGGCGATCAACCCGCCCGTAGCGTCCCGAAGCGCGAGATGGCGCAAAGGATTGGTGAGCCGGAAGCCCTCGGCGTCCAACGGCTCCACCTCGCCGCCCCGCAGTGACGCAAGATCCTCGGCCCGGTCGACGGCGGTAAGAGAGCTCATCATCTATCGCAGCTCCGTTCCCGCAGAGGCGCAGGAAACGGTATCGCGGGAAGATCATTGACGATGATGCCAACACCCGAAGCGTGTACCTCCTGCGCCCGCCGGTCCAGTGCCACTGCGGTCCGTGCTCCTTTGATCTGGAACAATAGCAGATCGCGGGACAGACGCCGCGTCTTGCCCCCGCTCATCTCTGCGAAACGGGTCGCGTTCACGGCGGCAAGGCCGATGGACTCCAAAACGTGCCGCACCATTGCAAAGTGTGCTTCACATCGGGCCTCCCGCTCCACGACAGCCGCAAGCATCCGTGCCGTATCCCGGGCCGCCTGTTCGAAGTCCAACGCCTTGGCACTGTCCCTCATGCACCGTTTGTATTCACGGAGCTCAGCACGCACAGCCTCGAAATCGCCTCGTCCCGCCAGGTTCGCGTACCTAGGCGGATCATTCGGATCTCCAATCTCTTCCATGGAGACGAAATCGTCCCGGATTATCGGGATCCCGGCCTCGTTGAATCTCTTGCCGCGGCGGTCGAAGACCAGCGCGAAGGGCAGGCAAACGTACTCCGTGCGAATCAGCAGGTCCGATGCTCTCCGGGCAAGTCGTCCAGCCATCGCATCGTATACCGGCCGACGTTGCCTGTTGATGCGAATGGCGTCCTGGATGTGCTGACAAAACCCGGACATTCAGGTACGGTCCGCAAGGTGATGCCGGAGCCCCGCGCCCAGCACGGCGACGAGGGGACTGGTCAGCGCTCCGGATCGGTGCGTCGGCAGTCTCATGGCTTCCGTTCTTTCTCGGCCGGAGCACCCATCCTCGACCGTTTGCTGCTCGCCATCACCAGAATGTAAAGATAACATTACAAAATGTCATGTGTACCATACTAAAGTCGGATCGAGCCATCCGTCGGAATCCTCTCCCCGAGGACAACCACCAGTTTCGTCGAATCTCCCTCCCCAGCGAGGCGCGAAGGCGAAAGATCTCCAACTCGGTCGATACCCAGTCTGCCAGGGCAGGTCCGCGTATCCCGAGAGGAACACGGCCCCCGCCAGCAGTGTCTCACCAAGTGTCTCGCTGCTTGCAAACCTCTCAGTCTGGCTCATGTGCTGGCCTCCCAAAAGTGAACATAGCATACCACCGATCCGACACCCAGCCCCATCGCGTCCGACCGCGCTACGCGTGCTTGCGCCGGAATGTGCCGCGAAATAGCTTCCCACATTATCAGGGAGCCTGTGGTGTAGCGGGTTGACTGTGACGATCGAGCAACTCCCGGTAGCCGGTGCCGCAGGCCTATTTTCCCATCAACTGCTCGAACCTTGTCTGGGCGTCCAGAGGCGTCGCCCTTCCTACCCCTTCTCCATAGGAGATGACGCATGAATCTACTTCGTAAGATCGGAGTCGCTGTGGCGCTGCTGGCTCTCGCCGTACCCGCGAGCGCCCAGGAGCGCGGCTCAGTAAGCGGGACTGTGCGGGAGGCGGCCACAATGGCGCCTCTCGCCGGTGCCCAGATGCAGATCGAGGGTACGAACTTCGGTGGCCTGACGACCGCCGAAGGCCGTTTCCTCATCCTCAACATCCCTCCCGGGACGTATACGTTGCGCGCGACTTTCATCGGCTACGGCCCCGTCGCACACGAGTTTACCGTGGCCGGCGGCGGGATCGCCGAGGTGGACTTCGAGCTCGCCACTTCTGCCCTCGCGCTCGACGAGCTCGTTGTCACGGCCACCGGCCAGCAACGCAAGCGGGAACTCGGAAACGCGGTAGGCGACATCGACGTGACCGAGGTCCGCGAAATAGCCCCGATCAACAACATCTCCGACCTCTTGCAGGGACGGTCGGCCGGGGTCCAGGTCTTCAGCTCCGCGGGCACTTCCGGGGTGGGTTCCCGAATCCGCATCCGGGGATCGAGCTCGATTTCCCTGTCCAACGAGCCGCTGATCTATGTGGACGGAATCCGGGTCGACAACCGCATGAGCGGCCTTGGAGCCGGAGGGCAGGAAGCCTCCCGTCTCGACGACTTCAATCCCGAGGACATCGAGTCGATCGAGATCGTGAAGGGCCCGTCGGCGGCGACTCTGTACGGCACCGAAGCCGCCAACGGCGTAATCCGGATCACTACGCGTCGCGGACTGCCAGGAGACACGCGCTGGAACATCTGGACCGAAGGGGGCGTGATCCAGGAGCCGAACACCTACCCGCTGAATTTCGCGGGGCTCGACGCGGCGGGAGGAAGGTACGCGCGGGCATGCCGCCTGAACGAAGTCGCCCAGGGGCTTTGCAACCAGACGTCGGTCGAGTCATACCAGGTTCTGCACGACCCGGCGCTGTCGCCGATCGACGACGGCAACCGCCGGCAGCTCGGGGTGTCCTTGACGGGCGGTTCAGAGAGGATCAACTACTACATCGCGGCCGAGCTCGAGACGGAAGTGGGACCCTACTCCCTGCCGCAGCCCGACCGGGAGGATCTGGAAGCACGCGGTGTGCCGATCACCAGCGAAGTCGAGCGCCCGAACCAGCTCGCGCGCAAGAACCTGCGAGTCAACCTCAACAGCCAGGTGGCCGACCGGGTCACCCTTTCGCTGCAGATGTCCTATCTGGACAGCCATTTCGCCTACATGGGGAATGACAACAACTCGTTCGGCTTCCTGCCGAGTGCCTTCTTCGGAGGGTCGAACCCTGACCGGGCCTGGGGATTCCAGCGTCCGGCACAGCTCTTCGGCCGGACTTTCTACCAGGACACGAACCGCCTCACTGCCGGCAGCACGGTCACCTGGGATCCGTTCCAGTGGCTGGCGGTCCGCGGCACCGGTGGTATCGACTACTACAACCGGGGAGACATCTCCTTCTTCGCACGTGACATTGGTGTTCCGGGCGACCGCGACCTCGGGCGAAAGGATACCGACTACCTGAACCAGTGGCAGTACACCCTGGACATGAGCAGCACGGCATCCTTCGATCTCCCCGGGTCGATCACCTCGAGATCGACCGTGGGAGTGCAGTACTTCGAGAATCAGTACCAGGGCACCAGTGCCTGGGGCATCGATATCGTAAACGGTGGCTCCTCGATCGGTCTCGCCGCCGAGACCTTCTCGAGCGAATTCCACACCTTCGAAAAGACCGCCGGGCTCTTCATTGACCAGCAGTTCGGCCTGAATGACCGCCTCTTCGTCACCGGCGCCATCCGCGCCGACGACAACAGCGCGTTCGGCCAGGACTTCGACCTCATCTTCTACCCCAAGGCGGGACTCTCCTGGATCGCATCGGAGGAAGCGTTCTTCCCGCAGATCCCGTTCCTGGACCAGCTGCGGTTCCGCGGCGCCTGGGGCAAATCCGGCCTGCAGCCGGGATCCGACGACGCAATCCGGACGCTGTCAGCCACGGCGATCACGACTCCGGGCGACGAGACGAGTTCCGGTGTGTCGATCGGAAACATCGGGAACAGCCTGCTCGAGCCCGAGAGGTCCAGCGAAATCGAACTGGGCTTTGACGCCGAGGTTGCCGGCGGGCGCGCGGGTCTCGAGTTTACCTACTACGACAAGCGGACGGATGGTGCGTTGATCACCGTGCCGCTGGCCCCGTCGCTTGGCGCGAGCGCGTCGCGATGGGTCAACATCGGCGAGGTACAGAACCGTGGCTTCGAGGCCACGCTGACAACCCAAATCGTGAACACCGACCAGTTCGGTTGGGACGTGACGTTCTCCGGTTCGATCAACAAGAACGAGCTGCTCTCCCTCGGCGAGGGGACCGAGCCGATCGGTTCCCAGACCCGGTTCGTGCCCGGATTCCCGCTCGGCGGCCAGTGGGACCGTCCGCTTCAGAGCTGGAGCGACGTTGATGGCAACGGCATCATCACGCCGGACGAACTCGTCATCGGTGACACGATCGAATACATCGGTCCGGGCCAGCCGGAAGACCAGCTGACCATCAGTTCGAACTTCCAGATCCTGGAAAACCTCAACATCTACGGACTCCTCGACTATCGGGGCGACTACATCGCCTACAACAACACGGAACGGTTCCGCTGCCGTTTCCGGCTGTGCCAGGCTCTGATCGATCCGGGGACACCGATCGACGAACAGGCCCGCGCTGTGGCGTCGCTGCTGCATCCGAGCCAGACGGTCTGGGGGTACATGGAAAGGGGTGACTTCTGGAAGCTCCGCGAGGTTTCGGTGAGGTACGATCTGCCGGACTTCGTCATGAACAGGATCGGGGCGGCGCGCGGCTCGCTCACCGTGTCGGGACGCAATCTGGGAGTGTGGACGGACTACACGGGGATGGACCCCGAAATCAACTGGAACGGATCGGGTGACAACTTCGGTATCTCCGAGTTCCTGACCCAGCCTCCAGTCCGCTACTACACCGCCCGCCTCAACCTCACCTTCTGACAGGAGACCGACCAATGAAGTATCTGAACAACAAGGTTCGGCCATTCCTGGTGATTCTGGTGGCAACAGGTTTCGCAGCATGCGACACCGACCAGCTTCTCAACGTGGTCGACCCCGACATCGTGACACCCAATGACGTGGTGGGAGAGAAGGGGGCCGAGCTGTACTGGGCCGGGGCCATCGGCCTCTTCGCGGCAGCTTATTCCAGCGGCGGCGGCGGACAGGTGGTCTACTCGGGGATGATTTCCGACGAGTTCCATCTCTCGGGCACCTTCCCGACTCGCAACGAAGTGGACCGGCGCGAGATGGACGACCGCAACGGGACACTGTTGGGCCAGTACCGGACTTACCACCGGGCCCGGGTAGGGACCAAGAACGCCGCCGAGCGGATGGCCGAGTTCCTGCCGGGGGACAGCCGCGTCGCCGAGATGTGGAACATGAACGCGTACGTCAACCTGTTCTTCGCCGAGAACTACTGTTCCGGCGTGCCGTTCAGTGACACGCCCAACGAGGGCGACATCGTATACGGCGAGCGGCAGACGACGGATGAACTCTACAACGCAGCTCTCGCTTCCTTCGGGGCTGCCGACCAGGCGGCGGGCGGCGACGCGAATCAAAAGAACCTGGCGGCGATCGGGACTGCGCGAACCCGCCTCAACATGAACGACTACGCTGGCGCGGCGAGCGCGGCAGCCGCCATTCCCGCCGATTGGGAATACTACGTCCGAAGCAAGCAAGGTGGGGACTTCGGGCAGCGGAACGCCATCTTCGAACTCAACCAGCGCCAGCGCCGCTGGTCGATTTCCGACATGGAGGGAGAGAACGGTGTCGCGTTCCGTTCAGCCACTGATGCGCGTGTGCCGTGGGAAGACAGCGGAGGTCCGGGTTTCGACCAGGAGACTCCGCTGTTTCACCAGCTCAAGTACACCTCCGAGGAGTCCGATGTCGTGCTCGGCAGCGGTCTCGAGGCCCAGTTGATCAAGGCCGAAGTCGAGTTGAGCACGGGCGGCCCGTGGCTCGCCACGCTGAACGCGCTGCGCGAGGGCGCGGGGCTGCCGGCTCTGTCAGATCCCGGTGACCAGGACGGACAGGTCAGGATGCTTTTCGACGAACGCGCCAGGTGGCTGTTCGGGACCGGGCATCGCCTGGGCGACCTGCGCCGGCTCGTCCGGCAGTACGGGTATGACCAGGCAGAGGTGTTCCCGACCGGCTCCTTTTTCAAGGGCGGCGCGTACGGGAGCGACGTGAACTTCCCCATCCCGTTCGAGGAACACGAGAACGAAGCGTTGTCCGGGCTGGAAGGGCAGTCGCTGTGCCTTGACCGCGCGGCCTAGTCAGCCAGCGCTGACTGCCACAGCCTGCCCGTATACAGGCAGGGAAAGAGGGGCGTTCCGCCGCGAGGCGGGGCGCCCCTCGGTCATGTGCCGGTACGAGTCCGAATCAGAATCACCCCGTCTCCCGCATTGGTGCCGTAGTAGGTTGTCGCGTGCACGCCGGTGAGCACCTGAATTCGCTCGATGTCCGCGGCGGGCAGCGCGTCCAGGAGGCTGAGGTCGCGAACCTGGACCCGGTCGAGGTAGATCGGCATGTCTTCAACCAGGGAGATGCTGGAATAGCCCCGTCGGTGAACACGGGTGGGACCACCGCTCGAGGACTCCCCGAAGTTTGCGTAGCGAACCGTTCGCCGCAGGGCTTCCCACATGGTCTTCGCCTCGGACGCAAGGACTTCGTCGGCCGTAATCACGGTGCCCGCCTGGGCATCCGGCAGGTTCGACCGCGGGCGAATGCCACAGGCCGCAAGCAGCAGTACGACCGACACGGTCAGGACAACTCGAGAAGGGATCATGCCCTTTACCTCACATTCACCTGCGCAACGTCTCGATGAGAAGATACCGGAGGTGCGGTCGGTATCCAAGCGGTTCGCCGGGTACCGGACCGAGAAGGTCAACCGCCGATTCCGATACACTCGGTGCTCCGCCTGGGTGCCCTCCGGGATGTAGATCTCGGTGTGGAGGCTGATCCGTCCCATCGAGCTATGGATTCGCCCACGATTCGGCTCCAACTTCGTGCGCCCTCCAAGCGGAAGAAGTCCGCGCGTACGTTGCTGTAACTACAATATGTATGTACCATCATTGAAGGAATTCGAGTGGGATGAGACCAAGAATCAGACCAACATCCGCAAGCATGGAATCGGATTCGAGACTGCGAAGCGAATCTTCGACGGGCGCGTTGCAACCTCCCCAGACAGGCGCCAGGAATATGGCGAGGACCGTCACATCAGCATCGGCCGGGTGGAGCCCGGCGCGCTGATCGTGGTCGCGCACACCCAGCGCGGACATCGCATCCGCCTGATCTCCGCCCGCCCGGCATCGCGCAAGGAAAGGCAGGCCTACCATGAGCGGACACGATAGCCCGCTTACTCCCGAGCAAATCGCGGCCGTGAAGGACGAAAGCATCGACTTCAGCGATATTGCCGAACTGGACAAAGATTTCTGGAAGCGGGCAGAACTCGTCGAGCCCGATCGCACCGATCAGATCACCTTGCGCGTCAAACGCCATGTACTGGCCTATTTCAAAGCTCCGGGCAAGGGCTACCAGACGCGGATGAACCGCGTGCTCGAGAGCTACGTGCGGCACAGGACGCGGGATCGCAGCCCTCCTGCACGCTAGTCGGGACAATTGAAGACGACCTGGCCTGTGGCCGCAGATACTAAACAATATTGTTTAGTATCTTGGGCAGGCCGGCACCGAGCCGTGATCAGACACCTGTTATCGTCCTTGGGTTCGGCCTCTTCTTCGTCAGCCGCCAAGGAAGGTGTCACATGACCTGGCCTACCCGCTGGGAAGCTACGATCCCACGCTTCCTCTCCGTACTTCTCCTGCCGTGCTTCATCGTTTTCGCGCCGCGGGAGAGCCTCGCCCAGAACGCGGAACCCTTCCTGTCCCTCGGGGAGACGCGCGAACTCCATTCGAACGTGCTCGGCGAGCGGCGAGAGATCATCGTGGGTCTGCCGGCCGGCTACGAGGGTGGCGACGAGACGTACCCCGTGGTCTATCTCCTGGACGGACCGTCGCACTTCCATCACACGACTGGAGCGGCCCGGTTCCTGGCGAGAAACGGGCGCATGCCGGACGTCATCGTCGTGGCCATTCCCAATACGGATCGGACGCGTGACCTGTCGCCGCCCGTCCATTCCGACGCGGCTCCCGCGCGCTCGAGCGCCGGGGGAGCGGACAACTTCCTGGAGTTCATCAGTGGCGAACTGAAGCCCTTCATCGACGAGAACTACAGGACACGACCGTACGCCATTCTCATCGGGCACTCGCTCGGCGGACTGTTTGCGAATCACGCTCTGGTGCATCGGCCGGACGTGTTCAACGCGTACATCTCGATCAGTCCGAGTCTCTGGTGGGACGAGCAGCGCCTGGTCGCGCAGGCCGATTCCGCATTCGACCACATCGGTGACCTGGTCGGTGATTTCTACATGACCATGGGTAACGAGGGCGGTGCGATGCTCGGCGGCGCTCTCAAGTTCGCCGGGATTCTCGAAGCGAAGGCCCCCGGGGACTTCCGTTGGGAATTCAAGCTCATGGAAGAGGAGAGCCACGGTTCCGTGCCGCACAGGTCGACCTACTACGGGCTCGAGAAGATCTTCGAGGGCTGGAATCTGCACGATCCGGTGGGCCTCTACGTGGCGGGCGGCCTCGAGGCCATTGACCGGCACTTCGCGCGAGCATCGGCGAGGTTCGGGTACGAGAGAACGCCTTCCACCGGAATCCTCGGTCCGGTCGGCGACAAGGCGCTGGAAGACGAGAACGCTGCCGATGCAGAGACGATCTTCTCGCGTCTGCTCCAACGGGACCCCACCTTGGCACCCGCTCACAACGGACTGGCTGAAGCGCACGCCCTCATGGGCCATCGGGACCTGGCCATAGAGCACTACCAGCACGCCCTTCGGATCGACCCGAGGAACGGTCCAGCCCGGGAGAAGCTGACGGAGTATGGTGTCGACCTGTCCGACTTCCCCGAGACCGTGGACGTGCCGGTGAGCGTGCTGGAGTCGTATGTGGGAACGTATGTCGTGCCCGACGATCCGGACGAGAGGCTTCGGTTCCTCCTGGAGGGCGAGGAACTCGCGGTGGAGCTCGAGGGCAGGACGTACGAGCTGTACGCGACATCGATGCATCGCTTCAAGGTGGCGGTCGTGCCGGTATACCTGACCTTCAGGACCGACGAAGCCGGAAACGTGACCGGCGTTACGATCGATCAGGCCGGGGAGAAGACCGAGGCAACTCGCGTCAACTAGGGCGTAACCTGGACAGGCGGATCGAGCGCTGACGTGTAATGCATGCCCGACTGCGTCGCTATGTTGACCAGGCTCCAGTTTCCGGGCGGGGACGGAGGTGCCGATGCCCGATGCAACTCTGACACTACGCAGCCGGCGATGCCCGGCGGGCGCGGCTATGGTCGCCAGCCCCGGGTTGGCGATCATTAGGAGCGACCCGCATTCGGGCCGGTAGCGGCGTCGTGCGGCCCGGCGTCCCAATTCGCGCAATGGCCGTCATCGTCTTCCTGACGGCGGCCACCACCGTGTGCACCGAGGACGCAGTCGAAGACCGTGTCATTCAGTTGCGGCCCTTCGCGACCGCCGGAGTTCCGTTGGGCACGAGTGGCCAGGTCGCTCTTGTATCCGAACAGGTCGCGTGCACTGTCGACCCCTTCGAGTCCCGGATCCACTGCACGGACAGCCGCAGCCGCGTAGTCGGGGCTTTCGGACGCGAGGGTGAGGGTCCAGGAGAGTTTCGCGGGCCTCCCTGGGTCATGCGCGGGCCCGGCGGAATGTTGGCGGCCTTCGATCTTCGCTCGGCCCAGCTGACCTTTTTCGAACCCGACGGAACCCTGGTGTCGACAACTCGCCTGCCACCTAACGTGTATTTGACGGACCTTCGGGTTGACCGGGCACTCGGCTCCCGCCTGGCAATGCTGGACCGGACACGCTCCGAAGACCAGCCCGACGAAATCCCCGTGGAGGTCGACGTCTTTTCGGGTGAGATCCATTGGGAGCGCGAGGACCTTTCGGGCGCGGTGGCGCGCGACTGCTTTAACGGGCGGGTGGGCATCTTGAACCCGCAGGGTGGTCTCGTGACCACGGCGTGCGAACATGAGCTGGTTTTCCTCGACCACAAGGATGCCACCAGCGCCACCGTAGTCGCTGCTCCGAACTATTCTCCGCTATTGCCCAACAACCGTGACGTGGACGCGTACGTGGAAGGAATCCTCAGCATCGGGGGTGGTCTGGTCTCCCTTTCCCCGGCACAAACGGAGGCCTATGCAGCGGGATACAGGGAAAGACCCAGGCGGTGGTTCCTCGGTGGCCCGTGGTCGCTCCGCTTCGACGACCAGAACCGCCTTTGGGCGGCCCTCACCCTCGACCGGGACGCCTTCTCCTATCTCGAGATCTGGACAGGCATGGAGTACGCCGGCACGGTGCGCGTTCGCGACCGCCTGATGGACTACGACATCCTGGGTTCGACTCTCGTTGCCCTGGTCGAGCGCAAACCCGACCGGTATGGGATTGCACAGCTCGCGATCGATTGGTACGACATCGGCGGGTTGGAATTCTGAATACTAAACAAAATGGTTTAGTATTCCCCGTTGCGGCCAAACAACCTCGCGAGTATCCTCTCGAGACATCAGCCGGGGAAGCATCTCCGCCTGGATCGAGGGAGAGAGATATGACCGCGAGACGAATAGTACGGACCTTTTGGCTGGCCGGCGTCCTCGCCGCCCCAGCGCTTTCCTCAACTCCGGCCTCCTCCCAGGTCCCCGCGGAGACCGAAGCCCGCCTCAGGTCGATCTTCGAGGCTAGGGAGTTCGACGCCCGGTCGTTCCAGGCGACGTGGCTGCCCGACGGATCCGGGTACACGACCCTGGAAGCCCCCCCGGGGGGTACGGGCCGGGAGCTGATCCGCTACGATGCCGCAAGTGGCGACCGGACGGTCCTCGCCTCCCTATCCGACTTCACGCCATCTGGCGCTTCCGGGCCCCTGCGTGTTTCCGGCTATCAGTTCGCCCCGGACGGCAGTTGGGTGCTCCTCGAAACCGAGGGAGGCGGGGTTTGGATGTTCGAAACGGCCACTTCCACCTTGAAGCAGGCGGACGGCGGAGGCGGGAACACGATCTCCCCGGACGGAGGCCGCATCCTCTTCAGCCGCGATGGAGACCTTCACGTCCACGACCTCTCGGCCAATCAAACCACCCGGTTGACCTGGACCACAGCTGAACAGATTTCCAGCGGCCGGGCGGTCTGGAGCCCCGATGGAACCCGGATCGCCTTCGTCCAGTCCGACGCCTCCGGGGTGCGGATGAGGTCGATGCTCGTTCCTAACGACCCGTCGTATCCCGAGCTCCAGCAGGTCCGATTCGCGAGGGTGGGCGAGACCATCGCCAAGCTCCGGGTGGGAGTGGTGGACGCCCAGGGCAGGGAAGTCCGCTGGATCTCCATCCCTTCCCCAAACGAGGGCTTCTATCTCGGGCAGGTGAGCTGGGCCGGAAACTCCGGGGAATTGTTGGTGGAGCAGTTCAGCCGGTTTCGGGACGAACGGGCCTTCTTCATTGCCAACGTGACCACGGGTGAGTTAGACCGGATCTACCACGAGTCCGACACCGCCTGGGTCATCGCCAGTTATCGCCTGAACGCCGGCCTGGAGTGGATCCGAGGGGGCGACTCGTTTTTGTTCCTGACCGAAAAGGACGGATGGCGTCACTCCTACGTGTATTCACGGGATGGGCGGGAGGAGCGACTCCTGACCCCGGGGCCCAGCGACGTCATGGAGCGGGGACCGGTTGACGAGAGGGAGGGTTGGTTCTATCACTTCGCCTCGCCCGGCAACGCCACCCAGCGGTACCTCTACAGGGTCCGGCTGGACGGCGCCGAAGCGCCAGAGCGAGTCACTCCCGAAGACCAGCCGGGAACCCATTTCTATGACTTCTCCCCCGACCTTCGGTGGGCTTTTCACACGTACTCCACCTTCGACACTCCTCCGGTAACCGCGCTGATCAGCCTGCCGGACCACCGTGTCGTCCGGGTCCTGGAGGACAATGCCGAGCTCCGGCGCCGGGCCGAGGCCACGATCTCACACCCCACTGACTTCCTGCAGCTGGATATCGGGGATGGCGTCGTGATGGACGCGTGGATGATCAAGCCGCGGGACTTCGATCCTTCCAGCCAGTATCCGGTGTTCATCTATGTCTACGGGGAACCCCACGGCCAGACCGTCCTCGACCGGTGGTCGACCCGGAACAACTACCATCGCGCGATTGCGGACCTCGGGTACCTGGTCGTGTCCATCGAGAATCGGGGCACGCCCGCACCGAAGGGCGCGGCGTGGCGGAGGGCGCCCTTTCCGACAATCGGCGTGCAGTCGACTGAGGAACATGCGGCGGGAGCCCGGGAAATGGGCCGGATGCTCCCCTACGTCGATGTGTCCAGAGTGGGGATCTGGGGGTGGAGCGGCGGCGGATCGAACACCCTGAATTCCCTGTTCCGCAGGCCCGATGTCTACCACGTGGGGATTGCCGTGGTCCCCAAGCCCCAGCCGCATCTCTACAACGCGTGGTTCCAGGAGATCTACATGGAGACCCTGGAGACGAATCCGGAGGGCTACCGCGTCTCGGCGCCCATCAACTACGCCGAAGGGCTGGAGGGGGACCTGCTCATCATTCACGGAACCGGGGAAACCAACACGCACCTGGAGATTGTCGAGGGATTGGTAGACCGTCTCGTGGAGCTTGGAAAGACCTTCGACTACATGACCTACCCCAACCGGAACCACGGGTTGTCGGAGGGGGAGGGGACGGCGTTGCACGTTAGGATGCTGATGGTGAGGTATCTGCTGGACCATCTGCCGGCGGGGCCGGGGTAGGTCCGCGGTTCGAGGGAGAATCGGCGCGAGCAACCGACAGCGGTGAGGCGCCGTGTGCTTGGCCGGCCCCCCCGGCCGAGGGGTTCGGCGCGGTCCAGGGAGGCAACCCACAGGCGAGGCGGAATGCCCGCGCAACGTCGCTGCCCTGGTTGGCGTCGACGAGCGGATCGTCGGTCCCCAGGTACTTCCAGTTGTTGAGCGTCAAGGCGGTGTAGCGCGATGTCCGGCCCGGCATCTTCACCGTCGCGGCCATCTCGACACCACCCGTTTCGATGGGCCCCGTTGTAAGTAGCCGCCGCCTGGGATGAGGTAGTTGGCGGCAATGGAGCGCCGGCGGCGACCTACGGGAAGTGCGGTATCGGTGCTTCCAATTTGCCACTTCGGGTCCACCGGGAAGCCTGGCGACCAGAGACAGGACGGCCAGCCGGCCTTGGCCGCGATCTCCCTTGTTTCATTCAATTATCGTGATAATATCATTAACTAACACGATAATATCGTGGATAACGCGCAAACATGATGATTGTGTAGATATTGAATCGCGTTCACGATTTGGAAGAGACCGATGGACCGGATGGAGCATCCGCAGCGCCCCCTGCCGTCCAGTTGTCACGGCCAGCGAGGCTGGGCACCCACCGGGTTGCCCGGACGATGGATCGGCGTCCTGGGGGCAGTTGTCACCCTGGTCTCCCTGGAAGCCTGTGTCGATGACTCCCCAACCTTGCCCGCGGACCGGGACGCGTCAGTCGAGACCGCCATGGGAGCGGCCGAGGACGGCACGCAGGTCGTCATCGAGCCCCACTGGCTGACCCTCGACACGGTCGGGGCGACCGGCATCCTCACGGCCAGAGTGACCGATGCCGCCGGGAACACGGTGGCTGCTCCGCAGGTGACGTGGGCCAGCGCCGATGCGGCGATCGCGACGGTCGACGCGGCTGGGGGCGCGGTGGGGCGGGTCACGGCGTCCGGCTTCGGTACGACGAAGGTGACGGCTACCTACAATTCCGCCACCGCCGAGGCCACCGTGGAGGTCGCGCTGCCGCTCACCGACCGGGAGATCCTCGAGATCTTCTACCATGCCACGGGGGGCGACGGCTGGGCCGACAACTCGAACTGGCTGACGGAAAGCGATCTCGGGGAGTGGCATGGCGTGAGCGCCCTCCAGGGCAAGGTGAGTGACCTGCGTCTCCGGGAAAACAACCTGGTCGGCACGATTCCGTCCGAACTAGACAAGCTTTCAGCCAACCCGTTGCACTAAAACGAGTTACGCCCATTCCGCCACATGCGATTATCCGTTCATGTATCACAGCTTGTAGCCGAGTCCGAATATAGGGGTTAAACCGACCCCGGCCAGCGTCGCGCCCCCTTTGGGAAGGGTAGAGCCGGAGCCGAAGATCGGGGCTGCACTGGCCCGCGCGGTCCTCGCGGTTGCCGCCGCCTCCGGCTCTACTCCAGTCCGCTGATCCTCATGGCCCGGTCAGCCTCGATCCCGGCAGCGGTCAGCGATTGGAACGCCTTCGCCCGCCCGGCTAGATCGTGAGCCCACAGACGAGTAAAGTCGAACGCGACTTCCTCCTCGAGACGAAGGCTGGCCTCCATGGCGATCCCCTCGGCCACGGGTTCCACGCTGGCCATGATCCATCTTCGGTAGGCTTCTCGTTGAGAGGTGCCATCGGCGTTGTTCCTGAAGAGCGATGGTGGAATACCGCTTGCCTGGCCGACCTGTTCGAGAACGTCCTGCCACAGCGTTCTCATCTCGGAGGGAATCATCGGCCCGAGCCGCTTCGCTTCCCACTCCTTCCTCGTGCCCCTCATCCCTTCATCGTCGTACGGTGCGGCTGTGGTGGACGGTAGCACGATGGCAGCGCCCTTCGCTCCCGCCACGTCCGCCCTGAGCCCGTCCAGGGTCGCGGATGCCCCATCGCCCGGAATCGGCAGGATATGCGCGGTCGGAGTCGCGAGTTCCTCGACTAGCTTCGTGTCGATCCCGGCTGCGATCTTCGCCAGCAGGGTGGCCCGGCCCATCGGACTTATGCCCCTCCATGGTTCTCGCGGATCAATCGACCAGGTGAAGTGGAGGATGCGGTCGCGGGGATGGATGCGGGTAACCGAGTCGCCGGGTGGCCTCTCCGTGGTCACCTTGTAGCGGTGAGATTCGAGAACCTCGAAGTGACTGGCGGGGATCAGAACCTGTCTGCCGCCGATCACGTCGATCACGAACACCAGTTCCCCGTCGCGGATCAAGCACCTGCCGATCATGTCGCGCACCTGTGGCGTGAGCACGGCGGGGAGCGACACGTCGGCCCCGGCCAGCACTCTGCCCCACATTCCCGCGCACGTCTCCACAGCGCCGGTCCTGAGCACGTCGCCGGCGGTTCCGGCAACTGTGGCGTCGATCCCGGCAAGGATCAGGTCGGTGTAACCACGCTCTTCGAGTGCTTCCTCGACACGTTTCTCGACGTAATTTTTCAGCATCAGGACACCAACTGGAAGACTTGAGCGGCGTATTTCTGCACTTTCTTCGGGATCTTCCGGAACCGGCGATGTTGCAACTTGAAGACGATCCCGGCATGAGGGGCGGAATTGTGAATCGACAGAATAACCCCGAACTGGAACCTCTGGACGGCGTAGCCCCAGGAGTCGCGCATCTCGCCCGTGCGGACGGGCGAGGCCTGGCTGTACTGTTTCGCGGCGTAGCGCCCTATGGTCTTGGCAATCGAGATATGGGGGATCGCCACGATCCTACTTCGCAGCCGCATTCCAACAGTCAGACTCATGTCGCGATCTCCAGAAAGCGGCGACGCCCCACCGGGGCAATTGAAGAGATGTCGAATTCCCGCCCGCCCCTATCACCGTGAATAGGCTCGGTGATTGTGTAGATGGTGGCAGCGTCTCCGAGCGAGATGTCGTCTCGATACCTCACGACGTAGCTCGGAGAGATTTCCAGCCGCAGCCCGTCGCCGTTCTCCCGCGCTACCAGCGCCTCCTCATCATCGGATCGCTTCGCCCAAGTCTCACGCATCCAAACCAGCGTCCGGATTAGGGCCACCCCGTCGCCCGCCGCCCGGACCGAGTAGCGCTTCAAGAGGACCACGCGGTCTAGCTGGCCGTGGCCCTCGTTGCGTAGAGCCTCACGGTATCCCATCAGGACACCCCGTAGAGACGCGCGTTCAAAGCGATAACGAAGAAAGATGGCGCCGAGCAAGAGACTTCCAGTTCGGCGCCGTCGCCCGAGGGGACAACATGGATGCATAAATCGGTTACTACATCCGTCCCGCTGTGCGCCGTCGCCCAGGACGCGAGATTGATTACAGCCGTCCCGTTGACGGGGATGGCCGCATGAGACGGCAGCCGCCGGAACTCCAGTTGCGCGGTCCCAACAGTGTAATCAATCGCGAGCAAAAACTTGCGATAGGTGCCAGCGTTCCACGCGGCGACGAAGGCGCTACGCGTCGCCGCGTTGAAATTGATCACGTTGTTCGCGCTTGTCGCTTGCGCCCCGATCAGGGTTACGGCCTCGTCCCCGCCCCCGCCCGGAGCATCCACCCAAGCGGGCGAGCCGGACGCATGGCCGACGAACTTACCGTCGCCGCCGCCGGTCGGCAGGAGCCGTGCCGCAAGGTCGGCGGTCAGGTCCGCCGTCTTGACGATGCCCCCCGCCAGATCGCCATCGAAGATCGTCGGGTTCGCATCATGATGCTGCACCACGAAGCGGGCGATATCCGAGCCGAGCGCGTCCGGCAACTGGATGCCGCCGCCCGGAATCTCGGTCGCGTAGTAGTCCCAGGTCGAATCCTCAAGCGGGATCTCAACCCAATGGTTTCCCGGGCTGTAGGCGTGGTTGCCATGGCCGCCAGCGACCTCCGAGTTGAACCACTGGAGCCGATAGTCGCTCAGGTCCGCGCCGTGCGGTACGCGCACGAGGATGTAGTTGGCCGCTGGCCAGTTGGTATCGGGATCGTTTCCGGGCGGTTGCGGCAGCGGGTTGGCGTAAACGTGCCCGGCTGGCGCGTTCAGCGAGTTGGCCAGCGCGATCCCCGAAGCGTTATCTCCCGCAGCCGTGACCCAGGTGCGAGTATCCGGACTGCGCAAGTCGCGGGTTAGGCTCTGTAGCGCGGTGATGGACCCACGATTCTCCCCCGCAGCCGCCCGCGCCGTCGCGTCGGTGCCTTCGCCGCCCGAATCCACCCCGATCCGGGACCGCCAGTTGGCCCGCTTCGAATTCGTGTCCGCGTCCAGCATGGCCGGGACAAGATGGCCTTGTGTCACCGGAGGCGGTGTCACGTCCGGACCCGTCGCCGTCACTACCTCGCCGTGCACGATCCCGACTACGTCAGCGTCCACCAACGCGCCCGAAACGGACGTGTCGAACCCAGCAGTACTGGTCGCAGTAGGTGTCGCGGACAACGTGATATTGGATACGTTGGAATCCGCGTCCACCAGCCGGATCACGTCGCCGGACTGGAGGCTCCGGAGCGCGTCGCGCCGGTCCGTCCCGTCCGCGGAACGACGCGAGAACAAGAACGGTCCTGCGTTGCCGCTTTCCGTCCGGATGATGCCGTCTGAACCAGTCCCGGAGGATTGGAGGGTCCAGCGCCCAAGCGGGAGCGGAATGTCCGGCGGCTGCGTTGTCGTGGTCAACGCAGCCAACACGCCATCCCGGATCTTTGCGACCGGAATCGCGCTAATCGCGTCCCGCGCCCATCCCGGAACGATGGCTTGCACGATGGCCGTTACCCGCGCCGTGAACGTGCTCAGGAACGACGTGTTGCCGTCCGCGGCCGTAGACGCGCCGTCCGCCGTGGTCTGCGCCGCTAGCGCAGCCCGCCGCGCTTCCTCCGCCGCCAGCCGTGCAGTTTGGTCAACCGTCGATCCGGAAGGCGTGTCCCCTCCTGAGGTGGGTGATGCTGTCCGCGCAAGCCGCAGGTGAGCCGAATCACGGCAGGGAATCGTATAAGTCTAACTGGGACTGCACGATCTGCGTTTCCTGCCGTTGACCGCGTGCCTGACTGAATCGCGCCGCGCCAGCGGGAAAACGGGCTTGATTGGCGGGACTCCCGGTCGTCTCAGTTCTCGGGTTAGCCGCCCATCTCCGCTTGTCCGTCAGACCGCCAGCTGGCCAGCCGAATCTCTCTCTGGCCCGGCTCACTCGCGGCGGCATTTGACTCCTTCGACAGCGAAACCGGGGTGGGCCTTCACGTCGTTTATGGGGCACCATCCAAGAAACTACGGTTCCCCGGTGAGCGCCTCGTCCGGGACCCTCAGCCGTGGTAGGTGGGCCGTTGGCCCCAAGAGCCCTGCGCCACTCGCGCGCTGAATGGAAGTGTCATGTACTTTTTGAGGGTGCTTCGATCGGACGTCGAACCCAGACCGGCCGTGACGATTGTAGACAGGTGCCGACCCTTTACACCATTCTGTGGGAATCGAATCGAGTGAGGCTTGAACACTGGAACGCGAACACCGGGTACTACCGTCAGTCGGATGGCTCCGGGTATGCCGACAGCATGACGCGCGCATACGGACGGCTGATCGCGGCGGCGGGTGGGCTCGCGACCCCCGCGCCACTTGCGGGGGCCGGACGATCCGTGGCGGCTGCATGTGCTCGCGCATCCGCACGGCCCCCGCGTCCTGCGAGCGCGCATCGTTGCGCCGGACGAGCTGCCCGTCGCGGTACTGGCGGTGGCCGAGGGCGGTGGAGTTGGCCCGCCGCGCGCATGGCGCGAGACGGTGGCGGCGGCCCCATGGTTGATCGACGAATGCGACCCCAGCGGCTTCCGCGACCACCTTCCAGACGGCCCGTGGGTGATCATGGCCTTGTTACCGGCGCTGGCCCTCCATGGGGAGGCTGTCGATTGGCTGGGAGACGTTGAGCAGTGCATCGCGTGGGCTCTTCTCGAAAGCCTCCAGCCGATGCCGAGCGCACAAATCCGGCGGGACCTGGGCCGGTGTGTTCTGATATGGCGGCCGAGGGCCTCACAGGACCGTTGCTCGCCGGTTCCGGTTGAGGTTTGGGCCTGCCGTTCGCGCCGCCCGGAGTCTCTCGGGGCAGCGCGGCGTTATTCCTTCCACCGGGACCGAGACAGCAGCATCAGCCCGGCGCGGTGCCATGCTGCGGTGGCCAGCGATCCGTGCCATTCCCCCGCCGTTAGACTACGTTGGGGTTCGGGCGGCGATTCGCTCACCCTGAGCACATTCCAAACATCCATCCAGCACTGGGGAGAGCCGCTGGTGGCAGATGAGACTCAACTTCACGAAGGCCAGCTCCTGACCGGTCCCTCGTTCAGCGAGCCGATGCTCGTGGAGTTCGCATCGTGACCCGACGCTCCCGTTCCTCACGCTCAGCATCCGCACGCGATGCCTCGGGATGATCGTAACCCAAGTCTCCCGCCGACCTGGCGAGCCCATCCGTCACGCAACCCGATCTCGGACCTTCAACCTCTGCGTCGTTCGGTCTTGGCTTACTGCCGGGACTTCGTTGACACAGGCCCTTCTCCCCGGTAGCGTGTTCCCGTCCGTAGTCCTTCAGGAAAGGTGCTGATTCGATGCTCATCGACGCCCGAGAGGTACGCGAGCGATTGCTCGATCTCTTCCCGGCCGCGACAATCCAGCAGTTTCCGCAGGTTCGTGAGAAGATGACCAAGGCCGACGGGATCGCAGCGGTCGTCCAGGATGCCGAGGTGACCGATGTTCGTGAATTCGTAGCGACGATGTTTGGCTACCTTCACCAGCATGTTCACGTTTTCACCGCGATCCAGCGAATGACCGCCCCGATGTCCCCATGCCGTTTGGAGTGGCTCCTTTCACGTCGACAACCGAAGGGCAAGAGCACCGATTTTTCTACCTGGTACCGCTAGTATACCAACTTGTGCTCGATGCCCCGCTAGAGCGCCACTCTGTGACTTTCGCTTGGCCGGTGAAGGTCGTTGTCACCCTAGACCATGTTCGCATCCACTTCACCATCATGGCTAAGAAGCCTCAAGCGTACGCCGCAGACGGGAAGGTCGTGGTAAGTTCGGCTCAGGACCCGACGGAACGTGACTTGCTGGGCGAGTTTCATCATGGTCTTGGCCATCCACTGGACCTAAATCGAGGAATCAAGGCTCTATGGGACGCCGATGTCTTCGACGCTCCTGCAGTACGCTACAAGCGCTCGCGCGCGACGTCACTGGAAGTAATGGATGAGGCGTTCACTGTGAAGAGAGACGATCCCCAACGGTATGCCGAGTTAGCAGATAAACCACTTTACAACACGACATTTGCGTTTACAGGAGAGAACCCATGCATCAAATATTTTGTCGCCGATCCTACCCAAGGGAGACTAGCCTTTCGTCGTTACTCTTCCTCCACTGACTGCGTAGACGATGTCGTTAGACGGATTCTTACGGTTAATTGACTCGCCCATCATTCGTCGTTTCGTTGACCGAAAACGTGCGGCGATCGAGGCCATTGACCCTGAGCGGATCTACGTGGAGAACGTCCGTGCATTCTTCGGTTTTCCCCACGCGTTCACACGCCTGCTTCTGGAAGCCGCAGTGCGCGAGGGAGCACTGGAGCGTCGAATAGGAGTCCTCTGCCCGCACGACATGCACATTGTGGAGTCCTTTTCGTCCGAGGACTCAATACCGGAGCTTGTCCCTTGCCTAGCTTGCGAAGCTCGTGGACCGGAGCATTCAGACCATTCTCGCGACGACCTGACCCTTCAAACATTCTACAAGCTCGTGTCTTCGGAAGATGGATAAGGAACAAGCCGAGGTCATTCAGCTTCTCGCGGACACCGCCGTCAAGCTATTTCTTGCAATTGTCGCAGCTCTGATTCTAGTCACCTTGACAGTTGTGTTGGTTATCAATCCGTCATGGCCCATTGCTGCCGCAGAAGGTGTCTTTGTCGGCACAGTATTCGTCGTATACAAACATTACTTCCCTGCGTCCACGGGATCTCCTCCTCCCCGACCGGACTCGCAAGTCTAAACCATCTGGAGGATTGTGTCGTTGCCGCCGTTGATCAAACTGCGGTGGCGGCGAAGTGCTTTGACTGCCGGTTCATGACATGTGATTTCCGGGGCTCTCGTTCAAACCCGGTAGGTTGGTTCGGCCCATTCCTAGTCACCGCAGGCCGTCCGATCGGAAGCTTCCGCTCCGCACTGCTGTGCTGCTTCCAAGACACTGCGAATATTGGGGGTCCGGAGAAGCAACAAACTCCGGGCTCGCGGCATCCTGGTCTATAGTCTAGCTCCTTTGTTCTTCGGCCTCTAGGGTAGGTGACACATCCACTGGCACAGCTTCGCTCGTCCCCTGTTGCGGTGAAAGCGCTATGTAGGAGTGAAGATGCCAAGCGCTATCGTGACCGCAATGCCTATAAGAAGCATAAGGAGGCCGCGGTTGAAAAGCCGCGTCTGCTCGCTCGCGTGAAACTTCTTGTCGAGCTCTGACCTTAGGTCGTCGAGTTGCTTCTTGAGTTCGGCCGGTGAGGCCACATCCCCTTGAATCGCGGCAACGTCGTCTGCTGTGATTGCGGAGGAGCCTTTTTGCCGCTCCGGATACGGATCGATGTCGGTTTCGTCGAGGTCTGCGAACCAGATCATAAAGATGGGTTGGCCCTGGTCTAGGACGATCTTTTTGCTCCCGGCGTTGTATACCGCAAACCGGAGTTGGCCTTGATAGCCCGGATCAACGTGGAACCCCGACACGTTGATCAGGCCTTGGAACTTTATCCCGGCACGAATGGAAATGAAGGCTATTACATTGGCAGGGATTCGCACGGTTTCTTGCGTCACCAGCAACCCGAACTGCCCCGGAGGGATCACGATCTTCTGCCCTTTCGGTAGCTCCGTCGTTTCACCAGTGTCTGAGGTGACAAAGGCCTCCCGTCCGACTCTCATTTCGTACGCCGCGCGGACCACCCCGTTGTCCTCATACGGCACCACGAGTTGATCAGTCGGTATCCTCACTTTGAGTGTCTGGCTGCTCCAAAACGGCATGAATCAATCCCCTATCGCGATTGCGCTCGCAGTCGTTATGTTCCCACAATGGCTGATGCTAATGAACCAATCGGTGACGCCGAGTCTCTTGGCAAGCTCAAGCACTTCGTCGCTCAGCTGAACAAACGGCGCGCCACTCTCCCTCCGGAGGATTTCTATTCCTCGCCAGGTAATGTCACCGGCGAAACCCGTGCCGAGGGCCTTCGCGACAGCTTCCTTACCTGCGAACCTGCCGGCATAGTAGCGCGCATTCAAAGGTCGGGCGTCAGCCTGCTCGCGCTCGGCGCGCGAACAGAACTGTTCCGCCCATCTCTTGTTCGGTGAGTCCAATTCCCTTTTGATTCTTTCGATCCTTGCGACATCAATGCCGTGCCCGATGATTCGCATCGCATTCCCCGATTAAGTTCCCCGGAACGATATGCACCGTTTGTTTAGGTCCACATCAACAGTGCCGCCCTGCCTCATCTTAACCTCTCGCCAAACCTTGAATCCCTCGACGATTGCCCGTTCCCACTCACCGGACGTGCAGACCGAGACCTCCAGGTGCTGGACCATGTTTCTGATCATTCGTAACAGTTCGGTACTGACTGAGGATCTTCCTTCGAGGAAGCCGTAATCCCGAGCGTACGCGAAGATCATCGCCACCAGCCCCTCCTCCGTGGCGATGGCTCGGCCACCGTCCTCCACTCGATCGACCGTGGCGTCACTCTTCCTCTTCACGCCGAGCATCCGTCGGACGAGGGGGGACCAGCCTAGGACGCCCGCGAAGGAAAGATGAAGCACGTCGTGATAGCTGTATCCGTCCGCTGAGTAGGCATTGTCGTCCAGGTCGTTCCCCAGCTGCCTGCCCATGTACATCGTTCGGACAAACGGTCCACTCCCGGCGTCATGATGGGTCACAAAACTCACTGAAAGCTCTCGCGGCAACCGCTGGTCGTAGGGGAAACCCGCGTCGAATGGCTCCCGACTCGGAAAGGTTCCCCAGCGACTCTCGCACTTGGCGAGATTCTGTTCGGCACATCGACCGAGGTCCAGGTCGAACTTGCTCGCCACGTTGGCGAGGTACCAAAGGAGGTCACCGATCTCCTCTGACAGCCGCTCCTTGAAGAGTGCGTGGGACTCACCGTCCCGGAGGTACTTCTTGTATTCACCCAGCAGTTCGCCGGTCTCAGTTGCCAGACCGGCGAGCGGGATCATTCGCTCCACCGCGCCAAACCCGGGATTGCGGTCTGTCCTGCTCGTCCTGTTCTGATACGTTCTGAGGTCCATCAGCACCTCTCGTTCTTCTGTGAACTGCCTGGATCTTCCGGCTGCCCTGTCTGGGCTGCAAGAGCGGCAGTGTTGATTCCCCACTCCGGCGGATACCAGTATTGGATGGGCACAGGGCTCGGTCTGAACCTCTGCTTGATGCGCTTCCTGCCTGAGTTGCCGATGGCGTCAGGGTGTTTGACACGCGCGTACTTGTCTACCTCGCAGAAAAGATTCTGGCAGTCGATCAGTTGTAGCCTGCGTCCCCAGAGTGACAGGAATGCCAAGCCAAGCCGCTCAAACTCACTTTCCTGCTGTTCCGCCACCAGCCGGATCACTTCCGCGTTGCTCATTCCTCCAGTATCGGCGAAGCACTTTCGAATCCCGTCCATCGCCCCTGGTCCGGCGACTACGAAATCCATCTCAGTGAAGTCCGTTACCTGACTGTAGTTCACATCGGTGACATACTGGAGTGCCAGGAAATCCCCGATCCCGGGATATCGACGTACTTGGGTGAACGCGCTTTCCAATGACGCCGACTCGGCGAGCCGCGCAGGCAGTCCGTCCGCCATCATGTGGCCAAGCAGCGTCAGGTGGTTGCGGTGCTTCCGATCATACCCGAAAGACCGGCCGGAGGGCATTATGTACGCTCCTGAGTAGATTCTGTCGCCACGTGCCATCGCGGCGGAAAGGATGCGGTCGTATCGCTTGAATGAGTAGTCGCTGTAAGTCAGGATCCCGAGCTCCTGTTCTAGCAGTTCCCAGGTCTCGATTCGGTTGAACAGTTTGAACAACAAGATGCGAAAAACCACTTCGGCGGGTTCCTCCGACAAGTCCGGCCGGTAGATGATGCTCCGGATGAGGTACTGGCTGACCCGGTCGGATGCACGGTATGCATTCGTGAACTTGTGGGCGCGGAGCACGGCGTCCTGCGTCCACGGTGGCGAGCCGCACCGCAGCCGCCTAAAGAACACGCGTTGCCGCTCCGCCGCGAAACGCCAGAAAGTGTTGTATACTGCCGTGGGCTTTAAAGGACCGAGGTCGGCCGGCGGCTCGTTCGGGGCTCCCAGGGCCGAGCGGACCGGCGCTGTGAGCCCTGCATCAGTCTTGGGTTGCTTTCGCACGTCTAGCTCCATCTCCCGGCACCCGCCCGAATCCCTATGTCCTTGGCCGCAATCCCCGACGGGGGAACGATCGGCGCAGAGCTACCAAGAAGGTTGGCAGCCCGACGGACGAGCTTTCTCGCCTCCCTGATGCCCCATCCGGACGCGTCGATTTCGGCGTGCGTCGAAATAACCGTCAGCGGCCCCGGAGTGATACCCACTTCGCTGGCCACGAACCCCTGGAGGCGACCCAGGCCGATGAGGTTTCCGAGGCATCGGGTGATGTACGTGTGATTGCGGTACAATACGGTCAGCATCAAGCCGCGCTCTGGGTGCCGCTTGAAGCTCAGGAAGCTGAGGCATTGCCCGCCACGGAGGTATCTTCCGTCGCGTAGCGGATCGTATACGGCGAGCTCGTATGCCGAACGATAGTTGACTCTTCGCCTCTCTTGGCGCCTCATTTTTTCGATAAGGGCGGAGAGCGGATTGTAGCTTGCGCCGTCAGCCTTCTGGTGACGGGTCATGCGCTCAAAGTACCGCCCCCACCCCTTCGTTACCGACAGCCTGTCGAACTCCTTCAGATACTCAGCATAGAAGGCAGGGGAACCGTGGGCGGCGTAGAGCGATTGCGGGAAAATGGTGTTCGCCACGGTCACGATCGGGTACTTGTCATGTTGCCTGAGGAACCTGTCAACGAGGTCGATGACCGCGTTGTCCCGGTCGTCGTGCGTCCAGGGATCTTCTACGTCGATTACGACGTTGTAACCCTCATCGCGCATCTCAATGATCGTCGATGCAGCGGCGACCCACGCGCGGGCGCAGCTTCGCTGTGTCGGGATCGCTTGATACATGTTAAATCGCCTCCTAGCTCACTCTGAGCGCCGCCAGGATCCGCGGGGCTGCGTAGGTCTCGCTCAGCCAAGCGTGCCCATCCAATCCCCAGCTGGCGGCCCAGCTGTTTCGCACGAGTAGAAGTTTCGCTTCTCCACGGTTGCCGGTTGCGACTGCCACGACAGCGTGTCGGACATTGGGGTCCTCGGCTTCGTTCGAATCGACAACGCCATCGCTGCTAGGTAGGTAGAATGCAGTCGATATGGTCATGACGACTACGCTGGGTTGGTTCGCTTCGACCGCGTCCCAGACTCGGCTAAACGCAGGTGTGTCCCGTCTCGACGAGCGCCGATAGAGTATCCCGATGTCGGCGGGAGGCTTCCACTTGGTCTCCTCGGCCGGCAGTGTCGTTTGGTATGGCCACGTCGTCTCAAGCGGCTGCCCGTCATGCGCCAAGGCCGCCCGGGCGGCGGAGACCGTTGTGCCCTCGTCCACTGGTGTCGCGTCCCGCTTCTTCGCCTGGTAAAACAGGTACTCACAAGACAGGGCGTACCACACACCACCTCGCATCGCCGCGTGCGTGTCGCTCATGGCGAATGCCAGGCATGTGGCGCGGGCCCCCTGGTCGCGTGCCGGCCCGAACCGACTTCTAAGGTCCTGGCGGACGATGATCTCACTCATGCCACACTCAGCAGGGTTTCTCGCTGGGCGGGCAACAACCCAGCTTGGACTGGTCCCGAAAGATTGATATCAAGCTCAAGTGAGTTCAGCGTCTCAGCTTCCGGCTGCCAGGGACGGACCTCACGGACCTGAATGTGACCCTTCGCGCCTTCTTCAGCCCCGGGCTTCGCCATCACCGTCCGCATCACCACGCCACCTATATGCTCTTCGTCCGCGTACGACGCGCGATCGTCCGCGGTAATCGTAAGACCCGCCTCGGCCAGGTCGCCGAACTGCCAACGGTAGCCGGAGTTCGGGTGCTCCTCGACCTGCAACACCACCAGATCGGACCGGCCGCCCTCCAACAACATCCCGTCGTCCCGATAGGTCACCAGCCAGACGTCCCCGTACCAAGTCTCCCGCTCGTAGGGGCTGACCAGCGACTGCTTGATGGCCTTCGGTCGGACCTTTAGTAGCGTCTCCCTCGTCCAGGCATCGATGCCCCCGGCCTGTTCGATCGCATAGCACGTCGCCGCGTAGCTTGAGCCCATCCGCAGTGAGAGCTGGTAGACGACGACCGGGTCGCTGAGGTCGTCCCGCGTCCAAGCCTGCGCCTTCATATGCTGCGCCAGGAGCCAGGAGGGGGTGAGCAGTTGGGACGCGAACGCATTGGCCTGAATCTCTCGTCGATCATAATGTCCCTCGCCGGCGAAGAGCGCACGGTTCAGAACTTCTTCCCCATCAAAGCTCGCCTCGTGGCCGAGAGTCTTATGGCCAAGTTCGTGCGCCGCCGTAAACCGCTGGACGGGCAGCGGGCGTTGAGACGTCACCATGATCCCCTTGCTCGGCTCGTCCACGAATGCGCCGAGCAGGTTCTTGAGTGGCTGAAACATCACCGGGATATCGCGATCCACGAGCATGGCAAAGACGTCGATTCTGCCTTCACCCGCCTCGGCACGCACCCTCGAGTCGAACTCCTTGTGAAGCCGTTCCGCCTCATAGACGGCGTGCAGGATGTCTTTACGCCGCGCCACGAGTCACCCCTCCTCTTGCTCCTTGCGCACGCGCAGAAAATCAGCGAACCGTGCTAGCTGTTCACGATCCTCTGGCGACAGCCGCGAGGCTTTGCGGGCCAAGTGAGCGACGTCTGCGCCAAACGACTCTTCGTCCACCCCCTCGTCTGTGAAGTAACCCACCGGTCGCTTGTAGAGTCCGGCCAGCTTCTTCAGCTCCAATGCGTCCACCTTGCGTCGGCCCCTCTCCATGAGTGACAGCGCAGACCGGGGGACATCCAAATAGCCGGCGACCTCCTCCTGCGAGAAACCAAGGTATTCCCTCGCCTCCCTCAGCCGTTCGCTCAGAATCCTACGATCGTCATTGCTCATCTTGGCACCTCAAGGGTTGCTGCTCCGGGCCACGACCCGCCATCCGGTCCAGCATGTCGCTGATCGCTTCGTCCACGCTCTTGTACCCTCCTTTCCGAACTACCTTATCCGGCGGGATCCTACACCCTGGCAGCAAATCCTCGAGCACCAGCACCGTTCCGACAACGCGCATCGAGTCGAGGAGCGGCTCCCACCCGGGACGAATGACCGCTGCGTCATCCGCAATCTTCTCCAGTTCGATCCGAAGGCGACGTTCAACCTCTTCAGCCGGAAAGGCTGGCATGGGTCGCCGCCTTGTCAACGTCTGCGTTCCTGTTGGCATCGAGTTTCTCTCCTTCTGATGCCAATAGTAACACCGGGATGTCCGAAAATCAAACAGTATCCAACGTCGCTGTCCGATTAATAATGGACTGCCTCCTCCTCGGCAGACTGGCCCAACGCCCGGCGAGAGGGGGCCCGATGCCCCACCTCGTTAAGGATGTGGTGCGCCACAATCGATGGCTTCCCGCTGGTCGGCGCCGCGAACACCTTCTGTCGTCCTCTAGCCGCCCGAACGACCGCCCGCTGCACAGGCAAGAGCCCAACGCGCGGCCAGGGTCGGGACAGCGGGTGGTCTCAGAAGTCTGATCGGGGTCCTGCCCGGGATTTCTTCGGAGCGTTGCGCCCCAGCCCCCTCAAGTGTCGCGTTACTCTTGGTGCACTCCGTCCGGTTCTGAACTCCTTTTCATCGGATCGACACAGCCACGACGACGATGTTGACGTGGTTCGATCCAAGGAAGAATAGCGGAAGGTCACGCGAGTGGCGCGCCAACTGCCGTCCGCTCGCTGACTCTGGATCGGACAGCACCCAGACACCGGGTTCCTCGGCCGTTAGGCTTCCAAGTCCGATCGCCACCGCTCATTCCAGCACCTTGAACACGCCGTCCTCCGCGTCGCGGTAGAATTCGATGTTCACCTTGGTCCAGAGATCGTCCGGCAAGTTCATCAACTCGCGCCGCGTGCCAACCGGCATGAGTAGCACGGTCGCCTGCTTGTCGACCGCCAGCTCGGCGATCGCCACCGGGTCGGGGATTCGCTCCAGCGATCCACCCAGGTTGAGCGGTCCGGCGACGATGGTCGCGCCTCGTGTCCGGCGTTCCAGCAGCCCTCCCACCAGCGCCGCCAGCACGGGTAGCCCCAGGCCGACGCCCGACCGCTCGTTGTCGCGGGGCTGCATCTGAATCGTGTACTGGTGACCGTGCGGGTTGCGGTCTCCCACCAGCGCGCTCCCTGCCGCGTATAGATTCTGCTCCCCTACCTTCACGCTCTCGCGAAAGGACGGTGGCACCGGATGATTGAGGATCTTCGCGCCTCCGGAACCCTTTCCCACCACCACCTCGATGCGGTAGAGTCCCGGCCCGCTTCCTTCCGAGCCTGGCCCGATCGCCCACACCTGACCCGGCGGTAGCGGATCGCTTTCAATCGCCTCGTCGCTGCGCAGCTCCGGGGTGGCCACGAAGCTCTCCGTCCCGTCCACCCCGAGCGTGTACGAGAAGTGCGTGCTCCGGAATTCGGCCTTGAGGCAGCGCTTCTGTTGTTCCTTGACCCGTCGCCGCGATTCGAGCGCGAGCCGGACCATCCATTCGAGATCGTCGTCCTCGACCTCCATCTCGGGATCGGGGAAGAGCAGCTTGAGAATGCCGGATATCGTCTTGTGCACGGCCTCGATGTCGCGGCCGGAAAGCGCGCCGCCCCAGAAGACGCGATTCTGCAGGATCGGGAGGCGGGTCGTGTCACGCAGCTTCGTCCAACAGGCGCTCAGGAAGTCGTTGACGAGTCCGAAATGATCGGTGAGGTGCTCGGCGGGATTGAGCTTGGGGAAGTCCCAGCCGGGTGCGTAGCCGTGGATGCGGTCGTGGAAGGCGGTGTCGTTGCGCATCTGCGTGGGGAGCGGACTGAGCAGGTGCCCGATTCGCTGCTGCTGTTCGACCGACACGTCGAAATTGCCGACGAGGACCAGCGACCCCTCCGCGCGGATGCTCTCCTTGCCCCGGCTGAACTCGCCCGACGCCATGTACCCTTTCATGATGTTGACGCCGTCCTTCTGGTCGAACGAGACCCCCGCCACCTCGTCGAAGCAGACCACGTCGTACTGGCAGACGAGACCGCGCTGCCCGTTCGCCATGTTCACGAACATCTTGGCCACCGTGGCCTTGCCACCGGAGAGCAGGTGCGAGAACGGAGACAGCTGCTGGTAGACGTGGCTCTTGCCGGTGCCGCGCGGTCCGAGCTCGACGAGGTTGTAGTTGCGTTCCACGAAGGGGATCAGCCGAAGGATGGCGACCTGCTTCGCACGTTCGTCAAGGGCGTCCGGTTCGAGTCCGGTCGAGCGAAGCAGGAGGCGCTTCCACTCCTCGGTGCCGAAGTTCCGCCGTCCCTTGGCCAGCACGTCGAGCACCGACGGACTCGACATCTGAATCGGGCGCATGGCGGCGATGCTGAAGGGGCGGCCCTGTTTCTCCTGCGCGATCACCGGGTCGTATTCCAGGGTGACCTCGGCGTAGAAGCCGTCGGCGAGGATGCGCTCGTTCTCGACGACGAACCCGGTGCCGACCCGCACGTCCCGCAGGCCCAGGCTCGGCAGTTCCGCGAGATAGCAGTCGTTCTTGGCGTCGAGACGCGCGCGCACGATGTCGATCAACCGCACCGATCCTCGTTCCCGGGCGCGGGACTTGAAGATCTCGCGTTCGGCGGGCCGCACCGTCCGGCCTTCCAGCTGGTCCTTCACGATATCGAGCCCCTCGGCGATCTCGGCCGGCTCCACGCTCGCGCAGTATCGCCCGAGCAGGAACTCGACGACGTACGTCGGAACGGGATACTGCCTTGCGTACTGGCGCACGAGATCCTTGCGGACCAAGTAACCGGGGAAGGCCTCGTTGGCCGCGTGGTCAAGGGCGTCCAGCCGAAAGTCGGCGAACCCGGTCTCCGTGGGCTCGGTCATGCGGGAGGGTCTCCCCTTCGGGTGGTTCGGTGTGCGAGAACGCGTCCATCGGAGGCCATGATTACGAGAACCAGCGCGGCGTCTTCGTGGTCATCGTCGCGCAGGATCAGGCTGGCGCATCCGTCCGCGTCGATGGCCTTCGGGCCAGATGCGACAGACTCTCCCGAGGGGCTCCCGAGCCGAAGGTCGGCCGTCGCGCCCTCTCCGGGGCTTCCCACCATCACATTGCACCGCATCCGTAGCCAAGAGACCGATCGGATGACCGTGCGGGGGAGCCCAACGTGCGCCATGCCCCCATCCGCCGTCTTCGCACTGATGCGGATGTCCGGGATCAGGCACTCCTGCACGCTCAGGCCCCCGTGCGCGTATTCCGGCCGCTTGCTGAAACAGGCGATGCCGGGAGGCGATGCGAAGCGCTCGTCCGGGTTCCAGTGCCACGGGTGCAGCGGAGCGTCGGGCCTGGCTTCTCCCGCGAGCACCGCCGCCCTTGCCCACTTGGACTCGGTCAGGTGCCCGGGAAGCTTGACCATGGGGAGTCCGCCGGGAAGGAGCAGCCAGCCGTGGTCGGTGACGATGCGGACCGATGCCCATCCCGCTTCGATCAGTTCGAGGACGCGGCGCATCAGCCGGTCGAGTTCGTTCTCGACCAGTCGCGCGAACCCGACGGCTTCGTGAAGGTGGCCGTGATAGTCGATCCGGCCGGTCTCCTGCCAGCCGCGGGCGCCGGGCGGTGGGCCGAGATCCAAGGCGCCGTCGGCGATCTCGTAGCCGCGCTCTCTCATAGCTTCTCGGAGCGTGGCGGCAGCTGCGGGGCGGCCCGATCCGCGCACGACCGGCTGGAAGTCGGCGCCGAGACGGTTTCCCGCGATCTGGTCCGCGACCGGGGTGACCGCAGGTTTGGCGGTGGCGGTGACGGTCGGGATGGCGGCCCATCGGGGGCGGACCCTGGCGGTCAGGCCGCGCTTCCGGAGGCATTCGACGAGGCATCGGCCGAGCTCGTAGCGGAGACCATCGACGAAGAGCAGGCACTCCTCTTCGGTGGCTGCAACGGGCGACATGGGAGAGGCAGCGACGGGCCGTAGGGTCCCGGTGTACGCGGTGGAGGGAGTTTCCTTGACCGATCCGCTGCGGACGGACGGAAGCGGGTGATCCCTGACCGCCGCCTGGAAGGCCCGGGCCGATTCGTCCAGCCATGGCTTCGCCAAGTGGCGAACCGCGTCGGCGATCAACTCCTCGTGCTCGGGGCTGGCGAGCGCGAGAGCTTCGCGGGCGCTCCGGTCGGCCTGCCAACCCCGTTCGGCGTAGACCCGCGCGATGTCGTCCGGGGCAGCGCCGCCCACCGACTTGCCGGTGGCTTCGGCGAGGCGGGCGAGCGGACGAAGCACTTCCGCGAGGGGCGAGGCTCCCATCTTCGCCCATACCCATTCGCGCCGCTGGCCGTGCTGCGCTTCAAGCCGCTTGACCTCCGCGCAGGCGGCGGGTTGCGAGAGACCCGGCAACCCGCCGAGCGCCGTACGCACGGACATCTCGTCCTCATCATTGAGATCCGGCCAGCGGTCGCGGCCTTCGAGCACGAGTTCGCCGTGCGGCCGGCTTCTACGGAGCACCTCCGCAACACCTTGGAACGACTCTGGAGCCTCACAGAAGCGCGACCACACATCCCTCCACCTTCCCTTGCCCCGGGCGAGCTTCGCACCGGCCTCCACGTCGGACCCGGCCTCCGGGTCGAACCGGAGCACGCGGCGCGCCTGGTCGCGGAAGGCGTCCCAGCCATCCCCCATCGTCTGACGGGCCGCTGCCTGATCGCCCAGCCAGCGCAGGATGTCGCGCTCGATCTTCACGCCGGCAATTCGATTGAACGCGTTGGCGTCGAGCCGATGCCCCCGCAACTCGTCCAGGGGCGTCTGCGCGACCTCGCCGATGGCGCGCAGCAGTGCCTCGCGTGTCTCCGAGTCGCCCGCGATGTCGAGGCCGGGGCCTGCGGGAACCCGATCGGCGCGAAACGCAAGAAACGCACGCACGCTCCAGTCGCGTCCGTTGGCGTGGTGCCAAGGCACGCCCCGGTACAGGAGATCGACGAGGGGCCGGAGATGTTCGGGACAGTCCTCGCCCGCTCGAAGCTGTCCCCGTTCGACTCCCGGCAGGTAGACGACCGGAGGGCGGTCGCCGGGGAAGTCCGGGAGGTCAATCGTCCTGTCGATCACGCAGCGCAGCCAGATGGCCGGGCCGGTGCGGTCGTCCGGGCGGTAGTCGCCCAGCACGAGCAGTTCGGAGATGCGCGAACGTGCGGCGGGAAGGAGTCGACGCCAGTCCTGGCTGGCGTCCGTCCACAGGATGGCGGCGGGAGGCACCATGCTGCCGGACACGCGCGACTTGGCGCGGATGGCGGCGGCGAGGAGGTCGAGCGCGGTCATGGGCTGTAGATTAGTGTTTGTCCGAACGAGGGGCGAACCGTTGGCTGTGCCAGTGCGAAATCTCGGCATTCGGCACGCATATCACGGGACGACGGCGCGCATATCTGTTGAAATGCGTTACAGCGCATGGTTTTACAGTGCGCGCACATCGGCTGGTCCTCCTGCGCAAGCCGTCACTGTCGCCCGGACCCTTCGTCGCCCGTCCGCCGCCTCCGCGCCTCCGCCTTGGCCGACCTGGTGTAGTGCAGGTCGTTCCACCGATTCCCGTCGAAACTTGCATCCTCCGACGCCTCGCAGTCGGTTCGCGCCTCCGCGCTCCCCCCGCCCGGGCATTCCCAGAACCACGGAAACTCCTCGGATGGCCGGGGCTCCTCCGGCTCCTTTCCTCGGTCCTTGCCCCACCTGACGTTCGGCTTGACACGCAGAATCCCCGCACCGGCCCGCCCGCCCTTCCGCAGTTCGGCGCGCATGAACGGGCGGATGTTCAGTCGGCTACCATCCTCGATGGCCGGTTCCCACCCCATCGGCTGAGCGTGGAGCGGTTTCCAACGTACGAAGAGGTCACACGGCGGCTCGCCCTCGAGGATGCGCTCCAGCTGCTGCTGGAGATCCATGGCGTGCGCGAGGCGGTCGTCGGACCCGGCCACGCCGTCGCGCTGTTCGGCCCGCTGGAGCCCGATCCAGTCGTTCAGGTACGCGTAGGCGAGCGATTCGAGGGTGCGCCTGCCCTCGCCGCCGGGACCCGCAAGCCGGTGGTAGTTGACCAGCGCATGGAAGCCGTCCGTGCGCCCGTCCCAGATGTGCCAGATGTGCCAGATGAAGGGACGGTTGTGGAAGAGCTTGCAATGCTCGGCGAAGAACTTGTCGCAAAGCCAGACTTCGAGCGACCTGGGTGCACGACCGTTCGGGTTCGTGGCTGCGAGCAGCCTGCGTTCGGTGGCACCGGACCACTCGTCGCCGTAGGCGCGAATGAGCAGCGCGCGCAGACGGTCCCCCGCGCTGACCTCGCCCCGCGCCGGGGAAAGACAGACAATGCCGTCCTCGTCGGCGAATTCGTCGTAGGTGGCGCAAGCCTCCACGACGGCGCGCTGTTCGGGGGCGAGGCGCATGGACGGATCGAGCTCGGCGGGCCACCGGTAACCGAGGAGGCGAGCGACGGCGATCTGAAGCACGGTATGGTCGAAGCGGACGGACCCGTACGCGGTGAGCTTGGCGTCCTCGTCCCAGACGACGCTCCGGCAGGGGTCGCCGTGGAAGATCCACTGGGTGGGATCGTCGGAGTAGGGTTCGGGGAGGCCGTTCGGATACCGCTCGGCGGCGACCTTGGTCCAGTGGTCGAGGTCGAAGGGGACTTTCACGAGGGTGGCGGCAGTGATCTTTAGCGCTTGGTCGATCTGCCGAAGCGTTGACTCGTGCCTTCCGGATTCGCAGAAACAAAGTATGGCGGAAGCGTGGCGTTCATTACAGGGAGCCAGCACCCCGACATTGTCGTCAAACACTTCACCGTCGTAGGTGTACGGTTGAAGAGTTCCCGTCTTCCTGACAGCCACACCAACGCGCCCGAAGACACTCTGGCCATGGAGCCGGCACCCCGGCATGGATTGCAACTCGCGGTCGTCCAATGGGACTCTGAGCAGCAACGAGCGCCCAGTCCATAAGGAGCGCGTGTCATCACCCGGCGAGTCGAGCCAAGGGACGGAGTTTGGTGACGAACATGGTAACTCCCAGAAGGTGAAAAGGAATCGGGGGCGATCTCCCGTCGTGCTGCCCTTGCCGTAATCCGCAACCGCCGACAAGGGTGGATGATCCTCAAGGGGTTCCAGGAGGATCCGCGAGTCTGGATGCTTCAACTGATCGGCTTGGATCGACTCGATCACGTCCGACCCATCCTCCAGCAGCCGGGCCTTTTCCGCGGCCCGAATCGGCGGCTGACCCCGGGGCGATGACACATCCAGACCCGCCATCTCCCAATCCGGCTCCGCTTCCCCTGCCGACAGCACGACCAGCGCGACATTGACGACCTCGCCGCTGATTGTCTCGAACGCGCCCGGCCCCAACCGCGCCACCACATTCCAAGTCTGTTCCTTGAGCAACCGCTCCCGCAGCTTCCGGTAGGTCGTCAGGAAGAGCCAGTTCTGGGGCGTCACCAGCGCCTGCGTGCCGTGATCGCCCAGCCAGCGGAAGATTCGCGAGGTGAAGACCGTCGCGATGTCGCCCTTCGCGTCGCCGTGGTGGGTTTCGGCGAAGTCGCGGAGCCGGTTGCCCTGCTTCCCCCGCGCCAGGAACGGCACGTTGGTGACGACCAGCGTATAGCGCCCCGTCAGGATCTCCGCAGCGCGCGCCATGCCGGCCGCCGCCACGGCGCGTTCGTTACGGCTTTTCGCTCGCCGCTCACGTTCGATTGCTGTATCGAGCAGTTTCTTCAGGTCGTCATATCCCGCACGTAACAGATCGTCCCCCGCGGCCTCCGGATCGATCAACGATCCGAACTCCCCGGCCTGCCGAAAGAGGCGATGCAGCCCGGCCATCCCTTCTTGAAGCGGTCCGCGCGCAAGTGACGGTTCCGCGCCGAACAGGTCGGGGTCCTCCGCCAACCCGGTAATCCCCTCCAGTTCGCCCGCGAGGCGCACCCAACCGGCCTCGCTCCCCTCAGGCGCGATCCCGCAGCACGCGACGTTCAAGCGGGGAAGTTCGATCCGTTCGCCCGCCATCCGCCATGCGGAGAGCGCTAGATTGAAGGCCGCAATCTGCGAGCAGCGCGGGTCGATCTCAAGGCCGAAGATGTTGTCGGACAGCACCGCTCGGACGGCATCGGATACGACAAGTGCCTCCTCCTCAATGCGGAGCCGAACCAGAAGCTCGAACGCTTCGACCAGGAAATGCCCGCTCCCGCAACATGGATCGAGGATCCGAAGATCCCGCGCCGCCTTGGGCCAATCCGGGAACGATCCTGCGGCGGGACGCCAAGGACCGTTCCGTTCGTCGCCCTCGTCCGTCTCCGCCTTTGCCCGAACGAAACGCAGGTAGTCGAAGTCGTATCCGCCGCCACTTCGGAGCCGCATCCGCCTACGTAGAGCGGCCTCGTCCGGGGCCGAACTCGCGAGCGCGGGATCGGCGGCGAGCACCTTGCCCGCCCACCATGCGCCGATGGTGTTGTGCAGCAGGAAGTGCACCATGTAGCGCTCGGTGAACAGTTGTGTCACTGCGGGCAGTTCGTCCGCGCCGATCTTCACGCCGCTCGCGTTGACGCGGTCCTTCTCTTCGGAGCGCCAGTACTGGTAGGTCCATCCCAGCGAGTCCTGCGCGGTGAAGACCTGAGGAGGGAGAGATTCGAGGAGTTCCTCCAGCTTCTGCACGGTCTCGGGCGGAAGCGCGAGCTTCAGGACAGGGTCGCCGGCGGTGAAGATCCGGGGCAGCATCGTCTGCGCCCATTGACCGGCCAGCTCCCAGGGATCGCGTCCCTCTTCGCGGGCAAGCTCCCGGCAATCCTCAAGCGAGACAGCCACCCCGTAGTCCGGCGCGATGAGCAGCTCGTTCTCGGCGAGAAAGCGCGCGAAGAGCATGCGGTGCCAGTGCGCATATGCGGCCTCGTGGGCGAGGCGGTCGGTTTGTTGAGTATCACCGGAAGGAACCATCCGGTCTCCCGCTTGGCGCCCCCTCGCGCGGAGCTCGTTGCGGAGGGCTTTCTCACCGAGCGACATGGAGTCGAAGGGCTTGGCGTCACCGACGGCCAGCGCGGCGAGCACTTCGGCGGCACCGGATGCGGCCACGCGCCGGGCCTCCTGAATCACGGTGCCGAGTCGGGCGCGGAGATCGGGAGGGAGCGGTGCACTCATGTGGGTGGAGCGTGATCGGCGTTGTTCGTCATGCCGCCTCGATGATGCCGTCAAGTACCTCGAAGAGTCGCTTGCAGTGGCGACATCGGTCCATAACTCGTGCCCGATCGAGCCGCTTCAGCAACTCGCTGGCGTGCCTGATCTTGTGATAGACGCCCTTGCCGGTGCCCTTGGTAGCTTCCCTGAGCGCGCGCTCGACGCTTTTCTTCGGTTCCTTCTCAAGATCCCGCCGCTTCGACAAGAGCTAACAGATTCCCATCTTACTGTGACCGTTGAGCTTACGGGATTTGGAGGTCGCGTTCCCGCTGTTTGATTCCCGCCGAATCGACTGGGATCAGGTGCGGACCCTCGGGCGGCTTTCCAGAGCCTTCCTGAGTTGTCCCGTGTCGGCCTGCTGGTAGCAGCGCAGCACCGTCTGGGCCTCCCTCCAACCACCCAGCTCGCACAGCACCTTCAGCGGAAGGTCCATGAGGTCGCTGGCGAACTTCCGCCTCAGCGAGTGCCAACCACGCCCGCGCTTGCGTCCCAGCCCCGCAACGTCTTCGGCCCTGTTCCACCAGTAGCGGACCGGCGACTTGCCCATGCACTGCGAGGCATCCCTGGACGCGGGCAACACCGGCGCGTCTTCGTTTCCGGGATTCCTGCGTTGCGCCTCTTCCAAGGCGGCGAGCGCCTCGGCGGTCACGGGCGTGCGGTGCTCGTATCCGCTCTTCTCGTGCTCGGCGCGCCACAGAATCGTCCGGTCCTCGAAGTCGATATCGGACCACCTGAGGTGGCGGATGGCACCGATCCGGTGACCGGTCTCATGCGCGAGCACGAGCGCGACGTGGAACCGCCAGTCCACCCGGCGGGACACTCGTAGCATCGCGTTGTATTCCTCGTCGGAAAGAACGATCCGCGTCGGGTTCTTCTCCTTGGGCAGCTTGAGCCCTCGCAACGGATTCGAGTCGAGCAGCAGACGGCCCTGCTCGTCCCTCGATTTGGAAGCCCAGTTGAGGACCGCGATCAGGAACTTCAGGTCGTTCTCGATCGTCCGATTCAACACCGGCTGGCGGCTCCCTCCGAGCCTGCCCGCGCGCCGCTCTCGGATGAACCGGTCCCAGTCCCTCTTCGACAGCGTCTCGGGTCTTCGGTTCGGCCCGAGGAAGTCGAGGAACATCCGCATCTGCATTCTGTCCCGCTGCTGAGTCTTCTCGCTCTTGGTGGGCGTCACCTCCTCGCCGTAGATTTCAAAAAGCGTTTCCAGCGTGAGCGGCTCGGCCTCGGCCTCGGCATTGCCAGCGGGCTCGTGGACCGCGAAGCCAGCGGCAACCTCGTCCGCCTGCCTCTTGGCCCTCGGCCAGTCACGGTGCTTGAGCGACCTCGTGAGCCTCCGCCCGTTATCGCGCCACTCGATCTGGTACAAGCCGGTCTTGGGATCGGCGAACACCCTCACCCGATTCCGGCCCCATTCGCCGGCGCTGTACGAGCGCCGACTTCGTTTCGTGCGTGCCATCATTCGATTCCTCTCGTGATGGACTGCACGATCTGTTGGGCGAATAGCGGCCGGTTTACGCCGCACCGCGATGTGAAAACGACGCGGGGGGGCGATTCACATTTCGGCTCCCCGGCGATTCACACGGCGGCAAACCGCTATCCGCCGCGCTTTCAACCTCTTTCGGCCACGCGGCCCGGTCGTCCGCCGCCCAACGGGCCGCTATGGCCGTGACCGGAGCGACCCCCCATTCCGAGGGCTTGGTGCGGCATAGCGGCGAGTGTGTATTCACACCCTCGCCCCTCGTCTGCCAGGGGTCGCTCAGGGCGAACAATCCCCTGCGGGAAGGCGAGAGGCGAGCCGGAACGGGTGCGTCCCGGTCTCGGTCGGCGATGCCGGCCAGCCCGACGGCCAGCCGGTCGGCCAACACTTCCGCCACCGCCTCGAAGTGGCGCTCGACACCCTTCCGGGACGGATCGCTGGTCCGCTAGCGACCCGAGGGGGCGGGGGCGGAGGGTGCGCAAGCACACCCGGCCCCGAACCCGTGCCGGCCATCGGACTGGGGGGGTCGCTAGCGTCACGGCCTGTGCCGCCCGCGCGGCACGGGCCGGAACGCGTTGGTTTGCATTCGCATCCCACCGGCCCGAGAGGTCGAGCTGCGTGACCCGCCCCGCCGTGTCGGTGTCCACGCCATACCAGTCGCCGAGCGGCGCGTCGGTCAGCCAGTTGGTGTTGTCCGTCCAGTTCGGACCGTCGGTGGCGTTGTACAGAGATGCCGGTGTTCGCGTATCCGAACACCTCCACTAGTTCGAGATCGAGGAACGACTGCGGCAACGGGCCTATGCTTGACAGGACAATGACCACTATATCACGTTGCTAGCTCCTGTTATCGAATAGATATCGTGTTTATCAATAAGACGCGACAACAGGGCCATTCAATACCTTCGGGCGGCAACTACTTTGCGGCGTCGTGATCGTATGACAGGTCCAGAGTAGGAGAAGCGGAATGCAGCAGCACTCTTTGGGATTGGCGGCGCTACTGGTTGTCGGCACGGCGTTCCTGGGTGCCATTCCCCAAGACGCCAGCGCTCAGCAATTGCGCGTCATCGCAGATGGGACGCAGGTGCGGTTCGCTCCCGATCCGGATAGTCCGGTCGTGGCGACCTTGGGCGCGGGCACCATTCTGGAACAGGTCGTCAGCGATGGGCCCTACGCTGGCGTGCTCCTCATGACGGACGAGGAAGAGCAGCTTGTCGGGTACATTCTGAGCAGCGCGGTTGAAGTCCTCTACGATTCCCCGACCGCCCAGGTCCCACCGCCCTCGACAACCATCGGCGACCCCGGGCCTGGACCGCTGAGGGCCACCTTGGAACAGGCGCAGTACGCCGAGGCGGATGCGATGCGGTCGTCCGGCAAAAGCAAGATCTATGTGGGCCTCGCGCTCGCGGGCACGTCTTGGGCGGCCGTGCAGTTCCTTCCCTTCCTGTCGGTTCCGGACAGGGACAACTACCTGCGCGACAGCGAATATCAGAACGCGCTGGACAGGCGAGCCAACGCCGAGACCGGCCAGAAGGTGGGGGTCGGCCTTGGTCTGGCGGTCGCCGTATACGGAATCGGTCAGGTTATCCGTGCCTCAAGGACGAGAGCCGATATCGATTTGGAAGCACGTCGGGCAGCGGCGCCCGGGGTAGAACTGCGGTACACCATTGCGAGGCAGCAGATCTCCTCGGGAAGGAAGAAACTGCTGTGGGGCGTCGTTCTTGCTGGCACTTCCTACGCCGTGGTCAAATGGACCCCCTACCTGGCGGTCCCCGACGCCGCCGATCACAATGATCAGGTCTCGTATCAGGTGGCCGCCGACCGGCGGACGAATGCCGAACGTGTACGGAACGGGGCCATGGTTTTGAGCGGGGCGCTGGGTGCGTGGGGCATGTACCAGTGGAGGGCCGGCTCCCGGGAAATGGCAGCCATCGACGCGGAAGTCGGCGCACGGTCTGCCGCGCTGGACCTCCCGGTGACGACCGCCCACTCGGATGTCGCTGTCGGCTTGTTCGCCGGTCCGGTTGGACGGCGCACGGCGGTTGGCCTCCGGTTGGTCTGGTAGTCCCGTAGACTCGGATGAGCCGATGACGGACACTGGAGATGCGCTCCCGCCAGGCACGGAGATCGAGGAGTTTGTGCTGGAGCAGGAACTGGGAACGGGGGGATTCGGCATCACCTATCTTGCGTTTGATGTCCGGCTCAAACGCAAGGTAGCCATCAAGGAGTACTTGCCCAGCGACTGGGCCACACGCAGGGTTGACGGATCCGTGGGGCCAAGATCGACAACGGTGGCGACCGAGTATGAATGGGGCCTCGCGCGGTTTCTGGAAGAAGCGCGGGTTCTGGCGCGGTTGAACCACCCGCAGATCGTGCGCGTGCATCGCATTATTACCTTGCTCGGAACCGCATACCTGATAATGGAGTACGTCGAAGGCCGAAGCCTGGCAGATGAACTGGCCGAAGTGAAGTCCCTGTCGGAGAAGCAAGTCTGGGCCATGCTGAGTGCTCTTACTGCGGGCTTGGCCGAGGTCCACGAGCTGGGGCTGCTGCATCGCGACATCAAGCCGGCGAATGTGATGTTGCGCGCCAAGGATTCAACGCCCGTATTGATCGACTTCGGCTCGGCAAGGCAGCAAAGCGGTGCGATTTCGAGGTCGCTGACAGCTGTGTTGACACCCGGGTACGCGCCGATTGAGCAGTACAGCACACAGGGCAACCAGGGGCCGTGGACCGACATCTATGCCCTCGGTGCGGTGGCGTATCGAGCTCTGTCGGGCCAGACGCCGGTCGATGCGACCGAACGGGTGCGCCGCGACACGTTGCCGGAGTTGAAGGAGTTGACCCCCGAGCCGATATCTGCGGCGCTGGCAGAAGCGGTCGGGCGGGCGATGAACGTGGACGAAGCCGACCGCCCAGCGGATCTCGACACTTGGCGCACCCTTCTGGTGAAGAAGCCGGAAAAACCCAGGCCGCAGCCAAAGCCGGAGACAAAACCCTCGCTGCTGAAGGCCAAGCCGTATGTGATGGTTGGCGGCGCGGCGGTCGGGGCCGTTGCCTTCGTCCTGCTGCTTACCAACTTCATCGGCACGACGCCGGAAGAAAGGGCGGCCGAGATAGAAGGGGCCCTGAATCTGGATCAAGCAACAGTGCGACTCATCGAGAACGGACTGCTGGCTGCCGGGTTTGATCCGGGACCGCCCGACGGAATACTGGACGCGAGTGCGCGAGGCGCCTTGCGGGAATGGCAGGCCGCTCGTGGAATCCCGACCTCGGGATACCTGGATGGCCTCAGCATGACGGCGTTGTTGGTTCCGGAACGCGACGCAGACTTGCAAGTGGCCGCGCGGCAGGCCGAGGCGGAACGGCAAGCCGAGGCAGAGCGGCAGGCCGACGCGGAGCGCCAAGCCGAGGCGGAGCGCCAGGCCGAGGAAGTGCGCCAAGCCGAGGCAGACCGGCAGGCAGAAGCAGAGCGCCAGGCGGAAGCAGACCGGCAGGCAGAGGCCGAGCGCCAGGCGGAGGAAGTGCGCCAAGCCGAGGCAGACCGGCAGGCAGAAACAGAGCGGCAGGCGGAAGCAGACCGGCAGGCAGAGGCCGAGCGCCAAGCGGAGGAAGTGCGCCAAGCCGAGGCAGACCGGCAGGCAGAAGCAGAGCGGCAGGCGGAAGCAGAGCGGCAGGCAGAGGCCGAGCGCCAAGCGGAGGCGGCGCGCCAAGCGGAGGCGGAGCGGCAGGCGGAAGCAGAGCGTCAGGCCGAGGCGGAGCGGCAGGCGGAAGCAGAGCGTCAGGCCGAGGCGGCGCGCCAGGCGGAAGCGGAGCGTCAGGCCGAGGCGGCGCGCCAGGCGGAAGCAGAGCGTCAAGCCGAAGCGGAGCGCCAGGCGGAAGCAGAGCGTCAAGCCGAAGCGGCGCGGTCCTTGGCCAACCGCTCGGATGGTGATGTCCTCCTGGTCGTTGGCAATGCTCTGGTCGGAACTACGGGACAGCTCAATTGGCACCCCGACCTGGAGGTCTTCACGTGGAGCGGAGTGGTTGTTGCCGGCGATCAGGTCACCAGCCTCAGCGTCGAGAACATGAACATGAACGGCGTGCTCCCGCCGGAGTTGGGGTATTTGCGGGCGCTGGAATACCTGAGCTTGTTTGGCAACGTATTACGAGGCCCAATACCATCTGAGATGGGAGCTTTGACGCAGCTCACGGCCATATACCTGGACGACAACCGGTTGTCGGGCGAGATACCGGCGGCGCTGGGCCGCTTGACGAATCTGGAGGACCTGTTTCTCGACAACAACGAGCTGACGGGCGGCATCCCTCCAACGTTTGGCAACCTGATCAACCTGAAGCGCTTGCGCGTCGTCAACAACGGGCTGTCGGGCGTGCTGCCACGGGAACTCGGCGCATTGGGCAGCCTGGAACTGCTGTATCTGGCAAACAATCAGCTCTCGGGTCAGATACCACCGGAATTAGGGCAGCTGAGCAACCTGAGAAGGCTGCAACTTGGAGGCAACCGCCTGTCCGGATGCATACCGGAGGGCTTGGAGCGCTTCGAGTCGACCATCAATCCTCAACAAGGAAACGTCAACTTGCCGACGTGCCGGAGATGACCCCGATGCAATCATATGGGAGGTTCCAGAGTCCACAGCCTGATTTCAGCCCAAGGTGGAGGTGAGTAACGTGTCCAATCGGTTTATCGTTCTGAGCATTTCCTTCGCGGCCGGCGTGCTTTGGGTCGCGTTGCTTACGCTCCTGTTGTCCGGAAACCCCGAGAGTACCGCGGCCGATCTGCTCCTGGACCGGAACACTCGGCTGTTTCCGTATCCGTTCACCATTCAGAACCTGATGTGGATCGTGTTCAGCATGGCATCCGGGGAGCTTGTCGTCAGGCTTCTGGCGGGACGGCGCGAGGAGGAGCAGCTTGGACTGGGACTGTTGCCGGAAGACCACAGGACCGTCTTTCGCCGACGGGACATCGGGCCCATCTACCGCCGGGTGAGCGAGTCGGACCCCGACGGGCAGTTCTGGTTGCAGCGCCTGCTTTCCGGCGCTCTGCTCCAATACCAGAGTACCGGTTCGATCGGCCAGGTGAGCACCATGCTGAACATGTCGCTGGAACTGTGCCAGAATGAGATTGAGCTGCGATACAACATGCTTCGCTACTACGTCTGGCTTATTCCGACACTCGGATTCGTCGGTACCGTCATGGGGATCGCTTTCGCGTTGCGGACGGCTGGCACTGCGTTTGCCGCTGCCGATCCGACAACCGACATGGTGTCGATAGGACCAAGCATGATGGAGGGCATGACGGCTGATCTGGGAGTCGCGTTCTATACGACGCTGCTCGCCCTGTTGCAGTCCGCCGTCCTGATGTTCGCCCTGCACCTTATGCACGAGCGCGAAGAGCGGGCTCTCAATCGTGTGGGGCAGTACAGCCTGAAAAACCTGGTCAACCGCCTCTACGAGCCGAAAACCGGACTTGAGAAATAGGGGATTGGGATGGGCGGGCCGCATGGATTGCGGTCGGGACCGGACAACCCACTAACACGGAGGATGACAGAATGCCGCTGCGACGAGACGACGAAGGGAAGGTAATTTTCGAGCGGACGAAGGCGATGTCGTCGAAAGAGAAGGAGCGAAACGTGCTGGGCGACCAGGCCACGGTGCTGAGACGGAGTGCGGGGGAGACGATCAAGGGCCCCATGGGCGACCCGCCGGTGGGATGGCTCGTGATCGTCGGCGGTCCCGGGAAAGGCCAGTTCGTAAAGCTTGGAGTTGGTGCGAACGCCATCGGACGAAAGACGTCCGACGAGAACCGTGTGGTGCTCGACTACGGGGACAAGACGATCTCGCGCATGCGGCACTGCGTTGTCTCGTACGACCAGGAGAACCGGAAGTTCTTCCTCCACCACGACAGGGGCACTCATCTCGTATACATCGGCAACGAGCCGGTGTTGTCGGTTCAGGAGCTGAAGCCCGGTATGCAGATTCGAATCGGACGCACGGAGTTGCGTTTTGTGCCGGTGTGCGGGCCCGATTTTGATTGGGACGACGAATCGAAGACGCCATGACAGGCCGGGGTGAGCCAAGGAGTTTTGGCAACCTAGTTGCGGGAGGTCAGATCATCGGTGGGCGGCAGCGCCAGGAGGATGATTTCCAGATGGTCAGGTTCAGCGACGACGGAGATCAATGTGCGCATCTCATGATACTGGCGGACGGAATGGGTGGGCATCCTGGTGGGGTGGAAGCCAGCGGCGTCGCGGTCTCGGCCTTCGCGAACACGTTCAGGACGACGAAGACGGGAGGCGCGGTCGGGCGTCTTCGAGCTTCACTCGATGCGGCCGATGCGGCTGTCGGTCGGCATTCGGAGGGGCATGCCGGCTTTTCCGGCATGGGTTGCACACTTGTGGCCTGTGTCGTTATGGAAGACGGGACCGCGCAATGGACCAGCGTGGGCGATTCGCTGCTGTTCCACTTGCCCGCCGGGCTTGACCGGACCGTGATTCGTCTCAATGAAGATCACTCAATGCGGCCAGTGCTGGAGGACATGGTGCGCCTGGGCCGCATGACGCCCGAGGAAGCCCGGCACGGCCCGGTCAACCAGCTGCGCTCGGCGTTGACGGGCGAGGGTCTGACGCTCGTCGACGAGGGGGCAGATGCGGTCGGGCTCAAAGCCGACGACTGGCTCATCGTTGCAAGTGATGGGCTGAACACGTTGCGGGCCCACGAAGTACGGAGACTCTGCGATGAGCACCGCACGCCCTCCGCCGTGGTCTCCGAGCTTTTGCTAGCTGTCACGGAGCGTGCCAGGACCGCACAGGACAACACCACCGTCATCGCCTATCGGCACTCGCGCACTTCTTCGAGGTCGTGGTTGTCGCGCCTCTTCAGCCGACGGCGTCGGCGCTGATTGGCACGGCACCTACAGGAGGGACAGCAAGAGGTTGACGGTGAGGGAACCGCCGGTATCCCGCACGAACTGGCCACGGCCCGCGTTGGCAACGCGCTCGAGAAACGACTCCACTGTGGCGCCGCCTACGCCGGTGTCCACATAGACCGTAGAAATCCGGTAGCCGGCCGATCCGGAAAGGCTGGTCGCTGCGGCGAAAGTCTGATTGATGTCCTCCGGGTAGCCCGGGCTGTCGGTGACCAGCACGATCACTCGCTCTTCCGCTTGTGGCCGCCAAGCCATCCCCGCGGCTTCGGTCAGCGCCAGGAAGAATGCCTCGGGAACGTCGGAGTTCACGCCGCCACCCCTTCCCACGCCGATATCGATCTCGTCGACGAATTCTCTGAACGCGGCGCGATTACCGGACGAGCCGCTGATCTCGCGCAACTCGAACGTCGTGAGGGGTTCGTCCCAGAACCGGTCGCCAAACGCGACAAGACCGATACCAAGAGATGGTGACAAACGGCTCAGGACTTCGCTCAGCTGGCCCACCTCGGATTTCAGGTCGGCCATTTGCTGGCCCATGCTGCTGGTGATGTCCAACGCGATGACCAAGTCCAAGTGCGGAAACTGGGTTCTGGGCAGATCCTGAGTAGGCTCGGGACAGGTCACGGGAGTAACGACCGGACACACCGGGCAGGCGACGGGCTCGGGGCAAGGCGGCACCTCCTCGGGCTCCGGCGGCGGGGGGCAAACGGGGCAGACGACCGGATCTACGGGTGTCGGGGAGGTATTCGGGAAGTACGGGAAGATCACGACCGATATGAGAATAAACGCGCCCAGCGCGGATGCGAACAGATCCAGCGCCGACATCCCGAAGATACTTATTTCCCGATTGCGTCGTCTCACGTTCCGCCTCCGGTGAACGGACCTTTCTTGCTGTCAGCGCCGCATCATAGCCCCGGACTGCGCAGAGCGCAACATGAATTCGGCAAGTGCGAACTACGCGATGCGCAACGAGTCAATGGCCGTCGAAAACGCCCGGTCATGAACGCCCGCGCACCCGTCTCGGCGAGCTGGAACCGGCCGAGCTGGGCCTCACGGGCCCGATCCCCTTCGAACTCGGCAACCTGGCGGATCTGCGGCTCCTGGCGCTGGGGGGAAATGATCTGACGGGCCCGGTTCCGCCGAAGCTCGGCAAGCTAACCCAGCTGCAGGCCCTTCAGCTTGACGGGCCTGTCATACCCGCGGCCGTGCACGCTGACGAATCTCCGGGCGACTCGCGTGCCGATGCGGAGCAGTCGCTGCCGGGACTCGCGATCCCATACCGCGCTCAAGCCCAGGAGTCCGGTGACCCCGACCGGGAGTCGGCGGACATCGCGGCGTCCCGGTACGATGTCGGATTGACCGGTCCGATTCCGCCAGGGATCTGGAATCTGAAGGACCTGACCCTGTTGACTCTCTCGCGCAACCGGCTGACGGGTGGGATTCCGCCGGGAATCGGCAACCTGGCGAATCTGGAACAGTTCTCGGTCCAGGACAACCAACTGACCGGTGCGGTTCCGGCGGCGCTATGGACGCTGACCGACCTAACCGTCCTGGCCATCGCCGGCAATCAGTTGACCGGCAGCATTCCGCCGGAGATCGCCGACCTCGGGGACCTGGAGATCTTCTGGGTCGCGAACAACGATCTGTCGGGCTCCATCCCGCCGGAAATCGGGAGCCTGGGCGAGCTGACGCACCTAGGGCTACACGACAACTCGTTGACGGGCATCGTCCCGGCAAGCCTGGGGAACCTGACATCGCTGGCCCCAACTGGACCACCAGCACCAACTGGCTGACCGACGCCCCGATGGGGGATTGGTCCAGGGTAACGACCGACGACTCCGAACGAATGATCGGCCTCGACCTTGAGGGCAACAACCTGTCGGGGCCGCTCCCTGCTGAACTCGGCAAACCTCGGCAACCTCGAAGAGTTGATTCTGGCCGATACCGCCATCGCGGGCCCATCCCGAAGGAACTCGGGAAACTTGGCAACCTGACCGTGTTGTGGCCTACGATTGGTCCTTCCCGGAAGCCGTGCAGGATCACTACCATCCCTTCCTGCGGGTCACCAACAGCTACAATGCCAGCCGCGTCTTCTCGATCCACTTCGGCTTCACGAGCATCAGGTGCATGAACAGCATAATCGCGGAGGAGTCCGTGAGGGTGTCGCTCGTCCACACCAGGAGAATCTCGTCTTCCAAGCGCCGGGCCACATTGATGGCCGCGTTCGCACGCTCCGCCGTTGGCACTACAGGGACGGAAGATTCGGGAGCATGCGCAGACTTGACCACCTCTTGGAAATAGACCGCCCGCGACTGCGCTGCCGCCAGCAGCCGATGTGCGAAAGGACGGATTGAATCGTCGGCCTCGGCGTCCCTGTGGGCGGCGCGCAGCATCCTCTCCCCCAAGACCTCGTCGTGTAGCCGACTCACACTGTCTGAAAGTCCGAGCCGACGTCCGACCTCCTGGACCGCTTTCATCGCCGCCGCGCTTCGAGCCGTTGGGGCATATCTCCGCAGCGCTTACAGGATGCCCCACAGCCACCGCCATCCGCAAGGCCAAGCCTCGCGAGAAGCCGCGCAAGCTCTACGACAGCCGCGGCCTGTATCTCGAAATCGCCCCGCGCGGGACGAAGGCGTGGCGCATCAAGTACCGCTTCGCGGGCACGGAGAAGCGGATCTCCCATGGGGATCTATCCCGAGGTCTCGCTGAAACTCGCCCGGCAGCGGAGGGACGAGGCCAGCAAGCTGCTGGCGCGGGACATCGACCCGAGCGCCTACCGGAACGCTCGGAAACAGTCCCGGCGGCAAGGGGCCAGGAACAGTTTCGAGGCCGTGGCGACCGAATGGCTGACCAAGCACTCGCCCAACTGGTCCACGGGCTGGGTTCGGCGGCTTGAGCGGGAGCTAGAGCGGGAGGCCTTCCCCCACATCGGCGCGAGTCCGGTCGCTGAAATCACGGCACCGGACCTGCTGGCCGTGGTGCGCCGCGTCGAGGCGCGCGGCCGCCTGAGGAAGGCGCACACCGTCTTCCAAGTCTGCAACGCCTCGATCTCCCGGCGTTCGCTCTCCAGCCGCCTCCGCAGCCTCTCGGTCAAATTGTTCGCGGTCGAAGTTCTCTCCATACAGTTCTCCTTTCAGCCGCCACCGGTCCCCGGTCTCGGGGTCCAGCGCGGTCAGGTAGTCCTTGCCCTGCCGCGGCACTTCTGATCTCCCCGCAACAACTCGACGCCTTCGCGCGGCTCCACGGTCGCGTCCCGCTCGCCGAGGAGGTAGCCGGCCGCCGCCGCTGCCGAGCCGGTTCCACGGGCGAGGAACTTAACGAGCATCGGCGTCCGGGCTCTCCACGGGAGCCAGCGCCCGGAGCGCCCGCTCGATTGCGACCAGGCGGGCGACGATCTCGACGGCCTCGGCCGACCCCTTGCGGGTGTTCGCCCAGCGGGGCTGCCGCGCAGGTCACGTGGCAGAGGGCGCGCAGCAGGCCCCGAAAGCCCCGCGCGGGCCCGGCCTGGCTGGCCCCGGTTGCCCGGCAACCGCATAATTGCACTTCACACACGCGCGCCCCTGCAAGGACTTCCCGTCATGCTTCTGCCGCCCGCCCGCTCCGCCCGCTTCGCCCGGCCCGCCGTCGCCGCCCTCGGTGCTCTGGTCTGCGCCGCCCTCCTCCCCGCGCTGGGTTCCGCTCCCGGCGGCGCCCTGCGCGCACAGACCGCGTCGCGGATCGAGGCCGATCCACCCAGCCTGGTCATCGAGCGCGGGCAGAGCTCCACCCTGGCGATCCGGGTGCTGGACGACGCCGGACAGCTCGTCGCCGAACCGGTGCGCGTGGTGGGGGCGCGGCGTGCGCTCTCGGTAGACGGGGGGGCGGGTGAGCCGGGAGCACCCGGCGGAGCGGACGAACCGCGGCCCACGCAGGCGACCATCACCGCGCTGGAGGTCGGCGAATGGGAGATCGTCGTGACGACGGTCAGGCCCGGGCCCGGCGGCGCGCCCGTCCAGCTCACCGTGCCGGTCGTGGTGGAGTGGCCGTCCGTGGTGCGCGTCGAGGTGGAGCGCCCGGGCTCGATCTTCGTGGGCAGCACGGTGACGCACCGCGCAACCGCGCTGCACGGCGATGGCACCGAGCGCCCGGGCGCCGAGTTCGCATGGACGACCAGCGACGCTTCCCGGGCGGAGGTCGACGCCTTCGGGCACGTTCACGGCCGGGCTCCGGGGGAGGTGCGCGTCGAGGCCGCCTTCGAGGGCGTGACCGGCGTCCTGGAAGGCTCGGTGCGCGAATTCACGGGCGCCGCGCTGGAGGTCGTCGGGGGGCCCGGCGACGAGGTCGTGCGCACCGGCGACGTGCAGACGTACCGCGCGATCGTGCGCGACGAAGCGGGCGCCGTGATCCAGGACGCACCCGTGGAGTGGAGCCATTCCTACATGCCGGCGCCGGGCGTGATCGCACCGGCGGCACCGGGTCAGATGCTCGCCGGGAAGATCGTGGCGGACGTGCCGGGCGAGTTCACGGTCGTGGCGCGGTCGGGGCACCTGCGTGCGACGAGCACCTTCGAGTCCGCGCCGCGCGAGGTGGCGCGTTCGATGGAGATCGTGGGACGGGGCCGTCAGGAGCGCGTCTACAGCACCGACTTCTGGGTCTTCACGGGCGTCGACGGACGGGACTACGCGCTGGTCGGCGCCAAGCAGTCCGACGGGCACGGCTTCGTGTTCGACGTGACGGATCCCGACAATGTGATCAAGACCGATTCGATCCAGGTCGACGCGCGGTCGGTCAACGACGTGAAGGTCTCCCCCGACGGACGGTATGCGTCGCTGACCCGCGAAGGGGCCTCGAACCGGAGGAATGGCGTCGTGATCCTCGACCTCGCAGATCCGGCTCACCCTGTCATCGCCGCCGAATACACGGAGGGGCTGACAGGAGGCGTCCACAACGCTTTTCCCACAAACGACTACCTGTTCGCACTCTCCAACGGCGACAAGTATGTGATCCTCGACATGCGCGACCTCTACAATCCGACGTTCGTCTCCGAATATGATCACCCGCACAGCCGGGTCCACGACGTGTGGGTCCACGACGGGATCGCGTACTCGGCGGAGTGGGGATCGGGGCTGGTCGTGGTCGATGTGGGGAACGGCCGCTGGGGCGGTACGATCGAGAACCCGGTGTTCGTGACCAACTATCCGGTGCCAACCGGGGCCACGCACGCGGTGTTCCCGTACTACTCCGAGTCGGCGGGCAAGTTCTACGTCTTCATCGGCGACGAGATCCTGACGCGCGAGGGGATGGCGTGGGAGGGGGTCGGTCCCGACTTCCGCCAGAAGTACGATCCCGAAACCGGCAGGGGCGGCTACCCGCGGGCCAGCTGGGGATACATCCAGGTGATCGACTTCGACGACCCCGAGAACCCCAGGATGGTCGCGCGCTACGAGGTGTCGGAGTTCGGGACGCACAACATCTGGGTGGAGAACGACATCCTCTACCAGGCCTACTACGAGGGCGGCATGAGGCTCGTGGACGTTTCGGGCGAGCTGATGGGCAACCTGTACACGCAGGGCCGCGAGGTCTCGGTCTACAAGGCGTTCGATCCGGTGGGGTTCATTCCCAACTCGCCGGGTGCCTGGAGCGTGATGCCCCACCGCGACCTGGTGTGGTTCGCGGACATCAATTCGGGGCTGTGGGCGATGAGGTTTTCGGAGTCGCCGTAAGCCGAAAGCCGACCACTTTCCCCGCATCGTCGCGATGAATTCGGGCCGATCCGCGTGGGCAGGCAAGTGACGACACGGCACCCGCTCCGATCGCTGAGCGCCGTCGAAAAGGCGGTGCTGGAGGCCGTCGACGAGCAGTGGCTGCTGGGGACCCTCGAGGAACTGGTCGCGATTCCCAGTTGGCAGGGTCGGGAACGGGCCGCGCAGGAGCACATGGCCGGCGTGCTGGGCGAACTGGGCCTCGATCTCGACGTCTGGGAGATCGACGAAGCCGAACTCCGTCGCCATCCCGACTACACGAGCGAGATCGACAGGGATGACCCACTGGGGGTGGTGGGGAGGATGAAGGGCGAAGAAGCGGGCCCGGCGCTGGTGCTGAACGGGCATGTCGATGTCGTGCCGCCCGGCGACCTGGAGAGATGGACGACCCCGCCCTTCGAGATGGACGTCAGAGGTGGCCGCGTGTACGGGCGCGGTGCGCTTGACATGAAGGGGCCGCTAGTCGCCGGGCTCGCCGGAGTCAGGGCGATCGTCGATTCGGGAGCCGCGTTGCGGGGCTCACTGCTGATCCAGTCGGTGATCGCCGAGGAGGACGGTGGTCTCGGCACGCTCGCATCGGTGCTGCGCGGCCATGTGGGCGACGGCGCCATCGTGCTGGAGCCGACGCGGCTCGAGGTGGCGACTGCCCAGGCGGGGGCGCTGAATTTCCGCCTGACCGTGCCCGGCCGCGCCGCGCATGGGGCCATGCGCCACGAGGGGGTGAGCGCGCTGGAGAACTTCATCCTCCTCTACCGGAATCTCATGAGCTTCGAGGCCGAGCGCAACGCCACGGTGAACGAGCCGCGCCTGGCCACCTATCCGTCTCCCTATCCCATCTGCATCGGGACTGTGCGGGGCGGGGAGTGGGCCTCGTCGGTGCCGGAGATGCTGCGCGCGGAGGGGCGGTTCGGGGTGGCGGTTCACGAGGACGTGGCGGCGGCCCGGCTCGCTTTCGAAGCGCGCGTCGCTGCGTGCTGCGAGCGGCACGACTTCCTGCGCGAGCACCCGGCGCGGGTTGAGTGGTGGGGAGGACAGTTCGCGCCGTGCGATACGGCCGCCGATGCCGCCATCGTGACAGCGGTGCGGGGTGTAGCGCGCGATCTCGGGTTGGGCGGCGGGAACCTCGTGGGGGTGCCCTACGGCTCCGATCTCCGCCATCTGGTCAACGCGGGGCGGACACCCGGCGTGCTCTTCGGGCCTGGGGATGTGTCCGGAGCTCACCGCGAGAACGAATCCATCTCGGTGCGCGAGTTGATGGACGGCGCCCGGGCGGTGGCGTTGTCGGTGCTGCGCTACCTCGGCTAGACGACCCGGGCTGCTCCCTCAGCCGATCTTGGTGGCCGTGAAGTTGCCCCCCTGCTCGCCCATGACCCAGGTGCCTTCGATCGTGCCTTCGGTCGCCAGGAACTCGATGACCACCGGCCCTGTAGGTCCGGCGGCCTCGATCGTGCCCGCCTGCCCCTCCACGACCACGGACGTGATCGAGATCGGCGGAAAGACGTCGCTGTGGATGGTGCCTTCGTACCCCGTCTCGCCCTCCGTGATGGTCATGGTGCCGGGGAGGGGCTGTCCTTCCGAATAGGCGGTGTAGGTGTAGCTGCCGATCGGGTCGAAGGGTGGGGGACCCGATGGCGTGGTGGCGCAGGCGCCCGTGATGGCTGCGGTGGCGATGGCGGTCAGAATCGATCTGGTCATGTGCTGATTCAACTGGAGTGGCGACGATGGATGATCGAACAATGGTAACGCTGCTCGGGACCTCGCGAACACGGTTGCCGCATCAACGGGGTCGTATCGGCCTCTGCCAGGTCGGAATCGCCGCCGGATCGACCCCGTTGCGCCTGGCGAAGTCGTCGATCAGCGCTCGCGCGATGCTGTAGGAAGGCGGCACGGGGGGGAGCGCGTCGGCGGCAAACCAGGCCACGTCTTCCAGTTCATCGTCGCGATTCTGTACGACGCCGCTCTCGTAGGCGGCGGTGAAGCCGACCATCAGCGAGTCCGGGAACGGCCAGGGCTGGCTCCCGAAATACCCGATGTCGCGCACGTGGATCCCCGATTCCTCCTCGATCTCCCGACGCACGGCGTCCTCGAGGCTTTCGCCCGGGTCGACGAAGCCTGCGAGGACGGAATACGAACCGTGCGGATGACGGCGGGAACGTCCGAGCAGGATCTCCCGGCCCCGCGTGACCTGGACGATCACGGCCGGCGACACCTTCGGAAATGCGAGATGGCCGCACGACTCGCATACCATGGCCTGGTGTCGGGGCGACCGCGCGGTCGCGGAGCCGCACACCCCGCAGTAGCGCGATGTGCGGTGCCAGCGGGCAAGATGGGCCGCGGTGAGGGCCAGGGTCAGGGAAGGTTCGGAGAGCATCATCAGCGCGGCGCGCAGCCCGACTGCGACCACGCCCTCCGGGGGCTGCCAGCCGCCGGGTGCCTGTGCCGCAACGACATCGGCCTCCGGGGCACCCACCGCAAACCACTCGGGGTCCCCCGCACCCCACCCCTCCGCCTCCCTCAGGGATGGCAGATCGGAGGCCCCGTTGGCCAGCACCAGGCGGTCGTCAGCGAACAGACATGCCCTCATGGCCGGCAGCCCGTGAAAGAACGGCCGCTGCATTCGGTCGGCGAATGCACCCAGCCTGGACCGTGGCGCTCAGCGACTCGCAATGTCATGTTAACATTACATAATGTCATGCTTGCTTTACGTTCGAGCGCTCCATGCGCTGCTCTTGTTCGGGGGTTGGAGTTTTATCTTGCTTGCGTGCGCTGTTGCCTGCCAGCCCCTGCGCGTATTGTGAAGTGCCCTCGACCCAATCGACCAGTTCCCAAAGCCATCCTACGTGCCCGCCGAACCCGATCCCACCGACACCATCCGCCGCCCCGCGTGGGCCAAGGTGGTCGACCAGACCCGCTGCATCGGCTGCCACGCCTGCACCACCGCCTGCAAATCCGAGAACGAGGTGCCGCTTTCGGTGACGCGCACGTACGTCAAGTACGTCGACACCGGTGCTTTCCCGCAGGCACGGCGCTCCTTCCAGGTCACCCGCTGCAATCAGTGCGAGGCGCCGCCGTGCGTCTCCGCCTGTCCCACCTCGGCGATGTTCAAGCGGGCGGACGGGATCGTCGATTTCGACAAGAGCGCCTGTATCGGGTGCAAGGCGTGCATCGCGGCGTGTCCATACGATGCAATCTTCATCAACCCGGACGATCACTCGGCCGAGAAGTGCAACTTCTGCGCGCACCGGCTCGACATCGGACTGGAGCCGGCGTGTGTGGTCGTGTGCCCGACGGAAGCGCTGCTGGTGGGGGACATGAACGACCCGTCTTCGCGCGTCGCCCAGATCATCAACCGCGACCCGGTGGCGGTGCGGCGGCCCGAGAAGGAGACGCGGCCGAAGCTGTACTACAAGGGCGGGGACCAGGTGACCCTCGATCCGCTCGCGGCGCAGCGGCCGCCCGGGGGGCTGTTCATGTGGAGCGAGCAGGGTGACGTGGACCACGGGGTGCCGTCCGGGCATCCCGGACCCTGGAATTCGTCCGCGGCAGCGGTGCTCAGCTACGACATTCCACACCGGGCGCCCTGGGACTTTCGCGTGTCGCTGTACACCTGGACGAAATCCATCGCCGCGGGCGCGTACCTGGCGCCGCTCCTCCTGCTCCTGACCGGGGCGATCACCGCGGCGAGTCCGCTCTGGACGTTCGTCGCGCCGATTGTGGCCGGTGTCTTCCTGGCCCTCACCGGCGCGATCCTGATCTGGGACCTGGAACACCCCACGCGCTTCCTCCTCATCTTCCGGCGGCCCCAGTGGCGAAGCTGGCTGGTGCGGGGCGGCTTCATCATCGGCGGCTACGGAGCCGCGCTGGCGGCCCACTTCGCGATAGCCTGGACGGGCGCGTCGCCACCGCTCTGGCTCGGCCTTGCGGGCGGCGCCCTGGCGGTCCTCACCGCCGTCTACACCGCCTTCCTCTTCGGCCAGGCCAAGGCGCGGGACATGTGGCAGAACCCCCTGCTGCCCGCGCACTTCCTGGTCCAGGCGTTCATGGCGGGGGCCGGCGCGATTGCGCTGGTGGCGCTGGCTCTGCCCCTCCTGCCGGGCGCCCTGGCGGCAGGCGAGGCCACCACCGCCGCCGCCGCGACCGTCACCGCCTCCCTCCAGTTCTTCGCACTGGGTAGCGCCGCCCACGCCCTGATGATCCTCGGCGAGGTCCTGATGCCGCCTCCCACCGCCCACGCCCGCCTCGCCGAGCGTGAGATGACCCACGGCCGTTTCCGGGGCTGGTTCCGGGCGGGGCTCCTCGGCGCGCTCCTCGGCGTGGCGGCCCCCTGGCTCGGCTGGGTCGTCGTCCCCATCGGGCTCCTCGCCCTGCTGGCGTACGAGCACGCCTACGTGCAGGCCGGCCAGTCGGTGCCGCTCGCATGACGCGCGGCAACGGCGGCGGCTCATCCACCCTCGACGACCTCAACCAGCGCGTCTCGGCCGCGCGCGCCGACGTCGAGTCCCGCGGCGAGACCTTCTACCCGGGCGCCAGCCGCGTCCACCTGGCCGCCTTCCCTCCCAAGGAGCGCTGGAGCGACTGGGTCGAGCTCGATTCGAAGGCGTGGCCCGAACGCGTCGAGCGGCGGTACATGCTGGTCCCCACGACCTGCTTCAACTGCGAATCGGCCTGCGGGCTGCTCGCATATGTCGACCGGGACACCCTTGAGGTGCGCAAGTTCGAGGGCAACCCCGAGCACCCGGGGTCGCGCGGGCGCAACTGCGCGAAGGGACCGGCCACCGTCACCCAGCTCACCGATCCGGACCGCATCCTCACGCCGCTCAAGCGGGCCGGGGAGCGCGGCGAGGGGAAGTGGGAACCGGTCGCCTGGGACGAGGCGCTGGACGACATCGCCGGGCGGATCCAGTTGGCCATCGACGAGGACCGGCACCGCGAAATCATGTACCACGTCGGGCGTCCCGGCGAGGACGGCTTCACGGAGCGGACTCTCGCGGCGTGGGGCGTGGATGGTCACAACTCACACACCAACATCTGCTCCTCGGGCGCGCGCGCCGGCTATCACCTCTGGATGGGGATGGACCGGCCCAGCCCCGACCACGAGAACGCGCAGGTGATCCTGCTCGTGAGCAGCCATCTGGAGGCGGGGCACTACTTCAATCCGCACGCCCAGCGGGTCATGGAGGGCAAGAAGCGGGGCGCGAAGCTGATCGTCTTCGACACGCGGCTCTCCAACACGGCGACGCACGCCGACCACTGGCTCTCGACCTACCCGGGCTCCGAGGCCGCGGTCCTGCTTGCGATCGCAAACCATCTCATCCGGACGGGGCGGTATAACGCGGAGTTCGTCGAGCGGTGGTGGAACTGGGGCGAATACATGGCCGAATGCCACCCGGACCAGCCCGCGACCTTCGAAGCCTTCCAGAGCGCGCTTGGCGACCTCTACGCCGAGTACACCTTCGAGTTCGCCGCGGCCGAGAGCGGCGTCCCGGCCGAGACGATCGCGGCGGCGGCCGAGATCGTGGCCGGCGCCGGCACCCGCCTCTCCACCCACAACTGGCGCAGCGCGGCCGCGGGGAATCTCGGCGGCTGGCAGGTGGCGCGGACCCTCTTCCTCCTCAACGCCCTCATGGGCGCGGTCGCGGTGCCCGGCGGCACCCATCCGAACTCGTGGAACAAGTTCGTGCCGCGCCCCATCCGCATGCCCGCGCAACACCCCAAGCGCTGGAACGACCTGACCTGGCCAGCCGACTACCCGCTGAGCCTGATGGAGATGTCCTTCCTTCTGCCGCACCTGACGGCCGAGCGAAACGGGCATCTGGATGTCTATTTCACCCGCGTCTACAACCCCGTCTGGACCAACCCGGACGGCTTCTCGTGGCTGGAGATGCTCACCGACCCCAAGCGCATCGGACTCCACGTCGCGCTCACCCCGACCTGGAACGAGACCGCGTTCTTCGCCGACTACGTGCTGCCGATGGGCCACTCGTCCGAGCGCCACGACCTGACCTCGTACGAGCAGTACGACGGCCTCTGGATCGGATTCCGGCAGCCGGTGCTGCGTGCGGCGCGCGAGCGGCTCGGCGAGAAGGTGTCGTCCACCCGAGACGTCACGCCTGGCGAGGTGTGGGAGGAGAACGAGTTCTGGATTGAACTGACGTGGAGGATCGACCCGGACGGCTCACGGGGCATCCGGCGCTTCTTCGAGTCGCGGGAACGGCCTGGAGAGAAGATGACCGTGGACGAGTACTACGGGTGGATCTTCGAGAACTCCGTCCCGGGCCTCCCGGAGAAGGCCGCGCGGGAGGGGCTCTCGCCGCTCGCGTACATGCGTCGCTACGGCGCCTTCGAGATTGGCTCGACGGTGGGGCCCGTGTACGAGCAGCGCGTCCCGGAGGCCGAGCTCGAGGACGTGCAGGTGGACGCGGGCGGGCGTGCCTACACCCGGGCCGCGGCGCCGCCGTCGCCGAATGTGGTGCCGCTCCCGCCGCTCGACGGCGACGGCGAGGGACGCCGGCGGGTGGGCGTCGAAGTGGGCGGCGAGGTGCGGCGGGGCTTTCCGACCCCGACCGGACGGCTCGAATTCTGGTCCCGGACGCTCGCCGAGTGGGGATGGCCGGAGATGGCCGTCCCGGACTACGTGCGCAGCCACGTGCATCCGGCGAGCCTGGAGCCAGGGCAGATGTGCCTGATCTCGACCTTCCGCCTCCCGGTGCAGATCCATACCCGGAGCGCGAACGCGAAGTGGCTCAACGAGATCGCGCACACCAACCCGCTGTGGCTGAATCCGGGGGACGCGGCCCGGATCGGCGTCGGAACGGGCGACCTGGTCAGGGTGGAGACGCAGATCGGGCACTTCGTCGTGAAGGCGTGGGTCACCGAGGGCATCCATCCCGGGGTCGTAGCGTGTTCGCATCACATGGGGCGGTGGAAGACGGGGGACGGGCCGCGGCAGACGATGGCAACGGTGTCGCTCGACCGTGAAGGGACCGACTGGGGGATTTCGCGGAAGGGGGGCACCGGTCCCTTCCAATCCAACGACCCCGACACCGCGCGGATCTGGTGGACCGATGTCGGGGTGCACCAGAACATGACCTTCCCGGTCCAGCCCGACCCGATCTCCGGCTCCCATTGCTGGCACCAGGCCGTGCGCGTGACGAAAGCCGGCAGCAGCGACCGCTACGGCGACATCTCCGTCGACACGGCCAGGTCGCGCGAGGCCTTTCGGCAGTGGCTGAAGCTGACCCGCCACGCGGCGCAGCACACGCCCGACGGGACCCGGCGCCCCTTCTGGCTCCTGCGTCCGGTGCGCCCGGACAGGGAAGCCTACAGACTCCCATGGAACTCTTCCGAGCCCTCGGAGCGCTGATCGAAGCTCCGGTCCCGGAGCACGGTCGCGTGGCCGAGGCTCTGGGGTTGCCGTCGATGCCGGCCCCGGCCCTGCATGGCAGCGTGGTCGCCTATCAGCGCTATCCGTACGCCTCGGTCTACCTGGGGCGCGAGGGCATGATGGGCGGCGAAGCGCGCGACCGGATTGCGGGGTTTCGGCGGGCGCTGGGGATTGGGGAGGCCGCGACGGGGCGCGACGACGCAACCGAGGCCGACCACCTCGCCTCCCTGCTGGCGCTCCTGGCCGCGCTCGACCGTTGGCGCGAGGACGAACCCGACGAAGCCCGCGCGGCCCTCCTCGAGCAGGCCCGCGTCACCCTCGTCTGGGAGCACATCGCATCCTGGGCGGGACCGTACCTGGCCTCGTTCGAGGGGTGCGGCGACCCCTTCTACGGGGCGTGGGCGGCGCTCCTCGGGGAGGCCCTCGACCAGCTGTGCGCCGAGATGGCCCTCCCGGACTACCTTCCCGCCGCCCTTCGCGAGGCGCCACCCCTTGCGGACCCGCGCACCGAGGGCGGCGAGGCCTTCATCTCGTCGCTGCTTGCGCCGGTGCGCTCCGGCGTCATCCTGCTGCGCGATGATCTTGTTCGGCTCAGTGACGAGACCGGGATGGTGTGCCGCGCCGGGGAGCGGCGCTATGTGCTGCAATCGTTCCTCGCCCAGGACCCCGGCGCGACGCTGCAGTGGCTGTCGAGCCACGCGCGGGAGTGGAGCGGCAGGGTGGGGGGGCGGGGGGGGGCGGTGGAGATCACGCGGTGGTGGTCGGAGCGTGCGGCCGGGTCGGCAGCGCTGATGTCGGAGCTCGGCGAGGCGGCGAGTGTGGGCGTCGGCGCGGGAGGGACGCCGTGACCGGCCGATCGGCCTCCCCCGATCCGTGGACAGGGCGTCGCGGGTCCTCGCGCGATATCGTCGCCGGGCTGAGCGTGGCGCTCCTCATCATCCCCCAAAGCATGGCCTATGCCGAACTCGCGGGGCTGCCGAGCGTACACGGCCTCTACGCTTCGGCGATTCCGCTGGTGGCGGCGGGGCTCCTGGCCTCGTGCCCCTACCTGCAGACGGGTCCGGTCGCGCTCACCGCCTTGCTGACCCACGGTGCGCTCGTCACAATCGCCGTGCCGGGGAGTCCCGAGTACGTCGGTGCTGCGGCGCTGCTGGCGCTGATCGTCGGTCTCACGCGGCTGGCGATCGGATTCGTTCAGGCGGGCAAGGTCACGTACCTGATGTCGCAGCCGGTGCTCCGCGGGTTCACGTCCGGGGCCTCGATCCTGATCCTGCTCTCGCAATTCCCCTCGACGCTCGGAATGGCGGGGGCCTCCGAAAGCGGTCTGGTTGGGCGAACGCTCCAGGTCCTCGGCAGTCCCGGCTCGTGGAGTGCGGCGGCGGTGGTGCTGACCGTGCTGACGGTGGCCGCGACGCTCTTTGCGCGGCGAATCCATGTCCTCTTCCCGGGCGCCCTGGTCGCGGTGATCGGAGGCGTGCTCTTCTCCGTCCTCTTCGGCTACACGGGACCGATCGTCGGCGACATCCCCGGCTCGCTGCCGCCCTTCAGCTTCGTACTGCCGTGGCCGCTTCTGCCCCAGCTGGTCGTGCCGGGCGCGGTGATCGCGCTGGTCGGGTTCGCCGAGTCGACCGCGATTTCGCGCAGCCACGCAACGCAGGACCGGGTCTCCTGGAATCCTGATCGTGAATTCGTTGCGCAAGGGGCGGCAAACGTTGCGTCCGGCTTTTTCGGGGGCCTCCCGGTGGATGGATCGTTCTCGCGGAGCAGCCTGAACCACCTTTCCGGGGCCTACTCGCGCTGGTCCGGTGTGGTTACCGGCCTGGCGGTTCTGGTCTTCCTGCCCTTCGCGGGCCTGCTCACCGCGCTGCCGAAGGCGGTGCTGGCCGGGATCGTGATCGCGGCCGTGGCCGGATTGGTGAAGCCCCGGCTGCTGGTGGGCGTGTGGAAGCTGTCGCACATCCAGGGGATGGTGGTCTGGTTCACCCTCATCATGTGCCTGTTGCTGGCGCCGAGGATCGAGCAGGCGCTGCTGCTGGGGATCCTGGTGTCGCTGGCGATCCACGTGTGGCGTGAACGGCGGGCCGGATTCGAGAGCTGGATGGAGGACGACGTGCTGCATCTCGAGGTGACCGGAATCCTCTGGTTCGCATCGGCTCCGAGGCTCGAGGAGGCGATCACGGCGCGACTCGCCGAGGCGGGACAGGTGTCGGAGGTGGTGATCCACCTCGAAGGCCTGGGCCGGATCGACCTCACCGGCGCCATGGTGCTCAAGCGCCTGGTGGAGGAGGTAGGGCAATCCGGGATCCCGGCGACGCTCAAGGGGGTGCCGCCGCAGGCCCGGGAACTCATCGACAACGTGTTCGGCATGCTGCCCAACAAGTCGTTGTAGGGATATCTTTACGCTCTCGACCCACCCAGGAGATCCGCAATGACCAAAGCGATCCTTTTTCTCCTCGCCGCCGCGCTGCTCTGGACCGGAGCGCCCGGCGACGGGCAGAATCCCGCAGGCGTCCACATCTCGGCCGCCGACATCCTCGCCACGATCGGCAACGCGCCGGAAGGCAGGGTCAGCGACCAGCAGATCCGGCACATCGACGCGGGCGGGCACAACGTCGGGGTCGGGCTCGTGCAGCGTCCGCCGACCACGACCCTGGGCGCGATCCAGCACCACAACCAGACCGAGGTCTACTACGTGGTGTCGGGGCGGGGGACGATGGTGACGGGCGGTGCGCTCACCAACGGCCGCGCGCTCGATCCCGAAGGCGGGACCGTGCGCAGGCTCACCGGGCCGAGTTCGGTGGGGGGCATCGAGGGCGGAGTCAGCCGCGAGGTCGGGGCGGGGGACATGGTGATCGTGCCGGCGAACTCACCGCACGGTTTCAGCGAGATTACCGAGACGATCACCTACATCGTGGTGCGGGTGTATCCGGAGCAGCTGGTGGAACTGAAGTAAGCGCGGCCGACAGGGAGGAAGCTTCATGGGCGATCACAGTCACGGCGGCCATCACGGCCACGACCACCACCACGATCACGACCACCAGGACGTGCCGTCGGACATCGCGCTCCGGGTGAAGGCGCTGGAGTCGCTCCTCACCGAGAAGGAGATGGTCGATCCGGCGGCGCTCGACGAGATCGTGGACGCCTACGAGAACCGCATCGGGCCGCAGAACGGTGCGCGGGTCGTCGCGCGGGCGTGGATCGATCCCGGCTTTCGCGAGCGGCTGCTCGCCGACGGAACTTCGGCCATCGGCGAACTGGACTACCTGGGCGGCCAGGGCGAGCACATGAAAGTGGTCGAGAATACCGACACCGTACACAATGTGATCGTGTGCACGCTGTGCTCGTGCTATCCGTGGCCGACGCTGGGACTGCCCCCGACCTGGTACAAGTCATCCGCATACCGGGCCCGGGCCGTGATCGAGCCGCGCGAGGTACTGCGCGAGTTCGGACTCGACCTGTCGAACGATGTCGAGGTGCGGGTCTGGGACAGTACGGCCGAGATCCGCTACCTGGTGCTTCCGCAGCGCCCGTCCGGCACCGAGGGCATGACGGAGGAGGAACTCGCCGCCCTGGTTACCCGCGATTCGATGGTCGGCGTGGCGAGGGTCGCGGCGCCGTCGCCTGCGGATGACGGACGATGAACACGATCCACGACATGGGCGGGATGGACGGCTTCGGCCCGGTGCGGCCCGAAGACGACGAGCCGGTCTTTCACCATCGTTGGGAGGGCCGGGTGTACGCCCTGACGCGCGCCGTGAAGCGATGGGGGCGCGGCCGCAACTGGCCGGGATTCCGCTTCGTGCTCGAGCGCATCCCGCCGGCCCGGTACCTGCGAATGTCGTACTACGAACGCTGGTTCCACATGATGGCCAGCCGGCTGCTGAGCGCCGGCCTGGTCACCGAGACCGAACTCGAAAGCGGGAGGGCCGACCCCGGCGCGCCCCGGCCCGAGGTGCTTCCGCCGCATTCCGGATCGCTGGGCTTCGGCCTTCTGGACCATGATGCACCCTCCGGCTTCCGCCCGGGCGATCGGGTCCGCTGCCGGAACCTGCACCCGCCCGGACACACCCGGCAGCCCCGTTACGTGCGGGGACGCGTCGGGACGGTCGTCGAGGACTGCGGCGTTTACGCGCTCCAGGATACCGACGCGGCCGGCCGGCAACCCTGCGACCGTCCGCAGCACGTCTACTCGGTGCGGTTCGAGGCGCGGGAGTTGTGGGGCGAGCGTGCCGCCGCGAGCGATGCGGTCTACGTGGACCTGTGGGAAGACTACCTGGAGCCGCTGTAATGAAGCCCGACCCATCGCAGCCAGACGTGACACCGTCAACCCAGGTCTCTCCCGAGCGCCTCGAAGCGCTGCCCCCGCTTCCCCGGGATGACGATGGCCCCGTGTTCGATGAGCCGTGGCAGGCGCAGGCGTTCGCGCTGGCGGTGAAGTTGTCGGAGCAGGGGCATTTCAGCTGGAAGACGTGGGCCCGCACGCTCGCCGACGAACTGGCCGCCGCGGCAGCGCGGGGAGAGCCCGACGACGGCTCGCGCTACTACCACCACTGGGTGTCGGCGCTGGAACGCCTGGTCCTCGAGCGCGGCCTGAGCGACTCGTCCGCGCTCGACGAACGGAAGGAAGCCTGGGCCGACGCGTATCGGCACACCCCGCACGGACAGCCGGTGGAGTTGAGGCGCTGACGAACTGCGCCCGGCCCGCAGCGTTTTGTCGGCCATTTTCGGGCAAAAGTGGCCGACAAACTGCTCTGTGACGCCCTAGGCGGCCTTCCGCAACGAGCCCAGGAGGACCAGCAGCCACCCGGCCAACTGCATCACGCCGCCGATGGGCGTGACCGCACCCAGCCAACGCGCGCCCGTCAGTACCAGCAGGTATAGGGTGCCGGAGAATACCACGGTTCCCGCGACGAGGAGCCACCCGCCGCGCACCACGAGTGGATGGCCGCCCCGCTCGGCCAGCCAGGCCACACCGAAGAGGCCCAGCGCGTGATACATCTGGTAGCGGACCGCCGTCTCGAAGGTGCCGAGGTCGGCGGGCGACAGCAGGCCGGCCAGGGCATGAGCGCCGAAGGCACCCAGTGCCACGCCCGTGAATGCCAGGGCCGCGCCGCTGGCGGCCAGCTTCCGCGCCGCGTCGGTCACTTGCCCACCCGCGCAGGCGTCCGCACCGCCCGGGTCACGCCGACCCCTCAGTACGCAATCGCATAGGCCTCACGCCGCGGATCCGACGCCGCGGTGAGTGTGCCGTCGGTGTCCCGCAGGATCATGTGCGCGCCGCCGAAGGTGGCGGTCCACCCGTGCACGACCTCCACCTCGTGGCCCAGGGCCCCGAGCCCGGCCAGCACGGAGTTCGCGACACGATCTTCGAAGGCGACCCTCAGCCCGCCGTAGCTTCGGAAGCGCGGCGCCTCGATCGCGGCCTGGGGCGTCATGCCGAAGAGGGCGAAGTTGTTGACGATCTGCAGCAGGCTCTGCGGCTGGCTGTCCCCGCCGGGCGTGCCCAGGGTGAAGGCGAAGCTGCCATCGCCGTTGAGCGCCATCATGGGTGTGAGGGTGTGGTAGGGGCGCTTTCCGGGCGCGATGATGTTCGGATGGCCTTCTTCCAGGTTGAAGAGCGCGCCGCGGTTGTGGAGGACGACCCCCGTTTCGGGCTCGAGCAGGCCGGAGCCGAAGCCGGCGAACAGGCTCTGGATCCAGCTCACCGCGTTGCCCCACTGGTCCACCGCCGTGAGATAGACGGTGTCTCCGGAATCGTCCCGGTCCGAGCTGCCCGAGGCTGCGGCCACCATGTCGGCGAGAACCCCGGGCATCCGCTCGCCCGCCGCAGCGCCCGGGTCGACCATCGCCGCCCGCGCCGCCAGGTAGTCGGGATCCAGCAGGTCGTCGAGCGGCAGGTCGGTGAACTCGGGATCGGCCGCCCACTGGTCCCGGTCGGCGAAGGCCAGCTTCTTCATCTCGACGAGGGTATGCAGGTAGCTCGCGCTGTTGTGTCCCATCGCCGCCAGGTCAAAGGACCTGGCCATCTCGAACAGCTGCAGCTGGGCGATCCCCTGCGTGTTGGGCGGGAGCACCAGCATCGTGTAGTCGCGATAGTCACCCCGTAGCGGCTCCACCCAGGTGGTGGTGTGCGCGGCAAGGTCGGGCGCGCGGACATAGCCGCCCTCCTCCTCGAGGAACGCTGAGAGTCGCTCGGCCACCCACCCGTGGTAGAACCCGTCCTTGCCGTCGGCGGCGATCCGTTCCAGGGTGGCCGCCAGCGCGGGATTACGCAGCAGGCTGCCCACCGGCGGCGGCTCCCCGCCGGGCGTGTAGAGCGCGCGGGCGTGGTCGTTGAGCGCGCCGGACGAGGCCACGATGTCGCTGGCGAGCCGGGTCGATACCGGAAAGCCGTCGCGAGCGTACCGGACCGCGTGGGTGAGCAGATCATCGAGCGGCCGGGTCCCGAAGCGGTCCAGCGCGTCCACCCAGGCCGCGACGGCTCCGGGGACCGACACCGAGAGGGGGCCGTTGCCGGGCATCACGTCCAGTCCGCGCCCGGCGAAAAGGGCGGGGGTGGCCAGCGCGCCGGCGCGCCCGCTGCCGTTCATCGCGTGGACCTGGCCGCTTGCCCCCTCGTAGTAGAGCGCGAAGGCGTCGCCGCCGATGCCGTTCATGTGGGGGCGAACCACGGCCAGCACCCCGGCCATGGCGATTGCGGCGTCCATGGCGTTGCCGCCGCTGCGCAGCACCTCGTGGCCCGCGGCCGCGGCGAGGGGGTGGCCGGCCGACACGGCGCCGGAGATCCCGCGCACGTCCGGGCGATTGGTCGCAGGGAAGATCATCTCGCCAGACTCCGTCTCCGGGCCGCCTGGCCGTGCCGCCTCCGCGACAGGCCCACACCCGGCCGCAAAAGCAAACACCGCGGACAGCAGGACCGCGGAGGCCGCGCCAGGACAGGTCGGCCTCCTGTCAAATGATACTCCCGGCATCGATCGGTTCTCCTCGGTCGGTTGGGTGGTGCCGTGCCCGGGGTTGGGCGGCACCCGATTGGACGATGCCGCCATCTGCGCCTCCGCGCCAGCCCGCATCGCACTTGCCCGGGCTCGCCCGATGTCCAGGAACGATGGAACAGATTTGCGCCGGGCGGGAATGACTCCGCCAAGGGGGACAATCTCCCCCGCGCCGGAGGGCAAAGTCGATTCCCCCGGCGCCTCACACACAGCAATAGCCCCCCATGCGAGCGAAGCGGGGAGGGGAGGATATGGATGGCGATATTACTGGCACTCACGGGACGCGACAGTCTGGACGTGGCACCGGCATCGGTACCCGAGGTACTGAAGCGTGTGCTTGATGAGCGGGCCATTTCTCTGGAGGACTACATTCCTGCACCGATGGAGGCCGGAGAGCTCCTGTTCGATGTAATCACGGGGGTGACCGCCCGGGGCGAAGATGTGGCGATCGTACGGAGCAGCAAGGAGCTTCACGAACTGGCTGCGTACGATGGCTCCTTGACCGTGAGAACGTTTCGGGTGACCCCGAAGGGTCCCCGCCTGCTGAAGCAGGAAACGTATTCGCCCGACTATATGGACGACGTTCAGCGAACCATGATTTCGCGCGGTCGGGCGAGGCTCATCGATGAATTCGGAGCGGAATGGTACCACGAAGTGAGGCGTTTGATCTACCGAAAGCGCGCGTAGGAGCCCCAAGCAGAATCCCCCCGGCATTCGACCGGGGGTGAATCACGCCGCAAGCGCAGGTCCTGCCGCCGGCTGGTAGATTGCCTCATGACGGAAAAGCGCGCGCTCGGGCTCTGGACCTCCACATCGCTCGTCGCGGGGAGCATGATCGGTGCGGGCGTCTTCCTGCTCCCCGCGTCGCTGGCGCCGTTCGGCGGGATCAGCATCGCGGGGTGGATCGTGAGCGCCGGCGGGGCGTTGTGTCTGGCCTTCGTCCTCGCGCGTCTCGGCGCGACGATGCCACGGGTCGGCGGGCCGTACGCGTACGGACGCGCGGGATTCGGTGATTTCGTGGGCTTCTGGATCGCGTGGTCCTACTGGATCTCGCTCCTCGCCGGAAACGCCGCGCTGGCCGTCGCCACCGCGAGCTACGCGACGGTCTTCCTCCCCGGCATGGGCGCCTCACCCGCCGCGGGCCTGGTCGTCGCGCTGATCGCTCTGTGGAGCCTGACGCTCGTCAATGCCCACGGCCTGCATACCGCGGGGCGGGTGCAGCTTGTCACCACCGTGCTCAAGCTGCTGCCGCTGGCCGCCATCGGCACCATCGGCTTCCTGTACTTCCAGCCCGGCCACTTCGAGCCTTTCAACCCCACAGGCACAGGCACAGGCGCGTTCAGCGCGGTCACGGCCACGGTCACGCTCACCCTGTGGGCGTTCCTGGGCCTGGAGGTCGCGACGATCCCCGCCGACAGCGTGCGCGACCCCCGGCGGACCATCCCGCGCGCCACCATCCTCGGGACCACGGTCGCGGCCGCCATCTACATCACCTGCACCTTCGCCGTCATGGGGATCATCGCGCCGGCGGATCTGTCGGTCACGACAGCCCCGTTCGCCGACGCTGCCGGATCGATCTGGGGGCCTTGGGGGCGCTGGCTCATCGGGGCCGGCGCCACCATATCCTGTTTCGGCGCGCTCAACGGCTGGGTCCTGCTCACCGGCCAGATCCCCCGGGCGGCGGCGCTCGACAGTCTGCTCCCGGACCGGTTCGCGCGCTTGAGCCGGCGCGGCACACCCACGGCGGGCCTCTTCCTCTCCAGCATCCTGGTGTCGCTGCTCATCGCGATGAACTACACGCGCGGCCTCGTGGACGCCTTCACCTTTCTCATCCGGCTCGCCACCCTGGCGACCCTCGTGCCATACGTATTCACGAGCATGACGGGGCTGATGTTCGCCCTTCGCGAGCGCCCTGTGGATGGCCCGATGCCCCGGATCGCGCTGGGCCGGGCCGCAGTGGCCGTCCTCGCCTTCGCCTTCGCCGTGTGGGCGATCGCGGGGGCCGGCGCCGAAACGGTGTTCTGGGGCTTCCTGCTCCTGGTGGCCGGTATCCCGGTGTTCGCGTTGATGAGGTGGAGGAGGGCGGAGTCGGCCGGCGCGGAGGGCGGGTCGCAATGAGCGGCGGGGGCAACGCCGCGTCCACCAAGGAGGCCGCCGTGCCCGCCCGGTTCGGCGTCGGAAGCATGGTGACGCCGCTTCGCCGCGTGGCCATGCGCCGCCCCGGCCCGTCGACCTACGGCGCCGATCCGGAGCGCTGGCACTATGCCGGACCCCTCGACGCGGCGCGTATGGCGCGCCAATACGATGCCTTCGCGCGGTGCGTCGCGGCGTCGGGCGCCGACATCGAGTGGATCCCCGGCGCGGACGACAGCCTCGCCGACTCCATCTTCGTCTTCGATCCCTCGTTCATGACGCCCCGGGGCGCGATTCTGCTGCGGCCCGGCAAGTCGCTGCGGCGCCCGGAGGTGGCCCTGCACAGGGCGCTCTACGAACGGCTCGGTGTGCCCGTCATCGGCGCCATAGAGCCGCCGGGCACGGCCGAGGGCGGCGACCTGATCTGGCTCGACGACCGCACGCTCGCGGCCGGGCGCACCTTCCGCACCAACCAGGCGGGCATCGATCAGTTGCAGGCGATCCTGGCCCCGCTCGGAGTGGATGTGCTCGCTTTCGATCTTCCGATGTGGCACGGCGGCGCGGCTTGCCTGCACCTTCTGTCGGTGATCAGCCCGCTGGACCACGATCTGGCGCTGGTATATCCCCGGCTGATGCCGGTGGCGCTCCATCAGCTGATGCGGGATCGCGGGATCGAGTGCCTGGCGTCCGGCGACGACGAGTTCGAGGCGTCGGGCGGCCTGAATCAGAATGTACTGGCGCTCGGGCCGAGACGGTGCGTCGCGGTGGGAGGGGTTCCGAAGACGGTGCGCCTGATGCGGGACGCGGGGTGCGAAGTTACGTGCTTCGACGCGGACGCGCTCTGCATTCCCTGCGAAGGCGGACCGACATGTTTGACGTTGCCGATTTGGCGGGAGGAACGACCTGTAACATGAGAACGATACTCATCACCGGCTGCTCGTCGGGGATCGGACTGGAAGCGGCGAGAAGCCTGAAGCGGCGGGGCTGGCAGGTCTTCGCGACCTGCCGGAGCGAACGGGACTGCCATGCCCGGCGGGAAGAGGGCCTTGAGAGCTTTACGCTCGACTACGCCGATCAGGAGTCGATCGACACCGCGATGATGGAAGCCCTGTCGCGCTGTGACGGCGATCTCGACGCCGTGTTCAACAACGGCGCCTTTGCGCTGCCGGGTGCCGTCGAGGACCTGAGCCGAGAGGCACTGGACGCCATCTTCCAGGTCAATCTCTACGGCCCGCACGAGGTCGCGCGGCACGCGGTGCGGGCCATGCGGGCGCGCGGCCGGGGGCGCATCGTCAACTGCTCGTCGGCGGCGGGATTCACGGCGCTGCCCTTCGGCGGCGCCTACACCGCGACCAAGCATGCGATGGAGGGACTGACCGACAGCATGCGGATCGAGCTGCGCAAGACCGCAATCAAGGTCTCGCTGATCGAGCCCGGGCCGATCCGCGGCACCTCGATCTACGTGAAGGGCCGGGCCCAGCACGAGAGGTGGATCGACTCCGGCCGAAGCGTCTGGCGGGAGCACTACGAGGAGCAGATGAAGCCGCGCCTCTCCAGCTCCGACCCGGCCAGGGATCCCTTCGAGCGCGGGATGAGGGCGGTGATGTCGCAGCTGATCCATGCTCTCGAGAGCCCCAGACCCCGAGCGCGATATTTCGTCACCGGGACGGCGCGCCTCGCCTGGTGGTTCCGCTTCCTGCTGCCGACTGCGGTGAATGACGCAATGGCGGCGAGGCAGTTCGGGCCGCGCTAGGGCGGTTTGTCGGCCAAAATCGGCCTGAAGTGGCCGACAACGGCCCTTCAGGTCGGTGTTGCCGTCAACTCCTGGCGCTCAAGCGTGTAGCCGGCGCGCGCCCCAGTAGTGCAGCACGATCCACGCGACCGCCGCCACGCCCAGAATGGCGAACCCCATGATCGACGGCGTCATGGCGAGCCGGATCATGCTCCAGACGAGCGCCGTGCTCACTTCGCCCGCGCTGGTGATCGCGCCTGCGGACACCCACACCCCGATCAGGGTCGCGAGCAGCCCGATGCAGGCCCCCACGACTCCTGTGACCAGGATTGCGCCAACTCGCGAGCCATCGGCGGGATCCTCACTCCTCCGCAAGCGCGCGCGAACCACCCAGGCAACCTGGGCCAGGACGATGAGTAGAACGAGCAACAGCGGAACTCCCACGATTCCGGACTGTTCGAAAATGGACATCAGGGCCTCCCTGTTTCGGTCCGCGGATTCACGAACCGTCTCGAATGATTGAGAAGCGCCGCGATTCGGCGCTCGCATGCCTCGTCGGTGACGAGACGGGGAATGAGGGCCAGCCAGCCGAACAGACCGCACAGCGCGGCGCCGACCGCCAGAACCGAAAAGAAGACGGCGCGCTGAATCGCGGCCCATGCCGCGGCAGGCGGTCCCCCGAGGGCTCCCAGCCCGTCGAATACCTCCCAGGACGCGCCAAGACCACCCAGCGCCACCGCCGCCACAATCAGTCCGACCTGCCTGGCCCACAGAACCCGACGTACTTCGGGCCGCAGGTCCCCATCGATCCAAAGCCTCTTCGCAGCGCGGGCCCAGTTGGAGGAGAGAAGGGCGACGACCACAACCAGGGACCACCCCAGCAGGCTGCTGGCCGCGCCCGGATTCTGCCACCAGAGAGCCGCCAGCACGGCCGACCCGGCCAGGATGGCCGTTGCCGTGGCTCCCATCCGCTCGATGCCACCCGCGAGCCTGGTCCGCCGCATCCACCGGCCCAGGCGCGGAGCGTGTTGCGCCTCCAGTTCGGCCAGGGCCTCACGCGACGGCACCACCTGTCCCGCCGCCATCCGTCGCGCGGCCTTCGCGTCGTACCCGCGGCGCTGCAGTTCTTCCCGGAGAGCGTCCGCATCGGCGCCCAGTTCCTCGATCAGCTCCAACCGCCGACGGGGGGACGCTTTCAGCTTCTGCGCAACGGCTGCCAACTCGCTCTCAGGCCGCATGGGTCCGCCCCAGCAACTTGAGCAGCACGTTGAACTGCTCTTCCAGCTCGGCGGCACCCGCCTCCAGGGTACTTCGGCCCGTGGCGGTGAGGCGATACGTCTTGCGGCGGCGGCCCTCGCCATGCCACTCGCCCCGCACCCGGCCCTCCGCCTCGAGGCGGTGGAGGATGGGGTAGAGCGTGCCGTGCTTGAAGGTGAAGAGCCCGCCGGTGCGCTCCTCGACCGACAGCGCGATCTGGTAGCCATGCGCGGGGCCGGTTTCCAGCACCGCCAGGACGAGCAGCTCGTTGATTCTCTTGGAGAGCGTGATCTGCACCGGGTCACCTCTGCGTTGAATGGGTGGCTGGAGTCCGGGAGCGGGCCCGGGGTCAATATAAAGATAATCTATATATCACCATTCTATATGAAAAGTTCCGCGAAGGGGAAACACAGGGCCGCCAAGGAGGAGCGGCAGGACTTTACCGAGGGCCTGCTCGGTCCCGGCTCTTCCGAAGCGGTGGGGCGGCCGAAGGAGTGACGCTGGCAGGAGTGGCGATTCGCCGCGGCCAGCGATTACCGTTGTCCCGTCCTTCCACGATTCCCAGCAGGTGTGGAAACCGCATCACGGCTGGCAGCCGGCCCCGCGCGGGAACGGCTTCCTCGATCACGAACATCTGCTCGAGGCGGTCGAGAAGCCTGCGGGCCGAACGAGTCGGCAGTCCGGTCGCGGCGATGAAGTCGCTGGCGCGAAAGACCGGTCGGGCGAAGAGGGCGTCGAGGACAGGCGGCACGTAGCGGGTCCGGGTGACCTCTCCGACCCATTTTTCGACGCGGCGGTACAGTGTCAGCATGGCTGATACCGTCCTTGTTCCATCCTCCGCCTGGTTGCGCAATGTCTCCAGGAAGTAGAGACACCATCCTGTCCAGTCGTCATCGCGCGAGACACCCAGCAAGCGATCCCAATAGAAGCCTTGCCGCGCGGCGATTCGCACGCTCAGGCGAAACACGGGTATCCGGATCAACCCCTGTTGCCACATCAGATGCGGGATCAGCAGGCGTCCCATGCGGCCGTTGCCATCCAGGAACGGATGTATCCCCTCGAACTCGGCGTGCTGAACGGCGATCTGAACCAGCCGGTCGCGCACGTCGGAGTGTATGTACCGCTCCCAGACGCTCATCGCACCGGGAACCTGATCCGCCGCCAGGGGGACGAAGGTGGCCGTGTCGACGGTCGATCCGGGCTGGCCGGTCCAAACCGGTTCCTGACGGAATTCGCCGGGTGACTTGGTCTGCCCACGGGATGTGTCCAGCAGCGAATGCGCCTCGCGAACCACGTTGACGGACAGACGACCCTCTTCGAGTCGCCGCCTCACGAGGCTCTCAGCGGCCAGAAGACTCCGGACCTCGCGGATGTCGTCGCGCGCCAGCGGGTTCCCGGGCTCCATACCCGCCTCCCATTCCAGCACGGATGTGACGCTGGCGTAGGTGTTCTCGATCCGCGACGAATGCACGGCTTCCTGGATGCGCAGAACCGCCAGCAGGGATGGAGATTCCGGAAGGGTGCCCAGGAGAGCGTCATAGCGGGCGACGGCCGCCGCCGCCGGACCGATCAGGGGTGCCAGGCGCCTCCAGTCAAGGCGCGCATCGGGGGGAAAGCCGCCTTGTTGGTAGTGGACGGGAGGCACGGGTGTGGTCGGATCCCGGTAGGAGTGGTGAGAATTGACGAAATTGACTGTAATGCATCATATGTGGATAATATCAAGCCAACAACCCCCCAATTGTCGCTGTCAAGCTCTGGCGTAGTGGTACGAACAGAATAAGTGCACTATTCGATCATCGATTCGGGATTGACGGATTTGTCCGCCAGAATCAGCCAAGAGTGGCCGACAAACCGCTCAGCCTACGGGATCACCCCCGCCATCCCGGCCTCGGCCACGACCAGCAGCAGTGCCCGCTGAATCGCGAGATGCCCGTCCACGTTGACCCAGTACTCCCCCGGTGAGTGGCCACCGAAGCCGATGCCGCCGCGGCCGATCGTCACCGCCGGGACGCCCAGGGCGATCGGCACGTTCGAGTCGGTGGAAGAGCGGCCGAACTGTCCCTGCACGCCGAACACCGCCGTCGTCGCCAGTGCGCGCTGAACCAGCGGCGCACCGCGGTCTCCTTCGCCGGAGGGGCGATCCCCGATCTTGAGCTTCTCCACGGTGAGCGGGGGGCCTTCGCGCCGCAACGCGTTCTCTTCCTCCAGTGCCCGGTCCATGGCCGCGAGAAAGACGCCCTCGATCCGGGCCAGGCTCTCGGGGCTCACCGAGCGCATATCGACCTCCATCCAGCTGTCGAAGGGGATGGCGTTGACCGAAGTGCCGCCCCCGATGCGCCCCACGTTGTAGCTGGTGCGGGGGCCGCTGCGGGTCAGCGTGTCGGCCGCGTCCTGGAAGTGGCGCACCGCGCGGCTCATTGCGTGGGCGGGGTTGGCGAGCCCGAAGGCGCCCCAGGAGTGTCCGCCCGGGCCCGCGAAGGTGACCCGGTAGCGCACGGAGCCCAGGCCGTCGATGACGAGGCGGGTCAGTCCGCCGCCGTCGACTTCGATCCAGGCGTCGGGCGCGGCATCGGGATCGCGGTAGATGTGCTTCATGCCGCGCAGGTCGCCCAGGCCTTCCTCGCCTACGACCCCGACGAACAGCACATCGTCGTCCGTCTCGATCCCGGCTTCCTCCATGGCGCGCAGCACGGCCAGCAGGACCACCAGGCCGCGCGTGTCGTCCCCCACGCCGGGGGCGAAGATGGTGTCGCCGCGCTGCCGCACGGTGACGTCGGTGCCCTCGGGAAAGACCGTGTCAAGGTGGCCGCCGAACCCGATGGTGCGGTCGCCGCGGCGGCCCTTGCGCAGACCGATGACATTGCCTTCCGCGTCGGTCCACACCGAGTCGGCACCGTGCTCCATGAGCAACTCGGCGAAGCGGCGCCCGCGGGCCTCCTCCATGAACGGCGGCGCGGGGATCTCGGTCAGCTCGATCAGCGTCTCCAGCGCCCACGCGTCGAGGTCCTCGACGATTTGGAAGGCGTTGCGGAGCTGTGTGTTGTCGGCGATTTCGCGAGCCTCGCGGGCGTATTCGGCCGAAGCGGTCTGGGCGTGTGCGGGTCTGGCCAGCATGGGCGTCACCAGGAGGGCGAGAATGAGGGGGGCATGAGCCAGGCGCGGCGAAGGCAATCGGGGCACGGTGGCACTCCGGGTTGAGGGACTGTTGGCAACTGGCCTAACGGACCACGGAACCGGGCGCGTCCGCCATCGGCTTGTCGCGGCTGACGACGCGCGTGGCCGGGCCGGCGATGAGGGGATCGGGTCCGGTCACGACCTCGGCGTCCTTGTCCGGGTATTCGAGCCTGGACAGGAAGTGCTGCATGGTGGCGAGCCGCGCGCGCTTCTTGTCGTCCGACTTGACGACGATCCAGGGCGCGTCGGCGGTGTCCGTGTAGAAGAACATCGCCTCCTTGGCCTGCGTGTAGTCGGGCCACTTGTCGAGGGACGCGATGTCTATGGGCGAGATCTTCCACTGTTTGAGGGGGTCGGTCTTGCGCCGGTCGAAACGGTACAGCTGCTCGTCCTGCGAGACCGAGAACCAGAACTTGAAAAGAATGATGCCGCTGTTGACCAGCATGCGCTCGAGTTCGGGGCACTGGCGCAGGAACTCGAGGTACTCCTGCCCGGTGCAGAACCCCATGACGCGTTCGACGCCGGCCCGATTGTACCAGGAGCGGTCGAAGAGCACCATTTCGCCGGCCGTCGGCAGGTGCTGAACGTAGCGCTGGAAGTACCACTGGCCCCGCTCGACGTCGCTGGGCTTGTCGAGTGCCACCACGCGGGCGCCGCGAGGGTTGAGGTGCTCCCTGAACCGCTTGATCGTGCCGCCCTTGCCGGCCGCGTCACGCCCCTCGAAGAGGACGACGATCTTGATCCCGGAGTCCTTGACCCAGCGCTGGACCTTGAGCAGTTCGACCTGCAGACGCGCTTTGTGCAGCTCGTACTCGCGCCGCTTCATCCTGGTCTCATAGGGGTAGACGCCCTCGCGGAAGATCCGGGCGAGGACCTCGCGGCCGGGTTTTTGGTTCCGTTTCTTCGCCTCGCTGGTCACTGCCGCCTCCGGTGCTGAAAGCTTTGAGCGAAACGGGCAAAGTAACGCCGGAGCGAGGGCCGCGCGATCAGCGCGGGCAGGGGTCGGACCCGCTACTCCAGCCTTCTCGGCAGGATGAAGTGCTTGAGCTCGCCACCCTGGTCGGCGCCGGTCCAGCCGTCCGACGAAAGGTCCACGATGGCGACGGCGCCGGTCGGGAACTTGGTGCGAAGCAGGTCGATCTCGCGGGGGTCGCCCTTGCGGGAGAGATAGGCCGCGAGAGCATGCGTGGAAGGGTTGTGACCCAGGACCATGACGGTTTCGGCCTCGTCCGGGGCGTCGGCGATCGCGGCAAGCACATCGCGGGGCGCGGCAAGGTACAGCGCCCGATGGAACTCAACGCTGGGATGGCCGCCGAAGTGCGGTTCCATCTGCACCCAGGTCTCGCGCGTTCGGGTCGCGGTGCTCGAGAGCACCACGTCCGGCACGCAGCCCAGTTTGCTCAGGGCTGCGCCGACGAGCTGCGCCGCACGGTAGCCGCGCGCGTTCAGCGGACGGTCGTGGTCCGTGAGGGCGGGGTTGCCCCAGCTCGATTTGGCGTGCCGTGCCAGCAGGAGGCGCCGCATTAGCCCGTCCGTGGTGTCCTGGTGTCGAGGTCTTGCGACGAGCGCCTGCGCTGGCCGCAACCGGTCATGGAAAGCTACAACGCGGCGGCGCGGTGTGTTGCAGGTGGGGGGCGGCAGGGGCAGGTTGGAACCGAAACGCACCCGCGCAGCAACAGGAGGCATTCCATGCGAGGGACCAATCCTTGGGTGTTCACCGGTCGACGCGGCGAAGCCCTGATGCACCTTCGCGGGGTCGCGATTCTGGTGACGGCCGTCGCCTCGCTGTCGGCGTGCGCCGCGCCGGAGGCGTCGCAGCTTCCGGCCGAGTGGCATCCGGCGCTGTCCACCTTTGCCGAGACGGTCGCGGCCGATGTGGAGGCGGACGGGGTGGGGGGCATGACGGTGGCGCTGGCCCGCGACGGCGAAGTCCTGTGGTCGGAGGCGTACGGGTGGGCCGATCCGGAGGCGAAGATCCCCGCCGCGCGGGAGACGATCTACCGCACCGGGTCGATCTCGAAGTCGGTGACGGCGGTGCTCATGGCGATCCTGGTCGACGACGGCGTCGTGTCGCTGGACACGCCACTTGAGGAACTGGTCCCCGAGATCGCCGAACTCGCGGAGAGGCCGCCAGGCGCGAGCCCGGACCTGCGGCAGGTCGCCAGTCATACCGCAGGCTTCGCGCGTGAACCGGATCTCGACGGTGCTGCGACAGGCCCCATCGAGGGGTGGACATCGCGCATCCTGGAATCCATCCCCACCACCCGCTATCAGACGGCGCCGGGGACCGGGTATTCGTACTCGAACATCGGCTTCGGGATCCTCGGATTCGGGCTGGAGCGCGCGGCGGGCGAGCCGTTCATGGACCAGGTCGAGGCGCGGATTTTTGAGCCGCTGGGGATGACGAGCAGCACGTTTGTGGTGGGCGACGACCTCCTTCCGGCGCTGTCGCGCGGGCACGCCAACGGTGGCGACGGCGAGGTGAATACGGAGCAGCCGGCGCGCGAGCATGCGGGGCGCGGGTACAAGGTGCCGAATGGCGGGGTGTATTCGACCGTGGACGACCTGGCCCGGTTTGCGGCCGGGGTGATGGGGCGCGGTGGCGTGTCGCTGCTGACCGGCGAGACCCGGGCGGAGGTGCTGCGCGTGCAGACGCCCGAGGACCCGGAGCGGGGATACGGGTTGGGGTTCAGCGTGGACGGCGCGGACGGGCGGGTGTTCGCGGGTCACGGAGGGTCGGTTGCGGGATACACGGCGTACCTGGGTTTCGAGCCGGCGACCGGGCTGACCGTGGTGCTGCTTCGGAACTACAACCGGGGGCGGACGAACCTTGGCGGGGCCGCGCGGGAGCTTCTGGCCGGTTTGTCGGCCAATTAAGGCGTTTTTTGGCCGACAAAGTGGGCGCTGACCGTGGCTGACGGGCGGAAACAGTTCCCCCTGGGCGCCGCTGTGACCTTCGAGGCGCTCGCCGACGATCCGTATCCGATCTTCCACGAGCTGCGTCAGGCCGAGCCGGTGACCTGGGCGCCCCGGCTCGGGATGTGGCTGCTGACGCGGCGGGATGACATCGTGAGCGTGTTGTCGGACTGGGAGAGGTTCACGACCGACTCTCCCAGGTCGACCATCCGGGACATCTTCGGGTCCCATATGCTGACGACGGACGGGGACGAGCAGATCCGGTACAAGCGGCGCTTCATCGGGCCGTTCAGGCGGGGAAAGCTGGAGGAGAACCTGCTGGGCACGGTTCAGGGCGTGCTGGATCAGCTGATGGCGGAGCTGGAGGGAGCGGCGGGGAGTGCGGACCTGCGGAGCCGGGTGGCGCGGCCGCTCTCGGTGCGGAGCATCTGCCGGGTGCTGGGGCTGCCGGAGGGGGACGGGGCGATGCTGCTCGGGTGGTACGACCACTTCGCGGCCGCGCTGGAGAACTTTGCCGGCGATCCGGTGGTGCGGGCGCGGGGGAAGGGGGCGGCGCGGGAGTTCACCGAGTATGTGACGCCGTTCCTGCGCGCGGAGCGGGCGGTGCCGGAAGGATCGATGGTTGCCGCGCTGCGGAGTGACGCGGACCCGTACCGGCCGGGGCATCACGGGGCGCGGGGAGGGGGGGAGGCGCTCTCCGAGACGGAGATGGTGGCGAACCTGCTGCTGGTGCTGTTTGGCGGAATCGAGACGACCGAGTCGATGATCGGCAATGCCTTGTGGGCGGTGCTTTCGCACCCGGAGGTGGCGGAGCGGGTGGTGGCGGAGTGCTCGGGGGACGGGGGCTGGTCGGCGAGCCCGCTGCTGGCCGGGGTCATCGAGGAGTCGATGCGGTGGGAGCCCGCGGTTCAGTCGTGCATGCGCTTCACCACCGAGGACGTCGAGATCCGGGGGGTGCCGATCCCGCGCGGAGAGACGGTGCACTGCTTCCTGGGGGCTGCGAATCGCGATCCGGCGCACTTTCCGGACCCCGACCGGTTCGACCCGGGGCGTCCGAATGCGCGGGACCACCTCGCCTTCGGGGCCGGGCGGCACTTCTGCCTCGGGGCGTCGCTGGCGCGGATCGAGGCGGAGCAGGCGCTGGGGTCGGTGTTCGGGGGGCTGCCCGGGCTGAGGCTGGATCCAGAGCGGCCCACGCGGCCGTACGGGCACGAGTTCCGGACGCCGCCCGGGGTATGGGTACGGTGGGGGTGACCTGGCCGTGACCAGGCGCGGGCTCCGGGGCCCGCGATGTGTCGTGGCTCGGCTGCGGCCGCTAGCGCGAAGAAGTGCCCGCCCGTGCTTCCACCAACCCGGGAACCTCGCCGTCCGCGCCCGCCCAGACCTCTGCCAGCGTGGCGTAGGCTTCGCGGGCGGCCGTCTCGTCGCCGAGCGCGGTGGCCGTGCGGGCCAGGCCCAGTAGCGCCTGGGTGCGCTTCGGTGTGCGGGCGAGTTGTGCATCCCACGCGCGGCGAGCCTCGTCGTGACGGCCCAGGGCGGCCAGTTCGCCGGCGAGCAGTTCGTGCGGCGGCATCAGCGTGGCCGGGGGGCCGAATTCGTACGGCAGGGCCTCCTCCCGGCTGGCGGCGTCCCGCAGCAGGGCGATCCCGGCTTCTGCGTCGCCATCCGCCAGGGCGATGAGGCCGTCCAGCTCGAGGAGCAGGATGGCGTGTCTGGGATCGGGGGCGGCGGCGGGATCTCCGTACCGGCTCCGCAACTGCCGGGCGGCGTCGGGGTCGTTCGTGCGCAGCGCCGCCAGTGCATCCACGAAGTCATAGGGCAGCGCCAACTGCGGAAAGGCGCTCAGGTCGGCTGTGATGGTGCCGGCCCGCGACCAGAGACCGGCGTCGATCACCGAGCGCGCCCGCATGTTGACGAAATACCCCGCCTCGTCGGGCGCCGGGTTGTCGCTCATGCGGGCGAGGCAGGCCGCCAGCCCCTCGGCGGCTTCGTCCATCCGCCCGAGCTGCAGGCTTCCGTAGTGCAGCCACGAGGTGTAGTGCCCGCACACGTTGGGCCGGCGTCCCCGGCGCGCAAACCCCGCGTTCTGCACGTCGCGGGCGCGTACGTTCGCGGCCACCACATCGTCCCACAGGCCCATGGCCACGAAGATGTGCGAGGTCATGTGCTGGGCGTGGCCTGCGTCCGGCGCGATCTCCGAGTATGCCCGCGCGGCGGGGAGGCCCAGGGGCGCATGCACGGGATCGTCGAAGGCGTGGATGATGTAGTGGGCGGCCCCAGGGTGCATCGGGTTGGCGTCGAGGACCGGCTGGGCGACGGCGGCAGCGTTCATGTAGATGGCGAAGTCGCGGCCGTCGTGGGCGGTCCCGAGCAGGGAGAGGGCGTAGAGGGCGGCCGCGTCGTGATCGCCGGGGTACTTCTCGGACAGGCGGCGCATGGCGTCGCGGTACCGGAAGTCGCGGGCCTGCTTGGGGCCGTCGCCGTACAGGATCTCCACCGTCTCCAGCCAGTCACGTTCGCGCTCGGTGGGGACCCGCGCGAGGCGCTGGGCGGGGGTCGGCGCGTACTCGCCCAGCACGGCCAGCGCCGCGTCGTGGTCCTGCTGCATCCAGATCGGGTGGTTGTGGGTCTGGGCCTCGCCCCAGTACGCCATCGCGAAGTCGGGATCGATCTCGCGCGCCATCCTGAACTGCGCCTCGGCGTCGTCGTACTCGAAGTTGTGCAGGAGCAGAAGGCCCGCCTCGAAGTGCGGCTGGGCCGCGGGGTCGCCGGAGGTGGGGAAATCCACGGATCCGAGTTGCTGGGCGGCGGCCGCGGCTGGCGCGAGAGAGAGCGCCAAGGTGGTCGTGGCGATCCAGGCACGGTTGGTCATGCGACTGCTTCCTTTCGCCCTCTTTCGATTGGCCAACGCCCCGGGCGGGATTAGTATTCTTGCGCTTCGAACAACGAGTCATTCCTGACACCTCAGATTAACGCGGAGAACACATGTCGAACACACCCCTGGGCCGTTTCGCCTGGCACGAAGTGATGACCACGGACACGAACGCGGCCCGTGACTTCTACCCCGGGATCATCGGATGGGGCACCAGCATGTGGGACGGCGGCGACATGCCCTACGAGATGTGGATGAATGGGGAGATGCCCGTGGGCGGGCTGATGGACCTGCCTGCGCCGGAAGTTCCCCCATGCTGGCTGGTCTACGTGTCCACCCCCGACCTGGATGCGACGCTCGCCAAGGTGCGGGGTCACGGTGGCGCCGTCCTGAACGAGATGGCGGTGCCCGAGGTGGGGCGCTTTGCCGTGATCTCGGACCCGCAGGGCGGGGTGATCGCGGTGCTCGAACCCGAGGGTGAGACGCCGGGACACGACGGCGACCCGAACATCGGCGAGTTCTCGTGGCACGAACTCGCGACTACAGACGCCGACGCAGCCTGGGCCTTCTACTCCGAGGTCTTCGGATGGGAAGAGACGAGCCGGATGGACATGGGCGAAATGGGCTTCTACCAGATGTTCGGCCGGGGCGCGCGTCCGCTGGGCGGCATCTTCAACGGCCCGCCGGGAATGCCGGCGGTGGGCTGGCTTCCGTACGTGATGGTGCCCGACGTGTATGCTGCCGCGGAAACGGTAAAGGCCTCCGGCGGGAAGATCCTGCAAGGCCCCATGGAAGTCCCCGGCGGCGACTTCATCGCGCACTGCATGGACCCGCAGGGGGTTGCCTTCGCGGTGCACGCCATCGGCGGTGACGGAGAAGAAGAGGAGTAACCATGATGTACCGGGCAAGCCTGCTGCTGGCCGTTGTTGTTTGCGGCGCATGCGCGCGGGGCGGTGATACGGCCGACCTCATGATCGTCGGGGGGATCGTCGTGGACGGTTCCGGGGATGCGCCCCGCAGCGGGACGGTCGTGATCGCGGGGAACAGCATCGTCACGGTGGGTGGCGTGGCGGCAGACGGCGGTGGGGCCCAGGCTGCTGACACGATCGACGCCACCGGTCTGGTGGTGGCTCCCGGTTTCATCGACGTCCACAATCACACGCCGCCCGCGATCGCCGAGCCTGGCAACCGCCTCAACGAGGGTTTCATTCGCCAGGGGGTGACGACCGTGTTCGGCGGCCCCGACGGGCAGTTTGCTCCTACCCACATCCGCCAGCTGTCCGACGCCTATGCGGCTCAGGGGATCGGGACCAACGTGGCCTTCTACATCGGCCACAACGGCATCCGCAACGAGGTGCTGGGTGACGATCAGCAGCGGGCGCCGACCGACGAAGAGCTGGAGACGATGCGGTCGCTGGTACGCGAGGGGATGGAGCTGGGCGCGTTCGGCCTGTCGACCGGGCTGATGTACGAGCCCGGGATGTTCTCCGAGACGGCCGAGGTGATTGCGCTCGCCATGGAGGCTGCGGAGTACGGCGGCGTGTACGACTCGCACGTTCGCAATCCGGTGCACGACTTTGTGGGGTCGGACCGCGAAGTGGTGGAGATCGCGGAGACGGCGGGGCTGCCCGGCAAGATCGGCCACCTCAAGGCGGTGGGCCTGCACAACGAGGGCGTGATCGCCGACATCGTGGAGCTGGTGGAGGATGCGCGCGAACGCGGGGTTGTGATCGTGTCGGACCAGTACCCCTACGACGGAGCCGCGACGGCAAGTCTTACCGGGATCGTGGTGGCGCCGCCGGGCCTGGAGGGGCTGGACGCCTTTCGCCAGATGCAGCGGCAGGGGCGCACGGAAGAAGCGATGGCGCAGCTCAAGGCGGCGCTGGGCGATGCGGAGTCCCGGGCCCGGCTCAGGGAAGCCAGCGAGAACGGGGTGGACGGCGGCTTCGCATGGCTGAAGGCGACCGGGTACACGAGCATGCGGATCACCAGTTCATCCGACTACCCCGAGCTGGTGGGGGCCTACCTCTCCGAGATTGCCGAACAGAGAGGCCAGGATCCGTTCGACGCGGTGGCCGAGCTGATCATCGGCTCGTCCCAGCCCGTCAACCTGACCCTTGGCGCGATCAAGGAGCACGACGTGCGCCGCCTCCTGGTCCAGCCGTGGAACATGCCGGCGAGCGACGGTGGCTTCGCCGACGGTTCCGACTCCCCCACCGGGCATCCGCGCAGCGCGGGGACCTTCCCGCGTCTGATCGGCCACTACGCGCGGGACGAGGGCGTGCTGTCGCTGGAAGAGGCGGTGCGCAAGATCACCTCGCTGCCCGCCGACTTCCACGGCATCGCCGACCGTGGCCGCCTAGTTGCGGGCGCGCGTGCCGACGTGGCGATCTTCGACCCGGCGACGATCATCGACCGGTCGGATTGGGACCATCCCCAGCGCTTCGCCGACGGGATGATACACGTCCTCGTGAACGGCGTTCCGGTGCTGCGCGACGGCGCCATGACGGGCGAGGCGCCGGGGGAGGTGGTGCGGCGCGAGGCCGGCGCGGGGCGATAGGACGCGCCCATGGAAGTCACCTTCCGTCCCCTGATCGCCTCGGACTGGCCAGCCGTGGCGGAGATCTACCGCCAGGGCATCGAGTCCGGCGACGCCACCTTCGAGACCGAGGTGCCGGACTGGGAGAGCTGGAACGCCGCGCGCCACCCCGACTGCCTCCTCGTCGCCGAACTCGACGGCGAGGTCGCCGGATACGCGGGGCTGAGCCCGGTGTCGAGCCGGTGCGTGTACGGAGGGGTCTGCGAGGTGATGATCTACATCGCTGCGTCGGCCCGCGGGCACGGGGTGGGGGGCAAGCTGCTCCAGCACCTCGTTGAGGCTACTGAGGCGCTCGGCATCTGGACCCTGCAAGCCGGCATCTTCCCCGAAAACAGGGCCTCGATCAGGATCTTCGAGAAGGCGGGATTCCGGATCCTGGGGACGCACGAGCGCCTCGGGCGGTTTCACGACGGGCGCTGGCGCGACGTGGTGCTGATGGAGCGCCGGAGCGAAGTGGCCGGGGTGGATTGACGCCCGCGCGTCCGTTCCCTACGCCACCTCGATCGAGTCGTCCAGGAACACGTCCTGAATCAGGTTCAGCAGTTTGACCCCTTCGGCCATCGGACGCTGGAACGCCTTGCGCCCGGATATCAGTCCCATCCCCCCGGCCCGTTTGTTGATGACCGCCGTGCGCGCGGCCTGCGCAAAGTCGTTGGCCCCGCTGGATCCTCCTGAATTGATCAGTCCGGCACGGCCCATGTAGCAGTTGGCCACCTGGTAGCGCGTCAGCTCGATCGGGTGATCGCCGGGGACCAGCTCCGAGTAGACCTTGTCGTGCGTGCGGCCGAAGCCGACGGCAGTGTAGCCGTGGTTGTTGGTGGCCTGCTTCTGCTTGATGATGTCCGCCTCGATGGTGACGCCGAGGTGGTTGGCCTGGCCGGTGAGGTCGGCGGCGGCGTGGTAGTTGACCCCATCCTTGTTGAAGGCGGACTGCCGCAGGTAGCACCACAGCACCGTGACCATGCCCAGTTCGTGCGCCATCTGGAAGGCCTCGGACGTCTCCTGCAGCTGGCGCATCCCCTGGTCGGAGCCGAAGTAGATCGTGGAGCCGACCGCGACCGCCCCCAGCTCCCACGCCTGCTGGACGCTCGCGAACATGACCTGGTCGTAGCGGTTGGGATAAGTCAGCAGCTCGTTGTGGTTGAGCTTGACCAGGAACGGGATGCGGTGCGCGTATTTGCGCGAGATGGAGCCCAGCACACCCAGCGTGGACGCAACCGCGTTGCAGCCTCCCTCGAGGGCGAGTTCCACGATGTTGCCCGGGTCGAAGAAGGGCGGATTCGGCGCGAACGACGCTCCCGCCGAGTGCTCGATCCCCTGGTCTACCGGAAGGATCGACACGTAGCCGGTCCCGGCCAGGCGCCCGTTGCCGAGGATCTGGTTCATGCTGCGCATGACCTGGGGATTGCGGTCGGTGTCGGCGACGACCCGGTCCACGAAGTCGGGCCCGGGGAGGTGGAGCTGGTCCCGGGGGAAGCCCCTGGCGCGGTATGTGAGGAGGTCCTCGGCTTCGGCTCCCAGAAGGTCTTCGATTCGGCTCACTTGGCGGTGCTCGGGTTGGGGTTGGCGCGTGGCTTGGCGGTTGGTCAATCGCTCCGGTGCGACACTATAACAGGGAACAAATGGCGCGCAATCGGAGACTCACGACACCGGACGGCCGCGCGGGCGCACGCTGATCGGTTGAACGCCGCTCTCGGTGAGGAATTCGTTGAATGCGTTCACCGCCACCAGCAGTTGCCCCAGCGTGTTCTCGTGTGCGGCCCATTCCTCCTGCAGGTCGGTCCAGCGCTCGCGGGCGCCGGCGGTGAGCGGGGGCTCGGTGCCGTCCACGGACCCGATCAGCGCCAGGATCTGCGCGTCCAGCTGGTTGCGGAAGTTGATCACGTCCTGGAAGGTCTGCTGGCGGCGCTGGATCAGCTCCTCTTCCCAATCCGTGATCGCGTCGGTCAGGGATTCTCCGGATGCGCGGATCGAGTCGGCGAGTGGGTGTTCCTCCGTTCGCTCGACGATCGCGCCGACCTGCTCGGAAACGCCCGCCAGCTCGTTGACGGCCCCGTAGAGGTCGCGGATGACCTGCTGCGCTCCGGCGACGAAGCGCTCCTGGGTCTCGTACTGGCCCTGCGTCGCGCTCCAGCGGGGATCGGGCGCGAGGGAGAGGGTCGCCGTGCTGCTCTCTTCACCGTGCGTGAGGCGGACCTGGTAGTCGCCCGGCGCGACGACGCGGCCCTGCAGGCTGCCGAAGTTCTGATACCCCTCGACTCCCGGTATCTCGTCGTGGCGGTAGTCCCAGGCCAGCCGGTTGAGTCCGGCTTTGGGGGTCGGCAGCGACGAGAAGTCTTCGTTGCCCGCGGCTTCCGGGTCGGTGGCGTAGGTACGGATCGCAGTTCCGTCTGCGCCGAGGATCTCGACCGTGACGAGGCTGTCGGGCGCCTCCGCGAACGAGAAGAAGATCTGCGCTCCGCTCGGGGGATTGGCGCCGGTTGACCCGGCGGCGCCTCCGCCCCCGAAACCCCCGGAGAACGACGCCATCACCGCGTCACGCGGGGTGAAGAGGTGCATGTCGGCAGTGGCTGCCGCTTCGCTGAGCTGCTGCACAGGGGACAGGTCGTCGAGGATCCAGAAGCCGCGTCCCTGCGTAGCGGCGACCAGGTCGTTGTTGCGGAAGGTGAGGTCGGTGATGGGCACGATGGGCAGGTTGAGCTGCCACGTCTCCCAGCTGTCCCCCTGGTCGCGCGACAGGAAGAGTCCCATCTCGGTGCCGGCGTAGAGGAGACCGGGGGTCACGGGGTCTTCGCGCACGACGCGTACCCAGTGGTCGGCGTTGATGCCGTCGGTGGCGCTCTCCCAGCTGGCTCCGAAGTCGCGCGTCCGGAAGATCATGGGGGTGAAGTCGTTGAACTTGTACGCGGTGGCGACCACGTAGGCCGTCGCCGGGTCGTGCGGCGAGATGTCGATCGAGTTGATCATCGCGCGGTCGATGTCGGGCGGCGTTGCGGCGTTCCAGGTTGCGCCGCCGTCGCGCGTGAGATGGACCAGGCCGTCGTCGGTGCCTGCCCAGAGGGTGCCGGCGTCATGGGGAGACTCCGCCAGGTACATGATGGTGTTGTAGTTCTCGCCGCCGGCGCCCTCGTTGGTGATCGGGATGCCGCCCGCGCCCTGCTTGTCCGCTTCGTCCCGGGTGAGGTCCGGCGAGATGACCTCCCAGCTCTGGCCCCGGTCGCGGGTGGCGAAGACGACGTTCCCCGCGTGGTAGATGGTGGCCGGGTCGTGGTGCGAGGCGACGATCGGAGCGTTCCAGTTGAAGCGGTAGCGCTGCTCGTCGGGGTAGGTGCCGAGGCCGAGGAAGGGGTAGGCCATGATCGGCTTGGCGATGCCGGTGGTGCGGTTCCAGCGGTCGATCAGACCCTGGTAGCAGCCGCCGTACACCTCCTCGGGATCGTCCTCGTCGAAGGCGAGATAGGCGCTTTCGCACCCCGCCACCGAATAGAAATCGCCCCAGCCGATGCCGCCGAGCGCGGCGGACGGCATGCCGATCGCCGAGTTGTCCTGCTGGCCGCCGTAGACGTGATAGGGAAACTGGTTGTCGGTGATGACGCGGTAGAACTGGACCGTGGGCTGATTGCGCTGGGTGGACCAGCTGTCGCCCCCGTTGAAGGTGACGTTCGCGCCGCCGTCGTTGGCGTTGATCATGTTGTCGGCGTCGGCGGGGTTGATCCACAGGTCGTGCTGGTCGCCGTGCGGCACCGCGATCTGCGTGAAGGTGCGGCCCCCGTCGATCGACTTGAGGAACGGGGCGTTCATCACGTACACCGTCTCTTCGTCCTGCGGATCGGCGTAGATCTCCATGTAGTACCAGGAGCGTGTCTGGGTAATGCGATCCGCCGACATCTGCTGCCACGAGGCGCCCGCGTCGTCGGAGCGGTAAACGCCGCCCTCGTCCGGCTCGGCCTCGACGACCGCGAATAGCCGGTCCGGGTTGGCGCGCGACACGTCGACGCCGATCTTGCCGACGAGTTCCGGCAGGCCCTCGTTGATCTGCTCCCAGCTGTCGCCGCTGTCCGTCGACTTCCAGATGCCGCTGCCCTCGCCACCCGACTCGACCACCCAGGGGCGCCTGAGATGGTCCCAGAAGGCGGCGTAGAGGATGCGGGGGTTGGTCATGTCCATGGCCAGTTCGGCAGCGCCCGAGCGGGCGTCGACGTAGAGGATCTTCTCCCAGCTCCGGCCGCCGTCGAGCGTCCGGTAGACGCCGCGGTCCTCGGTCTCGCCGTAGGGGGCTCCCTGGGCGGCGACGTAGACGATGTCCGGGTCCCGCGGGTGGATCCGGATGCGGGAGATCGCACGTGTGCGCTCGAGTCCCATGTGGGTCCAGGTCCTCCCCGCGTCGGTCGAGAGGTAGACGCCGTCGCCGTGAGACGTGGTCACGCCCCGCACCGCGTGCTCGCCCATGCCGGCCCACACCACGTTTGGGTCGGACTCGGCAACCGCAACCGCTCCCACCGAGCCGGTCGCGAAGAAGCCGTCGCTGATATTGGTCCAGGTGATGCCGGCGTCGGTCGTCTTCCACACTCCGCCCCCGGTGGCGCCGAAGTAGTAGGTCTGGTCGTCTCCCACCACGCCGGTCGCCGCGACCGAGCGGCCCCCGCGGGTGGGGCCGATGTCGCGCCAGGCCATGGCCTGCGTGTACCGGGCGAGGGCGGTGGTGTCGGGGGTCTGGGCGGCCGAGGGCGCAGGGGCCGCGAGGGCGATGGCCGCCATCAGCGAGACGGTAGTGGCCGGCAGGAGCGAGAGGAACGGCCGCATTGAGCGCGGGGCGGCCGGTTCGAGCGGGCAGGTGCGAGTGACGTGCATTGAAAGCGTTCTCCGAAGGGCGACTGGAAGGGACGGCACCAACCTTAGCCGTGAATGCCCGCGTTGCCTAGCCGGGCCCGCCGCGCTGCCCCGCCGGGCCCTCCGCGAGGTCCGGGCCGATCCCCCCGCGTTGCCTGACGGTGGTTTCCGCCACAGTTTCGCTCGCAGGCGCGGCGTGAAGCCGGCCGCGTCACTTGTGATGACCACGCATGGAGGAACCAGCATGATCAGGAACGCGAAGCTCACCGGATTCCTCGTGCTCGCCGGTGGTCTCGTTGCCGGCAGCTGGTCGGCCGGGGCCGTCCCCCTCGCGGCCCAGACGGAGGACGACCCCATCGTGCGCCTGTGGGCCTACCCGGACGAGCTCGAGATGCGCGTGGGGGACGAGGTCCGCGTGACGATCGCCGGCTACACGGAGTCGGGGGCGCGCGTGGAAGACCCGGTGGTGCGCCTGGTGGGGCCGCGTGCGGCGATGAGGGTGCGGCAGGGCGTCGTCACCGCGCTGGCGGCGGGGGACTATGAACTGATTGCGACGCTGGTGCAGGAGGGCGGAGCTCCCGCAGGCGAACCTGTGACGCTCAGGGTGCCGGTCAGCATCGACTGGCCGGCCGTCGATCGGGTGGTCGTCTCTTCCACCACCGAAGACCGTCTCCTTGTGGGCACCACCATGCGGTTGCGCGCGAGGGCCGAGCATGCAGACGGGTCCGTCCGCCGCGATCCGGATGTTGCGTGGCGAAGCGGCTCGCCCGATGTCGCGACTGTGGACCGCTTCGGGCGCGTGACGGCTGGGGGCCCAGGCACGGCGACCATCACCGCGACGGTCGACGGGGTGGACGGCACGCTCACCGTGCGCGCCGATCCCTTCACCGGGGCGTCGATCGAGATTGCCGGCGGCGGTGCCCGCGCCCGCACGGGCGATGTCCTCGACTTCCGCGCAGAGGTGCGCGACGGGAATGGCGAGGTCCTCACCGGCGTCCCCGTCGAGTGGTCCCACGCCTGGGAGGAGCCGGAGGGGATCCTGGCGCCGCCCGCGCCGGCGCAGATGGACGGCGGGCGTTTCGTTGCCGATGTCGCCGGCGTCTACACCGTGATTGCGGATGCGGGGCCGCTCTCGGCGCGCACGTCCTTCCGCGTCGTCGCGCGCGATGTCGTGCAGAAGCTTGAGATCCAGGGGCAGGGGAGGGAGCAGCGGGTGCGCACCACGGACTTCTGGGTCTTCGAGGGCCGCGACGGGCGTGACTATGCGCTGACCGGGGCCAAGCGCTCCGACGGCTATGGCTTCGTGTGGGACGTGACCGAGCCCGGGAACATCTTCAAGACCGACTCGATCCAGGTCGACGCGCGCTCCGTCAACGACATGAAGGTGTCGCCGGACGCCCGCTACGCCACGATGACGCGCGAGGGTGCGTCGAACCGGCGCAATGGCGTGGTCGTCCTCGACCTGGCGGACCCCGCGCACCCGGTGATCGCGTCGGAGGTGACCGACCACGGGCTGACTGGCGGCGTGCACAACGCGTTCCCGACGAACGAGTACGTCTATGCGCTGGCGGGAGGCGACAAGTACGTCATCCTGGACATGAGCGACCTGTACAACCCGCGTCTGGTCGGCGAGTACAACCACCCGAACAGCCGGCTTCACGACGTGTGGGTGCTCGACGGACTCGCCTATTCGGCCGAGTGGGAGAACGGGCTGGTGGTTGTCGATGTGGGCGACGGGCGATGGGGCGGTTCGCCGGAGAATCCGGTGCTGGTCAGCAGCTATCCCATTCCCGGCGGCGCCACGCACGCGGTCTTCCCGTACATCTCGCAGTCGACGGGGAAGCACTACGTCTTCCTGGGCGACGAGATCATGAGCCGGCGCGGGCTCGCGTGGGAGGGGCCGGGCCAGGGGCGCGGATCCTACCAGCTTCCCTACGATCCCGAGACCGGCATGAACGGGATTCCGCTGGCGACCCGGGGCTACATCCAGATCGTCGACTTCTCCGACCCCGAGTCGCCTCGGATGGTGGCGCGCTACGAGGTGCCCGAGTACGGAACGCACAACATCTGGGTCGAGGACGACATCCTCTACCAGGCCTACTACGAGGGGGGCGTGCGCATGGTGGACGTGTCGGGTGATCTGATGGGCAACCTCTACACGCAGGGCCGCGAAATCGCCGTCTTCAAGGCCTATGACCCGATTGGTTATGTTCCCAACTCGCCGATGGCCTGGAGCGCAATGCCCTTCAAGGGCCGCGTCTTCTTCTCGGACACGAATTCGGGACTTTGGTCGGCGAGGCTGGTGCCCAGGAGCAGGCCGGTCAGCTGACGACGGACCTGGACCGCCAGCGGGACAACCCACAACCGGACAATCGCCTTGGAAACCTCCTACCTGATCTGGATCGCGTCGGCCGCCGTAGTCGTGCTGGTCGTTCTCTTCGTGCTCGTGGGACTGTTTTTCGGATGGGGGCAGTGGTTTTCCCGGCGCGGCAACATCGACATGTCCCTGGACGCCGGGGTCCGGCACCTGCTGGACGACTTCCTGACCGAGTTTTCCCGCCTTCTCGGATGGAACAAGGAATCGGGTGAGCGTCTCCGGGCCGCCGGCGAAGAGGTGCTCCTCAGTCTCGCGGAACGGGATGGTCCGGAAGCGGCGGGGCTCCGGCGGCTCCGCGTATCGATACGCCGTGAGAAGGGGAACGCCGTGATGGAGTTTCTGGCGGCCCCTCAGGGGACGAACCTGGAGGAGCAGATGGAACTCCTCGAGAAGCACGCGGGCCCCGCCAGCGAACAGGACCTGTCACTCCGCCTGCTGCAGCACTACGCCTCCGACGTGCGCCACCGGCACTATTACCTGAACGATCTGGTGACGGTTCGGGTGAAGGGGTCGCGGTAGGGGGCGGGCGAACCGGCCCGGGTCCAGGCCCTAGTGCTTCCCAGGGCCGATCCGGTGGACGTCGTTCTCCGGTTCCTCCTCGCGGGGACCGAAGTTGATGAGCAGCCCCCCGACGATCGAGGTCAATATCCACAACATCAGTGCGAGGGCTGCGGCTGCGCCTTCGCTCGCGAAACCGATGGCTTCACCAGCCGCCCCCGCCCCGAACCAGGTCGCAAAGTTCTGAAGCTGAAAATCGAGCTGGGCACCCCGCTTCATGCTCTGTACTGCTCTGACAATCAGATACATGAGGGTCCCGGCGAAGGCCGGAACGCTCACCACCGGGGGCAGCACGGTTATGAATCCCATTGCTGTCCCAACCGCGCCGCCGGTCACGATCCACCCGGGTGAGGGCGACAGCGACATCTTGACCGGCAGACCCCCCGTTTCAGCGTCGGTCGGGGCCGGGATCGGAGGATCGGGAGCGGGCTCCTCACCAGCCACTATCTCCTCGATCGCGGCCTCGGTCGCGGCCGGATCGATCCCTGCCTCGGCCGCGATCCGCCTCAACTCGTCCACCGTCAGCGAATCGCCCCGCGCGTCGATCTCGGCCGCGCGCTGCAGGATCAGCGTGACCTGCGAAGCGGATATCCGTGTCGGTGCATCGCTCATGTTCGTCTCCCCCGGGGGCTGGCCAGATCGGGCGCAAATCTCAAGCCATCGGGCCCTGCTCGCAACCTGTGCGAAACGCGGGAACCACCTTGCCCGAGCCTGGGTACCCATCGTACATCAGGCAAATCCGCACGAACCGGCAGCCCGGAAGCGAAGCCGATGCCCGAAAAGGAAGGACACGAGCCCGTGGTCCTCGTCACGGGAGCCAGCGGCTACGTTGGCGGCCGCCTGGTCCCGGCGCTGGAGGAGGTGGGGGCGCGTGTTCGCTGCCTCGCCCGCACGCCTGGCTACCTGAGCGGGCGCTTCTCGCCCACGACCGAGATCGTCCGGGGCGACGTCCTCGACCCCGACTCCCTCCTCGCCGCGCTGGAGGGCGTCCACACCGCCTACTACCTCGTCCACTCGATGGGATCCGGGGCCGACTTCGAGGAGCGGGACCGGATCGGCGCGCGCAACTTTGCCCGGGCGGCCCGGCGGCGGGGAGTGCGACGCGTGATCTACCTGGGCGGCCTCGGCGGCGACGACCGACTCTCGCCCCACCTTGCCAGCCGCCGGGAGGTGGGGGAGATCCTGGCCGCGGAGGGGCCGCCCACGGTGGAGTTCCGTGCGTCGATCATCATCGGGTCGGGGTCGCTGTCGTTCGAACTCGTTCGTCACCTGGTCAACAAGCTGCCCGTGATGGTCACGCCGCGCTGGGTGCGGGCCAGGGCTCAGCCGATCTCCATCGATGACGTGGTGACCTATCTCGTTCTCGGTCTGGACCTGAAGCAGGACGGCAGCGCGGTGTTCGAGATTGGAGGACCACAGCGCCTCTCCTACGCACAACTCATGCAGGAATACGCTCGTCAGATCGGTGTGAGGCGGCTGATGATACCGGTTCCGCTGCTGACCCCGCGGATCTCAGGGCTGTGGCTCGGGCTGGTGACGCCGCTCTACGCGCGGACGGGTCGAAAGCTGATCGACAGCCTGCGCAACGACACGGTGGTACGCGACGCTTCGGCGCTGGAGCGGTTTGCGGTGCGCCCCCTCGGGGTCGGTGATGCGATCGCCCGGGCGCTGCGCGAGGAAGATCGCGAGATGGCGCGCACGCGATGGAGCGGCGCCGTGTCATCCAGCGGGGGCGCTCCACAATGGGGCGGCAGGCGGCTGGGCTCGCGGCTGGTTGATCGCCAGGAGGCGCGGGCAGCGGTCCCGGCGTCACGGGTCTTCGCCGCGATTCAACGCATCGGCGGTGTCCGCGGCTGGTATTTCGCAACCTGGCTGTGGCGGCTGCGCGGCCTGATCGACCTGCTGCTAGGCGGGGTCGGCATGCGGCGCGGGCGGCCACATCCGGTTGAAGTGCGCCCTGGCGACGCACTCGATTTCTGGCGCGTGCAGGCCTTCGAGGCGGGCCGTCTGCTACTGCTGCGCGCCGAGATGAAGCTCCCTGGACGGGCCTGGCTGCAGTTCGAGGTCGAGTCGGCAGCCCGAGGCAGCCGAGTCACGCAAACGGCCATCTTCGATCCACTGGGTCTGGGAGGGCTGGTGTACTGGTACGGGCTCTATCCGGTTCACTGGCTCATCTTCCGCGGCATGCTTCAGGGAATTGTGGATCACGCGGAGGGCCGGTCCGGTTAGCGGGCTGCGATCGCGGCCCTACGACCCCCCCGTCCCGAACGCCCTCGCCAGAAACGCCACTGCGCGCGGGATCGCTGCACCGAGCCCAAGGATCTCGTGCCCGCCTCCCTCGTAGATGTAGGCCTCGAAATCGGGCGCCCCGCGCCCAATGGCCTCCATCCTCTCGATCAGTGCTTCGGCCTGGGAGACGTCAACCGTCTGGTCGATGGTGCCGTGGTGCAACTGCACCGAAGGCAGGTCGGCCGCGAACAGGGCAGAGGAGCGGCGCACCAGTGCGATCCGTGCGTCGGCGCGGGTCAGGTCGCCCCGGAAGTAGGGTTGGACGATGGTCGAGTCGAGGTGCGCGACCCCGGTCAGGCTGCGAGGCATGCGCAGTGCGGCTTCGCGGGCGATTTCCCGGACCCAGTCATCAAAGAAGTAGGTAGGGCCGAAGAAGGCGACGATCCGGGCGATCCGTTCGTCGCGAACCCCGGCCAGGAGCGCGACACCCCCTCCACGACTGCCGCCGAGCAGGTTGATGGAATCGGGTTTCGCCTGGGGAATCGTCTCGATGGCGACGTTGACGAGGGCGAGCACATCGTCGACGTCGTGGTCCCAGTGGCTGGAGTTCCCCTCCGAGACCCAGGTGCTGTCCCCATAGCGCAGCGGCTCGCTCCGAAACGACGGAATCACGAATACGAAGCTGTCGCGAAGCTCGCCGAGAGCGAACGCGGCGATCTGGATATCGGCGATCGACACGCCGCCGTCGCCGCCGTGCAGGTAGGCCAGGATCGGCAGGCTCCGCTCCGCAGCGCCGCCGTCCGGCACGATGATCGCGCCGTAGTGGCGGGACCCGCCGACGGTGTGCGACACGATCTGCAGGTTGGCCGTCGCCCCCGCGAGGGCGAGTTCCCCGGCAAGTTCCACGCGAGCGCCGAGGGCGGAATAGTCACGGCCCGCCCAATCGACGCGCACGACGTCCATCTCGGACTCGGTCGGTGGCAGGAGGATGGAATCAAGTTCCGCCTCGAGGTCGAAGGACACCGCCGTGACCGTGGCGGTCGCTTCTGCCGCGGTGAGCGCGAGGGTCTGGTTGCCGGGGTCAGGTCCGAGGGTCCAGCTGGTGGCTGCCTGTCCGTCGCTGTCGGTGGTGGCCGAGGCGGGGTTTGCAGTCCCGTGTCCCGCGCCAGGTGCGAAGGTGACGCTCTGTCCGGCCATGGCCTCGCCCTGCTGGTCCAGGACCCGAACGACGACGGAGTCCAGCAGCGACAGTCCCTGCACGGCGCGCTGGCTGCCGCCTGAAACCACCTGGACCGTGGTGGGAACCGGGGTCGGAGGCTCCACCACCGGTGGTTCGATGATCCTCACGGCCTCGTCGCAGCCGAGGAGGGCGGCGCAGGTCAGGAGGGAGAGGAGGGCACGGCGGCGCATACGTAGTGGCATTTCGGTCGATCGCTCGAGTCAGCGCGGCGTGCAGAATAGCGGTGCCGCAACATAACGATGGCGCGACGAATGGCTGCAAATCAATAGTGATCCGAGCGTCGGGTCACTTGCGCGACACTTGCGCGCCCCATGGGGTCGAGGAATCTGGCGTGACTACCCGCTCTCCACGATTTCCTCGAGGTCGTGATCGCTGGCCGGCTTCCCGCGCTCAGCCAGTGCGATGACCGCCCGATACACGCGGTCGAGTTCAGCGGGGCCGAGCTCGTAGCCCAGTTGTTCGCACCGCCGGCGCACCGCGTGACGTCCCGAGTGCTTCCCGAGCACCAGCGTCGATTCCACCCCGACGTCCTCGGGCCGCATGATCTCGTAGGTGCGGCGATCCTGGATCATCCCGTGCTGGTGAATGCCCGCCTCGTGTGCGAAAGCGTTGCGGCCGACGATCGCTTTGTTCGCCTGCACGGGCTCTCCGGTGAGTTCCGAGAGCAGGCGGCTGGAACGGAAGAGCCGGATGGTGTCGATCCCGGTGTCGTACGGCAGCAGATCGTGCCGGACCTGCATTGCCATGACGACTTCCTCGAGCGATGCGTTGCCCGCGCGCTCGCCGATCCCGTTGATGGTGCACTCGACCTGCCTGACGCCCGCGAGGATGGCGGCCAGAGAGTTGGCTACGGCAAGCCCCAGGTCGTCATGACAGTGCGTGCTGAACACTACGTTGTCGGCGTCGCTGATCCTGGCCATCACGGTCCTGTAGAACCGCGCAACCTCGCTGGGGACGCAGTAGCCCACGGTGTCGGGCAGGTTGATGGTCGTCGCTCCCGCAGCGATCGCCGTGTCCACGACCTGGCACAGGAAGTCCATGTCGCTGCGCGTCGCGTCCTCGGCCGAGAACTCGATGTCGTCGGTGTAGCTGCGCGCCTGAGTGATGCTGGAACAGACCGCCGTCAGGCACTCCTCCCGGGTGAGCCGCAGCTTGTGCTCGAGGTGCAGATCGGAGGTGGCGATGAAGGTGTGGACGCGTGGGCGCGCCGCGGACCGAAGCAACTCGCCGACGAGCTCGATGTCTGTCCGGTTGCAGCGGCCGAGGGCTGCGATCACCGGGCCCCGGACTTCCTGCGCGATGAGCTTGACTGCCCGCGCGTCGTCGTCGGAGGCCACCGGGAACCCGACCTCCATGACATCGACTCCCAGCGCCTCGAGTTGGCGGGCAAGTCGAATCTTCTGCCCGGTATTGAGCGAGAAGCCCGGCGCCTGTTCGCCGTCGCGAAGCGTGGTGTCGAAGATGGCAATGCGGTCGTTGGCCATGGGAGGGCTCCAAAGAGGGATCCTGCCGCGCGATTCGTCGCGGCTCAGAATCCCTTGAGGTAAGGAAGTCGGGACGCGACCCGCTGCACGTCCTCGAACTCGCTGAGCAGGAGGCCCGTGGCGTCCCATTGTCCGGTGAGGAAGGAGTCGCGCACCACGGTGGGGAAGTGGAGCGCGACAGTGCGGTCGCCCGCCGCGAGGGTGCGGGTGCGAACGCTCAGCGCAATCGGGGTCGCCGGCGCTCTCTCGGTGATCGCCATCAGCGCCTCGATGTCGGCGGCAGAGGCTGTAGCGCACGGAAGACCGATCGTGGTCGAGTTCGCCAGAAAGATCTCCGAGAAGGACTGGCCCACGCACGCGCCGATACCCCACCGCATGAGCGCCTGCGGCGCGTGTTCGCGCGACGAGCCGGAACCGAAGTTCTCGTTGACGAGCAGGATGGACGCTCCGGCGAAGGCCGGATTCCCGAACGGATGTCCCGGCATCGAGCGGCGGTCGTCGGCGAAGACATGCGCGCCGAGGCCGCTGAAGCTGATCTCTTTCAGAAACCGCGCCGGGATGATCCGGTCGGTGTCGATATTGTCGCCCCGCAGGGGGACGGCGGTTCCCTCGATCCTATCGACCGGCGTGACCCCACTCACAGCATCGTCCTCACGTCGGTGACCTCGCCGCTCACGGCCGCCGCGGCGACCATCGCCGGACTCATCAGCAGCGTGCGTCCGCTCGGGCTCCCCTGCCGCCCCTTGAAGTTGCGGTTCGACGACGACGCGCACACCTCGCGGCCGTTCAGCCGGTCCGGGTTCATCGCCAGGCACATCGAGCACCCCGCGCCGCGCCACTCGAACCCGGCCTGCAGGAAAACCTCGTCGAGCCCCTCCGCTTCGGCGGCCCGCCGGACCCTGGTCGACCCGGGAACCACCAGCGCCCTCACATGCGGTGCCACGCTGGAGCCCCGAACCACCCGCGCGGCCTCCCGCAGATCCGACAGCCGCCCGTTGGTGCACGAGCCCACGAACGCCACATCGACCTTCGTGCCGGCCAGGGGTGATCCGGCCGCAAAGCCCATGAAGTCGAGCGCCTCGCCGATTGCATCCCCGCCGGTGGCGGCCGACGCCGGATCGGGGATCGGCTGCGAGACCCCGATGGACTGGCCCGGGTTGATCCCCCACGTCACCCGCGGCTCGATGGCCCCCCCGTCGATCTCCACGACATCGTCGTAGACCGCATCGTCGTCGGAGGCCATGGAGCGCCACCACTCTTTCGCCCGCGCGAAGGCATCTCCAGCGGGCGCGTGCGGCCGCCCCGCCAGGTACGCGAAGGTCGTCTCGTCCGGGTTGCAGTACCCGATCCGCGCCCCGCCCTCGATGGACATGTTGCACATCGTCATCCGCTCGTCCATCGTCATCCGCTCGACCGCCTCGCCGCCATACTCGTACGCGTAGCCCACGCCCCCGCGCACGCCCAACCGCGCGATGATCTCGAGGATCACGTCCTTGGCATAGACGCCCGGCCCGAGCTTACCCGACACCGAAATCCGCCGCACCTTCAGCGGCGCGATCGCGAGACACTGCGAAGCCAGCACATCGCGCACCTGCGAAGTCCCGATCCCGAAGGCCACCGCCCCGAATGCCCCATGCGTGGACGTGTGGCTGTCACCGCACGCGATCGTCATCCCGGGCTGCGTCAGCCCCAGTTCAGGCCCGATCACGTGCACGATGCCCTGCCGGTCGCTGCCAAGCCCGGCGACGCGGATCCCGAACTCGTCGCAGTTGCGCTCGAGCGCAGCCATCATCTGCTCGGCGAGCCCGTCGGCGAAGGGCCGCGACTGGTCCAGCGTCGGAATGATGTGGTCGACCGTCCCGTACGTGCGCTCCGGAAACGCCACGCCGACCCCTCGCCCCCGCAGCATGTCGAACGCCTGCGGCGAGGTCACCTCGTGGATCAGGTGCAATCCGATGAAAAGCTGCGTCTGCCCGGAAGGAAGGCGCCGGACCGTGTGCAGGTCCCAGACCTTTTGCAGGAGCGTCTGACCCATGGGTGATCCCGGGAAGTGGCGGGGCTGGAGTACCGGAGACAAGGGTTGGTTGAGGAAGGCCCCTATATGTGGTGCGGCACGGGGAATGTCAATGGCGGGGGGGTATGGGGGCGGGTGCGCTTGCGTGAGGGTGTTGATGTGGGGCGCTGCGAACCGGACAACAGTTGTACCTCGGTCGCGATGCCATTGCGACCTACCCTCTCGCTGGTGGGGACGACGGTCGGGGTCGGCCTCACCCACTCCGTTCATCAATCGTCCGAACGATGTCCTCGGCGACCTTTTCGAACTCTTCAGGCACATTCTCGGGCCGTCCCGCACGCTGTAGGAGCGCGGCTCGCAACGGCACAAACGCCTCGCAGTCTTCGGCGCTGTCAGCGAGTGCATCCGCGAAGACGCCGGGCGGCGCTCCAGCGGCGATCAGATCGATGGTGTCCCAGACGATCTTGCCGATCATGTCGCGGTCGGCGACATCGAGCTCTTCGCACATCCTTCGGAAAACCCGAACCGCCGTCGATTCGTCTCCTTGGAGGACCAGCGCGTGCACCCGGCTCCCCATGGCGCGCCATTTGGCTGGGATTCCGCTATACCCCGTGATGCCCCCGAAGTCGCGGACCAGGACATCGCAAGCTTCGAGAGCCGCCCGGCCGCGTCTCAGTCGATTCAAGCTCCTTGCCTTGAGCTCCAGCGCCATGGCCATCCCCCGCCGAAGGCCCGCCCGGTCGCTGGCCCGGTAGCGCTTGACGACCTCGTCGCAGGTGGCGACGGCCGCCTCGTTCCTGATCATAGTTGTCTCCACGCTTGCCTTCTTGATGAAAGCGCGCGCGACCTCCACCTGGATGTCCGGGTCGGTGTCCCTGCCGAACCGCCGGATCAGGTCGTCCCAGATCGCGATCGCAGTGTCCATCGATTCGGGTGATTCGAGGTCGGCCAAGGTGGAGCCCTTGTTCAGGAGCGCCTTCGCGACGCACGCGCGGAGTGGAGACAGGGGGCTATCACCGAAACGCTTGGCGGCGTCGTCATAGGACGCTATCGCCGCCTCTTGCTCGCTAAGCCGGTCCTGCAGGAATCCACGGTTCAACAGTGCCGCGGCCACGCATTCCTGGATGTCCGGCACTCTTGAACTGCCGAAACGGTTCACCACCTCGGTGAAGGCGGTGACCGCCGCTTCGACCTGGCCTGCGTGCAGTCTGGCCGTGGCCAGGTTGAAGAAGGCTCTTGCGACGGACACTCGCACTTCCGGGACCAAGGTGGAATCGAAACGCTGGATCAGTTCGTCGTTGTACTCGATCGAGCGCTCGTACTGTCCTGATTTCACCAGGTGCACGCCGATGTTGAGCAGTTCACCCGCCACATGGATTTGCCAGTCCTGGGCGCCGAGCCCCCGATGTCGCTCGCCGAGTTCACGATAGGCATCCGCAGCTGACCCTGCGGGAACCTCGACGAACTCCGGGTCGACATCCTCCTGTGCGCTACGGAAGACTTCCTGGAATCTCTCGTCGGCGAGCACGGAGCCGAGGATTTTCTCGGTTTCGTCTGGACCGTAGAATGCCACCATGAACCGAATCAGCCCCTGGACCACTGCCGCCTCGTCCCGCCAGCGCCTCAGCTTGTAGTAGATGCAGTGGAGCGGCTCCGCGACGGAGTACAGCCGATTCCTTCCATCTCCGTCGGATGTGACCGCGCCTCGACCCATCAACCGTCCCAGCAAGGCGGATGTCTTCCGCACTCCCGAGCGCGCCCTGTTTGCGACATCGCGCGTAGTCGAAGGCCGCCACAGGTCGGCCAGGGCCGCATAGACCCTGCGCTCGGTCCTGGGCAGCGAGTTCAGGTTGCCGCGGAAATACTCGCTGTGATCGTCGACAAGGCCCACCAACTCCTCCAGGAGCCTCGACATCGTGCGGTGGCGCGCAAACTCGGCGACGATCACCAGGAGACGCGGATTCCCGCCCGTGAGGATTTCCAACGGCCGCATCTGCCTGGCCTCGCGGCGCTCGCCGGTGATCGCATGCCACAGGTCCTGGCACTCCTCGGTACTCAGGGACTTCAACTGGAGGATGCGGAAGAGCTCGAAGAACGGTGCGCCGACGTCGTCCAGTGCCTCGAAGTGGCTTGTAGCGGTCCCCAGGAGCATGATCTCGGGATCCGATTGGAGGGACTGCCGCAGTTGCCATCCGAAGTCTTCGTCCGTCTCTTCGCACAGGCTCTGCAGATTCTCCACCATGATGACCAGCCGTCTTTCCAGCCGGTCGGCGGCATCCAGAAGTGCGGCCCTGGCGTGCCCGGCCATGTCGTCTCCCGAGGACCGGCGCGCCAGAGCGACATGTGTTGCCTCCAGCTCGCCGCAGAGAACGGGGTGCTGTTCGGAGCACTCCTTCGCCAGGTAGAGCAGGGCCTCCAGCCAGAAGTCTCCGATGTCGAAGACCTCCACACTCTCCTCCATGAAGCGAACCGGCAGGAGAGTTCGGTGAAGTTGCGGATCGGTTCTGAGTTCGGCGGCGACACGCGCCAGCAGCATGGTCTTCCCCCGGCCCCGTGGGCCCACGACGAGCGTGTGCTGGCAGGACGGAGCACCGATGTTCTCGCGGAGTATCTCCAGGACCGTCGCCAGTTCCCTCGTTCGCACTACGAACTGGTTGATGACTTCCTCGTCCGACTGGAACACGCCCGGATTGAACTTCCGGATGGTGCGCTTCGGTGGTTGGGTCATGACGTGTCACCCTCGTGAAAGCCGATCACGCGATTCTTTGCCAGCGGCCTGTGGTGGTGCCGAAAGCGGGCCTTCCACCAGTCCCGCAGCAGCTTCATCATGAAACGGTGGCCGTCTGGAAGCGGTTCGAGGTAATCGTCATGGACGAGGACATCGAGGGTTTCGGTGACCAGCCGTGGGGCGTCCTCCACGAGTCTGGAATGCCTCTTCTCCAACTGACTGCGAGCCTCGGTCGTGAAGGTGCCCTGAACCGCCGCTTCAGCCAGAATCTCCATGGCGAGCCGGTATCGGTGTGCGTCACCCAGGCCATCGCGAAGCCGGGCTTCGTAGTGTGCCAGGTCGATCTGTCCCGATGGTCCGAGCAGCTCCGTGCGGTACACTTCCGCAACATCGTCCAAAGCAATCCGGTTTCGGCCCTGCATCCGGACGTAGTCCCGGAGACAGGCGAAAAAGGACTGCACGTACTGCGGGATGCCGATGCCGAGATGTTCGTAAACCGCCCGCGGCACTCCGTCGTCGGCGGACAGTCCGTAGGTCGTCATGAGCTTCTCGAAGCATTGGACGGAGGTCTCGAGGTTCCACGGACGCAGCCGGATGGAATCCAGGTAGTTGATGCGGTCAGAAATGCCCAGGCGTTCGACCAAGGGCGCAAGCCCGATGCTGCCAGACAGGATCAACACGGGGAAGCCGACATCGCCCTTCTGGAACACGGCCCGCAACCAGCTCAGGAACTCGTCCACACGCTGGCGACCGTTCTCCTGCCGGAGGAGTCTCGCCAGGAAGATGGGGATTTCGTCAATGACCATCAGCACCGGCTGTCGATGTGCGGCGCAGTGGGCGATCAGGTTCTCCCCGTGACGCCGCCAGTTCCCGGAGTCCAGGCCACCACGGAATCGGACGGCAAACTGATGAGCGGTGATCTGGTCCACCTTCCCGGCCAGTCTCCGGAACCTGCGGCCCGTGGCCCTGAGGAAGCGCGAACTAATTGGCGTGACTGGATGGATGGCCCTGGCCAGACTCGCGATCATGTCTTCCTCTGAGCGGTCCGCCTCCACATCGGCGAAGAGAAACACCCAGCCCTCCAGTTCGAGTCTGCCTCCCAGCTCTTGCAGAATGCTAGTCTTTCCCATGCGGCGCTGGCCGGTCATCACCATGTGGTTTCCGTCGCGGACACGGGACTTGAGGAGTGCCAACTCGCCTTCCCGGTCGAAGAAGTCGGCGCCGCTTACCCAGCGGCCGGTGGATGATTTCATGGCCCCTCCTTCCTCGGGGTGAGTGAAGCAGGCTTGAGACCTGTGGCTAAGCCGTCTCTTCAAGGTTAGTTGTCAACACATTTGTTGTCAACAATGTTGTTGACCACAGGGCGATGACGTCACGGGGGTGTCCGAAAGCCAATGGGCTGGGGAAGCGGGGGCCGGAACGGAGTCACGAAATGTACGCTATACATTACAATGTGTAATGCAAATATGACTTTTCCTTTGCCGGAATCGGACCCAATAGTCCGCACTTCCGCTGGACCTGGCCGGGGCAGCGCCGCAACTTCAAGTCCGGTCATACACGCCCCAGCGCCACCGAGAACCGACACATGCCCAACCTCAACCTCATCCCACACCCCCTCACCGGCACCCCCTACGGCACGGCCCTCGACCTGTGCCTGATCCTGGCCGCCCTGGTCTGGCTGACGTCGGTAATCACGCGCGAGTGCTCCTGGGTCGACCGCCTGTGGTCGATCTGCCCGCCGGCCTACTGCCTGATCGTTGTGGCCAGCCTGGATTTCGACTCGCCCCGCGTGAACGTCATGACGGTGCTGGTCTGCCTTTGGGGCGCGCGCCTGACCTTCAACTTCGCCCGCAAGGGAGGATACCAGCCGGGGGGCGAAGACTATCGGTGGGCAGTCGTCCGCGAGCGCACAAACCCCGTGGCTTTCCAGGTGCTCAACCTCGTCTTCAACAGCTTCGGGCAGATGCTGATCATCTGGTGGTTCACGTCGCCGGTGCATCAGGCCGCGACCTGGACCGAGGTGCCTCTTGGCTGGCTGGACTTCCTTGCAGCCGGGTTGTTCTTCGTGTTGTTCGTGGGTGAGACTGTGGCCGATGAACAGATGTGGGCGTTTCAACAAGACAAGAAGAGGAAGATCGCGGCGGGGGAGGAAGTCACCGAGCCGTTCCTGACTACCGGACTGTACCGCTACAGCCGTCATCCCAACTATTTCTGCGAGCTGGGCATGTGGTGGATCTTCTATCTGTTCGGCGTCGCGGCCTCGGGGCAGTGGCTGCATTGGACGGGCCTCGGGTTCATTCTGCTCACCGCCTTGTTCATCCCCTCAATCCGCCTGACCGAGTCGATCTCCGCAGGCAAGTACCCCGGCTATCGCGACTACCAGGCGAGCATGCCGATGCTGGTCCCATGGCCGCGATTCGGAGGCTTGAAGTGACCACCCGAAGGACGGCTGGGTCCGCGACACGCGAAGAGGAACACCCGAGCCGCCGCGCCTTCCTCGCTTCAACCGCAGGCATCGCGCTCGCGAGCGCAGGCGCCGCCTGCACACGGCCCGAACCCTCTGCGACCGGCGCCGAATCCGATTTCTTCGTCATCAACATGCTCGGCGGCATCCGGAACCCGAACATTCCAAGGTCTGGAGGACCGTCCCAGGCCCTGCAGGGCGAGCGGCGGACCTCGCTCGACGAACGCGCCCTCGCCGACGCTCTCGCGTCCGGCACCGCCGCCGTCAACACCACGATCGGCTACGTCGCGGGCCCCCAGGACCCCTTCGAGAGCTCGGTAGCCGACATCGCCCGCTGGAACCGCATCATCCGGACGCATCCCGATGTGCTCCTCAAGGTCTGGGCGGCCAGCGACATCGAGCGGGCGGCACGCGATGGCAGGGTAGGCATCATCCAGGGCTTCCAGAACGCGGCGATGATGGGCGACGACGCGGAGCGGGTCGGTGTCTTCGCCGGACTGGGCGTCAAGATCATCCAGCTCACCTACAACGTCGCCAACCAGCTCGGGCACGGGTCGATGGTGCCCGAAAACGGCGGGCTCACGGACTTCGGGCGTGAAGTCGTGGCCGAACTCAACGCCACCAACACGCTGGTGGACCTCAGCCACAGCGGCGAGCGCACCTGCCTCGACGCCATTGCCGCATCCACCGGGCCCATCGCGATCACGCACACAGGCTGCCGGGCCATCACCGATCTACCGCGCAACAAGACCGACCAGGAACTGCGCCTGGTCGCCGAAGGCGGAGGTATCGTGGGGATCTACTTCATGCCCTTCCTGGCTGCCGACGGCATGGCCGTGGCGAACGACGTAGTACGGCACATCGAGCACGCCGTACAGGTGTGCGGCGAGGAGCACGTGGGCGTGGGCACCGACGGAGGGACGACCGCCTACGACGACATGGACGCCGCCTACGAAGCGGCGCGCAGGGACGTCGAAGCACGCCGCGCAGCGGGGATCGGCGCCGCGGGCGAACGCGCCGGAGTCGTGCCGTTCATACCGGACCTGCAGGACCCGGACCAGTTCCGGAAGCTTGCCGAAATGCTGCTGGCGCGGGGACATACGGCGGAGCGCGTAGACAGAATCCTGGGTCGGAACGCACTACGGGTCATGCACGAAGTGTGGGGAGCTACGCCGACCGCCGCCCCCGCCAACTCTCGAGGTTGAACTGGAGCGCGACCAGGGCCGGGACGACCAGCATGAGGAGGAAGGTCGCGATCAGAACGCCGAAGCCCACCGAGGTGGCGAGCGGCACCAGGTGCTGCGTCTGAACGCTGGTCTCCAGCATTAGCGGGGCCACGCCGAGGAAGGTGGTCACCGAGGTCAGGAGAATTGCGCGGAAGCGCGCCTTGGCGCCGGCGACAATCGCTTCTTTCGGATCGAGACCGCTTTCCCTGGCGCGATTGATGAACTTGATCATCATCAGCGAATCGTTCACGACCACGCCGCTCACCCCGATCAGTCCCTGGACGGACGAGAACCCGAGGCTGAGCCCCAGCACGAGGTGTCCCGCCAGCGCCCCCACGAGTCCCAGCGGAATCGCGGCCATTACGATGAGCGGCTGCGAGTAGGAGCCGAACGGGATCGCCATCAGGACGTACATCACGAGAAAGGCGAAAAACACCGACCTGGGGAGCGATGCGTTCACCTCCTGCTGCTGCCGCTGTTCCCCCCCGTGGGAATAGGTGAACCCGGGATGCTCCTCTCCCAGCCTGGCGAGCAGATTGCGCTCCAGATTGCTGTTCACCCCCTGCCCGGTGACGACCGTGTTGTCGATGCTGGCGGTGACCGTGATGACCCGCCGCTCGTCGAGACGATTGATCGTCGTCGGTGACCTGGCCAACCGCGCGTGCGCGACCTGGCCGAGGGGAACCTCGCCGCCCTGTGGGGTGCGCACGAGGTAGTCCTCGATATCGGCAGACGAGTTTCGCTGCTCCTCCGGCAGGCGAACATAGACCCGCATCTCCTCCCGACCGCGCTGCACGCGCAGGGCCTCGCTGCCGAAGAAGGCCGCGCGAACCTGACGGGCAAAGTGATCGAGCGTGAGGTTCAGCGTTCTCGCCGCAGGCTTCAGTTCCAGCTGCAGTTCGCGCACGCCCTCGTCATGGCTGGTCCGCACGTCGTAGACCCCGCCCATGGATTCCAGCCCGGCGACGACCTCGTCGGCGATCCGCGCCAGGCGCTCCGTTTCCGGATGGGACAGCTCCAGGTGGACCGGGAGACCCAGCCCGAGCGCGCCCGCCGAAAAGGCCAGCGATCTCACGCCCGACAGCGTCCCCGTCTCCTCGCGCCAAAGGTTCTGAAACTCCGTCGAGGTGAAGTCGCGCGACGCCAATTCCGGGAGCTTGAATTCCACGGACCCTACGTGCCCGCTCGGCACCTCCACCGCGTCTCCGCCCAGAGGATCGAACAGTTGGGCGGTCTCGCCCACAGTGATGCTCACGTCGACCGGGATCGGCCCGGCCTCGAGGGAAAGCGACTCCACGACGCGGTGCCCGGCGGCTTCGAGCTGCGCCGCGACCTCGGCCGTGCGTTCACTTGGCGTTCCCACGGGCATCTCGATGTTGGCCGACACGACGTCGCCCTCGATCTGCGGCAGGAACTCGTACCGGACCATTCCCGTCCCCACGATGGTCATGGATATCAGCATGAGCGCGGCCACGGCGGCCAGCACGACCGCCGGCGCAGCGGTGGCGAACCGAAGCGCACGATCGAGCGGCCCGTCGACAATGCGCCGCAGCAGGGCGTCGACCGCTCTCTGGGCCCGTCTGACCGCGAGCCCTGCGCGCGACGTGGGCTCGCGGGGGGCGGGAAGGTGCGCCAGGTGGTGCGGAAGCACGAGCAGCGATTCCACCAGCGAGAGCATGAGCACCGCGATCACGACGATCGGGATGCTGAGGCCGATCTTGCCGATGGGTCCCGGCACGGTGAGCAGCACGGAGAACGCGGTCACGGTCGTGAGCACCGAGAAGATCACCGGGCCCGCTATCCGCCGCGTCCCGCGGACCGCCGCTTCCAGGCCCCTGGTCCCCCTCTCCCGTTCGGCATAGATGTTCTCCCCCACGACAATCGCATCGTCGACCACGATGCCGAGAGCCAGCACCAGGGCCATCAGCGAGAACATGCTGATGGAGATGCCCATGACCTGCATCACGATGAAGGTCCCGGCAAAGGAGACCGCCAGGCCGAGCGCCACCCACATCGCGAGCCTGATCTGCAGGAAGAGCGCGAGCGCAAGGAAGACGAGAAGAAGGCCCACGAAGGCGTTTTCGAGAAGCAGGCTGACGCGGCCCTTCAGGTCGATCGAGTCGTCTTTCCAGATCTGGACCGCGACCCCTTCGGGCAAGGAGGGCACGACTTCGGAATCGATGTATCCACGCACCGCCTGTGCGATGTCGAGCACATCCTCGCCGGACGTGCGAAAGACGTCGATGCGGGCCGAGGGCTGCCCGTTGAAGCGCGCCAGCAGGTCGCTGTCGGCGAAGGCATCGCGCACGGTCGCGATCTGCCCCAGCCGCACCGAGGTGCCGTCGGCCCGCGTCAGGATGACGATGTCCTCGAAGTCGAACTGCCCGTAGTTCTGGCCCAGCGTGCGGACGCGGATCTCTTCTTCGCCGGTGGATATCTTGCCCGCCGAGAGTTCCAGGGAAGCCTGGCGAACGGCCAGGGCGACGTCATCCAGCGTCAGGCCGAGTGCGCGCAGGCGTTCGAGCGGCACTTCGATCGAGATCTCGTAGTTGCGGATCCCGCTGATCTGCGCATACGACACCTCGGGCAGTGCCAGGATTCCATCTTCGATACCGTAGGCGAGTTCCTTGATGGTGCGTTCCGACGCCGCACCGTATACGACTAGACGAAAGATGTTCTGGCGGCTCGTGACTTCGCGGACTTCCGGGCGCTCGGCATCTGCCGGAAACGTCAGAATGCGGTCCACCTGGGCCTTCACGTCGCCCAGCGCACGGCTCATCTCCGTCCCCTGCCTGAACTCGACGATCACCGAGCCGAGCCCCTCGGCGGCGGACGATTCCGTCCTCTTCAGCCCTTCGACCGACTGGAGCTGCTCCTCGATCTTGCGGACGATCGATTCCTCGACCTCCTCCGGCGCGGCGCCCGGATAGGGAACGAGCACCTGAATGCGGTCCAGCGAAGCCTCGGGAAGGAACTCCTGCGGGAGCCCGGCCGCCGATATCAGCCCCACGAACAGCAGGAACCCCATGAGCAGGTTCGCTGCGATGGGGTTCGCGGCCATGAACGCGATGGGGCCGCGGAAAATACTGCTCCCGGCCGGTTCCCCCGACCCCGGTCCAGCCAGCCCGTGCCCGCTCAAGCTGCCGGCCTCCCGCCCTTCCGCGACGCGATCACCCTCCCCGGCAGCGTCATCAGGATCTCGCCGTCCTCGACCACGAACTCGCCGTTCACGAGCACATGGTCGATCCCGGTCGCGTGCTGGTGGGGATCGACGAACGTGGCCTGATCGGCGATCGTCTCCAGGTCGAACACCACGAGGTCGGCCCAGTTGCCCTCGCGAATCTCGCCCCGATCGGCGAGCCCCATGATGCGCGCCGGGAGCGATGTCTGCGCACGGATGGCTGATTCGAGGGAAAGAGCGCCGACGGTCAGCGCGTAGTGCCTGATCTTGCGCGGAAAGGTGCCATAGAAGCGCGGGTGGACGGGACCGTCGCCGGGCCAGCCGATGCCTCCGTCCGAGGCGGTGGCTACCCAGGGCTGCGCGGCGTAGTTCTCCACGTCGATCTCCGACATCGAGAAGCCGCGCATGCGGCCGCCTCCGGGGCGCGTCCGGTCGCCTTCCAGCTGCAGCGCGATCGCCGTCTCGACCGGATCCTCGCCGCGCAGATCGGCCACCTCCTGCAGGTTCCTGCCCACGTACTCGGCGATTGGATGGTCGAAGATCACCACGCGGTCGGTTCCCCCGCGCCGCCCGATCTCGTGCACGATGTCGGTGCGGATCCGGGCCGCCGTTTCGGGGTCCTGCAACCTCGTCTCCAGCATATCGGCGGGAGAGCGCCGGTCACCGGGACCGCTCGCGTCAGGATCGCTCAGCGCCCAGCGCGGCACCAGCACCGTATTCCCGTCCGTGCCGCTGGTGGGGTAGGGGTACTGGTCGGCCCACACGCGCACCCCCTCGTCGCGGGCGCGCTGGATGAGCTGGATCGCCGAGCCGCTCGATCCCCAGTAGGCCACCCCCTTCGCCTTGATGTGCGACGCGACGACCCGCACCCCCGTGCGCCGCCCGATCTCGATCGTCTCCATGACTGCGTCCTGCAGCGTGGGTGGGCGGCCCTCGTGCTGGCTGGGCAGGTACCACATCGGATCGGCGCCCTCGGCCCGCTCATGCGAGATGTAGACCCCGTCGTAAGGGGCCAGCTCGGCGGCCAGGGCCGCGACCTCGTCGGTCGTGCTCCAGCGGCCCGGCGTATACTCCAGCCCCGCCGAGAGGCCGACCGCCCCCTCCTCCAGCGCCTGGCGGACAAGCGCGGCCATCTGCGCAGTTTCGTCTGCCGTGGACGGGCGGCGGAAATCATCGTCCATCACCATCCCCCGCACGGTTCCGTGACCCACCATCAGCATCACGTTCGGGCCCACGCCCTGTCTCTCGAGCGTGGCCCGCTGGTCCGCGACCGGCCACGGCGAGCGCCCGTCCTGGTTGACGACGATGGTCGTGACGCCCTGCGATACCACGTTGGGCGCCGATTTGCGGTGGATGGCGTCGTTGCGGATGGTGCGGCCGCCCCGCCCGCTGCCATCGTCCGCGTGCGAGTGGATGTCGATGAAGCCGGGTGAGATGTAGCGGCCGGTTGCATCGATCACGCGGTCGGCGGTGGCGCCGGCGAGGTTCCCCAGCGCCGCGATTCGGCCGTCGCGCACGCCGATGTCCGCACGGAGCCACGGATTGCCCGTGCCATCGAGCACGCGCCCGCCGCTGACAAGAAGGTCGAAGTGGCGGGATTCCTGGGCGCGCACGGGCGCGGTGCAAGTGACCAGGATGGCTAGGGCCAGCAGCATGTCGCGGGCAGGACGCATGGTGTGCTGTCGGGCTGGAGTTCAGGGACGGGGAACCGCATAGTACGGCTCACGGCGCTGCGTTGCGAGCAGCCACCGACGAGTGTCCTACCCCAGCAACTCCGGCAGCACCTCGCCCGCCTTGCCGTGCACGGCCACCGAGGCCGCGCCCGTCAGCGAGGTCGCCTGCGTGTTGACCTCGATGATGTCACCGCCCGCGTGCCGGGTGGTCCACGGTATGGCGGCCGCCGGATAGACTTCGGCGCTGGTGCCGATGACCAGGCAGACCTCCGCCTTCGCCGCCATCGCCTGAGCGCTCGCGAGCGTGCTGCCGTCGAGGGCCTCCCCGAAGAGCACGACATCGGGCCTGCGCAGCCCGCCGCATTCCCCACAACGGGGAAGGGAATCGCCCAGCGGCTCCCCCGGCGCTCGAGTCCCGCAGTCGTTGCAGCGGTCGCGCGCGACTACACCGTGCAGTTCGACCGGCAGCGCCGCATCCGCCGGCGCATCCCCCGCCTCCTCGAGGGCGGCCCGCGTGTGCAGGCCGTCGACGTTCTGGGTGATCAGCCCGGCGGTGCCGCGCCGCAGGAAGAACCGTGCCAGCGCGCGGTGCGCCGGGTTGGGCTCGCAGGTCGCCAGAAAGCTGCGGCGGTGGTCGTACCACTCCCACACGGTGCGGGGGTCGCGCCGCAGGGCTTCGGGCGTCGCGAGTTCCTCGACCCGGTACTTGCGCCACAGCCCCCCGGCATCGCGAAAGGTGGGCACGCCGGACTCGGCCGAGATCCCCGCGCCGGTCAGCGCCACGACGCCGCGCGCGCGCTGCACCATGGCGCGGGCGTCGTGCAGCGCAGTGGTGCCGGACATCATGCAGGCGCGGCGGGGACGGCCCGCCTGCCGGTGATCATGCCTAGGGGAGCCGCGTTGGCCGCGCCGCCCTACATCCCCCCATCGCGCACGTACTTGGTCAGCCCCCCACCCGCGTCGGCGAGCGAAATCGGACCCTCGGCCGCGTAGACATTGCCCTCCCAGTCCACCGCCACGCCCTCGCCGGCCACGCCTTGCGGTCCGCGCTCCGACGCGTGCGGAGGAATGAAGCCGGTCACGCGGTCCTCCGACGCATGGCCGATGCGCACGCCCGTCAGCCAGCCGTCGTGATTGCCCGGGTTGGACTCGGAGTCGATCGCGTAGAGGTTGTCGTCGGCATCGATGAACAGCCCGCTGATGCGGCTGAACTGGTAGTACGAATCCAGGTGGTTGCCCTCCTGGTCGAAGATCTGGATGCGGTGGTTGCCCCGGTCCGCGACGAACAGCCGGCCCTGCGAATCGAAGGCCAGCCCGTGGGGGGTGCGGAACTCGCCGGGCCCGTCGCCGATCTGCCCCCACTCCATGATGTACTCCCCCTCGGGCGAAAACTTGATGATCCGTCCCGTCGACCCCTCGGGGGGATTGGCGTTCTGCCCGCTGTGTCCGTCGGAGACGAAGATGTCGCCGTTCGGCGCGGTGATCACGTCGCACGGCTCGTTGAACAGCCCGGGCTCGCTTCCCCGCGCGCCGGCCTGCCCCAGCGTCATGAGCACCTCGCCCTCGGGGCTGAACTTGATGACCTGGTGGCCCTTGGTGCCGTCCTGGTTGCCCTGGGAGTCGGTCACCCAGACGTTGCCGTCCGCGTCGACGTGGATCCCGTGGGGGAGGACGAACAGCCCCGCGCCGAAGCTGGCCAGGATCTCGCCGGTCTCGCGGTGGAACTTGAAGACCGGGTCGACCAGGTTCGCGTCGCACCCTCCGGCCAGCCCGACGCCGCCGCAGCGGTCGTACGCCCAGATGTGTCCGTCGTGCGGATCGATGTCGACCCCGGCCGTAGACCCCCACTCGCGGCCGTCCGGAAGATCGACCCAGTCGGCGAGCACCGCCGGGTTCGGGTTCGGCAGGGCGCCGTCCGCCGCCGGGTCGGCGATGGCGGTGGGATCGGCGGCTGGCGCTTCCTGCTCCTCGCCGCTGTCGTAGGCGCAGGCTGCGGCCAGTGTCAGGCCGGAGAGCACCAGAATCCATGAACGGGGTTGCTTCCTCATGTCGTTCTCCCTGTTTGTTGGGCAGGCCGTCGGCGCTATGTTCGCCTGCGCGCCTCTGCTGCCATGCTGGCCCGTGGGGGGCCTGTAGTCAAGCGAGGGGGGTTGTTTCGACATGATCCAGTTGCGGGCTCGGCCGATCTCCCTGCGCGGCGTCATCCTTGCCCTTGTCCTCTCCTCCGGCTGCGGCACCGCGGAGCCCGTGAATCCGACCGTCACCGGCAATTGGGAGGGCGTGAGCGCGGCCTTTGGCGCGTTGGAGAGCTGGAAGCTTCGCATGGAGGAGTCTTCCGAAGGGACCGTCACCGGAACGTTCAGTCTCCGGGTCGAAAGGCTGGTCTTCTCCGGTACCGTCAACGGCACCCACATCTATCCCGCACTGTCCCTCGACGTTGACATGGTTTTCTTTGGGGACGTCGTTTCAGGCACGTACGAGGGCCAGTTGATTTCGCCGGACAGCATCATGGGCACCTATCAGGTCTTCGATGAACCCGCCCGAACGCTGGACCTCGACCGACTGGGCACCTGACCACCGAAGGGAGAGTCTCCGTGTCGCGCGAAGGCCAGGCAGACAGCATCATCTCGCCGCATCCTCGCCACGCACCGTCCGCGGGCGCCGACACCCCGGATTCCGTCGCGCCCCCCGATCCCATCCGCCACGCCGAGCGGCTGGACCCTTCCATCTTCGCCCTCCCGGTCGAGAAGATGCGCAGCGGGTACTACTCGGACAAATACTTCGTGCGCGCCCGGGATCTGCTCCTCGCCGGCGGCCCGAACCCGTTGGTCACCGTGCAGGTCTTTCAGAGGCGCAACGCGGTCGTGGCCGGCACCGACGAGGCGATCGCAATCCTGAAGCTCTGCCTGACCGAGGGCTACGACTTCGGCGACCTCGAGGTCCGCTCCCTCCGCGACGGCGACCGCGCCCGGCCATGGGAGTCGGTCATGTTCATCACCGGGCCCTACGCGGCCTTCGTGCACCTCGAGACGCTCTACGCCGGGGTGCTGGGCCGCCGCACCCGCATCGCCACCAACACCCGCTCGGTGGTCGAGGCCGCGTGGCCCCGGTCGATCATGTTCTTCCCCGCGCGCCACGACCACTGGATGGTGCAGACCGGCGACGGATGGGCAGCGCACGTGGCCGGCGCGATCGGCGTTTCGACCGACGCCCAGGCCTCGTGGTGGGGGTCGTCCGGGATCGGGACGGTGCCCCACGGCCTGATCGCCGCGTTCGGCGGCGACACGGTGGCCGCGACGAGGGCGCTGGCGGCCCACCTTGCCGACGAGGTCCAGATCGTTTCGCTGGTCGACTTCGACAACGACAGCGTCGCGACGAGCCTGGCGGTTGCGCGCGCGATGGGCGAGCGGCTCTGGGGGATCCGGCTCGACACCTCCGGCACCATGGTGGACCGCAGCATGGCGGGCGAGATGGGCGACTTCGACCCCCGCGGCGTAAACCCGCGACTGGTCCACAAGGTCCGCGACGCGCTCGACGCCGCCGGCTTCGGCCATGTGTGCATCGTCGCCTCGGGCGGATTCGACGCCGCCAAGATCCGCGCCTTCGAGGAGGCCGGCGTCCCGGTCGACTCCTACGGCGTGGGCTCGTCGCTGATGGGCGGATCCTTCGACTACACCGCCGACATCGTCCTCGTCGACGGCAAGCCGCTGTCGAAAGCCGGCCGCTGGCACCGTCCGAACGACCGGTTGGAGTTGGTGACATGAGCGCCGGAGCCGCCGCTCGCGCGTCCGGTGGCCGCTGAAATGTCTGCCGATTCGGTGGAAACAAGCGCGACCCGCCCGGCGCGGGTGGGGTGGATCGTCGATGTGCAGTCGGACTTCATGGACCCGGCAGGCCGGCTCTATGTCCGAGACCTCTTCGACAACTCCGATCCGGGCGCCGTTCAGATCGTCCCGGCGCTGGAGAGGGTCATGGCGTGGATGCGGACCCACTGCGACGTGCTCGTCTACACGGGCGACTGGCACGGCCTCGAAGACGCCGAGATCGACCCGGTCGCCCCCGATCCGGGCCGCGGCACATACCCCCCCCACTGCATGGGGAGGTCGCCGGACCCCGACGAGCGCGCGGGCGCGGCGGTGATCGCCGAGATCCGCCCGGTCGACCCGGTCGTCCTCGCGCACGACGCCACCGCGGAAGAGGCCGGGGCAGCCGCGCGCCGCGCCGTGGCTGAACGGCGGCCGGTGTTTGTGGAGAAAACGCGCTTCAACGTCTTCGAGGGCAATCCCGGCGCCGACGCGTTCGTGCGGTCCCTGGGCGATGCGCTCGGCCGGCGCCCCGAGTTCGTCGTGATCGGGGTCGCGCGCGACGTGTGCGTCACCCAGGCCGTCGACGGGTTGCAGGAGCGCGGCTACGGGGTCACCTCCGTGCGGGACGCGACCTGGGGCCTGGGGCTGGAGCCGGAGGAGGTCACGCTGGCGCGCTGGGCGGAGCGGGGGAGGGTGGTGACGGTGGCCGAGCTGGTGGGGCAAGCGGTCAAGTCGACGGACAAATGTAATGTAAACATTACATGGTGACAACTAAAATAGGCATTTCATGACCTATTGTGGACTATTTGGTTCGGCTACACGCGCGGTAACGGAATACCCGCTTTCGACTATGGCGGCTGTCCTGGTGGCCGCCGCCACAGTTGCGTGTGACTCGGAGACGACCTCTACCACCCCGACTGTCTCCCTCGTTTCTGTTGCCTCGGTCCCGGCCCCGTTCAGCATGGCCTCACAGCCCCTGCTGGTTGATCAGGACCTCATATGTCTACCCGCCTCCTTCGAGATGCAAGTGCGGTGTGTTGACCGCAACGGAGACCTTGTTGCAACGTTTGGGCGCGAGGGCGAGGGGCCTGGCGAGTTCAAACTGCCGCCGCGCCTTCTCCGCGGCCCGAACGGCACGGTCGGCGCCATTTCCTTTAATCGGCTCACCATCTTCACTCGCGGTGGAGACCTGGTTGATCACATAATCTTGCCGATCAACTTTCCTCAGCCGGCCGCAAAAGCGTTTGACACGACTCTATTGGCCCATTCCCCCGAGGGGACGTTCCCGATAGAGATCGATCTCTCGTCCGGCGCCTTGCTGTGGGAGCGCCACGACATTCCCGACATCGTCCAAACCGAGTGCGGCAGAGTTGGAGCGGGAGTCGTTTCACCCACCGGAGGCTGGGCCCATACCGCGTGTCAGCGAGAGCTCGTGTTTCTCGATGATCGTGACGCCTCCACCGCCACGGTCATTCAGGCCCCGACCTATGCTGAGGAGCTCCCCAATGAACGCGATATCGCGGATTTCGAGAACCGGGCGAGATCCGTGGCTTTCCGGATGGATGTGGACGCGTACCGGGAGACTCCGAAACGCAATCATCTCAGGGGGGGCAGGTCCCTTGCCTATGACGCTCAAGGCCGACTCTGGCTCGCTACGCAACGTGATCGCGCCCAGTTCTCATACCTCGACCTCTATGTCGGAACCGAGTACGTCGGCTCCGTGCAGGTCAGGGATCGCCTCCTCGGGTACGACCTGTACGGGTCTACCCTGGCCGTCCTGGTCGAGCGGGCGCCAGACGCCGCTGGTATTGCATGGCGCGCGCTGGACTGGTACGACATCGCCGAGGTCGATTTGGGGCTGGGCCGACCTTGACGACCCCATCTCTGTCATCCTGGGCGAACTCGTAGGTTCTACCGGTACCGCACCCCGTCCTTGAACACCAAGTCGATCTCCCGCAGCGCCCAGATGTCCTCCAGCGGGTTGCCGTCCACCACGATCACGTCGGCCAGCTTCCCCGCCTCGATGGTGCCGAACTCGTCTTCCATCCCGAGCAGCTCGGCTCCCCTGCGCGTGGCTGACACGATCGCCTCCATCGGCGTCATCCCCAGCTCGGTGAAGATCTCGAGTTCGCGCACGTGGTTCCCGCTCTCGTGGAAGTTGAGGCGTGTGCCCTTGTCCGTCCCCATCGCGATCGGCGCGCCCGCGGCGATCAGCTTGGCGAGGTTCAGCCGCCCCAGCTCGTAGCCGGCGCGGTGCTCTTCCAGCGCCTCGGGCTCGCGAGCGAGGTCCCTGGCCACCCATTCACGGGCCTCCTGCACCATGTCGGCCGGAGCGTGCCGGATGTACCACGGATCCTCCAGGCGGCTCGGGTCCTCCATGTAGGTCACGTAGACCTCCCGCACCACCATGAGCGACACCGAGTAGACGTTCTGGTCGACGAAACGCTGCACCAGCTCGTCCGAGAACTCGCCCTGGGGCCCCACCTCTTCCCGGCCCACCAGCGTGGGGTGTTCCATGGCGTCAACGCCCGCGTCCAATACCGCGACGATGCTCTCGATCGACGACGTGTGGGTCGTGACCCGCAGTCCGCGCGCGTGCGCCTCGTCCACAATCTCGGTGAGGGCCTCGGTGGACAGCTCAGGGGGAATGTTCTCCGGACCGCTGTAGCTCGAGACCTTGATGAAGTCGGCCCCGCGCTCGGCGTAGTCGGCGACGATCTCGCGACCGTGGGCCCCGTCGCGCACCGGCAGCACCATCGCCGCCTTCGCGTATTCCACGCCCTCGGGCGGGATGCCCTCGAAGACCGAATCGGCAGGATCGTCGAACATCCGGTAGACGCCCGGGTAGTTCAGGATCGTGCCCGAGGTGAACAGGCGCGACCCGGCGATGACGCCGTTCTCGACATCCTCGCGCAGCCTGATCATCTCCTCCAGCGGGTCCATGGTGTCTCGCGAAGTCGTGATTCCCTGCATGAGGCTCGCATAGAGATTGCGCGCACCGATCTCGTAGTAGTCGCGATAGCGCCCCGCGAAGTACGCAGGGTGATTGGACTGCCCATCGAAGATGATGTGGCTGTTCCCCTCGATCATGCCGGGCATGATGGTCTTGCCGGTGACGTCGACCAGGTCAGCGTCCGCCGGGACCGACACGGTCCCCGCCGCGCCGGCCGCGACGATCCGTTCCCCCCGCATCACTACCACACCGTTCTCCACCGGGGGAGCACCGGATCCGTCAATGAGCAGTCCGCCGCTGAGGACGGTCACGGTCTCGCCAGCCTCCCGGGGCACGCAGCCGAGAAGAAACGTCGTGGCCGCGAGCAGCGTCGCGGTGGTCGATCTAATCATCATCAACTCCTGACAGGCGCGAGATAGGTGGCAAACCAGCGCACGATCCACTCCAGCCGCTCCAGACGGTGCAGGGGTTGGCCGGAGTTGGGCAGCCCATGGCCCTCGTCCGGGAACCGCACGAAGAGCGAGGGCACCCCCTGCCGCATCAGGGCGCGATACATCTCCTCGCCCTGGCCGACCGGGACGCGGTAGTCGAGTTCGCTGTGCAGCACCAGAGTGGGGGTGGTCATCCGATCGGCGTAGGCGATGGGCGACGATTCCCAGAGCCTCATTGGCACCTCCCAGGGGGTTCCGTCCAGCTCCAGCTCGACCCAGGAGGGGATGTCCGCCGTGCCGAAGAAGCTGATCCAGTTGGAGATGCTCCGCTGGGTGACGGCGGCGGCGAAGCGGTCGGTGTGGCCGACGACCCAGTTGGTCATCAGTCCCCCGTAGCTGCCGCCGGTGACGCCCAGCCGGGCGGGATCGATCCAGGCATGGTCCGCTAGCGCCTGATCCACCCCGGCCATGATGTCGTCGAATGCCTTGCCGACAAGGTCACCGGTTACCGCTGCTTCGAAGCTTTGGCCGTATCCCGTGCTGCCGCGGGGATTCGTGAAGAGAACGCCCCATCCCTGGGAGGCCAGAATCTGGAACTCCAGGCTGAACCCGTTCCCATACATGCCGTAAGGTCCGCCGTGGATCTCGAGAACCATCGGATAGCTGCCGCCGGGCGTGAATCCCGCCGGCCTCATGATCCAGCCCTGAACGTCCCAGTCATCGGCTCCCTTGTACCAGAAGCCTTCGGTATCCGACAGCTGACGGGAAGCGCGCCAGTCGTCGTTGAAGGTCGACAGCTTGCGGCCGTCGGAGCCGTCGTGGGCCTCTGCAGCGGCCGCCGGCGCTCCAGTATCCGCGCCGGACCCGGGTTCGCCGATCGCCGTCACGTACACCTCCGGTGGAGCGGTAGGCGTGGTCCACAGGTATCCCAGTCCGCCGTCCGGCCCGACGGCGAAGCCCGCCGCCTGACCCTTTCCCGTGATGACGGGCGTGTGGGTCCCGTCCAGCGCCAACCGGTGAATCTCGATGTTCCCGTGGATCTGCAGGGCCACGGCCAGGCCACCCCCCGGCATCCAGGCGAAACCGGCCGGCGTGTGGTCGATCGCTTCGGTGATGTTGCGCGGCTCGCCGCCCCCCGCGCCAACCAGCCAGACCTGATGCTGGGACCCGTAGTCGTGCGGGTCGGAGTTGCCCCTGAAGGCGAGCCACTCGCCATCCGGCGACCAGCGGGGCGAGGCGTCGGTACCGGGCGAGCCGGAGAAGCATTCCACCGGGCCGCCCGAGGCCGGAACCACCCAGATGTCGCTGTCGCGGTTGAAGTCCGGCTCGTCGGTCCGGTTGGAGACGAAGGCGATCCGCTCGCCGTCGGACGACCACGCGGGCTCCGAATCCTCGTACGGCCCGTCGGTGACCTGGACCGGGTCTTCTCCGTCGATCGCCACGACGAAGATGTGCGGGTAGGAAGAGCCGAGGTAGGTGGTTCCAGCTCGGTAACGCAGCCGGTCGGCTACGATCAGGTCGCCCGACTCCGACGTGACGCGCCCTCCGAGCAGCTGTTCGGCAGCCGACGTCTCGCTCACCTCCGAGACCACGGCCAGACGGCGCGAATCGGGCGCCCAGGCAAAGGCCGAGATACCGGATTCCAGGTCGGTAACCGGTCTGGCTTCTCCGATTCCCTCGGGCAGGATCCACAATTGCGGCGATCCACCCCTCGAAGATCGAAAAGCCAGCCACTTCCCGTCCGGGGACCACTGCGGCGACCCGTCACCCTCGCCCCTTGTCAGCTGACGCAGTTCACCCGTTTCCACATCGGCTTCCCACAGTGCTCTGCGATAGCTGTTGGCCGCGCGGTCGAGACGGCTGGTCGCGAAGGTGAGCCGCTGTCCGCCCGGATGGAAAGCGAGGTCGCTGACGTCGACGATCTGGAAGAGGTCTTCGGGGGTTACGGGCGCGGGCGCAGCCACCCCCGCATCCTGCGCAGCCAGACCGGCGCCGCTGCCCAGGGCCAGCAGTACGATTGCAAGGCCCACCGGCCCGCGGTTCCGGATTGCACCGGCTAATGGTGCATTGGTACGAGATGCACAACAATCTGGTGCAATAAATGTCGATTGGGCTGTCATGGTGTCCTAGTGATCCAGTGCCGTGCCGGGCGCGACCAACAGGTAGCGGTTGAGGTAGTCGGCGATCCGACGGTAGTAGTCCGAGCGTGCGCGCGGCCCCCGGATTCCGTGTGCTTCATCCGGGTAGAAGATCCATTCGAACGTCGTCCTCCCGTGAGCGAGGAGTTCGTTGACCAGCGCGGCCGCATCGAGGTGCATCGTGTCCTGAATGCCGCTCAGGATCAACATGGGTCGGATGAGGTTGCCGGCATAGGTGATCGGGGAGCCCCGCCGAGTGCCCTCCGGGTTTTCCCACGGGAAGCCGAAATGTTCCTCGTTGTATCCCGGAGCGAGGTAGAAGAAGCGCTCCCAGTCGGTCACCGGGGCGCTCGACACGCCCGCCGCGAAGGTCTCCGGGGACCGCAGCATGGAACTCGCGACCATGAAGCCCCCGTAGCTGTGCCCCCAGATCCCGATGCGGTCCATGTCGATGTAGCCCAGACCGCGCAGGTACTCGACACCACCGAGCACATCGGCGACGTCGATCTCCCCGAGGCGGTCGAACACATCCATGCGGAATTTGCGGCCGTAGCCCGCGCTCCCCCGGAAGTCCACATCGAGCACAACGTAGCCCTCCTGGGCCAGATACCGGTTGAAGGCGGACTGGTCGAGACGCATCCATCCTCGGAAGACGCTTTGTGCGTACCCCGCACCGTGCACGAAGACCACCGCCGGGTACTTGCGTGCGGGGTCGAGGCCATCGGGACGATAGACCCTCGCCGTGACATCGGCTCCGTCGGCAGCACTGGGAAACCGCACGATCTCAGGTTCGCGCAGGCGATAGCCATCGAGCCATTCAGGCACTGCAAGCGAAGTGAGCTGTCGCGGCTCCCCGGAATCGATTCCCTGCACGTACAGTTCGGGGAGCGCCGTGTGGTTGCTGTGCAGGTAGGCCACATGGGCGCCGTCCGGCGAGGGCGTGGACGACAGATTCACTCCAGGCAGCGGCGTAACCCGCCGCCGCTCCCCGCCGCCTGCAGCGACCTCGTAGAGGTGCCGCTCGGGGGTCCCCGCTTCATTCGACGGGAACAGGATGGTCGTGCCGCCGCGTGACCACACAGGCGTGACTTCGAAGCGGTCGTACACCTGGTTGCTGGTGACCGTGAAGCTGCCCGACGTAAGCTGCGCGGCCTCCGCGCCCTCGCCCGCCGCGTCGATCACGTAGACGTGGTTCCAGTCGTCGCGCTCCGAGGTGAAGAGCAGCCGCTCCGAATCGGGCGACCAGCGTATCCATATGGCAAGCGGCGAGATCCACGCCTCCACCTCCTCCCGCCATATGGTCCGCATCTCACCCGTTTCCGGCGACGCGATTCGGATCTCGCGGGCGGTGTGGTCCAGCGACAGCCAGTTGATCGCCACCGACTCTCCGTCCGGGGACCAGTAGGCCTGACTCCCTCCACGCAGCGAGTACCGTTCGCCCTCTGGCGACCCCATCCAGGTGGTCTCGCCACCTTCGGCCGGGATCACCCCCAGGCGCACCCGCCCATATCCGATAAGCGTGAAGTTCACGCCGATGATCAGCCCCGAAAAGTCGGTGTGGCGGAAGCGCCGCTGTTCGTCGGTCGCCTGCGCGGTGTAGAGGATCCTGGTGCCGTCGGGCGACCAGCGCGGCTGGAGGTTGTGCCAGCCTTCGCCGTGAGAACTGGTCAGCTGGCGCACACCCCCGTCCGTCAGGTCGAGCACCCACAGTTCGCTCTCACGGATGTACGCGAGCCTGGTGCCGTCCGGTGACAGCACCGGGTCGGGCCCGTTGAAATACTGTTGTGGTGTGTATCCGGGTGAGGTGGCGCCGAAGTCCACCAGGGTGCGAGACGATCCGGCCGCTACGTCGCCGGCGTGAATGTCCCCACCGGCGAGATAAAGCAGACTGCCGCCGTCGGGTGTCCAGGGCTCGGGTAGAAGCGTGCGCGTGACGTCACCCCCCGGCAGATCGAGCCGGCGAACCTCGCCTTCGAGATCCACCACGTAGATCGCGCTGGAATTGGTGTCGCCCTCGGTGACCGTGAAGGCGATCCTGCCCCCGTCCGGCGACCACTCGGGTGCCGAGAGCTGCCGGAAGGTCCACAGGTTGTCGGTCGTGAGACGGGGTCCGTCCTGGGCCGTGGCCCCCCCGGCTCCCACGGCGAGCAGCGCCGCGGCGGCCAGAAGGGCAGGGCGGCCCGGGAGCGCGCGGAGGGGCCGCCAGGCGGCGTGGCCCTTCCGCACGATGTTTCCGCCCATCATCCGCTGATGTTCGGGTTGTACGTGCAAGCAGATCATCAACCACTCCTGGTCATCACCATGATCACCCCGCCCGCGTGCCCCGTCCCGAATCGGGTGGTCGCATCCGCGGGGCTGATGTACTGGATCTCGTGGATATCGCCCGCCGGGACCGTCCGCAATTCCCGCGTCCCGCCCCCGAGGGGCACGTTGTCGACATAGATGCGGGCGAAGCCTCCACTGGCGTTCGTGAGGGATGGGGCCGCGCGGGGCCTCAGCCACATGGGCCGCAGCAACTGAACCACGTCATACGCATCGTTGGCGCTGGTTTCCCGGACTTCCTCGGAGGTAATCACATTCGACCCACGGTACCGGGCGCCCGTCCCGCCCGGTTTGACGCACCCTCCGGCCACCGTCCACCAGACACCGGACAGGATCAGCCCGATGAGCCAGCGGCGGCGGGACGTCATCGCCTCTTCCCGCGTCGTTTGGGTCCGCGTGCCGGGCGGTTCCGCAGCCGCGTGCCCTCGAATTCGCGGGCATGGGCCCATGCGATCATGGTGTCGAATGTGCAGGTCTGTCGGCGCGCGATGGGGGTACGCTGCCGATAGCTGCCGTCGGGTCCCATTTCCCAGGCGCAGCGGCGGTCCCCCAGCTGCATCTCCAGAACCTGGCGGAGTTCGGCGCGCAGGGCAGGGTCCTCGACCGGGACCAGCGCCTCGACCCTGGCGCTCAGGTTGCGACGCATGCAATCGGCCGAACCGATGTAGTATTCCTCGTCGCCGCCGTTGCGGAAGTAGTAGATCCGCGAATGCTGCAGAAAGCGCCCCACGACGCTCACGACCCGGATGTTCTCGGAAAGCCCCGGTATCCCGGGACGGATCCGGCAGCTGTCCCGGACGATCAGGTCCACGCTCACGCCCCTGGCCGAAGCCTCGTAGAGAGCCCGCGTCACCTCGGGATCCTCCAGCGCGTTCATCTGGAACTGGATCTTCCCCGGTGAATCCTCCGAGTGAAGCTCACCCTCGCGCTCGATCCGGCGCAGGATCGCGGACCGCAGGTACTTCGGGGCGGGCAAGAGCTTCCAGTACTTCCGCTTCGGCTTGTATCCCGTCGTCAGGTAGTTGAACAGCTCGGTGAGGTCCGCCCCGATGGCCAGGTCGCAGGTGAGCAGACCATGGTCGCAGTAGAGACGGGCAGTGCCGCCGTGGTAGTTGCCGGTGCCGATGTGCGCGTAGCGGCGCAGCCCGTCGTAGTCCTGGCGCACGACCAGAATGACCTTGCAGTGGGTCTTCAGGCCGAGCACCCCGTAGGTGACGTGGATGCCGTGCGAGGCCAGCGCATTCGCCCAGTGGATGTTGGCCGCCTCGTCGAACCGCGCCCGCAGTTCGATTACGACAGCGACCTGTTTGCCGCTGCGCGCGGCGTGCACGAGGTGGTCGATGATGCTGCTGCGGGGAGCCATTCGGTAAAACGTCATCTTGATTGCGCGCACCTTGGGGTCGTGCGCGGCTTCGTGCAGGAAGCGCAACACCGAGGTGTCGAACGCCTGGTAGGGGTGGTGCAGCAGGATCGGCCCTCCCTCGCGAATCGTGTGGAAGACCGGGCGGTCGGTCAGCAGATCGGGGTGCTGCGAGGGCTGGTGGGGCACGTCTTTCAGTCCCGGCCGGGGCAGATCGTGCAGCTCCATGAGGTCGCACAGGCCCAGCAGCCCTTCGCCCGTGAACACGTCGCTGTCCTTCAGCCCGAGGACGTTCGTGAGATGACCGAGGCGCCTGGGGTCGAAGCCTTCCCTGATCTGCAGCCGGACGATCGGCGCCAGGCGACGCTTTCGCAGCCCCGCCTCGATCAGCTCCAGGAGGTCGTCCGCCATGTCCTCGTCCACGTCGTAGATCGCGTTGCGCGTCAGGCGGAAGAACTCACAGGCCACGATCTTCATCCCCGGGAAGAGCAGGTCCAGATTGTTGGCCATGATGCTCTCGAGCGGGACCCAGACATCGGAATCGTCGATGCGGACGAACCGCGGAATGCCGGTGCCCACGGGGACCTTGACCCGCGCCAGCATGCTGTGGTCGTCACGCGGGTAGCGCAGGGTGACGAGCAGATTCAGCGACAGGTTGGAGATGAAGGGGAAGGGATGCGCGGGATCGGTCGCCTGCGGAGTCACAAGCGGGTAGATGTTGCGCAGGTAGTGCTTGCGAAGCCATTTCCGCTGCTTTGCGCTCAGGTCATTCCAGTCGGCGACACGGATCTGCTCGTCGGCGAGGGCGGCAAGAATCTCGCGTGCCGTTTCCCGCTGCCGTCGCTCGAGACGCCGCATGACCTCGCGGCACTGCTCGACCTGCTCGCCGGGGGTGCGTCCGTCGACCGTCCGTTCGGTGATCCCGGCCTCGACCTGCTGTTTGAGCCCCCCGATCCGCTTCATGAAGAACTCGTCCAGATTCGATCCGACGATCGCGAGGAACTTGAGACGCTCCAGCAGGGGGGTGCGCGTGTCCTCGGCTTCGTGGAGCACGCGGAAGTTGAAGTTGAGCCAGGTAAGCTCGCGGTTGAGGTAGTATTCGGGCCGATCGAGGTCGTGCCCGTCCGTAGCCTGCGGAACCGGAGTGGGGTCCGCAGGTGTACAAACTGCTGGCAAATCGCGCGGTTGGGTGGCGGGCGGGCTCGCTCCGGGCGCGGATGTCCCGATCGAGTCCGTTTCCGCGCCCGCACTCGGGGTCGATGCACGGTCCATTCGCATCATACGATCCGGCTGGGTCGGGGGTGACTCGGATATCGCGTAAACATATGTTATTGGAAGCTGCGCAGCCAGGAATCAGCGAGGCTCCGGTCGTTGACTGAAAGCGGAACGGCTTCCACCTTGCACCGACAGGGCAATCGCAACGCCCTCCTGCGACAGGAAACACGACATGAAGAAATACACCGTTGTTTTGGCGCTCTTGACGGCCGCATGTTCGTCGGCCCCCCTCTCATACGTCGGCGTCGCACCGCCGGGCCGGGACACCGCCTACCAGTGCGCGGTCGCACAGCTCAACATCATGGGCTACACGATCGAGGACGGAAACAGCGATGCGGGTTTCGTGCGGGGTCGCAGGCAGACTTCGGGGCTGGGCACCCAGATCTTCACGGAGAATACCTACCACGATCTGCTCACTGCCTCGGTGTTCGACAATCCCTCGACCGGCGAGACCAACCTCAGGGTCGTGGCATCAAGGGTCGCGGAGCACGATGTGGACCTCCTGGCGGGCCTCGTCGATGAACCGGAGCAGGGAGAGGACATCATAGCTCCGTCCGACAGCGGCAAGTCGGACGCCCAGGCGCTCCTGTCCAACTGCGGCGTCTCCAGCATCATGGGACCGTCCGGCGAGCAGGAGCAGTACGAGCTCCAGGGCAACGTGGACCAACTCTGATTTCCGCTCCCTATCGGCCCGCTTCGGCAAGGATTCCGTGACTTCCACGCGCCTCTACGAGGTCCGGGGCGACGTGTCTCCCGTTTCGCCCTACGTTCTGTTGCGCCGCTGTGGGGGAAAACCCAGGGGCTTCTGGGCTGCCGGCGACCGATGGGTGGCGCACGCGGGGCTATTGGGACAAGTCACGGTGGGACACGGCCATGCCGACCCCGCCGACTCGCGCTTCGGGTTGGTGCAGGAAGAGTCCAGGCGCCTGTTCGGCCGCGTCCGCTCGCGGACTGCCGCTGACGTCCGACCGCGCATCTTCGGCGGCTTTTCCTTTTCGCCCAGACGCAAGGCGGACCCCATCTGGTCGTCGTTCCCCCCGGCGCTTTTCCATCTCCCGGAGGTCGAGTTGGAGCATCTTCCTGCGGATGGAGTGTGCTCGCTCGCCGTACGGGGCAGGACGCGGGAAGGTGCCGAGCGGGACTGGCGGCGATGGGCCGACGTGCTGGAGCGGGCGGCCGCCGCGGGACATGGGGTCGTACGCGGCGCGTCGGACGTCCCGGCGGGCCCGGATCAGGTTGCAGGTCTGCGCGGGCACGCACTCTCCGCTTCCCCTTCCCGCGTGTTCGGGACGGAGCGCGCGACCTGGGGCCGCATGGTGTGGCAGGCGCTCAGCAAGATCAGCGCGGGGGACGCCGAGAAGGTCGTCCTCGCGAGACATCTGGAGGTGGTGCCGTCGCAACCCGTGGAACCCGCCGATCTCGTGACCGCGCTATGGGAGGAGAACCACGGCAGCTACGTCTTCCTGTTCGAACCCGAGCCGGGCCAGGCGATCGTCGGCGCAGCCCCGGAGACGATCGCGACGCTGGTCAACGGGGTGGTGAAGGCGACAGCGGTGGCAGGCAGTGCCGGGGTGGGGACCGACTCGGTGCAGACCGCGCAGATGGCACAGGACCTAATGGACAGCGACAAGGACCGCGCCGAACAGAACTTTGTGGTCAGGGACGTTGCGGCGCGTCTCAAGGCGCTGGGGTGCAGGGTGCAACTCGATGTCGAGCCTCACGTCCTTGCCCTTGCCCGGATTCAGCATCTGGAGACCAAGATCGCCGCCGAGGTGCCGCCCGGAATCTCTCTGCTCGACATCCTTGAGTCGCTTCATCCGACCCCGGCGGTCTGCGGAATCCCGCGCAGCGTAGCGCTGTCCGTGCTGACGGGCAGCGAGGATTTCGATCGCGGCTGGTATTCGGGTCCTGTTGGCTTCTTCGATTCCGAGGGAAAGGGGATCTTCGTTCCGGCCCTGAGGTCGGCTGTGTGCTCGGGCGGGCAGTGGCGGCTGTTTTCAGGGGCGGGCATCGTGCCGGGCTCGGACCCGGCAATGGAGTGGGAGGAGACGGAGCTCAAGTTCCGCCCGGTGCTTCGGGCGATCGCCCGGGCCGGGGCCGGCGAGAGCACCGCGGCAGGTACCGGGTGACTCCGGCGTGACCACCGGCGAGCTCAACTTCACGTGGGCCCGCGCGATCCTGTCGGCGCTTGCGGAGTATGGGCTGGAGGAGGTCGAGATCGCGCCGGGTTCACGCTCGGGACCGCTGGTACTGGCCTCTCGTTCCCTTCCGGCGCTGCATTCGCGGGTGCACCTCGACGAGCGCTGCGCCGCGTTCTTCGCGCTCGGCTACGCACGCAGCCACCTGGGTCCGGCGGCCGTGATCACCACGTCCGGCACCGCCGTGGCCAATCTGCTGCCGGCCGTGGTCGAAGCGGACATGTCCGACGTGCCCATGGTATTGATCACGGCCGACCGCCCCCCGCGGCTGCGAGGATCCGACGCCAACCAGACGATCGACCAGCCGGGGATCTTCGGGGACCGAGTCCGGTTCCAGGCCGATCTGCCAGCTCCGTCCCAGGCGGGCCTGATGGGTACGGGGCCGAGTTCGTTGGTCGAGCTGGTCCGCGCCGCCGCCCGGCACGCCCTGGGTCCTCCGGGCGGGCCCGTGCACCTCAACGTTCCCTTCGACAAGCCCCTGGAGCCGGAATCGGCCGAGGGACTCGATCTGACGGGGCCGGGGGGCGAGCGACGCTTCGATCTTGCCGCCGAGCTGGCCCGGCGCGACGGCGAGGAGGCCCACGAGAGCCCCTCGCGGCGCCGCAACGATGTGCGCCGACGCGGCCGCGATCAGCAGGAGGTGCTGGAGGGCCGGCTCGAAGTGGCCCGGCGGCCGTTGCTGGTCGCGGGCCCCTCCAGCGACGCGGGCCTGGACGGACCCTCCATCGCCCGGTTCGCCGTCGCGCGCGGGGTCCCAACCTTCGCGGATCCCCTCTCCGGCGCGCGCTTCGATACCTGTGGCGGCGTCACGTCCCCGTCGCCCATCCTGGGTGCGTACGATCATTTTCTGCAGGTCCCGGCCATTGCCGCCCAGTATGTCCCGGACCTGATCATCCGTGTCGGGCGCACGCCCACTTCGGCGGTGCTCGAAGGGACTATCGCCGCCTGGAGCGACGCCACCCAGGTCGTCATCGACGATGGCGCGCACCGAAAGGACCACCAGGGCCTGGCCGATCACTATCTGCACGCTTCCGCCGGCGCCATGCTCGGCAACCTGGCGGGCGGCGACGAGAGGAAACCGCTCAAGCCCGCCCCCCTGAGCGATTGGGCCCGCAGCTGGACCGACCTCGAAGCGGCCGCCTGGTCCGCGATCGACGACGAGCCCCCGCACCCGGAGCACGAGGGGGACTATGCGGCCGCTCTGGTCCGCGCCCTCCCCGACGGCGCCACCCTCTTCGTGTCGTCCTCCATGCCGGTGCGGGATGTGGACGGGTACGCACGGCCGGCCCCGCGCGGCCTGCAGGTCCTGGGAAATCGCGGCGCCAGCGGCATCGACGGCATCGTCTCGACCGTGCTGGGGTGCGCGGCGGGGGGAGCCTGGCCGATCGCCGCCCTCGTGGGAGACATCGCCTTCTATCACGACATGAATGGTCTCCTCGCGGCGCGCGACCAGAGTCTGAACGCGGTTTTCGTGGTGGTGGACAACGACGGGGGCGGTATCTTTCATATGCTCCCGATCCGCGATTTCGAGCCGGCTTTCACACCGTACTTCGCGACCCCGCACGGACTCGATTTCCGGCACGCGGCGCGGATGTACGGGCTGCCGCTCACCGATGTCGCGACGCCCCAGGAGCTGGTAGGCGCCGTCGCCGAAGCGGTGGGGCGCCCGGGGACCGAGATCGTCCGGGTCCGCACCGATCGCCACGCGAACCGGCTCAGGCACGACGAGGTCCAGGAGCGGGTAGCTCGACGCCTGAACGAGTACATCGACAGAGAGACGACATGACCGCAACGACCTGGCAGACCGTCAAGTCCTACGAAGACATCACCTACAAGAAGCGCGACGGCGTCGCCCGCATCGCGATCAACCGGCCCCAGGTGCGCAACGCCTTCCGGCCCGAGACGCTCTTCGAGCTCCTCGACGCCTTCAACGACGTCAACGAGGACCCCTCCGTCGGCGTCGTGCTGCTCACCGGCGAAGGGCCCGCGAAGGACGGCAAGTACGCCTTCTGCTCCGGCGGAGACCAGCGGGTGAGGGGCGACGCGGGCTACGTGGGAGGCGATGGGGTGCCGCGGCTCAACGTCCTGGTGCTGCAGCGGCTGATCCGGACGATGCCCAAGCCGGTGATCGCCATAGTGGCGGGGTACGCGATCGGGGGCGGCCATGTGCTGCACGTCGTGTGCGACCTGACGATCGCCGCCGACAACGCCGTCTTCGGCCAGACGGGGCCCAAGGTCGGCAGCTTCGACGGGGGCTTCGGGTCGTCGTACCTCGCCCGCATCGTGGGACAGAAGAAGGCGCGCGAGATCTGGTACCTGTGCCGCCAGTACAACGCCGCTGAAGCCGAGGCGATGGGTCTGGTGAACAAGGTGGTGCCGGTGGACGAGCTGGAGGACGAGGGGTTCCGCTGGGCACAGCAGATCCTGGAGCACAGCCCGCTCGCGATCCGCCTCCTGAAGTCGGCGATGAACGCGGATGTGGACGGACAGGCGGGGCTGCAGGAGCTGGCCGGAAACGCCACGCTCCTCTTCTACATGACGGAGCAGGGCCAGGAGGGACGCGACGCGTATTTGCAGAAGCGCAAGCCCGACTTCCGCAAGTACCCGTGGCTGCCTTGGTGAGGGCGTCGGGCGCGGTCGGTGTAGGCCGGGCCATGTGCGGACTGAATCACCGTCAGCGTCCGGTAAGGACCCGAATCACCCCGCCCATGTGGCCGGTCCCCCAGCGCGTGGTGGCGTCGGCCGCGCCGATGAACTCCATCAGCCGGATCTGGCCGATGGGGATGTTGAAGAGAGCGCCCAACCCACCCTGTTGGCGCATGTTGTCCACGTAGACCACCGCGGTGCCGCGCGCCTGCAGCCACGCGGGCCGCAGGCGACGGACCACGCCCATCGCGTCCTTGGCGTCGGTTCGCCTTTCGATGATCTCGGCTCGCGAAATCTCGTTGCGCGGATAGAAGCCGGTTTCGGCTTCCCCGGTGTCGACCAGCGGTTCCGGGGAGTTGGCCGGCGGGTCGGCGGCGCCTGCGCTGCACCCTCCTGCCAGCAGGGCCAGCAGGATGCTCTGGACCGACACAGCCATTGTGGCAGAGCTGAAAACCGAGCAGGGAGCACCGGTGGTCCGTGCTCGGCGTGGTGTCGTTTTCGTTCCGGTCGGCTTCGGCATCGGGCCGTCCCTCCCGCCAGGTTCTGGTCGCAACGTTCAACGTATGCTGGAAACCCCGGGAACGACCAGTCGTGTCGCTGGATGCGCGAGAACCCGGGCGCCTGGAAACTCCCGCGGCTTTCGGCTTGCGGGGATCGTCCACACTGCAGAGTGTTCATCCATCTCGTGCCACACAGCCCTACGTACCTCGGCGCCCCGCGCCGCCGTCAGCACCAGGAACTAGAACGCCAGCGTGTCAACTTTCCCCGGAGCGCCTGCCCGCACTCGCGTGATCGCCGCCCCGATTTGCCCAATGCCGCGGGGCTTTTGCCCAGGGGCTCCCGGGGCGCGTCCATGGAGGTGAGCCGGGCCCAGGCGTGGGTCCTCGCGACCCGTCCGCGCACACTGACCGCGGGGGCGGCTCCGGTGGTCGCCGGAACGGGGCTCGCGGCCGCCGACGGGGTCTTCGCTCAGCTGCCGGCGCTGGCGGCGCTTGTGGGGGCGCTGCTGATTCAGGTCGCCACCAACCTGGCGAACGACTACTACGACTTCGTCAAGGGTGGCGACACCGGGGAGCGGCTCGGTCCCGTCAGGGTGACCCAGGCGGGGATCCTTCCCCCCGATGCGGTGTTCCGCGGGATGGTGTTGACGCTCGTCCTGGCGTTCCTGACGGGGGTGTACCTGGTGTGGGTCGGGGGATGGCCGGTAGCCGTGATCGGTCTCTTGTCGATGCTGATGGGGGTCTGCTACACCGGGGGCCCGTATCCGCTCTCGTACAACGGCCTCGGCGACGTCTTCGTCTTCGTCTTCTTCGGACTGGTTGCGACCGCGACCACCTACTACGTGCAGGCGGGGTTCTGGTCCCCGGGAGCGATCCTCGCCGGGGCGGGACTCGGGGCGATGAGCACGGCGATGCTGGTGGTGAACAACCTCCGCGACCGCGAGACCGATGGTGCGGCGGGCAAGCGAACGCTGGCGGTGCGCTTCGGCGACCGCTTCTCGGTGGCGCAGTACTTCGCGTGTCTCGCGGCTGCCGCGGCCATACCCGCTGCGGGGGTCGCGTTCATGGCGTGGTCGCCCTTGACCTTCCTCGCGCTGGGCGGCCTGCTTCCGTGCGTCCCCGCCGCGCGGCGCGTCCTGAACTACGCCGATCGGCGGGCACTCAACCCGGCCCTCGCCATGACCGCCCGAGGCGTGGCCTTCTACGGTGCGGGACTGGGCCTGGGCGCCATGCTGGGGACGATGGGCGTCCTGGGCGCGTGACGCCGGGCGACCACGCGGCGCGGCGTCCGGCCGCCCCGGAAGACGGCTCCCCCCCACCCCCCGCCACCCCCGCCGACGACCTTGCCCGGCAGGCGGCCCGAACCCCGTCTGCCACCGCCCTGTCCTGGGATGGCGGACACTGGACGTATCGGCAACTCGACGCGCGCGCCACCGCGCTGGCGGACCGCTTCCAGGCGACGGGCGCGCTCCCCGGCCACCCGGTCACGCTCTGCGCCACCCCCGGCCCCGATGCCGTGGCGGCCCTCTTCGCCCTCTGGCGCGCGGGATGCCTGGCCGTCCCCCTGCACGAGAAGCTGACGCCCGCCGAGGTAGCCCACGCACGGCAAACTGTAATGTCAACATTACATATTGACAACGAAACATTACATGTATCGACGCGACCGGGCGGTCACGGAGCTATCCTGCCCGCGCCGGACGCCCCTGGAGGCGACCAAGTCCGCTCAGGCGCACCTCCGAGCGCGTCCGACCGCCCCGGCCCAGGCGCACCGCCCAGCCCGCTCGCGCCCTCCGGCTCCGCCCGCCCCAGCCCATACGCCGCGTTCCCGGACGTCGTCGCCCTCCTCCTCACGTCCGGATCCACGGGCGCCGCCACCGCATACGGCTTCACCCGGGCGGCACTCGCAGCCTCGGCCTCTGCCGTTGCCAACCGCCTCGACCTCACCCCGGACGACCGCTGGGCGCTCTCCCTCTCCCTCGGCCACATCGGAGGACTCTCCCTCGTCGTACGCGCGGTCATGACGGGTTCCAGCGTGCGCCTGTGGCCCGCCTTCGACGGCGGCGCGCTGGCCCGGGCCGTCATGGAAGAGCAGGTCACTCACCTCGCCGTCGTGCCCGTCATGCTGCGCCGGCTGCTCGCGCGGCTGGCCGGCCAGCCCGTACCCCCATCGCTGCGCTGCGTTCTGGTCGGCGGTGCGGCCGCCGCGCGCCCCCTCCTCGACGCGGCCTGGGCGGCGGGCCTTCCCGTCGCCACCACCTGGGGCATGACCGAGACCGCCTCCCAGGTCGCCACCGCACCACCCGAGCTGGCCCGCCGCCACCCCGGGACCGCCGGACCTCCCCTGCACGGCGTCGAAGTGCGTACCCCCCCGGGGGGGGTATTGCGGGTGCGCGGCCCGACGCTGGCCAGCATCGCCGTGAAGGGGCCCGGCGCATCCCCGCAGGCGCTGCCGCGCGACCCCGGCGGCTGGTTTACCACCCGGGACCTCGGCCGCGTGGACACCGACGGCCTCGTCTGGATCGAAGGGCGCGCCGACGCGATCATTGTGAGCGGGGGGCTCAACGTGAGTCCCGGCGAAGTGGAGCGGGTGATCGAGGGGCTGTCCGGCGTCCGCGAGGCCGTGGTCTTCGGTCTGCCCGACGAGGAGTGGGGAGAGGTCGTGGCCGCGGTGGTCGAGGGCGACCCGGCGGCGGTCTCGTCCGGCGACATCGACCGCCACTGCCGCGCGCGGCTGGTGCGCGGACGTTGCCCGTCGCGCATCGTGGTCGTGGTTGCACTCCCCCGCACATGGACAGGAAAGGTGATGCGGGCAGCGGTTGGCGAGCGCTTCGGTCCGGCGCTGGGAGCGCCTCCGCTCGGCCCTGACTCGAGCAAGAACGCAAGGAAAACGACATGATCGAGGAACTCCGCTGGCGTGGCCTCCTTGCCGACGCCACCGAACACGCGGCGGCGGCCTTTGCGGCCGAGCAGGTGACCGGCTACATCGGGTTCGATCCGACCGCCTCGTCGCTGCACGTGGGGTCGCTGGTCCCGATCATGGGGCTCGTGCACCTGCAGCGGGCCGGCCACTGCCCGATCGCGCTGGTCGGCGGCGGCACGGGCCTGATCGGCGATCCATCCGGAAAGGCCTCCGAGCGCTCACTCCTCGACCGCGTGAAGGCCGAGGAGAACGCCGCCGGGATCCACCGGCAGCTGGCGCATTTCCTGGACTTCGAGTCGCGAACCGCGCCGGCGCGCATGGCGAACAACCTCGACTGGCTCGACGGGCTGCGTCTGGTCGACTTCCTCCGCGACGTCGGCAAGCACTTCTCGGTGAACGCGATGATGCGCAAGGAGTCGGTCCGCCGCCGCCTCGCCGACGAGGAGTCCGGCATCTCCTTCACCGAGTTCAGCTATCAGCTGCTGCAAGCCTACGACTTCTCGGAGCTCAACCGCCGCTACGGATGCACCCTGCAGATGGGCGGCTCGGACCAGTGGGGCAACATCACCGCCGGGATCGATCTGGTGCGGCGCATGGGCGGGCCGCGCTGCCACGGCGTCGTCTTCCCACTCGTCGAGTCGTCGAGCGGCGTCAAGTTCGGCAAGACCGAGGAGGGCACCGTCTGGCTGGACGCCGAGCGCACCTCGCCCTACCGCTTCTACCAGTTCTGGCTCAACACCGAGGACGGCGACGTGGTCTCGTACCTCAAGCGCTTCACCCTGCTGGACCGTGCCGAGGTGGACGAACTCGCGCACGCAGTCGCCGAACATCCGCACCGGCGCGAGGCCCAGCGGCGTCTGGCGGCGGAGATGACCGGCGTAGTGCATGGATCCGACGGCCTGGACCGTGCGGAGCGGGCGTCGAGGGTGCTGTTCGGAGGCACCCTGGAGGGGCTGGGGGCGGCCGATATCGAGGAGATCTTCGCCGACGTGCCCTCGACCAAAGTGGCCCGGTCGGCGCTGGGGGACGGGGTGGAGCTGGCGGTCGTGATGGCCGACGCCGGGATGACGAACTCCCGCGGCGAGGCGCGCCGGCTGATTCGCGGCGGCGGGGTCTACCTCAACGGGGAACGCGTGGCCGACATGGGGGTAGCGGTGGGGCAGAGCGACCCGATCGAAGACCGCTTCGTCCTCGTGCGGATTGGCAAGAAACGCCATCTGGTGGTGGAGGTCGGGTAGGGGAGGCGCTGTGCCATGAGTCGCACCCTCTTCAGCCACTCCGCGCGTGCAAGGATACATGCGCGGATCAACCGGCTTTCGCCGGAGAGAACGCCGGGCTGGGGAACGATGACTGCGCCGCAGATGGTCTGCCACGTTGCCGATCAACTGCGCGGCGCGCTTGGCGACATTGAAGCCAGTCCCGGGAGAATCGCGATCCGGTTGGGCAGCCGGGAGGTAGCGGTGAGCCCCGGACTGCTTCGGTTCAAAGCGGGTCGACACCTGCTCGTCCACTGGCTCCCGTGGCCGAGAGCCAGAATCAGTGCTCCTCCGGAAATGGTGAGAACAGCACCGGGCGAATGGCGAGAGGACATCGATTCGCTTCATGCTCTGGTGGATCGCGTCGGAGACAGGCGGCCGGTCGAACAGTGGGGCAGTCACCCCTGGTTCGGCCCGGTTTCAGGACGAGAGTGGGGATCGCTCTGTTGGCAACACCTCGACCATCACCTCCGCCAGTTCGGCGTCTAGAGGGTGCCCCGCCCCAACCCGATCGGCGCCCCCAGCAGCTCATCCGGGATCCCGAACGCGTCCACCAACTCCAGCGCCCGCGGCGCCAACTCCCGGCACAGCGCGTTGACCTCGCGGCGCACCGCTTCGCTCTTGGGCGGCTCGAAATAGCCCGTCTCCAGGTACCAGGCGCGGTTGGCCTCCAGGGTGGCGAGGCCGTAGAGCGCGATCACGCGGGTGATCAGCTCCTTGCCGTGGCACTCGTCCATCGGATCCAGCGATTCGACCGATGCCTCCAGCACGATCCGGTCCACGTGGGCGCGGGCCAGGGTGATGAGGTGGTCCTGGCACTCGTTGATCGCGTCGAAGCTGTCCATGCCCTGGTCCATCCGCGCCTTCAGACGGCGCGCGGCGGAGCGCAGGAGCCGCTGTTCGCGGTAGCGGAAGGCGGCGAGCTGGAAGTCGGGGTCCGCGAGGTGGACCGGGTCGGTTCTGCGCGTCACCACCGGGTTCATCTCCGCCAACCTGATGCCGGTCAGCTCGGCGAGGTAGCGGGCCATCCCCCACATGTTCATGCTGCCCAGGTCCCTGCGCAGGCGCGACAGCAGCCCCTTGGCGACGAGCTGGAGCAGGACCGGATTAGCGCCCTCGAAAGTGGTGAAGACATCGGTGTCGGCCCTGAGGCGGGCGAACTGGTTCTCGGCCAGGTAGCCCTTGCCGCCGCACGCTTCGCGGCAGGCCTGCAGCGATTCCATCGCGAGCCGGGACGCGGCGGCCTTGAGGCCGGCGGCCCGCACCTCGAGCTCCATCCGGTCGGTGTCCGGGTCGGCGAAGCGCCGCGTCAGGTCGCGCACGGCGAAGCCCATCGCGTAGGAAGTGGCGAGCCGGGGGAGAAGGTTGCGCTGCAGCGACAGGTAGTCGAGGATCGGGACTTCGCCGCCGCCCGCGGGACCGAACTGGGGCCGCGCGGCGGCGTAGCGCACCGCGATCGTAAGGGCCTTGCGCGTGACGGCCTGCGACGCGGCGGCGATGCTGATGCGCCCTGCGATCAGCGTGCCCAGCATGGTGAAGAAGCGGCGGCCGGCGCTGGGGATGGGGCTCTCGTATTCGCCTTCGGGGGTGATGCGGGCGAAGCGGTCCAGCAGGGCATCGGCGCCGACGCGCACGCCGTCGAACCAGATCCGTCCGTTGTCGACGCCGTTCAGTCCCGCCTTGGCGCCGCAGTCCTCGATCCGGACGCCGGGCGCGGTCCTGCCGCGGGCGTCGCGGATGTGGACCAGGAAGGCGTGGACGCCGTGATCCTCGGGACCGATCCGGAGCCGCGCGAAGACGGTGGCCATGCGTGCGTGCAGCGCGGCGTTGCCGATGTAGTCCTTGCGCGCGTCATCGTCCGGGGTCGTGATGACGAACTCGCCGGACGCGCGGTCGTAGTCGGCGGTGGTGCGCAGGTCGCGCACGTTGGAGCCGTGCCCGGTCTCGGTCATGGCGTAGCAGCCCGGCAGCGCCAGGGAGGCGACCTGCGCCAGGTAGCGCTCGTGGTGCTTCTCGGTGCCGAGTTGCGCGATGCTGCCGCCGAAGAGCCCGAACTGCACGCCGTACTTGACGAGGACGCTGAGGTCGCCCAGCGCGAGTTCCTCGAAGGCTGCCACGGCCCCGCCCGGGTCGCCGAGGCCGCCCCATTCACGCGGCAGCGCGATCCCGCCGATCCCCATGTCGGCCAGGACCTTGACCGCGGTCAGCGTGCGTTCGCGGTACTCGCTGCGCGGAATCTCGCCCGGGATGCTCAACTCCGGACGGGCGAGCGCTTCGCGGACCCGGTTCCTGACGTCGGCATGACCGCCGTGAATGTGAGCCGCCACCTCGTCGACCACTCCCTGGGGCGGCAGCGGCGGGGCCGTCCGCTCGTCCCCCATGCCCGTCAGCTCCCGGAGCGCCTCGGGTCCGGCAAGCCCCAGCTCCAGCTCCACCTGGCCGAGCGTTGCGAGAGCGTCGTCCCGCCAGGGGACCGTGTCCGCCGCACTGCGCAGCTCCGCAGCCGGCTCTTCCCCGTACAGCGTCATGAGGTGGAGGCGCCTGCGAACCGCGGCCTGCGCGACGGCGACGCCGGCCCGTGCGAGGGTCAGGCTGCTGCCTGCTCCCGACTGGATGGTGGTCGTCGCCGCGGCGAAAACGGGCGGGGCCGGGGGGGAAGAGGGATCGAGCCAGTCCCGCACCTGCCGGCGTCCCTCCGGCGTCATCCATCCGGCGCCGCCGAGGGCTCCTGAGACGGCACCGAGTTCGGCGTCCTCCATCAGCCCGTCCGACCAGACCGCGCACAGGATGGGAAGGAAGGCCAGGAAGGTGGGTTCGGAGGAGAGCGAGGGCTGCGGCGGGGGCGCCGGATGGGGCGAGGTGGTAAGCTCGGTGGGTGGTGGCATGCTGTGCCGCTGCGGTTGGAGGTGGGTCGGGCGGGTGTCCGGAAGATAGACAATCACCCGGCCACCCCTTGAAAATCCCTAACCGGTCACGCAAAGTCGGTTCTTCCGTTTCACTCCCCACGCCCTGAATGAGCCGATGGCTTCACACTCAAGCATGTCCGACCCGCCGACCAGCTCACCGCTGGTGGGTGTGATCATGGGATCCCGCAGCGACTGGGACACCATGAAACACGCCGCCGATACGCTGGAGGCCCTGGGCGTTCCGCACGAGGTGCGGGTCGTCTCGGCGCACCGCACTCCGGACCTGCTCTTCGAGTACGCGGCCGGCGCCGAGGAGCGCGGGCTTCAGGTGATCATCGCCGGGGCGGGGGGCGCGGCGCACCTGCCCGGGATGGTGGCGTCCAAGACGGTGCTGCCGGTGCTGGGCGTTCCCGTGCAGTCCCGCGCGCTGAAAGGGATGGATTCGCTGCTGTCGATCGTGCAGATGCCGGGTGGCGTGCCCGTCGGGACCCTCGCGATCGGGGTGGCCGGCGCGACGAACGCGGCGCTGCTGGCCGGCAGGATCCTGGGCCAGAGCGACCCGGCGATCCGCGAGGCCGTGCGGACGATGGCCGCGGCGCGCACCGATTCGGTCCTCGCCGACCCCGACCCGAGCGTCCCGCCCCCGCAGTGAGGGTCGGCGTTCTCGGCGGCGGGCAGCTCGCCCGCATGCTGGTGCTCGAGGGGATCCCCCTGGGGCACCACTTCACCTCGCTTGAACCGGGGCGCGACCCGCCTGTCGCTGCCGTTTCCGATGTGGTCGCCGCCGCCTACGACGACCCCGACGGACTGGCGCGGATCGCCGCGGCCGCCGATGTCGTGACCTACGAGTTCGAGAACGTCCCGGCGCGGAGCGCTGCGTACCTGGCCGCCCGGCTGCCCGCGCTGCCCCCGCCAGAAGCGCTGGAGGTGGCCCAGGACCGCTTGGCCGAGAAGAAGATGTTCCGGCAGCTCGGGATCGCGACCCCACCGTTCCACCCCATCGACAACTCGGACGACATCGAGGCGGCGCTGGCCGCGACCGGCCTCCCCGCCGTGATCAAGACCCGCAGGCTGGGCTACGACGGCAAGGGTCAGGCGGTGGTCGATTCGATGGACGGGGCCGTGGAGGCCGTGGAGCGGCTTGGAACCGGACTCATCGCCGAGGGGTTCGTGCGCTTCGAGCGGGAACTCAGCGAGCTGGCCGTCGCGGGGCGGGATGGGAGCCGCGCCTTCTACCCGCTGACCGAGAACCACCACCGCGGCGGGATCCTGCGGACTAGCTACGCCCCCGCGCCCAGGCTTACCGACGCGCTCCAGGCGGAGGGAGAGAAGCTGGCCGGACTCGTGCTGGACCGGTTGCGGTACGTGGGCGTCCTCGCCATCGAGCTCTTCGAGGCAGGGGGCCGCCTTCTCGCCAACGAGATCGCGCCCAGAGTCCACAATTCCGGACACTGGACCCTCGACGGCGCACACGCGAGCCAGTTCGAAAACCACATCCGCGCGGTGACCGGGATGCCGCTGGCCCGGCCTCGCACGCCCGGCCCGGCCGCAATGATCAACCTGATCGGCGAGCTTCCCGATGCGGCTGCCGTGGCGGCGATCCCCGGCGCCCATCTCCACCTGTACGACAAGGCACCCCGCCCGGGTCGGAAGCTTGGCCACGTCAACGTCACGGGCCAGGACGCGACGCGGGTCATGGAGACCGTGGAGCGGGTCTGGGCGCTGCTCCCGGGGGCGGGGGAACTGCCCCGGGCAACCGGCTGGTAGCCGACCCAGCGCGTGCCGCGCCGGCGCGGCACATCTCCCCCATACGCCAGCGCGCGATTAGCTTATCCGTTCTGTCCAATCCTGAGAGGCTTCATGCTGGACGAAATCAAAACCAGAATCTCCGACGAGGTCGAGACCCTTACCCACGAGTTGAACGTCGTGCTTCCCGACCGGATCAAGAAGGCCGTGGAACTCGGCGATCTGCGCGAGAACTCCGAATACAAGTCGGCGCTGGAGCGCCAGCAGTTCGTGCAGGCGCGGATCAGCCACCTGGCGTGGCGCATGGGCGAGCTGTCGAAGATCAACGTTGACGACGTTCCGGCGGACCGCGTGGGCTTCGGCTCCAGGGTCCGGGTCCTGGATCACGCGCGGGGCGTCGAGACGACCTTCACCATCGTCGCGGGTGACTACATCGATCTGGAGAAGGGGCACATCTCCCTTGATTCTCCCATCGGCCGCGGGTTGCTGGGCGCGCGCGAGGGGGACGAGGTGACCGCCACCCTTCCGGTGGGTCCGCGGCAGTATCGAGTAGTCGAGTTGACCACATTGCCCCAGCAGCTGGAGGCGGACGAGTAGGCCAGGGCCAACGGGACGGACGACGGGTGACCGGGGGCCGCCCCGGTCTATCGACCCGGCCCCCCGGTCTGTCGACGGGCCGCTACAACCCCGCCGGCCTCGGAATTCGCGCTACCACGACCGCGATCGGGGACAGCGTGGTGAGGCGGAAGATGGCGCCCGCGCCCTCGTCGACGGCTTCGAAGTCGAACACGCGAACCCCGCTCGAACCGACCTCTCCGCTGAAGCGCAGGGTGCGCGCCAACGGAACCGAGGGCTCGGAGCTGTCGTCGTCTTCACCGGTGAGCGTGACTGGCCAGGGATAGCGGCCGGGCGGGTCGGGGGTGGAGAAGATCTCGGTGGCGGTGGGGAAGTCGTAGCCGAGGAACCGCGGGGTATCGTCGTCGGTGAGCCATGGCTCCGCACCGGCGACGGTCAGCGCGATGGCGTGTTGGGTGAGCAGATCCTCCATGCTCATACCGGTCTCCTCTGCGACGCCCAGGATGCCCGGCATCGCCGAGGAGTCGTTGAGTGCGAGGACCAGCGCCTCGTCCGCGGCGTAGTCATCCCCTCCGCCCGCGAGGATGTCGCGCAGCAGGCGGTGAAAGTGCCAGCCGCTCCCGTAAATGTGGCCCTCATCCCTTGGCTCGAAGCTGACCGCGTTGGGATCGACGGAGAATGCGCGCACCACCCTGGCCATGATCTGGAAGGTGCCGTACACCTCGGGCCGCATGTTGGCGAGACCGTCCCGCATCATTTCGCGGTTGACGCGGGTGCTCATCGTCGGTCCGCCGGCCCGCTCCCACGCGAGGCGGGATGTCATCTCCTTGGCGATCTCGGCCGTGCCTTCCTCGATCCAGGAGGGATGGTAGATCCGCCGGCCGTCGGGCCGGCCGCGGGACACGTAGTTGCGCAGGCGCTTGTAGAGCGAACTCACGTGCTTCATTTCGTGGGCGATTCCGCCCATGGCCCAGTAGCGGTCGTTGTCGAGGTCGGTGAAAGCGCTGGCCTCCACGTGCATCAGCTCCATCTCGTTCGAGGTGGGGCAGTCGGCGGCTGTGAAGACCATGTCTCCGGACCATACGTAGGCGATTGCGTTGTCGATGTCCGCGTGCACCAGGGCGACGACCTTGCCATCCCCGTTTACGTCGCTCGGCGGGCCGAAGTAGCGCTCGATGACCTCGGCGCCGTGCTGCGAATAGAAGTCGATGACGCGCTCGACGTTCGCAACCGGCACCGGAGGCGTTGCGGCCGTGTCCTCGTAGACGACGAGGTGGTCGTTCTCCGCGATGATTCGCGCAGTCACGGTGCGGTGGATCGAGCAGCGGTCGCCGCCGCCGCGGCTGTAGAGCCGAAACTCCCGCTGCGCGGGGCTGTCCGCCTGGATCTGGCCGCCCGCGGCCTGTGCCTCCCGACGTGCAATCTGCGCTTCGATGCCCCGTTCGAGCATGCCGGCGAGCCGTCCTTCGGCTTCCAGGCGGGCGAACATCTCGGCCTCCTGGCGGCGGATCTCGTGGTGGAATGCCGCGTTGGCGTCCTCCATCTCCAGGGCGCGCTCCCAGTCCGCATCGAGGGCCCGCATTGCGGTTGGATCGGCGGCGCGCTCGGCGCCGGCCACCACCGGCCGCAGCCCGACGGCCTGGCTCGGCGCGATCGCTTCGGCCATCAATTCAACGGGGAATATCCGCTGATTCGAAGCGTCCAGGCCCGCCACGGTGACCCGGTAGTAGGCGGAACTCTGAGGCGCGCGGATGAACACGCCGCAGCCCCTCATCTGGTTCGCAGAAGCGACCCGCACATCGCCGACCGCCAGTCCGAGCGGTCCATCGCAGACCGCCATGGCAAGCGTCGCGGTGGCCTCCGCGCCCCCCGCGTCGACGACCCGTACCCCGAACTCGAAATCGCCAGCCTGCTCGGGTGTGCCCTGGAGGGCTCCGTCTGCAGAGAGGTCGAGTCCGGGCGGCATTGTCGCGCCTTCGGCCAGGCTCCAGCTGTACCCGCCCCCGCTGCCGCCCTGGGCCGTGAGCGTTGCGGCATAGGCCAGCGTCGCCCGTCCCTGAGGCAGCGAGTCGGTGGCGATGGTGAGGGCGAGGTGCGACGCGGTAGCCTGGAACTCGGCGCTGAACCCCGCGGCTGTCGCGGACAGCGTCTGCAGCGAGTCGGTGCCCATGGTCCAGACCGTCTCGGCGATCCCGTCGGAGCGGGTGACGACCGACGCGTGCGAGACCGAGCCGCCGCCTGCCGTGACCTCGAAGTTCACCGTGATCTCCGCGGCCGGATTCCCGTTTCGGTCGAGCAGGCGAACGGCCGGCAGAACAGGCAGCGCCTCGCCGAAATAGCCCTCCTGGCCGTCGCCAGCCGCCTTTTCGAGTGCCTCCACTTCCTGCTGCACGGTCACCATGGCCTCGCCGCTGGCGGACCCGGCGCGGGCCGTGATCGTCGCGGTGCCGGCGCCCGCCGAGGTCACCAGCCCCGTCGTCAGATCGATCTGCGCCACCGTCGGGCGGAGGCTCGCCCAGTTGACGCTGACGCCCGTCATGACGTTGCCGTACTGGTCGACCACCCGGGCGCTGAGTTGCTCGGTGTCTCCCACGGCGGTGAAGGTGACGGATGCCGGAGAGACCGTGAGGGTGGTGGGGACCGGGGGCGCGGGAGGTGGTGTGGGATCGCCGCCGCATGCGAAAAGCGTGCCGGTGGCGCAGACCAGCAGGGCGAGGCGGGGCCACGCGGGCCGTGATCGTGCGAGGTGGTGTCGCGCGTGGTTGATTCTCTGTTGCGCGGTCGCTCGCTTCACCATGGGTCCTGCCTCCTTTGGTTGCCGTCCAGAATCGCCTCGTACACGATCGGTCTCAGGATGTTGCTGAGCGGCGCCGCGCCAAAGGGCTGCAGCTGCGTCCACGCCATGGCGATGATCTCTTCGCCGGGATCGATCCAAAAATAGGTGTTCGCGATCCCGGACCACCAGTAGCTTCCCCCGTCCTCGCTGGCCGGCATCGCGAAACCCAGCCCGAATCCCGTGTCCGCGAGCCCTAGCATAATGGGGACCATATCGTCGGGCAAGTGGTTGCGGGTCATGAGGCGCACCGTTTCGGTCTCCAGCAACCGAGCGCCGTCCAGCTCGCCCTCGTTCAGGAGCATCTCGCAAAAGCGGAGGTAGTCCGAAGCGGTCGAGGTCAGGCCGCCCCCGCCCGAGAACCAGGCCGGCGGGCGGGTGTAGGGGTCGCCGGCGGGCGAGTTGGCCGCAGTCAGTCCGTCGCGGGTGCGCCGGTACATCGCCGTGAAGCGGTCCGTGTTGTCGGCCGCGACATGAAAGCCGGTGTCGTCCATGCCCAGCGGCTCGAAGATGCGCTCGCGGAAGAACGTGTCGAGCGACTGCCCCGAAGCGACCTCCACGACCCGCCCCAGGACATCGGTCGAGTAGCTGTAGTTCCAGCGCGCCCCCGGGTCGTCGATGAGCGGGAGCGACGCGATGGCAGCGACCCTCTGCTCCAGGTCGGCGCCGGGATCCATCGACATCAGCTTCGCGTTGTACATCGAGTCGACCGCGCTGTTGCCGAAGAGCCCGTAGGTGAGCCCCGACGTGTGCGAGAACAGGTCGCGGATCAGGATGGGGCGGCTGGGCGGTCGGTTGCCGGCATCCTGGTAGACCTCGACGTCGGCGAAGTCCGGGATGACGCTCCCCAGTTCGTCGTCCAGCGACAGCCGCCCGTCCTCGACGAGCATCATCGCCGCGACGCTGGTGACGGGCTTGGTCATGGAGTAGATGCGGAAGATGTCGTCGTGTTCGAGCGGATCCTCGTCGCGGACACGCCAACCCTGTGCGTCCCAGTGCACGATCTCGCCGCGACGCGACACCAGCGTCATGACGCCGGCCGTCCCTTCGCGGTCGATCAACTGCTGCATGGTGGGCGAGATCCGGGCGAGGACCTCGCCGGACATGCCCACCGTCTCGGGCGCGGCGGTCGTCCACTGCTCCTGGCTGGCGGGACCCGCCGCATCGAGCGTGAAGGTCCAGACCCGGGGCGCGCCTCCACCGATGGTCAGCCCGGCCGCGACCGACACGTACTGGCGGCCGTCCACCGCGTAGGTGACCGGCGATCCAGCCCCCCGTCCCACCTCCGCCGACCAGACCTCCTCGCCGGTCCGGGCATCGAGCGCGGCCAGGCGCGTGCCCGTTCCCCAGAACACGAGGTTGCCCGCGGTGGACACCGTGCCGCCATGCCCGCCCTGGGCCACCACCCGCCACACCTCGCGGTTCTCGGCCGGATCCCAGGCCAGCAGGAAATTGGCCGGGCCCGTCAGCTCGGGTCGGGCGGGGCGCTGGCCGTCGTTCCCGCGGACGGTCCCCGTGTTCCATACACCCGCCTGGTAGTCGAACTCGGGAGACTTGGCGTAGTAGTAGTTGTTGTTGGTGGCGGGGATATGGACGAGGCCCGTCCCCGCGTTCCACGACATGGTGGGCCAGTTGTGCGCCCCGCGGGGTCCGGGCGCGAGATAAACCGGCTGCCCGGTCATCCCATAGCGCGCCTCGGGGGTCTCGACGGGACGTCCGGTTTCGGGGTCGACATGCGTGGCCCACGTCAGGTCATCGGCGAAGGCCTCGGCGGAGATGAGCTCGCCCGTGATCCGGTCCACCACGTAGAAGAACCCGTTCTTGGGCGCCTGCACGATGACTTCGCGCTCGCGGCCGTCGATCTCGAGGTCCAGCAGCATGAGGGGCTGCGTCGCCGTGTAGTCCCAGTCGTCGCCCGGGGTGGTCTGGTAGTGCCACTCGATGGACCCGTCGGATGGATCCAGGGCCATGATCGCCGACAGGTACAGGTTGTCCCCGCCGCCGGGGCTGCGGTTGTCGCGGTTCCAGGGCGATCCGTTCCCGGTGCCGATGTAGAGCAGGCCCGCATCGTGGTCGACCGCCATGCCGTCCCATACCGTCCCGCCGCCGCCCGTGATCCACCACTCGCCGGTCCAGGTCTCGGCCGCGGCGCGCATGGCCTCGCTCTCGAACCCATCCGCGGGGTTGCCGGGAACCGTGTGGGTGCGCCAGAGCTGCTCGCCGGTATCGGTGTCGTAGGCGGTCACGTAACCGCGCACACCGTACTCGGCGCCGCCGTTGCCGATGATGACCGCGTTGCCGACGACGCGCGGCGCTCCGGTGATGGTGTAGTCGGAGCCCGGCGGTGTGGTCTGGGTGGTCCACAGCACCGATCCGTCCGCGCGGTCGAGCGCCACCAGCCGGCCGTCCAGCAGGCCGACGAAGATCCGGTCGCCGTCCAGCGCGACCCCGCGGTTGACGTCGCCGCAGCAGCTGGGCGGACCGCCGTCGTCCTCATGCGGTATTGCCGGATCCCACAGCCATATCTCTTCGCCGGTGGCCGCGTCGAGGGCGAAGACGAAGCTGAACGCGGCCGTGCCGTAGAGGACGCCGTCCACGACGATGGGCGTCGTCTCGAGGCGCGCGCCCGTCTTGGGGATCTCCCACGACCAGGCCACGCCGAGCCGGTCCACGCTCTCCGTGTCGATGTCGTCGAGGGGGCTGTAACGCGTCTCGGCCGCGTCGCGTCCGTGCTGGAGCCAGTCGGCGTGCTGGGCGGCCGCGGGCAGGGCAAGGGCGCTTGCGGCGAGCGCGAGGGCGACGAGGGCGGCACGCGGCGTCCGGCCGGGGGATTGATAGGACCGCCGCGCGAGACTGGACGCGGCGAACGGTCGCGGGCCGCCATTTGGCATCGGCTTCATTCGGATCTTCCGGTTTGTGTTGAAATCGCGACCCCGCGCGGGGCCTCGGATAACATGGTCTCGGAGGCCCCCTTTCGCGACTGTGCCGTCCGGGTAACTTTGCGGTTGATGAAAGCGCCCCGGCTGTTCCCGACCCTCTCCGTCCTCGTCATCGCTCTGGCTGCCTGCACCGCCGACCCCGAGCCGCCTCCCTTTGCGGTCGCGGCCGACTCGAAGCAGCTGATGCTGTCGGTCATCGAGCCCGCGGCCGAGGTCTATTGGGACGCCGTGGGCGTGATCATGGATATGGAAGGCACCTACGAAGTCATGCCCCGGTCCTCCGAGGAGTGGGAGGCGGTCGAAAACGCGGCCTTTGTCCTCGCCGAGTCGGGGAACCTCCTGCTGATTGAGGAACGCGCCCAGGGCCGAGGCAACTGGGTAGCCATGTCCCGCGCGATGATCGACATCGGCAAGCGAGCGATCGAGGCCGCGCAGGCGCGCGACCCCGAGGCCGTCTTCGAAGTCGGCGGCGACGTCTACCTCGTTTGCACCGGATGCCACGCGGTCTACGCAACCGAGACGCTGCGTCCCAACTACGTCCCGGACTCCGGCACCCCGTGATCGAGCGCTTCCTGGGATGGCTCGGCGAGACCCCCTGGAGCGTCGCGTTCCTCGAATCGCTGTACATGTGGCCCTTCGTCGAGTCCGCGCACGTCCTCACCCTGGGCCTCTTCGTCGGCACCACAGCGATGATGGACCTGCGCCTCCTGGGCATCGCCTTCCGCAAGGTACCCATCACGGCGTTCACCGGACGCCTCCTCCCGTGGACACGCATCGGCTTCACGATCATGACCATAACGGGGCTCCTCCTCTTCTACTCGCAACCGCTCCGCTACTACCACAACGTCTTCTTTCGCGTGAAAGTCGTCGTGCTGATCCTGGCCGCAATCAACGTGGCAGTCTTCCACAGGGGCGTTCACCGCAGCGCCTACGAGTGGGACCACGACACGAGGCCCCCGCGGGCCGCGCGCGTCGCCGGCGCGGTGTCGCTGACCGCCTGGGCCGTGGTCGTGGTCACCGGCCGCCTCATCGCCTACAACTGGTTCGACTGCGACCTCCAGCCGCAGCCGGGCTGGGTAAACTGGCTGGCGGGGTGTGCCGCGGTGCTGGAAGGGGCGGAGTAGACGACCGTGCTCGAACCGTTCTTCCGCTGGTGCGAATCGTCGCTGATCGGCAAGGCCGTCGCCGAGTCCGTGTGGGCCTTCCCGATCCTCGAGGCGGTGCACCTGATCGGCCTCTGCGTCCTGGGCGGCGCGCTCCTCGTCGTCGACCTCCGGCTGCTCGGCGTGGGTCTCACCGCCCAGCCCATCGCGCGTCTTGCCCGCTACGCGCGCCCGTGGCTGATCGGCAGCCTGGTGCTCATGGTCGCGACCGGCGTGCCACTCTTCCTCTCCGAAGCGATCAAGGCCTACTACAACACCTCGTTCTGGGTGAAAATGTGCACCCTTCCGGTGGCGCTCACCTTCACCTTCCTGGTGCGGGAACGCGTCGCCCGGCGGGTGCCCGCCGACGCCAACGACCCCGGAAACGCCACCCACCGCGTGACCGGGGCCGTGTCACTGGCCCTGTGGTTTACCGTGGCTGCCGCGGGGCGCTGGATCGGGTTTTCGTGAGCCGGACGCGAGAAATGTAAAGCAAACACGACATAATGGAGTTGCCCCGCTTTTACGGACACCTTTTTGTTTGGGCCAACCAAGGAGGTGTACCATGGCGGGAAAGAGGCGGCAGTTAGCGCCGGAGAAGAAGCGGCGGATCGTCGAGCTTGTGAGGGGCGGGCGTAGCGTGGGATCGCTTGCCCGCGAGATCGGGACCTCGGAGCAGACGATCCGGAACTGGGTCAAGCAGTCGGACCTGGACGAGGGGCGCCGTAGCGACGGGATGACGAGTGAGGCGCGCAAGGAGTTGCGGCGTCTGAAGGGAGAGGTAAAGCGGCTGCGGATGGAGCGGGACATCCTAAAAAAAGCCGCGGCCTGGTTCGCGAAGGAGGGCGACTCGAACCCCGGCGGGGGTACGCGTTCATGAAGGCGCACCGGGCGATCTTTCCGATTACAGCCATGTGCCGGGTGCTGCGTCTCTCCCGCAGCGGGTACTACGACTGGCTGAAGCGACCGCCATCGGCGCGGGCGCGGCGCGACCTCGAGCTTCAAGCCCTGATCCTGCCGATCTGGACGGGCAGCGGGGAGACCTACGGCAGTCCGCGGATCCACGCGGCGTTGCGGGCGGCGGGCGAGGGGGTCGGCCGCAAGCGGGTGGCGCGGCTGATGCGGGCGATGGGCATTCAGGGCGTGACGCGGCGGCGCCCCACCACGGCGCTGCGGCGCAAGATCGCCCAGGCTCGGTACGCGCCGGACCTGGTGAGGCGGGACTTCTCGGCCGGTGGCCCCGACCAACTGTGGGTCGCCGACATCACGCAGGTGAGCACCTGGCACGGCTGGTTGTACCTCGCGGTCGTACTCGACGCATGGAGCCGCCGCATCGTGGGCTGGACGATGAGCTCGCACCCGCGCACCGAGCTGGTGCAGGAGGCGCTGGCGAGAGCGATCTCGAACCGAAAGCCCAAGGGGCGGGTGATCCATCACTCGGACCGGGGCGTGCAGTACACGTCGCTGGCCTTCGGGGAGCGCTGCCGCGAGGCGGGCATCGTGCAGTCGATGGGCTCGGCCGGCAGTGCGTACGACAATGCGATGTGCGAGAGCTTCTTCGCGACGCTCCGGTGCGAACTCATCAAGCGGAGGAACTTTGTCAGAGACGGAGGCGCGTGGCACGAGATCGCCAACTACATCGACAACTTCTACAACACCCGCCGTATCCACTCGGCGATCGGCTTCCAGTCGCCGGCGAACTTCGAGAAACTCAACGATGCGGCGTAAACCCAACCTGCAGCGCCGGACGGCCTCACCTCTCCGGGCTTCTCCTGCACGTTCCCTACCTCGGCTTTGCAGGTTACCTCTCTCTGTGGACTCAGGACCGAGAGAAGAAGCAGAATCAGGCACCATCAACCCCAAACACCAACTGTCCGTGCAATCGGGGCAGCTCCATAATGTAATGTCGTCTTTACACTAGCACCGCCCCCGCTCCCGCCGCGCCTTCAGCAGGTCCTCCTCATACGGTGCTCCCGTGCCCGAAGAGCCCAGAAAGATCTTGCTGCCGTCGGTAAACGTCACGTCGCGCCCGTTGGCGCGCTTCAGCGAGTGGTCCTTCGTCTGATACCCGTCCACGATGATCTCGGTGCCGGGCGTCAGGCAGTCCCTGCGCAGTCCGCGACGCAGCAGCACGTTCGGGGTCCCGCCCTCGACGGCCCACACCTCGGTGGTCCCGTCCTCGTTCTCGATCTCGAGGTGGATCCAGGTATGCGGGTTCACCCACTCCAGCCTGACGATCTTGCCCTGAAGCTTGATCGGGGCGTTGCGATCGAACTCGGCGCCGAAGGCGTGGTGCGCAACCAGCGGCGCGGCGATGACGAGGGCGGCAACGGCAACGCCAAGGCCGACGACAGCCGCCAGCGTCCGCGCCCCGGGTGACTGCAGCCTCGCTCCGGCAAATCGTGCGATTCTCTCGCGCATGTCCTACCTCCGCTCCTGTCGTTCCTGTGCACGCGCGCCACGCAACACGTTCTCCAGCGCGTAGTTGCCCTCGTGGCACGCGTATTCGTAGACCAGCCCGTCGAGCCGCGTGAACGGCACCTCGCCGCTCCAGGCCCGAGACCACATGCGCGGATCCTCGACGGTGAACTCGTAGTTGATCGTGTGCTCGCCGGCCCGCGTGAAGCGCTCGACGACCTTCATATCCTCGGATGGCGCTATGCCCTGCAGCGTCTGGTTGGGATGAAGGTTGGTGGTCTCCACGACAAGGGTGTCGCCTTCCCAACGGCCCCAGGAGTCGCCCATCCACGGGCGGATGTCCGGCGGCAGCCGCCTCGGCTCTCCCAGCCGAATGATGCGGACATCGTGGACCATCTCGGTCATGATCATCACGTGGTCCGGTGTCTGCACGATCGTGTAGTTGTTGTTGTAGAAGTAGTTCGGCAGCATCGGCGGGCCGCCGTTCGACCCGAACGACATGATGCAGCGCTCGGCGAGCGGCCGGTTTTCGGGATTGTCGTAGGAGCCGAACTGCCGGGCGAAGGCCCGTCGCTCCGCAAAACGCTCGCGGCCTTCCTCGCTCAGCTCGGGAACCCGTCCGTTCGGCGGATCCACCACCAGCGACGTCCGTGGCTCGCCGTTGAAGATCGCGACGCGCTCGCCAGCGTCGATGAAGAAGGCGTTGTAGCCCCCGGTGCCTCCCGACGCGGCGTCGAACACGGGGTTCCCCGTGAAGATGCCGCCGACGGGCGGAGCCTCGCGGTCCGGGTCGCTGTCAGCGTAGTCCTCCACCTTGGCCTCCTCAAGGCGGCCCTCGATCCGCGCCACTTCCTCCCAGGTGTAGAACGGGCCCTGTTCCTCCCGGCGCTGGATCGGCGTGACCGTGGCGTTGGTCCAGTTGCCCTGCAGGTCTGGGTGCCCGGCGGGCGTGCGCGCAAGGACCCATTCGCGCTCCTCGCGCTCCTGCTCCTGGGCGGCGGCGGGCTGGGCGAGGGGCGGGGCCGCTACGGCGACCAGCGCGAACGCGGCGGCCATGCGCGACGGCAGGGCCGCGCCGAACGCCGGGTATCCCGCAGGCGCAGCCGCGAGGGGTCCTGCCGGTCCGGTGGCCAACGCGGCGCCTCGCCGGTCCCGGTGGTCACTCATCCACCGACTCCTAGCGACGGATCGGGTTCTTGCGCAGATGTCCATACATCAACTCCTCCACGAATTCGACGCACTTGAACTGTCCCAGGCGTGCGTTCGGATCGATGTTGCGGTAAAGCGGCATGCGGATGGTCCAGGGGCGCGCATACGTGTCCGGGTCCTCGAGCTCGGCCTCGTACATGATATGGTCGGGCCCGATCATCGTGTATCGCTCGGTGACCTTGAGGCCGGGCCCGTGATGGTTCCCCGCGCGGTCCAGCCACGCCTGCCCGTGGAAGCCGGTGACTTCGACGACGAAGGTGTCGCCCTCCCAGCGGCCCACCGACTGGCCCATCCAGGAATCGACCTGCGGCGGGCCGGGGTCTTCGAGGTAGACCTCGCGCATGGCACCGGCGTACTCGTACGCCATGAAGACCTTGGTCTCGCTCTGGAAGATCTGGAAGGGGAAGGGCATGTAGGTGGCACGCGGCACGCCCGGGAGGTAGCACTTGATCTCGGGGTCGCGCTCGAGCCACATCTCGCGGTTCTCGTCGCGCAGTGCGAGGGCGTCCGGCAGGTAGGGGATCTCGCCGCCGTCGACCACACCGTAGCCGGGCGGGACCGCACCGACGGCCCCCAGCGCGAGGACCTCGTTGGCCGGCACGGGGACTACCGGCCCGGGCTGCATGGCCAGGGCGGGGCGCGCCGAGTGCGGCTCGATGTCCCAGTGTGCGTTGCCGAGAGCCTGCCAGAGCCCGTTCATGTCGGGCTTGCCGGACGCGGTGCGGGGGATGCCGTCGCCCTGGGCGCAGCCCGCTGCCGGCACGGCGATCGCCGCGAGCAGCGGCAGGATCAAGGTCGTGGTTCGCGTCATTCCCGCCTTCCGGTCATGGATGTGTCCGTCACGGCTTCAATGTGCCAACTCCACCGGGGCACGGCCAGTCACCTGACCCCGAAGGCCAGCAGCAGATTGCCGGGCATTTGGCCGAAGGTCGAGTAGCCGCTGTTGGTGAAGAGCATGCCGCCGGCGACGACCGGGCCCGGGCCGTCGATCGCGCCCCCTCTGCCGGGCACCCCGTTGGAGGTCTCGGTCACCTCGGTCGTGTCGAATTCCCAAAGGATGCGTCCGTCGTCCGCGGCGTAGGCCCGGATGTGCCCGTCGAGGCCGCCGGAGAATACCGCCCCCGGAATCGCCGTCGGGGCGGCCGAGAGGGATGCATGGCAGCCCTGCTTGCCCTCGCAGGTGTCCGTGGCCGCGGGAACGCTCCAGACGACGTCGCCGGTCATCAGGTCGAGCGCGTACATCCCGGGCGACGGCTCGCGTTCGGGGTTCACGTCGACGATCACCGCGGTCCTGTCCGCCACGGGCGCGTACGCATACCGCCCATCAGCCGCCATGCCCCAATGGATGCCGCCGAGCGCGCTGCCCTTGCCCACGCGGGTCGACCACAGCAGGGCGCCGCCGTCGTCCGGGTCGAGCGCCCAGACCACCCCGGACTTCTGGCCGGCTACCAGGATCTCCTTGCCATCGGGCCGCGCGACGAGCATCGGCGCCATCCCGAAATCGAAGTCGGGGCCTGGCGGGTCGGGGCAGTTCTCGCGCGCCGTGAAGGACGTGCAGGCCATCGTGAAGGCGTCCTCCGGGGTCGCCTGGAAGGACCACGCCAGCTCTCCGGTCTCGATGTCGATGGCGATGATCGCGTCGCTGTTGTCGGTGGTGGGGCGGGTGTAGTTCTCGCCCGTGCCGGCGTAGACCAGGCCGCGCGCCGCGTCGACGGTGGGGCTGGACCAGACCGGGGCGCCCGAGGGGGCCCAGAGCTGGGTGCCGGCATCGTTTGTGCCCGCTTCTTCCGGGTATTCGGGGATGACGCGGTGGTACCAGAGCACGTCGCCGGTCGTGGCGTCCAGCGCGGCCACGGCTCCCGACGCGGTGCAGCATTCGTACCGCGGATCGCCGGACACGACGACTTCCCACGAAGAGATGGGAACGAAGAGGCGACCGTCGTGCAACGCCGGGCTACCCGTCGTGTTCGAGGTGGAATGCCACCCGACGTGGTACTTCCAGGCCAGCTCGCCGGTGGTCACGTCGAGCGCATAGGCGTTGGTGCGAAAATCGACGAAGAACGCCGTTGGCCGACCTTCCGGCCCCTCCCCCGCCACCACCGCCCCCCGCACGGCGGCGTCCGCCTCGAAGCTCCAGCGCACGCACCCGGTGGCGGCGTCGAGCGCCAGCACCTCGCCGAATGGCCCGCCCACGAGCACTGCGTCGCCGATCACGGTGGGCTTGGTGCGCACCTCCCCCGCGTCCGGGAAGGCGAAGGCCCAGCGCAGCGCCAGGTTCGGCACGTCCGCGGCGCTCATCCCCGCCATCTCCGCCGTCTGGAACCCGGTGGCCGCGAGGTTGCCGCCCCATCCCATCGACGATATCGCCCCGAGATCCAGCTGCCCCCACCCACGATCCGCGCAGAAGGCCGATTCGGGCAGGATCTCCCTCGTGTAGGCGCGCCCGGTCAGGTATTCGGCGAGCCGGATCCGCTGCTCCGGCGTCAGATCGGCGCCCTCTGCCTGCATCACCCCGTCCTCCAGCGAGGCCACGATCGCGCGCGGCGACAGCGCCCTGAGCATCATGACCCCCGGTGTGCGATCCGCGCCCGCCGCGGTGTGACACTCCGCGCACGCGTCGGCGAACAGCGCCGCTTCGGTTTCGTCGCCCGCCCGCCCGCGGTCCTGCGCGCTCAGGGGAATCGACCCCCCCGCGGCGGCGAGGCCGATCACCACGGCCAGACCCACCCTGGAACCATTCATTGCACCCCCTGCAAGTAAGAGCCCGTAAAGCTGCGCCCGCGCCGTGACCGGGAACAGCCCCCGCCTTGCCCACCACCCCGCCCGCGCCCCAACCTTGGCGACGACATCCGCCCGCAGCGCCCTGCAACCCTCCCCAACCGGGCCACACCCCATGACGCACCCATCCACCCCGGCCGCCCGCACCCTCGCGACCATCCTCGGCAGCGCCGCCGCCCTCGCGTGCGGCGATGCAGGCCCGGACGCCCCCGCCGACCTGATCCTGACCGGCGGCCCCGTCATCACCCTCGACGCGGACAGCCGGGTGGCCGAAGCGGTGGCCGTCCGCGACCGCCGCATCCTCGCCGTCGGCACCACCGCCGAAATCGACGCCCTCGCCGGCCCCGAAACCCGCCGCATCGACCTCGCCGGCCGCGCCGTCACCCCCGGCCTCATGGACGCGCACGTGCACTTCGCCAGCGGCGGCCAGAGCATGCTCTACACCCTCGACCTCAGCTACCCCATCGTCGAGAGCATCGCCGATGTCCAGGCCGCGGTCGCGGATCAGGCCGCCCGCCTGGGCGAGGGCGAGTGGGTGCGGGGCAGGGGCTGGGACGAGGGCAAGCTCGAGGAACTCCGCTACATCCTGGCCACCGACCTCGACGCGGTCGTGCCCGACAGGCCCGTCTGGCTCTCCCACACGATGGGCCACTACGGCGTGGCCAACTCGCTCGCGCTCGAAATGGCCGAAATCACCGCCGACACCCCGGACCCGCCCGGCGGCACCATCGACCGCGACGCCGACGGGCAGCCCACCGGCGTCCTCAAGGAGTCGGCCCAGGGGCTGGTGTCCCGCCTCATCCCGGGTCTCGGGCCCGAGCAGCAGCGGGCCGGCATCCACGCCCTCGCCGACGGGTTCAACGCGGAATGCATGACGGGCGGCAAGGACCCCGGCATCGGACAAGGCGTCTGGGAGGCCTACCGGGATGTGTTGGAGGAAGGGGACTTGAGTGTGAGGATCTTCGCCCTGTGGCGCGCCCGCAACGGAACCCTCGAAGAGGTCCAGGCCTGGGCGGAAGAGCTCGCCGCCTTCACGCGGCCCTATGAATCAACCGGAGACGACCACCTCATCTCGGGCGGAGTCAAGCTCTACATCGACGGCAGCGGGGGCGCGCGCACCGCCTGGATGTACGACGACTGGAACCGCGACCACACGGGGACCGACACCGGCAACCGCGGCTACCCGACCATGGATCCCGACGAACTGCGCCTCCGCTTCCGCGCCTATCACGACGCCGGACTCCATGTCAGCATCCACTCCATCGGCGACCGCGGCATCGACTGGACCATGGACAGCTTCCGCGAGGCTCTCGATGCGACCCCGACCCGCGGTCTCCGGCACGGCATCATCCACTCCAACATCCCCACCGATCGCGCGCTGGACCTGATGGCCGAACTGCAGCGTGACTGGGAGGCGGGCTACCCGGAGCCGTCGCCGAGCTTCACCTGGTGGATCGGCGACACCTACGCCGGCAATTTCGGCCCTGAGCGCGCCCTGCGCCTCAATCCGTTCCGGTCCTACCAGGAGCGCGGCATGATCTGGGCGAGCGGCTCCGACTTCTCCGTCACGCCCTACCCGGCGCGCTACGGCGTGTGGGCCTCGGTGGCCCGCCGGCCGCTGCTGGGCGTCTACGGCGAGCAGCCCTACGGCACGGCCGAGTCGGTCGACGTGGAGACCGCGCTGCGGTCCTTCACCACCTGGGTGGCCCACCAGATGTTCCTCGAGGACAAGGTGGGCACGATCGAGCCCGGCAAGTATGCGGACCTGGCGGTCTGGGACCGGGATCCGCTCACCGTCGCGACCCCCGAACTGCGCGACATGGCCTGCGAAATGACCGTCTTCAACGGCGAGGTCGTGTACGAGCGTCCGGCGGGCTGACCCCGGGCGGATCGCTCCGGGCCCGGCCGAACCTGCCGCGCCCGCCGCCGGGGCCGCCATTAAAGGCGAAACCCCCGCAGGCCAAGGGATTGGACCCTGAGCCTGCGGGGGCTTGAACCTGCCGCAACCCGGCGCGAAGGCCGCTTACGGCGCGAACAGTTGGATCGTGTTTCGGCTTAGTGGCCGAAGCGGCGACCGCTTGCCCTTGCCGGGTTGGGCTGGGTACTGGGACTAGACAAGAGATCACCTCCTTTTTTTGGGTTCGACATCGGGCGGGACACCACGTCCTGCTCGAAACCGACCGCCACCATGTGGCGTCCGGGAGTGGACCCCGTTCAGGGTCGACACCAAAGTATACATAATCCGGGGGACGTTGCAAGACGTTTGTTTATCGGGCCGGGCCCGAAGCCGGCCGGGCTGCGTACCGTAATCTCAGGCCGCCTTGTACGCCTTTCGGAAGGCCAGCGCACTCACGATGACCGCGACGACGATCCAGATCACGCCCCAGGTCATCGTCGGCACGCCGGTGAGGTCGGCCAGCATGGCAGCATCCGACTCGAGTTCGGGCCGGTCGAGCACATCGCTCTTGATGTCGAGGATCGCGTACAGGCAGCTGGTCAGCCCCAGCGTCGTCAACAGGACCCGGCTGATTCCCGCCCCGAGCTTCCGGCCCGCGATCATCAGGACGCCGCCGAACGCGAGGCCGAACGCGAGACCGAAGCCGTTCCTGACGTACAGGGCCGTCAGGAGGAAGACGAGCGCGCCCACGAGAAAGACCAGGGCTTGATTGGGGACGCGGCGCACGCCGGTGGCCGCCAGCAGGACCACACCCCAGAGCAGGCTGCCGAGATAGCCGGCGGACAGCGTGATGAACGCGTTGCCACCGCCGCAATGGCAGGCCCCGCCCTGATACGGATCCAGGACGATCTTTTCGATCGTGCCCCCCGTAGCGAGCGAGGCCATCCCGTGACTGATCTCGTGGAGCATGACCACGAAAATCTTCAGCGGATAGATGGCGGGCGTGTTCCAGAGAAACCACAACGCGACGAAATAGAGAGAGAATCCCCCGAGGAATATCAGCTTTCGCTTCGCGGTGGATGCTTGCATGTCTGCAGCCATGGGATTGGCTCCGGTTCCAGGGAATCGAGTCACTGGTATGAGTACGCGCGCGGCGGGCCCGGGGTTGCGGCAGCGGTCCTTCCGAACCGCGCCCACAATGCGCCGGCACCGGGTCGAGCCACGTCCTCCGGCCGAATCGCCGACACTCAATTATTGGCGCACACGTCGTGGTTGGGTAGCTTCAACGCCGTGTCCCGGCGTCATCGTGGAGGATTTTTGTGAAGAAATGCATCGCACTTTCGGCTCTGGTGTCCGCCCTGCTGGCGTGTGAAGTGCCGGAGGTTCGGGTCCCGGAGGTGGGCGGCGCCGCACCACCGTTTACGGCGGTGACCATGGACGGCACCGAGGTGGCGAGCGCGGATCTGCGGGGCGCGCCGTACATGCTCAACATCTGGGCGACGTGGTGCGCTCCCTGCCGGGAGGAGATGCCCGAACTTCAGGAGCTTCACGACGCGTACGCGGACCAGGGCTTCCAGGTAGTAGGGGTCAGCGTCGACGACCGGGGGGCGAAGGAGCAGATCGTGGCGTTCACCGGCGAACTCGGCCTCACCTTTCCCATCTACCACGATCCCTCGTGGGAGATCATGGACTCGTACCTGCTCCTCGGTCTGCCGGGGAGCTTCCTCATCGACTCCGAGGGGCTGATCGCGCGCAAGTGGATGGGGCCCTTCCGTCCGATGGAAGAGGATGTGCAGCGCGACGTGCGAGCGCTGCTGCCCGCCGAGCCTGCGGCCCAGCCCTGACGGCGGACCGCTGGCTGCCCTCCCGAATGCCGACCCCCAAGCCGATCACTCCAGCTCTTGACGTCTGAACGCTCCGGCTCGAATCCATCGGGCAGTGAGGATGGATCGCACGTCGTAGTCGCGGGCCTGAGCCGCGATCTCGGACTGGTCTCCGCGCTGGCGATCGGGACCGGCACCATGATCGCCGCCGGGATCTTCACGCTCTCGGGGCTGGCGGTCGGCTACGTGGGCAGCGCGGCGATCGTCTCGTTCCTGCTCGCCGCGCTCGTGGCGGCCTTCACCGCGCTCACCTACTGCGAGTTCACCTCGATCTACCCCTTCTCGGGCGAAGGGTACCTTTACGCGCGCAAAACCTTCCCGCCGCTGCTGGCGTATCTGGTGGGCTGGTGCATCCTGCTGGGCTACGCGTCGTCGTGCGCCTTCTACATCGCCAGCCTGTCCAGCTACTTCAACGAATTCATCTGGCACGTGCCGCTGGCCGCGCTGCCGGGACTGGTCTTCCTGGGTGCCCTCACGCTGCTGAACATCAAGGGCACCAAGGAGAGCGGCACCTTCCAGGTCGTCGTCACGGTGGCCAAGATCGCGCTCCTGGTGTGGTTCATCGCGGGAGGACTAGGCGGCTTCGACACGGCCGCCATCACCGCGCGCCTGAGCACCGACATCCCGATGATCGCGTCCACCGCGGCGCTGGTCTTCATCACCTTCTTCGGGTTCTCGGCGATCGCGGCCTCGGCGGGCGAGGTCATCAACCCCACCAAGACGATCCCGCGCGCGATCTTCATCTCGATGCTGGTGGTGACGGTGCTGTACGCGCTGGTGGTGCTGGTCGTGGTGGTGGCCGACCTGAACGAGTACACCGAGGCGGCCATGGGCGTGGCCGCGCGCGCCTTCCTGGGGCCGATCGGGGGCGCGGTGATCGTGGGCGGCGCGATCTTCTCGATGATCTCCGCTTCCAACGCCTCGATTCTGGCGGGGTCGCGGGTCGCGCTGTCGATGAGCCACCGGCGCCACCTCCCGCGTTTCTTCGGCCGCATCGGCGCCCGCTCGCATACGCCCTTTGTGGCGGTGCTGGCGGCGGGCGGCGCGATCGGTCTGTTCGCCATCCTGCTGCCGCTCGAGGACCTGGCGCACTTTGCCAACCTGGTCCTTCTGTCGGCGCTCTGCTTCGTGAACGCGGCGCTGATCGTCCACCGCCGCCGCTTCCCCGACATCGAGCGCCCCTTCCGGGTGCCGCTGGTGCCGCTCCTGCCCGCGCAGGGGATCGCGGCCAACATCTACCTGATCCTCCAGATCCCGATTCAGGGGCACCTGCAGCCGGTGCTGCTCGCCATCCTCGCGCTGCTGGTAGGGCTGTTCTGGTACGCCGCCTGGCGCGGCACCCGCTTCGAGGTGCCCGATGCCGCCGGTCCGGAATCGCGCATCGTCGCGCTGCGCGCTTCCCCGCGCACCGCGCCCTTCCGCATCCTGCTGCCGGTCTACAATCCCCACACGGCCGAGCCCCTGATGCGGATCGCCGCCACCCTGGCCCGGCACCGCGACGGCGAGATCACCCTGCTGCGCGTGGTCCAGGTCCCCGATCAGCTGCCGCCCGAGCTCGCGCGCAAGGCGATCGAGGCCGAGGACGACATGCTGGAACGCCTGCAGAAGCTGGAAGGCGAGTTGGGCGTCCCCATCACGACCGAGGTGCGGGTGGGGCACAACGTGGCCCGCGCGGTCCTGGAGGCGCAGCGCGACGACCGCTCCCACCTGATCGTCCTCGGGTGGAAGGGCTTCACCACCCAGGCGCGGCAGATCCTCGGCGAGGTCACCGACGACGTCGTGCGGCTCGCGCGCGCCGACATCATGCTCGTCCGCTTCGGGCCCGAGCGGGCAGTGCCGCGGCGCATCCTGGTCCCCACCGCGGGGAGCGTGCATGCGCGCAAGGCGGGTGGCTACGCCGTTGGCCTCACCGAGGGGGGCGGGGGCTCGCTGACGCTGGCGAGTGTCGTGCCCGCGGACGCGCCGGAGCGGAAGCGCGCGGACAAGGCGACGTGGCTGGCCCAGGAGCGGGCCGAGATGCCGGAAGACGCGGCGGTGGAGACGCGCGTCCTGACCGGTCCCGGCGTGGTCGAGTCGATCGTGGCCGCGGCCGACGACTTCGACGCGGTCATGGTGGGGGCCTCGGGCGACAGCTTCTCGAGCCGCATCGTCTTCGGGACGATCCCGGAGCGGGTTGCGCGCGAGGCGCCAGGCACCGTGATGGTGCTGAAGAGCCACGAGCGCGTGAGGGCGTTTATGGGGAGGGTGGCGGCGGATTAGGAGCTTCCGCGCCGGTGCGCGCGGGCTCCAGGCAAGCGCGAATGTAACACAGACACGACATTATGTAATGTCTACTTTACATTACGACTCGCGTCGCCCTATCCCCACACCTCCCCAAACAGCCGCATCCAGTTGCCGCCGAGGATCTTGGTGACGCGCGCCTCACCGTGACCGCGGGCGAGCAGGCCGTCCGCGACCATGCTCATCCGCATCGGGTCGTTCAGCTCGGGCACGAAGAGCAGTTCGTGCTCCCGGGGCGCGCCGATGCCCAGGCGCTGGCGCTCGTCGGCGAAGCCCTGCAGCGTCGCGCGGTAGGCCTCGTCGTTCACGGTCGGCGTGATCGAGTTGTCGGTGCCGATCCCGACGTGGTCCTCGCCGCACACGTTGACCGCGTGTTCGATGTGCCGGTAGAAGTCGTCCGCCGTCGCGGGACCCTCGGGGTTGAGGAAGGGCATCGTGTAGATGCCGATCACGCCGCCCTTGTCGGCCATCGCGCGCAGCTCCGCGTCCTGCTTGCTGCGGGGGTGCTCGTACACCGCCGCGCAGCCGGAATGGGTGATGGAGACCGGCCCCGGCGACTCCGCGATCGCCTCGGCGGTGGTGCGCTGGCCGCAGTGGGACAGGTCGACCAGGACGCCGGTGGCGGCCATGTGGGCCACGAGTTCGCGGCCGAAGTCGGTGAGCCCCCCGTTGTCGGGTGACAGGCAACCCTGACCCACCAGGTTCGGCAGGTTGTAGGTGAGCTGGACGATCGGCACACCCATGCCGCGGAACTCGTCCATGCGGGCAAGGTCCGTTCCCAGCATGAACGTGTCCTGAAAGCCCAGGATCAGGGCCAGCTTGCCCGCCGCCTTCGCGGCCTCGATCTCTGCCACACTCGCCGCCACCGCCAGCACGTCGGGGTGCGCCTCCACCTCGCGCTGCCAGTAGGCCAGGTGCTCGAGCGTCGCTGCGTACGCCGCGTCGGGATCCTCCCCGCCCCCGCTTACCGTGACGTTCACGGCCGTGATCCCGGACGCGGCCGCGTTCCGCACCATCTCGTCCGTCAGCGGACTGCCGGTCCGATCCGGGACATTGAACGGCCCCGGACTCGCCAGCGCGTCGATGACGATGGCGTCGTCGTATCCCATCCAGCTCGAGCCGCCGGCCATCGGGTCGTCCGAGACCGAGGGCTCCCCATCGCCGACCTCCCGGTCTCCGCAGGCGGACACCGCCAGAAGCCCGGGCGCGGCGATCATCGTCTTCGCGAAGCGGCGGCGGGTGAGCGCCTCTTGCACGAGTGTGTCCATCCTGTCGCGGGTCGTTGTCACCGGGAGTCTCCTCTGGCAAATGTGAATGGCTTCATCCACAATGGGGCGGCGACATACCCGAATTCAACAGGACCCCATGACCGCACTCCCCCGCAGCTACATGCTCGACCGGGCCACCCAGCTGCGCCCGTGGGACGTCATCGTGGTCGGCGGCGGCTGCACCGGGCTCGCGACCGCACTCGATGCGTCGGCCCGCGGATACCGGACACTCCTCGTCGAACGCGGCGACTTCACGAGCGGCACATCCAGCCGCAGCACCAAGCTGATCCACGGCGGCGTGCGCTACCTGCGAAAGGGTCAGGTCGGGCTCGTCTACCGCGCGCTGCGCGAACGGCACCGCCTGCGCGCAAACGCCCCGCACCTCGTCCGCAGCCTGTCCCTGATCGTGCCGGCGTACCGCTGGGGGGAACGCCCCTGGTACGGCGCAGGACTCAAGCTCTACGACGCGCTGGCCTGGCGCCGGAACCTCGGCTCCTCCCGCCTGCTCGGCCGCCGCGAATGCCGGAACCACCTCTCGACGCTCAGCAGCGACAGACTCCGCGGGGGCGTCCTGTTCCACGATGGCCAGTTCGACGACGCGCGCCTCGGATGGGCCATCATCCGCACCGCCGCCACCCTCGGATGCATCGCCCTCAACTACGCGGAAGCGGTGGGGCTGGTCGAAGCAAGGGGGAAGGTGAAGGGGGTGAAGGTTCGAGATCTCGTCGGCGGCGACGAATGGATCGCCCGCGGGGCAGTGGTGATCAACGCCGCGGGTCCATTTGCCGACTCCCTGCGCCGGATGGACGAACCGCGCCTGGCACCCTCGGTCGTGCTGAGCCGCGGAGTGCACATCGTGGTGAGCAGCGCCTTTCTCCCGGGCCACACGGCCCTGCTGGTCCCCTCGACCGACGACGGCCGCATCCTCTTCGCGATCCCCTGGCACGGCCACGTCTTGATCGGCACGACGGACGTTCCCGTGCCCGAGCCCTCGCACGAGCCAACACCCAGCGCGGCCGAGGTGGACTACCTGATCGACCATGCCGGACGCTACCTGATGCGCCCCATCACCCGGGCCGACATCCTCTCGGCGTGGGCCGGGCTGCGCGGCCTTATTGCGTCCGGCAGCGGGGCGGACACCGCGGCGCTGTCCCGCGGGCACAGCGTCGCCGTCTCCCGGCGCGGCCTCGTGACCGTCACGGGCGGCAAGTGGACCACCTGCCGCAAGATCGCGCAGGACGCGGTGAGCATGGCCGCCGATGCGGGCGGCCTCTCTCGCGCCGCATCGGTCACGGCGCGGCTGCCGCTGCACGGCTACACCACGCACCGAGATGTGCGCTATCCCTGGAACGTGTACGGCACCGACGCGGACGCAATCCGCGAGATGGAGGACGCGGACGAGCCCCTCTCGCAACTCATGCACCCCAGCCTGCCGTACCGCCTGAGCCACGCTGCCTGGGCGGCGCGGAGCGAGCTGGCGGTGCAGCTCGACGATGTGCTGGCGCGCCGGACCCGGGCGCTCTTCCTGAATGCGCGGGCGGCGACGGCGGCCGCGCCCGCAGTGGCCGAAGTGATGGCGCGGGAGCTCGGGCACGGCAGCGAATGGGTGGAAGCGCAGGTGAGATCTTTCAGGGAGCTGGCGAAGGGCTACCTTTGCGAGTGAGGCGCGGCTGTGTCCGCCGTTCCTGGCAGTCATTCCAAGTACGAGGTGATCGTGGCTCCAGTGGCAGTCCAAAGGCTCACTAGAACCGGTTGGGCGGTCGCCCTCGCGGGGCTCGCCACTCTGACCTGCGCGCCGGAGGATCCGCCCGGCACGGGGGAAGAGTCCGGCACCAGCGAGCAATCCGCTGCCGCGTCGGGCGCCACCGAACGCCAGATCCTCCTCGACCCCGGGCATCCAGCGTGGGACGAGCCCGCCCCGGACACCTTCCTCGCCCGCTTCGAGACCAGCGCGGGCGCGTTTGCAATCCAGGTCGTGCGGGCCTGGGCGCCCATCGGGGCCGACCGCTTCTACAACCTCGTCCGCCACGGCTACTACGACGATTCGCGCTTCCACCGCACCGTGCCCGACTTCATCGTGCAGTGGGGGCTGGCGGGCGACCCGGAGGTCAGCGCCGCCTGGCTCGGCCAGACCATTGCGGACGACGAGGCAGTCGTGGCCAGCAATGTGAGGGGCACCATCGCATTCGCCTTCACCGATCCGAACACGCGCACGACCCAGGTCTACATCAACGTGGTCGACAACAGCCGCCTCGACGCCCAGGGCTTCCCCCCCTTCGGCCGCGTGGTGGAGGGGATGGACGTCGTCGATCGCATCTATTCCGGATACGGGGAGAACTCCGGGGGCGGGGTGCGCCGCGGCGACCAGAGCGCGATCGTCGCGGGAGGCAACGCGTATCTGGATCGCGAGTTCCCCTTGCTCGATCGGCTGATCAGAGCGAGGGTAGGGCCGCCGCTCACAAGCAACAGCAGGTAAACCCTGAGCAGATGGAAATGGAGCACATGGAAATGCCCGAATCACCCGCCAGGCCCGGGAAGGACGAATGCGCCGACGTCTACCAGCAGTACATCGACACGGTCGAGGGGAAGCTGCTTCCCGCGCTGGAGAGCGATGCTGAGGCCTGGCGCGCGATGCTCTCTGGCGTGCCTTCCGACAGGGAAGGCCACCGCTATGCGGAAGACAAGTGGTCGATTCGCGAAGTGGTGGGCCATGTCATCGACGCCGAGCGGATGTTCAGCGTGCGCACGATGGCGTTCGCCCGAGGGGATCGGTCGCACTTCCCTTCATTCGATGAAGACGCCTACGCAGAAGCCTCGCGAGCCGACCGTCGCCCGCTTTCCGACCTGACCGACGAGCTGTCGGCCGTGCGCGCCTCGACGCTGCTGCTCCTGAAGAGCTTCGACGAGGACAACTGGGACCGGCGCGGAATGGCCAGCGGGTTCGAGTTTACGGTGCGGAGTCTGGCCTGGATCATCGCCGGCCACTCGCGGCATCACCGGAGGGTGGTGGCGGAGCGGTATCTGGGTGGGTAGAGGGGCGGCTGTGGCAGGCTCGCTGCTCGGCCGTGTCCTGATGATGTCGGTGGTCGGCGTGCTGGCCGGCTGCGACACCGGCGACGACGGCGCAGCGGGGGGCACTCCCGGGGACGGTGCGGTCGAAGCTGTCCGCCACGAGAGGCTGACCGACCAGGGACGTCCCGTCTTCGCGGTGGAGCATCTGCTCGCGATCGGGATGGAGGACGGGCCGCCGGAGTACGTCTTCGGCGAAATCGCCGGACTGGACGTCATGGCCGACGGCACAATTGCTGTCCTGGATGGCCAGGCCGGCGAGGTGCGGACATTTGCACCGGACGGATCGTTCGTCCGGCGGATCGGCCGCATGGGCGAGGGGCCGGGTGAGATCAGCGGGGAAGGATCGCTGGCGCTGGTGGCCGTATCGCCAAACGAGTTCCTGATCCCGGACATCGGAAACCAGACGGTGAACGTGCACTCCCTCGCAGGCGAGATGACCGCATCGCGCCGCTTCGACATACAAGAGTCGTACATCCCGGAGTGGCGGGCGACGGGTGGCGGCGTGCCGGTTGTGCGGGTCTCGTCGGTCGGCTTCGAAGCGGTGGCGCGGTATGATGTCCATTCGGCGGAGGCGACGCTGGCGGATACGCTGGCGGTTCTCACGCGTCCCGCCGAGCCCGGAGCGGCGGACGGTCGGATGCCGCTGTGGCAGGATCACCTCGTTTGGTCGTTCAACGAGCCCGATGTGGTCGTCTCGGGCTGGATGTTCTCGCCCGGGTTCACGGTTCACGCAGACGGAGTGCCGGTGCGAACGGTTGCGTGGGGCCACGAAAGGCAAGCACTGACCCCGGAAGAGCAGGACGATATCCTCAAGATCGTCATCCGGGGGATGGGGATGGACGACGCGGAGATCCCCCAGGGCTTCGGCGACCAGTTCCGGGTTCCGGACCGGCTGCCCGCCATGGCGGACATCGAGGTGGGCGCGGGTCTGGTGCTCGTGCAGCGGGTGCGGCCGGTGGAGACGATGGATCGCCGGGTCATCTACACATTCAGGGCGGCCGGCTTCGGTGGGCGGTTCTGGGATGCCTTCTCGCTCCGCGGCGAGTACCTTGGCGTGCTCGATATGGGCGCGCCCGCCGATGTCTTCGACATCCGAGGTGACTCCATCGTCGGCGTCCGCGAAAGCGACGCCGGGGTGCAGCAGATATTTCTGGTCCGGTTGCCCAGCGGGCTTCGGTAGAGGCCTCGCCAGCTCCCCTCCAGCCGAATCAGCCCAGCACCATCCTGATCCCCTCGCGCTCGAGCATGTCGAATGGCTTGAGCCAGGATATCCCGACCCCGTCGCAGACGTCCGGAATCCTGATCCTCTTTCGCGATCCGGGCGACGGGACCTCCAGGGTGACTACCTCGTGGCGGTAGGCGATCGCCTGGGCGACCAGAAAGGAGTCCGCCCCCGAGAAGAAGCTTCGCATGGCCGATGCGGTGTATTGCCGGGTCTCGATCCACGCGTTCATTCTCTGGAAGGCGCCTACCACAAGGGGATCCGGAGGAAGGAAGAACTCCTCTCCGCGTCCGGCAGCCCACTCGGAGAGCCAGTCACCGCGAGCCCGAAGTTCCTCACCGACCTTGGCGATGCTGAAGACCTGACCGGAGCCCGTGTTCCAATCCAGCCAATCCCAGAATCCGGGGCATATGGAAGGCCTGTAGTAGCGCCTGACCGCCTCGGTGAACACGTTGCTGTCCAGGAGGTAGGCCATTACCCGTATCCCAGTTCGCTGGCCAGCTCGTCGAAGGCCGCCTGCTTCTTGACGCCCAGCAATTGGAAGGCATCCCGGTACAGGGTCCGGCCTTCAAGGGTGTCGGCAACAAGCGCGCGCGCCAATCGTTTGCCGACCCTGGCGAACCGGGTTCCGTAGAAACTCCCACCGGATCGCCTGGCTCTCTTTCCCGACTCGCGTCGCTGTAGCTCCCAGGCCTCCGCAAGCCGCTCCCGAGGAGCGTGTCCGGCGTCGTGCAGCCGCCGAAAGATCACCAGCGTACTCACCTTGAACACTCGTGCGAGCCGCGCAGCCTCGCGGGACAGATCCCGGTCTGGATGGAATTCGTCTCGCACCGCTTTCAGGGGAACGAGCAGCTCGGCAGCGACCTGATTGCACCAGGCTTCGGTGGCCTGGGCGGGTTCGGTCGCTCGAGTGAACACGGAGTGCGGACCGGAGTCGGAAAGAGCGGATTCACCGAGCCAGATGTGCGCCAATCCGTGGGCAAGCGTGAACATCCGGGCGGATTCGGCGTCCGCACCGTTGATGAAGACGAGTGGTGCATACTCGTCCGCCAGAGCGAAGCCTCGGAACTCGTTGGGATCGAGTTGGCGGCTGGTGTTGTTGCCGACGATGCCGCTCACCATTACCAGGACGCCGAGTGCTTCGGCCTGTTCGACGAAGCGGTGAAGCGCATTGCCCGACGTGCGCAGCTCATCTCGCTCCGTCAAATCGAAGTTCAGGGCCTTCCGCATCCTGGCGGCAGTGGTATGCACTTCGCTCTTCAGCGTCGCCGATCCCACGAAATGCAGCGGTCCCTCTCCCTTGGTTCGTACGAAGTGGCGATACCAGTCCTGGCGCCGCTCGTACAGTTCGAGCGTTTGGAGGAGATTCAGACTGGGACGGGAGACACCCGAAGTGCCGTCGGTCCGCAAATCCGGGATACTCAGCGAGTCCTCCAACGGCTGCGACAGAAAGAACATTCCCAGGGGCGTGTACGTCACATCGGCGAACCGCTGGAGTTGCTTGAAGGTCGGCCGGATCTCCCCTCTTTCCCAGTGAGGGTACTTGGGAAACTGCCGCACGAGGAAATCCATCTCACGGCCCGAACGCTCCCTGGCCCACCGGAGCAGCGCCGGATTTACCTCGACACGCATATCGGCTTGCTCCTGTGGCTGGAAACGGTACTCGGTTCGCCCCCAAAGCGGGGGCCAACATAATAGCTTCGCGAGAGCACCCGGTCATCACGGCCCGGCACGGCCTCGGTTTTCCGTTCCGGGGCCGTCACGGTATGCTACCCCGTCAAACTGTCGCTGACCCCCTCCACCAGGAAACGTTCCCCCCATGAACTTCCGCATAATCTCCCGCGCCGAGATCCTCTCGCTGATCACCATGCACGACGCCATCGAGGCGATGGCCCGCGGTTTCGGGCAGCTCTCGGCCGGCGACGTCGAGATGCCGGTTCGCGTGGTGCTGACATCGGGTGATGGATTCTCCCTCTTCATGCCGTCGCGAATGGGGGCGACCGGCGACCGCGGCGCCAAGATCGCGTCGCTTTTCCCCGGCAACCGGGACAAGGGGCTGGCGACGATCAACGGCGTGATCCTGATGATCGACGACGAGACCGGGCTGCCCGCCGCGATGATGGACGCCGGGGAGCTGACGGCGATCCGGACGGCGGCTGCAGCGGGGCTCGCGGCCCGGTTGCTGAGCCGGGCGGATTGCCGGGTTCTCACCATATTCGGCGCGGGCGCCCAGGCCCCCTGGCAGATCGAGGCGATCCGCGCGGTGCGGCCGATCGAGGAGGTGCGGGTGGTCTCGAAGGGTGGTGAGTCGGCGCGACGGCTCGCTGCGTCGCTGGAGGGGGTCGAGGCGACGGCGCTGTCCGACGCGGCCGAGGCGGTGAACGGCGCCGACATCATCGTGGCGGTGACCACCGCGGGAACGCCCGTGTTCGACGGCTCGGGGCTTCCCGCCGGGACGCACGTCAGCGGGAGCGGCAGCTTTCAGCCGCACACGCGCGAGGTCGGCGACGAGGTGGTGACCCGGGCGCGGGTGGTGGTCGAGGAGCGGGAGTGCGCGCTGGAGGAGGCCGGCGACCTGGTCATCCCGATCGAGCAGGGGCTGGTGACCGCCGACGTGATCGATGCGGACCTGGGCGAAATCGTCAACGGGGACGCCCCCGAGGGGAATGCGGGGCGGGAGTTGACCTTCTTCAAGTCGGTGGGCACAGCGGTCCAGGACGTGGCGATTGGGGCCGAGGTGCTGCGGCGGGCGGAGGAGGAGGGGGTGGGGCAGATGGTGGGGTTGTGAGGGGGGTGGACTGATTCGGGTGCAGATCACGAGTGCGGCGTTTCCGCTATTTCGGCATCTGAATTCGCACGGGGATCCGGCGTATGAGATTGAGTGGCAGGAGGCCGAGCAGACGGTTGTTCATGACGCGGAGCGTGCGTCCCGAGTGGTGTTGCCGATGAGGCCAGCGAGATGAGTGACAAGGACAAGTTTCGGGACTTTAGCTGGTGGCTGCGTTTGGCCGTCGTCATCGGGATAATCTGGTTTGGGATCAGCTTGCACCTGTCCATCGGGGGGATTCTCGATTTCTTCGGCATCTTGCCCACAATAGTCAGATCAATGGGCGGGTCACTCGCCGCGGCGGGTGTAGTCGCCGCTGTGGGACTATTCGTCTCAAGGTCGCCAACGGCTGAAGAACAAGACGAAGGAAACGAGTGACCAGCGAGGCGGCCGCTCCGCTGGAGGACATCATGGTGTTCGTGGACGGTCAGCGAAGCCCGCGCTCCGCCTGCCCCCAATGCCGGTCCTACCGCAGCGATTCCGCAGCCGCCTTCAGCGCCCGGTCAAATGTCTGGATACGAGTGACGCCGCGCCGCTGACAGCTGGCGAGGTGGCACAGGTCGCGGGCCCCAAGCGCCGGGCGCCGTGCAGCGAGTTCGATGCCGAGGATCACGTCGTCGCGTTCGAGGGGCCACACATCCATGCCGGTCCGCTCAACGATCCGTAGGGCAGCGGCGAGGGCCTGCGTACGCTCCGCGGGCAGATACGCGTGGGCAAGCTCCTGGAGGACTTCGGACGACGTTGCGAGCGGTTGCTGGTCCGTCGTCGCCTCGGCGAAGAAGCGACGGGCCGGTGGGCGGAGCGGGTGGTCCCTTCCCACCGCATACATCAGGACGCTGGTGTCGACGAAGATCACTGCGCGGAACGTCAGGTTCCGGCTGCGCCCCGGCCCCGGGAGGCGCGTATGACCTCGAGATGCTGCTCCCAGTCCGGCTCGGTGCCGCATCCCATCTCGGCATCGCGGTCTGCGAAGAACCGCCACACGTCATCTTCCGTGCGAAACGGTTCAGAGTCTGCATGATGGTCCAGGCGGTCGGCGGCGGCGGCGCGCAGCCACGCGCTCACGGTAAGGCCCTCGCGGCGGGCGGCGGCAGCGTAGCGGGTGCGGTCAGGCTCCGAGACGATCAGGTAATCGAACGGTCCCGGCTGCGCCGATGTCCACAAGGGCGCGATCCTCACCGTACTGCGTTTAAGTGCAGCGACAGGATACTGCCGACTCCTACTCGGTTTACCAATTTGTTGTAGTTATTTGCAAGTGTCAGCATATTCAATGCATGAAATTCTCTGAACTACTCGAAATCGTCGAGGACGAGCCCGTCTTCGAGACCGGGATGCTGATGGCGGGGCGAGGCCATGAGCCGGGTCTTCCCGCGCAGTTGAGCCGATGGTCCGCGTCGAGGAAGCTGTTTCGGCTGCGTCGGGGTCTGTATGCGCTGGCGCCGCCATACCGCAAGGTCATCCCTCATCCCTTCCTCATCGCCAACCGGCTGGCGCCCGGATCCTACGTGAGTGGACTCTCGGCGCTGGCGTACGCCAATGCCATCCCGGAGTTCGTAGCCGAGGTGACCAGCTGTGGGCCGGGGCGTCCCCAGATTCGAGAGACGCCGCTCGGGCGATTCTCCTTTCGGTATCTCAAGCGGCAGTTGCGGGGTGGGTATCGACTGGTCGACCTGGGCGGTGGCCAGAGCGCGTTCGTAGCTTCGCCTGAGAAGGCTCTGATCGATCTGGTCCACCTTCAGCCCGGTGGTGACGATCCTGCGTGGATCGACGGACTGCGGCTGAACCTCGAAGCCCTTTCGGCGCGGAGTCTGTTACGGATCGCGACCTCCACGGGCAGTCCGAAGCTGAAGCGTGCCGCTGCTCACTTGGTCCGGTTGGCGAGTGATCCGGCTCTGGCCTACGAGTCGTTATGAAGGATCATCTGCATTCCTTGGTGCGCAACCTGGATCCCCTCGTCGGCCGCAACGTCCTCCGAGAGTACCTTCAGGCCCGGATTCTCGAGGCTCTGCAGCGGGCCGGGGCGATGTCGCCGCTCGCATTTCAGGGCGGCACGGCACTGCGGTTCCTCTACGGCCTCCGCAGATACTCCGAGGATCTCGATTTCGCACTGGAGGGGCCGCGCGAACTCTACGACTTGCGTGGCTGGATGGGGACGGTCGTACGGGGGCTCCGGCGGGAAGGCTACGAGGCCGAGGCGTCGGTGCGCGATCGCGGTACCGTGCACACCGGCTGGATCCGTGTTCGAGGGGTGCTCTACGAAACCGGGCTGTCGCCGCACCGGGAAGAGAAGCTGGGCATCAAGGCCGACGTGGACACCAAACCGCCGGCGGGTGCCGTCACCGAAACACGTCTGATCCGGAGGCACGTGGCGTTGAGGCTCCATCATCACGACCGTGCGTCACTTCTGGCGGGCAAGCTGCACGCGGTCCTGTGCCGACCGTGGGCCAAGGGCAGGGATATCTACGACCTTGCTTGGTACTTGAGCGATCCGACCTGGCCGTCCCCGAACCTGAAGCTGCTCAACGCGGCGATCAGGCAGACCGATTCGGAAGCCGTGCCGCTAGATGTCGGCAACTGGCGTGGGGCTGTGGCGGAACGGGTGGAGGGACTGCCGTGGGATGCGGTCGTTGCCGATGTCCGGCCGTTCCTGGAGCGCGGAGAGGAGATGGTGGGGAAGGGGGATGTATTGGGGTTGTTGGAGGCGGGTCACCGATAGGCGCCAATGACAGGTGCCTTGAAGAGGCCGTGCTATTCTGGTGGGCGCGAACCCCAACCAGCCTCATGACGGAGCTGCAAAGGTACTGTCCGAGCACAATCGGCACCTCTTGGAATTGATCTCTCGGGAAGGGCCGAGTTCGCTCACGGAGCTCGCGGGAATGGCGGGGCGAAGCAAGTCGAATCTGTCGCGAACCCTGAAGACGATGGCTCAATACAGGTTGGTCGAATTGCACCTAGGGACGCGCGGCAGGCTGATGCCACGGGTGCCGTACGACCAGGTAAGACTGGATGTCTCGTTGACGGGGGCAGAGAGCGGATCGGTCGGTGCCAGTCGGTAGCACAATACGTCATGTAAACATTACATGATGTAAGCCGGATCGTACATTTCTGATTCAGCGCCACCCCACTTCGCAACGGACGACGCCGATTCTGCATCCCCTCTTGTAGAACACCCGCGTTCGGCGCGAGCGCCTCGGACCGGCAAGATCACTACACCGCGGGGGGACGCATGATCGAGACCACGTTGCGGCCACGGCCGGAATCCTCATTCGCGAGGCGGATTGCGATCTGGGTTGTCGTCCTGCTTGCGGTGTATCTCGCGTATTCGGCGACGCACTTCTGGGGGCGGACGGATGCGGTCGCGGACTTTCTTGCGATGGTGGTCGGCCGTCTCCCGCTGACGGTTGTCCAGATCCTGCCCCCAGCGGTGTTCGCTGGCGCTCTGGGCGGAAGCGGCATTCTTGGCGGGGTTGCTGCAGGCGCGCCGCGGCGTCCCTGGATTCTTCTTGCGACGTTGGCCTTGGCCGCGTACGCACTGCCGGCACTTGTTTGGCCCATGTTCGCGACGTGGACCGGCGCCGACTGGCCGTTGCCCGCCGCTCTGGCCGATTCCGCGCGGGCCGCCCAAGCCGCTGCGGAGGCCGCGACGGGGAACGAAGCCGCAAGGCATCTGCGTAGAGCTGCCAACGATCTGGGGACGCTGATCGTGCCGGTTGCGAATGCGGCGTTTGTCTTGCTCGCGGCCGTGCTGGGTGACTTGACTGGAAGACTCACTGGCGGGTTGTCCACCTGGACCCGCTACGCGGCGCGGTGGCTTTCGGGCGGATTCCTGTTCGTGGCTTTCTGGATTCCTGTGAGCATCGCCGACGAATTGGTCCAATACCAAGCGGCGTGGGGAGGTCTGCTGTTCGTGCTCCCCCTGTTGGTGCCGGCTGTTGCTGCTGGGATCCTGTTCGCCGTCGTCCGCCCTGACCGCGGCCCCCCCCGTTGATGCCGCGCGATGGCGGCACCGGCTTCGACCGGGAGCGATTTCATGCGGGAGACCAGGCGCTGTTTCGCGATCTGGTTCGTGAGACGTCCCCGCGCATGCTGCGAGTGATCCGTGGTTATGCTCGGGATGACGACGACGCGGCCGATCTGTTGCAACTGTGCTGGATCCGCATCTACCGCAAGCGGGCGCGCTTCGCCGGTACCGGGTCCTTTCTCGGGTGGACACTGACGGTGTGCAGGAATGTCTGCCGGATGGAGGCTCGCAAGCGGTCGCGCGACTCCGTGGTCCGCCTTGACGAGCGTTACGATCTCCCCGACACCACACCAGGTCCAGCCGAACAATTGCAACGGCGGGAGCGGGCGGCCGCGCTGTACTCGGCACTTGAACGGCTCACGATGCGGGAGCGCGATGCCATCCTGTTGCGCATCCTCGAAGGTCGGAACGCTGCCGAGGTGGCGCGGATGCTGGCAGTGAAGGAGGTGTCGGTCCGCTCGCTGATTCATCGGGGCCTGAAGAAGCTGCGCCAAATGGATGCGTTGATCGAAAGAACTCGTTGACGACGGAGAACCGCGATGCGCAAGAAAACGCGAGTGCTGCCCGGTAGAGGGCCCTCCAGACCGGTGATGCCGGACGAAGAGACGACCGACCGCCTGGTCTCGGCAGTGGTGGAAGGCGATTCGGGGTGGGCCCCGGATCCGACTGATGGAAGCGCCGATGAGGAGATGCTCGAGATGCGGCGCCTGATCGCCTCGATCCGGCAAGTCGGCGCCTCCGATTCACCGCTCCCGGAGCCCGGCGTCAACGCAGTCATGAGCGCGCTGGAGCGGGAGGCGCGACGTGTTCCCGGACAAGATGGGTGGCCGGAGTGGTTCGGCATGGCTTCCGGCTTCCTGGCCTGTGCGCTTACGCTCGGATCCGGTCTGCTCCTCATGGGTGGAACCGGCGAGCTCCTCCGACCTCCGGATACGGTCGCGACACCGGTGCTGGCCGCCGCGGTTGCGTCCCTCGCGGCCCTGGCCAGTGTGCTCGTTCACAGACAATCGAAGCTACGGCTCCCGGTCCTCCCGCTCCTGGTCCTCGTGACGCTCGGCATCGGATCATGCACCCCCGGAGCCCCGGACACATCGACGGGTGACGTCGAGATCGTCCCTTCGGCGCTCACGACCTTCCAGGAAGGCGACGAGTTGTGGGGCGTGCGCGACATCATCGGGTCCGGAGAGCTGATCTGGGTGCTCACGACTGTCGAACCCTTTCTGCGGGTATATGATCGCTCGGGTCGCATGCTCGGCGACTTCGGCAGTTCGGGCGAGGGGCCGGGGGAACTCCGCAATCCCTGGATCCTGTCCGCCGCGACTTCGGTCGGCGGTGTGGTCGCGTGGGATCTCGCCACCCGCAGGCGCTCCCTGTTTGATGCGGGAGGCAACTTTGTGAGTTCATCCCCCACCCCTGTAACCCGGGAATCCATTCGAGCCGATATCCGAAGCGTGACCTTCGGAGATCCATTCCGAGTTGCCGAAGACGACACCGGCGTCTGGGTGGCCAGCTATCCCGAAGGGCTAACCGACGGCGACCACTTCTGGAGCGGCAAGATCCTGCGGATCAGGCATGGTGATCCCGAGCCCGCCGTGGTCGTGGACTTCGCCGCTGTACTTCCCGGAGCTGCGAGCCGTGTTCCGGCGATCGGTCTGGCGCCCGTGCCCCTTTGGGACGGGTGTGCCGATGGCGTCGTCGCCGTGCTCGACCCGGTCGACCGCAGTCTTCATCTCTATGGCCCCGACGGCACGAAAGAAAGGCAGATTCCCCTGCCGTGGACGGGTCGGCCCTTGTCGCACAAGGAGCGATTGGGGTATGTCCGGGAGAGGGCGCGCAACGAGATGCGTGGAAGTGACCTCAGCGACGCCGAGATCGAACGCGCCGCCGCGGAAGTGCTCGCGCGTGCGGGCGATCAGATGCCGGAATCGGTCCCGATCGGGGTAGATCTGCGCTGCTCCCCTGAACGGATCTGGATTCAGGAGTTCGACGGTTCGTCCCATCCCCTGGGGTATGGCCGGGCGTGGATGACAGTTTCCCTGCACGATGGAGACCCACGGTTCCAGAGGGTCATCTTCCCCGAGGGGTTCGCTCCCTATCGCTTGACGGATTCGATGGCGATCGGCGTGGTCACGGATTCCATGGAGCTGCAGCGGGCTGCTGTCGTGCGTCTGGCTGGCGTTGACTCGTAGCCTGCCACCTTGGTGCGATTTCGCGGCATCCGGACGGGCGAAATATAATGTCGATATTACATTATGTAAACTCGCCTTTACATTACCGACCCACCACCTCCCCCGCCTCCCCGCTCAGCACCTCCAGCATCTCCATGTAGAAGTCCCGGCGCGACCGCTGGTCTTGCGTGAGCGGCGCGACCACGCCCTCAATGTCGCCCGAGAGGCGGCCGATGCGGCTCATCAGCTCGCCGAACTCGCGCTGCAGGTCGCGGAGCTTGGTGGCGCGGGGGCCGGTGTCGTCGTCGGCGATGTCTTCCAGCGCGTCCTCGATCGCGTTGAGTTCGCTGACCGCCCGGGCCGAGGCGTCGGCCAGTTCCAGCAGATCGGCGGTCCAGGCGGCGCGCGTGCCCGGCGTGACGTTCAGGCGCGGGTCTTCGCGCACGACGAACTGCTGCGCCGATTCGGTCCCCGCGGCGACCAGTCCAGCCGTGTACGTGCCAGGAACGACCAGCGGGCCGCGCCGTGCACCACCCGGGCTCGGGCGATCGGCATCCCCAGCGTCGCCGACCTGGTGACGCATGTCCCACACCACGCGATTCATGCCCTGCCGCGTGGTGCCGCCCACCGTGGCCACGTGGCCACCGCCGGAGTCCTCGATGGCGATCTCCACCGTGCCGACTTCGGCGGCCTCACCGAGCCAGTAGTCCAGAATGGCGCCGAGAGGGGGATTTTCGCCCCGGTAGTACACATCTCCCGTGTGGGCCGCGCGACCCGCCCGGCGGATCTGCACGGCGGGCTCGATGGTGAAGAGATGAGCGCTCTCTTCAACCACCTCTTCCGACAGCTCCTGGAGCGCATTGATCTGATCGAGGATCCAGATGCCGCGGCCGTGGGTTCCGAGGACGAGATCGTTGTCGCGGGGATGGATGACGAGGTCGTTGAAGGGCAGGGTGGGCATGCCGCCGCGCAGCTCGGTCCAGTGCGCGCCGCCGTCCATGGTGTAGAAGAGGCCGATTTCGGCGCCCAGGAAGAGGACGGAGGGGTTGCGGAGGTCTTCGCGGACGGTCCGGAGCACGCGTTCGGCGGGCAGGTCGCCGGTGATCGAGACCCAGCTCTGGCCGTAGTCGTCCGAGCGATAGAGGTAGTTGGCGTAGTCGTCGTTGCGGTAGTTGTTCCAGGCGGCGTATACGCGGGCCTCGTCGTGGCGGGAGGGCTCGATCCAGCTGACCCAGGCGCCGTTGGGAAGGCCGGGGAAATCGGCGGCGCCGGGCTCGTCGGAGTCGGACACGTCGCGGGCGGACAGGTCGGTCCAGGTCGCGCCGCCGTCGTGCGAGACATGGAGGCGGCCGTCGTCGGTGCCGGCGTAGATGAGGCCCCGCGCGAGCGGACTCTCCGAGACCGACGAGATGGTGGGGTAGTAGGGGATGCCGTCGTCGAGCGAGGGCGTGTAGTCCTCGGGCATCTGCCCCATGACGGGCAGCGAGCGGCGGTCGACGCGGGTGGTGAGGTCGCCGAGAGGCTGCCATGAGTCGCCGCGATCGGTGGTCTTCCAGAGGATGTTGGTGCCGGCGTACAGGGTGGACGCGTCGTGCGGCGAGATGATGAAGGGGCCGTCCCAGTTGGCGGGCGCCATGGCGTTGCCGAGGCGCTGATCCTCGAAGGTGCCGACCTCGCGCCAGGTCTCCCAGTTGCGGCGTCCGGCGATGTGTCCGACGGGGTCGCCTGGACGGATGGCGGTGCGCTGGCCGGTGCGGGTGTCGAAGCGCGACAGGCCGAGGTACTGGGACTCGGTGTAGACGATGGTGTTGTTGGTCGTGTCCGCGAGGTTGATGAACCCGTCGCCGCCGCCCAGCCGCGTCCAGTCGCTGTTGACGATGCCGTTCTGGCGGTAGGTCTCGCTGGGTCCCATCCAGGAGCCGTTGTCCTGAAGGCCGCCGTAGACGTTGTAGGGGCGGGCCATGTCGACGCTGACGCGGTAGTACTGGCTGACGGGCAGATCGGAGATGTAGAGCCAGTTCAGTCCGCGGTCGTAGGAGATGCCGAGGCCGCCGTCGTCGGCCTTCATGACGTGGCGGGAGTCGGACGGATTGACCCAGACGAGGCGGTCGTCGCCGTGTAGGCTCTGGGGCGGGACGGTGAAGGTGCGTCCGCCGTCGTCCGAGAAAGAGTAGCTGTTGACCATGTAGATGCGCTGGTCGTCGCTTGGATCGACGGTGATCTGGCTGGCGTACATGGGACGCGGGTTCCAGTCGCTCATCAGCTCCCAGCTCTCGCCGCGGTCCTCGGAGCGGTAGATGCCGGCCCGCCGCTCGGTGTATGCGGTCGACGCGTTGTAGCGGTAGCCCTGCTCGACGCTGACGTAGACGATGCGCGGATCGCTGCGGTAGATGGAGATGCCGACGCGCCCGATCACGTCCTCGGGGAGGCCGCGGGTGATGCCGGGGCCGGTCAGCCGCTCCCAGGTGTCGCCGCCGTCCATGCTGCGATGGAGCGCGCTGCCGGGACCGCCGCCGTGGAAGCCCCAGGGGCGTCGGCGTCGCTGGTAGGTCGCGGCGTAGACGATGTTGGGCTGGTCGGGGTCGAGCGCGACGTCCACTACGCCGGTGTTCTCGTCGACCTGCAGGATGGGCTGCCAGGTGGCGCCGCCGTCGGTGCTGCGGTAGAGGCCGCGCTCGTCGTTCGGTCCCCACAGGTGGCCCATGGCGGCCACATACACGAGGTCGGTGTCGTCGGGGTGCAGCGCGATGCGCCCGATGTGCTTGCTGTCCCGCAGCCCCATGTTCGTCCAGGTCTCGCCGCCATCGGTGCTCTTGTAGACGCCGTCGCCCCACGACGAACTCTGCCGGTTGGCGCGCTCGCCGGTCCCGACCCAGACGATGGATGTGTCGCGCTGGTGGAGCGCGATGGCGCCGACCGAGTGGGTGCCCTCGTTCTCGAAGACGGGGTTGAGCGTGATGCCGTTGTCGCTGGTCTTGTAGACGCCGCCGGTCGAGGACGCAACGTAGTACTTGATCACGTCTGATTCGGCAACGGCCAGGTCCACGATGCGGCCGCTCATGACGGCGGGGCCGATGTTGCGGAGGCGGAGGCCGTCGAGTTGGGCGGTGGTGACCTGGGCCTGGATCGGGACGGGGAGGATTGCGAGCGTGGCCGCCGCGGCCAGGGCCGGGAGGATTGATTGGAGCTTCTGCGCGAGGGAGTCTGTCATGGGGATGTCTTGGGGCGAGGGAACTGGCATGGTTCGTGGGCGCCTACAAGATTGGTCGGCGGAGGGGTTGTATCAACTGACAAGCCGGCAAAGGGGCCAGCTCCATGCAAGGGTTCGCATGACGGAACGGAAGAAGACTCGAACGGTCCTGGGGTACGCCTTGCTGTCGGTCTTTGTGCTCGGGGGGGTCGTGCTAGTCGCAACGTATTTGCGCGATGACGGAACCACCGGCGGCACCATCGGCCGGCCCGACGGTGTTGAAGTTTGGCGGTTGGATTCGGTGCCTGTGATGAGCGTCGGCCACACCGAAGCGGACCCGCTCTACGAAGTGGCGGGCATCGCGATCACGCAGCATCACGTCGTGATCGCCCAGGAGAACACGGGCACACTTCGTTTCTACGACCGTGATGGCTCGCTTGAAGCAGAGGTCGGAGGAAGAGGCGAGGGTCCCGGGGAGTTCGCCGACCTTACGTGGGTCAAGCGGGCCGGTGACCATCTCTTCGCGTACGATTCGCGTGGTCACAAGATCACGAAGTTTGCCCTGGATGGCGGTCTGCAGAGTTCCATCGCGCTGGTCCGGCCGGAGGACTACCCCGGGCTCGCGACGCAGGACGTATTTTCGGACGGGTCCGTGCTGAGCTATGCCTTCGATCTGTTTCAGCCGACGGTACCCGCGGTGCAGCGGCCTCCCCTTACGCTGGTTCACTCCGCCGAGGACGGCGCACTCGTTGGGCCTCTGTTCGAAATGGCCGGCCCGGAGACCTGGTACGAGCCCTTCGGCAACGGCGGGCGGAGGCAGATGTTCCGGTTCTTGGGCCGGGTATCTGAAGCCCTGGTCATCGACTCCCTGTTCGTGGTTATGGAGAACAACTCGTACGACATCCCGGTGTACGGGCGTGATGGAGTGGCTCGCGATACGCTTCGTCCGGCTGTTGTGCCGGAGCCGACGCCGTTGCCACGGGATAGGGTGGAATTCATACAGCAGACCCTCCTCGACTCCTGGGACCTGGGGGATGGCCGGGGCGAAGTGGAGGACTTGCTCGAGGAAATGGGGCTGCCGGAGTACCTGCCCCCCTACGGCTGGCTGTCCCTGGGATACCCGAATCGCCCGCCGATGACGGTGGCCGATGGGCTCGTATGGGCACTCCGCTACGGAGGACTCCCGCGGGAGGATGCCGACCCCGATGGGCCGGAGTGGTTCGTGTTCAAGCCCGGAGTGGGCCAGATCGCCGCACTCTCATCCCCTGACGATGTCATCCTCTACGACGTGGTGGGTGATCTGGCCGCAGTTCTGCGGCGCACGGAACTCGAAGAGGAGATCGTGGAACTGCGGAGGATCGTGGGGAGGTAGCAGACGCGTCCGCCTATTGCCGGACCGGTGTCGGTTCGCCCCCGCCACGATGAACTCTGCCGGTTGGCGCGCTCGCCGGTCCCGACCCACACGATTGACGTCTCTCGCTGAGTGGGGACGGGGAGGAGTGGCACGGTTCGTAGGCGCCTCCAAGATTGGTCGGTGGAGGGTTGTATCAACCGACAAGCCGGGAAGAGGGGCGGCGCCATGTCAGCGTGCGGGTGATGGAACGGAGGAAGGCTCGAACGGCCCTGTGGTATCTCTTCGTGGTGATCCTAGCGCTCGTGGGGGTCGTGCTCATCGCGGTCTACTTGCGGGAGGGGGGCACCACCGGCGGCACCATCGGCCGGCCCGACGGTCTTGAAGTGTGGCGGTTGGACCCGGTGCCCGTGATGAGCGTCGGCGATTCCGAGGCGGATCCACTCTACGAAGTGACCGGGATCGTGATAACCGAGCGCCACGTCGTGATCGGGCAGGAGAGCGAGGGCACGCTTCGCTTCTACGATCGGAGCGGCTCTCTCGATACGGTAGTCGGCGGCAGAGGCGAGGGTCCCGGTGAGTACGGCGACCTCGACTGGATGAAACGTGTCGGTGACCATCTCTTCGCATATGATCGGTACGGTCGGGCAGTCTCGAGATACAGTCTGGATGGCCGGTTGCTGGGTTCGGCGGCCCTCTCCCCGCCTGAAGAATACCTGACGGGCCTCTCGGCTTTGGGGGTGTTCTCGGACGGATCGGTATTGGCAGATGTCTGGCCTCTACACTGGCCAACGGAGCCGGCGGTCGAGCAAGTGACTGTGACGCTCCTTCTCTTCGCCGAGGAGGGTGGTTTCGAGCACCGCCTACTCGATATGGCGGGCCCGGAGGTCTGGTACGAACCCGTCGCGACCACTGGAATGAGGCAAATGTTGCGGCTCTTCGGCCGGATCACCCACGCGGCAGTTGCCGACTCCCTGTTCGTGGTCTTGGAAAACGACTCGTACGACATCCCTGTGTACGGGCCTGATGGAGTCGTTCGGGACACGCTTCGTCCCGCAATCGTGCCGGAACCGACCCCGTTGACACGATCACAGGCGGAGTTCGCGCGGCAGGCCCTCCTCGATTTCCACGACCTGGACCTGGGTTCAACTCGAGGCGAAGTGGAACGCATGCTGACGGCCATGGGACTCCCCGAGCATCTGCCCCCATACGGATGGCTGTCGCTTCCGGCTCCGAATCATTCACCGATCACCGTGGCCGACGGCCTGGTGTGGGCGCTCCGCTACGGAGGGATCCCCCGCAAAGGAGGCGACCCCGATGGGCCGGAGTGGTTCGTGTTCAAGCCCGGAGTGGGCCAGATCGCCACCCTTTCTTCGCCGGACAATGTCGTGCTGGTCGACGTGGCGGGTGATCTGGCCGCGGTGCTCCGCCGTACGGAACTCGACGAGGAGATCGTGGAACTGCGGAGGATCAGGGGGAGGTAGCAGTCGCGCCCGCCCATTGCCGGTCCGACGCCTCGTCAACGCCGCTACGCCACGAGGTGTTGCCGCGAACTGCTAGTGGCCGACGAATCGGATGGCCCTGCGCCTGGCCCACCGGAGCGCCACGCTTGCTCCGACCGCCATCACCGCCGCCAGTACGTTGAACAGGATGTCCACCGGGTCCATGACGCGGCTGGGCAAGAACCACTGGATGCCCTCGTCAACGACGCCGACCAGAGAGGCGATACCGATTGCAAGCAGGCTCGGCACGGGAACACGGCGTCCCTGACCGGCCCGCTCCAACAGCGCTTCGTGGACGAAGACGGCCACTACTCCGTACTCGACCAGATGGGATCGCTCGGTTGGCACCGCCATCCGAACGACGATCAGCAGGTAGGCGGCGGCGACGCCAAGAGCCACGCCGATCTCGGTGCCGCTCGGCCGAACCCTGAGGCCCTGCGTGATCACGGTTGCGAGCACCAGAATGCAGCCGAGGAGGAATAGCCAGACCGACATGAAGTCGCTCCCCAACTGGTCCACCAGCGTCCGCGCCAAGCCCAGGGTAGAGTAGATCGCCACCACGACGGCCAGCGTGCAGGCCCAGAGGCGTTTTTCGCGTGCAGAGGTGAAGGCGGGCATGACGGGAATCTAGACACTCGCCCAAACGTCACAAAACGCCTCACGCTAGATTACCGGCTTTCCCGGGAAGGGCCATCCATCGATGACAAAACGATCGGCCGCAGTCGTGAAGCTGGCCCTGGTGCTTGCAACCCCGGGTCCATCGGCCCATGCCATGCAGCAGGACATCATGGTTGGAGCGCGACTGGGCACCCTCGGCCTCGGCGCCGACGTCGCCGTCGGGCTGAACGAACATGTCGCCGTCCACGGTGGAATCGGATTCCTCGGCTTCGACATGGATCTCACCGGAATGTTCGGCCTCGCCCCCAACCGCACCGCCGTGCTCTCCCTGCCTACGGCGTTGTTCACCATCGGCGCAGAGGCTTCGTCCGGCCCGTTTCGCGCGGGCGCCGGCCTGCTGATCAGATCCAGCAACCCGACGCACGAGATCACATACCAGAGCGGCGCGACGATCGACATCGGCGGCGGCTTCTATCAGCACCCGGAGGTGCAGACGCTCACCACCACCCTCGTCTCGTCCTCGACGGCCCCCTATGTCCTGATCGGATTCGGGTCGCGTTTGCAGCGCGGGTTCGAGTTCGTGGTCGACCTTGGCGCGGTCCTGCACCTCAACCGGCAGTTCGACATGGCGGCCACGGGTGACCCGACGGTCTTGAACTCGCCCCGATTCCGCGCCGACCTGGAAACCGAGCGGTTGGACGCCGAAAACGATGCCGCCAGCTTCGTCAGCTTCTGGCCGATCGTCAGTGTGGGGTTGCGCTACGGCTTGAGGTGAGGGGACGGTCGTCGGCGCCCTGGGGCCGGGTTCCCGATCCGGAACATTGGTCAGCGATTGCGGGTACCAAACGTGGTCTGCGACCACCTGCTCCCAGCTCCCCAAAGGTCCGATGCCCAAGTCACGCCGCTGCACCGCCGCCCGCGAGACCTTCGCCCTGCTCACACTCTTCATTGCTACCGCGGCCTGGCCCAGCGCTCTGCCGGCCCAGGCCCACCCGCCCGACGCATCCACCTGGACGGTGGGCTCGGAGCCCACAATCGTCCTTGGCCTGAGCGAAGAACGGCTGGGCGGAGAATTCGCCGGCATCGTCGATGTGGCCCGTGCCCCCGACGGCACGATCGTCGTTGCCGAAAGCCAGTTCTCCAGCATCAGCTTCTTCTCGCCGGACGGCACCCTGGTCGCAACCAAGGGACGGGAGGGCGAGGGACCGGGCGAATTCAGCAGAATGTCCACGCTCGTTGCCGATCCCGAGGGCCGACTCTTCGTCTTCGACCGGGGCCACCAACGGATTTCCGAATTCACCCTGGGCGGCGAGTTCGTCGGGGACGCCAGGCTGGTCCGCGGCGCTGACGACCGGCCCATCGGCGGGATCGGGCAAGTCGACGACGGAGTCTGGTACGCCTGGGAAGCGGATCGGATGGTTGGGCAGGAGATGGGTGAAATGGCCCAGGACACGGTTGGCTACTACCGATTCGCCGCGGGCGAAATCAACAACATCCTGGCCCGGGCGCCCGGCACCATAACCTCGCATTTCGAATTCCAGGGACGGGGCAGTCTTCGCCACGCCTTGCTGACGCCCCACTCCCTGGGCGTCGCCCGCGGCCGGTGCCTGCTGATCGGAACGAGCGATACGCCCTTGCTGCGCGTCCTCGATCGGACCGGGGCCGACTTGGGCGAAGTGGACCTCGACATCGAAGTCGAACGCAGCACTGACGAGCATCGGAAGCAATGGGTATCGGCGACGCTCGAAAGGGTCAGCGGCATCGCCCGCCTAATCCAGCGCTTCTCACTACCGAGCATGTCGAGAAGGATTGGCGTGGCCGAGTGGGTGCCGTTCGCCGATCACCTGGTCGTGGACGACCTCGGGTACATCTGGGCCCAGCGCTACGAGCTCTCGGATTTCGACGGCAGTGCCGAGTGGCGAGTCTTCACCGAGGCCGGAACCGCGATCGGCACGGTGACGCTCCCCGTGGCCTTGCGCGTGACGGAGATTTCGGCGGAGGCCATCCTCGGGTTCCATACCGACGAGAATGGGCAGCAGGATGTGCGGATCTACGCGTTGGACCGGGGCCGGGACGTCGAGCCGCGCCCGTCTCTTCCGGGTTGCGCTTGATCCTCCGATCGCCGTAGCCGAAGACTGTCCGGGCAGGCGCAACCCACACCGCCCCTACCCGCCGTGCAGCCCCATCACCCCCCGCAGCGCCCCAAGGAACCGGGCGGCCTCCCGAATCCGCGCCACGCCCCTGCCAGCGCCCTTCGAATGCGCGAACAGCCCCGTGACCGTCGCTTCCACATCCGCGCGTTTCCGCAGATAGCGTTCCAGCGCGAGCGTCTCCGTGAACGGAATCAGGTGGTCCTCGCGGCCGTGGAGGAGCCGGATGGGGGGAAGAGAGCGGCCATCCAGGGCGCGGGACAGCTCCAGTTCGGGGTGAGTCACCCGCGCGGCCTCGACGAGAAGGGGGGCCAGCTCCTCGGCGCGGCCCGGATCCGGATCCTGGGCCGCATTCGGCGCGAAAACCCGGAACAGCGCCCGGTTCGGCGCCGACACCGATTCGATCACGTCGTCCTTGTAGGGATCGCTGCTCGGCTCCCATGACATGAACCCATGGTCGCCGGCCGCTGCCGCGAGCCGACGCAGCGCGCGCGACACGTCCTGTGCACCCTCGTAGCCCGGGATGCGGTGCAGGTAGTTGGCCGCGATCACCCAGCGGCCGTACGGATCGGGCCGCAGATACTCGGTCCGCCGCCTCCACTCGAAATGGCCCGTGAGGGCGAAGCGAACGGTGTCGTGCAGGCTGTGGTTGCCCCCATAGCCGAAGACCCCCCGCGCGAGTCCTTCGGCGGCCAGTTCCGCCGCGGCGGCAAGCGCCTGGGTGCAGCCGAAGGACAGGCCCATGAGGACGACTCCGCCGGGCCGGACGCGTGGGTCGCCGCACATGAACTCCGCCGCGACGCGGAGCGCGCGCCGGGCCGGCGCCGGATCGAGATCGAGTGCGCGCCACGCCGGGACGTCCGGGACGAGGACGTCGCCGCCGGCGCTGGCCAAGGAGGCCGCGAGACGCACGATTGCCGGGTGATCGGGTCCCGGGCGGGTGGCGCCGTGCAGGACGACCCAGCCGGGAAGGGGGCGCTGCCGCCCGGTCGGTCGGTAGCGATGTGCGCGGATGGCCTCGGCCGGGCCGCCAATCGCGATGTCTTCCGTGGCGACTCCCCGGACCGGCAGTCCGGCGGCACCGCGCGCCCAACCCATCGCGTACCGCAGTGCATCGAAGGTGGGACTGGCCATGGCGGGTTCCCGGTGAGGCCCGCTGACGCCCTCTCGCCGAGGCCTGTCGGCGCGTCCGCGGGGCCGTTCGCGACCGTCTTGCCAATCTAATGGGCCGCAGCGAGGGTGGAGGCATGACCGACAGCACACCGACACCTCCCTGGAAGGCCGCCGCGTGCGCTAGCGCAGGCGTGTTCGTGCTGTACGCCCTGACGCTTGCGCCGACTACGGGGTGGTGGGACGCGAGCGAATACATTGCCACAGCCCACATCATGGGGATCCCGCACCCTCCGGGGAACCCGCTGTTCGTGGCGCTGGCCCGGGTGTGGTCGCTCCTGCTGGCGCCGCTGGGCCTGCCAATCGCCGTTCGGGTGAACCTGCTGGCTGCGGCGAGCTCGGCCGGGGCGTCGTTCTTCTTCTTCCTGATCGCCCACCGGATCCTGTCGCGGCTGCGGATGAGCACGAGGGAGGCGCTGATCGGGGCGGGCGCGGCGGTCCTGGTCGGGGCGACGGCGTTCACCGTGTGGAGTCAGAGCAACGTGAACGAGAAGGTGTACACGATTTCGCTGCTGATCGTGGCGGCGGTCAGCTGGATGGTGCTGCGCTGGCGCGATCTGCCGGCCGGCGATCCGCGCGGGCAGCGGCTGCTGGTGGGCGCGGTGTACCTGATGGCGCTCGGCGCAACCAACCACCTCATGTCGGTCCTGCCGGCGGGCGCGTTCTTCGCTTGCATCGTGGTGACGCGCGCCCGGATTCTCGTGCACCCGCCCTTCCTGGCCCGGTGCCTGCTGGCCGTGGTGGTGGGGCTGTCCCTCAACTTCGTCCTGCCGCTGCGTGCCGCCCAGCGGCCGGTGATCAACGAGGGCGATCCGCTGTGCGACGGGTTCGTCGAGACTGCCGCGGCCATCTACACCAACGGCAAAGCCGGGTGTCCGGCACTGGCCGCCTCGCTGCGTCGGGACCAGTACGCCAAGCCCCCGGTGACCCGGCGAATGGCCCCGTTCGCGCATCAGCTGCACAACTTCTTCCAGTATTTCGACTGGCAGTGGGCGCGCGGGATGGACCCCGACGAGCCGGTGAGCCAACGTCGGCTTCCCTTCACGCTGCTCTTTCTCGGCCTGGGTGTGGCGGGCTTTGTCACGACCTGGCAGCGGGACCGAAGTACGGGGATGTACCTCGTCGTGCTCATGCTGACGCTGTCGTTCGGGCTCGTGTACTACCTGAACTTCCGCTACGGCTACTCGCTGGCGCCGGAAATCACCGGGCCGCGGACCCACGAGGTGCGTGAGCGCGACTACTTCTTCCTCCTGGGGTTCTCGCTCTGGGGCGTGATGGCCGGGCTGGGGGTGGCCCGCCTCTGGCTCTGGCTGGGGGACCGGGCCGGAAGCATGCGGAATGCGTCGCCCGTGCTTGCGGTGGCGGCGCTGCCGTTCGTCTTCAACGTGGGGTGGGCCAACCGGGCCGGGGACTACGCCGCGCGTGACTGGGCGTACGATCTGCTGAACAGTGTGGAGCCGTACGCGGTCCTCTTCACCAACGGCGACAACGACACCTTTCCGCTGTGGTATCTGCAGGAAGTCGAGGGGATCCGCCGGGACGTGACCGTCGTGGTGGGCCAGTACCTCTACACGGACTGGTATCCGAAGCAGATCCGCGAGCTGACGCAGCCGGATCGCCAGCGGCCTTACGTGCGTGCGGGAGGGTTGGCCTATGAGGAGCGCGAGCCCCCGGCGCGGTCGGTGCTGAGCCTGACCGACGACCAACTCGCGCTGATCGGCGACGGCCCGCTGCCCGACAGCTTCGGGGTGCGGATCGGCGGCACTTTCGTCCAGTATCCGCCCGGGATGACGCTGGGCCGCGGGCATCGGGTCGCCCTGGCGATGATCCGCGATTCGGCCCCCGAGCGGCCGATCCACTTCGCCGGAACCGGTGGGGAAATGGCGACGATGGGCCTGAGCGGCTGGGGAGTCAGGGAGGGACTGGCGGCCCGGCTGCACGTGCGCAACGTCGACGGGCCCCAGCCCACCGGATACCGCCGGGCGCCGCCCGAATTCGGCGGGGAGTGGTTCGACTATGCGCGCACGGCCGAGTTGCTGGACGAGGTCTACAGCTACCGCGGGATCCGGGAGCGCGACATCTGGCAGGATCGTTCGGCGGACGGCATTCCGCTGCAGTTCCACCTCATGGCGAACGCGATGGCGGCGATGGCGATCGGCGAAGGGGACGGCGCGGCCGCGGAGCGCTACTCGGCGATGGCGAGGGACTTCCTGGTGGTGTATGAGGGTGGGGAGAAGGGGCGGCGGAGTCGGTAGATTGTATGGTCGACATTACAATTTGTAATGTCGTGTTTACATATTGGCTGGTGGGATTCGGCGACCTATCCCGTCTCGCTCAAGTCCACGCGACCACTACCCGGCATCTCCCTTCCGTTCCGCCCGATCCAGGATCGAGCGCATCCGCGTGATCTCCTCTTCGCTGAACTCGCGGTCCTCAACCAGGGTGGCGAGGAGCATTTCCGCCGAGCCGTGGAAGATCTTGTTCACGATGCGGGTGAGCGCCCGCCCGCCTGCGCTCACTGACTCGATCAGGGGGAAATAGCGGTAGGCGCGGCCCTCCTGCTCGTGTCTGACCGCGCCCTTCTCCTCGAGGATCTGCAGGATCTTCAGAACTGTGGTATAGCCGACTTCATCACCCAATGCCTCACGCACCTCGGCCACGGTGCCGGATCCCTCCCGCCACAGGACGCTCATGATGTCGAGTTCACGGTTGGTGAGGCCTTTGCCTTCGCGCTTGCCCTGCTGGCCGCTCATCGGGCTCCGCCCTCCTCCCCCACACTCTCCATCACTTCGCGCACGCGGTCCCCGAAGCCACGCGCCCGCTCCATCACCTCGTCCTCGTCAACGGTGAGGATCTCGCGGTCGCGAACCACGATGCGCCCGTTCACGAGCACCGTGGTCACGTCGCTGCCGCGCGCCGCATACACCAGGTGCGAATAGACCCGGTACAGCGGCGTCAGCCCTGGCCGCCGCGTTTCGAGGAGTACGATGTCGGCGCGCTTCCCGGCTTCCAGCGACCCGATCTCGTCCTGCAGGTTCAGCACGCGCGCGCCGCCCATCGTCGCCATGTGGAAGACGGTCTCCGCCGGCAGCGCGGCCGGATCTCCCAGCATGAACTTCTGGACCTTGGCGGCGGCGTCCATCTCGTCGAACAAGTCGAGGTCGTTGTTGCTGGCGGGCCCGTCCGTGCCGATCCCCACCGGGATCCCGGCGGCGAGTGCCGCGGTCACCGGAGCCGCCCTCCCGATCCCCAGCTTCATGTTGCTCTGCGGGTTGTGCGCGATGCCGGCGCCCGTGGCCGCGATGCGCTCGATGTCCTCGTCCGACAGGTAGATCGAATGGGCGAGGACCGTCCCGGGCCGGAGCGCGCCGATCGATTCGAGGGCCTCGATGACGCCCATTCCCGTGAGTTCACGGGCGGTGGCGTTCTCGGAGGGGTCCTCGACGGCGTGGATCTGGAAGGGGGCGCCGTACTGGTTGGCCAGCCGCACCGCTGCCTCGACCGCGGCGAGTGGCGTGGTGTACAGCGCGTGGGCGGCGACCGCAGGCACCACGGTGGGGTGGTCGCGATACCGCTCCATGTACTCCGCCGCTTCGGCGAGCGACTCCTCGGGGGTGGCGTAGTCGGGCGTGGCGAAGCCGATGACGTGGGGCCCGGTCACCGAGCGGATGCCGGCATCGATCGTCGCGCGCGCCACGTCGTCGCGGAAGTAGTACATGTCGGCGAAGGTGGTCGTCCCGCCCTTCAGCATCTCGATCGAGGAGAGCAGGGTGCCCCAGTAGACGAAGTCGGGCGCCACGAGCGCGGCCTCGGCAGGGAAGATGTAGTCGTTGAGCCAGGTCAGGAGAGGCAGATCGTCGGCGAGACCGCGCAGCAGAGACATGGCGGCGTGGCCGTGCGTGTTGACGAGTCCGGGGATGACCAGGTGGCCGGTCGCGTCGATCGTCCGGGTGCCCTCGGGCCGGGGATCGTCCGGCGCGAGCACGGCGGCGATGCGGTCGCCGTCGACGAGCACGGCGCCACCTTCGAGGACGGTGCCGGCTGCGTCCATGACCACGACCGTGCCACCATCGATCAGGAGCGGAGCGTGCTCGGCGGGAGGATCCTGCGGCGGTGCGCAGGCGCCAATCGCGCCAATCGCGCCAAACGCCAGAAGCGCGAGCAGGCGGGAGTCACGAAATGCTTCGTACACGGCCATGAGGTACCTTAGCGGTTGGAATGGGTTACTGTCAACGATAACCTTCGTAGCAATCCTGGGGACGGGCAGGCCGCCTACTCTTGCCCGGGGCCCGCAGGCGTGGGAACGTGTGCTAGATTGCCTCGCAGCGAAACCGCGTCGCGGACCTCGACAACAGGCTGCTACCAGGAAGCTCCACATCATGCCACAAGATACCAAGGTGGGCGCGACAAACGCGGGAAAGTGCGATCCGCGCAGCGCGATCCGCCGCCGCGACCGCGGCAAGGAGGGCGAGTGGGCCGCTACCTTCCTTAGACGGGCCGCCTACGGCTTTCTCGCGACCGTAGGGGAGGGCGGGCAGCCGTTCCTCAACTCCAACCTCTTCGTCTACGACGACACGGGCGGCGGGCGTCGCATCTACCTGCACACCCATCGCACCGGGCGCACGCGCGGCAACCTGGCCGCCGCGGAAAAGGTCGCGTTCAGCACCGTCGCCATGGGCCGCCTGCTTCCCGCGCCCGAGGCCCTGGAGTTCTCGGTCGAGTACGCAGGCGTCGTGGCCTTCGGTACCGGACGCGTCGTCGAGGACCGCGACGAGGCGCGCACGGCGCTGCAGATGCTCCTCGACAAGTACGCTCCCCATCTGAAGCCGGGAGTCGACTACCGGCCCACCACCGACGACGAACTCAGGCGCACCGCCGTCTACCGCATCGACATCGAGACCTGGAGCGGCAAGCAGAAGGAGGCCGCGGCGGACTTCCCGGGTGCGTTCACGCTGGACGCCACGCCGGTGCCGTTTCCGGAGCGTTCGCCTTCGGTCTGATGATGATGCCGGTATGGAGTCGACGGGCGGAAGGTTGGACATTTGGGTCACCAGAGTGGCTGCGGAAGGAGTTGATCCATGAAGCTGACCGTCGTAATACATGAGGCCGAGGAGGGTGGGTACTGGGCTGAAGTACCCAGTATTCCCGGATGTGCGACGCAGGGCGAGACCTATGAGGAGCTGCTGGAGAACATCCACGAAGCTGTGGAGGGTTGCCTGGCGGTCGACGTGTAGTCGGTCAGATGGAAGGCGCGGTCGCCTTGCATCCCACCCGCCTCAGCCCGCGTTCTTCACCGCCAGCGCCTCCAGCCCGGCGTCGATCTCATCCCGCGACACCCAGCGCCCCCGCACCATCACCCCGACGCGGTCGAACAGATTCGCCAGTTCGTCTAGCGGATTCGAGCCCAGCAGGACCAGGTCCGCGCGCTGCCCCACCGCGACCGCCCCGAAGTCCCCGTCCAGCCCCAGGTGCGATGCGACGTACTGCCCCACCGTCACCGTCCCGCTCTTCAGGATCTCGTAGTTGGACATCCCGGACTCGGCCATTACCGCCAGCTCACGGTGCAGCGCGAACCCGGGCACGTTGAAGAGCTGCGGCGAGTCCGTCCCCATCAGGATCCCCGCGCCCGCATCGGAGAGCGCCTTCAGGATCTGGTCCCGAAGCGTCAGGTAGCGCGCCACATCCTCGGGATCGCCGCGGCCCCCGCCGGCCCGCTGGCGCCATCCGTCGCGCGTCCCGGGCGACACGTAGCGCATCTCGGGCTGCTGCAGCATCTCGTCGGCGTTGGTCGTCCCGTAGAGGTTGCACCACAGGTACATGGTGGGGACCACGTAGACGTCGTGCTCGATCGTCAGCGCGATGATGTCGGCGAGGTTGGCCTCGTCGATCCCGCGCGCCAGCCCGCCGAGGCTGATGCCTGCTACGCTCACCTGGGCCTGCACGTCGTCGGGCGCCACCGCCTGCACATATCCGTCGAGGTGATCGACGGTCGACATTCCGGTCTCGATCGCGTGCACCAGCCCGACGTCGGCTGGAACGTGTCCGCCGTAGGTGAGCCCCACCGACTGCGCGACCTCGACCATGTGGTCCCAGGTCTCGAGCGACACCCCGGGGTGGATCTTCTGCAGGTCGTACCCGGCCTCGACGTGGGCCCGGATCAGGCGCTCCGCATCGGCGGGCGTCGGGGCCGAGCCGCCGTTGATGGACGGCGCCCCCACGTAGAAGTTCGGCCCCAGCACGTCCCCGCGCTCGATCTCGTCGGCGAGCGGGATCTGGTACGCCGAACCCAGCATGCCCCGGATGGTCGTGATCCCGTTGGCGACGTACAGGAAGAGGATGTCCTCGACCTCTTCGCGGGGCGGGTCGTCCCCCGGCGGCACGTGCGCGTGCATCTCGGCGAGTCCCGGCATCAGGTACCGGCCCGAACCGTCGATCACCGCCGCGCCGCTCGGCACCTCCACTTCGCCGGCAGGGCCCATCTCGACAATCACGCCGTCGGCAACGACAACGGTCTGGTCGGCCACTACGGCGTCCGAGGTCATCGGCAGCACGTTCACATGTGTGAAGGCGGTGAGCCCCGGGATCTGGGGCGCCGGGGTTTCGCAGGCCGTCAGCGCGGCGATCGCCGCGAGCGCCGCATGTCGCATGGTATTCATTCGTGTGCCCTCCGCTGGTTCGTTTGGGGCGCGTCGCCGCACGGTTGCGATGTCACGCCGCCTGGTCTTTCATCATATCGTGTCTACCCGGCACCATTCAAAGCCACGGTCCCCCGTGCGGGCCGCCCGACCGGTCCGCCAGAGCACAGCCCGGGAGCCTTCCATCACGACCGCGCCCACCCCCGTCACCCGGTCCGAACGCATCGCGTCGATCGACGTGCTGCGCGGACTGGCCGTGCTCGGCATCCTGATCGTCAACATCCAGGGCTTCGCACGGGTCTCGTCCGCCTACATGAACCCCGCCTCGGGCCTGGCGTTCGACGGCGCGGAGCAGTGGGTCTGGGGCGCGGTGTACCTCTTCGCCGACACCAAGTTCATCTCGATCTTCTCCCTGCTGTTCGGCGCCGGAATCGCGATGATGAGCGACCGCGCGGCCCGGCGCGGCGTATCCGGGACCGGGCTCCACTACCGGCGCCAGTTCGTGCTCCTGCTCATCGGACTCGGCCACGCCTACCTCATCTGGCACGGCGACATCCTCGTGTCCTACGCGCTCTGCGGCTTCATCCTGTACCCGCTTCGCAACCTCTCTGCGCGGCGGTTGCTGCTGATCGGCGGTGCTGCCGTGGCCTTCCTGGTCCCGCTATGGGGCTTCACGGGAATGTCGATTCCGTTCTGGCCGGAAGCGGAGCGGCTGGCCGCGGGCGCGGAGTGGGCGCCCACGCAGGAGATGCTGGACGCGGAGATCGCGGCCTTCCGGGGCAGCTGGAGCGACCAGTTGCCGGTGCGCGCGCCAATCGCCTTCATGCTCCAGACGGCCGCGTTCCTGGGTCTTTTCATCTGGCGCGCTGGCGGACTCATGCTCGTGGGCATGGCTCTCTACAAGCTCGGCATCCTGGCCGCGGAGCGCTCGGCCGCCTTCTATCGCCGCATGGTGGTGATCGGCATGGGGTGCGGGCTGCCCCTTTCGGCCGCCGGTGTCGCCTACAAGCTCCACCACGATTTCGCCTGGGAGCGGGCGATGTTCCAGGGCGCGCTCTTCAACTATGTGGGCTCCATCGGCATCTTCCTCGGCTATGTGGGGCTGGTCATGCTGGTGGTGAAATCCGGCTGGTTCCCGCGCGTGCAGAAGCGCCTCGCCGCGGTAGGGCGCATGGCCCTCACCAACTACATCACCCAGAGCATCCTCTGCGCCTTCATCTTCTACGGACATGGTCTGGCCCTTTTCGAGCGCGTGGGCGCGCTGGGCCGGGTCGGCATCGTGGTCGCCATCTGGACGCTTCAGCTGATCTGGTCCTCCTGGTGGCTGCGCCGCCACCGTTTCGGACCCCTGGAATGGATTTGGCGTTCGGCTTCGTATATGACACGGCACCGCATCAGGGCGTAAGCTCAAGCGACTCCAGGATCCCAGCGAGCGAGCGATGAAGACACCACCCGACAAGACACCCCTGGCACCCCACGAAGTTCTCCGCGTGATGGATGCCGCCCAGATCATCCACGAGCGGCAGGCCGCGCTGAAGGAGCACGAAGCCTTCGACCGTGAAGCGACGATCCGCGACATCCAGCTCATGTACGAGGAGTTGGGCGACCTCGTCGACGCCGACACGATCGAGAAGGCGCTCGACGAATACCTCTCGCAGCGCTACGCCTTCACCCCGGCTCCGAAGGGCCTGCGCCGCAACCTGGCACTTCTCTACATCAAGCGCGGCTGGGTCGCCACGCGCGTGCTTCTGCCCACTGCGGCGGCCGCGACCATTGTCTGGGGCGGATTCGCTTACGTCGAAGGAGTCAACCAGCGAATGCAGGAGCTTGAGGCAGCCGCCCTCGTCACCCTCGAAGCGGATGTCGAGCGACTCCACGAAGCCCTGCTCGCGAGCGCCGCCGAAGACCTCGTCCGCGAGCGCGCCGCCGCCCTCGACCTGCAGGCCGAATCACAGCTGGCGGCTCAGGACGCCGACGCGCTCGAGCGAACTGCCGAGCGCTTCCAGAACCTTCACGACCTCGTCGCCGCGGAATACCGAATCGAGATCACCGGCGGTGCCTGGCGCTACCGCAACAACAACCGGAGCGCCCGCAACCACTATCTGGTGGTGCGGGCACTGGACGCCGACGGCCGGATGGTGACGGTCCCGATCCGCAACGAGGAAACCGGCGCAACCAGGCGCGTCAGCGAGTGGGGCGAGCGCGTCCCGCAGGAGGTGTACGATCGCGTCGCCGCCGACAAGCAGGACAACGGGATCATCGACGACGAAGAGTTCGGCTTCAAGCGCCGAGGATTCATCACCGCCGAGCGCCGCTATCCGGACGTCGGCCAGATCACGGAGTGGTAGCCATGCAGACCGGCGAAGACATCCATGACAGCTTCGTTACGCGCATCCGCAGGGTCCGCCGCCAACTCGACGGCGAAGAGCAGCGCATCGACGCCCTGCAGCAGCAGCTGGCCGAGACGGGCGAACGCCGCTGCGCGACCCTCCGCGCCCTGGCCGAGTTTCACCTGCCGGGGATGACCGACGAGGCGATCGCGGGAACCCTCTCCGAGATGGAGGCCGACATCCGCGCCATCTTCGACGCGAAGAAGGACCGCCTGCGCGAAGTCGAGCGCCTCATCCCCGAGCAGCGCCAGGCGGTCGCCGAGGCCGAAGCCGCGCTCATGACGGTCACCCGGGCCCTGAACGAGACCGGCGAGCAGCGCGCCCGCCTGGCCCACATCGTCTTCGAGGAGCTCCAGGCCATGCCCCGCTGGCAGAGCCTGTTCACGCAGGTCCAGCGCCTGGAGGCACGCGTCGCCGCCTCCGAGAAGCGCCACGAGGCCGCCGAGCGCGAGCAGGCCGACAAACTCCCCGCATACGAACGCGATCCCCTCTTCGCCTATCTCGCGCGCCGGAAGTTCGGCACTGGCCGGGCAGCCGGAACAGCCGTCACCCGTGGTCTCGACAGGTGGGTGGCAGGGGTGATCGAGTACGCAGATTCCCGCGCGAAGTACGATTTCCTCGAGGCCCTGCCCGGTCACGCCGCGGCAGTGCTTGCGGAAGACCGCGCGGCCCTCGCGGTGGCCGTCCCGCCCCTGGCCCGCCTGGAGAGCGAGGTCGTCGATCGCAACGGCCTGACCCCGGTGCTCGAACGGGGCGAGCGGCTCTACGGGGAGCGCGAGGACGCCCGGCGCGCCCTGCGCGAAGCCGAGACCACCCTGCGCGACCTCACCAGCGAGTTCGCCGCCCTCCACGACGAACGCGGATCGTACTACGAGTCGGCCATCGACGGCCTGGAGGCATACCTCGAGGGCCGCACACCGGACGAGCTCGCGGCGATGGCCCGCGCCAGCGGCGATCCGCGCGACGATCTCCTCGTGGCGGAGCTGCACGAGATCGACGAGCGCATCGCGGAACTGCGCGCCGACCTGGCCCACCGCAAGGATGAGCGCGACGAAATCGCGGATCGTCTCGCCGGCCTCGAAGACCTCCGCGACCAGTTCGAGGCCGACGACTGGAACGGCCGCCGCTCGCGCTTCGACGACCGTCTCGACATCAACGCCCTGCTGCTCGGCTACCTCGCCGGCAGCCACTCGCACGGGCATGTGCACCGCGCTCTTGGCAGCAGCCAGCACTTCCTGCCCATCGGCGACAGCTTTGATGGGGGCGGGTTCGGGAGCGGGAGCTTTGGCGGCGGTTTCGGCGGCGGCGGCTTCTCGAGCGGGGGTGGCTTCGGCGGCGGGGGCGGGGGTTTCTCTACCGGGGGCGGGTTTTAGTTGTCATGGACCCCCGGCGCTCAGTGTTGCGACGCCTGGAACCGGTTGAAGAAGAGGCGGAGAACGCCCGGGCACTAATCGCGAAGGCGTGGCAAGCGCGTCGCGAGGCGCTGCAATCGCCACCGACCGACGAGGCGGCCCTGGGTGCCGTCATGGCACGGGTTGAGGCTGACCTCGTCAGGGCCTGTGAAATCTGCGAGCAGTCAGGCGCCAGGAAGGAGCTTTCCGTCGCGTTGGGGAAGCTGGGTCACGTCGCGTTGGACCTGGACCACCCGGACAAGGCCCGGACGCTGTTCGAGAAGTCGGTCGAGGTCGCCAGGGAGGTCAACGATCCGCTGCGGCTCGCACACGCCATACGGCACCTTGGCCAGGTGAACCATCGTCTGGGCCGGCTCGAATCAGCGCGGCGCCGTTACGAGGAGGCTCTTGACCTGTACGATCAGGCCGGGACGGCGCATCCGCTGGACTACGCCAACACGCTTCGACCCATGGCCGCGCTGAGGGAGGAACTCGGAGACGCGGAAGAGGCGCGGCTGTGGTGGCGCAGGGCGGCAAAGCTGTACCGATCCGCGGGCGTCGAGGAGGGTGTGCTCGAATGTGAAGCGCACCTCTCAGGCCTCGGCGACAGTTAGCGGACTGCCCGCATCGGAGGGCCGTTACGGCAGCCGGTACGCCATCACTCTCGGGACACCCAGTTCGTCCTCCTCGACACCGATGATCCTGCCACCCCGCACTGCATGGACCTCGAAGCCGGCAGGAAGAGCGACGGACATCAGATGGGTTCCGTCGGTCGTGAAGGCCGACCATTCCACGAATGAATGGTCAGGCTTGCGGATTCCCAGCCAGATGCGGTCCTGCTCGTCAACAGACAGGCCAGTGAGAATGGGCCAGACATACGGCGCCCCTTCGCGAAGCGCGCTGGCAAAACCGTCGGTGAGCTCGTCGGCAGCCCTGTCCAGGTCCTGTCGGGTGACAGATGTCGGCTCCAACTGGTACGAAATCAAGGGTTCTACGCGCCCGTCAAGCTCGACGATCCTCACCTCCACGGCATCGGACCTGGCCTGGACGATGCGGTCTCCCCCCAGCATCTCCTCGAAAGTCTGTCGCCCGAATGGGTGCGCCCCCACACTGACCGCACCCGGCGCCCGGAGCACGAGGCTCTCATCGGCGGGATACTCGAACAGCACTTCGTCGACGACGCGGCCTCCCTCTTCCCGGACGTGGCGTATGACCGCGGTCTTGACCGCGCCCTCATCGGAGCCGGACGCCCTATACGGCATTGATGACAGGGCCAGGTGCCCCGAGGATCCGGCCAACCTCAGCGTTCTCGAGCTGCGTCGTTCAGTACCCAGTGGACGGACGAGCGCGGGCCCGTCGCTCTCGGGAGGGAACACTGTCGTGCGCTGCAAATCCGAATCCCAGACCAGCAGGCTGTCTCCTGACAGCACCTGGATGAAAAACGCGCTCATGAACTCACCCGGGCCCTCGCCTCGTCGTCCGATCGTGCGGTTGTGGGTCAAATCGGCGTCCAGCACGAGGATCCCTTCCTCCTGCCAATCCTTGACGTAGACGCTGCCGCGCGAATCCACGGCGATGTCCGAGACTCCGGAAAGAAGCAGATTGTCGCTCGAAGTCGCCTCCAGCACCGCTTCGACCCACGGCCCCGCGGCCCAGGGGCGAGGGTCGGGCGAGACCGTATCGCGCTCGCCGGGCTGGTCGGAGCCGACATCGCCGACACATGCGGTGGCGAGTGCAGCGACGGCGGTTGCGAAGATGCCCGAACCGAGGCGCGGGCGCATTCCTCTGCTCATCGGTTCTCCTCCGGCCTGGCCGTGTTTATGACCACCCTCGGCGGTATCCCGTAGTAGCCGCCGGTGACGAAGTTCAATGTGTCCATCATTGTCAGCAGCGCCCTCAACCCGCCCCTTACGTATCTGCCGTCGACCTGAGCTCGCGGATTTCGGGCTGCTACGTCGGCACTGAGGGTGATGGCGGGCGATGGGTCTATGCCCTGGATGCGGACACGTCCATCGGGCCCGGTTGCTCTCTCCAGAATGCCTCCATTCTCTTCGTCGAAAGCTTGCCTGACCGAAGCGACGCGTTCCTGATCCCGGTCCGTCGATGGCTGCTCCTGGGGGTTCTTCCGCGCCGCCAGCACCCCTTCAACGGCGGGAGCAATTCCGGTCGGCGCCGGGATGTCGCAAGCCGTCGCCACGGAGGCAACGGCGAGACCGAGGAGCAGGATCGCCGTGGGTCTGCCGATCCTCCCGGATTCCCGGCCCATGGTTCTCAGCCTCCGTTCCAGCAGACTCTCCGAATTGGCCATGCCAAGGGCGAAGAGCCCTCCGCGCCCACCCGCGGCTCCGATACCCAGGAGCAGGGTGCCGTATTCGCTGGATGGCACGCCCGAGGCGATCACCCGCCGGTCGCAGTCGATCTCCACAGCGGCGCCGAGCCGTCTGCACATCCACCAGATGGCGGGACTCCAGGGGAACATCACGGCGACGAGGGCGGCGTAGAGAAGGGCAAGGTGGTCTCCCGCACGCGCATGCTCCCGCTCGTGCCTGACAACCGTGGTGCCGACGGCTTCACCGAGTCGCAGCACCCACCGGGGAATGACGATGGCGGGTCGGGCGATGCCGACCAGCGCCGGGCCAAAGCGCCGGGAGACGTACACGCGCTCATCGCCGATGCGGCACCTCTCCCAGCGGTGCCTTGCCCGAAGCGAGAGGATCAGCACGGTCGCGAGCACGGTAAAGACCAGGAGCGACGCAAGAGCCCACGCGAACACGGGTGCAACAGAACCGAACGCGGCGGTTTCCTGCGCAGCACTGACCACGGTACCGATCTCGAGATCGCGGGATGCGCCCATCGGCGAGCCTTCGATCCGTTCTGGCGGGCTGGTCGTCAACGGAATTGCGACCGCCAGAGTCAGGGCGCCCAACCATACGAATCTCCGCGCAACGTCCGCTCTTTCGCAGAGCCGCTCCAGAGCCAGTCCGCCCGCCGCGACGAGAGCCGCCACTGCCGCGGCGTAGAGCATCCACAATGCCATCGCTCTCTCCCTTCTCAAAACTGGGTCCCGCACCAACTAACGAAAGACTTCGTATTTACAGTAGGGTGCTGTGCCCGGAATGTCAACGACAACCTTCGTAGATAGTCCTACGGCGGGCCGTCAATGAAGGTTTCGGCCACTGAAAGACACCCCCCCTGGGCTGGCATGGACGCTCGCTTTCCGACAGACTCAATGTGGATTACAGCCACACAATTCGCGACGCGGCGTCCCGTGAGCGCGCCGGCTCCACCCGGCGCGCATCGCCTCCGGTCGCTCGGGTGTCCGTCGCCCAACACGGGAGGTCGCCCCATGAGACGAAGCATCCTGTTCCTCGCCGCAATCCTCGCCGCCACCGCCACCACCGCGTCCGCCACGGCGCAGAGCGTCTGGGTTGGCGGCCGCGCCGGCACCTTCGGGGCCGGTTTCGACGTTTCGGTTGCCACCAGCGACTGGTTGATCCTGCGGGCCGGAACGGGGGGACACGGCGCGTACGCCGACCTCACCTCGGTCTCCGGGCTTGCCGAGAACCGCACCGGCACCCTGACCTTCCCGAACAGGATCTACACGATCGGCGCCGACATCGAGGTGGGCAACTTCCGTATCGGCGGCGGGATGCTCTACAAGAGCGAAGATCCCTTCTACGCGATTAAGCTCGGGGACGGCGCGACCATCGACATCGGCGAGGGCACCTACACCGAGCCCGAGGTGACCCGGCTCACCACGACCCTGCACTCCGAGCCCTGGGCGCCGTATGTGCTCGTCGGGTTCGGGCAGCACACGTCGAGCGGGCTGGGCCTGTTCCTGGACGCGGGCGTGGCCTTCCTCGATCATTCCAGCCTGTCGATGTCGGCACGCGGCGATGCCACGGTCCTCCGCTCGCGCCAGTTCCGGGACGACCTGCGCGCCGAACAGAGGAGCGTGCGCGACGACGTGGGCGATCTGGTCAGATTCTGGCCGATCCTCAATCTCGGCGTCCGCTACGGAATCGGCGGACGCGACCGCGACGACCGACGCCGTGACAGACGCTAGCACCCGCACCTCGCTCACGCGCAAGGAGTCCGCCCGCTACGCCCGCCACCTCGTCCTTCCAGAGGTCGGCAGGGAAGGGCAGGAGCGCCTGAAGGCCGCCCGGGTGCTGCTGGTCGGGGCCGGCGGGCTGGGCTCACCGGCGGCGCTCTACCTGGCCGCAGCCGGGGTCGGCACGCTCGGCATCGTGGACCCGGACGTGGTCGACGTCACCAACCTGCAGCGGCAGATCCTGCACGGCACCGGTGGCCTGGGCCACCCCAAGGTCGCGTCAGCGCAGGCGCGCCTGACCGACGTCAACCCACATGTGAGGATCGAGACCGGGCAGGTCAGCCTCACCTCTGAAAACGCCCTTCAAATCGTCTCCAGCTTCGACGTGGTCGTCGACGGCAGCGACAACTTTCCCACGCGGTACCTGGTCAACGACGCCTGCGTCTTCACCGGCACGCCCAACGTCTACGGCTCGGTCTACCGCTGGGAAGGCCAGCTGTCCGTCTTCGCTGCTGGCGACGGGCCGTGCTATCGCTGCCTCTTCCGCGAGCCTCCGCCGCCCGGGCTGATCCCCAACTGCGCGGAAGCGGGCGTCTTCGGCGCGCTCCCCGGCGTGATCGGCGCGGCCCAGGCGATGGAGACCATCAAGCTGATCATCGGCGTCGGCGAGCCCCTCGTCGGCCGCTTCCAGATCTTCGACGCGCTGACCTACCGCTGGCGCGAGCTCGAAATCCGGCGCGATCCCGAGTGTCCGGTCTGCGGGGACAACCCCACCCAGACCGGCCTGATCGACTACGAGGCCTTCTGCGGGGTGGCCCCGGGCGAATCCGTCGCCGGTGTGGACGTCGGCCGCGTCGAGCCGGAGGATCTCACGGCATTCCTGGACCACGAATCGCAGCCTTTCCTGCTCGATGTGCGTGAGCCGATGGAGTGGAGCGCGATGAATCTCGCCCATCTTGGAGCCGTGCACGTGCCCATGGGACAGGTGGGCGACCGTCTGGAAGAGATTCCCGCCGACCGGCCCGTCGTGGTGTACTGTCACAGTGGCGTGCGCAGCCTCGAAGTGGCGAAGCTGCTCGCCGCCCACGGCTACGACGACGTGCGCAACCTGGAGCGGGGGATTGTGGGGGTCGTGGAGCTGGAAACGTAATGTCAACACGACAATATGGAAAGTAAACATTACATTATTCATGAGTTCCAAGAGCTGGAACTATGGAACAAAACGCAGAAACTCGGTGTAAGCTGACCGTATGCACACATCCGGCCCGATCCGCACCAGCCTCGCAGTGATCCTCGCCGCCACCGTGCTCTCACCCTCGGCGGGGTCGGCACAAACGCGCCCCCCTACCGAGGTCGGCGGTGGCGAAACCGACCTGACGATCCTGTCGACCGCGTTCGGTGCCGCGCTCGGCATTGCGGTACCGTTAGCGATGGGCGCGGATGCCTCCCGGAAGCTGTACGGGGCCGGCATTGTTGTCGGGGCGCCGATTGGATTCTTTGGGGCCAAAGCGATCACGCGGTCGCGACCTGTTTCCCGGGGACAGGCGGTGGCGATCTCCTGGGGCGGCTATTGGGGCGGGCTCCAGGGTTACCTGCTGGCCGCCGCGATGGATCCGGCGGGAGGGGGCGCGCTGAAGTCGGCCAGCGCCGAGGATGCCGCGGCGTCAGTCATCGCGGGCAGCGCGCTCGGTCTGGCCGGTGGTCTGCTCGCCTCGCGCCAGGGGATCAGCTACCGCACCGCCAATTCCGCCATGATGGGCAGCGTGTGGGGCAACTGGTTTGGAGTGGCGTCCTGGAAGCTGATGGGCGAGGACCGGGGCTGGTCCGGATCCGCCCTGCTGGCGCTGGCAGGGAATGCGGGGCTCGTGGGTGGCGCGATTGTCGGGAATCGGCTGGCACTCACCGAGTCCCAGTCGCGCTGGATCAACATGTCCGGATACGTCGGCGCAGTGGCGGCCGGGGGCTTCGAGCGGGTCACGCGTGGGGACGGTGAGCCGGCCACCTTTGCCTATGCATTGCCGGGCAGCATCCTGGGTCTCGCCGTGGGCGCTGTGCTCGCTCGCACACGGGGTGGAAGGGACGACACCAGCGCCAACTTGCAGGCGGGGGGGTCCGCGGATGCGCCGGGTGCCCTGCTGAGCCGATCCCGCGGCGCGTGGTCGCTCTCGGCCCCGCTCCCTTCGCTGGCGCGGGAACCCACGCTGCGCCCGGACGGACGTGACGCGGTGCTCTGGAAGGTCCCCCTCCTGAAGGTTCGGTTCTGATCGGGCCGTCAACCGCACTGAAGTGGTGGCCGGTCACGATGCCGGACCGATTCCACCGTTCTGGAGTAACTTACACGATGCGCAATCAACTTCTGGTCCGGGGTCTGCTGGTCATCCTTTTCGCGATGGCCGCGCTGCCGATTTCGCGGCCGGTGGCGGCTCAGGTCGCGCCGGCCGACTCGGCTGCCGTCCTTCTCGCCGCCGCCGAGGACTTCGACGCTCGCGGAGAGCGGGACGTGGCCCGGGCACTGTACCGGCACATCGTGGAGCACTTTCCCGGTACGGATGCCGCTGCCACCGCCCGCGGCCGCCTGGGCGAGGTCACCGAGGAGCAGTCCCGCGCGGGTGGCGAGACGGAGCTCAAGGTCTGGTCGACGATCTACGGAACGTGGCTCGGGATCGCGGTGCCGACCGCAGCGGGAGCGGACGACTCCGAACCGTATGGCGTGGGTCTCCTGCTGGGGGCGCCGGCCGGGTTCTTCGGCGGACGCGCCTTCGCGCAATCGAAGCCCGTTTCCCTCGGCCAGGCGCGGGCGATCACGTGGGGCGGAACATGGGGTGCGATCCAGGGGATGGGCTGGGCCAACGCCCTGGATTTCGGGGAGGCGAGCACGGAGGCCATCTTCACCTCGATGATCGTCGGCAGCGCGCTCGGCATCGGCGGCGGAATGCTGGCCGCCCGCCAGGAGATCTCACCGGGCACGGCCACCTCCGCCAATCTGGGCAGTCTGTGGGGCGTCTGGTTCGGGGCGGCGAGCTCGATCCTCTTCGACCTCGACGAGGATCCGACGTGGGCCACGATGATGCTCACCGGCAACGCCGGGCTCGTGGGCGGTGCGCTCGCCGGAAGCCGCTGGCCGCTCAGCCGCTCGCGCTCCCGGTTGATCAGCATCGCCGGGCTCATCGGCGGCGTGGCCGGCGGCGGAATCATTCTCATCGCCCAGCCGGACGACGAAGACACAGCGATCGCGATTCCGCTGACGACCAGCATCGCGGGCCTTGTCCTCGGTGCCGCGCTCACGTCCGGACACGACGCCGAGGAAGATGCCGGCACAGAGGCACAAGCAGCGGGGCTCTTCGCTCCCTCCGGCGCGCTTTTCAGCCGGTCACAGGGGGCGTGGTCTCTCTCGGCCCCGTTGCCTGTGCCGGTGCGCGGCTCAGTGCTGCTCCCGGACGCCCGCGACGATCTGGTCTGGAAGGTGCCGCTGCTGAACCTGCGGTTCTAGAACCCCGCCAGCCCCAGAATCCCCGCCAGCACGTCGTCGGTCTGCGGCAGGATCGCCTTTTCGAGTTGGGGCGAGAACGCCACCCAGGTGTCGAGCGCGGCGACTCTCCGCACCGGCCCGTCGAGCCACGGGAACAGCTCGTCGGCGATGCGGGCCACCACCTCCGCACCGATCCCCCACGACAGCGGTTCTTCGTAGGCGACCAGCACCTTGTTGGTTCGCCGCACGGACTCGCCCACCGTGTCCATGTCGAAGGGCGACAGGCAGCGCAGGTCGATCACCTCGGTGCTGATCCCGTGTCGCTGCTCGGCCGTGCGCGCCGCGTCCAGCGTGCGCTTCACCAGTGCGCCGAAGGTCACCACCGTCAGATCGCGTCCAGGCCGCACCACCTTCGCCTTGCCGAAGGGAACCATGTAATCGGGGCCCGGGTCGGCGCTCTTGTTGTGGACCTGGCGGTACAGGTGCTTGTGCTCGAGGAACATTACCGGGTCTTCACAGCGGATCGCCGTTCGCAGAAGGCCGTTGGCGTCGAGGGCGTTCGAGGGAAGGACCACCCTGAGGCCCGGGGTGTGCGCGAAGAGGGTGGAAGCCGTCTGCGAGTGGTAGATCCCGCCCTTGATGTAGCCGCCGTAGGTGGTGCGCACGACGACCGGTGCCGACCAGTGCCCCGCCGAGCGGTAGTGCATGGTGGCGAGTTCGTTGCGGATCTGCATGAACGCCGGCCAGATGTAGTCCATGAACTGGATCTCGACCACCGGCTTCAGTCCGCGCGCGGCCATCCCCAGGGCGCGGCCGATGATGTTCGCTTCGGCGAGCGGTGTGTTGTAGACGCGGTTGCTCCCGAACCGCGCCTGCAGGCCGTGCGTCACCTTGAAGACGCCGCCCTTGCCCTTCACCTCCTGCAGCGCGTCCTCGCGTGAGGCGTCGGCGACGTCCTGCCCGAAGACCACGATGCGCGGGTCGCGCTCCATCTCGCTGCGGAGGCAGCGGTTCAGCAGGTCGACCATCGTGAGCGGGCGGTCGTCCTGAAAGCCGGGCCGGTCCTCGGTGTCGAAATCGGTGCTCGTCGGGTCGACGGTCTCGGAGTAGAGCCATTTGGTCGCCGTATCGGGCGTTGGCTGGGGATGTTCCAGCGCCTGGTCGGCGGCGGCCGCGACGGCGGCGACACAATCGGCCTCCATCCGGTCGAGTTCGGCCGGTGTGGCGATATCGGTCCGGATCAGGAGGCGCCGCGCGCGTCGATTGGGATCGCGGCGGTCCTGCGCGGCCCGCTCCGCCGGCGTCCGGTACGATGCCTCGTCGTCCGAGCCGGAGTGCGAGTAGGGGCGAGTTGTGTGCGCGTGCAACAGCGCCGGTCCCTTGCGCTGCCGGCACCAGTCCACCGCCTCGCGCGCGGCGCGGTGGCTATCCATGAGGTCGGTACCGTCACACTCCACGATCTTCAGGTGGGGAAAGCCGGTCAGTAGACGCGAGACGCTGCCGCCGGCGGTCTGCACCTCGACGGGAACCGAAATCGCGTACTCGTTGTCCTCCACGACGAATAGGATCGGCAGCTTCAGGTTGCAGGCGGTGTTCATGGCTTCCCAGAACTCGCCTTCGGAAGTGGCCCCGTCGCCGGTGGTGCAGACGACGATCTCGTCGTCGGCGAAGGTTGTGACGTGCTTGCGAAGTTCGGGCGTGATGGTGGCGCGCAGGCCTGCCTCGGCGGTGCCCACCGCGTTCAGGAACTGCGTGCCGGTGGGCGATGAGGCGGCAACGATGTTGAGCCGGCTGTCGCCGTAGTGCGCCGGCATCTGGCGGCCACCGCTCGCGGGATCCCGTTCCGCGCCCATCCCCTGCAGGAGCTGCTCCATCGGGGGAACGCCGAGCGCCAGGGCCAGCGCGCGGTCGCGGTAATACAGGTAGAACCAGTCCGACCCGGGCCGCAGGAAGTCGGCCAGTGCGACCTGGACGGCTTCATGCCCCGCGCCGGCGATCAGGAAGAAGACCTTGCCTTGCTTGTAGAGCTTCGCCTCGCGGTCGTCGATGTTCCGCGCGGTGACCATCGTCCGGTACCAGCGCAACAGCGTGGCCCGGTCAGGAAGGTCACTCTCGAGGTCCGATCCGATCTCGTGTTCCAGTGTCGCCATGGCATCCCGAACGGTGGTAACGGAGCAATGTCATGCTCGGGAGCTACCAGATTGGGCACGTTTGAGCGCCCTGTCCAGAGCCCCGGCGGTTGTCACCGGCTCCTGGCACGTCGACCCGACGCAGACGAACGCTTCGCCGGGCCGGTCAAGACGCCCTTCCATGGCCGGCAGGGCCGCCACGGCGGGATCGTTGGGATCGCCTCCCGCGATGACCCGGTTGGGGTGCGCGTGCCGATGAGCCGTGCCGATCATACCCCCGATCTGGCCGGGTGTGCCAACCAGCGTGCACTCGAGGCGGGGCGTCGCGTGGAGCAGCGCGGCGGTGAGCAGCCTGCCCACCGCGCTGGGGTAGCGCTCCATCGCGCCGCGTTCCCTTGTGAGCACCGCTTCCACGATCTCGCCGTGCGCGGGCGCCCCGGTAAGTGCGGCCGAGCGGGCCAGCAGCTCCACCGCGAGGGAGTTCCCCGACGGCGTGGCATTGTCCATGATGTCGCGCGGCCGCACTAGGAGCGGCTCGGCGTTTGCGGCGGCGTCATGGAAGAGGCGGTCGGCGGGGGACCAGAACCGGTCCACCATGGTCTCCGCGATCCGGGCCGTCTCGGCGAGCCAGCCCGAATCGAGCGTGGCTTCGTAGAGGGACAGGCAGGCGTTGCCAAGCGCGCCGTAGTCCTCGAGGAAGCCGTCGATGTGGACTCGGCCGGCGGTGAGGACGCGGTGCAGGGTGTCGCCGCGGCGCAGGGTGTCGAGAAGGAAGTGCGCCGCCCTCTCCGCCGCGCGCGTGTAGTCGGGGCGGCCCAGCGCTGGGCCGGCCTCGGCGAGGGCGCGGATGGCGAGGCCGTTCCAGGACGTGATCACCTTCTCGTCGCGGAATGGCTCCGGGCGGTTGCTGCGCCGGTCCTTGAGGCGCGCGAGGGCGCCGCGCAGGGCGGTGTCGAGTTCGTCGCGGGCCATGCCCTCCTGGCGCGCCACCGCGTCGAGGTCGTGGGGGAGGTGAAGGATGTTGCGCCGCTCGAAGTTGCCCGCTTCGCTGACGTCGTAGACGCGGGACAGGAGGCGCGCGGCATCTGGGTCGAGGACGTCGTCGATCTCGGCGGGCGTCCACAGGTAGAAGGTGCCCTCCTCGCCCTCGGAGTCGGCGTCGCGCGCCGAGTAGAAGGCGCCGTCGGGCGACGTCAGATCCTCGAGGACGTAGTCCAGCGTCTCCTCGGCGACGGGGCCGAGGTGGTGGGCGCCCAGCAAGTGGGCCCGGGTGAGAGCCCGCGCGATGAGCGCGTTGTCGTACAGCATCTTCTCGAAGTGCGGGACCAGCCAGCGCGCGTCCACCGAGTAGCGGTGGAAACCCCCGCCCGCGTGATCGCGGATGCCGCCGGCCGCCATGCGGGTGAGGGTGTGCACCGCCATCGAGACGCCGTGCGAGGAGGCAGGGCCGCTGCGGAGCAGGAAGTCCAGGAAGACGGGCTGGGGGAACTTCGGCGCGCCCCCGAATCCGCCGTGCGTGGGGTCGAAGCTGCGCCCCGCCGCCGCGACTGCGTGCTCGAAGAGGCGGGCGTCCGGCGGGCCGGCCTGGCCGCTGCCGGCGTGGGGCTCGGTCGAGCCGCGCGTCAGCACGTCAGTGAGCTGAGCGCCCGCCCGGGCCACCTCGCCTCGACGCGCCTGGTAGGCGTTGGCGGCGGCCGCGAGCACCTGCTGGAACGAAGGCATCCCGTGCCGTGGCTGCGGGGGGAAGTACGTGCCGCCATAGAAGGGGACGCCCTCGGGAGTCAGAAACGCGGTGAGCGGCCATCCCCCCTGTCCCGTGATCGCCTGCACCGCGCTCATGTAGATCGAATCGATGTCCGGCCGCTCCTCACGGTCGACCTTGATGTTCACGAACGACCGGTTCATCACCTCGGCTGTGGCCGCGTCCTCGAACGACTCCCGCTCCATCACATGGCACCAATGGCACGCCGAGTAGCCGATCGACAGAAGGATGGGGCGGTCGTGCTCGCGGGCCAAAGCCAGGGCTTCGTCGCCCCACGGATACCAGTCCACGGGGTTGTGCTGGTGCTGGAGGAGGTAGGGGCTGGTCTCTTCGGCGAGGCGGTTGGGCATGGCGGAGTGGTGGGAGGTGAGGACGCCAGGGATGACCTGAAAGATAGGCGAGCAGGGTAGCTGTGAGCGAGGAGGCAGGCGGTGTGCGGATTCAGTCCGTGTCTATTTTTCGCACAGATTGTCTATGGTGAACATTTCTCGCGCCCAGTGAGAGCTCTTCGCACGAGGGCGTGACTGCAGGCTTGCGGCCTTGCCTTTCGCTGGACCCCTCTCGCCAACAGAGTGTGATAGATTTTCACATATTATGAGTCTACGTGATTATATTTCCACAATATCTGTGATTGTACAAAGAATACGAGCAGCTGTGAATGTTTTCCGCACACGATAGAGGATTCTGGAGACTCCTGGACCAGTCTCTCCCCGAGCCCGGAGCACTCGCGGGGTACGCGTACCTTGCGGCCCGATACGACCTCCGGGTGCCCCTCCCGTCGCGCCTGACAGCCATTGCCGAGCGCCACCACCCGGCTTCCACGCCTGAGTGGCGTATGCTCACCCCCAGGCACGCCCCCGATGACAGCCTGCAGGGCCACGTCGAATTCGCACTGAAATGGGAGGGCGTGAGTCTCGCCGTGCTCGTGGCTCTGTTCAGGGTCGTCGACCCGGTGGAATTCGTTCACATGGTTCGCGACAAGCCGACCGGCGCCTATGCGCGGCGTATCTGGTTCCTCCATGAATGGCTGACCGGAGAGCGCCTGGGCGTTCCGGACGCGGGCAAGGTCAGGGCCGTCCTGGTCGTGGATCCGGACGTGCAGTTCGCAGCGCGGAGCGGACCGCTCTCCAGGCGCCACAGGGTTCGCGACAACCTGCCGGGCACGCGGAGGTTTTGCCCGCTCGTCCGACGAACCGCTGAACTGGATCGCCATGTGGCAATGAGACTGGATGTCAGGGCGCGGGAGGTCATCGACCGGACCCATCCCGATGTCATCCGTCGAGCGGCGGCGTTCCTCCTCCTTCAGGACAGCAAGGCTTCGTTCGACATAGAGGGAGAACGACCCTCCCAAAACCGGGCCGTGCGCTGGGGTTGGGCCATTGGCGCGGCCGGCCGCAGCCGACTGAGCGCAGAGGAATTGATTCGCCTCCAGGAGGTCCTGATCGGCGACGGGAGGTTCGTCCGTCTCGGCCTGCGCACCGAGGGCGGGTGGGTCGGCAGCCGGGATCGGGCCACGGGGGCACCCATTCCGGAACATGTTAGTGCCCGTCCCGAAGACGTCCCGGCGCTCGTCAGGGGCGTCACCGAGTATGCGGAGCGGGCCGCTCGATCCTCACTGGATCCTGTGGTGTTCGCGGCCGCGCTCTCGTTCGGGTTCGTCTACATCCATCCCTTCGAAGACGGAAACGGTCGCATCCATCGATGGCTCGTCCACCATGTGCTTGCCCGCGCGGAATTCAATCCGCCCGGACTGGTGTTCCCCGTGAGCGTCGCGATGCTGGAGCAAATCGCCGAATACCGCGATGTCCTCGCCAGCTATTCGTCCCTCGTGCTTCCCCTCCTGGATTGGCGGGCGACAAGCAGGGGCAACGTGGAAGTCCTGAACGAGACGGCCGACTACTACCGTTTCTTCGATGCTACCCGGCACGCGGAATTCCTCTACCGCTGCGTCGAGCAGACAGTCGCCAGGGACCTCCCCGCCGAAGTCGACTACCTTGAATCGTACGACGAATTCAAGGCCCGCGTGCAGGAGGAGATTGCGGACATGCCGGAGGGGACTCTCGACCTGCTGACCCGGTTCCTGCGCCAGAACAACGGCATCCTTTCCAGGCGGGCACGGAAGCGTGAATTCAGGTTGCTCACGGACGCGGAGGTGAAACGCGTGGAGGCGTTCTACGGCAAGTGCTTTGCTGAAGGCGCGTCGCAGCCGGGACCTGGCCGCGCGCAGCGGCTGCGGGGCGTCTACTGATCCGAATGATCCGCCCGTTCCTCCTCCTGGCGCTCAAGCGTCCCGGCCTCTGGCCCGCCCTGCTATCGGCCGCGTGGGCCTTCCGGCCGAGGGGCTGGTATCGCAAGCCGCCCTTTCTGCCCCTGCCGTCGCGGGCCTACATGAGCTGGCGCCTCGAGACAGCCTATGGCGACGCGGGGGCCATGCCGCCCGAAGAGGAGATCGTCCGCTTCATCACCTGGTCGGCGGAGATGCGCCGCCGCATGCGGGGGAGCCGCGGGCCGCTGTGGATGAAGATCCTCGCCGTGGCTGCGCTCGCGGCCTTCGCGGTGTGGGTCAACGTGCACGCGGTCGAGATCGCGGGGGTGCGCGAGGCGGCGGCCGCCGCGGGATACTGGGGGCTGTTCGCCGCCTCGGTGGTGAGCGGCTTCAACCTGCTGGCGCCGGTGCCCGTGGCTCTCTTCTACCCGTTCCTGATCGAGTCCGGGTTCGCGCCTCTGCCGACCCTGCTCACGATCGCCGTGGGGATGACCGGGGGCGACTTCCTCGGGTACCTGGTGGGGAATGCGACGCGCGACATGCTGGGCAATCGGCTGCGCCGCCTCCGCGCCCGGTTGGAGCGGATGCTCGATGCCCTGCGGGCCCGCCATCGGCTGCTGCCGTACGGTCTGCTGTTCCTCTACGCGGCCTTCGCGCCGATCCCCAACGAACTCGTGGTCATCCCGATGGCGTTCATGCGGTGTTCGCTGGCGGGCGTGATGACCGCGGTCCTCTGCGGCAACGTGATCTTTAATGCGCTGATGGCGTCGGGCGCCTCGTGGTTTGTGGGATGGTGGGCATGATCGTCGTCGGCCTGACCGGCAACCTGGCCGCGGGGAAGTCGGCGGTGGCCGAACTGTGGCGGCGGGCCGGGGTGCCGGTGGCTTCGGCGGACCGGTTCGCGCGCGAGGCGGTGGCGCCGGGCACCGCGGCGCTGGCCCAGGTGGAGGCGCTGCTGGGGCCGGGGGTGGTCGGGTCGGGTGGCTCGCTCGACCGCGCCGCCGTCCGCCGCATCGTCTTTCGGGATCGCGAGGCGAGGCGGGGGCTGGAGGCGATCATTCACCCCGAGGTGAGGCGTCTCCGTGACGGGTGGACCGCCGAGCGACGCGGCGAAGGCGCCGAATTGGTGGTATGGGAGATCCCGCTCCTCTTCGAGACCGGGATGGAGGCGGAGGTGGACGTGGTGGTGCTGGTGGATGCGCCCGCCGAGGTGAGGCGGCGGCGCGCGATGGAGACACGCGGACTGAGCGGCGAGGAGGTGGATGGAATGATGAGGGCGCAGATGTCGGCCGCGGGGAAGCGTGCCGGCGCGGATTTCGTAATCGACAACGGCGGGACGAGGGAGGATCTGGCGGCCCGCGCGGCCGACGTCCTCGCGCAGATCAGGCGGGGCGGGCGCTGACGTGGCCCGCGCGGCACATGTGGTCACCGGCCCGGAGCGGGACAGGCGGATCGATGCGGTCGTCGAGGCGCTCCTGGCCGCGTCCCCGGTCGTGGTGACCACGCATGCCAACGCCGACGGCGACGCCGCGGGGTCGGCGGTGGCGATGGCCGCGTTTCTCAGGGAGCACGGAGCCGATGTCCGCATCGCGAGTGCCACGCCCTTTGGCGAGAACTTCTCGTTTCTCCTGCCGGACCCCGAGTGGGTGCTTCCCGCAAAGAGCGAAGAAGAGGCCGCCTGGTGCCGGCGGGCGGGATTGGCGGTGGTGGTGGATACCTCCGACCCGCGCCGGATCGGCCGCATCAACTCGATGATCCGGGGGCTGCCGACAGTCGTCGTCGATCATCATCCCCCTACCGACCGATTCTTCGACGGTCTGGCGCTTGTCGATACGAGGGCCGCCGCCGCGGGGGAGCTGGTCTTTGAGCTGATCGAGCGCGCGCGCGGCCCGTGGACCGATACGATCGTGCGGGCGCTGTACATCGCGGTGCTGACCGACACGGGGGGCTTCCGGTTCCAGAACACCTCGCCCGATTGCCTGCGGACCGCCGCTCGGCTGGTCGAACTGGGCGCGGATCCGGAGGGGCTGTATCGGGCCGCCTACTCGGGCTTCCGGCCTCGCCGGTTCGAGTTGCTCCGGGAGGCGCTGGCGACGCTGACGGTGCACCCCGGGGGGCGCGTGGCCTGGATGATCGTGCCGAAGGAGCCGTTCGAGCGGCTTGGCGCCACGGTGGACGATCTCGAGGGCTTCGTCGACGTGCCGCGCGACGTGGAGGGGGTCGAGGTGGCGATCCTGTTTCGCACGACCAGCGACGGGCGCATCAAGGTGTCGCTGCGCGCGGTGGCCCCCACGCGAGTGCACGGAATCGCGAAGGCTCTCGGCGGCGGCGGTCACCCGCAGGCGGCGGCAGCCGTGGTGTCTGGCAAGCTGGACAGGGTGGTGGAGCGCGTGGTGGACATGGTCGCGCTGGAGCTGCGGGGGTAAGGGTTTTCGCCGGGAGATTCTATCTTTCGAGGATGAATCCGAAGATGAATGCCCGAACGGCCCACAGGGCGCGCCAGACCGAAGTCGACTTCGACGACGGGCCCGGAGTCCCGGAGGCCCTGCCGCGCACTCTGCGTGAGGTCGGCGAGCGCCTTGGACCCGAGGCGGTCGACCGCCTGTGGATCTTTCCGCCGCTCATTCGCGGGCGCAGGGAGTGGGGACTGGTGGCGGCGGGCTGTTTCGACGGGAGCGGCGCGCGCCGTCTGGTCACGGCCCGGTACGCTGCCCAGCGCACCGGCAAGGGGCTGTACCTCGACACGCAGCTGGTCGACCAGGGGGTGGCTCCGGCAGACCGGCTGCCGCGGGTGATGGAGGGGGTGGTGAAGCGGGGGCCGGCGCCGCTGGGGAGCCCGAGACCGGAGGAGGTGGGCGGCAGCGCCGAAGCATTCGACGCACTAATGGAGGATTTCGCTGGCGAGCTTTTCGAGGAGGCGGTGATCGGACCGCCGGCGGCGGAGTAAGGCAGGAGACGGCCATGAAGACCGGACCGAGAGACATCGACCCCTATGTGGGCATCTTCGCGCGCTACCTGCGCGAACAGGGGCTGCCCGTGACCCAGCAGCGCACGGCAGTGGCCGAGGCGGTGTTCTCGTCGCCGCACCACCAGTCGGTCGAGGATCTAGGCAATGTCCTGCGCGAGCACGGGATGCGGCTCGGCAAGGCGACCATCTACCGCACCCTGGACCTGTTGGTGCGCAGCGGACTGGTCGAAGAGCACGATTTCGGCGAGGGCTTCAAGCGCTATGAACACCGCCTTTCGCGCAATCCGGTCCATCATCACATGGTGTGCACCGAGAGCGGCGAGGTGATCGAGTTCCGCAGCGAGGAAATCGCGCGCATCGTGGAACAGACCGCCGCCAGGCACGGCTTCCGCCCCACGCATCACAAGCTCGTCGTATTCGGCTACAGCCGCGCCAGCCAGGAGTCGGGCGCGGGCGCCGAGCATCGCGGCATCACCTGCCCGATCGAGACCACCTGACCCGGCCTCCGCCCATGCCCAACCGGAGGGACCCCAACGCCGCCGCCCGCTCCGGCTCGCACACGCTCCACGACCTGCCCACCGGTCTGGAAGGGCTGCCGTGGGAGCTGCCGCGCGTCTTCCTCGGGCTGGACGGCTCCGGCGCGACCGCCGAGGGCGCCGCCACCTGGATCCTGCCGGTACCCTACGAGGCCACCACCTGCTGGGGCTCCGGCACCCGCCGCGGTCCGCAGGCGATCATCGACGCGTCGCGCTACATCGAGCTCTTCGACCACGAACTGGGCTGCGACCCGTCGGAGGGCGGCGTCTACACCTTCCCTGCGCTGGAGCTGACCCGCAGCGACGGTGCCGGGGCGCTGGCCGCACTGCACGATGCCTGCGCGCGCGTGCTGGAAGCCGCCGCCGCGCGCCGCGTGATCATGATCGGCGGCGAGCATTCGGTATCCTCGCCCGCGATCCTGGCGCACGCCGAGCGCACCCCCGAGCGCCTCTCCGTGCTGCAATTCGACGCCCACCTCGACCTCCGCGAGACCCACGACGGCAGCAGCCATTCCCATGCCTGCGCCATGGCCCACGTGGTCGACGCGGTGGACCTTGTCACCGTCGGGGCGCGGGGGATCAGCGGCGAGGAATGGGCGGTGGCCCAAGAGCGCGACAACGTGACGGTGATCACGGCCGAGGAGGTGGCCGGGGTGTGGCAGCCCGCGCCCGACGACGCCTGGATCGACCGCGCCCTCGCCGCTCTCGGCCCGTCCGTGTACGTCACCTTCGACGTGGACTTCTTCGATCCGTCGCTCATGCCGTCGACGGGCACGCCGGAGCCGGGGGGCGGGCAGTGGTATCCTGCGCTGGCCCTTCTACGGCGCGTCTTCGCTGAGCGCCGGGTGGTCGGCGCCGACGTGGTCGAGCTCGCACCGATTCCGGGGATGACCGCCCCGGACTTCCTTGTTGCCAAGCTGATCTACAAGATGATCGGTTACTGGAGTGAAGCCCGGTAACGCGCTCCGGCTACCGAGTGTCCACGTTAAAGCGCATGCCAGATCCCCGCTTTCCGGAGAAACAGATGAACCGCCTCCGCCTCCGCCCCTCCCTCATCCCGGCGCGCGTCGCCACCGCAATCGCAGTGACCGCCGTCGCACTGTGGCTGCCCCTCGCAACCCCGGCCGCCGCACAGCTCACCGAGCAGATCCCCGACGACATCTGGGAGTCCTTCGTGTGGCGCTCGGTCGGGCCGACGAACATGGGTGGGCGCGTGACCGATGTCGAAGGATTGGCGAGCCCGTCCAAGACCTTCTACGTGGCCGGGGCCGCGGGCGGAATCTGGAAGACGACCAACAACGGGATCACCTTCCGCTCGATCTTCAACGACCCCCGCGTGATCGCGATGGGCGACCTCGCCATCGCCCCGAGCGACCCGAGCCAGATCTGGGCGGGGACCGGCGAGGAGGATTCGCGCAACTCGATCTCGCCGGGTGGCGGGATCTTCAAGTCCACCGACGGCGGCGACAGCTGGGAGCTCAAGGGGCTGCGCGAGACCCAGGTGATCGGCCGGATCGTCGTGCATCCGCTCGATCCCGACATCGTCTTCGTGGCGGCGCTGGGGCACATCTGGGACGCCAACCCGGAGCGCGGCCTCTATCGCACGACCGACGGCGGCGAAACCTGGGACCTGGTCAAGCACATCAGCGACAAGGCCGGGTTCGTGGACGTGGCCTTCCGCCCCGGCGATCCCAACACCCTCTTCGCGGCCAGTTGGGAGCGCGTGCGGGGACCCTGGTTCCTGAAGAGCGGCGGCCCCGGAAGCGCGCTCTGGAAGTCCACCGACGGTGGCGACACCTGGACCGAGGTCACCGGCGGCGGCTTCCCGACCACGCTGAAGGGCCGGATCGGGATTGCGATCAGCGAGAGCGACCCCGACATCATGTTCACGATGGTCGAGGCCGAAGAGGAGGAAGAGGCCGAAGGGGACGGCGACACCGAGCAGGACGGCGACACCGGCGGCAACGGCCTCTACCGCTCCGAGGACGGGGGTGCGACCTGGGAGAAGGTCAACGACGCCAACAGCCGCCCCTTCTACTACTCGCAGGTGCGCGTCGATCCGCACGATCCCGACCGGGTCTACTTCTCGTCGACGCCGGTGCAGTTCTCGAGTGACGGCGGCCGCACGGCGGGGACCACCACCAACGGCATCCACGTCGACCATCACGCCATGTGGATCGACCCGGTCGACCCGGAACGGATCGTGGTCGGCAACGACGGCGGTGTGGCGATCACCTACGACAAGGGCGGCAACTGGCGGTACCTGAACACGATGGCGCTGGGGCAGTTCTACGACATCTCGTACAACATGGACAAGCCCTACCGGGTGTGCGGGGGACTGCAGGACAACGGCACCTGGTGCGGACCGATCCGCCTGGCGCGCGGCCAGCTCTCCCAGTACCACTGGGCGACGATCAGCGGCGGCGACGGGTTCGTGACCGCGCAGGATCCGGAGAATCCCGACCTCGTCTGGGCCGAGTCGCAGGGCGGCAACATGCGGCGCCTGAACCTGGCCACCGGCGAGAGCACGACGCTGCAGAAGCCGGGCTGGGAAGACGCCTGGCGCCCGCTGCAGGACAGCATCGTGCTGCTCCTCGAGGCCGGGGCCGACGAGGGCGACCCGCGGATCGCCGACCTGCAGGCGCGCGCCACCGCCGACTCCGCCAGCCACATCATGCGGTGGAACTGGAACACGCCGTTCTTCCAGTCCGTGCACGACCGAAGCCACTTCTACGCCGCCGGAAGCAGCGTCGTGAAGAGCACCAACTGGGGTGAAGACCTCGCGATCATCTCTCCAGACCTCTCCTACGCCGACCCCGAGAAGATCGAGGTCAGCACGCGCACGACCGGCGGCATCACCCCCGACGTGACGGGCGCCGAGACGCACGCCACGATCACCGCGCTGGCCGAATCACCGCTCGTGCAGGGACGCCTCTTCGCGGGCACCGACGACGGCCGCGTCTGGACCTCGCCGGACGACGGCGGTGAGTGGATCGAGCTCACCGCCCGCATCGCCGGCGTCCCCGAAGGCACCTACGTCAGCCGCTTGGAGCCTTCGCGGCACGACCCCGACCGCGTCTACGTCTCCTTCGACGGCCACCGCACGAACGACTTCACCCCGTACGTCTTCGTCTCGGACGACGGCGGCGACTCCTTCCGCTCCATAGCGGCGGGGCTTCCGACCGGCGCCCCCGACTTCGTGCACGTGGTGCGCGAGGACCCGCGCAACCAAAACCTGCTCTTCGTGGGGACCGACCTGGGCGTCTACGCCTCGCTGGACCGGGGCGGCTCCTGGCGCCGCTTCATGGAGAGCATGCCGACGGTGCCCGTGCACGACCTGCGTATCCACCCCCGCGACCGCGAACTGATCGCGGGCACGCACGGCCGCTCGATCTGGATCGTCGACATCGCGCCGCTGCAGGATCTGACGGGGAACGTGCTGGCGGACGGCGCGGCGGCGTTCGAGCCCGCGCCCGCGTACCAGTTTGGCGAGCCCGCGCGGGGCGGCGAGTCGTACGGGCAGGCGTGGTTCTCGCGGCCGACCCCGGGCGCGAACGGGCGCATCAGCTACTACGTGGGCGAGGAAGTCGCGTCGGCGCTGGCCGAGGAGCAAGCGGGCGATGGGCAGGAGATGGCCCAGGCGGCCGCAGGGCAAAGAGGAGACCAGGCGCAGGCACGAGGCCAGCGGGGCGCGGGTGCGGGACAGGCTACCGCGAGAGGCGGCGGTCGTCCTGGCGGCCCGGGTGGTCCCGGTGGTGGTCCCGCGGCGCAGCGCGGTCCGCAGGCCGAGATCAGGATCACCGACGCCGACGGCGAGGTCGTGCAGACCCTGAACGGTCCGGCGGCAGCGGGGCTCCACACCGTGAGCTGGAACCTCCGGGGCGCGGCGGCCGAGGCCGAGGGGCTGTCCCCTTCCGAGCGCCGCGACAGCCTGCAGATCGCCGAACGCGCCCGGGCGGTGGCCGATTCGCTGGTGGAGGCCGGCTGGGAGGAAGAGCCGCTGCGCCGCCAGATCGGCCTCTTCACCGGTGAAACCGACGCGACGACCTTCTTCGGTGGCTTCGGCGGAGGCGGCTTCGGCCGAGGGCAGGGCGGAGGCGACCCCGAGGCCTTCCGCGAGCGTCCGGGCGAGTCCGCGGGTGGGGGAAGGGGAGGGCGGCGTCCCCCGAACTTCAACCAGATGCGCGAATTGGCGGAACTCGTTCGCCCGGGAATGGGGATGGGCGGCCTCTTCGGGCGGCGAGGACGCGGAGGCCAGGGGGAACTTGTCGAGCCCGGGATGTATACTGTCACCATCTCCATCGGAGACCGTACCCTTACCACGGCGTTGGCGATTGAACGCGTCGGCGCGATGGCCAACCCGGACCCTGCTTCTTCATGAACGAATCCATCGGAATCACGATCGCCCTGACGGCGGGCGTCCTTTCTTTCCTGTCACCCTGCGTGCTGCCGCTGGTGCCGAGCTACCTGTCCTTCGTGTCGGGGATGTCGCTGGAGGACCTGCAGGAGGGGTTCGACCGGCGGCGCGTGATGGTGCATGCGGCGCTCTTCGTGAGCGGATTTACGCTGATTTTCGTGCTGCTCGGCGCGGGCGCGACCTTCATCGGGAGCTTCCTGCTGTACAACAGCGAGTGGATCGCGCGGATCGGCGGCGTGATCATCATCCTCTTCGGGCTGCACCTGATGGGTGTGTTTCAACTCCTGCCACTGCTGAGCGAGAAGCGCGTTCACCTCGCAAACAAGCCTGCCGGGTACATCGGCACGGTGGTGGTTGGGATCGCGTTCGGTGCGGGGTGGACGCCGTGCATCGGCCCGATTCTCGGCGCGATCCTCACCATGGCGGGGTCACAGGAGAATGTGGGCGTGGGGATGTGGCTCCTCTTCGTGTATTCGATGGGGCTCGGCATTCCGCTGCTGCTGGCGGCGCTGGCCATGGAACGCTTCCTGAACGCGTTCTCGCGCTTCCGGCGTTTTCTGCCCGCCGTCCAGATCGCCTCGGGCGTGATCCTGGTGCTGCTGGGGATCCTGCTGGTGACGGGCTCATTCGTGGTGCTCGCGGCGTGGCTGAACCGGTTCACGCCGGAGTTCCTGCTGGACAGGCTGTAGGGGGAGAACGACTGATATGGCACTCGTAGCTTCGACCATGCTGGCGCTCGGGACCGAGGCGCCGGATTTCTCGCTGCCGGAGCCGGCGACGGGCAGGACGGTGTCCCTGTCGGGGGTCGACGGGGCCGGTGGGCTGCTAGTCGTGTTCCTGTCGAACCACTGCCCGTTCGTGAAGCACCTGGCGGACCACTTCGCCGGGCTGGCGGCCGAGTACCAGGGGCGAGGCGTCGCGGTGGTCGGCATCAACGCGAACGATGTGGTGAACTACCCCGACGACAGCCCCGCGAAGATGGTGGACGAGGTGGCCCGGCGCGGGTACACCTTCCCGTACCTGTTCGACGAGACGCAGGCGGTCGCGAAGGCGTATCGGGCCGCGTGCACGCCGGACTTCTTCCTGTTCGATGGGGACCGGCGCCTGGCGTACCGGGGGCAGTACGATGGCAGCCGGCCGTCGCTGGACCTGCCGGTGACCGGCTCGGATCTGCGCGCGGCGCTGGATTCGGTGCTCGCGGGAGACGCGCCGCCGGCGGAGCAGGTGCCCAGCGTGGGGTGCAACATCAAGTGGAGGGCGGGGGAGGAGCCGGGGTGGTTCGGCTAACCTAAAGCCAAGGGCCCCTGGTACAGTACGCCGCATTTCGCGACATCAAGTCCCATCCAGCCATGGGAGCGGACGACTGACATCCAGTGTCGTCCCTAGGCGTCCGTAGAGTTCCATAACAGCCTATATATCAACAGGTTAGGTGTAGATTTCGCTGCTTCCTTCCACCGGCTGCGTCCCTTGTAATCCACTGGCATCCCGGCTATGATTAGGGAATGAATAATGTCACCAGTTCCCGCACACAGCGCCGTCGAGGCAAGCCCAGGGGCCGACATCCCCACAAAAGGCTCTCCGCCGCCTTCGTGCGTTCCGCTCCCCCCGGAAGACACTGCGACGGGAACGGACTCTACCTCTACGTCAAGGAGACCGGCACCCGCAGCTGGATCCAGCGTCTCGTCGTCCGGGGCCGCAAGCGCGAGATCGGTCTCGGCAGCGTCGTCCTCGTCTCGCTGGCCGAGGCCCGCGAGCAGGCGCTCGCGAACCGGAAGCTGGCCCGCGCGGGCGGCGATCCAGTGGCCGAGAAGCGCCGGTCCCACGGCGTGCCGACCTTCGTCGAGGCCGCCCGGCGCGTCATCGAGCAGAAGCGCGCCGGGTGGCGCAGCCGGAAGACACCGAGGTTGTGGATCCGCACGCTGGAAATGTATGCCTTCCCGCGCCTCGGGAAGGTGCCGGTCTCGGAGATCACCAGCGCCGATGTGCTGGAAACGCTCTCCCCGATCTGGCACGCGAGGCCAAAGGTCGCCCGCGCCGTCCGTCTGCGCATCCGCGCCGTGCTGGAATGGGCGGTCGCCATGGACTACCGGACGGACAACCCGTGTGACCGGCTCCTGCCGGTGCTCGGCTCCCAGCACGACGTCGTCGCCCACCGCAAGGCCCTGCCTCACGGCGAGGTGGGGGCGGCCATCGCGAGGGTGCGGGCGGCGAAGCCGGGGAAGGTGGACACGCTGGCGTTCGAGTTCCTGGTGCTGACGGCGGCGCGGGGCGGCGAGGTCCGCGGGGCGGTGTGGAGCGAGATCGACCGGGATGCAGGCGTGTGGACGATTCCGGCAAGCCGGATGAAGACTGCCCGCGAGCATCGGGTGCCGCTGTCCGGACGGGCGTTGGAGGTTCTTGACGCGGCGCGGAAGCTGGGCGATGGCGGCAGTCCGATCGTGTTCGTCAACGAGCGCGGGAAGCCGTTGACCAGAAAGCGGCCGGGGCGGTTGCTACTGAGCTGCGGGATTCCGGCGGTGCCTCATGGGTTCCGGTCTTCGTTCCGGGATTGGGCGGCCGAGAGGACGGACCATCCTCGGGAGGTCGTCGAGGCGGCGCTTGCTCATGTCGTGCAGAACAAGGTCGAAGCGGCGTACCTGCGGACGGATCTGTTCGAGCGGCGGAGGCGGCTGATGGACGACTGGGCGGAGTATCTGGCGGGCTGAAGAGCACCAACTGGGCGAGTGACGCCTCGTCGACGGGCTCGGAGGCCGTTTCCGTGGCTTTCGGGGGGACCTATACACCCTGCTAGCCAAGGATCTTTGGCGGCGAAGAATCAGAGACGCTCTTAAGTCCGGATTCGTTCAGCCCTGCGAGGTCACGGCTGGATGAGCCCGACTGGTTGTTGGACGCTTGCCGTGCCTCGCTCAGGCTGAAACGCGCACCTTTCAGAGCCCAATCTGCTCTGGGACGACATGGATTGGAACAGATCGTCCAGGCGCTGCCCCCGGGGGAACATTACGCCGCCCGAAGGTGATCTCGCTGATTGTCGTAGTCATGTGTCGTTTGTCGTGTCGTGTATTTGTAGCGAGAGTTTCTCTGTGTTTTCTTTCCTTAGTGTCACGCCTTCTGGTCGTTCGGGGGACTGAGCGACCGTTGCCCCCGGGAAGGCATCTCACCGCCCGAAGATAACTCATGTTGGGGCATCGTGCTGGGGAAGTCAACGGCCGCGCGGCAGGGAGCGCCGCCATCGCAAAGGCGCGACCGGGTGCTTCGTCGTCGTCGCCGTCCGTGAGCCTCCTGGCCAAGAGGCGGTGGAGCTTGCTCGCGACGGCCCGGTCGGCGCTGCTCCGGGCGGTGCGCAGGAGCGTCTTCACGGGCGGCCGGCCGGCTGGCTTGAGCCACGCTAAGGTGGCTAAGCCAGCATACCCCGCACATTCACACAGATTTACATCTTCCTGTGTTCTTTGAGTTTACGGGATTCTGCGGCTCGATTCCCTCCGAATGACTCCCTCCGATTGGGATCTCAGGTGCGATCCCTCGGGCGGCTTTCCAACGCCGTCCGAAGCTGTCCAGCGTCGGCCTGTTGATAGCAGCGGAGCACCGTCTGCGGGCTCTTCCATCCACCAAGCTCACACAGCACCTTGAGCGGAAGCTCCATCAGGTCCGTCGCGAACTTCCGCCTGAGCGAGTGCCAACCCCGGCCCGGCTTCGGCTCCAGTCCCGCGAGGGTCTGGGCCTTGCTCCACCATTTGTGCGCGGCCACGCGGCCGATGCACCTCCTGACATCCTGCGGCGAGGGCAGCACCGGGGCATTGCCAGTCCCTCGGCTCATCCTCCGTGCTTCCTCCAAGGCGGCGAGCGCCTCGTCGGTCAAGGGCGTGATGTGTTCGTAGCCCGTCTTTTCGTGCTCCGCGCGCCACCGGATGGTCCTGTCCTCGAAGTCGATGTCAGGCCAGCGGAGTTCACGGATGGCACCGATTCGGTGCCCGGTCTCGTGCGCGAGCACGAGGGCGACGTGGAACCGCCACCCGACCCGCCGCGACACCTTCAGCATCGCCCGGTACTCGTCCCCGGTGAGAACGACCCGGTTGGGGTTCTTCTCCCTAGGCTTCCTGAGGCCCTTCAGCGGGTTGGAGTCGAGGAGGAGCCTTCCCTCCTCGTCCCGCGACCTCGCGGCCCAGTTGAGCACCGTCATCAGGAACGTCAGATCCCACGCGATGGTCCGGTTGCCGACGGGCTGGCCCGAGCGTCCGGCCCTGCCCGCTCTCCGCGCCTGAATGAACCGGTCCCAATCGCGCTGCGATAGCGTTTCGGGCCTCCGGTCCCTGCCGAAGAAGTCGAGGAACATTGTCGCCGCGACCCTGTCGCGCCGCCGGGTCCTCTCGCCCTTCGTGGGCGTCACCTCTTCACCGTAGATTTCAAAAAGCCTTCCCAGCGTGAGCGGCTCGGGCTCGGCTTCGGCCTTGCCGTTGGGCTCGTACATCGCGAAGCCCGCGGCGGCTTCATCCGCCTGCCGTTTCGCGCGAGCCCAATCGCGGTGTTTCAGCGACCGGCTCAGCCTGCGCCCGTTCTCCCGCCACTCGATCTGAAGCAGGCCAGTTTTCGGATCCGGAAAGACCCGGACCCGGTTCCGGCCCCATTCTCCGGCGCTGTAGCTGCGCCGGCCTCGTTTCGTGCGTGCCATCGTTCGATTCCTCCGAAGATGGACTGCACGATCCGCCTGTCCGAAAGCTCGCGAGGAAGCGGCTTGTCCGCCAGTCGCTTGATCGGTTCGTGCCCCGCGCTTCATATCCGCCCCTTCTCGCGGAGCCGCCAGTAGCCCGTCTCCCTGGGCAGGTAGTGCGGCTTCAGGTAGACGCGGCGGGCCGGAAGCGACTTGACCCCGTCATACGGAAGGCAGATGGCCTGGTAGTTGGCCAGGAGCGAGAACTCGCGCGGTGTGAACACCGGCTCCCTCTGCTGGCTGAACGACTTGCTCGCGCCGATGGTGCCCCGCCCCCCTCCGGCGCGGCCGGAGAGAAGCGAGAACTCGGGCCTGCCCGTGGTCTCGGTGAACGTGTAGGAGGCCCGCGTCTTCATGACGCTGCCGCACATTTCCGACGCGATCCGGGCCGACGCCTCGTCGGACAGGGACAGGAAGATCCGGGTGCGGAGCGTCTGGACGAGCGTGCGCCACGCCTCGCCCGAGGGGAGCACCGAGCGGAGCGAGGAGAGCGACTGCGTGGCGACGATCGGGATGCAGCGGCACTGGCGCGTGAGGGCGAACGCCTTCTCGTCGCCAGAAGGGTCGTCCTGTCCGACGGTCGCAAACGCTTGGTACTCATCGCAGATGAACACGGCGGGCCGCATGTAGCGGTCGGGACGGCGCGCGGCCTCGGCGGGCCGCCGGAGCAGCGCTTGCATCCAGGCATTCTTGAGCAGCACGCCGATGGCGCGGGCAAGGGCGGAGTTCGCTCCGGCGGGCATGTTCAGGGCGAGGACCTTGCCTTCGTCGATCAGCTGCGCGAGCGGCGGAAGCCTCCGGCGCAAGCCCGGCAGGGGATGGCTGTTGCCATTGGTTTCGTTGTTCCCGGCGGACGGAGTCTCGGTGGGTGGGGGCGGACAGAACACCCCGGCCACGTCCGGCAGGTCGAAGAGCGACAGGAAGACGCTGATGCCCTCGACGATCGAGGTGCGGAGCTTGACGTCCAGCGCCATCCAGTCGTGGGAGTACCAGCGCTCGATGGCCTCGACCTGTTCGGCGACCTCCCTGCCAGCGCCTCCACCGGCCTCTTCGGCCTCGAAGGCGACGCCAAGCTCGTCGAGCCGGGATTCCAGCACCGGGTCGAGACGGCACCCCACGTTGCCGGTGCCGGGCACGCGCTCCCACGCCCACTCCTCCAGCGCCTGCGGGTGGGCGATCATGTCCTCGTGCGAGATGACCGCGCGCTTCGGGCGGAGCCGGTCCGCGAGTTCCCGCGCCTCGGCGATCTTCCGCCCCAGGAGTTCCGCGTCCACGGTGCAGCGGTAGATGTCCCGGAGCGTGACCCAGCCGCCCGGCAGGAGCCGGTGCAGCTCGATGATCCACCGCACGAGGTTCGTGTAGGCCTGTTGCCAGAACGGTTCCCCACTCTTGCCGAAGAGCTGGTTGATGAGCGACGCGACGCCGTAGGCCGCCGAGTAGGAGTCGAGGAGCGGGTCGTCGAGCGGGTTCCACTGCCACGAGCCCCCGAGCCCGATTTCGAGGTAGTCGTCTCCGCGCCCGGCATCCTCGAGGATGCTTCGGACCTGATGACAGAAGTCTCCTTTGACTTCGAGCACGAGCGCGCCCGCGCGCTTGCGGGGATCGTCCGCCCGCCAGGAGAGAAGCTGCTTGGCGAACGGGTACATGCAGGCCGTGGTCTTGCCGGTGCCGACAGCCCCGACGACGAGTACGCCCGTGTAGAGCCCCTTCTCGGGGACGACGAGCCACGAGGGCCGTTCGCTCTCTCGCGCCACGGTCGGATGGTGCGTCTCGCCGATCACCAGCGAGGGCGCATCGTCGTTCGGCGAGGTGGGCCACTTGGGCAACTTGCCCCTGCGCCGGAACCTGAAGAGCGGCTGCAACCAGACCCGCCAGACCGAGAGGACAAGCGAGCCCGCGAGGATGACCGCGACGCCGGGCGCGGCGTAGTACCAGAGGCGGATGGCGGCGTGGATCCCCGGATCGTTGTCGGCGATCAGGTCGAGATAGTGGTTGTCGCCTATGGCGGGGAACGGCAGTTCGAGCGCGTGCGCGCCCGCCGTTCCGATGGCGGCCCCGATGACGGCGACCGTCGAGTTCCTCATCGGCGAAGCCCCCTTCCCGGAGGGATCGTTGGTACGGGAGCGACCCGGCGGGGAGGGCGGCATGGGCCTGCACATGTCGAACCGCCCCGATGCCGCACCAGGCATCCCAAAGGGCCGGGTCGCTCCCGTCCACGGCCCGGAGACCCGGATCGGCACCGGCGATCCGCGGGCCGTGGCACAACCCCAAGCCGTCCGGCGACTTGCGGAATCCACGTTCCGCACAACACGGCGGCTTTCCCTTGCACAAGCACCCCGATGTCGTTTTCACACCTCTGGATCGGCAACGGGCTCCGCTCCACGGCGCTCAAATCCGGACTCCCGAAAGGCGGCTCGAACGCCACACCGAATGGCCGTCGATGGTGCCTTCGGGACGGGCCGATCGGAGCAGTTTCCGCATCTCGGCGATCCGGCGGAGGCAGGCCTGAAGGCCGCCCATTTCCGCAACCGCCTCGTCGTCCATGCCGAGGATGGCGCCCTCGATGCGCGCGATCTCGCGCCGCGCCGCGGCGACGGTCCCGGGCAGATGCACGGGACGCGGGGCCGTGCCCGCATGGGTCCAGTTCCCGAGGATCGTCCGCGCACGGTCCAGCGGTCTCCGGGCGCACGCGACCCCGACGGCCTCGACCGACAAGCCATCCTCCCTCAGCGCCTCCCAGAGCCTCCGGTGCCGGTCCCGCCACGAATGGAGCGCAGTCGAAGTGTCGTAGCCGGGATCGGCGTGGACGAAGACGGCGCGGCGGGAGTCCAGCGCCACGGGCATCCCGCGCGGGAAGTACCGCCGCGCGCCGCCAGCCGCGCCCCGGTAGACCCGGACGGGCAGCAGGGAGCGATCGATGCCGAGCGCCTCGAACGCGTCCACCTTCTCCGGCTCGGTCGGTAGCCAGGGCAGGCCCGGATGCTCGATCACGTAGTCGAACGAGAGCAGGCGGCGAACGACCACCTCGGTCGAAGTGATCCTGCGGTGGCGGATGTCCTCGGCACCGAGCGTCCGGTAGACGCCGCGTGCGCAAACCCGGCAGACCTTCAAGCCCCTGACCGTCTCCTCGGTCACCAGCCTCCTCTCCGTCAGGGCTTGCACGAGCCGGAGCACCTTGAAGCGGCTGGCCTCGAGCCAGTCCGATAGCTGCGCGCGGGTGAACACGCCGCCGTGCAGGCTCGCCAGCGCGATCCACTCGGCCCGGCGGCCCGTCAGGCCGAAGGGCTCAAGCGTCCGTTCGCGCCCGCGCAGATGGGCGATCATCGTCGGTTCCCCTCTTCCGAGCCTTCTCGGCTCGGGGAGCCGCCGACACCGGGAACGCACCGACACCGCGGGACGCTCCTCGGTGAGACCTCGAACTGCTTCGTCACGCTCTCCATGCAGGTGAACCCAAACACGGTGTCGGCAAGCCGCGCAAGTGAATGGGAAATAGGCCATTTCCCACGTCTCGACGGGGCAACGGGTTGCCGCATCCGGGTTCGGCAAACCATCGCCAGTGGAGGCGCGACGCGGGTTCTTCATCCCGCCGGGGGAGTGCTCCCATCGGCACGTTGAACGGATGTTCCAGCCTCTCCATGCTCGAACGATGAAGGACCGTTTGCAGGGAAGTCAACTGGTGAGGAATCGCCTCTTGTCTAGTAACGTTCAAGGATGTTCGATAACGTAAAGCAGCCACCGGATGCCGCTGCCAGCGGCTTGCCAAGCGACCTCCGTGGCGAAGTGGGTTGGGTATCCGTCTGGTTTGCGCGGGTCGGCCAAACCGGCCAAGACTTAGATTCCCACCGGGCGGAGGAAACTCATGCGGTTCGCGAAGCGGCGCAAAACGCATGACTGGACGGATGACCGGCCGTGATTACTCACCCTCCTCTCACGGATACGCTCCATGGCGCGGGTCTTGAGACGCAGAACTTAGCAGTCAGCGATTCCAAGCCGCCACATCCGGGATTCCGTAGCTGAACAACACTTCCAAACCGGGCCCGGCCTGGCTCGTTGCCGAATCCATAGCGGCCAAGGTCGGACCGGCAGGTCCGCGCAGAATGCCCCTGATCTGTCCGTTGCGGGGATTGCGCAGGATCGCCACGGGTTGGTCGCTCTCCCCGTCCAGGGTGAACGAGCCCCCGGGGCCAGTCAGGGTGATGCTGGCCAGGTTACCTTCCCAACCGGCCTGCACCGGTACAGCGAACGCGAAGGAAGAACTCCCGTCGCCGTCGGCGGTCTCGGGCATTGCGAAGGCCAGTGAGAACAGCTCGACTCCAGAGTCGGATTGCCCGGTGAGCCGATATTGGCCTGCGGAGTCGGGAAGCGCGGTCGGGGCGTCGACCACGAACGCGGGCTCCAAGAAGGGTAGGCTGTCGGTGCCGATCCCTCCCCACAGGAGCAGAGACCCGGCCGGTCCGGCGACCCCCGCGTCGAAAAGGCGATACCGAAGCGCGTTGGAGAAGTGGTAGTCGCTGATCCAATTGGGGGGGCCACAGTAGGACATCAGGTCAGGGGTGCCCGGGCTCACCAAGCGGCCCGCGTCGAAGTCGTAACCCCAAACGCCGCTCGATCCGTCATGAGTGGGAAACGAGGGATCGCCGCCCACACCGCACGGCGCGTGATCGAGACTCATGTTGTGCCCCAGCTCATGTGCGATTGTGCTTGCGTCAACCACCGAATAGGCTGATCGACCGGGATTCATGGCCACCCCCCAACCGTCGGAAGATTGCCACGAAATCGTTCCGTAATAATGGCCAGTTCCCCCCTCCATGACCCGGATTGCCTCGGTCTGCCGCAACAGTAGGTGGTGCGCATTGGTCGAACTCAGCACCGGCTCGTGCGCCCGAACCGCGAAATCGCCGACCGGCAGCAGCGTGTTAACGTCCCTAAGCGCCTCGTGGCCCCCAGGGTCCGCCGCCATGGCCTCGACCACATCCACGATCGAGGAGTCCGGGGCCTCGCTCCAGATGAAGGGGATCAGCGTTAGCTCGAAAACGGGCATGGCCCTGACTTCCACCGCCAATCGACCCGTTGCCGGAATGCGCTTCGCCACGCCCAGCTCAGGATCCAACGTGCCGTCTGGATCCACTTCGATCACCATCTCGAGCCCCGTGTGCACCAGATGCCCCGGGATCTCGGCGTTGGCCGACACCAGCAAACTGCCTTCGTTCATCTCGGTTGGGATGGGTGTGGACTTGCCCGGAATGTTTTCGACATGCGTCTCCCGGCCATCGAGGTAGAGGCGGGCGCGAACTGGAGGGATGCCCTCGTCTGTGGCGCGGCTGGCCGTCGGAAACACGCGCAACAGCGCCCTACGGCCCGCGACCAGCGGAACCGGGAACTCCCGCGACTGCGCCACCTGGATCAGGTACGCCATCGGCGGAGGACCCGCGCTGCAGAGCGCTAACCTGCGCGTGTGCACCCTCGCCAGCCATGCTTCGAACTCGAGCGTCAATGGCGCGCACAAGCCCGTGTCCCCCGCCAGTAGCGCCTCCAAGCGGGTGAGGCCCGTCAGTTCGGAAGGCAGAGCACCCTGCATCTGCGGGTTGTTCGTCAGAGCCAGTGTCTCCAAGCTCGACATTCCGCCGAATTTCGCAGGAACCGGACCCGACAGGTCGTTGTTGCTCAGGTCCAGCAGTTCGAGAGTCGAGAGGTTTCCCAACTCGCTCGGAATCGGGCCGGTCAGTTCGTTGAACTGCAGGTCTAACCCGGTCAACTTGGTTAGGTTGCCCAACTCACGTGGGATCGGGCCGGTCAGTTCGTTGTCCGAAAGCCGCAGCGCTTCCGACAGGTTGGTGAGGTTGCCCAACTCACTTGGGATCGGGCCGGTCAGATGGTTTATCGACAGATCTAACCTGGTCAACTTGGTTAGGTTGCCCAGTTCGACGGGGATCGGGCCGGTCAGTTCGTTGTCCGAAAGCCGCAGCGCTTCCGACAAGTTGGTGAGGTTGCCCAACTCACTTGGGATCGGGCCGGTCAGGTGGTTTATCGACAGCGCTAACGAGTGCAGCTTGGTTAGGTTGCCCAGTTCGCCGGGAATCGGGCCGGTCAGATAGTTGTTTGCCAAGGAGAGGCCTCCCAAGTCCGCGAGACTGCCCAACTCCAGCGGGATCGGGCCGGTCAGTTCGTTGCCGCTAAGGAAGAGGCCTTCCAAGTCCGCGAGACTGCCCAACTCCAGCGGGATCGGGCCGGCAAGGTTGTTGCCATAGAGGTGAAGTCCCTTTACGCGGTCACCGTCTGCGAAGACCCCGTGCCATTCGTCAAGCGGAGCGTCGGTGAGCCAGTTGTCCGATTCGTACCAGTCGCGTCCGCCCGTCGCCTCGTAAAGGATTTCAAGGATCTCGCGGTCGGACAGCGGCGGGCATTGCACCCCCGTGCCTTCGTGCTGTGCAAGCCCGCCCAGCCACTCCTCGAACCAAGCCTCGACCGGAGCGCACAGGCCCGTGTTCATGTACCGCAGCTCGTCGAGCGGCGTGCGGGACAGCGATGTCGGCAACCGCCCGGAAAGATCGGGGTTGTCGCCGATCTCGAGACGGGTCATCGAAGCCAAGTTGCCCACGCTCGCGGGCAGGCGGCCGGCGAGCCCGTTCTCAGCGAGATCGAGCACGGTCACCCTACCGATGGAATCGGTCTCGACGCCGTACCAGTCCTCCAACACAACGTCGCCCAGCCAGCCGTCCGAGTTCATCCAGCTTGAGCCACCGCCCGTCCGATGCAGGTCTTCGAGCGCCTTGGCGTCTAACTTGTTGCAGTATAATAGACCCTCGACATACCGAATGCCCTGAAGCCAAGTAACGAACCGGCGGGTGCCCGGGGCGCATAGGCCGTGATTCCCGCCGAGGAAGAGCTCCACCAATTCCGTGAGGTTGCCGAGCTCGCTCGGGATCGTTCCAGTGAGATCGTTGCCTTGGAGCTGCGCGTACTCCAGGTTGACCATGCCCCCCAGTTCCGCCGGGATGGTGCCTGATAGTTCGTTGTTTGCGAGGTTCATCTGGAAGACGTTGGCCAGATCGCCGAAGCTCCGCGGTATGGAACCCGTCAATTCGTTGTGGTCGAGCAAAAGAGTTACAAGGTTGGCCAGCCGACCCAGGTCGGCGGGGATGGGACCGGACAGATGGTTGTCGGCCAAATCAAGCCAGTCGAGTCGAGCCAACTGGCCCAAGTCGGATGGAATGCTGCCCGACAGCCCGTTCTCCGCGAGGTTGAGTTCGGTAACCCGTCCGACCGCATCCGTCCGCACGCCGTGCCAGTCCCCGAGAGGCGCATCGGTCAGCCAGTTGGTGTCATTGAACCAATTCGGCCCGTCCGTCGCGTTATACAACGCGACGAGGATGTCGCGGTCGCCGGCCCGTGCCATCGCCATCGCGCCGGGTGCGGCATCGGTTGCGACGGCCGCCGTCGGCGGACCGACCACCGGCTCGTCGGCGCAGGCGGCAACCCATGCAGCCGCCAGGAGCGCGGCTGCCCAAACGCTCGCTTGCCACGCGCTCTGCGCCGGCCGCGGCTGAATGCGATAGAGTTGAAGTTCGCTTCTCATGTCGTCTAGAGTCCCTTACCTGTCGCCGCCCGGCTCTTCGGCGGGGGCCGAATGCGAGCGACCGGCCGCGCCCGGCCGAGGGCGCGGCGATCATCAGCCGAGCGCCATCGGAGCAGTTTGTTGCGCGTGTTGGATTTGTCCGCCAAAGGGCTCGTAGCAAGGTATGCCACAGTCCCGGTCATCAGCAACCCATGTGGTGACCGGGAGAGGTTCCGGCGAAGAGGCCGCTCGGGAATCGGGGCGGTGCCTTTGCTTGGGAGAGTCCCGCCTCGGTGACCTCTGTCCATCGGCACGGAGTAGGTTCCGGTTATCGGCTTTGAAGATGTCCCGGAACGGCAACTCCTGCTCAGGATGAACGGTGCCGTTCACCTCGAAAGCCACGAGGAGGTCGCCCGCATCGCCAACCCCTCGAACCCTATCGGATTCGTATCGGCCGGGCTCCCCTCGATTTCCCGTCAAACGATTCCGGTTTTCCGGTCAATCGGGTACGGTCCAGAAAGATCCAGCCCAACGGCAGGAATGGCGGATCATGCAGTCCTGTATGACTTTAGATGATCTCCTGCCGTGATCTGAGCCCCAAGTGTTCCGCATACCCCGTGTATAACACGGAGGCTGACGAGGGGTGGCTGCGCTCCCCCCTTCGATCCCCCCTGAAATCGTTGCCGCGAAGTCGCGGCGACGAAGCTTTCCCCGGCCCATAGCGCCATGATGGCTGCTTGCCGCCACGTTGCCCACATCCGCCTCTTGTTGCCGACCAGTCCTTGCAGGGACCGGGGCGCAAGCCAAACCTTTGGGTGTGCCTTCCTTCACCATCATCGAGCCAAGAATGGTCGCGCGCCCGCATCCGCTTCGTATCTCCACCTCCAAGGTTCTGCTCCTACTCGCGGTGACCTTGGCAGCGGCCTGCGATCAGGGGAACTCCACTCCCGGCCGCAGCGATCTCTCCACCACCTTCGATACCGTGGGCGGCGTCGTCCACGTCGCCAACACCGGCACGCCACCCGGATGGCGACTTGCCCCGGTCGTCTCGATCGGACCCAAATCGCTAACGGAACAGGTGACTCCCGACGAGTTCGGTTCGGTCAGCTCCGTCGCCCTGGGTCCCGGCCAGACCGTGTTCGTTGCCGACAACACCAACCTCGAAGTCCGCGTCTTCGGTTTCGACGGGGCGCATGTGCGCACCTTCGGTGGGGAGGGCCAAGGGCCGGGTGAGTTCAGGAGCCTCTATTCCTTGGCGTGGGCCGGGGATCGGCTCGTGACCTTCGATCCCGGCCAGGGGCGCGTCGGCGAGTTTTCCGTTGACGGCGAGTGGCTCGGGCAAAGAAGGGCCTCGGGAGTCCTGACCGGTTCGGCTGCATTCATTCGCTTCTTCCCCGTCGGTGAGAACGAGGTCTTCCGCTTCGCATTCGATCCTGATGACGGCGCTCAGTGGGTGGGCCTCGACAGCAGCGGCGACACGGGCGACACCGTTTCCTTCCTGCCTGTTCCAGGGGACCTTCCTGGGCAGGTCGAGCCGATTCGCTGCACTTGGGACGGGCTGATCGGCGTCTATCCAAACACGACTGCCGCAAAATTCTTGCAGCACCCTGCTTCCGGTGGATTCGCGTATTCGGCTTGGGGCTATTTCTACCGGATTGCCCTCACGCAGGGCGAGAGCGACACCCTGCGGGTAGTCGAGCGTACACTGCCGCCGGAACCCATCTCGGACGAGGAATGGGCGGCCGGAAGTACAGAGTTCGATGAAGCCATGGAGCGGTGGCCGGGCGGTTCCTGCAACACCCGGAGCTACAGCCGACCGGACCGGAAGTCGTTCATCAACGAGATCTTCGTGTCCCCCGACGGCAAGTTATGGGTCGAGGTCATCCGCACCGCAGGCAACCGCTGGGAGTTCTTCGATCCCGAGGGAAGGCTGCTCGGGAGCGTCCCCGCCGTTCCCTACAAGGAGCGCACCGTCCCCGTCTTCCGTGGCGATCATCTCGCAACTATCCGTCAGGACGACTTGGATTTGGACCATGTAGACGTGTGGAGGCTGGAACGGCAGCCCGCCCGAAGATAGGCCCCGATCCCGTCGGCGTGGGTATCCGGAGTCTGCCGGGGTTGGAGTCCACGGGTCCAAGGACCTCCGATACGGTCGATTGGATTCCCGTTCGGGAAGAGGGACGCAATGAGGTAATCGCTTGGTCGCTAGTCATGTAAGTGATGTTATAGCAGTCACTTATGGTCTTTTCTGACACACTGTCGGCCACGGCGGCCACCATCTCCGGATTCCCGCGCATCACCTCGACGCCCTCGCGCTCCCGTCCCTCGGCGTCCCGCTCGCCGACGAGATACTCGACCGCCGCCTTGGCGGAGCCCTTGCCGTGCGGCAGGAACTTAACTAGCATCGGCGCCCTCCTCGCCGATGCGGGCGACACGGAGCAGCGAGCGCTCGAACGAAACGAGGTGGGCGGTCACCGAGACGGCCTCAGCCGCCGAAGCGTGGGTGTTCGCCCAGCGCGCGAGCTGATTAAGGTTGTTGCCGATGCGCGCGATCTGGCGGGTGCGTTCGCGCTCGATGGCCCTCGCCGGCGCGGTCCACGTCCGCGTCTGCGCCATCGCGCGCCGCAACAGCTCGGACGGCTACACGCCCGCCGCAGCCGCCTTCTCCTTCCAAGCGGCATGCTCCGCCGGCGTGACGCGCGCGGCGAGCATCACGGTGCGGCGCTCAGGCACGGGGCGCACCGGCGACGGGGTTCGGGGCGCGGCCTCTCGCGCCCGTCCGCTGACCTCTCAGCGGCGCGGGAAGCCGGGGGTCTAAGGGGGGCGCAGCGTCCCCCTTGCCAGGCCGCAGTGTTCAACACTGCGTCGGCTGGCTCCCGGCAAGTAGCGTGTCGGGAGCCAGCCCCGGCGGACGCGCTCGAAGCGGGGCGCCGAAGACACCAAGCGGTCGGTGCCCGGTTGCAGGTCCGGGTCTCCGGAACTGGCCACATCGGTAGCGTGGAGGGCCGCGTCCGCCGAAACCCAGTCGGGCGGGATGGCGTGCAGGCGGCAGGCAGCGTCCTCACACGCCCGGAGCCCCCGGTCGGCGGGTGGTCCAATCGCCGCCGGGAGGACGCGAGCGCTACTCTCTGGTTAGCGTGAAGAAGGATTGCGAAAAAGCATCCAGTTCAAAGCCCACCACTTCGCCATCCGGGCCGAAGGTGAAGGAGGTAGGTCCAGAGTAACGTAGCGGGCCTTCTACGTCGCCTGGTCCCGCAAAAATCCCCCCGCCGAACGATCCAACGAAATCCAGAGTCACGGCCAAGTCAAGGTTGTCGTCCGGCATGACGGACAGCACGGCATCAAGGCCGACAGTCTGCTTGGAAGGCTCGCCCCCGCAATTGAGGAATTTAGTGTCCCCGGTCACTGGACCGCTTGCCCCCACTCCCCCGCCAAGCGTCATTGAAACGGTCCCGCTCAACTCGGCGGGGTCCCCCAGCGATATCGTCGGACTGAGCTGTACGAGCTCGAACTGAACGGGGATCGCATCGCGGATCGTCCCCTTCCACACGCCGCTCACATCAATCGGCTGAACGGCAGAGGGACATCCGTCATCAGCAATGTCGGTCAGGAGACATCCTTGCAGGGAAGCCACCACGGCCACGAGCAGCGATCTCATTGTCGTCACGTCCCCTGCGCCGCGGAATCGACGACCGTCACGTTGATTGTTCGGGTGACGGACCGCCCGGATGGCCGGTATTCGTCCCGGCTCCCATCGCCCATGGGTTCGGTTGCTACGATGGAGACCTCAGCTGTTCCCGGCGCTAGGGCGTCAAGGATCAACGAATAGGTGTAGTCAACCCGAACGAGAGACACCGCCACGACCGTTGTGTCGGAGGATGTAGCGGTCAGCGTAAGGGGATCATCGTCCGTGAACAGAGTTTCCGCACCGGAAATCGTGAGTGACTGGCCCGCGGTCATGACCGGGTCGGGAAGTTCGATATTTGATATCGTCGGCGGTCTGTTTGGGGGCGGATATCCATTGACCTCTACACATGCGTCGCAGCTAGTAATCGTCGCGGCAGCGAGCAGCGTGAGTGCGGTGCGAAACATGATGCCTTCCCCTTAGCCTTGGCGCTTGGATACCGCCACGACACACGTGCCTTTGCAGTTACCCCGCCTTGGTCAACGGGTTGATAATGGTGGTGTTCGGCCTCAGCTGCCAGTTCGCGCGAGCCGGAAGCGCACGCTGCGCCGAAGGTGTGGCACCGTGGACGTCGATTCTTGGGCATCACGCCGTCTTCCCCACGCTCATGCGCTTCTGGCGGGTGTTTGAGCGAGCATCGCTTTGGCGAGCGCGAGAGAAGGTGGTCGGAGCAACGGTCGGAGCCGACTTTGTTCGGGAGCTGGCGCCCGACTGGTCTGCCGGTCAGAGCAGGCTACGCCTCGTGGCCACACTTCGCGAGTCCCCGGCAGGGCTGACGAGGGGCTTCGTCGTTGGCCCGCGGATCTGTCAGTTCGCACCGTCCTTCAACCTTACTAGGTCGCACGGCGACGCCGTTCTGCAACGGCCCGACCGAACGCTGACGTCCGCGAGTGTCCGAGACCGTCGATCAGCATCCGGTTCAGGAAACACGAACAGATAGGGGAACGACAATCAGGGTAGGTAATGTAAATAGTACAGCATCAACACCTTACAGAATCCACGCCCATCCAGCCATGGACGTGCCCTGGCTCCGACACAAGGGTTGGAGGGAATCCCCGACCCCAATCGACCACGCCGGAGCCAGCCATTTGTCCCGGAGACAGGACCAGTCGTACAAACTGCTCTTCTCGCTGTCCCTGGCCGTCGAGCACCTGATTCGCGGTTTCATCAGCGAGCGGCTCGCCGACGAACTGGACTTCGGGCGAACGGAAAACCTGGCCACGGAGCGAACCACGTCTGGTCTGGTCCGCTCACAGGCCGACCTTCTGTGGAAAGTCCACTTCAGGGGAAGCTCTCGCTACCTGATCCTGCCGATCGAATTCCAATCCGAAGGGGACCGGTACATGTCCGTGCGGATGCTCTACTACGTCGCGATCGCCTATCACGGTCTCGCCGGGCTGGACGCACGGCGGCGCCAGCTCGCCCCTGGCGGGATGCTACCCCCGATACTGGCGATCACGATCTACAACGGCCGCAAGCGCTGGCAGGCGCCGGCCGATGTGTTTGACCTGATCGAGCCGGTTCGCGGCTGGCTCACGCGATTCCAGCCGCGTTTGCAAAGCAAGGTGCTTGACCTAAGGGGCGTCGCGGGCCAACCTCCACCGGAGCCGAACGTGGTGTCGTGGATCGCGAGCATGGAGCTCGACCCGGCGACTGCCAATGTCTCGCGAGTGGTCGAGAACCTGCGCCGGGCATATCCGGGAGCACAGCACGTAAGGCTGCGGGAGGCGTTTCGGGAGTGGATCCTGGGAGCGGCGGAATCGTGGGGGATGGAGACCGAGGTGCTGGAAAGAGTGAAGTCACTCAAGGAGGCGACGATGATGTATGCAGGGGTTGAGGAACTGAAGGAGCGGGCACATCGGGAGGGACGTGCCGAGGGGAGTGCGACCGTCGTCTGCCGTCAGGCTGGATTGAAGTTCGGCCCCCAGGTCGCCGACCGCTTGTCCAAATTGCTTGAAGGGCTGTCCGATCCGGAGCGCATTGCGCGGATCGGTGACCGGATCTTCGAGTGCGAGACGGGGGCGGAGTTTCTGGCCCGTGCCCGGGAGGTGTAGCGCGGCTGAGCCGAGTACCCTCACGCCACACCCGCCAAATCCTGCTCCAGCAGCTGCCGCCTCAGCAGCGTCGCATACGTCCCGCCCAGCGCCACCAGCTCCTCGTGCCGCCCCCGCTCCACGATCCGCCCGTCATCCAGCACCAGGATCAGGTCGGCGTCCTTCACGGCGGTCACCCGGTGCGAGATGATGAAAGCCGTGCGGCCCCGCAGTTCGCCGCGCAGCCCGCTCAGAATGCGTGACTCCGTGGCCGTATCCACCGCGCTCAGCACGTCGTCCAGGATGAGGATCGGGGGGTCGATCGCGAGCGCGCGGGCGAGCGTGGCCCGCTGTTTCTGGCCGCCCGAGAGGTTGATGCCCCGCTCCCCCAGACGGGTGTCGTAGCCGGCGGGGAAGTCCACCACCGTGTCGTGCAGGTCGGCCGCCGCGGCCGCATCCCGTACCCGCTGGATGCGGGCGTCCAGCGCCAGCGACGGCGGCACCCCCAGCGCGATGTTGCGGCCCAGCCGGTCGGAGAACAGGAAGCTGTCCTGGGGCGCGAAACCGATGCAGGCGCGCACGTCCGCCGGGTCGTAGTCGGGAATGGGGATGCCGTCGAAGAGCACATCCCCGCCGGTGGGGTCGTAGATCCGCCCGAGCAGCGAGACCAGGGTGCTCTTGCCGGACGCCGTCGGGCCGACGATGGCCACGGTGCGCCCGGGCTCGACCGTGAACGACAAGTCCTCGAGAACCAGCCGCTCCGTGTCCGGATACCGGAAGGAGACGTCCCGGAACTCGATCGTCGGGGTGCCGGAGGGAGCCGGATGGGGCCGCGCCGGCGCCGCCACCCTTGGCCGGATCGCGAAGATCCGGTTCAGGCGCCCCATCGAGGCCGCGCCGCGCTGGAAGAGGTTCACCACCCACCCGAGCGCGATCATCGGCCACGCGAGGAGCGCCAGGTAGAACGAGAACGCCACGAAGTCACCCACCCCGATCCCCCCCGCCATCACCAGGCCGCCGCCGTACCAGAGCACCACGACCATCCCCGCCCCCGTCAGCAGCCCCATGATGGGGTGGAACGCGCCCGACGCATACGCCAGGTGCATGTTGCGCTTCAGGTAGTCGCGGTTGAGCGCGTCGAACTCGCGTGCCTGGGCGTCCTCCTGCCCGTACGCCCGCACGATCCGCACGCCGGTCAGGTTCTCCTGCACCATCGTCGACAGCGCGGCGAACTGCTCCTGGATCCGCTCGAAGCGGGTGTGGATGGTCTTGCCGAACCACGCCACGAGCGGCGGCAGGATCACGAGCGGCACCAGCGCCACCAGCGTCAGCATCGGGCTGATGGAGATCATGACGCCGAGCCCGAGCACGAAGTTGACCACGGTGTTCCCCGTATACATCACCGCCGGCCCGACCGCCTGCCGCACCGCCAGCGTGTCGTTGGTGCCCAGGCTCATCAGGTCTCCGGTCCGGTTGGCGCCGTAGAACCCGGCGTCGAGCCGCAGCAGATGCCGCACGAAGTCATTCCGCAGATCCACCTCGATCCGCCGGCTCAGCCCGTTGAGGATCTCGCGCATGCCATACCGCGTGACGCCCCCCAGCGCCGCCGCCGCCACGATCAGGAGCGCGTAGGTGATCACCGTGCGCCGGATCACCTCCGGGTCGGCCGCGTCGGGCGCGGTCAGCGCGTCGATCGGGAGTTTGAGGAGGTAGGGCTGAACGAGCGTGAACGCGTTCGCGAGGACCACCAGGACCATTCCCCAGAACATCGCCACCCGGTACGGGCGGAAATAGGGGAGGATGGTCTTGAGTTCGCGCATCGGATTCGTGGAGGCGTTGTGGAGCGGGGGCGTGCGGTCCGCGGCGCGGTGCAACGGCCCGTTCGCCGCAGGCCTTCTATATTAACGACGCCCGGCCCCTGCGGGCCCCCGACGACGCCCGGCCCCTCCGGGTCCCCGCCGCACGGAGTGAGGATGACGACCAGCCAAACCATAGCCGCGCCGACCCGGAACGCGGTGCTCCTGGCACTCGCCGTCCTCGCCGCGTGCGGTCCGGGCGCCGACGGGGGCGGCGAAGGCGGGGACGGGACCGGGGGCGAGCTCGCTGCGCAACCCGGAGACACCGTCGCGGCGCCCCCGACCACCGACGTAGACGATCCCGGTATGCCGCCCGGCGCGACCGATCCCGCCCAGGCCGAAACCGCCATCGTCGCCGTCGAGGCGGCGGGTGACAGCGCCGCGAGCGACACCCTCCCACCCCTCAGCCCCCCGCTCAGGATCCCGGGCGGCACCGAGGTCACCCTGACCGCCGACCACGACATCTCGACGGACGTGTTCGACGCCGGCGACCCGGTGATCGCGACCGTCATCCAGGACGTCGTGGGCGCGGACGGCACCATCCTGATCCCCCGGGGCGTCAAGTTCCTCGGCCGGGTCGAGGCCGCGGCGGGCTCGGGCGGCGCCGGCGAGCTCCCGATTCTGGAGGTCTCCTTCGAGACGCTGTCGGCGTGGAGCTACGAGCGGCCAATCGAGACCCTGGTCACCCATGCCCCGGTAACGCTCGACCCGGAAGCCGACCGCGCGCGCCGCCAGGCGGGTGGCCGCGACGCGATGACGGTCCTCCCCGGCAGGATTACGGCCGGATCGATCATCATGGTGGAGTTGCGGGAAGCGGTGTTCGTGCCCAGTGATGCGCCGATGTGGCTGCCCGGGGACTCGCTGGCACCGGAAGGGATGATGGACTCGGTGCCGCGTACCGACACCGTGCCGCGCGTGGATACGGTGCCCCGGGACCGGCTTGGAGCCCCATACAATGCCACAGGAGTAATACTAAACAATATTGTTTAGTATTTCAGGCGGCGCGGCTTCAGCAGGGTCCGGAGCGGGGCGGTCCAGGGGCCGGTGGTCCGGAGCTGGAGGGCAGCCCGTAGCTCACCAGCACGCGGGTATCGCTAGCCGTACCCCCCGCCTCGGCTCCCTCCGCGGCAATTGCCTCGATCCGCGCCTCGGCGGCCGCGCCCCGCAGGATCGCACGGATCTGGCCGCTCGCGCGGTCGATCACGATCGCCATCGGACGGTGCGTATAGCGGTCCAGGGTGACCGTGCCCTCGGGCCCTCGCAGGACGATCCGGTCGAGCGCCCCCCGCCATTCCTCCCGGAAGGGCGCCATGAAGAGGAAGCCGCCGCTCCCGTCGGAGATCTCGTCCATGTCGAAGTCGAGCGACAGCAAGCCGGACCCGCCCTCGCCGGTCACCTCGATGCGGTAGGGCCCCGGCTCCGATGGCATCTTCTCGGGCGCATCCATCACGAAGGCGGGGTCGAGGCGCAGGCGGCCGTCCGGGCTGATGCCGCCCCAGAGCATCAGGACCTGGTCCTGGGGGATGTCGGTCGCCGTCGCTCCCGCCGCGATGAATGCGGCTGCCAGGGCCACGAAGAACGCTGACTTTCGGGCATGGCCGAAGCTCCCCTCCAGGCCGCTGCGAAGGCGGCGCATACGGACCGCCACCGGCCCGCGCCCGTTCGGCCGACCCTCCTCCACCCTACCGCCCTGCGGTCCTGCCACCCCTGCGCGGATCGGACCATCCGGCGAAGGAGCCGTCGGGCATCACCATGATCATCTGCACATCGCCGGACATGCCGCCGGTGAAGTAGGCGTCGGGCGGTCCCGGATCGCGCTGCAGGACCGTGTGGCCGAGCGATTCGAGGGCGCTTACGGTGGCGTCCGGCAGGCCCCGGTTCTCGAAGAAGACGAGGTCGGGGAGGTGCTGGTGGTGAACCCGCGGCGCGTGGACCGCCTGCACGACGTTCATGCCGTGGTCGACGACGTTGAAGATCGACTGCAGGACCGTGGTGATGATCGTGGAGCCGCCGGGAGTGCCGGTCAGCAGGAAGAGGTTGCCGTCGGGGTCCTCCACGATCGTGGGGCTCATCGCCGACAGCATGCGCTTCTCGGGGCCGACCGCGTTGCGCGCGCCCTGGACGAGGCCGAACTGGTTCGGAGTGCCGGGCTTGGCGGTGAAGTCGTCCATCGTGTTGTTCAGGAAGAACCCCGCGCCGTCGACGACGACCTTGCCGCCGTACCACGAATTGACGCTGGTCGTGACCGCGACCGCGTTGCCCGCGCCGTCGACGACCGAGTAGTGGGTGGTGTGGCTCTCGTCCAGGAAGGCCTCGATGCCGGGGTTCACCTCGGCGGACGGCGTGGCGCTGTCGAGCGAGATGGTGGCGGCGCGGGCGTCGGCGTAGGTCTCGGAGAGGAATTCGTCCGCGGGGAGCTCCACGAAGTCGGGGTCGGCGAGGTACTCGTTGCGGTCGGCGTAGGCGCGGCGGAAGGACTCGGCCATGACGTGGATGGTCTCGGGGGTGTTCCATCCCATCTCGCCGAGGTCCCAGCGCTCGACGAGGTTGGCGATGGCGGCCATGGTGAGCCCGCCCGACGACGGGGGCGGCATCGAGTGCACCGTGTAGCCGCGGTAGTCGAAGGTGACGGGATCGCGCCAGACGGTGGCGTAGCGGTCGAGATCCTCCAGGGTCATGATGCCGCCTCCGCGCTCCATCTCCGCCGCGATGAGGGCGGCCGTCTCGCCGCGGTAGAAGTCGTCGGGCCCCTGGTCGCGCAGCCGGGTGAGGACGGCGGCGAGGTCGGGCTGGGAGAAGGTGTCGCCGATGGCGGGGACGGCGTCGCCGGGGAGGAATACGCTGGCGCTCGCCGAGAAGGCGCGGATGCCGTTCTGGGCGGCTTCCAGGGTGGAGACGAGCCGCACGGTGACCTCGAAGCCGTTGGCGAGATCGATGGCCGGCTGGACGACGTCGGCCCAGGGGAGCACGCCGAAGCGCGTGTGGGCGTCCCACATGCCCGCCACGGAGCCCGGGACCCCCGCTGCCAGGTGGCCCACGATGGAGCGGTCGGTGACGTTGCCGTCTTCGTCGAGGTACATGTCGGCGGTGGCGGCGATCGGGGCCTTCTCGCGGTGGTCCTGGGCGTATACGGTGCCGTCGGCGAGGCGGACCATCATGAAGCCGCCGCCGCCGAGGTTGCCGGCCTCGGGGTTCACGACGGCGAGGGCAAGACCGGTGGCGACGGCCGCGTCGACCGCGTTGCCGCCGGCCGCGAGGATGTCGACGCCGACCTGCGACGCATAGGCGTCCGTGGTCGCCACCATGCCTTCGGTGGCGGTGACGGGCTGGTCGTCGGCTGCGAAGTGCCAGGTGGCCGGGAAGGCGCCGCCCGCTTCGATGAAAGCGCTCGGGGCGCCGCCGGGCTGGGCGGGCGGCTGGCAGCCGAGAAGGGCGAGGAGGAGAAGGGCGGGGATGGTGCCGCGTGGGGGGCGGTGGGGTTGGGTGGCGTGCATCTCTCTGGGTGTGTTGACGGAGGGACAGGCGATGACAGGTACGAAGCTAATCATGATGGGGTAGTCAACACTCACCGGGCTACCGATACTTCGAGATGACCCACAATCCCGCCACCGCGCCGTCGAAAGCGGTCGCTCAATCCCCGGAAGCGAATGACCCGGCGAATCCCGATGGTCATGGATACCTGGGACACGATCTCGAGGCGATGCTGGTGGCCGACCGGTACAACAGGGAAATCGTCCGCATGTTCTCTCCCTTCCTCGGAGAGCATGTCGTGGAGGTGGGCGCGGGGATCGGCAACGTCTCGGTCCTCCTGCTGGAACAGGATTTGGAGCGGCTGCATGTCATCGAGCCCGACGATGTCATGTATGCCCGAGTTGCCGAGCGCTTGAGACGCCACGACATGGCGGTGGTTCATCGCGGCTTCCTCGCTTCGGTCGCAGCAGACGCTCGAATTGACACGGCCGATTCCATTGTGTCCGTCAACGTTCTCGAGCATGTCGAGGATGATGTGACGGAGTTGGCCTTGATGCACTCAACACTTCGTCCCGGTGGCCACCTGTGTCTGTGGGTACCCGCCGTCCCCGCGCTATACAGCAGCTATGACCGCTCACTGGGGCACTATCGCAGATACCGAAAGCCGGAACTGTCGGAGAAGCTCCGGAACGCCGGATTCGAGATAGTCCAGATGGAATACAAGGACTTCGTGGGGATGGTAGCCTGGTTTGTCTGCTGCCGCGTCCTGGGACTTGGGTTGACGCCCGGGAATGTCCTGGTGTACGACCGGGTGGTTCTGCCGCTGACTACCTTTATCGGCAGGCGACTACGGTTGCCGATCGGAAAGAACCTCCTCGCGATAGCACGGAGAACCTGATCTGGCCGCTGTCCCAAGGGAAATCCAACGAGGGCGTAGCCGATGCTGGATGATCGTCTGACTGAGCAACGGAATCCCAGGACCAGGACCATCCACCGCCTGTCGACGCTGGAGATCGTCCGGTTGATGAACGATGAGGATGTCGGCGTGGCGGAGGCGGTGGGCCGGGAGAGCGAGGCGATCGCCCAGGCCGTGGATCTCGCTGTCAGCGCGTTTCGGAGTGGCGGACGACTGTTCTATGTCGGGGCGGGCACGTCGGGGCGGCTTGGCGTCCTGGACGCCGCAGAGATGCCGCCTACCTTCGGCACAGACCCGGAGATGGTTCAGGGCGTCATTGCCGGTGGCTACGAAGCCCTGGTGCGCTCGCAGGAAGGAGCGGAGGACAACCCCGAGCACGGGGCGCTCGCCATGGACGAAAGAGGGGTTGTCCCGAACGACTTCGTGATCGGAATCGCCACCTCCGGAACCACGCCCTATGTACATGGGGCCCTGACGCGTGCGCGTGAACTTGGAGCACGCACCGGCTTCATCCTGTGCACACCACCACCCCCGAAACTGCGAGAGCGACACGATGTCGTGGTCGCACTCCTCACGGGACCGGAGGTGATTACAGGATCCACTCGACTAAAGGCCGGCACTGCGACCAAGATGGTGCTCAATACGATCACAACGGCGTCCATGGTGCGCTGTGGCAAGGTCTACGGGAATCTGATGGTGGACCTGCAGGTAACATGTCGGAAGCTGCAGGATCGAGGGGAACGGATCCTGATGTCGACTCTGGCGCTGGCGAGGGAGGAAGCGCGCGCGTTGCTCGACCGTGCCGGCGGTCACGTCAAGACCGCGATCGTGATGCAGCGAATGGGCCTGGAGGTTGACCAGGCCAGGGATGCGCTCGACCGGGTCGACGGCACGATGAGTGAATTCGAGCCGCGGGAGACGGGGAGTGTCTAGGGTCCAGTGGACGTCGCCGGTCTTCATCCTGGGACTGGTCGTAGTGGTCCACGTGCTGCTTGCCGTCTTCATCGCATGGCCGTCGGCCCACATGGGAGGAGACAACGCCGCGTACGTCTCGTTGGCCCAGTCGTTGGCGCGAGATGGAGCCTATTCGGAACTGTGGCACCCAGGCGCCCCGCCTCACACCAGGTACCCGCCACTCTATCCAGGCTTTCTGGCGTTGTTGATCCTGTTGGGCGCCAAGACCTGGGGTATCCTCAAGGCGTCGTCGATACTGTTCACTGCGGCCGCAACGGCCTTTTGTTACCTGTGGGTGCGAAGAGTCCACGGTGTCCCTGTCGCCGCACTTGCGGCACTCCTCTTCGGGATATCGCCTGCCGTTCTCTTTCACACGCAGTGGATTCTCGCGGAGCCCCTGTTTCTGGCGTTCACATTCGGATGTCTTTGGGCCCTGACCCCCGACTCGCCGCAAGCCCGAAGACGGCCGCTGCCTGCAAACGGTCCCGATGGCGTGTCGCGTGCAAGCCTGGCCGCGGGACTGGGCTTGGCGGTCGCGGCCTACTTCACCCGGTCGGCAGGATTGCCGTTGATCGCCGCGGTGGCGATCTGGCTGGCGCTGGGGCGGCGCTGGTCAACGCTGGCGTTGCTGGGTGTCGTGTTTGCAATGCTGGCAGTGCCCTGGCAATTCCGGTCCGGGGGGGAATACGCTTCCGCGTTCTGGATGCTCAACCCTTACGCTCCCGACCTGGGAACGGCCGGACCAGGAGACCTTGTCCAGCGGGTGGGCCAGAACCTGCAGGAGTACTCGCTCGAACATGTGCCCACCGGCCTGAGCGGGATGACCGGCACTCTCGGAGCCGCATTCGGCGTGGTGCTTTCCGCTTGCGTTGTCGTGGGATGGTTTCGCAGAGCGCGTCACAGCCCCGGCGTGGCCGAGATCTTTTTCCCCCTCTACACCGGCCTCATCCTGGTGTGGCCGATCCAGTGGGCGGGGGACCGTTTCGCGTTGCCCCTGTTGCCCCTGGTCCTGCTCTACGCTGGCGAGACGGTCGCCTGGGGAGCGAGCCGAGTCTTCCGCCGCCCCGCCTGGATCGTGGCCGTAGCCGCTGCCCTCGTCGCGGTACCAGCGGTGGATTCATGGACAGAGCGGGCCGATCAAGCGAATCAGTGCCGGGTTCGGGTGGCCGCGCTGGGACCCATGGGCTGCTATGGGGACAACATCAGCGAGTTTCAGGCCATGGCCCTGTGGGCACGGACCGGATTGCCGGAGGGCTCGAGAGTCTTTACCCGCAAGCCCAGGCTCTTCTACGCGTTCAGTGGGCACGCATCGGTGACGTATCCCTTCACCGACGATGGCCAAACCCTGCTGACCCAGGCGGATTCTCTGGGAGTGGGGTATGTAGTCGCAGGCAACTGGGACTTCTCGGGACCGGCCTACGTCAATCCCGTCATCCAGGCCAACCCCGAGCGCTTCTGTCTGGTCGCACAGTTGACCAGCGAGGCCGGGTCCCCGATCTCGTTGCTGGCGATAACCGCCCCGACAACCGATGATGACCGGGGAGGGGAAGCAGGAGGCGAACCTTCCCGGACGGGAGTGCAGTTGGCGACGTGCCTGGCCGACGACTGGGGCACGCCTCCGTCGGCGGCTGCTTTGGCTTCCATGACGATACCCATTCTGGAGCGGCGGTAACGATCGTCCAGACGAATATGAACCGGAATAGACCGATCCAATCCCCCCGCCCCCTCCTCGCCCCGGCCCTCGCCGCCCTCGCCCTCGCCGCCCTCGCCCTCCCCGCGTCCGCCCAGCGCGTCCCCCCCGACGAGGACTGGCGCCAGTTCAGCACGCAGAACTTCGTCGTCACCTACCCCGCGCCGCTCGACGACGTTGCACAACGCGCCGCCGCGATGGCCGAACGGGCCTACGGGCAACTCGCCGACCGTTTCGTCGACACTCCGGGCACCCCCATTCAACTCCTCCTGACCGACCACGCCGACATCGCCAACGGCTTCGCCACCCCGATCCCCTACAACCGGGTCACCATCTTCACGCGCCCTCCCGTCGACGGCGGCAGCATTTCGTACTTCGACGACTGGCTCGAGATGGTCATCACCCACGAGCTGGTCCACACCTTCCAACTCGACATGACGGGGACGCTCGGCAAGGTGGTCCGCACGGTCCTGGGCAGGCTCCCCACGGCGTGGCCGGTCTTCCCGTCCGGGGCCGCTCCCACCTGGCTCCTCGAGGGGCTGGCCACCTACTACGAGTCGGAGCTGACCGGCGCTGGCCGGGTCAAGGGGACCTGGCAGGAGATGGTGATGAGAGCTTCGGCCCTGGCAGGCGAGTTCGGAAGTGTCGCCCAGGTGTCGGGGAACTCACCCGTCTGGCCTGCGGGAAACCGGGCGTACGTGTACGGCGCCCGCTACCTGGAGCATATGGCCGGCGTGCACGGCGAAGAGTCGCTCGGCGGGTTTGCGCGTTCGGTGGCGGGGCTGTGGGTCCCGTACCGGATCAACGCCGCCGCGCGCGACGCCTTCGGGGTCAGCGTGCGGGAGAGCTGGGGCGCCTGGGGCGAAGACATGACGGTCGCCTACCGCGCGCTGGCCGAGGATCTTGCCCGGGCGGCGCCGATCACGGCGGGGCAGGAGGTGGAGACCGCGGGGCGGCGGGCCGAGCAGGCGGTGGTGTCCCCCGACGGGAGCACGGTCGCATGGGTGCGCTCGGACGGGGTGGACGCCACGCAGATCCGCCTGGCCGATCCGGCCGGGAGCGACGCGCGCCGGCTCACCCGCGTGAACGGGGTCGGGGGGACGCTTTCGTGGGCGCCGGACGGGGACCTCGTGTTCACCCAGCTCGACTTCACCGACCGGTATCGGCTGACGAGCGACCTCTACCGGGCCGGGCGCGACGGCGCGGTGGAGCGGCTCACGCGGGGCGAACGGCTCACCTACGCCGACGCATCGCCGGATGGGCGGCGCGCGGTGGCCGTGCAGGAGGGCGGCGGCACCAATGCGCTCGTGATGGTGGAACTGGCAACGGGCGAGGTGACGCCGCTGGTTGAGCCGCGCCCCGACCGGCACTGGGCCTATCCGCGCTGGTCGCCCGACGGGAGGCGGATCGCGGCCGTGCGCTGGGACGCTCCCGCGATGATGGACATCGTCGTGCTGGACGAGGCGGGAGATGTGGTCAGCGAAGTGACCCGCGACCGCGCGGTGGACAATACTCCCTTCTGGTCGCCCGACGGGTCGACGGTGGTGTGGTCGTCCGACCGCACGGGGATCCCCAACCTCTTCGCCTCCAACCTCGAAGACGGAGCGGCGCCGGAAGTCCGCCAGGTGACGAATGTGGTCGGCGGCGCGGCTCACCCGTCGGTCGATCCAGCGGGCGAGTGGATCTATTTCTCGTCCTACCACGCCGATGGATGGCACATCGAGCGGATTCCCTTCGCGCCCGGCGAGTGGTTCGAGCCGCAGCCGACCAGCGCGCGGTTCGAAGTGGCGGAGGGAGGCGCCGACGCGGGGGCGGCCGCTGTTGCGCCTGCCGCGGAGACCGAAGCTGCGGACGCAACCGGCCTGGCGGAGGCGGATCAGGAGTGGACCGCTCCGGGGGGGTACAGGCCCGGCGGAACCCTTCGCCCCTACTACTGGACCCCTCTCTACACCGCGGCCGAGACCGGGACCGACGAGTCGGGGACGGTGCACGATGTGTTCAAGCCACTGGTCGGCCTCTCGACCGGCGGCTCCGACCTCGTCGGCCGGCACTCGTATTCGCTCGCGGGACGGATCGCCCTCGACGCGCAGCGGTTCGCGGGCAGCTTCGGGTACAGCTACCGGGGTCTCGGAAACCCGGTGCTGGGACTCTCGCTGCGGCAAAGCTACGACGCCTCGTCGCGCACGCTCCCGGTCGAGTTCAGCGACGGCAGCACCCGGGAGTTCTTCCTCGTGGAGCGCGAGCGCTCGGCGACGCTCTCGACCTCGTTCCTGCGGCAGCGCTACCGTTCATCGACGGCGCTGAGCCTGAGCGGCGGCTTCGTGCAGGAACACCTCACCCTGCAGGACGTCAACGGCGACCAGGGCCCGGAGCTCTCCAGGCCTCCGCCCAACACCTCCTACACCCAGCTGCGCGCCACCCTCTCCACCGCGAACACCCAGCGGCGGGCGCTTTCGTTCTCGCGGGAGGACGGCCTGCGCGCATGGCTGAGCGCCCGAATGCGGCGAGAAAACAGCGTCGCTGCGGATTCGCGCGGCGTGGCGGGCACCGATCGCAGCTACGGGGAACTCACGGGCGAGGTGTCGGCCTTCAAGTCGCTCGGCCGGCTCGGATTCGCGAACCACGTGCTTGCGCTACGCGTTTCGGGCGGCGCCGCAAGCGGCCCGGGCGCCGACCAGTTTCACTTCGACGTCGGCGACGCGGAGGGGTCTCCCGAGCCGGTCACGGGCCTGGGGCTCTTCGGGGGGTCGTCACGCCTCTTTCCGGTGCGCGGCTACCGCGACAACTACCGCTCGGGGCGGATCGCCTGGACCTCCAGCGTGGAGTACCGCTTTCCCCTCGCGCTGATCGACCAGGGGCTGGCCTTCGCACCCCTCTTCTTCGACCGCATCCACGGCTCCCTGTTCTTCGATGCGGGCAACGCCTGGGGCCCCGTCCTGGGCCAGCGGCGCTACGACAATCCGCGCCAGCAGGCCCTCGCGAGCGTCGGCGCGGAGCTGTCCATGATCGTCGCGCCGATCTACCTGCGCGGGATCAACTTCCGCTTCGGCGCGGGAGTCCCGCTGAACGCGGGAGACGGCGCCGTCTACTACATCCGGGTCGGAAACGCCTTCTAGACGGCCGCACCGCGGAAGTGCCCCCCCTGCCGCTCGACGGGCGCCTGCAACCCGGCCTTCGCCTTGACCACAAGCGCTTGGGTCCTTAAGTTATATACCCCACTACATCTTGGGGTACGGAACCGATTTCCACAATCGCAAGCCCTTGAAAGAATTGATCTTTCGAGGGCTTTCCACACGGTAAAGCCCACCAGGGGCCCAGTTTTCCACAGTTTCCCCAGCAGCCCACAGGACAGTAACGCAATGACCGTACGCTCCGAGCCTGCCCGTGAGTTCGACGATCGGCCCCCGGCTGATCTGCCGCCCGCCCAACTGTCGGAGAACGCCCGCATCGTCCTTGCCAAGCGGTACCTGAAAAAGGACGAGTCGGGCGAACCGATCGAAGACCCCGAAACGATGTTCTGGCGGGTAGCCAGAGTGATTGCCGAAGAGGACAGAAACTACGGAGCGTCCGATGGCGCCATCGAAGAGGTGGCGCGCAGCTTTTATGACCTTATGACCACGGGCGGATTCGAGCCCAACTCGCCCACCCTCATGAACGCCGGCCGCCCGCTCGGCCAGCTCTCGGCGTGCTTCGTGCTGCCGGTCGAGGACGCGCTGTCGAACGGCAGCAGCGGCATCTACGACACCCTGCGCGCGATGGCGCTGGTGCACCAGTCCGGAGGCGGCACGGGGTTCTCGTTCTCGCGGCTGCGTCCCGAGGGCGACCCGGTGCGCTCCACCATGGGGGTGGCGTCGGGGCCGGTCTCGTTCATGCGCCTCTACGACTCGTCCACCGAGGTGGTGAAGCAGGGCGGCACCCGCCGCGGGGCCAACATGGGGATCCTGCGGGTCGACCACCCCGACATCCGCCATTTCATCCGCTGCAAGAACGACACCTCGGAGGTCACCAACTTCAACATCTCGGTCGCCATCACCGACGCCTTCATGGCCGCGGTCGAGACGGGTGAGGACTACGACCTGATCAGTCCCAGGGACGGCGAGGTGGCCGGCCGGGAGAACGCCCGCGAGATCTTCGACATGATCGTCGAGGGGGCCTGGAAGACCGGCGAGCCTGGCGTCTTCTTCATCGACCGCGCCAACGAGTACAACCCCGTCCCTGCGCTGGGCGGCTACGAGGCCACCAACCCCTGCGGCGAGCAGCCGCTCCTGGCCTACGACGTCTGCAATCTGGGCAGCATCAACGTGGGTGCGTTCGCGAAGAAGGGGACTTTCGCCACCCCCGAGGAGGGGATCGACTGGGACGAGATGCGCCGCGTCGTGCACCTCTCCACCCACTTCCTCGACAACGTCATCGACGCCAACCGCTATCCGCTGACCGAAATCTCGGAGCTGGCGCAGAACATCCGCCGCGTCGGCCTGGGGCTGATGGGGTGGGCCGACCTGCTGGTGCGGCTCGGCGTGCAGTACGACTCGGACGAAGGTGTGGCGCTGGCCCGCGTTGTAATGGGGTTCATAGAGGATGAGACGCGCGTCGCATCGGAGAAGCTGGCCGAGAGCAGGGGCATCTTCCCGGCGTGGAGGGAATCGATCTGGGGCCCTGACGAAAGCTGTGCCCGCAACATGGCTGGCGAGCGGGTCCGGCCCGAGCGGCGGCTGCGCAACTGCAACCTGACGACCGTGGCCCCCACGGGAACGATCTCCATCATCGCGGGGTGCAGCGGCGGGATCGAGCCGCTCTTCGCGGTGGCCTTCATGCGCAACCAGGCGGGCGTGATGATGCCCGACGTCAACGAGGACTTCGTGGCGCGCGCGAAGGACGAGGGGTGGTACAGCGCCAAGCTCATGGAGCGCATCGCCGAAGAGGGACACATCCACTTCGACGAGGTGCCGCGCGAGGTCCAGGACACATTCCGCACGGCGCACGACATCACGCCCGAGTGGCACGTGCGCATGCAGGGAGCCTTCCAGGCGCACGTGGACTCGGCCATTTCGAAGACGACCAACTTCCCGCACGAGGCCTCCCGCGAGGACGTGCGCGAGATCTACGAGATGGCCTTCAAGCTCGGCTGCAAGGGCGTCACCGTCTATCGCGACGGCTCACGGCCCATGCAGGTGCTCTCCACCGGCAAGACCGGCCAGGAGGAGGGGGCGGGCGTGGTCGAGATCCAGGCGCTCACCGGCGAGCTGGCGGACGCGCGCGAGAAGTCCCACCGCCTCGAGGGCGAGCTGGAAGCGATCAAGAAGACGCTCGGCGAACACGACCGCGAGGTCTCGGCCCTGCGCCACAAGCGCCAGCGCCCGTCGATGCTGAAGGGTCGCACGATCAAGATGGACTGCCCCCTGGGCGACCTGTACGTGACCGTCAACGAGGACGACGAAGGCAACCCCTTCGAGGTCTTCTGCACGCTGGGCAAGGCCGGCGGAGCCGCGATGGCCGACTCCGAGGCGATCGGGCGCCTGGTGTCGCTGTCCCTGCGGTCGGGGATTCCGATCACCGCCGTGCGGGACCAGCTGCGGGGCATCTCCTGCGACCGCGCGGTCGGGATCGGGCCGAACAAGGTGCTGTCCGCCCCCGATGCGATCGCGCAGGCGTTCGACCACTACATCGCCGAGAAGGAGGGGGTGCAGGTGGAGCTGCCGATCGACGCGACGGCCCCGGCCCACGCCGAGGCGACCGCCGCGATGGCGTCCCGGGGCCAGTACGTGGACGAGAGCGCCGCGGCGCTGGGAGCCTGCCCGTCGTGCGGCGCCAGCCACCTGGCCTTCGAGGAGGGGTGCAAGAAGTGCTACGTGTGCGGGTTCTCGGAGTGCGGATAGGGGGCGCCTGCCGTCACCGCCCCGCCGTAGCCGGCTTCCTGTAATCCAGCGGCGGCGGCCGGTCGCCCACTAGCGACACGTACTCGAAGTCCGGCCCCACCCGCTCCGCATACTCCGCCTTGGCGGCGGCCAGCAACTCCGCGTCGGTGAAGAGATCGACGGCCATCATGGCCAGCGTCTTGGCCGCGACCACCATCCCCTTCTCGCCGATCGAAGTGCCGCCGGCGGCGATGGCCTGCCAGGAGTGGGCCGGGGTCCCCGGCACCCAGGTCGCCGTGCCGATTCCCACCGTTGGCACGACCCAGCTCACGTCGGCGACATCGGTGGAGCCGCCGCCGACACGGGGTGCGTAGGGTTCCACGCTGGCCGCGCTCTCCAGCGGACGGGGGCTGGCCAGCGTCTTCTGGATCGTCGACGCGAACGCGCGCTCGGCGTCGTCGTATGTCACGCCGCCAACCCTCGTCAGGTTATCGTGGGCCCTTCGCTGCAGGGCATCGTTGGGGAGCATGGCGTAGATGCCGTGGATGACTTCGAAGTCCATTTCGGTGCCGGTGCCGGTGGCGGCGCCTTCGGCCGCGAGGACCACCCGGTCGAAGATCGCCCTCACGTTCTCCGAATCGGGATTGCGCACGTAGTAGTAGACCTCGGCGAAGTCGGGCACGACGTTGGGGGCCGATCCCCCGGAGGTGATCACGTAGTGGATCCGCGTCTCCTGGGGGACGTGCTCGCGCAGCATGTTGACCATGTGGTTCATGGCTTCCACGCCGTCCAGCGCCGACCGTCCCTGGTCCGGGGCGCCGGCCGCGTGTGCCGAAACCCCCCGGAAGCGGAACTTGGCCGACTTGTTGGCGAGCGAGGACGACGGGCTCGCGCTGTTCCCGCTGCTGGGATGCCAGTGCAGCACCGCGTCGACGTCGCTGAAGAGTCCGCCCCTCACCATGTACACCTTGCCGGCGCCGCCCTCCTCGGCGGGGGTGCCGAAGACGCGGATCGTGCCGGGCGTCCCCGACGAGGCCAGCCACTCCTTCACCGCCAGCGCCGCCGCCACAGAGCCGGTGCCGAACAGATGGTGCCCGCAGGCGTGTCCGGCGCCCACCTCCGGAAGCGGCATGCGCTCCGGACTCCGCCCCTGGGTGATCCCCGGCAGCGCGTCGTATTCGGCCAGAATTCCGATTACCGGCGATCCCGTGCCCCAACTCGCGACGAATGCGGTGGGCATCCCGGCGACATCGGCGTCGACCTCGAAGCCGGCCGCCGCCAGTTGCGACTGCAGCAGTCCCGAACTCTCGGTCTCCTGGTAACCGACCTCGGCCAGGTCCCAGATCTGCTGCGCGACGGTGCCGTAGCCCGCCGCATGGGCCTCCACGTGAGCCGCCACCGCGTCGTGGCCGGACTGGGCTGCCGCCGGACCCGCGATCAGCAGGGCCGGGAGGAGGAAGAGGGTGCGTGAGGCACGGGTTGTCATCGTTATCGTCTCCGTGTAGAGCGGTTGAAATCTTCGGGTGGTGCGAAGGAACGAGTCTGGACAGATTGGTGCGCCGGTCAACCCCACCGCAACCGCGAGAATGGAATGCCTGCCAAGCAACACGTCCGCGTCGCCGCCGCCCAGCCCCGCGGCTTCCCCTTCGATTCGGGCGCGGCCGTGGACCGCCTCTGCGAGATGACGGCCGAGGCGGCGGCCGAGGGAGCCGAGCTGATCGTCTTCCCCGAAGCCTTCGTCGGCGGCTACCCCTGGGGACTGGCCTTCGGCACCGCGGTCGGGGGCCGCAAGCCGCCAGGACGGCGCACCTTCGGGCGCTACTATGACGCCGCGATCACCGTCCCGGGGCCCGAAACGGAGCGCATGGGACGAGCGGCGGCCGAAGCCGGCGTCTTCCTTGCCGTCGGCGTGATCGAGAAGGGAGCGGCGCGGTCGCCCGGCACGCTCTTCTGCACCCTGGTGTACTTTGCGCCCGACGGGAGCGTGGCCGGCATCCACCGCAAGCTGAAGCCCACCGCTGCCGAACGCCTGATCTGGGGCGAGGGCGACGGGAGCACCATGCCGGTGGTGAATACGCCGTTCGGAACGGTCGGCGGCCTGATCTGCTGGGAGAACTACATGCCGCTCGCCCGCATGGCGATGTACGGCAAGGGCGTCGACATCTACCTCGCGCCCACGGCCGACTCCCGCGACCGGTGGCAAGCGACGCTGCGCCACATCGCCCTCGAGGGGCGCTGCTTCGTGATCGGCTGCAACCAGTTCGTCACCCGCGACCATTACCCGCCCGACATCGAGATCCTGGACGAGCTGGAGAGCTGGCCCGAGGTCCTCAGCCGCGGCGGCAGTTCGATCTACGGGCCAATGGGGGACGTGCTGGCCGAACCGCTCCTCGGCGAGGCCGGCATTCTGTACGCCGATCTCGATCCGGGCGATGTCGCGCGCGGGAAGTTCGACTTCGACGTGGTGGGGCACTACGCCCGGCCCGATGTCTTTCAGCTGCGCGTCAACGACGCCGCGATGGATGCGGTTAGCGGATAGCCAGGTCGTGCCCCGGCAAGCTCCCGGCTCTTCGAGTTCGCGAACTGCCGCGACGCGACACCAGGCGCCCGTAGCTCCGCAGCGAACGGATTCACTACATTCCCTCGTCGGGTTTTCCGTGGGGCCCGGAGCGACCGGGAGGTTGCGATTCCGGGCCTTTGGCATTTTTATTCATCAACTCTGAATCTTTTCCCAACAAAAAAGAGGGATAAACCATGACGACGATGTCCGCACCCGCAGCCTCGCTGACGAGCCGCTACCTCGAAGAAGCCGAACGCTACTCGGCCGACAACTACCACCCGCTGCCCGTCGTGCTCGACCGTGGCGAGGGCGTCTGGGTCTGGGACGTGGACGGGAAGCGCTATCTGGACATGCTGAGCTCGTACTCGGCGGTGAATCAGGGGCACCGGCACCCGGAGATCGTGGCGGCGGCAAAGGAGCAGCTGGACCGGCTGACGCTCACTTCGCGCGCATTCCACAACGACCGGATGGGACCCTTCCTGCGCGAACTGTGCGAGGCTTCCGGCTTCGACGCGGCACTGCCGATGAACACCGGCGCCGAGGCCGTCGAGACCGCGATCAAGATGGTGCGGAAGTGGGGCTACCAGGTGCGCGGCATCCCCGAGGACCAGGCCGAGATCATCGTCTGCGAGGACAACTTCCACGGGCGCACGACCACGATCGTCGGCTTCTCGTCGGAAGACCAGTACCGCGAGGGGTTCGGACCCTTCACGCCCGGCTTCAAGCTGATCCCGTACGGGGATCTGGACGCGCTGCGGGCCGCGATCGGGCCCAATACGGCCGGCTTCCTCGTCGAGCCGATCCAGGGCGAGGCGGGGGTGATCGTGCCGCCGGACGGCTACATGCAGGGTGCGGCAGAAATCTGCCGCGCGAGCGGGGTGGCGCTCGTCGCCGACGAGATCCAGACCGGACTCGGGCGCACGGGCCGCTTCTTCTGCTGCGACTGGGAGGGGGTGCGCCCGGACATCCTCATCGTGGGCAAGGCGCTCGGGGGCGGTGTCTACCCGGTCTCGGCCGCGATCGCCGACAACGAGTTCATGGACGTGTTCCGGCCGGGCGACCACGGGTCGACCTTCGGCGGCAACCCGCTGGCCGCGGCCGTGGGCAGTGCGTCGCTGCGCGTGATCCTGGACGAAGACCTCTCACGTCGCTCCGACGAGCTGGGGAGCTGGTTCATGGAGGAGTTGCGCGCGATCCGGTCGCCGCACGTGGAGGAGGTGCGGGGCAGGGGGCTGATGATCGGCGTGGTGATCAAGGACTCCTCGGGGCCCGCGCGGCCGTTCTGCGAGGCGCTCGAGCAGCGTGGAATCCTCGCCAAGGAGACGCATCAGCAGGTGGTGCGGTTCGCGCCGCCCCTCACGGTGAGCCGGGACGTGCTCCAGGATGCGCTGGTGGAGATCGCTGCCGTATTGAGGTGATCGACCTGAGCGGCCCGTGGAAAAGATCCCCCCGGCATTCGAGCGGCGATGCATCCGCGCTGGACCGCTCCGCTTAGCGTAGGTGGAACGTCAAGACAACGTTACATCTTGTAATGTTTAGATTACATGTCGTCGCTTCAAGGCTTCGCTCTGCGTTGCTCCTCGAGCGAATAGCCCTGCTATTCCCCTCTCGTCGCGCCTTGCCAGCGCGGCGCCTCACCACTCTCGGTGCTCGGGCGGCCTTGTCCACGGACCGCTAGCGGCCCCGGCCGCTAGCCCCCCGGCGGACCGATCGTACCCTGCTTCGAGGTATCGATGTCGGCGACCTCGCCCTCGCCGAAAAGCACGGCACGCACCTGTCCGTAGAGGAACTCCCGCGACTCGGACTTGCGGGGGTCCAGGCCGAAGTGATTGATCAGCAGCGTCTGGTGCTGCAGCCAGTCGCGCCAGCATTGCGCGCAGACCTCCTGCTGAATGCGGTTGCCCAGTTCCGAGCGGAAGGGCGGACGTGCGATGGCTGGACCCGGGGTCTCGGGATGGCGTCGACAGGTGATGGTTTCCAAGTCTCTCTCGTGGCCGGAGCGCAAGTGTCGCTTATAGGTTACCTTTTCCAATCGGGAGCTGGAAGGAGTAAGCCATGTCGTCATCGCAGATGCCCAAGGCGGACAATGTGAGCAACGGAGACGGATCTCTGCTCAACAAGGAGCAGCTTACCCACCTTGAGAACAGACTTCTCCAAGAGCGGGCCAAGGCGCTTCGCGGACTGGGGCTCTTCAACGAGTTGTCCAAGGCGAATCGTTCCGCCACGGACTCCGACCTGTCCAGCTATACCGACCACATGGCCGACCAGGGAACCGAGGCGATGGAGCGCGAAAAGGCCGCGGTCTTCGCTACCAAGGAGGGCCGCTACCTCTACCGCCTCGAGGAAGCGCTGCGCCGGCTGTACCGCGACCCGGACAACTTCGGGCGGTGCCACGGAACCGGGAAGCCGATCGGATTCGAGCGCCTCGACGCGTTGCCGCACGCGCGGTACTGCATCGAGTACAAGCTGGAACTGGAAGCCCGCGGAGAGTGACCTCCTGCGGCGGCTCGTGGGACTCCAGTCACGGGTTGCCGATGCTGCGGTGAGCGCCGCGAGCGGGACTCTCGGTTCGGCGGCTACCGGCGCGGCGGCTTCAGGGCGCGCAGGAGATCTTTGCCGAGGATCTCGATCTGCCATTGGCGAACATCGTTGATCATCGCCAGTTCCGCGCGGCTTCGCACCTTCGCGACGACGACGCTGCGCAGCACGTGATTCGACATCACGCGGCCCCGCTCAAGGCCCAGACGGACCGCCGCCTCGTTCCTGGCTGCCTTCAGGCGATCCAGGGTCGCGTCGTCCTCGGGGGTCCAGCGGCTGCCTCGCCGCCGCGGCCGCGGGTAGGGCACCAGTATGGCGGCTGGCAGCCGGTCGACGCGCTCCAGGGTATTCAGCAGCGACAGGCCTCTGGTGTGAGCCAGCCGCGCGGGGAAGCCCTTTACGCCGGCCAGCGCCGAAACCGAGGCGGGGCGCGAGGCCACGACCTCCGCGAGCGCCTGATCCGAAACCACCCTGAACGGTGCGCGGTCCCTGGCCTGGGCGATCCGATCCCTCCAGGCGACGACCTCGCGCAAGGCGGTCACGGAGCGGTCGTCCATCCGCCTCGCGTCCTTGAACCGGGTGACCGGGTCGATCGCCACTTCGTCCGCATCCGTCTGCGCGGCGCTTGCGCAGAGCCATTCGTACTCTTCCTCGGCCCAGTGCATGCGCCCCCGCTCCCGCAACCTGTCCTCGAGAATCGCGATCAGATCATGGAGGTGACGGGTGTCGCCGGCGGCGTAGTCGATCATTCCGCTCGTCAGCGGCCGCTTTGCCCAGTCCGCCTTCTGGTACCGCTTGGAGACCCGGACGTCCAGATGCGCCCCGAGGAGCGCCTGAAGACCCACGGCGGGCTCGCCAAGGAGACTGGCCGCAACCTGGGTGTCGGCCAGGCTGGCTATGCGAATGCCCAGGTCGCGGGCCAGGAGACGCAGGTCGTACGCTGCCCCGTGCATGACGATCCGCCGCTCGGGGTCCTCGAGGAACGGCTTGAGGAGGGGAGCCAGATCAATGGCAAGCGGGTCCAGCACGAACGTCCTGTGCGTGGTGGACAGCTGCACCAGACAGAGACGGTCCGAGTAGCGGTGGAAGCCCGCCGCCTCGCAATCCAGCGCGATGTCCCGCGCGCGCTGCAGCGCCCGCTCGACCGCGCGGACCTGTTCCACCCGGTCGACAAAGGCGGTGGCATGATGGACGGCGGTCGTCCCGGGATCGCGGGCAGGCATGTGGCGGGGTCGGCTCCGTATGGCGGATGTGGTTATCGGCAACAGGCAAAGATAGCTTGATGGACGCATCCGAAGCGCGCGCCGCCCCGGGTGCACCGAGTTTCACCACGCGAGGAGGCCACACCATTCGATGATCAGGACCAAGGTCATCGCCACGATCGGGCCGGCCAGCGCAAGGCCGGACGTCATGATCGGTCTCGTGCGTGCGGGCATCAACGTGGCTCGCATCAACATGTCCCACGGCGACTACCGCTTCCACGAGCACAGCATCCGGCTGGCCCGCGAGGCTGCCGAGACGGTGAGCCGTCCGGTCGCCATTCTGGTCGACCTGCAGGGCCCGAAGGTCCGGATCGGAGAACTCGCGGAGCCCGTCCAGCTGGAGGACGGAAGCGTCGTGACGATCGCGCCCGAGGGCCTCAACGCTCCGGGAGAGCTTCCCACGTCGTATGTGCCGCTTGCCAGGGAGGTGTCGCCCGGGACCCACATTCTCCTCGACGACGGCCAGCTCGAACTCGTGTGCCTGGAGACGGACGGGGGCCGGGCGCACTTCGAAGTGCTGAGAGGCGGTCTGCTGGGCTCCAGAAAGGGCATCAACCTGCCGGGCGTGGACCTGAACACACCCGCCGTCACCCGCAAGGACCGGAAGGATCTCGAGTTCGCCCTCGCAATGGATGCCGAATACGTGGGGCTCTCCTTCGTTCAGAGCGTGGACGACGTAAGGGTCCTCAGGGCGCACCTCAGGGGCAGGGCCTGGCTGGTGGCCAAGATCGAGCGGGCGAGCGCGGTCGAGCATCTGGAGGGAATTCTGGAGTACAGCGACGCGGTGATGGTGGCTCGCGGGGACCTCGGGGTGGAGCTTCCCTACGCCAAGGTGCCGCTCGTGCAGAAGCGCATCATCCAGGCTGCGAACGGGTACGGGTGTCCGGTGATCACCGCCACCCAGATGCTGGAATCGATGACCTCCTACCCCAGCCCCACCCGGGCCGAGACCTCCGACGTCGCCAACGCGATCCTGGACGGCACCGACGCCGTCATGCTATCCGGAGAGACGGCCGTCGGGAAGTACCCCGCCAGGACGGTGGAGGTAATGGTCCGCATCGCGGAAGAGATCGAAGGAAGCGGCGTCCTTGTGGAGGGACCGCACTATCTGGCCGAGATGGGGCCGATCCAGCGGCGCGGGGCATCTCTGCGCGAGCATGCGGTCGCCGCTTCCTCGGTGCGCTCGGCACGGGACCTGGATGCGCCCGCGATCATTGTGATCACGCGCAGCGGGTTTTCCGCACGCCTCGTCGCTTCCTACCGTCCGGCGACGCCGATCTTCTCCGTGTGCACGGAGAAGAGGGTGTACCGGCAGCTGTCCGGAGTGTGGGGAGTGAGGCCGGTGTTGGCGGAACACGGCGAGATCACCTACGAGAACCTGACGGAGCTGGGCAAGCGGGTGGTGCTCGATTCGGGCAGGGGAAAGGCGGGCGATCCGGTGATCGTAACCTCCGGGCTTCCGTTCCACAGGCGAGGCTCGACCAATACCATGAGGGTCGAGCAGCTATGACGTGCGGCTGACCTTTCTGGGGACGGGGACGTCCTTCGGGGTTCCGGTGATCGGTTGCGCGTGCGCCAACTGCACGTCGACCGATCCGCGCGACAGGCGCACGCGCCATGGGGCCCTGCTGGGGTTGGCGGGGGGCAATCTGTTGATCGACACGCCGCCGGAGCTTCGGCTCCAGCTGCTGGCGGCGCGCATCGACCGCGTGGACGCTGTCTGGTACACGCACCTGCACGCCGACCACGTTCACGGGATCGACGATGTGAGGATCTTCTCGACGCGCGGCCGGGACGCCGTGCCCACCTACGTTCCCGAGGAGATGAGGGCGCAGATTACGATGCGCTTCCCCTACATCTTCAACGACCGGATTGCGGTGCCGAAGGGCACCACCAAGCCGCGACTCGACCTCGGCAGCTATCGCGAAGGGGTGGCCACCACGGTGCTGGGGGACAGGATCACACCCTTCCGCGTGCCCCACGGGCCCACGGACGCCTTCGGCTTTCGCGTGGGCCGCCTCGGATACGTGACCGATGCCAAGCGGCTGCCTTCCGCAGCCCGGAAAATCCTGCGCGGAGTCGAGGTGCTGGTGCTGAACGCGCTCTGGTGGGGATCGCCGCACCCCACCCACTTCAACGTGGAAGAGGCGATCGAGGCGGCCCGGGATATCGGTGCGCAGCGCACGTTCCTGACCCACCTGACCCACAAGGTCGGATACCGGGAACTGGCCGCCGCCCTGCCATCCGGAATCGAGCCGGCCTACGACGGGCTGACGGTCGAGGTGGATTGAACCCGGACATGCCCGCCCGGCCTTCTCCCGTCGCGATCCACTTCGACAACATGGTCGCGGGGGTGTTGGAGGCGGGGGGAGTCGACCCGGCGAGGCTCGCTGGCGGTGGGAACCAGGCGGGTACCGCGGACGACGGCGAGCGGCGGCCGTCCGGCGGCGATCTCGCCCGGCGCTTCCACGACGCCTTCGACGCGGTGCGTGCGCGTCGCGCCGGCGGCGATCTCGGGTTCCTCGACCTCCCCGGCGACCACTCCCTCGCGGCACGAACCCGCGAAATGGCCGACGCCCTGGGCCGCCGCCGCTTCGACAGCGTGGTCGTCGTCGGGATCGGCGGTTCCGCACTGGGAGCAGCCGCCCTGCGGGACGCACTTCTTCCCCCCGGCTGGAACGAACTCGATGGCGCCGCCCGCGGCTACCGCCCGCGGCTGTACATCCTCGACAACCCCGACCCCGATTCCGCGGCCGCGCTGCTCGGGCGCCTCGACCTCGGCCGCACGCTCGTCAACGTGGTCAGCAAGTCGGGATCCACTGCCGAGACCCTGGCCCTCTTCCTCGCGATCTGGGCAAGGCTCGAGGATGCGCTGGGCCCGAACGATGCGGGGGACAACGTGGTCGTCACCACCGATGCCCGGCGCGGATTCCTCAGGAGTCTTGCCGAGGAGCGCGGCCTGCGCTCCCTGCCGGTGCCCGGCAACGTTGGCGGAAGGTTTTCGGTGTTTTCGCCGGTCGGCCTCCTGCCGGCGGCGCTGGCCGGAATCGACACGGGGACCCTTCTCGACGGCGCGGCCTCGATGGCGGCGCGGTGCGATACACCCTGCCTCCTGCGCAACCCGGCCGGCGTTCTGGCCACCTTCCTGCACGCCGCCGACACCGAAATGGGGGCGGGCATCCACGTCTTCATGCCCTACGTCGACCGGTTGAAGGGCGTGGCCCGGTGGGTGCAGCAACTCTGGGCGGAGTCGCTCGGCAAGGCGCTCAAGGTGGACGGCGCCCGGGCCGAGACGGGGCCGACCCCGCTCCCGGCCCTCGGCGCGGCGGATCAGCATTCCCTGCTGCAGCTCTTCATGGAGGGGCCGCGCGACAAGGTGGTGGTGTTCATCGGGCGCGCCGCAGCGGACGGCGACGTCACGATTCCACCGCTTTTCTCCGGCAACTCCGGGGTCTCCTACCTGGGGGATCGCACCCTCTTCGAACTGCTCGACCATGAGCGCATCGCCACCGCGGAGGCGCTGAGGCGCGCCGGGCGCCCCAACATGACCCTCATGGTGGATCGCGTCGACGCCCGCTCGACGGGCGCGCTGCTCATGCTCTTCCAGATCGCCGTTGTGCATGCCGGAGCTCTGTACGGCGTGGACCCGATGAATCAGCCGGGCGTCGAGCTCGGCAAGGCGCTCACCTCCGGCCTGATGGGACGGCCGGGCCACGATGTGCCGGTGCTCCCGCCCCCCGACCCTCGTTGGCGCGTATAGGGGGCCGCGTTAACTTCAGTAACGCCGGAAGGGGCGGTTTTCGCCGGAGTGCAACGCCCTCGATTCGTCAAGAAAAGTGATCACGGAGACACGATGAGCAACGGTGAGGACCAGCCTGCGGTCATCATCGAGAAAGACCGCCGCGCCGAAGTCGGCGCGTTCCTTCTCGGTGCACTCGTCGGAGCCGGACTCGCCCTTCTTTTCGCGCCGGGCTCCGGCGAGGAAACGCAGCAGCGGCTCCGGACCCAGGCGAAGAAGCTCAAGACGTTGACCGAAGACCGGGTGCGGGGTCTGCGAGACGACCTGGGTGCCCGGGTCGAGTCCGCCAAGGACGTGCTGGGCCAGGGACGCCAGCTGGCCGCGGACGCGAGGCAGGAACTGGAAGACAAGCTGGCGCGATCGAAGGCGGCGTACCGGGCCGGCCTGGAGGCGGAGCCCGAGGAGGGCGCGGCCGAGGAAACGACATAGAGCGGCGCCCGGAGAGGCGCCACCGAACCAACCCAACGAAGGGGAGGACCCGTCGGTGAAGATCTATCTGGACACGGCCAATCTGGGAGAGATCCGCGAGGCGGCCCGCTGGGGCATCCTCAGCGGCGTAACCACCAACCCCAGCCTCATGGCGCAGGAAGAGGGTGCCGACTTCGAAGACACCATCCGCACCATCTGCGGGCTCGTCAATGGGCCGATCAGCGCCGAGACCGTGTCGGAGAACGCCGACGGAATGGTTGCTGAAGGCGTCGAGTTCGCGGCTTGGCATCCCAACGTGATCATCAAGGTTCCGAGCACGACGGAGGGGCTGGAGGCCGTGTCGCGGCTGGGCCGGCGGGGAATCCGCTGCAACGTGACCCTGATCTTCAACACCAACCAGGCCCTGATGGCGGCGCTGGCGGGCGCATTCGTAGTGTCCCCGTTCATCGGGCGCGTGGACGACATGTCGTACGACGGAATGGAGCTGATCCGCGAGATCGCTGCCGTTTTCGATCAGGATTCGGAGATCGGCACGCAGATCCTGGCCGCGTCGATTCGGCATCCGCGGCATGTCACCGAGTCCGCGCTGGCCGGCGCGCATATCGCGACCTGCCCGTTCAACGTCCTGAAGAAGTGCATGAAGCACCCGCTTACCGACCTCGGCATGGAGAGCTTCCTCGCCGACTGGCGCAAGCGCGAGGCCGCGATGGCGGTGGCCGCCGCGACCGCCAGCTGACGGGCGCGCAGCTTCTCTCTTGAAGGGGCCGCCATCGGGCGAGCGGCGGCGGGTGGTCGCGCGCAACAAGAAGGCTCGCCGGGACTACGAGGTGCTCGATACATGGGAGGCCGGTCTGGTCCTCAAGGGAACCGAGGTCAAGTCCATCCGGGCGGGCAAGGTTGCCTTCCACGATTCCCACGCGAAGGCCGAATCGGGTGAAATGTGGCTGCACAGCCTGCACGTGAGTCACTACGAGCACGCGAACCGGTGGAATCACGATGAGACGCGGCCGCGGAAGCTGCTGCTCCACAAGGACGAGATTCGCCGGATGGTGTCGCGGGCCGAAGAGAAGGGACTGACCCTGGTCCCCCTCGACATCTACTTTCGCAAGGGGCGTGCCCGCATCACCCTGGGTCTGTGCCGGGGCAAGAAACACAGGGATCGGCGAGAGGAACTGAAGCGCAGGACGATGCAGAGAGAGGCGGAGCGGGCCATGAAGGATCGCGGATGAGCGGGGCTGCCCAGCTATTCGGGACACACTTCGCCCACCCCGTCCTGATGGCCGCCGGGACCTGCGGATTCGGCGAGCCGCTGCTGGACGTCATGGCTCCGGCCGAGATCGGCGGACTGGTCACCAAGTCCGTGACCGTGGAGCCGAGGTGGGGCAACCCCGCGCCGCGCGTCGCGGAATTCCCGGGGGGAATGCTCAACTCGGTCGGGCTCGCAAACCCGGGCTGGAGGGCGGTGCGAGACGAAAAGCTCCCTTGGATGAGGCGCTGCCTCGACGGTTTGCCGGTGTTCGTTTCCGTGGCGGGGGCCCGGGTCGCCGAATACGGCGAAGTCGTCGCGGGGCTGGATGAGCAGGATGGGTTCGTGGGGTTCGAGCTCAACCTTTCCTGTCCGAACGACTCACACCTTGGAGGGAAGCCGTTCTGCCTGGACCCGGAGGCGCTTCGGGAGGTGCTGGACCTGGTGCGTTCGCTCACCGAAAGGCCGCTGATCGTGAAGCTGGCGCCCAACGACCCGGACATCGGGGCAACGGCGGCGCTGGCGGTCCGGCATGGAGCGGACGGAGTCACCGCGATCAACACCATGCCGGGGTTTCTCGCGGACGAGGGGCGCGGGTCGCGGCTTGGGGCGGGGCGGGGAGGGACCAGCGGCCCGGCCCTGCTTCCGGTCGGACTCGCCGCGGTCCGCGAGATCGCGGACGCCGTCGACGTGCCTGTGATGGGAGTGGGCGGGATTCTCACCGCACGGGACGCGCGGGCCTACCTCGACGCGGGGGCGTCCCTGGTGCAGATCGGCACCGGATCGTTCGCCGACCCCCGCTGCGCCGCGCGAGTCGCGCGCAACCTGGAGACGAGCGCCTCATGAGAGATCGCATCATCGTGGCCCTCGACACCCCCGATGCGGCCTCCGCCCTGGCGCTTGTCGACCGCCTCGGCCCAGCCTGCACCTTCTACAAGGTCGGCCTCGAACTGTACACGGCCGCCGGACCCGCGGTTGTCGCGTCGCTGCGCGACCGGGGCAAGGATGTCTTCCTCGACCTCAAGCTCCACGACATCCCCAACCAGGTGGCGCGCGCCACCGCGCGGGCCGGTGAGCTCGGCGTGCGGTTCCTGACCCTGCACTCCATGGGTGGCGCGGCGATGCTCGCCGGGGCGGCCCGCGCGGCCCCGCAATCGCTCACGCTTCTCGGCGTAACGGTCCTGACCTCCCTGGATGCCCCGTCACTCGGCGAGATCTTCGACCGCCCGGTCGCCGACGTCGGCGCGGAGGCGGACCGCCTCGCTGCGATGGCCCGGGCTTCGGGTCTGGGTGGCGTGGTGTGCTCGGCGAGCGAGGCGGGGCGACTGCGGGCCGCCCTGGGGCCGGATGCCAGGATCGTCACCCCGGGGATCCGTCTGGCGGGCGATGCGCACCACGATCAGCGCCGGGTCCGCACGGCCGCCGAGGCATTTCAGGCCGGCGCCACGCACATCGTCGTGGGCCGCCCGGTGACCGCCTCCACGGACCCGCGCGCCGCGTTCGAGCGTATCGCGGCTCAGGCGGAGGACGGAGCTTGATCGCCTCACCGGGCGGGCGTCTTATATTTGCGGCATGAAACTCTACGACTCCCTGCGACGCGAGCTCCGCCCTTTCGAGCCGCTCAACCCCGATCGGGCGACCGTCTATGGATGCGGCCCGACGGTGTACGACTTCGCCCATGTCGGCAATTTTCGCGCCTTCGTCGTCTACGACCTGCTGCACCGCCACCTGCGCCTCAGTGGGCGGGAGGTCGACTTCGTGGTGAACTTCACCGACGTCGATGACAAGACGATCGACGGCGCGGCGGAGGCGGGCCACACCCTCGGCGAGCACACCGGACGCTTCGTCGAGGCCTTCCGGGAGGATTCGAAGCGGCTGGGGCTGCTTTCCTTCTCCCGTCATCCGAGGGCCACGGCGTACATCCCGGCAATGGTGACCTTCATCGAGCGCCTTCTCGCCAACGGGAGCGCGTACCAGGCTGGCGACGGGTCGGTCTACTATGCCGTCGCTTCGTTCGACGAATACGGAAAGCTTTCCGGCAAGGGAGGGGACGACATGCCCGTGCGCTCCCGCATCGACGGCGGGGAGTTCGACAAGGCGGACATGAGGGATTTCGCCCTGTGGAAGGCCGCTCAGCCCCGCGACCACGATGTGGAGGCCGTCTGGGACTCGCCCTGGGGTCGGGGCCGGCCCGGCTGGCACCTGGAGTGCTCCGTCATGGTCACCCAGCTGCTGGGGGATACGGTCGACATCCACCTCGGCGGCGAGGACCTGATCTTCCCCCATCACGAAAACGAAATCGCCCAATCCGAGGCCGCGACCGGCGCTCCCTTCGCCCGCTTCTGGCTTCACGTGAAGCACCTCAAGGTCGACGACCGCAAGATGTCGAAGTCGCTCGGCAACTTCCACACCGTGAGAGACCTCGTCGAACGGGGCTACGACCCCGCCTCGATCCGCTGGGTGCTCCTGTCCGCCCACTATCGCAACGAGCTCAACTTCACCTTCGAGGGCCTCGACGAGGCGACCGACGCGATCCAGCGCCTCCTCGACTTTCGCCGCCGCGTGGCCGAATTCCCGATCGCGCCCCGGTCGAACCTGGATCTGGCCGCCCGCGCCAGGGAGCACCTGGCGTCGTTCACGGAGGCGATGGACCTGGACCTCAACGTCCCGCGTGCGGTGGCGGTGCTCTGGTCGATGGCGAAGGAAGTGAACGCCGCGCTCGACGGCTCTCCGGGCGGAATGGGCGAGGATGACCGCGACGGAGTGCTGGCGGTTCTCGCGCAGATGGATGCCGTGTTGGGGGTGCTCGATCTCGCCGCCGAGGCCAGGGAGGTGGATGACGAGACCGAGGCGCTCATCCGGCGCAAGGTCGAGGCCCGCGACCGTGCCCGGGCAGCGCGGGACTTCGCCACGGCCGACCGCCTGCGCGATGAGCTCGAGGCCGACGGTGTGCGACTCGAGGACACGCCGTCGGGCACGCGCTGGAAGCGGGTCCACGCGGCGACAGGCTGACCGCCGGGCTGAGCGCGACCCGCGACTCCCTTCCATCGCCGGGCCCGTTGGACCAACTTGAAATGCGACGCTGACGTAGCTCAGCTGGTAGAGCAGCTGATTTGTAATCAGCAGGTCCGGGGTTCGAGTCCCCGCGTCAGCTTCACCCGCATTCCTCCGGCACCGGAAGCGGAGGGAGGTCGGCCTGGTCGGCCTCTGGTCGGCCACCGGCTGGTCGGGCGCGGGAGCACCCCCGCTGGCGCCCGGACGACCATGAAATCACCGGGTTGATGCGCTTCGCGGAAACAACTACCTTTCTATGCTGGTTTCCATCCGCGGCCCCGATCCAACAGGACAGATTGGCGCAGGGGTGGAATTGTGTTAATTGGTGGGGTACCGAAGCGGCCAACCGGGGCAGACTGTAAATCTGCTGGCAAATGCCTACGGAGGTTCGAATCCTCCCCCCACCATGAGGAGGGCGGTGTCCTCCTTGGGAAACGCGGGAGTAGCTCAGTTGGCTAGAGCATCAGCCTTCCAAGCTGAGGGTCGCCGGTTCGAATCCGGTCTCCCGCTCTGGGCCCCGGAAGGGGCGTGTGGGAACTGAGGAAACAGAGGTGCTCTGGTAGCTCAGTGGTAGAGCGCTTCCTTGGTAAGGAAGAGGTCGCGGGTTCAATCCCCGCCCAGAGCTTGGCGCGGCGCGAACCGGCACCGGCCAGCGCGACCTTCAACACGCAAACTCGCACAACACGCAAACTCGGACGAGGAAAGAATGGCGAAGGAGACCTTCGAGCGAACGAAGCCGCATGTAAACGTGGGAACGATTGGTCACGTGGACCACGGGAAGACGACGTTGACGGCGGCGATTACCCTGGCGCAGGCGAAGAAGTTCGGCGGGGACGCGATCGCGTTCGACGAGATCGACAAGGCACCCGAGGAGCGGGAGCGGGGGATCACGATCGCGACGGCGCACGTGGAATACGAGACGGCGAACCGGCACTATGCGCACGTGGACTGTCCGGGACACGCGGACTACGTGAAGAACATGATCACGGGGGCGGCGCAGATGGACGGCGCGATCCTGGTGGTGAGCGCGGCGGACGGCCCGATGCCCCAGACGCGCGAGCACGTGCTTCTGGCGCGTCAGGTGAACGTGCCTCACATCGTGGTGTTCATGAACAAGGTGGACATGGTGGACGACGAGGAGCTCCTGGAGCTGGTGGAGCTCGAAGTGCGCGAGCTGCTGAGCGAACAGGGGTTCCCGGGCGACGATCTGCCGGTGGTGATGGGCAGCGCGCTGGAGGCCCTGGAGGCGGGTGGCGAGGGCGACGCGGGGACGTGCATCGAGGAGCTGATGGACGCGATCGACAGCTACATCCCGGAGCCGAAGCGAGACATCGACAAGCCGTTCCTGATGCCTGTGGAGGACGTGTTCTCGATCACGGGCCGCGGGACGGTGGCGACGGGCCGGATCGAGCGTGGCGTGATCCACAAGGGTGACACGGTGGAGATCGTGGGGATGGGCGAGGACCGCAAGACGGTGGTGACGGGGGTGGAGATGTTCCGCAAGCTGCTGGAGCAGGGCCAGGCGGGAGACAACGCCGGGCTGCTGCTGCGGGGCGTGGGGAAGACGGAGATCAGCCGGGGCCAGGTGCTGGCGATACCGGGGTCGATCACGCCGCACACGAAGTTCAAGGCGGAGGTGTACGTGCTGACGAAGGAGGAGGGCGGCAGACACACGCCGTTCTTCAACGGATACCGTCCGCAGTTCTACTTCCGCACGACGGACGTGACGGGCTCGGCGATGCTGCCCGACGGGGTGGAGATGGTGATGCCGGGAGACAATGTACAAATGGAGGTGGAGTTGATCACGCCGATCGCGATGGACGAAGAGCTTCGCTTCGCGATCCGGGAAGGCGGCCGCACCGTGGGCGCCGGCGTCGTTACCTCCATCATCGAGTAGCGCCATGGCAAGCTTTGCAAGCGTCAAGACATTCGTCGACGAATGCGTGTCGGAGATGCAGAAGGTCACGTGGCCGGATCGCGAACAGCTCCGGAACGCCACGTGGGTCGTCATCCTCTTCACCATCCTTATTTCGATCGTGATCTGGATCATGGACATCCTCTCGAGGCTGGTCATCGTCGACTTCATCATGGGGGTGTTCAGCTTTTGAGCAGGGACGAACGCTGGTACGCCCTCCAGACCCAGGCTCGCCATGAGAACCGGGTCCGGAAGCTGATCCAGCAGGAGATCGACAAGCACCTGGACTCCGGCGGCGAAATCCGCGAAGTCCTGGTGCCGACCCACGATGTGGTCGAGATCCGGCGCGGCAAGCGCGTGCCGGTGACGAAGCCGCTGTACCCGGGCTACGTGCTGGCGCGGATGATTCTCAATGAGCGGACGGAGCACACGATCAACGCCATGAAGGGCGTCAGGTTCGTCACGCAGGGAGGCGATCCGCAGCCTCTTTACGAGGAAGACATCAACAAGATTCTGGGGATCGAAGTGGCCGAGGAGTCGACCGGCCGCGACGACATCCCCTTCCGGGCGGGTCAGGTGGTAGAGGTGATTCAGGGGCCGTTCACGGATTTCTCGGGAACGGTGCAGGACGTCTATCCCGAAAAGGGCAAGGTGAAGGTGGAGGTATCCCTCTTCGGACGTCCGACTTCGGTGGAGCTGGACTTCACTCAGCTCAGAGGTTTCTAGCAGCGCACGGAGTCTAGAAAAACGATGGCAATCAGGCAGAAAAAGAAGGTTCTCGGCTTCATCAAGCTGCAGATCAAGGCGGGCCAGGCAAATCCGGCACCGCCCGTGGGTCCGGCACTGGGTCAGTACGGTGTCAACATCATGGACTTCTGCAAGCAGTTCAACGCCCAGACCCAGAAGCAGGCGGGAACCCTTACACCGGTGGAGATCACGGTCTTCGCGGACCGCTCCTTCTCCTTCATTACGAAAACCCCCCCGGCTTCCTTCCTCATCCTGAAGGCAGCCGGAATCGACAAGGCCGCGGGCAACTCGCTGGAAGAGACCGTGGCCACACTTTCGGTGGACCAGGTCAGGGAGATTGCCCAGGCCAAGATGCCGGATCTGAATACCCGGGATGTCGTCGCGGCCATGCGGATGGTCGCGGGCACCGCCCGGTCCATGGGAATCAATGTGGACGGTGAACTCACCGCCTGAGCTAGCGGGGAAGTCCAGGAATGCCTAGACGCAGCAGGAAATACACGGAAGCGCGCGGGTCCATCGACCGGGTTGCCCGGCACTCGCCGAAGAATGCCCTCGGACAGGTCAAGCAGATGGCGTATGCCAGGTTTGACGAGAGCATCGAAGTTGCCGCCCACCTCGGCGTCGATCCGCGCAGGGCGGATCAGATCGTTCGCGGTACCGTCGTCCTGCCTCACGGCACGGGGAAGCCGGTCCGCGTCCTGGCAATCTGCCAGGGCGACAAGGTGGACGAAGCCAGCGAGGCGGGAGCCGAGTTCATCGGCGTCGACTACGTGGCCAAAATCAAGGAAGGCTGGCTCGGGTTCGACGTCTGCGTGGCCACCCCTGACATGATGCGCATGGTGGGCCCGCTCGGACGGATCCTCGGTCCCCGCGGGCTGATGCCGACCCCAAAGGCGGGTACGGTCACTCCCGACGTGGGCCGTGCCATCCGCGAGATCAAGGGGGGCAAGATCGAGTACCGTGTGGACAAGACCGGGAATCTCCATGCTCCGATCGGACGCGTTTCCTTCGAGGTGGACAGCCTCGAGGAAAACCTGAACGCCTTCATGTCTTCGGTGCTGCGCGCCAAGCCCTCGGCGGCCAAAGGCACCTACGTCAAGAGCGTGACGGTAGCGAGCACCATGGGGCCGGGTGTCCCGGTGGATCCCAACAGCTTTTCGCGGAGCGCTTAAGCCATGACCAGGGAAGAGAAACAGGCGTTCGTCGCCGAGATGCGAGAGCGGCTGGAGAATTCCGAAGCCGTGTTTCTGGCCGATTTCACCGGCCTGGACGTAAAGGCCATGACCACGCTGCGCCGCGAACTCAAGAACGCGAACAGCGAATTGCTGGTCGTCAAGAATCGTCTGTTTCGGCTGGCGATGGCCGAGACCGAAATGCCCGACATTTCCACCTACCTGACGGGACCGACGGGAGTGGTCTTCGGAGACGACACCGTCGTCGGGGCCGCCAAGGTCGTGGTGGATTTCGCGAAGGAAAACGACGACAAGCCGGTCTTCAAGGTGGGCGTGCTGGACAATTCCGTCCTCGAGGCCGAGGACATTGTCCAGGTCTCGGGCCTTCCGTCCAGAGAGGAACTCCTTTCCCAGGTTGCGGGTGTCCTGAGCGGTCCGATGTCCGCCTTCGTGGCTGCCCTTGGCGGCAAGACCCAGGAGATGGCGGGGCTGGTCGAGGCGTTGCGCGAACAGGGCGAGTCGCAGGCTGGCGGCAACTGAACCAAATGCCCGGGGAGCCGGGTGAACCCAAGGAGGAAGTCATAAAATGGCTGTGAATCAACAGGAACTGCTCGACACCTTCGGCAACATGACCGTGATCGAGCTCTCGGAGTTTGTCGAGGCGTTCAAGAAGGAGTTCAACGTCACGGCGGCGGCCGCGCCCGTCGCGGTAGTGGCCGGTGCCGGCGCCGAGGCTGCCGATGCCGCCGAGGAGCAGGACGAATTCGACGTGATCCTCGAGTCCTTCGGGGCCAAGAAGATCCAGGTCATCAAGGTGGTGAGAGAGGTTACCAGCCTGGGGCTCAAGGAAGCCAAGGCGCTCGTCGACGGGGCCCCGAGTCCGGTCCGCGAGGCTGCCACCAAGGAGGAGGCAGAGGAAATCAAGAGCAAGCTCGAGGCCGTCGGCGCAACGATCAACCTCAAATAGGTGCGCTCGTTCGAGTTTGCCGTCGGTTTCCCGGTGGCAGCTCCGGCACAAGATACAAGCCGGAGCGGGGCGGATCACCTGGCTGCAGGCGCAGTCCGGGGATCCGTGCGTCCGTATGCATAGGCCGCTCGCAATCCCGTTCCAGGCATCGATGTACCCAACAATGACAGGGGAGTGGTCAATTGGCTAATCCAAACGGCACCCAACAGGGTCCTCGACCGGTAGTGAGATTCGGCAAACTGCGGTCGAGCATGCCCATGCCCGACCTTCTGGATGTCCAGATCCGCTCATTCGGAAAACTGATCGATACCGACGTCGATCAGGACCAGATGTGGCACTTCGGTCTGGATCGCGTCTTCAGCGAGATCTTCCCCGTTTCGGATGTAAACGAGGAGCTGACGCTCGAGTACGTTTCGTCCTGCCTCGGAGAGCCCAAGTACAGCGTTGAGGAATGCATCGAGCGGGACATGACGTACTCGGCGCCGCTCAAGGCGCTGTTGCGGCTGGTGGTGTTCGAGAAGGTGGGCAGGAAGGAGAAGCGACCGGGCGATATCATCGAGAAGGAAGTCTATCTCGGAGACCTGCCGCTCCTCACGGACCTGGGCACCTTCATCATCAACGGGGCGGAGCGGGTTGTGGTCAGCCAGCTGCACCGCTCCCCGGGTGTGGTCTTCGAAGAGGACATCCACCCGAACGGCACCAAGCTCTGCAAGGCGCGGATCATCCCCTTCCGTGGGTCGTGGGTCGAATTCACCATCGACATCAACGACATCTGCTACGTCCACATCGACAAGAAGAAGAAGTTCCCCGCAACGGCGCTCCTGCGGGCCTTCGGCTACGGTACCGACACGGACATCTACCAGCTCTTCTTCGAGACGCAGGAAGTCCCGGTTCCAAACGAGGACGACGACGCCAGGGACTTGCTGGGAGCGGTCGTCGCCTCGGAAATCGTGGACCAGGAGACCGGCGAAGTCCTGATGGAGCACGGCACCGAACTCGGCACCGACGAGTTGCAGCTTCTCCAGCGGGGCGGGTACGAGCAGGTCACGCTATACAAGTCCGGGCACCGGGGCCAGGGTGGCCGGCCCGGCGAGAGCCCCATCGTCAAGAACACGATCCGGAAGGATCCCACGGGCAGCGAGGAGGAGGCGCTCAACGCCATCTATTCGCTGCTGCGGCCCGGCGAGGCCCCCAACATGGCCACGGCGCGCGCGGCGCTGGACAGGGTGTTCTTCGATCCGAAGCGCTACGACCTGGGCCGGGTCGGGCGCTACAAGATCAACCAGCGCCTCAAGCTCGACGTTGCGGCAAGCGAGACGGTGCTCACGCGCGAGGATTTCGTCACGATCCTGCGCTACCTGATCGAGCTCAACGAGGGACGCGGCCGGATCGACGACATCGATCATCTGGGCAATCGCCGTGTCCGCACCGTTGGCGAACTCATCGCCAACCAGTTTTCGGTGGGACTTTCGCGCATGGCCCGGCTGGTCAAGGAACGGATGACCATCAACACGGACCGCAAGAAGATCAACATCGACGATCTGGTCAACGCGCGGACGGTGTCGGCGGTGATCCAGGCGTTCTTCGGCTCGTCGCAGTTGAGTCAGTTCATGGACCAGACCAACCCCCTGGCGGAGCTGACCCACAAGCGGCGGCTTTCCGCGCTCGGCCCCGGCGGACTCACCCGGGAGCGGGCCGGCTTCGAGGTGCGCGATGTGCACTACTCCCACTACGGCCGGATGTGTCCCATCGAGACACCGGAAGGTCCCAACATCGGACTCATCACGTCGCTGACGACCTATTCCCGGATCAACGACCTGGGGTTCGTCGAGACTCCCTACCGCAAGGTGGTGGACGGACGGGTCACCGACGACATCGCCTGGCTGTCGGCGAACGAGGAGCAGGAGGCGTCGATCGCGCAGGCGAATGCGCCGCTCATGGACGACGGTCGCTTCCGCAACGAGTACGTGCTTTGCCGCCGCCGCGGGGACTTCCCGCTACTCCGTCCCGACGAGATCGACTACATCGATGTCGCTCCGGACCAGCTGGTTTCGGTCGCGGCCGCGATGATCCCGTTCCTCGAACACGACGACGCGAACCGGGCCCTCATGGGGTCCAACATGCAGCGGCAGGCCGTCCCCCTCCTCTATACGGACGCGCCTCTCGTGGGTACGGGCCTCGAAGAAAAGGTGGCCCGGGATTCCGGCGCGGTCATGACCGCCCGCCGGGACGGCAAGGTCGTGCGGGTCACCGCCGACGAGATCGTGGTCGACACGGGCAAGGCGGGCACCGACGATACACGGCCGCTGGCCAAGCTCGCCCAGTTCGACCGCTACAAGCTGAAGAAGTTCTGGCGGACGAATCAGGACACCGCAATCAATCAGCGGCCCCTGGTGAAGTCCGGTCAGCGGATCAGCAATGGCGATATCGTGGCCGACGGCCCGTCGACGGATCACGGCGAGCTGGCGCTCGGACGCAATGTGCGGGTCGCCTTCATGCCCTGGTACGGATACAACTTCGAGGATGCCATCGTGCTCTCGGAGCGCCTCGTCCGCGACGACCTCTTCACCTCGATTCACATCCAGGAGCTCGAGCTCCACGTTCGGGACACCAAGCGCGGCATGGAAGAAATCACGCGCGAGATTCCCAACGTGGCCGAGGAGAGCCTCCTCGATCTGGACGAGAGAGGGATCGTGCGCATCGGCGCGCAGGTGAAGAGCGGCGACATCCTGTGCGGGAAGATCACTCCGAAGGGCGAGACGGAGCTTTCGCCCGAAGAGAAGCTGCTGACGGCGATCTTCGGAGAGAAGGCGAAGGATGTAAAGGACTCGTCGCTACGGGTCTCTCCGGGGATGGTCGGAACGGTGATCGACGTGAAGATCTTCTCCCGCCGGATCGACGACCCGCTTCTGGAGCGCGAGCACGGGGCGCGGATCGGCGAACTGCGGCAGCGCGAACGCGAAGAAATTCTGCGTGTGAGCGAGGCGCGCGACGAGGAACTGCTCGCCCGGCTCCACAACCAGGTGATCGCACTCTGCCTCAAGAAGGGCACCGTCGAGCCCTACCATGACGAGGGTACGAAGCTGACGAAGAAGCGGCTCGGTCAGATGTCTCTCAAGGAAGTGGACCTCACCAAGCTGAAGGTCCAGAACCAGCAGGCGAACAAGGAGTTGCGGCGGGTCATCGACGAGGCCAGACGTCGAATCGAACGCGTTCGGGAGCGCACGGAAGAGCAGATCGACAAGGTGTTCCAGCCTGACGAACTGCCCCCCGGCGTGGTCCAGCTCGTGAAGGTGTGCATTGCCGAGAAACGCAAGATTTCGGTGGGCGACAAGATGGCGGGCCGGCACGGAAACAAGGGCATCATCGCCCGGATCGCACCGGCCGAGGACATGCCCTATCTGCCCGACGGCAAGCCGGTCGATATCGTGCTGAATCCCCTCGGAGTGCCTTCGCGCATGAATGTGGGCCAGGTACTCGAGACGCATCTGGGATGGGCGGCGCTGAATCTGGGCTTCGGGGCGAAGACACCTGTCTTCCACGGCGCCTCCGAGGAAGAAATCGCTCTGTTGCTCAGGCTGGCCGGGGCGAAGTGGGCGGGTGAACACCTCGCTGGTGGAGTCGCCTGGCCGTTCGATACAGGTGACTGCCAGGAATTCCTGGAAATGGTGCGGGCGCACCACGAAGACGGGCCCAATCCGGTACCCGTCAGCGGAAACGGCAGCGGTGCCGACGCGGATTCGACCGGTGTAGTCACGATCGGAAGAAGCCTGGACCACTACGTCGAGGCCTCCAGGGGCACACCGGCGCATGATCTGTTCGGCAAACTCCGCGACTTCCTCGCGGCTGCGGGTGTCCGCGTGGCCGCGGACCGGCGCCAGATGGTCGAGCAGGACTTCCCGGCGATCGCGGCGCTTTCCGACAAGGGGCCCGTGGGTTCCGGGCTGGAAGCCGCGTTGCAGGAGTTGCTGGCTGCCGCCGAGATCCTCTCGAACGGGAAGGTATGGCTCAGGGACGGCCGGAGCGGGGAGCGCTTCAAGTTCCCGATCACGGTCGGCGCGATCTACATGCTCAAGCTGTCCCACCTGGTGGACGACAAGATCCACGCCCGGAGCATCGGACCCTATTCGCTGGTTACCCAGCAGCCGCTGGCCGGCAAGGCGCAGTTCGGCGGGCAGCGCTTCGGCGAGATGGAGGTGTGGGCGCTCGAGGCCTACGGCGCGGCGCACACGCTCCAGGAGATCCTGACCGTCAAGTCGGACGACGTGACGGGCCGTTCGAAGGTCTACGAAGCGGTGGTCAAGGGCGACAACCTCCCGATGCCGGGAATCCCCGAGTCATTCAACGTCCTGGTGAAGGAACTCCAGGCCCTTGGGCTCACGGTGGAACTCGGCGAAGAACAGTAAACGAAAGGACGGAGGACGAAACATGATCGACTTTCCCCGCGCGAAAGAGACCCGGTCCTCGGATTTCGACTATATCCGGATCAGGATCGCCTCCCCCGAGGACATTCGCGAGTGGTCGCACGGCGAGGTTACCAAGCCGGAAACCATCAACTACCGCTCGTTCAAGCCCGAACCCATGGGGCTTTTCTGCCAGCGCATCTTCGGGCCCGTAAAGGACTGGGAGTGCGCCTGCGGCAAGTACAAGCGCATTCGCTTCCGTGGAATCGTCTGTGACCGCTGCGGTGTCGAGGTCACGCTGTCCAAGGTGCGCCGCGAGCGGATGGGCCACATCGAGCTGGCGGTGCCGGTGTGCCATATCTGGTTCTTCAAGACACTGCCCAGCCAACTCGGCTACCTCCTGGGAATGACCCTCAAGGATCTCGAACAGGTCATCTACTACGCGGCCTACGTCGTGACGAATCCCGGGAACCAGGATGTCGAGTTCCTCGATCTGCTCGACGAAGACGAGTACTACGACCTCCGGGTGAAGGCCCGCGAGGAGGGCGACGAGAAGTTCAAGGCCGAGATAGGCGCAGAGGCGGCCCGTACGCTGCTGAAGCGGCTGGACTCGCCCGAGATGCCGATCGCCAACCAGAACCGCGACGGCAAGGGGCTCGACCGGCTTTCCACGTGGCTGCGTCATGAGATCGCGACCGAAACCTCACAGCATCGCAAGAAGAAGAAGCTCCGCCGCCTCAAGGTTGTGGACGCGCTGCGCAAATCCGGAGACACTCCCGACAAGCGCAACAAACCCGAGTGGATGGTCCTGGACGTCATCCCCGTGATTCCGCCCGACCTCCGGCCTCTGGTTCCGCTCGACGGCGGGCGGTTCGCGACATCCGATCTCAACGACCTCTACCGCCGGGTCATCAATCGCAACAACCGGCTCAAGAAGCTGATCGAGATGCGGGCGCCCGAAGTCATTCTGAGGAACGAGAAGCGGATGCTGCAGGAGTCGGTTGACGCGCTCTTCGACAACGGTCGCCGGTCAAAGGCGATCCGCGGGCGGGGCAAGCGGCCGCTGAAGTCGCTCTCCGACATGCTCAAGGGGAAACAGGGACGTTTCCGGCAGAACCTGCTCGGCAAGCGCGTGGACTATTCGGGCCGCTCCGTCATTGTGGTCGGCCCCGAGCTCAAGCTGCACCAGTGCGGGCTGCCCAAGGCGATGGCGGTGGAGCTGTTCAAACCCTTCATCATCCACGAGCTCGAAAAGCGCGGTGAAGCGGAGACGGTGAAGCGGGCCAAGAAGATCGTCGAGCAGGACGATCCGAAGGTGTATGAGGTGCTCGAGGACATTATCCGGGACCATCCCGTGCTCCTCAACCGGGCACCGACGCTGCACCGCATAGGGATCCAGGCCTTCGAGCCGGTCCTGGTCGAGGGCAAGGCGATCCGCATCCACCCCCTGGTTTGCACGGCGTTCAACGCCGACTTCGACGGGGACCAGATGGCGGTGCACCTGCCGCTTTCCTACGAGGCGCAGCTCGAGGCCCGTGTTCTGATGCTCTCGAGCAGCAACGTGCTGCTGCCGTCGAATGGACGCCCCGTGGCGTCGCCCAGTCAGGACATGGTGATCGGTTCGTACTACCTGACCAAGCCGCCGCTCGAGGTGGCGAGTTACGAGACCGTGGTCGACAACTCCAATGTGCCCGAAGCGCAGCGCGCCGAAGCCAACGCCAAGCTTGACGAGTTCTACGCCGGTGCTCCCCGCTTCTCCAGGTACGGAGAGGTGGAGATGGCACTTGCGCACGGCCATGTCGAGTTCTCGACCCCGTGCTGGTATTGGGTGTCGGGCTCCGTTGCGAGCAATGGCGGATCGGCGCGCGAGGCACGCTGGGAGCGGACCACGGTCGGTCGCGTACTCTTCAACTCGATCATCCCCGAACACATCGGCTTCCTCAACAGGACATTCGGCAAGAAGCAGCTCGGCGACCTCGTCTTCGAGTGCTTCACCGAAGCGGGGCTTTCCGCCACGACGAAGTTCCTCGACAACCTCAAGGACTTCGGATTCCGCTACGCGACTCTCGGCGGTGTGTCCGTTGGGATCGACGATCTCGAGGTTCCGCCGGAGAAGGGCGAACTGCTGGGCGAAGCCACGGAGCAGGTGACCAGGTTCCAGAACGCCTACGAGTCCGGATTCATCTCGAACGGCGAGCGCTACAACAAGATCATCGACACCTGGACGCACGCCAACAATGACGTGGCCGATGCGATGGTGCAGCACCTCGAGCGATCCAAGGGCGGCTTCAACCCGGTCTACATGATGATGACCTCGGGAGCGCGTGGTAACCGCGACCAGATGCGTCAGCTCGCCGGCATGCGCGGCCTCATGGCCAAGCCTCAGAAGAAGTTGACGGGCGGAATCGGCGAGATCATCGAGAGTCCGATCAGATCCAACTTCCGCGAGGGACTCAGCGTGGTGGAGTACTTCATCTCCACCCACGGCGCGCGCAAGGGGCTGGCGGACACGGCGCTCAAGACGGCCGACGCCGGATACCTGACGCGCCGACTGGTGGACGTGGCCCAGGACGTGACCATTTCGGAGGACGACTGCTACACGATTCAGGGCCTCGAGATGAGCGCGCTCAAGGAGGGCGAGGACATCGTCGAGCCGCTGGCGGACCGAATCGTGGGGAACGTGGCGCTCGAAAGCGTCTATGATCCCATCGATGGCGAATTGATCCTCACCGCCAACGAGCTCATCAGCGAGGACGCGGCCACGGGGGTCGAGGATGCAGGCATCCAGTCCGTGAGGATCCGCTCGGTGCTTACTTGCGAGACGAAGCGGGGCATCTGCCGGAAGTGCTACGGCCGCAACCTCGCCACCATGGGCCAGGTCGACATCGGCGAGGCCGTGGGAATCATCGCGGCGCAGTCGATCGGGGAGCCGGGGACCCAGCTTACGCTCAGGACCTTCCACATCGGCGGTACCGCGGCTCGCATTGCGGCCCAGAATCAGCGCAAGTCGAAGATCTCCGGAGTGGCGGCGCTTGAGCGGGTGACGACCGTGACGGACCGGGAAGAGAACCGGATCGTCACATCGCGCGAAGGCAAGATCGTCATCCAGACCAAGGAGGGACAGGTACGCAGCAAGCTATCGGTCCCCTACGGTGCGACGATTCATGTCGATGAGGGGACGCACATCAAGGCGGGAGACCTCCTGTTCAGCTGGGATCCCTATTCGGAGCCCATCGTGGCGGATGTAAAGGGCTACCTGCGTTTCGTCGACCTCGTAGAGGAGCAGACAGTGCGCGAGGAACTCGACGAATCGACCGGCCGCCGTCAGATGATGGTCATCGAGGATCGCGACAAGAAGCTGCATCCGACCATTCAGGTCCGGGCGGGAGAAGCACCGTCGAGCGAGTTGCACAAGGAGTTCATCATCCCGGTGGGCGCGCAGTTGATGTGTTCCCACGGCGACGAGGTGCAACCCGGCGACAGGATCGCCAAGATCAGCCGCGAGGTGTACAAGACCCGTGACATCACGGGCGGACTTCCTCGCGTGGCGGAGCTCTTCGAGGCGCGCAGCCCCAAGGATCCGGCAGTGATCACCGAGATTGACGGACTGGTCTCGTTCGGTGACATCAAGCGCGGCAAGCGCGAGGTCTTCGTGGCCCCCAAAGCCGGCCAGCGCCGGAAGTACGACGTGCCTGTCGGGAAGCACATGCGAGTCCATCAGGGCGACCAGGTTCGCGCAGGCGACCGCCTGTCCGAGGGACCCGTGAATCCGCATGACATCCTGAGGATTCTGGGTCCCCGGGCCGTCCAGGAGTACCTCCTCAACGAGATCCAGGAGGTCTATCGGCTTCAGGGTGTTACGATCAACGACAAGCACATCGGTGTGATCGTGCGACAGATGCTGCAGAAGGTCAGGGTCGTGGATCCCGGCGGAACGGATCTGTTGGAAGGCGACCATGTGGATCGCATCGAGTTCCGCGAGATCAACGAACGAGCGCAGCGGGAAGGGAAGAGGCACGCGGTCCAGGAGCCGTTGCTGCTCGGGATCACGAAGGCCAGCCTGACGACCGATTCATTCATTTCTGCCGCTTCCTTCCAGGAAACGACCAGGGTGCTGACGGATGCTGCCGTGCGCGGCGCGCGCGACGACCTCAAGGGTCTGAAGGAGAATATCATCATCGGCCACCTGATCCCCGCCGGAACGGGGGTCCATCGCTGGCACGATGTCGAATTCGTTGTGGAGCAGTCGTACTACGACGAAGAGATTCTGCCGCTGACCGCTCCGGACGAACTGTTGCCCGGCCTGAGCGCAGTCGAGGAAGTACCGGCCGAGTAGCGGCTGCCGCGGGGGGAGATTCAGGCCTCCAGACCTGGATCTCTCCCCGTGGATTCAGCTCCGCCCGTGCGCTCCTGGCCGACCGCTCGGACCCCCGCCTGGACGGCGCGACCAACAGTTGACACCACCGGGTAGTTTCCCTACCTTTTCCAGGCTGTCCAGGAAGTGGCCTGGAGGCTCAGCTCTCCGGGTGAATCGGCGCGCTTGATTTCCCAAGCGCGCTTTTGTTCGCCCCCTGCTGATGCTTCGTTCCGACTACACGAACCGACGAGGAAAAGCTCGGCTGTCATGCCTACGCTGAACCAACTGGTGCGCAAGGGTCGCGCGCGGCTCGCCAAGAAGAACAAGTCGCCCGCGCTCCAGAAGAACCCCCAGAAGCGGGGGGTCTGTACCCGCGTGTACACGACCACGCCCAAGAAGCCCAATTCGGCTCTGCGGAAGGTCGCACGCGTGCGCCTCACAAACGGATACGAAGTCACGGCGTACATCGGCGGCGAAGGCCACAACCTCCAGGAGCACTCCATTGTCCTGATTCGTGGAGGCCGGGTGAGAGATCTGCCCGGCGTCCGGTACCATATCGTCCGGGGGACGCTGGATACCTCGGGCGTTTCCGACCGCAGGCAGGGTCGGTCCAAGTACGGAGCAAAACGGCCGAAGTAGGCCGTATCCGGAGCCGCCTCATGAGCCGTCGATCACGGGCAATTCGCCGACTGATCCCGGAGGACCCGCGCTACGGGTCCGCCGTAGTCCAGAAGTTCATCAATGGCCTGATGCTCGATGGAAAGAAATCCCTCGCCGAGGCGATCTTCTACGAAGCGATGACCATCGTGGAGACCAGGGCCGGACAGCCCCCCATGAACGTCTTCCAGCAGGCGTTGACCAATTCGAAACCGGCTCTGGAGGTCAAGAGTCGGCGCGTCGGGGGCGCGACCTACCAGGTCCCCATCGAAGTGAGACCGGAGCGCCGTCAGGCCCTCGCGATCAAGTGGCTGATCGATTTCTCACGGACGCGGGGAGAACGTACGATGGCCCAGCGGCTCGCCAACGAGATTCTCGCGGCGAGCCGGGGAGAGGGCGCGACGGTAAAGAAGAAGGATGACACACATCGGATGGCCGAAGCCAACAAAGCCTTCGCGCACTACCGCTGGTAGGCCGTCCGCCCCGCCGCCACCGGGCCCGCGGGTCCCGGGGGGCAGGGAGGAATCCCCGGCGGGAACGCTGTTTGACACGCGCGACGACAACTGAGTTGAAGAATAGATAATGTCCAGGAAAACACCACTTCCCAAGCTTCGCAATATCGGCATCATGGCCCATATCGACGCCGGGAAGACGACAACGACTGAGCGCATCCTGTTTTATACGGGTCGCCTTCACCGCATGGGCGAAGTCCATGAGGGGGCGGCCACGATGGACTGGATGGAGCAGGAGCAGGAACGGGGGATCACCATCACCTCGGCGGCCACGACCGCCTACTGGCTGCGCAACGACTCGGAATACCGTATCAACATCATCGACACGCCCGGCCATGTGGACTTCACGGCCGAGGTCGAGCGATCGCTTCGAGTACTGGACGGAGCGGTCGCTGTTTTTTGCGCGGTAGGCGGGGTGGAGCCCCAGTCCGAAACCGTGTGGCGGCAGGCTGATCGGTACGGCGTGCCCCGCGTCGCGTTTGTCAACAAGATGGACCGCACGGGCGCCGACTTCGAGCACGTGATCACCATGATGCGCGAACGCCTCGGCGCGAACGCATTCGCGGTGCAGTATCCGCTCGGTGAGGCGGACCTGTTTACGGGCGTGATCGACATCGTCGCGATGAAGGCGTTCGTGTGGGACGACGAGCTTGGCGCGACCATCGTCGAGGTGGCTATTCCGGACTCGCTCCGCGAGAAGGTCGCAACACTCCGCCACGAGCTGGTTGAGGCCGCGGTGGAGCACGACGACGACCTGCTCGAGCGCTATCTGCTCGGCGAAGAACTCACCGAGGACGACGTGCGGCAGGCGATCCGCGCGGCTACGACCACGGGCACCCTGTTTCCCGTCTTTTGCGGGTCCGCCTTCAAGAACAAGGGCGTTCAGCGGCTCCTGGACGGCGTAATCGACTACCTCCCCTCACCGCTGGACGTACCCGCGATCGACGGCCGTCCCCCATACGGGGATGAACAGCAAACGCGCGAGGCCGCGGACAACGCGCCGTTCTCCTCGCTGGCCTTCAAGATCATGACGGACCCGTTCGTCGGGAAACTGACGTATCTGCGGGTATACTCCGGGTCGCTTCCCAGGGGTAGCCGCGTGCTCAACGCCACGCGGGACAAGAAGGAGCGGGCCGGCCGCCTGCTGCAGATGCACGCGAACAAGCGCGAGGAACGCCAGGAAGTATTCGCGGGCGACATCGTGGCGGTCATCGGCCTCAAGAACGTTCGTACCGGCGATACGATCTGCGCGCCCGATGCCCCGATCATCCTGGAGGCGATGAACTTCCCGGAGCCGGTGATCGCGGTTGCCATCGAGCCGAAGACGAAGGCGGATCAGGACAAGCTGGGCACGGGTCTCGCCAAGCTGGCCGAGGAAGACCCGACGTTCCGCGTCCATACCGATCCCGAGACCGGTCAAACGATCATCAGCGGCATGGGCGAACTCCACCTGGAGATCATCGTGGACCGGCTGCGCCGCGAGTTTTCGGTTTCGGCCAACATCGGGCGTCCGCAGGTCGCCTACCGTGAGACCATTCGGAAAGCGGCGTCCGGTGTTCAGGGCAGATTCGTCCGGCAGACCGGCGGACGCGGACAGTATGGTCATGTCGTGATCGACGTCGAGCCGGGAGAGACGGGATCCGGCTTCGTTTTCGAGGATCGGATCAAGGGCGGCAACGTTCCACGGGAATACATCGCTTCGGTGGAGCGCGGGCTCCGTGACGCCCTCAATTCCGGGGTGGTGGAGGGATACCCCGTGGTCGACCTCAAGGCCACCCTCGTCGATGGTTCCTACCACGATGTGGACTCCAGCGAGATGGCCTTCCGGATCGCCGGGAGCATGGCGCTCAAGGAAGGATTGAGGAGGTCGAGCCCGGTTCTCCTCGAGCCCGTCATGGACGTCGAAATCGTGACGCCCTCGGAGTATATGGGCGACCTCATCGGCGACCTTTCGGCGCGCCGCGGCAAGGTGGGCGGCATGACAGACAGGGGTGACGCCCAGGTCATCGGCGCGAGCGTGCCGCTGGGCGAGATGTTCGGATACTCCACGGCGCTGCGCTCCCTCAGCCAGGGACGCGCCGTGTACACCATGCAGTTCTCGCATTACGAAGAGGCCGCCCGTAAGAAGGCCGGCAAAAAAGTCCTGGCAGGCGTCTGACGCCCTGCCGCCAACCACGCAAACTCGGACGAGGAAAGAATGGCGAAGGAGACCTTCGAGCGAACGAAGCCGCATGTAAACGTGGGAACGATTGGTCACGTGGACCACGGGAAGACGACGTTGACGGCGGCGATTACCCTGGCGCAGGCGAAGAAGTTCGGCGGGGACGCGATCGCGTTCGACGAGATCGACAAGGCACCCGAGGAGCGGGAGCGGGGGATCACGATCGCGACGGCGCACGTGGAATACGAGACGGCGAACCGGCACTATGCGCACGTGGACTGTCCGGGACACGCGGACTACGTGAAGAACATGATCACGGGGGCGGCGCAGATGGACGGCGCGATCCTGGTGGTGAGCGCGGCGGACGGCCCGATGCCCCAGACGCGCGAGCACGTGCTTCTGGCGCGTCAGGTGAACGTGCCTCACATCGTGGTGTTCATGAACAAGGTGGACATGGTGGACGACGAGGAGCTCCTGGAGCTGGTGGAGCTCGAAGTGCGCGAGCTGCTGAGCGAGCAGGGATTCCCGGGCGACGATCTGCCGGTGGTGATGGGCAGCGCGCTGGAGGCCCTGGAGGCCGGTGGCGAGGGTGATGCGGGGACGTGCATCGAGGAGCTGATGGACGCGATCGACAGCTACATCCCGGAGCCGAAGCGAGACATCGACAAGCCGTTCCTGATGCCTGTGGAGGACGTGTTCTCGATCACGGGCCGCGGGACGGTAGCGACGGGCCGGATCGAGCGAGGCGTGATCCACAAGGGTGACACGGTGGAGATCGTGGGGATGGGCGAGGACCGCAAGACGGTGGTGACGGGGGTGGAGATGTTCCGCAAGCTGCTGGAACAGGGCCAGGCGGGAGACAACGCCGGGCTGCTGCTGCGGGGCGTGGGGAAGACGGAGATCAGCCGGGGCCAGGTGCTGGCGATACCGGGGTCGATCACGCCGCACACGAAGTTCAAGGCGGAGGTGTACGTGCTGACGAAGGAGGAGGGCGGCAGACACACGCCGTTCTTCAACGGCTACCGTCCGCAGTTCTACTTCCGCACGACGGACGTGACGGGCTCGGCGATGCTGCCCGACGGGGTGGAGATGGTGATGCCGGGAGACAATGTACAAATGGAGGTGGAGTTGATCACGCCGATCGCGATGGACGAAGAGCTTCGCTTCGCGATCCGGGAAGGCGGCCGCACCGTGGGCGCCGGCGTCGTTACCTCCATCATCGAGTAGGAAGAATCATGGCAACACCGGTAAGCGCGCCGAGCCCCGCGAGGGGGGCGTCCAAGGGAATGACGAACAGGATCAGGATACGCCTGAAGGCCTTCGACCACTGGGTCGTCGACCAGACGGCCGCCGACATCGTGCGGACCGCCCAGAAGACGGGCGCGAGGATCCGTGGGCCCATTCCTCTCCCGACCCGGCGGCAGCGGTGGACGGTCTTGCGTTCGCCCCACATCGACAAGAAGAGCCGGGAGCAGTTCGAACTAAGGACGCACAAGCGCCTGATCGACATCGTCGAGAGCCGTCCCCAGACCATTGACGCCCTGACCAAGCTGGATCTTCCGGCAGGGGTCGACGTCGAGATCAAGGTGGACTGACGATGGCCGGATTGATCGGGAGAAAGCTGGGGATGACCAGGATCTTCACCGAAGAGGGCAGGTCCGTGCCCGTAACGGTGCTGGAGGCCGGGCCCTGTCCGGTGCTCCAGGTCAAGAGCGAGCAGCCGGACGGCTATTCGGCTGTACAGGTCGGCTACGGGGCCAAGAAGCACAAGCGCGCGAGCAAGGCCGAATTGGGTCATGCATCGAGGGCGGGCCTCGAGGCGGCACCGAGCCTCGTCCGCGAGTTCCCTGTCGGAGAGGGCGAGACCTACAAGCCCGGCCAGGAGCTCACTGTCGAGATTTTCGCAACCGGCGAGCGGGTCCGGGTGACCGGTGTCTCGAAGGGCAAGGGCTTTCAGGGTGTAGTCAAGCGCCACGGTTTCGTGGGTCGGCCGGCTTCCCATGGGCACCCGATGTCCCGCACCCCGGGTTCGATGGGGCCCGGCACCGACCCCTCGAGGGTGATCAAGGGAAAGAAGCTTCCCGGTCGAATGGGAGGCAAGAGGCGGACGATCCGGCAACTGCAGGTCGTCCGGATTGATTCGAAGCGCAACCTGCTCTTTATCCAGGGCGGCGTTCCAGGCAGCAGGAACAGCTACGTCCTGATCCGGAAATAGAAGCATGTACAAGGCACGCTACATCAAGATGGACGGTTCCACGGGGGAAGAACTGACTCTCCCGGCCGCCCTGTTCGATGGGGTGATTCACGAGGGTGCACTTCACCAGGCGGTGACCGCCTACCTCTCGAACCAGCGCCAGGGCACCGTCGGAAGGAAGAACCGGAGCGCGGTTGCCGGTGGAAGCCGCAAGCCGTGGCGCCAGAAGGGAACCGGGCGGGCCAGGCAGGGGACCATTCGTGCGGTCCAGTGGCGTGGCGGCGGGCGGGCATTTCCGCCGCAGACCCGTTCCTGGACCCAGCGCGTACCCCGTCGCATCCGGGCACTCGCCCGCTCATCGGCCTTCAACAGCCGCGGGTCCGCGGGCCGGGTCGTGGTCATCGAAGGCTTCGACTTCGAGGCACCCAGAACGCGCAAACTCACGGAATTGCTTGCGACGATGGACCTGCCCGGCAAGATCCTCTTCCTCACGCAGGGCGTGAACCGGAACCTCTATCTCTCCGGGCGCAATCTGGCCGGGGTGCGGGTCATCCCCTTCGGCCAGGAATCGGCGTTCGACGTGGTCTGGTCCGGCACCGTGATCATCGAGGAAGCGGCCCTCGCCGGTGTGGGCGAAGCGACCCCGAGCAGTGATCGTCCGCGTCGGCGTCCCGTTCAGCGTCCGGCGGCCGCAACCGCAGAGGGGGCATGATGCGAGAGGCCTACGATGTGATCGTGTCGCCCGTAATCACGGAAAAGACCACTGAGCAGATGGGGTCGAGCCTGTACACCTTCATCGTCAACAAGCGCGCCAACAAGCACGAGATTGCGCGTGCGGTCGAGTCGCTTTGGGACGTCAGGGTGGAGGATGTCCGGACCATGCGGTATCCCGGCAAGGCCAAGCGGGCGCTGCTCGGCCGGATGGCAAAGAACTGGGACCTGGGACGTCGGGCTTCCTACAAGAAGGCGGTCGTCCAGCTGACCGCGGGCGATGAAATCGAATTCTACGAGATGGGTTGACCCATGGCGCTGAAGAAATTCAAACCTGTGACGCCCGGCAGCCGGTTCCGGTCGACGACGGCCAAGGACGCCGTGACTCGGAAGGGGCCCGAGAAATCCCTTACCGAGCCGCTGACCAGGTCGGGCGGGCGGAATCACCACGGTCGGATCACCATGCGTCGGCGAGGCGGCGGCAACAAGCGGCGGTACCGGAAGATTGACTTCAAGCGGGACAAGTTCGGCGTGCGCGGGAAGATCGCCGCCGTCGAATACGATCCCAACCGGTCTGCCTTCATCTCGCTCATCCACTACGAGGACGGCGAAAAGCGCTACATCCTGTACGTGCGGGGAACAGGTGTGGGCGACCCGGTGTCATCCGGCCCCGACGCCGATGTGCGGCCCGGCAACGCGCTCCCGCTCGATCGGATCCCTCTCGGCACCATGGTTCACAACGTCGAGATGAAGCCCGGCAAGGGCGGGCAGCTGGCGCGCTCCGCCGGCGCCGGTGTGCAGGTCGTCGCCAAGGAGGGCAACTACGTCACCCTGCGACTGCCATCCACGGAAGTCCGCCGGATCCACAAGCGCTGCCTGGCGACGGTGGGACAGGTCGGCAACGCTGATCACAATCTGCAGTCACTGGGCAAGGCCGGCGCAACCCGCTGGCGCGGCCGGCGGCCCAAGGTCCGCGGTGTAGCCATGAATCCGGTGGATCATCCTCTCGGAGGCGGCGAGGGCAAGGCCTCCGGTGGACGCCCGCCGGTTACCCCGTGGGGCAAGCCGGAGGGGGCCAAGACCCGCAAGAGAAAGAAAGCATCGAACCAGTTCATCGTCCGAGGACGCAAGCGCGGCAAGGCCACGCGCTAGCGACGGGCATCAGGGAGACCGAGGAACAGCAATGCCGCGAAGTTTGAGGAAGGGCCCGTTCATCGACGAGAAGTTGCTGCGCAAAGTCGAGGCGATGAACTCGCGGAATGAGAGAACCGTAGTGCGCACCTGGTCGCGGGCGTCGACGATTTCACCCGATTTCGTCGGCCACACGATCGCAGTCCACAACGGCAACAAGTTCATCCCGGTCTACATCAGCGAAAACATGGTGGGTCACAAGCTCGGCGAGTTTGCCCCCACACGCCTCTTCCGCGGTCATGGCGGCAAGCTCGCCGACAAGCGGTCGAACAGGTAGGAGACGTGGTCATGGAAGCGCGAGCGATCGCCAAACACATCAGAATGAGCCCGAGGAAGGTGCGGCTGGTGGTCGACCTGATTCGCGGCCGTTCCGTCAACGAGGCCGTCTCGGTTCTCAAGTTCTCGAAGAAGGCTGCGGCCGTCCCGGTCGGAAAGACGCTCCGCTCGGCGGTCGCAAACGCCGAGGACCTTGCGGATCGGGATGGAGATTCGGTCGATGTGGACGAATTGGTGATCAGCCGCGCCTTCGTCGACGAAGGCCCCACCCTGAAGCGATGGAAGGCCGGCGCCATGGGGCGAGCGACGCCCCGCAGGCGCAGGACAAGCCACATCACGGTCGAAGTGAAAGCGAAGGAGAGTTGACGGATGGGTCAAAAAACCCACCCACACGGATTCAGGCTCGGGATCGTGGCGGATTGGCGTTCCCGATGGTACGCCGAGCGCGACTTCCCGAAGCTGTTGAAGGAGGATCACACCATCCGCACCTACCTTCACCGGCGCCTGAATCACGCCGCGTTGGCCAAGGTGGACATCGCCCGCAAGCCGTCCAAGCTGGTGGTGACGCTGCACACCGCGCGCCCCGGGGTCGTGATCGGGAAGCGGGGTGCCGAGGTGGACAAGCTGCGCGACGAGCTGGCGGTGCTGACCAACAGCGAGGTGTCGGTCAACGTCGAGGAGATCAAGCGCCCGGAAGTGAACGCGCGCCTGGTGGCCGACAACGTTGCGCACCAGATCCGGCAGCGGATCTCCTTCCGGCGGGCGATGAAGCGAGCCGTTCAGTCGGCGATGCGCGCCGGGGCCGAGGGCATTCGCATCCAGTGCGCCGGACGTTTGGGCGGGGCGGAAATCGCCCGGACCGAGGGATACAACGAGGGACGGGTACCCCTCCACACCCTTCGCGCGGACATCGACTACTCGCAGGTCGAGGCTGCCACCACCTACGGGGTCGTCGGCGTGAAGTGCTGGATTTTCAAGGGTGAAGTGATCGAGGACCGCTTCGGCCGGACCTACTCGGCCGGCCCGGGCTCCCGAGGGTAAGGATCGGAGATGCTAGCACCAAAGCGTGTCAAACGCCGCAAGACCCACAAGGGAAAGATGCGGGGCAAGGCATATCGGGGGAGCAAGGTCTCCTTCGGTCAGTATGGTCTGCAGGCCCTCGAGGCCAGCTGGATCACCAACCGTCAGATCGAGTCCGCCCGTGTGGCCATCACCCGGCACGTGAGAAGAGGCGGCAAGGTCTGGATCCGGATCTTCCCGGACAAGCCCGTCACCAAGAAGCCGGCCGAGACTCGCATGGGGAAGGGCAAGGGCAACCCGGAGGAATGGGTGGCCGTCGTGAAGCCCGGCCGGATCATGTTCGAGCTCGAAGGCGTCGGGCCGGAAACCGCCCGCCGCGCGATGGAGCTTGCCTCTTTCAAACTTCCCGTGAAGACGCGCTTCGTCGACCGGGCTACGCAGCTGTGAACCAAACGATCGCAGGGAGAGCGAAACCGTGAAGGCTGAAGAAGTTCGAGACCTGGACAGCGCGGAACTCGGGCACCGCCTGGGCGAACTCAAGATGGAGCAATTCCGACTGAGGTTCCGCAGCGCGACCATGCAGCTCGAAAACCCCAGGCTCCTGCGGGAGATCCGCCGGGATATCGCTCGTATCAAGACAATCCTTCACGAACGCCGGAGCACCAGCGATGAGTGACAATAGCAGCCGCGGCCAGCGGAAGGTGCGGGTGGGAGTCGTGGTCGGAGACAAGGCCGACAAGACCGTTACCGTACTCGTCGAGCGGCGTTTCGGTCATCCGCTCTACGGCAAGCTGGTGACGCGCTCCAGGAAGTACCACGCCCACGACGAGGCAAACGAGTACAGGGCGGGAGATACGGTTTCGATCATGGAGACGCGTCCTCTCTCGAAGACCAAGAGATGGCGGGTCGTTGAACTTATTGAGCGGCCTGCCTGAACGGCCCGGCCCGGAAGACGAACTGGATAGAGTCCGATGATCCAACAGGAATCAATGTTGAAGATCGCCGACAACTCGGGTGCCCGGCGCGCCCTGTGCATTCGTGTGCTGGGCGGGTCAAAACGGCGGTACGCGCGTATTGGCGACCGGGTCATCGTGACCATCAAGGATGCAGTACCGAACGCCGGCGTGAAGAAGGGCGAGGTGATGGAGGCGGTGGTGGTGCGCACGGCCAAGGAGATGCGCCGGCGCGACGGAACGTACATCCGCTTCGACGACAACGCCGCCGTGCTGATCAATGCGCAGAAGGAGCCTCGGGGAACCCGCATTTTCGGGCCCGTGGGTCGTGAACTCCGCGAAAAGCGATACATGAGAATCGTTTCCCTGGCACCGGAGGTGTTGTAGACCATGGCCAGTGCCATCACAAGGATCGTCAAGGGCGACCGGGTACGCGTGACTCGCGGCAACGACCGCGATGCCGAGGGCACGGTACTGAGGGTGCTGCATGATTCCAACCGGGTGGTCGTGCAGGGCGTGAACATGCGCAAGCGTCACACGCGTCCGACCCAGGCCAATCCCGAAGGCGGAATCATCAGCTTCGAAGGGTCGATTCACCTCTCGAACGTGATGCTCGTGGATCCCGCCAGCGGAGACGCCAGCCGGGTGCGGATGCGAGTGGAGCCGGATGGCTTCAAGGAGCGCATCGCGGTGAAGAGCGGCAACCCGGTCCCGAAGCCGAGCTGATCCCCTGAGTACCATCGGAGACCATAGGAAATGAAGGAACCAAGACTTCAAGCCCACTACAGGGACATTGCCGGGCCGGCGCTGCAGAAACAGTTCGGCTTCGACAACCCGCATCAGATCCCGCATGTCGTCAAGGTGACGCTCAACGTCGGGGTCGGAGAGGCCAGCAGGGATCGCAAGCTCATCGATTCGGTCGCGAGCGAACTGGCGGTGATCTCCGGTCAGAAGCCCGTGATCACACGTGCCCGCAAGTCGATATCGAATTTCCGGCTGCGTGAAGGCATGCCGGTGGGCGCGTCGGTCACGTTGCGCCGCCGGCGGATGTGGGAGTTCATCGATCGCTTCGTCTCGATCGCGGTGCCGCGGATCAGGGACTTCCGCGGCCTGAACACGAGGTCGTTCGACGGGCGGGGCAACTACACCGTGGGCATCAGGGAACAGATCATCTTCCCGGAAGTGGACTACGACAAGGTCAACCGAATCCATGGAATGGATGTTTCGATCGTGACCTCGACCAACAAGGACGACCAGGCGTATGCCCTCCTGCGGCAGTTGGGATTCCCCTTCCGCGGCGAGATTCCGGTGATCATCGGGGCGCAAGCCTGACCAGGAGAAGAGTAAACCGACCATGATGACCGATCCCATTGCGGACATGCTCACGCGGATTCGCAACGCCGGCCAGGCGGGGCACCGATGGGCCGACATCCCGCTCTCCAAGCTCAAGGTGGAGATGGCGCGACTCCTGAAGGAGAACGCCTTCGTATACGACTTCAAGGTGCTGAACGACGGGCGCCACGGTCTCGTGCGCGTCTATCTGAAGTACTACGAGGGAGAGCCCGTAATCAGGCATATCGCCCGCGTTTCGCGCCCGGGAAGGCGCCGGTACGTGGGAGTCGACGAGATTCCCCGTGTGCGGGGCGGCCTGGGTATGGCGGTGGTGTCCACCTCACGCGGCTTGCTTTCCGATCGGGGCGCGCGCGCGGCCCGGGTGGGTGGCGAAGTCCTGGCCGAGGTCTGGTAGGAGGATTCATGTCACGTATCGGCAAGATGCCCGTGGAGATTCCCGCAGGGGTGACGGTGTCCCTCGACGGACGGCGGGTCGCGGCCAAGGGGCCCAAGGGTGAACTGGAGCTTCAGGTGCGCTCTCCGATTTCGGTGGGATGGGACGACGACGGCGGCAAGACCATCGTCGTGAGTCGGCCCACCGACCAGAAGGATCATCGGGCGCTTCACGGACTGACCCGGGCTCTGATCAACAACATCGTGCTCGGAGTCAGCCAGGGGTTCAGCAAGACCCTCGAGATCGTCGGCGTGGGGTATCGCGCACAAACCAAGGGGAAGGGACTCGAGCTCAGGCTCGGGTTCTCGCACAATATCGATTACCCGGCTCCCGACGGGATCAGCTTCGAAACCCCGAACCCGACGACCATCGTCGTGCGCGGAGCGGACAAGCAGAAAGTCGGCCACACGGCCGCCGTCATCCGCTCCTTCCGTCCCCCGGAGCCCTACAAGGGCAAGGGGATCAGATACCAGGGTGAATATGTCCGGCGTAAAGCCGGCAAGACCGCCGCAAAGTGACGGCCTGACCGACCATGATCAAAGCAAGCAAGCTGAGGAAGAGCCGCCAACTGCAACGCAAGCGGCGTCACGCGCGGATTCGCAAGAAGGTGCACGGCACCAGCGGAAGGCCGCGCCTGGCCGTGTTCCGGTCGCTGAAGAACATCGAGGGCCAGTTGATCGACGATGATGCCCGTCACACGCTGCTGGGCATTTCCACGCTCGCCCCCGATCTGCGAAGTGCGCCATCCGATGCCGCCAGCGGCAAGATCGGCGCGTCGCGCAGCGCGGGCAAACTGCTGGCGCAACGCGCTGTGGAGCGCGGAATCACCACCGTGGTCTTCGACCGCGGGGGGTATCGTTACCATGGACGTGTGAAAGCGTTCGCAGAGGGTGCACGGGAGGGAGGCCTGGCGTTCTGATGGCAATGGACAAGAAGAAGAGGGGGCCGCGCGACAGGGGACCGCGCGACGGAGCGGAGGTCGAGAATCTGATTCACATCAATCGGGTGGCCAAGGTCGTGAAGGGCGGGCGGCGGTTCTCCTTCACCGCCCTTGTGGCCGTCGGCGACCAGGCCGGCCAGGTCGGCATCGCCCACGCCAAGGCAAGCGAGGTGGCCGAGGCCATCCGCAAGGCGTTCGAGCAGGGCCGGCGCAACATGATCAAGGTTCCCGTGGTGAACGGCACGATTCCACATGAGACCATCGGGCGCTGGGGCGCGGGCCGCGTGTTGCTTCGCCCGGCGGCGCCAGGTACCGGGGTGATCGCCGGCGGACCCGTGCGGGCGGTTCTCGAGGCCGCAGGGATCACGGACGTGCTGACGAAATGCCTCGGGACCAACAATCCGATCAACGTTGTGCGGGCAACGATCAGCGGTCTCGAATCGCTCGTAACCGCGTACGACGTGGCCGCCGCCAGAGGCATATCCGTGGAACAGCTTGGAGTACACAGCCGTGGCTAAGCGGATCAAGATCACACAGGTCCGGAGCGCGGTGGGCCGCCAGAAGATCCAGCAGCGAACGCTGGACGCTTTGGGCATCAAGCGACATCAGCAGAGTGTGGTCCACAACGACACTCCCGCCATTCGCGGGATGATCGCGAAGCTGGAGCATCTGCTGGAAGTCACGGAGGTGGATTGACACATGATCGAATTGCATAACCTCAAGTCCGCAAAGGGACCCCGCCAAAGCCGCAAGCGAGTCGGACGGGGGCCGGGTTCGGGCAAGGGCAAGACCTCGGGACGCGGAGAGAACGGTCAGAACTCGCGTTCGGGCGGAGGCGTCCCCGCGTGGTTCGAGGGCGGCCAGATGCCGCTGCAGCGGCGCATCCCCAAGCGTGGGTTCACCAACCGAAACCGGGTCGAGTATCAGGTCGTCAATGTTGGCGACCTGCACATCGTCGACGGCGATGCCACCCCGGCAAGCCTGCGCAAGGCGGGGTTGATCCGTTCCCTGCGCAAGCCAGTGAAGATCCTCGGGACGGGCGATGCGAGTGGCCCGATCGCCTGCTCGGTCCATGCCGTTAGTGCCGCCGCCCGCACGAAGATCGAGGGCGCCGGCGGTTCGGTGACGATTCTTGCCCCGCGTGGCGGGGCGGAGGAGTAAGTGCCGGCGATGGCCAATCCCATCCCGAATCTCTTTCGGGTCCCGGAGCTGAAGAACAAGATTCTCTTCACGCTCTTCATCATGCTGATCTACCGGATCGGGTCGCACATCACCGTGCCCGGTGTGGATGTCGGGGCGCTGCAGCAGCTCGCCGGCCAGTTCTCGCAGACCTTCCTCGGCGTCTACGACATGTTCGTGGGCGGCGGCCTGAGCCGGGCGACCATCCTCGCCCTCGGGATCATGCCGTACATCTCGGCGAGCATCATGTTCCAGTTGCTTGCCGCCGTCTTCCCGACCGTCGAGAAACTGCAGAAGGAGGGTGAACAGGGCCGCAAGAAGCTGACGCAGTGGACCCGCTACACCACCGTCCTCCTGTGTGTCATTCAGGCATTCGCCTACGCCAACTTCCTGCAGGGACTGGGCAGCGCCGTCCCGGACCCGGGCCCCACATTCGCCTTCACGACCGTCGTCGTCCTGACCGTCGGTGGTGTGTTCGTGATGTGGCTCGGCGAGCAGATCACGGAGCGGGGCGTCGGCAACGGCATGTCGCTGATGATCTTCTTCTCGATCATTCAGGGATTCCCGGGCGCGGTGGCGCGAACCTGGGAGTCGCTCATGGTGGGCGAGATCGGCCTTTTCGCCATCATCGCGCTTCTCGGCGTCCTGGTCGGGATCACCGCCGGGGTCGTCGCCATGACGATGGCGGCCCGCAAGATCCCCGTACAGATCCCGCGCAAGGTCGTGGGGCGGGGGCGCATCCAGGAGGGGCAGAAGAGCCACATCCCCCTGCGCATCAACTCCGCCGGCGTGATGCCGATCATCTTCGCGCAGTCGTTCATCGTGGTTCCGGGGACCATCGCGGCGTTCAGCTCGATACCCTTCATCGCGGATCTCGCGGCCATCTTCCAGCCGGGGAACTGGGCATACTACATCACGTATGCCGTGCTGATCATCTTCTTCACGTATTTCTACACGGCGATCATCTTCAACCCCGTGGACCTGGCCGAGAACCTGAAAAAGCAGGGCGCCTTCATCCCCGGCGTAAAGCCGGGCGCGCGGACGGCCGAATACATCGATCGCATCCTGACGCGGGTGACCCTGCCGGGATCGATGTACCTGGCCTTCATTGCGCTGGTGCCCTTCTTCATTTTCGACACCTTCGGGATTCAGAACTTCGCCTTCGGCGGCACGAGCCTGCTGATTGTGGTCGGAGTCGGACTGGACACCGTGCAGCAGGCTCAGCAGCACCTTCTGTTGCGTCACTACGACGGCTTCATGAAGAAGGGCCGGGTGAAGATGCGCGGCCGCCAGCGATACATGTAGTGAACTCCTGGTGAAGACCGCGGGAATGGTGGTCGTCCTCCTGGGATCTCCGGGGGTCGGCAAGGGGACGCAGGGCGTGCGGCTCAGCCGCGCTGTCGACTGGGCGCATGTGTCCACGGGCGACCTGCTGCGGGCCGCGCTCAGGGAAGGCACGCCGCTCGGTCTTGAAGCGCGCAGGTACATGGATGCGGGCGATCTGGTTCCGGACGACGTCATGATCGGTCTGGTTCGTGAGCACCTCGCGGGACTTGGCGCCGGGCGCAGCGTGATCCTCGACGGATTCCCGCGCACGGTTGCCCAGGCGGAGGCGCTCGACGATGCCCTTGACGGCCAGGGACGGAGCGTCGACCGGGTCGCTCTTCTCGAGGCGGACGATTCGGTCCTCTTCAGGCGGATTTCGGGACGGCGGTCTTCGCCTTCGGGGCGGGTGTACAACGTCTACTTCGATCCACCGCGTCGCGAGGGCCTCTGTGACGATACCGGCGAGCCGCTCATTCACCGCGCGGACGACCAGCCGGACACCGTCCGCACGCGCCTGGCCGTCTACCATGAGCTCACGGCCCCGCTGGTCGGGTACTACGACGCCCGGGACCTTCTCGTTCGCGTACACGCCGAGGGCGGGATCGGCGAGGTCCAGACCGCTCTCCGGGGCGCGTTGGGGGTGTAGCGGCGGATGGCCAAGAAGCGAGCCGGAGGGATCCACCTCAAATCGGCGGCGGAGATCGAGGCGATTGCGGACGGAGGGCACATCATCGCTGCCCTGCTGGACGAGATCGAGCCGCGCGTCGTGCCGGGCGTGACGACTGCGGCACTCGATCAATTCGTCGACGCGTACGTACGGTCGTACGACGGCGCGGTTCCGGCCTTCAAGGGCTTGTACGGCTTTCCCGGCAGTGCCTGCATCAGCGTGAACGCCGAGGTCGTGCACGGGATCCCGGCGAAGCGCACACTCCGCAGCGGCGACATCGTTTCCATCGACGTGGGTGTGCGGCGACGTGGCTGGTGCGCCGACTCCGCCTTCACCTTCCCGGTGGGGGAGATTGGAGCCGACGCGGCGCACATCATGGATGTAACCCGTGATGCGCTTCGGCTGGCCGTCGCCGCGACCATGCCCGGCAACCACGTCGGCGACATCGGGGCTGCGGTCGTGAAGCGGGTGCGCGGGACCGGGCTCGCGATCATTCCCGACCTTGTCGGGCACGGGGTCGGTCGGGAGATCCACGAGGAGCCCCAGGTGTCCAATGTGGGTCGTCCCGGGCGGGGTGCGCCCTTGCAGCCCGGCATGGTCCTCGCGATCGAGCCCATGCTCGCCGCGGGCACCGATCAGATCATCACCCTCCCGGACCGATGGACGGTCAGCACCGCGGACGGTCGTCTGTCAGCCCACTTCGAGCACACGGTGGCTGTCACGGCCGACGGTCCGGCGGTTCTCACGGGGGGCGGCATATGGGAAAAGCCGCGCCGGCACAGGGGACGCGGGGACGAAGAACTGCCGGGCATCGGCGCGCCCCTGAGTACTACCATACAGCATCCATGATGGTTACCTTAATAAGCTGTGCCCCGAATTGGGGAACCGCGTCCGATCAGGAGGTCGAAGCTCAGTGAAAGTACGAACCAGCGTAAAGCCGATGTGTGAATACTGCCGCGTCGTGCGGCGGCGCGGGGTCGTGCGCGTGATCTGCAGCCGGAACCCGCGGCACAAGCAGCGACAGGGCTGAGGAGAAGCACCCTAATGGCACGAATCGCGGGGATCGATCTTCCGAGAAACAAGCGCATCGAGGTGGCACTTACCTACATCTATGGCGTCGGTCCGGTCCGCTCCAGGCAAGTCCTGGATGCGACGGGGATCGACCCGCACCGGCGGACGCACGAGTTGAGCGACGAGGACGCGAGCCGTCTGCGCGTGGAAATCGAGTCCAACTACAAGGTCGAAGGCGCCCTGCGCACCGAAGTTTCGATGAATATCAAGCGGCTGATGGACATCGGCTGCTACCGTGGTCTCCGACATCGGCGCGGGTTGCCGGTGAGGGGCCAGCGGACGCATACCAACGCCCGCACCAAGAAGGGCCCGCGGCGGGCAATCGCGGGCAAGAAGAAGGCTCCCAAGAAGTAGCAATCCACCGGAGACCAGTCCTCAGGAGGCAGGTGCCGTTTGGCTAAACCCAGATCGACCAGAACCAGGAAGACCAAGAAGATCGTGGCGTCGGATGGCGTCGCTCATATCAAGGCGACGTTCAACAACACGCTGATTACGATCGCGGACAAGGCTGGAAACGCACTGGTGTGGGCTTCGGCGGGAACCGCCGGCTTCAAGGGATCCAAGAAATCGACCCCGTTCGCCGCTACGATGGCTGCCGAGCAGGCGGGCCGCGAAGCTGTGGCGATGGGGGTCCGCAAGGTTGTCGTGCGGGTCCAGGGGCCTGGTTCCGGAAGGGAGTCGGCGATTCAGGCCCTTGCCGCCGCAGGACTCCACATCGAGTCGATCCACGACGTGACGCCGCTGCCGCACAACGGGTGCCGGCCCCCCAAGAAACGCCGCGTCTGACGGAAGAAAAGAACTCTTTACAATGGCACGATATACAGGTCCGGTCTGCAAGCGGTGCCGCAGGGAGGGGCAGAAGCTCTTCCTCAAGGGCACGAAATGCTACACGGAAAAGTGTCCGGTGGAACGTCGGCAGTATCCGCCAGGGCACCTTGGTCCGGCTGCCGCTCGTCGGCGCAAACAGTCCGACTACGCGGTTCAGCTGCGCGAGAAGCAGAAGGTCAAGCGGATATACGGACTTCACGAAAAGCAGTTCCGCAATCTCTTCGAGTACGCAGCGGGCCGCCCCGGGGTCACCGGCGAGAATCTCATCGTCGCGCTCGAAAGCCGTCTCGACAACGTCATTTTTCGGCTTGGCCTCACCCCGAATCGGCGGCAGGCTCGTCAGCTGGTCCGACACCGGCACGTGCAGGTCAACGGCAGGGTCGTCAACATCCCGAGCTACCGCGTGGCCGCCGGAGACGAAGTGGCGTTGCGCGAAGGCTCGCGCGAGTTGGAAATCGTTGACGTGAGCCTGGGTTCCCGCTCTCGGCCCCAGCTGCTCGACTGGCTGGCGCTCGACGAAAAGAACCGGGTGGGCAGGATGACCCGGGAGCCGAAGCGGGGAGACATTCCGCTGGCGGCACAGGAACAGCTGATCGTCGAACTGTATTCCAAGTAAACAGGTCGGGACGGCGACAGTGACGTGGCCCGACATGAGCAAACGTACGCGAAAGACATATCAGGAGGGGACACAAAGGTGAATCTGGAGATTGATCTTACCGGTCTCGTACTGCCGGAGCGCGTCGAAATCACGCAGGTATCCGAAAACGGCCGCTCTGCGGATTTCGTATTGGAGCCGCTGGAGCGGGGTTACGGGCATACGCTTGGAAACGCGGTGCGCCGCGTCCTCCTTTCATCCTTGCAAGGATCGGCGGTGTGGGCGTTCCGCATCGGCGGTGTGGTACACGAACACCAGACCATTTCGTCCGTGGTCGAGGATGTGCATCAGGTGATTCAGAACCTGAAGTACCTGGTGCTGAGCCTCGATGACGATGTTGACGAGGCGGTGCTGGAGATCCGCGCCAACAAGGCCGGCCCGGTCACCGCGGCGAAGATCCAGGGACCGGCTTCAGTCAACGTGCACGATCCGGCCCATCATATCCTGACTCTGGAGGACGATGTCGACGTGAACATCGAACTCCATGTCAACAAGGGACGCGGCTTCGTGCTCGCCGACCAACATGCCGTGCCGCGGAACTCTCCGGTCGACCTCGTGCGCATCGACGCCATCTACAACCCGGTGCTGCGTGCCAACTTCACGGTCGAGGAGACCCGCGTCGGACAGCGAACCGACTTCGATCGGCTCACCGTCCATGTGCAGACCGATGGATCGGTCGATCCGGAGCGGGCGATCCGGTATTCGGCCGAGCTCGCGCGCCGGCACTTCGAATACATGCTGTACTTCACCGAAGGCGGACCTCCCGTGGCCAAGCCCACGGAGGCGATGCCAGTGCCGCAGCAGATGGTCAAGCTCTTCGAGACCTCCATCGAGGACCTCGCGGAGCTGAGCGTGCGGTCGCGCAACTCGCTGCAGCGGGAATCGATCAAGACCCTTGGGGACCTGATCGTCCGCACCGAGGCAGAGATGCTCGCGATCGACAACTTTGGCAAGAAGTCCCTGCAGGAGATCTACGAATTCCTCAGCGAGCACGGGCTCCGCTTCGGCATGAAGCTGGAGCGCCGCGACGATGGGCGCATGTTCTTCGTCGAGGAAGAGGCTCCCGCCGGGGCGAGCGAATAGACGTCTTCCGGACGAGGAAACGGGAACGATGCGTCACAGGAAGAAGGGCCGGGGCCTCTCACGGTCTCCCAGTCACAGACGGGCCGTGCTGAGGAATATGGCCACTTCGCTCTTTCAGCATGAGCGAATCACCACGACTACGGCTCGCGCCAAGGAGCTGCGGCCCTACGCGGAGCGCCTGATCAGTCTCGCGAAGCGGGGCGATCTCCATGCGCGGCGCCAGGCTGCACGCCGGATTTCCGACAGGGAAGTGCTCGGCAAGCTGTTCGACGAGCTGGGTCCGCGGTACACGGAGCGGCCCGGTGGCTATACCCGCATCCTGAAGCTGGGGGCCCCCCGCAAGGGCGACGCGGCGGATATGGCGCTCATCGAGTTGGTGTGATAGAATCGGCAGATAGACGAGGCCCGTGTCGGGACCTCCACCATGAACACGGATATGGAAGGCAGATGGCAATGTTCCTGAAGTCCCGGGCAGGTGCGGCGAAGCTGGGCACCCCGCTGATGATCCTGTGCTTCCTGGCAATTGGTGGCTTCCTGTACTGGCTTTCCATCACGGCCGAGCCGACGACGATCGTGGTTGAAGAGGTATCCCACGAAGAACTCGAAAACGTGGTTGCGTTCGCGGACTTCTCGGCGGCGACGGGCAGCTACATCGGGCAGGAGATCTCCCTGGAGGATATCTCCGTGACCAGTCTGCTCGGACCCCATTCCTTCTGGACCAGCCTCGCGGACGCCCAGCAAACCGCCTATCTGCTGCATTTCTCGGACGCGGTGCTCGCCGATTCCGTGTCGGTGACGAGTGGCGGTTCGGTGTCCGTGACAGGAACGGTGATGGCAATGACGGATTCCATCCTGGAAGCGTGGCAAGCGGCGGGTGCGTTCCTTCAGGAGGGAGACCGCATGCAGGCGGAATTCGCCGAAAATTTCATTGAGGTGTCCTCGGTGTCTGTAGAGGGGGCGGAGTCCGGCGAGGAATCCGAACCCTCTTCCTGAGCAAGCGGGCCGCACGAGGCTTCACGGTCCGTGGTTGAGCCGCGTGACCTGCCTGCCGGGGACGCTGCGCACAATTCGGCGTGGCGTGGCAAGGCGCAATGACCGAGACGACTCCTGAGGGAATCGCCTTTGGGGTGATTGGCCTTGGCTACGTCGGGCTGCCTCTGGCCACACAGGCCGCGCGCCGCGGCATCAGAGTGATCGGATTCGATGTCGACGGGGAGGTCGTTGACGGCGTAAACGCTGGCCGCAGCCACATTTCCGATCTCGGCGACGGGGACGTTGGCGAGGCAGTGCGGAGGGGGCGACTCGAGGCAACGGTCGACATGGCCCGGCTGGCCGAATGCGATGCGGTGGCCATCTGCGTGCCAACGCCGCTGTCCAGTACCCGCGACCCCGACATCTCCGCCATCCTGGCCGCGTCCAGGGCGGTAGCGCAGGCGCTGGTGAAGGGCCAATTGATCGTGCTGGAATCGACCACCTATCCCGGCACGACTCGCGAAGTCGTGCAGCCGCTGCTCGAAGAGGGCGGCCTCAGGGCGGGCCGGGACTTCTTCCTCTGCTTCTCGCCGGAGCGCGTCGATCCTGGCAACGCGGTCTGGAAGACGGGGAACACGCCGAAGGTCATCGGTGGCGTCACGACGCGATGCACGGAAGTCGGCGCTGCGTTCTACTCCAGGTTTGTGGACGAGATGGTGCCGGTCTCTTCGGCGGAAGCGGCGGAGTTGACCAAGATCCTCGAGAATGCGTTCCGCGCGGTGAACATCGGGCTGGTAAACGAGATGGCGCTGATCGCGGACCGGTTGGGGCTGGACATCTGGGAGGTGATCGAGGCTGCGGACACGAAGCCGTTCGGCTTCATGAAGTTCACACCCGGGCCGGGCCTGGGCGGACATTGCCTGCCGGTCGATCCGCACTACCTGTCCTGGAAGATGCGGTCGATGGACTACCGCACCCGCTTCATCGATGTCGCGTCCGAGGTCAACGCCGAAATGCCCGGATTCGTGGCGAACAAGGTCAGGGAGGCCCTGAACCGCCTGCGGCGACCCGTGAGGGGTTCGAGCATTCTGCTGCTCGGAGTGGCCTACAAGAAGGATGTGGACGACGTGCGGGAGTCGCCGGCGATGGCGATTCTCGACCTTCTCGAGCGGGATGGCGCCAGAGTGATGTATCACGACCCGCACGTTCCCGAGTGGCAGCCGCGCGAGGGCCGTGTGCTGGAATCGGCTCCGCTCGACGACGCGTTGTTCGACGAGGTCCACGCCGTGGTGATCGTGACGGATCACTCGCGCTTCGACCTGAAGCGGATCTTCGAGCGCTCAACGGTGCTGGTGGACGCGCGCAACGTCACGGCTTCGGTCGCCGATACCAAACGGACGGCCCGCCCTCAGCGGTGGATCGTGAAGGGGTGAACCCGTCGCGCCACGATGGCAATTCACCCGCGGCCGGTCGGAGCAAGCGGGCCATACGAGGAGTGACATGAAGATTGCGGTGCTGGGCAGCGGGTACGTCGGGCTTACCACGGGTGCATGCCTCGCAGAGACCGGCAACGATGTGATCTGCGCGGACATCCTAAAGGAAAAGGTGGATGCTCTGAGGCGGGGAGAGATCCCGTTCTTCGAGCCGGGCCTGGCAACGCTGGTGGCACAGAATGTGGCTGAGCGCCGCCTGACCTTCACTGACGACCTGGCAAAGGCAGTGCGCGAATCCTACATCATCTTCATCGCGGTCGGAACGCCCCCCGACGAGGACGGATCCGCCGATCTGAGCCATGTCGTCGCCGCAGCCAGGGACATCGGTCGAGCGATGGATGGCGAGCGCATCGTCATCACCAAGAGCACGGTTCCAGTGGGGACTGCCCGGCTTGTGCGGGAGGCGATCGAAGCCGAGACGGACCACACGGTTCGCGTCTGCGCCAATCCCGAATTTCTCAAGGAGGGAGCAGCGCTGCGAGACTTCCGGCGGCCGGACCGCGTGGTATTGGGCGTGGACGACCAGGTGGCCGCCGAGACGCTCCGCGACCTCTACGCTCCCTTTGTGCGCACGGGCAACGAGATTCTGGTGATGGACACGGCATCCGCCGAAATCACCAAGTACGCGGCCAACGCGATGCTCGCGTCCCGGATCAGCTTCATGAATTCGGTCGCCCGGCTCTGCGAACTCACCGGAGCGGATGTGGACATGGTGCGCCTCGGCGTCGGCTCCGACCGGAGGATCGGCCCGACATTCCTCTTCCCGGGGGTCGGGTACGGCGGATCCTGCCTTCCGAAGGACGTCAAGGCGCTGGCCCGGACAATGAATGAAGTGGGGGCGAACTCTGCCATCCTGGACGCGGTCGAGGAGATCAATGCGGGGCAGAAGGGGCTGCTCCTCGAGCAGTGCGTCGAGCGCTTCGGCGAAGACCTGAGCGGCCGAACCTTCGCGATCTGGGGATTGGCGTTCAAGCCGAATACCGACGACATGCGCGAAGCTCCCAGCGTGGTGACCATCCGCGGGCTCAAGGCAAGGGGGGCCCGGGTCGTTGCCCACGACCCCGTGGCGATGACGCAGGCGAGGAGCATTCTGGGCGCCGCGATCGAATTCCGCGAACTCAACTACGATGCCCTCGAGGGGGCGGATGCCCTGATCATTCACACCGAGTGGCACCCGTATCGCCATCCGGACTTTACCCGCATGCGAACGCTGCTGAAGCAGCCGATCATCCTCGACGGGCGGAACCTCTATACCACGTCCACGATGCGCGATATGGGCTTCGAGTACTACTCGGTGGGGCGTCAACCCGTCCGTCCGGGAGGGCAGGCGTAGCCGTGCGGGTGCTTATCACCGGAGCCGCCGGGTTCCTGGGCTCACACCTGGTGGACCGATTCCTGGCCGCGGGATACCAGGTCGTCGGAGTCGACAATCTCATTACCGGATCCAGGATGAACCTGGCCCACCTCGATGGGGATGACCGGTTCCGCCTTGTCGAGCACGACATCTCAACTCCGCTCTTTGTCGAGTCTCCGCTTGACGGAGTGCTGCATTTCGCCTCTCCGGCAAGTCCGGTCGACTACCTCGAATTCCCTATCCAGACGCTGAAGGTCGGGGGACTGGGCACCCACCATACGCTGGGGCTGGCACGGCGGCACGGCGCCCGCTTCCTTCTGGCGTCGACTTCGGAGGTATACGGAGACCCGCGGATTCACCCGCAGCCGGAGACCTACTGGGGGAACGTCAACCCGGTAGGGCCCCGCGGGGTCTACGACGAAGCCAAGCGGTATGCCGAGGCCATGACGATGGCGTACCACCGCGCGCACGGCCTCGATACCCGCATCGTGAGGATCTTCAACACCTACGGCACCCGCATGCGGCCCGGGGACGGGCGGGTCGTCTCGAACTTCATCGTGCAGGGATTGCGCGGCGAGCCGATGACCGTCTACGGCGACGGCTCGCAGACCCGGTCCTTCTGTCATGTGGATGACGAGGTCGAGGGGATCTTTCGGCTCTACCACTCGTCGCACGTGGCCCCCGTCAACATCGGCAACCCCGACGAATTCACGATACGCGAGCTGGTCGAGCTGGTCATGGAAGAGACCGGCAGCACCGTTGCGCCGACCTCTCTGCCGCTCCCGACCGACGATCCGACGGTGCGCCGGCCGGACATTTCGGTTGCCAGGCGGGAGCTGGGCTGGTCGCCATCCGTCGATTTGCGCACGGGTCTGCGAAGGACGATCCCCTACTTCCGCGACCTGCTCAAGCACGCCGACGCGAAGTCCCGGACCTTGAGCGGGGCAGGTCAGTGAACACCGGCAGGGGGGAACCTCCTATATTTCAGACTGTAAGAACAGCCGGACCCGGGGGATGCTCCCCGCGGTGCGGCCTCGCGCGAAACGGACCGGTGTACGAGCAACACTTACGAGGACTGCCAGAGGCGGAACAAGGAGGACGCACAGACCGCCGGGGATGGCGTGTTTTCGGGTTGCTGGCAATCGTGATCGCAAGCGGTGGGTGCGGCGGCGCCGACAACAGCCTTGAGACCGCGCGGCTTCGGGGGGACCAGGCGTTCGCTCGCGGCGCATACGAAGACGCCCTCGCCGAATACCGTCTGGCCCTGCGAGAAGATCCGGCCATCGCCAATGTGCTGAGGACTGCGCACGCGTACGCGGTGCTGGGACGTGTGGACGAGGCCCGTGCGCTCTACGACGAGGCGGTGCGGGAAGACAGCGCCCATGTCGACCAGGCGGTGTCCGACTTCGTGGCCCGCGCCAAGCAGGCGTTCGCGAGCCGGGACAGCTACGGGGGCGCGTCGGCCATGGAAACCGCCTTGTACTTTCGCCCCGGGATCGTCGTCGATGAGCTTGTCCTGCCGATGGCGCGGCACTACAGCAGCAGTGGCGAGCACGGCCGGGCGCAGCCCCTGTATCTGAGGGCGCTTGGGGACCAGCGGCGAGACCCGGACATCGTCTTCGAAACCGCGCTGGCGCACACCGAGATCGGGGACTGCGAGCGCGCGATGGGCTTCTTCGAAGAGTTCGTCGACCTGGCGCCCCGCCGGGAGAACGAGACGCGCTGGCACGTCGGGACCTGCGCCATCCAGCTGGCGCGCGAATTGATGGAGCAGGGGGCTATCCAGGAGGCGCTCGATCGCGCCGCGCTGGCGGACTCCGGCGACAGCGTTGTGGAGACGGACTCTGTCGCTTCGGAACTCGACCAGGCAGTTGATCAGGTGCTCGGGTATCTGGATCTGGTCATGGAGCTGAGAGAGCCCAGGACGATGTTGCCGGAGGCGTACTTTCAGAAAGCCGAAATCCTGTCCCGCCTGGGCGAATGTGAAGCCGCAATGGAAGCGTATCGCACGGTCCCGGCAGTGAGCGTGGCCGGATCGGAGGTCCTCGCCCGGCGGGCCCGCGAGCGCGTCGACCAGATCCGGTTCGGCAGCGGGAGCACGCCATGCTGACCCGGTCGGTAGCGGCGGGAGCCCTGGTCGGGCTGCTGGGCGCGGCCTGCTCTTCCGCGCCGCCCTATTCGGGATGGACGGCCGACCAGCTCTACGAGCACGGCCAGCGTGCATTCCAGGAAGGCGACTGGAGTGAAGCGCGGCGGGCTTTCGAGCGGCTCATCCTCACGTTCCCGGGATTCGATCAGGCGGTCGAGGCGCGCCACTACCTGGCGCGGTCGTTCTACTCCGACGATGAATTCCTGAGCGCCGTCTCGGAATTCACGCGGATCGTGCAGGTCTATCCGGACGACGAGCGAACACCGGAAGCCTATATGGGGTTGTGCCGATCCTATGCGGCAATGTCGCCCCACCCGCAGCGGGACCAGCAATACACCGTCCAGGCGCGAACGACGTGCCGCAACGTGGCAAACGATTTCAACGGGACGCCGCATGGCGACTCGGCCTCGACGGTCGCGCAGGAGATGCACGGCAAGCTGGGCGACAAGGCCTATGGGGAGGGCTACTTTTATTTCCAGCGCAAGGCATTGGAATCTGCCGAGCACGTATTCCTTGACCTTGTGGAGACATATCCGGACACGGAGGCCGCCCCCCGGGCAATCGCCCGCCTGATCGACATCTACACGGAGTGGGAATGGGACGACCAGGTGGAGGAGTACAGCACCCGGCTGTTGCGGGCATATCCGGCCTCACCCGAAGCGCGGACCCTGGAGGAGCCAGCCACCGGTGACACCGTCTCGACAGTCCGCAGCCGCGCCCCGCCCGGCGCCGCACAGCGGACAGGATGATCGCCGGCGGGTAGGAATCTTCGGCGGCACCTTCGATCCGCCCCACGTCGGCCACGTCGCCGTGGGGGCAGAGGTCGTCGAGGCCGCGAATCTGGACCGGCTGCTGTGGGTACCGGCGGCCGTGCCACCGCACAAGGCGAACCGCCGCATCACGGGGAGTCGCCTGCGGCGGCGCCTGGTCGCCGCGGCCATCCAGGACGACCCGATATTCGAACTTTGTGACCTGGAACTGAAGCGTGGAGGCATGTCCTACACAGTCGATACCCTGCGAGAGATCAAGGCGGAGCACCCCGAGTGGTCGCTGTCGCTGGTCATGGGCACGGATCTGTTTGCCGGGTTCCGGAAGTGGAAGGAGCCGGAGGTGATCACGGAACTGGCCGAACTGGTCGTGATCTGCAGGGCGGGGGCCGATCCACCGCGGGAGGCGGGGAGAATGGGCGTGCGGACGGTGCGCGTGACGCCGGTCGACATCTCGTCTTCGCTCGTTCGCGACCGGGTCGGACGAAATCTGGCCGTTACAGACATGGTAACGCCCGCGGTTCTGGCGATAATTGAAAAAGAAGGGCTCTATCTGGAGCCAGCCGCCGGTCCCGCGGAGGGGTCGGTGGAGACAATCAGGGAGAAGTAATGATCAAGGGCATCATAAAGAAGATCGTCGGGTCCCGTTACGCGCGAGAGGTACGGCGCCTGGGGCCCCTCGTCGACCGGATCAACGAGCAGTATGCCACGCTGGAGGGAATCTCCGACGAGGCGCTGCGCGGCAAGACCGACGAGTTCAGGGACAGGATCGCGGCGCGCACGAGGGAGACGCAGGACGAGATCGAGTCGCTCCGCGAGCGCAAGCGCGGCGCTGCGGATCCGGACGAGCGGGAAGAAATCGGTCTGGAGATCAGCAAGCTCGAGGAACGATTCCGCTCCGAACTGGCCGATGCGCTCGAGGAGGTCCTGCCCGAGGCGTTCGCGGTGGTGAAGGAGGTGTGCCGCCGTCTGGTCGGCCAGGAAGTGAAGGTGACGGGGCACAAGCTCACCTGGGACATGATTCCCTACGACGTGCAGCTCATCGGTGCGGTGCAGCTTCACCGCGGGCGGGTTGCCGAGATGGCCACCGGCGAGGGCAAGACGCTCGTCGCGACGATGCCCCTCTACCTGAACGCACTCGCCGGACGAGGTGCTCATCTCGTCACCGTAAACTCCTACCTCGCCCAGCGCGATGCGGAATGGATGGGGGCGATCTACAGCCTCCTCGGACTCACGGTCGACTGCATCGACCTCCACGAACCCGGCACACCGGAGCGGCGCGAGGCGTACAACGCCGACATCACCTACGGCACCAACAACGAGTTCGGCTTCGACTACCTGCGCGACAACATGGTGCACACCCTGGAGCAGAGGGTGCAGCGCGTGCACAGCTACGCGATCATCGACGAGGTCGACTCCATCCTGATCGACGAGGCGCGCACGCCCCTGATCATCTCCGGGCCCGTAACGCGGGATACCTCGACCCCCTTCAAACAGATGGCCCCGGTCGTCGGCGCGCTGTACCGCAAGCAGAACCGGATGGTCACCCAGATGGTCGCCAAAGCGGTCAGGGAGCTTGATTCCGAAGGCGACGAGTACGAAGCCGGCAGGAACCTCCTGGCTTCGAAGCGCGGGGCGCCCAAGAACAAGCGCCTGATGAAGCTCTTCGCCGACCAGCCGGCGCTCGTCAAGCTCGTGGAGAAGGTCGAGGGCGACTACATGCGCGACAAGCGCCTGTACGAGGTCGACGAGATGCTTCTCTTCGCCATGGACGAGAAGGGAAGCGCCGTCCACCTCTCCGATGCCGGGCTGGACGAGCTGTCGCCGGGCGACCCGGGGGCGTTCGTCGTCCCCGACCTGTCGGAGATCATTGGCGAGATCCAGGAGGATGAGGAACTCTCGCTCGAGGACAAGCGAACGAAGATCGAGGCGCTTGAAACCGAGTACGCCGACAAGTCGCAGCGCATCCACGTCATCCACCAGCTTCTCAAGGCGCACACCCTGTTCCACAAGGACGAGCGCTACATCATCGGCGAAAACGGGGCCATCGTCATCGTCGACGAATTCACGGGGCGGCAGATGCCGGGCCGGCGGTGGAGCGATGGCCTGCACCAGGCCGTCGAGGCCAAGGAAGGGGTCGAGATTCGCGGCGAGACCCAGACCCTGGCCACGATCACGATCCAGAACTACTTCCGCATGTACGACAAGCTCGCGGGGATGACCGGGACGGCGGAGACGGAGGAGACGGAGTTCCACCAGATCTACAACCTGGACGTGTCCGTCATCCCCACCAATCGGCCCATCACGCGCGACGACCGCGACGACCTGATCTTCCGCACCCGGCGGGAGAAGTACCTGGCCCTCATGGACGAGATCGAGCGGCTGCACAAGTTGGAGCTGCCGGTGTTGGTGGGGACGACCAACGTCGAGGTCTCGGAGACGCTGTCGCGCATGCTCAAGCGCCGCGGCGTGCCCCACAACGTGCTCAACGCGAAGCAGCACAAGCGCGAGTCGGAGATCGTCGCCGAGGCAGGGCGGCCCGGAGGCGTGACGATTGCCACGAACATGGCGGGGCGCGGGACCGACATCAAACTCGGCTCCGGAGTCACCGATGCACGCAGTATCGACTGGATAGCCGAACGGGAACTGGACCTTGATTCCGTGGCCCCGACCGACCCGACCCGCTACGAAGACCTCGAAGGCAAACCCGGAGAGCACGTCGTCGAGGTTGGGGGACTGCACATCCTGGGGTCCGAGCGGCACGAGGCCAGACGAATCGACCGCCAGTTGCGCGGCCGAGCCGGCCGTCAGGGCGACCCGGGGGCGTCACAGTTCTTCCTGTCCCTCGAGGACGACCTGATGCGTCTCTTCGGCGGCATGGAGCGCATCGCGAACGCCATGGACCGCATGGGGGCGGAGGAGGGCGAGGTCATCACCCACCCGCTGGTCACGCGGTCGATCGGCCGGGCGCAGAAGCGGGTCGAAGGCAACAACTTCGAGGCTCGCAAGCGGCTGCTGGACTACGACGACGTGATGAACCAGCAGCGCGAGGTCATCTACGACCTGCGCCTCTTCGCGCTGGAGGGCGGTGAGGACCTGAAGGGCGAGATCTGGGAGATGGTGCGCCACACCATGGAGGCGGTTTTCGAGGAGCACCTGCCGCAATCGGAGCTGGAGGAAGGCATCGAGGTGGCTGGCCTGAGGCAGAGGATGCTCCTCGACCTGCACACCGTGCTGCCACCGGTCGAAAACGAGAACGACCCGGAAGAGGTGGATCGGGAGGACGTGCTGCAACTGGCCGAGGACGCCGTCCGCGAGTCCTTCGACCGAAAGATCGAATCCTTCGGCGAGCACGGCGAGCGGGTCATGAGCTTCGTCATGCTCTCCACGATCGACGGAAAGTGGAAGGACAACCTCTACGACCTCGATCACCTCAAGGCATCCATCGGCTTCCGCGGCTGGGGACAGAAGGATCCCCTGGTCGAATACAAGAAGGAAGCCTACGAGATGTTCGTGAACCTCATGGACGACATTCGCAGGTCCGTCACCCAGCAGTTCTTCCGGGTGCGTCTGGAGCAGCCTCCGGCGATGCGGCCCCAGGCGCCGCGGCGGATGTCCTATTCCGGGCCCTCCGGACCCGGCCGGATTTCTGCCGCCGGGCGGGTGGCCCCCGGGCGAAGACCGGTCCGGCCTGCCGCGGCAAGGCAAACGGAGCAGCCTGCGGCCGCGATGGATTCCATGGGCATGTCGAGTGCCGCCCGCCGGAGTGTCACCGCGGCCCCCTCACCCGCGGGGAGCGACGTTAGCCAGCTCGCGACCAACCGTGGCGAAGCGCGGGCGAAGACACCGGTGACCGGCGGGAAGGCGCCGGGCCGCAACGCGCCCTGTCCCTGCGGAAGCGGACGGAAGTACAAGAAGTGTCACGGGGCACGGGCTTAGCCACGCAACCGCCCGAGGCGCGGCCGCGCGAGCGGCTCCAGCGCTTCGGCCCCGGCCCCCTGTCGGAGCAGGAGCTGCTGGCGCTGCTCATCGGCGCGGGAGGCCGAGCCACACCCGCCCGCGACCTGGCCGAGCGCGTCCTCGACCTCTCGGGCGGGCGTCTGCGGGAACTCGCACGGATGGATCTCGGCGGCCTGGAAGCCATTTCCGGGATCGGACCGGCGCTTGCTTCCAGGATCGTGGCGGCGATCGAGCTCGGCAGGCGCGTGAGCGCCGCGCGCACCATCCGGGAACACCCCATCACGGGGCCCGCAGACGTGCACGACATCTTCGCGCCCGCGCTCGCCCACCTCGCGCATGAGGAATTCCACGTCCTGCTCCTCAACTCCCAGAACGCCCCGATCTGCCAGCGCCAGGTCACCCGGGGCATCCTGGATGCTTCGCTGATCCATCCGCGCGAGGTTTTTCGCGATGCCATCGTACTGCGTGCGGCTGCGCTGATTCTTGTCCACAATCATCCCTCCGGGAATCCTGAACCATCGGCCGAGGATCTTCAGGTGACGCGGCAATTGAGCGCAGCGGGCAGTCAGGTCGGCATTCCCGTGCTCGACCACGTCATTGTGGCCGGCGAGGCCTTCGCGTCGCTGGCGGGGCGCGGCTGCCTGCAGGGTTCGGGCCCGCACTGAAGAGGTGTAACGAGCCATGGACGAATCCATCTCGGCGAGGCGCGAACGGATCCCCGTGCGCGTCATGCCGGACCACGACAGCATCGCGGCCGAGGTGGCGGGGCGGATCGCGGCCCTGATCCGGGAGCGCGCCAGCGAGGGGCGCAGCGCCGTGCTGGGCCTCGCCACCGGGTCCACACCCGTCGGTGTCTATCGGGAACTGATTCGCCTCCATCACGAGGAGGGGCTCGACTTCTCCAACGTGGTGACCTTCAACCTCGACGAGTACTTCCCCATGCGGCCCGGCAGCATTCACAGCTACCACCGCTACATGCGGGAGAACCTCTTCGACCACATCAACATCCCCCCGGAGCGATGTCACATCCCCAGGGGCGACCTGCCGGAGGACGAGGTCGAAGCCCACTGCCTCGACTTCGAGCGCCGCATCCGCGATGCGGGCGGCATCGACCTGCAACTGCTGGGGATCGGTCGCAGCGGGCACATCGGATTCAACGAGCCGGGCTCGGTGCGGGATTCGCGTACACGGCGCATCTATCTCGACACGGTGACGCGCTCGGACGCCTCGGCGGACTTCTTCGGCGAGGAGAACGTGCCGCCGCAAGCGATCACCATGGGGGTCGCGACCATCCTGGAGGCGCGCGAAGTGATTCTGCTGGCCACGGGCGAGCACAAGGCCGAAATCGTCCTGCGCGCGGTGGAGGGGGGCGTGCACGCCGACGTGGCCGCCACCTTCCTCCAGCAACACCCCGCCGCCACGGTCTACCTGGACCCGGCTGCGGCGGAGCAGCTCACGCGCGTCCGCACGCCGTGGCTGGTGCAGGAGGTGGAGTGGACCGCGCAGAGCGAGACCGAGGCCGTCATCTGGCTGAGCCTGCAGACGGGGAAGCCCATCCTCCACCTGGCCACCGACGACTACCGCGAGCATCACCTGGCCTCGCTGGTGTCGCGGCATGGATCGGCCGAGCCCCTCAATGGACAGGTGTTCAACGTCCTCATCTCGAAGATCCGGGGGAAGAGCCGGCTGCCCCGCGGCCAGGACATCCTGGTCTTCTCGCCGCACCCGGACGACGACGTGATCTCGATGGGGGGGCTGCTGCGCAAGCTCGTCGAGAATGGCAACCGCGTCACGGTGGCGTACCAGACGTCGGGGAACATCGCCGTCTTCGACCACGAGGTCCGCCGCTACCTCGATTTCATGCGACGCGCGGCCCGCGTCGTCGACCTCGGGGACCCGGAGCAGGTCGAGGCGGTGGTGGCGTCGGTGGAGAAGGATCTCGCCCGCAAGGAGCCCGGCGATGTCGATCCGGCCGTCGTCCAGAACCTCAAGCGCATCATCCGCGAGAGCGAGGCGACGGCGGGAATCGAGACGCTCGGCCTGGCCGCCGACTGCGCGCGTTTCCTCGACCTGCCCTTCTACCGGACGGGCAAGGTGCGCAAGAACCCGATTTCCCGACTCGATGTGGACATCGTCACCGAGGTGCTGGAAGAGACCAGGCCCACGATGGTCTTCGCCGCCGGCGACCTCTCCGATCCCCACGGCACCCACCGGATGTGCCTCGAAGCGGTCGAGGGCGGCCTGGTGCGTTACAGCGGCGAGCCGCCCTGGGTGTGGCTGTACCGCGGCGCCTGGCAGGAGTGGGGCGTGGGCGAGGCCACGGTGCTCGTGCCGCTCTCGGACGGGGAGATGCGCAGAAAGGTCCAGGCCATCTTCCGGCACGAGTCGCAGAAGGACTCGGCGCCGTTCCCGGGTGCGGACCCGCGCGAGTTCTGGGAGCGGGTGGTGGACCGCAACCGGGAGACGGCCGACATGCTCAAGTCCCTGGGATTGCCGGCGTATCGTGCGATGGAAGCGTACGTCGTCTCACGCGACGGCCATCCGGTCGAGGCGCGCGAGATTCCAACGTCGTCGCTGGCGGAAGGGGAAGGCTGACCCGACTACCCCCGCGCCCGCGATCCGGTAGATTACCCTTTTCCGACACCGTGTATCAACCGTGCGCGAGGCTGTCACCCATGTCAGAATGTCCTGTTTGCGAGGCGGAGGTCACCATTTCGGACGACCCCGTCGAAGGAGAGCTCCTGGAGTGCGAGGAGTGCGGCACCGAACTTGAAATCCTCGCCCTGGATCCCATCACACTGGGCGAGGCACCTGAGATGGAGGAGGATTGGGGTGAGTGAATGAGGGTCGGCTTCCTCCATTCACTGATCCGGAAGGACGAAAAGCTCCTCATTGCCGAGTTGCGCAAGCGCGGCGACGTGGAGCTGGTCTTTCTGGACGACCGCCGGCTCGTGTTCGATCTGGACGCGCGGCCGCAGGTCGACGTGGTGCTCGAGCGGTCGATCAACCACTCGCGCGCCATGCATGCGCTGCGTCTGTTCGAAGGGGTGGGCACCCGCTGCGTGAACACCTACGAGGTGGCGCGCCGGTGCGGCGACAAGATCCTCACCGCGGCTTCCCTGCGCGAGAGCGGGGTGCCGCAGCCGGATGTGCGGGTCGCCTTCACGCCCGAGTCCGCGCTGACGGCAATCGAGGAGCTCGGGTATCCGGCCGTGCTCAAGCCCGCGGTCGGGTCGTGGGGACGTCTGCTGTCCAAGATCAACGACCGCGACGCGGCCGAGACCATTCTCGAGCACAAGTCGATCCTGGGCAGTTATCACCATTCCATTTTCTTCGTGCAGCAGTATGTGGAGAAGAAGGGCAGGGACATCCGCGCATTCGTGGTGGGCGAGGAGTGTATCGCGGCGATCTATCGGACTTCGGAGCACTGGATCACCAACACCGCCCGGGGAGGCCGCGCCACGAACTGCCCGGTCACCCCGGCGATCGCGGACATCTCGCTGAGGGCGGCCGATGCGGTCGGCGGCGGCGTCCTTGCGGTCGATCTCTTCGAAGCGGGGGGCGAGCTGCTCGTCAACGAGGTCAACTACACGATGGAGTTCAAGAACAGCATCGACGTCACCGGGGTGAACATCCCGGAGCGGGTCGTGGCGTATCTGACCGAGGTAGCGCGGTGAGCCCGCCGGCCCGGTCGAACGGGGCGCGCGCCGCCACAGGGGTCGCCCGATGATCACCGTCGCCATCGCGGGCGCTTCGGGCTACGCCGGCGGTGAACTCCTGCGCCTGCTCCTGGGGCATCCCGACGCCGAGGTTGTCCAGGTCACCTCCGAGCGCTTGGCCGGCAAGTTCGTACACCGCACCCACCCCAACCTGCGCGGCCTCACGCGGCTTCGATTCACGCCCCTGGCCGAGCTCTCACGCTGCGATGTCCTCTTCTCGTGCCTCCCACACGGCGCGTCGGCCATCCACATCGACGACTTCCGCGCCGCTGCCGAGCGCGTCGTCGATCTCGGCGCCGACTTCCGCCTCGACGACCCCGCCGACTACGAGCGCTTCTACCGGCGCCCGCACCCGCGCCCCGAATTGCTCGGCCGCTTCGTCTACGGAATCGCGGAGCTGAACCGGGACGCCCTTCGCACCGCCAACCTCGTGTCTTGCGCGGGCTGCAACGCGACGGCCTCGATCCTCGCGCTCCGCCCCCTCTACCTCCAGGGGATGGTGCAGTCGGCGGTCATCGAGGTGAAGGTCGGGTCGAGCGAGGCCGGGAACCGGGCGACCGAGGGCAGCCACCACCCCGAGCGGAGCGGAGCGATGCGATCCTACAAGCCCACCGGACACCGCCACGCGGCCGAGATCCAGGCCGTGCTGGGGGGGCGCGTCCACTTTTCGGCAACCGCCGTCGAGATGGTGCGGGGGATCCTCGCCACCTGCCACGTCTTCGTGAAGCGCGACCTCGGCCTCGACGACAAGGCGCTCTGGAAGATCTACCGGCGCGCATACGCGCACGAGCCCTTCGTCCGCATCGTCAAGGAGCGCACAGGGATTCACCGCTACCCCGACCCGAAGCTACTCGCCGGCTCGAACTACTGCGACATCGGGTTCGAGGCCGACCCCCACGCGAACCGGGTGGTCGTGCTGAGCGCGATCGACAACCTGATGAAGGGCGCGTCGGGGCAGGCGGTGCAGGCGTTCAACATCATGCACGGGCTCCCGGAGAGGCGCGGGCTGGAGTTCCCGGGCCTCCATCCGGCCTGATCGCGGGGGCGCGGGGACATGTGCCGCCTCCTCTGCGTGCGCAGTGCCGAGGGCTTCGAGATCGAGGAGCACCTGGCGGCTCTCGCCCGCATCTCGCGCGACAGCCGGGAATACCAGGGACACGGCTGGGGTTGCGCGTGGCTGGAAGGTAGCGAACAGTATGGATGGCGGTTCCATCACGATATTTCGCCGATCTGGGACGACACAGCCAGACCAACCGGCCGCGCGACGCTGCTTCTGGCCCACGCCCGAAGTGCGTTTCGCGACGAGGGGATCCGTGTGGAGAACAACATGCCGTTCTTCGATGGTGAGCGCGTCTTCGCCTTCAACGGCGAACTCCACGGCGTGCGCATCAAGGAGAGCGGGCGGATCGGGGCCGAGAAGGTGTTCAACTTTGTGAAGCGCTTTGACCGGGGGGATTTCGCAGATGCGCTGAAGCGAGGGCTCGACGCGATCGAGCGGCGGACGCGGTACATGCGCGCGATGAATCTCATCGTTGCCGACACCGCGTGCCGGGTCCATTTCGCCTCCCGCTTCCGCGAGAACCCCGGCTACTTTCAGATGCATGCAGCACACTTTGACGGCGCGCGCATCCTTTGTTCCAAACCCTACCCGGACACAATGGGGCGCATTGACTGGACTCCCGTCGAAAACGGGTCGACGGGCGTTCTTTGACACAGCCGGCGCACAGCCGGAAATGGGGAGGCACCAACATTGCTGCTGATCAAGATTGGAGGAGGCGCGGCGATCAACCTTGCCGGCGTCGCGCGCGACATCAAGGCACTCGAAGACCAGATCGTAATCGTGCATGGGGCCAACGCGCTGCGCGACTCCCTGGCCGAGCGCCTCGGGGTGGAGAAGCGCATTCTGACTTCCGTATCCGGGGTCACCAGCGTGTATTCGGACACGGAAATGGTCGACGTGATGCTCATGGCCTACGCGGGGCTGCGCAACAAGCGCCTCGTCGAAATGCTGCAACAGAGCGGGGTCAACGCCATCGGGCTGACCGGGCTGGACGGGGCAATGGTGCGCGGAATGCGAAACAAGGGCATCCGGGTTCAAGAGGGGGTCAAGAAGCGGATAATTCGCGACCTCTCGGGTAAGCCGGTTGCAGTGAACCGCAAGCTGCTAGGGCTGCTCCTGGAGAACGAGTACGTCCCCGTCATCACCGTCCCGGTCATCGATGAGCGCAACGTCGCCATCAACTCGGAGAACGACGACATCGTGACCCTCCTCGCCCATGCGCTGCGCCCGAGTTGGGTGATCCAGCTGATCGAGGCGCCGGGGTTGCTGGAGGACCCGGACGATCCCTCGACGGTGGTCGACCACGTCGCGCCGCACCAGGTGACCCGCTGGGAAGACCAGATAAGCAGCCGCATGATGCGGAAGATGAAGTCGATCTGCAGGATGGTCCGGCCCGGAGTGACCAAGGTGCTGATCGCCGACGGGCGCACCGAGACCCCGATCTCGGATGCCCTGGCCGGAAAGGGCACCGTCATCGCATGACCATGCCGAAGCCCTCCCACGGGGCCCGAACCGCCCAGGACGCCGGACCGATACACCGTACCGAGCGCCGTTACGCGCTCGAGGTATTTCCGAAGCGCGACATCACCCTGGTGAAGGGCAGCGGAGCCGTGGTCTGGGACGATGGGGGCCGCCGCTACATCGACTGCGTGGCCGGGATCGGAGTCGCGAACATCGGGCACGCCAACGAGGCCGTGGCCGAGGCGCTGGCCGAGCAGGCGCGCACGCTGGTGGCCTGTCCGGGCATCTTCTACAACGATGCGCGCGCCCGGCTGCTGGAGAAGCTCGCCGGGATCGCGCCGCCCGGGCTGTCACGCGGGTTCTTCTGCAACTCGGGAGCCGAGACGATCGAGGCCGCGATCAAGTTCGCGCGGCTGACCACCGGGCGCTCCGGTGTCGTCTCCGCCATGCGCGGGTTCCACGGCCGCACCCTCGGCGCCCTAAGCGCGACCCACAAGAAGCAGTACCGCGAAGCCTTCGAGCCGCTTGTGCCGGGCTTCTCGTTCGTGCCGTTCAACAATCCCGCCAAGCTGCGCGAGGCCGTAGGCCCGGACACCGCGGCCGTCGTCATCGAGCCGGTGCAGGGCGAGGGAGGCGTCCGGCCAGCCACCGCCGAGTTCCTGCAAGCGGCTCGCGAAGCGTGCGACGACGCAGGCGCGCTGCTCGTGTTCGACGAGATCCAGACGGGCTTCTGCCGCACCGGCAGAATGTTCGCCTGCGAGCACCACGGAGTCGTCCCGGACATGCTCTGCCTGGCCAAGGCGATCGCCGGAGGCGTGCCCATGGGTGCCGTTCTTGCCAACGACGGCATCCAACTGCCGCCCGGCAAACACGGCACCACCTTCGGCGGCAACCCCCTCGTCTGCGCGGCCGGGCTCGCCGCGATCCGGTTCATGGAAGAAGAGGGACTGGCGGCGCGCGCCGAACGGCTGGGCGCACGATTCCGGGAGCGATTCGAGCCGAGACTTCCCGCGCGAGTGCGCGCCTTGCGCCAACTGGGCCTCATGATCGGCGTCGAGCTGAAGGAGCGCTGCCGGCCCTACATCGACGCCCTCGCGGACGCCGGCGTGCTCACGCTGCCGGCGGGCACCACGGTCATCCGGCTGCTGCCGCCGCTGGTGATCACCGAGGAGCACATCGACGAGGTGGTGGAGGCGCTGGTGGGGGTGTTGGGGTAAGCATCGGTCCCGGTCGCCCCGAGCGACCGGCGTCAATCCTGCGGGCCGCCGGCTGAGCACGGTTGTCCAAACCAGGACCCGCGGAACTTGATTCAGCGGTCATACTAAACTATAACTACAGTATGAAAACAGCGATTTCACTACCGGACGAACTATTTGCCACCGCCGACTCGCTGGCGGAGCGGCTCAAGGTCTCGCGCAGCGAACTCTATGCGACAGCCCTCGCCGAATACGTGGCCAAGCACCAGGACGAGCACATCACCTGCAGACTGAACTCCGTCTACTCGGACTTGCCGAGTGGAATGGAACCCGCACTGCGCCGGGCCCAGGCTCGATCGATCTCTGAAGAGTGGTAGTCGCGCGGCGGGAGGTATGGTGGGCTGACCTGGAGGAACCGTGTGCATCGGAGCCGGGCTTCCGGAGGCCGATCCTTGTGGTGCAGGCCGATGCCTTCAACCGAAGCCGGCTGCGAACGGTGATCGGCGTAGCGCTTACGTCGAACACGCGATACCTCGACGCACCCGGTAACGTGCTGTTAGCCGCGTCCGGGACAGGGTTGCCGAGAAACTCCGTCGCCAACGTGACCCAGCTTGTTACCCTCGATGAAGACCACCTCTGCGAGCGCTGCGGGCAAATCTCCCGGAGCCTCATGACACAGGTGGAAACGGGGCTTCGACTGGTTCTGGGGCTCTAGACAGTCCGGGGCCGAGCCGCCAGTCCGCCTGCTCCGGCGTCGATGCCCAACTCCTCCAGACCCCCCAGCGCAAACAGCGGCCCCCAACTCTGAAACCGCCGCCCCTGCCCGCGCCCCGTGCGCGCATCGAAGTTCTCGCGGCAGAACCCCGTGCGGCGCCGGTCCGCCAGAAACATGTCGGCCCCCTTCCACGCGAGCTCCGCCGCGAGGTCGTCGAATCCGTACCGCCGCAAACCCTGCAGAACGAGGTAGTTCATCGGCGGCCAGATCGAGCCGCGCCAGTACTGCTGGTCGCCGAACGCGGGATCGTCGCGCGAGATCGTGGGAAGCACCCAGTCGCCCCAGAACCGGGCCGGGTCGCGCAGCACGTCGACCATGCGCCGGGCACGCTGCTGTGAAGGAATGCCCGCGAGCAGGGGGAGGAAGTGCGACGCTGCCACGCGCGGCGACCGTCCCGAGGGCAGTTCGTCGAGGTAGAGGCCGGCGGCCTCGGACCAGAGGGTCCGGTTCATCGTCTCGGCGAGGCGCTGCCGACTGGCGTCCAGGCGCCGCGCGGCCGGCCCGTCCCCCAGGATGCGCGCGATGCGCGCCAGGCACTCGAGGTCGAGCGCGCGGTAGCTGCACAGATCCACCGCAGACATGGCGAGGACTTCCCGCTCGGCATCCCACTCGGCCTCGTCCCAAAGCGGGAGGTCGTCCTGGCCCGACTCCCAGGCCGCGCGCTGGTGGCCGCTCGCGCCGACTTCCCACTCCGGGACCTGCTCGGGGCCCGGCACCAGCGCCGTGTCCGATCCCCACGAGAGCAGGCCCGGAGTGAGGCCTTCACGGCGCGGCCGCCCATTCTTGTCGGCGACCCACCAGTCGGACCAGGCAAGGAGCCCGGGCCAGGCGGCGGCCAGGGAAGCGTGGTCGGGATGGATGCGGTGCAGCTTCAACGCCGCGAAGGAGCCGACGGGGGGCTGGGAGCGGTCGGGGGTGCCGCCCCGGCGGCTCCGCCAGTTGGGAATGTTGCCGTTCGGGTAGCGCGCTTCGACGCCGGCGAGGAGGGTCGACCAGGCCAGCTCGCCCGAGACGTTCGCGAGCAGGAGGGCGTTGAAGAAGGTGTCCCATCCGAAGATGGTCCAGTCATCGGGCTCGGGAAGGTGCGGCGACAGGTCCGAGGTCGCGGCGGAACCCGACTGGGTGCCGGGGCCGGAACCGGGATCGCGCGGCTTCGGTGCCCGGTGTCTCCCGGTGGGTCTCGGGAAGATCCAGCGGCGGCCGGCAGGGGTGTAGAGCCTGCCGGTTTCAGGCTGGAGGAGGACGGTCCACATCAGGTTGTCGGCGATGCTCTCGAGCAGTTCGGAATGGGTGGCGTGCGGCGGACCCGCCAGCGAAGGCCGCGCCTTGGCGGAGCCGGCCGCGCCCTGGCCCGGCCGGGTGGTCGCGCGGAGCCCGCGGCGGGCCACACCCGTCCGCGCCTCTTCGATCCAGGTGTCCGCGTCGGGGAGGAGCTTGTGGGCCCGGGCGAGCGGGTCTCCGCCCCACGCGGCTACCATGGCCACGCGCCCGGTGGCCCCCGGGGCGACATCGAGGGTGCGCGCGGGGTGGACATCGTCGCCCGTCCCCGTCCCCGCCGAGAACACGGCCGCAATCTCCCTCGTTTCGAGCGCGGCCCGCCAGCCGTCCGCGCCGGGATCTCCGGCCTCGCCCGCCATCTCCGCCCTCTCATCCCCCACCACCTCGACCCAGCGCGCGCTCCATCCCCACGGTGCATCCCCGACCAGCTCCAGACGGCCGGGCGCCGTCACGGTGGCGCTGAGTGCGACGGCATCCGCGCGGCGTGACCACTCCAGGATCAGGGTGCCCGCCGCCGGGGCAGACGATGGCGACGGCTCGGCGTCCAGGTCGAACTCGACGCGTGCGTAGGAGCCGTCCGGCGCGTGCGTGCCGACGCGCGAGACCATCCAGTACCAGTCGCCGTGATGGCGACGATCGCCTGCCGGGGTGGTGAAGGCGAGGCGCACCGCGATTCCGTCGTCAGGGCCATCGGTGAAGACCAGGCCGGCCCAGTTGCGTGCTTCGAGGGCGCCTACGTGCATGGGGCAGACCTCATGACCGGGCGATGAGCGTTGTTTTCGGACCTAAACGGGTTTACGTGCCAGAAAACAGTACAGCGGCGTGAAGATACCCGTCTTGCCGCCCGCGACATACGCCTCCGCGGTCCGATCGAGGAGCCGAACGACTTCCGCCGAGCCATTCGGAAAGAGCCGCAGCAGCTCGGCCAGCTTCGATCCTGCGATGATCGCCTTGCGGCCCCACGGAAGCCTTATCAAGGCGTTCCCCAACGTCCCGTGGCGACTTTCCATGGGTTGATACCAAGGCGTGGAGGGTCCCTCCTGGACGTCCCAGTCCCTTCCTTCAATGACTTGAAATCCCGCGGCTTCGAGCGCGTGATTCACTTCTCCGAACGTGGCGATGTCGTGCAGCGCGATACCGCGCATGAGATCCTGCTTGACGGCACGGTGCCGACCGTCGTTCGGATCGAACCGGTCCGTAAGACACATTTCCTGACCCCAGAACAGGGCACCCGGTTTCAGCACGCGGAATATCTCCGCGAAGGCGCGTTGCTTGTCCTGCGCATGGCACGTCGACTCTATGGCGTAACCCCGGTCGAAGGTGTTGTCCTCGATGGCGCTCATGTCCATGAAGCTGCACCGTTTCAGGTCCACCAGGTGATCGAGCCCCGCCTCGGCGTTCAACTTCTTCGCTTGCGCCAGCTGGACCTCATTGATGTTGATACCCACGACCCTGCTGCCGGTCTCGCGGACGACGCGGCGCATGGGGCCACCGACCCCGCAACCAACGTCGACCACCGTCATGCCCTGTTCCAACTCCAGCTCGGCGATCATCGCGCGCTGGTGCCGGACCTTGGACTCCTCCAGACTTTCATGAGGCGTAAGGGGCGCGAAATGCAGGGATTCACCCCAACCCCACACCATGAAGCCGTTGCAAAGCGCGTAGTATTCCCTGACCGTTTCCGCGTGGTCGTAGCCGCCCCCGCCTCCGGCGTCCGGCACCGCCCGGTCGACCCAGCTGTTGAAGTGGCGCACGCGACGCGCGACGCCCGATCCGCGGTACGCATCCCTCAGCGCTTTCGACAGTTCGCCCACCCGGATCTGGTGGCGCCTCAAGCGGGCAACTCGCGCCGCTGCTCCAGGATGCGGAATTTCAGCTTCTTGCTGGGCTTCATCGACGGAAACGGATTGAATTGGAGCTTCCGCACGTACTTCGCCGGCGACACCTCAATCGTGAAGTGATGCGCCAGCATCAGCAGGTTGACCGCCAGGTGCAACTCCATCCACCGGGTACCGAGACACCTGTGCGTGCCCAGCCCGTACGGGGCGAACCCGAGGCTGTCATACTTCTTGCGCGACGGCAGGAAGCGGTCGATGTCGAACTTGTGGGGTTCGGGAAAGACGTCGCTCATGTAATGCGTGGCGGTCATGGCGATGTGGATCCGTTCCCCCAGGGGCAGCTCGTGGTTCTCGACCACGCAGGTATTCATCACGTTGCGAACCGACATGGTCACGATCGGGTACATGCGCAGGCACTCCATGAGGAAGCGGTGCGTCACGTCGATGTTGGCGGGGGTGAAGTTCTCCTTCCCGGGGTCGCCGTTGGCGAACAGGGCATCCGCTTCGGATTGGATCCTGGCGTACAGGTCCGGCTGAGACGCCATGGCGTAGACCATGAGGCTGAACGTATCGCCGAGGTATACGCTGGCAATCAAGGCTGCGGAAAAAGAGAAGAGCAGGTTGGACTCCGGGAGAAACTGCGGGTCGCTCGCGTGCAGGCTGAGATAATCGTCCACCAGGTTCCGCGGGCCGTCCGCCCGTTGGCCGGGCGTGTTGACTTGCAACACCCGTTCCATCAATGTGTCGAGGACTCTCGCCCGGCGTTTCATGCCCGGGGTATTCAGCGTGAACTTGGGCAGGAGTTGGGCGATATGCACGCTGAGGGCCCGTTCCTTGTACACCATCAGGTCGTCCATGAGATCTTGCGTATCGACGCCGATGAACAGCGGTGAAAGCTGGGCGTTGACCAGCGCCCGGCTCATGGACGTGGCGCGGTAGGAGTCCCCAACCTTCAAGCCCGCCATGTACGCGCGGCCCTTGGTGTAGAGCTGATCCATCTGCCCTGCCAGCCTCGCCTGGGAATAGGCCGGCGCCAGGAACTTGCGAAGCCGGAAGTGATCGGCGCCGTCCAGGGCGGGGAGGACGCCGGTCGCACCGTACACCTTCTCGAAGTCGCTGAAGTAGTCCCTGGTTCTCAGGTACGCTCGCCCCTGCTTGTGCACCCAGCGGTTCGTCTCGAGTCCGGCCAGGAAGGTCATGGGCTCCGAGAAGGGAGGGCGGACACGGAACACCGGGCCGTACTCCTCCGCGAGGTGCCCGAACAAGGCGTTCAGGTTGCCGTCTCGGATATGGGGATTGGCCAGCAGCTTCCGCAGCGGAACCGTCGGAATCTTCTTGGAAAGAGCGGAATGTCTACGAATCGGGCCGACCAAGTTCCGAGAAACTGCATCGGCAATGGACCGGCCGATCAAGTCCATCTGGCAGATGTACTTGATGCGCTGCTCCGCCTTCTCATCGAGTTCAAAAATCAGGCGAAAGACGTCGCACGTATTGACGAGGCACACGATGACGACGTCTCTGGGGTCGGGAATCTCGTCGGTGAAGAGAAACTTGCCGATGCGCGCCTTGATGAACTGGTCGGGCGTGCCTTCCGCAGACATCCCGTACTGTTGCCCATGCAGGACGGTGGGAGACAGTGTCCAGAATTCGCCTTCGTGGTGTTGGAGGATATCCCGTTCAACCAGGCGCGCCAGAGTAACATCGATGACCGACTCCGCACGGGAGGCGAGCCGTTCGATCCAGTACCGGGCAGTGCGTTGGTCCGGTGCGTCCACGATTTCCCTCAGGATGGGGTCCAGGACGGGATCGCCCGTTTCGGCCGGGTCCACGACGAACAGGGATGTCAAGTCCGAGTCGAGCCGCGACCGGAAGGAGAGTTCCGCCAGCACTCCGCCGACGATGGCGCAGTTCAGTTGCCAGCCGGGTACCTGGTGGAAGTAGCCGCCCTTCTCGTCGAGAAGCATCAGGATGAGTTCGTCAACCAGGCTCAGGGATTCAGCCGTCGAACTCTCCGCCGTCTCCGCCGTTTTCGCCGTGTCAGTCATCGGTTCTCGTCTCTCCGCAGCCGAGATACACTACGCGGCACGCGTGCCGGAACGGCGCCGCGAGCGCATCAGACGCAGACGCAGGGTGTGTATTGCACCGCAACAACCATCACAAGAATAGCCGTGACAGAAAGAACGCCGCAACCGAGCGACCGAGCCAGCTCGCCTCACCCGCTCGGCGTCAGGCGGATCGACACGGTTGCGCGGCCCTCGCCTTCGGCGAACCGGACCCGGAGGGTGCCGTCCGACCGCATCGACACCGTCGCCCCGCGGTCGGTTGCCGCAAAGTCCACTGGCGGGCCGAAGAGCCCGACTCCGTACTCGCGCCCCGCCGTGCCCTCCAGGTCGAGCAGCCACCCGTCGCCGTCCACCTCGAGATTCAGCACCCGCAGCCCGGCGCTCCGCTGGCCGGGCTTCAAATCGATGCGGGGAGGGGCGACCGCGAGGCCTCCGTTCCAGGTCACGGCGATCTCGGCGGGTTCGCCGGTGCTCAGCGCGACGCGGAGGGGCGGGACTTGGCCACGAGTCCGGTCGGCGAGCGCGCCCGGGGGCATGATCGCGCCGCCCCTGCCGGCCTGGCTGACGGTCACGCCGGTCGCGCCCAAGGCCACATCCGGCACCAAGTCGATCTCGACCGCCGGGCCCCGGCTGGTGATCTCCACACGTTGCTGCCCGCCGGTCGTCGTCCACTGCTGCTCGATCACCACATCGAGCATGGTATCGCCCACACGCAGCCCCCGCACCGCCGCCCGCGGCCAGTCCGGCGGCAGCTGCGGCGCCAGGCGCGCGCGGCTGTTCGGCGCGTCCGGATCCCACCCGAAGACGCCGCGGAGCAGGGGGGTGACGAGCATCGAGGTGGCGAAGAACTGGTGCGGGACGGTCTGGTCGAGGGGCTGGTAGAAACTGCCCGAGAAGAGCTCGCCGTGGCGGCCGAGGCTCCAGTCGAAGGTCATCTGCTTGACCGCGTCCATGAGGTGGAATCCGGCCCAGGGGCGGCGGTAGCGGTACTGCGCCCACGACGCGAATCCGGTCACGAAGGGCCAAACGGTCCCCATGTTGTACTGGAGCGGGTCGTAGAGGTCGCTGTCCGTCGAGAGCATGTGGGCGCCCCAATCCGACGACACGCGGTCGCCGGCCATGAGGGTCAGGGTGGAGCGGGCGCGGGCGTCGTCGAGCAGGCCGAAGGCGGCGGCGGTGGCCGGCCACACGGTCAGGTTGTCGTTGGTGCCGCCGCCGGCGAGGATCCCGAACGCGTGATGCCCTTCGTCCGGCCGCCAGTAGTCGTCGTTGAGGGTCGCGCGGGCGATGGGGGCGATCTCGCGGGCCTGGGCGGCAAGCTCGCCGTCGCCCATCTCCTCCGCCATGGCCAGCGTGCCCTCGATCGCCGCCACCCAGACGCCGGCCAGGTAGATGTCCTGGTGGAGCGCCTCGCCGAGCCCGCCGACCTCGACAGCGCCGAGCCCGCCCACCGTGTTCTCGATGATCCCGTCGCCGTCGGTCTCGGCGCTCAGGCACCACGCCCACGCGCGCCGGTAGGCCGGCCACAGCTCGCGCACCAGGTCGTCGTCGCCGCTCGCGCGCCAGTAGTGGTGCAACGCGGACATCCAGTGGGGGGTCGTGTCGGCGTGGTAGTAGGCGTAGGGATAGGTGTCGAACCAGTCGATATGCGCGGCCGCCTGCGAGATCTCGTGCGTGATCTTGCCGTCGTCGCGCTGGTAGCCCGCGAGGAATGCGAGCTCCTCGGCCACCAGCTCCCACTGCCCGAGCGCGTCCATGGCATAGGTGTTGATCATCGCGTCGCCGCCGAAAAACCAGCCGAAGCCGGGCCGCCCGCCGGCGCCCGACAGACCCCAGCCGGCCACGAACCCGCACCCCAGGTCCGGGTTGCAGACGCGCTGCTCCTCGAGGTTGATCTTCGCCCACTCCAGGGCCACGTCGAGCTGGGGGTCGGGTGTCTCGACGGAGGCCGTGGTGGCCAGCACCGAATCAGCCCATGCCCGGGTGTCCCGATAGAGCATGCCGGCGCCCGAAATCAGCCGCGCATAGCGGGCGAAAACAGTGTCGCGCGGGACGGTTCCCGCCGCCACCGCGATCGGAATGAACTCGCCGCGCGCGCGCTCCGGGTCGACCGGAATCACCATCGTGCGCGGCGCCTCGCCGAGCTGATGCGCCGGATGCTCGACCGAGTTCGTCGCCCACGGCGAGCCCACCACCGCATTGCGCGTCTGCAGGCTCTCGGAGAGCACGAAGACGCGCCGCTCCCCGTCCCAGTACGCATACTGCCCGCCCAGCGAACCCGGCCACATGTAGTTGAGGACCGGGTGGAACTCGACGACGATCTCCATCGGATCCGGGCTGTCGACCTCGAGCAGAACGAGGAGACCGGACGCGGCCGTGTCGCGGGGCGCAAGAATGTGCTGGCGCACCTGGAAGGCCGCGTGGCTGTACGTGATCGTGGTGATCTCGGGCCGGACGTGCACCGTGCGCGCGATCCGGTCGCCGGGAATGGGCGAGCCGTAGCCAGGCGTCGAAAACGAGAGCCGGAAGCCGCTGCCCACCTTGAGCGGATGCACCCACAGCTCCGCCTCGCCGGTCTCGACCCCCAGCCATGCCGCGCGCGGTCCGGTGACGCCGAGGTACTCGCCCGGTCGCACGGGACCGGTCAGCTCGATGGGCGACGGCGCGATCTCGAAGCGCGGGACGGAGAGCGTGGCGAGGTCGCCGGGCGAGGGGTCGGGGAGGCGCTGGGCTACGGTGGGGGTGGGGAGGTGGAGGAGCGCGAGGATGGTGGCCGCGAGCGAGAGTCGGGCCAGCGCCGGGGAGGGGAGGTGGACAAGCGCGAAGATGGTCGCCGAGAGCGAGTGTCGGGCCAGCGCCGGCGTAGGGCGGGCGGCGGGGCGGGGGGAGGGGGGAGATTTCATCCGGTGGTGGCCTCGGGCCCGTGGTGATTACGATTCGCTGCGACAAGGTACGGTCACAGCGCTCCCCACCGCACGACTACCCGCCGGGTGGCTCCTCGCGTTGTCTAACGCGGACGATCTCGAATTCGAGTGCCCTCTTCGCCGCCTCGAGTTCCCGCACGCCGCCCCTGCTGACGGACCGACTGACGAATCGGATACTCAGCCAGACTCCTGCGACCACGAGCGCGAGGCTCGCCAGAAACATCAGAACATCACCGGTGTCAATATGAAAAGTCATTTCCCGTACTCGTGCTTCAGGGTCTTCATCCCGAATGGGTACAGGAGTTACACCTCACCGGAGCTCAAGTGCCGCACCCGTGGATCCCGGGTGCTTCGGGTAGTACGCGGCGGCGTCGCTGGTGCGCCGGCAGCGGTCCGGATTCCCTCTGCGAGCAGCAGGCCACTACCCCCTCGGCAGCCGCTCCCTGCGGTTCGTCTTTTCGATCTCGCGCTCGAAGTCCCGCTTGGCTGCCTCCAGTTCGCGTGCTCGACCGCCACCGGCAAGCCGATAGACCGAATAGCCTGTGCCTGCCAAGATCCCGAGAACGATCAAGACCAGCAGCACCTCACCAAATCCGATTGCAAACACTTCAACTCCTCGATTAAGTCAATGGGTACGACCGCCAACTTTCGCGCAATTCCCCTACCGGTTCAACCGCCACACCTGCGGATGCTGTACGTCGAGCTCACTGGTCCAGACCCCGAGGATCTCGTCCACACCAATTTCCCTCACCACGAAGTTCCCGGGCATTTCGACGTTTCCGAGCCAGGCTCCGTCGGGGCCGAGCACCAACCAGTGCTCCGGGCCGCCCTGTTCGCTGCTTCCGCGGAAGGGGCGAAGCCAGACCGCGCCGGTCGGGTCGACAAGCATGTCCGCGTATGCCGGTCGGGTCTCCGGAGACGGCATCGCCTCCACGGCCTCGACGAAGGGTGGGGGAAGAGACGTCACCCCCGGTGGCAGCGGAGGGTTGAGGCGGAGGTTCCGTTCTGCCTGTACCTGTTCCGGGCTGAGCGCCAGCGGGTAGTCGGGGATTCGGAGAATTCGAACGGTGTCGCCGCTTGTGTCGATCTCCTCGACCTGCATGTGGTCCGAAGAGCCCAGGAAGATCCTGTCGCCGTGGTTGTCGAGCACGGAGGTCTTGCCGAAGAGGGGAGACCCCATGAGCGCCTCGGCCACGTACTCTTCCGAACCTGGGGTCCGGCCGATGCTGTCGCGGCGCATGCCTTCCAGATCGTACACCAGGAGCGCTTCCGAAGCCCGCACGAGACCGTATTCCTCGGGGTAGTCCACAATCACCGGCGCGACCATAGTGCCGTTGCCCAGATAGTGCATACTCCTGACACCGGGGTGCAGTTGCAGGGTGCGGACGTGCCGCAGATCGGGACCGAAGAGCGCGACGCGGTGAACGTCCCGCACGAGCAGGGAATCGCCGACGACTTCCGCCTGCTGCACGTTCGAGAACTCGCCCGGCCCCTCGCCGTAGCCTCCGACCGAGCCGACCAACCTTCCGTCGGCCGAGAACTTCCGGATCTCCGCGGAGCCTCGGTTCACGACCGCGATGCCACCGTCGGGGAGCCGCGTCACGTTCCGGACCCGGTAGAAGTCGTGCGCGTCGCCCGTGCCGGATTCCGCCAGGTCGAGCAGGGGCTCCGGGCCGATCCGCCAGCGCGCCGAATCGCCCCAGGCGGGCGCGAAGGACTCGACGATTGCGATGCCGGCGCTGTCGCGCTGGACGGCGAGCGGTGGAGCGTCGTCGGCGGGGGCGCAGGAGGAGGCGAGGAGCGCGGCGAGCGCCGGGAGGACGATCTTCATTGGCTGTCCCTTTGCAGGCGCAGCACCTGTGGATGCTGCACGTCCAGTTCGTCACGCCACACGCCCAGCACTTCGTCCATGCCGATGTCCCAGACGCGGAAGTCCTCGGGCACTTCCACGCTGCCGAGCCAGCGGCCACCGGGATCCAGCACCAGCCAGGACTCCGGTCCGACCTGCTCGTGGTCGCCCCGGAAGGGCCGCAGCCAGACGGCGCCCGAGGGGTCCACGATCATGTCGGCGTAGGCGGGCCGGGTCGTGGGCAGCGGCATGTTCTCGATGAATTCGCGAAGCTGTTGGACTCGTGGCGGCAGCGGCGTCTGCTGCAGCAGGGGGATGTCGAGCCGGTTGTCCCGCTCGGCCGCGGCCTGCGCGGCCGTCAGCGCCAGGGGATACTCCGGTATGCGCAGAATCCTTACCGTGTCGCCGCTTGCCGTCATCTCCTCCACCTGCATCAGGTCGGAAGATCCGGTGAAGATCCGTTCGCCGCGGCTGTCCACGACGGCATCCTTCATGAAAAAGGGTACCTGGCCCATGTCGCCGAGAGTGTAGTCCTCGTACCCCTTGGTCCAGCCGATGCTGTCGCCGCCGCTTCCGTCCAGCCGGTACGTGAGCAGAGCCTCGGGGATGCGGACCAGACCGCCGATCGGCGGAAGCGAGGTGATGGCGCGCACGACGAGGCCGCCGCCTCCGAGGCTGTGAACGGCGCGGGTGCGCGGGTGCAGGCGCACGTCGCGAATGAACTCCGGGCCGGGACCGAATATGCTCAGCATGGAATCCCAGTCGAGCACCAGGATCGTGTCGCCGGCCAATTCCAGTTGCCGGGGGTTGGTGAATTCCCCGGGCCCCTCGCCGGCTCCGCCGAACGAGCCCAGAAACCGCCCGTCGGACGAGAACTGCCTGATCTCATCGGAGCCCGCGTTGAGGATGACGAGGGAGCCGCCGGAGAGCCGCTTCATGCCGCGGACGGAGTAGAAGGTGTGAGCGTCGCCCGTGCCGGAGCGGGCGAGGTCGAGGAGGGGCTCGGGATCGATCCGCCACGTGGCCGAGTCCGCCCACGCGGGATCCTCCCAGGCGGGTCGGAACGACTCGACGATCGAGATGCCCGCGCTGTCGCGCACGACCGAAGTCGGCGGACCATCGTCGGGCGGGGCGCAGGCCTGAAGGAATGCCCAGAGCGCGACCGACATGCAGTACCGGGCCAAGGCGGCACGCGCCCCGGAATGGCGTCTCGTCATCCGGCGAAGCTACGGGCCGGGTCCGCCTCCGTCCATCCCGCGAGCGAACTGCGGGCGCGCAACCGGATCCACTGGCCTCAGCGGGGGTATGCACTGGTGACACGGGCAAGAGAATGATACTATTATGATATGACTATGCTATCATCTATAGGAGCGCCGTCGTCCCCGAGCGTGCCGCCATCTACAGACGCGCTCCCGTCCCCGGGCGTGCCAGCACCCACACGGCAGAGGTAGGAGGATGGCCGACGTAGCCCTGCGGGGGGTCCCAGATTCCCTGCATCGCGAGCTCAAGGCGGCGGCGAAGAGAAACCACCGCAGCCTCAACGGGGAGATTCTGGCCCGGCTGGCCGCCTCGCTCCGCCCGGAGCCGGTCGACGCCGTCGGGCTGCTCGATCGCATCGGCCGCCGCCACCGGACGCTGGGTCCCCTCGACCTGGACGAGGTCGCGTTGCGGCGTCTTCGCACCGAAAAGCCCGGCGAGGAAGCGCGGCGCCAATGGCGGGGCGGCGAGTGACGACCCGTGGAGGGGGCCGTCGAAACGGCACGGCCAGGTGCTGGCGGCCGTGATCGTCGCCGACACCAGCGCGATGCTGCGGCTCGTCGTCGGCGGTCCCGACGGAGATGGCGCGGCGCGGCTTCTGCTGCGAGACCCGGAGTGGGCCGCGCCCCCCGTCCTGCTCAGCGAACTCAGGAACGTGTTGCTCGGTCTCGTGTACCAGGGATCGCTGATCCTCGATCAGGCCAGGGCCATGTGCGACGACGCGGCCAGGGTGCTGGGCCCGAGGATCGTGACCGTGTCGTCCGACCGCGCGCTCGATGCCGCGCTCGAGTGCGGCATAACCGCGGCCGACGCCGAGTTCGTGGTGCTGGCGCGGGAGTTGGGTGTCCCGCTTGCCACGGTCGACCGGTCGATTCTGACAGCTGCTCGGGATGTGGCGATATGGGCGGGTTAGTGCCAATGCTGCGAAACGCGCTTAGTTTGTGTACACGCCGGGCCGAAACACCCGAGCTTGATTTGAAGGACCATTGTAACCGGGCCCCACAACGGCAGGAGCCGTTGGCCCACGGGGCGCGGCTTTGAAAGGAATCCCGGAATGATTCCGAAACCGAATGAGCCCAGGCTCCATGCCATAGATGAACTGCCGCCGTACCCCGAGGGGTGGTACTTCGTCGTGCACCGCAAGACCCTTCTCGACAAACGGCTGATCGAGAAGACCTGGATGGGCGAGGACATCGTCGCGTGGTGCGACGAGGATGGCCGCATCTGCGTGGCCGGCGCATACTGTCCGCACCTGGGGTCGCACATGGGACCGACTGTCGGGGGCATGGTGCGAGATGGCTGTCTCGTGTGTCCTTTCCACGGCTTCGAGTTCGACGCGACCGGACAATGCGTGGCCGTTCCCCATGCCCCTGCCCCCAAAGCCGCGAAGCTGGAGGTCTACGAGACCACCGAGATCCTCGGGATGGTCTTCGCCTGGTGGGGGAGCGGCGGCCGTGCACCGCAGTGGCACCTTCCCGAGGAGCCGCCCACCGGCACGGACTGGAGCAGCCTGCGTTCCACGACGCTGCGGTTCCGGGGCCATCCGCAGGAAACCGCGGAGAACTCCGTGGACCTGGAGCACCTGGACTACACGCACGGCTATTACGATGTAGAACCGACCGCTCCGGTCACAATCGACGGCGCCTACCTGAAGAGCTGCTTCGACTTCAAGAACATCCGCACGTTTGCGCGCATGATCAACATCCGCTCCGAGATCTCGGCCGTCACCCACGTTCACGGGTTGGGGTTCTCGTTTGTCGAAATCCACGAAAAGACAATCGGTATGGACGCGAGAATGTGGGTCCTCGGGACGCCCGTGGCGGAGATGCAGATTGAGCTGACCCTGGTCACCCAGGTACGGGAAATCCGCAAGCCGGGGCGATTCTTCGCGGGCCTCGGGTTCCTGCCCGTGCCGCTGCGCCACAGGCTGATGAGTCGCTTTTTCCTGTCGGAGGAGAGGCGGTTCGTCCTGCAGGATATTGTCATCTGGAACCGCAAACGGTACAGGGTTCCGCCGCGACTCTCCCGGGCCGACGGCCCGATCGGGAAGTACCGCCTGTATTGTCGTCAGTTCTATCCGGAGCTGCGCTCACAAGTGGGATCAACCCGCCGCATAGGCTGAAAAAAGCAAGATGACGTTTCCCGAAGAGCTGTCCCGCGAAACGGTTACGCCGAAGTCGGCTCCGGCATCGCAGGGCGGACATCCGAGCGGCCACGCGCCCGTGCCCGCCGCGCAAGCCAGCCCTGGTGGAGCGAGGTAAGCGCCGGCACGAGCAACATCAGCAGGACCGTGGTGAAGAGGATGCCGCAGCCGATCGAGGCGGAGAAGGGCACGAAGAACTGGGCCTGAGTCGCGTCTTCGAGGATGAGGGGCATGAAGCCGAGGAAGGTGGTCAGCGACGTCAGCATGATCGGGCGGAAACGCCCCTTGGCGCCCTCGATGATCGCTTCTCGTGCCGGAAGGCCTTCCTCGAGCTCCTGGTCGATAAAGTCGATCATGACCAGGGAGTCGTTCACCACCACGCCGGCGAGGCCGAAGACCCCGATGAAGGACTGGGAGCTGAGTGCGACGCCCAGGACCCAGTGGCCCAGAATCACCCCGATCAACCCGAACGGGATGATAGCCATAATGATGAACGGCTTGGTATACGAGCGCAGCGGAATCGCGAGCAGCGCGAAGATCAGGATCATGGCGATCCCGAAGCCGGGTCCCAGCGCGTTCAGGGATTCCAGCTGCTGCTGCGGTTCACCTCCGAAGGTGTAGGTCAGTTCCGGGTCCTCGGCGACGATCGCCGCGAGGATGTCGTCTTCCAGAATGCGGTTGGCGCGCCCGCCGGATATCACCGCCGGATCCACATCCGCAGTGACCCTGACGATGCGCTGGCCGTCCTGGCGATGGATGGCGGGCGGCGACATGCCCGAGCTCAGCGAAGCCACACGGCTCACCGGGACCTCGGCGCCGCCGGCCGTCCGAACCAGCGACCTTTCGATGTCGGTGATCGAGTTGCGCTGCTCCTCGGGCAGCCGCACGTACACCCGAACCTCTTCGCGGCCGCGCTGCACCCTGAGCGCTTCCGCGCCGAAGAACGCGGACCGCGTCTGCCAGGCGAGATCCTCGAGGGTGAGACCGAGAGTTCGCGCTTCGGGCAGCAGTCCCAGCTGGATCTCAGGGATGCCGGGAGTGTGATCGGAGCGAATGTCGTGGATACCTCCCACTTCGCGCAGGTCATTGACGACCGCGGTTGCGATCCCCGGGAGGCGGTCGGGATCCGGATGCGCTAGCACGGCCTCGACGGGGTTGCCCAAGTCGTAGATTGTGCCGCTGATGGTGAGTGCGCGCACATGGGGCAGGACACCCAGTTCCTCGCGCCACGCCTGCACGACATCTCCCGTGGGAATCCGCCGGTGCTGCGCGTCCAGCAGCTTGAACGATATGGTGGCGACATTGGGCTCCGGGTTCAGGGTGAGGTTGGGACTGAGCCCCCCTCCATCTACTCGCGGCCGTTGACCGACGGTAACCGTTACCCCGGACAGCAGGGGCGGCGCATCGGCGGGCCTGTCTGCGGAGATCCGCTCGATGACCCGGTGGCCGGCCGCCTCCAACTCGCGCGCCACCTCGTAGGTTCGCTGGGCCGTCGTCCCGTCCGGCATCTCCAGGGTGGCCGTTGCGAAATCGCCTTCGACCTCCGTGGAAAAGACGAATGGGACGATGCCCGCCGGCAGCATGGCAAAGCACAGGATGAGCAGGGCGATGGCTGACGAGAGCGTCACTCCGGGTCGATCGGTCGCGAAACTCACGCCGCGGTGCAGGGGGCCCTGCACGAATCTGCCCAACTGCAGATCGACCTGACCCTGAATCCGGGATACGAATCGCTCAAGGCGCGTTCGGGGCGCCCACTCCGGTCCGTGGAGGTGGTGAGAGAGGTGGTTGGGCAACACCAGCAGCGATTCGATCATCGAAATCACCAGCATCGCGATGACGATGGTCGGCAGCGCTTTCCAGGTCTCTCCTACCCCTCCGGGAATGAAGAGCAGAGGAGAGAACGCGGCGATCGTGGTCAGCACCGCGAAGATGAGAGGCACCTTGATTCGCCGGGCCCCGCGTATCGCCGCGACGACGCCCGGCGTTCCCCGCATGCGTTCCAGATGGATGTACTCGGAGACGACGATCGCATCGTCCACGACGATTCCGATGGCGAGCACGAACGAGAAGAGGGAGACCGCGTGGATGGCGAGGTCGAACGCCATCATGGCGGCCAGGGCGCCGACGCCGGACACCCCGAGGCCGACGGCTACCCAGAAGGCAAGCCGGAGTTCGAGAAACAGTCCCAAAGCCAACAGCACCAGCAGCAGCCCGAGAAGACCATTCTTCATGAGGATGGCGGCGCGCTCCTCGAAGGCATCGGATGAATCGTTCAAGATGGTGACGCCCACGCCGTCCGGGAGTGACGGGGCCACCTCGTCGGCGACGTGCTGCCGAACGGCGCCCGCCACATTCATCACCTTCTCGCCCTCGGCCCTCGATACCTCGACGAAGACGGCCGGCAGACCATTGTGCCGGACGATCAGGTCCACGTCCTGGAAGCCGTCGCGCACCTCGGCGATGTCGCCCAGTCGTACCACCGTGCCGTCCCCGCGGCTGAGCAGGACGATCTCCTCGAAGTCCTGCTGATCGTAGCTCTGTCCCAGGGTGCGCACCCGCACCTGGGACTGCTCGGTGTCGATGCTGCCGGCGGACAGATCCAGCGAACTGCGGCGAACCGTGTTGGCGATTTCCGGGAGCGTGAGTCCAAGCGCTCTGAGCCGCTGCAGCGGCACTTCGATCGAGATCTCATAGTTGCGGATGCCGCTCGTCTCTACCTGGGAGACGGAAGGCAGCGCGGCGAGTTCATCCTCGATCCGGTAGGCAAGCTCCTTCAACGTCCGCTCGGGGACATCGCCGTAGATGACCAGGCGCATGATGCTCTCGGCGTTGGTCATCTCCCTGATCTGGGGCCGCTCGGTTTCTCCCGGGAACGTCTGGATTCGGCCGACCGCCGCTTCCACCTCGGCCACGGCATCGTTCATGTCCGTGCCCGACCGCATTTCCACCCTGACCGACGCCATGCCCGGGGCCGCCACGGACTTCACCGCCTTCACGTTGCCCAGCCCTTTGACCTCGTCCTCGATCTTGGCGACGATGGACTCCTCCACCTCCTCGGGGGTGGCGCCCGGATAGGCGACGGAGACCTCGACCTGGTTGAAGGGTACGGTGGGCCAGGCTTCCAGCTCGAGCCCGGAAAACGACGCCACGCCCGCGACGATGATGCCGAACATCAACAGGTTGGCCGCGACGCTGTTGCTCGCCATGTAGGCGATGGGTCCGGGAGCTTCTCCGTGACTGCGTGGATTGCGACTCATCGTACCGGGTCAGCCTCGGTCTGAACGGATTCGTGTTTTCAGGACACTACGGCGCACACCCTCGTAGAATACTCAACGGGCTGGGGTTACGCACCATGTGCAAGCTGCCCTCGACGAGGAGCACGGCGGCCTGCCGGCGGATGGGGTGGGGCTGGGTTGCGCGGTCGATAACGACAATATGTCATATATGACCTATTATACTCATATTATAACATTGCAACGTCGTATATGGCAGTATATACTCAATCACATGACTCTGTTATCCTGGTGCCGAGAGGAGGTGCCCGTTCCATGGGAGCCATCGTCGCCACAAGCCGAACCCCGGATGTGCTCCGCGAAGTGGGTGCGCGGCTGAAGGCGCTTCGTCTTCAACAGAATCGCCGGGTCAGCGACCTCGCCGCCCACTCCGGGGTCAGCCCACGCACCATCAACCGCCTCGAGGCGGGGAACAGCGTCGGGACGGATAATCTGGTGCGCGTCATGCGTGCGCTCGGGCGGCTGCAGGCGTTCGAGACGTTCATCCCCGTGCCCGAAGTATCGCCATACGATGTCGAGAAATTGAGGGGGAAGACAAGACGCCGCGCGTCGAGGAGGAGTCGTGAATGGTGATGTGAGGGTGCGGGTGGGAATATGGGGGCGTGAGGTCGGAATGCTCCGGGAGGGGCCGGAAGGGCGGATCACTTTCGAATACCACCCCGGGTTCCTGACCTCCGGCCTCGAAATCTCACCGATCCATCTGCCAACGGCCCGGCTCGGTCCGGCTTCCTTCCCGGAGTTGACACGGAAGCCAGCGTTTCTGGGCCTCCCAGGCGTCTTTGCCGATGCCCTGCCGGACCAGTTCGGCAACGCCGTCATCCGTCGCTACTTCGAGCAACGTGGACGGCCGGGTGACGCCATGTCGCCCTTGCAACGCCTCCTGTACATCGGAGACCGCGCCATGGGAGCGTTGGAATTCCGCCCTCCCCTGGATCCCGGACCGGGTACCGAGGAGGCGCTGGAGGTCAGGGGGCTGGTCGACCAGGCCCGCAGAGTGGTCGAGGGGGATGTATCGGTCGGTGTGCCGGAGATCATGCAGGTCGGCGGCAGTGCCGGCGGAGCCCGGCCGAAGGCGCTCATTCTGTGGGATCGCGGAGCCAACCGTGTGCGGTCGGGGTTCGCGCGTCCCGAGCCAGGCGAGGAGGCGTGGCTCATCAAGTTCGACGGGGTCACGAGCGAGTCGGCGGGACAGGGCATGCGCGCCGCCGGAAGTCCAGGCCCCTGGGGCCGGATCGAATACGCCTACTCGAAGATGGCGAAGAGCGCGGGAATCGAAATGCCCGAGACGCACCTGCTCCGCGACGGGGACCTCGCGCATTTCATGGTGCGGCGCTTCGACCGTGCGTCGGACGAGGCGCCGGGAATCCTCCGGCGCTTCCACTTCCACAGCCTGGGAGGGATCCAGCACATCGACTTCAACGACCAGTACGTCTTCAGCTACGAAGGCTGGTTCGACACGATACGGGCCATCGGGCTCGGACAGCGATCGGTGAACGAAGCGTTCCGGCGCATGGTCTTTGCCGTGGCCACGGTCAACTTCGACGACCACGTCAAGAACTTCGGCTTCCTGATGAATCCGGCGGGCAGGTGGCGTCTCGCACCCGCCTACGACGTGACCTACGCCGAGAACGACGCCTGGACACGCCAACACCAGATGTCGGTGAACGGGAAGTTCCGAGAGATCACCCGCCGCGATCTGCTCGAGGTGGGAGAGATGTTCGATGTCCCCGGGGGTGGCAGGGAGATTGTCGCAGAGGTGGTGGAAGTGGTGGCGGGGTGGCGGGAACAAGCCCGTGCGGCTGGTGTGCCGGGAGAGATGGTCGAATGGATTCAGCGGAGGCTTCAGGACGTCGGGTGAGGTCACTTTCCGCCCAGCGGCGGCGCCGTGGTCGCTCCCTGGACCGGCGCCTCCCGAAAAAAGTCGATCCTGCAGCGCAACGGCCCCTCGATCGCCACCCGGTGAGGCATCCCGGGACGGATCGTGACGCAATCCGGCGCCGGGATCACCCGCTCCTCGCCGCGCTCGATGTTCACGAACCGCAGACTGCCCTCGAGCACGTTCAGCACCGCCCAGTGCCCAGGCCCCAGAGTGTGCTCCGCCTGCAGAGCGTAGGGCAGAGTGTCCTGCGTAAAGGCTGGGGACGCGCCGCCTGGCACGAGCCCGTCGGGTAGGCGATCGGTCATGGGAAGGGGGGTGGGGGTGAGGTTGCTTGTTCTCGGGCGCCGGCGGGCGAGCGGGCGCCACCAATAGAGTAGTGGGATCCGGGACGACGGGGAGCACCGACGCCCCGTAGCGGGTCGGGCCCACCCCTTGCCCGGTTCGTTAACAAAGAGTCGATTCCCGAAGGATGATTCGCGCACTATCGCGCACGGCACCGCACGATTTGGCACGATTCCGATCGATTCTGGGAGACTTGGCACATTTCTGCGTGATTCTGCGTGATTCTGCGTGATTCCGGGAGATTCCGGGAGATTCGGCAACTAGGAAGATCCCGTGGGATTCCAGGGACACCTTCATTCCGGTGAACCAATGAACCTCGACAAGGAGCCAGAGGCCTTCCACTCGGAAACGGTGCTTCGTAAGCTGGAATCCGGGGAATCGCTCATAGAGGTGCGTATGACAGCTGACCGAATCTCAGACGCCGCCAACTGCGTAACGGTGCGCTTCCGGAACAATCGGTACGCGGCACCTCAGGTTGGGAGTGGAGATCCGCAGGAGCGGAGGGCGGCGATTCTCGCTGTGCTGGTTGATCGACCCCTAGCGATCGGGGAGATCAGCGATCGGCTGGGTACGCGAGCCAGCCGGCGTACGTTGCTTGGCGATCTTGCCGCGCTGAGGGATCAAGGGCTGGTCGCGCTCACTGGCCGCGGACGTTCGGCACGATGGAAGCGTTTGTAGGGCGTAACATCCGGTTCTCGGAGCGGTCTCCACGAGAGTCGGAAATGTCAAGATCGTTTTACACTATGTAAAGCGCGGTTGTCATTTCGCGGCGTTTCGTCACCATCTCATCCTTCCGACTATCATGTCGACGGCCTGGGGGCTGAACGCCTCGGGGTCGAAGAGCTCGCCGATCCACTCCTTCATGTGCTCGTGGTCCCTCGCGTTGGGTCCTTGAGGGTTTCGAGCATCTCGTAGTAGCCCCAGACTCCGCCGCAGTCCTCCGGCGGACACCGCCTCCTGCCGCTGATGCAGGCGGGCAAACGGACGGCGGGGTCGTAGGGGAGGATCTTCTGCAGCGGCACCTTGTGCTCCCAGGAGTCGCCGAAGTCGTACAGGTAGGTCATCCAGTCCTTCTCCCGCTTCAGGACCTGGCTGGAGATCGGCGTAGTCCGGCGCCCTACCGCTACTCAGCCTCCCTGGCCCGGGCCAGCAGTTCCTCCCCCGTCTCGCATTCGATGATCCGGTCGCCGATGCGGGCGATTGCGTCCGGGTCTGTGATGTCGTCCAGCAGCCTGGCCAGCCGCTCGGCCGTCCGTGCGCCGAACTTCTGGCTTGCGAGTCGGCAGATCAGGGTGGCACGCCCCTCGGCGCGCCCCTCGGCACGTCCTTCCATGCGCGCCTTCCCAAGCTCCCGGAGCGCCTGCTCCTTAAGCTCCTCCACACCCGCGTAGACCATTCCCGCCTCCTTTAGCGACTTCACCTGTTCCAGCACCTCTTCTCCGATTCCCCACGATTCGGCTGCTCCCAGGACCCATTCCCGGAACGCCTCACGGAGCCTCGCGTACTCTGGCCCGGGGTATGCATCTAGCACTTCGTCTACGACCCGCGACACGTTCCCGGCTGAGGAGTCGAGTTCCATACTCGCGATCCACGCCACCACGTTCGGCTCGGCTGTGGTGTGAGGTTCGCGCGCCAACGCCCGCAGGTCAAGCAGCTGGTGCCGAAACTTCGGTTGGCGCTCGGCGAGCCACCCGCGTACCGGCTCGATGACGTCGAAGATGTCGTCCGGGGCGGTCCAGCGGTCGCGGCCGTTGTAGATCGTCACCGCGAGCGTGGGCGGGAGCAGCCCTCCGGGTGCCAGCTTCCTACGGCGTCCCCTCGCACTGACGAGAGCATTGTAGGCGAGGGCGATGTAGCACAGGGCCCGCACGGACATGTAGCGATCGGAGGCCGACTGGAACTCCACCGGAAGAAGCAGGTGCCGCGTGCTTCCGCGGAAGTGGATCTTCCACAACATGTCGGCCTGGGAGCGAACCAAGCCAGGGGTCGTCCGTTCAGTGGCCAGGTTTTCCGCTCTCTCGAAGTCAAGCTCGCTGGCGAGGTCGCCGTTGATGAAGTCACGGATCATGTGTTCGATGGCCAGTGGCAGGGAGAAAAGGAGCTTGTAGGACTGATCGTGTCTACGAGACAACGAGAATCTCCGGCCGAAGTGGGTTCTCGCGGGTTGGTGACTCCGATTCCCGGTAGAGCCGCGTGCCCGCAGTTGCCCAAGATGTTCGCACCGGGACGGGGGCGTTGGAATGGCGGAATGGGACGGGCGGGACGCGCAAACGCGACGCTGGCGTGCCGACAGCCGGTGGGGAGTGAACGTCCTCTATGCCGCAGTTGCGACATAGGCTGTCACGGCCGCGGCACTTCCTCACCCGGCAGCGGTGGCGTGTACACCGGATCCCGGCGCGCGTGCGTGGCCTGCTCGAAGGCGTATCCGAGCGCGAACAGTCGGGGTTCGCTGAAGGCCCGGCCGAGGAAGGAAAGCCCGACGGGCAGACCCGTGGGAGTGAACCCCGCCGGCACGATGAGATCGGGTACGCCAGCGATACTCGCGATGTGGGTGCCCAGCATGCCGCCGAAGTGATTGACCTCGGAGCGCAGAACAGGGGGGTTGGCCGAGGGAGGATAGACGATGGCGTCGAGATCGTGGGCGTCCATCATCCCGTGCACGATCGCCTGAACCATCGGGAAGCCGTGTTCCCGCATCGCCATGTACTCGAAGCGGGTCAGTTCGCCGCTGGCTTCCTCGTCCCTGAAGATGTTCCAGCGGACCGGGTTCGGGCGGGATCCGTCCGGCATGGGCGCCACGATCTCGTCCGATCTCGCGATCATTTCCCGTAGCGTTTTCGGATACCTGGGCGCGAGGGTGGCGAGATAGTCCTCGATCTGGGACCGGAACTCCGGATAGCGCACCGTTGTGTACCAGTCGCCCTTCACCGCCAGGAGCCACGGCGGATAGCGCACGTCGACGATGGTCGCTCCCTCCCCGCGCATGGTCGCGAGCGCCGTCTCGACGATCCAGGTAACGGATTCGTCGTCGCCAATCAGGTCGCGCGCGATCCCGATGCGGGCGCCCTCGAGCGCGCCGGCGTCCAGGAACTGCGTGTAGTCGGTCTCGAAGCGGCCCTCGCTCTTCTGCGTTGTGGGATCCGCGGGATCGACGCCGGTCATGACCCCGAGCATCGCCGCGACATCGTACACGTGGCGCCCCATCGGGCCGGCCATGTCGAGCGTGATGGACAGCGGAATGACACCATCGTGACTCAGTAGGCCGTGCGTCGGACGGAGCGCGACGATGCCATTGTCCGTAGCGGGTCCCCGGATGGAGCCGCCGGTGTCGGTGCCTACGCCCAGTTGGGCCATGGACGCGGCGACGGCGATACCGGCCCCCGTCGAGGATCCCGAAGGTGTATGCGCGGGGTCGTGGGGGTTCTTCGGGAAGAAGTTGCCCAACGAGCTGAGGATGCCGCCGGAGGCGAGCTCGCTCAACGCGGTCTTGGCCAGCATGATCGCACCGGCCTCCCGCAGCTTCTTCACGATGAAGGCGTCGTCAGGGGGGATCGAGCCCGCGAGAAGGGCTGATCCGCCCGTGGTGGGCATGTCCCCCGTGTCGACGTTGTCCTTCAGGACCACGGGGATGCCGTGCAGCGGGGACCGCGGACCGCTGCGCCGCCGCTCCTCATCGAGCTCCCGCGCCCGCTCAAGGGCGTTTTCGTTCACCCAGATCATGGCGTGGAGTTCGGGGCCGGCCTGATCGTAGGCCTCGATTCGCGCCAGGCTCATCTCGACGAGTCGCTCCGAGGTGAGTTGCCCGGAATCGAAGGCCGCATTCAGGTCCTCGATGGAGGCCCATCCGAGGCCACTCGGCTCTGCGGGCGCCTGGGCCTGGGTCCGCGTGGAGCCGAGTGCCAGGAGAAGGAGTAGGCATGTCGTCAGGGACAGGGGCCGCGTGAGTCGGCGTGGGAGGGGAAGCGTAAGGGTAGGCATCGTTTGGATTCCTCAGGTCATTGACGGCCAGTTGGCGCAGAGAAGGTTCCCGAGGGCTTTGCGTCGGCGAGCAGTTCCTCCCAGCCGTCATCCAGTACCCGCTGCAACTGCCGGTCGCGTTCGGCGGCGAGCTTTATCAGGGACAGCATCCGCTTCATCAGGGTCTGGAATTGGGCAAGGTTGATCGCCATCGGGTTCCAACCGTATAGCGCTGTCTTCAGGATGTTTGCGGAGGACAGCAGTCCGTGGGTGAGGACCAGCATCTGTTCTCGCTTCAGTCTCTCCGGGATGCTGAGCTCGCCGGGCTCCGGCCTTTCCGCGCAGGCCCGTACGCCGTGGTACGCCCTGAGAATGACCTCGGCGATCGCGGGCGAGATCTTTGTGGTCATGAAGTGGCGGAGGTCGTAGCCATTGGCGTACATGTACCGCACGACATCGCGGACTGCCACCGGGTCACCCCGTTCCTTCAGGGTGAATCCGGGCTTTGCGTCGACGAGCTGGAATAGCGCCATGAAGGGTGGTGGGAGGCCTTGGGCGGTGAAGACGTCCGAGAATCCGTGGACGACCACCTTGACGAGCGCTTGGAGGGGGTTCCCTGTGCCTTCGAATCTGGGATTGTCGATGACACGCCACGTGCCCGACTTGTCGATGAATGTGCAGGTTCCGGACAGGATGTCACCTACCCCGAACACGAGGCCGAGGAGAGGATCGTGGCCGAGCGAGGCGAGGCGGTGGACGTTCGGCGTGAGGCCGAGCTTTGGGCTGACCACATCGTAGGGCACCTTGGCCCATTTTTCCGCGGCGGTGGTCAGACCGGCGATCCACTGTTGGAACGAGTTGCGCTCGATTACGTCCGCGCCCTTCATCGGAGCCAGCTTCTTCGACTGTTCCTTCATCCAGGCCGTTAGCGGGCTTTCGCGCTGGGGCTTTCCCTTGAAGCTCCCCCCGGGTGTGGCGACGAGCAGGTAGTCCGTGAGCGCGCCGACGATCACCGCCAGAGCGACGACGCCGTAGTCCCACCGATCCCACGGCGCCGGGCCGAAGTCCGCGTGGAAGCGGCTCCGGATCTTGGCCGCGCGATCCGGGGGCAGAAGTTGCGCGAGGGGATCAGGGGCCACCTCGATCCCGTGATCGGCGATGTATCGCTCGACGTTGCGCGTGTACTCATCCCAGTTCTTGCCCAGCTCCAGCGGGGGGACAATGGTGGGCGGAGCGGGCGATGGTCGAGGTGCGACCCTCGTCTCGTGGGAGGAAGCCCGTTGGTGCTTCAGCGCCTTGTTGTCGGCTGGCTCCGGGGTGTCGGGGGCCGGCAGGCTGGAGGTGCGGGGAAGGCCGGCCTTGGCGCGAAGTTGCGCGATCATCCGGTCCAGACGTAACAGTTCGTTGCGCTGCCGGTCGGTTTCCGATTCCAGGGTGGCGAGATGGGCTTCCAGCGATTGAAGGGCGCGATTCAGAGCTTCCAGTTGGAACCGCTGAACGAGGGCCGCTCGCTCAGCTTGAATCCGCGTACTCTCGTTCATCGTGCCGCGTGACCGGCCGCTTCCTGCAAGTCGCGTTCGAAGCCGGTTGCCTGCTCGCCAAGCTTGGTAAGTGCGCCTGCCGACCGGGTCAACAGGGTCACTTCCCGCGACAATCTGTGGATTGCGTCACGATTCCTGTCAGTCTCCTGGGACAGAGCCGCGATGCGCTGGCCAAAGTGCGACATGTCCTCACCGAGATTGATGATCGCGCCCTGGTGGATGCGCAGGACCTCCTGCAGCATCAGCTCCCGGAGCGACACACGGTATCGCTCGGACCCGCCCAAAACCCATCGCACGCCCTTGTACGCGGTTCCGCCGACAATGATAGCCACGCCGATGCCGGTCACCATGGCCGACAGACCCAGCACGCCACCCATGCCGAGGGTCGCGAGTCCCGACGCGATGCCAGCCGCGCTGAGTCCGGTGACGCTGCCGCTCAAGTAGACCGCGGCGACCGGCATGCCGACCGATGTCGCTTGTGCTGCCAATTCCTTGGCCTTGGATGCGATCTGGGAGTCCGACAGCGTGCCGGCCAGGATCTTCTCGTCCTGCTCGCAAGCGTCCTCGATGAACTGGACCTTCTTGTCATCCAAGTCGAGCATTTCGGCCAGTTGAAGGATTCCGGGCTGCTCGCGGGCGGGGCCCTTGGAGGTGGCACGGCACACTCGAATGGCGTCCTTCATGAGCGCACACTTCAGGCCCAATTGCGTGTCGGTTCCCGCCGCGGGGCCGTGCTGCAGCATGTGATCGATCTGTGCCCGGGCGTCCAGGCCCCTCGGATTCTCCAGGTACTCGCGAACGGTTTTGCGCACGTCGGCGTTGCAGCGCCGCTGCGTCATCAGCAACTGGATCTCGCACATCTCCCTCTCGTCGATCTGCTTGTCGTCGGCGTGCACGAGCCAGACCAGCACGCTCAGGTAGCACTCCATGAGGTCGTCCGGGAGTCCTTCGACGATGACCTTTTCCGGGGGCGTCTCTGTTCCGGTGTCGTCCTTGCCAGCGAACCGGCGGACGACGCGGGGGATTGGGATTCTCCTGGCGGTTTTGGCGACGGTGCCCACTCCGGCCTGAACCGTGCGAACGCCGCGTTTGCCGAACTCCGCGGCTGAGTCCATGATCTCTCCGATTGTGGAATCCTGGTTGTCATCCATTGGTGGGCGGCTCCCGGTAGAAGTCGATCCTGCAGCGTAGCGGGCCTTCGATGGGGGCGATGGGGTTTGGGGATTGGTGAAACGTGTTGTCGGGTATCAACGGGAGGGCGGGGACCCTCGCAGGATAACATGGACGGTGCCGGGCGTGCCGGGTTGCCCGCCGGGGGTCTGGGCGCTAGCCGCTCTCGGGCCTCGCGCGGGACGCGGGAGATCTCTTTGTCGTCCACTATAGCCCCTAAAATGATCGACAAGCTATCTTGTTGTTCATGAGCGACAGGCAAAGCCCGCAACGGGGCCCGGTCCACTACCACGCGGGTGCGTTTCCGCCGGGCGCGGACGGTTTCGACTGGCAGGTTCTCCTGCCCCATGTCGGACCCGCCGCGGCGGCCGTGGCCCGCTACGACGGCATTCTCCAGGCCATGCCCAACTCCGGCGTCCTTCTGTCGCCGCTGTCCACCCAGGAAGCCGTTCTCTCGTCGCGCATAGAGGGAACGCAGGCTTCGATGACCGAGGTTCTCGAGTTCGAGGCCGGAGTCGACGCCGAGTCGCCGCAGCGCCGGGAGGACATCCACGAGATCCTGAACTATCGCCGGGCGATGCACGAGGCGGAGCGGATGCTGGAGACGCTTCCGGTCTCCAGCCGCGTGATCTGCAGGGCCCACGAGGTGCTCCTTGACAGCGTGCGCGGCGCCGGGAAGTCGCCGGGGGAGTACCGTCGCGTCCCCAACTGGATCGGTCCCCCCGGTCGCGGAATCGAGGAGGCTCGCTTCGTGCCGCCCGCCGCCCCCGAGATCCCGGACGCCATGAGCCGGTGGGAGCGGTATGCCAACGCGAGCGCCAGCGACGTGCCGGACAGGCTGGTCCAGCTGGCCGTGCTGCACGCCGAGTTCGAGGCGCTGCATCCGTTTCTGGACGGCAACGGCCGCGTGGGCCGCATGCTGATCCCTCTTCTGCTCTGGCAGTGGGGCATGGTCGAGCGGCCGCACTTCTACGTCAGCGGATTCCTGGAGGCCCACCGAAGTGACTACTACGAGTCGCTCCTCTCGGTGTCGCGCGACCGGGACTGGACGACATGGACCCTCTTCTTCATGAAGGCCGTGCGCGCCCAGGCGGAGGAGAATCTGACCAAGGCGCGGGGCATTCTCGGGCTCTACGAAGACTTGAAGACCGGCATTCCCAAGATGACGCGGTCCAGGTACGCCACTCCGGCGCTGGACTGGTTGTTCAGTCGACCGGTCTTTTCGAGCACCGACTTCGTGTGGAGTGCCGACATCCCGGGGCCCACGGCGCGTCGCTTCCTCGCGGTGTTTCGGACGAACGGCGTCCTGAAGGAGCTCGTCCCGTCGGCCGGACGGAGGCCTGCACTTTGGGTGTTTCCCGATCTGCTCAATCTGGCCGAGGGACGGAAGGTGTTCTGAACAGGTCAGTTGTCGCCCACGATACAGTCAAAAGTGATCGACAAATTGGTTTGATGCGCAGGTGTGATCGACAAGCGTCGGCCTTTCAGCGGTTCTCGCTGACCTGCGGGTAAGGTCGGCCTTACGTTATGTAAGGTGGAGTTGTCATTCTTGCGCCGCTTGTCCCGCCGCCCCCAACCACCCCCAGCATCTCATCGTGGATCAGCCTCCAGTCCTGATCGAGATTGACGGTCCGGGCCTGGATCCGGAATCCCTCAAGCCAGATCTCGGCCCTCAGCGACTCCTCACCGACCTGCGGATACAGCAGAATGCCTTCATGCCGTGCCCCGTCGGGCTGGATGGCCTGGCGGTTCCGAAGGTACGCGAGTAGCTGATAGAGGTTGTTGGAGTGCAGCTTGCCGGTGCCGGAGCCGCGTCCGCGGGCGAGCGCGTCGCGGTAGAACTTCGTGTCCAGGATGATGCGGCGCTCGGGTGAGTCGAGGATGACGTCCGCTTCCATGACGGGAATCCGCGCGCGATTGGCGGCGTCCTTGGCGTGGGTGTCCGCCCAGTCGATCCGGCGGCGGCCTCCGGGATTGACCCGGTAGGCTTGCTGCTCCCGCTCGTAGAATCCCGTGACGAAGTCCTCGAAGAGCCTCCACATGGTGGCCTTGTCGCGGCGGAAGTCGCGGAAGGCGGTGCGGCCGGTCTTCTCGTCGACCACCGAGCTCCGGTAGAGGAGCCAGCACACGGAGAGCAGGTGATGGTAGACTCGGCGCTGGCCTCCCAGCTGGACCTGGCCGAAGGTGTTCCTCTTCAGGCGAACGCGCGACACGCCGTCGAGTCTCCTGTACGCGGAGCGCACCTCGCCGCGGACGGATCGGTCCAGTGTGATCCGGGGGCTCAGGAGGCTGCGGAGCGATGTGCGCAGGATGCGGTTGGGCAGGATGTCCACCGACAGCTCCTCGAAGTCGCACGCGGCCCGGGCCCGCGAGCGCAATGCCCGTTTCGCCGTCTCGCTGACCGCCAGCTTGCCGCGAATGCCCGCGAGATCCTCGCGCCGTTCCACGTACCCGCGGTCGATGCCGCGGCGGACGAGGTGGTTGATGCCGGTGGCCAGCACCTTGCCCAGCAGGTCCTCCACCGTCGAGAGGTCGGCCAGGCTGGCGAGTCGCTTGGTGTCCCGCTCCTGGACATGCCTCCACGCATAGCAGAGGAGGTAGTAGACGTTGAGGATCGGGATCCTGTCCAATGTCAGGCGTCGGCTGTGAGTCCGGCGACGGCCTTCTCGACATCTTCCGGCGAATCGAACCAGTACTCGCGGAGGAGCGGAGCGATCTGGGTGTCCACGATGTGCCGGCACCAGTCTTCGGAGGGCTTGTCGCCGTCGTCGGGGACGAAGTAGCTGTGCCCGACCTCAAAGCCGCGGCCGAGTTCCCGGTCACCGCGAATCGTCTCGTTGAGCTTACCCAACCGGTCGCAGATACGGCGGGCCAGAGCAGGGTCCGCGCCCTTTGTAGTGAGGTACTCCTCGAATGCGCTGCGGCCGTAGTCCGTCCCGTAGGCCGGCTCCAGGGTCTCGAAGGCAAAGCAGCGGCGCAGCGCGTAGTCGACCAGTGCCAGCGACCGGTCGGCGGTGTTCATCATGCCGAGGATGTGGACGTTCGCGGGAACGTGGAACCGCGTGTCGGAATAGGTCAAGGAGACGGCGTAGTCCTTACTCCGCTTGTCGTGCTCGATGAGCATGAGGAGCTCGCCGAAGATGCGCGACAGGTTGCCGCGGTTTATCTCGTCGATGATGAAGACGTGGGGGGTGTCCGGGTTGGCCCGCGCACGTTCGCAGAAGCGGTGGAAGACACCGTCCTTGAGTTCGAATCCGCCCTTCTTGTTTGGCCTGAATCCCTCGACGAAGTCCTCGTAGGCGTAGGACTGATGGAACTGGACCATCTCGATGGGGTCGTTGTCCTTGTGGCCGATCAGGCACCAGGCGATCCGGCGGGCGATGAAGGTCTTGCCGGTTCCGGGCGGACACGCGACGTAGTGCTCACAAATCCAGTGTTGTCATCCGTTATCGGTGGCACCCGCTGTGCGGTCGTGAGCTGCAGGTCTGCGGGCGCCACGTCCGGGGCGGTGAGGGCAGCCTTGTCGTCGTGCTTCCTGACGGGACCAGGACGGAGATCCCCGAGTGGATGACGAAGCCGGACGCGGGCAGTGGGGCTCAATTGGTCACGTCTCCACCCACGGTGTCTGTTGCCGCACTGCGAGCCCTCAGGCGGCTCCTTGACGCCCACATGGATAGCGGTGAGCCTTCGGCCGGCCACAATGACTCCGCTTCCCCGGCATCCGGAGGCTCTTGATGAAGGTTCGACAGCCGTTTCTGCCCCTGGGCTTCGGGTGCACCCATTGGGATACGCTTTCCCCGGAGGTTCGGGCGAGCGTGCTGGAACTCTGGATCGAGTTGCTGCGCGGGAATCTGCTGCGCCGGGAGGCTTCAGAGGCCGGAGAGGGCAAGGCCTCGTGAACCTGGCAAAGATCACACCACAGCACTTGGAGCGAACCGCGTACGTCTACATCCGCCAGTCGACGCTCAGCCAGGTTCAGGACAACCAGGAGAGCCGTCGCAGGCAGTACGAGCTGGCGGACCGGGCCCGCTCCCTGGGCTGGAGCCGGGTGGAGGTGGTGGACGAGGACCTGGGACGCTCTGGATCGGGGCGGGTCGTGCGCCCTGGATTCCAGCGGCTGCTATCCGCTGTGTGTCTGGAGGACGTGGGTGGTGTGTTCGCCCTCGAAGCCTCGCGTCTGGCCCGGAACAACAAGGACTGGCACCATCTGGTCGACCTGTGCGGGCTGACCTCGACGCTGATCATCGACGCCGAAGGGGTCTACGATCCCCACCACTTCAACGACCGGCTGCTCCTGGGCCTCAAGGGCACCATGAGCGAGTGGGAGCTGGGGGTGATGCGCCAGCGCTCTCTGGTGGCCCTGCGGGAGAAGGCGGAACGCGGGGAACTCTATACCATGCTCCCCATCGGGTTCCTCCGGACCCGGGACAACCGGTGCGAGCTGGACCCGGACCGGCGGATCCGGACGAGCATCGGGCTCGTGTTCGAGAAGTTCGAGGAGCTGGGAAGCATCCGGCAGGTCCTCCTCTGGTTCCGGCAGGAAGGAGTGGAGCTGCCAGCCGTCCAGTACGGGTCGTTCGGCCGAGGCGTGGTCTGGAAGCTCCCGGTCTACAACTCGGTGCACAACATCCTCACCAACCCCGTCTATGCGGGCGCCTACGCGTACGGGCGGACCCGCACGGAGACGGCGATCATGAACGGCGAGCCGAGAAGACGCCGCGGTATCCCCGTTGCCCAGGACAAGTGGGCCGTCTTGATCCCGGGGCATCACGATGGCTACATCGGGTGGGAGCGGTATCAGGCGAACCAGAAGCGGATCGCGGAGAATGTGCACATGAAGGGGCGGATGCGCCGCGGCGCTCCCCGGCGAGGCCGCTCGCTCCTTGCGGGGCTGCTGCGGTGCCGGCGCTGCGGACGACGGCCGCATGTCACCTACAGCGGCACCAACGGGCGGGTTGTCCGTTACAGCTGCCGTGGCGCGGCGATCAACCACGGGGCGGGTTCCTGCATCTCGTTCGGCGGCCTCGCTGCGGACCGCGCCGTGGAGGAAGCCGTTCTCGCCGTCATCCAACCCGGCGCCCTGGAGGCTGCGATCAGAGCCGCAGAGCACGCCAGGGAAGACCGGAAGCGGGACCGTGAGGTGCTGGCGCTGAAGGTGGAGCAGGCGCGCTACGAGGCGGAACGGGCACGCCGGCAATACGACGCCGCGGAGCCGGAAAACCGCCTTGTGGCCGCCGAACTTGAGCGCCGCTGGAACCGGGCCCTGGAGGCGGTGGCCGAAGTCGAACGGGAGTGGGTGGCCTTCGAGGCCGGCGAGCGCCAGAAGGACGAGAGGATCGACCGGGCGGCGCTCCTGCAGCTGGCTGAGGATCTGCCCGGCGTGTGGCACGATCCAGAGGCCGACATGCGGCTCAAGAAGCGCATCGTACGTACCCTCATCGAAGAGATCCTGGTCGATGTGGACGAAGAAGCGGCCCGCATCCACATGGTCGTTCGCTGGGCCGGCGGGCAGCACGCTCAGCTCTCGGTTCGAAAGAATCGCAAGGGGCAGCACCGTTACACGACGGACCGCAAGGTCGTGGACATCGTAAGGGAGCTGACAGCACTGCTCCCGGACGGACAGATCGCTCGCATCCTGAACCGTCTGGGACTCAAGACGGGCCGAAACAACAACTGGACGGCGGGCCGGGTCACCAGCCTGCGCCATTATCACGGCATCCCGGTCCATGACCCCGCGACCTGCGAGCAGGAAGGACTGATCACTCTGCAGGAGGCAGCCGCGTCCCTGGACGTCAGCCCGCCCGTCGTTGGCAGGCTCCTGCGGAGAGGGATCCTTCCGGGACGACAGGTCGTGCCGTACGCTCCGTGGACCATCCGGACCGTAGATCTCGACGAGCCCGCAGTCCAGGAATACGTCCGACGCGTGCACGCCCGCAGAAAGGCTCCGCGAACTCTGGATCCGGAGCAGCTAACTATCGGCCCCACAAGCACATAGAAAGGTGGTGCAGTATGTCACTGGATCGGGAGGCCCCTGGAGGATGAGGTTCTTGCGGGACTTGATGGACGTGAGGAGGCGGTCGAATTGGTCGCGGGGGATGAAGAGGTCCTGGTGGGCGTGGGTGGGGAGGTAGGAAGCGGTTGGGTCGCTTTGGTAGGGTGCGGAGCCCTTCTCGCGGACTGTCTTGCCTTTCTTCGGTGGCTTGGACGACGCGGGTGCCTTCCAAAGCTCCTTGAACGGGGAAGAGTAGAAGTGGTGCTCGTCGCCGGGATACTCCACCTCAAGGCGTTGACGGATCGCGAGTAGCGCGCGGTCGACGGCGACCGCATCGGATGGCCTCACGCGGTCGCCTTGGTGCAGTCGGGTGACGATCTTTCTCTTGCCGCTGTTGGAGATGATCGGTTCGAATTCCTCGGGGAAGAACAGAAACACGATCGCGTGTCGAAGCATGCGGTTGCTGGCGAGCCTGGTGGCGTCCAGCCACGACGCGAATTCCCAGGCGTCACCAAGAAGGGATTCACGCTTACTTCCATCCAGCGAGAACCAATCCAGCATGGCGACCACGAAGAAGTGGTACTCCATCCAGGCGTATCTACTGTAGGCCCGGCCCGGGTCGAGTATGCCCGCGCTGAGCACGACATCGTCCAAGAGGTCATGATCTTCCGGGAAGTCTCGCCCTGACGACCTCCAAACCTCCGCGATCCGGCGTCTCTTGGCCTCGGCCCCCATGGAGCCTGAGTGCTCGATCAAGTGGTACAGCCAGGTCATTTCGGCCCAAAGGCATTTGGCGTCTGCAGAGTCGAGGGCGAGCAGGCGCTCGTACAGATCGTCCAGATTCTCGGCGAAGAGCGGTAGCAGATTCTGGAAGTTCGCGCGAGTCCACAGGGGCCGATCGGTGAACAGCGATCGCTCACCCAGCAGACACCGGTTCTTCCACCGCTGTGCGGCCGTGAGGATCTGCTCGTGGTCTTTGAATCGGGGCATGGGCGCGTCTCCGCCGTTGTTGTTGAGTACTCGACTTGAAGCTGAGAATAGGAGAACGGCTAGCGCGTATCAACTCTCTTGGTGGACAAATGGGGCCGCGTGTCGGCAGTCCGGAACAACCATGCGTAACTCACGTACCGGATCCCAACTGACCCAACCGAGGGGTCTTCGCGTGCCGGATGCTCAGAAAAGATTCGTTAACGTCAAGGATTCCACACGCAGAAATCACAAATGCTACTAGTCGGCGTTCTTCGGCCTAGACGCTCACAGCGACTACAACCCTCTCTGCAGAAGTACCACAAAGCGGGGTCCGGCGCAGGAAAGGTTCCACTGAATGCAGGTGGGCCGAGCGATGGTGCATGCCAGGGATGATGCTTCTAGATGGGGCATTTTGGTTGAGCTTCTGCTCCTGGGGCCTTCCAGGCTGCTCACCGGTTGTGGTCCAACGCTCGTGGCCTCCCGCTCAATGACTATCGGTTTGAATTGACGGGAATGCCACTTCGCGTGTGCTCAGTGGATTTGGAGCAGGAGTGGCAATGGATTGGGCAGGACCCGAAGACATGCTGGCAGGTCGGAACGTCCTCACCCCTTAAACACCTGCTCTCGGTGATACTCGAGGAATCGGGGATGAGGGTAGTACATCCTCTGTTCGGGAAGCCGTAGCTGCTGGTCACGGTCCATAAGGGCAAGCACGTTGCTGGGGACGGCGTTCTGCTTGAATAGCAGGCTGTAGTCGTCGTCGATTGAGACCAGGCCACGGTCGAACATCCAGTGAAAGGTGGAACTCAGTGCGATCCCGTTCCGAGGGCTGTCCGGTCCATCGGCGGCTACAGGCCGAATATGCGCGGCTTGAGCTTCGGCGCGCCCGCCGCCGTTGATGATCCTCAGGCCACTGATCGCGCAAGTGTTGTCGTAGGCCCTCTTGATCGTCGAGGCGAACGCACGATCTCGGAATGGCCTCCGGGAAAGCCGCTCAATGATTGGCCGGTCCGTCAGCTCCAGTAGGCCTACTCCGGGGTGCGTTCCCTCTCGGATGCCCGGTCTTGGTTGCTCGTCGACTCCGGTTTGGAAGCCTGCCGCAATGATCAGAGCGTACTCGGCGGTATCCAACAGCCTTACCGAGCGGCCGAACCTACCCTTGTTGGTCGACCCGTCTTCTTTCCGCAGTCCGCTCTCGTAGTAGAAGTTGTTCTCGCGGAAGGGGACTGGGCGGTCGAATTCGAGATAGTCCTTGACGTGCGCGTAGTAGTGATTATCTCTCCGCGGATCTTCGGTGATTTCCACGATTCGAGCCGTCGCGAAATAGGATTGGCGCCCTCCGCTGCTCGAGAGGTCGGCGCTGACACGGCGAGGCTCGTAGTAGACGATCCAGTCGTTGATTGCCTGCTGGGCGGCGCGGAGGTAGGTCTTCGGAAAGTGGTATCGCTCTTCGGGAAGATCGTCGTAGGAAGGGTCGACCTTGGTGGTCAAGACCGCTTTCGCCATTGCGAGTGTCTCCCCTTCCGTCCTGGCTATGGGTGGGTGGAACAACTTGCGGGCCACCGCCTACCCCTAGGCGGCACATGCGCCGTCACCTGGCGTGGCGTTCGGAGAAGTTCCGCGCGTGCGGCGCCAGCGGGCGAACGAGCGCCGTCAAACACTAGCAGGATTTGGGTGACCTGGAGTGCCGTCCGTCCGCTAGCTGGGTGCCTCACGCCTGACTCGCTCCCAAGAACAGGAACCGGACAGGTGGTGGGCCGAAGGCGCTGCAGCAGGCCTATGGACACGGACTACTGGTGTTGAGGTGTAATGAGAACTTTACACTACGTAACCTTTAGTTGTCATCCACTCACCGAATAGGGCCCTTCCGGCACCCGTCTCAACAGTTCAGGTGCTCGGCCCTGGAAGAACAACGGGTTCCCGGCGAGTTCACGTGAGGCATCGCACTGCTTGCTCGACTTGGCCTAGGCAGAGCTTGCTACTACCTTCCGAGCCGTCAATCCATCCATCTCACCTATTGACATGCTCCCCACTAGCTAACAGACGTGGAAGTCGACCTTCGTCACTGCGGCCCTGCCGCTAACAAGAGTGAAGTAACCGCTTTCAATGGACTAAAGGCGAGATTGGTTTCCGTTCCCGGCGACGGGAAGTGGATTCTCCTGGCCAATCTGACGCTTTCTGTAACGCATCAACGTCAGTCCGACGAAATCGATATCGTTGCTATTGGTCCTCCAGGGGTTCGCGTAATTGAGGTCAAGCACTGGACGGATAGGCACTTCCGTTGGGCTGAACCGGCGGCCGAACTACTAACGAACAAGGCTAAGCGGGTCGGTGGCAAGGTGCGGAAGGCAATTGGGAAGGGCGCTTATGTCGATGGTGCGGTTCTGATCACGGAGCCGCCGTCGAGGGCAACGCGTCTTCTGGGGAAAGGCAAGATCCGCGGAGTCCCCTTCCACTCTCTCACGAAGGACTGGGAGCAGGCACTAGGGCTGGATCGTCGACAGTCCTTGACCCCTGCCCAAGTCGAATCAATAGCCCACCAGCTTCAGCCGCGAAGACTTGTGGGGCCGGACGGCTCACTCCGAGAATTCGCCGGCTATGTAAACTTGGAACTTCAAACCCCGCCAGGTGACACGTTCCACCGGTGCTACAGGGGTGTCCACTCTGCTAGGCAGGACCGCGTCCTGCTTCACCTGTATGACTTTTCTTCGGGCGAGGGAAAGAGCCTGAACACTATTGCGCGCAGAGAGTTTGACGCCCTTCATCGATTGCAGCGGCATTCCTGGGCGCCTCGAATCTATGACTCATTCCAGGACGCGCCCAACTATCCGGCCGAGATGAGCTTCTTCAGCGTTGTAGATCCGGCGGCACCCACCATCGCGCGGCGAATCAAGGACGAATCATGGGATGTATCAGCCAGACTGGACTTCGCCAGATCGTCGGTCAGTGCCTTGGCCCAATTACACGTTGCCGGTGAAGGCGACCTGCCAATGCTTCACCGCAATCTGTCTCCTGAGACGATCTTGGTGATGCACGACAACTCGCCCGTTTTCACTGGCTTTGAACAAGCGAGAATCCCCTCCGATGTCACCTTGGCAGGTAGCGTAGAAGGCAGCGAGTGGTCCCATGTGGTTTCGCCCGAAATACGAAATGGGGGGATAGGAGCCGCGACCTCTCAATCGGACATCTATTCTCTCTCTGCCTCCCTACAGGCGCTTTTTGCAGAGAATAACGGAGACTGGCAGTCAAGAGAGGCGGCAGAGGCATTAGAGGGCGGACTTACGGTTGACCCGAACGGCCGTGCGCAGTTGACGGAATTGGAGCGCGAGTTAGCCAGACTCTTGGGAGAAGAGGTTTCCCCAACGCCGCCCCCCCCGGTTCGCTACTGGACCGAAGACCAAGTCGTAACTTTTCGGGGCCGTGAGTACCGTATTGTGGCTCGACTCGGATCGGGTGGTGTCGGTACAGCGTTCAAAGTCGTGGAACTGGATAGCGACACCAAGGAAGAAGTCGGGACGTTTGTGGGCAAGGTCGCCCATGGTGCGGCCAACGGCAACCGAGCCATACGCTCCTACCAACTCGCCCGGGAGCCAGTGAGCAAACATCTTGGCCTTGCTTCCGTGTTTGAGGTAGCCACCGAATGGCAAGACAACGAGTTCGTAGCACTAGCGACGTGGATCGAAGGTATCGTGCTGGCCGACTTTATCGGCGTGATTCCGCTCTTGGCCGAAGGGAAGCAAGAGAGGCCTCAAGAACTGGCAATTCGGTGGTTGCGCACGATGTGTGAAGCTCTGGACACCCTACATCGCAACGGTCTCGTGCACGGCGACGTCAGTCCTCGAAACATGATCCTGTCGGGGGAGGACTGAAGTGGTCCTAACGGACTACGACTGCGTAGCGCGAATCGGCGATATGAAATCTTCTGTCGGGACTACGCTTTATGCTCCGCCAATTGGCGAGACCAAAGGAGAAATCGGACCGGCAGACGACATTCACGCATTGGCTGCGAGCTTCTTCCACGTGTTATCTGGCAAGGAACCGTTTGCTCGTGACGGCGAGCGGCTCCAGAAGGGTCGCCTGCAGTGGGAGCAAGCTGATCGCGATGAGTATCCGGGCCTGGTAGAGTTTTTCGAGCGGGCCGTACACCTCGATGCGGAGAAACGCCTCGCCACAGTAGCGGACGCCCTCGCCACGTTGTCCCTGCCTTCTTCGACCGACCCCGATATGGTTGTCGAAGAAAAACCTCGAAAGGTTGTCGACGCAACGCCAACGGAACGGCGTCCCAACGAGGTTCCTTGGCTACGACAGTTGTTAACGTCGTATCCGGGATCTCGGTGGGGCAATCGTGAGACCAGGGGGTTGGATACGGAATTCGCGAGCCACACGTACGTGGAGACAGACCTAGAGGAAGTGCTGTTCGACGACATTATCAACCGAAGGGTGCGACTAATCGTCCTGTGTGGCAATGCCGGGGATGGCAAGACGGCGATGCTCCAGCACTTGGCGGAATCACTCGGAATGGGACGGCACGACTCTTCCCACCGCATCGTCGACCATGTGATCGAAGATGGTCTCCGCGTTCGAATGAACTTGGATGGCTCGGCGGCCTTCGAGGGTCGCTCGGCCGATGAAATGCTAGACGAATTCTTGAAGCCATTTCAGCAAGGGGCGCCCAAGGAGAACATCGTGCATCTATTGGCGATCAATGACGGTCGACTTTTAGAGTGGATCGACCGCGCTCCGCGCACTCCACTCAAGTCTAGCCTTCAGGATCTCCTAGAAACGAGCTCACGGGAATCGGCAGGAGTGGTTCCAATGCGGAAGGCCACATCGCATTCCATCACCTCAATATGAGGTCCCACGTCGGTAGACTGGTGATCGACGAAGAGCGAATTGAGACCACGTTCCTGGAACGATTGCTCGACGGTCTGTACGGCGGCGTTCGAGCAAATGAGACTTGGGAGCCATGTCTAAGTTGTTCCGCTCAAGAGAGTTGTGAAGTATTCCGGGCAACGAAGATGTTCGGGCCTGACGACGTCCGTGGTACAGAGCCCAAACCGCTACGCGAAAGGGCACGCGAGCGCCTTTTTTCTGCCCTCCAGGCGGTCCATTTTCGGGGGGAGACGCACATCACTGTCCGGGAGTTGCGGAGTGCCCTCGTCTACATACTGTTTGGAACGCACTACTGCACGGACTATCACGATCGCACTGCCTCTTCCGAGCAAGCCTATTGGGATCGTGCGTTTGCACCCGAATCGCCCCGACGGCAGGGGGGGGTACTACGAGAACTGGTTCACTTGGATCCGGCGCTTGAGGCACATCCCAAGATCGACAATCGACTCACGCGGGCTACGCCTTCGCATTCCCAAGAACACCCGCAAGCAAGACTAGGTTCCGAAAGGCGACGAGCGTACTTTGAATGGACTGAAAGGCGTATCGCTGAAGTGGTGGGTGATGAGGATCCGAAACGCCCCCTTAGCCTGGCGCAGGGACGAAACCTCCCGCGCTTCAGGGACATTCCTCTGATGAGCGACGAGGCCCGAGCTGAGCTCTGCGCCGATCTTTGTGGAGGGATCGCCCGTCTGGGAGACTTGCCACCCCTGGCGGTGGAACGTTCAGACATCGTACCGCTGCGAATCACACCGCGAACTCCTACCGAGACTGCGTTTTGGACTGAGAAGCCTCTCGACAGGTTCCGGTTGGTCGTCGATGGAGGCTCGTCTGGTGCGGGGGCAGCCACCATCAATCAGGCGCTGCCCCGAAAGGCCTACCTGATCTACCACTATCGGGATGGACAGCAGGAACGACTTCGACTAACCGCAACCCTCTTTCATCGGCTTCTGCGACTTGCTAAGGGCTTCCAGTTGGGTGACGCATCGACAGACGACACCTTCGCCAATCTCGCGATCTTCCTACGGCGCCTAGTGCAGGAAGATGACCGCGAACTGATGGCCTGGAGTCCAATGCGTGACGAGATCATCTACCAGGTCTCTGCTGGTTTTTCCGAGGGACCGAAGGGCAATCAGCAGGCTTTGACCATTCGACGTGTCCCACCGGCCAATTGCTCCTCATGAGCGTACGCAAAGTTGTCGAGGATGTGTTAACCCCGGCCATGACCCGGAAGATCTGGTCTGCTAGCTATTCAACCGTATTGCCGGTCGCCGTTCAGGATTTTGATTTGTCGGCGGTGTTACCGGCGGCATTCTATATGTTTCGCTTTGGGCATAGACGGGGGAAGGGGCGGTTTCTCGAGGAGTTCAGTCCAGTCGACGGCACTGTCGCACAGATGAAGCGATCAACGACGGTCGAGGCGGTTGCCACGAAGCTTGCGGAGAGTACGGATGGAGTCGAGGGGTTTGACGGCGAGGCTGAACGCGCCGTGCTAGGAGATCTTCTCCTGTGCTACTGTTTGGACAACGTCGGAAACAGGCTAGGGAGGACCCGGCAGGTGCAACGTGTGGCACCAACCCACTACATGTCCAGTTGGGTTGATCTGCCCGAATTGGTGGTGCACCTCCGGTACGTACCTGAAATGATGGTGGCGATGTGCGCGGACCAGAAGACGGGGAGCCATGTCTCGCGCAGTGGAAACAAGAAAAAGACCTGGTTTCCAGTTGGTGAAGACCTGCGCGAGAATGTGTTGTTGCAGCCGTTCGTTAGCGGTGTGACACAGAAGGAGATCACAGATGACTACGCAGCAGACCAGTTTGACGAAAGGGCGGATTTAGGAATCGATCAGCTCCTGATGGTCCGGATCGCCCAGCGCTTGCGTAGAGCGCCGGGGAGGCTACGGGGCAAGGAACCGATGGTCTCCAACCAGAGACCGATCGCCAAGGCGGCGGCAGAACATTTCTCCGAGGACCTTCGCAAGTACGTGCGCTCCTATTCCACTCAGGTTCCCCGGCAAGCTTTTGTGGAGTCCTTGGAGTCGTGCGTGGCGATTGGATTGACCACCATCACGTCAAGTGCAATAGAAATCGTGCTGGAATGGGCCGAAACTGGCGATGTCCTTGATGTGCGACACCAGAATCCAACGCCATTGCTTGCCGACTGTTCGATGGGCACCCACGCGGCACTTAGGGGGCTTTCAGAGGAGTCCATGGACGAGTATGTGAGGCGAGCTCGTCGACTCCCCACGGTTCTCATGGCGCTTCGTCTGCTCGACTATAAGGCGCGCTATGATCGAAAGATCCGTGCGACAGTCGAGGTATCTTCCATGACAAGTCCATATGCGACAGAATGGTTGCGACTCCTTGGTGATATACTCTGCGAACGGCACAGCAGATCGGATGCCATCCTGGATTCTTTGGATGAGCAAGCATTGGTGTTGGCCGAAGGTGTCAAAGACGACTATCCGGTTGCTGCCGATGTGCTCAAGAGCTATTCCGTCGAGCCAAATCCTGTGTGGCGGCTAGCGGAGGGACTCACACTGTTGCAGGGGGAAAAAGCGCAAACCCATGTCGATGATCTGATTGACTCCGTGCTGTATGTTGATCGTCCAAACGGGCTGGCCGTAAAGAGACGCTCCAGACGGAGAGTGGCGGGTTCTCCGGCAACACGAGCGATCATTCTTCGGTCGCTCGCACTCACGGACCCAGTACTGGACTATCTGGTCCATCGACTATTGTTACGGACCGGCGGTGGGGCCGGTACTCGGTGGCTGTCCTTCGACGGGTTCATAGCTGCACTGCGCGAACGCTATGGCTTCTACGTCGACGCGAGCCCTCCTGGGATGAGTGTATCGAACGACCTGCTTCAACTCAACCGCGCGTACTTAGATCGCCGGCTTCGCGACTTAGGGCTTCTGGTCTCAGTGAACGATGCCGAGGCAATGAAGCGCCTGACTGCACGGTTCAGCCCGAGGGGGAGATAGCCGCATGAGCTGGACTCGACATCACGGTGAGGTCTTGGCGAAAACGCTAGAGTCTGTTCTCGGGAGGCCAGAGCCTGGCGGTATGGCATTCGTGCGTTGTCTCACTCCTGACATTGTCGAGACCCTTGCAGGTGAGGTTGACGCCTTCCTTGTTCCGGCCTGGCACGTCTGGCGTGTGTCCGATCGGGAAGATGAACGGGTGCGGACAATCACGGCAGATCGGGCCGTTGAGATCCGGGAGAGCAAGTCGCAGCCAGTGCTGCTTCTCGTTGACACGGAGCGGGCTGGCGCGGGGATGGACGGAATCTTCAGCGCTACGCGCGAGGTGGGCGAGAACGATCTGTTTGTTGAGGCCCACAGACTCGCAGCCGCTGAAATCACTAGGGTGCTGAGCGCGGGACATCGAAGGTACGCCGAGAGAGCTGTGAGCCGGGCACGAGGTCATGGCGCAAGGCTTTCTGTTTCTCCCTGGAGCATATTCGATTTCTACTGCCATGTGGCGGCTAACAAACGGCCCGCTGGCGCATACCTGCACCTCCTCGGCTTGTGGCCAGTAAAGGGAGCTGCAGGAGCTGATGCGCTCTCGGACCTCGATGTGTCCCGGAGATTTGTCGACCGACTCCTAGCTCCGGGGGTTGCTGCACGAACTCCTGCAGACCGAATAAGTGGGTTGCGTCTCCTGAACCCTGCTAAGGATCAGCTGCAGGGCCTGGAGAAGTTTCTCCGAGAAGCCGCGACTTTGCCAATCCGCATGGCGTTACCTCGACTGGTCGATAGAGAGCGTCTGTGGATTAATGCCCTCAAGACTGAGGAAGCCGCCGAAGAGCTTTTGTCGATCGAATTGTTACCGTGGCGAACTAAGGCTGGTAGGGTCCTGAAGAGGTCGGGGCTGACCGACAGAGGTGATGAAGTACCGGCACTCATCTTGGATCCGAATGCAGAGCAGACCGGTCGGTACGCCAAACTTGAGGTTCGGTGGAAGGCCCGCCCAAAGCATTTGAAAAAGGGATCTGTGGAATACCGAGTTGCAGTCGCAACTTCTGGCAGCGAAGCCGAAATGGCGTCTTGGGAAGGAATGCACTCGGCAAGGGCCGAGGAAAAGTGCGTTCTTACCCAAGACGATTTTCCCGACCTTCCCGAGGACGCCGTCGTTCCAGCGAAGGTGGTCGTGTCGGTGGTAGCTAGCGAGTCCATCGACACTCAAGAGAGTGAAGAGTTCGAGATTGTCTGCGGGGAGCGGCCGGAGAGTGCGTCTGCAGTCGGAAAGCGGTTTCGGACATTTAGCGAGGCCTTGATCGAGCTGGGAACCCGCGATGAGGTTGAAGCAATGACCTCTCTCACCACAACCATCCCGAAGGAAGCGAAGGGGGACTTCCTCGTTTGGAGGGCTCCGAGTGAGCGCAAGAACTTCCGTGTCTATCGGCCACCTCTGATCAAGGAAGCCGAAGAGGGTTGGTGCTCGGAGGGGGGAGTTATCGGTCGCTGGCGCGAGACGGTGCGGATGTCCGGGGAACGGGTGGGGAAGCCTGAGTTCGTACCCTTCAGCCCACCTGCGGGTACAGATCAGCAGGTTTGGGCTCGGGCGCAGAAGGCCAGCGGGCGGATGGCGGACCGATTCGGTGCTATTGGAGGAATTGGCCAAGTCTACGACGATCGTGTTTCTGGCTGCAAGACCACCGTTGCGGAGTACTTGAGGTCGTGGATCGCGATGTTGCCGGCCGGAGACCCACAACTCGCACTTGCCCACACTGTTGAGGTCCAGTCGCAGTCTGGACAATTGATTGGCTTGATCGTGCTGCCAAGCCACCCATTGAGGATGGCCTGGCACGTCGCGTACGACAATGTTGTGCTTCACACAAGATTCGACGAGAAGCTCAAACCTGCCGATATCCGCAGGGAGATGGCAGGGCTCGATGGCGCAGTATTTCCTGCCTTCCTACCGGGCCTTAATCCGGGTCGCTCGTTTGTCTTTGCTGACACACTCGGCTTCCACTCGGTCGGCATGGTTGCAGATACCGATACTGAGCCCAAGGGGACACTCGCGATTCTCCACCGGGCACTTGTGACCAGGGAAGCCGAACAGAGTGGTGGCGCGCCGACTGTGGAATTGCAGAGTGCCGATGTTCTGGGAAGAGAGATTTGCAGGTACCTCGAGGCACACAATGCGGTCAGAGTCATGCACGTTCACGCTCTTCGCGCCGGAGACGGTAAGACGGTCGCGCGCGCACTGGGCCGGGCTGCCAGCGATATTGCTGATAGGAGGCGCAGCGACCCCTTGGAAAACGGGCACAGTCCGGACCTAGTGTATGTGCTCGAGCTCCATCCGTCCGCGACGCAGAGAAAGCGCGGCATCGCCGGTCGCTTCATCGCCGAAGCGCAAGAGAAGCGCAGACGCGGCGCCGGGACATTGGAAGAGGCCGATCGTTGGATGCTCCAGTCAGTAAGCCTGCCCGGCGGAGTTCGCCTTCCGAAGTTGAGGTGGGCCCGTAGAAATGATAGTCAGCCAGAAACCGCCGCCCACGTCGCTCTCGCGTTTGACACGTTTACATCGAGAGTGCATGCAGCCGACACGACGCCTTCTAGCAGGCCGGTGTATGCGTTCGGCTTGATGGCGTTCCTAGAAAGGTCCTACTCGGGCGAACCCCATCCACGGTGGCAAGGCTCCGTCCCAGAGTGGGAGGGAGGCGAAGGTCATCCGGCAGGCCGGGTACACACGGACAGACTGCGACGGTTGCAGAGTCTCATGCACCGGTTGGTCGCTCGGAACATCGAGCCGAAGGACGCGGTCAGTCCTTCGCTCCTGACCGAGATATCACCCGAAGCGGCTGAAGATCTTGATCGTCTGCACGGGTTGTGCGACTGGGTCATTACCCTGGATCGGAATGCGGGTATTGAGTACTTCGACTCACCACGGCAGCATCGCGATACCTACGACAAGTTTGTGATCGATTGCGTGCCCGAGCGAGAAGATCTCGGCTGTCTGCAGTTGATTACCTCTACCACAAGTCTCGATGAAGTGCGTGCTCTGCTCGACGCCGCGCTTGATCGGATGGGGCTTAGCCACAGCCGCCGGAATGCTGAGTTCCTGATGACCAACCTAAAGGCTCTGAGCGGTCGGCTTGCTATCCGTCTAACCGGCGGCAGCACTCCGGCGTCGGAGTTGGTTGCACTCGCGCTCAGCCACGCGCACTGCCAAATCGCTGAAGATGACGAGTGCTGGGTGTCGTTGAGGAAGGGATTCGTTGTGCCCGTGGACGATGTCCGCGACCTATTGCCACCGATCGCGCCAGCTAACGATGAGCGAAGCAGTGGTGTGCGCCCCGATCTGATCTTTGTGAGCCAGGCACCTAGGGGTGGGCTCTCATTTCAGTTCGTGGAAGTAAAGTACCGTAGACATCTCCGTGCCGCCCGCTCTTCTCAATTACTGACCGAAATCAGGAGCCAGACGAGGTCCTTGGGCCGCCGATGGTTTTCGTGGTACGGTCAGAAAGGAGTTCCGCGATCGTTCCGATCCATCCGGCGGGCGAAGTTAGCACGCGTCCTCCGATTCTACGCGGACAAAGCCAATAGGCACGCACTGCCAGACGAGCGTCACACGGCTCTGGTCAGCGAAATCGACCGCATGGTGGAGCGTGGCGGTAGCTACAAACTGGCGCCCGCGCCAAGCGGGGTGGATGGGTTTTCTGCCCTGAGTACCGAGGGCGTGAGGCTCTGAAAATCTCGCCGCCGGAGTGGCAAGACGTGGACGTATTCCTGTTCGGCCCCGCATCCTTGCCTGACTTGGATTGGGGGTCGTCCGATCGCGAACAGGAGGAAGGGGATCCGCCAGCGGTCAGCATTGCGCGACCGGTCGCCCCCGCGACCAAGACATCGCAGGACCCGGTGACCGTTGATGTATCAGGGGAGGACAAAGCCGATTCCTCCACGGAAGCCAAGGGAGACGACGCCTCAGGCGTCCAAGCACCTTCCGAGTCCGATGTTCTCACCTCTACCTCTCCGGCCGAGCCGATGGTGGCACTCGGTCGAGACCGTTTCACTGACACCGATGTCCACTGGCCTCTCACCGTCAAGGGCAATCCGCACCTACTTTTGGCGGGTCTGTCGGGAATGGGGAAGACAACCTGTCTTCTGAATCTCTGCAGACAGATGATGGCGAGTGGTGTGAGTCCGATTGTCTTCTCTTATCATGAGGATATTGACGAAAAGCTCGAATCAATCGGCGAGGCCGTCCGGTACATCGACTTTGACGGGCTCGGGTTCAATCCGCTGGAGGTATTCGATCGGTCGGCGAAGTTTGCCCACCTGGACGTTGCTGGGGCGATCAGAGACATATTCGTAGCGATCTACCCGGAGCTGGGGGGGCTGCAAGGCGCCGACATCCGCAGGGCCGTAAAGGAGAGTTTCGAGGAGGTCGGTTGGCATAGGTCGGCAAGACCCTTGAAGGACGACCTCAAGGAGCCGCCGTTCCGAAGGTTCCTGGAGATCCTACTCGACAGGCCCAAACCGAACGTTGGGCTCCGCAACCTATTGGAGCGATTGGAAGAGCTGGACGACTACGGATTCTTCACTCTCAACGAATCTCAGGGCGGCATGTGGGATAGCGATAGGCCGACTGTGATTAGGATCCATCGGACTCAGAGCGACATACTCCAGCGAGCCTTTTCTTTCTTGACCTTCTATGGACTCTACAAGAACATGTTCCGGAGAGGCATCCAAGATCGGATCACTCATGCTGTGATCATGGACGAGGCCCACCGAGCAGCGAGGTTGCCTCTCATTCCGACAATGGCGAAAGAGTGCAGAAAGTACGGTGTTTCGTTGGTATTGGCATCGCAGGAGGCCAAGGATTTCCACACTTCCGTCTTTTCGGCCATAGCGAACTATCTTGTGTTGCGCTTGAACGAGCCGGACGCGAAAGCACTTGTCAAGAACGTGGCTAGTTCGACTCAGCAGAGTAGCCTGTTGGACAAGATCAAACAGATGGAAAGGTTCAAAGCGTTCTATTTCTCGGCAAATCGAACGCGGCCTAGCCACATTGATCTCCCAGACTTTTCGGTTGGCGACCTGGCCCAGCCAGGTTGATCTTCCCCTGGCAAAGTTGGTGGCGGGATGAAAGTGCGTCGAGTCGAATTAGGATGACAAACGGACGGCCTCGCGGATCTCGTTATGCCGAAAAGGTGGGAAATGATCATCAAGGAGGATCTGGACGGTTCTTCGAACAAGCACCGAATCGGATTTGAGCAGCTCGTAGGCTTCTCTCGGGAATCCTCCCTTGATGTCGCGTCCTCTCAACTCCGTGACGCGCACAGATCCGCTGTCCCAAGACGGAAGTTGGGATGCTCTTGGGACTTCCCAGATTCCATCGGTCACCAGATGACGGAACGGGTACTGAACGCGGCCGTGCCCCGGTAGCCGTAATCTGCGCCAAAGTTCGGAGAAGAGTGTCTCTGCGTCAGAAAAGCCGATCAGGCGCTCTCTACGTTCGATTACGCGCCTTAGAGCCAACAAAAGCAGGAGAGGCTTGTGGGGTGCCCGTTCGTCTCCTCTTTTCCAAACGTTGATCTGACTTACGGCCCGCAGGAACTCCTCTGATGTCATCTGTTGCCGATTCCTATCGTGGTGGGCGATCCTTGCCGCAATAGCGCCCAAACACGGCGCGGTTACGCCACGGAGATGAGAAAGAACCGCGGCTGACGTCTGACCATCCGAAGCCGCAGATCATGACAATGAAAGTTACCGATTCGGGCCGATCCCGGTAGTCTGTTGAAGCATGTCGCGGCTAAGGGGTCGTTGGCCCTCAGCGATTTGAGTCGGAATGTCAAGTCCGAGATTCGGGACACCGACCGTGTCCTAGATTGACGGCGGGACAAGAATGGCCGCTACTTGCGAATCACTGGCCATTTGCCACATCCTGTCGAGCCAAGTCAACCCGGTCATGGCCAACTCCCGACCAAACCACACGATCTGCCAACGTGGATTCCTTCCAAAACCAAGCACGCATCCCCACCCCCCACCCCGACCTCCCCGAACGCACCCCGTGCGTCGGCGAGATGGTCCGCGTCCGCACCCGCCGCTGGCTCGTGGAGCAGGTCACCCCCGCCCCCACCCCCGGCGAATCCCCCCGCGTACGCCTAGCCTGCGCCGACGACGATGCCCAAGGCCAGGAACTCGAAGTCTTTTGGAACTGCGAACTAGACCGCGCCATCCTCGACGACGAGCCCTGGTCCAACCTCGGCGAACACGGCTTCGACCCTCCCGACCATTTCGCCGCCTTCCTCAACACCCTCCGCTGGAGCTGCACGACCGCAACCGACCCGTCCCTCTTCCAGGCCCCCTTCCGCGCGGGCATCAAGATCGACGCCTACCAGATGGAGCCGCTCCGAAAAGCCCTCCGCCTCCCCCGCGTCAACCTCTTCATCGCGGACGACACCGGTCTGGGCAAGACCATTGAGGCCGGCCTGATCATCCGCGAGCTCCTCCTGCGCCGGAAGGTCCGCACGATCGTCGTAGCAGCGCCGCCATCAGTCCTGGAACAGTGGAAGGCCGAGATGGAGGAGCGGTTCGGGCTGATCTTCCAAATCCTCGACCGCCAATACCTGGCACGCATCCGTCGCAAACGCGGGTTCGGCACCAACCCGTGGTCGACGCACAGCCGCTTCCTCGTATCCCACCGACTCCTGGCCGATCCGACCTACGCCGAGCCGATGCGAGCCTGGCTCGGCACCATGCGGCCCGGGAGCCTCCTCGTGCTGGACGAAGCACACCACGCCGCGCCCAGCCACGGCGGCCGCTACGGCATCGAGTCCAAGTTCACACGCGCCGTACGAGACCTCTGCGATCGCTTCGAGCACCGTCTCTTCCTGTCCGCCACTCCCCACAACGGGCACTCCAACAGCTTCTCGACACTGCTCGAACTGCTCGATCCGCACCGCTTCACCCGGGGGGTCACTGTGCAGGGCAAGCAGGATCTGAACGCGGTTATGGTGCGCCGCCTCAAGGAAGACATCCGCGCAGAGGTCGGCGGATTCCCGAAGCGTGTCGTCAAGCCGGAAATCATCGACGGGCTGCCGGATGACGCACCTGAACTCGTGCTGTCCCGCTTGCTGGACGACTACCGCAATCTCCGCGAACGGCGCTTTCGCACCGCGACCGCACGCGGCCGGGCGGCCGCCGGACTCCTCGTAATCGGGCTGCAACAGCGCCTGCTCTCGTCAATCGAAGCGTTCGCCGTGAGCCTGAAGCGGCATCGCAAGACGGTGGAGCGGCACTGGCGCGAAGGCGTGGGCACCGGCGAGAAGGTGAGTGGCCGGAGATCCCAATCCACATCCGGGACAAGCGGTTTCCTGACGACTGCGGGAGCCGACGACAATGTACTGGAGACCTTGGGCTCGGAGGTCGCCCACGACGACGACCAGACCTTGGCCGCGGACGCCAAAGCCCTGGAATCCGAGGAAGAAGAGCTGCAGATCGAGGCCGCCAACCGCGAAGCCGAAGCCAGCCTAAGTAAAGACGCCACTGCCGAGGAAATCTGGCAGCAGGAACTCCGCCTGTTGGACCGCATGCAGCGCGTAGCGGACGCCGCCCGCGTCGCTCCGGATGCCAAGACCAGCCGGTTGATCGACTGGATCCGCGAGAACCTGTGTCCAGGCCTCCCGTCCTTTGGCATGCCCGTCGTCGGCGAGCCTCCCAAGTGGACCAACCGCCGGGTCCTCATCTTCACCGAGAACCGCGAAGGCACCAAACGCTTCCTGAAGAAGGCCCTGGAGATCGCGATCGAGGGTACGGATCGGGCCGACGAGCGCATCGAGGTCATCGACGGGCTGACCGGCGGGCCGCGCCGCAAGGAAATCCAGCGTCGCTTCAACACCCCGCCAGACCGCGACCCCCTGCGAATCCTGCTTGCGACGGACGCGGCCCGTGAGGGGCTGAACTTCCAGGCTCACTGTACAGATCTCTTCCACTTCGACCTTCCCTGGAACCCCGGCCGAATCGAGCAGCGAAACGGGCGCATCGACCGTAAGCTCCAACCGGCCGACGAGGTGAGGTGCCACTACTTCAAGCTGCCGCAGCGCCATGAGGACCGGGTGCTCGAAGTGCTCGTGAAGAAGACCGAGACGATTCGGCGCGAACTCGGCAGCCTGGGGAAGGTGATCGACGAGGACATCGAGAAGCGACTCACCCAGGGGGGCATCAGCCGAAAGGAGGCCGACGCGCTCGCCGCCGAGTTAGACAACTTGGACCTCGCGGCCGACCGCAAGCGCGTAGTCAATGACGAATTCGAGGCTGCGCGCGACCGGCAGCATGAGCTGCAGGAACAGATCGAACGCTGCCGGAATCTGCTGGAAAAGTCCCGGAACTGGGTGCGATTTCAGCCAAAGGCCTTTAGGCAGGCGCTGTCGTGCTCACTTCGCATTCAGGAAGCGGAACCTCTGCAGCGAGAACAGGACGAGAGAGGTCGTGACGTGTGGCGCTTTCCGGAACTGGCCGGGAGGGTGGCGGCGGATCCGTCGTGGGCCGCCACTCTGGACACCCTTCGCGTCCCGATCAAGCGAAACCAGAAGCCGCTGGAGTGGCGGAAGGAGGCCCCGATCCGGCCCGTTGTCTTCAAGGACGCGGGGGAGCTGACGGAGGATGTCGTTCACCTCCACCTCGAGCAGCGTGTCGCACAGCGCCTACTGGCCCGCTTCCGCGCCCAGGGATTCGTCCACAACGATCTCTCCCGGGCCTGTCTGGCGCATGTCGGGGATTCGGTGCGCCGAGTGGTTCTTCTGGGCCGGCTGTCCCTTTACGGAGAGCGTGCTGAGCGCTTGCACGAGGAGATCGTGACGGTCACGGCGCGGTGGATCGAGCCGGATCGTCGGACAGGACGTCTGGCGCGCTACGCTGTGGATGCCGAAAGGAAGACACTCGCACTCCTGGACGAGGTTCTCGAACGGGGGGCGGCTTCGCAGCCCAGCAGGATCGTTCGGGAGCGACTTCTTCGTTCGGCGGCTCAGGACATCGAGGAACTGCGGCCGCAACTGGATCCGCGGGCGGAAGAACTGAAGCAGAGGGCCACCGAGCTGTTGGCGGACCGCGGCGACCGGGAAGCGAAGGAGCTACACGAGACCCTGCTGAAGCAAAGGAAGCGGGTTAAGGCCGAACTCGAGCGGCACGAGACCGAGGCGCACCAGCTGGCCCTGAACCTGGATGCCGACGACCGGCGTCAGCTCCAGGCCAACAAGCGTGCGTGGAGGCTTCGGCTCGATCAGTTCGAACGTGATCTGGAGACCGAACCCCAGCGAATCCGCGACTTCTACCAGGTGAGGGCCAGCCGTGTGGAGCCGGTGGGTCTGGTGTACCTGTGGCCGGAGACCGGGTGACGGGGATGGCCAAGAAGCTCTCGCCGCATGTCAGGGACCACCTGGAATGGCTCGGTTTCATTCAGCCGACCGGGCTGGTTGTGTCCGCCCACGCGCTCGTACAGGCGAGTGCGATCCTGAACCGGCGGGATATCGAAGGCCAGGAACTGCTCAAGGACTCTGTCGAGGGGCGTGATTCCGGCCCGGACCGCGAGCCTGAGCCTTTTCTGCCCGATTTCGAGGATTTCGCGCGGCGCGTGTTGGGCTGGAGTTTCTCGCCCAAGGGGTATGCCGGCACCGATTCGGCTCCGATTCCCGAGGAGCTGGAGCTCGCGCTTCCGGAATACGGCGAGACCCTCCGTCCCGACTTTGCCGTAAGGGAGCGGGATCCAGCCGAAGGCAGGCCCCCGTGGCAGTTGCTCGTCCAGGTGCTGGAGCCGGGGACTGCCTTGGACGACGTGGTCTTCAAGAGAGGCGGTCTCGAAGCATCGCCGCATGGCCGGCTGGAGCGCCTGCTGCGCGGCACTCAGGTCTCTGCCGGGCTCCTCTTCAATGGGAGCGTCATCCGGGTGGTCTCGGCCCCGCGCGGCGAGAGTTCCGGATGGATGGACTTCCGCGTGCGCGACATGCTGCCCACAGCGGGGCGGCCGCTTTGCACGGCGCTGAGGCTGCTCCTATCCGAAAGACGGCTCCTCGCGTTGCCCAAGGCTCAACGCCTGGCGGGACTCCTCGAAGCGAGCCGCAAGTACCAGAACGTCGTTAGCGAACAGCTCGCGGAGCAGGTGCTGCACGGTCTGTACGAGCTGTTGCGGGGTTTCCAGTCGGCTCATCAGAAGTCGCACGGCACCCTGCTGGCTTATGATCTGGAGCAGGACCCCGACAACGTGTATCGGGCCCTCCTCACCGTGATCCTGCGACTGGTGTTCCTCCTCTACGCCGAGGAGCGCGACATGCTCTCCCGCGACGACACGTTCGTCGAATACTACTCGATCGTGGGACTGTATGAGCGCCTCCGGGAGGACGCCGGCCTGCACCCGGATACGATGGATGATCGCTACGGTGCCTGGGCGCAGCTCCTGGTGCTCTTCCGCATGGTTCACGACGGCGCGAAGTGCGGGGATATGAGACTTCCGGCCCGCCGCGGCGACCTCTTCAGCCCGAGCCGCTTTCCGTTCCTGGAAGGCTGGCACGGGAGCGGCGCGCCTCAGGTCACCCAGGCAATCGAGCCGCCGCTGGTGCCCGATGGAACGGTCTACCGGGTCCTTGAAAAGCTGCTCGTGCTCGATGGCGAGCGTATCTCGTACCGCGCGCTCGATGTCGAGCAGATCGGGTCGGTGTACGAGACCATGATGGGCTTCCGGTTGGAGAAGGCGACTGGGCGGTCCGTCGCGATCAAGTCGCAGAAGCGAGGAGGGGCTTCCACGACGGTCGACTTGGACTCGCTCTTGGAGACTCCGCCGGGGCAGCGAGTGAAGTGGATCCAGGACCGCACAGAGCGGAAGCTGACGACCACGGTGACAAAGCCGCTCCGGGCCGCAACCAGCCTGACGGACCTGCATGCGGCTCTTGGGAGGGTCGTGGACAGCGCGGCCACACCCGACCTGGTGTCTCCCGGAGCCATGATCCTGCAGCCGAGTGATGAACGGCGCCGTTCGGGATCGCATTATACGCCGCGAGAGCTGACCGCTCCGATCGTCGACAAGTCATTGGAACCGATTCTGGGCCGGATGGGCAATGGTGGCGTGCCAACGGCTCACGAGTTGCTCGACTTGAAGGTCTGTGACCCGGCCATGGGGTCGGGTGCATTCTTGGTCGAGACGTGCCGCTACCTGGCCGACAGGCTGGTCGATGCGTGGAAGGTGTACGGTGGTCGTCCGGATATCCCGGATGGGGAGGACGAGCTGGTCTTCGCGAGGCGCATGGTGGCGCAGAAATGCCTCTACGGCGTGGATCGCAATCCCATGGCGGTCGATCTGGCCAAGATGTCGCTGTGGCTGGCGACGCTGGCGAAAGACGAGTCGCTGACCTTCGTGGACCATGCGCTCCGCGACGGAGACTCGCTGGTGGGTCTGACTCGCAGGCAGATAGCGGCGTTCACTTGGAAGCGCGGTGTGTTCCAGCCGGAATTGGGCGTGCGGGTGGACGATGCGGTGGACGACGCAATGACGTGGCGCCGGGAGATCCGGGAGGCGGGACGGCATGTGCCGCAGCTGGAGCTGGAGGACATGTGGGAGGAGGCCGACAGGGTGCTGCGGGAGGTCCGGTTCTATGGTGACCTGGCGGTCGAGGCGTTCTTCCTGGAGACGAAGCCCGCCGCGCGGGAGAAGCGACGATTGGCGCACTTGGCGGCAGTGCAGCGTGGCGACACGACGGAGCACCGCGAGCGGCTTGTGGATAGGCGGGCTGGACAGCTGCCGCTGTGCCCTTTCCACTGGGAGATCGAATTCCCGGAGGTCTTCGATCATCAGAATCCGGGGTTCGACGCGTTCGTTGGGAACCCGCCGTTTGCGGGCAAGAACACAACTTCCGCCTGTTGTAGTACAGTAATCACCTGACAGTAGGCCCAAGGAAAGGACGGTGGCCAGACCGGTCTCGCCGGGGTTAGATGAGAAGTGCTTCAAACCACTCACTAACCACGGAGAGGAGAACGAGAATGACCACCGTCCAAGCAGAGAAGATAGCGCGCCGCAAGCTGTCTTTGCTACAACTCGCCCAGGAACTCGGCAATGTCTCGAAGGCGTGCCGGATCGTGGGCTACAGCCGGCAGCAGTTCTACGAGATCCGGCGGAGCTTTCAGTTGCACGGCGCCGACGGCCTGATCGATCGGTTGCCGGGAGCGAGGGGGCCGCACCCGAACCGCGTTGCTGCGCCGGTCGAAGAGGCGATCCTGGCCCATGCGCTGGAGTACCCGACGCACGGTGCTCAGCGAGTCGCGGACGAGCTGATGCTGAGGGGGATCCAGGTCAGCTCCGGCGGCGTGCGGGGCGTCTGGATGCGCAATGACCTCCTGACCCGGCATCACCGGCTGCTGAGGCTGGAGGAGACGGTCCGAAAGCGGAAGATCAAGCTGCGGATTCCGGCGCATGCCGATCAGTGATTCCATTCCATGCCGATCACCGATTCCGGTGCATGCCGATCAGTGATTCCGGTGCATGCCGATCACCTTGGAGTGAGCGAGTAGGAGCGCTGGAGAACCTGCTGTAGCGACGTCTTCTTCCATCCTCGCCAGAGGTCCCTGGAGACGAGGAGGAAGAGGTGTCGCAGAAGAGGTTGTCCATGCGGAAGATTCGAGAGCTTCTGCGCCTGAAGTACGAGCTCGGGCGCAGCCACCGCGAGATCGCCACGTCGCTCGGCGTCGCCAACAGCACGGTGAGCGATTACGTGCGGCGGGCAAGCGCGGCGGGCTACTCCTGGCCGTTGCCGGAGGGGCTGGACGACGCCGCGCTGGAGGCGGCCTTGTTCCCGGCCCCGCCACCGTCGCGGGTTCCCCGGCCAGAGCCGGACTGGGGACGCGTCCACCGGGAGCTACACCGCCACAAGGGCGTGACGCTGCAGCTGTTGTGGCTGGAGTACCGCGCGGCTCATCCGGACGGCTATCAGTACAGCTGGTACTGCGAGCGCTACAGGGCGTGGCGGAAGCAGCTCGACGTGGTCATGCGGCAGGTCTACCGGGCGGGCGAGAAGGCCTTCGTGGACTACGCGGGCCCGAAGTTCGAGATCGTGGACCGGAAGACCGGCGAGGTGCAGGGCGCCATGGTCTTCGTCGGTGTCCTCGGCGCTTCGAACCATACCTTCGTGGACGTGACGCGGAGCCGGTCGCTGCCGGATTGGACGATGTCGCACGTCCGGATGTTCGAGTTCTGGGGCGGGGTGCCCGAACTCGTGATCCCGGACAACGAGAAGGCGGCGGTCCGTGAGGCCAGCCGCTACGAGCCGGACCTGAACCCGACGTACCAGGAACTGGCCACCCACTACGGAACCACGGTGCTGCCGGCGCGGCCCCGGGCACCGAGGGACAAGGCGAAGGTGGAGGCCGCGGTCCAGCACGTCGAGCGCTGGATCATGGCGCCGCTGCGCAACCAGACGTTCTTCTCGCTCGGCGAACTCCGCGAGGCCGTCGCGCCGCTGCTGGCCGCGCTGAACGAGCGGCCGTTCAAGAAGACCGAAGGCAGCCGCAGCAGCTGGTTCGAGGATCTGGACCGGCCGGCGCTCAAGCCGCTTCCGGCCAAGCGCTACGAGTACGCCCAGTGGCGCAAGGCGCGGGTCAACATCGACTACCACATCCAGGTCGCGCACGCGCTCTACAGCGTCCCCCACCCGCTGGGCCGCTGCGAGGTCGATGTTAGGCTCACGGCCCAGACCGTGGAGATCTTCCACAAGCACCGCCGGGTCGCCGCGCACCTCCGGGTCCACAGGAAGGGCGGATACGCGACCGACCCGGCCCACATGCCGGCTGCCCACCGCGCCCACGCTGAGTGGACGCCGTCGCGGCTCGTCGCCTGGGGCCGCAAAGCCGGACCGCACACGGTCGCGTTCATCGAACGACTCCTCGAGAGCCGGCCCCACCCTGAACAGGGCTATCGCAGTTGCCTCGGGCTCATGCGTCTGCTACGCGCCTACTCCGCCGAACGTCTGGAAGCCGCCTGCCACCACGCGCTGGAGATCGGCACGGTGAGCTACCGGTCCGTCAAGTCCATCCTCGCCACCGGCCGCGACCAGACCGCAGCCGCCGGGCAACACGAACTCTCCCTGCCCGCAGAGCACGCCCACATCCGCGGGCCGCAGTACTACACCACCGCTAGCCAGAACGGAAAGGAGTCCTGACGAAAGATGCTTCGCCAACCCACCCTCGACCTGCTCCACGAACTCCGGCTCACGGGCATGGCCCAGGCCTTCGAGGAGCAGACCGCCATGCCCGACATCGCCGAACTCTCCTTCGACGACCGCCTCTCCCTGCTCCTCGAACGCGAGAAGACCGAACGGGAACAGCGCCGCTACGTGCGCCTCAAGGGCATCGCCAAACTCCACCTCGACGCCACCATAGAAGATCTAAACTTCAAGGCCCCCCGTGGTCTCGACCGCTCCCTCGTGCTCCGCCTCGCTTCCGGCCAATGGATCCGGGACGGCCAGACCGTCCTCGTCAGCGGCGCGACCGATCCAGTGACATACTGCACCACCTTTCTATGTGCTTGTGGGGCCGATAGTTAGCTGCTCCGGATCCAGAGTTCGCGGAGCCTTTCTGCGGGCGTGCACGCGTCGGACGTATTCCTGGACTGCGGGCTCGTCGAGATCTACGGTCCGGATGGTCCACGGAGCGTACGGCACGACCTGTCGTCCCGGAAGGATCCCTCTCCGCAGGAGCCTGCCAACGACGGGCGGGCTGACGTCCAGGGACGCGGCTGCCTCCTGCAGAGTGATCAGTCCTTCCTGCTCGCAGGTCGCGGGGTCATGGACCGGGATGCCGTGATAATGGCGCAGGCTGGTGACCCGGCCCGCCGTCCAGTTGTTGTTTCGGCCCGTCTTGAGTCCCAGGCGGTTCAGGATGCGAGCGATCTGTCCGTCCGGGAGCAGTGCTGTCAGCTCCCTTACGATGTCCACGACCTTGCGGTCCGTCGTGTAACGGTGCTGCCCCTTGCGATTCTTTCGAACCGAGAGCTGAGCGTGCTGCCCGCCGGCCCAGCGAACGACCATGTGGATGCGGGCCGCTTCTTCGTCCACATCGACCAGGATCTCTTCGATGAGGGTACGTACGATGCGCTTCTTGAGCCGCATGTCGGCCTCTGGATCGTGCCACACGCCGGGCAGATCCTCAGCCAGCTGCAGGAGCGCCGCCCGGTCGATCCTCTCGTCCTTCTGGCGCTCGCCGGCCTCGAAGGCCACCCACTCCCGTTCGACTTCGGCCACCGCCTCCAGGGCCCGGTTCCAGCGGCGCTCAAGTTCGGCGGCCACAAGGCGGTTTTCCGGCTCCGCGGCGTCGTATTGCCGGCGTGCCCGTTCCGCCTCGTAGCGCGCCTGCTCCACCTTCAGCGCCAGCACCTCACGGTCCCGCTTCCGGTCTTCCCTGGCGTGCTCTGCGGCTCTGATCGCAGCCTCCAGGGCGCCGGGTTGGATGACGGCGAGAACGGCTTCCTCCACGGCGCGGTCCGCAGCGAGGCCGCCGAACGAGATGCAGGAACCCGCCCCGTGGTTGATCGCCGCGCCACGGCAGCTGTAACGGACAACCCGCCCGTTGGTGCCGCTGTAGGTGACATGCGGCCGTCGTCCGCAGCGCCGGCACCGCAGCAGCCCCGCAAGGAGCGAGCGGCCTCGCCGGGGAGCGCCGCGGCGCATCCGCCCCTTCATGTGCACATTCTCCGCGATCCGCTTCTGGTTCGCCTGATACCGCTCCCACCCGATGTAGCCATCGTGATGCCCCGGGATCAAGACGGCCCACTTGTCCTGGGCAACGGGGATACCGCGGCGTCTTCTCGGCTCGCCGTTCATGATCGCCGTCTCCGTGCGGGTCCGCCCGTACGCGTAGGCGCCCGCATAGACGGGGTTGGTGAGGATGTTGTGCACCGAGTTGTAGACCGGGAGCTTCCAGACCACGCCTCGGCCGAACGACCCGTACTGGACGGCTGGCAGCTCCACTCCTTCCTGCCGGAACCAGAGGAGGACCTGCCGGATGCTTCCCAGCTCCTCGAACTTCTCGAACACGAGCCCGATGCTCGTCCGGATCCGCCGGTCCGGGTCCAGCTCGCACCGGTTGTCCCGGGTCCGGAGGAACCCGATGGGGAGCATGGTATAGAGTTCCCCGCGTTCCGCCTTCTCCCGCAGGGCCACCAGAGAGCGCTGGCGCATCACCCCCAGCTCCCACTCGCTCATGGTGCCCTTGAGGCCCAGGAGCAGCCGGTCGTTGAAGTGGTGGGGATCGTAGACCCCTTCGGCGTCGATGATCAGCGTCGAGGTCAGCCCGCACAGGTCGACCAGATGGTGCCAGTCCTTGTTGTTCCGGGCCAGACGCGAGGCTTCGAGGGCGAACACACCACCCACGTCCTCCAGACACACAGCGGATAGCAGCCGCTGGAATCCAGGGCGCACGACCCGCCCCGATCCAGAGCGTCCCAGGTCCTCGTCCACCACCTCCACCCGGCTCCAGCCCAGGGAGCGGGCCCGGTCCGCCAGCTCGTACTGCCTGCGACGGCTCTCCTGGTTGTCCTGAACCTGGCTGAGCGTCGACTGGCGGATGTAGACGTACGCGGTTCGCTCCAAGTGCTGTGGTGTGATCTTTGCCAGGTTCACGAGGCCTTGCCCTCTCCGGCCTCTGAAGCCTCCCGGCGCAGCAGATTCCCGCGCAGCAACTCGATCCAGAGTTCCAGCACGCTCGCCCGAACCTCCGGGGAAAGCGTATCCCAATGGGTGCACCCGAAGCCCAGGGGCAGAAACGGCTGTCGAACCTTCATCAAGAGCCTCCGGATGCCGGGGAAGCAAAGTCATTGTGGCCGGCCGAAGGCTCACCGCTATCCATGTGGGCGTCAAGGAGCCGCCTGAGGGCTCGCAGTGCGGCAACAGACACCGTGGGTGGAGACGTGACCAATTGAGCCCCACTGCCCGCGTCCGGCTTCGTCATCCACTCGGGGATCTCCGTCCTGGTCCCGTCAGGAAGCACGACGACAAGGCTGCCCTCACCGCCCCGGACGTGGCGCCCGCAGACCTGCAGCTCACGACCGCACAGCGGGTGCCACCGATAACGGATGACAACACTGGATTTGTGAGCACTACGTCGCGTGTCCGCCCGGGTCGGGGAAGTCGTACCTTGCTTGTGCCCTCGGCCACCAGGCCTGCCGCGCCGGCATCTCGACCCGCTACTACCGCGTCTCCCGGCTCCTCGACGAACTCACTCTCGCCCGGGGCGACGGATCGTATCCCAAGCTCATCCAGCGCCTCGCACGGACGTGGCTCCTCATCCTCGACGACTGGGGACTCGCTTCGCTCTCAGGCCAGGGACGACACGACCTCCTCGAGGTCCTCGACGATCGCTATGCCCGCCGTGGCACGCTGCTCGCCAGCCAGGTCCCCGTCGACCACTGGCACGACGTCGTCGGCGATCCCACCTTCGGCGACGCCATCCTGGACCGACTCCTCAACAACGCCCACCGAATCACCCTCAAGGGCGGTTCGATGAGAAGGCTCTACGACTCGACAAAGACCGACTCCACACCCTAACTTCAACCCTCAACCCGACCCCCAGTGCCCCTATGGACCTCCGCTCACTCCAAGGTGATCGGCATGGCCTGGAATCCGCGATCGGCTTGCCGGAATCGGTGGTCGGCATCGCCGGAATGCGCACAAGCTGAGCGAGGAGCAGATCCAGGCGCTGGAGCGCTTCGACCCCGAGTACCGTGAGCGACACATCAAAGTGGGTGCCACGGGCGAACTTGTGGCCGTGGACACCTTCTTCGCGGGCACACTGAAGGGCGTCGGCAAGGTCTACATCCAGACCGTGCTGGACTGCTTCAGCCGCTTCGACAAGCGCCAACAGATTCACATCTTACTGTGACCGTTGAGCTTATGGGATTCAGGGGGCGAATTCCCGCTGATTGACTCCCGCCGAATCGACTGGGATCAGGTGCGGACCCTCGGACGGCTCTCCAGAGCCTTCCTGAGTTGTCCCGTATCGGCCTGCTGGTAGCAGCGGAGCACCGTCTGGGCCTCCTTCCAGCCACCGAGCTCGCACAGCACCTTCAGCGGAAGGTCCATGAGGTCGGACGCGAATTTCCGCCTCAGCGAGTGCCAGCCGCGCCCGCGCTTGCGTCCCAGCCCCGCAACGTCTTCGGCCCTGTTCCACCAGTAGCGGACCGGCGACTTGCCCATGCACTGCGAGGTATCCCTGGACGCGGGCAACACCGGCGCGTCTCCGTTTCCGGGATTCCTGCGCTGCGCCTCTTCCAAGGCGGCGAGCGCCTCTGCGGTCACGGGCGTACGGTGCTCGTATCCGCTCTTCTCGTGCTCGGCGCGCCACAGGATCGTCCTGTCCTCGAAGTCGATGTCAGTCCATCTGAGGTTACGGATGGCACCGATCCGGTGCCCCGTCTCGTGCGCGAGCACGAGCGCAACGTGGAACCGCCAGTCCACCCGGCGGGACACCCGTAGCATCGCGTCGTATTCCTCGTCGGAAAGGACGATCCGCGTCGGGTTCTTCTCCTTGGGCAGCTTGAGCCCTCGCAGCGGATTCGAGTCGAGCAACAGCCGGCCGTGCTCGTCCCTCGATTTGGCAGCCCAGTTGAGGACCGCGATCAGAAACTTCAGGTCGTTCTCGATCGTCCGATTCAACACCGGCCGTCCGCTCGGTCCGAGCCTGCCCGCGCGGCGTTCCCGGATGAACCGGTCCCAGTCCCGCTTCGACAGCGTCTCGGGTCTCCGGTCCCGTCCGAGGAAGTCGAGGAACATCCGCATCTGCATTCCGTCCCGCTGCTGAGTCTTCTCGCTCTTGGTGGGCGTCACCTCCTCGCCGTAGATTTCAAAAAGCGTTTCCAGCGTGAGCGGCTCGGGCTCGGCTTCCGCCCTGCTGGCGGGCTCGTGGACCGCGAAGCCAGCGGCAACCTCGTCCGCTTGCCTCTTGGCCCTCGCCCAGTCTCGGTGCTTGAGCGACCTCGTGAGCCTGCGCCCGTTATCGCGCCACTCTATCTGGTACAAGCCGGTCTTGGGATCGGCAAACACCCTCACCCGGTTCCGGCCCCATTCGCCGGCGCTGTACGAGCGCCGACTTCGTTTCGTGCGTGCCATCGTTCGATTCCTCTCTCGATGGACTGCACGATCTGCACGGTTGAAACTTCGCGCCGGGACGGCGTCTCCGCCAGACGGGCGGTTGACGGCGCGCCGGGCGCTACGGCGTTCGGGTGGCATTCGACTGGACACCATCATCAACGGCTCGGACCATAATCGCGATCACGGTCCGGCCCGCGCCCGCGCTGGCTCAGCGCCGCGATCATCATCACAAGGTCGCGGCGAGCGTGCCGTACGACTCGGCTAAGCGTGTAACTTGCTCGTCCAGCCACTCGATTCGCCTCTGCAAGGCTGCGTTCTCCCCGCTCTGCCGCTCGACGTGCTGCCGCAAGGCTGCGTTCTCCTCGCTTTGCCGCTCGACGCGCCCTTGCAAGGCTTCGACGCGCTGCCGCAAAGCTTCGAGCTGCTCGGAGTGCCGCCGCTGTTCCGTTTCGTACTGCGCGGAGAGCCTCTTCAAGGCCTCCGTCAACTGCCGTTCCAACTCGCTCATGCAGCTCCCTCACTCTCTTAACAGCTTCAACGCCGGAAGGTCTCCGTCCACCCTCCACCAGGGCGGATCGGCCAGGACCTCGTCCGGCACCACCACGAACCGCTCGCCCTTGATCTCGCGGAACACGAGCCCCCAGGTGTCCTCCTCCAGCTGGGCCAGCGTCCGCCGGGCGTCCTCGATGTCCTGGCCCAGTTCGGCGCGGGTCTCGATCCGGTTCTGGATGCTCATCGACAACCAGCGCATCGTCGCCCAGCTTCCGCCGAAGAAACCGAGCCAAAGGCTCAGGCCTACGATCAGTGGCCGTTGCCAAGCCTTGACCAGCAACTCGCGCATCCTCCCGGCCGCCTCCTCCGTATCGCGCTCGATTGTACGCAGCGCGTTCCTCGCGACGCGCCGCGAGTTCTCGCCGAGCCGCCCGAGCTCGCTCGCGGTCAACTCCTCGATCTCCCGTCTCTCGCTCTCCAGCCTCCTCCGCAGCCGCTCGGTCAAATCGTTCGCGCTCGAAGTTCTCTCCATACAGTTCTCCTTTCAGCCGCCACCGGTCCCCGCTCTCGGGGTCCAGCGCGGTGAGGTAGTCCTTGCCCTGGCGCGGCACTTCGAGACCCGCGTCCCGGAGCGCGGAGACGACATCGGCACGATTCCGCACCATGCCGTGCTCGACACGCTGGAGCAGGTAGTCCCGGATCAGGTCGCGTGGTGAGGCTTCGAGCCGGAGGCCGGCCCTCAACTGCGTCGCCTCGACATAGGCGCGGTGACCGGGCTGCTGCACTCTGGCCCGCGCCGGATCGTCCGGGCGAGCCCAGCCGTGTTCGTGGTTGAAGGCGTCCCGGAGGGGACCGAAGGTCTTCTTCCAGCCCGGCGGCGCAATGTTGAGGCTGCGGCCGGTCTCCAGGTCGCACCGAGCGGCGAGGACGTGGACGTGAGCGCCGCCGCCGTGCTCGCGGTGCAGCACGGCGGTCCAGGCGTATCGGTCGCGCTCCAGTCCCGCCCAGGCCGTCTTCTCGAAGGCGTCCACGACCGCCTCGATCTGCTCGTCGGTGGGGTGGTCCTCCGGTGCCCAGGCGATCACGCCGGAGGTGTACTTGTGCTCGAACGCCAGTGTGTCGGCCACGGCGGCCACCATGTCCGGGTTTCCGCGCAGCACCTCGACGCCCTCGCGCAGCTTGCCGGCCGCGTCCCGCTCCCCGAGGAGGTATTTGGCCGCGTTCCGGGCCGAGCCGGTCCCGCGCGCGAGGAACTTAGTCAGCATCGCCGTCCGGGCTCTGGAAGCGAGCGAGCGTCGCGAGCGAACGCTCGATGGCGGTCAGGTGGCCGATCACCTCGACGGCCTCGATGGCCCCCTTGTGGGTATTGGCCCAGCGAGCGATCTGGTTGAGGTTATTCCCGATCCGCGCGACTTGCTGGGTGCGCTCGCGCTCCACGTCGGCGTGCGCCACGGTCCAGGTGTGCACCCGGCCAACCGAGCGGCGAAACAGATCCGACAGCGTCAGGCCCGCGGAGCGCGCCTTGGCGTGCCACCCGGCACGCTCCGCCTCGCTGGAGCGGATCTTCACCCACACGGCGCGTCCGGCACTCATGACGCGCCGTTGGCGATGGGGGGGTCACAGGGGGCACAGCCCCCCGCCAGCTCCCTCCGGGGACGCGCGAAGCGTGGCCACGGAGGGTATGCTGGCTTGTCTCCATAACAGCGCCCGACGACCCCGTCGGCGGCTGCCGCCAATACAGTGACGGCGCACCACCGCAAGCAGCTCCGGGGAGCCCGTTCAGACGGGCCTCGCGAAGCGCGGCCAACGGTGGGATGGTGGCCAGCAATGCTGCGCCATCCAGGTACGCCCGAAGCCAAAGCGGCGACCGATCCCGCCAGCCGCGCCCCGGTAGACCCGGACGGGCAGCAGGGAGCGGTGGATGCGGAGCGCCTCGAAGGCGCTCACCTTCTCCGACTCGGTCGGAAGCCAGGGCAGGCCCGGATGCTCGATCACAGTAGTCGAACGAGAGCAGGCGGCGCACGACCACTTCGGTCGAGGTGATTCTGCGGTGGCGGACGTCCTCGGCACCGAGCGCCCGGTAGATGCCGCGCGCGCAGACCCGGCAGACCTTCAGGCCCCGGACCGTCTCCTCGGCCACCAGCCTTCGCTCCGTCAGGGCCTGCACGAGCCGGAGCACCTTGAAGCGGCTGGCCCCGAGCCAATCCGAAAGCTGCACGCGGGTGAACACGCCGCCGTGCAGGCTCGCCAGCGCGATCCACTCGGCCCGTTCACCCGTCAGGCCGAAGGGCTCAAGCGCCCGTTCCCGTTCCTTCAGATGGGCGATCATCGGCGGTTTCCCTCTTCCGAGCCTTCTCGGCTCGGCGAACCGCCGCGACCCGGAACGCACCGACATTGGGGGACGCTCCTCGGCGAGACTTCGAACTGCTTCGTCACGATCTTCATGCAGGTGAACCCGAACACGGTGCCGGCAAGCCGCGCAAGAGAGTAGGAAGTCGGATATTTCCCACGTCTCGACGGGGCAACGGGTTGCCGGATCCGGGTTGGGCCACGCGTCGCCAGTGGCCACTCGATACGTGCTCTGCATCCCCGCGGAGGAGTTCCCTCGTCTGCACGTCGAACCTGTGTTTCAGCGTCTCCATCCCCGAACGGTGAAGGGTCGCTGGCAGGCGAGTCAACTCGCGGATAATCGCCTATTGTCCGATAACGTTCGAGGATGTTCGATAACGTAAAGCAGTCGAAGGTCGGTGCCGCCAGCAGCGTGGAAAACGCCCCCACGCCCGGTAGCGGAGCGGAACCCGCGCCCTGGGATTCGGCCATTGTTGCTTGCAAGTGCCCGTGACGACGGATTCCGTGCGGTCAACTGCTCTCGACCACTTCCGATAAACCCCCTTGGAGTGTGGGGAGATTCCCTCGCAAGTGGGGTGTCGGGTACTCTACTTGGCTCTGCGGCAATGGCCCAACGTTGTTGCGTCAATTGGCCGCGGTTCTTCGCGGCCTTCACAACCAACCCTCAGAACAGGAGGATTCCAATGATGAGGGCACTTTCCTTCCTGGCACTGGCCGCGCTCTTCGTGACGGGTGTGGCCGTGGGCGGGACCGTCGGGCCTGTGCCCGCCTACGCGCAGTCCGCCGAGACCTGCGAGCAGGACGAGTGCGATCCGGCTCCCTGGTGGCAGTTCTGGACCAGTGACCAGTGCGTCATGAACGCTGGCTACAACACTGGTTGCGACTGGATCGGCGACGGTGAGTGTGCCACCTACTCCTGCGGTCAGGCCTTGCCTGGCGGCGGCAACGGCGGCGAAGAGGACGACGATTAGGGTCCGCCTCGAATCAGGGGGAGGCGGGCGCGGGCTGGCCTGCTGCCCCCTGATTCGACCGCGCTCTAGGGAGGAACAAAGGATGAAAGGAGACAATGGATGATCAGCATAGCCGCAACAGTGTTAGCCGTAGCCGTGCAACAGGCGGCGGTGACCGGAGTGGTCCGTGACAGCACGGACCTGGAGCCGGTCGCTTTCGCGCGGGTGACGGTCGAGATCACGGAGGTTCCACCAACGGAAACGGTCACCGACAGATTCGGTGCCTTCGCGATAGCGGGACTCGATGCTAGCGATGCCGTCGGCATCGTCACCGTGGAGGCTTTTGGATATGCGCCCTGGCGAATGGAATTGGGGCAGGCTTTGGACGGGGAACTCACGATCCTGCTTCAACCGCAGCCGATCGCGCTTGAGGAGATTCGCATCAGTGCACGTCGGGCGGCCGACCCCTTGTCGTCATCTCCGGGAGCCTTCGTGGTCGACCGGGAACTGGTGCGCGCACAGCCCGTCATACTGGAGACAGACGTACTCCGCGCCACGTCCCTTTCCCCCGCCGCATCACCGGCGTCCGACTGGGTGGCGGCACCGTTCATTCGGGGCGGAGTGAGCGAGGGCACGCCGGTCTTCCTGGACGGAGTGCGGATTTTCAACCCGTTCCATGTCGGGGGATTCGTGGCGGCGCTCAACGCCGAGGCCGTCAATCGCGTGACGTTGCTCACGGGATCGTCGAGCGAAGCGCTGGCGGTGGGGTCGCTCTCAGGCGCCATCGACGTGGCCACTCGGGATGGATCGCGGGACAGCTTCCGCTCGAGCGGCTCATTGGGGATCGCTTCGCTGCGTATGTCCGCCGAGGGACCGGTGGGAGGGTCGGCGTCGTTCCTCGTGGACGCCAGACGCTCGTACATCGACCTCCTCACCGCGGGGCTGGGAGCGGTTATGGACAACCCCACGGTGCCATACTCCTTCGGCGACGTTCATGGAAAGTTCACGAAGGACCTCGGGGGCGTCCGCCGACTCTCGTTGACGGGCTACTGGAACGACGAAGGTCTCGATTCGAGGCCCCAAGACATCCCCGAGGGAGACGCGGCGCTCGGACGCGCCTCACGGGCGACCTGGGGGAACATGGCGCTGGCCGCGCACTACCGGGACCGACTCGGCTCGGCCACCCTGATCGACCTGAGCGTCGGGCACAGTCGGTTCTCGGGCGACTACACGGTGTTTCGGGGAAAGGCGATGGACGCCGACACTTCCTCGATCGTCCGTGGCATGATGGGCGAGTACCGGGCCGAAGTGCGCCTCAGGCAACAGTCCGGCAAGCTGACGCTCGACGGAGGCTTGCAGGCGACCCGTTTCGAGGCGGCTCACAGCGCGGTCGGCAGGGAGTGGGACGGCAGCGACCCATACGACCTCTTCGAGGCGTTCGATCTCTCGCCCGCGTCGACGAGGGTCGCTGCATTCGGCAGCGCGAAGGCAACCCTGGGCGGCGGGTTTGCGGTTGGAGGGGGCCTTCGCGCCGACCACTTCTTCGGCGTCGAGGGGGCGCTGTCGCCCTTCGCGGAGGTGTCGTACCAACGGCCCCGGTGGAAGGTTTGGCTCTCCTCCAGCAGGTCACATCAGGCGCTGTCGTCGATCCGCAGCGAAGAACCGGTGTCGTCGAGCTATCTGGCCTACGACCTCCTGGCTCCGGTCCAGGAGGGTCCGCTTCTAAGGAACTCGGAAGTGTCCGGTGGCTGGGAGGGCGGCACCCACGGCGTGCGCGTTCGGGTGGAGGCCTTCGCCCGTCGGATGGACAATCTCCGCCTTCCCGCCCTGAACAACAATCCCATCGAGTCACTCATGCTCGTCGAGCCGTCCAAGCGCGAGCTGGGAAGCGGCACGGCCAAGGGGCTGGAGTCCACCTGGAGCTGGTCTCCGGCCAGCGGCGGGGCGACCGTGGTCGGCAGCTACCGTTGGGCCAAAGTGACCAGAACTGTTGGCGGCCGCACCTATACGCCGAGGTTTCACAGAGATCACGAAGGCGAGTTGAGTGCGAGCCTGCAACGTGGCGGTTCGACCTGGTCGGTGCGCTTTTCGGCGCGCAGCGGACAGCCGACGACGCCCATCGTGGCCTTCTTGCCGTTCGTCGCCTACACGTCCCCCGACACGCGGGTGGGCGGTCTCTACGACGATGTGCTCAACTTCGCCGGAGAGTACAACTCCGCGACGTTGCCGCCCTACCTGCGGATCGATGTGGGCTGGCGGGGCTCGAAGGACGTGGACTGGTTCGGCGGCGGCACGCTGACGCCCTTCGCTTCCATCGCCAATCTCTTCAGCCTACCCAACGTCGTTGGCGTCGCGCCGGAGCAGCGCACCGACGGCGTGACTGAGCGCGTGTACGCCCCACAGCTACCAATGGTCCCGTTCCTGGGCCTCGAATTCCGGTTCTAGGGATCACCATACGATTTGAGAAAGGATCTCGTCATGTATGACAATTCGGAAGGAAAAGCTCGGCACCACGGGGCCAAGCGCCGTGGGCGGGCCGCGCCAGGGCTCATCGCCGCATTGACGGCATTTGGCGGCTTGGCCGCAGGCGCGTGCGACTACACGCACCCGACGGAAGTCTTCGTCCCCGACGAAAACGCCATAGCGATCGCCGCCGTGATCAGTGCGGGGTTCGACACCGCCACGTTGCTTGCCACCTACCCACACCGCGACACCTTGGGAGATGCACCGGTGGTCGGTGCCCAGCTGTCCGGTCCGGGATGGACGGCCACCTTTGTCCAGGATGCCGATTCGCATACGCCAAAGGGGCTTTGGGCGTGCGGTCTGATATCCGGGTCGGTGGCCTGGAAGGGGCCTGTATCTTGCTTGCGCGCCCAGCTTCCAGAGCCAATCGAGGTGGGCGTCCGGTACACCCTTTCGGGTACTACGGAACTCGGCGGCTTCTCAGGAGCTGCCGCCGTTCCGGTCGCTCCCGTGCTTGTGGAGCCATCCGTGCAGTTCGTTGCCGCGCCAACCGCTGACACCTTCGGCGTCGATGTGCGATACGAGACCCCCGCCGGGGTGGAGTTCATCGTTGCGGAGGCCGCCAATGTCGTGCAGGTCGTCGTGGACAGCGCGGGCAACGTGAGCGAGGAGCCCCGATGGATCAAGCACCTCGTCCCCAGGGAGCTGAACCCGGCAGCCGAGCACGCCCGCATCATGGTCAGGGGCTATGACGCCAGTTCGCCTCAGAATGTCTGGCGGCCTCCCGAATTCCGCCTCGACCTCCACCTCGTCGGCTTCGACGAGAACTTCGCCCGCTTCGCCCGGCTCCGTTACGACCGCTTGGTGATCCAGCCGTGGCCCAGCTTCGGGCTCAGCGGCGACGAAGGCATCTTCGGCTACTTCGGAGCCGCGTCCCGTTCAAACCCAGTTCAAGTGATTGTGAGGCCACAATGAAGACTCGATTCCTACCACCACCCCGATTCTTCCCAGTGTTCCTGAGCGTGGCCGCGCTTGGGCTCGCGGCGGGCGCTTGTGACGGTCCGCGCAACAACGAAACGGTGCATCCGTTGCCCGGTCGGATTCCCGGCAGCGAGTGGGCCACGCCGATCACGCGCGATAGCGTTCCGCCGGACATGACACCCGAACGGCTGGCGAAGTGGACCGCCGCGCGCGACGCGATCCGCAACGCAGGTGTATTGGTCGAGATCGGCGCCGCAGGGATGGATGACGCTGAACATTCGGATCCCGCGGTCTTCGGAAGCGTCGCCGATGTAGTGGTCGACACAGCCGGTCTTGTCTACGTTCTCGACGAGCAAGCGCAAGAGGTGCGGGCATTCGATTTCCTCGGCCGCTTCGTCCACAAATTCGGCGGGTTCGGAGACGGACCGTCTGAACTTCGGCACGCGATCGGCATCGAACTGCTCGGCGATGGGCGGATCTTGGTCGCGTCGCGCGACCAGCGCGTCAAGATGTTCGCGCCCACCGAGCACGGATGGAGCGCGACCCAGACGATCGAAGCCCCGGTCGGCCCCCGCGCGGTCTGCTCGATGCGCGATGGGCGAGTCTTCATCAACGGCTACCGCCAGGATGCAAACACGCTCGTCCATCAACTGCGACTTGGAGCCGACTCGATTGCGCCAGCCTTCGGCGAAGGCTACCGGGACGAGAACTGGCTCATACAGATGTCGCTCGCCGAGGGCGCCTTGGCATGCGCGAACGGTGGACACGGCGTGGTGGTGCTTGGCCATCGCGCCATTCCGCTGATCCGGGCCTTCGACTCGCTTGACGGCTCGCTCGTGTGGGCCTCGAAGCTCGAATCGTTTTCGGGGCCGCCCGTCTACCAAGGCGTCAACGAGAGAGGACGAAACTACGTTCGCAAGGGACGCCCGGCTCAATGGGATGTCCTGGGCTCGGTTCACCCCGTTGCAGAAGGCCACCTGCTAGTTCAGGTAGGCCACGCCAGCATGGTTCGACGGACAGTTGCCATCGAGAGTTACCTGCTGGACTCCGAGTCCGGTGCCGGAGCCTTTCTCGGCGATGAGGTGCCGAGGGCCATTCCCTTCGAGGGAGGATATGTCGCGCTGTACGAGGATCCGTACCCCCGGATCGAGGTGCGGACCTTCGGTGATTCCCAGTTGATCAGGATGGCTTCCGCGCCGAAGGGGGTGGCTCCGCAATGATTCGCAAGACAAGGACATGGATCGCCGGTGTGGTGTTTACGGTGGGATCGGTTGCGGGCGTCGGCCTTGCCACTCTGGGTCTGATACCCACGGTGGACATCGAGCTTGCCATGCCAGCGCTCGAAGCGCGGGAATACCGGCCCGGCAGCGTAGCCGCAACCGGCGTTGAAGACGAGATCGTGCTCGTGTTTCTCGGATCGTCGTCGTGTGGTTGGTCGAATCTACCCGAGGTATCGCGCGCGGTGAGAGACGCGAAGATCCTCGTCGCCGGACACGCCCGGGACACCGGGATGCGTTTTTCCGCTCTGGGAATCGCTCTGGACGTGGACGCCTCGCGCGGCTGGGCGCATCTTCGCAAAGCGGGCTTGTTCGATGAGGTTGCGGCAGGCATGGGTTGGGCCAACAGCGGAGCCGAAAAGTATGTCTTCGGTACCTTGGCTGGCCCGGCGTCGACGCCGCAGCTACTTGTCGTCCAACGCTCTCTGCGCACCGGCCCAGGGGGACGCCCGGAGGCGGAATCCGAGCGGGTCTTGGTGAGGAAGACCGGCTCGAACGCAATCTTGAGTTGGGTGTCGCAGGGAGCCGCATACAAAGGCCGCCCCGGCGAAGTGCGGGCTGTCGGCGGGATGTGATCCCATGGGACTCGTCAGATCGAATCAGCGGAGACGCTGCGATCGAAGGCGGGACCGCCGGCCGACCCGGCGTCCTCCGGCAGTCCTCTCGCTTCAGATCCTCGGGTGTGGCATGCTGCCGATTGGATTGCTACAATGCGTCATGCTCGCGGACAACCTGCTCCGAGAAGTCCTCAACGCGTCGCCGGACGCCATCTTGGTCGTCGATGGCGCTGGCGTGATCCGGGATGTCAACGCGCGCGCTACGACCATGTTCGAATGGGATCGCGATGAGTTGGTCGGGGTGAGCATCGATCTCCTGGTGCCCTTCCAACACCGTACTCGCCACGCGGATCTCAGGGCGGAATACGCGCTCCGATCCCGTGCTCGGCCAATGGGACACGGCTTGCTCCTGCATGGGGAACGAAGAGACGGCGGTCAGTTCCCGGTGGAAATCGCTCTCACGCCCTGGCAACCCGCCGGTGATGGACCGATGGTTGTCTGCACGGTTCGAGACCTGTCCCGATTTGACCGTTGGCGCAGCATGTCCATGGCGAGGGTGGAGGCTGTGGAAGTGGAGCGGACGCGAATCGCTGCCGAGTTGCACGACGACATCGTCCAACGGATGGTCTTCATCAAGCACCGCTTCACGACCTTGCGGAACACGGCGGGCCTGTCGGGAGACGACGACCGTCTGCTGGAGCTGAGCTCAGCGATTGATCATACCATCGCGTCAATTGAGCGGATCTGCCGAGGTCTGACACCGCTGGAACTCAAGCATTTCGGACTGAGCTTCGCGTTGAGGATACTGTTTCGCGAGTATTCCGAAGCCGGGTTCGCGGTTCACGGTAACCTCATGGATGTTGGGCGCGACCTGGACCCGGCGAAGGCACTTGCCCTGTTTCGGATCGTCCAAGAGTCCCTCTCCAATGCGCGCGAGCATTCGGGAGCTGACGAAGCTCTCGTCACCATGACCCGCGATTCCGACTGGATCGAAGTCAAAGTGAGGGACGATGGTGTCGGTTTCGACACGGCCGCTGTCGCCTCGTCGGGGAGCGGCATCGGCCTCCTCGGGATGAGTGAACGGGCCGCCATGATCGGCGGCGTCTTCGAGGTGCGCAGCATCCGCGGCGATGGCACTAGGATACGATTTCGCGTTCCGGTTGCCGAGCGGGCTACGGCAGAGGAAGACCTGTGAGCTGGGACACGAAGGTGCTCATTGTTGACGACCATGAGATGGTTCGGGCGGGTCTTCGGGCGATCATCGAGAGTACCGGTCGAATGCAGGTGGTTGGCGAGGCGGCCGATGGCGAAGAGGCAATTCGATTGGCACAGAGGCTCGATCCCGACGTGATCCTGATGGACATCGACATGCCTCGCTTGGACGGTATCGAGGCGACCCGGCGGATTAGCGCGCTGGACCTTGGCACAGGGATCCTGATCCTCACCAGGCACGACCACGAGGAGTACCTTGAACCCATCATGTCGGCGGGCGCGATGGGGTTCATTAGGAAGAGCCGGGGGCCTGAAGACTTGATCCGAGCCGTAGATCTGATCGCCGCCGGACGGACAACGATGCCACGCGAGGCAACCCAGCTTTACATGCGGAGACGGCAGGAATTCGACGCTCAGCCGGAATCCCCGCTGTCCTCCCTGAGCGATCAGGAACGCGAAATCCTGAGACTCACCGCCAGAGGTTTCACAGCGAGCCAGATCGCCGACAAACTGTCCCTGGCGCGAAAGACCATCGAGAACTATCGCGCCCGCCTGAAGGAAAAACTCAAGCTGCGCGACCGGTCGGATTGGGTTGACTTGGCACTCAAGTCGGGTTTGCTGCTGAAAGACTAGAACAGCGGGGGCGACCTCATCGGCCGGAGCCTTCACGACAGTAGGGCCAGCATCGGCTCGATGCGACTGCAGGGTCCCGCTAATTGACTGCGACTTCGCCGCTGTTTCTGTACGGTGGAATCAGGAATGGGTTAGCGTCAAGGGTGGCAGATCGTGCAGTCCGAGTTGAACTTACGTGATTCCTTGCCGTGATTCGGTTCCCCGTGAATCTGCCGCTTCGTCTGGGCCCGGCTCTACACTTCGAAGATGCCGGTCACCGCCGTTCAGATCCTGAACAACCACGCGCTGCCCTTCTTCGAGGAGCACGCCGTGAAGGTCCAGACGATCCTGAGCGACAACGGCCGCGAGTACTGCGGCCGGCCGGACAAGCATCCCTACGAGCTCTTCCTGCAGCTCGAGGAGATCGAACACCGCACCACGAAGGTCGGCAGGCCTCAGTCGAACGGCTTCATCGAGCGCTTCCACCGCACGCTCCTCGAAGAGCATCTGAGAATCAAGGGCCGGACGACCTGGTACGAGACGGTTGCGGAGATGCAGAAGGACCTGGATGCTTACCTGGAGACCTACAACCGCCAGCGGCCACACCGCGGCCGCGGCATGAAGGGCAGGACGCCCTACGATGTCTTCAAGGCCGGGATCCCGAAGAAGTCCCCGGCACGGACAAAGTCCGCCAGAAAGGAGGTCAAGACCGCAGCGTAGATCTGACCTCGGCGAGGCCGGGTGTCAGGTGAATACCGTACTTGTACATTCCGCCGCAAATGTTCCCGGTTATCCACTCTGGCTAAAGCACCTCCACAAACAGAGCCACGGCAACGCTGATCTGGTTGCCCATTTCTTCCGCAGATGCTTCGAACTGCTTCGCCAGGAGGGGACGTTCGGGCTGATCGCGACGAACACGATTGGTCAGGGCGACACACGCTCGACGGGGCTTAGGTGGATTGGTACGCATGGTGGCGAGGTATACCAAGCACAGACACGATTAAAGTGGCCTGGTATGGCGGCTGTGGTTGTGTGTGTCGTGCATGTCATCAAGGGCCGGTTCCGTGGGGAGAAGCGGCTAGATGGGCGACGTGTTGATGAGATCACGGCTTTTCTCTTCCACACTGGAGGTCACGACGATCCGGCTCGACTGGAAGCCAATAGGAACCTTAGTTTTCAAGGAACCATCGTACTCGGAATGGGGTTTACGTTTGACGACAACGATGCCAAAAGGGTGTCAACGCCTCTGGTCGAAATGCGCAGACTTATTGTGGAGAACGCCGGCAACGGAGAAGTGATCTTTCCGTACATTGGTGGCCAAGAGTTGAACACCAATCCGAGCCATGCACATCACCGGTATGTAATCAACTTTTGGGACTATCCGCTGCGACGTGCAATCCTCGGTCATCAGTGGGCCGATGCCGACGAGAACAAGCGCAAGGAAGGGCTGAGAAGTGGGATCGTCCCTGTCGACTATCCTGGGCCAGTTGCTTCAGACTGGCCGGAGCTACTGTCGATAGTCGTAGAGAAAGTGAAGCCAGATCGGGATCGCCAAAAACGTAAGGCACGAAGAGAACGTTGGTGGCAGTTTGCCGACAAACAGCCAGGACTCTACGCTTCCCTTAGCGACATCGACCGCGCATTGGCGGTCAACTGCGGTGCGACACAACATCTGGCGCTGGCCTTCCTACCAACACAGATGGTGTTTGCAAACACCCTTGTCATCTTTCCGCTCGCCGGTCACGGGGCATTCTGCGTGCTCGAATCGCTCAGTCACGAGATCTGGGCACGATTCTTTGGCTCCACGTTGGGAGATGGACTCCGCTACACCCCCTCCGATGTCTTCGAGACCTTTCCCTTCCCCCGAAACTGGACCACCGACCCCACCCTCGAAGCCGCTGGCCAAGCCTACTACGACACCCGCGCCGACCTGATGCTCATGAACAACGAAGGTCTCACCAAGACCTACAACCGCTTCCACGACCCCGACGAACGCAACCCCGACATCGCCGAACTGCGCACCCTCCACGCCGCGATGGACCGAGCTGTCCTGGACGCTTACGGCTGGACCGACATCCCGACGGACTGCGAGTTTCTTCCACTACACGAAGACGATGATGAAGAAGGCTCCTCCCGGCGAAAGAAGCGCTACCGCTACCGGTGGCCGAACCCCGTCCACGACGAAGTGCTCGGTCGTCTCATGGAACTGAATGCCGAACGGGCCGAGGAGGAGCGGCGCGCGGCATCCGAGGAAGCAGGGAAGCAGTGACACTCGCGCGACGCGTCAATCTCGGCGATTGGTCCGACCAGGACCGAGCCTACGACCGACCCGACACCGAGGAGTCGACTCTTTGACCTCCACATCCAACGGTGGCCAGCCCGCAACCTCCGAAGAAGTTCGCGACGCGCTCACCCGTGCCGTCCGGCTCGACCTCATCGGCCCGGGTCCAGGGAGTGATTACGCTGGCGAAGCCCTGCCCGGCTGGGAACGCCCGTCCTTCTGGTATCTCACGGGATTCCTGGTACCCTCCGGGACCCCCGCGGCCGAGAGAGCCGACGACGACGCGCAAGACGATTTCGAGTCGGAGGTGCAGGAGAAGGCTGGACTGCCGGAAGAGTCGTCCCAGCAAGGAAAGCGAGCTAAACGGCGCTTCTTCCCGTCGTCGATGGGCCTGAGTTTCCTGGTTCGGCCTGGCGCCAATTCCATCCGGGTCAACGTGACATGGGGCGACTATCGGCGGGGGAAGCGCGATGACTCAGCCGGGAAGCAGGTCGACGCCTGGGTACGCGAGCCGCAAGCCGAGACTATCACGATCGAATTGGGAAGCTCCGAGTCTCACCGAGAGCGGACCGTTCCCGATTCCGGCGGCCTCAAACTCCATATCGCCGAACGTCTCATCCCCACGGAAGGCTTGGGCGGTGAGATCGAACCCGGTACTCGGGCGGTCTCCGTGTTCCTCGTGAATGATCGCCCTGTCGCGGACGACCCCAAGGACGCCGACGAAACGTACGTCTTTCAGGCTGGATTCTCGGTAGAATGTGATCTCCCGTTCCACCCGCGTCCCGACCTATCCGGGCAACGCGCCCCGAGCTGGGACGAACTGGTTGCTCACCTACACTTCGCCGACACGCCGGCGTTCGCGACAGGTCATGGAGTTTCGGCTGACTGGACAATGGAGAACGGCGAGTGTCGGCAGGTGCGCACCACTTGGGTCGGGAGTGCGGAGGTCGAAGCCACCAAGCCCAACCCAGTGCCCGGCGTGGAACTGTCGATGCGTCGGCTCGGTGAGCTGCCGGACGGCACGGCCGCGGAAGATGCACTACTACCTTTGGTATCGGAGTACCGCCGCTGGATTGAATCGCACGCAGAGGATGCCGGTTCGCTGCCGGAGCCCCATCGCGATGTCGCCCAGGGGCTCCTTCAACAGGCCCGACACGCGTCGGATCGCATGGAGCGGGGTGTGGGCGTGCTCGTGGCCGACCCAGATGCCCTGGATGCCTTCCGCATGGCCAACCGAGCAGTCGAAAAGGCCCTCTCGCGCCGGATCAAGGTGGAGGACCTGAAATGGCGCCCGTTCCAGCTCGCGTTCCTGCTTCTGAATCTCTCGGGCATGGCCGATCCGGACAGTGCCGAACGGGCAACCGTCGACCTGCTTTTTTTCCCCACTGGGGGAGGGAAGACGGAAGCCTATCTAGGGCTCGCGGCCTTCGGCATGGTACTGCGGCGTCTTCGGAACCCGGGACACGGGGGACGGGCGGGCGCAGGCGTCAGCGTGATCATGCGCTACACCCTTCGCCTTCTGACTCTCGATCAACTTTCCCGCGCGGCCGGGCTGGTATGCGCCCTCGAACTTGAGCGCGCCGAGAACCCCGACCGGTACGGTGAGTGGCCATTCGAGATCGGTCTCTGGGTCGGCAAAGCTGCCACGCCCAACAAAATGGGTTCGAAGGGCGAAAAGCGCGGAGACTCCGCGCGCCGAAAGACCTTCAAGTTCCAGTCCAATCCTCGCGCCAATCCCTCACCGATTCCCGTCGAGAGGTGTCCATGGTGCCAGACACGGTTCACCGGCGAGTCCTTCACACTGCTGCCGGATGCGGATCGGCCCAGTGATCTCCGGGTCGTGTGCACCAACTTCCTGTGCGACTTCTCCGGCGACCGCCCCTTGCCGATTGTGGGTGTTGACGAGCCTCTCTACCGAAGGCTCCCCGCTTTCCTGATCGCGACCGTAGACAAGTTCGCTGCCCTGCCGTGGGAAGGTCCCGCGGGTGCGCTACTTGGGGGTGCCGAGCGCTACGATTCGGATGGATTCTACGGTCCCATCACTCCCGGCCGCGGGACGCGACTGGATTCGCCGCTGCTCCCTCCCGATCTGGTCATCCAGGACGAGCTTCACCTGATCACCGGACCGCTGGGGACGATGATGGGCCTCTATGAGACCGCGATCGAGGGACTCTGCACGACTGGTTCCTCCGGGAGTGTGTTCAAACCCAAGATCGTGGCCTCCACGGCGACGGCCAGAAGGGCGTCGGACCAAGTCCAAGCGGTCTTCGCCCGGGCGGAAACCCGGGTCTTTCCACCCCCGGGGCCCGATCGGCGAGACTCATTCTTGGCGGGCACGGTTGCGGCGAACGAGGTTCCGGCGCGGCGGTACCTGGGGATTGCGGCGGCCGGCCGCAACCCGAAAGTCATCATGAGGCGCGTCATGCTGGCGCTGATGGCGGGTGCGGAGACGCATTACCGTGCTGCCGGTGGACGGAAGAACGAGAAGAACCCCGCCGACCCCTACATGACCATGCTTACCTACTTCAACAGCCTGCGGGAACTCGGCGGCGCCCGCAGGATCGTAGAGGAAGAGGTACAGAACACGCTCAAGGGCCGTGGCAGCCGCCGTCGCCTGGGCGAAAAGACGGGACTCTTCCGCGACCGGAGTCTCCGGAGGGAGGTCCTTGAACTCACTTCGCGGGAAACCACGGACAAGGTCGCGACCGCTTTCCAACGACTCGCCAGCACATTCGACAAGAAGGACCGGGTCGACTGCGCCCTGGCCACAAACATGATCTCCGTTGGTCTGGACGTCTCCCGGCTCGGGCTCATGGTCGTCTGCGGACAGCCAAAGACGCACTCCGAATACATCCAGGCCACCAGCCGCGTGGGGCGAGCAGACGACAAGCCCGGCCTGGTCGTCACGCTGCTCAACATCCACAAAGCGAGGGACCGTTCCCACTACGAGCGCTTCCGCCACTACCACGAGACTTTCTACCGTTCGGTCGAACCCGCCTCCGTGACCCCGTTCGCGGCCCGGGCTCTGGACCGGGGGTTTGCCGGCGCGCTCGTCGCCCTCGCCCGTCATTCAGATTCGGCGCTGACCCCTCCCAAAGGCGCCGAAGCGATCAAGGCCGTTCGGGCGACGCTGGAGGAGCGGCTGCAAGAAGTCTTCCGCGAGCGGCTCGAAAACCAGCCGATCCATGATCCGGAAGAGCGAGAGGAGGTCGCCGACGCCGTGCGGAATCGTGTCGTGGACCTGTTGGACTCTTGGATCAAGGTCCTCGACGACTATCGGGCGAGCGGAGTGGCACTCCAGTACCAGCAGTACGAGGGACGGACGGCCAAGCCGCTGCTTCGCTACGTCCTGGACCAGGAATTCGAGACCGAACATCACCGGAAATTCCGGGCCAACCGTTCCCTGCGCGACGTGGAGCCCGAAGTGCACGTTTACGTCAAGGACCTCAAGGATGCCGGGGGGTCGGCGTGAATCCGAAATCGACCGGCCAGATTCGGCGCAGCCAAGTCATCACCACATACGGACCCGGGTCGTTGATCGACCTGCCACGCGATTCCGCAATCATGGCCGGGGTCGATGGCTGGGTGCACCCGCTGGATCGGCTCGATGAGCCACGGCTGCAGCGCCTCCTGTCACGCATGACCGATGTTGCCCACCCGGAGCTCTACGTCCCGCCGACCCCGGATCCGGCCGAGTTCTGGAAGAAGTCGCCCAAGGGGATTGAGGCCTACCGCTTTCCCGAATGGTTCGTGGTGCAGGATTCTGGATTCGCGGGTGGCGGCCAGCCGTCATCGTCGAAGCCCCGTTCGCGTCGGCTGGAGCACCGAAAGGCCCTGGACGAGAAGCGCCGATTCGGCGGTAATCCGGTTGTGGCGACGCGCTTCGTTAGGGCTTGTCCCAAGGGCCACGTTGACGATTTGAATTGGAGAGAATTCGCACACAGCGGCCCCACGAAGTGCTTCGGCCACCTGTGGCTCGACGAGACGGGAGCGACGGGAGAACTAGCCAACCTGCGGATCCGGTGTGACTGCGGGAAGTCTCGATCGATGATCGAGGCCCACGATATCTCGTCAAATGCGCTGGGCACGTGCACAGGGGCGCGGCCGTGGCTGGGGCCGAATGCGAACGAGGACTGCAACCAGCCGAGCCGCCTGCTGATCCGAACCGCGACCAACGCGTACTTCCCGCTCCTGGTGCGCACCCTGTCGATCCCGGACAAGGCGGCGGCGATCGACAAGGTGGTCGCAGAGCTGTGGAGCGACCTGATGATAGTCAACGACGCCTTCGGTCTCAGTTTCATCAAGCAGAAGCCGAACGTCGCGGAGGCGCTGCACGGATTCGTAGACGAGGATGTGCTCGACGCGATCGACCGCAGACGGGATGGTTCTCCTGGAGACCAGTCGGTCAAAGCGGTGGAAATCGAAGCTATGCTCGCTGTCCCAGAGGGCTTCGGTGACGATGTGCCCATTGACCCCAATTTCCACGCTCGGAAGCTCCCGGATCACCTGCGCAAGGATACCTACCGGAAGGAGATCGAGGCGGTCGTTCAGGTCCACCGCCTGCGCGAAGTCCTGGCCTTGGCGGGCTTCACACGCCTGGAAGCTCCCATGCCCGACATCGACGGCGAGTACCGGGCCGACGTGAAGCGGGCCGAGATCTCCAGGGATCCAGCGTGGTTCCCGGCGGTGGAGAACCGTGGTGAGGGCGTTCTGCTCCATGTCTCACCGGTGGCGGTGCGCCAGTGGCAGCAGCGCTCCGGTGTGAAGCAGCGGATCAAGGCAATGGAGACTGGCTATGTCCGATGGGCAAAGCAGCGAAACAACCCGCCGGCCTTTCCCGGCGGGACGTACGTCATGCTGCATACCCTGTCCCACATGCTGCTTCAGTCGATGTCCGCTCGCTGCGGATACCCCGCCGCCTCGATCCGTGAGCGCGTGTACGTGGACAATGAGGCTCGGCGGTACGGCATCCTTCTCTACACTTCCAGCCCAGACGCTGAGGGGACCCTCGGCGGACTCGTCCAGCAGGCGCGTTACATCGATGACCACATCCGACAGGCTCTGGCCACGGCGGCTCTCTGTTCGAGTGATCCGGTGTGCGCGCAGCATTCGCCATCGGAGAGCGTCGAGCAACGCTGGCTGCACGGAGCGGCCTGCCATGGGTGTACGCTCGTCGCCGAAACCTCGTGCGAGATGTGGAACGACTACCTTGACCGCGCCCTGGTCGTCCCCACCCTCGCCGACCGTGACGCGGCGTTCTTCACCGATCCCGGATGGCCGTGACCGACGCTCTCGCGGCCTTGCCGAGCCACCTGCGGAAGCGGTTGGCACAGGCGCTGGATAGTGGGGCGCTGACGGCTCCGTATTCCTCGTCGGCTGTTCTGATGGCGCTTGGGCATTCCGACGCTGGTGTGTTGGCGGCTCTGAAAAAGCTGGCGGAGCTGGGCGTGGCCGACCGTGGGGCGGCAGCATGGATCCGGGCCCTCGATTGGAGTTTGACCCCCGCGCAGAAGCCGGATCTTGTCTGGTCAGGTCCAGAGGTCAGTGGGCTCCACGCCCGCGATACCCGAAGGGTCTATGAGGAGCTGTTCGCATCGGCCAAACGGTCCATTTGGGCGGTGAGCTACGCCTACTTCGATGGGCCCAGCGTCTTCGAGAAACTTGCGCGGCGAATGGAGGAGGTCCCTGAGCTCAAGGTGACCCTTCTGTTGAACATTCACCGCGCCTATCGAGAGAAGACCAAGGCCGACTACTTGGTCCGCGAGTTCGCGGAGCAGTTCTGGGAGAAAGACTGGCCCGGCAAGGTTCGTCCCGGGGTGTTCTATGACCCCAGGTCGGTGGACCCTAAGGTGGAGGGCGTCCTCCACGCGAAGGCCGTTGTGGCCGACGATGAGAGCGTTTTCATCACGTCGGCGAACTTCACGTCGGCGGCGCTCGATCACAATATCGAGATGGGGTTGCTGGTGAGGTATCGGCCGCTGGCGCTGAGCGTGGTGAGGCACCTGCAGGGGCTGATCGATCGGGGGATGTTGCGGGCGTTGCCGGGGTGAGGGGACATGAGCTACGAGACCGAAGCCATGGATCAAGACACCGGCAGGTTTCGCGTGTAGTCGCAGTCCGGCCAAGTTGAGCAGCCTAGGAAGGGACCATACTTACCTTCCTTGGTGCCCAGCCAGCCATCGCAGTCGGGACAGGAATCAGTGAGCGCGTCGCACTGTCGGCAACGGTGAGCGTCGCCGACCCTGACCGGTAGTCCAGTGCTGCATTTCGAACAAGGGTCCACTTTGTGCCCGCACCAGGGATAGTTCGAGCAGCCGTAGAAACTGCTCCCGTCCTGGGTGTTCTTCCTCTCTATCAGTCGTCCCTCGCTGCAGCGTGGACAGGATGCGTCGCCCTCAGGTGGCCGGCCGAACACGGTAACGTCGTACTTGCCCTCAATCAGTTCGTTGACGAACGGTGAGGGCGAATCACCATCAGCGAGCAAGAACGCCTGCCTCCTCGCACGAGTGATAGCGACGTAGAGCAAGCGCCGTTCCTCAGCATTTGGATAATCTTCGGGCGCGGCCAACACCAGATCGAGCAACGGGTCGTCAGCTATCTCGCTGGGAAACCCGTACATCCCTGACTTCAGGCTGAGGACAATCACATAGTCAGCTTGGCGCCCCTTGGAGCCGTGCGCGGTCCTCCAGTCAAGCCGAAGGCCCGGAAAGTGCTCCCTTAAAGAGTCCATAGCCTTAGGCTTCTGGCGCTTGTAGCGGCTGATCAGCAACACATCAGACGTCCCATCGTATCGCTCGGCGTCCTCCGCGATCCTGTCGAGGGCCTCCTGCAGGAGCGAGGGGCCCTCGTCACGCGGCAGACCCACATGCACAGCTGGCCGGTTCATCGAGCGCTTTGAGCGTACCGCCTTGCGAATCTGCGTTCGATTGCACAGCACGAAGTCCGTGGCGACCCGGGCCAAGCGGTCGGAGAAACGGAACGTTGTCTCCAGGTCGCTACGCTCGAACGGCCCGAAACGCTCTCCGAATTCCCGCATGATCGCGGTATCCGAGCCTGCGAACCGATAGATCGCCTGCCAGTCGTCACCGACCGCAAGCAACCGCGCGCCCGCCGAGCTGTGGAGCAACGCCTTCAACAGTCTTGCCTGATCCGGCGAGATATCTTGGAATTCGTCGACTAGAATGTATCGATAGGGACTTCGGAAACGCCCGGCCTCAACGAGATCGGTCGCTCGGTTGATCATGTCCTCAAAATCGATCTCTCCAGATTCGACAAGCGCTTGTTGGTAGCACTCGAAGATCGGTCGGAACAGCTCCAGGAACGCCTGCAAACGCGGCCGATCCCGGTGGGAGGCAGCGCGCTGTGCGAGGGCGGGGAAGGATAGTCCGCTGCCCTTGAAGTGTCGCATGAAGGTCGCCACCATCGTTGTGAAAGGGGCAATGCGGCCCTTTTTCCGGAGTTCTGCGAACTCTCTCTCCGGCGGGATCGGCGACATGGTGACGCCACGGGCCGCGAGCTTTTCCTCCAAGTTGCGGAGCAGTCCGCCATCGGCATGTTCGAAGCTGAACGTCTCTATCAAGACCGTGCCATATCGTGCGTGGGTGTCACGCTTCCACTCCATGTCCCTTACGTACTTCTCGCGGTCGACATACGGCGCGGTATTGCCTTTGGCATCGATGCCGAAATGCTCGATGTAGATGCCATAATCGGGGAGATGGAAGTCGGGCTTGTATTGACGCTTCTTCGGTGTCGCCGTGTCGTGCTCATACGGGGCTTCGTACTCGTAGAGAATGCCGTTGCGGTAGAGGAAGTTCGCGATAACCACCTCCTCGAAACTCTTCACTTTCTCACCGTGGAGCGCTCGGATGGAGTGGTTGCGGAGGTAGTTGTAGTACTCGCCACGGCTCTTGAAGTCGTGTTGACTCTTGTAGGGTGCGAACGAATGTCGGAACCAATCGAGGACGCTTGCCGACATCTTGGGGTCGTCGCGGAGTGCTTCTAAGAAGCCTTCCAGCAAATCACGCAGTGCGAACCGGTCATCGGCCACCGATGCGACCGACGGACGCCTTCCTACGGCCTTGCCGATGATTTCCGAGCCTAGACCATGGAAAGTGCGAACGGTGATGCCGTTCGCCATGGCAGTGCCCAGCCGCGTGCGGAGTCGTTCCTCCATCTCCTCGCTGGCCGCTTTGCCGAAAGCGAGCAGGAGTAGTTGAGACGGACGCTGGAAGCCTCTCTCCACAAGCCACGCTGCCTTGGCGACGATGACTGATGTCTTGCCGCTACCGGCCGCAGCAATGACGAGATTCCGCCGCTCGTCGATCACAACGGCCTTGCGTTGCTCCTGCGTCAGCGGGTGGGCCTCGATCCGATCGAACAGCTTACGCGAGCGCACCAACTCGGCGGCCACGTACGTCCTGTTGGCTCTCGCCCGGACACTGTGGATTTCCCGCAAGATCCTACGAATATTACGCACTACACGGATCTCGGGGACATCCGAGAGCGCCTTCGGCCACCGCCCCGCGAACTCGCTGACAGCCCTCTGCGCAGCGTGTTTGAGGTCGCGGAAGGCATCGAAATCGACGTAGCGCGACGAACTGGCAAGCGCCTCCAATCGGTCTTGTACCGAATTGAGGGCATCAGTCCGCGCGGAGAGGGCCTGGTGCCACCAGTCGCGCCTTGCCGCTTCGATCTCCCCAACCAAAGCATTTGCATCACTTCTCGACAGGACGGCAACTCTGGAGTCGCCGCTAGCATGGTCGAGCTGGACGCGGTGCCAGCGGAAGCCGCCCGCAGCATTGACGGTTTCTGGATCTACAAGGACCCTCTCCAGATCGCGCAACGGGATTGTCTTGGTGAGTCCCAATTGAAACACGAGGTGGACCGTGTTGGCACTAGTCGATGCCTCGCGGGCATGACCCCGTGGTAGGGTTGCAAGGAGTGAGCCCTTGCTAACCGTAAATTTGGCGCCCCAGGACTTCGCCAGCCGATTTGCGCCGTGCAACGCGGATCGACTTGTTGCCATGATGCTCCCCTCTACGCGTATCGGGACTGTACAAGTACGACATTCACCACACACTCGGCCTCCTCCCCGTCCCCCGCAACTCTGCCACCCGGTCCAGCAGCTCGAACCAATACGGCACCCCGAGTGATACCTCCGCGGCAGTGAACGACCATCCGAGCAGATGCGTGCCCGGCCTCCCACACCCCGATCGCCTTAGAATCACCGAGACCGAACCTACACCACTGGGGGCTTCCACCAAGGGGTCAAGGCGATGCGGTGCCATTTGCAAGGTGGGCGCCTACTCAGTCAACGCCGCCATCTCTCTGCCCCGGTACGCACTCCTTCCTGCCCGCCCCCAATCCCCGGAGCGTCCCAAACGGTAGACAGTCCATCACCTCCTCATCAGCCGGCCCCGTGCGAGCGAGGGGCTCACCGAATATTGCCGAAGTGCTCCAGTGCGCCCTCATTTCCTTGTGCCCCCGCCCCACCGACAACCGCCACCCCGATCCAGCCGTCCCCCCCACCCAGGAGCCCCCCCATGCCCCCCACCTCCCCCTTCTCCGAACGCACCGAACGCACGGTCATTGCCGTCATCGTCCTGGACCTGCTCCTCCAGACCGCCGAAACCATGGACGCCATGACCAACGCGGCCACGCTCTTCTTCTGGGCCGGCGTGGCCATCTGGCTGCTCTACACGGTCGAGTGGTTCGTTCGCATCCGGCGGGCGGAGGACTGGAAGGAGTACGCGTTCAGCTTCATCGGGATCGTGGACTTCCTGGCCATCATACCGCTGTGGGCGTTCACGGGGTTCGATCTGAAGGCGCTTCGTGCCTTTCGCCTGTTTCGCCTCTTTGTCTCGACGGCGAAGCTTGCCACCCGCACCAACGCCGTGATCAAGCTCGCACGCGCGTTCCGGCTCGCCATGGACGAGGCCGGTGCGCTGTTTGCGGGCACGTGCATCGTCGTGATCACGGCCGGGTTCGGCATGTACCACCTCGAGCACGGGGTGCAGCCGGACGTCTTCGGCTCGGTGTACGATGGACTGTGGTGGGCGGTGGTCACGCTGACGACGGTGGGGTACGGCGACATCCAGCCCGTGACGGCCGGCGGGAGGATCCTGGCCACGGTGGCGATGTTCGCCGGGATCGGGGTGATCGGGTCGGCGTGCGGGATCATGGCGGATGCGCTGCGGGAGGCGGGGGAGGGGGAACAGGCGGCCTAGGGGCGAGTAGAGGATCGCTGTAGTCGCCCAACGGTAAAGTAGAGTTGTCAAGATGTAATGCAAACATTACATGGAGCGATCAGAACGACAGTCCCTACAATCAGAAGGCCGATGAAGGCTGGCGAGTCGCAGAGCTCAAGATGCAACTCCCCTGATACCTTCCTCAAATGACCCAACACGCCCAACTCGACAAATCCCGCCGCGACGTCCTCGACCTCTCCCTCCGCAACCCCCTCCTCAACTTCCGCCCCTCGAAGCGCCGCGGCCTCGAGGTCGTCGACGAACTCTCCCGCGAGATCTTCCGCATCCTCGTCGGCAGCGAACGGGTCATGTACTTCCTCACCGCGCCGAAAGAAGAGACCTCGGAGGGCCAGACGGCTCCGGTAGGCCACACGGCGCCCGAACCCCTCACCGACACTCCCCCCGATGTCCCCGCCGAGCTCGTCGCCCTCCTCTCCCAACCCGTCTCCGACCCCACCGGCACCGCCGCGCGCCACACCGACAACAAGCTCCAGACCGCGCTCACCCTCGCCGCCCTCAACCTGCGCCTGCGCGAGTCGTTCCGGCAGGCGCGGCTGTCGATCGAGGAGCAGGGGGTCAACATCCTCTACCTCGCGCTGGGGATGCTCCGCTGGTACGAGTCCGACAACAGCGACACCGAGCGGCGCGCGCCGCTGGTCCTCATTCCCGTCAAGCTCACCCAGTCCGGCGTGCGCGAGAACTTCAAGCTCTCGTGGACGAAGGACGAGATCGAGCCGAACCTGTCGCTCGAGGCGAAGCTGAAGCAGGACTTCAACGTCCGCCTCCCCGAGATGCCGCCCGAGGACGACCTCGACGTCGACGACTACCTGGCCCGGGTCGAACGGGCGGTGGCGAAGCAGCCCCGCTGGTCGGTCGCGCGCGACGAGATCCATCTGAACTTCTTCTCGTTCAGCAAGCTGCTCATCTACAAGGACCTGGACCCGGCGAGCTGGCCCGAAGAGAACCGGCCGGCCGACCATCCGCTCGTGCAGCAGCTCTTCGGCGACGACGGTTTCGCCCGCGAGCCCTCCGAGTTCGGCGAGGACGACTACGCAGGCGGCGACCTGGGCGAGGCCGGCCTGCACCCGGTGCTCGACGCCGACAGCTCGCAGACCCTCGCCGTGCTCGACGCCATGAACGGGCGCAACCTGGTCATCCAGGAGCCGCCGGGGACGGGCAAGTCGCAGACCATCACCAACCTTGTCGGCGAGGCGCTCGCCCGCGGCAAGTCGGTCCTCTTCGTCGCCGAGAAGATGGCCGCGCTCGAGGTCGTGAAGCGCCGCCTCGACACCGTGCACCTGGGCGACGCGTGCCTCGAACTGCACAGCCACAAGACCAACAAGCGCGCGGTCCTCGACGAGCTGAGCCGCACCCTGGCGCTCGGCCGTCCCACCGCCACGGGCGGCACCGAGGACCGCGTGCTCCTCGAGACGAACCGCAAGCGCCTGAACGACTACTCCCGCGCGGTCAACACGCCGGTCGCCGAGAGCAAGCTCACCCCGCACGAGCTGGTCGGCCGCCTGGCCGGACTGGACGCCGACGGGCTGGCCGTCGAGGGCAAGGGACTCCCGATCCGGGGCTCGGTGTCGTGGAGCGCCGAGGACTTCACCCGCCGCCGCGCGCTGGTCCGCGAGATCCAGGAGCTGGTCACGTCGATCGGCATCCCGCGCCGACATCGGTGGTGGGCGTGCGGCCGCCTGCACTTCGTCCCCACCGACGCGCACACGATCCGACAGCTCGTCGCCGATGCGTCCGCTGCCGTCCGCCGTCTCAGGCGCGATTCAGGCACGCTCGGCGCCGTGCTTCGCCGCGACGCGGTTCTCCCGGCCGGTTCGTCCCCGTCCAGCTGGGGGTTTGAGGGGCTGAAGAGCGACGATCTGATGCGGGCGACCCGCACCGCGCGCAGGGCGGCCGAGGCTCCGGCGCTGCTGGGGGCGGATCACCGTCATCCCGGTTGGTCGACCGAGGGCGAGCGCATCGGCCAGGTCGCGAGCGCCGCCCGCCGCTACGCCGAGATCCGGGCCGGGCACGACCGCGTCCTCATGCCCGAGGCGTGGGACCAGGACGTGCTGGATGCGCGCCAGGCGTTGCGTGCCTACGGCGCGAAGTGGTGGCGCTTCCTCTCGCGGCCGTTCCGGGACGCGAGCCGTCGGGTGCAGGGGCTCTGCCGCGGCGAGGCGCCCGACACTGTCCCCAAACAGATCCAACTCGTTGACGCGATCCTGGAAGCGGGCCGGCTGCGCCGCTCCATCGCCGAATCGAACGACCTCGTGGCGCGGCTCTTCCCGGGGCTCACGCTGGGCGATCGCGTGGACGCGCACCGGAGCTTTGCCGACGCCGCGGAGTGGCTCGTGCGCCTTCACGCAGGCGAATCCGGCGGGCTGATCGACCCCGACATCCATGCGCTGCTCGACGATCCGCCTCGCCGCTCCGACCTGGAAGCTGCCGCCGACGCCTGCGAGCGCGGGATCGAGGCGCTCGGCGACGCCCTGGGTGCGCTGGCCGCCGCCATGGAGCTGCGGGCCGATCGGGTTGGGCCCGGCGAGGCGCTGGAGGAGCGGACGTACGGCGATCTGGACGCGTGGCTGCGGGACGCCCGCGACGAGGTCGCCTCGGCCTACGAGGTGGTGCGCTTCAACCAGCTCGAGCGGAAGGCCGCCGAGGCGGGGATTGCGGAGGTGGCCGAGGCCGCGGCGTCGCGGCAGGACGCCTACCGGCAACTCACGGCGCTCTTCGAGCACGCCTGCTACGGCGCCTGGCTGGACCTGGCCTTTCGGGAACGGCCAACGCTCGCCGAGTTCGACGGGGCTACGCATGCGGGCATTGTGGAGCGGTTCCGCGAGCTGGACATGGCGCAGTTCCACCACAACCGGGCGCTGATCGCCGAGCGGCACTGGGAGCGGCTGCCGCGTCACCACGGGGGCGGGCAGCTGGGCGTGCTGAGGCGCGAATTCCAGAAGAAGACGCGTCACCTGCCGGTGCGGGTCCTGATGAAGAAGGCGGGGCGCGCGATCCAGACCATCAAGCCGGTCTTCATGATGAGCCCGCTGTCGATCGCGAAATACATCCCGCCGGGTTCAGTCGACTTCGACCTGGTGGTGTTCGACGAGGCGAGCCAGGTGCGTCCGGTCGAGGCGCTGGGCGCGATCATCCGGGGCAGGCAGGCGGTGGTCGTGGGCGACAGCAAGCAGCTCCCGCCGACGAGCTTCTTCGATCGCATGGCCGACGACGGCGAGGACGACGGGAGCCAGACCGCCGATCTGGAGAGCATTCTGGGCATGTTCTGCGCCCAGGGGGCCCCGGAGCGGATGCTCAAGTGGCACTACCGCAGCCGTCACGAGTCGCTGATCACCGTTTCGAACCACGAGTTCTACGACAATCGCCTGGTGGTCTTCCCGAGCCCCGACGCCGGCAAGCAGGACACGGGCGTCGTCTTCCAGCACGATCCGCAGGCCCATTACCAGCGGCGCGGGATCAACACCGCCGAGGCGAAGACTGTGGCGCAGGCGGTGATGGAGCACGCCCGCGCGACTCCCGCCCTGACCCTCGGCGTGGCGGCGTTCAGCAACGTGCAGGCGCGGCGCATCGAGGACGAGGTCGACATCCTGCGGCGGCGCGATCCGTCGCATGAGGAGTTCTTCACCGGCCACCCGGAGGAGCCCTTCTTCGTGAAGAACCTGGAGAACGTCCAGGGCGACGAGCGCGACGTGATCCTGATCAGCATCGGCTACGGCAAGATCGACGGCGCCTACCTGCCGATGAACTTCGGGCCGCTCAACCGCGAGGGGGGCGAGCGGCGCCTCAACGTGCTGATCACGCGGGCGCGGCGGCGCTGCGTGGTGTACTGCAACTTCGTCGGCGCGGACCTGGACCTGCGGCGGTCCAAGGCGCGGGGAGTCGACGCGCTCAAAACGTTCCTGGAGTACGCCGAGACGGGGAACATCGACATCCCCCGGGTCACGGGGCGCGAGGCCGACTCCCCGTTCGAGGAGGCGGTCGCGGGCAGGTTGCGGGCGCTGGACTTCGACGTGGACCACCAGGTGGGATCGGCCGGGTTCTTCATCGATCTGGCGGTGCGGGACTCTTCACGGCCAGGGCGCTACGTCCTGGGCATCGAGTGCGACGGCGCCACCTACCACAGCGCGCGCTCGGCCCGGGACCGCGATCGGCTGAGGCAGCAGGTGCTGGAGGGACTGGGCTGGACGATCCACCGCATCTGGAGCACGGACTGGTTCCGCAATCCGGAGCTGGAGCTGGGCAAGGCAGAGGTGGCGATCCGGATGGCGCAGGTGGCGGCGCTGAAGCCGGCGGGCGACGTGGCGCCCGAGCCCGAGAAGCGTGTGGAGCCGTTGGAGCGGGCGCCGGAGCCGGAGGTTGAGGTTGCTGCGCCTGGGCGTCCCTACACGACAGCCCGGCTCGAGCTCGGCGGCCTTTGGGACCCCTTGCACGAAACGCCTCCGGGAACGCTGGCGAAATGGATCAGCTGGGTGGTCGAGGTCGAGAGCCCGGTTCACCTCGACGAGGTGACGCTCCGGGTCCGCACGGCTGCGGGCGTCGGCCGCACCGGCTCCCGGATCCGCAAGCAGATGGCGCTGGGCGCACGCGTCGGCGCGAACCAGGGCCTCTACAGGATGGACGCGCGGGACTTCTTGTGGCGGCTCGATCACGACGACGTCGAGGTACGGCGCCGCGACGGCGAGCTGCCCGGCTCGCTCCGCAAGCCTGACATGATCGCGCCTGAGGAGATCGGCGTGGCCCTGATTCACGCGGTGCGTGTGAGCTACGGGATTGCGCCCGACGCCGCCGTGCAGGAGGCGGTCCGTCTATTCGGCTTCAAGCGCGCGGGGAGAAACATCGTCGACCACTTCCGGCGCGTGCTGGACGGGCTTGTGGAGGACGGTGCGGTAGTGCGCGAAGGGGACCTGTTACGGCTGCCTGACGCCTAGTACCGACAGGCAATTAGAGCAATTTAGACACGTCTATGGCCATAGCCCTGACTAACTGTCCCTAATTCTCTCAAGTATGTAAAGTAGAGTGGTCAACATGTAAAGTTGACATTACGTGTTGGCGCGCAAGGGCGACCGAGGTTGCCATGTAAAGTCCCCGCACCGCGCGATCAACTCCACCATCCCGCGCTCCCCGCTCCCACCCGGTCGAGCCCTTGGGCGACCCACCCTGCGTGCTCAGACCAGGTCGCGCTCCACCCCCTCACCCAAAATGCCCCGGAGTGCCTTGTTGACATCTTGGACGCGGAACGCTCCGGGTCGACACCCACCCAACCCCCGCGGCCATCTCACGTGTCTCATTCATACACCATTCATACACCCCCCACACAACCCAGTCACGCCAAGGCAGGGACCATGCGCACCGCCATTCTCGCTCTCACGCTGACCACGGCCCTCTCCGCCTGCGAAGCGGAATCACCGGCAGGCGACTCGACGCGCGAGACGCTTCCGAACGGGGCGGTGCTTGTGCGCTACGCCGACCTTCCCGCCATCGACGCAGCCGGCCCCGACGTTACCGAAGTGCAGGTGGATCTGCAGTTCGGCAGCGTCGACGGGGCCGATCCCAACCTGATCTTTGCGGACACTCGGGGCATCCAGGCCGCCAGCGACGGCACCATCTACGTGCTGGACGCCCAGGCCACCGAGGTGCGGGCCTACGATCCCGGTGGTCGATACCTGCGGACGGTCGTGCGGGGGGGTGAAGGGCCGGGCGAGATCACCGCGGCAAACGGGATCATCCTCGCGGGCGACACGCTGCTGTGGCTGAACGATCACGGCAAGTGGATGGTCATCGGGGTCGACCTGAACGGCAACGAGGTGCACCGCTTCGACATGCCCGTCAGGAGCTACGGGTACATCTGGGACGGTGTCTTCGGCCATCGTGGACGCTACTGGAGGCACACCTTCGAACAGGAGGGCGGATTCACCTACCCGCCTCCGCCAGCACTCAGCTCCAGCACCTACCACAACTATTTCGTGTCCTACGACCTGTCGAGCGAGGCCATCGACTCGGTCTACCTCGGCGAAAACAGCGGTCGGTCGTACACATACGAGGACCCGTACGGGATCTGGCAATTCCTGCCGATTGAATTCGAGCCATCCGACATGTTCTTGTTCAACCCGTCCGGCGGATTCTGGCGCGCGAACAGCGCGTCATACGGCATCGTGCGAACCGGCGAGGATGGGGACACGCTGATCGTGATCGAGGCCGGCCTGCCCATGCAACCGGTCACGGACGAAGACCGTGCCGCCTACATCGAGGAATGGGTCGAGTACTATCCCGAGGCGCGCCGCGATGTGGAAGCGGTCGCGGCTCTCATGGCCGACGTCAAGCCCATTCTGGCGGGCATGTTCGTGGACGATGAAGGAACGCTCTGGGTAGAGAGGGTCGTGCCGGGCGACGCCCCCGCCTTCTACGACCGGTTTTCCGCGGAGGGCGACTATCTGGGTTCGGTACGCCTCGGGTTCGAGGCGGCCAGGGGCAGAGTCTGGGTCCGGCACGGCAACATCTACGCCTGGGTCGTCGACGAACTGGATGTGCCGTATGTGGTGAGGGCGCCGGTGGGGTGATGCATGCGTATCGCCGGTCGCTTCGGTCGCCTTCCAGTTCACCGAGCAACATGGAACCGCCAGAACAGCGCGGTCCACGATCGAAAACGCTAGATTGGATTTTTCGTTGACGGCCTTGGATCCGGGTGACCGTGGAGGTGGACGATGAAGTACCGGGTAGCGCTTGAAGAGTCCGAAGAGGGATTCTCCGTCTGGGTTCCAGGCCTTCCGGGTTGTGCGTCCCAGGGGGCGACGGAAGAGGAAGCCCTGGCGAACATCGCGGATGCCGTGCGCGAGTACATGGAAGTGGCAGTCGAGAATGCCGCTGGCATGGAAATCCGTGAGATTGAGGTCGCCGTATAGGCCGTGCCCAGGATACCCGGTGTCAACCACCTCCGGGCCGTGCGAGCGCTCGAAAAGGCGGGCTTCCGCGTCGCTCGCCAAGGCAAGCACATCGTCATGACTGATGGCGATCGAATCCTTACGGTTCCGCGCAACAATCCGGTCAATGCCTTCACGATGGGCCGCATCGTTCAAGACGCCGGCCTTACTGAACGGGAGTTCAGGGCACTCCTTTGAATCGGCAACTGGAGGAGCGATGCCCAGACCCTGGCCCCTTTTGACCGGCCTGTCTCTCGCTTGCCTGGCCGCCGCCTGCGAGGCCACGGTCGGAACCCCCGACTTCGTTCAGACCGATAGCGCCGGGACAACGATCCTGGAGAGCTTTCGGCCAGCGTGGGACGAGGGGAACGGCTGGACGGTCGTCCCGGATCCGGAGTTGGCCATCGGCGCGGGGCCGACTGGAGGCGACGATCCCAACCACCCTCCCTTCGGGTTCATTCGGGACGTGAGCGTCCTCTCCAACGGAGATCTGGTCGTCGGCGATATCGCCACCTCCGAGGTGATGGTCTTCGATACGCTTGGGCAGCTTACCCATCGATTCGGCGGTCAAGGGGAGGGTCCCGGCGAACTGGCGGACTTCGGAGCGGTGCGGACCTGCGGTGGGGATACGATCATCGCGGCGGATCCCTACGCCTTCAATTTCTTCGATTCCGAGGGCCGCTTCATCCGGCGCTTGGCGACGGTCGACGGGCGGACCCGGACCCCCCTGAACGTCCTGGTCATCTCAGCCGATTGCCGACGCTTCCTGGTGACCGGCGATCGGTACTGGACGCAGGCTCCAGAGGACGAGGAGGGACTGATCCACTGGGTCCTGGCGTGGACGGACGATTCCTTCACAGGGCTGGATACGGTCGTGCGCGCGCCCGCCTTGCACGTCTATCAGGATGGTGCGTTCACTCGCTTTGTCCCGTGGACCGCCCATATGCGCCCGATCCGTGGGACGGATGACGATCTCGTGCTTCCCTATTCGCAGCGGGCGGAGCTTCAAGTGGTCTCCCCCACCGGCGAGGTGAAGCGGATCTTGCGCTGGCACGCAACGCCCGACCCCGTCACCACCGAGGACCGGAGGCGGTGGAACGAAGAGCAGCGGGTTGGTGAGAGCGGCCGCCGCGTACAGCTCGGCGATTTTCCCTGGGTACCCGAGCACAAGGCGTTCTTCGACGATCTGATGGCGGATGACGAGGGCAATATCTGGGCACGCATCCTTCCCCCACCCGATCCCTCCCCGGAACGATGGACCGTGCTCAACTCTGCGGGACGGTGGCTAGGTGTGGTCCAGATGCCGGACGGGTTTAGCCTCAGCCAGGTCGCGCGCGGCCGCGTCTACGGCGTGCACCGCACCGAGTCCGGTGTCCCGACCGCGCGGGTCTACCGCCTCGAGCAGGGTGAGTAGGGGCTGTCCACCGACTGGACGGCGCCGAAGAGGGCGAGCAGAGGATCGCTGTGGTTGCCCAATAGTAAGGCAGAGTTGTCAATATGTAATGTCAACATTACGTTCGGGCGCTCAAAGGCGACTGGGATGGCCATGTGACGCCCCCGCGCCGCGCGACCACCTCCACCATCTCACGCTCACCGCTTCCACCGGGTCGAGCCCTGTTGCAATCTGGAGTCTGCCGACCCATGAACGAACGCTCCCGCGTTACCGCCTGCTCACCCGCACACGTTGCCCTCCTGTTGGGCCTCGTTCATCTGGCTGTTGGTTGCTCGGACAGCGCCGAGGATTTGTCACCCGATGACGTCCCAATCTTCCGGGGCACGGTCGATCTCGGGTTCGGCGAGGTCGACGGCGACGATCCCTACCTCTTCACCAGAATCGAGTCGATCGTCGAGGACGCGAGCGGACGGCTGATCGTTGCCGACCTGCAGTCGCACGAGGTGCGGGTCTTCGGCCCCGAGGGCGACTTCCTCTTTCGGTTCGGGGGCCAGGGCGAGGGTCCGGGCGAGCTGACGCAGCCGTGTTGTCTGGCGTTCGGGCCGGACGGTGCGCTGTGGGTGCGCGAGAGTACGCGCTACAGTGTGTTCCGGTTGGATGGCGGGAGTGCGGAGTACGATCGCGGCGTCAGGATTGCGCACGTGGGGCAGGGCATGGTGGCACCGGTCACCTTTGACGCCGGGGGTCGGCTGGTCGATATCGGATCGGTGACGACCGAGGGCGGGTTTGCGATGGCACGCCTTCACCATGGGGCCGACGGCGCCGTGGACACGGTCATGATGGCGGATCCGGAGAGGCAGATGACGGGCTCGACCACTGTGGAGCGCATGTTCGGAGACACGCCTATTTCGCTCTTCGTCTACCAGCCGTGGGGCCCGCGGTGGATTCACGCCCACGGCCCGGGTGGCGTGTGGGCCGAAGCGGTCACCTCGGAGTATGCGGTCACGCTTCACCAAGTGGATGGGACGGTCTCCCGGATCGAGGGACCGGAACTGTCCGGGCCGTCGCTCAGCCCGTCCGAGCGCGAGAGGGCGCAGGCCGCCATCGATCGCGACTCGCAGCGGCTCGACCTCCAGAACCACCCGTTCGACATTCCGGACCGCAAGCCGCCACTTGCCGCCATCTTCTTCGATCGCTCGGGCCGTTTGTGGGTCGAGCGGACGGGCGCGGATGGCGACGAGCTGCGGGAGGCCGATGTCTACGCTGGGTCCGAATTGGTGGCGCGGTATCGCTGGCCGCGTCGCGTCCGGGCGGGCGCGGTCCCCTGGGTCACCGAGTCGACGCTGTACGGCGTGACCAGCGACTCGCTCGATGTCCAGCGCGTGGCGCGGGTGCGGTTCCAGCCGGGTTCGTGACCGATGTCAATGCGCCACCCGGCCAACCCCCCCGCCGTTCAGCGCATCATGCTAATAGAATGTTTATCGCATTGCACTGATATATAATAGAATAGGTGCATATGAGTAGGCTATTCGTTATATTAATGACGGATTGTAAATACAGACTCGTTGCTGGCGGCGCTTGGCGCGCTTGGCGGGTTTCGCGCATTTGCGGTCGAGCAGGCGGACCGGGATTGAGCCGTTCTCTGGTTTGTCGGAATCAAGAGATCAAGCGGTGCCGCGGTCGGTCTGAAGTCATCGGCACAGTCGACACGGATGGAGATTATGGCCGGAGCCGACAGGTTCGGGCGGGTCTTGGAGCAGCTGTACAAAGCGGCGCTGGGGGACGTCGCCTGGGCTTCCGCGGCTGGCATGATGAACGACTTGATCCGGACGACCGGCCAGAGCATTACGTACGTGGACGTAGGTCCCGAAGGTCAACCCGAGATTCAGCAGTCCCGGTTCTTTGTGGCCGCGGAGAGCCGGGACGATCTGCGGCAGCTGTATTTCCGCAACTACTACTGGCGGGATGAAGCCATTCCGCGGCTCGCCCGACTGGACGATGGCGAGCTGGCCTGGAAGTCGGATCTCTACACCGACCAGGAGATGAAGACATCTGCGGCATACAATGAGTTCCGGGTGCCCAACAAGACGCAGCACGGCCTCTTCACGGCAATCCACGGGTTGGACGGGTCGGGGATCATCTTATCTTGCGGCAACTCCACTGAGCGCGAAGGGTGGGGGCACGATCAGGTCCGGGTCATCAAGCTTCTCGCACCTCACATATTCCAGGCTGTGCGGGTTCGCTGTGCGATGGAGGATGCCAGGGCGTTGGGCGCGTCGCTGGTCGGACTGCTCGAGAACGGGCGGATGGGGTTGATCCAGTTGGATCGCCGTGGACGCATCATGGAGGCGAACGACCGTGCCCGGGACATCCTGCTGGAACGCGATGGGCTCCACGATGAGGGAGGTGTGCTGGCTGCCGGGCACGCAGGGGAGAACGAGGAGCTTCAGCGGTTGCTGGCCAAGGCGCTGTCCCGGCACGGCGCTCAGGGCGCCGGGGGTTCGATGAAGATCACGCGCAGAAGGGCTCGAACGCCGTTGGTCCTCGAAATCCATCCCGTGCAGGGAATGGGCGAGGGTCGACATGCGTGCCAGGTCGGGGGACTGGTGCTCGTCGTGGACCCGGCGCGCCGACCCCGGATCGATCCGGACCTGGCGTCCCGGGTGCTGGGGTTGACCCCGACGGAGAGCCGTGTGGCCGTGGGGCTGACGACCGGCCAGAGTGCAGCCGGCGTTGCGGTAATGCTGGGCTGCGCGGAAAGCACGGTCAAGACGCACCTCAAGAGGGTTTACCGCAAGCTGGGGATCAAAAAGCAGACCGAACTCATGCAGAGGGTCTTGTCGCTGCAAGCCCTACGAGGGTCAACCCGCTAACGGGAATCCCGCGCGCCAATCCAGGCCCGATTCGATCCGACCCCCGTTCGGCTCGGTTGTCGACAGGACCCGCGTCCGTTGGCCTATCTGAACAGCCTGCCCTCTAGCCTTCCCACCGGCTCAGCGGCTCAGCGGCCACACCTGCAGGTACTCCACGCCGAGGTCGTCGGTCGCGCGTAGATGTTGGTGACGCCTGGGGGAGTTTCCACGAGGCCCAGGACACGACCCTCGGGATCGAAGATGGTCCAGAGCGGATTGGCGTCGCCTTCTCCCGGAAGGGTGTACTCCTGTTCGGAACCGAAAGAAGCGTTCCGAGTCCGCATCGAGCGGGCTTCGCACGGCCGCGGCCACCGAGTCCGCACCCAGGACGGCGAATCCGAAGATGAATGGATCCTGTAGCGGGTCGGCGGCATGCCGAACGGCCACCTGCCCGAACGTGTCACTCGAGCGCAAGCCCGCAAGCCGAAACCGGGTCCCCAGGACATGGGCGACTTCGGGTTCGTCCCGGGACCACCGTATGCGTGTCACCGTTCCGGCGAACGGCAGGGAGGTGGCCAGGAGGAGGGTGTGGAAGAGGAAGCCGTGGATCAAGACGCCTCTCTGTGCTCGTCGAGATTGGCAGATTCGGGCATGGCTCCTGGATCCCCGTGGCGTGAGACCGTTTGGAGACGTTGGACAGTCCGCCGACACCAATGGTTGCTCAGGCAACCCCCCCTCCGCGCAGCGCATCCCATCACGACAACGCCCATCCCGTCAATGCCCCCGTCGTCGTCGCCTCTCACCGCATCACCAGGCCATTGCCATGCACCACAGCACGACCATCACCTCCCTGTCCACCCTGACCCTCACGGCCCTCCTCACCCTCGCCCCACGCTCCGGGTCCGCCCACGCTCTCGCTACGCCCCAGGACCCCACGCCACCCCCCGCCAACCTCATCTTCACCCCCGAGGCTCCTCCTCCGGGATCCACGGTCACGGTCACGTACCGCCCGTTGGACGCTCTCGCCGGCGAGCCCGAGCTCGTCTTGCGGGGCCATTTCCAGATCGACAGCACGGTCGATCATGGTCTCGGTCCGCGCAACCAACGTGTTGCCAGGCTGATGCCCGGGGACGGAGGGTCCTTTACCGGGTCGTTCACGGCGCCGGGCTCGGCGGCCTACGGCACCTTCGTCGTCGAGGACACGGCGGGCGAGCGGCTCGATACGAATGGCGGAATGCGCTTCGACGTGCTCATCCACAGTGAGCAGGACAGGTCATCGCTCGCGCAGGTGCTGTTCCGGCGCGCAAACCACTACACCGATCGCGACCCCGCCATCGCGAGCGAGGCCCGCACGCGTGCCGCGGAACTCATGCGCGAGGTGCTTGCGGAGGAGAATCCCGGTGCGCTTGTCTCGGTCACTGTCTCCGACTCGACGGTCAGCGGCGACGAGTTTGAACTGCCGCCGGAGTTGAGGTGGACCCGAGCATGGTTGCGGTGGGAGGAAGACGGGAACTCGCGGCCGGCCCTGGACGAGTTGGAAGACGAATGGCCGGTTGCCGCGGGTTTGCGCACCGGAATCGCCAACAGCGGTCTGCTGCTCGCGGTCGAACTGCGGGATCTCGACGCCGTGGACCGGTGGACCGACCGGATCCTGCGCGAGGGCTGGAGCCACCCCTGGTCGGACAAGTTGATGATTGCGCAGATGATCTCGACCATTCCCCAGCGCCGTGCGCGGGCGCGTGAGCTCGCCAGGGGCGCCCTGGCCGACTTGGACGCCGTGGATCTCGCCGGGGACCCCGGACGCCCGCTGGGACAGACGGCCTCCGAATACGCCGGGGTGATCGTTCGGGCCCGAGCCGATGCGCTGGTCGAAATCAACCGGTTGCGTGTGGTGCCCCAGCGGTAGACACGTCAGCCGCAACCGCTGGCACGTCTGAACATCCTTGCCATCTATGACGCTTTACCCGCCACCTGCACATCACCCTCCCTGCACCCTGACAAAAAACACTCCACGATTGAACTCTGTCACGGCGATCACGCCGCTGGCGAAGAACGGGTAGTTGCTCCACGCACCCCCGCGGGCGTTGGGGTCGGGCTCCATGTCGAAAAACCCTGTTTCCGAGGGGCGCTCCCGGTCCTCGATGCTCACGATGCGCAGCCCGGCTTCGTAGTTGGCTTGGTACATGCGGTCGCCGACGATGTACAGGTTGTGGTCCGTCTCCGTGGTTGTCGCCAGGTATTCGGTGGCAACGATGGGATCGTCGAGGCTCCTGACGTCCCATACAATCGTCCGGGTTCTTGAAGCGGGCCCACGTTCGTCTCTTTCATCGCCCATATACAGATATTCGTGGGCGTTGTCGAGCCACCCCTGGTGTGTGTATCCCACGTTCGGATAGGTTGCAACAGACAACGCCACAGGGCGGCTCTTGTCCGTGACATCGGCAATGCTCAGCGCGGTCTCATTGGAACCGAAGCAGATCTCCCTGCCCCTGTACCTGGCATGGGGACCCCTGTAGATCACGCACATTGCATCATGCGTGTATCCGGTCCCGACATTGCCCGTGGACCGGTCGGCGAAGCAACCGGCGAAGCGCGGAGCGCGGGGCGAGCGGACGTCGATCATGTGAAGACCTCCGCCACAGGTCTCACCACCGCCGCTGCCCCCCACGGAGTAGGCGAATCCGGTCTCCTCGTTGATGACGATGTTGTGCGCGCTGTGGATTCGATCATAGAGAAACGACGGTGCGAAGGTCACTGGAGGACTTGCAACGTCGCGGAGTTGCGTGAGATCGAATACCTGCATTCCGTGTCGGCCGGCCACGTCGCTGACGATGAAGACATGATCCCTGTAGACCTTCAGGTCACGCCAGATGCTGGGACGCGCCCCGGGCGTCAGCGGGAGAATCCCCGCGTAGAGCGGAGCCTCCGGGTTCGACAGATCGATGAACGAGGTTCCTCTTGAATGACCTACCAGCGCCCACTCCACGCCGGTTTGCGGATCGGTCCACCCCCACATGTCGTTGACGTTGCCGCCGGCCGCACCGATCGCCGCCCGGTCCAGCACCGAAACCAGGTCCACCCCGCGGCAGGGATAGCTCCCGGCGAGTCCGTCACGGCAGGCCGCCGGACCGTTGGCAGGCGTAGACCGCAACATTGCCATGTTGGTGGAGATGGGGGTCAGGACTGGTTCCGTGAGCATGCCCGGCTCGTCACCGCACGAAGCCAGGAACGCCGTACTGACCAGCCAGCTCATGAGGGTTGGATTCCTCTTCTTCATGACGTTCCCTCCTTCTCGGGTCGACCCGGGTAAGGCCCTCCAGCCGTTTGACACCTGATATCGCCGTCATAATCCGGCCGTCGGAAAAAGTTCCCGGGTTCCATGCGCCCGGTGAAAACACCCAGATTCGGAGGAGATTGCCGCCAGCGGCCTGTCGGCGTCGGGAGCCGCGGTCAGTCCGAGGTACGGGTTCTGAACCCCCACCCGTACATGATCCCCCCGTAGTAGTTGAACACCCGCCGCGCCTCGAAATCCTCGAACGGATACCGCGCCCCGATCTGCCGCGCCGCCGCCAGCCCGCTCACAAAGCACGTCTCCTGGCTGTTGATCAGCGTGTGCGCCCCGCAGTGCCAGGTCCGCTTCCTGCCCTGAATAAACCGGAAGAGCGGCACAAGCAATGCGACGTGCTTCACATCATGCACAATATGCTGAAACCACCACTTTTTTATAATCTTGTCTTCATCAATCCGGCTGACCGGGTTATAAGTTACAAGACAGGGCTTGTCCGACTTGTTCACCCATGGCTGCTGGTTGTGCATTATGTATGTAATCTCATAATTGTCCGGCCGGGCGCCGTATTGTTCGATGTGATTGCTGCGGGTCTCCAGCGCCTTGACGTCGCTGACCGGCAGCACCGACGAGTCCGAGTGCACGACCGTGTGGTTGTGGAGCTCGCTCTCGTAGCGCACTGACGAAAGGATGGAGCGCTCCAGGAACGTGGGTTTGTCGAGCATCATCAGCGTCTGGTTCGCGTTGCTGGCGAAGATCACCGCATCGAAGGTCTCCTGCACACCGTCTTCGTCCTCGACCACGACGTGGGACGGGTGGCGATACACCTTCCGGACGGGCCGGTTGAGATGGATCTTGTCGCGGAAGCCGGCCGACAGGTTCTCGTAGATCCGCCGCGTGCCTTGGTCCCACGTCTGCATGGGCGTGGTGACCTCGATGTCGAAGAACTCCAGGTACCGCGAAAAGAGGGACGCGGGCATGTCAAACACGTTGGTCGCCATCAGGAAGTTGACGAACATTGGCTTGAGGATCTTGTATCTGAAGTCCGCGGAAAACCCGGCCAGGTTCAGGACCGTTCCCATGCTGATGTAGTTGAACGGGTTCAGCGCATTCAGCAGCCGCGAGCGCGCCCGGGTCAGTCCGCCGAACCAGTGCAGGCGCCGCAGGATCCGCTGGAACTTCTCGATCTCGGGCTGTAGTTGCCGCCGGATGTCGGAGTCGAAGTCGTGAGCGTACACCTGGCCGCGGTACTTCACGCTGTAGCTGAACTGCGTATCCACGAGTTCGATGCCGAACTGCCGCATCAGTAGCATGATGTGGTGATACACCGACGGAATGCAGGCCGTGACGGAGATGTCGAAGGGGATCGAGCTGCCGTCGTCCTGGGGCATGTCCACGGTGACCGCGTTTCCACCGAGCTGCGCCTGCGCCTCGTACAGCCGGAAGTCGAACCGGTTGTCGTGGTGCAGCGCCCACGCGGCGCCCAGGCCAGAGACGCCTCCGCCGATGATGGCTATTCGTTGCATGTGTCTGTGGATCGTCAAGTCCCGACCCTACGGGTGGGGAATCCCTGGAACCCCAGTGCCTCCGCGACCCGGGCCTGCTTCTGATCCAGCGTTACGAACGAAATCGTGGCGGGATCCGGGGAAACGTAGAGTGCGGTCGCGATGTGCCACAGATCTGCGCCTCGCAGGTCGCCCGCAGCCAGTGCAACTCCGATTTCCTGAGAGAGGGGTCGGTGGGTGAGGATCCAGCCGATGCGCGCTAGCAAATGCGCCGGCGGTGGCCGCCCTTCCCGATTGCACGCGGCCCTGAGTTCAGCTTCGAGGAGGTTGGAGGACACCAGGCGCGAAAATCCGTTCAGCCCCTCGGCCAGATCGGCTGAGCCATCTTCATGGAACGCGATGCCGACGATCGCCGACGTGTCGACGTAAGCGACGCTCATTCGTTCCTGTCGGCGAGGAAGCGGGCCAGCCCACCAGGATTCGGCGGCCCCGGCTGGAGCGGTGTTCGCGGATCCTGGGCTGGAACCACAATCCCCCGTTTCTCGAGCTCCGCAAAATGCTCCTCGACGGTTGCGGCTTCGGGCTCGATCGGACGGATTTCGGCGACGGGATCACCCCGGTAGGTAATCGTCACCGAGGTACCCTCTCGGACGAGACGCACTACTTCGGAGAAACGAGCCTTGGCTTCGTAGGTGGAGTAGGTCGGATTCATGACACAATCTAACTAGTCTGACTAGTGTGTCAAGGCATCCGCGTCGGTCCGCGCTCGGCCCGCAGGAGCACGTGCTGAGGACGTCTCCCCGCTCGCCTCTCCCATGCAGACAGTTGCCGCCCGCCCCCTCGATTCGCATGGTTGATGCACGCCGCGTGTTGGCGGCGTCATCGCAACCTGGTTGGAGGATCGAGTCATGAAATCCCTGTTCGGTACGATGTTGTTGGCGACCCTCGCCGTTCTCACGATCCCCGCGTCCGGGCTCGCCCAGGAGTCCGGCCCCCCGCAAGGTTCCGATCCTGCTCTGGAGGAGTGGGAGGTTCCGTGGGAGGAGAGCCGGCCACGCGATCCCTACGTGGCGCCCGATGGCCGGGTCTGGTTCGTCGGGCAGCGTTCCCACTATGCCGCCGTGCTCGATCCCATGACGGGCGAGTTCGAGCGGTTCGACCTCCCCGACGGCGCCGGTCCGCACACGGTCGTGGTCGGCACGGACGGGATGGTCTGGTACACGGGCAACCGGGTGGGCAACATCGGCCGCATCGATCCCGCCACGGGCGACATCGAGATCTTCCCGATGCCCGACGAGCGCGCCCGCGACCCCCACACCTTCGCCTTCGACGCCGCGGGCGACCTCTGGTTCACGGTCCAGGGCGGCAACTTCGTCGGCAAGTTCTGGCGGGAGACGGGCGACGTGCGGCTGGTCGAGATGCCCGACAACCCCGAGGGACGCGGCGGTTCGACCCGGCCCTACGGGCTCAAGATGGACTCGCGCGACCGGCCCTGGGCGACTCTCTTCGGCACGAACCAGCTGGTGATGGTCGATCCGGAGACCTTCGAGCCCACCTACTACGAGCTTCCCGACGGCGCGCGGCCCCGGCGGCTGGTCATCGACTCAAACGACATCGTCTGGTACGTGGACTACGCGCGCGGGTACCTGGGCCGCGTCGATCCGGAGTCCGGCGAGGTCACCGAGTGGGCCAACCCGAGCGGCGAGGGTGCGCGCCCGTACGGAGTCGCCATCGACGCCGATGACCGCGTCTGGTTCGTCGAGACCGGGGTGCGCCCCAACAGGTTCGTGGGCTTCGACACGCAGCTCGAGGAGTACATCAGCGAGGTGGAGGTGGGCAGCGGCGGCGGGACCATCCGTCACATGTACTTCGATCCGGAGACCAGCGTGGTGTGGTTCGGCACCGACGCCAATACGATCGGGCGGGCGGTACTGCCGCCGCTGAGGAGGGTCAGCGAGTAGGGGCGTCTCCGATCACTTCGACGCCTACCGACCTGGCAGCCTTGGCAAGCTTGCGATCCAAGGTGGCAAAGCTGCGCCTGTCCCGCAGGGCCAGGTCCAGGTACACCGCGTCGTAGGCCGTCAGGCCACAGGTCCGGGCGAGGCGCATGACCTCGGCATCACGGGGAGTATGGTCGAGCTGGATTCGCAGATCCTTTAGCAGGGATAGCGCCGCCGTGGTGTCCGCCGGAACGATTCTACCGAGTCGCTCCGCTCGGATTAGTACGTTGCGTATTTCCAACCACCAATGCGCAGGGACGAGTGCCCCACGATCCACTACCTCGTCGAGTGCGACATCTGCAGCCCTGGATTGCTCGTCAGCGAGTACCCACGCCGCAGTAGTGGAGCAGTCGACTACGGGCGCGCTCACCGGCGGCCCTCGTCCCGCATCGCGAGGAGTTCAGACACGGTGAACCCACCGATGCGTTCCCTGAGGGCGCGCAGACCCCTGGCTGCCTCAGCGGGGGCTTGTGACTCGGGCCAATCGACGGGTACGAGCACCGCAGTGGGGCGTCCGCCATCCTCTACAACCATTCTCTTGCCCACATGTTTCAGGGCCCTTTCAACTTGTCCGATGTGAGACCGGTGCCCCGGATTCAGGAGTTTCCGCACTGCCCCCTCACTAACGCCAAGGCGCGCTGCCAATCCGACGTTGGACAGGCCCTGTTCACGCATGGCCGTGTAAAGCGCGAGCTTCGCCGCCACCACCAGCGGTACCGCAACCGTGACCTGTCCCGGTAACAGGGGGCCCGGCGCAGGTATGTCCTCGCGGGACCGTACATATGCCCCTAACGCAAGTGCCAAAGCGTCTTCGGCCATCACCATCGCTTCGGCTTCATCTTCACCGCAGGCGAGCGCTTCCGGCACATTTGGGAAAGAAACGGAGAATCCCCCGCTGCGCCCGGGCGCCAGCACACATGGGTAGGCGTATCGCATGGGAAATCCTCGTCGGCCACTCTGGAGGGCCTGCCAGGTGAACTTGACTCCATTCATTGGCAATCTCGTACTCAAAGGTACGAAAGTCCAGGGGCTTCCTTCCGCAGTCGGCTACCATGACGGATCCAGCGATTCTCCGATCCTTCAGTGCTGAGCAGGGTCACAACCGGGGTGGCGCACGAGAAGAACGATGGGACCGAATGCTGGGCGCCTCCATGGCTGGATGGGACTGATTTACCGAGTAGGCAAAGGACCGCTCACCCGTCATCACTGCGGCATCCCAGCCCGCAGGCTAGAATGTTGCAACGCGTCATCAACCCGAACGGCAACACGAGGTATCTGCATGCCCACCAATCGTCCAGCCCGCAGGCACAAGGTATCGGGGTCCGCGAGGCCCCCACTCCTCTCCTCTTTCTTGACGTGCATCTTCGTCGCCGCAGCCTGTGCCGCACCTTCTGACCAGGCGCCGGAAGAGACCGCAACCGCCGACCAGACCGCCACCCAGCCCCCAGAACCCGACCACTTCGTCCCCTCCATCCCCGACAACCTCAACTGGGGCTGGTTCCCCATCGACAAGGACCCCGTCCTGCGCATGCAGTCCGGCGAGACCGTCCGCGTCAACACGCTGACCCACGTGGGCGCGGGCCAGAGCGAGGAGCCGGTGGCCTACTTGACCGGCCTGGGCATCCCGCGCGAGGAGATCCTCGACGACGTGCTGGACTTCTGGGCCACACGCGAGGGCCGGCCCCGCGAAGGGCGGAGCGGCCACGTCATCACCGGCCCGATCCACGTCGAGGGCGCCGAGCCCGGTGACGTGCTGGAGATCGAGATCCTCTCCATCGAGACCCGCGTCCCGTGGGGCGTCAACAGCACGAGCGCGCGCGGCGGCGTCTTCTCGGAGTCGTATCCCGGCTTCGCAGAGGGCGATCCCGCGCTGGACATCCCGCCCGGAACCCGCCACATGATCCGCACCGGCGAGGTCGACGGCACCGAGGTCGCATTCTTCTCCGACGACATCCAGGTGCCGCTCGCGCCGTTCATGGGCATCCTCGCCGTGGCCCCCGATCCGGTGGTTGGCCAGCCCGGCGTGACCGTCCCCGGCGTGCAGGGGTCGCGCCCGCCCGGCGCCTTCGGGGGCAACCTCGACGTCAAGGACCTGACCCCCGGCACCACGGTCTACCTCCCCGTGTTCCACCCCGGGGCTCTCTTCTATGTCGGAGATCCGCATGGGGCTCAGGGCGACGGTGAAGTCAGCGGGACGGCCATCGAACAGTCTCTGACCGGCACCTTCCGGCTCACAGTGCACAAGGACCGTTCGATCGCGGGCCCGCGGGCCGAGAATGGCGACCACTACATCCTGATGGGCATCGACCTCGACCTTGACCGCGCCACCCGCCAGGCCGTCTGGGCGGTGGTGGACTTCCTCGTCGAGGAGAAGGGGCTGACGCCGGCCAAGGCCCTGTCGCTGGCGAGCATCGCGGTGGACTTCCGCGTCAGCGAGGTGGTGGACCTGACGCAGGTGGTGTCGGGGTTCATCCCGAAGGAGGTGTTTCTGCGGTAGATTCGACACGATCACGTTGCGCGCAGCGAATCTCCATGTGGAGCACGGCGCGCGGGCACCGGAACCGGGACAAGGGGGCCAGCAAGATGAGCAGGAAAGAGAAGCGGGCCGGTAGCGATCCCGCACGTCCGCCATCAACAATGCGCACCGCCGACTTCTTCGCCGAGCGTGGCGCCCAAGCCGACATCGAGGCCGCGCGGCGCATCCTGCGGCGGCAAGGGGGCCAGGCGCCCGAGCCCGAGGACCGGTTGGAGTAGCGGGACAGATTCCTGGGATGTCAACCGCACTTGTCACTATGTAAACCCGCACTACATATTCATCTCGACCTCTCGTCCCGACACAGTGATTGCCTGAGGAGTTGAAGATGAAGAAACGCGAGTGGACGCAGAAGGAAAAGGGCATCGTAGCGCTGGTCTTCGTGGCCGTGGCGTTGTTCTTCGGCCTTACGACGGGTGCGCGGTATCCGGCCCTGGTGACCTCGGACGCCACATTCTATCCACGCGACTACGACGAGGGCGGAGACTACACGGAGAACACCCGGTGCTGGGGAATCCCGGTCATCTATTGGTCCTGCAGGACGACCCTGGAGGAGAACTCCGCGGTGTCGTAGCCGGGACAGCCGTTGCGGCGATCCCTGTGCAGGCGCGCACGCGGTCGCCAACCGGGCCGGGTGCGCAGGGTCATTCGCCCTAGCGAATCCCTTCGAGCTGAATCCCCCTCACGAAATACCGCTGCGTGAAGAGGAACAGCAGCGCGATCGGCAGGACCGCGACGACGCCTGCGGCCATCTGGTACGGCCAGTTGATTTCGTAGGTGGAGTGAAAGGCGGCGATCCCGACTTCGACGACCCGCATCTCCATGGATCGGGTGACGAGTAGCGGCCAGAGGAGATTTTTCCAGGCATCGATGAAGGCGAAGAGGGCGAGCGTGGCCACGGCGGGTTTCGCGAGGGGCAGGGCGACGCTCCAGAAGACGCGGAAGGGGCCGGCGCCGTCGACGCGGGCGGCGTCTTCGAGCTCGCGGGGCACGGTGCGGAAGTACTGCCGCATCAGGAAGATGCCCCACACGGAGACGAGTTCGGTGGAGATGAGGCCCTGGTAGCTGTCGATCCAGCCGAGGGCGTCGATCATGAGGAAGCGGGGGATGAGGACGATGACCACGGGGACCATCATGGTGGCCAGGAAGAGCATGAAGATCCGGTCGCGTCCAGGGAAGTCGATGCGCGCGAAGGCGTATCCGGCGGCGGTGGCGGTGCCGACCTGCCCGGCGACGACGGCCACCGAGAAGACGAGCGAGTTGAGGAAGTAGCGCGCGAACGGTTGGGCGGTGAGGGCCTCGGGGTAGTTCGACCAGAGGGGTGCTGTGGGGAAGATCCGCCCGGGCGAGAACACCTCGAGCTGCCCCATGAGGCTGGTGGTGGCCATCCACACGAAGGGGGCGGCCATGATGGCGCAGGCGAGGGCGAGCAGGAGGGCGCGGCCGGGGCCCGCGAGGGTGCGCGCGAGGGGCGTGCGGCGGCTAGGCATGGCTGCGCCTCCCCTCGAGGAACCGGAAGTGCAGCCAGGTTGCGGCGAACACCACGGCGAAGAGCACCCAGCTCATCGCGGCGGCGTCGCCGAAGCGGAGGAACTCCCACGCTTCGCGGTAGATGTGGTAGACGGCGACGTCGGTGGCGCCGAGCGGCCCGCCCTCGGTCATGACGTAGACGAGCCCGAAGACCTGGAACGACCCGATCACCGAGGTCACGAGCACGAAGAACAGCGTGTGGCGCAGGCCCGGCAGCGTGATGTGGCGGAAGCGCTGGAGTGGACCGGCGCCGTCGACACGGGCGGCGTCGTACCAGTCGCGGGGAATCGCGGCGAGCCCGGCCTGGAAGACGACCATCTGGTAGCCGACGACCATCCACACGCTGATCAGCATGAGGCTGAGGAGCGCGGTGTCGGGGGAGGTGAGCCAGGCGACGGAGCCGACGCCGACGCGTTCCAGCACCTGGTTGACGAGGCCGTAGCCGTCGTTGAGCAGCCATTTCCAGACGACCGCGATGGCCACCACGCTGGTGATGCTCGGCAGGAAGAGGGCGAGGCGGGCCCAGCGGACGGCGCGGCGGGAGCCCTGGGTGAGGAGGGCGAGCGCGAGGGCGACGGCCATCGCTACGGGCACGTGCAGGGTGAAGACCGCGGTGTTGCGGATGGATGACCACCATCCGGCATCTAGTAGTATAGTGTGATAATTGTCAAGGCCGGTGAAGGGGTGGGTGGGATCGACGAGGTGCCATTCGTGCAGCGAGATCCAGAGGGAGAAGAGCAGGGGGCCGAAGGTGAAGACGAGGAGGAGCGTCGCGGCGGGGGCGAGGAAGCCCCAGGCGGAAAGCGTGCGGCGGAGCGCGAGGGGGCGGGCCGAAAGCGGGAGGAGGAAGAGGATGAGCGCGACGAGCAGGGCCGAGCCGGCGGCGGCGGCCGTGAGGGGGACGGCGGGGGACGCGGTCTGTTCGTAGCCGAGGAGGACAAGGTGGATGCCGTCCCGCGTGCGGCCGCCGTGGTAGGTGGCGCCGCCGGACTGCAGGGTGTAGCTGTCAGCGGAGCGGAGGTTCGGGGTCGCGGCGATGGCTTCGCCGACCGCGCGCGGCATCGTCCAGAGCTGGTCGGGGACGTCCAGGGCGGCGGTGGTCGCCCAGGGGAGGCCGGCGGCCCGTGCGGCCTGGTCGGGAGCGGCGCCGTGCAGGGCGGCGATCTCGGCGGCGCGGACTCCGTAGGCGACGCGGGCCGCGCTGATGTCTTCCAGTTCGTGGTGGGCCCACCGGGTGGCCGCGCCGGCGACCAGGGCGAGGAAGGCGGTGGCCAGGAGCGCGATCGCAGCCGGGTAGTGGGGGGTGGGGGGGGATCGGCGCCGCGTGGCGGCCCAGGCGCACATGAGGAGGAGGCCGAGCAGGGCGAGGGGGGTGGTGGGGCGGGGCCATGCCGCGCGGCCGGGTTCCGGGGCGACGGAGATCCAGACGGCGGGCTCGAGGGCGCCGCTGGGGTAGCCGTATGCGCCGGGGCCACCCTCCGCGTTGGCCACGGCCGGCGATACGGCTTCGATCGTCGCACGGTCGCCGAGGTGCTGCGCAACGGCGTCCGCCCCAGCGCCAGGTATCTCCCACAAAACCGCCGCCATGCGCGCAACGTTTTTTGTTGCGCGCTCCTGGACGCCCCTCACCGAGACGGTGGCGGAAACCAGGATCGTCGCGACTCCCACGGCAAAGGCGAAGGCGGCGATTGCGGGGAGCACAGCGGCCAGCTTGCGGTGGGCTCGGTCTGGAGCCGTGCTCGCCGTGGCCGGCTTGTCGTCCACGCGGTCCGGTGCGGCACTCATCGGGCCAGCACCTCGTCCACCCGGCGGGCCACGTCGGTCGCGCTCTGTTCGAGGGGCTCACCGTTCAGCAGCCGCCGGTCCATGATTTCGACCGCGAGCCCCTCGATCCGGGAGAAATCCCTTACATGCGCGCCCCAGGTCATCCTTGCTCCCGGCACCAGCGCGATGAACGCCGCCTCGATCCCCGTTGCGTCCGCCGCGGCTATCTGGGCCGCCACATCCACGCGCGACGGGATGGCCAACCCGGAGCGCGCGCGGATGCGCTGTGCCTCGGGCGACGCGAGAAATCCGGCCAAATCAATAGCCTGACGCAAGTTGGCCGCGTTGGGAGGCACGGCCCACCCGGAGGCGTAGAGGACGCTGGTCGCCGCCGACTGCGACGGGTGGTGCGGGATCGGGAGGATCGCCAGATCAAGCTCGCCCGCGTCGACCAGGTCGCGGAAGACGGGGAGCGTCCAGTGCCCCGACAGCAGAAACGCCTGTCCGCCCGACGCGAATCGGGCCTCCCGCGCGGGGTCTCCCTGCTGCACGAACTGCGCGCCCGGCGTGAGGCCGTCTTCGGCGAGGCCGGTCAGCAGGCGATAGGCCGCCAGCGCTCCGGGGCCGTCCATGAAGCCCGTGGCCGTCGCGCCGTCCGGATCCAGGATGTCGCCCCCGGCGGACCAGACGAAGGGCACCCATTGGTAGAGGTTGCGGGGGAAGTCGAATCCGTAGACCTCGGGTCGTCCGTCGCCGTCGGCGTCCGTTGTCACCTCGCGGGCGGCGCGCTGGAAGGCGTCCCAGCTCCAGCCGGTTTGCGCCGGGGTGTCCAGTCCTGCTGCCGCGAGCGCTCCACGATTCGCGTAGAGCACCATCGGCGTGAAGTCCTTGGGGAGCGCGAAGATCGATCCGCCGCGCCGGAATGCGTCCAGAACCTGGGGGAAGACGCTGTCTTCGCGAAATCCCAGCGCCTCCCGATAGGGCGCGAAGTCGACCGCCAGCCCGCGATCCACGAAGGTGGGGATGTCGGGCGAATCGAGGAGATACACGTCCGGAGGACGACCGGCCGCGATCGAGGTCAACAGGCGCTCTTCGTAACCGTTCGGGGCCGATTCGAGTAGCACTCGGGTGCCGGGCCGCAGCGCCTCGTACGCCTCGGCGACCTGCTGCTCGATCGCGAGTTCGTGGCCGCCGGCCCAGAGGGCGACCCGCAGCGTGGCGCGGTCTGGGGTGGAGGGGGGAGAGGGGGTACAGACGGTGGCTCCGACCGCCGCGATGGCCAGGATGGCACACTTTGGGGGCCACATATAATATGACATAGCTACGGTCGCAATATGTCTGTCGGGCGAGGGCCCGAAGCCACCCGACCACCATCCGGGCCGAAGAGGTGCCCCCTCTCCCACGCCACCGATACGCCCACACGGTCTCCCGCGGCGACCTCCAACGCGGGCGAGGCGCGGGCGACCCAGGCGGCGTCCCCCGGCCCGTCGAGGTGCACGCGCTGCTCGCTGCCCAGCGCCTCCACCCGCACGACCTTGGCCTCGAAGTCGACAGCGTCGGCGCGCACCGTAAGATCCTCCGGCCGCACCCCGAGTGTTGCCTCGTCGAACGACCAGTTCCCCGCGAACCGGAACGGCCCGCCCGCGAGACGCCCCTCCGCGTCGCGCGCCAGCGGCAGCCGGTTGATCGGCGGCGATCCCACGAACTCCGCGACGAAGAGGTTGGCGGGACGGCGGTAGATCTCGTGCGGCGTCCCCACCTGTTGCAGCCGGCCGCCGTCCATCACCGCGACGCGGTCCCCGAGCGACAGCGCCTCGACCTGGTCGTGCGTGACGAAGATCATGGTCGTGCCGAGGCGCTGGTGAAGCGCGGCGATCTCGTCGCGCGTCCGCAACCGCAGTCCCGCGTCGAGGTTCGAGAGGGGCTCGTCGAAGAGGAAGACGCCGGGATCGCGCACCATCGCGCGCCCCAGCGCGACCCGCTGCCGCTGCCCCCCGGAGAGCTGGCCGGGACGCCGCGACAGCAATTCGGTGAGACCCAGTACCGTGGCCACCTCGCCAACCCGGCGCGCCACGTCCTCCCGGCTCGCACCCCGCACCCTGAGCCCGAAACCCAGGTTCTGCGCGACGGTCATGTGCGGGTAGAGGGCGTAGCTCTGGAACACCATCGCCACGTCGCGCTCGCCCGGCGCGACGTCGTCCACGCACCGACCCCCGATCCACACCTCCCCCGCGCTCGCCTCCTCGAGCCCGGCGATGAGGCGCAGCAGGGTGCTCTTGCCGCATCCGGACGGCCCCACGAGCACCATGAGCTCGCCGGGGCGCACCTCGAGGTCGACGGACGCTACCGCGATGACGTCGCCGAACCGCTTCTCGACGCGGCGCAGGGAGACGGCCTGGGGCGCGGGGGTCATGGGGCGACCTCCGGAGCCGGGCGCGCGCCGGGGCGCCGGCGTGGTCGTGGCGCGGGGGTCATGGGCGAGCCTCCGCCGGGACGACATCCTCCCAGGCTACGCGCAGGGGCTCGCCGCGCGGCCCGCGGAACCTCGCGCCGTCCACGGTGACGACGGCGTGGTCCTCGTCCAGCGCGACGTGCACGGTGCGGCCCCGCGCGGCTACGGGACCCATCGAAACATGCGCGAGGCCGTGCGGCAGCGGTCGAACCTCCACTCCCTCCGCGTCCACATGGAGCCCGGCGATCCCGCGGGCCAGCAGGTCGAGAACCCAGGAATGCTGATAATCATCTATCCCTCGGAAGTGGCAGGCACGGCCGGTGAACGGATTGTAATGCTCGAAGCAGTTGGGACGATGGGGGTCGCCGCCGGTGAACATCATGCGGACGTAGCGCGCGAGCATGTCGGCGGCAAGCGCGCCGGCCCGCTCGTGGCCGCGGCGCCAATAGCGGAGCAGCCCCTCGATGACGTGGCTCGTGGTCATCGGCCAGGCGCGGCCGTTCCAGGGGCAGTTGCGGCGCTTGCCCCGCCAAACGCCTTCGGCCGAAAAGCGCGGGTCGTCGACGCTGGACGAGGGGAGAGGGAAGGGGGTGCCGAAGGTCGACGGGTCCTCCAGGTGATCCAGCATGGCGTCGAGGCGCGGCCCGTCGACAAGCCCCGTGAGCATCGGATAGAACCCGACCGCGGCCTTCACCCCGGTGCGCTCGAAGGTGCGGCCGTCCAGATCGGTGCGGCCGTCCGTATCGGCGCGACCGTCCACATCGGTGCGGCCGTCGACATCGGTGAACAGGCCGGCCTCGGGCGACCACATGCGCTCCGTGATCGCGGTCGCGGAGCGGGCCTGGAGCGCTTGCCACTCCGCTTCGTCGCCCGTCCGGCCCAGGCGGCCCGCGATCATGGCCAGCGCCCGGAACAGCTGATGGGCGTATACGGATATGTCGATGCCCTTGAGGCGCAGCCGCGGACGCCATCCGGCAACGTCCGCCTCGTCGTCCACGGCCATGTAGCGCGACATGTACTCCTGTCCGGTCTCGAAGTGGTTCACGACGGTGAACATCCCCGACCGCTCGGGGTCGCGGGCGGCGCAGAGCCAGCGGGCGTAGCGCGAGAGGCCCTCGTAGCAGCGGACGAGCGCGGCGGGATCGGGGTGCATGTCGTCGACCGCCAGCAGCGCGTCGCCCCAGTTGGCGTGGTAGAAGTCGGTGCGCTCGAGGTGGTCCGGGTAGAGCCGCCCGTGGAAGGACCCGTCCGGTTTCTGGTTGTCGACGAAGTTGAGGAGCGAGCCCCACGCCTCGGCGCCGCCCGCGCGCCAGCGCATCTCCATCATGTGGCACTGCGCGCTGTAGGTGATCGGCACGTGGAAGTACTCGATGCCCTCGGCGATGGCGGGGCGCCGCACGTTGCCCCACCGCCCCTCGATGCGGTTGAGCCCGAGCCCGTACACGCGGTAGTCGAAGTAGCGGTCGAGGTGCGGGTCGCCGCACGCGAAGGACGGGAAGCCGGCGAAGAAGGAGCGCCAGGTGGGGGGGGTGGAGGAAGCGCGACCGCCATCGCCCGGCGCGGCGTCGCCAAGCATCGGGACGAGCCGGAGCCGGAGCGAGAGGAGGCCCGCCGCATCGGGCGCGACCGCGGCCGCGAACCAGATCCAGCCGGCGGGCGCGGCGTCGCTTCCGGCGAGAGTGCCGTGCTTACCCGCCGGACCGCGCGGAGGCATCCCCTCCTCGGCGAAGGGCGAATGACCCCACTCGGGAAGCGCTCCGCCCTCGGAATGAGCGATCCGCCATCCCGCCAGCGGTGCGGATCCGCCCAGCGTCATGCGCACGCGCATCGTGCGCCCGCTCCGGTCCGAGACCGTCCGGACCCAGGTCACGCCGTCTTCGCCGACCTCGATATCGGTGACGGCGGACGCGGGCTGCGCGGTGAAGCCCACCACATGGCCGCCCGCCAGCGCCGCAGGAAGACGCCACGCCGACTCCAGGATCCCTCCGGGCCGAACCCGCCGCTCCTCTTCAACGCGATGGTTCCGGCCGGTCGTCGACAGCGGCGTCGACCATCGCGCAGTCAGGCGGCCGGGGCGCCAGCTCCAGCCGTTCGGTCGCTGGGCCTGAGAGCCCCCGCCGCAAAGGCCATCCGGACCCCCGCGCAACGGGACCTCGAGCCCGTCCCGATCCAGGATAGCGACGGAGAAACCCGGCCCGACCTCGTGCTGCAGCAGGTGCGCGGGGTCCCAAAACCCCGGCCGGTGCAGCCAGCTCGGAAACGGGGGCGCCCAGACAACGCCGTCGAGGCTCCCGAGGTACCATTTGTCGCCTCGGGCCAGGGCGCGGATGCGCTCCCGGGGTGAGGCGCTGCGAACGTCTGCCAGGGGTGGGGGCGCCTCCATCCGTCCCGCGTTACATCATTGCCGCAGGAGGATGAACCGCCTGTGGGGCGGCTCGACCGGGCGTGCGTTCATCGCATGCAGCGCCGCAAAGGCATCGACCTGAGCCTGCGAGACGGAAATCGACTCGGTCATCACTACCCAGCTGACCACCTCCGAGCAGGGAGGAGTTGTGAGGGAGCCGGCGTAGCGGAAGTAGGAATCTCCTGCGGGCAGGAGAGCGTTCGGATCGAGCCCGGTGACCGCCGCGGGCGACTCGTCGACGCCCGGTATGACATCCCATATCCCCTGGATGGCTGTGTGGGCCTCGCCGACATCCATGAAAACGCCGATCACCGCGAGGTCGCCTTCCTCGGCCTGATGGACGAAGTGCACCTCCATCGGCGAACTCGCTCCGTCGACCGTGTGTTCGCTGGGCAGATGGAAGTGGAACTGCAGGAGGGAGAACCGTCGGCCCTCAAGGGCGAACGCGCTCCCCTCGGGCATGTTGACCTGAATGGTGTGTCCATTGTCGAGCACCTGCCCATCCGCGGGCTGCCACTGGATGTCCAGGCCGTTCCCGCCGACGGAAATCGCACCCGTGAGATCGATCGGGGACTGTTGCACACCGGTGTCACAGGCCGCGAAGGCCGGGTCCAGTTGCCCCCACATTCCGGGGCCGTCGTCGCCTTCATAGCTCCAGTGAACTTCGCCGTCACCACCGCCCTCTGCCTGCTCTGCGTGGGTCTCTTCCTGTGTGTCCGCCGGGTCCGGTGCGTCCGTCTGGCAGCCGTACTGTGCGACAACGATGTGGGCCATCACCAGGCCGCCGAGTGAGCTGAGTCGCATGGATCCCCTCCGTATTCGATCCTGGGTTCATTGTGCGGGGTCGTTAAAGTACGGCACCGTCAGCGGCTGGCAACGCCGGTGCCTCCGCACTCCTGTGGCCCCCGAGCAAGGTGACCGTAGATTAGAGGATGGCGACGACAGCGGCGGCCGAACGCATCGATACGATCCGGGGACTGCCCAGGCCACTGGCCCGGGCGATGGAGGCGTATGCCGACCGTCTGGATGTCGAAGCGATCCGTGCGGCCTACGAGCTCGCCGCCGAGGCGCACTCGGGTCAGTTCCGGGCCTCGGGCGAGCCGTTCATCAATCACGCGGTCGAGGTCGCGACCATCCTCGCCGACCTGCAGCTCGACACGGGCACGGTGGTGTCGGCGCTGGTCCACGATGTGGTCGAGGATACCGTCGTGTCCCTCCAGGGGATCCGGGAGATCTTCGGGGACGAGGTGGGGGCGATTGTCGACGGTGTGACCAAGATCGGGAAGGTGCGGTTCCGGTCGAGCACCGAGCGCCAGGTCGAGAACTACCGCAAGCTCCTGCTCTCCATGGCGCAGGACGCGCGGGTGATCCTGGTCAAGCTCGCGGACCGGCTCCACAACATGCGGACGCTCGAGTACCTGCCTCCCGGCAAGCAGAAGCCCATCGCGCGGGAGACGCGGGACATCTATGCTCCGCTCGCGCACCGGCTCGGGATGTGGGCGATCAAGTGGGAGCTCGAGGACCTTTCGTTCAAGTTCCTCGACCGCGAAGCCTATGACGCGCTACGGAAGCTCGTGCGGCAGCGGCGCCGGGCCCGCGAGCGGCACATCCTGGAGATGCAGCGGCCGCTGGAGGACGCGCTCCTGTCGGCCGGGGTCGTCGCCGAGGTCACGGGACGGCCGAAGCACCTGTGGTCGATCCACCGGAAGATGATCACGCAGGATCGGAGCTATGACGACATCTACGACCTCATGGCGCTGCGGGTGATCACCGACTCGGTGCAGGGGTGCTACTCGGCGCTGGGCATCATCCACGGCCGCTGGACCCCCATCCCGGAGCGGTTTCACGACTACCTGGCGACGCCGAAGTCCAACATGTACCAGTCGATCCACACGACCGTCCTGGGGACGGGGGGGCGCCGCTACGAGATCCAGATCCGCACGGAGGACATGCACCGCACGGCGGAGTTCGGGATCGCCGCGCACTGGCGCTACAAGGAGGAGGGCAAGGGAAGCAAGGTCGACGACGCGCTGACCTGGTTCCGCCAGGTGCTCGAGTGGCAGAAGGACGCCCGCGAGCCGGAGGAGTTCATGGAGTTCCTCCACATGGACCTCTTCCAGGGCGAGATCTTCGTCTTCACGCCGAAGGGAGAGGTCAAGCAGCTCCCCGTGGACGCGTCTCCCATCGACTTCGCCTTTTCGGTGCACACGGAGGTGGGGATCCGTTGCGCCGGCGCCAAGGTCAACGGCCGGATCGCGCCGCTGTCGCGCAAGCTCAAGAGCGGGGACTCGGTCGAGATCATCACCAACTCGCGCCAGCGCCCGAATCGCGACTGGCTCGGCTTCGTCAAGACCTCACGGGCGCGCCAGCGCATCCGCCAGTGGATTCGCCGCGAGGAGTTCGACAGCGCGCTGCGCCTCGGCCAGGAGTTCTTCCAGCGCGAGCTTCGCAAGGCGCGGCGCCCGAAGCCGCGCGACGACCAGATGCAGAAGGTCGCCCGCAAGCTGGGTTACCAGAGCTTCGACGAGGTGCTCGCCGCGCTCGCCCGGGGCGACATCGGCCCGTCCGTGGTGATCCGCGCGCTGTACCCCGACGAGGACCCGGCGGAGGTGGTGAAACGGACGCCGTCCGCGCTGGAGCGAATCGCCGAGAAGATCCGCAAGTCGAACCGGGGGGTGACGATCGGCGGGGTGGACAACCTGATGGTGCGCTACTCGCAGTGCTGCCAGCCGGTCCCGGGGGACAAGGTGATCGGGTACATCACGCGGGGCAGGGGCATCTCCATCCACCGCACCGACTGCCCCAACGTCCTCAACCTCGACCAGGACCCCGGGCGCCGCGTGGAGATCGAGTGGAGGGCGGAGCGCGATGACCGCTTCTTCGTACACCTGCACATGCACGGCTCCGACCGGCGGGGCCTGCTCAGCGACGTGGCGCGCACGATCAGCGAAACGGCCACCGACATCCAGCACGCCGACATGCGCGCCACCGACGGAGGCATGACCGCCGCGTTCGTGGTGGAGGTGCAGGACCTGAACCACCTCAAGCGGGTGATGCAGGCGGTGCAGCGCGTCAAGGGAGTCACGTCGGTGATCCGGCGCGAGAGCTTCGGCGAGAGCGAACTCTTCGACAAGCGGAAGAACTGAGGGAGGGGATGGGACGGCGCACAGCAGGGCATCGTGGCAGGCGGGCCAGTGCCTGACTTCGAGATTCGTGCCCCGTACAAGCCGGAGGGCGACCAGCCCGGGGCGATCCGGGAACTTGTGGCGGGGCTGCGCGCGGGGACTCGCTGCCAGACCCTTCTGGGTGCCACCGGGACGGGGAAGACGCTGACCATGGCCCACGTGATCGCCGAGATGAACCGGCCGGCTCTGGTCATGTCACACAACAAGACGCTCGCGGCACAGCTCTACGGCGAGCTGAAGTCGCTGCTCCCCGGCAACGCGGTCGAGTTTTTCATTTCCTACTACGACTACTACCAGCCCGAGGCCTACGTACCGGCGACGGACACCTACATCGAGAAGGACGCCTCGATCAACGAGGACATCGAGCGGCTGCGGCTGCGGGCGACCTCATCCCTGATCGAACGGCAGGACGTGATCGTGGTGGCGTCGGTCTCGTGCATCTACGGCCTGGGCAACCCGGCGGACTACCGGGGGCTCATGCTGCACCTCGTGGTCGGCGAGGATGCGCCGCGGCAGGAGATCCTGCGGGGGCTGGTGGACATCCTGTACAAGCGCAACGACATCGCCTTCGAGCGGGGGACCTTCCGGGTGCGCGGCGACACCATCGAGATCTTTCCGGCGTACGAGGAGCAGGCGGTGCGGGTCGAGCTGTGGGGGGACGAGGTGGAGCGGATCACGCGGTTCGACCCGCTCACGGGCGCGACGATCGCGGCGCTGGAACGGACCGCGATCTATCCGGCGTCGCACTACGTCACCCGCCGGAGCACGCTCGAGGGAATCGAGCCCCTGGTGCGCGAGGAGCTGGCCGGGCAGGTCGCCCGCTTCCGGGACGCGGGGGCCCTTCTCGAAGCGCAACGGATCGAGACGCGCACCAACTTCGACCTCGAGATGATGCTGGAAATGGGAACCTGTCCCGGCATCGAGAACTATAGCCGCTACACGAGCGGCCGCCGCGAGGGAGAGCGGCCCTCGTGCCTGATCGACTTCTTCCCGGAGGACTTCCTGCTGATCGTCGACGAGTCCCACGTGTCCGTGCCCCAGGTCCACGCGATGTACAAGGGGGACCGCTCGCGCAAGCTCACCCTGGTCGAGCATGGGTTCCGGCTTCCGTCGGCGATCGACAACCGTCCGCTCACCTTCGACGAGTGGCGCTCGCTGGTGCACCAGGTCGTATTCGTCTCGGCGACGCCCGGCGACTACGAACTGGAACAGAGCGGCGGGGTGGTGACCGAGCAGATCATCCGGCCGACGGGCCTCGTGGATCCGCCGATCGACGTGCGCCCGGTGCGCGGCCAGGTGGACGACCTGCTCGCCGAGATCCGCGAGCGCGCCGAGCGTGACGAGCGGGTGCTGGTGACGACGCTGACCAAGCGGATGGCGGAGGATCTGTCGGAGTACTTCCAGTCGGTGGGGGTGCGGGTGCGCTACATGCACGCCGAAGTCGACGCCATCGAGCGCATGGAGATCCTGCGGACGCTTCGGCTGGGGCGCATCGACGTGCTGGTGGGGATCAACCTGCTCCGCGAAGGGCTCGACCTTCCCGAGGTGTCGCTGGTCGCCATCCTGGATGCCGACAAGGAGGGGTTCCTGCGCAATACGCGGTCGCTCATCCAGACGGTGGGACGGGCGGCGCGGAACGCGAACGGGAGGGCGATCCTCTACGCGGACCGGATCACCGAGTCCATGCGCGCGTGCATTGACGAGACGGAGCGCCGGCGGGCGGTGCAGCTCGCGCACAACGAGCGGCACGGGATCGTCCCGCAGACGATTCGCAAGAGCGTGGAGCAGATCGAGCTCTCGACCCGGGTGGCCGATGCGCGCGACAAGCCGGCCGTGAAGGTGGCGGAGCCCGCGGCGGGGTACACGGACGAAATCGATGCCGAGCAGTTCATCAAGATCATCGAGGAAGAGATGGCGAAGGCGGCCGAGGCGCTGGACTTCGAGCGTGCGGCGGCGTTGCGCGACCAGCTGTTCGAGCTGAAGGCCGCCGGATGAGGGGTGCGGCGGTGAGGGGTGGCGCGCCGTGGTGAGAGGTGCTGCACCGTGGTGAGGATGACGCTCACCGAGGACGACCTGGTGGCGTGGGGCCGACGGATCGGCGCGGAGATTCGTCCGCCGGTGTTCATCGGGCTGCGGGGGCCGCTGGGGGCGGGAAAGTCGGTGCTGGCCCGGGCGGTGGCGCGCGGGGCCGGCGTTCGGGAGACCCTGCCCTCGCCGACCTTCAACATCGTCTTTCGCTATGCGCTTTCGGCGACCCAGGCGGTCGTCCACGCCGACCTCTACCGGCTGCGTTCGGTCGAGGAGCTCGCCGGGATCGGATGGGACGACATCGTCGGGGACGAGGGGGCGATCGTGCTGGTCGAGTGGCCGGAGCGCGCGGGCGGGGAGCTGCCCGCCGACCGGTGGGAGGTGACGCTGGGGTTTTCGGGTGCGGGCCCAGGCAGTCGTACGGTCGAGGTGGAGCGGTGTGGGGAGCCGGCCGCTCTCCCCTCCTTCCCGGTTGGCATCCGGTGAGCGGCGGGTCGGAGTTGGGCGGGGGCGGAGTGGAGATGCCCGGTGAGGATGCCGGCTGCGGCCTTTCTGAAGGCGCACCGGAGGGCCCCGTGCTCGGGATCGAGACCTCGAGCCGCCTGGGATCGGTCGCGCTCGCCGAGGGCGGTGTGGTTGTGGCGCGCAGGCTGCTCCCGGAGCCGTCCCGGCATTCGGTCGGGCTGATTCCGGCGATCGAGGGGGTGCTGGACGAGCGGAGACTGGGAGTGGATGACCTGGTCGGCATCGCGGTCGGGGCGGGACCCGGGTCCTTCACGGGGGTGAAGGTGGCCGCGGCTGCCGCCAAGGGGCTGTCGTGCAGCCTGGAGGTGCCGCTCTACGCCACCTCCAGTCTGCGCGCAGCGGCGGTTGCGGGCGCATCTCCGCCGGCAGGCGCCTCCCCACTTGCAGGCGAGGAGCCCGAGATTCGCTACGTGCTTTTCGATGCGAGGGGCGGTCGCGTCTACGGCGCCTGCTACGATGTGGGAGCCGCAGGGGCGGATCAGGCGATCGCGCCGCACGGCGGCACGATCCTGGATGTCATAAACGGGCGTCCCCCCCGCAACACCGTCTTCATGGGTGACGGCGCCGCTAGCCACGCCGCGCTAATCGGCGCTGCCGGGTACGCCGTGCGGCCTCCTCCCGCGGGTGTGCCGGGAGCCGACGGGGTGCTGTGCTGCTGCGACTGGGTGGCGGTGGATGCCGCGAACTGGGAGCCGGAGTACGTGCGGGAATGGAGGCCGGGATGAGGGGTGGGGTGGGGGTGCGGCGGGCCCGGACGCAGGACCTTGACGCGATCTGCGAGATCGAGGCAGCGGCGTTCTCGCGTCCGTGGTGCCGGGACACCTTCGCGAGCATCCTCCTCCGTACGGAAGCCGAGTTGCTGGTCGCCACCGACCGCGATGTGGTGGTCGGCTATACGGTGCTGATCTGCGCGACCGGCGAGGCGGAGCTCGCCAACCTGGCAGTAAGCCCGGCGAATCGGGGCCAGGGCGTGGCAAGAGCGCTACTTGCAGAGGCCACCCGGACCCTTGAGGACCGTGGGGTGAGCCACCTATACCTAGCGGTGCGTGCCTCCAACATCGGGGCGATCAATCTGTACGAGCGATTCGGCTTCCAGGGGATCGGAATGCACCAATCCTACTATCAGGACCCGGCCGAGGACGCCTGCATCCTGTCGCTGGAGCTGTCGGGCTCGGGCGACTCTTCCGGCTGAGCGACCGCTTCGAGGCCTCCCGCGACAGGGACGGGACTATCCGCTCCCAGGCGAGCCAGCAACTGCTCCTGTCGCTGCGAAACAATCCTCAGGGTACGGTGCTCGATAGGCATTCCGTCGTCCCGGCTCAAACTCGCCGCTTCGACGAATCTGCCGCGCACCAGGAAGTACTTTCGCATCTCCAGGTTGGCCGCTTCGACCAGCACCTTCCTGACACTCACCCGGAGCTTCGTCCGTCCCGTCTCGGTGGTGAGGTCCCACAGAACCTGTCGTCTGCATATGTCGCCGATGTCCAGCCGGGTTTCGCCGGCGAGGAATCGAGCGACCACATCCGGTATGACCGAACCCGCAATGTCCGCCTGTCCGGACTCGTGATCGAAGGGAATCCATCTCGGCACGGCCAGCCAGTCGATCGGCAGCATGGGACGGAAGATGTTGGTGAGCGCCGCCTGAATGAACGGATTGACGTCGAGTCTGATTCCCTCCGAATCGCAGAGCAGCAGTGCTGCCCGCACACCACTCTCCTCGATACTGGCAAGCAGCGTGTCCCTGTGCTCTGCCAGTCCGAAGACGGCGACGCCGTAGGTCTCGGTCTGTTCGCGGGCCAGATTCGTGCCTCGCCGGAGTTCCACGGCCGTGGTTCTCGTATAGCGCAAGAGCCGTTCGGGACTGATTTGCGGCCCCGAAGCCAACTCCACAAACAGCGAGTGACGCATCGCACGGGATGCCAACACCAGCACGGGATGACTCCCGCTTTCCACGTTGCGGGGGAACCCGCGCGCGATCCACTGCTCGCGATACCCAAGTCCGCGGAGTTCTCCGGAAAGCCCGGGGGTTCCCCGGCACATCCCGATGAGCAGGTTGGTGACTTGCAGCCTAAAGTTCGAGGACATCCTGTCCATCCTGATCCAGCAGCCGAACCCCGGAGTCGAAGTGGTGCTGCAGGTTGGTGATGAAGTGGACGACCGAGTTCGCGCTGGTCTCCACCGGCAGGAAAAGGCGAATGAACTCGGGCGTAACCTCGAGGTCGAGCACTCCTCCCACCTCGAGATCCAGGGCGCGCAGGCGGGCGAACGATGCGGATGCCTGCGCCGGGACGCCCCAGAGCCTGAATGGCGGGGTCCCGGAAAAGACGCGGTCACAGAAGCGCGCAGCGTCTTCAATGGGACGAGCAGGCGCAATGGTCAGGCTCCGGCCGAGGACTTTCCCGGCCACGCCGTCCGCGCGTATCCGGAACAGGGATTCCAGCTTTTCGATCTGCCTGGTGTAGTTGCGCTTGAACACCTTGACCCAGTGAAGATGTCCCTCGTACGAGGTGCCACGCGTGACCATGCGTCCGTCGCGATCGATCTCCGCCAGGCACGTCGCCTCGCGGTCGCCCTCGTCGGGCCAGTACCGTACATGCACCCGCGACAACGAGATGGAATCATTCAGTGAACTCTCTCGGCTCAGCAGCGAGAGTATCCGGCCGGACTGGCCGGCCCACAACTGCATCGACATGAAACAGTGAGAGTCGGGTCCGTCGTCGTTGTGGAACTGTCGGCGGTCGTGACTAAGAATAAGACCTTCCAGCAGACCCAGTTCCGCGAATTCTTCGAGCAACGGCCCCGGCAGCGCAACCCGGGACAGGGGTGTGCCGACGGCGGCCATTCGCCCGACGGCCCAGTCCGCCGTACTGCTCGACGCGAGCGTGTGGATCAGCCAGTGACGGGGATCGCTGCAGTCGGCGTACAGGGACACCGGGGTCTCTCCACGGTAACGGCCCTCGATCGTCACGAGCCCGGGCTCGTCCGCCGGATGAACCCTGGCGGCGAAACCGGCCTGGAGATAGGGCTCGGAAACCAGCGCTTCGAGCGTCTTTGCGACGCTGACATCGGGGCCTCTCTCCGGATCGCCGTTGGCATGGACCTCGACCAGGTAGGTCTTGATCGGTTCGGAGTCGCCCGCGGATCCCCGCTCGACCGAGCCGCCCGGGTACACGCCGGTCATTCGGCCCTGCAGATAGTCGTGCAGGTGGCTCCTGTTCCGAGCGATCATTGGCGGGTTCTCCGTGAGTCACACAGCGGTGCTCCGACTGTTGGCCGCGCAATATATGGGCTGATCGCGACAACGGTAAGTGTCCGTTGTTCTCGTCCCCTTGCGGGTTTGATTACCATATACCGTGCAGCGCTCGGATGGGCGGGTCCCCCCGGGGGGTCGGCCATCGGAAAGAGCACGGAAGCATCGCGACCGAAACGCAGCCGCGATTTATTCCACGGGCTGATAGGAACGACACCCGAAAATGACGTCCCGCACAGGCCGCAGAGTGCTGGTAACAGGCGGCGCCGGATTCGTGGGGAGCCACGTGGCGGAGGCCCATCTGGACATCGGCGACCAGGTCTGGATTCTCGACGATCTGTCCTCTGGACGGGTGGAGAACATTCCCGCGGGAGCCGAGTTCGTGGAGATGGATCTGGCCGAACCTCACGCGCGCCGCTTTGTGCGGGACGGGGGTTTCGATGTGATCAACCATCACGCCGCACAGATCGACGTCAGGGTGTCGGTCGCGGATCCGATCGCCGACGCCCGTGTGAATATCGTCGGGCTGCTAAATGTCCTGGAGGGCGCGCGCGAGGCCGGCACCTCGCGGGTCGTATTCGTGTCGAGCGGTGGCGTGGTGTACGGGGAGGCCGCCGAGTTTCCGACCCCCGAGGCCGTGCCGAAGTGCCCGGTATCGCCCTACGGCGTGTCGAAGCTGACCGGGGAGCACTACCTGGACTACTACCGCCAGGTGCACGGCATGCAATACGTGGCGCTGCGCTACAGCAACGTTTACGGCCCCCGCCAGGATCCAAGCGGCGAAGCGGGCGTTGTGGCCATTTTTTCGAGCCGTTTGCTCAGGAGTGAACCGCTGGTGATCTACGGTGACGGGGAGCAGTTGCGGGACTACGTCTACGTGAAGGATGTCGCGAGTGCCAACCTGCTGGCGGCACAGATGCCCCTCGAGGACGCCCCCGGACTCGACGCCAGGGCGTACAACGTCGGGACGGGCGATCCGACGAGCGTAAACACCCTGGCCGCCGTGCTGGAAGAGGTTGCCGGGACTCGGGTGGAGCGCGTCCACAGGGATGCTCGCGCGGGGGACGTGCGCCGCAGCTGCCTCTGCACGACCAGGATCCGGGAGCGTGGCTGGGCGCCGGCGTTCAGCCTGCGCGAAGGGATGATGCACACCTTCGAACACATCGCGTCCGGTCGCTCGGCGGTGGTCGCGTGACGGGCGCGCTTCTGTTGCAGGCCGGTCCGCCGCGCAGCGTGCTCGACATGATCCTGGGCGCGAGTCCGCCCACCCATATCGTCCTGGTGGTGCTGCTCCTGTTCTCGGTGCTGTCGCTGTGGGTGATCATCGCGAAGGTCCGCCACTTCCGCGAAATCCGCCGGGACGGGGACGAATTCGTCGCCCATCTGGAATCGGTCTCCAACCTGGGCGACGCCTACGCCGCGGTGCAGAGCCTGGAGGAATCCCCCTACACGCGTCTCTTCCAGAGCGGACTCGGGTTCTTCGATGAACTGCGTCCCGGCGCGCTTACCGGGGCTAGCCAGACGACCGGGCTCTCACGCACCCAGCTGGACGCGCTCCGCATGGTGATCGACAAGGTGGAGGCCGAAGAGATCGACGACCTCTCCCGCGGGCTCAACTGGCTTGCGATCATCGGTTCCGTGTCGCCGCTGCTCGGCCTGATGGGCACGGTGATCGGCATCATGAACACCTTCATCGGCATCACCCAGCACGGCTCCACCAACATCAGTGCGGTGGCGCCCGGGGTGGCCGAGGCCCTGATCACCACGGTCGCCGGGCTGGCCGTCGCAATCCCTTCGGTGATCGCCTACAATCACTTCGCCTCGCGAATCAATCTGATCCTCGGTGAATTCGAGGGCTTTGCCAGCGAGTTCATCGGGACGCTGGCAAAGGGCGGCCACGTATGAGCGACCGGCGGAATCGGCAGCGCGAGCGGCTTCCGGTCCGGGCTGAAATCAATGTCACCAGTCTCGTGGACGTCGCTTTCACCCTGCTCGTGATCTTCATCATTACCGCGCCCGTTCTGCAGGGCGGGGTCGATGTGGATCTCCCGCAGGGCCAGGTCGGATCGATCGAGGCGTCGGACCAGCACATCATCGTGAGCGTTGAGGCCGACGGCACGGTCTACCTTGGCGAGACGCAGGTGCAGGCTGAAGACATTGCGGGGATCCTGGGGCAGATGCTGCAAGCGAACCAGCAGGATGCGGTCTACGTGCGCGCGGACTCGGCGGCGCGGTACGGCCTGGTGTTCAACATCGTGAGCACCGTCGCGAGCCAGGAGGGCGTCGGTCTCTACCTGATCGGGGTGGATGAGCTGCCATGAACTGGCACAAACTGGCGAACATGGTCCACGGTGGCCCGAGCGATCCGCTGGACGGTCGCTCGCTGGGCCTTTCGCTCGCCCTCCACGTCGTGGCCTTCGTTCTCGTCCTCTGGGTGATCCCGGCGCTCCGACCCGACCCGGTCTTCTTCGAGGCGGTCGAGATCCGGGTGGTTTCGGCGCCTCCGGTGTCTGCCCCGCAGCCGGAGGAGGACATCCCTCCCGCTCCAGAGGACCAGCTGGTCGTGGAGACGCCGGAAGATCCCGTGGAAGAGGAGGAAGCACCGCTCCCCGCAGAGGAGGAGCCCCCGGCCCCGGAGCCCGAGGAGACACCGCCGCCGGAGCCCGAGGAAACCCCGCCGCCAGCCGAGGAACCGGCCCCGGCGGAAACCGAGGAGACGGAAGCTGAAGAAGGAGGCCAGAACATCGATGTGCGCATGGAGGGGTTGCGGCGGGACTACCCGGCCTACTACGACAACATCATTCGACAAATCGGGCGCTGCTTTCGGGCCCCCGAGGCGGGCAACCGGGAGGTGGTCGTCCAATTCATGATCCAGGAGGATGGCAGTATCAGCGACATCGGCGTCGCGCGGTCTTCGAACAGCTTTGTCTTCGACCTGGCCGCCGAGAGCGCGATCGAGTGCGCGGGCAGGCCTGGCAGGCTGGGGCCGCTGCCCGAGGGGTATCCTTGGGAAGTACTTCCGGTACAGTTCAGGTTCAGGCCCGGCTCCGGAGACACCGAACCGGACGCCAGGCGCTACGCGGAGACGACATGTTGAACCCCCGACCTGCCACCCACACCGGCCCGGATCGCATGCCGGTCACAGGCAGCGGGCGTAACGGCCGTGCGCTCCAAGCGGGACTGTTGAGGATCGCCCTACTCACGCTCCCGCTTTTCGCCGTGCCGCCGGCCCATGCCCAGGAGGAAGTCGCGATTCCGGGAATTCAGCTCGGACTCGCGTACGAGAATCTCTACATCCCTCCCCTGGCGATCCTCCCCTTCACGGGTCCCGAGACCAGTCGGGGGATGATCGCCGAAGTGCAGGGCATCATTGCGAGGGATCTCGACTTCAGCGACCGCTTCGTGGTCCTGGACTCGCTCCCGGAAGGCCTGGCCGACGAGGGGATCCAATACAGCCTGTGGGATCAGTACGGTGCGGACTGGGTGCTGATGGGAGCCGTCGAGGAGATCGCCGGGCGTCACTTCCTGTCGATCGAACTGCACGACATCGTCTTCACCAGCGTCGAGCGCGGCCGCTTTGCCCTGCCGTCGCTCGGCGCCGAAGATTTCCGCATGGCGGTGCACCGCATCTCGGACTCGGTCGTGGAGTGGGTGACCGGCGATCCCGGCGCCGCGGCGAGTCGCGTCCTCTTTGCCATGCGCCCCTTCGGCAACCCGTCCGCAAAGGAGTTGTACGTCGTCGACTCCGACGGCGAGAACCTGCGGCGCGTCACCTGGGACGAGAATCTCGCGATCTCGCCTACCTGGTCTCCCGACGGGCAACACGTCGCGTACGTCTCCTACAAGTCGGGCTACCCGAGAATCTACGAACTCGACATGGAGGAAGGCGGCGAGCGCACCCTCGAAATCGGCCGCGAAGGCCAGCAGTTCATGCCGGCCTACCATCCGAACGGGCAGGACCTGGCATTCAACCTCATGGGCATGGGGCTGTTCCGCTACAACCTCAGGGACGGCTGCTGTCTGGTTCAGCTGGTCGGGGGGCAGGCAAAGAACATCCAGCCGACCTATTCCCCCGATGGCGACCGCATGATCTTTGTTTCCAACCGGTTGGGGGTGACATCGCCCCAGGTCTACGTGATGCCGGCCCGCGGGGGCGAGGCGACTCTCGTGTCTCCCTACCGCTACGGCCAGGGTGGCTACTTCGCCGACCCCGACTGGTCTTCGGTGTCCGGCAAGGTGGCGTTTGCCGGGGGCATCGTGCGGCGGCGGGTGTACAACCGGTACCACATCTTCGTGGCTGACCCCGAGGTGGGTGACAACCGTCTGATCCAGTTGACGCGCGAGGGAAACAACGAAGATCCCAGCTGGGCCCCGGACGGCAGACACATCGTCTTCGTCGGAGAGCGCAGCAACGGATTCGGCGTGTTCGTGGTCGACTCGGCCACCGGCCGCACGCGCACGCTGGTCGCGAGCGTTCGCGCTTCCGACACGGACTGGTCACCGTCCCTTGCGGCCCTGTCCGCGGAGATCGGGAATCCGTGACAACCCGCCACCACGACCCCCTGGGCGCCGGCTGTGCCGACCCCGGCGGAACGGCGCGGCTCCAATACTTGATCAGGCGGGGTCAATCCCCTATATACAAACAGTTCCAGGACAAGGTCCCACAAGATGTTCCACTACCCGGGAGCAGGTATGACTAACCGTCGTTTCGTTCTCGCAGCCTTCGCCACCACTTTTCTGCTCGCCGCGTGCGGGAGCGAGCCCGAGCCGGAAATGGCTCCGGAGCCGACCGGCCCGACCGCGGAAGAGTTGGAGCGGATGCGCCAGGACTCGATCCGCAGAGCTCAGGAGGCCGAGGAGGCGCGACGTCGTGCCGAAATGGAGGCAGCCGAGCGGGAAAGGCAGCGGGCGGCCGAGGCGGCCCGCCGCGCGCTTACGGAAACGGTCTACTTCGATTACGACGAGGCCACGATCCGGTCGGACACCGAATCCAGCCTGCGGGCCAAGCTGGATATCCTGCGCGACAACCCCGGGGTGCAGCTGCGCATGGAGGGCCACGCCGACGAGCGGGGCACCTCCGAGTACAACATCGCCCTGGGCAACGAGCGCGCCGAGGCGGTGATCCAGTTCCTCACCGGGTTCGGACTCGATGGGGGGCGCTTCGCGTCCGTGTCCTACGGCGAGGAGCAGCCCGTCGCACAGGGGTCCACCGAGGCGGCCTGGGCACAGAATCGGAGGGTCGAGTTCGTGATCACCGCTGGCGGCGACGGTATCGGGCAATAACGGCCGGGGAAGTGGGGAGCCGATCCGCGTCGCGGCAGCGCGGCGTGGGGAACGTCGGCATGGCGGATGCTCAAGGCGGAGGTTTAGTGTCGCATAGGACTGGCAGGTTCGGGTGGGTCGCGGGGCTCCTCCTCTCCAGTGTGCTGGCGGGTTGCGCAACCTCGGGCGATCTGCGGGAGCTGCAGTACGAGGTGCGCCTGTTGGCCGCCAGGCAGGATTCCGCTTTCGAGGCGCTGCGGCGATCGGTCGATGGTGCCAACGGTGAAGCTCTCGACTCCGTGGCCGAGCTGGCGCGGATGCTGTTCGAGCTGCGGGGCGAGGTCAACAATCGGTTGCTCGCAATTCAGAACCAGCAGCTGGTCATGGGCGAACTGGTGGGACAGAGCCAGTACAGCCTGGCCCAGATGACCGAGGAATTGAACGCCCAGCGGCGCCAGATCGAGCGTGTCTCCCGTCCACTGCCGGCCGACACCGTCGAAGAAGGAGGGGAGGAAGAGAGCGAGGAGCCCTCCGAGAGTCAATTCTCGGACGCCGATGCGGAGGCCTTCGCCGCCATCGTCGAGGTGCTCGACATGGGACTTACCGGGAGCGCTCGCCGAGCGTTGGAGACATTCCTGGAGGAGTACCCGAACAGCGACTACGCACCGGCCGCGTACCTCCACCTCGCCGAACTGCGAGCCCTCGATGACGAGCTGGACGAGGCAATCGACGCCTACCTTACGATCCCCGACCTCTTCCCCGAGGCCGAAGAGGTCCCTCGCGCACTCTTCCAGGCTGGCCTGCTGTGCATTGCAATCGACGACATCGCGAGGGCGCGCGAGTACCTGCAGCGGTTGATCGATTCCTATCCGGACCACACGCTGACGCCGCGCGCCCAGGAGCGGCTCGAGGCGATTCCCTGACCCGTCGTCGCTGGACCGGGTCGATGGCGGTTCGGTTTCGGCTGCGGGATCGGTGAGGGCTTCCGATGCGATGTCTCTCCTGCGACTCCGGATCCACAAAGGTGGTCGACACGCGTGCGGCGAGAGGTGGCCGGGCCATCCGCCGGCGGCGGGAGTGTCTGCAGTGCGGCGACAGGTTCACCACCTACGAAAATGTGGAGCAGCGCACCCTCCAGGTGTTGAAGCGGGATGGCAGCGCTGAGAACTTTGAGCGTGAAAAACTGCGGGCGAGCATCGCGGTGGCGTGTGCCAAGCGTCCCGTGTCGCCCTCCGAGGTCGAGTCACTCGTCGACCGGATCGAGGATGCCGTGTCGGGTTCCGCGGGAGTCGAGATCTCCTCCGAGGTGATCGGGGAGGCAGTCATGGCGGGATTGGAGCCGCTCGACCGGGTCGCGTATATCCGTTATGCGTCCGTATACAGGAACTTCCAACATATCGACGAGTTCCAGGAAGCTGTGGACCAACTCAATGTGAAGGCGCGCAGGGTGCAGCAGCACCGTTTCCAGGGTGAACTGTTGCTGGATCCGCAGGCCGCCCCGCGGGAGGAAGACCAATGAGGCGGCTCCGGGAGGGACTCCTTGCGCGAGGTGCCAATCCCAAGGCCGAGATGCCGTTCCTCGATCACCTCGAGGAGCTGCGCTGGCGGATCCTGTGGAGTCTGCTGGCCGTGATCGTCGGGCTCGTGGTGGGCCTCGCCGTCGTCCACTACTACAACGTGATCGGGCTGTTGATCGACCCCGGGCGAGAGATCTTCGGGGAAGAGTGGCGCCTGATGTACCTGGCTCCGGGAGGTGGATTCTTCCTGTACCTCCAGGTGTCCCTTACGGTCGGGGTGCTACTGGCGTTCCCCGTCATCGCCTACCAGGGGTGGGGCTTTTTTGCGCCCGCGCTTGAGAAGCACGAGAAACGGGCCATCATTCCGTCCCTGTATATGGGTCTCGTTCTCTTCCTGGCCGGCGTGGCCCTGGCGTACTTCGTCGCGCTTCCGATCACGCTTCGCTTTCTGGTCGGGTTCCAGGTAGAGTCCCTGACCCCCAACTACACGGCAACCGGATACATCGGCTTCGTCGTCAAACTGTTGCTTGCGTTTGGCATCGTCTTCGAATTGCCGGTGGTAATCCTGGTCCTGAGCGTGCTCGGTGTGGTAACTCCGACTTTTCTCAGAACCAAGCGGCGCCATGCCCTGGTCGGGATGCTCGTGCTTGCCAGTCTCATTTCCCCTGGAGACATGATCAACGTCACAATCCTTCTGACGGTGCCTCTGGTTGCCCTCTACGAATTCAGCATCCTCCTGTCGGTGATGATCTGGCGGGGGCGCGAGAGCAGGGCGCAGGAGGCCGACCCGACACCGCCGGAGGAATCGGTGGCGACGGATGAGGGTGAGGAGAGCGCCGACGCAACCCCCTACGATCACGGGGATCCCGCCGGGGGCGACACGGACCTGAAACCGGACGACGAGGGGTAGCAGCCCGTGGACCCAGGAATGGCCCGTCGTCCTCGCCCGGGCTTGCTGGTCCGGGGGCGAGCAGCTCGATGCTCGCGCGGATTCATCCGCGGACTGCTGGGACTGGCACTCGCACTGGGCGCCAGTGCCCCCGCGTCGGCGCAGGAGGTGCGCGATTCGCTCCAGGATGTGATTCGCGAGCGGCTGGAGCGCCTCACCCGGCGACTCGGCGACACGACTGGCCTGACGCCTGTCGACACCGTCGACAACAACCTGAACATGGTCGCCACCTCGGATTCTACGCTTCTGGAGCTGTTGGCTTTGCCGGGCTACGACCTGGTTCAATACCGGGGCCAGGCGGCCAATTTCGAGACGCGTTCGAGGGTGCTGACACTCTATGGCAACGAAGGCACCCAGGCCGTGATGAATCGCGAGGGGCTGGAACTCGCGGCCGACTCCGCGCTTGTCTTCGACGAGAAGACCGGACGACTGGTGACCATCGGCGACTCGGCCACCTACCGGCCCGAAGATGGCGACGAGGTGACGACCCGCCGGATCATCTTCGACCTCAACGAGGACCGGGGCACGGCATCCGATGTCCGCACGAGAATGGACTCGGGGCTCGGCGACTGGATCGTGCAGGGCGACTTCCCGTGGGTGAATGCGGATGTCTCCTTCGGCCACGACGTCATGTTCACCAGCTGCGACGACGAGGAACCGCACTACCATTTCGTGGCGCGCGAAATCAAGATGTCGGAGGGCGGCACCCTGGTCGCCAGGAATGTGCTGCTGTACTTCTCGGATGTTGGGGTGATGTGGCTCCCGTTCATCGCGCAGAGCACCGAGCAGGGGCGCCGTTCGGGGTTGCTGCCGATCCGATTCTCGGTGAACGACATCGTGCGCACTTCCGGCAGCTACGCGCGCCGACTGTCGAACCTCGGCTTCTACTGGGCGATCAACGACTACTTCGACAGCCAGGTCAGCATGGACTGGTGGAGCGGAAACTACACGGCGCTCACCGGTGCGATGCAGTTCAACTGGTTGCGGCAGTTCATGGACTCCAATATCAACTTCCGCCAGTTCTGGAGGGTCCAGGGCGGGTCCGAGCTGGCATTCGACGCGAGCTACAACTGGGAGATATCGGAGCGCAGCAAGCTCCGGCTTTCGGGCCGCTACGCCTCCAGCGCCGCGTTCGTGCGCCAGAACTCCTTCGACCCCCGGGAAGTCACGCAGTCGATCGACTCGGAGGGCGGATTCAACCGGCGCTTCGACTGGGGCACGCTCTCGCTCAGCGCCAACCGGAGGCAGTTCCTCTCTGACGACCGCGTCGAAATGACGCTGCCTACGGCCAACCTGTCGCTCTCGACCATCACGCTCCTTCCGGCCCCGTTCAACCGGGCGCGCTTCTACAACAACGCCACGCTGTCGGCTTCGGCGCGGGCTTCGAGAGCCATCCGCGACCAGCCGATCCCGAACCTGATGGAAGGAGAGTCGTTCACTCTCGGCCACGCGGACAGCGAAGCCTGGCGCGGCGGCCTGTCGGCCAACCTTTCGGCGGGCAACTTCTCGGTCTCGCAGAGCTTCGACCTGAATCGCGACATCTCTCGCGGCCTGCCCGCCGGCTTCTTCGACCCGGCCCAAATGCCGATGCGGCGCGCGGGGGTCGGAAGCGTCGGCGATCTGCGGCGGTCGGTCCTCTTCGCCCCGGGGACCCTGGAGGACATCGACTTCGCGAAGAGCAACCTCACCTGGTCGACTGGCATCAACTACCAGCAGACGCTCGTCGGGTCAACGACCCTCACGCCGCAACTCTCGATTTCCGGCCGCTCGATCAAGTCCGACACGAGCACGGTGGCGGGCGGAGGCTTCGTTTCGGCGCCCAGCCGCATCTCTTTTGGCGCGCAGCTCAAGTCGGACTTCTACGGATTCTTCATGGGCGGGCGACTGCGCCACAAGGTGTCGCCGAGCTTCGACTTCGCATGGACGCCCGAGGTGACGCCAACTGCCCAGCAGATCGCCACCTTCGGCGACCGGGCCGTCCAGCCCAAGCGGGAAGTCATCTTCGGGCTCAATCAGACCTGGGAAATGCGGGTCGACGATGAAGAGGCGGATTCCGCGGCCGCCGAGGCTGCGGCCGTCGACCCCTCGGGAGGGCCGAGGCGTCTCCCGCAGTCGGAGAAAGTCACAGTTCTGGCTCTGCGTACCAGCGCGGTGACCTACGATTTCGAACAGGCCAGCCAACTCGGGCACTTCACGCGGGGATTCACCGACAACCTGCGCCTGTCCCACCAGATCAGTTCGGACTACCTGCGCGGCCTGACGGTCTCGCTGGAGCACCAGATCTTCGACGACACCGGCGGCGGCGCAGCGGGAGGGGCGAGGGATTTCTCGTTCTACGTATCCAACGTGAACCTGGGATTCTCGATGGGCAGTCAAACCGCTCTCTTCCGTTGGCTCCGGGGACTTGCCGGCGGGGAGGTCGGAGACACCACGCAGGCGACTTCCCAGACCCAGGATCAGGACGATGAAGACCCCTCGGATCCGGCGGGATTCGAGAACGAGGATCTGGGCGAGTCGACGATCGTGCCCGGGGGCGGACGCGATCGCGGGGCCGCGCCGCGCAGACAACAGGGCGACGTCGGAAAATGGGATGCCCAGGTTTCCTATTCGCTCGCCCGTACGCGGGGGGTCGCGGGTGGCGACAACCAGATGGTGCAAGGGACGCTCAACTTCCAGCCGACCGAGAAATGGTCGGTGAGGTGGCGCACCTCCTACGATGTCGTCGCGCAGGCTTTCAACGATCACATGATCAGTCTGCAGCGCGAGATGCACCGGTGGGAGGCCGACTTCTCCTTCCGCCAGACGGCAACCGGGAATTGGACCTTCCTCTTCGAGGTGGCCCTGTCCGACAATCGGGATCTCCACTTCGACTACGAGCAGCGCACGGGGGGAGTTGAGGGCAGCTGACTGTCCGCATCGAGGCCCCCGCAGCGTCCCCGCGAGAGGACAGCGGCAGATCGAATGCGGGCCTGAACGCCGCATAGCCACTGCAGACGGCTCCCAGGCGTTGCGGTACGGCTCATGCATCATGTCGGCTTCACCGCGAGGCCGAGCCACGCGTATTGCCGATCCGCGACGAAACGAGAGGAAAGACATGAAGCGCTACAAAACGATCCATTTCGCCCTTGCAGTGGCGGGGGTGCTTGCCGTGGGCGCATGCGACGGCCAACTGACCTTCCTGTCCGATGATCCCGACGCGCCGCGGGACCTGGCCGCGTACTACTACAACCGTGGAGTAGACCTGACCTGGAGGATGGGACCCCGCTGGGACGGCGAGCCCTTCCGGGTCTACGGCAAACGTGTAAGCGACGCCGACTACTTCTTCATCGCCGAGATCACGAGCTGCATTGAATCGGAGTGCGTGTACCGCGACATCAACGTTGTCGGCGGAGTGACCTACGAGTACTACGTCGCGGCGGTCGACCTGGACAGCGGCCTGGAGACCGCGAGCGAGCATGCCGTCGAAGTCCGGGTCCCGGAGCCCGTGCCGCCGGCTGTGCCGGAGCGCCTCGAAACCGTGGCACTGGACGGCGCGGCCTATCTTCGCTGGGACGATGCGCCTGCGGCGGAAGACGATTTTCTGGCGTACAGGATCTATGCTTCGGCCGAGGGCGAGTACTACCTGGTGGGCGAGACCGATTCCCCGGGATTCGTCGATTTCCTCGCAGAGAATGGGCACACGACCACATACTTCGTCACCTCCCTGGACGACCAGGGCCACGAGAGCGACGGCAGTGAAGCGGTGGACTGCACTCCCAGGCTGGACTACACGGGCGACATCATGTACACGCACCGGGACGTGCCCACGGCGTCGGGATTCCGCTTCCAGGAGTCGGAGGACGTGCAGGCGGTCATGCCGGGCAACAGCGAACATCGGCACTTCCGGCTCGAGGCCGACGCGCGCGGCCTGCGGATGGTCCCGGGCCCGAACGCCCGCATCTATCCGGAATCCCGCTGGACCACCGCGCTCAAGTGCGGACCCGGAGCGGATTTGGACTGCGAATCGTGGGAGAGCGCGCCGACCTCCGGATACACGTCGGCCGCGGTCGCGCTGGATCCTGGCTTCACGTACATGTTCCGCGTGCCCGGCGACGACGGCGACACTCGCTTCGGCGCGCTGCGGGCGACGATCACCGGTTTGGACCAGGAGGGCGACGAGCTGATCGTCTTCGACTGGGCCTACCAGACCCAGCCCGGCAACCCCAACCTGGACCGCGTGGGTGGGGCTGCCGGGTCGTGACCGATACCTGAATGAACGGGGGTGGCCAGCCCATGACCCAGGTCGTGGAAGCGGTTCCCAACTTCAGCGAGGGCCGCGATCCGGGCTTTGTCGGCGCTGCGGCGGATGCGTTCGCGTCAGGCGGATGCGAAGTGCTCCACACGACCATGGATCCCGATCACCACCGCTCCGTGGTGACGGCGATCGGGTCGCCGCAAGCGATCGAGCGCGGTGCGTTGGCGGCGGCCGAGCTGGCCCTGGAGCGGATCGATCTTCGTGACCACGCCGGGGTGCATCCCCGGGTCGGAGCGCTGGATGTGCTGCCGTTCGTGCCGCTGCACGGCATCGAGATGGAGAATGTGGTGCAGTTGGCGCACCGGGTCGGGGGCCGCATCGCCGGCCTGGGCATTCCCGTTCAGTTCTACGGCCACGCGTCCCGGCCGCAGGGGCGCGACCTTGCCTCGATTCGGCGCCGGGCCAGGGACCGGCCCGCGGCCGATCTGGCGGGGAGGGAACCGCGCGGGGCACAACTGCATCCGATCGCACACCCCGCGGCTGGCACTACCTGTGTCGGCGCGCGGGGACTCCTGCTCGCCTGGAACGTCGATATCGAGGGTGTGCCCCTGGAGCGGGCAAGGGCGATCGCGGCGCGCATCCGCGAGGCAGGCGGCGGTTTTCCCGGCCTGAGGGCGCTGGCCCTGTGGCTTCCGCGTCAGGGACGCACCCAGATCTCCATGAATCTCGAGAATCCGGCGCGCACCGTTCCCGGGGATGTCTTTCGCGCGATCGAAAACGAGGTACGGGCCCTGCGGGGGAGGGTTTCCGGGACCGAGGTGATCGGGATGTGTCCCGACCAGATGGCCGCGCCTTCGGCCGTGAAGGCGATGGGGATTCGCGACTGGTCCGAAGATCGGGTTCTGAGTAGACGGCTGGCTGCGCACATGGAAGCCGGGAGCGGTTAGCCCATCCTATATGCCTACCAGCCGTTCAATTGCTATCTTGATACTGCGAAGACGGTTGCCCCTGTGCAGACGACTGGCTTGCCGGCCCGTGGGACCCGCACCCGAACCACCGCGAACGAGACGCGCCCGGAACCAATGAATCGGACTGCTGCATTGAAGACGGCTCCAGCTGGCCTTCCCGGCATACAGGCACCGGTTCGGGAGCGCCTGGACCGCGTGATGGACGAACTGCGGAGCATCGCGGTGGCCGACTTCTCGATGGTCGACGAGGTCAACGACTATCTGCTGCAGGTACCGGGCAAGCTGTTCCGCCCCACTTTGTTGCTGCTCTGCAGCGAGATCGAGGGCAAGCGGCGTGACAACGCGATTACCCTGGCCGCGGCCGTCGAACTTGTACACATCGCAACGCTCGTGCACGACGATGCCGTCGACCATTCGGTCCTCCGCCGCGGCATGCCGACGGTGAACTCGGTCTGGACGCACCAGATCGCGATCATCATGGGTGACTACCTGTACAGCCGTGCGGTCACGGAGCTTGCGGGCCTGGGCGACCTCGAATCCGTGCGGGTGCTGGGCGCCGCGGCGAACCGGATGAGCGTGGGCGAAATGCGGCAGCTCCTCTCCTACGACGACATCACCTACTCGGAGGACGAGTACTTCCGCCTGATCGCCGCCAAGACGGCCTCGCTCATGGCTGCGGCGTGTGAGATGGGTGCACTGGCGGGCAGTCCGGCCAATCGAGTGCCGCTGCGGCACTACGGCCACTCCCTGGGAATGGCCTTTCAGATGCAGGACGATATGCTCGACTACGTCGGAAGCGAGGACGTAACCGGCAAACCGGCCGGGCTCGACCTGCGCGGGAGAAAGGTCACGTTGCCGCTGGTCGGCGCGCTGCGAGCCATGTCGCCCGCGGAGGTCGACGAAGTGCGGCATGTCTTCACCCTCGTGGAGCCCGGAGACGCGGAAGTCGACCACGTCATTTCGCTGGTCCGGCAACACGGCGGGATCGAATACGCAAGAGACAAGGCCACCGCGTACGCGCGTGCGGCCGAGGCGGCAATTCACGGGCTCCCGCCCGGCCCGGCGCTCGACGCCCTGCACGAGGCGGTCCTCTATGTGACCGATCGCTCCAGATGATTCTGCGTCGAGTCCAGAGGCTTCGAAGGGGAACGGTGGCGATAATCTTCGGCCTTTTCCTGGGCGGACTGTTGACCAGACTTGCCGAGATCTTCCTTCCCGAGAGCGCGGCGCGCTCGTTCCTAACGACGTCAGCGTCGGCCTCGGTCGGCCCGTTCTTTCTGGACCTGGTCTCCGTGAGCTTCACGATCGGACCGGTCTCCTTCGCTCTCAACGTCCTTACGCTGGTAGGAATCGCCCTGGCCGGATTTGCGGCTCGCTCCTGGATCTGATCGCGGAACCCGGGCGGGGGTGGCTGAAGACAGGCGTTCTTTCGCCAATGGTCGCGTTTGCGTTAGCTTGTCCGTCCAACCAGTAACCGGCAGGCCGAAAAGGGAAAGTCCCTCGGGGGGTTCCGGCCAGAGGAGGTAGCAATATGCCTTTCAGTCTTGGCATGGGGGAGATGATTCTGGTCTTCCTGGTCGTACTGCTCCTGTTTGGAGCAAAGCGACTGCCGGAGATCGGGACTTCCCTCGGCAAGGGAATCAGGGAATTCAAGTCCTCGGTCCGGGAAGTTCAATCGTCCGTTCGGGTGGACAAGGAGCTTCCAGCGGCGCGGGAAGAGCAATCCGGCGCCGACGGTAAGGAAGAAGGCTCTCCGCGCCGGTTGACGACGGGATAGGCTAGAAGACCGGCGGCAGCGGTAGTCCCTGCTGGTCGTCGGGCGGATTCAGCACCTGTTCCCGCCGGTCCACGATCCTCGCCGTGGCGCGCAGTGCTTCGATCCACTGGGTGAGGCGCTGCTGGCGGATGGTGTTCACCGACTGGAGCCTCTGCAGGTCGATCTGTTCGACCCACGCAAGGCTGTCGGCGGCCTCGGCTCCGGTCCTCTCCAGCACGTACGCATTGCGGTTCGCCTCGACAGCGTCGGAGATCTCTCCAATGTCGAGACCGAACGCCGTGCCGACGGCCGCGTTGTGCCGTCCCAGTCCCGGGACGAAGTCGTTGCGCGCGAACGGACCCGCATCCCGCACCTCCAGGCCGAACTCGCGGGCCACCTCGGTCAGCGACCGGCCTGATTGCACCTCGGCGGCGAGCTCCCGCGCCTCGTCGAGCGCCACCGCGACCTTCTTGTCGAGACCGATTGTGCCCCGAATCGCCGCCCCGGCTTCCTCTTCCGTCAGATAGCGCGACGGATCGATCGACACGAGCTCGATGGCGTAGAATGAGGTGCTGTTCTCGAACACGGGGCTCACATCGCCGACCGCGGTCTCCGGCTCGAAGACCCACTCGCCTCCCTCGGCCACATCGCCCGCCCCGGGGACGATCGGGAGGGTTTCGATCAGATCCAGCGTGTCGGTCTCCAGCCCGACGATGGCCGCCGCGTCGGCGAGCGGCATCGACTCGCCGAGCTCTTCCAGGGAATCCGCCAGGGCCAGCAGGTCGATCTCGGACTCGTCGGTGCGCTCGAAGGGCAGCAGGATGTGTCGAGCCTGCGCGGAGTCCTGTCCCCACCGCTCGCTGACCTCGACAAGGTGGACCCCGAAGGCTGTCCGCACTGGCTCGGTGATTCGGTTCAGGGGCGCCGCGAAGACCGCGGAGTCGAACGGAGCCACCATGTCGCCCTGTGCAAACACGCCCAGATTGCCGCCGTCGGGGGCGGTGGCCTCGTCCTCGGACTCGCGCGCGGCGACCTCGGCAAAGTCCTCGCCGTCGAGTATGGACTGCCTGATCTCGGCGACCCTGGCCAGCACCACGGCCGTATCCGCCGGCGTGGGGGCCTTGCTGAAGGACACCGAGATGACGCCCGCACTGGCGGGAACCGAGAAATCCTCGCGGTTGTCGGAGTAGTAGCGTGATACCTCCGCATCCGTGATCTCGATCTGATCATCGGACACGCGCACAATGGGCTCGAAGGAGACGTAGCTGACGCTCGATCTCTCGTTCATGTCGCGGTATGCGGTCCACAGCTCGGCGTCGGACAGGTGGATCCCCGACGACACCTGCCGCAGAAGCTTGCCCCGCGGGATGATGTCGCGGTAGTAGGCTTCCAGCTGCAGTTGCACGAGGTTGTCCGCCATCGACACGAACTGCTGGTACTTGGTGATGTCGAACACCTCGTCCGTCAGGAACGCGGGGTTGGCCATGACGTCGGGGGGCGGGCTCGTCAGGGCTGCCATGCGCACTTCCTCGTCGGTCACAAGGATGTTCCGGCGCTCCAGCTCCTGCTGAATCAGGATGGAGTTGACCACCTCGTTCCAGGCCTGCTCCTCGATCTCCGAGTTCTGGATGCTGGTGATCGGCTCCTCCTGAAACTGCTGAGCCTGGTCATAGAGATTGCGATACGAAGCCATGTACTGTTCATAGCTTACGGGGATGCCGTTGACGCGGCCGATCTCGCCGAAGGACCCGGACGTCTGACCGGTGATATCCATGCCCCACTCGAAGAACATGAGTCCTCCGAAGGCCAGGGCCACGAGGATCATGATCCACTTCGTGCTTCTTCTCAGTTGCTCCATCATGGCAGGTGCCACCTCCTTGCAAGGACAGGGAAGCTAACCCTTTGGCGGACCCGTCTTCAAGGAACGGCGGCGCGTTGACACCCTTGTCGCGAAAAATCTACCTTTCTGGCGCTCGCCGCCCGGGGAGTGGGGCGCAGTGGAGTCCGCGGGGACGGGGAGCGTCAAGTCACGCGAAAGGAACCGCCCAGTGAGGATTGCCGTCGTGCACGGCCCCAATCTCAATCTTCTCGGAGTCCGTGAGCCGGAGGTGTACGGTACGGACACACTCGAGGACATCGACCGGGCGCTGCAGGATCTGGGCCGGGAAATCGGGGCCGGGGTCGAGACCTTCCAGTCCAATTGCGAAGGGCGGATCCTCGACTACCTGTCCGAGATCCGCGAGCGCGTGGACGGGGTGCTGATCAACCCGGCCGGGCTGGGCCACACCTCGGTTGCCCTCCTCGACGGGCTCCTGGCGACCTCGAAACCCTTTGCCGAAGTGCATTTGAGCAATCCCGCAAGCCGGGAGAGCTTTCGTCGCCAGTCATTCCTGACGCCGGCAGCGGTGGGTGTGGTCGCCGGTTTCGGAGTTGACAGCTATCTTTCGGGCCTTCGTTGCCTGAACAACTACCTTGTCAGGCAGAATGCAGGCTGTTAGCAGCCGGTGGATGACCCCCCGCGCAGCACCGAAGACGGCGAGACGCCGGGCCGGCGACGCGCGACCAGGGGCCCGACCACAAGAGGATACCGGAACCCAATTTCATGGCTAGTACCGCAAATTTTCGCAACGGGATGGTCCTGGAGATCGACAGCGTGCTCTGGACCATCACGTATTTCCAGCACGTCAAGCCCGGCAAGGGCGGCGCCTTCGTGCGCACCAAGCTGAAGAACGTCCTTTCGGGCGCCGTGGTGGACAAGACCTTTCGCGCCGGCGAGCGCGTCACCAGCGTGCGGCTGGAGCGGCGGCCCGTCAACTATTCGTACACCGATGGCGAACTCTACCACTTCATGGATCAGGAGACCTACGACCTGATCCCCATCAGCGCCGACATGCTCGGCGAGGACCAGCTGAAGTACCTGAAGGAGAACATGGAGTGTCACGGGCTTGTCCATGACGGGAATGTGCTCAGCGTCGAACTCCCCGATTTCGTCGCGCTCGAGGTCGTGGACACGAATCCCGGCTTCAAGGGAGACACGGCGCAGGGGGCGACCAAGCCGGCCACGCTGGAGACCGGCGCGGTCGTGCAGGTGCCGCTGTTCGTGGATATCGGGGACACGCTGAAGATCGACCGGCGTGAAGACAAATACCTGACGCGGGTAAGCGGATGATCGACATCGAGCTGCTGCAGGCACTGGTGCGCCTGGTGGACGAGTCCTCGCTCGACAGTCTGGAAATCGAGCGGGGCGCAACGCGGATCCGGCTCGCCAAGTCCCCGAGCGGCGGCGTGATCGTGCCCGAGTCCCTGCGCGCGCCCCCCTCCGCTCCGGCCCCGGCGGCCTCGCCCGAACCGGCCCCGCCGCCCGATGAAGAAGCCCCGCCACCGGAAGCGGCTTCCGCCAACCTGATCGAGGTGACGTCGCCGATGGTGGGCACCTTCTATCGGGCGCCGTCCCCCGAGGCCGCTCCCTACGTTCAGGTGGGGTCGGCGGTCGCAGCCGGTGATGTGCTGTGCGTGATCGAAGCGATGAAGCTGATGAACGAACTGGAGTGCGAGGTCGCCGGGAGGATCGTCGAGATCTGCGCCGACAACGCCGAGCCGGTCGACTACGGCCAGGTTCTCTTCCGGGTCGACCCCGCCTGAGCCGAGAGCTCGTGGAAGCCTGACAGCCACATGTTCAAGAAGCTGCTGATCGCCAACCGGGGTGAAATCGCGCTGCGCATCGTGCGGGCGTGCCGCGAGCTCGACATCAGCACCGTGGCCGTGCACTCCGAAGCCGACCAGGAATCGCTGCACGTGCGTTTCGCGGACGAGGCCGTGTGCATCGGTCCGGCGCGCGCCGCGCAGTCCTACCTGAAGGTGCCGAGGATAATCGCCGCGGCCGAAATCACGGGCGCCGAGGCCGTGCATCCGGGGTACGGCTTCCTGGCCGAGAACGCCGAGTTCGCCGAGATCTGCCAGCGCTCGGACCTGGCGTTCGTGGGGCCCACGCCGGACCAGATTCGCTCCATGGGAGACAAGGCGGTCGCCCGCCAGACCATGCGCGCGGCGGGCGTGCCGGTGGTGCCGGGCTCGGAGGGGATCATCGATGACGAGGCGGAGGCGCATGCGGCCGCTCGCGAAATCGGGTACCCGGTGATGATCAAGGCGGCGGCCGGGGGCGGGGGCAAGGGCATGCGCATCGCCGGCTACGACGGCTCCTTCCGCCGCAACTTCGCGTCTGCGCGTGCCGAGGCGCAGGCGGCGTTCGGAGACGGAGGGATGTACCTGGAGCGGTGCGTCGAACGGCCCCGTCACGTCGAGTTCCAGGTCTTCGGCGACAGGCAGGGCAGGGTGGTGCACCTGGGCGAGCGGGACTGCTCGATCCAGCGCCGCCACCAGAAGCTGGTGGAGGAGTCGCCCTCGCCCGCTCTGACCCCGGAACTGCGCCGCGAGATGGGGGACGCGGCCGTCAAGGCGGCCGCCGCGATCGGCTACGTCGGGGCCGGAACGGTGGAGTTTCTTCTCGACCGCTCCGGCGAGTTCTTCTTCATCGAGATGAACACGCGCATCCAGGTCGAGCACCCCGTGACCGAGGTCACGACGGGACTTGATCTCGTCAAGGAGCAGATTCGGGTGGCCGCGGGCGAACCGCTGTCCTTCCCTCCGGGGGAACAGGAGCATCGCGGTCACGCCATCGAATTCCGCATCAACGCGGAAGACCCCTCCCGCAACTTCGCCCCTTCACCCGGACTCGTCAGCACCTGGCACCAGCCCGGCGGGCCCGGCGTCCGCGTGGACACTCATGTGTACTCGGGATACCGGGTGCCACCGTTCTACGACTCCCTGCTCGCCAAGCTGATCGTCTGGGGAAATACGCGCCGCGAGGCGGTGGTGCGGGGCCGCGAGGCGCTCGAGTCCTTTGTGGTCGAAGGCATCCCGACGACGATCGAGTACCTCGCCGCGATCACCCGCGACGAGGAGTTCAGGCAGGGCGATGTCGACACCAGCTTCGTGCAACGCTTTCAGGACAGGACGCGCGAGGAGTGAGAGGCGCGAACAGGGCCCTCCGGGGAATGGCCCGTGCCGTGCGGGGAGCCACGCGGGCCGCCCGCCGATGAGACTCAGCGTCTGCTTTACGCCGGGCGAGGTGCAACCCGCCGATGTCCGCGGTGCCACCGCCGTGGTGATCGATGTCGTGCGCGCGACCTCGTGCATCGTCGAGGCGGTGGCCAACGGCGCGCGCGGGGTGCTCCCGGCCATATCCATCGACGAGGCGGGCCGGTTGCGGGACTCGCTGCAACGGAACGGCGCGCTTCTCTGCGGCGAGCGCCACGGGCTCCGGATCGAGGGCTTCGACCTGGGCAACTCGCCCGCCGAGTTCACCCGCGAGGCCGTGGCGGGCAGGCACCTGGTAATGACGACGACGAATGGCACCAGGGCGCTGGCGGCAGCCGTGGGCGCGGACCGGCTCCTGGTGGCGTCGTTTCTCAACCTCAGTGCGGTCGCGGAAGCGATCCGGGGAGATGCCTCCGTCGTGATCGTATGCGCGGGCAAGGCGGGGGGCTTCGCCATGGACGATACCGTGTGCGCCGGGCACATCCTGCGAAGCGCGCTGAACGGCTGGACGGGACCGCTGACGATGGACGAGCGGGCGCGGGCGGCGGTGGATCTGGCGGGCCTGCACGAGGTGTCGGCGCAGATGCTGGCGGGCACCGAGGCGGGACAGGCCCTGGTCGACGTGGGCCTCGGAAGCGATCTGGCACTGTGCGCAAGGGCCGACAGGCATAAGATTGTACCCATGATGTGCGATCGAGTCATTAGCGCCCCATTGCCGTAGCGTGCCCGCGTCGAGGCTCGCCGGGCGAGGCAGGAAGGGTGGCGCAGCGGCGGGACGTAAGAGGGCCGCCGGCCGCGTCAAGGGCCCACGCAAGGGACCGCGGTCCAGCAGATCCGGACGCGACGTGGGCAGTACGCTCGCCGTCCTTATGGCCGTCCTGGCCTTCCTGGTTGCGGCCGCGCTCTTTCCCATCGGTTTGCTCGGGACCCGGATCGCGGATCTTTTCCCTGCGGGGAACCCGTTGGGCCAGGTCGGCGAGATCATCAGCCGGTTTCTACAGACCTGGCTAGGACTGGGGTGCGCGGCCGTTCCCCTGGGATTGCTCTCCGGCGCCGCCTCCATTGGCGGCTGGTGGTCGTCGGTCCCCCGGCGCAGCCTGTGGATCCTCACGCTTGCGCTGGTCTTCCTTCTGCCGCTCGGGGGCTTCCTGTTGAATGGGGGCGAGTGGGCTACCGGCTGGCTCGGCACGACCATCGGCGAGCCGCTGCGCCGCACCACCGGCTGGCTGGGTGCCTGGGTGATCTTTGCGGCCGGCGCGGTGGTGACGTCGATCGCCGCGTTCCGCTTCAATCCGCTGCGGCCGCCGGCGCTCGGGTTGGGCAAGGTCTACCAGGGAACGAAGTGGAGCGCCCTCAAGACCGGGACGGCGACCAGGGCGTGGTGGGAGCGGCTTGCGGAGCGCCGGCAGGCGGCCCGGGCGAGGAAGGAAGCCGTGAGAAAGGCTGCCGAAGAGAAGGCCCGTGCGCGCAAGGTGCCGTACGGGCAGCCCGGCGACCTGGATGGCGCGGAGTCCGATGGCCCGGGCGCCATCGGCAAGGGGCCGGACGCGGACACTGCGGGAGGGGCGGTTGGGCCGACCGGTCCCGAACAGTCTGCCGCTGCCGGGGCCACGGAGGCTACTGACGAAGTGGTCGACGAGGGTGGCCTTGTGCCGTTCCCGGCCGGGAATCACTTCGGGGAGCTTGAGGACGAAGGGCTCGCGGATCCCGCGGAGGACCTGCCGGCTGACTACCCGCGCCCGCACTTCAGCCTGCTCACCGCTCCCGAGCACGAGAACCGCTTCGGCATGGAGCAGGAACTGGACCGCCTGGGTCACGTTCTCGTCAATACCCTCAACACCTTCAACATCCAGTGTGAGATCTCCGGACGCACGACCGGGCCGGCGGTCACGCAGTACGAGGTGGTGCCCGCGGCGGGCGTGAAGGTGAACCGGATCGCGAACCTCGACGCCGACCTGGCGCTGGCGATGCGCGCGCGGAGCGTCCGCATCGTGGCGCCGATCCCGGGCAAGGGGGCCGTTGGCGTCGAGATCCCGAACCCGCGTCCGGAGATCGTGCGGTTGCGCGAGATCCTGGAGGCGCCCGCCTTCTCGCGCTCGCGCGGCGCGCTCCCCCTCGCGATGGGCAAGGATCTCGCGGGCAACGCCTACGTGACGGACCTCGCCAAGATGCCCCACGCGCTCATCGCCGGCGCGACGGGCTCGGGGAAGTCCGTGTGCCTGAACACCGTCATCACCAGCCTGGTCTACCGTCACGGTCCCGACCGCCTCCGCCTCCTCCTGATCGACCCCAAGATGGTGGAGCTCTCGTCCTACGCCGACCTTCCCCACCTCCGTCACGCGGTCGTTACCGATCCGAAGGAAGCCGCCGGCGTGCTGAAGTGGGCGGTCATGGAGATGGAGCGGCGCTACACCATGCTCAGCGCGAACGGCGTGCGCTCGCTGAAGGAGTTCAACGACCGGGTGGAGCAGGGCGTGGAGCTCAAGCTTCCCGAGCCCGACGGACCCGAGGAAGAGCCGGACAGCTGGAAGTACAAGGGGGGCACGCTGCCCTGGATCGTGGTCGTCGTGGACGAGCTCGCGGACCTGATGATGACCGTTCAGGCCGAGGTGGAGAAACCTCTTACCCAGCTCGCCCAGAAGGCGCGGGCGATCGGCATCCACCTGCTGGTCGCCACACAGCGCCCGAGCGTGAACGTGATCACCGGGCTGATCAAGGCGAACTTCCCGTGCCGGATCGCCTTTCGGGTGGCGTCAAAGACGGACTCGCGGACGATCCTCGACCAGAACGGCGCCGATTCGCTCCTCGGGTACGGGGACATGCTCTTCCTCCCGCCCGGCCAGAGCGAGCCGGTGCGGATGCAGGGCGCGTTCATCGCGACCGAGGAGACCGAGGCGCTGATGGGGTGGTACCGCGAGCAGGCGGACACGCTGGAGGCGCTCAAGGCACGGGTGAAGAGCGACGAGGGCGACATCCTCGAGCAGGTGAGGGCGCTCGATGGCGAGGGCGAGGGCGTCGATGAAAAGACGGGGTGGGGCGATTGGGACGACCTCTTCCGCGAGGCGGCGATGGCGTGCATCCAGCAGAAGGCTGGCTCCACGTCCCTGCTGCAGAGGCGGTTGAGGGTCGGGTACGGGCGCGCCGCGCGGATCGTCGACCAGCTGCACGACGCCGGGGTCCTCGGTCCGCCGGACGGTTCCAAGCCGCGCGAGGTGCTGGTCGGGCTCGACACGCTGGACGAGATATGCCCCGGATGACGCGGTGGGGGTTCGTGACCGCGGTCGTGGGGCTCGCGCCGCTCGTTTCTCCCGCCCCGCCCGCGATGGCCCAGGAGTCGATCCGCCCGTTGGAGCAGGCTGCCGCCCGCTATCGTGAGGTCCGGGCCATCTGTGCGGACTTCGAGCAGGTCATCGACGTCCGGCTCATGCGCACGTCGATCGAAAGCGCGGGGCGGATCTGCCAGCGCCGTCCGAACCTGTTCTCGATGCGGTTCACCGATCCGGACGGCGACATGGTCGTGTCGGACGGCGAGTATTTCTGGGCCTACTACCCCAGCGCCGTCGAAGATCAGGTCATGCGTCATCCGGTGTCGGATTCTCCGGGTCGCGAGGACTTCTTCCGCGAGTTCCTCGAGGATACGGGCGCGAAGTACGAGGCCGAGCCGGGCGGGATCGAAGCCGTTGACGGCCGGGACTGCCGCGTCGTGGCGCTGACCCCGCGTACCGCTGCCGGGTACCGGGCCGCACGGTTGTGGCTCGACACGGAGAGCCACGTGATCCGCCGGCTGGAGATCCACGAGCAGAACAAGGTGCGCACCCTGACTCTCCGCGACATCGACCTGGATCCAGAGATCCCGGCCGGGACGTTCGTCTTCGACGTGCCGGAAGGCGCGCGCGTCATGGGTGGCCCCGGGTCCGGAGCGCGGCCCGGCAATCCTTCGATGAACCCGCGGGGGCTGGGTCCGCGGGCGGCTGCCGTCCGATGAGGCTGCGCACGCGGGAACTTCCCGTTTTCCCGGTCAGCGCCGGTCCCGTCCGGCCGGAGGTCAGCGCGGGTGTCGAGGCGGTCGACCCCCGGTCCTTCGCGATCGGCCCCGAGGACGGTCCGCGCATGGGCCTGGTGACGCTGGGGTGCGACAAGAACACCGTCGATTCCGAGCACATGATGGCGGCGCTGGCCGCGTCGGGCGCGCGCGTCACGAGCGATGTGGAGAACGCCGAAGTGGTCGTGGTGAACACCTGCGGTTTCATCGAAGCGGCCAAGGAGCAGTCGATCGACACGATCCTGAGCGCATGCGAGCTGAAGGCGCGCGGCCAGGTCGACGCGGTCGTGGCGGTGGGATGCATGGTGCAGCGGTACCGCGACGAGCTCGAAGCGGAGATCCCCGAGGTCGACCTCTTCCTCGGCATCGCCGAAATGGGGCGCCTGGTGCCCGAACTGCGCGCCCGCGGCCTCGTCGGCGACAGCTTCGTGCCGAACATGGAACGACCCCTGCGCATACTCGCATCGGAGACGCGGCACGTGTCCTACCTCAAGGTGAGCGAGGGCTGCGACCACCGCTGCGCCTTCTGCGCCATCCCCCACATGCGCGGGCTGCACCGTTCGGCGGACCTGGGGGAGCTGGTGGCCGAGGCGCGCGCGCTGGGGGAGCGGGGCGTGCGCGAGCTCAACCTGATCTCGCAGGACACCACCTGGTACGGGCGCGACCTCAGGCGCCGGGACCGCTCGGCACCCCTGCTGCACGACCTGCTCGAGGCCCTGCTGGATGGAACCGGCGTGGACTGGTACCGCCTCCTGTACATGTACCCCTCGGGGATCACGCCCCGGCTGGTCTCGCTGATCGCGCGCGAACCGCGCCTGCTGCCCTACCTGGACATGCCGCTGCAGCACGGGAGCGACCGAGTGCTCGCGCGCATGCGGCGCCCCGAGCGGCAGGACACGGTGCGCGAGCGGGTGCGGTGGCTCCGCGACGAAATCGACGACCTCACCCTGCGCACGACCGTCATCGTGGGTTTCCCCGGCGAGACCGAGGACGACGTGCGCGTGATGATGGATTTCCTCGACGAGATCCGCTTCGACCGCGTAGGGGCCTTCGCCTACTCGATCGAAGAGGGCACGGCGGCCGCCGCCATGCCCGACCAGGTGCCCGAGGAGGTCAAGGCCGAACGGCTGGATATGGTGATGGAGCATCAGCGGGATCTGTCATATGAATCGAATCTGCAGAGAGTGGGGACGCGAGCGCGGATGCTGATTGACGAGCTGACGCCGGATCACCCCGATCACGACGCGGTCGGGCGCACCCAGGGCCAGGCGGTCGAGGTGGACGGGCAGACCTTCCTGGCCTCGGCGAATGGCGCGCGGCCCGGCGACATCGTCGAGGTGGAGATCGTGGCAGCCGGCGATTACGACCTGACCGGGAGATTGATCGATGCGTGAGACCGGTCGGCAGCGGGTGAACGTGGGGGTGATCGGAGCGGGCGCCATCAGTCAGCTCATGCACCTGCCGATCCTTTCCGAGCGCACCGACGTGGACGTCACGGCCGTCGCGGATCCGGATGGCGCAAAGGCGCGGGCGGTGGCCCAGCGGTTCGGCGTGCCGCGGGTGATGAACGACGATGCCCTCATCGGCGACCCCGACATCGAGGGCGTCGTGATCTGTGCGCCCAGTTTCCTGCACGAGGACTTCGCCGCCGAGTGCCTGAAGGCCGGGAAGCACGTCCTGGTGGAACGGCCGATGTCACTGTCGCCCGGCGGAGCGCGTCGGTTGCTGGAGGTTGCGGAAGACAGGGGAAACGGGCTGGTCATCGGGCTGTCGCACCGATATCAGGCCAACGTGCGCGCCCTGCGCTCGGCGGTTGCGGAAGGTGCGCTGGGTGAACTGGGCACCGTGCGGGTGACCTGGCTGAACCGCGCCGTCAGACGTCCGCGTACGGGATGGCGGCGGCGGGCGCTGGAGGCGGGCGGGGGAGCGCTGATGGACCTCGGGGTCCCCGCGCTCGACCTCGCGCTATGGATCCTGGGATACCCCGAGGTGGAGCGAGTGACCGCGACGACCCGGGGCGACGGGTTCGACGTGGAGGAAGAGGCGCACCTCTTTGCGGTCACGAAGGACGGCGTTGCCGTGACCCTCACCGCGAGCTGGCGTCTGCACGCGCCCGAGGACCGGCACCGGCTCTGGATCTTCGGATCGGACGGCGGGGCCCGCCTGTCGCCGCTCTCCATATACCGTCAGGTCGGTGGCCGCACGGTGGATGTCACGCCGCGGCAGCCGATCCCCAGGGGAGGCGAGGACCTCTTCACCAACGGTTTCCGCCGACTGCTCGACGAGTTTGTCAGGGTGGCGGCGGGAACGGCTGCGGCCAGTCCGCCCTCCGAACAGGTCATCCTGATGAAGCTCATCGAGGCCGCGTACGATTCGGCGCGCGAGGGTCGCGAGGTGAAGCTGACCTGATGCCTCGCGCAGGGGCCGCGCTGCTCGCGGCGGCGACCGGCGCCATGCTGGGTCTGACGTTCTCTCCGCACGGGGGGCCGTTGCTTCCGTTCGTGGCGTTCGCACCCCTTGCGGCGGCGCTCGCACGGGCGGCCAGCGATGCCGACGCTCCCCCGCTGGCTCCCTTCTGGCAGGGCTTCACGGCGGCGGTCATCGCCCACGGTATTGGTCTGTACTGGATGGTGCCCGCGCTGTCGTGGAGGACCTCGCTGGCCGTCCCGACCTACGCGCTTGTCGTCGTGCTCATCGGCCTCGTCGCCGGCGCGGCCTGCCTCGCGGCCACCTTCCTGCACGGCCGCAAGGGGTGGCCTCTTCCCGTGGCGCTGGCCGCCTGCTGGATCGGATTCGAATGGGCCGCCGCCCGCGTGCCAGGCGTGCCGTATGCGTGGCTGAACGCGGGAGGCTCCCTGGCGTGGCATCCCGCCCTGGCTGCGGGGTCGGAACTCCTGGGCGCCCGGTTTCCGGGATTCTGGACAGTCGCGTCGGGAGCGTGCCTGGCCGGGGTGTTCGCCCTGCGTTCACGCCCCATCCCAATCCGCCGCATGGCACTGGTTGCGCTGCTCCTCGTGCTCCCCGTTCCACTCGGGCACCTTCGCCAGGCCGCGCTCGCAGACGGTGAAGCGCTGGCGAGAGTCGCGGTGGTGCAGCCCGGTAGCGGCCCCGGAGACCTCGACCGTTGGCTGGAGCCACTCCAGGCGCTCGTCGCGGCCGAAGCGGTGGATATGGTGGTGTTTCCGGAGCGGTTTCTCGCGGCTCTGCCGAGGCCGGCCCAGCAGGAGCTCGGAGGGCGCACGCCGAGCGAGTCGGGGCTTGGCGCTCTGACCGGGACCGGCATTGCGCTGGGCGCCTTCGCCGACGCTGTGGGGGTCCCCGTATTGACGGGCGCGCTGGACGCGGCGATCCAGGAGGAAGGGGGCGACACCCTCTGGTACAACGCGGCGTTTCTGCAGGTGCCGGGGCGTCCGTTGTCGCCCGCCTACCGCAAGACGCGTCTGGTGCCGGGACTGGAGGGATACGCGTGGCCGGGGCCGGCTCTGGGGATCCCGAACCGGGGGTACGCGGCGGGCCGGAATCCCCAGCCGCTGACGGCCGGCGGGCGGTCCACCGGCGCCATGATCTGCTACGACTCCGCCTACGGAGAGACCGCGCGTGACTTGGCCCGGGCAGGAGCCGACTGGCTGATGGTGCTCTCCAACGACGACTGGCTCGACCCCGAGCTCCCCTTCCGCACCACCTGGGCCTATTGGCAGCACGCGACGCTCGGCCGGTTGCGAGCGATGGAGAATCGGATGTCGTTGATTCAGGTCGGCGCGACCGGGTACAGCTTCGCGGTGTCTCCAGCGGGCGGCGGGGCTGCGTTTGCGCTGGAACCCGGCGTGGAGGGGGTGGCGGTGCTGCCGATCCTCTCCCGTGGCGGGACCACCCTCTACACGCGCATCGGAGACGTGCTTGGCCTCGCGTGCTTTCTGGTGTTCATCGCCGGGACGCTGGCGGGCCCGCTCGCGGCGCGGATCAGAAGCTGACGGGGACGCATTACATTTCACTGCTTGTCCCCTTGGCCCGGAGAACCCCGATAGAGCCTCGCCTAGCCCGTCGCATTGCCGAAATCGAAGAGCGGTTCCGCGAGATAGAACGCGACCTCTCCGATCCGGCCGTCATTCGCGACCTCGATCGTCTGCGGGAGCTGGGGCGGGAGCGCGCCGGGCTGGCTGCCGCCGTGGAGGCCGGGCGGAGCGTGACCGCCCTCGAGGCGGAGCTGCGGGACACACGCGAGGTGCTCGCCGAGTCCGTCGATGCCGAGATGAAGGCGCTCGCGGAGGAGGAGATCGGCGACCTCTCGGGCCGGCTGGAGAAGGCGGTGGCCGCGTTGCGGACGGCGCTGGTTCCCGCGGACCCGCTCGAGGACCGCCCCGCCGTCGTGGAGATCCGCGCCGGGACGGGTGGGGACGAGGCGGGACTCTTCAGCGCCGACCTCATGCGGATGTACCGCCTGCTGGCCGAGCGGCGCGGGTGGACGGTCGATCTGGCCAGCGTCTCCGAGGGGATTCCCGGGTCGATCAAGGAGGCGATCTTCACCGTGCGGGGGAAGGGGGCCTTCGGGCACCTGCGGTACGAGTCGGGCGTGCACCGGGTCCAACGCGTCCCCGAGACGGAGAGCCAGGGCCGGATCCACACGTCGGCGGCCTCGGTGGCCGTGCTGCCCGAGGCTGAAGAGGTTGATGTCGCGATCGATCCCGCGGACCTGCGGATCGATGTCTTCCGCTCGTCCGGCCCGGGAGGGCAGTCCGTGAACACGACCGACTCGGCGGTGCGCATCACCCACCTGCCGACGGACCTGGTCGTCACCTGTCAGGACGAGAAGTCCCAGCACAAGAACAAGGCCAAGGCGATGAAGGTTCTGCGCTCGCGTCTGCTGGACCGCGAAATCGCCGCGCGCGATGAGGAGCGCGCGGCCGAGCGCAGGTCGCAGATCGGGTCGGGCGACCGGTCCGCGAAGATCCGCACCTACAATTTTCCGCAAAACCGTGTCACCGACCACCGGATCGGCCTGAGCCTCTACAAGCTGGGCAATATCCTGGACGGTGATCTCGCCGAACTCGTCGCCGCACTCCGCCTTGCCAGGGACGAGCAGCGTCTCTCCGGGGATGCCGGGCGCTCATGACCCGAAAGCCCTCGACTCTTACTCGGCCCTCCGAGACCGGCCCGGAAGCCCGGAAATCCGCACCGGCCAGCGGGACCGCCCCCCGGAAGTCGTCCGGCGAGTCGGCCCCTCCGCGCATCTGGACGGTCATGGAGGTTGTCCGCGCCAGCGCGACATACTTGCAGGACAGGGGTGTCGAGGACGCACGCCTGAACGCGGAGTACCTGCTGTCCCATGTCCTCGGCATGGACCGGCTTCAGCTCTACCTGCACTTCGACAGACCGCTCTCGGAGTCCGAACTGGGGGACTACAGGCCGCTGCTGCGCCGCCGCGGCGCCCGCGAGCCGCTCCAATACCTCCTGGAAAGCGCTCCCTTCCGGGACCTTGACCTTCGCGTCGATCCCCGCGTCGCGATTCCGCGTCCCGAAACCGAGTACATGATCGACATGCTCGCCAGCGTTGCCGGGGGCGACCGGGTCTTCGATTCGGCGCTCGATGTCGGCACCGGGTCGGGGGCCATCGCCATCGCACTTGCTCACGAGGGACGCGCACGGTCGGTCACCGCCACGGAGCTGTCCGCGGAAGCGCTCGAGGTTGCCCGGCAGAACGCCGCAGCCTCGGGGCACCCCGAAATCGACTTCCGGCACGGCTCGCTGCTCGAGCCGGTTGGGAGCCGGTCGTTCGATCTCGTACTGTCCAATCCGCCCTACCTGACGGAGTCGGAGTGGCAGAGCGCCGACCCCGAAGTGAGGGACTGGGAGCCGCACTGCGCCATGGTGGCCGAGGACGGGGGACTGGCCGTGATCCGCGAACTGGTGAATGCGCTACCCCAGGTCCTCCTCCGCGGGGGCTGGTTCGGCGTTGAGGTGGGAAGCACGCAGGGCCCGGTGGTCTCGCGCCTGATCCGCGACCTGGGCGAATTTGATTCGGTCAAGGTGCACGAAGACCTGACCGGACGACCACGCTATGTTTTTGCCCGGAGACTTTTGCCCGGAGATAACACATGACAGACATTATGGAACTTGCCGAGTCGCTTGGCCGAGCCGTGGGAAACACCCACGAATACCGGACGATGGCCCGAGCGATGGAGAGCGCAAACGACGACAGGCAGATCGTGGAACTCCGAACCGAGTTGCAAAAAACCGAAGAGTCGCTTCAGTCCGCGGTGCGAAGCGGCACGGAGCCGGACAAGGCCGACATGGAGCACTACGAGGCCACGCTGAACAAACTGCAGGCGTCCTCGGTATATCAGAGTCTGGTTGCGGCTCAAACCAATCTGGACAAGATCATGTACCGGGTGGACGCCGCCATCCAGAAGGGCATGCGCGAAGGCGCGGCGTCCCGGATCATCCTTTCCTCCTGAACAGGCCGTGAAATCCAGCAAACAGCGGGTCAAGCAGGACGCCCCTCCGAGGGAGAAGGGGATCAAGGCGTTCCGTGAACCGGCCTACCGCATCATCGAGCCGGTCACGCAGTGGCTCATTCGGCGGGGCGTCCACCCGAATGCGATAACCGTCGCGGGCTTCGTCATCACGCTCGGCGCTGCAGTCATGTACTCCCAGGACCATGTGAGGACTGCCGGGGCCCTGGTGCTCCTCGGTGGTCTCAGCGACGTATTCGACGGCCGTGTGGCCAGGCTCTCCGGTCTGGCCTCGAAGTTCGGCAACTTCTTCGACTCCACCCTCGACCGCATCTCCGAGATCGCCATGTACCTCGGGCTGATGACACTCTACAACGCATACCAGCTCGAGATCTTCGACGTCTGGATGATCTACATCATCACGCTCGCCCTGGGCGGCTCGCTGATGATCAGCTATACCAGGGCCAAGGCCGAGTCGCTGGGGTTCGACTGCTCGGTGGGTCTCATGCAGCGGGGCGAGCGGATCGTGCTGCTCGGATTCGCATCGCTTCTCTTCGGTCTGGACTGGGACGGGGTGGTGCTCAGTTCCGTTATTGTGATCGTAGCGGTACTCACCAACGTGACCGCCGTGCACCGCATCATCTGGGTGTACAAGCGGGGTACAGGTGTTCCTCTCGACAACGGCGGCGACACCGCCGGAAAGGGGTAATGGTCTAGTGGACCAGCAGCCTCCCAGGGTTTCTCCGGCCGACGGGCGCGTCGGTGTCCTGCTCCCCGGACTCGGGGCGGTGGCAACCACCGTCGTCGCCGGCGTCGAAGCGGTAAAGCGCGGGCTCGCCCGTCCGTACGGCAGCCTCACCCAGATGAATACGATCCGTCTGGGAAAGCGCACCGACGACCGCGCGCCCCTGATCAAGGACCTCGTCGGGCTGCCCCGGTTGGACCACCTGGTGTTCGGCGCCTGGGATCCCATTCCCGACGACGCCTATGACAGCGCCGTCAACGCCGGCGTACTCGATCGGACGGCCCACCTGGACCCGATCCGGGAATCGCTGCAGTCGGTGAAGCCGATGCCGGCGGTCTTCGACACCGCGTACGTAAAGCGGCTGGACGGGCCCAATCGCAAGACCGGCGCAAACAGGATGGAGCTGGCCGACGCCGTGCGCGAGGACATTCGCCGCTTCAAGGCCGAGAACGATTGCGCCCGCGCCGTCATGATCTGGTGCGGTTCCACCGAGGTGTTCCAGCGGGCGGGGGCGGCACACGCCACCCTCGAAGCGTTCGAGCAGGCGTTGCGCGACGACGACCCGGCCATCGCGCCCAGCATGATCTACGCCTACGCGGCGATCATGGAAGGCGTGCCCTACGCGAACGGCGCCCCCAACCTGTCGGCGGACGTTCCCGCGCTCGAGGCCCTGGCCCGTGAGCGCGGCGTGCCGATCGCCGGCAAGGATTTCAAGACGGGCCAGACGCTCATGAAGACGATCCTGGCCCCCGGACTCAAGGCGAGGATGCTCGGCGTCCACGGCTGGTTCAGCACCAACATCCTGGGCAACCGGGACGGAGAGGTGCTCGACGATCCCGAGTCCTTCAAGACCAAGGAAGAATCCAAGCTCGGCGTGCTGGACTACATCCTGCAGCCGAAGATGTACCCCGAACTCTACGGCGACATCTATCACAAGGTGCGGATCAACTACTACCCGCCCCGCGGCGACGACAAGGAGGGGTGGGACAACCTCGACATCTTCGGATGGCTCGGATATCGGATGCAGATCAAGGTCGACTTCCTCTGCCGCGATTCGATCCTCGCGGCTCCCATCGTCCTCGACCTTGCGCTGTTCCTGGATCTGGCCGGGCGCGCGGGCATGGGGGGCATCCAGGAGTGGCTGTCCTTCTACTTCAAGAGTCCGCACACGCCCGAGGGGCTGTATCCGGAGCACGACCTCTTCATCCAGCACAAGAAGCTGAAGAACACCCTGCGCTGGATTGCGGGAGAGGAGCAGATCACGCACCTGGGCCGGGAGTACTACGGGTAGGGGGCGGCCGGCCGGAGAGATTCCGATGAACCGTGGCAGGTTTATCGCCTTTGAAGGCGCCGAGGGAGTCGGGAAGACCACCCAGATTCGGCTGCTGGCCTCGTTCCTGAAAAGTGCGGGCATCCCTCTTGTGGTGACCCGCGAACCGGGTGGGACGTCGGTAGGGGAGGGAATCCGGGAGTTGGTCCTGCGCGGGAGCCGGGGACCGGTTCCGCCCCGGACCGAACTGCTTCTGATCCTTGCGGCGCGCGCCGCGTTCGTCAGGGAAGTGGTGTCGCCGGCGCTCGCCGACGGGAGGTGGGTCCTGTCGGACCGTTTCGACCTCAGCACGTTCGCGTACCAGGGATTCGGCCGAGGGATCGATCTCGAGCGCATCAGGCAGCTGAATTCCTATGCGACGGGGCGCCTTGTGCCCGACCTGTACCTGGTGCTCGACCTGCCCGCCGACGAAGGCATGGCCCGCCAGTCGCGCGCGGGCAAGTCGCCGGACCGGTTCGAATCGGAGGTTCCGGCCTTTCACCAGGCGGTCCGCACAGGGTATGTTCAACTCGCCGGATCGCTGGAACAGGCAGTCCTCGTCCCTGCCGGCGGAAGCCCGGGAGAGGTCGAGGAACGGATTCATCGCGAGATCGTTCTGCGATTCCCGGAAACATTTCGGGGTGGTGCGGGTTAGCGATGGGTATTGGAGGCCGGATGACTAGAACCAGGGCGGTGCTGGTGCCGACGCTGGTCGCGGTGCTCGCGGTGACGAGCGGCGGCTGGCTGCTGCAGCGGGGCGTGGGGATGCGCGCCAACGTGTATCTGCACGCGCGCGTCTTCGAGGAGGTGATGAACCGAATCGAAGGCCACTTCGTGGGCGAAGTGGACCTGGACGGCCTGTACGAGGCGACAATCACCGGCGTTGTCGACCGCCTTGACGACCCGAATTCCCAGTTTCTGCCGGCTTCAATCTGGGAGAACGAGCGCATACGGACCCAGGGCGAATATGGCGGGGTCGGGTTGGAGGTGGTCGACCGTGACGGCTACATCACCATCGTGGCGCCGATTCCGGGAACGCCGGGCGCGCGGGCGGGACTGCGCCCGGGCGACCGCATCGTCGAGGTGGACGGGGAGTCGCTCGATGGATGGGTGACCGACCAGGCGGTCGACCTGCTCAGGGGCGAGCCGGGCACCACGGTGGAGATGGGTATTCGGCGGCCGGGCGCGGAGACGGTCATTTCGTTCGAGGTCACGCGCGAGCTCATCCACGTGCCCTCGGTTCCCTTCGCCGCCATGCTGGAGGGCGGTGTGGGGTACGTTCCGCTGCTCATCTTCAACCGCACCACGACGACGGAAGTGCGTGCCGCCATAGACTCTCTGGCGGCGGAGGGAATGACTTCCCTGGTACTGGACCTGCGCCGGAACCGGGGTGGACTCCTCACGGAGGGGGTCGGCTTGACCGATCTGTTCCTCGACCCTGGCATGGATATCGTCGAGATACGGAGCCGGACCTCGCCTCCCGAGAAGTATGCGGCGCGCAACGCGCAACGCTACCCCGATCTACCCGTTGTCGTCCTCGTCGAGTACGGCAGCGCATCGGCGGCCGAGATCGCCGCCGGCGCTCTCCAGGACCACGACAGGGCGCTGCTCATCGGGTCCACCACATATGGCAAGGGATCCGTCCAGTCACTCTTCCAGCTGTCCGGGGGCAACGTGCTGAAGCTCACCACGGCGCGCTGGTTCACTCCCTCGGGGCGTTCCATCCAGATGGATGTAGCCGACCAGCGGGCCCGCGGTGAACGGGGTGTGCTGACCATCCGTGGAGACGTAGCGGAGCGCCCGAGCCTGGAAGACAAGCCGGAGTTCACTTCTTCCGGCGGTCGGCTCGTGCGAGGGGGCGGCGGGATCGTACCCGATCTCTGGGTAATGCAGGATACCCTGACCGCGGACGAACGGGAGGCCTTCCGCGAGATCATCAACTTCGGCGGATCGTTCGTGACGGCACTGCAGAGCTGGGTCGTAGACTACCTGCAGGCCCATCCGGACCTCGAGCCGGGATTCCGGGTCACCGATGCCGATCTCGTCAGCTTCCACGCATCCCTCCAGGAGCGTGAGGCGGATCTCCCCATGGCGACTCTGCAGCGCGCGCGCCGCTCGATGGCCTATCTCCTCGGGAGGGAGATCGCGGAGCAAGCCTGGGGCGACAGAGGCAGTTTCCTGCGGGTGGCGGCGAGCGATGCGCAGTTGCGGCGAGCGGTGGAATTGTTGTCGGCCGTATCCGGCCAGGAAGAACTCTTTTCATTGGCGGGGTCACCGTTGGCCCGGGTGCAGCCTGCGGGTGGCGACTCCGGCGAGGGGGAAGGTCCTTCGCGCTGAGGGTCTGTCGGCCAATGCGACCCACCCGGATTCGATCAGGCTCATCCAGCCATGGAAGCGCCCCTGTGACCGGTGCAGATTCCCGGTCCCTGACGATCACCGTGTTCCGCGGAGCGGTCATCGAGTCCACACATCGGGTACATGCGGTCGTGTGCGACGCCCGGGGACATCTGGTGCGGAGCTGGGGCGATCCCGGCCGGGAGACCCTGCTCCGCTCGGCGGCGAAGCCATTCCAGACGCTGCCGCTGGTCGCGGACGGAGCCGCCGACCATTTCGGACTCTCGGAGGAGGAGATTGCACTGTGCTGCGGGTCGCACAATTCGGAGGCCAGGCACCTGAAGGCGGCCCGGTCGATACTGGACAAGGCGGGCGTGTCCGAGGACATGCTGGTCTGCGGGCCTCACCCGCCGATCCTGCGCGAGCGCGACCTGGCGCTGGCCGCCTCCGGCACGCCGCGGACCTCCATCATGAGCAACTGTTCCGGCAAACACGCGGGCATGCTTGCGCTGGCAGCGTTTCACGGCTGGCCGCTCGACGGCTATCAACACCCGGAACATCCGGTCCAGCAGCGGATGCGCGACGAGGTGGCCTGGTGGACGGATGTCGCGCCCGAGCAGATGCCGTCCGCGGTCGACGGATGCGGTGTGGTGACGTTTGCCGTTCCCATCGAGCGGCTGGCCCGGGGGGCAGCCCGGCTGGCCGAGGCCGCCACGCGGACCGGGGCGCCCCGCCGGGTAGTGCACGCGATGACCCGCCATCCCTTCATGGTCGCCGGCACGCAGCGGCTGTGCACGCGCCTGATGGAGGAGCAGGGCGGCCGGACATTTGCCAAGGTCGGCGCGGAGGCCGTCTACCTGGCGGGCGACCTGGACGCGGGGCTGGGCGTGGCCGTAAAGGTGGAGGACGGAGCGTGGCGATCGGCTCCGCCCGCGCTCCTGGCGGTGCTCGACGGCGCCGGCATTCTGTCGGCCGGCGCTGCGAGCGCCCTGGCGGAGTTCGGCGAGCCCGCCGTTGCCAATACGCTGGGCGACGAGGTGGGCCGGACGGTGGTGTCCGAATGTTCATAGACTCCGTCACGATCGAGGTCCGCGGAGGCGCCGGGGGCTCAGGGGCCGAAGCCTTCCGACGCGAGAAGGGGGTGCCGCGCGGCGGCCCGGCGGGCGGCGACGGCGGACAGGGCGGTGACGTTCGTCTGGTGGTGGATTCGGGATTGACCACGCTCAGCGACTATCGCTACCGGCGTCACCACAAGGCACAGCGGGGGATGCACGGCGGAGGGTTCAACCGCACGGGGCGGAGTGGAAGCGATCTGGAGCTGCGCGTGCCCCCCGGGACGATTGCCGTGGACGACGGCACCGGCGAAGTCCTGGGCGAGCTGCTGGAGGCGGACGACGTGCTGGTGGTCGCGCAGGGTGGCAGAGGAGGCAGGGGGAACGCCCGCTTCGCGTCGTCCACGCAGCAGGCGCCTCGGCGGTGGGAGCCGGGTGGGGAGGGCGAGGAGCGCGTGATCCGCCTCGAGCTCAAACTGCTGGCCGACATCGGCCTGGTCGGCGAGCCCAACGCGGGCAAGTCCACCCTGCTGTCGCGGATCAGCCACGCCAAGCCCAGAATCGCGGACTATCCCTTTACCACGCTGACGCCCAACCTGGGCGTGGTCGACCTGCCGGACTATCGCTCCTTTGTCGTCGCGGACATCCCCGGCATCATCGAAGGCGCCCATGAAGGGAAGGGGCTAGGCCACCAGTTCCTGCGCCACATCGAGCGCACCCGGGCTCTGGCGATTCTGCTTCCCGTCGACCAGGACGATCCCGCCGCGACTCTGGCCGGGCTGCGCGCCGAGTTGGAGGAGTACTCGCCGCGGCTCGCCCGGCTGCCCTTTGCCGTGGTCTTCTCCAAGATGGACCTGCACCCCGTGGGCGACGCGCCGCCCGCGGTGGACGCTCCCGGCGCGTGGGGCACCCATCACATCAGCGCGGTGACCGGCGCAGGACTGAGCGCGTTGCTCGAGGGCTGCTGGCGTCAGCTGGAGGACGCGCGCAAAGCGGCGGCGGAGTTGGAGGACCTGTGATCGACGCCCTCACGCTGCAGGGACTCCCGGGCATAGGCGCCGGGCGCTTTCGGGCGCTGGTAGACCACTTCGGCAGCCCTTCGTCCGCCCTGAATGCGAGCCCGTCCGAATTTGCGGCCGTGGCGCGGATGGGGCGCTTGCGGCGCGGCGGCGCCTCCGGGAACAGGCGACGGGAGGCACGGACACCGGATGCAGCCAGCGGGCGGCGCAGCGCTGAGCGGGAGGCGCACGCCGTGCGGAGGAAGTGCCTCGCCGATGGGATTGCCGTTCTGGTCTACGGCGGCCAAGGCTACCCCGCGGCCCTCAACGCCCTGCCGGATCCGCCCCCGGTACTCTTTGCCCTGGGCAACACGGAACTGCTTGGAAAACCGTGCGTCGCGATCGTGGGTTCGCGCCGCGCCACAGCCTATGGCCGCCGGGTCGCGCGCGGCATCGGCTCGCACCTCGCCGGCCGGGGACGCTGCGTCGTTTCGGGCATGGCGATGGGGATCGACGCCGAGGCGCACAGGGGAGCGCTGCCGGGGCCCACCGCCGCGGTCCTCGGATCGGGCGTGGACGTCGTCTCACCGCCTCGAAACCGCGCCCTGTACGGCAGGATTCGGGACCATGGAGTGGTGGTGTCCGAGTTCCTCCCCGGGGTCGGGGCGGCGCCCCATCACTTCCCGAGGCGCAACCGGATCATCGCGGCCCTGGCTGCCGACGTGGTCATCGTCGAGGCTTCACATCGCAGCGGCGCGCTCATCACTGCCGAGATCGCCCTGGATCTGGGGCGTGAAGTCCACGCCGTACCGGGACCGATCGATCGGCCGACGAGCCAGGGGACGAACCGCCTGATCTCCGATGGCGCCGGGGTCATCCTGGAGGTGGGTGCCGGCGATGTCCTGCACGATGCATGCACACTCCCGGAGGAGCCCGAGCTGCGTGAACTGCTCGAGGCGCTGCCGACGGCCCCGGTGACAGTCGAAGAGGTGGCGGCACTGAGCGGCCGGCTTCCGCAGGAGGTCGCGCCCGTCCTGACCATCCTGGAGCTCAGGGGCCACCTCATGCCCACGCGCGACGGCCGCGTGATGAGAACCCCCGGCAGGGGAGCCGGCATGGTCAGGGAGGGTGCGGCATGAAGTCCCGGGCGGGCCCCCGAGCGGCCCAACTCGGGGCGGGTGCTGTCCGCAATCTGTATGTCCACGCGCCGTTCTGCGCGCGCAGGTGCTGCTACTGCGACTTTGCCGTCACCGTGGACCGGAGTCCCGATAGCGCGCGCTGGCTGAATGCGATCCGGTCCGAGTTGTCGTCACTGCAGGTATCGGGCGAGGCGCCGCTGGCCGATGAACTGGAGACGCTCTACGTGGGCGGAGGCACGCCATCGGTGCTGGATCCTGAATCTGTCGGAGCCCTGGCCGGACTGGTCGGTCGAAGTCGGATGCGCAGTCAGGGCTTTGAATGGACGGTAGAGGCAAACCCGGAGTCTTTCACCGCTCAGGTCGCCCGTGGGTGGGTCGCTTCCGGCGTCAACCGCATCTCCTTTGGCGTCCAGAGTTTCGATTCCAGCGCCCTGCGGTGGATGGGACGCCTGCATTCCGCGGAAGACGCGGACGAAGCCGTCGGGCGGGCGAAGGCGGCAGGCGTGGAGAACCTCTCGGTCGATCTGATATTCGGGCTTCCGGGGACCCTGGACCGCAACTGGAAGGACGATGTGGAGCGCGCCGTGCAGCTCGAGGTGCCTCACGTCTCGCTGTATGGGCTGACGGTGGAAGAGGGAACGCCACTCGGACGATCCGTGCACGAGGGCAGGGTCTCCGTGGCAGGTGAAGCGCGCTACCGCGACGAATACCTCTTTGCCGTCGAAGCACTGTCGGCAGCTGGCTATGAGCACTACGAGGTGTCGAACTTCGCCCGTCCCGGATGCACATCGCGCCACAACCGCGCCTGCTGGCGTGGCGCCCCGTACCTCGGACTGGGAAACGGCGCGCACTCCTACGTCGGTGGGCGCCGCTGGTGGAATGAACGGGATTGGGCGCAATACGCGGGTCGCGTCGAGGAGGGCGGGAGTGGGCGCGCGGGCAGCGAGGTGCTGAGCCCCGGACAGCGACGCCTTGAAGCATTGTGGCTGGCGCTGCGTACCTCTAGAGGGGTGAACCGGAAAACGATGGGTCCGGGGGCTGCGTCCGTATTGAATGCGTGGCGGGCCGACGGTCTCGCGATACAGGACGGCGAGTCCGTGCGCCTTGCCGCGACCGGGTGGCTGGTACTTGACGAACTCACACTCGAACTCGACGCCGCTGTGGAACAGGGAACGGCCGCAGCGCACTCCGGGAGCGCAAGTCGGGGGCGCCGCCGGTTGACGGGGACGGCCGACGGGAGATTTTCAAGTACGGAGGCTCGCCACGGGATGAACTGATCATGGGTTTCGAAAGCCAGCCGATACGCGCTACAGGACGCGATTCGCTTTCCAGTCGGGAGCGAAGCGTGCTGGAGGCAGTGGTGCGCACCTATGTCGACACGGCCGAGCCCGCCGGAAGCCGTACGCTGACGCGGCGCTTCAACTTCGGGGTGTCTCCCGCGACGATCCGCAACACGATGGCCGATCTGGAAGAGGAAGGATACCTGACCCATCCCCACACCTCCGCCGGACGGGTTCCCACGGATCTGGCCTATCGCTTCTTCGTGGACAGGGTGGTGCGACCCGAAGCGCTGACCACGTCCGAAAGGGCGCGAATCGAGCAGGAGGTGCTGGCAGGCGAGTCCACGCTGGAGCGGATCCTGATGAACGCGACCCGCGCACTCGGCATCCTCGTACACGAACTCGGTGTCGGATCGGTGCCGCAACTCGACAACGCCCAACTGCAGAAGATCGACCTCATTTCGGTTTCGTCGCACAAGATCCTCATGGTGGTGACGATCCAGTCCGGGATGGTGCGCACCGCCTACGTGGATCTGCCCGGCGAGGCTCCCCGAGACGTCCTCGAGTGCATCGAGCGCGTGCTCAACGAGCGGCTCGGCGGATTGAGCTTCACGGAGATACGCCGCTCATTCGGCTCCCGCCTTCGCGACGCGGTGGACGATCCAGCGGCTCAGGACATGCTCAACATCTTCATCGAGTCGAGCGACGAATTCTTCGCCGCAAGCACTCCGAGCCCGGACCAGGTCGTGCTCGGCCAGACATCGCCCATCGCGTCACAACCCGAGTTCTCGACCAACGACCGGCTCCGCGAACTGATCGCGCTCACCGAGCAGAAGGAGCTGCTGGCGAGGGTGCTGGGCACCCGTGCGGACAAGGGCGTACCTTTCGTCACAATCGGAAGCGAGCACGGACCCGAGCTGGCCGGCTTCACCCTCGTCACCTCCGGCTACCGGTTCGGAAGCCTGCGGGGCATCCTCGGGGTAATTGGACCAACCCGGATGCCCTACGAGAAGGTGATCGCTATTGTCGATTACACTTCCTCGCTGGTTACCCGCATGTTGGAGCCCTGAGCCTGGACTGCCGAGAGCCGTCCATGGCATCCATGAATCCGCCCGAGAGAAATGCCTGACTACTATACCCTGCTCCAGGTTCCGCGCAGCGCAGACCAGGAAGAAATCAAGAAGGCGTACCGAAAGGTCGCCCTGAAGTACCACCCTGACCGCAATGCAGGCTCCCAGGAAGCGGAGGAACGCTTCAAGGAAGTCACCGAGGCATACGAGGTGCTCAGGGATCCCGCCAAGCGGGCCCGCTACGACCGGTTCGGCAAGGAAGGCGTGAAGGGGCCGAGCGGATTCCAGGGAGGAATGGACTTCTCCGACGCGCTCGAGATCTTCATGCGGGACTTCGGCGGTTTCGGCGGCCTGGAAGGACTCTTCGGCGGACGCCGCCGGGGCAACCAGCCCAGACGCGGCAAGTCGATGCGCCTGACCCTGCCCCTGACGCTCAAGGACGTGCGCACGGGCGTCACGCGAACGGTCAGGGTGGCCGTGCTAGACACCTGCGATTCCTGCAGCGGGACAGGAGTGAAGGACGGCGCCCGCCCACTTCGCTGCCAAACCTGCGAGGGCGCCGGCGAGGAACGGGTGGAACAGCGCTCGGTCTTCGGTCGATTCGTCAGCGTGACCCCGTGCCGGAATTGCCGCGGCGAAGGGACGGTGATCTCGGAGCACTGCCGGAGCTGCCGCGGCGAAGGTCGCGTCCGGGTCGATCGCGAGATCGAAGTGGAGGTCCCGGCGGGGGTGTCGTCCGAGAACTACATCACTTTGCGCGGAGAGGGCAGTGTGGGACCCCGGGGCGGACCTCGCGGCGACATCGTCGTGCTTCTCGATGTGGCCGAGGATCCGCGCTTCACACGCGACCGGACCGACCTCGCGGTGGATGTGCCCATCACCTTCGGCCAGGCGGCGCTCGGGGCGCGGGTGGCGGTCCCCACGGTCGAAGGGCGGACGTGGGTGGAGGTCCCGGCGGGCACACAGAACGACGAGGTGATCAGGGTTGTGGGCGAGGGCGTTCCCGAATTGCACGGCCGCAGGTACGGCGACCTCCTCGTGCGGCTCTGCGTGTGGATCCCCACCCGTCTCAGCCCCGAGCAGAAGCGACTTATCGCTGAACTGCGCGAGGTGGAGGATCGCCCCCCGGAGCGGGTAGATCCCGAGCAGCGCCGCGGTTTCTGGTCGCGGGTCAGGGAAGCACTCGGCTAGCCGCCCGGGACAGACCGCGCCCGGCGATACCTGATCCCCTCGCTGGACAGGCAGACCCGGCTCGCGCGTTCCGCATGCAGGATCCAGCGTGCAACTCCGATGCGCGAACCCACCTCGACCTCCTCGGCGAGCGCGGCCAGTGTTTGCCACAGCATGCTGGGGAGCCCCGATCGCGGTGGTCCGTCCTCGGGGCGCATGAGCAGTACCCAACTGTCCAGTATGGAGTCGCCCGCATCGTCGATTCCCACGTCCAGCTGAACGAGTCGCCCTTCGGACTCCTCCACCCGCAGCTTGATCGCCTCGGCCGAGATCACGATCGGCGGCCGGCACCTTCTGAGCTCCGCTTGCAGCCGCGGTGTGGCCAGTGCTCCCGGTCCACTCCGGCGCAGGATTTCCACCATGCATTCCGTAGTTCGATCCATCTCGCTCCTTTCGGTCTCCCACTGCGGTGGACCCATACTGTATCCCATGCCCCGGGTGTTTGATATGGTTGGATGGGACCATTGTCACGCCATCAGCGGCTCGTGACCGTGCCGCCGGTAGCTCCTGTACATATTGGGAGCCCGGAGGGGCGATGAAATCGGATCAACGGAGAACATCTTGGAGTCATCACTGAAGGACGCGCTCAGGGCGGACCTCAACAATGCGCGGCGCGCGCGGGACCGGGTGCGCACGCTCGTTCTGTCCACGACTCTGGCCGAATTGCGAAACAGGGAGATCGAGACCGGGCGGCTCCTGGACGACGATGGCGTTCGCGGGGTGCTGGCCCGGGCGATCAAGCAGCGACAGGACGCTGCGGCCCAGATGGCGCAGGGCGGACGGAGCGACCTCGCGGACAGGGAGAAGGAGCAGGAGGCCGTTCTGAGGAGCTACATGCCGCCCGACCTCTCGGCCGACGACGTCCGAGGAATGGTGCGGGAGATCGTCGCTGGCGGGGCCGGCCACATCGGCGCGGTGATGTCGGCGCTCATGCCGCAAATCCGCGGCCGCTTCGACGGGAAGATGGCGTCCTCGATTGTGCGGGAGGAGCTCGCGTAGCATGTCCAGCCGCGCTCTGCGGGTTCTGGAGTTCGGCAAGGCCCTGGAGTATGCCGCCGGGTTCGCCTCTACCGGCGCCGGCCGGGAGGCTGTGCTTGCCCTGCAGCCCGCGCCCGATGCCGCCTCGGTGCGCCGGCGTCTGACCGCGACCGGAGAAGCGCAGGCATTCCTCTCGGCGCGCGAGGACTGGTCGTTCCCGCACCTTCCGGAGTCCGGGTCAGCGGCCCGTCGATTGGCTGTGGAGGGCTCGGTGCTCACGGCGGCGGAGCTGGCGGAGCTGGGGGCCGTTCTGGCCGCGGGTCGGGTCGTCCTGCGTGCACTCTCCGGGGAGACAGAGGACCTGCCGACCTTGCAGGAGCTGGGTGCACGACTGTTGTCGCATCGGGAGCTGGAGGCCGCGATCACGCGAAGCGTCGATGCGGAAGGGCTGGTCCTGGATGGCGCGAGCCGGGAGCTGGGCCGGATTCGCGGCCGGCTGGGAGGTGCCCACAATCGCGTCGTGTCCCATCTGGAGACCGTTCTGAACGGGGTCGACGGCCGTTACCGGGTGCCGGAGGCGTCGGTCTCGATCCGCGAGGGCCGTTACGTGATCCCTGTCCGCCGGGAGGGCAAGAGGGTGGTCGGCGGATATGTGCACGACGAGTCCTCTTCCGGGGCCACGGTTTTCGTCGAACCCCCGTCCGCGATCGACATGATGAACCGCGTTCGCGAACTCGAGCGCGCCGAGGCGAGAGAGATTCAGCGGATTCTGCGGGTGCTTACGGATCGCTGCCGTCCGCTGGCTCCCGCGTTCGAGCAGTCGATGGGCGCTCTTGCGGAGATGGACAAGCGCGTGGCCCTCGCCAGGACCGCCTTTCGCTGGGAGGGGTGCGTGCCCGAGATCAGCGACGGCCGGTTCGAGATCCGCAGTGGACGCCATCCGCTTCTCCTGGTGGGTGGAGTCGATGCCGTCCCCTTCGACCTTGCCCTCGATCCACATGAGCGCATCGTCGTGGTCACGGGGCCGAATACCGGCGGCAAGACGGTGTTCCTCAAGTCGGTCGGTCTCATCTCCGCGCTGGCGCAGTCGGGGGTGGTGCCGCCGGTTGGGCCGGGCACGCGGCTTCCCGCCTTCGACTCGTTCTTTGCGGATGTCGGCGACGAGCAGTCGATCGCGGACTCTCTGTCGACCTTCTCCGCGCATCTTCGCAACCTGCAGGAGGTCCTGGTGCGTGCGGGGCCACGGTCCCTCGTCCTGATCGACGAGCCCGGCGCGGGGACCGATCCAAAGGAGGGCGAGGCGCTGGCCCGGTCGGTCGTCGAGGGGCTTGCCGAGCGTGGATGCACCGCGGTGATCACCTCCCATCTTGGCGGGCTGAAGCGGCTGGCCAGGCCCGGCGACCGGATCGTCAACGCGTCGCTCCACTTCGATGGCGAGCAGATGGCGCCCACCTACCGCTTCACCAAGGGGCGTCCGGGGAGAAGTTACGGGCTGGCGATCGCCCGCGGACTCGGCTTTCCGGCGGAGGTACTGGATCGCGCGGAGGCCTATCGCGACCGTGCCGAGGCGCGGCTGGACGAAGTGCTGGAGAGCCTGGAGGCGAAGGAAGGGAAGGTGACCCGGCTGCTCGCGCGGCTGGACGACGAACGCCGCCGTGCCGAGGCGCTGCAATCGCAACTGGAAGCCCGTGAAGAGGAGCTCGGCCGCTCGGAACGGGAGCACGCCGAGCGGGCGCGCCGGGATGCCCGCCGCCTGCTCCTGGATGCGCGCCGCGAGGTAGAGGAGGCGATCGAGGAACTCACCGGACGGGTCACGGCGGCGTCGCTGGACGAGGCCGCCCGGGATGCGCGCCGTGCGGTGGAGAGGGCGGCGCGCGCACTGGAGGGGCCGGATCGGGATCGCCGCCGGAAGGGCCAGCGCGGTGGGAGCCGTGCCCGCGCCCCGGACGCACAACCCGCGGTCCTCGCCCCCGGGAGCGCGGTGCAACTGATGGATCTGGCGACGCGGGGCACCGTCGTCGCGGTCGAAGCCGGGCGCGTGGTCGTCAATGTGGGGGGAGTACGCATGAGGGTGGATGCCGACCGGCTGGCCGAGGTGGGTGGTGCCGACGACGAGGTGCGTAGTGCCCGGAAGGCGGACGCGCGCCCCGGGACCCCGGCGGGATGGAGCGGCCTCGCGCCGGATCCGGCCGCCGAGCTGGATCTGCGCGGCCAGCGCGCGGACGAGGCCGAGCACTCGCTGGTGCGCGCGATCGACGAGGCTTCGGTAGCCGATCTGCGCGAGCTGCGCGTGATTCACGGCAAGGGTACCGGTGCGCTTCGCGAGAGGGTCACGGCGGTCCTGGACCGCGACGGCCGCGTGGAAGGCTTTCGCGCCGGGAAGCCCGCCGAGGGCGGCTACGGCGTCACTGTGGTGAGGATTCGGTAGCGTGATTCCCGACCGGGTAGTCGAGGAGGTCCGGGCGCGGGCCGACATCGTCGGGGTCATCGGCGAGTTTGTCCAGCTCAAGAAGGCCGGTAAGGACTTCCGCGGACTGAGCCCCTTCAAGGACGAAAAGACGCCGTCCTTCTACGTGGTGCCCGCCAAGGCGTTCTTCCACGACTTCTCCTCCGGCGAATCCGGCGACGTGTTCTCGTTCCTCATGAAGCATCAGGGGATGAGCTTCGTCGATGCCGTCAAGTTCGTCGGAGCCAGGTGCGGCGTGGAGGTGCGCGATGTCAAGCGCGACAAGCGCGGCGACGATCCGTGGCGCCCCTATCACGAGGCTTCGGCGTATGCGGCCGCGTTCTTCCGGGAGCGACTGTGGGAGGGGGAGGGAGGACAGGGCGCGCGGGAGTACCTCGAGGGGCGCGGGATCGACCGCGAGACGGGCGAGCGCTTCGGCCTCGGCTACGCGCCGGACGAGTGGGAGGCATTCCGCGAGGCCGCGTCCGTCCACGGCCTCGACGAAGGGGTCCTCCTCGAGCTCGGTCTCATCAAGAAGAGCGAGAACCGCGACAGGCTCTACGACGCTTTCCGCAACCGGATCATCTTCCCGATCGAGTCCGTGACCAAACGCGTTCTGGCTTTCGGGGGCCGCCTGCTCGGCAAGACAGGCAAGGGGGCTCCGAAGTACATCAATTCTCCCGAGAGCCCGATCTTCCACAAGGGATCGGTGCTGTACGGCCTCGGGTGGGCCCGCAACCACATCCGCAGACAGGGGGCGGCACTCCTCGTCGAGGGATTCATGGACGCGGTCTCCCTCGCCTCGGTCGGCATGCAGAACGCCGTTGCGCCGCTTGGCACCTCGCTCACGGAGGAACACGCGCGCCTGCTGCGCCACTACACGACCCAGGTGCGCATTCTCTTCGACAGCGATCCGGCGGGGCTGCGCGCGACCTTCCGCGCGGCGGACATCCTCCTGGCCCAGGGTCTGCAGGCTTCGGTGGTTACCCTTCCCGACGGCGAGGATCCGGACTCGGTGGCGCGTTCGGGCGGCGCGGAGGCCGTGCAGGGCTTCGTCGGGCAGGCCGTCGACGTGCTGGACCGCAAGATCTCGATTCTGGAAGAACGCGACTACTTCAGTTCGATCGAGAGCAAACGCAACGCACTCGACCGGCTCCTGCCCACGCTGCGCGCGGTGTCCGATCCGACGCAGCGCGACATCTACCTCGCCAGGGTGGCCGAACGAACGGGCGTGAGGATCGACACCCTGGAGGCGGAGCTGCGCGAGGCGGCCGCGCCCCGGCGTTCCCGTACGCGACGAGGCCCGACACCCGTGCGGCGGCGCCCGGCTCCGCGCTTCCATGGCCTGGGGGTCGAACGCCTCCTGGTTCTCGTCCTCCTCAAGCACCGCGACTGGATCGACAGGGCGGGGGAGCGAATCGGGCCCTCGGACTTGGAGGACGCAAGCTACCGTGCGATCTTCGAAGAGCTGATCAACGATCCGGAACTCACGGTCCTGCCGGAAGGAACCATGCCGGAAGCGGTAACCCACTTCGAACGTCTCATGAGCGACCGCGAGGTGCCGGAACCCGCAGAAACCGTCTTCGAGGATGCCGTGCTGCAGCTCGAAAATACGGCCCGTGACCGCCGGCTGCAGGTACTCGACGCGGAGATCGCGCAGGCGGGCGACCTGGAGATGCCCAGGCTGCTGCAGGAGAAGCAGGATCTGATCAGGGAGAAGCAATCCCGTGGCTCCGACTGGCGCAGATCCGCGCACCGGGCGGCGGGGAACCCACAACGCCAAGGAGAAGGCGCATCGTGACGGTCGATACCGGCCTGGTCTCCAGCAGACTGCTGGAACTGCAGACCATAGATCAGCGAATCAGGGAGACCCGAAAGCGGGTCGAATCTTTCGAATCCACGCTCGAAGCGGTCGACGAGCCGGCCCGGCGCCTCACGGATGAAGTGGAAGTGACTTCGACCAAGGTGCGCGAACTTCACCTCGAAGAGCGTCGGTTGCGCCTTGCGGCCGAGGACAAGCGGCAACGGGTGCAGCGCCTTGAGGAGCGCCTGAACATGGTCAGAACGATTCGCGAGGAGGCGGCGGTTCAGGCGGAGCTGGGCCTCGTCCGCCGGGCCCTGGATCAGGAAGAAATGGATGTCGTGAGCCTGCTCGACCAGCTCGGGAGATTCGAAGACCGGCTTGAGCTTCAGCGCGAGGCCCTGGAAGAGGCGCAGTCCGCTGTCGAGCCCAGAAAGAACGAGATCCTGGCGGAGCAGGATGAGGCGCGCGCCCGGCTCGCGTTGATGGAAACGGAGCGCGACCTGTGCGCTACCGGCATCGATCGGCGCTATCTCATGGTCTACAACAATCTGGCTCGAGGCGGACGCCGCGATTCCGTGGCCCCGATGACCGAAAACGGCGCCTGCGGATCCTGCTTCTCGTTGATCCCCCTCCAGGTTCAGAACGACATCCGCACTTCGGCTCCGCTGGTCCGGTGTGAAGCCTGCGGTGTGATCGTGACTGCTCCGATGGAGTCGCCCGGGGACGTGTCACCGGAGGCGGCGATCGGCGGGTGAGCCCCGCCGGCCGGAACGACTGGTCCGCAGGCGTCCCCCGGCGCCGTTGGAAGCTCTCTCCGCGACCTGATCCGGCAACCGTCCAGACCCTCACCGAGACGTTGCGGCTGCCGCGGCCGCTGTGCCACCTCCTCGCAGTGAGGGGGTACGACCGGCCGGACGCCGCCAAGTCCTTCCTGCGCCCCGTGTTGGACGGACTGCACGACCCGGGCGCGTTGCAGGACGCGCAGGCCGCGGCAGGCCGGCTGGCGCGGGCGGTGGCCGACGGCGAAATGGTCGTGGTGCACGGCGACTACGACGCCGACGGCATCTCGGCGAGCGCGCTGCTGACTTCGTGGATTCGTTCGCTCGGCGGACGGGCGGAGGCCATCGTGCCCGATCGTCGAGACGGCTACGACCTGTCGGAAACGGGCGTGAGGCGCGCGGCGAAGCTGGGTGCGGGCGTACTCGTTACGGTGGACTGTGGAATCGTGGCACACGATCCCGTCCGCCAGGCCCGGGATGCGGGAATGACGGTAATCGTCACCGACCATCACCGGCCGGGGTCCCGCCTCCCCGACGCATTCGCCGTGGTCAATCCCAACCGATCCGACTGCCCGTACCCGAACAAGCATCTCTGTGGCGCGGGAGTGGCCTTCAAGATTGGCCAGCTCCTGGCGGAGCTCATCGGACGACCGGCGGAAGAGAGTTGGAGCTACCTCGATCTGGTGGCACTGGCGACGATCGCCGACCAGGTGGATCTCAAGGGTGAGAATCGCACGATCGCCCGCTACGGTCTGAGGGCCCTGGGGGACACGGCGCGTCCCGGTCTGCGGGCGCTGATGGTGGAGGCCGGCATCGCCCCGGACCGCCCGGTCGACTCCACCAGGGTGGCCTATGATCTGGCGCCCCGAATCAACGCGGCGGGGAGGGTTGGCGACCCCGGGGACGCCCTGGAACTCCTCCTTACGCACGACGAGACGGAGGCGCGCCGGCTTGCCGGCCAACTCGGTGCCAACAACAAGCAGCGCAAGAAACTCGAGAAACAGGTAACCGGCGAGGCCATCGAAGCGGTGCGGGCCGAGTGGGATCCCGCGCGGGATCGTGCGGTGGTCGTGGCAGGGGAGGGGTGGCACCCCGGTGTGATCGGCATCGTCGCGTCGAGATTGGTGGAGCGCGTCTTCCGCCCGGCGATCGTCATCTCGCTGGATGGAGACACAGGGCGCGGGAGCGCTCGCTCGATCCCTTCCTTCGACTTGCACGGCGCCATTGCGGGCTGCTCGAACCACCTCGTGCGGTTTGGCGGCCACCACCAGGCGGCGGGGCTCGACATCCGCCGCGATCGCCTCCCCGCATTCCGCGAAGCGTTCCTGCGCGCCGCCAGCAGCGCGATGGGAAGCGACGAGCCGATCCCCGAACTCCGCAGCGACATGGAAATCGGCCTGGAGCAGATCGATCGCGATTTCAATCATTACCTGCGGTATCTCGGACCCTTCGGCCGCGGCAATCCCGAACCCGTATTCGTGGCGCGTGGCGTGCGGCTGGGTTCCACGCGGGTGCTGAAGGGCGGGCATCTCAAGTTCCGTATTTCCCGCAACGGTGCCGGCCTGAACGGAATCGGCTTCGGCCTCGCGGAAACCGCGGGGGCGGAGTCTCTGGCGGCCGGTCCGGTGGACGTGGCCTTCAACCTCATCGAGAATACCTTCAGAGGACACACAACGGTCGAGGCAAAGGCCCTGGATATCCAGCCGTCCGGTGGGGTCGGCGGGAGCGGCACGCGCGGTTAGCTGCCGAACCGAACCCGGCCGCTGCGCCCTGCGGCTGCCAGCGAGGTGGCGCGATTTGCGAATCATTGCCGGAAAGTGGAGGAGCCGAAGGCTGGCGACAGTTCCCGGACGGGGGGTCCGCCCCACCACCGACCGAGTGCGCGAGGCATGGATGTCGATGCTCGGCGACCGGATCCGCGGGGCTACAGTGGCGGACCTGTTCGCCGGCTCCGGGGCGCTTGGGCTGGAGGCGCTCAGCCGCGGCGCCGCGCACGTCACCTTCGTGGAGCGGAGCCATCGCGCGGTCCGGGTCCTCGAAAAAAACATCCGTACTCTGGGCGCGGGCCCGGCGACGACGGTGATCCGCGGAGACGCGATGACGCACACCCGCGCCGCGCGCAATCAGCCCTACGACCTTGCTCTCGCGGACCCGCCGTACGACCATGGCTACGCTTTCCGGCTGCTGGCCGGTTACCGGAACACCCCCTTCGCCCGGGAACTGTGGATTGAGCACGATGTGCGGGAATCCCTTCCTCAGGACGTTGCGGTGGAGCAACGAAAATACGGTGATACCGCCCTCACGAGGGTGACAGACACAGGAGGTGGCTCCCGATGACGACTTCCGGTTCCATCGTGGCGGTGTATCCCGGTTCCTTCGACCCGGTCACGCGAGGACACGAGGATGTCGCGCGCCGCACCCTTCGCGTCTGCGACCGACTGATCGTCGCCGTAGCCACTGAGTCGTCCCAGTCGAAGCGGCACCTCTTCCCGGTCCCTGAACGCCTGGAGATCATGCGCGAGGTCTTCGCGGACGATCCCGGGATCGAGTGCGTCTCTTTTTCCGGTCTACTCGTGGATTTCGCGCGCCGGATGGACGCCCAGTTCATCGTGCGCGGTCTCCGGGCCGTCTCCGACTTCGAGTACGAGTTCCAGATGGCCCAGATGAACCGGGAACTCTGGGACGGCGCCGAAACCGTGTTCCTGGCGCCGGACGTGGCAAATTCCTTCCTGTCGGCGTCGCTGGTCCGCGAAGTGGCCGCGCTGGGCGGAGATGTCAGCAGCTTCGTCTCGGCCCCGGTGCTGAAGCGGCTGCGAACACGCTTTTCGTGACCTTCACCGCGCGGCTCGAGTCCCGGGCCAAGCGTCTGCGCCGCAGGATCGCCCTGCCCGAGGGGGATGATCCGCGGGTCGTGGCGGCGGCGGAGATTCTGGCGCGGAAGTCGCTGGTCGAGCCCGTGTTTGTGGAGGGAGAGGGCGGTGGCCGCGGCGCGGCGGGGGCACTGGAGCGTGCGGCGGCGATGCTCAGCGGCGGCGAGGTGGACGGTGTGGTTGCCGGCGCGGCACACACCACGGCACGGGTCATCCGCACCGCGCTCAAGGGCGTGGGGCTCCGGGAAGGGGTCCGCACCCTGTCGTCGTCGTTCTTCATGGAGGTGCGCGGGTTTCGCGGACCCGGGACGGAGGTCCTCACCTTTACCGATGCGGCCGTGGTCCCCTTGCCCGGCAGGCGGCAGCTGGTGGAGATCGCCGCCGAGGCGGTTCGGCTGCGGCGGCAGGTCGTGGGGGACGAACCGAGGGTCGCATTCCTGTCGTATTCCACCCTGGGCAGCGCGGGCGGGCGCTCCGTGGAGATGGTGCGGGAGGCGGCCCGGCGCTTCCGCGCAGCATTCCCCGATGTGGCCGCCGAGGGCGAACTGCAGGCCGATGCCGCCCTGATTCCCGAAGTCGCGCGCGGCAAGGCGCGGGATTCGGCGGTCGCAGGGACGGCCAACATCCTCGTGTTTCCCACCCTGGATGCCGCGAACATCGCCTACAAGCTGGTGCAGAGACTCGCCGGAGCGGTGGCGCTCGGTCCGATCCTTCAGGGACTCAGGGCACCGGTGAACGACCTGTCGCGCGGGGCCTCGGTGCCCGACATCGTGCAGGTCGCCGCGATAACGGCGTTGATGGCGGGAGGTGCTACCGGCAGGCCCACCGACAGGTAGCGCAGCCCCCGGCAGTCGGTGACCTCCGGCGCCGGACGCCTCCGGTCCGGCGGTGACCGGCGTCGTGGCTCTTGCACGCACCGGCCTGCTTCGGTTGCTTATGTTCGTTGGTCGACCGGCGACCCCGGCTCCGCACGGCACCAGCGGGTCTTCGCTCGACGCAAGGCAGTCGTGACCTCCCCGGGAAGAGAGCAGATGTCGTTCACATTGCGAAAAGTCGGTAGTGCAACAGTAGTCGATGTCGACGGGCAGCTCATCGTCGGCAACCGTCACGAGCTGAAGGAGATGGTGTTGGAGGAGCTCGAGGGCGGGGTCCGTCATTTCATCGTCGATTTCGCACGGACCGGATACATCGACTCGTCGGGGCTGGGAGTGCTCGTGGGCCTTTCCAAACGAGTTCGCGGGTTGGACGGCACGCTCCAGCTCACCTCGCTCAACCAGGATCTCATGCGGCTCTTCGAGCTCACCAAGCTGGACACGCTCTTCCAGATTCGTGGCAGCCTGGAGGAGGCACTGGGCGAATAGCGGGCCGTGCCTTGCCAACGCGACGCCTCGCCGCTCTCGGTGCTCACGCGGGATCATCCACGGACCGATAGCGGCCCATGAGCGCTGACGGTCGCCCTGGGACCTTTGCCGCTCCGGACGGGCTGGTCTTCGAACTGCCCAACGACATCGGCGCGATCGAGGCGGCGGTCGACCAGGCCGTCGAGTGCTGCGCGCACGCGCGTCTCGACCAGCGGCGCCTCCTCTTCAACTTCCGCGTTGGTCTTACCGAAGCGCTCTCCAACGCGATGCTCTACGGCAACGCAGGCGATCCGGAGACGCGGGTGCGCGTGGAGCTGGAGGTCGAGCCGGGGGAAGTCAGGGCCCATATCGCCGACGAAGGCCGCGGATTCGATCCCGATGGCGTGCCCGATCCGCGCCTCCCCGAGAACCTGTTGCGATCGGATGGACGCGGCGTCTTCCTGATGCGGGCGCTGATGGACGAGGTGCACTTCAATCCGGCGGGGAATACGGTCACGCTGGTGCTGCGCGACGATGCCGAACGCCCTGCTGGAGATGCGGACGCCGCGCGCCCCTTCGACATCACGATACCGGGATTGGACCCGCTCGGCCCCGCGACCCGAATGTTGACGGCGACGGTGGCCCGATCCGCCCTGCTGGCCCGGCAGGCCGAATCCCGCCAGACGGAGCTCGAGGCCGCCCAAGAGGCCAACCAGCTGCTGCGCGAGGAAATGGCGCGCGAACGGGCCTCCCGGGAGATGGAGCTTGCCCACGATCTCCAGCTGAAGCTGCTGCCCCCGATACCGCACGTTCCGGGCGTCGAGGCCGCCGCGCGCGTCGTCCCCACGGCCTCGGTCGGCGGCGACTTCTACCAGGTCATCCACCTGTCCGGAGGCAGGGTGGGAGTGATGATCGGCGACGTCTCCGGGCACGGTTTTCCGGCCGCGCTGATCATGGCCCTGGTCATGAGCGCGGCAGCGATTTACGCCGAGCAGGGCGCGGCCCCCGCGACCGTGCTGGAGTACCTCGACCACTCGATCGGCGACGAACTCCAGTCCACTGAGATGTACCTGTCGCTCTGCTATTGCGTGCTCGCGCCGGGCCGGCCCCGAATCTCGTATGCCAACGCCGGGCACCCGTTGGCGTTCGTCATCGATTCGGACGGGGGCGCACGGCGTCTCTTTGCAACCGACCCGCCCATGGGCATCGGGGCCCCGCCATACGGCGAGGGGACGGTGCGGTGGTCTCCGGGCAAGGACCTGTTGCTGCTCTTCACGGATGGCCTCTCGGACCGGCTCGCCGACGTCAACCGCAGCAGCGGCGAGGAGGAGATCCTGCAGGCGGTCGCCGCCAACCGCGCTCGTACGCCGGGGGAGATCCTCGACCTTCTCTTCGAGATGTCGCGGGAAGCGGTGCCCTCGATTCCGGCCGATGACCGCACGGCCGTCATCCTGCGCACCACATGAGCCCCGCCGGGAAGGGACGCCGCCGCGCCAAGCGTTCGCTGGGACAGAACTTCCTGATCGATCCCAACCTGCAGCGCAAGATCGCGGGGGCGGTGGGCACGCCGACCGGGGAGGGAGAGTCCGTCCTGGAGATCGGGCCCGGCCACGGCGCGCTGACCCGCCACCTCGCGGGCTCCGGCGCCACCGTCACCGCCGTCGAACTCGACGACGACCTCGCCGCGGCCCTGACCGAGCGCTACCAGGACGACCCGCGCGTCACGATCGTGCACGACGACATCCTCTCGGTCGAGTTCTCCTCGCTCACCGCCGACTGGGGCCGCACCCGGGTCGTGGGCAACATCCCGTACAATATCACGACGCCCATCATCTTCCGTCTGCTCCGGCTGCCGTACCCGGCCGACATCGTGCTTACCGTGCAGGCCGAAGTCGCGGCCCGCATCATGTCGGAACCGGGGACGCGGGTCTATGGCGCGCTCTCGGTGGGGGTCGCGATCCACGCGCGCGTCGAGAGGGTGTGCAAGGTTCCGCGCCAGGCGTTCAGGCCGGTGCCAAGGGTGGACTCGGTTGCGATTCGGGTCACCCCGAGGGATCCGCCGCGCGTAACGGCCGACGAAGCTTCCCGCGTCCGCACAGTCACCCGGGCCGCCTTTTCGTGGAGACGCAAGCAGCTTGGAACCATCCTGCGGCGCCACCCCGATCTTCGCTGTCCGGCGTCCTCGATCCGCGATGCGCTCGCGGCCCGGTCGCTGTCTCCGACCGTTCGTCCGGAACAGCTGTCCCCGGAGGACTTCCTGTGGCTCGGCAGCGCGTTGACGCTCCCCGCTTAACGCTTCTAGCTTCATCTTGTGAACACTTTCACAAACAAGATTCCCGACGCCACGATCCGGCGCCTGTCCCTCTATCTGCGCTACCTGGAGGACTTCGGCCGCTCGGGTATCGCGAACGTCGCCAGCGGTGTTCTGGCTGAACGTGGCGGGACCACGGCGGCGCAGGTGCGCAAGGATCTCTCGTATCTGGGTTCCTTCGGCAAGCGGGGGCTGGGATACTCGGTTCCGGAGCTGACGCGGATCCTTCGCGCCGTGCTCGGGCTCGATTCCACGTGGCGCGTCGCGCTCCTGGGTGCCGGGCGCATCGGGACCGCGCTCTTCGAGTACCAGCCGTTCCGCAAACGCGGCTTCAACATCACCACGGTGATCGACAACGACCCCTGCAAGGTGGGCACGCTGCTCGGCGATGTCAGAATCCGGGACGAGGACGATCTGGAGTGCGCGCTGCGCGAGGACGGAACCGACCTGGTGATCGTCGCCGTCCCGGCAAGTGTGGCGCAGCCTCTGGTGGACCGGGTGGTGGCCGCCGGTGTGAAGGCCGTCCTGAACTACGCGCCCGTCCAGTTGCGTCTCCCTGATGACGTCGCACTCCGGAACGTGAGCATGCTCGTCGAACTCGAGGGCCTCTCGCACGCGCTGGCGCGCAACCGGCAGTGACCACGGCGGCGGGTCGGCGGTCGCTTTTGCAGCGTGCCTGGGAATTGCTGCGGCAGGGCCCGGCGGCTACGACCGACATCGCGCGCGAGGTGATGGGGATGGAGGGGAATCCCGGTGCGGCGTCGGCGGCCGTATTCTCCCTGCTTGGCGGCGACGATCGCTTCCACGTCGACGATGAAGGGCTGTGGAGCCGACGCGGCGGGGCGATCCGTCCCGGGGCGTCACTTTCCCGCCTCGGATACGCCGTGGTGGATGTGGAAACGACGGGGGGGCAGTACGAAGCCGGCCACCGCATTACCGAGGTGGCCGTGGTCGAGGTGCGGGGCGGGGCGGTCGTCGACGCGTTCCACACGCTGGTCCATCCGGGGCGTCGCGTGCATCCCGCGACCGTGCGCCTTACCGGGATTACCAACGACATGCTGATCGAAGCGCCCGCCTTCGACGAGGTGGCGGAAGAGGTCTTCCGGCGCATCGCGGGCCGGGTTTTCGTCGCGCACAACGCGAGCTTCGACTGGGGCTGGGTGCGGGCCCAGCTGGGCGACGCGCTCGGCGACGTGCCCGAGGTCAGACGGCTGTGCACGATCAGCCTCACGCGCCGTCTCGTGCCGGAGTTGCACCGTCGCAATCTCGACGCGCTGGCCGACTTCTTCGAGATCCCGATTCATGAGCGGCACCGGGCCTACGGCGACGCGCTGGCGACCGCCAGAATCCTCCTGCGGCTTCTCGATCGGGCGGAGTCGCTGGGGATCGGCGACCTTCATTCGCTCCGGCGCTACCGTCCGCGCAAATCGCAGCGGGCACAGCGGGATCTGTTCGCCCGCGCCGGACTTCCACGCCGCTTTCGCTCTCTGGTATAATTGTCAGGCGCAGCCCTGCGTGAATCGTCGCGAAACCCTGGGAGAAACCGCGTGAACCGTTCGGCGACAACACCCGTGATTCTGGATGGCGTACGCACCCCGATCGGCAGGTTTCTGGGGGGATTGAGTCCCCTGTCGGGCCCCGATCTCGGTGCTGTCGCCGTGCGCGAGGCCGTCCAGCGGGCGGACATCGACACCTCAGACGTCGACGAGGTCATCATGGGCAACGTGGTGAGCGCGGGCGCAGGCCAGGCCCCGGCTCGCCAGGCCGCCGTGAATGGCGGCATCCCCGCAAGCGTCCCCGCCTTTACGGTGAACAAGGTGTGCGGATCCGGGCTGAAGGCCGTGATGCTCGCGGCCCAGGCGATTCGGGCGGGCGATGCGAAGCTGGTCGTGGCGGGAGGATTCGAGTCGATGTCCAACGTCCCGTACTACGTGCGCGGGATGAGGGGCGGCGTCAAGTTCGGCGACCGCACCATTCAGGACGGTCTGGTGTACGATGGCCTGTGGTGCTCGTTCGGGATGTGCCACATGGGAGGGCACGCCGAGTATACCGCGGCCAAGGCCGGGGTGACGCGGGCCGATGCCGACGCTTTCGCGCTCGCATCGCATCGCAGGGCGGTGTCGGCGATCGACGACGGGCGTTTCGCGTCCGAGATCGTGCCCGTGAGCGTCCAGGCCCGGCGGGGCGAGACGGTGGTCGACACCGACGAGGGGCCGCGCAGGGGCACTTCGCTGGAGGCCCTCGGACGGCTGCGCCCGGCCTTCCCGCGCGACGCTCCCGAGGGGCTGGACGAACTGGTGGTTACCGCCGGCAACGCGCCGGGGCTGAACGACGGCGCGTCCGCGCTGGTGGTGGCCAGTCAGGAGTACGCGGAGGCGCACGGCCTGGCCTACCGGGCCGCGATCACGGGTTACGCATCGGGCGGAACCGAACCGCGCGACCTGTTTTTTGCGCCGGTGGTCGCGGTGCGCAACCTTATGGAGCGTGCAGGAACAAGTGTAGGCGACTATGGGCTGGTGGAAATGAACGAAGCGTTTGCCGTTCAGGCGATCGCGGACATGCGGGCGCTGGGGATGGATCCCGAGCGCGTGAACGTAAACGGCGGGGCGGTGGCGCTCGGCCACCCGATCGGGGCGTCCGGAGCGCGCATCCTGGTGACGCTGCTCGCGGCGATGGCGGACCGCGATGTCGACACCGGACTGGCGACGCTCTGTCTGGGCGGGGGCAACGCCGTGGCCCTGGCCGTGCGGAAGAACTGAAGAGGAATTTCGATGATCGATTCTCAGGCGAAGTTGTGGTATCCCGCGCCGGTCCTGACCGGCCAGCGGCGCGTGGCGATCCCCGTGGCCGTGGCGTTGTTCGCGCTTCTAACGGCCCTTGGGGCCTACGTCGCGGTTCCGCTCGGCATCACTCCGGTCCCCATGACGCTGCAGACGCTCTTCGTGCTGCTGTCGGGCGCGCTTCTGGGGCCCGTTGCCGGCGCATCGTCGCAGTTGCTGTATCTGGGGCTCGGCGTGGCCGGCGTTCCGGTCTTCGCCATGGGAGCTGCGGGCCTTCCCTGGATCTTCGGGCCGACGGGCGGCTACCTGATGTCCTTCCCGATCGCGGCGGCTACGGTGGGCCTGATCGCCGGCCGCCAGGGTGGCCTCGTGCGCATGGCCGGCGCCTTGCTTGTCGCGACGCTGGTCATCTTCCTCATGGGTTCCGGATGGCTCGCGGTGGTGACCGACTCCAGCTCGACGGCCCTCTTTGCAATCGCGGTACTGCCTTTCCTCGTGGGCGCGGTGGTCAAGGCGGCGATCGCGCTGGTCGTGGCCCGCCAGATCCTGGAGCGGAATCGTCGAGCCTGACGACCGCGACCTGATCCCCGCATTGAAATGAACAGTATCGTCGCGACACTGATCCGGGTGGGCGGCTTCGCGGCGGCCTTCACGGCATTCATGGTGATCACCGCACTCGTGGCCGGCGGGCAACCCGGGAGCCTGGTGGTGCAGGGAGTGGCGATGCTTTTCGCCGCGCTCGGAGCCACTGTTCTGCTCATGCGCTTCGATGGCCGCCGTCCGCTGGTCGAGCTGGGGCTGGAGAGGGCTGCGGCGCTGCGCGACACCGGCGGCGGGTTTCTGCTCGGGATCATCATCGTGGTCCCCGTGCTCGTCCTGGCGATCATCGCGGGTGGCCTGCGGTACGGTCAGGATGACGGTACGGTGGTCCAGTACCTGTCGACGGGTGCGTGGACGGTGCTCGTGCTCCTGGGCGCCGCCGCGGCCGAGGAGTTCATGTTTCGCGGCTACCCGCTGCGCGTCCTCGCGGAGCGGTGGGGCACTGTGGTGGCGCTGGTGCTGACCACGTCGGCATTCTCGGTTGTCCACGGGTCGAATCCCCATGTGGGACCGCTGGCCCTGGCCAACATCGCGCTGGCCGGCCTGCTGCTGGGAATGATCCTGCTTGTCACCGGCAGCCTCTGGTGGGCGATAGGGCTCCACGCGGGCTGGAACTTCGCGACCAGTTTCGTCGCCGATCTTCCGGTGAGCGGCGTCGTGCTGGTGGACGCGCCGCTCATCGAAATGACCGCCGCCGGAAACGCGTTGCTTACCGGTGGGGAATTCGGGCTGGAAGGCGGTCTGGCGGCGACCGCCGGGCTGCTCCTGGCGGTCGGTTATCTGGCGTACAGGTGGAGGGCAAGTTGCAGATCGAACGCGTCGCAGTAGTCGGCGCTGGCACCATGGGCAACGGGATCGCCCATGTGTGTGCGCTCGCGGAGCTGTCGGTGATCCTCATCGACGCGGATCCCGAAGCGCTGAATCGCGGATTCCGGACCATCGCCCGCAACCTGGATCGGCAGGTGGACAAGGGCCGGATCGATGCCGCCGAGCGGGACGCGGCGGTGGGCCGGATCGAGCGCGGTGATGCACTGGCAAGCGCGGCAGCGGCCGACCTGATCGTCGAGGCCGTGCCCGAGATCGCGGAGCTGAAGGGCCGCATCTTTGCCGAACTCGACGGGATCGCGTCACCGGACGCGATTCTGGCGTCCAACACGTCCTCGATCTCCATCACGGAAATCGGGGCCCGTACGGAGAGGCCGGAACAGGTCATCGGCATGCACTTCATGAACCCGGTGCCCATCATGCGGCTCGTCGAGGTCATCAGGGGACTGCGGACCAGTGACGCCACGACCGCCTCGGTCATGGAGCTGTCGCGGAGGCTGGGCAAGACCCCGGTGGAGGTGATGGACTTCCCGGGCTTCGTCTCCAACCGGGTCCTGATGCCGATGATCAACGAGGCGGTCTTCGCGCTCATGGAGGGGGTCGCCGAGGCGCGCTCCATCGATCAGGTGATGACCCTGGGGATGAACCATCCGATGGGCCCGCTCGCGCTCGCCGACCTCATCGGTCTGGATACCTGCCTGAACATTCTGGAAGTCCTGCACCGCGAACTCGGCGACGATCGCTATCGGCCGTGCCCGCTGCTGCGCCAGTACGTTGCGGCGGGTTGGCTGGGGCGCAAGACGGGCCGCGGCTTCTACCCCCATGGCGAGGGCCGCTGACGATGCTCACCGAGGACCAGAAGGCCATTCAGGGGCTCGCTCGCGACTTCGCCGAGGGCGAGATCGTCCCGCACGCGTCCGAGTGGGACCGCAAGGGAGCGTTCGATCGCGGGATTCTTCGCAGGCTGGCCGACCTGGGATTCCTCGGGATGCTGGCGCCCGAACGGTACGGCGGCCTTGAGCTCGATCTTCCGACCTACCTGGTCGCATTCGAGGAACTCGCCCGCGGGGATGCCGCGCTTTCCCTCACCATCCACATCCAGAACGGTCCGGTCCCCGTCATTCTCCTGGATCACGGGACCGGCGAGCAGAAGTCGCAGTGGCTTCCGGCGCTGGCATCCGGGGAGAAGATCGCCGGGTTCGCCCTGTCGGAAGCGGGGGCGGGAAGCGATCCCGCGTCGATGACCACCACGGCGCGCCGGGTCGACGGTGGATGGGAGATATCAGGCGCGAAGAAGTGGGTGACAAACGGCGCACTCGCCGATGTGATGCTCGTCTTTGCCAGAAACGATGGCGCCGGGTCGGGCGGGAGCGCGATCGGCGCGTTCCTAGTCGATACCGACGCACCGGGCTACCGCGTCGGGAAGCGCGAAAAGACCATGGGGCTGCGGGCCTCCGAGACCGTCGAGGTCGAGTTTCAGCGAGTGCGCGTGGCCGACGATCGTCTGGTGGGGAACCCTGCCCACGGCCTGCGGTATGCACTGGAGGCGCTCGACCTGGGGCGGCTGGGGATCGGGGCGCAGGCGGTGGGAATCGCGCGCGCGGCGCTGGAAAATGCTATCGGCTATTCTCGTGAACGACGGCAGTTCGGCAGGCCCATCGCCAGTTTCGGCGCGATCAGAAGCAAGCTGTCCGCGATGGCTACACGCATCGCCGCGGCCAGGGCGCTCGTCATGGAGGGGGCTCGCGCGTGGGAACAGAGAGATGCAGGCGACCCGGGTGATGTACCCGTGACCGCGCGCTCGGCCATGGCCAAGCTGATGGCCAGCGAGACGGCTGCCTGGGTCACCGAGGAAGCGGTGCGAATCTTCGGCGGCTACGGCTTCATGCGGGAGTTTCCCGTCGAGAAGCTCATGAGGGACGCCAAGGTCACCGAGATCTACGAGGGGACCAGCGAGATCCTCAGGCTGGTCATCGGGCGATCCCTTACGGCCTGAGGAGGCAACGAATGGTACATCTCGAGAGCGCGGATCCCCTCGTCCATCGGGCGGTCCTGGGCGAAACGTCACGCCAGCACAGTCAGCTCGAAATGATCGCCAGCGAGAACTTCGTCTCGCCCGCGGTCCGCGAGGCGATGGGGACGGTGCTGACGCACAAGTACGCCGAGGGACTCCCGGGGAGACGGTACTACGGCGGCTGCGAATTCGCCGATCAGGTCGAGGAGCTCGCTCGCACCCGTGCGGCGAAGCTGTTCGGCGCTGATCACACGAACGTGCAGCCCCATTCCGGGGCCCAGGCCAACATGGCGGCCTATTTCGCCTTTCTGAAACCCGGCGACAAGATCGTGGGGATGAACCTGAGCCACGGCGGCCACCTCACCCATGGCTCGCCGGTCAACTTCAGCGGCCGCCTGTTCAAGGTCGCGGCCTACGGCGTGCGCGAATCCGATGGGCGGATAGACTTCGACTCGGTTCGCGATACCGTCCTGCGGGAGCGGCCCCGGCTCATCGTCACGGGGGCCTCCGCCTACCCCCGCGCTCTCGACTTCGAGGCCTTCGGGCAGATCGCCCGGGAGGTCGGCGCCGTCCATCTCGTCGACCTTGCGCACCTCGCCGGTCTCGTTGCCGGCGGCCACCACGCGAGCCCGTTCGAACACGCCGACGTCGTCACCACCACGACCCACAAGACGCTGCGGGGCCCGCGGGGCGGGATGGTGATGTGCAGGGAAGAGCACACGAAGATCATCGACAAGATGGTCTTCCCGTTTATCCAGGGCGGGCCGCTCATGCACGTGATCGCGGCCAAGGCCGTGGCGCTTGGCGAGGCCCTGTTGCCCTCGTTCGCGGACTATGCCGGACGCGTCGTGGAGAATGCCCGCGTTCTCGCCCGCACGGTGATGGAGCGCGGCGTGGCCCTCGTTTCGGGCGGGACGGACACACACCTCATCCTCGTGGACCTCAGGGACCGCGACCTTACGGGCAAGGATGCCGAGGCGGCGCTCGAACGCGCGGGGATCACCGTCAACAAGAACACGGTTCCCGGCGAGACGCGTTCACCCTTCGTAACGTCGGGGTTGCGCATCGGTACGCCGGCGCTCACCACACGCGGGATGGGCCCGGACGAAATGACGCTGATCGGTGGCTGGATCGCCGACATCCTCGACCGGCCGGGCGATGAGCAGCTGATTGCGGGCATCGGAAGTCGGGTCAGAGAGCTGTGCGAGACTTTCCCGCTGTTTCGATGAATTGGCGGAGTCCGGTCGACCATGTAGATTTTCAGGACCATGAGCACCTGTGAATCCGCCGATGTGATGTCCCGGTTGCGGGAGATGCATCCCCGCTTCCGTCCGCAGGCGTACGCCTTCCTGCTGGACGCGCTGCGCCAGGTGATTTCGGGATTGGAGGAGAGACGCCACATCTCGGGGCGGGAGTTGGCCGAAGGTGCCTGCGGGCTGGCGATCGACAAATACGGGCCGCTTGCCCGCACGGTTCTCGAGTACTGGGGAGTCCACTCGACCGACGACCTGGGTGATATCGTCTTTGCTCTTGTGGATATCGGGCTGCTGGTCAAGCGAGACGAGGACCGGCCCGAGGACTTCCACGACGTGCTGGATTTCGAGGAAGTTTTCGACGTCGAATACCCCTGGATGGTTGCAGACCAGGTACAGTTTGAATATCAGTGAGTGACGGGGGTTGCTACTCGCATATCACGTGCTGCGGAACCAATAGGACAAGGGGCTGAGGCGATGGAGCAAAACGGATTTGCTGCGTGCAAGAAGTGTGGTGGTGGAGTCTTGTTGCCGATGTCCGACTACGGCCGTGACGGAGCGCCCATCAGGTACAAGGCCTGGGTCTGTTCCAACCCGGATTGCGGCTTCAACATCCGCATTGACAACGGCGAAATATCCTTCGGCCGGTCGATCGGGCAGAGCTACAAGTAGGCATGGTCCCGGTAGAACCGGGGATGCCGTCCGCGACATCGGAAGTCCGCGCGCCCACCTCCCGCCAGGCCGCTGAATTCGATCGGGCCTCCATTGTAGAGCGCGGCGTGCCGGAGCCGGCCCTCATGGAAAACGCGGGCCGGCAAACCGCGCTGATCATTCAGCACCTTTTTCCGGATGGGCCGGTCGCCGCCCTGGTCGGGTCGGGAAACAACGGCGGGGACGCTCTGGTGTGCCTTCGGTGCCTTGCGGCGTGGGGACGCAGCGTCACCGCGGTGATGGTGGGGAATCGGCCCGCCGTGGAGTCGGTGCTGCACGGCTGGGAATTGCCGTCCGTGCGTTTCGGTCCGGATGCCGCAGTGCCGGACGAGGACGCACCCGGAGGCCGCCCTTCGGAGGATTCCGCGTTGCGTGCGTTGCGGGACTCGGCGGTTGTCGTGGACGGATTGCTGGGGACCGGGATTCGTGGCGCGCCGCGTTCGCGCTACGCGGCGGCCATCGAGGCGGCCAATGACGCCGGGGGCGCGATCGTGGCCCTGGACGCGCCTTCCGGCGTCGACGGCGCGACCGGTGCGGTCCCGGGGGTGGTCGTGCGGGCGGACATCACGGTCGCCTTCGGGTGGCCGAAGCTGGGCACGCTGCTGCACCCGGGGCGAATGCACTGCGGCCGCATCGTCGCCGTCGAGATCGCCTTCCCGCCCGGACCCGGCACCGATTGGGCGCAGCTGGTCACGGCCGGCTCGGTATCGAGGTGGAAGCCGCGCCGCGCGCCGGTCGCCCACAAGAACGCGGTCGGCGCCGTGGCCATCCTGGCAGGATCGGCCATGCCCGGCGCGGCAATCCTCGCCGCCCGCTCTGCCTTCCGCTGCGGCGTGGGGCTGGTGCGGGTGTGCGCCTCGCGCGAGGCCCGCGACCTGATCCTGGATGTCCCGGAGGCGCTCTTCGTGGACGCCGCCGATGAGCGCGCGTTGAGCGACGCGGTGAAGGCGAGCGATGCGCTGGCGGCGGGTCCGGGACTGGGGATCGGCGACTCCGCCTCGAACCAGTTGGCGGTCGCGCTGCAGGCACTGGGCGACCGGCCCGCCGTACTGGATGCGGACGCCCTCACCCTCCTGTCGCACGGCGGCGGCGAGGCCGCCCTTCCGGCCCGCGAGCGGATCGTGGTCACGCCCCATCCCGGCGAGATGGCCCGGCTGACCGCCAGATCGGTCGCCGCCGTGCAGGACGACCGCATCGGCGCGGCGCGGAGCTTCGCAGCCTCCCGCGGCGTGGTCACGCTGCTGAAGGGGGCGCCGTCCCTGGTGGCCGATCCGCACGGGCGGCTCCGGGTCAGCACCACCGAGAACACCTCGGCGCTGGCCGTCGCGGGAATGGGCGATGTCCTCACGGGCGCCATCGGCGCCTTCCTGGCGCAGGGCACGCCCCCGGTCGAAGCATCCGGGCTTGCCCTGCACGTGACAGGGCGTGCCGCGTCGGCCACCGGACTGGGCCCGGCCATGATGCCGTCGGATGTCGTCGAGGGGATCCCCGCCGCGCTCGACACCGACGCGGAGCCGGTCACGGAGCTGCCCTTCCCCTTTGTCACCTTCGACCAGGCGCCGCCCCGCTAGCCCGGCCCGCATGTGGACGAGCTGACACTCATCGAGCGGCTTGTCGCCATCGGCTGGAAGGGGAGCCGCGCCGTCACGCTGGGACCCGGAGACGACGCCGCGATTCTTCGCGGCGGCCTGGCCGTCTCGACCGACCTCATGATCGAGGGCGTGCACTTCGACTTCGACTGGATCGCGCCGGACGAAGCGGGGTTCAGGGCGGGCGCCGCCGCGCTCAGCGACATGGCCGCGATGGGCGCGGCCCCGGAGGCCGTCCTGGCGTCGCTGGCCGTATCGGGGGACCCATCGCTCTGCGAAGACCTCCAGCGCGGCATTCGCCGGGCGGGGGACCGGGTCGCGGTGGCGGTTGTGGGCGGAGATGTCAGCCGGTCGCCGGGCCCGGCCATCTTGGACGTGGTTGCCGTCGGCAGGGTGCGGAGGCCGTGTCGGCGGAGCGGGGCGGAGGCGGGGCAGGAGGTGTGGGTTTCCGGCGCGCTCGGCGGTGCCGCCGCCGCCGTGGCCGCGTGGTCGGCGGGCGAACTTCCCGCTCCGGCGGCGCGGGAACGCTTCGCGTCTCCGCCGAATCGCGTGCCGCTCGGCGTGGCACTGCGGAAACGGCGAATTGCCGGCGCGATGATCGACGTCTCGGACGGACTCGTCAGGGACGCCGGGCAGGTCGCGAAGGCATCCGGGGCCGCGCTCCGGATCCTCGAGGATGCCGTGCCTGTCGACACGGACGCCGGGGGGGACTTGAACCTCGCCCTCGAAGGGGGCGAAGATTATGAACTAATGTTTACCGCCCCGCCGGATAAGGAGGCCGCCATCTTGGACCTGGGACGGGAACTGTCGGTGCGACTCTCACGGATCGGCACCATCGAGAGAGGCGGAGGGGTCGTTCTGGAAGACCGCGAGGGCCGGAGCACCATCGCCGGCCGGGGAGGCTACGACCACTTTGCCTAGGAATCCGCGCGAGCGTCGAACCGGACGCCGACAACCGCCTAGCGCCCACTCCCCCCGCGTGGCGCCGTGATCCGGGTCGCCTGGGCCTACACCACGATGGTGGCCGCGACGCTCTACTCCGGCGGCCGCGCCGTGCTGTACTACTTCCTGTTGCCCCGCTACTTCCGGAAGCGCGCGGATCAGCTGACGGGGGAATGGACGACCATCTGCATGAAGGGCGCGGGGGCGAAGCTGGTGGTCAGGCACGGCGAACGACTATGCCCGGGCCGGGGGCAGATCCTTGTGGCGAACCATCAGAGCTGGTTCGACATCTTCGCCCTGGGAACCGCCCTGCGCGACAAGTTCAGCTTCGTCGGCAAGCAGGAGCTCAACCGTATCCCCGTGGTTGGCGCCGCCTGGCAGAAGGTCGGCAACATCGCCATCGATCGCTCCGACCAGCAGGCGGCCATCGATTCTCTCAGGAGGGTGGACGAACTGCTGGAGGAAGGACGCACGATCATCATGTTCCCCGAAGGGACCCGCTCGCCCACGGGTGAAATGGGCCGCTTCAAGAAGGGGGCCTTCGTGATGGCGATCAAATCGCAGGTGCCTGTGGTCCCCGTTGCGATTCAGGGTACGCGGGGAATCATGAAGAAGGGCAGCTGGGTCATCTCGCGTGGCACCGCGACTGTTACGTTCGGGAACCCGATCAGCACCGAAGGGTTGACCGTGAGGGACCGCAATTCCCTGTCCCGGGAGTGCCGGGACACAATCACCTCGCTCCTCAACGGAGAGGGGGAGGATCCATGTCGGCCATCGTAGACATCCGCGGGCGCGAGATTCTGGATTCGCGCGGCAATCCCACCGTCGAGGCGGAGGTTGTCCTCGAGACGGGCCACAGCGGCCGCGCCGCAGTGCCGAGCGGGGCGTCCACAGGCCGCTACGAGGCGGTCGAGCTGCGCGATGGCGACCGGGAGCGATACCTGGGCCGGGGTGTTCGCGGGGCGGTGGCGAACATCCGCGGCGAGATCCTGGATGCGCTGCGCGGATTCGAGGCGAGTGAGCAGCGCGATCTGGACCGATCCATGGCCGAGCTGGACGGCACGGCCGGGAAGGGGAGGCTGGGCGCGAACGCCATCCTGGCCGTGTCCATGGCCGCGGCCCGCGCTGCAGCCTCCGAGGCGGACCTCCCTCTGTACCGGTACCTGGGCGGTGACGACGCGCGCACCCTTCCCGTGCCGATGATGAACATCGTGAACGGCGGTGCGCACGCGTCGAACAACGTCGACATCCAGGAGTTCATGGTCCTGCCGGTTGGCGCAACCTCGTTCGCGGAAGGTTTGCGCATGGGGACCGAGGTGTTCCACGCGCTGAAGGGTGTCCTGAGCGCAGCGGGGAAGAGCACCGCCGTGGGCGACGAGGGCGGCTTCGCTCCCGACCTCGGATCCGATGCCCAGGCCGCTGAAGCGGTTGTGCAGGCGATCGAGGCGGCTGGCTATCGCCCCGGCGAGGACCTGGTGCTGGCCGTCGACGCGGCCGCCTCGGAGTTCTTTTCGGAGGGGAGCTATACATTCCACAAGTCGTCCGGCGAAACGTTGACCACCGAAGGCATGGTGGTCTTCTGGGAGGACATGATCGACCGCTTCGCCATGGTGAGCGTCGAGGATCCCCTCGACGAGGATGACTGGGAGGGCTGGACCGCCCTCACCGCACGGGTCGGCTCGCGCTGCCGGATCGTGGGCGACGACCTCTTCGTCACCAACCTGGACCGCCTCGGCCGCGGCATCCGCACCGGCGCGGCCAACTCGATTCTGGTGAAGGTGAACCAGATCGGCACCCTCACCGAGGCGATCGACGCGGTCAGAATGGCGCAGGACGCCGGATTCGGCACGATCATCTCGCACCGTTCGGGCGAGACCGAGGACACCTTCATAGCCGACCTCGCGGTCGCGACGGGGGCGGGCCTCATCAAGGCCGGAGCGCCCAGCCGCACCGACCGTGTCGCCAAGTACAACCAGTTGCTCCGTATCGAGGAGGCCCTGGGGCCCCGGGCCCGCTATGCCGGCAAGGAGGTGTTGCGATGAAGCGCGTTCCCACCCGCCGCCTGATCTCGTTCGGTGTGTTGGCCCTCGCTCTCTATTTCGTGGTGGCGGGCGGCGAATATACGATCCTGGAAGCCCGCCGCGCGGAGGGGGAGCTTGCCGCGCGGCGTGCCGAGATCAGCGCGATGCGGCAGGAGATCGACTCCCTGCGCTTCACGATCGAGGCGCTCCGCCACGACGACGAGACGCTGGAACGCGTCGCGCGGGAACGCTACGGGTTCATCCGCGACGGAGAGTACCTCTACCGGATCACCGAACCGGAATCCCCCGCCGATGTCGCACAACCGGACAGGCCGTCGATCCTGCGGTGGCTGCGAGGGCGCGGCAGCCAGGGGGCGACCCCCTAGCCGGACGCCTTGTCGCGCAGGCGCCCCGTGCAAGGGCGCGCCGCGGGCCAGGGTCGACCCGGGCCGCGCGCTAGCCCTCTTCCTCCTCCGGCTGCGCCTCTCCCATGCCGAGCGCACGCTTCGCCCCTGCGAGGACCTTTTCGGCGTCTCCAGCCTCCAGCGCCTCCAGAACATCGCCCGAGCCGGCGCCGAGCGCCTCCACCGTGGCCGCCGCCAGTGCTTCCGCGTCGGCCTTGCTGAGGGATTTCGGGAAACCGCCTCCCGGCACGCCCGTCGCCTTCTCCACGAAGGGGGCGAACAGATCGATCGGGATCGGGAACAGCGTGGTGGAGTTGTTCTCCGCCGCCACCTCGACCACCGTCTGCAGGAAGCGCAACTGAAGCGCCACCGGATGTTGCGAGATGACCCGGGCCGCCTGTGACAGCTTGCGGGAAGCCTGGAACTCGCCTTCCGCAGCGATCACCTTGCCGCGCCGCTCACGCTCGGCCTCCGCCTGCTTGGCCATCGCCCGCTTCATTTCCTTGGGCAGGTCGATGTCCTTGACTTCGACGGAGGTGACTTCGATCCCCCACGGGTCGGTCTCCAGGTCGATGATCCGCCGCACGATCTCGTTGATGCGTTCCCGCTGGGCGAGCAGTTCGTCGAGCTCGGACTGTCCCACCACGCTCCGCAACGTCGTCTGCGCGATCTGGCTGGTCGCGAAGTAGTAGTCCTCCACCTCGACCACCGCCCGGGAGGGGTCGACGACGCGGAAGTAGACGACTGCGTTGACCGTGCAGCTGACGTTGTCCTTGGTGATCGTGTCCTGCGGCGCGATGTCGAGCGCGATGATGCGCAGGTCCATCTTGCGCATGCGTTCGACCCCGAAGGGCACCAGAAAGACGATGCCGGGCCCCTTGGCGCGGGTGAGCTTCCCGAGGCGGAAGACTACGCCGCGCTCATACTCCCACAGTATCCGAAGGGAACTCATGATGCCGACGAGCCCGAAGGCGACGAGCCCCGGGAACAATAGGAAGCCTAGATCCATTTGCCGTTCTCCATGATTGGCGGGGGATGCCCCGAATAAGGGGCCGCATGCGTCGCTTGACAAGGGCGGGGCGGCACCCGCTGCGATGACCGCGCCACCACCTCGGCAGGGACGGCCGTACCCGCTTGACAAGCACCCGGCGCATTTGGAGCTTTCGTGTCCCTTGCCGGAGTAGCTCAGTTGGTCAGAGCAGCGGAATCATAATCCGCGTGTCGGGGGTTCAAGTCCCTCCTCCGGCACTGGCTGCACGCAGCCCACAGTGTCATGAATACACCTTCTCCGCCCGCAGCCCTCCACCGCCGGGTCGCGGTCGACACCCCCGAGCACGTGCGTCTCGACTACGTGCTTGCCGACCTGGGGTCCCGCGCGGCGGCTCTCGCGATCGACGCAGCCGTCCTGATCGGGGCGATCCTCGTACTCGGACTGGCGCTCTTCTACGCGGGTGCGCTCGGCGACTTCATGCAGTCCGTGAGCGCGACGGTCCTCATCTTCGCCGGCTTCTTCGCGCAGTGGGGATACTTCATGCTCTTCGAGGGACTGAGCGGCGGCAGAACTCCCGGCAAGCGCGCCATCGGGCTGCGGGTGATCCACACGGGGGGCGAGCCGCTGACATTCCAGGGCTCGGTGCTACGCAACCTGATCAGGATCGTCGACCTGCAGCCGGCCGCGTCCGGGATGGCTGGCGCCATTTGCATCCTGGTCAACAAGCGGGCCCAGAGGCTGGGGGACCTTGTGGCAGGCACCATCGTGGTGCGCGACGCGGGAGGCAGCGAGCTTCTCGGGGCCGATGCACCGCCCCCCGGGCGCGTGGGACGGCCGGTGCTCTCCGTGGAGCAGTTCGAGCTTCTGGCGGGATACATGGCCCGCCGGGATGGGTTGGACCCCGGAATTCGGCGACGCGTGGCCAGGTCGGTCTTCGACGCGGTCGGTTTCGCCCTGGATGGCGATCCCGCGAGAAAGATGCGCACCGCCGACGAGAACCTGGTCGCGCTGCACGCGGCCGAAGCACCACGCCACGCGGCCCGTCGCGGCGGCGCCAGCCTGCAGGCGGCCACGATGGCCCGGCAGCAGCGTGAGGAGTGGGCCCGGTACGTGGATCTGGTGGAGAAGGGTAGAAAGCGGGGACTCAAGAGCCTTTCGGAGACGGAGGTTCGTGCCTTCGGGCAGCTGTACCGCGGTGTCACTGCCGACCTCGCCCGGGCCCGCACCTACGGGGCTTCGCCGGGGTTGCTCGGGACGGTGCAGAGGTGGGCCGGGGCGGGCCACAACCTGCTCTATCGCGCTCGTGGCCAGGTGGGGGTCTCGCTGGGCCATTGGGTTGCTGCGGAATTCCCGCGCGCGGTGCGGCTCTTCTGGCGCCAGGTACTGTTGGCCACGGTACTGTTCTACGGTCCGGGCGCGATCACCTACTTCGCCGTGGTCGACGACCCCCTGCTGGGACGCGCGCTGGCGGGGCCGGGCATGATGACCCGCGCCGAGAACACCGAGAAGGGCAACATCAATGCGCGGTATCTGGAGGAAGAGATCGAAGGCTCCGAAATGCCGGTCTTCGCGTCCGCCCTGATGACCAACAACGTGGGCGTCACCCTTCTTGCCTTCGCGGGAGGGCTGCTGGCCGGTGCCGGAACGCTCTTTGTCCTGTTGCTGAATGGAATCGGACTGGGCGCCGCGCTGGGTGCATGGGCCAACGAGGGCGTCCTGGGCGTCATCCTGGCCTGGGTCTTCCCCCACGGGTTTATCGAGCTCACCGCGATCTGCATCGCCGGTGGCGCGGGTTTGGGTCTGGGGTCGGCGCTCCTCATGCCGGGCAGGCGGACCCGCGCCGAGGCATTGATGGAACGGGGCCGCGCCTTCCTCTCTCTCATCGCGGGCACGGCGCTCATGCTGGTGGTGGCCGGGCTCATCGAGGGCTTCTACTCGCCGCTGGAGCTTCCCGCCGTGGCCAAGTTCGTCTTCGGCGGCGCGACGGCCGTGCTGCTGGTGCTGTATTTCGGGTTCGCGGGGCGCGGGCCGGCTGAAGGGGACGCGGCGGCTACAGCAGCCCCCGCTCCTTGATCTCGACGTACTTGTCCAGGGTGCGGACGAGCGTCTCGCCCGGCGGCGTGTCCACGACCAGAATCCCCGATTGCCGCATGACCTGGAGCGTTCTCGCCCGAGCCTGAACCATCTCCTCGGCGGCGGCGCGGTAGTACGCGTCGTCCGGCTCCTCCACCTCCCGCGCGGCAACGGCTGCCAACTCGGGGTTCCTGATCGCAATCGCGAGGGGAAGGTGGGCCCTCCCGATCCTTGTGAACGAATTCACAAGCGCCCGCGACACCGACGCGTCGATGATGTCGCAGAAGAGGATGACCAGCGACCGCTTGCGGAAGGTCCGGCCCAGCGCGGCGAAGGCCAGCGGGTAGTTGGGCTCGACCAGCCGCGTCTCCACCCCTGCCAGCACCTTGGCCAGCGCCGGCGGATCCGCGCGCCGCGGCGGCGATACATGGCGGATGCGATCGTCAAAGACGACGACGCCGATCCTGTCGCCGAAGTTCTGGGCGCGGCTCGCGAGCATCATGCAGGCGCCGAGCGCGTAGTCGATGCGCTCCCGCACCCGCGACAGCCGCTCCCGCATGTGACGCCCCGCGTCGATCGCCAGCACGATGTTCTGGCTGCGCTCGGCCTCGTAGTTGCGCACCACGTGCTTGCGGCGCTTCGCGGACGCCTTCCAGTCGATCGTGCGCGGGTCGTCGCCCTGGACGTAGTCGCGCAGACTCTCGAACTCGCGCCCATCCCCCCACTGCCGGTTGCGGCGCGGACCCGGCGTGCGCAGCCGGCGCTGGATGGCGTAGCCGCTCTTCTCGCGCAGCAGGTCTCGCACCCCCGGCTGCACCTGGAGGGTGTCGGACGTCGCCACGCTGGAACGCCGCCAGGCCAGCCCCCACGGAGAAAGCGTCCGCAGGTGGATGGCGCCCAGCGGCAGGAACCCCCGCGTCCGGGGGGTGATCCGGTAGCGGCAGCGGACCGAGTCGCGCGCGGGGATCTCCACCTGCTTCCCCTCGAGCCAGGGATCGGAGCCACCGCTGGTCACGCGCCGCAGGCAGGGATCGAGGTCGTCGGTCACCTTCACGGTGACGGGCCGGCCAGCTGCATTCGTCAGCGTGATCGCCACGTCGGTCACCGCCGCCAGCGCCGATATCCGCGGCACTTCGCGCTCGGCCGACGGAGCCGCCGTGCGCCTCCCGTCGAGGAAAGCCAGCAGCAGAACCAGCGCGTCCGCCGCGAGCGCAACCGGCGTACTCCACAGAAACAACGCCGACGCGACGCCCAGCAGCGTGAGCGTCCGTCCACTCGGGATCAGCATCTGGCGCACTACTTCGGAGCCTCCAGCGTCTCGAGGAGCGAGACCAGCTCGTCGTCGGAGGACCGACCCTCGACTTCGGCCTCGGCGGTGAGCACCACCCGGTGCCTCAGCACGGGGAACGAGAGCGACTTGACGTCGTCGGGGGTCACGAAGTCACGCCCCTGCAGATACGCTTCGGCCCGGGCGGCCTGGAAGAGTGCCACACCGGCTCTGGGACTCGCCCCAAGCACGAAGGCCGCGTCCCCACGCGTCGCGCGCACGATGTCCGTCACGTACCGCCGCACCCGTTCGTCCATGTGCACAGCGTTCACTGCCGACCGCATTTGGAGCAGTTCGTCGCGGGTCATGGGATCGCCCATCGGGAAGGTCAACTCGTCGTCGGCACGGAACCCGTCCTGGTGGCGGTCGAGGATGGCCCGCTCCGCCTCTTCGGGGGGATAGTCCACCACGATCTTCATCAGAAAGCGGTCCACCTGCGCTTCGGGAAGGGGGTAGGTGCCCTCGTACTCGACCGGGTTCTGCGTCGCGAAGACGGTGAACGGGGCAGGGAGGGGGCGCGTCGTCCCGTCCACCGTGACCTGCCGCTCTTCCATGGCCTCCAGCAGAGCCGCCTGGGTCTTGGGCGGCGCCCGGTTGACCTCGTCGGCCAGCAGCAGGTCGGCGAAGACGGGACCGGGCCGGTAGGTGAAGCCGGAGTCGCCGAGAATGTTGACTCCGACCAGATCGGTGGGCATCAGGTCGGGGGTGAACTGCACGCGGCCGAAGTCGAGGCTCAGGCCCTTGGACAGCGCCCGCACGGCGAGCGTCTTGGCGGTGCCCGGAACCCCTTCGACCAGCGCGTGGCCCCGGGCCAGAAGGGTGATCATGAGCTGTCTGAGCACGACGTGCTGGCCAAGCACCACCTGCTCGAGGTCCCCGAGCAGGCGAAGTGCCGCTTCCGGCGGTGTCATGGGCTGGTTCTCCTTGCGAGATGTTCGTCGATACCGTTGGCGACCGCCGCGAGATCGGGCGGATCCGTGTGAAGGCCCGTGCGAACGCGGGCCAGGGGTGTGTCCGCGCCGTGCTCGGTGTCGAGGCGCCTGAGGAGCGTGTCCGCTTCCGCCACGTCGCGGGGTGGAGGGTAGCGGGAGGCCCGAGCAAGGCGCGAGAGGAGCAGCAGCGCCGCGGTCCGGGTGGCTCCGGCCTTGCGGTACAGGTCTCCGAGCGCGGACACATGCTCCAGCGGAGATCTGCGCTCCCGGTCGGGAGGCGCGACCGCCGGCGCTGGCGCACCGAACCGAAGTCCCAGGCAGGCGAGCACCAGGAAGCACACGACGATGAGGTGGAACAGCGTCCGACCGCCCGGATTGCCGAAGAAGAACTGCTGGACCACCTGGGCGCGCGTCCTGTGACCCCTGATCCCCTGATGGTACTCGGCGAAGAAGACCGTGTCCGCTTCTCCCGTGTACGCCAGCGCGGCGCGCACTACCAGAACCGACAGCGGGTCGTCCGCGGCCTCGGCGTTGGAGAGCGGCGCCGCATCGGAGATCAGCACGACCCGCCCCCTCCCGAGCTCGATTTCCGCTGCGGCCGCCCACTCCTCTTCGTCCGCGTCCTGCGCGGTCAGCAGGGGCTCCACGGTCAGGCCGTCCGGCATGTCTCCCGCCTCATCGTCACCCCCTGCACCAGCGATGCGGAGACCGTGCACCGGCGGCCCGGGCGCGGGCAATCCTTCCGTGAGCGGATGAACTGCCCATTCAGGCTCCTGCAGTGTCAGCTCCCGCATCTCCTCCGTGACGTTGCGGAAACGCATGTAGACGCCCAGCGAGTCCATGAGGGATGTCGTCAGCGTCCGCTGGCCAAGGGTCAGGTAGGGAGGCACATGGATCAGCGTCCCTCCTTCCCGCACCCGATTCAGCAGCGCCGCGGTCTCCCGGGGGGTCGGAGGGAGCGGCGACTGGAGCAGCACGATCGTCCCGCGAACCGGATCCGCGTCGACCAGCGGGGTGATCCGCGGCGCGACCGTGCGTCCCAGGCGCTCGATCCCCCTGGCGAGCGCCGCCACCCCGTCGGGCGTCGTGCGGAAGGAGCTTCGCAGGATCCCTTCAGCCCTCTGGCCCTGAGGACGGCCGAGGAATCCCGCCACGAGCGCGAAGACAAGAATGACGGCGATCCAGAACAGCGGCTGTCTCGCCAGCTTCGGAGCGGCGTCGACGCGATCGCTCATTTGCCCTCCGCCTCCGCTTCCGGGAGGTCGGCAGGACAACCCGCGTCCTGGGCGATCCTGGCCAGATCGGCGTAGCCCGCCGGCGTCGCTTCCTCCTGGCCGAACGAATAGTCCTGGAAGGAGTCCAGAAACCTGGTCGCCGCCCCGGTATCGGCGGTGGGGCCCGCCGCCGACCCCGCGCCGGCCCGGGCCATCTCCAACGCATAGTCGCCCGGCGTCTTGCAGCTGTGGAAGGACAGCGCGCCATGGCGATCGAGCGTCAGCAGGAACCCCTGGTAGAGCGCGGTGGCTGCCGGGCGGTAATCTCCCCGTCCGGCGCGCCGATTCGCGGTCCTGAGCCAGTCCCCGGCGGTTTCGGGAAGGTCGGCATCATCGTCCAGGCCATCGTCCTGCTCCCGTCCCAGCCACCTCGGAGCATGCCTCGCCGCCACTCTGAGCATGATCAGCAGCGCCACCAGCGCGACAACGACGACCACGATCTGGGCGACACCCGTTCCATCCTCCCCGAGAAGGCGCTGCAGCCAGTCCCAGGCATCGGAGAGCATCCCGAAGATCCACTCCAGCGCCCGTTGTCGCAGGGATGGCTCGAAGGTGGCGAAGTCCGGGTCGGCCAGGATGTCGCGCAGGACGCCGGAGACCTCACCAGGCGCCGGCAGCGGATCGGCGGCCGGCACCTGGCCCGCGCCCGGCGGCTGTTGCAGTGCGAAGAATCGCATCACCGGTCCACCCGCCGCGTCATGGAACTGCCGGTTGCCTCACCGGCCCTCCATCGCCCCGGCCAGCGTCTCCAGGTCGAATCCCTCGCTTCGCACCCGCCGGTCGTGGAAGAGCACCATGATGCATCCAACCAGGAACGGAGTCGTCAGCGGCCCGATCACCAGGTCGATCGTGTTGATCAGCCACTGTTGCGTGGAGCTGATCTCCCCGAGCGCATCGGGCGACACGAAGAGGTCCCCCATTCCAAAGAGGGCGGCGGTTCCGATCGAGGGGGCGATGTTGATGATCATCGCGACCACCATGATGCCGATCACACGCAGCCAGGCGCCCCGGCACAGGCTCAGCGACCGCCCCAGCGCGCTCATGGCCCGACGCCGCTCGACGACGACCGCGGGGAGAATCCCGAAGGTGGCGCCCAGCGCGAAGGCGGCAACCAGCGCGATGAAGGTCAGCGCGCCGACCCCGGCAAGGATGGCCAGGGCCGGACTTCCGGTGCCCACGAACGCGACCAGGATGAGGCTGGCCCCCGCGAAGACCACCGTTGTCACGATGGTGAAGATGACGAGCGCGACGAAGGTCGCCCCTGCGGCGCTCGGCAGGCGCCGAAAGGCGTCCCTGTAGGAGCGTCCCAGCGAAGCCGGCCGTTCGCCGATCCGCTCCGCCATGGCCGCCGTGACGGCAACCATGCCGATCCAGCCAATCGCCACGGCGGCAATCGTGACCAGCCAGAAGGGTCCCATCGCCGAAAACGCCGCCATCGGATCGGTATCGCTGGTTTGCGCGATCGCGGCGCTGTCCACACCGGAGAGCACCAGAAGGAGGTACCCCGGAAAGGTTCCGACAAGCGCAATCAGGTAGTACAGGCCGAAGTCGCGCCGGTACAGCTGCAGGGCCCCGTCGACGATCTCGCCGAATCCGAGGGGCCGCATCGGTAGCATGGACATGTGAGCAAGCTAGCCAATCCCCGGGACAGGGTGCCAGATTGGGTCGGATTCCGACACCTCAACCCCGGTAGGAGGATGGATATGAGAAGGTTCGCGCAGGTCGTCGCGGTCGCGTTTGCCGTTGCCGTATCGGCGTCTCTACCCGTCCTGGCTCAGGAAGGTTCGCCTTGGCCGCACGTGGGGACATTCTCGATCGTGGGCTACGATCCCGCGACCGGCGAGGTGGGGGTGGCGGTGCAGTCACGCGTCTTCTCCGTGGGCAACGGCGTCATCTGGGGAGAGGCCGGGGTCGGCGTCGTCGCCACGCAGGCCATCGTCGACGTCAGCTACGGGCCCCAGGGGCTGGCTCTTCTGCGCGAAGGGCGCTCCCCCGCCGAAGCCGTGCAGGAGATCCTCGCGCGCGACCCCGATCCCGACCCGGAGCGGTGGACGAAGCAGGGCCGCCAGTTCTCGATCATGAGCGCCAGCGGCGAGGTCGCCACCCACACCGGCCCCCGGGCCAGCGAGTGGGCGGGACACCGGATCGGCGAGCACTGCTCGGCCCAGGGCAACATCCTGGCCGGGCCGGCCGTCGTCGATGACATGGTCGAGGCGTTCGAGTCGACGGGGGGTCACCTATCGCTGCGCCTGCAGGCCGCCTTGGAGGCGGGACAGGCAGCGGGCGGGGACACGCGGGGCATGCAGTCGGCGGCGATGCTGATCGTTCAGGAGGACGGTGGCGTCTGGCTCAACAACGATGTCGTGCTGCGCCTCCAGGTGGACGACCACGACGAGCCGATCGCGGAGTTGCGCCGGCTGGTGGAGATTGCCGCGGCGCGGCGGGAGCGGCGGCGTAGTCGCTGAGGCGTGCTCGTATTCGCGCCGGTCCCTCGCGGGCCTGTGCGCGCGATGTGGCTCCACTGACTGGCCAGGCCCGTGAGTTCCCCGGCCAGGCCCGTGAGGTTCCGGCGGCCACCGTTGCCGCCGCCTCTCACCCTCGCTCCCGAAGACCGCGCAGCAACGCCAGGTTCCTGCGGTCGGCCGTCACCAGATCGTCGCCCTTCGGCGTCTCCAGGATCTTGGGCACGGTGCGAAACCGCTCGGCGGTCATCAGCTGACGAAATGGTTCCAATCCCATCGTCCCTTCGCCGATGTTCTCGTGGCGGTCGAGGCGTGAGCCGAAGGCGGTCTTCGCGTCGTTGAGGTGGAAGAGTTCGATGCGGTGGACGCCGAAAGTGTCGTCGGCGCGCCGCCATACCCCCTCGAAGTCGTCGCGCAGGTCCATTCCGGCGACCCAGGCGTGGCAGGTGTCGAAGCAGACGCCCAGACGGTCGCAGTGCGGCTCGGCGACTGCGGCAATGATGCTCGCCAGCTCCTCGAACGAGCCGCCGACCGAGGTCCCGGCACCGGCGGTGAGTTCGAGCAGGACGCGCGGTCCTCCCGGAGTGGCCTCCAGCGCTTCGGCGATCCCGTCCGCGTTGCGCCCGATGCCGCTCTCGCGATCCCCGTCCGTCGCGTTGCCCGGGTGCGTGACGACCGCGTCGAGGCCCAGCCGGGCCGCGCGCTGCAGTTCGCCGACAAAGCAGTCTGTGGATTGGCGCCACAAGTCCGGCCGCGGGCTGGCCAGGTTGATGAGATAGGAGTCGTGCGAGGCGACGAAGACGAGGTCCGTCGCGGCCGCCCGATAGCGGGCTGCGATATCGTCGGGAATCGACGGCTCGGCCCAGCGGTTGGGCTGCTTCGTGAAAACCTGGCAGACCAAGGCGCCGATGTCCGCGGCGCGCCCGGGGGCGTTGTGGACGCCGCCGGCGACGGAGACGTGGGCGCCGAGCTCGTCGGACACTACCTGACCTCTTCGCGCAGCCGCCCAACTACGACCGTCGGCACATCAAGTGCGTCCACCTCGACATAGGCGACCAGGCCGTCCGGACCGAATGCGTTTGGCATTCTCGAGTCCGGAAGGGTGCCCAGATACTCACCCTCGGGCGTGATCACGTCGATCGGACCCGGACCGGTCGCGGTGAGCCCGGTCGGATCTGAAGAAAACGCCGTTGCCAACAACCCAATGAAATCCATTTCCACGAATCCCGCCTCGGGAGTGCGCAGTACCCAGATCCACCCGTCCCACGTAGTCTCCATAGCGGCTATCTGGGGGATCGTGCCACTGTATTCCCTGGCTTCGATCCGTTCGATGAGCGCCTGCGATCCGCCGAACAACCCGACCATCTCGGCCCGGTCCCCACCCGCCTCCACAGCTTCCCGGACCGACCTCTTGCCGAACTCCTTGTAACCTCTCTCAGTCCTGTCATCCCAGGCCCTGTCGGGAAAGGGGCGGACCAGAACCCGGCCCCCACGGCCACCGGGTTCGGAGATTCTGATCTCGTAGGCGGTGGTATCGGAAAAGGCGACTCGTCCTCCGGGAAGGGGGCCGAAATGGAACTCCCCTTCCGCTTGCGGATCTCTCGCGGCGGCCAGGTCCTCTTCGCTTGCCTCCTCTCCGTCGAGGAGTACCCGCATCACGGTTCGTGGACCAGGACCCGTCTGCAGGTTGAAACGCCTGTTGACCGAGTCGACCACCTCGAAGTTCCGCGCAAAGGTGACGCGGGTGACGAGGTTCTCTGCCCATCGGTCGACCTTGCGGATCCGGGGATCCGTGCTCCTCACATACATCGGCGGTCTATGGTCTGCCGCGCCCACGCCGGGGTAGCGGACCCACCGCTCGAAGTCTCCTTCCAGGTCGAACACCTGGTACGCCATGTGCATGTCGTCCGCAACGACGGTATGCCCGTCGGGGAGGGCGAAGGCGTGAGTAGCGCGCCGGAATTCGCCGGGCCCCTCACCCTTCCGGCCGAACCGGGCCACGAGTTCGCCCCGAGGGTCGACCACCAGGATCGACAGTTCGTCGCCGGCCAGATCCCCGATGTGCAGATTGCCGCGGGCGTCGAAGGACAACGAGGTCACGCGTGACAGCAGCTCCCATTCCTGGATCCCGTCGCCGACCCGGTATACCTCGGGGAAGTCCGCCGTCAGGAAGCGGTCCTCCAGCGGAAGTTCGATCACCTGCCAGGCTGCCGTGGGCGCGCCCGTGAAAGCCGCCGCAATCAGAGCGCGCACGACTGCAGGAGCGAATCTGATTCCGGGTCCTTGTCGGGAGTTCATCGGTGCATCCTGTCGCTGATAGAACAATTCGGAGATTACGGGCGAGTCTGTTGCGCGGTTCTATCTACGCGCTTTGGGTGAAGTTCCGTTCAGCCGTTCGGCCAGCACTTCCACCACGTGCCGTGCGCGACGCCCGGTTCCGTCCCGGATCTGGGCGCGGCAGCTGAAGCCGTTGGCGACAACGGTTTCGTCCGGCGGCGCGGCGCGCAGGGCGGGGAAGAGTCCCAGTTCGCCCATCGCGTGGGACGTGCGCAGGTGCCTGGCGTTGTAGCCGAACGAGCCGGCCATTCCGCAGCAGGTGGAATCGATGAGGATGCCGCGCGTTCCGGCCACGGCCGAAAGCGCATCGGCGGTGGCGGAAGCGGTGCCGGCGGCTTTCTGGTGACAGTGACCGTGAATGGTCGCCGTCGTTCCGTTGGCGCGGCCGGGTGCGGACGCGTCCTCTGGTGACAGGTCGGGCCGGGTCGCCAGGTACTCGTCAATCAGCATCGCCCTGTCCGCCACGGCCCGGGCATCTTCGCCGGGGCACAGGTACCGCGCTTCGTCGCGCAGCGTGAGGAGGCACGAGGGCTCGAGGCCCAGGATCGGCAAGCCGCGTCGTGCGAGCGGCGCAAGAGTGGCGATGGTGCGCTGCAGCTCGGCGCGCGCGTGGTCGAGAAGCCCGGCGCTGATGTAGGTGCGGCCGCAGCAGAGGGGCCGGGCGCCGGACGGTGCCGGGCTCGGAGCGACGGGCTCAACCCCGAGACGACGAAAGACGTTCAGTGCCGCGCGTGGGACATTCGGGTCAAAATACCTGGAGAATGTGTCAAAAAATAAGGTCACCGCGCCCCTTGGTGGCTCGTCATGGTGCTGTCCATGCCCATGTTTGGACATAAACATATATTTATCTGTCACATCGGCCGCTGCTGCTTTTCCGGCCATCTCCTCATCCCGAAACGGTTTGCGGTGCCATTCGGGCAGATTCCGGGCCGCCGCGATGCCCAGCGTGCGCTCGCCGAGCCACGCCAGCGTCCGGCTTCGGTTGCGCAGGTTGAGGAGCCAGGGCAGCCGGGAGGCGAGCGGCGCCACCCGCGGCAGGGACGCGAAGAGGCGCTCCCTGAGCGGGATGCCGCGGCGGCCATGCCTGAGGTGGAGGACTTCGGCCTTGAGCCTGGCCATGTCCACTCCAGCCGGGCACTCGCGCTTGCAGGCCTTGCAGGAGACGCAGAGTTCGAGGACATCGGCGACCTCATCCCCCATCAATCCCTCCGGACCCAACTGGCCGGTCATGGCGAGGCGGAGGACGTTGGCGCGGCCTCGGGTCGTGTCGGCTTCCTCGCGGGTCACGCGGTAGGAGGGGCACATGACGCCGTCGTGCATCTTGCGGCAGGCGCCGTTGTTGTTGCAGGCCTCGATGGTTCGGGCGAAATGGCTGGCGGGTGCGGGTGGAGCCGGAGGGCCAGCCCTCGCCGGGGTGGCGGTGAGCGAGGCGCGATCGGAGGCGGCCGGCACGGTTGGCAGGGAGACGGGGCGATACCCGGGCCCGTAGCGGAACAGCTCGCGGTCGTCCATTCGGGGCGCGGCCACGATCTTGCCCGGGTTCATCATCCCGGTGGGGTCGAAGGCGCGCTTGACCTCCTCGAAGGCGCGGACCAGGCGGCTTCCCAGGAGCGGCTCGATGAACTCGGAGCGGAGGATGCCGTCGCCGTGCTCGCCCGAGTACGAGCCCCCAAGCCGCGCGGCTTCGGCCAGCACCTCTTCGGCGATGGAGCGGAAGGCGGCGACGTCGGCGGCGTCCTTCATGCTGAGCGAAGGGCGCACGTGCAGCAGGCCGACCGAAGCGTGGGCGTACCAGGTGCCGCTGGTGCCGTGCCGCGCGAACGCGTCCTCGACGAAGGCGCCGAACTCGGCCAGCGCGGGGAGCGGGATCGCGCAGTCCTCGACGATCGAGACCGGTTTCCGCTCGCCCTTCATGGACATCACGATGTTGAGGCCTGCCTTGCGCACGTTCCAGATCGCTGCCTGGGCGGCCGGGTCCTCGGCGCGGGAGACCTCGCGCCCGGGTCCCGTGTCCCGCACCAACTCGTCCAGGCGGGAGAGGCTGCGGGAAAGCGCGGCCGCCTCGTCGCCCGCGAACTCGACGAGAAGCAGGCTGTGGGCCGAAGCGGGCACCAGCGCCTCGACCGTCGAGCGGAAGGAGGCGTTCTCGCGGGCAAGGTCGATGAGCGTGTGGTCCATCAGCTCGACGGCGTGGGGGTCGAGCTGGACGATGTGCTGGACCGCGTCCAGCGCCTCGAGCAGCGACGGGAAGGCGCAGACGCCGAGGACGCGCCGGGTCGGTTTTCGCGCCAGCTTCAGCTTCAGCTTGCGGAAGAAGGCCAGGGTGCCCTCGGAGCCGACGAGAGCCTCGGCCAGGGACGCTCCCGGATTCAGGAGGCGGTGCAGGCCATAGCCGGCGACGTGCCGCAGGACCCTGGGAACCCGGGCCTTCAGCTCACCGGCCTCGCGCGCGGCGATGGTGCGCAGCGTCTCGGCCAGCTCGTGCGCCGCCGGATCATCCGCGCCCGGGCCGAAAGCCGCGACCCGCCCATCGGCGAGCGTGACCTCCATCTCGGCGACATTGTCGGCCATGATCCCGTACCGGATCGAGCGTGCGCCGCCGCTGTTGTTGCCCGCCATCCCGCCGATCGTGGCGCGGCTGGCGGTGGCGACGTCCACCGGGAAGAAAAGGCCGGTTGGCGCGAGGCGGCGGTTGAGCTGATCGAGGACGAGGCCGGGCTCGACCGTCACGGTCCGCGCCTCGCGATCGATCTCCAGCACCCGGTCGAGGTGGCGGGAGGTGTCCATCACCACGGCGCGGCCCACAGTTTGCCCGCATTGGGAGGTCCCCGCGCCGCGGGGCAGGACCGGCACGCCCTCTTCGCGCGCGATAGCCATCGTCGCGTCCACGTCTTCCAGCGTGCGGGGGAGGACCACGCCCAGCGGCGCGATCTGGTAGATGGAGGCGTCGGTGGCGTAGAGGCCCCGGGTCGCCGCATCGAAGCGGACGTCTCCCTCGACGTGTCTGCGCAGGCGATCGGCGAGCGGGGCAGGACCGGCTGGCTGGAAGGGCACTGTGGGAGCCTCCGCTCGTCGAGCTGAGGGGTCGCTTTGCGGGTCGGTGCGGTAAATCTACGCGACTCGGGCCACCAGCGAATGGTCTGCCACAAAGGTGCGCGGCGAAGGGCCCTGCGTCGGTGCGGTCGGCGACCGTCCCCGACCGGAGCCCTACTCAAGGCGAGCGGGACTCCGGCCAGGCTTGAGCCGACTTACGGGATATTCGGGTTGTTGTTCTTCTCGAGCAACGGCAGCGGGAGGCAGGTCGTGTTGCCGTAAAATCCGCCCTTCGGCCCGGATCCCTCCTGGAATACCACGCCGATTGCGGGCGTAAAGGGCAGGTTCAGGCGGATCTTGGTGTAGAAGTGCTGCCCTTCCAGGAACAGTTCGCGGTCGCGCTCCTCGATCAGCTGTTCCCGGATTTCGGCTTCGCTTCCTCCCGGGAACGCCGGCAACCCGACAGCGGCGTGCAGTTCGTTGATGATGTCCACAGCCATCTGGCCGCCCGCGGCCTCGGCCATGATGAGCTGAGCCTCGGCGTAGCGGGCGATTGGCATGGGGCTGTCCTGCACGGGGTACTTCTGCTGGGTCCAGAGGGGTGTCAGGTCGTCCGATGCGGCTGTGCGCTCCTGGTTGACTACCGGCACCCGTGGATCGGGAGTCCCCATGTATTCCAGGTCCCAGTAAAGGCTCTCGACGCTCATCCGCTCGTCGCGGTTGTTCAGCGTCCAGATGCGGTTGGAAGAGCGGAACGACGCCGGACTGAACCGGGCGTTGTGGACGAAGCCCGCCGGCACCTGCGCGGCATCCGAGGCGGCGCCCGAGATGTTGCCCTGGTTGAGGCGAGCGCGAGCGCGGCCCACCATCGCCAAGTTGGTGATGTCGGCGGGTCCGCCGCCGCTCGCGGCCATGCTGAACTTCTCTTCGGCCAGCCCGAACATCTGCTGGGAAGTGAGCTCGGGTCCGCCATCCACCGCGGCCGAGCACATGGCCTCACCCAGAAGCAGGTGGGAATACCCGGAGTAGGCTGCAGCAGTGGCCGAGAGTTCAGCGTCCCCGATCTCCTGGGACACGTTGAGCGCGTTGTCCGCCGCCCAGCGCGCCGTCGAAAGCGTCGTGTAGACGCCCGGGTCCGCATCCGAACAGGTGAAGTTGGCGAAAATGCCGCCAGACTCCTCGAAACTGCGGCGGTCATACGGCCACATGCGGGCCGCGAGCTGACCGTCGACCAGCTCGTTGCCCATGAGGCCGCCGGCCGCGACCCACTCGGCGAAGGCGCACTCGAAATCGGCTACAGCGCTCGCCACCAGCAGCGGTGCGTTGTCGGGGTTGGCCAGGTCGTCGGCCCGTACGCGGCTGGGAGCGTCGATCTCCAGAAGGGTGTCACATCCGGCCAGCGGGACCGCCGCGACGAGCGTGGCGGCGAAGAGCGAGCGCCGAATGAATCCGTGATGCTCGGGTCTGCAGCTGTCATGGACCGGTCGATTGATTCCGTTTGTCATTGTTCTCATCCTCCCGGTCTCAGAACGACAGGTTCAGCGTCGCGGTGAACTGGTTGAGCTGGGGCGTGTTGTCCTGTTCCAGGAGCGTGTACCCGAACTCGACGAAGGACGCCTCGGGGTCGAGCCCCGTGTAGTTGGTCCAGGTCATGAGGTTGCGCCCGGTGAGGGTCAGAGTCGCCCTCGACGCGCCCAGGGGACCGAGCAACTGCTCCGGGAGGTCCATGCTTGCGGATACCTCGCGCAGCTTCGCAAAGCTCCCGTCGCTGAAGATGAAGGATCTCAGCGGACTGCCCGACTGGATCTCGGCGATGAGAGCCGGATCGTACTGTTCGGGGAAGAAGTTCTCATGACACTGGTTGAAGACCTGGCAGCGCGCGCGAAGGTTGTTGTCGAACTTCGTATACCCGGTCTTCCAGTCCACCATCACATAGAGACGGACCTGGTTGAACAGCGTCAGCGTGGTTCCCAGCGAGCCCTCCATGTCGGGCGTCACGTGGCCCAGGTACAGGCGCGGCGCGATGGCGCACGGCACCGGTGCGCCGCCGAGTTCCAGCGGCGTGCCGTCGGGCAGAGTCTTGCCGTTGGGGTCTCCGCCGTCGCACATCGGGTCGGTGGTGCGGGCTGTCGGTCCAGTTCCCACGAGCGTCGCGCTGACCACCTTGCGGCGGAACCAGGACGCCACGGGGAATCCCGGCACCCGGCGCTGGCTGCCCGCCGCGATGAACCCGGTCCCCTGGTCGATTCCGCCGAGATCGATGATCTCGTTGTCGTTCGTCGCGATGTTCAGGCTCAAGTCGACGCTGATGTCGTTCGACTGGTACGCCGCGGCGTTCAGTTGCACCTCGAATCCCTGGTTCCTGATCTCGCCCGCGTTCACGAACTGGCTCCCAGGGAAGCCCAGGGAAGGCGGCAGGTTGCGCGACAGGATCGCGTCCCTGGTGCGCGTGTTGTAGTAGGTGAAGTCGATCCCGAGGCGGCTGTCGAAGAGTCCGGCGTCGAAGCCGATTTCCACCTCGGAGCCCTTCTCGGGCTCGAGCGCGTCGTTGCCGATGAACTGGGGCGTCACTGCCGCGATTCCGCCGCCGCCCGTTACCGGGGCGAAGGTGCGGAGCGCGGCGTAGTCGGCGGGCTGCTGACCCGACATTCCGAAGGCGGACCGCAGCTTGAATTCGCTTACCCCAGGGAGGCTGAAGAAGTCCTCGTCGCTCAGCACCCATGAGATGCTCGCCTTGGGGTAGACCACGAAGTCGAAGTCCTTGCCGAAGGCACTGTTGTCGTCGCCTCGGACCGCGCCGGTCAGGAAGAGCCGGTCCCCGATCTCGATTCGTTCCTGCACGAAGAGCCCCACCGTGCTGTTCTCGACGAAATCCTCGCCGCCGAAGGTCTGGGCGAGCGCGTCCACCACCGTGAGGCCGGGGGCGGGGAAGTTGTTCCCTTCGGTGACCAGGAACTCGGTGAACCGGCGGTAGTACTGCGCGCCCGCGGTGGTTGCGGAACGGATCGAATTGGTGAGGTCGAAGGAGGCCGTGGCGCTGTAGTCGAAGGTCGTGTTCTCGACATCGCGCGACTGGACGAACTTGCCGCCCCGGGCGGTGTTGGCCCCGAAGAAAAGCGCGATTTCCGGCGCCATCCGCTCCCAGAGCTGGATGTTGTCCTCGAAGACGCGGTCCTGGCCCAGGTTCAGGCGGTGGCTGAGCCACGAGGTCGGCCTGTGATTCGCTGACACACTCAGAGTGAAGCGCTCGGTATCCTGCCAGAAGTCGAACGCCTCGGAAATGACCTCCGGCGGATAGCTGATGAAGCCGCGAAAGCGGTTGTCGCGGTTCGCCGGCAGGGCGAACATCGTCGCCCACATGCGGCCGCCGCACCCGGCTTCGCAGGCCAGATTCGTCCTGCCCTGGTTGTACCCGATGGACGCGGTCAGGTCGTACCGCGGGTCGGTGGACAGCGTGAGGTTGCTGCGGGTCGTGAGCCGCCAAAGGTGATTGGTCGGCTCGATGCCCTCGTTCCTCTCGAGGTCGGCGCCCAGGTAATACCGGACATCGTCGGTCCCGCCGCGCACGTTGATGCCGTAGCTCTGGAGGTGGCCGGTGTCGAAGATCGTGTTTCCGAGCGCCCGCTCACTCTCGAAGAGGTTGTGCTGGAATGGCTCGCCGGTTACCGGGTCGAACCCCCAGTTGGGCTCGATCCGGGTCTCCGCGTTGTGGAACCAGTTGGCGCCCTGCCGAATGGTCACTCCCCACTCGGGCGCTCCCGATCTCCCCTTCTTGGTGAGAATCTGGATCACGCCGTTGGCGGCTTCGGTGCCGTACAGCGTGGCGGCCGCCGGTCCCTTGATGATCTCGATGCTCTCGATGTCTTCGGGATTGACGTCGTTGAGGCGGTTTACCACGCCCGACCCGAAGCCCTGGATCGAGATCCCCGTGCCGACACCGTTGTCGAGGCGCACCCCGTCAACGTAGATGAGCGGCTGGGTGTTCAGGGAGAAACTCGACGCACCTCGGATCCGGATTGTCGGACCGCTCCCCACCATGCCGGTCCCGGGGGTCACCACGACGCCCGGTGCGCGTCCGTTGATCAGTTGGCTCACGTCGGGCGTCGGCGCGAGCCCGACCTGGTCGGACGCATTGATGGTGGCGATCGCGGTACCCACGGCGCGCCGCTCCACCGCGCCGGCGGTACCGGTGACCACGAGCGCGTCCAGGTTGATCGCCGCGGCGACGAGGCTGACACTCACGCCCTCGGCCGGTGCGGTTACGGTTCGCGTCTCGGTGCGGAATCCAAGGATCACCACTCGAATGGTGACTTCTCCCGGCGACACGGCCAGGCGGAAGGCGCCCTGCGAATTGGTCAACGTCCCGGTACCCGTTTCTTCGACGTAGACCTGGGCGTTGGCGACCGGGGCACCCTGTTCGTCCACGACCGTTCCCGCGACGATGGCCTGCTGGCCGGCTGCCGATCCACTCGAGAGTGCGACCGCCAGGAGCCACAGAATCGCAGCGATGCGCGACTGAATCCGGGACTCCAGATTCGAGATTCCTTTCATTTCAATCCTCCTTACGGCGAAAGGAACATCCGATCAACGTAGACGGCCGATCGCAATGTCGGCAATAGAGGATGCAGAAAAGCACCTGAATTTGGATACATTTTTTCGGTATTGAACCCGCCACAAATGTTTACGCCCCCGGTGGCACGTGCAGCTGCGGATACCCCGGGCAATGATCGCAAGACAATCCCCCCCGTGTGGGCTATCTTGAAATGCTGAAGGCAGAATGATCCAGAGCACTGCAACACCCCCAGGAGGCAGGATGCGGGCACGGCCGTTTTCGGCTCATCATTCGGGAAATCTTCTTCGGACAGCGACGGCGTCGGCGCTGGTGCTCCTTACCGCCGGCTGTTCCGGGTCGGCCACGCCGGAAAGCGAAGCGCTGGAGCTGAGTTTCGGGCACGTCGGGGCGCCGGGATCCCTCTTCGCGCTGTCCGCCGAGGAGTTTGCGGCCCGGGTCAACGAGCGACTCGCCGGCAAGGCCGAGGTGGTCGTGTACGGGTCGAGCCAACTGGGCGGAGACGACATCCTCCTGCAGAAGCTGAGGCTGGGAACGGTCGACCTGGCGCTGCCCTCGTCGATCATGTCCTCCCGGATCGCGGAGTTCGGCCTCTTCGAGATGCCCTACCTGGTGGATGACCGGGAGCACATGACCCGGATCGAGCAGGAAGTCGTGTGGCCCGAGTTGGTTCCCCTGGCCGATGCGCAGGGGTACCAGATCATCGCCCTCTGGGAGAACGGCTACCGCCACGTCACCAACAACCTCCGTCCCATCCGCGCGCCCGACGACCTGGACGGGTTGAAGCTCCGCACCCCGCGCGGAACGTGGCGGGTCAGGCTCTTTCAGAACTTTGGCGCGAATCCGGTGCCGATGGCTCTGTCGGAGGTCCTCCTCGCGCTCCGGACGGGCGTTGTGGACGGCCAGGAGAACCCGCTGGCCCAGATCCACGCGTCGAAGCTCAACGAGGTCCAGCAGTTTCTCTCGCTCACCGAGCATGTGTACACGCCGGCGTTCGTGACCGTATCGTCCGAACACTGGTCCGAGGTTCCCGAGGAAATCCGCGTGGTCGTCGAAGAGGAGGCCAAGGCGGTGCAGGCGTTCGTCTACGAGACGGCCAAGCGACTGGATCGGGAGTTGCTCGTGGAGATGGCCGCCACGGATATCTCCGTCAACTGGGCGGACAAGTTGGCCTTCCAGCGCGCCAGCGAGCAGGTGTACGACGAGTTCAGCGCCAGTGTGGAGGGCGGGCGCGAGCTGATCGACCGGGTTCTGCGACTCACGCAACCGTAGGGTGACCCCGCCGCGGGAGTCCCGTGCGGGCCGGTTGCGCCACGTATTCCAGAGGGTCCTCGAGGTCGCCGTAACGGCGGTGGTGGCGGCCCTCGCGATCGTCGTGGTGGTCGGTGTGGCGTTCAGGAAGGCCGGGTCCGCGCTCGTCTGGTACGACGAGGTCGCCGCAATCCTGCTCGCCTGGCTGACGTACTACGGGGCCGCGCTGGTTGCGCTACACCGGGGACATATCGGGGTCCCCGCCCTCGTCGAGCACCTCCGCGGCCGCGCCCGCACCGTCGCCGTCCTGACCGGCGAGGCCGCGGTGATCGCCTTCTTTGTCGTTCTCGCGTGGGCGGGCATGCAGGTCCAGAACGCCCTTGGGGGGATTCCCCTGGTGAGCCTGCCGAGCGTGCCCAGCGCGGTGGCCCAGTCCGTCATTCCGATCGGGGCGGTGCTGTTCGTCGCGGCCCAGCTTCTGAGTCTTCCCGAGGTGCTGCGCGGAGAAGGGGAGAGTAGCGGGACTTGAGCTTCGTCCTTGTCGGAGTGCTCATCCTCCTCATCCTCGTCAACGTGCCCATCGCGGTGGCGCTTGCGATCATGACCGTGATCGCCATGCTCGCCTCCGGAGGCGTGGATGCGCTTCCGAACGTCGGGCTCGTGATGTTCTCGGGCGCCACCAAGTTCCCCCTGATCGCGATTCCGCTCTTCATTCTGGCGGGCACGATCATGAACACGTCGGGGATCTCGCGCCGCCTGGTGGCCTTCGCGTCGGCGCTGTTCGGGTTCATTCGCGGCGGCCTGTCGATGGTCAGCATCTCCGCCTCCATGTTCTTCGCGGAGATCTCCGGCAGCGCCGTGGCGGACGTGGCCGCGCTGGGATCGATCCTGATTCCGGCGATGAAGAAACGCGGCTACACGCGCAACTTCGCGGCCGCCGTGACGTCCTCCTCGGCCACCCTGGCCGTGATCATCCCGCCCTCCATCCCGATGATCCTGTACGGCGTGATGTCGGGCAGCTCCGTGGTGGAGCTCTTCGTGGCGGGGATCATCCCGGGGGTCATCGGCGGCCTCCTGATGATGTTCGTGGCCTACCTGTGGGCTCGCCGCGCGAACCTCCCCATGGAGGAGGTTTTCCGGCTGCGGCGCGTGGCCGAGACCTTCCGCGACGCGGGGTGGTCGCTGCTGCTCCCGGTCATCATCCTGGGCGGGATCTTCAGCGGCTGGGTCACCGCAACCGAGGGCGCGGGCATCGCGGTGGTCGCCGCGCTCTTCATAGGGGGCGTCGTCTACCGCGAACTCGACCTGACGCGCCTGCGCCGCGCGATCCTGGAGTGCGGGCACCAGACCGCCGTGGTCATGCTGCTGGTCGCCGCGTCGGCGCTCCTCGGCGACTATCTGACCGAGATCCGGGTGCCGCAGCAGGTTGCGGCGGCCATCATCGGCCTCACCGACTCGAAGCTCGCGATCCTGGCGCTGCTCAACGTCTTCCTTCTGGTCGTCGGCCTCTTCCTCCACTCGGCCGCCGCGATCATCCTGGTGGTGCCGATCGTGATGCCGCTGGTTCAGGCGATGGGCGTCGATCCGATCCACTTCGGCCTCATCGTAACGCTCAACCTGGGGATCGGGCAGCAGACGCCCCCGGTGGCGTCGGTGCTGGTGACCGCGTGTTCGGTCGCCAAGGCGGACGTCTGGGCGGTCACGAAGGCCAATCTGGGGTTCATCGCGGTGCTGATGGCCGTCCTGCTGACAGTGACGTACGTTCCGTCGTTGTCGCTCTTCCTGGTGGAGCTGTTCTATCGATGAACGCCGACGCGCGCTCTCTGTACCGGCCCCGAACAGCGCGGGCCCGCTAGCCGTGCGGCCGGGGGGCGCAGGGCGCCGGTTCACGACGGGCCGCGAGGGCGGGATCGTCTCCGTGACGCTGGATCACCCCGGGAAGCTGAACGTCCTGGACCGCGCCGGATGGGACGCACTGGGCGCCTTCTTCGAGGAGCTGACGGGTGACGATACCGTGCGCTGCGTCGTCATGCGCGGGGCGGGGGGACGGGCCTTCTCGGCCGGGTCCGACATCGGCGCCTTCCCCGAGCAGCGCAGCACCCCCGGGCAGGTGACCCGCTACGCGGCCTCCGTCGAGCGCGGATTGCGTGGCGTGTACGACTGCCCGCACCCCACCGTGGCCATCGTGGAGGGATTGTGTGTGGGCGGCGGCATGATCCTGACCGCGTGTTGCGATATCGCGGTGTGCGGCGAGTCCAGCCGCTTCGGCGCGCCGATCAACCGGCTCGGGCTGACCATGGCCTACGAGGAGATGGCGCCGCTGCTGGCCGCGGCCGGGGTGGGGGCCGTGCTGGAGATCCTCCTGACGGGTGAGTTGGTGGACGCCGGCCGCGCCCGCGAGGTGGGGCTGGTGAACCGGGTCGTGGCGGATGACGAGGTGGCGGCCGTCGGCGAGAAGGTGGCGCGCAACATCGCGGGCGGCGCTCCGCTCGTGAACCGGTGGCACAAGAAGTTCGTCCGCCGCATGTCGGACCCGCGTCCGCTGACCGAAGAGGAGCGGGCGGAGACCTACGAGGCCTTCCGCACGCGGGACTACCGGGAGGGCACGGCCGCCTTCCTGGAGAAGCGCGCACCCCGCTTCTCGGGAGAGTGAGGGCGGTGGCCCAGCCGCTCTCCGGCATCCGGGTCGTCGAGCTCGCGCACGTCATGGCGGGGCCGGTGTGCGGGCGCATGCTCGCCGACATGGGCGCCGACGTGGTCAAGGTGGAGCCGCCCGGGACCGGCGATCCCACGCGCGCGTTCGCGCCGCCGCGCATGGGGGACGACGCCGCGGCCTTCGTCATGATGAATCGCAACAAGCGCGGCATCGTGGTCGACCTCAAGTCGGAGCCGGGCCGGGAGGTGGCCAGGGGCATGCTGGCGCGCTGCGACGTGGTGATCGAAAACTTCCGCGCCGGCGTCATGGATGACCTGGGGCTCGGGTACGAGTCTCTCCGGGCGGTGAACGCCGGGCTCGTTTACTGCCAGATCACCGGTTATGGGAGGACGGGGCCTCTTGCGGGCGCGCGCGGGTTCGATCTGATCGCGCAGGGCATGACCGGGCTGATGAGCGTCACCGGCGAGGGCGACGGGCGGCCTCCGGTGAAGTGCGGACCTCCGCTGACCGACATTACCGCGGGGATTCTGGGAGCGATGGGCGTCGTTTCGGCGCTGTTTGCGCGTGAGAAGACCGGCGAGGGCCAGCGGGTGGACACGTCGCTCTATGAGGCAGGGATCGTACAGACCTTCTGGCAGTCGGCGGTCGCGCTGGCGACGGGGGAGTCGCCCCGTCCGCTCGGCTCCGCGCACCCGCTGGCGGCGCCCTACGAGGCCCTGCCGACGGCGGACGGGTGGATCACGGTCGGTGGCTGGAACCAGGTGAACTGGGTCCGTCTCGTGCAGGTGATGGGCATGGCGGAGCTCCTGGACGATCCCCGTTTCGCGACCAATGCGGACCGGATGGCCAGCCTGGAGGACCTGCGGGAGCTGTTGTCGGCGCGGCTGCGGAGCGAGACCACCGGGGCCTGGCTGAAGCGGCTGGAGGCGGCCAACGTCCCCGCGGGCCCGGTGTCGAGCATTCTGGAGATGCTCCGGCACCCGCAGACGGTCGCGCGCGACATGGTGGTCGAGGTGCCGCAGGGCGAGGGCACCGCCGAGGCGCTGGGAATGCCGGTCAAGTTCTCCGGTGGGACGGCTTCGGTCGATCGGGGCGCGCCGCGGATGGGTGAGCACACCGAAGAGGTGCTGCGCGAGTACGGCTTTGGCGAGGCAGAGATCGCGGAGTTGCTCCGGTCGGGTGCGGTGGGCAGGTTCAACCCGTAACACGCCGCCCAACCCGTGGAAGCAGGACCGCCCATGACTATTCGATCCCGATTCAGCATCAGTTCCAACCGGTTCGATGATCCGCCGCCGGTCAGGCGACCCCGTGACCGGGCGACCCCGCTGCTGGTCGCCGCCGGACTCACCCTGGCATGCATGCCTGCCGCCGGCACCGCCCAGGCCCCCGACCCCGGCAGCTATTCGCCCGCCGTTCACGAAGTCATCGAGGAGCGCGGCCACCTCGTCCCCATGCGCGACGGGGTGCGCCTCTCGACCGACATCTACTTCCCGGACGGCGATGGCCCCTTCCCGGCGATCCTCACCATCACGCCTTATGACAACAACGGTCCGCGCGACCGGGCGCGGTGGTTCGCCCGCCGCGGCTATGCGGTCGTCCTGGCCGATTCGCGGGGGCGCTATGACTCCGGCGGCGACTGGGATCCCTTCATCGTCGAGCACAAGACCGACGGATACGACCTGGTGGAGTGGATCGGGTCACAGGCATGGTCGAACGGGAACGTCGGCATGATCGGCGGCTCCTATCTCGGCTGGACCCAGTGGTGGACCGCGAGTCAGGCACCCCCTTCGCTCAAGGCCATCGCGCCCGAGGTCGCGCCCCCCGACCCCTTCCACAACATCCCCTACCAGCAGGGCATCATGCTCGGGCCCTTCGTGGATTGGGCCGCGTGGATGTCGGGGCGCACCGCGCAGGTGAAGGAGGAGGGGCCGTATGGAGGGTTCACGAACTCACGCTGGGAAGATCTGCTGCACGCACCCTACCTGACCATCGACGAGGCACGGGGGATGCAGGACGGCGGCTGGTGGAAGTCCTGGATCAACGGTTACCTGGCCACCGATCCATACTGGGACGGGATGGAGTACCAGTCCCCGGAGAGCTTTTCGCGCATGACCGTGCCGGCCCTGAACATGACCGGCTGGTTCGATGCGGACTTCCCTGGCTCCCCCATCAACTACCTCGGCATGAAGGCCCACGGCGCCACCCCCGAGTCGCGGCGCCCGAGCTTGATCATCGGCCCCTGGTTCCACGGCCTGAACGACCGCGTGGTCGGCGGCATCGACTACGGCCCCGAGGCGCAGATCGACCTCGACGGCTACATCACGCGCTGGTACGACCACTTCCTGAAGGGCATCGACAACGGCGTCGAGAACGACCCGCCCGTGTACGTCTTCGTCATGGGGCCGAACCGGTGGTACACGGCCGAGGACTGGCCGCTGCCGGGGACCGAGTGGACCGACCTCTACCTCACGTCGGGCGGGAGCGCCAACTCCAGCCGGGGCGACGGCATGCTCGAGTGGGACATGCCCGGGGCCGATGGGTCCGACACATACTCATATGACCCCGGCGACCCCACCCCGTCCCCCTACGGCGACCACGGCCACATCCCCGGTGCCGTCGAGGCCGGCGGCCCCGCCCTGCGCGACGATGTCCTCGTCTACGAGACGCCCGTCTTCCAGGAGCCGATGGAGGTCACGGGCCCGATCGAGGCGGTGCTCTACGCGTCGACCTCCGCCCGCGACACCGACTGGATGGTGCGCCTGGTCGACGTGGAGCCCGACGGCTCGGCCATGCTCCTGGCCGAGGCGATCCTGCGCGCCCGCCACCGCGACCCCGACAACGACGGCCGCTTCAACCCGAACCGCCTGAGCGAGATCGAGCCCGGGGAGGTCTACCGCTACCACATGGAGTTCTGGCGCGTCACCGGCAACGTCTTCGGCCCCGGCCACCGAATCCGCATCGAAATCTCCAGCAGCTATTATCCTTTCTACCTGCGCAACCTCAACTCGGGACGCGACAACGCGGGTTTGGCGGGGCCGGACGAAGCGGTGGTGGCCACGCAAACCATTCACCACGGCCCGACATACCCGTCCAAAGTGGTGCTACCTGTAATCCGGAGGCCTTAGACCGTGGATTTGCTGGGAATCGATTTCAGCTTCGACCAGTTGATCGAACTGTGGAATGGCGTAGTCAACTACTCGGTCCCGAAGCTGGTGCCGACGGTCGGCTCCATCCTGCTGGCCGCTGTCCTGTACTTCGTAGGCGGCTGGGTGCTGAGGCGCGTGCAGAAGCGGCTCGCGACGAAGACCGAAACCGACCTCGACGACGAACTCGTGCGAACCCTCCGCCATGCCTTCAAGCTCACGGTGGTGGCGTGGGCATTGTGGCGGATCATCGGCCTGTGGGTCCCCATCCTCGGCGCCAGCAACCCGGAAGGCGACTGGGTGGCATACTCGACCCAGCCACGTGACTGGGTGTGGGGCATCTGGATCGCCGTGGTCTTCTTCCCGCTCAGCCGTTTTGTCGGCCACCTGATGCGCAGCTTCGAGACGCGGATCATCTCCCGCACCTCGGAGACGGCGCTGGACGAGACCGCGCTGCCGATGGTCAACCGGTTCGTGCGCTTCATCGTGATCGCGATCGGCCTGCTGCTCGCCATGACGCATCTGGGGCTGCAGATCGCCCCGCTGCTTGCGGGCGCAGGCGTGGCCGGCCTGGCGCTCTCCCTCGCCGCCAAGGACACCCTTTCGAACCTGATCGCGGGCGTGCTCCTCATCATGGATCGTCCCTTTCAGGTGGGGGACAGGATCGAGCTCTGGAACGCGCCCCGCGAGACCGGCACCTGGGGCGACGTGATCGAGATCGGCCTGCGGGCGACCAAGATCCGCAATCCCGACAACCTCGTGGTCGTCGTGCCCAACAACGAGATCATGAGGCGCGACATCATCAACTACACGATGTCGGGGGAGGACATCCGCCTGCGCATCCCGTTCTCGGTCGCCTACGAGTCGGACATCGAGCGGGCGAAGGTGCTGCTGAAGGAGGCGGCCCACGAGGTGAAAGGCGTCAAGCTGGACCCGGCGCCGATCGTCATCGTCCGCGGCTTCGGTCCCTCCGAGGTGAATCTGCAGCTCCGCGTGTGGATCCAGGAGGCGCGCAACCGGCGCCGCATCGCGGACGAGATCACCGAGAAGTCGATGGTGAAGTTCGCAAAGGCCGGGATCGAGATCCCGTACCCGAAGCGGGAGCTGTACATCAAGGGGGCCGCGGCAAAGGACGGTTTGCTGCCGGGATAGGGGCACCGAATGTCAGCTACGCTTTACAATTTGACAAGTGTAGTTTACGGACAAGGTGTCCCATCCAAGCATCGGTGCGCCCACGCCGTTTCCGCGGGAATCGGCCGGGCACCCGGATGTTCGAATGGGACAATGAGTTTCTATCGAATGGCGTAGGCCAGCCCGATCCTCAGGGTAAGGGCACGATTCTGCAGTGAACCACTGGAGGCCGTGTCGACATCCACGAGCCCGCGGGTGTACAGAATTCCGGGAGAAGCACTCAGCTTCTCCGTGATCCCGATGTCCAGGCCACCCCCCACGGCCCAGCCGACGTCGATCGCCGACCGTTCGAGGTTCACCTCGTCGCACTCCTCTTCAAGTTCAAAACTCGGGCTGCCGGAGCTGGCGGTGACGCTCAGACCACAACCTGTTTCCACCGCCACCGCCGGTCCCGTCAGCAGGTGGAGGGACAACCGGTCTCCAGCCAGGGGGAATCGCAGCCGCCCCAATGCTGTGAACTCGAGATAGTCCAGTTCGATCCTGGACTCGGCGTTCACGCCTTCCTCGTTGAATTCAATGCCAACCCCCTTCTGCGCGTAGCGGCCACCCAGCTGCATTCCGAGTCTGTCGGAAAACGCGAAGTCGGCAGCAAGGCCGAGCGAGATTCGAGTGACCGAGGTCAGGCCCGGAACAGCTGCCGATTCGTTGTCCACATCCGCCGACGCGATGTTTGCGCCGCCAGTGAGCGATAGTGTGGTCTGCCCGATCGCGGGTGCATGGGCGAGCAGGAGCATGGCGAGCGCCAGAAGGGGCGTCGTGGGTTGTTTCATCGGGGTTCCTCTCGTGGGCTGGACCGGTGGATTGGGGTGCACCCGCCATGGGTGCTACCATAGGAGCGTACACCTCACCTGCTACTACTGTTTCCTGGGGGGCTTGAGATCCATGCATTTCGATGTCCAGAATCACCTCGCCGCCACTGAGCGTTCCGTCTCGTATCTCGAGCGCGACGGACAGCCTGCCAGCGCGGTCATCCTCTCCCGCAGCTACCCGACGACGCTCGAGGATCTGTGGGACGCCCTGACGAACGGCGATCGCATTCCGCGCTGGTTCCTTCCGATCAGCGGCGAACTCGAACTCGGCGGCCGCTTTCAGTTCGAGGGCAACGCCGGAGGCACGATCACGGCCTGCGAGCGGCTGTCATCCCTGGCGGTCACCTGGGAGTTCGGCCCTTACGTCACCTGGGTGGAGGCGCGGGTGTCGGATGACGAACCGGGCCGCGCACGCCTCACCCTGGTGCACACCGCCCACCTTTCCGAACAGTGGGACGAGTACGGTTCAGGCGCGACGGGTGTCGGCTGGGAAATGGGCCTCCTGGGACTCGCGATGCATATCGATCAGCCCGACCGGCCCAAGCCCGACGCAGCCACGTTCCACACGTTGCCGGACGGCAAGGCGATCCTCATCGGCAGCAGCGAAGCCTGGGGTGAGGCGTCCATCGCCAGCGGCACCGAGCCGGACGCCGCCCGCGCAGCCGCGAGGAAGACGACCGCGTTCTACACGGGCGAACCGGTCGAAGAGGGCTGATTCTTCACCAGCACCATCACCCCGAACTCCGCGCCGGCGCACGGCACTCCGGCCACGCCGACCCCTCCGGCATCGTCCTCTGGTCCCGCGGCATCATCTCCGCGTCTTCAGACGCCAGATAGGCAAACATCGCGGTCATGACCGCATCATCCCGCAGGTCCTCGAAGACGATCTTGTCGAAGGTGTCGCGATTGGTGTGCCAGGTGTAGATGCTCGTGTCCCAGCGGTTGTCCGCAATGTTCATGTCGCTGCGGCCGGCTCCCACGTGGAAGCTGAACGCCGGCACCCCCGCGCACAGGAAGGAGGCGTGGTCAGTCCCGCCGGATTCGGGCATCCCCGGAATCTCAAGCGTGACCAGATCCGCCAGCTCGCTCGGAATCTGCGCCAGCCACTCGCCGAATCGCCCCGCCGCCCCGGCAAATCCCTGCATGGGGATGAAGGTCACCGGTCCGTTCCCGTGGTCGACGTTGAACACCGTGTGGGTGCGCTCGAGGATCCCGGGGTTGTCCTCGACGAAGGCGCGCGACCCGTTCAGGCCCTGCTCCTCGCCGTTCCACAGCGCGCCGATGATCGTGCGGCGGGGGTTCGGGACCGCGCTCTTCAGGATGCGCATCGCTTCCATGATGGCGACCGCGCCGGTGCCGTTGTCGAGGGCGCCGTCCGAGCCGTCCCAGGAGTCGTAGTGGCCCCCCAGGATCACGTACTCTTCGGGCTCGGCGGTGCCGGGGATCACGGCGAAGGCGTTGAAGACCGGCACCTCGCCGAGGAAGCGGGCCTGGGCGTCGACCCGCAGCACCGGCCCCTGACCGTTTTCGGCCAGCCGGTACAGGAGTCCGTACGCCTCGCAGCTCAGGTCCAGGACCGGCGCCCGCTCGGTTCCGGTGCCGAAGATCTTGGTCACGCCCCAGCCCTGCGACCACTGTGAGCGCAGGATTCCGGCGGCCCCGGCGGCGTCCAGCGCCTCCGGCAGCACGCGCCGATTGACACCGGTGTTCTCCACGCGCTCGTTCCACGCCGAGACGGTGCGCTCACGCTCCTCGGTCATGCGGGCCATCGTCTCGGGGCGCGAGAACCACTCCAGGTTGTCCGGCGCCCGGCAACTCGGCTCCGGCCGCGAAATCAGCACGAACTTGCCGCTCACCTCCGGCAGCCACGCCTGAAACGCATCGGCGCCTCCCGCGTCCGCCAGAATCACAACCTCCGCCTCGACCGGCCCGTCGGTAGCCGGACTCCATGCGGCCGCCATCCCCTCCAGCGACCTGACTCGCGGCGAGACGAGATCGATGTGGGTGATCCCCCGATCCCACCCCCGCCATGTGCCGTATTGTTCCTTGTACGCCTCGATGCCCCACTCGGCGTACTTCGCAAGCGCCCAGTCGTTGGCGCCGGCCATTGCGGGCGAGCCGGTCAGGCGCGGTCCGATCGAGTCCATCATCACCTGGCCGAGTTCGTAGACCTGCGAGCGCTCGACGCCCTCCTCCCAGATCGCCCGGATCACCGGGTTGTCGGATGGGAATGACTGGGCAGCGCCCGCCTGGGTAGTTGCCGCCAACAAACACACGAAAAAGACTGGAACCGAGGGCTTCATGGATCGCTCCGCGATTGGGGACTGGGTCTGCCACACCGGACACTATCCCGATACTATAGAGTCCACATGCCCCAAGACCACCGGGCGGGGAGCGCGCCTCCCGCGTCCACATACCTGCCCAACCCCGAGGAAGACACGAGATGCGCCCATCGAACAAGGACTGGTGGCCGAACCAGTTGAACCTGAAGCCTCTCCACCGCCATCACGGCTCGCCGGATCCCCAGGGCGAGGATTTCGACTACGCCGAGGAGTTCAATTCGCTCGATCTGGGCGCCTTGAAGAAGGACCTCTACGAACTGATGACCACTTCGCAGGACTGGTGGCCGGCCGACTACGGCCACTACGGGCCGCTCTTCATCCGCATGGCGTGGCACAGCGCAGGCACCTACCGGATCAGCGACGGCCGCGGCGGCGGTGGGGCCGGCACCCAGCGCTACGCCCCCCTCAACAGCTGGCCCGACAACGCCAACCTCGACAAGGCGCGCCGGCTGCTCTGGCCGATCAAGCAGAAGTACGGCCGGAAGATCTCGTGGGCCGACCTGATGATCCTCGCGGGCAACTGCGCGCTGGAGTCGATGGGATTCGAGACCTGCGGTTTCGGCGGAGGCCGCGAGGACGTGTGGGAACCCGAGGACATCGACTGGGGACCCGAGGGCACATGGCTCGGAGACGAGCGCTATAGCGGCGACCGCGAACTGCAGGACCCTCTCGGCGCCGTCCAGATGGGCCTGATCTACGTGAATCCGGAGGGGCCGAACGGCAAGCCGGATCCCGTCGCGGCAGCCCTGGACATCCGCGAGACGTTCCGCCGCATGGCGATGAACGACGAGGAGACCGTCGCGCTCATCGTCGGCGGGCACACCTTCGGCAAGGCGCATGGTGCGGCCGATGTGGGCCGCCACGTCGGTCCGGAGCCGGAGGGCGCGGACCTGGAGGAGCAGGGTCTCGGGTGGAAGACCAGCCACGGCACCGGCAAGGGCGCCGATTCGATCACCAGCGGGATCGAGGGCGCGTGGACGACCAACCCGGTGAAGTGGGACAACAACTTCCTGGAGAACCTGCACGGCTACGAGTGGAAGCAGGTGAAGAGTCCCGCGGGGGCGGCGCAGTGGACGCCCACGGACCCATCCGCCGTCGACACCGTGCCGGACGCCCACGATCCGTCGAAGAAGCACGCCCCCATGATGCTCACGACGGACCTCTCCATGAGGATGGACCCGGCCTATGCGCCGATCGCGAAACGCTTCATGGAGAACCCCGAAGAGCTGGCGGACGCTTTCGCGCGGGCGTGGTACAAGCTGACGCACCGCGACATGGGGCCGGTGGCGCGGTATCTCGGTGCCGAGGTGCCGGCCGAGCCGCAGCTGTGGCAGGATCCGGTGCCCGAGGTCGACCATGAGCTGATCGCCGCCGCGGACATCGCGGACCTGAAGGGCAGGGTGCTGGAATCGGGGCTGTCGGTGTCCCAGCTGGTCTCGACCGCCTGGGCATCGGCGTCGACGTTCCGCGGGACCGACAAGCGCGGCGGGGCGAACGGCGCGCGCATTCGGCTGGCCCCGCAAGACGGCTGGGCGGTCAACGATCCGGACGAGTTGGCGACGGTGCTGGCGGTCCTGGAGGGGATCCAGGATGATTTCAACGGCTCGCAGTCCGGCGGCAAGAGGGTCTCGCTCGCCGACCTGATCGTGCTGGGCGGGTGCGCGGCCGTCGAGCAGGCGGCGCGCAGCGCGGGACACGACGTGGAGGTGCCGTTCTCGCCAGGGCGCACGGACGCGTCGGCGGAGCAGACCGACGCGGAATCGTTCGCCGTGCTCGAGCCGAAGGTGGACGGGTTCCGCAACTTCGGCGGCAACGGAAGCGCGCGGCTTGCCGCGGAGATGCTGGTGGACCGGGCGGACCTACTGACCCTGACCGCTCCAGAGATGACGGTGCTGGTCGGCGGCCTGCGCGTCTTGAACGCCAACTCCGGAGGATCCGAACTCGGTGTCTTCACCGACCGGCCCGGGACGCTGACCAACGACTTCTTCATGAACCTGCTCGACATGGATATCGAATGGCAGGCGTCTGCGGGGGCTGACGACCAGTTCGAAGGGCGAGATCGGGGCACGGGTGAGCTGAAGTGGACCGGCACCAGCGTCGACCTCGTCTTCGGTTCGAACTCGCAGTTGCGGGCGTTCGCGGAGATCTACGCGTGTGACGACGGGCAGGAAGCCTTCGTGCGTGACTTCGTCGCTGCCTGGAACAAGGTGATGAATCTGGATCGGTTCGACCTGGCGTGAGCAAGCGTCTCGAAGGCAAGCGCGCGCTGGTCACCGGCGGGTCCCGGGGCATCGGCCGAGCCATCGCCCTGGGACTGGCCGGCGAGGGCGCGGACGTGGCGGTCAACTACCGGCGGAGCCGCGGGGATGCCGAGAGCGCCGTGGGCGAGATCGAGGGTATGGGGTGCCGTGCGGTCGCCGTTCAGGGTTCCACGGATTCCCGGGCGGATGTCGAGCGATTCGTCGCCAAGGCGCAGGACTTCCTGGGCGGACTCGACATCCTGGTCAACAACGCCGGGATCCTGAAGCGAACGCCCCTCCTCGAGATCAGCGAGGAGGAGTGGGACGCCATCCTGAACGTCAACCTGAAGGGCTACTTCCTGGTCGGGCAGGCGGTGGGGCGCCGCATGGTCGAGGACGGGACGCCGGGCGCGATCGTCAACGTGTCGTCCGCGGGGCAGGCAGCGGCCGGTCCGAACCTCACCCACTACTGCGTGTCCAAGGCGGGGGTGGCGATGCTCACGAAGCAGATGGCGCTCGAGCTCGCGCCCCACAGGATCCGGGTGAACGCCGTGGCGCCGGGCCTGATCGAGACCGACATGAACCGGGCCGACATCGCGCAGGACGACTTCCGTGAGGGCCGCCTCGCCCGGATTCCGCTCCGGCGGATCGGCACCCCTGACGACGTGGTGGGGGCCGTGGTGTACCTCGCGTCGAACGACGAGGCCCGCCTCGTGACCGGCGCCAGCCTGTTCGTCGACGCGGGGCAGATGGTCTGAGGTAGTTTAGCCGCCCGCAGTGATTGGCGGGCCATATTGTAAGGAGGACATTACATAATGGAGTTGCCCCGCTTTTACGGACACCTTTTTGTTTGGGCCAACCAAGGAGGTGTACCATGGCGGGAAAGAGGCGGCAGTTAGCGCCGGAGAAGAAGCGGCGGATCGTCGAGCTTGTGAGGGGCGGGCGTAGCGTGGGATCGCTTGCCCGCGAGATCGGGACCTCGGAGCAGACGATCCGGAACTGGGTCAAGCAGTCGGACCTGGACGAGGGGCGCCGTAGCGACGGGATGACGAGTGAGGCGCGCAAGGAGTTGCGGCGTCTGAAGGGAGAGGTAAAGCGGCTGCGGATGGAGCGGGACATCCTAAAAAAAGCCGCGGCCTGGTTCGCGAAGGAGGGCGACTCGAACCCCGGCGGGGGTACGCGTTCATGAAGGCGCACCGGGCGATCTTTCCGATTACAGCCATGTGCCGGGTGCTGCGTCTCTCCCGCAGCGGGTACTACGACTGGCTGAAGCGACCGCCATCGGCGCGGGCGCGGCGCGACCTCGAGCTTCAAGCCCTGATCCTGCCGATCTGGACGGGCAGCGGGGAGACCTACGGCAGTCCGCGGATCCACGCGGCGTTGCGGGCGGCGGGCGAGGGGGTCGGCCGCAAGCGGGTGGCGCGGCTGATGCGGGCGATGGGCATTCAGGGCGTGACGCGGCGGCGCCCCACCACGGCGCTGCGGCGCAAGATCGCCCAGGCTCGGTACGCGCCGGACCTGGTGAGGCGGGACTTCTCGGCCGGTGGCCCCGACCAACTGTGGGTCGCCGACATCACGCAGGTGAGCACCTGGCACGGCTGGTTGTACCTCGCGGTCGTACTCGACGCATGGAGCCGCCGCATCGTGGGCTGGACGATGAGCTCGCACCCGCGCACCGAGCTGGTGCAGGAGGCGCTGGCGAGAGCGATCTCGAACCGAAAGCCCAAGGGGCGGGTGATCCATCACTCGGACGGGGCGTGCAGTACACGTCGCTGGCCTTCGGGGAGCGCTGCCGCGAGGCGGGCATCGTGCAGTCGATGGGCTCGGCCGGCAGTGCGTACGACAATGCGATGTGCGAGAGCTTCTTCGCGACGCTCCGGTGCGAACTCATCAAGCGGAGGAACTTTGTCAGAGACGGAGGCGCGTGGCACGAGATCGCCAACTACATCGACAACTTCTACAACACCCGCCGTATCCACTCGGCGATCGGCTTCCAGTCGCCGGCGAACTTCGAGAAACTCAACGATGCGGCGTAAACCCAACCTGCAGCGCCGGACGGCCTCACCTCTCCGGGCTTCTCCTGCACGTTCCCTACCTCGGCTTTGCAGGTTACCTCTCTCTGTGGACTCAGGACCGAGAGAAGAAGCAGAATCAGGCACCATCAACCCCAAACACCAACTGTCCGTGCAATCGGGGCAGCTCCATAATGTCATGTTATCTTTACAATGTTCGTCTCGTCGCCCTGGCGGCGACGCTTCTGTCGGTGAGTTTGACGCTGTCCTGCCGTGGCCCCGGCGGCTCTGGCAGCGCGGCCCAGGGTGACCCCCCCATTTGGGAGGTACGCTTCTCGCATGTCCTCTCGAGCAGCTCGGAGCTTCACCTCATGGCGGAGCGCTTCCGGGATCTCATGGACGAGCGCACGGATGGGCGCTTCCGGGTCGTCATCTATCCGTCCGGACAGCTCGGAGGCGAGCGCGTCGGCTTCGAGCAGATCCAGGTCGGCGCGGTCCACATGGCCATCACGGGCACCCCTGTGCTTTCGGGGTGGGTGCCCGAAGCCCAGATCTTCGACCTCCCGTTCCTCTTCGAGACCCGGGACCACGGTCTCGCGGTGATGAACGGTCCCATCGGGGACTGGTGGCGTGATCTTCTTCTCAAGCGCACGGGAGTCCGCTCGCTGGGCTTCCTCGACTACGGGTTCCGTCACGTCTACAACAAGCGCCGCCCCGTCGAGGCGCCCGCGGATCTCGCCGGCCTCAAGCTTCGGGTCCTTCAGAATGCGACGTACCTGGCGGCCTATTCCGCGCTGGGCGTCCAGGCGACCCCGATGAACTACGGCGAGGTCTACTCCGCGCTCCAGCAGGGCGTGATCGACGGCGGGGAAGCGAACGCCATCGGCTTCGTGAGCAGCCGGCTCCACGAGGTGGCCGGGTTCTACAGCTTCACGTCGATCACCTACAACCCGATCACGCTGCTGGTGAACGAGCCGTTCTATCGGGGGCTGCCGCCGGACATCCGGGAGACGGTGGACCGCTCCGCGGCTGAAGCGCTTGCCTACCAGAGCGAAGTCGCGCGCCAGATGGAGGCGGACGCGATCGAGCAGATGCGCGCTGCCGGCGTGGAGATCTCGCGGCCGGAGCTGGCGCCGTTTGCTCCGGCGGTCCGGCCGCGCATCTGGGACGAGTTGGCGGATCGGCTGCCGGACGGCGAGGCGCTGATCGCGAGGCTGGTGGCGGCGGCCGAGAGGGCGGCGACCGTGCCCACAGCGTCCGGGTCCACGGCCGCCGAAGGAGCGACGGCCACCGGCGCGGTCCGTCAATGAGGTATCGACTCCGGACGCTGAACCGGATCCTGGTCGCGATCGAGACCTGCACCGCGGGTGGCCTCGTAATCGCGGTTGCCGCCGTGGTTCTCCTCCAGGTCCTGATGCGCTACCTCTTCGCCTACCCGAACCCGTGGAGCGAGGAGGTCTCGCGCTTCTGCTTCATCTGGGTGTCGCTGCTCGGGGCCTCGCTGGCGGTGGAGCACCGGGCGCACTTCCGATTCGATCAGGTCACGAAGAAGCTGGCGCCGGGCGCGAAGAGGGCAGTGGAGACGGGTGCCAGGGCGGTCGTGCTGATCTTCGCGCTCCTCCTCATCGCCACCGGCATCGCGCTCATGGACCTCACGGCCGGGGAGCGGTCCGCGGCGCTGGGCCTGCCTGTCGCTCTCGTCTACGCCGCGGCGCCGGTGTCGGGTGCGCTGATGGTGGTGCACATGCTGGCGGGGCGGGATGGCGGGGGCGAGGCGTCACCGCCGGCCGTGCCGGAGCAAGCGGCCCCGGCCGAGGATCGCGCAGCCGAGGAACCCAGCTGATGGGCGGCCTCCTGATCGTCATCTTCGGCGTGCTGGTGCTGGCCGCCGTGCCCATCGGGTTCGCCCTCGCAATCGCCGCCGTTGTTGCCATCCTGGTGGCCGACCTGCCACTCGTCATCATCCCCCAGCAGATCGTCGCGGGAATGGATTCGTTCCCCATGCTCGCCGTCCCCCTCTTCATTCTGGCCGGCTTCCTCATGGACGTCGGGGGGATCAGCCGCCGCCTGGTGACGCTGGCTCGGGCGCTCGTTGGACACCTCCCCGGAGGGCTGGGGCAGGTGGTGATCATGGCCGAGATCTTCTTCTCGGGGGTGTCGGGCTCGACTTCCGCGGACGCGGCGGCCATCGGGGGCATCATGGTGCCGCAGCTGACCAGGAACGGGTACAGCCGGGCGCGCGCCACCGCGATCGTGTCGGCCGCGTGCGGGATGGGGATCCTGATTCCGCCGGCCATCGTGATGGTGGTGTACGGCGTGATCGGCAACGTCTCGATCGGGGCGCTGTTCGTGGCCTCGATCATGCCCGCGCTCCTCATCGCCGTGGGGCTGATGACGCAGATCGGGTGGCAGGCGCGCAGGGAAGGGTGGCCGGCCGGAGAGCGCGCATCGCTGGCGGAGGTCCGGCGCGCGGCGATCGACGCGGTGCTTCCCCTCTTCATGATCGTGGTCATTCTGGGCGGCATTCGCTTCGGGCTCTTCACGCCGACCGAGGCCGCCGCGGTTGCCGTCGCGTACGCGCTGCTGCTGGCCGGGCCGGTGTACCGGTCGCTCACCGTCGCGGAGCTGTGGAAGAGGGTCGTCCAGACCGCGATGGTGTCGGGGATGGTGCTGTTCGTTGTGGGCGCCGCGCGCCTGCTGGGCTGGGTGCTGGCTGTCATGCAGGCGCCGCAGTCGCTGGCATCGTCGGTGGTGGCGATGGGTGGTGGCCAGACCGGATTCATGGTCCTTACCATCCTCATCTTCCTTCTGCTCGGCGCGATTCTGGAGGGCGTGCCGGCGGTGGTGCTGCTGACGCCGATCCTGCTGCCGCTGGCGAGGGAGCTGGGGATCGATCCGGTGCACTACGGCGCGGTGATCGTGGCGACCCAGGGGATTTCGGTGTTCCTGCCGCCCGTGGGCGTGAGCCTGCTGGTGGCGTGCTCGGTGGGGGAGGTCGAGCCGGCGGAAGTCGCGCGGCCACTGTGGCCGTACCTGGCGCTGATGCTGGCGCTGACGGTGGTGATCGCGCTGGTGCCGGGGATGGTGTTGTGGCTGCCCGAGTTGCTTGGGTACTGAGGTGTGCGAGTAGCGACTCGCGTGGGCCCGTCAGTACTTGATGTCGCTCCGCCCGACGGTCATCCCGATGTTGCCGACCCGGCGACCCATCGTGTAGTGCTCGCCGCTTCCGGCGGTCATCCCGAAGAAGTCCACGGCGGGCACGATCAGGCGATCGGCGTTGTCGACCGCGCCCTCGATGACGGTCGTCGCCACGACCTCGGCGATGAAGAGCTTGCGCTCGGGCGGCACTTCGAGCGAGTCGATGATGCGGCACTCGCAATGGATGGGGGACTCCTCGACCGTGGGCGCATCGACGACGGTCGCCGCCCCTCGCGTCAGGCCCGAGAGCTCGAACTTGTCGGCGACGCTTCCGGAGTTCATGTCGACGGTGTCGAACGCCTCGACCATCGATGCGACGGGCACGTTCAGCACGAACTCGTCGTGGAGATCCAGGAGTTCCCGCGCCTGATGCTCGAAGCCCGCGCTCACCCCGATCTGGGGCGGGTCGCCGTTCACGACGAACGTCCAGAGCACCGAGATCTCGTCGGGGTCGCCGGGTCGGCCGTTCACGGTGAGGAGGATCGCCGGGACGGGCGGGATCATGGGGCCAGGGGCCGCGAGCGCACGGCGAGGGCCGGTAAGCGGTGCCGGTGGGCTGGTCGGGCTCTCTTGCTGCTGCGGCCCGGATCCGTACGCACGCGTGCGCTCGTCCGGTGCGCATCCCCAGACGGCGGCGATCGCGGCAACAGCCGATCCGCTCTCCAGGAACCGCCGTCGCGACCAGTCGGGCTTTGACACGACTCTGCTCAAGGCGCGGCAGGGCCGCACAGCGGCGGCATTCCGTCGCCGTCCGGGGCAGATACGAGGTTGAGCCCACGCTGTGTCGCCGTGCCGAAGAATCCGGTCCCGTCGCCGAACACCGACGGGATGCGGATGAGTCCCGATGGGTTGAAGTTGCCGCCCCGGGCCCAGTTCACCCAGTTCCGGTCGGTGGCGGCGAACGCGACCTCGCCCCAGGCGCCGCCGGGAAGGCCATCGTCGAGAATGCGGAGGAGATCGGCATCGGCCTGCTCGCCCAGGTCGAAGAGCCCGTATTCGCCCGGAAAGAGGATATCGGTGTCCTTCTCTCCGATCGCGAACCCCGTCAGGTACAGTGAGTCGGGCACTTCGATGTCCTCGTCCGCCAACGCCTCCGGCAACCCCTCGATCCAGGTGTCGGAGAGGTACGACCAGGTGCCTGGCGCCTCCGTCCAGTTGAAGCGGTAGTTGGTGTCGGGCTCGATGCGGCAGTACCCGTCCTCCTGCGTCAGCCCGATAAAGTTGAAGGCGTCGGGGACCTGGCTGACCCCGGTCAGGGTGCCGCCCTCCGGGAGGACCACCTCGAGTTCAAGGACCTCCCCGGGGGAGAAGGGGGAGGGGGAAACGTTGGCGCGGTAGCACGAGCCGACTTCCAGTTCGGAATCCTCCTCCTCTTCGTCTTCCTCGTCCTCCAACAGGGACAGGCAAGCACCTCCGCTGTCCGCCGCCTCCAGATGCACGACCGCCGATGCCCCCGAAACGCGCACGATGGCCCCCTCCACCTCGTCCGCGCGCTCCCCGCTCAGCGTGCGGTGCAGGTAGGCGTACACGCTGAGTGATGAGCCGTCGCCGTCGTCAAGGTTGATGGTCAACTGCGTCTCCGCGATCACCACGTCATCCGACTCGGCGGTCACAACCTCGGTCAGCGAGCACCCGCCGAGAACCGAGGCCGCCGCCAGAACGACCAGCATCGCCATGCCGGCGTGCAGACCGGGGACCCGCGGGCGTCCAGGCCGCAAATGCGCCGAGGCCATCATCAGAACGAAACCTCGACGCCGAAGGTGGGAAGGAAGGGGATCATCGACACACCCTGGCGCGTGGGGGGCGAGGACTGGTAGTCGAAGAAGTAGAACAGCACGTTCTTCTTGTTGTAGACGTTGATGATGCTCATGTAGGGCGTGATCGTGCCCCAACTCTTCGTCACCGTCTTTCGGAGCGACAGGTCCAGCCGGTGCCGCGCGGGATAGCGCGCGCCGTTGCGCGGCCCGAGCACCACTGCGCTCTGGTCATCGACTCCGAGAGCCCCGGTTACGAACTGAGTCCGATAGATGTTATAGGTGCCGAGCGGTTTCGTGTACGGCAGACCGGTGCCGAAGTTGAGCCGCATCCCGGTGTCCAGTCCCCACCAGCCGAGGGCCCGCCGCAGGGAAAGATCGACCTCGAAGCGGCGGTCGAAAACCGGCGGATAGGTGATCCACGGCTGGGGCTGGACTCCGACGCGCGTGTCCGGGAACGAGCGCTGGGTCTTCAGGAACGAGACCGAGAGCCAGCCGGTGGTGCTGCCCCGGTCCCGTTTTACGAAGAGGTCCACGCCGTACGCGTCGCCGGTGCCCGCCACCAGCGCATCGGTGTCGTCGTTCGGGTCCTCGGCCGAGTTGAGGGCGGCCACACCGTCGAAGTTGCGGTAGTAGCCTTCGAGCGAGGCGAACCACTGATCGTCGCCGCCGAAGAAGCTCTCGGCCCCCAACTGCACCTGGTCCGAGACGACGCGCGGGGCCTCGGCGCCCGCCAGGATCCAGGTGTCGAGCCCGAAGGGGAACTCTTCGTCCCTCGTGGAGTGGATGAACTGGCTGTACCGGCCCGCTGCCAGCCGCACGGCCGAGTCTCTATCCCGCAGGAAGCGCCTTACGGCGAAGCGGGGCGACAGCGTCGCTTCCGTCGGCCCCGCGTTCGGCTGCCAGTAATCGACACGCACGCCGCCCTCCACCAGCCAGTTCGGATTGGGGTTCCAGTTCGCCTGGCTGTAGCCGGCGATCTCGAGGCCGTTGCCCTGTTGGTCGAGGAAGGTCGAGCCGCCTCCCAGCAGTCCGTTGTTGTAGGCAACCCGCTTCACCGACACGCCCGACTTCCAGCGCGTCGCCCACGCGGGACGCAGTTCCATATCGGCCCGGACCGTGGCCTCTTCGACCCCGGTCTGGAACTCGGTGTCGACCTCCGGAAACGTCAGATCGGACCCGAAACGCGAGTACGAGGCGCGAACCGCCATCGACGAGCCTCCGCCCATGGATTGCGTCCACGAACCCCCGATTGCATCGTTGCCCCACCACCACCGGATCGGAATGGGCGTGTCGACGATCCCCGAAAGATCGACGATGTCCCGGCCGCTGTACCCGACGAACCGGAGCCGGCTTCCGCCCTCCGTCCAGGCCTCGAAAACACCCTGGAGGTCCGTCAGGTGGTACGGGAAGTCGGCCCACGGCTTGATGAGCACGTCGATGTAGGATCGGCGGGCCGAGGCGCGCCACCGGGTTGCGGTGAATCCGAGCTTCTCCGCAGCGCTCTTGGGCAGCGCCCCCTTCACCGCGACACGGGTCGCCAGAAGGCTGATGCCCGCGTCGACCCCGAACAGTCCGTCGCCCGGGTCGCTGGCAATCGTCAGCACCGACGATACCCGGCCGCCGTATTCGGCCGGATAGCCCCCGGACTGCAGTTCGACGCGATCCACCATGTCCGCGTTGAAGACGGAGAAGATGTTGCCCAGGTGGAACGGATTGAAGATCGGAACTTCGTCGAGGAGTATGAGGTTCTGGTCGGCAGAGCCGCCCCGGACGTTGTAGGATCCGGAGAAATCCGACACCGTCGTCACTCCCGGCAGCACCTCGATGGCGCGCAGGGGGTCCGACTCGACCAACACGGGGATCGACTTGAGGTCGCCGGCCTCGATCTCCTGCACGGTGATCCCGGCCGACTCCTCGAAGCGCGTCTTCGCGCGGCTGCGCTCGGCCTCGACCGTCACGCCCTCGAGCTCGACCGCCTGCGTGTTCATCACGACCTCGACGGTGGTCGCACCAGCCTCGACGCTCACCTGCTCCCGGTGTTCCTGCATGCCGAGCTGGGTCACCGTGAGCACGTACGCGCCCGGCTCCAGGTCGCGGAAGGCGAAGTACCCGAGTTCGTTCGAAAGGGTGTAGACCGCCAGAGTCGAGTCCGCGGCCGGGTGGAGTTCCGCCAGAGCGTCTTCGATGGGACGGCCGTCGGTGGACCTGACCCGCCCGCTGAGCTGGCTCGTCTGGGCGGATGCTGGGGGAGGGGCTGTGACAATGAAGAGCGCAAGGAGGAACAGCGCCCTCGTTGCGAATCGTGTGCACATCGTCTTCCTCGACCCTCCCGGTTGCCAGTTATACAGGTATTGGCGACCCGGGTTCCATCGGTTCCGGCGGACCTGGTCCCGCCCCCCAACCGCGCATGCCAGCAACGAGTTGCGCACAAAGGTAAGCAAATGGCCTGCCTGGCGTGGGGGCCCAATACACAATCGAATCAGCGGCCGTCAGACATTCTGCGAAGCCTCATCGGCTGGACTGGCGGCGTGCAGACTTGACAGCCATCCGGCAGCTTCAGATACGCCTCCGAAGGTAAACAGATGAATGTCGACGGCCGGTTCGTTCTGGCGGGCGGCCAGGTGCCGGGCCAGCGCCAATGCAAGGGGAGTCGGTGACCATCTGCCCACCAACCGTGCGATGCCGGGCTTGCGCTTCACGGCCCGCGCCGATGCCCCGACGCCGCAGCGGACCGCGTATTCGATCAGCCTGGGCAGCGTGACGGGACCCGGCACCCCGATGCGAACCGGGAGCGTGCACCCGGCCTCCCTCGTCCGCACCAACCAGGCGAGGACGGGGGCGGGTGAGAACACGAACTGCGTCACCACCCAGAGTTCCGAACCGGTCGCCAGGGCGTATTCACTCTTGTGCCGGAGCGCCTCCTCCAGAGCCATCGGGCCGACGGCGGGGTGCCCCTCTGGATAAGAGGTGACGCCAAGCCGCCGGAAACCGTACTCGACGAGCAGCCCGGAGTCGAGCAGGGCCACAGTATCAGGGTACGGGCCGGCGGGCGCGGCGTGGTCTCCGGCCACCAGCATCAGGGAGTCCACTCCGGTCTCCGCCAACCCGGCAAGCCGGTCGCCAAGCTCCTCGGGGCTACCCATCGAGCGCGCCGGCAGGTGCGGCACCGGCGTCATGTCCGCCGCCAGCACCCTTTCGCAGGCGGCGATCGTGTCCCGCCACCGGCCCCTGGGCGGTAACGGCAGGTAGATGGCGGCACCGCGCGGGAAGTGGCCGGCGAGCAATTCCGGTGGCGGCAACTGGTGCGCGAGGACCTCCAGGGAGGCGCTGCTGGCCAGCCTGGAAAGCGTGGCTTGAGTCCGGGACTCTGAAAGAGGTGGCATTCGGTGTATCACTCCGCACGACTGTCGTGAAGGTGTTCGACGGGGGCGGCGGCCTGTAACTTTGTGGAATGAACTTTGACATCCTTGGCAACCTCGGCGAGTTCATCGGCGCCCTGGGCGTCGTGCTGTCGCTGCTTCTGGTTGCGCGCCAGATGAGGCTCGGCATCGAGCAGACCCGGCGCAACACGAGAAGCGTGCGCGCGGCCGCCTTCAACTCGATGGTCGAGAACAGTATCCGCCTGCTCGAGGACGTCTTCCGCGACCGCGAGCTCGCCGATTTCCTCGCGCGGGCGTCCGAAGCGCCGGACCAGCTCACGCCCGGTGAGCGGTTGCGCTGGGACGCCTACATGACCGCGATCTTCCGCCACGCAGGCAACCTGATCTACCAGTGGGAGACCGGGGCGATGGAAGACAAGATGTGGGAGTCCTACCGTCGCGCCTTCAAGGACCATCTGCTCGACAAGTCCTGGATGGACTGGTACCTCGACCACCCCCATCTCTTCGACCAGCGCCTCGCGGACGAGGTGCGCTCCATGCTGGAGGAGCTGGCGAACGACGGAGTGCCGCACGCGGTGAAGTGGAAGGAGAGAGGGGGCCGCATAGGCTTCGAGGCCTCGCTGCGGAGGGTGACCGGCGCCTGAGCGCACGACAGGCTGCTTGAGCGCCACGCAGCTCATCGAGGGCCGCGCGACTACCGCGTGGCGCCGCCGCCCGGCTTCTCGTACACCGAGACGTGCGCCGTGCTCTGTGAAGTGAACGAGTTTCCGTCCCAGTCAGCCCAACGCTCCTTCAGCCGCAGTCCCGCAAGGCGCGCCATCAGATCCAGCTCCGCCGGCCAGGCGTAGCGGATGTGTACCGAAAACATCTCGACGCCGGCCTCGCTTATCATGATGTGACGAGCATCCACCCGCTGCCCGCGGGAGTTGGACTGCGAAACATCGACCCTGACAACATCCCCGTAGACATCCCACAAGACGTTGTGTCCGCGTGCCAGCCTGGCGTGATCAGGGACGAACGCCTCGATGGCGAAGACGCCGCCGGGCGTCAGGTGTCGAGCCACCGAGGCAAAGCACCGCACCTGCGCATCCTGGCTCGTCAAATCGAAGAACGTGTTGAACACCACGTACACCACGTCGTACCGGGTGTCCAGCGAGAAGTCGGCGAAATCACCCATGGCAACCGGGATATCGTGCCCGCCCGGCTTGCGCCGGAGTTCAGCGACCATCGCGTCCGACGCATCCACTCCATGGACCTCGGTCCCGAGGGCAGCCAGTCGCAGCGCAATGCGCCCCGTTCCAATGCCGAGCTCGAGGGCCCGACCCTTCCCGGCCAGCCGGGCCAGCGTGCCCGCCGTGGTGTCGGCGCCCGGGAGATTCTCGTAGACCTCGTCGAAACGGGGCGCGATGCGGTCGTCGAATCTTGATGCGATGCGTTGAGCCATGAGTAGCCTCCCTGCCGAAGTGGTCTAAGGTGCCTACCCACGGAATCGTCAGGTGTTCACAATGTTCCCGCATTGGAACCGGCGGACCGATCAGCTTCCCCCCAGATCCGCATCCCGAATTGCCCGGAACTCGTTCCCCTCCCGCCAATTCGGCCACTCCGCGCTGTCCGCAATCCGATACCCAACCCGGAAGACCAGCTCCAGGTCGTCCAGCGCCCCAGTCAGATCCCACGACGGATCGAACTCGTCGGACGGCTTGTGATACCGGTTGGCGACGTAGTCCGCGCGCCGCGGGATCGATCGAAAGTCCAAATCTGCCGCTGGTGTGTCGCCGCCTCTGCATATTCACGATAAAGTTGCCTTGCAACGAATATTCGTTATAATCGTTATATGATTCACACATTCTCGGTATCCAACTACGGATCAATACGCGAAGAGGTGACCCTCGATCTGCGGATCCCCGGCACGGCGCCGGACTTGGCCTGCTTCAGGCCAAGTTCGGCTAAGCGGGGTCTCCGGCTGCCTGCGGTTGCCGTTCTGATGGGCCCCAACGGGTCGGGCAAGACGACCCTGTTGCGGGCGCTGGTGGAACCGGGACGGATCGTTTCGTCCCCTGCCGATTCCGCCTTGGTGCTGTTCCCCTTTCTGTCGAATCAAACGCTATGTGAGCCGACGCGGTTCTGCGTCGAGGGGGAGGCGGACTTTCTGGCGCCGACCGAGACGCCTCAAAGGTTCCGGTATGAATTGACGATCGGACGTCGACCGACGGATGACGGGACGCAACTCGATCACTTCGTAGCGCACGAAGCATTGGTGCACTTTCCCAAAGGGCGCCGCCGCAGGTTGCTTGAGCGACAGAATCCCGAGGGAACCATCTACGTTTCGCGCGATCTGGGCCTGAATGCTCGGGACGGTCGACTGAAAGCGATTGGGCCCCACCGATCTGCAATTGCTACGCTGGCGCTCCTCAATGTTCCCCTGGCGACGCGTTTCGTGGACTGGTGGAGGAAGCGTGTGTGGGGTACGACCAATACTGTCGGCAAAGACACCATGGTCCTGGAACCCTCCAACGTAGTCGGTTGGCTGGAGACCGGTCGGGAAAACAGGGATTGGATCCACAAGCAGATCCAACGGGGGGACTTGGGCATCAAGGGCATGGAGATCGTCGACGGACCCGATGGCAAGCAACTGCAGTTCAACCACAGTGGGTTGGATGCACCGGTTCCCCTTCGCCTCGAGTCTAAGGGAACCCGCCAGCTGCTGCACCACTTACCGCACGTAAAGTGGGCACTGGATCTGGGCGGACTTGCGGTCCTCGACGAAGTCGACGGTGCCCTTCACGTCGACATGCTTTGGGAGATCATCAACCAGTTTCGATCCCGCGAGTCCAATCCCCGGGGTGCCCAGTTGCTGATATCCTCACATCACGTGGGCGTGCTCGACGATCTCGAGAAGGAGGAAGTCTTCATCGTCGAGAAGGATGACGGAGCCACCCGTGTATACGGCGCCCAAGACGTGCAGGGCCTGCGACGAGACGTCCGTCTCTATCCAAAGTATCGATCGGGTGTGCTTGGCGGACTCCCGAAATTCGGTTAAGGAAAAATGCGGCGGCGGGGTGGGGTTCAGCGCAGGCAGGTCATCTTCATGGGGGTTGAAGGGAAGAGCGACCGGGCCTTTGTCAGATTCCTCGGCGGTGTCTGCGATGACGAGGGTCTTCATCTTCACCTCGACATCAAGCCGGCCACTGGCGGTGATTCCGTAGCGGTCGTTGAAGAAGCCGGACGGCGCCTAAAGCGGCATCCCGACTCACGAGCCATCAGCAAGCGGTTGGTGATTCTGGACTCTGATCGCATGGAGGCCGACGTTGCGGCCGGGCGTGATGCTCGGGTTGCAGCATCCCGGTGGGGACTCGAAATGGTACTGATGATCCCGAACCTGGAGGGTGTATTGGTTCGGTTGCACGACGGACACGAGACGCGTGTGGTAACCGCAGGCGATGCAAAGGGGCAGCTGCTGAAGCTGTGGCAGGAGTACACGAAAGGGTCACTGAACGCCGAGCACCTGAAACGGCGTTTCGGGTTGACCGATCTCAAGCGAGCAGCTCGCCACGACGCGGAACTGCGGAAACTGCTTGATGCGCTGAGGCTTTGAGCGGTTGGTCGCGATCCATCCTGTAGCTCATCCGCCCCCCAGATCCGCATCCCGAATCGCCCGGAACTCGTTGCCCTCCCGCCAATTCGGCCAGTCCGCGCTGTCCGCAATCCGATACCCAACCCGGAAGACCAGCTCCAGGTCGTCCAACGCCCCCGTCAGATCCCACGACGGATCGAACTCGTCGGACGGCTTGTGATACCGGTTGGCGACGTAGTCCGCCCGCCGCGCCAGAGTCCACTCTTCGCCGTGCTCGACGTGGTCGATCCCCGAATCGGCGTAGAGCGAGGGCACGCCCACCTTGGCGAAGCTGAAGTGGTCCGAGCGGTAGTAGTAGCCCTTCTCGGGCTCGGGATCCGGCCGCAGCGTGCGCCCCACCTGCGCCGCGGCGTCGGCCAGATAGTCGTCCAGCTCCGACGCGCCCATCCCCACGACAGTGACGTCGTTCATGGGGCCGTCGACGTTCATCCCGTCGATGTTGATCGTCGCCACCGTGCTCGCCGTCGGGTAGACGGGGTTGGCGGCGTAGTAGGCGGACCCCAGCAGCCCCTGCTCCTCGGCGGTCACGGCCAGGAATAGCACCGACCGCGCCGGACGCTCCGGCAGTGCCGCGAACGCCCGCGCCAGCTCGATCAGCCCCGCCGTGCCGGTGGCGTTGTCGAAGGCGCCGTTGAAGATGGGGTCGTCCATCATGGGGTCGGCGCTGCGCCCGAAGTGGTCCCAGTGGGCCGTGTAGATCACGTACTCGTCCGGCCGCTCGCTCCCCCGCAGCAGCGCGATCACGTTCTTCGACTCGGAACGCTGGATGTCGCTGGTAACGGCCATCGACGCCGAGGCCTCCAGCGGCACCGCGCGGAAGCCGGGCCGGGCGGCCTGCCGCGCCAGCACGTCAAAGCTGTGCCCGGTCGCCTCGAAGATCTCCCGCGCCACGTCGTGCTGCATCCATCCCTCGACCGCGACGCGCCCCATGTTCCCGTCCGCCGCGGCCTGACCGAACTGCGGGCCCGTCCAGCTCCCCGTGACGACCTCCCACGGATACCCTGCCGCCGCTTCCTCGTGCACGACGATGGCGCCCGCCGCCCCCTGCCGCGCCGCCTCCTCGAACTTGTACGTCCAACGCCCGTAGTAGGTCATCGAATTGCCGCGGAAGACCGCCTCGTCCTGGGTCGCGAAGCCGGGATCGTTGACCAGAATGACCACGGTCTTGCCCGCCGCGTCGACGCCCTCGTAGTCGTTCCACCCGTACTCCGGCGCGACCACGCCGTAGCCGACGAAGACCATCTCGGAGTCTTCGATCGACTCGCTCTCGGCGACCCGCTTGGTCCAGGCCACGAAGTCCTCGGTCCACGCGTACTCCAGCTCGCCACCCGCCGTCCGGACGTTGAGCGTGGGCTGCCCCTGCTCAGTCAGCGCCACCAGCGGCACGTTCTGGAAGAAGGAATCGCCGTTGCCCGGCTCGAGCCCCGCCGCCTCGAACTGCTCGACCAGGTAGGCGGCCGTCAGTTCCTCGCCGGGGGTGGATGGCGCGCGTCCTTCGAACTCGTCGCTGGAGAGCGTCTGGATCGCAGCGGAGAAGGTCTCGGCCGACATGACCGCGATGGCGGCGTCCGTGTGGTCCGTGGCGTCGGTGGTGGAGGAGGGGGAGGGCGACGGGTCGCCGCAGGTGGGCAGGGCGGCGCAGAGCAGCAGGGTGGCCAGCGCGGTGAGCCTGCGGGAGGGGGTGGGGGTGGGGCGCGGGGTGGTCTTGCTCATAGGGCGGCAGTCTCGCAGGTTGGAAAGCTCATCGTGTAAACTGTAATTTACATTTTGTCGTGTTAACATGACAATCTATCCACATGTGGACCAGCTGTGGGGGACCTGACTTGAAGAAGAAGCCATTGCACACGACGGTCGTGAAGGTATTCGCGACATCGAAGGGAAGCACCCGGCCCCCGGATGTCCAGATTGGCGAAATCCGGCTCGACTACTTCATGGACGGCGAGGTCGCGACGCTCGTCTCGGGAGCGCCCGCCACGCTTCGCCGAGTGCTGGAAGTCGCACAGGAGGCTACGAGCCCGCGGAAGGTTGTCGGGAATCCCCGTAGCGGCAAACCCTCCCGCCGCGCCAAGGGCCGCTTCGGCGAGTATCTCATCGCTGTGCTCTCGGGCAGCATGTTCGGCGCCCTGTGGCGTTGGGGCGGTGATCATCGCCATGACGAGCCACCGCCCGATGATCATGGCGGCGAGGACCACGGGGGCGAGGACAGCTTCGACGACCACGACTTCGAGTACCACGATGTCGGCGGCGACTTCTTCGACGGGGGTGGGGGACTGTAGCAGTTGCGGCCGCGGCCTGGCGTCTCCGGATGCTCTCTGTTACGGACCCCCGGGCCTGTGGCAAACAAAGAAGTTCCTGCCCGGGTACCTGGAGAGATCCTCGCCAAGATCCCTGGCCCCGTCCAAGGTCTCGACTCTCACAAACCCCGCAGATTGGAGCGCATTCAGTATCGCATCCTCAGTGTAGCACCTCTGAAGCAGGGTCACATCGGACGTTCCCATCGGTCTCCCCTGCGAAAGAACATGGTGACCTCGACCTTCCCGATACGCCCTTCCGGCAGGTAACTGCTTCTGGCAATGCAGGCATGGTCATCCTCGACGTAGCCGTGAGATCCTCGCCATCTCGTTCTGTATCCCTCCTCCATGTTGAGATCGAATACGAAGACGCCACCGCTCAACAGAGCGCGGTAGACGTTCCTGAAAACGCTCGTGAGTTCCTCCAGGCTCATGACATGGTTCAAGCTGTCGAATGTCGACACTGCTGCGTGGAACTCTCCGGTGACCCAAAAACTGCGTGCATCATCCACTTTGAAGGATGCATCGGGGGCATTCTCGCGGGCGATCGCGATCATCGACGCCGACCCGTCAATCCCTGTCAGCCCGAAGCCTTCTGCGGACAGCGCGTGAGCCAGTTGCCCGGTTCCGCAGCACAGATCCAGAATCCGGGCGCCTGAGGGCAGGGAATTCAGGACCAGCTTCTCCAGGGCGGGTACGATTCGGGTGGCGAAGGAACCCCAGTGCCGGTTGTACACCCACGCAAAGGCGTCGTAGTCGGAGTAGCGGTCTGTCACTGGCAGCCTCCGCTTCGGTTCACCCTCGCGCCCCCGCCAACTGGCCGAACGTCAATTGCCCTCCAGCACATTCAGGTTGTGGACGACCTCTCCATCTCGCATCACCGCCAGCCCGAGAAATGGCTCGTCGGGGCCCTGATAGTAGCCATTGGGTCCTCTGCCAATGAAGATCCTGTCTTCCCCTTCGGCCACCGAGATGCCCACCCGGTCATTGTCGTGGAGCATCAGCATTAGGCTCTCCTGGCTACGATTCGAATCGATGCCCAAACCGACTCGATACTGGCCCTCCACATCGATCAGGCCGTACCCCGACCGCTCGAATCCTTCGGGGTCATTGACCAGCAGGCCGGTGTTCGGCCCGATACGTTTGCCAATGTTCGGATCGGGCACCGGGTCGCCGAGGACCAGCCGGTCGAAACCGTCCTCACTGAGAATCAGGATTCCGTTGGTCGAGTGCTGGTAATCCCGGTACCAGCCAATGTACTGCTCCAGATCCGGAAACCGGGGGCCCCAGAGCTCCCGCACGCGGGCTTCGTCCGTGCGAACGCGGTTGGCCGCCTCGGGGATCGGCGCGCCGATGAGAATCCGCTCGCGTCCGGCCTCGTCCTCGATGATCAGCCCGCGCACCCGCAGCACACCGTCCGTCGCCGTCGCGCCCCTGATGAAAAGAATGACGAGAGCGACGGTCATCAGGGCGGCGTAGCCCTGGAGCCAACGGAGCGTGCGTTTGATCTGCTGCGTTTCGGTGCTCATGAAGATTCCTCCAGTGGTTGATGTACAAAGTCCTACTTGTCAATGGATGACAGCAGCTTGCTACGCCCTTCCGAGTCGCCGGAGGAGCGTCGGTGGTGGGGTTAGAAGAGGGCGACGGGTCACCGCAGGCAAGCAGAGTGGCGCAGAACTGCGGGGCCTCCAGCGCGGTGCGCCTGCGGGATGGTGGCCTACCTCATTCCGTCGATCAGCCGTGAGCGATCGAACTCGTGCACCTTGAGGATTGGGATATCCATCGCACCGGTAGTGACACCGTAAATCCGGTCGTTGAAAATGTCCCTGACGGTGAGCTCGGCTGGGAGCATCACGTCGACCCACTGGCCACGAGCGGGGTCAACGACGCGCCAGATCGCAGAGCCCAGGTCGTGGAGGGAGGACCGTTGGAGCCACAGGAGGCCCTGCGAGTCCGCAATGATCCAGGAAAGCCCGGGAACGCGTTCGGGAAACAGCCAGCCCGTGTTCTGCGAAACAAGCCGCCCATGGCTCTCGGTCTGTCGAGCGATCAACTGGTGGCGGTCATCCGCCGAAAGGGGTTGAGCCGGAATCTCAGTGTCGATTCGGTAGAGGAGTTCGTAGCCTTCCATGTCCACCCGATACCACTCGACAACCCCCGACATCCCGTCGACCACTACGACGGCGCTGTCTCCGACCAGATCCCAATCCCCCGTATGCGCGACGCCGATACGCACCCCACCATACGGCACCTCGTAGGTCTTGTCGTAAAAGACTCCCCCTGCCGTCACATACTCGAGCAGTATATGTACATCAGCGCCTGCAGGCATCGCAAAGACATGGCCGGGCGTGTCGATCTTGCCATCCGACAGGTTGAATCTCCAGCGAGGCTGGGACACACCAACCCAGTGTCCTTCCCGCAGTTCCTGAGCCACCGTCAGCGTGGCGCCCTCGACTGTCGGAGCCCGCCGCGCATCTACAAACTCGCCGTCCACCGAAAAGGTGTGCAGGAGACCCTGCCCGAGGTCGAAAATGGTGAAGCGACCGTCGCTGATCAGCGTTGTGATTCCACGAACGAAGTTGCCCGGCCCCTCGCCCCGCTTGCCGATTTCCCTGGCCGACTCACCGTCTGCAGCAAAAAGGTACAGGGATTGAACGTCCGGATCGAAAACGAAGAAATCGCCATCCGGAGCTACCCTCACACTACCGATCCTGGCGAAGTGGACGCCCTGCCTGGAACCGTCGAGGCTCATCACCTCGGTGAGATGCAACTGCGAGGCTGCTTCCTGTATCCCCGCTGCAATGTTCGTCGGCCATCCCATGACGCCTGATCCAAGCAAGGCTAGCACGACCAACTGGTGCAGCGTCTTCATGGTCTGCCTCCTTTGGTCACTGGCCAGGGAGCGTCAATGAACGGCATTGGACTGCTACCCTCCCACGATCCCGCCAGTGCAGTTCTCGGCATCGATCTTGAAGGTGCGTATTACGGTTCGGATGCCGCTTCCCGCAAGGCGCTGGTCCAGCACAAGAAGCCGATTCTCCTGCAATGAAAGCTCCGCGAGCCCCGCATCTGATGTGGGGACGTGAGTGTCGGGGCAGGCCTGCGTGCCGTCCGCCGCTACGCTCGACACGTAGAAGGCTGCGCTCATCTGACGGGCCTCGGGATCGTAGTTGCTCTCCTGGTGGATCGTGTGAATGAAGCCGAGTGAGTCACGAGACACCTTCACGAGTGCGGATATCCTGCCCCACATTCCTGTATAGTCGTCTCCGCGACCCAGCGCGAGGAACTCTTCCTCCGGAGGAAGCCCTCGGCGTCTGGCGACAGGAACTACAAGCGAATCCAGGACCGCACCTGAGGGACCCAAGACCAGCAATTCGGGCGAAGCCAGGAAACCAACGATCGAGACACCCTCCTGGACATCGAGCGTGACTCCGGTCAGCATGCCCCTTACCACGTCGTTTTCCACGTAGATCCGGGGTACGTCTACCCTGTCCGGCGAGAGAATGGTGCCATCTCCGCCGCCCGAGGAAGCCGCAGCGACCAGGTCGTCCAAAACGGCAGATCCCAGGGCAGTCCAGTCTTCCGAGTTGACGCCGACGAACCACACTGTATCGCCGCGCACGACATAGTCCTCGACAAGGAAGTTCATCTTTACGGCCCCGATGTGGGCTCCGCTGCGAAGCTCGAACAACTCCAGTTCGAACCCGTGATCGTCGCCGATGCCAACCACGTCGCCTGCCACAAATCCGGCATAGCTGACAAATCGGAATTCTCCGGGGCCCTCACCCTTTCGCCCGAAGGTCCGCAAAAAACGACCACGGGAATCGAAGTGCAGGACGCTGTTCGAGTAACCGTCGGCGATGAGAAAAGACCCGTCGTCCGCAGATATGAGGCTCACCGGCTGACCGAGTTGGTGATCGTCCGGCTCGCGCAGGACGACGCTGTCCTCGAGAATCAGCGCGGGCCCGGGTTGGGCAGACAGGGATTGGGCCACGTTGGGTGAGGTGGCTGGAGCGACCGCGGTTATCGAGGCGGCGAGGCCCGCTACCGCCGCGAAACGGCCGGCGCTGGCGACGAAGGCTGCAGCAATCTGACACTTCATTGGCTTATCCCCTTTCGCGAACTGTGTACGCCAGATGTCCAGCGCGGTTACCGTCGGACTTCATGGCGGCCCTCGGGCACAGTGTCGGCGCGGGCCTCGATCGAGGCACACCAGGCGAACGAAGACTACCGGGATGGTGTGTGGGCGATCGTCGCCGTGGATATCTCGAAGCTCTCGAGCAAGACCAGGCGGATCAACATCACACTGCCCGAGCGAGTACTGGCCATCGTAGACAAGGCGGCTGTGCGGGAAGGACAATCGCGGTCCGGATTGCTGGCTCGCGCGGCGCTCAGCTACGTCCAACAGCAGTCTGGGAGCACGTTGCCAGGACTCCTGACCGACAAGCCTGAACCGAGCCGTTCATATCGGGCCGGCTCGGCACGGCAAGCGCGGCGTCGTTTTGGGGATGGCGAGTAGGGATGATGCCGGGTTGGTCCGACCAACCCACGTAGTCAGTCCGGCAGACCGTTCACCCATGCTTTCCAAGCTTCGGCATCCGTCCCAAAGTCCTCGCCGCTCACGGCTTCCAGGAAGGCCAAGGCCGGCTCCCGGGTGTATTCATGCTCGGCTCCGGCGTAGGCAAGGAGCAGTTCGGGGCTCCCGCGGACCAGCTGTCGCCCGAACTCCGGATCAACGTCGGTAGCGACCAGGACTCGCAGGACATCTGCAAACGCGAACGGATTCGTGCCCTCGAACACGGCCGACAGGGGAGCCCGGGCGGCGGACCAGCCGACAGGATCCAGGTCCTGCCTGCTCAGCCCGCGCAGCATGCTCGGAGCATTGCTGCTGACTTGCGCCTGGGGATCGATCGCCGAGCCCACCAGACCGTGCCATGACGTGTCGTCGTCAATGAAGTTGCCGAGCACGAGGGTCGCGACCGCCCTCGCCGCCATCGACGAGTCCCTGGCGAGCACCTCCTGGGCGAGGCGGCGATCCGCCTCACCGTCCGCGCGGTCGACGAGATCCAACACCTGATCGAGTGTCTCGGGATCGGCACCCATGCGCTCGGCAAGCCGGCGTGGGTTGTTGAAGATGCGATTCAAGAAACCGCGCGTGTGGAGCGTGGTCGCGGCCGCGTTCAGCGTACGCGGGTCCTCGTCGGCAACTGCCTTCAGCGTCTGCCAGGTCTCCGGAAGAGCGACCATTTCGCTTCCCACCGGGCGGTACCGCACTCGGGTGCTGTCTTCCACGCCGACCACGACCGTGTACGAGTCGCTGGATCCAACGTTCCTGAAAAGGAATGCGCCCGCATCGGCGAACCCGAGTTCAGACCTCATGACAGCTGCGCAGGCGCTGAAAGGACGGTCGGGATAAAGCTCCTGGATGGCGTCGAACAACTCCTGAGCGCCCCAACGCTCCAAGCCGATGAATTCGACGGGGCCGTCCGGGCCGTCGAGGACTTGAGGGGCGGCAGGTGATGTGGTCAGGGCGAGTAGCAGCACGGTGTAGGCTGGTGTGCGCAGGCTCTTCATGGGACTCGTGCCTTGCTGGGATTGACTGTGTTGACTGCGGATTCCTGATTGTACTATACGCCAAGGCCCGCGGCTCGATTTCGGGGACTCGGTGAAAGTCCAGCGAAGATGTCCGGATGGTTGCTTGCGGAATCGCCTCTGCTGGATTCGCGCCCTCGCACTAAGCCACATCCCGCGGCTGTATCGCGGCCAGCGCGTTGCCCGCTTCACGCTCCGCCACCGCAAGTTCGTACCGATCCTGCAGGTTCATCCAGCTCTGGGCGTCGGTACCGAAGTACCGGGCGAGACGCAGAGCGGTATCCGCGGTGATGCCACGACGGCAGCGGACGATCTCGTTGATTCGCGCAGGTGTTACGCCGAGCGCCCGAGCCAGGGCGGTGGACGAGAGCTCAAACGGCTCCATGAAGTCGTGTTTCAGGACTTCGCCGGGATGCACCGGATCCAGTCGCGTCATGGTGTCTTCTCCATCAGTGGTAGTCGACGATCTCGGCTTCGTAGGCATTTCCAGACTCAAACCGGAAACACAGTCTCCATGGTCGTTGATTCGGATACTGTAGTAGCCCTGACGGTCACCCCTCAGAGCCTTGAGGCGGTTACCAGGCGGGACTCGCAGGAAGTCCAGCGTCGCAGCCGCATCCAACTGTGCCAACTTTCGCTGTGCCACCCTTTCGAAGGGCTGGAAACGTCGGACTCGGTACCCGCCAGCGAGCCGCTCGGTATCTTTGCATCGGAAGCTCAGGATCATCTACGATTGTATATCGCATATCGATATACGACAAGGGCGTTGGAGGGCTTGCACCGAGGTGACGGAGGCTGGAGCAGCCATTCATGGCACCAGTATCGTGCCATTCATGCTATCATAACGACACCTTTCCTGCTATTGACCTTACGCCGAATCTGCTACTGCCCCCCTTCACAGACGCTCGATCCAAGGTTAGTATCCTCCACGACCCACGTCCAATCGACTCCATGCCCCTGCACCCATGACCTACCACCCCAGAGTCGTTGACCACGAGCTGGCCGCGCGCCTGCAAGCCACGGGAGCGGTGGTGATCGAGGGGCCCCGGGCGTGTGGGAAGACCACCACCGCACGGCAGATTGCCGCGAGTGAAGCGAGGCTCGACGTCGATGAGTTGGCACGCCGCCTCGCCCGTCTCGAGCCGGCCCGCGTGCTGATCGGAGACGTCCCCCGGCTGATCGACGAATGGCAGCTGGAACCGGCGATCTGGAACCATGTGAGGCGGGCGGTGGACGATCGACGCCTGCCGGGCCAGTTCATCCTGACCGGGTCTGCCGTGCCGGCCGATGACGCAACGCGCCACACCGGAGCTGGACGCCTGACGCGCCTTCGCATGCGCCCGCTCTCACTCTTCGAACTCGGTCGCTCTTCAGGCGAGGTTTCGCTGGCAAGCCTCCTGGACGGGACACGCGCCGCGGCGGGCAGGTCGGTAATCCCCCTCGATGAACTGGCGGAAATCATCTGCGTTGGTGGATGGCCGGTCAATCTCGGACGCTCCACTCGACTGGCCCTGCGCGCCAACCAGGATCACCTGGACGAGATCCGCCGCCTGGACATCGGCAACGGAGACGGAAAGAGGAGAGATCCGGTAAGAGTGGGCATGCTCCTGCGGTCCCTGGCGCGGAATGTCGCGACGCCGGCCGCGACCGCAACCCTGGCCTCCGACACCGGCGAAGGTGTGTCCGCCATCAACGTGCACACCGCTGCCGACTATCTGCGGGCGCTGGAACGGATAATGATCCTGGAAAACCAGCCTGCCTGGCCCACGCACCTGAGGTCGAGGTCCGTGCTGCGGAGCAAACCGATCAGACACCTTGCGGATCCCTCACTTGCCGTCGCCGCGGTACGTGCGAGCCCCGACCGCCTGCTCCGGGACCTCGATTTTCTGGGACTCCTCTTCGAGTCGATGGTCGTCCGCGATCTGCGAATCTACGCCCAGGCGGCGGACGCCGAAGTGTTCCACTACCGCGAGAAGGGCGGTCTGGAGGTGGACGCGATCGTGCAAGCCAATGATGGCCGCTGGGCGGCATTCGAGGTCAAGCTGGGCGAAGGCCGGGTGGACAAGGGTGCTCACAACCTACTCAGGCTGGCGGAGAGAGTGGATCCAGAGCGAATGGGGGAGCCGGCGGTGCTGGGCGTGATTGTCAGCAGCGGTTATGGGTACACGCGGGAGGACGGGGTGAGCGTGATTCCGTTGGGGGCGTTGGGGCCGTGAGTCGGTGGGCATTCCCGGCCCTCCCGCCGGCCCAACCGGCCGACCTTGTCGACTCCTTGCGCTGGTACGCGGCAACCCGCCTCGTCATCGAGGGTGGGTTCGATCCCGACTGGATACGGCCGCGCCCACCGATCACCGTGGAGCGAGGCCGGGAAGAATTGTTTCTCTCCCATGATCCGGATGCAGCCAGACCCGATCGGCAGACCCTGCTGGGCGGGCTCAAGGAAGCAAAGCCGGACGTGAGGGTCACAATTCCCGACATCGGTCCCGTGCTCGCATTGTCCTTGGAAGGGACGGAGAGTGTAGTGATCGGGCCTGGTGGAGTCCCCGAACTGACCGGCGAGCTTGAGCGCACCGCCGGAGCCTGCGTGAATGTCCACATGATGTATCCGGCGCTGGTGTACGGCTTCTGGCACGTCCTCAGCGCAGACCGGGTCCAGGACTTTGCTCCGGTCACAGTGCCTGCCCCGGTCGGCGGCCCGCCCGATCACGGCGACCACACCCAGCGGACTAACGGCGAAGCGGGTGCCGCGCTCCGGTGCTACCAGGACGCTCTGGCGCGGCTATCAGAGCGGGACGACATCCGCGACGCCCCGTCGCGCTACGAAGCCTGCGGCCTGACGTTGGTGGAGCGCGGTGGCGGGTCCCGGCAAGGAATGGTGTATCCCCACTATCCGGGCCCGGATTCGTTGCTCGACTACAACCGCATGTTCCAGCAACTGTACGCGGTCTACGATCGCCGCTTCGTGGATAGCGCCAGGGCGTTGAAGGAGACAACTCGACGGAGATTCTGGCATCATGAGTCGCCGTTGTTGACGGAAATGGCCGGGCGGAATGACTTGCTCGCGGAGATGACGCCGAGGGTGAGGCGTGACCCCGTTTGTCCGCCACATCGGCCGCGAGATGGTGGACAACGAGGTGGCATGCTCGCGCGGTCGTGCTAGCGTTGGCCAGTTGTTTCGTCTTTGCGACGGCACGCTGGCAGGCGGACATTGATGAGGTCCTGACGCCGATGTCTTAGCTTGATTCGGTGAATCGGCTGCGGATGCCCGCTGGGAGAGGATGCGACAGGCATTGTCGACCATCGACGGCGTTTCCCGGACCTTCGGAACCTCAACGGAGCGAGTACCGTGTCAGCGCACCTCACAGAGGACGAGATTCCACGAGCACTCTCGCAAGGGGAAGGGCAGTTCCGCGAATTCAAGTCGGCGTGGGACCGCAGTTCGGATCCACCCAGGAAGCTCAATTGGAAAAACCTCCGGGACAAGATTGCCGATGCAGTTGCCGCTTTCGCCAACGCGGACGGTGGCCTCCTCCTCGTGGGGGTGGAGGACGACGGGACGCCTAGCGGCCACGACTACAACGACGAGGCAGTCGAGGGACTTCTTGCAGTACCAACGAATCGGCTCCAGCCCGAAGTCCACTGCCGAGCAGAACGAGCCGAAGTAGACGGCAAGGAAGTGTTGGTTTTCGAGGTACCACAGTCCACGGAAGCCGTCATGGTGATCGCCGATGGTTTTCCTTTCAGGGTGGGCGCGCAGGTTCAGCGCGAGCCGCAGGAGCTGATCAACCAGAGAAAGCAGGCTTTGCGGGTGGTGGGGTATGAGCAGCGGTTCCGGCCAGATGCCACGCTCGATGATCTTGACCTGAAGCTTGCGGAACGATTCTTGGACCGGACACCGGTGGGCGAGAGGCCCGTCAAGGAGGCACTGGAATACTACGGCCTCATCGACAGACATCTCGCCCAGTGGAAGATCACGAATGCCGGAGTGCTGCTTTTCGCTCGCCGTCCGGCGCTTAAGTGGCACCCACGGGCGGGAGTCAGAGTCTTCCGGGTTGCTGGACGGAAACGACTCCACGGACGGCAACGCAACGTGATTCAGGCTGGGCGGGCGGATCCTCCATTGGCCCTGGCGCTGGAGGAAGCCCGGACACTTGCTGGAGCTCAGGTGCGCCAGAGCGAACGGCTGAAAGGGCTCTACTTCGAGGGCGTGCCAGAGTATCCGGAGTTCGCGTGGCAGGAGGCGCTTGTCAACGCGATCGCCCATCGCGACTACGAGGTCATGGGCCGCGAAACCGAAGTCTGGTTCTACGACGACCGAGTCGAAATCTCCAATCCAGGGGACCTGATCGCCCCCGTTACACTGGAGCGCCTCCGGGAGGGTGGCACGGCCCACGGAACAAGGAACCCGATGCTCGTCAGGGTGCTGGCCGACATCGGTGCCATGCGGGACGAGGGCGAAGGCATCGCGCGCATCTTCGGCGAGATGGCAGACCGGCGGCTACCCGCACCGGACATCGAGTGCGGGAATGGTCTGTTCACCATCAAGCTCTTCGGGGAAGGAGACCGTTCCCATTAGCTCTTGCTACCAGGGCCCGCCGGCTCGCTCCCTCATCCGAGCGATCATGCGCTCGCCGAGTTCCTTGAACCTTTCTCGTAACCGACGGTTAGGGCGCAGGATATGCCGCATTCCCTTCGCCAGGAGATGGTTCTTCATGGTGCTGTCGCGGTAGGTGCCGTTCTCGATTCGCTCCAGAAGCAGGTCGGCGAGGCTGCCGCCCTCAGCCAAGTACTCTTCCAGTAGCTCGAGCTCCGATACAGCAAGCACCTGTAGAGGGCCCGCCTTGGCGTGGCTCAGCGCATTCCGCTTGGAGATGGCCTCTTCGATGGTCTGATGGAAGAATGGCTCGACGGGGATCATGTCCAGGGTGACCACCAGCGGCAGGTATCGGGTCACGGTACCCGGCGCCACCCATTCTCCCAGACATCCGTCCTCAATGGCCAGAATCGTGTCGTCGAACTGCTCCGCGGCCTTGCCGAAAATGTTGGCGACCTTCTTCCGCAGCATGTCGAGGTCTCCCTCGGCCCGCACTCCGTAGGGGAGAAGCGTGGCCTTGCATTCGAGTAGCAGAACCGTGTCCCCGTACAGAACAGCGCCGTCACACGCCTTCATCCCCGAAGGGATTCGCTGCCGAAGTGACTTCTCGTCCACGTAGCGATGGGCTTCCCGTGGGAAGACCCGTCGGAGCAAGGTCTCGACGTAATCCTCGTACACAACGCCAGCGAATTTGAGATACTCATCGCGCCGTGCTTTGTTGTTTCGCTCGCTGGGCTGGAGAAAGACGTGGTGGAGCCCGGTGGTCAGCTTCCAGCGGAGGAGCCGCACAGACGGACAGTACAGGCGTCCCTCCAGACTGACGAGGGGTGAGCGGTCCAGTGGCTGAATGTCATAGGGCTGCAACGAGTCCGGCCCGCAGCCTCGCGCGAGAAGCGTCGCCTTTGCTTCACCGGCATCCACCGCGAACAGTCTGGTCAGCGCAGTCATTTCGTCATGGGAGATGTTGAGAGCCTGCACGTACGCTTCGAGGCTGAGCGGGCCGGGTGGTCGATCTGACTTCGGGTCAACAGTCCGCCAGTTCGCAAGCAGCGCGAAGCCCATTCCCCAGGCGAATTCGGGATCAAGTCCCGTAATCTCCTGGAAGCGAGCCCGAAGATCGACGGCGCTCTCGTCGGCGGCGGGGCCATAGTCCGGAAGGTAGAGGTCGCGCGTCCGGGCAAGAGAACATGCGAAGTTGTCCGAGGCGTTAAAGGTCCCGTTCATGATGATGAATCTGAGCCAGGCGTTCCGGTTGGCGGGTGACCGGAAGTCAGAATGGCCTGCCAGGTCCTCTCCCCGGTCGATCAGATCAGCGGCCATGATCAGCGCCTCACCGATTGGCTCGAATGAGGCGCTGGACCTCTCCGTCACATGCGGGCAGACCAGCAGTGCGATCTTCGCGATTGCGACCACCTGTTGCTCGCTGAAGAACCACACCAGGTCGGTAACCCCCTCGGGCTTCAGCCGATCCCAGTAGTCCTGGAAGGCCCGCCCGACTCTATCGGAGTCACGAAACAGCGCCTGGATGACGCGGCGCTGGCCTTGGAGCGGCTCGTACGAGTTGAGAACGGCGCTGACTCCCCCGAGGACGAGCAGCACCTGCCCAAGACCGAATCCTGACAGGCGATCCGCCACATCCCCCCAGGAAGGCTTCTCCCCATAAATGTCGTGCCACGTGCCACGGACCTGAAACCACTCCAACCCGGAGGGCTGGCCCGGGCCCGCAAGACGGTCGGGCAGAAAGAGACCTGTCTCGGTAGAGCGCGTGAATCCACGCGCAACGCCCAGGCCGGGGCCAATGTCTCCCGCATTTTCCTGTCTTCTCATTGTATTGCGGACGATTGCCACCCAGTAGGCGTTGGTCCTGGATCCTGTCCTTTTGCGAATGTAAACTACAGGCTACATAATGACAAGTATGGTTTACACTAGGCAAAAGGACTCGGTCGGTGCAGGTGCCGTTCGAGCACCAAACCGCGTCTCAACATACCGCTCCGCACTCTCCGGCGTCAGCTTCACCGTCCCCGGCCCGCTCCGCACGAAGAAGTCCCCATCCGGTGTCTTCTCCAGGCCCTTCCACCGCAGGAACACGGGCTCGGGGCTCCTCTGGCAGCTCACCACGCACACCGTCCCCCCCTCCAGCTCCTGCGTCTTCAGATCCACGCACGACTTTCCGTCGGACTTCCTCCGGCCTGCGGCCCCCCCTTCAACTCACCGGCCTCCCCCGCGGCCGCAACACAAACAACCCCTCCCCCCAACTCGACACCACCACGATCCCGCTCTCAAAGAACGGATAGTTACTCCAAGCCCCGCCGAACGCCGGCAGTCCCACATCATCCGGCACCGTGTCGAAGAACCCGATCTCGATTGGGTTCTCCACGTCGCTGATGTCGAGCACCCTCAATCCACTCATCAGATTCGACTGGTATAGACGGTTGCCACGCACGTACTGGTTGTGGTCGATGGTTCCGGTCTCGGCGAAGTGCTCCTTGAGCAGGAGGGGGTCGTCCAGGTCGGCCACGTCCCAGATGAGGGTGCGGGTGCGGTCGACGCTGCCCTGGGACTCGTCGGCCTCGTCGCCCATGAAGAAATGGGTCTGGTCCTCGGTCAGCCAGCCCTGGTGCGCGTAGCCGACGTTGGGGTACTCGCCGCGGGCGATGGCGACGGGGTTGTCGCGGTCGGTCACGTCGGCGATGCTGAGCGCGGTCTCGTTGGCGCCGAAGCAGATCTCGCGGCCCTGGTAGTCCTCGTCGGGGCCCCGGTAGATGACGCACTGGGCGTCGTGGGAGTAGCCGGTGCGCTGGCGTCCGGTGGTGTTGTCGGCGAAGCAGCCCAGGAAGACGGGCTCGGCGGGCGTGCGCACGTCGATCATGTGCAGGCCGCCGCCGCGGGTCTGGCCGCCCATGCTGCTGCCGACCGCGTACGCGACCCCGGTTTCCTGGTTGATGACGATGTTGTGGGAGCTGGCGACGCCGTCGTAGCGCGCGGTCTCGGCGAAGGTCACGGGCGGGCCCGCGGCGTCCCGAAGTTGCGTGAGGTCAAAGATTTGCACGCCGTGCGCCCCGGCCCCGTCGGCGACGATGAACGCGTGGTCCGCATACACCTTGATGTCGCGCCAGAGGTTCTCGGTGGCGCCCTCGGTCAGCGGCAGCTCGCCGGCGTACCGCGGGTTGGCGGGGTCGCTGACGTCGACGAAGGCCGTGGCGTCCGAGCGCCCGACCAGCGCCCAGTCCCGTCCGGTCACCGGGTCGGTCCAGCCCCAGATGTCGTTGAGGATGGTGCCCGGATCGGCTCCCAGCGACGCCAGCGGCACGAACGCGACCAGGTCGACCTGCGAGCATTCGAATGGCCCGGTGGCGCCGTCGGTGCAGGGGGCTTCCTCGCCGATCACCGCATCGATTGTTCGAGTGGATTCCCGGAGGGTTGAGCCCTGGGCCCAGCCACCGTCCCCGCGCTCGAAGACGACCGCCGCGCCAACCCGCATGTCAGCGTTCGAGGCGGCGATCACGGCGACGTCGTCGCGCATGGCAACGAACGAGCCGAAGAGGGCGCCGCTGGAGAATCCGGGCGCCGGGATGGTGGATTGGGGCTCGAGGGTGATGGTGGGGTCAGCCGTGGGGGCTCCCTCGACCTGGAAGACCTGTGCGCTGCCGGCGCCCTGGTTGACGGCGCTTGCGCCGACCCACGCGGTGCGGCCGTCGAAGGCGACGGCGGAGCCGTAGCCGGCCGGGCCGGACTCGGGGAAGGCCAGCTGGGTGGTTTGGTGCCATTCGCCGGTGTCGTCCCGGGTGAAGAGGGTGGCCGCGCCGGCTCCTTCTTCCGCGCCGGGCGCCCCGATGAGGACGGATGTGCCTGTGGCGCTGAGGCTTGTGCCGAAGGCGTCGCCGCCGCGGGCGTCGTCGAGCGCCAGGGTGGCCGTGGGAGAGGCGCCGGCCGCGAAGTCGGCGTCGAAGGCGTAGGCCGCGCCGCGATCGCCGCCGGTTCCGGGCGCGCCGACGAGGAGAAGGTCGCCGGCCAGGGAGAGGGACGCGCCGAAGCGGTCGGGGGAGGCGCGATTCGCGCCTGGGGGGGAGGGGGGGTCAATGCGCGCCGCCGGGCCGCCGCCAGCCGGGAAACGTATGACGGTGCCCGGACCGGCATCGGAGGGTGCGCCGAGGAACACGGCGTCGCTGGAGAGCGCTACGGCCGCGCCTGCGCTACGTACGTCGCCGTCCGCGGGTGGCGAAAACATCTGTGTCCGCGTCCATTCTCCGTCAGCCGTCCGCTCTAAGAGATGGGCACCCCCCTCCCTCCATCACTCCCTGGCGCGCCAACGAGCAGTCGATTGCCGTTGACCGCCAATGCGGCACCGAATTCGTCGCCGATCTCGACATCGTCCCCCGTGATGATGTAGGCGAAATCCCACCCGTCGTCACCGCGCTCGAAGACGTAGATGCTTCCCGGCGAGGGATAGATCGCGCCGGCGACCCCGCCGCCTGTGCGTCCCACGAAGATCTCTCCGTCGCCGATGGCGATCGCGGCTCCGAAACCGGCGGCCGCCCACAGGGACTCGAGGCTGGGCGAACGGGACTGGGCGCTTAGGGGTGCTTGCACCGCGACTCCGATCAACAGAGCGGCGCTGCCGACAATGGCTTTGGCACGTAACGTCATGGCTGTCCTCCTCTTCGGTGTTCTAGTCTTGATTCCCAAGATCCGTCACCCGGATGTTCAGCGCAATGCGTAAAGCCAATATTACATAATGTCATGTTTGCTTTACATTGTGGTGTTTGCGGGTGCTCGCCCGGCCAGCTCTGCGGAAGGCACGCTTCAGTTGTTGCATCCTTCCAAATAGCCTGGCTCGCACCATTCTGAAGCTGGAGCAAGACCGGTCCGTGATCGCGACGGGGGCTACACTTTCGGAACTGAACCGGGTTGCTGACGAGTCGGACAGTCAGTACCACCACCTGATGGCCAAATCCGTCGCCGATATGCTAGTTTCGAGCGGTCGGATCACAAGAGAGCAGTTGAGGGAGGTGACGACGATGGCGGAAGTATTGACTGAATACCAGCGGAGCCTGGAGGAGTGGGGGAGGCAATGGGCTCGCCGAGAACAGGCCGACATGCTCTCCCAGCAAGTGGGCAGAAAATTCGGCCCGGAGGTGGTCGAGGAGCTGACTGCTCTACTCGACCAGATTCCGGACTCGTTCCAGTTCTCGAAAGCAGCGATTGCCGTGATCGACTGTACTACGGCAGAGGAGTTCGTTGCCCGGGTGCGACGCATGACAACCGCCTGATCGCTCTCACTACTGACCCGCGTCGAGGGACCGACGCTCCGGCAGGCGGGCCGGGTCAACATGTCCCCGTTTCCTTTGCGAAACCGCTGCCGAGCACCTTGCCTCCGAGCTCTCTGAACAACATCCTCAATCCCCCCTGGCGGCCCGCTGGCTGACCATGTCGGCGCCCGCTCCGGTTGGCGAGGGCAGGCTGATCGAAGGAAGGTATCATGGCGACTCCGAGCGATACTACACGCCGCGATTTCCTGATGCACATGGCGGGCGTCGGAGCGGTTCTGGCCAGTCCGGGCGCTGTGCTTGGAGGTCGGCCGCGGCGGCAGGCCACCCTCCCCACGCGCCCGATTCCCGGCACCGATGAGACGCTGCCCATCGTCGGCTTTGGCTCGTCGAAGCCCGTGCTCGAGATCCCAACCGAGGGGACCGAGCCTGTGGCGGCGGTGATCCGGGTGCTGCTTGAGCATGGGGGGCGGGTCGTCGATACGTCGCCGCGCACGCCGGAGATCGATGCCGAGTTCGGCCAGGTCCTGACGGCGCCGGAGTTCCGTGACCGCCTCTTCGTCGCGACGAAGATCAACACCGACGGGGAAGCGTCGGGCATCGGGCAAATGCGGCAGAACCAGGGGCTCGTCGGGGGCCGAACGGTGGACCTGCTGCAGGTCGAGAGCATGCGCGATCTGGACGTGCACTGGCCCAACGTGCTGCGGTGGAAGGACTCGGGCGAGGCGCGCCATATCGGCGTGACCGTGTCGAGCAACGGTCAGCACGACGAGTTCGAGTCGGTGATGAGGGCGGAGCCCCTCGACTTCGTGCAGATCAACTACTCGGTCATGGAGCCGGGTGCGGAGGATCGGCTGCTGCCGCTTGCCCGCGACCTCGGGATGGCCGTGCTGATCAACCGTCCGTTCATGAACGGCAGCTACTTCGGGCGCGTGAGTGGGCGCACGCTGCCCGAGTGGGCGTCGGAGTTCGACTGTGAGAGCTGGGCGCAGTTTTCGCTGAAATACATCCTCGCGCATCCCTCCGTGACCTGCGTGCTCACCGAGACGACGAATCCCGAGCACATGGCGGACAACGTCGGGGCTGGGTTCGGCCGGCTGCCGGACGAGGCGACGAAGCGGCAGATGCGGGAGCTGGTTCGGGAATTCTAAAGGAAGGATTACGTCATGACTCGTCACACGATCACCCCGCTGCTGCTTCTGGCGGTCGCCGCCTGCGCCGCGCCTCCTGACCAAACCGGCCAGCCCAGCGGGATCGACAAGGCGCAGCTCCACGGCGTCTGGCAGATCATGACGATCGAGAATCTCGAGACCGGCGAGGTCGACTCGGTCGCGAACTACCGGACGATCTGGACCCACTACACCGAGTCGCACTGGACCTACGTCTGGATGGACGCCGGCCGGGAAGGGAGCACGCCCGAGGAGTTCGCCGGACTCGCGCCCGAAGCGCAGCACGCCGAGAACCGCGCCAAGATGCTCGACGACGAGGGCGAGTGGCGCTTCTGGGGGAGCGGCGGGGAGTGGTGGCTCGACGGCGACATCATGGGCTACACGAACGTGGTGTCCATCGAACCCTACCAGGTCCAGATGGGCGGCCTGGAAACGGTCGTCTACGTGAATGACACGGCCTACGCGTACCACACGGTGCCCGAGGGCGACGAGGCGGTCCTCGAATTCACGCACCGCCGCCTCGACACAATGGGCGAGCTGGCCGTGACCCGTCAGGGCGACATCGATCCGGCGGACTTGCGCGGGAACTGGCAGATCACCTCCACGCGCAACCTCGCGACGGGCGAGGTGGACGAGGTGTGGCAGCACCGGACCGCCTGGTTCCATGTGACCGACACGCACTGGACCTATGTGTGGATGGAAAAGGGCCGCGAAGTCGTCACGCCCGCCGAACTCGCGCGCATGACCGTTGAGGACAAGGTGACGGCGCGCTACGCGCAGATCTGGAAGGATCGGACCCAGTCGGTGTTCTGGGCGAGTGGAGGCACCTACAGCATCCAGGACTCGATGTTCGTCGTGGGGCCGAGAGTCCTCTCGATCGAGCCGTTCTGGATCGGGGTCGAGGGCGAGGAGCCGATCACGCGGCTGGACCGGGAGGCGTACGTCTACCTGTCACCACCGCGCGCCGACGGGACCGTCACCGAGACGACGCACCGGAGGATCGACTGAGGGGCCGCGGCCTCTGTCGTCATTCGCAACACGGCGGACTTGCCGGTGTACAGTAGCGTGTGACAGATAATCGCTCCTACCGCCCAAGAGAGCATAATGCGAACCATCCTTGTTGGGGTCTTGGCACTCAGCGCGTGTCAGAGCGGCGACACAGATCGTGTCAAGGGCCGAAACGGCGGTGGCGGTCGTGTCTTTGACCCGGTTTCGTTCGACACGCTGTGGTCGCTCGGCGAACACGCCGACAGCAGTTTTTCCTACCTGTGGTCCCCGCGAAACGCTCCCGGCGGAGGTCTGTACGTCGCGGACATCGGCAACGCAAGGCTGCACCATGTGAATGCGGCCGGGGAGCTGGTCTGGTCGTACGGACGCCGGGGGCAGGGGCCGGGCGAGTTGATGGAAGTGCGCGTAATCGGGGTCGACCATCAGGGGAACGCGATTATCATCGACAACCTCAACCGTCGCATCGTGACAGTTGGCCGTGACGGAATCCTACTCAGCGAGCGCCCTCTGCCGAACGACTTGGGGCACACATCGGCAGTCGCCGCCCTGGACGACGGCAACTTCGCCGTGGGCCACTTCACAGGCCCTTGGGCGCTGCTGTCGAACGATGGCGACTTGCTGGAGCACATCGAACCTCCATGGGAAGGGTTTGCCGACAAGCCATTCCTGGAAGTTGTCGGCCAGGCGATTCCCGTGCGGGGGTCAAACCGGTGGGTGTACAGCTTCGACGCAGCCGGCGAATGGATCGTTTTCGACAGCGGCGTGGTCCAGGGGAGGTATCCCCACATCGAAGACATACCGTTTCCCGAGGTCCTGGTTACCAAAACCGAAAACGGCGCTACCATGGTCAGCTACGAAGGCAGCCCGCCGATCACGACTGCCGGTCTGGCGGTGAGGCAGGACACGCTGTTCGTTCTGTATTTTGGCACGACCGAATACAGCGGAAGGGTGATGGACAAGTATGACATCGACACCGGGGACTACCTCGGGTCGGTGCTGTTCCCAGGCAGAACTACGGGTGTCGCGCTCGGGGACGATGACATCGTATATGCGGTGAGCGATTCACCGCTGTTTCCCACCGTAACCGCCCTGCGCTACAAAGCGGACGTGCCATGAGGGGGCTGACCATGCTGATCTTCCTGGTCACGACGACTGACTAAGGCGCGGCGCGCCGCCGCCCTCAAGCCCTCGCCAGCGCCCCGCGGTTGAACTTCCGCCGGTAATGCCGGGTCCAGATGGCGATCGCGGGGAGGCCCACGACCGTTGGCAGGATCCACGGCACGACGGCCAGGGGCCCGGCGAGTTCATAGGTCCACAGGCGTTGAATTCCGAACACGACGAACGCGGTATGGAAGGCGATGCCGCCGCCGAGCATCGACCCGAGGTGACTGTAGAACCAGCCCATGTGCCGCGCCCGTGGGTTCCGCATCAGCCGTAGCATGTTCCTGCCGGTGAAGAGGCCGATGGGACTCAGTCCCAGCAGAATCGGCGAGACGTCGGACCACACCGCAAGCGCCAACACGATGAGGGCGACGCTGCTGGCCATCGACGCCCAGGCGAGTGCCTCGTGGCCTGGGGTCCGCAGGGTTTCGGGCGCTCTGCGCGTGGCCAGGACCCGTATCCCCTGGCGGACCGTTGAGAACGTCACCAGACCGAGATAGCCCAGGAACAGGGAGATGCCGTAGAGGTCGGGCTGGTCGGCGAGACGGATCCCCTGGACCTGGTAGGAGACGATCCGGCCGGCCGCCGCGGTGACCGCCGAAAGCGTCACGACGTAGGCGCAATAGACGTAGACGCGCCCGGCGCGCACGTGGGTCCGTCCGCCCTTGCGTGCGAACACCGGAATCCAGAACGCAGCGAGGCCGACGAAGCCGGTCGCGACATGCGCCAGGATGAGGACATCGAAGAGCAGGGCCGTGATGGTCATGATGGAATCCCCTCCCGGTGCTCTGGCCCTGCGCCCGCCGCGGCCTCGGCGAGGGGTTTGGTGGGCGAGAGCCTCCGGTCGATCGCCGCCAGCGTCTCGTCGCACCAGGTCACCTTGGACTGGATGGAGTGAATGCCCATCCGGAGCGCTGCGAAATGGTGGAAACCCGCGTCGCTGTAGTGCTCCGGGGCGTCCCCGTGGGTGGTGACGACGTCCCGCTCCACCGCCTCGAGTTGGGCCAGCCAGCGCGAGTGGTGGTCCCGGAGCGCTGACATGAATGCGCGGGTCTCGTGGATATCGCCGATGGCGTCCATGAAGTACAGCTGGGCCAGATACGCGAACCGCTCCGTACCGACCGCCGGTTCGCTGCGCAGCCAGGTCAACAGCTCGGCCCGGCCCTTGTCCGTCACCGTGTAGACCTTGCGGTCGGGTCCCTTCGGAGACGGCTCGCGGCGGCTGCGCAGCATCTGTTGCTGCTCGAGACGCTTGAGGGTCGGGTAGATCTGGCTGAGTCGGGCGGACCAGAAGTGCCGCACGGTCTCGCTGAACACGTTCTTGAGGTCGTACCCGGTGGCCGGCTCGTGCAGCAGGCCGAGGAGAATGTGGTCGAGGCTCATCTCTCGCTATGTCACTCCTGTCACTATATCAATGTCTATATAGTGACTATATAAGAATTGTCATAGCGATGCAAGAGATTTCGTCCATCCGGGTTCGACCCGACAGGGAATCGCTCTCCGCTCGCGTTCGTCCCGGTCATCCGGGTCGGTCGGAGAGGTCCGCCGTCGGATCTTCCTGCGATTACCTACCCGACAGTGCCGCCTCCAGATCGTCCAGGGCGACGGGCCAGCGCGGGTGGCGCGCGGCTCTGATCCGTTCCACCGGGCCGGCGACGACGGTCACGAAGGCGGCCGGGTCGAGGTACTCCCGCGCGATCGCCTTGACGTCCTGCGCTGTCACGGCCGCGACTGCCTCGGGCCACGCCATCAGGTGGTCCGTGCTTCCGCGGCGGACATGCTCCACCGCGAACGTCTCGCTGGCGCTGGTGGCCAGTTCCAGTGACCGCCGCCAGACCGCGTCGACCAGCCAGCCCTTGGCCCGCGTGACCTCGGCCTCGGTGACCGGCTCGGCCGGGTCGTGCATGCGCTCCAGCTCATCGAGACTGTAGCGGACGAGGGGGGCCACGGCTTCGGGGCGCCCACCCGTGCGCACGAGAAGGAGGCCGCTGCCGGACCCCGTCACGGGGACCTCGAAGTCGTCCCGGTTGGCCAGGCCGCGCATCTCTCGGGCCGCGATGTTCAGGCGCTCGGCGAGGATGAAGCGGAGGACGGCCAGGGCGGCCCGATCCGACTCCGGAACGGCGCCCACCGCGCGGCCGATGGCGATCCAGCCCTCCAGGCTCGGGACATCCACGGCGTGGAAGCGGGTGGCGCTCTCGCCGGGCTCGTTGGCAGCGGACTCCGGTGTCGGCTCGATCACGTTGGGCTCCGGCGCCGGCCCGCCTGCGGGCGCCCAACCCAGGGTCGCCGACTCCACGACCTCCGCCGCCGCGTCACGGGAGACAGCGCCGCCGACTCCGAACACCACACGGTCGACTGCCAGGCTTCTGGCAGCCAGCGCCCGCACCGCAGCCGGAGAGACCGTCGTGCCCGCATCCGGCGGCGCCAGGGGATACCCGCCGATCAGCCGCTCGAGTTCGACCTTGGGGCGGAAACCGTCCCCAACGATGCCGGCCATCGGCATGCTGTACCCGGGGCCCGTCCGGTACGCGCGAATCGCCGCAGCGTCCAGATCGGGATTCCGCACGAGTTCGACGAGCAGCTCCAGCCCCTCCTGCCAGTCCTCCGGAAGCACATGGAGGGAGATGTGGGTGGCGTCGAGTGTCTCGACGGCGCTCAGCGACGTTCCCAGCTCCGCGAGGCGCAGCGAGAGCGGGGGGTTTGCTCCCGCGGGCCCTCGCGTCGTCATCAGCTGCGTCAGCAGGGCTGACGCGCCGGCCTCTCCGTCGGCCTCGTGGAGCCGGCCCAGCGGCAGGGCGGCCGTGAGGCGTACCAGGGGGTCGGAAGCCGCGGCGGGCAAGACATACGCCCGAACGCCGCTCGATGTCTCGAACAGTGCCTCGCTCGGGTCCGGCGGCGTGAACAAGGCGGGCCCGAGCGCGAGCTCACCCGGATCGGGCCAGCCGTGCTCGAAGACGGGTCGGGAGCGGCCGGGCAGGGTGTCGTCCGCGTTGCTGCAGCCGGTCAGCGTGACTACAGCAAACGCCACCGCCGCCGCCAAGGTGCGGGCACGCGGCCACCGCCGCAGGGATCGCGCGTCTGTCGCTGCGGCCTCCCGGCGCGCGACCTGCCTCCGCGCCCTCATCGTCCGTCTCCTGGCAGCTCCGCCCACAGGAAGTCGAGCCAGCTTGGCCCACTGCCCTCGGGCGGTTCGGCGCGCGCAACCGCGATCACCCGGTTCGACGGCACGAAGTACGTCGATGCGACACGCTGCACGTCCGCCGCCGTCGCCGCATCCCGCGCCACCACGAGATTGGGCAGCACCCTCCATCCGTTCATCGTGTAGTGGTGCCCGATCAGGAACGCCAATTCCGGTGGATTGTCGAGGAACTCCGCCCACTCGACGCGCAGCCGCTTCCGCGCATGCTCCAGCGCCCCGGAGTCGATCCGTCCCTCTCGCAGATCGCCGATCGCGGACAGCAACGCGCGCTCAACAGCCGCGAGATCCCCATCCGACCCCGCCTGCGCCACCAGGTTGAACGCCCCGGGCGACCCGAAGCGGTACGTGTGAATCACCCGAAAATCAGCGGACACCGAGGCCGACACCCCACTCGCCGCCAACCTCTGCCCAGCCACCCCATGCGGCCCGCCGAACAGTGCCGCGATCAGGTCCAGCACCGGCCGATCAGGATGCCCCATCCCCGGAATCCGATACCGCACGTGCACCTGCGGCGACAGCGGCTCCGTCCAATCCAGCCGAACCGATCCGCCCGGCACCGGCTCCGCCTCGACATCGAGGTCTGCCGGCGGCTCCGGCCCACGCGGCAGCGCCCCGAAATAGCGCTCCGCGAGCGGCACCACCTCGTCCAGCGTCACGTCCCCGACGAGCACCAGCGCCGCGTTGTTGGGCACGAAGTAGTCATCGTAGATCCGCTGCATCGCCTCCCGCGTGAAGTTGCCGAAGTCGCGGAGGTGCCCGCCGTCGGGCGTGTAGACCGGATGGGTCTGCGCCGTCACCCCGTCGATCGCCTCGTTGAAGCGGGTCTGCGGCCGGCTCAGTCCCCCCAGCACCTGCTCCAGCACCGTAAACCGCTGCGCCTCCCACCCCCTCAGGATCGCGTTGGTCATGCGATCCGCCTCGAGCCGGAAGAAGAGCTCAAGGTGCTCGCGCGGAAGCGCCATGTTCATCTCCATATAGTCCTGCTCGGTACTGGCCGGCACCGGATCCGTATGGCGCACCGTCCCGCCGTGCTGCATGTACCACTTGTAGGAGGTCCAGAAGTCCCGGTACTCGTTGTCCCGGTCCTCGAGCTCGTAGAGCCTCTCCCGCAGAGCCCGCATCTCGGGCGTCGCAGGCCAACCCAGCTCGTCGAAGAAGACGCCCCGCTCCCGCAGCAGATTGCGGTCCCGGTTCCGCACCGCGATCAGCTCCTGCTCCGTGTCGTGGATCTCCTGCAGGACAGGCAGCTCGGCCGCCAGATCGCTGGTCCCGATGGTCGTCGTCCCCTGATGAATGACGTGCTCGAGGAAGTGCGTCATCCCGTGCAGCCCCGCCGGCTCCAGCATCGACCCGATCCGAACCCAAAGATTGGCCGCCACGCGCGGCGCCCGGTGATCCTCCACGACCAGGATCGTGAAGCCGTTGTCGAGCACATGCTCCTGGACGTCGAGCACTGGGGAAGGGGATTGGGAGGAGAGGGCGACCACCGGCGGTGCCGCAGGCGGCCCCGCCTCCGGGTCCGGCGCCGTTCGCCACCCAAGGGCAGCGATTGTGCCGGCAGAAACGATGAAAAGCAGAGTCTTCATGACTGCGGCCCTCTCAATACCTGGTGACGCGACAACGCTACCATGCAGAATGCGGTACGGCCCTGCCTCCGGCCAGTCGGCCAGCCGTCAGATGACGAGTCCGGCCTTGTCTCCTAACGTTTTAGTTGACATCGCGTGCCGCAAAACGTAGCCTCACGCATGTTTCTGGCGCGCAAGGCCCAAGGGGCCACAGTCATCATCGCTTTCGCGGGCGCTTCGTGCGGCCAGCCAGCCACCGTCGACACGACCGTAGCCGATTCGGCCGGGGTCGCGATCGTCACCAACGTCGGCGAGCCCACGGTACTCCGGTGGGCGCTCGACACGATCCGCGTCTTCGGCGGCGAGGAATCGGGGCCTGCGACCTTCCACCTTGCCCAGCCATCCCTCGTGGATGTCGATAGCCACGGCCGCATCTACGTCCTGGAGCCCTTCGAGTACCGTGTCACGGTCTTCGATTCAACGGGTGTGGCCCTCGGCTCCATGGGAAGACAGGGCGAGGGGCCCGGCGAGCTGGAGTGGGCCATGTCCGTGTCCGTCCTGGACGATGGCCGCGCGTACGTGCACGACGGTGCGGGCCAGATCGTGGAACTGAGGATGGGCGAACAGGCGGGCACCGAATCCGCGTTCAACTACGCGGTAATCCTTGCGAATCTGCGCCACGTGGAAGCGACTCCCCGCGGCCTCCTCCTCTGGGCCCGGAGGCGGATCAACCGGACGGGACCGAACGAAGGCTATGACGACTGGGTTGAACGACTTCTTTCCGTGACCGGCCGCGACACGGTGGAACTGATCAGCGGCAAGTCTTCCTACCGCACTACGGCGTACTATCCACGCTGCAGCTTCACCTTCTCGATCCGCCAGCCGCTGGCACCACGGAATCGCTGGTCCCAGTGGGGAAACCGCGTGGCCCTGAGCGCGTGGGGAGGGTTCCGGATCGATATTCTTGACGATCATCGGCTGGTCAGAAGCGTGCGCTGGGCCGGAGTCGGGGAGCGAGAACTCACCCGCTCCCAGGCCAGGGCACTGCTTGCGGCCCGCGGCTACCTCGGGCCGTGCGATGACGACCTGGACGAGACGCTCGAGAAGCACGGTTTCCATCCGCGACCCCAGGTGGTGGGCGAACTGGCGGTTGCTCCGGATGGCCTTGTGTGGGCCCAGCTCCGCACTCGCGACAGCGCTTTCCGCGTTCTCTTGCTGGAGCCAGAAGGCAGAATCGCGGGTGTATTGCCTGAAGGGTTCCCGATGCCCTTGACCTTCCTCCCGGACGGTCGTCCGCTGATTGCGGTCGTGGACTCGCTGGATGTGGGGCGAATTGGGGTGGGCAGTGTCGTGAGGTAGGAGGAGCGCCGGGAAGGTCCCGGGTCCTGTCCTCCGTCACCCTGTCCTCCGTCACCCCAAGCCTCACGTTGATGGAGACCATGACTCTTACCGGATCTGCTGCGGCAATCGCCTCACGGTGATGACCGGTACCTCGAACTCGTCCGTTTCGATGAACGCGGCCAGGCCGTCGGGACCAAACGCGTCCGGCATCTTGATCTGCCCGGCTGGCAAGGTGCCCACATAGGTCCCGTCCGGTTTGAGCACATCGATCGGCCCCGACTCAATCGTGCCCGGCTCGATGCTTCGCTCGATCCACAGGCTTCCTTCCCACGTGACGCGCACGGCGGAGATCACCGGGACGTAGGGGTGGAATTGCATGTTTGCGATTGCCCCCCGTCGAGCCTCCATGTAACGGTTGATCATCGACGCGATCTGCGGGGGCGGATCGCTTTCGAGGGCAGTGACCTGCTGGTTGCTCAGCTCTTCGAGGCGGCGCTCGCGCTCCTTGCGCTTCATCCGCTCCGTCACGGGCAGCGGTCGCATGGGTCGACGAAGGATGCGCGAAATAGCTCCGGACGGATCCGTGACCTTGATGGCGTAGGCCGAAGAATCCGAGAACGCGACTCCACCGGCCGGCAACGCGTCGAACAAGACCTCCGATTTGAACCCCCACTCATCACCAACCGTTTCGAGAACATCCTCGAAGTCTGCACCGGGAGGGAGCACCCACGGCTGCTCTCCCGGAACCCATACAAGGATCCGTTCCTCTACCTCCTCCGAGGACATATCAACGCGAAGTATGGAGCGATCCTCGCGGACCAATGCCGTTTGAGATCCCGTCCGCTCCGGTCGAAAACCCACACGGGTCACGACTCCGAATTCACCTGTCTGCCGAACCATGCGTTCGAATTCCCCACCGGGTGCGAAGACGTGGTATCCCGTGATATCCGCTACCACACTGCGTCCGTCCGCCCACACGATCAGTTCCGTTCCCCTCCGGAATTCGCCGGGCCCCTCGCCGGGACGACCGAAGTTCCGCACATGGCGACCGGACCCGTCCACGACGACGACTCGTCTTGAGGCCTGTTGCCCGCCCGGCCCGTCCAGCAGGTACAACCTCCCGGAAGCGTCGAAGCCGAGGCCCAGAATGCTGGAGAATTGCTCCCATTCGGCCGACGCCTCGATCGACCCGATGCGGTACACCAACTCGAAGTTCCCCAATAGCGGACGATCCTCCGCAGGCAATTCGACAACCTCTTGGGCACCGACACCGGTAGCTCCAAAAGGCCCACCGAACGCGATGCCGATCCACACTCCGCCAATGGCCCGGACTCGCGCTCTCCGTTGCATCGCCGTCACACCTCCGGTTGGCTGAGTTCAGTTCCTCGTCAGTCGCAGGACCTGGGGATGCTCAACATCGAGTTCATCCTCCCAGACCCCGAGCACGGCGTCCATGGTTACATCCGACACGCTGAAGCGGTCCGGCATCTCGACGATCCCCAGCCAGGTCCCATCGGAGTCCAGGACCAGCCACCTCTCCGGCTGGTCCTGCTCGCTGTCTCCCCGGTGGATTTCCAGCCAGACCGCTCCGGAAGGGTCGACGAGGATTTCGGTGAAGGCGGGTCGGGTGACGGAAGCGGGAGCGGCTTCGAAGGGCGCTCTCAACGGGTGTCCAGGCGTTAATCTGTCGAGCAGGAAATCCCGCTCCGAGGCGATCTGGGCGGCGCTCAGATCCAGAGGATAGTCGGGGATCCGCAGGATGCGCACGAGATTCCCGGACAGGTCCAGTTCCTCCAGTTGCATCATGTCGGAGGAGCCCCGCAAGATGTGCGGCCCCAGGGCAGCGACGTGAGAGCGTTTGCCGAAGAAGTGCGGCGCGGTCCCGACGTACGAGCCGTCACGGACGTGTACGTAAACCTCGGGTCCCCGCATCTCGCCGATACTGTCGATCCGGGTCCCCTCCAGATCAAAGAGAACGAGAGGTTCCGGACGCCGGACTGGTCCGGCAAGGCCTTCCATCGCCAACACTGGCCTGGATACCTCCGGCAGGATCCAGCCCCCGCCAAGGTAGTGCAGGTCGATCGTCCAGCGACCGATGTCGAAGGTCCTGACCACCGTCAGATCGTGGGTCGCCACGGTGACGCGTCCGCGGCCGAGGGCCAGCAGGGTGTCGCCCGCGTTCTCGATCCGCCGCAGGCTTCTGAACTCGCCGGGACCGTCGCCGCTCCCGCCGAACGACCCAAGGAACCCTCCGTTCGCGGAGAACACCCGCACTTCCCGCGAGCTCCCGTCGGCAATCATGAGTGAGCCATCCGGGCGTTGCTTCATGCTGTGGGCCCGGTAGAACTCGTGGGCCGGGCCGGTGCCGGAAAGCGTGAGGTCGACGACAGGGTCCGGGTCGATGCGCCAGAGGCTGGAATCGCCCCAGAGCGGCCGCATTGCCTCGACGATCCGGACGCCCGCGCTGTCGCGGTGGACGACGAGGGGGGTGCCCGAATCACCGTCGCTGCAGGCGACAACACCGCCCAGCAGGAGGAAGGCGGCACCCACGAGACGGGCGAGCGAATACGCCGGCATTGTCATTTCCGTTCCACTCGAGTAGGCGACGGCGGGCCCAGCGGCAAACGACAACTTCCTGCGGCCTACGGCTCTTGGTCAAGGCACTTTTCCGCCAGATCCGCCCGAGGCACCTCGTTTGACTCAATTGGGACCCTCACCGCGTTCAGGTTGCGGTTGTCCCCGTCTACGACTGCCCAGACGCCCTCTTCAGCCTAGCCAGTGTGTACCGCGTGGCGGTACATTGCTCGGCGATTCAGACAGATCGAAATCGTCTTCCGCTTCTGGAACGGCGATGTCTACGACGTCGACCTCATCGACTACCACTGAGATAAGGAGGCTGCCAGCATGCCGATGAAGGATCCTCCCCACCCTGGATTGAGCGTCCGAATGGATTGCCTGGAACCACTGGGCCTGACTGTCACCCGGGGGGCTGAAGTCCTGGGGGTGGCCCGTCACACGCTCTCGCGAGTCCTGAATGGCCACGCGGCGATTTCCGCGGACATGGCGATCCGCCTGGAGAAAGCAGGCTGGTCCAACGCGGACTTCTGGATGCGTCGTCAAGCGGCGTACGACCTGGCTCAGGCGCGGATGCACGAGGACCGGATCAAGGTTGAGCGGTATTCGCCGCGGATGGCTGGCTAGGAACCTTCAGGGATATCGCGTCGGCCGTGGAGAACGCGCCATACATCGATGTGGGTGCGGCCCTTCATGTAGAAGACGATATGGGGATAGGACCTGAGTGCCCAGGACCGCAGGCCTGGCAGATTCAACTCAAGCCCGTATCGGGACGACCCCGATCGGGGATTCAGGGAGATGTGGTGGATTGCCGCCTCGAGCGCTCCGATGAAGCCCAATGCGACATCCGGTCCACCCGCTTCCAGATGGTCGATGGCCTCGTCCACATCGCGTTGGGCCGCTTCCCGGAGGACTGCGGGCCAGGGAGTCACGCCTTTGAGCGCCGGCGAACACCAGTGCGCAGGGACTCGAAATAGGCTTCGTCCGCAGTCGCCGAGGGCGGGGATTCTCCACCTTCGAGCAGGAGGCCGCGGAGGTGCTGGCGATCCTGGTCGCGCCGGATCAGTTCTCGGACGTATGCGCTAGCCGTGCCAAATCCGCGTTCGACGGCCTGTTCGCGCACGTACGACCGAAGTGTCGGCGGCAGAGAGATGTTCATGGTCTTCATGGCGGAAAACGATAACGGAAATGGCAAAAATTGCCAACGTCCGCCCGTTGTCCGCCAATTTGGCCGGTTTTTGGCCGACAAAGCCATGTGCGGACCTCACAGCCGCGATGGCGGGCTGCCTCATCCCCTCGCGGTGGCGCAGATGCGGTCGCCACCCTTGCCGGGGTGACTGCCGCCGGCCACGACTACGCCCTGTCTTCCTCCTCCTAACGCTCCCTCCGGATCACGGGCAGCACGATGTGCGACGCGCGCTCACCGCCGTGATGCACTTGCTGGGTGGCCACCACCGCCTCGTCGGCTGTCAGCATCGCCACGTTGTCCGCGCCGCTGTTCAGGTTCGGCAGGTAGTACGGATACCAGCTCGACGAGATCTCGATGCCGATGCGGTGGCCTTCCTGGAAGAGATTGCCGGTGCCGCGCCAGAAGCGGAGCGTGTACTCGTAGACCTCGTTGGGTTCGATGGTGCTGAGCTGGGCACTGTTGAAGCGGCCTTCGTTGTCGGGGTCGCGGTTGCGGGCGCGCATGACCGCCTCGGTGAGGAGCGCGGAGTAGCCGTCGGGGCCAATGTCGACCAGGCGCACGAACCAGTCGGTGTCGCTGGCGGAGGTGGAGGCGTAGAGCTTGATCTCGATGGGGCCGGTGACTTCGACGGCCTCTTCGAGGGGGGGCGTGCGGTAGACGAGGACTTCGTCGCCGGCAGCCGAGGCGCGCGTGTCGAGGGCGCCGTCGATGTGGCCGTTCTTGTTGGGCCAGGTGTCGAAGGGGTCGCGGGTGGGGTTCGACGGGTCGTAGACGTAGGTGTCCTGGCCCTGGTCGGCGGGGGCTTCGGTAGTGAGGAGGCCGTCGCCGCTGCTGGAGTTCGCGCCGGTGCTGCCGGTCAGGTAGTAGTTGGTCCACTCGGTCTGGGGCAGGGGCCAGTCGTCTTCGGCGTGCCACTTGTTCTCGCCCATGACGAAGACATGGACGGGCGGGTCGTCGGTGACGCCGTTGTCTTCGCCCTTGAGGAAGTGATCGAACCAGCGGGCGACGTAGCCGTCGACGTCGATCACGGCGTCGGGGCCGTAGTCGATTCCGCCGGAGGACTGCGTGTTGATGCCGTGGTTCCATGGGCCGATGACCATGCTGGGACGCCGGGCTTCTGGCGTGGCGCCGTGCTGCTTCATGCCCGCGTAGTTCATGGGCGAGCCGGGGTAGTTGGCGTCGAACCACCCGGTGAAGGAGAGCGACGGAACGGTGATGCTTCCGTAGGACTCCGGCGTCTGGTAGGCGATGCCCTGCCAGTAATCGTCCGTGGAGAGGTTGTAGCGGTACCACTCCTCGAACCACGGGCCGGAGCGGAGGCCGCGCGATGCGTTGATCTCGATGTACGGCGTATGGGGCGGATCCTGACGGTTCTCGGACCACCCGAGGTAGCCGCCCTCGCCGGCGATCTGCTGCGTGCGGCCAGAAAGCATGGCCGCCCAGTCGAGCATCCAGCCGCCCACGAGCACGCCGTTCTGGTACGGCAGATTCTCGAAGTGGTCGGGAGGCGCGACCTTCGGCGCGATGGCGGCGAGGCTGGGCGGCGCGGTGCTTGCCGTCCACCACTGCGTCCATCCCAGGTACGAGCCGCCGATCATGCCCACCTTGCCGGTGCACCAGGGCTGTGCAGCGATCCACTCGACGAGGTCGTATCCGTCGGTCTTGTGGAGCGGGTTGAAAGGGTCCCACTCACCGCCCGAGTCGTACCGTCCGCGCACATCGGCCGCGACGACCACGTAGCCGCGCTGGGCGAACCAGACGGCGCCCGTCCGCGGGTCGTTGTTGTCGTAGGGCGTGGAGGTGAGGATGGCGGGAGAGGGACCCGACCCCCCCCGGGGGGCATAGATGTCGACGGACAGCTGGATCCCGTCCCGCATGGGTACGAGAACGCCCCGTGTGACGTCCACATCGTAGTCCGCGTCCGAGTAGTCGCCTGCGTCGGGCGCCTGGGCGCCTGCGCCGCAGGTTGCGGCGAATACGACCAGCAGAATCAGGCTTGCGAGTTTCCTGACCATTTTCTCTCCCCCGTTTGTTGGGGTCCGCGTTCCCGTGGACCGGGATGCGCATTGGCGGCGCGTCCCCTGGTCGGCGGGGCCACTCCGGTTTGGGGTGACCCCGCCTGATTGTCAGTGGCCGAACATCCGTCGTCTCCTACGTGATGTTCGGATTGGAGTCCCGCTCCCTGCGCGGAATCTGGATGCAGGAAGTCGTGCCGTAGGTGTTGCCGTCGTATGGGTGCGTTCCCGTGGCGAAGGGCAGATCATGGCGCAGGAAGTCCGGCAGCCGCCTCCCTTCGAGGAACAGCTCGCGGGTGCGCTCCTCCATCACTTGCCTCATGATTTCCGCGTTGTCGTTCACGTTCGCAGGCTCGTAGGCCGGCAGCCCGGCAGCCGCGTGGAACTCGTTGATGATGTCCACCGCGGTCTGTCCCAGCTCGACCTCGGCGATGATCAGCTTCGCTTCGGCGGCGTTCGCGATCGCAATGGGGCTGGTCCACGAGGGGTACTTGTGGATGTGCCGCAACGGCGAGCCGTCCTGACCGATCCCTGCAGGCGTGCTCTCCACCCGCGGATCGACCACGCCGCCGAACGTCAGGTTTTCACCGTCCACCGTGGGCTGGCCGTTCTCGTCGTTGAACTCGGGCGAGAGGAACCCGTCCACGTGGTTATGGTGGTAGATGCGGTTGTAGCGGTACAGGTCGGCCGAGGAGTAGTTGGCGTCGTAACGGAAGCCGTCTGCCACGGCTGCCGCGTCGGACATCGCTCCCGAGTTGTCCCCGAGGTGCAGACGGACGCCCGCGCGCCGAATCCGGGCCGCCTCGGCGAGGTCGTCCCGACCGGCTCCCTGCGCGAGCGACATCGCGTCGCCCAGCGCCGCCTCGGCGTTCTGGAGCATTTCGGTCTTGGACATGATCGGCCCGACGTCGATGGTCATCTCACAGAACGCCTCGCCAAGGATGGCGCGCGAGAAGGCGCCGTAGGCCGCGACGGTTGCGATTTTCTCGCTCCGGCCGGACACGTCGCCGTCGCCCCATTCCTCGAGGCGGGTGCGCGAGGACTCGGCCGATACCCGCGCCTTCTGCATGGGCGTGAACACCCCGTAGCCGAAGTTGCCGTTGCACAGCGCGACATCGCGGTCCTGTCCGATCTTGCGGTGATCCCATTCGGTCATCACCAGCCAGCCGGAGCTGTGTCTGAGTTCGTCCGTAAGCTGTCCTGAAGCCGCGACGTATTGGCTGAAGGCGCACTCGAATTCACCGATGGCGCTGTTGACCAGCACCTCGGCCACCGAGGGATTGTCGAGGTTCTCCGCGGCGACCTTGGTCGGCAGATCAACCTGCAGCAGGTCCTCGCAGGCCGTGTTGGCGGCGGCGAGCACGAGCACGAGACCGACCGCCGAAAGGCGCGACCGGTTCCGTTTGTGGGTCCCGTTCATTGCTTGGGTATACATATTCCCGTTCTCCTTTCCTTGTGATCGGTCAATAGTTGAGCCGCAGGGTCATGGCCACGGTCGTGGCGGGCGGCATCGAGGTCTGGTGGTAGGCTCCGGACTCTCGTGAGGCGTTCCACTGCCGGGTGAGCTCGACGTCGATTTCGCGTCGGCCAAAGGTGCCGGACTGGGCTACCCAGAGGTTCCCCAGGTTCCGCGCGGAGATGGTCACCGATCCGCCGGAACTCCCGGCGAGGGACGCGATCTCGTCGCCCAGCGTGTACGAGAGCGACACCTCGCGCAGCTTCGCGAGTCCTCCCTTGATCACTCCGGCCTGCACCCAGTTACCGACGATTTCGCTCATCGCCGCCAACTGCGCGTCCTGCCGCTCCAGGATCTGCTGCGAGTTCTGGAAGAGCAGGTGGGACGCGGCCAGATCTCCGCTGATCTTGGTATAGCCGCCCGAGAAGTCGACCAGGGCGAAGAGGCGGAGGTTCTGCAGGAAGCGCACGGATGTGTTGAAGCCGCCGAACCAGGTCGGGACCGAGGGCCCGCGGTAGACGGGTTGCGCCATCGAGCAGGGCACCATCCCGCCGCCCTGTTCAGGCGTGGCTTCGCATTGGTCGTTGACGATGTTCCCGTTCGCGTCGAACTCCGCCGAGACCACGTTTTCGACGAAGATCGCGCCGACAGGAAGCCCTTCCTGGTGACGCTGCCCGAAGAGGAAGATCGTGGGCAGGCCGCCGAGATCGACCACTTCGCTCTTGTTCGTCGCGTAGTTGAAGCCGATATCCCAGTCGAGGTTGTCGCCGCGGATCAGGGTGGCGTTGGCCTCGAGTTCGATCCCCCGGTTGTTGAGCTGTCCGACGTTCACGAACTGCGTGCCCGCGAAACCGCTGGAAGGCGATACCGGCCGGGCGATGATCGCGTCCTTCGTGTCCTTGTTGTAGAACGTGAACCCGAGGCCGATGCGGTCATCGAGCAGGCTGGCGTCGAACCCGATCTCGAGTTCTTCGCCCACCTCGGGCTTCAGGTCGGGGTTTCCTACCGCGTCGGTTGTGAGGCCCGGCTGGTTGCCGCCAGCGGTGATGGGCGCGTAGAGGCGGCGGGCGGCGAAGACGTCGGGCTGCCTTCCCGCGCGTCCCCAGGCTGCCCGCAGCTTCAGATTGTTGACCAGCGAGGTGTTGAAGAAGGATTCTTCGCTGAGCACCCATGACCCGCTGACCTTCGGGTACAGGACGAAGTCGAAGTTCTCGCCGAAGGCGCTGTTATCGTCGCCCCGGAAGGCCGCCGTGAGGAACAGCCGGTTGTTCCAGCTGAGTTGCTCCTGCACGTAGAGGCCGAACGTCTTGTTCTCGATGAAGTCCTCCCACCCTGTCTTGACCGCTGCGGACGACACCGTTCCCGGCCCGGGGGCGGGGAACTGGTCGCCCACTGCGCCGAACTCGTGGGTCTTCTTCACGTAGTACTGCGCCCCGAACGAGGTCTCGGACGTGGTCCCGAGGAACGGCAGGTCCGCGGTGGCCGTCGCACCGTAGTCGACGTTCGCCTGCGTTACCGAGCGCTCCGTGGTTTCCACGTGCCCCAGGCTCATCGAGCCGAAGAAGTCGGCTGCCCCGAGGGGAGACCTGGGCACCATGCGCCCGGAAACGGCGCTGCCGAAGTCCGCTCCCCCCGTCACCCGCTGGACGAGCCAGGGAAACGGATTGTGCCGGACCGTGCCGCTCGCAATGATCCGATCTATCCCCTCTGTCACATCCACCGTTTCCATGGCCCACGGCGGAGTCCAGTTCCAGCCGCGCCGCCGCTCATCCTCGGCTGCGGCCGGCGTGCCCCAGTAGATCGACGAAACGAACTCGATGGGGAAGGGGCCCCCTCCGTTGAAACGCGACTTGGAGCGGACGAATCCCATGTTCGTCGAGATGCTGAGCTGCTCGTTCGGCGTGATCTCGAGGTTTGCGCGCGCCGAGTACTTGTTCTGGTGATTCCATTCGACGAAGCCCTCGTCGCGGTCAACCTGCGCCGAGACGTAGTAGCGGATCAGGTCCGTGCCTCCGCTGGAGGAGATTCCGTAGGTCTGGTCGTGTCCGTAGGTGAAGGGGATGCCGTGGCCCAGCGCTTGCTCGGACTTGAGGACCTCGAACTTGCGCACGCCGGTCGGCAGAAGCTCGCAGTTGGGACACGGATTGGTTCCCTTGTCGTAGACCGCAGGCCATCGATCCACCGCGTTGGACAGGTAGGAGACGCCCTGTCTGACCGTGACCTCCCACCGCGGTGCACCGGCCGCTCCCCGCTTTGTCGTGATCTGGATCACACCCGCCGAGGCTTCCGTCCCATAGAGAGTCGCTGCGGCGGGCCCCTTGATGACCTCGACGCTCTGGATCTCCTCCGGATTCAGGTCGTTCAGGCGGCTCACTGAGCCTCCCCGCATCGTCCCGTTCCCCTGGTCGCGGCCGATACGCGCGTTGGAGTTGTTGTCGATCCTGACCCCGTCGACATAGACGAGGGGACTGCTGCCAAGGCTCACGCTGCCGAGGCCGCGGATCTTGATCGCGGCTCCGGTGCCGACGTTGCCCGGTCCGCTGGCCATGTTCAGGCCCGCGACGTTCGAGTTGAGCAGTTCCTGAAAGGTGCCCGACTGCCCGACCTGCATCGCCTCGGTCATGTCGACCTGGGCGATCGTGGTGCCGAGCGCCCGCGTCTGGGAGCCCCCCGCGGTGCCGGTGACGACGATCGCGTCCAGATCGATGGCCGTCTCTTCGAGCTCGATCTGAACCGCGCCCCCGGTGGCAACGGTCTCGGTGTGCTCCCTGTACCCAATGAGGACCACCCGTAGTGTCGCGCTGGCGCCCGTGACATTCGGGATCAGGAACCGGCCTGCAGAGTTGGTGGTGACTCCCTGTCCGGTCCCCTCGACGACGACCTGGGCGCCGGAAAGGGGCTGGCCCGTACGGGCCGAGACGACAATTCCGGTGACCACCTCCTGGAGGGGTGCGGCGGCGTTCGCCGACAGCCCCAAGAGCGATCGGTCGGCCCCGGTGGCCGAGGCCAGGGCGACCTGCGGCGCCAGCATTACCGCTGGCAACGCGGCGACAAGCGCAAGGCAGCCCGTGGACAGAAGTTTTCGTAGACTTTGCATGGTTCCATACTCCTCCTGCTAAAGGGTTCCAGTACTGGGTGTTTCGTGATAGCAGGCCGCCGCCGTGACCGTCGGGAGCAGGCTGTCATATGGGCGGACGACGGCCGCGAAAAACGGTCGAGACGGGGTCGCGGAGGACACTGGCGTGCAGAGTGATCGCGGAGGGGTCCTGCCGTTCCTAACCGGGCCCACCATAGGGCATCTCCAGCGAATCCTGCACCAGCCTGGCGCGCTCGCCGGGGCGGTTGCAGTAAGACCTGGACCCGGTCAAAAAGAGCGTCCACCAATAGGTATACGTTGGTGTATACGCTTCCGCAAGCATTAAGGGGCGTATGCGTGGCGGGACCGCCTGGCTGTGGAGACTACCGCTGTCGCCGGATCACCGGCAGTACGATGTTCGACGCGTGTTCGCCCCCGTGAAAGATCCGCTGCGTGGCCACAACCGCCTCATCCCGAGTCACCATCGCCACGTTGTCCGCGCCGGTGTTGAGGTTGGGGAGGTAGTACGAGTACCAGCTCGACGAGATCTCGATCCCGATCCGGTGGCCCTCCTTGAAGAGGTTGCCGGTGCCCCGCCAGAACCGGATCGTGTACTGGTAGACTTCGTCCGACTCGATGGTGCTGAGCTGGGCCCCGTTGAAGCGGCCCTCGTCGTCGGGGTCGCGGTTGCGCGCCCGCATGACGCCCTCGGTGAGTAGCGCGGAGTAGCCGTCCGGGTGGACGTCGACCAGCCGCACGAACCAATCGGTGTCGCGAGCCGAGGTCGAGGCGTAGAGTCTGGCCTCGATGGGGCCCGTGACTTCGACTGCCTCTTCGAGTGGCGGCGTGCGGTAGACCAGAACTTCGTCCCCGGACGCGGAGACGCGGGTGTCGAGCGCCCCGTCGATGTGCCCGTTCGTGTTGGGCCAGCTGTCGAATGGGGTGCGGGTGGGGCTGAGGGGGTCGTAGACGTAGGTATCGTGGCCCTCGGTGGTGGGGGGTGTGGTGGTGAGGAGACCGTCGCCGCGCAGGGAGTTGGCGCCGAATTCGGAAGTGAGGTAGTAGCTGGTCCACTCGGTCTGCGGCAGAGGCCAGTCGTCCTCGGCGTACCACCTGTTCTCGCCCATGACGAAGATGTAGACGGGCGGGTCGTCCACGACGCCGTTGTCGATACCCTTGAGGAAGTGATCGAACCACCGCATGACGTATCCGTCGATGTCGATGACGGCGTCGGGACCGTAGTCGATCCCGCCGAGCGACCTTGTGTTGATCCCGTGCGTCCACGGTCCGATGACCAGGGTGGGGCGCCGCGCCTCGGGGGTCGCCCCGTACTGCTTCATGCCCACGTAGTTCATGGGCGATCCGGGGTGGTTGCCGTCGAACCACCCGGTGAAGGCGAGCGAGGGGACCGTGATCCGGGAGTACGATTCCGGAGTCTGGTACCGGATCGCGCTCCAGTATGGGTCGGTGGTCCTGTTCTGGCGGTACCAGGTCTCGAACCAGGGAGCCGAGCGAAGGCCGCGGGCCGCGTTGATCTCGATGTAGGGCGTGTGGGGCGGATCCTGGCGGTGTAGCGGCCATCCGCTGTAGTAGCCGGTGTCGGCGAGTTGCGCGGTGCGCCCGGAGGACCCCGCCGCCCAGTCGAGCATCCAGCCGCCCAGAAGCACCCCGTGCTGGTAGGGCAGGTTCTCGAACGGGTCCGGGGGCGAAACCCGGGGCGCGATCGCCGCGAGGTGGGGCGGGGCCATGCTGGCCGCCCACCACTGCGTCCAGCCCAGGTAGGAGCCGCCGATCATGCCTACCTTGCCGGTGCACCACGGCTGGGCCGCGACCCACTCGACGAGGTCGTAGCCGTCGACCCGGTGCAGCGCCCCGAACGGGTCCCATTCGCCTTCCGAGTCGTAGCGTCCCCGCGCATCGGCCGACACGACCACGTAGCCGCGTTCGGCGAACCACGTAGCAGTCTCGCGCTGCCCGTTGTTGTCGTACGGGGTGTGCGCCAGGATGCCGGGGAAGGGCCCGGCGGACCCCTGCGGGGCGTAGATATCGACCGAGAGGCGCACCCCGTCCCGCATGGGCACGAGGACGCCGCGGGTCACGTCCACCTCGTATTCGGCCCGGGAGTATTCGCCGGGATCGGGGGGCTGTGCCCACGCCTCGCCGCCTGTCACGCCGGCGAATACCAGAAATAGGGCTGCGAATGTGGCGGCCCGGCTTGCGGTGGCCGTGCCGAGCCTGGCGCTATGGTTCATTTCGGCTCCTTCCATACCTCGCGACACACCCGCAGCCAGTTGCCGCCGAGGATGCCGCGGACGTCGTCTTCACCATAACCCCGCCGCAGCATGAGGTCGGTGAGTTCGGGAAGCTGCTCGACCTCGAAGCATGCCAGGGGCTCCCACAGCCCCTGCTCCTTCCCGGGCCATTCGTCCGGTCTCGCGTCGATGAACCGCCGCAGGAACTCCAGACCGGGCTTGTCCAGGTTGTCGAGGCCGATTCCGACATGCTGCGGTCCCACGAGCTGCACGACGTGGTCGAGGTGGCGGAAGTACGTCTCGGTGCTCGTGTCGCCCAGGTAGAAGCCCGCGCTGGTGATGCCGATCACGCCTCCAATGGCCGCGCAAGCCTGGATCTGGTCGTCGCGGACGTTGCGGAAGTGCTCGTGTATCGAATGGCAGCCGAGGTGCGAGAAGATGACCGGCGCGCGCGACACCTCCATCATCTCGAGGGTGGTGCGGTAGCCGGCGTGGGCGGCGTCGACGAGCATGCCGACGCGGTTCATTTCGTGGATGACCTTGATTCCGAACTGCGTGAGCCCGATGTCGATGCGGTCTGCCGAGCCCCCGCCGATCGAGTTGACGAGGTTGAAGATGGGGTGCACGAAACGGACGCCGAGCCTGTAGTAGGTCTCGATCAGGTTGAGGTCGCGCTCCAGGCAGCGGAACCCCTCGAGGTGCAGGCCGACCGCGAGCTTCCCGTCGCGCTTGGCGGCCAGGATGTCGTCGACGGTGTTGACCAGCACGTAGCGGTCGGGCCGGCTCAGGATCTGGTGACGGCAGCGGGCGATCCGCTGCATGGCCTCGCCGATGTTGTGGCGGTCGCCGGCGGGATGCACCGAGACGAAGTCGACCCCGGCGCCTTGCCACCGGGGGAAGAGGCGGGCGTCGTTCCCGTGGTCGGGTTCCCAGACGAAGACCATGTCCCAGACGAGGGCGTCCTCGTGGAGCGCCGCGGCGCGGGGAGAGATGGCGCGCGAGGGTGGCCCGCTGGCTGCCGGCCCGCCGCCGGCCGGCGTGGAAGCGGCGCGTTCAGCCATGTCGCCACCCATCTGCTACTGCTCCCACTCGATGTGCCCGTCGACCGCGATCACCTGCCCGGTAACCCGGCTCGCCCCCTCCGAAGCCAGAAACACGGCCATGTCGGCGATGTCCTCCGGCTCCACCTTGCAGCGCATCGAGATGAATTGCAGAAACTCCTCCTCGACCTCGGCCGCCGGGCGCCCCTCCTGATCCGCGATCCGCTGCACGATTCCCCGCATGCGCTCGTTGTTCACCATCCCCGGCTGAATCGCGTTCACGCGCACATTCCACGGCCCGAGCTCGCGCGCCGCCGTCTTCGTCAGCCCCTCGACCCCCCACTTCGACACGTTGTAGACCGAGCGATTGAGGGGCAGAGTGCGCACGCTGCCCGTCGAAATATTTACAATCGAACCCTCACGCCTGGCCTTCATCCCCGGCACCACTGCCTTGGTCCACAAGAAGGGGCCGTAGAGGTTGACCCTCATCGTGCGGTCCCATTCGTCGTCCGGCATCTCCTCCACAGGAGCGCGGGGACCGGGGATGGCCGCGTCGTTCACCAGCACGTCCACCCTGCCCATGGCCTCCTCGGCTTCGCGCATTCCGAGCGCCACGTCGGCCGGGACCGACACATCCCCCACCGTGCCGGAGAAGGCGTCGGTCTCGCTCAGCGCCTGCGCCACGGCCTCGGCGTTGATGTCGAAGATGTGGACCCAGTAGCCGGCGCCGGCGAACCGCTGCGCGATCACGCGCCCGATTCCGCTCGCTCCTCCCGTGACGACGACCGTGCTCGCCATCGCCTACCTCCTTGTGAAGCGCAGGCCACGAACCCGGTCGGTCGCGGCGTGCAAGGTGGATACGCGACCGTCGCTGTCGCGCCGGAACTTGACCGCGATTGGCGGAAGAGCCAGCAGGTCCAGCATTGCCGGACGGTTCGGCTCCGCGATGAACGCGTCGGGGGCTGTGGCCACCAGGTCGAAGGTCTGTCCCGTCTGGACACCGGCGCCGATGCGCAGGGTCAGGCGGTCCTCCTCGCGCTCCACATGCCAGTGGACGCGCAGCTGGTCGGAGAAGTAGGGGCCGACATAGTCGTCGGGGGGGTGGGTGCCCGGCAGGGCGGTGCTCGACCCGGCGTCGTCAGCCGGCACCCGCACGAAGCGGCGCGGGGAGCCCCACGCGCTCCAGTGCACATGGAGTTCGGCAGGGGGTGTCGAGTCACAGTCCAGGGCCACCACCTCGATGGGCGGGATGTGGACGTTCCGCACCGTCCGGAAGATGCAGTCGCCCAAGTCTAGAAGGGGGGCGGGGGCGCCCGAGAATCGGTGGATGAGGGAGCCAGGCTGGCCCCTTGAGCGCAGGTAATCCCCCGACTCGGGGTCGACGAAGGTGCCCGCGAGCAGTTGCTGCTGCTCCAGGGTGAGGGGGGCAGGGCCCATTTCGCCGGGCACTCTGAAGTTCGAGCCCAGGTCCGAGGCAAGGAATGCGTCGACCATCTGCGCTTGGAGCGCGCTCGCCGACAGGGCGCCGAGATAGTTGGTGAAGGCCGCGACGATCAGGTCGATCTCGGGATAGAACGCCCAATGGGTGCCGGTGGCGCCGCCGTGTCCCCAGCCGCGCAGCCCGCGGTACCGTTCCTCGGCGAGGCCGAAGCCGTAGGCGAGCTCGGCGCCGTTGGCCAGGTGGGTGGGGCCCTTGAGCCGGTCGAACATCGAGGTGCCGGCCTCGAATCCCTCGCGCAGATGCATCGGCCAGCGAAGAAAATCGCCGAAGGTAGTGAGCAGCGATCCGTCGCCCGAAGTCTGAAAGGGAAACTCGAAGCGGAAGGGGGTAACGCCCTCGCCGGCATACAGATATGTCGTTCCCTGACGGTCATGAACTTGTGCGATGTCCGGGGGCGCCAGCGTCCGGTCCATGCCGAGCGGAGCGAAGATGAGCTCGCGCAGTGCTTCCTGCCATGAGACATCGGTCGCAGTCTCGATAATCCGCGCCATCAGGCGCCAGTTGGTGTCGATGTAGTTGTGTGCGGTGCCCGGCAGGTAGTTGAGGGTGTCCTGCCGCCGCGCAAGCGCGTACATCTCGTCCAGCGTAGCGTGACCGGTGACGCCGGCCATCGGCAGCAGCCACTCATCGTACCACAGCCCCGAGGTGTTGGTGATAAGGTGGCGAATGGTCACAGGGGCCGAAAACGTTGGGAAATCGGTCAGGTGCTGCTGCACCGGATCGTCCAGATCCAGCTTTCCGGCGTCCGCCAGCAAGAGGGTCGCGTGTCCGGTAAAGCCCTTGGTGATCGAAGCAATCCGGTAGCCCACGTCCGGCGTCCAGGGGACTTGGAACTCGCGGTTCGCGGAACCGTAGCCGTTGAGATGCACGATCCGGCCCCGGTGAATCACCGCCGCGATCCCGCCCGGACTCCCGGGCGCGTCGTAACCGGCAAAGAGCGCGTTGACACGGTCGGAGAGATCGGCTGACTCGGCGATCATCCAATCGCGCCCCGGTGCGGTGGGCGCACACGCGGCTGACGCTGTTGCTGCGCTGAATGCCAGGGCGATGGCGGTTGCGGAATAGTTGGTCAAGCCTGCCTCCATTCACCGGTGCCCGACGCGTGCCGGCGGGACCGTCACATTAGCCGGGCGGACCGCATTTGTGCTAATCTTTACGGCTGACTACCGGGCCCGGCCAGCATTCCGGGCGAAGAACCAGGCCTTCCATGGAAAGCAACTGTGATGAGCAAGAAGACCGTTGACGAAGCCGTTCCGAGCACGACCCCAACCACCACAGACGATTCCCTCGGCCGCCGCAAGTTCCTCGGCAAGGCGGCCACAGGCGTAGTCGGCGCGGGCCTGGTCTCCGCTTGCGGCGGCGACAGCGGCGGCGGGTCGGATGGGGCTCCGGCGGTGATCACACAGCCGAACGTGAATTGGAGGATGGCATCGAGCTTCCCGCGCGGCCTGGACGCGATCTACGGCACCGGCGAGATACTCGGAGAGATCACGGCGTCGCTAACGGGAGGCCGCTTCCGCATCCGCGCCTATCCCGCCGGCGAACTCGTTCCGGGGCTGCAGGTCATGGACGCCGTGCAGCAGGGCACCGTCCAGGTCGGCCAGAGCACGAGCTACTACTACACGGGCAAGAACCAGGCGTTGGCCTTCGACGCGGGCGTGCCCTTCGGCATGACAGCGCGTCAACAGGACGCGTGGCTCAACGAGGGCGGCGGCCTCGAAGTAATCCGTAGCGTCTTCTCGGACTTCGGGATCATTTCTTTCCCCGGAGGAAACACGGGCGGACAGATGGGCGGCTGGTTCCGCAGAGAGGTGAATTCGGCAGAGGATCTGCGCGGGCTCAAGATGCGCATCCCCGGACTGGGCGGCGACGTCATGGACCGCATGGGCGTGACGGTCCAGGTCCTGGCCGGCGGCGACATCTATCCCGCGCTCGAGCGCGGCGCGATCGACGCCACCGAGTGGGTAGGCCCCTACGACGACGAGAAGCTGGGCCTCCACCAGGCCGCGCCCTACTACTACTACCCGGGCTGGTGGGAGCCGTCGGCGTCGGTGTCGTACGAAGTCAACCAGCAGGCGTGGGACTCGCTTCCCTCCGACTACCAGGCGGTCTTCGAGGTTGCGGCCAAGGCCAGCGCGCGCCGGATGCTGTATTTCTACGACGCCAAGAACCCTGGCGCGCTGCAGCGACTCATCGACGGCGGAACCCAGATGCGGTCGTTCTCGGACGACATCATGTCCGTCGCGCGCACGACCATCGGCGAGATCCTCGAGGACTACGCCGCGGCCGACCAGCAATACCGCCAGGTCTACGACCACTGGCGGAACTTCAAGGAGGCGTCCTACCGCTGGTTCGGCACGGCGGAACTGCGGTTCGCGAGCTTCGCGTTCAACACGGCTCCGTCAGCGTCCAGCACCGCCTGAGCCGACCTACAACCGCAGCGTAAGCAGGACGGAAGGGGTGTGCAAGTCCACCCTTGGATTGACGAAATGACACCTCTGTCGTCATTTTGCCTGTCATTATGACGACTCTACCGCGATTTCTCCCACTCCCGCGAGGGAGCTTCTTCCTGTTCGGGCCGCGTGGGACGGGCAAGACCACCTGGTTGCGCTCGGTCCTTCCCCATGCGCTCGTGGTGGATCTTCTGAAGCCGGAGGAATACCGACGCCTTTCAGCACGCCCAGAACGCCTGCGCGGACTGGTGCGGGCAACGGCACCCGGGAGCGATATCGTCGTCGACGAGATACAGCGGGTTCCCGAACTCCTGAATGTGGTTCACGACCTCATGGAAACCGGAAACGGGCGCCGGTTCGTCCTCACCGGCTCCAGCGCACGCAAGCTCCGGCGCGGAGGAGTCAACCTGCTGGCCGGCCGCGCCGTGTTGCGCTCCATGCACCCGTTCATGGCTGGAGAAATGGGGGCCGCGTTCGATCTCGCAGCCAGCCTCAAGCTCGGCACCGTCCCGACCGTCGTCTCTTCGGAAGATCCAGGGTCGGCGCTGGCCGCCTATGCCGCGCTCTATGTCGAGCAGGAGGTCCGCGCCGAGGGTTTGGCGCGCGATGTTGGCAGCTTCTCCCGGTTCCTGGAGGCGGCCGCCTTCTCCCACGCAGCAACGCTCAACGTCAGCGAACTCGCCCGCGAATGCGAGACGAGCCGAAACACCGTTGCCGGATACATTGAGTTGCTCGAAGACCTGCTGCTGTCCTTCCGCCTCCCCGTCTTCACAAGGCGCGCCAAGCGCCGACTCGTGGCCCACCCCCGTTTCTTCTACTTCGACTGCGGCGTGTACCGGAGCCTCCGCCCGGCGGGTCCGCTGGATCGCCCAACCGAACTGGCGGGCCCTGCGCTGGAGGGGCTGGTCGCGCAGCATCTACGCGCATGGCTGGCCTATTCGGGGGACGACGCCAGGCTCTACTACTGGCGTACGCGCGGGGGAGCAGAGGTCGACTTCGTAGTGTACGGGACGACGGGCCTTTGGGCCTTCGACGTCATGAACGCCGACCGCGTCCGGCCCGCGGATCTCCGCGGGCTGAAATCATTCGGCGACGAGTACCCGGAGGCCCGCCGCATTCTGTTGTACCGTGGCCAGGAACGGCTCGTGCGAAGGGACGTACTATGCGTGCCCGTCGAGGAATTCCTTCTTGGCTTGAACCCGGAGCAAGGGCTGGAGGACGCCGCAGCAGCCCGCAGATAGTCTGGGTTGGCTCCGATGTCGCCTCAGTTCACCAGCCCCGTGACCAGCTGCGGCCACTGGATGATCAGCATCAGGCCGATCAGCTGGATGATGATGAACGGAATCACCGCACGGTAGAGGTCTGTCGTCTTCACCTCCGGGGGAGCCACACCCCTTAGATAGAAGAGCGCGAAGCCGAAGGGCGGCGTCAGGAACGAGGTCTGAAGGTTCATCCCGATCATGACCCCGAACCACACGAGGTCGATCCCCATGAGCGCGGCGGCCGGCGCCAGCAGCGGGATGATGATGAAGGCGATCTCGAAGAAGTCCAGGAAGAAACCGAGGATGAAGATCGTGAGGTTGGCGACGAGGAGGAGACCGATCCGGCCGCCGGGCAGGCCCGTCAGCAGGTCCTCGATCCAGATGTCGCCGTAGAGGCCGCGGAAGACCAGCGCGAAGGCGGTCGAACCGATCAGCAGGAACATCACCATCGTGGTGAGCTTGGTCGCCCCCAGGCACGACTCGCGCAGCACGCTCAACGACATGCGGCCGCGCGCCGCAGCCAGCAGGATCGCGCCCACCGATCCGATCGCCCCGGCTTCGGTCGGGGTGGCGACTCCCACGAAGATCGACCCGAGAACAATCAGGATCAGCAGCAGCGGCGGCAGCATGACCACCGCCACCCGGCGCATGAGCACCTTGAAATCGACGTCGGTCATCTCGGGCGGCAGCGCCGGCGCCGCCTCGGGCTTGACCACCGCCACGCCCGCCACGTACAGCGCGTACATCCCGGCGAGCATCAGCCCCGGCACCAGCCCGCCGATGAACAGGTCGCCGACCGAGATGCCCAGCTGATCGGCGAGCACGACCAGCACGATGCTCGGCGGGATGATCTGCCCCAGCGTCCCCGACGCGAGGATCACCCCCGACGACAGCCGCGCGGAGTACTTGTAGCGCAGCATCACCGGCAGCGAAATGCTCCCCATCGCCACCACCGAGGCGCCAACGACGCCAGTGGCAGCGGCCAGCATCGCGCCCACCATCACGACACCTAGCGCAAGCCCACCGCGTAGCCTCCCGAAGAGCGTCCCGATCGTCGTCAGAAGATCCTCGGCGAGCTTTGCCTTCTCCAACACCAGCCCCATGAAGATGAAGAAGGGCACGGCCAGGAGCACGTAATTCGACATAACCCCGAAGATCCGCTCGGGCATGGCGTACAGCAGGTTCCAGTCGAAGATCCCGAATTCGACGCCGATGAAGGCGAAGATCAGCGACGCGCCGCCCAGCGCGAACGCGACCGGATATCCGCTGAAGATGATCAGGAAGACAACGACGAACATCAATGGAGCGAGGATGTTCGCTTCCATCAGATTCCGATCTTTCCGGCGTGCGCCCCGGGACCGTGCTTGTCCTCATCCTCGACGTCCTCACCCTTGCGCAGTACCGCCACATCCTTCATCAGCTCCGCGATCCCCTGGGCCAGCAGCAGCACGAACGCCACGATGATCACCGCTTTCAGCGGATAGCGCGGCAGGCCCCCCGGGTCGGGCGATGACTCGAGCACCGCCCACGAGTTGCGGATCGACGGCCACGAGACCCACAGCACGAAGATCGAGAAGGGGATGAGCATCAGCACCGAGCCGATGACGTTGATCCTGGCCTTGGCCTTCGCCCGCATGCGCCCGTAGAGCACGTCCACCCTCACGTGGGCGTCCTCCTTGAGCGCGAACCCGGCCCCCAGCAGGAAAATCAGCGAGAAGAGGTACCACTGCAGCTCCAGATAGAGATTCGAGCTGAGGTTCACCCCGATGAACCGCCCCAGATAGCGCGCGATCGCGTTGTAGGCGCCGATGAGCACCATCAGCAGGGCCAGCCACGAGATGAACCGCCCCAGGCTGCCGGTCAGCCGGTCGACAATTCGGGTGTACCAGTTGTCGCTCAAGGGCGTATCGCTGTTCCCGGGTGGGTGGCTGGGTTCCCCGCGGACGCGTGGGCCGACGCCCAGACTATCACGCAACCTCGGTGGTGAGCAAGCTTCGCCCGGTCATTTCGCTCGGCTGGGGTATGCCCATGAGATGAAGGACGGTGGGGGCGACATCGGCGAGGATCCCGTCGCGCACGGCCTGCGGTGGGGATCCCGGCGGCGAGGAGAGGATCAGCCGCACGGGACCGGTGGTGTGGGCCGTGAAGGGGCTCCCATCCTCGCACAGCATCTGCTCGGCATTGCCGTGATCGGCGGTCACCAGCGCCGTCCCTCCGACTTTGGCGACGGCCTCCAGGACCCGCCCCACGCAGGTGTCCACTGTCTCCACCGCCGCGACCGCCGCCGGAATGCTGCCTGTGTGGCCAACCATGTCCGCGTTGGCGTAGTTCACCAGAATGAAATCGTGGCGCCCCTCGGCGATGTGCTCCAGCAGCGCCTCGGTGAGCTCCAGCGCGCTCATTTCGGGCTTGAGGTCGTAGGTGGCGACCTGCGGCGACGGGATCAGGTGGCGGTCCTCGCCGGGGAAGGGCTCCTCGACGCCGCCGTTGAAGAAGTAGGTGACGTGCGGGTACTTCTCCGTTTCGGCCATGCGGAGCTGGGTGCGGCCGGCCCGGGTGAGGATGTCGCCGAGGACGCGCTCCAGCCTGCGCGGGGGGAAGAGAACGGGGTGGGGGAAATCGTCCTCGTAGCGGGTCATGGCGACGAGGCGGTCGCAGGGGCCGCGGGGCCGGGCGAAGTGGGGGAATCGCTCGTCCATCAATGCCGCGGTGAGCTGGCGGGCGCGGTCAGCGCGGAAGTTGAAGAAGAGAATGCCGTCGCCGGGGCGGATACCGTTGTGGTCGCCGACCGGCTCCGCGCTGTTCACGGCGGCCTCCCCTTCCGGCGGCGCCACGACAACCGGCGGCAGGAACTCGTCGGTGACGCCCTCGGCGTAGCACTGGGCTATGTAGGCGGCGGCGCTCTCGACGCGCGGCCCCCGGCCCTCGACGATTGCTCGGTAGGCGCGTTCGGTGCGCGGCCAGCGGCGGTCTCGGTCCATCGTGTAGTAGCGTCCGGACACGGTGGCGATTTGGGCGTCGGGCCATCGAGCCGGACTCGGGTTGCCTCGCTGGGCCGTCCCATCCGCGCGTCCCAGGCTCATCCCCGTCTCCAGCTCCTCGATCCACCCGATCCCCGATGTCGGCGAGGTGTCGCGGCCATCGGTCACCAAATGCACCCGGGCCGGGATGCCGGTCCGCTCCGCCCAGTCCAACAGCGCGTGCAGGTGCGAGATGTCGCTGTGCACTCCTCCGTCCGAGCAAAGTCCGATCAGGTGCAATGCGCCGCCCGTGCGCTTGAGTTTAGCCCCCAGGTCCCGCAGTTCGGGGATCTCGAAGAAGGACCCGTCCCGGATCGCCATCGAGATCCGCGTGACGTCCTGATGCACGATCCTGCCGGCACCCAGGTTCAGGTGCCCAACCTCGGAGTTGCCCATCTGGCCGGCGGGAAGACCCACCGCCTCGCCCGAAGTGGTGAGGAGGCCCCACGGGCGCGAGGCGAGCAGCCTGTCGCGCACCGGTGTCCGCGCCATCGCCACGGCATCACCGCGGCGCGCGATTTCGGCCGGGTCGGACGCTGCCACTCCCCACCCGTCGCAGATGATCAGGACGACGGGCCGTGACTGATGGTCCTGCCGGGTCTGTTCCACCCTTCGAGGTCCTCCCGATTTGAGCGGTCGGCTACCTTCCCGACCCACGTTGATTGTTGCCTGACGCCGATACCGCCACATTGGATCCCCTCTCCAATATGTACCGTCCGGCATCCTGGCGGCGTGCGCGAGGGCTCAGTCGCGCTTGACGGCCCAACTTCGGAGCCAATAACCATCCGTATGTCCAAGCATGCCCTTTCTCCTGGCGACATGACGTCCGCAGCCGCACCAGCCCGCAATCCACTTCTGTGCGCTGCGAGTCTGCTCCTGGTTGTCCCTGCCGTCCTTGTGGCAGCATGCACCGAGATCGAACAGCCTGCCGAGACTGTTTGGGTGGCCTTGCACGCGTACTCCACCCGAGGACTCCCGGAAAACTCGTTGCTCCCCATGGGTAGACTGCGCCCTGACGGTAACTGGGATCTTCCCTGGCCCAAATCCTTCGGTGTTTCACTCGGGGCTGCCGAACAGCCTTCCTTGATCAGGGTGGATCAAGAAGGCGTTTTGCTCCCACCCGAAAGCCCCTCGGGTTCTGTGGCCCGTCCGGGAATCCACTGGCTACTCCCATACGAATTGGCAGCTTCGGGGCGACCGCGGTCGGTGGCCCCGGTCCAGTGGCACAGGTACGCAGTGGGTGAGGGGGTGCAGGGTCGTCCCGTTCAAGCGACTGCATTGCTTCACACCGACAACTCTCGCTGTGGATTCTGGGTGATGCGAGGCCGGGGGGAGATTGAGGGAGCCGTCCCGGCAGGACTGGCCGTCAGCCGTCCGGCGCTTGGCGATCTTGCGGAGGATGACATTCCGGGTCTGGACGAGATGTTGACCGCAGCCGGGTTTCCGAACGAACCCTCCGACAGTGACGGCGGCTACGACTCTCCAGGTGACCTCCGCAACCCGGCCGGACGGTACCCGCGCCGGACTATAGCCGGGCTCGCGAGGGTCGGAGAAGACCGGGATGTAGCGATGATCCGCTACGTAGAGGCTGGTCCTCGGTTCGGCGGTCATGTCGTCACCTGGGCACTCGTTGAACTGCGGGACGGAAGAGCGAATATCATTTCCACGTTTTCCGGAAACGCGTCGCTGTGTGCGCGCCAGCCAGCCGAGAACCGAACCGAAGCCCTATGGGTGGCCCTTGTGTCGCGGGATGGATCCAGGCTGGATCCGATTGGACGGCGGCATCACGACGGGAATTGGGACCTGCCGTGGCCCGACCTGGTCGAGGCAGCCGGTGTCGATAGCAGCGGATACCTGCATCCATTGCAGAGCCCTCCCGATGAACCGCGGATTTCCGACGAAGGCTGGCTCCTCCCCTTCCGGGTCGCAGGCGAGGACCGCCTTCGCATCGACGCTCCGCTGCAATGGTACCGGTATGTCCGCAGGAACGTGGTGCCGGGCACCGTGACCCATGTGATGCTGGCCAGTAGGCATTGCCTGGCCGGTTGGTCGTTGCGCATGGACCCTTACTGGAACATGAGCGGCCCGGAGGGACGCGGGGGTGATGTAGCCTTCAACCTTCCATCTGCAGTCAGGTTGACGACAGAGGACTTGCCTGGATTGGACTCAATCCAGGCCGGGCTCGGACTGCAGGACCGGCCTCCTCCAGACCAGGGCGGCTACCAGAAGGGGGACGATTGGTACCCCAAACGCGAGATCCTCGGTCTCTTCCAGGTATACGACATCATCATCGGAGTGGTGGGCGAATACCACTACGAAGGTGGGACAACGATAGTGTTCGAGGTATCAAGCAACTCTGCCAGAATCGTCTCCGAAGCTGACGGAGGCGGCTGCTGACGTCCATCTCCCAGTGCATCGAATTCTGGTTACCTACCCCCCGTGGTGACCAAGGATGAATACATGAGCGATCTCTGGCGGCAGAGCTTGGACCTGGCTGGCCGTCCTGCGCCCCCAGTGGTGTGGACCGGTGCCGCTCCACCCGGGGATTCCCCTGCGCTCCGGCGCTGGCGGGCCGCGGTCGGCCCTGCCAGGGTCGGCAATGCGGCTCCCTCGCACGTGCCACGCCACCGCTCGGCTCACTGGCCGCTCACGGTAGGCGCTTGGAACGCGAATGTGGGGGGTGGCGCGATCCGCGCCCTGTGGGATCACCTCACAGCGGGCAAGGGCACCAGGGCGCGCCCGACCGCACTGCTGCTGCAGGAGGTGTTCGCAGCGGGTCCGGATATCCCGTCGCCCGGGGCATCGACTGTGGCCCCCACCGCAACCTGGGCATCTCGCATCGCGCCTGTTCCACCAGGCGAGCCCCGCACCGACATCGTCGCCTTCGCCCGCGAGGCTGGTCTCTCGCTTGTTTACGTCCCGTCGATGCGCAATGGCCACCCGTCCGCCGACCCCCCCGAGGACCGCGGGAATGCCATCCTTGCAAACGTCCCCCTGTCGTCGCCGCGCGCCATCGAACTCCCGTTCGAGCGCCAGCGTCGCGTCGCGGTTACGGCGAACCTGACAATCGCGGACACGATCATCGCCGTGTGCTCGATCCACCTCGACAACAGATCCCCATGGCGCCGGGTGTGGCGCTCCATTGGAGCCGCCCGCCGCCGCCAGATGGCCGATCTTCTCGATGTCTTTTCTGAAGATGCCCACTCACATGCCCAGGTCCTCGGCGGCGACCTCAACACCTGGGTCGGCGGCAGGCGCGAGGGCGCCTACAGGCTCGCGCGAGCGCGGTTTCCCCTCCCGGCACAGCCGGACCTCAAACCGACCCACCACTTCGAGATCGGGGGCTGGCTGCGGCACTCCGACCACCTGATGTTCCAGCTGCCCCCGGGATGGCACGCAGAGTATCATCGCCTGGCGGACACCTTCGGATCGGACCATTACCCGTTGGTGGGAACTGTGGAGCCGGCGATGGCATCCGGGGCATCAAGTAATGTCGACCTTACATAATGACAATCAGAGTTTACAATCGGGTGGCGTAACCAGCTCCCAACCTGTCCCAACCGAGCATGCCCGTGTCCGTGGTCGTTTCCGTGGAACTACTCCGGGCGTTCACCCCCGCGTAGCCCAGTACCCGCCCCGTTCGTGGTCGAAGACGAGCTCGCGGCCGAGCGGCTCGGTGGCCACGCGCCCATCAGCGAAGACCGTCCGCCCCCCCACCCACGTCCGCACGGGCCAGCCCTGGAGTCTCGTTCCGTGCCACGGGGTCCAGCCGCTCTTGCAGCGCTGATCCTCGTTCCGCACCTCGCGCTCCTCGGCCATGTCGACCAGGACCAGGTCCGCGTCGTAGCCGGGCTCGATCCGGCCCTTGCCGACGATGTCCCACACCCGCGCGGGGCCGTCGCTCATCCACGCGGCGAGGTCCTCGAGCGTGCAGCGGCCGCGGTTCACCTCGTTCAGCATGAGGGGCAGGAAGAGTTCGACGGCGGGGACGCCCGACGGCGAGGCGGGGTAGGGGGCGCGCTTCTCTTCGAGGGTGTGCGGCGCGTGATCGGTGGCGAGGATCTGGATGGCGCCCTCTGCCAGCCCCCGCCACAGCGCGGCCCGGTCGTCCGCGGTCTTGAGCGATGGATTCATCTGGGCCAGGGTGCCCAGGCGGTCGTAGTCCGAGGTGTCGAAGAAGAGGTGGTGCGGGCAGACCTCGGCGGTAATCAGGTCGCGCGGCTCCGCCAGGATCGCCGCCTCCTCTGCGGTGGAAACATGCAGAACGTGAAAGCGGTGGCGATGGCGCTCGGCCAGGTCGATGGCGCGGAGCGTGGCGGTGACCGCGGCCTTGTGATCGCGGATGCGGGAGTGGTCGTGGATGGTGAGCGGGCCGGTGAGACTCGCCCGGTTGGCGCGCACGGTGGCCTCGTCCTCGCAGTGCGCCGTGATCGGAAGCGTGGTCTCGGCGAAGATCGCCTCGAGGCACTCCTGATCGTCGACGAGCATGTTCCCGGTGCTCGACCCGATGAAGATCTTGATCCCGGGAGTCGCAACGCCGGGGGTGCGTTCGGCGCGGCAGAGCTCGTCCACGTTGTCGGTCGTGGCGCCCATGTAGAAGCCGTAGTTGACGACGCAGCGCCGCGCCGCCAGCGCCAGCTTGTCGGCGAGCGCCTCGACCGTGACCGTCTGCGGCACGGTGTTGGGCATCTCCAGGAACGAGGTCACCCCGCCGGCCGCGCACGCGCGGCTCCCCGTCCGCAGGTCCTCCTTGTGCGTGAGGCCGGGGTCGCGAAAGTGCACCTGGTCGTCGATCACGCCGGGCAGAAGATGCAGCCCGGCAGCGTCCACGACTTCGTCGGCGCGAGTGTGCGGGGGCGCGTCGACCCCCAGGATCCGTCCGTCCTCGAGCAGCACCGAAGTCCGCGCGGTCTCCCGCGGCATGACTACCGTGGCACCGCGAATCAGGACCCTACGTGAAATAGGGGTTGTCTCCGCCCGCGTGGTCGGTCACGTCGTGGATCGCGGTCACCTCGGGCACCGACTGCGACACCATGCGCTCCACACCCTGACGTAACGTCATGCGCGACATCGCGCACCCCTGGCACCCGCCCGCCATCTCGATGAAGATCTCGGTGCCCTGCACATCGATCAGGTTGATGACGCCGCCGTGGGCCGCGATCGCAGGATTGATCTCGGTGTCGAGCACGTGGGTCACCCGCTCGGCGAGTTCACCCCCTGGCCCCGCCGAATCCATCGCCTCCTTCACGGCATCCGGGTCCGGCGTGATCTGGAAACCGCTCTCCTGGATGGTCTCGACGAAATCCACGTTCGCACCATCCAGACGGTTCACGCTCGACTCGTCGACCAGGACCGTGAAGGCGCCCAGGTCGACCTCGACATCGGACTCTCCGCGGGTGGCCGCTTCGACCAGCGTGAGCTCGTAGTTGGGCGCGAAGGGACTTCCCTCGACCGCGATTCGCAGCGCCTGCGGCCCGTCATCTTCAGTGTCCATGAACGACACGACCATGTCGCGGGCTCTATCGGTAAAGCTCAGCTTCATATGTTCCCTCTGATTCGGTTGAACCGGACAGGCAACGTGACTTCGTTATACTTTGCGCGCCCGCGCACCGACGTCGCCCGTACGGAATACATATGAATAATACCATTGTAGTCACTGGAGGGAACCGAGGGATCGGCCTTGCGGCTGCCCGGCTTCTCGCCGAGCAGGAACATCGCGTCATCCTGGTGTGCCGGGATGAAGGGCGGGGGAGCGAGGCGCTGGCCACCCTGGCCGACCTTCCCGGCGATTCGCGTCATCACCTCGTCGTCGCCGACCTGGCATCGTTCGCGTCGGTGCGCGAGGGCGCCCGCGCGATTACGGACCTCGGCTTCCCGCTTGCCGGCCTCGTGAACAATGCGGCCCTCCTGCCGGCGCACCGCACGCTGAGTGCCGACGGCTTCGAGATCCAGCTCGCGGTGACGCACCTGGGGCACTTCCTCCTCACCCACCGCCTTCTTCCCCTGCTTGAGCGCCACGACGGCAGGAGCCGCGTGGTCACGGTGTCGTCCGCCGCCCACGCCGGCCCTCCGTTCGACTTCGGCGACCCCAACTTCGAGACCCGGCCATATCGGCGCACCCGGGCGTACCAGCAGAGCAAGCTGGCCAACGTCCTGTTCACGCTCGGGTTGGCCCGCCGCGCCGCGGGTACGGACATCGAACCCGTGGCGCTGCACCCGGGAGTCTACGACACCGGCCTTCTGAGGAACTACATGGGGAAGGTCCCCGGCGGCGGCGCTGTTGCCACTGTCTTCACAAAGAACCCCGCCAAGGCCGGGCCGATTCTCGCGGAGCTGGCCGTCGGACGCCGCGACGAGGACCTCTCCGGCACCTATCTCGACAAGGGGGCTCCGGCGACTCCGTCGAAGGCGGCACGGGACCGCGAGGCCCAGGAGAAGCTCTGGGAATGGAGCGCTGCCGCGGTGGGCCTGTAGCCGCCCGCCGCGTCTTGGGTACCTTTCGGGCGCACCTGGCCAACCACACTCAGAATCGGGGACGCGACGTGGCGGACCGCATGGAAACAATCGTCTCGCTGTGCAAGCGGCGGGGTTTCGTATTTCAGTCGTCGGAGATCTACGGCGGGGCCGCTTCGGTGTGGGACTACGGCCCGCTCGGCGTGGAACTGCGCAAGAACGTGGCCGACGCCTGGTGGTCCGCGATGGTACACGCGCGCGACGACATCGAGGGGCTCGACGCCGGGATCCTCATGCACCCTCGCGTGTGGGAGGCGTCGGGGCATGTCTCCGGCTTCACCGACCCGATGCTGGAGTGCAAGACCTGCAAGAAGCGCTGGCGCGCGGACCACATCGAGGATGCCGGTTGTCCGCGCAAGCCGTCGGTCGCCCCCGGTGCCCACGGCGATTGCGAACTCGGCGAGCCCCGCCTCTTCAACCTCATGTTCAAGACGTTCATGGGGCCGGTCGAGGAGGACGCGTCGGTGGTCTACCTCAGGCCCGAGACCGCCCAGGGCTCGTACGTCAACTTCCTCAACGTCCAGCAGACCTCGCGCCAGCGCGTGCCATTCGGGATCGCGCAGCTCGGCAAGGCGTTCCGCAACGAGATCACGCCGGGCAACTTCATCTTTCGAACCCGCGAGTTCGAGCAGGCCGAGATGCAGTTCTTCGTCAAGCCCGGCAGCGACGACGAGTGGTTCGACTACTGGCTCGAGCAGCGCATCGCCTGGCACCACGAAATCGGCATCCGGCCAGAGAAGCTGCGGCAGCATGCGCACGGCCCCAACGAGCTCGCCCACTACGCGAAGACCGCCATCGACATCGAGTACGAATTCCCCTTCGGCTGGCAGGAGCTCGAGGGCGTGCACAACCGCAACGACTTCGACCTCTCGCGCCATCAGGAGTTTTCCGGCAAGCGCCTCATCTACATCGATCCCGCCGGTGGAGAGCGTTACCTGCCTTATGTGGTTGAGACGGCGATGGGGGTGGGACGGGCGGCCCTGGTCGCGCTCATCGACGGATACCGCGAGGAGGAGGTGGGAGGGCAGCAGCGCGTCGTGCTGGGACTCAGTCCGCGCCTGGCACCCATCAAGGCCGCCGTCTTCCCGCTGATGAAGAAGTTCGGCCAGCCCGAGACCGCCACCGAGCTGCTGGGCGCCCTGCGCCGGGCCAGGATCCCGGCCGCCTACGACCAGGCCGGCTCGATCGGCCGCCGCTACCGCCGCCAGGACGAGGCGGGGACGCCGTGGTGCATCACCATCGACCGGCAGACCGGGGAGGACCACAGCGTGACGATCCGGGACCGCGACACCCTTGAGCAGGTGCGGGTCGGGCTCGACCACGTGGTGAGCTGGATCCGGGAGCGGCTGTAGGGCTACGAACTAGCCTGCCAGCAACTCGCGCGCCGGCAACTCGCGCATCAGGAACCGCGCGGCCTCCCGCTCGGCCCAGAAGCGCGGGCGCCACGGGAAGGCGCCCTCCACGAACCCGAGGTGGCCGCCGCGGTCGGTGAACGCCGTTGCAAGGTGGGGATTGGCGGCGACCAACGCCTCCGGAGTCGCGCCCCGGGGCAGGAAGGGGTCGTCCCGGGACTGCATGAGCAGCACCGGTACCCGGATGCGCCCGAGATAGCGTCGCGCATCGGAGCGATTGTAGTAGTCGTCGGCGCCGGAGAAGCCGTGCAGCGGTGCCGTGAGCACTTCGTCGAAGTCCCTGAGTGTCCGGGCCTCAAGCACGCGATCCACATCGGCTTCGTCCTCCAGCAGATGCCGCTTTGCCAGCACCTTGCACTGGAGCGAACGCAGGAAGCGGGCACCGTACGTGCGTCCCATCACGCCGCTGGACAGACGGTCGGCGCAGCGTGACAGGTCGAAGGGGACCGACACCGCCACGGCGGCACCGATCCCCGCGCCCTCGCCGCGCTCGCCAAGGTACTTGAGGAGCACGTTGCCCCCGAGACAAGTTTCATTGGATTTACAACTGATTGCATCCGATGGACTTAGAAGTATCTGGGGTCTGATTCCCGCCGAATGATTCCCGCTGATCGGGATTTCAGACTGCGAACCCTCGGGCGGCCTTCCAGCGCCGTCCTGAGCTGTCCTGGGTCTGGCCTCTGGTAGCACGTGAGCACCGTTTGAGGATCCTTCCAGCCGCCAAGCTCACAGAGCACCTTGAGCGGCGTGTCCATCAGGTCGCTGGCGAATTTGCGCCTGAGCGAGTGCCAGCCCCGCCTCGGCTTCGGCTCCAGTCCCGCGAGCGTCTGCGCCTTCCTCCACCACTTGAACGCGCAAACGTGGCTCATGCATCGCTCGGCATCCCTCGGCGCGGGCAGCACCGGGGCGTTTCCGTTCCCGGTGCCCATCCGCCGCGCTGCGTCCAAGGCGGCGACCGCCTCGTCGGTCAGAGGCGTGACGTGCTCGTAACCCGTCTTCTCATGTTCCGCGCGCCACCGGACTTCACGGCCCTCGAAGTCGATGTCGCTCCATCGAAGCTGACGTATTGCGCCGATCCGGTGGCCGGTCTCGTGGGCGAGCACCAAGGCCACTCGGAACCGCCAGTTCACCTGGGCGGACACCCGGAGCAACGCTTCGTACTCGGCCTGGGTGAGCACCACCCTTGTCGGGTTCTTCTCCTTGGGCAGCTTGAGGCCCCGGAGGGGGTTCCTGTCGAGGAGCAGGCAGCCCCGCTCGTCCTTCGACCTCCCGGCCCAATTCAAGACCGCGATCAGAAACTTGAGGTCGTGCTCGACCGACCGATCGGACACGGGCCTTCTACTCGGTCCAATTCTGCCCGCGCGCCGTTCGCGGATGAAGCGGTCCCAGTCCCGTTGCGACAAGGTCGCGGGGTCTCGGTTCCTCCCGAGGAACCCGAGGAACATCTTGGTCGCGCTACGATCATGCCGCCGCGCGTGTCGGGTCTTGGTCGGGGTGACCTCTTCACCGTAGATGTCAAAAAGCGTGCCGAGAGTGAGCGGCTCGGGCTCGGCTTCCGCCTTGCCGTTCAGATCCGGGCTTGCGAACCCGGCGGCGAACTCGTCCGCCTGCGTCTTCGCCCGGGTCCAGTCCCGGTGCCCGAGCGAGCGGGTGAGCCTTCGCCCGTTCTCGCGCCACTCGACTTGGAAGAGGCCGGTTTTCGGGTCCGGGAACACCCTCACCCGGTTCCGGCCCCATTCTCCGGCGCCGTAGGAGCGCCGACTTCGTTTCGTGCGTGCCATCATTCGATTCCTCTCGGTGATGGACCGCACGATCTGCGCGAAGGAAAGGTCGCGCCGGCGGGGGTTTTTCGCCAGTCGTGGCGCAGTCTCGCGCCGAGGCCGCGGTCGCGGCTTGCGGGCGGCCGCTGTCGCCGCCCAGCGGGTTTGATGCGGCGGTTTCGCAACGGATCCGCGTTTTGCGGGGTTTCCGTGTAGCCAGATGTGTTTTCGTTTCACGAAAACCTCTGGCCGGGGGGATTCCCCCGGACCCCCGAACGACCTCCTCGCGGCTCCAGGAAAGCCCCGGCCCGGCCAGGGCTCGACCCCGGAAGGCCGAGGCCGAACGTCGGCTCCCTGCGCCGTAGGGCCGCAAGGAGCGGGCCGGACCACACGGCGACCGTTCACCGTCTCGGCGCGCCCCGAACTGGTCGAGTTCCACCGGATCGGCGAGCCCGTCCGGCTAAACGCAGACTGGCGACCAGGACCGCGCGGCGCATTCCCGTTCGGCGACGGGACCGAGGAATCGGCCACGATCAGGCGGGCCGCCTCCACCGAAGGGCACAGATTGCTAAGACCCTTCGATCTGCGGTACACCATGCCCGTGGGTCTCAAACTCAAAGGTCAGATCGCACTGCACGTCTTCTTGCGACATCGGCCCGCCTACCGCGCTCACGGACCATTCCGCCCGCGCAAAAGCCGGCATGAGCTCCATGAAGACGTGCAGCACCGTGTCCCGGCCAGCCACGCCCGCCACGGTGAGGTTTCTTAGATTGGCGTTCGATTTCCCCCACGCATCCATCGCCAGCTGTGTCGCTCCCTCGACCCCCGGGATCGGTTCGGCATCGCATCGGGTGATTTCCGTATCCAACGCCAACCGCACTGTAATCGGATGGATGTGCCGTTGCACCCTACCAGAAGCAGTCGCTTCGATGGTGATCACAGCAGTGCCCGGGGTGTGACCAGTGAGGACGAGTATGTTGTCTGTGTGCGGCGCTGATTCGGGCGATGGGACTTTGTTGGTCACGGTAACGACCGAGGTATCGGAACTGCGCCCGCTGTGGCGGACACCGGCGTCGTCCCAAGCGTACGGGTGGTCGAAGCACGAGAGGTACGTCATCGAATGTTGGCTGATCGCGTAGATCCGCTGAGGCGCGCTACAAAGTGGCGGCGTGTGGCTGGGATCAATGACATCAGAACAACCGGTGATCGCCAACAGCGCAAGCGCGATACCACGGAGCATGGGGACCTCCTTCGTTGGGACAAGCAGCCTGTGACGGTTCCCCCGGCCGTCACGGGCCTCCGATCGCCACCCTAAGCGGCGAGAGACCTGTTCAACGAAGCTAGCAGCCCTCTCGGACCCGTCGCGAGCCCTTGTAACCTGGACCCGGCAGCGGGGAAGCGCGAGGGCTCGCCGAGCGCGTCCGCGGCGGAAGATGCGGCACGGCTCTGCGGGCTACTGACGGGGGCGAAGAAACAGGCGGCGGCCGGCGGCCCGCACATCGGTGGACAGTCCGAAGATGACGGCGACGGCCAGAGCCCCGAGGGCAAGGTAGTGGAGCAAGCTCATGGCCCGACCTCCGGGAAGCGTTCCGATTGCTCGCCTGCCGGAATCTGGCGGAGATTCCGCACCGCGCGCGACACGTCGCGGGCATCGGAGCGAATCAGGAGCCAATCGTCGCCGAACCGGGTCAGACGGACCCAACACAACCCGTCCCCGGCTTCGTCGATGGCGACCACTTCACGGGCGTGGATCCTTCGCCCGTAGGCTTGCCCGACGATTCCGCTGTCGCTCACTGTAGTAGACTCCCCCATCTGCGGTGGCCAACCCATCATACGCATTGTGGGTACACGAGGCTAACGAGGGGTTCCGCCCCCTCGATCCCTGACAGGTACCACGCCAAAGCGAGCCAGGATCGCGGGCGGACGGATTGGATTGGCCGAGACGGCTGATCGCCACCTCGGCGGCCGCCGCCTAGTCTGTCTCCGCAGCGACGAGGACAGGGATCGAAGGCTTGATTCGGTCGGCCCCGCCGTCCCGGAACCTGCCTCCGGGGACCGTCCGCAGGGTGTATTCGGCGGTCGCTACGGCGGCGGCGATCTCAGGGGGTCAGAGGGGGCACGGCCCCCCGCCAGCCCCGCTCGGGGACGCGCGAAGCGTGGCCCCAGGGGGTAAGCTGGCTCACGCACGATAAGAGCGTGAGCCAGCCCTTGGCGGAGCCGCCGAAACCGCCTCTCAGGGCACCGTCCAGAACAGCGCCCACCGGGCCGTCGCGGGCAACCGCGCCCGGCCTCTGGTCGAGGGCCTCACGGACGGCGAAGCGGAAAGCGACCACCTCACCCTTGGCGACGACGGCGGCGCTCCCTCCCGCGAAACCCCATTCCACCCTACCCCTTACCCCTCGGGAACCCGAGATCGTCGGTCTCAGGCGATGCTGCGGCCCGTAGGTTACCCCAATATCCCCCTGATCGGCCGACAACGGCCTCTGAGCCGTCGCGGAGGCGACGACACGTCAAGTCACGTACATTTGACGACTCCTCACCGGACCGTGCCGATTGACACCCGCCCTTTCAACGGGGGAGTTCTTGAAACTCGGCCCTCGCGACCGCCGTTCGCGAGCAGGTGTCACCCGGTGTGCCGCCGGAGGGTAGCGCCAGTGTGCCATCGAACAGGAGTTGGGCAATGATCACCAAACCACGAATCGCCCGCACCCTCGTGCCGAGCCTCATGCTGGCCGCATCCGTGGCCTTCCCGGTCGGCGCGGGCGCACAAGCCGCGCCGCCATCCATGAAACCAGCGCCGCTCAGCGCGGCGATGGCCGAAGCGCGCCGGAGTCCGTTCTATACGACGAGCAATGTCGAGGGGCTCACGATCGTCGAGCTGGCCTCGTTGCCCGGTCCCCATGTCGGAGATCGACCGGATCCTGACTCCGCCCAGGCACCGTCCCTCCACAGGGTCTTCTGGCCGACGCTCGGAGCCGTCGCCTTGTCGGAGGCCGCGTTTTTCTTCGGTTTCCTGAACTGCTTTGACAGCACCAGTGACTGTACGGGCGGGCTGCTGTTGGGCACGGCGACCATGGTTGCGGGACCACCAGCGGTCGCAAGCATCATGGGGGCTCGGTTCAGCCGGGGCTTGCTCGGTTCGGCAGCGGGTGTCGGCCTCGGCCTTGGGCTCTTCTATCTGGGGGAAGCGTCCGGGCTGGACGATTCCAGCGCGTTCTGGGCCCTCCCCATCACCCATGCTCTCCTTACCACCGTCATCAGCAGGTTGTAGCAATGTGTAGCGCGATACGCGCATCGGTTCTGCCCGCGACAAGCCCAAAGCCGGGCGAGGGGTTCGAGGGAGACGGTCGGTCTCTTGCCGGAACGCGCTCGCAATCGACCAAGCGTGTAAGTCACGCTTCACGTCAAGGTTAGGTCCCGGTCCCCGCTCTCTGGCCCGCGACATCGTTTTCCACAGGGGGGCTCAGAACGAGACGTATCCGCCCATCTGGAAGCGCTCGTCGGACTCGTCGACATGGAGGATGAAGCGCGCCCCGTAGCGCCGTCCGAACGTCAGGCTCGCACCGGCGGTCGGCTCAACGTAGTCGCTGCCGTCGTAGTGGATCCCCACGCGCAACCTCGGGCGAACGAGCCAACTGGAACGTCCAAGCAGGACCGAGGCGCCGATATGGTTGCGCGACCCGGCCTGAGGAAACAGAGGGATGGCGACCCCGGTCATGCCGGTGTTGCCGCCCAGGTCCGTGACGTAGGGGCCGGCGCACCGGTAGGTCTCCACCATCCCGTATAGCGACACCGGCCCCGCGACCCGCCCGTTGATGCCGACGTATTGTCCGGGACACTGGTTGTTCCCCACGATCCCGGCTTCGAGCATGAAACGGCCCGCTACCTCCTGCCCCTGAACCTGCGAAGGCACCACGGCCAGGCACGCCAACGACAGCCAGAAATGAGTACTGCTTGCCAAGATCCGCCGCGGTTCGGCTCGTTTGACGATCGGGGTGGAGTCGAAGACGATCATTGTGTCAACCTCTCCGTCGCGGGCTTGAATTCGGGTGTGTCGGGAGTGCGCTCGGACCGCCGATACACGAAAACCGCCACAGGGACGACCGCGGCGCCCGCCGCAACGAGTCGGTATCCGTGGGACACCAATGTAATGGATCAGTGCACCATGGACCTGCCCCGCTTTCACTTCACAGGCGGTTCGTTCTTGGGTTGATGGTGTCCGATGTGGTCTGCCCCTCCCTTGCGGAGAGGGACGGCAGGATCGGACCCTCGTTTGGATGGCGGGTTTCCCGGCGTCCGAACGAGGGTGGGCAAGCGAAGCGCGGCAGCCCGCCGGCCGGCCGACGCCCCGAGATCACGGATAGTGGCTGGCCGGACTGCTGGCACGAAGCCTATCGCGTAGGTGCGGGAACGTGGTGAGGACGATCCGACGCGTCATTGCCAGGGACGCGTAGGGCGCGCACCTTGCGCTTGCAACCGCCGAAGCCTCGGCGGTTCCCCCCGCCTTCCCATCGGGAGCCGGTCCCGACGGGAAGACGGAGGTTATGTTCCTAATGGGCCACCGGATCTCCGTGGCTGGCCGGACTGCTGGCACGAAGCCTATCGCGTAGGTGCGGGAACGTGGTGAGGACGATCCGACGCGTCATTGCCAGGGACGCGTAGGGCGCGCACCTTGCGCTTGCAACCGCCGAAGCCTCGGCGGTTCCCCCCGCCTTCCCATCGGGAGCCGGTCCCGACGGGAAGACGGAGGTTATGTTCCTAATGGGCCACCGGATCTCAAGGGACATTCGTCGAGAGCTTGATGAAACAGGACCGCCTCCGTGCGGGCCGATTCCCGCCATTCAGGTCCGCTTTTCCCGCTTTCGCGGCACGGTCCAATAGTGTCCAGTCCAACGGCAGAAAACGCAGATCGTGCAGCCCTGTAAGCAGTTAGACGATTCTCTGCCGTGATTCTGGCCTTGGGCGATCCGTCCCCGAGACTGAACCCCGCGGCTCCGATCGGGCACCCCGGGTGCAGGTCCCGGAGCCGAGCGATGACATGCGCCAGGTCACCCGTGTCGCCCGAATGGTAGCAGCGCGCGACTCGGTTCGGCTCGCCGCCGCAGCCGCGAAAGTTCATGCCCACTCCCCGCAGCCCGCGGTCGAAGAGTTCGCGGAGCATCATGGAGATGTACCGGCGCTGCGTCGAGCCCTCGAGCCCGTGCAGCACCACGACGAGGGGCGAGCGCGGCGCGGGTTGAGGGGCAAAGTCGAGGTCGAGGAAGTCCCCGTCGGGGGTGTCGACTCTGCGGCGTTCCAGCGGGAAGGCCGCGCCGGGACGCATGTATTTCCCGGCCAGGGTCTGGGCATGCGCGTTTCGCAGCCACCACGCGGGTTTGAAGCGGGCACGGTTGTACTGTGGCATCCTTCACGATAGCCTATTCGGTGGCCGGACAAGGGAGCCACGGCCGGGCGACCCATTCGGAGGCTCCCCTTGCCGCCGCACCCTGCAACCCCGAGACCGCAACCAACAGGGAGCCCTCTACCGTGGCCACCAGATCCGAAGTCTTCACTACCCGATGGGGCATGCTTCTCGCCATGCTCGGCATGGCCGTCGGTACAGGCAACATCTGGCGCTTCCCGCGCATTGCGGCGTCCAACGGCGGCGGTTCGTTTCTGGTGGCGTGGGCTGTCTTCCTGCTGCTGTGGTCGATTCCGTTGCTCATCCTCGAGTTCGGGATGGGGAAGGGGACGCGTCGCGGGACCATCGGCTCGTTCATCAAGACGATCGGGCCGAAGTTTGCGTGGATGGGGGCGTGGGTCGCCTGGGTCGCCGTCGCAATCATGTTCTACTACTCGGTCGTGATGGGGTGGACGATCCGCTTCTTTGTCGCGACGCTCACCCAGGAAGTTCCCACCGCGGTCCCGGGCAGCTTCTGGGATGCCTTCAACTCCACCCCGCAGGCACTCATCTTCCACGCGATCGCCGTGGGGCTCGGCGTGTTCGTCGTGTCGCGCGGCGTGCGCGGGATCGAGACGGCGGCCCGCTTCCTGATCCCGTCGCTGATCGTTCTGGTCGTGGTGCTGGCGATCAAGGCACTCACGCTGCCGGGGGCTTCCGCGGGGCTGGCGTTTCTCTTCACTCCCGACTTCAGCCAGCTCACCGATGTCAAGATCTGGCTGGAAGCGCTCACCCAGAACGCCTGGGACACGGGCGCCGGATGGGGCCTGGTGCTCTCCTACGCGGTCTACATGCGAGCGCGCGAGGACACCGCGCTCAACGCATTCGTCATCGGCTTCGGCAACAACTCGATGTCGCTGCTCGCGGGAATCATGGTGCTCTGCACGATCTTCTCGGTCATGCCCGAGGCGGCCGGCGAGATCGTGGGCGCGAGCAACGAGGGGCTGACCTTCATCTGGGTGCCGCAGCTCTTCGCCCAGATGCCCGGCGGCCAGTTCTTCATGGCGCTCTTCTTCCTCGCGCTCGTGTTCGCCGCCTGGTCGAGCCTGGTGGCGATGATCGAACTGGCGTCGCGCATCCTCATCGACCTCGGCCTGACGCGGAAGCACGCGATCATGGCGGTCGGCTCGGCGGGCTTCCTCTTCGGCGTTCCGTCGGCGCTCCGCATCGGCATCTTCCAGAACCAGGACTGGGTCTGGGGGGTCGGCCTCATGCTCTCGGGGTTCTTCTTCGCCTTCGCGGTCGTGAAGTACGGGGTGACCAAGTGGCGGGAGAAGTTCATCAACACGGGCGACTCCGACGTGCGCATCGGGAAGTGGTGGGACTGGGCCATGCGCCTGGTGCTGGTCGAGGCCGTCGTTCTGATGGTGTGGTGGCTGTGGTCCGCCGGCGGGGGCAACTTCGGGTCCGCCGAGACGTGGACGCTGTTCTCGCCCTATAACGTGGGGTCCGTGCTGATCCAGTTCGGGATCGTGCTGCTGGTCCTCTTCGCGCTGAACGGCTGGATGGTGCGCAGGATCCAGGCCGCGAGCGAGGGTGCGACCGCGGGCGGCGCCGAGTAGGCGCGGCAGGCCCGACGAGCCCCCCGCGTGGCCATTCACGACGCCTACGCCCGGGTCACGCCGTACGAACTGCTGCTCCCGGACCCCGAGTTCGCGGACCGCCACTTCCCGGCGCTGACGGAGGAAGCCGGCGAGCGGGATGTCGACCTTCACAACCCCGCGGCGTTCGTAATGCTGGGGGCGGTGCAGGGGGTGCTGGCGGAGTTGCGCGAAGAGGACGCCGCGCCCGAGGCGGCCCACGATCACGGCGGTGTGCTCTTCTTCGCCTACCACCTCTGGCGAACGCGCGGCGCGGTGGTCCTCGCGCAACAAAAAACGTTGCGCGACCTGATACCCGACGACGCAGCTCCAGCTACCGCGGACCGTAACCCATTGTGGACAAAGGAACTTGTGGGAAAGGCGGGGTACGTCCAGCTACCCCAGCATTTCGTCTGGATCGAGGACGCGCGCAACGAGCCGCCCGAATCGGTGGATGGATTTTTCTGGTACGGTGATGCCCACGGCACGCTCCACCTGGCTCTCGCTGCCGGTATGCGCAGCGACCGCCCCGGCTTTGCCGTTGTGCCCGTTCCCCCGCAGCCGGTCGAAGCTCTGCCGGACTGGGTGGCCGGCCCTGCCCGGGAGGGCGGTGGCGACTTCACCACATCGCTTCCCGGCGCCGAACTGGATGGCCTCCTCGGCATCCGCACCCCCGCCGAGGTCTTCAAGCTCGCGGCGCTCCTCCTGGGCCGCATGGTGAGAGAGCGGCCCGCGCTGCACCCTCCGCAAGCACAAGTTGCGCCGCACGCCGCCACGGACACCCCTGCGGGTTCGCCGCCCGCCCCGGAGAATCCGCCCACCGCGGGCCCGCCCCCGTCCAGCCCGCCGCCCTCGTCCAACCCGCCGCCCACGTCACTCCCCGCGGCCCTCCTGTGAAGACCCGATGACCCCCCGCAAGCCCCGCCGCCGCCGCGAATCGCAGAAGGCGCGAACAGCCCGCGCCGCCGAGATCTACGAGATCCTCGTCGCAGAGTACCCGGACGCGGAATCCGCCCTCCGCCACGCCTCCCCCTACGAGTTGGCGGTAGCAACCATCCTCTCGGCGCAGTGCACCGACGTGCGCGTGAACATGGTCACGCCCGAACTCTTCCGCCGCTATCCCGACCCCGAGTCGCTGTCAGCGGCGCTCCCGGAACAACTCGAGGACGTGATCCGCTCCACCGGCTTCTTCCGCAACAAGACCCGCAACCTGATCGGAATGGCCACCGCGCTCCTCGACGAACACGGCGGCGAGCTGCCCCGCAACATGAAGGAGCTCTCGGCGCTCCCCGGCATCGGCCGCAAGACTGCCAACGTGATCCTGGGCAACGCCTTCGGGATCGACGAGGGCGTGGTGGTGGACACGCACGTCAAGCGCCTCACCGGCCGCATGGGGTTCACGAAGGAGACCTCGCCCGTGAAGATCGAGCAGGATCTGATGAAACTCTTCCCCCGCGGGGTCTGGACGATGCTGGCCCATCTGCTCATCTATCACGGGCGGCAGGTGTGCAACGCCAGAAAGCCGCGCTGCAACCAGTGCACGCTGTCGCACCTGTGCCCGTCGAGCGCGGTTTGATCCAACCCTTGCAAAGGACCTGAAGATGCACACCCGATCCGACGCCGTCGCGCTCCTCGAAGAATGGGTCGCGAGCGAAGCGCTGAGAAAGCACATGTACGCCGTCGAGGCCGCCGTCCGGCACTACGCCCGCCTCATGGGCGAGGACGAGGAGCTGTGGGGCCTGGCCGGGCTCCTGCACGATCTGGACTGGGAGCGGCATCCCGACGAGCACCCACGGATCGGCGTCGCCCGGCTGCGCGAACTCGGCTACCCCGAAGAGGTCGTGCACGCGATCGAGGCCCACGCCTACCCGGACCGCACCGATGTCGTGCCCGAATCGCAACTCGACCGCGTGCTCTATGGCTGCGACGAACTCAGCGGCCTGGTGTATGCCTGCTGCCTGGTGCGGCCCAACGGCATCGACGACCTCAAGCCCAAGTCGGTGGCGAAGAAGATGAAGGACAAGGGGTTCGCGCGGGGCGTGCACCGCGACGCGGTCCAGCGCGGCATCGACTTGATCGGGCTGCCGCGCGCCGAGCACATCCAGAATGTGATCGACGGGCTGCGGACGGTGGGGGATGTGCTGGAAGTGCGGGGGTTGGATCAGGCTGCGCGGCGACGGGAGTGAGGGTTAGTCGCCGGTACGGTCAAGCGACCACACCTGCACGTATTCCACTCCGAGGTCATCGGTGGCGCGGCCGAGGATGTAGTCTTCGCCGATTTCGTAGATCCGCAATCCGGATGGCGTCTCGACGAACCCGAGGACACGTCCCTCGGGGTCGAACACGGTCCAGAGGGGATTCGCTCGGTCCTCGCCGGGTAGGTCGTATTCTTGGACCCAGAGATGCCCCAGTGCATCCGCCATGATCTCGTCAAAGGCGGGAAGCGTTTCCGGCATGGGCACTTCGGCCAACTGCTCGCGCAAGGCGCGCCGCCTTTCGACCCGTTCCTCGGGCGGTCTGGCTGCCACCTGCCGTTCGATGTAAGCGTCGAGGTGCGCAGGCGCCGGCGCAATCAAGGCGTGGTCGCGCCGGACGATGAGATCGAGCGCTCCGGTCGGCCCAAAGGCCCTGATCTGATAGTCGTCGTTAGCGGCAACGACGAATCGGCCGGCCCACACGCCGGTCCGGGCGGCGCGCGCGAACGGGATCGTCATGATTGTCGCCATGTTGCCGGACGTCGAGATATAGCTCTCGGAACCGGGACTGGCTCCGAGCGAAGCTATCAGCCCTCCTTCCGCGTCCACGATGTCGTGCAGGCGCTCTGGACGGGCCAAACCATCTCCGAGCCCGGTCCCGCCCGGGCTGAACCGAGATACGAGAATGGTGCCGTCTGCCAAAACCTCTTCAGGCGTGTCACGCCCATCGGCGGGGTCTCCGGGAATCATTGTACGGCCAAAGTTGCCATCCAGATCGAAGACGGAAAGACGCTCTCGCTGCGAATACCATGCGATCAGTGAGTCGCCCTGCCAGTCCGCGACCGCGACCAGGCTGTTGAATTCGCCAGGTCCCTCTCCGCGTCGCCCCCACGTAGCGAGATGGACGCCGGCCCCGTCGAAAACCCGCACCTCCTGCGAGCCTCGGTTCGCGACCACGATGCGGCCATCGGACAGCTGTGTCGCGTCGCGGACTTGATGAAGTAGATAAGGGTCCTGGCCTTCGAGGGCACCGATCGACAGCAATGGCACCGAATCAACCCGCCAACCGAGCTTGGACCCATCGGGGGGGCGTGCGTTCTCGACGATTCGGATTCCAGCGCTGTCCCGCGCCTCCGACGCGATTTCAACCGAGACCGTCTGATTGCCGCAAGAGGCGGTTGCGAGGGCGATGGCTGCCGTGCCCATCATTCTTCTCATTTCTTGCTCCCGGCGAAGGATTGTGTGGTGCGGATATTGATCCTGACACCCTCCATCAATGGAACATCCGTAAGTTTGCCGCGTGCCCGGTCCCGCTGAATGGGCCCCCAGGTATCGCAAACCCCGCGCCAACCGCCGACCCGGCTTCCCCAAGCAACGCACACGTTCCCGTGATTGGAATCGCCAGCTTGCCGGAGACGGTCGGACATCGCTCCGGCGCACACTCGCATGGCCCCTTCGCGTGCGCTTTCGTCCGGCTCTTGTGGGTCCAGCCGGCATGCCATTGGTATTACCGGCGCGTTGGCGAGGGGGAGAGGACCGACACTGCCGGTTGAGGTGTTGAATATCCAAAAGGAGAACGAAGGATCTTCGTCCCCAAGCTCAGGGAGTTCGCCTGCACGCGGATCCGTGCGGTTGAGGTCCACCAGGGCGATCAATTCGGTCGAGATAAGTGGCGGCAACTCGGGTGATTCCTCCAGGGCTGTGGATTCGGTCTGGAATTCGGTGCTGCAGTACACGAGGCCGACAGGGAGCAGGCACACCGCTGCTGCATGGCCTGCCATGCGGACCCAGCGAGGCGCCTGGTCACTCGATCTTCCGGTGACGAGGATTCTCAGCCTTCTCTCCAGCGAATCCGAGCGTCGCCCGCTCGTCACACCGCTCGCATGGGCGGGCGTTGGAAGAGTCGGCGGCGTAGACATCACTTCCAGCACACCGACGAGCGATCGTGCGTAGGCACGGGGGGTGGACTCAATGGCTGCCGCACCAAGCGCGTCGCACGACGCTTCCTCGGCCGCCCTCAGTTCGCGACGTGCCCACCAGGCCACCGGATTCCACCAGAAGGCCGAGCAGGCCAGCCATTCGATCCAGCGCACGTAGTGGTCACGCCTGCGGACGTGGGCGAGTTCGTGTGCCAGCACGGCGCGGAGTTCCTGCCGGTCGAGAGAGGCAAGGAGAAACGACGGGATTACGACCCGGATCATGCCGCCGGTCCAGCACACCATGGGGGACACACGGGCGGTTGTTGTGTGCACTTCGGGAAGCCGTGCCAGTCCCAGGCTACGCCCGATTTCGGAGACCTCGTCGCGCAGTTCCTGCGGTGCGGGCAGTGAAGTCCGCGCGAGCCAATGCCTGAAATGGAGCGCTCGAAGCAGGGTCCACACGAGCAGCGCGGCAGCGACTACCAGCCAGCCGATCAGGAGTATGACTTTGCCGTTCCCGGTGACCTGTGGGGGAAAGCGCGTGCCAGGCTCGGGATCTTCGGGGCTGGCCGCGCTCGCCTCACCCCCGGCCAGTTCACCCGCTAGCGTTGCATCTTCGGCGATCACCGCGGCTGCACCGTTTTCGCCCGGGAGCACCGGGATTGCGACCACCGCCGGGAGCAGCAGCGCGACTAGCACAAGCAACCAGAGTGGATGAGTGACTGCCGGATGGCCCACCCACCGCTGCACCAACCACGCCACACCGGCCAGCACCGCCGACACCACGAGCTTCGCCGCGCCAATCTGAAGCAGTACGTCGAACATATTATTCCTCCGGCAGCCCTTGGGTCGGCTGGTCAGGCGTTGCGACTCGGCCAACCATACTATCCTGTAGCCGCCACACTTCTCCGGCGGTGACCTCCCGCGCGCCAAGGTGAATGACGGGCATCTCCGGAAAAATGCAAATGCCGCGCCGACGGCCACTTGGGATGATGCTACTCCTGCACGCGGCGATCAGTTCGATCCCTTCCTGCGCTCTCATTTCGACTGCCAATGCATCAGCACAGATCCTCTGCGGTTCCTGCCGATCATCTCCGCGGCGTGGTTCGACTACCCAAATGCACCCTGATGCCCGCGGATGATCGAGCAGTCGGCCCGGATCGAAGAGCTTGATCGATACGCTGTCTCCATGCCTCCTGGCGATGTAGTAGGTGAACAACGTATCGACCAACGGCACTGGAAGAGCACGGTCTTGCTGCCACGACCACGACAATCGCCTTGACTCTCCCAATGGCTCGCCCTCGATCAGGCCGGGTATCGCGGGTTCCGTCAGGTCGGGCGCTTCCTCCAGCTGGGTCGGTGTCGACTGGTCGGCGAAACCGCAATAGACCAGTCCGAGGGGAAGCAGGCACACTGCTGCTGTTGCGCCTGTAGCGCGGATCCATCGGGAGGGTTGAACGGCGGACTTACCGGAAATGAGCATTCGGATTCTACTCGCAAGAGCTTTGGGACTTCGGCTATTTGCGGTACCGCTGGCGAACACCGGGGTTGGGGGCGTGGGCGGTTTGGACAGAAGCTCCACCACGCGTATCAGCGATTCGGCGTAGTCACGCGGCGCACACCGTAGTGCCGTCACACCAAGGGCGTCGCACGACGCCTCACCAGCGACCCTCAGTTCGCGGCGGGCCCACCAGGCCACAGGGTTCCACCAGAAAGCCGAGCAAGCCAGCCATTCGATCCAGCGCACGTAGTGGTCACGCCTGCGAACGTGGGCGAGTTCGTGGGCCAGCACGGCGCGGAGGTCCTGCGAGTCGAGGGAGACCACCAGAATCGACGGGATCACCAGCCGGATCTTGCCCCCGACCCAGAACACCATTGGTGAGACGCGTGCAGTTGTCGTGCATACTTCCAGCACCTGAGCCAAGCCCAACCTGCTCCCGATTTCGGAGACCTCGTCGCGCAGTTCCTGCGGTGCCGGCCGTGAAGTCCGCGCGAGCCAATGCCGAAACCGGAGTGCTCGAAGCAGGGTCCACAAAAACAGCAGCGCCGTCACGGCGAGCCAGACGACTACGAGTACGGGCTTGGCGTTGTCGGCAATCCGGGTGGGGAAGGGCACGCCGCGCCCGTCGAGTTGATTGCCGGCTGCGAAGGGGCCAGATCGGGCGGCCACTTCACCCGCTAGCGTTGCATCTTCGGCGATCACCGCGGCTGCGCCGCTTTCGCCCGGGAGCACCGGGATTGCGACCACCGCCGGGAGCAGCAGCGCGACTAGCACAAGCAACCAGAGCAAATGGGCCACCGCCGGATGGCCCACCCGCCGCTGCACCACCCACGCCACACCCGCCAGCACCGCCGAAACCACCAGCTTTGCCGCCCCGATCTGAAGCAATACGTCGACCATGCTATTCCTCCAGGATCCGGCGCAGCTTGTCGATCTCGACGCGCGTCAGCTTGTTGTCTTCGACCAACCTCGTGATCATCGGCACCAGTGAGCCCTGCGTAAGCCGGTTCGCCAGCGATTCCAACTGCCCGCTGGCGTATTCCTCGCGACTGATGGCCGGCGAGAAGACGTTCACCCCCAGATCACGGTCGCGGACCACAAGGCCCTTGCCGCGAAGCCGCTGCAGGAGGCGCTGGACCGTCCCGTGCTGCGGCTTGGCGACGTCAGGGTAGAGTTGGTCGAGGATCTGCCGGGCGGTCAGGCGGCCCTCCCTCCACAGCAGCTCCATTACGGCGAGTTCGGAGTTGGGCAATGATTGCATCGTCACGGTCGCTCTCTTCCTCCAATGACACGTCCACACGACAACATGTCGTAACATTAAGACACGATGTCGTAGATGTCAAGCGGAGGGGTACTGGCCGTCCTCGATGCTGCGCTGGATCTGTGGCGGACTCCCCGCGCTAGCGGTTGCTGGTCGCCACCGGATTGAAGGCCTTCAGCACCTCGCGCGTCATGTCCCAGCGGTCGAAGCCCTGGCGGCCGTAGTCCAGGCCGCGGCGGACGATGACCAAATCGTGGGAGGGCACGACAACCACGAACTGGCCGCGGTTGCCGGCGGTGGAGTAGGCATCCGACGGCACATCGGTGCGGTCGTCCGGAACCAGCCAGAACTGGCCGCCGTAGAAGTTGCCGCTCTCCGATGTCGCGGGAGCGGGCGTGCGCACAAAGTCGATCCACTCGTCCGACACCAGCCGCTCGCCGTTCCAGACCCCGTTTTGCGCGTAGAGGATTCCGAAGCGGGCGAGGTCGCGGGCTGTCGTGTAGACCTGGCTGCTCATGATGAAGTCGCCGAAGCGGTCGGTGCTCAGGAGCGTGCTGCGCATTCCGATCCTGTCGAGGAGGCGCTGGCGCGGGAACTCGAGGTAGTCCTGCGCGTCGCCGATCACATGCTTCATCGCGTAGATGCCGAGCAGGGTGTCGTAGTTCTCGTAGTCCCAGAACGTGCCTGGATCGCGCATGAGCGAGCGGTTGCGCGCGCCGTCGACCGAACTCGCTCCGGCCCAGTAGGAGAAGCCCGAACCGGTGGCGTACTCCATGCCCCAGCTGTCCACGGGATAGAGGCCGCTGGACATGTTGAGCACGTGGCGGAGCGTGATGTGGCGACGCGGGTCCGTCCTGGGCGAGCCGGCGTTGTCGGGCAGCCAGTCGAAGGGCAGGGGGTCGTCGAGCGCCATCCTGCCTTCGTCGACGAGCATGCCGATGAGGGTCACGGCGATGCTCTTCGCGGTCGACCACGTCCGCGTCTTCGTGGACATGTTCACGCCGGGGGCGTAGCGCTCGTGGATGATCCGGCCATCTTGCACCACGATCAGGCTGAGGGTCACCTGCTCAGGAGACTCGCGCTGAAAGGTCCAGTCGGAGGCGTCCTGCAGGGCCACCGGATCGACGCCGGCCGGAAGCGAGCGGTCCTCGACGAGATCGCCGTCGGGCCAGGGGATGGTGGCGGGATCGCCGTCCAGCGGCGGGGTGTTCAGGATGGGCAGATCGTCGATGTCGTCGAAGGTCTGATCCGGCGACATGATCACGCATCCGATCCCATCGCGGAACGCGGCCCGCATCACCGGGATCGCGCCGGGCGCCCCGATCGCTACGGCCTTCCGCTCCCAGTCGACGACATAGTCCCCCCCATCGGCCGTCCCCACGGGATCCGCGAGATAGGCCAACTCCTGGTCGAAGACCTGCTCCAGCGTGCGGTTGCCCGTGAACAGACCGTTGCACTGGAGGATGGCCTGCACGCCGCGCTGGATCATCTCCCGCTGGGGCGCGAAGTAGTCGTAGGACCGCTGCTGCTGGGCCTGGGTGGCCGCGGGCGGAAGGAGGACGAGCGCAATGGCCGCGGCGGTGAGGCGTTTCATGACTTCCCTCGAAGGCTGGACGGAATACGTTGGACCGGTTTCAACATGCGTTGCGCCACCCGCGCGGCCAAGGTTGCGCTGTGCGGCGGCCCGACGAGCTCCGGCGCGCGCCCGCCCACCGGAAGTCGTTCTTCGGGATCCGTCGCGAGCCGCCGGGGCGCCCCGCCCGTGCCCCGCCCACGTCTTGCCCTGCGGCCCCCGTTTCCGCACCTTATTCCGGCCCCGGAAGAGGCGCTCCCGCCCGGTCCTCACGGTCCGGCCTCTCTGCCGCGGCCGCCGCCACAAGCCCACCGCGCAGTCGAAGGGAAGCGTTCCCATGACCACCGCAACCTGGATCACCATGATCGTGATCATGGCGTTCGTATGGGGAGGTCTGACCATGGCTCTCCGCACCGCGGTCCGGAAGGAATCCGAGAAAAGCGCCGACTAGCAGCCGTGGCCGAAATCCCCCCGGCATTCGACGTTGCCTAAACGCACCGACATCGACTCGATCCTGATCCTGGGATCGGGTCCAATCGTCATTGGCCAGGCCTGCGAATTCGACTATTCGGGCACGCAGGCCGTTCGCGCGCTGAAGGAGGAGGGCTACCGGGTCATCCTCGTCAATTCCAATCCGGCGACGATCATGACGGACCCGGATCTGGCGGACCGGACCTACATCGAGCCGCTGACCCCCGAGTGGGTGGAGCGGGTGATCGAGCGCGAGAAGCCGGATGCGCTGCTTCCCACGATGGGCGGGCAGACCGCGCTCAACATCGCGATGGATCTGCATCGGCAGGGCGTGCTGGCCGCGCACGGCGTCGAGTTGATCGGGGCCGACGAACGCTCGATCAAGATGGCCGAGGACCGCGAGGAGTTTACCGAGGCGATGAGCCGGATCGGGCTCGCCGTCCCACACGGCGGGTTCGCACGCAGCGTCGACGACGCGCTGGAGATCATCGAGGACACCGGTTACCCGGCGATCATCCGGCCCTCGTTCACCCTGGGCGGCACGGGCGGCGGCACCGCCTACAACCTGGCCGAATTCGAGGCGCAGGTGCGCAAGGGACTCGACGCCAGCCCGATCACCGAGGTGCTGATCGACCGCTCCGTGATCGGCTGGAAGGAGTATGAGCTCGAGGTGGTGCGCGACGGCCTCGACAACGTGATCATCGTCTGCTCGATCGAGAACTTCGACGCGATGGGGGTGCATACCGGCGACTCGATCACGGTGGCGCCGGCGCAGACGCTCTCCGACCTGGAATACCAGCGCATGCGCGACGCCGCGATCGCCATCATCCGCGAGATCGGCGTCGAGGCGGGCGGCTGCAACATCCAGTTCGCCGTGAATCCCGACGACGGCGAGATGCTGGTGGTCGAGATGAACCCCCGCGTGTCGCGGTCCTCGGCGCTGGCCTCCAAGGCGACCGGTTTCCCGATCGCGCGCGTTGGGGCGAAGCTGGCGGTGGGGTATCACCTGTACGAGCTGCCGAACGACATCACGAAGTCGACGCCGGCGTCATTCGAGCCCGCGCTCGACTACGTGGTGGTGAAGTTCCCCCGCTTCGCCTTCGAGAAGTTCCCGGATGTGGACGACACGCTGGGCGTGCAGATGAAGGCGGTGGGCGAGACGATGGCGATCGGCCGCACCTTCCGCAGCGCCTGGCAGAAGGGGCTGAGGGGGATGGAGGTGGGGCGGATCGGCTGGGTGAGCGGCAAGACCCCCGCCGATGACGGACTCGAGGGGGACGACCCGGAGGCGTTGCTGACCGCCGTGCGGCGGCCCACGACGTGGCGCAAATACCAGCTGAAGCGCGCGCTCGAGGCGGGCATCTCGATCGAGCGCCTCCAGCGCGCCACCGGGATCGATCCGTGGTTCCTCGACCAGCTCGTACAGATCCTCGAACTGGAACACTGGTTCGCCGGCCTGCCGTCCCTCGATGCGGCCTCGGTGCGCCGCATGAAGCGCGAGGGGTTCGCCGACGCGCAGCTCGCGGCGCTGCGTGGGGTGGACGAGGCCGCCATACGGACGCAGCGCTGGCAATGGGGGATCCGGCCGACGTACAACGTGGTCGACACCTGCGCGGGGGAGTTTCCCGCGGCGACCCCCTACTACTACTCCTCCTACGAATCCGAGGACGAGTCCGACCCCACGGACGAGCGCAAGATCGTCATTCTGGGCAGCGGGCCGAACCGGATCGGGCAGGGGATCGAGTTCGACTACTGCTGCGTGCAGGCGGTGCTGGCGCTGAAGGAGGCCGGCTTCGAGACGATCATGGTGAACTCGAACCCGGAGACGGTTTCCACCGACTTCGACGTGAGCGACAAGCTCTACTTCGAGCCGCTGACGCTGGAGGACGTGGTCGAGATCGTCGAGCGGGAGCGGCCGGAGGGGGTGATCGTGCAGCTGGGCGGGCAGACGCCGCTGAACCTGGCCTATGCGCTGGAGGAGCTAGGCGTGCCCATCCTGGGGACTTCGGTGGACGCCATCGACCGGGCGGAGGACCGACGGCGCTTCGAAGAGGTGTGCCGCCGGATCGGCGCGCGTGTGCCGGCGAACGGGACCGCGATGAGCGAAGCCGAGGCGCTCGTGATCGCGCGCGACATCGGCTTCCCGGTGCTGGTGCGGCCCTCGTACGTGCTGGGCGGGCGCGCAATGGAGATCGTATACGACGAAGAGTCGCTCAAGGACTACTTCGCGCGGGCGGTCAAGGCGTCGCCCGACCACCCGGTGCTGGTCGACCGCTTCCTGGAGGACGCCTTCGAGGCCGACGTGGACGCGCTCTGCGACGGGACCGATGTCGTTATCGGCGGGATCATGCAGCACATCGAGGACGCAGGGGTGCACTCGGGCGACTCCGCATGCGTGCTGCCGCCGTATCTGCTCGGGCGCCAGGAGCTGGACGAGATGCGGCGCCTGACGCGCCGTTTCGCGCTGGAGTTGGGGGTCGTGGGGCTGGTGAACGTGCAGTACGCCGTGAAGGACGGGCAGGTCTACGTGCTGGAGGTGAACCCGCGGGCGTCGCGGACGGTGCCGTTCGTCGGGAAGGCCACGGGAGTACCGCTGGCGCGGCTGGCTGCGCGGGTCATGGCGGGGGAGACGCTGGCCGACCTCGATGTGCCGTCGGAGCCGGAGGTGAACGGGGTCGCGGTCAAGGAGGCGGTCTTCCCCTTCAACCGGTTCGATGTCGACACGCTGCTCGGCCCCGAGATGCGTTCCACGGGAGAGGCCATGGGCGTGGACGACTCCTTCGGGATGGCCTTCGCCAAGGCCCAGGTGTCTGCGGGGAACAGCCTTCCCGAGGGGGACCGCGAGCTCTCGGTGATCGTCACCGTGAACGACGCGGACAAGCCGACCGTGACGCCGCTCGTGCGCCGCCTGGCCGACCTGGGCTTCCGGGTCCTGGCCACCGTAGGCACCCGCAACCACCTCACGCAGCTCGGCATCCCTTGTGAACGAATTCACAAGGTCGGCGAGGGACGGCCCCACATCGTGGACCGGATCGTGAGCGGGCACGTCGGGCTGCTCATCAACACGCCGCTCGGCAAGAAGTCGCAGTACGACGACTACGCCATGCGGCGCGCGGCGATCGCGTACGGGGTGCCGTACCTGACCACGATGTCGGCGACCAGCGCGGCTGTGGACGCCCTGACCGCCATGCGCACGCGGCGCCCCGAGATCCTGAGCATCCAGGAGCGTATCGCGCGCGAGGGAGAGCCGGTCGGCGCGCTCTAGGCGCGGTGGCCCGCCCGCATGAACGACCCCACGGGCAGCACTGGCGGCGCCGGCGCGGGCGGTAGCGACGCGCCCACCGCCTTCCTCATGCACCCCTCGGCGGTGCTGCACGACACCGGCTGGGGACACCCCGAGCACCAGGGACGCCTGCGCGCGGTCGCGTCGGCGCTGAAGAACGACCTGATCGCGCTGCACGACCGGGTGGTGCAGGTGGCGCCGGCGGACGCCCGCGAAGACGACATCGCCCTGGTGCACGATGACGCGCTGATCGAAACGGTGCGCCGTGCGGTGGACCAGGCCCGGGAGCAGGGCCGGGTGGCTGCGCTCGACTCGGACACGCGCGTCTCCGCCGCCTCGTGGGACGCGGCGCTGGGGACGGTGGGGGCGGGGCTCGAGGCCGTGCACGGGGTCGCCGCCGGGCGGTTCCGCAATGCATTCGTCGCCGCGCGTCCGCCCGGGCACCACGCCACGCCGGGCCGCGCGATGGGGTTCTGCCTCTTCAACAACATCGCCCTCGCGGCCGCGAGTCTCCGGGCCCGGGGCGAGGCCGGGCGCGTCCTGATCGTCGACTGGGACGTCCACCACGGGAACGGAACGCAGGACGCCTTCTACGAGGACCCCGACGTGTTCTTCCTGTCGCTCCATCAGTACCCGCACTATCCCGGCACGGGGGCCGCGAACGAGACGGGGCGGGGGCGGGGGGAGGGGTTCACGCTGAACGTGCCGCTGCGCGCAGAGACGCCTCGCAGCGACTATCTGGAGGTCTTCGGCATGGCGCTGGAGACGGCGGTGTCGCGCTGCGAGCCCGACTTCATCCTCGTGTCGTCCGGCTTCGATGTCCTCGCCGGGGACCCGCTGGGCGGACAGCTGCTGGAGCCCGAAGATCTCCACGAGACGACCCGAATGGTCATGGGGGCGGCCGCGCGCTGCTGCGGTGGCCGGGTTGTGGTATTCTTGGAGGGAGGATACGACCCGCAGCGGACCGGAGCGGGATGCGTCGCCGTCATCCGCGCACTCGCCGGAGTCGGGATGGACGGCGCACCGATGGACGGAGGCGAAAGAGGATGAAGCGCGTAGCGGTCCCTGCCATCGCGAAACACGGCGCACTGCGGCTGCGAGTGGTCGCCCTGCTGCCGGCGATGGCGGTGGTGATGGTGTGCGGGGCCGCAGTCGCCCAGGAAACGGCTCCTCACCAGGTCCACCCCGAGGCCCGGGAAGCGATCGGCAAGATCCGGTCACCCTACTGCCCGGGACAGATGCTGGAGGTCTGTCCGTCGAGGGAGGCCGCGGTACTCAGGGACAGCATCGACCAGATGGCCCAGGACGGGCTGCCCGCCGACAGCCTCGTCGAACTGGTGATCGCGGCCCACGGGGAAGAATACCGCGCCCTGCCGAAGCGGACCGGTGCCGGGTTGCTGGCGTGGGTGATGCCGCCCTTGGCACTCCTGATGGGGCTGGCCGTAGTGGTCCTGGTGCTGCGGCGGCTCAGGGGAGACCCGGCGGCAGCGGGAGCGGACGGCAGTCTCGCAGGTGGCATCAGCGAAGAAGAGCGGGAGCGCCTGGACGCCGCCCTCGCCGAACTCGAAGCGATGGAGGAAATGGAATGACGAGGGCGCAGTCGGATACCACCGGGGTGCTGCTGGCGAGCGCCGAAGGTGTGGCGAGGGTCCAGGAGGCGCTCCGCGAGCGCGGATTCGACGCGTGGCTCATCTACGACTTCAAGGATCGCAATCCCATCGGCCGGTCGCTTCTCGGTCTCGAGTGGACCACCCGGCGCGGCTTCGCGCTCATTCCGGCGACCGGTCAGCCCAGACTGCTCATCCACGCGATCGAGCATTCGTCCTGGCGCCACCTCGACTGGCCCAAGGACAGCTATTCGAGCCGCCAGCGCATGGAGGAAGGGCTGCGCACCCTGCTGGCCGGGTGCGAGCGGGTCGCCACCGAGACCTCTTCGCGCGGCGACGTGCCGTACCTGGACCTGCTGCCCGCGGGCATACGGGACATCATCGTCGATGTGGGCGTCGAACTGTGCAGCTCCGGCGACCTCGTCTCCACATTCTACGCGGTGTGGACGCCCACGCAGCGCGAGGAGCACGGCCGCGCGTCCCAGCTGGTCAAGGATTTGGCCCGGGAAGCCTTCGAGCGCGCCGCCGATCACGTCTCCCGGGGCGAGACCATCACGGAGGGCACCCTCGCCACCTGGATCCGATCCGAGCTTGCCGCGCGGGGCGCCCCGGCGCAGGCCGACTGCATCGTCGCCATCGGCCCCAGGGCGGCCGATCCCCACTACGATCCCGGCGAGGTCGGCGAGCCCATCCGCGCCGGCGACCTCCTCCTGATCGACCTCTGGGCCGCCTTCCACGAGGAGTCCGTGCCCGCCGACCAGACCTGGATGGGCTTCCTCGGCAGCGAGCTTCCGCCCCGGATCGCCGAGATCTGGGAGGTGGCCAAGGCCGCGCGCGACGGCGTCGTCGCATCGCTCAAGGAGCGTCATGCGCGCGGCGAGGTTTTGCGCGGCTTCGAGGGCGACGACGTGGCGCGGCGCATCATCACCGATGCCGGATACGGCGAGTACTTCATCCATCGCACGGGCCACTCGATCGACCGCGACATTCACGGCAGGGGCCCCAACCTGGACAACCTCGAGGCGCACGACGACCGCGTCCTCGTCCCGGGCGTCGGCTTCTCGGTGGAGCCGGGGATCTACATCGCCGACGATGTGGGGCTCCGGACCGAGTTCAACGTCTTCATGGGACCGGATGGCCCCGAGGTGACGGTCGACGAGCCGCAGGAGGACGTCTTCCTGCTCCTGAAGGACTGATTCCGGGCCGCGTCCCTGCGGCTTTGGCACAATGACGGCCGGCGGGACCTCGTTCGTGCAGGTGGCGCTCCCGGTCCCGTTGCGCCAGCTGTTCACCTACCGGGTCCGGGGCACCGCTCCACCGCCGGGTACCCGGGTGCAGGTTCCGTTCCGCAGCCGTACGCTGACCGGATGGGTGATGGGTCCCGGGACGGAGGTGCCCCGGGTGCGCGATGTGATCCGCGTGCGCGATGTGATCGCCGTGCTGGGGTCCGCGCACTCGGTGGACGAGGAGCTGCTCGGCCTGGCGCGGTGGATCGCGCGCTACTACGTGGCGCCCGTGGGCATCGTTCTCAGGACGATGTTGCCGACTCCGCGGAAGACCGCGCCGCGCAAACGCCTGGTCGCACGGGTCATCCGTGAGGTCGGCACGCTGGAGGAGCTGGACGAGCTGTTCGGGCGAGCCCGGCGCCAGCGGGAGGCCTTCGAGCGTCTGCTCGAGGGTGGCGGAACGCAGGCGCTGACCGCGATGCAGGAGAACGGGTTCAGCCGGGCGGTGGTGCGGGGGCTGGAGGGCAAGGGGCTGGTCGAGATCCGGGAGGAGGTGGTCCTGAGGGATCCCTTCCGGGGAGAGGCGACGGAGCGCGGGCCGGCGCTCACGCCGACGCCGGCCCAGCGCGGGGTCCTGAAGCGCCTGACCGATGCGCTCGAGACGGGAGGAGGGACGTTTCTCCTGCACGGAGTGACGAGTTCCGGCAAGACGCTCGTGTACATCGAGCTGATCCGGCGCGCCCTGGAGCGAGGCGACGGCGCCGTGATGCTGGTGCCCGAGATCGCGCTGACCCCACAGACCGTCTCCCGCTTCCGCGCGGCCTTCGGCGACCTCGTGGCGGTGCTGCATTCGGGCCTCTCCGACGGCGAACGGTTCGACGCCTGGACCGAATTGAAATCGGGCCGCAAGCGCATCGCGATCGGGGCCCGCTCGGCGGTTTTCGCGCCCTTGCCCCGCCTGGGCGTGATTGTCGTGGACGAAGAGCACGACGGCAGCTACAAGCAGTCCGAAACGCCTCGATACAACGGCCGGGATGTGGCTGTGGTGCGGGCGAAGCAATCCGGGGCGGTCTGTGTCCTCGGATCGGCCACTCCGTCACTCGAGAGCTGGGCGAATTCCCGATCGGGAAAATATATGCGACTAGATCTTCCCGATCGGGTTGGTGGAGGGGTGTTGCCCGACGTTCACGTGGTGGATCTGCGCCCCCGGGACGAGTCCAGCGGCCCCCCCAGTCTGCCGCCGACATCCGGAAACGGCGCGGCCGAGCCGTCCGGTTCCCCTGCGCCGTCCGGCCCCCCCGATCCGTCCGCCCCCCCCGCGCCGCCCGAGCAGGTGATCTCCCCACGGCTGCTCCAGGCCCTGCGGCAGCGCATCGAGCGCAACGAACAGACCATTGTCCTGCTCAACCGGCGCGGCTACGCCAGCTTTGCCCTCTGCCAGAGCTGCGGGGACGTACTCGAATGCGTCCACTGCTCGGTGTCGATGACGCTGCACCGCGCCCGGCAGCGGATGATCTGCCACCACTGCGGCCATACGGAGCCGCCGCCGACCCGTTGCGCCCAGTGCGGTTCGTCCGCGTTGTCCTTCCGCGGCCTCGGCACCGAACAGGTGGAGCGGATCCTGCTGGAGAGCCTTCCGGGGTGCCGCGTCGCGCGGATGGATGTCGATACGACCGGAGGGAAGTGGTCGCACCGGGACATCCTCGAGCGCGTTCGCTCCGGCGAAGTTGACATCCTGCTCGGCACCCAGATGATCGCGAAGGGGCTGGATTTCCCCCGCGTGACCCTGGTCGGCGTCATCAACGCCGATATCGGACTGCACCTGCCCGACTTCCGGAGTTGCGAGCGCACCTTCCAGCTCCTCTCGCAGGTGGCGGGCCGGGCGGGGCGGGGGCGTCTCGCCGGCGAAGTCGTCATTCAGACCTATGTGCCGGACCACTACGTCGTGCGCGCCGCGGTGGCCCACGACTATCACGGCTTCGTGGAACGCGAACTGGCCGCGAGGACCGAGCCCGCCTATCCGCCCGGCGTGCGCATGGCCAGGATCGTGCTCAGCAGTCCCGTGCAGGCGGATGCCCTGTCTGCGGCCCGGTCGCTGGAGGCCTGGTTGGCGAAGAGGACCGGCCCGGGGCCCGAAGTGCTGGGGCCTGCCCCGGCCCCGATCGAGAAGCTGCACGGGCGCTTCCGCTGGCACGTCCTCCTGCGCGGCGGCGTCACCGACATCGGCCGCGTGCTCCATGCGGTCGCCGACGAGTTCAAGCCTTCCGCCAACGATCTGCGCGTCTCGCTCGACCGGGATCCGCTGCACCTCATGTAGGCGCCGGCGGTTTCACGCGGCGGGTCCGATTCGTTATCGTCAACCGGACGCCCGTAGCCCGCATCTTCGCGGGATCTGTCGGAGATCACACTGGAGTCGGCGCCGTGAGCTGCCTAGCCCTGAATGCATCGTACGAGCCGTTGATGATCGTCCCCGCCAGGAGGGCGATCCGTCTCGTGCTGGATCAGAAGGCCGAGATCCTCGAGCAGGATGCCCAGCGCGCGTTTCGCACGGTGCGGACCGAACATCCCTGCCCGCTGGTCATCCGGCTTGTCAGGTACGTTCAGGTTCCGAGGCGCTTTCGCAGGCAGGTCACCAACACCTTCCTTTTCGCGCGCGACGGATATGCCTGCCAGTACTGCGGCCGGCACAAGAGGGAACTGCGCAACCGCGAGTTCCTCACGCGCGATCACGTCCTGCCGATCTCCAGGGGTGGCGGGAACGCGTGGGAGAACGTCGTCACGGCCTGCTCGAGCTGCAACCACCGAAAGGGGAACCGCCTTCCGCGAGAGGCCGGGCTGCGGTTGGCTTCGCGTCCCAGCGAGCCGAACCACGTGCAGCTCGTGTGGGCGGTCAGGAGGGTCACCCCGATTCAGGCGAAGTACATCCGCATGTTCTTCGGCGACGACGCCGTTCCCATCATGCGGAGTTAGCGCGGCAGCGCCGTTGCGGGGGTATCACCATGGCCGACAAACCCACCGGAAAACCCACGCCGCCTCCCGTCCCGGCCAGGGTCGCGGCGCCAGGACCGGCGGAGGCTCCCGCGTCGGTACCGCCGCCTGCCGTCGCGCCTGACCCGGCACCCCCGCCTGCCGTCGCGCCCGACCCGGCGCCGGCGCCCGCCTCGGTCCGGGATTCGTTCAAGGGGGTGCCGCGGCGCCCTCCGGCGAGACCCGCTCCGCCCGGCCGGCCCACCCCGCCCCCTTCGGTGAGAACCGTTGCCCCGGCCGCCGGTGTCTCGACCCCCAGGCGGGAGGTCACCGTGGACGATGAGGTGTGGATTCTGCGCCAGGAGGGGGCGGGTTGCGTGGGGTACGATCGCGATTCCGGGGCCACGATCCTGAGCATCGGCCTGGAGCCTCCGAAGGACCGCGACGAACGCTCGGCCACACGCTATGTGCTGGCCCGGGCCCTCGACGATGTAGCCGAGGACGAACTCGTGTCGCTCGTCAGGGAAGTCGCACGGGCGCCGAACGCCGAGTCGAAGGCGGCCGGCGGAACCCCGCGGGGACATCGGCAGAACACTCCCTCCCGCCGGCACGCCCGCAAACGCCACGGTCGCAGACGGTGACGGCGGGTGGTGCCGGGCACGAGCTAACGGAATCCGCTGGCCCACTGTCAACAGCAACGACCAAGCGTGCGGGCTCAACGGGGAAGCCGTTCCACGTGTCTAGTCACAGGGAATGAAGGACCGGTCAGACGCGGATCTCGTGATCCTGGCGCGTTCCGGCGGTGGGGAGGCCTTCGGTGAACTGGTTCGCCGCTATCAGCGTGCGGCCTACGCCGTGGCTCTCTCGGTCATCGGGAAGCACGCGGATGCCGAGGACGCGGCTCAGGAGTCGTTCCTGGTTGCGCTGCAGCGGCTTGATGATTGCCGGAACCCCGCGAAGTTCGCGGGATGGCTTCTGGCGATCGTCAGAAACCGTTCGCGGAACCTGATCCGGCGCGAGAGTCTTCGCGGCGGGGAACAGATTCCGGTCGGTGCAAGAACGGCCGACCCCGATCCCGCGAGGATGGCGGACATATCGGCTCTTCGGAGCCGGCTGAGAGAGGCATTGAGTGAATTGACGGAATTGCAGAGAGAAATCGTCCTGCTCCACGACCTGGAGGGGTGGAAACACGACGAGATATCGGAGCGGCTGGGGATCCCCTCGGGAACGATCCGGTCGCACCTCCACTTCGCACGGAAGGCGTTGCGCGCGAATCTGACCGAGTGGATGGGACATGTATGACCCTGGCGAGGTGAGCATGGAAGACAACGATCGAATGACATCGCTTCAAGCGGTCGACCCGGGCCATGGGCGCCCGGGGTACTGGGACGAGTCCCGCGCCCGGATCATGGACCGGGTGGCCTTCGAGCTGGCGAGGCGGCGTGCGGCCGCTCGCGAGTCGGTGGCGGCGGTACTGTCGGGCTGGTCGCGAAGCCTCATTCCCGCGGCAGTGGCGGCGGCGGCGATCGCGGCCGTGCTGGTCGCGACCGAAGCGCGGCAGGGCAGCGGGCCCGCACCGCAACTGGTCATGCAGGACATGCTCGGGGAGGGGGCGGACGATGGTGCGTTCGAGATCCTGCTGAGCGCCGACCGGACCGCCAGCGCGGGGGCGTTCATGACAATGGTGGAGGGTAGCAGACCCTGATGGCACAGCAAGCTCGACTCATCTCGGTCGTTCTCCTCTTCGTGACCCTTGCGGCCGGCTTCATGCTCGGGATGGCCTGGGATTCACGGCGCTCGTCCCCGGATAGCGCCCCGGAAGAGGTCGTCGAGATCGCGACGCCCGAACCGGAGGAGCCGGAGGAACCCGAGGAGGAAGACACCGAGCGGCAACGCGGACCGGTGATCTACGAAGTGGGGATGGAGCCCGGGCAGCGCGCCGCTGTCGACGAAATCATCGGGCATTTCAGGAGCAGCCTGGACGCGCTGCGCGACGATGCGGAGCGGGACTACAACCGGAACCGAAGGGATATCGTGATGGCGACGCAGGATGCCATCAAGGCGGTCCTGAATTCCGATCAGATAGCCGAGTACGATTCACTTCTTGCGGTGCGCTATGCCCCGAACCGGGGCGACCGGGACGGTGGACGCCGTGGCAGCCGGCGGGATGACGGGTCGGAGGGCGGGGAGGAGCGGTAGAGTGAGACACAGGAATCATTGGGGGGTGGCGACGGGCCTGGTGCTGCTTCTCCTGGCGGGCACCTCGCCGATGATGGCTGCCCAGCAACCGGGCGACACGTTGTCGATGGACAGGGCGCTGGAACTTGCGCTGGTCTTCAGCCCCCAGTTCGCCCAGAGCCAGGCAAGTGTGAACAACGCCGGCGGGACTCGCCTTCGCGCATGGGGGTCGTTTCTGCCGAACGTCAGCATGGGTTCGGGCGCGTCGGTCCAGAGTCAGAATCGGTTCGATCCCAACACGCAGCGCATCGTCAGCGGCAGTAGCGACTCCTACAACGCATCGCTCAACGCGAGCTACCAGGTCTTCCAGGGAGGCCGGAAGTTCCACGAGCTCGACCGGACCGAATCGGCGGTGATCGAAGCCGAGGCGCTCATGCGTTCGCAGCGCTTTGCGATCCTGCTGCAGACGCGAACGCTGTTCCTGAACGCGCTTCGACAGCACGAGCTCGTTCGGGTAGCGGAAGCCAGTGTCACCCGGGCCGAGGAGAGCCTGGACATCGCCCGTGCGCGCGTCCGAGTGGGAACCGGGACGCGTTCGGATAGTCTGCGGACCCGTCTCGAACTCGCGAACGCACGCCAGAACCTGCTCCAGACACAGAATCAGCTTCGCGCGTCCCGCTTTGGCCTGGGGCGGCAGGTCGGCGTTGACGGACCGGTTGTGCCGATGCTTCCCGGGGATCTGGACCCGGCACCGCTGGCTCTCGGCGAGGCGGAGATCGTGGCGCTGGCCGAGTCGGTATCGCCGGTCGTTCGCGCCGCGGTGGCTTCCGCGGCAATCGCCGGTGCCAGCGTCGGCAACGCGAGGAGTTCGTACCTTCCCAACCTGTCCGTCTCATCGGGCTACACCTGGGCCAATCAGGATCGCTCCTTCAACGGGGGCAATACCAGCTGGAGCCTCCGCGTTTCCGGGAGCTATCAGCTCTTCGACGGCTTCCAGCGGGAACAGAACGTCAGCCAGGCCAGCGAAGGCCGCAGAGTGGCCCGCCTGGCGGAGGACGACGCCCGCAGGGGCGTCCGGCAGGATGTCGACGCGGCGCTCAGGACGCTGGAGACCCAGGAACTGGCCATCGGCATCGCGTCGGAGGCGGTGATGGTGGCCGAGGAGGATCTGAGGCTCATTCGGGAGCGCTACGATGTCCAGATGGCCAACATCCTGGATGTGATCACCAGTCAGGTCGCCCTGGACGAGGCTGAAGCAAACCTCGTCTCCGCGCGGTACGACTATGTAGTCGCCAAGGCGGAACTGGAATCAATCGTGGGGAGAGAGCTTTGAGAAACGGAAAAACGGGCAGGGATGCGAACGGAAACGGAGCCGGCACGAACGGTGTCGTGATTCAGACCGAGGGGCTCCGGAAGTACTACATCCTCGGTGCGGAGACGGTGCGCGCCGTGCGGGGGGTCGACATCGAGGTCGAGCGCGGCGAGTTCGTCGCGATCATGGGTCCTTCGGGAAGCGGCAAGTCCACATTCATGAACCTCATTGGATGTCTGGACACGCCCACGGGAGGGGACTACTGGCTCAACGGGCGAAAGGTGTCCGAGCTGTCGGACGATCAGCTGGCGCGGGTGCGGAATCGCGACATCGGTTTCGTTTTCCAGACCTTCAACCTGCTTCCGCGGGCCAGCTCCCTCCACAACGTCGAGCTGCCGCTCATCTACGCGGGCGTTTCCTCGAAGGAACGGCGCCGCCGGGCGGAGGACAAGCTGGAACTGGTGGGACTGGGGGACAGGATGGGCCACAAGCCGCCCGAACTTTCCGGCGGACAGCGGCAGCGCGTGGCGATCGCGCGGGCGCTGGTGAACGACCCCGCACTGCTCCTCGCGGACGAACCGACGGGCAACCTGGACTCGGTCACCTCCCGGGAGATCGTCGAGATCCTGATCAAGCTGAACCAGGCAGGACAGACCATCATCCTGGTTACCCACGAAGCGGACATCGCCGCCGCGGCATCTCGGCAGATCCATCTGGGCGACGGGTTGGTCGAGCGCGACTTCAAGAACGAAGGGATACGAATCTGATGTTACGTCTTGACTATGCGAAGGCCCCGTCTGCGGGCGTCGCCTTCGCTTCGGCCCTGGTGCTGGCTGCGTGCACGGCCCAGGAGGAAGAACCGGCGGAGATCGGCATTCAGGTCGCGCCGGCCGAGGTCCGCGATCTGCGGGTGACGGCCGAGGCCACGGGTGAATTGGAGCCGGTGCTCAGGGTGGAGGTCAAATCCAAGGCCTCCGGCGAGATTCTGGACCTGTTGGTCGACTCGGGGGACGAGGTCGAACCGGGCACGGTTCTGGCCAGGGTGGATCCCAGGGATGTCCAGAACTCGCACGATCAGGCGGTCGCCGATCTGGACGTGGCGGAGGCGAGGATCGGCATCGCGAGGGCCCAGCTGGATCGCTCGGAGGAATTGCTCCAATCCGAGGTGATCACCGCGCAGGAGTTCGAGCAGACCCAGCTCGAACACGCGAATGCGCAGGCCGCGCTCGTGCGCGCCCAGACGAACCTGGAACTTGCCACGCTGCGGCTGAACGACGTCACCATTCGGGCGCCGATGGCCGGCGTCATTCTGGAGAAACTGGTCGAATACGGGCAGGTCATCCAGTCGGCGACGCAGAACGTGTCCGGTGGCAACGCGCTGTTCACCATGGCCAATCTGGACAACATGCGCGTCCGCACGCTGGTCGACGAGACGGATGTGGGTCAGTTGATGGCCGGGATGACGGCTACGGTGAGCGTGGAGGCCTTCCCCGACCGGACCTTCCAGGGCGCGATCGAGAAGATCGAGCCCCAGGCCGTAGTGGAGCAGAACGTCACCATGTTCCCCGTGATCGTGCTCCTCAACAACCGGGCTGGCCTGTTGAAGCCGGGTATGAACGCCGAGGTCGAGGTGCTGGTGAATGAGCGGCTTGGTGCGCTGACGGTTCCCAACAACGCGGTCGTGCAGCCCCAGGAACTGGCGCCGGCGGCCGAGGTGCTCGGACTCGATCCACAGACCGTTTCGATCGATCGCAACGTGTGGGGAGAGCTGATGGCGCAAGCCAGGGCGCGGGCTGGTGCCCCCGCTGGCGGCACAATGGCGGCCGCGCCGGGTGGGGGAATGCCCGGCGGTGGCGAAATGGCGCGGATCCGGGCTGCGATGGAGTCGGGTGAGATCAGTGCCGATTCGGCGAGGGGGCTCTTTGCGGCGATGCGCGACGGGCGCGTCGGCGGCGAGGGAGAGGACGGCAACCCGGGGCAGGCGCAGGGATCACGCGCCGGCGCGGGGCAGAACGCCCCCGGCGGGGCACGACCCCGCGCGGCTGCGGACGGGCAGCAGGCTCCCAACGGCGAGGATGCCGCCGCCAATGGCAGGCCCGGAGGGCGTGCCGTCCCGGGTGGCCAGGGCGGCGGGCGCCAAGGCGGCGGGCGTGGCTTCGCCGGTATGATGGCGGCGATGGGCGGCTCCTCCGGCGATCCGGCCTTCCGGCCCGCCGTGGCCTTCGTCGTGGATGAGGCGGGCAACGTGGAGCCTCGCCCCGTCGTGATGGGCGTCAGCGACTGGGACTACGCGGAAATCCTCGCCGGACTGGAGGAAGGCGAACAGTTGGCGCTGATCGGCGCGGCACAGCTCCAGGCGCGGCAGCAGGAGCGAATCGAACAGATGCGCGGCCGGTTCCGGCCCTTCTAACGGCGAGGAAACCGATGTTCATCCTGAGAGAAGTCGTAATGGTGGCGATGGGCTCGATCCGCGCCAATGCCCTGCGCTCCGGACTCACCACCCTCGGTATCGTCATCGGCACCGCGGCGGTGATTACCATGGTGGCTCTGGGTGAAGGAGCCCAGCGCAGGGTGCAGGACCAGATCGAGAACATGGGCACCAACATCCTCACCGTGCGTCCGGGACAGGGAATGTTTCGCGGGGTGGCGTCGGGCAGCCGCCGTCTGGAAGAGGACGACGCGGTGGCGCTGCGGGACCAGATCGGAAGCGTCTACGCAATCGCGCCCGAAATCGAAAGCCGGATGCAGGTCACCTATTCCCGGTCCAACTCGTCCAACTCCGTAGTGGGCACCTGGCCCTCCTTCTTCGACTTGCACAGCCACGAACTTGCGTACGGCCGCTATTTCGACGAAGGCGAAGTCCAGGGGCGCCGGCGAGTGGCCGTGCTCGGGTCCAACGTGCCGGACGACCTGGCGACTCCCGGAGGACTGCTGGTGGGCCGAACCATCCAGATCCGCGGGATTCCCTTCGAGGTGGTCGGAGTCCTGGAGGAGAAGGGCGGGGCCATGTGGATGCAGCCCGACGACCAGATCTTCATTCCGCTTTCCACCGCGATGTACCGGGTCATGGGCGGACGGGACCGCCTGCGTTCCATCTACGTGGCGGCGCCCTCCCCGGACGAACTCGACCCCGCCTGGGCCGAAATCGACAGGGTGATTCGTCGTGAGCACCGGATTCTGCCCACCGAAGATGCCGACTTCAGCATCCAGCAATCGTCGGACATCCTCGAGACCTTCAATGAGACCACGCAGACCTTTACGCTGCTTCTCGCCGGGATCGCGGGAGTGAGTCTCCTGGTCGGCGGGATCGGCATCATGAACATCATGCTGGTCAGCGTGACCGAGCGGACCCGCGAGATCGGGGTGAGGAAGGCGCTGGGCGCGACCCGCAAGACCATCCTGTTCCAGTTCCTGATCGAGGCGCTGGTTCTGTGCGTGCTCGGCGGAATCCTGGGTGTCGCGGGCGGTTTCGGGAGTGCCGAACTGATCACCAACGTGTTCGGTACGCAGACCGCCGTGGCCGCTGAAGCGGTGGCGGTCGCGTTGGGATTCTCGGCTGCGATCGGGCTGTTCTTCGGCATCTGGCCGGCGCGCAGGGCCTCGGTCCTGGACCCGATCGACGCGCTGCGCTACGAGTAGGGCGGCCCCGTGAGGGGGCGCGTCTATTCGGACCCGATCGGGCCCCTGCCAGCTTGGCGTGCCGGGTAGGTCAGATCCACAAGGCTGCCGCGGCGCACCACGGTGACCACGGTGGGCAGGTCAGCGAGGGCCAGCGCCGTGCGAAGCTGAGCCAGCGAAGCCACCGCGCCGCCCGCCACCGCTACGATCACATCGCCAGGCCGGAAATCGGCCCGAGCGGCCGCGCTCTGGTGCAGCACGTCGGTGACGAGGATTCCCGCCTCGACGCCGAAGAAGCCGCCCAACTCGCTGGTCAGGGAGCGCACCTGAGCGCCACCCAGCACCACCGGACGGTCCATGAACAAGGGAGCGAAGCCGGGCGTACTCACGGCTTCCACTGTTTCCACCACCGCTCGCAAGTCTCCTCCTCCGCCTGCTACTGGAAGCGTAGCGCTCTGGTCGGCAACCGCGCGCAATTCGGCTTCCTCGCGGGCGAATTCCAGGTCGGCCCGCCTTTCCTCGAGCGATTCGGGATCTTCCGCCGACCCTGGTGGAGCCGTTTCGGCCACGGTGGTCTCAACTGTTGTCGTCCGCTGCCAACTCACCTGGACTCGCGCTTCCCACTGCAGCAGACGTTCGCTGGTGCTCGTAAAGCCCATAATGACCGAATCGCTCGGCTGAGCGCCGTACATCCGCATGATGGAGTCGAAACTCCTCGAGACACGGGCCTGGATGGTATCCAGACGAGCCAGACGCATGACGGGCCGCCTGTCGGCAATGATGGCGACATCGATTTCGTCGTCACCCCTCCACAGCCCCACACGCAACGGCTGACCCGGTTCCAGCCCGGCCACCGCGTTCAGCCAGCTGTCATAGGCCGCGAGCGGCACCCCGTTTACGGCGACGACGACATCTCCGGGAAGCACGCCGCCGCGGTAGGCGGGACCGTTCACGAAGACGTCCGTCACAAGGACCGAAGTGCGGCTCCCGTCCTCCGCGAGCGTAGTCGTTTCGGTGAGGATTCCGATCCACGCGCGCGGCGGTCCATCCCCGAAGGAATCCTGGGCGTAGGCGGGGCCGGGCAGCCCCGTCCCCACGGCGACGAGCAACGCGAGCGGACGCATGGTTCCGTTCATCAATGCCAGGCATCCAGGCTGATCTGGTTGAGCGTCTGCTGGCGCTCCATCAGCGTGTTCACGTAGAAAAGGTTGAGGAACTCGTCATCGGGAGCCTCCTGAACGGCGGCTTCACCCGCCGCCACCAGGGTCTCGATCCCGGCCAGCCGTGCAACCGGGTCGCGGCTTCGCTGCTGCCCGTTCTCGGCGTAGAAGAGCTGCTGGTAGGTCCCCAGCGCGCGCCTCCACTCGCCCTCGGCCGCCTCGACCGCCATGCGGGCATCCTCGAGCGATGCCGGAGACGCAACTCCCGCCTCGGCAACACCGGAACCCGCCGACGCCTGCTGATTGGCGCCGGCGTCGAGGCCGGGCCCGTTGCCGGTAACCCAGCCAAACGCCGTCCCCCCGATGAAGAGCACGAAAGCGGCTGCCACCTGCAGCCATTTTCGCCACATCCCGGCGCCGGGTGCGTGCCCGCGGATCAGGCCGGTCGTCACGAGCTCCTGCTCGAGTTCGTGCCAGCCGCCCGGGGGAGGCAGGATCGCAGGGAGGCTTTGCATCTCCCGGGTCTGCGACCGGAGTGCATCGAGTTCTCGCCGGAGTCCCGGGTCCCGGTCAAGAATCGCCTGTTCTTCGGCAGTTGGCTGCTCATCGACCAACCGCGCCAAATCTTCGAGTCTCAAACGCTCCATGCTTCGACTTCCCTCGGACTGGGTTCGATTCCACGCAGCATGCGGCGCATCTTTGCCCGCGCCTTGAATAGCTGTGACTTGGAGGTGCCCGAGGTAACGCCCAGGGCATCTCCGATTTCTTCGTGCGTGTAGCCCTCCACGTCGTGGAGGATCAACACTTTCCGCATCCCTTCGGGGAGAAGATCGAGCGCCTCTTCCAGCTTGCGCTTCAGAAGCGCGTCGCCCATTCGAGGCGCCACCGCGACCTCGTCGGGCATCGTGACCTCCCTCATCCTCCGGGTCTTGGCCTTCCTGACGGCCTGCAGGGCCGAGTTGACCGCAATCCTGTGCAGCCAGGTGGAGAACCGGGCGTCGCCCCGAAACGAGGGGAGAGCCCGCATGGCGCGGATCCACGCTTCCTGCGCGTAGTCCTGCGCCCGGTCGTCGTCACCGGCGATGCGCCGTACCACTGCGAACACCCTCGGTGAATACCGGTCGTACAGCGCGCGGACGGCTCGTCCGTCTCCCTCGCACGCTCGGCGAATCAATTGGGCTTCCATGTCTCCGGATCCGGTTGCAGCGCTCGTCGGGTTCCTCACCGCGGCCCACTCCATGCTCTTTCCACGGATGATTCCACGTTGGCCCCGCGCGAGTCGTGGCGCATTACCTTTGTTGCGATCGTGACTGTGACGCACGATCCCCGCATAAAGGTTGCCTCGCAGCCCCCATTCCTTCAACCCGCCCCCACCTTCCCGAGAAAACGGAATGACCTCGACTCCCTCCCACCTTCCCGGCGCGGCCTTCCTGGAGTGCACCGCGACGGGCGAGACCTTCGAATCCGAACAGCTGATCGGCCTCTCTCCGGCCGGCAAACCGCTTTTCGCCCGCTACGACCTGGATGCGCTGAAGGGTCGCTTCACCCCCGAAGCCATCATCGGGCGTCCCCCGACGCTCTGGAGATACGAGGAGGTGCTGCCCGTGCGGGACCGTGCCTTCCGCGTCTCTCTCGGCGAGGGCTTCACCCCGCTGGTGGAGTCGGCGCGTCTCGCGGGCACTCTGGGCGTGCGGCGCCTGTGGATCAAGGACGAGGGGCAGAATCCCACCGGTTCGTTCAAGGACAGGGGACTGTGCATGGCCGTTTCGCGGGCGTTCGAACTGGGCGCACGGGAGCTGGCGATCCCCTCCGCCGGCAACGCGGCGGGGTCGAGTGCGGCCTATGGGGCGGCGGCGGGTCTGCCCGTGCACGTCGTGGTGCCGGAGGATACGCCCGTGCCGATCCTCGCGGAGATTCGCGCGCTGGGCGCCGACCTGCAGCTGCTGGACGGCTTGATCAGCGACTGCGGCCGGATCGTGCGGGAGCGCTGCGACGAGGACGGATGGTGGGATCTCTCCACCCTCAAGGAGCCCTACCGGGTCGAGGGCAAGAAGACGATGGGCTACGAACTCTTCGAGCAGCTGGGGGGGCGCCTGCCCGACGCGATCGTCTACCCGACGGGCGGCGGCACCGGCCTGATCGGGATGTGGAAGGCGTTCGCCGAGATGGAGGAGCTGGGGTGGATCGGTTCCGGGCGGCCGAGGATGTTCTGCGTGCAATCCACCGGCTGCGCCCCGATGGTGAAGGCATGGGAGGACGGGCGCGAGGACGCGGGGACGTGGGAAGACGCGGTCACCTACGCCGCCGGACTGCGCGTTCCGGGGGCGGTGGGAGACTTCCTCATTCTGCGCGGGATCCGCGAATCGGGGGGTGGGGCGGTGGCGGTTCCCGACACCGAGATGCAGGAATGGGTGGACCGGATGGGGGCCGCAACGGGGATCTTTGCCGCGCCCGAGGGGGGCGCGACGGCCGCAGCCGTGCCGAGGCTCATGGAGATGGGGCTGATTGGCGCCGGTGACGAGGTCGTCCTCTTCAACACGGGCAGCGGTCTCAAGTATGTGGGTATGGAACCGATCAGTTCCGGGGCTGCCAGCGGTAGCTGATCTCGGGCAGCGGGATGAGGGCACCGCGCGGCGGGCGCCGGTCCTGTGGATCGGGCCGCTTGACCGCGAGTGCGCGGTTGAAGTAGAGGGCGGCTCCCGCTGCGTGGTCGGAGGCGAATCTCCAATCCAGCCCGATGGGGAAGCGCGCGATCAGGCCGAAGCCAGTCCCCGCTTCGGATCGGGCCACAATCCCCCACAGCCCGGCCCCCACGTAGGGCTCGATCGCGCGCGATCCGACGTACTGCCTGGCGGTGAGTGAAAGGCCGAGATCCCGGAAGCGCCACGTTCCAGCCTGCAGTTCGAGCCCCTGGTGCTCCCATCGGTACTCGGCGACGAGCGCCACCATGCCGGCCCCTCCGAGCGAGACGCCGAAGCGGTACTGCGCGGATGCCGCTTCCGGTCCCGACAGCGCACCCATCCACGCGCACAGGGCGAGCAAACGCAGGATGCGCCGCACGGCAGGCAGCGCGGTTGTGGTAACGAGCGACATGGCGGGGGAGTATACCCGATGCGGGCGCCCGGTTCCAGCGGTGGCGCGCACGTCCCGCTTGACGCTGGCGCCTGCCAGGCCATCTTGATTCGCGCGGCTGGCTGATGGACACCCATGGACAGGTGTGGTGATGACGAATCGGAGGTTGACGGGACTCCACGAGGCTTTCCAGGTCGCCACGGTCGTTGTGCTGGTGCTCATCGCGGCATGCGAGTTGCCGCAGCAGAATGGGCGTGCCTGGCCGCCGCTTCCGTCCACGGCACTCGCGGAATTGGACCCCGATTCGCTCCGCGAGCATGCGCTGGGTGACGGCGTGATGTACCGCTTCGCCTGGTCGGCGCGCGGGCCATGGGCTCTCCACCTGGTATCGGCGGAGATGGCGCGATGCGAGCTTGATCTTGTGGTCGTGCCCGCCACGGACGAGAGCGGCACCGAACGGCTGCGCACTCCCCTCACGCAGATGGTGCCCGATGCACCTGCTGTGCCGCTGGCCGGCGTCAACGGCGACTTCTTCCGCCTGGACAACGGCGTTCCGCTGGGCCCGGAGGTCACGGAGACCACCAGCCGCTTCTCGACCCGCCCCGCTTTTGCGTGGGGGCCGGACCGCGTTCCGTGGATCGGGATTCCCGTGCGCGCCGGGGATCGCATGGCATTTGGACCCGACACGATCGCGCCGGGGCAGGGTGGTCGTGGAACGGAAGTTGTGGGCGGTTACCCCGAGCTTCTCGACGGAGGGCTGGTCGTGGACGATCTGGGCGTCACCGCGGGGCCGAGCTTTGCGGCTGCGCGCCATCCCCGGACCGCGGTCGGGTTCGACAACGAGAGACAGATGCTGTGGCTCGTGGTGGTCGACGGCCGCCAGGCCCCGCGCTCGGCTGGCATGTCGCTTCCGGAACTGACCAGTCTGTTTCTCTGGCTCGGTGCCGACGAGGCGCTCAACCTGGACGGCGGCGGATCGTCGGCGATGCTGCTGGGAGAGCAGGTGGTCAGCAGCCCCTCGGATGCCGAAGGCGAGCGGCCGGTCGGCAACAGTCTGTGGCTGGTCGAGAACGGAGAGGGATGCGCGTCCTAGCCGAGGGCCTACCGGCCTCGCTCCCAGGTAATGGACATGCCGACGTATCCACCGCGATCCGGCCCGGGCTCGAAGAACCTTCCGCCGAATGCGTTCACCACGACCGACGACGCGTAGCGCACGTTGGTCAGGTTGGTGATTCCGGCGAAGGGGGACAGGCGTAGCGATCCGGCGCTCACCTCCGACGCACCGAAGCGCAGCCCGACAAGGGTGAACCCGTCCGCGCTGGCCTCGTTGGAGTCGTTGACCGGCACGGCACCGCGCACCTCCATGCGAAGTTCGCCGAACCAGGGGCCGCGGGCCGCTCGCAGCGCGGCTTCGAGCCGGTGCGGTGCGATCCCCGGGACCCGGTTGTCCGCGTAGTCGTTACCGACTGTGAATTCGGTGAAGCGCGCATCGACATACCCGTAGGCGAAACGGGCGCTCAGAACCGCCGACAGTGCAGTGCGCAGGGAGGCCTCGAAACCTCGTACCCGCGACCCGCCCGCGTTGCGGTAAAAGCGGCGTCCCGGCGCGCTCGGAACTTCGAACGGCACCAGCTGGTTGGTGAGGCTGGACGAAAACGCGGCCAGGTCGTAGGCGGCGCCCCCGCCAAGCTCACCGCGAATCCCGCCTTCCGCAGTCCAGCCCCGCTGCGGTTCGAGCCCCGGGTTGAAGCCGCCCGCCCGGTCGGGCTGGTTGGCGAGTTCGGTTGTCGTCGGGGTCTCGAAGGAGCGGGCCACCGAGGCGAAGAGGCCGTGATCGCCGAGGTCGATGTGGAGGCCGAGCGACGGGCTGAGTCCTCCCATCCCGCGGCTCCCGGAGTCGTCCGGGTTGCCGGCGGCGGTGAACCGGTCGTCTGCGCGGAAGTTGAAGTGGTCGAAGCGGAGCGCCCCGACGAGGTTGAGGCGGTTTGCGAGCGGGAGATGGAACTGCCCGAAGAGGGCCGCGGCGCGCACGCGCTCGTGTTGATCAAGGGTGAGGGCGCCCGCTTCGCCGCCGTCGTTGGCGAAGTTCTTGCGGTCGTCGCTCTGCAGTTCGCCCTCGGCCCCGAAGTCCAACCGGGCCGGGCCGGTCGCCGTTTGCCACGCCTTGGCGAGTGCCATTCGGACGCCGCCGCCCTTCCTGTCCAGATCGATCACGGAGGTCGGGATCGGGTTGTCCAGCCGGCGGCTGACGCCGTACGCGGAAAAGGTCCCCTCCAATCCGCCCAGAGCCCCGCGCCAGCTGATTCCGCCCTGACCCTGCCTGACGTCCTTGCGTGTTCGCCGCCGGACGTTGAATCCCCATGCCTCGTTGCTGCCGTCGTCGAAGAGCTCCGCCGGGAGCGATCCGCCGTTCAGCGCGTTCAGGTCGAGAAGGCCAAACTGGACGGAAAGAGACCCGCCGCCCGTCGGGACCGTGAACCCGGTGTTCACGATCGTGCGGGTGGCCTGGCTGTAGGGGTCCTCGCCCGAATCCGTGGGGTTGTCGCGGAAGCCGTCGAAACGGTGGCGCGCAAAGCTGGTGCGATAGGCGAGGCTGCCGGCCGTACCCGATCCGGTGGCCTGGAGCCGCAACAGCCCGTCCGAACCCGCAACGACAGTGGCTGACTCGCGCCTGCCGGCGCTGGCCGGTGCGCTCTCGAACAGCAGGACCCCGCCGGCACCGTTGCCGTAGAGTGCGGCCGCAGGACCGCGAAGGGCTTCCACTCGTCCCAGGGAGCCGATGTCGAGGTGGTCGAGGGTGGTCTGCCCGTCCGGGAGCGTGGCCGGGATGCCGTCGACCAGGATCTTGATGCCCCGCACGCCGAACTGGGCGCGGGCCCCGAAGCCGCGAATCGAGATGCGCTCTCCCACCGCGGGGTTGTAGCGGTTCTGTACGCGCACTCCCGGAAGCCCGTGCAGAGCTTCCTCGATGAAGAGGCCCGTGTTGCCCTCGGCCAGCGCCTCCCCGGCCAGCACCGAGGCGGAGAACGGCAGCCGGTCCAGGCGAACCGGCGATCTCAGCACCGTCACCACGATCGGCGCCAACTCCACGGTATCCGGTTCGGTCTGGGCCGTGGACGCGTCCGGCGCCAGCACGAGGGTGGAAACGGCGACCGCGAGGACTGCGGCGGCTCGCGCGCGGACGGTGCTGAGGGCAGGGGATCTGCTCACCGCTGGCTCCTGTTCTGGGAAGGTCGTGCGCGGGTCCTGCGGAAGTTGAAACGCCCGAAGAAGCTACCGGGTCGGGCTGGCTTTATCCACGGACTCGCTAGTTCGACTCAACCCGGAGATCCAGCGTCTCGAAGGGGACGTCGCGGGGGATGATCACCGTTTCCTCGCGCATTTCGATCAGTTCGGACAGGGTGTAGCCCACCTGAAGCCGGTTCGGATCGAGGTCTTCACCGGGCGCCATGACCGAAACGTTCAACCAGGTGTCTACCGGCACCCAGCATGCCCGGTAGTGCCCGGACGCGTTGGTCGTTACGGCCACGCCGCTCCTGCCCGACCTCAGGGTCGTACTCACTGTGGAGGATGGTGAGACATCCGCGTCGATGTCGAAGTCCCGGGAAAGCACGCGTACGATCACGTCCGGAACGGGGGCGCCGGTGCTGTCGGTGACCTGGCCCACAAGGATGCCGTCGTTGCGCAGCGAGCCACCCCCGGGGAGGTTGGCCGTGTTGTCGGGACGCTCCTCGCTGCGGCAGAGGTTGCCGAGGATGCGGGTGACGGTGGGGGCCGCGAAATTGATCTGCGACGGAGTCTGCTCCCCCTCCCGGACTTCCACCTCGAACGGCTCCGGAACGAAGGCGAGCCGTTCGAGATAGGGGTGCGAGTAGTTCACCGAGTAGACCCCGGACTCAAGTCCGGTGAGTTCGAAGCGGCCGGCCCGGTCCGTCAGGACCTCGACCCCCGTCCCCTCGGTATACACGCGTGCGCCCCAGAGACCGGATCGGAGACTGTCGAAGACGACCCCGGCGATCCGGCCTCCGGTATCGGCCTCCATCACCGTTCCCTCGTTTCCATGCACTCTCAAGACATCGCCGCCCTGCACCGAGAGGCCCTCAAGAACGGATTCGACACGCGACGTCAGCGAATTGGTGGCTACCCGGACACGAGGCATGCGAATCCGCCAGGAATCGACGATCCAGGTGCCGTTGGGAAGCGCCTGGAACTCGACCTTGCCTCCGATTGCCGCCGCCTGCACGGCATCGGGCAGGTTGAGGTTCTGGTAGTTGAAGTCGAGCCACTCGAGCTGTGAATTGCCCGGATTGAGCCACAGCGTACCCGAGATGTCGGGGATGCGGCGGCCAGGCACGGGCTCGAAGGCCAGTCCGAGCAACCCTGGGGCCCGGTTTTCGTCGCGACGCAGCCGGAAGCAGTGCGTGTCGAGGAACGGATCGGACAGCAGAACCGCGGCGTCCGGCGCCCAGTAGACCGACTCGTTGGGCCTGAGGCGGGCGAATCCCTCCTCCATCAGCTCCTCCGCCGGCCGGGACACATAGGGAGTCTGCCGGTACCCGCGCTCGTAGCTTCGGTCCTCCGAAAACACCCTTCGATTGTCCCGATCCATTTCCCGCCGGACGCGCTGCATCTCGTACTGGTAGTAGCCCCTCTCCTGGGTCCACGCCGCCGCTTCGAGCGCTTTGCGGGCCTCGTCCCAGACCCGCGTGACCGCGAGCCCCTCTCCCGGTCGCACCCGGCAGCGCGTTTCCGCTTCGGCCTCGATCCCCGCCAGCGAAATCGCCTCGATCCGCGCGGCGATGTTGATCGTCAGCGTGTCGGTAGAGGACAGGTCGAAAAAGTCGGAATACGTCGTCGCGTAGCCGATCCGGTCCGCCCGGATCCGGTATCGGCCCGGGAGGGGGGCGGCCACCTGGTAAAGGCCAGTGTTCCTGGTCAACGAACGCGCGAGTTGCTCCTCGCGGTCGTCCATCAGGCTGATCATTGCACCGCCGATGCCCGTGGCGCCGTCGCTGTCCAGGAGCCTGCCGCGTACGACCTGACCGCTTGCGTCGAACACGCCGGCGCCCATCGCGAACAGGCCAAGGGACACACAGATCACCGCGGGCTTTGGGGAGCACCACACTCACACACCTCCAGCTGCTGTTTCTGGCACGGTCCAAGGTAACACGGCGGTATCGCGGCGCGACATGGAAGCGCCCCCGACTTGAGCCGATAGAGCCGCCGGTCTACTTTGGCCAGTCCTCCGGAAACATACGGCGGATTCCTGAATCGGTGTCAGCAAACGGGTGTCAGCAAATGATAGGTCGAAGGTCACATTTGATTCTCGTCGCCGCTGCCGCAGCGGCTCTGATCCCCTGGCCACCTGGCCTGGACGGCCAGACCGGCTATGCGCCCGAGCTGTACTACCAGCTGGTCGGCGTGGGTGAAGTTGCGGTGTCCCCAGGCGGAGACTATGTCGCCTTCACGGTCACGACGGTGGTCGAGGAGGAAAACCGTCGCCACCGCGAGGTCTGGCTGCAGCCGCTCTCCAACGGCCGTCCGTACAGCGACGCCTTCCGGGTCACCAGCCCCAACGAGGACTCCAGTGGCCCGCGCTGGTCTCCCGACGGGTCCCTGCTGGCCTTCTCGTCCCGGCGCGGGGACGATCCCAATCCGGTGTGGTTCCTTCGCGTGAACGGGCCCGGCGGCGAGGCCTTCCACATCGAAGGGGTCGACGCGCCGCCCGTGTGGTCCCCGGACGGGTCCCGGATCGCGTTCGTCAAGGCCCCCGACGCGGCGGAGGCGGAGGAAGACGCGGGGCCCGAGGCCAGGAGGGGATGGATTGCGCCCGACGCCGTCAGCCGCACACTGGACGCCGAGCGCTTCGACGGCCGCGTTATCACCTCGATGCGCTACAAGCGCGACGGCCGGCTGACCTTCCAGCCGCACTATCTGTCGAGCGAGAAACGCCAACTCTGGGTGGTCGATGCGGACGGCGGGACCCCGACTGCTTTGACGCGGCTGGACTTCGACGCCGGCAGCCCCGTGTGGTCCGAGGACGGCCGCATCATTTTTTTCACCGGCGACGAGCGCCAGGACGACGAGCTCAATTCGGAGAACTCGGGCGACATCTGGGCCGTGGACCCCCGGGGGGGTACCGTGCGGCGCCTCACCTCGAATCCCGGTACCGAGAGCGCGCCCGTGGTCTCTCCCGACGGTGGCAGCATCGCCTTCCTTTCCACGCCGCAACGGGGGAGCCAGACCGATCTGCTCCTCGTCGAGGTCGGGTCCGACGGGCACTTCCGGGGCCAGCCCCGAAACCTGACGGCCGATTGGGATCTCCGCCCGGGCCCCGCAACCTGGTCGCCGGACGGCACGGCGGTCCTCTTCTCTGCCGGAATCGGCGGCAGCAGCCATCTGTTCAGGGCCGCGCCGGGTCAGCCCGTCGAGCAGGTCACCCGGGGTGCGCGTCGGCTTTCGTCGTTCTCGTTCTCGCCCGCGGGCGATTTCATGGCCTTTACCTCCACCGATCCGGTCACGCCGCCGGAGCTCTACGTGGGATCCCCGGACGGCTCCACCGAGCAGAAGGCCAGCGGCTTCAACGACGGGTGGCTCTCGAGCGTGACGCTCATGCCCGCCGAGGAACTCACCTGGACCGTCGAGGACGGCACCGAGGTGGAAGGGTGGGTCGTCCCGCCGGTCGGATTCCGGCCCGGAGGATCGTATCCGATGGTGCTGAAGATCCACGGCGGGCCCCACTCGGCGTACGGCAACACCTTCTTCCCGACGTTCCACGTGCTCTCCGCCGCCGGATTCTTCGTCCTGTACACGAATCCGCGGGGCTCGTCCGGCTATGGCCACGACTTCCAGTACGCCACGCGGGGCGAATGGGGGATTGTCGACCGCGAGGACTACCTGACCGGCGTCGACGCCGCGCTGACGGCCTACCCCGAGATCGACCCGGCGCGCCTCGGCGTCTCCGGCGGCAGCTACGGCGGCTTCATGACCAACTGGCTTACCGCGACCACCGACCGCTTCCACGCGGCCGTCACGTCCCGCTCGATCACCAACTGGGAGAGCTGGTGGGGCACCTCGGACGCCCAGGGCCTCACCGAGTACGAGTTCTACGGGACGCCCTGGGAGCAGCGGGACCTGTACCGCCGCCTGTCCCCCATCTCGTACGTGGAGAACGTGACCGCCCCGACGCTCATCATCCACAGCGAGAACGACTACCGCACGCCCATCGGCGACGGCGAGCAGTGGTTCATGTCGCTCATGAAGCTCGGCGTCCCGGTGGAGCTGGTGCGATACCCTCGGTCGTCCCACGGGCTTTCGCGCACCGGCGAGCCCTGGCTGCTGGTCGACCGCCTCGAGCGCCTGAGCAGCTGGTTCGAGCACTATCTGATCCAGGAACCGCCCCAGCGGCGCGCGGGCACCGGACCGGCGCGCCGGTGACGGAACTTCCACCGCTCCCATTCAAAGCCCGACGCGACGCGCTCCTCTCCTGCCTGGAGCGCGGGTCGCTGCTCCTACCCGCCGCGCCCGTCCGGTACAGGAGCGGCGATTCGGAGTACCGGTACCGGCCGGACTCGGAGTTGTTCTACGCCACCGGTTGGAGGGGCCCCGACTGCATCGCGATCCTCCGCGGATTCGCCGACGAAGACCGGTTCGTGCTCTTCGTGCCCGAACGCGACGAGAAGCTCGAGCTGTGGACCGGGCCGCGCATGGATCTCGACGACGTGAAGGCCTCATACGGAGCCGACGCCGTCTTTCCGATACGGGAGTTTGGGGAAAGAGCGCGCAGACTGCTTTCCGGCGGCGATACGGTGCACTACCGCCTCGGGGCCTCGGCGGCGTGCGATGATGTGGTGGCCGCGGCGCTGAGGGTTGGCCGCGCCAGGAGACCCAGGCGGGGCGCGGGGGCGCACGCCCTGGTCGATCCCGGCGCGATCCTCGATGCCATGCGGGTGCGAAAGGACGCCGCCGAGATCGCGCGGCTGAAGGAGGCGGCGCGCATCTCGGTGGCAGCCTTCCGGGAGGCGTTGCCGCGCGTGCGGGGCGGGGTGGGGGAGTGGGAGGTGGAGGCCGCGCTGGAGAGCGGGTTTCGCAGCCGGGGCGCCGGCGGCCCGGCCTTCGCCACGATCGTGGCCGCGGGGGCGAACGCGTGCACCCTCCACTATGCGGCGAACGGCGCCCGCATCGAGGCCGGGGACCTCGTGCTGATGGACGCGGGCGCCGAGGTCGACTGCTACGCCGCCGACATCACGCGCACCGTGCCCGCCACGTGGCCGCTGGACGGCGCCCGCCGGGACGCATACGAGGCCGTGCGGCGCGCGCACCGCGCGGCTGTGGCGGCGTGCGTACTGGGCGGGACGTTGGAGGCCGTGCACGCGGCGGCCAGCCGCGCGATCGCGGAGGGGCTGGTGGGGCTGGGGGTGCTCGACGGCCCCGTGGACGAGGTGCTGGAAGGCGGAGCACACCGCGACTACTTCCCCCATCAGACCTCGCACTGGCTGGGTCTGGACACCCACGACGCGGGCGCCTACCGCGACGCGGACGGCCCGGTGACGCTCGAGCCCGGCATGGTCTTCACCGTCGAACCCGGGCTGTATCTTGCGGCGGGCAGCTGTCCGCGCGTTCCGTCACTGGAGGGGACCGGCATCCGCCTCGAAGACGATGTGCTGATCACGGACGGGGGCGCGGAAATCCTGACCGCGGGCCTCCCGCTGGAGCTCGAAGCGTTGGCGGCCCTGGGCGGGGCGGTGCCGTGACCCCGGCCCGGCTTCCGACTCTGGCCACCCCGAAAGGACGGGCCCGGTGACCCCGCCGACCTCCATCCCGGCTGCGCTCGACCATAGCGCTCTGCTCCGGCGCCTGCACGAGCCGGCGCCGCTGGTTGCCGTCGAACTGCGCCCGCCCCGCCTCGGCATGGAGGCGGCCCGGAGCATGGGCGTCTGGATCGACATGCATCACGCGGTCCAGCGCCTCGCCCGCCAGGACACCTTCATCCTTCTGACCGACGATGCGGCGGGCGATGCGGAAGAGGAGAGCCTGGCCCATCTCGCAGCGAACCTGGGCGGCAGCGCGGACCTCGGCGCCGTGGTGCCGTTCCTGACCTGCAAGCACCCCCTGGAGTACTGCCGGATGTTCGCGCGGCGGGCATCCGGGCTGGGGGTCGCGGCGGTGGCGGTGGTTGGCGGCGACCATTCAGTTGGGCCGGAGCGTTGCGTCCCGCACGGAAAAGATCTCCGGCGCGTCCTCCGCGGTGATCAGCCCGGACTGCCCCTTGGGGGATGGGCGAACCCGCATCGGGATCCCGTGCAGCAGGCTCGCTTCGTCGCCGACCACGGCTTCAACGCCGAGTTCGTCCTGACCCAGATCGTGTCACACCACTCGCTGGACTGCGTCGAGCGGTTCCGGTCGGAGCTGGCACGCCTCGGCGTCGACCTGCCCGTCGTATACGGCGTCTTTCACTACCACAGCGCCAGCCCCCGCACCCTGGACTACCTGGGGAAATACTTCCCGGTCCCGGCGCAGGCGCTCACCGCGGAGTTCGCGGCGGGAGCCAGCGCGGAAGAGATCTGCCTGCGCAGCATCCGCAGCCTTCGGGCGATCGGCGCCGACAAGGTGTACGTCAGCAATCTGAGGAGCCGGGATGTGGCGAGGCGGTTGGCGCGGATCGCGAGAGCTGTCGGCTAGCGCGTCTAAGGCCGGTCATCATCGATCGTTTGTTTGCACTTCGCGCCGGGTGGAGACAACGAGGAACCGAAGTAGTGTGAATGCCCCCGCGGCCAAACCCACCCACAGTGCCGCCCGACCAACCTGAACGGGGACGAAGCTCCGGGTGAAGGCGAAGTACGCTATCAGCGATGCGGCGAACACGATGAATCCGGCGCGCTCCCATCGATCAAGGGCCCAGGCGGGAATGCTGTGGCCGGACTGGAATGGATGAGTGGTGAGGATGCTGCGGAATCGGTCGTAGTCCCACAGCAGCAGATACAGAACCGCCAGCAGCATCTGCAGCGTGACCAGAGTTGTGCCCGCCCCGAAGCCCACTCCAACCACGGCTGCGAAGATGCAGGCGATAACGGGCAGGAACAGCAGAGCGCCCAGATGCGCAAACGACGGCATCAGCAGGAGCACGCCGGCAACCACCTGCACCGCGCCGATGAAGTTCCAGAAGCCGCCGGTTTGGTACATCGCTTCGAAGAACGCCCCGATCGGCGTGCTTTCGGGGAGGAGCGTGAAACGTTGGCCGAGCAGCTTGACGAACCCGGTGGGAATGAAGCCGGCGGCGAGCAGGATGCGCGTGAGGAGAGTGAACCTGAAGAGCAGCCTCCGGGATCTCACCCAGCCGAAGGAATGATCGAGTGCGGAGATGAGCATTTTCGACATGGAACGTATGTAAAGTAGGGTTTACAAGATGACAACAAAACATGACGTTATTGTCAGTTCAGCTACCGCTCAATCCGTTGGCGACGTGATTTGACGGCCTGACCCGACCGGGATCGGCAATCCTGGGACGGGAACTCAACGGGAGGTGGAAATCCCTTCCAGCACCGCAACCGCCGCCCCCACACCCGGCCCACGGTGAGCGGCGACCTCGAGCCCGGCGACCTCACCCGCCAGCGCCGCTGCCGTTTCGCGCGCGATCGCGACGCCCTCCGCGGCCGCGTGCTCAGCGCCACGGGCCTCCGCCCGCCCCATCCGCGCCAGCACCCAATCCGGCAGGACCACGCCCGGCACCTCGTTCCTGAGGAACTCCGCCTGGCGGAGCGAGCCGAGCGGCTGGATCGCGGCCAGGACCGGGATCCCGGGCCCCCCGTCGCCGGTTCCCGCGAGGCAGTCGAGCAGATGCTCGGCGTCGAACACGGGTTGGGTGACGGCGAAGTGGGCACCTGCATCGACCTTCCAGTGGAAGCGGCTGAGTTCCCGGGCCGGGTCGCGGGCCCCCTGGCGGAGCGCCACGCCCACCACGAAGCCGGGGGGCGGGCCGATATCGTTCCCCGACGGATCGACGCCGCTGTTCATCGCAGTGACCACATTGGTGAGCCCGATCGAGTCCACGTCCACGACGGACCGGAAATCGGGGTAGGGGGCGGCGCCGGGCGGGTCGCCGGTGAGCAGGAGGAGGTTGCGGACGCCGGACGCCGCCGCGCCCAGCAGGTCGCTGATCATCCCGGAGAGCGTGCGGTCGCGGCAGGTGTAGTGCGCCACGGGTTCGGCCGGGCATGCGTTCGCGATGAGGCTGGCCGTCGCGAGCACGCTCAGCCGCGCCGTGCGGCGATCCTCGTGGATGCCGATCGCGCTGGCGTCGGCCCGTTCGAGGGATCGGCAGTCGTCCAGCATCTGTGCCGTATCCCACCCGCGCGGGGGCAGGATCCGGACGGACTTAACGAAGTCCCCGGCGGCGAGACGGCGTCCCAGGTCGGACCGTAACGCCAATGGGCTGGCAGACTTGTGTGTGGATACCTCATCCACTGCACGAATCACTCTCACCGACGTGCTGCGTCGCTGCACGACCGACACCGCCTCCCGGATGCTGCGGATGTGCTCCGGGGTGGTGCCGCAGCAACCGCCCACGATCCTCGCGCCCGCGCCGATGGCGCGCCGCGCATACTGCGCCATGTACTCGGGCTCGCTGACGTAGATCTTGCGGTCGCCGATCGCGCGCGGCAGGCCGGCGTTGGGCACGGCCGCGAGCGGCAGCCGCGTGACCTCGGCCATCTGTTCCAGCCCCTCCAGGATCACGGCCGGTCCCACGGAGCAGTTGAGTCCCACCGCGTCCGCGCCCCAGTCCTCGGCCGCCCGCGCGACCTGGTCCACCGATGTCCCGTACTCGGTCACGCAGTCTTCGCCGACGGTGACCTGGGCGATGACCGGCAGATCGCAGCGCGACCGCACCGCATGGAAGGCCTGCTCCAGCTCGACCAGGCTGGAGAAGGTCTCGAGGACGAAGCCGTCCACGCCGCCGTCGAGCAGCCCGTCCACCTGGCGCCCGAAGTAGCCGCGGGCCTCTTCCAGCGATGTCGGGCCCAGAGGCTCGAGCCGGATCCCGAGAGGGCCGATCGCTCCCGCAACCGCAGCCCGCCCCGAGGCGGCCTTCACCGCGATCGCGGCGGCCCGCGCGTTCAGATCCTCGGTCCGCTCGTCGAGGCCGTGCGACGACAGCTTCACGGGATTCGCGCCGAAGGTGTTGGTCTCGATGATCTCGGCGCCTGCGCGGATGTACTGCTCGTGCACCTCCTCGACCAGGTCCGGGTGGGTGTCGTTCAGCTCGTCGTAGCAGACGTTGAGGAAGACGCCCCGCGCGTAGAGCATCGTGCCCATCGCGCCGTCCATGACGTGGACGCGCTCGCTGGAGAGCATTCGGCGCAAGTCAGCCATGGGCGAATCCGGATCCCGGGCGCGGGCACTGAGAATGCCGCAGGTCAGCCACGTGGGGCCTCTGCCAGGTTCGGACCCAGCCACCGCGCGGCCTCGTCGATCCTCATTCCCTTGCGCTTCGCATAGTCCTCCAACTGGTCGCCTCCGATGCGGCCAACCCCGAAGTAGAAGCTCTCGGGGTGTCCGATGTAGAGGCCGGATACCGAAGCCGCGGGGATCATGGCGCAGCTTTCGGTGAGGGTGACGCCGATGCGGTCGGCGCCCAGGAGTCGGAAGAGCGTCTGCTTCTCGGAGTGGTCGGGCGAGGCGGGATAGCCCGGCGCGGGACGGATGCCGGCGTACTCCTCGGCGACGAGCTGGCTGTTCGAGAGCGATTCGTCCGGCGCGTACCCCCAGAATTCGCGGCGCACTCGTTCGTGCATGCGCTCGGCGAAGGCTTCGGCGAGGCGGTCCGCCAGCGCCTTCGCGAGAATGCTCTGATAGTCGTCGCCAGCATCCTCGAATTCGGCGCAGAGTTCGGCGACGCCATGGCCGGCAGTCACCACGAAGGCACCCACATGGTCGGCGACCCCGGAGCACGCAGGGGCCACGAAATCGGCCAGCGAGATGTTGTCGCGCCCGCCCGGCTTGCCGAACTGCTGCCGCAGGCACGGGAAGGTCGCGAGCCGCCGGTCCCGGTCCTCGCCGGCCCAGATGACGAGGTCGTCGCCTACCGAGTTCGCGGGATAGAGCCCGACGACGCCCCTCGCCGCCAGCAGCCCCTCGCGCCGGATCCGCCGCAGCAGCGCGCGCGCGTCTTCGTACAGGCTCGTGGCCTCGGCGCCGACTTCTGCGTCGGAGAGGATGGCCGGGAACTTCCCCTTCAGGTCCCAGGCCCGGAAGAACGGGGTCCAGTCGATGCGCGCGGTCAGTTCGTCGAGGTCGTAGGATGGCGCATTGGAACCGGAGGTGGGGGAGGGGAGGGCGGCCTTTGGGGATGCGGATGCACCGTGTCCGTGGGCCACCGCTTCCGCGCCGCCCCGAGGGAATACCCGCGTTCCCGTAAAGGTCGGGCGCACCGGCGCATGGCGGCCCCAGTCGAGCTGCAGGCGGTTGGCGCGGGCGGCCTTGAGCGTGAGGAGCGGCGCCCGCTTCCCCGGCCCGGCGCGTCTCCGGCGAATGGCCTCGTACTCCTCGCGGATCCCCGCCGCGTACCCCGCGCGGCTGGCCCGGTCGAGCAGCTTCCCCGCGACGGCCACGCAGCGCGAGGCGTCCAGCACATGCACGGTGGCGCCCGAATAGCACGGCTCGATTTTCACTGCGGTGTGGACGCGCGAGGTGGTGGCGCCGCCGATCAGGAGCGGCGTGGTCACGCCTGTGCGCTCCATCTCGGAGGCGACGTGGACCATCTGGTCGAGGCTCGGCGTGATCAGCCCGGAGAGGCCGATGAGGTCGGCGTCCACCTCGCTTGCCTTTTCGAGAATCTTTTCGGCCGGCGCCATCACGCCCAGGTCGAAGACCTCGTAGTTGTTACACTGGAGCACGACGCCGACGATGTTCTTGCCGATGTCGTGCACATCGCCCTTGACCGTCGCCATCACGATGCGCCCGGCGGACCGCTGCTCCTCGCCCGCCGGCTTTTCGCGCTCCAGGAAGGGCACCAGATACGCGACCGCGCGCTTCATCACGCGGGCGCTCTTGACCACCTGCGGCAGGAACATCCTCCCGTCGCCGAAGAGGTCGCCCACGGTGTTCATCCCCGCCATCAGCGGCCCTTCGATGACGTGCAGCGCCCGCTTGGCCCCCGCGCGCGCTTCCTCCGTGTCCTCCTCGATGTAGTCCGTGATCCCGTGCACCAGTGCGTGCTGGAGCCGCTGTCCGGCAGGGGCCTCGCGCCACGAGAGGTCCTCGGTGTCGCCCGCCGCGCTCCCCCGGTATCTCCCGGCCAGCTCGGTCAGGCGCTCGGTGGCTTCAGGGTTTCGGTTGAAGAGCACGTTCTCGACGGCCGTGAGCAGCTCGTCGGGGATCTCGTCGTAGACCGTGATCGCGCCCGCGTTCACGATCCCCATGTCCATCCCGGCCTGGCCCGCGTGGTACAGGAACGCGGAGTGCATCGCCTCGCGCACCCCGTGGCTGCCGCGGAAGGAGAACGACACGTTGCTCACCCCGCCGCTCACCAGCGCGTGGGGGAGCGCCTCCTTGATCCGCGCCACCGCCTCGAAGTAGGCCAGCGCGTACTCGTCGTGCTCCGCGATCCCGGTGGCCACGGCGAAGATGTTGGGGTCGAAGATGATGTCTTCCGGCGGGAACCCCTCCTCGCGCACCAGGATGTCGTAGGCGCGCTGCGAGATCGCCACCTTGCGCTCGGCGGTGTCCGCCTGGCCCTTCTCGTCGAAGGCCATGATGATCACGGCCGCGCCATAGCGGCGGACCAGTCGCGCCTGCTCGCGGAACGCGTCCTCGCCGTCCTTCAGGCTGATCGAGTTGACCACCGCCTTGCCCTGCACGCACCGCAGCCCGGCCTCGATCACCTCCCAGCGTGACGAGTCGATCATGAAGGGGACCCGCGCGATCTCGGGCTCGGCAGCGAGCAGGTTGAGGAAGCGCACCATCGCCGCCTCCGAGTCCAGCATCCCCTCGTCCATGTTGACGTCGATGATCTGGGCTCCGTTGCGCACCTGCTGCAGCGCCACCTCGATCGCGGCCTCGTAGTCGTCCTCCAGGATGAGGCGGGCGAAGCGCTGCGATCCGGTCACGTTCGTGCGCTCGCCCACGTTCACGAAGAGTGATTCGGGGCCGATGGTGAGGGGTTCCAGGCCCGAGAGGCGGGTGCGCACGGGGGGTGTGGGGACCGGCCGGGGCGCGACGCCGTCGACCGCGTCGGCGATCGCCGCGATGTGGTCGGGGGTGGTCCCGCAGCACCCGCCCACGATGTTGAGGAAGCCGGAGCGCGCGAAGTCGCCCATGGTGGCGGCCATGTCGTCGGGGGCGAGGTCGTAGCCGCCGAACTCGTTGGGCAGGCCGGCGTTAGGATGACAGCTGACCGGGTATTCGCAGACGGTGGAGAGCTCCTGCAGGTAGGGCCGCAGGGCGTTGGGGCCGAGTGCGCAGTTGAGCCCGAAGGAGAGGGGCGCGGCGTGGCGCAGCGAGTTGTAGAAGGCCTCGGGGGTCTGGCCGGTGAGGGTGCGGCCGCTCTGATCCGTGATCGTCCCCGAGATCATGATCGGCAGGCGGACGCCCAGCGCGTCGAACTCCTCGAGGATCGCGAAGACCGCGCCCTTGGCGTTCAGGGTGTCGAAGATGGTCTCGACCATGAGGATGTCGACGCCGCCCTCGATCAGGGCGCGGGCCTGTTCGCGGTACGCCGCGCACAGCTCCTCGAAGGTGACCTGACGCGCGCCGGGATCGTTCACGTCGGACGAGATCGAGGCCGTGCGGTTCATCGGGCCGAGGATCCCGGCCACATAGCGCGGGCGGTCGGGCGTGCGCGCCGTGTATTCGTCGGCGGCCTCCCGCGCGATCCGCGCCGACGCGCGATTGATCTCGCCGACCGCGTCCTCGACCCCGTAGTCCGACATCGGCAGCCGCGTGGAGCTGAAGGTGTTGGTCTCGATGATGTCCGCACCGGCCTCGAGGTAGGCACGGTGGATCCCGCCGATCACGTCGGGCCGCGTGAGGCTGAGGAGGTCGTTGTTGCCGAGCAGCGGCTGCGGGTGGGCGCGAAAGAGGTCGCCGCGAAAGTCGTCCTCGCCCAGCTCATGGCGCTGGATCATGGTGCCCATCGCGCCGTCAAGCACGAGAATGCGGTCGGCGAGGAGTTTCTCGATGGGGGGTCTGGTCACCTGGTGTCCCGCGCTTCCCGCCAATCCACCCGTCGGGAAGGCCCGATCCCTGTCAACGCGGACCAACCCCTGCGGGGCCAACCCGGACCGGAACCCTCCGGCGGGCGTGGCTTTTTAGCTGTTCCCTGGCCGCAATACGCCACAAATCGCCTTACGCTCGGGCTCATCCACCAGTAAACAGCGGAGGCCGTTACAGTTGCAACGATAGCGGAAACGGCGGGGCGTTTCCAGCGGCGCGGGGGATGTCGGCAGCGGCCGAGGCGGGTGATGAGCATATGAGCATATGAGTAGCTCGCCGGTGACTGAACCGACCATGTAGCGCCGCCGGGAGCATTGTCGATCCGCTCGCGCGGCAGAGTGGGGATCGCGACATTCGGGGAGGGGTACGATGGGGAGGTCGAGTCACCGATCGGCTAATTCACTATGTCATATCTGTCTTGCATGCACACGGCCAAGCTTGTTGCCATCCCCCTTGCGCTCGCGATCTGTCTGCCCGCACCCGCAACCGCCCAGGCCTGCGAAGACCTGAGCAGCTGGAACTTCTTTCAATCGCCCTCGGCAGTTCAGGTTGCGGCCTGCCTTCGCGCGGGAGTCGATCCCGACGTTCCGGACAACCTCGGACAGACTCTGTTGCACCGTGCTTCGGAGCGCGCAACCGACCCGGCGGTGATCACCACCCTTGTCGAATTCGGCGCAGACGTCAACGCGCGGGACATCGACGGGGCCACCCCGCTGCATCGCGCATGGGGCAACTCGAATCCTCTGGTCGCACGCGAACTCATGCGCCTCGGCAGCGACCCGGCCGCCCGTGACAAGTACGGCCGGGTGGCCGACCCCACCCACTGCGATCACTGGAACACGTGGATGTTCGGCCACGTGGCACTAGCCACCGAGGTCGTTCGCTGCCTGGAGTCCGGTGCGGACCCGCTGGCTCGCGACGAGATTCGCAGTACGCCACTGCACCATGCCGTTCTGGGAATGTCGCACGAGGGAGACGCCAGCTACATGCCCGGCGCCCTGCGCCCTGGTCGGGCCCCGGATCCTGCGGTGGTAGTTCGGCTGATCGAGGCAGGTTCCGATCCGCGTGCCGACAACGACAACGGGGACACGCCACTCCACTTCGCGGCACGAGCCGGCAACCTTGCTGTGGTGCGGGTCCTGCTGGAGTCGGGTGCCGACGCCGAAGTACGAGATCGGCAGGGGAACAGCCCCCTCCACGAAGCGGCCGGGGCAGGCGATTCGGCGATGGTTGCGCTTCTGCTGGACGAGGGCGCTGCCCTGGATGTACGAGGAACCGACGGGAACACACCGCTTCACAGCGCACTGAGGCAGTGGGGGGCGAGTCCGGCGGTCGCAGACGCCCTGCTGGAAGCGGGATCTGACATCGCCGTACGCAATGAGATGGGACGCACCGCATTCCATATGGCGTTGGCCGATTGGCGGGACGTGGATCGTGCGGAGCAGCGGCGCTTCCTTGACAGACTGCTGTCCGCAGGAGCCGATCCCGACGTTCAGGACAACTTGGGTTGGACCCCTCTGCACCTGGCGGCATATCGAGAAGATTCATTGTTTGCCACCACCCTGCTGGAGTCCGGGGCGGACGCGACGCTGGCAACCCGGCAGGGCGAGACTCCGCTTCATGCGGCGGCGCGCCAAACGGGTCAGGGCATCATCGTCGCTCTCCTCCAGGCCGGCGTCGACGTGAACGCACCTGACGGTTCTGGAGACACCCCTCTGCACGTTGCCGCGACGGCGGGGACACCGGCGACTGTGGAGGCTTTGCTCGCCGGGGGCGCCGATGTCCACGCGAAGAACGCAAGTGGCGACACCCCGCTGCATGCCGCGGCGCGGTTCCCTCGGCGCCGGTACCGCGCGCTGGAAGAACTGCCCAGTGCAGAAACCGTTGTCGTCCGCATCCTGATACGCGCGGGTGCGGACGTTGACTCGCGGAACGCTGGAGGCCGGACGCCCCTCCATACGGCCTGGGCGGAGGGCAGTGTCCTGGTAGCGGATCAACTCGTCGCGCTGGGGGCCGATCCCGATGCGTTGGACGCCGTCGGCCAGCGCGCGGGAGATCCAGGGTGCGACTGGCGCGACGGACTTGTGCTGGAGCGCTCGCCTGCCGAGAGCGTGCGGGGGTGTCTCGAAAAGGGAGTCGATCCGAACGCCACGGACGAGTACGGTCGGACCGCTCTGCACCGACTGGCTGCGTGGGGGGATCGCGGTCCGCCGCGTCTCCGCGCGATTCGGGCGCTGCTCGCGGCCGGAGCAGACGTCAATGCCCGGGACCCTCGTGGGAGGACGCCGCTTCACGCCGCCAGCGACCCGCTGATCGCCATCGCTGTCGCCCTGGTTGAGGCCGGGACGGTCGTCCACGTTGTGGACAACGAGGGCGCCACGCCGCTTCATCTGGCTGCGGCGTCGGCGCCAGCCGACTACATCTCCTGGTTGGTGGAAAACGGCGCTGACGTGGATGCCCCGGACGCCCGCGGCCGGACGCCGCTTCACGCGGCCACCGACAACCCCGACGCGGCCCGGGTGCTGTTGGCACTGGGCGCCGACCGCGCTGTGCTCGACGTTGCGGGGACGCCTGCGGATCCTGCCGCATGCAACCACTGGAATACGCCATCGTTCTTCATGGCGGCCGACGCCCGGGTGGTTGCGGCTTGCATCGACATGGGAGCCGACGTGAGCGCGGTAAGGGAGGAGTGGCCGATGGGCTACTGGGGAGGCGATGTCTCGCCCCTTCACTCGGCGGCAGCATGGACGCGCGACCCGGCCGTCATTCCCCTCCTCGTCGAGGCGGGAGCCGACGTGGATGCCCGCGACGACCGCGATTTTTCTCCGCTTCACGCTGCGGCCCGAATCAACCAGAACGAAGAGGTGGTCCGCGCTCTCCTGGCGGCCGGCGCCGAGCTGGACGCCTGGGCGACTGGTTTCCACGTCGACTACGGCTGGGAAGCCACCCCGCTCCTCGAGGCCGCGGAGTCGAACGGAAACCCCGCAGTGGTCGCAGCCTTGATCGACGCGGGCGCCGATGCGTCGGCACGGGGCTGGCAAGGAGAGACGGTGCTGCACCGCGCAGCCAGGGGCGGTTCCCCGGAGGTCGTGTCCCTTCTGTTGGACGCTGGCGCCGACGTGCACGCCACGCAGGGTGGCGGATCGACACCGTTGCACGAGGCCGCTCGCACCAACCCCGACCCCGCGGTGACCCAGCTTCTGCTGGACGCCGGTGCCCGGATGGATGTGGTAGGCTCCGGCACACAGGCCAGCACAGGGTGGGGGCCGTCGACGCCCCTCCACCTCGCAGCGCGCGCCAACCCGGAAACGGATGTGCTGGTGGTCTTGCTGGACGCCGGTGCGGACCCGAACGCCAGACCGGGATCGGCCAGCTGGACGCCCCTGCACGAGGCCGCCCAGAGTACGCGAAACCGATCGGTCATTCGGGCCCTGGTCGAAGCGGGTGCCGAATTGGACGCGAGAACATCGACCGGCCTGACCCCGCTTCACCTGGCCGCACGAGGCAACCCGGACGTCGTTCCCGTGCTACTCGATCTCGGCGCGGACCCGTCCGCGTCCGCCGACGACCTCACGACCGCCCTGACCCTCATCAGGAGGAACAAGTCGCTCCGTGGACTGCCCATCGTGAGTCCCTTCCTGGGCGGGGACCGGCACTAGAACGCGAGAGGTGTTGACCTAAAACGGGGATTCGTCCGGCGGCGGTACCCGGCCGAACAGCCCCGCCTAACCCCGATCCCTCCGGTATCGGCTGGCTTGGTATTCCTCCACCCACGCCCGGGAGCTGCGCCAGCGACCGCTTGCGTTGCGGACCGCCCGAAGCCGTCCGCGTCCCGCCGCCGCACGGAGGGCGGACGCTTTCAAATCCGGTGTCGCCAGCGCGCTGAGGGGAGCGAGTCGGGCCGGGCCGGCGACCGCGGGAATCACGAATCGGTACAGGTTGTCGAGAATCGCGCGAGCGAGCATCTCACCCAGCGGGCCTGGCTCACCCCGGTCTGCCGTTCGGAGGGCGTCGAGATATCGTGAGCGTTCGCGCTTGTAGATGATCGTGGGCGGGTATCCGAACCGGACGAGGATCAGGTTCAGAAGCAGGCGTCCCGTTCGACCGTTCCCATCGAGGAACGGGTGTGTCTGTTCGAACCGGCAGTGGACGTCAGCAAGGTACTCGGGAAAGCTCGGCGACGCGGGATTGAGCTTGTTGACCTCCTGGATCCACGTATCCATCTCCGCTGGTACGAGTGGCCACGAGACGGGAGTCATTCCCCCGGGGAACGGGCGAATGTCATGTTGACGGAAGTTGCCGGGTGTCTCCCGGTCCGTGGCGTCTGGGTGGGGAGCCACCTCCCAAACCGGCGACAACGCTGTGTGATGAACCTGCCGCACCTCGGCCAGGCTCAGGATGGCTCCTGGGTGGCAGAGGCCTTCCCGGTGGACCGCCTGCCGGTATACCCACTCGGCCGCGGTAGCGTAGCCCCGGACCTCCAGATACTCCCGAAGTTCCCCGTCGCCGACGGCTCGCCCCTCCGCCAGAAGGCGCTCGACCTGCTTCAGAACCAGCGTATTGCCCTCGATCGCCGTGGAATGATGGGCCTCCTGGTACCAGATTCCGCGCCAGATCCCGGCAGCCTCCTGTGGGCTCGGCAGGCCGCCCAAGCGATCCCACAGCTCCGCAACGTCGGATTGCAGCCGACGGTAGACCTCTCGGCGAGGCGGACGGCCCCGTCGCCGCGGTTGCCCAGAAATGTGTTCGGTCATGGCAGTTCCAATTGAATCGCACAATTACTGCTCAAGATTTCGTTCTCTCGAGGAGGGAACCACCTTCAATTTATTCGATTATGAACGATGAAATATAACAGAACACTTTTGTCGGCCAGCCGACAGTGACACCAGGAAGTTCCGCCCCTCCGAACCTCGATGTGAGCGAGCTAACCGCCCGCCCGTCCGGCTTCCCCTCGTCGAGTCATCGCGTCCACCGTCGTCGCGGCGGACATGTGGGCGATCACATTGGTCGCGGAGCGGAAGACGTCCGGCACGCGATCGATCCCCAGCAGGATGCCCAGCCCCGCGACCGGCACGCCCACCACGTCGAGCGCCGGGACCATCGACACGATGCTGGAACCGGGCACCGGGGCGACCGTCATCGAGGCGAGGAAGAGGGCCAGCACCGCAGCCGCGATCAGCCCGGCGTCGAGCGGCACCCCGTACATGGCGGCGAGAAAGACCAGCGACGTGCTCTGGAAGAGTGCGCTCCCGGGCCGGTTGATCGACGCCGCAAGCGGCAGGACCAGCGAGTAGCTGCTCTTTGACAGGCCGAGCTTCTCGGCCTCCTGCAGCATCATCGGCAGCGTCCCCACGGAAGTCGTCGTGGTGAAGCCCACCGTGTAGGTGCCCACCGTCCCGCGGATGAATCGACCCGGCGCCATCCCGCCCACGAAACGGACCAGCGGCAGGAGCACGAGGCCCTTGAGGATGAAGAAGCCCACGATGACGGCGACGATGAAGACGGCGAGGTTCTGCAGCATGGCCATCCCGGTCTGCGCGATCACCGGCGCCGCGAGACCGAAGACGCCGACGGGCGCCGTCCACAAGATCCAGGTCATGAGCTTGATGAGCGCGTCTCCCAGCGTTTCGGCGAGGGACGTGAGCGCCTGCTGCTTCTCTCTCGGCAGCGTTGTCGTCGCCGCAGCCAGGAGAACGATGAAGATCAGGAGGGGGAGAAGCGTTCCATCGGCGGCGCCCTGGATCGGGTTCCTCGGGACCAGGTTGACGAGGAAGTCGATCACTCCGGGCACCGCGGTGTCCGGAGCCGCGACGGGCGTGGGCGGCGGCATCGGAGCCGTGAAGTTGAGGGCGAAGCTCATCACCCCCATCCCGATCAGGATCGCGGGCAGCGTCGTCACCCAGAAGAAGCCCACCGCCATGCCTCCCAGCCGGCCCAGCTCGCGCAGGTTCGCGATCCGCCCCACGCCTACGAAGACCACGGCGGCCACCAGGGGGATGACGACCATCTGGATCGCGCGCAGGAAGACCTGCCCGAGCGGTTCGACAGCCTCGGCCGCCCACAGCAGCGCCGGCGACCCGGTGGCCGAGGCGGCGACCCCGAGCCCCAGCCCGAGCGCGAGCCCGATGAGAATGGCGCGTGTGTTCACGTCGCGAATTGCAAGGCTGTTCCGAAGCTACTCACGACGTAACGCGGGCTTCGAATCTGATTTGGCAGCCGTTGGGATAGGTCCACTTCCGTTTACGCGTGGTTTCGTCCACGCGAAGTAGTCCGTGTTGCTCCATCGGTTTCAATACGGGCCTCTTCACCTGCGTGTCGTGGTAGATGGTCTCGTCGGATCTCACGAACTCTAGGACATCGTGTACGGTCACCCATCCTTGGCCGCCATAGTGATCCTGCAACTGGCGCTGAAGCGGCCGGAGGTCCGGGGTGTCCAACCCCAGCAAGACCATCTGGTCCTGTCTTCCCCCCCGAAAAGCGAAGTCTCCCCATGGTGCGACCTTCCAAATAGCCTTCTTCATGCGGTCCGAGCCTCTGGTGTGGCCGGTCCCGAAGAAGATGGAGTACTTCAGCCGGTTCCCGGCAAAGAGATGGAAGTGAACGACCTGTCTGGCACCTGCGTCCTTCAGTTGACTCCGGTACAATCCGTGCAGGAAGTCCTTCCTCTCGCCCCCGGCCAATTGCCGTGCTTTTCGCCATTCTGCCGACCCGAAGAGCTCGTTCATTGGATCCTCGAATTCGGGCTCCGAAACGAACCGGTTCATCGCTTCCCACATGAAGCTCACGTACACTTCACACTTCGAGTTGGCCATGATCCGGCGGATAACCGCCATCGGCATTCCCTTTACACCAAATGGGTCGATCATCACGAGAGCTGGCGCCATTCGTCTGCCTTGTTCGTCCAGGTCATCCAGAACGTCCTTCAGGGACGCTTCGAATGACCCCTCTCGCACGTGCACCTTCGCGGTCCCAGGCAGCTTCGGATTCCAACGATCCACGTGATCTCTCAGGTTCCGAGCCCGACGAGTATCCTTCTCAATGAAGAAAAACACCACCTCGGCGTTTATCATCGACTTGGCGGAGTGCTCGGCGAGCACACGCATGGCAACCACCGGTGATCCCTGTTCTCCGCCCTCGTATTCGCCCGGCCCGGCAAACCCGTCGACGAAGAGAATGCGACCGTTCCAGTTGCCCATTCCGAGTATAGGAAACCACGCGTTCAAATAGTGCTCCAGCACCAGGTGCTTGCCTTCCGTGTGGGCATCCCTGGTCCAGAGGGTCTCTTTAGGCGCTGCCAATCAGACCCTCCTCGGCTAACGCCCATCCCGACTTCGGATACTGATCCCAGGTGGTCCCATCTAACTCCCGCCCACCCGCCTTCGGGGTCCGTCCCCCCCACTGCTTGAAGAAGAAAGGCACTCTGGCGTTTTGGCACTGATCTCGAAGACCCCGCGCCCATTTCGGATCCATCGGCCTAGCCCCGATCCCGCTCTCACCACCCGCTATCACCCAGTGAAGCCCATTGTGGTTGACTGCCTCGTTCATGTAGGCACTCAGGTCGAGCGGCCCAATGAGCGGCTCGCAACTCAGGAAGCGCACGGTAGCTGGCACTGCCAACAAGTGTCGGACCCGGTAGTCTACCGACTGATCCTCCACTGAGGTGCCGATCCATACATGTCCTGGAAGCCCGTGCGGGAGCAGATCGGTGTGCCGCCTCACGAATCTGGCAGCTCTGGCTGGGCGCTTGGTCAGCACTTGGTAGACATGCCGATCAACCTCGAGCATCACCCGGAAGCACTCACGGGCAAAGTCCTCCGGGACATCGTGATGGAATAGGTCCGACATTGAGTTGACGAACACTCGGCGCGGCTGCTTCCAAGACTGTGGCACCCGCAACCGCTCCCGCCACACACGAACCGCAAACGGGTCGTTCCGGTTCTCCAACGTGTCTACGACCGGAAGGCGGGAAAGATAGGTGGCAGACAGCAGCCTCCTGGAGAGCCGGTCGGCGTAGCAGTTGTCGCAACCGGCGGACACCCGGGTGCAACCCGTGGTCGGGTTCCACGTGGCGTCGGTCCATTCGATCGCGCTTCGGTCGGGCAAGGGGCCTCCAGGCGGAGTGAAGTAGTTGCTTGAAGTTAGCCTATTCGGGTTTTATTCGCCATGCTTGCCATCACTAACGTTCTCATCGGAAACGGGCCGGATGCAGCCGGGCACGCCGAAGCTGAAGACGCGCCAACGGACCCGCGCACCGCTCTGGCAGGTCTCTGCCAACCCGGCCAACCTTGCCATCCCGCCCCCCACCACCCCAACGTCACCGTACAGCCACCACCCCAACGTCACCGTACAGCCACCACCCCCTGCAGGAGTGCCCCACGATGGACCCGCGCCCACGCCTCCGCTCTTTCCGCAGGCTCGCCCGCACACCCCACGCAGCCCATCCGATCGCCGCGATCGCCGTCCTCGTGGCGATCTTCGCCCTCTCACCCCCCCAACCCGCTGGCGCTCAGGAAAACACGGATCGCCTGACCCCCGAGCTCTACCTCGATTGGGAGGAGGTTCGCCCCTTCCTGCTCGCGGGAGGGATGGGACCGCAGATCTCGCCCGACGGGAGCCAGGTCCTCTACGCGCGCAGGTACATCGACAAGATGCGGGACCGCTGGGTTTCCCAGCTGTGGCTCGTTGATTCGGACGGCACGCGGAATCGGCGGCTCTCACCCAACTACGTCCTGCCGGGGTCCGCCGACGCCAACCGTGACCGGCAGCCGGCCGAGGAGGGTGGCGCGGCCTGGTCTCCGAACGGCGACCGGATCGCCTTCGTGAGCAATACCGACGATGGGGCCCAGATCTTCGTGCGCTGGATGGACGCGGAAGGGTCGGTCACCCGGATCAGCCGTCTGACGCACTCGCCCGGCGGCTTGACCTGGTCGCCCGACGGCCGGCAGATCGCCTTCTCGATGCAGGTTCCCTCGGAGCCCGAGTGGACGGTGGCGCTTCCCGAACGCCCGGAGGGAGCGGATTGGACCGTCGCGGCGAAGGTCGTCACCCGCCCCAACTACCGGCGCGACTATGTGGGGTACACCGACGGCGGCTACTCGCACATCTTCGTCATCCCCGCGGCCGGCGGCACACCCCGGCAGCTCACCGACGGCGACTGGAACCACGGCGCCCCGGTGTGGTCCGCCGATGGCTCCGAGATCTTCTTCACCAGTCTGCGCGAACCCGATTCCGACTACCGCTTCCGCGAGTCCGAGATCTACGCAGTCTCGGTGGCATCGGGGGCCATTCGCCAGTTGACCACGCGCGCCGGGTCCGACCACTCGCCCGCGCCATCGCCGGATGGCAGCCTCGTGGCGTATCTCGGCCACGACGAGACCGACGACGCCTACTACGCCGACAACATCTACGTCATGAACGCCGACGGCAGCGGGGTGCGCGAGATCGCCACCGACCGCGACCGCGATCCTTCCGGCCTGCGCTGGGCGGCGGACGGCAGCGGCGTCTACTTCAACGCCCCGGACGGCGGCGCCGAGAACCTGTACTTCGCGCCCCTCGACGGGCCCGTGCAGCAGATTACCGAGGGCGACCACTACCTGACCGTCTACTCGATGGCATCGAACGGGATGGCGGCCGGGGTGCTCTCCAGCGCTCACGAACCCGGCGATGTCGTCGTGTTCAACGTGGGTTCGGGCGGCGAGATCAACACCATCACCGACGTCAACGGCGACGTCCTCGCGAATATCGAGCTGGGTGAGGTGGAGGACGTATGGTACACGTCGTCGGACGGCCTGGAGATCCAGGGCTGGGTCGTGAAGCCGCCCGGATTCGACCCCGCGAAGAAGTATCCGCTCATGCTCTCGATCCACGGGGGTCCGCACGGCCGCTACGGCTTTGGGACGCCGTACATGTGGTACGAATGGCAGCTTGAGGCGGCGAGCGGGTACGTCGTCCTCTACACCAATCCCCGCGGCAGCTCCGGGTACGGGAGCGAGTTCGGCAACGAGATCGAAAACGCCTACCCCGGGATGGACTACGACGACCTGATGGCGGGCGTGGACGAGGTGCTCGAGCGCGGCTACGTCGACGAGGAGAACATGTTCGTCTACGGGTGCAGCGGCGGCGGCGTACTCACCGCGTGGGTGATCGGCCACACCGACCGCTTTGCGGCCGCCTCATCCGAGTGCCCGGTAACCAACTGGTTCTCCTTCGTGGGCACGACCGACGGCCTCGGCTGGTACAACAACTTCGAGAACCTCCCCTGGGAAGACCCCAGCGAGCACCTGCGCCGCTCGCCGCTCATGTACGTCGGCAACGTGACCACGCCGACGCTGCTGATCACCGGCGAGGGCGACCTCCGCACCCCGATGGGTCAGACGGAGGAGTACTACCAGGCGCTTCAGATGCTGAAGGTGCCGACCGCGATGGTCCGCCTGCAGGACGAATGGCACGCCTATTTCAATCGGCCGACGAACACGCTGCGCACGTGGCTTTACCGCATGGACTGGTTCAAAAAGCACTCGCACGGACAGGGGCCGGTGACATGAGGGGCCTTGTCCTGGCCACCTGCATCCTGCTGCCGATCACCGGGGCCGCCCGCGACGCCACGGCCCAGGAGCAGGCAGCCACCATCGTGTCCATCTCCGGCAACGTCTACGACGCGGTCACGAACCGCCCCATCGAGGGGGTGATCGTGGAGTTGCCCAGCCGCGGCTTCCGCCTCGAGACCAACATCGCCGGGCGGTTCACCCTCTCCAACATCCCCACAGGCAACTACACCCTCGAGCTGTCCCACCCCGACTACCACCCCACGGTGGGCGACTTCACCATCATGCGTTCGGGTGAATTCGACACGTTCCTGGAGCCCGTGCTGGAGGGAGGCAGGGACGAACTCATGACGGGGATCGTCGGGGTGATCACCGACGTTCGCGGCGGCACTCCCATCGACAGGGTGAGCGTCTACGTACTGCCGGACGGACGCGGCGGCACGCCCACCGATCCGCGCGGCCGCTTCGAAGTGGAGTTGCTGACGCCCGGGCCCAAACAGATCCGCTTCAGCGCGCTCGGATACGCGACCCGCACCGAAACAATCGAAGTCGAAATGGACCGTGTGACGAACGTGCGCGTGTCGCTGTCGCCGGATCCCGTGGAGCTGAACCCGATCGAGGTCACCGTCGAGCGCCGCGAGTTCGCGCTCCAGGATGTCGGCTACTACACCCGGCAGGCCGAGGGCTTCGGCAACTTCATCGACCGCGAGGAAATCGAGGCCCGGCGGCCCGCCGAAATGAGCGACGTCTTCAGCCGTCTCCCCGGGGTCGAGCTCTTCGCGGATCCGGACAACGCACTCGAGAAATACATCGTGTTGCGCGGCGGACGGCAGTCGGGCTTTTCGTCGGGCCCCTATGGGCGGTGCTTTCCGCGCGTGGTGCTCGATGGCCTGGTGATCAACCGGGGAGGCGACGAGCCCGCAATGCTGGACCGGATGCTCGATCCCGCGGCCATCGCCGGCGTCGAGGTCTTCCCAACCGCTGCGGGAGTTCCGGCGCAGTACGGGGGCATAGGATCGTCCTGCGGGGTCATTCTGATCTGGACCAGGCGCTGACCCCATCCAGGCAGCAAGCTGGCAATGACAATTCGAAGTGAGGATGAAGAGATGAGAGCGCGATCATGGTTGTACGGCGGCGCGGCCATGGTGGCCACCGCTCTGGCACTGCCGCCGGGGCAGGGTGCGCCACCCCTCTCCGCCCAGACGGTCGAGCAGAACGACAGTTCGGCGCGGGCCGCGCGCCGGGCGAATTCGCTCCCCCTCATCACCTCGAGAACCCTCGACTTCACGACCGACGAGGGTACGTGGATCGATGTCGACCTGACTCCGGATGGCGAGACCATCGTCTTCGAGCTGCTGGGCGACCTGTATACGCTGCCGGTCGGCGGGGGAACCGCGACGCGGATCACGAGCGGGCAGGGGTACGACATGCAGCCGCGCTACTCGGTCGACGGCTCCGAGATCGTCTTCGTGAGCGACCGCGACGGGTCCGAGAACATCTGGGTGGCCGGCGCCGACGGGAGCGACGCGCGGCAGCTGACCGATACCGAGCGCGACAACTACATGTCGCCGATCTGGACGCCGGACGGCGAATACGTGATGGCGAACAAGGGCACGCAGCTCTGGCTCTGGCACGAGGACGGGGGCACGGGGGTGCAGATCACGGGGCAGGGGGGCGAGGGTGGAGGCCCGGGCGGTGGTCCGGGTGGCGGTGGGGGGGCAGCGTCGCACATCGGCGCCGCGTTCGGGCCGGATGAGCGGTATGTGTGGGTGAACGTGCGCGGGAACCTGGGCGGCGGCTTCCCAGTGGGTGCGCGCGATCCCTACAACCTCGATCCGGATCCGCCCGGCCACTTCGGCGCGGCCGAGGAGAGCTCGTCGCGCGAGGTCGGGACCTTCCAGATCGGGATGCTCGACCGCGAGACGGGGCGCGTGATGGTGCGCACCCACGAGCACGAGGGGGCCTTCCGCCCCATGCCCAGCCCGGACGGGCGCTGGCTGGTCTACGCAACGCGGTACGATGCGCGCGAGGCGCTCAAGCTGCTCGATCTCGAGACCGGCGAGGAGAGCTGGCTGGTGATGGACGTGCAGCGCGACGAGTCGCAGGGCGGGGGCATGCGGGACCGCGACGTCTACCCCGGCGGGGCCTGGACACCCGATTCACGCGCTCTGATCACCTTCTACGGCGGCAAGATCATGCGGGTCGAGGTGCCGTCGGGAGAGGCCTCCGAGATCCCCTTCACGGCGCACGTTCAGCAGGACGTGGGGCCGCTCGTCAAGTTCGACTACCCCATCAACGACTCGGTGCTGACCGTCTCCCAGATCCGCGGTGCGCGTCCCTCGCCGGACGGCTCGCGGCTCGTATTCTCGGCGCTCGACCGGCTCTGGACCGCGCCGCTGCCGGACGCTGCGGGCACGCAGACCGACGGCTATCCGGTCATCACCGACGCGCGCCGCCTCACCACCTCTACCGACGTGGAGCACGGCGCGGCCTGGTCCCCGGACGGCGGCTACATCGCGTATGTGACCTGGAACGACTCGGTCGGCGGCGACATCTGGCGCGTCCCCGCGGACGGCGACGGCGAACCCGAGAGGCTCACCTCCACATCGGCGTTCTTCGACCGGGTGGCCTACAACGGCGACGGCTCCCGCATCCTGGCGGTGCGCGGCTCGAAGATGCACCGCATGCGCACGCTGGAAGACTTCGGGCGCCACTCCCCGGCGGCGGAGCTCGAGTACGTGTGGCTGCCCGCCGACGGCGGCGAGCCGAGCAGGATCATGTGGGTGGGGTCGGGCGCCACGCAGGAGGGACGGAACGCGCCCCACGCCGGCCCCGATCCGGACCGCGTGTACGTGTGGGCCGGCCAGGACGGCCTGCTCTCGGTGCGCTACGACGGCACCGACATCCGCACGATCGTCAAGGTCACCGCGCCGGCCCGGCCGGGCCCGGGGAGCCGCCCGGCCGCGGACGAGGTGGTCCTCTCGCCCGACGGCAAGCGCGCCGTCGTGCGCGCCAACCGCAACGTCTTCACCATCACCGTGCCGCCGGCGGGGGGCGAGGCGCCCACGGTCTCGGTCGCGGCCCGCTCGTCGGTCCCGACGCGGCGCCTCACCAGGGTCGGTGGCGACTTCGTGGGCTGGACCACGGACGGATCGGCCGCCTACTACTCGATCGGGCGCAGCTTCTTCCTGCACGACATCGCGCTGAGCGACTCGCTGGTGGCCGATTCGGTGGCGGCGGCGCGCGCCGAGGCGCGGGAAGAGGCCGAAGCGCCCGAAGAGGATGCCGATGCGCCCGAAGAGGAGGCCGCCGACACCGTCGACGTGATCGAGGAGGAAGCCCCCGATTCGACCGCGGCGGAGAACGAGGACGGCGGCCCTGTCTACGAAGCCGCGCGTTTCGACGTCGAGATCACTGCGGCCAAGGACCTCCCGCGTGGGGTGGTCGCCCTGACAAACGCACGCCTCATAACCATGCGGGGCGACGAGGTGATTCCGCGCGGGGACATCGTCGTGCGCGACAATCGCATCGTCGCGGTGGGCGCGGCCGGCAGCGTGGAGATCCCCGACGGCGCCGATGTGCGCGACATGTCCGGCAAGACCATCCTGCCCGGCCTCGTCGACATCCACGCCCACACCTGGGTCGCCTGGGGGGTGCATCGCGGCCAGGTGTCGCAGTTCCTCGCGCAGCTCGCCTATGGTGTCACCACGCAGCGCGACCCCCAGACGTCGTCCGAGGACGCGGTCGCCTACTTCGACCTCATGGAGACCGGCGCCTTCATCGGGCCGCGACTCTACTCGACCGGCCCCGGCGTCTTCAGCGCCGACCAGATCTCCAGCTTCGCCGAGGCCCGCGACGTGCTGCGGCGCTACAGCGACCACTACAACACGAAGACGATCAAGCAGTACCTGGCCGGCGACCGCAAGATCCGCCAGTGGGTGATCATGGCCGCGCGCGAACTCGGCCTGACGCCCACCACCGAGGGCGGCTCCAACTTCACCATGAACCTGACGCTCGCCCAGGACGGCTACGCGGGCCTCGAGCACTCGCTCCCGATCAGCCCCTTCTACCGCGATGTCGTGCAGCTCGGCGCATTCAGCGGAATGGTCTACACGCCCACGCTCATCGTCGCCTACGGCGGCCCCTCCGGGCGCCAGTACTACCTGACGCGCACGAACATGGACGAGGTCGAGCGCCTCCGCTTCTTCACCCCCCACGACGAACTCGACAAGTGGAAGACGACGACGTGGTTCCGCGCCGATCAGTACCCGCACTTCATGCAAGCTGAACAGATTGTGAAGTGGATGGAGGCCGGAGGCCAGGCCGGCCTTGGCTCTCACGGCGAGGTCCAGGGTCTTGGCACCCACTGGGAGCTGTGGATGATGGCATCCGGCGGCATGGGCAACCACGACGCCCTGCGCATGGCCACCCTGATGAGCGCGGACGCGATCGGCCTGGCGGGCGACATCGGGTCGATCGAGCCTGGCAAGCTGGCGGACCTGCAGGTGCTCGCGTCCAATCCCCTCGACGACCTCGAGAACACCATCGACATCGACTACGTCATGAAGAACGGCCGGCTCTACGAGGCCGCGACGCTGACCGAGGTGTGGCCCCGGCAGCGGCCGCTGCCCACGCAGTGGTGGTGGCGGGTGGAGCCGCCCGAGGTGCGGCAGGAGCGGGGACGGTGATGGCCGACTCGCCCGGGGCGGCTCATGCGGGGCGGCGATCCCGGCGCCCCGCATGAGCGCCGTCCCCTTCACCTTCAAGCGCAGTCAGGACCTGAGTTCGTGGAAGTACGAGTCCGGGACCGGAGTCTACGAGTCCACCCGGAAGGAAACCGCACACGGACTCGTGCGCCTGGAGGAGGACCGGCTGGTGATCCAGTGGCGCCTCGCCGTACGGAGGCAGCTGTGGAGCGATTCCAGCTGGGAGACGCGTGAAGACATCGAACCGGTGCGAGAGATCGTCATCCCGCTTGCGAACGTCTCGGGGGCGTTTGTACCGGAGCGGCGCTGGTGGAACTGGACCGGGCAGAAGCTCGTGATCACCGCGTCCGACCTGCTCGCCTTCGAGAGGATCGCGGGGCAGGAGGGGCTGCGGCTGCGACATCCGTCCAAGCTCGTGCTGCGGATCCAATCGGCGGACCGGCTGGCCGCGCGGGAATTCGCGGCGGAGCTGGCGCTGAAGGTGGCGGAGTTGCCGGCGGGGGATGGGGGCGACTTGCGGAAGCTATCGGAGGGACGGTCGAGCGAGTAAGCCGGGCTCGGTTCCGGAAAACGTAATGTACGCTTTACATCATGTAATGTGTACATTACATGTCGTGAATATCCGTGAAATGCCGCGCTGACCAGCCAAGCCGGCGGTTCACGGTAGTTCTGCCGCGAACCGCCGGCCGTGCGCAGCCGCCTAGTTGCGCCGGATCCCGGCCGAGGTGCCAGCCGGATCCGACTCGGCGGGCCTCCTCCGCTGCAGCGTGCGCTCCTCGGGATACACCTCGTCGAGGGTCATGCCGTTGTAGATGCGGCCGTCCTTCATCACATAATGGATATCGACCGTGTTGCGGAGGTCGTCGAGCGGATTCGAATTCAGGATGACGATGTCGGCGAACTTGTCCTTTTCAATGCTGCCGATCTGATTGCCGAAGCCGATCGCCTCGGCGCCCAGGATCGTCGCCGCACGCAGCATGTCGTGGTTCGACGCGTCGCCCGCGGCCATGGCCCACAACTCCCAGTGGAAGCCCAGGCCCTGGATCTGCCCGTGGCTTCCGACGGCCATGCGTGCGTCGTCTTCCAGCATCTTCTTCACGAATTCGGCGTGGCGGGGGAAGACGTGCTCCTCTTCCAGGAACCAGCCCACCGGTCCGGGGCTGCCCCCGCTGCCCGAGCCGCGCCGGCGCGTCCGCGCGTCGATGTTGGCTCCGGGGACGAACATGTTCAGCTTCGGGTCGTCGTGGGCGTTTTCGGTGGCGTAGAAGTAGTTCTCGCCGAAGGGGCCGCCGTATGACACCAGCAGGGTGGGCGTGTTGGTTGTCTCCGACTCCTTGAAGAGCTCGACGACGTCGGAGTACATGGGTGCGATGGGGATGTTGTGCTCGATCCCCGGGTATCCGTCGATCGCGTGGGTCATGTCGATCTTGTAGTCGAGTCCACCCTCGGTGGTCGGCATCAGCTCGAGCTCGCGCGCGGCCTGGATGATCCACTGGCGCTGCTGGCGGTTCCCGCTCATGTACATCTTGAGCGTTTTGGTGTCGTAGTACTCCGAGTAGCGCCGCAGGATGGTCTTGGCGTGGTCCGCGTTGCGGATGTTCTCGCCGTTGAAGACGCCGGGTCCGGTCGAGTAGATCCGCGGCCCGGTCATACCGCCCGTGAGCACGCGGTCCGTGTAGCTGAGGATGTCCGTGAAGGCGGTCTGCGGGTCGCGCGTGGTGGTGACGCCGTAGGACAGCGTCGCCAGGTACTGCCACACCTCCTGCGGATGGATTTCGGGGACGAGCCACATGGAGTGGTAGTGCGTGTCGATGTAGCCCGGGACCAGCGTCTTGCCGGAGACGTCGATGACCTGGGCGCTGTCGGGTATCTCGACCGAATCGGCGATGCCGACTTCGACGATCCTGTTGTCCCTGACCAGCACCACCCCGTTGTCGATGACGTGCGGCGCCCCGGTGGTGTCGGACGGATTGTCCCCCATCGTGATGATGCGGCCGCCGCGCAATGCGACCAGGCCGCGGGGGATGTCGCGGGGCAGCTCGACCTCGATCTTGCGCTCGTGCGCCTCGTAGGTGTCGGTCGTGTCGGCCAGCACCTCCTTGTCGCCGTCGCGGACCGCGTCGGCCTTGGCGGCCACTTCCTCTGCTGCCCCCCGGATCGAATCCGCGCGCGCCATGAGCGAGTCGGCGACGACCTGCACGGAGTCGGCGACCAGCCGCGTGATCTCGTCCTCGAGTGCCTCGGGGACCTCCTCGTCGGCGGTCTCCAGGCTGTCCGCTTCGGCGCGCTTGTCGCTGAGCGTGTCCGAAATTGCCATGGCGCGGGCGCGAATCAGTGCTCGGGCGTGGGCGGTCTCCTCTTCCTCGACTTCTTCCGCCTCCACGTGGTCGAGATCGTAGGTGAAGAGCACGTTGCCCATGGCCCAGTGGAGCGCCGAGCCGTCGGGCGACCACGAGGGGAACTCGCCGCCGACGTCGGTCAGCTTCCGCACCGGGACCGGCGAAGCTCCCAGGTTGACGAGCATGATGTTGGGCGGGGTCGCTCCGACCTCTGCCAGATCAGCGATGTAGATGTCGTTGCCGAACTGGACGAAGGCGCGGTCGCCCTCGGGCGACATGACGATGAGACCCGCAGGCTGCGGCAGCCCCGGCTCGGTCGGCGGATCGGGGTCGGTCGGGTCGGGGGCCTTGCGCCACGGGTACACCCGCCTCGGGAGGTATTCCCACTCGTCCGGGTGCGGGTTGGCGATTCCGGCGATCCCCTGGCGTCCGCGGACCACCAGATGGCGCTTGACGTCGGTGCCGTCCCAGCGGAACGAGACCAGCCCTTCGGCCGGGCTGTATGCATAGATCCGGTCGGGATCGTTCGCGGCGAAGTGCGCCACGTCCCGTAAGCCGGTCGGGGATATCAACGTCGCTTCGGCGGGTGCGGTGGCCGCTCCGGGAACCCACACGAACTCGGCTCCCATCGGGCCGAAGAAGATGTCCGACGCCTCCATCAGATCGCGCGCGGCGCCCCGCGAGGCAACGATGCGCTCGCCGTCGGGCGACCAGGCCACGTTGTAGTACATGGCCGCGGTGCTGGTAAGCTGCGTGGGCGTGCCGCCGGACGCCGGCACCCTCATGATGTGGCCGCCGTCGGTATCATCCCACGTGACGTAGGCGATCGAGGTCCCGTCGGGTGACCACTGCGGGTGGAATTCACCCGCGTCCGCTTCCGTGAGGCGCATCGCCTCTCCCTCGGGCAGATCCCTCACCCAGAGGCGGTCGAAGGCCGTGAACACGACGCGGTCGCCGCCGGGCGACACTGCGGGACTGCGAATCTGGCTGGCGGTCACCATCGCGGTCGTGTCGATCTGGTAGTCGAACTTGACCGAAGGCCCGATGCTCAGCTCAACGTCGACCTCGAAGGGAATCTCCGCGGCCTCGCTTCCGTCCATCGGGACGTTCCAGATCTTGCCGCCGTAGGAGACGACGATCGCGGAGCCGTCCGGAAGGAAGGCGTAGCCCGGGTACACGTCGATCGGCGCGCGCGATTCCTGCTCGTCACGCTGCACGGGATAGGCCAGCCACTCCTCGTCACCCGTCGTCAGGTTGCGCTTCCGGAGGCCCGTGTCCGCGTTGTAGCGCGATGCGTACACCAACCAATTGCCGTCGGGAGAGATCGCCGGGCGCATCGCGGACCCATACCGGTTGGTCATGAGCGTGCTGGCGCCCGTGTCGCGGTCGTAGCGGTAAACCTGGTAGCGGGGAAGACGGGCGTTGTACTCCCAGTCTCCGAAGGACTGCGAATACCAGATGTGTCGGCCGTCGGGGCTGAAGGCGGCCCCGATGCGTTTGACGCCTCCGAACAGCGCCGCAAAGATCGGCGACGTGGGAGCACCAGGGATCGCGATCGGCGACGAGCGCTCCGCGTTGTACATGTACAGGTTGGCCGCGCCGCCCAGGCCGCCGGAGCGGCTGACCACGATGTATTCGCCGTCGGGCACCCACTCGGGCGACAGGAAGAGGTTGTTGTTGCCGCGAGACACCTGCGTCGTGTCGGTCCTGTCGAGACGCATGGTCCACAGATTGTCGCCGCCGCTGCGGTCCGAGATGAACGCCACCGACTCGCCATCGGGGCTGAAGCGCGGCTGCACCTCGAAGGCCATTCCGGTGAGGAGGGGCGACGCCTTGCCGCCGGTGATCGGCATGGTGTAGAGGTCGCCGAGCAGATCGAAGACGATCGTCTGGCCGTCGGGGCTGACGTCGAGCGAGATCCACGTGCCCTCGGTGGCCGTGAACTCGGCCGTGCGGGCGCTGCGTAGCGGGAGGGGATTCTGGCGTGGTCCGCCGGGGCGCGGTAGCTGTGCCGTGAGTGGGGCGACCACGAAGGCGATGGCGAGCAGAGCCAACGCCGGGGCGGCGAAGCGGAAGAGCCTGCCGCCGACTGCTTTCCGGGTCCTGCCGTACACGGTGCTCATTTGTCACCTCCCCGGATGCCGGCTCGCACATTGGGCGCGGTGTTGCGCCAGGGTTCGTCCGGTGCCGCTCGTTGCCTCGGCCACACCTCGTCGAGGGTGTCGCCGTCGTATAGCCGTCCGTTCATCATCACCTGATGGATCGTGTTGGTATTGCGGATGTTGTCGAGTGGGTCGGCGTCGAGGATCACCAGGTCGGCCAGCTTGCCCGCCTCGATGGATCCCAGGTCGCCGCCGAGCCCGATCGCCTCGGCGCCCATGATCGTTGCTGCGCGCAGCGCGTCGTGTTCGTCCATGTCTCCGCTCTGCAGCGCCCACAGCTCCCAGTGGTAGCCCAGTCCCTGCAGCTGCCCGTGGCTGCCGACGCCGGTCTTCCCGCCGCCCTCCACCAGCCTGGCCAGCCACGCCGAGTGCTTCGGGAAGGCGTATTCATCCTCCATGAACCAGCCGCCGGGTCCGGGTCCGGTCGTCTGCAGACGCCGCGCCTTCGTGTCCAGCTCCCGCTTGGGGGTGAAGTGGGTGAGCTTCTCGTCTCCGAAGATGTCTTCGCGCGTGTAGAAGTAGTTCTCGGCCCAGGGCCCGCCGTAGGAAACGAGCAGTGTGGGCGAGTTGACGGTCCCGGAGGTCGCGAAGAGCTCCACGATATCGCCGTAGGCCGGGATGATCGGCATCGAGTGCTCGATACCCGGATAGCCGTCGATCGCGTGGGTCATGTTGAGCCTGTAGTCCAGCCCGCCTTCGGTGGTGGGCATGAGCCCGAGCTCGCGCGCGGCCATGATGAGCCACTGGCGCTGTCTGCGGTTGCCGGTCATGTACATCTTGAAGGTCTTGGTGTCGTAGTACCGGCTGTACTTGGTCAGCACCTCGACGGCGTGCTCGTAGCTCTTGATGAAGTCCTGGCTGAACACGCCCGGGCCGGTCGAGTAGACCCGCGGACCGACCATCTTCCCGGCGCGCACCATGTCCTCGTAGGAGAGCACGTCGGTGGTTGCCGTCTGTGGGTCGCGAGTCGTGGTCACCCCATAGGCGACATTCGCCTGATAGATCCACGGGCGCGCCCAGTGGAGGCCCCAGAGGTTCCACATGTGCGCATGCGTGTCCACGAAGCCGGGGACGATGGTCTTGCCCGCGACATCGATCACCGTAGCGCCCTCGGGCACGTCGCCCGGCCCTGACGAGACCGACGTGATACGGTTGTCGGTCACCACGATGTCGGCGTTCTCGACGATCTCGTCGCCGTTCATCGTGATCGCGCGTGCACCGCGCAGCACGACGGTGCCCTGCGGGATGTCCCGGTCGGCCGTCACCGCGATCTGCTGCTCCTCGGGCTCGTAGTCCGGATCGTTGGCGGCGGCGTCCAGGTCGTAGGTGAACAGGGCGTTGCCGAGCGACCAGTGCACGGTGCGGCCGTCCGCGCCCCACGCCGGGAACTCGACCCCGAGTTCGTTCAGCTTCCACGCCGGGACCGCGGCCGAGTCGGGCTTGACCACGTCAACCGTGGGCAGCGCGGCACCCAGGTCGGGAACCGTGACGGCATACAGGTCGTCTCCCACCTGCGCCAGCGCGAGATCTCCGCGAGGCGCCATCTCGACCGAGGCGGAGATGAAGCGCAGGATCAGTTCGCGCGGCTCGTCGTCGTCGAACTCCGCCGGCATCACGAGGTCGGATGTCTCCGAGCGCTCGTAGCCGATGGGCACGCCACCCGCCGACAGATCGGCCCGCCTCGTGACCTGGAGGTGCCGCTTCCTGTCGGTGTCGTCCCAGCGGGCCGAGGAGAGCGCGGTGGTCGGCGGGGGAGGGGTGGGGGAGCCGGGAATCGCGTCCGCGCGGGCGGTCCCGTAGTAGTAGATGCGGTCGGGATCCTCGGTGAAGTGGGGCGATCTGCGTCCCGCCGTGGGGCCGATGACCGTCACCTCGCCGCCGTCGGCCGGAATCCAGATGAACTCGGAGCCGAGGGTGCTGACGAAAGGATCGACGGCTTCCTGCACATCGCGCCTGGAAGACCGCACGCCGACGATGCGCTCGCCGTCGGGCGAATACACGAGGTCGCGATAGTACGCGGGCGCCGTCGTGAGAGTGACCGCGGAGCCGCCGTCTGCCGGGGCGCGCCGGATGTGGCCCTCGCCGGTGTCGTCGTCCCAGGTCACGTAGGCGACATACTGCCCGTCCGGTGACCAGACCGGGAGGTGTTCGCCCACCTCGTCGCTTGTCAGCCTCGTAGGCGTGCCGTCAGGTAGGTCCGCGACGTACACCCGGTCCAGGGCGATGAAGGCGAGGCGGGTGCCATCGGGAGAGGGACGCGCGTACCGGATCTGCTTGACGGTGAAGGTCGGCGTGTCCTCGATCGGGTACTCGAATTCGACCTCGGGCCCGATCGCCACCTCGGCCTCGACCGTGAAGGGGATCTCGGTCGGGTCGCTCCCGTCCACGGGGACCCTCCAGATCCGCCCGCCGTACGACATCACCAGCGCGTCGGACTCCGGCGTGAAGGAGTAGCCGGGCAGCACGTCCATCGTCGCGGTCGACTCCATGTCGTCGCGCTGCACGGGGTAGGCGAGCCAGCGCTCCATCCCCGAGGCGAGGTCGCGCAGGCGGATTCCGGTGTCGGCGTCGTCGCGGCTGCCATATGCCAGGTGCGAGCCGTCGGGGGACAGAGCGGGCCGGAAGGCTGAGCCGTACCGGTTGGTCATCGGCGTGCGTGTTCCCGACTGGCGGTCATACACCCACAGCTGGAACTGCGGGAAGATGGCGTTGTACTGCCAGGTGCCGTTGCGCTGGGCGTACCAGACGTAGCGCCCCTCGGCGTCTACCGCGGCGCCCATCATCCTCTGCCCTCCGGTGCCGCCCACCATCTCGATTCCGGTGCCGCCGTCCACGTGGTACAGCCACAGCTTTTCGAGGCCGAAGAACTGCCGCGACCGCGACACGACGATGTACTTCCCGTCGGGCATCCACTCGGGCGACAGGAAGCCGCTCCCGATCCCCTTGCTGACCTGCGTGGGATCACCGCCTGCCGAAGGCATCATCCATACATTCTGATCCCCGCTCCGGTCGGACACGAACACGATGCGCTCGCCATCGGGGCTGAAGCGCGGCTGCATGTCGTACCCCATCCCGCTGGTCAGGCGGGTGGCGTCGCCTCCGGTGATCGGCATCGAGTACAGGTCGCCGACCATGTCGAAGACGATCGTCTGTCCGTCCGGGCTCACGTCGAGGGAGATCCAGGTGCCTTCGTTGGTCGTGAACCGCGCCCAGCGGGCGGGCTCGAGCGGCAGGCCGCGGTCGGGATCCAGCTCCGCTTCCTGGGCCTGGGTGGCGAAGGGTGTGAGCAGCACCATGGTAACCGCCCAGTGACTGCGTTTGAGAGAGCGCATGCGCCGACTCCGTTTCGGGGATTGCATTGCGATTTCCGCGAATGAGAAACGGCCTTGGGGAATTGACCGGCCGAACCCAAATCATACGTTCGGGGTGAATAGTAGTGACTGCGGTTCGTTGCCACCAAGAAAAGCGAACCGGCCCCGGGACTCGTGGAGGCGGTGTTTCGAGACATGACACAGCGTAGACGGCAGCAGCCTCGCGACATCGCGCTCATCTCGGTCTCCATCGACCTCGGTGCGGGACGCCGGGGTGTTGACATGGGTCCCTCTGCGCTGCGGATCGCGGGGATCAGCCGCGAGATCGAGGCGATCGGCCACAGCGTCACGGAACTCGGCACCATCACTGCCGGCGGGCTCGAAACCACCGAGGCGGGCGAGACCGCGCTGCGCTTCCTGAACGAGGTCGCCCAAGTCGCCGACAGGACACGGGGGGCGGTGGGACAGGGTCTGGCCCGGGGCTGTACACCACTCGTGCTCGGCGGAGATCATTCCCTGTCGATCGGATCGGTATCGGCGGTGGCCGACCACTACCGAGCGCAGAAGGCGTCGATCGGGGTCATCTGGGTCGACGCCCATGCCGACATGAACCGTCCGCACACCTCGCCCACCGGTAACATCCATGGAATGCCACTCGCGGTGCTGCTGGGATTTGGAGAGGAGCGGCTGACCCGGGGCCGCGCGAGTGTGCGTCCCGAGAACGTCAGCGTCCTGGGTGCGAGGAGTCTGGATGAGGGCGAAAAGCGACTGATCCGCGAATCGGGCGTTAGAGTCTTTACGATGTCAGAGGTCGACGAGAGGGGCGTGGCGGCGTGCATGGACGAGGCGCTGCAACGCGCCAACGACGGGACGGGAGGATTCCACCTCTCCCTCGACCTCGACGCCCTCGACCCAAGGGTGGCACCCGGAGTCGGGACGCCGATTCGGGGCGGCCTCACCTACCGGGAGGGGCACCTCGTGTGCGAGAAGGCGTCCCGGTCGGGCACGCTGCTCAGCCTCGAGGTCGTCGAACTCAACCCGGTGTTGGACGACCGCAACCAGACGGCCCAGCTCGGTGTGGGACTCGTGGCTTCCGCACTCGGCGCCACGATCCTGTAGATGGTCCCTCCAGACGCCTCGGGGCTGAACAGCGAGCGCCCAACACCATGATCACTGAAAATGGACCCGCCGAACTGAGACTTCGCGATCTCGGTGTCGGATATCGCCGGGATCGGCCCGTGCTGCGCGGACTATCCGTCGACATCGTCCCCGGCGAGGTGCTCGCGGTGGTGGGGCCCAACGGTTCGGGCAAGACCACCCTCTTCCGCACGCTCCTTGGCGTCCTGCGTCCGATTGGCGGACACGCGACGGTATCCGGCGCCGACCCTGCCGAATACCGGCGCGGGCACGGTGTCGGCTACCTGGCGGAAGAAACCGAGCTCCCATCCGGGTGGACCTGCGACGGCCTGCTCACGCTGGCGGCTGCGGCGGCCGGCCCCGGTGCCGACATTGAGCGCGCGTGCCATCTGGCCGGGGTGGACTACGATACCCGAGGTCCCGTCGGCGCACTTTCCAAGGGCATGCGGCGCCGGCTGGCTCTTGCGATTGCGCTCATGCGACCTACCGCGCTGCTCTTCCTGGACGAGCCCGAGTCGGGCCTGGATCCCGGGCAGCGCATCCGTCTCCGCAGGCGGATCGAGGAGCTTCGCGGCCGTATCACGATACTGGTCGCCAGCCACGACCTCGGCGAACTGGCGATGATGAGCGACCGCGTGCTTCTGTTGGACCAGGGACGCGGGCGCGTCGTGCAGCCACCGGAAGGCGGATTCACCCGCAGGTTCCTGGAAGCGGAATTCCTCCGGCTGGAAGGGGCGGTGTCATGAGCATCCTCAAGGCCTCCTTCCGGAATGCGGTGCGCCGCAAGTGGAAGTTCGCGCTCGTCGTGTTCCTGTTCGGCGCGGGGCTGGCCGTCCTTACGAACGCCTACGACGTGCCCGGGACCTTGGAGCGCATCGAAGCCATGGCCGAAGCGATGGAGGGCGAAGGCGTAGCGCCGTCCGGCGAGCAGGCGGAGAGTTTGGCGCGCAGTGCGGCAATGGTCTTCCTCTTCGGCCTGCTGAACATCGCCTTCGGTTTCGGCGTGATCGTCTTCGCCTTCCTGATGCCGGGTGGAGTGGTCGCGAACGAGCGCGGGAGCGCCGCGATCATGCTGTGGGCACAACATCCAATGCCGCTGAGCTCCTTCTACCTGCGCCGATACCTGGGCATCCAGGCCGCTACTGTCGTTGCTCTCCTGATCTTCGGCCTGACAGGGGTCGTTGCCGCTCTACCGCCTGGAACGGCGCCCGCAACGGAAGTGGGAGACGTCGTGAGCGTCTGCCTGACAGGCTTGCTCGCATGCGCGATCAGCTTCGCGATCAGCGCGCTCGGCATCCGTCGCGCCGCTCTGGTCGGATTGATCTACTACCTGCCCTCGCGGGTAATGTGGGCGCTGCTCGAAGGCCCCGAACTCGGACCCTCGACCGCTGCAGAGTTGGCTCGGGCCGTTCTGCCGTTCGTCATCTTTCCCAACGGAGCAATCGGCGATCTCACTGGAGGCTTTGGGTCGGAGGCGGCCTGGGATTGGGGTGCCACAGGGATGGTCCTCCATCACTTCATCCTCTGGACAGTCATTGCATGGCTCGGGCTTCGAAGGATCGAGCGGCGCCCGTTGAAGCTGTGACGTGGCGGCGTAGGCAGCGCCCTGTCACCACTCTAGATGCTCGCGCGGATTCGTCCACGTACTGCTAGGTTTCACCCCCGGCCGGGGTGGTGAAATCGGTATACACAGGGGACTTAAAATCCCCCGGGAGAAATCCCATGCGGGTTCGAGTCCCGCCCCCGGCACTTGTGCAGGGCTCCGTGCACAATCCGTGCAAGCTCCGCGCACGCCCCCGGCCAACTCAGAGACCAGCTGCCCGTGACCCGCGCCACGGCCAGGGTGGTGTCCCCTAACGCCGCCTGTACGACCGCACCGGAGGCAGCCGCGCGCCCGTGCCGCCAGCCGGCTCGTCCTCGCCGACCACCGGAATCGTCAACGTCCCGATCCCGTCGATGCTGGCCTCGATCAGGTCGCCGGGCTGCAGGAAGCGCTGCTCGCCGCGCACCGCGGTTCCCATCCCCACGCCTCCCGACGTGCCGTTGTTGATCACGTCGCCGGGGAAGAGGGTGATGATCGACGAGCCGTACTCGACCAGCTCCCAGAGCGTGTGGATCATGTCGCCGGCCTGGGCCTCCTGCATCTGCTCGCCGCCCACGCTGAGCGTCTGCCGCAGATTCTCCATCGGGTCCCCGTAGAACTCCTTCGGAACGATCCAAGGCCCCATCGGAGCGAAGGTGTCGTGGCCCTTGCCCACGAACCAGTCCGAGGTGAGCGGATTGCCACCCGGGGGACGGCCGCCACGGTCCGAGATGTCGATCGTGACGGTGTAGCCGAAGACGTAGTCCTGCGCATCGGTGGCGGAAACGTACTTGGCGGTCCTTCCGATCACCGCACCCAGTTCGACCTCCCAGTCCGTACGGTCGCGGCCGTAGGGAATCACAACCTCGTCGCCGTTCCCGATTACCGCGCCCCGGCTCGGCTTCAGAAAGAGGTAGGGGACGCCGCGGTTCTCGCGGCGCTGCCGCCGCGCCTCGGCGCGCGCCTCGGGCGAGCCCGTCTCGTTGACGTGGCTGTAGAAATTGACCGCCGCGTTCATGATCTTCCCCGGGTACAGGATCGGGGGCAGGGTTCGCACGGCGTCGAGCTCGTGAATGAATTCGGCACGTGAACTTACGTCGATCAAGTCATTTGACGCCAAGTGGTTGACGATTTCGTACAAGCGAAGCTTCACCCCGTACTCGTAGCGCCCGATCAGGTCCAGCATGTCTGTCGGCATCGGCAACTGGGGATACATGGGACTCCGCTCGAGCGCCGCGTTGGCGGCCCCGATGTCCACCACCAGCGCGTCCCGAAGCACCAGGGCAACTCGGGGCTCACCGCCGATCTCGAAGGTGCCGACCTTGAAGGGCTCGGCGATGTCCATGGCCGAGGCCTGGGCCGACACCGCCATGGGGCCGGTGCCCACGGCAGGCAAAGCGAAGAAGGCCGCCGCGAAGGCGGTACGAAGACCTGTGGCAACGTTGAGTCGCATGATCCTGCCCCATACTGAGGTGGTTTGCCGCCGGCGGCGTGACGAGAACCTGAACCTGATTCTCTACGCCAGGCCCTCGCGCCCGTCAAGTGTGAGGGGCTAGAAAATGGCGTCCAGGTGCAGTTCGACGCGGAAGCCCCTGTGGGGACCGTTCAGCCCGTGCGACAGGTCCAGACGCATGAGCCCGTCCAGCAGGCTGCCGCCGATGCCGATGCCGTAGAGCAGGTCGCCCGCGGCGAAGTCGCTCGCTTGGCCAGCCCAGCCGGCGTCGGTGAAGAGACCCGCGCCGACCCCGTGGAAGATGCGGTTGACCTCGACGCGGCCGCGCAGGAACGATGGGCCCGAGACCACCGAAGCGGGGTAGCCGCGCAGGGTGGAAGCCGCACCGAGGAACCACGAGCGCTGAAGGGGGGCATCGCCCCAGGTGTTGCCGGCTCCGGCTTCGAGACCGAGCCGCCACCCATCCCAACCTTCGCCCTTCAGGGGAATGATCGCGCGCCCCGTGGCACTCGCCTGCACGTACTCGCTGCGCGCCCCGGCGCCATTCCCGCGCGCAGCCGCGCCACCTCCGCCCACGCCGCCGACAGAACGCCACGCCGCGCCGCGGCCATGAAACTCCAACCCGAACTGCGCTCTCAGTGGATCGTGCCCCCACCAGGGCGAGATCCGCACCTCCGTGCCCACTTCGTCGGCCGCGTCCGCCGCCACATTCGGCCGGAAATCCCAATCTCCGTCGAAGACGCGGAAGAGGGCGAAACCGATGTTGTTGTCCACGGCCGCCTGCCGCTCCGCGTAGGCGCGAACCAGGAACGACTCCCTGCTGCCCTCCGGGGGGCGCCAGGTGAAGTCGACGCCGGTGGCGCGGTAGTACTCGCCGTTGTCGCGGCCGAACAGCAGTGCGTCGAGGGAGTTCCCGAATCCGAGGTGTCCGGCCTGCGGGTCCACCGACTGCAGTTCGTGGTAGGCACCGAGCGTCAGGCGGCGCAGCACGTTCGAGCGTTCCAGATCCAGCCGCGCCTTGGGGCGCAGGTCGGCAAACCCGAAGAATCCTGACGTCCCGAGGGTGTAGCGGTCGCCCAGATCCCAATCGAACCGTCCGCCGAGCGCCGGTCCTTCGACCCGGTTGTAGCGGATCAGATCCTGCCGCGCCCACCCCCAGTTGAAGTTCCAGGGTACCATCTGGACCGGAGGCGCGGGCAGGTCGGCCAGGTCCTCGACGTACTCCGCCAACTGCTCGGGGTTGGTGAACCCGGGCGCGCCGTCCCAGACCGGTGGTGGCAGGTGGGGGCTCTCGGCCACGAGGCTGCGGTCTTCGGGGACGATCAACAGCGATTCGCGGTCCGCCGCCGGGGTCTCCGACTCGTCCATGAGTTCGTACGCGATGCGGTCGTCCTCGGAGAGCAGCGCGGCGATGAAGGCCATGGCTTCGGCGCGCGACGCGAAGTGTACCTCCTTCATCCCGTCCTGTGCGGTTGTCACCGCCCCAGGTGCAGTCTCGTCCCCCGGAACAGCCGGGTCGCCCTCCTCATCCAACTCCACATCCTCCTGCAACACCACCGTCTCGACCTGATAGGCCATGTCCATCGAGACGGGGAACTTGATGATCCCCGCCCTTGCCACGCCCTCGATGCGCATGCTGTGGGGCAGCCAGGCCTTGAAGTCCCAGAGCGCGTAGTCCACCGAGACGACGTTCAGGTTGAAGGTCCACGGCTTGAAGACGCCGGGAACGAACCTGAAAGTGCCGGCTTCGTCCTCCTCCTGCAGGTCGGGGACGTCGCGCATGGCGTCGAACTCGCGGCTCATACGGTAGGCTGCCCGGACCAGCGCGCCCGTTTCGGGATCGATCCAGAGGATTCCGCTGATCCGCTGGGGGGCGGCTTCGCGGGGGAGTACGTCGAGCTGGATTGCTGCCAGCCTGCGTCCGTCGGGGAGCGAGAGCGTGATCGTGTCGCCGCTCTGGAAGCGGTAGATCGTGTCCGCGCCGGAGGCCAGGGGGTGGATCAGAGCGAACTCGTTGTCGTCCGGGTCCGTGCTGAACGCCTCGTCGTTCATTCCCAGGAAGAGGCGATCGTTGCCCGGCTCGAACGGTCCGTCGAAGGGAAGGTCGTCGAGCCAGTCCAGGTCGCCCTCGCGCATGGCGATGGTGCGTCCCGGGTACTCGGAACGGGAGCCGAGGACCTGCACCACCGCGTCGTAGTCGCGCTCCCAGAAGGTGCGGACCGACGTCTCGTTGTGGTAGATGACGCGGTCACGCAGCGGGGTGCGGATGGCGGCGGCGATGCGCTGATCGATCCGGGACGTGTAGCGCACGACCGATTCGTCCAGCGCGGTCCAGCCGTCGAAGGCTGCGGTGTAGAGCTCGTGGGCGACCGGATCGAGGAAGGCGTCGGCGGCGAAGCGGGTCTGGGCGGAGGCGTTGGTGGGGGCTGCTGCCGAGACCGCCGCCGCGCCGACGATGGCTGCGGCCAGGGCGCTCCTGATTCTGACGGCACTCAAGATCCCGAACCCTCCGGCGCACGCCGGAAGCGTGCCTCGCGGAAGTCCTCCCACGCGACGTAGTGCCAGTCGGAGCCCTCCTGCCCGACCCCCTCCCGCTCCCCGGGGCCCGCGTTCGGGAACACGAAGATCCCCCGGTTGTCTCCGTCCACGTCGTTCGAGTCGGAGAGTTCGTAGGTGCGCCCGTCCAGCAGCGTGACGCCGACAATCCCGTCGTCGGTCTGCTCGATCCGCCGGATATTCCCGAACTCCACGTCGAACTCCACGTTGTCCGAGCTCCCGTCCAGGTAGTCCCAGGTCCACTCCTCGTCCGCGTCCCAGCGGATCCAGCCCTCGAACTCTTCGCCGGAAGAGGTCGCGACGCCGCCGAACAGAGGGCCGCCTCCATCGAAGTCGGCATAGCCGGCCCCACCGGGACCGGGGTGCAGGCGAAGCGTCCTGAACTCGTCCCAGTCCACCTCCACGACGCCGAGGCCCGGATCGGCAATGCGGATGGTGCGGCGGTACCACCGGATGTCCGACTGCTCGTAGCGGGAGCCGAGCGGGCGGTAGAGGTCCAGTTCCTGTCCCGATGCGAGAATCACCAATGCTCCGCCGAGGCGGGATGCCACGGTTCCGATCTCGTCGAAGCGGAATCGTCTGGAATCACCGTCGTCGTCCCTGCCGTGAAACCGGTCCGACCGCAGGACCGGAGCGCCGCTCCAGCTGATGAACCCGGTGAAGGTGCGCCCGAACCGGTCCTCAACCGACCCGTGAACCCGGGCCGCTGCGGGTACGGCGCCGGGGGGAGCCGCACCGAACTCGACGCGCGTGATATCGCGTCCCCGGACCACGACCCGCCCCTCGACGGGGTCGTCGACGGTGATCCGCGCCCTCAGCCCCCCTGTCACCGATTCCGTGCGCACGCCGGCGGGAGTCAGCTCTACGCTACCCTCCCTCGAACCGGCGACATCGAGCAGATCACCGCCCGCCGAACCCCGCTGCACGACCTCGATCCCACCCTCGTCGTCCTGCACCAGCGCGGCGAGATGGCCGAAGCGGATCCCCGTGCTCGTGGTGGTCGCGAAGTCCCGGTACCGCTCCTCCCAGGAGACCCGGTGGCCACTTACATCCAGGGTGCGCACTGCCGGCTTGCCGTCGTGGACAGCCAGAAGCCAGGCGTTGTAGTTGTCGTCGGAAATCTCGCGGCTGCCCACCAGCACGTCTGCCCAGCTGGCCGCGCTCTGCCCCCTGCCGAACTGCAGGAAGCCCTCGTACTCCTCCCCGTCGGCGGTGAACACGCGTCCCCAGATCCGGTCGTCTGCCTGGGCTTGAAGGGTTGGCGCGCCGGCCAGGAGCAACGCGGCACACGCCAGGTGGAGTGCAAGGGGCGAAAGACGGGCAGGAGCCATGGGCGCGGGTGGGTTCGGGAGGGGCGGACGAACTCCCCCCCTTATACCCCGCGCGGCCCGGTCAGGTTTCGAAAGGCGTGGCCCGGCCCTTGCCGGCCCGGCGCCTGCCCGGTCTCGGTGCTCGTGCGGGTTTATCCACCGACTGCTAGATTGCCTGCTCGTCTGCACCGACACCTCCATCGACAGGAGTTCAGGAATGCGCACGCACACTTCGACGATCCTTGCCCTCGCAATGGTTGCGACCGGCGCGGCCATGGCCTGCGCTCCCGCCGGCGACGAAGCGGAGCAGGACGGCGCCGCGATGTCCGGAGAAGAGGCGGCCGAAGCGCCGTCTAATCCCCGTTTCGGCGTCTGGCAGCTCGAATCCGACGCGCCGCCTCCGGCCAGCAACATCATGACCTACGAGCCCTATGGGGACGGCGGGATGAAGATCACGGTGGCGTCCACCAACTCCGAGGGCGAGTCCAACGAGTGGGGCTATGTGACGATGTTCGATGGAGAGTTCCATCCGGTCGAAGGGCAGGAGAACGCCGAGACCGCGGTCGAGGTCGTCGACGAGCGGACCAACCACATCCTCAACGCGCGCGGCGGCGAGGTCTACCAGGTCATCGTCAACGTGCTCTCCGAGGACGGCAACACGATCAACAACGAGTATCGGCGCACCCTGGAAGACGGAACCGAGCGGGTGAGCCACGCGGTCTACCGCCGGATCGAGTAGGGCCGGGATTCACGCCCGATAGGTCGGCCCCCGACGCGGCCGGTCGTCGCGTGGCACAAGCAGTTCGAACCGCTCGATCCGCGCGCGGAAGACCGACCCGTCCTCGCGGCGGAAGTGGAAGAAGCCCTCCATGTGGCCGCTGCGCCCCTCCAGCACGCAGAAGCTGTGGTATTCGTGCACGTCCCCGGGGTGCAGCACGGGCGACTCGCCAACGACGCCCTCGCCCTCGACCTCCTGATCGCCGGAGAGGATGTCGTGGATCTTCCAATGGCGCCAGAAGAGCTGTGCGCTCAGGGTCCCGGTGTTTTCGATGCGGACGAAGTACGCGAAGACGTGGTGCAGGGGAGGCTCCGACTGGGCCCGGGCATAGACCGGCTGGACGCTGACCTGCATCTGCCCGTCCAGAATGGGTGGTCGCCGTGGCTCGCGGGAAGGTGCGATCATGGGTGTTGCTCCAGGCAGTGGCACCCGTCATGTAATGTTGACATTACATCTTGTAATGTGTACATGACATATTCCCGTTGGTGTGGAGACTCGCCGCTCGACGATGGTCGCGCTTTCAACCCGACTCCCCCCCGGCAGTGTTAGACTTGCTGCCGCAGGTCACTAACATAGTACCCGTCCGCTGAATCCGCGCCCCACCGCCGATACCCCTCCAACGACCGGAGCGTTCCATGCCGCGCAGAATCTTCCTGGCCATCCTGGCGATCCTGGCCATTGCGCCCGATTCGGTGCAGTCGCAGCAGCCCGGGGTCGCCGGCATCGTCGCCCGTTTCGAACCCGAGGTCCGGCGCGCCATGCTCGAAGGCAGCATTCCGTCGGTGACCGTCGCGATCACCGACCGCCAGGGCGAACTCTGGAGCGGCGCGTACGGGCAGTCCAACCTGTGGGCGCGCACGCCCGCCTCCACCAACACCGTCTACCTGATCGGCTCCACCTTCAAGGCGCAGTCCACCGTCGCCCTGCTGCAACAGATGGAGCAGGGCAGGTTCGCGCTCGACGACCCCGTCAGCGACTACCTCGACGACCTGGTCATCCGCGGCGAGGACGTGGAGCGTCCCGTCACCTTCCGCCACCTCCTGACCCACACCTCGGGGATGCCCGTCGACTTCGGGCCCCACGCAGTCTGGGGCACCACCGCGCCGCTTTCGCTGGACGACTACCTGGGTGACTCGCTGCGCGTCGAGACGCCCCCGCTGGAAGGCGTCGTCTACTCGAACATGGCCTACTCGCTGGTTGGACACCTGGTGGAGAAGTTCTCGGGCGTGCCCTACCGGCAGTACATCGAGGAGAACGTCTGGGGCGCGCTGGGAATGGCGGCGACCGTCTTCGATCCGCCCCCGGCAACCGCCGAACGGCTGGCGGTGCCGTACGTCCCCGATCCCGAGACGGGGCGCAACGCGCCGACCACCCGCGTGAAGGCCAACGTGTGGCCCGCCGGGATCGTCTACGGGACGGTTCACGACCAGGCCAGCTGGGTGCGGTTCAACCTCGGCGACGGCAGCTGGGGGGACGGGCGGCTTCTCGAAGCGGCGACCCTGGACGAGATGCACACCCTCCAGTTCGAGCAGTTCGCGGGCGAGCCGATGGGCGGAGGATGGGGGTATGAAGAGCCCGGATATGGTCTCACGTGGTGGGTGTCGGCGCGCGGAGGCGAGCGTTTCTTCGCGCATTCGGGGAGTGTATCGGGGTACACGGCGTTCGCGTCGGGGAACAGAACGCGTGGCTTCGGTGTCGCCTTCCTGACGAATGGCAACCGCGCACATCCACACCTGGTCCGGCTGACCCGCCTGATCCTCGACCTCATGGCCGAGGAACTGGGCGAATCACGATAGAATCGAGCAAATGACTTCAACTGCACAACTGACGATTCCACAAATCCCGCAGGACTGGCCCGCGCTGGCGATCGGGCTGGGCATTCTGGCCGCAGGCGCCTGGATCCTCGACTGGATCGCGTCGCGGTTCCTGCACCGGGCCTTCGCACGGGTGGCGGCGCGAACCCGCTCGCAGTGGGACGACCGCATCGCCGAGCGCAAGGTCCTCGGCCGGCTCGCCCATGTGGTCCCGGCGCTGGCCGTTTTTCTGGGGATCGGGCCCGCATTGGGGTTGAGTGCAGCGGCGGTGGAAGCCGACCCGGATGCGATGCTCGTCGTGGCCTGGACGGTGGTGCGGCGGATCGCGGCCGCCTGGGTGGCGTTCGCGGTGGCGCGGGCGTTCGCGGCCTTCCTGGACGCTATCAACGACATCTACCAGGGCAGCTACGCCGAGGCGAAATCCAGGCCGATCAAGGGCTACCTGCAGGTGGTCGGTCTGGTGGCGTGGCTGGCCGCGGGCGTCGTGATCGTCTCGGTCCTGATGGGCCGCTCGCCCCTGGTGTTCCTGTCGGGGCTGGGAGCGCTGGCGGCGGTCCTCATGCTGATCTTCCGCGACACCATCCTGTCGCTGGTCGCCAGCGTGCAGATCGCCTCCAACGACATGATCCGCATCGGGGACTGGGTGAGCGTGCCCCAGGCCAACTCCGACGGCGAAGTCATCGACATTGCGCTGCACACGGTCAAGGTCCAGAACTGGGACAAGACGATCTCGACCATCCCGACGAGCAAGTTCATCACCGAGTCGTTCAAGAACTGGCGCGGAATGAGCGAGTCGGGGGGCAGGAGGATCAAGCGCTCGCTCCGGATCGACATGAGTTCGGTGCGCTTCCTCGGGGACGGCGAGATCGACGACCTCGCGAGGCGCGAACTTCTGCACGACTACATGAGCGAGAGCACGGACAGGATCGCGCGCTACAACGAGGCGAGGGCGGCCGGCAACCCCGGAATCATTCCCGAGATCCGCCGGCTGACCAACCTGGGCACCTTCCGTGTCTACGTGCAGAAGTACCTCGAGGCGCATCCCAAGACCCACAAGGAGATGACGCTGCTCACCCGCCAGCTCGCGCCGGGCCCCGAAGGCATCCCCATCGAGATCTACTGCTTCTCGAACGACACCGCGTGGGCGCGCTACGAGGGATTCCAGGGAGACATCTTCGACCACCTGATCGCGGTTCTGCCCGAATTTGGGCTCAGGGCCTTCCAGTCGCCGGCCGGGAGCGACTTCGGGCGGGCGCTGGCGGCGGGGGCCTGACAGAAGGGCGGCCCGGGCGCGCCTGGCCCCGGGGCAGTCGGCCCGCCGGGACTACTTCCGGTACACGATGCGTCCCACCGGACGCGCCTGTCTCCACACGATCTCGCGGGTGAGCAGCAGGTGCCCGCTCTCCAGAAGCGAACAGGCGTCGCGGATGGTCCCGCCCCCCGGTATGCGGCGCTCGACCGCGAATTCGTTTCCGCGCCAGCGGAGGCGCACCTCGATCGGCCCCTGCGGCGCCGCTGCCTCCACCCAATCGCCCCCCACCGGAATCTGAACGGGGTCCTCGTTGTCGAAGGTGACCGTCACGGTCCCGTCGCCCGGCGAGAAGGTCAGCGTCCCGGGCGTGATTCCCAGCATCAGCATGGTCTGGCGAAGTCCTGCCGGGGTTCCCGACACGGCGTCGCCGCCGGCGCCCTGCTCGCGCATCAGGTCCATGGAGATGTCCGACGCGCGCTGGTCGATGTGGTCCTGCGGGCGTGTTCCGCGGAGGCCTGCCGCCTGGGCGGTCGCGGCCTCGTCGAAGTTCCAGACACCCGTGAAGAGGGCGAGGGCGGCGGTGCGCTCCGGAGACGGGACGCCGGGTCCCGACGAGGCGCACCCGAGGATGCCCGCGAGGGAAAGCGCGCTGGCGAAGGCGCGGAGGTGGTGGTGACGCATGCCTAGCAACCCCTGCCTGTCGTGATATTGATCGGTTGGAGTTCAAATCCGCGCTCGGCGGCACTCTCCAGGTATTCCTTGGTGTACATGCGCACCATGCGCAGCGACTCGAAGACCTCGACGAGACCGAGCTGGTCGGGCTGCAGGTTCTGGAGGAAGCCGGCGCCGACCGGATACTCGTCGAGACATACCCGCAACCGGCTGATGCGGTTCCTGAACCTGGCGACGGGCAGACCGAACGAATCTTCGATAACTTCGAGAGACGTCCGGTCGCTGACGAACTCCACGACGTCCAGATCGATGCTCCTCTCCAGAATCCCGGATTCGAACGCGCTAGAGGGTGTGGGCGTGGCGAGCCGCCGGATCTCGATCTGCCGTACGACGCGCTCGATTTCCACCGCCAGACCCTCCAATTCGATGGCAATCGGGTTCAGGCGCACCACCATGATGGCCCCGAAGGGGATGTCCGATGGCTCGCGGTTGGTCTCGTAGCCAAAGCTGGCGCTCACGATGGTGTAGCGGTCCGGCACGAGGGCAGGAAATTGGAAGTAGCCGTTGGCATCGGTCTCGGCGGATCGGCCCAGTTCGGCGATCTGGACGAGGGCGCCCTCGATGGGTGCCTCGGTGAGATAGTCGACCACGTTCCCGCGGAAAGTGAACGACCGGACCGAATCGGCCGGAGGATCCTGCGCGTGAGCGGGCCCGACCCCGACACATGGAGCGGCAACGAAGACGCTCGCGGCAACGAACAGGATCTCGCGCCTGGCCAGCCCGGCGCCCAGCCGCCCTCGCTGCGGCGCCGGATCTCTCCACGGCTTGCCAGGCATCGCGTCCCCTCAGCTCACTTTAGGAAACGGTCGAAGAAGTCCTCCGCGGCTTCGAAGACGGCCATCCAGCTGCGGTTCAACAGGAAGCCGTGGACCTCGTCGGGGAAGACCAGGTGCTCCACGTGCACGCCCCGGCGCCGGAGCACCTCCGCGAGTTCGACGGATTCGGCGAAGGGCACGTTGCGGTCGTCGTCGCCGTGGATCAACAGCACCGGTGATTCCCACCGCTCCACGAAGGCCATGGGAGAGGACTCGAAGGCGCGGCGGGCGATCTGGGGACGGGCGGCCGGGTCGTAGGAGGGCACGAAGTTGCGAATGATCTCGTTCCAGTCGTGGGCGCCGTGGATGTCGACGCCGGCCTTGAAGAGATGGGAGGCCTGCGCGAGGCCGTGGGCGGTCAGATAGCCGCCGTAGGAACCGCCCCAAAGCCCGATGCGGTCGCCATCCACGTCGTCCCGCGCGGCGAGGTAGACGCCGGCCCCGAGGACGTCGTTCACCTCGGACGCACCGTCAGCGCCATAGTGCGCCGCTTCGCGGAACTCCATGCCGTACCCGATGCCGCTGCGGTAGTTCACCGAGAGAACGGCGTAGCCCCGCGCGGCCAGATGCTGGTTGAAGGAATAGGTGTGGTGGTAGTAGTCCCGGTGGTGGAAGCCGAGAAGCATCTGGCGGCGGGAGCCTCCGTGCAGAAAAAGGAGGCCGGGCCAGCCCCCGGGCGGGGGAGGGCCCTGGGGGAGGAAGAGCTGGCCGTGGATGCGAAGGCCGTCCGCCGCGGGAAAGATGACCTGCTGGGGCTCGGCCAGGCCCGCGGGGATGACCTCCGACGCCGACTGGACCAGCCAGCGGCGCTCGCCGGCGGCAAGCACTTCGGCGTGGGCGGGAATCGTCCCGGAGGAGGCCAGGAACGCGATCGAGCCATCGACTACCGGTGCGGGCTGCCACTCGATCCCGGTTCCCGGGGTGAGCGCGCGTGCGCCGCTGCCGTCCAGCGGACCCCACCAGAGGTGCTGGCGGTTGGTGTCCCCCTGGTTGGACGAAAAGATGAGCGCCTCTCCTCCGGGCGCCAGCGCGACGTACTGCACCTCGAACTCGCCCGGCGCGATGGGGATGGGTTCATCGCCACCGGCGGCACCGACCGAATACAGGTTGGTGAAGCCGTTGCGCTCCCAGGGAAACGCCATCCGGTCGTCGGCGCCCCAGAAGATGTTGCCCGTGCCCGAGATGGCGCGAAACGCGCTGCCGGTACCTTCGCTGGCGGTGAAGACGTTGCGGGCCACGCCGTCTGCGATGCGGACAGCCCGGATGCTCCACGGCAGTGACTCCCGCACGGGAAGGAAGGGAAGGCGGCCCTTCTCGTTCGGGATCCGCAGAAACGCGATCTCGCTCCCATCCGGCGACCACACCGGACTGCCGTCAAGGTCGAGCGAAGGGTCGAGATACCGGAGTTCGCCGCTCGCCAGCTCGACCACCCCGATGAACGCGTGGTCCCCACGCTGGCTGGTCCAGGCCAGGTGCGTCCCCACCGGCGACAGCCGGAGCTCGCTCGGGCTTCCGCGGCCTTCGACCAGGCGCGCGGGCTCTGCGGATGGGTCGGTGGTTGATCGCCGCCAGATCGCGCCGCCCTGCAGATAGATCACGGAGCCGCCATCGGCGGTCAGGACCGGCGAGTGCCCCGGTCCCAGTCTGCGAGGCTCCTCGCCGTCCGTCCCGACGACCCACAGCTCCCGGTCGACGCCCCCGGGGTCGCTCTGGGGATTGGGGATCTCGCCGGCGCGATTGGGGGCGCCTCCTCGCACGAACGCAATGGTTGTTCCGGTCGCGGAAACCGTGAGGCCGCCGACCTCCTGTCCATCGTCGCCGGCAAACGCGGTGACGCGCCGCCCGGTCCACCCGGGGCCTTCGGCGACCCAGACGTTGCGTGCTCCGCCCTCGTTTCGCACCCAGGCCACCAACGGGGCGTCCGCGGCGGCCGTCAATCCGGTTGGGAAGGGCCAGCCGACCAGGGCGTCGAGGTCGGTCTGGCGATCCTGCGCGGAAGCGGTGGTGACCGTCGCCGCAGCCAGAAGGAGCGCTGCGAGCGAGGCCGCCCGCCTTGTCATGCCGTCGGCAGCCCGTGCTTGATCGCCCATTCCATCGCCTCGCTGAACCGGTCGATCTCCTCGAGCGTGGTGTAGACGCTGGGTGAGATCCTGAGCCCGTTGCACTCCTCGTGGCCGATGGGCACGTTGATGATCCGGTGCTCGTCCCAGAGCCAGCTGCTGAGTGCCGAGGTGTCCAGACCCTCGACATGTACGTTCGCGATGCCGCACGCGAAGCCCGGCTTCTGGCTCGTGTTGAGGCTGACGCGATCGTTCTCGAGGAGACGATTCGCCCAGTAGTCCCTGAGGTAGATCAGCCGCTCCGCCTTGCGCTCGGCGCCGATGCCCTGGTGGAAGGTCAGCGCCTCGCCGATGGCCAGGTAGTTGGCCGCCGGGTGGGTGCCGATCTCCTCGTACTTGCGGATATTGTCCGTCATGCCGTCGGGCGCGGCCATCAGGGGCCAGATGTTGGGGATTTCCTCCTGGCGCACGTAGAGCATGCCCGTGCCGTGCGGAGCGAAGAGCCATTTGTGAAGGCTGGTCGCGTAGTTGTCGCACTCCAGGTCGGGAAGCTTGAACGGGAAGTGGGCCATTGCGTGGGCGCCGTCGACGATGACCGGGATGTCATGGTTGCGCGCCATGGCCACGATTTCCTTCACCGGCAGGATCTGGCCGGTCAGGTTGATCATGTGGCACATGAGGATCAGCCGGGTCTTGTCCGTGATGCCCTCTTCGAAGCGGCGCACCACCTCGGCGGGGTCCTCGGCCGGAACCGGGACCTTGATCTGCCGCATCACGATGCCCTCGCGACGTTCCCGCTGCCGGAAGGTGGTGAGCATGCGGCCGTAGTCCTGGGTCGTGGTGAGGACTTCGTCGCCGGGCTTGAGGTCGTAGCCGAACTGGCAGATCTGGAGGCCCTCGGAGGCGTTGCGCGTAAAGGCCACCTCTTCGGCATCGACTCCCCATTCACGCGCCATGCGCGCCCGCACTCCTTCGCGCTGCGGCCCGAGGATCTGCCACATCGTGTACGTGGGCGCCTTGTTGGAGAAGTCCAGGTGCCGCTTCATCGCCTCCTGCACGAAGGTGGGAGACGGGCTTACGCCGCCGTTGTTGAGGTTGACCAGGGTGCGGTCGACCGTGAACGCGCGGGCCACCTCGGACCAGTAGTTCTCGTCCCTGGCGGTCTCGGCCGGAGTTCCCTGATGGCGACTCAGCTCTTCCGCGATCGCGGTCGCGTTCGAGTTGAAGGCCGGCAGCTGGGACGCGCCCAGCATGGCCGCCGCCGATCCGAGGAAATCGCGTCGATTCGGCGCCGGGCGGCGCGTCGTGCCCTTCTCAAAACTGCGGTTCATCTGTCCTCCCCATTGGACCGCCCCGAATCCGGCACTGCGGATTGGCCGCCGGGACGCATGATGGTCGCACCGGTCCGTCCGCGCCGGTGCCTGAGCCGCATTACAATAAGCCGTGAAGCGGACGGGGAGCAAACCGTGTTTCCCGCTCCCGATACGTTATCTTGACCCGATGATTCGAGTCCGCTTCCTGGGTACCGCCGCTTCCCGCCCGACCGTCGGTCGAAACGTCTCGGGCATTGCCGTGCAGCGCGAGGGCGAGTCCTTCCTGCTCGACTGCGGCGAAGGGACTCAGCGCCAGATCATGCGCTTCGGCACCGGGTTTTCCTTCTCCCACGTCTTCATTACCCATGGCCACGCGGATCATTTTCTCGGGCTGCCCGGGCTGCTGCGCACGATGGGTCTGCAGGGCAGGGAGGACCCGATGACCATCTACGGCCCCACCGGCACCTCGGAACTGCTCCGCGCGGCGGTCCGCATGGGCATCGAGCGGCTGGCCTTTCCGGTGGAGGTGAAGCGTCTCCGGGATGGCGAGCGGGTGGCGTTCGACGGGTGGGCCGTGCATGCCTACAGCGTGGACCACGGCGTGCCCGCTCTCGGATACGCGCTTGTCGAGGAACTGCGGCTCGGCCGCTTCGACGTGGACATGGCGCGAAGCATGGGCGTTCCCGAGGGGCCGCTCTTCGGCCGGCTCCACCGGGGCCACGCAGTCGAAGTGGACGGGCGTGTGATCACGCCGGACGAAGTCGTGGGACCGCCGCGTCCCGGGCGCAAGGTGGTGTATTCAGGCGATACCCGCCCCACGCGCGCCACCGGCGCGATGGCGATGGGCGCGGATCTGCTCATCCACGAGGCCACCTTCGGCTCGGAAGAGAAGAAGCGGGCGTGGGAGACGCGGCACTCCACCGCCGCGGAAGCGGCCCGCGTGGCGGCTCGCGCGAACGTCAGGCGTCTCGCACTGACCCACATTTCGGCGCGATACGCCGATGTGCCCCGGGTGCTGGAGAAAGAGGCTCGCGCGATCTTCCCGGAATCGACGGTCGCCCATGACGGGCTCGAAATCGAGATCGGCTACCGTGACTGAGGCCGGGCCTCGCAGCGTCACGATCGTCGGGCTGGGCGTCATGGGCGGATCCGTGGCCCAGGCCGTGCTGAGGCGGCTCCCTGGGGTGCCGGTGTTCGGGATCGACCCCGACCGGGGATGCACCGAAGCGGCCGCCCGGGACGGGGTCGAGGTGCTCGCCCGGCTTGAGGATGGCGATGTGGAAGGCGGAGTCGTGATCTTCGCCGCGCCGCTGGATGCAACCGTCAGGCTGGTGGGCGAGACCGCCGCGACCTGGGGGCGGGCGGCCCTCGCCATGGATGTGGCGAGCCTGAAGCGTCCCGTGCTGGCGGCGGCCGCGTCGTCGTCGCGAACTGCAGCCGTTTCGCGCCGGCCGGTGGTCTTTGTGGGCGCGCACCCCATGTGCGGCTCGGAGCGCTCCGGCTATGCCGCGGCCCGGGCGGACCTCTTCGAGGGCGCCGACGTCTGGATCTGTCCGGCGAGTGAGAGCGCTCGGCCCGAGGCGGGAGCGTCTTCGCGAGGCGGCGACGGATCCCCGTCCAGCGCGCCGGTCGAGCAGGCCGCCGCCTTCTGGAGCGCGCTCGGCGGGAAGCCCCGGGTGATCTCCGCCGCCCGTCACGACCGAATCATGGCCTGGGCGAGTCACCTGCCGCAGCTGCTGGCGAACGCGCTGGCCGTCGCCCTGCGGGACGAAGGCATGACTCCCGACCAACTCGGACCCGGTGGCCAAGGGATGACACGGCTCGCCGGTTCCAGCCCCTCCATGTGGCGCCCGTTGTTGAAGGAAGCGGCCGAGGAGGACGCGGGGGCGCTGCGTGCAGTCGAGCGGCAGATCGCCGCAATTCGTCAGGCCGTCGAAACCGGCGACCTGGACGCGCTCGAGGAACTCATGCTAGGGGGGAAGCGATGGACCGCGAGGCAGGATTGACCATCCGGGTTCCGGGCGACAAGTCCATCACCCAGCGGGCCCTCATCCTCGGTGCCTTGGCACAGGGCGAAAGCCACATCGGAGCCGTCCCGCGCGGAGGAGACCCGCTGGCAACCGGTCGCGCCATCGCCGCCCTTGGTGTGGAGATCCACGGACTGGACGCTCCGCACGCCGCGCCGCTTACGATTCGCGGCCCGGGGCTTCGGCGGTGGAGACAGCCCGGCGCCGCGCTCGATCTGTGCAACAGCGGCACTGGCACGCGGCTGCTCGCGGGTGCGTTGGCCGCCCAGCCGCTGTCGGTGGTGCTGCGCGGCGACGCATCCCTGTCGCGCCGCCCAATGGAGCGGATTTCCGTTCCGCTGCAACGTATGGGCGCCACCATCGACTACCTGGAGCGACCCGGTGTTCTGCCCCTGCGGATCACCGGCGGCGCCCTGACCTCGATCCTCCACGATGGCCGGGTCGCGAGCGCGCAGGTCAAGAGCGCGATTCTGCTGGCCGGAGTCGGAGCGGGCGTCCCGTTGGAGGTGCGTGAGCCACGCCGCTCCCGGGACCACAGCGAACGCATGCTGGAGGCCATGGGCGTGGAAGTGGAGGAGGGCTGGCGCGGCGGCGCCTGGTCGGTGAGGCTGCCGGGTCCTCCCTCCCGCCTGGAGCCGCTGGTCATGGACGTCCCGGGCGATTTCTCCTCGGCAGCCTTCTTCCTTGCCTGGGCCGCGCTGGCCAAGGCGGGACCGCCCCTCACGATCGGCTCGGTAGGGTTGAATCCGACCCGCACCGGCCTCCTCCCCGTGCTGCTGCGCATGGGGGTGGACGTCGAGGCGGCGCCGCGAGACGCCGCGGGAGGAGAGCCGACCGGCGACCTGCGGGTTGTGCGGCAAGGACAGTCCTGCCAGGCAGTCGAGGTCGGGGAGGACGAAGTCCCCGGACTCATCGACGAGATCCCCATCGTCGCCGTCCTGGCCGCGCGGGCCGAAGGCGTGACCCGCATCTCCGGTGCGGCGGAGCTTCGCGTCAAGGAGTCGGACCGATTGGCCGCCCTGGCCGTCAACCTGCGCCGCATCGGGGTCGAAGTCGAGGAGTTTCCGGACGGCCTGGCGATCCGCGGCACCCGCAAGTCGCTGTCAGGCGAAGTGGAGTGCTTCCACGATCACCGCATTGCGATGGCTTTCGGCGTGCTCGGCGCGTCACCGGACTGCGACCTCGTGATCGACGACCCGGGCGTGGCCGACGTGAGCTTCCCGGGATTCTGGGAACTCCTTGCCCGCGTCGAGCGACAAAGCCGCGGCGACGTCCGGCATCCCCGCCGGTCTCACGGCGCACAACCGGGTGCGAATCGCTGCCTCATCGTGACCATCGACGGTTCCGCGGGCTCGGGCAAGTCCACTACGGCCGCCGCTGTGGCCTCCCGGCTCGGCTTCCGGCATCTGGATTCCGGCGCCCTCTATCGGGCGGTAACGCTCGCCCTGCTGGAATCGGACGGGGGCGCGGAAATCGAGGCTGTCACCCCGGCCGAACTCGACGCGCTCGGCATCGACCTGGAATGGCGCAGCGGAGGGATGCAGGTCCGGATCCGCGGGAGTGTGATCCCCGACGAGGCGCTGCGCGCGTCACGGGTCACGGCTGCGGTGTCTCGGGTTTCGGCCGTCGGCCAGATTCGCGCCCATCTGCTGGGGCTGCAGCGTTCGGCGGCAGCGGGCTCCGGGCTGGTGGCCGAGGGGCGGGACATGGGGACGGTGGTGTTCCCCGGCGCCGAGGTCAAGGTGTACCTCGACGCCGATGTGCGCGAACGTGCGCGCCGGCGAATTCTGCAGCGTGGCGGCGCCGAACCATCCCCGGACGAAATCGAGGCCGAAGCCGCCCGGCTGGAGCGCCGCGACCGGCGCGATTCCACACGTGCGATCGCCCCCCTGACCCATGCGGAGGGGTCGGTGACGGTGGACACGACCGACTTGGATCCGCCAGGCCAGACGGATGCCATCGTGCAACTGGTACTCCCGTTTCTGACGTCTGCGGACTATACTTAACGACTGTACCCCGTCCACATGCGGTAACTAGTCGGCAGGGTTGCGCGTAGTCAACATCAGCCTGGGGACAAACAGGCACAAGCGGTCCGCGGCCATGAACGGGTTGGCCCGGGACCGCGCGAAACCATTCAACTCCAGCCTTGCCCGTAACGCGTTTTCCTGGCTGGACCAGCACCGGAGCGCCGGCCCCGTGTCGGCGAAGCACTGACAATGAACGACACACCAGAAACTCTCCCGGTCTCCGAGCCGGCCGGCTCCAACAACGAGCCATCCTCTTCCGAGCAGTTGCAGATCGACGACATCTCCCCGGAACTGCTCCACGACCCCTACGGCGAAGAGGTGCTCGACGTCTCGCACGACGACTTCGATGCCATGCTCGCCGACCACCAGACGGCACGCGGCGTCATCAAGGAAGGCGAGATCGTCAAGGCCAGGGTCCTGCGTACAACGGACTCCGCGGCCATCCTCGAATTCGGCTTCAAGAGTGAAGGGGCCGTATCCCTCGACGAGTTCAAGGACGGTGATTCCGTCGTTCCCGGCCAGGAAGTCGAGGTCCTCCTCGAGAGCCTGGAGGACGACGATGGAGTGGTCGTGCTTTCCAAGAAGAAGGCGGACTTCCTGCGGGTATGGGAGCTGATCAAGGACGCCTACGAAAAGGACGAGCCGGTCAAGGGACTCCTGACCCGCAAGATAAAGGGCGGCGTGACCGTCGACATCATGGGCGTGGACGCGTTCCTCCCCGGCTCGCAGATCGCGCTGCGCCGCGTTCCCAACATCGAGGAGCTGATCGGCGAGCGCTACGACTTCAAGATCATCAAGCTCAACAAGCGGCGCCGGAACATCGTGGTGTCGCGCCGGGTGATCCTGGAGCGCGAGCGCGAGAAGAAGCGGTCGACTCTGGTCAAGGAGCTGCTCAAGGGGCAGGTCCGCGAGGGCGTCGTCAAGAATATCACCGACTTCGGCGCCTTCATCGACCTCGGCGGGCTCGACGGACTCCTGCACATCACCGACATGTCCTGGGGACGCGTCGGTCATCCCTCCGAAGTTGTCGATGTTGGAAGCAATCTCGATGTGAAGGTGCTCGACATCGATTGGGACCGCGAGAGGATCTCTCTCGGTCTCAAGCAGCTGCTGCCCTACCCCTGGACGGACATCGAGGAGCGGTATCCCGTCGGTTCCCGAGTCCAGGGACGGGTCGTGTCGATCACGAACTACGGGGCCTTCGTCGAGCTGCAGAAGGGCGTCGAAGGACTGGTCCACATCTCGGAGATGTCGTGGACGCGCAACGTCCGGCATCCGTCCAAGCTCGTTTCGATCAGCGACGAGATCGAGGCCGTGGTCCTGAAGGTCGATCCGAACGAGGAGAAGATCTCTCTCGGGATGAAGCAGATCGAAGAGGATCCGTGGCTCGCGCTGCCGGTGAAGTACCCCACCGGCACACGCCTCACGGGAGTCGTGCGCAACCTCACCACCTTCGGCGCGTTCATCGAGATCGAACCGGGGATCGACGGACTGGTCCACGTCTCGGACATGAGCTGGACCAAGCGGGTGGAGCATCCCTCCGAGGTCGTGCAGAAGAGCGACGAACTGGACGTGATGGTTCTTCACGTCGATTCGGACAACAAGCGGATTTCCCTGGGGCTCAAGCAGCTTTACGACGATCCGTGGCCCGAGTTGGTGATTCGTTTCGCGAAGGGACACGAGCAAGACGGCACCATCGTTCGTCTGCAGGACAAGGGTGTGGTCGTGGATCTTGGCGAGGGCGTCGAGGGATACGTGCCCGGTTCGCACAGCGGTGTCGCGCCGGATGCCCTCGAGATTCACTACCGGGTTGGCGAAAGCGTTCCACTCAGGGTGATCGCTTCGGACGCCGGGGATCGGCGCATCGTGCTCGAAGTGCTGGAGGCACCGCAGAGGCAGGCCCAGGCAGCGGCCGAGGACGAGCTCGAGGATGAGCCTGAGGCAGTGTCCGAGCAGGCACCCGAGTCCGAGGCAGCGGCGGAGGAGGAGCCCGAAGCAACGGCGGCGGAGGAGCCCGCAGCAGCGCCCGGGGAAGCCGACGATGCCGACGGCGGTTCCCCTGAGTCCGACGACGAGTCCGAGCCGGGAGGAACCGAGTAGGGACGGATCCGGAGCGCCGATGACGAACAGACCGACGGTGTTGCTGATCGTGGCCGCGCTGCTGGCCGGTCCCGTGATCGGGTGCGCCGCTGGCGCCGTCGAGCAGCGTGAATCGCGCCGCGCCGAGGCCCCGATGCCCGCGGCAGCAGACGATGGCACGATTGTCGGCGACTCCGTGGGGGCGGTCGGGTGGGTCGAAGCCATGCTGGACGCGGGGGAATTCCTTGCCGCGGCGGAGGCACTCCTTGGCCCGCCCGTGGAATCCGTGACCGACAACATGGTCGCGCAGTTGGCGTCCGCCGTCATCCGCATGCCTCGCCACCAACTCGAGGTTCTGGCAGCCGGCGCGGTCCACGATACGAACGACCCGCGGCTCGGCCCGGTGTTCGCCGAACTGTCATTGACCCACGCGGCCTACGGCGACACCGCAGGTGCCAGCATGTATGCCCGCAGGGCCGTGGAGGCGGGGGCCGAAGGCAGATCGCTGGAGGTCGCCCGTGCGGTGTTGGAGGCGGACCTCTCCAGCCTGCTGCCGGCGGAGTTGATTGTCGGGGCGGTCCTGCCGATCTCCGGCTCGCCCTCGAACCGCGAGTACGCCCGTCTCTTCCTCGAGGGAGTAGAGGTGGCCGCCGCCCAGGCCCAGGGGGCCGGCGTCAGCGTCGAACTGATGGTCGAGGACAACCTCGGCACGCCCTCGGGGAGCGTTCGTGCAGCGTCGGCGCTCGTTTCCGAGGGAGCAGCGGCCATCCTGGGCCCCTTGTCGGACGGCAACCTGGAGTCGGTAACGCGGGTCGTGCCGGGGGACGTGGCGCTGTTGTCGCCGACTGCCCGCCCATCTGCCTCGCAGCGTGCCGGCATCTACAGCATGAAGGTGGGAGATCCCGGCGCAGGGCGCGCGCTGGCCGAAGCGGTCGCCGGAATGGGGTACGCCGACGCGGTGATGATCCATCCGGAGAGCCCGGAAGAGACGCTGGAGGCGACGGCGTTCGACCAGACCTTTGCAGCCGAGGGGGGCATCGTCCGGCGCAGGCTGGTCTACCTTCCCGGCACCACCACTTTCGATCTGCAACTCATGGAGGTCGAGTCCCTCCTTCCCGAGTTGCTGGTGGTCGCCGCGGCCGCCGCCGACGTCGAACTCATGGCCCCCCAAATCGCCTTCTTCGGCCTGGACACCCTCGATATCCAGGTCGCGGGCACGGGGGCCTGGACGACTCCCGCGGTCCTCGAATCGGTGGCCCGCCGGCACACCGACCTGGTCATCGCCGTCAGCACGTCGGTCCCGGGCGCGGATCACGATCCGGCGGCCGAGTTCGTCGCTGCCTACGAGGCGCACTTCCGGCGCACGCTGCGCAGCCCGGTCCCCGCAGCCGGATACGACCTGTTCCGCATGGCCCTGGATGCCCATGCCGAGGGACATCGAACCGCCGGAGATCTGGTGGCCGCGATGGATCGGCTTCGGAGTTTCGAGGGGGCGACGGGGACGTATTCCTTCGTCGACGGCCGCCTCGTGCGCGACTATTTCCCGGTGCGGATCTACAACGGTGCGCTTCATCCCGTCGGGACCGAACTGATCACGCGCCCTCCTGGCAGCCGGTGAGCGGGACATGACGAGAAAGGCGTCGCTGGATCGGCTCGAGGCGCTGAAGGCCGAGTCGGCTCTCGGAGGTGGAGAGGAACGGCTTCGGGCTCAGCACGCGCGGGGCAAGCTGTCCGCGCGCGAAAGGCTCGATCTGCTGCTGGACGCGGACTCCTTCATCGAACTCGATCGTTTCGTAACCCACCGGTCATCCGACTTCGGACTCGACGAGCGGAAGATTCTCGGGGACGGGGTCATCACCGGCTACGGGACGATTCGCGGCCGGCTGGTGTACGTCTTCTCGCAGGACTTCACCGTGTTCGGCGGATCGCTGAGCGAGGCCCACGCCGAGAAGATCGTCAAGATCCAGGAGCTGGCCCTCAAGAACGGAGCGCCCCTTGTCGGCCTGAACGATTCCGGCGGCGCGCGCATTCAGGAGGGCGTGGTGTCGCTTGGGGGGTACGCCGACATCTTTCTGCGCAATACGCTGGCGTCGGGGGTGATCCCGCAGATCAGCGTCATTCTGGGGCCATGCGCCGGCGGAGCGGTCTACTCCCCCGCCATTACGGACCTGGTGTACATGGTGCGCGGCACGAGCTTCATGTTCGTGACCGGTCCCGATGTGGTAAGGACGGTGACCCACGAGGACATCGACAAGGAGGGGCTGGGGGGGGCGGATGTCCACGCCGAGACTTCCGGCGTCGCGCACTTCGCCCACGACAGCGAGGCCGAATCGCTGGCCGCGGTGAGGGATCTCTTCCGCTACATCCCCCGCAACAATTCCGAGCGTCCCCCTGCGGGCCCGGGGCAGGACCCGCACGACCGCCGCAGCACGAAGCTGCTCGAGATCGTCCCCGAGAGCGCGAATCGTCCCTACGACATCGTCGACGTCATCCGGGAGGTGGTCGACGAGCGCGAGTTCTACGAGGTGCACGCCGGGTTTGCGCGCAACCTTGTAACCGGCTTCGCCCATCTGGGGGGCCATTCGGTGGGGATCGTGGCCAACCAGCCGGCGGTCCTGGCGGGCGTGCTGGACATCGACTGCTCGGACAAGGGGGCGCGTTTCGTGCGCTTCTGCGACGCATTCAACATCCCCCTGGTCGTCTTCGAGGACGTGCCGGGATTCCTCCCGGGGGTGGGCCAGGAGCACGGCGGGATCATCCGTCACGGCGCCAAGCTGCTCTACGCCTTCTGCGAGGCCACCGTGCCCAAGGTCACGGTCATCACCCGGAAGGCCTACGGAGGCGCCTACGACGTCATGAATTCGAAGCACATCCGGGGCGACATCAATCTGGCCTGGCCCTGGGCCGAGATCGCGGTGATGGGCCCGAAGGGGGCGGTGGAGATCCTGTTCCGCAAGGAAATCGCCGCATCGGACGACCCTGCGGCTGCAACCGAGGCGAGGATGGCCGAATACCGGGAGAAGTTCGCCCACCCCTTCGTGGCGGCGGCCCGGGGATACGTGGACGACGTCATCGATCCCCGCGATACCCGTCCCCGCCTCATCAACGCGCTCGACATGCTCTCGGAAAAGCGCGACGCCAACCCGCCGAAGAAGCACGGCAATATTCCGCTGTAGCCGCCGCAGGCCTCACGGCGGAAACCCAGTGCCGGGTATCCGGGCAACCCGTCGCCGGGCATTCCGCGTCTCATCTGCCGAGTAGCCTGAGTGCAGGGTGTGCCGGGGGCTGCGAGACCAGCAACGGAGGGGAACGTGATGAGAACGAAGACAACGGCGAGCCGGTTGGCGGTGTTGACGGCGTTCGCGGTAGTGGCGGTTCTGGGATCGGTCATGTGGTCCCCGGCCACCCATGCGCAGGAAGAGGAAAGGGATTTCACCAGTACGCGGATCGTATTCGCGCCTGGTGACACGCGCCCCAGGCTAGGCGTATTCGTGAGAGCCACGGGGGCGGGGGTTGACGGTGGCATCACGATCACGCGCGTGTCGTCCGGGGGCCCTGCCGACGAGGCGGGAATCCGGGCCGGCGACGTCATCGTGTCCGTTGGCGGGCACCCCCTCCTGCAACCGTTGGCAGAGGAGCAGGAGGCAGAGCACGGCGCCGGGGCGGCGTCACCGCTGGAGCGCATGCGCGCAATCCTGGACGAGGTCCCGGAAGGTGAAGCGGTCGAAGTGGAGGTCGACCGGGACGGCGAGTCGCTGACCTTCGAAGTGGTTCCCGAGAGAATGGGCAACAGGTTCCTTCGCCCGACTTTCGACACGGTGACTTTCCGCCTGCAAGACATGGCGGAGCAGATCCGCGACCGCTACGAGGACTTCGAGTGGCAGGTGCCGGACGCAGACCGAAGGCTCACGGTCATCACCGACCCTGCTCGCGCCGGCGGGCGTGCGGATTGGAGCTACGTCCTTCCTTCGTATGCAGGCGCCTACGACCTTGAACTGGTCGAACTCAACCCGGGGCTCGGCGCCTACTTCGGCACGGACCAGGGTGTGCTGGTGGCAAACGCCGACGAGGACTCTCCGCTCGGCCTCCTGCCCGGAGACGTGGTGGTGGCGGTTGAAGGCCGCAAGGTGGACGATGCCGCGGAGCTGAGGCGCATCCTGCGCTCCTACACCGAAGACGAGGAGATCGAGTTCAGCATCCGGCGCGATGGCGCGGAGACCACGGTCGTGGGTACCATTAACCGACCCTGAAACCACCGCACCACCAATCCACCACCCCGCGGCCGTTGACCGGCCCGGGGGGCCCGGGAGCGCCTGGCCGAAGCCTTGATCGAATCCGTACTCGTCGCCAACCGGGGTGAAATCGCGCTCCGGGTGATCCGGGGTGCCCGCGAGATGGGTATCCGCACCGTCGCGGTGTACTCGGAGGCCGACCGCACCTCGCCCCATGTGCTTCACGCCGACGAAGCGTACTGCATCGGTCCCCCGCGGGCGTCGGAGAGCTACCTGTCGGTGGACAGGCTCCTCGAGGTGGCCAGGCGATCGCGGGCGCAGGCCATACATCCCGGCTACGGCTTCCTTGCCGAGCGCGGCGACTTCGCCGAGGCGGTCGCGGAGGCAGGGCTCGTCTTTGTCGGACCCTCGGCGTCCACGATCCACGCCATGGGGGACAAGACCGAGGCGCGGCGGCGCATGGCTGCGGCCGGCGTGCCCATCGTGCCGGGTACCGACACGCCGCTCACCTCCGGGCGCGATGCCACCCGCGCGGCCGAGTCCGTGGGCTTCCCGGTCGTGCTCAAGGCGGCAGCGGGGGGCGGGGGGAAGGGGATGCGCGTCGTCCAGCGGGCGGACGAGGTTGCCGGTGCCTTCGAGACGGCCAGCCGCGAGGCCCAGGCCGCATTCGGGGACGGCAGCGTCTATGTCGAGCGATACCTGGAGCGGCCGCGCCATATCGAGATCCAGCTCTTCGGAGACACGCACGGCAACGTCGTGCACCTCTTCGAGCGGGAGTGCTCGATTCAGAGGCGTCATCAGAAGCTCATCGAAGAGGCGCCCTCTCCACTCCTGACCCGCGACGAGCGGCGGGACATGGGAGAGGCGGCCGTGCGGGCGGCCCGGGCGGTGGACTACACCGGGGCGGGCACGGTCGAGTTCCTCCATGCCGGCGGCGAGTTCTTCTTCCTGGAGATGAATACCCGACTGCAGGTCGAGCATCCGGTTACGGAATTGGTGACGGGCGTCGACCTCGTGGAATGGCAGTTCCGCGTCGCCGCGGGCGAGGCCCTTCCTCTGCGCCAGGAGGAGATCTCGCTACGCGGCCATGCCCTCGAGTGCAGGATCACCAGCGAGTCGCCCTTCGACGGCTTCCTGCCCGCCACAGGCGTCGTCGACGAGCTGGAGGTGCCCGGCGGGCCGGGTATCCGCTGGGACGGGGGCATCGCTCGCGGCACCGAGATCGGACTGCACTACGACCCCCTCCTCGGGAAGCTGATCACCTGGGCGCCGGATCGACGCCTGGCGGTGCGCCGCATGAAGCGGGCGCTCGATGAGTTGAAGATCGGCGGCGTCTCGACGAGCGCGCCCCTGCTGCGCCGGATCATGGACGAGCCGGACTTCCGGAGGGGCCGCCTGTCGACCGCGTATCTTCCCGAGCACCCCGACCTCTGCGACACGGGGTTCTCGACGCGGAAGCAGGACGCGCTCCTGGCGGCAGCCGCCCTGCTTGAGCACCGCAGGCGCCGCGACCGGGCAGCGCCCCGAATCCGCCGCGGCGGCCACGCACTCTCGACATGGCAGCGCCGGGTGAATCTCGATGGGACGGCGACCACGGAAGCCCCTGTGTTCGCGAAGTCCGATCCCCACCGATCGGGTGGCTGAGGCGACGATGCCCAGCCGTCCCGCCCGCTACGTCGCCTCGCTCAACGGCCAACTGCACCAGGTGACTGTGGCGGAGAACGGCGACGTCACTGTGGACGGGCGCAGCTATGCTGCTTCGCTGGCGGCCGCGAGCCCGCCGGCCGGATACTCGCTGCTCCTGGACGGGGCGTCGGTGTCGCTCCTGGCCCGGGCGGGCGCGCCGGGCGAGTGGGAGGTGGGCGTCGATGGCCGGTCCGTCACGATCGAGGTGCTGGATGAGAGGCAGGCGAAGATCCGCGAACTCTCCGCGATCGCCGGAGGCGCGGCCGGAATCTCCGCTCTGAAGGCTCCGATGCCCGGTCTGGTGGTGCGGGTGGCCGTGGAGGAGGGCGAGGTGGTGCAAGCAGGAACCACGGTGGTCATTGTCGAGGCGATGAAGATGGAGAACGAACTGCGCGCCACGGCCACCGCGAGGGTCGCGCGGGTCCTCGTGGGCCCGGGCGATGCGGTGAAAAAGGCCCAGGTTCTGGTGGAATTCAGCGAAGTGGACGGAGTCTAGCAGCGCGTGGACAAGAATCCGGAAGACGGCGGGGCGGCCTTCGACGGGTTGCCGGGAGGGTTCAGCGCCGAGACCGACCTCGGGGAGCCGGGCAGCTTCCCCTTCACGCGCGGGGTCTATCGGACCATGTACCGGGGACGGCGCTGGACGATGCGCCAGTACGCCGGCTTCGGGACCGCCGAGGAGACCAACCGCCGCTACCACTTCCTCCTGGACCGCGGCACGACGGGCCTTTCGGTCGCCTTCGATCTGCCCACCCAGATGGGCCTTGATTCCGATGCTCCCCTGGCCGCCGGGGAGGTGGGGCGGGTGGGCGTGGCGATCGACTCCCTTGCGGACATGCGCACCCTCATGCACGGCATCGACCTCGGCCGCGTTTCCTGCTCGATGACCATCAACGCGACCGCCCCGATCCTGCTCGCACTCTACACCGCGGTGGCCGACGAGACCGGCGTGCCTCGCGCATCGCTCAGAGGCACCGTGCAGAACGACGTCCTGAAGGAGTACATCGCGCGCGGCACGTACATCTATCCGGTGCGGCCCTCGCTGCGGCTGGTGAGCGACCTGATGGCGTTCTGCGCGGCCGAGCTCCCACGCTGGAATACGATCTCGGTATCGGGCTACCACATCCGAGAAGCCGGTTCCACCGCCTCCCAGGAAGTCGCCTTCACGCTGTCGAACGGTATCGAGTACGTGCGCCGCGCACTGGATCGCGGGATCGCTCTGGAGGACTTCGCCCCCCGCATCTCGTTCTTCTTCGCGGCCCACAGCGACCTCTTCGAGGAAGTCGCGAAGTTCCGCGCCGCCCGCCGGATCTGGGCGCGCACCATGAGGGAGCGCTTCGGCGCCTCCGACCGGTCGTGCCGCCTTCGCTTCCACACCCAAACCGGCGGCTCCACGCTGACCGCCCAGCAGCCGATGAACAACGTGGTGCGCGTCGCCATGCAGGCGCTGGCGGCCGTGCTCGGCGGGACGCAGTCGCTGCACACCAACGGCTACGACGAGGCCCTGGCGCTGCCCACGGCCGAGGCGGCGGCGCTGGCCCTGCGCACGCAGCAGATCCTGGCCGAGGAGTCCGGGGTCGCCGACCGCGCCGATCCCCTCGGCGGCAGTTTCCTCGTGGAACACCTCACGGACCGGATCGAATCCGAGGCGCTCGCGCTGATGGGTCGGATCGAGGAGAGGGGCGGCTCATCGGGCGCGATCGAATTCATGCAGGAGGCGATCCACCGCGCCGCGTACCGATACCAGCTCGATATCGAGGCCGGGAAGCGAGTGGTCGTCGGAGTCAACCGGTACGAAACCCCGGACGTCCACGACCCGCCCCCCGGGCCCGACTTCCGTGAACTGGAGGCGCGCCAGACCACGTCGCTGCGGGCGTTCAAGGCGGCGCGGGACCCGGTCGGGGTCGCCGAACACCTGAGCGCGCTGAAGGCGGTGGCCGACAGCGACGCCAACATCCTGCCGATCATGATCGAGGCTGTGAAGGGCGGGGTCACCCTGGGCGAGATCAGCGATGTGCTGCGGAGCCTGTGGGGCACCTACGACACCCCCGCGTGAGCGGCCGGCGATCCTATTATCATTGACAATGCCTACCTACGAGTACAGATGCGGCGATTGCGGCCGCGAGTTCGAAGTCTTCCAGAGGATGAGCGACAGGCCCGGCGCACCCTGCCCCGGCTGCGGCCGGGCGGCCGAGCGCCTGATATCCGGTGGCGCCGGCCTGCTCTTCAAGGGCGACGGGTTCTACATCACCGACTACCGCTCGGACGACTACCGGAAGAAGGCCCGGGAGGAAGCCGGCGTGGGCGCGGGCAAGGATGGCGGCGCCAAGGGGTCCGAATCGAAGTCGTCGTCCTCTACGGACACCTCGAAGCCCACCAGCGGGAGCGCGGGTGACGCGGCGAAGGGCGCGTCCGCTACCGATTGACCCCGATGTTCGTCGAACGCATCTCGGACGCGCTGCGCGAGGCGGCGGCCGAACTGGGGGCCGAGGGCGCCAGGTTTCGCCTCGACCGGCCCAGGGAGGCGAGCCACGGGGACCTGGCATCGAACATCGCGCTGACCCTCTCGAAGCGGCTGCGCCGTTCTCCGCGGGACATCGCCAGCGACCTCAGGGACCGGCTGAACGGCCTCGAGGGGGTGGACCGGATCGACATTGCCGGGCCGGGGTTCCTGAATTTCTTCCTCGAAGTGGCGGTGGTAGGGGGTACGCTCCACACGATTCTGGCGGAGGGCGGCGACTACGGGCGCGGCGACGAGGGGGCGGGGAGACGCATCATGGTCGAGTTCGTCTCGGCCAACCCGACGGGGCCGCTGCACCTGGGCCATGGCCGCCAGGCCGCTCTCGGGGACGCCATCGCGTCGCTTCTCGAGTGGTCGGGCTGGGATGTCCACCGCGAGTTCTACTTCAACGACGCGGGCGGGCAGATCACCCGGCTGACCGACAGCGTATGGGCGCGCTACCAGCAACTGCTGGGCCACGACACGCCGGTACCCGAGGACGGCTACCAGGGCGAGTACGTGTCCGAAATCGCCGGCGCCTTCCGGGACAAGGCGGGGCGGGTGCATGAGGGCGACCATGGCCCCGAAGCGACCGACGCCATGCGTTCCTTCGCGGTTGGAATGCTGCGGGACGAGCAGAAGCGCGACCTGGCCGCCTTCCGTGTCCACTTCGACGAATACTACCCCGAAACGCGGCTGTACTCCGAGGGCAGGGTGGCGGATACGATCCGCGCCCTCGATGAGACCGGGCTCACCTACCGGCTGGATGGCGCGGCGTGGCTCCGCACATCCGGGTTCGGTGACCAGAAGGACCGGGTCATGGTGAAAGGCGACGGGTCGCCGACCTACTTCCTCCCCGATGTGGCCTACCACATGGGGAAGTGGGAGCGCGGATTCCACGAGGTCGTCAACGTGCAGGGCGCCGACCACCACAGCACGGTGGACCGTGTGCGCGCCGGGCTTCAGGCGCTGGGCCGTCCGGAGGGATACCCCGAGTACGTGCTGCACCAGATGGTGACGGTCGAGCGGGGTGGGGAGGAGGTGCGGTTCTCCAAGCGCGCCGGATCCTACACGACATTGGCGGAGCTAGTGGCCGAAGTGGGTGCGGACGTGGCTCGCTATTTCTTCCTCATGCGCCGGCCCGAGGCGCACCTCACCTTCGATCTGGACCTGGCGCTGGATCAGTCCGATCGGAACCCGGTGTACAAGGTGCAGTATGCCCACGCGCGTCTCTGCCGCCTGCTGGAACTCGCGCACAAACAGTTCGGAGACGGCCCGGAGACGGCCAATTCCGCCGACACCTCACTCCTGCGGACCCCGGCGGAACGGGAAGTCATCAAGCAGCTGGGCGAGTTCCCCGGTTTCCTGAGCCGCGCCGCGGCAGCCAGAGCACCCCACCTGATCTGCGACTACCTCGAAAAGACCGCCGGCCTGATCAATTCCTGGTATCAGACCGGCCACCCCAACCGGGACCCGTCGGCCAGGGCGCTGGTGCAGGATCCTGCGCTTCGGGCGGCCCGGCTGGCGCTGGTCACGGCAGCTCGGATCGTGCTGCACAACGGCCTTGCGGTGCTGGGCCTCACCGCTCCCGAAAGAATGGTACGTGATCGCTGACCCGGGGCCTTCGCGGACGGACTCGACGGCCGCGGCCACGGGTTCCGTTCTGGCGATCGGCAGCGTGGCGCTCGACGCGGTCGAAACCCAGTTCGGCGGGGTCGACGGAGTCATCGGTGGATCCGCCGTCTTCTTCAGCGCCGCCGCATCACTCCTCACCGGGGTGCGAGTGGTAGGGGTGATCGGGGACGACTATCCTGTCGATGAATTGCGCTTTCTGGAGAAGCGAGGGGTGGACCTGGAGGGACTATCCAGGCAGTCCGGAGAGAGCTTCTTCTGGGCGGGACGCTACCACGACGGCTTCGCGACCAGGGAGACCTTGGCCACGCGCCTGGGTGTCTTCGCCTCATTCGACCCGGTGGTCCCCCCCGCCCATGTCGACTCGAAGATCGTCTTCCTGGGCAATATCGACCCGGTCCTGCAGCTCGGTGTGCTGGATCAGGTGAGCGCTCCCCGGCTCGTCGCCGCCGACACGATGAATTACTGGATCGAGCGCACCCCCGACGCGCTGATGGAAGTCCTGGCCCGCATCGACGTCCTTCTTGTGAACGACGAGGAGGCGATCCAGCTCTCGGGCTGCTCCGATCTGCCGGCTGCGGCCCGGTGGATCGGCGATCGGGGCACCCGCGTGGTCGTGGTCAAGCAGGGAGCGAATGGAGCGACCCTGTTCGCCGATGGCTGGAGCGTCTCCTGCCCGGCGCACGTGGTGAGCGCCCTGGTCGACCCGACCGGAGCCGGCGACGCGTTTGCAGGGGGCTTCCTGGGTTGGCTCGCCGCCAGCGGGGCGTGCGACCCGCCGAGTGGCCCGGGGCCCGCCGATCTGCGGGAAGCCCTAGTTTATGGTTCGGCCATGGGCTCCTATGCCGTCGAGGCGTTTTCGATAGATCGGTTCCGGGACCTCGGCCGCGATGAAGTCGACGGCCGGGTCCGCGCCCTCTCGAGCGGGCTCTCGCGTCGATCGGCAACCGGCACGGTGGGGGCAGGCACCCTGGAGCACGGATGAACGATCCTCTGACCTACAAGGACGCGGGAGTCGATCTCGACGCCGCCGAGCGGGCCAAGCGCTCGTTCGCCGCCCTCCTCGACGCCTCCGGCGACGCGAACACGCTCTCCGGGCTGGGTGCGTTCGGGGGACTCTACGCCGTCCCCGAAGGGTTGGCGCAGCCGGTGCTGGTGGCCAGTGCGGACGGCGTCGGCACCAAGCTGAAGCTCGCGTTTCTCTCCGGTCGTCACGACACCGTGGGCCGCGATCTGGTCAACCATTGCGTGAACGACATCCTGGTCCAGGGCGCCGTCCCCCTGTTCTTCCTCGACTACCTGGCCACGGGTCAGCTGGACGAGGGGGTGGCCGCCCAGGTCGTTGGCGGCGTCTCGGGCGCCTGCCGCGAGAATCGGTGCGCTCTGCTGGGCGGAGAAACCGCGGAGATGCCGGACTTCTACGGTGAGGGCGAGTACGACCTCGCCGGGTTCGTCGTGGGCGTCGTCGAGCGCGACCGCATCCTCGACGGGTCGGCCGTGCGGCCCGGTGACCGGCTCGTGGCGATTCGATCGTCAGGGCTGCACACCAACGGGTTCACACTGGCCCGCACCATCGTCTTCGAGCGCATGGGACTTACCGTGGACGATCCCTTTCCCGGCGAGTCGGCGTCCGTGGCCGATGTGCTGCTGCGCGTGCACCGATCCTACCTGGGGCCCGTGCGGCCTCTGCTGGACGAGGGCGCGATCCGGGCGATGGCGCATGTGACGGGTGGCGGGATCCAGGGCAACCTGCCGCGAGTGCTTCCCGAGGGTCTCGGCGCGCGCATCGACTGTGACTCGTGGACGGTGCCCAATGTCTTCCGGCAGCTGGGCAGGGCCGGGGGGGTGGAGCCCGGTGAGATGTTTCGCGTGTTCAACATGGGTGTGGGGATGATTCTGGTGGTGGCGCCGGATCGGGAGGCCTCCGTGCTGGCGGCGCTCGGAGACGAGGCCTGGCCGCTTGGCGAGGTGGTGCGGGGTGCCGGCGTCGAATTGGCGGGAGTGGAGTCGGGTGGATAGCAGAGGCGTTTCGGGGACGGGTTGCTGCGCCGGGCGGGTTGCGCTCATTGCGCTTGCGCTGGGCTTCTCCCTGGGCGGGGCGAGCTCGGCTGTCTCGGGGCAAAACCTCGGCGCCGAATACGCGAAGGTCGAGGGGGTCGAGGATCTGGCCACGCGGTGCGCAGGCGGACACCCGGGATTTGTTTCGCCCTGCCGCGAGATGTCACTCGCCATCATGGCGGTGCAGGGAGGCGTGGGTCTGGCAACGGCTCTGGGCAGCGATATTCCCGGCACCTCCAGCACGCACGGACGGCGCCTCGGCCTGATGCCGCGGGTCGGGGTCGCGCTCTCTGCGTCGGCGGTTCGCTACGGGATGCCTCGCGTTGCGGTCTCCACGCCCGCAGGGTTGGCGGAGAACGAGAACGTCATCCTGGCAGGGCTCGGCGCGACCGGGTTTGCGGGCGTCCTCGACGGCTTTCAGCTCGCGCCGACCGTCGGCGGTGTTCTCTCGGTCGATGTGCTCGCCTCCTATTCCCTGTTGCGGCTTCCGGCGGGCGCAGGCCTGTCCGGGTCCGGATCCGGATTCGGGGCCGGGGCCCGAGTCGGACTCGTGCGCGAATCCTTCACGCTGCCCGGCATATCGGTGTCCGCAGCCCGCCGCTGGCACAGTGACGTCCAGTTGGGATCGACCGCCGACGGCAACCCAGGCCAGGCGACGACCGGGTTTACGGTCTCCTCGCTGCGGGCAACGGCCGGCAAGAACTGGTTTGTTGTCGGAATCATGGGCGGCGTGGGGTGGGACCGCTATGAGGGCGACGCGGAGTTGTCGGTGCCCCGGGGTGCGGGCGTTCCCGGGTTGGTCACCGGCGATATCGCGTCAGAGCGTGTTCTGTATTTCCTGAGCGGGTGGTTCAGCTTCCTGCTGACCCGGTTGTCGCTCGAAGTGGGGTTGGCCGAAGGGGTCGGCGATCCCTTTGAGAACCGAACGGGCGCCTTCGAGCCGTCCGGTGCCACCTGGTTCGCCTCGACCTCGTTCAGGATCACACTTTGAGCTCCATCTCCCTTGAGGGATGTAGTGCAGCGGGCCTCAGCGATCTGGACGGCCGTCTCCTGGGGCGAGCCGTGGAATTGGGGCGGCAGGGTTGGGGCCGGGTCCATCCGAATCCGATGGTGGGAGCTGTCGTGGCCCGCAATGGCAGGATCGTGTCGGAAGCGCACCACGAAGTGTTCGGCGGGCCGCATGCCGAGGTCCTCGCCCTGAACGGCGTCGAGGACGCGCGGGAATCAACGGTCTACTGCAGCCTGGAGCCGTGCAGTCACACGGGGAAGACGCCTCCGTGCACGGAGGCGCTGAGCCAGGCGGGAGTCGCGCGGGTCGTCCACTGGGCGGCCGAACCCGGCGCCGAGGCCGCGGGAGGGGGGGCGTGGCTCCGCCGCCACGGCATGCGCGTGGACGGCCCCTTCGGTGACCGAGCCGATTGGGCGGCGGAGAATCCCTTCTTTTTTCATGCGGCCCAGGCCCGAAGGCCATATGTCGCACTGAAGCTTGCGATCAGCCTTGACGGTTGCATTGCGCCGAAGGATGGACGGCGGTTCTGGCTCACCGGTCCGGAAGCCCGGGCGGAAGTCCACAATCTGCGCGCCGGATTCGACGCGGTCCTGGTGGGAAGCCGAACCTGGGAGGCCGACGACCCCCACCTTTCGGCTCGCGGTAGCATCGAGCCCCGATTGCCTCCTGTGCCGGTGTTGCTCGATCGTCGCGGGCGGGCCGGCCCCGAGCTGCGTGCGCTGCGTGGGGGGACCGAGGCCCCGGGGATCGTGTTCACCGATCCGGACCACGCCTCCGGCCTCGCGAGGCGACTCGCCGGCTGCGCCGATGTGTTGGCGGTTCCGGCGGCGCCCGGCGGGCTTGACCTTGAAGCGGTCTTGCGCGCCCTGATGGAGCGCGGCATCGCCCGCGTCCTGTGCGAAGGCGGAGGCAGACTGGCGTCGACGCTGCTGGCCCTGGGCCTCGTCGATCGCCTCTATCTCTTCCTGGCGCCGGTTCTGATCGGCGCTGGCGGTGTACGGGCCTTCACGAGCGGATTCAGCGGGGACCCGGAAACGGTCGTTCGCCATTTCCGGGGGTGGCAGTCTCGCCTTGACCCGGTGAGATTCGGAAATGACACCCTTGTCGTCCTCGATCGGGGAGATTGAAAGGCTTGTTTACCGGAATCGTCGAAGCGGTGGGCGAGGTTGTCTCAGTCGAGAAGAAAGACGCCGGTCGCACCCTGGTGGTCGCGGCACCCTTCGCGAAAGAGGTGGCGGACGGGCAGTCGGTGGCGGTGGATGGGGCGTGCCTCACGGCTACTGCGGCGGGCGACAGCACTTTTACGGTCGAGGTGGGGGCCTCCACCCTGGAGCGCACGGTTGCTGGCGGATACGCTCCTGGATCACAGGTGAATCTCGAGCGCGCAGTCAGGCTGGGCGATCGGCTGGACGGGCATCTGGTTCAGGGACATGTGGACGGTTTGGGGAACTTTCTCGGTGGGAGCACGACCGGAGAGACCCGGTTTCTGGACTTCGAGATTCCACCGGACGTATTCTCGACGACCATCCTCTACGGCTCGATCGCGCTCAACGGCATCAGCCTTACCGTGAACAGGCTGCGCTCCGAAGCGGTTTGCCAGGTAGCCGTCATTCCCTTTACGTGGAAGCACACCAATCTGTTCTCGCTGGCGCCCGGCGACAGCGTCAACGTGGAATGCGACCTCGTCGGCAAGTACGTCAGGCGGATGATCGAAACCCATGGCCTTTGATTCCGTTCCCGCCGCGATCCGGGACATTGCCAGGGGAAGGCTGGTCATCGTGGCCGATGACGAGGACCGCGAGAATGAGGGCGACCTGGTTTGCGCAGCCGACAGGATCACTCCGGACCTGATCAACTTCATGACGAAGTTCGGCCGCGGCCTGATCTGCGTTTCACTCACGCCCGAGCGCGCGGACGCGCTGGAGCTGCCGCCGATGACCGGCCGCAACACCGACCCGCACGGGACCGCGTTTACGGTTTCGGTGGATGCGCACCACCGCTTCGGAGTTACGACGGGCATATCGGCTCACGACAGGGCCAGAACCGTGGAGGTGCTGGCCGATACCGCTTCGGTTCCCGAGGACCTGAGGCGGCCGGGTCACATCTTCCCGCTGCGTGCCCGTTCCGGGGGCGTTCTGCGCAGGGTGGGCCAGACGGAGGCCGCCGTCGATCTGGCGCGGCTGGCCGGTCTCACGCCGGCCGGGGTGATCTGCGAGATCCTCAACGAGGACGGTACGATGGCCCGCCGGAGCGAGCTCGAAGTGATGGCGCGGGAGCATGGCCTCAAGTTCATCACCGTGGAGCAGCTGGTCGCCTACCGCCTGTCCCGGGAACGGCTCGTGACCAGAGTCGTGGAAGCTCCGCTGCGAACCTGGTGGGGTGATTTCCACGTCATCGGCTACAGGACCGAGATCGACGACCGGGTCCACGTCGCCCTGGTGAAGGGCAATGTCGCAGGAAGGGAAGACGTTCTGGTGCGCATGCACGCCGAAAACCCCCTCGCCGAGACCTTCGGATCCATGGACGAACCGGGCGGAAACATGCTCGCCGGGGCGATGGAGCGCATCGGTAGGGTGGGGGAGGGCGTCATCGTCTACATCCACCGTGACCGCGCGGGAGACCGGTTGGTCGAGCGACTGCGGGGGATTGTGGACCGGCCCGAAGTGGAGCCGGAGTCCTCGACTCACGGCCAGGTACTGCGCGATTACGGGATCGGGGCCCAGATCCTCCTGGACCTGGGATTGAGCTCGGTCAGACTGCTCACGAACAGCAAGCGGCACATTGTGGGCCTCGACGGGTACGCACTGACTGTGGCAGGACGGGAGCCGTTCGACGGGTTGTGGATGACGAGCGACGGGATGATGGCAACAGCTGCCGTATCGGCGGTGGGAGGGGAGGGGGATGGTGGATGACTTGAAGGGCGATGGAGCACGAATCGCGCTGCTGGTCTCACGCTTCAACAACATGGTGACGGAACAGTTGTTGATGGGGGCACGGGAACGCTTGCTTGCTCAAGGGGTTGCCGAGGACGGAATCGCCGTCCTGCGGGTTCCCGGAGCGTGGGATCTTCCTCAGGCCGCGCGTCGCATCGCCGGGTCGGGAGAGTACGACGCGATCGTGGCGATCGGATGCGTGATCCGGGGCGAGACTGCCCATTTCGACTACGTCGCGGGAAACGCCAGCGACGGATTGGGCCAGGTGGCCCTCAACTCCGACATCCCCGTGATCTTCGGTGTTCTCACCACCGACACGGCAGAGCAGGCGATGTCGCGTGCCGACGTGTATGGTGCCAACTACGGCAGCGAATTTGCGGACTCCGCGCTAGCCATGCTTGCCCTTTACAGGGCCTGCGGGCCGAGCTAGGAGGTCTTCGTGCACCAGTCACTCGACCCCCAGGAACGGCGTGACCGCAGTCGCTCTCGTGCGTGGTACCTCCAGGTGCACTATCGATGGGAGACGGAGGGCGGCAAGCTGACCTTCCAGGAAGCCCTCGCCGAGACCTGCGAACAGCGCCTCGTATCGCCGGCCCGACTGACCTATCTGCAGCGCCTGGTCACGGCATTCGGAGACAACAGGGACGAGATCGAAGATGCCATCTCGACATCACTCGACAACTGGCGGCTTGATCGCCTTTCCGTCATGGACCGCGGCATTCTGCGGCTCGGGACCACCGAGATCCTGTTTCTGGAGGACCTTCCGGGGAAGGTGGCCATTCAGGAAGCGGTTCGTCTCGCGGAGCGGTATGGCGGGGCCGACTCTCCCCGATTCGTGAACGGCGTGCTCGATGCGGTGTATCGCGCGTCGAAATCAGGCTGAATCGGTGCGGTCCCGCTGATGCTCGCCGGGGGCCGGCTTCGGATCCTTGTGGTGAACTGGCAGGACCGCCTCAACCCCAACGCAGGCGGCGCCGAAGAGCATCTGCACCAGATCTTCGGGCGCCTCTCGCGCAGGGGACACAGGGTCACCCTCCTGTGCTCGGGCTGGGATTCCAGCGAGCCTTCGGCCGATATCGACGGGATCCGCGTCCTGCGGACGGGAGGCCGGTACTCGTTCAACCTGTCGGCGCCTCTCAACAGTGGGCGGCTTCTCCGGGGCGAGCGCTTCGACGTAGTCGTCGAGGACCTCAACAAGGTCCCGATGCTGTCTCCACTCTGGGTGCCGGCGCCGGTACACCTCCTCCTGGTCCATCACCTCTTCGGAACGACCGCGTTCCGGGAGGCGAATCTCGGTTTGGCAACCGCGACCTGGCTCTTCGAGCGCATCATTCCGGCTGTGTACCGGGGGATGCCCTGCGTTGCCGTATCGGAGAGCACCCGGGACGACCTCGCGCACCGCGGCCTCGATCCCGCGGACATCGCCGTGATTCGCAATGGAGTGGAGCTGGACGACCTCAGGCCGGCCACCGAACGGTTTGCGACACCCACGATCGTCTATCTCGGCCGGCTGAAGCGATACAAGCGGGTCGACCTCGTCCTGAAGGCGGTTGCGCGGCTCCGGCAGCGCGGCATCGAAGTGGACACGATCGTGGCGGGCAAGGGTGACGCCAGGGCCTCCCTGGAGTCTGCCGTACACGATCTCGGGATTGCCGATCAGGTCCGGTTCGCCGGCTTCGTCTCGGAGAAACAGAAAGGGGAACTGCTCTCCCGGTCCTGGGCCCATGTGCTGACTTCTCCGAAAGAGGGATGGGGGATCGTGAGCATGGAAGCGTCGGCTTGCGGCACCCCGACGGTGGCGTCCGATTCGCCGGGACTGCGCGAGACGGTGCGCCACGGCGAAACCGGATACGTCGTGCCGCACGGAGATGTGGAAGCACTCGCAGACGCCCTACTCCGTGTCATGGAGCCCCGGAATCGGGACAGACTGGGCCGGGCCGCCCGATCGATGGCGGAGGAGTATTCCTGGGAAGCGATTGCCGACGCATTCGAGGCGCACGTAATGTCGCTGGTACAGGAAGCGCGGACGACGGGGTTGGGCTGTTAGACTAGGACTGTCTGCCTGACTTCCGCGGCGGCAAACGGAGTCCGGCTCTACAACCCACTCAAACCTCTTCTCGAGGAGGTCACTACGTGACGCCGACACGCATAACAGCGCAGGGATGCGAGATCAGCCAGGCCATCCGCGACCATGCCGAGGCATTGGCCGCGCTCTGGCCCCGCTTCGATCCTGCGACCATGGCAGTCAGCTTCGTGTTTCAGACCGAAGGCCGCACCTGCACCGCAGAGGCCATCGTGTCGCGCCGCCGCCGCCAGCCGGTGGTCGCCCGCGGCAGGGGTCCGGATTTCAGGGTGGCGATGGATGAACTGGATGGTCATGTCAGGCGGCTCCTCAGAAGGGACCGGGCCAAGCGGAAGGAGTACCGAATTTCGTGACGGGCTCGATCACCGTCGAGGAGCTCCTGGGTGCAAGACAGGATGCGCTGGGTCTTGAGTGCGTCACCCCGGACGTTTCCCTCGAGGGTCGAGTTACGCACCCCGATCTTTCCAATCCGGGCCTGTCGCTTGCCGGGTACACTGCCCGAATCGCCGAGGGGCAGATCCAGGTCTTCGGTGAGACCGAGATGAGCTACCTGTCCACCCTGCCACCGGATCAGGCGCGGTGGAGACTCGAGGCAGTGTTCGCCCGGGGAGTGCCGGCGGTGTTCGTCACGGGGGGGCAGGATGTCCCACCCCCTTTTCTCATGGCTGCCCAGGACGCGGGCATACCCGTCTTTCGGACTCGCCTGGCAACGGGGGACTTCTACCGTGTCCTGAAGCCCTATCTGGAGGACATGCTCGCGCCGGCGACCACCGTGCACGGGTCGCTGGCCGATGTCTACGGGATCGGGCTGCTCTTTACTGGCCCGAGCGGGATCGGCAAATCCGAGTGCGTACTGGGTCTGGTGCAGCGCGGCCATCGCCTTGTAGCGGACGATCTCGTGCTGGTTTCCCGGCGGGGAACGGACGTCCTGATGGGCAAGGCCCACGAGTTGCAGAACTTCCATATGGAGATTCGCGGGATCGGCATCATCGATATCGCGTCGATGTTCGGTACGCGCGCCACGCGGCAGAGGAAGCGAGTGGAGATCATCGTGGATCTGCAGTCCTGGGACGACGCGGAGGAGTACGACCGCACGGGCTTCGGCCGCGGGTCCACGGATATCCTGGGTGTGGAGATCCCGCGCCTCGTGATTCCACTGAACCCGGGAAAGAACCTGACGGCCATCAGCGAAGTCATCGCGATGAACCAGCTCCTCGCCTACTCGGGAGTCGACGTGCCGACCCGCTTCAACGAGCGGCTTCGGCACGCAATGAATCCGCGCGATTCCCTCATCGAGGACTATGAGTGACGTCGCAGCCCCGGGGCATTGGCCGGTGCGGGGTGTGGTGGTCGCTCACGGTGAACTGGCCAACGGGCTTGTCAGTGCGGTCAGGCAGATCGCCGGCGTCACTCCCGAGGCCCTGGTCGGGATACCCAACATCGGCCTTGGACGCGAGGAGCTGTGCCAGCGCATCCGCGAGGCTCTGGTGGGTTCGCGCAATCTGGTGTTTACGGATCTGCCCGGCGGGAGTTGTCACCTGGCGGCGATGATCGTGACCAGGGATCTGCCCGAGGTGCCGGTGATTACCGGCGTGAATCTTCCCATGCTGCTGGACTTCGTCTTCAACCGCGGACTGGAGCTCGGGGAACTTGTCCCGCGCCTCACCGAAAAGGGGCGGTCGGCGATCATCGGCAACCGGCCCAGGCCCTGCTGACCATGAAGCACACGGTTTCGGTCGAGGTCCCCAACCCGTTGGGAATGCACGCTCGCCCTTCCGCCGAGTTCGTCAAGCTCGCCGGCACGTTTTCCTCGTCCATCACGGTCATGCGGAATGACCTGTCCGTGAATGCAAAGAGCATCATGGGCGTGCTGATGCTGGCCGCCGAGCAGGGAAGCAGTCTTGTCATCACGGCAGAGGGGGCCGACGCACACCGCGCAGGCGAAGCCCTCGCCGCTCTCGTGAGGGGCGGATTCGATGAGTGACGCGGACAGAAGCGACCCTGCCAGTCGGAGCGGGCGCTCCCGGGCGATTGTCCTCGCGGGCTCAGCCGCGTCGGAAGGCATCGCCATGGGGACCGCCTGCCGGGTCGCGTGGGGCGTTCCCGAGGTCCCGCCGGCCGCAGCCGTCGCGGGGGAGGCTCGTGATCGGGAGATGCAGCGTTTCGGCGCGGCCCGCGAATGGGCCCGATGCCGGCTTGAGGAGCTCAAGGGCGAGACCGAGTCCCGCCTCGGGAGCGTCGAGGCAAGGATCTTCGATCCGCAGATCCTCATGCTGGACGATCCGGAGGTCGTGGCGGGAACCGAGGGGTACATAGTCGAAAACGGCCTGTCGGCGGCCCGCGCCTTCGACTTGCGCATGCTGGAACTCAAGGAGCGCTGGTCCCGCACTTCCCACCCCATGGTGCTGGACCGGCTGAACGATCTCGAGGACCTCAAGCTGCGTGTCCTGAGCCGACTCCTGGACCTGCCCAATCCCTGGGACATGGAAACCGGCAGCGGCGTGGTCGCGGTGGCGCGCAATCTGACGCCCAGCTTTGTGGCTCGGCTCGATGCTGCCGACGTGGTCGGCATCGCCACGGATGAAGGGTCCCGCACGTCGCACTGGGCGATTCTGGCCAGATCCCTCGAGATCCCCGCTGCGGTCGGCCTCGGCGACGTATCGGAAAAGGCAGCCGACGGTCAGTTGATCATCGTCGACGGCGGCACTGGACGGATTGTCATCGATCCCGACACCGAAGAGCAGGAGCGGCTGGAGCGGCGGCGCTCGAGACTCCGCGACTGGCGACAGGTCGCGCTCGGGGAGGAGGAGGATTCGGCCATTCCGGACCGGCAGGGCATTACCCTGCGCGCAAACCTGGATCTGCCGGCGGAGGCGGTCCGCGCCAGGAACCACGGCGCCCAGGGCATCGGTCTGTTTCGCACCGAATTCCTGGTGGTCGGCCGCAACGCCATGCCGGGAGAGGAAGAGCAGTACAGGGCCTACAGGGCAGTTGCCCGCGCCTTCCCCTCCCATGCAGTTCTGATCCGCACCTTCGATCTCGGGGGCGACAAGTTTCCGATGTTTCTCCGTGCGTCGTTCGAGGAGAACCCGTTGCTGGGAAGACGTGGAGTGCGGGTGTGCCATGACGAACCCGAGCTCTTTCTGACCCAGCTGCGCGCCATTCTCCGCGCGGCAGTCCACGGCGACATCCGGATCATGGTGCCCATGGTGAACGGGACCGACGAGATTTCTGTCGTCCGCGAACTGCTGGATACCGCAAAAGCTGATCTGCAGCGCCAGGGCGTTCCGATGGGTGACGGAATCAAGCTCGGAGCGATGATCGAGACGCCGGCTGCCGCGCTCAATGCCGCCGCCCTGGCGCCCCATGTGGACTTTCTGTCCGTCGGCACCAACGACCTGGTTCAGTACGCGCTGGCTGTGGACCGGACCAACGCACGGCTGGCCCACCTGTATGATCCGCTGCACCCTGCCGTACTCCGCCTGATCGAGATGGTTGTTGCGGCAGGGCGCGACGCGGGCATCGAGGTAAGCGCCTGTGGAGAGATGGCGGGCAGACCCGGGGGCGCTTTCGTCCTCGTGGGGCTCGGTGTGGAGGCGCTCTCGGTAGCGTGGCCGTCGCTCCCCGAGATCAGGAATCTCCTTCGCACCCACAGCCTTGCAGACATCCGGGCGGCTGCCGCCCGGGCGCTCGATGCGCCCACGAGCGACGCTGCGAAGCGCGCTTTGTCCGAATCTCTGCAGGGCACGGCCGGCCGGCGGCTATTCCCCTTGGGGCCGTGACCATTATCGTAGTTACCCCAACCCGATCCCTCAGCCTTCCCTTGAAAAGCAGAATACGTTGAATTGCCGCCTGTTTACCTCCGAGTCCGTGACTGAAGGCCATCCCGACAAGCTCGCGGACCAGATATCCGATGCCGTCGTCGACGCAATCCTCAAAGACAATCCGAATGGACGTGCCGCGTGCGAGACGCTGGTCACCACTGGCCTGGCTCTTGTCGCCGGGGAAGTGAGCGGAGCGACCCGGCTGGACATTCCGGACCTGGCCCGCCAGGCGATCCTCGACGCGGGCTATGACCGGCCGGAATACGGCATCGACGGCAGCACCTGTGCGGTCATCACGGCGATGGACGGTCAGTCTCCCGAGATCGCTGCGGCCGTCAACGCGAGGAGTGACGGCGAGACCAGGAAGCCTCTCGGCGCCGGCGACCAGGGAATGATGTTCGGCTTCGCCTGCGACGACACCCGCGAGCTGATGCCTGCCCCGATTTCTGTCGCCCACGCCCTGGTCAAGCGATTGTCGGACGCCCGGAAGGAAGGCGAGATCGAATGGCTTCGGCCGGACGGCAAGTCACAGGTCACGTTTGCCTACGACGAGCAGTGGAGTCCCCGGCAGATTACCACGGTGGTCCTCAGTGCCCAGCACGATCCCGGAGTCACGCCGGACCGGATTCGGGAGGAAATCATCGCCAAGGTGATCCTTCCCGTTTTGCCGGAGGAGTTCGCGCCCGACCCGCGCGCAATCAACTATCACATCAATCCCAGCGGGAGCTTCACGCGGGGTGGGCCGCACGGCGACGCCGGACTGACCGGCCGCAAGATCATCGTAGACACCTACGGCGGCCTGGGGCGGCATGGGGGCGGCGCGTTTTCCGGCAAGGACCCCACAAAGGTGGACCGCTCGGGTGCCTATGCGGCGCGGTGGGCGGCCAAGAACCTCGTCGCCTCCGAGGCGGCGTCCCGCTGCGAGGTGCAGCTTGCCTACGCGATCGGTGTGGCGGAGCCGGTGCAGATCTGGGTGGACTCGTTCGGAACGGCCCGCCGCGGGCTCGACGACGGGATGCTGTCGGCGGCCGTGCAACAGGTCTTCGACTTCCGCCCGGAGTCAATCATTCGCGACCTGCACTTGGCGGCGCCCGTGTTTGGCCCCACCGCGGCATACGGCCACTTCGGCCGTGATCCGGAAGGGGCGGCAATCGGTGGGCGCGAGGTCGAGCTTTTCGGTTGGGAGCGGCTCGACAGGGTGGGCGACCTCAGGACGGCGCTGGACCTGTGACGCTACCCGACTGAAGTCCGCCCGAAGTGCAGCACGAAGCGCACGGGTTGTGCAACGCCCCTGCAGGGCGCATCATCGGCTGAGGGATTGGGACCCGGGCGGCGTAGCACTCGTCGAGGCGCAACCGGCAACGCAAGGAGAACATCGTGATCGAGGTCAGGGTGCAGAGTCTTGCGTTCGACAAGACGTCGAACACCCCGGTCGTCATTCTGAAGGACCCGGGGAGCGAACGCGTCCTCCCGATATGGATCGGTCCGGGCGAGGCGAGCGCCATCGCCATGCACATGGGGGGAGTCGCGTTCCAGCGGCCGCTCACGCACGACCTCCTCGTGGCGGTGCTGGGTGGGCTCGGGGGCACGCTTCAGCGCGTGCTCATCACCCGCGTTCAGAACAGCACCTATTTCGCCGAGCTGATCATCGACCGCGACGGCGACATCATCTCCGTCGACGCACGGCCCTCCGACTCGATCGCGATCGCCCTCAGGGCACAGGCGAGCATCTTCGCCGAGGAGGCCCTGCTGGAGTCTGTGGCCAGCGCGATGGCTGTGGAGCAGGACGACGATGCCGGAGAGGAAGATGACGGCATGAGCGGAGAGGAACTCGAAGAGTACCTCCGCGGGATGCATCCCGAAGATCTCGGACGGTTCGAGCGCTGAACGCCTTCCTGTCTCGGGTTGCGGTGCCGCCGTGCGGATGGGCCCCTCGTACGCTATACGCCTTCGCCTGGCTCTGCGGAACGTCATTCATGCCCCAGGCAGTGTCTTCCCAGGAGCCCGCCCCGCTCGTCATCTCGGGCGAGGTCCACATCGGCGAAGAGCCCGCGGACAGCGGGACCGTCGTACTCCACCGTGTTTCCACGTTCTTCACCGGTGAGGTGGACAGCGTCTCGGTGGAACCGGGCGGCGGTTTCGAATTCTCCATCCCGGCACCGTCCGAACCCTTCGGCGACGACGTCTACTTCGCCTCCATCCGCTATCAGGGAGTGCTCTATTTCGGCGGGCCGGTGACCGAGGCCGCCGACACCGTGGGCACCTACCTGATTCACGCGTTCCCCGCCGTCGGGGCCGCACCGGAAACACGGCTTCCCGTCAGAATCCGGAACACCTTCGTCGAGCGGGCCGAATCGGGCACAGGCTGGCGCGTCACCGACCTCTTCGAGATCGAAAACAACACCCGCACGACGATCATCGCCAGCGAGGCCGGCGCGTCGTGGTCGTACACACTGCCGCCCGGAGTGGTCGACTTCGCGGTGGGGCAGAGCGACCTGGCCTCCGACGCCGCCTCGTTCCGGGGGGGGCGGGTGCATACGTCGTCGCCCGTCCCGCCCGGAGAGAGCGTCTACCTGTTTCGCTACAGCATCCCCGAAGACGCCTTCGAGCTGCCGCTGGAGGGAGCGACCGAGTCCATGGAACTCCTCTTCCGAGAGCCGGCGGGGGAACTCACGGTGGGTGGACTCGCCGCTGTCGGTCCCATGGACCTGGAGGGAAGCACCTTTCGGCGCTTTGCCGGCCGGGAACTCGCCCCCTCGGTCGTTACCGTGGAGCCGGGGCAGGCGCTGACCCCGACGAACTCGATCCCGCTCGTTGCCGTCCTGCTGGCGCTTGCGCTGACCGTCGCCGGGTCCCTGCTGGCGATGCGCACCCGCCCGCGTCCGGCGCGGGTGGAGAGCGCACGGCGTCTGGCGCTGGTCGAGATCGCGCGCCTCGACGAAGCCTGGCAGCGCGGCGAGGTGGAGGGCGACGACTACGACCGCCGCCGGGGGGCGCTGCTCAGGGAGCTGAAAGGGTGACGGCCCCGGATGTCGATTCTGACGACGCCCGCGATCCTCCTCCGGTCCTACCCCTATTCGGAAACCAGCCGCGTGCTTCGGTTCTACACGCGCGACATGGGCTTGCTGGGCGTAATGGCCCGAGGCGTACGGAAGGGAGCCTCCAGAGGCCGGGGCGGGACGGCGACCTTCGGCGAAGGCACGGCGGTCATCACCTTCCGCGACAGCCGCGACCTCCAGTCACTGCACGAATTCACTCCAGCGAACGCCCATCTGGGATTGGCCCGGGATTTCCGGCGACTGGCCGGCGCTTCGGTGGCTGCCGAACTCGTGCTGCGCCACGCCCATCAGGAGCCCCATCCAGAACTCTTCGACGCTCTTTCCAGCGGGTTCCAGCGACTCGAAGACACCGGCCCCGATGAAGTCGTCGGAGAAGTGCTGGCATTGTGCTGGAGCATCGTGCAACTGCTGGGGTTCGGTCCCGAACTGGAGGTCTGTACCGCCTGCGGCGTCCTGTTGGAGGATGACGACATGGGCCGCTTCGACCTGGAGGAAGGGGGGATTCGCGGGCCGGACTGCCCGGCTGCGGAGGGATCCCGCCGCGTCGGTCCGGTGGCCAGAGCTCAACTGGCTGCCTTCCTGCGCGGCAAATCGCCGCCGAACCTGCGCGGCCACCGGGCGCACCTTTCCCTGCTGGACGACTTCACCACCTTTCACATGCTCGGTGGACGCCGCCTCGATTCGTTTCGCTTCCTGGAACCCGCCAGCCCCGGCGATCGCGATGCCCCTGCCCAGACCTGATTCCGCCTTCCCGCCGCAAGTGCCCCTTTTCGCGCGAGTAGAGCCATGCAACCCGCCAGCCTGATCCTGGGGACGGCGGGCCACATCGATCATGGCAAGACGTCGCTCGTGCGGGCCCTGAGCGGCGTGGACACCGACCGCCTGGCCGAGGAGAAGGAGCGCGGCATCACGATCGAACTGGGGTTCGCGCAGTATGCTCCCGAGGAAGGCTGCTCCTTCGGGATCGTGGATGTGCCCGGACACGAGGGGTTCGTCCGCACGATGGTGGCGGGCGCGACCGGGATGGACCTCGTGCTCCTCGTCGTTGCCGCGGACGAGGGGGTGATGCCTCAAACCCGTGAACACATGGCGATCATCGGGCTGCTCGGGGTGGAGGGCATGGTGATCGCCCTCACCAAGACCGACCTGGTGGACGAGGAGTGGCTCGAGCTGGTCACGGAAGATGTTCAGGATCTGCTCGACGGCACCCCTTACGAGCGCTCCGAGATCGTGCCGGTGTCGGTAGAGGATCCCGCGAGTCTGGCGAAGCTGTCACGGGCGCTGGTGCGCTGTGGCTCGATGGCCCGGCAGCGGGCGGTGAAGGACCTCTTCCGCCTCCCCGTGGATCGCGTCTTCGCGGTCGAGGGCGCGGGAACGGTCGTCACGGGCACGCTTTGGTCGGGAGCGCTGTCCAGGGGAGACACCGTTCGGATCCTCCCTGGCGGCGGGGAGGCCCGCGTACGCGCCGTGCAGGTCCACGGAACCCGGGTGGACGGCGCCCGGGCGGGTCAGAGGACAGCTCTGGCCCTCACGGGGGCGGCCGTGCGGCGCGGGATGATCGCCCGCGGCGACGTCCTCGTCGCTCACCCGAGCTGGTCCCCCTCGATGATGCTCACCGTCCAGCTGGACGCCCTGCCCGACAGCGGGTGGCGCCTGGTGGCTGGCCAGCGCGTCAGGGTCCATCTGGGAACGGTCGAGGTCATGGCCCGCGTAGCGCTGTTCGCCACGGACGAGGTCGTGCCGGGCGAGCCGGCACTCGCGCAGTTGCGGCTGGAAGGGTCCGTGGTCGCACGCTCCGGCGACCGCTTTGTGATCCGCTCCTACTCGCCCGTCACCACGATCGCGGGCGGCGTCGTCCTGGAACCGGTGCCTCCGAAGCGAAAGCGCATCTCCGGTGCGGAAGCCGGTGCCCTCGAAGCCTTGTCGCAGGGAGGCAGGGCCGCCGTGCAGGGCGCCGTAATGCTCGCCGCATTGAGTGGATTGCAAGCGGACGCCCTCGGAGTGCTGGCCGGATGGACCGGAGCAACCACGGCGCTTCCCGGCGACCTGCCGCACATCCACGGCAATCTCTTCGATCCGGCGATCGTCGCCGATGGCGAGGGGCGCATTCTCGCGGCTGTGGAGCGCCACCACCGGATTCATTCCCTGGAGGCGGGCACGCCGCTGGACAGACTGCGCGCCACTCTCCCTCCTCGCTCCCATCCGAAGCTCGCCGACGGACTTGTGGCGCGGTTGGCGGGAGCCGGACGGCTGGTGATCGAGGGGAAGGTGGCGCGTCTTCCCGACTTCGAGGCGGTTCTATCGACCGGCGAGGAGAAGATCGCTCACCGGATCATGGAAATCCTGTTAGCCGAAGGGCTCCGGGGACCCACCACAGACGAACTCGGGATGCGGTTGGCCGGCGCGGCCCCCCGCCTCGAACCAGTCCTCGAATTCCTCAGGGCGAAAGGGCGAATCCACCGGCTGGGCGACGCATTCTGGGTTGCTTCCAGCGTCCTGGAGAGCGCCGCGTCCGAGGTCGTGGAGCACTTTGGGGGCCAGACCGGCCTGGGACCCGCCGACTTTCGCGAGGTGCTTGCGGTGACCCGGAAGCACCTGATCCCGGTGCTTGCCTACTTCGATGCAGTTGGAGTGACCGACCGCACCGATAGTGGTCGACAGGTGGCCGCCACGGTTCCCTGAGGCGATCGGCGGAGCCTTTGGGGCAACCCGGTGCCCGGCATGCGTGTCCAAGTAGCATGTTGGCCACAAGCACGAGAATCTTCTTGACGTGGGTAGTCCATTGCCGGTAATATTGCCGACAGTCAGCCCGTGGCGAAGCACCTGCGCTGGCGGGGCGCCTGCGCCAGGGTTGCGAGAAGCCATCCGGATTCCTTCGACCATTGGAGGGACACTCGTAACAACGCTACTGATTTGCAGGCAGGACAAACCATGAGGCTCGTGTCGCTGGTGTCGGCACTCCTGATCACGGGATGGGCGGAGTTCGGTGTCGCCCAGGAGCCTCCCTTGCCCGTCGACGAGGAAGCAGGCGACGGGGACATCGGCTTCAGGCTGGGACAGAATTACCCCAACCCCCTCAATGCCCAGACGCGGACGCGGATTCCTTTCGAGCTGTTGGAGCCGCTGTTCGCGACCGGCGAGCCGGTGACCGTGTCGATCCGCATCTTCAACATTCTCCAGCAGTATGTAGCCGCACCCGTGGCGCTGGGGTTCGCGGGCGGGGAAGGACTGCCGATGATGCAACTGGAATACACTTCTCCCGGTCGCTATGAGGCGTACTGGGACGTGCGCGATCGAAACGGCAACCAGGTCGCGTCGGGGGTGTATTTTGTCCAGATGCTGGTGAACGGCCAGGCCACTTTGCGAAAGATGTTCGTCACCAGGTAGCTCCGCCGTTGCGAGCCACCCCCAAACCAAACCATGCCAACGCGCCTTTCGATGGTGCGCAGCATGCGGTACCCGCACGGCCGGCTTCGCGCGGTCAGATCCCCTTCGCTTCGAGAAGACCGAGAAACTCCTCCGGGGTAGCAATCGTGTCGAGCCTGGCCGGGACCTCGGGGTCCTTCGCGAACTGTGCCACCTTGCCCAGCACCGGGAGGTACTGCCCCGACACTTCGAGCGGCGGGGCCACGATCAGAAAGAAGTGGGAGACCGGGCGCCCGTCGATTGCCTGAAAGTCCACCCCACCCGGCTTGCGGCCATAGGCCAGATGGAGATGGTTCACGACGAGAGAGCGGCAGTGCGGGATGGCGATGCGCTTGCCGATCCCCGTGGAACCGAGGTTCTCACGCCGCCGCAACGTCCGCAACAACGTTCCGAGGGACCTCCGGTCAAGGTCCAGGAGCGCCAAGAGCGTTTGCAGGATCTCGTCCTTGGTGTCGCCGGCCAGATCGAGGTCGATCCTCTCTGGACTCAGGTAGTCCCGAAGCTGCATGGGCGGGCTGAACGCTCCCTGGCGGGGTTGGACTGTCACGGGGAGGCGAAGGTACGGAGGGTGTTGCCGGCAGGCTACCCCCGCGGACGCGCGCGATCAGCTTCGCATTAGCTTGAAGACATGAACGCACTGCCCTTCGACTTGCCGGGCAATCCGGACACGCCCCTCTTCCTGGCCCCGCAGGCCGGGGTTTCGGAGTCTCCGTTTCGGAGACTGTGCCGCAGTTTCGGAGCCGATGTCGTGCTCACCGAGTTCGTCAGCGCCGAGGGCATTGTGCGGCAAAACGATCGCACCGCCCGCTACCTCCGCTTCCACGACGACGAGCGGCCGATCGGCATTCAGATCTTCGGCGCCGACCCTGCGCGCATGGCGGAAGCTGCGGCGCTCGTGACGGAGACCTACGCTCCCGACTTCGTCGACATCAATTTCGGATGCCCGGTAAAGAAGGTGGTCAAGCGCAACGGTGGCTCGGGCTGCCTGCGCGACCTGCGTCTTGTACGGCGGATCATCGAAGCGGTGGCGCGCGCCACCACTCTGCCGGTGACCGCAAAGATCCGTTCCGGCTTCGACGAGGCGACCCGCGACCCGGTCACGATCGGACAGGTCTGCCAGGACGCCGGCGCCCGCATGGTCACGCTTCACCCTCGCACACGCGCCGACATGTACTCGGGAAGCGCGCGCTGGGAGGAGATCGCCGCACTCGCGAGCACGCTGGAGATTCCCGTGATCGGCAACGGCGATGTCCGCACCGGCGAGGACGCGCGCCGAATGAGGGACGAGACCGGCTGCTACGGGGTGATGATCGCCCGCGGATCGCACGGTGCGCCCTGGCTCTTCCGGCAATCCCGGGCAGCCCTGAACGGAGATCCCGTTCCCGGCGAACCCGACATCGCCACTCGCTTCTCCATCTGCATGCAGCATGCCGACAACGCGGCCGCCTTCGAGGACAACCCGGACAAGGCCGTACGCGAATTCCGCAAACACCTGGGGTGGTACACGAGGGGAATCCCCGAGGGCCGCAGCCTGCGCCAGCGGCTCTTCCAGATCGAAGATGCCGGCGAGGTACGTTCCGTGCTGGAGGGGTACCTGAGAGGGCAGCAGGGGGCCTTCCCAGCCGAAGAAGACTCGACTCCCGCCGCCTCCACGATTCCACAGGTGTCGCCTGACAAGCCCGCCTGGGCCGGCAGCCCGGCTTCCCCGTAAGGAATCCACCCAGTGAAGCGAAAGCTGACCATCCTCGGCATCCTGCTGCCGATCATTCTCGTCTCCGACATCGTCACGAAGCGGTGGGCGCTGGCCGCTCTCGCTGATGCTCCCAACTCCGACTTCATGGGCGGCTACGTTCCTCTCACGCTGCACCTCAACACGGGTGCCGCGTTCGGAATCTCGATTGGAAATGATCCGCGCTGGTTCTTCATCGGGGCGGCACTTCTGGCGCTGGGGGTGATGATCGCGCTGCTGATTCGCGCCCTCGACAACGACTACCCGCGGATCGTTTCGCTGGGATTGGTGATATCCGGCGCCCTCGGCAATCTCGTCGATCGGATCAGGTGGGACCGGGGCGTGGTGGACTTCATCGGGCCGATCGACCTCCGGTTCGACCACTTCCCGATCTTCAACGTTGCCGACATGGCCATCACGTGCGGCGCTGTCCTCCTGGCCATCTCATTCTGGCAGGAGGAGCGACAGCTCGCCCGTGCCCGCAAAGCGGGTGCTTCCGAGGTGGCCGCGACGCCGGAGCCCGCCGAGGGCTGAAGCGTCGGGGGGTTTTCCCTGTCGGAGGGCACCTTTATCGTTAACGTTAGCGTCGGTCCGTCGCACGCAGGAGGGGATTTCGCGGCAACCGGCGGTTGATTGAAACCCATGGGGGCGATACGGCTTCGACGTGTCTGGTGAGCGCGGGGCTGCGTGCCGAGGTCCGGGGACCTCGCAAAAAACTTCGGAATTTTCACAAATGCCAACACTGACTTGGCCCTGGCCGCTTAACCATAAGCAGCCCGCTTCCCGGTTAGCCCGCCCGAGGCGAACCGGAGAGGCGTCGACGATTCGGGCTGGTTCGACGGTCTAGGCCACTGGACCGACGGATGAGACACCAAGGTGGCTAGCCCGGGAAGGATTGTTCGCCGCTCCTCCCGGTAGTGAATCCCGGCGGTGATCTACGCACGTAGACGTCTCGAAGGACCCATTCGCGGACGCGGGTTCGACTCCCGCCGCCTCCACTATTCCACAACCGCCGTCTGCCGTGCCCGCCTGGGCCGGTGGTGCGGCTTCCCCCCAGAGAATCCACCAAGTGAAGCGAAAGCTGACCATCCTCGGCGTCCTGCTGCCGATTATTCTGATTGCCGACATCGTGACGAAGCGCTGGGCGATGGCGACCCTGATCGGCGCCCCCAAGCCCGACTTCATGGGCGGCTACGTGCCCCTCACGCTGGCGCTGAACCGGGGCGCCGCGTTCGGTATCTCCATCGGCAACGATCCACGCTGGTTCTTCATCCCGGTAGCCTTCCTGGCGCTCGGGTTGATGGTCGTCCTGCTGATTCGCGCCCTGGACAACGACTACACGAGGATCGTTTCTCTGGGGCTGGTAATTTCCGGCGCCCTCGGCAATCTCATCGATCGGATCAGGTGGGACCGGGGAGTGGTTGACTTCATCGGGCCGATCGACCTCGGATTCTACCACTGGCCGATCTTCAACATCGCCGACATGGCCATCTCGTGCGGCGCCGTCCTCCTCGCCATCTCGTTCTGGCAGGAGGAACGACAGCTCGCCCGTGCCCGCAAGGCAGGTTCCTCGGAGGTGGGCGCGACCCCGGAGCCTACCGAGGGCTGACCCGGCAGCTTCCCCCGGGGGCCCGCTCTCGCCGCGTCGTCCGCCGCGCGCCGCCAAGCCGTAAGTCGACTACCCTTCCGGGCGTCCAGGCACGAAGACGACGTACTCGATTCGCCGCCGGCGCACCTTCAGTACGCGGAACTCCCCGGACCCCGTGCGAACGGAATCACCGACTTTGCCGACACGGTCCAGGGCCCCGAACACATGGCCGCCGATCGTGTCGAAGTCCTCGCCAAGTTCGATCTCCAGCCGATCCTCGACGTCCTTGACCGGCGTGCCACCCCAGATCACGGTGGAGCCGTCGCCCAGGTCGCGGAAATCCCGTGGCTCGTCGGTCTCGTGTTCGTCCTGAAACTCGCCCACGATCTCCTCGATCAGATCCTCGAGCGTGACCAGGCCCGCGGTGCCGCCGAACTCGTCGAGCACGATGACCATCTTGGTCCGTTGCGCGCGCATCTCCCGGATCAGGTCCTCGACCGCCTTGGTGGCGGGGGCGAATTGTACCGGGCGCGTGACCTCGCGGATCGCCTCCCGGCCGTCACGGGCCGCCTTCCACAGGTCGCGTGCGAGCAGGATCCCGACAATCTGGTCAACGTCTTCCTCATAGACCGGGAGGCGCAGCTTGCCCCGGTCGAGCATCACGTCCATTGCTTCGGCCACCGAAGCCCGCTCCGGAACGGCGACGATGTCGATCCTCGGCGTCATCACCTCGCTGACGGCGATTTCGTCGAGCTGCATTACCCTCGACATGACCTGGAATTCGTCCTCGTCGATGGCGCCCTCGCGGTGTCCGATCTCGGCCAATGCCTCGATCTCGGCGCGGCTGATGGTCGCCTGCCGCGACCGCCTCGGCCTGATCCACCGGCTGAGGTAGCCGAGGGGCACGAGCGCCGGTTTCATCACGAACACCATGATGCGCAGCAGGTGCGCCGTGGGTCGTGCCAGCTGCTTGCAGAACGTGGCGCCGATGGTCTTGGGGATGATCTCGGAGAGCACCAGCACGGCGAAGGTCAGGGCGGCCACGAAGACGCCGACCGCGACCCCGCCGCCGAAGACACTGACAGCCAGCGCCCCGCCGACGGACGCACCCACCGTATGGGCGATCGTGTTCAGGGTGAGGATTGCCGCGATCGGTTCGTCGATCTGCCGCTTCATTCGCGACAGGATGTCTCCGGCCCGGTCGCCGCGGCCCTGGAGGACGGCGATATAGGAGTGGCTGACGGACAGGAGGACAGCTTCGAGAACCGAGCAGAGGAAGGAGACCGACAGCGAGGTCCCTACAACCGCGACGAGCTGGGTTAGCAAGTGGCGACGACCATGGTGAGCGTGTTACAGACGGGGGGCGGGGATCCGCCCGCTCCGGGGCACCGGGCCTTGCCCCTACCGCAAAGCTGCCTCTAACCTTTGCCGCGGGCAACCTGTGGACGAGCGACCTGCGACAAGGAAGGCGCGCATGACTTCGAGGCGGGCGTGAGGCAAACTCTGCGGATCGGAGCGTGCGGGATCGGGGTTCTTGCCCTACACCTGGCCGGCCCGATGGGTCCGTCTCCATCTGCCGCCCAGCAGCCTCCCGCGGCGGAATACTACGTGTATGTGGGGGCCGAGTCCGCGGATCTCCTGCACCGCATCCGCTTCGGTCCCGAGGGCGCCTCCCTCGACCGAACCATCGCGGTGGGAGAGATGGCGACCGAAACCGAGGGCCCGCACGGGCTGAACGTTTCCCGCGATGGACGCTTCCTGTTCATGACCACGGGCCACGGCGTCCCCGACGGCAAGTTGTGGAAGTTCCACGCCGGTCCCGACACCCTGGTGAGCGACCCGATCCTCCTGGGCTACTTCCCGGCCACGCTGGACGTCACTCCGGACGGGCTCTACGCGTTCGTCGCCAACTTCAACCTGCACGGCGAGATGGTCCCCTCGACCATTTCGGTGGTGTACACGCCGGACATGATCGAGGTGGATCAGATCGAGACCTGCACCATGCCGCACGGCGCCCGCCTCGACGCCAGCGGTCACTTCCTGTACTCGGCGTGCATGATGGACGACCAGATCGTCGAGGTGGACACCCGCACCTTCCAGGTCTTGCGACGCTTCTCGGTGGCCCTCGGCCGCGAGGGCGCGCTTGCGGCTGCGTCGTCCGATGACGCTCCCGCGGAGCACGACGGCCACGCGATGGCCGCTGGCGCGGCGCCAGCCACCTGCTCCCCCACCTGGGTGGCGCCGGCGAGCCGGAGCGCGTCGCTCTTCGTGGCCTGCAACCGGGGCAACCGGATCCTGGAAATCGACCGCGATTCATGGTCGCTGACCCGCATATTCGAAACCGGCGCGGGGCCGTACAACCTGGCGCTCACCCCCGACGACGGGATTCTCGTCGCGACCCTCAAGCAGGGCGCCGGGGTGGAATTCATCGACCTCGAGTCGGGACGATCCGCCGCAACCACCCCGTCGTCCACCACCGTCACCCACGGCGTGGCCGTGAGCCCCGACGGGCGCTATGCCTTCGTCTCCGTCGAGGGCGTGGGAGCCGAACCCGGAAAGGTGGACATCTTCGACCTGTCCGATTTTGAGCGCATCGCCGAGGTCGAGGTAGGTCAGCAGGCCGGTGGAATCGTGTTCTGGAGGATGGAAGGCCGGTAGCGGGCCGTGGCCCGTCACAGGCAGCGCGACCAGGGGGCACCCGGGCGCCAGCCGACGGCGTACTGGCGGGCTACCCCACCGGGACCTACCCCACCGGGATAGTGACGTTATCCTCGTCCCAGCTGAAGTAGTAGGTCCTCTCCCGGCCGCGCCGCGTCTTGATGTTCACGATGTTGCGCTGATCCTCGAACATGTTGAAGAGCAGGCGGTTGGTCACGTGTATCCGGTCGATGGACGGATCCAGGGAGTACTCGAGCCGGTACCACCACATCACCTCGTCGGGGTTGCGCGCCTCCTGTATCCCTCGTTCGACGAGCTCCCCCTGGAGCAACGTTTCTCCCACCTGAAAGTTCAGCATGTCGTTAACGTACTGTTCTACGACAGTATCGACTTCATCGGTCTCGTCGAGCCGGAAATCCATGTCGGAAGTCTGTTCCATCACGGCGAACTGCAGATCGTCCCAGAAGAAACGGATGCTCACTTCCATGGTCGAGCCGCTTACCCCGGCGTCGGCGATGGTCAGGCGAAAGGGGTGGGGCGGCGCGGAGGCGCTGGTGGCAAGCGCGCAGAGGGCTGCCGCAATTACCGCGCGGGCGCCCGCAGTGCGGGCCCACAACCTGCGCGGATGCCGCACCCCGGATGACCCGCTGCCGCCCCCTGCCGCTACCGTGACCCGATTTCGATACATGTTTACATTGATGCTGGGAAAGTTGTCCTTCTATTCTGGCAGCCTCATGACCATTCAATCAACGGGGGGGATCGTGCGCAGAGGGAGATTGACGGGTGGGGCTATCGCCGCGGTGGTGGCTCTCGCGCTGTCCGCGGCGGCGTTTTTGGCTGCTCCGGCCGGCGCCCAGGTGCGAGCTGGAGGTCATGTCCTCTACAAGTCACAGGCCTTCGACGGCACATTCGGCGCGGGCGGGCGCGCCGAGGTCGACCTGGATTTTCTGCGGCAGGGACTGGTGTTCGCCGGGCTCTACGACCGCCTCTTTCCGGGGTGTGAGGGATGCTCCTCGACGGAAGTCGGGGCGCAACTCTTCTTCGCGTCGCCGCAGAACCCGCTCTACTTCGGTCTCGGCGCGGGATACCGGACGTTCGTGGAGGAGGGAGTGACGATGGACGAGTCGGGAGAATGGTCATACAACCTGGTCGCCGGGCTGCGCCTGCGGGGTATCCCGGTGATCATGCCGTTCTTCGAGTTCCGGCAGCAGTTCGGCGCCGAGCAGCTGAACGAGCAGGCGTTCGCCGTTGGCATTCTGCTGGGTCCGACCCGCTCTCGCACAGCTCCCCGCCGCCCCTTTGGGTCTTGACGGACTCTCCTTTCTTCGTCCGCCCGTTCAGGGCGATCGGCCGGTGGTGGCAACTATGGGCCGAGCACGCGGGACAATTGGGCCTTCTGGTCGGGCGCACGATTGTCGCGACGATCCGGCTCCGGGTCTCGGGGAGCGAATTCGTCCGTCAGCTCTACGTCATGGGCGTGCAGAGCATCCCGATCGTCCTGATCACCGCAGTGCTCACCGGGATCGTGACCTCCCAGCAGGGTGGCTACCAGTTCACCGCCACCATCCCTCTTTACGTGCTGGGCAGCGTGACCGTCACGAGCGTTGTGCTGGAACTCGGGCCCGTGCTGACGGCCATCGTCCTGGTCGGCAGGGTGGGCGCGCGGATCACCGCCGAACTCGGCACCATGGTCGTTTCCGAGCAGATCGACGCGTATCGCTCACTGGGGCGCGACCCTCAGATCATGCTCGGCGCGCCGCGAATCCTCGCCGGGCTCGTCGTCATGCCCCTGCTGGTCGGGATAGCCAACGCCGTGGGCCTCTTCTCCGGCATGGTCGCAGCCGCCCTCACCCTCGACCTCGGGTTCGAGACCTTCCTCTATGGCGCGCGCCTCTTCTGGCACTCGTGGGACCTCTGGTATTCGTTCATGAAGGCCGTCACCTTCGGTCTCGCGATTCCCTTGATCGCCATTCACATGGGCTTCCGCACGCGCGGTGGCGCCGAGGGTGTGGGGAGCACCACGACGGCGTCGGTCATGTTCCAGACCCTGACCATCCTGATTCTCGACGCCCTGTTCCCGCCGCTCTTCCTCAACTGACCGCCTGACCGCCCAATGGATCCGCGCCCCGTCATCCGCTACCGCAACACCTGGAAAGCGTACAAGCGCCCGGTGCTGACCGGCGTGAACCTGGAGGTGCGCGAGGGGGAGCTGTTCGCGCTGTTCGGTCCGTCCGGCACCGGCAAGAGCGTGCTGCTCAAGACCACGATCGGCTTGGTGGTCCCCGACCGCGGCGACGTCGAGGTCAACGACATCTCGGTGTTTTTTGGCGGCAGGGAAGCCCTGGACTCCGTCAGGCGGCAGGTTGGGTACGTCTTCCAGCAGGCGGCCCTCTTCGATTCCCTCAACGTGTACCGGAACGTCGAGACCGGCCTGCCCGTCGACCGTCTTCAGCGCATGGGAACGAAGGAAGTGGCGCGGGCGGTGTGGAGGGCGTTGGAGCTCGTCAACCTCGAACCGGCGGAGGTCATGTCGATCCTCCCCGCCGAGCTGTCGGGCGGCATGAAGAAGAGGGTCGGGATTGCGCGCGCGATCGTGGGGCGGCCGCGCATCCTGCTTTGGGACGAGCCCACCACCGGCCTCGACCCGGTCAACACGGCTGCCGTCGAGCGCCTGATCAAGGGACTCGCGGAAGAGTTGAGGATCACTTCGGTTCTGGTCACCCACGACGTGGAGGGCGCGCTCTGGATGTGCGACCGCGTGGCCATGCTCGAAGGCGGGATCATTCGTTTCTGTGGAACCCCGGGCGAATTCCAGCAGGAAAGCGACCCGGTTGTCAGAGCATTTGTGGATCGAGCGGCCGCCGAGGCCGCCCTCGACGTTGTGGAGATGACATGAACAACGCAGTATCGCCCAGCAGCGGCCAGCGGCTCTCCGACGAGGAAGTCCTTCGCGCCGTTCCGCCCCTGTCCGGGGTGCGGGAGTTTCGGGTGGGGATCTTCGTGATCCTCGGGGTCGTAGGCTTTTTCACCGTTCTCTTCCTGATGACGAGCCCGGCGCTGTTCCGGGGCCGCTACATGCTGGTGACCGAGGTCGCCGACGCCCAGGGGATTCGGCGTGGCGACCCCGTGCGAATGCGCGGGATCAATATCGGGCGGGTCTACGGGTTCGAAATCGCCCCCACCGGAGGCGTGCACATCACCATGGAGCTCGAGGGCGAGTACCCCATCCCCGCGGAGGCCAGAACGGAACTTCACTCAATGGGGGTTCTGGGCGGCATGGTGGTCTCGGTCATCCCGGGCGATAGCGACGATTACGTCGAAGCGGGGGAAATCATTCCGGGGACCTCGGCCGGCGACGTACTCGAACAGGCCGGTGATCTTGCTGGCGATGTCTCCGATGTAATGGGAAGAGTGCAGGGACTGCTGGCCGATTCCACGATCGCGGGCACCAGCGCGGCGGTGGCGTCGCTGCGGGACCTCCTGGAGGACCTCGCCGAAGTGACGGACGGCCAGGCTGCGGAGCTGCGGACGCTCACCGAGAGCCTGAGACGCTCGGCCGAGAACGTGGAGGGAATCACCGGTGCCGAGGACTGGCGTGAGGCGCTTGCCTCGGCCGAGAGCACGATGGCCATCCTGGAGCGCACATCGAGCACGGTGGAGGAGTCGGTCGGTTCCCTCAACACCATCCTCGGACGCCTCGAGCGCGGAGAGGGAACCCTGGGCAAGCTCCTGACAAGCGACGAAGTCCACACCTCGGTGAATTCGACCCTGCAGAGCCTCCGCGAACTCCTCGACGACATCAAGGAGAACCCGGGCCGCTACGTCACGATCGAGATCTTCTGAAGCGGCGGTTTACCAGCCCGGGGCCACGTGCACGCCCCAGTGCCAGCCCTTGAGCGGGCGCTGCCACGGGTACGCGTAGTACGCCTCCACGATGAGGAAGCCAAGCACGTTCATCCGGGCGGAAACCCCGCTGCTGGCGACCGGCACCCGATCCATCGTGTCCCGCAGCCAGGTTACCTGCGCGGGCCGTTCGCTGTCCCAAGCCAGCCCGACATCCGTGAAGGCCGTGAGTTCGACCGGAATGTAGGGGAAGTTGATCAACCCGAACTCCTCGATCCCCGTGAAGGGGAGGCGGAATTCGATGTTGAACACCCCGAGCCGGTGCCCGTAGAGGCGGTCGATGAGGGGGCAGGTCGATCCGTTGAGGCTGATTTGCGTGCTTTCGCTGCACTCGCTGCTGTCGAATGAATTCCAGGCGTAGCCGCGGATGAACGACTCGAAGCCCATGAAGTAGGTTCCCAGCTGCTCTTCGTCGAGGCGCACCAGGTCGCCGTAGCGCCCCAGGTGCAGACCGCGCATCGCCAGGGTCACCGGGCCGCCGTTGTTGAAGTAGCGGCGGTAGTCGAAGGTGAGCGTCTGGAAATTGACCGTACCGTACGACACCTCCGCGCCGACCCGGAAGCGCTCTCCGCGGACCGGGCTCGTGAAGGCGAGATAGGAATTGTCACCGACGAAGGACACCGAGGCGGAGGCGAAGTGCAGCGGATCGCGCCAATCCTCCTGGAACCGCTCGAAGCCCACGATGCGCTGGAAGGGATCGGTGTAGTACACCTCTCTCTCCAGATCGAAACCGTATCTGGTCGCGCCCAGCCCCCCTTCCAGCCGGCGCGTGGCCGACAGGGGATAGGCGATCATTCCCTGTACGGCGTCGATGAAGATGCGCTGGCGATAGACCTGGAACTGGTCGAAGCCGAACAGGAAGAACTGCTGCAGGATCGGGGTGTGCTGGATCCCCGCGCCCCAGTTCCAGCGGTTCTTCTGGTTCAGGTACGAGACCTGCCCCCCGATGTCCTTGAAGGTGCCGTTGGCGTTCAGGGCCATGCCCAGGAAGCGATCGCCGAGCATGTCCGTGAAGATGGCGTAGGTGCCGCCGCCGACGTACGAACCGAAAGTATCGGCGCCGATACCGATCGAAGGCTGCCCCACGTAGTCCAACTTCAGGGAAGGCGAGTAGTCCTCGGACTGTTCTCCGGTGTAGACCTCCGCCGAGACCAGGCCGGTGTGCTGGTCGGCGAGGTAGCCCGCCACGCGGCTGCGGATCCCGGGACGGCCCGGCGGCAACAGGCGCCCGGGGTGCGTTCCCCCGTCCGCCACGACATCCACTAGGGTCGACATGTCGCCCGGCCTGCCGGTGTTGACGATGTAGCCCCGCTCGTGGAAGACCGAGAAGGCCAGAAGATCCTGCGCCGGCGAATAGGAGAGGGCGGGCGAGAGCATCGTGATTCCGCTCACCCCGGTGACGGCGCGCGTGATCCGGCGCATCTCGCCGTCCGTCAGATCGATGTGGTAGACGTCCGGGAAACCGTCGGGATCCGACACGAAGAAGATGCCTTCGCCCGTGCCGTCGTAGACGGGATTGATGTGCTTGGCCCCGGCGAAGATCGTCATGGGCTGTACCGCGAGGGTCTCCACATCCAGGAACGCCAGCACGTAGTTCCCGAATACCAGCTCGTCGAAATCGGTGTCCGGGCCGCGGTCGGAGACGAAGGCCAGGGTCCTGCCGTCGGGCGACCAGGCCGAGTGAAGGTCGGCGTGCTTGTCGTTGGTCAGCTGCCGGACGCTCTCGGTCTCGAAATCGTAGAGGTACAGGTCGCTGATCCCGCCCTTCAGCCCGGTGAAGGCGATCCGCTGGCCGTCGGGCGACCAGGCGGGATTCTGGATGGCTCCGAGGCCTTCGATCGAAATCCGGTCCTCGATCCGTCCGCTCTGGACATCGAGGATCGCCAGCTGATTGTCACCGCTCGAGAAGATGACGATGGCCAGCTTCCGGCTGTCGGGCGACCAGGTGCCGCTGCTGTCGATGTAGCGGATCCCGTCGATGTACGGGGTTTCGTTGCGCTGCAGCGGACGAAGGATCTCACCGGTTTCCACATCGGCCAGGAAGAGGTCCATGGAGAAGAGGTCCTTCTCCGACTGGAATACGATGTAGCGACCGTCCGGGCTCAACGACGGGGCCACGTTGGTGCGCCCGCCGCCGCACTCCACGCAAAGCAGCACGTCACCCGTCTCATACGGGTCGGTCTTGCCCGCCATGAGAGGCCTGTACTCGGCCTCGACCGCCTCCCACCACTCCATCGCGATACTGTCCTCGGGCATTGCGAACACCTGCCCGATCGCGGCTTCCCAGCCGGTCCTCAGCGCGGTGCGGAACAGGTCCTGGACGGCCTCGTCGCCGTAAGTGCCGCCGAGATACGAGATGAAGCCCTGGCCGAAGCGGTACGCGAAGTACTTCGGGTCGCGGGTGATCTCCTTCAGGGTCGGCTTGTCGTCGCGCAGGATGTGGTCCCGGAGCCACATGGCCGTATGGGGATGATTGCGCCCCATGGACATGTATTCCGCCATCCCCTCCACCACCCAGAGCGGCATCGCTGCCAGGCGCATGATGCCGCCCCCGCTGCGGCTCTGCGAGATATTGTACTGGAACGCGTGCACCAGCTCGTGCCCCAGGATCCTGTCGGTCTCCCGGTAGGAGGTGCTCAGCGGCATGATCACCCGGTTCTTCATCGATTCGGTCACGCCGCCGGTGCCCTGGCCGATGGCGCCGGCAAGGGTGTTGGTCTGCTGGAAGTCGGGGTGGTCGGCGTAGATGATGAGCGGCTTGGCGATGTCGAAGTCGTGCTGGAATACGCGCGAGAACCGCTCATACCAACGTTCTGCGAGGCGCGCGATGTCCTCCACCGCGGACTCCGCCTGGGGGTAGTAGTGAATCTCCCAGTTCTGCGTGGTCAGTACCCTGAAGTCGAAGCCTCCTTCGTACTGGACCTTGTTGCGCCCGAAGTACTGGGCGGAGCCCGCCATGGGCAAGGACAGCAGGAGGGCGGCCGCACCCGCCCAGGAAACAAGAATCCGGGCGGACTGGAACCGGGTGGTGCTCTTCGTAGCAGCCATGACCAACCTCTTCCCCTTTGAAATAAGCGACCGTGCAGGTGGTGTCCCACCTACATGACCGTCGGACGCTCAAGTATCGTTAGCCGAGCCACGGCTCGCCTTGCCATGGATATACACTACGTTCCGAAAAGGGATCCTTACGGACCCATTCCGGTCCGCGACGTTGCCTGCGGCTACATCGACAATACACTCTTGAGAGCGACATGACCACAGCATCGAGATTCTCCGTGGCGCTGGCGACCTGCGTGCCGGCCCTGTGGGGGTGCGCGGGAGATGCGCCGGATGCCGCGGCGTCGTCCGAAATTGCGACCCCGGCTGCGCCCGGATCGGGGCAACCGTACCTGGAGACGGCCGGGGACGGGGTGTGGATGAGCTGGACCGAGCCCGCCGCCGGGGGACACCGCGTGGCCGTTTCGTATTTCGACGGAGCGTGGAGTTCGCCGAACACAATCGCAGAAGGCGACGGGTTCTTCGTGAACTGGGCCGACTTCCCTTCGATTCGGACCTTCGGTGACCGGCTCTACGCCCACTGGCTGTGGAGAGGCGGGCAGGGGACGTACGACTACGGCGTCCGCGTGGCGTGGTCGGACGACCGGGGCGCGACCTGGTCGGAGCCCTGGACTCCGCACGAGGACGGGACGCCCACGGAGCACGGTTTCGTCTCGTTCTTCGGAGATGAGGACGGGGTGTGGGCCGCCTGGCTGGACGGACGCGCGATGGTGGAGGAAGGGGGGACCATGTCGCTGCGTGCGCGAAGGCTTCCCTCTGCCGGTGAATCCGCCGCCGCGCCCGGCCCGGAGACGGTCGTGGACGGAATGACCTGCGAGTGCTGCCAGACCGACGCGGCCGTGGTCGATGGCGTGCCGGTCGTCGTTTACCGCGACCGGGCCGAGGGTGAGATTCGCGACATCCATGTCAGCCGCCTGGAGGAGTCCGGCTGGGTGCCCGGCGGCGCCGTCCACGACGACGGCTGGGTCTTCGGCGGCTGCCCGGTGAACGGACCGTCGATGGCGGCCCGAGGCGCGGATGTCGCCGTGGCATGGTTCGCGGCCCCGGACAACCGGTCCCAGGTGAAGGTGGCCTTTTCCAGCGACGGGGCGGCGACCTTCGGGCCTCCCGTTCGACTGGACGCGGGCCGGCCGATCGGACGGACGGACGTGGTGCTGCTGGACGACGGCTCCGCCCTGGTGACCTGGCTGGAAGCGGGCGATGGGGCCGCGGCGATCGTCAGCCGCCGCGTGGGGCCCGACGGGACGATGGGCCCGACCGTCAACCTTGCGGCAACGGACGCGGCGCGAGCTTCCGGATTCCCGCGCATGGCGCGTCTCGGTGCCGACCGGCTGATGCTGGCCTGGACCGACCCCGAGGGCGACGGGCGCCTGCGGGTGTCCATCTTCGACCTGGAGCGCTGGACCCCGGCCCAATGAATCTGGCCGGCGTGGAGACGCCCGCGGGCCTGGTCGACCTGCCCAGGGCGCGAAGCAATCTGGAGCGCGCGGCCGCCTATTGCCGCGGCCACGGCATCGGGTGGCGGCCCCACGTCAAGACGCACAAATCGCTCGAAATGGCGCGTCTGCAACTCGCCTGCGGCGCCATCGGCCTCTCCGTGGCGACGCCTCACGAGGCGGAAGTCATGGCGCGGGTCACGGACGATCTCCTGGTGGCCCATCCTCCGGCCCACCCGTCCAGGATCGCGCGGCTCTGCGCCCTGCCCGCCCACGTCAACGTAAAGGTGGGCCTCGATTCGCTCGATGCGCTGCGCCCACTCTGCCGTGCCGGCGCTGCCGTGGGCCGCACCTTCGGCATCCTGGTCGAGTTCGACGCGGGCCTGGGCCGCACCGGCGTGGTGGAGGTGGACGACGCAGTCCGTGTGGCGAAGGCCGCCGCCTCGCTCCCCGGCGGCCGCTTCGACGGCCTGATGTTCTACCCGGGACATATCCGCATCGCCCGCCGCGACCAGGCCGAGCGCATCGCCCGTCTCGCCGACCGTCTCCGCGACTTCATGGACGCCCTCGATGACGCCGATCTCCCGGCCCGGATCGTGTCCGGCGGCTCGACCCCCACGCTGTGGGACTCCCACCTGCTGCCCGGGCTGACCGAGGTCCGCCCCGGAACATGCATCTACAACGACCGCGATATCGTCGGCATGGGCGTGGCCCGCCCCAGCGAACTCGCCTTCTCCGTACTGGCCACGGTGATCAGCGTCGCTGTGCCCGGCCAGGCCGTGGTCGATGCGGGATCCAAGGCGATCTCGAAGGAGGTGCTGGCCTCGGGCCTGCCCGGATACGGCGTGCTCATAGACCGTTCTGATGTCGTCGTAAAGGCCCTCAACGAGGAGCACGGGATGCTCGATCTGAACGGGACCGACTGGCGGCCATCGGTAGGGGACCGGGTACGCATCGTTCCAAATCACGTGTGCGCCTGCGTGAACCTGCAGGACCAGCTGTGGGGATTCGAGCACGAGGATGGCGCCGTTCGTCCGATCGCCCTCGAAGGGCGGGGCAGGGGCGCCGCCATGGTCGAAGCTCTCGGCGGTCCCGCCGGGCTCGGTTGATGGACCCGGAGCCCAGGGTCCTCCCGGTGGCGTAGTGGACCGCACCCGCTTCGAGGCGCTCGCCGCCGCCTTTGCGCGGTCGCGGATCGTGGTGCTGGGCGACATCATGCTCGACCGGTACGTGGCCGGCCCCGCGGACCGCGTGTCGCCCGAAGCGCCGGTACCCGTGGTCCGCGTGGAGCGCGAGTGGCACGCGGCCGGCGGCGCGGCGAACGTGGCCGCGAATGTCCTTGCCCTCGGGGCGCAGTGCGATGTGATCGGGGTGGTGGGGGAGGACAGAGCGGCGCGATCGGTCCTGTGCGCCCTCGAAGCGATGGGGGGCGGTTGCCGGTTCGTCCGCGACGGAAGCCGGGACACAACCGTGAAGACGAGGATCCTCGCGCGTGGCCAGCAGGTCGTGCGCATCGACCGGGAGGAGGTCGCCCCGGCCTCCGCGGCCACACAGTCGGCTCTGGAGGCCCGCCTGGAGGAATGCCTGCCCGGCGCCGGCGGCCTCGTTCTGGCCGACTACGACAAGGGCGCTTTGTCGGCCGGGTTGATACGGAGCGCCATCGATGCGGCCGGAAAGCTGGGTGTCCCGGTGATCGCCGACCCGAAGCGGTGCAACTTCTTCGCCTTCCGGGGCGCGACCGTCTTGAAGCCCAATCGCGGTGAACTGGAAGCCGCACTTGGTAAGGCCGCTCGGCCGGACGACGAAGACTGGATGGAGGCCGCCCGGATGCGCACTGGAGCGCAGCACCTGCTCGTGACCCTTGGAGCCGAGGGCATGGTGCTGGCGTCGCCGGGGGTCGCGCTCCGGCGCATGCGGGCTCGGGCGCGTGCCGTATACGATGTCTCGGGGGCCGGGGACACGGTTGCTGCCGTGGTCGGGTTGTCGCTGGCTGTGGGCGCTACGCTCGCCCAATCCTTGCAGTTGGCCGCGACGGCGGCGGCCATCGGCGTGTCAAAGGTCGGTGTGTCCACCGTATCGCCGGAAGAAATCGCCTCTTTTCTCGCTGCCGAGCGGAATCGATCCCTTTTGGACACTGAAAGGCCCGGCTAGGAAGCACACCGGCACGGGCGCGTCCATCGTCGACCCGGCCGCATCATCCGCCCGGCGATTCCGTATATTGTCGGCACACGCCTCGCCCTTCCTGCACGGGACGGGCGGGGCATTCCAACGCAACCCTCTCGGAGACTTCCCCTCATGGCTCAACTCACCACCATACACACCGACGGCGCGCCGGGCGCCCTGGGCCCCTATGCGCAGGCCATCGTCACGGACGGATGGATCTTCGCTTCGGGCCAGATCGCGATCGATCCCGCGACCGGCGACCTCGTGGACGGAGACGTGAGCGAACAGGCGGACCAGGTGCTCAGGAACCTGGCCGCGGTGCTCGATGCGGCCGGCGGAAGCCTGCAGACTGTCGTCAAGACAACGGTCTTCCTGTCGGACATGGCGCTCTTCGCCGATATGAACGAGGTCTACGCCCGCCACTTCGAGGATCATCGTCCCGCCAGGGCGACGGTGGGTGTGGGCGGGTTGCCGCAGGGCGTGGATGTCGAGATCGAGGTGGTCGCCCGGGTTGGATGACTGCCGCCGAAGAGCCCCTTCAGTGCCTCCTTCCGGATCGGTTTTTCCGGTTCCGGGTCGCCCGGGCCAATCGGCATCGGTTCGGCTTGCTTGACAGGGACAGAGTCTGGCGCAAGTATGTTCGTTGGTCCCTTGCGAACCGGCAGGGGCGGGATCCATGCGTCCCGCACCTATCCCGGTGCGCTTGCGTTGTGTATTGTGCGGCGGGATCGTGGACTTGAAATGCAGTGTTGGCCCTAGCCGGGAACGACCCGGTGCAGATAGCAGGGTGTGTCGACGTTCAGTCACTCAAAAGGGAGAGGACAATCATGACACGTAACTGGTTAGCAGTAAGCCTCAGGAATGGGGCAGGAGGGCTTTGCCTGGCCTTGATGGCCGGCTTTGCCTTCGCATCCGCGGCGGAGGCCCAGACAGGGACCGTCACGGGGCAAGTAACCGACGCCGCGTCGGGCCGGCCGCTGGAATCGGCCCAGGTGTATATCGAGGGCACGGCGCTCGGCACGCTCACCAACAGCAGCGGCCAATACCTCTTCGTGAACGCGCCCGCGGGCGAGCACACGGTTATCGCCGAGCTCGTCGGCTACAGGGCCGGCTCACAGACGGTAACGGTCACCGCCGGCGAGACCTCCAGAGCGGACTTCGGACTCACCGTTACCGCGATCGCGCTTGACCAGATCGTCGTAACCGGGACCGGGGTGGCAACCGAGAAGAAGAGACTCGGCAACTCGATCGCAACGGTCGACGTTTCCCGACTGGAAAACAAGCCGATCACGAGCTTCAGCGATGTCCTCCAGGGCCGTGAGCCCGGCGTCGTTGGCCTTCCGGGTGGAGGGGAAACGGGAGCCAGCGGCCGCATTCGCATTCGTGGTTCCGCGTCTCTCTCGCAGTCCAACGAGCCAATCATCTACCTTGACGGCGTACGAATCGACCGTGGCAGCGCTGGTGGCTGGGGTGCAGCCCAGGCGGCCACTCGGCGGATCGACGACATCGACCCGAATTCCATCGCGCGCATCGAGATCCTCAAGGGTGCGGCGGCGGCTACTCTGTATGGTACGGAGGCCTCCAACGGTGTGATCCAGATCTTCACGAAGCAGGGTCGGCAGGGTGCGCCGCGCTGGACCTTCCAGACCGATCAGACAGCGGTCGTGGCGCCTTTCGACCGCTTCATTCCGCACGCCGACTTTCCCAGGAATGCGGAGGAAGTGGCGCGGATGCAGCACCGCTGGGGCGTCAGCCTGCAGCCGTACGAGGTGTACGAAGTCGACTACATGAGCGAACTCTACAACACGGGCTACGGGCAGACGTATTCGGGCTCGGTCTCAGGTGGCGGCGATCTCATCACCTACTTTGCCTCCGGCCGGTACTACAACGAAAACGGTCCGTTCAGCACTCTCGACGGTGTCTTTGCCGACGGTGGAAGACTCAAGAACGAGGACACGATCGCTCGCCGCCAGGCGACGGTCAACCTGAACGTCTTCCCGTTCGACAACCTGCGCCTCCGGGTGAGCGGCCTCTATTCGGAGCTCAACCAGAGCAGCCTCGCAGGCGGCAACAACATCTTCGGCGTCTTCTCGCTCGGACTCATGGGTCAGTTGCGGCTTGCGGACGACAACAACCGCTACGGCAGCCTTGCCTTTGCCACGCTGCGCGAGACGGCAGGGCGTGACATCTTCGAGAACGTGGAGCACTTTGCGGGAAGCGTCAACGCAAACTGGACCATCACCGACGAGATCGTCTTTGACGGAACGTTCGGCATCGACGTTACCAACGGCACCAAGATCTCCTTCTTCCCCTTCGGGTGGAACGTGGACGGGTTTACTACCTACAACACGGAAGGAACCCGCGGCTTTGGCGACCGCAACAACCGGGAAGTCACGGGCGACTTCAAGCTCTCCCACGACATTAACTTCACGGACGACATCAGCAGCCAGTTCCTGGCAGGCGGACAGGGATTCCTGAGCCAGAACGTCTATCATGGCGGGGGCGGAACGAGCTTCCCTGGTCCGGGTCTTGAGGTGGCCAGTGCCGGCGCCGACCAATATACCAGCGAAAGCTGGGTCAGGGTCGTCAATGCTGGCGCGTACTTCCAGGAGCAGTTGGGATACCAGGACTGGGCCTTCCTGACGCTCGGGGCGCGCTTCGACGCCAACAGTGCCTTCGGCGCGGATTTCGAAACAGCGACCTATCCCAAGGCCGCAATTTCGGTGATTCCGACCGACCTGTTCGACTGGGAAAACGAAACGCTCTCCACCTTCCGGGTGCGGGCGGCCTGGGGACGTTCGGGGTTGCAGCCGGGTGCTTTCGACAAATTCACGACATTCGTGCCGTCCCCCGCGGAAGTTGGGCCAGGCCTCAGGCCGGGCAACCTGGGCAACCAGGCGCTCCGGCCCGAGATCTCTGACGAGTACGAGGTCGGTGCCGAATTTGGTCTCCTGAACGACCGCGTGGCGGTAGACATCACCTACTGGGATCGTGTCACCTCCGATGCACTGGTCGCCCGTCAGTTCCCGGTCACGGGCGGATTCACGGCGACCCAGCTCGACAACATCGGTCAGTTGGACGCGTCGGGCCTTGAGATCTCCGTGAGCGGGTCGGTTTACAACTCCGAGAACCTGCAAGTCAACGTCTTCGCCAATACGGCCTACATTGACGAGCTCGTGGCCGACCTGGGCGGTGCGCCACCGCTCAAGACCGGCGGTTCTTACCCCCGCTACCGCAACTTCCTCAAGGAAGGGTATGCACCGGGCTCCTTCTTCGGTGCGGTGCTGGATCCCAATATGGCCATTCCGCTGGACGTCTCGGGAACCTCTTGCATGGAGCCCAGCCGGGCCCAGGCGCTCGAGTTTTTCAGCGTCGCCCGCAATCCCTCTTCCTTCGAGGTGATTCCGGTCGGGTGCGCCGGAGGCTCGGCCGAATATCTGGACAACTACATCGGCAAGCCGACTCCGGACTTCGCCGGATCCTACGGGTTCGACATTAGTTTCATGGGTGACTTCGAGCTCTCCACGAACTTCGAATACAAGGCCGGGAACTTCCACACTCAGGATCTGACCGGCGCATTCCGGCAGGCCAACGCGGTCATCGGGCGCAACGTGCCGGGCACCGCGCGGGTAGCTTCCATCATGCAGAACCCGGCGTCCACTGCCGAGCAGCGCCTTGAGGCGGCGCTCGAGTGGGCCAGGGAGTATCGGGCGCTGGCCCCGATGTCGGGCATGAACCAGATCTGGACATCGGACTTCATTCGCTTGCGCGAAGTGAGCCTTTCCTACAGGGTGCCCTCTTCGATGATCGAGGGACTGGGGCTGGACAACGCCACGGTGACCCTCGGTGGCCGCAATGTGAAGCTCTGGATGTTCGGTGACTACCGTGGAATCGATCCAGAACTCAACCCTCAAGCGAACTGCACTGGAGGCGGCGTGAGCTGCAACTTCCTCACCGGTACGGAGGCGTTCGGTATCCCGATCCCACGGCGACTCAGCCTGTCCGTTCGCGTCGGCTTCTAGGGGGAGACAATGAAAATGACGATCAAGAATTCAAAGTCGATCCTTGGGGCGCTCGGCATGGCCGTTCTCCTCGGCGCATGCGACCTCCTGGAGGTGGACAATCCCAACGCCCTGGTTCAGGCGGACGTCGAGAAGACAGAGGCTGCTGCCGCTGCTGTAAACGGTGCTCAGGCCAGGACTGCCAATGGCATCGCGGGCATCTACGCGGCCTTCTCGACGGTCGGTGATGAGATCACCTGGATCGGATCACGCGACGCGTGGAACGAGCTGGATCAGGGAACACCCGACAATCCGGGCAATGAGTTTGCCGACGGATCGTTTCCGGGCATTGCCCAAGCCAGGTGGATGACCAACTTCGCCGTGCAGTTGATGGAGGGTCATGTTTCCGAGAATGCCGGTGACGCGGAGCTGCAGGGCCATTTGGCTCGGGCGAATCTCTACGCGGGCGTGGCCTACTCGGCCATTGCCCAGATGTTCGACGACTTCGCCTTCAGTGACCGCACCGAGCCCGGACCCCTTATCGGTCCGGCCAACATGGTTCAGGTCTTCGACCAGGCTATCGCTTACTTCACTGCCGCCATGGCGGGCGGTGGAGAGACGGCCATGAGGGCGCAGGCCGGGCGCGCACAGGCCTACCATCAACGAGCCGTATGGGGGCTGTTGAACCCCGCAGGCTCGACACCCGGCAACCCGTTGATCAACGACGCCAACGCCAACAGTGATGCGGCTGCGGTGCTCGGTTCCGTTGCGGGTACCGACTGGGCGTATCGGTTCCAGTACAGTGGTTCCACCGTAGGAAACAACCTGTCGTGGCAGGTCAACGAACGTGGCGAGCTCCAGATCGGTCCTGAGTATGCGACAAAGGACCCTGCCGACCCCCCAACCCTTACGTCCCACAACCTGATGGATCCAATTGAGGGGGCCCTGGATACTCGCTACAAGGCCCGCGTGGACGAGTTCCTCGACAACGGGGGCTTCGCGCCCCTGACGGTGGTCGGGGAACGGGGCCTGCGGCTGATTCTGGCCGAGGCCGCGCTGTCGGGCGGTGACATGGCCAGCTTTACCGAGCACATCAACATGATTCGTGAAGGGCTCGACGGCCTTACCGCCTACTCGGGACAGATTTCCGGGAGCGACATGCTGCAGCACGAGCGCAGGGTGAATCTGTTCATGCAGTACAAGCGGCTGCAGGACCACTATCGCTTCGGAGTCGCTAGCATGAACTGGCTGGCCGGTTCCAAGGCGGCGAGTACACCCGGGACGATGTTGCCGATCACCAGGATCGAGATTCTGGCGAACTGCCATCATCCGGACAACGCCAACCATCCCTGTGAAGGATAAGGTCTTTCAGGGTTAGGGATTTCCAATCCCGGGGTTGGTCCAGCGGGGCCCAGGAGAACGCTCCTGGGCCCCGCTTGGAGTATTCGGAGTATTGGCGACGGGTAACGAACCCTTGCCCTGATGCGTTAAGTTGTTCGAGAGATGGTTGAGTGGCTTGTGCCGCATGAGTTCAAGGAAGCTGAAAGAGCGCGGAGTCGCGTGAATGAATAGACGTTGGTTGTACCAAGGCCTTGTCCTGATGCCGCTTCTGGTGGCTGCGGGATGTGACTGGCTCGAAGATCCAAGCCCGGAAGTCGTCCGGGTCATGATCGACGGCGATGGGGAGTCGCTGCTGGTCATCACGTCCACTCGGTTCCTGACCACAGTCGACGAGTTGGGCGATCTCGGTGTCAGGATGTTCACCGCGGACACGACGGTGGCGACTTTCCCGTTCGACCAGAGCTGGAACATCCAGGAGGAGAAGCGCTTCGTCCTGGTTGCGTTCCCCGTGGACTCGAGCACCGCAACGGTTCGTCTCCAGGTCATGCTGGACGGGGAAACGGACTTGGACAACACGCTGCGAGCGTCGGCCGATGCTCCCGTTCGCTACATCTATATCTTCAACCAGCAAGTCATCCCGGACTTCGAGGTGCTCTGATCAATGAACCGGATGAGCCTGCGTCGCGTCATGAGGGTTTCCTGTGCTGCGGCACTCCTTTCGACCGCTGGATGCTACACCTACGCTCCGGTCCAGGGTGTGGCGCCCGTCGGAAAGGATGTGCGCGTGACCGTGACCGACGAGGAAGCGTTGCGGCTGAGTCGCCAGACCGGCGATCTCTCTCGAACGGTCGATGGTCGCCTGGTGGGCGCTACCGACGACTCGGTTTTCGTGTCGGTCGTGACCTTCCGCGCCACGTCCGAGGTTGCCGGGTCTCGCCAACTTCGGCAGTCGCTCGTGATTCCGCGCGAGGGTCTGGAAGAGCTGATGACGCGTGAACTCTCCGTGTTGCGAAGTGGGCTCATGGGGGCGCTGGCCGCATCCGGCGTTGCCCTGGTCATCAACCAGGTGATCGTCGGAGGTTCCAACGAGGAGGACACCGATGACGGGCAGACGATCGGCACGCTGGTCCCGATCTTGCGCATCCCGATCGGGCGCTGAAGAGCGCCGCCCGGGCACACTCCACGGCTCCGGCGAATCGGGGGGGTGTTGCCCAACCAGTAGACCAGGCCCGGCAGGATCTTTCTTGATCGCCACCGGCTTTCGGTCTATCCTGCCAAGGTGGGTCACATCGCCGCGTGCGCTGTTGTAGGCCCGAGGTTGCCTGGGGCCCGCATGTCAAAGCACGCGGCCCCAGTCCCATTCGAAATCCATAGTCAAGGAGCACCCTCTCGTATGCCTCGTTTGCCGAGTTTCGCCTTTCTTCCTGTGCTGGCGGCCACCGTTCTCACAACCACCGCCCAGTCACCCGTCCCCGCACACGCCCAGGAAGCTTACGACGAAGCCCTCTGGAGCTCCCTCGAGTGGCGCAACGTCGGTCCGCCGCGCGGCGGCCGCTCGATCGCGGTGGCTGGCTCGGACGCCCGCCCGTTCGAGTACTTCATGGGCACGACCGGCGGCGGTCTCTGGAAGACCACCGACGGCGGCCTGAACTGGGACCCTGTCACCGACGGGCAGATGAACAGCGCATCGATCGGCGCGGTACAGGTCTGCGAGACCAATCCCGACATCGTGTACATGGGCACGGGCGAGACCCAGATCCGCGGCAACATCCAGCAGGGTGACGGGGCCTACAAGTCCACTGACGCGGGCGAGACCTGGGAACACATCGGGCTGACCGAGACCCAGAACATCGCGCGCATCCGCATCCACCCCGACAACTGCGACGTGGCCTGGGTGGCGGCGTTCGGCAAGCACTCCGCCAACAACCCCGAGCGGGGGATCTTCAAGACGACCGACGGCGGCGAGACATGGCGCAATGTGCTCTACAGGAGCGACGGAGCAGGCGGTGTGGACATCAGTGTTGACGTGACGAACCCCGACGTCATCTATGCGGCGATCTGGGAGGCCTGGCGGCGCTCCTGGGGCATGTCGTCGGGGGGCGAGGACAGCGGACTGTACAAGTCGACCGACGGCGGTGAGAGCTGGACCGAGATCACCGGGAACATCGGGCTGGCGGATGGGCCGATCGGCAAGATCGGGGTGGCGGTTTCGCCGGCGAATCCGAACCGCGTCTGGACGCTGATCGAGCACGAGCCGGATGGCGGCGTGTGGCGCTCGGACGATGCCGGCATGAGCTGGGAGCGCGTCAACGAGGAGCGCAAGTTGCGCCAGCGGGCCTTCTACTACACGCGCATCTACGCCGACCCCAACGACGAAGACGTGATGTACGCCCTGAATACGGGGCTCTACCGCTCCCGCGACGGAGGCGAATCCTTCCCCGGCGGGATCCAGGTGCCGCACGGCGACAACCACGACCTCTGGATCGCCCCGAGCGACTCGGACCGGATGGTCAACGGCAACGACGGCGGCGCCAACGTGTCCATCAACGGCGGTGAGTCGTGGACCGACCAGGACTTCTCCACCGCGCAGTTCTACCGGGTGATCACTACCGAGCACACGCCCTACCACATCTGTGGGGGACAGCAGGACAACTCCACCGCCTGCATCCCCGTGCGCGGGTGGAACCAGATGGCGGCGCGCGGCCCCGGGAGCCGCGCCTGGTACTATGCCGTGGGCGGCTGCGAGAGCGGCTACGTGGCGCCGAACCCGATCGACCTGGACGTCTTCTACGCGGGCTGCTACGGCGGCGCGCTGTCCCGCTTCGACATGGCGACGGGGGCGACCCGCGCGGTCAATGTCTGGCCCGAAAACCCGATGGGACAGTCGTCGGAGGACCTGATCGAAAGGGTGCAGTGGACCTTCCCGATCGTCTTCTCGCACCATGACCCCGACGTGCTCTACACCGGCACCCAGAAGGTGTGGAAGACGACGAACGAGGGACAGAGCTGGGAGCAGCTCAGCCCGGATCTGACTCGGGCCGACGCCATGACCATGGGCCCCTCGGGCGGCCCCATCACCAAGGACCAGACGGGCGTGGAGACCTACGCGACCGTCTTCGCGATTGCGCCCTCCTACCATAATGCGGACGTGATCTGGGCCGGCTCGGACGACGGGCTCGTCCACGTCACGCGCGACGGCGGCCTCAACTGGGCGCCCGTGACGCCCCCGGACGCCCCCGACTTCGTGCGCATCAACACCATCGAGGCGTCCCCGACCACGCCGGGCAAGGCCTACGTGTCGGGCATCCGCTACCTCGTCGACGACGACCGCGCGCCCTACATCTGGAAGACCGACGACTACGGACAGACGTGGACCAAGATCGTCGACGGGATCCCCGGGGACGATTTCATCCGCGCCACCCGCGAGGACCCGATGCGCCCCGGGCTGCTCTACGCGGCCTCCGAGCGCACCGTGTACGTCTCATTCGACGATGGCGCGCGCTGGCGGCCGCTGTCGCTCAACCTGCCCGTGGTCCAGGTGTCGGATCTGGTGGTGGAGGAGAACGATCTCGTGATCGCAACGCACGGCCGCTCCTTCTGGGTGCTCGAGAACATCGGGCCGCTGCGCCAGCTGACCGAAGAGGTCGCCGCTGCCGACGCGTGGCTCTTCGACCCGATCGACCCCATCCGCGGAGTCGACTTCGGGGCCGAGTTCCAGTACTACCTGGCCGAGGACGCCGAGAGCGTGACCTTCGAGGTCCTGGACGCGGCCGGCGAGGTCATCCGCACCTACGAGGCGGTGGCCGGGGAAGAGGAGGAGGAAGAGGCTCCCAACCCCTTCGCCGCCTTCTTCGGAGGCGGTGGCGGCGGCCAGCCGTCGGTGGAGCAGGGGTCCAACTCGTTCCGCTGGGACATGCGCTATCCCGCGTGGACCGACTTCGAGGGAAGGATCATGTGGGCCGCGCGGCCGACGGGCCCGACCGCGGTGCCGGGCACCTACACGGCCCGCATGACGGTGAATGGCGGAACGCCCCGGACCCAGGACTTCGAGATCAGGATCAATCCGAATCTCGAAGGGGTGACGGTGGCCGACCTGCGGGAGCGCTTCGAGCTGGCGATCCAGATCCGCGACCGCGTCTCGGAGGCGAACGAGGCCGTGATCAAGGTGCGGGACATCTACAGTCAGATCGACGAGCGCCTCGAACAGACCGACGACGACGAGGTCGAGACCCAGTCGGTGGTCGTGGAGGAGAATCTCGGTATTGTCGAGGCCGAGATATACCAGGTCCAGAACCAGAGCAACCAGGATCCGCTCAACTACCCGATCAAGCTCAACAACAAGCTGGCGGCGCTCCTGGGTGTGGTGGAAGGTTCCGAAGCCCGGCCGACCGACCAGTCCTACGAGGTATTCGAGCACCTGTCGGCGCTGCTGGACGAACAGATGTCGGAGATGGAGATCGTCGTCCGGAGGGATCTGGGGCGGCTCAACGAACTCCTGATTCGCGAAGGACTCGAGCCGATCGAGGATCGGCGATTGGTCAGCTAGCCGCGGGCAACCGGGCGCCTCGCCAACAGAAAGACGGCGGGGCGCCGGCAGCTGCGGGCTGCAAGAACGCGGGCGCGGGCCGCCCGCCAAAGGAGGTGCGTATGAGACGCAGGCCAGCCGGCTGGACCTGTCTGGTTGCCGTGGTGGTGGCTGTCGCGGGGTGCAGCAGTTCCCGCCGCGATCTGTCCAATCCGTTCGAGGGCGGAAGCGCGGCCGCCCAGAGCATCCGGATCGCCGTCGAAAACAACAACTTCAACGAAGCGACGGTCCGCGCGGTCGCCCGAATCGAGAGGCGGCTCGGCGTCGTCCCGGGCAACGGCCGGGAGGCCTTTACCCTCAACTGGCCGGCGGTCGACGATCTGAGGATTCGCATCGACATCCTCGCCGGCGACCGCTTCACCACGAACCGGGTGTCGGTGGGTCCCGGCGAGACCGTGTTTCTGACGATTCAGAACCCGGTGTATCGGTCGTTGCTGCGGCGGTAGGGGGGGTGGCGCGCGCGCTTGACACGTAGCGCGGATGATCCGGTTGAGCCCGATCACGTGAGGCATCCGCTGGCTCCGATCCGCGGGCCTGAATTGGCGTATTGTAATGTAAGCATTACATTATGTAAGCTGTACGTTACATTCAGCGTCGAGTAGAAGTCGTCGCACTCCCTGGGACGCGGCGAAGTCCGTCCAGAGTGGCTAGACCCGGCCCCACACCCCGTCCAAGTTCCGTTAACTTCCCCGGCTTGGCTCGTATACCCAACCCATCACCCACAGGGACAACCGAGGAAGATGAAGGACGAAACCATTGCCATTCACAGCGGCTTCGGGTCGGATCCGACCACGCACGCCGTAGCGGTTCCCGTCTATCAGACGGTGGCCTATCAGTTCGACAACGCCCAGCACGGGGCCGACCTCTTCAACCTGGCCGTGCCCGGCAACATCTATACCCGCATCATGAACCCGACCCAGGCCGTGCTGGAGGAGCGGGTGGCGGGGCTGGAAGGGGGCATCGCGGCGCTGGCGCTCTCGGCGGGGAGCGCGGCGGTCACCTATTCCATCCTCAACCTGGCCTCGGTCGGCGACAACGTCGTGAGTGTGCCGCAGCTCTACGGGGGCACCTATACGCTCTTCGCGCACACGCTGCCCGGCATGGGGATCGAGGTGCGCTTCGCGGAGGGCGACGGCCCGGACGATCTGGCGAAGCTGATCGACGGACGGACCAGGGCGATCTTCTGCGAGAGCATCGGCAACCCGGCCGGGAACATCGTGGATCTCGCGGCCGTCGCCGACCTGGCCCGGGTCCACGGGATCGCCACCATCGTGGACAACACCGTCGCCACGCCGGCGCTGCTGAAGCCCGTCCAGCACGGCTTCGACATCGTTGTGCATTCGCTCACGAAGTACATGGGCGGGCACGGCAACTCGCTGGGGGGCGCGATCGTCGACTCCGGCAACTTCCCCTGGGTCGAGCACGCGGACCGCTACCCCATGTTCTCGACGCCGGAGCCCAGTTACCACGGTGTGGTGTACACCGAAGCGCTTGGGCCTGCGGCCTACATCGGGCGCGCACGGACGGTGCCGCTGCGCAACACCGGGTCGGCAATCTCTCCCTTCAACGCCTTCCTGATCATGCAGGGGCTCGAGACGCTGAACCTCCGCATGGAGCGACACTGCGACAACGCGCTGGCCGTCGCGAAGCACCTGCAGGACCATCCCGGAGTCGCCTGGGTGAACTATGCGGGACTGCCGGGCGACCGCTACCACGACCTCGCGGTCCGGTACATGGACGGCCGCGCTTCGGGGATCCTGACCTTCGGCCTGAAGGGCGGATTAGAGAACGGCGTGCGCTTCTACGACGCGCTGCAGCTCTTCAAACGGCTGGTGAATATCGGCGACGCCAGATCGCTCGCGTGCCATCCGGCCTCGACCACGCACCGGCAGCTCAGCGAGTCGGAGCAGCTGAGCGTGGGGGTGCGGCCCGGGATGATTCGGCTTTCGGTCGGGATCGAGCACATCGACGACATCATCGAGGATCTGGACCAGGCGCTGGCGGTGGCCTGAGCCGGTCTCCGGCACGCGCGGCGGGGCAGGTGGCTTCCGCGTGGATGAGAGCTCCCGGACGTGGCGCGTCTGTCCGTCCGGGAGGGCGCGCTACACCCCGTAGGGCACCCAGATGTTCTTCACGCGCGTGCCCTTGCGGAGAAGCATTCCGGTGGCGAGGTCCGAAAGGGCCAGCCAGTCGATCGCGCCCTCGCGGTCGACCCACACCCGCTTGAGGTTGCCGGCTGAGAGGCGCTCGGCTTCGCCGGACAGGTCGTCCGCCACGAAGTCCCAGAGCTGGTCCACGTCGTCGTGCGCGGCGAGGGTGGGGCAGACTTCGTCATGGATGCCCGAGAGCACGTTGACGGTGCCGGGGGGGATGTCCGAGGTCTCGAGGACCTGCACCAGATCGAGGGCGGGTAGGGGAAAGCGTTCACTGGCGACGACCACCGCCACATTGCCCTGCGAGAGCGCCGCCGCGACGGAGGCGATGGTCTCGGCCACGGGGGCCGCGTCGCCGCAGCGGATCGCCACCGTGCCGACGGGTTCGTTCATGGCGAAGGTGACGTTGCGGAACGGGGTGGAGTGCACCTGGCCATCGTACTTGTCGGCCCAGGCGGCGAAGGTGAACACGGCCTGGACGGCGGCGTCGACCTCGGCGCTTGCGTCAGCCTCGCCCACGCCGGTGACACGGGAAAGCGTCGCGGCGAACTCGTCAGTGCGCACGGCGAGGTTCTCGGCCAGGAAATAGAGGATCTGGGCGCGGAGGTAGGCGGTGGTTGCGCCCCAGGGACCCCGGGCCTTCGCGGCGGCTTCGACGGCGTTACGGACATCCTTGCGGTTGCCGCGGGGCACCTCGCCACAGGGCGCGCCGCGAGCGTCCAGTTGGGGGAGCGAATAGCCGCCGTCGGGACGCGCTTGCCTGCCGCCGATCCACAGCTTGCGCGTGCGGTCGATTGCGTCGCGTGGGGCGTCGCGGCCACTGGTAGCGGAGGCGGGGAGCTCTTCCGGTGCCGAGCTGGCCAGCTGTTCCGGTGCCGGGCGGGGGAACGAGCCGGTGGAGGACTCGCGCGCCACGTCCGCGTCTTCGGCAGCTGGCGCCGAGGCGGCCTCCGAGCCCGCCACCGGCTTCAGGTACTCCCACATCCCCTCCCGGCCCCCTTCGCGGCCGAACCCGGACTCGCGGTAGCCGCCGAAGCCGGAGGCTGCGTCGAAGAGGTTGGTGCAGTTCACCCATACCGTCCCGGCCTTGACCGCCGGCGCGACATCCAGCGCCAGGCTGAGGTCTTCGGTCCAGATGCTCGCGGCCAGGCCGTACCGGGTATCGTTGGCGAGCGCCACCGCCTCGGCGGGAGTGCGGAAGGTGAGGCTGACGAGGACGGGCCCGAAGATCTCGTCGGTGACGATGGTGCTGGAGGCGGGGGCGCCGGTGCACAGCGTGGGAGGCAGGAAGAATCCGTCCTCCGGGACCACGGCGTCGGGTTGCCAGATGGTGGCGCCGTCTTCGGCGCCCGCCGCGAGGAAGCCCTCGACGCGCTCCTTCTGGGTCGCGTCGACGATGGCTCCCATGTCGATCGACTTGTCGAGGGGATGCCCGACGCGGATCCGCTCCATCCTCGCGCGCAGGCGGTCGAGCATCTCCTGCTCCACGCTCTCCTGCACGAGCAGCCGCGATCCGGCGCAGCAGACCTGGCCCTGGTTGAGCCAGACACCGTCCACGATGCCCTCCACGGCGGCGTCCAGATCGGCGCTCTCGAAGACGACGAAGGGGGATTTGCCGCCGAGCTCAAGCGAGAGGTGGCGGCCGGTTCCGGCGGTCGCGCGGCGGATCTCGCGGCCCACGTCGGTGGAACCCGTGAAGGCGATCTTGGCGACGCCGTCATGACGGGTCAGGGCGGCCCCGGTGGCGCCGTCGCCCGTGACGATGTTGAGCACGCCGGGGGGGAGGCCGGTTTCGCGCGCCACCTCGGCGAAGAGCAGCGCGGAAAGCGGGGTGTACTCGGCCGGCTTGAGGACGACGGTGTTCCCGGCGGCGAGGGCCGGCGCGACCTTCCACGCCAGCATGAGCAGAGGGAAGTTCCAGGGGATGATCTGGCCGACGACGCCGACGGGTTCGTAGCCGGGAAATTCCGTGGCGGCGAGCTGGGCCCAGCCGGCGTGGTGGTAGAAGTGCCGCGCGGCGAGGGGGATGTCGAGGTCTCGGGCTTCGCGGATCGCCTTGCCGTTGTCCAGCGATTCGACGACGGCGAAGAGGCGGGACCGCTTCTGGATCTGGCGGGCCAGGCGATACAGGTGGCGGCCGCGGGCGTGTCCCCCGAGCGCCTGCCACCGCGAGAGGGCCTCGGCGGCGGCCGCAACCGCCTGGTCGATGTCGTCGGCGGTGCCGTAGCGGAAGCTGCCCAGGAGCCGTCCGTCGCCGGGACACCGGGTCTGGTGGACGGTGCCGTCCCCGTCGGTCCAGCGCCCGCCGATGTAGTGGGCGAAGACGCGCTCGCCGTCCTGCAGCCATTCGGCGGCAAGGTCGTGACTCTCGGGTGCGGGCCCGTAGTCGAGGGTCTGGAAGGCGTCGCGGACCTGGGTCATGGGATCACCCGAGGGGATGTCGGTGGAAGGCGGAGTACCGTCCGGTCACGTGATGCTCGAGCTGCCGCTCGATGTCCGCCAGCAGCGAACTCGCCCCGATCCGGAAAAGGTCCGGGTGCAGCCACCGGCCACCGAGTTCCTCCTTGACCAGGAACAGCCAGGCCAGCGCATCCTTCGCCGTCTTGAGACCGCCGGCGGCCTTGAGACCGACCCGGATCCCGGTGGCGCGGTGGTAGTCGCGGATCGCGCGGGCCAGGACGAGACCCACGGGCAGGGTGGCGTTCACCGTCTCCTTGCCGGTCGATGTCTTCACGAAGTCGGCGCCGGCCATCATCGCGGCGGTGGCGGCGCGCTTGACGTTTGCCAGCGTCCCGAGCTCCCCGGTACCGAGGATGACCTTGATGTGCGCGTCGCCGCACGCCGCGCGGAAGGCGGCGACCTCGTCGTACAGGCGCTCCCAGTCTCCCTCGAGCACGAGGCCGCGCGTGATCACCACGTCCACCTCTTCGGCGCCGGCAGCGACCGATTCCTCGATTTCGAGGAGGCGGGTGCGCAGGGGGGACAGACCGGCCGGGAAGCCGGTGGAGACGACCGCGACGGGAACGCGGCTGCCACGCAGCGCCTCGCGCGCCGCGGGGACCAGTCCGTGATAGACGCAGGCCGCGGCGACGGTGATATCGCGCGGAGGGATGCCGAGCGCCTCGAGGATGTCGCTGCGTACGGGCCGCCGCGCCTTGCCGCACAGGCGGCGCACCCGGCCGCCGGTGTCGTCGCCGGCCAGCGTGGTCAGGTCGATCAGCGTGACGGCGCGCAGCAGCCAGCCCGCCTGCCAGGCGCGCTTGACGGATCGCCGCGTGGTGAGGGTGGCCGCGCGGTGGTCGGCTGCCGCGCGATTCACGCGGGCCTCGCGCACGATGTCGAGATCAAGGGGCATTCCCGGATTCCGCAGGCTCGAAGTCGGTGCTTTGCGAGCCGGTTGCGCCGATGTCGTGACATTGCCGATCATGGCCGCTCTCCGCTTCACTTACCTTGTCAGTGGCGAACGATGGACAGGGGGGCCAAGATAACGATTGCGGCCCGTTTGGAGTAAGGAGAGCCCCACCCTGCCCGGGCGGCGTTATCCACGGACTGCTTGCGGACGGAGGCGTCTTTTTGGACCGGATACCCAGGCTGATCACCGGCGTAGCGGGCACCGCGGCGGGGATGTTCTATCGCGTGGACCGGCACGGGCCGCCGCTCCCCGAGGGACCGCTGATGGTGGCGGCCAATCACCCCAACAGCCTCATCGATCCGCTCCTGATCTTTCGCTGCAGTGAGCGGATTGCCCGTCCCCTGGGCCGGGCACCGCTCTTCGACAGGCGCCTGCTGGGGCCGGTGATCCGGGCGCTCGGCGGAATCCCCGTCCATCGCAGGCAGGACGACCCCAAGGCGATGCATCGGAACGAGGACATGTTCCGGACGGTGGTCGAAGTGCTTCACGGAGGGGGTGCGATTCAGATCTATCCTGAGGGAAAGAGCCACTCCGAGGCGGGTCTGGCCGAGTTTCGCACCGGGGCGGCGCGGATCGCGCTGCTGGCGGAAGAGCGCGCGGATTGGCAACTCGGGCTGTCGATCGTTCCCGTGGGGATTACCTATTCGCGGAAGGAGAGTGTGCGGACGGCGGCCGTTGTTCGCTTCGGAAGGGCCTTCGGTTGCGTGGATCTGAGGGAGGCGTACGCCGCCGACCCCGTGGCGGCCGCGCGGAGGCTGACCGAGCGGATCGAAGAGGGAATCCGGCGCCAGACGCTGAATTTCGAGCGCCACCGGGATCGGACGCTGGTCGCGGTGGCCGAGCAGCTCTACGTGCGTGAGTCGCGGCGGGTGCCGTGGCGGGTGCGTGAACGGCTCGGGACGCGCTTTCCCCGCCTGCAACGGTTCGCGCGGGGGCTGGAGTGGCTGCGCGAGGCCGATCCGGAGGAACACCGGCGGCTGCTTGCCAAGGTGGAGCGGTACGCCAGGCTCAACGAGGAGCTGCGGGCGGGGGAGGGGGACGTGCCGCCCCGATTCGGCTTCCGTCCCGTTACGAAATACGTCCTCGTGCGGGGCGCCCTGCTGGCGCTGGGGCTCCCCTTCGCCGTGGCGGGGTCGGTGTTCTGGGCGCCCCTGGCGCGGCTTCCCGGCATGGCCGTCCGCCGGGTCAGGCCCGAGCTCGAGGTCACAGCTACGATCAAGCTGGTGACGCTCCTGACCGGCGTGGCCACGGCCTGGGTGCTGTGGGTGGTGGTGGGGTATCTCGCGGGCGGGCTTTTCCTTGCTCTGGCGGCGGCTGCACTGGCTCCCCTGTGCGGCTACGTGACCATCCGGTGGACGGAGTTGGCGCAGGAGGTCCGCGAGGACACGTCGCTCTTTCTGCGGCTGCAGGGGCGGCCCGATCTGCGCAGGCGCATCGCCCAGCTGCGACGTGAACTGACGCGGTCCTTCCGCCGGCTGGAGAGGCGCTGGATGGAGGAGGAGTTGCCCGAGTCCGGGATCGGTGACAACGTGTCCGCTCCCGGCGCGGGCCGGGCCGGGGCCGACCGGGAGCGGTAGCGGTAGCGGTCCCCGCGGGGGCGGATCGGGGCTGGTGTCCCGTCTGGTCTTCAAAACCAGTGTGCCCGGCTAAGACCCGGGTGGGTGGGTTCGATTCCCACACGCCCCCGCCACCCGCGCCGATAACATATTGCTATATATGAAGTTAGGATATTCTTATTTTTTGGTGCCCTACGATGTGCCCCACACTTACGGTGAGGTGCATTCCCTCGGTGCCATTCCGTGCTCCCTCGCGCGTGGCGAAGCCCCCGCTCGGGTTCCACCACATCGGGGTCTTCGTTTTCTTTGGACGTTCTGACGAATCCCAGACACGAGCGGGTTGGTGTCACCGTGGAGACCAGCCGACAACGAAAACGGAGCCTGCACCGAATGAGCCAAAGAACGCTTGACGAAGCGATTGAGATCGGGACCTACAGCAAAGGCTGTAGGACGCTAGACGGAGAAGCCGCTCGGAGATCAGTAGCGATCCAGCAGACGGGGAAGCAGGTCCAGGTCTTCGATGACGATGCCTGCATCCGAAGATTCGCCACTCGGGAGAACGCCATCCGGTGGGCTCAAGATTACGTCCAGAAACGCGGTGGGTTGGTCCAAGGGGACTAGATGCCACAGCAGAGAATCGACTGTCAGGAATGCGGAAAGGCTGATCAGCCAGCCACAATCCTGTCGTATCGCAACCCGTCGGGGGGAAAGACAACGGTGCTGTACGACGAGAGCGTATGCGCGGAGTGTTCTGGCGCGTGCAGTGCCTGTGGCTGTCCGCCGGGGTTAGTTCGAGCGGGGAAGCTGTCAGGATGCTTCTACTGTTACGACGAGGCGGTCGGCTCACTCGGCTGATGCAAGCAGCGACGGGCTCAGCGGTCGCTTTTCGGGCATTGTGGAGGCGTTTCGGGTATCCTACGAGCCTTAGAATCGCCTGTGAGCGACGATCCCCGGTTCCCGAGGGGCAAGGGTACGGTAGGGCGATGGGCCCATGCGACAGAGAGTGCCGCCGTCGCCAAGAAGTGAAGGGAGTCGGTCGCCCTCGTTGGCGATCACGAGGCCGAGGAGCTTTCCCCCGAAGGCCAGTGGAGTACGCTGTTCCGGGCCTTGTCCAGAGAAGGCGTTTCGGAGGCGTCCGCGGGGGGCTGGCTCACGACCGTTAGTGGTCGTCAGCCAGCCGACGCAGTGTTGAACACTGCGACCTGGCAAGGGGGACGCTACGCCCCCCTTGGACCCCCAGCTGGCGCGTTCGCCTCCGTCGCCGGCGCGCCCATGGCTGGTTACTGTCGCGACGGACAGCGCATCGCCGGAACGCGACCACCATCGGACGGAACTCACCGACCGGCAGGCCAACACTGCTGGCCGAGGTCGGGCGCGAGGGTGTTACCCAGGCAGACGAAATGAGCCAACCGGCGCTCCACAAGTCCGCCTGGTGATGCACGGGCCGACTCTGCGGGAGCGGGGGCCTATCTCCGTCCCGTCAGGAGCACCGCTGTAATGGCGAGTGGACCGCTTCGGCGGATCTTAAGTTCCGTAGACCATCTCTTCCAGCATGGCGAGGAGTGTGCGGCCTGCGCGGAACTGGTGGGCCAGTGCCTTGCCGAGAATGCTGTCTTGCCGGGCTTGGGGCTGGTGGCGGAGCCACGCCTCGTAATTCAGCGTATGGCGGGGACCAGTGCCGTAGATTGGCGTAAGCATACAGCGGCAGTCCACATGGACGGGTGGGGTCAATACCCGGTCGTCGTGGATGCCCCACTTCGTCCCGGAAAGCACTCGGCACAGAGGTGCCGCGCGTGCGTCGATTATCGTGACCCAGCCCACGCCCGAAGCTCCGGCATCGCTCCATTGCCGCAGGTGCGTTTTCGCCACGGTGGTCGCCTCGCCAAGACGCCGGATGTACTCGGCCTCGGCTGCTGGCGTAGCGAAAGCTGGCGCGTACGCCTCTCCATTCCATATGCGGGTTCGAACGTAGTCGAGAAGCTGCTCCTTGATGGTGGCCTCCAAGTTCTTTAGTTCCCCCCGCCGGTTTGGACCGCGCCGCCACGATTGCTGGAAACTCCTCCTCTGCCAGTACTCAGATCGAGGCGGTGCGTCCCTCGAGTATTCACGGGTGATCGGACATAGGCAGCGCTGTCGCCGCCGATCAGTGCCACCAGGAATCGACAGATCAGGGCACGCATTTCAAGAGTGAGGTTCTCGTTGCTGCCTTGTTGGCGTGCGCGAAAGCCGAGTGGAGCGTCCAGGAACAGCGCCTCGTGAAGTGTGTCGTTCCGCATTGATGCCACGTCTGGTGCTGGACCAGAAGCTGTGGGGTCAGCCCAGGTGGGCGTTTCAACGCTGAACTTGCTGCACATCGCCTTGATCCGACTAGCATGAGGCAGGTCATCTGGAGCGCGGCCCCGGGCGCCGGTCGCCAGCCTGTAGCACGCCTCCAGCGTTGCATAGAAGTACACAAACCTCTCGAACTCCAGGTTCTGCGGGCGCTGGCCAAGGAACAGGGCGTGGACAGCCGCCGTGTAGAGCATTGCCCGATCCGACTCAGCGAGGTTTTTCTTCCAGAAATCCTCGGCCAACTCAACCGCACGGGTGAGATTCGCGTCGGGCACGTTGAAGTCGACGAGCTTGCCGGGCTTGAGTGGGGTAGTGTCGAGAAACCCCGCCTCCGTGGGCGTCAGCCGCATGCCGACGAAGAACGACAACGCCCAGATATGGAAGTCGAGGTGGCCTTCGTGGGTGGCGGTCGCGTGCTCGATAAAGTGTGTGTGTGGCAATCCGAAGATCCGGGAGGGGTAGGGCAACTCCCGACCCTGGCTGCTCATGATGTCGTGGACCCGTTGAGCTGGGGCGTAGATCCAGCCGTCTTCAACGGTATCGGACGCGAGGATCTCGCTGACGATCTGTTCAAAATCAGGATGCGGACTGATGGTGATCGGTCCCGCTTCGATCCGCAACGGACCGGAGTAGAATCCAAAGCTCTTCTGATGGAGAATCATGCAGCGACTTAAGTGCGCGAGGTGTTCCCGTTGTCCGACGATCACCGAACGTCTGAACGTTGGCTGGCGCAGGCCAACGGTGTCAATGGCGGGAAGGTCCATCGCCGAACTCCGCCGGAGCGCGGACCCTCTTTGGGGGATCGAAGGGGCTCGCCCCTCGCCAGCCACGTGTTATACACGGGGTATACTGGCTTCGGACCGGTAACGGTCGTGAGCCAGCAGCCTCATTGGCCCGATTCCGTCTTCGAATCGCCGCCAATGTACTCGGCCCAATCATCCATCACCTTGCGCCGCCGCTCGAACATCGTCCCCCGTGCATATGCCGCCTCCACCGGATTCCGAACCGTGTGCGCCAAGGCCCGCTCCGCGACCTCGCGGTCGACCCCGGTGTCACCGCACCATACCCGGAAGCTGGACCGGAACCCGTGGGAGACAGCGGCGATGTCGAGTTCGCGGAGCAACTTGGTCATGGTGACGTTCGCCATTGCCCGCCCCGTCACCGAAGGGAAGACGAGCCCGGTGTTGTCCTGGATCTCCAGCGCCTCGCTGAGCACCTGGAGCGCCTTCGGGGACAGCGGCACCCGATGGGGCTTGCGCGTCTTCGCCCGTGCCTCGGGGATCGTCCAGGTGGCCGTCTCGAAGTCGATCTCGGCCCACGTCGCCAGCCGCGTCTCGCCCGGCCTCGTTGCCGTCAGGACCATGAACTCGATCGCGAGCTTCGTCCCCGTCCACGCTCCCGAGTTGCGGACCCTCGCGAGCGCCCCCGCGACCTCGGCATGGGGAAGGGACCGGAAGTGCTTCTTGCGTGTGCCGTTTCGCGGTAGCGCCGCGCCGATCACGGCACCGGCCGGATTGTCCCCCGTCCGGAAGCCCTTCGCGGTCGCGTATTTCATCACCGCGCCGATGCGCTGGCGGACCCGCCGGGCTGTCTCCGGCTTCTGAGTCCAGAAGTCGTCAGCCTCCAACACGCCGATCACCTCGCGGGCGGTGATCTTGTCCACCGGCACGGCACCAATGCGCGGGAAGGCGTAGGTCACAAGGGAGTTGCGCCACTGGCGTTCGTTCTCGCCGCCCCTCCAGCCCTTCGCGTGGAGCCGGATCACCTTTTCGGCGAGTTCGGCGAACGTCGGGACGACACTCCGGTAGTGCGTGCGGGGGTCCTCACCCTCGCGGCTGAGCTTCCGGTACTGGAACGCCTTCGCCCTCGCTTCAGCGAGAGAAGTGTACGGCCACCCGCCGAGACCCAGGTCGACCCTCTTGCCGTGAACGGTCCCGCGCCACAACCATTGACGGGAGCCTGTAGGCCGGACTCGGAGCATCAGACCGTGCTCGTCGTAGTAGCGTCCCAGTGGCGCGTGCTTCACGAAGGCGGCTGTCAATCGTTTCGGCATGGGTTATAATTCCCGTCCGGAATTAGAACGTTGGACCCCACAGCAGGCCCCACAATTGCCCTAAGAATGCACGAAACCTTACAAGAACGCAAGGGAACCTACGGAAATATGCCGCATGGAGTTAGCGGAATCTGTGAGACTTTACGGGAACGCCCGAAATCGCGGGAGGATGGGCACACGCCCCCGCCACCCGCGCCGGTTTGCTTATCTTGAGGTCATGCCGACCGATCGCGACATCGAGCAGACCCAAACGCTGCGGTTGATCGTCAACCCCGCCGCGTCCGGCGGGCGTGGGCGCGCGGCCGCGGACGAGTTGATCCGGGTCCTGGAAGGGCGCGGGATGCGCTGTGATGCACGGTACACCGAGGCGCCCGGGCACGCTGCCGAACTGGCGGCGGAGGCTGTGCGGGACGGGGTCGCCCGGATCGTCGTGGTGGGCGGGGACGGCACTGTGCACGAGGTCGCGCAGGGGTTGCTCGGGAGCGGTGCGGATGCGGTGCCGTCCCTGGCGCTCTTCCCCGTTGGAACCGGCAACGATTTTCACCGTATGGTGGGGGCCGACCGCAGTGCGGCGGCGGTCGCGGAACTCCTGGGAGAGGGTGTGGTGGAGCGATTCGACGTAGGGCGCGTGCGGTGGGAGGACGGCGAGAGGGTCTTCGTCAACCTGCTGGGCGTGGGCATCGATGTCGACATCCTGCGGTGCCGGACCCGCTTCAAGCGCCTGCGCGGGCTCCCGCAGTACCTGGCCGCGCTGCTGAATGCCCTGGTGACCTTCCGCGCTCCCGAGGTGGAGATCGAAGTGGGGGGGAGTGAAGAGCGGCGAATCAGGTCGGGGACCACCCTGTCGGTGATCACGGTGGGGCCTTCGATCGGGGGCGGGTTCATGATCAACCCTGCCGCGAAGGCGTCCGACGGGAAGCTGGACCTGTGCCACTTCGCCGCGTTGAACTGGCTGCGGGTGCTGGCCCTCGTGCCCAGGGTGATCCGTGGCGTCCATGGTGACTCGCCCTTTGTGACGATGTGCCGGGTCGAGCGGGCCGTCGTGCGGCGGCCGGGCGGCGATCCGCTGTGGTTCGAGATCGACGGTGAACTGGCGCCCGGGCCTGCCCGGGAACTCCGGGTGGCGGTCGTGCCGAGTGCGCTGCCTGTATTGGTGCCGGCCCATGGGTAGGGTGGCGGGGGTGGTGGCCGGGCTCGTTCTCGGGGCGTTCGGTGCTGCAAGCGCCCAGGAGACCGTCGCCACGGACTCGCTGGCGGTGGACCCGGTCGAGGTGGCCGACTCGCTCGCGGCCGATACCGCGACGGGGATCAGTCCGTCGGGGGCGTTCCTGAGAGGGGCGATCATCCCCGGCTGGGGGCACACCGCCACCGGATCGCTGACCCGCGGCGCATTCTACTTCAGCATGGAGGCGCTTGCGGGGTGGATGGTCTTCAAGACGCAGCGGCGGCTGGGCGTGGCACAGGATCAGGCGGCGCTCTGGGAGGCGCGGGCGACCGCGGAGCTGATGGCGCAGGGGATCACGGAATTCGACGCGATCGAGGCGGCGCTCGAGAACGACGAGCAGGTGGCCCGCTTCCGCGGCTTGGTCGACGCGCGTCAGGAGCAGCGGGAGGACTGGCTGGCCGTCGCCCTATTCACGCTGCTTCTCTCGGGCGTGGACGCGTTCGTGTCGGCGCACCTCGGGAACTTTCCGGAGCCGCTGACGATCGAAGGGGATCCCGACGGGGGCGTTCTGGAGGTGGGGTTCCGGGTGCCGGTCGGCTAGCCTTCCCATTCGTGCAGTACGGGCTCGCCCGAGTCGCCCAGCGTCACGTAGCTGCGGTGCGCCACCCAGTCTCCGGAATTCACGTAGTAGCGCCCGGGAGCGATCTCCACGACCGCCGGGCGGTGGGCGTGACCGGTGGCCACGATATCGAGCGTGCGGTCGAGCGCCATTTGCTCCGATGCCCAGGACGACAGAAACGCGAGCCTGCCCTGTGCGGCATCGTGCGCTGCTCGGGATGGCTGTCTGCCGGTGCCGGATACACGATCGGCCAGCCGTGCGCCCAGATCGGGATGCAGCCACCGGAAGAGCCAGCGGGTGATTCGCCCGCGAAGGATCATGCGCAGGCAACGGTACCCCAGATCGCCGGCACCCAAACCGTCACCATGGGCGAGGAGGACGGATTTGCCCTTCAACTGCATCCGGATCGGGCCCCGATGGAAGTCCACCCCGATGCGGTCCGTCAGGAAGCTTCCTCCCCACCAGTCGTGGTTGCCGCCCATGATGACGACGGGGACGCCCGCTTCGACGAGATCGGCCAGCAGAGCGAGCACCCGCACATGCTCGCCGAGGACGACGCGGTCGTATTCGAACCAGAAGTCGAAGAGGTCCCCATTGATGATCAGGCTGCTTCCCGATTCCTTTACATGGACGAGCCACCGCCGGAAGGACTGTTCCGTCTCGGGCGGTACGGCACCGAGGTGCACGTCGGACGCGATGAAGACCGGTTTGGAGGACATGACGGGCGAAAGTAGGGGCACGAAGTACGCGGCGGTAGTCGCTGCCGCGGTGCTGGTCGCGGCCTGTGCGGGCACCGGAAGCCGCTCCCCGGCATCGTGGCCCGCGGTGTCGGCCGAACCGCCGCCGGGTGCGGGCGTGCAGGGGGAGGCGCTCAGTGCCGAAGACCGGACACGTCCACGCGAACCCAGCAGGCTCCTGTTCCGCTGGAGTGCCCGCGAACCCGACTTCCGAGGCTCCGGGATGGGCGTGGCGCGGGTGGAGCCGCCGTACCGGGCACGGCTGGATCTGTTTCTCGACAACGGAGAGACGGCCGCGATCGCCGCGCTGGTGGATGACGAACTGAGGATACCGGAGTCCCTCCATGCGGACCTCGTTCCGCCCGCGCCGCTGCTGTGGGCCGTGCTGGGCGTCTTTCGGCCGGGAGCCGGCGCCGAGATGTTGCAGGGGGCCGTCGAGGATGGCACGATGGAAGTGCGGTACCGGTTGCGGGCGGGCGGCCAGGTCGGATTCCGCCTCCGCGGCGGCGCCCTCCGCGCCGCGGTCCTCCTCGACGGCAACGCGGTGGTGCAGGATGTTTATGTTTCGGATCCGCACGCCGAGGCGGTTTTCCCCGGTGAGGCGACCTACCGCAACCTGCCGGATTATCGTGAACTCAAGCTCATTCTGGAGTCGGTTGAACATGTGGACGCGTTCCCGCCGGATATCTGGACGCCTCGTGGGTAGCGGGGCGGTGCGCCGGGTGTTGGCATGGCAGCGGAGAGGAAAGCAACGGCGTGGGGTCGCGGCGGCAATGTGTGGCGCCCTGGCCGCGGTAGCCGTGCTTTTGATGGCCGGCTGCAACTATTCCTTCACGGCAGGCGCGGGATTCCCCGACCACATCCGCACCATCGCCGTCGTTCCCTTCGAGAACGACACGAACCGTTTCGAGTTGACGCAGGAGGTGCACGAGTCGCTGCTCAGGCAGGTGCCCCGGTCACTGGGCCTGACCCCGGCCGGCGCGGAAGCTGCCGACGCGGTGCTCACCGGGACCATTCTGCGCTACGAGCTGACGGCGCCGCTCTACCGGCGCGGCCAGGAGGCCGAGACCGTCCAGGTCCTGCAGCGCGAGGTGGTTCTGGTGGTGCAGGTGGAGGTGCTCGACCGGGAGGCCTACACGATCCTGTGGGACCAGCAGCAACTGCGGGTCGTGGGTCAGTATCTGGATGCAAGCGAGACCGAGGATGTGGGGAGGACGGAAGCCATCGAGCTTCTGGTGCAGGAGATAGTGGACGGCGCCCAGTCCAACTGGTAGATTCGCCTGCGGCAATCTGGATCCACGGCAAACTCTGACCCCCGAGGAGCGCGATACTCTTGAACCGGGCGTTCTGGCTCTGGGGCATCCTCTTCGCGATCTGGCTGCTGCTGTCCTGGCATTTCGACGGGCTCCTGATCACCTTCGGTCTGGCGACCTGCACCCTTGCCGTATGGGTCGGTGTGCGCATGGGGACCGTGGACCGTGAGTCGGTTCCCGTACACCTCGTCGGGGGAGCGCTGCTGTACGTTCCCTGGCTGGTCTGGGAGATCTTCAAGTCCAACGTGCGTGTGGCTCGGATCATCCTTGCGCCGCGCCTGCGTGTCGATCCCTCCATCGTGCACTTCCGCGCCTCCCAGCGGACGGATCTGGGCCGGTTCATCTATGCCAACTCGATCACACTGACGCCGGGCACGGTGACCACTGGGATCGTGGGCGATGACTTCGAGGTGCACGCGATTGTCCAGTCCGAGATCGACGGTTCCGAGGAGAATGACATGAACCGGCGCGTGACGGCGCTCGAAGGGGAGGCCGCGTGACGATGTTCGCCGTTACCGCCGCGGCCCTGCTGGTGGCAATGGGGCTTGTGATGTGCCGCGCTCTTCTTGGGCCGACTGCCTATGATCGCGTCCTTGCGCTGAACAACATCGGCACCAAGACGGTCATCCTGATCGCGGTGCTGGGCTTCCTCAACGGGCGGCCGGAGTTCCTCGATCTCGCCCTGGTCTATGCGCTGATCAACTTCATCGGCACGATCGCCGTGCTGAAGTACATCGAGTACGGCGATCTGGGTGCCAGGTCCCGCCCCGACAGGCCGGCGAACTGATGGACCAGGTCGTCACCGTCGCGAGCTGGGCGCTGCTCCTCGGCGGCTCGTTCTTCCTGCTGACGGGGGCGCTGGGCATGGTGCGCCTCCCCGATGTCTTCACGCGCATGCATGCCGCGGGGATGACCGACACGATGGGCGCGGGGATGATCGTGGTCGGCCTGGCCGTGTCCAACGGTGCCGATCTGATCACCGTGCGCCTGCTGCTCATCCTCGGGTTCCTGTGGTTCACCAGTCCGATCGCGACCCACGCCGTGGCGAAAGCGGCGCTCTCCGGCGGACTGAGCCCCTACACGCTGGAGGGGGGACACTCCGCTTCTCCGGACGACCTGGCGGGATCCGGCGCCGGCGAAGCGGAGCACGCTGAGGGAGGTGCGACATCGTAACCGTCATCGATATCGTGCTGCTGACCCTGCTGGCCGCCACGGGTCTCGGCCTGCTGCGCATTCGCAATCTCTTTGCGGTGGTGATGCTGGCCGGGGTCTATTCGCTCCTGTCGGCGGGCCTGTTCACCGTGATGGATGCGGTCGACGTGGCCTTTACCGAGGCCGCCGTGGGCGCGGGCATCTCGACGGTGCTCTTCCTCGGCGCGCTGGCGCTCTGCGGTCACCATGAGAGCAAGCCCGGACATACCCCGCTCCTGCCGCTCTTCGTCGTGTGCCTTACAGGGATCGCGCTGGTCTACGGGACGATGGACATGCCGCCCTTCGGGGAAGCCGCCAACCCGGTCCACCACCATGTGGCCGACCACTACCTCGAGGAAAGTTCCCACGAAATCGGGATTCCCAATGTCGTGACTTCGGTCCTGGCTTCCTACCGCGGCTACGACACGATGGGCGAGACCACGGTTGTCTTCGCAGCGGCGGTCGGCGTCATGATCCTGCTCATCGGCGGGAGGACGCGAAGAGAGCGCGATGGCGGGGAAGGGGGCGACGGATGAGGGAAGAGGTCATCGTCCGTGTCGGTGCCAAGGTCCTCGCTCCCTTCATTATCACCTTTGCGCTCTACGTGCACTTCCACGGCGACTACAGCCCCGGCGGCGGCTTTCAGGCGGGGGTCATCCTGGCCGCGGCATTCGCGCTTCTCGCCCTGGTGTACGGCCTCGACGAGGTGCAGCGGGTTCTGCCGCCCTGGTTCGTGCGCGGCTGCGCGGCGATGGGCGTGGTGATCTACGCGGGGGTCGGCGTGGTGACGATGCTGCTGGGACACAACTACCTGGGCTACAATGCCCTGGCGCACGACCCGGAGCACGGGCAGCACTACGGCATCCTGGCGGTGGAGCTCGGCGTTCTGGTCACTGTTTTCGGGGTGATGGTGTCGGTCTTCTACCTCTTCGCGGGGCGAAGGAGGAAGGCGCAATGAACGTCGGCCTGCTCGTTTCCCACTACAACTACTGGGTCGTCATCTTCCTGATGATGGTCGGCTTCTACATTCTGATTTCGCGCGGCAATCTGATCAAGAAAGTCGTTGGCCTGAATGTATTTCAGACCTCTGTTTTCATGTTGTACATCACCCTCGGCAAGATCACCGGGGGGACGCCGCCGATCCTGGTCGACGACCACGGAGGCGAAGAAGGGCACGGGGCGGCGGACGTTCCCGGGACCACCGAGGTCGCTGGTGCGGCCGAAATGCCCGGGGGCACCGAACTCCCCGGGGCGATGCAGGGGACGCACGAAACCGTCGCCGACGTCGTGTACTCGAATCCGCTGCCCCATGTACTGATCCTGACGGCGATTGTGGTGGGCATCGCGACGACTTCGGTCGCACTGGCGCTGGCCATCCGCATCAAGGAGGCGTACGGGACGGTGGAAGAGGACGAGATCAACAGCATCGAAGCCGGAATCGAGGCCGGCGGCTGATGGCGCAGCACTTCCCGATCCTTCAGGTGGTGGTGCCTCTTCTGGCCGCCCCGCTTTGCCTCTTCGTGCGCAACGGACGGGCGGCGTGGGGTCTGGCGGTCATCGCGAGCTGGGTCTCGCTGGGGATCGCGCTGGCCCTGCTGGGGCAGGTGACGTCCGCGGGGGTGATCTCCTATGCCATCGGGGACTGGATCCCCCCGATCGGCATCGAGTACCGCGTCGATGTGGTAAACGCCTGGGTGCTGGTGATCGTTTCCACCATCGGCGCGCTGGTGTCGCCCTATGCGCTCGTGAGCGTAGAGCGCGAGATCGAGGCGCGGCGCATCCCGCTCTTCTACTCGGCCTATCTGCTGTGCCTCTCCGGACTGCTGGGCATCGCGATCACGGGCGACGTCTTCAATGTCTTCGTCTTCCTGGAGATCTCGTCGCTCTCGGCCTACGCGCTGATCTCGCTGGGACGGGACCGCCGCGCGCTCACCTCGGCCTTCCGCTATCTGGTGATGGGGTCGGTCGGGGCCACGTTCATCGTGATCGGGATCGGGTTGCTGTACTCGATGACCGGGTCGCTGAACATGGCGGACCTGGCGCAGCTTCTTCCGGGCGTCTGGGATTCGCGCACGGTGAAGGTCGCCTACGGGTTCCTCGCCGTGGGGTTCTGTCTCAAGCTGGCTCTCTTCCCGCTGCACCTGTGGCTGCCCAACGCCTACACCTACGCGCCGTCGCCGGTCACCGCGTTCATGGCGTCCACCGCCACCAAGGTGGCCGTCTACATGCTGCTGCGGTTCTTCCTGACGGTGTTCGGCTGGCAGTTCTCGTTCGAGCAGATGGAGCTCGACCGGGTCCTCCTGCCCCTGGCGCTGGTTGCGATCGTCAGCATGTCGCTCGTGGCGATCTTCCAGGTCAACGTAAAACGGCTGCTCGCCTACTCCTCGGTGGCCCAGATCGGGTACATGATCCTCGGGCTTTCCTTCGCGACGGTGACGGGCCTGACCGCCACGCTGCTGCACCTGTTCAACCACGCGCTGATGAAGGGAGCCCTCTTCATGGCGATGGGGTGCGTGATGTACCGGATCGGATCGGTGCAGATCGGCGCCATGGCCGGACTCGGGCGCCGCATGCCCGTGACGATGGCGGCGTTCGTGGTCGGCGGGCTCAGCCTGGTGGGCGTGCCGCTCACGGTCGGGTTCGTGAGCAAGTGGTACCTGATACTTGGGGCGCTGGAGCGGGGCTGGTGGCCCGTGGCGGTGCTGATCCTGCTGACTTCCCTCATGGCGCTGGTATACATCTGGCGCGTGGTCGAGGTAGCCTACTTCCGGGAGTTCCAGGGTGAGGGGGAGCCCGGCGAGGCGCCGTGGATGCTTCTGTGGCCGACTTGGGCCCTGGTTATCCTCAATCTGTATTTCGGCATCGATGCGGGCCGGACGGTGGGGATCGCACGGCAGGCGGCCGAAGTTCTGATGGCCGGGATCGGGCAATGACTACCCAGTTGATCCTTTCGCTCGTCCTGCCCGTCGTCGGGGCTGCCTTGATACTGCTCCTGCGTGCGAATCCCAACGCGCGCGAGGCGGCCAGCCTGGTTACCGCGGGCGCCCTCTTCGCGGTCGTGCTCAGGATCTACGGTGCGGTAAGCGATGGCGCGCTCCCCGAGGTGGTGCTGGCGGAGCCGATCCCGGGAATAAGCATCGCCCTTCAGGCCGAGCCCCTGGGGGTGCTGTTCGCGCTGATCGCCTCGTTCCTGTGGATCGTGACCACGGTGTACTCGATCGGCTACATGCGCGGCCACCACGAGCAGAACCAGACGCGCTTCTACCTCTTCTTCGCCTTCGCCATCGCCTCCGTGATGGGCGTGGCCTTCGCGGGGAATCTCTTCACCCTCTTCGTCTTCTACGAAGTGCTGTCGCTCACGACCTTCCCCCTGGTCACCCACGCGGGTACCGAGAAGGCCAAGCGCGCGGGACGCGTCTATCTGGGAGTCCTCTTCTCGACGTCGATCGTCTTCCAGCTGCTGGCGATCATCTGGGTGTACGCCATGGCCGGCACCCTCGACTTCGAGCCCGGCGGGATCCTTCGCGGCAACGTGCCCGCCGGCGCGGTACCGGTGCTTCTGGGTCTCTTCGTCTTCGGGATCGGCAAGGCGGCCGTGATGCCCTTCCACCGCTGGCTTCCGGCCGCGATGGTGGCGCCGACCCCGGTGAGCGCGCTCCTGCACGCGGTGGCGGTGGTCAAGGCGGGGGTCTTCGCGGTCCTGAAGATCACCGTCTACGTGTTCGGCATCGACTTCGTGAGCGAACTCGGCGCCTCCACCTGGCTGATGTGGATCGCGGCCGCCACCATCATCCTGGGCTCGCTGGTCGCCTTCACCAAGGACAACCTCAAGGCGCGGCTGGCCTATTCCACCGTGAGCCAGCTGTCGTACGTCGTGCTGGGCGCCATGCTGGCGAACAGCTGGGGCGTGATCGGCAGCGGCATGCACATCGCCATGCACGCCTTCGGCAAGATCACCCTCTTCTTCTGCGCCGGGGCGATCATGGTTGCCACCCACAGGAGCGACGTCAGCCAGCTGGGCGGTCTGGGCCGCAAGATGCCGGTAACCTTTGCGGCGTTCTTCATCGGGACCCTGTCGATCGTCGGGCTGCCGCCCACCGGCGGGTCCTGGAGCAAGTGGTTCCTGGGGCTGGGGTCGCTGGAGGCGGGGCAGGTGGGGCTGTTGGCGGTGCTGATGGTGAGCTCGCTGCTGTCGCTGGCGTATCTCATGGAGATCCCGCTGAAGGGCTTCTTCGGCAAGGACGCGGAGGTCCCCGATCACCATGCGGATCCCGCCGGGCATGAGGGCCACGCAGGCCACGAAGACCACCACCGCGCGCCCCGGTGGTCCCTTGTCGCGATCGTGACGACGGCGGCGGCCTGCCTGGCGCTCTTCGTGTACCCCGAGCCGTTCTACCGGCTCATGGCGATGGTGACCGGACAATGAGCGATCACAAGCCCAACAGCGTGCCGCAGCCATGGCACCGGAGGATCCTGGTCGGGTTCTTCACGCTCTGCGCGATCGTGCTCGTGTGGGACCTCTTCGTTCAACGCGATATCCACCACCCCCTCGAAGATCTGCCGGTCATGTATCCCTTCTTCGGGTTTTTCGGGATCGCGCTGCTGATCGTCCTGGCCAAGGGGCTGCGCCGTCTGGTGATGCGCAGGGAGGACTACTACGATGCCGAGTAGCGTCCCTCCATTCCTGATCTTCTTCGCGGGGGCGCTCCTCGTGCCCTTCCTGCGGGACATGCCCCGCCTGCGGATGGCATGGCTGATCCTCATTCCGGTCGTGGGAGCGCTGAACGTATGGGGGCTGCAGGACGGCTACGAGCTGTCGTACCAGCTCCTCGGGTACACCCTCACGCCCGTCCGGGCCGACCGCCTCAGCCTCCTCTTCGGCTACCTGTTCCATCTCGGTGCGTTCATCGCGATCATCTACTCGCTGCACCTGGGGAAGGGGGACAGCCCCACGCTGCAGCACACTTCGGCCGTGGTATACGCGGGCAGCGCCCTGGGGGCCGTCTTCGCGGGCGACTTCATCAGCCTCTTCGTCTTCTGGGAGCTGCTCGCGATCAGCTCCGTCTTCCTCATCTGGGCCCGGCGTTCGGAGCGCGCGGCCGCGGCCGGCATGCGCTACCTGATCGTGCATGTGGTCTCGGGGGTGACGCTGCTCGCGGGAGCCATGGTGCACGCGCACCAGACGGGAAGCCTCGAGTTCGGCGCAATGGGGCTGGAGGGACTGGCGGGCTGGCTGGTCTTCCTCGCCTTCGGGGTCAAGGCGGCGTTTCCCCTGGCTCACAGCTGGCTCATCGACGCCTACCCCGAGGGGACGCCGACCGGCACCGTCTTCCTGAGCGCCTTCACCACCAAGGTGGCGATCTACGCACTGGCGCGCGGCTACGCCGGAACCGAGGTGCTCATCTACGTCGGCGCCGTCATGGCGTGCTTCCCGATCTTCTACGCGGTCATCGAGAACGATCTCCGGCGCACGCTGGGCTACTCGATGATCAACCAGATCGGCTTCATGGTGTGCGGGATCGGGGTGGGGACCACCCTGGCGGTCAACGGCGCCGTCTCCCACGCCTTCAACGACGTGCTCTTCAAGGGGCTGCTCTTCATGTCCATGGGCGCGGTCATGCACATGACGGGCAAGACGAAGGCGTCGGATCTGGGCGGACTCTACAAGTCGATGCCCTGGACGGCCACGCTGTGCATCGTCGGGGCGCTGTCGATCTCGGCCGTCCCGCTCTTCAACGCCTTCGTGTCCAAGAGCATGATCATGTCGGCGCTCCTCGATGAGCACTACTACTGGATCTGGCCGGTCATGCTCTTCGCCTCGGCGGGGGTGGTCGAGCACGCGGGCATCAAGATCCCCTACTTCGCCTTCTTTGCGCACGACTCCGGGATCCGCACGCGCGAACCGCCACGCAACATGCTGGTGGCGATGGGCATCGGGGCGCTCGCCTGCATCGCGATCGGCATCTGGCCCGGGCTGCTCTACAGCCTTCTGCCGTATGCGGTGGATTACGAACCCTACACATATACTCATGTACTCACCCAGGTTCAGCTGCTCTGCTTCGCCATCGGTGCGGTGGTCGCCTTCCACCTGTGGAAGATCTACCCGGCCGAGATTCCGTCGGTGAATCTGGATGCCGACTGGGTGTACAGGCGCGCCGCCGTGAAGGTCACCCGCGTGACCGGTTCGATGGTGGGCGCCGTGGATCGGGCGTTCCGCACCGCGGTTCTCAACACGGTCGGGCGCGTGCTCCGCGGTGCTTTCCGGGCGCATGGCCCGCATGGGGTCCTGGCCCGCACCTGGCCGGCGGGGAGCATGGTGTTGTGGGTCTCGATCCTGCTGACCGCGTTCCTCTGCTTCCAGTTCCTGTAGTCCCGTTCCGGCGACCCGTGGCCCGGATCCGCGCTCCGCTCGACAGGTGACGGCGATGGAGCCTTTCCGGCCCGCTCGGTCCCCCGCAGCCAAGGTGCTGGACCGACGCGAAGCGGTGCGCCGCGCGGGCCCGGAGCGGTCATTTCGCCTTGTCGTCACGAATGGCTGCTTCGATCTGTTGCACCGCGGCCATGTGGAGTGTCTGGACCAGGCGCGCCGCCTGGGAGACGCGCTTCTCGTTGCGATCAACTCCGACGCGTCGATGCGGCGGCTGGGGAAGGGCCGGAATCGCCCGATCGTCGATGAGCGGAGCAGGGCGCTGGTGGTGGCGGCGCTCGAGTGCGTCGACATCGTCACGACCTTCGACGAGGATACCCCGCGCGAACTCATCGCCGAACTGCAGCCCGACGTGCTGGTCAAGGGGGGGGACTACACCGAGGACGAGGTGGCCGGCGCCAGTGCCGTGCGGGCCCGCGGGGGACGCGTGGAGATCGTGCCGCTGGTGCCGGGGTGCTCGACCAGTGCGCTGGTGAAGCGGATTCGAGGTGGCGAATGAAGCTGCTCCTGGCAACGCGGAGCGTCCAAAAGGCGGGCGAGGCCGCGCGCATCCTGGCGGATGCCGGGTGGGCAGGCCCTCCCGTCGTGACACTCGAAGAGGCCGGCATTCCGTGGTCGGAGGCCGAGGAAGGGCTGGAACCCTACGAGTCGTTCGAGGAAAACGCGGCCTCCAAGGCGCGCTACTTCGCCGGGCTCTCGGGACTCCAGACGGTGGCCGACGACTCGGGACTGGAAGTCGACGCCCTTGGAGGCCGGCCCGGAGTCAGGACGAAGCGCTTCGCTCCACCCGGCCGCTATCCGGGGCTCATGCGCGACGAGGCGAACAATCGATACCTGCTGGACTCCCTGGACGGGCTTCCGTCATCCCGGCGCGGGGCGCGGTATGTCTGCGTGGTCTGCCTGTTCGATCCCGCGTCGGGCCGCACGACGCACTTCAGGGGCGAGGCGCCTGGCCGCATCCTCACCCGGGGACAGGGGGCGGGCGGCTTCGGCTACGATCCCATCTTCCTGGACGAAGAGACCGGTCGCAGCTACGCGGAACTGTCTGCCGCCGAGAAGAACGAGCGAAGCCACCGTGGGAAGGCCTTTCGCGCACTGGCCACCTTCATGCAAGGATGATTCAGGCGTAGACCAGGGAGTCATCCATCCGGTGGGTGCGCATCATCACCCAGCACACCGCAACGTGCATCGGCATCGCAAGGAGGATGACTTCGATGTTGCCCTGGCCCAGGGAAGGGATCAGGTGCAGTGCTGCCCCCACCACGGCAACCCCGAGTGAGGCGAGGGCGAATCTGCGATCCCACAGGCCGGTGGTCCCTCGCTTCGCCACGCGCACCAGCCCGACCGCGACGCAGATCCCGAGCGGGCTGAACAACAGGACATTCTGGTTCCAGTACATGAATTCGTGGTCGGTCCAGTGCATGCCCACGAGCAGCACCCCGGCGACGAAGCAGAATGTCCCCCACAGACACCCGAGCAGACTGAGTCCCAACCGACCGCGCCTCTTCCGGTCGGCGGATTCCCGTCCAAACATCACGAGAACCAATCCGGCGCCCGCTCCGAAGAGCAGGAAGAGGAACGCCATGGATCGTGAGGCTGCCGGTTCGTGCTCCCGGTCGGACTCCACCCAAACCGCCTCCGAGCTCACCAGGCGGGCCCGGCTCCCGTCGCTCCGCGTGATGTAGAGGGCACCGAGAGCATCTCTGAGCTTCATGGGCACCCACATCTCCTGCCACTGCGTGGTCACCTCGTCACCCCTGGGTCCGAGCAGGAGATCGATCCCGGCGTAGTAGTGCAGCCGGTTGCTGGTGAGTCTGCGCGTGTTTTGGCGCCAGGTGATCCCGCGATCATCCGGGAGGTCGGTGGCGGCCCGCAGCTGCCCGCGAAGGACGGAGTCCAGAGCGTCCCGGAGCTTGGTCGAGCAGTTGTTCAGAAAGTACTCGTAGCGATAGTAGCTGTTTTCGGGCAGCGACGCGGTCGTAAGGAGATCGAGCAGCTCCGCCCTGGCGGCCGCCTCCAGATCGAGTTCCTGGGCCCAGACCCGGCGATTGTCGGCGCGATAGGACGCAAGCAGGTAGTCCAGGGGCAGCGGGGCTACCCGGTACATCATCCGGCCCTTCAGGAAATTCAGCAGGAATCCCGCTTCACCGGGATCGAAAAGCCCGTAGTTGAACGCACCCTCGTAGCCCGTGGTCGAATCCCTGATCAGCAGGACGTTGTGTCCGAAGAGCTGCTCGACTCCATCGCCGGGCCCGACTGTAAGGAGGTAGACCGTCAGGGTCTCGCCGGGAACGGGCGCCGGGTCGGATGCCGGGGCGGCCGCAGTGTCAGCGCCCGGGGTTTCCTGCGCCACCCCCCGGGGGGGTGTGACCAGCACAGACCCGATCGCCGCGGCGATGCCGGCGGAGCGGACCACAGCTACCGCTCGACCCTTGAATAAGCGATGTTCGAAGATCATGTCGCACCTCTGCGGGGCGTAGCGCAGCCCGGTAGCGCGCCTGCTTTGGGAGCAGGAGGTCGCCGGTTCGAATCCGGCCGCCCCGATTGAAGTTACGTGATTTGGGGGGTTTGATGTTCGCTAATTATGTCCGCTATTTGGACGTGGAGCCAACCCCCCGGTACTCCTCGATGGCTTTTCTGAGCCGGTCCTCGTCGGGGCGCTGATAGCACTGGAGGACCGTCTCGGCGGTCTTCCAGCCGCCGAGGTCGCAGAGCACCTTCAGCGGCAGGTCCATCAGGTCGGAGGCGAATTTCCGCCTCAGCGAGTGCCAGCCGCGGCCACGCTTGGGTTCCAGCTCCGCAAGCGTCTCGGCCTTCTTCCACCAGTCCCGCGCCAGCGAGCGGCTCATGCACGCGAAGGGATCCTTCGGCGCGGTCAGCAGGGGCGCGTCCCCAATCCCGGGGTTGTGGCTCCGCGCTTCCTCCAAGGCGGCGAGCGCCTTGGCAGTGACCGGAGTCCGGTGCTCGTAACCGGTCTTCTCGTGCTCTCCCCGCCACCGGATGTTCCGGCCATCGAGGTCGATGTCGGCCCAACGAAGCTGCCGAATGGCACCGATTCGGTGCCCGGTCTCGTGGGCGAGCACCAAGGCCACTCGGAACCGCCAGTCCACCTGGGCGGACACCGCGAGCAACGCTTCGTACTCTGTTTGGGTGAGCACCACCCGTCTCGGATTCTTCTCCTTTGGCAGCTTGAGGCCCCGGAGCGGGTTGGATTCGAGGAGGAGCCGTCCCTCATCGTCCCTTGACTTCGCGGCCCAGTTGAGAATCGCGAGTAGCAGCCTCAGATCGTATTCGATCGTCCGTTCGGACACGGGTCTGCGGCTACCGCCGGCCTTTCCGACGCGCCGCGCCCGGATGAAGCGGTCCCAGTCGCGTTGCGAAAGCGTCACGGCCTTCCGGTGCCTCCCGAAGAACCGAAGGAGCCTCCTCATCATGGCCCGGTCGTGGTTCCGCGACCGCTTGCTCTTAGTGGGGGTGACCTCTTCACCGTAGATTTCAAACAGCGTCTCCAGGGTGAGCGGCTCGGACTCGGCTTCCGCCGTGTCCGTGGTCGCGGGCTCGGCGAGTCCGGCGGCGATCTTGTCCGCCTGTCTCTTGGCCCGGTCCCAGTCACGGTGCTTCAGCGACCGGGTGAGCCTGCGCCCGTTCTCGCGCCACTCGACCTGGATGATGCCGGTTCTGGGATCGGTAAAGACCCGGACCCGATTCCGGCCCCATTCGCCGGCGCTGTACGAGCGCCGACTTCGTTTCGTGCGTGCCATCATTCGATTCCTCTCGTGATGGACTGCACGATCTGCGCGTTTGAAACTTCGCCCCGGGAAGCCGTCCCCGCCAGACGGGCGATTGACGGCCCGCCGGGCGCTGCGGCGTTCGGGTGGCAAGCGGCTGGACGCCATCGTCAGCGGCTCGGACCCTGATCGCGATCCGGTCCGGGACGGCGCATCAGATACGGAGGCCGCGCGGTCTCGCGACGGCGGATGTCCCGGAATACTCGGCCAAGCGTGTCGCTAGCGCGTCGAGCCGCTCGATTCGCATCTGCAAGGCTTCGTTCTCCCCGCTCTGCCGCTCGACGTGCTGCCGCAAGGCTTCGTTCTCCCCGCTTTGCCGCTCGACGCGCCCTCGCAAGGCTTCGACCTGCTCGGAGTGCCGCTGCTGTTCCGTTTCGTACTGCGCGCACAGCCTCCGCAAGGCCCTCGTCAACTGCTCCTCTAACGCGGTCATAGACCTCCTTTACTCGTTCGACAGCTTCAACGCCGGACGATCCCCGTCCACCCACCAGGGCGGATCGGCCAGCACCCCGTCCGGCACCACCACGAACCGCTCGCCCTCGATCTCGTGGAACACGAGCCCCCAGGTGTCCACCTCCAGTTGGGCCAGCGTCCGCCGGGCGTCCCCGATGTCCCGATTCAGTTCGGCGCGGGTCTCGATCCGGTTCTGGATGCTCCCCGCCAACCAGCGCATCGTCGCCCAGCTTCCGGCGAAGAAACCGATCCAGAGGCTCAGGCCGACGACGAAGGGCCGGAGCCACGCCTTGACCAGCAACTCGCGCACCCTCCCGGTCGCCTCCTCCGTATCGCGCTCGATGGTACGCAGCGCGTTCCTCGCGACGCGCCGCGAGTTCTTGGCGAGCCGTTCGAGCTCGCTCGCGGTCAACTCCTCGATCTCCCGGCGCTCGCTCTTCAGCCGGCTCTGCAGCCTCTCGGTCAAATCGTTCGCGGTCGAAGTTCTCTCCATACAGTTCTCCTTTCAGCCGCCACCGGTCCCCGGTCTCGGGGTCCAGCGCGGTGAGGTAGTCCTTGCCCTGGCGCGGCACTTCGAGGCCCGCCTCCCGCAGTGCGGAGACGACATCGGCACGGTTCCGCACAGTGCCGTGCTCGACGCGCTGGAGCAGGTAGTCCCGGATCAGATCGCGGGGTGAGGATTCGAGCCGAAGCCCGGTCCGCAGCTGCGCCGCTTCGACGTAGGCGCGGTGGCCGGGCTGCTGCACTCTGGCCCTAGCCGGATCGTCGGGACGGCTCCAGCCGTGCTCGTGGTTGAAGGCGTCGCGGAGCGGATCGAACGTCCTGCGCCAGCCTGGAGGGGCGATGTTGAGGCTCCGCCCGGTCTCCAGGTCGCATCGTGCCGCGAGGACATGGACATGGGCGCCGCCGCCCTCCTCGCGGTGCAGCACGGCCGCCCACGCGTATCGGTCGGGCTCCAGCCCCGCCCAAGCCGTCTTCTCGAACTCGTCGAGCACCGCCTCGATCTGCTCGTCGGTGGGGTGGTCGTCCCGCGCCCAAGCGATCACGCCGGAGGTGTACCTGTGCTCGAAGTCGAGCGAGTCGGCCACCGCGGCCACCATGTCCGGATTCCCCCGCAGCACCTCGACGCCCTCGCGCGGCTTCCCGGCAGCGTCCCGCTCCCCCAAGAGGTAGCCAGCCGCCTTGCCGGCCGAGCCGGTCCCGTGCGCCAGGAACTTAATGTGCATCGCGCTCCGGGCTCTCGAAGCGAGCCAGCTCGCCGAGCGCGCGCTCGATGGCGACCAGACGGGCGATCACCTCGACGGCTTCGGCCGACCCCTTGTGGGTGTTCGCCCAGCGAGCGATCTGGTTGAGGTTGTTGCCGATGCGGCCGACCTCCCGGGTGCGCTCGCGCTCGACCTCGGCCGCGCGGGCCGTCCAGGTCCGCGTACGGGCCATGGCCCGCCGGATGAGCACCGACAGGGGCACGCCTGCGGCTGCGGCCTTGGCCCGCCAGTCGGCGAACTCGGTCGCCGATACGCGGGCGGTGACGACGCCGGTGCGGCGCTCAGGCATCACGCCGCACCGGCGCGGGGGGGAAGGGGGCGGCGCCTCCATGCGCGACCTCCACAGGAGCGCGACGCGCGGGGGGTTCGAAGGGGGGCGGGAGCCACCCCCTCGCCAGCCCCGTTGTATGACAACGGGTAGGCTGGCTTGTCTCTAACAATCATGCAGATTCCCGCGTGATTTGCATGACCGGGTCACGGGGAAGGCCCGGGCTGCTGAGCGCCCGCAGAGGCGAGCGGAGCGAGCCGGAGCGGGCGCTCAGCAGGGACGGTGGTCGGATCGATATGCTGGCTGGCCGTAAGGGGCCGTCGTTGAGTGTGGTCGCCACCGTCCTTCCCAATGTCCTGAATGGATACACGAGCATCGAGGCTCGCATGACAAGCACAGGAGAAGGGAAGAACACATGATCAGCATCCTCCGCACCGTCGGAATCGACATCTCCAAGGACTGGCTCGACGCCTTCGCCGCCCCCGAGGGGAGAGCGTCCCGGTTCCCGAACGACAGGGCCGGCTTCCGGAAGCTGATCGCCTGGATCGGCTCCGGGATCGACCGGATCGCGTACGAACCCACCGGAGCCTTCCACCGCGACTTCGAGGACACCCTCCTGAAGGCCGGGCTCCCCCTGTACGCGATCAACCCCTTCCAAGTCCGGTCCTTCGCCCGCTCCATCGGGCGGCGCGCCAAGACCGACGCGGTGGACGCCCGGATGCTGGCCACCATGGCGGCCGCTGTCGAAGACCTGCGCCCGACCCAGGCGCGGTCGGAGCGACAGCGCGACCTTGCCGAGCTCCACCAGATCCGCGACGCGCTGGTCAGGGATCGCACCGCAACCACCAACCGGGGCAAGAACTTGCGCACTCCCGTGGGCAAGCGGGTCACCAGGCAGAGGCTGCGGCAGATCGACCGCCAGCTGAAGCTCATCGATACCGAGATCCGGCAGCGGATCGGGGAGGAGAAGGCAATGGAGCGCCGGGCCGAGATCCTGACCTCGATCCCGGGCATCTCGGACATCACCGCCGCGGGACTGATCGTCCATTTGCCAGAACTGGGTATGCTCACTCGGTCGCGCGCCGCCAGCCTCGCCGGACTCGCCCCGGTCACCCGGGAGTCCGGACACTGGAAGGGACGGAGCTTCATCCAAGGCGGCAGGCACCGGGTCCGCAGACTGCTCTACATGCCCGCGGTGGTCGCGGTTCAGCACAATCCCGACCTCAAGCGCAAGTACGAGGCGCTCGTGGCCCGGGGCAAGCCGCCGAAGGTCGCCCTGACGGCGGTGATGCGGAAGCTCCTCGTCCTCGCCAACGCCCTGGTGCACCAGGACCGCACTTGGACGGCACATCCGCCGCGCGAGTACTCCTGCCCGGCCTTCCCGACGCCCAGCCCGGCGGGGAGCGCTCACGGATGATCGAGCCGGGGAGAAGCGGACACCGCAACCGAGCCGTCGCGAGACACGCCGCGAGGCAGGTCTCTACAAAGAAAAACGGCTTCCGCTTGACATGGATACTTACCGGGCTTAACCGCGTCAGACACCCCCGTCGCCGGCGTGTCCGAGACCCGGCGGCGACCGCCGGCCCTGCGATGGCGGAGCTCCCCCGCGAACGCTTCGGAGAAGCCGTTCAACGGGCCTGGCGAAGCGCGGTCGGCGGCGGGATGGAGGCTCGCGATGCCGGGCCGTTCATGTACCCGGGAAACCGGATCGGCGACCGGTCCCCGCCAGCGCCCCTGTCGAGGGGCACGGGAATCGATTCCGCCGTGGGGTGGATCAATCTGAACTACGCGTCTCCTCCCGCGTTTCGTCTCGTCTGGTCGCACTACCCTTCCACCCTTCGGTGACCCGAAGGGCAACATCTTACGGACTTGACCCGCAATTGGTTTCATCCTGGCTCTCCCGCGTTAGCGGGCAGGTCCGCGCACCGATGCGAGGAACCCTCCGTCAGCGTCGTCATACCTACAAGTCAGGAGGCCGAATCCGACCGTGTCAACTGCGCCGGAATCGGCGATGTCCAGGGGGTTCCAGCGTCGTCCCGAAGACTGAATTGACGCCGCCAGCGGCACTTCCGACGCCTCACACGAGGCGCAGCCATGTCCGGCCCGATTGCGGCTCTGTGGTCCTTGGGATTGTCGATCGCGTAGTCCTCTACCGTGACTTGCCGAAGCTCGACGCCGTAAAGGGCGGGGACGGCCGCCGGTCTAGCTGCGGATTCCGGCGCATGCCGATCAGTGATTCCATTCCATGCCGATCACCGATTCCGGTGCATGCCGATCAGTGATTCCGGTGCATGCCGATCACCTTGGAGTGAGCGAGTAGGAGCGCTGGAGAACCTGCTGTAGCGACGTCTTCTTCCATCCTCGCCAGAGGTCCCTGGAGACGAGGAGGAAGAGGTGTCGCAGAAGAGGTTGTCCATGCGGAAGATTCGAGAGCTTCTGCGCCTGAAGTACGAGCTCGGGCGCAGCCACCGCGAGATCGCCACGTCGCTCGGCGTCGCCAACAGCACGGTGAGCGATTACGTGCGGCGGGCAAGCGCGGCGGGCTACTCCTGGCCGTTGCCGGAGGGGCTGGACGACGCCGCGCTGGAGGCGGCCTTGTTCCCGGCCCCGCCACCGTCGCGGGTTCCCCGGCCAGAGCCGGACTGGGGACGCGTCCACCGGGAGCTACACCGCCACAAGGGCGTGACGCTGCAGCTGTTGTGGCTGGAGTACCGCGCGGCTCATCCGGACGGCTATCAGTACAGCTGGTACTGCGAGCGCTACAGGGCGTGGCGGAAGCAGCTCGACGTGGTCATGCGGCAGGTCTACCGGGCGGGCGAGAAGGCCTTCGTGGACTACGCGGGCCCGAAGTTCGAGATCGTGGACCGGAAGACCGGCGAGGTGCAGGGCGCCATGGTCTTCGTCGGTGTCCTCGGCGCTTCGAACCATACCTTCGTGGACGTGACGCGGAGCCGGTCGCTGCCGGATTGGACGATGTCGCACGTCCGGATGTTCGAGTTCTGGGGCGGGGTGCCCGAACTCGTGATCCCGGACAACGAGAAGGCGGCGGTCCGTGAGGCCAGCCGCTACGAGCCGGACCTGAACCCGACGTACCAGGAACTGGCCACCCACTACGGAACCACGGTGCTGCCGGCGCGGCCCCGGGCACCGAGGGACAAGGCGAAGGTGGAGGCCGCGGTCCAGCACGTCGAGCGCTGGATCATGGCGCCGCTGCGCAACCAGACGTTCTTCTCGCTCGGCGAACTCCGCGAGGCCGTCGCGCCGCTGCTGGCCGCGCTGAACGAGCGGCCGTTCAAGAAGACCGAAGGCAGCCGCAGCAGCTGGTTCGAGGATCTGGACCGGCCGGCGCTCAAGCCGCTTCCGGCCAAGCGCTACGAGTACGCCCAGTGGCGCAAGGCGCGGGTCAACATCGACTACCACATCCAGGTCGCGCACGCGCTCTACAGCGTCCCCCACCCGCTGGGCCGCTGCGAGGTCGATGTTAGGCTCACGGCCCAGACCGTGGAGATCTTCCACAAGCACCGCCGGGTCGCCGCGCACCTCCGGGTCCACAGGAAGGGCGGATACGCGACCGACCCGGCCCACATGCCGGCTGCCCACCGCGCCCACGCTGAGTGGACGCCGTCGCGGCTCGTCGCCTGGGGCCGCAAAGCCGGACCGCACACGGTCGCGTTCATCGAACGACTCCTCGAGAGCCGGCCCCACCCTGAACAGGGCTATCGCAGTTGCCTCGGGCTCATGCGTCTGCTACGCGCCTACTCCGCCGAACGTCTGGAAGCCGCCTGCCACCACGCGCTGGAGATCGGCACGGTGAGCTACCGGTCCGTCAAGTCCATCCTCGCCACCGGCCGCGACCAGACCGCAGCCGCCGGGCAACACGAACTCTCCCTGCCCGCAGAGCACGCCCACATCCGCGGGCCGCAGTACTACACCACCGCTAGCCAGAACGGAAAGGAGTCCTGACGAAAGATGCTTCGCCAACCCACCCTCGACCTGCTCCACGAACTCCGGCTCACGGGCATGGCCCAGGCCTTCGAGGAGCAGACCGCCATGCCCGACATCGCCGAACTCTCCTTCGACGACCGCCTCTCCCTGCTCCTCGAACGCGAGAAGACCGAACGGGAACAGCGCCGCTACGTGCGCCTCAAGGGCATCGCCAAACTCCACCTCGACGCCACCATAGAAGATCTAAACTTCAAGGCCCCCCGTGGTCTCGACCGCTCCCTCGTGCTCCGCCTCGCTTCCGGCCAATGGATCCGGGACGGCCAGACCGTCCTCGTCAGCGGCCCGCCCGATCCAGTGACATACTGCACCACCTTTCTATGTGCTTGTGGGGCCGATAGTTAGCTGCTCCGGATCCAGAGTTCGCGGAGCCTTTCTGCGGGCGTGCACGCGTCGGACGTATTCCTGGACTGCGGGCTCGTCGAGATCTACGGTCCGGATGGTCCACGGAGCGTACGGCACGACCTGTCGTCCCGGAAGGATCCCTCTCCGCAGGAGCCTGCCAACGACGGGCGGGCTGACGTCCAGGGACGCGGCTGCCTCCTGCAGAGTGATCAGTCCTTCCTGCTCGCAGGTCGCGGGGTCATGGACCGGGATGCCGTGATAATGGCGCAGGCTGGTGACCCGGCCCGCCGTCCAGTTGTTGTTTCGGCCCGTCTTGAGTCCCAGGCGGTTCAGGATGCGAGCGATCTGTCCGTCCGGGAGCAGTGCTGTCAGCTCCCTTACGATGTCCACGACCTTGCGGTCCGTCGTGTAACGGTGCTGCCCCTTGCGATTCTTTCGAACCGAGAGCTGAGCGTGCTGCCCGCCGGCCCAGCGAACGACCATGTGGATGCGGGCCGCTTCTTCGTCCACATCGACCAGGATCTCTTCGATGAGGGTACGTACGATGCGCTTCTTGAGCCGCATGTCGGCCTCTGGATCGTGCCACACGCCGGGCAGATCCTCAGCCAGCTGCAGGAGCGCCGCCCGGTCGATCCTCTCGTCCTTCTGGCGCTCGCCGGCCTCGAAGGCCACCCACTCCCGTTCGACTTCGGCCACCGCCTCCAGGGCCCGGTTCCAGCGGCGCTCAAGTTCGGCGGCCACAAGGCGGTTTTCCGGCTCCGCGGCGTCGTATTGCCGGCGTGCCCGTTCCGCCTCGTAGCGCGCCTGCTCCACCTTCAGCGCCAGCACCTCACGGTCCCGCTTCCGGTCTTCCCTGGCGTGCTCTGCGGCTCTGATCGCAGCCTCCAGGGCGCCGGGTTGGATGACGGCGAGAACGGCTTCCTCCACGGCGCGGTCCGCAGCGAGGCCGCCGAACGAGATGCAGGAACCCGCCCCGTGGTTGATCGCCGCGCCACGGCAGCTGTAACGGACAACCCGCCCGTTGGTGCCGCTGTAGGTGACATGCGGCCGTCGTCCGCAGCGCCGGCACCGCAGCAGCCCCGCAAGGAGCGAGCGGCCTCGCCGGGGAGCGCCGCGGCGCATCCGCCCCTTCATGTGCACATTCTCCGCGATCCGCTTCTGGTTCGCCTGATACCGCTCCCACCCGATGTAGCCATCGTGATGCCCCGGGATCAAGACGGCCCACTTGTCCTGGGCAACGGGGATACCGCGGCGTCTTCTCGGCTCGCCGTTCATGATCGCCGTCTCCGTGCGGGTCCGCCCGTACGCGTAGGCGCCCGCATAGACGGGGTTGGTGAGGATGTTGTGCACCGAGTTGTAGACCGGGAGCTTCCAGACCACGCCTCGGCCGAACGACCCGTACTGGACGGCTGGCAGCTCCACTCCTTCCTGCCGGAACCAGAGGAGGACCTGCCGGATGCTTCCCAGCTCCTCGAACTTCTCGAACACGAGCCCGATGCTCGTCCGGATCCGCCGGTCCGGGTCCAGCTCGCACCGGTTGTCCCGGGTCCGGAGGAACCCGATGGGGAGCATGGTATAGAGTTCCCCGCGTTCCGCCTTCTCCCGCAGGGCCACCAGAGAGCGCTGGCGCATCACCCCCAGCTCCCACTCGCTCATGGTGCCCTTGAGGCCCAGGAGCAGCCGGTCGTTGAAGTGGTGGGGATCGTAGACCCCTTCGGCGTCGATGATCAGCGTCGAGGTCAGCCCGCACAGGTCGACCAGATGGTGCCAGTCCTTGTTGTTCCGGGCCAGACGCGAGGCTTCGAGGGCGAACACACCACCCACGTCCTCCAGACACACAGCGGATAGCAGCCGCTGGAATCCAGGGCGCACGACCCGCCCCGATCCAGAGCGTCCCAGGTCCTCGTCCACCACCTCCACCCGGCTCCAGCCCAGGGAGCGGGCCCGGTCCGCCAGCTCGTACTGCCTGCGACGGCTCTCCTGGTTGTCCTGAACCTGGCTGAGCGTCGACTGGCGGATGTAGACGTACGCGGTTCGCTCCAAGTGCTGTGGTGTGATCTTTGCCAGGTTCACGAGGCCTTGCCCTCTCCGGCCTCTGAAGCCTCCCGGCGCAGCAGATTCCCGCGCAGCAACTCGATCCAGAGTTCCAGCACGCTCGCCCGAACCTCCGGGGAAAGCGTATCCCAATGGGTGCACCCGAAGCCCAGGGGCAGAAACGGCTGTCGAACCTTCATCAAGAGCCTCCGGATGCCGGGGAAGCAAAGTCATTGTGGCCGGCCGAAGGCTCACCGCTATCCATGTGGGCGTCAAGGAGCCGCCTGAGGGCTCGCAGTGCGGCAACAGACACCGTGGGTGGAGACGTGACCAATTGAGCCCCACTGCCCGCGTCCGGCTTCGTCATCCACTCGGGGATCTCCGTCCTGGTCCCGTCAGGAAGCACGACGACAAGGCTGCCCTCACCGCCCCGGACGTGGCGCCCGCAGACCTGCAGCTCACGACCGCACAGCGGGTGCCACCGATAACGGATGACAACACTGGATTTGTGAGCACTACGTCGCGTGTCCGCCCGGGTCGGGGAAGTCGTACCTTGCTTGTGCCCTCGGCCACCAGGCCTGCCGCGCCGGCATCTCGACCCGCTACTACCGCGTCTCCCGGCTCCTCGACGAACTCACTCTCGCCCGGGGCGACGGATCGTATCCCAAGCTCATCCAGCGCCTCGCACGGACGTGGCTCCTCATCCTCGACGACTGGGGACTCGCTTCGCTCTCAGGCCAGGGACGACACGACCTCCTCGAGGTCCTCGACGATCGCTATGCCCGCCGTGGCACGCTGCTCGCCAGCCAGGTCCCCGTCGACCACTGGCACGACGTCGTCGGCGATCCCACCTTCGGCGACGCCATCCTGGACCGACTCCTCAACAACGCCCACCGAATCACCCTCAAGGGCGGTTCGATGAGAAGGCTCTACGACTCGACAAAGACCGACTCCACACCCTAACTTCAACCCTCAACCCGACCCCCAGTGCCCCTATGGACCTCCGCTCACTCCAAGGTGATCGGCATGGCCTGGAATCCGCGATCGGCTTGCCGGAATCGGTGGTCGGCATCGCCGGAATGCGCACTAGCGACGGTCGCCGCGGGAGAGGTCGACGGCCGGGTCGTCGCTGGTGCATGTCGCGACCTCAGCGGAGCAGTGCGTCGTCTCCAGAAGCCGTGTGCCGTGGATGCTGTGGTTGCTGTCGATCCTCAAGCCTGTGGGAAGAGCGAGGCCGTCCTCTTCCCTCAAGTAAGGGTTGCCCAGGGGGGAGGTCGTGCGCGAAGCGTCGAGGGCTGTCTGGCGGTAGAAGTCTGGCTTACTGGAGGAGATGATGCCTAAGCTGTACGTGGCCCACAACGTGCCGTGCAAGGTGTGCGGGAAGGGGCTGTTGAGGATCCCTCCGCTACTGCCTACAGAGGAGGAAGCCAATGCGTGGGGAGAGCAGGAGTTTCGGCGTCTCGCGTCGGGGAAGCAGTTGGCCTTCAAGGCGCGCACTTGTTCGGGACAGTGCTACGCTGCCTTGCCATCGTGGCGGCGGATCGCGCTCAAATCGCTACCTTTTCTCGCCGGGCGGCTCGGCTTCTAGCTTTCACTACTAGGCGGACGCGCACCAAGGCCTTCCTAGTAGCGCGCTGTGAAGTGAAGTCTAGGGAGGTCGTTCACTGAAGCTCCGTTGCGTAGCTGGGAGCGGTGGAGGGTCCTCAGCTTCTCACCCCTGGGATACGCGACTCAGCCGTCCATGAACTGCCGCCGCTCAACGATCCTAGGCTCATCGAGCGGAGGCGGTGGGCGCTCCGGCGATCGCGCGCAACCGTCCGCATTGCTCGATCAGCCATTCGGCGGCCTCCGGCCATTCGTCTTCGTCGTCACGCGTCCAGCGTCTTCGGACTGCGACTGACCAGCCTTTCACACCGTTTTGCTCCACATTGTCGTCGACATCCTGATCGGCCATCTGCTCGAAGATCATCCAGGAGAACTTCCGCATCCGAGCGGTTCTCTCGTGCGATGCCTTGCTTTCCCCGGATCGCACATAGAGCCAGAGCCTCTCTGGGTTTCCGACGTAGATCCCGATAACGTCACCGTGCGAGTTGAAGGGATCGGTCCACTGCGTTGCCCCTCTCCACGTATCCTTTTGTCCGGGAACGCCGCCGAAACTCTCCTTGAGGAACCTCCAGAAGGCTTGTGTCCGACTCTTCTCCTCGAACTCGACTTCGACCGCCACGCCGCATCGCTCCCCCATCTTCCGGCAATGGTCGGCACTCGCGCGGTAGTCCTGACGGTACGGGTACAGCACATAGTCCTCATGGCCGGGGACTGCGCGCATGGTCAGGGTTCCCGCCGTGGTCCCAGCCGGATAGCGCTTAGCCAAGTGAAGATTCGAGCTGATCGCTTCCCCTGACAGTCTCTCGGCGTTCTTCGGATCCAGGCTGAGTAGGGCTGCCGCTACGCTCAGCAACATTTGGCTCGCACTGCTTTCCTCATGCCAAGCCCCATCCCCAACACGCCACCTGAGGCTTGCCGACGCGACCTTCGTACGGCTCGCGGACCCGGCCCCGTCCTGCCAGGGCCAGCGGGCCAACGCCCGCCCCGCCAAGTCCGCAGCCCGCCGTTCAATCGCGGCCTCGTTCCAGTCGTCCTCGCCCGCGAGCCGTCTCGTCAGCCCGATCGAACTCCTGCGGTACACCCTGCGCTTGGCGTCGAACGTATCGGTGCCCATTTCGGAATTGGTGACATCACCGCTCAGCGTCAAGTTGGGGAGCCGGTCCCGATACCGCCCGTGTACTTCCTCGGCATCGCCGCCCAACGCTTTCTTCCAGTCGTCAGTCAGCTTCTGCGGCATCACATGCTCGATCGTCAGATGGTCGCGGGCCGGTGCTTCCTCACGGTGCTCGGCCTCCATGAGCGCACACAGAACCGCGAACGACGACCGGGTGGCGCTGCCTCCGTAGGCCTTACGGCTCCGAAGTCCTTCCCGGACCTCCTCGTCGTTGGGTATCCCGACGCGCGTGTTCCGAAGCCTACGAATCCGATTTAGCCAGTACTCCGCAACGTCATCCCCAGCATCAGGTCCTGGTCCATGGGCGAGGTCTACGATCGCCCTGTTCATACCGGCTGTCGCCCGGTCCGCGAGCCACAATCGGGTAGTCCACGTCCCGATCCCCGCAAGGGTTGCTGCGAGGTCGTTCATATGCGCTCCGGGAGCAGCGGGTTCGCCCGAGTCATTTAGGAGTCGCAACGTCAGCGGACGGTGAATGTCGATCCCCATCTCGCGTAGGTGGCGGAGTTCTCGTTCGACTTTGGAGTTGGGGTGTGCGCCCGCCGTGCCGATCACGATGCCGTACAGCCCTGCGAGCCGGGCCAGATCACGGCACAGGGCCGGTCGCTCCACAGCAAGCCCCTTCCGCAATGCCCACCGGCGAAGGGCTTCGTAGACGTGATCGATGCCTTGAACCTTCCCCGTCCACCAGCGAAGGACATCCCGAAGGAAGATGTCGGTGGGCTCAGTTGTGTGCTCGGCGCCCAGACTTCGCTCGATCCGCTTCCAATGGTTGTCGTGGAGATCCTGTTGCTGCTCGTCCGGCAATCCCATGAGGAGCCAGTTCTTGACCTTCTCGCTCTCCGTGAGAGGTCGGCCGGTCGCATTCAAGCTCTCGAAGATCTGCTGCGGATCGTCGCCGCCAGCGAGCCCGATGCTCACCACCCGAAGCCGTTCGAGTCCCCTCAGTAGGCGGGCGACTTCGTTTCGCGCAACGAGGCGGCGGGCGACTCTCCAAGCCTGCGCTACCGCCCCGGCACCCGTTGGACGGCCATCAAGGCCGAGTCGATACTCTTCCTCGTCGCCGTTCTGAAGCCTCAGCTTGCGCAGTTTGTCCGGGCGCTTTCCAGGATTCGTGAGCCGATCATTGCGGATGATGGCTGCCGTCCAGTCCCCGCATTGGCCCTTGGGTCCGAGCTTTTCCGCTATGCAACCCAGGAGGATGCTCACGGTCGTCAGCCTCTGCTGACCATCCACGACACGGATGGTCTTGACCACGCCAGCGGCACCGGGATCCGGGAAGGTGAGCAGGTTCCCGGCGTAGTGTGTTGCGTCGGGGCCCGCGTCCGCGACGGTCAGGACATCCTCTACCAGCCGCTCGATATCGGATTGGCCCCAGCGATATCGCCGCTGCCAGCGCGGCACCACGTATTGGACCTGTCCGTTGAAGAGTTCCAAGAACTCGATTGGGTGGGCAAACATGGACTCGCTTCCGTTCCTCACGATGGGTAGGGGGACCGATGGACCAGCGTCCTATCGCCAAGAGTGGTCCGAAAGCTAGGGGCCACCGTAGGGACAGAGACGGGATGGCCGCCCAAGTATGACCTCTGCCGAAGTGGTGGGCAATCGCCGGTCGACGCCCCCTCGACATCCATGCTGCTCGCGGCGCCGCTGCCGTAGCGGCCTGCACTCACCCTACGTCGAACGCGGGATCAGCGGGCGGAGGGGGTGGCGGTTGGCAACAGGGTCGGTTCGTCCCAGGCCCTTGGCCCGGACACTAGATGGGATACCTTTAGCGTCGGCGTGAAGGCCGACGCAGTACATACTGACCTTTCAAGCACGGAGGCCGACGCGCGTCGGCACGGAGAACATAATGGAGTCGTGTTTCATCTACTGGGACAATTCGAACATCTTCCACGAGGCTCAGCGGCTTGCCGAGGAGCGGGCCGAAGGTCCGGGCGCACGCTATCGGGTGCGAGTCCACTTCGACAGCCTGCTAGCACTCGCGAACGCAGATCGGCCCGTCGAGCGGGCGTTCGCCGTCGGGTCGATTCCGCCCGAACTGCGTCAGCTCTGGAACCGAATGGAGGCCAACGATATCGAGGTGAAGTTGTTTGACCGGGGTGATCCGCACCGTGGTGAGCAGGACGTTCCGGACCGTCTTCTCCAACTGCGGATGCTCGAAGATGCGCTGGACTACAACGGCGATCCCGGAATTGCCGTGCTCCTCAGCGGCGATGGGGCTGGCTATCTCGAAGGTGCCGGTTTCCACCGGACGCTTGAGCGCATGCACAGCAGGGGGTGGCGTATCGAGATTCTGTCTTGGGCTCATTCCTGCAACCAGCGCATGCGGCGCTGGGCAGAGGAGCACGGAGTCTTCGTTGCGCTCGACGATTTCTACGAAGCGATCACCTTCACGGTGCCATCGAGTCCGGGGCACGAATTCGCCCTCCCCAGGTCCCAAGCGCCACTGGACCTGTCGCGCCGTCCAATCTCCTAACGCGAACGCGCTGCGGAGGGTGTCGGGATGTGAGCATCCCAACCTTCTGCCATCCCCGAACCGGACCTTCTCCACCCGCGTGGGCAGCCAGGGCAAGCCCGGGGTGTTCGGGCACGTAGTCCAGCGACCGAAGCCGCCGGATGAGTACTTTTGGGGACGTGATGCGGTGGCGGCGGTGGTTCCGCGCCCTAAGCGCACCGTAGATTGGCAGTCTAGAGCCCGAACGCCACGTGGAATGGTGAGGAATCCTCTCGCCGCCAATCTGAGGGCCGCCAGGGCTTGCCCAACCAGCTTCCATTGAAGAGCCGAATCGTGCGCGAAGCCGGACGACGGAGTCGCGCTGGAGCGTCGTCTCGACGCCGCCGTGGCTGCCGCCTATGGCTGGCCTACCGACGTTACGAATGACGTGGCGCTACGCGAGTTGCTCGCCCGAAACCGTGGTTGATTCCGAGGGAGCAGAATCAAACCCTATGGGAATCAACGCCCGATTCCCTGCCACCCCAACGCTAGCCGAGCCAGCTTCCGGCCTGGCGTTCTTCGTGTCGAGTTGTCTCAGCCGCGATCCAGGACGCAATCTGGCTACGCATCGTCTCTGCCCACTCACGCACTCCAGACTTAGGGTGGGTGCGAAGCCGTTTGAGCGCTTCCGTATAGCGGGAATAGTAGCTCGCTGAAGAACCAAACCGGATGTTGCTTGCCAAGGCTTCCTGTACGTCAGCGCGTTCGCCGAACTCATCCAAGAGCCAAGATACCATGGGATGTAGGATGGAGTCACCCGCATCGCCGCTTTCCGTCGAGAGAACCGGCACACTTTGTGCTACGAAGGCAGGTGCTCCATCGGGGTTGTCGGTACACCACTCGAAGAGCGTCTCTTGAGGTAGGTCCAAGAGCGGTGGCCGGACATCGGTAGCCAAGGAGTTCGGTCGCCCCAAGGCGTACTTCATGCGAGTCGCGAAGCGAGCGTCTGCTACGATTCGCCTTCCGATGAGCTGCCACGCGACCTCCGAAAAACCTCGTAACAACCTAGTCAACACGGGGCTCACCTTGATGAAACTGGGGTTGATCCAGGCGGCTTGATCTTCCTGAACCAGCGCCTCGGCCAGAGCGAGCGCCATCCCTTGCGCATCTGGATCCTCTGGTCCTCCGTCAAGCGTCCTCAGCACGATCTCCTTGAAGTGGTGTTCCGCCACGCTCGGGGTGAAACCGGATGCCGCCAACTCGGGTCCGGGACTGTAGTCTGCCCTGTTCCAGCGCCCGGCGTTCTGGGCCATCTTGAGCACTTGGGGCCGAAACCCCGCGAACTCAAAGATGTACGGTCCGGTCCCTTGGGGGCTCTTGCCGTCATCAAGGAGAATCCGGCCCAAGATGGTGACCGCTAGCGCAAAGGACGGAGCGCTGTGATCGAGCATCGTGTCAAGCAAACGCGCCACCGTGGCGGGAGGCACTTTGTCAAGCACCCAAGTAAACGCCCAGTGGTGCAGGTCCCATGGCGAGAGAGTGCCCTGATCCAGAGCGTCTACGGCGCGGGTGATGTCCTTCGGGCAAAGGCCAGCACGCCTGCAAATCTTGGGGAACGCCGGAGCGAGGTCGGATGATCCTACCGCCTTCGCCTTAAAGGCCTCGGCTTCATCGTAGAATGGCGCTGGGAGACCGGCGACGAAGCCCGAGAGCAAGTCGTAGTTGCGTTTGGTCGCGGGTACGTTGACGTTGACGACGGCCTGAACAATCGGCTCTAGCCACTCAAGCGGTGACGACGCAGACCGGGCAAGCTCAACTCCGAGTTCATCCGCCATCGACTGTCTTCCACTGCTGAGGTCGGGCAGGAGTTTCCCGAGGGTCTGTGCTTCCTCTAGCAGTTCGCGGGCCAGGGCCTGCACGATGGCTCGATGACGCTCAATTTGCGCCGATATCGACGATTCCGTTTCCATGAAGCCCGGCATTGGGGGCTCAGTAACGAACGTCCTCACCCGTTCCGGAAGACTCGTCGGCTTGAGCTTGTCGATCAATACCTGAACGCGACCGGACGTCTTGTCGTCGATTAGCTCGGAGTCATGCTCGAGGACGGCTTTCAGCTGACGTAGCGCCAATGACCAAGAAAAATCCGACCCGACAACCCGCTGGATCGCGTCCTCGACCGCTTGGATGAAGCCATTGTACACCAGAGACGCAATCAATCCGCCGAGATCGGAACGAGCCTTTGCCCCGATATCCTGGCCTCTCACCGCGAGCCCAGCTAGGCGGTTCACGCATCCCACGACATACTCGGCCCGTTCCGCTTTCGACCCCGGATACCAAGGACGCAGTACTTTCCGGGAGCCTTGAATCTCTGGGCCGAACGTACGCGAGGATTCTCCCAGGCTGCAGCCAGCGACCAGTGCTGCAACGACATGTTCCAACTGTACGTGGTCATTCGTGTCAGCAGCCTCGTCGAGGAACAGGAGCCGAGTGTGTCCGTCGGCTTCGGTGCCTCCGTGGTCCAAGAAAAAGAGTTCCTCGAAGAATCGATGTGACGTTCCCCAGGTCTCGATGGCGTTGTCGGTGACGACCAGTCGCAGCATGAGACGAACTCCGACCAGGAATGTGCTGGACGGAAAGGCAATCGTCCTCAGCGCACGGATGAGAGGGCGGCGAACATCGTCTCCGAGTTGCCGGAGATCGCCCGTGCGATCAAGCGAACGGCCGATGAACTCCGCGACGACATCCGCATTGACCTGGGCGAGTGCCGAAAGGATCTCCGCCTGACCTGGGAGGTCGATTTGCGCGAAGCGACCGCTCTCCCTCAAGACGTGAACCACTACGTTGTTGGCTATCTCCGAAGCGTTTAGTTCCGCGAGGCGCCTAGCCGCCAAAACGCTCAGGTCGGGGCCGACGTCGCCCGATAGGACCCGATCCCACTTACTGCCGTCCCATTCTATCCACTGACGTTCTGCGAGCCTGACGGCGATTGGACGCGGTTGAATCGTCCCAAGCCTTCCGCGACGCTTGAGTACGCCTCGCTGGGTGAGTCGTTGTACTGCTGTGAACAGGTCGTCGTAGGTGATCTGGCGACCGAGGTCGGCAATTCGCGTGAGATACTCTTTCGCCGTGGGAGCCGACGCGACCGTCTGAACCGTGGCGACATGTGACTCTTGCCCATCATCTACCCTGACCGGCCCAAACACCGCCAGTAGTTGGGCCGCTTGGAGCAACAGCGCCCTGTCTGCAGGCCTCCGGCCGCAGATGAAATCCTCGATGAGGTCGTCATCGGCCGGATACGTGAGGTGTCGCCCCGTGTCAGATTCTTTGGCGATTCGGATTGCAATCTCCGGAAATCCCTGCGACAGGTTCGCGAGTCGGTGCCGGTCGAGATCGTGCAGTGTCGCGGCCACGTGGTCGACGATGGACTTGACTACAGACGCCGGAGCCTCGTCGATCTTGACGGTGTTGGCATCGGTATGAGAGGGGATCTCGTTGTCGATGGAAATAAGCGACAGACAGCTCCCCGGGCGCGACACCATCCCGGCCAAGATGGCATGTCCTCGCGCATCGCAGTCATCCACGACCACGATGCCGCGCTCGCCCGACACCGCCAGTTCCTGGACTACGGGGAGAATCGCCTCCGCACCGACTTCAGACTGAACGGCATACATGACGAAGTCCCGTAACGAGCGACCAGCCATCTCGTCGTCGCCAACTCTCTTGACGGCTTCGAGACAGAGCCGCGACTTGCCAATCCCCGACAGTCCTACCACCCGGAGTACCGCGCCGGGCTCGGCTATCTGGCTCCGGAAGACGCGTTGCAGGTCAGTCAACCGTGGGTCCTCTACCCATGGCACAGAATGCTCGCTACGGCCCTTCCAGAGATTCCACGAAGTAAAGCCGCCGGGTGTCCCGAGGCCCACTTCTTCCCTGACCCAAAGGGCAACAGGTTGGTGGGTATTCGCCCACATGGCGATTTGATCGGCTTCGCGAAAGCAGATTCGGTCAACTGACACGGACAAACCGGCTTTCCCCAGAGCGTCACAGATGGCATGCTGCCGCGCCTCTACCTCCTGTTGGACATAGGGTTGCGCGGAGAGCATGATGTAGTGTCCGCCTTGCTCAAGCACCGAGCGAACCATCGGTTGCACTTCGCCTCCGCTGGTCAGCACATCGTTGCCTGCTTCGGCGGATCCAACTTTGCCGGACTTCAGCTGAAACTGGCAGAGGCGGGACGGTAGGAATAGGGTGCGCTTGGGACCACCCTGCCATGAGATGCGTCCATCCTCCCCCCCATCGGCGACATGGATGCGGCTGGCGACGCTGATTCCGTCTTGGGGAAGGCCGTACTTTCGCGCCTCGGCAGAGAGGAGTCGCCGCAGAAGGCTGGGGAACGCAGAAGGTCCAAGTGATGCGATGTCGTCAGATTCCACCTCGAAAGGGGCGGGTACCCGAGAAATCGCTGCACGAAGGTCGCCTTCACGAAGAACCCCAAGCGCGTCAGGATAGACTTCTAGGACGCGCAGCAGATTGATCGTCGCGGTTCTCGGCTTCACGCTCCCGACCTCATACTCGGTGAAGGCCCGTGGGCCACCGCCCAATAGCTTGCCAGCTTCTTCCTGCGTAAGGCCGAGGCTTTCGCGAATCGCTTGTATCCGGCGAGGCGTTAATCTTGGGGTACGCGCCACGGAATTGGGTCTCCATCGTCTTAGGTCGGTAGAGCATCTTGCGTGAAGGGTAGCGCAGCTCTGAAGGAACGTGCGAGCACCGAGCGGCACAAAGACGGCTGTTACGTTGGTGTCCAAGGAGCTCTCGATCAGCGCGAACCGCCGCTCGGAGCGAGTCCGTTGGCGACTCCAGATGTCGCCTCAGACGAAACGCCTCACGAAGTTGGCCGCCTACGCCAAATGCCCTCCATTCGACCCGATTCTCCGGCTTTTTCAGTCGGGCAAACCCCGACACGCCCCAACGGCAAGAAGCGCAGATCGTGCAGTCCCAGTTAGACTTACGTGATTTCCTGCCTGGATTCGCGTCCCGATTTGAGCGATTTGGGAGCAGGAGGTCGCCGGTTCGAATCCGGCCGCCCCGATTGAAGTTACGTGATTTCGTTTATGCGACTCCCGCGATTTGTTCCCGCTAATTTAGCGGGAAATGGCCCTCTGGCGCTCCGCAACCCGAGATCGATGATGATCAGCGCGACTCCCATTCCGTGGGTCACGCCCGGCCTGCGGCTACCTATCGGCGCCGCCAGACCGCATCCTGGAGTCCCCTGGACATCGACACGTCGAAGCTTCCGGTCTCCGCCAGCGCGCCCGGGAGATCGCCGTCCCAGTCGCGCAGGATGGCGCGGACCCGCCCCGTCACCGGTTCGGTTACGACCGATACCGTCCGGTCGTCGTCCAATCAAACGGTCACCACACCCTCCGGCCCGGTAAGCGTGATGCGGTCAAGCGAACCTGCCCAACGGGCCTCGATGGGGATCGTGAAGAAGAAGTACTTGTCGCCGAACTGGTCCTCGCCCGGCTTCTCAACGAGGTCGGCTTTGGTCATCTGCTACTGGTTGGTATTCCCTCTCATCACCGAGCGGGCCATAGGTCGTTACGTCGACATCGACGATTCGCCCGACCGCCGCCGGCAGATCACCTTGCCAGTCGACCAAAATGCCGCGAACAAGTCCACTCGACGGATCGCGAATGACTGTAGTCGTACGTCCATCGTCCGGACCGATCGTCACCGTCCCCTCCGGCCCCGTGAGCGTGATCTGATCCAGGTCTCCGCTCGGGACCGCGAAGAGGAAATACTTGTCGCCGAACTGGTCTTCTCCCGGCGTAAACGGGAACGAGAATTCCAGGGCATCACCCGCGAACCCTTCGATACGGTATGGACCTGGCCCGTCCGGAAGACGCTCCGTGGCAGTGGCCCGGAACGCGGGCTTGATCTGCAACTCCCCGTCAAGGACCCCGCCCGAAACAATCAGCAACTCACCGGGCGACCGTGACGCCACCGGCTGGACATCGGTCTGGAGGCTTGCCCGGTGGCTGATCACCTTCTCGAAGTAGTAGTCGCTCAGCCAGCCCAGCCAGTAGCAGTATCCCATGATGTCCCGGCGGGTCGTGGGAGAGACGAGGGTGCCGTCGCGGAAGTCATAGCCCCACGCGCCGATGCGCCCCTCGCGGTGCGGAAAGTCCGGATCGGTCTGGAGCGCGTTGCCACAAGGAGCATGCAGGAGGTCAAGGTTGTGACCGATTTCATGAGCCAGCTCGGGAACCGTCGGCTTGCCCATACTCACAGGGCCACCCAATCTCGCACGACCGCGAACGATACCATAGCGGCTCCGCGCCGTTCCGTACCAGTAACCCGTGCCTCTTTCGGTAGCACGAACGGCTTCGAGTTCCAGAATCAGATTCCATTGCCCCTGCGACGTACTCAGATCGAGCGAGGTCGTGTACGTGGCGCGACTCCTGGCACGAAACTCGGAGAAGGGGAATGCATACCGAAGGAGACCCACTTCCCAGCTGTCATCCGCGATACTGCGGGTCCACGAGTAGATGGAGGTGTCAGGTACCGAGGATTCGACCACTGGCACCACTGTGAGGTGCATCGCAGGTACCTCGACCACATCCACCGCCGCGCGCCCGGAGGCCGGATAGCGGCTCTCGCTATTGTCGGCCAGGGGCAAGGCTCCGTCGGGGTCCGCATCGACGACGAGTTGGAGTCCCGGCTGGATATGTTCCCCCGGGATCACCGCATTGTAGGATCGACTGAGGTCACTCTCGTCGACGAAAGTGGGCAGCGCAGGATTGCGGTTGCGGACATCCTGCTCGGGAGCGAGCGTCGTCCGATACACTTCCGCCCCCGCTACACTGAACGTCGCCACAGCCTCCGGCCGGTAGAACGCGTTCGGGGCATCGCTCGTGAGGAACACACGCAGCAGCGCATCACGGCCTGCGATGATTGGAATGTCGCCCGCGGGACGCTGGATCGCCTGCGTGAGGTAGACCATCGGAAAGCCGAGCCTCACCGCTTGCAGATTGTCGCACAGCGCGCCATCCACTGAATCGACACCTTCGAGCCAGGCCTCGAAGCCCGGAGTCGGAGGAATGCAGAGGTTCGTACCCTCGTACTGCAGAACCTCAAGCTGGGCCAGATCCGTCACGCTGAACGGGAAGTAGCCCTCCAGGCCCTCGTTGCCGTCGAGCCGCAGCGTCGTCAACGCGCCCAACTGACTGATCTCGACCGGGAGGTCACCGGCAAGATCGTTGCCTCCGAGATCGAGGATCTCGAGGTCGGCAAAGCCTCCGATGACTGCCGGCAGCAGTCCGGTCAAACCGTTGTCAGGGAGCAAAATCGACCGTATGCGCCCCGCTTCGGATGTGATCCCGTACCAGTCGGCCACATCCGCATCGGTGTTCCAGCCACTTGCGTTGTTCCAGGATTCGCCACCCGTAAGCTCGAAGAATTCCGACAAGGCCAGTCGACGTACCTGATCTGGACCGCAGTCATTCAAGATTGCCTCTTCGACGCGGCCCAACCACTGGTCGAATTCATCGTCGACCGGCAGGCAAAGATCGGTCGAAAAGGCAAAGAAGGCGCTCAGTTCAGTCAGGTTCAGGAGGCTGCGAGGAAGAAGTCCCTGGAGACCGGCATTCCATGTCAGACTCAGATGCCGCAGCCTGCCGAGATGGCCGATTTCGGACGGCAGTGGTCCCGAAAGATCGTTTTCGTCGAGGGCCAGGATTCGCAAGGAAAGCAGTCCACCCATTTCGGGCGGTAGAGGGCCGCTGAATTGATTCCGGGTGGCTTCCAGACGCTCCAGCAGGAAAAGGTTGCCCAATTCGGGCGGAACTAGATATGCGATGTCCCATGTAGTCCATTGAGGTACATGAGTACGTTCATAACACGTTATTGGACACCCGTTTCCGGTGGTATTGCCTAGTTTCATCGTCCCTTGCCGTCCGTTGCGATCCCGTGTATTCTTCCCTGTAGAGTGATTTGGTATGTGATACACACCAGCAGGAAGGACCACATGATGAAGCGACCCAGGACGCTCACCGCCGCCTTCGTTCGGACGATCGGCCGACCCGGAGTCTACGGCGACGGACGAGGCGGGCGGGGACTGAGCCTCCGGGTGTACCGCACGGTCAACGGGCGTATCACCAAGACGTGGCGGCAGCGCGTTCGGATCGACGGGCGGCTCACCTCGATCGGTCTTGGCCCGTATCCCGAAGTCACGCTCGCCGATGCCCGGCAGAAGGCGCTGGACAACAGCCGGAGGGTCCGCCAAGGCCAAGACCCGCGCGGGCGCGGCGTCCCGACCTTCGGCGAAGCCGCACGGCGGACCATCGAGCTTCACCGCGACTCGTGGAAGGCCGGGAGCCCGTTGCCTCAGCAGTGGGAATCCACGTTCCGGCTCCACGCCGCCCCGCTCCTCGACAAGCCGGTGGACCGGATCACGAGCGCGGACGTGCTGGCGTGCCTTGGCCCGATCTGGAACTCGATGCCCACCGCCGCACGGAAGGCCAAGCACCGGATCGCCGCCGTGTTCCGGTGGAGCATCGGCCGCAACTACCGCCGGGACAATCCGGTCGACCGGGCGGTTGCGGCGTTGCCGAAGCCGAACGGCAACGCCGGGGGCCATCACCGCGCCCTGCCGCACGGCGAGATCCCGGCGGCCCTTCGTTCCATCCGCCGGGCGGGGGATGGGAGTCCAGCCGCGTTCTGTGCCGAACTGATGGTGCTCACGGCGGTCCGTCCCGGCGAGGCGCGCGGCGCGCGGTGGGACGAGATCGACATGGACGCGGCAAAGTGGACGATTCCGGCGTCGAGGATGAAGGCGGGACGCGAGTTCACGGTCCCGCTCAGCACGGGCGCGCTGAGGGTGCTGAGGAAGGCGCGCAAGCTGTCGGACAAGTCGCCGCTGGTGTTCCCGTCGCGGACCGGCCGGACGCTTGCGCCGAAGACGGTGTCCCGGGTGCTCCAGATCGCCGGGGTGGACTCGACGCTGCACGGATTCCGGTCGAGCGCCCGGTCGTGGATGGCTGAGACCGGCGTCCCAGCGGAGGTCGCGGAAGCCTGCCTCGCCCACGTTCCCAAGAGCCGGGTCGTTCAAGCGTATCAGCGCTCCGACCTGCTGGAGAGACGCGCCGAAGTCATGCAGGCTTGGAGTGAGTACCTCGGGTAGCCACAAGTCACCCACGACACCGATCAGCACAGCCGTTCCACCCCCGTAGCGCGGTCGGAGGGCAGCCGCGACCGCATTGCCGCCTTCCATGGCCGCAAACCGGGTCGAACCGTCCTCGTCGGACCGGCTTCCACACCTCTGGACGATCACTCCGAAGTTCGCCAAGGGGGGGCACCTTTCCGAGCCGCTGGCAGCGGCTTCGAACGAGTCCCGGACAACATCGTACAACTATAGACGCTATAGACACTTGGGAGATTTCCCAAGTGTTGACGGCCCCGCCAACGTTCGTTCAGCGTTCAGGCATGGAGACGCTGGAAGGGCAGTTCATTTCGCGCGTCAGCGCGTTCCTCGGGCGCTCGGGCTTGAGCCCGACCGCGTTCGGCACGAAGGCGGTCGGTGATCCGAACCTGATTCGCCAGATCGACCGTGGCCGCTCGCCATCCCTGCGGACGGCCGACCGGATTCTGACGTTCATCGCGAAGCAGGATGGGGCATTGGGCGGTGGGCGCGATCCGCCTTGACGCTCGTAACGCCGGAGACCGAGAAGACCGAGGAGAACAAGAGGAGGAGAAGGACGATGACCGAGAACCCAATGGAGCAGAAAACGAACCCTCCGACCCGCTTCCTGCGGCTGCCCGAGGTGATGGCGCGCACCGGCCTGTCGCGGAGCACGATCTACGTGCGGCTGGCAGAAGGACGCTTCCCTCGGCCGGTCGCGCTGGGCGGGCGGGCCGTGGGGTGGATCGAGGCCGAGGTGGACGAATGGGTCCGCGAGCGCATCGCCGAGAGCCGGTTCGACGGCGTTCGGGCCGGTGAGCGCGGCGAGGCCGCGCGGGGGATTTGCCGGGCGGCAGAGGCCGGCCCGGTTCGATGAGCCGGTGCGCTTCGCGGCTGTCGGGGAACAGCCCGTCGGACGCGTCTAAGGCCGGGAAGCCAGCACACGCGATGTTGAACATCGCGGCTGGCGAGGGGTTGCTGCGCCCCCCTTCGAACCCCCGGCCTGCCGCGTCCCTGCCGGAGCAGCGGACGCGTGGGGGCGAGGCCCCCGAACCCCGTCTCCGGTGCGTTCATGCCTGAGCATCGCACCGTGATGGTCGCCGCCCGGGTCACGCCCGCGGAACACGCCGCGTGGCGGGAGAAGGCGGTGGCGGCGGGCGTGTCGCCGTCCGCGCTGCTGCGCGAGGCGATGGCGCGGACGCGGACTTGGACCGCATCGGCACGGGCCGTCGAGCGCGAGCGCACCCGCCAGATCGCGCGCATCGGAAACAACCTGAACCAGCTCGCGCGCTGGGCGAACACACACGCCTCGACGGCCGAGGCCGTCTCGGTGATCGCCCACTTGGTGTCGTTCGAGCGGTCGCTGCTCGCCGTGGCGCGCATCGGCGAGGAGGCCCACGATGCTCGTTAAGTTCCTCTCCCATGGGAAGGGCTCGGCCCGCGCGGCGGTCGAGTATCTCGTCGGCGAGCGGGACGCGGCGGGACACGAGCGCGAAGGCGTCGAAGTGCTGCGCGGGAACCCGGACATGGTGGCCGCCGTGGCCGACTCGCTCGATTTCGAGCGCAAGTACACGTCGGCCGTGATCGCATGGGCGCCGGAGGACCGGCCGACCGGCGAGCAGATCGGAGCCGTCCTCGACGAGTTCGAGAAGACCGCCTGGGCGGGACTAGAGCCGGACCGCTACGCGTGGACGGCCGTCCTGCACCGCGAGCGCGGGGGCGGAGTCCACGCGCACATCCTCGCCGCGCAGTGCGACCTCCAGACCGGGCGGAGCCTCAACATCGCGCCGCCCGGCTGGCACAAGACCTATGCCCCGCTTCGCGACGCCTTCAACCACGAGCATGGCTGGAGCCGCCCGGACGACCCGGCGCGAGCCAGGGCGCAGCGGCCGGGCCATGTGGCCTACATCGAGGCGTCGAAGCTGCGGGCCGGACTCGAACACGAGGCGGACCCCCGCACGCTGATCCGCGATTACCTGGTGCAGCGCGTCGAACACGGCGCGGTCAAGGGCCGCGCCGACGTGGTCTCCGCGCTGGAGGACGTTGGGCTGGAGGTGCCGCGCCAGGGACAGGACTACATCACCGCCCGCGATCCCGACAGCGGGAAGCGGTGGCGGCTGAAGGGAGAACTTTATGAACGAGACTTCGAGCCCAAGCGACTTGACCTCCCGGCTGAGGAGCAGGCTGGAGGCCGACCGGAAGGAGATCGAGGAGACGGCCACGCGCGAGCTCAGGCGGCTTGGCGAGAGCTTAAGCGCCGTCAGAAGCGACGCGCTGCGTTCCATCGAGGCCGATACGGTCGAGGCGACCGGGCGGATGCGCGAGTTGCTGATGAGGACCTGGCTCAGGCCCCTGGTGGTCGGCATGAGCCTGTTTCTCGGTATCTGCGGCGGCAGCTGGGCGACGATGCGCTGGTTGTCGATGAGCATCGACTCCCGGATCGAGACCTTGGCGGAGGTCAAGCTCAGGATCGTGCGGGCGCGCGACACCTTGGCGGTGATGCACGAGACGACCTGGGGCACCGAGTTGATCGAGATCAACGGGGAGCGCTACGTGGCGCTGCCCGCCGGCACGCCGGGCCGTCCAGCCTTCACGATGGACGGACGGCCCTACTTGAAGCTGTCGAGAGAGTGAGGAGGGAGTTGCGTGACCGACTTGGAACGGCGGCTGACGGCCGCCTTGGCGAGGTTGTCCGAGCAGTACGAAACGGAACAGCGGCGGCACTCCGGACAGATCGAAGCGTTGCGCGAGCAGGTCGAAGCCTTGCAGCGGCAAGTCGAGCGGCTGAGCGGGCGGGTGACGGACTTGACCGGATACTCCGGGACATACGGCGCAGGGCCAGGGAGCGGCTGGCGATGACAAGGCGGCTGGTCGAAAGGGTGAGGCCGCGCGGGCCGGACAGGGGCCATGGCCCGAGCCGCTGAGCTCTTGCGGTTGCGCTACGAGCCTCCGGCGTCGCCCGGCGACGCGGGCGGGGGGTTCATCCGGCCAAGGAAGAGTCTCGATGGCTGGAAGACCGGCGCGCTGCGGGGCGGAACCTCGACCGCCTCCCCAGTTCGGGGGTTCCGGGCCGTGCGGGCCTTGCGGTGCCGTACCTTGAACGTCCCGAATCCCCGGATCTCGATGCCGTCACCCCGCAGGAGCGTGTCCTGCACCGAGGCGAGAAACGCCTCGATCACTTGCTTGCATTCCTTCTTGGTGACTGGTGGCCCAATCGCATCGGCGACCTGCTCAACGAGATCGGCTTTGGTCACGTCCTCTCCTCGTCCGAGATGTGGCCGATTCTTGTCCTTGCATGGCAATCACTTACGTTCATGCGTGGGCCATCCGTCAAGCCCATGGCGCGGCCATCCGGTGACTCCCCGCAATACCCCATGGTCATCGACAGATCGCATCCTGCCCGATTAGTCTTGAGGTGTGAGTATGAACGATGGTTCCACGGCCAAGAAGCGGATGAGCGTCATGCCGCCGCTCGACCAATTGGTTCCCAGGCCCCTACGGGCTCTTGACGATCCCGCCCGAGACCTGCCGCGGATCGCCAAAGACCCGCCGAGCATGGCGTTGATCACCGCCGCTGTTGAGCAGGTGCCGTCGCACCATGAGGTGTTGCTGGGGGACGCGCGCCGCGCAGTCCTGCCCCCCGAGTCGGTTCACCTCGTCCTCACGTCCCCGCCGTACTGGACGCTCAAGGAGTATCGTCGAACCTCTGGGCAGTTGGGCTGGATTGCCGACTACGAGGAGTTTCTCGACGAGTTGGACGCCGTCTGGCGCCTCTGCCATCGGGCACTCGTCACTGGGGGACGGCTGATCTGTGTGGTGGGAGATGTCTGTCTTTCGCGGCGGAAGAATGGCCGACATGCCGTGGTGCCCCTACACGCCTCGATTCAGGACCGCTGCCGAGGACTCGGATTCGACAACTTGGCACCGATCATCTGGCACAAGATCGCCAACGTCTCCCATGAGGTGCAGCGAGGCTCCGCCGGGTTCCTGGGCAAGCCCTACGAGCCCAACGCCGTGATCAAGAACGACATCGAGTTCATCCTGATGCAAAGGAAGCCGGGCGGCTACCGAAGGCCAACCCTAGCCGCGCGCACACTCTCACTGCTGCCCGAGGCCAGCTTCAAGACTCACTTCCGCCAGATTTGGACCGACATCCCGGGTGCGTCGACCCGCGATCACCCCGCACCCTATCCGGTCGTTCTCGCGGATCGACTGATTCGGATGTTCAGCTTCGTGGGAGACACCGTACTGGACCCCTTCACCGGAACGGCCTCGACGCAGGTCGCCGCCGCCGCCGCCGGCCGCAACAGCATCGGAATCGAAGTTGACCCGGTGTACCACGGTAAGGCGGCGCAACGGATGCTGGGCGAGGCTGCCAACCTGTTGCGTGAAGTTGACGTGCGGATCGGGGCTCTCGACTCCAACAGCGGGGGACCTTTCACGGAGTAGCTTCGTGCTTTCAGGTCCTGGCCGCTTCGGCGGCGACATGCCCCGCCAGAGAAGTCACGAAGGTCCTTAGCCCCGACATCTCCGACAGGCTTCCGTGTTCTCCCGTCTCGGCGGCGGATTTGGGAGACGAGATCACCGCCGCAGTCGTGTAGAGTTGTTCCTTCACCAGTCGGCGGCAAAGCAGGTCGTAACGCTTCAGGTACGAGGCACCCTCGAAATCGGCGAACGCCGGGAAATGAGGTGACCGGATCCGCACCGCGCTTCGAGAGGCCGGTGCGTCTTCGACGAGGATCATCCAACCCACGAACGGCTGGGCGTGGTCGCCGAACGCTCCCTCCCTGTAGGCCGTCCACAAGTCGCACGCGCTCCCGATAGCCTCTTCCGCCCGGTTGTTGAAATTGTTTCCGAACGACGGTCCGACCTGGCTCTTCAGTTCGACGGCCGCCACCAGACGACCTTCGTTGAGCACCAGCAGATCCCATAGCTTGGTCGGCCGGAAGTAGCCGGGAAGCGTCAGCAGGGCGCGTTTCAAGTGAATCGAGGCATGCGGAAGACCATTGGCCCTCACCAGATCTACCGCGAGATCGATGAAGCCATCCATGTTCTTGCCCGCCGTCACGCTTGCCCGCTCGCCCTGGTCCGGCAGGCGCGTGTCCGCTTGCTTCCGCCGAGCCCGCTCACGGCTCCTCCAGAACGTCTTGACCGCGCCACGCGCTCTTCTCTCGTAGTCCGCAAGGTCAATGGCCATCGTTGCTCATCCTCGTCCGTCGCCCAAGGAGGCGCGCTCAAAAGGGATCGGTGTCGAGCCAATCTAGCGCCGTCCGGCCTTCGGCGTAGCGCGTGAGCTCCCGCGTCTTGTTCATCGGCACCCGTCAGCATGATAGGACCAGCATCCCCTCCGCTGGACGGATGAGTGGATGTGGGCGCCTGTTTCGGACAACCTTCCGCCGGGACAGGGCATCCAACCATATTGTCGCCGCAATTCTCCGCATCCTTCCGACCTTACTGGAGAGAATCACCATGAAGGCAAGCAGGCTCGTTGCTGTGTCATCCGCCCTTTTCGCTACCGCCCTCGCCGCGGTCCCCGCCCTCCTCGCTCAAGAAATCGTTGAAGTCACAGGCCGGGATCAGCGGATCGACCCCGAGTTCGAGGAAGTCTTCCGTGTCGGTGTCCTCGAAGGCGAGTCTTGGGAGATGTTCGGCTCGGTGGGCCAGGTCGCCTTTGACGCGGAGGGCAACCTGTACATCTTCGACGGGACGACGGGTCCGATGCTTTCCGGGGGGATGCGTCTGATGCGTTCCGGTGAGGTCAGGGTCCTCGTGTTCGACGCGGCGGGACGATTCGCAAGGGAATTCGGATCCTCGGGTCAAGGCCCCGGCGAGTTCAACCAGCCGGTGGGTTTTGCGGTGTTGCGGGACGGCACCGTGGTCGTGAGCGATGTCGGCCACCGCGCCTACCAGCTCTTCAACGCCTCCGGCGAGTACCTACGCATGGTCCGCGCGGACGATGGGTCCGACGCCGCGGCGATTCCGGCCCAAGACATTCAGCCGGACCCGCGCGGCGGAGCGGTCTTTGCCAGTGGGGGCGCTCGCGCCATCGTCATGAGTTTGGATGCTGCGGCGGATCCGCCCACATCCCGTCCGATCCTGCGGGTCGGACTCGACGGCGAAGCCGCGCGCACCGATACGGTGGCGCAGGGATGGCTGCCTCCACAAACCGATCTTCAGGATCTCGCGACGACCGCGACGCCCCCCGAGCTTCGGGCCGCGCTTCGCGGCATGGCGATGCCTACCGTGTTCGAGCCCCGGTTACTCGCGGGCATCCTTGCAGATGGCGGCATTGTTCATTCGGATTCCTCGGCGTACGCGCTGAAGGTCACGCCGCCGGGTGCGCGGGATGTCGCGCGCATCATCCGGCGGCCCTTCGATCCCGAGCCGGTGACAGAGGCGGTACGGGAGGCACACGAGGAGAGGACGGCAGCCGCACGGCGCGCACTCGGCGGAACCGGTTCAAGACGCCTCATGCTGGTCGGGGCCGCCGAAGGGAACAATCCTCGGCCGGAGGCCATGTTCGATCTGGAGGACCGCTACTACCACGAGATTCCCGTGCTGCGCGACTTGGCAACCACATGGGAGGGTCGCATTTGGGTGCAGCGCGGCGGCGAGGAACCGGATAGCGACGGCCACATCGACGTCCTGACGGCGGAAGGGGAATATGTCGGCACCTACGCGACCGGCGCGACCGAGATGCCGGACGCCTTCGGCCCGGACGGACTGGCGGCGTTCATCGAGTTGGACGAGTTCGACGTGGCCAGAGTGGTGGTGCGGAGGCTACCGACCGAGGTTCGCTGAGCCCCCACGCGTGCCCGGTCGATCCACCGTCGATGGCCCTGAGATCGTCCGCTGACCTCCGATGCCGTCGAATGCAATCCCGCTCATATCTGCATATCGTAAGTGGTACGGCGATAGCAATAGGCAATGTAACATATTGGTATATAGCAGGTTACAAAATCATACGCAGTTCGGGCGGAATCGCGCCGCTCAGCCCGTTCTCAAACATGCTCAGGAACTCGAGATTGGACAGATCGCCCAGTTCTCGCGGAATCGAGCCGGTGAGGCGGTTGTTCGAGAGCGTCAACTCCCGGAGCTCGGACAGGTTGCCGAGCGTCGCCGGAATCGTGCCCTCCAGCTGGTTGTTGCCAAGGCTGATACGCCTCAAGGAACCGAGCCTGCCCCACTCAGCCGGGATCGGTCCCGACACTTGATTCCTTGAGAGAGAGATGGCTTCGAGCGAGACCATGTCGCCAAGTTCCGGCGGCAGCGGCCCTTCGATCGCGTTGTCGGTCAGCAACAGGTCCTTCAGCTTCGTCAGCTTCGCGATCTCCTTCGGCAGCGGGCCGCTGAGCCGGTTCTGGAACAATGCCAGCCGCTCCAACGCGGCCATGTTGCCCAGCTCTGGCGGGATCGGCCCTGAAAGCTGGTTTACCGACAGGTACAGTACGTTGACGTTGACCAGATCGCCGAGCTCCGGCGGAATCGGTCCCTCCAGTCCGTTCGAGGACAGGAACAGCTCGCGCAGCTTCGTCAGCTTGCCCACCTCCGGCGGGATGGCGCCGGTCAGTTCGTTACCGTATAGCAAGAGCTCTTCGAGGTGTGCGAGGTCTCCCAACACGGGAGGTAGAGGACCGGTGAGGTTGTTGTGTTCGAGAACAAGCTCCGTGACGTACCCGTCATCGTTGACCTTCACTCCGTCCCAGAAGTAAAGGCTGACGTCGCTCAGCCAGTTCTCCTGTCGGTCCCAGTCTGCTCCGCCCGTGGCCTCGTACAGCCCGACGAGCACGTCCCGGTCCGCGGTGCGGGGAACGCACGGGACTCGTTCGTCCGTCTCCTCAAGCAGCGCGAGCCACGCATGGAGTGAAACGGGCACACACAACCGCGTCCTGGAGAAGTAGAAGTTGGTCAGGGCGAGTCGAGCGAACGTGTCGGGGAGCGGGCCGGAAAGGTCCGTGCTGGAGATCGCGAGATAGCGAAGACCCGTCATATCGCCCATCTCGGGCGGTAGAGCGCCGGAGAGCCCGGTGTGACTCAGGACCAGGTCGCGCAATCTTTTCAGCTGCCCCAATTCGGGAGGGATGGGGCCCTGGAGCGAATTCCGCCGCAGGTCGAGGATGAAGAGTCGGTCGAGTTGGCCGATAGAGGCCGGGATCGTGCCATTCAGGCTGTTGTTGCCCAGCTCCAGGTATTGCACTCGTCCGCTTTCGTCGGTGCCCACGCCAGCCCAGTCCGAGAGCGGCGCGTCGGTCAGCCAGTTGGTGTTATCGGTCCAGTCGTCGCCACCCGTGGCCCGGTATAGAGCCTCGAGCGCTTCCCGGTCGTGGGAACGAGTGATCACATCCACGTCCACCGATGCGGCAAGCGAATCCGAGGTCGCGGTCACCTCGGTGGATCCCGGGCCGACCCCGGCCACCCGCCCCGCGGAGTCGACCGTGGCCACCGACAGATTCGAACTCGACCACGTAACACCCGCGCCGGCCACCCGATGGCCATTGGCGTCCGCGACCGTAGCCTCGAGTGTAGCTGTATCGCCAACCACCAGCGTCAGGGACCGCGGGGCAACCGTGATGCCTGCGGGGATTTGCTCCACGGTCACGGCCGCGGTCCCGGACGCCGAACCCGCGCGCGCCGTGACCGTCGTGCCGCCATTGCCGGTCGCCGTCACCAGACCCGATTCGTCTACCGTGGCAACCGAGCCATCGCTGCTCAACCACGCGACCGCCGCTCCCGTCATCACCTGCCCGTTCTGGTCCCGCACCTCGGCGGTGAGCCGGGCCGTCTGCCCGAGAGCGGTCAGCGCGACCGAATCTGGACTGACCGTCACGGTCGTCACCACGGGAGTCGGAGGGGGAGCCGGAGGGAGAGTCGGCTCGACAGCGCCATCGCCACAGGACAGCACCAGCATGGCGATCACGCCGACCACCATCACCGTCTTCGCGAAGTGCGCCCTCAACTGCCCCCGCCTCCGGCCAGTGTGCCTACGCCGCTGCATCCGCGTCCGTTTTGTCGTGTGTTGGCGTGGTTATGTCGTGAGGTATATACACCCCGCAGTCCTCTTCAGCAAGGAGAAGGACGGATGCCAGGATGAGCCCAGCTCTCTCCTGCACTCTATGAGGATGCGGAAACGAAGTACCGAAGCGGTGGCCAATTGTGACCGGTCAAGCACCCCGCAAGCAGATTTCAGGTGCGGGTGCACAGTGAAGCCGCAAGAAGGCGGCGCGGATCAACGGTGCTGCTTCGGCGGATCTTCGTCGCCACTCCAGTCGAGCGCTAGACAACCGGATGGTGATCGATACCTTTGGCCCGTGCCCTTGAAGGTCAGCGTCGCGCCGGAGCACTCGTCCGCCGCCTCGCTTCACCTGTTCAGGATGTAAATTATACATTACAATATGTCATGTATAGTGTACATTCAGCCGCTTCGAGGCTAACACTGCGGAGGCAGACCAGCCCGCCCTCTGATTCTCTTCAGACGCTTGTCACCCATCTGCCCAGGATCACCAATTGCGCAGTCGCCATTCTGTTGCTCGCCGCCGCCGTCTTCAACACACCCGTGGCCCTGCAGGCCCAGGACCCGCCCCCCACGTCGTCTGAAGCCGACACGTTGACCGCTGCCGATGCGCTCCCGGGCGTGATGGCTCTTGAAGAGATCGTGGTCATCGGCACGCGGCGCGGAGGAAGGAGCGCCATCGAGTCCTACTCGCCCGTGCATGTGGTGAGCGGGGCCAGCGTGAGGGCCCAGGGCGGGGCCGACCTGCTGGACATGCTGCGCACCGTCGTCCCGGCCTTCAACGTCAACGCGCAGCCGATCGCCGACGGCGCGAGCATCGTGCGGCTCCCGAACGTCCGCAATCTGGCCGCGGACCATACGCTGGTGCTCGTGAACGGCAAACGCCGCCACCGCGGCGCCGTCATCGCCTGGCTGGTTCCCAAGGCTTCGGAAGGCGCCCAGGGACCCGACCTGTCGGTGATCCCCTCCATCGCGCTGCAGCGGGTCGAGGTTCTGCGGGACGGGGCGGCGGCCCAATACGGCTCCGATGCGATCGCCGGCGTCATGAACTTCGTACTGAGGGACGACCGCGACGGGTATCAGGCCGAGGCCGGCTACAGACTGACCACGGTGGGCGACGGAAGACAGGCCCATGTGGCGGCCAACGTGGGACTGCCGCTCTTCGAGGAAGGGTTCGCGAACCTGAGCTTCGAGTACGCGGAAGCGGGCGAAACGGTCCGCAGTGTCCAGCGCGACGACGCGGCCGCGCTGGAGGCCGCGGGCAACATCCATGTCCCCAACCCGGCGCAGATCTGGGGTAGCCCCAACGTGAACGGCGATCTCAAGACCTTCATCAACGCCGGCGTTCCCGTCGGCGATGGCGCTCGTCTCTACGCCTTCGGGAACTACGCGCAAAAGGAGACCGACGGCGGCTTCTACTACCGCAACCCCGACAACCGTGAAGGCGTGTACACCCGGGGCGCCCATCGGCTGGTGGGCGACCTGACCGGCGACGGAAGCGGCGGATGCCCCGCGATGCTCGACCCCCAGGGCGAGTACTACCTGAACGGCACCCTCCAGTCCGATGCCTTCCGGCGCGACCATCCGGATTGCTTCGTCATGAACCAGCTCTTCCCCGGCGGCTTCACGCCGCGTTTCGGCGGCGACACCCGGGACTACTCGGCGGTGGCCGGGGTGCGCGGCGAATCCGATTCCGGCTTCACGTGGGACTTGAGCGCGGCGACCGGAACGAGCGATGTGGATTTCTTCATCCGCAACACCGTCAACGCGGCTCTGGGTCCGGCCAACCCCGCCGATTTCACCTTCGATCCCGGGGCCTACCGCCAGGACGAGACCAACGTCAATGCCGACTTCTCCTACCCGGTCGCGGTTCCGGTTCTGGCGTCCGACCTCAACGTCGCCTTCGGCGCCGAGTGGCGGCGCGAGACCTTTCAGATTCGGAGCGGCGAGGCCAACTCGTGGGCGCGCACGTTCGAGTGGAACGGGCGGATGGTGGACCTGCAGAGCCAGGGCTTCACGGCGGGCACGAACGGGTTCCCGGGATTCAGCGAGGACACCGAGGGGCGATGGTCCCGGAGCAGCGGCGCCACCTATCTGGAGATGGAAACGGATGTGCGCGAGCGCTGGACCGTCGGCGCCGCGGTCCGCTTCGAGTACTACGACGATTTCGGAGCCACCACGAACGGTAAACTCTCCAGCCGTGCGGAACTCACCCCGGACCTGGCGCTGCGGGGCAGCCTGAGCACGGGCTTCCGGGCGCCGACCCCCGGTCAGGCGAACGCGATCAACGCGACCTCGAAAAACGCCGGTTCGGGCGACGAGCGGCAGCTGTCAATCGTGGCGACGATCGCGCCGTCGAGCCCTGTCGGCGTCTCGCTCGGCGGAAGTTCCCTCAAGCCCGAGCGGTCACGCAACGCGTCGCTGGGCCTCGTCTGGGACCGGGCGCCAACCGCGATCACGCTCGACTGCTTCAGCATTCGCGTGGAGGACCGGCTGGCCCTATCGAGGGACATCGAACTCAACCGGCCCGACCTCGGCCCGGACCGGGTCCGCGACGATCTCATCTCGACGCTCGAGTCCGAGGGGCTGACCTCGGCCCGCAGCTGGAACTACATCAACTACTTCAACAACGACTTCACCACCTCCACGCGGGGGTGCGAGGCCGTGGGCAGCTACGTCTTCGAGATCGGACGCGGCACGACCCTCCTCGATGCCGCCTTCAGTCGAACCCTGACCACCGTGGAGGCGTTCACGCCCGGCGGGCCCCTGGCGGACGAGAAGGAGATCAGGGACTACGAGTTCGGGCTGCCTCGTGACCGTTTCATCGCGTCCATCCGTCACAACGCGGGCGCCCTCAGCGCCGTCGCTCGCTTCAACCATTTCGGCGGCTGGTACGATTCGGAAGAGGATGAGGACTTCGGCGGCTACGGGACGGCCGACCTGTCGGCGAGCTACCGGATCCGCGACGGGCTCCTCGCGACCATCGGCGCAGACAACGTCCTCGACACGTATCCGGAACTGAACCCGAATCGCTTCACGGGACTCGGCAACAAGTACAGCCAGTACGCGCCCGCCGGATTCAACGGCCGGTTCGCGTACCTGCGAATCACCGTGGACGGACCGGGGACCCGCTGACGGCGGCGCTCCTGGACAGCTCCCGGTATCGCTCGCCGGCGGGATCTCACAACGGACGACCGGGCCGTTCCGCCTACTTGACCGCCCGCCGCGGGACTGCCCCCGGCCGCCCTCGTCGCGGGACTACGGAGACAGGCTCATTCCAAACACGAGGTAGGCGCGGTCCTGATCCGGGTTCAGGATGTAGGACACGCTTACCGGAGGTGCGAATGAATCCGTGATCTCCAGGGCCTTGCTCGCGCTGATTCCGAGGTTCACCACAGCCGCGCCCTCGGTTCCGTAGAAGCCACTGGCCCCGGCGACCATTCCGGCCACGAGCCCGACTTCGACATCGCCCCCTGCGGCCACGGGCAGGCTTGCCTCCAGGTAGACCGAGTTGTCCGGGTCGTTCCTGGCCATCATGCCCCCGTAAATCGATACGGGGAAGCTCTCCGGCCCGGTGACGGCCACCGACAGCTCCAGTGTGTGGGCGTCGGTATACGAAAAGCCGTCGGCTCCAGGCGCGGGGAAATAGTAGTCTGTGACCCCGAACGAAAACGATGCTCCGCTGGATGCCTCGATCGTGTACGTGGCCCAGAGATCGTTCTCGTTGGCGTTGGCCCCTGAGGCCGAGATCGAGTAGGAACCCCATGCCCCCACCTCAAGGCCTCCGACGCCGAACGTCAGCGCGGGCTGGAGGGACAGCGACTCTCCGAAGTCGGCGCCGCGCCACACGTAGCGGCTCACGACATCGGCCCCGAGGGATACGGATTGGCCACTCGCGGCGCCGACAGGCACCACGGATGCCACGATTGCCGGCAGCCATACGGCCAGGCGATGGAGGGTCGGGCGTTGGGTTGTCCTCATTGTCTACTCCTTTGGTAAAGCGTTGTACGTATCCGACTGTCTTCAGAGTTGTTTCGCGCGGCGTCGCGCCGGGCAACAGCCACATGGGCGGTCAGCAATGAAGTCGCATTTCCCTGGAACGTACCGCGCACGGGAGGAACATCTGCATAGTCCCTGCCGACGGCCACTCGCACATGGCGGTCGTCGCAGTCGCAGTCGTTGGCGGGGTCGAAGCCGCTCCAACCCGGACCGGGCAGCCAACACTCCACCCAGGCGTGACTCTCACCGGGCGAATCATGGTCCTGGCCCGGCCCGAGGTAACCGGAGACGTAACGGGTAGGGATTCCCCAGTACCGCGTTATCGCCGCCATGACGTGGACGTAATCCTGACAGACGCCCCTTCCGCTCGCCAGAATGTGCTCGATCGGGGACTCCGCCGTGGTGCTTCCCGGAGCGTATTCGAAAACCCGGAACAGCGTCGAACGGAGTTCGCGGACACTCTCGAGCGGATCGGAACTGGGACCGATTCCATGGGCTCCAACAAAGCGCTCCAGCGCAGGCGACATCCGGGCGAACCGGCTCGACTGAAGCATCAGGGACAGCTCCGGGTCCCCTGTCGCTGCCTGCAGGGCCTTCCAACCCCCCGTATCCAGATCAGCGGGAAGAGTGGAGGATCGGGTCACCTCGACCGTGGAGCGAACGCGGATCGCAAGGAACCGATGACGCGCATGGCGATCGAAGAAGTGCCCGCGGTTGCCGAACGGACCGTCGAATTCGAAGACTGTGCCGCCTGGATCCGTATCGATCGTGATGCCGCGCAGAAACTGGCTTTGACCCTGAGTCGGGCAGACGAAGAGCGTGATCGCCGATCCGTGGACAGGGGCGCCATAGCGGAATTCCAGGTCATGGCGGATATGGTAGTCCGTGCTCACGTCGGCAGACCCCGTTCCACAGGATAGTGAACGTACGTTGCCATCACGAGATCATGAAGCATGCGGGCGTCCTGCAGGAGGGCTGCAAAGGAGCCGTTGTCATCAATCGACTCCCCTTCGTCGCCGCCAAGGTCCATCTCCACCGTCGCGCCAAGCCTTATGGCCATGCGGTGGGGTGCAGCCAGAGGATAGCGCGCGCCCTTCGGATCGATTCCCGCCAACAGTGCCTCGATCCTGTGTACGGCAAATCGCAGCGACCGCGGCACTTCGGGATTGCGTACCAGGAACCCCAGGGCGGACTCGCGCCGGACCAGTATCGAGCGGCGCCGGCGATAGAGTTCGTACGCTCGCGAAACGCGCAGAAGATCCGACCACGACAGACGCGGACCCTTGCCGGGATGCCCCAGCCTCACCCAGGTGTCCAGAAGTACCGTCTGGTGCTGCAGCCGTTCGACGAAGCGGCCGAGTTCGAGAAAACGCCAGGCGTCGTCTCTGGACATCATCGCGTCCACCACGCCTGCCAGGAGTCGCAGCCGATCGATCGCCTCGAGCGCCAGGGCCGCGGGATCCCTGGCCCAGGCCGCGGAAAAGTCGCAGTCCCGGAGCCACATGAAGCCCTGGTTCAGGCACGTCCAGACCCGTACCGGCAGCCAGGGGCGAAGTTGCTTCGCATTCTCTCTCGCCAGCGACCAGCATGAGATCATCGATTCCGGGTTCGTCTCGTCCTCCACGAACATCCCCGCCAGCGTGTAGGCATCGGCGATCAGGAAGACCTCGGCTTCGCCCGCATCCGCAGGCACCGCTGGCTGCGAATGTCCAAAGGCCTCATAAAGGACGCGCCATCCGAGGGCAACCTCGTCGGCGGGCGTATCGACCAGCCGCTTGAGCTGGTACTCGAGAAGCCGGGCGGTCTGCTCGGTTCGCTCGACGTACCGTCCCATCCAGTAGAAGTCCGCTGCTGCCCGGGCCAGCATTAGTCCGCCTCCGTTTCTAGGCGCGAAGAACCCACAGGTCCTTGCACCCGCCTCCCTGGCTCGAGTTGACCACGAGACCCCCCTTGCGCAGCGCAACCCTGCACAGTCCACCCGGCGCGATATGGATGTCGTCCCGGCCCCGCAGCACGAATGGGCGCACATCGACGTGGCGAGGCTCGAGCCGCCCGTCAACGAAGCAGCCGGCACGGGACAGATCGAGCACAGGCTGCGAGATGAAGTTGGTGGGATCGGCGCGGAGGCGGTCGGCATAGGCCTCCCGCTCGGCGGCGCTGCTGTGCGGGCCGACAAGCATGCCGTACCCGCCCGATCCACCGACCTCCTTGACGACGAGGTTCTCGAGGTTGGCCAGGGTGTGCGCGAGCCCGTCGGCTTCCCGGCAGAGATGGGTCTCCACATTGGCCAGAATCGGGTCCTCGTCCAGGAAATAGCGGATGATCCGCGGCACGTACGAATACAGCGCCTTGTCATCCGCGACGCCCGTACCCGGAGCGTTGGCGATCACCACATTCCCGGTGCGGTAGGCGTTGAAGAGTCCCGGCACTCCGAGGAGGGAGTCCTCGCGAAACACGACCGGGTCCAGGAAATCGTCGTCGACCCGGCGATAGATCACGTCGATTCGCTTGAGTCCCGAGGCGGTCCGCACATAGACGACGGCGTCGTGCACCACGAGATCCCGCCCCTCGACCAGCTCCGCGCCCATCTCGCCCGCCAGAAACGCGTGCTCGTAGTAGGCCGAGTTGTAGTGGCCGGGCGTGAGAACGGCGACGCGCGGGTCACCGGCCCACGAGCCCAGCGATGCCAGCGTCGAGTAGAGGTGCTCGGGGTAGTGGGCGATCTCCCGCACGCCCTGGGCCCGGTAGAGCCGAGGGAAGGCCTGCTTGATCGCGGCCCGGCATGCGAGCATGTAGGAGACGCCCGACGGCACCCTCAGGTTGTCCTCGAGCACCGCGAACCCGTCGTTGGTTCGGACGACATCGGTGCCGCATACGGCCACGTAGACGTCATGGGGTACCTTGACGCCCTTCATCTCCACCCGGTACTGGGGACAGCCGAGCACCAGATCGGCCGGGACGACTCCGTCACGCAGCGATCGCCCCTCGTGGTAGATGTCCCGAAGGAACAGATTCAACGCGGTCAGGCGCTGTCTCAGGCCCCGGTCGATGTGGTCCCATTCCGCTGCGGTCAAAACGCGCGGGACGCAGTCGATGGGGATGATGTGCTCCGACATCTTGGTGGCGCCGAGGACCGTGAAGGTGATGCCCTCGTGAATGAAGCGCCGCGCCACGCCCTCCTGAAGAGTGGCCAATTCCCCGGACGAGGCGGTGGACAGCGATGCGACGAGGCGGCCGCTCGCGTCGCGTACGGTTCCGTCCGGACGAAAGAGTTCGTCGTAGAACCGTTCCCCCACCTCGTAGTCGGCGAAGGCCCCGGACCCGGCCGTACAGGCCCGGGGCGCATCGCTGAAGCCGTTGCCCGACGACTCGAAGCGGGAGGAGGTCACGCTGCTTGCAGTCTCCCGCTAGTCGCGGTAGTCGGTGCCGTCGTCCGGGTCCACCATCAGGACGAACTCGGGATAGGCGTCGATTCCCAGTTCGGCCGCGTCCTGGCCGATTTCCTCGACTTCCTTCGACACGCGGACACCGATCGTCTTCTCGAGGACGGTCCACAGAACCCAGGACACCGAAAAGACGAAGGCCCCGACGGCCACCACGCCGATCAGCTGCGTGGTGAAGGAGGCCCCGGCGGCGATACTGGCCGCCAACGTGCCCCAGATCCCGGCGAAGAGGTGGGCGGGGACGGCCCCGACCACGTCGTCGATCCGGCGCTGTTCCAGGAACCTGAGCCCGGCGGTGCAGAGAACGGCGCCCACCGCGCCGATCAGAATCGCCCACTTGGCGTCCTGAACATCCGGCCCTGCCGTGATCGCGACGAGCCCGGCGATTGCCCCGTTCAGCCCGGAGAAGAGATCCAGCCGCCCCAGAATCGGCCTCGACACGCAGATCGCCGTCACCACGCCCGCCGCGGCGGCGAGGTTGGTGTTGACGATCACGTTGCTCATGAGGACGGCGTTGGCTGCGCTGTCCAGCGCGAGCACCGAGCCTCCGTTGAAGCCGAACCATCCCAGCCACAGAATGAACACCCCCAGCGTGACCGCCGGGATGTTCGACGGAGGCGTCAGCTTCACCGTCCCGTCCTTGCGGAACTTGCCCCACCTGGGACCAACAACCAGCGCCCCGGCGAGCGCCGCCCACCCGCCGGTCGAGTGAACGATCGTGGAACCCGCGAAATCGACGAATCCCCTCTCGGCGAGCCATCCGCCGCCCCAGGTCCACGCGCCGACGATCGGGTAGATCACCGCCGTGAGCACCGCGGTGAAGGCGAAGAAGGCCCAGAGGTTGACCCGCTCCGCCAGCGCACCCGACACGATCGATGCGGTTGTGGCCACGAAGACCATCTGGAAGAACCAGTCGGAGGTGACGGAGTAGCCGTTCTCCACCACCGCGGCGGCCGCACTCGCGTCCCCGCCGATCAGCGCAAGCTCATCGGCGGAGGGTCCGTAGAAGAAATCCAGACTGCCGATGAAATCGCCCACGTCGGTGTACATCAGCCCATAGCCGATGACGAAGTATGCCAACCCTGCAATCGCGTACAATCCAATGTTCTTCAGACAGATCACCGACGCGTTCTTCGACCGGACGGACCCGGATTCGAGCATGGTGAATCCGGCGCACATCCACATCACCAGCGCTCCCCAGATCAGGAACGAGAAGGTGTTGAGGATGAATCCCGTGTCCGACACGGCCTCTTGAGCCGTCAGAGCTCGCGGGCTGATGATCAGCGCGAGCACGACGAACAAACCGGCTGCCAGGACCGTGCGTCCGGCTCGGCCGCTCCGAGGGGTGAGGGAGGAAAGGGTTCGGCTGACGTTCATGGCTTCTCCAATGCGCGGTGGCGTTCAGGAAAGGGGGACCGGCGCGTCCGGAGTCGCCGCGTCCCGGCGTCGTTGGGTGTCACAAAGCGATTGGATGAGAGAATGCGCGCTGTGCGAGATCGGCGCAAGACCGTGCCCCCGGGTTCACGGTCCCGGCGCCGGAGGCAGGAGGATTTGGAAGTTGCGGGACTTGACGCAATCGGGGCACTATCCTTCACTTTGCCTGTCCGGGCCGACGTGGTGCATGCACCCGTCGCACGCCAGCCGGAAAACGCCGGGGGTGGGAACACCCGCTAAAAATTGGAGCCCATATGACGAATCGCGCCGCAGTACTCGCCACGTTGCTTCTTGGTTTATCCCCGCTCGGAACTGTGTCCGCGCGGGCTCAGGAGTTCAGCGCACGAGGAGGCTCCAGCGTCGTGCTGGGTGCGCGGGTGCAGGTCCAGTACGAGGCCTCGGGAGAGGAGGATGTGCCGGCGACCTTCTTCATTCGGCGCGCGTGGGTGACGATCGACGGAAGCCTGAACGAGCACGTCGGGGGCAGGGTCCAGTTCAACGCACAGGGCGCTGCCGTGCTGGAGGCGTATCTCGAACTGAAGCCGTCAGAGGCTTTCCAGGTACAGATCGGCCAGTTCAAGCGGGCCATGTCCTATTACTGGCTGGCCGCCAATTCGGATCTCCCTCTGATTGAACGCGACGGGCGGGTCACGGGTGTCGATCACTGCCCGGGCGTGGGTGGGGTCTGCTCCTTTGGTCAGTTCACCGGTTCGCTGGGACTCGACAATTACGAACCCGGCATTCTCATGACGGGACGATTCGCTGAACGGCGGATGGGCTACCGGGTCACCATTACCAACGGCGAGGGGCTGGGCAGGAAGGATGTGAATACCCGCAAATCGGTCTCGGGCCGGCTCTCCACCTTCTTCGGGGAAAACAGCCGGCTGTCAGCCTACGTAGCCCTCGACGAAACGCTCGATTCCCGCGGAACGACGCAAGGGGTGCCCGCCTACGGAGCCGAGTTGGAGGTGGGCACCTGGCGGAACGGGCCCCACCTTCTGGTCAACGGCCTGCAAGGGCGAAACTGGAAGGTCAGCGACGATGCAGGCTTTGCAGCTTTCCAGCTCATGGGGCTCTGGTACCGGCCATTCCCCGAGGGTTCCCCCCTGGCCGCCTGGGAACCGCTGATTCGCTTCAGTTGGGCGAATTCCGACTCGGAGGAGCCGGGTAGCATCAGCGGAACGGTGATCACCCCCGGGGTGATGGTCTATGCCGCCGGCCGCAACGGGATCTCGGCAAACCTGGACATCTACCGGTCATCGGATGACCGGCGTCACTGGTCCTTCAAGATCCAGGCCTTCACTTTCTTCTAGCGGCAGACCCTCCCGCTTCGAGCGGAAACTCTCCAGCACGCTGAATCAGGCCGGACGTTACACGCTGGATATACGCTGGCAACCGGTCTCTGTGGCGATCGACCGCGGCGATTCAACGCCGCGGCGACGGATGCTTGAGGCAGGCCGGCTAGCCGGCGAAGCTCGCTTCCGCCTCCGCCGCGCTATCGAAGACCTTGGTGAGGCGGACGAAGCCGCTCACCTCAAGTACCTCACGGATGTGGTCGGGAACCTGGCACAGTGCCAGTCCGCCTCCGGCTGCGTTGGTCTTGCGGATCGCGATCAGGAGGACTCGCAACCCCGCGGAACTCATGTACCTGAGCCCGCTGCAGTCAACTACCAGGCCGCTGACGCCCTTGTCGATGATCGCACGCAAGGCCTGGTCGAAGTCCTTCGCGTTGGCGGAGTCGACGCGACCGCTGACAGTCGCGACCGCTGAGGTGCCAGAGTAGCTGGTTTCCACGTTCATGCATTTTCCTCCGAGTGTGCCGTAATTGGCTGCACGAGGCTAAGGCGGTTCCATCCGTCTGTCCGCTCATAATTGAGCGTTTCAACGAACGCCTTGGTGAGATGGATGCCGAGACCACCAATCTCTCGGTCTTCGGCGGAAAGGTCCAGATCGGGCGCTGGCCCGTCCAGCAACGGGTTGAATGGCCGACCGTTGTCCTCGATAAGAGCCACGACCCGTTCGTTTTTCAGTGCCAGAGTCACCTTGATGGCCGCGTCCGAGGGGTCTTGATCGAAAGCATAGGAAACGACGTTGGTCAACAATTCGTCCAGCGCCAACTGAAATCTAAACACGATACCTCCGGGCACGTCGTGCTCGTTGGCCATCTCCTCGAAAAGTTCGGCCACCCGCCGAGGCTCGTCTCCGTCGAGCGTGAGGTGCAATTCATGCCTGACTTCCACCTTCTTCCTCCTCCACGGAGCAAACTGTCGCGACGCTGCCCTCGACGGTTCGATGTGTGGTAGCGCTGTCACCAAATCCTCGTAGGCCTGCTTCGTTCCCATTCAATGGCCAAAAAGGTACTGGCGAATGGCCTGCAAGTCCAGAACCGCGGCACCAAACCCCTGATTCGAAGGATCGCCACCCGCCTGGAGGTCGATTCGGGGGGCCACCGTCCGCCTCCGGATGGAACGGTCCGGCCACATCATTTCATGGTGGCGACCCGGGTGCATGGCCATTACACTATAGGCGGTTCGCGGGAAGCCTCCCACGCGCTCCGACAGATGTTGGCGCTCGCCGGGCACCCCACGGACCGCTGGGGCAGGTGCGGTTCCACATGGTGTTTTTCAAAATCGATTCCTCACCGGAGACTGGTGGACGCTGGTCCCCGGGCAGACCTGGAGCGGTTGTAGAGTGGCGAAGATTCTGGTTGTTGACGACGAGCCGGATCTGGAGCTTCTGCTGAGGCAGAAATTCCGCCGAAAGATCCGCAAGGGCATTCTCACCCTGATTTTTGCCCAGAACGGGGTGGAGGCGCTTCGTCAGCTCGAGGCCCACGACGATGTGGACATGGTGTTGTCGGACATCAACATGCCTCAGATGGACGGGTTGACCCTGCTCAACCAACTCAACGAGCTGAACCGCGATCTCAGGGCGGTGATCGTCACGGCGTACGGCGACATGAAGAATATTCGCACGGCCATGAATCGCGGGGCGTTCGACTTCATCACCAAGCCCATCGACTTCCAGGACCTTGAAGCGACGATTGCGAAGACGCTCGCCCATCTGGAAGTGATGAGGGAAGCACTTCGCTCCCGAGATGAACTCGTTGCCATCCGGCGTGAACTGGGGGTTGCGGCGCGCATGCAGGAGTCGATCCTGCCCACAGAATTCCCCACCGACCCGCGCTACGAGATCCATGCCTGCATGACCCCGGCCCTGGAGGTGGGCGGGGATTTCTACGACTTCTTCAAGCTTGAAGACGGGCGCATGGGGATCGTCATGGCCGATGTTTCCGGCAAGGGGGTTCCGGCCGCGCTGTTCATGATGGTGAGCCGGACGCTAATGAAGGGAACAGCGATCGGCGAGGCTGATCCCGCCACGGCACTCGCGGAGGTCAACCGACTGCTCGTCGAGTCCAATGAAGAGTCGATGTTCGTGACACTCTTCTACGCCAGCTTCGATCCCGCCGGGGGGCGCATGGAGTTCGCGAACGGTGGGCACAATCTCCCCTATGTCGTGAAACGCAATGGGGAAGTGCATCAGATCGACTGCGACTCGGGCGTCGTTCTGGCCGTCCTTCCCGGCTTCGAATTCCCGGGCGGGACCCTCGAATTGGAACCCGGGGATGTGGTCTTCTTCTATACGGATGGCATTACCGAGGCCATGAACGAGGACGGAGTGGAATTCGGCGACGACGCGCTGGCCAACACCCTGGGCGACATCGCGGGCAGCGATGCGGCCACAATCAGCGACCGGGTGGTCGAAGCCGTGCGCAGGCACGCCGGCGAGGCTCCGCAGTCGGACGACATCACATGTCTGTGCCTGCGCTACGAGGAACGGGATTCCTGATGTCCCGCGCCGGCTACGCTGCCAGGGTTCTGGCGATCCTGACACTGTCGGGCACGCTGGTGGGCGAGGTCGCCGGACAGAGCGGGGAGTCGGGCGGCGACGGGGTTTTTGCCGATTCCATCGTCTTCGGCCAGTCCGCCGCGGTCAGTGGCCCCGCCGCCGAGCTGGGCGAAAACATGAACCTGGGCATCCGGGCGGCGTTCGAAGAGGCCAACCGCGAGGGCGGCATTCACGGTCGCGCTCTTCGGCTTCTGCTCCGGGACGATCGGTATGAGGGGGAAGCCGCCGTGGTGAATACCCGAGCGTTGATCGACCATGGCGTGTTTGGTCTCATCGGGGCCGTGGGCACCCCCACTTCGCGGGTTGCGGCGCCCATCGCCAGCGCAGCCCGGGTGCCCTACATCGGCGCCTTTACCGGAGCGGAGCTGCTCAGAGGTGACGACCAGCGATACGTGGTGAACCTGCGCGCTTCCTACTACCAGGAGACCGAGGAGATGGTGGAGAGACTGACCACCGACCTCGGGTTCACCCGCATCGCGATCCTCTATCAGGACGACAGCTACGGACAGGCGGGACGCACCGGTGTAGTCCGGGCCCTGGATCGACGGGACATGGCTCTGGCAGGCGAGGGCACCTACGTACGCAATACTGTGGCGGTCAAGCGGGCGCTGCTCGACCTGCGCGGCAACAACCCCCAGGCCGTGATCATCATCGGCGCCTACGGAGCGGCAGCCCAGTTCATCCTCTGGGCGCGCAAGATCGGTATGGGGTCCGTGTTCGTAAACATCTCCTTTGTCGGCAGCAATGCCCTGTTGAATGCACTGGGGCGGGGTGGAGACGGTGTCGTGGTTACCCAGGTGGTGCCGTTTCCGCGGGACACACAACTCCCGGCCGTAGCACGCTACCATGAAGCAATCCGGCGAATCGACGGATCCGCGCAACCGGGCTTCGTTTCCCTCGAGGGGTATCTCGCCGGGCGGCTCGTGGTGGAGGCGTTGCGCGCCTCCACGGAACCCGGGGGGGATCCGCCGACCAGGGAGGCCTTCCTCCAGACCCTTGAAACGTCCGGCGCGATCGACCTTGACGGCTTTGTGATCCAGTACGGGCCGGCCGACAACCAGGGTTCGGACGAGGTCTTTCTGACCATCATCCGGGGGGGGAGATTCATTTCGGTAAACCGACTGTCCCGATGAAGGACACGACCCGGACCGTCGACCACCGTCTGCACGCCGCTTTTGCGTGGCTGCTGAAGCGGTTGCCCAAACGGTTCCATGCCCGTGTCCACAAGTGGACGGGTGGGCGGCTGGGCATAGGCACCCAGATCGTGGTGGGGCTGGGCGGGGGCGTGCTGCTCACGCTCGGGGCCGTTGTCATCGCGCTGGCCTTGATGCGGATCGTCAGTTCCCGGCAGGCGGAAGTCACGGAGCAGCACATGCCTGCGCTGGTCGGCGCCTTCGATGTGGCCCAGCTGGCCGCCGAACTGGTCCGAGCCACACCCAGACTGGTCGCCGCCACAGATCTTGACGCTTTGGGGACTGTGAATATCGATGTGCTCACGACGGAAGTTGCCCTGGATACCGCGGTGGCGGAGGTGATCGGCGCCCAGGCCGCCGAGGGGACGGGGGAGTCGGACGGTGAGAGCATCGTACCGCTGCGCGACAGCCTGATCGCGATCGTCACGGAGATTCACGAGTCCGTGAACAGGAGATTGACGTACCGGAACCGCCTCCAGGTGCTGGATCTTCAGCTGACTGACCTCAGCGTTGAACTCCAGCTGGAGGTGGAGCAGGAGATCGACGACCAGTATTTCTTCATAAACACGGGACTCCGAGAGCTCAACGACAGTCCCGCACCCGTGGGGCAGCGCCGGACTCTGGCGGAGATCCAGCACTACTCGGGCCTCCTCAACTTCAAGGCCTACCAGAACGAGGCGACCGCGTTGATCGCCCTGGCGATCGCGGAAAACGATATCGAGGTACTGCAGGCGACCCGCGAAAGACTTGAGACGGCCCTGAGCGATGTCGTGGGTGCGCTCATGGACATCCGTTCCCGGCAGAGAGCCTCTCTTCAGGAGCTCGTGGACAGGCTCGAAGATCTGTACCGGGCACCCGAGGGCATCTTCGCCACCCGGACGGGCGAGCTGGAGGAATTGGCCCGCGCCGAAGAACTTGTCGCGCAAAGCCGCCAGACGACGGCGGAGCTGGTGGCGAGGGTGGAGGGGCTTGTCGACAGCGCGGAGGGCGCGGCACAGGATGCGGCGGCCCGCTCCGGCAATCTCGTCCAGCTGGGCTTCTGGTTCATGCTTTCCGTGACGCTGCTCGTCATCGGGTTTGCGGTCTTCGGGTGGAAATTCTTCGGCGAGCGTCTGGTCGTAAGGATGGGCAGGCTGTCCCGGGCAACCCGGCGGATGTCGAAGGGTGACCTGGAGGTGCAGGTGCAGATCGAGGGGAACGACGAGCTGACCGACATGGCCGGCGCCCTGGAGGTGTTCCGGCAGCACGCGGTCGAGGTGCAGCGCCTCAACCTCGTGGAGAAGCTGGCGGCCGAGGTGCAGGCCAAGAACGACAAGCTCGAGGATACGCTCGAGAACCTTCGCCGCACCCAGCAACAGGTGGTCAAGCAGGAGAAGCTGGCGTCTCTCGGTGCGCTCACCGCCGGGATCGCCCACGAAATCAGGAACCCGCTCAACTTCGTCAACAATTTCGCCGCGCTCTCGACGGAGCTGATCGAAGAGCTGCGAGAGGAGCTGGACGAAGGGGCGGAGGAGAACGGCGAGGTGGACCGGGAGTATGTCGACGAGATCCTGGGCGACCTGGACACGAATGTGAAGAAGGTCAACGAGCATGGCGAACGAGCGAACCGCATCGTGGAAGGAATGCTCGCCCATTCTCGCGAGGAGGCCGGCCACGTCGAGTCGGTGGATATGAACCTGATGCTGGACGAATACACGAAACTCGCCTATCACGGGATGCGCGGAGCCGACGCGACATTCAACGTCGACATGGTGAAGGAATTCGATCCCACCGCCGGCGAGGTCGAGGCCATTGCCAGGGACCTCAGCCGGGTGTTCCTCAACGTCGTGACCAATGCGTGCCACGCCACCCATTCGCGGCGCCAGAAGTCGGGCGATGCGAACTACTTCCCGGCGGTTACGGTCAAGTCGGAGAATCTCGAGGACAGGGTCCGCGTGACCGTGCACGACAACGGTACGGGCATCCCGGACGAAATCGTCGGCAAGATCTTCGATCCCTTTTTCACGACCAAGGCAGGCACCGGCGGAACCGGGCTCGGGCTGTCCATCTCGCACGAGATCATACAGGAGCACGGCGGCAAGCTGGAGGTCAACACCGAGCCGGGCGAATTCACCGAGTTCGTGATCACTCTGCCTAGGAAGGGCCCCCTGTCCACCGGTATCGAATCCGCCTGATCATTCACCTTGGCCGCAATTGACGGCGTGCCGCTGGCCGCCTTTCGCCCCACCAGGCAGGAACTCCGGGATCTCGTCAAGCTGGCCCTCCCCGTTGCCGTGGTCCAGATGGGGCTGGTGTCCCAGGGGCTGGTGGACACAGCCATGGTGGGGAGGGTCAACGCGATCGAACTCGCCGCGGTCACGCTCGGCAATCTCTACTTCTTCGGGGTGTCGGTCTTCGGCATGGGCCTCCTGCTGGCGCTCGATCCGCTCATTTCACAGGCATTCGGCGCCGGAGACGATGAAGAGATCCAATTGGGGATCCAGCGCGGCCTGGTGCTCAGCATCGTACTCGGGCTGGCGACAATCGTGCCGATGGCGCTTGCGGGTCCGGTCTTCAGGCTTCTGGGCCAGCCCGGGGAGGTGATTCCCGCCGCGGCCGGCTATTCGCATGCGCTGATCGCCGGAATGTGGCCGTTCTACGGCTTCGTCGTCTTTCGCCAGGTCCTGCAGGCTGTGGGCAAGGTGGCGCCGATCGTGTGGACGATCGTCCTCGCCAACCTGCTGAACGTCTTCGCGAACTGGGTACTGGTCTTCGGGAACCTGGGCGCCCCGGCCCTGGGTGCGGTCGGCTCCGGGTGGGCCACCGCCATCTCCCGCTGGTTCATGTGCCTGTGCGTCCTGGGTCTCACTCTGCGCCTTCTGGCGCCCTATCTCAGGCGGGTCCATCGCGATGTCCTGCGGTGGGCGCCCCTGTGGAGGATGATGCGCCTGGGCGCGCCGATCGGGGGCCATCTGTTCCTGGAGTTCGGGGCCTTCGGCGCAATCGGCATAATGATGGGATGGCTCGGGACCGAAGCGATGGCGGGCCATCAGGTCGCGCTGAACCTGGCCGCCTTCGCCTTCATGATTCCGCTGGGGATTTCCCAGGCTGCCGCGGTGCTGGTGGGCAGGGCCGTGGGAGCGGAGCGGCCTCAGAGAGCTCGGCGGTACGGCGGCGGCGCGCTGTTGGTCTGCGTCGTCGTCATGGCGGTTACGGCGGCGATCTTCCTCCTGTGGCCCCGCGAGCTGGCGTCGGCGTTCAGCACTCAGAGCGAGGTGGTCGCCGTGGCTGCCGTACTCATCCCGGTGGCGGGAATGTTCCAGCTCGTCGATGGTCTGCAGGTGGTGTGCGCGGGTGCGCTTCGCGGGATTGCCGACACCCTGCGGCCGATGATCTACAACGTTCTCGGGTTCTGGCTCTTCGGCATGCCGATCAGCCTGTGGTTCGGGTTCCAGAGAGGGGGCGGACCCGTGGGGTTGTGGTGGGGCCTGGCGGCTGGACTCGGTGCCGTGGCGGTCATGCTGCTGTGGCGCATGTCGAGGCGCTTTCGGGGGCCGCTCGCCCGATTTTCCACGACTGCCGTGCACTGACAGGACTTCGCAGCGGTCGCCGGTCTCGCGCGCAACCGGGCCTCCGCGTCAGAACTCCCCTACCAGGCCGATCTCGGCCTCCAGCTCATAGCCGGTATCCCTCGCGACGGTGGTGCGCGCGAGTTCGATCAGGGTGACGACCTCGGCCGCCGTGGCCCCGCCCAGATTCACAATGATATTCGCGTGCTTGTGGAAGATCTGCGCTGCCCCGCGGACGTGTCCCTTCAGCCCGCACTCGTCGATCAGCCGGCCCGCTCCGATCCCGTCGATCTTCTTGAAGATGGATCCCGCGCAGGGATAGAGCCACATGTCCGGGTGACGCTCGTCGCGCCAGGCCAGGTTTTCCCGAACCACCCTCCGCAGTTCTGCGACCGGTGTGGGCACAAGCTTGAGCGAGACATCCAGAACCACATCGCCCGTATCGTGGATGATGCTGTAGTCGTATCCGAACTGGAAGTAGTCGGTGTCCACGCGCCGCACGGCTCCGTCCGGGGCGAGGATCGTGGCGCCCTCCATGAACTCTTCCCAGAACATGGTGCGCTCGCGGGCAGGCGCGGGAGCCAGGAAGTGGAGGTTCTGCCACACGGCGCCCCCGACCGTGCTGGGGATCCCCACGAAATGATGAAGTCCCCCCAGGCCTCGGGAGACGGTCGCGTTGATCAGGTCGGGGAAGGTGTCCAACCCGGCGCCGGCCAGCACTCTTCCCCCCGGCAGGAACTCGAGCGTCCGGATATCGCACCGTATCACGACGCCGCGAAAGCCCCGGTCGCCGACAAGGATGTTGGCCCCGCGCCCGAGGAGAAAGCTGGGCATCTCGAGTTCCCGGGCCGCGGCGATGGCATGGCACAGCTCGTCAGCCGTGCGCGCCCTGTAGAACAGGTCCGCCGGTCCCCCGATCCTGAAGGTCGTAAAGGGCGCCAGGGGCACGTTCCGCCGCACGCGACTCGGGCCGACCGCCTGGACATACCGTTCCAGAAGCTGTGGGTCTGGCTGTTTCACGAGTTCTCGCCGCTCTCGGGGCCCACGCGGGCTCGTCCACGGACTCCCGAGGTCGCTGGATTGCCGATTCCGCTACATTGACGGTGCCGAACCACGCCTGCGACCGTCCCCCGAATATGACCAGATCCCTCATACGCCTCAATGCGGTGAGCCGGGTCTTTCGCACCAACGATGTGGAGGCCCGCGTGCTCTCCGACGTCTCGCTCACCATCGAAGCGGGTGAATTCGTCTCGATCGCGGGGCCCTCGGGGTGCGGCAAAACCACCCTGCTGTCGATTCTGGGACTCCTGGACTCCCCGACCCGGGGCGAGTATCTCCTCGACGGCGAGCCGGTCACATCACTGTCCGCGACCCGACGGGCGGAAATCCGCAATCGCTCGATCGGTTTCGTCTTCCAGACCTTCAACCTCATTGGAGACCTCACCGTTTTCGACAACGTGGGGCTTCCGCTCGCCTACCGGGGACTTTCGGCCGACGAGCGACGCACCCGCGTCAGGGAGTCGCTGAAGCGAGTAGGCATGGTGGATTGGGAGGAGCACTACCCGTCCCAGCTGTCGGGCGGCCAGCAGCAGCGAGTGGCCGTCGCCCGGGCGATTGCGGGCAGGCCTCTGATCCTCCTTGCCGACGAACCCACGGGGAATCTGGATTCCGAGAACGGCCGCGCGGTGATGGAACTCCTGGGAGAACTGCACCAGGGCGGGGCCACGATCTGCATGGTTACCCACGACCCGAGGTATGCACACGCCGCCGACAAGACCTTGCATCTCTTCGATGGGCGGGTGGTTTCAGAAGGTCCCGACCACCGTGCACAAGAGCTCACGGAGAGCGGTTTCGGCCTGTCCTGACCCGGTTTATCTTGTCGCGGTGTGATGTTGGCGCATGGACGCGCGCCGATGATCGAACGAATTGATCGAGGAGACCGAATGACGCTGCCGGACCGGAGAATCCGCGTGCTCGTGGCCAAGCCGGGCCTCGACGGGCACGACCGCGGAGCCAAGGTCATCGCGGCGGCCTTTCGCGATGCCGGCTTCGAGGTGGTCTACACGGGTCTCCATCAGACTCCCGAAATGGTAGTGGCGGCGGCGGTCCAGGAGGATGTGGACGTGGTCGCCATGTCGGTTCTGTCGGGTGCCCACATGACGTTGTTTCCTCGCGTACGTGAACTGCTGGTCGCCGAGGGACTGGAGCACATCCTGCTGACCGGGGGCGGCATAATCCCGAAGGATGACGCCCGCGCCCTCGGTGAACTCGGGGTGGGCCGCGTCTTCGGGCCCGGAACGCCGACCGGCGAAGCCATCGCCTACATTCGCGACTGGTTCGCCAACCGCGAGGATCCATACTAGGTGGCGCCGACCGATGCTGATCTGGCCGCGCGCCCGGGCCGCATGGGGGAACTCGGCCGCGAGCTGCTGGACCTGCGCAGCCGGCTCAGGCTCGGCGGCGGCCCGGACAGGATCCGGCGCCAGCGAGACCGCGGCAAGCTGACCGCGAGGGATCGGGTCCACCTGTTGCTCGACCCGGGAACGACCTGGGTCGAGGTGGGCCTGCTGGTGGCGCACGATCGCTACGAGGGCAGGGCCCCGGGCGCGGGAGTGGTGACGGGGGTCGGGATCGTCGAGGGACGCGAAGTGGTGGTGGTGGCCAACGACGCGACCGTCAAGGCGGGGTCGTGGTGGCCGGAGACCATCACGAAGATCCTGCGCGCTCAGGAAATCGCCATGCGCTGCCGGATTCCGATCATCTACCTCGTCGACTCGGCCGGCGTGAATCTCCCGTATCAGGGTGGAGTGTTCCCCGGGCAGTACGGCGCCGCCAGGATCTTCTACTACAACTCGATCATGCGCCGGTATCTGCGGACGCCTCAGTTCGCGGCGGTCATGGGTCCATGCATCGCCGGCGGCGCATACCTGCCGGCGCTGTCGGACGTGATCCTCATGGTGGACGGCACCAGCTTCATGGGTCTGGGCGGCCCGAATCTGGTGAAGGGCGCGACGGGTCAGACCGTGGACACGGAAGAGTTGGGAGGTGCGGCCGTACACACGGAGGTGAGCGGCGTCGCGCACTATCGGGTCGACGACGACGAAGACTGCATGGCAAGACTGCGGGCGCTGGTCGCCGATCTGCCCCGGGATCGCGGCACCCCGCCGCGCGATGTCGACTACGAGCCGCCGGCGCGGCCGGCCGGCGATCTCTACACCCTCATACCCGACGACCACCGTCGCCCGTACGATATGGGAGCGGTCCTCGATGCCCTCTTCGACGGCGGAGGTTTGACCGAGTTCCAGCCGCAGCACGCGGCCGAACTCATCTGCGCGACTGGTTCCATTGCTGGGATCAGCGTCGGGGTGATCGCCAACCGGCGCACCGTGGTGAAGGATTCGCGCGACGGACCTCCCCGATTCGGCGGCATCATCTACCCGGAGTCCGCGGACAAGGCGGCCTACTTTCTCGACACGATGAATCGGCAGGGCACCCCGATCGTTTTTGTTCAGGACGTGTCCGGGTTCATGGTGGGGCCCGAGGCCGAGCACAGCGGCATCATCCGTGCCGGAGCCCGGTTCGTGGAGGCGATGGCCACCGCGGTCGTGCCCAAGCTCGTGGTCACGCTCAACCACGCATCGGGCGCCGGCTACTATGCGATGGCGGGCCAGGGCTTCGACCCGGATTTCATCCTCAGCCTTCCCACCGGCCGCATGGGGGTGATGGAGGGAGAGAGTGCGGTGATGGCGCTCTTCGGCACCCGGCTGGAGCGATTGAAGTCGGAAGGACTGGAGGCGGACGCCGAGCTGACCGAGCAGATGGATGCCGTGCGCGCCGAGTACGATCGGCAACTCGACGCCACCTTCGCGGCCGCGCGCGGCTTCGTCGACGCGGTGTTGCTCCCCGAGGAGTTGCGGGACTCACTCGCGCTCCTGCTTCGAGCGGCCCTCAACAACCCGGGGCCGCACCTCGGTGCCTTCGTGCTCCCGGGCGACGTGGGGGGACTGGAGCGATGATCGGGAAGAGCGCCGCGGCGCCCATCCGCATCGCGAGCGGCCAGGGATTCTGGGGCGACGATCTCGAGGCCCCGATCCGCCAGGTAGAGGGTGGGCCGGTGGATTACCTCATGCTCGACTACCTGGCGGAGGTGACCATGTCGATCATGCAGAAGCAGCGGTCGCGGGATCCTTCGGCCGGCTACGCGCGGGATTTCGTCCCGCTCATGGAGCGCATCTTCCCGGCCTGCGTCGAGCGCGGCATCAGGGTCGTTACCAACGCGGGCGGGGTGAATCCGATGCAGTGCGCCCGGGCGGTGGCCGACGCGGGCCGCCGTGCCGGCATGGGCGGGCGCGCGCGGGTCGGTGTCGTGACCGGCGACGACCTGATGGACCGGCTCGACGGCCTCCTGAGCGCGGGACACGCCCTGCGCAACATGGAAACCGGTGCGCCCCTCGAGACCGTCAGGGACAGCGTGCGCAGCGCCAACGTCTACCTGGGTGCCCGGCCCATCGTTCAGGCCCTGGAAGGGAACGCCCTGGTCGTGGTGACCGGGCGCTCGACCGACACCGCGCTCACCTACGCCCCCATGGCGAAGGAATTCGGTTGGGCGTGGGATGCCTGGAACCAGCTCGCCAGCGGGGTCGTCGCGGGTCACATCAACGAGTGCGGGGCGCAGGCAAGCGGCGGCAACTGTCTCGCCGACTGGTGGAAAATCCCAGATCTGGCGGAAGTCGGCTTCCCGATCGTGGAAGCCAATCCCGACGGGAGCTTTGTCGTCACCAGGCACCCGGGCCTCGGCGGCGTCGTCTCGCTGCGCACCGTCAAGGAGCAGATCCTGTACGAGATGGGGGATCCCTCGACCTACATCACTCCCGACGTGGTCGCCGACTTCACCACGATTCAGCTGGCCGAGGACCGGGACGACCGAGTCCGCGTGAGCGGCATCCGCGGACGGGCCCCAACGCCGCATCTGAAGGTCTCCGTGGCCTGCTCGGCCGGCTACAAGGCCGTGGGGACGCTGGTGTACGCGTGGCCGGACGCCGCCGCGAAGGCCCGCGCCGCGGCCTCGATCCTGCAGGCCCGGCTCGATCGTCTGGGACTCACCTTCGACCGGGTGCTGGTGGAGCTGGTGGGGTGGGACGCCACGCACGGGCCGCTCGCCGGCGAGCCGCCCCCGGATCTCCCCGAAGTGCAGCTGCGCATCGGCGTGAGGGGCCCCGACCGCGCGTCGGTGGAGCGGTTCACCCGGGAGATTGCGCCCCTTGTTCTCACCGGCCCTCCCTCCGTAACCGGATTTGCGGGGGGACGCCCGCGCGTGCAGGAGATCGTGGCCTACTGGCCGGCGCTGATCGACCGCTCGGTTGTCGAGCCGCATCTTTCCGTCGAGTTTGTCCAGGTATGAGGAGACGGATGACCACCACACCCTACCACGCGACCGGCCGATCGCGCCGAGCCCGGCGGCGGCGCGAGGCGCCGGCATAATGGCCAGGGTGCAGCTGCTGGACCTGGCTCACGCCCGCTCCGGCGACAAGGGGAACACGGCGAATGTCGGCCTGATCGCCTACGAGGAGGTGGACTATCCCCTTCTCGTCGAGAAGGTGACTGCGGATCGGGTGAGGGAACACTTCGACGGCATGGTGGAGGGCCCGGTGGAACGGTTCGCGCTCGACAACCTGGGCGCGTTGAACTTCCTGCTGCACGGCGCCCTGGACGGAGGCGGCACAGTGTCACTGATGACGGACGCGCAGGGCAAGGTCTTCAGCACCGCACTGCTGCGGATGGAGATCGACGTGCCCGATGAGGTCGCCGCCAGGGTGCGGGGCAGGGGACGTCCACCAGCAACGGGAGCCGGAGTGCGATGAACAGTGCCGCAGTGCTTCGCCGAGACACCGATGACGGTGTCGCGACGCTCGTCCTCAACCGGCCGGAAAAGCGCAACGCGCTTGCCGCTGGCATGGTGGACGAACTGTTGCAGCTTCTCGCCCAGGCGGGGGCAGACCCGGATGTGCGCGTGATCGCCCTGCGGGGCCGCGGCCGGGACTTCTGCGCGGGGGCGGATCTTGGCGAGATCGCCGCTTCGCAGACGCAGGGTCCGGAGGCCGGATTGGCGGACGCCCAGCGCCTTGGCGAAGTATTCGTGACGATGCGACGCCTGTCCCAACCCGTGGTTGCCGTCGTAAGGGGACGAGCGCTGGGTGGGGGATGCGGGCTCGCCACCGCCAGCGATCTGGTTCTGGCCCACGAAGATGCCAGCTTCGGCTACCCGGAAGTGCATCTCGGCTTTGTGCCCGCCCTGGTGATGTCGATCCTGAAGCGGAAGGTGGGCGATTCGGTCGCTTTCGAGCTCCTGTTGCGCGGCCGCGGCATCACGGCTGGGGAGTCGGCATCGATCGGCCTGGTCAATCAGGTCATCCCCGACGATGTCTTCGAGAGCAGTGTCGAGGAGTACCTGGCCGCCCTGGCGACGCGTCCGGCGACGGCGGTGGCACTCACCAAGCGCCTGTTCTATGGCATCGAAGGGGCTTCCATCGAGGATGCGATCGCGCGCGGCGCCGAGGTCAACGCCCTCGCGCGGTTCACCGAGGACTGCAAGACGGGCGTTGCGAGCTTCCTCGCCCGCAGCCGGCGACGCTGATCCCGTGTTTCGACCATCCAGATCGCAGCGCGCCGTGGAGGACGGATCCGTCGTATGGAAGGTGCGCCTCTTTGCGCTGGGAGCCGCACTGGCGCTGGCCGGCATGGCCTTTACGGCGCGCTGGCTCGTGTGGGTGGGCCTGGCGGTGCTCGTAGCGGGGCTGGCGCTGCGATTCCTGCCCCGGCGGGACTGATTTCGCGGAGTTCGCCACTCCACCCGCATTAGTCCCGTCTGGCTATTCCAGCGCCCCTGTCACGCCGCTTTCTTCCCAGGTGTGAAGACCGAGCACGAAGACACTGTCGTCCACGAAGGAGCCCGGGCGGTCCTCCGCGAGAAGTTCGGGTTCGACGGATTCAGACCCGGGCAGGAGCGCCTGATCGCAGGCGTTCTTTCGGGCCGGGACACCCTCGGCGTGCTCCCCACGGGCGGCGGCAAGACCCTCACCTACCAGCTCCCGGCCTTCATGCTGGACGGGCTGGTGCTGGTGGTGAGCCCTCTGATTTCCCTCATGCAGGACCAGGTCGACCGCGCCCAGCGCCTCGGGCTCCGGGCAGCGTCGCTCACCTCCCAGGACTCCAGGGATGTCCAGGACGAAAGTCAGCGCGCCATCGCCGAGAGGCGTCTGGACCTTCTGTTCTGTTCCCCGGAACGACTCGAGGCGAAGAAGCTCCGCGGGCTCCTCGGATCATCACCAGTCTCCCTGATCACGATCGACGAGGCGCACTGTATCTCTGAGTGGGGCCATGAATTCCGACCCGCGTTCCGGCGCATCCTCCGGCTCCGCTCGATCGTCGATGCCCCGGTGCTCGCAGTGACCGCCACGGCGACCCCCGCCGTGCGCGAAGACATTGCGCAAGTCCTCGGCATGCGCGATCCCGTCAGGGTCGTCACGTCGTTCGACCGCCCCAACATACGCTGGCTGGTTGCTCGAAAGCGTCCAGGCCCCGAACGGATCCGCGCAATGGTCCGACTGATCCGGCAGGCACCGCCCGAATGCGCCCAGCGCGCCCTGATCGTCTACGCACCCACCCGGCGGCAGGTGGTCAGCGTGCGCCGGGCCCTCGCCAGCCAGGGCGTCATCGGGGATGCGTACCATGCCGCCCTCCCCAAGGAGGAGCGCCAGGCCGTGCAGCAGCGCTTCATGTCCCGACAATCGAATGTCGTGGTGGCCACCTGCGCCTTCGGCATGGGCATCGACAGGGGCGACGTGTGGGCAGTCTTCCACTACGCGTATCCGGGGTCCCTCGAGAGCTACTACCAGGAGGCGGGCCGGGCCGGGCGCGACGGCGAGCAATCGATGGCGCTCGGATTTGTACATCGCGACGACTGGAAGGTGCCCGCCGCCTTCCTGGATCGCGCCTATCCCCGGCCGGCCGATGTGCTGGCGCTGCTCAAGAGGATCGGCAGGGGACGAGCTGCCGCGCGCGCCTCGCCCGCGAGCCTGACGGGCGGCGGGGGCGCCAACGTTCCCCATCTGAAGTGGTTGATGCGCTCGGGCGCGGTGGAACTGGCGCCAGACTTAGCCAGCTGGATCGAGAACTGGCCCGACGGCGAGGCCGAGGGTCCGCCAACGGTCGCCGGTCCGGTTCTTTCGCTCACCGGGAAGCCTCCCGACCTGACTCCCCTCATCTCCGCGCGCGGGCAGGCACGCGGCCGGTTGAGCGCCATGCAGCGGTACTGCGGCCGGCGGGGATGCCGAAGATTGGCGTTGTTGCGTTATCTTGGTGAAGCCATTGACTGGCGATCGTGCGGCTCGTGCGACAAATGCGAGCGATCGCGCTTCACCCATGGATCCATACGTTCAACAACACCACAGCGAACTGAAGGCCGACGTCCGGCACTTCGCGCTTGAGGCGATCGCGCCGATTGCCCGCGAACTCGACGAAACCGCCCGTTTTCCATGGGAGAACGTGCGCGCCATGGCCGAACGCGGCTGGTTCGGGGTCCCGGTGCCCTCGGAGCTGTCGGGGATGGGGCGGGACTATCTGAGCTATGTGCTGGTCATCGAAGAGCTGGCCCGACACGACGCCAGCCACGCGATCACCGTTTCGGCCCACACGACGCTGGCGATGTCGCCGATCGTCAATTTCGGCAGCGAGGAACAGAAGGCCCGCTTCGTGCCGCCGCTGGCATCAGGTCAGGTGCTCGGTGGATTCGGCCTGACCGAGCCCGGGGCCGGCTCCGACGCGTCCGGCACCAGGACCAGGGCGGCCAGGGTGAACGGCGGCTACACGATCAGCGGCAGCAAGATCTTCATCACGCACGGGGGTGTGGGCGAGATCTTCGTCGTGACCGCGGTAACGGACCCCGATGCCGGATCCCACGGCATCACGAGCTTCATCGTTTGCAAACCCACGATCGATGTGGACCGGGCAATCGAGATCGGCGTCGGTCATCGCCCCTCGCTGCCGTATACCGAGGGGGTGTCGGCAGGGGCGAAGGAGGACAAGCTCGGGTGGCGCGCATCCGACACGAGGCAGCTCTTTCTCCAGGAGGCCCGGGTTCCCGAGGAACAGCGGCTTGGCGGCGAGGGGCAGGGCTTCACGAACTTCATGAAGACGCTGGACGCGGGCCGGATCGGGGTGGCCGCGCTCTCCCTCGGCATCGCGCAGGGCGCGTTCGACGCAGCGCTCGAATACACGACCCGTCGGCGGCAGTTCAACCGCCCCGTCTGGGACTTTCAGGACGTGCAGTTCGGACTGGCCGAGCTGGCGGCCGAGATCCAAGCGGCGCGCCACCTCACCTATCACGCCGCATGGCTCAAGGACCACGGGCGGCCGTTCGAGAAACAGGCGGCCATGGCGAAGCTCGTCGCTGCGGACCTGGCGGCGAAGTCGGCCCGCACCGCGGTCCAGCTTCACGGCGGGGCGGGGTACACCTCGGATCACCCCGTCGAACGCATGATGCGGGACGCAAAAGCCTGCGAGATCGGCGAGGGCACCCCCGAAATACAGAAACTGGTAATCAGCCGACACCTGCTGAAGGAGGTCGCCCCGTGACAGAACTCGCGTTTGCGGGCTGGCGGGGCCTCTCCGGCGGTGCGGCATTCACACGCGATTCGGCGGCCGGAGCGATCCTCTCCGTGCCCGATGGCCGGTCGGCGTTCCATGCCCGGATTGGGCGGGGACGCTGCCGGGACCGGGCTCGGGAGCGCGTCTTCGGTCCGGATCGACTATCGGAGATTTTCATTGAAGAGAGAGATTTTAATCAGCGCCTCGGACGAAGAGTCCTGGGTGGCGCTCAAGGAGAATGGCGGGCTCACGGAGCTGATGTTCGACCGACCGGACCAGAGCCGGCATGTCGGTGACATCTTCCTGGGCCGCGTCGAGGCGGTCCTGCCGGGAATTCAGGCCGCATTCGTAGATATTGGCGAAGAGAAGGCCGCCTTCCTTCACGCTTCGGACCTTGCGCACGATGATGAAGGCGACGGTGGCCGAAACGGTTCGCGCGGCCGAAGTCGCAACACGACCCCGATCCAGAATGTGCTCAACAAGGGCCAGAAGGTTCTGGTGAAGGTCACCAAGGACGCGATTTCGACCAAGGGCCCCCGCGTGACGATGCAAATCTCACTGCCCGGGCGCTTCCTCGTCTACATGCCGGACTCGAATCATGTTGGCGTGAGCCGAAAGATCGACCACCGCGGCGAGCGCGGCCGGTTGCGTGCCATGGCCAAGAAGGTCGTCGCCGACGATCCGGGTGGGGTCATCGTCCGCACGGCCGGCGAAGAACTCACTCCGGAGAAGCTTGCCAAGGAGTACAACCACCTGCGCGATCAGTGGCACGGCATCAGAAAAAAGGCCGCGAAGGCCCAGGCGCCCGCGCTGATCCTCCAGGAGGCCAAGCTCATTTCGGGTGTGATTCGCGACCTCTTCACCAACCGCTTCGACGCGGTCACGATCGACAACAGGAAAGCACACGATCAGATCGTCCAGTATGTGCGGACCTTCGACCCGGATCTCCTGGACCGGATCCACTTCTACGACTCGCCCAGACCCCTCTTCGACCACGCGGGGATCGAGGAAGCCATCCAGCTCTCCTTCCGGCGGAAGGTCGTTCTTCCATCGGGCGGCCACGTGATCATCGAGCAGACCGAAGCCCTCGTGTCGATCGATGTCAACACGGGGCGGTTCACCGGCAAGAAGAAGGATCCCGAAGACACCATCCTCAAGACCAATATCGATGCCGCCCGCGAGATCGCCACCCAGCTTCGCCTGCGTGATATCGGCGGGATCATCGTCATCGACTTCATCGACATGGAGTCACAGGAAAACCGGAAGCGGGTCCTGCACGAGCTGCGCAGCCATCTGGGGCGCGACCGTGCCCGAACCCGCACCTGGGAGGTGTCGGATCTCGGACTCATCGAGATGACGCGCCAGCGCGTGCGGCCCTCCCTGCTCCAATCCCTGACCGAGCCTTGCAGCGCGTGCGGAGGGACCGGCCACATCTGGACGGCGCCGACCCTTATCCGCGAAATCGAGCGATGTCTGCATCGGGCCGCCGCGACCGGCGCCGAGCAGGACATCCTCGTCCGCGTTCATCCGCAGGTCGCCCTTCAGGTCATGGAATCGGAGCCCCGCTTCCTCCGCAAACTCTCCAGGAAGACCCGGATGCGCCTGGATCTGCGCGATGACCCGCTCATGCGCCACGACGAATTCCGGCTCCTCGCCGGCCGCGCACGCATCGATGTGACCGCCAAGTACAAGGTGGCGTAGCCGGCCGCGCGGACCCTGCCCTGACAAGAACAAGACAAGGAGAATCTCCATGACACCGTGCATGCCCGAGCGCTCGAAGTCCGCCGGATCGGTGCGTTGGCTGCTGGCGCTGCTCCCGGTCCTCGCGAGTCCGATCGCCGCGCAGGAGCCCGTTCGTATCGCGGACCACGTGCCGGCCCGGATTCACGCGCTTCCGAGCCTTCGCGAGCAGGCGGTCGAGCAGCAGCAGTGGCTCGAACTGCGGGTCGGACGGGTCCTGCCCAGGCTGATGGAGGAATACGACGTGCGGATGTGGGTCCTCTCCATGCGCGAATACGCGGAAGATCCGGTGTTCTGGTCGATCACCTCTCCCACAACCTTCGCGGCGCGCAGGCGTTCGATCTACGTCTTCCACCGCCGGGACGACGGCTCGGTCGAGCGGCTGGCGCTCGGTGGAACCAGCCAGGGGGGCGTCTTCGAGGCGTATCGGTCAACGCGGCCCGCGCCGACCCAACCGACCGCCGAGCTGGTGGGCAACGAACAGTGGCGCCTGCTGCGCGAACTCGTGGAGGACCGGGATCCGGAGAACATCGTGCTCAACATCGATCCCGACTGGGCTTTCTCCGACGGGCTCCACGCCGGGGAGCGCGAAGCGCTGGAGGAGGCGCTCGGTCCGGCGCTGATGTCGCGGGTGAAGCGCGAGCCGCGCCTGGCGATGAACTACATCGCCGTCCGGCTTCCCGAGATGATGCCCCGCTACAGGAAGATCGAAGAGACGGTGCACGCGGTCATTTCGGAGGCCTTCTCCAACGCGGTGGTCACGCCCGGCGAGACCACCACCGAGGACGTGGTCTGGTGGATGCGGCAGCGCATCCGCGACCTCGGGTACACGACGTGGTTCCAGACCTCGGTGGGTGTGCAGCGGGCGGGTGAAATCCCCTCCCAGGGACCGGTCGTGATCCAGCCCGGCGACCTGCTCTGGACCGATTTCGGCGTGGTTGCCCTGAATCTCCACACCGACACTCAGCATCTGGGCTACGTCCTCCACGAGGGCGAAACCGAGGCGCCGGCGGGGCTTCGCCAGTGTCTCGCGAACTCGAATCGCCTGCAGGACATCCTGCTTTCGCACATGGAGCCGGGGCTGACCGGCAATGAGATCCTCGCGCGCGCCCTCGCCCAGAAGGACGCCGAGGGCATCAACGGCACGATCTACACCCACCCTATCGGCGACCACGGACACGGCGCGGGGCCGCTGATCGGTCGCTGGGACGCCCAGGAGGGGGTTCCGGTGCGCGGCGACGCGAAGCTGCTTCCCTCCACCTGGCACTCGATTGAACTGCAGGCTACCACGCCGATCCCGGAGTGGGGCGGCAAGCCTGCCAGCTGCCGCCAGGAAGAGGAGGCGTATCTCGACACCGAGGGCGAGCGCCACTGGGTTTTCCGGCGACAGAGCAGTTTCCACCTGGTCTGGTAGCGCGACGCCAGAAGAAATTGAGGTTGACCGTGACGGCGCCTCTCATAGCTTTAAATGCTGCGCTGCATCGCAGCGCTGAATGACGAACCACCACGCGAATGGCGGCAACACCATGTTTGCGGTTTTCAGGACCGGCGGGAAACAGTTCCGGGCGGAACCCGGCGCGACACTGCTGATCCCCTCCCTCGATGCCGAGCCGGGGACGACGGTGACCTTCGACGATGTGCTTCTGGCTTCTTCAGAGGGTGAAGAGGTCGCAGTGGGCACGCCGACGGTCGACGGCGCCAGTGTCACTGCCGAGGTCATCGCGCATGACCGTACGAAGAAGATCACCGTCTTCAAGCGGAAGCGCCGCAAGGGCTATCGCCGGAAACAGGGCCACCGCCAGGGTTTCACGGTGGTGCGCGTCGCCGACATCGTCGTCTAGGAGGGTCCGATGGCTCACAAAAAAGGGGTAGGGTCGTCCAGGAACGGACGGGACAGCAATCCGCAGCGCCTCGGCGTGAAGCGCTTCGGCGGCGAACGTGTGCTGGCCGGCAACATCCTCGTCCGCCAGCGCGGCACGAAGCTGCATCCGGGCAACAACGTTGGCCGCGGCAAGGATGACACCCTGTTCGCCACCGCCGCCGGCGTGGTGAAATTCGAGAACCTCCGGCGCCGCCGGGTCGTTTCGGTCTATCCCGCCAACTAGCAGGTCCTTCGCGCCCGCCCGTAGCGCACGCACCGCCGATGAGTGGTGCAATCGTGCGTTCGGAGGCCGCCGAAAACGCCCTTGAGGTGCCAATGGAGGCGCAACGGGGGTACGAAAGGTCGAACGGGGGCGCAAACGGGGGCGTTTTGGGGGCTCCAGCAGGCCCGAGGTACCTGATTTTCCGGTTTTTCCTTGCAATTTGCCCCGAGGGTATTGCGCTGGCCGGAATGAGTCGCTAAGATACTTTCCCGCAGCGAAAAGGGACGGGCCGAAAGGACCGGAACCGGAAGCTGCGGGGCGGGTCCGGAAGGGCTCTCGAAGGGGGAAACCCCGGAGAGGAAGCTGGCCGGGTCCGACGCGCCGAGGGTGCCGGAAACGGGACCGGAGGCGAGCGCGGCGCCGGGTTCGGCGGAAGGCCGCGACGGCTGCAAGGTCGCTGGACGCAGCCGAGGCCCCAGGAGACTGGGGGCCCGGACGGCGGAAAACGCCGGAAGGGTGGAGAGACGGGGAACCGGTCGTCGCACAATGACGGCACCGAAACGGAGCTTCCCGGCTCGCCAGCGAGACGAAGCCCCCGCGCGAGCAGTGTGCTGCCCGCCGGGGGCTTTCTCTTTGCCGCTACCTCAGGTCCACGGCACCCCAGCTCCAACGGCACCAGGAGGCGGGCTGTTTCCCTCGGGTGGAGCACCGCGGCAATCAGGAACTCGCTTGCGGCTTCTCTTCCCCGGTAGGCGTGTACTGCTGCACCCTCGCCGAGGACATGATCCTCCAGATCAGGTTGCGGATGAGTTCCTCGTCCAATCCGGCGGCCCGAGCCATCTCGGCGGCGCGCCGAACGACCACTGCCTCGCGCTGGGGGTCCGTCACCGGAATGCCCATGCGCGCCTTCACCGCCCCCAGCTCCCGCACCAGACCGCGCCGCCGCGACAGAACCTCGATCAGCTCGCGATCGCACTCCGAAACCGCGTCGCGGAGCCGCTCGAGCCGCTCCAGGGAGTCGGAGGCATGCGCCTGTTCACCTCCAGCCTCGCCCGCGCCGGGGCCTCCGGTCCGACCGGCGTCCCGATCAGACACGCACGTACCCGTCCACGTGGTCGTCGTCCTGTGCCTTGCCGGCAAGCGTCACACCGATCAGCACGGGGATATGCACCGCGAGCCCCAGTATTCCCTCGTGCATGCCGAACGGTTTCAGCTCCGGATAGAGGAAGAAGAAGACGGAGACCGCCGAGCCCGCCACCAATCCCGCCACGACGCCCCGCGTCGTCGCCCGCCTCCAGTACATCGCCGAGAGCAGCGCCGGCATGAACTGACAGATTATCCCGTAGGACGCCAGCAGCAGCTCCACGAGCGAGAAGCCTTCGTTCAGGGCGAAGAGATACGCGGCCGCCCCGACAAGCACCACGAGCACCCTCATCAACGTCCTCTGCGCCCGGTCGGACAGCTTGACGAACGGCTGCACGCCATCCTCCACCGTGACCGAGGCAGCCCCGTGCAGAAGCGCGTCTCCGGTGGACATCGACGCCGACAACGCACCCGCGCAGAAGAGGCCGACCACCAGCGCAGGCAAATCCGAGCGCAGGATCAGGAAGGGGAGGATGAAGTCGGGCTGGTCAGGCGATTCCGGCAGGAGCACCCCGGCGAATCCGATCAGGAAGACCGGGATGAGGAACAGCTGGAAGGTCGGAAACAGGATCACCGTGCGGCGGATGGTGGAGTCGTCGCGCGCGGTGAACGCCTTCATGAAGAGGTGGGGCCACATCGTGAGCCCGATCGCGCTCGCCAGGATGGCGGTCGAGTATCCCCCCCAGCTCCAGGGGGCGCCACTGCCGTCGAGGCCGGGCAGCGACAGGAGCTCCGGCCGTTCGGCAAGGATCTGCTCGAACATCGGGCCCACGCCGCCGTATATCCGGTTGGGCAGGTATATCCCCAGCGCCCACGCGATCGCCACCATGAAGACGCCCTGGAAGGTGTTGGTCCACCCGACCGCCGACACGCCGCTCGAAAGCACGTACAGCATTACGATCCCGTATGCCAGCGCCGCCCCGGCCCACAGCGGAATCGCCCCCTCGGTGACCGCCTCGATGACGATGCCCGCGCCCCGCATCTGAATGGTCACGTAGGGAACGAAGGCGGCCAGCGTGAGCACGGCCATCAGCAGCGACAGCCCCCGGGAGGGGAACCGCCCCACCAGCAGTTGCGACTGCGTGACGAAGCCGAATCGCCGCCCCAGCGCCGCGGCTTTGGGCCCCATCGCGTACCACGGCGCCATCCCGAGGACGCCGTAGCTCAGGATATAGAACGCCGCCGCCCCGCGGGAGTAGGCCCACCCGGGGCCGCCCAGAAAGGCGAAGGCCGAAAACACCGTCGCCCCCGTGATGAAGTACATGACCAGAAGGCCGAAATCCCGATCGCCCGCCACGAACCCCTGAACGCTGCGGGACGCCCGCCGGCCCGCGAGCAACCCGACGCCCAGCGTCACCGCCAGGTAGACGAAGATGACGACCGTGATCAGTGTGGATCGGTCCATCATCGTCCGCTCGCCGCTGCGGGATGTGATTCCCGGATCCGCGCCGCGTCAAGTCTCCAGAGCACCACCAGGCTGCCGAGGACCCACGCCGCACACCACGCCATCTGCCGGGGGAGACCCACCACGAATGGCGCGGGGCTGTTCACCAGGGCCTGGACCGGCCAGGTCACGGCGGCCGCAAAGAGAATGTGGTAGGCCCAGGCGATGCGTTGCCAGGTGCGAAGGGGCATAGGGCGGCGCTCTCGCTGCTGTGTGGTCGAAGCTTGCGGCGGCTAGGATTCTATGCCGTTGAGCCTGCGGAGGCGAGGGGTGTCGATCGCGGTCACTCCCGGAAGCGTGGCCGCCGCTTCTCCACGAAGGCGCGAACGCCCTCTCTGCCGGCTTCCGACGCGAACGCCTCCAGGAACAGCTCCTTCTCGGCCGCGAGCCCGTCGGCGAGATGGTTTTCGTACGCTTCCCGGACAGCCTTCTTGACAAGCTGCAGCGTGACGGAACTCCATCGCGCCATCCGGGCGCCCACTTCGCGGGCCTTGGCGAGGTGTCCGCCCTCTTCCGTCAGGAACTCCACAAGGCCGATCCGATGTGCCTCGCCGGCGTCGACAAGGTCGCCGCAGAGTCCGATCCGGAGCGCCTGTCCGGGGCCGACCAGGCGGGCCAGCCGCTGCGTTCCACCTGCGCCCGGGATCAGCCCGAGACGGATCTCGAACTGCCCGAAGCGCGCGGTGGCGTCGGCGATCCGAATGTCGCATGCGAGCGCCAGCTCGTTGCCGCCGCCAAGGCAGAAGCCGTGGATGGCGCAGATGACCGGTTTGGGAAACTCGGCGAGCGCGTCGTAGACCCGCCGGTGGCGGTAGACCTCTCGCTGCTCCTCGGGGGTGCGCGCGGCGAACTCGCTCACGTCCGCGCCGGCCACGAAGGCCTTGTCGCCGGCGCCATGGAGGATGGCGACCTTGACGTCGGCTCGGACGGCCAGTTCGTCGAAGACCTCGGTCAGCTCGCCGCGCACAGCCTCGTTCAGAGCATTGAGCTTGTCCGGCCGGTTGATCGTGACTTCGGCAATGCCGTCACTGACGGAAAGGAGTACCGTCTTGCGGTTCATGGTTCGATACGCCTTTCGCAAGACGATATGCCGATCGAACGAAAAAGCGTCTTACGCCTCATCTCTTGTCGCTCCAATCGTAGAATCCGCGGCCCGTCTTCTTGCCGAGTCTGCCTTCGGCGACCATCCGCTCCAGCAGGTCAGGGGGGCGGAACGCCTCCGACGCGAGCGTCTCGTGGAGGTAGCGGGCTATCCCGAGGCGCACATCGAGCCCGACGAGATCCGTGAGGCGTAGCGGGCCCATCGGGTGGCGGTATCCCAGCACCATGGCCTTGTCGATGTCCTGTGGAGACGCGACGCCCGCCTCGACCATGCGGATGGCTTCGAGACCGAGCACGATTCCGAGGCGCGACGAAGCGAAGCCGGGCGAATCGGTCACCACGATCGGCTCCTTGCCGAGCCCGCGCACGAAGGCGAGGGAGCGGTCGATGACGTCCGGTTCGGTGCGTTCGCCCTTCACGATCTCCACCAGGGCCATGATGTGGACCGGGTTGAAGAAATGGAGGCCCAGGAAGCGGCCCGGTGCGTCGAGTCCGGCCGCCATCTCGGTAACCGACAGCGACGAGGTGTTCGTGGCCAGGATCGCCCCACGGGGCGCCGCGGCCTCCACTTCGGCGAAGATCTGCCGTTTCAGCGCCATCGCCTCCGGCACGGCCTCGATGACCAGATCCGCGCCCCGGACCGCTTCGCCCAGCCCCGCGGTCCCCGCGAGACGCGCCAGCGCCCCGTCGCGGGTGGCGGGCTCCACCTTGCCCAGGCGCACACCCTTGTCCAGCGTGGCCGCGATCCGGGCGAGGGCGCGCTCGATCTGCGCGGCGTCCACATCGAACAGGACGGTGTCGTGGCCCGCCATCGCCGCCACCTGCGCGATGCCGTGGCCCATCGTGCCGGCGCCGATCACGGCCACCTTGGCGATTGCGGGCTCGGCCATCAGCCGTGCGCTCCTTGCGGGCCGTGGGCCACCCGCGCCGCCACCACGCCGCTCGAATTCCGGGGGGATCCCTGCACGGGCCGTTACCCCCGCTCCACCACGGCCGCGATCCCCTGGCCGACCCCGATGCACATCGTGGCAAGGCCGAGCCCGGCACCGCGTCGCGCCATTTCGTGCACCAGCGTTGCCAAAATGCGCGCCCCCGAGCACCCCACCGGATGGCCCAGCGCGATTGCGCCGCCGTTCACGTTGACGCGCCCGGGATCCAGCTCCAGCTCGCGGATGCAGGGGATTGCCTGCGCGGCGAATGCCTCGTTGAGCTCGATCAGGTCGAGGTCGCGAGGGGCCAGCCCGGTGCGCGCCAGGCAAAGCTGTGTCGCCGGGACGGGGCCGATCCCCATGCGGTGCGGCTCCACCCCGGCCACCGCCGCTCCCCGGATCACCGCCATCGGTTCCAAACCGTGGGCGTGCGCCGTCTCCCCCTCCATCACGAGCAGGGCCGCGGCGCCGTCGTTGATCCCCGACGAATTGCCGGCCGTAACGGTGCCGTCCCGCGCGAAGACGGGGCGCAGCCGGGCCAGCGCCTCGGCGGTCGTGCCCGGTCGGGGGTGCTCGTCGCGCGCCACCATCACGGCCGCGCCGCGCCGCTGCGGAATGGTGACCGGCACGATCTCGGCGTCGAACCGCCCGCCATCGATTGCGGCGGCGGCCCTGGCCTGGCTGTCGGCCGCGAACGCGTCCTGCTCCTCCCGCGTCACCCCGAAATCCCGTGCGACCACTTCCGCGGTCTCCCCCAGCCCGATCGTCCACTCGTCGGGGAGCCGCGGATTCGCGAAGCGCCACCCCAGCACGGTGTCGGCCACCTCGGGTGCGCCACGCGCGTACCCGCGCTCGGGTTTGAGCATGACGAAGGGGGCGCGGCTCATCGACTCCACCCCGCCCGCGATGAAAGCGTCGCCCTCGCCAGCGCGGATCGCCTGGCAGGCGCTCGCCACCGCCTGCAGGCCCGACCCGCAGAGCCGGTTCACTGTCTGGCCGGGGACCGCGACCGGCAGACCCGCCCGCAGCAGCGCCATGCGCGCCACGTTGCGGTTGTCCTCGCCGGCCTGGTTGGTGCAGCCGAAAATGACGTCGTCGAGGCGCTCCGCGCGGAAGGGGTTGCGGTCGAGCAGGGCCCGGATCGTCACCGCGGCCAGATCGTCTGGGCGGACTGGGGCGAGAGCCCCGCCGTGCCGTCCGATCGGGGTCCGGACCGCGTCGACGATCCACGCTTCACGCATCCGGCTTCCTACCGGTCCAGCGCCACCCAGACGCTCTTGAGCTGGGTGTACTTCTCCAGCGCCGACTGGAGGCCGAGATCACGACCGAAGCCGCTCTCCTTGTAGCCGCCGAAGGGCGATGCGGGCGAATACTGGTTGTAGGTATTGACCCAGACAGTTCCCGCGTCGATCTCGGCGGCCATGCGGTGCGCCTTGCCGATGTCGCGCGTCCAGACGCCGGCCGCGAGCCCGTACAGCGAGTCGTTCGCCTTGGCGACCGCGTCGTCCACGTCGTCGAAGGGGATGACCGCCGCCACCGGGCCGAAGATCTCCTCGCGGGCGATGGTCATTTCGGGGTCCACCTCGCTGAAGACGGTGGCGGTCACGAAGTTGCCCCGGCCGTTCACCTTCACCCGGTCGCCACCGGCCACCAGGTTCGCGCCGTCCCGCCTGCCGCTCTCGATGTACCCCATCACCCGGTCGAGTTGCTCGGTGCTCACGATCGCCCCCAGGCGAGTCGTGGGGACCATCGGATCGCCCACCGTCGCCTTTGCGGCGAGCCCCTTCAGCCCGTCCACGAATTCGTCGTGCACCGCGCGCTCCACCAGAATCCGGCTTCCCGCCGCGCACACCTCGCCCTTGCCGTAGAAGACTCCCATCGAGGCGCCCTTCGCGGCCACGCGCAGATCCGCGTCGGCGAAGACGATGTTGGGCGATTTGCCGCCGAGCTCCAGCGAGACCTTCTTCAGCGTCTCCGCCGCCTCGCGCATGATGATCCGCCCCACCTCGGTCGAGCCGGTGAAGGAGATCGCATCGACCCCGGGATGCCGCACCAGCGCCGCGCCCGCCGTCTCCCCGAAGCCGGGCACAACGTTCAGCACACCCGCCGGGAATCCGGCCTCGGCGGCCAGCTCACCGAAACGCAGCGCGGTCAGGGGCGTCTGCTCGGCGGGCTTGAGGACCACCGTGTTCCCGCATGCGAGCGCCGGCGCGACCTTCCACGCCGCCATCGACAGGGGGAAGTTCCACGGGATGATCGCGCCCACCACTCCGACCGGCTCGCGCAGCGTGTAGTTGAGGAACGGACCCGGCACGGGCACCGTGTCGCCCTGCACCTTGTCGGCCAGCCCGGCGTAGTAACGCAGCGTCTGGGCCGCGCCCGGCACGTCGATTCGGCGCGCCTCGAAGTACGGCTTGCCGTTGTCCTGTGTCTCCAACAGCCCCAGCTCGTCGGCGTTGGCCTCGACGAGGTCGGCCAGCTTCCACAGCAGCCGCGACCGCTTGTGCGGGTTCATGCGCCGCCAGGTGCTGTCGGCAAAAGCCGCGCGAGCCGACCTCACCGCCCGGTCGATGTCCGCCGCCCGCCCCTCGGCCACCTCGGCGATGACCTCGTCGGTGGCGGGGTTTACCGTCGCGAAGCGGCCGCCATCCTCCGCGTCCACCCACTCGCTGCCGATCCAGATGCGGGTGCGGATCTTCTCCGTCATCTGCGTCGCCGACACCCGGCGTCAGCTGCCCGAAAAGTCGGGCCTGCGCTTCTCGACGTAGGCATTCAGCCCTTCGCGCGCGTCGTCGCTGGCAAAAAGCTGCTGCTGCAGCTCACGCTCCAGGGCGAGCGCCGTTTCGAAGGGGATCTCGGCGCCGGTCTGTACCGAGCGCTTGATGAGACCGACCGCCTTGGAGGCCCGGCCGGGCGGACAGAATTCGCGCGCGTAGTCGAGCACCTTGTGCAGGAAATCCTCCGGGGTTTCGGTTTCCCACACGTCGTTGACGATCCCGAGTTCCTGTGCACGGTCGAAGCCGAACGTCTTGCCGGTCGTCATAAGCTCGATCGCCTTAGCCTTGCCCACGAGGCGAGTCAGTCGCTGGGTTCCCCCGGTCCCGGGGAGCACGCCCAGGTTGACCTCGGGCAGGCCGCACATGCTGCGCCCCGCGCGGGCGACGCGGATGTCGGCCGCCATGGCGATCTCGAGGCCGCCGCCCACGGTGTGACCGTTGAGGGCGGCGATCGTCAGCTTCGGCGTCTGTTCCAGGCGGTTCAGCGTCTCGTTGGCGTGGAGGCAGAAGCAGTACTTGAAGCCCGTGGTCACCTTCGAGAGCATCCCGATATTCGCCCCGGCCGAGAAGAATTTTTCGCCGTTGCCGGTCAGCACGATCACATGGATGTCGTCGGCGAAACGCGCCGTCAGGATCGCGTCGTCCAGCTGGCGCATCATCTCGTGGGTGTAGGTGTTCGCGGGAGGGTCGTCGAGGGTGATAAGGGCGACGCCGCCGCCGGCATCCGTATAGCGAACAAGGGTCTTTGCGGTCATTGCCAGGGTCCTGGGGGGATGGGTGTTGTCAGACTTCAAAGATAACATGCCCCTTCACAGGTTACATTGGATCCATGAAAACGCTTGAACACGCGGTTTGCGTGGCAGTCGCCGCGGTACTCCTGGGTGGCTGCCACGAGACCCTGACCCAGTTGGAACCACAACTCATCGCTCCCGCGACCCACCCGGCGCTGGTCTTTTCGGGCTCGCTGCCGGAACTCGGCGACATCGTGCGCCCGACCGACCAGCCCCAGGATTTCGCCGCCAGCGGCTTCCCCCCGAGGACGGCGGGGCTGGTGTCGCGGTGGGACGCCTCCTGGGACGGCGAAGCCGGCGAAGGAAAGGCGTTGCGGGAAGAGATCTATCGCGCCGTCGCATCGGGAGCGGCCGAGCTGGATGTCGCCGCTACCCGATCGATGATGGCCGCGGTTCGCCAGGCGGTCCTCGAGGCCGGGATCCGTGCACAGGAGCTTCCGTCACACCTTGCCGGCCCCCTGCACGCCGCGCAGCGCTTCCTGGATCAGGCCGAGCGCGCGCAGCGGGCGGGTGACAACGCCGGATGGGCATTGGGGGGTTTGAGGGCGGCGGATGCACTGCGGGAGACGACTCCACGAAGGGTGGCGCTGCGCCTGCTCGCGGCCGCCGAGAAGGCGATGGCCCAGGTCGCGACCGAGCCGGCGGCCTCCTCCGGGGCAAACGGCGATCACCTGGCTCCCGACGATGACGAAGCCGCCCAGCAGGCCCGTGCGGACGAACTCATTCGCTGGGCCAGAGCCGCGCTTGCATCCGGCGACCATGTGCGGGCGATCCAGCGGAGCTACTACGCCTGCCGCCTGTTGGGCACGATGCCGGAGTAGACGAGCGAGTGAAGGCGGGCAGAGGATGGTTTCCGGGCTTAGATTGCAACCGGTATCTCGTGCGTAGTGGGTGTATGGCCGGGAACCACCACAAGTCCGGAGAATGAGCCATGCGTAGAATCTGCGATTCCAGTCCGATCCGGACGGGGCTTCTTGCAGCGGTACTGCTCGCACCTGCGGGGGTCGCGGGCCAGGAGGCCGGCGGGCAGGAGCAAGGCGCCGAGCAGCAGCAACTGATCCGCGTTCCCCTTTCGGGTGTCGTCGAAATGGGGCTGGCCCCGTTTATCGAACGGACGCTCGACGAAGCGGCGGCCGCCGGGGCGAGGGCCGTGGTTCTGGATATCGAAACCCCCGGAGGACGCGTGGACGCCGCCGAGCGGATCATCAACGCGATCAGCCGGTCGGAAGTCCCGGTGTACGCCTACGTGAACATGCACGCCTACTCCGCCGGAGCCATGATCGCGCTCGCCACCGACCGGGTACTGATGCAGGAGGGCGCGGTGATGGGCGCCGCCACACCGGTGGACGGCAGCGGGACGAAGGCGCCGGAGAAGATCGTGTCCGCCATGAGGGCGCAGATGCGCGCCCTGGCCGAAGCGCGCGGTCTCGATCCGACGATCGCCGAGGCGATGGTGGACGAGGAGATCGCGATCGACGGTGTGATCGACGAGGGCAAGCTGCTCACGCTGACGGCGGGCGAGGCCGTCGCGCTGGGCTACGCGGAGACCGTGGACGGCTGGGAGGATGTACTCGCCGCGATCGGAGTCGAAGGGGTGGCGGTCGTGCAGGCCCAGGTCAACTGGGCCGAGAGGATCGTGCGATTCTTCACCAACCCGGTGATCGTCCCGTTCCTGCTGAGCCTCGGTTTCCTTGGGTTGATCGTCGAGATCAAGACGGCCGGATTCGGCCTGGCGGGGATCGCCGGACTCCTGTCCCTGGCACTCTTCTTCGGGGCGCACCTGCTGATCGGACTCGCCGGCGCCGAGGACCTGATCCTGGTTGCCGCCGGACTTGCGCTCATTGCGGTAGAGGTGCTTGTGATCCCGGGCTTCGGGATCTTCGGGATCGCCGGCTTGGTGGCCCTCCTGGGCGGCCTCGTCATGGCCCAGGTGGGGAGTCTGCCCAGCCAGGAGGACTTCGCGCGCGCGGCGGGGGTGCTCAGCGCGACCGCGCTGCTGGTGGTGCTGACGAGCTGGGTTTTCCTGCGGTCTATCATCCGCAACAGGAGGCTCAGCCGCAGCGGGATCGTGCTGCCCGAGTCCACCGACCGGGAAGACGGCTACACCTCCGCCGATCTTCGCCCCGAGCTGGTGGGAGCCGTAGGCGTGGCCATCACGGCCCTCCGCCCCTCGGGTGTGGGACTCTTCGCGGACGAACGGCTGGATATCGTTTCCGAGAGCGAATGGATCGAGGAGGGAACCCGGGTACGCGTAGTCAGCGCCGAAGGGTACAGACACATCGTCCGAGCCGTTCGCACGGAGCGGATAGCGAACTAGACCAATATCGAGAGGATCTTCTCAATGAACCTGCTGACGTTTCTGCCCTTTGTCCTCATCTTCGTGGGCGTACTCATCCTGTTGTGGGCGGTGCCCGTGCGCCTGTGGATCGAGGCCACATTCTCCGGCGTTCCTCTGGGCCTCGGCACGCTGGTGGGCATGAGGCTGCGGAAGGTCAGTCCGCCGGCCGTGGTGCGGCCCCTGATCGCGTCCACCAAGGCAGGGCTGATCCTCGATGTATCCCACCTCGAGGCGCATTACCTCGCGGGGGGCGATGTCGACCGCGTCGCGCGGGCTCTGATCAGCGCCGACAAGGCCGCGATCGAACTTCCGTTCCAGCAGGCGGCGGCCATCGACCTGGCGGGCAGGGACGTGTTCGAGGCGGTTCAGGTTTCGGTCAACCCCAAGGTGGTCCAGACGCCCCGGGTCGCGGCGATGGCCAAGGACGGGATTCAGCTGATTGCGATCGCGCGGGTCACCGTGCGCGCCAACATCAACAGGCTGGTCGGCGGCGCCGGCGAGGAGACGATTCTGGCCCGCGTCGGCGAGGGGATCGTCTCGACCATCGGCTCTGCGAACTCCCACAAGGCGGTGTTGGAAAACCCGGACGCGATCTCGAAGACCGTCCTGCACAAGGGCCTCGATTCGGGTACCGCGTTCGAGATCCTGTCCATCGACATCGCGGACGTCGATGTCGGCAAGAACATCGGAGCCGAACTGCAGACCGACCAGGCGGAGGCCGACAAGCGCGTCGCGCAGGCGCGGGCCGAGGAGCGGCGGGCGATGGCTCTGGCCCGGGAGCAGGAGATGCACGCGCGGGTGGAGGAGATGCGCGCCGAGGTGATCGCGGCCGAGGCACAGGTCCCGCTCGCGATGGCCGACGCATTCCGCAGCGGCAACCTGGGCATCATGGACTACGCCAGATATCGCAACATCGAGTCCGATACGAGCATGCGAAGGGCGATCTCCGAGGGCGATCCGGGTGAGCAGGAGACCACCTAGGCGAGCAGCAGACCGCGAGTTGAACCACCAGCGCTAGCGCAGGGAGGGCTTCATGGACCTCCGGTTCATGGCAATCATAATGGCGATCGCCATCATCATGGACATCCTCGGCAGGATGGCGCGCAAGCGTGCCGCGGAAGAGCAGCCTCAGGAGTCGCCGGACGAAGGCTGGAACGTCCTGCAGGCCCTGACGGAGGCCGAGGAACTGCCCGACAAGCTCTTGCGAGAGGCGTTGCCGCCGGCCGTGCAGGAACCGGTGCCGTCCAGGCCGATGGCAGCCGAGCGGGCGGTGCCGGATCCGGTGGCAATCGATCCGGTTGCGATTGCGCCGACCGACCGGCCCGCTGCGGCGCGGGCGGAACCGCGGCCCTGGGATCTGCCTGTGCGGGACCGTGCCGCGAGGCCGATCGAGGTGCGGTCCCGGGCCCCTCGCTCCTTCGACCCGGTGTCGCGGATCGCCAGCGGTGAGCCCGGGATCGAGAAGTCGCCGCATTCTCTCGCCGCGGTCTCGAGACGAAGCCGTTCCACCGATCTGGGTGACCGGCTCGGCCTGACGGACGCGCAGGCTTTGAGAAGGGTGGTGGTTGCCCGCGAAGTCCTGGGCCCGCCCCTCGCTCTGCGCGACGACGACGGGAGATCCGGCGGGCATCGTTCGTGAGCTGCCCGGCATGCGCCTCGGGCCGCCCGACCGTCACTGCTAGCGGCGGATGACCTATCCTGTCGGCCTTACGATCTCGTACTGGCTCGGCGGTTCCGCTCCCAGCAGGTGGAGCACGAAATAATCCCAGCGCCTCCGGATGAAATAGGGCTCGTTCAGCCCGTGGGCGCGATCCGGCGCCCAGATCAGATCGAAATCGCGGTTGGCCTTGATCAACTCGTCGATCAGCTGGACGGTCATCGCGGGATGGACGTTGTCATCCATATCGCCGTGCATCAGCAACAGCTTGCCTTCGAGGTTCGCGGCGTAGGTCTTGTTCGCCGACGCCTCGAAGCTGTCCTTGCCGGTGGAATCGGTCCGCATCACGCCCTGGTACTTCTCTGCCCAGTAGATGTGGTAGCTCCGGTTGTCATGATTCCCGGCGCCGGAGACCGCCACCTTGAAGAACTCGGGGAAGCGCAGGATTGCGTCGGTCGAGGCGAACCCCCCGCCCGAATGCCCGTAGATCCCCACGCGGTCCAGATCGATGAACGGGTAGCGGGCCGCGAGCTGCTTGATGACCGCGATGTGATCGGGGATGCCGTTGTCGATGAAGTTGCCGTAGTAGTTGTCGTGGAAGGCCTTGGAGCGAAGCGGCGTCCCCAGATGGTCGATCTGCACCACGACGAAGCCCAGTTGGGCCAGCGCGAAATCCTCGCCGCCTCCCTTGAACTCCCAGGCGCCGACGCTGCCCACCTGGGGTCCCGGATAGATATGCGAAATGACGGGGTATTCGGCGTTTTCGTCGAGGTCGGGCGGCAGATAGAGGACGCCGTACAGATCGGTGATACCGTCGCGCGCCTTTGCCGTGAACACCTCGGCCGGGGTGAAGCCGATCTCGCTGAGCCGGGAGATGTCTGCGCGCTCCAGCTCGAGCACGATGCGGCCGTCGGCGGCACTGCGCAGGACTGCGACCGGTGGCGCCTCGATCCGCGAGTATGTGTCCACGAAGTAGTTGCCGCTGGGTGAGAACACGATCTCGTGGTTGGCGTCCTCGGGGGTGAGCAGCGTCAGGTTCGAGCCGTCGTAGTCCACCCGGTACAGGTGCGCGTGGTACGGACTCCGGCCGGGCTCGCGGCCGCGGGCGACGAAGTGGATGCGCCGGGCGGCTTCGTCGACGTGGAGCACCTCGCCCACGACCCATGGGCCGGAGGTGATCTGGTTTCTCAGGTTCCCCGCGCGGTCGAAGCGATAGAGATGTCCCCAGCCGTCCCGTTCCGACCACCAGATCACATCGTCGCCGCTATCGGCCACGTACCAGGACGGGGTGCCGCCGCTCGAGCCGCCGCCCCGGTGTCCCAGCGACACGAAGGTGCGGGTGGAATCGCCCAGAATGATCCGCGACGTGCCGGTTGCGGGGTCGATTTCGGCCAGGAAGACGCGTTGGGAGCCGCGCGTGAAATAGTTGACGTGAAGCCGGGTTCCGTCGGCGCTCCAGGCCGAATCCGGGGCCGAGCCCGCGAAGGACAGCTGATGGGGAGTCGGCGACACATCGATGCGGTGGTTTGCGGCCAGGCGCAGGGCAGGGCCGCTGCCGGGGGCCTCGGCGCCTTCCTCCAGCGCCAGGATGTGCATGGTCGGGAGCGGGATCACCGAATCGCCGGGCAGGGCGTAGGGCTGGGAGAAGTGGCGGGGGCGCTGCGGCGTGTACGAGATGTAGTGCATGTGCTCCACATTGCGCTCGTCCTCCCGGGCGACCGCGATGTAGCGGGAGTCCGGCGACCAGGCGAGGGTGGGCGTTCGCGGCCCCGCCCCCTGGCGCAGCTGGTTCGGGCTCGGATCGTTGTACCCGTAGGCGTAGTATTTCTCGCCGTCGGTGGTGAGCTGGATCGAATCGCCGCCCGCAGCTGGCCGCACATGCAGGTTGTATTCGTGCGAGAAAGCCTCCCAGCGCCCATCTGGTGACTCCACGTAGGGGAGCTGCGACGGGAGGGTGTCGCCGACCGCGCAGGCGTAGCGCACGATGTCACAGACGAAGCGTTTGTTGCTCGCCGCAAACTCGATCTCGCCTTCGCTGCCGCCGAAGCTGAAGGTGCTGAAGGGCAGCCGCTCCGGCAGGTAGCTGGTGTCGTTTGCCAGCGACATGGCGGCGGAGAGGCGGTAGTGGTCGAAGAGAGGTGCGCGGGTGCCCGCGGCGGGGTTCACAAGGATGAACTCGTGACCCGATCCCGTGTTGTTGCGGTAGCGGATCCCCAGAGGCCAGAATCACGGCAGAAGATCGTCTAACTACTTACAGGGCTGCACGATCTGCGCTTTCTGCCCTTGAACCGCATCTACTCCCGTCGTCCCGCGACAGCGGGGAAATCGCCTCAAATCGCGGGAATCGCGTTCCCTTCACGACCCCCTTCACCACGGTCTCCCCGGAGCCACGAGGACGCTGCATCTCCGGCTCCCGGAGTCGTGCCACAGACATCACAGGTCCACGTCACGAATGCGGCCCGCGACGGAGCCCCTCGGGTCGGCTCGGCGGACGGCGGAACCACAAAGCGGACACTCTTATGGGCTCTGAGAACCGGACATCCCATTTGCTCCCGACAGCTCCCGACATGCCTCTTGCGGAATGCCAGAGAGGCTGCCATCCTTGGGCGTTCGATCCATCAGTATCCTGCAACGTGGAGTGGATGACTCCACACCAACACAGCGAAGGGGGACCATCATGAACCGTACGCAGATTTCCGGAGCCGCAACGGGCGTGATGAAGGTGACGTTGCGGATGCAGATGAGCGGTGTGCTGGTGCTCCGGACCGGCGCGTACGCAGTGGCAACCCTCAAGACGGCTGCATCGTGATCCGCGCGCTCGCGGTCGTCTTTCTGATGGCCTTTTCGGGTGGGGGCTGTGCCATGTCCGGGGGTGGCCAGCATTACCGTGTATCCAACCCGGCGAGCGCATTTCTGGCGTGTCATGAGGTGGCGAGCGGTCTCGAAGGGCGGGTGCTCGAACTGATGGCGTACGCAAGTGACGACGACATGCCGTCACCGGCAATAGATCGGGCCATTCGGGACGCGGCAGCGGCACGGGTGCGCGCCACGGAGGTATTGATCGTGTTGGTGAGGGAGTTACAACGCTCCGGGTATCACCTCACGGAAGTTAGATGCCCATAACATTCGGCTCCAACTCCTCGGACTTCTCCTGATCGGCCTTCTCTCGTTTCAGCATGGCACTGACACCGGCACCGATGCAGAGGCGGTATAGGGAGCGGCGGAGGGCCTGCGAGCGCGAGGGGCTGGACGCGCTTCGGAAGCTGGCGGTGGGAGCCTGGGACGAGGCGAAGCGGGACGGCTCCGCGCTGGGGGTGGTGATCAAGCACCTGTCCCCCTTGACCAAGGTGCTGCGCTGGCACGACCGGCGGGACGCGCTGGAGGCGCCGTCGAGGAGGGCGGTCGCGTTGCCAATACTGCTACTGGCGGCGTGTGGGGACCACGTACCCGTCGTCGCCCCGTCGGAACCCGAGCTGCCCCCACCCCCGCCCCCCGTCTATCCCATCCGGTTCGAATGGGACGACGAAGACATGAGAGCGGCGTGGGGCGACATGGCCGATTCCGTCGCCAAGGCGTGGGGCGAGGCATTGGGCTACACTCCGACCGACAATCCCCCTGAGCGCTACTGGGGCAGGCAGGACCTGCCGCCGGGGACCACCATCAGGATTGCTGACAGTGGTGGCCTGTGGGGAATAGGATCCGGTTGGGGCACAATCGAGGGCGGTCCCGACAGGTACGGCATCGTCAGCATCGGGTCCGCGCCCGGCTGCGAGAACTGGCCAGCGTACGACGGCCAGTACAAGAACTGCTACGGCTACACGGTCTTCCTGCACGAGGTCGGCCATGTGTTTCAATCGGCGTGGCCGGGGCGCGGCTGGTGTAAGGAACCGTGGGGTTGGGCCGATGAAGTGGGGGTCTGCACCGCCGGCAACACGGTGGCCTTGACGACGGCACCGAAGGCGGTGGCGAGATTCAAGGCCGCCATGGAGCGCGGGGGCATTGAGTGGCCACCGGGTCCCGACGGCATCCCGTACGGCGACCCGGTTGGCCCGCACACCTTCCCGGAGTGCAGCGGCTATGATGTCCTCTACAGCTACCTGCGCATTGGAGTTCCCACCATCACGATTCCCTACATCACGCCGATGCTGCTCGACATGCTCGGGCCGAACTACCGACCGAACTACGAGCGGGCCTCTTGGTACGGCAAGGACGAAGGAACCGAGTACCAGCTTTCCGTCCTGCCGCGATGCGCCGACGAGATGAAGCCGAGGCCAACCATAATGCAAGGATCAAGGATCAAGGATGAACATGGGGAATCTGATCGATGAGCTCCAAGAGATCCGCGACAAAGCGAACAAGCTGATTCAGGCCTACCAGTACTCCGAGCGTTCCAGTGACGACGCTTGCTTGGCTGTCCTAGCCGATGGTGCATGGCGCAATATCAACGATGTGCAGAAGGAACTACAGCGTGGCGGCAAGCCTTTGAGGGGGAAGAGCGTGAGCGGTTTGTTGCGTCGTCTCGAAAAGAATGGTCGCTTGGAGGGCATGATCGCGCCCACCGGACGGCAGCGTGGGGAAAAGATTTACAGGCTTCTGCGGACACGTCGCGGCAGTGCTGGCGGGGTGTAGCGTCACTTCGGGCGGCGCAGACGGATCGAGGACAGGGCGCGCGGGTGCGCCCGAAAAAGCGCCGTGATGATCATTTTCCCAAGCCGCGTCACGCCCACCGATCTTCGGGCCGGAGCGTGGTGATCGGCGCCCGGTGCGGCGCTGGCTTGGTGCCTGGGTAGTGCGCGGGGGGCCATGTCCAAAGAACGCCGGTCTCCGGTCTGCTGCATGGCGGAGAGCGAGGCCCAGCGTGTGCGATCGACACGGCAGCGCCTCGATCCCATGCCACCTGTCCGCAGCGAGGCGCGGGATGTCGCCGAGCACGAGGACAACAGGCATCCGCCGTGTGAATCCCCGAAAGCCCGGACTGTGAAGCGACCTCCAAGGTCGATGGTTTGGACACCCCCTCCCGACGGCATCGCGATGTGCCACGATCGTACTTCACCCTTCAGACCTCACCGCGTTCAGCCTCATCTCCGAATTGGAAATGACTAGCGGAGAATTAAGGTACACGGGGAATGGGCGGAGGGGTCGGTGGCGTAGCGCAGGAAGCTGAGCCGGGGGAAGCTTCCGGGCCGCGCTGCACGGTGACGAAGAACCCGCGCACCCCCGGACCCTCGCACTGCGTCGGCGCGGTGCTCTTGGCCCGTCCCTTCGTGCTATGCGCGCCCTCGTCGGCCTCGATGCCGAGGTCTGTTGCGGTCCCAGGCCAACCCCTGCGAGTCCTTAGAGTTAGCTGACATACTCCATTACATTGCGAAAACAGGGCGAGCACAGGCCAGATGCCCGCTCAGGCCCACCGACGGCCCAGCCGCCTCGGCGGAGTTTACCCGGAGCATGCCACGGAGAGGTTCCCCATGAAACGCTTCGCCTTGTTGTTCAAGACGTTCACAAAGAGAGACTACGCAGAGCGCTTCCTCAAGGGGCACATCCGTGCTGCCCCGCTGGAAGAATACCGAGCGACTGAGGACGGGGAGCGTATGGATTTCACCGACGGGACTGATTTCTCTCCTGCGGAGAACATCCAAGAGGTGGCAATCGATGGCCACCCAATTGACTTGGTTCCGGGTAGCTACCTCTACTTCACGCCGGGCGAATCGGCAAACGTCCTGAGTATGAGCGGGCTACTCTGGCCGGAGGACGCCGATAGCCCTGACGAGGCTATCGATAGCTTCAAGGAGCAACTCCGCCGTCTGGCGCTCGTGCATCGCAAGTTCGGCGAGTTTACAGTCCTTGTTTCCGACGCCGTCGACCTCGGCGAGAAGATGGTTGCGTTGGGAAAACGGAAAGGCTATTCGGTAGAGGGAAGGGGCGTTGAGTACGTTGAGGAAACGTCCTTTGGCCTTCGATACGATGCGGGTGACCCCGGCCTCCGTCTCCGCGATCTGGTGTTTGAGAAGCGTCTGGACTTCACCGAAGAACAGGAATTCCGAATCGCACTATGGGGCGCACTGAAAGACGGTCCATTCTTCGACATTGGACCGCTAACAGGCTGGATTACTTCCCCCAAGGAGCTTCCAAGGCTCCAGTTTCGATACACTCCTCCCCCGTGATCGCGGCCCTGGGTCCTTCGCGGCCCCTACCAGACCCTCGGACAGGGTCGCTAACGTCTTCGTCATTCGTCCCGTGCCCCGACGGAGTGAGGTCCCGTAGGGCCAGACGGGCCAGAGGCATCCGTTTCGGGGTCTGGAACCGCGAGGCGGGCCGAAGGTTCGCGGGCTAACGACGGCGGGGAGGAAGCAGGCGACGCACGGCAGCCCGCACGTCTGTGGACAGCCCGAAAATGACCGCGAGGGCCCCGATGTCATTCGGCACGAAAAATGTCCCGGCTACCTGCCGGTGACCCAGAGCGGCGCGGTCCTCTTCTTCCAACTCATCAACCGGCGCTACGGCAACGGCTCGACCGTGCTCACCTCCAACAAGGGCTTTGAGGAGCTGGGCCGCACCCTCGGCGACGAGGTCATGGCCGCCGCCCTGTTGGACCGGCTGCTCCACCGGTGCCACATCGTCAACATCCGGGGTAACAGCTACTGGATGCGCCGTCATGCGGAACTCTCCAAGGCGATCCACCCTGTGGGACCCCGAACACCTAGCGAATCCGTTGCCGGGGAGGCCACCTCGTGAAGGCTCTCCGGCACCTGGAAAGCTGCCCCGCTCCGGTCGCTACGCTCCCTCCGCGGATCAGCTTCCCAACTCTGACATTTTCGGTGGCCAGAATCCTAACATTTTCCAAGGCCAGAACCCTGACATTTTCGGTGGCTATTGACAGACGGCGTCGGAACGCCATGGAAGTCTGTGGAAGAGGTATTCAGATCACGGGTTAGCGCGTTTCTCAGGCGTTCGGGGCTGAGCCCGACGGCGTGCGGCAAGAAGGCGCTGGGCGACCCGAACTTGATGCGGCAAATCGACCGTGGCCGCTCGCCATCGCTGAGGACGGCCGACCGGATTCTGGCGTTCATCGCGGAGCAGGACGGGGCATCGGGCGGTGGACGCGATCCCCCTCGACGCCCGTGACACCGAGACCGACGAGAACGCGGAGAACAGCGAGGAGGAGCAGGATGATGACCGAGAACACGATGGAACGGAGAACGAACCCGACGCCGACCCGCTTCCTGCGGCTGCCCGAGGTGATGGAGCGCACCGGTCTGTCGCGGAGCACGATCTATGTCCGAGTGGCCGCGGGGCGCTTCCCCCGGCCTGTCGCGCTGGGCGGGCGCGCCGTGGGGTGGATCGAGGCCGAGGTGGACGAATGGGTCCGCGAGCGCATCGCCGAGAGCCGGTTCGAGGGCGAGCGGGCCGGAGGGCGCGGGGAGGCCACGCCCGTGATCCCGGAGGTTGGTCACGGGCTCTCAGCAACCCGGGCTTTCCCGGTGACCCGGTCATGCAAATCACGCGGGAATCTGCATGATTGGTAGAGACAAGCCAGCATACCCCCCGTGGCCACACTCCGTGCGTCCCCGAGCGAGGCTGGCGGTGGGCTGTGCCCCCTCTGACCCCCCCGGCGATCGCCGCGGCGGCGGCAGACCGTGGCGCGTAGCGGATGTGGACCGCCCCGTTGGCCCGTGCCGGGAGAGGAGATCAGGCCGCATGATCCTCCGCCGGGCGTAGGGCCTGTAGCAGGTCTGGGTTCGGAGCATGGCGCAGGCGACCGCGAGCAGGCGGTCCGCCACGCACGCAGGGCGCGCGCGTGGTCATGGCCGCGCCCGCGAAGGGTGGCGTACTTGGCCTTGCTGACGGGGGTCGCGCTGGACCGCGACCCGTGCCCAATGGTAGACCGCGACACGCACGCGGGCATGGACGAGGGGACCGTCACGTCGCGCTGCCCGCCGGGTTGACCGGAGCCGGAGTCCCCGCTGTCGGCCAGGACATCGATCAGGCGGGCGATTCTCCGCTTGGCGTCGGCGAGTTGGCGGTGTTCGGAGACGCTTCTGAATGTGGGCCACCGTGGCCTCGGTGGTTCCAGGTGCGACGGACGGCCGGGGCGCAATGGATGTCGAAGAGTTGGTGGGCGGGGGTGGTGGAGATCGGTCCTCAGCGCGTCGGCGAGAACGCGGGCGTCGAGGCTGTCGTCCTTGGTGCCAGCGGGTGAGTAACGGTCGCCGGTTTCGCAAGGTGGAGCTGGCGGATGCGAGCCGAGACTTCAGACAGCACGAACGCTCGGTTGGCGCCACCGTTAGTGGTCCAGATGAACCGCCATCGGTAGATTGTCTGGAGAGGGCGGTCCACCCCGGCCTCTGATCGCCTCCTCGGAGTCCTCGCCAAATGCATCATTTCATTGACTTCAAGAGCTTCCGGAACGCTCGGATTCGACTCATTCGTCCGCTCACCATCCTGGTCGGTCCCAACGGATCGGGGAAAAGCAACGCGCTTGAGGGGATCGAAGTGTTGGCGTCCATCGCCGCCGGAAACCCACTCCGGGAAATCACGGACCTGGACAGGGAAGGTGCGCTGAATGTGCGGGGCGGGCTTCAGGGCTGCCCTCGCTACGGAACCAACAGCTTCACACTAGAGTTCTCAGCCAACATGCGGTGGTCCGGCCAACATGAGCCAACGCGATACTCCGTCACGGTGGCACCCCTGCCCGAGCCACGAATCAAGGCCGAGTCCCTCTTCCATGGCGACACGATGCTCTTTCAAGAGATTGAAGGGAGCGGCAGGCCGGCCTCCGCGGACATCACGTTGGAGTACAACAACTTCGCCCGAGGCGGGCGGAAGCCTCGGGCGTCCGTATCTGCGACCAGATCGGCACTTTCCCAGTACGAGCACTTCGCCACGAAGAACCGTCGGCTCCGGGCTTCTCTCGACCTCATACGCCGGGTTCGGAAGTACCTGCACGCTTCGTTCGTCTTCGATCCACGTCCGGACGCGATGCGTCATTACGAGAGGATTGGCCACGACGTGCTTCTTCGTGACGGATCCAATCTGTCCTCGGTATTGTACAGCCTCAGTCGGAACGGTGCCGACAAGCTGGATGAGTTGTTCCGTCACATCCGACAGGTGCCCGATGAGCCGTACAGCAGATTCCATTTCGTCACCACTTCGTTGCGCGACGTGATCTTCGGGATGTACGAAGAGCACTCCGATAAGCTCTCGGACGCCCGGATGCTCTCCGATGGAACCCTGAGGACCTTGGCGGTGCTCACTGCTGTGGCGACTGGCGAGCGGTTTTCACCGGTGGTAGTGGAAGAGTTCGACAACGGCCTGCACCCCAGCCGGGTAGCCGCCCTTGTCCACGCAATCGCCCGGTTGAGCAAGGAACGAAAGATCAACGTGCTGTTGTCGACCCACAATCCCGCAGTCCTGAACGCGCTAACCCTGGAACAGCAGCAGCACATAGTGCTGGCTTTTCGTGCCAAGAAGGACTACTGCAGTCGATTGCTGCCGCTGAACAAAGTCGCTCGCTATGACGAATTGCTGGAAAGGGGTCGGCTTGGGGACTTGGTGACGCAGCAAATCGTCGACCAGTACCTCGACCCAGATTTCGAGAGTGATCGTGACGAGGAAATGCGTCGTTGGCTCGCGGGGCTCGCTGAATGACCCGCATCTTTGTTGTCGACACCAGCTATCTGCTGGAGGTCTACTCCGTGCCGGGCTTTTCGGACCGGACATTCTCCACACTCTTGCGCGAGAGAATGGCCGGGCTGGCAGGAGCCCGTTTCCACGTCCCAGCTGCATGCCTCTACAAGTTCTGTGACCACATCTCCGATGTCACCGACGGGAATCGGAGGCACGACCTAGCACACCGGATAGCAACTGATGTCGAATCAAGCATCGGACGTGCTCGGCCTTGGTTGATCTCCCCGTCCAAAGGGCTCAATGAGTTAGACGGTTTCATCCGGGCCTTCGCTTCTGATCCGACTCGGCACGTGGTCGGGCTCACGAACTCAGATGTCATCGAGGTCGCCCGCGTACTGAAGCGAAAGTACGGTTCCTCCACGAACTACAGAGTCCACATCTGGACAAAGAACGTCCAACTGAAGGCACACGAACCCGATCGAGAGCCAAAGGCTCTCTGAGTCCCGCTCTGGAACCAGCCGGTGCTTCTCAGCCTTCGCCCGCCTTCCATGGGTACTCCCAGCCACGGCCGAGGAGCGCGGATCGCCATCGGCGCTCCGCTGGCCGTGGTTCAACTTCAAGCGCGCCAGCGATATGTGGAACCGGCGGTGTGCACACGGACGCGTTTTTCATGCACATCGCCCCCGATGTCGAATGTACACCTCTGGATCAGCATCGGGAGCGTCCAAAGGGACTCGAAGTCACGTCTTCGCTGCACCCTTCAGATCGGCCACCGATCCGGACCGCCGGAGTGGCGGCCTCAAATCGCGGAGCGCTCACCTGAAGGTGCGCGAGAAGGTGCTTGAGCCCCTCGGGGCACACAGGTCTCTGGGCTGAGCGGATTGGGCTGGCCTGTCTCCACGGCAACATCTGGTCGCGGGCGCAGTGGACGAATTCCCCGGGTTGTCACCACGAGGAAGTCCGCCGCGCCGTCCGCGCTCTCGCGGGAGTCTGTGCCAATGGTTTACGCACCTTCAGTGCCCCGGTCAGGACCGCATACGCCCGCGAAGACGACATGGGGTGCCGATGCGCACCATGGCGCTCCGGACGTGCGCACCTCCGAGGCGGCGAAGGCTCTTGCACGCATGGTCTGGCGGGTCGCTCATCGGGCGGCTGAGGCCGCTGGGATCGCTCGGGCGGGGCTGGGAGCGACCCATCAGTCCGAGGGACTGCTGCGGGTTCGGGGCCGTGCGCGTTTGCGCATCCCCGGCCCCTCCCCCTCGGGTCGCTCCCGGCCCAGCGATCCCTGCGCGGGAAGGCGGTTCGAGCGCCGCTTCGAGGCGGTGGATAGCCCGTTCGCCGACCGGCTGGCCGCCGGGCTGTTCGGCATCGCCGCGCAAGGACTGGATGCGGTGGGCGCAGACCGGCAGCCGCGCCCTCCGACTCCCGGACGGGCTTCCGGGGACGGACCATGTCGGACGGCCTCCTTTGCGGCGCGCGGAATGTTGTTCGGGGGTCCGGGGGAAGCCCCCCCGGCCAGAGGTTATTGTAAAGCAATAACCCATCTGGCTCCTCCGAACCCCGCAACCGCGGGGCAGAGTCGACCCAACCGAGCGGCGAATCGGCCGCTCACCCCCAGAACGGCGACCGCAATCGCCCCACCGACCGTGATCGCGCCCTCGGAGCGGGAGCGGGTCGCGCGTGTACGCACCTCCTCCAGAAAGGTAACGCATCGGTCGGGGCACGACTGGCGGAGAAGCCTTCTCTCCGCGACCTTTCGTTCGCGCAGATCGTGCGGTCCATCACGAGAGGAATCGAATGATGGCACGCACGAAGCGGGACCGGCGCAGCTACAGCGCCGGCGAGTGGGGCCGGAACCGGGTCAGGGTGTTTGCCGATCCCAAGACCGGTCTCTACCAGATAGAGTGGCGAGAGAACGGACGCAGGCTCACCCGATCCCTGAAACACCGGGATTGGAGGAGAGCAAAGCGGCAGGCCGACGAGGCCGCCGCAGGCCTCGCGACGTACGAGCCCAACGGCAAGGCCGAAGCCGAGCCCGAGCCGCTCACCCTGGAGAAGCTGTTTGACATTTATGGTGAGGAGGTGACGCCGACCAAGGGCGAGCACACCCAACGACACGACAAGATCGCGATGCGGATGTTCCTGGGGTTCTTCGGGAAAGACCGCGACCCGGCGACACTGTCACAGAGGGACTGGGACCGCTTCATCCGGGCACGGAGGTCTGGTCGCGTCGGGCCTAGCGGCAAACCCGTATCCGACAGGACGGTCGAGTGCGACCTGCGGTTCCTGATCGCGGTGCTCAACTGGGCGGCGAAGTCCAGGGACGAGCAGGGTAGACTCCTGCTCGACTCGAATCCGCTGAGGGGCCTGAAGACGCCCAAGGAGAAGAACCCCACCCGCGTCGTCCTCTCCGAGGAGGAGTACGCGGCGTTGCTCGGGGTATCCTGGCAGGTCGACTGGCGGTTCCACGTCGCGCTCGTGTTCGCTCACGAGACCGGTCACCGGATCGGGGCCATCCGCAACCTTCGGTGGGCCGACATCGACTTCGAGAGCCGCGAGGTGCGGTGGCGCGCCGAACACGAGAAGACCGGCTACGAGCACGTCACGCCGATGACCGACGAAGCGGTAGCGGTGTTGGAGGAGGCGCGGGAAGCGAGCCCCGGCAGCGGGGAGACGCCGGTCTTGCCCGCGCCGCAGGACCCCTCGGCGAGCATCAGCTCCAGGCTGGCGCGTGCATGGTGGCACAAAGCCGAGCGCCTTGCGGGGCTGGAACCCCGGCGAGGGAGAGGCTGGCATTCGCTCAGGCGGAAGTTCGCCTCGGATCTCATGGACTTGCCGCTCAAGGTGCTCTGCGAACTGGGCGGCTGGAAGGAGGCCCAAACGGTGCTGCGCTGTTATCAGCAGGCCGACCCTGGACAGCTCAGGAAGGCTTTGGAGAGTCGCCCGAGAGTTCGCGCCTGACCTAAGTCGATTGGCGGGAATCAAACAGCGGGAATACGGTGTGTGAGTCCCGTAAGGTCAACGGTCACAGTAAGATGTGAACTCGATGACTTCCGTTGCGGTACCAGAACCGGTCGGCGTCTCCGGTCTCCATCCAGTTGGGCGCTCCGGCGGCGCCGGCGATGAGGCGTTCGGTTTTCCAGGTCAGGAAGCGCTCGGCGCGGGAATAGTCGACCGTCTGGGCGTGGACCGTGGGCGGGCCGGCCACGACGACCAAGAGAGCCAGCGCCAGAGATATCCGGCCGGGGGTGGAAAGCGCGTGCAAGGAACGGACGGGGTACCACATCTGGGGCCTCCAGGAGCATCCGGGGAATTCGTGGCGGTCGGGCGGAATGCGGATACCGCCAACGGCAGGATAGTCCGTGAGACAGACGCGGAAAAGTACCCGCGGCTACTCGGTCGCGAGCCTCCGCAGCACCGTATGGAGAATGCCGCCGTTGCGGTAGTAGTCGAGTTCCACATCCGAGTCCAGACGCACCACGGCCTGGAACGCGACCGTCGACCCGTCTTCCCGGCTGGCCCTCACGCTCACCTCGCCGCCAGGCGCCAGTCCATCGGCGATCCCGGCGATGTCGTAGACCTCGGTGCCGGTCAGCCCCAGTTGCACGGCGCCGTCACCGTCCTGGAACTGCAGGGGCAGCACGCCCATCCCCACCAGGTTGGAGCGGTGGATGCGCTCGTAGCTCTCGGCGATCACGGCCTTGACCCCGAGCAGCATGGTGCCCTTCGCGGCCCAGTCGCGGGAACTGCCCGTCCCGTACTCGCGTCCGGCGATCACGACCAGCGGCGTCCCGGCGGCGCGGTACCGCTCCGACGCCTCGAAGATGGTGGTCATCTCGCCGCTCGGCATGTGGACGGTGTAGCCGCCCTCCTTGTCTTCGAGGAGGAGGTTGCGCAGCCGCACGTTGCCGAAGGTCCCGCGCATCATCACCTCATGGTTTCCGCGGCGCGATCCGAAGGTGTTGAAGCGGATGGGGACCACCCCGTGATCCTGCAGGTAGCGGCCGGCAGGTTCGTCGCGGGGGATCGCGCCGGCCGGAGAGATGTGATCCGTGGTGACGGTCTGGCCCACCAGCGCCAGGACGCGGGCCCCCTCGACATCCTGAAGCGGCGGGGGATCGGCGCTCATGCCGGAGAAGAAGGGAGGGTTGCGGATGTAGGTCGAGTCCGCCTCCCACTCGTAGAGGTCGCCCTCCTCAGGGAGCGGCAGGGCCCTCCAGTGCTCGTCCCCATCGAAGACGCGCGCGTAGCGCTCGCGGTACATCGACGGCTTGAGCGAGGCGGTGACCGTGTCCCGCACTTCGCGCGGAGATGGCCAGATGTCGGCCAGGAAGACGGAGCGGCCGTCGGCGGCCTGGCCGATGGGCTCGTTGTAGAGATCGATGTCGATTCGTCCGGCGAGCGCGAAGGCAACCACCAGCATGGGAGATGCGAGGTAGTTCGCGCGCACCAGGGTGTGGATGCGGGCCTCGTAGTTGCGGTTGCCGGAGAGGATCGAAGCGACGACGAGCCCTTCCTCGGACACCGCGTCCGCCACCGCCTCGGGCAGGGGGCCGCTGTTGCCGATGCAGGTAGTGCAGCCGTAGCCGACCAGGTTGAACCGCAGTTCCTCCAGGTATTTCATCAGGCCGGCAGCCTCGAGGTAGTCGGTGACTACCTGCGAGCCGGGTGCCATGCTGGTCTTCACCCACGGCTTGACGTCCATTCCCAGTTCGCGGGCCCTCTTGGCCATCAAGCCTGCGCCGACCATCACCGACGGATTGGAGGTGTTGGTGCAGCTTGTGATCGCGGCGACGACGATCGTCCCATCGCCGATCACCATGCGCTCGCCGTCCATCTCGATCTCGACCGTCCTGCGCTGGTCCGCCGCCACCGCGGTGCCGCCGCCGCTGCCGCCACCCCCTGCGAGGTCGAAACCGGAAGGCACCAGCGCCGGCAGGTCGCGTGCGAAGGCGGGACGAACGTCCGTCAACGCGATCCGGTCCTGGGGGCGCTTCGGCCCGGCGACGCAGGGCTCGATGCCGGAGAGGTCCAGTTCGAGGGTGGACGTGTATTCCGGGTCGGGGGTGTCGTCGGTGCGGAAGAGTCCCTGCTCTCGGGCGATCCGCTCGACGCGTGCGACCATTTCGGGGCTGCGGCCCGTGCCCGTGAGGTAGCGGAGCGCTTCCTCGTCGATCGGGAAGAATCCCACCGTGGCGCCGTACTCGGGTGACATGTTGGCGAGGGTGGCCTTGTCGGGGAGGCTGAGCCCGGAGAGCCCGGCCCCGTAATACTCGACGAACCGCCCCACGACTCCATGTCCGCGCAGCAGTTCGGTCACGCGCAACACGAGGTCCGTGGCCGTCGCACCCTCGGGGAGCTGGCCCGTAAGCTTCACGCCCACGACCTCGGGCAGGAGCATGTAGTATGGCTGTCCGAGGAGGACCGCTTCGGCCTCGATCCCTCCGACGCCCCAGCCCACGACGCCGAGGCCGTTGATCATCGTCGTGTGGGAGTCTGTCCCGACCACGGTATCGGGGTAGGCCAGATGGACTCCCCCCTCTTCGCGCCGGTGGACGACCGAAGCCAGGTACTCGAGGTTGACCTGATGCACGATCCCGGTCCCGGGCGGCACGACGCTGTAGTTCGCGAAGGCCTCCTGGGCCCAGCGAAGGAGGGCGTACCGCTCCCGGTTGCGCTCGTATTCGCGGGCGACGTTCTTCTCGAAGGCGTATCCCGTCCCGAAGAAATCGACCTGGACCGAATGGTCGATCACCAGGTCGGCGGGCACCAGCGGGTTGATTCGCGCCGGGTCTCCGCCCATCTCCCGGATCCCGTCGCGCATGGATGCCAGATCCACGATTGCGGGGACCCCGGTGAAGTCCTGCAGGACCACCCTGGTAGGCATGAAGGGGAAGTCGGCGCCCGCGTTGGTGGGGCTCCACGAAGCCACGGCCTCGACGTGGTCGGGCGACACGTAGCCGTCGCCGGCATTGCGCAGCACGTTCTCGAGCAGGACTCGAATGGAGAAGGGCAGCCGGTCGAGCGACGCCATGCCCATCTCCTCCAGCCGTCCCAGACGGAAGAAGGAGGTCGGTCCCTCGGGAAGGTCGACGGCGGAGAGAGCGCCAAGGGGGTCTGTCAAGTGCGCCATGGTGCTTGAACTCCGGGTTGGCAGTGCGATCGCGAAGCAGGCGTGTCACTTGTACGATAGCGAGCCGACCGACCCAATAGAAGACGGGACCGGCCCCGTGATCCATTGACCGTGTGGTCCTGGAACCGCCCTTCACGCCAAAGGCGCTCAAGCGTTAGCTTGATGTGCCCCCAACCCACCGCCGAGGTGGCGGAACCGGTAGACGCGAAGGTCTCAAAAACCTTTGCCCTTGCGGGCGTGAGGGTTCGAGTCCCTCCCTCGGCACTCGTGTCCGTCCCTGACACCCCCACAGGAGGGGAATGCATCATGTATACGAAGAAGTTGATGGCTGCGGCTCTTCTGCTGGCCGGCGTGGCCGTGGTCGTGTCGTTTCGTCCCGCTTCCCCCGATCTCGACGCCGACGTCGTGGTCTACAAATCGCCTACCTGCGGGTGCTGCGTGAAGTGGATCGACCACCTCGAGGAGGCAGGCTACACCGTGCGAGCGGAGAACGTGGTGGACATGGTCTCGGTGAAGCAGCGCGAGGGTGTGCCGATGGATCTTTCGTCGTGCCACACGGCGATCATCGGCGACTACGTCTTCGAGGGGCACATTCCGGCGCGGGTCATCAGCGACTTCCTGGAAGAGGGTCCGGATCTCGCCGGTCTCGCCGTGCCGGGCATGCCGATCGGCTCACCGGGCATGGAGGGATGGAATCCTGCGCCGTACGACGTCATCGCCTTTGATGGCGACGGCAACCGAGGGGTGTTCGAGCGCATCGAGCCGTAGCGGAATCCCTTTGTAAGGTCCCCCTGCTTTGATAAGATAAAGGGCTGAACAGCCCATGTACGCCTGAATCCCGGCCGAGACCGGCCCCCGGAGACGAGATGTCCCAGAACGCCCCCCGAAACACCCTGACGATCACCGACAACCGCACCCGGCGCGAGTACGAGGTGGACATCCACGACGGCAACGTGATCCGTGCCATGGACCTGCGCCAGATCAAGGTGCGCGACGAGGACTTCGGGATGATGGCCTACGATCCCGGCTTCACCAATACGGCGTTCACCATCAGCCGCATCACCGACGTCAAGGGCGGCAAGGGTGTGCTGGAATACCGCGGCTACCCCATCGAACAGCTGGCCGAGCAGGCTACCTACCTCGAGGTCGCGAGCCTGATTCTCGATGGGGAACTCCCGACCAGGGAGGAACTGGACGACTTCGTCCACAACGTGACCCTTCACACCTACGTGCACGAGAACGTCACCACCATACTGCGGGGGTTCCGGTACGACTCTCATGCGATGGGCATGATGATTTCGACCGTGGCGGCGCTCTCCACATTCTATCCCGAGGCCAGGGAGATCGACGACCCCGAGAACCGGCGTGTGCAGATGACACGCCTGCTCGCCAAGATGCCCACCCTGGCGGCCTTCGCGTATCGGCACCACAAGGGCCTGCCGTACGTCTATCCGGAGAACGGGCTGTCCTATACGGCGAACTTCCTGAACATGCTCTTCCGGATCGGCGGCAGGGAGTACAAGCCCAATCCGGTGCTTGAGCGCGCGCTTGACGTCCTCTTCATTCTGCATGCCGACCACGAGCAGAACTGTTCGACGACCGCCATGCGTGTGATCGGCAGTTCGCGCGTCGATCCGTTCTCGGCGATGGCCGGCGCGATGGCGGCGCTGTTCGGCCCGCTGCACGGAGGTGCGAACGAGGCCGTGCTGAGAATGCTCACCGAGATCGGTACGAGCGATAACATCCCCGCGTTCATGGACAGCGTCCGCCGCGGCGAACGGCGCCTGATGGGATTCGGGCACAGGGTCTACAAGGCTTACGACCCGCGCGCTTCGATCATCAAGCGAACGGCTGAAGAGGTGTTCGAGGTCACGGGGCGCAACCCGTTGCTGGACATCGCATTGGAGCTGGAGCAGATCGCGCTCCAGGAAGAGTACTTCGTAAAGCGCAACCTGTATCCCAACGTCGACTTCTACTCTGGGCTGATCTACCAGGCCATGGGCTTTCCGGTCGAACTGTTCCCCGTGCTCTTCGCCATACCGCGCACGGTGGGCTGGCTCGCCCAGTGGGAAGAGATGGTCGTGGACAGCGAGCAGAAGATTGCACGCCCCAGGCAGGTCTTCAAGGGCTCGCCGCGTCGCGATTACGTGCCGATCGAAGCTCGCTGAGCCCTGAGCCGGGGTTGAGTCGCGGGCAGATCCCGCTCCCTCAGGACACGGGTCTTCTCTCGGTCGAGTACTTGTCGAACCACCCCTTGACCGTGGTGATCTTGGATATGCCGTGCGAGGGACGTCCCCAGATGCCGTGGGCTTCTCCGGGAACGCGCACGAGCACCGCTTCGACGCCGAGCAGCTTGAGCGCCTTGTAGTACTGTTCGGACTCCGACATCGGGGTGCGCCAGTCCTCTTCGCCCGTCATTATGAGCGTCGGAGTCTTCACGTTGCTCACCACCGACAGAAGCGACCGTTCCTCATAGTGCTCGACGTTGTCCCATGGCATACCGGGGAACCAGTACTTGACGGCCACCGGGGCCATGTCGGCGGTCAGGGCGAAGCTGTACCAGTTGATGACCGGATAGAATGACACCGCGGCCTTGAACCGGTCCGTGTTGCCGATCATCCATGCGGTGAGGACGCCGCCGCCGCTTCCGCCCGTGACGAACAGGTTCTCTTCGTCGATGTAGCCCTCGGCGATGACGGCGTCGACGCCCGAGTCGAGGTCATGGAAGTCGTCGCCGGGATAGGCGTGATGGATGAGGTTGCCGAACTCCTCGCCGTAGCTCGTGCTGCCGCGGGGGTTGGTGTAGAGGACCACGAAGCCCATGGAGGCCCAGAGCTGCTTCTCGACGTCAAAGCGGTCCCCGTAGTTCGCGAAGGGTCCGCCGTGGATCTCCAGGATGAGGGGGTACTTCGTGTCGGGATCGAATCCGGGCGGCTTCATGATCCAGCCCTGAATGGGCAGACCGTCCTTCGACGAATTCCACCAGATCTCCTCGACCGACGCCAGCGTCTTTCCAGCGAACAGGTCGGCGTTGACGGAGGTGACGAGCGTGGGCGTCCGTCCCGGCCTCCCTACCGCGATATCGCCCGGCAGGTCCGGGCGAGTGGTCGTGAAGGCGAAGGTTCCGTCGCCGGCCACGGTGTACGACACGCCGAAGCCGCCGTAAGCCATGGACCCGCTGCCGCCGTTCTCGGCGACGACTTCATAGCTGCCGTCCAGTCCGAAGAGCGCAAGCTTGGTGTTCCCCTCGTCGTCGAAGAGTCCGAAGATGCCATCGCCGTCGGGCGACCAACGCACCTGGTACACGGTGCGATCGAGCGAGCTGCTGACGATCCTGCTGCCCGACCCGTCACGGTTCATCACATGCAGGCGAGTGACCTGGTAGCCCTGATAGCGGTCGTCGTAGCCCAGGTAGGCAATGCGGGTGCCATCGGGGGACACGGACGGCGAGTTGTCCGGTCCGCGCCGATCGGTGAGCATCCGCACCGATGCATCCGCCAGGGAGATCTCGTAGATCTCGGAGTCCATCCATTCCAGATCGCTGTCATCCCTCAGGTTGGCGTCCACGACGATCGCGTCCGAGGACGGCACCCATTGCGGCCCGCTGCCCGGCACGGTGAAGAAGCCGGAGGTATAGCTCCGCTCACCGCTGGTTAGCTGCCTCGGCGTGCCGCCCTCCGAGGGAATCACGAACAGGTGCCACGCCCCGGCAGGCACGTCGCCGATTCCATCGAAACGGAAGACGATCTCGTCGGTGTACTTGGCTGGTTCCGCCCATTGGGCCCCGGGGGGAGGAGCCGGCATCTGACCAATGCTCAGCGGCGCCTCGGGGACGAGCTTGTTGAAGGCGAGGTGAGACCCATCGGGGGACCAGGAGAGACCGGTGGCCGGGTCCGTCAGATTGGTGATCGCCGCCGTCTGGCCGGACGCGACCCAGTGCATGTAGATCTGGGGCATCCCATCCCGGTTGGACATGTATGCGATCCGCGTTCCGTCCGGCGACCAGCGGGGACTGTTGTCCAGGAATTTCCCGGTGGTGAGCGGCCGGTGCCCGCTTCCGTCGCTTCCGACCAGCCAGAGGTTGGAGTAGTTCATGTCCGTCATCACGTCCGCGAACTGTCGGACGTATACGACCCACTCTCCGTCGGGAGATATCCGCGGATCGCTCGCGTACTCCAGATCGAAGACGCTCATCTCTGTCAGCCGGTCGGTTTGGGCGGCGAGCGGTGGGATGAGGAGGGCGAGAAGCAGGGCGGGGAGCGAGGCGAATCTCATGAGGGTCTCCGGCAGGGTCTGGGTGAGATCGTATCGACAGCGGCGAGAACAATGCGGAACAGCTTTAGCGGGATGAGTGTATAACCATTATTGTAGGCGATCACTTCGGAACAGGGGACGGCCATGTTCAGCACCGGGAAAACGGGATCAAATCGCCAATTCGCCGGGCTGGCCCTGGCGATGCTCCTCGCGACGGTCGGGGCGTGCGTGAGCACGAGCGGGTCAACCGGCGATCCATTCGATGGGGCGGCCGGTGAGGGCGAGGACATCGAACTTCTGGTCCGGAACCTCAACTTCAATCAGGTCACGGTATACACTTCCCGGGGGGGCAGTTCGGTTCGCCGCCTGGGGACAGTTCCCGGCAAGGGCGAGGCAACCTTCACGATGCGCTGGCACCTCCCTGACCTTCAGCTCCGCGTCAAGGAGCTGGCTGGCGACGAGTATCTCACCGAGACCATTCCGGTGAGTCCGGGAGAGCTGCTGGAACTCATCATTCCCATCTACTAGAGATCTCGGAGGGCTGCGGTCCGGCAGGCCGCCTCCTCCGGACCTGGTGGAACGGGACCGCGCCTGATGCCCTTCCCAGGGGGCGACACGCGATCCCTGTTCCGTCTGGCGGCCCGATACGCCGAGCCACACATTTGTACCCGAATCGCGTCTGCGCCGCTTCGGGATTCCTCGCTGCAGCGCTGGTCGCCCCGTTTTGTGGCTTGCCTCCCGGGAGAATCCGATATGCGCACGAACGCACTCACTGTTCTGATCGCCGCAGCCCTGCTGGCCGGCGCCGGCAGTCCGGACTTGTCGGCACAGCAGACGCCGGGCCCGACGCTCACCCTCGATGAAGTCATCGACATGGTCCGCGTCTCCGGGCCGAAGCTCTCCCCGGACGGTTCCCGCGTCCTGTTCATCCGAAACGAGCTGGACTGGGACGAGAACAAGCGTGAGAGCCGGATCTGGGTTGTGGGCGCGGACGGCCGGAATGCGCGGCCCTTCACCGGATCCACGGACGACCGCTCTCCGGAATGGTCCCCGGACGGGCGCTGGGTTTCGTTCACCCGGCCAGTTGGGGAGAGCGACAGGGTGCGGCAGCTGTTCGTGCTGCCCGTGGACGGCGGCGAAGCCGTTCAGCTGAGCAGCCATGTAACCGCGGTGGGGAATTATCGGTGGGCAGAGGACAGCCGGTCGATCTTCTTCGTGGCCAACGACTCGCTCACCGACGACGCGGAGGAGGAGCGCAAGAAGGGAGACGACGCGGTATTCATCGACGAGGGTCCGAGCGGCCAGAACCAGGGATCCTGGAACGCCGTATGGCGGGTCGATGTGGAGACCGACGGAGCCCCCCACCAGGCGGCGCGCCTGACTGGGGAAATGCGGCGCATCGGGAATTTCGCGCCCTCCCCGAACGGGAACTTCCTGGCTTACACCTACCGCACCGAGAATCGGCGGAACGCGAGTCACCTGTCCGAGATATGGCTGCTCGCAATCGCGTCGGGCGAGGAGGAGCAGATTACCGATAACGACGCCCCCGAGTCGCAGCTGGCCTGGTCGCCCGACGGAGCGTCCCTGACCTTCGGGGCCCCCGATCTGGAGATCTGGGACCTGGACCAGGGCAATCTGTACCTCTACGACATCCCCTCCGGGGAGACACGCCAACTGATGCCCGACACGGATGTCGACATCCGTGGCTATCGCTGGAACCCCGGCGGGCGGTCGATCGACCTCGTGGCGCTGGACCGTACCGACTCCAACCTGTACCGGCTCGATGTCCGGTCGGACGAGCTGGAAAAGATTACCGACCTGACCGGCGTAGCCTCGGCCGCGTCCTACGACGCGCAGCACAGCATGGCCGCGTTCCAGTTCGCGAGTCCAGTCGATCCGGGCGACATCTGGCTGGCCGATCTGGGGGACGGCACCCAGACTCGGTTGACCGAGGCGAATCCGTGGATCGCGAACAAGGACCTCACCGAGCCCGAGGTGGTCCGCTGGAACAGCCACGACGGACTCGAGATCGAGGGCCTTCTGTACGTGCCGGATGACAGGACCGCCCCGGGCGCCACAATCCTGGAGATTCATGGCGGCCCCGCGGGCGTCTTCACGCGCGGCTTCGATTCGGACGCCCAGCTTCTCCTCGCCGAGGGGTACGCGCTGCTGCAGCCCAACGTGCGGGGCTCGTCCGGGTATGGCGACGCCCTGTTGCGCGGGAACATGAACGACATTGGCGGCGGCGACTACGACGACCTCATGACTGGGGTGGACGCGATCATCGAGCGGGGCGTGGCTCACGCCGACTCCCTTGCGGTGAAAGGGTGGAGCTACGGCGGCATTCTCGGCGGATGGACGATCACCCGCACGGACCGCTTCAAGGCCGCCAGCCTCGGGGCGATGGTCGCGGACTGGCCGAGCGAGTTCGGTGCCGGTTTCCATCACGACGTGGTTCGCTGGTACCTGGGAGGCGATCCATGGTCCAACCGCGACCACTGGAGGGAACGCTCCGCCTACACGCACCTGGACAGGATCACGACCCCCACCATCCTTTTCCACGGGGCCAACGACCGGACCGACACCATGGAACAGTCCATGAATTTCTTCGCGGGGCTGCGCCATCTGGGCGTCGAAGCCCGCTTCCTCCTTTTCCCGCGCGAGGGACACGGGATCGCGGAGCCGCGGCATCGGCGAACGCTCCTGATCGAGGAACTCCGCTGGCTTCATCAGTATGTAAAGGGGCTAACGGATTGGCAGCCGCCGGAGCGACCTGATCCTGCCGCCAAGGAGGGAGTCGCCGCAGTGTCGTGATGCGTCGGTTGCGCATCCCGTCTTCCGCGTCACTCGATCGCCTGCTTTCTGCCGCGGCGGACACGCTGCGCAGGTTCCCGGAGGTCGTGGCCTGCGGGGTTGTGGCCGGTGTGGCGGCCTCGGTGGCCCTGGACTCCGACGCGGCTCCCCGGTGGTGGGGACTGTGGCGCGTTGCCAGCCTCGGCATCCCCCTCTTTGTGGCACTCACGCTGCACTGCGAGCGGCGTCGAATCGCGGCTTCCCGGCGCTGGCTGGCCAGCGGGTTTGCCCTGGGGGCGCTGCTCCTCCTGCACCTGCTCTTCGACGGGTGGGAATACTGGAGCGTTGCGCAACGCTACGGACACCTCAGCGCCACTCTGCATCTGTCCGTTGCGGTGGTTCCCTACCTGTACCTCGCGGCGGAAGAACCCCGGGGCTTCTGGCAGTTCAACTTCGCTTTGCTCTCCCGCTTCGTCGTCGCGACAATCTATGCGGCGGCGATCTATCTGGGGCTGACGCTGGCTCTGGCCGCCCTGGACAATCTCTTCGGCGTGGAGGTAGCGGACCTCGCGTACGTGCGGCTCTTCTTCATGGTGGCCTATTGCTTCCACCCCGTCTTCTTCCTCGCCGGCGTCCCGGAAGACCTTGGCCGGCTCGATCGCGAGAGCTCGTACCCGCCCTGGCTGAAGGTGTTCTGCCAATACGTCATGCTTCCGCTCGTCACCGTCTATGTCGTCATTCTGACGGCCTACCTCGGCAGGATTCTGGTGATCGGCGAGTGGCCGAGCGGATGGATCAGCTACCTCGTGTCCAGCATGGCCGTGGTGGGGATCCTGTCACTGCTCATGGTCCACCCGGAGCGACTCGACGAACCGCGCGGCTGGATCGACCGCTACGCACTGGCCTTCTGGATCGCCATCCTTCCTTCCGTTGCGATGGTGTTCATGGCCGTGTGGCAGAGGGTCGACCAGTACGGAATCACCGAGCGGCGCCTGCTGCTGGGCGCCATGGGGCTGTGGCTGGCGGCGGTCGCGCTGTACTCCGCCGTCACGCGGACACGAAGTATCAGGTTCATTCCGCTTTCCCTGGCCGTGCTGGGTGCCGTCACGTTCGCCGGACCCTGGTCTGCCTACGCGGTCGCCCAGCGGAGCCAACTCGCACGCCTCACGGGGATCCTTGCGGAGCACGACGCGCTGGTGGAAGGACGGATCTCGGACGAAGTCGTCGAGATACCCTTCGAGGCCTGGGCCGAGGCGAGGTCGGCGGTCGAGTACCTGGTCCGTGAGCATGGAGTTGCGTCCCTGGTCCCGCTGCTGACGGACCGCGGAGCCGACCCTCCGGGGGCCGGTGAGACCGATGCGTCAGCGGAAGCAACGCCGCCGGACACGCTTGCGCCCTCGCAGAGGTGGACGCGGGACGCCGCCCGGCTGATGGATGAGCTTCGAATTCGCCCGGGGATGAGCCACAGGCCCGCAAGCCTCGAGGCAGTGCCGGTGGGGGATCCGATCTCCGTCGCCGGATTCCAACTGCTGGCTGTTGGAAGCGAGGGCGACGAGGCCGCAATCGGTGCCGACACCTTGCGATTCGCGCTCTCGGAAGACGGGACGGAGATGGTGCTGGAACTCGATGGGACTACTGCCGGGCGAGCTTCGCTCCTGACGCTGATCGCCACGGGACAGCAACTGCGCGCTTGGCAGTTCGAAAACACTCTTGCGACAGCACGCACGGCACCCGATGTCATCCGTGTCCCGTCGCGCGAGATGGCCCTGTCCTTCGACAGCGATCGCTGGCGAGTGCAGCTGGTGCTCGGCACTCTGGAGATCGAGCAGGCAGGCGAGGGAATGGGCGCCACCGGGTTCCGCGTGCACAGTGTCCTCCTGCACAGGAAGGACCAGGGCCCGTGATCCCCCAACAGATCATCGCGCGCAAACGGGACGGGGAGGCGTTGGGGCTGGAGGAACTGCATGACTTCCTGACCGCCTATCTCGATGGCACCGTTGGAGACGACCAGATGGCCGCGTTCCTGATGGCGGTCTACTTCAACGGTCTTACGCCGGCTGAACTGGACACCCTTGTCACCCTCATGATTGTCTCGGGCGAGATGCTGGAGCGCCGGGGAGACTGGCCGGGCCCACGTGTGGACAAGCACTCGACGGGCGGGGTGGGGGACAAGACTTCGCTGGTGCTGGCCCCGCTCGCCGCCGAGATGGGGATGGTGGTTCCGATGATGTCCGGCAGGGGCCTGGGACACACGGGGGGGACGCTCGACAAGCTCGAATCGATTCCCGGTTTTCGTACTCGCGTGCCTCTCGACGAGTTCAACCGCGTGCTCAGGCGGGTCGGGTGCGCCATGATCGGCCAGACGGAAGAGATCGCTCCCCTCGACCGCAGGTTGTACGCGCTGCGGGATGTAACGGCAACGGTCCCCTCGCTTCCGCTGATCACCGCGTCGATCATGTCGAAGAAGCTGGCCGAGGGACTCGATGGCCTGGTCCTCGATGTGAAGGTGGGGCGGGGGGCATTCCTTTCCCGCCTCGAGGACGCCAGGGAGTTGGCGCGGGCGATGGTGAACGTGGGGGCCAGGCGAGGGTTGCCGGTGACCGCCGTCCTCTCCGCGATGGACCGGCCCCTCGGCCGGGCGATCGGCAACGCGCTCGAGGTCCGCGAGGCCCTGGAATGCCTGTCGGGGGACGGTCCCGGCGACTTCCGAGATCTGTGTGTTGAACTCGGCGCCGAGATGGCGGTGGCCGGGGGTCTGGCGGCTGGAGTGGAGGCGGGGCGTGCGCGGGCGGCGGAGACCCTGGCCGGAGGCGGTCCCATGGAGAGATTCCTGCGCCTTGCAGTCTCCCAGGGAGGTGCGCTCGATCCTTCCAGGAGCGATTTCGGTTTGCCGGCTGCCCCGTGTACAGCGGTGGTGAGGGCCGAGGAGGGCGGAATCGTTGCAGCGATCGATCCCCTTGCCCTCGGTTACGGAGTCATCGCGTTGAGGGGAGGGAGGACTCGACAGGATCAGGAGATCGACCCGCGCGTCGGGTTCGTGCTGCAGGTCGATGTCGGTGATCGAGTGGCCCGCGGAGACCCGCTTGCCGTGGTGCACTCGGCGACCGCGGATGGGCTGGCCACGGGCACAGGTGCCGTCAGGGAAGCGGTGGGCCTGGCGGCGGGTGACGCCCCCGCACCGTTGCCGCTCATCCTCGAGCGAGTCGCGGGCTGATGCAATGTCGAGGGGAGGACGCGTCCGATCGGTTCGGGCGCGCTGGAGAGACTGGAGAGGCTCAATGAGAATCGCAATCGTGGGGACGCTCCTCTGCCTGGCTGGAGCGTCGGACTTGTTCGCACCGGTGCCCGCATTCGGGCAGGATTCCGGCTCCGACCCTTCCGAACTGCCCTATTCGTCGGCCCGCCACGACTTCCGGATCACGACCGTGGCGGACGGCCTCGACCATCCCTGGTCCATGGCGTGGCTGCCGGACGGCACGATGCTCATCGTGGAGCGCCCGGGACGGGTCCGCATCGTGCGCGATGGCGTCCTCCAGCCGGGGGCAGTGCAGGGGTGGCCCGGCGTATACCGGGACAGGGGACAGGGCGGTTTCATGGACATCCTGCCGCACCCCGACTTCGAGCGCAATCGCTGGCTCTATCTCAGCTACGGCAAACCCAATCACGATGGGTCGGAGGGGGCCACGACCGTGGTGCGCGGACGCTGGGGCCTGGATCGGGTCACGGAGCTGGAGGAGGTCTTCGAGGCGGACGCCTGGGGGGACAACAACAATCATTTCGCGGGCCGGATGGCCTTCGACCGGGACGGCTACCTCTATGTGGCGGTGGGCGACCGCATGGTGGACCCGGACATGATGGCCGATCATCCCGCGCTGGAGCTGACCAATCACATGGGGACGATCGTGCGGCTTCACGACGACGGGACGGTGCCCGCCGACAACCCCTTCGTCGGACGCGGCGATGCTCTGCCCGAGATCTGGAGCTACGGACACCGGAACATCCAGGGGCTCGCGGTCGATCCGCTCACGGGGAACCTCTGGTCGAACGAGCACGGGCCCCGGGGCGGGGACGAGCTCAACCTGATCGTGCGCGGCGGCAACTACGGCTGGCCCGTGATCTCGCACGGGATCAACTACAACGGCACCGTCTTCACGACAGAGACGGATCGCTCCGGGATGGAGTCGCCCCGTTTCGTATGGACCCCCTCGATTGGCGTCTCGGGCATGCTGATCTACCGCGGCGACCCGTATCCCTGGTGGCGGGGAAGTGCGTTTGTCGGCGGGATGGTCGGGGAGCAGCTCGCCCGCGTCACTCTGGTGGACTCCGATGCGGTGAGCCTGGAGACGCTGCTTCCGGGTGAACTGGGCCGCATCCGCGATGTGCGCGAAGGGCCCGACGGGCTGATCTACCTGGCCCTGGAGCACCTGGAGGAGCTGACCGCGGTGGTTCGGTTGGAACCGGTCCCGAACGACATTGTGCGACCCCGAGAACGGAGGCAGCCATGAAGCGGCGCCAGTCTTTCCCATTCGCGGTTCTCATCCTGCTGATCGCGGCCCCCGCATCCGCGCAGGAGCCCGTCGTCTGGGGACGGGAGCCGGTATTCCACACATTCTCGATCGTGGCGATCGATCCGTCCACCGGGGAATCGGGCGTTGCGGTCACGACCCGCAACCCCTGCGTCGGCAACGCGGTTCCCTGGGTTCGCGCTGGCGTGGGCGCCGTTGCCACCCAGGGCGGGACACGAGTGGAGTACGGCATCGACCTGCTCGACCTCCTGGAGCAAGGTGTGGCGCCGCAGGAGGCGATGGATCAAGTGGTGGCCGCGGATGAAGGACGCAGTCGCAGACAGGTAGGAGTCATCGACCTGGACGGCCAGTCGGCGCAGTGGACCGGATCGGACCAGTACGGCGCCGAGGATCAGGGAGACTGGGTCGCCGAGCGCGCCGGCCTGAACTACGCCGTGCAGGGGAATTCGCTGGTAGGCACCGCGGTTGTGGATTCCGTCGCGGTCACTTTCGAGAGGAGCGAGGGGTCGCGGCGCCACCTCGCCGACAGGCTGATCGACGCCCTACACGCGGGACAGGTGCTCGGAGGGGATGGTCGGCATGGCGAGACGCAGTCGGCAGCGGTGCTGGTGGGAGACCCGCGACCCGGGATGTCGCGCCGCCCGGACGGGGTCACGGCTGACATCAACGTATGCGAGCACTCGGAACCGGTGCTGGAACTGCGCCGCATCTACGACGTGGCATCCGAGACGCTGGGCTTCCGCAGGCTCGAGCAGTTCGTGGGCAGAGATGTGTTTCAGTTGAAGGTAATGCTCCACGCGCTCGGGTATTACCGACCCGACTCGCCCGCGCCGTCGATCGATTTGCCGGATGGCCTCGTCTACGATCCAGAGACGATAGAAGCTGTGGATCGCTTCCGTAGCGACCAGGGCTGGCGCACAACGGTACCCGGATATGTGGACCGCAGGACAATCGATCGGCTCTGGGGGCTGCTCGAGGAGATCGACCGGGTCGCGGAGGTACGGGATCGAATCCGCGACATTGTGCGAGTAAGGCGCTGACCGCCCAGCGGCCGTGGCAATTGCAGCGAGGTCTCCTGCGGGCCGCCCCCCTACAGAATCCGGAAGAGAATCCCCTCGCTCCTGAGCGCGGCGGCGAGTTCGTCCTGTCGCGGAGACGAGACGCGCAACGCGGCCCCGCACTTCGCGCCGCCGTCGGGGGGCGCGGGTACGACCTCGGCCGGAATCGCCTGCTCGCGCGCGACGTCCTCCGCCCACATCGCATGATGGGTGGTGTCGAAGGTGAAAACGCTGGATTCTGGCTCGGAGGTCATGGCATCGGTTCCTGAGGTCGGGGTTGGCGGTTGACGGGCTGGGCCTGACGGTCGCAGAAGACCGTAGGCTCGGTTCCGGGAAGATAGATTTCGTCGTACGCGTCTTCCACCGGACACCATCTGGAGGCCAGCGTGCCCGTCTTGTTGTCGACCCTGCGGGTGACGAGACCCCTGGGCAGCGGCCACGGTTCGGGGATGTCGAGAACGGGATCCGTGCCGGTTCCGCCTCCCTCGCCATCGTCCGCGCCCGGTGGACTCCCGTAGTACACCCGTCTCATGAACTCGCCCCATACTGGTGCAGCGAAGCCCCCGCCCGTGGCCCGCTCGACGATCGATACCGGACGGTCCATCCCGAACCAGACGCCCGCCGCCAGATTGGGCGTGAATCCCATGAACCAGGTGTTGCTCCCCTCGTTGGTCGTACCGGTTTTCCCCGCTGCGGGCACGTCATTGGGCAAACCTGCGACCAGACGAACCCCGGTGTAGCCGGTGCCCGACCTGACCACGGTCTCCATCAGGGAAACGGTAAGTCGCGCCACCAGCGGATCGAGCACGCGCGTTCGCTCGGGCTGGGGCTCCCACAGAACGTCGCCATCGGCGCTCTCCACCCTGACGATCGGGAACGGATGCGCCCTGGTACCCAGGTTTGCGAGGGTCGAATACGCGGCCAGCATCTCGATCGGGATCACCTCGGCCGCCCCGATGGCGGTGGAGGGAAAGCGCTCGACTTCGGTGCGGATTCCCAGGCGCGTGGCCATCTGACCCACGGCTTCCAACCCCACCCGCATTCCGACCTTGATCGCAACCATGTTGATCGACCGGGCGAGTGCGGTGCGCATCGTAATGGGGCCCATGAACTCGGGTTCGTAGTTGCTGGGCCTCCAGGTCGTGCCGTCGACCTGGTCCAACACTACGGGCGCGTCTGAGATTACCTCCGAAGCCGGGATCCCGCTCTCGATCGCCGCCGCGTACACGATGGGCTTGAAAGAGGACCCCGCCTGCCGTCGGGCCTGGGTAGCGCGGTTGAACTTGGAGTGGACGAAGTCCCTCCCTCCGATCATCGCCCGCACATGCCCCGTGGCGGGGTCCGTCGCGACGAACATCCCCTGCACGTACGGGATGTCGCGGATGTCGGCCTCGTCGGTACCCGCCGCGAACTCCTCGTAGGTGGGATGATCGAACCCGGCCCATCCCTCGACCCGATTCCAGCCGCTCTGCATGGCTGCCTGCGCCGCGGCTTGCATGTCGAGGTCCAGCGTCGTGTAGATCTCGAGGCCGTCGGTGTAGAGCTTGCTGCCGAATCGGTCCTGGAGTATCCCCCTGGCCCACTCGACGAAATACGGCGCCTGCGCCCGTACATTGTCTCCCCGCTCCAGAGGCACCGGTTCGGCCTTCCACATCGCCGCTTCGTCGTCGGTCAGGAAACCCTCGCGCGCCATGACGTCCAGCACCAGGTTGCGCCGGGTTACGGCAGCATCGGGATTGTTGAAGGGGCTGTATCGTTCCGGGCGGTTCGCGATCGCGGCCAACAGCGCGCCTTCCGCCGGGTTCATGTCGATGGCGTTCTTCCCGAAGTAGCTCTGCGACGCCTTCTGAAGTCCATACCAGCCATGAGCATAGCCGATTTGGTTAACGTAGGCCTCGAGGATCTGTTCCTTGCTGTACGCACGCTCCAGAGCCATCGCGACCTGCCATTCCTTCAGCTTGCGCAGAATCCGTTTCTCGAACCCGATGCGCTCGGTCCAGATATGGCGGGAAAGCTGTTGCGTGATGGTGCTCCCACCCGCACCGGACAGGGAGCGTGTGCGGAGGACTCCGATGGCGGCGCGCGCGATCCCGCGAAAGTCGATTCCCTTGTGCTCATAGAAGCGCCGGTCCTCGATCGCGATGAACGCCTGAGGAACGTACGGGGGCAGGCTGGCGAGTGGGACGACGGTGCGGCGCTGCTCGCCGAACTCCGAGATCAGCGTCGAGTCGCGGGCGTAGAGCTTGCTCGTCTGCCGGGGTTCGTACGTGTAGATCTGGGCGACTGAGGGACAATCGGCACAGAGGTTCTGCCAGCTTCCGATTGCCAGACCGACACCGCCGGCGAACACGAACAGGCAGACGAACCAGGCGTAGCGCGGGACGCGCACCCGCCGGATCGTTTTCAGCGCTGCCTTTAGGAAAGCTCTTACTGACGTCATATCCCTACAGTTCAGTTCCGGCGGCTTCAACTCCACCAGCAATTTAGCACCTTTGGATCGGGGCGGTTCTCCTTGACCTCGCCCGCCCACGCGGTCAAGCTTTACCCGCCCGCGTGTTCCCCGTGTCCCCTTCCGACGAGGCAAGGGCCCTGATCCGTTGCAGCGAAGTCGTCGTGCGCTCCTTGACGGGCGGCTATCCGGTCCGCGTCGGAGACGGCGCGCGGTACCTGCTTCCAGCGGCGGTGGCCGCGGCCGCTCCCTCCGGCAGGTGCGCCGTCATCTCGGACGAGCGCGTAGCGGAACTGTGGTACGACCGCGTCGCCGAACCGCTCGAGCAGGAAGGCATCGACGTCGTGCCCGCGTTTTTTCCCCAGGGAGAGATCAACAAGGCGCGTGCGGTCTGGGCGCGCCTGACCGATGACCTGATCATAGCAGGACTTGGCCGCGACAGCTGCGTGGTGTCGCTGGGAGGCGGCGTGGTGGGGGACATGGCCGGATTCGTCGCGGCGACGTTCCTGCGGGGAGTGCCGTTCGTCCAGGTGCCCACCACCACGCTGGCTATGATCGATGCGTCGGTCGGGGGGAAAACCGGCGTGGACCACGCGGTGGGAAAGAACCTGATCGGCGCTTTTCACGCACCGTGCGAGGTGCTGGCCGATCCGGTTTTCCTGACGACGCTGGATCCGGGTCTCAGGGCGGAAGGGTACGCCGAAGCGGTCAAGCACGGGGTGATCCTCGACGCGGAATACGCCGAGTGGCTTGCAGCAAGCGCCGGGACGCTGCTGGATGGTGACCCGGAAGCGGTCGAACGCGCCGTGGTGCGGTCGGTGCGACTCAAGGCCGAAGTGGTCTCGGGCGACCTGCTCGAGGCTGGCCGCCGCCAGATCCTCAACTTCGGGCACACCGTGGCGCACGCCCTCGAACTCGACTCGGGGTTCACGCTGCCGCACGGACACGCCGTCTCGGTCGGCATGGTGGCGGAGGCCCGGATCGGTGAAGCGCTGGGGATCACCGAGAGCGGCACTGCCGAGTCGGTCCGCCGACTGGTTGCGGCCTTCGATCTTCCCCATCAACACCCCTCCCTGGGCCATGCCGAACACCTGGCCCGGTTGATGGTTCGAGACAAGAAGACCCGTTCCGGCGTCGTCCACATGGTGAGACTGGAGTCATTGGGGCGAACCGTCGTCGTCGGCGACAGGACGGTCCCGATCCCCGAAGCGGAACTGGTGGACACCCTGGAACGTCTGTTTCCGTAATGAAACCCGAGGTGGTGCGCGCACGTTTGACTCCGTTTGGCCAAGCGGCGAGAATTGGCGGCAACCGACCCTCCCGACGTGCCATGATGCTGGCTGGAGGATGAATGGCGCTTCTCGATCGCGTCCATGACCTGACAATTCCATCGGCGCTGACGCTGAGAGCTACCCGTGACCCCGGGGCGCCGTTTCTGCTGGCGGGCCATGCGACCCTGACCTACGCGGAGGCGGACAGCCAGTCCGAGGCGCTGGCGGCCTCGCTCGCGAATCTGGGGGTGGAAGCCGGGGACCGGATCGCCCTGGTGCTGCCGGCGTGTCCCGAATTCGCCGTCACGGTCTTCGCCGCTGCCAAGCTGGGAGCGACGATCGTCCCGCTGAATCCACGCCTGCCCATGACCGAACTGCGCTACATGCTGCGGCACTCGGGGGCGGCGTACGCGGTGACGGCCGAAGACGCATTCGGCAACGACTATTTGCAGCTCTTCGAGGAGCTCCTCGAGGAACTCCCGGATTTGAAGTACGTCGTGACTGTCGGAGAGGAAGACCTCTGGTACGACGACCAGATCTTCCAGTGGGAAGACATGTTGTCGTCGGGCAGCGGTCGCGACTTCAGCGCTCAGCCCCCGAGCCCGGACGATGCCTTCGCGATCGTGTACACGGCGGGAACGACCGGCAAGCCCAAGGGGGTCGAACTCACCCAGCGCAACCTGCTATACGCGGCCGGTGCCACGACCGATGCCGCCGGCCTCACTTCGGCAGATGTGGTCGTCGGAGTCGATGCCCTCTTCCACGTCTTCGGGCTCGGTCCGGGGTTGCTCGGAACGGTGCTTGGCGGCGCGAGCCTGGTGCTCATGGACGGCGCGGACGCCGCGGAAACGCTCGACCTCGCCGACCGCTTCGGGGCCACCGTCCACTACGGCGTGCCTACCCTTTTCGCGAAGGAGCTGCAGGAGATCGAGCGGCGTGGCCGTCCGCCCCGGTCGATCCGTCTGTGTCTGGCCTCCGGAGCCCCACTGAAGGATGACCTCGCCCACCGGATCGAGGATGCCTACGGCGTGCCGGTCATCATCGCCTATTCCCTGTCGGAGTCTGCATCCACCCTCGCCGTAACCCGTCCGGACGACCCTCCCGACAAGCGAATCTTCACCGTGGGCCGGCCGGTCGACGGTACGGTCGTGCGGGTGACGGAGGACGATGGAACCGACCTGCCGCCCGAAAGCGTAGGCGAAATCCGGGTGCAGGGCCCGGGCGTGATGCGCGGCTACCACCGCCAGCCGAAACGAACTTCGGTCGTGACCGATCCCGAGGGCTATCTGCGGACCGGCGACCTGGGAATGGTCGACGAAGACGGATACCTGCACCTCCTGGGGCGCCGGGAGGATGTAGTCATTCGCGGCGGATTCAACGTGCACCCGCGGGAGGTCGAAGACTGCATCTCGGCCCATCCCGCCATCGAAGAGTCGGCAATCGTGGGGGTTCCCGACGAGATCCTGGGCGAAGCCCTCTGTGCCTGCGTGGTGCGCGTCGAGGGCGGCGTGGTGACCGGAAGTGAAGTCCGGGACTGGTGTTCCGGGACGCTGGCCGACTACAAGGTGCCGGATCTTGTTACCTTCATGGATACCCTCCCCCTGACCAGTACCGGCAAGGTGTGGCGCCAGGAGCTGGCCCGCCGCGTCTCCGCGGAGCATCCGGACATTGTCGAGGTGGAGCGCGAGGACACGCAGGACTGAAGAACAGAATGGTCAATCCCTATATGAAGGCCCCCCACGCCGATCCCGGCAGGTTGCTGTCTCCGGATGCACCGAACGCGGCGTTGCTCATCGACTTCGACAACGTCACCATGGGCATGCGAAGCGACCTGGCCAAGGAACTCAAACACCTTCTCGAGTCGGACATCATCAAGGGGAAGGTGACGGTCCAGAGGGCCTATGCCGACTGGCGCCGCTATCCCCAGTACATCGTTCCCCTTTCGGAAGCCTCGATCGATCTGATCTTCGCGCCGGCATACGGCAGCTCGAAGAAGAATGCGACCGACATCAGGATGGCGATCGACGGCATGGAGCTTGTCTTCATCCGGCCCGAGATCGGTACCTTCATCCTCCTTACCGGGGATTCCGACTTCTCCAGCCTGGTGCTGAAGCTCAAGGAGTACGGAAAGTACGTCATCGGGATCGGCATCCAGGAGTCGAGTTCGGACATCCTGGTGCAGAACTGCGACGAGTACTACTCGTACACCGCGCTGACCGGGCTTAGCAAGACGACCGGGGAAGGCCCCGTGACTCCCGACGCCTGGGAGTGCGTGGAAGAGGCGGTCGGCCGGATGGCGTCCCGGGGCGACGTGATGCGTTCGGACCGGCTGAAGCAGGTCATCATGGAGCTCGCGCCCGGTTTCGATGAGCGCAGCCTGGGGTTCAAGAACTTCTCCAAGTTCCTCGTCGAGGCGGCCAACAAGGGTCTCGTGAAGATCCAGCGCGGCGAGAACGGGCAGTACAAGATCGCTCCTCCGGGCGGAGTGCCGGGCGGCAGGGAAAGTCAGGCGACTCCCGCTGCGGATCCGGCGGCCAATGGCGACGAACAGAAGGGGAAGGGCAAGCGGGGCCCTCAGGCGCGGCGTCCGGCCCCGGAACGGGGGACGAAGGACAGCAGGAAGAAGGCCGCGACGGCCGGTGGCGCCAGGGCCGCGGTGCGCGAGCCGGCGCCCCGGCCCGATCCGGCACCGGCATTGAGCCTCCTTGTGAGGGCAGTGAAGGAGATGGGCGGCAACGACAGCAGGTCCGCCCGTGACTCCGATGTCAAGCGCAAGATGCTGGCGATCGACCGGAGCTTCAACGAGAGCGCCTTCGGGTTCGGGAAGTTCAGCAAGTTCCTTCTGTACGCGGAAGAAAAGGGAGCGATCGCGCTCAAGCGTGGGAAGGGCGGGAGCTTCGGCATTGTCGTCGCGCAGGAGGGCGCCGGCGCCGAAGCGCCGGCATTCGACGCGAAGGCTCTGGGGCTCCCGACCGCGGAGAGCGCGATCAAGAGCTATCTCGCGCACCGATACAAGGGTGTCGGCGTCAAGACCGCGGAGCGCCTGGTGGATCACTTCGGCACGAGTGTGTTCGAGGTGCTTCAGAACCAGCCGGAACGCGTGAAGCAGGTACTGTTCAAGGCCCGGGCCGAAAGCGTACTCGCGAACTGGGCGGGCGACTACAAGCGGCGCAGCCCCGCGTTGGCGAAGCAGGCACAAGCCTCCCGTCCGGCCGGACAGGGCAAGGCGCAAGGCACTCCGGCCGTGACAGGCAAAGGGGCCGTCCGCCGGGGTCGGCAGGACAGCTCGCGGGGCCCGCGGGAGGGGTCGCGCGGAGCCACTCGGCCCGACAAGGGCGCGGGAGCCTCGCCGGATTCCGGCGACCAGAGACGGGAAGCTGCGACTGCCGAAGCGCCGGCCAGGACCGGCCTCCTCGGCCTGCTTCCGTGGGGTCGCCGCTCGCGGGAACCACGCGGTGGGGGGGACTGAGCACCCAGGGTGCGAGCGGGGCTCCTGGCTCCGCAGTCATTTGTCCGGCGACGCGGCCACCGTGGCCCGCGGGCTTCTCGGAACCACGATCCTGTCCACCGTCGACGGCGTCGAGACCCGGGGAATCATCGTCGAAACCGAGGCCTATCTGGGACTCGACGACCCGGCCAGCCACGCCCACGCCTCAAGGCGGCGCACACCCCGCAACGACGCGATGTTCTCGGTGCGGGGCACTCTGTACGTCTACATCTCCTACGGAATCCACCATTGCATCAACGTGGTGACCGGCGACGAGGGCGATCCGGCCGCCGTTCTGATCCGAGCGCTCGAACCGGTGAGCGGTCTCGACACCATGGCTGCCCGCAGGGGGCGCGACAGGGACCTGTGCAATGGCCCCGGACGCCTCGCGCAGGCCCTGGGCATCACGATGCGCCACAACTACCACGATCTGGCGCGGCCTCCGATCGAGCTTCAGCCGGGAGAAGAGATCACGGATCCGGAGGCGGGCACGAGCGGGCGCATCGGCGTTTCCCGCGCGGCGGACTGGCCATTGAGGTTCTTTGTCAAAGGCCATCCGGCGGTAAAGGCCCCGAAGTGGTAACTTATAGCCATGAGCGACCCGACCTGGATTACTCTGCTTCCCCCCCTCCTCGCGATCGGACTGGCGATCGGCACGCGCCAGGTCTACCTGTCCCTTGCGGGCGGGATTTGGCTGGGCTGCATCATCCTTCTGGACTGGAACGTGGCCGCGGGGTTGGCGGAGACGATCGAGTCGACCGTGCGCGTGCTGGGGGACGACTACAGTTCCCGGGTGATCATGTTCACCCTCGTGATCGGCGCGCTGATCGCTACGCTGTCGTCGTCCGGGGGCGTGGCGGGCTTCGTGGCCTGGCTGGAGCGCAACCGCTGGGTGACCAACGCGCGGCGATCCCAACTGCTCGCCTGGCTCATCGGCGTAGGCATCTTCATCGAGTCCAACATCACCGTGCTCGTCGCCGGATCCGTCGCGCGGCCGCTCTTCGACCGCTACCGCATTTCCCGCGAGAAGCTGGCCTACCTGATCGACTCAACCAGCGCCCCGGTCTGCATCCTCATCCCGCTCAATGCCTGGGGCGCAACGATCCTGGTCCTACTGAACGAGCAGGGCGTGGATCAGCCCCTCGGCGTCTTTGTGCGTTCCATCGCATTCAACTTCTATTCCTTCGCTGCGGTGATCCTCGCGCTGGCGGTCATTCTGATGAAGCTGGACTGGGGGCCGATGAAGCGCGCGGAGGCTCGTGCCGCCAAGGGCGAAGTGCTTGCTCCCGGCGCGACGCCGATGATGGACGAGGGGGTCCTCAGTCACGACGAGGGGGCAGCCATCCCGCCACGGGCCGTGAACATGTTCGTTCCCGTCCTGGTGCTCGTCGCAACGATGCCTCTGGGACTGTGGATCACCGGCGACGGCGACCTCAGAGCGGGTGACGGCGCCACTTCGGTGCTGTGGGCGGCTCTGGCCGGCCTCGCGGCGGCGTGGATCCTCCTGCTGGCCCAACGGGCTTACTCCATCGACAAGCTGGTGCGCATTGCCCTGCGCGGCGCGGGCGGACTCGTCCCCCTGGCGCTCATCCTCCTCCTGGCCCTCGCCCTCGGCGATGTGACCAGCGAGCTCGGGACCGGGCAGTATGTGGCCGGGGTCGTCGAGGGGGCGCTCGCGCCATCGGTCTTCCTCCCGCTCGTGTTCGTCGTGTCCTCCGCGATCGCGTTCTCGATCGGATCGAGCTGGGGCACCTTCGCCATCATGATCCCCATCGTGGTCCCGGCCGCCGCGGCGCTCGGGCTGGACCTGGCGCCCTTCCTGGCGGCCGCGCTCTCCGGGGGCATCTTCGGCGACCACTGCTCCCCCATTAGCGACACCACCGTGATATCTTCGATGGCGTCCGCGACCGATCACGTCGACCACGTGCGCACGCAGTTGCCCTATGCACTGGCGGGCGGCGCGGTCGCGACCGTGTGCTTCGCCGTGGCGGGCTCGTTTCTCTAGGGCCGAAACGGCGGCAATCGTGCTGATCAGCCAGGGAGAGCCGTGAATATCACCGTGTGCGTGAAACGCGTCCCCGATACCGCGACCCGGATCCGGATCGCGGAGGACGGCGGGGGCATCATGCAGGACGGCGTGAAGTACGTCATGAGCCCGTACGACGAATTCGCCGTGGAGGCCGCGCTGCAGCTCGTGGAGGCTGCGGGGCAGGGAGAGGTGACGCTGCTGAGCTACGGGCCCAAGGCGACCGGCGAGACGCTTCGCTCGGGTCTGGCGCTGGGCGCGCACCGGGCGGTGCTGCTCACGGGCGAGCCGGACATGGACGGATGGGCGACCGCGCGGGTTTTGGCCTCCGAGCTGGCGGAGAGCGACGACGGACTGGTGCTGTTCGGCATCAAGGCGGTCGACGACGATCAGCAGCAGGTGGGCCCGATGGTGGCCGAGCTGCTGGGGCGTCCCTGCGCGACCGCGGTGGCGGCGATGGATGTGGACGGAGGTGTCGTGACCTGCCGGCGGGCCGTCGAGGGCGGGCAGGAGGTGGTCGAGATGGATCTTCCGGCCGTGGCAACGGTGACCAAGGGACGCTACGAGCCGCGCTATGCGTCGCTGCGGGGGATCATGATGGCCAAGCGGAAACCGTTGGTGGAGAAGCCGGCGGCCGAGGTCGAGTCGAGGCTCGTGCTCGAGGGCCTGACCTATCCCGCAGTCCGTCCTCAGGGGCGGATTGTGGGCGAAGGGACCGATGCCGTGCCCGAACTTGTGCGCCTGCTCAGGGAGGAGGCCAAGGTACTCTGATGGCTGACGTGCTCGCTGTAGCGGAGGTCAAGGACGGGGTCCTCCAGAGCGTTTCCCGGGAGGTGGTCTCGGCCGCCCGCGGCATTGCGGACTCGCTGGGGGGGGCGGTCGACGTGGCTGTGGCTGGCGATGCGGGGTCGGGGGCGGCGGCCGCCGGCTTGGGACAGCATGGGGCCGACCGCGTGCTCGAGGTGGAAGGCGCCGTGCGGGTGGATGTCCGCGCCGCGGCGGTTGCCGAGCTCGTCCGCGCGCAGGGCCATGGGGCGGTCGTGTTTGCGGCGACCGGATCGGGCAGGGATGTCGCCCCTCGGGTCGCGGCCAAACTTGCCTCGCCCCTGTTGACCGATGTGGTCGCGGTGGACGTCGACGGCGGCGAGATCGTGGCCACGCGTCCGGTGTTCGCCGGGAAGGCCCTGGCCCGGGTCCGTGCGCGAGGTGCGCCGGCGCTGCTCTCCATTCGGCCCAACGTCTTTGCCGTGGCAGACGCTCCACGCGAGGTGAAGGTCGCGGCGGCGGCTTCCGTAGGCGGGGTAGATACCGAATATCGGGTCAAGGGATTTGAAGCTTCGTCGGGGGCCGCGCTGGACGTCTCCGAAGCTTCCATCGTCGTGTCGGGTGGCCGAGGGATGAAGGACCCCGAGAACTGGCATATCCTCGAGGACCTGCGAGACGCGCTGGGGGACTCGGCGGCGCTGGGAGCGTCCCGGGCGGTTGTCGATGCGGGCTGGCGGCCGCACGCGGAGCAGGTTGGCCAGACGGGGAAGACGGTGACGCCCAAGCTGTACTTCGCCATGGCCATCTCGGGGGCGATCCAGCACCTCGCCGGCATGCGCACCTCGGGGGTCATCGTCGCGGTCAATCGGGATGCCGATGCGCCGATCTTCGGCGTAGCAGACTACGGTATTGTGGGCGACGTCTTCGAGGTGGCTCCGGCGCTTGCTGCCGCCATCCGGGAGCTGCGCGGCCAGTAGGGCCGACGTGGTCCGGCGGGCGGCGGGCAGCGGGCAGCCCGCTACTCGTCCCCGGGCCGCCCCATGAACTGTACGGGGTCCACCTCCCGTCCCCACCGCCACACCTCGAGATGCAGGTGCGGCCCGCTCACGTTCCCGGACGCTCCCGTCTTCCCGATCACCGTCGACTTCGACACCTCCTGCATCGGTTCGACATCGATTTCCGAGAGGTGCGCGTAGACGCTGAGCAGCTCGGGGCTGTGGTCGACCCAGATCACGTTGCCGTACCCGGCCATCGTACCTGTGAAGCGGACCCGTCCTCCGAGGATCGGGCGCACCGGCGTGCCGACATCCGCGGCCAGGTCCACCCCTCGGTGCAGGTCGGCGCCACCCTGCGAGCGAATGCCGAAAGGGGACCGCAGCGAGCCCTCGACCGGCCACTGCGGCGTCTGGCACCCCAGTAGCGCAACCATCGTGCCGAGGAGAATGGGGGCGACCGCGGTTGCCTGGATCGGCCTCATGACCTTCGGGGGAGGAGGATGACCGATGCGGGCTCGTTCCGCTCTATCCGGCCGACCCCTTCGGGGACGATCGCCAAACCCTCCGCGTCGCGCAGCGACCGCACCAGTCCGCTCCCCTGGGGGCCGGTCAGCACACAGCGCGTTGCCCCGTCGCCATCCGAAGGACCCGAGAGACCCACCCGGTAGAATTGCGTCAGCCCCGGGGGGGAGGAGAGCGCCGTGTCGGCGATGGCGGTGACGGTGGTCCCGACCGGACGCCGCGAGCCCATCATCGCCCGGAGGTATGGCACCACGAACACGTGAAAGGTGACGAAGGCGGATGCGGGGTTCCCGGGAAGGCCGAACACCGGCAACGCACTTCCGCGCCCCTCCAGATGCCCGAAGGAAAGCGGGCTGCCGGGCCGCACGCGCGCCCGCCAGAAGTCGAGTCGGAAGGCAAGCTCCATGAGGATCCGCTTGAGAAGGTCCTTCTCGCCCATCGACGCGCCCCCGGTCGACACCAGCACGTCGACCCCCTCGACCGACTCCAGCGTCTCCCGCAACGCTGCCCGGTCGTCCGGCGCCACGCCCAGATCGACGGGAATGGCGCCCACCTCGGCCACCGCAGCGGCGATCATCCCCCGGTTGGTGTCCGGGATGCCCCTGCCTTCGACCACGAGATCGAACCGATCCGCATCGACCAGCTCGTCGCCGCTCGACAATACGCCGACGCGCGGCCGCCGATGGACGCGCACCCGATCGGCTCCGCTGGCCATGATGACGGGCAGTGTCCCCGAATGGACGACCGCGCCTGCCGGGACGGTCTCGTCGCCGCGTTCCATATCCTTGCCCGGAGCGCGGACGTGCTTGCCCACATCATCGGTGCGGTGGATGACCACCAACCCGGGCGACGCTTCACCGTCGGTGTGCTCTACCCGAATCACGGAGTCAAAGCCGACCGGGATGGGTCCGCCCGTCATGACCCGCACGGCCGCGCCCGGCGCAACTCCGTCGAGCGGCACAGCCCCGGGATAGGATTGCCCCGCCACGGGCAGGCGAAAATCGTCCGCGCGGCCGTCAGGCAGGTCACCGCTCCGGACCGCGAAGCCGTCCATCGCGCTGTTGGGCCATGAGGGAAGGGTGGCGCGGGCCAGCACCGGCTCCGCGAGGGACCGCCCGAGCGCGCGTGCCGGCGACATCGATGTCGCCGGCATGGGGCGGGCGTCGGTCAGAACACGGTCAAGCGCGTCCCGGTATGACAGCCAGTCAGCCCTGAGGCGCTCGAACTCCGCCATCACGCCAGCCGATCAGAACCGCCAGCCGGCGCTCAGCGTCAGGCCGTATCCGCGCACCCACTCGCTCTGAACCACCGGTTCCGGCTCCATGTCGGGCGTCAGAGGACGCTTTTCCGGGTCGTCGAAGCCGCTGGGCGTGTTCAGTTTCCAGAGGGTGAGGCCGGCTTCGGCGTAAAGCATGAGGCGCGAAGTCAGCGCGATCCTCCATCCCGTACCGGCGGTTGCGGTGAAGCCGGTCCCGAAGTCGTAGACGTCCTCCGGGAGGAGCACGTCGGCGAATTCACCCTGGCCCGCCACATCGATGGCGATTCCCCCTCCCATGAAGAGGTGGGGGCTGAGGCGGTTCCAGGTGCGGCGGCCCGTCAGGCTGAAATTCAGGCGCGCATCGGCCATGAGCAGAGCGACGTCCGTCTCGCCTATGATGCGGTCGCCGAGGGCCCGGCGCGGGTCGACGATGTCGCGCGTCGTGGGGAGGTAGCTCACGAGCCCATCGATGAACAGGGGGCCGCTGGCCTCTATCGAGTACCGCGCTCCGAGGAAGGAGCCGGTCTTCGGTCCGAGGTCGAGGGAGCCGGGGGTGAGATACATCGTGCCCCAGAATACCGAAGTCCCCTGGGCCCGCTCGATGACCCGGTACGGGGACGGGATCGTCTGCGCCCGGGATGAATCCGCCTGTGACGAAATCAGTATGGTTAGAAGTGCCGCGGTGCGGACGGTGCGGGAAAGGATCATCAATTCCGGAGAGGGGCGTGGTTTGCGGTGAACTGCAGTCAATGTAATCTGATTCATTGCGATGGGTTCCCCAATTCTTCGCTCTGAGTGACTCTTCAAGGGCAGCTTTCCGTAGTGAGAGGATGGACATGGCGTCAAATGTTGCCGGCCCGGCGCCGGTGAAGGGATCGCTTAGCTGATGCGGTGCTCTACCTGTGGCGAAAACCTCGTAGCGGGCGAGGATCGGTGTCCGACCTGCGGGGCGGTCGCGGAACGGAGACGGGCCGAACGGAGACGGGCTCCGGTGGCGAAACGCAATGTTCGCCAGTGCCCCCGCTGCGGGCACCACAGCGAGGGCGTGCCCTACTTCCGCAAGACCGGCCACCTCGCGTTGCTGGTGGGCCTGAGCGTCTTCACCTATGGAATCGGCGGACTTGTGTACTACGCAGCGCGCCGGAGGCATCAGGTGTGCCCCAACTGCGGCCTTGGGTGGGAGCACTCCCGCGAGCCCGGCGACGCGGAGCCCCTGGATTCCGCGCCCGACCTGCCGGCCCGCGCGGGTCGGCCGCGTGCACCCGAGCGCGAGACCCGGTTGCCGCCGAGCGGGATCGGAAGGCGGATCCTCGGGGCGGGGATCGGGATGCTGGGCGCGCTCATCATCACGGCCGGGATCGCGGGTGGGGACGGCCCCCCGATCGTAGCCGGCGCGCTGATGGGGATGAGCGGCTCGGGGCTCTTCATGTGGGGATGGAGGGCGCTTCAGGAGCGGCGGCAGTCGGTCCTGCAGGCGCTCAACCGCAAGGTGCTGATGTTGGCGACGCGGCGGGGCGGCGTGCTCACCGTCACGGAGGTCGCGGCCGAGCTGGATCTGAGCCTCGAAGCGGCGGAGAAGCTGATGATCGGGATGGATGACGGCTTCCGCGTGCGATCGGACATCAGCAACGAGGGCGTTCTCTACTACGAGTTTCCCGAGGTCGTCCACCAGAAGAAGCTGCGCGCCGGCGACTCCGCGTAGGGAGCTGTGCAGGAATCGCCATGGTCGACTCCGTGCGATGCCGCGGGTCCTTGCGGATTGTCGGATGCATTGGCGTTATAATGGATCGGAATGTGAACTCCACCACCGACGGAAGGACCCGTGCGACAATTCACAGATGACCAGGGTGTTGAGTGGGTGGCCTCCGTGGCCGCCGAAACGGGCGGCGACTACAAGGGGAGGTTCTACCTGATCCTGCACCGCTCCGGGGACGAGGGCGGCGATCCGGTCAGCCTCGTCGACGTGCGCTGGAACTCGCGGGGGACCGCGGAGCGAACCCTGGCCACCATGTCGAGGGTCGAACTGCAGCGGCGGCTGCGTTCGGCGGTGGGACGAAGCGGGGTGCGTCTGCCCGTCTGAGGTCCGGTTCCGTGCCGCGGCGCGGGAGTCGCCGCTCTCAGGCGCAGGAGGCGCAGAGGCCCGTAAGTTCGAGCCGGTACCCCGTGACGTGGAAGCCCGGGCAGACATCCCGGTCGGTGACCATCTCGGTCGGGAGGCTCCCCGGCACGTCCATGACCGCCCCGCAGCGATTGCACCGCGCATGGTGGTGCGGGTCGGTGCGCCCGTCGTACCTGGAAGACCCGTTCGAATAGGTGAGCTTGATCGCCATGCCGCACCCGACCAGCGTCTCGAGATTCTTGTAGACCGTCGCCAGCGAGATGGCGGGCAGTTGCTCCCGCACCCCGTGAAAAACCTCTTCGGCGGTCGGGTGAATGTCCGTCCCGGCCAGAAAGCGGTGGACGGCGCCTCTCTGTTCGGTGAACCGATGCCCGTACGACTCCAGCGCCTCGCGCAGGCGGTCACTCTCGACGGATGTTTGGACGGGTGGGGACAACCTGATCCTCCTCAAGCGAAAGCCCATCGCTCACATGGAGTTAGGATGTGGATGATGCGCCTCCGTGTCAACCCGGGACGGGATCGCGGACCTGCGGTGAAGTTGGCTGCGGGCCGGGATCGACGATGTCCCCGGGTGGAGTGTTGCCTTCGGGCCCTCCGCCAAACCATACTCGAAGGTTGGCAAATCAACCGCTGAAACTTCGCTGACGCCGGCGTGGCGAATGCGGTGTCTCCGCCTGACCCCATATCGACGCTCTCTTCCAATCGGAGAACCGTGAATGACGCACGACCCCGCCGCCCTCGACGCACTCCTTACCGAGAAGCGGAAGTTCGCCCCGCCGAGGCAATTCGCCGCGGAAGCGGTCGTCTCCGATCCCGCGATCTACGACGAGGCGGAGGACTTTGAACGATTCTGGGCCGGGTGGGCCGAGGAGCTCGACTGGTACCGGAAGTGGGATACGGTGCTCGAGTGGAATCCCCCGCACGCCAAGTGGTTCGTCGGCGGCAAGCTCAACGTCTGCCACAACTGCATCGACAGGCATCTGGATGGCCCGAGGCGGGACAAGCAGGCGCTGGTCTGGGAGGGTGAGCCGGGGGACAGGCGCGCGTTCACCTACGCCGAGCTGGCCGTCGAGGTGGGGCGGTTCGCGAATGTGCTGAAGGGACTGGGGGTGAAGAAGGGAGACCGCGTCGCCATCTACCTGCCGATGATCCCGGAGGCGGCCTTCGCGATGCTCGCCTGCGCAAGGATCGGCGCGCCGCATTCGGTGGTGTTCGGGGGCTTCAGTCCGGATTCCCTCGCGGATCGGATCAACGATGCGGATGCGAGGGTCCTCATCACTGCCGACGGGGGGCATCGGCGTGGGACCATCGTGCCGCTGAAGGAGAACGCCGACCAGGCGGTGGCGCGGTGTCCGGGCATCGAGCATGTCGTGGTCGTCGCCCGGGGGGGGCTGGAGGGGCGCGTGGCGGCCGAAATGCGCGCCGGTCGCGACCACTGGTACCACGAACTTGCGGGAGGGGTTGCCGGAGAGTGCGAGGCCGAGCCGATGGACGCCGAGGATCTGCTGTACATCCTCTACACGTCGGGGACGACCGGGAAACCGAAGGGCGTGGTGCACACGACGGGCGGCTACCTGACCCAGGTGCACGCCACCACCCGCCTGGTGTTCGACCTGAAGGAGGACGACATCTTCTGGTGCACGGCCGATGTGGGCTGGGTCACCGGACACAGCTACATCGTCTATGGACCGCTCTCGGCGGGCACCACCGTGGTGATGTACGAGGGGGCGCCCGACTGGCCCGACAAGGGGCGCTTCTGGCGGATGTGCGAGGACTACGGCGTGACCATCTTCTACACGGCGCCGACCGCGATCCGCGCGTTCATGCAGTGGGGCGAGGAGTGGCCGGACGGCTCCGACCTCTCGCGGCTGCGGCTCCTGGGGACGGTGGGAGAGCCGATCAACCCCGAGGCGTGGATGTGGTACCACCGCGTCATCGGCGGCGAGCGGTGCCCCATTGTCGACACCTGGTGGCAAACGGAGACCGGCGGGATGATGATCACGCCGCTGCCGGGGGTCACCCACACGCGGCCCGGAAGCGCCTGCCGTGGCTTTCCGGGGATCCGGACCGCCCTGCTGAACAACGCCGGCGACCCCGTCGACGCCGGCTATCTGGCCATCACGCGGCCCTGGCCGGGGATGCTGCGCACGATCTACGGGGACGACGAGCGCTATCGGGAGACCTACTGGTCCAAGTGGGACGGGATCTACTTCCCCGGAGACGGGGCCAAGGTGGACGAAGACGGCTACCTATGGATCCTGGGGCGCGTGGACGACGTGCTGAACGTCGCGGGGCACCGGATCGGCACCATGGAGGTGGAGAGCGCGCTGGTGGAGCATCCCGCCGTGGCCGAGGCGGCGGTGGTGGGCAAGACCCACGCGGTGAAGGGGCAGGCGATCGCCGCGTTCGTGACCCTGATGGGGGGCAGGGAGGGCAGCGACGACCTGGCCGCGGAACTGAAGGCCCACGTGGCCGGAGCCATCGGCCCGATCGCGCGCCCCCAGATGATCCTCTTCGCCGCCGACCTGCCCAAGACGCGCTCCGGCAAGATCATGCGGCGCCTGCTGGGCGACATCGCCGCGGGACGGGCGCTGGGCGACACCACGACCCTGGCTGATCCGGCCGTGGTGGAGAAGCTGAAGTCGCGGTACGAGAGCAGCGATGGCGACTGAGGCGGTTCGGCGCTGGTCCTCGGGTCCTGCCGGCTAGGAGTCCGCCAGCGGATCGGCCGTTGGGGGGCGCCGCTCGCCTGCGGGCTTCCGCTTGACGAGTCTGGCGGGAACGCCCACGTGGACCCCGCCGCCTTCCGTGTCGCGCGTCACCAGGGCTCCGGCGCCGACCATCGAATTGGGGGCGAGGGTGGTGCCGGCGAGCACGGTGGCATGGTAGGCGATCCGGACGCCGTCGCCGATGACCGTGCGCGGGGTGCGCACATCTCGCGGATCGCTGATGTGGTGGCTGTGCGAATAGATGTTCACGAAGTCCGAGACCGAGGCGCCGTTGCCGATCCTGATTCCGCCCCGGTCGTCGAGGAGGACGTGGCGGTGCACGACTACATCGTCACCCACCTCGAGGCCGTAGCCGAAGCTTAGCTTCACGTGGTGGAAGGCTTTGAAGTTCCTGCCGCACCGCGCGAAGATGTGCCTGGCCAGGATGCGGCGGAACTTCACGCCCAGGTGCACGTTCTCTCCCAGCAGGCTCCTGTCGAACATCTCCCATAACCAGAGGAGCGGCTTGACTCTGTAGTAGCGATCGAGGTCGGTGTCGCTGTAGTACTCCGGCTCCAGGGTGACATTCCGCGGATCGAGCTGGTCGCGAAGGATCCGCCCTGCAGGCGTGGACGCAGCGGAAGCGCCCTCCGCTCCCGCGGGGAAATGGATCTCCTCCAGAACCCGGCGGCACAGCTCGTTGCGGTCGGTTTCCGGGTCGGACAGCTCCTCCTCGATGCCCGCGAGCCACTTCTCGTAGCGAAGGGCAGCCGCCTTGCCGATCTCGACGCCCCGCAGGGGGAGAAAGCGATACTCGCCGTCGGAGGGCATGGAGTCATTCCCCTTGTCGATGCTCTGTGAAGGACCGGTGCCGGGACTCCCCGGGCACCGTGGCGGTCGTGCACGATAATAAACCCTTCCTTGCGTCCGGGGTCCATCAGCGGCTTGATTATGGGCATGCACGACGTACTCAGAGCCCGCGTGATGCGGAAGATCGAGAGCCTGCCCGAAGAGCAGATCTACCAGGTGCTCGACTACATCGAGTTCCTGGAGTCGAAATACGCCGCTCCGGAAGTCGAAAAGCAGGCCAGCGGCTTCCAGAAGCTGGGCGAGGGCATCGAGGACCGCATGCGCAAGCGCGCCTTCAATCCGTCCAACCTGCGCGAGGCCTTTCAGGTGATCGCGGCCGCCGATCGGGCGCTGAGCGGTGTCGCGAAGGCGGGCCGGGAACTGTTCGACGAGATCGCCGGTGGCGTGACCGGCGGCGACTCCGAGGTGCGTGGTCGGTCCGAGGTGGAGACATTGGGCAGGGACCGGGAAGGCACCGGAGAAACCCCGGACCAGGGCGACCAGGAGTCCTCCCGCGATGGCGAGTGAGCGTCGGTGTTGACCCGACTTCGCCGCGTCAGATACGTTTGTTGATGGAAAGAGGCACGGAGGCCCAATCCCCGTTGCGCGGCAAAGTCGTGAAGGAGGCGCTGACCTTCGACGACGTTCTGCTGGTCCCGGGGTACTCCAGGGTTCATCCGAACCAGACGGACATCTCGACCCGCCTCACCAACCGCATCACCCTGCAGGTCCCCCTCGTTTCGGCCGCAATGGACACCGTGACCGAGGCCCGCATGGCGATTGCGGTGGCGCGCGAAGGCGGCGTGGGCGTGATCCACAAGAACATGACCATCGACCGCCAGGCCCAGGAGGTCGACCGGGTGAAGCGCTCGGAGAGCGGGATGATCCTCAAGCCCATCACCCTGGGGCCGGCCGCGTCGCTCAGGGATGCCCACCAGCTCATGGCGCGTTTCTCCATCAGCGGCGTCCCCATCGTCGAGAGCGACGGAATCCTGGTCGGGATCATCACCAACCGCGACCTTCAGTTCGAGACCGACCTGGATCGCCCCGTGGCCACGCTCATGACGTCCCGGGGCCTCATAACCGCACCGGAGGGGACGACCCTGACCGAGGCCGAGCACATCCTCCATCGGCACCGCATCGAGAAGCTCCCGGTCGTCGATGACGAGGGCATGCTCAGGGGACTCATCACGGTCAAGGACATCTTCAAGCGCCGCCAGTTCCCGAACGCCTGCAAGGACGAGCATGGCCGGCTTCGCGTGGGTGCGGCCATCGGCGCCGGGAAGGCGGACCAGGCGCGGGCGCGGGCCCTGGTCGAGTCGGGGGTGGACTTTCTGGTGGTCGACACCGCCCATGGACACGCCGAAGGCGTCCTCCAGGCGGTGGCCCGTGTGCGCGAGGCGTTCCCGGACCAGGATCTGGTGGCGGGCAACGTGGGCACGGCCGAGGGTGCCGACGCGCTGATCGAGAGAGGCGCGGACGCCGTCAAGGTGGGGGTGGGGCCGGGGTCGATCTGCACCACGCGGGTGGTGACGGGGGTTGGTCTGCCGCAGTTGACCGCGGTGATGGACGCGGTGGATGGAGCCGCTGGCCGCGTCCCGGTCATTGCCGACGGCGGCATCCGGTACTCGGGTGATGTGGTCAAGGCGCTCGCGGCGGGAGCGGGTTGCGTGATGATGGGGTCGGTGCTCGCGGGCACCGAAGAATCCCCGGGTGAGGCGTTCCTCCTCGAAGGGCGGCGGTTCAAGACGGTGCGGGGGATGGGTTCGCTCTCGGCCATGGAGGAGGGCACCGCCGACCGCTACTTCCAGGAGGGCCGTGCCGCCAGGAAGCTGGTCCCGGAGGGGATCGAAGCGCGGGTCGCCTACAAGGGCCCGGTGTCGGACACCGTCTTCCAGCTTTCGGGAGGACTCAGAAGCGGGATGGGATACTGCGGCGCCCGAACACTGGATGCGCTGCGCGCCACCGCCCGTTTCGTGCGGGTGACGTCCGGAGGTCTGCGGGAGTCGCACCCGCACGACGTCACGATCACGCGTGAGGCGCCCAACTACAGTCATTGAGCCGATGAAACACGGCACACTGAGGGTTGTGGTCGTCCGGGGAAGCCTGGCCGTGGTCGCGGCCTCTGCGCTTGGTTGCGCTCGACGGCCTCCGCCCGCGCCTGCTCCCGCGGCGCGCCCGCCCGATATTCCCGAAGCAGCGGTACGCGAACCCGTTCGCACCGGGGCGCCGCTGGTTGTATCGAATGCGAGTGAGGAGGCGCCGTCGCGCGACCTGCTGGCCATCCTGGCGTTCGATCCGATCCTGGCCTCGCCGGAGGGACGCAACGGCCAAATCGAGGACCGGATCGACTGGTGGCTGAACTTCTGGCAGACGCGATCGCAGGACGCTTTTAAGCGGGGCCTGTCGCGGATGGGCGGCTACGAAGACTTCGTGACAGCCGAACTGGCGAGCCGGGATCTGCCTCCGTCCCTCCTCTACCTGCCGCTCATCGAGGCCAACTACTACCCGACCGCGGTTTCGCCGGCCGGGGCGGCGGGGCTGTGGCAGTTCATGCCGCGGACCGCCCGATGGCTGGGGCTGCAGGTGAATTCGCTCATCGACGAGCGTTTCGATGCGTTCGCCGCGACTCCCGTGGCCCTGGACTATCTGCTGGCTTTGAACGCGCAGTTCGAATCGTGGTTCCTTACCCTTGCGGCGTACAACGCCGGGCCGGGCCGGGTGGAGCAGGTGATCCGGCGCCATGGCCGCGGCCAGCCCCGCGACGACGCCCTCTATTTGCGAATCCGGAGCAGGCTGCCCGCCGAGACGCGCGACTTCATCCCGAAGTACCTTGCGGCGGTGCGCATGGCCAGTGTACCCGAGCGCTACGGCATCTCGGACCACCTGAAGGCGCCCTCCATGCGCTACGACACCGTGACCATCGACGGCCCGGCATCGATCGATGTGATCGCGAGAGTGGCCGACGTCCCGGAGGAAGAGGTAAAGGACCTGAATCCCCAGATTCTGGCGGATATGACTCCCGGTGCGAGCTCGACCGTGGTGCGTCTGCCCGAGGGATCCGCCCAGGGGTTCCCGGAGCGGTTCGCGAACATCCCGCTCAGGGATCGCGTGAACAGGCACGTGGTTTCCGCGGGCGAGACATTCTCCCACATCGCGCGGGACTACCGCATTTCCGTCGACGAGCTGCGGAGCGCCAACCCCGGAGTGGTACCCAGGCGCCTTCAGATTGGCAGCATCTTGGTTGTACCCGGAGTACTCCGGGATTCCCCTGCCCCCGAGGCTGTTGGCGCCTCAACGGTTGCGGACCACCCATCGCCGGCCGATTCAAGCGGAGTCGCATCCACTCCGCGGGTCCTCGATGCCCCGCGGCCCGGCGACACGGTACACGTCGTCGCGCGCGGCGAGAACCTGTGGCTGATTGCGCGGTTGTACGGAGTCGATTTGCAACTGCTGCGCGTGCACAACCGGATCGGCCAGGGTACTCTCGTCCATCCTGGCGACAGCATCCGGATTCCGCCGTCGAGATAGCCTCGCGGCGCCCTCGGCCCGTGGATGAATCCAGCGCAGTACCAATGGCGGCACGGGCAGCTGGCCGAGCTATCGGGGGGACGTGTCTCCGGATCTCCAGTGTCCCGAACGGCCTCCGGATTTCTCCACCAATCCGATCGATTCGATCGTCATTCCCCGGTCGACCGCCTTGAGCATGTCGTACACCGTCAGCAACGATACCGCCGCCGCGGTGAGCGCCTCCATCTCGACCCCGGTGGGGCCGTTGATCGTGGCGGTAGCGGTGACCCGCATTCCCGGCAGCGCCGGATCGAGTTCGAAATCCACGCTGACGCTGGCCGCGGGGAGGACATGGCACAGCGGGATGAGTTCGCCGGTTCGCTTGCCTCCCATGATTCCCGCGACGCGCGCGATCTGTTCGACGTCGCCCTTGGGATTTCCACCGCTGGCCAGCAGCTCGTAGGCTCGCTCGGAGCACCGCAGCAGGCCTCGGGCGACCGCCCGTCTGGCGGTGATCCCCTTTTCCGTCACGTCCACCATCTTTGCCTTCCCCTGTGGGTCGAGATGGGTGAGCGTGTCCTGTCCGGGGTGGTCCGGGTCTGTCATCGTCAACGCAGCCTGTGGTGTGTCATGGCCGCCTTCGCGGCGCGAGGACCGTTTCGAGGTCCAGCAAAAGTGTGGCAACAAAGAGTTGCGGATTCACGTTGCCCAGCGCCAGCATCCGGGCTTCCTCCACCCGCGCGACAGCACGGGCGACGCGATCGGGCGTCAGTTCCAGTCGGCGAGCCGTTTCCTGCAGGAATTGCCGCTCTCCGGAGTTGACGATCTGGTCTTCGCGGCCGACCGCGGCCGCACCGAGGTCGCGAATCCACAGCTGCAGGGCTCCCAGCAGATCGAGCAGACCACGCGCGCCGCCCGCCCTGAAGTCCAGCGCGGTTCGGTAGGCGTCGGCACGCTTCCCGCCGGTTGCTGCGCGCAGCATCGCCAGGGAGAGGTCGCGATTGTCCGAGTGCGGTCCATCGGGATCCAGGTGTCCGAGTGCGGCGCCGATGGAGCCCTGAGATAGCGCGGCGGCCCGATTCGCAGGTTCCCGGTCGGCGTGACACTCTTCGCGCAGGAAGGCGGCCACCTCGGTGACGGGGAGGGGCGGCAGGTGAATGGGAAGGGCCCGGGATCGGATCGTATCCAGCAGGCTCCCCGGCTTGCCGGACGTGAGGATGAAGCGACTTGCGTCCGGAGGTTCCTCGAGCAGCTTGAGCAGCGCGTTGGCAGCCTCCGGGCTCGCCTCCTGGGGGACCAGGTATTCGGCGTCGCCCACGATGAAGAACTGCTCTTCACTCACGGATGGCCGGCGGTGCGCGCGTTTGCGCAGGGTCATGACCGCCGCGAAATAGATCCCCTTCACCTCGGCGTCACCCTCCGGCCTCAGCGGTTGTCGCCGGAACTCGCCCAGCTTGTCGTAGCGGGCCGACTCCAGCGCCTCCGCCAGCTTGCCGGGGCCGTGCGCGCGCTTTGGACGGGGCAGGGGGAAGTACCAATGGATGTCCGGGTGCTCGAGGCGCAGCGCCTGGCGACAGCTCATGCAACGGTCGCACGGTTTCTCCGCTCCGGTGCACAGCCGGGTGCGCGCGAGCCACAGCGCCAGCGACTGCTTTCCGCACCCGGGCATGCCATGGATGAGGACCGTGGCGGGCAGGGTCTCGCGAGCGAGGGCGCGCCTCAGCGAGGAGCGGAGCGCTTCGTGACCCCGGAAGGCGGGAGGGGACGGAGGGTGACGCAGCCCCGAGGTCATGAGGCCGTGCGGTTGCCCAGGCGCGCCGCTGACAGCCTCACCGCCAGGCGGAGGGCCGCGATCATCGAGGAGGGGTCCGCCCTGTCCCGGCCCGCGATGTCGAATGCGGTCCCGTGATCGGGCGACGTACGCACGAAGGGCAGTCCGATGGTCACGTTCACCCCCCTGCCGAAGGCCGCCGTCTTGAAGGCAGCCATCCCCACGTCGTGATAGGGCGCCACTACCGCGTCGAACTCGCCCGAGAACGCCCTGACGAAGACGGTGTCCGCGGGGATCGGGCCCGAGACCCGGCACGGATCGCCGGCGAGGGCGTCGAGGGCGGGGCCGTACACGTCGCGCTCCTCCGTGCCGAACATTCCGTTGTCCGAGGCGTGCGGATTCAGGGCGCAGAGAGCGATACGCGGCTCCCGAAGGCCCCAATCGGTCTGGAGGGCGGTTCCCAGCAGACGGGTCCGGGACACGAGCAAGTCCTCCGTTACCGATCCGGCGACCTCGGCAAGGGGGATGTGAATGGTCGCGAGAAGCACCCGCTTCGGATGAGGCGTCTCGGGGCCCCCGCCCTCGTCGCACATCAGCATCCCTACCTCCGGCGCGCCCGCAAGCGCCATCAGCATTTCGGTATGGCCCGGGAGATATCCGGCTTCGGCCAGCCCCGGTTTGTGCACGGGAGCGGTCACCACGGCGTCGACTTCTCCCTCGAGCGCCAACTCCACGGCGCGTTCGATCGCCATCCCGGCGGCCCGGCCCGGATGCAGCCCCGCCTCCCCGCCCCCCACCGCCTCGAAGCGGCACGACCCCGCGAAGTCGGCACCGCACTCCACCGGCCCGATGACATGGGTCGCTCCCGCGTCGGGGCTCACCGCCGCCAGCGCTTTCGCGGTCACCTCCGGCCCGATCCCCCCGGGATCGCCCAGCGTGATGGCCAGCCGCACATCCCGTGGTCCAGGCCGCGCCGCGCCGGGGGTTCCTGCCACGGGCCGCTACCTCACATCCATGATCTCGATGTGGGTCTTCGCCTTCAACCCGTCCAGCAGCGCCTGCTCCCTCTTCTGGGTCATGAGGCTGGCGCGGATCTGCGGCTCCAGGTCTTCGAAGCTGTACTCGCCGGCTTCGCGCAGCTCGCCGATCCTGATGATCGCGAAAAGCTCCTCCCCCTGGAAGGAGAACTGGATCGGTCCCACGATCTCTCCGGTCTCCTTTCCGGTGAGCGCCGCCACATATGCGGGAGCCAGCGGCGGGGAGATCTGCCGCTGCCGCACCGTACCCGAATCCGGCTGGCTGGGGTTGTGGTACTCGTCGATCAAGTCGTCGAAATCCTCGGTTTGCGCCCGCTCTGCGAGTTCCGTGGCGAAGGTGCGTGTCTTCCCGATGTCGCCCGGTCCGATCTGCGGACGGATGAGGATGTGCCTGGCCATTCGTTCGGCGAAGCGCACCCGCTCCACGAGTATGATGTGGAATCCGAACTCGGTCTCCACCACATCGCTGATCCCGCCGTCCAGCAGGCTGAAGGCGGCATCCTCGAATTCGTCGACCATGAAGCCCCTGCGGAACCAGCCCAGGTCACCGCCCGCCGCCGCCGAGGCGGGATCCTGGGAATACTCGGTCGCCAGCGCGGCGAAGTCCTCGCCCGCGCGCACGCGCTCCAGGAGCCCTTCCGCGGTTGCCCGTGCCTCGGCCTTTGTGGAGTCCGAGGCTTCGACGGAAACGAGGATCTGCTTGAAGGTGACGGTTGCGGGACGCTCCTGCAGGGTAGCGCGGCCGGTTTCGAAGAACTCGCGCACCTCCGCTTCGGTGACTTCGACGGCGCCCTCGCCACCATGACGCTGGATGTACAGCTGGACAAGCATTTCCTGACTGAGCTGATCCCTGAGAATCTCGCGGTAGCTCTGGACGTTCAGGCCCTCGATCTCCAGCGCCCGCTCCATCTCTGCACGCGAGCCGTAGCTCGACTCCACGCCGGCCATCCGCTCCTGCAGCTGGGTTTCGACACGGTCGTTGTCGACTTCAAGCAGGGTGTCCTGGGCGGCTGCCTGCAAGACCACCTGGGTCGCGACAAGGCCGTCCAGGAGGGCCGTGCGGAATTCCTCCCATGCATCCGACCCGGCCTCCGGCACGGTCTGGCCCGTCGCGCGGAGCTGGTTCTCCCGCTGGATCAGCTGCGACAACAGCACCACCGAGTCGCCGACAACTGCGACCACCCGGTCCACGGGCTCTTCCTGCGCATGGCTGACCGCTGCCGGGAATCCTCCCATCATGCAGAGCAGGAGCGCCACCGGGCGAATCCTCCGCAGCCTGCCTGGCAGCCCGTGGAGAAAACCATCCGGGCCTTCGAGCGGCGATGCATCCGCACCGGGCCGCTTCGCTTCACGCGCGCACAACGTAAAGATTACATTACATTTTGTCATGTGTAGCTTACACCTTGCCGCTCCGAGACTTTGTTCGGCGCTGCTCCTCGGGCTGGCGATATCGGCATCGTGCCGTCGACTACCGTGTTTCGAGCTCTCTGATGCGGGCGACGGTTGCACCCAGCCTTGCTTCGTGGATGCGCCACCGACCCTCTTCCCTCAGCAGGAATGTAACCCCACCCAACGGAACGATTTCCTGCTGACCGCCGACGATGCGTGCAAGCGCCTCCTCGACGACCTCACGGACCGATGGCAGGGCACCGCCGGCGCTCGCCGCGACAGCGCTGTCCGGCGGCATCGCACGGGGAATCAGTCCGATCACCTCAGCACGCTCCCGGATCGCCGTCCGCGCCTCGGCCACAAGCGAATCCTCCTGGGCCAGGGTAGGTGAGTAGCCCTGCGCCCTGGCTTCGGCGAGCAGCAGCTCCTGCCGGCCGCGCCGCCTGAGCGCGACCTCGAGTTCCTCGTCGGAGGCGGCCAGGATGCCCTGGGCGAAGCCATCGGGGGACACGCGGGCCAGTTCCAGGAACTCCCCCACGGTGTAGACGCCGTCCGACCACGTCAGCAGCGGACGCGCCGCCGCACCGCCTGAGAGGCTGGAGGTGGACGACTCCATGAGAGCCCGTGTGATCTGAAGCGCATCGTCTGTCAGACTCAGTCCCGCCAGCGAATCCAGTTGGGCGATGTACGCCGCCTCCGCTACGGCCAGGCGCTCCTGCTGGATGAGTGCCCGGAACTCCTCGCCCACCTCCGACAACTCGGGAATTGCGAGTTCGTCGAGCCGAAGCAGGTGATAACCCAGGCCCGTTGCAACCGGATCGCTCAGTTGGCCGGGCTGCAGGGCAAAGACCGCCTCATCGATCGGAGCGAGCATCTGGCCGCGCCCGAAGGTCCCCATGCTCCCTCCGCGGCTGCCGCTTCCGGGATCGCCGCTGTAGCGCGCGGCCAGGGTCGCGAAGTCCGCGCCGCCGAGCAGCTGGTCGCGCAACGACCGGGCGACGACAAGCACGCTGTCCCGCTGGCGGTTCGTGCCCCCCCCGGGGGGGAAGGGGAGCAGGATCTGGGAGGCGGTGGCGCGGGCGCCCGGCAGCTCGGCGGCGAAACGCTCGGCGAGCTCCTCGTTGGAGACGACAGTATCGACATCGATCACCGCGTCCCGCAGCTGCGCCAGCATGATCTCCTGCAGGGGCTGCTCGACGACAAGCCCGACGTCGAGCGTTGCCAGGGTGGTGTCGGCACCGAGATGAGCCGCGAGCAGCGTGTAGTCCACCCACAGCTCGGCGACAACTCGCACAACCTGGGTGTCCGGAGGCACGGCGCTGTGCTCCGAGATCAGCCCGGCGGCGTCATCGACGGTGAGCCGGTGCTCTCCGGCCTCGGCCAGCGGACCGGGGCCGCAGGCGGTGAGGGCGGCGCTGGCCAGCAGCGACGCGATGATCGGCTTTCCTCTCCCTGACATCAGAGAGCCTCTCCCGTGAAAGGAATCCCTGGTTTCCATCTGCTGTTCACCGCGTTGCCGCAAACCTGTCCAATAGTCTGTCCATGCCGCTGGCGCGCTCCTGCGGCGCTGCGACGACATCGGCGTCGGTTATGCTCGGTTGGTTCGCGGGCACTTCCGCGCCACCCAGGGCATCCACCGCCCGCGCTATCACACTAGCCAGACGACCCGGGTCTGAACACTCCAGCACCACCGAGAGCGGAGAGACCCTGCGCACCTCCACATTCACCGCCTCGCCCTTCAGCGCACCTTCGAGCGCCGACATGCGCGGTACGATGCCCGCCCGGAAGTTCACTCGAGCCCGGTTGCTCCGCAGCATGATTCGGCTGACTCCGGCTTCCTGACCGGCGATCGCAAGGGACGATTTGTCCAGCAAACGCCGGGCTTCTGCCGGGGGCCTTCCAAAGCGATCGGCGAGTTCCGCGGCGAGCGCGTCGATTTCGTCGCGCTTCCTGGCCTTCGACAGCCGCCGATACAGGTGCAGTTTCTGTCGCTGGTCCGCCACATAGCGGTCAGGCAAATAGGCCTCCGCGTCCATGGAGACTTCAGGGCGAGGATACTCGCGCTTTCTTCCACCATCCCGCATCCCCCGCACGGCATCTTCCATGAGCCGCAGATAGGTGTCGATCCCCACGGCGTGGGCGAAGCCTGACTGGTCCTCTCCCAACAGATTACCCGCGCCCCGCACCTCGAGGTCCCGCAGGGCGATCTGGTAGCCGCTGCCGAGATCCGTGTAGTGTTCCAGGACGCGCAGCCGCTTTTCCGCGTCGTCGGTGATCTTCTCGGGTACGATGAGGTAGCAGTACGCCCGCCGGTCCCAGCGCCCGACGCGCCCGCGGATCTGGTACATCTGGGAAAGCCCGAAGCGGTCGGCACGCGTGACGATGAGTGTGTTCGCGTTGGGCACGTCCAGCCCGTTCTCGATGATCGAGGAGCATACCAGCACGTCGGTCGCACCTTCCACGAAACGCGTCATTGCAAGATCGAGTTGCCGCGGTGCCATCTGGCCGTGCGCGACATCGACGGAGGCGCCCCGGACCAGGCGCCGGACGTGCTCGGCGGCGGTGTCGATCGTTTCGACCCGATTGTGCAGGAAGAAGACCTGCCCACCGCGGTCCAGTTCCTGCTGGCAGGCTTCCGCGATCAGATGGTCGCTCCAGGAAATCACATGGGTGATGATCGGCATCCGGTCCCGGGGCGGGGTGCGGATCAGCGACAGGTCCCGCACGCCCGAGAGCGAAAGGTACAGGGTCCGGGGGATCGGGGTCGCAGTGAGCGTAAGGATGTCCACCGTCGTGCGCAGTTGCTTCAGCCGCTCCTTCTGGCGGACGCCCAGGCGCTGCTCTTCATCGATCACGACCAATCCCAGATCCTGGAAGACCACGTCGCCGGAGAGCAGACGATGCGTTCCGATGACGATGTCGACCGTGCCCTTTGCCAGTTCGGCCACGACCCCGCGCTGCTTTACGGGTGGGTCCAGTCGCGAGAGCGAAGCCACGTGCACGGGGTAGTCGGCCAGCCGTTCGCCAAACGTCTTTGCGTGCTGCGCCACCAGCACCGTTGTAGGCGCCAGAACCGCAACCTGTTTGCCATCCTGCACCGCCTTGAAGGCCGCCCGCACGGCGACCTCGGTCTTGCCATAGCCGGCATCGCCACAGACCAGGCGGTCCATGATCCCCGGCGACTCCATGTCTCGCTTGACGTCCTCGACCGCCCGACGCTGGTCGGGCGTATCCTCATAGAGGAAGGAGGACTCCATCTCGCGCTGCCAGCGGGTATCGGCCGGAAAGGCATGGCCGGGACGCGCGTTGCGCGACGCATAGAGCTCCAGCAGCTCTGCCGTCATCCGGTTGATGGCCGCCTGGGTCTTGCGCTTGACGTTCTTCCAGCGCTTCCCCCCGATGCGGTGCAGCCTCGGCGGCGCGTCATCCGGGTGTGCTCCCACCCAGCGCTCCACCTGGTCGAGCAGATAGACCGGGACTCGCAGCACCTCGTCCCCGTCGTAGACGATGACCAGCGACTCGATCGACTCTTCACCGATGACGACCCTTTCGAGCCCCCGGAAGCGACCGATCCCGTGTTCCATGTGGACGACGTAGTCGCCAGGCGAGAGCTGGGCGAGGCTCTCCAGCGAGGCGGCTCCGCGGAACCGCTTGCTACGCCGCAACTTGCGGCTGCGGCGAAAGATCTCGTGATCGGTAAGCACGTTTGTCGGAGGATCGGCGTCGGCGAGGCGGAATCCGCCCGCGAGAGAACCAACCACGAGGTGGCTCCCCCGGGGGGGGATACCGTTGCGATCTCCGATCAGCTCCTCGAGCCTGGCCGCCTGGCCTTCGTTGTCGCACAGGATGTAGCTTGCCGCACTCCGGGCGGCTGCTCCGGCCAGAAAGGAGCCGAGCCGGCGGGTGTCACGCTCGATTGCGGGCGGGGGGCGGGCCTGAAACACGGGGTCGCCGACGTGTTCCTCTTCGAACACGAGCTGTGGATGCCTGCGCGCTCGCTCGGCCAGCGAATCGGGCGTGAGAAAGAGCGTGCCGGGAGCCGCCGCCGGGTTCCCGTAGCGTCGGGCCTGCTCATAGTGGCTCTCGGCCTTGTTCCACGCCCGCGCGGCCTCGTCGTCCCAGGGTCGCGCACCGATGCGCACCAGGACCGTGTCGCGGGGCAATCTGCCCAGAATGCTGGACCGGGTCGTGCGAGTGCTCCCGGTGCGACCGCCAAAGCGGACCGGAAGGATGTCGATACGGTCCGTAGTATCGGTCGAACGCTGATCGAGGATGTCGAAGAAACGGATCGATTCGACGTCGTCGCCCCAGAACTCGACGCGTGCCGGATTCGCCGCCCCAAACGAGAACAGGTCGACGAGTCCACCGCGAACAGCGTAGCAACCGGCGGCCTCAACCATGGGTACGCGCTCGAATCCCCGGGTTTCCAGCGTCTCGATCAGGATGTCGCGCCGGAGCTCCTGACCCACCCGGACGGTAAGCCGCAGCTCCGCCAGGTCGTCGGGCACGAGCACCACTTCCTGGAGCGCGCGCCGGGTGGTGACCATGACCCGGGCACGGCCCGACAGGTGCGATTCGAAGGCCTCGACCCGCTGGCCGGAGAGGCCGGCGCCCGCCTCGTCCCCGTCGCTGGAAAACCCTTCGCGTTGCGGATAGTGAACCGCGCGGCCCGGACCCAGCAGCGCCTCCAGATCGCCCAGATGCTCTCCCGCCTCGGCCGGAGAGGAGGCAGCCACGATCCACAGCCGGTTCGGGAGGCGCTCGACAAGGGCGGCGACTGCTGCGAGCGGCAGCGAACCAATCGCGCCGCCGATCGTGCGCGTCGCACCAGGCGAGGGAAGGCCTCGCAGCAGCTTGCGGAAAGCGGGGGTGGAGGCGACCGCCCCCGCGGCGGGGTGCGCGCCTGGGCTAGACACGGGCGGCGGGGTTGCTTCCGACCCGCCCGTGTCGCGATCCGCCGCGCGCTCCCGGCCGGTCGCGAGCGACGCTGTCCTCGCCGCCGCCGGGGCGGGAACGGAGGCCGCGCGCGGCGGCCACGACAGTCTCGATGATCACCAGAACCAGCAGGACCGCGGCCAGGGCACGCCACGGCTCCGGTCCCCGGCCCGAGCGGAAGATGCTGCGTGACCACGCGGCCGCATCATCCACGATCGCGGTCGTCCCGGGGATCGCGCGTCGTACCTCTCTGGGTGAAGCCGGCGTCAGATCCGTCTCGGCAGCAGGGGGGTTCACCGGTATGGCGGTCAGGACGCTGTCTCGGGCGAGGGGCTGATAGAAGCCGGAGACTGTCGTTGCCAGGAAGGGCTGGTCACCGTCCACCGCGTATTCCTCATCGTCCGGCGTCCGCACGGTCGTGGTGGCCGCAGGCGGGCGGAAGTCCGAACCCGCCGTCATGGAGCCGCTTCCGTCCCCCCCGCCGGACCAGCGTTCGATGGCCCACTCCAGCAACGGGATCATCGCCGCGGATACGGGCAGGGAGGTCGATTCCTCGTCGAGGGGCGAAGCCAGCAGGGTGTACGGCCCCGCCGGCGAGGTCGCGGTGATCAGCCAGGGATCACCGCTCGACAACATCACCGCGGATCCGGCAGGGAGGCCGGACGGTGCCGCCTCCTCGGCGTTGCCCGTCGCGGAACCCTCACCCTGCAGGGCACCGGACTGCCGCGCCGCCGTGGGCACCAGGCGGAAGAAACGCCGGATCTCCAGGTCCGACAGGTCGATGGCGAGGTCGCTCACAGCGACGCGCGCGCCGCCGCCGGTGTCCATCTCGTAGCGGTACGGGATCCCGGCTTCGGCGAGCCGGCGGTTCAGGGCGGGGAGCTGCGCGGGATCCGGGTGCGGTGCGACGAAGGCGCTCTGCGTGAGGCCGCGCCGCTGCAGACCTTCGCCGCCGATGCTGACGAGGGTGGAGGCGCGCCCGGGGTCTCCCAGCGTAATGCGGTCGCTCTCCTCCAGCACGGCGAGAGCCTCGGCAACGAAAATGGGCGCCGTGCCGAGGACCGCGACCGGGGTAGGCTCCCGAACGGCGAAGGAGAAGTAGCGCCGGTCGTCTGCCGTGAGTGGATCCGGGTCGATCTCGGCATATCCCTCGACCTGTCCGGGGGGGAAGGGACCCGCCGGGAGGCGCACGGTGGCGCCGACCGGAGCCGAGGCGGCCGCGCGAACCTGTCCATCGATGTAGAGCCGCACGCCGACCGTATCTCCCGCTCCAGCCCCAACCACTGAAATCGCGGCCTCGGTCCTGCGGCCGGCCAGCGGCGGCAGGCCTCCGCCAAAGGAAATGTTGCCGATTCCCCGATTGACGGTATTGCTCGCTGCCGCGCCGAAAACGACCACTGGAATGTCTTCGCCGGAGGCCGGCGGTTCGGAGAAGGCAGTGGCCTGAAGGTCCGTGAACACGTGCACCTCCCGGTTCGGGAGATCGCTCTGGCCGACCAGGGCACGGGCCCTCGCCACGGCGCGGCCCAGGTCTCCCCGGCCATGCGCGGGCCGGATCGCATCAATGGCTTCCCGTGCTTGTGCTGCCCCTCCGGGGATCGCGGGCTCCCACGGTGTGCCTGCACGGACGACCCAGATCACGTCGTCGTGATTCGCGCCGTCGACGCTCTGCCGGGCAACCGCCTTCAGGGTGTCGAGCCGACGCCTGCCGTCCTCGATGATCGTGGTGCTCATCGAATTGTCGATCACCAGCGCCAGAGCGGTAGGATCGTGACTGCCTCCTGGGCCCGGGAAGTGGACACGGGCCCCGAGAATCACGACCAGCACCACGATCGCAACCCGGAGCAAAAGCAGGAGGAGCTGTTGCGTTCGGATCTGGCGGGCGTGGTCGCGTTCCGTCCTCAGCAGGTACCGTATCGCCGGGAAGGTGAAGATCTTGCTTTCCTGCCGATAGAACAGATGCAGGATGATGGGGATGAGGACGGCCGCGCCGGCCAGAAGGAACAGGGGGTTGAGAAAGCCCATTCAGGGAAGCCGCTGCCGCTTCCACAGGTAGAACCGCAGCGCCCGCGAGAGTGGCTCGTCGGTCCCGATCGTGGAGTACGCGATCCCGCGGCTGGTCAACTTCTTCGTCCACTCGGCAACGGCGTTCTCCACCGCATCGCGGTACTGGCGCCGCATGTCCGCCACCGACACGCGCAGCGAGTCTCCCGTCTCCGGGTCGATGAAGCGCGTCTCCCCGGTGGTGGGGAGGTCCCGCTCGCCCGGATCGATCAGGTGAAAAACCATCACCTCGTGCCCCGTGTGCTGCAGGTAGGTCAGCGCTTTGGCGGTTTCCGCGGGGTCCACCAGCAGATCCGAGATCAGAATCACCAGACCCTTGCGCTTGAGACGCATTGCCACGTTCCGGATGGCCGACTCGGAGTCTGTCTTCCCCCCGCCCTCAAGCGCGTTGAGATGCTGCAGGAGCATCCGCCAGTGCACCTTGCCGCCCCGCGCGCGCACCTGCCTGACGATCTTCTCGTGAAAGGCCATGAAGCCGACGATGTCGCCCTGCCGCGTGAGGATCAGGGAGATCGCCGCCGCGAGATGCTTGGCGTACCAGAGCTTGGTGGGAAGACCCGGGCGGGACGACCACTCCATCGACTCGCTGATGTCGATGAGCATGTACGCGCGCAGATTCGTCTCCTCCTCGTACTGCTTTACGTAAAACCGGTCCGAGCGCGCGTACATCCGCCAGTCCAGGGTGCGCAGGTCGTCTCCGGGCTGATAGGCGCGATTCTCGGCGAACTCTGCCGAGAACCCCCGGTTCGGGGACCGATGCAGCCCCAGAAGGAACCCGTGCACCACCTGCCGGGCGATGATGTCGATGTCGCTGAGCTGGGCGAGCGTCGCGGGATCGAGCAGATCGGCGCGGCGATCCCGGTGGGGCGTGACCGTTTCGTTGGTAGCCATGGCCCCTCAATCTGCGGGGACGCCCCCGCCCGGGGAAGGTCCGGCCCCGCAGCCACGCAGCAATCGGCGTGGCTGCGAGGGTTCAACCCGGACCGCTCAACTCCCAGGCCGGTAGGTCACCAGCATCTTGATCCGCCGTCCCTTGGGGCTGTGAGTAAACCCGTCGTAGGACTGTTCCCACCGGACCAGGGGTGGCGGGCTGCCCAGCGCGTTCAACACCGAGAGGCCGATGTCCAGTTGCTCCGACGAACGCCGCAGCAGACTGAAGTCCAGAGTCGCGAACCGGTCGATGCTCTCGAATTCGGTTCCCGCGAAGGCCTCATTGGTGTACCCGGAAACGGTGTTCAGGTAGCTGACCATGCTGTAGTCACCTACGTGATACCCGGCTGTCAGACTCGTCTTCCACTGGGGCAGCGGAGGCGCGATGGGATTGCCCCAGTTGAGGTTTCCAGCCGCCTCGTGTTCCGCGAACACCTCGGTCCCGTTCAAATCGAGGGCTCGGACGAGGTACTCCCTGGTGTAGGTGCCGTCCACCCCGAGCGACACGATCGCTTCTCCCGCAGGAATGCGGCTCGCCATGTGCAAGTCGATCCCCGACATGCGGATCCCCGGCCAGTTGACGAAGCCCGCCTCGATCCGTTCCACGGACTGTATGTCGCAGGTACCGGTGCCGCGTCCGTCAGGGCAGCTCACGAACTGTTGTACTGCCGCCCGCTGGCTTCCACCCGCTGCGTAAAGGCTCGCGACGCCCTCATACGGGAACACGTCGATCACGTCCTTGAAGTCGTAGCTCCAATAGTCGACCGATGCCCGAAGACGAGCGAGTTGCAGGATGGCTCCGACGTTGTAGGTGAACGCCCGTTCCGGCACGAGGTCCTTGTCTCCGTAGGTGTCGATGGCCTTGTAGATCCCGGCCGCGCTCACGTATTGCAGTCCCGTGTTCAGGTCCTCGTTGAGATCGTCCACAGAGGGGGTCCTGAAGGTGGTCTGCACCGAGGCCCGCAACGCCAGCGGCTCCGCGAGTTCGACGCGCAGGGCGACCTTCGGGTCGAAGCTCTTGACGGAACCGTGAAACTCGTAGTTCGCAGCGACCTGGCCGCGAATCCGGTGGCCGAGCTCGAGTTGCGATTCCGCGAAGAAGCGGTGCACGGTCTGGCTGTCGTCGTAGTGGAAGAATCCGCCCGTGAAGTGGAAGGGACCGAACTGGTCCGGGCAGCCGCGGTCGTCCGGCACGGGGCACGGCGTCAAGGCGAGATCGCCGGCGCGGTTGGGGACGGCACCCACGCCCACCCGGCGGAACTGGTAGCCGAGAGCAAATTGCGTCTCCGCGGCCAGGGCGCCCTTCAGCATCGCGTCGAAGGCGAAGAGATTGGCGTCGTTGTCCAGATTGACTTCATCGTTGATCCAGTCGATCAACTCGGGGCTATTCTCCAGGCCGGCGACGTAGTCCGGGTTGGCCTGGTCGCGGAATCGGGCACCGGGCTGTGTGGCGTTGGCGTAGGCGTTGCTGAAGGGGTTGTAGTACATGCAGTCACCCTGGCCGGCCACCTTGCCGCCTGTGGGTCCCAGGGCCATGCCGGACGGGCTCGACCGATCAACGACGACGCCAACGCCGCAGTTCGGCCCCCCGAAGCCCCGAAACGCCAGGAATTTGCGGTACAGGTACTCGCCGGGCAGGTTGGCGTTGCCTGCCGACCGCGAGAAGCTGGCGGCGAGATCGAAGGCCATCTCCCTGCCTCCGAAGCCTTCGAAAGTCCGTTCGAGGGAGCCGGCGATCCGCTGGGTGCGGGAGTCGCGCCGCAGCTCGCGGTGCGAGCCGGCGTTCCCGACCATGCGGCCGAAGAAGTACCAATCGTTCTCCAGGCAGCTTTCGGTGGTCGAGAACCCGGCGCTCGACCCATGCTGGCGGCAGAACGCCTGCCTGCCGGGATGCTCCGGTGAGATGAACTGGGATCCGTTGTAAGGGGAGATTGGCGGGTAGGAGGGTGTGGTCACCCAGTTGGGAGTACTGGCTTCGGCCCACAGGGCTTCCAGGTGGTAGTCGGTCGCGTCGCCGACACTGCCGTTGAGTTCGGCGAAGGCGCGGATCTGGCGCGAAGCGTCAGAGACGTTGTCATAGGGATCGTACCGGAAACGACAGGTCTCGGCCTCTTCCAGGAAGCCGCCGAAGTCCTGGCAGTTGGGATCGACGAACACGCCTCCCCAACCGCCGTAGTGCGCATCGGTGAGCGCCGAGACAAACTCGTCCTTCGTTTCGTTTCCGGTGAGCCTGGGGAAGAGAAAAGCTCCGGGGTTGCCGGTGTACGACCAGCCGCCGCCCCCCCCGGTGAAGTCGCTCAGGGCCCAACCCACCTCTTCGGGCGTCAGTTCCTGCGTGGCGAACACCTCTGCCGAGACGACCGCGTGTGCGTTCTCACCCAGCTGCGAACCCCAGATGGCGCCGGCGTTCGTTTCCCCGCCCCCGGCGAAATACTCGTGGGCACCGGAGACCTCGAAGCCCTCGAAGTCACCGCGGGTGAGGAAGTTCACCACGCCCGCCACGGCGTCGGAGCCGTACACCGCCGACGCCCCCTCCTTGACGACCTCGACCCTGTCGAGGGCGATGGAGGGGAATGCGTTGACGTCGACGAATCGGCCACCGCGCAGGCGGATGGGTATGTACACCTGGCGGCGGCCGTTCAGCAGAACAAGCGTGCGCGAGGCTCCCAGGCCTCGAAGGTTCACGGTTGCCACCGTCTCCGATACGAGGCCCGGTGGTCTTGTGCTGTACCAACCCTGGCGAGCGCCGAGGATCCCGTGGCTGGCAGTGACATTCCGGAACAGGTCAAACGCCTGAGGCGATCCCTGCTCCGCCAGCGTCCGGCGACCCGCAACCGTGACGGAGTAAGGCAGTTCCACGGGCGACTCGGCGAAGGCCGTGCCCGTCACCACCACTTCCTCGAGGTGCAGCACGGTGTGCTCCATGGCGATCTCGACGATCACGGCGTCGCCGGAGACCACTGTGACTTCCATGGAGACGGTCGCGTGGCCGATCTGTTCGACCTGAAGTTCGTGTGTGCCGACAGGCACCCCGGGCAGAACGAATCGGCCCGCCGCGCGAGAAAGTACCCCGATGCCCAGCGCCGGAAGGCTGACTTGCGCACCAACCAGCGCCTCGCCGGTCTCCGCGTCCACAACGGTCCCCGTAATTGTGCCGGTCGCCTGGGCGATGGCTGACTTGGCGAACGGGGTGCCCGCTGCTGCCAGAGCGGTCAATACGACAATGATTTTGCTACGTGCGAACATGTCGCCTCCCGGAGGTATTCGTGCATGTCAATGAGGGCCATTTAAAAGTGCATAACGTACCGAGACCTGCGTTTCCTCGGCCATGACCTCGAGCCCAGAGAATACAGTAGAATTGACCGGCAGGAAGCGCCAGTTAACTTCCGTGAACCCATGCCTCCCGGTCGCGCCGCCATGCGAATCGGGCCTTGCCGACTCCCCCAATCCGGTGTTCTCCAGGTGCGGATCGACCTCATTCGCAATTTCTGCATCATCGCGCACATCGATCACGGCAAGTCCACCCTGGCCGACCGGCTCCTTGAAGCCACGGCCACGGTGGACCGCCGCCGGATGCGCGACCAGGTGCTCGACTCCAACGAACTGGAGCGGGAACGCGGGATTACGATCAAGCTGCACGCCATCCGCATGTCCCACCGTGCGCTGGACGGCCGCGAATACCAGCTCAACCTCATCGACACTCCCGGGCATGTGGACTTCACCTACGAGGTGTCCCGGTCGCTGGCTGCGTGCGAAGGGGCAATCCTGGTGGTCGACGCGACCCAGGGCATCCAGGCCCAGACGCTGTCCAACCTCTTCCTGGCCCTGGACGCCGACCTGGAGATCGTGCCGGTCCTGAACAAGATCGACCTGCCCGGGGCCGAGCCGGAGCGCCGCCGGGAGGAAGTGGCCGATCTCATGGGGGTCGAACCCGAATCGATCCTGGAAACCAGCGCCAAGGAGGGGAAGGGGATCGAAGCGATCCTGGAAGCTGTCGTCGACCGGGTTCCGCCCCCTGGGGGCGATGCCGCGGCCCCACTTCGGGCGCTGATCTTCGATTCCTACTACGACCAGTACCTGGGTGCGGTCCCTTCGATCCGCCTCATCGACGGCCGGATCCGTCCCGGGATGTCGGTCACCTTCGGTACCGTGGACGCACGCTACGAGGTCACCGAAGTCGGGCACCTGCAGCTCGGCCGCAAGCCTGCGAAATCACTCGGCCCCGGCGAAGTCGGCTACGTGGTCGCGGCCATCAAGTCTGTCTCGGACACGCGGGTAGGCGACACGATCCTGGACGCCTCCCGTCCCGCACCCGAGCTCCTTGCGGGATACAAGGAGGTCAGGCCGATGGTCTTCGCCGGCCTCTACCCCACGGAGTCGGACGGGTACGTGGAGTTGAAGGACGCGCTGCACAGGCTGCAGCTGAACGACGCGTCGCTGCAATTCGAGCCCGAGACCTCAAGGGCGCTGGGCTTCGGATTCCGCTGCGGCTTTCTGGGACTCCTGCACATGGAAATCGTCCAGGAACGGCTCGACCGCGAATTCGGCGTCAAACTGATCACTACCGTGCCCAACGTGAAGTACCGCGTGGACATGTCGGACGACTCGGTGGTCTGGGTAGAGAATCCCTCCGAGCTCGCGGACCGGGCGTTGGTCGACGCGGTTTCCGAGCCGATCGTCCGGGCCCGCATCGTCGTGCCGTCGACCTACATCGGCAATGTGCAGAAGCTCTGCCACGAACGCCGCGGCATCTTCAAGGGCATGAGCTACCTCGATCCGCGCCGCGTCGAGATGGATTTCGAGCTGCCCCTGGCCGAGATCGTCCTCGACTTCTATGACCGGCTGAAGGGAGGAACGCGTGGGTACGCGGCGCTGGACTACGAGTTCCAGGAGTACCGCGTCGGAGACCTTGTCAAGCTGGACGTGATGGTCAACCGGGACCCCGTCGACGCCTTCTCGGTCATCCTCCACCGCGACAACGCCTACCAGCACGGCCGTTCGCTGGTCCGCAAGCTCAAGCAGCTGATTCCCCGCCAGCAGTTCGAGGTTGCCCTCCAGGCCGCGATCGGGGGCCAGATCATCGCCCGCGAGAGCGTGAAGGCCATGCGCAAGAACGTTACCGCCAAGTGCTACGGCGGCGACATCACCCGCAAGCGGAAGCTCCTCGAGCGCCAGAAGGAGGGGAAGAAGAGGATGAAGCAGGTCGGCTCGGTGGAGATCCCGCAGGAAGCGTTCATGGCCGTACTGCAGCTCGACGACTCACGGTCGTGAGCGCGCAGGCAGGTGAGAGCGCGGGCAGGGCCGGGGATGGGATCGCGAGGTGGATCGCCGGGGTCGACATCGGCGGCACCAATCTGCGGGTGGGAATGGTCCCGCTGGAGGGAGCGCCGCCCGCAGCCGTAGTCAGCGGCCCGAGCCGCCCGCACCGGGATCCGGCCCATGTGGTGGCCAGGATTGTGGCAATGATCCGGGAATCGATGGCGGAAGTCGGCCCCGGCAGGGTGGTCGGGGTCGGCATCGGTGCTCCCGGGCCCCTGGATCGGCACACCGGCGTGGTGCTGGAGACTCCCAACCTCGGGTGGCGGGACGTTCCGCTAAGGGACATGATCGCTCGCGAGACTGGCCTCCCGGTCGTGCTGGACAACGACGCCAACTGCGCGGCCCTCGGTGAATGGTGGCTCGGTGCCGGCCGCGGTTCGGAGCGGCTGATCGGACTGACGCTGGGAACGGGCATCGGCGGAGGCATCGTGCTCGGCGGCGAAGTCTACCGCGGCGCGTCGGACTCGGCGGGCGAGGTCGGCCACATGTCCGTCGACTTCGACGGTCGGCCTTGCGCATGCGGGTCCCGGGGCTGCGTGGAAGCCTACGCTTCGGGGCCCGCGATCGCGGCGAGGGCGCTGGAGGACATCGCCGGGGGGGCGCGATCGACTCTCGCCGCGAGGGTCGAGCGTGACCCGGATGGCTTGACGGCAGAAGCCGTCTGCAATGCCGCGGAAGCCGGCGACGACTACGCCGTCCGCGTCCTCGACGAGACAGCCCGGTTTCTCGCTGTTGCCGTGGCCAACCTCATCAACCTCTTCAACCCCGACGCCATCGTGATCGGTGGAGGGGTGGCCGCCGCGGGCGATCTTCTCTTCCACCCTCTGCGCGACGAAGTCGACCGCAGGACGTTCCCCTCGGCGCGCCGCGCCTGCAGGATCACACCGGCCCAACTTCTCGATACCGCCGGAATCATCGGCGCCGCGGGCATCTTCAAACGGGCCACCTGCGGTCGTGTCTGAGTCCGCGCCCGGCGATGCGCCGAATCGGCTCGGAGTATTGGGCACCCTGGTGCGCGACACGACTCGTCTGCCAGGTCATGCGTCGGCTGGCGGCCCTCCGGTCAGATCGTGGGGCGGGATCGCGTACGCACTGGCGGCCTTCGAGCACGTACTCCCCGACGGCTGGACCGTGGTCCCTCTCGTGAAGATCGGCCGCGATACCGTGCCCATCGCGATGTCTTTCCTGGAGTCGTTCACCCGCATCGGCGACCTGGGTTGTGTCCACTTTGTGGCCGAACCCAACAATCGGGTCGAACTCACCTATCGGACCCAGTCCGAACGGGTTGAGGTGCTGAGCGGGGGTGTGCCCGGTTGGACGCCCGACGAGATCAACGCCGTCCTGCCCACCCTCGATGCGCTGTACGCAAACTTCATCTCCGGGAGCGAAATCGACCTGGCCGGGGCCGAGCACCTGCGCGACCGGTTTGACGGGCCCAGCTACGCCGATCTGCACTCACTCTTTCTCGGGATCGCGGACGACGGCCGCCGCATGCCGCGTTATCTTCCCTCGTGTGAACGATGGGTCGGATGCTTCGACACGGTTCAGATGAACGAGAGCGAGTTCGAACTCTTTGTGCGCGGTGCCCCGGATCCCTGGCGAGAGGCCGAGAAGTCGATGACCGGTCGCGTGAGCACGGTTGTCGTGACCCGGGGAGCCGCGGGAGTGGAGGTCCTGACCAGGAGCCGGGATGGCCAGCCGCTCCGGGAGCACGTGCCCGTCACGCGCGGGCCCGCAGCGGGCGATCCGACGGGTTGCGGCGATGTCTGGGGGGCCACCTTCTTCGCGGGGCTCCTCCGAGGAGCCGCGGTGCGCGAAGCCGCTCGCCGCGCCAATTCGATGGCGTGCCATAAAATGGGCTTCTCCGGCGCAGAGGGATTTCTCAGCGGGATGCAGCCCCCGATCCGCCGGGGCAACGTCTGACATGCGGGTCATCGAAATCCCCCGTTCCTTCGACTACCGCAATATCGAGGTGCTCCACCGGCAGATCGATGTCGACCGTTCCGGCCCGGTGCTCTTCGACGCCCGCCGGCTCCGCTGGATCGATCCCAACGGAATGCTCGGCATCCTGGCGGCCGGAAGGGTGGCCGCCGAATCCGGATCGGCTCCCCGCATCTCGCTGCCGGATCGGCCGGAGGTAACGAGCTACCTGGATCGCATGGGGTTCCACCAGGCCGCCCGCGAGGTATTCGAGTTCGGCACCGGCTCGAAGTGGCGCCGCCGCGCACGGGCGTCCGACGTCCTGCTCGAGATCACCCCCGTTACGGAGAATTCCGATGTGCACGCAGTGGTGGATCGGGTACAGTCGCGGGCGGGGGCGATACTCTCCAACACGCTCGGCTATCCGTCCTCGGCCGTCGTTCAGTTCTCGGTGATCCTCTCCGAGGTGTGCCAGAACATCATCGAGCACGCGGAGGGGCCGGGGTGGGTGGCCGCACAGTCCTACAACTGGCAGAAGCGCCTCGGGCGCCAGGTCTGCGTGATCGCCGTGGCCGACATCGGGCGCGGCTTCCGCGCCTCGCTGGAAGATGAACACGCCGCCCGCTTCGGCGAACGCTGGGGCGACGTAACAGCCCTCGAGGCTGCCTTCCTCATGGGGCTCACCCGCTTCGCAGATACCGGCAGAGGGCAGGGGATCCAGCAGATCCGCAAGCAGGTCGGTCGCTGGGACGGGCTGCTTTCCATCCGCAGCGGCACCGCGCGGATCGCCGACACACCGGACTGGAGCAGCAAGCCCCCGCTCGAAGAGGATCTGCGCCCGTTCCCCGGCGCCCAGATCAACATCATCCTCCCGGAGCGGGTGAAGTGAGCCGGGCGCGGCCGGGATCCCTGAGCATCGACGTAGGCGCCATCGTCACGCGCACCCTGGCGCCCCTCCGCCCGCACCTGGTCACGCGTCCGACCGGACGTGCCGTCAGGGCAGCGATCGAGAAGCGCCTCAGCGGGAGCGGGATGGCCAACTTCGTGTCCCTCATCGACTTCACCCGCATCCGGGTGCTGGACTTCAGCTGCGCCGACGAAATCGTTGCCAAGCTTCTCGTCAGGTATCTGAAGGCCGACCGCCCACGCAACGTCTTCTTCCTCTTCCGGGCGGTCGGGGAGGTGCACCGGGAATCGGTGGAAGAAGTCCTGCGAAGGCACGGACTGGCGGCGGCATGCGACTTGGCCAACGATGGATTCCAGCTGCTCGGGTCGGTCTCGGATGGAGAAAGAGCGGCCTGGCAGACCCTGGAAACACATCGAAGAATCGACCCGGAAGGGATGGCGTCCACGCTCGGGCACCGCGCCGATGCGCTTCTGCGAAGGCTTGCGGAGCGCCGGCTGGTCTTCCGCGAACCCAACGGCGCGGCAGTCGCACTCAGCGCCTTGCGCCCGCCAGATGTAAAGATTACATGACATATTGTAATGTTTTCATGACATCGCAAGCGCGCCAGCGCCGCGATCAGCACAGGAGAGGACCATGACCGCGAACGGGACACCCAATCCCAGGCACGGACCTGCCACCCACGCGGTGCACGCCGGACAGAGCCGGGCACGCCCGGGCGGCCCCGTCGTCGACCCCATTGTGCGCAGCTCCACCTTCTACTGGGCTGGCCCGCACGACGGGATCGACCTGCAGTACAGCCGCTACGGGAACAACCCGAACCAGCGTTCCGTCGCGGCCAAGATCGCGGCGCTCGAGGGCACCGAAGACGCGCTCGCCCTGGCCAGCGGCATGGCGGCCATCTCGACGACCCTGCTTGCCTGCGCCGACGCGGGCGACCACATCGTGGCCAGCGCCCACCTCTACGGCGCCACCCACGCCCTGCTCTCCCGCGAACTGCCCCGGCGCGGCATCACCACCACCTTCGTCGATCCCGACGATCCCGACGCATGGGGAGCGGCCGTGAGCGCCAACACCCGGGTCGTCCTCATCGAGCTGCCAACCAATCCCACCCTGCGCGTCTTCGACATCGGCCCGGCGCGCGACGCGGCGCGCTCGGTCGGCGCGGTCCTCGCCGCCGACATGACCTTCGCGACCCCGATCAACATCCGCGCCGCGCAGCACGGTGTGGACGCCGTCATCCACTCGGCCACGAAGTACCTGGGCGGACACTCGGACCTTATCGCCGGGGCCGTCGCGGGAAGCGCCGAACTGATCTACCGCATCACGAAGATGATGAAGCTGTACGGCGGCTCGATCGATCCGCAGGCCGCCTGGCTGCTCGAGCGAGGCATCCGCACCCTCCCGGCCCGCATGGAGCGCCACAACCGCACGGCGCTGGCCCTCGCGAAGTGGTTCACCGGCGTCGACGGCGTGCGCCAGGTCATCCATCCCGGCCTCCCCGGCCACCCGGACCACGAATGCGCCGCCCGCATGCTGGACGGTTTCGGCGGAATGGTGTCCATCGTGCTCGACGGGGGCGGCCAGGCTGCCGATCGCTTCTGCTCGAACCTGGCGCTGGCGGCCGCCGCCCCTTCGCTGGGCGGCGTCGAGACCCTGGTGTCGCAACCGCGCCACACCTCCCACGTGGACCTGTCCCCGGGCGAACGCGACGCGCTGGGAATCCCGGACGGCTTCGTCCGCATCTCGGTGGGCCTCGAGGACCTCGAAGACCTCAAGGCCGACTTCGGGGCAGCGGTCGGCGCGTCGGTGCCTATTCGGCTCCCATGAACGGATACGCCACGTCCGTGGGCGGCGCGAGATTCTCCTTGATCGTCCTGGGCGACAGCCACCGGATGATGTTGTAGGGGGAGCCCGCCTTGTCGTTCGTCCCGGAGGCGCGCCCGCCGCCGAAGGGCTGCTGTCCGACCACCGCGCCCGTGGGCTTGTCGTTGATGTAGAAGTTGCCCGCCGCATTGCTCAGGCGGTCCATCGCCTCGCGCACGCACGCCCGGTCCTGCGAGAACACCGCCCCCGTAAGCGCATACGGCGACGTGGAATCGACGATGTCCAGCGTCTCCGACCACGCGTCGTCCGGGTACACATGGATCGACATGACCGGCCCGAAGATCTCGTCGCACATCGACTCGTGGTCGGGCGTCTTCGCCAGGATCAGCGTGGGGCGGATGAAGAAGCCGTCCGCGTCGGAATACTCGCCCCCGGCGATCACCTCCGCGTCCGGGCTGGCCTTGGCCCGGTCGATGTAGCCGGTGATCGTGTCGAAGGCGCCCCGGTCGATCACGGCGTTGACGAAGTTGCGGAAGTCCGCGGGATCCCCCATCGCCAGCGCGTCGGTCTCTGCGACCAGGTCGTCACGTATTTCCTTCCACACGGACTCGGGAACGTAGGCTCTCGACGCGGCCGAGCACTTCTGCCCCTGGTACTCGAACGATCCCCGCACGATGGCCGAGCGCAGCGCATCCCGATCGGCGCTCGGGTGCGCCACGATGAAGTCCTTGCCGCCGGTCTCTCCCACCAGGCGAGGATAGGAGCGGTACCGCGCGATGTTGCTGCCCACCGTGTTCCAGAGGGACTGGAAGACGCCGGTCGAACCCGTGAAGTGCAGTCCGGCGAAGTCCGGGTGGTTCATGGCGGCCCCCGTGATTTCCACCGGATCGCCCGGCACGAAGTTGATCACGCCCGGCGGCAGTCCCGCCTCTTCCAGGAGCTTGTAGGTGTAGTACCCCGACAGCACCGCGTGCTTGGACGGCTTCCACAGCACACCGCACCCCACCATCGCCGGCGTCCCGGCGAGGTTGGCGCCGATGGCCGTGAAGTTGAAGGGGCTGACCGCGTACACGAAGCCCTCCAGAGGCCGGTACTCGATGCGATTCCAGACCCCCCGCTCCGATACCGGCTGCTGGTCGAAGATCTGCTCGGCGAAGTGTGCGCCGAAGCGGTAGAAGTCGACGATCTCGCAGGCGGCGTCGATCTCGGCCTGGTATGCGGTCTTGCTCTGGCCGAGCATGGTGGCCGCGTTAAGGGTGGAGCGCCACGAGGTCGCGAGCAGCTCTGCCGCCTTGAGGAACACCGCCGCGCGATCCTCCCAGCGCCAGGACGCCCATTCCCGGCGGGCCTCCAGCGTGTTCGCTATCGCTCTGCGTGCCTCCTCGGCGCCACCTGCGTGCCACTGGCCGAGACGCAGCCCGTGATCGTGAGGGGCGTGGATGGCGTGGGTCTTTCCCGTACGGATTTCCTCACCCCCGATGATCAGGGGGATATCCGGGTCCTGACCCGCAATCGAGCGCAGCGATGCCTTCAGTTCGGCACGCTCGGGGGTCCCGGGCGCGTAGGAGAGGACGGGTTCGTTGACGGGCGCGGGAACACGAATCGTTCCGGACATTTCTCTTCCCAGACTTGTTGGTTGGCGGGAGCGCTCGAAGCCCCTGGGGTGAGGCGGACGGCCTCTTTCACCCGCGCACAACCGTGTGGCAACAGCGCTGCGGGAACCGGGAAGGAGCGATTCAAGCGCGGCCCCCGAATGCCGGATCCGGCTCAGCGGCACCCGGAGTCGCAGGCAATCTACCAAGGGTCCCGCAGGGCGCAACCCGTTGACCGCCGTGAAACGGCTTCGGTACCTTCCTTTGCGCTCGTGACCCGGCGGGTGGGTCCGGTCGGTAGTGCGCTGTCTCGCGGAACGGTGGAATGGATACCAGAGATCGGATAGAGGCGGTTCTGGAGACCCTTCGGCCCGCAATCAGGTCGGATGGCGGGGACGTGGAACTGGTAGATTGGAGCGAAGAGATCGGGCGTGTGGAGGTGCGGCTCATGGGTGCGTGCGAGTCCTGCCCGATCTCGATGTTTACCCTCAAGGAAGGGATTGAACGGCGCCTGCAGGCTGCCGTGCCCGAGGTGGTGACAGTTGACGCAATCTGAGCCGACAGCCAGCCCGAACGGGGCCGTCCAGGCTCTCACCCGTGCCTTGGCTCAGGTGATCAATCCCGCGACCGGCAAGGATGTCGTGGCTGGCGGGCAGGTGAGCGAGGTCGCGGTGGATTGCGACGGCAAGGCCACCTTCATCTTTTCCCTGCAGCGGGGCGACCCCGGCGTGCTCGTGCGCCAGGCCCGCGCGGCGGCGGCGGCGGTCGATGGCATTCGCAGGGTCAAGGTCAATGTGCAGCTGCCCCAGAGCACGGCATCGGGCGCCGGCCAGGCCGGGCCGGCAGGGCGGTCGTCGCCGTCCGCTGCGACCGCTCCCCAGCCCGGGCGTCCCGCCCCAAGGCAGGGACTCCAGCCCGGGTCCGTGCCCGCGCCCACTCCCCAGCCCGAGATCCTCGCGGGTGTCAAGCGCATCGTCGCGGTGAGCTCCGGCAAGGGCGGCGTAGGCAAGTCGATGGTTGCGACCAACCTGGCTGCCTACGCCGCCTCGAAGGGGCTCGCCACCGGCCTGCTCGACGCCGACATCTACGGCCCGAACATCCCGATCATGTTCGGCGAGGCACGCCGCCCGGCCGTGACGGGGGCGAAGGGTTCGGAGATGATCGTTCCGCTCGAGGCGCACGGCGTGCGCCTCATGAGCCTTGGCTTCCTTCTGGAGCGGGAGCAGCCCGCGATCATGCGCGGCCCCCTCATCGCCGGGATCCTCAAGCAGTTCATGGAGCAGGTCGCCTGGGGTCGTCTGGACCTGATGATCGTCGACATGCCGCCCGGCACCGGCGACGCGCAACTCTCGCTCGTGCAAACGGTGAATCTGGACGGTGCCGTGATGGTGACCACGCCGCAGAAGGTGGCCACGGGCGATGTACGCCGCGGCGTGAAGATGTTCGAGCGGGTCAACACCCGGATTCTGGGTATCGTCGAGAACATGTGCGGCTTTCAGATCCCGGGATCTGACGAGGTGATCGACCTGTTCGGCCGGGGGGGCGGGGAAGACCTCGCCCGGGAGCTCTCGGCACCATTCCTGGGCCGGATCCCCCTCGACATGGCGGTGCGCACGGCCGGTGATCAGGGACAGCCTACGGTCCTGTCCGCACCCGATTCTCCGGCAGCGACATCGATGGCCGAGATCGGCGACAGGTTTCTGACGGACCTGGTAGGACTCCCGCCCCGCGTTTAGTTGGCCGCCCCGCGCTTAGCTGGCGCCCGCGGACTCACCATGGCGTCTGCGTCCTCGCTCGGCCCGCTGCTGGCGAGGGCGATCCGGCCGGGCCTACTCGCCCTCCAGCCACTTCCTGTCCGCGGGTGAGAGCGCCTCGCGCCCGCGCACCCGCTCGAGGAGCTTGAGCACAATCCAGCCGACCAGCATGATCGGCGCGACCTTGAAGATCAGGAAGCCTGCGATCCCGAGCGTGAGCCCCAGGAGCGCACCCACAACGGAAAGCACGATCCAGACCACGACAATGCTGACGATGCCCATGGCCAGGAATGTCAGAAGCGTTCCGATCATGCCTCCCCCGTGAATAAACGACCGCTCGGCCCGGTGCCGATTCGCCCCGGGCTCTCGAAGACTAGGACCTCTCTTCGAGCCAGCCTAATTCTAACACCATTTGCCGCTGAACCCCGTCCAACCGACTGCACTCACGGGATCCGGACGATGTCTATCGCGCCCAGGGCCGCGGAGATGTCCACCTCGACCCGGCGGTCGGCCGTCTCCCAGTTGGTCGAACGATAGCTTCTGCCATTCCTGGTGAACCCCTCCGCATTGATCGACGTGAGGAAATTCTCGCGGCGTATGTGAACACCAAGTGACTCCGGCACCCTGATCGTCAGCGCCCCCAGCCCCATTCCCACCGAGACCCGAGCATCCTGGAGCCACTCCCCATCCAGCCCGAGGGTCACCGAACCCAGTCCGGCCTTGACCGTCACCCTGTCGGTGTTGAGGTTGCCGATGCCGTGCATACTGAGCTCTGCCGCGCCCACATTGATCGATGCGGACTCCAGTCGCTCGGGGTTGACCTCATCAACACGGATTTCCGACGCCGAGGCGCCCGTATTTACCTCCAGGCTGCGGAGCGGCAATCCGGACAGGTTGAGCCTGGCCGAGCCCGCGCCGAAGTCCAGGTTCAGGTCCATGGGCACGTCCCGTGACAACCTGAGGTCAAGTAACGAAGATGCGGACCGGCCCTTGAACCCCCGGTTGTTGTGGCTGGAGATACCGAGATCAAGGCGCCCGCCCGCGTAGTCGACGCTCGGCGTCACGAAGTCCTCGTCGTAGTCGAAGCGTGCGTGGTAGAGCAGGTCGGAATCAGCTCGCCCGAGTGTGAGTTCGCCTGCGCCGTAGCTGACGTTCACATCGAGGCGCTGCTCACCGGTCGCCTGGCGCGACCATGTCACGGTCTTTTGCTGGGCCGCCTGAATCTGTCCGGCCGCGACCATCAGCATCAGCACGGGGAAGAGTCCCTTCATCGCTGCTCCTCGGTCGTTTCGTCCACGTCGTCTTCCAGGTCTTCCACCGGTGACCAATCCACCGGAATCTCCACATCCTCGTCGAAACGGTCGGACCAGGGCATCGCGTACTTGCCGCCTCGAGTAATGATCACCGCGCCGAAGCCGGTGACGACGGCGGCAATGCCGGCGAGAACGGCCAGGAACTCGACGATTCCGCCGATCCACCCGATCAGGGGGATGGCCCCGAGCGCGCCGCCGACCGCGAAGGGCAGCATGAGAGCGGCCAGACCGGTCAGCCTGATGTGAGTGGCCCGGTTGCGGTCCACCCGGTCGAGCCAGGGGTGCTCCTGGTCCAGCACCCACCGACCCACATGATAGCTCACACCGACGTAACCCATGAGCACCGCCAGCGCGATCGCCACCGGGTAGAGAGGCACCCAGGCGAGCAGGACCGGGATTCCGACCACGGAGATCGCCAGCACGACCGTCCCGATTATAAAGACGGGGACCACCAGGAACCCGCCCGCGAATCCGATGGCGGCCGCCCGCCCCGGACGGTACTCTATTTCCCTCGTGACCGCGTCCAGACGCAGCCCCGCAAAACGCGTCAGGAGCAGCGTCAGTCCACCCAGCACCACGAAGGTGAACAGCGTTTCCAGCACCTCGCCCGCGGCCCGCAACGCCCGCCACTCGGAGCGCCCGCCCCGGTCCGACGTCACGCGATCCCGCTCCGTCTCTGCCTCACTGCGGGGGACTTCGGCCATTTGGGCCGGTGGAGGGGGTGGTGGAGGCTCGGCCACTGCCGGCGTCCGGGCCGGGCTGTCCCCCCGCAGCTCCGAGAGGTCGACCATCGCGCCGCGCACCTCGCCGCCACGCCGCTCGATTTCAGAGCGCGCGTGCCGGACATCGCCATCGATACGCCCGGATTCGCCCAGCACGAGCGTCCCGTCCAGCAGTATCACGTCGCCGCGAACGGTACCCTCCACTTCGAGCTGTCCGTCCACCAGGAGAAAGCCGCCGTTCACCGTGGTGCCTGCGGGTACCGAATGGTCCTCGCCCACCCGGATGTCCATGGACTCCACATCCACGTCCGCCAGCGCGGCCCCGAGTTCTGCAATGCCTTCCAACCGGGCCAGAACGGCCAGGAATTCCTCCGCCGAAGTCTCTTCACGCTGCGCTTGCCGGGGTCGCTCCCGCCCTGCCACAGCGTCGGCCAGCGCCCGATCGACGCGATCGAGCAGCGCCAGCGTGGGTTCCGCCAGCCCCCGATCGGGCGTCCACTCCACAAGCTCCCGGGCCAGGGGTCCGTCGGAGAGCACCAGGATGCTGCGCAGCAGATCCCGCCACGCGCGATCGGCTTCATCACCCGGCTCGTAGTCTCCGAGGGCCTCGCCGTCGAGGGTGGCCACGCCATCGGCGAAGCTGAGGGCGAGCCGGTCGCCGCCGGTGAATTCGAGCAGAAGCGAAGCCCGCGAGTTCGAGACTTCCACCTGGCTCGAGACGACACCGCGTTCCTGCGCCGCCCCTGGGCTGACGTTCACCGCCGCGAGCAGGCCGAAAAGGGCCGTGCAAAGCACCTTCATGTGTCTAGACCGGTACATGCCGACGTTCCAATCCCGTGGTTCTTGCCACATTTCTGTAAAGAATCCATCCCGATAGTGCAGTGAGTCCGGTGAGGACGACCAGTCCTCCCACCAAAACCGGCGCCGCGCCGATGCCCGCGAGGCTTGCCGGAACAACGTCCGCGAGAACACCCGCCCCGGTGTTGAAGGTGCCCGCAAGGGCGTCAGGCAGGGCGCCGATGCCCTGATTCCAGAGGAATCCGCCCAGGTTGGACAGCGTGACCAGCGGGTTGTTGGCAAAAAGCATGTACCCGGTAGCCAGGATGGCAGCCGTAGGCCCGAAGGCCACACCCGAGGCGGCGGCGAGTCGTTCCTGCCGCCGGGGCCAGAGCCCGGCGAGGAAACGTCGCACGCTGGTATGGGATCGTCTGGTTTCCCGCAGTTGCACCCGCGCCATGACCCGCTCGGCGAATCCGGCTGCCGGAGCCAGAGCCTGCAGGCGCCCGAGTTCCCTGTGCAGTCCACCCCAGCTGGCGAGGACACCCGCCGCCTCCGGGTTTCGTGCGGCCAGAGCCCTGAGCTCCCGGGCCTGTCGCGCGGGAAGAGTGCCATCGTGCAGGGCATCGAACACGTTCTCCACCGACGACGGCGATCGGCCGGCAAACCAGGCCCACAGTCGGCCAAGGGCCGTCGGGCGGATCAGCAGCGACGCGATGATCCTCGCCTTCAGGTCGTCGGAGGGCGCGTGGGGCTCCATCGCGTTAAGAGCCGCGAAAAGGGAGCGGTAGCCGCGCACCTCCGCCCTCAGCGCGGGGTCTCGGGCCACTTCGCGTTCGAAACCGATGCGCTCGTCCGGACCCAACTCACCGTCCAGGTACGAGAACAGCCGCCTCGCGCCCGGATTCAGTTGGTCTTTTTTGCGATGGTTCCGCTTCACGGTCTGGTCCTCCTGGTCGTATCAATCCCAATACGCCACCGGCGTTCCAGCGGTTTCACACCCGGATGTCAGCCCGCGGGGTCGCGCAGGGGGCCCAGCGCCGCCTTCAATTCCAGGCGCGCGCGGTGGATATAGGTCTTCACGGTTCCCAGCGGCAATTCCAGGATATCCGCAATCTCCTGGTAGGAGTAGCCCTCCACGTGGCACAGCAGGGTCACGGCGCGGTATTCCGGTCTGAGATCGCCGATGGCAGCCTCGATCTGGCTGCCCAGTTCGAGGTTCTCGACATAGTCGTCCGGGCGCTCCTGCGGCGACTCCAGCACCAGGCTCGTCCGCGCTTGTTCGTCCGCGGTGACCGCGTTGGGAGAGCCGTGGATCGAGATCGTGTCGAGACGCCTCTTGCGAAGATGATCGATGGTGAGGTTGTGGGCGATCTTGAACATCCAGCTGGAGAATTTGTAGCCGGGGTTGTAGCTCCCGATCGCGTTGAAGGCGCGGATGAACGCTTCCTGGGAGAGGTCTTCGGCCAGACCGCGGTCCCTCACCATGCGGTAGATGAGGCTGAAGACCGGTCTCTCGTAGCGGTTGAGCAACTCCCTGAACGCCTTCTCGCGGCCCTTCGCCGCCTGCAGGGCGAGTGTCCTGTCGTCGGGAACCGCTCTTTCCACGGGTATCGGTGTTCCTCGGGTTCGGCTCGGCGGCGGTGGATGCACGCATTCCGGCGGCATGATGCGGGCTCTGGGAAGCTACTACGATGGCACGGATCGGTTCCTTCACCCACCGGCCCGCGGTAACTTTCGGCTTCCATCGCCGGCCCGCCGGCCCCTGGCGCTCGCAAGGACGCGCTCCGATCCACCCCGCAATGCAACGTCTGGTGACGCTTGACCACTCCCCGTGACGCAGAGCCGGCGAGCGGAAGTGCTCGCGCCGCACAGGTGCGGAGGATTTTCAGCGACATCGCTCCGCGCTACGACCTGCTGAACCATGTGCTGAGCCTGAACATCGACAGGCGGTGGCGTCGCCGGGCCGTGCGTGAACTGGGTTGGGATCGCGATCCCGGCGGATCGTACCTCGACGTGTGCGCGGGGACCTTCGACCTCGCACTCGAGCTGGCCGGCCGCTCGGGGTTCCGTGGCCGCGTGGTGGGTTCCGACTTCGCCTTCCCGATGCTGGCGCAGGGACGCTCCAAGATCGGTGCCGCACCGGTGGAGGCGGTCTGCGGCGACACCCAGCTGCTCCCTTTCGCCGGCAACTCGTTTGCCGGGGCCACGGTGGGGTTCGGAATCCGCAACCTTTCCGAACCGCTCGCCGGGTTCCGCGAGGTGCACCGCGTCCTGAGACCGGGCGCGCGGTTCGTCGTGCTCGAGTTCACGGTGCCGCCGGGGAGGCTGATGCGCCGGGCCTACCTGCTCTACTTCAACCACATCCTGCCGAGGGTGGGACGGCTGGTCTCCGGTCACCCCTGGGCGTACACCTACCTGCCGAAATCGGTGGAGGGCTTCCCCGGGCCCGATGCATTGGCCGGGATGCTGCGCCGCGCCGGGTTCGGGTCGGCCAGGTGGTTCCTGGTCAGCGGCGGGATCGCGGCAATCCACGTGGCCACGAAGGACTGACCGGATCGACGCCTGCGGGGCTCGTCCTTTCCGGGAGCACGGTCACGGCGCCCAGCTCCGACGGGGAGCCGTCAAAGCGGGTGGTGTCGCCGACAAGCAGGATCGTCATGAGCGCCGGGTCGACTTCCCTGCGGAATATCTCGCGGACGTCTGCCGGCGTCACATCCTGGATTCCGTCGACATAGCGCTCCAGCCAGTCGGCGGGCAGATCGAGTCTCCGATATGCCATGCCCCGTGCCACGACCTGGAACGGGGTGCGGAAGTTGAAGACGAACCCGTTGACGACTTCATCGACCGCGTGGGACACCTCGCGAGGTGCCGGAGGCGCGGCGCGCATCGAATCGATCGCGGCCAGGAGCAGGCGGGTGGCCGCCATGGTGGTCTCGGGCTTGGTGCGGGTGAGCGCCCCAGCGAGGCCGTCGTCCCTGCTCGATGTCGTCCAGATCGACGAGGCGCTGTAGGCGAGGCCCTGCCGCGTTCTCACCTCCGAGGCCAGTCGGCTCGAGAGACCGGACGCTCCGAGGATGCTGTTACCGATCCGGGACGCGAAATAGCCGGGATTGTCTCCCTGCCTGACGGTGGTCGCCTGAGCCATGACCACTACGCTCTGCTCGATCTCCCTGTGGAGGACGAAAACCCCGGGCTCGGAACGGATGTCCGCGACCGGATTCTCTCCGAGGTCGTCCGAGCACGAGGGCCAGTCGGCGAGGATCTCCTCGAGAAGATTGCGTACGCGGCCCCAGGTGACGTCGCCGGCGACGCCCATGACCATGTTTCCCGGGCAGACCACCGCCTCGTGGACCAGCCGGAGTTTCGTCTCGGTCAGGTCGTCAGGCTCCAGATCGGTCGCCGTCATCTCCCAGCCGACGGGATGTTCGCCGTACATGATCCGGTTGAAGATCCCGAATGCCAGCGACGCGGGGTCTTCCGGGCGGCGGCGAACACGTTCGATCTCGGCGCTGCGCCAAAGTTCGACCTGGGAGGAGTCGAAGCGAGGCTCCCGCAGCATTTCGCCCCATAGCCGCGCTGCGTCATCCACCTGCTCCGAGAGGCTGTTGACCCACGACGACGCGCCGCCACCGCCCTGTCCGAAGCTCATGGCGAGGGCCAACGACTCTATCCGCGCGTCGACGGAGTCGGGCGGCAGCGTGGCGGTGCCGCCGGTGCGAAGCAGTCCCGCCATCGCCGTGGCGGCCGCAAAGTAGTCGCGGCCGAAGTGGCGGACGCCGCCTTCGAAGGTGGCGTAGAAGGTGGCGAGCGGCAGCTCCGGATCTCGCAGGAAATAGACGGGAACCCCGTGTACGGTCTCCTCGCGGGGCGCCAGCCGCCGGAACCGCAGTTCGGGGAAGGTCATGCGATCGATTCGCTCGCGCACCGATTCCTGGGCGTGAGCCTGTGTGTTGAGCACCGGGGCGACAGTGGGAGCGGCAAGGCCGCACAGGATGGCGAGGGTACGGATCCGGGGCCGGCGCAGCGGGCGAGACATCGTCACGGCCTGTTCCCTCGCACCATGGTGGCAACCGTCCTGGAGCCGTCGTTCAGGTACTCTATCGCGACGCGTTGCACGTCTTCGGGCGTCACCTCGGAAATGCGGCGCGACAGCCGGAAGGTCTCGCTCCAATCTCCGAACGAGGCTTCGGATTCAGCGATCTGCAGCGCCAGTTCGAGATTCGAGGACAGTCGCCGAAACTCGCTTGCGCGCAGCTGGTTCCGGATGCGCAGGAGTGCGGCGGGGTCCGGGGGAGCGGCTTTGATCTTCTCGATCTCGTCGTATACCGCCGCTTCGATCTCGGCCGTCGTGCGAGGGGCCTTTGGGACTGCCGAGACCGTGAAGAGCCTGGGGTACGAGAAGCCCGGGCCCAGATACGCGGCCACGTGCACCGCCGATTGGTCCTCGGCGATCAATCGCCGGTAGAGCCGGGTGGTTCTTCCTCCGGTGAGAACGGACGCGAGCATGGTCAGAGCCGGGGCATCCTGGTGGAAACCCGACCCGACCCGCCAGCCCATCATCAGGCGGGGCTCGGCATCGAACTCGACGGTGATGCGGCGCTCTCCGGCCTGGAGGGGCTCGCTTGCGCGCACCGGTGGGGCTCGGCGCCCGGGGGCGGCCGGTCCGAAGTAGTCGTCCGCCATTCGCTTCACCTGGTCCGCGTCCACGTCGCCGACGATCGCCGCCACGGCATTGCGCGCGCCGTAGTAGTCGCGGAAATACGCGATCGCCTGCCGCCTGGTGAGGTTCTCCAGGTCCGACGCATGCCCGACCACCGGAACCCCGTAAGGGTGTACCTGGAACGCCGTCGCCAGGAACGCGTTTTCGAGAATTCCCCCCGGACTCGTCTCGAGTCGCATGCGCCGCTCTTCCCTCACCACGTCCAGTTCGGTGTAGAACTCGCGGAACACCGGGCTCTGCATGCGGTCCGACTCGAGAGCGAACCACAACTCGATGCGGTTGGCGGGGATTTCAACGAAATAGCGCGTCGCCTCGTGGCTGGTGGTCGCATTCAGGCCCCGGGCCCCCTGGGCGGAGAGGATGCGGTCGAATTCGTTCGGGACCACATACTCCTGGGCCTGGTCCTCGAGAGAAGCGATCGCCGACCGCAGCGCGCGAATCGCTGCCGTATCGGGAATCGGACGGCCGATTTCGGTGAGCAGCGAGTCGCGGACCGCGTCCATGGCGTCCATGAGCGGTGCTTCGCGGCCCCGGTCCGAGGTGCCGATCTCCTCCGAACCCTTGAAGAGCATGTGCTCGACCACATGCGCGATCCCGGTGTTGCCCAGGTGCTCGTTGACCGAACCCACCGGGTAGTGGACCACCAGGGCGGCGGTGGGTGACTGGCGTCGCTCCAGGATCAGGAAGGTCATGCCGTTGTCGAGGGTGTGGCGGACGACGGGGAGTTCGGTGCCGGGCGCTGGGGCTCGCCGTTGTGCCTGTGCGGCGCCGGGAAGAAGTGCGGAGACCAGGAATGCGGCCAGCAGCACGTGTGGGAGGCACCTGGCCCGACCGGCCCGGCGCCCCGCGACCAACGCGCGGAGGACGGGCCTGGCGCGGAAGGCGGACCGGCGGCCGCTCAAGAGACTTCTCCCCGGGCTGCCGGCTCGGGCTGACACCGGGGGCACACAAATGCGGAGCGGCCGCCGAACACGATTCGCTCGATGCCGCAGCGACATCGGAAGCAGGGCTGGCCTTCTCGCCCGTAGGCGTGCAGGGCCCGGCGAAACCGTCCTTCGTTCCCGTCGGGAGCCCGATAGTTGCGCAGTGTGGTGCCTCCGGCTCGCACCGCCTGGCGGAGCACCCGGCGCAACGAGCGGTGGAGGCGGGCGGCGGAGGCCGCATCGATGGTATTGGCCGGTGAGCGTGGATGGATGCCGGCGAACCAGCAGGCCTCCACGGCGTAGATGTTGCCCACTCCCGCAATCTTGCGCTGGTCGAGGAGGAGGGAGCGAACAGGTGATCTGGAGCGCGACAGGATGCGGTGGAGCCGCGCGCCCGTGAATGACCGGGCAAGTGGCTCCGGCCCCAGGCGCCGGGACCATCGCGTCCAGGCCGATGCGGGGAGGTGCGTCAAGCGACCGAAACGCCGCACGTCGTCGTAGGTCAGGGAACTGCCGTCGGTGAAGCGAAAGAGTACGGCCGGGTGAGTGGACCCGGGCCCCGGAGACGTATCCGAACCCGGAACCAGGCGGCCAGTCATCCCCAGGTTGACGACCACTCGCGTAGCGTCATCGAAGGTGAGCACCACGTTCTTTCCCCGCCTTCCCGTTGTGCCAAACCGCTTCCCGGCCACCGCCTCGGCGAACCGACGCGGTGGACCATCCACCACATCCTCCCGGAGCACCGCGACAGAGCTCACGACCCTGCCGGGCAGAAATCCGTTCAGCCCCCGTGCGATGGTCTCGGCCTCGGGGAGCTCCGGCACGATGCTACTCCAGCGCTACCGCGGTGCCGCTCGACGACACCATCAGCATCCCGTTGGACGTCCCCAGGACCTCGTAGTCCAGGTCGACTCCGATGACCGCGTCGGCTCCGCGCGCCCTTGCCTGCGAGGCCATCTCCCTCAGGGCCTCTTCGCGGGCCGTACGCAGGGCCTTTTCATAGGCACCGGAGCGGCCGCCCACGATGTCCCGGATACTTGCCATGATGTCCTTGAGAATATTCGCTCCGATGATCGCTTCGCCGGTTACGATACCGAGGTATTCCCGGATGCGCCGGCCCTGCAGCACTGCCGTTGTCGTGATGATCAATATTCTGCTCCCTGGAGTTCGATTTCCTGTGAGGACGGCTTCAGAGCCGCCGCTGCGCCTCGCGCCATCCGATGTCGGTGCGGAACTGCTTGCCTTCGAAGGTGATCGCATCGGCGACGGCCCGACTCACCGTGCGGGCGCGCTCGAAGTCCGCGTCGACCGCCGTGACGGCGAGCACGCGGCCGCCCGAGGTGACCAGACGCCCCGACCGCTGTGCCGTGCCGGCGTGGAACACCTGCACGCCGCTCGGCAGCGGCGGGATCGAGATTGCCGCGCCCTTGCCGTAGCTGCCGGGATACCCCGAGGCCGCCAGCACCGTCGTGACCGCCGACGCGTCGGCGAAGGCCGGCCGGTGTTCTGCGAGTCCGGAGCCCTCGGCCACCGCGAGCATCGGTTCCAACAGCGACGACGCGAGAAGCGGCAGCACCGCCTGGGTTTCCGGATCGCCGAAACGGCAATTGAACTCGACCACTTTCGGCCCCTCGGAGGTGATCATCAGGCCCGCGTACAGGAGGCCGCTGAACGAGTCTCCTCCCTCCGCCAGCGCCCGGAGCACTGGCGCGATGATGCGCTCGCCCACATCGGCCATCAGCGGATCGCTGACGAACCCGACCGGGGCGTACGCGCCCATCCCTCCGGTATTCGGCCCCGTGTCGCCCTCGCCGATGCGCTTGTGATCCTGCGAGGGGAGGAGCGGGACGTAGTCCTCCCCGTCAGCGAGGCAGAAGACCGAGAGTTCCTCGCCCTCCATGAACTCCTCCACCACCACCTGGCTGCCCGCGTCGCCAAAGGATCCATCGAGCATGCCGCGGGCGGTGTGGACGGCTTCTTCCACCGTACCGCACACGATCGCGCCCTTGCCCGCAGCCAGTCCCGAGGCCTTGACCACCACCGGCGCTCCCACCGACTCGATGTACGCAGCGGCCTTGTCCGGGTCGGTGTGCACCTCGTAGGCGGCCGTGGGGACTCCCGCGCCGGCCATCAGGTCCTTGGCGAAGGCCTTGCTCGACTCGATCCGCGCTGCGCCCGCGGAGGGCCCGAAGACGGAGACGCCCGACTGCTTCAGCCGATCGGCCAGGCCCGCGGCCAGGGGCGTCTCGGGCCCCACGACGGCCAGGTCGATCCGGTGCCCGGCCGCCCATCCTGCGAGCGCCACGACGTCGGTGGGCGAGATGTCCACTGCGTTGCAGTCAGGCTCCATGCCGCCGTTCGGCCGCGTGGCGTAGAACGACGCCTCCGGGGCGTCCATGCGCAGCTTCCAGAGCAGCGCGTGTTCGCGTCCGCCATTTCCGGCGATGAGGATTCGCATCGGTGTCAGGGCTGCTTCTTGAAGTTGTCCCAGAACGATTCGCCGGCGCGTTTGGCCGCACCGGCCATCTGATCCAGCACATCCCTGGCCCCGGTCTTGTAGCTGTCGGCGGCCTCGGCCACATCTTCGGCATATGCCGGGTCGGGATCTCCGCGGCGCTGGTATTCGCCCCGCAGTATCCTGTCATACGCCCCGGTCTCGATCCAGCCGCGCAGTTCGGAGAGCCGCAGGACCCAGAAGGGGTGCGTCTGGCCGAGCAGGTTGAGAACCTTGAAGACCTGGTCGGCCATGTCGCCGGACTCGCGGTAATCCTCGGCCTGCAGGATGAACTCGGGGAGGGATGTCTCGTCGTCCTCGCCGCCCCCGGCCATCTTCAGCATCGAACCCATGACCTCGTCCGGGTCCTGGATGGCCAGAAGCCCGGCGCGGTCGGCCGAAAGCTCGCTCTTGCGCGACCATTCGAGGAGGGCGACCAGGATTGCCCGGGCCGCCAGTCCCACGATCGGGAACCCCATCTTGGCCAGCGCGATGAGCAGCTCGGTCATCGTCCGGTAGAGAACGTGGTCGCTCATCACATGGCCAACCTCGTGGCCGAGGATGTATGACACCTGCCGGTCGGTGAGCAGGGCGAGCGTACCCGAGTTGAGGATGATGAACGGCTCCTTCATCCCGTAGGCGCCGGCATTGACGACAGGGTTCTGCGAGACGAACAGGGGATAGCGCTCTGGAGCGTCCATGGTGGTGCAGACCTCGCAGTAGAGGTCCCACACCCGGGGGAACTGGTTGGGCCCGACCCGCACCGCGTTGGCCTGAAATGCCAGCCGCACCGGCTTTTCGCCGAAAATGCCGAAGAGGGCGCGGAGCACCTGATCGAAGCCGGGGAGCTTGCGCAGGGCCGCGAGGGCGGCTCGATCCGCGCTGTGTTCCCAGGCCCGCGACGAAATGTCGGTAAGGGTGCGGATTGCCCGCGCGTCACCGTTGTCTTCGGGGCTGCCGTGGCCGTACGAGGTATCGAAATCGTCGTAGTTCATTTCTGCATCCTTGCCGGGGGGCTGCCCCCGGTTCTCGAATCTATCCGTGTGCCCGCCCGCCTGCCGGCTGGACGGGGGTCCGACTCAGCTACGAAGGGCGTTCTCCAGGTCTTCGATGAGATCCCGGCCGTCTTCGATGCCCACCGAGAGCCGCACCAGGCCGTCGGTGATTCCCATGCGCAGCCGCAATTCCTCGGGCACGGCCGCGTGGGTCATGAGCGACGGGACGCAGATCATGGACTCAACCCCTCCCAGGCTTTCGGCGAGGCGGAATAGCCTGGTGCCTTCCGCAAGCCGCTTCGCGTCATCTGTGGAAAGGTCCAGTGACAGCATCCCCGAAAACCCCCGCATCTGGCGACGCGCGAGCTCGTGCTCGGGGTGGGTGGCCAATCCGGGGTAGTGAACGGCCCGGACGGCGGGGTGGTCGCTCAGGAACTCCGCGACCAGCATCGCGTTCTCGTTGTGGCGCTCCATGCGGAGGTGCAGCGTCTTGGTGCCGCGCAGGGCGAGCCAGGAATCCAGCGGGCCGGGGATGGGCCCGGTGGATTTGCGCACGAAGTGGAGGTCCGCGGCCAGAGTGTCGTCATCGACCACGAGGATTCCCCCCAGTATGTCCGAGTGGCCGCCCAGGTACTTGGTTGTCGAGTGCAGCACCGCGTCCGCGCCCAGCGCCAGGGGATTCTGGTTGAACGGCGATGCGAAGGTGTTGTCCACGCAAAGGAGGGCGCCGTGCTCCCGGGCGACCCCCGCCACCGCCTCGATGTCGCTGACATGCATGAGGGGGTTGGACGGCGTCTCGAGAAGGACCAGGCGCGTCTCGGGGCGAAGCGCGCCGCGGACCGCGTTCAAGTCCCGGGTGTCCACCAGCGTGAACGAAATGCCCAGCCGGCTGAACACCTCCATGAACATGCGGGTGGTGCCGCCGTAGGTGTTCTCCTCGCTGACAATGTGGCCACCTGGTGCGACCGTCTTGGCGAGGCATTCGAAGGCAGCCAGGCCGCTGGAGAAGGCGATCCCGTGGCGTCCGCCCTCGAGGGCCGCGATGTTGGCCTCGCTGGTCTCGCGCGTGGGGTTTTGCAGCCGTGCGTACTCGTAGCCCTTGTGGCGCCCCAGTCCTTCCTGGACATAGGTGGAGGTCAGGAAAACCGGCGTGGTGATCGCCCCCGTGACCGCCTCCGGAGACTGTCCCGCGTGCACGCAACGGGTAGCAAAGCGCCCTGTGGACTGCGACAACGTCTTCTCCCGTGATGGGGATCGTCACGACGTCCCGGCCCGCACGAATCGGCCATCCATGCCCTCCGAACGGCCGCGCGCAAGCTGTGATCGACTCGGCTGAAATATAGTAGCTTCCCAACTACCCGGAGGGGTTTCCGCCACCTGAACAGGGCTCAGCCAGAATGCCGATTCGTCTTCCCGACGACCTCATGGTCAGCGTCTCCGGATTTCGGGGGCGCGTAGGCGAATCCATCACCCCGGAGCTGGTGGCCGGGCTCGCGGCTTCGTACGGGACTTTCCTGCGAGAGGAAGGGGACGAGGGACCCGTGATGGTGGGGCGCGACTCCAGAACGTCGGGGCCGATGCTCATGAGGGCGTCAGTGGCCGGGCTGGTCTCGGCGGGCTGCCGAGTAGTGGAGCTCGGCGTTGTGCCCACACCGACGCTGATGCTCGCCGTGAAGGAGGGTGCTGCGGCTGGTGGCCTGGGGGTCACGGCGAGCCACAACCCGGCCGAATGGAACGCGCTCAAGTTTGCTGTGAGGGGCGGGACGTTCCTCCCTCCCGACCGCATGGCGCGCTTCCAGGCGCGGATCGGCGAGCGTGATCCGGTTCGCGCACCCTGGGACGCCATCGCTCCGGTCGAGGAGGACGGGGGCGCGGTGGAGCGCCACATCGAGAGGATCCTGAACCTCCGGCTCCTCGATACGGAACGGATCCGCAGCGAGAGGATCCGCGTCGCGCTCGACTGCGTAAACGGGGCGGGCGGCGTGATCATGCCGCGGCTGCTCTCGCAGCTCGGGTGCGAGGTGCATGCCATCGGAACCGAGCCGAACGGTCTTTTCCACCGCGATCCCGAACCGACCGCGGGCAACCTTGCCGCGCTGGGCGAGCTCGTACGGAGGTCCGGGGCGAGGATCGGGCTCGCTGTCGACCCGGATGTGGACCGGCTGTCCCTGGTCGACGAGACCGGGCGTCCGCTTGGCGAGGATCTCACCCTCGCGCTGGCAGCGGATGTCGTGTTGCGGCGGCGTCCGGGCAGGGTGGTCACCAACCTGTCCACCAGCCGAGTCCTGGACGATGTCGCGGACAGTCACAGCTGCCGTGTGATCCGCGCGCCGGTGGGAGAAATCAACGTGGTGGTGCGGATGGAGCGCGAGGGCGCGGTAGTCGGCGGGGAGGGCAACGGGGGCGTCGTGCTGCCCGAACTGCAGCATACGCGCGATGCACCGGTGGGCGCGGCCCTTCTCCTGCAGTTCCTGGCGGATGAACCCGGAGCGCCCCTTTCGGCCCGCGTCGCGCGGCTGCCGTCCTACACGATCGTGAAGGAGAAGATGGCCCTGGCGCGCGAAGGATTGGAGGCTGCCTATGCCGAGCTCATGAGGGTGCTGCCCCCCGGCGATCGCGACAGGAGCGACGGCCTGCGGATGGACTGGCCTTCTCGCGGCAGCTGGCTTCATGTGAGGCCGTCCGGGACCGAACCGGTCGTGCGCATGATTGCCGAAGCGGGGAGCGGTGCTGCCGCGCAGGATCTGGTGGACCGCGCACGTGCGGCGCTTGCGGGGGCGGCGGGCGGCTGATGTGCGGGATCATCGGTTACGTGGGGTCGCGTCCGGCCGGACCGATCCTGTTGGAGGGGCTGAAGCGCCTCGAATACCGCGGCTACGATTCGGCGGGGTTGGCCGTGCAGGAGAACGGAGGCATGACGGTCGAGAAACGGCCGGGCAAGATCGTCGAACTGGAGGATGCCCTCGCCGGCCGTTTGCCGCCTGGGTCGTGCGGGATCGCGCACACGCGCTGGGCAACGCACGGACCGCCCAACACCGTCAACGCGCACCCCCACCTGTCGAGCGGGGGCGACATCGCCCTGGTTCACAACGGGATCATCGAGAGTGCGGGCAGGCAGCGGCCTCTCCTGCGAGACCGGGGCTTCGAATTCCGGAGCGAGACCGACACCGAGGTTCTCGTCCACCTCATCGACCTCGCCTACCGCGACTGTGATCGTCTCGAGGACGCCGTGGCCAGTGCGCTCTCGCGGGTCGAGGGGACCTACGGCATCGCGGTGGTGAGTTCGCGGGATCCGGGCAAGATCGTCGTGGCGCGCAACGGCAGTCCCATCCTCCTGGGCATCGGCGCCAGCGACGAATACTTCGTGGCTTCCGATGCGGCGGCGGTCGTGGCGCACACGCAGAAGGTGGTTCGGCTGCGGGATGGTGATTCGGCGGTGCTGACCAGCGAGGGATACCGCACCTTCGACCCGTCGCGACGAGCGGTGCGGCGCGGCCTGCAGACCGTCGCGTGGGATGTCGGGACGATCGGGAAGGGCGGCCACGACCACTACATGTACAAGGAGATCCAGGAACAGCCCTCGTCATTGCGGGACGTGATGCGGGGACGCCTTCTCGAAGAAGACGGGATCTCCAGGCTGGGCGGGATCACGGTGTCCGACACGGAACTCGAGGACATCGACCGGATCGTGATTACCGCCTGCGGGACCAGTTGGCACGCCGGGCTCATCGGGGCGCGCATGATCGAGGATATGGCGCGGCTTCCCGTGACGGTCGAGTACGCGTCGGAGTTCCGGTACCGCAATCCCGTCCTCGACTCCGGGACGCTGGTCATGGGGATAAGCCAGTCGGGCGAGACGGCGGATACGCTGGCGGCGCTCAAGGAAGCCAGGCGGCGGGGCTGTCCGATCATGGGGATCGTGAATGTGGTGGGTTCGAGCATCGCCGCCGAGACCGATTTCGGAGTCTATCTGCACGCCGGTCCCGAGATCGGAGTCGCGTCCACCAAGTCCTTTTCCAGCCAGGTGGTTGCGCTTGCGCTGTTCACGCTCTACCTGGCCCGCCGCCGCAACATGTCGATCCTGGAGGGGCGCAAGCTGGTGAGGGCGCTGCAGAGGCTCCCGGGCCAGGTCGAGGAGGCGCTGAAGGTGGACGACAAGGTCAGGCAGCTCGCCCGAGAATACCGGGATGCGCCCAACTTCCTCTACCTGGGGCGCGGATACCAGTTTCCGGTGGCCCTCGAGGGAGCCTTGAAGTTGAAGGAGGTAAGTTACATTCACGCAGAAGGTTATCCTGCCGCGGAAATGAAGCACGGACCTATAGCCCTGATCGACGAGGACATGCCGGTGGTGGTCCTCGCGCCCCGCGACGAGGTATATGCCAAGACGCTGTCGAACATCGAGGAGGTCAGGGCGCGTCACGGTCGCGTGATCGCAATCGTTACGGATCGCGACCACGAGGTGACGGACCGGGTCGACGACGTCATCGTCGTTCCCGGGACGATCCCGGCGCTCATGCCGGTGCTGTCCACCGTCCCGCTTCAGTTGCTCGCCTACCATGTGGCCGTGATGCGGGGCTGCGACGTCGACCAGCCGCGCAACCTGGCCAAATCGGTGACGGTGGAGTGACCGGGCGATGAAAGTCGTGGTGCAGCGCGTGGCCGAGGCGTCGGTGACGGTGGATGGAGAGGTCGTGGGGGCGATCGGGACGGGGCTCGTCGTCCTGGCCGGTTTTCTGCCCGAGGACACTCGGCAGACGACGTCATGGATGGCGGAGAAGGTGACCAATCTGCGCATCTTCGCCGACGCGCAGGGTCGTATGAACCGCTCGCTCCTCGATGTTGGCGGCGAGGTGCTGGTGGTGAGCCAGTTCACGCTGTACGGGGACGCCAGGAAGGGGCGCAGACCCTCATTCGTGCGTGCGGCGCGGCCCGAGATCGCGATCCCGCTGTACGAAGGGTTCGTCGAAGACCTGCGCGCTTTGTGCCCGGGCAGCGTGCAATGCGGTCGCTTCGGCGCCCACATGGACGTCGCCCTCGTGAACGACGGCCCCGTCACCCTGGTGATCGACCGGTAGCATGCAAAGTCCTCTGGCGCCCTCCCGGGGAACTTCAGCGGCGAGGCCCGCGGCGGATCCGGAACCCCGCCCTCCGCTCCCGGTCGTGCTGGCCTCGGCCTCGCCCCGCCGGTCCGATGTGCTGGCGATGCTGGGCCTGTCCTTCGACGTCGTACCGGCGGATGTCGAGGAACGCCGCGATCGCCACGAAGCCCCCGAGGACTATGTCGACCGCCTGTCGCGCGAGAAGGCGTTTGCCGTGTCGTCTGCGTACCCCGGTGCATTGAAGATTGCTGGCGACACGATCGTAGTAGTAGGGGGTCATGTATTGGAAAAGCCCGCGGGCCGCGCGGAGGCGGACGCCATGCTCACCGCGTTGTCAGGTCGGTCCCACTGGGTGTACTCTGGTCTGGCTCTGTCCTGGAACGGAAAGACGGTCTCGCGGGTCGCCAGGGCCCGGGTTCACTTTCGCGAATTCGGCCGCGCCTTCATCGACAACTACGTGGAGACGGGGGAGCCGTTGGACAAGGCAGGCGCATACGGTATTCAGGGTTACGGGTCCGCCATGGTCGAGGCCGTCGAGGGCGACTACTACACGGTCGTCGGGCTGTCCGTCGCCGCTTTCGTCGACCTGCTCCCCCAACTCGGTCTCGAGTACCTCCCGGGCAGGGTGGTGGTCGGTCGTGCACCGGAGCCGGAGGGGGGATGAGCAGCGCCGCGGTCCTCGCGCTCGACCAGGGCACCACCGGGTCGGCTGCGCTTGTCATCTCGGCGCGGGGTGAGGTCCTGGCGAAGGCATATTCGGAGTTTACGCAGCACTTCCCGCAACCGGGTTGGGTCGAGCACGACCCGGAGGAGATCTGGAGCGTAACGCTACGCGTGGCACGGGAGGCCGTGACGGCCGCCAATACCGAAGTCGCCGCTGTCGGGATCACCAACCAGAGAGAGACGGTTGTGGTGTGGGATCCCGAGACCCTGCGGCCCCTTTGCCGAGCCATCGTCTGGCAGGACAGGCGCACGGCCGCACTCTGCCGCGACCTGAGGGATGCCGGGCACGAGGAGATGATCAAGCGGCGCACCGGGCTTCTTCTCGACCCGTATTTCTCCGGAACCAAGCTGCGGTGGCTCTTCGAACGCGATCCCGAGCTGGCGGCCAGGGGCCGGAGCGGGGCCCTCGCGGTGGGGACGGTCGACGCATGGCTGGTAGCCCGCCTCACGGGGGGCGCCGTTCACGCTACCGACCCCACCAACGCCTCGCGCACCCTCCTCTACGATCTGGACGAGGCGGACTGGAACGACGAGCTCCTGGCGGTGATGGGGGTGCCTCGCCGGATCCTGCCCGAAATCCGTCCCAGTTCGGGCGACTTCGGGGTGACCGACGGCGATGTCTTCGGTGCCGAAGTACCGATCGGCGGCGTGGCAGGCGATCAGCAGGCGGCGCTCTACGGGCAGGGCTGCTGGGAACCGGGGACCGGCAAGTGCACCTACGGGACCGGCGCCTTTCTCCTGTTCAATACGGGGGCGGAGCGGGTCGCCTCCACCCGCGGGCTGCTCACCACGGCGGCGTGCGACGCCTCAGGCGGCCCGGCGTTTGCCCTCGAGGGATCGATATTCGTGGCCGGTGCGGCGATCCAGTGGCTCAGGGACGGGCTCGGGATCCTCGATAGCGCCGCAGAAAGCGATGCGATGGCCCGATCCCTGGCCGGAAACGACGGTGTGTACCTGGTTCCGGCGTTTGTGGGACTGGGTGCGCCGCACTGGCGTCCGGAGGCGCGGGGGACCATCACCGGCCTGACCCGAGGGACCACGCGCGAACACCTGGTGCGTGCGGCGCTTGAAGCCATGGCATACGGCACGGCCGACATTCTGGACGCCATGGAGCGCGATGCCGGTTTCGGCTGCACCGGGCTCCGGGTCGACGGGGGCGCCGCACGGAACAACTGGCTCCTGGAGTTCATGGCCGGCGTCCTCGGAATCCCCGTCAGCCGCCCGGGCATGGTCGAGACCACTGCGTTGGGAGCCGCCGGGCTGGCATTTCCGTGTAGATTCGCATCTTCTTGCGGTGATTGCATTTGCGTGTTCGGCAGCCCGGATTCCCGCTGAATGACTCCCGCCGATCTCGATTTCAGCGCCGAGCCCGGCGGCGGTCTTCCAGAGCCTTCCGAAGCTGTCCCTCGTCGGCCCTCTGATAGCACCGAAGCACCGTCTTGGCCGTCTTCCAACCGCCGAGTTGGCAGAGCACCTTCAGCGGCTGATCCATCAGGTCGCTGGCGAACTTCCGCCGCAGCGAGTGCCAGCCCCTTCCGGGCTTCGGCTCCAGTCCTGCAAGAATCTGGGCCTTCTGCCACCAAGCGTGCAACCGGGCGGCACCCACAGCCGCCCTCGGATTCTTGGGCGCGGGCAGCACCGGGGCATCCCCGGTTCCGGGGTTCATCGCCCGAACCTCCTTCAACGCGTCGAGCGCCTCGTCGGTCACGGGCGTGATGTGCTCGTAGCCGGACTTGTCGTGCTCCGCGCGCCAGAGGACGGTCCCACCCTCGAAATCAATGTCAAGCCACCGAAGCTGGCGGATTGCGCCGATCCGGTGCCCCGTTTCGTGCGCGAGCACGAGCGCGATGCGGAACCGCCAGTCCACCCGCCGAGACGCCTTCACAAGCGCCCGGTACTCCTCCTCGGCGAGCACCACCCGGTTCGGGTTCTTCTCCGTAGGCGTCCTGAGACCCTTGAGCGGATTCCGGTCGAGCAACAACCGGCCCTGCTCGTCTCGCGACTTCGCCGCCCAATTCAAGACGGCGATCAGGAACTTCAGGTCGTATTCGACCGTCCGGTCGGATACGGGTCTTCCGCTCGGTCCGATCCTGCCCGCGCGCCGCTCCCGTATGAAGCGGTCCCAATCTCTTTGGGACAGGGTGGCCGGGTTGCGGTTCCGTCCGAAGAGCCGGAGGAACATGTGCATGGCGGCCCGGTCGTGCCCCCGCGAATGCGCGCCCTTGGTGGGCGTCACCTCCTCACCGTAGATTTCAAACAGCTTCTCCAGTGTGAGCGGCTCGGGCTTGGCTTCCGCCTTGCCGTTCGGTGCGTCGATGAACCCGGCGGCGAACTGATCCGCCTGCCGTTTCGCGCGCCTCCAATCGCGGTGTTTCAGCGACCGGGTGAGCCTTCTGCCGTTCTCTCGCCACTCTATCTGAAAGAGGCCGGTCTTCGGGTCGGGAAAGATCCTCACCCGATTCCGGCCCCACTCGCCAGCGCCGTACGAGCGCCGACTTCGTTTCGTGCGTGCCATCATTCGATTCCTTTCGAAGATGGACTGCACGATCTGCGCGAAGGAAACTTCGCACACAGCGGGCTCCTTGACCAGACTGACTGCCTGCCTGAGCCTGTATGGGGAAATGCTGTCCCAAGCCGATCCGAAGGGCGGATTCTGTGTGGTTCGGGGCCGTAGCGCGGGTGTCCGTTCGACATCGGGGGCGACCGGACACGAATTCGTGTTTCCAACGGACAGTCTGCGGACCCGCCATGTCGTTGGACGGCTTGCGGTTGTACCTCGGCAAGATGAGCGGGAGTGGCACGCGGGCGCTGGCGGCCGTGGCTGGAGCGACCCGCCACTTTCGATGCCCGGCGTGCCATCGAGGAGTTCGTCATCGGACACGCCGATGCCGTCCTCCGCGTGGAGGTCGCTCCAGACCAGCAATCCCTTTGGGAAGGAGGTCCGCGACGCGCAGATGACGGTCGGGAGTGGGCTTGTAGGTCACCACCAGCGGCCTTGAGCCCGTGGACGGCGCCCGCGCCCGCCCTTGTGTGCATCGTGGCATCCGGTGGGTGGACCGGCCCGCTTCGCGGACGCGATCTTGTAGGCGAACGCGAACGGTGCCGAATCTTGGGGGGGAAATGAGAGCAGTGGCACGCCGACCCCCTTCCCCTCCGTCGGTGCATCATCCTTCCCCAAGGTGGAAGGAGAGATAACCCATTCCTGCAAGGAGCAGCCGCCATGACCGAAGAGCCCGCGATCAAACCGAGAACTCCCGACCAGATCTTCCACGTCCTGAGCGAGGACTTCCGCCGCCGCGTGGTGAAGCGCGCCCTGAAGCACCGTTCCGAGTCCAAGGCACTTCGCCGACAACGCGGGGCCGTCCTGCGGCGTCTTCGGGTGGACGGATACCGTGACGCCAGTCGCGCGCCCCGGCCCAAGCTCCTCCAGCCCGTGCTGGAGGCGATCCGGCATCACGATCAGGACCTCGCGCGCGCCGTTCTCAACCATTGGGTGGACTCGCACGGCGCGCTTCGCGATCAGGCCGCCGGGCACCTCGCAGGCCGGGGCATGCCCGTGCCCGAGCCACCGGACGCGTGCTTCGATGGCTTCTGGACGGCCGAGCAATGGCGGAGGGAACGGCAGGCACTGGCGGCGGCGGTCGACGAGGCCGTCGACCGCGACTCTGCCGGTCTGATGCTCTGCCTCCTCGCGCGGCGGTTCCCTGCGCCACCGCCGTTGGTGTCGCCGCTCTTCCGGGATTGGCTCGACATCCTGCAAGACCTCCGGCCCAACGCGCCCGAATGGGAGGAGGCCGACACCCTCATCAAGTGGATGGAGGACATCCGGCGCGAGAAGGAGCGCGAACTCATCGGCTGGTGCCGGGAGCAGATCGCGGGCCTTTGCGGCTCCCTTCAAGAGCGGTTCGGGGAGGAACTGCGCTACCTCGGGATCGATCCGGATCCCTGGCCCGGACTGGTCGCGGAGCGGCCCGCGCTGACCAATTCGGCGCTACCGCTCCTCCATCTTTCTGGAAGTCAGCTTCGAGGCATACGAACCGATTCGTCCCCAAGCTCCCTCGCGCGACGAGGAGCTTGAGCGGTCCGTACAGCGCCGCGAGTGTGAGGACGCCATTCTTGCTGCGGTCGATGCGTGGCGGGAGCGCATTGCCAAGCCCGATCCGCCGGACGAGGACGCCTCGGCGGAGGTGGCCGGTGCCGACAAGGCGCGCCCGGCCTCCGGGCCGTCGGACGGCACGGATGCCGAGACCGAGCCTGCCTCCGGAGCGTCCGTGAAGGAGGACGACTCAACCCGGCCCGAGATCGAGGCCCTTCGCGAGGACCGCGAGCGCCTCGAAGCGGACAACCGAACGCTCCGAGAGGAGAAGGCGCTGGGAGACGAGGAGGCCGGACGGCTCCGGGAGGAGGTTGCGCGAAGCCGTAGGATGGAGGAGCACTGGCGGCGCGCCTACATCGAGGAGCGTCGGCAGGCCCGGACGAATGAGAGTGAGCCGGTGGCCGCGGAGCCCGTGGGGAGCGTCCGCGAAGCCATCGCGCAGGCGCGGAAGATGTTCCCCGACAGGCTGCTCATCAAGCTCAACTCCCGCTCGAACGAGGACACGCCGTTCGCGAACCCCACGGAGGTGTTCGACGCGCTGGCGTGGCTCGCCACGGCGTACCGGAATGGGCCGACCGACCGGATCGGGGAAACCTGCCCCGGCTGGTTCTACAAGTCGAATCAGTCGGCCCCAACGATGGGACGGTTCCCGGATTGGTACCGGACCCGCGTCAACGGAACCGCATGGCAACTGGCCTCCCACCTTGGCAAGGGGACCAGTCACGACCCGCACCACACGATCCGGATCGCCTTCGCCTGGGACGAGCAGAACGAACGCGTCATCGTCGGGTTCGTCGGCCTGCATCAGAGGAACCGGGCCTCGTAGGTTGGGTGACGGCACCGGACGGCACATCCCATGCTCCGACGCCGATCTCTCCGGCGGCCCGCTCGTAGACGTCACACCCGGGGTTGAGTGTCTCGGGCACGGCCCCGGACGGCTTGCCAAGCTCCCTGCCGCCGCCTTCCGAGCGGTGATCGGTGGCGTCACGGCATGGTGGGCACGCTGCCGGGACCGCCATAAGAGGGTTCCGGTGGCGATTCCTGCGTGTCCGGTTCACTTTGGGGATCACCGGACACGAAATCGCCGTTCTGCCGGACAAGGCCCCGGCCGTCCATGCCGCTGGCGCGCTTTCGGTTGCGCCACGTCCAGCGGGGAGGGCGTTGGGCAGTCGTCGTCCGCGCCCGCCTCAGATGTCCCGAAGCCGCCAAGGCGTTTGGCCGGCCAGAAGGGCGTGGTGCTGTCGACCCGTCTCGTTGTGCTTAGCCGCGCGCCGCCTCCATGATCGTGGCCACATAGTCGTCCAGGCGGGCCATGACCTCAATCGTGTCCGCCTGGCTCTCGGCCGTTCGCGAGTTCCTTGGCCAGATCGAGCAGAAGACGGCGAACCGTCACCAGGTCGCCCGCCCCGCCGACGGTACCTCCGGGGCGGCGGTCTCCTCAGCCGGTGGCACCTCCGGTTCCGGCGGCGCCTCGGGGTCGTTCGCGGCATTCCTTGCCAGCCGCGCCTTCACTTGGAGGGGGGAACTGTCGGGCCGAGAGTTCCGCAACGGAGGGGTCGATCTCGCGGGCACCGGCGAACAGGTCCGCGTTAGAGACATCGGGGTCCACTTCGAGCGTCCGCTCCACAAACTCACATGACCGCGGCTTCGTCGCTGGATGGTGCGGGTACGGCGGCGGGCGCCGGGTCCGCCTTCGGTTGCCGTGCGGGCTGTGGCGGCGGCGCTATCCTCCGGGTCGCGGGCAGTTGATACTTGGCGTGAAACTGTTGCAGCGTAAGCTCCCCGACAGATTCGTCGATCTCCAGGGCACCGGCGAACAAGGTCTTGTTCTTCGCGCCGGGGTCCTTCTTCAGTTCGTCTACCATGTACTCCATGACGGCATCATGCGAGCTGCCCATGTCGTTACCCTTTCAGAAGCCAGGTGTGTCGCCGGTTCGACATCGCCCCCGCCTTCGACCGCGTGGATCTCGCTCGCGTGCCGGAAGATTGCCACCTCAGCCCGGCAGGGCGCCGCGTGCGTCCCGCCGCGTACCGGAAGCCCAAGCGGCGCCTGGGGAGCGTTTCGCAGGCACCCGAACGGCAAGAGGAGCCTCCGCCCCCCTTGCACCCCCAGCTTGGCCCGCCGGTGAGGTAGCCCGGCCGGACATCGCGTATCGCCGGAACGAGAACGCCACGATCGCCGCTCGGTTGCGGTAAAGTGGCTGGGTCAGTGGTGGATGTTCGCCTAGATTGATCGAGTGGAGGAGTTGAGGTGGGGATGGACACAACGAGGATCACACGGGGTCAACGATGGCCTGCGACTACGACGCAATACGCCAAGACAACCAACGCCGATACGGAACGGACATCGGCAGGATCGGGCGGCTGCTCCTTGCCAACCGATATGGCGACCGTACCCATTTCATCTACGAGCTTCTCCAGAACGCTGAGGACGCGCTTGCTCGCAGGACAGACTGGCGGGGATCGCGAGCGGTCTCGTTCGAGCTTGACGCAGGCGCTCTGCGTGTATCGCACTTCGGTGTACCGTTCGACGAACCGGACATCCGTGGGGTGTGCGGAATCGGTCAGGGCACCAAGAAGCTGACCGAGATTGGACGGTTCGGGATCGGATTCAAGTCCGTCTTCGCGTTCACGGATCGTCCAGAGGTTCACTCAGGGTCCGATGCCTTCGCAATCGAGAGTTTCGTGTGGCCGGTAGCGACGGATCCGTTGGGACGGAAACCGGAAGAGACTGTGATCTTGATTCCGCTCCGGGAAGGTGAAAACTCCAGTATGACGGAGATCGCAGAGGGACTTTCACGGATCGGCACGATGTCGCTGTTGTTCCTCCGGCAGATCGAGGAGATTCACTGGGCGGTGGATGGCATCCCAGTTGGCAGCTACCTGCGAGAAGCAGTTCCGGAAGGGTCGGGCGTGCGGCGGGTAACCGTAGTGGGGAAGAAGTCGGGAGAGCCGGAAGTCGATGACGAATGGCTGGTGTTCTCACGACCGGTTCACACCGAAGGCGGACAATTCGGCGGCCATGTGGAACTCGCGTGGTTGACGGCGGAGCAAGACGGTCGCAGGACGCTCAAAGCCGTCAAGTCCTCGCCCCTGGTCGTGTTCTTTCCGACCGTGGTGCCGACGCACCTTGGTTTCCTGATCCAAGGCCCATATCGAACGACGCCGAGCCGGGACAACGTACCCGCCCGGGACGACTGGAACCGGACATGCGTGCGGGAGACTGGAACGCTATTGATCGAGAGTCTGCGTTGGCTACGCGACAAGCGTCTGTTGAACGCGACCGCGCTTGCCTGCCTTCCGTTGGACGTGGCTGCGTTCGAGGAGTCGATGTTCAGCAGATTGTCCGAGGAGACGAAGATGGCGTTCGACCGGGAGGAGCTGCTACCAGCCCGCGGCGGCACGTACGTGAGTGCCGAAGACGGTCTCTTGGCCCGTGGCGCGGAACTCCGGCAATTGCTGTCACCTACGCAACTGGCTGCCCTACATCGTCGAACGCGGCCCCTGCACTGGTTGGCAGGCACGATCTCGCGAGACAGGACGCCGGAGTTGCGGAGATACCTGGTGCAGGAGCTGGGGATCCGAGAGTTTACGCCGGAAACGCTTCTAGGGCGCCTGACGCGCGCGTTTCTTGAGGATCAGACCGACGAGTGGATCCAAGAACTATACGGATTCCTCGGTTCCCGGTTTGCCCTTCGCCATCGTGTCGCGTCGCAGCCCATCGTTCGACTGGAAGACGGATCGCACGTGCCACCCGTAGTCGAAGCAGAGCCGCAGGCGTTTCTGCCCGGGGACGTAGAGACGAGTTTCCCGACCGTCCGCGCAGGAGTCTGCCGAACGGACGAAGCGCGAGAGTTCCTCAAGTCCTTGGGCCTTACCGAGCCAGATCCGGTCGACAACGTGATCCGAAATGTCCTCCCGAAGTACCGGGCTGGAGCGGTGGTGTCGGACGAGGAGTATGCGTCTGATGTCGGACTGATGCTTGGCGCGGTCCAAACGGACTCCCGGAAGCAGCAGGACAAGCTGGTGAAGAAGTTGGGCGCGACAGCTTGGGTGAAAGCTGTGGACGGCTCGGGCGTGCACGGGTTGTGGGAGCAGCCAGGCAACCTGTACATCGCGACGGACAGGCTCCGCAGTCTGTTCGACGCCCTGCGCGAAGTGTTGTTTGTGGATCCCGATGTCTCGTGCCTCAAGGGGGAGGAGGCTCGCAGACTACTGGAAAGGTCGGGTGCAACGCGATACCTGAGGCCCATGAAGGTCAAGTGCGATCTGTCTGAAGAGGAGCTGCGCCAGATCCGGAAACATGCGGGGTTGGAACGCAGCGGTTGGAATCGCCGCCTCGATGACAAGACGATCCGAGGGCTTGACGCTCTGCTCGGCAGGCTTGCAGCACTGGATCCGGCCCAGCGCCGTGCCCGTTCGCGAGATCTCTGGGATGCTTTGGCTGACCTCAAGAAACAACGCGGCTCGCGACCCTTCGATGCTGTGTACGAGTGGAGTTACTCCCACGACCGACGGGTCGAGTTGTTCGATGCGGCCTTTGTACGCACGCTCAACCAACGACAGTGGATACCGGATTCTTCGGGAAGCCTACGCCGCCCAGGATCGGTTGCTTTCGAGGAGACCGGGTGGGAGCCCGACAGCTTTCTTCAGTCTAGGATATCCTTCAAGACGCCCGTGTGGGAGCTACTGGCTAGGGAGGCGGGGCTCGAGCCCGGCGTACTGGACCTGCTCCGGGAGATGGGCGTGACGAGCGAGGCCGAATTGCGGATGCGCCTCGGGGTCAACCAAGGCGGAGAGGAGCGCCGCAGAACGAAAGAGGATAACGACGGCCCGGCGCCACCGGGAGAGCGAAGGCGCACCCACACAACCAAGGATGAGTCTGACGGCGATGGATCGGAATCCGACGACTTCGGGGCTGAGGAACCACCGTCCGGCAACGTTGGTCCACGTCAGTTCTTCACATACGTCGGCGTCGAGCGTGAAGACGAGGAGGACGCGGATCCCGATGGGCTGGAACATGCCAATCGGATGGATCTGGAGCACTCGGCGATCAAGTTCATCTTGGATGTCGAGCCGGACTGGCAGCCAACCGAAGTCAACAATCGGGGATTCGGGCGGAGACCCTTCGCGAGCCCCAAGTAACATTACTTGGGGTTGGCGGCTAACCGGCCTTAGAGCGGGCCAGAGTCAACCCGCGGACGGTCTCCGCCCCGCATACTGTCTCCCGCCCCGCGTAAGGCTCGCTCGCACAATAACCTAAAGGTGTTCGCCATCCTTTCAACAAGTGCTATGCTCGGCATCCAAACACCTCATCTCATCGCATACAAGTGCCCTCGACCCCTGAGTTCCTTCGATTGATCCGCTCTTCGCGGCTGAAGTAATCAGTCGGAATGATGAGGAACAAAGGACCACCCAAGACCTCAGCGCACGCCGCTACTGCCCGCGCTCTAGCAACCGTGTTCGCATAACGTCTCGCGTGGGCCGGATGAGTCGCAGAGTAACCGAGTCCCGTCTGTTCGGCCATCCGCAACCAAAAAACGGCCGCTTTTTCCGCGTCGAACCCGGCCCGGATCATCAAGAGGACCGCCAAGTAGTCTGCTTCATCCTCAAACTCCCGAGAAAACGCACGCGCCCCGGCGGCCATGCCTGTAGCTGTGGCGGCAGTGGAATTACAAATTCCATTCGTAGCGCAGTTCGCAACATCCAAGACAGCCCCGATCACCCCCCCAACCACGGTGTTCTTACGCATCTTCCCAAGGTGATCGCCGATGAGGTGAGCGAGTTCATGGGCCAACACCAGCGCGGCCTCATCCGCGTTCTGAATACGCCCGGCCAGTGCGCTGGTCAGAAAGTACTCCCCACCGTCCGTGAAGGCGTTGGCCTGTCTCGACTCAACGAAGACGACCAGTGGGCACAGTGATGCGGGTCTGACCGCCAAGGAGAGAGTCGCTGGAGGGTATGGTGTCGCCAGCGCAAACGCGCTCTCACCAACTGGTGGACGATACAATCTCAGATCTATAGGAAGATTATCGGTGCCGTTCCAGTTCAGTATCACGTCACCTGGTATGAGTTGGCCATCGGCAGGGGAACCTGGAACGACCGATTGAACGGTTGGCCCAAATGCAGAAGGAATGAACCGAACGGGTGCGTCAGGGTGATGGCGGAAATCGCGGTCGGTGAGGGTCGTGATCCCGATCTTCTGGCGCTTGAGACGTGATGGGCAGTTTGGCCCATTGCCTCGGGCAAGTGCGAACGACACGCTGTCGTAGAACTGCTTCTGCTCAAAATACTTCGCGTGACGCTTGGCAACGATATCCTGCTCGATGGCCTGCACTTCAATTTCCTTGACGGTTGGGGGACGGACGACCGGGACACGTAGGACCGTAGTCGCGCATCCCACCTGGGCCAACAGAGCGACGGCGATCGTCAAGAGTAGTATCATCTTCATAGTCCCTCTCGGCATCGAGCGATGCCTCGCGAGCGGTAGCGAGTCGGACTGGGGCATCAACGCAAGTTGAGGATCCTTCGATCGGTTGGCAAGAACAAGTTGTGTGAGAGCCAATTCTCATGAGGTGGAGTGAAAGAGGTGGCCCATTCAACGATCCCTATAGAATGCGAGCCAACCACCAGATGACACGATATCGTGTCCATCCATGGTCGGGACGCAAACTGCTCGACCGGGATCTCGCAGCGGAATAGGCAGAGCGGAGTCTACAAAGAAGGCCGAGTACGATCTGTCATCGGGCCAGCGGATTCGCGCCTCGGATCCCGGAACGGTGGGAGTGATCTTGTACACGTTGGCCGAAGTACTTCAGGAACACCTCGTTCTCTGGATACGCTACAGGATCAGCCCAGTACGCCCCGATTCGTCCCATCAGTCCTGCGATCCAGTCGGCAGCTTGAAGTGTTTGATAGCGATGGCTCTCTACCTGAAACGGGGGCTCAATGAGTCGGCGTCGCGGCTCGGTTCCCCCAAACATGCTCTGCCCTGCTGCGGTGACGATGTGTGAGCGTCGGTTGTGTTCGTCCAAGACCACCATGAACCTCGCTCCCGGACCGCGATCCTCCGAGCAGAACTGGTCGATCCGCTTGATCGCTTCCAGAAATGTGGCGGTGTATAAGCTGTTGGGGTTGTGGGTGTCTACGCCCGCGGTCTTCTTGGTTCCGACGTAAAACACGAATCCATTGAGGGTGGTGATCTTGTCGAGCAACCTATTGGTGAGCAGTCTGTGTTGGCGGTAACGGGTCACGTTCTTGACGGTGTAGAGGCGAGATCCTTTCTTCTCCCATTGCGCGGGAATCTTGCTTGACCTCGCCAGTTCGTGCGAGAACACTTGCTTCTTGAGTCGGAAGACCCACATCGCAAATCCACGTATTTGCGTGATGGGCATCACAAACCCTGCAAGGCCGAAGACGGGGCTATCGTTGTGTTGTGGGTGTTCGCGACTGATGTAAAGGCCGATGTGACCGAGTTCGTCGAGGTAGGCGAGATATGTCACGGGGGAGCTTCTGGAGCGGGGAACACGAAGGCCCGCGCCGGAGCGCGGGCCTCGGAAGGGGGGCAGTACGATGGAGATCCACCGCAGGTGCGTCCCGATAGGACCATACCGAACCGTTTCCTGCGTGTCAAGCTGAAGCGTTGTCCAACGGGAAGTGAGCATGAGCGGGGGTGCGAGCAGATCATGGGAGCATGATCGTGACACTCAGCGCCGAACGGATCCGGACCCTCGACGACATCCGCGCCGTCCAGCTCATCGCCAAGGCGCTGAACCCCGCAGCGTGATCCGCCCCGCCGCCCCCTCGGCTCGCTCCGCTCGCCTCGTCGGACGGCGGAACCCGAAAGCGGACACGAAGAACACGGTGTGGACCCCATCTTCGGGTCGCTCCTGAACAAGCGGAACGCGGAAGATATGAAAGAGGCGTTGCGGAAGGCCTTGGACGGGATGGCGGCTAGCCTCTATGCGGGGCTGGGTTCGGCCTTCGTGGTGCCCAACGACGAGGCACAATTCTCGGAACCGAAGCGCGAAGAAGGGGCTGCCCAGGCAGCGGCTGGTGTCGTTCTCCGAGTCCAGGCGCATTGCCGAAGTGCTGATCGTCCCCACCCGGCGGCGGTCAGGTGACCCCAAGACCAACCGGGCGTGCCTTGTGAATTCATAGTTGCGGAATCCAGACGAGCCGATCATAGCGCTGGGGCTGACCCGGAAGCTTGAGCTCGGCAAGCTGGCTGACTTCGGACCCTACGAGATGCAGATCAAGAACCCAAAGCAAGGTCTCTTCACCTCCGAGAACGTCCGTCAGGAGCCACAGACCCGGAATGGAACTTCGGGCGGGATTCCCAGCGCTGTGGTGGCACACGGCGTTTCAGAACAAGTCTTTGGAAGCGCGTGCCGACTCACGGCTTGAGCGGCGGGCCGACCGCGGAAGGAGCGATCAGGATCGGATGCTGGCCCAACAAGCACGACTGCAACTCGCACGCGAACTCGGTATGGCCCCCCAGCGAGTGGCTCCGGTGATGACAGACTCCTCGATGCTCGGGGTGAGATCCTGGACATCTGTTCTCCCCCGCAAACGGGCTTGGGGCAAGGACGAGGTCCTTTGCCTGTGGCTCAACTCCACCTTCGAGCTCCTCCTGCGAATCATGCACGGCAACCGGCCCTATCTGGGCCGCTCGACCGTGTCCATGGTCGCTGAGCCGCCCAAGGCGGCCCTTCTCTCCAGAGTGCTTCAGCCCATGTCGTTACCTCCATGAACCGCCCTGGCCGCTACCAGCCGGAGCGACGGTTGCTGGGTGGGATTCGCGCCCACTAGGAAAACGCGCCTTTCACGGCGCACTGTAGTCCTTGCCTTGGCGCGGCACTTCCAAGCCTGCCTCCCGGAGCGCGGCGACGACATCGAAGCGGTCTTTCACCGCGCCGTGCTCGATGCGCTGGAGCAGGTAGTCTCGGATCAGGTCGTGCGGCGAGGATTCGAGCCGGAGCCCGGCCCCCAGCTGTGGCGGTGGGCCGGGCTGCTGCACTCTGGCCCGCTGGGGTTCGTCGGGACGGCTCCAGCCGTGTTCGTGGTTGAAGGCCGGAGCGGATCGAACATCCTCCGCCCTCCGCCACGGTGCAGAACGGCCTCCCAAGCGTAGCGGTCGGGCTCCAACCCCGACCAAGCCGTTTTCTCGAACTCGTCGAGGACCGCGTCGATCTGCTCGTCGGTGGGGTGGTCTTCCGGTGCCCAGGCGATCACCCCGGATGTGTACCTGTGCTCGAAGTCGAGCGAGTCGGCCACCGAAGCCACCATGTCCGGATTCCCGCGCACCACCTCGACGCCTTCGGCCAAGGCGGTCTGATGGCCTACATTGAACTGGACGAGTTTGAAGTTTCCACCTTGCGGGTGATACGCCTCGTGAGCCTCACCAATCGGTGAACGGGGGCCTCGCTGCCCCGCGTCAAGAAATCTCCCACTCGCTGACCTCAGCCGCCCTAGTAGTATTCGTATTCGGGCTGCTTGGGCAGTTCGTCGTATAATGGCTCTCCATCCTCCCCATCGGCCTCGGCCTCCTTGATCTTGCGTTCAATGTCGGAGGCCGTGTTGCGGAAGCCCGCATCATGGAGCGCGTAAGCCAAGGTCTGCGCCTTGCTCAGCTCACCGCGCTGGACAGCCACTTCCGCTCTGCGGATTAGTTCGAGGACATCCTTGGTGACTCGTGGTTGGGTTCTGGTCATTCGTGTCCTTCCTTGTGTCTTGATTTGATCCCCCCCGGGGTCGTGGTCTGCATGGTAGCTCTTCCTATGGTCGGTAATGGTAGAGGACGGCACCCCCCGGCCTGTCTACAACGGTGGAAGAACGCGTCGAGACCGTCAACCACCAAACCGTAACAGAGGGAGCCCCCGGCACCCGGGCGGGCGAAGGCGCGGTGCGGGTTGGTGGGACCCGCTCACTCAGCTATTGTAATCGCGTCTACAGTGTCGCGGCACGATGTGCGCCGGCAGTCGCCCTCCTCCATGCTCAGAGCCCTGACCTGCTATCGCCCGCGACCTGCGGCGGAGGACCATGTGGCCTGATCTACTCTCCGGTGCGGGCCATCGACGCGGTCTACATCCGCGTACGCGCCCCGGCCTGCCGTGGCGGCGGCGAACTCGACGGGGTCAGGCCCCCCCGCCAGCTACTCCGGGCAACACGCGGAGTATGGCCTCGGGCTTGGCTTCCGCCTTGCCGTTCGGCGCGCCGATGAAGCCTGCGGCGAACTGATCCGCTTGCCGCTTCGCGAGCCGCCAGTCACGGTGTCTCAGCGACCGGGTGAGCCTTCTGCCGTTCTCGCGCCACTCTATCTGAAAGAGGCCGGTCTTCGGGTCGGGAAAGATCCTCACCCGGTTCCGGCCCCACTCGCCAGCGCCGTACGAGCGCCGGCTTCGTTTCGTGCGTGCCATCATTCGATTCCTTTCGAAGATGGACTGCACGATCTGCGCGAACGAAACGTCGCCTGCGATGGGGTTGTTTGGCCAGTGGCAGGTCGTCCAACGGGTCCGGTTCGTCCCGATCCGAGCGGTTCAGGCGCATGATCGGGAACCGGCGGGAGCTTGGCGCGCAGGAACGTCTGGGGAGACGGTTGGTCGGACTCGGGACGGGCGTCCGGTGCCGTGCCAGGGCCGCACATGTGAAACGGACCCCAATGTGCGCGAAATCCCGGTTCGGACGTGCATACCCGTGACGGCGTATATCATTGTCCGGATTGTGGTTGCACTATGGCCAGCGGAGCGCCGGTGGCGATCCGCGCTCCTCGGCCGCGGGCTGGTAGTGAGTCCATCTCGGCATGCCTCGATCGGCATCGGGCAGGTTGGGATGTATATCCCAGCCTGCCTCCGTTACGGGGTCTCTCTTAACCAGCAGTACCTGGCACGAAGGCCGTCGAGTACGCCGTGCATCGGGCGGCAAGCCATGCCGGGGAGACCTCGGACCTTGCCTCCGGGGGCCGTCCCCGCGAACCCTTCGACGACCGCCCCGGAGGGCGTCCGCCGGGCGAGCTATCGACCCGTTAGAGTGCCCGGGAAGCCAGCGATCCCGTATAGCCGCAGGGCTGGCGAGGGACTCCGCCCCTTCAGAACCTCAGAGACCCGCGCTCGGCGGATTCCACGGGCGTGGGCGTCGTCCGCTCTCCGTGGCAGCGCAACCGATTGGCGAGCGCCACGGCACCAACGCAACCACCCGTCCAGCGCTCGCCGAAATGTGGTCGCACCGAATCATCATTGGGCCGCGAGTTGGGCGAGGAGAGCAATACCCGACCCCGCGTTTGGTCGTCCGGCACCTGCTCGACCTCTGGGACGAGCCCGACGACATTGCCCTCGCCATGTCCATGTGGCGGGCAACCCGCTAACGGGCCGTGGAACAAAGGGGTAGCTGAAGGGCCGGGCTGGAGAGGTGGCTGCTGCGGGTCTTTGGGGATTGCAGAGCCGAGGAATCGCGTTGAGAGGACCGAGACGGCGGCGAACGAGGCCGAGGAGGTGCCCGATGGCGGAGCCGAGGTGCCGAGCGAGGGCTGCGGGTGCCCCGGCGAGGTCCTTGGAGGCCGCGCGGGGTGCCGATCCCGTACAGGCTGCGCATCAGAAGCCCGAGAAGGCGGCGGCGTGAATCAGGAATCCCCTTTCGGATCTCCTCCCGGCCGCGAACGCGGACGCGGCGGAGTCCTCCCGCCTCCAGCATGTGCGCGAAGTCTGGGCGTCCCGGTTCCGCTTCCAGTTGCGCCGTCCCCGGTCGGCTCGCTCACGCAGCTCCACAACCCCCGGTCCCTCACCCCCGTCATCGTCCGGGGTTAGAATCGCCGGGCAACGCTCTCGCGGAACTCAACAGTGACCCCGATGGTATAGAGCGCATGGAGATCCCACAGCGAAATCGAGCGTTGCGTGACGAGCATCGAGGCGCTGCGCGAGCAAGGCGGCATCCGTGCCGGAATCCTTCAGTTTCCCAGCCACAACTTGGTAGGAGAGGAAATGGAAATGACGAAAAAGACCGCCGCCGCGTTGACGCGGCCGATGATAGTGGCGGCAGGCGTGGTGGCGTTAGCTGGGTGCGCTGGTGCACCGCGGATGCTGAATCGGCCAGTTGGCGTTCAGGCGGGAGGGCTCGATTGCGCTAGCGCGACACTTGTTGAGCTGAGGTATACGATCACGGACGGGGACCGCACGACAGGCTTTGTTAGAGGCGAGCGTCATCGGCGGTGTGGGTTTTTCTGCGCCCATCGAAGCACAGACATCCTTATGGTGAGCGAGACTACTTCCGAGGGGTCGAAGCCCCAGTTGAACGTCACGGCGTCCCGCGTCGTCGAGCATGACGACGGCCCGCGCGACGAGGGCCCGAGCGGCGAGGGCTTGGCGAACGCCGAGCAACTCCTGGACCGTTGTGCCGGCAGGAGTGGGGAAGTACAAGTCCGATGAGCCGTCACGGAACTCGGATCCGCAGTTCCGCTGTCCCGGAGGCCGGGTGAAGCCTACCGCCGTTTTTCGCGCCAATGCCGGTTTGCCGATCAAGGAATCACACTTCTCACTCGGTTCCGGCCCCCCATTGGCTGGCGCCGTAGGAAGCGCCGACGTTTTCTCGGTACGCGCCATCATTCGATTTCTGGTTGATGGACTGCACGATCTGCGCGAAGGAAAAGTTCGCCTGCGAAGGGTTGTTCGACCAGTGGCCGGTCGTCCAGGTCCGGTTCATCCCGGCGAACGGCGTGGCGCGCACGACGCAATTTGAGAGACGGTTGTTCGGAATCGGTACGCGCGTCCGGTGCCGTGCGAGGGCCGCACATGTGAAACAGACCCCGATGTGCGCGAAACCCCGGATCGGACGTGCATGTCTGCGACTGCGTATGTCGTTGTATGGCTTATGGTTGCATCACGGCCTCCGGGGCGGCTGCGCCGCACGGGAACCGGAGGCCGTGACCGGAGCGACCCCCCTTTTTCGATGCCTGCTGTGGCATCTGCGGAGGTTGGGATGTGCACTCCATCCCAACCTCCGTGGGGGTCGCTCCGGGCCAGCAATCCCTTGCGGGAAGGCCATCGGTCAGCCGTGACGGACGCCGTCCTGACGCCAAGAGGATGTCTGGTGCGGCCAACGCCATCGGGGCACGGCTTCGCCTTGGCGCGGTCGGTGGGACCAGCCGCCGTGGGTCGCGCCGCAGGTTATCATACTGAAGCGGCAAGACTCGGCCACACTTCGCGCAAGGAAAGAGGATGACCAAAGCCGAACTCGTTGAGCAGGTCGCCGAAGCGGTCGGACCGAGCGTCACGAAGAGGGAATGCGGGCTGATGGTTGACGCCTTCCTCGATGCCTTGAAGGAGGCCCTCGCCCGAGGCGACGGCATCGAACTCCGGGGCTTCGGCACCTTCAAGGTGAGGCACCGCAAGGCCCGCACGGGTCGCAATCCCCGGACCGGAGAGACGGTCGAGGTTCCGGCCCGGGATGTGCCGGTCTTCAAACCGTCAAGGCACCTCCGCAGCCGGGTGGAGCGATGCTACGGCGTGTCAGTCACGGGAGAACCCTTGGGGGCCATTGACAGGCCATAGACTGGCCCACTTCCCGTCGCTCACGACGCGACGTTTGCAGTTGGGGGGTCACAGGGGGCACAGCCCCCGCCAGCCCCTCCGGGGAACACACGGAGTGTGGCCACGGCGGGTAAGCTGCTTGTCTCTAACAATCATGCAGATTCCCGCGTGATTTGCATGACCGGGTCACGGGGAAGGCCCGGGCTGCTGAGCGCCCGCAGAGGCGAGCGGAGCGAGCCGGAGCGGGCGCTCAGCAGGGACGGTGGTCGGATCGATATGCTGGCTGGCCGTAAGGGGCCGTCGTTGAGTGTGGTCGCCACCGTCCTTCCCAATGTCCTGAATGGATACACGAGCATCGAGGCTCGCATGACAAGCACAGGAGAAGGGAAGAACACATGATCAGCATCCTCCGCACCGTCGGAATCGACATCTCCAAGGACTGGCTCGACGCCTTCGCCGCCCCCGAGGGGAGAGCGTCCCGGTTCCCGAACGACAGGGCCGGCTTCCGGAAGCTGATCGCCTGGATCGGCTCCGGGATCGACCGGATCGCGTACGAACCCACCGGAGCCTTCCACCGCGACTTCGAGGACACCCTCCTGAAGGCCGGGCTCCCCCTGTACGCGATCAACCCCTTCCAAGTCCGGTCCTTCGCCCGCTCCATCGGGCGGCGCGCCAAGACCGACGCGGTGGACGCCCGGATGCTGGCCACCATGGCGGCCGCTGTCGAAGACCTGCGCCCGACCCAGGCGCGGTCGGAGCGACAGCGCGACCTTGCCGAGCTCCACCAGATCCGCGACGCGCTGGTCAGGGATCGCACCGCAACCACCAACCGGGGCAAGAACTTGCGCACTCCCGTGGGCAAGCGGGTCACCAGGCAGAGGCTGCGGCAGATCGACCGCCAGCTGAAGCTCATCGATACCGAGATCCGGCAGCGGATCGGGGAGGAGAAGGCAATGGAGCGCCGGGCCGAGATCCTGACCTCGATCCCGGGCATCTCGGACATCACCGCCGCGGGACTGATCGTCCATTTGCCAGAACTGGGTATGCTCACTCGGTCGCGCGCCGCCAGCCTCGCCGGACTCGCCCCGGTCACCCGGGAGTCCGGACACTGGAAGGGACGGAGCTTCATCCAAGGCGGCAGGCACCGGGTCCGCAGACTGCTCTACATGCCCGCGGTGGTCGCGGTTCAGCACAATCCCGACCTCAAGCGCAAGTACGAGGCGCTCGTGGCCCGGGGCAAGCCGCCGAAGGTCGCCCTGACGGCGGTGATGCGGAAGCTCCTCGTCCTCGCCAACGCCCTGGTGCACCAGGACCGCACTTGGACGGCACATCCGCCGCGCGAGTACTCCTGCCCGGCCTTCCCGACGCCCAGCCCGGCGGGGAGCGCTCACGGATGATCGAGCCGGGGAGAAGCGGACACCGCAACCGAGCCGTCGCGAGACACGCCGCGAGGCAGGTCTCTACAAAGAAAAACGGCTTCCGCTTGACATGGATACTCATGATCGGTAGCGGATCACGAGCCAGCTTCTGGGCAAGGCTGGGGCCGACCAGTGACACCCCCGGCGTCACACCGGCCAGCATGTCCGGTCCCCCACAACGGGGTTACGGTCCTGAGTCAGGATCGACACGGTGCCGTTTTCTCCCTATCGTTTTTCTGAGGAATTAGTTACAGGCTCTGCCCTCGGGAATCCCAACTTGAAGAGGAAAGGCAAGATGCACCCCAACAGAATGTTCGATCCGACAAGGGCGGCCATGTTGTCGCTGGCGATGGCTGCGGTCGCGACCAGTTTCCATGAAGGCATCGCCCAAGACAGCACCGCCGGCCAGAGCCGCGACAGCGCCGGGATTCATATTGTCGAAAACCTTCGTCCCGCCGATGATTCGCGGCTGCCGTGGCGGATCGGACAGGAGCCAACGGTGTCGATTGGCGCGGTAGTCGGCGACGAGGCATACCTGCTCCACCAGGTAAGCGACGCGGTCGTCCTTCCAGACGGGCGGATAGTTGTCGCAAACTCGGGAACGAACGAGCTGCGGGTGTTCGATGGCGCAGGTGTCCACTTGGCGACGTGGGGACGAGAAGGCGAAGGCCCGGGGGAGTTCATGGACCTGACAGGGGTTGACACATGGCCCGGCGATTCCCTCGTCGCGTGGGAGTCCCGGAGCCGCGCGATCTCGGTTCTGGACGCCGGGGGAATGTTCGGACGCTCGTTCGTCCTCGAAGCGGGCGCGCGTCCGGCTCCCGCTCCTCGCGGGGCGACACGGTCACGACCCGACCGTCCGCTTGAGCTGCGGGTCGTGCTCGACGACGGAAGCATCCTCGGGCGGATCGGGGAAGTGACGGGCGAAGGATATCGGCGTTCGCGGGAGACCTACCTGTTGAGGCGAGCCGACACCGCCTCGCCGGTGGAGTTCGGCACCCACCCCGGGCAGGAGTCATACCTCGCCTTCATGAACGGCATGCCGGTGTTGGGCAATCTGCCCTTTGGACGTTCGCTCTGGGAAGCCGAGTGGGGCGAACTGGTCATCATTACCCCCGACGACGAATACGAGCTCCGAGCCTACGAGCGGACTACCGGCGCACTTGCCCGCATCGTCCGTCGAGAGTACGACAACCGCCCGCCCACCCGCGAGGAAGTCGACGAGGCGCTCGATGCAGCGCTGGAGCGGGCCGGATTGACCGGACAGCGGCTGGAGATGGCCCGCCAGGGATACGGGGACATGCCCCTTGTGGAGCAATTCCCAGCCTTTCGGATGCTGCTGACCGATCCACTGAATCACCTCTGGGTGCGCGAGGCCACCCTTCCCGGAATCGACCGGCCCGCGCCGCTCTGGACGGTGTTCGACCCGGAAGGGAGAGCGCTGGGGTTCATCGAGACGCCCGACGGACTGACCGTTTTCGAGATCGGTGCCGACTACCTGCTTGGGCGTATGACGGATGATGTGGGAGTGGAGTCGGTGCAGGTTTGGATGCTGGAGCGGTAGAGCAACTTTTTCCGACTTTGCGTTCGTGAAAGCCCTTCCCTCCGTCCCTTACTCATAGGGGGTGTCCGTCGCGTGGGTTCATGAGTAGAGAAGCAACGCGACATGCCCTCACGGGCACGCAGGGTCTCATGTGTGGGGCGACGATGAACCGACGAACCTCTTCGTAGCGGCAACCCTTGCGGAGGGGGGCTGCGTGCAATATAGGCCTGCCTCGGACGCGATGGATTGGACGCTATCTGACGGGACCAATTGAGCGGAAAGGAGAGGATCCGATGATGAACCGGACAGCGTGGCGGGTGGGCGTTGCGGGTGGTTACGGCGGCAGGCTAGCGCTTGTCACGGTTGCGATTGCCGGTGCCGCGTGCGCCTCGGGTGGAGGCGGCCAGGCCGTCATGACCCGGGCAGAAACGGACGCGCTACTGGCGGAGTACGCCGGCTCCTGGGTGCTGGACGAGTTGGGCAGCTCGCCGCAGGTGACCATTCCCAGACCGGAGAGGCGGACGGAGTCGAGGGTGGTCCGGTCGGATCAACTGGATGACTTGCGCAGGCAGGCCGAGGAAGGGCAGCGACTCATGGCCGTCCGTCAGGCGACCTTCGAGCTGTTGCGCCGCCGCCCGGAAGCACTGGCCCTCGGCGTGCAGGGAGAGGAGCTGGCCTACGTCCCCACACCCGGAGAGAGCGTCACGTTGCCGCTGAATGGGGGATGGATCTCGCAAACCGGGGGAGAACACCGCGTGCGCACCCGGGCCTTCTGGGACGGCCCCCGGCTCGGGGTGGAGCACATGGTGGGTTCGGACGGGCGGGTCCGCGTGGTGCTCGAAATCGTCGAGGGTCGGCTGGAGATGACCCGCACCATAGGGTTTGTGGGCGAGAGGGTCGCCCCGATCGTCCTGGTTTATGATCGGAAGGGGTGACCGAGAGCGATGAATCAGAAGTCGAGATAGTCGTCCACGGCGTTGCTGATTGGTGGAAGCCGGTTGATGCAGAATGACCTCGATTGAGAAGCTCTGGAAGCCATGTCGGCAAGCCGCACTCGTCGCCGAAGTCCATGCTGCGAGAGCTGGATTCTGATCACTACGATCATGTCAACCTCCCTGTCGGGGTCACGGAGGGCAGAAGCAGGTCTCGGGGGCCGGGGCAAGGCCCCAGCCCCCCAAAGACCCGCCTTCCGACGCTGTGCCGCCCTTCAGATCGGGAAGTTCAGCGGCATCAGCGACTCTGACATGTCGATCTTCACTTCTTGGCCGCAGACCGACCCGTGGAAAAAGCCCGTTGCCGGGTTGTCGGGATCCGGGAGCACGCTCGCCGTCGCCTCTACAAAGCCATCGATCCCACAGCTGCCTGAGCGCAGGTTCAGTTTCCAGCCGAGGGTACCGATGATCGAGCCTTGGATCCGGACGACCTCCCTGAACCCTTGCGTCACGGTCTCAAAGTGGAGATGGGAGCGGAGGTGGGGATCGCCGTCCACCAGGAACGCGTAGCCCTGATGCCTCATCTGGCACGCGACCGGCGTGATCGTGAGGCTCACGTCCGCCTCCTCCTGACCGCCTTCCGACTGAAACTCGTCGATGGTCTCGATCACTTCGACCTGTCCCCCCTGCGGGCACTGGACCATGACACTGCCGGGGTGGATGGGGTTGGCTTCGTCGTTGAGCGACAGCCGGGTGATTCCGCGAAACAGTGCCACGGCCTCGTCCTGCGTGAGCTCATGGGCGGGCTCGTCCGGGGGCTGATAGTGTGGTGCGACCGGGTCCTCTTCGCAGGCCGCCGCCGAGGCGAGCATGAGGACGATTGCGGGCATCGTGCGAACTGACATGGTGTGCCTCTTTCCTTTTCGGGCCGAATCCTCATCGGGCGGCCTCGTCTGGGTTGGCCGGAACCGGCGCGTCCGATCCGGCACACCCAAGTATCGGCAATGCGCCTTCGAGCCAAGAGAGGAGAATTCCAGTAATTCTGACGGGAGATACCCGGTGTCGCCGTGGGGGGAGACTCCCCCCGGCGCTGCGCGGGACGGTGCTCGCCAACTGGCCGCGGGATTCCCCCCCTCCGACATGTACGAGGAGACGACCTGCAACATCGAAGGGATCGACCAGACCATACGGCCTTCCCGCAGGGATCGTTTGGTGCGGGAGCGACCCTGGTCGGCAAGCGGCGAGGGTGTGAAAACACACTCGGCGCTATGCCGCAACGAGCCCTCGGCGAGGGGGGTCGCTACCGCCACAGCCCCAACCGCTGGTGTGCCACGGGTGACCGGGCTGCGGAGCCGCAACACGTAGCCGCGCCTGCCGATGAGCAGGGATCCAGGGCGCATCGGCAGAGGGCCGAAGTGCGCATCGGCACCCCACGTCGTTTGCGCACTCAGGTACGGTTGTGAAGTCACGCGCTAACTGTCGGTTTGCACGCTTGGGCGGGGCGCTCGATTTGGCGCGTCGCATCCACGGCGACCTGATCGCCTTCGACCGCCAGCGGCACGCCGCAAGATGCCGCCACGGCCCTGCGGCGGCGGTGTGAATCGCCGGAGGCCCAGACTGTGAATCGACCCCCAACGTCCTTTTCACACTCCGGTGCGGTCGTAAGCGGAACCGCCTGGCCTCGGCGAACATGCTCCAGCCCGCAGGCCTGGCCTGTCGTCCGCGGGCTGCGGACTCGGTACTCGACCGCCTTCCGTCTCTACGCAGTCCGCTTGGTCGGGATTTCGGCGGACGCGGGAGTCTCTAAGCCGCCGTGGCCAGCCTCGGTAGCCCGGAACCGGAGTTCCCTACAGGTCGCGCTTGCGCATGATCAGAAATGCCCGGCCGAGAAAGGACGCGCTGTATGTCAGGGCCGCGACGACGAGCACCCAGACGTCAAGAAACGCCAGAGACACGAGACCCCGTTCCGCACGATCCGCGTTTACCTCGGCCAGCACTACGGGATAGTGGGCCAGATCGTCGCCGAGGTCCTCGACCAGATTGAACGGAAGGAAGTCCGCCGCGCCGCGTAGAGCTTCACGTCCCGTTCCCAGCATCAGCCTCGATATGGCCTCTTCAACGAATAGGTACAGGAGCAGAATGGCCAGCGCGGATCCGGAAGAGCGGAGGTGTGCCGAGAGCATCATCCCCGCGCTCCCAAAGAGCAGCATGCCCAAGGCGAGGCCGCCCATGTAGCTGAGATCGCTCGACCGGAGGAAACCGGGACCGCCCGCGCCGGGACTGAGCATCGTACCGCCGACGCCGATCAGCACCGTCGTTGCCATAAGGAGCAGGACGAGTCCGGCGAGCACCACGAGCTTCCCGGCGCAGAACCTCTCCTTGCTGAGTCCGTCGATCACGTTCTGGCGCGCCGTGCGCCAGGTGAATTCGGGTGCGAAGAGCAGGATCATCAGTACGCCGACGAACAACGGTCCCATCCCGGTGGCACTGCCCAGAATGTCCGGCCAGCTCTCCGGCAGCGCAAAGACTGCGTTCTGATCACTTTGGGCGTTGCGGACCCTTTCGACGGCGGGCAGCGCGGTGAACGCGGCGAATGCGGCCACCGCCACCCAGAAGGCTCGCCGCTTGACTGCCTTGAGCCATTCGATTCGCAGAAGCACGCTCAGGGTCTTCAAGATGCGATCTCCGTCATCGAATCCACCGCACCCTGGGTGATGTCGATGAAGACCTCTTCCAAGCTCGACCGGTACGGTGCCAAGTGGGACAGGTAGATCCCCTGTCCCGCCAAGTAGCGTGTCACGCTTGCGAAATCGTCCGCGCACAGCGCAGCGACGATGCCGTCGTCGGTCCGGCGCACCGATGTAGCGTCCGGATAGGCTTCCATCGCGCTCAACAGAGCTTCGGTGTCCTCCGCGCGCAGCAACACCGCGCTCCCTTCGCCCACCACATCCGCCACCGCACCCCATGTGACGATCCGCCCCTTGCGGATGATGGCAACATGGGAGCAGGTGCGCTCGACTTCCGCAAGCAGGTGGCTCGACAGGAAGATCGTCTTGCCGCGCTCGGCAAGGATGCCGATGATCTCCCGGATTTCCCGGATACCCTGTGGATCGAGCCCGTTGGCGGGCTCGTCCAAGATGATCAGTTCGGGATCGTTCAGCATGGTGGCCGCGAGCGCCAACCGCTGCTTCATGCCGAGTGAGTAGGTCTTGAAGCGGTGCTTCGCGCGGTCGGACAGGCCGACCAGTTCCAAGCACTCCTCGATGCGTGGACGGCCCACACCCTTCACCGCGGCAGCGACCCGCAGGTTGTCGCGGCCGCTCATGTACGGGTAGAAATTGGGCGTCTCCAGCGTGGCGCCGACGCGGGCGCGCGCGGCCATGAAACCCTCGGAGCCGGACGCGCCGAACAGGCTGAAGCTGCCGCCCGTCGGCTTGATGGTGCCCACGAGCATCCCGATGGTGGTCGTCTTGCCGCTTCCGTTGGGGCCGAGGAAGCCGAACACCTGGCCCTCCTCGACGGCGAACGAGATCCGGTCCACGGCCAGTACCGACTTTGCGGCGCGCGTCCCGTAGCGTTTGGTCAGGTCGAAGGTCTGGATTGCGTGCATGCCACAGGGAATTGGGCGAGTGCGTCGGTTTGAAGGATGTGCGCGGCCTCGGCGGCCGCATGTTTCGTTGGGGCTGGCCGTCAGAAGAAAGCAACGTCAACGCGGGAAGCTCGTCAAGGCGACCGTCTGGAACGTCCAACCCCGGCTTGGGGGGATTCTCCCGTCACCACCGCTGGGGGTTTCTCCCGTCGAACTTTCCGTGTTTTTCCTCTCAAGACCTACGTCCACCCACCGTAAGTTGGTCGGTGTCACCTCAGAGGTGGATTGATCGGCGCTCTTCCGACGAATTGCCCGCCTCCACCTCATCGCCGAAAGGAGAATTCCAATGGCGAACCCCCTCAAGGCCGTCCGCGTTCTGGCTCTGGCGGCGGCGCTCCTCGCGGTCCCGGTAGTGGTGGACACTTCCACCGCGAGCCAAGGCTCCGTCCTGCGTTTCGCCTCCGCGTGCGCCGCGGAGGAGTGCGAGAAGGACGAAGACTACGCCTGCCTGCTGGGCAACATGCCTCTCGTCGGCTACAAGTGCAGCCGCGGGTGCGCTGACCCTCCGGGCACCTAAGACATCCGTCCAATCCGCCCCCCGGGGCCGCAAGTCTGCTACCGACTGCGCTCCGGGGGGCGGGTCCCAAGAGGAGAAAGGAAGGAGCGCATGTCATACTTGCTGCGGATTACAACGATGGGCCTTCTCGTTGCAGCCTGCACGGAGGTCCCTGCACTTCAGGATGAGAGAGGCAATGCCGACGCGGTCTGGACCGGTCCTGTGCAGCCGATTCTCGAGTCGAACCGACTGTTGGGAGGTCGCGAGGACTTCGGCCATGTTTTGGCTTTGGGCGTGGTCAACGACGCGTATCTGCTGGTGGGCGACGACGCGACCGAACGTCACCTGATGGTTCTGGATATCAAGAGTGGTGAGGTGGTGTCGCGCTTCGGAGGCCACGGCGATGGACCCTACGAGTTCAGGCAACCCTTCAGGATCACTCCCGATCCACGGCGCCCGAATACTTGGTGGGTGTACGATTTCGCGACGTGGAACTGGACCCCGGTGTCAATGCAGGAAGGGGCGACCGATTGGACGATAGGCGAGCGATACTCGTTCAACGGGGCTCCCATAGCACCCGAGACCCCGATGTGGATCGGGGAAGACGTGGCGTTGGTCCATGGAATGTTCTCGGAATTCTCGGTGGCACGGGTGTCATTCGATTCGGATCGGCGACACGTGACGGATTGGACCAAGGTGGAGTACCCACAACCATTCACGCGAGAGGACATGCCGCAGGAGACGGGCTTGAGGTTCCTGAACCGGAGCTACGCGGCGGTGCGTCCGAGTGGCGGTCGCCTTGCCCTTGCCTATCAGTTCGAAAATTGGGTCGAAGTCCGGGACGGAGACGGGGCGGTCGTTCGCAAGGTGAGGGGACCACGAGAAGCCAAGACCAGTTATCGCCTGGACGAGGGTGGTCGCTTCCATTGGGAAGACGACAACGAGTCCGGCTACTTGGCCGCATACGGCACAGAGGGTGGCTTTTATCTGCTATGGAAGGGGAGTGCCGACGGCCCCGCCACGACGATCCACCAGTTCGATTGGTCGGGCAACTTCGTGCGCGAGTTCGGTGTCGACCATTCACTGCTCAGCTTTGCCGTCTCCTCGAACGGCGACCGTCTGTGGGGTTTTCTGAGACAAGGCTTGCCGTACCCGGCCATTGGCGAATGGATTCTACCGTGAGGGCGGTCGGCGGAGTACTCGTGCTTGTCCTGGCCCAAGTGGCTGTCGGCGATGGCCAGGAGTGGGCCAGGATGGACGACGACCGCATGGCATTCGGGAGGCGGGGTGAGTTGGCCGAAGGACCTCCCCATCCCTACGAGGACGCGTATGCCACCCTGGCGATCTTCTGCCGAACGGACTCGCTTCCCGCCATGGCGGCGGTGGTTCTGGAAGAAGGCCCGTTTGTCCGCAACATCGAGGGTGAGGCTAGAGTCGCCGCCCGTGCGGCGGATTATGAGGTTGCCGGTCCCTACGGGCGCACACATGCAATTCAATGGATCAGTCGGCCGCCCCGACCGACCATCGCGGTGTTGGCTGACCCGGATCTCCCGGGCATGTGGGCGGAGTTGCGTACGGGACACCATCTCATGGCTGTCGTGCCAACCAGCGGCGGCACTCACCACTACCGGTTCGACTTGGACGGTTTCGCATCTCAGGAGGAACGCTGCCAGAATGCTCATCCGCGCCGCCCACCTTCTGAGAATCCCCTCGGAGGACCGCCGCGCCTGCACGCCTATACGCGGGCGCGTCGTACACCCCGAGCCAAGGGTGCGGGGACGAATCGGTCTCGGGTGTTCCGAGCGAGACCTACATGGTGGCACGCGCTTGGCGAGGTGCTCCGGTGGAAGGGTGATCATCAACGACGGTGGCGTGAGGGGCGGCGGCACGATGGCTTGGCGATATCCGCCGGTTATGGCGATCCACTGGACCGGCTGAGGCGGGCCGGGCTGATCTGATGACGGTCGCGCCTCCCATTGACAATCCCCAGCCGGACGCATCTCATGGGTGAACACCGGGCAGTGCCGGGACGTGGTCGCGTGAGCGGGCTGCCGGTCCACCCGAACGAGAGGACGGAGCCGGGAGTGCTCAAGCAGAGGGACTACACCGCCGTGTTCGACGCTTCGCCGGACGCGATGCTCGTCGTGGATGCCGACGGCGTGATCCAGGACGTCAACCGGCAGGCTGTCGCGATGTTCGGATGGAGCCGCGACGAGCTTGAGGGCAGCGAAGTCGAGCGATTGATTCCCGATGCCAGCCGCGTTCGGCACCGCCGGCACCGCCGACGCTACGGCGAGTCGCCGCAGCCCCGCCCGATGGGCGAGGGACTCGAACTCGAAGCCCTGCGCAAGGACGGCACGACGATTCCGGTCGAGATCAGCCTGAGCCCCTCGAAGCTGGGACGGGGCCGGGAACACGTGATCTGCGCGGTCCGCGACATTTCCGCCTGGAAGCGGATGCGGCGCCTGTCGGGCATGATGATCGCGGCGGCCGAGCAGGAGCGGAAGCATCTGTCGCGCGAACTGCACGACGAGTTCCTCCAGAACCTCGTGGCGCTGAAGATCCGGGTGAAGCTGCTGGCCGATGAGAAGGACGACGGCGAGAGGGAGCGTGCGCGTGCGCAGGTCGCCGAGGACATTCGAGGCACGATCCTCGGGATCAAGCGGATGATCCGGGGACTCCTGCCACCGGAACTGGACCACGGAGGGCTTCCCTCCGCCCTCGGCTCCGTCTTCCGCGACATCGAGGCCGTATACGGGTTCACGGTCAAAGCAAGATTGGGCCTGGTGGGGGGCGAGCTGGACGAGGTCGCCACGCTCGCGCTGTACCGGATTGTGCAGGAGGCGGTGGGCAACGCGGTGAGGCACGCGGGGGTGAACGAGGCGACCGTGACGGTCGTGGCGGCGAACGGGACGGTCACGGCCACGATCCGGGACGAGGGATGCGGGTTCGAGTTGCCCGACGTGGAAGGACTGCCGGGCGACGGCTGCGTGGGTCTCGACGGGATGCGCGAGAGGGCCGCGCTCGTAGGGGGCTCCGTCGTCGTGCGCACTTCGCCGGGTGCGGGAACGACGGTCCGCGCCAGCGTTCCCGTCCGGGGCAGGGGCGAACAGGCCGGATGAGGGGCTGCCGACGATGGTGAGGGCGCTCCTGGTCGACGACCACGCGGTCGTGCGCGCCGGTCTCCGGGCTTTGCTCGAAGCATCGGGAGGGGCGGAGGTGGTCGGAGAGGCATCTTCGGGCGAGGAGGCGGTGGCGAAGGCCCGGAGCTTGGAGCCGGACATCGTCGTCATGGACCTGGCGATGCCCGGCATGGACGGGGTCCAAGCGACCCGGCGTATCGCCGCCCTCGGCATCGAAACGAAGGTCCTGATTCTCACGGTCCACGACGAGGACGAGTTCCTGCTGCCCGCCCTCGACGCTGGCGCGGATGGTTTCCTGAACAAGTCGGCCGCCGACACCGATCTCATGGGAGCCATCGAGGCGGTCGTGCGCGGCCACTCGTATCTGCCGAGACGGGCGACCGCGCTCATCGCGCGTCGGAAGAAGCAGCCGCGCGGTGCGGGCGGAGAGCCGGAGCCGGAGCCGCTCTCGGATCGCGAACGGACCGTGATCGAGTTGACCGCGCGCGGGTTCTCCGCCGCGGAGGCGGGCCGGGAGATGTGCCTCAGCCGCAAGACCGTCGAAGGCTACATCGCCCGCGCCAAGTCGAAGCTGGGCCTCAAGCACCGGCGCGACATCGTGCGCTTCGCGCTCGAAAGCGGGATCCTGCGGGCGGAGGAGTGAGGACTTGGACTCCCGATTTGAGCATGTACCAAAGGGCATCCAAACCCAATGGCCAAGCATAAACGCGGCGATTTCCCGGGCCATCTGGTACACCTCCGCGTCCCACTGTTTCGCACGTTTCACCCAGGTGTTGTCCCTACACCAAGCGCCCCATGTCGACTCGGCGTATTCCCACAAGTCAGGTTCATGTCGCGCGCCCGTCTTCGAGCTTCCTTCACACTCCGTCTTCCCGGAACCCCCAAGTAACACCGAAAAGCCTGATACTCGCCGCGAGTCTCGATTCGTGCCTGCTCCCACGGCAATGGCCGATTCGCCATCACAACCGTGGTCATGACCGTTCGTTGGCGATTGACGGGAGCGCTGAGGCAGCCCACCGCGCAGGTAGCCCCCGGCGCGCCACGCCCCTGTGCGAGCACCGGGCGAGCAAGGCACCGCTGCACGGCGACCCGTTATCTGGCCGTCGGTGCTGGCTCGTGCAACCATCGCGATCCTGGATGCTGTCCAACAGCTATGTGGCAGCTTGAGGAGGCAGCGCACACGCGCGCTAAGAGGGACGGGAAATGATGGTGCGAAGTATCGGTGCATTGACGATAGCGGTTGTCAACATGCTGACTCCGGCGGCACTCGCGGCACAGCACCCCTTCGAGGGGACATCGGCGTCGGCAGATGAGATTGTTGCGTATCTTGAGAGTTGGGCGGACACCCTGCCCCCGGATCGGCCGGACTTCGCCTTGGAGCGGGCAGGTTGGCACGCCTTCCTGTTCCTCACTCAGTTCACCGGCCCGAGGGAGAACCCCGACCACTTCGGGTCACGTTCGCTAGCCGAACTGGACGCCTTCGCCGACCGGCTCGTAGCCATCGCGATCGCGCGCGCCAAGAGAGGAGCCGCTCTCGTCATCGGAAACGCGCTTGCGGATGCTGCGAGGGAAGGCCAACCGGATCAGACAGCGTATGTGGGCGCGTTCGACGCCCTCGAACGCATGTTTCGGGCCGACGCTGCGGGAACTTACCACCTGATCGCTGCCGACCCCCGGCGCGGTATCGCGGTGGCGATGGACAGGCTGGAGGCGGGCACCTTGCCATATCCCTGTTCATTCCTCAATAGCGTGGCGTTGTATGGCGAAGTCTTGGTTTCGGACGGCGGGCTGGTGTTCGAGTTCCAAGACAACGCCGATCTCTTCGACGGGTCTATTGATCGGTGGCGTGGACCTTTCGTTCCACCGGACCACGCGTGGCGGAAGGAAGCCAAGGGCCGACAGCTGCACGAGGCAGGGTACGTGGAGGCCCCGGACCCGTGCAGGATTGGGTGGGCCAAGATCGAGTTGGCCCCCGGGCAGAGACCAGCGGCGTCCGAGGCCGAGGCGCTGGCGGCGCTGCGCGGCGCGGATCCTGACGCCCGTCTTGGAGCACTCGCTTTTATGAATGACCTCGGATGGCGGGCAAGCGACGAACTGAAGGCGGTCTTCTTCGATGCCGCATGGAGGCACATGCGACAGCTTGACGTGGAGCCATCGCACTACAGCGATGAGTGGCCCTACATCACGGTCGCGATCCGAACACACGACCCCGCCGGAATCCCCTTCTTGGTCGAGCATGTGCTCGGCGTCAGCGGCGAAGTCGTGACCAACGCGTTGGCCGACTTCGGCGTGGCGGCGCTGCCCGCGTTGCTCGATTACGTCCGCGCCGACGACATGGGGCCATCGGGAGAAGCGCGGGCTCTCCGCGTGGGATCCGCGCTTCGGACGCTCGCGCTGATAGCCGAGGATGGACCGATTCCCCCGGAAATGCGGCCTCGCGTTGTCGAGGCCGCTCGCAATCGGCTGACCGTGGTGCCACAACAGCCGTTCGTAGCGCCAACAGGGTCAGAAGTACAGTGGCAGGCATCGCGGGCGATGGAGTTGGCGGTGGCGCTCGGCGATCCGGATCTCCGTGAGCTGGTGGAGCACCTCACAGACCTCCGTTCGGTGCAGGATCTGACAGGAATGCGCTCGTCCCACGAGTACCTGCACACCTTGGCTCGTGACCTGCTGGCCGGGACCGCCCCGCCGGGCAAGCTTCGGAAGCGCTGTCCTCTTGGCGACTGTCCGGCAGGCTGGTAGCGCCGGTGCGGGCGGACGGTTGTGCGGTCGTGGTCCTGTTTTTCCGCATGGCCCCATCGAGCGGCCAAGCAGGCTCGCGTTGGCCATGCGGCGCTTCCTCGCGCAGCACACCCCGGGCCGCGAGCGACGCATTTTGGGGGATCGAAGGGGCATACCCTTCGCCAGCCCGTTGTACCCACAAGGGGTACGCTGGCTGACCGACCTTAGCCGCGTCAGCCAAGCCCGTCGCCGACGTGCCCGAAACCAGCCGCCGGTCCCCGCCAGCGCGGTGGCAGAGCACCCCCGCGAACGCTTCGGGGAAGCCGTTCACTCGCTCCCCGCGAAGCGCCGCTGACGGCGGGATTGAGGCCCGCGATGCCGGGCAGTCCATGTACCCAAGTAGCCGGATCGGTGCCCGCCAGCGCCCCCGTCGGAAGGCATGGGCATCAGTTTCGCCGTGTCGTGGATCAACCTGAACTACGCGTCTCCTCCCACGCTTCGCCCCGCTGGGGTGGTGCTACGCTTCACGCTTCGGTGACCCGAAGGGCGACACTGCAACGGATTCCATCCGCAGTAGGCTCCATCTCAGCTGTCCATGCGTTCGAGTCCGAGGCGAGGAGCACTCGTGCCCCTCGCCTCCAGCAGCAACCCCATCTCTAAGTGGGCGTGCGGATCGGCGGGGAGCAGACGCAAGGCACAGCGCAACTCGGCTTCCGCTTCGTCCAACAGGACCGCCCGGCACAGTGCCGGTGAAAGCGCGATCATTGCCTTGAAGCTCTCCGCGGCAGCCTCATGGTCCCTGCACGATCCCGAATGACCCCTACCATGATCTCAACTCCACCACCTGTCGGCGCATTCTCTCGGATGTTCGTCAGGACTCCTGATGGGGTGGTACGCATCTTGCTCCGAAACACCCGCATGATGCTCTGCTTCGTGGAGAATCGTTACCGCCAAGATGAACCGATTCCTGCCGCCGTCCCGACCACCGCTCCTTTGCCACACCCTGAACATCTTTTCGATAAAGATCCTGTGCGCGCTCGTATGACGCCCGACCGTCCGTTCTCCGCCCCCCGTGTCTGGAAAGTTGCGCCAAGCCCACGTATCCGCCCGAAGAGCTTTGATCGCTTGGTCGTAGAGCCTGTGGCACGTGTTCGTGAGGTCGTCGGTCTCGAAGTCGAACGTTAATGCCCTCGTGAACTGGCCGATCCAGTAGTTTATCTCGCCTACCGTCCAATGTTCGTCCCAACTCTGCGCGGGAGGGGAAGCTGGCATAGGCACCAACCCACCTCCCCCGAACAGAAACATCGCCGCCGCTATGCCCGGTAGGGCTTTCGCGGAAACCACCCGCGACCGCGCCGTCAATGTAGGTAATCCAATCTCGACTGGTCAGCCCGGTCCACAACCCACCGGCCTCCATCCCGCTGCGCCGAAACCTCGGCCCGGTACATTGCGCCAGTCAACATGAACACTGCGGATTTCCGAGATTCCGAATCCCCCGTCACAGCGTCCAAGTGCAGCGCCCATTTCATTGGCCACCGGGGGAGGTCAGGGTATTCCAACCTCCTCATCCCGCGTTCAGTGAAGTAGCCCAGCGGAAACTCCGAGACCGGTACGGCGTAACGGGCGAGGTCATGGGCGAAGAGTGAATCGCGAACGCCGGGGAGTTCCGTCGCCGCAATGGCGTCTGGAAGCAGCAGCATGGCGGCCTTGTGGTCCTCGAGACCGGGGGACACGCTCACATAGATCAACGGCTCGTCTCGCGGCTCCACCCATTCCGGAACCTGTTCCAGAAAGCCCGCGGCCAAAACCGTCATCCATGGCAGCTCGTCGGAAGCAACTTCCGCAACCTGCGGCGCACCGTCGCAGCCAACGATGGCTGCCAGCAGCAGGGGGAGCAGTTTGGCTCTCATTCCCAGCGTTCTCCTCATCTCTGTTTCTGGCAGGGTGACGGTAGGGTAGGATAGCGCAGCAGACCTCCGCGTACAACTGCTCTCGCCCTCGGAACAACAGGCGCAAACGCGGTCCCGTGCGAGCACCTCAGCGATCCGCGACCACACCCTCGGTGCGATGCTGTTCACCCATTCTGACCGGAACAGGAGCTGGGGGGAATCTCCCGGCAATGGAACTGCGGGTTTCTCCCCCCAAGACTTCCGGGATTTTCCCGCTAGGATCTCCTCCGGTCGCTGCCGATACTATAGGTGAGTGCTGGAGAGTCCCATTCACAAACCAAGTGCGGACAGTGACGAGAGCCGACATGCCGTTCGGGACCTTGACGAATGGATTCCGTATCGTATTGGCAGGACGGTCTCAATATGCTATATTTTCAAGCCAACCTCCATATGACCGACTCCGTAAAGAGAAAGGCATCATCGTGAAACGACGACTGGTTCTCTGTGGGCTCAACCTGATGCTCCTCGCCGTTGTCCTGCTTCCGACAGGCAACGCCATGGCCGTGTGTGACACTCCACCGGCGTGCCAGTGTGAGTGCCTTGACGAGTGGGACAGCTGCGCGGAAGGGATGTCGACAGAAGACGCCCGGAAGAAGTGCGATCGCGATTACGACGATTGCTACGAAGAGAACTGTTCTTGGTAGACCTCGAACCACGGAGTAGCGGTACATTGGACATGGTTCCAAGTCGTATCGGACGCTCCGCATCAATCCTGCTGGCGTGGTGGTCGTTCAGCTGCGGAGACTCCGGTGCTCGACCGGACTTCTTGGGCGCACAGGACAGTGCAGCCTTCAGCACACCGCGGCCCCTTCTGGTTCTGGGCGACTGGTCGGGCGACGGCGGCACGGACTTCCTGGACATCGTCGGTGCTTTTGTGGACAGGGAAGCCAGAGTCATGGTAATCGGGAATTCGGGCGACGGTACGATCAGGTTCTTCAGCACTGATGGAGACTGGCGCAAGAGCGTTGGTGGCATTGGCGATGGACCGGACGAGTTCCAGAGCCTGGGCGGAGTGTTCGAATACCGGGGCGATTCGGTTCTGGCGTTCGACCGCTGGGAATACCGGGCCGCGCTGTGGCCGTATGAAGGGGGCCGGGTCCGGTGGGTGTCACCTGAGAATTTACCGGTCGGTCTGCGCTTCCCGACCCTTCGGGGTTCCCTGCGAGACGGAAGATTGCTATGGACGGCGGAAGCGGTTGACGATCGCTTCGATGAACCTGGGGTCTCGCATTCTCGTCTCGTAACGGTCTTTCTCACGTCGCCGGACGGCCGTGGATTCCAACCGGTCGGGGAAACCGCTGGGGCCATGTTGTACCGTTATCGGTCTTCGAGGTTCGCGAGGGGCATGGCTCCGTTTTCCCCACGGTCGTTTGCGGCGGCTGACGATTCCGTGGTCTACTTCGGTTCGACCTGGTTTCCCAAAGCGATGCGCTTTACCTCCGCTGGAATGCCAGTCGAGTCCGTGCGCTTCGATTCAGGCAGGAAGGCCTTCTCACCTGCGCAACGGGAGGCCGATCTCACGATCCGCCGGAGTGAGGTGGAACGAAGGCCCGCAACGCCGCTTCGAGCCGCGAGGCTAGCCGAACTGGAGTTGCTGCCATATCCCGATTCTCTTCCCGCTATGGGTGCGATCGTCGTTGGACGTGACGGTCGGTTGTGGGTGGCGGAGTATGTGCCACCCCAGAGCGGAGCGGATCAGGCCTTTCCGGGATCTCGCAGGTGGGCTGCCTACTCCGAGCTCGCAAGGAAACGTCAAGCCTACCTCTTTGAGGAGAGGGTCAGGCTCTTATGGGCCGACAACGCCGTGGCCGTCGGCGTCGTCGAGGATACGCTTGACGTCGAGCGGATCGTGGTGGTTCCCGTCCCCGAAGATGAGAGAGTCGGTAACAGGTGAAGCGGCTCGGGACTGCCGAGGCTGGATTGGCGCTGTGCTTGCTGTTATTGACCGCGATGAGTCTGCGGTCGTCGGGGTCCTTGGGAAGCCGCATTCGTGACTGGAATCAGCAGAGACAGGTTGTGGAACTGTATCGAGCAGGGTGGGAGGAGGAGGCGTCTACGCGAGGAAGCATCCAAGGGGATGACGGAAGCCCGATCACAGCCTTCGCGTTCAGCGACTACTCCTGCCGCTACTGTCGATTGTCACATGCGCGTGTGAACCGGCTGGTTGCCGATGAGGATGCAGCGGTGGTCGTGATACATGTACCAACGTCGCGTCGCGCCCGTGAGGCTGCCCGGGCCGCCATCTGTGCGGAGGATCAGGGGGCGTTCGCCCGAGTGCATGAACATCTGATGACGGCAGAGGACTGGACCAAGACCGATCCGAACTGGGAGACGACGGCTCGAAGGGCCGGTGTTCCATCGGTTCCCCAATTCCTCTCCTGCCTCAACTCGTCGGCCACGACCGAGCGATTGGAACAGGATCTTCGATTGGCAACGCGCTGGAAGGTGAATGGCACGCCCACTTTCGTGTCACCACACACGCGTATCGTCGGGAGTCCAACCGAAGAGGATTTGCTCAGACTGCTTGATCGCTAACCCTGCCCTCGATTCGCCTGTGACGATCCGGTGGTTGGGCGAACGGGTAACTCCGGAGGGTGGAGAGCCGGACTGGCCCGAAGCGGACGCGATCATCGGCACCTCCGTTTCTGGGTGGCAGGTTGTTCACTCGCCAACCTCGGCGAGGAATACTGTATCCACCATGTTCGGTGCCTACGAGGGCCGGGGGTGCCCGCGAGGCCGATCTGGTCTGCTACTGATTCGTGAAGGCCGGACTGTATCTGGGCCAGGGGTGCTTCGACGCGGGTTGGTTTGGTCGCGGTCAACTCGATCCGGGGCGGAGCGAAACGCCGGGTGCCGGAAAGGGGGCAACGGACGGCCGATCTTCGACGCGGGGAGCGACGAGCCGTGCTCTCAAGCCTCCATCTTCGGTTCGCAAGGCCGCGCGCGGAGGCGTCGTCAAGATGCCCGTCGGGATCGAGGTCTACGGGATCGGCATCGACCCGCAGCGCCGGGCAAGACCACGGATGAACCGGGGGTGGAGCGGTTTGTCTCTTGCGCGCTGGACCGCAGCTGACGAGCCCTCGGGAACACCGCTATATTGGCTTGGTCCCACTCCTCCACCTGCGGGCGGAAGAGCGTTCGAATCACTCAGTCGGCGCAAACTGCCATGTACTTTCTTGACATCAATGATCGGGATTTCATCGAACTGCTCTTAGCTCTGCCGAGTTCGCCAGCAGTGACGCGGGCGCACATCCTTGGGGCGTTCGGCGTGCTGGTCACGGGCGACGATCCAGTCGTTTGGTGGAGCGCTCTGGCCCTCGATCGTGGCAAGCAGGGTGCCGCAAACGCCGTGGCGCAGTTGGTCATCGACAAAGGAGGGAAGCGAGTATCGGCCATGATCAAGGCCGAAGCCGCTGGGCGGAGCATCGAGCCACGAGCGGATGACCCGAAGCTGGCGAGACTCCTCTTCGACGAATCGATGGAGGACCTCTATGACCAGTTTGGGTTGCAGCATGGTGTGTGTGAGTACTTCAACGAAACCCAGGCAGACCGGGAGGAAGGTGACCGCGACCCGCCGAAGCCGGGGAGCGGGGTCGAGCAAGATGGCCGCGCAGGCGACGAACACGACGAACCGAGTCTTGTTGATCCGTCTTCGGCAACGCCGAGGGCGAGCGCACAGGGCGGCGCCAAATGGACGCTGAAACGCGTCCAGAGCCCGTCGAGGGGGTTTCTCACCGTCCCGATCGAATGGAAAGAAAAGGACTTGGAGAAGTTCCTGTGGGACGGCTGGGAGTCCATCGACTTCGGCTTCGACCGGCCGATCCACCTTGTCGGGAAACAGCAACGCTTGAGCGAAGGCACGAACGACAGGGTGGACCTTCTCGCCGTGGGCACATCCGACGAAAGATTCGCTATCGAGTTGAAGATCACCGCAGCACGACGCGGGGACTACACCCAACTCACATCCTACATGGGGAACTTGGAGTCGAGCGGTGTCCCCGCAGACAAGGTTCGCGGCATCCTGGTTGCACCTGCTTTTTCCCAAAAGGTGCTCAACTCAGCGGCAATCGAACCCCGCATCACGCTCCTCCAGTTCAACAGGAAGCCGTAAGAGCATGTACCTGCGGGACCAAGCTGGAGCCGTGCCGACTACGGCCCGAACGCGTCTGGAGACTAGGTGAGAGTCCCGCAAGGGGGCCTATCCCCATCGCATCAGCGGCGGACCGCATGGATATCGACAGATTGGGCAGATCCGAGTCGCAGGATCTGTGATGGGCTTCCTACGGAGTGCTTCCATGATGCCGGTAGAACTCCCGCCATTCAAGCTCGGTCTTCCCGCTTTCGCGGCACGATCCAGCCGGATCCCGTACAATGGCAGGAAACGCAGATCGTGCAGTCCCAGTTGACTTTAGACGATTTCCTGCCGGGATTCTGGCCTCGCGTGTTCTGCCGGGCTGGCGGGGCTGCACGCCGGGGTCTGGCGCGAACCCGACGAATTCGCCGCGGCCTTTGCAGCGGGGGAGACCTTCCGTCCGGCATTGGAGGCGCAAGAGCGCGACGCGCTTGTCGAGGGGTGGCGTCGGGCAGTGGGCGGAGCCCTCACCGCTTCCGGACTGTCCCCGTAGCCGGGGGGTTGCGTACATTAGATTGAACCCGCGCCAACGGTACCCGAGCCGAACGGGAACGGGGCGGCGCGAGCATGCGGATCCTCCAAATGGAGCCGGAGCGAAGTTGCCATGAAGAACGGACGTTTTTTCGTCGGACTGGTTGGAGTCGCGGCGGTTGTGGGATATCTGATGTGGACGGGCATCAGCGACAGCATGGTGTACTATCTGACGCCGGTCGAGCTGATCGAGCGCGTTGAGGCAGACCCGACCTTTCACGAGGTGGGCGTCAAGGTTAGCGGTCGGGTTGTAGAGGGCACCTGGGAGCGCCGGGTGAGCGGTGCCGGCACGCACGCGTTCGTGGTTTCCGATCTGGACAGGCCGGAAGTGATCTTCTCGGTGCGCTACGACGATGTCCTGCCGGACACCTTCAGCGACGAGGCGGAGGTGGTTGTCGAAGGCACCTACGGGACGGACGGCGTCTTCCGCGCCCACACGGTCCTCACCAAGTGCGGCAGCCGGTACGAGGCCACCGAGGAGGAGTTGGCGGCGTGACGGTCCTGGGCGAGATTGCCCTCTGGATCGCTCTTCCCGTTGCCCTCTGGGGCACTGTCCTTTCGTTCATCGGGGGCAGATCCGGCCGCAGCGAGCTGGTCCTGAGCGGTGAACGGACCGCCTATGTCCTGACGCTGCTGATCCTCGTGGCGTCGCTGGGGATCATCGCGGCGTTCGTGGGCAACCAGTACCAGTACAGCTACGTCGCGAACTATTCGAACCGCGAGCTGGACACCTATTTCAAGATCGCCGGGCTGTGGGCCGGACAACGGGGTTCGCTGGTCTTCTGGACGCTGCTGCTGTCGGTATTCGCTTCCATTGCGGTCTTCAACAACCGCAGCCGGAACCGAGAGTTCATGCCCTATGTCAGCGGCACGCTCCTCGGGCTGCTGGCGTTTCTCGTCGTGGTGCTGCTCTTCGCCGACGTCAGTCCGTTCGAGCGCCTCGGTTTCACGCCGGCCAACGGCCGCGGACTGAATCCGCAGCTGCAGAGCTACTGGATGACGATTCATCCACCGACGCTCTACCTGGGCTTCACCGCCTTCGCCGTACCCTTCGCGTTCGCCATTTCGGCGCTCCTTACGGGCCGCCTGGATTCGCGCTGGATCGCGATCACGCGGCGGTGGATCCTCCTCAGCTGGTTCTTCCTCACCTGCGGGATCATCCTGGGCATGCGGTGGGCCTACGAGGAACTGGGTTGGGGCGGCTACTGGTTCTGGGATCCGGTCGAGAACGCTTCGCTGCTGCCGTGGCTGACCGCCACCGCCTTCCTGCATTCGATCCAGATTCAGGAGAATCGGGGAATGCTCAAGGTGTGGAACATGTGCCTTGTGGTGATCACGTTCCTGCTCACCCTCTTCGCGACCTTCCTGACCCGCTCCGGTCTGATCGAGTCGGTTCACAGCTTCGCCGAGAACCTCACGATCGCCTACGTCTTCCTGGGCTTCATGGGCGGCCTGGCGGCCTTCTCCTGCCTGCTCATCGTGTATCGCCTGCCATTGCTCAGGTCGGAGAACCAGATCCAGTCCTTCGTGTCCAGGGAGTCCGCGTTCCTCTTCAACAACCTGCTGCTGGTGGGGATCACCTTCGCCGTGGCGTGGGGCACGCTCTTTCCGCTGATTACCGAGGGCTTTTTCGGCGAGACGATCAACGTCGGTCCGCCCTTCTACAACCGCGTCAACATCCCGATCGGGCTGATCCTCCTTGCGCTGATGGGCATCGGGCCCGTGATCGCGTGGCGGCGCGCCTCTACCCGCAACCTCCGCAGGAACTTCGTGTTGCCGCTGGCGGCGGGGGTCGTCACGCTCGGGGTGCTGTTGCTCGCGGGCGTGCGGCACAACATGGCGCTGGCCACCTTCGCAGTTTCCGCGTTCGTGATGACCATCGTGGTCCGGGAGTTCTGGAAGGGCACGAAGGCCCGGGCCAGGATCGCTGGCGAGGGTGTCTTCAGCGCCTTCCGGGGACTGGTGCGGCGAAACCGGCGCCGCTGGGGGGGATACGTCGTGCACGCGGGCGTCGTGGTCGTCTTCACGGGGCTGGCGGGGGCCGCTTTCGACACGGCCGTGGAGCAGGAACTCGCGCCTGGCGAGGCCATAACCGTGCGCTCGGCCTTCGGAACCGAGTACCGGCTCGTCTACGAGAGCCTCTCGCATTCGCGGCCCCGGGTGGCGGAAGACGTGGCCGAGAACGACTGGCGCTGGACCGCGCTGATGACCATCTACCGGAACGGTGAGCGGATCGGCGTCACGCGTCCCGAGCGCCGCATCTACACGGTGATGGAGTCGCAGTCGACCGAGGTCGGGATTTCCAGCACCGTGCTCGAGGATCTGTATGTGATACCCAAGGACGTCGACCTGGACAGCGGCGCCGACCGCGTCGTGTTCGAAGTCAAGGCGCTGCCGCTGGTGCCGTGGATCTGGTGCGGGGGCCTGGTGGTGGCCATCGGGGCGCTTGTAGGCCTGTGGCCGACGGGGACCGTTCCCGTTCGGGCCGCCGTTCCTCGCAAGGTGCGCGGACCGGTCCCGGCCGGGGCGGTCGGCTAGCCCACCCGATGACGGCGCTGATCGGCGGCATTCTGCTCGCCGCGGGGGTCATGCTGTACGTGATCGAGCCCGTGTTCTCGGGTCGCGGCGCCCCCCTTTACGATGACGAAGACGACTACGACGAAGCTGCGGCGCGGCGTCGCGTGGCACTCACCGCGCTGCGTGACCTGGAATACGACCGCGCCACGGGCAAGCTCGACCGAAAGGACTACGCGCTGCTTCGCGCAGAGCTGTCGCATGACGCCTTGCGCCAGCTCGGACCGGCTGTGGAGGGCCAGGATCGCGTCGATTCGCCCGTCGAGCGCGCCTCTCGCGAGCTGGAAGACGAGATCGCACAGATCCGGCGCGCGCTCCGCGAGGGGCTCCAGTGCGCCAGCTGCGAGCACCTCAACCGGACCGGAGCTCGCTTCTGCGGGCGGTGTGGGGAGTCGCTCGATTCCGGCCGCGCCGCTGTCGCCGATACAGATGGAGTGGATGGAGCGAAGTCGTGAAGCTGGTCGGGCGGGAACTGGTCTGCGACTACGGTCCCACCCGCGCCGTGGACCGCGTGGACGTCGCCGCCGCAGGAGGATCGATCCTGGCAGTGTTCGGCCCGAACGGAGCCGGCAAGACGACGCTGCTGAGAATGCTGAGTGGCGAGCGCAAGCCTGACCACGGCGAGATCCAGCTGGACGGCGGGGCGGTTTCGGGGTCGGATCCGGCGTGGCGGTCCCGGGTGGGCCTGATGTCGCATCGGACGGGCCTGTACCGGAAACTCTCCGTCGGCGAAAACCTCGCGTTCTTCGCAACCCTGCATGGCGTCGCCGGCGAGGGTGCCGCGGCCGAGCGAGCGCTGGACAGGGTCGGGGTGGGTGAGCTTGTCGCGAAACCGGTCGAACAGCTCTCCCGGGGGCAGCGGCAACGGGTGTCGCTGGCGCGATCGCTCATGCACGATCCCGATGTGCTCTTCCTGGACGAACCCTTTACGGGACTGGATCCGGGCGGAGCCCAAGCCCTCGAAGCGATACTCCGAAGCTGCCGCGAAGCGGGCAGGATCGTGGTCCTGGTCACGCACGATCTGCGCCGTGGGCTGGCCCTCGCGGATCGCGCCGTGGTGCTCCGCCGCGGCCGGAAGGTGCTGGACGGGAGCGCGACCGAATACGGGCCGGAGGACCTGTTGCGGTTCTTCACGGTCGGCGGGGGCGCTGCCGCGTGACGCCACTGCGCTGGGTCGGGGTGATCGCGCTCAAGGATCTGCGGATCGAGTTCAGAGCCGGGGGGAGGGTGGTGGCCATGATCTCTCTCGCGGTGCTCGCCTGCTTCCTCTTCGCCTTCGCGCTCGACAGGGGGCAGGTGCCCGCGCGAGGCGTGGCCGCGAGCCTGACCTGGCTGACGATCCTTTTCGCGGCGACGGCCGGGGCGGGGCGGGCGTTCGACACGGAGGAGGAGGACGGAGCCTTTCGGCACCTCCTTCTCACGCCGGTTTCCCGCTACGCGATCTTCCTCGGCAAGACCGCGGCCAACCTGGTCCTGATCTGGATGGTCACGCTCCTCACCTTCATCGCGCTCACACTGTTTCTCGGGTTGCGCGACCCGGGTGCCCTGGCCCACCACGGGGCCGTTTTCCTTCCCGGCACGATCGGCCTCGCCGCAGCCGGCACCTTCTTCGGCCTCGTCTCGCGGCACAGCTCCCTGGGCGACACGATCCTGCCGGCGCTCACATTTCCGCTCCTGGTCCCGGTGATCTTCTTCGGGGCCACCGCCTCGGCACGGGTTTTCATCGAACGGCCCTGGCCCGAGATTTCGGGATCGGTGCGACTGCTCTGGGCGTTCGCACTGGCATTCATAGCCGTTGGTTCCGTCCTCTTCCGCTACGTCGCGGAGGAGTAGGGACCGGACATGCACGCAGACGACTGGACCGATTGAAGGCATGGAGACACGCAACGCGAGGCTGACGGGCCTCATCCTGACGGCCGGCGGGGTCGCTACGATCCTGCTGGTGCACTGGATGGTGGTGTTCTGGGTGCCGACGGAAGCGATCCAGGGAATCGTACAGCGCATCTTCTACGTTCACGTCCCGGCGGCATGGACCACCTTCCTGGCCTTCGGGATCGTGGCGCTCGCCAGCGCGGCCTACCTCTGGCTGGAGGACGAGCGGGCCGATTGCGCTGCGGTCGCGGCGGCCGAGGGAGGACTGATTTTCGGCGCGATCATGCTGACTTCGGGTCCGCTGTGGGGGAGGATCGCATGGGGTACCTACTGGACCTGGGAGCCGCGCCTGACCCTCACGCTGCTGCTCTGGTTCACCTACCTCGGGTACTTCCTGGTCCGCGGCTCCGTGGCGAATCCGAGGAAGGGCAAGCGGTTCGCGGCGGTGGTTGCCATCGTGGGCTCGCTCAACATCCCCCTGATCCACGTGAGCGTGAGCTGGTTTCGATCCCTGCACCCGCAGGCGGTGGTCATCAAGCCGGAAGGGCCGACGCTCCACCCGGACATGCTGATCACTCTGCTGACATCGCTTGCGGGATTCACCATGTTGTTCCTCGGACTCTTCTTCTTTCGCTACAGCATCGAACTCCTGAGCCGGCGTCCGGGGCCGGGAGAGGTGCACCGGGCCAGCGAGGTAGTGACATGACCTGGGCGAGTACTCTGTCGATCGTCGGCGTCCTTGCCGCCGAGTTCGCCCTTTTCGCGCAATCGGGCGCGGGCGGAGCCCCCTCGTTGCGTCCATTTGTGCACGTGTTCCTGGCCTACGGACTGGCCTGGGTGATCATTCTCTTCTGGGTTTGGCGCATCTGGCGCGGGCTCAAACAGCTGGGGAGCTCCGACTGACTCGGCTCGCCCGGGCTGCGCTGCTGGCGATCCCGGTCCTCCTCCTTCAACCACGTGCAGGGACCGCGCAGACCGGCAGGATGCCCGGCACGCTGCGCTACGGCAGCGGCTATCTGGATGTCCCGGTGGCGTCCGTCCTGCCGCACTTGACGATGACGACCACCTATTCGGGCTTCCGAGCCTCGGTCCCGACGGCGTCCGGCGTGGGTGGAAGGGACGATGCGAAGTGGTTCTCGGACGGAGCGATCGCATTCGGGCTCCTGAACCGCGTGGAAATCGGTGCAACCATTCAGCACTCCGCCGATGTCGACGGGGGCGGGCGAATGCTGGGAGCCTTCGGGCGGCTGTCACTGCTACCCGGTTCGATCGGCAACGTCGACCTCGCGGTTGGAGCCCGATACGTGTCCGCGCCCTCGTATGCCGATCATCAGGACCGCGACTATCAGCCCAACCGTCTTGGGTACCCGGACTCCCGGTTGTTCAGCGGTACCGAGGGCGCCGAGGGATTCGCGAGCACATTCAGCCCCTACGTGGTCGCGAGCGCCCTGCTGCCGGGGTTCGAGGCCGGCCCCGACTACGAGGTGACAGTCACAGCGGGGTGGGGAGGCGGGATGTTCGCCGCCGGCCACGACCTCGACTTCTACAGCGGCAGCTCTTCCGGGGGCATCTTTCTTGGATCCGCGATCCACTTTGCGATCGGCCGGGGGAGGCTCCTCAACCTGATGGCGGAGTACAACGGCTTCGACGCGAACGCGGGCGCGCAGCTTGATCTCGGCGGGATCCGGGTAGGCGCCTTTTCGCTCGGCCTGGCCGGCGACGGCCATTCCACCTATCGCTCCAGGAAGTTCGGCATCCTGGGTTCGGTGGCGTTCTGCGCTGCGGATGTCGGCCTGTGCCGCCCCAGGTCGCGATCCGCCGCCGCCGATACTGTGGTACTTCCCGCACCGCCGCCCGACACGGTCGTCGTCGAACGGACCATGGCACCCGACCCCCCGAACGGAGTGGCGCAAACGCTGTGCCTGGCCACTGGCGAGGAGGTCCGGGTCGTTGTGACTTCTGCCGGGGACACGCTGGTCGGCCCGTCGCTGGTGTCCCTGGCCGACCTGCGCCCGGGGATCGCGTTCGCGGGGACGTATGCCGAGGGCCGCGACTGGTTCGTGCAGGACCTGCCGATCACATTGGGGGAACTCACCTACGAAAAGTCGGGCGAACCGGTTCGACTTGACTGCACGGACATCATGGAGGTCGGAAGCCACGAGGGCGCAGCGCTCTTCGCGGACCGCGCCGCCGAGGAGCCGTTCGATATCGTATACGTGCCGGTGCGTCCCGGTGAATGGCAGGGCTACTCCGGACCCGGGACAGGCGCCGGGGCGAGTCCCAGCCGGCTTTCCAGTTCGGGCGTCAGGTCTTCGGCCGTGTCAACGTCGGACTCCACTTCCAGGTAGGTCACGCGCGCTCCCGACGCTCGCGCCCTGGCCGCCGTATCACGCAGCACAGTGTCGGTGCTCCACGCGATATCGTCGAACAGGGCGGGGTTGGGGGCGCATAGCGCCATGAGGTAGTAGCCTCCGTCGGCAGCCGGGCCGAGCACGACGTCGGCCGAATCCAGCGCCTCGAGGGCACGGTGGATGGTGTCCGCGTCGACCGAGGGGGCGTCCGTGCCGACCACTACGACCCGATCCGCCACCTCAAATGCACGATCGAACATCTGTTTCATCCTCCGGCCGAGGTCGCCGTCCGGCTGCGCCCAGTACCGCCCCGGCGCGTCTCCCAGCCAGGCCCGGACATCCTCCTCGGCGCCGACAGGGGTGTAGCACACGGCAATGTCGGCCCTCGCATCCGAAAGCTGGTCGATAACCAAGCGGCCCATGCGGCGGTAGATGTCGGTCGCGGCTTCGTATCCGACCCTCGAAGCCAACCGGGTCTTCACCGTCCCGGGCCGAGGGGCCTTCGCAAACACCAGTACCACTGCGCGGCGGTCGTCGTCCCTGCACGGTGCGGCGGCCCCGGGCGGACGCGGTCTTCGACGCGGCGGGTATCTGGACGCGAGTCCGGCCGGTGCCGCACCCCGCAGAAACCTCGTGATCAGGGTGACGTTCCGAACCGATCCCCGGATCCGGCCCTCCTCTTCGTAGCGGCGGGGGCTGGTGGCGATCCTGGCGGGAAGCGGCTTCAGTCGCCCCGCGTCGAGGAGGCGCTGATTCAGGATCACGTCCTCCATGATCGGCTCATCGGGATAGGGACCGACTTCAAAAAACAGTTCCCGCGGAAGGAGCAGACCCTGATCACCGTACACGAGGCCGGTGCGGCGGGCCCGGATGCGCTGCGCTCCCTCGATCAGGCGGTAGTAGAAGTGGGGGTGGGAAATGGCGAGGCCGAAGTACGCTGCGTCGCAGTTGTCCTGCCCGATGTGCTCCTTGATCGCCTCCAGGGCGGCACTGTCCAAACGGGAGTCGGCGTGCAGCATGAGCAGCCAGGGCGTTCGAAGAAAGACCGCGCCCGCGTTCATCTGCCGCGCGCGTCCGGGCCGGCTCCTCAGCACCGAGGCCCCGCCTTCGCGCGCCGCTCGCACCGTGCCGTCGCGCGAGCCTCCGTCGACCACCAGCACTTCGATGCGAAGTTCGAGCGCCGCAAGGTCCCTCAGCAGATGAGGGAGCGTCTCGGCCTCGTCGATCGAAGGAATGACAATCCCCAGTCGAGGACTGCCGCTGGTGGATCGCGACCTGTCGGCCACTATCGCGAGGTGTCGTTCAGCGTCCAGTCGTAGTCGACGAATTCGAGTCGGCTATCCGGGTCCTCGAGCGCCTCCCGCTCCCCACCTGAAGTGTACTGGGCCAGAAACGACCGGATCCCCTCGATCCCGCCGAAGTCCTCCTTGAACCAGTAGAGCAGGGTATTCACGCGCACCGTCCGCCGTCCGTCATCCTTGGCAACACGGAACTGAGCCGGGTCGTTCACGAATGCGCGCACCCGGTCATCGAGTTGGGAATCAAGCGAACTGCCGGCGTATGCCTGGGGGATGAGAGGCGGACAGCTGACCGCGGCGCAATTGATCGCGAAATGGATGCGTGGATCGCCCATCGGCCTGATGATTTCGTGCTCGATCTCGTCCTGGGACCGCACGGCACCGGCGATGGGGCAGTGATCCCCGGTGAAGACGTCCGGGATCTGCCATACCGAATTTGCCGGACGTCCGGCCGCGGCATTCTTGATTCGCAGGAGCCCGCCCGCGCGCTCGATCGGGTAGTGCTCGATGACGCGCTTCAGCATGCAGGCGTTGTAGGCGTTGATCCAGAATGCCAGTTGATCGGGTGGCGCGGCGTTCTGGACGGTAGACGGATCGGTAGCCTCCAGCTTGGCGATGTAGGCGTTCAGCCTCGATGGGTCCACCGCCAGGCGCTGGTAGGCCACGCCGGACTCTTCCACGACCGCCGCCAGGACCTCGCTGAACTCCCCATGGCCGGGAAGCTGCGCGCCGGGCGCCGGTTCCGCGCCCGCGTTACGGGTTGCGGCGGCGCCGGAGGTGATCGCAAGCGCGGCAATGATGGCGCCCATTCCCGGCAGCCTGATGTTCAGGCGCTTGAGCAGCGCGGGCAGGAAACTGAGCAGCACAAGGAGGGCTCCCGCGATCGCCACCCTGACCAGGGCCTCCCGCGAGGCTTCCTGCGAGCCCTGCAGAAGCGAGTCCGCGAAGAAGGTGTATACCGCGGTCCCCGGGACGATGCCGATCAGCGTCGCGAGTGCGTATGTGCGCCACCGCAGGGGCATCAGGCCGGACCCGAAGTTGAGGGCGTTGAAGGGAACCAGGGGGATCAGGCGTAGAGTGAGCAGACCCTGGAATCCGTGCCGCTTCACGACGTTGTCGAGCTTGTCCAGCGCGGTCGAATCGCTGCCCACGAGGTGCCGCACGCCGTCGCGCCCGAGTGCGCGGGCGATGGCAAAGGCCGCGTTGGCCCCGATGTTCGCGGCGATCATGTTCAGCAGGGTGCCCCACCAGAAGCCGAAGATCGCGCCGCCTCCCAGAGTGAGGATCGTGCCCGGCACGGCCAGCGCCGTGGCCGATGCGTAGATAGCCACGAAGATTGCCGGAGCCCAGGGGTGGCCGCGGAGCCATTCGATGACTTCGAAGATCCCTTCACGGGTGAGGTAGCCGCTCAAGGGAGTCCTGGTCGCGACCAGGTAGCCCGCCACCACGAGAAGGACGAGCGCCCCCAGCTTGAACAGGGGACCGCGCGACGGCCGCTTGCCGGTGTTGCCGGACGAGGAAGCGTCGGAGGACGTTGCCGCGCTGTCTATTTCAGCCATCGGATTACTCGCTTGAGGGTGCGGCCGGCCGCGGTGTCCAGGCGCGAGCGCATGAACTCGCCAGAGGCCCTCTTCACTCCTTCCACCATGGTCGGATACGGAAAGATGGTGCCCGCGATCTTGCCCAGCGTGAGCCCGTGCTGCCTGGCCAGCACGAACGGAAAGATCAGATCTCCGGCCCCGTGGCCGACGATCGTGGCGCCCAGCACCTTGCCCTTGCGGTCCGCCGTCACCTTCACGAAACCCACTGCGGTTCCGTCCACGATTGCCCGGTCCAGATCATCGAGTTGGTAGGTGTAGGCGGTGCCCCCGTTGGCCACCGCTTCCGCCCCCGACATGCCCACATGGGCGATTTCGGGGTCGGTATACGTAACTCTGGGGACGTTGTCATAGCGAATCTTTGTGCGGGCCGGCAGGACGGAATTGCGTAGCGCGACCTTGGCCATGTGTTCGGCGACGTGGGTGAACTGCATCGCCCCGGTGACGTCGCCGACGCCCCACACCGTGCGAGCGCTGCTGCGCAGGTAGGGGTCGACCGCGATTGCACCGCGCACCGTCTCCACACCGGCGGCCTCCAGTCCCAGCCCGTCGGTGAAGGGGCGACGACCGGTGGCCACGAAGATCTCGTCGACCGCTGCGCTCTTGCCTCCATCCATCTTCAGCACCTTGCGCCCGCGTTTCGTTTCGACCGCGACCACCGCTGCGCCCACCTGGACATCGATCCCTTCCGCACGCAGGTAGTCCTGCATGAAGGCGGCCACTTCGGGATCCTCGTTGATGAGGATGGAGGGGGCCACCTCCAGGATGGTGACCCGGGCGCCCAGACGCGCGAAGACCTGTGCGAATTCGGTTCCGATCGGCCCGCCGCCCAGAATGGCGATGGAATCGGGCAATTCGTTCTCGTCGAACACGTTCTCGTAGGTCCAGTATCCGGCTTCGGCCAATCCCGGGATCGGAGGCACCGCGGCCACGGCCCCGGTCGCGATCACGAAACGTTTGGAACGGATCGTCCCGACGCCCTCGATCTCCATCGTGGAGGGGTCCAGGAAACGGGCAGAGCCGAAGTGGACCGCGACCCCCATGTCCCGGAAACGCTCGGGGTCGTCGTGATGGGCGACGGTGCCGCGCGCGGCCCTCATTCGTTCCATGACGGCGCGGAAATCGTGCCGCTGTTCGGGCTGGCGGAGGCCGAGTGCGGAGGCGCGGTCCATCTGCCGCGCGAGGCGGCCCGATGCGATCAGCGCCTTGGAGGGCACGCATCCGGTCCAGAGGCAGTCTCCCCCGAGGGCCGCCTTTTCGATGATCGCCGCGTCCATCCCGAGATAGGCGGCTCCCGCGGCGGTAACCAGTCCTCCGGTGCCGCCTCCGACCGAGACCAGATCGTATTGTGCCGTCATTTTGGGTTGAGAAGTCCGGGCGCCGGGCGGCCTGGGGGATGCGGCCGAAAATCAGGCGCGTTCAAGCATGGAATCGCCCCCCGATAAGCATAGCTTGATTCCGTCGTCCTGACGGCGCTTCGGAAGCGCGGAATGGCAGGAACGAGCGGGTCCGACACGTTCGTTACACCACTCGTGGGTCCGGGGTCCGATGACTGCTGGTTTTTGGGAGCCGGCGCACTTGACGACGTGCTATTTCGCGTTATCTTCGGTTTTAGTGAGAACCAACAGCAAAGGAACAAGCGACGATGTCCAGGAAACAGAAGCCCGGGCCGCAGGACAGAGCCCGCGAGCAGAAGCGGAAAGCGCTCGACACGGCCCTGACCCAGATCGAGAGATCGTACGGGAAGGGAGCCATCATGCGCATGGGGTCCGATCAGCCCAGCCTGAAGATCAAGAGCATCTCGACCGGTGCGATCAACCTCGATGGGGTCATCGGCATCGGCGGTGTGCCGCGGGGGCGGATCAGCGAGGTCTATGGACCGGAGTCCTCCGGGAAGACGACCCTCTGCCTTCACGTCATCGCCAACGCGCAGCGCGACGGGGGCGTGGCCGCGTTTATCGACGCCGAACACGCGCTCGATATCCAGTACGCGCGCAAGCTGGGCATCAACGTGGACGACCTCCTGGTTTCGCAGCCGGATACGGGGGAGCAGGCGCTCGAGATCGCCGAGGTTCTCATTCGCAGCAACGCGGTGGACGTGATCGTCGTCGACTCCGTTGCGGCCCTGGTGCCGAGGGCCGAGATCGAAGGCGAAATGGGAGACTCGCACGTCGGCTTGCAGGCTCGTCTGATGAGCCAGGCGCTCCGCAAGCTCACGGGCGCTGTCAGCCGGTCAAACGCCGCCGTCATCTTCACCAACCAGATCCGCGAGAAGATCGGGGTCATGTTCGGGAGCCCGGAGACGACCTCCGGGGGCCGCGCGTTGAAATTCTACGCGTCTCTGCGCTTGGATATTCGCCGGATCGGTGCGCTCAAGGACGGTCCCGAGATCATCGGGAACCGAACCCGGGTCAAGGTCGTCAAGAACAAGTGTGCACCCCCCTTCAAGCAGGCCGAGTTCGACATTCTTTACGGGAAGGGGATCAGCCACACCGGACTCCTCATCGACATCGGCGTCGAGAAGGGGATCGTGGACAAGTCGGGGTCCTGGTTCTCCTACGGCGCCCTCCGACTGGGCCAGGGCAAGGAGAATGTGCGGTTGTTCCTCGAGGAGAATACGGACGTGGCCGCCGAGATCGAGGCGCGGCTCCTGGTCGCGCTGGGGATCGTGGAGCCGCCGAAGGAGGAATCCGGGTCCGGTGCCGGAGGGGCGCCTGCGGTCAAAGTGGTGTAGCGGGCAAACCCGAGGCGGAGCCACGCGGGTTGGGCTAACTTCCATTAGCAACGAGTGCTGTTCGACACACGGTCGATATAGGCGATTCACCTATGATCCCCGCCGGTAGCCCCACGCCCTGAACCGATGAAATCCGCTGAAATCCGCCGCAGGTTCCTGGAATATTTTCAGGCGCGTGGGCATGCGATCCGTCCGAGTGCGTCGCTGGTGCCTGCCAGCGACCCAACGCTCCTCTTCACCAACGCCGGAATGGTCCAGTTCAAGGGAGCCTTTCTGGGAGTCGAGGAACTGCCCTTTGACCGTGCGGTGACATCGCAGAAGTGCGTCCGCGCCGGGGGCAAGCACAACGACCTCGAAGAAGTGGGCCGGACGGCCCGTCATCACACCTTTTTCGAAATGCTGGGGAACTTCTCCTTCGGCGACTACTTCAAGCGCGACGCCATTCGGTTCGGGTGGGAGTTTCTGACCGAAGAGATGGGACTCGAGCCGGATCGCCTGTTCGTGACGGTGCATCACACCGACGACGAGGCGGCGGGGCTGTGGACCGAGGTTGCCGGGGTTCCGCCCGAGCGGATCTACGGCCTCGGAGACAAGGACAATTTCTGGCAGATGGCCGACACGGGGCCATGTGGCCCCTGCTCCGAGATCCACTATGACCTCAGGCCGCGCGAGGAGTGGGGCACGATCCCCGAGAAGGAGGAGTTCGAGCGGAGGGGAGAGGCGGGCGAGTTCCTGGAGCTGTGGAACCTGGTGTTCATGCAGTTCGACCGCGATGAGTCCGGTGTTCAGACTCCTCTCCCGGCCCCGAGCATCGACACCGGGCTCGGGCTGGAAAGGCTTGCCGCGGTCATGCAGGGGGTGGATAGCAACTACCACACCGACCTTTTCGCACCTTTGCTGGAGCGGGTGGCGAAGGTTGTTGGACGACCGTACGATCCGGCCGGAGAGGCAGGCGTGTCCTACCGAGTACTCGCCGACCACGCGCGGGCGGTGGCGTTCCTGCTGGGAGATGGTGTCTATCCGTCCAACGAGGGGCGCGGTTATGTGCTGCGGCGGATTTTGCGGCGCGGGGTGCGGCACGCCTGGCTGCTGGGGAGGCGTGAGCCGTCGCTCACCGCGGTCGTGGGGGCCGTGATCGACGAGATGGCGGAGGCGTACCCGGCTCTGGCCGCCCAGCGGGACAGTGTAATGGCCAGCTCGCTGAGGGAGGAAGAGCGTTTTCTGGCGACGATCGATGGGGGGATGGAGAGGCTGGGGCGCGTGGCGCCGGCGTTGGCTGCGGGAACGTCACCGCGTCCAGTCATTCCCGGTGCGGACGTCTTCCAGCTCTACGACACCTTCGGGTTTCCAGTGGATCTGACCCGGATTGTGGCGGGGGAGCGGGGCTATGACCTGGATATGGATGGGTTCGAGAAGGCTTTGGAAGAGCAGAGGGAGAGGTCGCGGGGGTTAGGGTTCGCGGACACGCTCCACCTTTCCGCCCATTTGTCAGTCAAGCTGCGCCCGATCATGGTGCCCGACGCCCCCAATCAAGACTTCATCGGCTATGAACGCCTCAAGTCTGCGACGAGGGTCATCGGCTATCGTGAATACGACGACCAGCTGGACCTCATCCTGCAGCACCAGCCCTTCTACCTTGAAGCCGGCGGGCAAGTCTCTGACCAAGGTCGCGTATCGGCCCATGGGTGGAGCATGAACGTGGCCGAGGTCAGCCGCGACCACAGCAACATCGTCCTCAGCGGCCGCCCCACCGGCGACTTCTCCGGCGACGCCGTACTCGGCACCACCGTCACAGCCCGGGTCGACCGCCGCCACCGCCGCGACACCGAGCGCAACCACACGGCGACCCACCTGCTCCATGCGGCCCTGCGGTCCGTGCTGGGCGACCACGTCCGGCAGCGCGGTTCTCTCGTGGCGCCGGATCGGCTCCGGTTCGACTTTGCCCATACGGCACCCATGACCGCGGCCGAACTCGAGGAAGTGACCGCCCTGGTCGCCGAGGGGATTTGGGCGAGCTATCCGGTCCGCACTTCGGTCCGTCCCCATGCGGATGCGGTCAAGGCCGGTGCGATGGCCCTCTTCGGAGAGAAATACGGCGACGATGTACGCGTGGTTGAGATCGCGGACGTCAGCATGGAACTCTGCGGTGGGACGCACGTCAGGCAGACTGGCGAAATCGGCCCGTTCGTGATCACCTCGGAGAGCGGGGTCGCGGCCGGAGTCCGGCGCATCGAGGCGTTGACCGGAAGGGCTGCCTTCGAGCATCTGTCCAGCTACAAGCGCCGGATCGGGAAGCTTGCCGGGTCCATGAAGGCGGCGCCCGCGAACGTCGAGCGGCGCGTGGCGGAGTTGGTGGCCGAGAAGGCCGCTCTGGAAGTGCTGGTGGACGACCTGCAGAGCAAGGGTGGTGGGGGCATCGAGGTTCTGGCCGAGGTCCGATTCGAAGCGGGGGGGCGGCCTGCGACCTATCGCGCCGTGCGGATGCAAGTACGAAACGCGGGTGACGTTCGGAAGTGGGGAGATACCTTCCGCAGCTCTTCGGATGCCGCCGTAGCGGTTGTCGCCGCCAAGTTGCCCGGTGGCAAACACGTCCTTTTCGCCTTTGCCACGGAGAGCGCCATAGCGGCCGGAATCCGCGCGGACGCGGTCGTTCGCGAGGTGGCCGCACTGGTAGGGGGGCGGGGCGGGGGACGACCTCACATGGCGCAGGCCGGCGTGGCCGATCCCGACGGACTCGCAGACGCGATCCGCCAGGGTTCCGCCATCGTGGAGGACCTCGTCAGCGGAGTGGTGGCATGACTATCGGTGAGTGGATCGATCGAAGCGGGCCCCCCGTCCCAGCGACGTTTCGGCGGTTGCTGGACGCCGAGGGGGCAGTGTCGACCGAAGCGTTGCTGCAAGCTGCGGAAAGGGAGGCGCCAGCCTGCCGCACCGGGGTCCCGCGCGACCGGGCCTCCGCGTTTTCCCTGCTTGGCGCGGATGCCTACATCACCTACGCCTGCCTCTGGGCGGTGCAGTACGGAGGCACGAGTCAGGATTTGAGAGGGATGACCACACGGGTCGCCGAAGCCGCCTGGCGGGAATAGCAACCATGACGGAGGGCTACGCGGACTTCCACAGTCACCTGGTCCCGGTCGTGGACGATGGCTCCCGGAGTCTGGAGGACGCACTCCACTCGGTGGACCGAATGATCGAGGCAGGCGTGACCAGGGTCATTACTACTCCGCACCTGCGCGCGTCACATGCCGCGAGCCGTCGCTTCGCCGAGTACCTGGACCTTGTTGACCACCAGTGGACCAGACTTCAAGGAGCTGTTCAGGCCCGGCATCCCGATCTGGATTTCCGCAGGGGATTCGAAATCAAGGTCGACCACCAGGGACTGGACTTGTCCGATCCCAGAATGCGCCTGGGAGGGACCAGATTCGTTCTCGTCGAGTGGCCCATGTTCCAGGTCCCGGCCGGGTCTCCGAGAATGCTGGAACGGTTCACAGAGTCGGGACTGGTCCCCATTGTCGCACACCCCGAGCGATACCATGGAGTTGATCCAGAGCTGGACGTGGTCACAGAATGGAAGCGCGCGGGCGCCCTCCTTCAGGGCAACTACGGCTCTCTCGCGGGACAGAATGGCCCCGTCGCGCGAACTCGAATCCTCCACATGCTTGCGGAAGGCCTGCTCGACTATCTGTGCTCCGACTTCCATGGGCGCCCCGAGTACACGTTCTATCTGGTCCCAGGTGCCGGTGCACTGCGCGAATTGGGTGGCGACAAACAGCTCGACCTCCTGGGAAGGGAGAATACCGCTCGGCTCTTCGACGGGGAGGCTCCACTACCTGTCCCGGCTCTTTCGGCCGAGATTGCCAGCGATGCGCTGTCAACCGGGTTCTCCGGACAAGACCGAGGTTGGTTGGATGAGTGACAGCGCCAGCTTCGGCGACGCATTCCGCGAACTGGCCGACCTGGCGCTCACGGTTGCCGGGAGTTGCGAGGATGCGATCGCGGCCTACGCGCACGATGCGCTGGAGACGCTGCGCGGGGGTGGGAAGCTCCTTTTCTGCGGCAACGGTGGATCAGCCGCCGACGCGCAGCATCTGGCTGCCGAATACGTGGTGCGGCTGTCCGGTGACCGGAGGGCGCTGCCCGCAGTCGCGCTCACCGCCGACACATCGGTGCTGACGGCCTGTGCCAACGACCTGGGATATGAACTGGTGTTCGCGCGCCAGGTGGAAGCACTTGGCCAGCGCGGCGACCTCCTCGTTCTTCACTCGACTTCGGGTGAATCGGAAAACCTTGTCCGCGCGGCCGCGACTGCCCGGAACGCCGGGATCCGAACCGTCGGGGTTCTCGCCAAGGGCGGGGGACGCCTCGGCGAACTTGTGGATACCGCCGTCGTGGTCCCGACGGAAAGGGTTTCGCGGGCCCAGGAAATCCATCTCGCGATAGGCCACATGGTTTGCCGCCACGTGGAGTCCGGGATGAACGCAGGATCCAACCAGCAACGGAGACCGGAGTGAGTGGACTGAATCTGCAGTTGGCGGGGAAGCGGGCACTGGTGACTGGAGGATCCCGCGGTGTCGGCGCAGCAACGGCAAGGCTCCTTGCACAAGCCGGAGCCGATGTCGGCATCTCCTACCACAACAGAGCCGAAGAGGCGCGGGCGGTGGTCGAGGAGGTGCGGCGCCTGGGAGTGCGAAGCTGGGCGGAGGGCGGTGATTTGTCCGATCGGCGGGCGGTTGACGCACTCTTCGACCGTGTGGACGCCGAGTTCGGCGGCCTCGACATCTTTGTGGGCAACGCCGGGATCTGGCCCGTGGCGGACATCGCGGTCTCGGAGATGGACGACGAGCGCTGGCACAAGACCGTGGCGATCAATCTGGATTCGATCTTCTTTACCACGCGCGCGGCGCTGCAGCGACTCTGCGATGACGGCCGTGTGGTGCTGGTCAGTTCGACCGCCGGGCAGCGCGGAGAAGCCTACCATTCGGACTACGCCGCCACCAAGGGTGGAATCATTTCGATGGTGAAAGGACTGTGCGTTGAGGTGGGACGGCGCGGCATCACGGTAAACGCGGTGGCCCCCGGCTGGATCGACACGGAGATGTCACAGGATGCACTCCACGGCCCCGACAGAGCTGCCATCGACGAGGCCATTCCGCTCGGACGCGTGGCGAGCGCGGAGGACGTGGCGGGACCGATCGTACTGCTCTGTTCGCCGCTCGCCCGCCATATCACTGGAGAGATCCTCAACGTGAACGGTGGATCGGTACTGGTCGGGTGAAACGCAAACCGGATGTTCCCGGCCCAGTCCGCGAGCTGATCGCTACGCTGGAGGCGGCCGGTTTCGAAACCTGGACCGTCGGAGGCGCAGTCCGGGACGCGCTCCTGGGGAAGTCCGAGAGCGAGGAATGGGACCTCGCTACACACGCGACCCCGCGACAGATGCGGAAGCTCTTTGACCGAACGGTTCCCCTTGGCGTCGAGTACGGCACCGTGGGTGTTTTCGCGTCCAACACCAAACTCTACGAGATAACGACCTTCCGCCACGACGTGATTACCTACGGACGCAAGGCCGTGGTCGCCTTCGCCGATACCCTTGACGAGGATCTCGCTCGACGCGACTTCACGGTCAATGCGATCGCCTGGCACCCGGACCGCGAAGTGCTGCACGACCCTCACGGGGGACAGAAAGACCTGCAACACCGCATCCTGCGCGCGGTGGGCGATCCCGCCGAACGATTCCGGGAAGACTATCTGCGGGTGCTGCGCGGCCTTCGGTTCGCAGGAACGCTGGGTCTCGAGATCGACCCGGATACATGGGCCGGGATGCTCGAGGCGGTCTCCGGGCTGGCGGGCCTGTCGATGGAACGAGTGCGGGAGGAGTTGTTGAAGGTGATGAACACCGCCGAACCGTCCCGCGCGCTAGGACTGTACGAGAGCTCGGGTGCACGCTCGGTAATCCTGCCGCAGTTCCGGGATGGAATCGGCCCCCGGGCCCTGGCGACCGTCGACGCCGCGCCGCGGCGGCCCAGGGAGGTCCGGCTGGCTGCTCTTCTCATCTACGGGATGGGAACGGCCGTGGACCGCGCCGCGGTGGCGGACCTCCTGCGCGGCCTGCGCTTCTCGAACGCCGAAATCGAGCGTATCGGGACCGCGGTGCGCGGCGGTCTGGGCCCGCAGCCACACCTCGTTGACGACGCGGTGGCGCGGCGCAGGTGGCTGTCCGGCGTTGGGCAGAATTCGGCCCAGGATATCTTCCGCGTTTGGCGCGCGGCGTTGCGTGCCGGGACGGCTCCGACCACGGCGGCCGACGTGCATCGCGTGATAGCCGAGGTGCAAAACGATCTCGACAAGGGCGTCCCCATGTCGGTCGACCAGCTGGCGGTCGCGGGCCGGGACCTGGTCGCGCAGGGCTGGACCCCGGGCCCGCGGGTCGGGCGCACCCTGCAACGGCTGCTGGAAGCCGTGTGGCAGGATCCGTCCCTGAACGATCGCGTCACCCTGCTCGAAATCGCGGCGACGCAGGATTCGGCTCCGTGAGCGATACCTTCGAGCTGTTTCCGACCGTCCCCGAATCGGCCCCCGGAGCGGAGAACGCCGCCGAAGCCGGACCGGGTGCCGCGGCCCCCCTCGCCGCGCGCATGCGGCCGCGCACCCTGGCGGAGTTTCGCGGCCAGGAAAAGATCGTCGGCCAGGGCGGTCCCATACGCACGATGATCGACGCCGGGCGAGTGTCCAGCTTCATCCTCTGGGGCCCGCCGGGATCGGGGAAGACGACGCTTGCCCGGCTGGTTGCCGGATCTGCCGACGCCGCCTTTGTCGCATTCAGCGCCGTCACGGAAGGCGTTGCCCGCGTTCGCGAGATCATCGCGGAGGCGCGAACCCGCCGCCAGGCCACGGGGCGCGGCACCATCATGTTCTGCGACGAAATCCACCGGTTCAACAAGGCGCAGCAGGATGCGTTTCTGCCCCACGTCGAGGCTGGCGACGTGGTGCTGATCGGCGCGACCACCGAGAACCCGAGCTTCGAAGTGGTCAGACCGCTGCTGTCGCGGGCTCCGGTCGTGGTGCTGGAACCGCTGTCCACGGACGATCTGGAGGCGCTTCTGCGCGAGGCGCTCGCCGATCACGATCGTGGCCTCGGCGCCACCGGGATAACGGCCCCGGACGATGTCGTGGCGCTCATTGCCGAAGCCGCCGATGGCGACGCTCGGCGGGCCCTTGGCATCCTGGAGCGCGCGGCCGGGATCGCGGGCACCGACACCGCTCTGACCAGGAAGGTCGTCGAAACCGCCGTCCAGCGCCGGTTCGCCGTCTACGACAAGTCCGGCGACCAGCACTACGGTCACATCTCGGCGCTGCACAAGTCGGTTCGCGGGGGTGACCCGGATGCCGCGCTCTACTGGCTGGGACGCATGCTCGACGCCGGCGAGGACCCGATGTACATCGCCCGCCGACTGGTTCGCATGGCGGTCGAGGACATCGGACTTGCGGCACCCGGCGCGCTCGCCATCGCGATCGCCGCACGGGATGCCTTCCGCTTCCTCGGATCGCCCGAAGGAGAACTGGCGCTTGCACAGGCGACGGTCTATCTGGCCGGAAGTCCCAAGTCCAATCGCCTGTACAAGGGGTGGGGAAGGGCACTCGGCCGGGCTCGCGAAACTCCCGCCGAAGCGGTCCCGCTCCACCTCAGGAATGCGCCCACCCGGCTCATGAAGGACCTCGGGTACGGAAAGGAGTATCTTTACGATCCAGATCAGCCGGGCGGCGTGTCACGCCAGGGCTACCTTCCCGAGAGCCTGGAAGGTGAGGAATTCTACCGCCCTGGCGACGCGGGGTGGGAATCCGCCTTGCGGGAGCGCCTCGCGGCCTGGCGACGGAAGAGGAGGTAACTACCGATACCGACCCAACTGCTGGACCCGCGCGGGAGCGTTGAGCGGGCCGTCCTCGTCGGCACCCCCCGCGGACGCGAGAGCGAAGCGGAGGCCGGGGAGCACCTGGCGGAGCTCGGTCGTCTAACCGACACGGCAGGAGGAGTCGTCGTCGGTGAAGTGGTACAGCGGCTGCGTACGCCCGGAACGCGATTCTACCTGGGCAAGGGGAAGGCGAAGGAGCTGGCCGAGGAGGTGCGCAGGCGCGAAGCCGACCTCGTCATCTTCGACGACGAGTTGACGCCGGCCCAGGGGAAGAACCTGGAGGAACTCTGCGGTGTGCGCGTCATGGACCGTGCAGAGCTGATCCTGGACATCTTTGCGACCCGCGCCCGGACCTACGAAGCCCGCATGCAGGTGGAGCTGGCGCAGCTTCAGTATCTGCTCCCGCGTCTGCGGCGAATGTGGATCCACCTGTCTCGGATCCGGGGTGGAATCGGTCTGAGAGGGCCGGGCGAGACCCAGCTCGAAACCGACCGCAGGCTCATCGGCACCAGGATCGCCGAACTGCGCCGGAAACTGAAGGCCGTGCAGAGGGCGCAGGCCACGCAGCGCAAGGGGCGCCGGGGCTACTACAGGGTCGCGCTGGTGGGGTACACCAACGCGGGGAAGTCGTCGCTGTTGCAGGCGCTGTCGGGCTCGACACAGTTCGTCGAGGACAGGCTCTTTGCCACACTGGACCCATCGACGCGCACAGCGCCCCTCAGCGACGGGTATGAAGCGCTGGTCACCGACACGGTGGGCTTCATCCGCAAGCTGCCCCACCACCTCATCGCGTCCTTCCGCTCGACGCTGGAGGAAGCCCGCGAGGCCGATGTCCTTCTTCATGTCATCGACGCGTCGCACCCCGACCAGGACAGCCACCAGCGGGTGGTCCGCGGTGTGCTCGCGGATCTGGGGCTCGACCGCCACCCGACGATCCTCGTCTACAACAAGATCGACCTTCTCGGGGCGGCGGGCCTGCTCGCGCTCAAGGAGCGGGCCGCGGCGCCGGGGAGCCCGCCCGCGCTCCACACCTCGGCGTTGGTGCCGGCCACGCTGGAGCCGCTGCGACAGGAGCTGCTCGCGCGCATCCGCTCGGGCCTCAGGGAGATTGCCGTCGAGGTGCCGGCAAGCGAGGGTAAGACCCTGGCCGCGCTCTACGATGAGGCCGAGGTGCTTTCGCAGAGCCAGGATGGCTGTACTGTCAGGATCGTTGCTAAGGCATCGGCGGCGCTGATCGGCCGACTCCAGGGTCGCAACGGGGTGAACATCACCGACTGCGCCTCACGGAGTGGCCAAACCCACACGATACCGGAGACCACGAGGAAGCACAGATGAGGCTGTACATCAACATCGATCATGTCGCGACGGTCCGGCAGGCCCGCATGACGGACGAACCCGATCCGGCGCGCGCCGCCGTGCTCGCGGAACTCGGTGGGGCTGACGGAATCACGATCCATCACCGGCAGGACGCGCGTCACATCTCGGCGCGAGACGTCGACCTCCTCGCGAGAACGGTGCGCACGGGGATCAACCTCGAGATTTCGACGAACGAACGCATGGTGGATCTGGCTCTGGCTACGCGGCCGATGCAGATCACTCTGGTGCCGGAGAAGCGAGAAGAGGTGACTACCGAGGGAGGCCTGAACCTCACCTCCGAATCGGTGTGCCAGTCCGTTTCCACCGCCCTTGGGCGGCTGATGGCCGCGGGGATCCGCACTTCGCTCTTTATCGATCCGGACGCCGAGTCGGTGAAGCAGACGAAGATTCTCGGCGCGCACGCCGTAGAGTTGCATACGGGCGAGTACGCTAACGCCGCAGGCGACGAGGACAAGGCGAAGGAACTGGCGCGCCTCGATGCCGCAGCCGGCCTCGCCGACGCGGCGGGCCTGGCCGTGCACGCCGGCCACGGGCTCACCTACGAGAACGTCGTCCCGGTGGCGGCGCTGCCGCTGGTGGAGGAGCTGAACATCGGGCACAGCGTGATCTCGCGGTCCGTATTCGTAGGCATCGAACGCGCCGTGCGCGAGATGAAGGAGATCGTGACCGGTGCCCCGGCGCGCGTGCACCGTCCGGGCGAGTGGGTTCCGCCCATCGGCTTCTGACGCCATGCGCAATCGATGGATGTCGCTGCTCGGGGTCGCCATTGCGGCGTTCCTGATCTGGTGGCTGTTTCGCAACGAAAATCCTGTCGAGGTCTGGAATAACGTCAGGAGTGCGGACTTCGGACTCCTGCTTCTCGCCGTTGCCATAACGACAGCGACATTCCCCGTGCGCGCGATGCGCTGGCGATACTTTCTTGCCCCGGCGCAGCCCGACAGCCCGTTCCGCTCCCGCTTTGCGGCAGTGTGCGTCGGTTTCATGGCCAACAATCTCCTGCCGGCCCGCGTCGGAGAGGTTGCCCGGGCGTACTCGTACAGCCGCCTGGAACCCGTGTCCGTGGGGACGGCGCTCGCCACACTGGTGGTCGAGCGTTTCCTCGACGGGGTCGCCATTCTCCTTCTCCTGGTCGTCGCCCTGGCGAGCCCGAGTTTTCCCTCGGGTGCCCTGCCCGAAGGGCTGGTTGCGGGCATACGAGGGATTTCGGTGGTGCTTTCAGGAGTGCTGGCCGTTGCCCTGACTCTGCTGGTCTTTCCACGCGGCAGTCTGAGCATCATCGAGCGGCTGGCCCGTGCCCTGTTGCCGTCCGGGATCGCCCGGGCGGTGGCGGGCTTTGCGGAGAACATCGTGGCGGGGCTGGCTTCGCTGCGCGGCTGGCGCCTCATGCTGCCCGCGTTCGCCTGGAGTCTGGGCCTGTGGGCGCTGCAGTCACTGTCATTCTGGATCGGGTTCTTCGCCTTCGGCATCGATCTGCCGTATGCGGCTGCCCTGCTGACCAACGCGGCGGTAGCGTTCGCGGTCGCAGTCCCGTCGGCCCCCGGGTACGTGGGCACCTTCCATGCCGGTGCCAGCCTGGCACTGACCAGCGTCTACGGGATCGTCGGCGCTCCGGCTCTGGGCTTCGCTGTCGGGTGGCACTTCGGGAGCTTCTTCCCCATCACCTTCATGGGGCTGTGGTACGCCAGGCGAATCGGACTCTCGCTGAAGGACATGAGCGGACAAGGACGGGCCCCGCGGGGAACAGGTCGACCCGTCGAGGGTGGCGCCGCCCGGTGAGGACGAGACGATGACCTCCGTATCTGTGGCCTGTCCCGCGAAGGTGAACCTGTTTCTCCGCATTCTGGCGCGCGAAGACTCGGGATACCACCAGATCGAAACCCTGTTCCAGGCGGTCGGCCTCTTCGACCGGGTGGATGTCCGGTCGAGCGTTGCCGGGATCTCCATCTCGGTCGACAGGAGCGAACCCGCGCCGGGCGTGGGCGACATGATCGGCGACCTCGGAGATCCGGATGACAACACGGTGATGAAGGCGGCCCGGGCCTTCTTCGCCGCAACTGGAATGGAACCGGCGGTATCGCTGGCGCTGACGAAACGAATCCCGGCTGGAACCGGCCTGGGAGGAGGCTCGTCGGACGCTGCGGGCACCCTGGTCGCCCTGAATCTCCTGCACGCGTCGCCGCTTGGCCGCGCGGAGATGATCGAGACAGCCGGGCAGGTCGGCGCGGATGTCCCGTTCTTCTGGGCCGGACATCCGACCGCGCTGGCGTGGGGCAGGGGTGACCGACTGCTGCCATCTCCACCGCCGCCGGCGGCCCACGCCGTTCTGGCGATCCCGCACGACCGGGTGTCGACCGCGGCCGCGTACAGCGAGGCATCCGCCGGGCTCACCCTGCCCGCGGCTCCCGGGCTGCTGAGGCGATTCGAGTCAACCGATTGGCGCCGACTCGCCGCCTTTCAGTCGAATGACTTCGAGCGCGCGGTGTTTGCCCGACACCCGCGGCTTGCCGACGTACGGAGTGCGCTCGACGGGGGCGGTGCCCTGATTGCGCGGCTGACTGGAAGCGGTTCGGCCGTGTACGGGATCTTCGCCCGCCAGCATGACGCGCACTCGGCGGCCCGGCGGATCAAGGCGAATGAGGCGGTCGCGGCCGCGCTCGTCGTGCCGACGCTGACCGCCATGCCGGAGCCGCGCCAGATCGCGGGAACGGGAGATCCCACGTCGGCGCCTTGAACCCGCTCCGGCAATCGCGCTACGATTCGTTACGGAAGGTTCCGCGGCGAGCAGCCCGCGAAATGGCCCGTCGTCTAATGGCAGGACACCGGTCTTTGGAACCGGCGGTGGTGGTTCGAATCCACCCGGGCCAACTGTGCGGGCCTCCGCTTAGCCTTCCCCGTCCCACGGGTCGCGCTTCACACGCATCTCGGACGTCTTTCGCTCCACGAGATCTTCGAACTTGTCGATGAGATCGTCCGCCTCGCCTCCCGGAAGTTCGAATCGTTCCTCCCAGGCGCCTTCGTCCGGAATCCCCTTCATTCTGTGAAGGTCCAGCCAGCTCTCGAAGCGCTTGCTGAGCCGCACCACGCCGTAGAACAGCCCGAACTTGCCGCCGCGGCCTGCCACCAGGTCAATCACGATGGCGATGATCGAGAGGTTGATCGCAACCACATCCCTCAAGCCGTCGGCCGCCAGCTTGAGCTGGAAGACGATGAAGTCGCGGATGACCATGCCGGGGTCCGCGGGGACGGGGAGCTGACTGCTGCGGGAGCTGGACATGTTGCGACTCCGTTTCGTGGTGCTTGACTTCGCCAGCCTGGGACGCGGGCATCGAGGCAACCACCGAGGTTGCCACGCAGGGGACCCGGCTTCAAGGTATAGTGCAACCTGGAGTCGCCGACCATGATGATCATCGAGACCACCCTGAGTGTCGCTCTGCCGGTGCTGCTGACTGGCGCCCTCGAAGTCGTGCCGCAAGCCCCCCGCGACTCCGCGGAAGTGCACGACCGAGCCCGCAGTCTGCAGGGCCGATTCGAGCGGCGACGGGTCCGCGAGCTGCCACGCACCCTCTCGGGCGGGGGACACGCGTGCGACGAAGTCATCGGGCGGCTGTGCGTCTGGGACGACCGCGACGAGGACTGGGAACTGCGCGAAGAGCCGGAAGCCATCGGCGAGGCGCGCGCCGAGTTTCTGGTCGCTCTGGATTCGCTGGCCAGCCTGATCCCCGGCGATCACTGGGTCTTCGGCCAGCGCATCCGGTACCTGGTGGAGGCGAAACGGCTCCACGATGCCGACATGCTGGCCCGGCGCTGCGGCTTGCCCGAGCGATGGCGATGCGACGCCTACCGGGGCTACGTGCTCCACCACAAGGAGGAGGTCGAGGCCGCCGAAGCGGCGTTCCGTGTGGCCCTCGATGCCATGCCGCCACGAACGCGCGGCGAATGGACCGACCCGGAGCCCGTGTTGGACAACCAGCTGCTGGACTGGATCTCCGAGCAGCCGGACTCCGCTCGCGCGGTGGCCCGTCTCTGGATGTTGGCGGATCCGCTGTTCCTGACATCGGGCAATGACAGATGGACGGCCCACCTGGCCCGGTGGGTTTACGCGATGAGCTCGGAGGGCGCCCGAAATCCCCACCAGCTGATGTGGGGCAGGGATCTGGCCGAGGCCGCGGTCCGTTATGGGTGGCCGGTGGCCTGGGAGCGGTCGTGGCCCAGCGGTGGCCCGCAGTCGTTCAGGGTCACGGGGCGAGATGAGCCGGGGGCGATTCGGACCTTCCCCCCCGGGGGGGTGCTGGGGCCCGAGGGCGAGGACGCGGTCGCATGGGAGATACCCGAGGGGCACACACGCAGTGTCCACCTGCCTCCGTTTCTGGACACGCTCGCCCCGCTCGACGGCCAGGTGGGACGGTTCTGGCGGCGCGACGGCGTGGTCGTCGCGGGGGCCTGGACACCCCCCGACCTGCCAACCGGGGACAGCGCGGCAGCCGTTCCCCGGCTCCTGCATGCGGGACTCTTCGTCGAGCAGGACGGCACCATCGAGCTGGACGCGCGAGCCGAGACACCGTCGGCAGCCACGGTCCGGCTTTCGGGCCGCGTTCCTTGGGCGGATTGGGGGATCGTGAGTCTCGAGGCCTGGGCGCCCGATGTCCGCCGCGCATATCGCCTGCGTTCCGGGGTGGGGCTTCGGCATGTGCCACCGGATGTCCTCTCCATATCGGACCTGATGCTCCTGGACGGTTCCGCCGAGCCTGACGGCTTTGCCGAAATGCTGACCTCGCTGCGTGGCTCGACCGAGGTGGATGCCGACGAGGCCATCGGCGTAGCTCTGGAGGTATACGGCCTGGGGTTTCGGTCGGAGGTGGTGGGCTTCAACGCATGGGTCGAGAAGAAGGGCGAAGGGATCCTGACGCGGGCTGTGCGATGGTTGGGGATCGGTGGCTCGAAGGAAGAGGTCGCGGTGGCGTGGGAGGAGCCCGGCCCCGACCGGCCCAGGCCCCTGTTCCGGTCTTTCCGGATCAGCTTGCCGGAGCTGGAGGCCGGCCAGTATGATGTCGTGGTTGAGGTGTCGGTGGCGGGCCGCGCGCCGCTGTCGGGACGACGGAGCTTTACCGTCCGGTAGCTCTCCCACAAATACGTCCCGATTCGCTATACTATACGGCTGTCACCGAATCGATACCTTTCATCACTCTGCGATCGGTCATGGAAGCATCCATCGGGCCAAATCCCCTCCTCCTCCTCGCCGGACGGGCCAACCGGCCGTTGGCTGGAGAAATCGCCGACAATCTCGGGACCCCGTCGGACGGGGCCACCATCTACAACTTCGCAGATGGCGAGATCTTCGTGCGCATCGACAAGAACGCCCGGGGCAGGGACGTGTTCATCGTCCAGCCGACGGTCGCGAACGCCGACAACATCATGGAGTTGCTGCTCCTGATCGACGCGGCGAAACGAGCATCGGCGGCCCGGGTTACCGCCGTGATTCCGTACTTCGGGTACGGGCGCCAGGATCGCAAGGACCAGCCGCGGGTTGCGATCGGCGCCAAGCTCACAGCCAACCTGATCGTCGCAGCCGGGGCGGACCGGGTGGTGAGCATCGATTTTCACCAGCACCAGATCCAGGGCTTCTTCGACATCCCGGTCGACCATCTGTACGCCGCGCCGGTGTTCACGAGCTACTTCCGTCAGAAACGGTTCTCGGACCTGGTCGTGGTTGCGCCCGATGTCGGCTCGGCGAAAATGGCCCGGGGATTCGCGAAGCGCCTCGGTGCGTCCTTCGCGATCATCGACAAGCGCCGGCCCTTCGCGAACGTCTCCGAAGTCCTCAACGTGGTGGGCGATGTCGACGGCCATACCTGTCTCATCACCGACGACATGATCGACACCGGCGGCACGATTGCCGAGGCCGTCAACGCGCTCATGGAAAGAGGCGCCAGGCGGGTCTACGTCGGGGCTACACACGCCCTGCTTTCGCGCGACGCCGTGGCCAAGCTCTCCGCGACCCCCCTGGTGGAGCTGGTTGTAACCAACACGATCCACATTCCCGAGGAAAAGCGTTTCGACCGGCTCACCGTGCTCTCGGTGGCCGATCTGCTCTCCAGGGCCATCACCTACATTCACTCCAACGCATCGGTCAGCAAACTGTTCGAGCTCACGAATCAGTACGGACCGCCCAAAGTGGTCGCAGGCTGACCTCGAGGTCCCGCTGAAGTAACGGAAATGTCATATGGAAGCAAAGCTGAATCTGAAAACACGTAGCGAGGCTGGAAAAGGAGACGCGCGCAGGCTGCGGCGCACCGGGCGCGTGCCGGGGGTGATTTATGGGGGCGGGGGCGACACCGTCCTGGTCTCCATGGAGGCCCGCGCAACGGTGAATCTCCTCCAGTCGATCTCTCTGGACGACACGGTCCTGACCCTCACCCTCGACGACGGTGCGAGCGAGCAGGCGGTGGTGCAGGATGTTCAGGCGCATCCTTTCCGCACCGAGCTCCTTCACGTCGATTTTCTCCGCGTCCAGGCCGCGGGATCAGGCGGGGACAACGATTGACGCCGGGAGGTGAGGCAGAGCGCCACGCCCCCGAAGCCCGAACGAAGGTGGTGGTCGGGCTGGGAAACCCGGGACCCGAATACGATGATACCCGTCACAACGTCGGCTGGTGGGTGCTGGATCGCTTCGCATACGACCACGACTTCGAACCCTTCTCGCGCCGTGCGAGGAAGCTTGAGAGTCAGCGCGACGTGCGTGGCCGAACGATGCTCCTGGTCAAGCCGCGTACCTACATGAACCGCAGCGGGCTGGCCGTTACCAACCTGTGGCGGATCGCAGGATTCGAGGTGGAAAGCGATCTTCTGGTCGTGACCGACGACGCCAACCTCGATGTAGGCCGGGTTCGGTTTCGCCCGGGGGGAGGCGCGGGCGGCCACAATGGACTCAAGTCCGTCACGGCGGTGCTCGGCACGAATGCGTACGCCCGTCTCCGCATCGGAGTGGGGATCGTCCCGGCCGACACCGATCTTTCCGATTGGGTGCTTTCGGCGATGCCGGAAGAGGACGAGGATCGCATCGTGGAGATGCTGCCGGAGCTCAGCGACGCGGTGGGCGTGTGGGCCGAAAGCGGAGTCGAAGTCGCGATGAACAAGTTCAATCGATGAAAATGCAACAGATCAATCCAATTCTCAGACACAGGAATCCGAAGACGCTATGAATCCCCTGGACTTTACCGACTGGTCGTGGGTGGCCGGTGCCTTCGGGCTGCTGGCCGCACTGCTGGTTTACCGCTACGTGGTCAGACAGCCGCAGGGCACCGAAGTGATGTCCGATCTGGCCGACCAGATCCACGACGGCGCGATGGCCTTCCTGCGCCGGGAGTACACCGTGCTCGCCGGGTTCGTTGCGGTGGTTGCCGTCCTTCTCTATCTCGCGATTGGGCAGGCTTCCGCACTGGCGTACATCGCCGGCGCGGGCAGCAGCGTTCTCGCCGGTTTCTTCGGGATGAAGGCGGCGACGAGGGCGAACGTCCGCACATCGGCCGCCGCGAATCAGGAAGGGCAGGGCAAGGCGCTCCGGATCGCCTTCTTCGGCGGCGCGGTCATGGGCCTCTCGGTAGCCGCGCTGGGACTTCTCGGCATCGGCGGCCTCTACACGCTGCTCGCTGCCGACGCGATCCCGAGCACCGGTGAACTTCCGCGCTTTGCCGAGATCATTTCGGGCTTTGCCATGGGGGCCTCTTCCATCGCGCTCTTCGCACGCGTCGGTGGGGGCATCTTCACGAAGGCGGCCGATGTCGGAGCCGACCTCGTCGGCAAGGTGGAGGCGGGGATTCCTGAGGACGATCCGCGCAACCCGGCCACGATCGCCGACAACGTCGGTGACAACGTGGGCGATGTGGCGGGCATGGGCGCCGACATCTTCGAGTCGTACGTGGGCTCGATCGTGGCCACGATCGCCATCGGTGCGACATCGGTGGCGCTCGCGGCGAGCAGCGTCGAAGCGGTCGCCCTGCCGATCATCACGGTGCTGGTCGGCCTCGTCTGCTCCGTGATCGCGATCGGCACGATGAAGTTTCTCGAGCGGTCCGACCCGGGCGCAGCGCTCCGGAACGTCACCTTCATCGCGGCGGGTCTCTTCCTGCTCATCATGTTCTTTGTCGTCAAGCAGCTGGACATGACGATCGCCGACCCCGTGACCGGCACGATGCGTTCGCCGATGGGTCCCTTCTGGGCCATCCTCTCCGGCACCCTGGTCGGCATCCTGATCGGCGTCGTGACCGAGTACTACACCGGATCGCGCCCGGTGCGAAAGATCGCGGCCTCTTCCGAAACCGGCTCGGCTACCAACATCATCACCGGGCTGGCCGTGGGCATGGAGTCGACGGCCATCCCGCTCCTGCTTATCTGTGGGGCCATTCTGGTCTCATTCCTCACCTGCGGCCTCTACGGCATCGGGATCGCCGCGGTCGGCATGCTGGCGACGGTCGGCGCGACCATGTCGGTCGACGCGTACGGACCGGTTGCCGACAACGCTGGCGGCATCAGCGAAATGGCTGGCCTCGGGCCCGAAACCCGCAAAGTCACGGACTCGCTCGACGCGATCGGGAACACCACGGCCGCCATCGGCAAGGGCTTCGCGATCGGCTCCGCCGCGCTCACCGCGCTGGCGCTCTTCTCGGCCTATTCCACGTCCGTGGGGCTGACCGAGATCAACATCGTCGACCCGCTGGTGGTTGTCGGCCTCTTCATCGGTGGCATGCTTCCCTTCCTGGTCGGAGCGTTCACCATGACCGCCGTGGGCCGCGCGGCCGCCGGCATGGTAGAGGAGGTGCGCCGCCAGTTCTGGGAGATCCCGGGCATCATGGAGGGCACCGCCAAGCCCGACTCGGCGCGCTGCGTGGACATCTCGACCCGGGCGGCGCTCCGCGAGATGATGCTGCCGGGGATCACGGCTGTGGCGGCGCCGGTTCTTGTCGGACATTTCCTCGGGATCGAAGCGCTGGGCGGGATGCTCGCCGGGGCCACCGTCACCGGGGTATTGATGGCGCTCTTCATGGCCAATGCCGGGGGGGCGTGGGACAACGCCAAGAAGTACATCGAGGGGGGCGCGCACGGCGGCAAGGGTTCCGACGCGCACAAGGCCGCCGTCGTGGGCGACACGGTGGGAGATCCCTTCAAGGACACGTCCGGCCCGTCGCTCAACATCCTCATCAAGCTGATGAGCGTGGTGTCGCTGGTGCTGGCGCCGTGGTTCATCAGCGGCTGAGTCCTGTCGAACGCAACGTTTTCCGCCGAGGAGGCCTGATGTGACCGCTTCCAGATCCGCGTCCTTCGAGGGCGCCATCGAATTCGCGCAGGATCTCATCCGCATCCCCTCGCTGCCGGGTGAGGAGGGCGAGCTCACCCGACGCGTCGTGGACGAGATGGAGTCGCTCGGCTACGACGAGGTCCGGACCGACGAGTTGGGGAGTGTCGTGGGGGTCGTGCGCGGAGGCGCGGGTCCCAGGGTCATGCTGAGCGCACACCTGGACATGGTGGCGGAGGGAGATCCCGCCGAATGGGAGTATCCGCCCTTCGGTGGCGTCATCGCCGAGGGGTGTCTTCATGGCCGCGGCGCCATGGACATCAAGGGCCCGCTGGCGCTGCAGACGCATGTGGCCGCGGCGCTGCGGGGCCAGGCGCCGGGCGACATAATCGTCGCCCATCCCGTCTACGAAGAGCGGGGCGGGTGGGGAATGGACCACCTGACCCGCCCCGACGGCGGACTTCGTCCCGACCTCGTCATCATCGGCGAGTCGACACAGGGCGACATCGCCATCGGCCACCGGGGGCGCGCCGAGATCGAGATCGTCGGCACGGGCCTGGCGGGCCACGCTTCGGCCCCCGATCGCGCCCGCAACGCCCTCGACCTCGTGCCCCCCATCCTCGCGGGCGTTGCCGACCTGGCCGCCCGTCAGGACTCCGATGAGGTCCTCGGCCCTGCTTCCGTCGTCGCAACCGGCGTGGAAGCCGTTCCGGCAAGCCTCAACGTGATCCCCGACCGGGTGACGGTCACGCTCGACTGGCGCATCCTTCCCGTCGACACCGAAGAGAGCCTCGTCGCCCGGGTCGAGGACGCGCTGGGACCCCACCTGCGTCGCTTCGACGCGGAAGAAGGGGGTGAGCGCGGAGCCGGCGTCGAGGTCCGGATGGCCACACAGCTGCAGCGCGCCTACACGGGCGTCGAGGAAGAACGCCGCATCCTGAGCCCGGGCTTCCTCATGGATCCCGGCCACCCGATCGTCACCGCGGCGGCGGGGGCGGTTGGGCGGCGGACCGGCACCGGTCCCGCCCGGGTCCGGCCGTGGGTCTTCGCGACCGACGGCGGCTGGACCTGCGGCGTCAGGGGCGTGCCCACCATAGGCTTCGCCCCGGGCGAGGAGCGATACGCCCACACCAATACCGAACGCCTGAATCTTGACGAGGCCCGCTGGGGCTACTCGAAGTACCTGGATCTTGTTCCGGCCGTCCAGCAGGCCGCAGGCGCATAGCCGGTTCATGCCTCGGGCTGCTGGACAGGGCCCGGTCAATCCCCCGGACCGCTTGAGGAGGCGCCGGGGCCCCCCAGGAATCAGTACCCCTAGTCCATCGGCACGGTTGGCACGATGTGATCTTCGACCCGTTCGAAGATCTCGTCGAGGCTGGTCCCGGTGATCGTGAGCCCGTGGTTCTTGAGTCCCACGACGCAGCGGCTCGGGTCCTCCGCCTCCCTGACGATATCGGCCACGGCCTGACCCAGTTCCCTGGTGCCGCAGGGGTAGTTGAACTCTGTCGACGGCACGCCGTTGATCCAGCCATGAACGTGCAGGATCGCCCCGACATCGGGGTGCTCGCGGTAGATCATCCAGTGCTCGATCGCGTCCACGGAGACACGCTTCGGCACCACCCCCGGGGGGTGGGCGACCACCATGCCGTTCCTCTGCGGATCGTAGTCCTTGACCATCAGAATGTGCTGACCGATATCCCGCAGCTTGGATTTGTCAACCCCGCTCGCGCTCATCCAGAACCAGTCCTCGTTGTAGCGGGCCGACACGTTTCCGTAGCTGAGCCCTCCGATACCGAAGAGTCGCTTGAGGTGCCGGAGATCCTTCTTGCCGAGGTATTCTCCAACGGGGAAGGGAGCTGGCAGGAGGTCCATGCGCTCAAGCCGCCCCCCCGCGCGGGAAATCGATTGACTGATCTCGTCACCGTGCCACAGCTCCGCCGGCAGGTCGGGCTCGAAGAAATTGTCGATCACCAGAGTGGACGAGGCCAGAGGCTCGACTCGCGCGTAGACCTGTCGGAAATACTCGTCCCGATCCAGTTCGCCCGACACGATGTAGTGCCCCTGTTCGGGAGTGATGAAGTGGGCGTTCGGAACGGCTCCGTCGTCCGAAGGCACCAGGCCAACGGCGAGATTCGCGAGCGCGCGCAGAAGCGTCGGGTACCCCTGTGAAATGTGTTCGTCAAAGGGTACCGGGAACTCTGTGACCGCGCACACGAAGACGGCATTGGCCTTTCTTCGCACGGACCGGGGATGTCCCTTCGGAAAGAAGGTCAGGACAAGCTTGGCCTCGTCCACATTGTCGGTATGGCGATGCCCCTCCGATTCCATCACCTCGCGCAATCCACTGGAGAACCAGCCGAAGGTTTCGCTGTCCGGTATTCCGACAAAGGTGAAGTGCATGGTCGATAGTCGCTGTGGGTGGGCTTCCGAGTCCGAAGCGTACATAAGATCAGCTTCCCGCGCCAGTTGCCAAGGTGCTACATTTGATTGACAACAGCCCGCTCCGCCCGGGACGGCGGAGCCCGTCAACAACTGCGGTCCGAGGGAGTTCCCGCGAATGAGAGAATACGAAATCGTCTATATCCTGGATTCCAACCTGGACCAGGATGCCGTCGACGCCAAGCTCGAGGCATTCCACGCCGCACTCGGCGGGGAGATCACGTCGGTCGACCACTGGGGGGTCCGGCAACTCGCCTACCCGATTCAAAAGTCGCAAACCGGCTACTACGCGATCGTCCATGTCGCGACCCACCCCGAGGCGCTCCCCGAGTTCGAACGCCTGCTGAAGCTCGACGAGGAGACCATGCGGTACCTCATCGTGCTCAACGAGGGGCAACCGGCATCGGGGGCCTCGGTGCTTGCGGAACGTCCGGTGCAAGCCGTTGCGGAAGAGGGCGAAGCGCAAGCCGGCGAGGCCTCGTCCGCCGCCGGGGATGAGTCCGGCGAGGACGAATCCGCTGAGGAAGAGCCCGCGGGCGCCCAGGCCGAGGAGTCAGCGGAGGGCGAGGAGCCGGAGAGCGTCGCGGTATCCTCGGGGCCGCCGGTGTTCTCCGGTGCGCGGGGACGTCGCCGGCGCCACGAGGGGCCGCCAATCGTGCTCCTCAACTACAAGGATGTGACCACGTTGTCACGTTTCCTCACGGAGCAGGGGAAGATCCTTCCGAAGCGGACCACCAAGGTCACGGCCCGCTTCCAACGGCAGCTGGGCACCGCCGTGAAGCGCGCCCGCCACCTTGCCCTCCTGCCCTACGTCAGGGACCACGGCGCCTGAGCCGCAGCAATCCAACCGGAGCATCCGATGAGACTGATATTGCGTGAAGCGGTCGCGCACCTCGGGAAGGCTGGCGACCTCATCAACGTAAAACCCGGCTACGCCCGCAACTTCCTGATCCCCAAGGGACTGGCGTACCGGGCGACCGAAGTAAACGTCCGGCGCATCGAGGACGAGCGGCGGATCCGCGAAGAGCAGGCCCGAAGAGCCTATCTGGAAGCCAACCGTCGGGCGTCCCGCCTCGAGGGGCTTACACTCAACTTCACGGCGAGAGCGAGCGAGGAGGGAACCCTGTTCGGCTCCGTCAACGCGAAAGATATTCTCGACCGCGCGCTCGAATCGCAGATCGGCTTCGATCTGGACAGGCGTTCCGTGCTGCTCGAGGAACCGATCAAGAGCGTGGGCGAACACGTGGTCGTGATCCGCCTTGAGGCGGGCGTGGAAACCGAGGTGCGTGTGATTGTGGAGGCCGAGGCGGATTGACCCCCACCGGCACGATCTGGGCTGACGCCGGCTGACAAGGCTCCTCGCAGTGCAGGAGGTCCTTCTGTTGAAAACCAAAGCCGACTTCGAGATGCCGCCCGAGGTGCGTCGGGCGGTGGAATGCGCCCTCGACAGGAAGGCGATCGACGTCACCGTTCTGGATCTGCGCGCCCTCTCGAGCGCCACCGACTTCTTCGTCATCGCGACAGGCCGCTCCGACATTCATGTACGGGCCGTCGCGGATCACGTCATCGACTCGGGCAAGCGGGACGGAAACAGGCCGGAGCACATCGAAGGGCTGGATGAGGGCCGCTGGGTCCTGGTCGACTACATCGACTACGTGGTGCACGTCTTTCATCCCGCGGTTCGCGAATTCTACCGCCTCGAAGCGCTTTGGGGCGACGCTCCGTCGGTTGTCTTCCCCGAATCCACGGTCCAGTGAAGCTCAAGTCCATCCAGCTCCACGGATTCAAGTCCTTCCCGGACTCGACGCGAGTGGAGTTCCACGACGGAATCACGGCGATCGTCGGGCCCAACGGGTGCGGAAAGTCGAATATCGGCGATGCCATTCGTTGGGTGCTCGGCGAGCAGCGGCCCACGGTGATCCGCGGCGCGAAGATGGAGGAGGTGATCTTCCAGGGCACGGCCTCGCGAAGGCCGGTCAACCGCGGTTCGGTGTCGATGGTCGTGACGAATGACGACGGCGCGCTTGCGATCCCCTACGGCGAAGTCGAGATCGGCAGGGCCGTGTACCGGGACGGGGGCAGCGACTACCGCCTCAACCGAGCGACCTGCCGCCTGCGCGACATTGTCGACCTGTGCCGCGATACCGGCCTCGGCGCCAACGCGTACTCGGTGATCGAAATCCGCATGATCGACGCGATCCTGTCGGGGCGCACCGACGAGCGGCGGTCGCTCTTCGAGGAGGCCGCCGGAATCGGCAAGTACAAGGAGCGCCGGCGCTCGGCCCTTCGGCGGCTCGAGACCTCCGAAGCGGACCTTCAACGAGTCGAGGACGTGATCGGCGAGGTGCGGACCAAGGTCCGGTCGCTGGCTCGCCAGAAGGGAAAGGCCCAGCGCTACCGCGAGCTGCGAGAGCGGCGTCTGGCGGTCGAAGTCGCGGTGGTGAGGGAAGAGTTGGACCAGCTGCACGACCGCCTCGAGCGAGTCGAGCGCGAGCTGCAGTCGGACCGGGAGGAGTCCGCCGGGATGGCGGCCGCGCTGGCGACGGCGGAGGCCGAACTCGAACGGACCCGCTTGGAACGTGTCGAGGCCGAGAAGGCGCGGGCGGCGTGCGCGGGACAGCTCGATGCCGTGGGCCGCGAGCTGGCGGGCATCGAGACCGACGTGGCGGTGGCGGAAGAGCGCCTCGCCAATGGCCGGCACCGCCTGGATCAGATCACCGGCGAGCGCCGGATGCAGACGTCACAGCGGGCCCGCTCCGCGGACGAGGTGGTCACCCTCACGGATACAAGGGACGAATGTAAAGTCGCCTTTACATCCTTACAAGCAGACCTTACAGAACGGCAACGGGCCGCTGCCGACGTGAAGGAGCGTCTCGATTTGGCCCGAGGCGAAGTCCGCGAGCTGGAGGAGCGGAGCCGAGGCCTCGCCAGGACGATGGCGAGGCTGGAGGGCGATCGCGACAGCGCCGGTCTTCAAGCGCGCGAACTGGAGCACAGGATCCAGCGGCTCTCGCTCGATGCCCGGCAGGGTGCAGGCGCGCTGAGCGAGGTCGAGTCCCAGCGGGACCTGTTTTCCGACCGCCGCAGCGCCACGGTGCAATCCGCCGAGGAAGCGACGCTGGAGTTCGACGCCAGCCGGCGGCGGTTGGCCCTGGTGCGTGAGCATCTCCAGACGGCTCGGACCCGGGAGATGGAGGCCGAAGCACAACTCTCGGCGCTTGAGGCGGAGAGTACGGCGCTGCGGCGCGTCGCAGAGCGGAACGAGGGCGCGGGGTCGGTGGCGAGGGCCGCGCGCGAGAGCTTTCCGGACGCGGTTCGGGGCGCGGTTTCGGACTTCGTCAGGGTTTCCGGAGTCGTGGCCCGCGGCGTGGACGAAGTGCTGGGCCGGTTCGGGACGGCGCTGATCGTTGGCCGCAACGATGAAGTCGAGCGGGTCGCGCGCTGGTATCACGGTGCGGACGACCGCGTGGCGCCGCTCCTGCTGTTGCCCCTGGACGCGGTCCCGGAGCCGGCCGGCGACCTCCCCGCGGGTGTGACCGCCCTCGGAGAGGGTGCGCCTTGGGTGAGGGCCCTTCTAGGGGGCGTGGCGGCCTCGAAGGGTGGATGGAGCGACTACAGGGGAGTGGTGCATCTTTTCCCGGAGGTCGGTGCCGAAGGGCGCCTGGAGCGCAGGGGACGGATCGAGGCTCTCGATGCCGAATGCGAGCTGGCGCGAAGCGGCCTGGACGAAGCCCGGGCGACGCGGCTCGACCTTGAGGAGGAACACGCCGCTTGCGAGGCACAGGCGGATGCGGCCTCCGAGCAGGTGCTGGCGGCGCGCGACGAGGCCCGGGCTGCCGAATCCGAGATCGCAACCCAGAGTGATCGGCGTGAGCGGCTGGCGCGCCACCAGGAGGAGATTTCCCGTCGCCTGGAAGGAGCCCGGGCGACCCACGAGGGTGCACTTCACCGGGAACGTGCCGCCGAAGCGGAGCGGGCCCGACTCCGGGAAGAGGAGGAGGCGCTGGCGAGCCGCTTCGACGATCGGCGTAGCGTACTTGCAGCGGTGGAAGCAGAGTGGGAGCAGGCTCGCGATGCCGAATCGGAGGCGACAATCCGGGCTGCCAGGCTCGAGAGCAGGCTCGAACGGCTGGAGGGGCAGTTGCAGGACGCCCATGCCACACTGGAGCGAGCCGCCGCCCGGCTGGACGAACTCGCGGGGGAGAAATCGTCCCTCGTGGAAGAGATGGCGCGCGTGCGCGCAGGCCGAGAGGAGGGACGGGACGCACTCGAGGGGCTGTTCACGAAGCGGGACGAATTGAGGTCGTCGCTGTTGGAGCACGACCGCCTGCTCGCCGGGGCCACGGCGACCGTAGCGAACGCCGAGCGCCGGCTTCGCGACCTGCGCGCGACCGAAAGGGAAGCGGTCGGCCAGCGGCACCAGCTCGAGTTGCGCGAGCAGGACATCCGCAACCGGGCGGCCCGGATCGCGGAGCGTCTGGAGGCGGAGTGGGGACGCCCGGCGGAAGTGCTCTTCGACGAGGCGGACCCGATGGAGGAGGACCCGGAGGCCCTTCGAGACGAGCTGGCAGAGATCGTGCGCAACCTGAGCCGCATCGGTCCCGTCAACATGCTGGCCATGGAGGAGCACGCGGAAGAGAGTGCGCGCCTGGATTTCCTCGTGCGCCAGCAGGAGGATCTGACCGCGGCCAGGAACGACCTGCGATCGGCGATACGCCGAATCAACACGACCGCCACCGAGCTCTTCATGAGCAGCTTCGAGGCGATCAACGAGAACTTCCGCTCGACCTTCCACCACCTGTTCAGCGGGGGACAGGCGAAGCTGTGGCTTTCCGATCCGGAAAACCCGCTCGAATCGCCCGTCGAGATCCACGCTGCCCCCAAAGGCAAGCGCACACAGAGGATCGATCTCCTGTCGGGTGGTGAACGGGCGCTGACCGCCCTGTCGCTGCTGTTCGGCATCTACCTCGTGAAGCCCAGCCCCTTCTGTGTGCTGGACGAGGTGGACGCCCCGTTCGACGACTCCAACATCGGCCGGTTCATCAGGCTCCTGCAGGGGTTCAAGTCGCAGACCCAGTTCGTGGTCATCACGCACAACCCTCGCACCATCGAGGCGGCCGACTGGATCTACGGCGTCACCATGGAGGAGCCCGGGGTGTCCTCGATTGTGGGCGTCCGACTCGAGTCCCCCGCGGAAGCGGAGGCCACCGCTTGACGGCGTCGCTGACGGTCATCGGTTCCGGCACGCTGGTCCCTTCGCCGGACCGCGGCTGCGCATGCCACCTCGTGGAGCGGGACGGCCTCATGCTCCTTCTGGACTCGGGCCCCGGGGCGGTGCACGGCCTGGCGCGGCACGGGAGGCCATGGTGGATGGTCAGCCACCTCGTCATCACCCACTACCACACCGACCATTTCGGCGATCTCCCCCACCTTCTCTTCGCGCTCAAGTGGGCCGCGCCCTCGCCGCGCAGCGAGCCGCTTCGCATCGTGGGCCCTCCGGGGCTGCGCAGCCGGGCCGAGGCGCTCCGGGCCGCGCACGGCGACTTCATCGTCGCGCCGGGGTTCGCGGTCACCTACGAGGAGGTCGCCCGGGACGGAACCTGGGGCGACAGTCACGGCTCCGTCGAGCTGCGCTTCAACCCCACGCGGCATACGGACAGCTCGATGGCGGTCCGCGTCGAGCTCGGGGGCTGCTCGGTGGGATATACGGGAGACACCGGGCCGGAGCCTTCGCTCGGCGATTTCTTTCGCGGAGTGGATGTCCTGGTGAGCGAGTGCTCGCACCCCGACCCCTCCGAGGCGCCGGGCCATCTGTCCCCCGGTTCGGTGGCGGACATGGCGATTCGCGCCCGACCCGGGACTCTCGTCCTGACTCATCTCTACCCGCCCCTCGAGGCGGACTCGGTCCCGTCGCTGGTGCGCGAGGCGGGTTTCACCGGTCGGGTGGTCTGCGCCCGGGACGGGCAGCGTTTCAGCTTGGGAAAGGCTTGATTGTGCTCATTGTCATGGATCACCGGGCGACGCCCGAAGAGATACAGCGGGTCGTGGACACCATCTCGGCGATGGGATACGGCGCCAAGCCCATGCCCGGACGGCAGCGGACGGCCATCGGACTCGTCGGCAACGACGGCCGGGTGGAGTCCGCCCGGCTAACGGGCCTTCCGGGCGTCCGCGAGCTGATCAAGGTGAGCAAGCCCTACAAGCAGGTATCGAGGGAGTGGCGCGAGGACGACACCCTGGTCGACCTTGGCAACGGCGCGGTTCTGGGGGGGCGCGACGTGGTCGTCATCGCGGGGCCCTGCGCCGTCGAGGGGCGCGGTCAGATCCTGGACATCGCCGCGCGGGTGCGCGACGCCGGTGCGAGCGCGCTGCGGGGAGGGGCCTTCAAGCCTCGCACTTCCCCCTACTCCTTCCAGGGCCTGGGTCCGAAGGGTCTCGAGTTGCTCGCGGAAGCGCGGGAAGCGACGGGTCTGGCGATCGTCACCGAGGCCGTCGAACCCGAGGGTGTGGCGCTGGTCGCGGAACATGCCGATGTGATCCAGATCGGTGCCCGCAACATGCAGAATTACCCGTTGCTGAAGCGTGCGGGGAGGTCCGGCAGGCCGGTGCTTCTGAAGCGGGGGATGTCGGCGACGATCACCGAATTGCTCCTCGCGGCCGAGTATCTGCTCAGCGAAGGCAATCCCAACGTGATCCTGTGCGAGCGCGGAGTGCGCAGCTTCGATCAGCAAACCCGCAATCTGCTGGATCTCACGGCCATCCCCCTGGTGAAGTCGCTGACCCACCTTCCGGTCATTGCCGATCCGAGTCACGGGACCGGCGTGCGGAACAAGGTCACGCCGATGGCGCGGGCGGCGGTGGCCGCCGGAGCCGACGGACTGATCATCGAGGTCCATCCGAACCCGCCCGAGGCGCTCTCGGACGGCGCCCAGAGTCTGTATCCGGAGCAGTTCGAGCAGCTGATCCGCCAGTGCGTGCCCATCGCCAACGCGATCGACCGGTCGCTGTGGACATTGCCGGAACCGGTCGGAGTCGGGTCGACGGACTGAGCCCGGGGGACGGTTGGCCGGGTCGCGGGTGTTTCTTTCGGCGATTCCCGACGCTGCCCGCCGCGCACGGGATTCCCGAGGTGTCCCATCCAGCTATTTCATCGCCCGGGTGCCCTCGCCAGCTTGTCGCCGATGGAAGCGAACAAATGGGACCTCGGCCGCAGTGGAGAAGCGCTTGCAGCCGCCCATCTGTCCTCTCGGGGGTGGACGGTGCTCGCCCGCAACTATCGGGCGGGGCCCAAGGAGATCGACCTGGTGATGTCGAAGGGGGGGATCGTGGCGTTTGTGGAGGTCAAGACCCGCGCGACCTCGTCGGGTGGCACCCTGCTGGAGCCGATAGGAAGAGACAAGCGGAAGGCGGTCGTGGCCGCGGCCCGGCGCTGGATACACGAAAACGGCCGGCCCGGCACGATCTACCGCTTCGACGCGGTCGGAGTGGGGATCAGAGGCGACGAGACCACGATCGAGCACATCCCCGACGCGTGGCGCCCCGGTTGACGCTCGTTCGCGGTTCCGGGTAGCTTTGCTGCGTGCCCCAGGTCCGCGGGTCGGGAACTCATGAACCCCGTCAGGACCCCGCCGGTAGCAGCGGTAAGTGCGGTAACCGTCGTCGCGGAGTGCCTGGGGCACCTTGCGCGGCCACCCTGAAGCCCCCGTCAACGGCACCTTGTCCTATCTCGCCCTAGCCAGGAAGTACCGGCCCCGCCGTTTCGACGAGGTGGCGACCCAGGAGCATGTGTCCGAGACGCTCAAGCGCGCCGTGGCCGGAGACCGGGTCGGGCACGCCTACCTCTTCTGCGGACCCCGTGGCGTCGGCAAGACGACCATCGCCCGGATTCTCGCGATGTCGCTCAACTGCGCCGATCGGGCGACGGAAGGCGAACCCTGCGGGGAGTGCGACGATTGCGAGAGAATCTGGGCCGGCCACACATCGCTCGACGTGGTCGAGATCGACGCCGCGTCCCACCGGGGCGTGGACGATGCGCGCGACCTCAGAGCGCGGGCCATGTACGCGCCCTCGGAAGAAGGCCGCTACAAGGTCTATATCCTCGACGAAGCCCACATGCTGACGCGCGAGGCCTGGAACGCGCTCCTCAAGATCCTCGAGGAGCCTCCTCCCCGGGTGATTTTCTGCTTTGCAACGACCGAGCCGCGGAAGATCGAGCAGACGGCTTCGCCGATCCTCTCCAGATGCCAGCGCTTCGATTTCCGACGAATCGGAGCCGACGACATCGTCGAGCGCCTGCACAGCGTGCTCGAAGCCGAGGAAATCGCCTCCGATCCCGAGGCCCTGCGCGCAATCGCCCGCAAAGCCAACGGAGGGATGCGCGACGGACTCTCCCTGCTGGATCAGGTGTTGGCGCTCTCGGACCAGGAGGTCACCACCGACTCGGTGGTGCGGGTTTTGGGGGTGGTGGCGGAAGAGCGGTACCTGCAGATCTTCGACATCATCGCCCAGCGGCGGCACGGAGACGTCTTCGACTTTGTCGAGACGCTGATCGACGAGGGGTATGACCTGGTCGAGTTCTACCACGGCCTCACCGAGAAGCTGCGGCTCCTGCTCCGCATGACGGTCGATCCCGGGAGTTCGCCCGGCATGATGGGGACGGAACTCCGCGACGAGTTCGCGCGGCGCGCGGCCCAGTTCGCGCCGGGGGACCTCGTGCGCATGCTCTCGATGTGCTCGTCACTGGAGTCGGACGGCAGCCTGAGGCGCACCGGCCGCCCCCGGGTCCTTGTGGAGGTGCTGCTGCTGCGGCTGAGCTACCTGGATCGAACCGTGGAACTGGAGGATGTGATTCGCGCGCTGGGCGGCGCACCGGCCCGGGATGTCACGCCCGCCGACTCCCCGGGCCCGGCCGAGCCGCCGACCACGCCGGACCGGGCAGTGTCTCCCGAGAGGCCCGCGGCCCCTTCGGAGAGCCCACCCCCACCCGCGCCGCAAACGTCGACGCCCGCACCCGCACCAACCCCACCGGATCCCACCGCACCATCCCGCGCGCCCCGCAGCCTGACGGAGGCATGGCCGCTGGTGCTGGCGGATCGTTCGTACAGCCCAACGGGGCTCAGAGTGGCGCTCGGTGAAACCCGGGCAAGGGAAGATGGCAAGCGCCTCATCCTGGAGACGCGCGGCGATCTGGTGGCGGAGAAGCTGCAGGATTCTTCCGTGCGCCGGAAGCTCGAAAAGGGATTGGCACTTCATGCGGGCCGTGATTCTGCCGAGATTTCAATCGTGAATGTTGCCGCCGGGCCCTCCGGCGGCGCTGCGGTGAGAGTCACCGAAGAGACAGCCCGTCAGACACGTTTGCGCGATCTCGTCGAACGCGCTCCGCACATCGAGCGGGCGGTGAAGGAATTGGACCTGGAATTCGTGGATTGAGCGAACGATGACAAGTATTCAGCAACTGATGAAGATGGGACAGCAGCTCCAGGAGAAGGTCAAGGAGCTGCAGGACAGCCTGGAATCGGAACAGATCCAGGCGTCTGCGGGGGGTGGCATGGTGACCGCGCGCGTCACTGGCAAGGGGGATCTGGTGAGCCTCTCGATCGAGCCGGAGGTGGTAGACCCGGAAGATGTCGAGATGCTCGAGGATCTCGTGGTCGCTGCCGTGGCCGAGGCGCAGAATCGCGCTCGTACGTTCTCGGAAGAGCGCATGCGCGGTGCGGCGGGTGGACTTCCGGTGCAGTTGCCGGGACTGTTCTGACCCCGTTTCGCTGCCGTGTCGGCGATCGACCATCTGACCCGTGAACTGGGGCGGCTGCCCGGTGTGGGGACCAAGACGGCCCTCCGCCTGGCCTTTCACCTGGTAAAGGGAAGCAAGGGCGACGTGCGGCGCCTCGCCCGAGCGCTCGAGGACGTGGCCGACCGCATCCACCCGTGTCCCCGGTGCGGCAACTACTGCGAAGCGGAACTGTGTCCCGTGTGCGAGGACCCGTCGCGGGACCGGGGGGTGATCTGCGTCGTCGAGGAGGCGTACGAGGTGGGGGCGATCGAGAGGGCCGGACACTACCGCGGGCTCTTCCATGTGCTCGGAGGCCGCCTCTCGCCACTCGACGGAATCGGTCCCGAGAGTCTCAGCATCGAGGTTCTCCTGGAGCGAATCGACGGTTCGGAGGGACGGACGACGGAGGTGATTCTGGCGACCAACGCGAGCGTCGAAGGCGAGGCCACCGCGGTATACCTGGAGAGCCTTTTGCGAACGCGGTCGGTGCGCGTGACGCGCCTGGCCCGCGGGATCCCGGTCGGCTCGGACCTGGAGTATGTCGACGGCACGACGATCGCCGAGGCCCTGGCGGGCCGAAGGGAGATGTAGCCCATGGACCGGCGCATGCGCAGGCTCGGTTTCTTCCTTCTGGGCGCGGGCGCAGTCGTGGGCATTTCAGTGCTCGTCCTGCGCGACCAGGTGTCGCGCCGCCGCCGGGACCTGTTCAGCCCGAGCCCGTTTCGCCGCCTGGCCGCCCTGGGGCACCTGGCCGGCGAACCGGCCAGTGTGGGCGCCGTGAATCTCCTGCGGGACTTCAGGGCGTGGGAGGTGCGCCGCCTGCTGCGGAGCAGGGCCGGGAGCGTCCTGGCGCGAATGGAAGACGAGCTTCGGGAGAAGGCGGGCGGCGGGTGAACATCCCCAATACCATTACCGTCGCGCGGATCGTCCTGTGCCCGGTCGTAGCCTGGCTCGCTCTGTCGCCTGGCATTGTGGCCAGATACGCGGCCTTCTTCGTGTTCCTGGTGGCGGCGTTCTCCGACTTGTGGGACGGACATCTGGCGCGCAAGCACGGATGGATCTCCGACACCGGGAAGCTGCTGGATCCGATCGCGGACAAGCTGCTGATGGCCAGCGCCTTCATCCCCTTCTACTTCATTACCCGAAGGGGGGACGGGTTCAGCGAACTGCCGTTCTGGGGCGAATTCCCGGTGTGGGTTATCGTGGTCGTCTTCGGCAGGGAATTGTTCGTCACTCTCTTCCGCGGCTATGCGGCCCGCAGGGGCATCGTCATCGCGGCAGGGAACTCCGGCAAGTTCAAGGCGCTCTCGCAAAACACCTTCATTGGCTTCGTACTGCTTTGGCATCCGCTGCTCATCTCCGCCTCCATAGCCGGATGGCAAGGCGGACTGTGGGGCATTTGGCGGCCGATCCACTCCGGCCTGATAGCCGGCACTCTGGCCATCGTGGTGTTCATGACCCTGTTCTCGCTGGCGGACTACCTGTGGCGCTACCGGTCCCTGGCAACGGCGAGCAGGTGACGGCCTTCGCAGACGGGGCTACCGTCTCTCGCGCGAGTGAGAGTGTGCGCCGCCTGGCCGGGAGAGCCATGGCTCGCGGGTTGAGGATCGCGACCGCCGAGAGCTGCACAGGTGGTCTTCTGGGAAAGACCATCACCGACCTGCCGGGGGCGTCGGCCTTCTATGCCGGCGGCCTGATCGCCTACTCCAACGACGTCAAGACCCGTCACCTTGCGGTGGACCCCGAAGTGCTCGAGACCCACGGCGCCGTCTCGCGCATCGTCGCCTTGCAGATGGCCTTTGGCGCCTGTAGCCGCTTCTCGGCCGATCTGGCCATGGCGGTCACCGGAATCGCCGGGCCCGGCGGCGGAACCGCGGAGAAGCCGGTGGGGACGGTGTGGCTTGCGGTGGCCCGGTCGGCGGGGACCTGCGTTGCCAGGATGGAACATTTCGAGGGTGATCGCGATAGCGTACGCGAACACAGCGTCGCTGCCGTCCTGTCGATGGCGATTGCTGAAACGGAGCGGTGAAGGCCCGAGGGCGATGCATATGGACCGGGTACATGGATTGAACCACCTTGAAGGCTACGGAGAGAGCCCTGGACCGACCGTGAGCACCCCGCCAATTGCGGGGGGCATGGAGTTCGGGGCGAATTGGCCGACGTGACGAGCGAGGAAATGAACTCTCAGGACTACGACTTCGTAGAAGAGGCTGACCGGCAGGCAGCAGACGAAGGGGACGGGACCGTCCCTGCTGCCGAGGCAGAAGAGGCAGCTACCGAAACGGAGCTTGACGACACCCTTCATGCGAGCGATAGCGACGATTCCGCGGGTGAATCCGATGCAGAGCACAGTGCGGGATCGACGGATTCCGACGAACCGGCCGACCCGATCGTGGAGCTGAAGGCCGAGCGGGACCGTCTCAAGGATCGTCACCTGCGATTGGCGGCGGATTTCGACAACTACAGAAAGAGGACGGAAGAGAGGCTTCGCCAGGGGTGGGACCGTGCCCAGGCCGACCTGGTCTCCCGCCTTCTCGATCCACTGGACGACCTGCTCCGCGTGACTGCACTGGAGCCGGAAAACAAGTCGTCGGTGGATTCCATCGTGGAAGGGGTGGACCTCGTCGAGCGAAAGTTCTTCCAGGTGCTGAAGGATGCGGGCGTCGAGGTAGTCGATCCTGCGGGGGAGCCCTTCGATCCGAATACGATGGAAGCGATGATGCGAGCGCCGACGGAGTCGGAAGAAGACGACGACACCGTGGCGATGGTGTTTCAGAGGGGCTATACGCTCAAGGGGCTGCTGGTCCGGCCCGCGCGGGTGAGCGTGTTCAAATGCCAGTAGTGATTCACGGGTAATGACGACGACCGACAAGGACTACTACAAGATTCTCGGTGTCGAGCCAAAGGCGGACGCCGAGACGATCAAGCAGGCCTATCGGAATCTGGCCAAGCAATATCACCCGGACGCCAACCCGGGGAACCCCAGAGCTTCCGAGCGCTTCAAGGAGGTTGGCGAGGCGAACTCCATCCTTTCCGATCCGCGCAAGCGCGCCAAGTACGATCAGATGCGCAAGCTCGGGGCCTTCGGATTCGGCGGTCCGCGGCCGGGGGCCCGTCCGGGAGCTCAGCAGCCGTCGTCGAACTTCTCCTTCGAGGATTTGGGAGGATTGGGGGGATTTTCAGACATCTTCTCGTCGATCTTCGAACGCGGGCGGAAGGAGGAGACGCGCAAGCCTTCCGGTCCCGCGAAGGGGGCGAACATCGAGTACACCGTGGAGGTTCCGTTCCTGGTCGCGGTCAGGGGCGGCAAGGTCCCCATCTCGGTTCCGATCAACGAAGAGTGTGCGACGTGCGAAGGATCGGGGGGAGCTCCCGGAGCCGCGTGGAAGAAGTGCGGGGAGTGCGGTGGGGCCGGCACGGTCTCGTTCGGCCAGGGCGGGTTTGCGGTGAGCCGGCCCTGTCCGGCGTGCGTCGGCCGGGGGGAGCGGCCCGACAAGGAGTGCGGCGCCTGCAAGGGAGACGGGAAGATCCACCAGAACCGCAGCATTCAGGTGGCGGTCCCCGCAGGCGTGGATACGGGTTCGAAGGTGCGGTTGACGGGGCAGGGCGAGCGCGGCGCCAGGGGCGGGCCTCCCGGCGACCTCGTCATCGCCTTCAAGGTGTTGCCGCACCGCTTCTTTCGGCGCGAAGGCAGCGATATTCATGTCACCGTCCCGGTCAACATGGTTCAGGCGACGCTCGGGTCGAAGATCCGCGTGAGCACGATTTCGGGCCGGAAGGTTGTGCTGCGCATCCCGCCAGGGACGCAACCCGGAACCCGGTTCCGGATCCGGGGACAGGGGATCAGCCGTGAAGGGCGGCGGGGCGACCAGTACGTCGAGGTGCGGGTGGATGTGCCCGAGACCCTGACGGAGGAACAGCAGGAGCAGATCCGCGAGTTTGCCGACTCCGCTGGTCTGAAGTGGTGACGCGACGGATCCTGCCGCCGCCGAGCACGCGATCGCCGTCGAAGAACACGCTCGACTGTCCGGGAGTAACCGCGCTCGCCGTCCCATCGAACAACAGCTGCACTGAATCGTCTCCATGGGACTCGATTCGGCAGGCTGTGAGCGATGACCGGTAGCGGATCTGAACCTGGAGGCGCGCTCCGGACCTCGGGGGTGTGGTGAGCCAGTTGAGGTCGGCCACGACGATGCCGTCCACATCCAGGAGGTGGCGGGGTCCGACCACGACTTCGCGGGTCCCGGGCCTGATTTCGAGTACGTAGTACGGCTCTGGACGGCCTCCGCCCAGTCCCTTGCGCTGGCCGACGGTGAACCCCGAATAGCCATTGTGGCGACCGAGCACCTGGCCCCGGTGATCGACGATCGGGCCGGGAGAGAGGGCGGGGTGGACGGGAAGCAGCTTCCGGGCCAGGAAGTCCCGGTAGTTTCCGGTCGGCACGAAACAGATTTCCTGGGACTCGGGCTTGTCGGCGGTGACCAGGCCCAGCTCCCGGGCCCGATCCCGCACCTCGGGCTTGGTTAGCCGGCCGAGGGGGAAGTGAAGCCGTTCGAGCATTGCGGGAGGCAGCCCCCACAGGAAGTAGGACTGATCCTTGTTGCGGTCCAGGCCCCGCAGAAGCCGCGTCTCCCCGCCGGATCGGTCGGTGCTGACGTAGTGGCCCGATGCGACGCCGTCGCACCCCAGGACACGTCCGCGCCGAAACAGGTCCCGGAACTTGGTGTTGGAATTGCACCGCACGCACGGGTTCGGGGTCCGGCCGCGGCTGTATTCGCTGACGAAATCGTCGATGACGTCGCGCGTGAACTCGCGCTCCACATCGAAGACATAGTGCTGTATGCCGAGCCGGTCGGCGACGGTCCTGGCGTCCTGTATGCCGTCGAGGCCGCAGCAGGTCCGCGAACCGTGGGCCACCTCCTCGTCGCTGTAGCAGAAGGTCTTCATCGTGGCCCCGACGACTTCGTGGCCGGCCTCGACGAGCATCGCCGCGGCGACCGACGAGTCCACCCCCCCCGACATCGCCACGAGGATGCGCCGGCGTCCCTCGGCGGTGCTCATGACGCGACCAGAGCGCGGGTTCGCTCAACCGCGCGTGCCACCGCCGTGACGATCCGGCCCACCTGCGCGTGGTCGTTCAGCCGCCCGAAGCTCAGGCGCAGCGAGGTGGCTGTGTCGCCGGGATGCAGCGCGGACAGGGAGGCACTCGGCGCGCTCGACCCGCTGGCGCAAGCGGAACCGCCCGAGGCGGCGATGCCCGATGCGTCGAGCGCGGCCAGCAGCGTGTCGGAATCGGCGCCGGGTATGGCGAGGGAGAGGATGTGGGGGGCGCGGGAAAGATCCTGCCCGTTCACGCGCAGATCCGGAACCGACGCGCGCAGCCCGGATTCCACCTCGTCGCGGATCTCCGTCAGACGAACCGACTCCGCCTGCGCCTCGGCGACAGCCAGACCAAGCGCCGTGGCGAGCCCGACCGCGCCCGCCACGTCTTCGGTACCAGGCCTCAGCCCTCGCTCCTGTCCACCCCCGAAGTGCAGCGACGAGATACCCCTCCGGTCGCGTGCGATGAGCGCGCCGGTCCCCTTGGGGCCGTAGATCTTGTGCCCCGTGACCGTCAGCATGTCCAGCGGCGTCTCGGCGAGCGACAGCGGGATCTTGCCCACGGCCTGCACCGCGTCGCTGTGCAGCGGGACGTCCCACCTGCGGCACTCGGCCGATATCTCGTCCATCGGCAGCGCGAGACCTGTCTCGTTGTTCACCCACATGCACGAGACCACGGTCGGACGGTGCGTGAGCACGCGCTTCAGGGCGTCCAGGTCGAGGGCACCGTCGACGAAGCCGATAACCGTATGCCGTGCTCCCTCCCGGGCCGCCTGCTGCGCGGCCTCGTTCACGGCGGGGTGTTCGATCGCGGTCGTGACCACATGGGGGTGTTCGCCCATCTGTTGCACGCCCCTGGTCACGCCGAGGATCGCCAGATTGTCCGCCTCGGTGCCCCCGCGCGTGAAGCACACGCTGGACGGGACGACATCGAGGGCGGAAGCCACGGTGGATCGGGCCTCCTCGAGACGCTGCCGGGCCAGACGACCCCATTCGTGGTGGCTGGACGGGTTGCCGAAGATCTCGGTCATGCACATCGCCATGGCCTCGACCACCTCGGGGCGGGCGGGCGTGGTGGCGGCGTGGTCCAGGTAGATCGGGTCCGGATGCTTCGGCATGGGGTCCTTCAGGTTCGGGGTGGTCTGTAATAAGATAAGGCCGCTTGCTCCGTGCCCGTTACCCGATAACTTCATCGCTCCATGAACCTCCACGAATACCAGGCGAAGGAACTCTTCCGCGCCGCCGGGATGGCAGTGAATCCGGGCGAGGTCGCGGACAACCCCGAGGCCGTTCGCACCATAGCGGAGGATTTCGGGGGCAGAGTGGTCGTTAAGGCACAGGTCCATTCCGGGGGCCGCGGCAAGGCGGGCGGCGTCAAACTGGCGCAGAGTCCCGATGAGGCGGCAGCGCACGCGGCGGCGATCCTGGGCATGGAGATCAACGGACTCACTGTCGAACGGGTCCTCGTGTCACCCACCGAGAACATCGCGTCGGAGGCCTACGTCGGAGTGCTGGTCGACCGCGAGGGTCAGTGTCCCGTCTTCATGGTGTCGGCCGAAGGCGGGGTAGACATCGAGGAGGTGGCCGCGACCAACCCCGAGGCGATTCACAGGCTCAGGGTCGATCCACGCTACGGGCTCATGTCGCACCAGGCGTATTGGCTCGCGACCAGACTCTACGACGAACCCCGTCTGGCCAGGCAGGCGGCACGGGCGATTTCCCAGCTGTACGACGCTTTCATCGGCAGCGGCGCCTCGATGGCGGAGATCAACCCCCTCATCTCGACCGCCGAGGGGGAGATCAAGGCGATCGACGCCAAGGTGAGCATCGACGACAACGAGCTCTTCCGCCGCCCCTCGGTCGCCGAGCTCAGGGACCCGGGATCCGAGACGGGCGCCGACGCCCGGGCTCGGGAAGCGGGCCTCAGCTTCGTCAAGCTCGACGGCAATGTGGGGTGCTGCGTGAATGGCGCGGGGCTCGCGATGGCGACGATGGATCTGGTGAAATACTACGGCGGCGAGCCGGCGAACTTCCTGGACATCGGGGGCTCGTCGAACCCGGACAAGGTGGTTGCGGCAATCGAGATCATCACCTCCGACCCTTCCGTCGAGGTGATTCTGTTCAACATCTTCGGCGGCATCACGCGGTGCGACGACGTCGCGAGGGGGATCGCGGAAGCGACCGGAAGGATCGACATCGACGTTCCCATCGTGATCCGGCTTACCGGCACCAACGAGGACATCGCGCGCACGATCCTGGCCGACGCCGGGTTCACTGCGGGCACCTCGATGGACGATGTTGTACAGGAAGCCGTCAGGCTAGCCGGATAGACGCGGTATCGACCAAGGAAACGACAGGGGATCATGTCGATCTACGTTGACGAGAACACGCGGGTCGTAGTCCAGGGAATCACCGGTCGCGACGGGTCCTTTCACACCCGTCAGATGATGGCGTACGGTACCCGGGTGGTCTCGGGCGTGACGCCGGGGAAGGGCGGGCGCGACTTCGAGGGTCCGGACGGCCGGGCGGTTCCGGTGTTCGACACTGTCGCCGAGGCGGTGGCGGAGACCGGGGCCGATGCCTCCGTGATCTACGTGCCGCCGACATTTGCGGCGAGTGCGATCCTGGAAGCCGCCGATGCGGGCGTGGCCTTCATCGTCTGTGTGACCGAGGGCATTCCGGTGCTGGACATGACCCGCGCGCACGCGCTGGCCCGTGACCGCGGCTGCCGGGTGCTCGGTCCGAACTGCCCGGGCATCATCAGTCCCGGCAAGACGACGCTGGGCATCATACCGGGGCGAATGGTGAAGCCCGGACCCGTGGGCCTGATTTCGCGGTCGGGGACACTTACGTACGAGGCCGTGCACCACCTCACCCGCGTCGGCCTCGGGCAGACCACCTGCGTGGGGATCGGCGGAGATCCTCTCATCGGCACCAGCTTCGTGGACTGCCTCGCCGCGTTCGCCGAAGACCCCGAAACCGAGGCGATCGCGATGATCGGCGAGATCGGGGGCACGGCCGAGCAGGAGGCGGCGGAGTGGGCCAGCGCCAACCTGGACATCCCGGTGGTCGGCTTCATTGCGGGACGAACGGCGCCGCCGGGGAAGCGCATGGGCCATGCCGGCGCCATCATCAGCGGGTCGTCGGGAACGGCGGCCGAAAAAACGAAGGCCTTCGAAGACAATGGAATCAAGGTCGCGAAGCGTCCAGCGGAGATCTCCACGCTCGTCGCCGAGGCTCTGGGCAGATAACAGCCGAACCAACTCCGCTGTGCAATGTCCAGGCTGACCCTCGGAGATTTGCTGGTGCCCCCCGGAGTCGTCACGACTTCGGGAGACGACCCTTTGCGTTGCCTGGAGCCTGGTGCTTCCGAGTTGCCGGACGACCATCCGGTCGTGGTAGCGGCCCGGCGGTCGGCGGAGGCGGGTATTCCCCCCTGGCGCGTTCCCCTTACCGAGCGCGTGGACTTCGTGAATCTGGGCCGCTCCTCCCCGGCTCCGGGACTGGTCGCGTGTGTGTCCCCGGATCGGCACAGCACCGGCAGGCGTGGCGCCACGTGGGTAGCCTGGGGTCTTCCAAGGCCATCGGTCAACCTGTTTCTGGCTCCGGCCTTGACTCGGCTATCGCGGGATTTGGAGGGTCGATCCATACATAATGAAATACTTGAGCTAATATCATCTAAAGCATTTCTGGAAAATCATATAGACACACACGTGCACGTTGAGCACGTACTGGAACCGCTGACGTACAGGATCTACCCGGACACGCCTGTGGGTGAAATCCAGCACCTGATGCTGAGGCGCGGGCTCAAGTCCGTTCCGGTCGTCGGCGAGGAGCACGAGCTGCTCGGAGTCATCACTGTGGAAGACGTTCTGTGCCACATCCTGCCGACGCGAGAGGGTGGACCGCCCTCCGGACGTCGCGGCCTGGTGGCGCGTGACCTCATGACGCGCTCAGTGCTCTGCATTTCCGAGAGCGAGAGCCTGGCGGCGGCCAGTCGATCGCTGATCTCGCGCGGCGTATCGAGGCTCCCCGTCGTCGCGGATGGCCGGCTGGTCGGGTTTCTTTTGCGCGAAACGGTCCTGCGGGCGTTCGCCGAGGCGTTCGTAACCGCTAGGTCACCCACCCGGGTTGACTCCGGATCCGAGTCCTGACTCCGTTACGGGATCCTTCACACCTCATCATCCATTGGAGCAATCCGACAAAACCCATGAACCAGACTCTGGCCATCATCAAGCCGGACGCGACCGGAAACGGAAAGGCGGGCCTGATCCTCGCCCATCTCGAGTCCGCCGGCTTCACGCTTCGTGCCGCTCGCATGCTCACGATGACCCGTGCGCAGGCCGGCTTATTCTATGCCGTTCACCGCGAGCGCCCGTTCTACGACTCCCTGGTCGCCTTCATGACCTCCGGTCCATGTATCCCGATGGTCCTCGAAGCGCCTGGAGCGGTGCTGAAGCTGCGCGAGGTGATCGGGGCCACCGATCCGGCCGAGGCCGCCTCGGGCACGGTGCGTCGGCTGCACGCCGAATCCAAGGAGCGAAACGCCGTTCACGGCTCCGATTCGGACGAAAACGCCCGCCGCGAGATCGGTTTTTTCTTCTCCGAGGCCGAGCGGCTGGGTTGAGGATGTAGGCCGAAGCGTCAACGGAATTGACGCACGAAGAGGCCGTACGCTAGCTTTATATGCTATGGTGCAAGTTGACCTGTTGCGCGTGCGGCAAAGCCGCATGCTTCCCGTCGCCGCGGAGATCGCACCGGACGCCGAGGTTTGGGCCGACTCCGAACTGAGGTTGTCCGATGCGGTTCAAGTGGATGCTTCGGCTGCCTTGACCGCCGACGACGGCGTGGTGGTGCGCGGGTCCTGGACGGCTCCGGTCGTCTACGACTGCGGGCGCTGCCTGAAGGAATTGAACATTGCGGTTGAACGCCCCTTCGCCCTGCTCTACGTGTCGGAGGACGGATGGCAGGCCGAGGATCCCGATGTGCGGACGATCGGGCGGCGGGAGACCTTGCTGGATCTGAGTGACGCGATCCGGGAGGAGGTGCTGCTGGAGGTGCCGCGGTACTTTGTTCCGGAGTATGAAGACGGACGCTGCAGCGAGTGTGGCGATCCGGTTGAAACGTTCAGCTACGCAACCGAGGAGGCCCCGGCGGAGCACGACCCCCGGTGGTCGGCGCTGAAGGCCCTTCAAACCGACTAGGAAGAGAAAATGGCCGTTCCCAAGAAAAAGGTGTCCAAGCAGCGGAAGCGGAAGCGTCGCACGCACTACAAGGCGGCGGAAGCGACGCTGGCGACCTGCACGCGCACCGGTGATCCGACGGTCAGACATCGGGTGTGCCCGACATCCGGCATGTACCGGGGCAAGCTCATCTACGAAGTAGACGAAGAGTAGCGCGCGCCCCTGCGGCCTGCGAGAGCTGCGCCAGATGCTGATTGCCCTCGACGCGATGGGGACGGACACCGCGCCGTCCAGCGAAGTGGCCGGGGCGCTTGCCGCCGTCGAGCGTGAATCGGACCTGGAGATCGTGCTGATCGGCGACGAGAAGGAGATCAACCGTTGCCTGAAGCGCCATTCCGCGCATGACCGGGTTTCCATCGTGCATACTTCCCAGAGCATTCGGACGGAAGATTCACCGGTAGCCGCATTGCGACGGAATCCACGGGCGTCGATCAGGCTGGGGATCGAGATGCAGCGAAGCGGCGACGCTGACGGGTTCGTTTCCGCAGGTTCCACGGGCGCCGTGATGGCGGCGTCGCTCATCGTGCTCCGGCCTCTGGCCGGCGTCGACCGGCCCGCCCTGGCAGCTCCATTTCCGACTCAGACGGGAAGCACGCTGGTTGTAGACGTCGGCGCCAACCTCCAGTGCAGGCCCGAACACCTGGTCCAGTTCGCCCACCTCGGCTCCATATACATGCACGACGTGGAGGGCATTGCGAATCCCCGGATAGGGCTTTTGAACGTTGGGGCCGAGAAGGTGAAGGGGACCGGGATGCTCCGTGAGACCCATCGGCTGCTCTCTGCGAGCCACCTGAACTTCCTTGGCAACATCGAGGGCCGCGACATCATTCACGGAGCTTGCGATGTCCTGGTCTGCGATGGCCTGAGCGGCAACGTGCTGTTGAAATTCTACGAGTCGCTGGCGCACTTCATCTTCCACAGCTTCCGCGCCCGCGTGGAGCAGGACTTGCTGGACGAGCGGTTGAGGGACCAGTTTCGTCTCTTCGACTACGCCGAGTACGGCGGTGTTCCTCTTCTGGGGGTGAATGGCGTGAGCATCGTATGCCACGGGGAATCCTCGGCCAAGGCAATCGGTAAGGCCATCGGGGTCGCGACCCGGATGGTGCGGACCGGGATCGTGGCCCACACCGCCCGCGATCTTGAATCGGTCCGGGGAGGACTGTCATGAACTCAAGGACCCCTGTCGCGCGTATTTCCGCTACCGCCCGCTACCTCCCCGAAAGGGTGATGACCAACGCGGATCTGGAGCAGATGGTCGACACCAGCGACACCTGGATTCGGGAGCGGACCGGCATCCGCGAGCGCCGAATCGCTTCCAGGGACACGGGGGCGGTAACCATGGGTACGCGCGCAGCGTGCGCCGCCCTGCAAAAGGCCGGGCTGGCGGGCCGGGACATCGACCTGATCATCGTCTCGACGGCTACGCCGGACCGGATGCTGCCCACCACATCGTGCGAGATCCAGGCCGCGATCGGAGCTTCCCGGCGCTGCTTCGCGTTCGACCTCCAGGCGGCCTGCACGGGCTTTCTCTATGCGGTGACGATGGCCGAGGGTCAGATCGCCGCCGGACGGGCCGAGAACGTGCTGATCGTATCGACCGAGAAGATGTCGACGATCATCGACTGGGACGACAGGGCAACCTGTATTCTATTTGGCGATGGTGCGGGCGCCGCCGTGATGCAGCCGTCGACGAATGGCGAGGGAATCCTGTCGAGCTATCACCGATCCGACGGCAACCTCGCCGAACTCATCACGCGGCCTGCGGGCGGAGGCAGGACGCCACTCACCCCCGAGCGGCTGCGCAGGCGGGAGCACATGCTCCAGATGGCCGGTCCGGAAGTCTTCAAGGCGGCGGTGAGGGCGATGGCCGGCGCGAGCAAGAGGGCTCTCAGTGACGCCGGGCTCGAAACGAGCGACATCGATCTCCTGGTCCCGCACCAGGCCAACGCAAGGATCATCGAAGCGACAGCCAAGTACGCGCGGGTGCCAATGGACCGCGTTTTCGTGAATCTGCAGCGCTACGGCAACATCTCCTCGGCTACCATTCCGGTTGGCCTCGACGAGGCTCAGGAGGAGGGACGGATCGGACCGGGTTCGCATGTCCTCATGACGGCGTTCGGCGCAGGCCTGACCTGGGGCGCCATGACGATGCGCCTGTAGCTGGATTGGTTCCGGCGGTAGGCGCCTCCCGGGGAATGACGATTCGATGAGCGTGGGGTTGCTGTTCCCCGGTCAGGGGTCACAGGTCGTCGGCATGGGGCGTACGCTGGCCGCGCGCTTTCCGGTGGCCCGGGAGACCTTCGAGGAGGCCGACGACGTATTGGGACTGGGACTGTCGCACCTCGCGTGGGAGGGGCCCTTCGAGGAGTTGACGGCAACTCAGAATGCCCAGCCCGCGCTCTACGTGCATTCGCTGGCGGTGTATCGGGTGGTTTCGCGGAGGCTGGGCCGGGTCCGGGCAGCAGCCGGGCATTCGCTGGGCGAACTGTCGGCCTACGGAGCCGCCGGGGCCTATTCCTTCGAGGACGGGCTGCGGGCGGTGCGCCGCCGGGGAGAACTGATGGCCCGGGCGGGGGAGAGATCGCCGGGATCGATGGCGGCCGTGCTCGGGCTGGGAGAGCGAGCCATAGCGGAGTTGTGCCAGGAAGCCGGCGATGCCGGGATGACCCTGGTCGCGGCCAACCTGAATGCCAGAGGCCAGGTGGTGGTCAGTGGGGAGACCGCCGCGATCGAGTGGGTGGCGGCAGCTGCCCGGCAGAAGGGTGCGCGAAGGGTCGTGGAGCTGGCGGTCTCGGCGGCCTTCCACTCGCCCCTGATGGGGCCCGCCGCCGAGGAGTTTCGTCAGTACCTCGAGGGGATTAGCTTCCGTCGCCCGGAGTTTCCAGTCGTCTCGAATGTGACCGCCGAGACGGCTCCGGATCCTGCGGCGATCCGCGATTTGCTGGTTCGGCAACTGGTCTCTCCGGTCCGGTGGATCGAGTGCATCCAACGCATGTCCGCCCTGGGTGTGGAGAGGTTCGCGGAGCTGGGTCCCGGGAAGGTGCTGACGGGTCTGAACAAGAGAAACGCCAGGGGCGTGAGAACGGAAGCGTTCGGGAGCCCCGAAGCCATCGACGCCATGGAGACGGAACGATGAGCAATGCCAGGGAGCTGGCTGGAGGAGTTGCGATCGTCACTGGAGGATCGCGCGGCATCGGGCTCGCCGTATCCGAGTCTCTCGCCCGCGGCGGTGCGCGCGTTGCAATCTTGGCTCGCAACGCCGAGAGAGCGGCAGGCGCTCTGGATGGCCTCGAAGGGGACGGGCATGCCGCCTACTCCTGCGATGTCGCGGATTCCCGCGCCTGCAAGAAGACGGTAGCAGCGATCGAATCGGCTCAGGGTCCCGTGTCGATCCTGGTCAACAACGCCGGGATTACCCGCGACAACATCCTGCTTCGCCTGCGGGACGACGATTGGGCGCAGGTGATCGACACGAACCTGGGAGGCAGCTTCAACATGGTCCGTTCCGTTGCGCGCAAGATGATGAAGCGCAGGGCAGGATCGATCATCAACATCACCTCGGTCATCGGTTTGATGGGCAACGCGGGGCAGGCGAACTACGCCGCTTCGAAGGCTGGACTGCACGGCCTGACCAAGTCGGTCGCCAGGGAGTTCGCCTCCCGCAACATCCGCTGCAATGCGGTGGCTCCCGGCTTCATCAAGACGGACATGACCGCCGGTCTGGCCGACGCGGTGGTGGACGACCTGAAGGAGAGAATCCCCCTCGCGCGTCTGGGAGAGCCCGATGATGTTGCCGGGGTCGTTCGGTTCCTTGCAGGACCTGAAGCGCGTTACATTACAGGCCAAATCATCGCCGTTGACGGCGGCATGGTGATGTAGTATCCTAGCCGCGGCACAAGCGCCACCCTACGGAGCTCCCGGAGATGGGGCCCGGCAGGCACGCCATCCAGAGCACCACACCACCAAACCATCTACGGAGAACACGAGCATGTCCGACAGCGTGGCAGCTAAGGTCAGGGAAATCATCATCGACGAACTCGGGGTGGAAGCCGACAAGGTCAACGCCGATGCGTCGTTCGTAGACGACCTGGGCGCCGACTCCCTCGATACCGTCGAGTTGATCATGGCGTTCGAGGAGGAGTTCGAGATGGACATCCCGGACGAGGATGCCGAGCAGATGCGGACCGTCGGCGACGCCGTGGCCTACATCGCAAACCGCTCCGATTAGCTCGGGCTCCGATCCGAAACGAGTGGCTTCGATCACTCCGCGGGGATGATGGCCAACAAGGCGAAGCGGCGCCGAGTCGCAATTACGGGGATGGGGCTGGTCACGCCCGTCGGGCTTGATGTGGATTCGAGTTGGGCCGCGCTGCTGGCGGGGATGTCGGGTGGCGGTACCATTACCCACTTCGATCCGGAGGGCTTCACTACCCGGATCGCGTGCGAGGTAAAGGACTTCGATCCACAGGACCACATGAGCCGGAAGGAAGTCCGGCGCTACGACCGCTTCGGGCACCTGGCCATTGCGTCGGCTGCCGAGGCGATGGAGGCAGCGGGACTCTCGGGACCGCCGCCGGGTGTTTCCGCCGATCGGTGCGGCGTGATCATCGGCAGCGGCGTGGGCGGTATCGCCACGCTGGAAGCCAATTGCAAGACGCTGTTCACCAGGGGTCCCCGCCGAGTGAGCCCGTTCTTCATCCCCATGTTCATTCCGGATATCGCGTCGGGGCTCGTTTCGATTCGTTACGGACTGCGCGGCCCCAACTACGCCACCGTATCGGCGTGCGCTTCGAGTGCCCACGCAATCGGTGACGCCATGAGATTCATCGAGCGCGGAGACGCCGACATGATGTTGGCCGGGGGGACCGAGGCGGCGATCACGCCGATTTCGGTCGCCGGGTTCGCCTCCATGAAGGCCATGTCCACGCGCAACGACGATCCCGAAGGGGCCAGCCGGCCGTTCGACGCGACCCGTGACGGTTTCGTGATAGGCGAGGGCGCCGGTTGCTTCGTGCTCGAGGAGATGGATCATGCCCGGGCGAGGGGCGCCGAGATCCTGGCCGAGGTGGCCGGCTTCGGAGCTTCCGGAGACGCATATCACATCACGGCGCAGCCCCCTGAGGCCGAGGGCGCCCGCTACGCGATGCGCGTGGCGCTGGAAGACGCGGGGCTGGGGCCGGAAGCCGTCGACTACATCAACGCACACGGGACGTCGACACCGCAGAACGACAAGACCGAGACCTTCGCGATCAAGCAGTTGCTCGGCCCGCGCGCCCATGAGATCGTCGTGGGTTCGACCAAGTCGATGACGGGGCACCTGCTCGGCGCGGCGGGAGCAGTGGAGTCCGTGATCTGCGCGATGGTCTGCCGGACCGGCAAGATACCACCCACGATCAACTTCGCGTTCGAGGACGACGAGTGCGATCTGGAGTACGCCCACGGGGGCATGCTGGAGCGGCCGGTCGACGTGGCGCTGAGCAATTCCTTCGGTTTCGGCGGCCACAATGCCAGCCTCGTGATCCGCAAGCACGAGGAGTAGGTTGGCTGCGCCCGGGATTCGGGTGGGGACGGGGTATGATTCCCACCGCTTCGATCCCGGCAGGCCGTTGCTCCTTGGCGGCGTGCACTTCCCGGACAGTCCCGGCCTGAAGGGCTTCTCGGACGGCGACGCGGTCGCCCACGCCGTGATCGATGCGCTCCTGGGGGCGGCCTGCATGGGCGACATCGGCACCCACTTTCCGCCGGGCGACGAGGCGTGGAGGGGCGCCGACTCGATGGACCTGCTGTCGCGAGCGGTCGGGATGCTGCGCGAGGCAGGGTGGGTGGTCGGCAACGTCGACGTTACGGTGATCTGCGAACGGCCCCGCATCGGTCCTCGCGCGGGGGAGATGCGCACCAGGCTGGCGGAGCGAATGGGGGTGGAGGCCGACGCCGTATCGGTGAAGGGAAAGAGCAACGAAGGGCTGGGCTGGATCGGGCGCGGAGAGGGGATCGCTGTCCAGGCGGTAGCGATGCTGGCGCACTCCTCCCGCTGACGGAAGCGCAGGGCGACCGTGGAAGAGGCCCTCGAACTGCTGACCGGGCTCCCGCCCGTCCTGATCTACGTCGTGCTGGCGAGCGGCGCGGCGGTCGAGAACATTCTCCCGGTCGTCCCGGCCGACACGGTCATCCTCTTTGGCGGTTTTGTCGCGGGTCTGGGCATCGTTGCACCGGTGCCGGTCTTTCTGGTCGTCTGGGCGTTCAATGTGGGGGCCGCGGTGGGCGTCTACGCGCTGGGGCGCCGGTACGGCCGGGCGTTCTTTCGGTCGGGCCGGGGGCGGCGGTTGATGTCCGAGCGGCGGATGCGGCGGATGGAGGCGTTTTACAGGCGATGGGGCATCGGCGCCATCTTTCTTGCCCGGTTTCTGCCGGGTTTTCGCGCACTCGTGCCGGTCTTCGCGGGCGTGGCGGACCTGGGGGCGGCTCGTGTGGTTGCGCCTCTCCTGGCGGCCTCCGCCATCTGGTACGGTGCGCTGGTGCGACTGGGCTACCTGGCGGGCGACAACATCGACGCGGTGGTGGACACCCTGGCGCGGACCAACCAGTGGCTGCTGGGCACTTCGGTCGCGGTCGCGATGATCCTGGCCGCGATCTGGTGGCGCAGAAGGGAGGACAACGGTGGCCGGTGAGGCGAAGGACCAGGCGCTGGAACGCCGCTTTCACCTCGAGCCCTTCCTCGACTTTCTGGCGCTCGAGAGAGGGCTCAGACCTCGAAGTTGCACCGCATACAGGAGCGACCTGAAGCGCTTCGTCGGCTATCTCGCGGAGAGCGGGGAAATCGCCCACCCGGACCGGGTTGACCACCTGGTGCTGCGGGACTATGTCGCCTACCTGCATCGGGAAGGAATGGCGCCCGGATCGATCCGGAGGGCCCAGTCGGCCCTCCGCGCCTATTTCGGCTTCCTGACCGACGAAGGCATCGTGACAGGGAATCCGTCCGAACGGATGGAACGACCAGCGGCCGCGAAGAAGCTGCCCGAGTTCCTGAGTCAGGACGAAGCCGGGCGACTGGTCGAGGCCGTGGATCCGGATTCGCCCGTCTATTGGCGGGATCGGGCCGCGCTGGAACTCCTCTACGCGACCGGGATGCGGGTCAGCGAGCTGACCGGGCTCGGCCTGGCCGATCTGGAGCTCGAGCATGCCACCTGCCTGGTCTTCGGCAAGGGCGGAAAGGAGCGCCTTGTGCCGATCGGATCGACCGCGGTCGATGTGGCGGAGCGTTACCTGCGGTCGGTACGGCCGGCGCTGGATCGCGGCAAGGGGAAGGGCATCGTCTTTCTGAACCAGCGCGGTACGCCGCTCAGCCGCATGTCGGTGTGGACCATCGTGTCACGGGCAGCCGAGCGGGCCGGGATCGGGCGCCGGATCTCGCCCCACACGTTGCGGCACAGCTGCGCCACGCACCTCCTCGAGGGCGGCGCGGATCTGGTCGCCGTGCAGGAGCTGCTGGGCCATGCGGATATCTCGACCACGCAGATATACACCCACCTCGATCGGGAATACCTGAGGCAGACCCACCGCCGTTACCATCCGCGCAGCCGGGGAGGAGGCTCGCGGGGCCCGGCGGGCACCCCCTGAACGCAGTTGCGACCTATCGCGCGGGAGGTGCTTCCGCGTTGGCTTCCTCGACCAGGGCGAACAACTCGGCCGGCGTACGGGCGGTGCGCGCAAGGCGGATGGCCTCGGCCAGGGCCTCGTCACGCTCGGCCTGCACCATCAGCCGCAGGGCAGGGGCGTTTGCCCGATAGAGGTAGTGCATCTGCGTTTGCCGATCGAGATAGGCTCTCGCGACGGGTTCCCCGACGATGTCGGGGTCCATGCCCGCCTCGATCAACGCGGTCGCCAAGTCGTCGAAGGCGGACGAGGGAAGCCGTTCGACTCTCCCTTCGGCCAGCGCCTTCTTGGCGAGGTCGAAAGCGTATTCCTGAACCTGGGCCGCGTAGGGGACCCTCGATTCGTTCGCGTTGCGCAAGAGCCCGAGTTCCTCGTCCTTGAGTAGCGAGACCACCTCCAGGTCGGGGAAAATGCCTCCAGCCGTGGGGAGGTCCCTGCCTGCCGCCGTCACAACGGGATCTCCCGTGAACTCGTCGTCGGGCTTCAGAGAGCCGTCACGATTGCGAGCGCGGTGCAGCGAGCGGCCGAGCGGTGTATACCACGATCCCGTCGTGATGCTGATCTGTCGGCCCGCCGGGAGGGGAAAGTGCGTTTGCACGGCTCCCTTGCCGAATGTGCGCGTCCCGAGCACGACGGCACGGTCGTTGTCCTGGAGCGCTCCGGAGATGATCTCCGCGGCCGACGCCGTATACGCATCCACCAGGATGACGATCGGCGTTTCGGGCAGCCGCGCTGGACTGCGCGCCTTCCACTCCTGATTCGAGACGGCGCCGGTCGGGCCTCTGGAATCCACGCTCACGAGCTTCTCACCCGGAGCGAGCAACATGTCGACGACACGCAGTGATTCGTAGAGATAGCCTCCCGGGTTTCCGCGAAGGTCCATGATCAGGGCTCGCGCATCGCCGTATTCGTTCAGCGCGACATCGAGTTCGTCGGCGACGCCGCGCGCGATCCGGTCAATCCCGAAGTGGGCGATGCCGTCTTCCAGCCAGGTCGCTGCGACAGCCTCCACATGCACGTTGTCGCGGACGATCGAGAACGGGATCGCCTCGGCAAAGCCGTCGCGAGCGACCCGGATCTGGACCGTGGATCCGGGTTCGCCCCGAATGGAGTCCCGGGCCTGATCCAGATTCCAGTCCCGCGCGTCGTGGCCTTCTACCCACACGATCTGGTCGCCGACCAGCATCCCGGCGCCCTCGGCGGGCGTGTCCCTGAACACCGCCGTAACGGTCACCCGAGCGTCGAGGAGTGTGATCTGGACGCCGATTCCCGCGTAGTTGCCGGTGTTGGTCTCCTGGAAGCTGCCGTACTCGTCCGGTGTGAAGACGGTTGCATACGGATCGTCCAACTGCTCGAGGAGCCCCTCCAGGGCCCGGTCCCACAGGGCGGAGTCGGCGAGGGCCGAGGTGTGGAAGCGGGCGATGGCGGACAGCGCATGCAGGAAGACCTGGGCCTGTTCGGAGTCCAGGTCGAGGTCGTCACCGCGGGCCGGAGGGCGCGAATCCTGGGCGGCGACCGGCGCGGCCAACAGAGCCAGAATCGCGACAAATGCCGCCAGGGAAGAGTATCTTCGCATGGAATGTTTTCTTTCTGTGTTGCAGAAACCCCCTAAATTATGAAACGGAATCCGGTCCGGGGGCTACCCCCCGGTCGAAACGGGCCGATTGACGGCGACGGAGAGCACTTGATGGGCAACAGCCAATCCCTTCGCGTCGCCCTGTGTCAGGTCAAGCCAAGAAAAGGCGTCGTGAAGGCCAACATCGCCCTGGTGCGCGAGGCGCTTCCGGCGGACGCGGACATCGCGGTTTTCCCGGAGACGGTCCTCTCCGGGTACTTCGTCGAAGGGGCGGCGCACGAAGTCGCGCTCTCGCGCGGCGGACTGGTCGAACTACTGGGAGTCCCCCCGGAAGGCCGCGATTGCGATGTCGCCCTCGGGTTCTACGAGCGGGGCCGAAGGGGCGTCTACAACAGCATCGCCTATCTCACCCCGGCCGGAGCCCGGTACGAGGTCGTACACGTTCACCGCAAGGTATTCCTTCCCACCTACGGGCTGTTCGAGGAGGGGCGCTTCATCGAGCCGGGAAGAGAGGTCCGCGCGTTTGACACCAGGTTCGGCCGGATGGGAATGCTGATCTGCGAGGACCTGTGGCACTCGATGACGGCGTCGGTCCTTGCCCTGGATGGCGCTGAGCTGATCCTGAGCGGCTGTGCGTCTCCCGCGCGCGGGTTCAGCAGGTCGACCCCGCGTCCGGCCAATCTGGACGAATGGGATCGGATCGCGGCACGCGCGGCCAAGGAGCACGGCGTCTTTGTGATGGTCTCACAACTCGCGGGCTCGGAGGGAGGGAAACTCTTCCCGGGCGGATCGTCGGCCTGGGCTCCGGACGGTACCCTGATCGAGCGTGCCCCGCTGTTTTCCGAAGCGTGCGCCACAATCTCCGTCGACTTCGACGAGATCCTGCGCGTGCGGAGCGAATCGCCCTTCCTCGCCGACCTCAGCACGGCCCTCCCGCGACTCCGCAGATCGCTGGATCGCGCCTGGATGGGAGAGCGGTCTCCCAGCCTGCCCGGAAGGGACGGCGCCGGCAAAGTGCACCGTTCGGCTTCGGACACGCCGGTCCCCGCACGGGCTGTCCACCGCCCGGATGCGTCCGACCAGGAGATGCTGGCGATCGACACCGCGCTCGTCGAGGCGGCTCTGATCGAGTTCATTCGGGAAGAGGTCACGCGGCAGCGGCAATTCAAACGGGTGGTCATCGGTATGTCGGGAGGAGTGGACTCGGCTGTTTCGCTCCTCCTGGCGTGCAGGGCGCTCGGCGCCGAAAACGTATTCGGGTTCCGGCTCCCCTACGCGACCTCGAGCCCGGAGAGCCTGGTGCACGCCCGCACTGCGATCGAGGCCGCCGGGGCGCAGGAGCGGACGGTTTCGATCACGGAGGCGGTGGACGGCTATGTGGATGCGCACGAGCCCGACGTAACCGCCGCACGCCGCGGCAACCTCGCCGCGAGGTTGCGGTCGGTCGTGCTCTTCGACCAGTCTGCCAAGTTGGAGGCGCTGCCCCTGGGAACCGGGAACAAGAGTGAGCGGCTCCTGGGCTACTACACCTGGCACGGAGACGACTCGCCTCCCATCAACCCGCTCGGCGACCTCTTCAAGACGCAGGTCTGGCAGTTGGCCCGACATCTCGGCGTGCCGACAGACATTGTCGACAAGCCGGCCAGCGCCGATCTCATCAAGGGAGTCCACGACGAGGACGAACTCGGCATCTCCTATCACCGTGCCGACCCCATCCTCCACTGGCTGCTGAAGGGTCACGACATCGATTCGCTGGAAAGGCTGGGGTTCGATCGGGACGAGGTCGCAATCGTGTGGCGGCTCCTGTCGTCGACGCACTGGAAGCGCCAGCTGCCGACCGTGGCGCTGCTCTCGGACAGCGCGATCGGAGAGTCGTATCTGAGACCGGTGGACTATTAGGGTCGCGGCCCCGCAAGCCGATCGAGCGGGGGACCGGGCGTCAGTTCGCTGTCGATGATGCTCGCCAGCTCCTCTTCGCGGCGCCAGTGAGCCTCCAGCTCCGCGACCTCCATCGACAGCAGCAGCTGTTCGTGACGCTCGTGCACCGCGATCTCCAGCGCCACCTGCCCGGTTTCGCTGAGGCTGCCGAGGGTGGCGCCCGTCCCCAGCACCTTCGCGGGGAGCCGCCGCGTCCCGCCCGCCAGCTCGATCAGCTTGACCGCGCCTTCGACCCTCCGTTCGGAAGACCCGGCGAAGTGGTGGTAGGCCAGCACCTTCCGCAGAACGCGGTCTCCTTCATGGCCGCTCAGTCTCTGGCCGGCATCGGTGCGTCCGGTGCAGACGTCACAGGCGACAATCACTGCCGGCGAATCCTCGTCTCCGGTCAACAGCAGGCGCTCCCGCTCTCGGTACTTCACCCTCGGAAGCCGGCGCCCGCAGCGGATGCAGTGGCCCCTGGCGCGCCACGCCGTGCCGCCGAACCGAAACCAGCGGGCCCCGCGGGTCACCACCCTGGGGGCGTGCCGCCAGATCAACCAGGCGCTGACGAAGCTCATGCCTCCCGTGGCGGCCGATCCGGCGATCAGCCCGGCAGCCCCGGCCGCCGCCGCAACGGTGAGCTTGCGGTGTTGCTCCCGCCTCTCGCGGAACTCCCTGCCGTATCGCCACCAGGCCTCCTCCCGCAACTCGGCCCGTCCCACACGGACGACCTCGAGGCGTCCGGCACGCAGCAGCGCCACGTTATCGGTGCGCGACAGCAGGCGAGCCTGGTCGGCAACGACCTTTTCGATCTCCTCCAGCGCCTCCCAGCGCGATTCCATGGGAAGCAGCGACCATCGCTTGCATGACCGGCACACCTGCCAGAGGCGCCCCCTGAGCGGGTCGTAGGCCACCCTGCGTCCTCTGCCGAGGTGCTCGAGGGTGTCGTTCGGCCTGAAGTCGCTGCCACAGACGAGGCAGGTGTGGTACATGTCGGTCATGATGAGCTTATTATACGCTACACGCCGCCGGAGCGGGCCCGGCTGAACGGGGCCGCGGGCGGCGGGATCCTCACGGCCTGGAATGCGGTCATGCTGGCTGTCATAGACAACTACGACTCCTTCACCTGGAATCTTGTCCAGATCCTGGGCGACCTGGGCCAGGATCCCCGCGTCTACCGCAACGACGCGGTTACCGCCGGGGATCTGCGCAAGGAGGGCATCACGCGCCTGGTCGTTTCACCGGGTCCCAGGACTCCCGCAGACGCCGGCGTCAGCGTTGCCGCAATCCGGCAGCTGGGGCCGGAAGTGCCGACTCTCGGCGTTTGTCTCGGGCATCAGGCGATCGGTGAGGCCTACGGCGGCAGGACGATCCGCGCGACCCGGTCGGTTCACGGCAAGACGTCGCTGATCGAACACAATGGAGATCCCCTGTTTGAGGGAATACCGTCGCCCATGCGCGTGACGCGGTACCATTCGCTGGTGACGGATCCGGAGCTTCCCCGGGAGCTGACGCCCATTGCCTGGAGCATGGATTCGGCCGACCAGGGAGAGATTCAGGCGATGCGCCACCGCCGACATCCGATCTGGGGTGTGCAGTTCCATCCCGAGTCACTGTTCACCGACGGGGGCCGCCGCCTGCTGGAGAATTTCCTGCGCATCGCGGCCTGAATCCGAGCCGCCCACACGACTTGCCCGGGACCGCCGTCGCGGATAGCTTAAGGTCCGTGAATCTCACGGCCTCTTTCGTTTTTCGCACCCATTCCGAGGTGCTGTCTTGAGCCGCGTTCTGGGGGTCATCCCGGCGCGGATCGGGTCCTCCCGCCTCCCTCGCAAACCGCTTCAGCCTCTCCTGGGCCGGCCCCTGGTGATCTGGGTGTGGAAGCGCGCGCGCCGGATGGATTTCCTCGATCGGCTGATCGTGGCCACCGACTCCGAAGAGGTCGCCCGCGTGTGCCGGCAGGAGGGCGCCGATGTCCAGCTGACGTCGACGGGCCATTCTTCCGGAAGCGACCGGGTCTGGGAAGTCGCGGAGCGAATGGGCGCCGAGTTCGATGTGGTTGTGAACATCCAGGGCGACGAGCCGCTGGTGGAGTCCGATGTCGTGCACGCGGCCGTGGCGATGGTCGAAGGCGGGTTCGAGGTCGGCACCTGCGCGACCCCGGTGCGAGGCGACGCCGAGTTCCAGGACCCCGCCGCGGTCAAGGTCGTGAGAGCCGGGGACGGCACAGCGTTATATTTCTCAAGGGCGGCGATTCCGTTTCGGCACGGTGTTTCCGAGCGAAAGGACGGCGGGATCGGTCCGGGCCGCCTGCGGCATGTCGGCGTCTATGCATACAAGCGGGCGGCGCTTGGACGGTGGGTGGGATTTCATCCGTCGCCGCTGGAGCAGGAGGAAGGACTGGAGCAACTGCGCGCCCTTGAAAACGGAATGCGCATCGGAGTGGCTGTCGTCAGCGAAGCGGCTCCGGGAGTGGACACGCCGGAAGATCTGGCACGAATGGAACGTTGCCTTGAAAGGAGCTGGGACGGACAATGACGCCGATCGGAACTGACCGGACCAGGTACATATTCGTCACCGGGGGTGTGGTGTCGTCGCTGGGGAAGGGGATTGCTGCGGCGTCCCTGGGTGTCCTGCTGAAGGCGCGCGGCCTGCGGGTCACGCTTCAGAAGCTGGACCCCTACATCAACGTCGATCCGGGGACGCTGTCGCCGCTGCAACACGGAGAGGTGTTCGTTACCGAGGACGGAGCCGAGACCGATCTCGACCTCGGCCACTACGAACGTTTCATCGACGACAACCTCTCCCAGGAAAACAACACCACCACGGGGCGGATCTACCGCACGGTCATCCAGCGCGAGCGCCGCGGCGACTATCTGGGACGCACCGTGCAGGTCATCCCGCATATCACCGACGAAATCAAGCGATCCGTACGGGTGCTGTCGGAAGGGCACGATGTGGTGATCAGCGAGGTCGGGGGCACGGTGGGCGATATCGAGAGCCTGCCGTTCCTGGAGGGCATCCGCCAGTTTCGGCAGGAGGTCGGGCCCCGGGCTCTGCACGTCCACCTCACGCTCGTCCCCTACATTCAGGCCGCCGGCGAACTCAAGACCAAGCCGACCCAGCACTCCGTGCGAGAACTGATGCAGACCGGGATCCAGCCCGCGGTGCTCATCTGCCGCACCGAGCACCCCCTGGGCGACGGGATCAAGGCGAAGATCGCCAGCTTCACGAATGTGGATCCGGCGGGGGTGGTCGAGGCGCTGGACGTCGAGACGATCTACGAGGTGCCTCTGCAGTTCCGCCGCCAGCGGCTCGACGACTTCGTGCTGTCCCAATTCGGCATCACCGCGCCGGCCCCGGACCTGAAGCCCTGGGTGCGCATCGTGGACCGCATCAAGACGCCTTCCGGCGGCAAGGTGCGGATTGCGGTCGTGGGCAAGTACACCGAACTGGTGGATGCCTACAAGTCGGTGGAGCAGGCCCTCATCCATGGCGGTATCACGCACGATGTCGAGGTCGTGATCGACTGGATCGGCAGCGAGAAGCTCGAGCAGGGGCTGGATCCCTCGTTCCTGGCAGGGTATCACGGCCTTCTGGTCCCGGGCGGCTTCGGCAGCCGCGGCATCGAAGGGATGATCGCGGCGATCCGCTGGTCGCGCGAGAACGGCCTGCCGTTCCTGGGAATCTGTCTGGGTCTGCAGTGCGCCGTGATCGAGTTTTCGCGCAACGTCGCGGGGCTGACGGGGGCGCACTCCTTCGAGTTCGACAAGGAGTCTCCGCATCCGGTCATCTGTCTGATGGACGAGCAGCGCAAGGTGACGACCAAGGGCGGAACCATGAGGCTCGGTTCGTACACCGCGCGGCTGGCTCAAGGGTCGGTCGCATCGAGATCGTACGGAGCCGCCGAGATCACCGAGCGTCACCGGCACCGCTACGAGGTCAACAACGACTACCGCGCCGTGCTGGGCGAACTGGGCATGGGGTTCTCCGCCACGACGACCGACGGCAAGCTCGTCGAAATGATCGAACTGCCGGACCACCCCTGGTTCGTGGCGAGTCAGTCCCACCCGGAGTTGAAGAGCCGGCCCACCCGGGCGCATCCGCTCTTTGCCTCCTTCATTGAAGCGGCCGCAATCCGGGCCTCCGGAGTGCGTGCGCCAGAGGCGGCCGCGCTGGGAGCCTGATGCTGTGCCCTTTCTGGATGGTTTCACCCTCATCGCAGGTCCCTGCGTGCTTGAGGATCGCGTGCTCAACCTCGAGGTGGGGGCGGGGGTTCGGGACGCCGCGTTCGAAGCCGGAATCCCGGCTGTCTTCAAGGCATCCTTCGACAAGGCCAACCGGTCGCGCCTCCATTCCCATCGCGGCCCGGGTCTGCGCCGGGGTCTCGAACTTCTCGCTGCGGTCCGTGACGAGACCGGGTTGCCCGTCCTGACCGACATCCACGAGCCGGATCAGGCGGGACAGGCCGGCGAGGTCGTGGATGTGCTCCAGATCCCCGCGTTTCTGTGCCGGCAGACCTCCCTGCTGTTGGCCGCGGGCGAAGCGGGAAGGGCGGTCAACATCAAGAAGGGGCAGTGGATGTCCCCTGAGTCGATGGCAGGCGCCGTGGAGAAGGTGAGGGCCGGGGGCCCCGCGACGGTGACCGTGACCGAACGGGGGGCCGCCTACGGGTACGGCGACCTCGTGGTGGACATGCGCAACTTTGCCCGGATACGGGACGCGGCCGGCGTGCCGGTCATCTTCGACGGCACCCATTCGGTGCAGCGGCCGGGATCCACACCCGACGGATCGACCGGAGGCGCGCCGCAGCACATCCGCGCCCTGGTCCGCGCCGCTGTGGCCGCTGGCTGCGACGGCCTCTTCCTCGAAGTGCACCCCGATCCGCCCTCGGCGCCCTCCGACGGTTCGAACATGTTGCCCCTTGCAAAACTCGGGCCGCTGCTGCGCGACGTCGTCGCTCTGCGCGAAGCCCTTTTCGCGGGAGCGGCGGTGTGACACCGCCTCCGATGGAGATTCCCGAGGCAACGGCCCGCCGGATTCGACTGGTCGTATTGGACGTCGACGGCGTCATGACGGATGGCGGCGTCTACACGGGAGCGACCGCGGAGGGGGTTCCAATCGAACTCAAGCGGTTCGATGTTCAGGATGGACTGGGAGTCAGAATGATGGTCAACGCAGGGTTGCAGGTCGCGATCGTTTCGGGCAGGGTCTCGGAATCGACGGATCTGCGTGCGGCCGAACTGGGTATTAGCGATGTCTTTCAGGACGGCCGTGCCCGCAAGGTTCCCATTCTGGAGAAGCTGATCGCCGCGAAAGGGGTGGAATGGGACGAGGTGGCGCTCATGGGCGACGATCTGGCCGATCTGTCGGCGCTGAAGAGGGTGGGGCTACCCGCGACGGTCGCGAACGCGACGCGCGAGGTGCGCCACGCGGCCGAATGGCAGAGTGTCAGGGAGGGGGGCAGGGGAGCCGTCAGGGAGTTCGCCGAAGCGCTCCTCGGTGCCCGCAAGGAATGGACAAGGCTGGTCGATGAGTATTGTCGCGAACGCGGCGGCTGAGGCGCTGCCCGGCATGGGCCGCTCCGACATCCTGCGCCAGGGAAAGCGGGTGCTGCGCATGGAAGGCGCGGCGGTTGCGGCGTTGGCCGATCGCCTCGGCGACGGTTTCCTGCAGGCCGTGGATCTGGTCGCGTCCTCCGAGGCGGCGGTGGTCGTCTCGGGGATCGGAAAGTCCGGGCTGATCGCGCGGAAGGTCGCTGCGACCCTCACTTCGACCGGAACGCCGGCGATTTTCCTGCACCCCGTCGATGGCCTGCACGGTGATCTCGGAATCGTCGCCCCGGGCGCGGTCATGATCGTCATCTCACGCAGCGGGCGCAGCACGGAACTTCGGGGGCTGCTCTCCTTCGCCCGAACCCACCGGATGCCCGTGGCGGCGATGGTCGGAGACACGTCCTCACCGCTCGCGCGCACCGCCGCGGCGGTCCTCGACTGCGGCGTCGCGGCCGAAGCCTGTCCGCTGGACCTCGCGCCCACCGCCTCGACCACCGCCGCGCTCGCCATGGGAGACGCCCTTGCGGCGGCCCTCATGGAACATCGCGGCTTCCGCCCCGACGACTTCGCCAGGATCCACCCGGGCGGCGCGCTGGGGAAGCGCCTGACACTCCTGGTGCGGGACGTCATGGTGACCGAGGACTACCCGGCAACGACCGCTGGCGCCACCGTCCGCGACATCATCGTCCCGCTCGCCAGGATGCGCGGCACCGTGCCCGTCATCGACGACGACAACGCCCTCATCGGCGTGGTCACGGCAGGCGACCTCGCGAGACTCATGGAGCGGACCGCCGACTTCCTCGATCTGCCCGTCTCGCACTTCATGACCCGGTCGCCGAAGATCGCCTTTCCCGAAGAACTGGGCGCCACTGCAGTCCGCCGCATGGAGGACCATGGGGTGATGGCGCTGCCGGTCGTGGGCCGCAGCGGCCTGGCCGGAATCGTTCACCTTCACGATCTGCTGCGCGCCGGAGTGCTCTGATGCGGACCCGATTCTCGCTGTACCGCCTTGCCCCGCTCTCACTGGTTCTCGCGGTCGCGGCGTGTTCGGCCGAGTCCGAAGAGGGACCTGCGACCGAGCTCGAAACCATCGATGCCGACGAAATCGTGTACGGCGTCTCGCGCAGGCTGACCCGCGAAGGGGTGCAGGAGGCGCTGCTGATGGCCGACAGCATGTTCATGTGGCGGGATTCGTCGCATGCCCAGGTGCTCGGGCTCACGCTCATCGTCTTTGACGAGCAAGGCCGGCGGCGCGCCAACATCACCGCGGACGGGGGCCGGTTGAGCAGGACAGGCAGCGAACTTACCGCTCGCGGCAACGCGGTCCTCCGCGTCTCGACGACCGGCCAGGAGATCCGCACCGACGAGCTCAACTTCGCACCGGAAGAGGACCGAATCTGGTCCGACGTGCCGGTACAGATGCTCGAAGCCGGCTGCGTGTTCGATGGGGACCGCTTCCAGGCCGACATGTCGTTCGACGCCGTGAAGATATGGGGTGAGAGCGCAGGGAGATGCGGGGAGCAATGAGGCGCGCTCCCGCCGCGGCGGTTCTTGCGGTGCTGGGGTTGGGGGTGATGAGTGCGTCGCTCCTCGTTCCGGCCTCCGCGACGGCCCAGGACGGCGAGTGCGAACTCGCCCGCGTGGGAGGATTCACCTACCGGGTGCGGTTCGACTCCGTCAGCTTCGTCTACCACGCCACGGGCGGCGTCGACTACCGCTGTTCTGACGGCATGCGCATCCTCGCCGATTCCGCCGTCGTCTTCGAGTCGAACGAACAGGTGCAACTCTTCGGCCGCGTGCACCTCGAGGACGAGGTCACCGAGCTCGACGCCGACACCGCCTACTATTTCGGCGGTCTGAAACAGTTGAACGCCTGGTCGAACGTGACGGTGACCGACCGGCAGAGCGGTGCGATCATCACCGGACACAGGATCTCGCTCGACCGGGCCACCGAGGTCCGCCCAATGGATCGAATGATCGTCTACGAAGGCGAGCCCCACGCGACGGTGTTCCCGGTGTTGCGGCCCCCGGCCCCGGACAGCGCGGAGGTGGCAGACAGTGCCGAGGTGGCGGATAGTGCCGAGGTGGCAGATAGTGCCGAGGTGGCAGATAGTGCCGAGGTGGCAGATAGTGCCGAGGTGGCAGATAGTGCCGAGGTGGCAGATAGTGCCGAGGTGGTAGATAGTGCCGAGGTGGTAGATAGTGCGCAGGTGGCGGACAGCGCCGAGGTGGCAGACAGCGCGCAGGTGCAGGATACCGCGCAGGTGGAGGATAGCCCTCAGCCGCCGGATAGTGCGCAGGTGGCAGATAGTGCGGAGGTGGCGGATAGCGCGGAGGCACCGGTCGACACACAGGTGCAGGACAGCGTCGCAGCGGGCGACACCCTGGCCGTGGTCGACGCTCCGAACACGGAAGTCGAGCCACCGCCGCCAATGGACCCGACCGATACCCAGCAGGATTCGACCGATGCCGCAACGGATTCGGTTCCCACAGAGGTTTCCTCTGACGAGACTGCTGCCGAGGAGACCACGGATCCGGCTCCCACCGAGGAAGGCGCGGACCCGGCTCCCGACGAGGCTGCTCCCGAGGTGGAGCCGATCCGACTTCCCCCATACGAGATCGACGCCGACCAGTTCGTGCTGGAGGGCCGGCGATACTTCCGGGCGTCGGGGGAGGTCGTCGTCGTGCGCGACTCCCTGCACGCCCAGGGGGATTCACTCGACTATGACCAGGAGGTCGGCGCGATGTCGATCTTCGGCGATGCCCGGGTCGAGGGGCAGAGCTATCTGCTCACGGCGAGCACGATATCGGTGACGCCCACTTCGGGACTCCATGAGGAGCTCCTGGCCAGGAGGGACGCTCGGCTGTCGGGCGAGGACGTGGACATGGCCGCGCCTGCCATCCGCATGTTCCTCGAAGCCGGGCAGGTCAACCGACTCGTGGCGATAGGAGAGATCCCGCCGCTTCCCGGAGAACCGCAGGCGGTCGACACCGAGGGCCTGTCGGCGGGGGATGCCGCGAGGGTGCAGGCTCTCGCCGATCAGGCGGCTCAGGAGGCGGATTCAACGGCTGCCGCCGACTCTCTCTTCCGCCCTTCGGTAAGGGCCGATCAGTTCGGTCTGAGCGGCGACTCCATCGATGTACTGTCTCCCGGGCAGGTGCTGGACCTGGTCACCGCCGTCGGCGCGGCGCGGGCGGAAGGTCTGGCCGACGATACCCTCATGGCTGCGGACCTTCCCGAGGTGGCGCGCAGGGACTGGATGGAGGGAGACACGGTAATCGCCGATTTCTCGACTGCGGAACTTGCGGATAGTACGGAACATACGGATGTCTCCGGCACTTCGAGCCCTGGGCAGCGGACCCGCCTGGAGACCCTCACGGCGGTCGGAACGGCGCGCAGCCTCTACCGAATGATCGATTCGGATACGGCGCAGGCGGAGCCCGACACCCTGCCTGCAGCTCTCGACACGGCCGACCCTCCAGCCGGGGCCGATGCGGAACCGACAGCCGCAGGGGCGGCCCCGGCCGATTCGGTCGCGACCGACACCGTCGGATCCGCGCAGGACGCGCGGCCTGCCCTGCATTGGGTCGAGGGCGAGAAGATCATCGTGTACATGGAGGGCCGGGAGGTGGTGAGCATGGATGTGGAGGGTCAGACGGTGGGATACCACCTGGAGCCGCGGCCGCCGGGCGCACCGGCGGACTCGACGGACGCAGGCGATTCGACGACCGTCGCCACCGACTCCACTGCCACCGACTCCACTGCCACCGACTCCACTGCCACCGACTCCACAATCGCCGCTCCCGACTCGGCGGTCGTGGATCCGGACACCACGACTGCCGCCCGCGAGGGCGGGGCCGCGAACTCCGACACCACCGCCGGCCGCTCCGGCAGCGCTGCGATGCGCCCGGAGGCCACCATCGCGGGACCCGACACCACCGCCCTCCCTTCGGGCGCACCCTGGGCAAGTCAGCCGAATACCAGGCGGCGCCCACCAATCGAAAAGGAACGCCGCAAGTGACAGATCAGCATACCCTCGCCCCGGAGCCCGGGGCGGCCGCCGTTCTGGAAGCGTCGACGCTCAGGGGCGGCGACCTCACCAAGATCTACCGGAAGCGGGCGGTCGTCGCGAATGTGGACATCGAGGTCCGCCAGGGGGAGATCGTCGGGCTTCTGGGCCCGAACGGGGCGGGGAAGACGACCACCTTCTACATGCTGGTCGGGTTGATTGCCCCGGACGGGGGCAAGGTCTTCCTGGACGATTCCGAGCTCACCGGCGTCGCGATGTACAAGCGCGCCAGAATGGGTGTGGGATACCTGGCCCAGGAGCCGTCCGTCTTCCGGAGGCTGACCGTGGCGCAGAACATCCTGGCAATCCTCGAGACGCTCGATCTGAGCCGAAAGGAACGGGCCGAGAGGCTCGAGGAGCTGCTCGGCGAGCTGTCGATCGGCCACCTCCGCCATGCGAAGGCGTTCTCGCTGTCCGGGGGCGAGCGGCGCCGGCTGGAAATCACGCGCGCGCTCGTGCAGCGGCCCAAGTTCATGCTGCTCGACGAACCCTTCGCAGGCATCGACCCGATTGCGCTGCACGACATCCAGGAGATCGTCGGGCAGCTCAAGACCCGGGACATCGGCGTCATCATCTCCGATCACAATGTGGAGCAGACGCTGGAGATCGTCGACCGGGCGTACATCATGTACGAGGGCCACATCCGGGTTCACGGCACTGTCTCCGAACTGGTGTGGAACGATGAGGTCGCGGACCTCTACCTGGGCCCGACGCTCACGGCCCGCATGCGGTCACGTTTTCCGCCACCCGTGAGTTGATGCCGGTGTGAGCAGGATGAAGACGGGGCTGTTTCAGGGGGCGGATCTTCGGCAGGAACTGAGGATCAACCCCCGCCTCTATCAGGCGATGGACCTGTTGTACATGCCCCTGCTGGACCTGCAGACAAAGCTCGAACAGGAGCTGTCCGAGAATCCCTTCCTGGAGCTGTCGGAACCGGACAGCGACGACGAGTTCGAGGTGAGCGAGGAAGAAGCGAAGGACGAGCCCGACGACGAGGTCGACTGGGACGAAGTGCTGCTCGATGGCTTCGATGTGGGCGGATCCCGCGAACGATACGAACCGCAGGAGTACTTCGAGGCGCCCGTCGTGGGCACGCGCCATCTGCACGACTACCTGACCGACCAGATCGGTCTGATCCACCTCGACGAGCGTCAGCTGTGGATTGCCGACGAAATCATCGGCAACATCGACGACGACGGGTCGCTGTCCTGTTCGCTTCAGGCTGTGGCGGACGGACTCAACGCGACCGCCGAGGCCACGCGCGATCAGGCGTTCGAACGTGCCCGGCGCATCGAGGACGACAAGGCCCGCGAGGCCGAACTCGAGGAATTGGCCGCCTTCTTCGCCCCCCATACGCCTGAAGAGGTTGAAGGCGTGCTGCGGATCGTACAGACGCTCGATCCGCCCGGGGTCGCCTCGCGCACCCTGCGGGAATGCCTCGTGCTCCAGCTGAAGCGCGACGAGAAGGAGGACACGCTGGCCTGCACGATCGTGCGGGAGCACTTCGACGCGCTCCTCAACCACCGCTGGACGGAGATCGCGCGCGCGCTCGAGGTGCCGCCCCGCGAGGTCCAGGATGCCGCGGACGAGATCGCCACGCTCGACCCGAGGCCCGGCAAGCGCTATGCCTCCGATCCCGATCACTACGTCATCCCGGACCTGATCGTCGACAGGGTAGGGGGTGAGTACCTGGTGTTCGTGAACGACACCGGACTGCCCCGGCTGCGCCTCGCCAAGGCCTATCGGGAGGTGGCGGCCGACAGGTCGAAATACCAGGGATCCAACAAGGAGTTCATCTCGAACAAGCTGAACGCGGCCAACTGGCTCATCCAGGTCATCGAGCAGCGGCGCCAGACGATGCTGAAGGTCATGCGCTTCATCGTGGACCGTCAGCGGAATTTCTTCGAGAAGGGGGTGCAGCACCTCAAGCCGCTCACGCTGCGCGAGGTGGCCGACTACATCGAGATGGCCGAATCCACCGTCTCGCGCGTGACGAACGAGAAGTACGTGCAATCGCCCACAGGGGTCTATCCTCTCAAGTTCTTCTTCTCCGGCGGCCTCCCGACCGCGACCGGCAAGGAGGTCTCGACCCGGGGCGTCCAGGCCAGGGTCAAGAGCCTGGTGGACAGCGAGGATGCAAAGCGCCCTCTTACCGACCAGGCTATCGTCAACCTGTTGAAGAGCGAGGGCGTCAAGATTGCCAGGCGCACCGTGGCCAAGTACCGCGACCAGTTGGGAATCCTGCCGGCGCGCATGAGAAAACGGATCTGAACAAGTGACCAAGGCGGCGTACAGCGACTTCGCGCTGGTGGTTCCCGCGTTCAACGAGGCGCCGAACATCCCGCATCTCATCCCGGAGTTGCGGGCTGCGTTCGACGAATTCGGACTGACCGGCGAGGTGATCCTGGTGGACGACGGCTCGACGGACGGAACCGCCGCCCTGGCCGAAGCGGAGGGGGCCGGGTGGGACCGCCTCACCGTGGTGCGCCACCGGGTCAACCTCGGCAAGACCGAGGCGCTCCTGACTGGGGCCGACGCGACCGACCGCAGGTACATCGTCCTCTTCGACGCGGACCTGCAGCACCTTCCCGCCGAGATCCCCCGCTTTCTTGACAAGCTCGCGGAGGGCTGGGACATCGTTACCGGGCGCAAGGTCGGCAGGTACGACAAGCGCGCCGTCTCGTCGATCTACAACGCCCTCAGCCGCCGCATCTTCGACGTGCCGGTCAGCGACCTCAACTCCATGAAAGCGTTCCACGCCGACGTGCTGAAGGCCGTGCGGCTGCGCCACGACTGGCACCGCTTCTTCGTCGTGCTCGCCCATCGCAAGGGCTTCAGCGCCACCGAAATCGACATCGAACTCCACCCCCGGCGGGCGGGCGAGGCCAAGTATTCGGGCAAGAGCCGGATCATCGGCGGCGTGCTGGATCTGGTGGCGGTGTGGTTCCATCTCCGCTTCTCGCGCAAGCCGATGGTCGCGTTCGGTCTGCCGGGCGTGTTCCTGATGGCGACGGGCGTGCTGACGGGGCTGGTGGCGCTCTACCTCCGCTACGTCATGGGCCTGGGGTTCAGGCCGCTCCTGTACCTGGTGGTGCTGCTGGTGACGGTCGGCGTGTTGTGTTTTGCGGCGGGTTTTCTGGGGGAGATGATCGCGTCCGTCCATGACGAGCTCGATGCCTCGCGGCGGGAACGCGTGGGCTCGGGGCGGGGGGAAGGGGGGAGCTGACTTGCCCTCTCGCGAAGTGAGCCCCATGGCCGGCACGTCCGCGCCGCCCCGGATCCTGTCGGTCATCGGGACGCGCCCCGAGGCGATCAAGATGGCGCCGGTCGTCCGCGCCCTGCAGGCCCGAGGCGGGTGCGCCCATCGGCTGGCGCTCACCGGCCAGCACACCGACATGGTCGATCAGGTGCTGGGCGTATTCGACCTCGAGGCCGACTACGACCTCAACCTGATGAAGCCCGGGCAGACCCTCTACGATGTCGGCCACGCCTGCATGGACGGCCTGCGCGAGGTCGCCGAGGACTTCCGCCCGGACGTGACGATCGTGCAGGGCGATACTGCGACGGTATTCTTCGCCGGCGTGGTCACGTTCTTCCAGCAGGGCAGGCTGGCGCACGTCGAGGCCGGCCTGCGAAGCCACGAGAAGTGGTCGCCCTTCCCCGAGGAGATGCTGCGCAGGATGACCGACACCGTCTCCGACTTCTGCTTCGCGCCCACCGCCGAAGCGGCGGCCAACCTCGCGGCGGAAGGGGTCGGGGCCGAGCGAATCCACGTGACCGGCAACACGGTGGTGGATGCGCTGCACCGGATGCGCAGCCGGCCGTCCGCCGTCCGGGACCCGAAGACCGCGAGACTGGTTGCGTCGGAGCGCCGACTGGTTGTGCTGACGGCGCACCGGCGCGAGTCCTTCGGCGAACCCCTCGAGCGCGTCTTCGGGGCGGTGGCCGCCCTGGCGGAGCGGTTCGAGGACATCGACATCCTGTACCCGGTCCACCCGAATCCGCATGTGCGCGGGCCTGCTCATCGCATCCTGGGCGCGTGCCCGAGGGTCCACCTGACGGATCCGCTGGACTACGGCGATCTGGTCGCGGCGCTCGGACGCGCCAGTCTGGTCCTCACCGATTCGGGGGGGATACAGGAGGAGGCGCCCGCGTTCGGCGTCCATACCCTCGTCCTCCGGGAGGTGACGGAGCGGCCGGAAGGGGTGCGGGCGGGCGCCGCCACGCTGGTCGGCACCGACGCGGACCGGATCCTCATGGAGGCATCGGATCACCTCGCGGGGAAGCGCGCCGCATGCCCGGCCGGAAACCCCTACGGCGACGGCCGCGCCGGGGAGCGCATCGCCGACATCCTCCTTGCCGAACTCACCGGAGCTCCCCGATCGATCGAGGACTGGACAGCGCCATGAAGATCGTCATCCACTGCGTATACTTCCCGCCCGAAGTCGGGGGGCTGGAAAGCCATGTCCACTACCTGTGCCGTGGCCTGGTCGCCCGCGGGCACGAGGTCGCCGTGGTGACCTCGCTCTCGCAGCCGGGTCTTGCCAGGCACGAAGTCGTGGACGGAATACAGGTCCACCGGACGCCGCTGCTCGCGCGCAAGGCATGGGGCTGGTTCGCGCACGCGGTCGGCTCGACGCGCCGGACCCGGGCGCTCGTCGCGGGGGCGGACGTGGTGCATGCCCAGGCGTTTCCGTCGCTCCTCCCGTGCGCCGTGGCGCTGACCGGGTCGAGCACGCCGCTGGCGTGTACGCTGCACACTTCCCATTTCCTGCGACTGGCCGCCAATCGCATGGTGGCGCCAGCCCTCGGCAAGCTGGTCGAGCTGAGCGACTACAACTTCGCCGCCAGCAAGGAGATCGCCGATGTGGGAGAGAGCCTCGGCCCGTCCATCTCGGTCGAGGTGCTGGTAAACGGGGTCGACACCGGGGTCTTCCGTCCGGTCGAGGGCTCGCTGGCGCGGCCGGACTCCAGGCGCCGACTCGTCGTGCCGCGCCGGCTCTTCCCCAAGAACGGCGTCGAGTACTTCGTGCGGGCGCTGCCGATGATCGTCGCCGGTGCGGATGTGGACGCGGTCGTGATTGGGGACGGACCCGAACGGGGCAGGCTGGAGGCGCTTGCCGGGGAGCTGGGGGTGTCCGACAGGATCGAGTTCCTCGGCGCGCGGCCCCACACGGAGATGCCGGGGCTGTTGTGCTCCGGGGATCTGGCGGTGTTCCCGTCGCTCGTGGAGGCCACGTCGGTCGCGGCGCTGGAGTGCATGGCCTGCGGGTTGCCGGTGGCGGCGTCGGCGGTGGGCGGGCTGCCTCAAATCGTGAGCGATTCCGTCGGCGGACTGTTCCCGGCGGGCGAGCCCGTCGCCCTGGCCACGAAGGTGCTGGAGCTGCTCGCGGATGAGAGCCTGGCCGCCCGGGGGGCTACGGGCCGGACCATGGTGGTGGGGAAGTGGAGCAATGAGCGGCTGGTGGACCGGCACCTGGAGGTGTACCAGGCGTTGTTGGAGGATAGGTAATGCTGACATTACATTGTGTAAAGCAAACATTACATCATGCTCCTGTCAGAGCCGGAGGCGGCAGGGTGGGGAGAGCCTGATGGACCAGCGGATCGGGCGGGACTACTACGACGAGTCGAACTATTTCGACCTGGAAGCCGGCGTCCACCTGCACGACTTTGATAGCCGTTTTCAAAGATACCGGGCCAGGAAGGTGCTCGACCTCCTGGCTCCGCGGCCCTCGGACCGGGTGCTTGACCTCGGGTGCGGCTGGGGCACGATCAGCTTCGCGCTGGGCCCAATCGTGCGCGAAGTGGTCGGGCTCGATTTTTCCGAGCGGGCGGTGGCAAACTGCGATCGACGGCTGCGGACTGCCGGCTTCCACAACATACTGTTCCGCGTTGGCGACGCGAGGGGCAGCGATCTCCGGGCCGCTTCGTTCGACGCCGTTGTGGCGGCCGATCTATTCGAGCATCTCTATCCCGAAGACTCCCACCAGGTGGCCGCGGAGGCGTTCCGGGTGCTAAAGCCCGGCGGAAGCTTTGCGGTCTGGACGCCGTGCCGCAGCCACATTCTCGAGGTGCTCAAGAACAACGACATCCTACTGAAACGGGCCGTCAGCCATGTCGACTACAAGTCGATGTCGAGAATGAAGGACATCCTGAGCGGTGCAGGGTTCGGGATCGAGCGCGCATTTTTCGCCGAGTCGCATCTGCCAGGGCTCCGGGTCCTCGAACGGCTGGGGCAGAGGTGGGTTCCGCTGCTAAGGCGCAGGATCGCGGTGCTGGCTGTGAAGCCAGGACGCTAGCAGGTTCCGGCCATCTTCCGGGACGCAGAGAGAGACCGGGACCTCTCTCCACTTAGGCAGCAAACCGTCAGGAGAGGTGGCCATCGCACAAGACGTCGGTTGGTGAGGGATGCCTTCAGTCGATGGAGGACCGGCGGGCCTCTCCATGGAAGGAGGTCCGGGTGTACGCTGTGGGTCGTCACGATGGCCGGATTCGCCAGTTGCGACTTCACGGTTTGGTATAGATCTGCACCCATCTCGAAATCAACCTCCAACCCCTTCAGCAGTCTGTCCAGATGCTGCATGCGCATATCACGGGTTCCGTCCAGGCTGACATCGAAAGTAATTGCCACCCGTCCCCCTTTTGAGACCCGTGAAAGCTCGTCCAGGATATCCGCGTAACCGTCCGTATGTTCAAGCACCGAAATGGAATAAACCAGATCAAACGATCGATCGTCGTACGGCAGCGCCCGAATATCGGCAGCCGAGAACTCGACGTTTCCGCTCATGTTCCTGTTGAGCGAGGCGAACACATCTGTCAGAGTCTGGTCGGTGTCGCAACAAGCTACTGTTGCACCCTCAAAGCAACGCTCAATGTAGTAGGGCAGGAACGTAGCGCCCGACCCTGCATCCAATATCCGGGCCCGTGGATGACTTCGAACCACATCCGCCACCTTGCTGAACACGTATGGATACTCCCATTGCCTGCTCCACGAGCGGAAGGGATTCTCCGCTCCCCACCTGGCGATGTAGTTGGCAAGGACACCACGGTTACTGTTCAAAAACGCCTCGGAGAACGCTTCCATGTCTCTAAAGACCGATGATCGGGACATGGTGTCGTATTCGCCGAGCAAGGGGATGCCGTCGGGCAAATTCACGGGGGCAGACGACATGGGGTGGGATTCCTTTGTCCGGGTTGAAATTCTCTTGGACCATTCGCAAAGGGCACGCAGTCGTTTCGCGACTGCCCCTTCATCCAATCCGTTACCCTCCACGGCCGGGGCATTGGGCGGAAGCGAGGCGGCTCGGTCCAACCTTGAACCACTGGGCCCTCGAATATAGTGTGATGATCAGGCGCGCACGTCGCCACCAGGATCCCGGCTTGGGGTCTTGTCGCCTTTCCCAACACGGAGCTTGAGCCATGGCCCGCAGTAAGCGGAATTCCGTCCACATCCCGTGGTGGTTTCCGGGGGCCATTTTTTTTCTGGCTGGCCTGATCCTCTTCGGTGAATTCATTTTCTCTGACGAGATGCTCTACGGAGAGGACATCCTCTCCCTCGGCTACATGGCCCGGGACTTCTTCGCCGAACGGCTATCTGTAGGTGACTTCCCCCTGTGGGCACCAAGGCTCCTCGGCGGGGTGCCGACCCTTGAGTCCATTTCTGCCGGGGACGGGGCTTACCCGACGAGTCTTCTGTACCTGGTGATGGAGAGCTACCGGGCGGTTGGATGGCGGATTGTCCTTCACATCCTCGCCGGCGGCTTTTTCATGTACGGTTGGGCCCGGAGTCTCGGACTGAGCCGCGCCGCCGCCACTATCGGTGGACTCGGTTGGCTGATGGCCCCGGTGATGGTCACGCTGGTGCTCCCGGGCAACGATGGGAAGCTGATGGTGGCCGCGCTGACCCCGCTGGTCTTCTGGGCTACGGAGGCCTTGTTGCGCGCGCCGTCGGGCCGCACGGCCGCGGCCATGGCCGGCGCGGTCGGGCTGGTATGCCTGGTCACCCAGTTCCAGACGGCGTACTTCCTCTTTGGCACGGCCGGGGCGTACGCGGTCTTCCGCACGGTGCAGTTGTGGCGCTCTGCTGGCCCCGGAAACCAACCGGCCAGAGTGCGGCGGGCGCTGCTTCCTTTTGGGATCTTTCTGGGCGCGTCGCTGCTGGGAGGCGGAATCGCGGCTTTCCAGGTCCTTCCCGCGGCCACATACGTCGGCGAGTCGTCCCGCCGCACCGCGACCACCGTGGACGCGACCCCGGAGGAGCGTATCGCCTACTCCAGTTCGTGGTCGTTTCACCCGGAAGAGGTGGTGTCGCTGGTGGTCCCGGAATTCGTGGGTAACAGCTACGCCGAGGCCGAATGGGCGCAGAACACTTATTGGGGACGCAACGCGATCAAGCTGAATCACGAATACCTGGGCGTCTCGGTCGTGGTAATCGCGCTCTTCGGGCTGCTGGGTCGGCGGAGCAGGGGAATGCGGTGGTTCATGGCCGGGATGAGCGGTGTCTGGCTTCTCTACGCCCTGGGCACCCATACACCCGTTTGGCGGATTTTTTACGAGTTGGTGCCCGGGATGGGCCTCTTCCGCGTCCCGGCGATCTGCGCGTTCCTGGTGAGCTTCGGCGTGACAACCCTTTTCGCGATGGGAATCGACGATCTCGTTCGCGAAGAACCCGAGAGGCGGCCGTTCCTGGGAACGCGTCGGGGACGTGCGGTGCTCGGCTTCCTGGGCCTGTTGTTCATCGGGGCGCTGCTACAGGCCTCGGGCGTTTTGGGCAGCGTATGGACGACGATGCTCTACGCCGACGCCGGGGAGCGCCAGCTGGCGGCACTGGCCACAGCCACCCCGTTCATCACGCGGGGGTTCGGGATTGCGCTGGTGATTGCGGGCTTGGCAGTCGCGGGGATCTGGGCGTTGCAGCAGGGCAGGGTCCCCCTCACGGCCGCACTGGCAGGCCTGGCGGCGCTGGTCGCCCTCGATCTGGGCCGGATCGATCGGGCCTTCATCCGCACGTGGGACTTTCACGCGTGGGCGGCCCCGGATACGAACATCCGTTTCCTGCAGGCGCGCCGTGACGAGAGCCCGCCGTTTCGGGTCGCGGACATGCGTGACGAACAGAACGTCGAGCTTGCAATGCACGGCATCGACATCCTTTCCGGGCACCACCCCAACGATCTGGCGCGCTACCGGATGCTCCTGGGTCTAGAGGCCAGCGTCAGCCGGGGCGCCAATACCCGGCATCCCAACGTCCTGCGGATGATGAACGTGAAATACCTGGCATGGCCCGAGGAGGCTGTGGGAGGACCGCCGTACGCGGGCGCCCAGGCGCTGAGTTCGGCACGAACCCCGAGGGGACTGGTGACGGTGTACGCCTACCCTGGTCTCGACAAGGCCTGGGTGGTCGGCGCTGCCGCGGTTCTGGAGGACGACGAAGCCGCGCTGGCCAGGATCCTGTCGCGGGAATTCGATCCGGCGCGCGAGGCGATCCTGGCGGAGCCCGGCGGGTTGGCGCTTCCAGGAGATGGGGGGGCAGGGGGGACTGGACAAGTCACCTGGGAACTCGATGAGCCCGACGAGCGGCGCCTGCGGGTGACCACCACCGGTCCCGCGCTCCTGGTTGTGTCCGAGAACTGGTTCCCGGGCTGGGTGGCTGAGGTGGACGGTGTGCCGGCCGAAGTGCGCCGTGCCAACCTGACCCTGCAGGCCGTGGAGATCCCGGCGGCCGGAGACCACACGGTGACGCTGCGCTACACGGCGCCGACGGTGCGCAGCGCGCTTCGGCTCAGCATCGTGGCGCTGGTGATCACGGTCCTGTTGTTCGGGTCGTCGTACGTGCGCGGCCTGCCCGCTTGGCTGCAGCCCGGGCGAAGGGCAGGATGAGCGGTCTGACGGGGGGTGGGCAGCGGGATCCGGCCAGCCGCAGGCGCTGGTGGGTGGCGCCCGTCAAGCTGGTCCTCACGGTCGGCGTGACGTGGCTGATCCTGCGCGGGGCGGGGGTGAGGCTGTCGGAGGTCGGCGCGGTGGATTGGGGGATGGTGCGGCTGAACGTGCCGTACCTGGCGCTCTCCGTGGCGCTGCTGTTCGTGACCTTCGCGATTACCGCCGTGCTGTGGTCCCGGAACCTGGTCGAATTCGGGGAACGCAGGGTGGGCGTGGCCGAGGGGGCCGCAGTGCTGCTGATCGCGAACCTGGGCAGGTACGTGCCGGGCAAGATCCTGGCGCTGGCCGGGGTGGCCGTGCTGGCCCGCCGCAGGGGAATCTCGGGGGTGCGCGCGACGGCGGCGGCCGTGACGGCCCAGATGGTCAACCTGCTCGGAGCCGCCGCGGTGGGTGGATGGGTCGCCGTGTGGTCGGCCGGGCTCTCCGAGGCGTGGCAGATCGCGATCGGGGTCGGAATGGTGGCCGCGCTGGCGGGATTCCTCTACTTCGGGGGGGCAGGGGCTCTGGTGCGCTGGGTGCTCCGGCGAGGTGGCCATGGTGATGACCTGCCGCATCCGAGCGGCCGCAGCCTGCTGCGCCTCCTCCCGGGCTACATGATCAACTGGCTGGTTCTCGGCACCGCCTTCACCTGTCTGGGCCGGGGTCTGGGAATGAACATCGGCTTCGGCATCGGGATCACGGCGTTCGCGGCCGCCTACTTCGCGGGCTATCTCGCGTTCTTCACGCCGGCTGGCCTGGGTGTGCGCGAATCCTCGCTGGTCGGGCTGCTCACCCCGATCCTCGGACTGGAAGCGAGTGTCATACTCTCCGGTCTGCAGAGAGTGTGGATCACGGCGGCCGAGCTGCTGGGGGCGGGGACAGGCGCCTTCGTTTTGCGCCGACCCGTCCTGCCCGTGGCGCCTCCTCCGGAGACGGACACAGCCGAGCCCGCAACGGAGGGTACCGCATGAGTGACGCGCAGCGTGTGCTGGTGATCGTCCCCACCTACAACGAGCGTGACAACCTGCCGCGTATCGTGCCGCTGATTCTGGAGCAGGGAGACGCCTTTCATGTCCTCGTGGTCGACGACAACTCGCCCGACGGGACCGGCGACGTCGCCGACGAGCTTGCTGGCGCGCACGAGCGGGTCCAGGTGCTGCACCGGGCGGGGAAGATGGGCCTGGGCGCCGCCTACGTGGCCGGGTTCGGGTGGGGGCTGGAGCGGGGCTACGACATCATGATCGAGATGGACGCGGATCTGTCGCATCCCCACGGGAGGCTGCCGGCGCTGGTGCAGGCCCTCGACGAGGTGGACGTCGCCGTTGGATCCCGCTACGTCGGCGGACGCATCACCGTGGTGAACTGGCCGCTGCGCCGCCTGATGATCAGCCTCTTCGGATCGTGGTATGCGCGCGCGATCACCCGTGTGCCCGTGAACGACGCCACGGGCGGCTTCAACGCCTTCCGGCGCGAAGTGATCGAGTCCGTCGGGCTCGAGCGGATCCAGTCGAACGGATACAGCTTCCAGATCGAACTCAAGCTGCGCGCCTGGCGGGCCGGGTTCGCGCTGCGGGAGATCCCCATCGTCTTCACCGAGCGGGACAGCGGCGAATCGAAGATGTCCGGAAGGATCATCCGGGAAGCCGTGTGGCGGGTGTGGAAGCTCCGCCTGCTAGATCTGCTCGGGAAGTTGTAGGCGTCCGGGACTCCGGTGGCGCTCGTCGACCTCTGCTATCGCTGTCCGCATTGCGGTCACGACCCGATGGAGGGGGTGGTGGACAAAGCGCGATGCGGGTCTTGCGGGGTCCGCATCGAGCGCCGGCGGGGACGGCTGTTCATGACCGGTCCCGGGGATGACCCGCAGCGCGACGTGAGCGCCCGTGACCTGTGTCGAAGAATCGATGATCTCGGTGGGCCCATGACCCGTGCGACCGCGCCGGACGGAACCGTGGGGTACTCGGCCCGGGCGATGGTCTCGTGGCGGATCGCCGAGCGGGCGGTACGATATCGCGGCATCCTGCGAGGGTACTCCGAATCGATGGGCCCAGCGGTGGAAGGCTCGATCGCCGTGGACCGCGACGCGGTCTCCGTGGACGACGGACGGTCCGACTCGGGACGCTGGCGACACCTGGACATCGGCGCCGTGCAGGCGTCTTCCTCGTCACTGCAGCTGTCGCTCCCCGGTGACCGGCTCGTCCAGCTTCGCTTCATCGGCGATTCGCCCCGCCGCTGGGAGACTCTCGTGCGGCGCCTGATCGTCGATGCGTGGGAGCGGGCCGGACGGGGCAGGGTGATCGAGTTCCAGCCCCGGATCGTCACTCGATGGTGACGGTCTGGTACCCTTTGTTTCGGGTCATCGCGAAGTGGCTCGGCCTGGCGCTCACCCGTCCAGCCGTGTCGGGAACGTCGCACATCCCCCGAACCGGCCCATTCTTCCTCGTCGCTAACCACGAGAGCATCCTCGATCCAGTGCTGGTGCAGGGGAACTGCCGGCGCACGGTCCACTTCTTCACCAAGAGCACGCAGTTCTCGTCCAGCGCGGTGTTCCGGTGGTTTCTGCCGCGCGTGGCGGCGATTCCGGCCCGGCGGTACCGGGTCGACCCGCAGTCGGTCAGGACCGCGTTGCGGGCGCTTGAGCGAGGCGACGGAGTGGGGATCTACCTCGAGGGCGAGCGGAGCTGGGAAGGCGCTTTGCAGCCGTTTCGGCGGGGTTCAATCCGGTTGATCCTCAAGGCGGGCGTGCCGGTGGTGCCTTGCGGGGTATCCGGGACCTACCGTGCTTGGCCACGCTGGAGCCGTCGGCGCTGGCGTTCGACCGTGTCCATCCGCTATGGCGAACCGATCCACTTTGGCGTCCACGATACGCGGGCCGAGCGCGAAGCGGCGCTCGACGAGACCGCGGAGCGGATTGCGGCGGCTCTGATGGGGTTGCGGGAGATGCCGGCATGACTGGCGCAACGAGCAAACGGAGACCAATTTCCCGGCCATGATACGTTCAGCACTCCTGTGGGTATCCGAAAACAACTGGTGCAAGAACACGCTGCCCAGGTACGGTTTCGTGCGGCGGGCGGTGCGGCGGTTCATGCCGGGCGAGATGCTGGAAGACGCGCTGGGAGCCGCCCGGTCGATGACCGGGCAACACCGGATCCCGGGGCTCGTCACCTTCCTTGGCGAGAACGTGGCCGACGAGGCCGAGGCGCGTGCGGTGGCGGACCACTACATCGAGGCGGCGGAGGCGATTGCCGCCGCGGGGCTGGATGTGGAGCTGTCGCTCAAGCCGACGCATCTGGGACTCGATCTGGGCATCGAGGTGGCGGAGGAAAACCTGCGGCGCATCACCAGGGCGGCCGAAGCGCACGGGAATTGGGTCTGGCTGGACATGGAGTACAGCCGTTACGTGGACCCGACTCTGGAGCTATACCGATCGATCCTTGCCGATCACCCGCAGTTCGGGATCTGCCTGCAGTCGTACCTGTACCGCACGCGGGACGATCTCGATTCGTTGATTCCTCTCGGGCCGGCCGTGCGGATGGTGAAGGGCGCCTACGCCGAACCCGCCGACATCGCGATGCCGGTCAAGGCGGATGTGGATCAGGCGTTCTTCGACCTGACGGTGCGCATGCTGGCTCCGGACGCGCGCGAGGCGGGGGTTCGGGCCGGCCTCGCAACCCACGATGCCCGGCTGATCCAGCGCATCGAGTCCTGGGCCGCGGCCAACGGTGTGGAAGGCGACGCCTACGAGTACCAGATGCTCTACGGCATCGCCGAACAGGAACAGAGACGTCTGGCAGGTGCGGGCAAGGGTGTCCGGGTGCTCATCAGCTATGGCGAGCACTGGTTCCCCTGGTATGTGCGCCGCCTGGCCGAACGCCCGGCGAACGTCGGTTTCGTACTTCGCAGCTTTCTCCCGAGGTGAGTTGAAATGAAGGAATGGTCGTTGTTCCGGTATTCGTTCGATGGTCCGGGCAGGTTCGCGGGCGTGTTCGCGCTGCTGGCGGTCGTGGGTTCGACCGCGTGTGGAGAAGGGGGTCCGGCGGTCGAACAGCCCGCAGATGCGGCGGCGGTCGGCACCGCTGCGGACGGGTCTGCCGCCGCGGCGGAGTCGGCGCGGATGCTCATCGATTCGCTGATGGCTGCCGAGGCCATTCCTGGATTGTCAGTGGCCGTGGGTCGTACGACGGAAGTGCTGTGGTCGGAAGGATTTGGCTATTCTGACCTGACGCATGACGTAAAGGTAACGCCGGAGACGAAGTTCCGCATAGGGAGCGTGTCGAAGCCGGTCACGGCGGCGGCGCTCGCAGTGCTGGTAGAGAGGGGCGCCCTGGATCTGGATGCTCCCGTGCAGGACTATGTGCCGTCGTTTCCCACGAAGCGCTTCCCGGTCACGACTCGGCAGCTCGCCGGACACCTGGGCGGAATCCGCCACTACGAGGGGATGGAGAACTTCGGTGCAGTCAACTATCCCGACGTGCGGTCGGGGCTGGTGATCTTCGAGGACGATCCGCTGATCAACGAACCGGGGACGGAATTTTCATACTCGTCCTACGCCTGGAACCTGATCAGCGCGGTGATCGAGGGGGCCAGCGGGGAGGAATTCCTCGATTTCATGGATCGCGAGGTCTTCGGCGCGCTGGCGATGAATGAAACGCTGGCAGACAGGAACCGGCCGATCATCGCGCACCGGACGCGTTTCTACGTGAGGGACGCCGAAGGGCAGGTTGTGAACGCTCCATACGTCGACAACAGCTACAAATGGGCCGGCGGGGGCTTCATATCGACCCCCCAGGACCTTCTCATCTTCGCAAATGGGCACTTGGAGCCCGGGTACCTGCGGGCCGAGACGCTGGAGATGCTGTTCACATCCCAGATGACCCGCGACGGCAGCGAAACCGGATACGGTGTGGGCTGGCGCTCCAGCACCAACACACACGGCGAGCGAATCGTCTCGCACGGCGGCGGATCCGTGGGGGGGCGCACGATGTTGACGATGAACCGCGACAACGGGCTCATCGTGGCGATCGTCGCGAACCTGTCGAGCGCGCCGATGAGCGCCGAACTCGCCGGGCGGATCGAGGAACTCTTCCGCTAGTCGGGCTGGATTGGGCAGGGCAGACCGGGTGGGGATCCCGTTAGCACTCCCGTAGGCCCACTTGGTTTCACGACAATCATAACTTTACATAATATACATTATACGAACTTATTTCCCGGAATTGGGGAGAAATAACCGCTCTTATGCGGGCTTATGAGTTTCGCGCGGCTTGCGGAATCAAGAATCCCGCGGCCGATTTCAGCGCAGTAGCGCCACCACCTCGGCCCGGCGCATCTCCACGACGCCCCGGCCGGGATCGGCTTCGTCCATCTCCTCTAGCAGCCGGTCGTAGAGCGCGAGCGCCCCGGCGATGTCTCCCTGATCGCGCTTGACGCGTGCGGCGTCGGCGAGCGCGTCCTGGACCTGGAAGCCGAGTCCGGCGCGATCTGCCAGGCGTTCGTACAGCCCTTCCGCCACCTGGAGGTTCCCTGCGTCCTCGGAGATCGCGGCCAGGAGACCTGCGGCCTGGGCGCCGAGCGGGTCTTCCACATCGCCGGCGACGGGCTCCAGGACCTCGGCCGCGGCTGCGGGATCACCCATGCCGGCGGTAATCTGGGCCAGTACCACGCGCGCTTCGTCGCCGAAGGGCGTGCCCGAGAAGCGTTCGAGGTAGAGCTGCAAATCCGCCTGGACACCCGCCTGATCGCCCTGCTCGAGTCGCTGCTGCAACTGTTCCAGCTGGGCCGCTGCAGCGGTGTTCAGGGATCCACGATAGTTCCCGTAGTAGACCAGGGCGACCGTCCCCAGCGCCAGGACCACCACGCCCACGGTCAGCGAGGACCGGTGCTTTTGCGCCCAATCGCTGAATGTCACCATTTTGGCGACGAAGACGTCTTCCTGTTCGGCGGGATTGACGGGCTTTTCGGGACCGGTACCCGGCTTGCTGTATTTTCCCATGATGGGTCTGGCCTTTTGTGCTGGGCGCCCCTCGTGCACCGTTGGTGGCTGCGCCGCGATTGTGAGGAACGACTTCGCCGCGATCAGAGGCGACTTCGTGAGGTCAGAACACTAATGGCGTGCCGGATTTCAGGTCAATGACCCGGCGCCGGCCGCCCAGGTCCGCTCGGCCTGATGATGCTCCAGACAGGCCTCCATCCCCGTCTCCAACTGCAGAGTGACATGCTGCAGGTCGAAGTGCTGGTAGGCGATCGTGCGCAGCTGGTCAAGCAGCTCGTCGCGACCGGACGAGTGGCCGGGATCAACCATCACGTGGGCCGTAAGCGCGTCGTAGCCCGACGCGAGCGTCCAGACGTGCACGTCGTGCACGCCGGTAACGCCGTCGACTTCGATGAAGGCGTTGCAGAGATGCGACACATTGATCCGGTCGGGCGTGCCCTCGAGGAGCACGTGAACGGTCTTTGCGAGGAGGCGCCAGGCGCTGACCAGGATGAGAATTCCGATGGCGACGCTGAGGATCGGGTCTGCGAGATACCACCCGAACGCCCACACCAGGAGGCCCGACAACACGACCGCCACCGAGCCCAGGAGGTCGGCGATCACGTGCTGATAGGCGCCCTCGACGTTGAGATTCTCCTTGGCCGAGCCGTGCAGCATCCAGGCGACGGCGATGTTGACGGCCAGACCCACGGAGCCGACGCCGAGAACGAGTCCCGCCTGCACCTCGGGTGGGTTGGCGAACCGCTGCAACGCTTCGAAGACGATCCACGCCGAAATCACGCAGAGCGCGAGGGCGTTGGCGAGGGCCGCGAGGACCTCCAGGCGGTGGTAGCCGTAGGTGCGGCGGGCCGAGGGCTTGCGGGTGGCGAAGCGCATGGCGGCGAGCGCGAGGCCTATGGAGGCCGCGTCGGTCAGCATGTGGCCGGCGTCCGCAAGCAGCGCCAGGCTTCCCGACAGGATGCCTCCCACGACCTCGGCGAACATGTATCCGGTGATGAGCACCAGAGCGAAGGTGAGCCTTCGCGTGCTCGTCTCCCGCATCTCGTAGGCGTGGTCGTGGGTGCAGCTTGTGCGATTGGTCATCGCGACGCCTTCCTCAGGCGGTCTGTGCGTCGATCGCGGCATCCGTGGCGAGCGTTGTGAGCGTCGCGGGGTCGATGTTCCCCCCGGAGACGATAACGGCGGCGCGCCCTCGGGGCTGATACCCCGACCAGAGCGCCGCGATCCCTACCGCTCCCCCGCCTTCCACGACCAGACGATAGTTGTGAAAGGATCGTGCTACTGCGGCTCTGATGGCGGATTCCTCCACGATTACATGCTCGGCGACGACATCTCTGACAATATTGAATGTGCACCTGTTGTCGAGTCCAATGCCACCCGAGAGTGCGGAAGCCACGGTTTCTTCGTCGGGTACGCGCACGGGCCTGCCCGCATCGATGCTACGGACCATGACCGAGGCCCGTCGCGCCGAGACCGCCACCACGCGCACGCCCAGCGCTTTGGCCACGAGGCCGATGCCCGCGACGAGCCCCCCGCCGGAAAGAGGCACCAGGACCTCGTCGAGGCCGGGGAGTTGCTCGGCGAGTTCCAGCGCGATGGTTCCCTGCCCTTCAATCACGTCGGCATCGTCAAAGGGGTGGACGAGTGTCATGCCATCCGCTCCGGCCAGCTCCGCCGCGCGGTCCTCCGCCTTGTCGTAGCTGCCCCCGGAGAGCACCACCCGTGCGCCCGCTGCCCGGATCGCTTCCAGTTTCGACGGATCGGCCCAGTCGGGAACGCACACCGTCGCGGCGATCCCCAGCCGCGCTGCCACCTCGGCCACCGCGCGGCCGTGGTTTCCGGACGAAGCGGCGACCACGCCTCTCCGCCGCTCATCTCTGCTCAGTTTGAGGATGCGGTTGGCCGCCCCTCGCACCTTGAACGACCCCGTGCGCTGAAAAGATTCCAGCTTGAGGGCGACCGGACCCGCGGGGGTCTCCACAGGCACGACGGGAGTGCGCCAGGCGAGGCCGCGGACACGGGCGCGGGCCCCTTCGAAGTCCAAGGCAGGGACCGCGGGGCGCTCCTGGCCGGCGGCCGTGGCTCGAGTGCCGATCTCCCGGCTGGTCACATCGCCTACGAGATGATCCTCTGTCCCTCGACCAGCTTCACAACCCAGAGACCCGAGTTCAGGTCCGAGGTAAAGATGTGACCCTTGTGGATCTGGGCGCCCCAGGTCATGCCCCAGTTGGGGACGGTGGACTCGGAGTCGATGGTTTTGAGCACCGCGATCTCCCGTCCCTGGCGATAGAGGTCGCCGCGCAGCTCGCCCGAGATGTCGACGACCCGCAGACCGGCCTGGTAGTAGCCGACGTAGAGGAGATCGCCCTCGACCCAGATGTTGTGGGCGCCCGCCTCCGGCACCTCGTAGCGCGCCACTTCGACCGGATTCTCCGGGTCCTCCATGTCGAGCACGTGGATGTAGCCCCGCGCCTCGATCGGCGTGTCCGCATCCCATATGTCCGGGAAGATCTCGTCGCCGACGAAGAGGTAGCGCCCGGCGCGCCATGCGGTGTGCGTGTTGCCGATCGGATAGCTGTGGCGCGAGACGAACGCGGGTTCGGTGGGAGTGCCGCCATGCGTCCCGGCACCGACGTCGAGCATGACCGCGCCGTCGTCCCAGTATGAGAGATAGGCGTAGCCGTCCTGGACGATGACGTCGTGAAGCGACTTGTTGTCGGACTCGGGCATGCCCCAGCGTCCGACTTCGTCGGGGTTGGCCGGGTCCGAGATGTCGATGATGTGAATGTCGCTGGTCCCGTTGTGGACGGCGTAGACCAGGTCGCCCTCGATCCACACGTTGTGAACGCCCCCGGGGACGGTCCGCTTGTACTCGGAGATGATCGTGGGTTGAGCGGGTTCGGAGAGGTCGAGGATGACGATCCCGTTGCGGCGGTCGGACGCGCCCTCGCGGGTCAGGATCCCGATGCGGTTGCTCGAGTGGATCTTGACGTCGTTGATGCGCCGGGCGTCCAGCTGGAGGGAATCGGTCAAGATGGGATTAGAGGGATCTGTGACGTCCCAGGCCTTCATCCAGTCATACATGTAGGTGCCGACGTAGGCGTAGTCCCGGCCGTTCACGCCCTCGAAGACCCAGGTGTCGCCCGAATGATGGTCGGCGGCGGCCCCGCGCCCGACCCGGACCAGTTCCGCCTCCTCGATGCGGGTGGTGATCTCGGCCGATGCGACCGCAGCGCGTCCCTCGCCGTAGATCGCGGTGACGCGGTAGGTGCCGGGACGTTCCGCCACGAAGACTCCCTCGGTCCCCTCCGCTTCGATCTGTGCCCCTGCCCCGCTGACGCTCCATTCCGGATAGAGCGTCGCGGCACCGCGCGCCTCGAACCGGATCACGTCACCCGTGCGGGCACGCACTTCGGACGGCGTGATCTCCACGCTGCCCGGGTCGCCCTCGCTCACTTCCACGTCTACGCTGGCGCTGACGCCGCCCGAACTCACGGTGACGACGGCCTTCCCCGCGCGGCGCGCATATACCCGCCCGCTGCCGTCCACCCCCGCCACCTCCTCGTCGCTGGACGAGAACGATAGCGACGGACCCGGCACGACCTCGCCGTCCTGTCCCGCGGCAACCACCCGAATCGGCGCGCTGGCGCCACTGACGATAGCCGCCGCTGGCAGCGACGCCTCCAGCGCCGCCACGGGAAGCGCCCGCACGACCACGCTCGCGAAGCTCATCACGTTGCCGGAGCGGGCCGCGATCCGTGCCTCTCCCGGGGAGACCGCGGTCACCACGCCCATCTGGTCGACCTGGGCGACCTCCGGCGTCATCGCGATCCAGAGCACGGACGCGTCCTCGAGCACGGCCCCGGTCTCGTCCCGCACCGTTGCGGCCACCGTCGCCCTCTCCCCCGTGTCCAGCGTCAGGCTGGACGGATCCAGGTCTATCCGGTCGGGTCCCGTCTGGATCCCAGCCAGCACCATCAGCAGCGCGGTCGTCGTCATCTGCAAATACTCCCTTTGCGGTCCTGTTCCAACGTTTCTCAACGAGCCCAGCCTGAGCATGAGCCAGTCCAGCCTCTGCACGCGGGTCCGGCCGATGCTCACGAGCCCAGCCGACGCAGCCTAAAGATACCTTGCGGCGTCCTCGGATGTCACTTGCCATTGGTTCGCGCCGCGACAATCTTTTTGCGGCACCGGAGCAATCTCTGTCCAGGAACGCCCGGTGATCGGTCCCCGTAGCTCAGATGGATAGAGCGACTGCCTCCTAAGCAGTAGGCCCCAGGTTCGAGTCCTGGCGGGGACATTGGGTTTTTGAGGTATCGGGCTTCCGATTCCCGCTATTTGTTCCCGCTAATTGGCGGGAAAGGAGACCCTCCGGCGGTCTTCGAGGGCCTTCCTGAGCTGGTCCTCGTCGGCCCGCTGATAGCACTGGAGGACGGTCTGTGCCGTCTTCCAGCCTCCCAGTTCGCATAGCACTTTGAGTGGTTGGTTCATGAGGTCCGAGGCGAACTTCCGCCTCAGAGAGTGCCAGCCGCGACGATGCATGGGTTCCAGTCCCGCCAGCGTCTGGGCTTTGGTCCACCAAGTGCGCGCCCGTGAACGGCTCACGCTCTTCGAAGGATCCCCGGGCGCCGGAAACAGCGGAACATCCCCGATGCCGGGGTTCCGCCTCCGCGCTTCCTCCAGCGCGTCGAGTGCTTCGGCGGTCACCGGCGTCTGGTGCTCGTGCCCTGTCTTCTCGTGCTCGGCACGCCACCGGATGATCCTGCGCTCCATGTCGATGTCCGACCAGCGAAGCTGACGGATGGCACCGATCCGGTGTCCCGTCTCGTGCGCGATCACCAGCGCCACGCGGAAACGCCAGTCCATCTGGAGCGACGCCTTACGCAGGGCCACATACTCCGCATCGGTGAGAAGCACCCTGGCCGGGTTCTTCTGCTTGGGCGTCTTCAGGCCCCTCAGCGGGTTGGACTCCAGAAGGAGCCTGCCCTCCTCGTCCCTCGATCTCGCTGCCCAGTTGAGGACCGCGAGCAGGAACTTCAGGTCGTATTCGATGGTTCGGTCGGAAACCGGTCTCCCACTCGGGCCTACCCTGCCCGCCCGACGCGCCCGGATGAACCGGTCCCAGTCCCGCTGGGAAAGCGTTCCGGGCTTGCGGTGCTTGCCGAAGAACTTGAGGAACATCGCCATCGCGGCTCTCTCGTACCTCCGCGACCGCTTGGTCTTGGTGGGTGTGACCTCTTCGCGGTAGATGTCAAACAGCGTCTCCAGCGTCAGCGGCTCGGGCTCGACTGGTGCCTCGCCGTGGAACTCCGGGCTGGTGAAGCCCGCAGCGAACTCGTCCGCCTGCTGCTTCGCCCGTGCCCAGTCGCGGTGCCCCAGCGAACGGCTCAGCCTGCGGCCGTTCTCGCGCCACTCGATCTGGATCAGGCCCGTCTTGGGGTCGGGAAAGACCCTCACCCGGTTCCGGCCCCATTCGCCGGCGCTGTAGCTGCGCCGGACTCGTTTCGTGCGTGCCATCGTTCGATTCCTCTCGATGATGGACTGCACGACCTGCACGTTAGGGAAGTTCGCGAAGTGGGGGGTTCCTGCGCCAGAGGTAGCGTGGCGCTACCCGATTCCGCAGGGCTGCCCGGCTTCTCGTATCGCGTCGGCTGCACCTTCCAACGGGTAGGTGTAGCGGACGGCGCCCACTTCCTCCCAATCCAGTTCGATCAGCAGGGAGTCGCTCGCAGTGGAAGGACTCTCCAGAAGGCGCCTGACGAATTCGGCATCCGAGCTCTCGCCCGTGCCCCTGTCCTGGGCGTCTTCCTGGTCAAGGAAGATCCGGTAGCGGGCGGGAACTGCGCGGGCTCGCAATACGACCGTTTCTTCGCCCCAGGTGGTCCGCAGTTCCAGCGGGCCCGTGATCAATGATCCCGGAACTGCCGCTGCGGTCGGGCGCGGCGGCTCCCAGAACCCAAGTAGGACGGGGGCGACGTTTCCCGCTTCCCTCTCATTGGCGTTAAGGCAAAGATACCGGATCAGACTCCGGAAGTCGCCTTCGAGGTCGGCAAGCGCTTCGGGCGGACTTGCGGCGGGAGAATAGGCATTGCGCATGGTGTCGAGCGGGTTGCCCTCGTCAACGTCAATCTCCACCCGCCATTTGGTCGGGTCCTGGTCCGCAACGGTCCCATCCGTCTCCGCAACAGCACTGGTGGCAGATGTCGCTGCGGGTAGTTCAACCGCGTCCCGCTGCCCTGTCGCATCGCCTTCCAACGCATACACGACCACGCTCTCCACCTCCAACTCGTCCCTCTGTACGCCGAGAACCAGCCCACCGGCCACATCGAGAACGCGGAACCTCGGTGGGGCTTCCACGGTGCCCAGCCACTCTCCGTCGGCGGAAATGACGGTGTAGTCGGGCGCGCCCTCACGCGCATCACCGGGCCGGTACGAGGGCAGCCATACTCGGCCCTCCGCGTCGCCAAACGGAATGGTGAAGAGGGGCTTTGGCCCGCCGATGACCGCTCGATAGATGGCCATGTCATCATCGGTCATCCGATCGATGTCGGCATCCGGCGCGCCTGGGTTGACCATCTGGTTGCTCGCCCGGAGGCCGGCCTCGATCCCGTCAAGCGACTCCTCGGTCAGCGGAGCCGGCTCGGCCTGCCAGCGCACGATCCGGGTCACGGTGCCATCGGGCAGACGCCAGGTGACCTCCGGCCTGTCGGAACGGGCGTAGACAAAATGACCGGAGGCGACCGCAACCGTGCCGCCCGCTCCGATCGGGTTCCACCGCAGCCCCGGCGGAGGTCGCGAGATGAAGTCGTAGGACGCGACCGTGTCCAGAGCGCCGGTACCCAGGTCGAACCGTGCCATGTGCCCGGGAAGCCATTCACCTTCGAAGCCTGACCTGAACGAATTCGTGGCCAGTAGCAGTTGGCCGGATGGGCCGATTCCCTGGACACCCAGACCGCGCGTGTGCCGGATGTCCACCGTCCGCTCGACTGCCCCGTCGGCGAAGACGGTCACGCGGTACAGGTTGAGGTCGGCCGCCAGAACCCTGTCCTGCCCCAGCGCGAATACGGCTCCGACATAGCTGACGTCGCCCGGGCCCTTTCCCGGCCCGGCCAGCACCTCGTGCGTCGTGCCGTCCGGGCTCAACACGACCAGTTCCTCGTTGAACACGTCCGAGACCACGGCGCTGCCGTCCGGGAAGAGTCTGCCGGAGTGGATTCCCCGGAAGGCGTAGTCGCCCGGGCTGGCACCGTGGCGGTACAGTGGCTCCGCAGAGAACCGGAAGGGAGCTTCGGTGACCGGGGTCCCCATGTACTCCACAATGCGCACACCGGCGCTGTCTTCGATCTGGACCGGGATACCGGCGGTCGGGCCGGTTTCAGTCTGGCACGCCGCGAAGGCCACCGCCGACAGGACGACAAGGTGGTTTCGGCTTGGCATTTCGACTCTCCCTACTTGCGGTTTCAGCGAGTGGCGCCGGGCAGTCGCCCTTACCTCCTATGCATCGATTCGTTCGCCTCGTCCCAACCTATTTTGTATATCACCACCTCAGGATAGTCGAGGCTCCGAAGCGCGACCAGCAGATCGTCTACGACCAACAGGGGCCGCACGGGGATGTCTAGCAGAAGCTCCGATACCACCCGGCAACCCTCCCCAAGCACATGGAGAAGCCTTTGGTCGGTCTCGGGCATCAGGACGGTGTTCAGCAAGTGCCCGCTGGGAAGCGGCAAGATTGACACAGAGTGGCTGAATCGATTCCATCGGAGGCCAACTCCCCGGTTCGAGCGCACGACAACTTCATCCGGGTCGGTGGTCCACTCAGGTCGCCCATGGCACACCGAAACCATGCCCAGCTGGTCGTCCAGCTGCCATACGGCATAGGGGCTCTTTTGGCTGTAGACATAGCCATCACGCGTGCGACTCAACGAGCCTCCGAGCAACGAGTCTTCGAAACCCGCCAAGTCCCGCTGTGGCATCGGGGGACCGGCCTCGGCCATGACATTCCCGTCGCCACTCAAGATCTTGATGGGCAGCAACTCGCCCGTGCCCGAGACGGAAACGACAATCTCTGGGCCGGGGTGGACGATCATGGAGTTCACGGTCCAGCCCGGCGGGACCAGGAAGCTCCGATTGAACTCATAGTCGGGCCCGAACACTGAAATCGCCGCGCGCCCCGGATCCCAGACATAGAGGCTGTCTCCAGGGCCCACCTGAACCTGCCAGGGGGAATAGAACTCCCCCGGACCATCGCCGGACCTGCCGACGGTCGTAACGAATTCGCCGGTGAGTTCGAAGACCTTCAGATCGTGAGACAAGTCGTCCGCTACAACCACCCGCCCACGGCTGTCGATCGCCAGACTCATGATTCGGCCGAACGCGTCGTGTTCGCCGTCGACGGAGCCGATGGCGGTCTTCTCATCGAGTACCAGCTGCCGTTGCGTATCGGCGAAGACAATCGGGCGTGCGTCCTGCGCAGTCGCTTGTCCGACCGCCCCAACCGCCACGAGTGCGAATGGGCAAAGAAGCAATCCACAAACGCACGACATGATCCGGTGCTTCATGATCCTGCCTCCTGTGATTGGCAAGTGACCGTCCCCTGAGGGCGTGCGGCGGCCGGCATGGCCGGGTCTTCACCGCTCTGACTCGGCCGCCTCGAGGCGCAGCCTGAAAGTCTGGTATCGAACCGAGCCGTCCGCGGTGATCGCGAGTCTGCCAATCAGGCCGGCCTCGACGAGGTGGTAGCTGTGGTCGAAGCGCTGGCTTGCGATGACTGTGTTCGTGCGCAGGTCGATGACTTCGAGGATGTCGTCGTAGTAGTTGTCATCGTCTCCACTGTACAGATCGGCCTCCCTCCACTCCTCGTCGGCGACGCTCGCCGCAACCCACAGGAGCGAGTCGGGTTCGCTCAAGGCGAGGGCGTAGATGTAGGGCCGTGGGGGCTGACCCATTCCAGGGTGCGTCAGGTCGTCCCGAGTCTGCTCGGGAAACCAACGTGCCTCGCGCCGAAGCAACTGATGCGGTCGATTCACGTCCCAGAGAGCGATGTCGTACCTCTCGAACCCCACGGCCATCCAGATCCGGCGGTCCTGGCGGATTGCCAAGGGGTACAGACCGGGGAGGTAGCCGTTCACCACTTGCTCGTCCGTAGTTGAGCCGAACGAGCGCTCGATCTCGCCAGTCTCAACGTCGACGAGATGCAGGGGGATTCCGGCGCGGTCCAGGTTGCTCAGATTGGCCACGTGGATCACCCGAGTTCCATCCCACGCGAAGGTGCGCGTTCCCTGTGGAACCCATCCCTCCGTCCTGACCTCGCTTCGAAGGCGTCCATCGTGGTCGAAGTTCAGGATCACACCGCGTCCGCGGTCGAGGATCGAGAACTCACCGTCACCCGTCACGACGAGCGACGAACCGTCCTTGAGCTCGCCGGGGCCGGAGCCACTGCTGCCGATTCGCCGCAGGAATCGTCCATCGGGATCGAACACCAGAACGTTGTCGATCGGCTCGCCGACGATGTATGTCCGCCCCGAAACATCTCGATACCCCTTGACCCACCCGACGAGGTCAAGGATTCCTGGCCCGGAATCGTCGCCATACTCCATCTCCAGCTGCAGGGTAATCCCGCAAGCCTCGTCGCATGGCACCACGGCAATGGGCTCGGGAACGGTCTGGGCCGCCGACCGCAGCGGGCCAAGTAGCAATACAGCCAATGCCGCGTGGAGGAGAAGAGTTGTGGACGAGTTTGGGGGGGAGTGTGCCAAGTTCATGCTGCGGCATCCTTTCCAAGTGCTCTAGCGGACCGATTTCAACGCGGGAATCGTCTCGGAAGCCATGATGAGCGTCAGCGCGGCAACGGTGGGGACGAACCGAGTGTATCTATAACGCGTCGCGGCCGAAAACCGTGCAATTCGGTGTGCGCCGAACGGACTGCGGGCAAGGATTGGGCTATGGCCGACGGCCGGGTTCCCCGCCCTTCCCTGATTCGGGACAGAAGGCCAGCCTCTTCAGGACGAATCGACCTCAGTGTGGTCCAAGGCATCCTGTGCGACAGCTGAGTCGGCAGCGCGGCGGCGTTCGTCCCGCCTCTTGACGTAGAACATTGCCAACACACCTGCGACGACGGAATATGCCACCGCAGGGCCTACCGGAATCATCACTGAGGCTGCAGGGATTCCCAACAGGCAACCCAGTGTGGCAATCGCAACCAGCGTTCCAGATATCGCCGAGTGTGCCCAGCCAGCCGGCAACTCGAAATGCTGTGACCTCAGATGCATCCGGGCGATCACCCGGTCGTTTGCGTCCGCAGCTCCTGTGGTCGCGGGATCCTGCAGATAGCGTGCCCCCTGCTGGATCTGCCAATCGAGCCAACACGAGCGGCAACTGGCAATGTGTTCCAGGATGGCGGGATCGGCATTGGGTGTGCCGACTCGGCCCAGCGTTCTCAGGTCAGGACAACTCATCCCTCAGCTCCGTCAGTAGTTCACGAAGTTTCTCCCTGGCGTGACGCACGTTGGACCGCACCGTCGCTGGCGCGACCTTCAGGATCCGGCCTGCCTCCTTGGGACTGTACCCCTCGATATGGACCAGTCGGAACGCCCTCGCCTGCGCGGCCGGAAGAGAATCCAGAGCCTGCTTCACGTTGGACAGGTATTCACGGTAGTTCAAGAGCCTGGAGGGATCCTCGGCGATGCGTCTTGCAGCTTCGATGGGGACCACAGCGATCGAATACCTGTCCTTGGCAGACTCGTGCGCGGACCGCGCCGTGCGCCAGTTCCTGGCCATGTTGCGGGCCACGGTGCCAATCCATCCTCCCATCGCGCCCTGCTCCCGGTACTTGCCTCGCTGCTCCAGTATCCGGATACAGATCTCCTGATACAGGTCTTCCCTGTCATCGTCCGAGTCCGCGTACGACCACACCACCTTCCGAATCAGTGCGCCAAACCGGTCCAAGACGGCGCGAAGACTCTCGTCGTCACCCTCTCGAAACGCCTTACCGTCTATGGCTTCACGGCGCATGGTCCCGTGTCTCGGTTTCCGACACGCCGTCCCCACGGGATGAGTGAGGCTCCATCCGTGCCTGCGATTCGACCGATGGCGCCGCCGCGATGCGGAGGGATGTCGAGCCGGTCATCCGTACCGCCGATTCGTGACGAGGCGCCGAAGGACCAGCACCTCAATCAAGGGTATCAAGAGCGGTGCCCAAGCGCCCACGATTCCCGACCGCATCGTTCCGTCCCGTAGAAAAGGCTCGGTAGGGGAAGTCAACGCTGCACAGACGAGGAAGGCCAGCCCACCCGCGACACCGATGGCCAATCGAACATTGCGTCTCACCCGGCGGGGCAAATCGACCGTCGCCTCGGACGCCAACATGCCCAGAAGCACATTGGAAAGGCCGAATACGGCGAGCGCCAGGGGCTGGTGGAGGCTCCAGAGGAGTACGTTGGGAGGAAACTCCTGTGGAGCGTCGGTTCGCAGGCTGTACCGAGGTGGCGGATTGGCCTGCACGAATCCGAGATTCCGGACTAGGCCGATCGGGGTTCGACTTCCGAATCGCCGTGCGTCGGCCGATTCAGCTCCCCGGGCGGCGAGAACGCGATCCTCGATTTCCGGTGCAACCCACGCGCCCAAGCCATAGGACACGGTGCTTACCGACACACCGACCAGGACAGCGACTCGGATTGCCCGGGGCGAATGCCCCAGTACCCGTGCCACGGCCAGTCCGGCTGGGAATAGGAGAAACGGGAGGAGCACTGCGGCATCTTGCGCGACCAGCCACAGCAATCGGAGAAGCGTGAACGCCTCTTCGGGCGGCGACCAGAACTGGCCCAGCACGACCCGGCCGATCACGAGCAGGCAGAACCAGGGGAAGATGGCCCCAGAAATGGCTCGGACCCAATCGGGGGGGCGGACCCAGGTCTTCTTCATCCTTGTTCAGCTTTCGGACCGACCATCGCCGGTATGCTGCCTCACTGTGTATCGCGGCAGTGCCGGGAGGGCGACGGAGCGCCAAACGCTGGAACAGTTCACTGACGGGCATCCTGCAGTCCGGGTCGCATTTCAGTCAGCTTATCGTGGAGTATCTCCTTGAGTGCATCGTCCTCCGTGGCCTCGGCGTGATCGGATGCTTCACGGTATGTGGACAGTGCCATTTCGGGGTCTCCGGCGGCTTCATGGGTTCTCCCGATATCACGTAGAGTCATCGCAATATGCCACGACAACCCGGTCTCGTGCACGAGCAGCAGCGCGGTTCTCAGGTGCGCCAACGCCGCCCCGTACTCTTCAAGATCTCTGTGGATGTGCCCCAGAGTGCGGATCGCGTTGGCCCGTCTGACGAGGGCCATCTTGTCGTCGAGATGCCTCCCGCTAATGTCTGGAAGATCTGCCAGAGACAGGTACTCATACAGGAGATTCCGCGCCAGCTGCAATGACTCCGGGTCCTTCGACTCTCGACGGAGAGCTCTGGCCTCCGCCGCGAGGCTCTCAAGCGCTGGCCCCGTCTCGGGCGACGCACTCGCCTGGGTTCCGTCGTGAGCACTGCCGCCACACGCGAGTGCAAGAACGCCAGTCCAGATCATGAATCCATGCCTCCACCTCATTGCGTTACGCCTTTCAATCCGGTCGGAGTGCAGGGGGAAGCGAGATCTTCGCAATCCGCTCCTGGCCGATAGGGTCGGTCGTCACCCCGAGGATCTCGGAGCCGACGATCCGGTGAAGGGTGAAGTGCGCCGGGAACGTCACGCGAATATCTGAATGGTGCCGAGCATCAACCGAGACAGTGCGCCAGACCGGGCCGAAACCGAGGGCGCCGGTATCCCCATCAAACTCCTGCACCCACACCCGTCCCGCCCCGCACTTGAGGTCGACACCCAGCGGAGCATCCACCGAGAACATGTGCCTGGTCTCCCGTTCGAGACCTGCTACTTCGGAAGCGATCTCCTCATCGCTTCGATTCGTGTCGCCGACCTCATTTCGAAACTGCGCAATTAGGTAGCCGATGCGCTCGCTCCGGCGTAGCGGCCGACTTTGCCAGGCCAGCGGAATCGAGTCGCGGTCTTCCCAATCGGACGCGATCAGGTAGACCATCTTCCCAATGGGGTCCAGCAGCGCGATTCGTCCATCAGCACACGCGTCCCATAGCGGAACCGCGCCAAGTACGGCATCCCGTTTTGTCACTTCTGCCGCGCCAGGCAGTTGGGCGAAGTCGATCCACGGTTCATCCTTCTCGTGGATTCTGGGGAATCGATGCAGCTGGCCGCTCCAGAGATCCCCTCCGCCCATCACACCATCCCCGTAGCTTGCGGCGACCCTGTGTCCGATCCCGAAGCCAATGCGGTACGGGTCGCCAAATGTGACCCGGTCGATGTCAGAACGTATGAGGCCTCCCAGTCGTGGGGCAGCGGTTACAGTCGGCCTGAATTCCGACTTCGACAACGAGGGATACGCCAGGTACTTTTCCGCACCGGGGTCCCAGACGGTGACCTCCCCCGCGCCCGATCCGACCATCAAGGCTTTTGGAGCCTGCATCTCGATCGGCCCAGCGCCGGACCTTCCAAATGTTCCAACCCTGACACCGCCACGGAATACGTGGAGGAACGGCTCGGAAGAAGTCAAAGCCCAGGTCGAGCCATCAATCGCCACCACATCTCTGGTCCCCCACAGCCGGTCCTCCGTGCGTGGCGATATCCATTCAAGGGATTCTGCACCGATCTCGATCATCGGCATCTCGACGGTGGACGTTCCACCGCAGGCTTGCGACACCATGCCCAAAAGCACCCAGAGCCTCGGCTTGGCTGAGGAACGTGATCTATCCGAGCGATGCATGCGATCAGCCCTCCGCCAACGGTGCCAAGATGGTCATTCCTATTACACCAGCGTTGAGCACGCCTCGACCGAGGTGTTTCGCGGGCCGTCTCACCACGGCGACACTCCGTTCGCGTCCGAAAGTTGGTATACCTTGATGCTCTGGACACCAGGCTCATCTGTTTCCGTAACGACCATGCGACCGGAAGGCCCGAAGGCGACGGGCATGGGTATCCCGTCTACAGTTCCCAAGTATTCCCCGGCGGTGGTGAATATGTCTATGGCGTATGGTTCGTCACGCACGCGCCCGCGCAGCACCCACAGATAGCCGCCCGGCGCCAACCGCAATGCCTGAACAGGCTGCAGGTACTCCGAGTAACCCCACTGACGGACAGCCTCGGTGGGCGTTGTCGTACATTGTTCGCCTGGTGTACCCCAGGTGATTGCGTCATCGAGAGCCGCCTCACGGAGCGCCATTTCTTCGGTAACTCTGCGAGGCTCGTGGTCGCGCTCTATACGGAGTTCGCGGCCGGTGTCAAAGATGACGTGAATCGCGTACGAGTTGTCGTCCGCCACGGCAAGCACATCGCGTCTCCGATCCCAACTGAGGGTCGGCGCAAACAGCTTAGGAAACAGGATCCCGGGGAAACACCGTGAATCGGCACCCATCTCCTTCTTGTCGTGACTGGCTCCCACAAATACGGTACGGATCGTATCGCCACCCCACCTCATCAACCGATTTGTGTCCCGAACCGACTGGCCCACTACAGTTCGGCTCACGCCGGTGAACAGGAACCCGTCCCTCTCCATCCGAAGATCTGCGAAGGCAAGCACTGGCCCGATTCGGATGCGCGGCAGCAATGTCAGATAGGGCAGACGCCAGCGTACCAACCCACCGGCGACGCGCACGACAAGAGCTGTGTCCCCAGAGACATCCAAGCCGAAAACACCCGACGAGAACTCGCCGGGCCCCTGACCAGATCGCCCAACCACTCGGACATTGCGACCGTCCGGTGACAGGATGTAGACCTGTGCCTCGTCCGCGATATACACTGTGCCTGAACTGTCGGTATCAATGTCCCACGGTTCGAGCGTCGACTGGAAATACACCTCAGGATAGCTACCAAGAGAGCCTCCGACTCGCCAAAGCTCGACGGAGCGCCACGGTAGACGGCGATCGAGTCCGGTGTGGTGAAAGACCCGAACGGAATCACTGGCAATCCGTCCCTGTCCTTCAACTCCTGTGTAGGCTCCGATCGACACCAGTGCGCCAATTGCGACCCTCGCCAAGCCTCTTGCGTTTGGACGGGTTCCTGTTCTTCGCACCGGGAATGACCTCGACTCAGTTCTGAGGGCCGCCAGTGCAGTACGAGCCGCCCCGGAGCCGCTCACAGATCCCACTGCAGCAATCCGTTCCGAGCGTGCACCTCGACATCAGCTCGTAGCACCCCTGCGCCTTGGCTGGCGCCGGCGCGCCGATGCTGGCTACCAACGCCGCCTCCGCCATCAGCAACATCCACAGCCGCCTCATAATCGTTCGTCCTTTCCGTGACGAAGCGTGTTTGTGTCACAGCATCTCCGCCTTGTACGCTGATAAACGGTTCTCATCCGAAAAACGTGCAAAGCTGTTCGGTGCGGTTCTCCGTCCTTATCGTCGGGTGGGCCGCGCACCGAAGCCCCCCAACCCAGCGCCCTCCCATGTCGCATCGGAGATTAGTGGCGCGCGCGAGGAGGCGAGCGTGAGCGTGACAGCCCTGGGCCTTGCCGGGCCTATGCGAGCCGACCGGTCCGCCATGCCGCGGCTTGGTGGATTGGCCTCCCGTCGGCCAGTCGCCTTGTCTCCCTACGCCCTACCCCAAGACAGAATCCCGAAACGGGCATGCAAGGACGGTCGTGGAAGCCATCTGACACGGAAATGAACCCTTCTCCTACCCATCCGCACGCGCAACCACCACGGTTTCCTGCCCGAGGGAATCACGATGCAGAAAGACGACACTGTCCTGCGACGCATCGAGGATCCGGACGTTCCCCTGTAGCGAGAGGGTTCCCGTCCGGAGCCAAGCATCCGATAACTCCTCGAACACATGGAAGACCGTAGATTCAGCGGCTGCGTCAAGCTGACCAATCCACAGGGTTCCTTCGCGGCTCGCGAACACTTGATGCACGCCTTGGCGCGGCATCCCGGCTGGCGCGACCGGCGACCGGACTGGCTCGCGCACATCGGCCCCGACACGATACTCAGACACTTCCAGCGAATCTCCGATGCCTGCCACGAACAGCCGATCCCCACCGCCGGCAATCGCCGCCCCACCGGCATCCTCGTCGCGGCGGACGTTGAAAGATGTCGGGTCCGCAAGCCGCTCCCACAGCCCGTGCGGGACGCGCGCGATCGTGTCCAGGGCGTTGCCCTCATCGTCCATCCCGTAAACGGTCAGCGTGTCGCGCGCCTTCGTGCCGGGCGGCGTATCTATCCCCATGAGCACCTGCGGCGTCCCCGACTGGATGCCGACCCACGTTCCTGTGGTTAGCCGAGCCACCGCTTCTGCCTGTCTTCCTCTAAGGCCGGTCCCCTGAGCTCGGAAGGTCCGCCCAAAGTGACCAGTCCTGGAAAAGACGGAGAATCGGATGAGATCCCGGTCGTAGACCAGCAATGAGTCAGGACCGTACGGTTCGATCCATAGCGGCCGCCCGAACTCGCCCGGACCCCTGCCGCGCCTGCCGATGCGTTCAATCTGCCCACTGCCGACATCGTAACGGATAAGCTCACCATCGCCCCCGTTGGCCAGGAAGACGACGTTCCGCTCGTTGTCGAGGCGTCGAACACCCGGTAGAATGGCGGCTCGCTCCACGTCGGCCCGCCCCCCAGCACCGCGAGCGTGTCCAAGCGATTCCACGATACCTGTTGGCCGTCGAGTGGTCGTGCTGTTGAAGCGAGCACCATCATCGGCAGGGCCGCCACTGCCGCGGTCATCAGACTCTTCCTCCGGTCCCACCTTGTCCCGGTACCCATGGGTCCACCTCTGATCGCGTCTCGATTCATTGCATTCGCCCCGATGTCAGACTGCCCAACAACCTGCTGACTAGACGGTTGGCGAACCCAATCCCGTTGCACGGGAAGCCCTGCTTCACCGGAGCCACTTGGGTATGTTGCTCCCGGTCGGTGACGGTCGTGAGCCAACGCCTGCGTTTGAACGGGTTTCCTGTTGTTCGCACCGGGAATGACCTCGACTCAGTTCTGAGGGCAGCCAGTGCAGAACGAGCCGCTTCGGAGCCGCTGACAGATCCCACTGCAGCTGTGCGTTTCGAGGGTGCACCTCGACATCAACTCGTAGCATCCCTGCGCCTTGGCTGGCTGTCAATGGGCATCGAAAATGTCAGGGTTGTGGGCATTGAAAATGTCAGGGTCTGAGCGCTGTCCTTCTCGACGGGTGGGTCGCGCAACGAGGGCCTTCAGTGGTTGTTCCCGGCGCTGCGGTGGGTGCGCGGGCGCTGCAGTGCGTTTCCGCAAATCCGCTGAGCCGACGGTCGACGAGCAGGTATTCCGCTGCTTCGAAGCGGTGCTCTGGAGCCTTCCCGCAGGGATTGATGGACGGGTAGCGACCCCGAGGGAGCGGGGCCGAGCGTGTGAAAACGCGCACAGCCCCGCGCCCGTACCAGGCCTTCGGACTGGGGGGGTCGCTACCCTCCGCGGCCCAAGCGGCTACTGTGCCACGGCCGCCCGCGCGGCGAAGCCGCAAGACCTTGCCGCGCCAGCGGATAAGCTGGCCAGCCGGTGTGCATCACCGGAGCGCCAAAATGTGCATCGACCCCCGTTGTCTCTTGCACACCTCCAGTACGGCACAAGACATCAGGCCTCCCACCAGAATCGAGCCTCCGCGAGCCGCACCGTCCGCCATGTGGCGACGCGTTCCGTCAGCCTCCGGCCTGCCCGTCTGCTCGCGCGCTTCTCAAGCGCGACGGCGCGCTTCAATGCCGCCTGCAATCCACCGTACTTGTCGAGAACCTGGACATCCCCCGCGAGGATGGCCTGCTCGATCCGGGCCAGCTCGCGCCGGGTCTCCTCGTCGATTTCAGACGGACGGGGATACCGTGCCCAACTGGCGAGCACCCGGCCCGCCCGGTGGTCCTCCTGCCATCTCCGGGCGACCGCCACCACTTCGATCTTGTGGCCGAGGTCCCATAGCGCCTTCCAAAGATCGCCGTGCGCCGCCCCCCACGAACGGAGGGCTGTCGCGGTCTCGTGGCCCGGCTCGACGTAGACGAAGACTGCTCGCTCCGTGTCCAGCGCGATGGGCAGCCGCAGCGGGAAGAAGCGCCGGAGCCCTCCGAGCGCGCCACGGTAGACTCGTTGGGGAAGGAGCTCCCGCTCGATCCCGAGCGCCTCGAAGGCGGCGAGCCGGTCGGCGTCGGTGGGCAGCCAAGGCAGGCGGGGATGTTCGAGCACGTAGTCGAGCGCGAGCAGACGCCTCATCAGAACCTCCGGTGACGTGATCCGGCGGCGGCGGCGGTCGCCCGCGCCGAGCGCCCGGTAAATCTTGCGACCGTGGATCCGACAGATCCGACCGATGCCGTTGATGCCGTGCGGCTTCTCCTCGGAGGCCACGCCTTGGGCGACGAGCTTGCGGACGGCGCGGCGCACCGTCTCGTGGTGGCTGCCCAGGAAGCTCGTCCACTGCTGGCGTGTGAACACGCCGCCGTGGAAGCAAGCAAGTGCAATCCACTCGGCCCGGCGGCCCGTCCAGCCCAAGGGCTCAAGCGCCTTCGCGCGTTCCGTCAAGCGGGGGACCGGGACCGTCCCGCCCACTGCCGGGCCCAACCATTGCTTCGGCGCCTCCATGCCTGAAACTGTGCCGAACCGTCCGCAGGCGAGTCAACCAATGGGCTGTACCCCATCATCCTCCTCGTTTTCTCGAACTCGAAGCTGCGCTCCGAGACCTTCAATACGGAATGCGGGGCATGAGCAGTCTCACTGACTCTCGGAGAAGACTCGGTAGACTTCCAACGGAGTGGATTCTTCCACGTCCTAAAGGAGCGCGAACACGCCGGCCTTGATGCTCTTGGTCCTTTGGAGTCTAGACTCTGGTAGTCCCCGTGAATCAATCGGAGGTCGTACACGCCGCGAGGAGCGCTGTCGAGGACGAACTGGCCTTGAGCACCGGTCACAAGGGTCAGATCCAGCGCTTCAAGCACGACGACCACGCCGTCAATGGGGTCTTCGGTGACGGCGTTCACCACGTTTCCGGTCACCGTCACCGTACTGGCTTCCTGTGTCTCCTCCGCAGCCGTGGCAGACACGGACAAGGCGTTGACCACAGCAAGAGGCAGCGCCAATGGACGAAGCGACATTGCCACCCTCCTGCCGTTTGTGGTGCATCCTTCGCTAGCCGGTGCGAACGTGGCGGCAAAAGGCACCCGTGTCAAACGCTATGTGGGTGCAACGGGCTGTGACGAGGGCCTGGCCTTTTTTCCCAAGACAGCCGCGCTCCACCGGAGTACCGGAGGCCTCGGCCTCCCGTTTCCGACGTGCCCTGCCGGCCGTTACCGGACCACAACTGCCGCCCACCGCGCTGGGGCCAGGCCCAGGCTGTAATGCGCCCTGCATGTCCGCCGTACCGAACTACTAGAACTAGGTACTGGATTCACCATCCCCTCAGTGACAGGATCGATCGAATGACGCGAACACTCTTTCCGGCGTGCCTCGCGGCACTGTTCATCGCGGGAGACGGTCATGCCCAGGAAACGATCGAGCTTCCATTGGAGGACCGGCTCCTGGTGGCTGAACTCGTGGAGGTCTACCGCATCGGGTCGGCCGATGCTGTCGCCGACTGGGAGGTCCTGAGCACGGTTCCGGCCGCGGGCTTTGACGAAGCCGGGAACCTGTATCTCCTGGACTCGCCTACTCGCGTGGTCGCAGTCACGCCCGGCGGCAGTTTTCTTGATCAAATTGGCCGTCCAGGCGAGGGCCCCGGCGAGTTCCGGCAACCTGAGCAGCTGGATGTCTGGCCGAGCGGCCGAATCGTCGTCACCGATTTGGGCCACTTTGCCTATCAGATCTTCGGCACCGAAGGCGTGTTCGAACGAATGGTGCGAATGAATGTCGCCAAATCGAATATCTCCGACATCCATGCCTTTTTGAGAGCCGGGACGTTCGGCGCGCACCGCGCCCGCGATGGCGCTGCCATCTTCTCGGCCGGCATCCGTAAGATCATGCGCACTGACCTGTCGCTGGATGAGGCGCGAGTCGAACCTTTCGTGGAAGCATGGGCGCCGCCGGGGACGGAAGAGAAGTCCGGGAGTGTGGCCGATTTGACAGGCGGCGTGTTGTGGGGACTCGAACCACCCCTCGTTTTCGATGCGCTGCCAGGGGGTGGGATCGCGTTTTCGGACTCCTCCGCCTACGCGGTCAAGGTCACTGGGCCGTCCGGCGAGGTACTTCGGGTCCTGCGCCGACCAATCGACCCCGAACCGGCCACTGACCGCACCAGACAAGCGGAAAGGAACCGCGAATTGGCGCAACTGGGTTTGTCACGGGACCCGAGTGGCCGCGTGCCTCCGGCCGCCCAGGCGCTGGCTGGGGTGTTCCGTGCGGCCCACGCAAGAGCGATCGAGGACATGCAGTTCTTCCCGGAAGTGCCGGTGCTGTACGCGTTGCGCACCGCATGGAATGGCAATCTGTGGGTTCAACGACGCGGAGAGGAACCCGACGTAGACCTCGGCCCGATCGACCTGCTGACTCCGGACGGCCGCTATCTCGGCACACTCGACTGGCGGATGCGGATGCCGGACGAATTCGGCCCTGACGGCCTGGTCGCCTTCATCGAAAGGGATGAATTCGATGTCCCGGTCATCGAGGTGAAAAGGCTGCCGCCCGGGATCCGGTAAATCTCACTCTCTCTAGCGAAGGAACGGGTCCGGTCGGCCGAAGTAGCACATGCCCGACAGCGAAGGGGCGATCGTATTGCCGTCCGCCGTGCGATAGAACGCCTCCGCATCTTGCCCGGCACCCCCTAGCCCACTGAGTATGCCCGTAAGCCCTGGCGGCGCATCGGGATCAGCAGGCCCGGTGCGAGACCGTCGCAACCGGCTGTCGGCGATCTCTTGACTACGCCACTGGGCGTCCCTTTCGGCCGATACGGGCACACCCCGACCGGCGTCGAGGGTCACAACCACCTCGCCGTTTCTGTCGTAGACCCCCACTATGCCAGTCTCCGTGTCCGCAACGAGCAGTCTGTCGCCGTATGAGGCCTCGAGGGTGGAGTACGAGAAGGGCTTCTCATAGACACTGAACATTCCCGTTCCGTTGCGACGCACCATCTCTCGCCCTTGGGCCTCCGCGATCATGGCGCGTGATCCATCGGATCGCAGGAGGATATAGCTGAGCTGTTCCCTGTAGGGCCCGTCGTCCCTCACCGAGAACAGTGGGTCGGCGTCCCGAAACAAGACTTTGCCTTCATGGTCCGCATAGATCGGCTGCGGCACCATGACGCTACCGCGAAAAGACCCCGGGTTGTAGCTCACTGATCCGATTAGGGAGCCGGCGTCAGAGAAGACCGTGACACGTGCGCCGACCGGATCGTCCACAAACACACCGTTCGGGCTGGCCCGCCCCAAGGCTCGTAGCGACTTGAACTCACCAGGACCCTCTCCCTTTCGCCCGACTCTCGTCAACACCCTATCGGCAAGCCCCACGAACAGAAGGTGCGTCCCCAAGCCATCCGCCAGGACAATTCGGTCGTCGGCAAGCATGATGCCACCGGACAGCCTGCCAAGTTGCGACACTGACTCATCGGCGAAGTCGGTCGATTCGAAAATGGCTTCGCCAAGCTCATATCGCCGCTCCGCCAGCAACTGGGTTACTCCCTGAGCGTTCAGCGGTAGGGCGATTGCCGCAACCACCATGATCGACAGCGCCCGCCCCGCCCACGCGGTGAAGCCGGTTGATACGTCCCACGGTTCCGTTCTGCACACTGTTCTGTCCCCAGCATCTTGATTCGTTCGCCCATTGGTATTGCCTCGCCACCCCTGCCCGGCATGAGATACGCCATGGCGGGAACTCGGTTACTTCGGGAACCTGTTGGGCGCACGGAGCGAACTGCCTCGTCAGGTGTAGGCCCAAGGCCGCGGCCGTATCCCGAAGTGCCTCGCCGAGGGCCACAGCAAGGTGAGAGCGCGGCTTGCCGCCGAGGGGATCCAGGCCGGCAAGAATTCGGGTGTTGAGGCTGATGCGGTTGCACGGGCTGCTGGCAGCGGTGCGGCTCTCTTGGACCCCGGATGGGTTGCTAAGACTTCTGTCCAAAGGAAGTCGGGCAGACCGTCGGTGACGGACCATGTATCACTTACAATATGCAAGAATGAGCCGGATGTCGTCGGATCAAATGGGATCGCAACGGAGGTAACTGTTCGGCGAAGCCGTGGGATCGACCTCCTTCCGGTTCGCCCTCGGTGGCGTCCGAGCAGCCGACGGGAGCGTACAGCTTCGACCTCCATCGGGACTGGGGGCAGAAGCAGAGTGAGACCTGCGGTGTCGGCACTGCATAGTCGGTTCGCCAAGCGCGCAAGGGGATTTCGCGGGCCGCGGAAGGGAGTGAGGCAATGTCGCCACGGGTGACCCCACCGCCCCCAAGCGTGGCTTCTTCGACCGGACAGGCACAAGGGAGATTAAGCCGACAACCGCAGAGATTCGGTTTTCAATAGTTCACAACACTACCCACCCCGATCCGCTGGATGTCCAGGGAGTCCACGACCTGGACCAATGGGCGACCGTCGGGCAGGAACGTCAGCGGCATCGGAAAAGCTTGGGGCAACACACCTAGCATTTGCCCTTCCGGGTCGAGCAGTAGAATGCGGGCTCCCTCGACGGTGTTCACTTGGACCCACAGGCGCCCGTCCGGAGCGACTGCCAGCGCCCGCACGATCTGCGGTTGCGGATGGAAGCCGTGTTTCTCGATCGTCTCGGCCGGGCCGTCATCGCAGGCCCCCAGGTATCCCTGAGCTTCCAGGAGCGCTACCGCCTCGGAGCGGCTCAGCCGGTTCTCCCCGACACCGGCCCAGCGGATGCTCCTGACCAAACGGTTGTCTTCCAGCACGTCCACCCGGAACCCGCCCCACACGCTCACCGCCACATGGCCCCCCCATTGGGACCATCTGATTCGTGGGGCCAGCGGCTGGTGGAGCGAGAAGGTGAAGCTGCAACGCGGATAGTATACTGCGGTGCGGTAGGACGGCTTGCCGGAAATCAGCGCAGTCGTGTCCTGGCCCCTAACGGAAAGGAGGCGGTCCAAGCGGTTGTTGGAGCCGGAGTACCGTTCCCGGGCCCAGACGAGGATTCCAGCGGGAGTGAACTCCGCATGGCGCAGCCACACATAGATGACGCTATAGCCGAACGGGGATTCGGTGCCGGTGGGCTGGTCGAGTGCCAGCCGTACGAGCTTCCGTCGAGTTCCGTCATGGACATAGGCGTGCCCGTCGTCCGCCGCGCTCACCGAGACGGGCCATCCCAGCTCGCCGGGGCCTTCTCCCCGGCGGCCCATGGTCGATAGCGCCCGTCCCACGGAATCGAAGACTGTGACCCGGAACTCAAAGGGCTCCAGGACGAAGATCCGGCCTTGGGCATCAACATCCACCAAAGACTGCGACACTACGTGGAAGGTGGCCGGCCCCGAGTCGTCACCCCCGAAGACGCGAACCGTGTCGAGCGTCCAGGGAAGTAACGCAGGCGTGCCGACGTTAGTAACGATTGCGACCCCAGCCGAGTCGGCTACGGCGGTGTCGATCGTGGCGGACTGGCTGCACGAGGCCGGTGCAGCAGCGACAACGAGCGCGGCCATTCGGCCTCTTCGACCTAACTCCATGGATCAAGAATGCGGTGGACGGCGCGGTGTGTCAACTAAGGCGTTAGGAGCAGCAAGCTGATCCCCCTCGCATCGGCCGCTGCTTCGGCTTGCGCTGCGAGGGCAGCTGCGAGAGAGCGCCGTCTGGCTGGCTTGAGCCACCCCTAAGGTGTCAAGCCAGCCTAACCCTTGTGGGTTGGCGAGGGGCGGCTCCGCCCCCCTTCGATCCCCCGGACGTTGCCCTGCCGCTCCAACGGTCGCGGCAAGCATGCGGCGGCGGGCCTCGATTCCCTTCGCTGGTGGGTTCACTTAACGTGTAGGGTGTGCAACCATTCGGACTCGAACGGTGTCCGAGTCGGTATCCGTGAGAAGACCCTACCACTGCACGAGAGCATCGTTCTTGAGGAGGATTCATTCAGGTGAGTACGAATACCGCGCAAATGGCACGCACGATTCGTTGGCTCCAGGTCTACGCCGCACTGATGACGGTCGCACTAGCCGTGCTGTTCGTCAGAAGCGGGACGGCTACGGATGGTGTCATCAGAGCACGTGGGCTGATCATCGAGGACGAGGCCGGACGCGAGAGAATCCTCATCGGCGCGCCGGTCCCCGAGGCCGCCAACCGCGTTCGCACCGATGAGGCCCGAGTACGGGGGGCCTGGGCATCCCGGTATCCGGACTCGGACGCCTACATGGGCTACTACCAGGACTACAATCACGACACCAACGGGATGCTGATCCTCAGCGAGGACGGATTCGATCGCCTCGCAGTCGGGGATCCCACGCCCGATCCGAACATCGGCAGGCGTATCGCACCGAGTACGGGCATGGTGATCAACGACGCCGAAGGGTTCGAGCGGATGGGGTATGGCGTGAAGCCCATGGACGGCCGCTATCGCGTCAGCCTGGGCCTCGACACGGATCGCATCGCAGAGGGCCTTGTGTTGATCCTAGACGATGATGGCCCACGCGGCATTCTAGTCGGCACTGTGGCGGATGGGGTCTTTCTCGGCAGCGTGCCCGCTGGACACGCTTGGACCAGCCTTGCGGAGGAGTTTCAGGGACTGCTGGTTCGGCGAGACGGGGAGATCGTGCACAAGCTGAATCTCGCGGACGGCAACTGATGCGGGCTGCATTTCGTGGCTCGATTCCAGCCTGCGCGGACAACCCCCGCCCGACGTTCCACTGTCACACACGCGTCAGCAACCTAGGGCCCAGTCCGAGACCCGGCATCGAACCTGGACAACTTCCCTTGGGAAGGCCGTCAGATGCCGGTGGAGTCGGACACGACGCCTCCAGATTCCCGCCATTTGACCCCATTTTCCCGCCATTTCAGCCAGTTCAACCCAGACACGCCCCAACAGCAAGAAGCGCAGATCGTGCAGTCCCCGTTAGACTTAGACGATTCCTTGCCTTGATTCGCGTCCCCGTTTGATCGCCTCCTAAGCAGTAGGCCCCAGGTTCGAGTCCTGGCGGGGACGTTTGCGGCGCCGTCCTCTCGTGCTCGGCCACGCGGAAGCCGAGAACGACATGGTAAAGAGAACATGACATCTTGCCAAGCAGACATTACAGTCTGATCGGGTGGGCGGAGCTTGCCCAGAACGCGGGATGCATCGCGCCCTCTCCGGCGGCGTTGAGTTGGCGACAGGACCTGCGCGGGTCGTCTCTTGGATGAAGTGAGATCGGTGATGGTGAAGGAGACGAGAACGATGTCGCCCTGCCTATAGGCCATCGTAGACGGCATCCTCCTCGTTCTCCCAGAACTCGAAGCTGCGCTCCGAAGCCTTCAACCACGGGACGGCGGCCGCGAGCCGTCTCAACTCACTCTCGGAGAAGACCTGATGGACCTCGCCGGGGGTGGGTTCCTCCATCTCCTGCAGGGGCGCGAACACTCCATCCCTGTATTCGGCCTTGATACTCATGGTCCATCGACTCTATCAGGGAACTGGCGGTGGCGGAAGGCCTCTAGCAAAGAGCAGGCCAGCGCCAGGTATCCCTTCCCCACCGGAATGGCGAAGGTCCGGCGTGACGCTCAGGCGCGGCGCGCTCTCCGCCGCACCCGCCGATCGCGAGCGACAGGAACGCGCTCGCGATCGGCAGCATCCCCACCCCGCGCCGCCGGATCACATCCACGGCCATTCGGGTCCCCAACTGCGGCAGCCCAGCTTCATGTGTAGCTTGCGGCCCGTGTCCCCGTAGAACACCTGCCGTTCACCACCCGCCAAGAGTTGAGCTGCCCCGGAGGAAGAAGCCGTACTTCGTTCCTTCGTGGGCCTTCCTGTTAGCCTCTCCTCCCATTTCCAGTCGGAACCGAGGCAGCACATTCCGAAGTTTGCCGCCAGCCGCGAGCTGCAACTGGGTACCCAACTTCAGGCGCTGGCCCGCGCTTTCCTGGGTGAACTCGCCGAACGGTGCCGCAACCCCGCCGGCGGGCCCGAGATTGGCGCCCGCCAGCCTCAGGGTCGCACCGTAGTCAGCTGCGCCGCCGGCCCGGGCCCGCTGCTCGCCAAGGATTTCCAGCTTCAGCCGGCCGCCGTCGCGCGCGCCCGCAAGCTCAAGGGCCGTGCCCACTTGCAAGTGCCGGGAGCCGCCGCCCATCATCCGCATCCGTCCGAACGGCGTCAGCAGGTCCGTCCCGTAGGACACCTGCATGTCCAGTCGGTCCGGTTGCCAGGCTGCCGACGCGTTCTCGGGCCGCAGCCCGAACCCGAAGTCGCCCCGGCGCAGATTTCGGCCCTCCCAGAGCGCCGTGATCCCGCTCGCATCCTCACTCCACGCGGGTTCCACCGAGATCGACAGCCCACGGTTCGGGTTCGAGGGCATGCGGCGGATCGACATGTTTGCGCCCCATTCTCCAAAACGGTCGTCCCGGTGGACCGCAAGCCATCGTCCGCGGGCCGTTATGTCAAGTCCGAGCCGCGAGTTACCGTAAGCCAGCCCGCCTCCCAGCTCCATGCCGGGACCCGTTTCCACGTCGCCGCCGTCGGCGCGGGCGCCCACCTCGATGCTGGGCGTCAGCCTGGAGGAGGACGACAGTGCCCATGCCGTGCTCACGTCGAGTATCAGGCGCGCGCGCTGCGCCCGGCCGTCCGCTGCCTTGATTGTGCCCGCGACCTCGTCCGCCGTCATGCCAACCGTGAAGGCGTCCGCACGCACGGCCAGGTCGACCGCGCCCACGCTTGCCAGGTCGCCGCGGAGCCCCATCGCGCCCATCCTGAGGCGGCTGTCGGTCAGGAAGGAGCTGGCGCCGTCGTCCATCTCGACATCCCCGCGTCCCAGACCGAGCGTGCCCCAAAGATCCAGCTTCGGGGTGGGAGCCCAACGCGCGTACGGATACACCGTGGTCAGCCGCGCGTCCAAGTCGCCCATCCAGTTCGAATCGTGTTCGGCGTTCACGCCACCCTGGTTGCGTGCCACGGCCACTCCAAGGACCGCGTTGGAACCCAGGTTCCGGTCCACGCCCAGATACGCCGCGCCCATTCTTCCGTCCACGGAGAAGTCTCCGGGATGGCCCGAGAAGTTTGTCCCGGCCCCGGTGGTCCACAGGGTCCAGCCGCCTGCGCCTGATCCGTCGGCGCCAAAGGCGCGGGCGAGCAGGCCGACATTACCGAGACCCCGTCCGCCCTGGAGACCGGTATGACTCCACGCGCCTCCGCCCGTCGTACCCGGACGGCTCGTGCCCAGGTCGCCGGGGACCGAAGCGCGGGCATCCAGCCTCGGAAAGTCCACGCCGGCCGCCTGAAGGATTCCGGCGACCGCAAACGGGTCGAGTTCGAGTCGGTCGTCGGGAGCCGCGGCTCGCGAGAGCCGTGAAGCCGCCTCGAAGCGTGCTCCGATCGCGTCCACAGCCTGGGTCGCGATCGTCCGACCGATTCCCGCGAGTCCGAACTCCAGCGCCCCCCCACGCTCCGGGACCGCGTCGTCATCGGCCAGGGTCAGGAGCGCATCGTGGACCGCCAGGCCCTCGGATGCACCGGACACTTCGATGGTCTCGTCGCCCTCCACGATGTCGTCATCCGCCGGGACAAGCGTGAACGTCCCTGTCCCTCTCGTCGCGCCCGCCGCGATCGTAACGGCGAAGTCCGGCGTCGCATCGTAGTCCGTGCCGGATTCCGCGGTCCCGCCGCCCACGCGGACCACCACCGTCTTGTCGACAGGGAACGACCCGCCGTTCGAGAATGCCGCCCTCACCGTCACCAGGGTGGGCGACGCCCCCTCGGCCACCTCCGCTGGGCTCGCCGACAGGGTCACCTCGTGGCGGTCGTTGTCCACCAGCGTCATGCTGGTTCCAGTCACAACCATGAGCGTGCCGGCGCCGGTCACCGAAATCGCCTCGTTCCCCTCCACGATCAGGTCATCAATGGGCACCAGCGTGAAAGTCGCCGTCCCGCTGGTCTCGTTCGCCGGGATCGTCACCTGGAAGTCGTCTACAGCCAGGTAGTCCGTATCCCCGGTGGTCGCGTCATCGCCCACTGCCATCATCCGCGAGGTTGGGCCTCCATCGTCGTACCTGTCCGCGGCCACGGCCATCGCGGTCGCGTCGTCACCATGACCGCCCACTGCCACCACCACCGAGCGCGCGGACGAACTCGCCGAGGCCGCCGTTGCCGTCACCGTCACGACGGTGGGCGACGCTCCTTCCGGCACTTCCGCCGGGCTGGCCGACAGACTCACATGGTGGCCGTCGTCGTTCCTGATCGTGCCGGTTCCGGTGTCGTTGGAGCTCACCGCCACACCCGGGGGTGTGCCGGACACAGTCAAGGCGACCGTGAAGGTTTCGTCGGCCTCGAACACGGCGTCTTCGATGGTCGAGACTTTGAGCGCATGCGTCTCGCCCGCCGCGCCGGCGAATGTGAGCGAGGCCGTGTTCTCCGTGTAGTCTGCGCCGGAGGTCGCAGTGCCGTCGGTGAAGGAGGGAGTCACCGTGAAGCTGCCGCCGACCGCGTTATCCAGCGTCACCGTGAAGGTAATGGCTTCGCCCTCGTCGGCGCTGGCGTCCGCGATAGTGACGGTTGCGCCGCCGTCGTCGTCGAGGATGGTTCCCGTGGCGGGGTCGCCTGCCGTTACTCCGGACGGGGCATCCGACAGGCTTAGCCCAACGGTGAACGTCTCGTCGGCTTCGGTGACCGCATCCTCGGTCGTTGCTACTGTCAAGGTCTGCCTCTCGCCTGCCGTGCCGGCGAAGGTGAGCGCGGTGGTGCCGACCGTGTAGTCCGTGCCTTCTGTTGCAGTGACGTCCGTGAAGCTCGCCGTCACGGTCAGACCCCCTTGCACCGCCTGCTTCAGCGTCACCGTGAAGGTGATCGCCTCGCCCTCTTCTGCGCTGGCGTGTGCAATGGTGACCGTCGCATCGCCGGTCGTGCCGCCGTCGTCGTCGAGGATCGTTCCCGTGGCGGTGTCGGTCGCCCCCACTGTTTCCGAGGTTCCCGAGACGCTCAAGCCGACGGCGAACGTCTCGTCGGCTTCCACCACCGCGTCGTCGGTGGTCGTCATGGTGAAGGTCTGGGTCTCGCCCGCCGTGCCCGCGAAGGTGAGTGCGGTGGTGTTCTCGGTGTAGTCCGTCCCGGAGGTCGCGGTGCCGTCGGTGAAGGAGGGCGTCACCGTGAAGCCGCCGCCGACCGCGTTGTCCAGGGTCACCGTGAAGGTGAGCTCGTCGCCCTCTTCTGCGCTGGCGTCCGCAATGGTGACTGTTGCGCCGTTGTCGTTCGTGTTCCCGTCGTCGTCGTCGCGGATCGTCCCGGTGGCCGTGGACGTGGCCGTCACGGTCTCCGAGGTCCCCGAGACGCTCAGGCCGACGGTGAAGGTCTCGTCGTCCTCCTCGTCTGCATCCTCGGTGGTCGCCACCGTGAAGGTCTGGGTCTCGCCCGCGGTGCCGGCGAAGGTGAGCGCGGTGGTGTTCTCGGTGTAGTCCGTCCCGGAGGTCGCGGTGCCGTCGGTGAAGGAGGGCGTCACGGTGAAGCCGCCGCCGACCGCCTGGTCCAGGGTCACCGTGAAGGTGAGTTCGTCGCCCTCTTCTGCGCTGGCGTCCGCAATGGTGACTGTTGCGCCGTTGTCGTTCGTGTTCCTGTCGTCGTCGCGGATCGTCCCGGTGGCCGTGGACGTGGCCGTCACGGTCTCCGAGGTCCCCGAGACGCTCAGGCCGACGGTGAAGGTCTCGTCGTCCTCCTCGTCTGCATCCTCGGTGGTCGCCACCGTGAAGGTCTGGGTCTCGCCCGCCGTGCCCGCGAAGGTGAGTGCGGTGGTGTTCTCGGTGTAGTCCGTGCCGGAGGTCGCGGTGCCGTCGGTGAAGGAGGGCGTCACCGTGAAGCCGCCGCCGACCGCGTTGTCCAACGTCACCGCGAAGGTGATCTCGTCGCCCTCTTCTGTGCTGGCGTCCGCAATGGTGACTGTTGCGCCGTTGTCGTTCGTGTTCCTGTCGTCGTCGCGGATCGTCCCGGTGGCCGTGGACGTGGCCGTCACGGTCTCCGAGGTCCCCGAGACACTCAGGCCGACGGTGAAGGTCTCGTCGTCCTCCTCGTCTGCATCCTCGGTGGTCGCCACCGTGAAGGTCTGGGTCTCGCCCGCGGTGCCGGCGAAGGTGAGCGCGGCCGTGTTCTCGGTGTAGTCCGTGCCGGAGGTCGCGGTGCCGTCGGTGAAGGAGGGCGTTAGCGTGAAGCCGCCGCCGACCGCGTTGTCCAGGGTCACCGTGAAGGTGATCTCGTCGCCCTCTTCTGCGCTGGCGTCCGCAATGGTGACTGTTGCGGCATTGTCGTTCGTGTTCCTGTCGTCGTCGCGGATCGTCCCGGTGGCCGTGGACGTGGCCGTCACGGTCTCCGAGGTCCCCGAGACGGCTAGTCCGACCGTGAACGTCTCGTCCGCTTCGGAGTCGGTGTCCTCGGTGGTGGCCACGTTGAAGGTCTGTGTCTCGCCCGCCGTGCCGGCGAAGGTGAGCGCGGCCGTGTTCTCGGTGTAGTCGGTGCCCTTCGTCGCGGTCACGTCGGTGAAGGAAGGTGTCACGGTGAAGCCGCCCGCGACCGCCTTGTCCAAAGTGACCGTGAAAGTCACGGAATCGCCCTCGGCGGCGCTTGCGTCCGCGATCGTGACTGCCGGCGCTTCATCGTCCAGGATCGTGCCCGTCGCCGTGGACGTCGCCGTCACCGTCTCCTGCGTCCCGGAGACGGCCAGGCCGACCGTGAACGTCTCGTCCACCTCGGAGTCGGTGTCCTCGGTGGTGGCCACGGTGAAGGTCTGGGTCTCGGCGGCCGTCCCGGCGAAGGCGAGCGCGGCGATGTTCTCGGTGTAGTCCGTGCCCTTCGTGGCGGTCACGTCGGTGAAGGCAGGTGTCACGGTGATGCCGCCCGCGACCGCCTTGTCCAAAGTGACCGTGAAGGTCAGGGCATCGCCCTCGGCGGCGCTTGCGTCCGCGATCGTGACTGCCGGCGCTTCATCGTCCAGGATCGTGCCCGTCGCCGTGGACGTCGCCGTCACCGTCTCCTGCGTCCCGGAGACGGCCAGGCCGACCGTGAACGTCTCGTCCGCCTCGGAGTCGGTGTCTTCGGTTGTCGCCACGGTGAACGTCATCGTCTCGCCCGCCGTCCCGGCGAAGGTGAGCGCGGCCGTGTTCTCGGTGTAGTCGGTGCCCTTCGTCGCGGTCACGTCGGTGAAGGAAGGTGTCACGGTGAAGCCGCCCGCGACTGCCTTGTCCAAAGTGACCGTGAAGGTCAGGGCATCGCCCTCGGCGGCGCTTGCGTCCGCGATCGTGACTGCCGGCGCTTCATCGTCCAGGATCGTGCCCGTCGCCGTGGACGTCGCCGCCACCGTCTCCTGCGTCCCGGAGACGGCCAGGCCGACCGTGAACGTCTCGTCCGCCTCGGAGTCGGTGTCCTCGGTGGTGGCCACGGTGAAGGTCTGTGTCTCGCCCGCCGTCCCGGCGAAGGTGAGCGCGGCCGTGTTCTCGGTGTAGTCCGTTCCCTTCGTCGCGGTGCCGTCGGTGAAGCTTGGGGTCACCGTCAACCCGCCGGACACCGCCTTGCTCAGCGTCACCGTGAAGGTCAGGGCATCGCCCTCGGCGGCGCTTGCGTCCGCGATCGTGACTGCCGGCGCTTCATCGTCCAGGATCGTGCCCGTCGCCGTGGACGTCGCCGTCACCGTCTCCTGCGTCCCGGAGACGGCCAGGCCGACCGTGAACGTCTCGTCCGCCTCGGAGTCGGTGTCTTCGGTTGTCGCCACGGTGAACGTCATCGTCTCGCCCGCCGTGCCGGCGAAGGTGAGCGCGGCGGTGTTCTCGGTGTAGTCCGTGCCCTTCGTCGCGGTCACGTCGGTGAAGGAAGGTGTCACGGTGAAGCCGCCCGCGACCGCCTTGTCCAAAGTGACCGTGAAGGTCAGGGCATCGCCCTCGGCGGCGCTTGCGTCCGCGACCGTGACTGCCGGCGCTTCATCGTCCAGGATCGTGCCCGTCGCCGTGGACGTCGCCGCCACCGTCTCCTGCGTCCCGGAGACGGCCAGGCCGACCGTGAACGTCTCGTCCGCCTCGGAGTCGTTGTCCTCGGTGGTGGCCACGGTGAAGGTCTGTGTCTCGCCCGCCGTCCCGGCGAAGGTGAGCGCGGCCGTGTTCTCGGTGTAGTCCGTTCCCTTCGTCGCGGTGCCGTCGGTGAAGCTTGGGGTCACCGTCAACCCGCCGGACACCGCCTTGCTCAGCGTCACCGTGAAGGTCAGCGAATCACCTTCGCTGGCCGAGGCGTCGGCTATCGTCACTGCTGGTCCGTCGTCATCGACGATCGTCCCTGTGGCGGTGTCGGTCGCCGCTACCGGCTCCTGTGCCGTGGAGACGGTCAGGCCGACGGTGAAGGTCTCGTCCGCCTCGGAGTCGGTGTCTTCGGTCGTCGCCACGGTGAACGTCTGCGTCTCGCCGGCCGTCCCGGCGAAGGTGAGCGCGGCCGTGTTCTCGGTGTAGTCCGTTCCCTTCGTCGCGGTGCCGTCGGTGAAGCTTGGGGTCACCGTCAACCCGCCGGACACCGCCTTGCTCAGCGTCACCGTGAAGGTCAGCGAATCACCTTCGCTGGCCGAGGCGTCGGCAATCGTCACCGCTGGCCCGTCGTCATCGACGATCGTCCCCGTCGCGGTGTCGGTAGCCGTCACCGTCTCCGTCCCCGAGAGTCCGGAGACGGCCAGACCGACGGTGAACGTCTCGTCCGATTCCCCTTCGGTGTCCTCGGTCGTCGCCACGGTGAAGGTCTGCGTCTCGCCCGCGGTGCCGGCGAAGGTGATGGCGGCCGTGTTCTCGGTGTAGTCCGTGCCCTTCGTCGCCGTGCCGTCGGTGAAGCTCGGCGTCACGCTGAACCCGCCCGCGACCGCCTTGTCCAAGGTCACCGTGAAGGTGATCGAGTCACCTTCGTTGGCCGAGGCGTCGGCCACCGACACCACCGCCGGGCTGCTACCCGGCCGGTCGGCAGTGACGGTTCCGGTCGCCGTGTCGGACGCCACCGTCGCCGACGTGCCCGAGACGGTCAGGCTCACGGTGAACGTCTCGTCATCGTCGTCTTCGTCCTCCTTCGTCGCCACCGAGAAGGTCTGCTCCTCCCCGGCGGTGCCGGTAAAGGTGAGCGCGTCGGTGTTCTCGATGTAGTCGATGCCCTTCGTCGCGGTCTCGTCGGTGAAGGAAGGCGTCACTGTCAGCCCGCCGGACACCGCCTTGTCGAGGGTCACGGTGAAGGTGATCGAGTCACCTTCGGCGGCAGACGCGTCCTCGATGGTAACGGCGGGCACGGCACCGTCGTCATTGGTGATCGTGCCGGTCGCCGTGTCGGTCGCCGTCACCGGCGCCGTCGTCCCGGAGATGACCAGGTTCACGGTGAAGGTCTCGTCGAGCTCTGCGTCGGTGTCCTCGGTCGTCGCCACCGTGAACGTTTGCGTCTCGCCCGCCGTCCCGGTGAAGGTGAGCGCGGCCGTGTTCTCCGTGTAGTCCGTGCCCTTCGTGGCGGTCACGTCGGTGAAGCCCGGCGTCACGCTGAAGCCGCCCGCCAACGCCTTGTCCAGCGTCACCGTGAAGGTGATCGAGTCGCCTTCGGCGGCCGAGGCGTCGGCGATCGTCACCGCCGGCGTATCGTCGTCGAGGATCGTGCCCGTCGCGGTGGACGTCGCCGTCACCGTTGCCTGCGTCCCGGAGACGGTCAGGCCGACGGTGAATGTCTCGTCCGCCTCGGAATCGGTGTCCTCGACGGTTGCCACGATGAAGGTCTGTGTCTCGCCCGCCGTGCCGGCGAAGCTGAGCGCCGCCGTGTTCTCGGCGTAGTCCCTGCCGTTCGTGGCGGTCACCTCTTCGAAGGAAGGTGTCACGGTGAAGCCGCTCGCCACCGCCTTGTCCAGCGTCACCGTGAACGTGATATCGTCGCCCTCTTCGGCCGACGCGTCGGCGATCGTCACCGCCGGCGTTTCATCGTCGAGGATCGTGCCGGTCGCCGTGGACGTCGCCGTCACCGTTGCCTGCGTCCCGGAGACGGTCAGGCCGACGGTGAATGTCTCGTCCACCTCGGAATCGGTGTCCTCGGTGGTCGCCACGGTGAACGTCTGGATCTCGCCCACCGTGCCGGCGAAGCTGAGCGCCGCTGTGTTCTCCGTGTAGTCCGTGCCCTTCGTGGCCGTACCGTCGGTGAAGGACGGCGTCACGGTGAAGCCGCCGGTCACCGCCTTGTCCAGGATCACACTGAACGTGATCTGATCGCCCTCACTGGCGCTTGCGTCCTCGATCGTCACCACCGGCGTGTCGTCGTTGGTGATCGTTCCCGTTGCGATGTCGGTCGCCGTCACCGTTTCGGAGGTGTTGGAGACGGTCAGGCTCACCGTGAACGTCTCGTCCGACTCGACGCCGGTGTCCTCGGTCGTCGCCACCGTGAAGCTCTGCGTCTCGCCCGCCGTCCCGGTGAAGCTGAGCCCCGTGGTGTTTTCGGTGTAGTCGGTCCCTTCCGTCGCCGTCACGTCGGTGAAGCTCGGCGTTACCGTCAGCCCGTCAGTTACCGCCTGGTCCAGCGTCACCGTGAACGTGATCGAGTCGCCCTCCTCGACCGACGCGTCGGCGATGGTCACCGCCGCCGCGTCGTTGTCGACGATCAACCCTTTGGCCTCGATCGTCTTCACCTGCGCCGTCGTCGCCGAGACGCTCAGGCTCACCTCGAACAGCTCATTCGACTCGGCGTCGTCGTCGTCGACCGTCTCCACCGTGAGGGTCTGCTTCTCGCCCGCCGTCCCGTCGAACTTGATCACGGCCGTTTTTGCGGTGTAGTCGGTACCCTTCGTCGCCGTGAGATCGGTGAAGTCCGGCGTCAAGGCGAAGCCGCCCGAGACCGCGTTGTTCAGCGTCATCGTGAACGTCAGCGAGTCACCCTCGGCTGCGATCCCGTCGGCAATCGTGACCTTCGTCCGTTGCAGCACGTCGTCGTCGGTGATCGTTCCGGTCGCGATTTCGGTGTCGGTCACCGCCAACGACGTCCCCGAAACGCTCAGGCCCACGGTGAAGGTCTCGTCCGGCTCGTTGGCGGCGTCCTCGATAGTGGCCACCGTGAAGGTCTGCTCCTCGCCCGCCGTGCCCTTGAAGCTGAGCGCCGCCGTGTTCTCCGTGTAGTCGGTCCCCTTCGTCGCCGTGACGTCGGTGAAGCTCGGCGTCACGGTGAAGCCGCCCGGGACGTCCTTGTCCAGCGTCACGTTGAACGTCATCGAGTCGCCCTCGCTGGCCGATTCATCGAAGATCGTCAACTTCGGGTCGTCCAGATTGACCGGCACCCTGCATCGTTGCGCCGCGAGGTTGCCGTGGCCGTCTCCATCCGCGGCAACATTCTCGGCCACGTCCACCGTCAGCGTCCCGGTGGCCGCCGGCGTGATCGTGGCCGTGTAGCTCGCCCCCGAACCGGTCAACGCCGTTACGGTTCCGTTGCCCACCTTCGCCTCCGCCTGCTCGAATCCCGTCACCGTCTCCGAAAAGGTGATGCCCGCGTCGAACGCGCCCGTTTGAGTGACGGTCGGACAACTGATGACCACCGTCGGCCGTGTCAGATTCACCGGGACCGTGAATTGATCCGCCGCCGTGTTGCCGTTGCCCGCTCCATCCTCGGCCACATTCTCGTCCACATCCACCGTCAGCGTCCCGCTGGCCGTCGGCGTGATCGTGGCCGTGTAGCTTGCCCCCGAACCGGTCAACGCCGTCGCGGCTCCGTTGCCCACCGTCACCTCTTGTTGCTCGAATCCCGTCACCGACTCCGTGAAGGTGATCGTCACGTCGAAGGAGGCACTCTGGCTGGCCGTCGGGCCGGTGATGCTCACCGTCGGAGCATCCAGGTCAGCCTCCACGGAGTAGCGGCTTGCCGCCGTGTTGCCGTTGCTCGCTCCATCCTCGGCCACATTCTCGTCCACATCCACCGTCACCGTCCCGCTGGCCGTCGGCGTGATCGTGGCCGTATAGCTCGACCCCGAACCGGACAGCGCCGTCGCGGTCCCGTTGCCCACTGTCACGTCCCCTTTCTCAAACCCGGTCACCGGCTCCGAGAAGGTGACCGTCACGTCGAAGGCGCTGTTCTGCGCATCCGCCGGGCCGCTGATTTGTACGTCCGGACGCGACGAAATCACCGTAATCGTGAACGTCTCCGTGACCGGGCTCAACCAACCCGGGCCGTCGCCGTCCGCGGTGATCGTGACCGTATAGTCCTTTATTTCCGCGTTCGCGGCCACCGATCCCGTTACCTGCTCCGACGCGGGCTCGTACGACAAGCTGTCCGGCAGCCCCGTCAGACCCACCTCCTTGTACTTCTCGTCGGCATCAACCACGATGTCAAACGCCGCGATCTGCTCGCCCTGCTGATACGTCTTGTCGCCCGGCGACGTGATATGCGGTCTCCCCCACATCACGAAGTAATTGAAACTGTGGGTCACCACGGCGTTCACGCCGTCGTCCGCGTTGACTTTCACAATGAACGCGTTATCCCTGCGGGCCGGAATCCGGTGCGTATTCGGCATCGCCGTCCCGCTGACCGTGCCGCCCGAACATGAATCCGAATCCGAATGGGACAGTCCCTGCGGCAGGCCTGTCACCGTCACCGTCACGTCGTCGCCGTCGTCGTCATGCACCTTGATGCACCACGGTAGGATCGTCTGGTACTGAAAATCGTAATGTCGAATATTCAGCGGCTTGATCACCGGAGGACTGTTCGTCGTTGCGTCACCGTCATCGAGGATCGTCCCTGTCGCCGTGCCGGACGCCCCTACCGATAGCGACGCGCCGGAGACGCTCAGGCCCACGGTGAAGGTCTCGTCGGCTTCCTGGTAGGCGTCCTCGGTCGTCGCCACGGTGAAGGTCCGTGTCTCGCCCGCCGTGCCGGCGAAAGTGATCGCCGTGGTGTTCCGGGTGTAGTCCACGCCGCTCCTCGCCGTGACGTCGGTGAAGCTCGGCGTCACGGTGAAGCCGCCCGCCACCGCGCCGTCCAGCGTCACCGTGAACGTCATCGAATCGCCTTCGCTGGCCGAGGCGTCGGCAATCGTCACCGCCCGCGCGTCGTCGTTGGTGATCGTCCCCGTCGCCGTGTCGGTCGCCGTCACGGTATCCGAGGTCCCCGAGACGGCCAGGCTGACGGTAAAGGTTTCGTCCGCCTCGATATCGGTGTCCTCGGTCGTGGCCACCGTGAAGGTCTGCTGCTCGCCGGCTGTCCCTGTGAAGCTGAGCGCGGCCGTGTTCCCGGTGTAGTCCGTGCGCTCCGCAGCCGTGCCGTCGGTGAAGCTCGGAGTGACCGTCAGCCCGCCGGACACCGCCTTGTTCAGCGTCACCGTGAACGTGATCGAGTCGCCCTCGGCGGCCGAGGCGTCCTCGATCGTCACTTTCGGCGCACTCGGTGGGGTCACGGTGACCGTGAACGTATCCGTCACCGCAGGATGGGAATTGTCGTCGGCGGTGATCGTGACCGTGTAGTGCTTGACATCCGCGTCCGCAGCCACGGTCCCCTGCACCTGCCCCGACGCGTACGACAGACCCGACGGCAGACCAGTCACCGTGACCGTCGTGCTGCCCGGTTCGGTGACCTCGATGGCGAACGCCGCGATCGCCTCGCCCTGCTCATACGTCTTGTTGCCCGGCACCGTGATCTCCGGCGCGGGCCAATACACTCTGTAGTTGAAGATCCTGCTCACCGGCGCGGCCACGCCATCGTCCGCCTCGACGGTCACCTTCCAATCCCTGCTCGAGCTGTACCGAATCCGGGGGTCGTCCGGCAGCGCCGTTCCTCGCACGGCGCCGTCCGAGTAGGACAGCCCGGGCGGCAGATTCTCCAGCGTCAGCGTCAGCGTGTCGCCGTCGGCATCGCTTACGGGGATGGTCCACGGCTCAATCGCCTGGTACTGGAAAGCGCGGATGCCCTCCATCTGTGCGATCACCGGCGGGGAGTTGGGTCCCTTGGGCGCTGGCGGCTCCGGCGCGGCGGTGTCGAGGATCGTACCCGTCGCCGTGTCGGTCGCCTTCACCCACAACGATGTGTTGGAGAGGCTCAGGCCCACCGTGAACGTCTTGTTCGAAGTGTCCAGCGTGTCCGCGGCCGTCGCCACGGTGAAGGTTTTCTGCTCGCCCACGGTTCCGGCGAAGGTGAGCGCCGCTGCGTTCTGGGTGTAGTCCGTCCCGCTCGCCGCCGTGCCGTCGGTGAAGCTCGGCGTCACGGTGAAGCCGCCCACGACGGCCCTGTCCACCGTCGCCGTGAAGGTGATCGTGTTCCCCTCCCGTGCCGACGCGTCCGCGATCGTCACGGCTGCACCGTCGTCGTCGGTGATCGTCCCGGTCGCGGTGTCGGTCGCCCTCACTCCCGGCGGCGCGCCGGACACTTCGAAGCCGATGGTGAAGGTCTCCGTCCCCTCGACGATCACGTCGTTGACGGGAATGAGCGATAGGAAAAAGCTCGCGGGCCCACCGGTGATTGGGATCTGTGTCGGGATGCCGCGGAAGTCGCTGCCGTTGGTGGCGGTGCCGTTGGTAACCACCGTTTTCAGGAGGAAACCGCCCTGCACCGCCTTGTCGACCCTTGCGCCGAAGGCCACAGGCACCAATGACGTGTAGGTCTCCAACGCCGTTGCGTCATCGATCGTGACGGTCGCGAAGTCGTCGTTGGTAATCGTGCCGGTCGCCGTACTGGTCGCCGTTACGGACTCCGACGTCCCTGAGACGGCCAGGCTCACGGTGAACGTCTCGTCGTATTCGACCACCTCGTCCTCGGTGGTGGCCACCGTGAAGGTGTGCTGCTCGCCGGCCGTCCCGGCGAAGCTGAGCGCGGCCGTGTTCGCCGTGTAGTCCCCGCCCTTCGCCGCAGTCCCGCCGGCAAAGCCGGGCGTCACCGTGAAGCCGCCCGACACCGCCTTGTTCAGCGTCACCGTGAACGTGAAGGAGGCGCCCTCGGCGGCCGATGCGTCGATGACCGTCACGGACGTCGCACCGTCGTCGTCGATGATCGTCCCCGTCGCCGTATCGGTCGCCTTCACCGTCGCCGTCGTCTCGGAGACGCTCAAGCTGACCGTGAAGGTCTCGTTGGCTTCCACCGCCGTATCCTCGGCCGTGGCCACGGTGAAGGTCTGCTTCTCGCCTGCCGTGCCGGCGAAGCTGATCCCCGCCAGGTTCTCGGTGTAGTCCGTGCTCTTGGAGGCCGTGCCGTCGACGAAGGAGGGCGTCACGGTGAAGCCGCCCGACACCGCCTTGTCCAGCGCCACCGTGAATGTGAGCTGGTCGCCCTCGGCGGCCGAGGCGTCGGTCACGGTCAGGGCGGGGGCATCCAGGTCGGCTTGAACGCTGCATTGTTGCGCCGCCAGGTTGCCGTAACCGTCACTGTCCGTAGCCACATTCGCCGGCACGTCTATCGTCACCGTCCCGGTGGCCGCTGGCGTGATGTAGACCGAAGCTCTTCCATTCGTCTCGGCCCACGAGGTCACCCGTCCGTTGCCCACCTGCAGATCCGACTTCGCGAACCCGGTCACCGACTCCGAGAAGGTGATCGGCATGTGGAAGGCGCCCGTCTGCACACCGGTCGGACAAGTGATGGTCACCGTCGGCTCGCCCAGACTCGCCTCTACCGAATACTGGACCGCCGCCAGGTTGCCGTTGCCATTGCCATCCGTGGCCACATTCGGCGGCACGTCGATCGTCACCGCCCCGCTGGCCGCCGGCGTGATGTAGACCGAGGCTCTTCCATTCGTTTCGGCCCACCCGGTCATTCGTCCGTTGCCCACCGTCACATCCGCCTGCGCGAACCCCGTCACTGCGTGCGAGAAGGCGATGCTCACGGAGAACACGCCCGTCTGAACACTGGCCGGACCACTGATGACGACCGTCGGCCGCGTCAGCGCCACCGGCACGGTGAACTGGCTCGCCGCCGTGTTTCGGTTGCCTGCTATGTCCGCGGCCACATTGGCGGCCACATCCACCGTCAGCGTCCCATTGGCCGTCGGCGTGATCTTGGCCGTGTAGCTGGCCCCCGAACCGGACCAAGCCGTCACGGAGCCGCCGCCCACAGTCACGTCCGCCTGGTCGAATCCGGTCACCGATTCCGAGAAGGTGATCGTCAAGTCGAACGATTCGCTCTGGCTCGCCGTCGGGCCGCTGATGCTCACCGTCGGCGCATCCACATCATATTCCACCGAGAACCGGGGCGCCGCTACGTTGCCGTATTCCGCACCGTCCTCAGCCACGTTTGCGGCCACGTCCACGGTCACCGTCCCGGTGGCCGCCGGTGCAATCGTCGCGTCATAGGAATACCCGTCGCCGGAAAACCAGGTCACCGACCCGTTGCCCACCGTCACATCCGACTTGGTGAAGCCTGTCACGTCTTCCGAAAAGATGATCCTGACGTCAAACCCTCCCCTCTGAGCACTGGTCGGACCCGAGATGTCCACCGTTGGACGATTCCAATGCGGCGTGACCGTGATCGTGAACGTTGCCGTAGTTGCCGTGTTCACCCCGTCGTCCGCCGAGATCGTCACGGTGTAGTCCTGTATGGACGCGTTGACCTCCACCGTGCCCTGCACCTGGTCGTTCGTGTACGAGAGGCCCGACGGCAGGCCCGTCACCGTCACCGTCACCGTGTCGCCGTCGGCATCGGTCACCGTAATCCCGAACGCCGTGATGGACTCGCCCTGCTCGTAGGTCTTGGCGTCCGGCGCCGTGATCACTGGCGCAGAGGTGTTGGAGCGAGTCGCGCCGCGGTCGTCGTTGCGGATCGTGCCGGTGGCGGTGGACGTGGCGGTCACCGTCTCCGAGGTCCCGGAGACGGCCAGCGCCACAGTGAAGATCTCGTCAGATTCCACGACGGGATCCTCCGTCGTCGCCACCGTGAACGTCTGCGTCTCGCCCTTCGTGCCCGCGAAGCTGATCCCGGCCGTGTTCTCGGTGTAGTCCGTGCCCTCGGTCGCGGTCCCGTCCGTGAAGCTCGGGGTCACGGTGAAGCCGCCCGACACCGCCTTGTTCAGCGTCACCGTGAACGTGAGGGAGGCGCCCTCGGCGGCCGATGCGTCGATGATCGTCACGGAAGTGGTGGCGGAGCGAGTCGCGCCACGGTCGTCGTCGCGGATGGTACCGGTGGCGGTGGACGTGGCGGTCACCGTCTGCGTCGTCCCCGAGACAGCCAGGGCGACCGTGAACGTCTCGTCGGACTCCTCGTCGCTGTCGTCGGTGGTCGCGACCGTGAAGGTCTGCGTCTCGCCCTTCGTGCCCGCGAAGCTGATCCCGGCCGTGTTCTCGGTGTAGTCGGTCCCCTCCGTGGCCGTCCCGTCGGTGAAGCTCGGCGTCACGGTGAACCCGCCCGCCACCGCCTCGTCCAGCGTCACCGTGAAGGTGATGTCGTCGCCTTCGTCGGCCGCAGCGTCGGCCACCGTCACCACCGCCGGTGCAGTAGCGTTCGGGCTGCCGTTCACCTGGTGGTTCGGATCGGCGGACAGCCCGCCGTGGGCACGCGGCACGTCCTGGCCATGGGCGTCCTTCAGCGTGGCGCCGCCCACCAAGTGCACGATGTTGCCGTTCCCCGCCGGCTTGGGGAAGACGCCGTCGGTGTCCCGGTCCCTCGCCCCCACCGGGTAGCGGAATGCCAGCGACCGCGCCGTGCCGCTTGTCGCACCGCCCGTCACCAGACGCGCGACCTTCGTGGTGTTCGACTGCCCCTCCACGTCCAGCCGCAGCCGCAGCTCCGCACCCGAGGCCGACACGTCCCAGACCACGTCTTCCGACCAGGTCACCGTGACCTCGATGCTCTCCCGCCGGAGGTAGGTCTCGGCCGTCCCGTCGCCGTCCGCATCAAATGACGGCGTCGAAGTGATCGCAACCGAGCTGAGCGCGGGGGGCTCCGGGGTCTCATCGTCGTTGCGGATGGTGCCAGTGGCCGTGTCCGTCGCGGTCACCGTCTCCGTGGTCCCGGAAACAGTCAGGGCAACGGTGAACGTCTCGTCGGACTCCTCGTCGGCGTCTTCCGTCGTCGCGACCGTGAACGTCTGCGTCTCGCCCCTGGTCCCGGCAAACGAGATCCCGGCCGTGTTCTCCGTGTAGTCGTTGCCCTCGGTCGCCGTCCCGTCCGTGAAGCTCGGCGTCACGGTGAACCCGCCCGCCACCGCATTGCCCAGCGTCATCGTGAAGGTGATGTCGTCGCCTTCGTCGGCCGCAGCATCCGCAATCGTCACCACCGCCGTGCCGTTCACCTGGTGGTTCGGACCCGCCGTCAGCCCGCCATGGGCGCGCGGCACGTCCTGGCCATGGGAGTCCTTCAGCGTGGCGCCGCCCACCAGGTGCACGATGTTGCCGTTCCCCGCCGGCTTGGGGAAGACGCCGTCGGTGTCCCGGTCCCTCGCCCCCACCGCGTAGCGGAATGCCAGCGACCGCGCCGTGCCGCTCGTCGCACCGTCCGTCACCAGACGCGCGATCTTCGTGGTGTTCGACTGTCCCTCCACGTCCAGCCGCAGCCGTAGCTCCGCGCCCGAGGCCGACACGTCCCAGACCACGGCCTCCGCGTACGTCACCGTCACCTCGATGTTATCCCGCCGGAGGTAGGTCTCGGCCGTCCCGTCGCCGTCCGCATCGAATGACGGCGTCGAAGTGATCGCAACCGAGCTGAGCGCGGGGGGCTCCGGGGTCTCGTCGTCGTTGCGGATCGTGCCGGTCGCCCTGGACGTGGCGGTCACACTGGCCGAGGTTCCGGACACCCTCAGGCTCACCCTGAACGTCTCGTCCGACTCTTCCTCCGAGTCCTCGGTGGTCGCCACCGTGAAGGTCCGTGTCTCGCCCTTCGTCCCGGCGAACGAGATCCCGGCCGTGTTCTCGGTGTAGTCCGTGCCCTCCGTGGCCGTCCCGTCCGTGAAGCTCGGCGTCACGGTGAACCCGCTCGCCACTGCCTTGTCCAACGTCACCGTGAAGGTGATGTCGTCGCCTTCGTCGGCCGCAGCGTCCGCAATCGTCACCACCGCCGGCGTCTCGTCGTCGTCGCGGATCGTGCCGGTCGCCCTGGACGTGGCGGTCACACTGGCCGAGGTCCCGGACACCCTCAGGCTCACCCTGAAGGTCTCGTCCGACTCTTCCTCCGAGTCCTCGGTGGTCGCGACCGTGAACGTCTGCGTTTCGCCCTTCGTCCCGGCGAACGAGATCCCGGCCGTGTTCTCGGTGTAGTCCGTGCCCTCCGTGGCCGTCCCGTCCGTGAAGCTCGGCGTCACGGTGAACCCGCTCGCCACTGCCTTGTCCAACGTCACCGTGAAGGTGATGTCGTCGCCTTCGTCGGCCGCAGCGTCTGCAATCGTCACCACCGCCGGCGTCTCGTCGTCGTCGCGGACGTGCCGGTCGCCCTGGACGTGGCGGTCACACTGGCCGAGGTCCCGGACACCCTCAGGCTCACCCTGAAGGTCTCGTCCGACTCTTCCTCCGAGTCCTCGGTGGTCGCGACCGTGAACGTCTGCGTCTCGCCCTTCGTCCCGGCGAACGAGATCCCGGCCGTGTTCTCGGTGTAGTCCGTGCCCTCCGTGGCCGTCCCGTCCGTGAAGCTCGGCGTCACGGTGAACCCGCTCGCCACTGCCTTGTCCAACGTCACCGTGAAGGTGATGTCGTCGCCTTCGTCGGCCGCAGCGTCCGCAATCGTCACCACCGCTGGCGTCTCGTCGTCGTTGCGGATCGTGCCGGTCGCCCTGGACGTGGCGGTCACACTGGCCGAGGTCCCGGACACCCTCAGGCTCACCCTGAACGTCTCGTCCGACTCTTCCTCCGAGTCCTCGGTGGTCGCCACCGTGAAGGTCCGTGTTTCGCCCTTCGTCCCGGCGAACGAGATCCCGGCCGTGTTCTCGGTGTAGTCCGTGCCCTCCGTGGCCGTCCCGTCCGTGAAGCTCGGCGTCACGGTGAACCCGCTCGCCACTGCCTTGTCCAACGTCACCGTGAAGGTGATGTCGTCGCCTTCGTCGGCCGCAGCGTCCGCAATCGCCACCACCGCCGGCGTCTCGTCGTCGTCGCGGATCGTGCCGGTCGCCCTGGACGTGGCGGTCACACTGGCCGAGGTCCCGGACACCCTCAGGCTCACCCTGAAGGTCTCGTCCGACTCTTCCTCCGAGTCCTCGGTGGTCGCGACCGTGAACGTCTGCGTTTCGCCCTTCGTCCCGGCGAACGAGATCCCGGCCGTGTTCTCGGTGTAGTCCGTGCCCTCCGTAGCCGTCCCGTCCGTGAAGCTCGGCGTCACGGTGAACCCGCTCGCCACTGCCTTGTCCAACGTCACCGTGAAGGTGATGTCGTCGCCTTCGTCGGCCGCAGCGTCGGCAATCGTCACCACCGCCGGGGCAGTCGCGTTCGGGCTGCCGTTCACCTGGTGGCTCGGATCCGCCGTCAGCCCGCCGTGGGCGCGCGGCACGTCCTGGCCATGGGCGTCCCTCAGCGTGGCGCCGCCCACCAGGTGCACGATGTTGCCGTTCCCTGCCGGCTTCGGGAAGACGCCGTCGGTGTCCCGGTCCCTCGCCCCCACCGGGTAGCGGAATGCCAGCGACCGCGCCGTGCCGCTTGTCGCACCGCCCGTCACCAGATGCGCGACCTTCGTGGTGTTCGACTGTCCCTCCACGTCCAGCCGCAGCCGTAGCTCCGCACCCGAGGCCGACACGTCCCAGACCACGTCTTCCGACCAGGTCACCGTGACCTCGATGCTCTCCCGCCGGAGGTAGGTCTCCGCCGTCCCGTCGCCGTCCGCATCAAATGACGGCGTCGAAGTGATCGCCACCGAGCTGAGCGCGGGGGGCTCCGGGGTCTCGTCGTCGTCGCGGATGGTACCGGTGGCGCTGGACGTGGCTGTCACCGTCTGCGTCGTCCCCGAGACAGCCAGGGCGACCGTGAACGTCTCGTCGGACTCCTCGTCGGTGTCGTCGGTGGTCGCGACCGTGAACGTCTGCGTCTCGCCCTTCGTGCCCGCGAAGCTGATCCCGGCCTTGTTCTCCGAGTAGTCCTCGCCCTCGGTCGCGGTCCCGTCCGTGAAGCTCGGCGTCACGGTGAACCCGCCCGCCACCGCCTTGTCCAGCGTCACCGTGAAGGTGATGTCGTCGCCTTCGTCGGCCGCAGCATCCGCAATCGTCACCACCGCCGGGGCAGTCGCGTTCGGGCTGCCGTTCACCTGGTGGTTCGGATCCGCCGTCAGCCCGCCGTGGGCACGCGGCACGTTCTGGCCACCGGAGTCCTTCAGCGTGGCGCCGCCCACCAGGTGCACGATGTTGCCGTTCCCTGCCGGCTTCGGGAAGACGCCGTCGGTGTCCCGGTCCCTCGCCCCCACCGGGTAGCGGAATGCCAGCGACCGCGCCGTGCCGCTTGTCGCACCGCCTGTCACCAGACGCGCGATCTTCGTGGTGTTCGACTGCCCCTCCACGTCCAGCCGCAGCCGTAGCTCCGCACCCGAGGCCGACACGTCCCAGACCACGTCTTCCGACCAGGTCACCGTGACCTCGATGCTCTCCCGCCGGAGGTAGGTCTCCGCCGTCCCGTCGCCGTCCGCATCAAATGACGGCGTCGAAGTGATCGCCACCGAAGTGATCGCAGGCGCAGCCCCGGTGGGGGCGTTGCCGTCGTTGAAGCTCGGCGTCACCGCCAGGCCGCGCTCCACCGCCCTGTCCAATGGCACCCTGAACACGGTCGCGTCGTCCTCGTCGACCGCTGCGTCGGCAAGCGTCACCACCGCCGTGTCGGCCCGTGGTGCGGCCTCGAAGGCCGACATAGAGGCCGCAAACCCGTTTCTGGCGTAAACCTGTGATGGCAGGATGGCGATGAGGAGAACGCCCAGGAGTACCCTGGAACCGGTCGCGTTTCTTGTGGTCATTGGCTATTTGCCTTGGCGAGCCCCGCTCTGGCTTGGTGTCCAGCGCGAGCGTCAGAGACGTGATTTCAATGACACGCCTTTGCCGCACGAACCATGCCAATGATTGACGACCGGATAACGTGTTTATTGACAATGACTTACATAACAAGCCGTGGTTTGGGCACATATGTGTCCAAATGCGACGGCAACATCTGCGAGGCCGACTACCTCAAAGGCAGCCTAAGTCACATCAACACAACTACTTGCCTGCCTCCAGGGCGCACGATTCCCAACTGGGGTGCGGACAGTGTGGAGGGATTGGAAGTGCTTGCCACACAATGATTTGGAAAGCCATCAAGACGAGAGTGGCGCGTATTGCGACACCGTTGCCATACGGTACAGTGCCGGCAAGCCCCTCGATGAGGCTTTAGCAATGCCGGTGCGGCTCGAACCCTGTCAGAGCGGACTTCCTGGAGAGATCAGGGCGAGCGTTGGCTACACGCGCCGGCCCGCGCTGAAGTTCGGGCTCATTCGCGGGGCCGCAGGCCGTGCTTCCTGAGCTTCCGATAGAGCGTCGATCGATTGATCCCGAGACGGCGCGCCGCCTCGGTCACATTGTTCCCCGAGATGGCCAGCGCATCGGCGAGCGCCTCACGTTCGATGGCGGCGAGGGTTCGAGACGTGGGAACCGCCTCGCGGTCCCCCCGGGTCGCGGGTTCCCGGGTCTCGCTCAACCGCCCCGGAAGACTGCCGGGCTGGATGACGCTCTCCGTCTCCAGCAGCACCGCGCGCTCAAGGACGTTCGCCAACTCGCGGACGTTCCCCGGCCAATCGTACTGGAGCAACATCCGCATGGCGGCGGTGGACACGCCGTCGATGGACTTCCCGGCCCGCTGGGCTTGCGTCCTGAGGAAATGACCCGCGAGCAGGGGAATGTCCTCCCGGCGCTGCCGGAGGGGCGGTATGGTCACAGGGAACACGGAAAGGCGGTAGAACAGATCCTTCCTGAACAAGCCCGCCTCGACGTCGTGCTCCAGCTCCCGGTTCGTGGCGGCGAGAACGCGCACGTCGGCTTTCCTCATCCTGGATCCGCCCACACGCTGAAACTCCCGCTCCTGGAGCACCCGAAGGAGCTTCGCCTGTGCGGATGCGTGCATGTCCCCGATCTCATCGAGGAACAGGGTTCCGCCCCTGGCGCGTTCGAAAGCGCCCCTTCTCGTCTCCTGGGCATCGGTAAAGGCTCCCCGCTTGTGACCGAAGAGCTCACTCTCCACCAGGCCCTCGGGAATCCCGGCGCAGTTGACCGCGAGGAAGGGGCCGTCCCTGCGCGCGCTGTTCATGTGGAAGGACTTGGCCACCAGCTCCTTGCCGGTACCGGTCTCGCCGCGAATCAGCACGGTCACCTCGCTGGCCGCCCCCTGCCGAATGAACCCGTACAGCTCCCGGATCTCGCGACTGCCCCCGACCATCTCACCGAACGAGTGCGTCGCCTCCAGCTCACCGCGCAGGCGCATCACCTCGCTCTTCATCTTCTGCACCTCGATGTCCTTCGCAACGTCCCGATACACTTCGAGGCGTCCCATGACGGCGCCGCGTCCGTCCTTGACCGGTGCTTTCGACCGATAGAACAAGCGTCCGAGTCCGGCCGACTCCGTGTGTTCGACCAGGACGCCGGCTCCCTCCACGACGAATCCCGCCTCGACGTCGGCGGCGCGCGGCTCCTTGAACCGGTCCTTGAGCCTGTCTCCCAGCTCCTTTCTGGACATCGCGCCCAGCTCCGCCTGCGCAACACCGAACACCTGTTCGAACTTGCGATTCGCGAGCACAAACCGTCCCGTCTCGTCGAACATCACCATCGCGTCCTCGGTCGCGTCGAGCACGGCCTCCAGCGCCCGATTGCTGGCAGCGATCTCCTGTGACCTGATGCCCAGTTCCTGCTCGACGTTCCACTTGCCCACCAGGCACATCGCGGTCTGCTGGATCTCCTCCCGGGTGAACGGTTTCCTCACGTAGAGCATCTTGTGCAACAGCTCGGTACGGCGAACGATGTCCCCCAGAGTGCGGTCGCTGTACGCGGTCATGATGACAATCTCGATGTCTCGATCGGTGCGCCGGATCCTCTGGATGGCTTCGATTCCATCCATGCCGGGAGGCATCCGCAGATCGACGAAGGCCAGCGCGAACGGCTTGCCCGCTCGATGCGCCTCCTCGACTCGCTCGCATGCCTTGAGGCCGTTGTAGGCGTGCGAGAGTTCGAACTCCGGCAGGACGTCCTCGTCGGAGCTTGCGGAATCCGGTTCTCCCTCGGGGCCGCCGAAGGCTGCCGCCAACTCGTCGGAAATCCGCTTCCCGCTAACGGGCATCAACATCTCCACCAGGTCTTCGTGAAGCTCCGGCTGGTCGTCAACGATGAGGATTCGCCTGTTCCAGTGCCGCCACGGGATCGACTCGGCGCCCGCTGAAGCACCGTGCGTACTCATCCGTCAGCTCCCCGCGATTCCTCGACGGGCCCGCGTCGTTGGCGGCTGCGGCTGGTCCGGGTCGCGTCCCCGGCAGGGACTTCCGCAACGCCGAGCGTCGACAGCTGCATTCGCACGCGAACCATGGTCCCGCATCCGGCGCCCTCGCTCATCGCCCGGATACGCCCACCCGATCTTCCGAGGAAGGTGGCCGCAGAATGGAGCCCCAATCCCGTGCCACCCTTCTTCGTCGTGAAGCCGGCGGCGAAAATGGCCTTGAGCTTTTCCGGCGGAATCCCGATTCCGTTGTCCTCTACATCGATCATCAGGCTTTTCCCGCGGACATAGGATCGGATCCGGATCCGTGGTGTCCAGTCGCGCTCCGCTGCCGCGGCGCGTTCCCTGACGGCATCAACCGCATTGCGGACCAGATTCACCAGCATCTGCTGAAATCCGCTCTCGTCCGTATTGATGATCCCCGGCGCGCCCTCGCATTCAACGTCGACCTGCACGCCCGCGGCCCGGATGGGGTCGTCCAGGAGGCCGACCGCGTCCTTCAGGCTGTCGCGGAGGTCGATTTCTTTCTTCATCGTGTGCCTGTTCTTGAACGCTCCCTGGGTCCTGATGATGTCCGCAATGTGTTCGACGCGCTTCTCGGCCCGGCCGGCCGCGTTGCGCATCCTGGCGTCCCTTTCAATGAGATCCTTCCCCAGCGCGATCATCAGCGGCAGCGCCAACCGGCCTCGCGGATCGTTCTCGATGTAGTCGACCCAGTCTTCCCGGTGCTCCTCGAGCGCGTCCACGAGCGATTGCAGCCGCCGCTTGAGGGTGTCGTCCCCCAGGTGGCGGCCGATGGTGTTGATTCCCGTGGCGACGCTGTTAACCGCGTTGCCGATGTTGTGGAGGATGGTATCGATGATCTCGATCTTTCCCTGTGCGAACGCTTCCGCCAACGCCTCCTCCGCGCGCCGCGCATCGGTGACGTCGCGGAACACCGAAACCCCTCCCCGCGTTGACCCATCCGGAGCCAACAGGGACCGCGCGTTGATGCGGATGATGATTCCCTCGTCGTGACCGTTGTTGATCAGGAGGTAGTCTTCCTCGGTGATCATCTCACCCTTGAACGCGGCGCGAAAAATCGGAAGATCCCTGTAATCCACGGGCATCGAGCCATCCGGATCATAGAGTCGGAATTTCTCGGACCACCTTTGGATCGGCAGGCCCCTCTGTTCCATCTTCGTGATCAGGGCCCCGGCGCGATTGATCAGGGCAGCTTCGCCCTTGCGGTCCAGGACCACGATCCCCTCGGTGATGCTGTCGAACACGGCGTCCATCAAATCGGTCTGTTCGCGCAGCTTCCTCAATGCGCGCTCGCGGGCCTGGTCGGATTCCCTCTGTCTGGTTACGTCGCGAAAAACGGCGACACCACCGCCCTGTCCCGGCATGGGCTCGCCGTTGACCACGATGTAGATGCCGTCCGGCCGCTTCTCGTTGCGGACGAACACCTCCTGCTCCACCGTTCGCTTCCCTCCGATGGCTTTGACGAGCGGTACGTCCTCGGTCGGGAGACGAGTCTCTTGGTCCGATTCGAAAAGGCCGTACCGTCCAGCCCACTGGTCGGGATCGGCATCCAGCATCCCGACCCCTACGATCCGCTCCGCCGCAGCGTTGAACAGAGTGAACTTGCCCGTTGCGTCGGCGGCGACGACGCCATCGCTCATGGATGCGAACACGGTCCGCATCAGCTCATCGTGTTCCTGGGTCTCGCGAAGCGTCCGCCGCAGCTTCAGATCCGACTCTTTCTGCTTCGTGATGTCGCGGATGATTGCCACGGCCCCGAAGACCTTGCTGTCGGTCCCGGGCCTCAGCGGCGTTGCGGACACGCTGACGTACCGGACGTCCGGTCTCTGCTCGTCGCGGAGGAAGTACTGCTCGTCGTTGATCGATTCGCCGAGCAGCGCGCGGACAATCGGCAGCTCCTCCTGTTTGACCGGCGTCTGCCCGTCGACATGGAACAATACCTGCGGCCCGCACCACTCCTTGGGACCTGCGTCCAGGACGTGCCCGCCCACGATATCCTTGCCGCTCCTGTTGATATGGAGCAGCCGGCCCTCGTTGTTGATGACGACCACGCCTTCCGACATGCTGTCCAGGACCGTGCCGAGGAGCCTGGTCTGATCCTCCAGCACACGAGTCGCCTCCTCGAGCTTCTTCTCGGCCTCCTTGATGCGTGTGATGTCGCGATAGATCACAACCGCTCCGGCGAAGCCGTCTCCGAACTCGGCGGGTCTGCCGGAGAGGCTCACGTGCACCCCTTCGGGTACCCAGCGGTTTCGCACGAAGATCTCGCAGTCCGTCTTCTCGCCCCGGAGGGCGCGAGGTATCGGCTCCTCCGCGATAGGCAGCGGCGTCTTCCGGTCTGGCCGGAAGATGCCGAATGCCTCGGGCCGCTGCTCCATGTCGATGTCCGGAATGCCTCCGCCCAGGGTCCGTCTTACGCTCTCATTGGCGAAGATGTAGTCGCCGTTCGCGTCGGCGGCGACGACGCCATCGTCCATGTGGTTCAGGATCGTCGACATCAGATTCTTGTGGGATCGCAGCTGCCCGATTTTCTGCTCCAACCCGCGTGCTGCCTCCGCCCGCTCCCGCTCCCGCCTCTGCAGCGCGAGGGCGGATTCGACGCTCAGGTGCAGCTGTGCCGTCCCCACGGGCCGGGCGAGATAGCCGAACGGCCGCGTCTCCCGGGCACGCCGCAACATCTCCGGGTCGGCACCGCCGACGAGGTACACAACGGGCACCTCGCCTTCGGTCCGCAGGCGCTCCGCCGCGTCGATGCCCGCGCGGCTCAGATCCACGAGCGCGAGATCGGGGGGCTTCGCGGCATTCTTCACGGCTTCGCGCGACCCGGATGTGGACACGGCCCGAGCCGCGTAGCCTCCCTCGTTCAGCCGGACGACCAGATCCAAGGCGTCCGGGCCATCGTCCGAGACCACCATGATCTTGGGCGGCAGAGCTGCGTCTTCGCCGCGCGATTCGGCGTCCGGGACCGGATTCGGAGGAGAATCCGGGTGCCGGACGCCGTGAACGTGGGTCTCATCGGTCATGTTTGGTCTCGTGGTTGAGGTGAAGGTGGCCTGAGCCGACAGCCGCCGCCTCAGCCCCAGCCCAGACGTTGCCGGCCTCGCTTCGCATCAGTAGTGCGCGACTATAACGTCATGATCGATCATAATACGCGAACGTAATACGACAAAAATACATAGCGCATTAGAATATCGTGATCAGGTAAGATCCTGCAACCGTTAGCGTTGTCCAACGACAAGTGAGCATGAGGGTGAGACTGATTTCCGACGACAAGTGAGCATGAAGCGGGGTGCGGGCAGATCATGTGAGCATGATCATGACACTTCGCACGGAACGGATTCGCAGCCACGACGACGTCCGCGCCTTCCTGGCAGGGAATGAGGCGGCCGACATCACCCTCCACGACCGCAGAAGCAAACCCCGGCGCGGCCCTTCCGGACCGTCTACACGCCCGGCGACGCCCTGTTGCCGACCGAGGTGGACGAGGCTTTCGGCCAGCTGTCCGGCCCGGCCACCAACGCGCCAGGACCACGTTCCGCAAGACCCAAGGCGCCCCCTCCTCCATCGGCGCGCGCCGCAAGCCCCGTCCCGAGGGCCGCCCCGGTTTCGTGCGCGTCGACACCGTCCACACCGATGACCGCGACGGCGAGAAGGGAGTATGCATCATCAATGCGGTCGACGAAGTGACTCAGTACCAACAGCTTGCGGCCGTCCCCCGCGTCACCGAACACTTCCTGATTCCGGTGCTCGAGGCCCTCATCAGCGCTCCAGGTGCCCAGCCTCCATGCCGCCAGGGACGTACAGCACGTTCCTCCGCTCCTCGCATCAACTGCTCCCGCACCCCGTTCATGCTCATTTCCGAATTGGAAAATGCTTTAGACGTCGCGCGTGCCGATCGCGTCCTCGTGGATCTTCAGCTGAGAGGGCACGTCGTCGGAGGCGAACCCAGGTTCGAGTCCTGGCGGGGACGCTTGCGCCGCCGTCCGATCCTGTCGAGAAGGATCACGGCTGCCGTCCCCAGCGCGAACAGCAGGATCACCGAGAGGATCTCCGGATCGCCGGCGCCCGGCCAGGTCGCCACTTCCCTGCCCTCGGGCGTGTAGTCGGTAAAGGGCCACAGCTTGCGCAGCGAACCGACCATGAGGCCCGTAAGCACCGCCAGTGTGCCGTCGCGCCACCGGGTCAGCAGTTGCTTGACGACGCGAACGAAGGTCAGGAGACCGATAGCCACCGCCACGACGAAGGTCGCGACCACGACAGCCGACCCGGGATCCCGGTAGCTGATGGTCTGGGACAGCGAGTAGAACACGAAATGATAGAGCCCCAGAAGCAGGAGCACGAAGGAGCCTGACACCCCTGGAAGCACCATCGCCGAGATGGCAAGAAGACCTCCCAGGAATACAAAGGCCAGCGCGGGGTTGCGGCCGCCCGTGAGCGGCGCCGGTTGGACGATGCCGGCGACGGTAAGCGGCGCCTCGGCCACTTCCATGGCTCCTGCGGGCACATTTCCGACGCTTCCGGTCATTCTGGCGACGACCTCCGCCTGGACGCCGGTCGCGCCCGCCGGGACCGCCAGCGTGGTGGCCAGCCCGAATGCGATGTCGCCGCGCGTTCCATCGCCCTGGGCCAGCAGCGTGAGGTTCTGCGGCGTGAGCCGGACATCCTCGGCTGCGGGGGCTCCGAACTCCAGCGTGACCACCCCGCGCGCGTGGCCGCCGGTCGGCTCGGGCAGGCCGACGAACCAGGCGGTGACGATGCAGGCGGTCAGCGAGAGGATCCAGCGCGACAGGCCGCGGCGCGCCAGCTCGCGCCACGGTATGACCACCGACGCCAGAACCAGACCCAGGAAGAAGCCCCGCATCTGGGCGGGATAGAGGCCGAGCAGGGGCGGGAGAACCTGTGCACCAATGGCGAAGGCGGGCAGGATGCCGGTGCCCAGCGAGGCCAGAAACAGGACCCGGCCGGCATCGGTGCCGGCAGGACTCGCGGGAAGACGGGCCGGATCCCTCAGCCCCGCCGCCGCAAGCGACCAGAACGGCCGGGCGCGCGCACGGCGGAGGGTCGCGGCGCCCAGGCCGCCGACGGCATCGATGAGGCGCGAATAGATGCCCAGAATGAGAGCGATCGTGCCGCCGGATACGCCGGGAACCGCGTCCGCGGCCCCCATGCAGAGTCCGCGCAACGCGTTGCCGAGCCAGTGTCTCATCCCGAGGGCGCCGTCAAAGGCTCAGATTCCATCCGCGCAGCTCGTCGAGGCGGCGGTAGCTGGTGAGGTCCAGGTGCAGAGGCGTGACCGATATGTATCCATCCTCGATAGCCCGGTAGTCGCAGTCGGGTCCACCGTTCCAGTTGGCGACCCCGCCGCCGATCCAGTAGTACTCCCGGCCGGAGGGATCCGGCGCCCGCGTGATCGCGTCGCTGTACCGCCGCCTTCCCAGGTTCGTTACTCGGACGCCCCGCACTTCGTCCGGCGCCAGGGGTGGGATGTTGATGTTGAGAAACTCATGGCTCGGAATCCCCCGGGTGACGATCTGGCGCAACAGGCCGCTCACCACGGGTTGCCATCCCTCGAGCTCCTCGATGGTGCGTCCCACATAGGAAAAGGCAACCGCGGGGATCCCCAGCATGGTGGCCTCCATCGCCGCCGCGACGGTCCCGGAGTAGAGGACGTCCTCGCCCATGTTCGGACCGTAGTTCACCCCTGAAACGCAGAGGTCTGGCGGCGTTGCCAGCAGATCCCCGACGGCCAGAATCACGCAGTCGGTGGGGGTCCCGTCCACGATTGTGGTCCCATCGTGCGTCTTCCGCATGCGCAGGGGACGGTGCAGCGTGAGCGCGTTGCTCGAGGCGCTCTGTTCGCGATCCGGCGCAACGATGTCGACCGAACCGATCTCGTGGGCGGCCTCCGCCAGAATCCGGATCCCCGGCGACAGGTAGCCATCGTCGTTCGTGCAGAGAATTCGCACTAGGAAGTCTGATCCTCGGGCGGGGGAAGGGTCAGCTCCTCCCGCAGGGCGAGCAGCCCGTCGCGGATCGACGCCAGGAGCGAAGGCTCGGCCTTGAGCTTCCGCATCTCGACGAGCCGTCCCCCCTCGCGCATCTTCTGCAACTCCTTCCTTGCCCCCGCGATCGTGAACCTCTTCTCGTAGAGCAGGTGTTTGACGAGAAGAATCGTCTCGATCTCCTTCATCCGATAGACCCGGCTGCCACCGCGGTTCTTGGTCGGCGAGAGTACGTCGAACTGTGTCTCCCAATAACGCAGAACGTGGGGCTTCAATCCCGCGAGTTCACTGACCTCGCCGATCGAGTAGTAGGTCCTCTTGACGATCGGTTCCACGGTCTCAGCTCCCCTCTCCCACACGCAGTATGTCCGGGGTTTCGGGCTTGGGTTCTCTGGTCATCAATCGGTGCAGCGCCTCCATCGGATCGACACCTTCGGCAATGATCTTGTGGACCTCGGCGGACACCGGCATTTCAACGCCGAGCCCAAGCGCAAGCTCGTGCACGGCCCGGACGGTTGCCACCCCTTCCGCGACCGTGCGCGCCTCTCCCATGATGTCCTGCATGCTCTCTCCCCGCCCCAGGCGGAACCCCACCGTCCGATTCCGGCTCAGACCACCGGTGCAGGTAAGGACGAGATCGCCCATTCCCGCAAGCCCGGCGAAGGTCGAGGGCTGCGCCCCCAGCGCGACCCCCAGGCGGCTGATCTCGGCCAGCCCCCGCGTCATCAGCGCAGCGACCGTGTTGTGGCCCAGATCCAGCCCGGCCGCCACTCCCGCCGCCACCGCGATCACGTTCTTGAGCGCCCCTCCCAGCTCCACGCCCACCACATCGGAGTTGGTGTAGACGCGGAAGCGATCCGTCTGGAAGAGGGCCTGCACCTCAAGACGGGCGGCCTCGTCCCGGCTGGCGACCACCACCACAGTCGGAGCGCCGGCGACCACTTCCCTGGCGAAGCTCGGCCCCGACAGCACGCACAGGCGATCCGCCTGCTCCGGGGGGAGCGTCTCGGCGAAGATCTCGTCCATTCGGCGAAGCGTCGTCACCTCGATCCCTTTCGAAGCGGTCACGACCGTCGCTGCGGCGGGGATATGCGGAGCCGCTTCCGCAAGCACCGCGGCGGAGTACTGCACCGGACACACCCAGACAACAAACTCGGCGCCTCTCAACGCATTGGGCAGCGAATTGGTGACCGAGAGTTGCTCCCGGTCGAGGGGGGCACCCTCGAGATACAGGGCGTTCTCACCGCGATCCGCGAAAGAGTCGACGACTTCAAGCTCCCGAGCCCACAGGCGAACCCGGTTACCCGACTCCGCGAGCAGATTGGCCAGCGCGGTCCCCCATGCGCCGGCGCCAACCACGGCCACCTGGGCGGGCGCCGCCCCTGCCGAGCCCCGGTCTCCGAGCGTCACCCGTCTCGGCCGCTCGCCTTGTGCACTTCGTCGATGCTTGGCTCCTGGCCCGCCAGCAGGCGCCGGATATTCGATCGGTGCGCCCATACCACGAAGGCCGCCATCAGCACGAGGAAGGTGAGCAGCGGGGTATCCGGATCCAGCGCGAGGAGGGCCGCGACCGGAACGGACACCGCAGCGGCGATCGAGGCCACGGACACCCTGCGCGAAATCAGGAGAACGACGAGCCAGGTCCCCGCCCCGACCGCGGCGGCCAGCGGAGCGACGGCGATCAGCACGCCTGCGCTGGTGGCGACGCCCTTCCCCCCGCGAAAACGAACCCAGAACGAGAAGACGTGACCGACGATGGCGGCGGCGCCGTATACGACACCCCACCACGGCGCGGTTTGGCCGTCGAGCATCGGGAACCACCAGGCCGGCGCGAACCCCTTGAAGACGTCGAAGAGGCCGACCGGGATGGCGGCGTTCCATCCGAGGACGCGCTGCACGTTGGTCGCCCCCAGATTGCAGCTTCCGAGTGTGCGCAGGTCCTTGCCGTAGATGAAGAGGCCGGTCCAGTGCGCCGCCGGAATCGCGCCCGCTGCGTACGCCGCGAGAACCAACAGAACCGTGCTGATCATAGGGGGTGCTCCTCCGAATCCGGATGCCGGCCCCGGCTCGCGCGCGCGCTCATCCGACCGGCCGAAAGACCGCTCAACAACCGGGCCGGTAGGACGTTACCACGACGCCCCGCGGGAATCCAGAGTGATCAGGAGCCGCTCTTTCTCAGTCTGATCCGCACCGGCACTCCCTCGAAATCCCGGATCTTCCTCAGCGAGTTGACGATATACCTGCGATAGTGCACGGGGATTTCATCGGGAAGGTTCGAAAAGAGAATGAAGGTAGGAGGATGGGTGTTTGCCTGTGTGGCGTACTTGATCTTCACAGGGCGCCCCCTGGCGTGCGGCGGCGGGCGACGCCCGACGATGGCCTCCACGGCTTCGTTGACCAGGTGCGTGGCAACCCGCTCGGCCCGGCGCCTGGCGACCTCTACGATCAGGTCGAGGGTCTTCCGCGCGCGCAGGCCGGTGAGCGCCGATGCAAACAGGAACGGGACGTGCTTCAGGAATGGAACGCGCTCGTGGGCTGCCCGCGCGAAAGCCTCGGCGGTGCCCGTTTCCTTCTCCACCAGGTCCCACTTGTTGCACACCACAATGACCCCGCACCCGGCCTCCCATCCCGTCTCGGCCACCTTGATGTCCTGCAGATGCAGACCCTCGGAAGCGTCGACGAGCACCAGGCACACGTCCGCTTCACGGACCACCCGCACGGTGCGCAGCGTGCTGTAGTACTCCACCGAGTCCCTGATGCGGGCGTGTCGGCGCAGTCCCGCGGTGTCCACGAAGGTCAGGTTCAGGCCGTGGTACTTCATGGTCAGGTCGACGGGATCCCGGGTGGTGCCGGGTTCGTCGCTGACCACGACCCGATTCTCGCCGAACAGCCGGTTCACCAGCGTCGACTTGCCGGCGTTCGGCTTCCCGATGACCGCGATCCGGATGTCGTCCTCGCGCGACTCGTCCATCTCGTCGGGCAGCAGCGGGAGCATGGCATCGAACAGGTCGCCGAATCCCCTCCCCGACATGGCGCTCACCGGGTGGGGCTCTCCCATCCCCAACTCCCAGAAGTCGAGGTGAGTGTTCTCGAGGGGGAGGTTGTCGACCTTGTTCACCGTCAGGAGCACAGGTTTGGCGCTCCTGCGCAGCACCTCGGCCAGCTTCTGATCGAGGGGGTGAACGCCGGCCTTCGAGTCCACCAGAAAGAGCACCACGTCGGACTCCGCCACGGCCGTCATGGCCTGATCGCGGATCAACCGGTCGATCGTGCGGTCGGACCCTTCCACGACCCCGCCGGTGTCCACGACGAAGAAGTGGCGGCCCGTCCAATCCGCGCGGGCAAAGTTCCGGTCCCGGGTCACGCCGGGCGCGTCGTCCACGATCGCGACGCGCCGCCCGATCGCTCTGTTGAAGAAGGTGGATTTGCCGACGTTGGGGCGGCCCACCACCGCCACGACCGGGAGGCTCATGTGCGCCGGGTTCCGGGGCCCCCGTTGCTGCATCGGGCGCCCGCCGGCTCGGCCAGCAGCGTTTCCACAAGGTCGTGGCCGGTGCGGACCCGGGCTGGTGACAGACCCCGCGTCACCTCGTCGAGAGGCATCCCGTCGATGAAGACTTCGTCGTCGTTGAGCGCGGTCCCGGGAAGCAGAACGAGGTCGCCTTGCCGGCCCCCCTCGATGCCGTCCAGCATATCGCGTCCGGCGAGCAGCCCGGCTATCGTGACCGACGGGCCAAAGTACCGATTCTCCACGCCGATGACCTCGACGGCGCACTGCATGCGACGCGCGATCTCGGGCGCAAAGTCTTCGAAATACGGCGTCATCGAGCGGCCGGTCACGATCCGCACGCGCTCCACGGCGGCGATGGGAGTAAGGCGCCCCTTCCCCGCCTCGAAGTCGTCGATCAGCGTCCGCAGCGCACCGACGCCGTTCTCCCGCAGCGGCCAGTCATCATAGTAGTCGGCCCGAGGCACATCCCGGCCGGCGATGAGAAAAAGTTCATCGGCGGCGTAGCACCAGTGCCCCCCTCGCTCCCGCAGGGCGCGATCCCGCACGAGTCGGGTCTGTCGAATGGCCAGGTCGGCCTCGCCCGCGCGGAGAAGACGCACCGGCCGGCCGAGGTTGTAGCGCGTCAATCCCACCGGAACCACCGAGAGCGACAGGACGCCCGCACCGAGGGCGTAGAGCTCCCGGATCGTGCGATCGAGTTCCGCACCGTCGTTCCATTCGGGGCACAGCACCACCTGGGTGTGCACCTCGAGACCGGCGTCGAGCAACGTGGCCAGCTGGTCGAGGATGAGACCTGCGCGATCGTTCTTGAGAAGCCGGACGCGCAGCTCCGGGTTGGTGGCGTGGACGCTGACGTACAGGGGAGAAATGCGCTGGTCGACGAGCCTCTGGATCCCCTTCGGCCCCAGGTTGGTGAGTGTGACGTAGCTGCCGTAGGTGAATGAAAGGCGAAAGTCGTCGTCCCGCAGCCAGAGCGGGTCCCTGGCATCCGGGGGATTGCCGTCGATGAAACAGAAGACGCATTCGTTGGCGCATTCGCGGATCGTGTCGCGCTCGGGAACGATCCCCAGGCTCTCCGAAGGATCCCGGGATATCTCGCACACCACCCTGGTGCCGTCCGGGGCGACGGTCTCCAGCTCGAGCTCCTCCTCGGCCGCCAGGAAATGGAAGTCGATGCTGTCCCTGACGCGGGCGCCGTTGACCCGCAGGATACGTGTACCGATACGCAGTTCCAGCGCTTCGGCGATCGAGCCCGCTCCGATTTCTCCTATTCGCACCACGATCCAGCGCCCCCCACGTGCGGCCGGGAAGCGGGGCCTCCCTGCCGGACCGGTGCGCGCCCGGCGCCGTCAGCGGTTCCGGGCGAGCATCTCCTGAAAGCGGATGTGGTTGCGAACGGGCTCCCAGGTGTAGCGGGTCGACAGGCTGTGGACGGTGACCAGAGTCGAACTGGCGATGAGGGGCTCCAGGAGGGCGACCGCCTCCTCGACATCGCCGAGTTCGGCGTGCGTCTGGGCCCACCTCCGCTGCACCCCGGGGCGCGCGTCGTCGCTCACGGGCATCGACTCCGCCTTCTCCAAAGCCGCCCGGGCGTCCGCGGTCCTCCCTGCGCGTGCAAGGTTGCGGGCGTACTGGCCCTGCCAGTTGGCCTGCGCGTCAGGGTTCGTGAACTCGAGAGGATTCCGGTCCCAGGCCGCCACGAGCTCACCCCAGAGGAGCCGGGATTCGTGCAGCCGTCCCGCGACCCTGTGTACCCACGCCTTCTCCGCCAGACAGGGGCATCGATAGTCGATGTCGGGGTGGTCCTCGCGGAAGGTCAGGATCATCTCGTCGTACTCGCCGCCGATCAGGAGCGACGGGAAGTTGTTGGTAATGGAAGCGATCTGCTGCGGTGACATGCGAATGCGCTGAAGCGCATCGCGGAGGGCCCGCTGCATCCCGTTGACACCCTCGCCGGCCGCGAGCGCATTGAAGATCATTTCCGTGACCCAGGCGTTGTCCGCCTGTTCAAGGGCCAGGGTAGCCCTCTCCAGCAGATCGTCGGCCTGCGAGTGGCGGGCAAGAAGGCGAGCGGCCGAGGATGCGCTGAGCAGCACGTCGAAGTCCGCGGACATCTCGGCGGCTTGAATGCGGCGCTCGAGCTCCTCTGCGGGAGTTTGCCCTGTGACTGGCGATACCGCTGTGAGGCAGAGCAAGACGAGCAGGGAATTGATACGTCGCATGGCTACCCCCCATGGTTGAAATGAAACGGGACCCTTGACGGAAAGGTACTTTCGAAGCCCCTGTAACGCCAATACCACAACTCGATGCAGGAAGATCCCGGCATGGGGCGACGGAGTACTCGCTGTACTCGCTCGAGGCCTTCAAAAGCGGGAGACGGGACTCGAACCCGCGACCCTCAGCTTGGGAAGCTGATGCTCTACCAACTGAGCTACTCCCGCGGACGATCTTCCAGCGGCCGATTCCACTAGTTGGGGCTGACTACCTCGTAGTAGTACCCCAATACCTCCTCGTTGCTCGAAAAATCGGCGCGGAAGGGCTCTGCCGCCTCCACCGCCGGAGCCGCAACCCGTATGTCCGTCGTCCCGATTTCCGCACCGTCCAGTCCATTGAAATGGACCCGAATGGTGACCGTGGACCCGGGTTCGAGCGACTTGTTTATCAGTTCTCCCGTCACGGTCGCTCCACCGCTACGTGGCTGGAGCGTGCTGTACGCGAGCTGGAAGCTCAGGTCCTCTCGGGCCTGGAGAATCCTGACGGCCTCCTGTTCCTGCTCCGTCCGCACCAGTGCCTGACCCAGGATGGTGTAGGTGTCGGGATTGTAGCCGTCCAGCTCCATGAGTTGCTGCGCAACAGGAACAAGCTCTTCCCAGACTTCGCCCTCGAAGAGGGACTGCGCGAGGTTGAACACCGCATCACGGTTTTCGGGGGCGATATTGACGATTTCGCGGAACGCTTCGGCGGCCCGGTCATACACCTCCGCCTGGTAGAGGCCCACCCCGATATTGAAGTAGTCGCGGGTCCCCAGCCCGGTCCCGGCCAGGAGGTTGTTGTAGATCGCCTGCGCCGAATCGGCCATGCCTCCCTGCGAAAGCACCGAAGCCAGATTGGCCAGGGCCGACATGTCGGTGGGATTACCCTCGAGGTAGCGCTCGTACGCCGCCGCCGATTCCTCGTAGCGTTCCTCGCTGCTCAGCAGCGTCGCCAGATTGAAGGTGACGCTCTGTTCCCGCTCCCGCCAATTGACGGCCGTTGCGCTGTCGGCCTCTTCCATGGCCGGCCCGCGTATGACCGCCAGGGCGGCACCGTACGCGTCGATGGCGTCATCGGGCCGTCCCGCGCTGTTATAGGACACACCCAGGTTGATCAGCGCCTCGGGGCGCCGACCGTTGAAGATCACCTCGGCCAATTCGAGCAGTCGGATTCCTTCGTCGTTGTCCCCGGCATCCAGGGGCCCGATCGCTTCGTTGAACAGGTTGATCCACGCCTGTTCCCGCTCGATCCTGATATCCTGGTCATAGCCGGGATACCGCTCGAGCGCCTTCACGAAGAGAGTGTCGGCGGCCACGTAGTCGGCGAGCCCGACCTGTGCTCGACCAGCGAGGAGGTACCCCCGCGCATTCGCCGAGTCATCCATAATGGAGTTCATGGCGGCATCCAGCGCCTCCTGGTACCGCTCCACCATGCCGAGGCTCTCAGCCTGCGTCAGAAACAGCTCGGCACTTCTGGTGTATTCGTTGTCTCCCGGGGCGCCGTCACCCCCGCCACCGCCCCCTCCGGAGGCACAGCCTGAAAGAACGAGGGCACCCGCGGTGGCCAATGTGACTCCGAACCTGGACATGATCACAACATTCCTCCCTTGGGGTCGTTTCTGCCCGCAATCCGGCCCACGCGCGCGGAAGTCCGGGCAATTTGAATCAGGTAGTATACTCGGTCAGCCCAAGGCGGGTCAAAGGTTCCCCGTCAACCGGCACCCCGGCTCAGATAGTGGAGTATCTTCACCCCCATGCCTTCGCTGAAGCCGGGTATGCGGCCGATCTCGGCGGCCGACGCCTGCCTGACCCCCCTGAGCGAGCCGAAGCGCGAAAGCAGAGCCTGCTGCCGCCTTGGTCCGATCCCGGGGATGTCGCCAAGGTCGGAGCGCACCGTGCGCCGCGACCTGAGCTTGCGGTTGTAGCGCACAGCGAATCTGTGCGCCTCGTCGCGCACCCTTTGGAGAAGGTGGAGCGAGCGGGCGGTTCTCGGGATGCGAACGCCCCGCCGGCGACCGGGCAGGAAAACGATCTCGTCCTTCTTTGCAAGCGCGGCGAGGGCGAGGTCGCCGAGTCCGGTCTCTTTCAGCGCCTGCTGCGCCGCCGTCAGCTGGCCCTTGCCACCGTCGACCACCACCAGGTCCGGGAGGGGATCTTCCCGGGCCGGGTCAGGTGCGAAATACCGCGCAACCGCCTCGGCCATCGACCGATAGTCGTCGTTTCCCCAATCGCCGCGTATGCGCATGTGGCGGTAGCCGGCCTTCCTGGGCTCGCCGTTCATGAAGACGACCGCGCTGGCAACCGTGTCGTCTCCCTGCGTATGGGACACGTCGAAGCATACGATGAGACGGGGCACGACCTTGAGCCGAAGGTAATCCTGCAGCTCATAGAGCGCGTCGTCGGTCCGCGGCTGCAGGGCTCCGCCCTTCCGCACGCGCTCGTCCACCACCTGGCGGGCGTTTGCGATCGCCAACTCGATCAGCCGCACCTTGGCGCCTCGCCTCGGGACCCGCAGCCACACCCTGCGCCCCGCCCTGTCGGTCAGTACCTCCTGGAGCAATTCCCGGTCGGGAGAGTCGGAGGGAAGCAGAATTTCGAGCGGCAGCTGCTCGACCGTGCTCGATCCGCCGGAGAGGTAGGCGTGGGCCACGGAGCGGGCGAGCAGTTCACGGTCCGACGCTCCCTCGGAATCCGCCAGGGTATGCGTGTCGCGCCCGATGAGCACACCGTCCCGGACGCGGAGGGTCGACGAGATCGCGAGAGATCCGTCGCGGGCCAGCCCCACGATGTCCTGGTCGCCGCCGCCCACGGTCTGAACGCGCTGCTGCCGGGCGATTCCGTCCAGTCCGGCGAGGACATCACGAAGATGTGCGGCTCTCTCGAAATCCATGGCAGATGAAGCTTTACGCATCTCTGTCTCAATGTCGACCTGAACCAAAGCAACATCGCCCGAGAGGACGCGGACGACCTCATCCACCCCCCTGCGATAGTCCTCCCGGGACTGGAGTTCGACACAAGGGGCGCCGCATCGGCCGATGTGATGGTCCAGACACGGTCTCGCGGGCGCTTCCCGGAGCAGGTTGTAACGGCAGGACCGAATCCCGTGATTGCGTTTCAGGACGTCCAGCGCGCGACGCACCCGCCCCACCGAGGTGAACGGGCCGAAATACCTGGAGCCGTCCTTGCGCACCCGGCGCGTTACGAAGGCGCGCGGAAAGGGCTCGGCCGTCGTGACCTTGATGTAGGGGTACTTCTTGTCGTCCTTGAGCTGGATGTTGAAGCGGGGCTGGTGCTCCTTGATCAGATTGGCCTCGAGGATGAGCGCCTCCGCCTCCGAACCGACGACCAGCGTCTCCACGCCCGCCGCGAGGCGCACCAGTTCACGCGTCTTGAGGGTCGTGTCCTTCGCCCGGGAGAGGTATGAACGCACCCGGTGCCGGAGCGATTTCGCCTTGCCGACGTACAGGATTTCGCCCCGCTCGCTCCTGAACATGTATACGCCGGGATCGGTCGGCAGCCGCGACATGCTGGCTGCGCGAAAGGGGATCCCCGTTTTCATGTGCTCGCCCCGCCGCGTGGCCGAGGCCGGTCGGTCCGCTCCACCGTCACCTCCTCAGTCCTGTCCGTCCCCCGCCCCGCCCCGGCCGAGGACTCGTCGGAGCAGCGTCCGCATCCTCACCGGAGACACTCCCATCGCCTCCGTGACGGCCAGGTAGGTGATGCCGAAGGGCAGCAGGGTTGCCGCCGCGGAGAGCAGCGGGTGGACGGGCGGCAACAGGATTGCGGGGACCAGCCCCACGACGGAAGCCGCCCCCGCGGCAACCAGGTATCGACCCAATCGGCTCCGGCCCAGGGTGATCCCGGGCAGCCGTCGTCGCACGTTGCCGGTGAGGAGATACAGCTCCAGCCAGGCTCCCACGGTGGCGCCCGCGGCCAGTCCCGCGGCGCCCATCTGGAACCCGCCCGCGGTCAACCGGTCAAAGGGAAACATGAGCGCAAGACCGATTGCTGCTGACACCGCGATCCTGGCATAGGCGATCCGGGCCGGGGTTCTGGTGTCGCCCAACGCGTAGAACGTCGAGGAGAGCACCCGGGATGTGCCCGACGCGGGCAGCCCCAGCGCATAAACGCCCAGCACCAGCCCCACCGCCGTAGCATCGCCCGCACCGAACTGGCCGCCCGGCAGGATTCGCAGGAAGGCGGTCACCTCGTCGCCGAACATGAGGTAGCCCGCCGCCGAGGGGATGAGCCAGAAGAGCACCTTCCGCACCGCCGCGCCCGCCCGCCGACGCACTGCTTCTTCTCCCGTCACGGTATCGCGGGACAATTCGGGAAGTTCGGCGGCGGCGATCGAGAGGCCGAAGAGGGAGATCGGAAGCAGGTACAGCGTCTGGGCGTAGCCCATGATGCTCACCGCCGCTTGAGCGAGGAGAGAGGCGAGTGCGACATCCAGGAGCGCACTCAGATTCACCGCGCCACGGGCCGCAACGACCGGGATGAAGTTCCTCACCACCTCGCCCACGTGTGCGACCCGCCGGCCGAGCGATGGAACCACATGCTTCAGGTGGCGGGCCGCAAACGGCAGTTGAAACAGGAGTTGCAGCGCTCCGCCAGCCAGGGCTCCCCAGGCCATGGCAAACAGAAGTTCGACGCCCATCAGACCCCAGCTTGCGGCCCCTGTCACCGCGGCGATGATCGCGACGTTCCAGAGGGCGGGCGCTACATACGATACGAAGAAACGGCGGTGGCTGTTCAGGATCCCGAGGGCCCACGCCGACACCACGAGGAGTGCCGTCATGGGAAAGAGAACCGGCAGCAGAGAGATCAGGATGTCGGCCCGCTCATCGCCGGCGAAGCCGACCGCGATGACGCGTGCCAGGAATGGCGCACCCCAGGCCCCCGCCGCGGCAAGCAATCCGGCGGCCACCGCCAGCAGCCCCAGCACGGCTCCCGCGACGCGCGCCGCCTCCCGCTCCCTTCCCTCTTCCAGCAGCCGCGCATAGACCGGAATGAACGACGCGCTCAAGCTCCCTTCGCCGAGCAGGTTCTGCACGACGTTGGGGATGCGAAGTCCGGCCCGCCACGCGTCAGCCAGGGCGCCGTTGCCGAAATAGTGGGCGAAGACGCTCTCTCTCACCAGCCCGAGCAGGCGGCTGATGAAGATTCCCGCGGCTACCCTGGAGGCTGCCAAGGAAAGTCGCGAGTCAGGAGTCGGGCTGGTCCCCGGAGGGCAGCGAAGCGCCCCCGGAACGGCGGTCGAGCAGTTTCTGGAGGAACTGATTCTCCTCCTCGATCCGCTCGACATCCTGAGCCAGGCGCTCCAGTTCTCCTTCCAGGTACAGGAGCCGGTCGTGTGTTGCGTCGCCGCTGGCGCGCCGCTGCCCGCGCTCGAGGCGCTTGGCCAGCGCCTTGCCGACATCAGAGTCGAGGAAGATCGCGAGGATCGGGATCAGCAGAATCAGGACGAAAATCGAAGCAAACATGGGACTATCCTACGTCCTCCCGGAATCGTGTTCCAGCCGCAGCCCATCCTCCGCCATCGTAACGAAGTTGCTTCCGTAGCGCATCAGGTACTGCAGCGGCCCCAGCACGCGGTCCTGCGGTTTGTTCCCGGGCCAGAGGTGCGAGCGCGCCTTGCCGATCTGTTTCCAGGTCGTTTCGTTTCGGCGCTTGACAGCCCGAACGATCTTCTTTTCGAGAGCGCCCAGCGCCGCCAGCCCCGAGTTCCGGGCCTTGGCGACCGCTCCCTTCAGCACCGGATCGATCGCCACCGAACCCGCAGTGACCTCGGCCGCCCGGGATTCGATGGCCTCACGCCAGCCACCCACCGCCGCGCTCAGCTCCTCGGGAAGCTGATCGAGGGCCAAACGACTCAGGCTGCCGCCACCCTCTCGCAATTCGTCGACGTCCAATCCGAACTTCCGGAGCACCCGTGCCACCTTCGTCTCCAACACCAGGAGCGACCCCCGGGGAACGGCCACCGGCATCCCGACCTCGTGGCGGCCGAAGAGTCGCGACAGCTGGGCAAAATAGGCAAGTTCTCCGGGTCCCCCAACGTACGCCAATGTCGGGAAGACGAAGCTCTCGACCACGGGTCTGAGAAGGACGTTCGGCGACACCCGGTGTGGGTCGTTGTCGATCAGGCCGAGGATGTCGGTGCGCGAAATCGCTCTCCCCGAACTCCTGAGGCTGTAGGCGCCGCCACGGTGCTGCAATCGGTCGCGCCCCCCTGCGGACTCCACGAAGAGGTTGACCGCGCCGGGGACGAAGGCGACCTGGAGGGGATAGCCGCTGCGCGTCAGCATGGCGCAATTTTCCCTGACGGCCTCTTCCGATGCGAACGGATCCTCCGCCTCCGCCCTGAGAATCGGTCGGGAAGCTTCCTTGAGCGCCGGGTCGGCCGCATCCACGAGCCCCACCGGCGTGTCCTTCAACAACTCGGCCATGAAGTCCGAGAACGCCGAAGCCATGGTGGCCTCAGGGTGGAACGTGTCGCCGATGAGGTCCATGCAGCTTCCGTGGAACTGGTTGGGCGCGAAGCAGCTCCCAAGCTCTTCCACTACCTGGTGAATGCCTTCTCCGAGCCGCTGGCGGGCAAGGGAGCGACGGGACCGCGCAGAACCGGAGTCCAGAGCAAGCATGCGCAGCGCGTCGGTCTGGTCGACGACATGGGTGTGATTGGCCTCGTCCCAGTCGTGGTCCTCAGAAGCGACCCAGAACAGCGGCATGACCGGTCTGCCCAGCTCCGCCGCCAGCGTGCGGGCCAGCTGAACGGCCGTCAGCGCCTTGTACAGACTGTACAGCGCCCCGCCGAACAACCCCGGCTGCTGACCTGTCGTGACGAAATATCCGCCCTGGCTCGTCACGTCGAGCAGCGCCTGTTCGGCTACGGGACCGGCGGGCCTGATCATGGGTGCCACCCGAGCGATGGCGTCCGGTCCGGTCGATCCTTTCAGCTCCGCGGCCTTGCGGCGAAAGGTCTCCATCCTGTGGGGCGAGCCGCGATAGAAGGCTGCAGCGACATCGACGCCATTCAGGTAGTCCTGCACCAACGGCGATCCGCCGAGCGGCCTCGGGAGAAGATGCATCAGACGACTGCGCTCGCGAGAACGATGAAGCGGGGCGAAAGGCTGGAGAACGGGCTCCGGTCGTACCCTCCGAATCGGGGTCCCGATGCGAATCCGGCGCCCTCCAGCATCCGGCTCAGTTCGCCTGGCCGGTACAGGCGCACCCGTTCGATGAATTCCCGGTCCGGTGCGCCGTCCCGTGCTCCGATGGCGATCCTCTTTTCCACAATCCTCCCCCCCTGCACCAGCCGCCGCTCCTGGACCACCTCCACGCCGCCGACGGTCCGGCGATCCCTTTCGCGCAGACTCGCGACGACCTGGTCGGCGTTCAGAAAGTCGAGAAGAAACCGGCCCCCGGGCTCCAGGACCCTGCGCACTTCGCGCAGCACGCGCGCGTCGTCCTCCTCGTCGTCAAAGTAGCCGAACGAGGTGAAATAGGAGGTGACGATACCGAATGCCGAGGTCTCGAAGGGGAGTTGTCGCATGTCACCGCGCACCAGCGCCGGGCCGGCGGCCGTCGACCTGGCCGCCTCCAGCATCGGCATCGACAGGTCGAGCCCCGTGGCGCGGTATCCGAGTCGGTCCAGCTCGACCAGGTGGCGTCCCGCTCCGCAGCCGAGGTCGAGGACGCGCACGCCAGGCACCGGCCCCGCGGTTGAATGCAGGAGCTCGACGGCCTGCCGCGCCTCTGCCCTGTCCCTGTGAGGGTACAGGGCGAGATACTCGTTGCCGAACCAGTCACGGAACCAGGGAGTCACGCGGCTTTTCACCGGCGGCTCCTGTGCACTTGCGTCCACCGCCCAATCGCATCCACGGCTCTAATCGCGTCCCTTGTGGTAGGGTTCCCGCCTGAGAATCGTCCCGGCCCGGTACAGCTGTTCCGCCATGACCAGGCGAGCCAGGTCGTGAGGGAGCGTGAAGGGGGACAGGGACAGGGTAAGATCACACTCCTGCAGGAGTTTTGCATCGAGACCGAATGCGCCTCCAATGACGAAGTGGGCACCCTGCTCCGGGCCGGCGGATAGTCGCTCCAGCCACCGGGCCAGCTCCAACGAGGAAAAATGGCGTCCCGCGCGGGTCAGGGCGACCCTCAGGTGCCGGGGTCGCAAGCGCGCCCGAATGTTCTCGGCCTCGCGGCGCCGGGTTTCCGCACCGCTCCCGCCACGGGCCTGCGGGACCTCGATCGACTCGAACCGCCAGTACCGTGACGCGCGCCGTTCGTAGTCCTCGATTCCGGAGGTCAGGGCCCGCGCCCTGCCCACGGCCACTATCGAAATGCGCATGAGCCCCTCATTGCATCCTCCATGGCTCGGTGGAGAGGTTGTTGCGGTTCGCCCTCGACCCGCAACCCGATCACCGAGCAGTGGGGGGTCAGTTCGGGAAAGGCGGCAAGCTTGACCGCATCCTTCTCTGTGCAAACCACAGTTCGGCCTGCGAGTCGCGCGAGGAGCGTCGATATATCGCGGTGAGAGTACTCGTGGTGGTCCGCATGGGCTGCCAGTTCGATCGCGGCGCCGGGAAGCAGCGCTCGCAATCCCTCCAGGTAAGAGCGCGGCCGCGCTACCGAACAGAGTGCCAGCACATCCCCCCCGGGGGGCAGGGTCCGTTCGTTCCGCAGGTCGCGCCAACCGCCCATGACGAGATCGGCGTCCAGTACGGGAACCCCGGGGGCCAGGCGGGACAGCGTCTCGCGCCATGCCTCGCGCCGCCGGACCCGCGGCTCCCTGCGCGTCAGGACGATGTGCGTGGCCCGTCTTGCCGCCGCCGGAGCCTCCCGGTACGGGCCTCGTGGCATCATCCGGGCTCGAATGGGATCTTCGGCGGCAATCAGCAGGATGTCGAGCGCCCGGCCGAGCCTTCTGTGCTGGAAGGCATCGTCAACGAGCGCCACTTCAAAACCGAGGTCTCCGGCAGCATGCACGGACTTCACACGATCCCGGCCCGAAAAGACGGCCCCGCTGCCGAACCACCGCTGATAGAGGATCACTTCGTCCCTTCCATAGCCGCGCGTCACTACGGCGGGGCGCGCACCTGCTCCGCGCAGCCAGTCACCCAGCCACCGCACCACCGGTGTCTTCCCCGTTCCCCCTACGGTCAGGTTGCCTACCGAAATCACCGGGATGGGTGTCGCGGCCGGCCGGGCGCCCCGGTACCATGCGCCCCTGATGCCAGTGCCGAGCCGAAAGAGCAGTTCGGCCGGCGCCAGGGCCGCTCCCAGCAGCCGGGCTCCCCAATCCGGGTCTTCGGCCGTCCAGAAATCACGAATCCACCGCCGCGCCCTGTCTGTCGTCACGCCGGTTCCGGGGTCGTCCGATTGCGCAGAATCTCCTCCATCATGTCCACGACCCGCGCCGCGGCCCCCGGCGTCCCCAGGGATGCGCGAACCTCGGCGAGACCCGCAACCACAGCCTTGCGCTCGGCTGAAGACCGGTCCAGAAGAGGTTCGATCGCATCGGCGACTGAAGTCGGTGTCACCTCTCTCTGAATGAACTCCGGCACCACCGGTCTGCCGGCGACGAGATTCGCCAGGGCGATGGAAGGCACCCGCACCAGTCGGCGCGCCACAAAATGCGTCAGCGGGTGTGTGATGTAGGCGACCGCAAAGGGCATTCCGGCCAGCGACGCCTCCAGGGTGCTCGTCCCGGACTTGACCAGACCGGCCGTGGCCAGGGCCCGCAGCGAAGCGGCATCCGTCGTCACCGGGAAGGGAAACGGGCGATATGCCCGGGAAGGCAGGTGCCCTGCCCTGCTGACGATCACCTGAAGTCCTGGAACGCGGCGCTGCAGCAGCAGGGCGGCCTCGGTGAAGGGCCCCGAATGCCTCTCCAGTTCCTGTTCGCGCGAGCCGGGAAAGATCGCCAACACCGGCCTGGCCCGGTCGATTCCCAGAGACTCCGCCAGCGACTGTGGGTCGGGCGTGGAGACTTCGTCCAGCAGCGGATGGCCCACGAATCGGGCATGTCCCCCGTGCACGCGATAAAGCCGAGGCTCGAACGGCAGGATCAGCGCGATGCCCCGGGCGATGCGCGACAACCGTTTCGCGCGTCCGGCCTTCCAGGCCCACACCTGGGGTCCGATGTAGTAGAGCACGGGCACGCCCAGCTTCGACGCGTGCTCCGAAACCCTCATGTTGAAGCCGGGGTAGTCGACCGGGATCACCATGTCGAAGTTCTCGTCTTCGAGCAGTGCCCGGATCCGCGCCTCCAGCCGCCGGAAGAACGGGAGGCGCCGAACGACCTCGGCAAACCCCATGACCGACAGTTCCCGGAGACCGCACAGAAGCTCCACCCCGCTCCGGGCCATGCGATCACCGCCCAGCCCGACCATCACGGCCCGCGGCCATCGTCGCCGGATCTCGGTTGCAACCTGGGCGGCATGGGCGTCCCCCGAGGCCTCCCCGGCCAGGATCATTACCCTGGGTCCGGGACCAGGCCCGGGATTGGCCGTGGCGCCCACCAGGTCAGAAGGCCCGTCCGAGGTACCAGATGATCAGGGTCACGACAACCAGCAGGATGACGAGTGAAGCCGGGGACCGCCCCTTCTTTGTGTCGATCCACTCCCGCTTACGTCGACGTCGAACGCGTATAAGCGACATGGTCCTCAATCTGTTGTTGAATAGCCAGTGCAAGTTGCAGCGCTCGGCGTCCATCCTCGCCTGTTACAGGTGGCGGCGCCAGTCCCGCGATGGCATCGCGGAACGAAGCCTGCTCCAGGGCAAGCGGCTCCTTGCGGCTCCCGCGGATACGAATGCGCTCCACGACAGAAGAGAGTCCGGCCAGAGCCCGAACGCCATCGGGGAGCGAGGGGCCATCGAGTACGGAGATTCCTTCCTTCAGTCGGTAGAAGTCACCCTTGCCCGCCGCGAGATCGAGTGACAGGTACCCCGAGCGCTGCCAGATCCGGAGCTTCCTGACCTTCTTGACCGATACCCGGCTCGCGGTGAGGTTGGCGACCGCCCCACCCTCGAAGGCGATGCGGGCATTCGCAATGTCCACGTGCCGCGACAGTACGGCTACCCCCGTTGCGGCAACCTCGGTCACGGGTTCGCCGAGCAGGGCGCACAGCAGGTCGACGTCGTGGATCATGAGATCGAGGACCACCGCAACATCGAGCGACCGAGGGGCAAAGGGCGCGAGTCTGTGCGACTCGACGAAGAGTGGACGGTCGATATGCGGACGCGCGGCCACGAGGGCCGGATTGAATCGTTCCACATGCCCGGTCTGGACGAGGACGCCCCGCGCCCGCGCCGCTTCCAGAATCCGGTCGGCGCTCGCGACATCGCCGGCAAGCGGCTTCTCCACAAAGACATGCACACCAGCCTCGATCGCCGCCAGAGCGACTTCCTCGTGAGCGGTCGTGGGCACCGCGACGACTACTCCGTCGCACTCCCTGAGGAGAGCCCCCAGAGAAGAATGTGCCCGGACGCCCAGCTCGCTTCCGATCGCCTGGCAGCGCCCGAGGTCGGTATCGAAGATCCCCGCGCACGCCGCGCCCCTCAGCCCTCGGGCAATACGTGCGTGGTGGTGCCCGAGAGCACCGACCCCGACTACTCCGATCCGCGGCTGCATGGTTCGGAGTCGCGCCTCAGCACGTAATGCCGCGTTTGCTGGTCCGAATGAAGTCGATGAAGTAGCCCACTTCGGGGTCCTGGAGCGTCGGGTCTGCTTCCACCTGCGCAATCGCGCGAGACCGGGTAAGGCCGGAATGGAAGAGGATGCGGTACGCCCGTTTGAGCCGACGGCGGGCTTCGGTGGAGAATCCCCGGCGCTCGAGTCCCACCGTGTTCAGTCCGTAGAGCTTTGGAGAGGGATTCCCTGCCACCCTGCAATAGGGCGGCACATCCTGAGGTATTCTGGAACCTCCGCCGACGAACGCGTGCGCGCCGATCCGCACGAACTGGTGGATCGCCACCAGCCCGCTGATGATCGCCCAGTCCTCGATCGCGACATGACCCGCCATGTTGGTGGCGTTCGAGATGATCACATGGTTCCCGATTTCACAATCGTGCGCCACGTGGCAGTACGCCATGAGAAGGCAGTCCGAGCCCACGACGGTCTTGCCGGCTGCGGCGGTCCCCCTGTTGAGGGTCGCGAATTCCCGGATCACCGTCCGGTCACCGACTTCCAGGTAGCTCGTCTCGCCCTCGTACTTCAGATCCTGCGGATCCGTGCCCAGCACGGCGCCGTTCGCGATTCGGCAGTCCCGGCCCACCGTGGTATCCTTCTCGATCAGCACCCTGGGGCCGACGCGCGTGTTGTCCCCGATGCGCACGTTGGGGCCGACGATCGCGAACGGTTCGATCTCGACGCCTGACCCAACCTCCGCCGAGGGATGCACGAAGGCGGTCGCATGGATCGACGCGGACCCCGTCCTCAGTCCCGGCTCCCAGTCCTTCATTTGTCCACGACCCTCGCCATCATGTCGGCCTCCGCGACAACCCGTCCATCCACCAGCCCCTTCCCTCGCATCTTGCAGATCCGCCGCCGCAGGCTCTGCATCTCGACATCGAACACCACCTGGTCTCCCGGTGTGACCGGCCGGCGCCACTTGACGTTATTCAGGGACATGAAATACACGACCTTGTCCTGCGGATCATCGACGGCGTCCATCAGGAGAAGTCCTCCCACCTGCGCCATCGCCTCGATTACGAGTACACCGGGCATGATCGGATGTTCGGGAAAATGGCCGCTGAAGAACTGTTCGTTGATCGTCACGTTTTTCAGACCGACGATGCGCCTGCCCGGCTCGAACTCGATGATCCGGTCGACCAGCAGCATCGGATAGCGGTGCGGGAGATGCTCCATGATGCGCCGGATGTCGATCTCGTGCGCACGTTGTCTTCGCCGATGCTGGTCGAGAATCGCCCGAGTGAGCGCGATATTGCCCGCATGACTCGGACGGTCGGCGACGATATGGCCCCGCAGCCGGCCGCCCGCCAGCGAAAGATCTCCCAGCAGATCGCCTACCTTGTGACGAAGAAATTCGTCGGAGTACCGAAGGTCACTGTTCATGACGCCCTCGTTGTCGAGCACGACCGTGTTCTCGAGCGACGCACCTCTGCCGAAGCCCCGGGCGCGCAGGGCATCGGCCTCGTGAAAGAAGCCGAATGTGCGGGCCGGAGCGATCTCCTTCTCGAACTCCTGGCCGTCGAGTTCGAAGTCGCCGTATTGGCGACCGATGCAGGCATGGTCGAAGTCGATGGTCGCCGAGATGCGGAGGCCCGGGTGCGGGACCGCGACGTAGGAACTGCCGCCCCGCCCCTGGACGGTCGTCGTCTCGGCAACCTCGATCGTCGTTGCCCTGGCGGGCTGTGACACCAGTCCCGCCTGGCGAACGGCCTGGCTCCACGGACCGAAGCTGCCGTCGAGGATGGGCAATTCGGATCCGTCCAACTCCACAACCGCGTTGTCGACCCCGCACGCGGCCAGCGCCGCCAGCAGGTGCTCGACAGTCCGCACCTCCGCTCCGGCTGCGCTCAGCGTGGTGCCGAGTTCGGTACTGGTCACGAACTCGACACCCGCGGGGATCTCGGGCTCGTCGGCCACATCGGTGCGCCGGAACACGATGCCCGCCCCCTCAGATGCCGCCCTGATGCGGACATTCGTGGTTTCGCCGGTATGGATGCCGATCCCGGCCAACTCGATCTCATGCGCGATCGTGCGCTGGTTCTCGTTGTCGCGTGCCATTAGCAGTCAGTCAAATCCTGGGAAAGGTGATCCCTAATGTAAACGCCGAGTGGCGGAACCAAGCCACTGCTTCAGGGCTCCGGGTCGCCGGAAGATGACCCGGGGGCCGCGTCGGCCAGCCTGCGCTCGATCCGCTCGACGCGCTTGACCACGTCCGGAAGCCGCATGAGGCGGGCCATCGCCCTCAGGTAGGCCCGGTGGTCCCTGGCGGGATAACCGGAGACCGTCTTCCCGGGCGCCACGTCGGAGATCACCCCCGCCTGTGCACCGATCCGGGCTCCGGCACCGATCTTCAGGTGTCCCACGATACCGGCCTGGCCCCCGATGGCGACCCCGTCACCCATGCGCGTCGATCCCGCAATGCCCACCTGTGCGACGACCAGCGAGCCACGCCCGATCACGACGTTGTGCCCGACATGAACCAGGTTGTCCAGCTTCGATCCCGCCCCGATCCGGGTGCTGCCGATCGACCCGCGGTCGATGGTGCAGTTCGCCCCGATCTCAACGTCGTCCTCGATGACGCAGCTCCCGACCTGGGGGACCTTGGTGTGCGCTCCGTCCGCGGACACGTAGCCGAACCCGTCAACTCCGATCCGCGAACCGGCGTGCACGATCACGCGTCTGCCGAGCACGGCGTCTGCGTAGATGGTCACATTCGGGAAGAGGATCGTGTCCTCGCCGACCTCCACCCGCTCGCCGACCACACAGTTTGCGCCGATACGCACCCCGCGCCCTAGAATGGTCTCCGCCCCGATAACGGAATTCGGCCCCACGACGGTCTCGGCGTGGACGACCGCTTCCGGGTGAACGACTGCCGAGGGGTGCACCCCCCAGTCTTCCTCGGGAGCCGGATGAAGCAGAGCCAGAAGCGTTGCCAGCGCTTCGTGCGGGTCGCGAACCACGAGGCGGTCGGATGGCCCACCCTCCAATCCGGCCAGGGACTCGGAGACCAGCAGCGCGGAAGCGCCGCACTCCTGCAAATCAGACGCGTAGCGTCGGTCGGAGAGGAGCGCCAGGTCCCCGGGCCTGGCATCATGCACAGGCGCAACCCGGCCGAAGGTCGTCCTTCCGTTTCCCAAAACCCGTCCGCCCGTCGCTTCCGCCGCCTCAGACAGCGTGAGTACCGAGCCGACTGCGGACGGATCCGTCATCCCCCTCCGGTGTCCTGCGCCTGCAGACGCGTGAGAACCTCCTGGGTGAGTTCCAGAGCGGGATCCGCCGCAAGGATGACCTGTGACGCCTGGTCCAGGATGATGGCGTAGTTCCCTTCCACGCGAATCTCCTCGATTACCGCCGTGACGCGGTCCGTAATGGGCTGAAGCAGTTCGGCCTGGCGCTGCTGGAATTGGACGTCCAGCTCCTGTTGTCTGCGCTCGAAGGCCTGCTGTTGACTACCGAGCTCCTGCTCGCGGCTCTGCCGGGCTTCGGGGGTCATCGACATCGCCTGCTGCTGATACTCCTGGATCGCAGTTCGCAAACCGGATTCCAACAGTTGCAGCTCTGATTCGGCATCCTGGCGGGCGTTCTCCAACTGCTGCCGGGCCTCCTGCGCCGGTGCGTACTCGGCCAGAACGGCGTTCGAGTCGACGTACCCTACCCTTGCTGCCTGGGCCCCGACGGATCCCGCCCAGAACAACGACAGGGTGAAGGCCATTCCCAACCGAGAAACACTCATTCCGCTAACTCCTCCGGTGTGTAAGAGCCGCTTCGCAAGTGAAACGGCGTATTGTGATCGATGATCAGATTCGCCCAATATCGGCCTCCTGTCACCCGCGGGCTAGAAATTGGGTCCCATCTTGAAGTGGAGCTGCCACCCCGGCTCGGCCTTGTCGAACCCGTACGCATAGTCCAGGCCGATCGGGCCGAAGGGTGTTACGAGCTGGACACCAAAGCCTGCACCTCGGAACAGCCTCGACGTGTTCAAGTGACCGGGGCTCTGCCAGTTGTTGCCGGCATCGAAGAAGGCCGACAACCCGATATTGGAATTGATCACCGCCTTGAATTCGGCCGTCGTCGTGAAATACGCGTTGCCAAGTCGTTCGATCTGTCTGATCCCCCCGCCCCGCTCGGGATAGTAGCCTTGCGGGGTGATGGACGTCTCGTCATACCCCCGAAGCGGCTGACCGAACTGAACCCCACCCAGCCAGAATGACTCGAAGGGGAAACGGGACGCGTCTCCGAACAGGGCCCCGCCCCTGGCGTGGAGGCCGAGCGCGAACTGTACGCTCCCGGGGGTCGCTCCCTCGCCTCCCAGTTGCCCGATCGGGATCATCCACTGGACCTGGCCCGTATGCTTGATGAAGTCTCCGGCGCCGCCCAGAGGGCCGCCATTCAACTCCACGTTCCAGGTCTGCATCGATCCGGAGGTCGGGAACAGCGGATGGTTGAGCGTCTGACGGGTGATTCCAACGGAAACCGAACTCAGCAACCCCGGCGGAAGGCCGAAGAGCGAGGTGTCGTCGGCGCTTCTGAACGACTCGTAGCTGGTCCTCGACAGTGAGTACCCCATGAACACCCGCGTACGCAGGGAGCCCGGGACCGGAATCCCGAATCGGGTGGTAAAGCCCCTTCTCTGCCGGCGTCCGGTCGCGAACTGGAAGAAACGATCGGTAGAGTCGAAGAGCGAAAACGATCCGCTCACGGTCGTCTGGAAGAGGGCGGGGTCGGTAATCCCCAGGGTAAAGCTCCGGATGTACCGGCCGAAATCCCACCGGACGCTCCCGGCCTTCGCCTGCCCGAACAGATTCGGCTGGTCGTATCCCAGAAAACCGGAGAGCCCCACACCGCCGCCGACTGCGGTGCCGAACTGCAGAGAACCGGTCTGCTTTTCGGCGATATTGAAGATGATGTCGACATCGCCGGTCTCTTCATTCGGGCGGATGTCGGGGGTGGGCATCGGCGCCTCGAAAAAGCCGAGCGACTGGATGTTCTGGTAGGATTGCAGCAGGCGCGCTTCGCTGTAGACGTCGCCGGGGAGCAGGAAGATCTTCTCGCGGATGATGCGGTCGAAGGTGAAGTCGTTGCCGGCGATGATGATCCGGTTGACGTAGGCCTGCGTCTGCTCCTGGATGCGCCAGCCCGCTCGAACCGTCGGGTACCCGGCGATCTCCTCGCCCGTTCGCTCCCAGTACGGCTCCAGCATCGCGTACAGATATCCCTCGTTGCGGTAGAGCTCGCGAACCCTGCTGGCGGCGCCCTCGAACGCCACCATGTCGAACACCCTGCCCGCCTCGCCCTCGGAGTCGTCGCCGCCGAACCCGAACGCCGACAGGAGGCCGCCGGAATCTTCGGTGAAGAATCCTTCCAGCACGTCGGCCTCGAATGCGCTCGCGCCTTCGATCTCGAAATCCGCCAGCCGGTACTGCCGGCCTTCTGCCACCTCCAGCTCGAGCCGGGACTTGCCCGTCATGGGATCGACGATCAGCGAGTCGCCCACGACCTGGAAATCGAGAAAGCCGTCCTGGTGGTAGCGCCGGGGCAGCGACTCGAGGAGGTCGAGTTCGAAATCGATGTCGTTGTAGCTGCCGCCGCGGAACCACAGAAAACCCTCCTGTCGGGTGTTCATGGCGCCGCGAAGCTCGTCGTCGCTGAAGTGCTCGTTGCCTACGAAAGTGACCTCGGCGATCGTGACACGCTGCCCCTCGTCGACTTCGAACACCACATCGACGCGCCCCTCTTCGCCGGGAACGGGCTCCTCCTTCTTCTCGATGAATGCGAAGGGTACGCCGCTTTTCCGCAGCTCTTCCCGGATGTACGCCTCCGCCTTCGCCATGGCGTTGCGCGAAAGCGGCACGTTTTCCTGGAGGCCCGATTCCTCGAGCGCGTCGTCCTCCGACACCGACTCAAGCCCGGTAATGCGGATCAGCCGGGTAACGGGTCTCTCCGTGACCTCGAAGATGAGCACGTTGCGGCCCGTGGACTCATCGAGCATTACCGCGATGTTGTCGTACTGACCCGTCGCCCAGAGATTCTTGATGGCCCGCTGGATATCGATGCCGCTGTTCTGACTGCCGGGCTGGATACCCGCCACACCCGTGACGGCTTGCTCGGCCAGCCGCACGTTGCCGCGCGCCACGATGGAGTCGATCCGGACCAGCGCCCGCCCGGCCGGATCCTGGGCCGAGGCCGGGAGTACCCCCGTAGCGGTCGCGACCAGGATCGCTGCGACGCACCCGATTCTCCGACCCGGGACCAAACGACTCCCGGCTGCTCCGAGTTTCCTGTGCAAGATCATGTCTTCGTCCGAGAGGCCACCCCGATCGACAGGGCCCTTCCGTCTTCGGCTACATCCACTTCCAGCTCGTCCCCGGCCGCGAGCTCCGCCATCAGGATCTTCTCCGAAAGAGGATCCTCGATGTAGCGCCGGATCGCTCTCTTCAGGGGCCTGGCCCCGTAGCGCTCGTCGTGGCCGTGGGTGACCAGGAAATCGATGGCGGCCGGCGTGGGATTGAGCTTCATGTCTTCCTGCGCCAATCTCTCGCGCAGATCGCCCAGCATGATGTGGACGATCTCGCCGATCTCGTCGCGGCTCAGCGGGTGGAAAACGATCGTGTCGTCGACCCGGTTGAGGAATTCGGGGTTGAAGGCGCGGTTCATTTCGTCGTTGACCGTGTCGCGCATCGCTTCGTAGCTGGAGCGGCGATCCGGAGACTGGAAGCCGAGACCGCCCTTGGCGATGCTCCGGGCTCCGAGGTTCGACGTCATGATAAGAACCGTGTTCTTGAAGTCGATCTTGCGTCCGTAGTTGTCGGTCAGATGACCCTCGTCGAGGACCTGAAGCAGAATGTTGAAGACGTCGGGATGAGCCTTTTCGATCTCGTCGAGCAGGACGACGGAGTAGGGCCGCCGCCGCACCGCCTTGGTGAGCGTCCCGGAGTCGTCGTACCCCACATATCCCGGAGGCGCCCCGATGAGCCGGGAAATGGAGAACCGCTCCATGTACTCGCTCATGTCCACCCGGATCAGCGCTTCCCGGTCTGCGAAGAGAAACTCCGCCAGCGTCCGCGCGAGTTCCGTCTTCCCCACCCCGGTCGGCCCGGAGAAGATGAAGGAACCGATGGGCCGGTTGGGGTCCTTGAGTCCGGCGCGGCTGCGCCGGATGGCGCGCGAGATCGCCGTGATCGCGTCGTGCTGGCCGACAACGCGCTTGTGCAGTTCGTCTTCCATGTTGACGAGCCGCGCGGTCTCCGCCTCGCGAATCCGCGTGAGCGGTATTCCCGTCCACCGGCTCACGATGAAGGCCACTTCCTCGACCGTTATCTCCGGTCGGAAACGGCGGCGCTCCTCTTCCCAGGCGGTCTTTTCGTCCCGAATCTGGCGCTGAATCTCCCGCTCTTCGTCGCGCAGCTGGGCGGCACGCTCGAAATCCTGATCCCGGATCGCGCTCTCCTTCCGGTCGGCCACGGCAGAGAGCTGCTCCTTGAGCCCCTCCACCTCTGCCGGAGGCACCTGGCTCGCGATCCTGGCCCGCGCGCCGGCCTCGTCGATCACGTCGATCGCCTTGTCGGGCAGGAAGCGGTCGGTGATGTACCTGTCCGACAGCCGGGATGCCTGCGCAAGCGCCTCATCCGGGATCGTGATCTTGTGATGATCCTCGTAGTGCCCTCTGAGCCCCGCGAGGATTTCGATGGTCTCCTGCACCGTCGGGGGATCGATCACCACGGGCTGGAACCGCCGCTCCAGCGCGCCGTCCTTCTCGACATACTTGCGATACTCGTTCAGCGTCGAAGCTCCAATGCACTGCAGCTCGCCACGCGCCAGCGCCGGCTTGAGCATGTTCGAGGCGTCGATCGCCCCTTCCGCGGCCCCGGCGCCCACCAGTGTGTGTAGTTCATCGATGAACAGAACGACGTTACGGTTGCTTGAGATCTCGTTCATGACCGCCTTGAGGCGCTCCTCGAACTGACCGCGATACTTGGTCCCGGCGATCACGGCGGCCATGTCCAGGGCCAGCACCCGGTGGCTTGCGAGGCTCTCCGTTACCTCGCCGCGCGAGATCAGCTGGGCCAGACCCTCGACGATGGCGGTCTTCCCCACACCGGGCTCGCCGATCAACACCGGGTTGTTCTTCTTCCGCCGGCACAGGATCTCCACCATCCGCTCGATCTCACCGGTCCGCCCGATGATCGGGTCGAGTTCCCCTTGGCGGGCCAGTCCGGTCAGGTCACGGCAGAAGTGATCGAGCGCCGGTGTCTTGGACTTCTTCTCGCCGCGCTGCTGACTGGGTCCCTGCGCGGGCGCCGGATTCGAACCCCCGGCGCTCGCCTTCCCGGTCGCGCTTCCGGAACTCACGTCGGGGCCCAGCACCTTCTGCGTCTCCGTGCGCGCCTCATCGATCGTCACGCCCAGCGAATTCAGAACCTGTGCAGCGATTCCCTTGCTCTCCCGCAGAAGGCCGAGGAGAAGGTGCTCGGTCCCCACGTATGAATGACTGAGTTCGCGCGCCTCGGCCATTGCGAACTCCAGGACGTGCTTGGCCGGATTCGTGTAGGGCAGTTCGCCGAGCGCGATTGTCGCCTTTCCTCTGCGGACAGACTCGTCCACGCGCTCGTGCACCTGGTCCAGATCTACGTTGAGGTTGCCCAGGACGTGTGCCGCGACACCCTCGCCTTCCCGGATCAGTCCGAGAAGAATGTGCTCGGTCCCCACGTAGTCGTGCTGAAGGCGAATTGCTTCCTGGCGGGCCATGGAAAGCACCTTCCGAACTCTTTCCGTGAAGTTGTAATTCATTCTGATCGGTCCTTCCCGGGTTTCCCCCGGGTGCAGTCCTGCCCGCTGCCTTCCAACAAAATCGCCATCACGGCCCCGGATCGGAAGTGGGGAACCCTCTTTCTTCACGCAGGGCCCGGCGTACGTACTCTGCCCGGTGGGCCCGGCGCTCCGGTGAGGACAGCGCACAACCTGCCGCGTCCTCCAGGTGCGCCGCCTGGGAAAAGATCATGATCCTGTTGATGGAATATACAGGTGGGGACGGCAGGACTTTCAAGGAAACCCCCAACCGAACACCCGAGAGAAGGTTCATCAACTCCTCGTAGGTGAGTGACCTGGCATAGCGCAGGAGCCCGTAGGCCCGCCACACCTGGTCTTCAGTCACCGCTCCCGCATCGCGCATCAGGACGCGGCGGGCTTCCCTTTCCTTGGAGATGACCGTGGCGACGATCCGGTCCAGGTGATCGATCAGGTCTTCTTCGCTCTGTCCCAGCGTCGTCTGGTTCGACACCTGGAAGAAGTTGCCCACGAACTTGGAGCCCTCGCCATAGAGTCCGCGCGTGGTCAGGCCCACCTGCGCGATCCCGTTCAACGCCCGGTCGATCTCCTTGGTCAGCACCAGACCGGGCAGGTGGAGAAGGGCCGATGCCCGGAGCCCCGTCCCGACGTTGGTGGGACAGGAGGTGAGGAAGCCGAAATCGTGATGATAGGCCAGCGGCAGACGCCGGCCCAGTTCCTCGTCGAGCCCGTCGACCCGGTTCCAGCCTTCCACCAGGCGCATGCCGGACATGAGGCATTGCATCCGCAGGTGGTCCTCTTCGTTGATCATGACCGATACGGCCTCGCGCGGACACACCGCCACTCCCGCCCCGCTCTCCGGCGCGGCGCTTCCCACGAGTTCGTTCGATACCAGCCGCCGCTCCAGGAGGATCTGCTGGGTCCTCCGGCGCAACTCGGTCAGGGGAAGGAGGATTGCATCGTCCGGAAGCGAGGCCTGGTCCACGGCATTGGCCACGGCCCTGAACACGGTTTCCCGGTCGCTGTCGCTTGCCCGGGAGAGGTAACGGTGACCCTGAAGGTTGCGGGCAAGCCTCACGCGGGTGGACAGGACGATATCGGCATTGGGCCCGCTGGCGTCGAGCCACCCGAGGCCGAAATCCGGAACCGCCAGGAAGTCGTCCATAACTATCCGGCCGTCTCGTGCTCGCGAATCAGATCACGGAGCACGGCAGCCCGCTCGAAGTCCTCGGAGTCGATCGCACGCTGCAGGCCCCGGCGCAACCCGTCGAGGCGGCGTCCCAGGTCGGCGGCGGCCGGGTCGGCCGGGAGGTAGACCTTGCCCGCGTGCTGGCTCGCCCCATGGATCCGGCCGAGCAGTCGTCGCATCCGATCCTCGAACGAGGTGTAGCAGTGCGGACACCCGAGGCGGCCGGATTCGCGGAAGTTGTCGAAGGTCAGCTCGCAGAAGCTGCACGGCTCGGTTGTGGTCGTCGATTTGGCCGAGCCCGATTCGCCCAGTTGCGCCAGAAAATCGGATACATCCACCGCGGGCGTCGGTTCGGTGCTGATCCCCTTCGCCTGCGCACAGGCCGTGCACAGGTAGCTGGTGGTCGACTTGTTGTCGACGACCGTCGTCAGATGCACCACCGCGGGGTTCTCGCACCCCGGTCCGTCACAGACCTTGGCTGCTTCAGACATCTTCCAGTACGCCTTCGTTCAACCTGAGTACGCGCTCCGCCCTCGATGCCAATTCACGGTTGTGCGTGACGACCACGAGCGCAACTCCGTAGCGCTCCTTGAGTTCGAACAGCACCTCCTGAACCTGCATGCTCGTGCGGATGTCCAGGTTCCCCGTGGGCTCGTCGGCGAGTACCACGAGCGGCCGGTTCACGAGCGCCCGGGCGACCGCAACTCGCTGCTGCTCTCCACCCGAGAGCTCGCCCGGTTTGTGGCTCAGCCGGTCCCCCAGCCCGACCTGGCCCAGCAGCGTCGATGCCGTTGCCTTTGCGTGTGCCGGGCTGTCTCCCTGAACGAGCGCGGGCATCATGACGTTCTCCAGAGCGGTGAAATCCTGAAGGAGGTGATGGAACTGGAAGACGAAGCCGATCCGGCGGTTCCTCATCGCGGCGGCCTCCTCGTCGCCCAGCGAGGCGGTTTCGACGCCGCCCACCCGGACGGATCCGGCCGTGGGTCGGTCGAGAACGCCGAGCAGGTGCAGCAGGGTGGACTTGCCGGATCCGCTCGCGCCCACGATCGCCACGGCTTCACCACGATTCAGGGTCAGGTCGAGCCCCCTGAGGATATGGAGGTCCCGGCCGGACACACCCGGGTAGGTGCGGTGCAGGTCACGCGCCTCGACGGCCGCGATCGAAGCGACCACGTCATTCATGGCGAATTGCCTCGACAGGCTCCAGAGCCGCGGCCTGGCGGGCGGGGTATATCGTGGCGAGGATCGAGATGAGGAGGCTCACGCCCGCGATCCAGAAGATGTCTCCGGCGGAGAGTTCCACGGGGAGGCGATCGACGAAGTACACGTCCGGAGGGATGGGAATGAGCTTGTAGCGCTCGATCAGCACCGCCAGGGTGAGCCCCAGCCCCAGCCCCGCCAGTGTCCCCACCACGCCGATCCAGAGGCCCTGGAACATGAAGGCCCGTAGCGTGTCCTTGCGGGTCAGGCCCATGGCCTTGAGGATCCCGATCTCCCGGGTGCGGTTCACCACCACCATGATCAGGGTGCCCACGATGTTGAGGGCCGCAACGAGCACGATCAGCGACAGGATCAGTGCCATGGCCAGCTTCTCGAGCTTCAGCGCCGAGAAGAGCTGGCGGTTGTCGGTGGTCCAGGAGTCGACGATGTACGGCCACCCCCCGAGCGCCGCCTCCACGGAGTCCGCGAGCGCGTCGGCCTCCCATGGATCTTCCACGCGCGCCCCCACGAACGAAGCCACTGTGTCGTCGAGCTTCAGCAGGCGCTGGACGTCGTGGAGCCCGGCGTATCCCTGCCGGAGGTCGAAGTCGTACATCCCGGTCTCGAAGATTCCCGACACGACCCAGTCCTCGACCTGGAATACCGGATCTCCGTTTGGACTCCAGCCGTAGTTCTCGAGCGCAATCACGGTCAGCGTGTCGCCGTCGAGGACGTTCATGCGCGCCGCCATCCCGATCCCGAGCGCGATGGATGTCGCGCCGTCCGATGATTCGGGGAGCGCGAGGCGCCCGGTCCTCAGGCTGTCCTCCATCGGGGTGAGCGGCGCACCTTCGCCTTCAATGTCGACGCCGTATAGATCCAGCACGTCCACGAAGTCGGACGCCTGCAATCCCACCCTCGTAAACCCGATCGCCGAAGCCGCGACAACCCCGTCGACGCCCTGCACAACCTCCACCACCCGCTTCCAGTCGTCCAGGCGCAGCGACATCCCGGCCTGCCGGACCCTGACGTGCGGCTGGGACCCCAGGATCTTCTCGCGCAATTCGTTCTGCATGCCCGTCATGACGCCGATGACCACCACCAGCGCGGTCACGCCCACCGTCACGCCGCCCAAGGCGATCCAGGTGATGAACGAGAGGAGTTTGCCCCGCTTCCGCGAAGCCAGAAAGCGGCCCGCGAGAATCCACGAGAGGCGGGTACGGGAGGTCGGCGTCGTCCGCTCGCTCATTCTTCTTCCCTGAGCGTGGGAAAGAGGATCACGTCCCGGATCGACGCCTGGTCGGTGAGCATCATGACTACTCGGTCGATGCCGATCCCCACGCCGCCGGTGGGAGGCAGCCCGTACTCCAGCGCCCGGATATAGTCCTCGTCCACCACCTGCGCCTCGGCGTCCCCCGCCGCGCGCAGCGCCGCCTGATCCTCGAGGCGCTCTCGCTGCGCGATGGGGTCGTTCATTTCGCTGAACGCGTTGGCGAGCTCCTCGCCGGCAACGTAGAGTTCGAAGCGTTCCGACAGCTCCGGCACGCCCCGCTTGGCCTTCGCCAGGGGGCTGAGCTCGCGGGGGTGGTCGGTGACGAAGGTGGGCTGCACCAGCGACGGCTGCACGAGTTCGCCGAACAGCTTGTCCAGCAGCTTGCCCTTCCCCGCTCCGTCGAGGCCATCGGCACCGAGCTCCGCGGCCCGGGCATGGAGATCCGCCTGGGACAGCTGCAGCGGATCCTCGCCCAGGCGGGCACCGAGCGCCTCCACGAAGGAGAGCCGCGCAAAGGGAGGCGAGAGGTCGATCTCGGTACCCTGGAACACGATGCCGGAGCGCCCGCCCGCCGCCTGTGCCAGCGTCACCATCAGCCGCTCGACCAGATCCATCATGTCCTCGTAATCCGCAAAGGCCTGGTAGAACTCCAGCATCGTGAATTCGGGGTTGTGGAAGCGGTCGATCCCTTCGTTGCGGAAGTCCTTGGAGATCTCGTAGACCCGGTCCAGACCGCCCACGATCAGCCGCTTCAGGTACAGCTCGTCGGCGATGCGCAGGTAGAGGTCGCGGTTCAGCGCCAGATGATGCGTCACGAAGGGCTGCGCCGACGCGCCACCGTAAAGCGGCTGCAGGACAGGTGTCTCGACCTCGACGAAGCCGAGATCGTCCAGAAAGCGTCTCGCCGCGCTGATGATGAGCGTGCGGGCGCGAAACACGTCCCGCACCCGGGGGTTGACCGCAAGATCCGCGTAGCGTTGCCGGTAGCGGGCTTCGCGGTCGGCGAACCCCGAGTAGGTGACCCGGTCGCCCGTCTCCTCGTCCACCTCCACCTTGCCGAGCGGGAGAGGGCGCAGGGACTTGCACAGGAGTTCGAAGCCGTCGGCCTGGACGGTCACTTGTCCCATGCGCGTACGAAAGAGGGTTCCTTCGACCCCGATCCAGTCGCCCAGATCGAGAAGATCGAGCAGCGAATAGGCTTCTGCTCCGAGCACATTGCGCTTGAAGTAGACCTGGACGCGTCCGGTCCGGTCCTCGAGGTCCGCGAAAGCGCTGCGGCCGTGGGACCGAAAGCCCACGAGGCGGCCGGCCCAGCGGCCTGCCACCACCTGGTCGTCGCTCGGCTCGCCGGCGGCTTCGACCGCCTCGAAGGCCGCGATTGCCGGCGCGGCGAGGCGCGTGACGTCGTAGGAGTATGCGAAGGGCTCCACTCCCCTGGCCTTCAGCGCCTCCAGCTTCTCCAGCCGGGCCTGCATGACCCGGGAGAGATCGTCGCCTGGGGGATTGCTCATGCCCCGTCCGTCCGGCCGAATCTCTTCAGGTAGGCCTCGATGAACGGGTCGAGCGCTCCGTCCATGACCCCGTGCACGTTCCCGGTCTTCAATTCGGTGCGGTGGTCGTTGACCATCGTGTACGGAGCGAAAACGTAGGAGCGGATCTGGTTGCCCCACGCGATCTCGGTCTTGGAGGCTTCCAAAGCCTGCTTCTCCTTTTCCTTTTCTTCCCTGGCCCTCTGGTACAGCGCCGCTTTCAGCATCTTCATGGCCGTCGAGCGGTTCTTGTGTTGTGAGCGCTCCTGCTGGCAGGACACCACGATCCCTGTGGGCATGTGGGTGATGCGAATTGCGGAGTCCGTCTTATTGACGTGCTGACCTCCCGCTCCGGAT
>OZ246950.1:0-3457500 GCA_965232005.1 Longimicrobiales bacterium | reverse complement strand
GATCAAAGCTAAGCCATTCGCTGGGCAACGTAAACCACGGTCGGGCGGGTCCGCGCGCGGGGAGCTTCCCTCCTCTCAAGCCGACGGCGGCCCCTTTGCCGTGGTGCAGCGCAGACCGTATCCTGTCTCCACTTTTCCGACCCGCACCATGCATTCAGGGGAGTCACCTCAAATGACCCAGCGTATCCTTCTCCTGGCCTCGGCCGCCGCCCTCGTTGTCGGGTGTGCCCCCGGCGACCAAACCGAGTCCAGCGACGCATCGACCACAGATCCAGCCGCAGCGTTGATCGCGCGCGGCCAGGCCCTGGAAATACCGGGAGATTGGGTCATCCCGCCGGGAGATCCGTTGCACCACGCCACGGCGGGGTTCGCGAAGATCCTCTGTTCGAATGTCTTCCTGTCGGGGTTGGATCCCGAATTCGCGGCTGCCAGCACGGGCTTTTTCAGCTCGCCGCTGGAATTGAGGGGGGCGGTGACGGACACCGTGGTGGATTACGAAAACCGGCGGGTGCACCTGATGCTGCCGGATGGAACGGTGAGGTCTGCGAAGCAGCATGGGCGGGGTTGTCTCGCGTTGCCGGTCGGTGAAGACGAACCCTACTACGAGGCCGTCGACGCGACGCCCGACCTTCCGGATGCCGAGACCACCCCCTGGCCGATGGGAGACGTGCTCCCGGACGACCCATTCCCCGCGGATGTCGACATGGACAAGGTCGCGCAGGCGGTGAACGCGGCGTTCGATCCCGCGGAGGGGCTGACCGCCGCCTTCGTGGTCACGCACCGGGGCCGGCTGCTCGGGGAGCGGTACCGCGAGGGGATCGACCACACCACGCCACTCGAGAGCTGGTCGATGGGCAAGAGCCTGACGGGCACCCTCATGGGCATCCTGATTCACAAGGGTGTGTACGACCTGTGGCAGTCCGCGCCCATTCCGGAGTGGCAGGGCGAGGGCGATCCGCGCCAGGCGATCCGGATCGGCGACATCATGAGGATGTCTTCCGGGCTGCGCTTCCGGGCGCCGCAGGACCCCGGCCACGAGCCGGAACTGGGGTACGCGGACCATATCTACGTGTACACGGGCACGGTGAACTCCTTCCAGTGGGCTGCGAGCAAGGACCAGCAGTGGGAACCGAACACGGTCGGGCGCTATCGGAACTCGGATCCGGTGATCACCAACTATCTCGTGCGCCTCGGCGCCGAGCAGCTGGGTGAGAACTATCACGAATTCCCACAGCGCCACCTCTTCGACAAGCTCGGGATCCGCAACCTGATTCCCGAGACCGACCCCTACGGCAACTTTCTCCTGCAGGGCTACGAGTTCGGCAGCGGGAGGGACTGGGCCCGACTCGGCAATCTCTACCTCACGGACGGCGTGGCGCCGAACGGCGAGCGCCTCCTGCCCGAAGGATACGTGGAATACGCGTCCACCCTGGCGCCGGCCTGGGAGGCCGACGGCCGACACCAGTATGGCGGCAGTTTCTTCTGGGTGAATCAGAACGAACGGTTCCCGGTCCCTTCCAGCGCCTTCTACATGGCAGGGGCCGGTGGACAGAGCACGATCGTCATTCCGTCGCACGACATGGTGGTGGTGCGCCTGGGCCACTACAGCGGAAGCGGCCCGGGCGGGGACGCGCTGCAGCGGGCGCTGGAGCTGCTGATGGAGGCGGTGCCGGAAAGCTGAGCGGCTGGGCCGGGACCGGATACACGCCCGCCAGGACTCGAACCTGGGACCCTCGGCTTAGAAGGCCGATGCTCTATCCAGCTGAGCTACGGGCGCTTGGGGAAGCTGGGCTTCCGCATCCGGGAAGGTAACCGCGGGTCCGGCGCGGCTCCAGTGGCGTGCCGCGGGGCGGTCATGACTGTTGACCGCAGCCGAGTGTCCCCGCATAGGTATCTTACCCAAGGCCCATCCACCGGCATCCACAGCCTGAGCGAGACTGGTTTCATGAGCAACCGCAGGTCCCAATGGGAAGACACGGCGTTCTTTACCGGAACCCTGCTGCTGACCGCCGGCGGTGGACTCATCATCCAGGCGGGTCTGGATCTGCCGCTGACTCAGGCCAAGGTGGTCTGGGGCGGCGTCGGACTCGTGTGGGGCGCGGTGCTGATTCGGGTGTGGCTCTTCCGCGAACGCGGGCGCTAGGGTCGCGACACCAAGCGGTCAGCTCCCGCCGGCCGCCGCCTTCGGCTCGCTCTTCCCTGCTCCACCTGTATCCAGGCTCGCCTTCAGCGCTTCCATCAGGTCGATGATCTTGGTCTCGGGCTCTTCCTGCGGCGCCATCGTGATCTGTTCACCCTCGATCTTCCGGTCGATGAGCGCCTGGACCCGCTCCTTAACCTCGTCCTTGTAGCGCGCGGGGTCGAAGGCTTCGCTGGCGGCCTGCTCGATGAACTGCTTGGCCAGCGTGAGCTCGGCGTCGTTGATGTCGCCGTCCTCGAGCGGCACCTCGTCGAAGGAGCGCACCTCGTCGGGATAGTAGAGCTGTTCCAGAATCAGCCCGTCGCCGAGTGGGCGGATCATCACCAGGCGCTGCTTGCCACGCGCGGAGTGGCGCGCGATTGCTACCCGCTCCATCTCGCGCAACGCGGAGGAGAGCAGCCGGTAGGCGCGTGCGCCGCCCCGGGCGGGCCCCAGGTAGTAGGCGCGCTCCAGGAAAACCCGGTCGATGTCCGCCGCCGGGACGAACTCGGTGATCTCGATCATCTCGGTCGACTGGGCCTCGATCGCCTTCAACTCGTCGGGCTCGAAGGTGACATATTGGTTCTTGGCGAACTCGTAGCCCTTCACCAGCTTGTCGCGCTCCACCGGTTCCCCGCTCTGGCTGTCGACGAACTGGTACTTGACGCGCGCACCGGTGTCGCGGTTGATCCAGTTGAAGCGCACCTTGGCGGACGACTGCCCGGTCGAGTACAGCTTGACCGGCAGTGAAACCAGACCGAAGGAGACGGTCGACGTGGAGATCGGACGGGCGGCCATGCCGATAACGTACAAACATATGGTTCCGGGGTCCAACGGTGCCTGAGGGCGGCCAGGTGGGGCCGGCGGCGCGGCTCGACGCCTATCGCGCCAAGCGTTCGGCGTCGGCGACCAGCGAGCCGTTCGGAGGAGGAAGACCGGGCGGGGGCCGCCTGTTCGTGGTTCAGAAACACCGCGCTTCTTCCCTTCACTGGGACCTGCGCCTGGAGATGAACGGAGTACTGGTGTCCTGGGCGGTGCCCAGAGGGCCCTCGCCGAACCAGGCCGACAAGCGCCTGGCGGTGCATGTAGAGGACCATCCGCTCGAGTACGCGGATTTCGAGGGCGTGATCCCGGCCGGGAACTACGGGGCCGGTCCCTCGATCGTGTGGGATCGGGGACTGTGGACGCCTGTGGAAGACCCCGCCGAGGGGATGAAGAAGGGCAAGCTGCTCTTCGACCTGAAGGGCTACAAGCTGCGAGGCCGCTGGACCCTGGTGAGGACGAAGGGGGGCGAAGCCAACCACTGGCTCCTGATCAAGGAGCGCGACGCGCATGAGGATCCCGAGGGGAGCACGGCCGGGTATCCGGACGATTCGATCCTCTCCGGATTGACGGTGGAGGAGTTGGGGGCCGGAGGTGACTTCGGCGCCGGGCTCCGGACGCGCTGCGAGAAGGCCGGGGCGCCGCGCACGGAGGTGGATGTCGGCCGGATGGAGGTGATGAAGGCCGAGCCGCGTGAAGAGCCCTTCTCCAGGGCCGGCTGGGTATTCGAGATCAAGTACGACGGGTACCGGCTGCTGGGCGAGACCGGAGAGGCCGAGGCCCGCCTGATCTCCCGGAACGGCAACGATCTGAGCCGGGTGTTTCCGGAAGTGGCGCTGGCGCTCGGCAAGCTTCCCTGGCGCGGCGCGGTGCTCGACGGAGAAGTGGTGGTGAACAACGCCGAGGGGATGCCGAGCTTTCAACTGATTCAGAAGCGCGGCCGGCTCAGGCGGGAGAGCGACATCGCGCGGGCGGCGGTTGCGCTTCCAGCGACGTACTACGCCTTCGACCTGGTCGCCCTCGAAGGATACGACCTCCGCGGCCTCCCTCTCCTCGAGCGCAAGGAGCTGCTGCGCGAGGTCCTGCCGACCATCGGTCCGGTGCGCTACTCGGATCACATCCCGGAGCAGGGCGAGGCCATGTTCCGGCATATCGTCGGGATGGGGCTGGAGGGGATCGTCGCGAAGCGCGCCGACTCGATCTACGTCGGTGGGCGCAGCCGTTCCTGGCAGAAGATCCGGGTCGTCCACACGGCGGATTTCGCCATCCACGGCTTCACGGAGCCGGCGTCCGGGACGTCCGGGTTCGGGGCCCTCCACCTCGCATTCCGGGAGGGGGACGGGTTCGTGTATGCGGGACGGGTCGGTACGGGCTTCAGCGAACGCGTGCAGGAGGAGCTGGGAGAGCGGCTGCGGGGCCATCCGGTGGCCGTGCCGCCGATCGGTGCCGAGGCTGCCGGCAGTGGATCGCACCACTGGGTGGTTCCGCGACTGGTGGCCGAGGTCAGGTACAAGGAGGTCACCGAGGCGGGAGTCCTCAGGCACCCCTCGTTTCTCCGGCTGCGAGAGGACAAGCCCCCGGAGGATTGCGTGGCGGCGAGCGGTGGCCTCGCGGCGAGTTCACGCCTGTCCGAACCGGAGGGGCCTGTGAAGGTGACCCGCGAGCGCGTCGTTCACTTCACCAACCTCGACAAGCCGTTCTGGCCGGAGGACGGGTATGTGAAGGGCGACCTGGTGGAGTATTACCGGGCGATCGCTCCCGAGATCCTGCCGTACCTTGCAGATCGTCCGGTGGTGCTGACCCGCTTTCCCGACGGGATCCACGGCAAGTCATTCTTTCAGAAGAACGCCCCCGAATTCGCTCCCTCGTGGATCCGGCGCATCCGCCTGTACAGTGAAGGGTCGGAGCGCGATCTCGACTACTTCGTCGCGGACGACCTCGAGTCGCTGCTGTACGTCGCCAACAGCGCCAGCATTCCGCTCCATATCTGGCAGAGCCGCGTCGCCGACATCTCGCGGCCGGATTTCTGCGTGCTCGATCTGGATCCGAAGGAGGCACCGTTTGCCCACGTGGTGCGGATCGCGCTGTACCTGAAGGAGCTCTGCGACGAGATACAGCTGCCCTCGTTCGTAAAGACCAGCGGATCGACGGGGCTGCATGTCCTGGTGCCGCTGGGCAGGCAGGTGACCTACGAGCATTCGCGCAACATCGGGAATCTGCTGGCGCTGATGGCGGTGCGGGAGCTGGAGGGGATTGCGACGGTTGCGCGGCTTCCGTCCCAGCGTGAAGGCAAGGTATACGTCGACTTCCTGCAGAACGGCCACGGACGGCTCATCGTGGCTCCGTACTGTGTTCGGCCTCTTCCCGGCGCGCCCGTTTCGGCCCCGCTGGATTGGTCCGAGGTGGACGACGGTCTCTCGATCGCGGACCATACGATCCGCACTGTCCCGGAGCGGATGGCCACGCACGACGATCCGATGAGGGAGGTGCTGGTGCTGCGGCCCGATCTGGGATACAGCCTGGCGCGGCTATCGGAGCTGTTGGGAGGGTAGCGCGCCGGCAACGGCCCGAGGTGCCCAGCTCATGCGGCATGCAGGGGCTGTGCGAGTGACAGAGCCGTCATGATAATGTATTATCGTTTGTAATGCGACCTGATCCAATGTGTGCTTGCCGCGGCCTCCTGGCAGTGCCGCTCCTCATGGCGGCGGCGTGCGGAAGGAATGTCGAAGAGATCTCGGACGTCGTGCTCGCACGACACGTCCACACAGACCTCTACGACGCCTATCCGGGCATCCCGTCGCCTGCCGGCGACCGAGTCGTATTCGCCGACTTTGCCGCGGACAGCAGATCGCTCGCGGTCTACGACGTAGCGACCGGGGTCGGCCGCGTGGTGACGAGGACGCCAGCGGGACGGTCGCGGGTGACCTGGTCGCCCGACGGTTCGCGCGTCGTGTACGTCGACCGCTGGCCCGAAAGTCACGGGGTCTGGACCTTGGACCCGACCACCGGCCAGGAGTCGCGCATCGTGGATCCCGGGGACGCACGCATCGACTATCCGCGATTGCTGCCCGACGGGACCGTGACCGCGCTTCGACACGCGGGCGCCGATACCGCGTGGGTCGCGTATGCACCGGGGCTCGACGACGCGACCGTGCTGGTCGACGACGCCGGGGGATGGACGGCACCGGTGCGATCGCCCGACGGGCACGCGGTCGCGTACCTTCGCGCCGCGGGCGGGCGCGCGGCCCTGGCCATGACGGAGATCGCGACGGGCGAGACGCGCACGCTCGCCGCCGACCTCCAGCTCGGATGGGACCGCCGCGTGGAGTGGTCCTCCACGGGCAGAGCGCTCCATCTCGCGGCAGCGGGGCTCGACGACTCGCTCTTTGTCGCCTGGCGCGTGCCGGTGGAGGGAGGCCCGGCCGAAAGACTGGAGCGCAGCGGCCGTGACGTGCTCGCGGTCACGCCGCTCGCCGACGGTCGCGTCGCTCTCAGCGTGTACCATTCGCGCACCACGGTGGGCCTCGTCCCGGCAACCGGAGGGGAACCCACCGATGTGACAACGTCAGGTTCCACCAGCGCCTTCCTGCCTTCCTGGCACCCCGCCGGGGGGGCGCTGGGTTTCATCACCCTCTCCTGGCGACGCGTCCGCATGCCCATCGACTTCGACCTGGGCGTCCTTGACCTCGATGCGGGGGGCGCCCCGACCGGCACGATTCGGGCGCTCCTCTCGGAGGAGGGCGAAGACTACGGCGCCGCGTGGTCGCCTGACGGCCGGTGGCTCGCCTTTCACGGGCACCTGGAGCAGAGCGACGACATATGGCTGGTCCGCGTTGGCGGGAGTGAACGACCCATACGACTCACGCAGTTCGGACCGGGCGCGGACACAGGCGAGCCGGATTGGAGTCCGGACGGGCGGTCGCTCGCCTTCAGCAGTCACGGCCCGCCGCTCGAGGGGAACCCGGGGTCCGTCTACTCGATCGCCGTCGATTCCGCTACAGGCCGCGCGGCCTCCGACCCTGTCCGGGTCCCGCTCGACGGGTTCCAGGGCTCTGCCATGGGAGCTCGCTTCTCGCCGGACGGCGCCAGGCTGGCTTTCTACGGACGCTCGCGCGAGGACGGACGCGTCACCGTTTACACAGTGCCGACAGCGGGTGGAACCCCCACGGCTGTTGTCTCCTTTGCCAATGGCGAACCCTACAGCGCGCCCGAGTGGAGCGCCGACGGTGCATCGCTCTTCTACTCGCGCAACGACGGCTTCGGGCCCTTCCAGGTGTGGCGGGTGGACATCCTCACCGGCGCGACGGAACAGGTTACGACCGGCGTGCTCGGCGCACTCCAGCCGAGCGCGAGCCCCGACGGACGCACCCTCGCGGTTACGCTACGCGAGGCTGCCATCGAGGTCGTCGCGCTCGCCACCGGGAGTACAGGCGCCGAAGATGGGTCCAGCGGTTGGTGATCCGGTCCTGCGATCAGGTGCAGGCCGGGCATCGCCCGAAGAGGATCACCTCGTGGTCATCGACCTCGAAGCCCTCCGGAGCCAAGTCCTCCACTGCCTCGGGGCAACGGTGGATATCGAACGCCTTTTCGCAGGCGCGGCACATGAAATGGTGATGGTGAGGCCGAGCCGCCAGTTCGTAGCGCATGCCACTCCCAGGGAGTTCCACTTCAGTGAGCCAACCCTTCTCAGCCAGCATCTTGACGTTTCGGTACACCGTGGCCAGCCCGAGCGTGGGCGCGAGCGCCTGAGCGCGTTCGAGAACGTCGTCTGGTGTCAGCGGGCCCGCAACGTCGAGGAAGACGGCACGGATGGCCCGTCGCTGCCGGGTGTCTCGTTGGGAGTGCATGGTGTCCTTCGTCGGGGGCGAAGCGCCTCGCAATCATCAGAACGATAACCCCCGTGGCCTGCATGTCGATACCCCGATCGTCAACAGGCCCTGGCACGACAGAGCCGGGCGCTCCACAGCAAGCTTCCGGCAATCAGAAGGCTCCCCACGGGAGACGTGACGATTTCCGGAGCGGGCTCGAACCAACCGGCCAGAGAGGCAGCCCAGATGGCGGCCCCTGTGACAACAAGCCCGGCAATCGCCCGTCGACGCCGACCCGGCCCGATCGCCAGCATCACGACAGCCAGGAACACCGTCCCTCCCCACATCCACCATTCCGCGCCTTCGGCCAGGACCATGAACGGGGCGACCGTGGCCAGGAGGGGAGTCATGAGACAATGCACGGAACAGGCCGTTGCGACACCGGCCACCCATCCAGAGGCCACTCCATCTACACCGCGCGCGATGGGTACGCCCGGGATGGCCGCAGGGTCTCGGCTCGTCACCACTCGTACGGCGTGATCGAGTTGCCAGCCATCTTGAAGGACACCGATCCGTACAGGTTCGTCGTCTCGTCCACGGTCGGGGTGCCGTGAATCCATATGGGATCCCAGAAGGAGACCGGCACGCGTTGACCCTCCTCCATCTCGACGTAGACCAATTGGTTGGGTGGCGGCGGCGGGGTGTGCACGCAGGCCCCGACGTACGGCACCAGGAGGAACTCCGAGACCTCGCCGGCCCAGTCCTCCAGGGGGACCATGTATCCGGGCACCTTCACCGCTCGTCCCACGAGCGACTCGAGTTCCTCGGACATCTCGCCGGTGCGGTAATCCAGGGAGGCCAGCAGCTGCCAACCCACCTCGGCGGAGTCCCGCGGGACACTGGCGGCGCGGATCCTCGCTCCGTCGCTCGGATCCGCCATGACGGAGCGGGGCCCCGATGTGAGCGCAAGCCAGCCACCCATGATGACCAGGGCGAACTGGAGGGGTGTCCAGGGAATCGGGAATCGGCGGGGCGGCTTCGGCATGAACGGGACCCTCGTCCTTTCGGGAAACCAAATCGATGATAACGCGAATACATTATCATTATACACCTGTACGCACGCAACCCCAACCGGTTCCCTCACGATGACCTGCCCCACACTCGATCGACCCCAGGTCCGCTCCCGTCTCGTCGGGTGGACGATCCCGTGTCTCCTGCTGCTCGTCGCATGCGGCGATTCACCCTCCCCGCGTCCTCCCCTTGTCGAGGGCGAACGCCTGGGGACGGCCGGGGCCCACGAACATGGCATCGCTCGACTGGGCCTGGCCGTGGACGGCGCCCGCGTCACCGTCGACCTGCAACTCCCCGCAGAATCCGTGTTCGGCTTCGAACACGCCCCCCGCTCGGAGCAGGAGCGGGCCACCGCAACAGAGGCTCTCGACCGACTCCGAAGCGGTGGCGCGCGTCTCCTCGCGTTTCCGGACGGCACGAGCTGTGGGCTGGATTCGGCGGAAGTGCAGGCGCCCGAATATGTAGAAGACGACCATGCCGGCGAGGACCAGCACACACACGAGGACGAGCACGCACACGAGGACGAGGGCATCCAACACGAAGAGGTACACCTCCTCGCCTCCCTCACCTGCATGCGTGAGCCCATCGGACCGGCGAGCCTTCGGTTCGCGGACCTCCTTCCCGCCGTGGTGCAGGTGGACCTGACGGTGTTCACCGCGACAGGTGAGGCGGCCGGTCGCGTCGCGCCCGATGCCTCGTTCCGGTTCTGAGCTGGCGGGAAGCTCCCTGAGACCAGCCCTAACGTTACGTCAGGGTTGTGGTGGTGTCCCCAGATTCCGGTTTATCAGTGCCGCCGGGTCGGGGTCCCGCCCCATGAAGTCGCGGAAGAGTTCGTCGGCGTCGCGGCTGTCGCCCTGGGCGAGGATGCAGTCCCGGAAGGCGCGGCCGATCTCCGGGTCGAGCACCCCATCCTTCGCGAAGCGGGAGAAGGCGTCCGCCTCCAGCGTCTCGGACCAGATGTAGGAGTAGTAGGCTGACGCGTAGCCCCCCGCGAAGAGGTGGGCGAAGGACGGCAGGATGTGCCGTTCGACGAACCGGCCGGAAGGGACGAAGGGCCGCAGGGTGCTGGCCGCATAGTCCATGACGGGAGTGTCGCCGCCGTAGGTGCGGTGAAGCTCCAGGTCGAGGTTCGCGAAGGAGAGTTGCCGCATCTGCAGCCAGCCGCCCATGAAGCGCCGTGCCGCGAGTAGGCGCTGCAGCAATTCGTCCGGGAGCGCCGCGCCGGTCTCGTAGTGGCGGGCGAAGAGGTCGAGGGCTTCGCGCTCCCAGCACCAGTTCTCCATGATCTGCGAGGGGACCTCGACCCAGTCCCAGGCGACGTTTACGCCGCCGCGCTCGGGGATCTCCACCCGGGAGCAGGTGTGGTGGAGCAGGTGGCCGAATTCGTGGAAGAGGGTGCAGACCTCGCGGTGGGTCAGCAGCGCCGGACGCGACGCGGTGGGAGGGCTGAAGTTGCCACCGATGAAGGCCAGGTGGGGGTTGAATCCGCCGCCCGGGGCTGGCCCGCCCGAGACGAGATTGTCCATCCAGGCGCCCTGGCGCTTGGAGTCGCGGGGGAACCAGTCCGTGTAGAACGACCCCAGATGGAGGCCCGCCTCGTCGCGCACCTCGAAGAAGCCGACGTCGGGGTGCCAGACCGCGGGATTGTCGGCCTGCACCACCGAGAGCCCGAAAAGGCGCTTCGCGATCTCGAAGAGCCCGGCCTGGACCTCGTCGAGCGGGAACCACGGGCGCAGCATCTCGTCGTCGACGTCGAAATGCTCCCGGCGAATCTTCTCCATCAGGTACGAGACGTCCCAGGGCTCCAGGTCGCCGAGTGCGGATCCGCGCGCCCGGGCTTCGAGCTGGGCGGTGTCGCGTTCGTGGAAGGGGCGCGTGCCATCGATCAGGTCGTCGAGGAAGCGACGGACACGGGCGCCGGAACTGGCCATCAGCGTCTCGAGGCGGTAGTCGGGGAAATCCGCGTAGCCGAGGATGCGGGCGAGCTCGCGGCGGATCTCCAGAATGCGGCTGATCAGGGGGCCGTTGTCGCGCTCCCCGGAGGTGCAGCGATCCAGATAGGCGCCGTGGATATCGCGGCGAAGCGCGCGGGCGTCAGCGTGCTGGAGCACAGCCTGAACGCTCGGCATGTCGAGGGTGAGCAGCCAGCCATCCTCTCCCTGCTGCTCCGCGAGGTGAGCGGCTCGTTCGAGAGCGGTCTCGGGCAGCCCGGCCAGGTCTTGGGAGCGTGGTATCACCTTCTTGAAGGCTGCGGTCTCGTCGAGGAGGTTTTCCTCGAATCGCCGGCTCAGTTCGGCGAGTTCGACGCGCAGCTTCTCCAGTAGTTGCTTGTCCTGCGCACCGAGTTCCGCTCCGGCTCGCCGGAAGTCCTCCAGCGTACGGTCGAGGTGCCGCTTGCGGAGTCCGGTGAGCGCTCGGCCGGTCCTCGACTCCGCGAACCCGCGAAGGCGTTTAAACAGCCCCTCGTGGTGATGCAGCCGGCTCGAGAAGCGCGTGATCTCGGGGAGGGCTTCGGCGTGGGCCTCACGCAGCGCCGGTGTGGACGCCACGTTGCTGAGGTGCGAGACGGGCCCCCAGGTCAGGGACACCTCACGCGTGGTCTCGTCCAGGGCACCCAGAACTTCGTCGTAGGAGCCGCCGCGCCCCGCGCCCAGTTCGTCGATGCGCTCTCCGGCGCTCGCCAGCACCTCGGCAACGGCCGGGCCGATGTCCTGTGGCGTAATCCGGTCGAAGGGGATCGGGAAGCTCCGGTCGAGGAGCGGGTTGGAGACGTCGCTCACCGGTCCCCGCCCGCGGGATGCACCACCCGGTCGATCCACCCCCTCGTGACCTGCGCGACTTCCGCCAGGACATCATCCAGCGTGCGCCCCGAGCGCTTGAGCATCCCGAGCGAATGATCGCCGCCGTCCACGACGTGCAGGGTGGTCCGGGACCCCAGCCCTTCCAGCAGAGGACGCAGAAGTTGCAGATCCGCGAGCCGGTCGCGTGTGCCCTGGTGGAAGAGCATCGGGCATGGGACGCGCTCGAGGTGCTCTCCCCGTTCCGTGCCGCGCCGGCCCGGCGCGTGAAGTGGAAAGCCGAAGAAGACGAGTCCGGCGAGCGTGTGGGCGGGATGGCGACCCTGGCCGGCGGGAGGGGCGCTCGGGGCGCCGGAGGGTGTGGATGAGGCGGTGGCGGCATGCGAGGGGGTCGCGGCGGTCGCGCTCGCCACCTCGGCGACCAGGGTCGAGGTCATCCGGCCGCCCATGGACTTGCCTCCCGCGAAGAGCGGCAGCCCCTCTGCGTGCTCGCGCCCCGCGGTCAGCGCCGACGCCACGACGGCGAGGAGTTTGCGCAGGTGGTCGGGCCGTCTGCGTCCCGCCTCCATGTAGGCGAAGTTGTAGCGCAGCGTGGAGACCCCCGTCCCCGCCAGCGCCGAGGCCAGCGCCTCCATGAACGGGTGGGTCATGGGGGCGCCGGCGCCGTGGCCAAGCACGAGGAGGCCCGCCGCGTCCGTGGCCTCCACCATCATCCCCGAGACGGGTGGATGTCCCTCGCCCTCGATCGTGATGCGGCGCCCGTGGCTGCCCCCGTCGCCCTCCCCTCCTCCGCTCACCACGCGATCCCGTAGTCCTCCCCGTGATTGCTGGAGCCGCCCCACATGGTGCCGGTGGCGGCGTCGAAGAAGATCGCGTTGATGGGGCCGGAGGTGCGCGGGGCGAAGGTCAGGTCGTAGCCCATCTGCTCGAGTTCGGCGCGGACCCAGCCCGGTACGGCGTCGTTCAGGAGGATGCGGCCCGGCTGTGATTCGTGCGCGCCGAAGGAACTGCGCATCTGGTAGCTGTTGAAGTTGGCCGCTTCGGCCGCCTGCTGAACGTCCATGCCGAACTCGACGATGTTCAGAAAGAACTGGAGCAGATTCTGGTCCTGACCGTCGCCGCCCTGAACCGCGAACGAGAGGAACGGATCGCCGTCCTGGAGCGCCAGCGAGGGGGTGAGGGTGGCGCGCGGCCGCTTGCCCGGCTCGACCACATTGTAGGGGCCGGTCCGCTCGTCGAGCACGAAGCTCTGCATGCGCTGGCTCATGCCGATGCCCGTGCGGCCAGCGATCACGGCCGGGATCCACCCGCCCGAGGGGGTGACCGAAACGACCCAGCCGTCGGCGTCGGCCGCCTGGATGGAGGTCGTGCCGGCGTAGAACGCCTCTTCGAAGTCCATGCCGGCGTCGTCGGGCGTCGCGATCGGGGCGGCGTTCCAGCCCTCGATCAGGTGCAGGAAGGGGTTCGTGCCGTTCTGGAACGGATAGGGATCGCCGGGCAGGACGTCGGGATCGTTCATGTCCCAGTCGATGGCATCCGCTCGGGACGCGGCGTACTCCTTCGACAGCAGTCCCTCGATCGGCTCTTCGGGCGGGTAATACGGGTCGCCGTAGTAGAAGTCGCGGTCCGCGAAGGCCAGGTTCATGGCCTGGTAGACGGCGTGGATATAGCGGGTGGAGTTGTAGCCCATGGAGCCGACGTCGAGCCCCTCCAGGATGTTCAGGGCCTGGAGGAGGACGGGGCCCTGGACCCAGGTGGTCAGCTTGTAGACGTCGATGCCCTTGTACGAGGTGCGGACGGGCTCTTCGAGGTAGACCTGCCAATCGGAGAGATCGGCGAGGGTGTGAAGGCCGCCCTGTTCCTGCGAGCCGCGCACGAACTCCTCGGCGATGTCTCCGCGGTAGAACCGGTCGTAGGCGGCCATGATCGCGCCGGCGCGGGAAGCGCCCGCGGCGAGAGCCTCGGCCTCGGCCTCGACCAACTTCTCCAGCGTGCGGGCCAGGTCCTCCTGGACGAAGAGTTCACCGGCGGCCGGGGCCGCGCGGTCTTCGCCGTAGTGAGGCAGGAAGACCGCCTTGGAGTAGGGCCACTGGGCCATGCGCTCCTTCTCGCGCTCGATGGAGTTGGCCGCCTGCGCCTCGATCGGGTAGCCGCGGGCCATGTCGATGGCGGGCCCGAGGACGTCGGCCAGGCTGAGGCGCCCATATTCGGCGACCATGACCATGAGACCGCCTGGGGTGCCGGGGGTGACGGCGGCGAGGGGGCCGTAGGCCGGCGGGATGTCCATCCCCCGCTCGTGGAAAAACTCGGGTGTGGCGCCCGAAGGAGCCGCGCCGAGGGCGTTGATGCCGATGACCTCTCCGGTTTCAGGATTGTAGATCAGCGCCTGGGTTTCGCCGCCCCAGCCCAGCACGTCCCACATGGTGGCGGTGGCCCCAAGCATGGCCGCCGCCGCGTCGACCGCGTTGCCGCCCTTGAGGAACATCATCGCGCCTGCGGTGGCGCCGAGGGGCTTTCCGGTGATCGCCATCCAGTCCTTCCCGTGAAGGACCGGCTTCTGGGTGCGCTGGGCTGCCGCGCTGGACGCGAACAGGATGGTGGTGCAGAGCGCCAGAGCGCTGAGTGAGATCGACCTGCGAGACATCGGAAACACTCCTTGTGACGGTTGGCCAGGGCGCGCATCTGCCGGTTCGAAGCCTACCCAGACGGGGAACTTCACGCCAGACGGCCCGTGGCTGTTGACGCCGGGCGACCGGATATGTGAGGGTTGATGCCATGGACTTCATCAGAACCATGGTTGCACGGGACCTGGAGACCGGAAAGTACGGCGGCCGGGTTGTCACTCGATTTCCACCGGAGCCCAACGGCTTTCTCCACATCGGCCATGCGAAATCGCTGTGCCTGAACTTCGGGATCGCCGCGGAGCACCCCGGGGGACGCTGCCACCTCAGGCTCGACGACACCAATCCGGACACCGAAAAGAAGGAGTTCGTCGAGGCGATGAAGCGGGACATCCGCTGGCTGGGCTTCGACTGGGGCGAGCATCTCTACCACGCGTCGGACTACTTCGAACAGTTGTACGCCTACGCCATGGTGCTCATCGACAAGGGGCTGGCCTACGTCGACTCCTCGACGGAAGCGGAGATCCGGGATCGGCGGGGTTCGGTCACGACGCCCGGTGTGAACAGCCCCTTCCGGGATCGCTCGCGCGAGGAGAACCGCGACCTGTTCCGCCGCATGCGCGCGGGGGAGTTCCCGGACGGCAGCCATGTTCTCAGGGCGAAGATCGACATGGCCCACCGGAACATGGTGATGCGCGACACCATACTCTACCGGATCCGCCACGCAAGCCACTACCGCCATGGAGACGACTGGCCGATCTATCCCATGTACGATTTCGCGCACTGCCTGTCCGACTCGCTGGAACGGGTGACCCACTCCCTCTGCACCCTCGAGTTCGAGAACAACCGCGAGATCTACGACTGGTTGCTGCTGCATGTCGACGCGCCCCTGCCCCGCCCCGAGCAGACCGAGTTCGCACCCCTGATCCTCGACTACGTGATCACGAGCAAGAGCAAGCTGCGACCGCTGGTTGAAGGGGGGCACGTGAGGGGATGGGACGATCCGCGCATGCCCACGCTCGCGGGACTGCGCCGGCGGGGGGTGACTCCCGCGGCGATCCGGGCGATGTGCGACATGGTCGGCGTGGCCCGGGCGCAGTCGCGCGTGGACATGGCCAAGCTGGAATTCGCGATTCGCGACGACCTGAATGACAAGGCCCCGCGCGCCTTCTGCGTCCTCGATCCGCTGAAGGTGGTGCTCACCAATTACCCGGAAGGCGCAAGCGAGACCTTCACCGCGCCACGATTCCCTGGCGACGGCGGCGAATCGGGGGTGCGGGAGCTGCCGTTCAGCCGGGAGATTCTCGTGGATCGCGCCGATTTCGAGGAGATGCCGCCGCCCGGCTTCCGCCGGCTCACGCCAGGTGGCGAAGTCCGGCTCAAATACGCATACGTGATTCGGTGCAACGAGGTCGTGAAGGACTCGTCGGGCCGCGTGACGGAGTTGCGCTGCACGGTCGACCCCTCCACGAGAGGCGGGGTCGCCCCAAGGGGACGGCGGGTAAGGGGCGCCATCCAGTGGCTGGAGCCCGGCAGCGCGGTGAAGGCCGAGGTCCGTCTGTATGATCGGCTCTTCGCGGTGCCGGAGCCTCCATTGGAGGACCTGATCGGCGCGCTCAACCGCGAATCGGAAGATGTCGTGGAACACGCGCTGGTGGAGCCGGGAGTGGCAGGTACGGCGCCGGGCGCGCACTACCAGTTCGAGCGCCTGGGGTACTTCTTCGCGGACCCGGATACCGGTGGCGGCGATCTGGTCTTCAACCGCACCGTAACGCTTCGGGACAGTTGGAAGGCCCGGGTAGGGCGGGAGGGTGCCGCCATCGATTCCGGGCGCTCCACGGCCGCCGGGAGTGGCTCCTCCTCAACCGCCCGGACCCGGCCCGTCGACACGCTGCGCACGGACGCCCAGCGGCATCTGTTCGGAGATATGGTGGCGCTGGGCGCTTCGGAGGCCGCATCGGCCGTCCTGGCCAGGGCCCCTGATCTGCGCGACATGTTCATCGCCGCCCGCAGGGAGTACGAGGAGGGTGCCGATTCGATTGCCGCCTGGCTTGTGAATGAAATCACAAGGCTGCTGGGCGGCGACTCCGGCAGCGACCTCTCGCGACTGGCGCCGGAAGCGCTTGCCGACCTCGCGGAGGCGGTCGATGAGGGGGACATTTCTCACCGCCAGGGGCGCAGGGTGCTCGGAGCCCTGCTGCGGCGGGGCGGCTCGTTCGACGACGTCAAGGCAGGACTGGACCTCGAAGAGATCGGTGACGAAGGTGCGCTTCGCGTCATCCTCGAAAGGCTTGTGGCGGAGTACCCCGACAAGGTCGTGGCCTACCGGAACGGGCAGCACGGCCTCCTCGGGTTTTTCGTGGGGGGCGTCATGAAGCAGACGCGGGGCAAAGCGGACCCCCGCAAGGCAAGTGACCTGGCCAGGGCGCTGCTGGCGGGCCCGGACGGGTAAATGTCCTCGCTCGTCCCGGCCGACAACGTTCTCGCGGTCACGGGGCTTCTCTTCTCAGTGGTGGCGGCATCCCTCTACCTGGAGGGACGGTTCGCGTGGGCACAGACGATCTCGGCGGCGTTGCTCGCCCTGTTGGGAGGGCTGGCTCTTTCCAACACGGGAGTGCTGCCCTTCGCGTCGCCCGCCTACGACTTCGTCAACGAACACTTCATTCTGGTCGCGATCCCCCTGATCCTTTTCAAGGCGGATCTGCGTGTGATCCTGGCGCAGGGGGGCCGGACGCTGCTGGCGTTCGTAATCGCTGCGGCCGGGATTGTGACGGGAGCCGTTATCGCTTTCTTCCTCTTCGATGTGCCCGAGTCGGCCAAGTACGCCGGCATGCTCGTCGGTGGCTATACCGGAGGCGGCCTGAACTTTGTGGCGGTGACCCAGGCGGTGGGAATGGACGATCCCGACCTGCGGACCGCGGCGCTCGCGGCCGAGAGCCTGGCGGGCATCTCCTATCTGTTCGTGCTGGCGCTGCTCCCAACGCTCGCAGTCGTGCGGAAATGGCTTCCCCTGCGCGGGCCGGAGCTTGAGAGCCCCGATGGCGATGCGCAACAGGACACGCTTCCGCCCTGCACCACGCACCAGGAAGAAGCACCGACACGTGGCTTCGGAGCTGATTGGCTCTTTCACACGGGGGCTGGCCTTGCGCTGAGCCTGCTGGTGTGCGCGGGGGGCGTATGGCTTGCAGCCATGGCTGGAGAGCCGCGATATGCCGTCCTCGGGGTCACCGTGCTCGCCGTCCTGGTGGCCAACGCGGCCCCGGGGCTCATGGGCAGGCTGAAGGGGGACCAGGAGCTGGGGATGCTGTTGCTGTACGTCTTCTTTGTGGTCTATGCCGCGGGGGCGGATGTCCGCTCGCTTCTCGGCGCCGCGGCCCTGATGCTCACCTATGCCGGTGTGGTCATCGCGGTGCAGGTGATCTTTTCGGCCGTGGGCGCGAGGGTCTTCCGCTTCAGCTACGCCGAGATCCTGACGGCCTCGAATGCGTGCGTTCTGGGGCCGCCGACCGCCGCCGCCCTCGCTGCCGGTCGCGGGTGGCACGGCCTGGTGACGCCGGGGGTGCTCACGGGCGTCTTCGGCTACGTGGTGGGCAACTTCCTGGGGGTCAGCGTCTTCGTCTGGCTCAGCTGAGTCAGTACCCGGCCGCCGTGCCGTCGGAGTCGCGCGGATCGGGAACGCCGACAAGGCCGCCCGTTGCGCCGTCCACGAAGATGCAGTGGGCGATTCCCTGCCGGTTGCCCCACGTCACCTCGTGGCCCATCGCCGCCAGCACCGCTCCGTCCTCCTCCGACATGAAGCCCGCCTCGAGGCGCACGGCGTCGGGCAGCCACTGGTGATGGAGTCGCTTCGCAGCCACCACGCCCTCCGGCGTCTGGCCGAAATCAACCAGATTCACCACGAGTTGCAGCACCGTGTTGATGATGGTGCGTCCTCCCGGGCTGCCAATCACGGCAACAAGCTCACCGTCGCGGGCCACGATCGTGGGCGTCATCGACGACAGCATGCGCTGCTCGGGACGCGCCAGGTTGGCTTCGGTGCCGATCAGGCCGTTCTCGGCGGTGAGGCCCGGGCGGCCGTTGAAGTCGCCCATCTCGTTGTTGAGCAGGAACCCCGCGCCCGGAACCGTGATGTACGAACCGTACCCCCCTTCGAGGGTGTAGGTCACCGAAACCGCCATCCCGTCGCCGTCCACGACTGAATAGTGCGTGGTCTCCATGCTTTCCCAGGCGGCCGCGGTCTCGACGTCGGCGGGGTCGGAGATGCTGGCTGCCTCGGCCATGATGGTGGGGCGTATCTCGTCGGCGTACTCCTTGCTGGTGAGCCGCTCGACCGGGACGTCGGCGAAATCCGGATCGGCCAGGAACATCGCCCGGTCCCTGAAGGCGCGCCGCATGGACTCGATCAGGTGGTGGGCGTATGCGGGGCTCCCCGCGCCCATCTCCGCCACGTCGAAGCCCTCGAGCACGTTGAGCATCTGCACCAGCGCAGTGCCGCCGGAGGACGGTGGCGGCATGCTGATGATGTCGTAGCCGCGATAGGTGCCGCGAACCGGCTCGCGCTCGCGAGCCTGGTAGCGAGCGAGGTCCTCCTCAGTGATCCAGCCGCCCCCGCGCTCCATCTCTTCGGCGATCAGGCGGGCGGTCGTGCCAGCATAGAAGCCGTCGCGCCCCTCGTCGCGAATGCGTTCCAGCGTGGCCGCCAGGTCCGCCTGCACCAGGACTTCACCGGCCTGGTAGGGCTCTCCGTCCTTCGAGAACTGCGCATGGGTCGCGGGGTAGTCCCTGAAAGCGTCCAGCCGACCAGCCAGCGAAGAGGAGAGCCGGTCGCTCACCACGAAGCCGTCCCGGGCCAGTGTCACCGATGGGTCCACCAGCGTTTCCCACCCCGCAGCGCCGTACTTCTCGTGGGCGAGTGCGAAGCCGGCAACCGTGCCCGGGACGCCCACCGCCAGGTGGCTGCGGTGATGGACCTGATAGGAGTACTCCCCATCCTCTCCCAGGAACATTTCGGGGTGGGCGTTCAGGGGCGCCTTCTCGCGGAAGTCGATCGCGGTCGAGGTGCCGTCCGGAAAGCGGATAATCATGAACCCGCCGCCCCCGATGTTGCCCGCCGTGGGGTGCGTTACGGCCAGGGCCAGGCCCGTGGCGATCGCGGCGTCCACCGCGTTCCCCCCGGCTCTCAGCACGTCCGCGCCGGCCTCGCTCGCGTCGGGATAGGCGGACACGACCATCCCCGAACCGGAGGTGATGACACCGCGGGTAACGGTTACCGCAGCCGAGTCGGCACAGGCGGCGACCGAGATGACCGTGATTGCGGCAAGGAACAGGGACGACAGACGGCGTAACATCGGCTTTACCTCCGGCGAATCGGGTTCAGGTGCGCACCGCCGCTGCGACCTCGGGCTCGGGGTCGAGGCGTGTCCGCGGTGGTGACACCAGAATGGGGGAACCCGCGTCCGTGCGCGAATCGTCTTCCTCGCGTGCGGGCTCGCGGCGCCGGAAGAGACGGGCCAGGTCGTCCACCAGGCTGTACATGACCGGGACCAGAATCAGCGTCAGGAAGGTCGCGAAGATGATCCCGACGATCACCGCCACGGCCATCGGTCCCCACCAGGCAGCCTGTTCCCCGCCCCAGAAGAAATTCGGCGACAGGCTCGCGAAGAGCCCGAAGAAGTCGAAGTTGAGGCCGATGGCCAGCGGCACCAATCCCAGCGCCGTGGTGATGGCGGTCAGCAGCACTGGCCGCAACCGCGTCTTGCCTCCCTGCACCAGTGCCTCTCGGCGATCCATCCCGTCGCGCTTGCGCAGCACGTCGATGTAGTCGATCAGGACGATGGCGTTGTTGACGACAATTCCCGCAAGCGAGATCACCCCCACCCCTGTCATGATGATGACGAAGGGCATGCTGAAGACCATGAGCCCGATCAGGACCCCGATCGTCGACATGATCACCGACGAAAGGATGATCAGCGGCTTCACCACCGAGTTGAACTGCGACACCAGAATCAGAGCGATCAGCATCAGGGCCGCGAGGAACGCGCCGGTCAGGAACTCCATCGCCTCCTGTTGTTCCTGTTGCTCCCCGGTAAAGGCCATCGCATAGCCGGGGGGAAGCGCAGCCCCGAAGCCCGCGAGAACCCCTTCCACCTCCAGCCGCACCGCGTTGCTGTTGTACCCGGCGGCGACCTCGGCACTGATTGTGGCCACGCGATCCATGTCCTTGCGGCGGATCGAACTGAACCCCCTGTCCACGGTCCATTGGGCCACCGAGGGAAGCGGGACCTGTCGGCCTTCGGAAAACACCGTGAGTTGGCCGAGCGAGGTGACGTCTCCGCGATCCTCTTCCCGCAAGCGGACGATGATGTCGTACTCGTCGTTGCCGGTCCGGTACTTGGCGGCCTCGAGTCCGTTGATGGCGCCGCGGACGAGGAACCCCACGTCGTTGGTCGAAAGGCCATACAGGCTGGCCCTCTCCCGGTCCACCTCGACCCGCAGCTCTGGCCGGGCATCGTCGATGTCGCTCTCCAGTCCCACGAGACGCGGGTATGCGGCGGAGTTCTCGATCAGGTCGACGGCCTCGGCGGCGAGCCTCTCCAGGAGGTCGGGATCCTCTCCCGAAATCTCGAGGTTCACGGGAGGCCCGGAAGGCGGCCCCTCGGTTACCTTGTCCACACGGACCTCCGCGCCGGCGAGGTCCCTTCCCACCCTCTCCTGCATGTCGGCCAGAGTCTGGAAGATGTCGAACCGGCGTTCCTCGTAGTCGGTCATGGACAGGGTGATACGCCCCGCCTCGGGACCCGAGGGCCCGCCGCCGTCCATCGGGCCGCCCCCGCCGCCGGTCGAACCCACCGTCGTGACGATCGTCTCGGCGTCGGCCACGCCCTCGAGTTCCTGCACCTCCTCCTTGAGGCGCCGGGCGTAGCCGTCCGTCACGTTGGCCGAGGTGCCCACCGGGGCCTCGACGGAGACAAACACGACACTGGGCGGGATGTCTTCCGGGAAGTATTCGATCGGCGCCGCGAAGATGCTGTACACGAAGATCGTGCCTACCAGCACCCCGAGCGACCCGAAGATGATCAGGGCGCGGTGGTTGAGCGCCCAGCGCAGACGTCCCTCGTACCACGCGACGAGCCTGGGCAATCCCCCTGCCATGAATACGCGGCTGGCCCGGTCGAGCACGAACGAATGCAACAGCCACAGCCCGACGGCGGCCGCGACGAAGAGGATCGCGGTCAGCGGATTGGCCAGCGCAACCAGCGCCAAAACCAGGAGCCCCGCCGCCAGGAGGGCCAGCCGCGCGTTGCGGTTGAGCCGCCGCGGCCGCCCGCCTTCCCGGACCAGGAAGATCGAGCACAGCGTCGGCACGATCACCAGGGCCACGAAGAGCGAACTGGACAGGGTGATGATGAGGGTGAGCGGCAGGTAGCTCATGAAGTCGCCCGCCATGCCCGGCCAGAAGAGCAGCGGAGTGAAGGCCGCGAGCGTGGTGGCGGTTGCGGCAATGACCGGAATCGCGACCTCTCCCGTCGCCTTCTTGCAGGCCGACTTCCGATCCCAGCCCTCCTCCATGAACCGGTAGATGTTCTCGACGATGACGATGGCGTTGTCGACCAGCATCCCTAGCGCGAGGATGAGCGAGAAGAGCACGACCATGTTCATCGACACGCCGAGCAGTCCGATGACGACGAAGGAGAGGAACATCGACGTCGGAATCGACAGCGCCACGAAGATCGAGGTGCGCAGTCCGAGCACGAACAGGAGGATGCCGACGATGAGGATGAGGCCCGAGATGATATTGTTCTGCAGGCTGTTCACCATGCTCCCGATATCGTCGGACATGTCCGAAGTGATGGACACCTCGGTCGACGGAGGAAAGAGCGGCCGCATGCCGTCGATCTCCGCCCGCACGGCCTGTGCGGTGGCGATGATGTTCTCACCGGACCGCTTCACCACGTCGAGCGTCACCACCGGTTGGTCGCCAAGCCGGGCATAGGACGCGCGTTCCGCGAACCCGAACTCGACCGAGGCGAGATCGCTGACGTAGATGGGGCGGCCGTTTTCGGTGGTGACCACGAGGTCCCGGATGATCGACGGGTCATCGAACTCCCCGTCCACGCGCACCAGGTACTTGACTCCGTTGACGTCGATCGACCCGCCGGGGATGTTGACGTTCTCCTGCCGAATGGCGCTGATCACGTCGTCGAAGGAGACGTTGTAATACTGCAGCCGTGACAGGTCGACATCGACCTTGACCTCGCGCTCCAACCCGCCCCGCAGGCCCACCCGGAGCACCGCCGGTATGGACTCGATGCGGTCCTGCAACTCCTCCCCGAGCTCCTTCAGGCGCACCAGACCATAGCCGCCGGAGAGATTGACCTGCATGACCGGAGCATCGGCCATGGAGAACTCGGCGATGAACGGCTCCTCGACCTCGGATGGAAGCTCCGGGCGGGCCAGATCCACCTTTTCGCGGACCTGCTGCAGCGCCTCGTTCATGTCTGTCGACGATTCGAACTCGACGATGACGTTGGAGTACCCCTCGACCGAAGTCGATGTCAGCTCCTTGACATCGGAGATGGTGTTGAGCTCCTCCTCGATCTTGCGGGTTACGAGGCTTTCCATGTCCGAAGGGGACACCCCGGGATATACGGTGTTCACCGCGATGATCGGAATTTCCGTCTCCGGGAAGGACTCCTTGGGGATCGACCGGTAGGAGAACAGGCCGGCGATGGTGATGAATGCGAAGAGAACGATCACGGACGTTGCGTGATCAACCGCCAGCGATGTCAGCCAAAATTCCTTGAAGGCGCGCCCGTCGCTTCCGCCCGCGGGTCCACCCTGCCGTCCATCCACGGTCATCGTCCCGCCCCCTCGTCCTCACCCGCCACGACCCTCACCCTGTCGCCCGCCGTGAGCCCCTGCTGCCCCACGACCACGAGCCGATCACCCCGGTTCAGCCCGGACCCCACGACGACATCGTTCCCCTGGCTGACCGAGATGTCCACCTGCCGGGCGACCGCGCGCGCCTGTTCTCCGGAACCTTCCACGACGAAGACCACAAACCCGTCCTCCATCACCACCAGGGCCTGTTGCGGCACCACGATCGCGTCGAGGATCTCTTCCTGGACAACCGAGATCTCCGTGATCATTCCGGGCTTGATGAGCCCGTCGGGGTTCGGAAGCGTCAGCTCGATGGGGAAGGTGCGGCTGTCGGGGTCCACCACCGCGCCCACATAGGTAATGGTGCCCTCGAACACCTGGTCCACAACGACGTCAAGCGAGACTGTCGCGGCGGCTCCCAGGGGAAGATCCAGCGCGAACCGCTCCGGGGCCCCCGCCACGATCCTGACCGTGTCCGTCTGCACGATCCGCGCTACCGCCGTACCCGGAGAGACCGCGGATCCGATCTCGACGAGCCTGTTGTCGAGGATGCCGCTGATGGGGGCAACGATCGTGGTGCGCGCGAGACGTTCCTGCAGCCCGGTCAGGTCTGCCTGGCTTTGCACGGCAGCGTGCTGCGCTTCGTAGTAGCTGAGCTCGGAACCGATGCCGTCTTCCTCGTAGAGCTTCTTTCTGCGCTCCCAGACTTCTGCGTCGTACTCGGCCTGAGCGGCTGCGCTCTGCACCTGGGCTCTCAGGATCGCGTCGTCGAACCTGATGATGGCCTGCCCCTTGCGCACGGGACCGCCCTTGTCGCGCACGATCCGGCGCACGACCCCGGCCTCTTCGGCTGACACCACCACGTCCCGCATCGCCATCGCGACGCCGGGGAGGTCGATCGAGCGAATGAAGCTTCCGGGCTCGATGTGCTCCACTTCCACATTGACAACCCGTGTGTAGCCCTCGCTGCCTGCCGCCCCGACAGGCGGATCATCGCCGCGAAGGTTCCCGCAAGCCTGGAGCGCTACCGCTGCCAACGCCGCCGCAATCGGGCGGCCAGTCACAAAACGCCAACTCATACTCAATATCCCTCTTGCTTTCTATTTCTCGATGTCCACCAACGGGACGTGCCCAGCCGCCTCGTCGAGCCTCGCCCGCGCAGCCAGATAATCATACACCGCTTGAGCGTAGTTGAATTCGCTTTGGCGCAGCGCAACCTCGGCGTCGGTAAGCTCCAACTGGCTCGACAGGCCCTCGCGGTACTGTGCGCTGGCGATCTCGTACCCCCGCCCCGCCTGCGATACAGCCAGGCGCTGACCGGCGGCCCGCGCTCTCGCTTCGCCCACCTCGTCCACCAGGTTTCGCAGCTGTATCTCGGCCTGATCGATCGCAAGCTGCGTCTGCACTTCCGCCTGGCGCAGCGCCATCCGCCTCTGCCCGATGCGCGCCTCCCGCCGGAATCCCGAGAACACGGGGAAGCTGACCCGCAGCCCCACCTGTTTCGTCGACCCCCGCTGCAGGGACGTCCCGAAGAAGTCGGGTACGCCGTTCTGCTGGGCGGCCAGACCGTAGGTTCCGAACGCGGACACAGTGGGAAGGTAGTCGACCTGCTCGATCCGCATTTCAGTGTGCCGGAGCGACTCGGTCAGCTCGAGCTGACGAATGTCCGAGCGCACCGTACTCCCGCGCCGCACGAAGTCGGCAACATCCATGTCGTCGTCAACGGTCGCGCCCGTGAAGGTCAGGATGTCCTGATTGGCCAGCGAGTTCATTCCCAGCTGATCCAGGTCCATCGCCGCCAGTTCTCCCGCCACCTCGATCCGGGCTTCGGGGTCCATCGCCAACTCGGCCGCGATGGTGCGGCGAGCCGCGCTGCGCCGGTTCTCGGCCCGCCGGAGATTCGGCTCCAGATTCGCCAGCTCCACCTCGAGACGCAAAACGTCGTACAGTTCGGCCATTCCGGCCTCCGCCATTGCCCGGGTTTCGTCGAGAGACTGCCGGACCCGCTTCACCGAGTTCTGAGTGAGGCGCACTTCTTCCTGCGCGAGAAGGAGGTCGTAGTAGGCGATGCGAACGCGAGTCACGACCTGTTGCGTGCGGCCCCGCACGGCTTCTTCCTGCAGGCCTCGGAACCGGGCGGCGGCGCCCACACCGACGAAGATGTCGGGGTCGAAAAGCGTCTGCTCCGCATTCACGGACAGATTCCAGATGTTGTCGGCACCGAACTGGATGGGGATGAAATCGCCTTCGGTCGCCGTGGGGTCGAAGATCTGCGCGGGGAGAAAGCTCACCTGCGGCGCGACGTTGCGCGTAAACGAGGAAGAAAGGTCGAGGCTGGGATAGACGTCGCTCCACGCCTCCGATACCTGTCGCTGGGCAACCCCGAGCTGGTAGCGCGCGTCCAGGACATCCCTGTTCCGCTCCACCGCAGCGCGGGCGAGCGAGCTCAGAAAGATGGGTCCCTCGCCCGGCCCGTCTCCCGACGGGGGCTCTTGCGCCCGGGCAGGCACCGCGATGGCCAGCAGGAAGACGGAGCTGGCAAATGCGAGGACACGGGGCCAGGAATGCCCCCACCGTCGACGCTTCCCACGACCCGCCACATCTATCGATCCAAACATGAATCCTCCGAGTATTGTTCCCGCGTGCAAGACACTCCGGCGCCGGTTCCCGTTGAGGACGGACGACCCCTGCGCGACATCCGGCATTGACTAAAACGCAGCTTCCCGGTAGCCTGTTTCGCGTAAGTCCGGCGGTGATCGCCGGGAAAGACCATAGTGCTATGAAGGAGCAGAGGATGCGAACCACGGGAACCGTGAAGTGGTTCAACGACGCGAAGGGATTTGGATTCATCAGCCCGGTGGCCGGGGAGAGGGACTGTTTTGTCCACTACTCCTCGATCGAGGGCGATGGGTTCCGGAGCCTTGCTGAGGGAGACCAGGTCGAGTTCGACATGGTCAACGGCCCGAAGGGGCCTGCTGCGGAGAACGTAATCCGCGTCGGAGGTGTCGCCTAGCTCCAAGACTACGAAGCGTACTTTCCGGAAAGCGAAGCCGGCGTGGGGACCACCGCCGGCTTCGTCATTTAACGGATCCGTCAAAGAAGACCGCATGCCACCGGTCTCGGGCGGGGCTCTCCCAACGACCGGCCCGCAGTTCTGAAAGTGCGGTGACCGAGTTGTCGAACACGACCGACGCGGGAGTGATCTCGCCTGACCTCGCCAGTCTCCGGAACTCGGGCCTGGAGGCTTTGCGGATGCGGTCCCGGGTGTCGCGGTACCATACGGCTTCGTTGCCGAGGAAGCGCACGCCGAGGCGAGTCTCCATCTGCTTGAGCACCCCGACGAGCGCGTCGATCGAGCATCCGGAGGGCGCCGATGCCTCGGTATCGGCGCCCACGATCAGGAACCGCCCGTAGCACCAGGAGCGCGCCGCGCGCAGCGGAACACCGTGGGCCGCCCACGTCGCGAGAAAGCCGTCGACGGAGGCCAGCAGCTGCTCCGACTCGCGAGCTTGCAGTTCGCGATCGACCCCGAAGATCCAGATCCTGGCGCTATCCGGGAAGCCCTGCAGTTCAGGCGGCGTCATGACGGAGCCGCCGCGTCGCCGTAGGCGTCCCGCGGCGGGTTCTTGTCCAGCAGCACCGCGATCCACTTCAAGTCGTTCGTATTCTCCAGCATGATCTTCACCATCATTGTGAGCGGCACGGAGAGCAGCGCCCCGACAGGACCCCACAGCCATCCCCAGAACACCAGCGAAAGCACCACGACCAGAGTCGACAGCCCCAGTCGTCGTCCCATCAGTGTGGGCTCCAGCCAGTTCCCGAAGACGATGTTGACGGCAAGATAGCCGAGACACACGATTACCGCGCCCTGGACATTGATGCCCGCGAAACCGGCGGTCACGGGATCGACCTGCACCAGGGCGAGAGCAATCGCGGGGATGGAGGCGATGACCGATCCGATCGTCGGCACATAGTTCAAGACAAATGCGATCAGTCCGAGCAGAATCGGGAGGTCGAGTCCCATCGCCCAGCTCCACAGTCCGAGCAGGGTGCCCGTGCCCAGACTGACCAGCGTCTTGATCACGAGATACCCCTGGACCTCGTCGACGACCTTCCGGAATCGCTTGTCGGACGCCAGCGCGTCGGAGGCGATCGCCCGGATCTTGCGAGGAAGGAACGCCGCCTCTCCGAGCGCGAAGACCAGAATCAGAAAGACGAGAAAAGTGGTGGACAGGAAGGATAGAGCCCATGTGGTGGTGGCGGTGGCCAGAGCCGTGAGCGTGGTCACGTTGACAAACCCGAGGACGTTACTCCGCAGCTGGCCTTCCTCGATGAAGGGTGCCCAGCTCTCGAGCTGCCTCAGCCAGGGATCGAGTTGGGGCGTGATGGCCTCGATCTGGATCAGAATCTGCGACTGGAGCGCGGGCAACTGCTGGCTGGCCACCAGGATCAAGAGGCCGAATACCCCCGCCACAACCAGAAAGGTGATCAGAACGGCCAGGGACTGGGGGGTTCTCCTCGCGAGCCAGATGACGAGGGGCAGGCAGATGATCGCAAGAAACCCGGCCAGTGCGACGGGGAGCAGGATTGGCTGCGCGAACCGCAGCCCCTGGATGACAATGACCGCCGCCGCGAGTGTGACCAGGAAGCGGAGGCCGGGGTTCTGATCGAACTGGTCGCGAACCATCGCACTCTTTTTGAATGGTTTTCGTAGCTTGAGTCTATGGATAACCCGCCGTCCCGAAAACCCCCCTCCCAGGAGGAGGAGCACCCCGACAGCCGCATTCGGAGCAGCAGATCCGACGATGGACTGCTGCGCGAGTGCCGCGTGGATACGTTTCGTTCCGGCGGAGCCGGAGGCCAACACCAGAACAAGGTGGAATCAGGGGTGCGGCTGACCCATCATCCGTCCGGCATTGTGGTCGCCTCGCGCCGGCACCGCTCCCAGCACCGCAACCGGGAGGACGCCCTGCGGAAGCTCCGCGAGGAGCTTGCGCGACGCCGAATCAAAACGAAGCGGCGCATCCGTACACAGGTCCCGCGCGGGGAACGGCAAAAGCGTCTGGATCAAAAGAAGAAGCGGTCCCGCCTGAAGCTCACGCGGAAAACGCCCCGGGCAGAAGACGAGTAGGCCAGGGCGCGGGTACCGCGTCAGCAAATGATCGGAATCAGAGGACGCGGCTGGGTCACCGTGCCTTCGACGTACGTGTTCGTGTACACGCGGATCTGACCGCAGCCGCGGATGACCTCCACCCGATAGACGGCCGAAGTCGGGATCGTGCTCAGTTCCCCCACGCCCCCGAAAGCCGGCGCATCGTCGATGAACACCCTTGGCCGCTGCGGCATCGTGCCTCGCGTGCGAATGCAGTCGAGGGGCTGGCCGAAGATGCTCGTTCCCGAGTTGCCCTCGAAACAGGGCACAAACTCGAAGGCCGGCTGGCTGTGAAGGTAGTCGGCGACGTTCAGGTCAGGTGCCGATCGGAGCGCGATCTCGCCGTAGGTGTTGGTAATGTAGGGCAGCTCGCGCAGCCGCGTCTCGAGGCGGTCCACGTAGACCTCGATCCCCTCCAGCACCACAGGCTTGGGGATGAGGACGACTTCGATGAATTGATCGAGCTGGATGTCGAGCACCTGGACCAGATCCGCATATCCGATCCGCGATACCCGTACTGCGCTCGGACCCTCGGGGACTTCGGAGATGCTGAACCGTCCCTCGGCGTCGGTGACCCCCAGGATGGGCGATCCGTCCTGCCGGATGGTCTCCGTGAGGCGGACTACCGCCCCCTCGACCGGCGCGCCCCAGTAGGTGTCGATGACCTGGCCTTGAAAAGTGACGAACGCCCCTCCCTGGGCGGCAGCCCCGCCACTCGCGCAGGCCACCGCAGCCAATGCAGCGCACAGGGGAAGGAAGCGGTCCCGCATGGTTCAGCTCAGCGCTTCCACCGCCCCCACCACCTCGTCGAAGGGGGGCAGCACTCCGGGATCGTCGCTCACCCAGGCGTAACGCACCCGGCCATCGCCGTCCACAACGAAGACCGATCGCTTCGCAACGCCCTGGAGTCCAAAGAAGTCGTTTTCGAGCACGCCGTAGGCCGCGGCGGCCGTCTTGTTGAAATCGGAGAGAATGGGAAACGGGACCTCCATCTCCTTGCGCCACTGCTGGTTCGAAAAAGGCGAATCGATGCTGATCGCGTACACCGCCGCACCCAGCGATCCCCACTGGCTCCAGTTCTCGCCAACATGGCACAGCTCCTGGGTGCAGACGCCACTGAAGGCCAGCGGTACGAACATCAAAACGACCGGCTTCCCTCGGTGGGCGGACAACGTGACGGGATCCTGGCCAAACGCGTCCAGCAGGGAGAAGTCAGGCGCTTCGGTTCCGACTTGAATGTTCCCCAATGTTCTTCACTCCAGGGTCTTGTGTGACGCCTCGCGGCGTTGCAGCCGGCCCCGGCCGATCCGGGTCGGCATCGCCCTCCAAAATAACACCCGCGGCTGGCTGTCCGTGGACAAAGCCGCCCGAGCACCGAGAGCGGTGAGGCGCCGGGTTGCCTAGTCCCTGCTCACCGCCTGCTTCGTCCAGATCAAGGCGGATCCGCAACCTCCGTTGTAGCGGCCCCGAAACTCCGGCGGAGTGCGGGAGCCCCAGTAGACTTCCGCCACCTCCACCCATTCCGGCGGAATCTGGTCGATGTTGACCGCTCCCTCGATGTCGACATTCCACTCCACTCCGTCAACGAAGATTGCGAGCATGCAATCGCGAGCCCGCAGGTGCGCCCGATGCGTGCTCGGACGGTCGATGCGCAGGCCGGGCACGTGGGCGAAAGCGTCCGAGATCAGCGGCGATCCCCGTTCTTCGATCGATTGTCGCGTGATGAGGCGCATGACGACGCCCTGATCGAGCCGCCGGTAGTATCCGCGCGCCTCCAGGAAGCGGGAGCGTACCTCGACCTTGATGGGCCGCAGCGCCACCGCCTCGACCGTCAGCGCAACCTCGACCGCCGTGGTCCGGTCCGGGTGCAGGGCGACCGGCTCTGTTCGCGTCGCGTAGCCGATCCTGTCGACAGTAACCTCCATCAGGTCCGAAAACAGGCCGCCGAATTCGACCCGGCCATCGGAGTTGGTCGGTGCCATCCGGCCATCGACGAGCGAGACCGTTGCACCTTCGACCGGGCTGCCCCCGGCCGCGTCCACGACCTTGACGAGGAGTCTGGCGGGGATTCCGAGATCGCTGTATTCGGCCTTGCGCAGCATGAGACTGAAGTCTCCCGGACGGAGGACCTTGAATCCTCCCTCCATCGTAGCGTAGCCCCCCTTTCGAATCGTCAGCGTATAGTCGCCGATCACGGCGTCGAAGGAGACGCGGCCGTCAAGCCCGGTGACGTACCGATCCGCAACTCCGGAAAGCGCGATGACGGCGCCCTCGATATCTCCGCGCGTATCCACGTCCTGGATGTGGGCGGTGATGCGGACGGCGTCCGGCCGCTGGGCGGCGACAGGGTCCGGTCTCGCGAACGCTGTCCCCGCGAGTGCAAGAAACACCCCCGCGAATATCGGCACCGGGCAGCGGGTCTGGGTCATGTCACTCCTGACACTCCTCTGGCGGAGCTTCGGCAGGCCACTTCGTGGCCCTTACGACTGGTGCGCTCGCTCAACGCTATCAGGCTCTCATGAGTCCTTGATGTTGACGTTCGCGAGGCCAAAGGACAAGGGGTGACAAGCCCTGCAGTCGTTCATTCTCGACTGGCGAACGAGCGCCAGCCGCTATTATCTTGCAAGCCAAAGCCACCAACCAGGGGGATCATGAACAAGTACGCCTTCGCACTGCTGGCGGCGGGCACCGTTGGTCTCGCTGTTGGAGGGCCCGACGGCGGACCGGTGGATGTCCAGATCGTGGAGGGGGCAGTTCCGTCCAACCACCTGTCCCCCGACGATGCCGTGGCCAACGAGGTAGTCCAGCAGTACTGCGTCCGTTGCCACAGTGAGCGGCGCCGGGTGGGCGACCTGGTGCTCGAGGGCTTCGACCTCGCAGACGCCGCCCAGCACCGGCCCACCGTCGAGAAGATGATTCGCAAGCTCCGGGCCGGGATGATGCCGCCCAAGGGCGTCCGGCGTCCCGAGGCCGAGGTTATCGCCGAGATGGCGACCGAGCTCGAAACCGCGATGGACGAGATTGCAGCGCGGGATCCCAACCCCGGTAAACGTACCTTCCAGCGCCTGAACCGGGCCGAATACACACGCGCGGTGAAGCATCTGCTGGGCGTCGATGTGGACGTGAGTTCATTCCTCCCGCTCGACACCAAGAGCGCGAACTTCGACAATATCGCCGACGTGCAGATGCCCTCGGCGACAGTCATGGAGGGGTATCTCCGCGCAGCCGGGCAGATCAGCCGCATGGCGCTCGGGGATCCCGACGCGGAAGTGTCGTCCACCATCTATCGGATCCCCCGCGTAGCGTCGCAGAAGGAACGGGTGGAGGGTGCCCCCATCGGGACCCGGGGCGGTCTGTCGGTCATGCACAACTTCCCTGCGGATGGGAAGTACGTGTTCCACATCATGCCGTACGCCGCCGTCGAGGGAGAGGTGTTCGGAAGGACCTTCGGCACCGAGCAGTTCGAGGTCTCGATCGACGGAGCGCGGGTAGCGCTGATGACCATCGACCGATGGATGTCCGAATCGGAGCCGACCGGCCTCAATATACGGACCGACTCCATCTACGTTACGGCGGGACAGAAGCGCGTCACTGTCGCTTTCCTGCGGCAGTTCGAAGGCGTCGTGGACGATCTGATCCGACCCATCGACCACACCCTCGCGGACGGCCAGATCGGAATCGGCCTCGGCGTTACGACTCAGCAGCACCTGCAGCGCCTGACGGTCCTGGGGCCCTTCGACGTCACTGGCGTCTCGGATACGCCAGCCCGCCGGGCCGTGTTCTCCTGCCGGCCCACCGCACCCGACGAGGAAGAGCCCTGCGCGCGCGAAATCATCACGCATCTGGCCACGACGGCCTACCGGCGTCCGGTGGAAGACAGCGATGTCGATGGCCTTCTCCGCTTCTACAATCAGGGCGCGGCCGACGGCGGCTTCGAAAAGGGCATTCGCACTGCGCTGCAGGCTGTTCTGGCCAGCCCCCATTTCATCTTCCGCCTCGAACGCCGGCCCGCCGAAGTGGCTGCCGGCGGCGTGTACGCGATCAACGACTTCGACCTCGCGTCGCGGCTTTCGTTCTTCCTTTGGGGCGCCCCGCCCGACGACGAACTCGTGCGCCTGGCCCGGGCCGGTGATCTTTCCGACCCTGCGGAGCTGGACCGGCAGGCGCGGCGCATGCTGGCGGATCCGCGCTCCGAAGCGCTCGCCACGCGCTTCGCTGCACAGTGGCTCAGGCTGCAGGATCTCGAGGACATCCATCCCGACGCCCTCACCTATCCCTACTTCGACCAGACGCTCGCCGACGCGATGGTGCAGGAAACCGAACTCTTCTTCTCCCATCTGGTCGCCCAAGACCGGTCGGTTCTCGAGTTGCTCACGGCCGACTACACCTTCGTCAACGAGCGCCTGGCGCGACACTACGGGATCACCGGCGTGGTCGGTCCGTCGTTCAAGAGGGTCTCGTACCCCACCAGCCACCGGCGCGGACTGCTCGGCCAGGGCAGCGTCCTTACCCTGACCTCGCATCCGGACCGCACATCTCCCGTGCTGCGGGGCAAGTGGGTGCTCGAGGTTCTGCTCGGTGCTCCGCCGCCACCGCCGCCGCCCGACATCCCGGCCTTCGAGGAGACCGCCGCTGCCGAAGCAGGACGCTTCCTTACGGTGCGCGAGCGGATGGAGCAGCACGCTGCGAACCCGGCGTGCGCCTCCTGCCACAATGTGATCGACCCCATCGGGCTGTCGCTCGAGAACTTCGACGTGACCGGCGCCTGGCGCATCCGCGACGAGGGCAACCCGGTCGATCCGGTGGGAGTCATGTACGACGGTACCGAACTGGCGAGCCCCGAGGATCTGCGAGCAGCGCTTCTGGGCATTTCCGATGTCGTGCTGAGCACCTTTACAGAAAACATGATGGCCTATGCCCTGGGTCGGCGCGTGGAGTACTACGACATGCCGACGATCAGGGAAATTACCCGCACCGCCGAAGTCGACGACTACAGCATGTCGTCCTTCATCCTGGGTGTCGTCAACAGCCCGCCCTTCCGCATGGCAAGGGCCGGCACCGTAGCCGAGGACCAGGCGCCGGACGGAACAACTCGACCCAACCCCTGACCCAGTGAGGTCTGACAGATGCAATACCTGAGTGGCAAACACCTCTCGCGGCGCGCGATGCTCAAGGGAGCCGGGGCCGCAATCGGCCTGCCTCTGCTCGACGCCATGGTTCCTGCGGGGCGGCTCTGGGCCGCTACCGAAGCAGGCAAGGCGGCCGACAAGACCAGGGTGGTGTGCATCGAACAGGTGCACGGAGCTGCGGGCTGCAACGATTGGGGCGCCTCGCAGAACCTCTGGTCGCCGGCGGAAACCGGGAGTGACTTCGATCTCTCGACCAGCAGCCTCAAGCCGCTGGATCCGTTCCGCAAGTACCTGACCATCGTCAGCGACACGGATGCGCGGATGGCGGACGCGTATGCCCCGAGCGAGATCGGCGGCGACCACTTCCGCACCAGCGCCGTCTTTCTGACCCAGGCGCATCCCAAGCAGACGGAAGGGTCCGATGTCGAGGTCGGTACGTCCTTCGACCAGCTCTACGTCCAGCGCTTCGGTCAGGACACGCCCATCCCCTCCCTGCAGCTCTCGATCGAGAACGTGGACCAGGCCGGGGGCTGCGCCTACGGCTACGCCTGCGTCTATACGGACACGATCAGCTGGGCCACACCGACCCAGCCGCTGCCGATGATCCGGGATCCGAGAGCTGTGTTCGAGCAGCTCTTCGGCGCTGGGGGAACGCCCCAGCAACGGGCCGAACGCCTGAGCACCGACCGGAGCATCCTCGACTGGGTCATGGGCGAGATGTCGGCGGTTCGGCGCCAGCTCGACCCAAGCGATGTCCACCGGCTCGATCAGTATGCGCAGAATATCCGCGAGTTGGAGCAGCGGATCCAACGCATCGAGACACAGAACACGAGCGGTGAGGAGCGGCAGATCCCCGAGGCTCCCGTCGGCGTGCCCGATTCCTTCGAGGATCACGTGAAGCTGATGTTCGACCTTCAGGTGCTCGCCTTCCTGTCGGACACGACCCGCGTGTTTTCGTTGAAGCTGGGCCGTGATGCATCCCCCAGGGTCTATCCCGAATCGGGTGTGGACACGCCCTTCCATGCCTCGTCCCACCACGGTGGCCGCGAAGATCGAGTGCGGCAGTTCGCCAGGATCAACGAGTACCACGTTTCGATGGTGCCGTACTTCATGGAGAAGCTGCAGGCGGCGACGGAGGGTGGAGAGTCGCTCCTGGACAAGACGCTGATCATGTACGGGTCAGCCATGGCCGACAGCAATCTCCACAACCACGCGCGTTGCCCGCTTTTCCTGGCCGGCGGCGCCAACGGCATCCTGGAAGGCGAGCAGCACATCCGTGCGCGCCCGGGGACGCCGATGGCCAACGTCATGCTGAGCCTGCTGCACAAGCTGGGAGCCGACGACATCAAGAAGTTCGGGAACAGCAACGCTCACTTCGCGATCTAGCAGCCCGTCGACAAAGGGTGGAACCATGACCGCTGGAAGGTCTGAAACACTCCTGGCCGGCAGGCCGGGACGCCGCGTTGCGCAGTTCCTCGCATTTGCAACGCTGATTGCCACACTCGGTGCGGGCGGCCCCGTGGAGGCTCCGGTCGCCGATGCCGCCGAGCGCAGCGACCTGGAAGCCGTCAGGGCCCTGCTCCGCCAGGGTGCGGACGTCAATACGGCCCAGAGCGACGGAATGACCGCGCTGCACTGGGCCGCGGCCAACAACGACGTCGAGATCGCCAGGACGCTTCTCTACGCGGGGGCGACCGTCCGGGCCACCACGCGCCTCGGCGGCTACAATCCCCTTCACCTTGCGAGCCGGGGAGGGCACCCCGAGGTGGCGAGGCTGATCCTCGAGGCCGGCGCCGATCCCAACACCCTGACCACCACCGGCGTCACGGCGATGCACTTCGCGGCCGACGCGGATGCCGGCGCCGTGGTCGACCTTCTCGTGGCCCACGGTGGCGACGTGGATGTGCGCGATGCGTTTGCCGAGCGGACGCCGCTCATGTTCGGGGCAGTCCGCGGGGCCGACTCGGCGGTGCGGTCACTGCTCGACGCCGGTGCCGATGTGACCCTCGTGACCCGGGTCAAGGACTACGAGGAGCATGACAGGAACCTTCGCGCGGATCAGAGACAGCGTGCGCGCGTGAGGGCCGCTGCCGAAGAACCCGAGGAGGACGAGGAGCCCGCGCAAGCCGGAGCACCGCAGCAACCGGGCCAGGCCCAGCGCCCGGCGCAGCCTGCTCCCGGAGCCCCTGCCGCCGAAGAGGAAACGCCCGATACGGCCGCTCCGGCCGAGCCGCCCGTCAAGGCCCTGACTTCTGCGCAGCAGATCGGTATGCAGGGCGGATTCACCGCTCTGCACTATGCGGCCCGCGAAGGCCACCGTTCGACGGCAGCGCTGCTCGTCGACGGCGGAGCTGACATCAACCGTCCCACTGCCGGCGACCAGTCCACGCCGATGCTCGTGGCAGTCATCAACGGCAACTACGATCTGGCTCGAGACTTCCTGGAGGGCGGCGCCGACCCCAACCTGGTCAGCGACGACGGCGCGGGCCCGCTCTTCGCGACCCTCAACATCGAGTGGTCGCTGCGCACCTGGTATCCGCAGCCGCAGGCATTCCGCCAGCAGGAGACCAGCTACCTGGACCTCATGAAGCTGCTGCTGGATGCCGGTGCCGAGCCCAACCAGCAGACGACCACCCACATCTGGTACGCCGCCTACAACGCCGGCCGCATGGGAGTGGACTTCACGGGAGCCACGCCGTTCTGGAGAGCTGCGTACGCGGTGGATGTGGAAGCCATGCGCCTCCTCGTCGAGTACGGAGCGGATCCCGACATCTGGACGACCAAGCTGCCGGACCGTCGCCGCTTCTTCGATCCGAACTTCCCCGACACGACGCCGGACGACGCGCCGGCAGATCCATCCGGGTTGCCGCCCGTGCCGGTCGGCGGACCCGCGGTGCATCCCCTGCACGCCGCCTCGGGCGTGGGCTTCGGCACTTCGAGGGTCGCGCAGCAGCATCGGAGCGTGCCCGACGGATGGCTTCCGGCCGTACGCTATCTTGTCGACGAGCTCGGCATCGATCCCAATCTGCGTGACAAGGACGGCTTCAACGCCATTCACCACGCGGCGGCCAGGGGAGACAACGAGACCATCCTTTTCCTGGCGAGCCGGGGCGCGGATATCCACGCCATCAGCAGGCGGGGCCAGACCACGGCAGATCTTGCCAACAGCCCCGAGCAGCGCGCCCAGCCGCATCCGGCCACGGTAGCGCTGCTGGAAAAACTGGGTTCACACAACAGCCACCAGTGCCGTTCCTGTGGAGGTAGCCGCTGATGACCGCGAGGGTATCGGAGGAACCGCTGACGGTGCGCTGGGCGGGGGTCGCGTGCGCGGCCGCAGTCGCCGCGACGCTGATGATCCCCGCACCGGCATCGTCCCAGGACACCGAGTGGAATCGTTACACCCTCGAGGGGCTGGAGGGTGTGTATGTGCGGGCGGAGACCAACCTGGGGTGCGAGGGCGCGGGGGTATCCGCCGACGCGGTCCGCATGGAGGCCGAGGCCGCGCTCGAGGAGGCCGAAGTCCCGCTCCTGACCGAACGTGAAATGCTGGCCAGCCCGGGGTTGCCGGAACTCAGGATCACGCTCGAGTGCGGGGGCGGTGTCGCGGGCGTGGTGGCCTACGCCGTTTCGGTCCGGGTTCAGCAGGCGACGCAGATGATCCGGGACACGCAGATCACGCTGTCCGAAGCCGTGACCTGGTGGGCCACCGGCGTTGGCGTTGCAGAGGCAGGGTCGACCGCGCAGGCGCTGAGCACGGCGCTCCAGGTCAGGCTCGCGGAATTCGCCGAGGCTTTCGCGGCCATCAACGCGGAAGACGAGGGGTCGGGGTAGCACCGCGCTGGAACAACCCCGGCGCCTCTCTGCTCTCGGGTGGCTCCATCCGCGAGCTGCTCTTCTGAACTAGGCGGTTTCGCGCGGGGTCAGCAGGCCGATTGCGACCATCCGGGCCTCGTCCAGGGTTTCCACGACATGGTCGTCGGGAACACGGCGCAGGATGTCGAGCGTGCGAAGGGTCACCCCGACCGATCCCGAAAGTCCCATCACGATCACCTCCGTGCGGGCCCTCTCGGCCACCGCGATGAGCTGGGCGATCAGCATGGCGGCGCTGTCGTCCAGGAAGCGGGCATGCGTAAAGTCGAAGATGACGATTTCGTGTTCACTGATGTCGCTCCCTATCGTCCCCACCAGCTTGTGCGCCGAGGCGACCGTGAAGCTGCCTTTCAGGGCAACCAGGCCTGTCCGCGCCGCGTACTCGTCCTCCATCGGCACCATCTCGGGGTGTTCGGCGAAGAAGGCCTGGTCGAGGAGCGGCACCGAAACCACGCTGTCGAGTTCCAGCACCTCCATCTCCTTGGCCAGCGCCATCGCCGCCACGATGAGGCCGATCGCCACTGCCGTGACGAGATCGACGAAGACGGTGAGACTCAGCGTCACCAGCATGACGACCAGGTGCTCCCGCCGGATCCGGTGGATGCGGGTCAGCAGCCTCCAGTCGATGATGTCCCAGCCGACCTTCATGAGGATCCCAGCCAGAACCGCGTGCGGGATCGGCTCCACAAACTGGCCCAGGCCCAGCAAAAGCCCCAGCACGAGCACAGCGCGCAACGCCCCCGAGACCGGTGTCGAGCCTCCGGCGCGAATGTTGGTGACGGTGCCCATCGTCGCGCCTGCCCCGGGGAGACCGCCGAACACGCCCGAGATGATGTTGCCGATGCCCTGCCCCACGAGTTCGCGGTTGGGCTTGTGCTGCTGGCCGGTGAGCGAGTCAGCCACCAATGAGGTGAGCAGGCTGTCCACCGAACCGAGAAGGGCGAGCACCAGTGCCGGCTCGGCCGCATCCAGAAGGAAGCCGAGAGGGGGCAGCGTGACCTGAATCCCGGGGAGTCCCGCCGGGATCTCGCCGATGACCGGGACGTTCGCGAGCCACAGCACGCCCAGCAGCGTGCCCGCGACAAGCGCCATCAGCACCGGCGGTGCGTACTTCGAGAAGCGCCGGGGCCACAGAACCGTCACCGCCAGGGTTACTGAGGCGAGCACGACGGCCTGAAAGTTGACGGAGTTGAGCGCCAGGAGCGCGCCGATCGCGCCGCGAGCCCCTCCCGAGGGCGCCGGGGCCCCCAGGAAGGGCAACGTCTGGATGAGAATGATGATGATGCCGATCCCGGACATGAACCCGGAGACGACCACGTGGGGCGTATAGACCACGAAGCGCCCGATCCTGAGCGTGCCCAACGCCACCTGCAGCAGCCCCGCCACAACCACGATCGCCAATGCCTCGCCCAGCGTGGAGGCGTGGGTCGTGATGATCACCGACATGGCGACGGTCATCGGCGCGGTCGGGCCGGAGATCTGCGACCTGGTGCCGCCGAAGACCGAGGCGAAGAAACCGACCGCGATGACGCTGTACATTCCCGCGGCCGCACCGAGACCGGAAGCGACCCCGAAAGCCAGCGCCACGGGGAGCGCGACGACCGCGGACGTGACCCCGCCGAACAGATCGCCGCGGAATGTGTGAGCGTCGTAGCCGCGCATCATGCTGCGAACTCCGGTCCTACCGGGCCCGGATCGCCGGGAGGATCCGCTCCTGAAGCGCCGTCCAGCTCGACATCTCCGGACGCTCGTGCAGCGTCCAGCCGTTGAAGACCGAGATCAGGGCGTGCTCGGGGACCACGTGGATGAACTGTCCACCGTAGCCGTTCCCGGCGAAGATTGTGGCCTCGCCGTGCTCGTGCGCAGGCACCCACCACTGGTAGCCGTAGCCCGCGTCCAGAGCGATATCGGGCACCACTGGTCCCGTGGAAGCCCTCACCCACTCGCGCGACACGATCTGCCGGCCGTCCCACTCGCCGCCCCGCAGCATCAGGTAGCCGATCCGGGCCAGGTCGTGGGTGGACAGGTAGAGACCGCCCTCCGAATCGGCCTCGCCACCGGGCGTGATCTTCCAGTAGTACTCGTCGATCCCGATCGGACGGAAGAGCCGCTCTTCTGCCCACGCGTCGAGCCGCTGTCCCGTCGCTTCGCGAACGATCTTGCCGAGCAGTACGCTCACGCCGTCGTTGTAGTCGAACTGCGCGCCGGGATCGGTCCCGATCGGCTGCTCCACCACGTACTCGATCCAGGCGTCGCTCCCTTCGAGGACCACGGTGGGGTGGGTGTCGTCGGTGTAGGGCTGTCCCGGCCGAGCCCAGTCCATCCCGCTGCGCATGGTCAGAAAGTCATCGAGCGTTGTCGACGCGCGCTGCGGGTCCGCCAGGTCGACCCCGTAGTCCTCGAACCACGACCAGGCGGCGTCATCCACACCGGCGATGTGGCCGGCGTCGACCGCGATCCCGAAGGCCACCGACATCACGCTCTTGGTTACGGACTGCAGCGAGTGCAGATCGGTGTCCCGATAGTACGGGTGCCAGGCGGGGTGATCGTAGTTGTATTGGTGTTCGGCGGTGTCCTCCTGTTGGGTGAGGAGTTCGGCGTACCTCTCACCGTGATCCCATCGGTGATCGGCAATGACGTATCCGTTGCGGATGAGGAGGAAATGGTCGATCAGGCCGTAGCGGCCCGCATCGATGTCCCGGACCAGCGCCTCGATCGCGGCAGCGTCCACGCCTTCGGCCTCGGGGGTGGAGACCGGCCATTCCTCGCCCGGCCAGGGCTCGGCGGAACCGTTCCCGGCACCGGAAGAGGTGTCCGGAGGCGCGCATGCGGCGGCAAGCAACAAGAACGCGAAGGCATTTGTCGGCCACTTCGAGCGTGTTTTGGCCGACAAGCCCCGTTGTGGACCCGTTGTCGGCCACTTTGAGCCCATTGTGGCGGACAAATCGCCTGCGGCCGAGTGACCGCGGGCCTCAATGGGCATGTCGGCGGCGGCGTGTCCAGGTGAGATCGCGCCGGTCATGGTCGTTTACTCCGTTGTCGTGGCGGAGGCCGGGGACCTGGCGGCGGGCGGCTCGGCACGGGCCTCATGCGCGGTGATGACCGCCATGAACTCGCCGCCGTAGCGGCGCAGCTTGGTCTCCCCTACGCCGGTGATCCCGGCGAAATCTTCGGGAGTGCGGGGGCGCCGCGCAACCATCTCTCGAAGGGTTGCGTCGTGAAACACGACGTATGGAGGCACGTTCTGGTCGGAAGCGATCTCGGTCCGGCGCTTGCGCAAGGCCTCCCAGAGCGACTCGTCCCAGGTTGCCGGATCGATCGGCTCGACCTTCTTCTTTGCGCCCTTCCGCCTCCGTTTCGCCGCGGCCGGGCGAAGATCCAGGCGCATCTGTACCTCGGCTTCGCCGCGGAGGACCGGCCAGCTGGCATCGGTCAGGCGGATCGAACCGTACTTCTCGATTTCGACGCTCAGCAGACCCCGGGCAACGAGTTGGCGGAAGACCGAACGCCACTGGAAGACGTCAAGGTCCTCGCCCACGCCGAAGGTCGGGATCCGGTCGTGGCCGAAGCGCTGGACGCGCTCCGTGTCGCGCCCGCGCAGGACATCGATCAGGTAGGCTACCCCGAACCGCTGCCCGGTCCTGGAGGCGCACGACATCGCCTTCTGGGAGGCCTCGGTCGCATCCCAGACCGCGACCGGCGCGACGCAGTTGTCGCAGTTGCCGCACGGCTCCGCACCGGTTTCGCCGAAGTAGCCGAGGAGGGTCTGGCGGCGGCAGGTGGCGAGCTCGCAATACCCCAGCATGGCGTCGAGCTTGCGCACCTCGAGGCGCTTGCGATCCTGCCCGGCGTCGGAGTTCTCCACCATGTTGCGCATCGTGACGACCTCCTGCAGGCCGTAGACCATCCACGCGTCGGCGGGCTGCCCGTCGCGGCCCGCGCGCCCGGTCTCCTGGTAGTAGGCCTCGACGCTCTTCGGGAGATCCATGTGGGCGACGAAACGCACGTCCGGCTTGTCTATGCCCATGCCGAAGGCGATGGTCGCGACCACGACTACACCGTCTTCGCGGAGGAAGCGGTCCTGGTGGCGGCGGCGGGTCCCCGCGTCGAGCCCGGCGTGGTACGCAAGCGCATTCACGCCGATCCCGCGCAGCCACTCGGCGGTATCGTCGACCTTGCGCCGGGACAGGCAGTACACGATGCCGGCGTCGCCCCGGTGGCGTTCCTCGAGAAAGCGCCGGAGCTGCGCCTTCGCATTGTTCTTCGGGACGACCTGGTAGCGGATGTTCGGGCGATCGAAGCCGCTTACCCAGAGGCGGGCATCCCGCAGGCTCAGCCGTTCGACGATCTCGCGGCGCGTGGGCTCGTCGGCCGTCGCGGTGAGCGCGATCCTGGGAACCCCCGGAAAGTGCTGACCCAGGACCGACAGCTGCATGTATTCGGGGCGGAAATCGTGGCCCCACTGGGAGACGCAGTGGGCTTCGTCGATCGCGACGAGGGCGAGGCGGCTGCGGGCGAGCAGCTCCAGGGTGCGCTGGCCGAGCAGGCGTTCCGGGGAGACGTAGAGCAGGTCGATCGCCCCGGCTTGCACAGCCCTCTCGACCTCGAGCACCTCGCCGTACGAGAGGGTCGAATTGAGGCACGCCGCCCGCACGCCGGTCAGTCTGAGCCCCTCGACCTGGTCGCGCATGAGTGCGATGAGCGGCGAGACCACCACGCCCACACCGTCCCTGACGATCGCCGGGATCTGATAGCAGAGGGACTTGCCCCCGCCGGTCGGCATCAGGACCAGGCTGTCACCTCCGGCGACCGTGTGGCGGATGATCTCTTCCTGCTGGCCCAGGAACGCGGAGTACCCGAAAACGCGGTGGAGGATTCCGTGGATGTCGCTGGTCACGTGCGGTGCGTCGGGCGCCTCGGTCGGGGTCGGGGTGCGCGGTACGGCCGGTCGGTCCCTGCAATGTAACCCGCGAACCCGATGAGGGCCGTCAGCACAGGTGATGCGTTGCGGCTATCCCCCCAGCACGTTGATCTGGCGCGTGAACTTCAGGAACAGCGAGCGTCCGAGCGGGCCGGTCAGGCTCTCGATTCCCTGCACCTCGTTGTAGACGATGAAGAGCCCGGTGCCGGCGGTGTTGAGCCAGCCGAAGCGCACGTTGGCGGACCACGTGTCGATCTGGTCGGAGTACTGGATCAGGGACTGCACATAGATCCGGGGCGTGAAGAAATACCCCAGGTTGACCCCGGCCAGGGTGGCGGTGAAGTCGCCCTCGGGGAGCATCACGTCGTTGTACGAGACGCGCAGTCCGGCGCTGGCACGGGCGCCGCGGCGGAGGGTGAGGTCGGCCGTGGTGGTGCGCTTGCTGCCGGAGAGGAAGGCGCCCCAGTTGAAGCGGGAATTGACCGAGACCGGCCGGGACTGGTCGGTGAAGAAGACGACCTGTGATTCCCAGCCCGCGTAGGTCCCGGTGGGGATTACGACGTCTGTGCCGGGGATCGCAAAGGGTTCGTAGAGCCCTTCCGTGTTGTAGTTCGCCCCGGTGTGAAGTTCCATCCCGGAGTGCCACTGCCAGTGGCTGTCGATGTGCCAGCGGGCCGACTCGTTGAAGCCGGTCTCCACGCCGGTGCGCCTGGTGCGGTAGGTGAAGTACGAGACGTGGGGACGGATTTCGCGGAAGAGGCTGGCCGGCCGGTGGGTCCACATGCCGAAGAGCTGGAGATAGCGATGGCCGTTGCGGGGCAGGAAGCCGACTTCGGGGTTGAAGTGCTCTCCGATCTCGCGCACGGTGGCGTTGGCGGTGAAGCGGCTGCTGCTCCATGCGGCCGTTACGTTCCAGGCGGCGTCGGCGCCTTCGAGTTCGGGTGTGTCGGTCCTTGCGACGAACGAGGTCAGGGTCAGTTGATCACCGATGCCGATGCTGCCGTCGACGGCGTAGGTGCGGTTGTAGTCGCCGGCCAGGTTGCTCGCTCGGTTGACGAACAGGCCGCCGATGCGGGAGCGGTTGGGGAGCTCCTTCGCGACGCGGGCGGCCGAGTAGGCGTTCTGGGGCGTCGTCAGCTCGTTGCTGCCGGTCTCGATGTGCAGCAGGCCCACATTGAGTCCCGCCATTCTGCCCGACAGTCGCCCGCCGCCCTTGATGGGGACCGGGTGTCCGCCCGATATGCCGATGCGCCGGCTGAAGAAGAGGTCGGCGCCCCCTGCCCCGACGGTGAAGAAGCCCGCGTTCTCGAGGAAGAAGGGGCGCTTTTCGGGGAAAAGCAGCGAAAAGCGGGTGAGGTTGACCTGCTGGTCGTCGACTTCCACCTGCGCGAAATCGGTGTTGACCGTCATGTCGAGAGTGAGGCCCTGGGTGACCTGCACCTTGGCTTCGCCGCCGAACTCGGCCTCGCGCCCGAATGAGGTCTGCGAGGCGTCGGTGTAGTCGCGGACCGTTGATCCGAGCAGATAGGGCGTCACCGTGGCGGCCCTGCGGAAGGGAGGTTCCACCCCGGTGAGCTGACCCGCGAAGTCGAGCCGGTAGAGGCCGAACTCGCGTGGGACGGCTGACCAGAAGTCTTCTTCGTTCAGGCGCCGGATGCGCCGCGAGATGTTGAACCCCCAGCTGTCGGTCTCGGACCCGTAGCGCAGGGTGCTGAAGGGGATCCGGAACTCGGCGTACCAGCCGTCGGCGTCCTGGGAGGTGGCGACTGTCCAGCTGCCATCCCAGTTCTTGTTGAATCCGCCCCCGGCCCCCCTCTGGAAGCGGCGCTGGCCACTCATGCCGCCACCGAGGAAAAACCCTCCGCCGCTGCCCTGGGCGGCGACCTGGCCATCGTACTCGATCCCCGCGGGAGTCGTTCCGAAGACGAAGCCGTTCTGCTGATCGTTGTAGGTGTCGAAGATCATGATCACGGCGTCCGCGTCGGTCACCTCGTAGTCGCGGATCGACTCGCCGGGGACGATCTCTTCGGCCTGGGAGTCATAGGCCCAGACCGCGACGTACACCGCCTCGTCGTCGAACAGGATGCGCAATTCGGTGGGCTCGGACGCCGGTTGGCCGTCGGCGGGCTCACGCTGGGTGAAGTCGGCGAGCGCGGTGGCCGTCATCCAGACGGCGTCGTCGGGGACTCCGTCGATGAGGGGCGCCGCGTCAGTGCGCGAGGCGATGGCGACGCCGGGCTCGGTAGCGTTCGTCGAGGCGGCATTGCCGTTCGCGGGGACTTGCTGGGCCCCGGCGCCGGATTGGAAAGCGAAGAACGATGCCGCCAGTGCGGCGGAAAAAACGGAAAAGACGCGTCCTGAAGTGAAGGGCGTCGAGTAGGTGTCAGGCCTGGCTATGGACATGCGGCGCCTGGCTGCCTCCTGTGCGCGGAATGAAACTGGAAGACCCATGATAAGACAACTGGCGACGGGCCGGTGTTGAGCCCGGACGTGCACCAGGCCAGTCGGGTTCGTATGGTAGTCCAATACTTGACAATCCAGTGCCGGAAGGAGGGCATCCCCATGACGAGGAAATTGATCCTGACGTTGTGCGGACGCCGCTCGGGAACTCGCGGTCGGGTCGACTCCGGCGTTTCTGGCCGTTGGAGGCGTTCTCGGCAGGGACTCCTACTGGATGGAGTCGGGTGACCGGGCTTCGTGGGCGTGTGGACCGAGCGACACGCCCGGCAGCTATCCTGCCGCGCATCATCAGAACGACGGATCGGTGTACGCGAGTTGCGGAATACAGGGCTACCCCGGGTACAGCCCCGCCTCGGCTTCGCTGAGCGAACGCGACCGCAACAGCGTGGGAGCGTACGCGGATATGGAGTTGCGTGCATCGGGCGGACGCACGGCGGGCGGCGCCCTGCGTTTCGAACACTACACCGACGCCGGCAGCTCGCTGACCGGCAAGCTGGCCGGCAGGGTCGAACTGGGCGAATCGGGCGCGGCCCTGCGCGCGGCCGTCTCCACGGGGTTTCGCGCACCGCGCCTTCCCCAGCGAGGCTTCAACACCATCGGCTTCGTGGGCGGCGCCGAGGGTCTGGTGAGCGCCGGGTTCCTGCCCGAGGGCGATCCGATCGCGTGCACCGACTTCGGGGCCTGTTCCCTGAGCCACGAGACATCGCTCAGCCTCACCGGCGGCTTCGTGTATGCCCGCGACAACGGCCTCCTGGTTGCGGCCGACTACTACCGCGTCTCGGTCGCCGACGCCATCGCCCTGACCCAGAGCCTGAACCCGAGCCACGGACTTCGTTCCGGCGCCCGGTTCCAGGGCCGGCCGGTCGACGCGGTGGCGTTCTGGACCAACGCAATCGACACGCGCACCCAGGGGTTCGATGTGGTCGCGAGTTGGCGCTTCCGTGGAATGGACTGGGGGGCCGCCGATCTGTCGGCCAGCCTGCACCGGAACAGCACCGAGATCACCGCCAACCGAAACGAGAACTTCATCGGCGCCACGCAGCAGACCCTGATCGAGGAGTCGCAACCGGGACGGCGGATCGGTGTCAGCGCCGATGTGCGTTCCGCGCGCGGTGTTGGTGCGAGGTTCAGCGTGAACCACATCGGTTCGGTCACGACCCCATTCATCTTCGAGCAGAACGTGACGATCGACGCCGCAGCGATTGCCGACCTGGAGGTCACGCTCCAGGCGGCCGACCGGATCCTGGTGGGGGTGGGAGCGAACAACCTGCTCGACCGGCTCCCAAACAGGCTCCCGGACGACGCCGTGGCCCAGCTGTGGACGATGGAGTACCCGTCCGAGTCTCCCTACGGCGTTGCGGGGCGCATCTGGTACATGCGCGTGAATGTGATCGGGAGCTGATCGACGAGACCAAATCGCAAACGCAATGGCCACGGGATAGCGTGGGTCGCGCAGGAAGCCCAATGGGCCCAGAGGGACTTGAACCCCCGACCGTCGGATTATGAGTCCGCTGCTCTAACCGCCTGAGCTATGGGCCCGGTTAAAGGCTAACCGGTCGCGGGAAAGGGGAGCAACAGCGGACTGGCCGTTGCGGGTGGTGTCGCCCCCGAACGTGCCAGGGCCATCGGTCCCACAAGGGTGGGCTGCGGGAGCCGACATCGACCTGCTACGTGCCGAACAGGCGATCGCCTGCATCTCCCAGCCCTGGAAGGATGTAGCCCTTTTCGTTGAGCTGGCGGTCCAGGGCGGCGGCGTACACCGGTACATCCGGATGCTCCTCTGTCAGCCGCGCCGCGCCCTCCGGGGAGGCGACCAGGCAAATGAATGAGATCTTCTTCACGCCTCGCTCCTTGAGGTCGGCGATCGAAGCGCAGGCGGTGCCGCCGGTACCCAGCATCGGATCGACCAGCAGGTAGCTGAAGCGCTCCGGGTCGGGCGGGAGCTTCCCGTAGTAGCGAACGGGTTGCAGCGTCTCCTCGTTGCGGTAGAAGCCCAGGTGGCCGACCCGGGCCCCGGGAACGAGCCGCAGTACGCCTTCAACCATGCCCAGCCCCGCCCGCAGGACGGGCACGACCACCAGAAGGTCCTCGCGGATGCGACGGGCCCGCATCTCCTCCAGCGGCGTCTCGAAGGCAACTTCCTCGCCCACCAGGCCGCGTGTGGCGTGAAAGGTCATCAGGAGTGTGATCTCGGTGACAAGCTCCCGTATCCGCTTGTGGCCGGTATGGCGATCGCGCATGAAGGACAGCTTGTGCTCGATCAGTGGATGCTCAACGACGGTCAGCGTCAGGTCACGCATGTGGCCCTCCCGTGTGTCTTCGCGATCGTCCGCGGCCGCGCCGCCGCACCATGGCGCGCGCCTCCGCCAATTCCGAGGAGCGTGCGGATCTCCAGGCGCCCGGCGGCAGCCTGTCGAGACGGAAGGGACCGAAGCGCGTGCGCGCCAATGCCACAACCGGATGTCCCACGGCCTTGAGAAGCCTCCGCACTTCCCGCTTTCGCCCCTCCATGAGGACAAGCTTCAAACCCGTTTCCTCTTCACCGAGGCGGACCTTGCGCACCATCCTGGGCCGGGCGAGACCATCTTCCAGTTCGACGCCTCGTCTGAGCGACCTGAGCGCCCGCGCGGTAATCTGTCCGGTGACCCTCGCAATGTACTCCCGCTCCACGCGACCGCTCGGGTGCGCCAGGGCCGCACCGAGATCTCCGTCGTTTGTGAGGAGAAGCACCCCGGAAGTCTCCCGGTCAAGCCGCCCGACATAGCGGAGCGAACCGGCCCAGTCGGGAAGCCGGTCGTAGATGGTCTCACCACCGTGGGGGTCCGCCCGGGTGCAGAGGACGCCGACCGGCTTGTGCAGGACCAGCCAGCGGCGCGGCGCGGGCGTGACCACGGAGCCGTCGAGCGACACGACGTCGACCCCGGGGATCACGACCGATCCCATGGCCGTCACCGGGGCGCCGTTGACCAGAACGCGCCCCTCACGCATCAGGGCCTCGGCCTGGCGGCGCGATGCGACTCCCGCCCGGGAGATGTACTTCTGGACCCTCATGGGGGCCGGACCCCGGTCACCCGTCTTCATTATCGGTGTCGGTTGCCGGCTCGCTCTCACGCAGGACGACCGGGAGATCTTCCGGCCTGGGCAGATCCTCGAGAGAGGCGAAGCCGAAGTGCTCCATGAATCGGCGCGTAGTGCCATACAGGACGGGACGCCCCACACCCTCTCCTCTCGCGACACCTTCGATGAGGTCGCGCTCGAGCAGGGTGCGAATCACCCCCGTGGAGTTCACGCCCCGGATGTACTCGACCTCGATCCGGCTGATCGGCTGCCTGTATGCCACGATGGCCAGGGCCTCGAGGGCGGGGCCGGAAAGCCGCGACGTACGCGGAACCGTGTCGAAGCGCTCCAGGTACGGCGCGAACTCCGGCCGCGTCATCAATTGCACGCCATCCGCCACATCGCGCAGTTCGAATGCCCGCCCCGAACGGTCGTAGTCGGCCCGGAGCGCCACCAGCGCCGCCTCGACCCGATCTTCGTCGAGGGTCTCGTCGGCGCGCGCGATGTCCCCGGGCGAGAGCGGCGCGTCGCTCGCGAAGAGGATGGCCTCCACGATGCTGGCGTCGTTCAAGTCACGTCCTCCGCTTCGTCCGGCGCCGCGTCCGGAGCACCGGCCGCCACGTCGGAGATGTCCGCGCCGATGTTCGATCCCCGATAGATCCACAACGGCGAAAAGGGTTTCCGCTGGCGCAGCGACACGACCCGCCTTCTTCCGAGTTCCAGCCCCGCCAGCAGCGTCATGACGGCGTGGATCCGCTCCCTCCACGGAGCGATCAGGCGATCGAACTCGATGCGGCGAGCCCTGGTGACCGCCGTGACGATCAGGTCGACCTTCTCCCGCATGGCGACCGGCCGGGTGAACACGCGGTGCTCCCGTTCACGTTCCTCCGGTGCCTCGATGCGGAGCGCCGCAGCGATGACATCATCCCAGGTGACCGTCAGTGGCACGTCCGCGGCGGGTGCTCGCATCCGGGGCTCGACGTAGCCCTTGCCGAAGCGGCGGCCACGGTCGTTTTCCGCCGTGCGCAGCCGAAGTGCGATCTCGCGGATCTGCTCGTACTCGAGGAGCCGGCGCACGAGGTCGGCGCGCGGATCCTGGTCGTCCTCTCCCGGGGGACCGGGCAGAAGCATGCGGGCCTTGATCCGCACCAGAGCGGCCGCCATCTCCAGGAACTCGCCGGCTTCGTCCACGTCGGTGTCGGCGAGCTCCTCGATCGCCGCCAGGAACTGCCTCGTGATCCGCGCGACCGGAATGTCGAAGATGTCGATGTCCTGGGTGCGGATGAGGTGAAGCAGGAGGTCGAGCGGCCCATGGAACCGCTCTGTCTGGACGACGAGGAGGCCTTCGGTCGTCATCGCACCGCCACCGCCAGAATCCAGTCGAAGGCAAGAAACACGGGCGAGAGCGCGATCCCGAAGGCACCGGGAAACAGCACCAGGGTGATGAAAAGGAAGGTGATGCCGTACCTGCCCATTTCCCGATAGCGGATGCTCAGCTTCGGAGGCAGGAGATGCTGCAGCACATGGGATCCGTCCAGCGGCGGGATCGGGATGAGATTGAAGTAGGCTAGAATAAGGTTTATGAAAACCCCATAAGTCATCATGGTCAATAGAGTTGTGCCTAGTGACCCCGCGCCAGGTGAAGCGCCGAGGGCCGTGGCCAGGGCCAACCCGATGGCGAATAGGACCACGAGACAGAGGTTGGCGACGATTCCCGCAAGCGAAACGCGGATGTCGCCGGCGGGGTAGCTCCGATAGTTGCGTGGATTGACCGGCACAGGCTTCGCCCACCCGAAGAGAAAGTTCCCGGGGAGGAGGAACAGCACCAGCGGGACAATGATGGACCCCATCAGGTCCAGGTGCGGGAGCGGATTGAGCGTGATGCGCCCCAGGTCGCGCGCGGTGGTGTCCCCTTCCCTCAGCGCCTGCCAGGCGTGGGCCACCTCGTGAGCCACAACCGAGAAGAGCAGAACCGGCACAACGAGCAGGAATTCCATCGGGCTACCCTACGGCGGCGGCCCGGGCGCTGCCAGCCCGGGCGCAAGGCTGCTCAGCCTTCGGATACGATCCGAGGACCTTGAACATGGTCGCGCTCGTCCTCATCTCCTCCAGAGCTTCGGCAACGGCGGGATCCGTGCGATGTCCCTCCATGTCGACCAGGAACACATAGCGGCCAAGGCTCCTCTTGTCGGGCCGCGACTCGATCTTGACCATGTTGATTCCCCGCGTCGCCAGCGCGCCGAGGGTGCCGTGCAAGGTTCCCGGACCGTCCCGGTCGTAGTCGAAACAGACCGACGTCTTGTCTGAACCGGTGCGCGAACCGTCCATGCGCGCGAGCACCAGGAAGCGGGTCCGATTGTTCGGGCTGTCCTCGATGTCGGCCTCCGCCAGGACAACGTCCCGTCCCTCCGCGGCGGCCCGGCTGGAGATGGCTGCGGCCGGCACGCGGCTGGCCAGCATGTCCGCCACGGAGCTGGCAGTGCTGAGAGACGCCACGGGTTCGGCGGACGGCAGGTGGCGCCGCAGGTAGCCCCGGCACTGCGCGAGCGCCTGCGGGTGCGAATACACCACGCGAACGTCCGACGTGCAGGTGCCTGGACGGAGCACCAGACAATGGTGGATCGGCACCACCAGCTCACGCCTGATGACGAGTGGCGAGTGATGGATCAGCAGGTCCGTCGTCGTCGTTACCGGGCCCTCGAGGCTGTTCTCGATGGGAACCACGGCCTCCTGGACCTCTCCCGCCTCCGCCGCCTCCATGACGGCTGCAATGTTCGGGTAGGCAACGTGGCGCGCTGCGCCGTCGTAATCGCGTGCAGCCTGTTGACTGAAGGTGCCCTCGGGACCCAGATAGCCTAGCGTCAAGCCGTTTCCGCCTCGGTGGTGCCCGTTGATCAGAGGGGCGGGTGGTTCTACCTTTGATTCCCGAATGTAAACCCGATTCCATGCAATCATACAGACCGAAGCCCGGATAGACAGACCAGCATGCCCAATATCAAGAGCGCGAAGAAGCGGATGAAATTGAACCGTGTCGAGCGGAGCAGGAATCGCGAGACCCGTTCGAAGATTCGCACGGCCATTCGCAGAGTTCGCGAAGCCGCGTCGCCCGAGCAGGCGGAAAAGGAGCGGCGTCAGGCGGTTGCACTCATCGACCGGGCCGCTGTTCGCCGGGTGCTCCACCCGAACAAGGCCGGCCGGATCAAGGCGCAACTCGACCGACTCGTACGGGCAGGTCAGTAACGTCGGTCGACGAGGGGCCCGGCCGCATCGTCAGTGCGTGTCGGCGGGCACCTTCCAGACCGTCTCGCCGTCCACCAGCGTCCGCATCACGCGTCCCCTGACCTGAGCCCCCGCGAAGGGCGTATTGCGGCACTTGGAGAGGAAAGCCGCCGGGTCGATGGTCCACGCGAACTCCGGGTCGATCAGGACGAGATCCGCGCGCTCCCCGAGCCCCAGTCCTCCTCCTGGAAGACCCATGGCCCTGGCAGGCCCGGCGGACATCCGCTCCAGCAGGGTCGGCAGGGTGATATGTCCATCCAGCACCAGGCGAGTGTGCAGAATGGCGAAGGCCGTCTCGAAGCCCACCACGCCGAAGGGAGCGTCGTCGAAGGCCTGCTCCTTCTCGTCGTAGGTGCGAGGCGCGTGATCTGTCGCGACGCTGTCGATCGTACCGTCCGCGAGGGCCGCGCGCATCGCCTCGATGTCGTGCGGTGATCTGAGCGGCGGATCCACCTTGTACTCGGTGCCGTAACCCCCGACCAGTTCGTGGGAGAGCAGGAGGTGGTGAGGTGTGACCTCGGCCGTCACGCGCACGCCCCTCTCCCTGGCGCGGCGCAACAGGTCAGCCGCCGCAGCCGTCGAAACCCGCTGCAGGTGCAGGCGTCCGCCGGTTTCCGCGGCAAGCGCCAGATCGCGCGCGACCCCGATCTCTTCCGCGGCGGCCGGCTTGCCGCGCAGCCCCAGGCGGGTGGACATGATCCCCTCGTGCATGACCCCGCCCCGTGCGAGATCCGCGTCCTCGGCGTGGGACAGCAACGGCAGATCGAAGGCCAGCGCGTACTCCAGCGCAAGTCGCATCAACTTGGAGGACTCGACCGACTTGCCCGCATCGGTTACGGCCACCGCCCCGGCGTCGAGCACCTCGCCGAATTCGGTCAACTGCTCGCCCTTGCGGCCGACGGAGACCGCTGCCGCGGGATACACACGGGCACCCGTCGCGCGCCGCCCCGCCGCCACGATGAAGCCGACCGAGGCCGGATCGTCCACCACGGGATCGGTGTCGGGCATGGCGCACACCGTCGTGTACCCCCCCGCCGCCGCGGCCAGCGCCCCCGTCGCGATCGTTTCGCGTTGCTCCCACCCGGGCTCGCAGAGGTGCGCGTGGGGATCCACGAAGCCGGGAGCCACCACCAGTCCGCGGGCGTCGATGATCTCGGCGCTGTCCGGCGCAAGGCTCGGCCCGACCGCCGCGACGCGCCCATCCTCGATCAGCACATCGGCGCCCTGGTCCGAACCGGCGCCCGGGTCGATCACGCGCCCGCCGCGAATGAGGAGCCTCGTCACGCGCCCCACCTCCCCGGCCTCACGCGCCTTCCCGGCCTCACGTCCGCACCCCGGTGCCCGACTTTGCCGCCTCGGCGAGATCCGGGGAGCCGCCGGCAAGCAGGTACAGCACCGCCATCCGGATGGCCACCCCGTTCGTCACCTGCCTCAGGATCACCGAATGCGGTCCGTCCGCCACGTCCGAGTCGATCTCCACGCCGCGGTTCATCGGACCGGGATGAAGGATCAGCAACTCGCGCGGCGCCCACTCGAGCCGCTCCCGCGAGACCCCGAAGACGCGGTTGTATTCGCGCAACGAAGGCACGAACCCGTCCTGCATGCGCTCCAGCTGAAGGCGCAGGACGTTCAGGGCATCCGCCCACTCGATCGCCTCCTCCACCCGCCCGAAGACCCTGACGCCCAGCTCCTCGATCCCGGCCGGCATCAGGGTGCGCGGCCCGCAGACCGCGACCTTCGCCCCCAGCGTGACGAGACCGAAGATGTTGGACCGCGCGACCCGCGAGTGGAGCACGTCACCGACGATGCACACCTTGAGCCCTTCCAGGCGGCCGAAGTGGTCCCGCAGCGTGAGGATGTCGAGCAGGCCCTGGGTGGGGTGCTCGTGCGCACCGTCGCCCGCGTTGATCACATTGGAGGGGATGCGCGCGGCGAGGAAGGAGGCGGCGCCCGCCGACCAGTGCCGCATCACGACCATGTCGATCCGCATCGCCTCGAGGTTGCGCGCCGTGTCGACCAGGGTCTCGCCCTTCGACACCGACGATCCCACCGCGCCGATGTTCACCGTGTCGGCCGAGAGCCGCTTCTCCGCGAACTCGAACGAGATGCGCGTGCGGGTCGAGGCCTCGAAGAAGAGGTTGACGATCGTCTTCCCCCTCAACACCGGCACCTTCTTGATCCGCCGCTCCGAGATCTCCTTGAACGGCTCCGCTGTGTCCAGAATGACTTCGATCTGCTCCCGGCTCAGCGGCTCGAGCCCGATCAGATCCTTGCCCAGCGTCGTCGCGGAACGGATCACCGCGCCTCCAGGGCGGCCAGGATCACCGCAAGTTCGCCATCCAGGGAGGGCACCAGCACATCGATTCGCTGGTTCGCGAGCACGGAGAACTCCCGCCCCACGATGTCGGGTTGAATGGGGAGTTCCCGGTCCCCGCGATCAACCAGCACGCAGAGCAGGATCCGACCGGGCCGTCCCCAGTCCATCAGCTCATTGAGCGCCGCGCGCGCGGTGCGGCCGGTGTAGAGGACATCGTCGACCAGGACGACGGCCATCCCCTCCACCCCGCCGCTCGGTAACTTGGTCTCGCCAACGACTGGTCTGGGGCCCAATGCCATCAGATCGTCGCGGTACAGCGTGATGTCGAGGGTGCCGGCCGGAACCTCTTCGCCTTCCGCCGCCTCGATCGCCTCGCGGATCATCGTCGCAAGATCGACGCCGCGGCGTTGAATCCCCATGAGCACCAGGCGTTCCGTGCCGCCCAGCTTCTCGAGAATCTCGTGGGCCATGCGGCCAACGGCACGTCTGACGGCCTTGCCGTCCATGAGCACCGTGGGTGTCGCGGGGGTCACCTTGTCGCGTCTGCTCCTGCCGGAAGATGCCCGGTTTTGGTCCCCGGCCTGCCATGCAAGCCGCTCAAAGGTAATTGCAACGGAAGGCTCCGGCCAACATCATGGTTGAACCAGATCGGCCGGACCCTTTCCGGCCCGCACCCGCCTCCCACGGATTCGGAGCCCCGATGTCGCCTGTCACCGCACGCCGAGTGAACGCTGTCCCTGCCGGGCGGAGGTGGAGGAGCTTCTGCCGCATGCGCGCTGTCCAATTGCTGTCCGCCGGCCTGGTTGTGCTCGCTTCGCCGCTTGCGGGAGAAGCCCAGGAGGTCTCCGGGGCGCCCAAGGTGATCCTGGCCTCGGTGCCATTCTCGGTAACGGTGCAAGGCGGCCCCGACTACTCAACCCTCGTCGAGATCCATGACGCGGGCGGCACACTGCTCGCTTCGGGCCCGGTGGGGGCCGGGGAAGCGCGCGAGTTCCGCGACATCTCGATCGCGTCCTCCGGCGCGCTTCCCCTGCGGGTGCGGGCGGGGGACACCGTGCACGAGATCTCGCGCCCCTTCGCGCCAGGGTGGTTTTCGATCCTGCCGCCGCTGATCGCGATCGTGCTGGCGCTCATCTTCAAGGAGGTGATCACCGCCCTGCTCGCCGGGATCTGGCTGGGCGCCCTCGCGATCGCCGGCTACAACCCGCTGCAGGCCACCTGGCGGCTCATCGACCAGTACGTGGTGCCCTCGCTGGGCGACACCGACGGCGGCCACACGCAGATTGTGGTCTTCAGCCTCCTCCTGGGCGGAATGGTGGGGATCATCAGCCGCAACGGGGGCACACGGGGCGTGGTGAGGGCCGTGGCGCCGCTGGCACGCAACCGCCGCCGCGGCAAGGTCGCCACGGCGCTGGCCGGCCTCGCGATCTTCTTCGACGACTACGCCAACACGCTGGTCGTCGGCAACACCATGCGCCCGATCACCGACAGGCTCAAGGTCTCCCGCGAGAAGCTGGCGTATCTGGTCGACTCGACCGCGGCTCCTGTTGCGGCGCTCGTTCCCGTGTCGACCTGGGTGGGGTACGAGGTGTCGCTGATCGGCGGTGGGCTGGGAGCGGCGGCAGGCGAGGCGACGGGTGCCGACGTTGAGTTCCTGGGCGGTCTCAGCCCCTACACGGTCTTCCTGGAGACGATTCCGTACCTCTTCTATCCGCTGCTCGCTCTGGCATTCGTATTCCTGACTTCGGCGATGAACCGGGACTTCGGCCCGATGGCACGCGCAGAGGCCCGGGCAGCGTCGGGAGGGGGAATTCTGCGGCCCGGATCACGCCCGGCGGCCGAGATCTCCGAGAGCTTCGTCAACTCGAAGGAGGGGGCGCCGCAACGTTGGTGGAATGCGGGAATCCCGGTGCTGACGGTGGTGCTGGTCGTGCTCGGCGGGCTCTACACGTCGGGGCGCGCGGCCGTCGGTGCAGAGGCGTCGCTCCGGGACGTCTTCGGCGCGGCCGACCCCTTCATGACCCTGCTCTGGGGCTCGCTTTCGGGCTGTCTGGTGGCAGCGATTCTTTCCCTCTCCCAGAGGGTTCTCGACGTGAAGGAGTGCGTCGATGCCTGGCTGGGCGGCGTGAAGGCGATGATGATCGCGATGGTCATCCTCACGCTGGCGTGGTCGCTCGGCGCCGTCACTCAGGATGTCGGGACGGCCGCCTATGTCTCGCAGCTGCTGGGCGGCAACCTGCCCCTCTTCCTCCTCCCCGCGGTGGTGTTCATCACCTCGGGGGCCATGGCCTTTGCCACCGGGACCTCATGGACCACCATGGCGATCCTCATCCCCCTCGTCATTCCGCTCACCGTCTCGCTGGCCGGTGGCACGGGCTTCGCGGACGGCTCGGTGTACGGCATCCTTCTCGCCACCACCAGTTCCGTGCTGGCGGGAGCGATCTGGGGCGACCACTGCTCACCGATCTCCGACACCACGGTCCTATCATCCACGGCCGCCGCCTGCGACCATGTGGACCACGTGCGGACACAGTTCCCCTACGCGGTCCTGGTCGGGGTGGTGGGGCTCCTTCTGGGCAGCGTGGGGACCGCGCTGGGCCTGCCGACCTGGGTCGCGCTCCTGTTGGGTGTTGCCGTGCTGGCCCTCTTCCTGCGGACGTTCGGTACACCCGTAGCGGAGTTGGAGGAGGCGCCCTCGGCCTGACCTCCCTGCCCCTCAACCGCGGCGGTCACGGAAAAAGCCGCGCAGCAGTTCGGAAGACTCCTGTGCGAGCACCCCCGCAACCAATTCCACGCGGTGGTTGAGCCGCCGGTCCTGCACCAGGTTGTCCAGACTGCCGGCCATCCCCGACTTGGGGTCGGGCGCGCCGACGACGAGACGCGTGACCCGGGCCAGGACAATGGCGCCGGCGCACTGCGTGCAGGGTTCGAGGGTGGTGTAGAGCGTGCAGTTCGAAAGGCGCCAGTCGCCCAGCCGCCGCGCCGCCGCACGGATGGCAATCGATTCGGCGTGCGCGGTCGGGTCGGCTAATTCCAGCGTCCGATTGTGGGCCTCGGCAAGGACCGCGTCCTCGTGCACGACCACCGCACCGACCGGCACCTCGCCGCGCAGCCCGCCGGCACGTGCGATCTCCAGGGCGCGGGCCATCCACGCACGGTCGGCGGCGTCACCCGCGGAAGACGGATCGGGATGAGCGGCGCTGGTGATCACGTGGCCTTCAGCCACGGGCCACTAGTGGGCCGTGATCGGGGCCGTGAACGGGAGCGGGCTCATCTGGCGGAAGAGCCCCGCGACCTTGCCCACGATGACCGGCTGTGCAGCCTCGTCGGCATCGGGAACCGAAGCATCGCCCCCGATCGGGTAGAAGAAGAACCGCGAACTCCTCTTCTTCAGCTGGAAGTAGTCGGCCGCACCCTTCATCCGGGCGACGATGATCTCACCGTCGGCCAGTTCGTCGGCACGCACCGGCTGGATCACGAGGAAGTCGCCTTCGCTGATGCCGGCCGCAGCCAGACGGTCCCGCGGCGCCCGCACGACAAAGCCCCCGTTCCGGCTCACCAGTTGCCGGTCGAGCGTGACGTGCACCTGCACGCGGCCATCGCGCATTGCGCTCGTCGCCTCCGCCAGATCCCGGAAGCAAGGCAGGGACACGGTCTGGGCGTTCAGGTCGACCCCGAGGATTCTGATGCCCCGGGAGCGGGCCGGATCCCGTTCGATGAACCCCTTGTCCGCCAGGGATTGGAGGTGCTCCGAGACGGTCTTGGTGCTCTTGATCCCGAACCGCGCCCCGATCTCGCGTATCGACGGCTGATAGGTATTGGTGCGGAGGTAGGAGACCATGAAATCGAGGATCCGCCGCTCGATATCATCGAGGCTCGGTACGATTCGAATCCGCGAAGACTCGCGCGGTGTCGGCTGGGGATTCGGGCCTGTCGGCATGCTCGGCGGGGAAGAGGAACGCAGGGCAGATACGGGAGGCAACGGCGTAAACGATAGACGCCCGCCGGACAACTTGCAACCCTGCTCCCCATCCAGAAGGTCGTGTTTTTCAGTAGACTGCCGGCGATTCCCACCTGGAATTGCCTTACCGGCCGTGGGGGCCTAAATCAAGGGGTTCGTTGACCGCACATCAATGGGAGAAGCACCCATGCCGTCGTCCAGCCGCCCCGTGGCACCTGTTCGCTATGAACCCGACCAGCACCCCCCTCACGGCCTTGCGCTGGGGTTGGCTCTCCAGTTGATGATGCTGGAGCTCGGCGAGATCATCCTGATACCGGTCGTTGTAGTGACTGCGGCGGGCGGCGGAGACGCCTATCTCGCCTGGGCCGCCTTCGCGGCGTTGGCGATCTCCGGCATCACCACAATGCTCCAGGCCAAACGCGTGGGAAGGATCGGCTCCGGGTACATCCTTCTGATGGTGACATCGGGGGCTTTCATCGCCGTCTGCGTCACCGCGCTGACCGAGGGCGGGCCGCCACTGCTCATGGCCCTGCTCGTCGTCTCCTCCCTCTTCCAGTTTGCGCTGTCCGCGCGGCTGTCCCTGCTGAGGAGGATCATTACGCCAACGGTCGCGGGAACCGTGATGATGCTCATCGCGGTAACGATCATGCCGGTAGTCGCGGAGCTGCTCGAGGAGGTGCCCGAGGGCGCTTCCGAGACCGGCATCCTGTGGAGCGCGATCATCACGCTGCTGGTGACCCTGCTGATGGTCCTGCGCGGATCCGGCGGCGTGCGCCGGTGGGCGCCGATCGCGGGCGTCATCGCCGGCTGTATCGTGGCATCCGGCTTCGGACTCTACGAGATCGAGCGCGTGATCGAAGCACCCTGGTTCGGAATCCCGCAGGGCGGCTGGCCCGGCTTCGACTTCGACTTCGGTCCGGCCTTCTGGGCTCTCCTGCCGGCCTTTGTCTTCGTCACCCTCATCGGCGCCATCGAGACCGTGGGCGATGTGGTCGGCATCCAGAAGGTCTCCTGGCGTACGCCCCGCGCCACGGACTTTCGCTCCGTGCAGGGCGCGGTGGCGGCGGACGGGGTGGGCAACCTGCTCTCCGGTCTGACCGGGACGGTGCCGAACACCACCTGCGCCTCGGGAGTGGCAACCGTGGAGGTCACCGGCGTGGCCTCGCGCCGGGTAGGGATCTACATCGGGATGTTCTTCCTGGCGCTGACCCTGTTGCCCAAGGTGATCGCGCTCTTCCTGGCGATTCCCGGTCCGGTAGCCGCGGCATACCTGCTGATGATGATCGCGATCCTCTTCTCGCTCGGGCTGAGGATCGTGGTGCAGGACGGAATGGATTTCCGCAAGGCGGCGATCGTGGGCGTTTCGTTCTGGATCGGAACGGGCTTCCAGCACGAGCTCTTCTTCGCGGGCGGCCTGGAAGGGTGGCTCGGCGAACTGCTTGGAAACGGCATGGCTTCAGGCGGTCTCGCGGCGCTCGTGATGACGGCTTTTCTGGAGGTGACCGCGCCGCGCAAGAAGCGTATCGAGACCGACCTGGATGTGGATTCCCTGCCGAAGATCAACGCCCTGATCGACCAGATGTCGTCGCGCAAGGGCTGGGATGATCAGACCGTCTACCGGTTGCGCCTCGTTGCCGAGGAGACCCTCGAGACCCTTATGGCGACCCGGGAGGAGGGAGAGGAGGCGAAAGTGAAGCGTCGGTTGCGCCTGGTCATTCGGCCCGAAGGATCGGGAGCCGAGATGGAGTTTGTGGCTGCCGGAGGCGAGGGCAACATCGAGGATCGGCTGGCGCTGATCGAAGATCACCACCCTGCGGACCCCGTTGAGCACGAGATCTCCCTCCGGCTGCTGCGCCACTTTGCGTCGTCGGTGCGGCATCAGCAGTACCTCGACACCGACATCGTGACCGTCAAGATCGACTGAGGGGCCGATCTCCTGACCGGTCATTCTGACTGGTCAGCTGACTATAGTCGGAATGGGTGATATGGTGGATCGCACGCTCCGTGCGCCGGATCGACCGCTCTCGGCCCAGGATCAGCAGGACATCGAAGATACCGGGAGAGGCCGGGAGGCCCGTGAGCGCCAGCCTGAGCGGCTGAAAGATCTTGCCTGCCCCGACTCCGCGCTCTCGCGCAAGGCCGCGCAGCTCCTCTTCCAGGGCGGACTCCTCCCAGGAGACCGACGCGAGTCGGTCGCGGATCGCCTCGATAATGGCCGCCGCGCCCTCCCGGTCGCGATACCAGGCCTTGCGGGCGGCCTTGGTGGCGTACTCGCGCACGGGCCCGATGTATGGGCGTGACAGAGCGGCCATTTCGACGAACGTCCGACTCCGCGGAGCCAGGGCGGCGGCCATGCGCCGGAACGCATCCTCGGAGAGACTGACCTGGTCGTCCCCGACGCCTTCGCCGGCCAGCACGTCCCGGAGCGTCGCGGCGATCCGGTCGGGGTCCATGCGGGCGATGTACTGTCCGTTCATCCAAAACAGCTTGGCCTGATCGAAGACGGCTCCCTTTTTCAGGACGCGGTCCAGCGCGAACCGCTCCACCAGTTCGTCCCGGGACAGGAGTTCCTCGTCGGTCCCGGGCGACCACCCCAGCAGCGCCAGAAAGTTCACCATCGCTTCGGGCAGAATCCCCTCGCCCTGGAACGCTTCCACGGCCTGCGCGCCGTGGCGCTTCGAGAGCCGCTTCCCGTCGGGCCCGAGGATCATGGGGAGGTGTCCGAAGGTCGGGACGGCCTCGCCCAGCGCCTCGTACAGGAGGATCTGCTTGGGCGTGTTGGAGATGTGGTCGTCGCCGCGCACGACGTGCGTAATCGCCATCGCGGCGTCGTCGGAGACCACGGCCAGGTTGTAGGTGGGGGTGCTGTCGCTGCGCAGGATCACGAAGTCGTCGATCTCGCCGTTCGCGAAGCGGGTAGGGCCGTGCACCAGGTCCTCCCATTCGGTCGCGCCCTCGGGTACGAGGAAGCGGACCGCGAAGGGCTCCCCCGCCTCGGCGCGGCGGCGGCCCTCGTCGGACGGCATGCGCGCGGCCAGTTCCCGCGACAGCCGCGCCACCGTGCCGATCCCTGCCTCGACGGCAGCATCCCGGGCCCGCGCGAATTCCTCCTGGGTGGTGAAGTCGCGGTAGGCCCGACCCGTTTCGAGGAGGCGCAACGCGTCGCGCTGGTGCCGGGCCAGCCCGTCGGCCTGGTGGACCGGCTCCTCGTCCCATCCGATGCCCAGCCACGTCAGCCCGTTCAGGATCGCGTCGACGTGCTCGGGCCGGCTGCGGTTCCGGTCCGTGTCCTCGATGCGCAGTACGAAGGCGCCGCCCAACCGCCGGGCCAGCAGCCAGTTGAAGAGCGCGGTGCGCGCGCCGCCCACGTGCAGGTACCCCGTCGGCGAGGGGGCGAAGCGGAGTCTCATGGTCAGGCGGTTCGAGCCGGCCTCAGATTGCGGGCCCACTTGATGGTGACCGCCAGGAAGGGCCAGGTCAGCAGGAGCCCCGCCCATGCCGCGCCGAGCCAGATCAGCACGGTCTGCAGCGATTGCGGCAGAGCCGCGGCGGTGTCGAACACGAAGTCGATGAACGCGACATCGTCCCGCAGGCCCTCGAAGAAGTCCCAGAAGGTGATCGCGCCGAAGACGAAGCCGACAAGCATGAACCCGTACAGCACCACATGGGTCAGCCAATGGAGCGAATTCACGCGTCCTGCGGGAGAGAAATACTCGGCGAGCGTCATCCGCGCCTTCGGACTCTCAAAGAGGAAATACAGCGCCGGCGTGGCGGTCAGGACCAGGAAGGTCGAAGAAGCCAGTCCGCCGATCAGGGAATACGCCAACGCATTCCAGATGTTGGCGTCGGCGTGCTCGCTGAAAAGGACCAGCGGCAGGAGGGCCAGAATGGTCGTGGTGGTGGTCATCAGGATCGGCCGCACCCGCTCGATGGTTCCCCGGAGGATGGCCGGCTCCAGCGCGAGCGCCTCCTCCCGCCTCAGCCGGTTGATGTGATCTACGAGCAAAATGGAATTGTTGACGACGATGCCGCACATCATGATGACGCCCATCCAGGCTTCGGGAGTGAACCGGGCGTCCAGGAAGAAGAAAAGCAGGAAGACCCCGATCAGCGCCATCGGAACGGTCAGGACGACGCACATGGGAAGGCGGGCAGACTCGAAAAGGGCCGCAGTCACCATGTACACGAGGAGGAGCGCCAGCCCCAGCACCATGGCGAGTTGCGATTGCTCCTCGGCGCCGAACCGCCAGCGGTCGGCCTTCTTGACCGTGTAGCCCGGCGGGACCTCGGTTCCGTCGATGATGGTGTTGTGATACACGTCCCCGAGCTTGTACGGGCCGCGGAATTCGTAGGCCACGGTGCGTTCGTACTGCTGATCCTCACGGCGGATCTGCGCGAGTATCTCCTGAGGGGTGATGGTGACGAGTTCACCGAGGCGGACCGGATCTCCCTCGGGAGTCAGGAGCAGGGTCTGCCGGAGCTGGTGCAGATCGATTTCGCGATTGCCCTCCAGCTTGACTTCGTAGCGGACCTCGTCACCGCCGATCTTGATCTCGTTCTGGCTGGCCTGCCCGCGTACGGCGGCGTTGATCTGCTGCACCAGCTGGACGACCGGCAGATTGTGACGGGCAACGACATCGCGGCGGATGTCCACCACGAATTCCGAGGCGCGATCCCGCCTGAAGAAGCCGGAGGCGTTTGTGTTGACGTCGCGGACGCGCGGAAACCGCTCCAGCCGACCGCCAAGGTTCTCCGCGATTTCGCGCACCCTCTCGTAGTTGTACCCTAGCACCTGGATCGAGTAGTTGGGCGGCGAACTGCCCCCTCCGTAGAACGACGGGCCGAATCCGCGGACGTGCACATCCACACCTGAGAAGCCCAGCGAGTAGGCAAAGAGCTGGTCCTTGATGCGAACCGGCACCTGAGTCGTCTCCAGCTCCTCGGGGAAGGTGACTTCGATGCGGCTACTGGACGAATTGTAGACGCTGGTCTCGAACTCCTTCACCTCGGGCATCTGGCGCAGCCGGTCTTCGAAAAAGCGGGTAAGCTCGTCCGTTCGCTCGATATCGGATCCTCGAGGGAAGTCGATGTCGATCGAGATGTAGGTCTCCTGACCCCATCCGCCGCCGAAGAGCATCCCCCCCTGGACGTAGTTCTGGAACAGGTACGTCGATCCGCCCAGCGCGGACAGCCCGAGCGCCACTACCATCCATGGCCAGCGCAGGGTGCGCCCCACCAGCCCCCGGTAGAAGCGAACGTAGACCGGCTCCCGGGACGGGGCGCCGCCCGCTTGCCCGGCGCCGTCCTCCGGTCCCGGCAGAATCCGGTGGACGAGCGCGGGGATGAAGCTGAATGCCACCATCAGCGAAGCGACCAGCGTCAGCGCGACAACGATTCCCAGCGGCAGATAGTAGACGCGCATTTCACCCTTCAGATACACGAAGGGCGCAAAGACGATGAGGGTGGTCGCGGTCGCGGCGATGACTGGCAGCACCACATCGGACGCCCCCTTCAGGACTGCGTCCTGCCGGGTATCGCCCTGTTGCCTGCGCCGATAGACGTTCTCGAGCACGACGATCGAGTTGTCGACGATCAGTCCGAACGCGAGGGCGAGCCCGGTGAGGGTGAGCACGTTGAGGGTGAAGCCCGCGAAATAGATCAGGTTGAGCGAGATGAGGATGGAGAAGGCGATCGATGCGAAGATGACCACAGCCGAGCGCACCGATCCCAGGAAGAGCAGGAGAACGGCGAGAATGACAAAGACCGAGAGGACCGCCCGGCTGCGGAGGTCCGACAGTTGGCGGCGAATCTCCCTGCTCTCGTCGTGGTCGAGGATGAAACGCGTATTGGGCGGGCTGCGCGCCTCGACGATCTCCATCCGCTCCTTGACCCGGTCGGCAACCCGCACGGCGTTGGCGCCGATCTCCTTCGTTACCCTCAGCCGCACCGCTGGCCGCCCGTTGATCCGATAGTGGCTCCTGACGTCTTCGTATGTGTCGCGCACGACGGCGACGTCCGAAACCCTGACGATGGTGCCGCCGTCACTCTTGACGATGGTGTTGGCGATGTCCTCGGCCGAGCCGGGCCGGTTGCGGATCGCCACCGTCCATTGGCGGTCCCCTTCCCTGACCGCTCCGGCCTCGCGCACCAGATCCAGATCGGCGATTCTGCGGGTGACTTCCTGGGGAAGGACACCCATCGCCGCCATCCGCTCGCGGTCCAGTTCCACCTCGAGCAACCGCTCCCGGCCTCCATACGCGGTAACCACAGCGACACCCTCGACCTGGGTCAGCTCCGGCCCCACGAAATCGTTCAGGTGTTCCCGGAGCGACTCCAGGGTGCGCGCGCCGGTGAAGGTGTACAGCAGCAGCGGGCGCCCCTGCTGCCGCTCGAATTCACGCGGCACATAGGGCCTCACGGTCACCCGGTCGACGCCCGGCGGCAGCTCGGTCTCCTCAAGGGTGGCGATGCGCTCCGACAGGTCCAGCCGCGCGAAGTCCATGTCGGTGTCGCGGGCGAACTCCACCGTAATGGACGCACTCCGCTCGGTTGACGTGGACACGACCTTCTCGACCCCCTGCACGAGCTGGATCGTGGCCTCGAGAGGCGACGTCAGGAATGCCTCGACCGTCTCCGGGGAAGCGCCAGGCCAGGTTCCCTCGATAGTGAGCCGCGGAAGCTGGGTGTCGGGGAGCAGTTCGATGGGGATGTTCCGCCAGGCGAACACGCCGAGCGACGCGACGGCGAGGTATGCCATCGCGATGGCGACGGGGCGGCGTACCGAGAAACCGATCATGACGGGCCGGCTCCCTGGGCCGCCAGGTCGGGCGCCGGCGCGCTTCCGGCACCGATCCGCCGTTTCCAGACCGAGCTGAGATCCTCGACCACCGAATAGACAACCGGCACCACGATCAAGGTGAGCGCGGTCGCCACGATGAGGCCGCCGATCACCGAGATCGCCATTGGGGCGCGCAGATCGGCTCCGCGGCCAATTCCCAGCGCCATGGGGAGCAGGCCCAGCACCGTGGTCACGGTCGTCATCACGATGGGTCTCAGGCGCACCTCGCCGGCCTGCAGGATCGCGTCCCGCAGGCTGAGCCCACGTGCCCTGCCCTGGTTAATGAAGTCGACCTTCACGATCGCGTCGTTCACCACAATTCCCACGAGGATCACTACTCCGATCAGACTCATCGTGTTGAGCCCCTGCCCCGCAAGCGCCAGTGCCAATATGGCACCCACGAGCGCCAACGGCACGGCCATGAGGATTGTGAACGGATGCACAAAGGATTCGAACTGAGCCGCCAGAATCATGTAGACCAGGAGGATTGCCAGCCCGAAGGCGAAACTGAGATCGCGGAATGAGCGGCGCATCTCCTCATTCTCGCCGCCGACCTCGACCCTGACGTTGAACGGAGTCCGCAGTTCCTGAAGGGCCTCTTCGACCGAGACGATCGCCGCAGCCAGTCCGCCCGAGGCCACGTCGGCGTAGACCGTGATCACCCGCCCCTGGTCCTCTCGCCGGATCTCGGCCGGTCCAAGCGTCTGTTCGACGACCGCCAGTTCCCGAAGCGGGACCCCCTGCACGCGGAGATTCTCCAGCGTGGCCGCATCGTAGCGCTCGAGGTCGGGGAGGCGCACTATCACGGCGATCTTGCGGTCGAAGTCCACGAATTCGGTGGCGCGGTCTCCCAGCATGGCGGTCTGGACGGTCTCGGCGATCCGCCGCGGATCGATCCCGTACGCGGCAGCGGCCTCCTTGTCGATCTCGATCTGGTATTGGGGTTGCCCTCGCTCCGACCCGATGCGCACGTTGCGAATGTTGGCGACCGTGGCGAGGCGCTGCCGAACCTGTGTGGCAAACGCGTAGGATTCGACGAGGTCCTCGCCTCGGAGACGCACCGCGATGTCGGCCTCTCCGCCACCCAGGATCTGACCAAGCGCGGTAGCCTGCCCGGTCTCGAAGGAGAGCGACCCGGAAGGAAACGCGCTTCCGACCCCCTGGAGCCGCCTCACAGCCTCTTCCGTAACGGCCCGATCGTCGAGACGGACCTGTAATTGCGCAGTATGCAATCCCGTGGCCTTGCCCTCGTCCCCCTTGGCCTGCACGTCGCGGCCGATGTGGCTGAATACCGCCATCACTTCAGGGTCGTCCTGCAGCCCGCTCTCGAGCGCCTCCACCGACGCGGCGGTGGTCTCCAGGCGCGTCCCCTCGGCGAGTTCGACCCGGATGTCGAAGGCGCCCTGGTCCACGTTGGGAAGTAGGTCGCGATCGAGCGCCATTGCCAGGAGCATGGCGCCGGCGAGCGTCCCGCCTGCAACCGTCAGAACGAGCGCGCGCCGATCCAGCGCCGCCGAGAGCACCCCGTGATACCACTGGGCGAAAGCGTTGAAGATGCGGTCGAAGACGCGGAAGAAGGGCAGGAAGACGGTCGAGAGGAACTTCGTCGCCATTTCTCCCCAGAACCCGACCAGCTGCCGGGCGAGCGATACCGCTCCCCTGATCGCGAGCAGCGGCAGGGTGACGACCCACACGATCGCGCGGGCCACCCTCGCGCGAACGGATGTCGGGACGGGCTCGGCGGGGTCCGTGGCGGCCGCTTCCTCGCCAACCCCGCTTGCGCGGCCCCGAAAATGCCCCGCCAGGGCGGGAAGCAGCGTCAGCGCGACGGCCAGACTGGCGAGCAGCGAAAACGCGACCGCCAGCGAAAGCGCTCCGAAGAGCTCTCCCGCCACGCCCTGCACATAGATGATCGGGCCAAAGACCGAGATCGTGGTGAGGGTCGAGGCCGTGATCGCCCTCTGCACCTCTTCCGCCCCGCGCGCGGCCGCCTCCAGCGCCCCCATCCCGGCCTGCCTGTGCCGGAAGATGTTCTCGAGGACGATGATCGAGTTGTCGACCAGCATCCCGACCCCGAGCGCGAGTCCTCCCAGGCTCATGATGTTGACAGAAACGCCGAACGCGTCCATGAGCGAGAAGGTGCCGATTACGGAAATCGGAATCGCCAGCGCGATGGCCACGGGATAGCGGGGATCGCGCAGGAAGAAGAAGAGCACGACAAAGGCGAGCAGTCCCCCCAGGATCAGCGCCTGCACGACGTTGCTGATCGACTCGTCGATGAAGGTCGCCTGGTTGGACGCGATCTCGGCGGTGAACTCCGGGTACTGGTCCTTCAGCAGCAGCAGCGTCTCCTGGACCTGCTCCGACACCGCCACCGTGTTGGCCCCGGATTCCTTGAAGACCAGGATACCGACCGACTCCAACCCGTTGTAGCGCGCGATCTCCTCCCGCTCGGCGAAGCCGTCGATCACGCTCGCGATGTCCCTGATCCGCACCAGCCGGAAGTTCGCGTTCTCCTCTTCCTCGCCCGGCCCGGCGGGAGCGCGCTGGCCGCCCAATTCCTGCCTGGCGACGACCACGTTGTTGATTTCCTCAACCGTCTGGAACTCGCCCAGCGTGCGGAGCGGGTATCGGAAGCGGCCGCGCAGAATCGTCCCCCCCCTCGCCGAGTAGTTGGACTGGTCGAGGGCCCGCGACACGTCTTCCAGCGTGACTCCGTTGGCCTCCAACAGAGCCCGGTCGACCTCCACCTGGATCTCGCGGTCCAGTCCACCGGTCACCGACGCCTGCGCGACTCCGTCCAGCTGTTCCAGGCGGCGCCGAAAGACATCTTCGGCGATCTCCTTGTTCTGCAGCAGGTCGCCGCCGCCGCTCAGAGAAACCGTGAGGATCGGCTCGGCCTGGGGGTCCACCCGCAGGATGGTCGGCCGCTCGGCCGTCTCGGGCAGCAGATCGCGGATGTTGTCGAGCCGCTCCCTCACGTTCAACGTGGCGAAATCCATGTCGGAGCCCCACGAGAAGCGCAGGGTGACCAGGCTCACGCCCTCTTGGGACACCGACGTGACCTTCTCCACGCCGGGCACGGCCGCCGCCTGCTGCTCGATCAGCTCGGTCACCAGCCGTTCGATCTCGGCGGGGGCGACGTTGGGGTAGCCGGTGTAGACGACCAGGCGCGGGAAGCTGACCTCGGGGAGGAGGTCGATCGGCAGCCGGGCGTATGAAATGCTCCCCAGCAGCACGACCGCCAGGACGAGCATCGCGACGGCTACGGGCCGCCGCGTGGAAGTTCGGGGGATGGACACTGGCTCAGTCCTGCTCGCGTGCGGTGTCCAGCCCGGCCTGCCGTGCCACGATTCCTGCCGCCTCGTAGAGCGTCAGTAGCGCGTCCGCGAAAATAAAGCGCTGGTCCACAGCGTCCCGCTGCGCGGCAGCTTCGTCGCGGATGGCGTCTCGCAGGTCCTCGATGCTCTTCGCCGCCAGCCGGTATTCTTCCTGGACGATCCTGAGCCGCTCGCTCGCCACTTCGGCTGCAATGTCGCGCTGGCGAACGTTGGCCCACGCGGTCTCGAGTTCCACGTAGCTCGCCCTCACCCGCTCCTCCACTTCGAGCTCGGCTTTGCGGACCTCCTCCCCCGCATTGCGCAGACCGACGTCCGCGCTGGCAATCTGCTGGGAGGTCTCGAACCGTCGGAACAGCGGTATCGAAACGCTCAGCCGGAGGTAGCCGGCAATGTCTTCGGGATTCCAGTCGAAGAGAGCCCCCCGCTCCAACCCGAAGGAGTCGCGCGAGAATCCCGAGTTCAGAGAGAGCGACGGCCACCGGGTGGCTTTCGCAGAGCCCAACTGGGACTGGCTCACCGACCTTGCGGCTTCGGCAGCACCTACCGCAGGGCTTTCCTGCAGTGCCGCAGCGACGAGCTCTTCAACATCCAGGGATGCCGGATCAAACGGTTCGGGGAACTGTTGCTCAACGTCCGCCACTCGCAGCGCCGGATCGCCGATTGCCCTCCTCAGAGCCAGCCTGGCCTGTTCGGCCTGCCCCCGGTAATCCGTCACGGCTACGCGCTGCGTCTCGAGGTCTAGTTCCGCGCCCAGCAGGTCCGAACGACCGACGCTGGCGAGTTCGAAGAGGCGCCGCGTGACCTCGAAGTCGCTCTCCCGAGCAGCCAGAAGCTCTTCTTCGACGGCCAGGCGCGCCTTTTGACGCTGCGCAAACAGAAAATGTCGCTGAACTTCGGTCAGGATCGTATTGAGTTCTCTCTGTGCACTCAAGTGGTCTACTCGTGCCTGTGCGCGGGCCTGCCTGTATTCGTGAAAACGCTGTCCACCGCGGAAGAGATCCAGACCCACGCTGGCGCCCTGGGCTGACGACGAATAACTGACGGTTTCGAAGACCGGGTTCTCGATCGGGATGCCAAATGGATCGAGTGCCGTCCTTTCCCGCGAGAAACTCTGACCGGTTCCGTAGTTGATGCTGAGGTCAGGCAGAAACGCGCCCAGCGCCTGACGCTGCTGCGGCCCCTCCAGCTCCATCCGGTTGAGCGCCTGCCGGTATTGGGGATTGAAACGTGCCGCCCGTTCCAGCGCCTCCCGCAGCGTCAGGACCGCCACCTCCTGACCCGAGGCCGAGGCCTGCGCGCCGACCCGCTCCCCGGACAACACAGCCAGCCCCACCATGGCGACCACCACCGCCCCCCTCATCGGGTCGGCCTCCCGCCCGCCGCGACCGGGTCGTCCACAAGTTCGACCGCGGCGTCGTGCGGCAGCATCTGGTGGCCATCCACCAGGACGACCTCCCCGGGGGCGACCCACTCCACGTCACCCTCGAGGAGCTCCACGTAGTAGTCGTTCTCCAGTCCCACCGTCACATACCGCCACTTCGCCCGGCCGTCCTCCACTACAAAAAGGAAATCGCGCCGGTCCTCGGTTTCACGGATCGAGGTCTTGGGGACCAGAAGGCGATCCGGATAGTGCTCCGCTTCCAGCACCGCCTCGGCGTACATTCCCGGTTTGAGCCGGCCCTGGGGGTTGGGGATGTGCACGGTGACCCGGGCCGTGTTCAGCTCGGGGTCGACGATCGGGTTGATCGTCTCGATCCGGCCGGAGAAGGTGGTGCCCGGGAACGGCGTGAAGTTGAGCGTGGCCGCGCGGCCCTCGCCAAGCTTGACCACCTCGGTCCCCAGCACCCCGACCGACACCTTGATCGGGTCGATATCCACCACCGTGAGCAGTTCGTCCCCCTCACGCACAAACTGCCCGACCACGACCTTCAGGTCGGCAACCCGCCCCCCGAAGGGCGCGCGCACCGCCGTTTTCTCCAGCTCCAAACTGGCGCGCCGATGGTCGACTTCGGCCTGATCCAGCCCCATCTGGGCCCGCGCCAGCAGGTCGCGCTGCCTGCGCACCTCGGGATCCTCGAGTTCGTCGTCGAACAGGACGCGGGTCTGATAGTCCGCCTGCGCCTTCCTCAGCGCCGCGTCCTTTGCCGCCAGTTCGAGCGCGTACTCGGTGGTGTCGATCTGAACAACCCGCTGTGCGGCCTGGACTCGCTCATTCTCCTGCACGGCCACGGCCGACACCATGCCGGAGACCCGCGCGGTCATCTTCGCCTGCCGGAAAGGTTCGGCGCGCCCCTCGGCCGTCACCGCGATCCACAGCGTGTCCTGGATCGCGGCCACCCCGACCACCGGCTGGGGCAACTCGGTGTTGAACTGCTCCGTGACGGACTGGACGACTTCCCCAACCTCCTCCGACACATCGGCCAGCGCATCCTCCTCTTCGGGAGGGGGTCGAAGACGCCACCAGATGCCGCCCGCCAACACCCCCAGGATGATCAGAACGGTCAGGATTCCGAGTGTGGACCGCGATTGCGCCATCCCTGCTACTCCTTTTGATCGTAGCGGCATCCCCCTCCCGGCAACCCGTCCCCACCTATGACACCCCGTACTAAACAGATAGTTGCTCTTGGACGCCTGTTTGCCCCATCCGGTTTACATACAGACAGAACCCGGAACGATTACGTGCAAGCCCGGATGTCATGAAGTGGTCCTACTTCGTTGGACAGTCCGAGGGCAAAGCTAAGGTGGACTCCGACTGGTTCCGAGAGCCCTCGGGAGCTTACGCTGTGTTCTGTCTTGAGAGGGATGTTACACCCCGCTGTCCTCTTCGGCAAGGGGAAGGACGGATGCCAGGATGAGCCCCGCTCGCCGGGAGGGGGACCCGACCGGCGAGCGGGGCTTGGACACCTGTGGCGCGCGGCGCACAGAATGGGCGTATCACCCGCTCCCCGCCGCTGTCTCGCGAGGGTGTCCGCCAGCCCCGGTGGTGATCCGCGGTTCACATCACCCTCGTGCCGTTGCGGTAGGTCTCGCTTGGCGTGCGCCCGGCCAACGCCGAGTGGGGGCGCACCTCGTTGTAGAAGTCGATCCACGAGCCGATGATCCGCTGGGCATCCAGCCCGTTGTGGAGTTCATGCAGGTACACCGCCTCGTACTTCAGCGACCTCCACAGCCGTTCGATGAAGATGTTGTCGAGGAAGCGGCCCCGGCCGTCCATCGAGAACGCCACGCCCGCACCCAGCACCCGGTCGGCGAAGACCTCGCTGGTGAACTGCGCGCCTTGGTCGGTGTTCAGGATCTCCGGAGTCGCCCAGGTGAACGCGTCGTCCAGAGCCTCGATGCAGAACGACGCGTCCATCGTGTTGGACAGCCGCCAGGAGAGGACGTGCCGCGTAGCCCAGTCCATCACGGCCACCAGGTAGAAAAACCCTTGCGTCACAGGGATATAGGTGATGTCCGCGCACCACACGTGGTCCGCACGGAAGATCTCGAGGCCGCGCAGCAGGTAGGGGAAGATCCGGTGCTCCGAGTTCGCCACGCTCGTGCGCGGACGCCGATACGTCGCCTCCATCCCCATGAGGCGCATGAGCCGCCGGATCCGGTGCCGGCCAGCCGTGACACCCTCGCGGCGGAGATGCCGCATCATCTGCCGGCTCCCGTAGAACGGATAGTCCATGTGAAGCTCGTCCATCCGCCGCATCAGGGCCAGGTTCTCCGCGCTCTCCCCCTTCGGCCGGTAGTAGAGCGACGACCGGCTCATACCCAGCAGCACGCACTGCCTCGACAGGCTCAGCGGTCCATCCGGCTCGATCATCCCGAAGCGCTCCGCCCGGCTCAGCGCTTCAACCCGCGCCGAAAAAAATCCCGCTCGACCGTGAGCTCTCCGATCTTGGCGTGCAGGTCGTGGATCTTCGCCTCATGCTCCTTGGCGAGCCTCCGACTCCCGCCCTTGGCGAACACTTCCGGCATGGCGTCGACCAGCTGCCGCTTCCAGGCGCTCACCTGGTTCGGATGAAGCTCATGCCGCGCGGCGATCGCCTGCACGCTGTCGCGCTCCTGGAGCGCCTCCAGCGCCACACGGGCCTTGAACTCCGCCGTGAATCTCCGTCTCTTCCTGGCCATCTCGGTGCCTCCTGTTCCATAATGGAATCCACCTTAACGACCTGTCCAAAAAACCGGGACCACCTCAGTCAAGCCGCTCCCGGCCCCGCGTATCTCCGCTCCACGTACTCCCCCAGTATCTCCTTGAACTCATCTACGATCCCCTCGCCCTTCAGGGTTCGCAGGTGAGCGCCATCCACATACACCGGCGCCTTGGGCTCCTCGAAGGTCCCCGGCAGTGAAATCCCCAGGTCGGCGTGCTTGGACTCGCCCGGGCCGTTCACCACGCACCCCATCACGGCCACCTTCAGGTCCTCCACCCCGGGATAGCGAGCCCGCCACTCCGGCATCCGCTCGCGGATATGGCTCTGGATGTCCTCGGTCATCTCCTGAAAGAAGGTGCTCGTGGTCCGCCCGCACCCGGGACACGCCGTGACCTGCGGCTCGAAGGCGCGGATCTCGAGCGACTGCAGGATCTGCTGGGCCACCTGGACCTCTTCGGTGCGGTCGCCCCGTGGGCGCGGCGTCAGCGACACCCGGATCGTGTCGCCGATCCCGTCGAGCAGGAGCGGCGAGAGCGCCGCCGCGGTCGCCACGATCCCCTTCGAGCCCATCCCGGCCTCGGTCAGTCCCAGGTGCAGCGGATAGCGCGTCAGCGGCGCAAGCTGCCGGTACACGAGGATCAGCTCCCGCACCCCCGACACCTTCGCGCTCAGCACGATCCGGTCCTCCCCCAGCCCGGTCTCCTCCGCCAGCTCCGCGGATCGGGTCGCGCTCTCCACGATGCAGTCGCGCATCACCTCGCCGGCGTCCTTCGGGTCCCTGAGGCGACCGTTCTCGTCCATCATCTGCGTGAGAAGCCGCTGGTCTAGCGAGCCCCAGTTCACCCCGATCCGCACCGCCTTGCCGTTCTCCATCGCGATGCGCACGATCGCCTGGAAGTTTACGTCGCGGCGGCTCGTCCCCACATTGCCCGGGTTGATCCGGTACTTATCCAGGAGCGCGGCCGCGCGGGGAAAGTCGCGCAGCAGGATGTGGCCATTGTAGTGGAAGTCGCCGACGATCGGCACCGTGCAGCCCAGATCGGCGAGGCGCTCGAACAGCTCTGGCACCGCCCCCGCCGCGTACTTGTTGTTCACGGTCACGCGCACGATCTCGCTCCCGGCATCGGCCAGCGCCTTGACCTGCGCGGCGGTGGAGGCCGCGTCCGCCGTGTCGGTATTCGTCATCGACTGCACCACGACGGGATTGCCGCCCCCGACCTTCACACCTCCCACATCTACTGCGACGGTCCTTGTGGACACGAATTCCTCCGCTTCCATCTCTGCGTTCCCGGCAACAGTGGCTCCCTGGAAACATAAGCGATATGCCAACACGTTTCCGTCATCGCCGCGCCCGCCCGCTTGCGCACCTTCCCGGTCCGCGGGGATATTGCGGCAAATCCGGGGGCACACGACGCTGGCTGCCCCCACCGCAACCTCCCCGAGACGACACGGTGGAACCATGAAGAAGGCCCTGTTTCTCGCCCTCACGCTCGTTTACGCGCCGGCCCTGCAGGCGCAGGAAAAGCCCACCCTCACCGTCGACGACTACGACCAGTGGGAGCGCCTCGGCCCGGCCGTCCTCTCGCCCGACGGCAGATGGATGGCCGTGACCATTTCCCAGGTCAACGACGAGAGCGAACTCCGCGTGCACGCCACCGGTTCGGACTCGGTGGTGGTCGTCGCCTTCGGCACGCGCCCCGCGTTCAGCAAGGACGGCCGCTGGCTGGCCTACGCGATCGGCGTCTCCCCCGACGAGCGCGAGAGACTGGAGGACCGAAATGAGCCGGTCCACAACGCGGCGGGCCTTCTGGATCTCGAAAGCGGCGAGCAGGAGCAGATCGACGACGTCGAGTCCTTTTCGCTTTCGGGCGACGGGCGCTATCTGGCGCTGCGCCGCTACAAGCCGGACGGCAAGAAGAGCAGCGGCGTGGACGTGGTGGTGCGCGAGCTCGCCACGGGGTCGTCGCTCAGCTTCGGCAACGTCTCGGCGCTGCAGTGGCAGGACGAGAGCCATCTTCTGGCCATGACCATCGATGCCGACGACCAGATCGGCAACGGCGTCAAGCTCTACGATCCCGAGAGCGGCCGGCTGCAGTCGCTGGACACCGACGCCGCGACCTACCGCGGCCTGTCCTGGCGCGAGGACGCCGCCGACCTCGCTGTGCTCAAGACCTACACCGACGAGGGTCACGAGGATACCGCGCACGTCGCGCTGGCCTGGCGCTACCTGAACACCGACGCGCCAGGCGCCTTCGTGCTCGACCCCCGCGAGGGCCCCGCGCTCCCCGCAGAAACCCGCGTCGTCGAGCATCGTACGCCCTCGTGGTCGGACGACGGCGAGACCGTGTTCCTGGGCATCCAGGACCGCATTCCGGTGGACGAGCCGGAGGATGAGGAAGAGAGCGACGAAGCGGGCGACGGCGAGGGCGACGAAGAGGACGGCGAGGGCACCGGCGACGGCGCGGAGGAAGACGACGAGGACCCGCCCGGGGTGGAGATCTGGCATTCCCGCGATGTCGACCCGGTGCCCCAGCAGCGGGTGCGCGAGCGCCAGCTCCGGCAGGTGAATCACATCGGTGCGTGGCAGCTCGGCGGCGGCGGTTTTCTCCAGCTCGGCGGCGACCACGCCGACCGCGCCGAAATCATGGAAGGCGGCGGCCACGTCGTCGCGCGCGACGAGACCCCGTACGACGTCGAGGCCATGTTCCGCCAGCAGTACTACGACCTCTACGCCGTAGACGCCTCTACCGCCGGGCGGGACCTGGTGCGCGAAAGGGTCACCATCGACTACGGGGGCAGCCCTGGTGGGCACTACGTGCTGTGGTTCGAAGGCGAGGACTACTGGAGTCACGACCTGCGCCGCGGCGAGACGCGCAACATCACCGCCGAGCTGGACGGAGTATTCGTCAACCTCGACCTGACCCCCACGCGCGAACAGATGCCCCCGTTCGGCGTCGCCGGCTGGACCGAGGGCGACGAGGCCGTGCTGATCAACGACCGGTGGGACGTCTGGGAGGTCTACCCCGACGGCTCGGGCGGCCGCCGTCTCACGCCGGGCGCCGAGAACGATGTGCGCTATCGCGTCATGCGGGTCGACCGCGAGGCCGACGCCTTCGATCCCTCCGAGCCCCTCTACTACTCCACCTACGGCGAGTGGACCAAGAAGGCGGGATTCTCGCGCGCCCGCCTCGGCCAGGTCCCCGAGGTACTGGTCTGGGACGACGCCGCCTACGGCTCCTTCTTCGCCGGTCTCACGAAGGCCGAGGATGCGGACGTATACGCCTTCCGCAGCGAGCGCTTCGACGATTCGCCCGACTACTTCGTCGCCGGCCCCGACCTTGCGGACGCGCGGCAGGTCACCCGCACCAACCCCTTCCAGGACGACTACGCCTGGGGGCGCACCCAGCTCATCGACTACGAGAACGAGTGGGGCCGGCCGCTGCAGGGCGCGCTCGTCTACCCCGCCGACTACGACCCGGGCCAGACGTATCCCATGATCGTCTACCACTACGAGATGCTGTCGCAGGGCCTGCACCGCTACGTCGTCCCCGACGCGACCAACTACTACAACGTCCAGGCCTGGAGCCAGAACGGCTACTTCGTGCTCCAGCCCGACATCGTCTACCGTGACCGGCGCCCCGGCCAGTCCAACGTGGAGACGCTGCGGCCGGCCGTCGCCGCGGCCCTCGAGACCGGCATGATCGACCCCGACCGCGTCGGCCTCATCGGCCACTCATGGGGCGGCTACCAGACCACGTTCTTCGTCACCCAGGACGACCTGTTCGCCGGGGCCGTGGCGGGCGCCCCGCTCACCAACCTCATGAGCATGTACCTCTCGTTCTACTGGAACAGCGGCGGCACCGACGCGCGCATCTTCGAGATCAGCCAGGGCCGCATGCAGGTTCCCTGGTGGGAGGACTACGACTCCTACCACGCCAACTCTCCCCTGCACCACATCCAGAACATGAACACCCCGCTGCTCATGATGTTCGGCGACAACGACGGCGCGGTCGAGTTCAACCAGGGCGTCGAGTTCTACAACGCGGCGCGCCGGATCGGCAAGGAGATGGTGCTGCTGGTCTACGGGGGCGAGAACCACGGACTGCGCCAGGAGGCCAACCAGCGCGACTACCGCGACCGCATCATGCAGTGGTTCGCCCACTACCTGAAGGGCGAGCCCGCGCCGGAGTGGATCACGAACGGGCTGCCGTACATCGAACAGCAGGACGGGTTGAAGAAGAAGAAGCGGCCGATCAGCTAGGGTCGCGGCGATCCCGCGTCGGAGGGGAGGCCACGGCGGCGCGCCTGCGGGAGGGTCAGCCCTCGGGTGCGGTGCGGGCCCTTACCGGGTGAGCGGCCACAGTTGCACGTACTCGACGCCAAGATCGTCGGTGGCGCGGCCGAGGATGTAGTCCACGCCGATTTCGTGGATTTCCAGGCCAAGTGGTGTCTCGACGTGGCCGAGAATCACGCCTTCGGGGTCGACAATGGTCCAGGCGGGACTCGATGGTACCTCGGCGGGAACTTCGAAGTCACGCACCCAGAGAAAGTCCTGTGCGTCGGCAATCAGAGTAGCGAACGCGGGCAGGGTCTCAGGGAGGGGAATGTCGCCGAAGGCCCGCCTCGACTCCCGGAGCGCCTCGTCACGCTCCGCTTCCGTCGCGGGTCGAATCTCCCGCTGGCGCAGGAGGTCCAGGAAATGCGCGTCGAAATGGGCAGCGGTAGAGGCGATCAGTGCCCGGTCTCGGCGGATGATTCGCTGCAGGACGCCGTCGGCGCTGTAGGCGCGGATCTCGTAGCGGTGATTCGGAGCCACGACGGCGAATTCACCCCATGCCGCCGCCGAGACAGAAGGTGAAAACGGCACCGGCATCATGAACGCCTGGCCCGCGATCTGCGAAGAGTAGATCCGGCGGCCAGGGTGGACCCCGAGCGAACCCGTCGGACGGCCGGCCGCGTCGCTGCTTCGGTAATGGACCGCCTGTGCCAGGAGTCGTCCACCGGCGGTTCTTGACGCTTCGGCCATCGACTCACTGAAGGTGACGATCGTGCCCCCTCGAAGTGTGGCCGCCACGGCCACCGGCTCGCTGCTCGTGATGGGAATGGAGCGCCCGAGATTCCCTTCCAGGTCGAATACCGGGATGGCACCGCCTCGGGCGTTCCAGGCGACCAGCGAGTCTCCGGGCCAGGGGCCGACGCCGGCGAGTGAGGTGAACTCGCCGGGCCCCTCCCCTCTCCGCCTCCAAGTGGCCGTGTGAACTCCGAAGGCGTCGAAGACACGCAGTTCGTTGGACCCTCCGTCGGCGACGACGATCCGCCCGTCCGGAAGCCGCGCGGCGTCGCGAACATCGTCAAGGAGATAGGGAGGATCGCCATCGGTGCGGCCGATGGTCACAGCGGGAGCGCTTGCAACTTGCCAGGCCAACCGCGAGCCGACGGGTGGGTCCGGGCTCTCGACGATGCGCACTCCGGCGCTGTCCCGGACCTCCGGCGACAGGTGGCCCAGTGAATCATCGTCCTGGTGGCAAGCCGAAACGCCGGCCACCAGGGTCATCGCCAGAATCTGGTGGAACTGTTTCATGCCGTGTCGGTCATAGCGAGCAGCCAGCTTGTTTTTTAGCACATGTAAACCCGAGTTTACATATTGACAAGTGGAGTATACATGATCACCGTCCGCTCGGCGCCCCGCCGCGCCACTAACGCTGGCGGCGCGGGTCCCCGGACCGCCTCACCGATTCCAATCCCTGCAGCGCCTTGTTCTCGCGGGCGTAGTGGAATGGAGTCCGACCATCGCCGTCGAGGGCGGTGGGATCCGCACCGAGCTTCAGGAGGACAGTGAACATCGCGGCGTTCCTCCGGGCAGCCTCGTGCAGCGGTGTGCGGCCGTTGGCGCGGGCATTGATGTCCGCACCCGCTGCCAGGAGGGCCTCCAGAACTGCCGGGTTGCGGTTCTCGGATGCGGCCATGTGGAACGGCGTCACGCCGCCGGGACCGCCGGCGAGTACGTCGGCCCCGCCTTGAACGAGGGTGGTGACAACGGCGGGATTGTCGTTCGAGGCGGAGGCCAGGTGTAATGGCGTCCAGCTTCCGAAACGAGCACTTCCGTCCATGGTCGCGCCCCAGACGTCCAATTCCGCCCCGGCGCCGATGAGGGCGATCACGACCTCCGGGTTCGTATTCCGTTCCGCTGCTTCATGCAGCGGTGTTCTGCCGCCATTGGCGCGCGCATTGACGTCGGCCCCCGCCTCGATCAGCAAAGCTACGACCTCCGGGTTCGGGTTGGTTCCGGCCCGGTGCAGCGGCGTTCGACCGAACCACCCGCGCGCGGTCACATCCGCTCCGGCTTCCAGCAGCGTTGAGACCACCGTCGGGTCTCCATTTGCTTCGGCGGCCTCGTGGAGAGGCGTGTATTCCCATCCGTAGTCCACATCGAAGCCCTTGGCCCAGGCGTTCACATCCGCCCCGGCTTCCAGCAGCGCGGCCACCACGGAAGCACTGTTGTTCCGCGCCGCCACGTGGAGGGGAGCGTAGTCGCGCCGGTCGCGTGCATCGAGGTCGGCACCGGCACGCGCCAGCACGGATACGGCGGCGGCATCACGGCTCCACCCGGCGGCCAGGTGCAACGGAGCGGGTCCGTCCAGCAGCAAGGCACCACCTCCCCGTCCATCGGACCTCGCATTCACGTCCGAGCCGGATTGGATGCAGTCCGCGACCACCGAGCTGTCCGCGAGATGGAAGAAGGCACCCGTGTTCCACTGCTGGCAGATCAGGGGATCGGCAAAGGCTCCATAGTCGTCCTGGACCGTAGGATCGGCACCCAGTTCCAGCAGCGTCACAGCCGCGGCGGGATTGTCCTCGCTCAGGGCCAGGTGCAGAGGGGTCCGGCCGCTGTTGTCGCGGGCATGCAGGTCCGCTCCGGCTTCGACGAGAAACGAGACGATCGCCGCATTGTTCGACCACGAAGACGCGGCCGAATGCAGTGGAGTGCTGCCGGCCGTGTCACGGGCCGCCAGATCCGCCCCGGCCGCCAGAAGTGCCGCCAGCATCTCAACCCCGCCATACGACCCGACCGCCCGGTGCAGCGGTGTCCCTCCCCACCTGTCACGCGCATTGACGTCCGCTCCATGTTCGAGCAACGCGGCAACGACGGAAATCGCCGAGCGACCGCGCGACGGGAGCCCCCCAGCCAGGCGATGCAGTGGGGCGGCGCCGTATTCGTCACGCGCGTTCGCATCCGCACCGGCTTCCAGACAGCCCCGTACACTCTCCACCGGGGCATCGCGCAGGAAGAACCAATCGGCCCAGTCGCAAACCGGTGCGCCCGGCTTCCGCCCCAGGCTGTCCAACGCTTCGGGATCGGCCCCGAGTTCGAGGAGCTTGCCGCGAACCAGGAGGTTGTTGCTGTTCCATGCGGCGTGCAGAGGGGTCTCCCCATTCCCATTCCGTGCGTTCAAATCGGCTCCGGCTCGGACGAGTGCCACGACCATCGCCGTGTCGGCCCGCTGCGAGGCTTCCCTCATGTCGGCTCGTTGGACCAGGGGCGCCGTCGCGTGCAGCGGTGCGTCACCGTCCCCGTCCCGCGAGTCGATGTCCGCCCCGGCTTCCAGGAGCGCCGCGACGTTGCCGGGGCGGTCGCCCAGGACAGCCCTGTACAGGGGCGTCCGCCCCTCGGCGTCCCGCGCGTCGATATCCGCTCCCGCGCTTGCGAGGGCCGCAATTGCTTCCGCAGCACCATGCTGGGCGGCTGCGTGGAGAGCCGTCGCACCGTTGCGTGTTGGCAGATTCGGGTCCGCCCCCGCTTCCAGGAGCATAAGGAGGGGCTCGGCGCGTTCGTCGTAGGCTGCGATGAACAGCGGCGACCAGCCCAGGTCATCCTGGACGTTGGGATCTGCCCCCAACTCAAGGAGTCTGGCCAGCAAGGCGGTGAGGACCACGGCGTCCCGGTCGTAGCCGGACGAAGACATGAGCGCCGCGTAAAGCGGGTTCCTGCCACGCGAGTCACGTGCGTTCACATCCGACCCGGCCGCCAGCAGGGCTTCGGGCACTGCCGGATTCTCGACCACGCCGTCAAGTGCCGCGTGCAACGCCGTGTACCCATTTCCGCCCGGTCCAGCCACCTCTGCACCCGCTTCCAGCAACAGATCGATGATGTCGAGATGTTGTCCCCGAGCGGCGCGGATGAGCGGTGTTTCGCCGAAATTGGTCCTGGAGTTTGCGTCCGCGCCGGCCTCGACGAGCAGGCTCACCGTGCCGATGTCGCCCAGCGAGGCCGCAAGGGACAAGGGTGTGTGACCGTTGCTGTCGCGGGCACCCATGGCCGCCCCCGATTTCAGCAGTAGGGCCACGACACCAGGCGGCGAAGCTGCGTCAGTGCGCTGGCCCCTCTCCGCCCGTGCGCCCAGAGCATAGTGCAGCGGCGTATTCCCGTATACGTCCCGTGCGTTCACGTCGGCACCGGAGGCGATGCACGTCCGCACCGAGTTGACATCCGCCAAGCGGCCGAATGGTTCCGTATTCCAGTTGTCACAACCGGTCGGATCGGCGACCGTGCCCCGGTCGTTGCGCGCCGTGGGATCGGCCCCGGCGGTCAGAAGTTCGCGAACCACCCCCGGGTTTCGATTGGACCAGGCCGAGTGCAGTGGAGTGTTCCCATCCGCATCCCTTGCATTCACTTCCCCGCCCGCGGCCAACAGGGCAGCTACGATTGCGGGCCGCGGGTTCCGGCTCGCCGCCTGGTGCAAGGGAGTCCGACCCGTCCAGTCCACCGCACCCACGTCCGCCCCGGCGGAGATCAGTGTGACGATCACTGCGGGGTCTGAGCTCAAAAGAGCGGCCCGGTGCAGCGATGTCGCGTTGCGATCATCGCGCGCATCGACATCGGCGCCCGACTCGATACAGGCCGCCACGATTTCGGCGGTGGCCGACTCGAAGTAGTTCCACCTGTTCCAGTCGTTGCAACCTTCCTGCTCAACTCCGGGAGGGGTGAACGATGGTGGAAGTGCGGTGGAGCACCCGAAGAACGCGACCGACAGCAGGGAGAGGGAAGCACGGGAATTCAGTTTCATGTCCCCTCCTGGTCCAACGAAGACGACGCCTCCGCGGCCCGCTTCCACGCTGCCTCGTAGACCTCCGAGCGTACATCCAGGTAGCCGGGGTACTCCTGCCGTGCCGCCTCCAATGCCGCCCGCTCCAGGGTCACTATCGCGACCGGGTCGGTGGTCTTCAGGAGGACGTTCCCGTTCGGGCCGATCGCCACCGAGGGGCCGCCGATCACGCCGCCCGACCGCGCTGCGGGACGGTTGACCGAGATCACGTACGCGCAGCTGGTGACCGCGTTGGCGCGCAGGACCAACTCCCACCGCGCCCAGGTCTCGGGGGGCGTCGCCCGCGGAACAAGGATGACCTGGGCGCCCATCGCCGCGAGCGCATTGCAGCCCTGGGGGCGGTTGACGTCCGAGCAGATCTGGACGCCGAGGGTCCAGCCGGCCAGCCGCGCGGGGGTGTGGATTTCGTCGCCGGGCTCGTAGTGGTGCGCCTCCCAGTAGCCCTCCTCGTCGGGGAGGTGGACCTTGCGGTAGTGCAGGACGAGCTGGCCGGCGGCGCCGAAGAGGAGGGCCGTGTTGTGGCGGCGTGCCGTGGCCGGATCGCGGAGGATCGCGCCGCCGAGGACTGCGAGCCCTGCGCGCCGGGCGGCCGCAGCGAGGAGCTGGTGGCGGGGGCCGCGAGGATCCTCGGCGTCGGCGTGGGATGGGTGCCGGGTGAGGGGGGCCCAGGGGTTTAGGGGCAGTTCCGGGAGGACCGCGAGGTCGGCGCCAAGGTCGCGAGCGGCGCGGAGGCGGCCGTGGAGGCGGGGGGCGTCGACCTCATGCGGGAAGACATCAGTGATGAGGGCTACGGTGAGCCGGTCTGTACGCATGTGCAACCGTTTGTGAGATGTTGTAAAGCCAACTTTACATTATGACAACTCTATATTACATCTGCCAGGGCTTGGCGGTGTAATCGGGCCGATTCCTCGCTGAAACAGCAGAATGTTACCATGGCGACCGCCGGATGGTCCGCCAGAAAAGACGCGACGGTAGCGACCGCGATCCCCGCTGCCCGGTCGGCCGGAAAGCCGTACACCCCGGTCGAGATGGCGGGAAAGGCGACGCTTTGCAGACCGTGTTCGGCGGCGACCTCCAGGCTGCGCCGGTAGCAGCGGGCCAGGAGGCGGTCCTCGTCGGCCGCACCGCCATGCCAGACGGGCCCGACCGTGTGGATCACATGGGTAGCCGGCAGCCGATGGCCACCGGTGATCTTCGCGTCCCCGGTCGCGCACCCGCCCAGCGCCCGGCACTCCTCGAGCAGATCCGGACCCGCGGCGCGATGAATGGCCCCGTCGACACCGCCGCCGCCGAGCAGCGCGTTGTTGGCCGCGTTTACGATGGCGTCGACACTCAGGGTGGTGATGTCGGTATCTACCACGGTCATGCGTCCTCCAGCTGGCATCGCCGCCCTCCCGGTCCGGTAGTTTGCGCAATTGCGGCTACCTATACTGTATTGCCTTTCCCGCAGCCTCCATACAGGGCGCTTCATGATGCTCCCAACAGACTACGCCCGCGCCGACCGGCGGACTGTGCCCGCGCAACTGCGCCGGCAAGTGCCCTGTGTTGGCCGCGCTCGGCAGCCTTCCACCGGGCCGTGGAGCATGGCGTGGGCCTGCATACTGCTGGTCGCGGCAGGGGCGTGCATCGAGAGACCGGCCCCCGAAGTGGAGGCCGACCCGGTCGTCGCCGTGGCCGGCACGGATGCCATCGCGACCGATTCGGCCGCCGCGGGGGATCCGCCCCCTTCCCCGGCCGCCGCAACCGGGGGCGCGACCGCCGGCGAGGAGATTGCGCCGGGAGATACCGCGGCGACCTCTCCCCCACCACCACCTTCACAGGAACTGCCCCAAGCCACGGTTGATTCGCTGGCCGTGGCGATGCGGGAAATGGCCGCGGCCCAGCAGCTGATCCTCTCACGGCTGGACTCGATCGAGGGAGGCGCCCCTGCGGCCACGCCAGCCGACACCGCCGGGGGAATCATCGAGGGGCTCGTCATCGAGGAGGCGACGGACGAGGTGCGCGGGATCGGGATCGGAATCTTCTGGTCCCTGGTGGTGATTCTGGTCTTCCACTTCCTGATCCGGATGCTGGTCTGGATTCTGGAGACGCTGGCGGAGCGGAGCGTGGCGCGACGGCTGTCGTTCAAGTGGCTGATCCCGATCACGCGGATGACGCTGTGGGCGATCGCCACCTACCTGATCGTGAACAACGTGTTTCGGGTCGATGCGCAGGGGCTTCTCGCGGCCAGCGCGGCGCTTGGTGTCGCGATCGGAATCGCCGCGCAGGACATGCTGAAGAACGTGCTTGGCGGGCTGATCGTCGTCTTCGACCAGCCGTTCCAGGTGGGCGACAAGATTCGGGTCGGCAGGAGCTACGGGGAGGTGGTGTCAATCGGGCTGCGCTCCACGCGGATCGTGACCGCCGACGACGACCTCGTGACCATCCCGAATGCGCAGGTGGTCGGGGAGCAGGTCGCCAACTCGAACGCGGGACAGCTGAACTGCCAGGTGCTGACCGACCTCTACCTGCCGGGGCGGGTCGACGAGCGCAAGGCGAAGGAGATCGCCTTCGAGGCCGCGGTTACGTCGCAGTACGTGTTCCTCGCCAAGCCGATCGTGGTACTGGTGCAGGACGAGTTCCGCACCACGTTCGTGACTCGCATCCGGGTGCGGGCGTACGTGCTGGACCCCCGCTTCGAGTTCCTGCTGCAGAGCGACATCACCGAGCGGGCGCGCGACGGATTCCGCGAGGCGGGGCTGATGCCGGAAGGGGACTGGTATCCCATGGTGGCTGGATCGGGTGACGCGGCTTCCGCTGGTGCGGCCGAGGGGGGCGCTTCGTGAGCGCGGAGACCGCTTCGCCTCGTGACCGGGCGGCGGGAGTGGCTGCGCGGGCACCGGGAGTGGCGGATGTAGCCGATTCCTTTGCGGAGGTCTGGCAGAGATACGGGGAGGCGTGGGAGCCGCTGCGGCGGGCACTGGAGGAGGCGGCGGCGGCGCACGGAGTGGCGCTCGGTCAACTGGAGGCGGACGGGTTGGCCGTGGGGGGCGAGGACGGTGACATGTCGGTCGGCGAGAGGGCCTGCGCGAGCTATCGCGAGCGGGTCGCCGGCGAAGCGCTCGATCCGCTGCGTGCGGTGTTGAGCGGCGCTGGACTGGCCACCGAGCTGGAAGCGGCGCTGCACGCCGCCCAAGAGGACGTGCTCACTTCGCTGCCGGAGCTGGATCCGGCTGCAGGCCGTCATCTGGAGCGGGTCGTGCTTCTGGGTCAGCGGCGTGCTTTCAGGGTGAGCCAGCGCCGCCGGGCCCGGTGGCTGGGCGACGTTGAACGCGCTTGGCACGAGTGGGTTTCCGTGGTCCTTGCGCCAGCGTCCGATGACGCGGTCGGGCAAGAGGGTGCGGATCCCGGCGGATCGGCGGCGGCGTATCTGGCCGCCGGGGCCGCGCTGCAGACCGCGCTTGACTCGCTCGCCGAGCAGGTCGGGTCGGTGTCGGCAAGCGCCGCAGAGGAGATGCGCGAGCGCCCCGGGACCGTGGGAGCGGCGGCTACGGCTGCAGGAAGGCTGGTTGCGGAGGCATTGGCCCGCCGAAACCCGGACCAGCGCGATGCCGAACTGGCCGGGCGTTGGGACGACTGGGCGGAAGAGGCGGCGGCCCGTTTGGCGCTGTACTGCGAGTTCTTCGCCCTGCGCAGTGACATCGATGCACTCCGGAGTCGGCTGGTCCGGGATTGGCGGGCGAGTGCATCGGGCGTGGAGGCGGTCCTGGACGCGTTCGCAGCCGAATTGGCCGCCGGACGGGAGCGGGCCCGGCTGCTTGGTGATCGAGCCGGCGGTGGGGCCGGGGCGACTTCCCTGCTGGAGGCATTGGAGGCCGAGCGGCAACGGACCACCCAGGCGGTGGGGCGCGCGGCGGATGCCCTGCCTGCCCCGGCGGATCTGCTGGCGGAGCTGACCGGGAATGCGGAGGAGACGATCGCGTCGCTGCCGGCGGCGGCCGACGCTCTGTCCGAAGCGCTCACCGTACACGACGTGCCCGGTTCGGGCGACAGGCTGCGCAGCCCCGGGGGAGACTCCCGCACGGTTCAGCTCCGCGAGGCCGCGAGGCAGGCTTTCGACACGCTGCGCATCGAGCGGATCCGCGCCGCGCCTGCCGTCATCGAGGAAGCCATGCAACGGATCGGTGCCGACGTCGCTCAGCTGTGCGAGGTGGTGGCGTACGGATACCAGGCCGCGATCGCCGAGTTGTCCGAGGGCGGCGATGCGGATTTCGGTGAGCACGTAGGACCGGTGACGGTGGCGCTCTCACGCGCCGAGGACCGAGCCGGAGAGGCGCGGCTTGCATTACGTGAAGCGATGGACCGCACCGAGGCGCGGATGGACCGGGAGGTTGCCGCCGGCTTTCAGCAGCTGGTGGGACGCGTGCTCGCCGACCGGCTCAGGGCGGGCTACCTGGAGGCGCGGTCCTATCTCGCGACGGAGGTCACGGAGGATCTCGATCGCTGGCGGGGACGAGCGGCCGATGTGGGGCGCCGGGCGTCCGGGGGCCTGAGGGCGGTACGCACCAGACTCCAGCCGCTCGCGGCGACCCTGGGCATGACGACCCGGGCTCCAGCCGACGCCGCGGGCCGCACCCTCGCCATGGCGGACGAAGTGGTGCGGAGCCTCCCGGTTGTCTACCGCCGGCTGTTCGCCTTCGAACCGCTGACCGATCCGCGGCTGCTGGCCGGCCGCAACGGGGCTCTGGCCGACCTGTCCGCCATGTCGGAGCGCCGCGAGCGGGGCGATTGCCGCTCCCTGCTGGTCGTCGCCGCACCGGGATGCGGGATTACGAGCTTTCTCAACATCGCCGCCGCCCGCCTTTCCGCCGCTGCCCGCGCCTCCGCCGCGCACTCGCCGGAGGTCAGAGGCTCGTTTCGGCAGCGGGTTCGCGACGAGGACGCCCTGGTCGCACAACTCGCCGGTTGGCTGGACATCGATGGGGCCAAGCACCTGGATGGACTGGCCGAGGTGGTGCTGGAAGCGCCGCCGCGCTTGCCTCCCGGGGTGGTAGTCCTGGAGGGACTCGAGCATCTGCACATGCGCGTCCAGGGCGGGGCCAGGCTGCTCGAGCGCTTTCTGACCTTCATGTCGCGCACGGAGTCCCGGATCTTCTGGGTCGTGGGGGTGTCCTCGTCGGCATGGCAGTTGATCGAGAGGCGCTCGCCGCCCTTCGTGAGCGATATGGAGCGCATGGTCCTCGGCGAGCTTTCGCCCGGCGACCTCCGGGAGGCGGTCCTTGCCCGACACCGCCTGAGCGGACTGCCCCTCCGGTTCGCGGAGCCGCAGCGCGGGCAGGATGCGCTGCGCCGCCGCGCGCGTCAGCTGCGCGGCACCAGCCGGCAGCAACAGATCGTCGAAGCACAATACTTCCAGCGCCTGCACAGGGCGTCGCAGGGCTCGGTCCGCATGGCCATGTTCCACTGGCTTCGCTCGGCCGACTTCGACGCAATCGAGGGCTCCCTGCTGGTGAAGCCGCTCGGAAACCTCAACGCTTTCATGGATGTCCTCGACTTGCCCCAGAGCTTCGCCCTCAAATCCCTTCTGGATCACGGCACGCTTACGGTGAGCGAGTATTGCGAAGTGGCGCGCGCCTCGGAGACCGACAACTTCCACCTGTTCCGATCGCTGGTGGATCTGCACGTGATCGAGGCCGCCGGCGGGGGTGCCGGGCAAGGTTCCGCGGCCTCGGTGCGCTATCGGATTCGGCCTCTCATGACTGGCCCTGTTGCTGCCCATCTGAGGTCTCTGAACATCCTTCACTAGGCCCCTCGCCGCCCTCGTCCAGCAGACCGGCGGCGAAGAGTGCGTCCATCGGCGCCGAATCCGTCAGATCGGCGAGGCGCGGGTGATCGGAGCCCCGGAGGATGTCGGTCGCGCCCGCGCTGTCTTTGGCAAAGCAGAGGACAGACTCCGGTTTGACAAGCGTGAGCAGCGCCGGGACATGGGTCGAGATCAGGACCTGCGCCCGCTCGAGGGACGAGAGAGATTCGCGCACGGTTTCGAGAGCACTCGGGTGGATGCCGTTTTCGGGCTCCTCGAGGAGGAGCGTCGCGGCGGCAGTGTCACGCGCCGGCAGGTGCGCCAACAGAGTGAGCGCCAGCAAACGCAGCGTACCGTCCGACGCCATCCACAAGGGCACGTCGACGCCCGACGCATCGCGCAGCACCAGGTAGGCGTGGCGATCGTCGGGCCTTTCCACCACGCGAATGTCGTCCAGATCGGCCACCGCGGTTCTGGCGCGCCCCAGCCAGCCATCGAATTCATCGCGATGCCGCTGGCGCAGCCGCCGGACGACCCATGGCAGATTGGAGCCGTCCGGCGCGAGACCCCTGTAGCCGGACTGAGGCGGGCTCGCCTCGCGCATCGCCGCCGGGTCGAGTGCGAGGCGGTGGACCCGGGTTTCCAGGGCCCGCCGCACATGGGTGGCCACCGGGAAGTTGGACGACTCCGGCAGGTTGCCGAGCGCGGTGCGGTAGCGTCCGAACGCGATCGTCGTCACCCACCCCTTCCCCGCCTTCGGGTTGGTCTCGACATAAAAGCTGTCGGTGCCCTCGTGCGACTTGGCGAGCACGGTTCGCGACCCGGGCTTGCCGCCGCCAACCAGTATCGTGCGCGGGGGCTCGGGTGGATCCGGAAAGAGGTCGCGCTGGGCGGAGGGGGTTCGATCCCGCTTCGGGCGCAGAATTCCCCGCTCCGAATGGATTCGGGGCCCGTCGCCATCGTCGCTTACCGCAACCTCGTAGCGGAACACCTCGAAATTGGTGCCGGGCGGCAATCGGGGCCGCAGTCCCTCGGGGATGTCGAATTCGGCGCCGAGTTCGAAGCCCATGTCCCGCTCCGGCCGCCCCCACACCAGATCCTGGAAGTTTCGGCTGCGCTTCGCAACGGCCGACTCGAGTCCGTCGCGGACGAGATCCGCGAGGAAGGCGATTGCATCGCAGAGCGTGCTCTTCCCACTCGCATTGGGACCGACGAGGACGTTGTACCGGTCCAGTGGAACATCGACATAGCGCAGGCACCGGTAGTTCAACGCCTGGATGCGACGGATCATCGCTGCCTGCTCCCCGTTGACCGTTTTCCTGCCAAAGACTTCCGCAACGGAGAATCTTCCGGCGACTCCGACCTTGCGTCAATGCGCCTGGCCTTCGGCTCCCAGTTCGAGGCGCCACACATCGACGTGGTCGAGGTCGAGGCTGTCCTTGCGGATCGTGAGCAGATGATAGGCACCGAACGCCGGAACGACGTAGGGGCCGCGGGGTGGAGCGGGAACACTGCCGAGCAGCTTGCCCTCGGTATCGAAGACCTCCCAGCGGTTGCCGGCCGTGCGCACGACTTCGACCCACAGCTTGCCGTCCGGAGCGACGAAGAGATTCTCGATGAACGATTTCGCGTCCGGCCGCGTTGGTTCCCGCGGATCACACGAGGCACCCCGCCGGGCATCGCGCCACTCGTTGTATTCGGCGTTTGCCACGCGCCACTCCTCGTTGCTGATCGATTCGCCCGGCAGCGGGCGCTCGATCACCCTGAGGACTTCGGCGCCATCGCTCCGCGTGACGAAGATGCGGTAGGCGTCCGTGAGCGCCGAGTACAGAACGCCGCCCGGTCCCGGGTGCTGCAGGAACCGCGGAGCGAAGGGAACGTCGAAGAAGGCGAGGCCGCGCTCGTGCCGGCACTCGATGTACGCCGGAGGGCCGCTCGACGGCCCACGCAACGATGCCAGCGTGTCGCCCGTCTCGCCGCGGCTGTTCAGACCCATGTAGCGCTGCTCGAGATCGCGCCGGAACACCTCGTCCGGGCCGACGGGGTACAGGCGGAGAACTTCAGGGGTTCCGGTGACGCCGGTCTGCGTGTTCCGCTGCCCGAGCCATCCGCCCGCCGGGGACCACTCGCCGATCCGCCCAAGGTCGGGATCGAAACTCAGGAGCCGGTCACCCGCCCACGCCAGCGAATTGAGGCTCCGGAATTCGCCAGGCCCCTCGCCTTCCCGGCCGAACGTGCGGAGGTGGGTGCCGTCCAGCCGAAAGACCCTTACCTCGCGGTTGAGGCCGTCCGCCACGAAGACCTCTTCGTGCGGGCCGAGCGCTACGCTGGTCACCCTTCCGAACTCGTCGGGCGATCCTGCGTCGGTCAAGGTCTTCGGGCCGATCGAGACGACGAGTTCGAGGCGGGCCGGCGGCGGCTCGGTGTTGGTGACGGCAGGGACGTCCTCGTAGCTGATCATGAAGTCTGCGGCGGGGGCGTAGTCCTGGGCGCAGGCAGCGCCGAGGGCGGCGGTGAGGGTGAGTGCCGGCAGGGATGGGATGCGGCTCATCTGGCACCTCCGATGTCAACAAGCGGGATCAGCAGGCTCTGATGATCCCTACTTGATCTCGGAGCCGGTAAGTTTCCGGATGGCATTGGGATTTGTCGGCCATTCTTCGCCGAAAATGGCCGACAAGCGCAACCAGCACACTGGCGCCTGCGCTTGAAGCCAACCACTCTCCCCATCATCTTTCGCCCCTGGAGGGATGGCAGAGCGGCTCAATGCACCGGTCTTGAAAACCGGCGTCCGAAAGGACCCGTGGGTTCGAATCCCACTCCCTCCGTTCTCGTCATGTCACAAAATAGCCTACGCCTCCAATCCAAATTGGATCGTGGGACATGAAGAGGGTGAGCATGGCAAAGGCAAGGGTGACGATCCCGAAATACTTCGTGATGCCCGCCAGCAGCCGCCGAGCCCGTCGCGGAGGGCGTCGGTCCCAGGGATCTCCTCACGCACCTCACGGATCCTCAGTCGCGACTGAGAACGGCTTGGACGCAACTCCAGCCGTGGACAGGACCGCATCAGCGTTGCGGACGAAAACACGAAGTTGATAGGTGCCGTCGATCGGAGCGGTCCAGCCTGTTGCCGGAACGTATGCGTGGATGGACAGGGACGTATCGAGCACCTCGCCGGGACCGATCGACACCTCCTCCACCACGAGGTTGCAGAGGGAGCTCCAGACCGCCTGCCATTGCCCCCCCGGTCCAAGTCGATCAAGAGTACTCCCGCAATCGTGGTACCAAAGCAGCTCTCGGGTCTGATTCTCGATCGAGATCGCAAGCTGGCCGTGGATGTAGTCCTCGCCAATCTGAAACTCGTAGTCTGTCGCGGTCACGATAGCCGGCTCAGGCGACACATCGAACGGACCCCAATCGCACCCTGATCCGGCCACCAACGATCCGCCGATCGCCAGACCCGCCAAAACCCAACGGCACAGGTCACTCGCCCAATCGAAGGTCATGCCCGCTTCCGGCGAACGATGTTCACTCGAATCACTCTAACTCTCGCCACAGTCGTAGGGTCCGCACTGGCGCTCAAAGTACGTCGGCGCCGTGTAGAACCGAGGCTCCCCTTCGTACTCGCACACGGTGAGCCCCGCGAAATAGTCGGGGTCGTTCGTCACGCCATCGAACTCGCAGCTATAGTTGATCGCTCCCTGGGCGTTCGGCGCCTGCCATGTCCCGTCGAGCGGCATGTAGGGAGCACCGCCGCCGGCGCTGTCGCACGACTCGATATCGAGGGCTTCGCAGGAGTTGAGCAGCGCCAGCAGCAGAAGGGATCGCGCCGCGTTCATGGCTTCACCTTGAGGAGCAGGACTGTGCACAGTGGACTACCCACCGGCTGCGGCGCAAGTTCTCCGGAAGCTGCGGCGCCAGACCCGCAAACCGCCTTCGAGACCGTGGGCGGATGCCGCGGCACGTCATGTCAGGTCTCGGTGCCTGCCCTCCGGCCCTCCAGATAGGCCGCCCAGTCGTCCATCACCTCACGCCGGCGTCCGAACAATGTGCCCCGAGCGTCAGCCGCCTCGACCTTGTCGCGGACCACATGTGCGAGCGCGCGAGCATCGACAGGGTCGAGGGTGACAACTCACGCCCAGTTGGAGACTGGAACACCAACCCGGAGCCGTCGGCAAGTTCTATTGCGCTCCGCAGTACGCCGACCGCACGCGGGGACAGGGCCAGACTAGTGCCGGAAGAGGCGCCGTCCCGTGAACACCATCGCGATGCCGTGCTCGTCGGCAGCCTGAATCACTTCGTTGTCGCGAATCGAGCCGCCGGGCTGGACGATCGCGCGCGCGCCTGCTTCGGCCGCGGCGTCGACGCCGTCCCGGAAGGGGAAGAAAGCGTCGGATGCCAGGGCGCAGCCGTCGAGTTCGGCGGACAGGCCGACTTCGCGCGCCTTCTCGACCGCCAGGCGCGAGGAGTCCACGCGGCTCATCTGGCCCGCGCCGATGCCGACCGTCGCGCACCCTTTCGCAAGCAGGATCGCGTTGGACTTCACGCCGGCCACCGCGGCCCACGCAAACGATAGATCGCGCAACTCGGAATCCGTGGGCTGACGCGAGCTCACGACTCGCCAGTCCCCCTCTTCACGACCGAAGAACGGCGGATCGGGGAGCGATTGGAACAGCACGCCCCCGTACACCGAGCGGAACGCCTGCGCATCCGCGTGGCCCGCTGCGCTCGCAAGGAACTCCGCCGAGTCCGGGAACCGCAGCAACCGGATGTTCTTCTTCGCGGTGAGCACTTCCAGGGCATCGTCGCTGAAGCCGGGCGCGACGACGCACTCCACGAACATTCCGCCGATCCCGCCAGCCGTGTCGGCGTCGACGGGACGGTTGACCGCGATCACCGAACCGAATGCGGAGACGGGATCGGTGGCCCGCGCCCGCTCGAACGCGTCCGCCAGCACGGGACGCACCGCGACGCCGCAGGGCGTGGTATGCTTGACGATGCAAACTGCCGGTTCGTCGGAAAACGCGAAGGGCGCGAGACTCAACAGTGCACCGTCCAAATCCAGTATATTGTTGTAGGACAGCGCCTTGCCATGGAGTTGTTCAAGTGATGCTATACCATCGCCGCTTTCTGCCGCGGCGTAAAAGGCCGCCTCCTGGCCGGGATTCTCGCCGTACCGCAAAAGCTCGCGCCTCTCCAGTTCCAGCGTGACTCGGTCCGCCATTGCGCCTCCGGCGTCCGCCGCGCCCGAATCTTCGCCCTCCTCCAACCCCTCCAAATACCCCGCAATCGCCTCGTCGTAGGTCGATATCTCGCGGAAGACCTTCGCCGCGAGCCTACGGCGCAGCGCGGCCGACTCCGCATCCCGGCTTGCAGAACCCGACGCCGCAAGGGCCTCCAGCACGGCTTCGTAGTCGGCGGGTTCGACCACCACCCACACGTCGCGGTGGTTCTTGGCGGCCGCCCGGATCATTGTGGGACCACCGATGTCGACGTTCTCCATCGCGAGTCCCGGGGTAACGCCGGGGGACGCGACGGTCTCGCGGAAGGGATAGAGGTTGACCGCGACGAGGTCGATCGGGTGGTACCCCAGCGGCGCCATCTCCGCCATGTCCCCGGGATTGTCGCGGCGGGCCAGCAACCCGGCGTGGATCGCGGGATGGAGCGTCTTGACCCGGCCGCCCATCATCTCGGGATGCGCGGTGACGGTCGCGACCTCGGTCACGGGCACCCCGCCAGCGGCCAGTGCGCGCGCGGTGCCGCCCGTCGAAAGCACCTCCCAACCCTGCTCGGCCAGTGCGTGCCCGAAAGCCACGACACCCGTCTTGTCGGAAACGCTCAGCAACGCTCTACGCCTGCTCACCCGTCACCTCCCGAATGCATCGATGATCGACTGTCGGAGACTCGCTCCATCACCCTCAGCCCCGGTCCCCGGCCAGTGGAAGCGGGGCCCGGCCCCTGCCTCGGGCCATCCGCCGGCAAGCGCGCGCGACAGAGCATCCGCCGCCGCCGGAAAGAGGGCGTGCTCCACCTTCAGAACCCGCGCGGCCAGGGTGTCGGCGCTGTCACCCGCGAGCACCGGCACGGGCCACTGCGCCAGGATCCGGCCCTCGTCGTAGCGTTCGTTCACAAAGTGGATCGTCGGTCCGGAGAGGGTTGCTCCGGATTGGAGGACGGCCTCGTGGACGCGGTGGCCGAACATGCCCTTGCCGCCGAAACCCGGGAGCAGCGCCGGATGAATGTTCAGTATCCTGTTGCGGTAGGCCCGGCAAACCGTGGCTGGCAGCAGCTTGAGGAAGCCGGCCAGCAGGATTCCCCGGACACCGTGGCGCTCCAGGTGCCGCAGGATCTCGGCCCCGCAGCCCGGCGCCGGCTCGCCAAGGGCACCGAAATCGACCCGGCAGACGGCCCGTTCCCTGGCGCGGGCCCGCTCTTCCGCCGCGCAGGGGCGGTCGGTGATCAGGAGTTCAATGCGGTAGGCCGCTCCCTCGTCCTCGTGATCGAGAAGCGCCTGCATGTTGGTCCCGGAGCCCGACGCGAGGACGGCCAGGGGGACGGCCATCAGACCAGGTCGCCGCCGTACACGGGTACGAGGAAGGGATTGGTGCGCTGTTCGTGCCACACGGTGGTCTCGGGTCCGTGCCCGGTGTAGAGCCTCGTTTCGGGCGGGAGCGTCAGCACGGTTCGGTGGATCGAATCCATGAGCACCTGGAAGTCGCCGCCGGGAAGGTCGGTCCGGCCGATCGACCCGAAGAAGATCACGTCGCCGACGATTGCGACCGGCTCGCTGGTGGAGACGAAGATGACGTGACCCGGCGCATGGCCCGGCGCAAAGACCACCTCGAACTCGGAGCCTCCGAAGGCGACGTTTTCGCCCGGCACCAGGTCGATGTCGGGGGGAGGCTGTTCCTTGAAGGGGACGCCGAACGCGGCCGCCTGCGATTGCGCGTTGTCGTACAGGATCCGGTCGGAGGGGTGAAGATGGACCGGGGCCCCGGTAGCGTCCTTGGCGAGCGCGATGCCTTCGATGTGGTCGAGGTGGGCGTGCGTGAGCAGGATCGCCTCGATGTCGAGTCCGCGCCCGGCGGCGGCAGCCAGCGCGTCGGGAGTGGCGGCCCCGGGATCGATCAGAACGGCCGTGCGGGCGTCGGCGCAGACCACCAGGACGGTGTTCTGCATGAAGGCGCCCCCGGTGAAGGTGAGGATTTCGATCGCGTCTACACCGTAAAGGAGCTGCCGCAGCCACACCCGCCGGAGGCCTGCGGATTGCTGAAGGAAAACCCGGATCCCATCATCGAGCTTACGTAGTCGATCTCGATCCCCTCGAGGTACTGGGCGCTGAAGGGATCGACGAAGATGCGGATCCCGGATCTCTCGAGAATCTCGTCATCCCCCTCGGGTGCCTTGTCGATATCCACACCGTACTGAAAGCCGGAACAGCCGCCGGGGAGCACCGCGACTCGAAGTCCGGCATCGGGGCTGTCGCCGAACTCCTCGAGGAAACCCTGGACTTTCCGGGCCGCTTCGGGAGTGAGTGTCAGTTGCATCGCATCTATCCTGCACTTCGGTCGTATCTTGCCTGGGCCGGCGAGTGCCGGATTAGAAAGCTATTCGTGACGTGAAACGGGGTCAACGAGCCTCGAGGCGGCCGATGAGCGCGGCAGCCGCGGCGAGGTTGTCCACGACCGGAAACTCATCCGCGAGGGCGGCTTCGTGACCGCGCCCGTGGCCCGTGCGGACCAGGATTCCCGTGGCTCCCAACGCCCTGGCCGGGATCACATCGCTGGGCTTGTCACCGATGAGATATGAACCGGCGAACTGCAGCCCCAGGTCGCGGGCGGCCGTTTCGTACATCACCCGGCTGGGTTTGCGGCAGGTCGTTCGAGGATCGCCGCCCGGGGCATCCGGACAGAAGTAGGTCGCGTCGACGACCGTGCCCGCGGCGCCGAGCTGGCGGTCGGTCTCGGCGGCCACGCGCCGGTAGTCCGCGAGGGTGTAGAGACCCCGCCCGATGCCTGACTGATTGGTGACCACCACGACGGCGAAGCCCATGCCCTGCAGCCGGTTCAGCGCGCGGGCCGAGCCCGGAATGAGGGTGACGTGGGCCGGATCCGCGACGTAGTTCCGGTCCTCGATGATCGTTCCGTCACGATCCGCGAAGACGGCCCGGCGCCCCATCAGCGCGCCTCCGCGCCCCCTGCCCCGGCCGGGATCGATTCTCCCAGCGCAGCGAGCGCAGCCGCGACGACCGTGTCCTCCTCGGGCGCTACCGTGCGCATGTCGAGGACGATGCGGCCCTTCCGCCGCCGCGCGATCACGGGCGGCGTGTGGGCGCGCAGCCGCGCCAGCCAGCTTTCGGCTGCCGCCCCCGCGCCCAACGAGATCATCGCGCTGGGAATCCGTGCGTCCGGGAACGTGCCCCCGCCCACCAGAGACTCCCCGGCAACCACCTCGGCCCGCAGCGCCCGCCTCAGCCCGGCCCCCCTGCTGGCCACCGCGGCGAGTACGGCTTCCGTCCGGCGCATCAGCACTTCGCGCGGCACGGAGATCATGCGGAGCGCCGGGATGCGCTCCTTCGCACGCTCCGGATCCCGGTACAGCATGAGCGTCGCTTCGAGTCCCGCTAGCGTGACCTTGTCGCAGCGCAGCGCCCGGCACAGCGGGTGCGCCCTCGCGCGGGCAACCGCCACGCCCGTCCCGGCGAGCAGCCCGGCCTGCGGTCCCCCGAGCAGCTTGTCCCCCGAGAAGGCGACCAGTTCGACCCCGGCGGCGATGCTCTCCCGCGGCGATGGCTCGCGCGGCAGTTCCAACACGTCGCTGTCCAGCAGCAGCCCCGACCCCAGATCATGGACCACCGGAATGCCGCTGGCGGCTCCGAGATCGACCAGCTCTTCCAGCTCGGTCTCCTCCGTAAACCCCGAGATCGAGAAGTTCGAGCGGTGAACCTTGAGGATCGCGGCCACGTCCTGATCGGCGATCGCGCGCGCGTAGTCTCCGCGGCGGGTCCGGTTGGTCGTCCCCACGGTGACCAGGCGCGCGCCGGCGGCCTCCACCACTTCGGGGATGCGGAAGCCACCGCCGATCTCGACCAGTTCGCCGTGCGACACGGCCACTCCCCTGCCAGCCGCAAACGCGGTGAGCGCGAGCGCGACCGCCGCGGCGTTGTTGTTGACGGCCAGCGCGTCCTGGGCGCCGGTGAGCTCCCGGATCAGGTGGACGCAGTGCTCGTAGCGGGAGCCGCGGCGGCCGCTGTCCAGGTCGAACTCGACGTTGCCGTAGCCGGCGGCCGCGGTCATCGCCCGGCGCGCCTCGATCGCGAGCGGCGCCCGCCCGAGATTGGTGTGAAGGACGACGCCGGTCGCGTTCACGACGCGGCGCAGCGACGGGGTCTGCGCGCGGGCCACCTCGGCGACGACGAGCGCCGCAAAGCCATCGTCGTCGGTGGGAACCGGGAGCCGTCCGCTGCGCAGATCGTCCAGAACGGCCCGCAACCGGTCCGTGATCCAGGGCCGGCCCCAGGCGACGATCAGCTCACGGCACCAGGGGCGGTCCAGGAGGCGGTCGACGCCTGGAATGGAACGGCGGGGATCCCGCGCGGCCATCGTGTGTCAGCGCCGGCGGCGGGGGGGATGTCCGCGGATACGCATGCGGGGTTCGCGGGCTCGGCGGGGTGGTTGGCGAGCGGGAGGCGAGCGGGACGGCAGGTGCAGGCTGGCGGAGGGCAGCGTGGCAAGGGTGGTGTCCGGGCGGGCCCGTGTGGTGTCGGGACCAACAGTTGTCGTGTCGGGGCCCGCGGTGGTCGTGTCAGCGCCCGCGGTTGTCGTGTCGGGGTCCGCGGTTATCGTGTCAGGACCCGCAGTGGTCGTGTCAGGGTCCCCGGTGATCGTGTCAGCGGCAGCGGCAGTTGTGTCAGCGCCCACAGTCGTGGTGTCAGGGTCCGCGGTGGTCGTGTCGGGACCGGTAGTCGTGGTATCGGGGCCGGCGGTAGTGGTGTCCGGCCCTGCCACCGCAGTATCCGCGACCTGTGCCGAATCCCCGACGGGAATCGAATCACCGACCGCCGCCGAGTCGCCGACCGCCAGCGAATCGCCGACTGCCAGCGAGTCCGAGACGGCCGTGCTGTCGGCGGTCGTCGTGTCCGGCGGTGGCAACTCCCACAACACCACCGCTTTGCCGCCGCCGCCGGGTGTCCCGTAGATGTTCACCACATTCCCCACCGACGCCTCGTACGGCGTGCCCTGGACCAATGCCTCATCGAGCACGCCCGTCAGCGTCTGGGCCGGCAGCAGCAGTCCGGACAGTGCGGTCGGGGGCGACTCCTCGACGGTGTCGGCAGCAGGTTCTTCGGGAGGCGGTGGCCGCTCTCCGGCTGCGAGGAGCGAGTCCACGAGCGCCTGCGCTTCCGCGAGGGCAATGGAGTCCTCCACTTCACGTCTCCAGCGGTCGTACTCGTGCTGGTGGAAGAACCGAACCGCAATGGTGTCCTTCTCCGGCGGGACCGTGATCGTGTCGGCTGGATCGATCGCAATGGAGTCACCGGCCACCTCTGCGACGACAGTGTCGCCGGGCTCGCCGGGAGTATCCGGATCCGCCGCTGCCGCGCCAGCAGCCACCGTGTCGCCCGGAACTTCCGCGCCGGTCGTGTCCCCGGCTGCGACCACTGCCGCCGAGTCACCGGGCTCGTCCGTCGCCAGCGGGTCGGCCACCGTGGCGGTGTCCAGCAGCCGGGCGAGGATGAGCTGGCCTTCGAAGACAACCCCGGGCATCTGCGGCTCGAGGTAGTCGTCGAACTCGAAGGTCAGCGTCAAGGAGTCGTCGACCGTGACGCTGGCGAGTCGGGCCGGCGTGGTGTCGGGCTCGATCAGGGTCAGGACGGTGAAATTCGTGTCGGGCGACTGCGCCAACTGGGCGGAGGTGACCGCCGACTGCGGCTCGCTTTCCCCGACTTCGCCATCCAGGTCCCGGTCCTGCCAGGCGAGCAGCTCGTAGGGCATGCCGGGCACGTAGCGCAGCGAGAAGACGCCGTCAGCGCCGGTCAGGTTCCAGTGGGTGAGCGTGTCGGCTTCTTCCCGAAAGCGTGCCTGCACGCGGACGTCGGGGACCGCCTGTCCCGTGACGCGGTCCTCCACCATGCCGGCGACGACGTTGGGCACGAACTCCGCTCCGGTCGAGAGGACCAGGTCGAAGGGATCGCGGAGGCGGTTGCTGAACATGTCGTTGATTACTGGAAGAACGGTGACCCGATACAGCCGGTCGGGCTCCAGTCCATCCTGCGTTTCGATGGAGATTCCGTCCCGGCTGTGACGCACCCGCAGCGCGCCGAGCGGGGGCGAGATCGCCACCGAGTTGTCCAGCTGCCCGGCAGAGGGCCGCTCGCTGATGCGCTCGTTGAAGCGAAAGAAGAACTCGCGCACGCCGGGCTCCACCACCGCGAAGGTGTCGGGGATGGTTTCGACGACGACCGGTGGTGTTAGGTCCTCCGGCCCCCCCGGGGGGCGCTCCGGCCTCGCGCAAGCCGTAGCCGAGAGGACCACCAGCAGTCCGTGGACAAGCCCGCGTGAGCACCGGGAGCGGCCAGGCGCCGCGTGGGCAAGGCGTGACGAAGGGCGAATCGCAGGGCCGCACCACCGAATCACGACTGGTGTCCCGCCAGCGATGTCAACTTCTCTTGTAATTTTGTAAACTGGACCTTACATGTCGCCAGCTTATCCCGCTCGCGCTGCACGACCGCCGCCGGCGCGCGGGTCACGAAGTTCTCGTTGGCCAGCTTGCCCCGCATCCCCCGCATCCGGCCCTCGAGGCGCCCGATCTCGCGCGTCAGCCGCTCCCGTTCGCGCCCGATGTCGATCAGTCCGGTGAGCGGCATGAAGAGCTCGGTACCGTCCCGCATGACCGCGCTCGCCCCCGCAGCACCCTCCGGCGCGGGCTCCGCGTGGACTGCGCCAATGCGCGCGAGACGCCGAAGCATCTCACCCCGCGCCTCGAGCAGGTCGTCCTTGCTGCCCCCCGTTGCGTGGAGCACGACCTCCCGGCCTTCTCCCACACCGTATTCCTTCCTCATCCCTCGCACCTTCACCACCAGATCGCGCAGCCAGTCGAAATCCGTCTCGGCCTGGGGGTCCGTGAGATCGGCGTCGGGCACGGGCCAGGCAGCGACGATGCACGGGCCGGTCCGTTCGCCCGATGCCGGCAGAAGGGCGCGCAGCTCCTCGGTCACGAAGGGCACCATGGGGTGGAGCAGCCGGCAGACCGTGTCCAGCACGTGAACCAGCACCGACCGGGCGGCGTCCCTTCCGGGACCGCCGGGCCGCAGCCGATGCTTGACGCACTCCAGATACCAGTCGGCGAACTCGCCCCGGAAGAAGTCGCGCATGACCTCGGCGGCGCCGTGAATGCGGAAGCCATCGAGCTCTTCGTCGGCGCGTCGTGCGGCATGCTGCTGCCTCGAGAGAATCCAGCGGTCCTCGAGCGCAAGGTCGTCCTTCACCTCGGCGAGGGGCGGCACCGGATCGTCGCCGAGGCTCATGAGCGCGAAGCGGCCGGCGTTCCAGAGCTTGTTGACGAAGTTGCGGCCCGGCGAGAACGCGGCTTCGAGATCGTTGTGGTCGAGGCGGATGTCGGCCCCGACCCCCGCATTGGCGATGAGCGTGAAGCGGAGCGCGTCGGCGCCGTACAGCTCCACCACCTCGAGCGGATCGATTCCGTTGCCCAGGGATTTGGACATCTTGCGGCCCTGGATGTCGCGCACTGTGCCGTGGAGATAGACGCGGGTGAAGGGCGCATCGCCCATGGCGTGGTAGCCCGACATGATCATGCGCGCGACCCAGAAGAAGAGGATCTCTGGCGCTGTCGAGAGGGTGTGGCCCGGGTAGAACGCCTTCAGGTCGTCGTTGTCCTGGGGCCAGCCGAAGACGGAGAAGGGCCACAGCCACGACGAGAACCAGGTGTCGAGGACGTCGGGGTCCTGCTCGAGCGCCGTTCCGCCGCAGGCCGCGCAGGCGTCCGGATCGTCGCGGCAGGCCATGACCTCGCCGCAGTCGCCGCAGTACCACACGGGGATGCGATGGCCCCACCACAGCTGACGCGAGATGCACCAGTCGCGGATGTTCTCCATCCAGTTCTCGTAGACGCGGGTCCAGCGGTCGGGGACGAATGTGATCGTGTCGTCGCGGGACGCCTGCAGCGCCGGGCGGGCGAGCGGTTCCATGCGCACGAACCACTGCTCGCTCAGCCGCGGCTCGACCACGGTGTCGCAGCGGTAGCAGCGCGGGATGGCGTGGTCGTGGTCGTCGCGGCCGGCGAGGAGTCCCTCTTCGTCGAGCGCCGCGACCACTGCCGTGCGCGCCTCTTCGCGCGTCATCCCCTGGAAGGCCGCCGGTGCGTTTTCGTTCATCACCGCGCGCTCGGTCATGACGTTGAGGACCGCGAGGTCGGTGCGCGACGCGATGTCGAAGTCGTTGGGGTCGTGGGCGGGCGTGACCTTGACCATCCCGGTGCCGAAGTCGGCGCTCACGTGCCGGTCCGCGACCACGGGGATGGTGCGGCCGGTGAGGGGGAGCTCGACTTCGGCGGCGATGAGGGAGCCGTAACGGGGGTCGCCGGGGCTGACCGCGACGCCGGTGTCGCCGAGCATGGTTTCGGGACGGGTGGTCGAGACGGTCAGGTGCCAGCGTCCGTCGGGGAGCCGGTCGATGGCGGTCGCCCCGGCGGCGCGGGCCGCCGCGGCCGCATCCTCGTGGCCGGCGCGGAAGGGATAGCGCAGGTGCCACAGCGACCCGCGCGCCTCCGCGCCCTCGGCCTCCTCGTTGGAGAGCGCCGTCAGACACCGGGGGCACCAGTTGATGATGTACTCGCCCCGGTAGATCAGGCCGTCCTCGTACAGGCGCACGAAGATCTCCCGCACGGCCCGCGACAGCCCCTTGTCGAGGGTGAACCGCGCGCGGGTCCAGTCGCAGCTGCAGCCGATGGCCTTGAGCTGGCCGAGGATCCTGTCGCCCGTGTCGTGGACATGCTCCCACACGCGCTCCACGAACGCCTCGCGCCCGAGGTCGTGGCGGGTCTTCCCTTCCGTGGCCAGGCGCTTCTCGACCACGTTCTGGGTGGCGATGCCCGCATGGTCGGTGCCGGGAATCCACAGCGCGACCCGGCCCTGCATGCGGCGCCAGCGGATCAGCACGTCCTGGATCGTGTTGTTGAGGCCGTGCCCCATGTGCAGCACCGCCGTCACGTTCGGCGGCGGGATCACGATCACATACGGTTCGCCCCCCTGCTCCACCTCGCTGGCGGCGGCTCCGAAATAGCCCCCCTCCTCCCAGAGCCGCAGAATGCGCGACTCCACGGCGCGAGGGTCGAACGTCTTGGGAAGCTCGGTTCCCGGGGGGTGCACTTGGGACAAGGTCCGTTCTATCGCCGTCTGAACGCGCTCGACGTGGTATCGGGATCGGCCGTGACGGCCCTTTCCCGCTCGGCCTCTTCGCGCGCCCGCTGCGCTTCCCTGCGCATCCGCATGACCTCGATCCGCTCATTCCAGCTCATCCTCGCGGCGAGCGTCCCGGCGGCGCGATCGATGTCGGCCATGCGGAAGGCCCAGTCGGCCTGGTCGCCGTTGTAGTCGGGCGGGGGCCCGAAGCCGAAGGGCAAGGGGATCTCGATGTCACCCAGGTGGATCTTGCCGGGCGACACACCCCACTTGTTGCCGTCGTCGTCCGTGTGCGTCCAGTCCAGTGACTGCGCCAGCCGCTCGGCTTCGGCGAAGGCCGAATCGTTGGCATCCTCGATGGCGGCGGCCAGCCGAAGGCGCAGGATCTCGTCCGGCGTGGGAGCGACCATTGCCGGGTCGATCGGTTGCCAGAGGCGGGGATCGCCCTCGCCGATGCGAAGTCTCTCGGCAGCGGAGCGATAACGGCCCGGGACGTAGATCTCGAACTCGTCTCCGACATCGGGCATTTCGGGAGTGACATCCGGCGGCCCCGGGTCCTCGATCTCCAAGGGGTCATTCGGATCCACCACCTCGGGAGTCGTCACCTCGACGATCTCCACAACGCGCATCCCCCCGACCTCGCGCACCGCCGGGATGATCAAACCTCCCGAGCGGTCCGGCCGCTCCCCGGCGAAGAACGGGTAGATCATCACCGCCAGGATATGGGCCAGCGCCGACACCGCCAGACCCACGTACAGGGGCCGAGAGCTCGGCCGGCGGCCGGAATCGCCCGTGGGCGCCCGGCGCTGTTCTGTTCCCTGTCGCGTCATCTGACTTCCTATCCCGGTATTCGGGAACGGTTCCTGCCATGTGCCCTCAGTGGGCGGGGGCCAGCGCGTCGCCTCCTTCAACCACATTGCGCACCGAGGAGCCGCACGAGAGCGCCACCTCGACCACGTCGCCGACCGCCAGCGGGCCGACGCCCTCCGGCGTTCCCGTCGCGATGAGGTCCCCGGCCTCGAGGGTCATGACGTGGGAAATGAAGCTGACCAGGTGGCGAAGCGAGAACACCATCTGGCCCGCGCTGCCGTGCTGTCTCACATCCCCGTTGACCCGCGTGGTCACGGCGAGTGCGTCAGGTTCGACTTCCGCCGCGTCGACAACGTTGCCCAGAGGGCAGAACGTATCGAGGCCCTTGGCGCGGGTCCACTGGCTGTCCTTCGCCTGCAGATCGCGCGCGGTCACGTCGTTGACGGCAACCACACCGCCCACATGGCTCCAGGCGTCGGCTTCGGAGACGCGTCTGCAGCGGCGCGTGATGACGAGGCCGATCTCGCCTTCATAGTCGACGCGCCCGACATCGAGTGGCACCTGCACGGCGTCGCCCGCGCGGATGACCGCCGATGGCGGCTTCATGAAGATCAGGGGCTCGCTGGGGACATCGCTGCCCAGCTCCGCAGCGTGGTCGGCGTAGTTGCGCCCCACGCAAACGATCTTGCCCGGTCGGGTCGTCGCCACCGGCCGCTAGTCCGTCCGGCGGGAATGGATGGCCGTGCCGATCAGCGCCCCTGTGCCCGCAATCCCCAGGAAGCAGCTGATGACCGTCCACCAGAATCCTACGTCGCCGTGGCCGCCTGACCATCCGATCGATGCCGTCTGGAAGGCTTTCGCGGCCAGCGAGAGGAGGAACAGTCCAGCAAGGAATCCCAGAGCCTTCTTCATTGCGTTCACCAGGTTGAAGAGCGAGTGATGTCGGGCAGGACGGCGCCACTCAGGACCGGCTGATGCGCCATGCCGTTAAGAATCTACCGAGGGCGAGAAGTCCGGCAAGGCGGCAGGGCGGCGATCCCCGGCGCTGTTCACGAGTAGAACTTCCCCACCCTTGCCCTCACCTCCTCCCAGGGGCCCCGGATCAGTGGCATCGGGGGCAGCGCTTCGCGGATGACGCGGCCGTATCGCTTGGTCAGCAGCCGGTCGTCGAGGAGGAGGACCGCGCCGCGGTCGGTCCGGGTCCGGATGAGGCGTCCGATGCCCTGCTTGAGCCGCACCGCCGCGTCGGGCACCATCAGCCCCCAGAAGGGGTTCCGGCCGCGGGCCGTCATGGCCTCGACCCGGGCCTCGGTGACGGGCTCGGTGGGCACCCGGAAGGGCAGCTTCTGGATCACCATGGCGCGGAGGGGGCGGCCGGGGACGTCCACGCCCTCCCAGAACGACGCCGTGCCGAGGAGGAGAGCGGAGCCGGAACGGGTAAAGCCCTGGAGCAGCGCGGACCGGTCCGATTCGCCCTGGACGTAGAGTGGCCAGCGCGCCTCGGCGCCTCTCTTGCGCAGGCTGGCGGCGACCGCCCGCAGCGCGGCAAACGAAGTGAAGAGTGCGAAGAGGCCTCCGTCCGTGATCTCGGCCACCTCGTGGACGACCCTCGCCGTGGCGTCGTTGTAGGACTCTCCGCCGCCCCGGGCGCCGGGGCGCGGCAGGTCGGTGGGAACTACGAGGCAGCTCTGGCCCGCATGGTCGAAGGGGGAGCCGAAGACGGTCTCGGCGACATCGAGGTCTTCCGGGGCCCAGTCGGTCAGCCCGCCTTCGAGTGGTCCGGCGTCGGCAAACATCCCGGGCGGCGGTGCGGTGTCGCTTCCGCCGAGCCCCAGCCGCCCCTTCAGGTAGCCGAAATCGCCGTTGACGGCCATGGTCGCCGAGGTGAGCACACCGGTGTCGATGTTCGCGAAGAGGTGTTCGGCAAGGACCGGGCCCAGGTCGACGGGGGCGGCGGACATGACCAGGTTCCTGGCGCCACGCTTCCCGAAGCGCCGCATCTCCACCCACCGGACCATGAGCGGCGGGCCACTCGCGGGGAGCAGGCAGAGCCGCAGCGCCCGCTCGATCCGTCCCAGCCTGTTTCGGCACGCCCCGAGGTCGAGGAGCCGGCCCTGCAGCTCGGAGTGCAACTCCTCGTCCTCACCCAACTGCTCGACCAGCACCTCGAGTTCACGCTGCAGGTCGGCGAGGAGAAGCAGAACGCGCTCCAGTACCTCGCCGAGGGCGGCGTCTTCGGTGGGTTCGGGGGTGGCGGGGGCTTCGGGGCGGGCCGGACGCCCCAGGCGCAGGCTGCCTCCATCGGCGTGGGCCTCGGTCCAGGGCTCCATCAGGTCGAAGAAGGCGGTGAATGCGTCGCGGAGGCGCCGGGCCAGGGGGCGGGTGCGGCGCGCGATGCGCTCGCTCAGGCGCCGGGCCGAGATCGATGTGCGCGCCGCCGACAGCACCGCCTCGACCGAAGCCAGGATCCCCTTGCCGCCCCGGTCCAGGCGGGCCAGGGCACGGAACATCCCGACGCGCGTGGTTTCGGCGCCGAGCCGGGGGGTGGCCGCGTCCTCCAGGTGATGCGCCTCGTCGAAGACCACGCGCTTGTAGGGAGGCAGCACGGCGCCGTCGCGGAAGTTCTCGGTCAGGATGCGGATCGCCAGGTCGGAGAAGAAGAGCGCGTGGTTGACGATCACCAGGTCGGCGGCAGCCCCCGCCCGGCGGGCTCGCTGATAGTGGCACTGCTGGAAGAAGGGGCACTTGGCGCGCAGGCACGCGTCAGTCTCGCTGCGCACTTCCTCCCAGACCTCGCCCGTGGGGGTGAAGGAGAGATCGCCGAGCGAGCCGTCCTCCGTGCTCTCGGCCCATTCGACGAGCGCTGCCAGCTCCTCCGAGCGGTCGTCGGGGAAGAGGTTCGGAGCCGATGCGGCGGCGAGGTGCGCTCTGCGGATCGAGATGTAATTCCCCCTGCCCTTCACCAGCGCCCACTTGAGCCGCTCCCCCAGCATCCCGCTGACGATCTCCAGATCCTTGCGGACCAGCTGCTCCTGCAGGTTGATCGTGTTGGTGGACACGATGGTTCGCTCGCCGTTGCGCACCGCCCAGCGAGCCGCAGGCACCAGGTAGGCCAGCGACTTGCCGGTCCCGGTCCCCGCCTCCACCAGCCCGATCCCCCCTTCGTTGAACCTCTCGCCCACGAACCGGAGCATGTCGCGCTGGCCACGCCGGTCCTCGTAGCCAGGCATCCCGGCCAGCGGCCCGTCCGGCCGGAGCAGCCCGGACAGTTCATCCAGCTCCAGCGACTCGATCCGGCGCGGCTCCGGCGGCTCGACGACCACGTACATGCGATCCGCCGCGTTGGTCACGATCGCCGTCCCCACCCCCCGCTCGTAGATGCCGGATGCAACCGCCAGGTCGGCGTCCGAAGGCTCCAACAGCCCCGATGGGTGGTTGTGGATCATCACCGAGCCCTCGCGGGCGTCGCGGGCGGCGGCGAGTACGGCGGAGTGGTTGCCGCGGGCCACTGCGCGGGGGTCCACAATCACCCGCGATCGTGTCACCTCGGCGAGGAAGGAGACCTCGCGGCCTCCAGCCCGGGTCACTTCGTCGCGGATGATCCGGGCGGCCTCCGGCGCCAGCCGAAGGGGATGGGACGTCACGTCTTCAGCTTCTTCTTCTTCGCAGCCGGGAACAGCACGTTGTTGAGGATGAGCCGGTAGCCGGGAGAGTTGGGGTGTAGCTCCAGGTCCGTCGGGGGATCGCCGATCTGATGCTCCGGGTCCTCCGGGTCGTGGCCGCCGTAATAGGTCCAGGTGCCCTGGCCGACGCTGCCGTGGATGTACTTGGCCCAGGAGCCTTCGACCCCGAGCTTCACCACCCCGGGCTTGAGCCGATCAACGGCGAAGGAGGTCGTCAGCCCATAGAAATCGGAGAGCACCGATTCGTGGCTCTGCGTCAGCATCGCCGGAACGGGGTCGAACTTGGCCGAGAAGTCGAACAGGGTGAACGCGCCCAGCTCCTTGCGCCACGGGGTGTTGACCTGGTGTCCGTCGATGTCGGAAAAGGCGTTGACCGACGGCGCCACCTGGATTTCGGCGTCGTGGAAGGCCATTGCGAGCCCCCAGTCCACCTTGGACCCGGCGTCGGGATCGGGCGGGGTGCCGTCCGAATAAGCGGCCGCGATGTCCACGGACCCCGCCGCGAGCGCCAGTTCCAGCGTCTCGGGCGCCGAGCACATGGCGAACAGGAAGCCGCCGTTCTCGACGTACTCACGGATCTTGAAGCTCACAGCCTTCTTGAGCGCGGGCACGTTCGCGAACCCCAGACCCTGCGCCGCCTCCTCGTTGCGGGCCACTTCCTCCTCCAGCCAAGGCGCGCCCGCGTAGGTGATGTAGAACTTCGAATACTGTCCGGTGAAGTCCTCGTGGTGGAGGTGCAGCCACTCGAAATCCTCCAGGTCGCCCTCGATCACCTCGTCGTCCCAGATCGTCTCGTAGGGGATCTCGGCGTAGTCGAGCGCCATCGTCACCGCATCGTCCCACGGCGCGCTGTTCGGCGGCGTGTAGATCGCGATGCTGGTCGCCTTCTCCAGCACCACCGACTCCATGTTCGACTGCGCGACGATCCCCCGGATCCGCGCCTCGTCGGCCGCGCCCACGGGCTGGATGGTCACGCCCATCAGGGCCGCCGTCCGCCGTGTCGCCTCGGTGTCGGGCAGCAGGAACGCGCCGCCCTGGAAATTGAGCAGCCACTCCGCGCGTCCATCCCGCTCCAGCACCCGGTAGGTGAGCCCGTAGGCCTTGAGATGGTTCGACTGGCTGCGGTCCATGGGGACGAGAAGCAGCTGCCCGGCTGCGTTGTCCGCACCGGCGGCGGCCGTCGCAATCACGGCTGCCGCCACCATGTATCGGGCTCGGCGGGTCATCGGGAACCTCCCTCCTGGATTCTTCTCAGTTCTCGGCGCGCGCCCGGGACGACCGGGCTGTCCGGGCGGCTGACGATCAGCGCCTCGAGGATTCGCACCGCTTCGTCCCGGCCACCGGGCTCGGCGGCCACGGCCCGCGCGAGACGCAGCGCCGCTTCGGCGAACTCGCGCGCGTCGGTGTATTCGGCCACGATGCGCCGCCGGAACTCCACCGCCTCCGCTGCGAGCCCCGCCTGATCGGCCGCGCGCGCTCCCTGCGCCAGGATGGCGGGCCTGTCCTGCGCGGGCACCGCATCGATGCGCTCCTGCACTTGGAGCACCCCCTGCTCCGCGTGGCCGCGATGCCGCGCGATCGCGACCTCGGCCGCGAGCATGCCCCCGGGGGGGCTCAGGTCGCTCAGCGCGAGGGTCAGTTCGAGGATCTCGGTTGCATGGGAGGGTTCCAGCTCGGGCAGGGATGCCTGCAGCGCGGCGATGCCTTCCGGGAAGGCGCCGCCCTCGAGCAGCAGAAACGCCCGCTCCAGCGCGGCTCCGGGGCCTTCGATCCCGCTCAGGACTTCCATCGCCTCTTCGCGCATGCCGCGGCCGAGCAGGCGCGAGGCGAGCGCGGCCGAGAGGGCGTCGAGGTCGGGAGCCTCCGGGAATTCCTCGCGGAAGGCGGCGAGGGCTTCGGCGGCGCCCTCGATCCCGGGAGAGGCTACCTGAATGCGCAGTTCCTCGGTCCATGCCACCCGGCGCGCCTGGGAGCCCTCAGAGTGCGACTCCGTGATCCTGCGCCGGGCTTCGAGTGCCGTGGCAGTGTCTCCGGCCGCAAGCGCGGCATCCGCAAGGCGCTCATCGGTCGACCGCGCCTCGGCGGGATCCTCCGTGATCTCCCGGAGACGCGCGTATGCCCACAGCGCGCTCGCATCGCGCCCATTGTCCTCCGCCTTGCGCGCGAACCCGTTCAGGAAGCCGCGCGCCTCGCGTTCCTCGAGCCGGGTCAGGGCGGCACCCGCAAGCTCCATGGCCTCGTCTTCGAGGTCCTCGCGCAGGGCGAGCTCGGCACCCGCTTCGAGGCGCGTCACGTTGGTGGGCTCGCTTCCCAGCGCGGCGACCATCAGCGCGGCGGCGGCGCCGCTCTCCTCACCCAGATCCTCGACCCGGCGGAATACCGCGCCGCTCCTGGCCCGGTCGCGCCCCAACGCCTGTGCCCACGCGGCAGCCGCATCGTCGATCCGCCCGCCGGCCACGTACATGTCACCCAGCTCGACAAGCAACTGCGGCGACTCTCCCAGCGCGACGGAGCCCTCTTCGAGCAGCGCGGCCGCCCGTTCGGCCCCGAATACCTCGCGGACAGCCGCGGCGCCTTCCAGATACGGATCGGGCGACCCCGGCTGGGCGTCGATCCAGGCGGCCACCGCCTCTTCGAGCGCCGACGCGAAGTCCACCTCGACCAGTAGTCCGAGCTTCAGGCCCCACACCCGCTCCGTGGACGGTTCCCGCTGCAGAAAGTCATCGAGGACCGGCAGCAGCTCGCCCAGGCGGTCGCCCCTGCGAAACACGCGCTCGAGGGCGAAAACCGCCGCCGAGGAGCCGGGCTGAAGGGCGAGCAACTCGCGCAAGGTGGCTTCGGCCCGGTCCAGCTCGCCCCGCGCTTCCTGCGAGGACGCCTGCCTCAGCATGCGGTTCTCGAGGCGCGGGTCGGGGCGTGCCTGGAAGGCGGAAAGGGGCGCGGCTGCGACCGTCAGGCCAGCCAACAGAGCGATGAGCGCGGCCATGCGGTCCGTCCGCCGACTCACCGCCCCTCACCTCCGTTCGGCGTGGGGGGCCCCGCCGACGTCATCCGGTTGAGCCTCTCGAAATAGCGAACGACCAGCGCCCGCTGCGCCGGCGGAAGGGCGCGCAGCGCCGCCGCGCCAGGCAGTTCGAATCGCAGAACGCCGATGTCGCCGGCGGTCAGCGCGTTCACGCCCTCGCGCTCGAAGTCGCCCGCCTCCTCGGACTCCCGCTCCTCCGACTCCTCGTCCCGCTCGAGGGTGCGGCCCGCATCGAGGAGCCGGTGGAAGAGCTGTTCCTGGCGGCGCAGCACCTCGGGGTCGAGCCGACCCTGCTGCAGCGCCTCGGCCAGTCGGGCGGCCTCTTCCGCGAAGGCCGAGAGGTCGCCCAGGGGGTCGCCTTCCTCCGTCCCGTCCTCCGACATCTCGCCCAGCTCCTCTGCAACCTCCTCCTGACGGCCGGCCACCTCCTCGATCTGCTCCGACATCGTCTCCTGACCCAGCTGCATCGGGGTCAGCGACGAAGCGTCCTGCATGATCTCGCCCTGCTGCTGCGCGAGCTGCTGGAGCTGCTGCATCATCTGCTCGGAAGCCGATGCCGAACCCTGGGCCTGGCCCTGCTGCCCCGAGGTCATGGCCATGCGCGCCACCTCATTCAGGGAGCGCACCACCTTTTCGGCCTCCGCCATCGGTGACGGGCCCTGCGAGCGCGGGTTCTCCATCGCGGTGATGGTGCCGTCGAGCTCCTCCATCGCCTGGCCGACCGCGGTCAGCAGGTCGCGCGCGCCGGGAGCCATCATCTCGGTCCCTTCGGCGTAGTTCTCGGCGAGGTTGCGGATCCCCTGCGCGATCGCGGCCTCGTCGCCGCGCATTGCCGCCAACTGGGCGGCGTTCGCTCCCTGCATCTCGCCGCGCAGCTCCGACTGGCGCCGCGCCAGCGACAGCGCATCGACGGCGGTCTGTCCCAGCGCGGTCCGGATCGCCTCCATCTGCTGCATCTGCATCTGCATCTGGGCCTGCCCCAGCTGCTGTGCGACCTCGGACAGGTCGCCCGCCGCCTGCTGAGCCTGCTGGCCGGCGTCCTGCTGCTGACCCTGCTGCGCCATCTGCGTCGCCTGCTGCATCTGCTGCCGCGCCTGCGAGAGCTGGTGCCTGGCCTCCTGCACTCCGGCCCCCGCGTCCATCTCGCCGGCCTCGGCCAGACGCTCCTGCAACTGTTCGAGCGCCTGCTGAAGCTCCTCCGCCTGCGCCTCGAGCGCGGCCTGCTGGTCGGCGCGCAACTCCTCCTCGCCGCCCTCCATCATCGCCCGGGCAAGGATTTCCTGCTCCTCGGCCAGCTCTTCGGCCTCGCGGCCGGTGGCCCTGAACTCCTGCTCGATCGCCGCGTCCCGGAACTGCTCCAGCGAGTCCTCGAGGCGCTGGCGGAGTCGTTCCTGGTCGAGCGCCATCTGCTCCAGGGCCTCGCGCAGCTCATCCGGGTCCATGCCGGCGAGCTGTTCCTCGAGTTCGGAAGCCGCTTCCTGCGCGTCCTCGGGCGCCACCTGCTCCAGCAGCTCTTCCAGATCCTGGATCCGATTCTCGAGCTCGGGATCGGCCAGCCCGGAGTCGCGGAGCGCGTCGCGCAGTTCAGCGAGCTCACGCTGCAGCGAGTCCACCGACTCCATCATGCGCTCCTGGCGCTCCAGCGCCTGCGCGATCTCCTCGCGGTCCTCGAACTCCGCCTGGCCGCGCCGGTTCCGGTCGCCCTCGGCCTCGCTGCGGGCCTGCAGATCCCGCATCTCCTCCTCGGCCTGGCGCGCTTCCTCGGCCAGCTCCTCCATGCTCTTTGCCGCCCGCTCGAGCTCGGCCTGCGCGGCCCGCTCCAGCTCGGTCACGCCGCCGATCCAGAGCGCGAACTCGGCGGTTTCGCGCATCTGCCCCGACGGGTGATTGTCAAAGGCGCGAGCCAGGTAGCGGATCGTGTCGCCCGGCGACAGGGTCCAGGTAGAGACGTCGAGCACCGGACGCACGATCGCGCCCGCGGATCCTCCGAGTTCGACCCCGTGGACGACCGGCTCCCCCGCCTCGCCGATGACGCTCACCCGCCGCACCACGATGTCCACTCGGGCGAGCCCGTAGTCGTCCTGCGTCTGGATGACGAGGGGCTGGCGCAGGTCGACCGGCATGAGCGTGTCCACCCCGGGATAGACGATCTCGATCGCGGGCGGCTGGTCGGCGATCAGCTCGACCGCCAGCGGCTCGGGCGCGACCACGGCCGCACCGCCGGTCTCGTCGGCGAACTCCCAGGTGTAGGTGCCGCTCCGCCCGGGAACCCAGCTCCCCTCGAAGCCGTTGCCACGCACTTCGAGCCGCATCACCGGCCGCCCTGCGTCGTCCACCAGCGTCCCGCTGCCGATTCCCCGGCTGCCCTCGCCGCGCACGCGCAGGTGCGTGCCGGCCGGGACCGCCAGCGCCGGGATCTCGTTCTGGTATTCCGCGGGGGGCAGCCCGGTGTGCGGCGGATGGGTGACCTCGACCGACAACGTGCTCACGAAGAGCGGGTCGACCGGCGTGAGGGTGTGCACCTCGCTGCGGGCCCCATCCGGCGCCTCGATCCAGTACCGGGTCTCGGCGGTGACCGGGGGCAGAGGCGCCCCGCCCCGCCCATCGGCCAGCGCGATCAGGGCTGACCGCGTCACCTGCCCGGTCACATCCCAGCGCAGCGTCACACTGTCCCGCATCGGCGCGAGCGCCGTTACCTCGACCGCCGACCCCCGCGCGACCTCGACGCTGCCCGGCTCCACGCTCACCGGCGGAAGCGCGGGCTCGACCAGCACGGCCAGCGGGTTCAGCAGCCCACCCCACGCCTCGAAGGTCCGGCCCGGGTTGAAGGCGAGCACCAGCGCAAGCACCGGGACCGCGGCCAGAAACGCCGTCAGGCCCCTGCGCAGGTCAGCCGCGACCTGCGTGCCGAGCGCTCCGGAGAGTGTCTTCGCATCGGCGGTCAGCTGGCTGCCGACCCTGTGCAGCGCCAGCTCCCGCAGCCCCCGCGACGTACCCGGCGGCGCGAATCGGGACAGCTCCAGCCCCCCTAGCACGGCTCCCTCGTCGAGCCCCGCGATCCCGTCCATCGCCCGCGTCACCCGGTGCTCGGCGCACCAGCGGCGCCCCAGCCGCCGCCAGTACCACACCCCGCCCGGCACGAGCGCCAGAATCAGCACCACCATCACGAGTGGCCCAGCGCTCCCCGCGCGCCAGCCTTCGATGCCCGCGATGCCCGGCGCCAGCACCAGCAGCCCGAGCATGACCGCGCCGCACCACGCCGCGACCGTCAGTGCCAGGGAGCGCGACAGGTGTTCCCGCACGCCTTCGACCGCGTGGCCGATGCGCCGCGCAGGCGTCACGACGTCCCCTGCATCATGGCAAACACGAAGATGTTGACGCCCATCCTGAGCGCGTCCTCTCTGATTTCCGGCGGATCCTCGTGGACGTCCGGATCCTCCCAGCCGTCACCCAGGTCCGTTTCGTAGGTGTAGATGACGACCAGCCTTCCCTGATGAAATATACCGAATGCCTGCGGCGGCGCCCCGTCATGCTCGTGAATCTTGGGGATCCCGTCCGTGAACTCGTAGGGCGCGTGAAAGACCGGATGCTCCGGCGGCAGCTCGACAAGCTCCCTGTCGGGAAAGACGCGCGCCATCTCCTGCCGGAAGGATTCGTCCAGCCCGTAGTTGTCGTCGGCGTGCAGGAAGCCGCCCTCGAGGAGGTATCGGCGCAGTGCGAGGCGTTCCTCGGGAGAAAAGCGGACATTGCCGTGACCGGTCATGTACAGGAACGGAAAGTCCCGCAGTGCCGGATCGGAGGGTCGGATGGCGACCTCCCTCTCGGCGGTGGGAATTCCGGTCCTGGCCTCCACCTCGGCCAGAAGGTTGGGGAGCGAGGAGGGATTGGCGTACCAGTCGCCGCCGCCCTCGTACTGCAGACGCCCGATGGTGACGGGGCCGGAGCCCTGGGCGAGGGTGTCGCCAGCGGGCAGGGTCAGCGCCGCCGTGAGCAGCACCCATGCGGCTCCCCGGCAGAGGCCATGGGTACCGGACCGGGTGGCAACGCCGCCGCGGCGCTCCCGCGCACTCGCCCAGCGACCTTGCGCGGCCTTCGCTCGCACACGCGCTACCCTCATCCGGCCTCCCCCGCGCCGCCCCGCCGCCGATCCTTGATCCGCTGCACGGCTTCGTACGCCACGCCCCGGGCCACCCCGGAGCGCGCGGCCACCTCCCGCGCGGCGGCGGTGGGGGCCAGCCCCGCATCCAGCGCCTTCGCGGCCAGCGCCTCCAACTCGGCCTCGGTTGCTTCCCTTCCCCTGCTCGAGCACCCCTCCACCACAACCGTCACCTCACCACGCGGCGGGCGCTCCCGGAAGTGGGCGGCGCACCCGGCTGCCGTGTCGCGGACAACATCCTCGTGGACCTTGGTCATCTCGCGGCACACCGCGATCCGGGGTTCGGTGCCGCGCGCCTCCGTCAGGGCGGCCAACTCGTCCAGCAGGCCAGTGAGGCGCGAAGGAGACTCGAAAAGCACGGTAGTCTCTGCTCTGTCGATGATCCGCTCCAGCGCTCGGGCCCGCTTCCCCGCCTTGCGCGGCAGGAAACCCACAAAGGTGAACGGCACACAAGGTAGTCCCGAAGCCACCAGTCCCGCGAGGATCGCCGAGGGGCCCGGGATCGCCACCACTTCGTGCCCGTCCTCGATCGCGGCGCCGACCAGCCGTTCCCCGGGGTCCGAGAGCAGGGGCGTCCCCGCGTCCGAGATCAGCGCGACGTCGTCGCCCGCCTCGAGCCAGCGGCGCGCCAGCGCCAACCGGCTGGCCTCGTTGTGGGCGTGGAGCGAGACCGGACGAGCGGCAACGCCGATGTGCGCAAGCAGCACCCGCGCCCGCCGCGTGTCCTCGGCGAAGATGTGGTCGGCGGAGGCCAGGGTCTCACGGGCGCGGTCCGTCAGATCGGCCAGATTGCCGATCGGCGTGGCCACCAGCAGCAGCCTGCCCATCCCGCGGGACCCCGTCCGGAACGCGTCCCCCTACAGGTGCTGCTCGATCTTCTCCTGGAGGTGCGCCTTCGGCACGGCCCCGATGACCGTGTCGACGTGCTGTCCGTCCTTGAAGAAGAGGATGGTCGGGATCGAGCGCACCCCGAAGCGCATCGACGTGGACATGTTCGCGTCCACATCCAGCTTGCCCACCCGCACGCGCCCCTCGAAGTCGTCCGCGAGTTCGCTGACGAAGGGAGCCACGATCCTGCAGGGACCGCACCATGCGGCCCAGAAGTCGACCATCGAAAGGCCGCCGAAATCCTCGACCTGATCCTTGAAGTTGTCGTCGGTAAGCGTGACGAGATTCGCGCTGTCTGCCATTATGGATATTCCTCGGGTTGGTGACTCGTCGTGGAGCCTTTTGCGAGAAGTCCTTCATGTATTCTACATCGTATTCTACACCGGCGGAGCCGGGAAGTTGAGTCCCCTGGCACACGGAAACCCGCCCGCCGATCCGGGCGCCGACCCCGCACAGCCCACGGGCATGCCACCCACCGTCCCCCAGCTGGCATCGCTGGAACTGGATCACGTGGCCATCGCCGTACGCTCCTTCGACGAGGTTCGAGGGGTTTTGGAGGGTCTGACCGGCCACGCGGCGACGCCACCGGAACGCGTGGAATCGCAGGGTGTGGAAGTCTGCTTCGTGGGGAATGTGGAGCTGATCCGCCCCGTCATGCCCGACAATGGCGTGGCCCGCTTCATCGCGCGGCGCGGGCCCGGCCTCCATCACATCGCCTACCGCACCCCAGACGTGGCGAAGCTGATGGGCGAACTGGCGGCGCAAGGCTACCGCTTCACCTCCGAGGGCCCGATGACCGGACGCGGCGGGCACCGGATCGCGTTCATGCACCCCAAGTCGGCCGGGGGGGTGCTGGTGGAGTTGGTGGAGCACGGCTGAGCCGCGCCGCGTTATCCTCTCACGCGGCGCCCGAGTTCGGTCAGGCGGTACCGCTGATTGGACGCGCTTGGCGCGTCGGGGCGCGTCATTTCGACGTATCCGTTCTGCAGAGCCGGAAGCAGATAGCGCTGCCGCAGTGACTTGCGGTCCCGCAAGCCGAGCGCTGCCTGGATCTGGCGTCGCGACATCGTGCCCTGGAGCACCGTGAGGAGTTGTTCCACCTGGGGGGTCACCTGGGGGGCTACCTGGGGGGTCTCAAGCGCAGCCAGGATAGTCTCCAACATGAATTCGATGAACCGCGTACTTGCGCCCTCGGCCGAGCTCTCACGAATCGCCCGATAGTAGTCGCTCTGCCCGGCGTGGATCAGGCTTTCTACAGGGACCACCGCGAACAGAGAGTTCCAGCGGGTCAGTATCAGGGTCTGCCACAGCCGTCCGATTCGCCCGTTGCCGTCCTCGAAGGGATGGATGAATTCGAATTCGTAGTGGAAGACCGAACTCGAGATCAGCGGATGTTCGTCGGTCCCGGCCAGCCACTCGAGGAGGCTGGCCATCAGGCCGGGAACCCGGTTCGCCGGGGGACCGATGTGCTGGACCTCGTCGCCGCCCATCACAACCACACGTGACGACCGGTAGTGCCCGGGGGCTTCCAGGAGCGCCCGCATGAGGATCCTGTGGGCGCGCAGGAGATGCGACTCATTCGTGGGATCCCATTGCTGATAGGAATCGTAGGCTCCGATGGCATTGCGCGCCTCCTGGATGTCGCGAAGCGGCCCCACCACGGGCTTGCCATCGAGGAGTGTGCTGATCTGGTCCTCCGACAGGCGATTCCCCTCGATGGCGAGCGACCCGCGAATCGTGCGGATTCGGTTGCGGCGCCGTAGTTGCAGATCGTGCCCCACCACCCCGGCTTCGGCCCTTCCGATCGCCTCGCCGATCTCCTCGGCCAGCCTGAGAATGGTCGAAGTGATCGAGTACGGTGGTGTCTGCAAAGTCATTCCCCCCAATGATGTGGCATGCTCGGGAAGTCGTTGTGCAACCATAAGAAATGGAATGTGTACATTACATTATGTCAATTTTTCATGACATTGTGAGCCGGTTCACTACTCATCCCGTCAGCCGCCCCAGGTCCACCTCCTCCACCAGCCAAGCCCCATCGTCCGCCTGGATCAGGATGAAGGGGACGAGGACACCCTGTTCCGGCACCGCTTCTACCTCGACTTCGATCCGGGTGGCCGGGTGGCCTCTACCCGCCACGGTCGCCTGGCCGCCCACGCGGTATGATGCGTGGGTGAGATGGCGGCCAGGAGGTCCATGCGCAGTTCGACCTCTTGCGCGGAGAGGCATCGGTCGCCGAGGCCGAGCCAGAAGGCGGCCTTGCGAAGAGCGCAGCCGAGTGTGCTGCCGCGGTCGCCAATGGGGCCGGCGGCGGTGCCGAAGTATGAGGCCATTGCCGCGTGGTCGCGGTGGTTGGCGGCGTCGAGGAAGGCTGCCACGACCCGGGCGGGTTCCAGCGACGCGTGCGGGCCGGGTGGCGGGCCGGCCGTGGGGGACGCGGTGGTTCCCGTACAGGTGGCCAGCGCGAGCAGGGGGAGCCACGAGACGATTCGCGTTCGCAGGGCAAAGGTCCGCCCTCTTCCACTCGGCGCCGCACAGAGGCGGCGATCCTTCCCTCGCGGCCCACCTGCCCGTGCGAATGACGTCGCTCTCAAACTGCTACTCCTCCTCCTCTGCGGTCGTGAACGCCAGCGCTCCGTCGGCGTCCCTGTCGACCCTCACCCCGCCTCCGGGCACCACCCCGCCGTCCAGCAGCGCCATCGCCAGCGGGTCCTGCACCAGACGCTGCACGGCACGCTTGAGCGGCCGCGCTCCGTATGCGGGGTCGTAGCCTTCGCGCGCGATCATCTGCTTCGCCTCGTCGGACACGGTGAGCGCCACGTCCTGGGTCGCCGCCAGCTTGGCCACCCGGTGGAGCTGAAGGTTGACGATCTGCTCCAAATCACTTGGTGACAACGGGTTGAATAACACCACATCATCCACTCTGTTAAGGAACTCCGGGCGGAAGTGCTCCTTGAGGCGGCGGTGCACCATCTCTTCGACGTCGCTCCAGGAGCCGGTGTCGGCACGGGCCAGGATTTCGGGCCCGGCGATGTTCGAGGTCATGATGATGACCGTGTTGCGGAAGTCGACCGTGCGGCCCTGGCCGTCGGTGAGGCGGCCGTCGTCGAGGATCTGCAGGAAGATGTTGAAGACCTTGGGATGGGCCTTCTCGACCTCGTCGAAGAGGATGACCGCGTGGGGGCGGCGGCGCACGGCCTCGGTGAGCTGGCCGCCCTCGTCATAGCCGACGTAGCCCGGGGGCGCGCCCACCAGACGCGAGGTGGCGTGGGCCTCCATGTACTCGGACATGTCGATGCGGACCATGGCGCGCTCGTCGTTGAAGAGGAACTCCGCCAGGGCGCGCGCGGTCTCGGTCTTCCCCACCCCGGTGGGGCCGAGGAAGAGGAACGACCCGATGGGACGGTTGGGGTCCTGGATGCCCGCACGGGCCCGGCGCACGGCCCGGGCGACTGCGCTCAGTGCTTTCTCCTGCCCGATTACACGCTTGCCGAGGAGCGCCTCGAGGCCAGCGAGCCGCTTTCGCTCGGAGTCCAACAGGCGCGTGACCGGAATTCCCGTCCATTCGGCGACCACCTCGGCGATGTCGTCGTCCGTCACCTCCTCCTTCAGGAACTTCCCCTCGACCTGGAGGGCGGCGAGACGCTCCTCGGCCTTCTCGATGTCGGCCTGTGCGGCCGGGATCTCGGAGTAGTGGATCTCGGCCGAGCGGCCCAGTTCGCCCCGCCGGGTCGCCTGCTCGGCCTCGGTGCGCAGACCGTCCACCCGCTCCTTGAGCTCCTGGATGCGCGCAATCTGGATCTTCTCGGCCTGCCAGCGCGCCTTCATGGCCTGACTCGACTCGCGCAGCTCGGACAGCTCCTCCTCGACGCCGCCCAGGCGCTCGCGCGCGCCGCGGTCGTCCTCGCGGGCCAGCGCCTGCTTCTCGATCTCGAGCTGGATGATCTTTCGCTCCACTTCGTCGATCTCCTGGGGGAGGGAGTCGATTTCGATGCGTAGCCGGCTCCCCGCCTCGTCCATCAGGTCGATGGCCTTGTCGGGCAGGAACCGTCCCCCCACGTAGCGGTCGGACAATCTCGCGGCGGCGATCAGCGAGTCATCAGTGATGCGGACGCCGTGGTGCACCTCGTAGCGCTCCTTGATGCCGCGCAGGATTGTGATCGTATCCTCGACCGAGGTGGGGGCGACGTAGACCGGCTGGAAGCGCCGCTCGAGCGCGGGATCCTTCTCGATGTGCTTCCGGTACTCGCCGAGGGTGGTCGCGCCGATCATGCGCAGGTCTCCGCGGGCCAGCGCCGGCTTGAGCATGTTGCCGGCGTCGACGGCGCCCTCGGTCGCGCCTGCCCCCACGATGGTGTGCAGTTCGTCGATGAAGAGGATGTACCGCCCCTCGGCCTCTGTGACTTCCTTGAGCACGGCCTTCATCCGCTCCTCGAAGTCGCCCCGGTACTTGGCGCCTGCCAGCATGGCGGAGATGTCGAGCGAGACGAGCGTCTTGTCGCTGAGCGAGGTGGGCACGTCGCCCGCCACGATCCGTTGCGCCAGGCCCTCGGCGATCGCGGTCTTGCCGACGCCCGGCTCGCCCATGAGCACCGGGTTGTTCTTGGTGCGGCGGGCCAGGACCCTCATGACGCGGCGGATCTCGTCGTCGCGGCCGATGACGGGGTCTAGCTTGCCGTGGCGGGCCCGCTCGGTGAGGTCCTGGGAGAAGCGCTTCAGAGCCTGGTACTTGTCTTCCGGATTCTGGTCGGTGACGCGGTGGGAGCCGCGAATGGCGTCGAGGGCCGTCGCCAGGCGGTCGCCGGTGACTCCGTTTTCCGTGAGAATCCGACCCGCGTCGCGCCGGTCCGCCACCAGGCCAATCAGGAGGTGCTCGGTGGAGATGTAGGCGTCGCCGAGTTCGCGGGCGGCCTCCTCGGCCGCATCGAAGGCGCGTCGCAGGTGACGCGACGGACCGGGCACCGCCCCGCCGCTCACCCGGGCGCGCTTGCGAAGTTCCTCGTCCACGGCACGGGCAACCGCATCGGGCGACACCTCCATCTTGTGCAGGACCGGCGTGACGATGCCGTCCTCCTGCTCGATCAGCGCCTTGAGGAGATGGACGCCCTCGATCTCGGGATGCTCGGCGCGGCGAGCCTCGCGGGCCGCGGCGGAGACGGCTTCGGCGGCCTTCACGGTCAACCGGTCGGCGTTCAGCATATTGGGACTCCTGTTGCAATTCGCTTCAGAAAGCTGCCACTTTGGCAGCGTTCGCGGGCGCGGGCCGCCGCCGGTCGGCCGAATTGGCAGATTCGGTGGTCGCGGGTCGGTACGGGCATCGGCCAGAATGGCAGAGCGTCTGCCGAAATGGCGGGACTCTGCCAAAACGGCAGGTGCCGGCCTGCCAAAACGGCAGGTTCTGGACGGGGCCGCGCGGCGCGGACGCTCTTATCATGGAAGATTCGGGCCACGCCCGATGCAACGCTCCACTGCGGGCGCCGGGTCCGGCAACGTCCGGTCCGATCGACAACCCCAATGAGAGGACATCCCATGGCATCGGTGGATCCGCCGGCCCGCAAGGGCCTTCCCCCTGAAGCGTACGAAGTGGTCCCCGGCAGCGAGTACGAGCCCTATGTGCCCCACGGGCAGTCGATGGCGGAGTTCACCGTCAAGGCGGTGGTCATCGGGGTTCTGATGGCGGTGGTGTTCGGGGCGGCCAACGCGTATCTGGGGCTCCGGGTGGGGCTGACGGTGAGCGCGTCGATCCCCGCGGCGGTCATGGCGGTGGCGATCTTCCGCGCGTTCAGGCGCGGCACGATCCTCGAGACCAACATGGTGCAGACGATCGGGTCGGCGGGTGAATCGGTGGCGGCCGGCGTGATCTTCACCCTGCCGGCGCTCTTCATCTGGCAACGGACCGACCCGACGATCATGGTCGACCTGGTCCAGGTGTCGGTGATCGCGGCCTTCGGAGGGCTCCTTGGCGTGCTTTTCATGATTCCGCTCAGACGCTATCTGATCTCGCGCGAGCACGGGAAGCTCCCCTACCCCGAAGGCACCGCCTGCGCTGAAGTGCAGGTGGCGGGAGACACCGGCGGCAGCAAGGCCAAGCTGCTCTTCTCGGGCCTGGGGATCGGCGCGCTCTACCAGGCGATGGCGAACGGCAACGGGCTCGGTCTGTGGAACGAGGGGCCCCATGTGCGGCTCCCCGCCAAGGCGCAGATAGGCGGTGACTTTACGCCCGAGTTGCTGGGCGTGGGATTCATCATCGGGCCGCGCATCGCGGCGATCATGTTCGGAGGGAGTGCGCTCTCGTGGCTGATCATGATTCCCGCGATCAACCTCTGGGGTGGTGACAGCGTGGTCTATCCGGCGTCGGATCCGATGTCGTCGCTGGCCTCGGCGGAGATATGGAGCTACTACCTGCGCTATGTGGGTGCGGGTGCGGTGGGCTGCGCGGGGATAGTGACGCTGATCAAGTCGTTCCCGACGATCATCGAGTCGATCAAGCTCGGCATGGGCCACGTGGGCGGGGCCGGCGGCGGCGTCTTGCCGCGCACGCAGCAGGATCTGCCGATGAAGCTGGTGCTGATGCTGGCGGCGCTGATGGCGGTGGCGCTGTGGCTCTGGCCGGGCGTGCCGGTTAACATGCTGGGGGCCCTGCTGATCGTGGTCTTCAGCTTCTTCTTCGTGACGGTGTCGAGCCGGATCGTGGGGCTGATCGGGTCGTCGTCGAACCCGGTGTCGGGGATGACGATCGCCGCGCTGCTCCTCACTTCGCTGATCTGGGTGGCGCTGGGACTGAACGACGGCAGCGCCGCGACCAAGGTGGCAGTGCTTGCGGTGGGCGCTGTGGTGTGCATCTCGGCGGCCGCGGCGGGTGACACCTCGCAGGACCTCAAGACGGGCTTCCTGGTGGGAGCCACCCCGAAGCGCATGCAGATCGGCGAGATGCTCGGCGTGCTCGCCTGCGCGGTGACGATCGGCTTCGTCCTGATCGTGCTCAACGAGTCCTACGGGATCGGCACGGTGGACGGGCTGCCCGCGCCCCAGGCCACGCTGATGAGCCTGGTGATCGACGGCGTGCTGAACGCATCGCTCCCCTGGACCTTCGTGTTCATCGGGATCGGGCTCGCGCTCATCGTCGAGTTCGTCTTCAAACTGCCCTCGCTGGCCTTCGCGGTGGGCGTCTACCTGCCGGTGTCGCTGATGACGCCGATCCTGATCGGGGGGCTGATTCGGAGGGCGCTGACGAGGAAATACGAGCACGCGGGCGAGACGGAGGACGGCGTGAGCGTGCTGGCCGACAAGCGCGAGCGCGGCGTGCTGTTCGCGTCCGGGCTGATTGCCGGGGCGGCGCTGGTGGGCGTCCTGATCGGCGGCGCGATCTATGCGGTTGTGCAGGTGACCGGGGATCCGGGAGCCGCGTCGATATGGCAGGTGGGCCACGGATGGATGGATGGGGCGCTGCCGTGGGTGTCGAGCATTGTCGGGACGGCGGCGTTCGCCGGACTGTGCTGGCTGCTCTGGCGGGCGGCCACGCGGGAGGGACCGGCTTGAGGGCGGCGCCTCGGCGGTCTCGTTGCTCGCGCGGACTTGTCCACGGAACCCTGACCGGGTTCGCAGCCGCGGCGGTGGCGCTCGCCGCCGCCGGCTGCGAGCCCGAGACGCCCGAAACGATCGACCGCGAGGTCTTCGTGCAGACCTACGTGGCGCTGCGCGAGGCTGAGTTGCGGTCGCCGGGGGCGGTGATCCCGGATGCAGACAGGGACAGCATCCTCGCCGAAAAGGGAGTGTCCGAGGAGGATCTGATGGCCTTCGCCGAGGTGCGCGGCGGCGATCCGGTGTTCATGGAAGGGGTGTGGACCGAGATCCAGAACCGGATCATCGAGCTGAGCAGCGGCACCGATACGGAGCGGTAGCAGGTCGGGACAAACCCGGCGTCACACCGAGGGCGGCAGGTCATCCCCCCGGGGGGGTGCGACTTCGGGCACCGGGCTGCGCCGAATGCGTCCCGTGAGCGAGGGCGTCGCCCTCACTCCCACTCTATCGTCGCCGGCGGCTTGGAGCTGATGTCGTAGGTGACGCGGTTCACGCCCGCGACCTCGTTTATGATGCGGGTCGAGACGCGCGCCAGGAACTCGGGATCGTACGGGTACCAGTCCGCCGTCATCCCGTCGCGCGAGGTCACGGCCCTGAGCGCGACGACGTGCTCGTACGTCCGGCTGTCGCCCATCACGCCCACCGAGCGCACCGGCAACAGCACCGCGAACGCCTGCCAGATCTCGTCGTACAGCCCCGCGGCTTCGATCTCCTCGAGGTAGATCGCATCGGTGAGGCGCAGGATGCGGACCCGCTCCTCGGAGACCGGTCCGAGCACCCGGATCGCGAGGCCGGGCCCCGGGAAGGGGTGGCGGCGGATGAAGGCCTGGTCGAGTCCCAGCGTGCGTCCGACGCTGCGCACTTCGTCCTTGAAGAGCTCGCGCAGGGGTTCGATCAGCTCGAAGGGCATGTCGTCGGGCAGGCCGCCGACGTTGTGGTGCGTCTTGATCGTCGCCGACGGACCGCGCACCGCGAGCGACTCGATCACGTCGGGGTAGAGCGTTCCCTGCACCAGGAAGCGGGCGTTCGTCCCCAGCTCGCGCGTGGTGCGCTCGAAGACCCGGATGAAGGTCTCGCCGATGATCTTGCGCTTGCGCTCGGGGTCCTCGACGCCCTTCAGTGGCGTGAGGAACTCGTCGGCGGCCTCGACCACCTCCAGGCGGATTCCCATGTGTTCGCGGAAGGTTCGCTCGACCCCCTCGCGCTCCTTCATCCGCATGAGCCCCGTGTCGACGAAGATGCACGTCAGCTGATCGCCGATCGCTCGGTGCACCAGCGCCGCCGCCACCGACGAATCCACGCCGCCGGAGAGCCCGCAGATGACCTGCTCGCTCCCGACTGCGCGGCGGATCCGCTCCACCGATTCCGCCACGAATGCACCCGCGGTCCAGTCCGGGGCCAGGCCGCAGATCCGGAAGAGGAAGTTGTCGACGATCTCCTGGCCGCGGGGGGTGTGGGCGACCTCGGGGTGGAACTGGACGCCGTAGAGCGGGCGCGAACGCGACCGGAACGCCGCGACGGGCAGATCGCCCGTGGCCGCGATGGTCACGAAGCCGGGAGGGGGCTCGTCGACGTGGTCGCCGTGCGAGCACCAGACGGTGATGTCGTCGCCCGGGCGGAAGCCGTGGAAGAGGTCGCCGGGGTGAGTGGGGTCGGGGGCCGGGGTGGCGGCGGGGGTCGCGGCCGGATCCGTGACATGCAGGCTCGCACGGCCGTATTCGCGCTTGCCCGCCACCACCCTGCCGCCCTCGTGCTGGGCGATGAGCTGCATGCCGTAGCAGATACCCAGGACCGGGACGCCCAGGGCGAGAAGGCCGGGATCGAGGACGGGCACATCGTCGTCGTATACCGAGGACGGGCCGCCCGAGAGGACGATCCCACCGGGCCGCCAGCGCCGGACCCATTCCACCGATCGCGTGGGGGGGTGGATCTCGCAGTAGACGTTGGCCTCCCGAATGCGGCGCGCGATGAGTTGCGTGAACTGGGAGCCGTAATCGATGACGAGGACGCGGCTGTGGCTCTCGCTGACGGAGGTGGAGACGGGGTCGGTCATGTGCGTTGGCCGCGGGTAAGGTCGCTGTACCGCTCGCGGCGGCGGACAAGGGTGGCGCGGTCGCCGTGGACGAGCACTTCGGCGGGCCGCGGCCGCGAGTTGTAGTTGGAGGCCATGGCGAAGGCATAGGCGCCCGCCTGTTGGACGCAGAGGAGCGCGCCGGGGCGCGGCAGGGGCAGGCGCCTGTCCCGGGCCAGGAAATCACCCTGTTCGCACACGGGACCCACAATGTCGACCTCCTCGGGGCCGCCCTGGCCATCTTCCCGAACCGCGGTGATCTCGTGTTCGCCGCCGTAATGGCTCGGGCGGATGAGTTCGGTCATCCCGGCGTCGGTCACCACGAAGGTCTTGCCGCCGCTGCGCTTGACGTAGAGGACGCGGGTGAGGAGCACCCCCGCGTCGCCGACAAGGAAGCGCCCGGGTTCGACAATCAGCTCGAGAGTGCGGCCGGAGTGGTCCCCGGCTGCCGCATCGATGCGCGTGGCCACCTCGCAGCCGAGCGCCACGAGATCCAGTTCGCCACCCACCGCGTCCTCGATCCCGAAACCGCCACCGAGGTCGACGTAGCCGATTTCGGCCCCCGTTTCGCGCCGCGCTCGCCCGGCCACCTCGAGCACGACATCCAGCGCGCGCAGGAAGGGTCCGGATTCGCGCACCTGCGAACCGATGTGCACGTCGACGCCGACGGCGCGCAGCCGGGGGTGTTCGGCGATCCGCCGGTAGAGCTCCACTGCCCTGCCCGGCGACACCCCGAACTTGGCGGCTGCGTGCCCTGTGCGCGTGAATTCGTGGGTGGGGCTGTCCACGTCCGGATTGACGCGAACCGCCACGGGGGCTTCCCTGCCCAGGTCGTCGGCCACGGCACCCAGCACCTCCAGCTCCTGCGCGCTCTCGACGTGGAAGCCGCGGATACCGGATTCGAGGGCATACCGCATCTCTTCGCGGGTCTTGCCCACGCCGGCGAACACGATCCGGCTCGCGGGGATTCCGGCCTTCAGCGCACAATGGAGTTCGCCGCCGCTCACGATGTCGGCACCGGCGCCGCCCTGGGCGAACAGTTCCAGCAGCGCGAGGTTCGGGTTGGCCTTGACCGAATACGCGACCAGAAGACCGACGCCCGCGAAGGCGTCGCGCACGGCATTCAAGCGGTCCAGGCAGCGATCGCCATCGTAGACGTAGAGGGGCGTGTCGTGTGCATACGCGAGGGCCTCGAGCGAATGGCTGCCGCAGTGGAGGACGCCACCCAGGCGCGGGAAGGGCGGCCGCGCGGCGCTCAGTACGCGCGCGCCCACACCACTTCCATCTGCGCCGCGCCGCCGCCCACGCAGCGCGCGGGGGGCGTGGCGGAGCGGAATTCCTCGCCGGGGATGACGCGGATGGTGGCCCTGGTGGCCTCCTTGACGCGCGCCTCCACCTCGGGATCGCCGCTCCACCCGGAAAAGACGAATCCGACGCCGCTGTCGAGAAGCTCGCCCAGCTCGTCCACCGTCGAGACTTCGCCCCGGTAGGTTGCGGCTTCCCGTCTCGCAAGCGCCGTTTCCCCGAGCCGCGCCTGCAACGAGTCGAGGCGATCCTTCATGCCCGCAACCGCCTGCGCTTCGGGCATCGCCTCCTTGCGCGGCGCGCCCTCCTCCGTCACACGGGACACCACCACCGCCTCACCGCGCTCCACGTCGCGCGGCCCTATCTCCACGCGAACCGGGACGCCCTTGCGCTCCCATTCGAAGAACTTCGCGCCCGGAGAGAGGTGCAGACGACGGTCAATGGCGGCGCGCACGCCGTGGCCGCGCAATCCCTCTACCATCTCATCCCCCTTCTTCATCACCACGGCGGCCTGCTCGTCGCCTCTCGCGATCGGAACGACCATCACCTGGGTGGGCGCCAGCCTTGGCGGCACGACCAGTCCGACGTCGTCGCCGTGGGTCATCACCACTCCCCCCACCAGCCTGGTCGACGCTCCCCACGAAGTGTTCCACGCGTATTCCTCCCTGCCCTCCTCGCTCTGGAAGGTGAGGCCGAACTGCCGCGCAAAGTTCTGGCCCAGCATGTGCGAGGTTGCGGCCTGCAACGCCTTCCGGTCCTGCATGAGGGCCTCGCAGGCGTAGCTGCGGACCGCGCCGGCGAACTTCTCCGAGTCGCTCTTCAGGCCCGTCACCGGAGGCATGGCCATCCACTCCTCCATGAAGCGGCGATAGATGCCCAGCATCATTCGGGCTTCGTCCTCGGCCTCATCGGCCGTCGCATGCGCCGTGTGTCCCTCCTGCCAGAGGAACTCCGAGGTGCGGAGAAAGAGGCGGGTGCGGAGTTCCCAGCGCATGACGTTGCCCCACTGGTTCAGCAGCAGCGGCAGGTCCCGGTAGCTCTGCACCCACTTGGCGTACATGGCGTAGATGATCGTCTCGGAGGTGGGGCGCACCACATACGGCTCTTCCAGCTCCTTGCCGCCCGCGTGGGTGACGACCGCCAGCTCGGGCTTGAACCCCTCCACGTGCTCCTTCTCGCGCTCGATGAAGCTCATCGGGATAAGAAGGGGGAAGTAGGCGTTCTGATGGCCCGTCGCCTTGAACATGTCGTCCAGCGCGCGCTGCATGTTCTCCCAGATCCCGTAGCCCCAGGGCCGGATCACCATGCAGCCGCGCACCGGAGAATAGTCCGCCAACTCCGCCTTCTGGACGACCTCGTTGTACCACGCGCTGAAGTCCTCCGCGCGGGGGGTCAGCCCCTTCTTCCCGCCCTTCCTCTTGCTCATCGGATCTATGTCACTCGGGTTTGTCTTCGTTGTCGTTGGCGCCGCCATTCGCACCCGGCGTCGCCCGGCTGCGCCGCTCCGCTATCCACGCGATCGCGCCGGGGATCAGAAAGAGCAGCAGGGACGCAGTAATCCAGGTGCCCCTGAATGGTAAGCCCAGAGCGCTTCGGCCCAGTAGGGCGGCGAGCCAGCCGCCGACGAGCGAGGCTATTGCCGCAGCTCCCAGCAGCAGCCATTCGAGCACGTTGAGACGGCGGATTGCCCGGTTCATGACCTTGCGCGCCGCCTGCGCGTCCTCGGTGCCGGGATCCCGTGCGGGACGGCGATCGGTCACGGCTTCCGAACTCCCCCCGCCCCTCCGGGTCCGGCGGCCGCTTCCGCGATGATGGTTTCGAGCTCGCGGATCTCCTGGCGGCCGGTGGCGAGGTCGCGCACGGTGGCCGACGCTGCTGCGGCCTCGTCGGGACCGATGATGACGGCGCGCGCCGCGCCGCTGCGGGCCGCCTGCTTCAGCTGTTTCCCCACTCCCTGCCCCTTGAACCCGTACATCACCGAGCGCCCCGCTTCGCGCAGGCGGTGCGCCGCTTCCAGCGCAATGGCGCGCTCACCGGCCGATACCCAGACCATGAAGTAGTCGCACGAGGATGGCATCTGCGGAGCCAGGTCGCGATCGCGCAGCAGCTCGCCGAGCACCACGTCCCCCATGCCGAAACCGACTGCCGGAAGAGGGTCGCCGCCGACCAGTTCGAGGAGGCGGTCGTAGCGGCCGCCCCCGCAGATGGCGCGGAGTTCGCCGGCGCGGTCGAAGAGCTCGAAGACGATCCCGGTGTAGTAGGCGAGACCGCGCACGACCGTGAAGTCGAACTGCAGGTATGCGCCCAGGCCCATCGCCTCGAGGATCGCGCGGTGCTCCTGCAGGGGCTGAAGAGCCGCGAGGACGGACTCGTGGCCGGCGAAGCGCCGCCGCAGGTTGTCCATGGAGCCGTCGGCCGCGAGTTCGGTCAGAGCTTCGGCGGCGGAGGCGTCCAGGCCGAGTGCGGCCAGGGCCTTCCCCGTCTTCGCCGCCCCCGCGCGCCCGGCCTTGTCGATCACCGCAAGGCAGGCCGGGTGGAGTGGCGAATCTATCTTCAGCGCGGTGAAGACTTCGGTCACGAGGCGCCGGTCGTTCACCCGCGCCACGAAGTCCGCCTCTGTCAATCCCAAACCCCGGACCGAGTCGATCGCCACCGCCAGGACCTCGGCGTCGGCAGCCACCCCGGCCTCGCCCACGATGTCGACATTCAGCTGGAAGTGTTCGCGCAGGCGGCCGCGCTGGCTTCGTTCGTAGCGGAAGAGTTGCGGGATGGAGAACCACCGGATGGGCTTGGGCATCTGCCGGCTGTGGACGGCAAGGATTCGAGCCAGCGACGGGGTCATCTCGGGCCGCATCGCGACCTCGCGGCCCCCCTTGTCACGGAAGGTGTACAGCTGCTGGACGATCTCGGGGCCGCTCTTCTCCACGTAGAGCCCCAGCGGCTCCAGGGGCGGGCCGTCGTACTGCTGGAAACCGTACCGCCCGGAAACCCGGCGCCATGTCGAGAAGATGTGGTCGCGGATTGCGAACTCGCCGGGCACGAAGTCTCGGAAACCGGGAAGCCTCGCGAAGGATCGATCGGAGGACATGGCGGCGAATCTAACTTGGGGGCACGGAATATCAATCCCGGCCTGGGCGGCTGACCGGGCTGAAGGGGCTCAGCCCCAGGAGGATGAGAACGTCTCCCACGGTGAAGCAGGAGCCGGTGACGACCACTGTCCCGCCTCCGGCCTGCCCGACGGCGCGATCGAGAGCGGCGCCCACTTCGTCCTCCACCTCGATCGGCTGGCCGCGGGACACGCGGGCCGCAACGGCCCGAGGATCCCAACTCCTTCCCTCCGGCGCCGAGGACGGCACCGTGAAGACGACCCGGTCCGCGAGATCGACCAGGGGGGGCAGCATGCGGGACCAATCCTTGTCGCCCAGAATGCCGGCGAGGAGGACGAGGGGCCGGGGGGGAGTGAGGTTGCCGAGAACGCGGACCAGCGCTTCCACTCCCGCGACGTTGTGCGCGACATCGAAGACGAAGAGGTGGTCGCCGAGGCGGTGGATCTGGCCGCGGCCAGGCCATTGCACGTTGGCGACGCCCGCCTTGATCGCCGCCCGCGAAGGGGGGTCCGGGAGGAATTCGAGGGCGCGGACCGCGAGCGCCGCGTTGGTGGCCTGGTGGGCGCCCGGCAGAGGCGTCTCGAGATCGAGGCCGGCTCCCGCAGCGGTGCGCACCGAGAAGCGGGTGCGGCGCGGGTCGAGTCGCAGATCCATGATGTCGTCCCATGGCTCGAGCCGGTGCAGCGGGGCGCCCACCTCGGCCGCCCGCGTCCGCAACACGTCCAGCACGGCCGGCCGTCCTTCCGCGGTCACGAGCGGGACCCCAGGCTTGATGATCCCCGCCTTCTCGCGCGCGATCTGCTCCAGCGTGTCACCCAGGTAGTCCTGGTGGTCGAGCGCTACGTTGGTAATCGCGCTGACCTGGGGCCGGACCACGTTGGTGGCGTCGAGCCGCCCGCCGAGCCCCACCTCGATGCACGCCGTATCCACTTCTTCTTCGGCGAAGACGGTCAGTGCGAGAAGGGTCGTCGCTTCGAAGAAGGACATCCCGAGCGCGTCGGCCAGCGGCCGCAGCCGCGCCGCGGTGTCGATGAGTCGCGCGACGGAAACAGGCTCGCCGCCCACCATGATGCGCTCGCTAAAGGAACACAGGTGTGGCGAGGTGTAGAGCCCGGTGCGGTGGCCATCCTGCTGAAGCACGGAGGCCCAGGTCGAGGCGACGGACCCCTTGCCATTCGTACCGCCGACATGGAGACAGCGATAGCGGTGGTGCGGATTGTTCAGGTCTTCCAGGGCAGCTTCCATGCGGTCGAGACCCCAGTCCACCGCGTTGGGAGCCCCCGGAAAGAGGGCGTCCATCAAGGGGTCGGGGCCGGGCGAGCGCCCCTTCAGCCCCAGGGTCTCCACCCTTCCCGCGTATGCCGTAGCAGCTGGGCGATGGCGCTCTTGAGTTCGCGGCGGTCCACGACCCGGTCGACCATTCCGTGCTCTTCCAGGAACTCGGCGCTCTGGAAGCCGGGGGGCAGTTCCTGCTTGATGGTCTCGCCGATCACCCGTGGACCCGCGAAGCCGATCAGAGCACCGGGCTCGGCGAGGTTGACGTCGCCCAGCATGGCGTAGGAGGCCGTGACTCCACCCGTGGTGGGGTCGGTCAGCACCGAGATGTACGGGAGGCCGCGCTCGTGAAGGCGAGCCAGGACCGCCGATGTCTTGGCCATCTGCATGAGCGAGAAGATCCCCTCCATCATGCGGGCGCCGCCCGACGCGCTCACCACGATCAGCGGAAGGTCGCCGTCGAGGGCGTCGCGTCCGGCGCGGGCAATCTTCTCCCCCACCACCGAGCCCATCGACCCGCCGATGAAGCTGAAATCCATGACGGCGAGAACGACGGGGATGCCCTCGATTCGCGCCCTCCCCGTGATGACCGCGTCGTTGCGGCCCGTCCGTTTCTTCGCGGCCGCGAGGCGGTCGCCATAGTCCTTCAGATCGGAGAAGCCGAGCGGATCGCCGCTGGTCATCTCCACGTCGGCCTCCTCGAAGGAATCGGCGTCGGCGAGCAACTCCACATAGCGCACCGCGGAGACGCGGAAGTGGCTGCCACACTCCGGACACACGCCCAGGTTCTGCTCCAGGCGCTCGCGGTACAGAATCTCACCGCAGCCGTCACACTTCTTGAAGACATCGCGCGGAAGTTCCCGTCGACCCTCCGAGGTCAGTCTCTTCTTCTGTTTGCTGAACCAGGCCAAAGCTGTCAGCCTTCGCTTGCCCGCCGCCCTTTCGGGTCAGCGAGCATCTCTCGCCATTGTCACGATAATCGCGGCCGCCACCCATCCCATCAGCAGGAACGATCCTCCATAGCTGACGAAGGGCAGCGGAATCCCCGTGATGGGAACGACGCCTATCGTCATCCCCACGTTGACGATGACATGTGTTAGCCAGGTCCCCAGTATAGCGAAGATGAAGACGCCGGAAAAAGGATCGTCGAGGGCCTCGGCCATGCGGATCATGCGGAAGAAGAGGTAGCCGAAGAGAAGAAGAGCCAGAGAGGTTCCCAAAAACCCGAGTTCTTCGCCCACTACGCTGAAGATGAAATCGGTATGCTGCTCGGGGAGGAAATTGAGACGCTTCTGCGTGCCGAGCGTATAGCCCTTGCCCAGCACGCCGCCGCTCCCGACCGCCACCTTCGACTGGAGGAGTTGCCAGCCCGCCCCCTGCGGATCGATTTCGGGATCGAGGAAGACCAGAATGCGGTTCCTCTGGTACTGGGCCAGGGAGTTCCAGAGAGGCTGGGCGATCGCCCCTGCCGCCAGATTCGCGACTACGACGCTGAGCGACTCGATCAGGTAGAGTCGATAGCGATACAGATACAGCGCGATGACCAGCAATATGACGTACGCGGACCACAGGCGCGTATCGAAGGAGAGGATGAGGGCCAATCCGGGGGACGCCGCGAAGAGCATGAGCGGCCAGGACGTGCCGGCCCAGTAGATCGCGGCGAAGAGCATCCCGATGAACGCCAGCGCAGTGCCCAGATCCGGCTGCAGGATGACGAGTCCCAGCGGCAATGCCACAAGCGCCATCGGCTTGACGAGATCGCGCAGGGAAGCAGGGCCATCGGGTTGCCTGGCGAGCAGCTTCGCCAGCGCCAGCGCGGTGACGATCTTGGCCGCCTCGGCCGGCTGGAACTGAAATCCCGCGACCCGAATGAAGGACTTCACGCCCTCTGCCGCCCCGGAGCCCGTGCCGACGATCAGGGTTACGGCCAGCAGGCCCGTGGACATGATGTATAGCGGCATCGCCATCCATTCGAACCAGCGGGCGGGGATACGGGACAGCGAGATCAACACGACCAGCGAGCCGAGCAGCACCGCAGCCTGGCGGATCCAGATGCGCTCGACCGCGGGGCTGGGAATGTTCTTGACCCCGGCCGAATAGATCATGGCCACCCCGAACAGGCACAGGGCCAGTATGCAGGCCGTGAACCGCCAGTGCCGGATCCAGGGAAGATCCAGTGTCATGGCTACCCGGTCGGCGGGCGTGCCCAGGCAGTGTTCCTGCGTGCCTGGAAGTACTCGCGGAGTATCTGGATCGTGTCACGGGGTATGCCGTGCTCGCCGCGCAGGTAGAAGTCGGCGGTCTTGGCTACCAGCGGGGCCGCAACCGCCGATCCGCCGCCGCCGAACTCGACGAGGGCCACCACGACGATCTCGGGGGAGCCCCCGCGTGGTCCCGCTATGGCGCCGAACCAGGCGTGGTTGTCACGCCCCTCGACGCTCTGGGCCGTACCGGTCTTTCCCATCAAGTCAAAGTGCTCGAGTGAAGACAGATATGCGGTGCCACCCTGCTGTGTCACACGCCGAAGTCCTTCTCGAATCACCTCCAGGTGTTCCGGGGGGACCTCGAACCGGAACCCTTCCGTTGCCGGTGCGTCGCGGTAGAGCGTCGGAGACGGTGCGGATCCGTCGCGGGCAATGGCAAGAAAGTACTGCGCAACCATCAGCGGCGTCTGTGCAATCGGCCCCTGTCCGATCGCCAGGTTGAGGACTTCCCCTTCGCGCGGCGAGTACCCATAGCGTCTCACCCAGAATTCGGGGCCCTCGGGGTAAATGCCGGGTGCTTCGCCGGGCAAATCGACTCCGCATGTCCCGCCGAAACCCATCTGGTTCACTCGTTCGAGCATCCGGTGAAACCCGATGCGCAGGGCCACCTGGTAGAAGTACACATTGCAGGAATTCTTGATGGCATCCGCAAGGTCCAGCGACCCGTGCCCTTCCTCATTCCAACACCTCCAGCGGCGACCTCCGTAGTTGTAGCCCCCTCCGCACGCCACGGGCATTCGGTCCTCGGGACTGATCACCCCCATCTCCAGGCCGATGAGGGCGGTGACCAGCTTCATCGGCGATCCAGGTGGGTATTTTGCCGTAATGGCGCGGTTGAAAAGAGGACTCGTCGAATCGTTGATCAGTCGGAGCCATTCCTCCTGGTCCACTACGCCAGCGAACACATTCGGGTCGTAGCTGGGCGCGGCATAGAGCGCCAGGATCCCGCCGGTCTCGACATCGAGCGCCACCACGGAGCCGGCCATGCCTTCGGGGAAGATGTGATGAATCCATTCCATCAGATCGAGGTCCAGGTGAAGGTCCAGATCGCCGCCCGGCTCCTCCTCCACCCTCCGGAACCCACGGTGGGAGCCGACGATTCTTCCCGTAGCGTCGACTTCGACGTATCGGACTCCCGGCCCTCCCTGCAGAATCGACTCATACTGCCATTCGATTCCCGACCGACCGACGATCAGCCCCGGTTGCGCGTCCTCGAACTGCTCGGATTCCAACTCCTGCTGATTGATCTCTCCGACGCTGCCAACAATGTGCGCCCCCACTTCTGCCGCCGGATAGCGCCGCTTGGGTCGCGTCTCGATCAGCAGCCGCGGAAAGACCGCACTCCGCTCTTCGAGAGCGGCAACTGCGTCGAACGAAGCGTCAACGGACAGGAGGATGGGTCTGGGGCTTCGGTCCTCTATCTGCTGCAGCGCACTCGCCAGCCGGCGCTCCCCGATGTCCAGATGCTCCCGCACCCGATTCAGCGACGACATCATGGAGTCCGGGGAGGCGGACAGAATGGAGACCGAGTATCCAGGAATATTGTCGGCGAGCGGGCGGCCCGCGCGATCCCGGATGGTTCCGCGGGGGGCTGGCAGCGTGAGCGGACGGAGGCGGTTGGAATCGGCCTGGAGGCGCCAGTCGGACGATCGATACACCTGCGCGCGGAAGAACACCGCAACCAGGAGCCCCAGCAGCGCCACTATGATGACTCTCGCTCGTCGTGCCCTGAGGTTTCTCTGATGGTGGTGGTAGGTCTTCATCCGCGTCGCGATCCTCTGAGGGCCAAAAGGGAGACCAGTGTGCCGGTCGCTGCGGCATACACAGCCATCAGCGGCAACTCGAACAGGAACTGGTCCGCAAACACGCTCCGGTTGGCAGGTTCGGAAGCCACCCAGGAGAGGAGGTCGCGGAGCAGCTTGCCGAGCCCGAAGTAGCTGACCAGGAAGACCCACGAGTTCCCCACGAAGAGAGGCCGGGTTTGCGCTGCCGCGGTTCCTGTCACGGTCATGGCGAAGACGGTTGCGCCGAACGAACCCATGGCGAACGAATCCTCGATCAACCCGACCCCGAATCCCAGAACCGCGCCGCCGCGAAGACTCAGGTGGCGGCTGCCGACAAGAACCGCAACCAGAAAGAGATCCGGCGCTTCGTTGCCCAGGCCGAGGGCGACGCGCAACAGGAGATGGGCGACGATCAGGCTCCCGGTCAGCGTTGCAACCCTGACCGTCATGGGGAACCTGCGGTGACGGAATCGCCGGGCACTTCCGTAATCGGGGTATCGGTGGGCAGGTCGAGTGTCGGGATCGCCACGGCAGCGTACGTCACGGCACCCGGATAGACAGCCGGTGTGATGAAGTAGCTCTTGCTCCAGCCCGCCGAAGTCTCCGCAACGCTGGCTACCCAACCGATGCGCACGCCTCGCGGGTATGTTCCCCCGCGGCCCGAAGTGAGAATCTCCGTGCCGGGCTCCAGGTCGGAGAGATAGTATACACCGCGCAGCACCAGCCGGTCCTGCTCGCGGAACCGTCCCGGCGCGGTTTCGACTATCCCGTGACTGATGCCGTCGGTCGTCATCGCGGACGCGCGGAATCCGGGATGGGACCAGTCGAAGGCCAGAGAGTAGCCGGACTGGACTAGCTGAACCTGGCCAAGCAAGCCTTCATCGGTGACGACCGCGCTGAATGGAAGAACTCCATGGTCCGAGCCGGCGCCTACCCTGACTACGCTGGCGGAGCCCGATGAGGTCGGCCGTGTGATGGCGGCCGGAACATATCTGACCGCAGGTCGGTCCCCGAGGCCCAGAATCGACCTGAGCTGTCGGTTCTCTTCGGCAAGCGTTGTGTGCGCCGCCACGAATCCCATCGCCGAATCCATCTGGGCCCTCAGGATGTCGTAGTCACGGGCCCTCGACCGGACCTGGGTGATCGCAACATGGATCTCGATGAACGGCTTGAGAATCGACTCTCTCAGAACGTGACCGATCTGTTGCTGGGGACCGGCTGGCAGAAAAACGGTGATCAGGGACAGGAGAATCATGCCGAGCGCGGGCAGGAGTCCTCGCGAGCGTCCGCGATCGGAGACGGTTTCCAATCCTGCCATTTTCGGCTATTCCGCCCGTTGCATGGCTCGACTACCTCCCCACCCCGGGGTCATCCTCTGAACCGCCTCAGGCGGTCACGATAGAACGGTACTTCGAGAAGTCCTCGAGGATCGTGTTGGTCCCCCGGACCACACATGTCATCGGTTCTTCGTCTACGTGGATGGGAAGGTTCGTCTCCAGCGCGATGAGCTTGTCCAGTCCCCGGATCAGCGCACCGCCTCCCGTCATCACGATACCGAAGTCCACGATGTCCGAAGCGAGTTCGGGCGGTGTGATCTCAAGCGCGGATCGTACCGCCTGGACGATTTGTCGAATCGGCTCCTGGATGCACTCCCTGATTTCCTGGGAATGGATCAGGATCATCTTCGGTATTCCGGAAACCAGATCGCGGCCCTTGACCTCGATCTCCCTCTCCTCGCCGGTATCCATCGCTGATCCGACCTGCATCTTGATCGCCTCCGCAGTGGGCTCGCCGACCAGCAGGTTGTAGTTCTTGCGCAGGAAGGTGACGATGGACTGGTCGAGCTCGTCACCGCCAATTCGAATCGACGTGTCGGAGACGATCCCGGCGAGTGCGATGACAGCGATTTCGGTGGTTCCTCCCCCGATGTCGATCACCATGTTGCCCCGGGGCGTGTCGATGGGAAGTCCCACGCCGATCGCAGCCGCCATGGGCTCGGCAACCATGTAGACCTCGTTTGCCCCGGCCGCCTGTGCCGACGACCTCACCGCGCGTCGCTCGAGCTCGGTAATCCCGGAGGGGACGCCTACCACAACACGAGGCTTGATCCGGAAGATGCGCTTGGCCATGACCTGTTTGAGAAAATGCCGGAGCATCAATTCCGTCACGTCGACATCCGCGATCACTCCGTCCCGCAGGGGACGAACCGCCTCGATCCCCCCGGGGGTGCGTCCAAGCATCCGTTTGGCCTCGAGGCCTACGTTCATGATGCGTTTCGTCTCGCGTTCCACGGCAACCACGGAAGGCTCGTTGAGGACGACACCCTCCCCCCGAACACAAACCAGTGTGTTGGCGGTTCCCAGGTCTACACCGATATCACTCGTGGGGACCAACCGTTTGGAATTGAACCAGCTAGCGATAGAAGGAACCTTTCCGTTTTCCAAGCCCCGCGGAGGGGGGCGTTGAGGTTGCAGGTGGGAACATGGATGACTTGAACCTAACCTAGCCCGTTTTCTCGCTCAATTCACTCCGGTGCTGCCAAACCCCCCTGCGCCTCGCTCCGTTTCGGAAATGACGACGGTTTCATCGATACTGGGGGCCACAAAGCGGCTGAAGACCAGCTGGGCAATCCGATCCCCCCTCTGGATATCGATCCTTTCCGGGCCCAGGTTCTGGACCAGAATCCTCAGTTCTCCCCGGTAGTCCGGGTCGATCGTGCCCGGGCTGTTGGGCAGGGTAAGTCCCAGCCGCGCAGCGAGTCCCGAGCGCGGGCGCACCTGGCACTCGACCCCGGCCGGCAGCTCCATGACCAGTCCGGTCGCCACCGCATGAATGCCGCCCGGATCCAGTGTGAAGGCTTCGCAGCATCGGATGTCGTGCCCGGCGGCCTCGAGCGAAGCGCGCCCGGGAAGCGGCAAGTCGGGGTTCGACGGGAGCCGCTTGAATCGCACGGTGTCCGGCCCGTCCGCGAGCGGCTCGCCGAGCACGGCCCCCTGCTCGGCAACGTCGGTCCCACACTCCAGGCAAGTCAGGGAGACCGGTCCCGCCGTCATCTCGAACGCCTCCGCAACGCCGGCATGGGCGACCTCGCCCCGGGCCACGTTGATGCCCCTGTACAGATCGGGGTCGGCCGCGCACGCCTCCTCCCAACCCAGTGTGGCGAGTTGCATGGCGTAGGGGAGCGTCGCGTTGGTGAGCGCCAGTGTGGATGTCCGGGGGACGGCGCCGGGGATGTTGGTGACCCCGTAGTGAACGATCCCGTCGACGTCGTACACCGGATTCTCGTGGGTCGTGGGCCGGATCGTCTCAACGCACCCTCCCTGGTCCACCGCAACGTCGACGATCACCGATCCCGGGCGCATCGAAGCGAGATCCTTCCTCTTGACCAGCATGGGCGCCTTCTTCCCCGGCACCAGGACCGCGCCAATCACCAGGTCGGAATCCGGCAATTGCTTCCGGACCGCGTACCGCGTTGAGAACAGCACGTTCACGTTCGCGGGCATGGTCTCCGAGAGGTGTCTCAGGCGAGGCAGCGAAATGTCCATGATCGACACGCGCGCGCCCAAACCGGCCGCCATCCGTGCGGCGTGCGTTCCCACCACCCCCCCGCCGATGACGAGCACCTTTGCCGGCAGTACCCCGGGAACCCCCCCAAGGAGCACACCGGAGCCCCCCGCCGGGCGCTCCAGGTATTTTGCGCCCTGCTGGATGGCCATCCTGCCTGCGACTTCGCTCATGGGCGTGAGAAGAGGCAGGTCACCGCTCTCGGGACCGACCGTCTCGTAGGCGATCGCCACCGCGCCGCTATTCATGACCGCGCGGGTCAGCGCCTCGGACGCGGCAAAATGGAAATAGCAGAACAGAACTTGGCCCTCGCGGATAAGCGGCCATTCAGGCGCGATCGGGTCCTTGACCTTCATGATCATTTCCGCACGGGCCCAGACCTCCTCGGCCGTGTCCACCACCTCGGCGCCCGATGCCACGTAGAAATCGTCCGTGAACCCGCTGTGCCTCCCCGCCCCGGCCTGGATGAGAACCTTCTGGTCCGCCTGCACCAACGTCTCGACCCCGGCAGGCGTAAGTGCCACCCGGTATTCGTGATCCCTGATCTCGGAGGGAATGCCTACGACCATGTCCCGAGTCTCCTCAGATTTCGATTGTCGCCGGGGCGCGGAGCGTCCCGCGGGCCACCCGACCGTTCGTGCCCGGCCCCGAGTCTTCGGGACCGAGGGAAAGAACGTACTGACGCTCGGGCGTCAATACTTCTCCGGCCACCCTGTCAATATCGCACCGTGCGATGCCGTCGATCAGCCCCGGCAGGCGCTCCATCGGGATGAACGGGAGGTCCAGCAGAGCAAAGCCCGCCAGTCGATGGACGCGAGCCCCCGGAGACTCCAGCGAGAGCAGGATCTCTCCCTTCACCTGCTCTCTCGTTCGCGCGAGCTCCTCCGGGGTGAGTCCGTCACGGGCCACCGCGGCACAGACCTCCTGAACGGCATCGAGCGCATCCACAGCCCACGCGGCCCGAGTACCCAGGTACACTCCGAAGACTCCCGACCGCGCGTACAGCGACTGAAAGGAGTAGACGGAATAGGCGAGCGCCAGGTCTTCCCGAATCCGTTGAAAGAGCCGGGAGCTCATGCCTCCCCCGAGCACGGCCGACAGGAGCAGCAGTGCGTAGCGATCGGGATGCGAAGCACCCCGCGCGGGGGCACCGAACACAAGGTGCGTTTGCGCCGAGTCCCGCAGGACCCGGTCCATCCCCTGGCGTGGATCGGGAGGCACGCCTGCGGGGGAGACCGTTTCTCCCGCCTGCAGGTCTCCCAACCGCTCCTCCGTCATGGCGACAAAGGCATCGTGGTCGACGCGGCCGGCAGCCGCAACGACGAGGTTGGCTCCCGTGTAGGTGCGGTGGCGCAGTTCGCACAGATCCGCCCGGGTCACGGAACCGACCGTATCGCGCGTCCCGAGAATTGGTCTTCCGTACGGGTGCCCGCGCCACATCCGGCTCCCGTGCAGGTCGAATACGAGGTCGTCGGGAGTGTCCTCGACCGCCGCGATCTCTTCGAAGACCACCTCCTTCTCCCGGTCCAGGTCCTCCTGGCGCAGAAGGGGATTCCGGACGAGGTCCGACAGGATCTCGATCGCCTCCCCAATGTGCCGGCCTCTCACCCTGGCCTCGTAGCCGGTGTGCTCGCGCGCGGTGTATGCGTTCAGCGAGCCCCCCAGTCCCTCGAGGGCCACAGCAATCTGCCGGCGCGGCCGGGTCGTCGTCCCGCGGAAGACCATGTGCTCCAGCAGGTGGCTGATTCCCGCCCGTTCTCGCGGCTCGTGAGCGGAGCCCTGCCGAATCCACACGCCCATCGCCACCGAGCGGACACCGCACATCCGCTCGGTGAGCACCCGCACTCCATTCGTGAGCCGGGATTCGCGATATCCCCCGGCGGGTTGCGTGCGGAGTCGAAGCTCCGGGACTGCCGACCGTGGCGCGGCCACCCTCAGCAGTCCGACGTCAGGAGTGCGCCTCTACCGGCTGTCTGTGCGAGCCGTCCCGCTCTTCCTCGGCGGCAGCCTTCAGCGAAAGCCGCATCCGTCCCTTCTCGTCGATCGAGAGGAGCTTCACGCGGACCACGTCGCCGCGATTCACGACATCCTCGGTCTTGGCGACCCGGTGATCCGCCAACTGCGAAATGTGGCACAGGCCCTCGACCCCCGGCATGATCTCCACGAAAGCGCCGAAGGTGGTCGTATTCTTGACCGGGCCCTCGTAGATCCGCCCCACTTCGGGGTCCTGCACGATGGCCTCGATCATCTCGCGGGCCCTCTGCCCGGCCTCGGCGGAGACGGCGGCGATCTTCACGATGCCTTCGTCGTCGACTTCGATCGTAGCGCCCGATTCGTCCTGGATCGCGCGGATTGTCTTGCCCTTGGGGCCGATGATCTCGCCGATCTTCTCGGGATTGATCCTGATCGCCACAATGCGCGGTGCATGCGGCGACAGATCCGGACGCGGCTCGGCAAGAACGGCATCCATCCGGTCGAGGATGTGCATCCTGCCCTCGTGGGCCCGCTCGAGCGCCTCCCTGAGCAATTCAACCGTAAGGCCGTCGATCTTGATGTCCATCTGGATCGAGGTGACCCCCTTGCGGGTGCCCGCCACCTTGAAGTCCATGTCCCCGACGGCATCCTCCAGGCCCAGGATGTCGGTGAGGATCGCAACCCGGTCGCCTTCGGTGACCAGGCCCATGGCCACACCAGCACACGCAGCCTCGATGGGAACGCCGGCGTCCATCAGCGACATCGATGCGGAGCACACCGATGCCATCGACGATGATCCGTTCGATTCCAGGATGTCCGATACGATCCGGATCGTGTAGGGGAAGTCGTCGTAGACCGGGAGGAGCGGCTGAATCGCCCGCTCCGCAAGCGCGCCGTGGCCCTTCTCGCGCCGGGAGGTCGAGCGGATCGGACGGGCCTCGCCAACCGAGAACGGCGGGAAGTTGTAGTGCAACATGAAGGACTTGGTGACCTGCTCGGCGTTGTCGATCGAGTCGATGCGCTGCTCGTCCTTCGAGGTGCCCAGCGTCACGACGCCGAGCGATTGGGTCTCGCCCCGCGTGAACAGGGCCGAACCGTGCGTTCTGGGAAGCACACCGGTCTCGCAGACGATCGGACGCACCTCGTCGGCGGTCCTTCCGTCGGCGCGAACACCCTCATCGAGAATGCGCGCACGCACGTGCTTCTTCTCGAGCGACCTGACCACGCCAGCGACATCGCCGTCGCCCACAGCCTCATCGCCCGCCAGCTGCTCCGCGACATCCGCCGCGATGGCTGCGAGTGCCGCCTGCCGCTCCTGCTTGTCAGCGATCTGCACGGCGCCGGACACCTTGTCGCCAGCGAGATCCTCGACCTGCTGTTGCACCTCCGCCGACACCGCCCTGGGCTCCCACGCCATCTCGGGCTGGCGCCGGGGCGCGATCAGCACCTCCTGCATGTCGATCAGCTCCCTGATCGCTTCCTGCGCGACGATCAACCCATCCAGGATTTCGTTCTCGGGCACCTGAATGGCTCCGCCCTCGACCATCACGATGGCCTTGGCCGTGCCGGCGACGACGATGTCCACATCGGCGTACTCGAGCTGGCGGAAGGTGGGATTGACCACCCAATTCCCCTGGATGCGGCCCACCCGGACCGACGCCACGGGTGTGTGGAAGGGGATCACCGAGGTGTTCAAGGCCACCGAGGCCCCGATGAGGGTCAGGACATCCGCGTCGTTCTCCTGATCGGCGCTGAGGACCTGTGCGTGGATCTGGGTTTCGTTGTAGAACCCGTTGGGGAAAAGGGGGCGGAGGGTTCTGTCCGCCAGCCTCGCCGAGAGGATTTCCTTTTCCTGCGGAGCTCCTTCCCGCTTGAAGAAGCCGCCGGGGATCTTTCCCGCGGCATAGGCCTTCTCCCGATACTCGACCGTCAGCGGAAAAAACGGGAGGTGGGTGGTTTTGTTCTGTACCGTCGCAGTCACAAGGACGACGGTGTCGCCATATTGAACAAGGCAGGACCCGTGCGCGAGACGAGCCATGCGGCCCACCTCGAGAACGAGACGCCTGCCGGCGAATTCACGTTCGATTCTCTCTGTCATTTCTTCTTCCGGAATTGCCGCTGAATCGCGGCGGGGGTGGACGGCAGCACTACGCAAGAGTCACGGCCGAGGGGCCGTCTCGACTCTCGCCGGTCAATGGCGCAGTCCGAGGTCTTTGATCAATTCCCTGTACCCTTCGACGTCGGTGCGCTTCAGGTACTCGAGAAGGCGCCTTCTGCGTCCTACCATCTTGAGCAGGCCGCGGCGGCTGTGGTGGTCGTGCTTGTGGGTGTCGAAGTGACCACGGAGATGATTGATTCTGGCCGTGAGAAGAGCGACCTGCACGGGTGTGCTGCCGGCTCCGTTCTCGTGCGGCTGGTACTTCCTTACGATCTGTTGCTTGTCGATGCCCATTCCGTTTCCGTGTCTCTTTGTCTCCCCATGAGACGCAAGCCGCGGCGCAAGCACGCGCTGGCCGCGGGCCCGGCGAGTCTTCCGCACAGGCGATTTGCTGCCCTCGGACGGCGATGCCGTCGGGCGGACAGCCTTAAATCATAGCTGTGAGAGGTCATGGGGACAAGGTGCCATTCGTTCCATCGCCGGAAGATCGCGATTCCAGTACGCTTCGGGCCCTGATCACGTCTTCGTGCATCTGCTCCTGCAACGCATTCACAGTAGGAAATGCCACCACCGGGCGAAGGAACTCGATCAGATCCAGGTGGATCTCCCTCCCGTAGAGATCATGGTCGAAGTCGAGCACATGGACCTCAACCGTCGGTTCCGCCCCGGGGAAGGTGGGGCGCGGCCCGATATGCAGCGCCCCCATGAACCTGCCCCGATCCAGCGTGACGTGGCAGGCGTAGATGCCTGCGGCGGGGGTCAGCTTGTCGGCGCCACACACAAGGAGGTTGGCGGTGGGAAAGCCGAGTTCCCGCCCGCGACCATCGCCGCGGGTCACCACTCCGGTGATCCGATAGGGTCGACCCAGCCCGCGATTCGCGTCCTCGAGCCTGCCATCGAGCAGGGCCCGCCGGATCGAGGTCGAGGAAATCGCACCGTCGTCGGTGTTGACCGCTTCCACGATATCGAGCTGGAATCCGAATTCGGCGGCGATGGTTCGCAGCGTGTTGACATCGCCCGAGCGACCCCGCCCGAAACCGTGATCGTAGCCGATGACCAGTTCGTCCATCCCGAGTCGGTCCAGAAGCAATTCCGTCACGAATCTCCGGGGAGAGTATCGACTGAGTTCAGGAGTGAACGCCACGAAGACCACATAGTCGAGGGGACTCTCGGCCAGGACGGCCTTCTTCTCGTCGAGCGTCGTAAGGAGCGGAGGCGCCGTTTCTGGACGCACAATCCGCAGCGGATGCGGCTCAAAGGTGACGAGAACACTGCGGCCATTGCGGTCGGCAGCCCGGGCACCGATCTCCCGGAGCACTTTCCAGTGCCCCAGGTGCACGCCGTCAAAGGTGCCCACAGTGACGACTACCGGGCGATCGTCCCGGGGAAGCCCCGAGGCACCGGTCGTAAACACAGTTGCGCGCGCCGTGTCGTCACGCACTGAGGAACACCTTGCGTGGCTTGAGGATGCCGTGCTCCACCGCACCGACGGCGACCAACTCCTCTCCCGGAAGGATGACCGCCACGGGGCTGGCATCACGGGTGCTCATCCGCACCTGCCGGCCTGCCGCCAGCATTCCCGCCTCGTCCGCATCGACCTGCACGCGCTCCAGGTGTGACAGCGCGGTCGCCGGTGCGACCCAGGCTTGCTCGGGCACTCTGCCTTCCCTCAGTTCCGAAACCGTTGCCGCACGACCTGCTGCGAACTCCCCAACCCTGTGGCGCCGCAGCTCCGTCAGGTGGCACGCCGTACCCAGGCGCTCGCCAAGCTCGCCGGCAAGGCTGCGAATGTAGGTGCCGCTGGAGCAGCTCACCTGGAACCGGACGTTCGGCAACTCCACCTCCAGCACCCGAAATGAACGCACCTCCACTGCCCGGGCGGCAAGTTGGACGTCCTCCCCCCGGCGGACGCGGCGGTGCGCGGGGACGCCCCCGACCTTGACCGCGGAATACAGCGGAGGGGTCTGGAGAAGAGGGCCGACCAATCCGGCCGCAACCCTGTGAATTTCTTCAGGGGACAGATCCTGCCAGCGATCGTCTTCGGAAGTCCGGGTTCCCTCGGGGTCGAAGGAGTCGGTAGCGACTCCCAGGCGAGCGGTCGCCTCGTACTCCTTGTCCAGCCCTACCAGGTACTCCAGCACGCGCGTCGCTCTGCCGATCCCCAACACGAGCAGTCCGGTCGCAAAGGGGTCGAGCGTTCCCGCGTGTCCGATCTTCCTGGTGCCCAGGGCGCCCCGGGCGACCGCCACGACATCGTGGGAGGTCCACCCCGCCGGCTTGTCCACCAGCAGTATTCCCATTGCGCGACGCGATCCGCTCAAGAGTCCCCTGAGCCCGCGCGGTCCTTCTCGTCGGAGAGGGGTCGCTCGGGCTGCTTCGATTCGGATTCGTCCGAAGGGAGCACGTCACGCAGAATCGCTTCGATCCGCTGACCTGCTTCAGTGGACTCGTCCCGGTGGAATCTCAGTTCCGGCATGCGGCGGATGTGCAGCTCCCGCCCGAGAACGGAGCGCAGGAAGGGGGCCGCCCGACGCAGTGCCGCCATCGTCTCCGACTGCTCGGCCGCCGACCCGTACACCTCCACATACACCCGCGCCAGCCATAGATCGGCCGTGACATCGACCCCGGTTACCGAGAGCGGACCGAGCCCCGGATCCCTGACCAGACCCCGAAGCTTGATGGAGAGCTCGCGCCGGAGCTGTTCGCCGAGTCGTGACCTGCGCAGCCCGGACATCAGAACCGTTCGCTGGAATTGCCGACGACCACAGCGCCTCTGGCCCCGTCGATCACGCGGTCCAGCGAGGCGTGGATCGAGTCCGCCTGTGCGGAGTGCGCCGCCAGGAACGCCACGGTGATGCGACCGCGGTTACGTATCTCCTGCAGCCCCGATTCAGCGACGGACACGTTCATTTTCCCCAGCCGGTCCTTCAGCGACCTGAGCACCGCCCTCTTTTCCTTCAGGGAAGCCGAGCCCGGTATCGACAAATCCCAGGTGGACACGGTTACGACCATGGCGGGTCAGCGGGGCGGCGTCCGTCGTCCTCTCAACTCCGCGCGGCGCCCGCCAGGGTGCGGGCGACTTCCTCTACGCTGTAGGTCTCGACGATGTCGCCCGACTTGAGATCGTTGAAGTTGGAGATCCCGATGCCGCATTCGAAGCCGTCGCGGACCTCCTTGACGTCGTCCTTGAAGCGCTTCAGCGAACCCACTTCGCTGTCGTAGACCACGACACCGTCGCGAATCACCCGGGCCAGTGCACCACGCTGGATGTTCCCGTCCACCACGTAGCTTCCCGCAATCGTGCCGACGCCGCGAATCTTGAACACCACCCGCACCTCGGCCGCACCGACGACCTGCTCCCTGCGCTCGGGCGCCAGCAGCCCCTCGAGTGCCGCCCGCACATGCTCGACGGCCTCATAGATGATGTCGAAGGTCTGGATCTCGATGGCCTCGCGGGTGGCCGCCTGACGAGCTCCGGTATCCGGTCGGACCCGGAAGCCGACCACGACCGCGCCAGCCGTCAGCGCAAGCATCACGTCCGATTCGTTTACCGCACCGACCCCGCGGTGGATGATCTCCACCCGCACCTCGGAAGTCGACAACTGTTCCATCGCATCGCAGATGGCCTGAACGGAGCCGTCCACATCGCCCTTCACCACCATGCGAAGCGTGCTGACCTCTCCCGCGGCCAGCAGCTTGCTGAAGTCACCGAGCCGGATGCCCCGCTCCTTGATCCTCAGCTGCTTCTCGCGATCCAGCCGCTGTCGATTCCCCGCCACCGAAGCCGCCTGGACGTGGTCCATGACCTGCAGCACGTCACCGGCCTGCGGCACTCCGGCGGTCCCGACGATCTGCACGGGAATCCCCGGACCGACCTCGTCGACATGCTGTCCGCGCTCGTCCAGGAGAGCACGGACCCGGCCGGCGTGGAGACCGACGACGTAGCTGTCGCCGATACTCAGGGTGCCGTTCTGGACCAGGATGGTGGCAACCGGACCCTTTCCGATGTCCAGCTCCGCCTCCACCACCGCTCCAACGGCGGCGCGGGACGGGTTTGCCTTGAGGTCGAGGAGTTCCGCCTGCAGGAGAACCTTCTCGAGCAGATCGTCCATCCCCTGACCGGTCTTGGCGGAGACTTCCGCGACCAGCGTCTCGCCGCCATAGTCCTCCACCGTAACCTGGTGACGCAGCAGATCCTGCTTGACCTGGTCCGGATTCGCGCTCGGCAGGTCGACCTTGTTGATGGCTACGACCATCGGGACGCCCGCGTTGTTCGCGTGGCTCACCGCCTCGATCGTCTGCGGCATCACGGCGTCGTCGGCCGCTACTACAAGGACCACCAGATCGGTCACATCCGCGCCGCGGGCGCGCATCGCGGTGAAGGCGGCGTGGCCGGGCGTATCCAGGAACGAGATCGTGCGGCCCCCGTCGAGCTGGACGTGGTAGGCACCGATGTGCTGCGTAATCCCCCCTGCTTCGCCCGCCACCACGTTGGTGTTGCGAATCCAGTCCAGCAGCTTGGTCTTCCCGTGGTCGACATGCCCCATGACCGTAACGACGGGCGGACGGGACCTGAGATCGGCGGGGTCGTCTTCGTCGATCACCTCGACGGCAGGCAGATAGTCCGATTCGCGAACCGCCTTGAAGCCGAATCCGTCCAGAAGGAGTTCGATCTGGTCGAAGTCCAGTCTCTGGTTGATGGTGACCGGGAGACCCATGTCCCTGAAGGCGGAACCGATGATCTCGGCCGCGCTGACGTCGATGAGCTCTCCGAGTTCGGCAACCGTGAGGAACTCGTTGACGCGAACGGTCTGAGCCTCCGTGGCTTTCTCCTTCGCCGCCTGTTCCTCGGCCGCCTCGCGCTCCACGCGAGCGGCAGTCACCATTCCCTTGCCCTTGCGGCGCTTCTTGCGACCGCCCCGAAGTTCGGCCATCACACGCTGGATGTTCTGCTTGGCCTTGTCGCGATCCGCGCCCCGGCGGCGCTTGCCCTTCTTGCGATCCTTCTTCCTGCGGCCGTCTGAGGTGTATCCCTCGGCCTGAATCCGCACGGTTCCTCCCGGACCGGCGCTGGCCGCGGGGGCGAGCCCTTCTCCGGGTGGTACGATCCCTTCGCGGGCGGGCGATGGTCTCATGCCCAGCCTTGCCGGCGCGAGTCCCTCACCGGCCGCGCGGCGCGGTGTCGGTGCCGCATCGACAGAGTCGGATGCCGTGGCTGGCGCCTCCTCCTCCTCGGACGCAGCCGCCACCGGCGTCTCTTCCGAAGGCACCGCTGTCTCCTCGGCCGGCGCGTCTTCCTCCGGCGGCGTAGCCTGCGCCGCTTCGGGGGCGTCCCCGGCCTCAGCCGGAGCAGCTTCGTCGGGAGTGGGGACAGCCTCCGTCGCAGCTGCATCGACGACACCCGCATCCGGGGCAACAACCGCCGAATCGGAATCCACCGCTGCGACAGCGGCGCCATCGCTTGTCGAATCTTCCGGACCGACCTCGGCCTCCACAGCAGGTCCCGCCGGGGCCGCGGCAGGAGCGTCCGGCGCCTCTTCCGCAGGAGCGACCGCATCGCCTGCCGACATTCCGTCCACCTCCGCCGCCGGCTGGTCGACGGGTTGGTCGGTCGCCACCTCGGCAGGCGTCTCCTCGTCCTCGGTCACCGCGGCTTCTTCAACCGGTTGTGCCGGCGGGGCAACAGCAACTCGCCGGCGCACACGACGGCGACGGCTCGTTGGCCGAACGCCCTTCACGGCGGTCCGCATAACGTCCGCTGCGCTGCCATGTCCGGCACGTCGCTCCCGCTCCAGCCGAATCCGGATCCGGGCCACGTCGGAGTCGCGGATGGCAGCGTTCGCGTCACCCACCGGAACCCCCGAACTGCGCAGGAATCTGAGCAGAACATCGGTGTTGACCTTCAGATCAACGGCCAGCTCCCGCACTCTCATCAGACGAGATCTCCCTGGAGGGCCGTCGAGTCATCAGCGCCGCGAGCCGACTCCGAATCCACCACGGTCAAGTCTTCAATGAGGGTCAGAAGCTGCTCCGCCGCTTCCTCGGTAACGCCCGTGACCGCGAGAAAATCTCCCCGGTCGAGGTCGATGATGTCGAGGAAGCTCTCGTAACCGGCCGACGCCAGCGCGGACAGGGTGCCATGGTCCAGGGACAGTTCCCGCAGCGGGAAGTCCGCGGTCTCGTACGAGTCCGTTTCGTCCTCGACGAAGACCGACATGTCCGATCCCCGCTCCAGCCATTCCCGCGAACCGTACAGGTCGATCTGCCACCCGATCAGCTGGGATGCAAGGCGCACGTTCTGACCGTTTCTACCGATGGCCAGAGAAAGCTGATCTTCGTCCACGATCGCCGTTATCACCTGGCGGCGCGGATCGGAAACCACCTTGGCCACCCGTGCCGGAGCCAGCGCCCGCCGAGCGAAGATTTCAGGATCGGGGTGCCAGGGGACGATGTCGATCCTCTCGCCTCCCAGCTCCGAAACCACGGCCTGTACGCGGGAACCCTTGAGGCCCACGCACGCACCCACCGGATCGATCGAGTCGTCACGGCTGTGCACGGCGATCTTGGTGCGCCCACCCACTTCCCGGGTGAGCTCCTTGATCTCGACGATTCCCTGGTAGATCTCGGGCACCTCGAGCCTGAACAGCGCCGCGACAAAGAGCGGATCGGCGCGCGAGAACACCAGCCGGGGCCCCTTCGGGGTCTCTTCCACCCTCTTGAGCACCGCGCGAATGGACTCGCCCTGGCGGAAGCGCTCCCGCGGGTTCTGCTCCTTCCAGGGAATGATGGCCTCGGCATCGCGCGTACGATTGAGCATCAGGACGAGTTTGCCCCGCTCGATCTGCTGGACCTCTCCAGACAGCAGTTCGCCGACCCGGTCGCTGTACTCTTCGCGAATGCGCTGTCGCTCACCCTCGCGGACCAGTTGAACGATCCGCTGCTTGGCCGCCATGACGGCGTTGCGGCCGAACTGGGAAAACTCCACGGGGATCTCCATGACGTCGCCGACCTCGTAGGTCGGGTCGTCCCACCGGGCCTCCTGCACCGAGACTTCGGCCGAAGGGTCCTCGACGGTGTCGACCACCCGTTTCAGGACGAACATCTCGATGTCGCCGCCCACATCGTCGATGTTGATTTCGGTACTGACGTTCGCCCCGTAAATGCGGGCCAGACCTGCATGGATTGCATCCCGGATCAGTTCATTGACCGCATCCGGTTCCAGGCTCTTGGTCGCCGCGATTTCGCGGAAAGCCGCCAGGACCAACCCGGTATTCGTCATTTGTTCTTCCAATCGTGGACCAGGCGAGCACCCTCGATGCTCGCTCGAGGCACCTCGACCTCGTCGCCTCCGTTCAAGCGCAACAGGACCATCTCCGCCCCATCCGCGCCCCGCACCATGCCCAGCAATTCACCCTCGAGGCGAACCGCCCGACCAACCAGCTCCTCCCTACCCTTGACGGCGACCCTCCGGCCCCGAAACCGCTGGAAGTCCCTGCCCCAGGTCAGCGGGCGCTCCAGACCGGGCGAAGAGACCTCCAGCACGTAGTTCGCGGGAAATCCTTCTTCCCGATCGAGCCACGCTTCCATATGGCGGCTGATACTCGCGCAATCAGCGAGCGAGACGGGCCGGTCCAGCGCTTCACGTTCCACGCGGAGCCGGATCACCGGTCGGCGAACGTGTCCCGCCCACTGCACCTGCACGAGCTCATAACCCAGATGGGAGAGTCGATCTTCAAACCCCTTTTGGAGTTCCAAGCGGTTTGGTTTCACGCCACCCCCTGTCGCAAGCGGACAAAAAAGAGCGGGGGACACCATCCCCCACTCATATAGGCCGCCCTGAGCGGCCTGACCACCGTGATGAAGTATAGCCTTGGCGGGGCTCCCGGGTCAATCGCGGCGCTCGATCCGGGCCCCGAGCTTCTCCAGCCGGCGGTCGATGCTCTCGTACCCCCGCTCGATCTGCCCCGCGTTGCGTATTACGCTGGTGCCGCGCGCCCCCAGCGCTGCGATGAGTATCGCCATACCAGCTCGGATATCCGGGCTCTCCACCCGGGCGCCGCGCAGACTCGATGGACCCACGACGACAACCCGGTGCGGGTCGCAGAGGATGATCCGTGCTCCCATTGCGACCAGCTTGTCGGTGAAGAACATGCGGGACTCGAACATCTTTTCGTGGATCAGCACCGTCCCGCGCGCCTGTGTGGCCGCGACCACCGCGATCGATGTCAGGTCGGCAGGAAAGGCTGGCCACGGACCGTCGTCGACCTTGGGAAGGTGGCCGAAGGCATCCATTTGAATCTCGGGCTCGGGGCGTCCGTCCACGACCAGATTCGATCCGTCCACGGTGCAGTCGATGCCCAGGCGCCGGAAACCGATGAGGATGGAGTCGAGGTGTTCGATCGGCGCCTCCTCGATCACCAGCCTGCTGCGGGTGACGGCGGCGAGGCCAATGAAAGAGCCGGTCTCGATATGGTCGGCGCCGATATCGAATTCGGCCCCACCCAGGGACGATACCCCCTCGATCGTGAGGTTGGAGGTCCCTATCCCGCCGATCCGCGCACCCATGCGGTTGAGACACCTGCACAGATCCTGCACGTGCGGTTCGGCCGCGGCATTCCTGATGAGGGTCTCACCGGACGCCAGCGTAGCCGCCATGATCGCGTTCTCGGTCGCGGTGACGGACGGCTCGTCGAGGAACATGCTGCCACCGACGAGCGTCCGCCCATCGATTTCGAGTCCTGCGGTTGTCTTGACCTTGGCGCCCAACTCCCGAAACGCGAGGACATGGGTGTCGAGGCGACGCCGGCCGATCACGTCCCCCCCCGGGGGGGGCAGCGAGAGCGATCCGAACCGGGCCAGCAACGGCCCCGCCAGCAGGATGGACGCCCGAATTCGCTTGGACAGTTCGGGATCGAGGTTCCCGGCACTGACGTTCGCCGCATCCACCTGGACGGTCCCCGGGCCGGTCCAGGTGACGCTGGCGCCGAGCGACTCCATGATCTCGAGCAGAGTCGCGACATCGCGGATGCGCGGGACGTTGCCGATGGTGACGGGCTCGGACGACATCAGCGTCGCCGCCAGAACGGGAAGCGCCGCGTTCTTGTTACCGGCCGGCCGGATAATGCCGGAGAGTTCGCGGCCACCCGACACGATGAAGGTTGGCATGGGTTCAAGATAGCGCTGGATCGCCCCGGGTTGAATCCCCATATTCGGAGAGATCACAACCAAACCCCGGGGACGGCCGATGAAGCCGCATTCACTGTCAATCCTGCAGGACACGACCGTCGTCGAACTGGCGCGCGACGGCTTCACCAGCTTTTCGGCCTGGGCGGTGGGCGGGGCGGCGGTCGCCCTGGTTGCGCTGCTCGTGGTATTGCTGCTCGTGCTCGCGGAGCTGCGCCGGCTAGCCGCCTCCTGGACAGATTTCCTGGCCGCGACCAGCACCCGGTCGCAGTCGCTGGTGGATCATGCGTGCAGCGCGGCCAGGAACATCGACCACATCACCAAGACCGTTCGGGGGGAAGTGGACCGCCTCGGGGCGTCGGTAGGCGGTCTGGCGAAGGGGATCGAGCACGGCTCTACCGAACTCCAGACCCGGCTGAAGGACCTGCTTGCCCTTGTCGACGTGGCGCAGTCAGAGGCCGAAGACGCAGTGCTCGAGGTCGCCTCGAAAGTCCGCACGATGCGGACCAGCGCGGCAGGACTGTTTCGTCTTGCTCAGCTCCATCAGAATGCGCGCACTCCGCCCGCCGCGGAGCCGCCCGCCGACCAGGAGTCCGCCGAGGCTCCCGACACCGCCGCCAAGGACGAGGCCGAGGAAGTGGGCGGCGCCCCTGAGGGCGGGATGGCTCAGAAGTAGTTTGGCCTCCTGTGGCATAGCGTTGCAGACCGTTGCAACCTGTCCCTAAATCCCTGTCGTCCATGAGGTTGGCCGAGCGCCTCGCCTTCATGTTTTCGTTTCGCCCTGTTGCATGAAGTGCCGCCCTGTATCACTTTATTGTTACGTTGAAAGTGATACCTTCAAGTGATACGGGGAGTGACAAGTGGCCCACAATCGACCTCTGACGGCGGCTTTTGTCCGCACCGTGACCCGGCCCGGGCGCTACGGCGACGGCGGTAGGGGATCGTTCGGACTCTACCTCCGAGTCTGGCACCGGCCCAACGGGCGAGTGGGCAAGTCCTGGGGGCAGCGCATCGCGATCAACGGACGCCGGACCAACCTGGGCCTGGGTCCGGCTGCCTTCGTCTCGTTGGCCGAGGCACGGGAGCAGGCGCGTGAGAACGCGCGCCTCGCCTACCACGGGCGCGATCCGCGGGGCGACGGTATCCCGACAGTTGCCGAGGCCGTCGAGAAGGTGATCGCGCTGCACTCGAAGGGGTGGAAGCCTGGGACCAACCTGCCGTCGAAGTGGCGGCAGTCGTTCAACGACTATGTGCTGCCGAGGATCGGCGAGAAGCCGGTGGGCAAGGTCACCACCGCCGACGTGATGAGCGTGTTGACCCCGATATGGACCACGAAGCCCGGCGCTGCGCGCAGTGTGCGGCAGCGCCTCGGGGCCGTGATGAAGTGGGCCGTCGCGAAGGGCTACCGCGAGGACAATCCCGCCGGGGACTCGATCACGGCGGCGCTGCCACGAAACGGCGGCCACAAGCACCACCGGGCCGTGCCGCACTCCGAAGTGGGGGACGTGGTGCGGATGGTGCGCGCCAGCCGCTTCCAGCCGTCCGCCCGGCTCGCCGTGGAGTTTGTGATCCTGACGGCCACTCGTTCCGCTGAGGTTCGCGGCGCACAGTGGAACGAAATCGACATGGACGCCCGGCTGTGGACGATCCCGGCCAGCCGCATGAAGGGGAAGCGCGAGCACCGCGTCCCGCTCAGCCGTGCCGCACTCGAAGTGCTGCGCGAGGCGCGCCAGTTGGGCCGCGGCAAGTACATCTTCCCGGCCCGCCGGACGGGTCGCCCGCTGGCCACCAACACACACGGCAACGTACTGCGCCGACTCAAGGTGAACGGGACCGTTCACGGATTCAGAACCAGCTTCCGCACCTGGGCAGCCGAACAGGGCGTGGACCGCCAGGTAGCCGAACTCGCGCTGGCCCACCGGGTCAAGGGCGTCGAAGGGGTCTACCAGCGGAGCGACCTGTTCGATCAACGCCGGAGGGTCATGGCAGATTGGGCCGCCCACGTCACGGGAGGCGAGGATGCCTGACGAGATGTTGTTGGGCTTCCACCGCGACCCCGACGAACTCAGCCGAAAGGAACGCGGGGACGTCACATGGGCCTACGCCTCGGATCCGAACTGGAACAAACCCGGTCTGCTCATTCGGCACACGGACCTGAGAAGCCGGTGGCTCATCGCTCGCGACCGAGGGAAAGACGAGAGCGGACTGATCGAGACGTTCATCGCGTGGGCCATCGAGAAGCGCAAGCGATGGGCTTGGGACGGCTTGGCCGCGCTGTTCTTCGAGCTTCGGGAGCGCCGGGAACCGATCCCCGACCAACTCCAGGAGTGGGCGAACGTCGTCGCTTACGCCTCCCTCAAGGGTACGCTGAAGGCGCCCCCCAAGGACAAGAACCCCGCGTTCGCCAACCAGGACGAGCGCGACCTGCGGATCTACTACTGTTTCCGTTGGTTCACGCAGGGCGCCATCGGGCGCCGACAGGCGCTGCATGAGATCGGGCAGGCGCTCGACATGCCCGAATCTACCGTCGAGAACGCGGTGACGAAGTGGTCCCGCCATGCCCGCGCCGACTAAAACCGCGCTTTAGTCGGCGTTTTAGTATCCTCCCAGTCGCAAGGGACGCCACGAAACGGGAGGGGCAAAGTGGGCAGGATTCTTCGGACGAAAGCGGTTTGTGAACGCATCGGGCTGAGTCGGACGACGCTGTGGCGGCGCGTGAGAGCTCGGGAGTTTCCGGCGCCGTTGCGCCTCGGAGCCAATGCCGTCGGATGGCGCGAACAGGTGGTCGAGGAATGGTTGGCGGGACGTCCGGAGGCCGCCCAATGAGGCTCTGGCGAAGGATGCGCGGCAGGTCGCGGGTGACGTGCTCAACCGACAAACTGAAGCGGGCACTGCATCTGATCCGGCGGAGCACGGGCAAGCCGATCTCGCTGTCGGGCGCAATGGACCTGGCACTCGATCTCCTGATCCGCGGTGTCGAAAGCGGGCAGGTGACTCTCCGGACGGATCCACCCGTTAAGGTCGGGCTCATCGGGGACAAGTCGGCACAGGCATGAAAAAGCCCGACCGCGCCAACGAGAGAACGCGATCGGGCTAAACCAACCTGCGGGGCTCGCAGGGAGACGAATCGAGCAAGCCCCGCACATTTTTGAAGGATCGCGCCGCACGGGCGGCGGGTCAAGGGAGGCGGTGATGAGGTGGCTGGAGGCGGACGTATCGAGAGTCCTGCAACGCTGGCCGGGGATCCACTTCGGCAAGGTGGCGCGCGCGCTCGACAACGGCGATCCGGGGCCGCTGTTCCGGGCGGCTTCCGAGCTGGAGGAGGTGCTCGAGCAACCCGACGAAGAGCTCACGCGCGAGGACGTGGACTTCCTGCTCGACGGTGCGGGCTGGCCCCGTCGCAGAGGGCGGAGGTACGCAGCATGAGCACCCGGGCGCAACTGATCCGCCAGGGCTTCATACCCTCCGGCGAAGGTGGCGACCCGGCCAAGCTGTGGAGCCGGTGCGAGCGGTGCGGCGGGCTCGTCTACGTCGATTTGCGCACCCGCGACCGGCGACCGATTGGCACCGGCAAGGTTGACCCCAACTGCCGGGGGTGCTCGACATGAAACTCGTACATGTCGTCACCGGCGAGCCCATCACGATGCCGGAGGGGCGAGCCGATCCGGTCGCCGAGTTCCGCGAAGGACTGCTCTCTCACCTTCGGGCCGGATACGACGCGCAGCGGGAGCTACTGAAAGCGCGGTGGGAGTTCGCTGTCTGGTTACGCCCATACGTTCAGCACGGCGGCGACCGGCGCTCCGAGATTTTCAAGACGGAACGCGTTCCGCCTTGGTCGCCGCGCGCAGTCTTCGAGGCCATGCGGGCCGCGGACGAAGTGTCGATCCGCTGGCCGACCCTGCTGCGCTACCTGCCGCTGGCGGACCACGATTGGGACACCCTCGCCGAACACGCTCACACCGTGAAGGCCGCGCTCGCTTGGTGCGCCGACCAGAAGCGCACTCCGGAGGAACGCGACCAGGCCAAGGCCGAACGGCGCGCCCGAAAGACTGCCGCGAAGCGCCGCGAGGAACGGGACGCCGCGATCATCCGCAAGCACCGGGCCGAGATAACGGCGCTGCGCCGCCAAGTCGCGGACGCGAAGACGGCGGCGGATCCTTCAGAGGTCCGGCGACTGCGCAGGGAACGCGATGAATTGGCCGCGAAGGTGGCCGAACAGGACCGGAAGATCGAGGACATGGGGCGCAACCTGGCTCACCTCCGAAGGGCACTCGGTCAGCGCGAAAATCATGCCGCGGTTCCCTTAAGTCTTTCAGGGGACCGACCGCGCTGGTGCAACGCGTGTGCCAACCCACCGAGCCTGTGTCAATGCCTACCCGTCGCGAACGGTGGCGGCCGCGTGCGGCAATTGGAATGAAGGATGGGGCAGCGGATCGGGGAATGGGTCAGCGTGAGCGAGGTGCTGGCCGACCTGTTGGGGACGATGGCGAGGCGGCCTATCAGACGGCCTGGGCGCAATGGCTCGCTGTTGCCCGTGTCCTGCTGCCAGCCTGGGGCGGAGGCTTGCGGGCGCAGCGGGAATACCAAGTGCCGGAAGCGTAGACCAGCCAGCGGCTTGACCGGCGGCGTAGGTTGAAGGACACCAACCACCGGCCGCGAGGGCGGCCACAACACCAACCGACAGGGAGGCAGAGGATGAGCGAAACAACGCGGAAGGTAGTAGCCGCAACGGCCATCAAGGACGGCAGGCAGATAGTTGCGATCTGTGACGACGGGGCGGTCTTCGTGACGGCCGGAGGCAGCTGGAGGGAGTGGCCGTCCGTGCCCGGCACGCCCAGAGAGGAATACAACGAGGCGCGACCACCGGAGCAGCCGAAGCGTGGCCGCCGAGTGTTGCACCGTGGCCTCGACGATCCCCGGGGCTTCGGCAAGGGCGAGGGTTAGGACCCGTGAGACCCTGCCGCCTGTCGCGTTGATGGGCGGCGGGGGGTCCCCGGTCCACTAGCGCACATTTACGGATGAACGATTCCGCGACCCTGGCGGTCCGGCTGGCGGGCTACCTGGAGGGCCTGACGGTCACGCAAGGCGCCCGCGCGGGGCAGCCGCTCCAGGTGCTCCCGTGGCAGCGTGAGGCCCTGGCGCTGTTCGACACGCCGGGCGACTTCGGGGTCACAGTCGCGCGAAAGAACGGGAAGACCACGTTGTTCGGCGGCGTCCTGGCGGCGGCGGTGGACGGTCCCCTCGTGCAGCCGCGCGCCGATGTCGTGTTGGTGGCGGGGACCATGCGACAGGCGAAGATCGCCTTCGACGCGGCGGCGGCGTTCCTGTGGGGGATCGGCCAGCCGGACCGCTCCCGCTTCAGGGTCCACGACTCGACGAACGTCGCCGAGATCCGGAGCCTCGAGCACGGCGCGCGGCTGGCGGTCTACTCGTGCAGGCCCGAGGGCCTTTACGGCCTTCAACCCTCTCTCGTACTATGCGACGAACCGGCGGCGTGGAAGGCGAACACGCGGGACCGGGCGCTGGCCGTTCTCCGGACCGGGATGGGCGCCATTCCGGGCGCGCGGCTGGTTGCCATCGGGACGCGACCGGCGGACGGGTCGCATTGGTTCGAGCGGATGCTCCAGGGGCCGCGAGCGATCCGGTACGCCGTCGAGGACCTGGAGGCGGAGATCCAGGACCCCGAGGTGTGGCGGCGGGCGAATCCGAGCCTCGACCACCCCGGCTTCGAGCCGCTGCTGGAGGCCATCGCCGCCGAGGCCGCCGAGGCCGAGGGCGACGAACTGGCCGCCAGTAGCTTCCGGAGTTTGAGATTGAACGCGGGGGTCTCCGAAGTGGCGGACGGGCGGATGCTGGCCGATCCCGCCGAGTGGAGGGCCTGCGAGACGGACACGCCGCCGCCTCGAAGCGGTCCCCTGGTGATCGCCTTCGACCTGTCGGGCGGGTCCGCGACTTCCGCCGCCTGCGCCTACTGGCCGCGAACGGGCCGGGTCGAGGGCTTCGTGTTGGTGCCCGAGTTGCCGGACCTGGCCCGCCGGGGGAAGCGGGACGGCGTGGGGCGGCTCTACCAGGTGCTCGCGCAGCGCGGGGAGTTGATCGTGGCCGGGCGGCGGGTCCCCGACTTCGGGGCGCTGATCGAGGAGGCCGTCGAGCGGTGGGGGCGCCCGGACGCGATCACGAGTGACCCGTACAAGATCCGGGATCTTCGGCAGGCCATCGAGGGCGCGCGCCTCGACGGGGTGCGGCGGATTCTCCGGAGCGGCGGCTACATCCACGGCGCCGAGGACATCCGCTTCTTCCGCCGGGCGCTGTTGCGCCGGAAGCTGGCGGCGCCCGTGTCTCTGGCGTTCCGGTCCGCGCTGTCGGAGGCCAGGACCGTTCCCGACGTGCAGGGGCGGCTCAAGCTGGCGACGCGGACGGCGGGGGAGCGCCGGGACCGGGCGCGGGATGACCTGGCCGCCGCCCTGGTGATCGCGGTCGCGGTCGGGGAGCGGTTCGCGGAATCCGACGTCGCCGCCGCGCCGGTCCGGATTGCGGTGGCCCGGTGAGCCGCCACCATGCGGGGATGCCGTCGCGGGCGTACGAGCGCATCCGGCGGGAGGCCCTGGACCGGGCCGGGTGGCGCTGCACGAGTTGCGGACGGGCCGGGGCGCTCCAGGTCCACCACGTCGTGCCTCTGTGGAGGGGGGGGAAGCACGAGCCGGACAACTGCCGGGTGCTGTGCGGGCGCTGTCACCTGATCGAGCATCGACGGGCGGGCGACCTGGCGGGCGACGGGCGGGACGGCGCCGGAGCGGAACTGAGGCGCGCGGCAGGACCCGAGAAGCGCCAGCGGCAACCGCGCGGGGATCCCGAGTGGCGGGACATGGTGGGGGAACTCCTGGACGGATAGCACCTCCGGAGGCGCGAACCCTTGACAATTTCGCCTTGCCGGGCCGTGTCCAGATTGGCATATTCGGGGGTGTGGCTGGTGACGATGATGACGATGTGAGGGAGGTGGGGGAAGTGACCGAAGCTACCAGACTGGCGCTGCGATTGAGCGAGATCCGGCAGCGCCTGAACGAGATCGCGGGCCTGGAGGGCGACGCCCTGACCGACGAGGTGAGGGCCGAGGCCGACAAGCTGACGCGCGAGTACCGCGATACCGAGACCCGGCACCGTGCCGCCATCGTGGCGGCCGACGGCGCCGAGCCGCCCGGAGGCGGTGACGACCTCGACGCCGAGACGCGGGAGCTTCGGCGCTTGGAGGATCGCGCCCAGGTCGCGAACTACGTCGGCGCGGCAATGGAGATGCGGGCCGCCTCCGGCGCCGAGCTTGAGTACAACCAGGCGCTCGGCATCGGCGGCGAACGCTTCCCGCTCCGGCTGCTGGCGCCGAGGGAGACGCAGGCCACGACGGACGCCGACGCGGGCGTGACCCAGCGGCGCTGGCTGGACCGCCTCTTCGCGGATACCGCGGCGATGCGGCTCGGCGTCACCTTCGAGTCGGTCGAGCCGGGGGTGTCCGCTCACCCCGTCACGAAGGCGGGGGCCAGCGCGGCTCAGCGCGGACGGTCCGAGGCCGCCGCCGACGCCGCTTGGACCGTTGGCGTGACCGAGATCAAGCCGACGCGGAACACGGTGCGCGCCGTGTTCTCGATGGAGGACGCCGCGCGGCTGCCGGGCCTTGAGGACGCGCTCACGCGAGACCTGCGGGCCGCGCTTACCGAGGGCGTGGACCGAGCGGTCTTCGTCGGTGACGCGGAGGCAAGCGAGGACCGGGCGGACATCGTCGGCCTGACGACGGCGGATATCGGCGAGGTGACGTTGGCCCAGGCCGCGAAGGTGAAGGCCGCAGACACGCTGAAGGCGTTCGTCGGCCTGATCGACGGGAAGCACGCCGCCGGCCTCGACGACCTGAACGTGGTCGCGGCGGTCGGTGCCAACACGCTGTGGCACGGCACCATCGCGAACGCCGCCGCCAGCAACGAGACCATCGCGCAGTTTCTGATGGCGTCCGGCCTCGACTGGGGCGTGCGTGGCGAGCTCGAGACCGCGACAGCCGACGGGGACTTCGGGGCGTTCATCGGGCGTGGCCGGGGGCTCTCCGGCGCCGCTGTGGCCGCGGTGTGGGACTCGGGGATGCTGGTTCGCGATCCGTATTCAGAAGCCGCAAAGGGAGAGGTTGCCCTGACGCTGTCGCACCTCTGGGGCTTCGGGATCCCGAGGCCGAGCAACTTCAAGCGCCTGAAGTTTGCGGCCTGATGGACGCCCGCCGCCTGGCAGTAACGGCGGCTGTAGAGGTACGAGCCGCCGAAGACGGGACGCCGCCCCAGCTGGTTGGGGTGATGGTGTCCGAGGGGCGCGCCGCGTCCGGCGGCCGCCGCGAACTGTTCACGCCGGGGTCCGTCGAGTGGCCAGCCGAGGGCGTAGGGATCCTGCTGGCTCACCGGACGGCGCCGGAGACCCGGGCGGCAGCCGAGCGCCAGCCTGACGGGCGCATCACGCTGACCGCCGAGGCTACCCCGGCGATCCGGGAGGCCGTCGAGGCCGGACGCCGGTTCATGTCGGTGGAGTTTCACGCCCTGGAGGAACGGACAACGCGGGGCGGCGTCCGGGAGATCCTGCGGGCCTTCGTGCCTGACGCGGCCCTGACCGACGTCCCCGAATACGACACGACGCGCGCCGAGCTGCGGGCTCGGGTCCGGAGGCGGGTGTGGCTCTGACCGCCGAGGCGCTCCAGGCCGCCATCGGCGGCGACGCGGACACGGCGCTTCGGCTGCTCGGGGTCTCGGCTGCACTCTGCGAGCGCCTGGCCCCCGGTGCTCCGGCGCCCGTCATGGAGGAGGCGATCATCCGGTGCGCCGGGTGGCTCCGAGGCTCGCCAGCGTCCGGGCTGTACGAGTCCCAGGTGGGGGAGCGTGGGTTCCGGCTGTCGCGCGGCCTCAACCCGTCCGCGCTGCGATCCAGCGGGGCCGCCGCGCTGTTGCTGCCCTGGCGGCGGCATCATGCCCTGTCCACCGGAGACGAAACGCAGACGACCCCCATGAGCCTGACTCTGCTGGCCGCGACCGATACCGAGGGCCGCCCGTTCCACGTCCTGTATCCGCGCCGGGTCGGGCTGCTTACCAGCACCAGCGCCGCCCCTGTGTATGTGCGGCTGGAGACGCGGTTGCGCGGCGACGATGACGGCCAGTGGGTCCCGGCCAGCGACCAAGGCCCCTGGAACGATCCCGGGCTGCGATTCGTGGACCTTGTGGGCGGGCTCGACTACCGGTTGGTGGCGGTGGACGGCGCGGGCGCCACCGTCCAGGCGGTGGACGGCGCGGGGATCACGGTCGGCTGATGCGCTGGCCCTGGCAGCGGCGGGAGACCCGCGAAGCGCGCGAGGCCCGGTATACCGACCTCATCATCCGGGCGCTGGTCGGGCGCGCGACCGGGGCCGACGCCGACGTGAAGGGCTCCGGGGCGCTGGAGATTGCCGCGGGCATCGTCGGGCGCGCCTTCGCGGCGGCCCGGCCCGTGGACGCCGGGCGGGCCGAGGCCGTCCTGACGCCCGCCTGCCTGGCCCTGATCGGTCGCGAGATGGTCCGGACCGGGGAGGCGCTGTTCGTGATCGAGGCGGCGCGGGGCCTCGAACTGATCCCGGTGTACACGTGGGACGTGACCGGGGCGCCGTCGCCGTCCACGTGGCTCTACCGGGTGGACCTGGCCGGGCCGACGATCTACCGGACCCGCCGGGTTCCCGCCGCCGACGTGGTCTCCTGCCGCTGGGCCGTCGATCCCGCGCGCCCCTGGTGTGGGGTGGACCCTCTCACGTCCGCGCACCTCTCGGGCCAGCTGCACGCCAAGACCGTCGAGGCGCTGCGCGACGAAGCGGGCGGGCCGGTCGGGAACCTGATCCCGGTGCCGAAGGACCCGGACAACAGCCTCGACGAGGTGCGGTCCACCATCGCGGGACTCAAGGGCGGGGCGGCACTGCTCGAGTCCATGTTCGACATGTGGGGCCAGTCCCAGGACCGGAACCGGGCCGGGTGGGACCCGAAGCGGATCGGCGCGGCGCCGGGCGCGGCGTTGGTGGACCTGCACTCGGCGGCGGTACGGGTCGCGCTGGCGTGCTGCGGCATCCCCGCCGAACTGGCCGACGCCGGGGTCGACGCGACCTCGAGGCGGGAGGCCTGGCGGCAATTCCTCCACTCGACGGTGGCGCCGCTGGGGCGGATCGTCGCCGACGAACTCCGGGAGAAACTGGAACTCCCCGATGGGTTCCGCTTCGACTGGACCGAACTGGCGGCGGGCGACACGCAAGGCCGGGCCCGGGCGACCCACAGCCTTGCCCAGGCGGGCGTGGAACTGGAGCGAGCGCTGACGCTGACGGGGTTCGCCGAACCGGCCCGGGGCGCGGCCTGATGCGAGAGAGCCAGCATGGTGATCGAGGCCGCGCGCGCGTGAGGGCACGGGCAATCGATGGCCTCTTGGAAGTGATACACGCCACAGCGTAAGAATCGTATATCGTTACCCTGTAATAGTTTAGGGGGACGGCTACGGCTTGGCTCAGAAGTAGTCCTTTTCCAGCTCCGCGTAGCGCACCACGAGCTTCTTCCGCCCGACATCGGCAAAGTCGACGGTCACTCTCATGTCCGGCCCGAATCCGGAAAGTTCGACGATGACTCCGGAGCCGAAGGTCTGGTGCACCACCCGCTCCCCCCGGGCGTAGCTCGGCCGATCCTGGTTGAAGCCGGCATCGTGATCAACGGCACCGCTCCGCCGCGCCGACGAGCGTCCGCCCCCACGCCCCCGCCTGGGTCGCGAAATCCAGCCCGCCCCTCTGACGCGGTCCGTTCTCTTTCGCTCCAGATCTTCAAGAACGTCCATGAAGGTCGAAGGGCCCGACCACAGCATCTCCCCCGCCCTGCGTCTTGACCGGGCGTGGGTCAGGTAGAGTTTCCGGCGTGCGCGAGTGATCCCGACGTAGAGCAGCCTGCGCTCCTCTTCGAGCGCGGCCTCGTCGTCGTAGGCGCGGGTGAGCGGGAACAGGCCCTCTTCCAGGCCGCTGATGAAGACGACCGGGAATTCCAGGCCCTTCGCGCTGTGTACCGTCATGAGGGTGACCGCGTCCGCGCTCGGATCGTGCCCGTCGATGTCGGCGACCAGGGCCACGTGCTGGAGGAAGAGGCTCAGGTCGCTGAAGGCATCGCGATCGCCCTCGTCCAGCTCAAGCAGTTCCTCCGCCTCGAACTGGCTCGCCGCGGCCACCAGCTCACGGACGTTGTCCGCCCGGTCGTCGCCTTCGGGACCCTCGGCCCGCAACAGCCGCACCAGGTTCAGTTCGTCGATGAGCGATTCCAGGACCTCTCCCGCGGAGCCGGTGCCGGCCATCAGGGAATACCGGCGGATCAGCGCAGCGAGTGCGGAGAGCCCCCTCCGGGCGGCCGTGTTCAGGCCGGGGATTTCGCGCGACCGCTCCGCGGCGTCGAGAAGGCCGACCCCTTCATCCCTCGCGAAGGCCGTCAGCCGGGCCAGCGACACCGCCCCCACCCCGCGGCGAGGGTAGTTCACGACGCGCTCGAATGCGTCGATGTCGCGCGGGTTGGTGATGAGGCGCAGGTAGGCGAGCACATCCTGGATCTCACGGCGCTCGTAGAAGCGCACCCCGCCCACGATCTGGTAGGGGACGCCCCGCCGCCAGAAACGGTCCTCGAGCGCACGGGCCTGCGCGTTGGTGCGGTACAGCACCGCGAAGTCCCGGTGGTCGAGCGATGGATCGGCCAGCATGCGCCGCTCGATCTCCTCCACGATCCAGCGAGCTTCGTCCGTCTCGTCGGCCGCTTCCAGCCTGGTGATCGGAGGACCGCCGACGCGGTCCGTGCGCAGCGTCTTGTCCTTCCGGTAGAGGTTCTCCCTGATGACCACATTGGCAGCGTCCAGGATGACGGGCGTCGAGCGGTAGTTCTGCTCGAGCCTGACGACCTGGGCGCCGGGAAAGCTGCGCTCGAAGTCGAGGATGTTGCGGATGTCGGCGCCGCGCCAGCCGTAGATGCTCTGGTCGTCGTCACCCACGACCATGAGGTTGCGGTGCTCTCGCGCCAGCAGTTCCAGAAACCTGAACTGCGCCTGGTTGGTGTCCTGATACTCGTCCACCAGAATGAACGCAAAGAACCGCTGGTAGCGTTCGAGCAAATCCTGGTTGTTCTCGAGCAGCCGCACCGGCAGAACCAGCAGATCGTCGAAGTCCATTGCGTCCTGTTCCCGCAGCGACGCCTGATAGACCGGGTAGACGCGCGCGACCTTCCTGAGCAGCAGGTCGGGGCCCTCGGCGTGGGTCGACGCGAATTCCTCGGGGCCGATCAGGTAGTTCTTGGCATCCGAGATCGCGGCCCGCACGGCCTTCGGCGACCAGCGCTTCGGGTCCACGTCGGCGGCCTTCTGTGCCCTCTTCACCTCGCGCAGCGCCTGCTCCGCATCGCGGATCGTGAACCCCCTGGTCCATCCGACTTCCGGGGCATGTCTCCTCAGCAGACGCACGCCGATCGCATGGAAGGTGCCCATCCAGATGCCTCGGGGCTCCTCCCCCAGCATGGCGGCGACGCGCTCGCGCATCTCGCCGGCCGCCTTGTTGGTGAACGTGACGGCCAGGATCCGGCCGGCGGGCACTCCGTGTTCCATGATGAGGTGCCATACGCGGGTCGTGAGCACCCGGGTCTTGCCGGATCCGGCCCCGGCGAGCACCAGGCTGGGGCCTTCGAAGTGCTCGACCGCTTCTCTCTGTTCCGGGTTCAGGGAACCGGCGCCATGGGTCATGACTCGACCGCGCGGGGCAGACGGGCCTGGAAGGTGACGCCGCGGTCGACGCGGTCCACCAGTTCGACGCGGCCGCCGTGGACCCCCTCGACGATGCGTTTCGTCAGCGTGAGGCCGACGCCCCATCCACCCGACTTGGTCGTCACTCCGGGGTCGAAGAGCCTGTCGCGAATCTCGAATGGGACCCCGGGGCCTGTGTCCCTTATACGGAGCAGCACCCAGCGTCCTTCGGCCGGCCGCGCCGAAATGGTGATGGATCCACCCGTTCCCGCCATCGCGTCGAGCGCGTTCTTGACCACGTTTTCCAGCGCCCACGTCAGCAGCACCTCGTGTCCACTCACGTCCGGCAGGTCGTCGGGAACGTCCACATGCAACGCCACACCGGGCCCCAGGCGGGGCAGCCGCACTTCCATGTAGGCGCGCAGTTCGGCCACGACGTTCACCAGCGACACGCGCTTGAGCTCCGGATCCCGTCCAATCAGTTCGAATCGGCGGCTGACCCGCTCCAGACGCACCAGATCCTCGCCGATTGCATTGGCGATCTCCACCTGGGGCAGGTCACCGGGGCGCTGTCCAGGGTCCAGTCCCAGCACCTCAACCCACCCCTGGAGGGAACTGATGGGAGTGCCGAGCTGATGGGCCAGCTCGCGGGCCATCGCGGTCCACGCCTGTTCAGCGGCGGTCCTTCGCTGGTAGCGAAAGACGGTGACCGCCAGGAGAACGGTGAGAAGCAGTCCCGAGGCCCAGAGGACAGGCATCCGCTGCAATCGGCGCGCCTCCGGCGTGATGCCGTAGTGGACCAGCTGACTGCCCGGGTTTCCAACCGGCTGATTGCGCGTATCGAGCTCTTCGGCGTAGCGAAGGATGCGCTCGATCTCCTGCGCAGTGGGCGGATCGGAGACTTCGAAGGGCAGGTTGACGGAGGTGTTGTAGACGTTGCCGGGCTCCGAGGTGACGACGAAGGGGACGCCAAGCTCCACCAGCAGCCGCTGCAGCGTGGTGAGCGCCGCCAGCTCGGCCCCGGGCTCCTGGCTCGTCAGCCCGCTCTGCACCTGGGCGTAGATGCGGGTAAAGGTCTCGGCGTCCGCCTCGCGGGAGCGGACGATCTCGCCGGTGTAGATCATGTACCACACCAGGAGCGTCACGAAGAGCGCTCCCAGCGCCACGGGCCACTTGCGGGAAACGCCCAGAGGACGCGCCGCGCCCCCCGTCTTCTTCTTGCGCGCTTCCTGTCGCTTCTTCATCGCAACCCCGGCGGCCGGTGCCGATCCGTGCTTCCCTGCCCCGTCACCCCTCCAAAGTGATTTCGGCGAAACCGACGGCCTTGGCAAGCACGTCCGGAAGCTGGATGGACCCGTCCGGGCGCTGATAGGTCTCCATGAGGGCCACCATCAACCGGGGAAGCGCCAGGGCCGATCCGTTGAGCGTGTGCACGTATTCGGTGCCAGCCGCCTGCTCCGGCCGAAACCGGATCTGCGCCCTTCTCGCCTGGTAGTCCGAGAAGGTCGAGCAGCTGGACACCTCGAGCCATTGTCGCACGCCCGGTGCCCAGACCTCGAGGTCGTAGGTGAGGGAGGCCGAGAATCCCAGGTCGCCTGCCGCCAGCATGACCACGCGGTAGGGGAGCCCCAGCAGCTCAAGGATTCTGGACGCATCGCCCGTCAGTTCCTCCAGCGCCTCCGAGCCGTCCTGCGGGCGTTCGAAGCGAACGAGCTCCACCTTGTCGAATTGATGGACCCGGAGCATGCCGCGGGTGTCCTTGCCGGCAGCACCCGCCTCGCGCCGGAAGCAGGGCGAATACGCGACATACTTGATGGGCAGTCTGTCCCCGTGCAGGATCTGGCCACGGTGCAGGTTCGTGACCGGCACCTCGGCGGTGGGGATCAACCAGAGTCCGTCCCGGCGGGTCAGATACGATTCCTCGGCGAACTTGGGCAGCTGTCCCGTGCCGGTCATCGATCCCTCGTTGACCAGGTAGGGCACCCGCAGCTCCGTGTAGCCGTGCTCGCTGGTGTGCAGCCCGATCATCCAGTTGATTAGACCGCGTTGAAGCGCGGCTCCCCGTCCCTGCAGGACGAAGAAGCCGGAGCCCGATACCCTGCCCCCGCCGGCCAGGTCGAGAATTCGCAGCGATTCACCCAGCTCCCAGTGGGGACGGGCCTCGAAGGGCAATTCCGTTGGCGTTCCCCAGCTCCGAACGACGACGTTCCTCTCGACACCGCCCGCGGGGACGCGAGGATCCGGCGCATTGGGAATGCCCGGGAGCGTGCTCGAGATCCAGTCATCCGCTTCGGCGACGGTTGCGTCCAGCCCGGCAATCTCGTCTCCCACCTCACGCATCCGGGCAATCTCGGCCGCCGCACTCTCGCCTCTGCGCTTCGCCGCCCCGATCTCGCGCGAGGCCCGGTTCCTGAGCGCCTTGAGGTCGTTGACCCGGCCGAGCGCACGGCGCCGCGCCCTGTCGCGATCGACAATGGCCGCGATCACGTCACCGGCGTCCGCCATTCCCCGCCGCTCGAGCGCAGCGACTACGCCCTGGGGGTTGTGACGCAGTTCCTTGATATCGAGCATCAGGCGTCAGGGATACGGGAGGGCGTGCGCGGCTCAGTCCGGTGGAATGAGGTCGCGGTTGTTGCACGCCCCGCTCACGTCGAACTGAAAGTAGACGGACCCCGAGACGAAATCGGTCGCAAGCGGCTCGATCTTGCCGTAGTAGTTGCAGAGCGTGCCGAAGAAACCGGGGTGCCGGCGGGTGCGGATTACGTAGATCTGGCCGGCCACAATCGGAATCGGAGCATCGCTGACGTACAGAGTGGTATCCTCCGGAGCCTCGGTCGCCGATTCGAAGGATTCGCCCTCCAGGATCGCCACCCCCGCATCCGAAGACAGGCCCAGCGCCCCGGGCGGAAGCCAGACGAACTGCCCATCGCGGACGTCTACGGCAAGGTCCCAGTCGGCCCCGGTCGTGGGTGCCTCGATCCGGACCGCCAGACGGGGGTGGAAATCAAAGCCGGAAACAAGGTTGGGCTCCGGGCGCGACAGGGCGTAGAGTCTTACCGTGTCGGGGTCTATCTGCCACCGGATAGCGAACGGATCGTCCTCGCACGCCACCATGACGACGAACGCTGCGGCGATCGCGAGGAACGTACCGCCGTATAGCTTCCGGTCGGAACCGGCGGGGGCGGGGCGACAGGCGTCTCCACCTGTACATTGCAAACTCATGGCCGAAAATTACCCGTTGCGATGGCCCGGAGTCAACCTTGAAACTCCCTGGATTCCTTGACTTGGTCCCGGGGTCCGGCTAGGCTTGCCTGTTGCCATCGACCCTTTCTCCGGGTCTGCCGCTTCACAAAGAACCTAATGACCGGATCCTCGGGACCTTCCGTCTGGGCAACCATCCTGGCTGGTGGCGTCGGCCACCGTTTCTGGCCACTGAGTACGTCGGCGCGGCCCAAGCAGCTCCTGGCTCTCGGAGGAGGCGGCCCGCTCGTCGCCGATACGGTCAACCGTGTCCGGGGTTTCCTGCCCCCGGAACGACTCCGGATCCTGGCTGGAGACAATCTCGTTGGTCCGATTCGAGAGGCCACCGATCTCCCCCGGGACGCTTTCCTGGTGGAGCCCCGCGCGAGAGGAACCGGGCCGGTTCTGGTCCGGGCCGCCTGGGAGGCCGTGCAGGCCGATCCGGATGCGGTGATGGTTTCACTGCACTCCGACCATGTGATCCACCCTGCCGGGAAGTTCCGGGAGGTGCTTGAGTGCGCCGTGGAGATCGCCTGGCGGGAGAATCTTCTCATGACGGTCGCGATCCCGCCCGACCGGCCCGAGACGGGATTCGGCTATATCAAGCCCGGCCATCCGCTTCCGGCTGGTGGGGGGCATCGGGCCTATCGCGTCGACGCCTTCGTCGAAAAGCCCGACGCACCCACCGCCGGCGAGTACATCGCAGCCGGCTATCGGTGGAACTCGGGCATTTTCGTGTGGCCGGCAGGGGTGTTCCTCGACGAGGCGCGCACCCACGCCCCCGGGATCGCTAGGGCGCTCCCGTGCCTCGAGCGGGGTGATGTGCGCGCATTCTTCGACGAAACCGAAGCGATCAGCGTCGATGAGGCGGTGCTCGAGAGAAGCGCCCGGGTGGGATCGGTCGATGCCACCTTCCAGTGGGACGACATGGGAAGCTGGGAAGCGCTCGCCCGTCACCAAACGGCCGACGCGCGCGGAAACGCGACCCAGGGCGATGTCCACTGTGTGGATGCCGGCGACAATGTCGCGGTGGCCGAGTCCGGGCGGCTGGTTCTGCTCGGGGTCGACGACCTGCTGGTCGTACAGACCGATCATGCTACGCTCGTGATGCCCCGCTCCGAATCCACCGACCTCAAGCAGTACTTGCGATCCTTGCCGCGTGAGGTTAGATTAGGGATTGCGTCGCGCTTGCCCGACGCCTGACTCAGCGCCAATGCGTCCGCACCGGCTCTATCTCTACGACGATCCCACCGCCCGGGAGTGGCACCCGTTCAGCCTGACCCGCCCGGTGGGCGAGCTCCTCTTCGGGACCGAAACCCTCAGGGCACGCGTGGAGCGGGTGTTCGGAACCGCCTGCAGCGGACATATCGCGGGCGACGATCTACTCGGCTTTGCCGAATCCGGCGCGCCCTCGTGCACCACGATCGACGGCCCGGCACCTGTGGGGCCCCGCCTGCTCATCAACAGCCGCTTCGTGCCCGGTGAAAACACCGTCGCGCTTCCATCCGGCGGCCCTGCTCTTCTCGTGACGGAGACCGACGTCGTCGGTGCCTGGATCCCTGACGGTGTGCCCCTGTCCCGCAGCCTGTTGACCGGTAACGGTTTGCCCGCGTGGCCCGAGCATCGGGTCGGCGGACGGTTGCTGGGGACTGTATGGGACTTGATGGCCGAGAACGCCGATCGTATCCGAATGGACGCCTCGCGGTTGCACGACGTGGCCGTGGCGGCAGAAGTCCACCGGATCGGATCCGGCCCCGTGGCGGCGGCTGACGCTGTAATCGAACCCGGGGTGATCATCGACACGACTGCGGGACCGGTCGTCCTTGCGTCCGGCGCACGGGTCCAGGGGCCCTCCCGCCTGACGGGACCGCTCTATGTCGGTGAGGGCTCGGCAATTCTCGGAGGTGCCGTCGAGAGTTCGAGCATCGGACCGTGCTGCAGGATTCGGGGCGAAGTGCAGGCCTCGGTCATCCTGGGGTTTTCGAACAAGGCCCACGACGGATACCTGGGGCATTCCGTCGTGGGGCAGTGGGTCAACCTGGGTGCGATGACCAGCAACTCCGACCTGAAGAACAACTACTCGCGGGTGCGGCTGGTCATCGGCGGGCGGCAGATCGAGACGGGACTTCTCAAGGTTGGATGCTTCCTCGGTGATCATGTGCGTACAGGGATCGGCACGAGGCTCGACACCGGGACGGTCGTCGGCGTCGGCTCCAACCTCTTCGGCGGCGGCTTGCCGCCGCGCGATATCCCACCGTTCTCGTGGTGCTCCGGGAGTGAGCCGATCGAGTACGACTTGGACCGCTTTCTCACCACCGCGCAATCGGTGATGACCCGGCGCGATGTCCGGCTGGGCGACGGCATGAGGGCCGTCTACCGGAACGCCTTCGACGCCTCGGCCGGCCAGCGAGCGGCGGCCCGCTCCGGCTGAGCCGTGCGCTTCTCGGTGCTGGGCAGCGGCAGCCGGGGGAATGCGACCCTGGTGTGCGCCGGATCGAGCCATGTCCTGATCGACGCGGGCTTCAGTGGCCGCGAACTCGTGAAGCGGCTCGCCGCCGTCGGCGTCACTCCGGATCAGATCTCCGCAATCGTCATCACCCACGAGCATGGGGACCACACGCGTGGTGCCGGTATCTTCGCCAGGGCGCACGGTACGCCGCTCTACATGACCGCCGGGACCCGGGACGCCTGCCGGCGCCTGCTGCGGGGAAAGGAGACGGTCGAGATCTACCGGCCCGGCTACCGGCTGCCGCTGGGCGATCTCGAGGTCGAGCCCTTCATTACCGTCCACGACGCGGCGGACCCCGTGGCCGTGGCCGTCGCGGACCCGGCTTCCGGCCTTCGCCTGGGGATCGCCACCGACCTGGGCAGACCCACGGCGCAGGTCAGGCACGCCTTGCGCGGCTGCAACGCCCTGGTTATCGAGTCGAACCACGACGAGACGCTGCTCTGGAACACACACTACCCCGCATCGGTCAAGGCCAGGATCGCCTCCAGTCACGGTCACCTCTCGAACCAGGCCGCGGCCGATTTCGCACTGGAGCTGCTCAGTTCACGGCTCGCGGTCGTGATCCTGGCCCACCTTTCCGAAGAGTCCAACACCCCCGAGCTCGCCCGGTCCGTGATGGTGCGGGCTCTCGGGAAGAAGGGCTTCGCAGGAGAGGTGATCGTGGCCGGGCCGGACGTCCCCACCCGGCTGCTGGACCTGGCGGAGCTCCGCGAGCGGGCGGGGCCTGCTCAGCTCTCGCTGTTCTGAAGGAGACGGCGGCCGGGCCAGCCCAGCCCCGCCCCGGCTCTAAAGCCCGAGGAAACGCAGCAGGTCGTTTCCGAGCGCCCAGACCATGATCCCCACCACGACCCACATGCCCACCTGGCTCCAACGGATCCTCTGCTTTACGGACAGCTTCTCGCCCCGGATCAGCTCGATGCCCAGAAACACCATGTGACCGCCATCCAGCACAGGAATCGGGAGCATGTTGAGGATCGCCAGGTTGACGCTGAAGAGCGCCATGAACCGCAGGAATGTCGCGAGCCCCGCGGCCGCGGCTTCCCCGGATGCAACGGCGATCGTCCCGATGGAACCCACATCGCGCGGAGAGACGTTGCCCGTGACCAGATCGCCCAGGAATCCAAGGATGAGACGGGTGATCACGATGGTTTCGCCCCAACCTGCGACGATGGCCTCGCCCGGCCCGACCCTGACCGTGATGGTCTCCGGAGGAAGCTGAAACACACCGAGCCGTCCCCGCTCGTCCGCCCCACTGCCGACAGTTTCCAGTTCGACCACGCGCACCAGTGCGGTCTCACCCCTCAACAGACGGATTTCGACGCGCTCTCCCGGCCTGGCGCCGATCTCGCGCACCATCTCGGCCCAGTTCGTGACCGCAACGCCCGCCACATCGGTAATCCTGTCCCCGGGCTCGATCGCCGCATTGAGGGCCGGCGATCCCGGCTCCACTCGGCCGACCACGGCATCCACCCATATCTGCAGCGCGCCGGCAAGCGCGCGCCGCTGGCCAAGGTCCTCCGGAATGACGAGGTCGTAGCGGCCGTCGGGTGACGTGGTGACCAGCGTCACGGGTCCCGCACCTCCCTCACCAAGCGCTTCCCGGACATCGTTCCACGACTCGGTGGCCATCGGGCCCACCTGCACGATTTCGGCACCGGGCGGGATATCGGCCAAAGCCTCGGTGCCGGGCGGGAGTGCGCTCTCGTCCACCTGCATCACCCGGGTCGTGGCCCAGTCCTGATACCCCCACACGGCCGCCACGGAGGTGTACACCACGAACGCGAAGAGCATGTTCATGATCACGCCCGCCGAGATCACGAAGGCACGGGCCCAGATCGGGCGGCTGTCGAAGTCTCCGTCCCGGGCCTTGCGGGGAGAATCCGAGGCACCGCCCTCGAGGTGCTCCATGACCTCGTCCTCCATCCCCTGCATTTTCACGTAGCCACCCAGGGGTATGGCACCCACCACGTACTCGGTATCTCCGCGCTCGAACCCCCAAACCCGAGGCCCCAGTCCGATGGAGAAGCGCTCGACTCCGACGCCGACCGCTCTTGCAGCCCAGAAATGGCCAAGCTCGTGCACGAAGATGAGCACGCCGAGGAGAACGATCGTGGCCAATATGGTCATGTGATTCTTCCTTTATATTTCACTGGCGCCGGGACACCTCGTCGGCCGCAAGGCGCCGGGCATCGTAGTCCGCCAGTATTACCTCGTCCATTGTGGTCGCCGTGCGTCCATCCAGGCTCTGCAGGGTCGACTTCACGACCTCCGACATTCCCGTGAAGGTAATCGCACCCTGCAGGAAGGCCGTCACCGCCACTTCGTTGGCCGCGTTGAACACGGCGGGGGCGGCGGCGCCGGCACGGCCCGCCGCGACGCCCAGACCGAAAAGGGGGAACCGTTCCTCGTCCACGGGCTCGAAGGCCAGGGGCGACCACTTTATCGGATCGAATGTACATAGCGAGCGGTCGGTCGCGCGGCGTGGCCAGGTCAACGCGTGAAGAATGGGGAGCTCCATGGTCGGCTCACCCATTTGGGCGAGGATCGAGCCATCGACGAACTCGACGAACGAATGGACGATCGACGTAGGATGAACGACGACCTCGATGCGGTCGTACGGGAGACCGTAGAGGTAGTGTGCTTCGATCACCTCGAGCGCCTTGTTCGCCAGTGTGGCCGAGTCGATCGAGATCTTGGCGCCCATGTCCCAGGTGGGATGTTGCAACGCCATCCCGGCGGTCACCTTCCCGAGCGCCTCGGCGTCGGTCCCGCGAAAGGGCCCGCCGCTCGCCGTCAGAATGATGCGGCGGATCTCGCCCGGTCGCGCGCCGCCCATACACTGCAGGATGGCCGAATGTTCGCTGTCCACCGGGACCAGTTCCCCGCCACCCTGCCGCGCGGCTGCCAACACCAGATCGCCGGCGGCAACCAGCGACTCCTTGTTGGCGAGGGCGCAGCGCTTTCCACACTCCAGGGCGGCAATGGTGGGAGGCAGGCCAGCTGCACCCACCACCGCATTGACCACGATGTCCACGTGGTCGAGCGCGGCGAGCTGCAACAGGCTGTCCGAACCGCACAGCCATCCGGCGTCCACGAGATCGGGGCGGTGCTGGAGCGCCGCGGGATCGGCCACGGCCACAAGGCAAGGGTCGAATTCCACGGCCAGCTTCTCCAGGGCGTCCACCGAGCTGCCTGTGGAAAGGGCCACGACCTGAAAGAGCTCGGGGTGGCGGCGGACTACCTCCAGGGTCGAGCGTCCCACCGATCCCGTTGCTCCCAGCACCACTATGCGTTTCACGTCAGGATCCCGTTGAGGACAATCAGCCCGTACGCCAGCGGCATGGCAAAGAACAGCGCGTCGAAGCGATCCAGGACGCCCCCGTGTCCGGCCAGAAGGCGGCCGGAGTCCTTGACCCCCGCCTCTCTCTTCAGGCGAGACTCGGCAAGGTCGCCCAGTTGCCCCGCGACACCCAGGCACAGGCCGACCAGAGCGCCGGCCGCCGGCGTTATGGGGAAGTTGGCGTAGTCGTCGAGGAAGAACCCGAGACACAATCCGGTCAGCAGCGATCCCGCAAGTCCGGCGATTCCACCTTCGACGGTCTTCCCTGGACTGGTGCGGGGAGCCAGGCGCCTGCGGCCCAGCTTCTTCCCCACAAAATAGGCCGCAGTATCTCCCACCCAGGTAACCAGCAGGGGAAGAAGCACAAGGAGAAACCCTTCGATGGGATGGCTCGCCGAAGTCCCACGCGTTTCGGGCAGGCTGCGAATCAGGATGATAAAGGCGAGTGTTCCCCCGGTGTAGAGCGCGCTGAACACCGTGGCCGACACGGAGAACAACGCCTTTTCGACTTTCCCGATCATCACGGCTGCGACGAGACTCATGGTGCCGAGGAGCAGCACCGCCACGAAGGCCTGGACGGCCCAACTGGCGAGGCCGGTCTGCCCGTTCGCGAGAACGACGATGGCCACGGCCGCCGGGACCCCGAGCCATCGGAAGGTATGTGCGCCGCTGCCGTCAGCGAGACTGCAACATTCCCAGGCGGCAACCGCCGCGATCGCCGCGATCAGCAGCGTCAGGACCCAGCCACCGACATAGATGGCGGAGAGCGCGAGGGGGATTCCCACCACCGCCACCAGGATCCGGGAGCGCAATTCGGCTGACACGGCGGTCGGCGCGTCCCCTGCGATCAAACCGCCGCGACCCGCCCGAAGCGGCGCTCGCGGCGCTGGTAGTCGAGGATGGCGGCGTATAGATCCTCGCGCGTGAAGTCCGGCCAGTACACGGAGGTGATGTGCAGCTCGGCATACGCAAGTTGCCAGAGCATGAAATTGCTGATCCGGTACTCCCCGGACGTACGAATCAGCAGGTCCGGGTCCGGAAGCTCGCTGGTATACAGGGCGGCTCGGAAGGTCTCGGTGTCGATGGTCGCCGGGTCGATGATGCCATCCCGCGCCTGCCCGGCCAGGTCGCGGGCCGCGCGTGCGATCTCTTCCCGGGCCCCGTAGGAGATCAGCAGATTGAGCAGTAGCCTGTCTCCACCGCGTGTGGAGTCGACAATGCCCTTCACGGCGGAGAGGGACCGCCCGTCGAGGCGATGGAGTTCACCCAGCACCCGGACCTCGACGCCCTCACGAACGAGACTGTGTCGTTCGCTCTCGGCAAATGTCTCGAGCACCCCCATGAGCGCCTGAATCTCGCTCTTGGGCCGCTTCCAGTTCTCTGTCGAAAACGCGAAGAGCGTGAGGATTTCGACTCCCGCGGCGCAAGCTCCTTCGACGGTTTCGCGAACCGCCTTCATTCCCTCGAGGTGCCCGGCGTGTCTAGGGAGGCCCCGCTCCCGGGCCCACCGGCCGTTCCCGTCCATGATGACGGCAACGTGACGGGGGACAGCACCGTTCGTCCTGATCCGGTCGATTCGATCCGTCAGATCGCCATCACCTCCTTCTCCTTCTCGGAGAGAGCGGCATCGATCTTGTGACCGTATTCCACCGTGAGCTTCTGAATCTCCGCCATGAGGCGGTGTGCCTCGTCTTCGCCGGTCTCGTGTTCGCGCAGGCGTCGCTTCACCTCGTCGTTGGCGGCGTGGCGCGCATGGCGCACCGAGATTCGGCCATCCTCTGCCATCCGGTGGAGCACTCGCACATATTCCTTTCGCCGCTCCTCGCTCAGCGGGGGGATCGGCACCCGGATCAGTGTCCCGTCGTTGGACGGGTTCAGGCTCAGGCCGGAGGTCAGGATCGCCCTTTCGATGTCTCCGATGACGGAGGGGTCGAACGGCTGAACGACCAGCAGCGTGGGGTCCGGGGCGGAGACGGTGGCAACCTGGTTGAGCGGCATCACACCTCCATAGGCGTTCACCCGAACGACATCGAGTATCGCCGGGACCGCCTTGCCCGTCCGCACCGTGGCGAATTCGCGACCCAGCGCCTCGAGGGCGTCATCCATTCTGATATCGGTTTCGTCGATGATCGACACGGTGTCCTCCTTGCGAAAGCCAAACTGCTCAGCGAAAGCTCTAGGAAACGAGCGTCCCCACGCGCTCCCCGTGGATAGCCCTGCGCACGGCTCCCTGATCCTCAAGATCGAGGACGATAATAGGAAGATCGTTCTCGCGGCAAAGGGCCACCGCCGCAGCGTCCATCACCCGCAGGTCACGCGAGACCACCTCGTGGAAGGAAATGTCGGGGATGAATTCTGCATTCGGGTCACTGGCGGGATCCGCGGTGTAGACCCCCCGCACCTTGGTCGCCTTTATCACGACATCGGCATTCATCTCGATCGCGCGCAACACGGCAGCCGTATCGGTGGAGAAGTAGGGGTTGCCGGTCCCGCCGGCGAAGATCACCGCCCTGCCCTTCTCCAGATGCCGAACCGCCCTGCGGCGGATGTACGGCTCGGCCAGCTGGGGCATGCGAATCGCTGTCATTACCCGCGTCTCAATGCCCTTCTTCTCGAGCAGATCCTGAACCGCGAGGGCGTTCATGATCGTAGCGAGCATTCCCATGTAGTCGGCGGAGACCCGGTCCATGCCCTGCTCGCTGGCAATGGCCCCCCGCACGATGTTGCCGCCCCCGATCACAAGTCCCAGGGCAACACCCAATCGGTGGATGCTGCGAATCTCGTCAGTAAGGGTGTCTACGACCTGGGGGTCGATGCCGAAGCCCCGATCTCCCGCCAGGGCCTCCCCCGACAGCTTCAGGAGGACACGACCATAGCCGGCGCTCCTTTGGCCGCTCATTGCCGCTCGTCAGCCCCCGAGCTGGAACCGGGAGAATCGCGCAACCTGGATCTTCTCGCCCGTGCGAGCCGAGACCTCGGTGATCAATTCCCCAACGCTCCTGTCCGGGTCCTTGATGTACGCCTGCTCCAGCAGAACCCGCTCCCTGTAGAATTTCCCGAGCTTCCCCTCGACGATCCGGTCGCGGATGTGTTCCGGCTTCCCTTCGCGGGCCACCTGTTCTGCGAAGATGGCCTTTTCCCGTTCGACCACCGCTGCATCCACATCGGCGGTTGTGACGGCGATGGGGTCGGATGCCGCCACATGCATGGCCAGATCCCTGGCGAGAGTCCGGAAATCGTCCGTGTTGGCGACGAAGTCGGTCTCGCAGTTCAGCTCGACCAGCACGCCGATGCGCCCACCATGGTGGATGTAGCTGGCCACGGTGCCCTCGTTCGCGGAGCGCCCCGCCCTCTTGGCGGCCTTGGCTTCTCCCTTTGTGCGAAGGAGGTCGATCGCCGCCTCCAGGTCACCGGCAGTTTCCTGAAGCGCTTTCTTGCAGTCCATCATGCCCGCGCCGGTCCGGTCGCGGAGTTCCTTTACGTGTCTCGCGCTGATCTTCATCGTGAATCTATTGTTGGGGGGCGTGGAAACCGGATCCGCTCAGGCCTTGCGGCGATCCCATCGACGTTGTGCGCCTGGGGATTTCAGCTGGCCGGAGTGTCGGATCCCGAAGACGGGGTTCGCGAACCCTTCGACGGAGAGCTTCCACCACGCGACGCCGGTGATTTCCGGGACTTCCGCTTGGTCCCCTTGGCCGCGGCGCCATCGCCGTCCCCGGCCTTGCGGACCTGGGCAATGGCCTCGGGGCGGGGTCGCCGCTTGCGTGGACGCGGTCTCCTCTCGGTCGTGTCCGCGGACTTCTCGCCGGTTTCGGTCGAGTAGGTCGTCGCCTCCAGCTCGGCCTGCCGACGCAGCTGCTCGTCGGGTACTTCGCGCCGGGCGATGGCGATCGCGTTGGCGATTTCTCCCGCAATCAGGCTCACCGCACGAATCGCGTCGTCGTTCCCGGGAATCGGGAAGTCGATGAGCTCGGGGTCGACGTTGGTATCGGCAATGGCGATGACGGGAATTCCAAGCCTGTGGGCCTCGCGCACTCCGATGATCTCGCGCTTGGCGTCTACCACGAATACGGCACCGGGCAGGCGGGTCATGTCCCTGACACCGCGGAAGTATTTCTCGAGCTTCGCCCGCTCACGGTCGAGCAGCAGACGTTCCTTCTTGGTGTAGAACTCGAAGGCGTTCTCTTCCTGACCGCGCTCCAACTCCTTGAGTCGCCGGATTTGCCGCCGGATCGTCTGAAAGTTGGTGAGCATGCCACCCAGCCAGCGCTCGGTCACGTAGAGCGCCCCACACCGCGAGGCTTCCTCCTCGATGATGGAGCGGAGCTGGCGCTTGGTCGACAGGAACAGAACATTCTGGCCCTTGAGGACCGTTCGGCGCACCGCGTCCCTCGCCCGGTCCAGGCGGTCGAGCGTCTTGCGAAGGTCGATGATGTGAATCCCGTTGCGCTCACCGAAGATGAACGGACGCATCTTGGGATTCCACCGTCTCGTCTGGTGCCCGAAGTGGACGCCGGCGTCGAGCAACTCGGGGAGCCCGACCTCATTCACCGCTTGATTCATGGAGTAGGATCTATCTCTTGCTGAACTGGAAGCGTTTGCGTGCCTTTGGTCGGCCCGGCTTCTTGCGTTCGACCTTGCGGGCGTCCCGGGTGAGCATGCCGCCCTCCCGCATCGGAGCCCGCACTTCTTCGTCGTGAATCGAGAGGGCCCGGGCGAGTCCCATCCGGATGGCGTCCGCCTGGCCGGTCAATCCTCCGCCTCTGACGCGAACCTGGACATCGAACGTCCCCTCGGACTCGGCGACGCGCAGCGGATCTTCGATTCGAATCCGGTGAGCCGGCCGGGGGAAGTACTCGTCGAGCGTGCGTCCATTGATCGACCATCCTCCACTGCCCGGCCGAAGAATCACCCGGGCGACGCTCGTCTTCCTGCGTCCCACTGCCTGCGTTGGCTGTTGAGCGGCCATGTATCGTCTCGAAACCTCAGATCTCCAGGGCCCTTGGACCCTGGCCCTGATGTGGGTGGTCTGTCCCCGGGTAGACCCGGAGCTTGAGGCGCATCTTTCGCCCCAGTTTGTTCTTCGGGAGCATCCCCCGCACTGCCAGCTCGATCACCCGTTCCGGAAACCGCTCCAGCATTGTTGCGAAGGGAATATGCTTGTCGCCCCCCATGTAGCCGGAGTGGCGGAAATAGGTCTTCTGCTCCGCCTTGCGCCCGGTGAGACGGACCTTGGACGAATTGATGACGATGACGTGGTCGCCGGTATCCAGGTGGGGCGTGTAGGTGGGCTTGTGCTTGCCGCGCAGGATGCGCGCGACCTCTGTGGCCAACCGGCCCAGCGCCTTGCCGTCAGCATCGACGACCCACCAGGCGCGGTGGATGTCCTCTGTCTTCGGTGTAATGGTCCTGGTCACGCGATCCTCTTCGTCGCAAGGAAGCCGCCCCCGTCCCGCAGGGTGCGGCCTCGAAACATCTACAGCATTGAATCATATCCGGGTCGTATCCGGGTGTCAACGTACGATCCCACGTTTGGCTGCGCCGGAAACGACGCAGCGCGGCTACTCCGTCAACGTCTCCAGAATGCGGGCTCGCGACGCATGCCGCAGGCGGCCGAGCGCCTTCTCCTTGATCTGGCGAATTCGCTCGCGCGTGACGCCCATTTCGCTGCCGATCTCCTCGAGGGATCTCGGAGCGTATCCACCGAGCCCGAAGTAGAGGCGAAGGATTTGCGCCTCCCGCTCTTCGAGGGTGGAGAGAGCCGCTTCCAGCGTATCGGTCAGTGCCTTTTCGAACGTCTCCTCTTCGGGACCGCGCGAGAGGACATCGGGCAGGCATTCCAGAAGGCTGCTCTGTTCGCCATGGAACATCGGCGCGTCGAGCGACAGATGGGAGTTCGCAATCGCCAACGTCTCCTCCACTTCATCCACAGGGAGGTCCATCCCCTCGGCGACCTCTTTCGCCGTGGGATCGCGGCCCAGTTCCTGGACCAGCGCGGCCTTGCGCCGAGCCACGCGATAGAGAAGGCCAGCCCGGTTCAACGGCACCTTCACGATGCGACTCTGTTCAGCCAGCGCCTGGAGGATCGCCTGTCGTATCCACCACACCGCGTACGTGACAAAGCGGATCCCCCTGGTCTCGTCGAATCGGCGCGCGGCCCGGATCAGCCCCAGATTGCCTTCATTGATCAGATCCGGAAGCGGTACGCCCTGATTGCGGTACTTCTTCGAGACCGACACCACGAAGCGCAGATTGGAGCGCACGAGTTTGTCGAGCGCCTCCTCTTCCCCGCGGCGGATTCCCCGCGCAAGCCGGGCCTCTTCTTCCTGGTCGATGAGCGGGTATCGGCTTATCTCCTTGAAGTACTGGTCCAGAGAGCCCTCGACGGGACCCGAAAAGAGAGGAGTCATCTCGTCACTCCCAATCGGAACCCGCGGCACCCCGGCCGAAAAACGCAGTGCGTCATCAGTCACTGACTCCTGGAGAGGCCGTGCCGCTCGATCTTCTTGTAGAGGTTGGACCGCGGCATCCCCATGCGACGAGCCGCCTCGGACACATTCCAGTCAAAGTCGCGCAGCTTCATCGCGATGAAGGACTTTTCAGCCGCTTCCTTGAATTCGCTGAGCTTCTCCATCGCCATCATCCTCTCCGGCACATCCGTCTCGGAGCCGACCATGGAGACGTACTGCTGCACGTCGCTCCGAGCCACCGTTTCACCGGTACTCAACAACATGAGGCGGACCACCGCGTTCTTCAGCTGCCGGACGTTGCCCGGCCAGTCGAGTTCTGCGAGGGTGGCCAGCGCATCGGCACTGAACCGCTTGTAGGGTACTCCGTAGCTCGCCGGGGTCAGTTCGGCAAAATGGGCGATCAGCATGGAGATGTCCTCCCTCCGCTCTCGCAGCGGCGGCACACGGATCGTCACCATGTCCAGGCGGTGCAACAGATCCTCCCTGAATTCGCCATTCTCGATCTGCTCATGCAGGTCCTTGTTGGTCGCGGCGACCACCCGGACGTCCACCGACACCGGCCGTGTGCCCCCAACGCGGGTGATGTCCCCTTCCTGAAGGGCCCGCAGGACCTTGGCCTGCGCCGCCAGAGACATGTCGCCAACCTCGTCCAGAAACAGCGTCCCCCGGTTCGCCTGCTCGAACTTCCCCGACCGGTCGGCCACCGCACCCGTAAAGGAACCCTTGACGTGCCCGAATAGTTCCGACTCGATGAGTTCGGAGGGGATGGCCGCACAGTTCACCTCCACATAGCGCTGTCCCGCCCGCGTGGACCGCCGATGAAGCGCCCGGGCCGTCAACTCCTTACCGGTCCCGTTCTCACCTGTGATCAGAACGCGGGCGTCGGTGGCTCCCACCATTTCTATCTGCTGGAGAACCCGCCGGATCGCCGGTGACGCCCCCACAATGTCGTGGTGAATCTCGATCTCCTGGGTGAGGCGCTCTACGCTATCGGTAAGTCCGCGCACCGTCAGCGCATTTCGCAGGGTGACCAGAAGCCTGTCCGTGTCGAGTGGCTTCTCCAGAAAATCGAAAGCCCCCCTGCGGGTCGCCTCCACGGCTGTCTTGATCGTGCCGTGTCCGGAGATCATGATCACCACGGCCGCGGGATCTTCCTTCCGAATGCGGCCGAGCACCTCCAGCCCGTCGACCCTTGGCATCTTTACGTCCAGAAAGGTCACGTCGGGCCGCACCTCCGGGTAGTCGAGCAGGCCACTCGGGCCATCGTAGCATATGTGGACCCGGTGTCCCTCGTATTCGAAGAGTTGCCTCAAGGCGACTCCGACCGACTTCTCGTCGTCTATGATCAGAATCCTGGCCATATCTCCGGCGAAACCCGTTTGTGGCCCGTCCTATGCCCGGACCAGCACCAGTTCTCCATTCTCGATGTACGCGCCCTTGATCTCCCTGAAGGTGGGGACGAGCATCGCCGAAGCCGGCAATCCGCTCGCATCCCTTCGGCCCAGCGCCGCCAGGATCTCGGGGAACGCAGGCGACGGAATCGGTACCCCCTGGACCCTGATGCCCCGTATCAGCAACATGGAGCCGCCCTCGCCGAAGGGGATCAGCGACCCGCTCACGGATACCGGCACCGTGTCCGGGAGGATGCCCAGGATCGCTCCCAGATCCGGCAACTTCGGCATCGCACCGGGGAGCACCGATACCTGGATGTCGATGCGGTCACCCGTCATGCTTACCCGGGGCTGGATTACTCCCGCAGGGAGCATGCCGGGGATCGAGTAGCGAAGCAGTGAGGAGACTTCGGACGATTCGAGTCGCAGTTCCGTATTTTCGGACACGCGAAACGCCCGTATCCTGGCCGCGGCGGCTTCGGCGGCCTCGGGCGTGACCTGCTCGGCCGGCGGGTCGTCGACCGCGCCTCGCAGACCGGCAATGGCCTCGAGGCGGGGGAACGCGACGTCGCCCCACTTCCAGCCCGCGTAGGCGGCCAACAGGACCATGAGGGCCAGGAGCAGCCCTTTCGCGCCCTGCGCAAGCGTCCTGACGATCACTCGGCAATCACCCCGTTCCCTGAGAGCACCACTCTGTGAATGTTCGCATATCGCGGCCCGGTGGGGAACAGTTCACTACGCACCAGGTCGATGGCACGGACGCCGAAGGAAAGGGAATCCGCGTCCGGACGGGCCAACCGTGCACCCTCGCGCCGAGGGGGCGAGGTGCTCCCTCGGCGACGCGCGCGCCCCAGTGTCAGATGCGGGCGGAAGCGCCGCTTGCCGGCGGGAAACCCTTGTGTGAGGAGCGCCGCGTCCAGCAGTTCGCGCAGTCGCCCGAGCGCAGGGGATCGAACCGCGACCCAATACACCCGCACGCTTCCCCTGCGAGGGAAGGTCCCTACGTCTCCGAGGGTGGCGCGAAAGGGGGATTCACGCTCCAGCGATCGAGTGGCATCTGCCAGGTCCGCGACCGACCTGGAAGGGATGTCGCCCAGAAACCGTAGAGTGATGTGATAGCGTTCCGGCGGCACCCAGCGGACGCCGCGCACCGATTCGCGTAGCGGCTCCAGCGATCTCCACAGCCGGAGGCGAAGGTGCTCGGGGGGCCATAGTGCGAAGAAGAGTCGCAGCGACGTCACGAAACCGGGACCGACACGCGACCGAGCACCGCGTCCACTCCCGTCACCGCAGCATCCACATCCTCGGTCGTGGATGCCCATCCGAGAGAAAATCGGACCGCGCCCGACTCCGAAGTGCCGAGGAGCTTGTGCACTTCCGGGGCACAGTGCAACCCGGCCCGCGTCTGTATCTGATGTTCCCGGTCGAGTCGAGTCGCAAACGCGGCTGCGTCCAGCTGATCGGCCATCACGGACACCACCGGTACGCCCCCCGGTGCGGCGGGCGAGAGCACACGCAGCCTGCGTATCGTCGAGAATCCGTCCAGCAGCCGCGCCTTGAGGGCCATCTCGTGTCGGTGGATGGCGTCGACTCCCTCATCACGGACGAATTCACACGCGGCCAGCATGCCTGCCATTCCCGGCGAATTGCCCGTCCCTGCCTCCAGGCGATCGGGCATCGCTCGCGGCATCTCCCTGCGGCTGGAGTCGCCGCCGGTCCCGCCGCAGAGCAGCGGGTCCACCTCGACGCCCTCGCGCACCCACAGCCCCCCCATGCCCTGGGGCCCGAGCAGTCCCTTGTGCCCCGTGAACGCCACCACATCCGCACCCAGTGTGGAGGCATTTTCGCCGGCATGCCCGGCCGACTGAGCCACATCCGCGACGACCACCGCGCCGGCTTCGTGGGCGATCCGGGCCAGCGCCTTCAGGGGCAGCAGTGTACCAAGCACATTGGAGGCCGCGTTGACCACCAACGCACTGGCCCCGTCGAGGAGACGGGCGGCTTCGTCCAGGTCCACCGCCCCGTCCGGGCTGCCCGACAGCATTCGCACCTCCACCCCCCGGCACTGCGAGAGGTGGTGCGCGGGCCTCAGCACGGCGTTGTGATCGTACTGGGAGATCACCAGCACATCGCCCGGCCCCACCAGTCCCCACAGCGCGGTATTCAGCGCGTGGGTAGCGTTTTGCATGAAGGCGATGCGACCCGGGTCCCCCGGAAGTTCGAGCGCGCGCGCCACCGCCCGCCGGCAGCGAAAAGCGAGTCGCGCCGCTTCCATCGCCCCCGAATGCCCTCCTCTTCCGGGGGTGCAGGCCACTCCCTCGAGAAACGCAGCGACCGCCCTGCCGACCGAAGGGGGACGAATCGCCGACGTGGCGGCGTAGTCCATATAGTGAGCCACGATTGCTGTTCCCGGGTTCGAGTCGCCTCGACCAGACTCCGAACGTGCAGGCTAATCGCTCGACTGGTGCGGGGACAAGGTGCCCGTGCAGGCCGGTTTCCGGGCACGGACGATCCTGGCACATGGAGACGGCCTCCTATCCCGGTCGCCGGACCGGCCGGGGGCAACGCGCAAGGGGCGAGCTCGTTCCAACGCGCAACCGGAGGGCCTCGGCGACGTGGAGCTCCCGCAGGCGCTCCACCCCTTCGAGATCAGCGATGGTGCGGGCAACCCGCAGCGTCCTGTGCACCGCGCGCGCGGACAGGCCATAGCACCGGACGCCATCGTCGAGGAGCCTGACTCCGGCGGGCGTCAAGCGGCAGATGGACATGACCTGCCCGGGACGCATGAGGGCGTTCACGACGAGGGGATCTCCGAAGCGGGCGGCCTGCCTTCTTCTGGCTCTCAAGACCTGTTTGAGGATCCGGACGGAGTTCCATTCCACAGTCTCGCGGGTGCGGGTCAGATCTCGCCAGGTGACCGGGTCCATCCATACATGGAGATCGATGCGGTCGAGCAAAGGGCCCGAAAGGCGTGATCGGTAACGGGCGATTTCACGATCGTCGCAGACGCATGCGTCACCGGCCAATCCACATGGACAGGGATTCATGGCGGCGATCAGTTGGAAGCGCGCGGGGAAGGTGACCGTGTGACGGACCCGTGCAATCCGGACGCGGCCCGACTCGATGGGCTGCCGGAGCGTCTCCAGGACGCGCCGATTGAACTCGGGCAGCTCGTCCAGAAAGAGAACTCCGAGATGGGCGAGGCTGATCTCGCCCGGGCGCGGCGGGTTCCCTCCCCCAATCAGCCCACCGGCGGAGATCGTGTGGTGAGGGGCACGGAACGGACGGGTCGTCTTGACCGGGTGGTCCTCATCCAACAGCCCCGCGACGGAGTGAACGCGCGTCACCTTGAGTGTTTCGGAGTCCGCCAGCGGAGGCAGAAGGCCTGGAAGTCGCTTTGCCAGCATGGTCTTCCCTGAACCGGGAGGACCGGACAAGAGAAGGCTGTGTCCGCCGGCTGCCGCGATCGCCAGTGCACGCTTTGCCATGTGCTGACCTCTTACGTCGCTCAGGTCCGGGCAACGGGGTGGAAGGCTCCGCGATCGGTATCGGATCTGGTGGCGCACTGCCTCCCCGCGCAGGATGGCGATCAGTTCCACCAGGGTCCGGATCCCGGCCACCCTGATCCCCGGAACGGCGGCGGCTTCCTGGGCATTGCCCTCAGGGAGAAAGAGCCACTGTCTACCATGTGCACGGCAGCTCATCGCCAGCGCGATCGCACCGCGCACTGGCCGCACCGCGCCATCCAGCCCCAGTTCGCCGACGAAACCGGCGCCTCGAAGTCCCTCCGGCGGGACGTGTTCCAGGGCCGCCAGCAGCGCGATCGCGATCGGAAGATCGAAACCTGATCCCGACTTGGGCAGGTCGGCTGGTGCCAGGTTGACCGTAACGCGAAGTGGCGGGACAGGCGTTCCGGTCTGGGCCAGCGCCGCGAATACCCTTTCCTTCCCCTCCCGAACCGCGCCGGCAGGCAGGCCGACGACGGTGAAGATCGGCAGTCCCCTGTGGACCTTCACCTCGACCCTGACCGGCTGCCCCTCAACCCCGTGGACCCAATACGAATGTGCGACAGCGAGCAACGCGACCTCCGGTGCGAAAGTGGCTCCGAGGGTAGCCCTTCTCCCGGGACCGAGGAATGGCTGGATGCGCCGTTTGCTTCCCGTGATTCAATCGGCCATCTTCCCCGCCGATTGCCGGGGGCTGGCGCAATGGTCCCCGGCATTGCACTTTGGTCGCGCTTTTGACCAGGAGAAGAATCTTGATGACGATCGCGATCATGGCCGAGAGCCGGCCGGGAGAACGCCGGGTCGGCCTCGTCCCCGAAGCAGCACGTCACTACCTCAAGCGAGGGTGGGCGCTACGCATTCAGACTGGCGCCGGAGTCGGCGCGTCCTTCCCCGACCAGCTTTACGAGGCAGTGGACGTCAGCGTGGTGCCTGACAGGGATGCCTTGCTGGACGGCGCTCGCGTAGTCCTGAAGGTGCAGCCGCCGTCGCTGGAGGAGGTCGCCGCGCTTCCTTCGGGATCGGTTCTCGCGTGTCACCTCGACCCGCTGGGCCCCACGGAGGTCATCGAGGCACTGGCAGGGCGAGGGGTCACCTCCTTCGCAGTCGAGTTGATCCCGCGCATAACGCGCGCCCAGAAGATGGACGTCCTTTCGTCCCAGGCCACGGTCGCCGGCTACAAGGCCGTGCTGATGGGCGCGAGCGCGATGACCCGGTTCCTTCCCATGCTGACCACCGCGGCCGGCACGGTGCGTCCGGCGAAAGCGATGATACTCGGGGCAGGAGTGGCCGGGCTGCAGGCCATCGCGACGGCGCGCCGCCTGGGCGCGGTAGTCTCGGCCTTCGACATCCGGCCCGCGGTGAGGGAGCAGGTGCAGAGCCTGGGTGCGAAATTCCTCGAAGCCACGCTGGACGAGAGCGCCGAGGACGAGGGCGGCTACGCGAAGGCGCTCTCGGAGGAGCAGCACCAGCGCGAGCTCGAGTTGATCGCCGACAACATCAGGGACCAGGATCTGGTCATCACCACGGCCCAGATACCGGGCAGGCCCGCCCCGGTCCTGATCACCGAGGAAATGGTGGGAACCATGCGGCCCGGCAGCGCTATCGTCGACCTCGCCTCCGAGACCGGCGGCAACTGCGAGGTGACCATTGCAGGAGAGTCAGTCGACCATCAGGGCGTCACCGTGATGGGGCCCACCAATCTGCCGGCGGAGTTGCCCTTCCACGCCAGCCAGATGTACTCCCGCAACCTGGCAAGCTTCGTGGACGACCTCTTCGACGACGAAGGGGCGATCGACTTCGACGAGGAGATTACCGCAGCCACCTGCGTTACACACGGTGGCGAGATCAGGAACGAACGCGTCAGCGCGAAGCTGGCGTCGACTACGGAGTAAGGAACCCATGGGTGAACTGCTGATCCTGCTGTACATCTTCGTTCTCGCCACCCTTGCCGGAAGGGAGGTGATCTCCAAGGTCCCTCCCACCCTGCATACACCGCTCATGTCCGGCGCCAACGCGATTTCGGGGATCGCCATCATCGGCGCTCTGGTCGTCACCGGGTCCGCCGACGAGGTGTGGGTCAAGGTGCTCGGAACCGCGGGAATCGTGATGGCCACGATCAACGTGGTGGGCGGCTTCATGGTGACCGATCGCATGTTGCAGATGTTCCGGAAACGCTGAGGTCATCGTGGAATCAAACACCATTGCACAAATCGCCTACCTGATCTCGGCGATTCTGTTCGTCTCCGGGATCAAGCAGCTGTCTTCACCGGCGACGGCCCGCTCAGGGAATATGAGGGCTTCCCTGGCCATGCTTCTGGCCATCGTCGTCACGCTCCTTTACAACGAGATTCTGGACTGGACGACGGTGCTGGCCGCCGTGATCGCCGGCTCGGTGATCGGGGGGGTGCTGGCCCGGTACATCCAGATGACCGCAATGCCGCAGCTGGTCGCGATCTTCAACGGCTTCGGCGGCGGCGCGTCGGCTGCAGTCGCGGCTGCGGAGTTCGTCCGCGCGGGTGGCAGTGGTCCGTCGCTGGGGATCGGCGACGGAGTCACGATCGTACTCGGTACACTGATCGGCGCAGTCACTTTCTCGGGCAGCCTCATCGCCTTCGGCAAGCTCCAGGGAATCGTCACCGGGAAGCCTGTGACCTTCCCCCTGCAGAAGGTGGTCAACGCCCTCCTCTTCCTGGGCGTTCTTCTCGTGGGCGCCAGTCTGGCCCACGTAGGCACGGCCGACGGAGTGGCGCCACTCTTCGGCATGAGCGCGCTCGAGATCAGCGGTCCGTTCTTCCTGGCCCTGGTCATAGGCGCTCTGCTCCTTGGCGTCCTTCTGGTCATCCCGATCGGCGGGGCAGACATGCCCGTTGTGGTGTCCCTGCTCAATTCGTACTCCGGGCTGGCGGCGGCGACCACCGGCTTCGTGCTGAACAACTACATCCTGATCATCGCCGGGTCGCTGGTGGGGGCCGCGGGCCTGATCCTGACCCAGCTCATGTGCAAGGCGATGAACCGGTCGCTCGGCAACGTCGCTTTCGGCGCATTCGGGACCGAGGGGCAGACGGCACGGGTAAAGACCGGACAGCGCCCGGTGCGGGACGTGGACGCCGAGCAGGCGGCCATGGTTCTCGCATATGCCGGCTCTGTGGCGGTGGTGCCCGGATACGGGCTTGCCGTGGCGCAGGCGCAGCACGAATTGAAGAAGGTCTGCGACCTGCTAGAGGATCGCGGGGTCACCGTTCGCTTCGGCGTCCATCCGGTTGCAGGCCGTATGCCCGGCCATATGAACGTGCTTCTGGCCGAGGCGGACGTCTCCTACGACAAGCTGCTGGACCTCGACGACATCAATGCCGAGTTCGACAGCACCGACGTAGTGCTGATCGTCGGGGCCAACGACGTGGTGAACCCGGCGGCTCGCGACCCGGAGTCGATCATTGCGGGGATGCCCATCCTCGACGTGGACAAGGCGCGGACGGTTATCGTGATGAAGCGGTCGCTCAGCCCCGGTTTCGCGGGCATCGACAACGACCTCTTCTACATGGACAACACCCTGATGTTCTTCGGCGACGCGAAGGATCAGATGTCGGAGCTGGTGAAGGAGGTGCGGGAGGCCTAGACTTACTCCAATTGGGTGCGCGCCAGATGCTGCATGGTCCGCCGAGCCTCGTCGCGAAGCTGGACGATCTGGTCCAGCACCTCCTGCAGTTCGTCCCTGTTCATCTGCTGAACGGCCCCGGAACCGTTGAGCAGACTGAAGAAGAGCAGGTCGGTGTGCCCAACGCTTGCCTGCGTGACTCCGATGTCCAGAGTGCGATTGAGAAGTAACGCCTCGCGCATGGGCACCGTTGCTGGCGATCCGGCAGGGGGTTGCTCGAACATCATTCTCAGAATCACCTCCCGCAGCAACTGAAACTCCTCGATTACCTCGCCGGCGGACAAACCCCGTCTGGCGGCGGCCGAACCAAAGAGTTCCGCACCTTCGGACCACAGGGGTAGAATGTCGGCGCGGGCGGCGCCGAGCATTCCGGGCAGGAACGAGACCAGACCACGGCACAGGGGTCTGAGGATGATTTCGTTCGCACTCGACCACCCCTCGCCAGCCGCGAGAAGTCCCTGCGCCCACCGTTCCGCGATGCCAGGTGACCGCTCGCGCACCCACACAGCCAGATCGGGCACGGTGGCCGATGAAGCTCCGGCAGCGTTCGCCCGTGCGACGGATGGCTGGCCTGATGTCATGTTGAGCACACGTTCATTCTACCGCCTCCGAGCCGGTGTCGCCAAGCGCCTGGCGCAACCGGATGCGTACCGTCGTGCCCTTGCCGGCTTCACTCGCCACCTCGACCGTTCCGTTCCAGGAGTCGACCAGCCGCTTGACGATCGCCAGTCCCAGTCCCGTTCCCCGGGATCTCGTCGAAAACCGCGGCTCGAAAATGCGGGGAAGGAGTGCCTCCGGGATCCCGGTTCCCTCATCGATGACCGTGATGACGACATCGTCAGCCTTCGACCCTTTGGCAACGATGCGGACCATCCCGCCACCCGCCATCGCCGCCCGGGAGTTCTCCACCAGATTGAGCAGCACCTGCTTCAGTTCGTCCGGACGGCACTCCACTCTTGGCAGGTCCGGGGGCAACTCGCCCTCGACGCGCACGGACGCCTGCGCTCCGCCACGGTACAGCTCCAGAACCTCCCGTGCGACGGCGACAGCGTCCACGGCCACCAGCGGCCCCTTGTCCTCCACTTCGGGAGAAGCCAGGCGGGAAAAGCTCCTGGCGATCGCCGCCAGCCGATCGATCTCGTTGAGAATCGTCGCCACGTTGCGCTCGAGTATGCCGCTGAAGTCTCCCCGGCGATCACTCCATGCACGCCTCAGATGTTGCACGGAGAGCTTGATCGGGGTGAGTGGATTCTTGACTTCGTGGGCAACCTGCTTGGCCATCTCGCCCCAGGCCAGAATCCGCTCGCTGCGAAGCTCGTCCGTCACGTCCTCGAGGCTGACGACAACGCCACCCACCTTCCCTTCCTGAACGATTCTTCGGGCCCTTGCGCGAATCCTGAGGTCGGACCACCTGAAGTCCGCATCCGACTCGGCTTCACCACTTCGCTTGTACTCGGCCAGCCAGCCGGCCAGCTCCACGGCCCTCTCACCGCTTCCGGGTATGGGGACACCAGCATCGAGTGGAGCGTCCAGCAGAGATTCCGCACCCGGATTTGCAACCGTGACACGCCCCTCCGTGTCCACCGCGATAACCCCTGTAGCCACCTCTTCAACGATTGCCTGGGTGCGGCGAGTGGTTCGCAGCAATTCCCGCCGTGCATCGCCGAGGCGCAACACCATCCGATTGAAGGCCGCGAAGACCGACCCGAACTCATCCTGCCGGTCTTCGGGGAGATGGACGGCCAGGTTGCCCCGGCCCACGCGCTCGGACGCCACCTGAAGGGACTGAATGGGCCTCGCAAGGGCCCTTCCCACGACCAGCGCGAGTCCAAGCGAGAGGATGGGTCCCAGGGCAATGGCCACCCCCAGCAGATCCGCCACATCCCGCCTCCGCAGCGCGGCCGCCCCCGCCCGCAAGGGAACGGGTGAGGCGACAATGTCGCCGTCGGGCAGGCGCCGATGGGCAAGCACGTACTGCCAGTCGCCCAGATTCGCCACCTTGGACGCCTCGAGCTGCTGCCCGGTTTCCAGTGCCGTATAGATTCCCGGGTCAACCCAGCTCTCGTACAGCCCCAGCTCGATGAGTTCATCCGCCGAGCCTCCAACCAGCTCTCCCGCCCGGTATTCGAGCAGATCGGCCCCGACTCGCCGCGCGAGCAGCTCCATGGAGCCCCCCTCTTCCCGGTACGCTTCGGAGATCTGCGCGACCACCCGCTCTGCCAACGCCCTGGCCGTCCGCTCCGACACTCCCGACAGCGTACGGTAGGCCAAGGTCCCGAAGACCACGTTGGACAGAATGAAGAAGCCGAACAGCGTCCAGGTAACTCGTGCGCGAAACGAAGTGAAGAGCTTTCTCCAGTCAATCGGGACCGAAAGGCGAAATCCGAGGATCCACAAGCTCAGTACCCACAGAAGGGAAACCGCAACCAGGCTGAACACCAACAGCAGGATGCCGCGTGCCAACATGACTGAAGGGTTGGGGATGCTGATCGTATAGGACACCCGATACAAGCCGTCGGGGAACTGCGCGACACTCTCGCCCAGCCACCCCTCGGCATTGCGGCTCCATTCGACGGGGCCCGCTGCGGGCCCCGATCCCTCGTCGGAGGCCCGGACCAGCGTGAGGAACTCCTGATTGCCACCCTCCTCCACCGTTGCGAAGAGTGGACCCAGAGACGATGGCGCGGCGATGGTGCGGCGGGGAGGCACGGTGCCCGTCACGACCCGCCCGTCGGCAAGCGGCACGGCGATGAGGTGTCGCACATCGACCTCGCCGAGCAGATGATGCTCCCTGGTCCCGGCTGCGCGGATCGCCGGCAACCGTTCGCCCACCACTGGGGACAGTTCCCCCTTGACGCCCAGGCGGAGCTCCTGCAACGGCACGTCGTCCTCCGACCAGAGGGTGACGAAGATCGGCGAGCCCTGGGCCGAGAGTCCGCTCGACACCCAGCTTCGGTACATCATCTCCACCGCGCCCGCCCCGGACTGATCAAGCGAGTCGACCTGATCCGCAAATCTCTCCAGCAGCCCGTCCACATCCGGTTCGGGTCCGCTTCCCAGCCGACTCAGCTGCTCTTCGGCGATCGCCATGCGTGCCTGGGTCCGCATCGACCATGCGAAGGGCAGCACGGCAGTCACGGCAAGCCAGAAGGCGCAATACCAGCGCAAGTAGGAAACACCACCGGTGGGAGCTACCCCGCGCGCGACAAGCGTGGCCGGCAGCGCCCACAGCATCACCAGACCCGTGGGGACCTCCGGTCCGATCCGCACGCCTGCCGCGACTGCGGCTCCGAGGCCCGCGGCTACGGCCATTCCGACCACAACAAGACTCGGTCCGGCGCCCATCGGTGCTCTCGACCGGACTGCGAGCGCCGCGCCTGTCGCCAGCGTCAGAAGCAACGTGGCCGTGAGCTGAAAGGCGGCCCACTGCAGGTCGCCGCTTCCAAGCAACTGCGGGGACGCGCCGTCTCTCAGCCAGCTCAGGACCAGGGGGTAACTCACCGCAACCACCAGGGGAAGTATCCAGGTCCCCCTCTGTGGGCGCCAGCGTGGAACAGCGAGGATCGCGATGGGGGCGGTCGCCACGCAGAGGAGAAAGAGCCTGCCCAGCGTGATGCGGGACGGCCCGCCCAGGTAACTCCGGGCCGTTTCGCTCAGAGCGGATGCCGTGAGAATGCTGTCGAGCGGCAGCAACGCGCCCGCGGCTACAAGGCCAGCCACCGAATACGTCATCCCGCCAGGACCGCCGCCGAAAGACTGGAGGAGCCAGGCCAACGCCCACAGAGCCACGACGACCCTGATCCACAGCGTTCGATGCTCCACCCTGCGCATCGATGCATCGGGTTCGATGATCGTGATACTCAGGAGGGTCTCATCCGGCCATCCCAGGTCGAACACCCCAGGGCCTGCGAGCCTGTCTGACTGGTCGATCCGGATTCGCTCCCCGGACTCGATTGCAAACCGGGTCGCGAAGTCGCCAAGCCCGGACGCGAATGGCTCCGGCAGATCGGATCCCATCAGGGACGCGATGACCGCTGTCCCACCGGTTCCGGATACCGGTGCGGAAAAGTAGAGGTAGGAAAAGAGCGGCGTCCCCGAGTACGCGTACCGACTCGTCCCCCCTGCGATCCCTTCCGGGACCCGTCCGTGATGACTTCCCTCCCAGGCAACGAGCGCGCCGTCCGCCGAATACACCGCCGCGGCCGTCACACCGGACTCGTTCAGGACCATTCGCAACGAATCACGGAGCAGTGCCGCCGGCATCCCCAGCCCGGCCAGCCTCGACACCTGCTCGACCGAGATGTTCCCGTTGTCGACCAGCGCGTCGAACTCGATGCTGACGCGCTCCGCAACCGCTGCCCGCCGTTCTTCCCAGTAACCCGGCCAGTCATCCTTCAGCCGACGGCCGGCCGCGTCGGATTGGAATCCGGCCACGACACCGGCCGCGAGCAGGACCAGCACCGCCGACAGGCGCCAGCCGCCGCGCCACACAACCGTTGACAGGGCAACGCAGATGGACGCCGCGCCCAGGATCAGCGGAGAATCGATACGGGTCCACAACAGCAGACAGAAAAAGCCGACCCAGATCGGTATCCCTGGAGAGATCCGTCCGTCGAAGGCTTTCGACGAATCAGTGGCCGACTGGTGCGGATCCACGCTGCCCGCTACCGCCATCGCATCGCCCTTTCTGTTTGCCATTATACTTATCCTATATGGATCAGAGTCTCCCGTCGTCACCCGCCGATCCGTCGTCCCGGCCGTCTGTCAAGCTGGTTGGGGCATTGCTGCTTGCGCTGGTCGTCCTGTCTCCCGCGCCGGCATCCGGTCAACTCGTGGATAGCGGCGTGTTCCATCTGTACCTGGACGGAGAGCCGGTGGGCACGGAGGAGTTCACCATCCATCGGCGTGGAACCGGTGGTGCCCAGGAAGTCCTCGCGATGGGAACCGTCACGATGCGCAGCGGCCGCGTCTTCAAGACTCTGCTGCAGGTTCAGGGCCCCGGCATGGATCTGGCCGAGTACCAGGTGTCCGTCACCGGTGGCGATACGGCTGTGGTCAGCCTGGTGCGTGCAGGGTCCCGTTTGCGCCGCACGATCGTCGCCCCAGGCGGTGAGCGGGTCCGCGAGTACCGGGCGCGACCTGCGACAGTGATCTTCGAGGACGGTGTCGCCCACCATTACTTCGTGCTGGGGGCGCTGCTGGAAAACGACGCCGCCGGGACGACGCTGCTCGCCTTCACCCCGCTCGCCGACGAGCCCGAGTCCACATTGCAGCTCCAGGCCGGTCCCCAGATGCTTGAGATCGGGGGAGCTGCTGTCGAGACCACGCAGGTGCGCCTGGGCAGCGGAGAGGATGCAGGGGCCGTGTGGTTCGACGGCAGCGGGCGACTCGTGCGCGTATCACTGCCCCGAAAAGGGTTTCTCGCGGTCAGGATGCCCTGATTGAAGCTGACCACTTCCTGACGCGTAGCGGAAACTGTATATGGGACCTTCGCGTAGGGGGAGCGGGATTATTCGTGAGACCCCGCCAACGCTTTGCATTTCATGAATGGAGAAGTAAGCACGTTGCCAAATACGAAAACGCCGGTCGCCAGGTCATCGCGGCAACTCCTTGCCGGACGTACGATCGCCCTTGTGGCGGCCCTCCTCGCGCTCGGTACGATCGTGACACCGGTGGCCGCTCAGGACCAGGTGCCCGCATCCCTCTCATTGGACGAAGCCCTGCGGCTCGCGCTTCGCAACAACCCGCGGCTGATGGCGGTCCGCAACGATGTCGCGGTCGCCGACTGGAACCTCAACGCCGCCTACGGCTCGTGGCTTCCTACCGCATCCATCAACTCCAGCGTCTCCTGGCAGGGGGCCGGAGAACAGCGATTCGGGAGCATCACCGCCGATCAACTGGGGTTTCAGGACCAGCCTTCGTTTCTTTTCAGCTCGTACAACGCGGGGATCAACTACTCGGTCAGCGGACGTACGCTGATGGCCCCCGGCCAGGCCAGGCGAGGCCGAGACGCCACGGTGGCGCAGGTGCGCTCCGAGGAGGCGGTAGTGCGGCTGAACGTCACCAAGGCCTACCTCGAGGCGGTGCGCCAGGCTGAAGGGTTGAGCCTCGCGGAACAGGAACTTGAACGAGCGCGGTTCAATTCTCGGCTGGCGCAGGGGCGCCAGGAAGTGGGATCGGGGAATGCGATCGATGTGCAGCAGGCCGAGGTGAACGTCGGAAGAGCCGAAATCACGCTGCTTCAGGCCCAAACCGGAGTCCGCACATCCAGGATCCGGCTGCTCCAGCAACTCGGGGTCACATTGGCCGCCGAACCGTCTCTGGCGACCACCTTCGCCGTCGCCGAACCGCAGTGGACGGCCGATGGCCTGTACGCCATGGCCATGGGTGGCAACCCGGGCCTTCAGGCGCTGAGAGCCCAGGAAGAGTCCTCGCGCTACGGCGTGCGGATTGCCCGCTCCGCGTATTTTCCAACGGTGTCGATGTCGGCGGGACTCAGCGGGTTCACCCGTCAGGCCAGCACCACCGCCGGACAGGAAGCTCAGGCCCTCGCTGCCGGGCGGGCCCGAATACAGCAGTGCCAGCAACTGAACGGCCTCGTTTCGCTGTTGCCCACCCCTCCTCCCCCGCAGGACTGCTCATTGCTGGGGACACCCGAGTCCGCCCTCGAGGACATCCGTCGGGAGAACGACGCGTTCCCCTTCAACTTCACTACACAGCCGCCGTCGGTCGGGCTGACGGTCTCAATTCCCATATTTCAGGGTCTTGGCCGGCAGCGCGAACTGGAAAGCGCGCGGGCCCTGTTGAACGACAGCAGATTCCAGGTCCTGGAACAGGAACTGGCGTTGCGGGCGGACATCGAATCCCGCATCGCCATCGTGAGGACGGCCTACCAGAGCGCACTCATCGAGGAGCGCAACCAGGCGCTCGCAGACGAGCAGCTTCGTCTGGCACAGGAGCAATACCGCCTCGGACTATCCAATTTCATCGCGCTGGTTGAGGCCGAGACGGTGAAGGCTCGGGCGGACCGCGAACGCGTGCTGTCCATTTTCACATATCATGACGCAGTCGCCGACCTCGAGGCGGTTGTCGGCACCCCCTTGAGGAACCCGTAAGGACATCATGCGAACACCAATCAAGATCATCATCGGAGTGGCAGTCATCGCTCTCCTTACCGTAGCGGTTGTACTCGGCAGCGGAGGCGGCCGGCAGCGGGGCCTGGAAGTCCGGGTTGAGACCGTCGGCGCTCGAGACCTCGTTGCCACCGTCACGGCGAGCGGCAACGTCAGAGCACGCCGAAAGGTGGACATCAGTTCGGACGTCTCCGCGCGGGTGTCTCAGCTCCTGGTGCAGGAGGGCGAAGACGTGGAGCAGGGCCAGGTACTGTTGCGCCTCGATCCGAGTCGATACCAGGCAGCCCTCGATCGGAGTCAGGCCAACCTCAGCCAAGCTCAGGCGGGGGTTGCGCAGGCACGCGCGAACCTCTTGCGGGCCGAACGCCAGGCGGAGCGCATGGCTTCTCTCAGGGCGCGGGATTCGCTGCTCGTAAGCCGCCAGGACGTCGAGAACGCCGAGACGGACCTCGAGGTACAGCAATCGTTGCTCGACGCCTCCGTCTTCGGGGTGAATCAGTCCGATGCGGCAGTCGACGAGGCGCGGGACCAGCTGTCCAAGACCATCATCCGCGCGCCGATCTCGGGCCGCGTAACCCGCCTCAACGTCGAGGAGGGTGAAACGGTGATCGTCGGCACCATGAACAATCCAGGCAGCCTCATTCTGACCGTTTCAGATCTCTCTGTCATGGAGGTCGTACTGGAAGTCGACGAGACGGATGTGCCGGAGATCTCCCTGGGCGACAGCGCTTCAGTCGAGCTCGACGCCTTCCCGGACCTCGTTTTTCCGGGGACTGTAACCGAAATCGGAAACAGCGCGATCCGGCCTCCCTCCCAGGTGGCTGGCACGGGGCAGACTCCCACCATCGACTTCGAGGTCGTCGTCACGCTGCAGGACCCCGGCGCGGAACTCCGGCCCGACCTTTCGGCGACCGCCGAGGTCGTTACCGACACACGCATCGACCAGCTCGCCATCCCGATCATCGCACTGACGCTGCGAGAGGAGGATCCGGCGGACGTGGGCGACAACGGCGATGATACGCAGACTGAGAATCGCGGCAGGACGAACCTCCAGGCAATCGAGGGCGTCTTCGTCGTTCGCGACGGAATCGCCGTCTTCACGCCTGTGAGCGTCGGTATCGCCGGGCAGGAGTACTTCGAGGTCATCTCGGGTCTCGGCGCAGGCGACAGCGTGGTGAGCGGCCCCTATCAGGTCGTGCGCACGCTGGAAGACGGTTCAGCGGTCCAGGCAGACGAAACGGCCGGCTCGGACGCCCCGGACGGATCGAACTGACCGGCCCTTATGCAATTCCTCGAAGGCGTCAGGCTGGCCTGGGAGCAGATCCGCACTCAGAGGCTGAAGAGTTTCTTCACCCTTCTGGGGGTAATCGTCGGCGTCATGTTCCTGATCGTGGTGGTGAGCATCGTGGAGGGAATGGACCGCTACATTCGGGACACCCTCACCGACAAGATCTTCGGGGTCAACACGGTCACTGTCAGACGCAGCCCGAACTTTGCCCTGAACACCTCTCGAGAACAGGAGAGGGCGTGGAACCGGGCCCCCCGGCTCACCTTCGATGACCTGGATCACCTCCGCGAGCGCGTCACCTTCCCCGCCGTCATCTCTCCCGAGTCAGACGCCACCGGGGCCCTGGAAGCCGACCGCGGGCGGAAGGTCGAAAACGTCCGAATCGTAGGAGCCTCGGCGGAGATCTTCGACATCCGTGGCTGGAGAGTCGAGCGAGGCCGAGCCTTCACCGGCCAGGAAGCCGAACAGGGGATACCCGTCGTCGTGCTCGGAAAATCCACCGCGGAGGTGCTCTTCGAAACAATCGATCCGATCGGCAAACGGGTCCGGATCCGGGGGTTCCCCTATCGGGTGGTAGGGGTCCTCGAGGAGCAGGGTTCGTTTCTGATGATCTCGCTGGACAATCTGGTGGTGGGGCCCGTGCGTTCCCCGCTTCAGAGCATCACCGCCCCCCGCGGGCGGGTCGATCAGATCGTGCTCAAGGCCGAGGTGCCCGAGCTCGTCGTGCCGCTCCAGCAGGAGGTGGTCGAGCTCATGCGAGTGCGCCGCCGTCTGGGTCCCGCCGAGCTCGACAACTTTGCCGCCGAAACCACCGAATCCTCGCTGAGTCTGTGGGAGCGGATCAGTCAGATACTCTTCATGGCGCTACCCGGGCTGGTCGGGATCTCACTGGTGGTAGGGGGTATCGTGATCATGAACATCATGCTGGTTTCGGTGATGGAGAGAACCCGTGAGATAGGAGTTCGCAAGGCCCTGGGGGCCCGACGTGCCGATATTCTCGCCCAGGTGCTGATCGAAAGCGCCACTCTTTCGGGGATCGGGGCGCTTTTCGGGGTTGCGATAGGCGTGGCGGTCACGTTGCTGGTGGGTGCTGTTTCGCCGCTTCCGGCGGCTGTGGCTCCAAGATGGATCCTGCTTGGGGTGTCGCTCGGAGTGGTCGTAGGCGTCATCTCCGGCGTATATCCCGCGTCCAGGGCTGCAAGGCTCGATCCCGTTGACGCGCTGAGGTACGAATGAGTGACCGTCCCGGCAGGCGGACGCCCGACCTCGCGGGTGCGGGTGAGCCATCGGCAAAGCGCATCATCGTCGATGGCACGCGCGTGGCGATGGCGGCGCTTCGTGCCAATTGGGCGCGCACCCTTTTGGCCATCCTTGGCGTGGGGGTCGGCGCGGGAGTGGTCGTGACCGTTGCTGCCATCATCACCGGGATTCGCACCGAAGTGTTGAACCTGTTCGAGGCGTCGGGGCCCGACAACTTCACGGTGATGCCCTTCGACTTTTCCGACGCCCGCATCTCCTTCGACGGATCCGGAAGGCCTCCCTGGTGGGACCGGCCCGAGATCAGCGACAGGGAGATTCGGCGGATGCAGTCCCTGCCCGCGGTGGCCGAGCTGATCGCGTTCTTCGAATTCGGTGCGTCCATACGGTTCGAGTCGGATTGGGTGTCGAACCTGTCCTGGCGGGGCGTGTCTTCCACATGGACCATCTCTCAACCCGGAGACTTCGTGTCGGGCAGGAACTTCACGCCAACCGAAGTGAATCAGGCACGCGCCGTAATGGTAATCTCGAACGATGTGGCCAAGGCCGTTTTTGGGGAGATTGACCCCGTTGGCAGGCGCGTGCGAGTGAACGCCGGCCGACGGGCGGCCAACGAACTCTTTACCGTGGTCGGTGTCTACGAACCGTTGGACAATGTCTTCGGCGAGGTAAGCGAGAACTTTGCATTGGTCCCCTTTACCGCGGCCGACAAGCGTCTCAAGGCCAGGGATCGCTGGACCTTCATGATGGTGGACATCGTGCCGCGCGAAGAAGTCGGTTCCCAGGAAGCGGAGAATCAGGTCATCGCAGCGCTCAGATCCATGCGCGAGCTCGGACCCGATGAAGACAACGACTTCGCCATTATTCGCGCCGAGCAAATCGTCGATATCTTCAATCAGCTGACCGGCATGTTCTTCATCGTCATCGTCGGCCTCTCTTCCGTGGGAATGCTCGTGGGGGGGATCGGCGTCATCGGCATCATGCTCATCTCGGTGACGGAACGAACCCGGGAGATCGGGATACGCAAGGCGATCGGTGCCACCCGACAGGAAATCAAGTGGCAGTTCCTCATCGAATCCTCGATGCTCACGGCCGCGGGCGCGGTAACCGGTCTACTGGTGGGTTGGGGAGCGTCGGAGACGCTTGCGGCAATTTCCCCATTGCCCGCAAGAATCCCGATCTGGTCCGTCGCGGCCGCAGTCGTGCTGGCGATCCTCACGGGAATACTGTTCGGAATGCTGCCAGCCCTTCGCGCTTCCCGGCTCGACCCGGTGGAAGCGCTCCGATTCGAATGAACCCTGACAGCCGATGATCGAGCCTCTCGATGTGCTGGCCGTGATGGCTCACCCCGACGACGCCGAAATCTTCTGCGGCGGTGCGCTGATAAAGTCGGCGGAAGCCGGTCAGCGAACTGGTGTGCTCGACCTGACCGCCGGTGAAGCGGGGTCGCAGGGGACAGTCGAAACCCGAGCCAGGGAAGCTTCGGAAGCCGCCGCGGTGATGGGGTTGGCCGATCGCCGGTGTGCCGGCCTCGCCGACTCCGGGCTGGTGAACGATCAGGGATCAAGGATCGTGGTCGCGACAATGCTTCGGACACTCAGGCCCCGGGTTGTCGTGACGCACTGGACCGAGGGACGGCATCCGGACCATCGGGCGGCGGCGTCCCTCGCACGCGATGCGAGCTTCCTGGCCGGGCTGAAGAAGTTCCCTGCCGCCGGGGCTCCACACCGCCCGGACAAGGTCGTCTACGCCCTCGCCTTCCGGGAGGATCCGGTCAGGCCGACTTTCGTCGTGGATATCACGAACCAGATGGAGCGGAAGATCGAGGCCCTCTCGGCCTACGGTTCGCAGTTCAGAGGAAAGAGTGGAATCGGAGAGGTGTACCCTGGCGGTGACCGCCCACTCTTCGATCAGATCCGCAGCGTCCACGCAACGTATGGCTCGCTGATCAGGTGCGGGTACGGTGAGCCATACTGGACGGAGGAGACAGTCGAGGCCGCTACCCTGGGAACGCTCTCCGTCATGAGCTTCTGACGGAGCGCGCCTGACCGGCGGGGCCGTCGATGGCCCCGCCGGTCAGGCGGAGAAAGTGGGACAGGTGATGAGGGGCCTGGACGGAGCGTCCAGGTGCCGTCGCTGTGTTAGACCGACCAGCCGCAGCAATACCCCCGCATGCATGGAATACGTGAACAGATATCCCAAAGCAGGAACCGTTTCACCTTGAGGGCTCCTTCAACCTGTGCCTCCGCTGGAGTCGGGGCTACCGGGTCGCCTATTGCCGGACCAGCCAGTCCAATCACCAGCGCAACCGCAAAGACTTTCCACGCAATCGCAATCTGTCTGCCCCGAATAAGGCCCATACCGTGTTTCTTCATTTTCGATGATTCCATTGTGCGGGTGATTAGTAGAGCGGGCCGGCATCCTGGCCGCAGCAAAGCGCCCATTCCGGATAGCAGGTCAGCAGGCAGACCCGTATGTGCCAGAAGCCGAATTGGAGCTGACCGAATGGATCCGGCATCTGGGCCTGGACCTCCGCCGGCGGCACAGGTGCCACTTCGGACGCGGCGGGCGCACCCAATGTGAAGGCGAGGGCCATTCCCACCGAGGCCAGTTGAAGCAGGCGCCGCCGGCCCCAGCTTTGTCTGTCGTTTTTCGTATACATGTCGATACTCCTTGTCTTGTTTGATGAGTCTGATGCGCTATGTGCGCGATCAATCACTATCCTGTCTTTTCCTGCAACCAATTCTCTGCCGCCTGTGGGATCGAGTTTCCCGTGGAGGAGTCGCCCCCTGAGTGCAGTGAATCGTCGGGTGGCGGCAACTGCACTGCTTCCACCACGCCCCTACTGTCCACGAGATAGAAGGCAGGAATCGACCCGGCTCCGAAGTTCCGCTCGTGCTCGGCCAGAGTGGTCGCGGCGACGCGCGCGGAGATGCGCTGCGCCTCCAGAAATCGACCGACCATTCCCTGGTCTTCCACTCCCAGCTCCGAGACTGCCAATATGACGGTCTCGAATCTGTCACCGTACCTGCGTTGCAGTGCTCTCACGGAGCGTGCCGGCTCGGTGAGATTGCACCCCAGGCATTCTGCCGCATGGAACACCCACACCAGGGCAGGTCGGCTGCCGGACAACACCACGCCCGAGATCGTATCTCCCACGGCCAGGGGGACCCGCCTGCCGCTATCCGCACGGCAACCTGCCAGGACTGCGGCGCAGAACATCACGACCATCGCGGTGGGGGTTGGCCATGCCGCCCTAGCCATCGGACTTGCGCCGCGCGACGAGCCATTGATTGGGCAGCACCGAAGCCGGGTCCTCGAAGTAGAAGACACCCTGATCGACCGTGAGCAGGCGAGGCATGTTGGTGGCTTTCCAGACGGTCGCTCCATGAGGGTCAAGGATCAAGACGTCCCAGACAGCACCGAATTCCCGGGTCTGTACGGACACGACCACCTTCTCGCCACTGTCCATGACAAACGCCTTGTACACCTGCGTCATCGAGTCGAAGGCGCGCTGGATCTCGCGGGGATCTGTCACGCTGCCGCCGCTCATGGGAAGTTCACCCAGCGGTCGGGCAAGAGACAGCGCCAAGGTCGTGAGACGCTCCCCTGTCCGGTCGAACTTGTACAGCGTATCCGATAGAGCCCAGACAGCCCAGATCGTGTCGCCGTCCAGCGTAGCGCTCGCACCGGTGAAGCTTGTGGCAAAGGGTAGAGCGGCTTCGGTAACCCCCATGGGGAGGAAACTGCGCTCGATCTCGCGAGACTCGCGGTTCCAGATATGCAGCAGCTTCGGGCGCCTCTCGGAAGGGTCGGCCCCAGCCAGCAGGTAGCGGCCATCCCCCAGGTCCTGTGCACTCATGGCTCCGGGAACCGGAGATGCGATCACCTCGGACGCGGAATCGCCGCTGGCGGCGAAGAATGTCATCCGCTGCGACATGACGTCGGCGACCACAACCTCGCCATTTTCCGCTCGGTGCGCCGTCATGGGAAAGAGAAACTCTCCTGGCCCCTCGCCTTTGGTCCCCAGAATCCCCAGCAGGCTCCCATCGGTGCCGAAGAGGTTGATCTGGGCTTCCATGGGTTCCGTGACCACCAGGAGGCCGGTGTTGTCCGATGTCACCATCGGTTGCACCACCATGGCCTGGTCGTTCTCCTCCAGCGTCAGATTGCGTACAACCTCGAACGCTTCCGCAAAGACATCCATGTCGACCGGTTCCCGGTCGGCCTCGCTCGCAAGGAGGCTCGACGCATCCGGAGTCGTACTGGAGCCGTCGTCACCGGGGCCACACGCCGGCGCCGACGCAAATAGAATCAAGAGGAAGGCCCGTCCAGTGATTTCGACACATGGCAACCCGATGCGGGCTGCCGGACTGGCTTTGGTTTGCTGGCGTCTTCGTCCACGATTCTTCGTCATTGGTGACTGCTCCCTCGATGGTCCTCTCGAGATACGCATCTCGATTCGCGCACCTGGATACCTCGCCCCATCGGCGCTGGTAACACGCCGGGTCGAGTTTTGGAACGCGGAAGGTAGACAGCACCGACGGGCGTTGGGATAGCTGGATGGGACAACTTCTCGGGACTGCACTGCAACAACACCGCGTAACCCGGTGTTGACGAGACGGCGGTCAGGTCAGACCGGGACGCCCTGCTCCCGCAGCCAGGATTCCATCACCCCCCGGATCTCGGCCAGTCGCCCGGGGGAACGAGCTTCGTATCTCGCCACCACCACGGGCTGGGTGTTGGACGCTCGCACCAGCCCCCAGCCGTCCCCGAAGAGAACGCGCACGCCGTCAACGGCGACGACCTCGTAGCGGGCACCGAAGTGCTCGCGGGCGCGCTCCACCAGGTCGAATTTCTCTTCCTCCGCGACCTCGATGCGGAGTTCGGGGGTGGACACGTACTCGGGGAGGGCGGCAGTCATCGCCGAGAGCGGACGCTCCGACGAGGCGACCAGTTCGATCAGCCGACAGGCCGCGTACAGCGCGTCGTCGAATCCCAGGTAGCGGTCCGCAAAGCATATGTGGCCGGACAGCTCTCCGGCGATGCTCGCCCCCTGTTCCTTCATCTTTTCCTTGATCAGCGAATGCCCCGTCTTCCACATGACGGGCACTCCGCCCGCGCGTTCGAAGACCTCCGGAAGCACCTGCGAACACTTCACATCGAACACGAGCTTCTCACCGCGTTCCCCGCGGCGCAGCACGTCGAGGCCAAAGAGAAGAAGAAGAATGTCCCCCCTGACGATGGCGCCCTGATCGTCCACCGCGCCGATCCGGTCCGCATCACCATCGAAGCCAATCCCCAGGTTCGCCTCGCTGCGCCGGACCTCGGCGATGAGATCCTGCACGTATTCGTCGACAGTGGGGTCGGGGTGATGGTTGGGGAAGGTGCCGTCCGACTCGCAGTACAGTGGAATCACCTGTGCGCCAATGGCTTCCAGCAGCTCCACGGCGACCAGCGAACCGGTTCCGTTCCCACAATCGACAACCACTTTCAACGGGCGTGAAAGTGTGAAGCGCCCGGCCACGTCGGCCACGTATGCGGGAAGCACGTTGCGGCGTTCCAGGCGTCCCGCTCCGACTGCGAAATCGTCCTGCCGAATCCGGCGGAGCAGACCCTGAATGACCTCGCCGTAAACGGACCCGCGCGCCATGGTCATCTTGATGCCGTTGTATTCGGCCGGGTTGTGCGACCCCGTGATCTGCACCGCTCCATCGGCCGCGAAATGATGCTCGCTGTAGTATGCGACCGGTGTGGGCACCGTGCCGAGTGCGATCACATCACACCCCGACGATCTCAACCCTTCGACCAGTCCCGCCCTCAGCGGCGGTGATGACGGCCGATTGTCCTCGCCCACCACAACACACGGATTGGGCGACGGGCATCGCCGGCGGAGTTCCGAGCCATACGCCGCCCCCACGGCTCGCGCGATTTCAGGGTCCAGATCCTCACCGACAATCCCGCGGATGTCGTATTGGCGAAAGATGTGCTCCCGCAATGGCATCGTCGCTCGATCGCTAGCGGCTAGCGTCAGGGCAGGAGGGCGGCCGTCGCACCCGCACTGCCCCCCAATCCCTCGGCGGAACCGATCGCCCAATCGAGCACCGTTCCCGGGAATATGCCCGCCAGAAGGATGAATCCCACACAGAGAACGAGCGCGACATGGGCGGCAAGTGGGGGGTCGGCCGTTGCCGCTACCGCTTCCGCCGCCTCGTCGCCCTCCTTCATCCACATGAACCACGCCACGCGCAGGTAGTACCAGTAGGAGACCACGGTCGTGAGCACCAGGATCACGGCGAGGACCCACAGTTGCGCCTCGGCAGCACCGAGCAGGAGCTGATACTTGGCGATGAACCCGGCCGTCCCCGGGAATCCGGCGAGCGACGGGAGGAACACGGTCATGAAGACGCCCAGCACAGGCTTGCGCCAGCCGAATCCGGCGTAGTCCTCGATCCTGTGGTTCTGCTCCGACTGGTTGCTGATCGTGGTGACGATCGCAAAGGCGCCGATGTTCATCACCGTGTACACCAGCAGATAGAACAGGAGCGCGGCTGTCGCCGCGTCGTTGGCCGCGATGACCGCGACCAGTAGATACCCACCGTGCGCGATCGACGAATAGGCCAGCATCCTCTTCACGCTCGATTGCGCGACGGCCACCACGTTGCCGACGACCATCGTGATGGCGGCCAGCCACCAGAGAATCGTCCACCACTGGTCGTAGACGCCGCCGAGGCCGACGACGAACACGCGCAGGAATGCCACGAACGCTGCCGTCTTCACGGCCGCGGCCATGAACGCCGTCACCGGAGTGGGCGCCCCTTCGTACACGTCGGGGGTCCACATGTGGAACGGAACCAGCGCCACCTTGAAGCCGAAGCCGATCGCGAGTAGCGCCACGCCCGGGACCAGAAGCGCATTGGCGGTGGTGCCGTCCTGGATGGCACTGGAAATCGCATGGATGTTGGTACTCCCCGCAGCACCGTACACCAGCGCGATGCCGAAGAGGAGGAACCCGGTTGCGAACGCTCCCAGCAGGAAGTACTTGAGCCCGGCCTCCGCCGATCGGCGGTCTCGCCGATTGAATCCGACCAGCGCGTACACGCCGATGGACATGAGTTCGAGCCCGAGGAAAATGATCATCAGGTCGCGCGCCGCCCCCATGAACATCATCCCGATGGTCGCGAAGAGGATGAGGGAGTAGTACTCTCCCGCCTGCAGCTTCTGCCGGGTCACGTAGGCCAGCGAAATGACGATGGACAGCGCCGCGCCGAGGATGAAGACCCAGTTGGCAAAGAGACGGAACCGATCGAGCGCGATCATCGCGGCCGCCCCCTCCTCGCTCACGCCCCAGTAGAGCCACCCGTTGGCGACGGCGGCGAGTCCGAGGCCCGCCAGCGACATCCAGCCAAGCTCCTGGCCGTGTCCGGGTTCGCGGCGGCGCGCCACCCCCATGATGAGCACCAGCATTCCCCAGCAGGACAGAACGACCTCGGGCAGGAGCGCCAGGACGTAGTGGAAGCTGGAGGAGTAGTCGAGGATCATCGTCCTGGTCCTCCCACTTCCGCCGGGTAGGGTGCGGCCGAGGGCCCGGTCTCCGCCAACTCGGCCGGATCCGCAACAATCAGTCCTTCGTCAGGCGGAGTCCCCTGCACGGCCATGCGAGCCTCCTCCACCCGTTCGAGCACCACGTGCACGCTCGGCTCCATCCGCTCGAGGAAAGGCGTGGGGTGGACCCCGATCCAGATCATCAGCGCTACGAGAGGCCCCAATACGACCATCTCCCGCCGCGACAGATCTGCGAAGCTTCTGTTCTCGGGCTTGTCGAGCCTGTTGAAGAGGATGCGTTGCACCATGGGGAGCATGTAGTAGGCCGCGAAGACGACTCCGGTGGCGGCGATGATGGCCGTGACCGCGTGGGTCTCGAAGGTGCCTATCAGCGCCAGGAACTCGCCGATGAAACCACTGGTCCCCGGAAGTCCGATCGACGCCAGCGCGGTGATCACGAACGCAGTGGCGAAGAACGGGGCCACGCGTCCGATGCCGCCGAAGTCCTCGATGAGGCGGGTGTGGCGCCGCTCGTACATCATTCCCAGCAGGAGGAACAGCGCCCCCGTCGATACGCCGTGGCTGATCATCACCACCAGCCCGCCCTGCAGACCATTCACCGTCAGGGCGAAGACCCCGATCATCACGAATCCCATATGGGCCACGGAGGTATAGGCGACCAGCTTCTTCGCATCGGGCTGAACCGCGGCAACCCAGGCGGCGTATATGATCCCCGCGACGCCAAGCGTGAGCATGACGGCCACCACCGTGGGGTGCTGCGACGCCCCGGGGAAGAAGGGCAGCAGGAACCTGAGGAAGCCGTAGGTCCCCATCTTCAGGAGCAGCGAGGCCAGGATAACGGAGCCCGGCGTGGGAGCCTCGACGTGGGCGTCCGGCAGCCAGGTGTGCAGAGGGAAGATCGGAACCTTGATCCCGAAGGCGAGCGCGAAGGCGGCGAACAGCCACAGCTGCTCGCGCATCGTGAGATCGGCGGCGAGGAAAGCCTCGTAGCTGAACGATCCCGCGGCGGTGCTGAAGTAGATGTACAGGATCGCCACCAGCATGAGCAGCGACCCGACCGCCGTGTAGAGGAAGAACTTCACGGCGGCGTATATCCTGCGCTCTCCGCCCCATATGCCCACGATGAAGTACATCGGGATCAGCGTGAGCTCGAAAAAGACGTAGAAGAGGAAGACGTCAGTGGCCAGGAAGACGCCGACCACCCCCGTCTGCAGGAGCAGCATCAGGGCGTAGAAGGGCCTGCGGCGCGTCTTGATGTACTCGAATGAGCCGAGGATCGCGATCGGGGTGGTCAGCGTCGTCAGCATGACCATGAAGACGGAGATCCCGTCGACGCCCAGCGCGTAGCTGACGCCCCACGACTCGATCCATGGTGTGGAGGATTGGAGGGCGAAGCCGCCCGACCCGGGATCGAAGCCCCACCACAATCCCAGACTCAGGACGAACACCGAGGCGGACCACCAGAATGCGACGTGCTGCGCCCGTGCCTCGCTGGACGTCATGACATGGATCAGTCCCAGAATCGGGAGCCACACCAGGGCGTGAAGGATCCAGCCTTCGTAGAGGGTCGGGATCGAAGCGAAGAATTCCGTCATGTCGTCATCACAGGAAGACCGCGGCGCCGAGGACAAGGAGGACGCCCACCGTCAGAACGAATGCGTAGGTGTTGGCCTGGCCGGTCTGGAAGAGACTGCCGAACCAGCCGGCGAGGCGGGTAAAGTTGGCGACGGAGTTCACAAAGCCATCAATGATCACCGTGTCGACGAATCTCCAGCACCAGCGGGAAGCGGCCAGGATCGGCTGCACGATTCCGCGGTCGAAGGCTTCGTCGAAATACCACTTGTTGTACAGGATTCCGCGCAGGCCGGTAGGTGCGGCGCTGTCCTGGGCGGCGGCGGGCACCTTGCGTCGGCCCAGCAGCCTGACTGAAACCAGGACCACCGCTGCCGCGGCCAGAGTCGACACAAGCGCCCATGCGAATTCGCCGGCCCCCATCAGGGGATCAGCGTGTGCAGCTTCCCCGAGCGCAGCCACCTGGATTGCCGCCGCGTCGTGGGTGATCGGCTCCAGCCAGTGGTGGAGCCATTCGGTCATGGGAAGAGCGCCGAACAGCCCAAGGGCGGATTCGCTGAGTGCCTCGGGAACATTGACCCAGCCGCCGAAGACCGAGAGCACCGCGAGGACGATCAGGGGGATCGTCATCACACGCGGCGCCTCGTGCATGTAGCGACGGGCCTTCCGTCCGAGCCGCGTCTCCCCGTGGAAGGTCATGACCATCAGGCGGGTCATGTAGAAGGCGGTCAGCATCGCGGTTGCCAGAGCGACCACCCAGTAGACCGTGTAGAGGCCCGCGAACTGGTTCCCTTCCGCACCGGCCCAGGCCGCGGTGTACCAGATGATCTCGTCCTTGGAGAAGAACCCCGCCAGCGGCCAGATTCCCGCGATTGCGAGCGTGGCGATCCACATCACCACCCAGGTGATGCGCATGTGGTCCTTCAGGCCGCCCATGTTTCGCATGTCCTGGGCGTCCTCGTGGCTGTCCACCTTGTGCAGGGCGTGATGCATCGAGTGGATGACCGCACCGGCCCCGAGGAAGAGCAGCGCCTTGAAGAAGGCGTGGGTCATGAGGTGGAAGATGGCGGCGGTGAAGGCGCCCACTCCGGCCCCGAGGAACATGAATCCGAGCTGCGAAACGGTCGAGTAGGCCAGCACCTTCTTGATGTCGTTCTGCTGCAGCGCGATGGTCGCGGCAATCAGCGCAGTGAGTACCCCGATCCCGGCCACGACGGCCTGGCTGGTGGGCGCCAGCGCGTAGAGCACCCCCGAGCGCACGACCATGTACACGCCCGCCGTGACCATCGTCGCCGCGTGAATGAGCGCGGAGACGGGCGTCGGGCCGGCCATGGCGTCGGGCAGCCATACGTGTAGCGGAACCTGCGCGCTCTTGCCGGCCGCGCCGAGCATGAGCAGCAGCGTGATGGCGGTTACGGTGGTACCGCCGACTGCCAACCGCTCTTCCGCCCCACCGAAGATCGGGACGAAATCGAGCGTCCCGAAGGCCTGGAAGAGGAGGAACATGGCGAGGAGGAAGCCGAAGTCGCCGATGCGGTTGACGATGAACGCCTTCTTGCCCGCGTCGGACTTGTCGCGATCGGTGAACCAGTACCCGATGAGGAGGTAGCTGCAGAGCCCCACGCCCTCCCAGCCGATGAACATCATCGCGTAGCCCGCGCCCATCACCAGCACGAGCATGAAGAAGACGAAGAGGTTGAGATACGCGAAGTAGCGGGGATATCCGACGTCGTCGCGCATGTAGCCCACGCTGAAGACGTGGATCAGGAAGCCGACGCCCGTCACCACCAGCATCATGACCATGGAGAGCTGGTCGAGCTGGAGGGCAGCATCGACCTGCAGCGTGCTGGTGGCGATCCAGCTCCAGTAGCTGCGGATCACGGGCTCGTGCAGCTCCGCGCCCGACATCCCGACGAAGTTCCACGCGGCGAGCAGGAAGGCTGCCAGCATCACCCCCGGGCCGATCCAGGTGGGAAGCGTGTGGGTGCGGGGACGGGTGCTGCCCGCGAAGGGATCCCATTCCCGCCCGGCTCGGACCTCCGCCGAAGACCGCCTCGCCGCCCACAGGGCCAGGACGCTGTTGGCGACGAAGCCCAGAAGCGGCAGCAGGACGATCAACCCCGGAAGCACGGGTTCCCAGTGCGCGGCCTCCTGGGCCGGCACGCCGGATGCCACGACCGATGCGATGGATCCCGTCATATCACCACTTCAGCAGGTTGAACTTGTCCACATCGACCGTCTTGTAGTGCCGGAAGATGGAGATGATGATGGCGAGGCCGACGGCCGCCTCGGCGGCTGCAACCGTCATGACGAAGAACACGAAGAGCTGGCCTTCGATCCCGGTGTAGCGGGACAATGCCACGAAGGCGAGGTTGACCGCGTTGAGCTGCAACTCGATGCACAGGAAGATGATGATCGCGTTGCGGCGAACGATCACGCCGAGCGTGCCGATCACGAAGAGTACCGCGCTCAGCAGGAGGGCATGGGTAAGCATCGGGCTCCTCGGCTCAGGTTCGCGGTTTGGCCAGCACGACGGCGGCGACGATGGCAACCAGCAGCAACAGCCCCATCAGTTCGAACGCAACGACGTAGTCGGTGAAGAGAGGCTCGGCGATCACGCCCGCGACGCCCTGCTCCTGGACGGCGGCGTCGAGCGCCGCGGCGACCGCGGCCCCGTCTCCCCGCACTCCGGTATCGCTCACATCCAGGAACCCCCGAGCCAGAACACCGAATGTGAGACCCACGACGACGAAGCCCAGCAGGGACCACAGCCCGAACTTGAGATCGGCCCGGTAGTCGTGGCCCAGGTTGAGGAGCATGATCACGAACAGGAAGAGGACCATGATCGCCCCTGCGTAGACCAGCACCTGAATCGCCGCAAGAAAATGTGCCTCGAACAGGACATAGATCCCGGCGACGCTGGCCAGCGTGGCGATCATGAAGAGCAGGCTCGCGACCGGCGTGCGGCTGATGACGACACCGACGGCGCCCCCGAGGGCCACCACGGCGAACAGAATGAAGAAGACCTCTGTCATTCGGAGCGGGAGTCGGAGGGGTCCCAGAGGAGCGTGGTTGGATGATCCTGGGCCATCAGCCGGTCCAGGTCGTATACGAAGCGGTCCCTCGTGTATTCCGCATTCTCGAAGTGGCGCCCGACGTGAATCGCCTCGACGGGACAGACCTCCTGGCACATGCCGCAGAAGATGCACCGGAATTCATCGATCTCGTAGACGATGGGGTACCGATTGCCCTGATCGTCCTCGCCGCCCACGAGCCGGATACAGTTCGCCGGACACACTGTGGGACAGAGTCCGCAGGCCACGCATTTGGGACGGCCATCCCCGTGCACCTCCATGCGGTGGGTGCCTCGCCAGCGCGGGTGCAGATCGGGCTGCTCCTCGGGGTACTGCAGCGTGACATTGGTCGGGTTTACCATGTGCTTGAAGGTCAGGCTCATGCCCTTCAGCGTCGCTCGCATGTACGACGTGCGCCCCACCTCCGGACGTCTCATCACCTTGACCGAAATCGCCATTGTTCTCCGCTCCCGCTCAGCTTGGCCCGGCCGGGCCGCCGGCCTTCGGCACGACGCCGGCGCGCCGGCGAGCCACGTTGCGTTTTCTGTGGGCCCCGCCGATCACCCGGTCGCGGTCCACAAAGAAGATGAAGGCCAGGGTCGTTATCCCGCTTACCACGGTCAGCACCCCGCCGTACAACAACCCGAACGGCACTCCGAGCTGCTCCAGAACCAGCATGGTCCCCGCAACCAGCATGATGTACCCGAGCGCGCCCGGCAGCATGACCTTCCATCCGAGGTGCATCACCTGGTCGTAGCGGAACCGCGGCAGCGTCCACCGGATCCAGATGTACAGCAGCAGGAAGAATCCCGTCTTGGCGCTGAACGCCGCCAGGGTAAGCAGTGTGATGAGCACGCTCGGCGTCGCGGGGATCGGCGCCCCCGCCGCGTCGAACCCCCTGATCCACCCCGTCTCGTGGCGGTACATGTCGTCGCCGGTCCAGAACGGGATGTCCCATCCGCCGAAGAACAGCGTCGCCAGCAATCCGGACGCGGTCACCACATGGGCGTACTCGGCGATGAAGAACATCGAGAACTTCATGGCGGAGTACTCGGTGTGATAGCCGGTGATCAGCTCCGACTCGGCCTCGGGCATGTCGAAGGGTAGCCGGTTGGTTTCCGCCAGCGCCGAGATCAGGAAGAAGATGAACGCCAGCGACAGCGGCAACACGAACCACATGCCGAGCTGCTGCTGCTGCCAGACCGCTTCGGTGAGGGTAACGTTGCCGACCAGGAGAAGCACCGCGATTACGCTGAGCCCCAGCGCCACCTCGTAGGAGATCATCTGGGCCGAGGCGCGGAGCCCCCCCAGAAACGCGTACTTGTTGTTGGACGCCCATCCCGAGAGCACGATCCCGTACACTGCCAGCGACGAGAGCGCGAGGATGTAGAGGATGCCGATGGGGACATCCGCCACCACCATGTCGATTGTTCCGACCGGTGTGGGCAGCGGAGCGGCGACGGGGATGACGGCGAAGGTCACCACCGCGGGCATGATCGCCAGCGCGGGACCCAGCACGAAGTACAGCTTCGCCGCCGTCCCCGGCATCGTCTCTTCCTTGATGATGTTCTTGAGGCCGTCCGCGATCGGCTGCAGAAGGCCAAAGGGTCCGACGCGGTTGGGTCCGAGTCGGTCCTGGATGAAGGCGGACACCCGTCGCTCCGCCAGCGTCATGTACGCTACCACCGCCATGACGACGGTGAAGACGGCGAGCACCTTGACCGCACCGATCGTGACGAACCAGAAGGTCGACAGTTCGTTCATCTCATGCATGCGCGGCCTCCAGAGCGACGCCCGCGCTGCCGATGCCGTCCCACGTGAGCCCTGCGAAAGCCGGGTGCCGTTCGGTAAGCTCCGCAAACACATCCGCCGCGCTGACCGGCCTGTCGCCACCCTTCAGCGCCGCGATCAGCGTGCCCAGGATCAGCCACGCCGGCTGCGCCGTCCCCGGCCCGCGGAGCCCCTGCCCGAATCGCTGCACCCTGCCCTGCGCGTTCACGAAGGTTCCTTCCTCCTCGGCGAACGTCGTGATCGGAAGCACGAAGTCGGCGTTGCGCGCCGCGGGGGAGTCGAAGGTGCCGAGGTAGATGAAAAGGCCGGCGTTGGCGCCGAAGCTCTCGTCCTGGTCGGAGAGTTCGTCACCCAGAACAACGAGGACTCCCTCGTGATCCGCCGCCCCCTCGAGGCCGCCGGCAGCGGCATCGTCTCCAACGCGAGTGAAACCGAGAATGCCCGCCCCGTCCACATTGGGTGCCAGATTGCGGCGCCGGACCAGAGCGGGGAACCCGGGCAGCGGATCCTCGTCCTCGGCTCGCCGCGAACGGAAGACACCGCCGTCGCCATCGCCCGCCGTCTCGGCCAGGCCAAGCAGCGCCGCAAGCGCCTCATTGGAGCTGAAGGGAGACGCCACCACCCGGATCGAAGCCCCTTCGGCCTCGCCCAACCGTGCGAACAGCGCGTGTAGCGCGTGCTGCCAGTCCGCTGCACGCCGCTTGTCGCCGCGGCCCAGGGCGGGCGCCTCGATCCGGCCCTCCTGGTTCATCCATTCGTAGTTCGCGCGTCCGTAGTCGCACATCCAGTGGCCGTTGACCTCCGGATTCTCCCGGGGCTTCAGCCGCTGCACCAGGTTGTCCCGGGTGTGCAGCTCGATGTTGCAGCCCTGCGAGCAATTGGGACAGATCGAGTCGGTGTGGTCCAGATCCCACGCGCGGGCCTTGTGCAGAAAGTCCTTGGAGACCAGCGCGCCAACGGGGCAGATGTCGACGATATTGCCCGCGAAGGAGGCACCGTCGAGGCCGCTGTCGAAGAAGGTGTCGATCACCGCCCTGTCGCCGCGTTCGACCACCGTCAGCCGGGCGTCGCGCGCCACCTCGTCCATGAACCGGACGCAGCGTGTGCACATGACGCACCGGTCGCCGTAGTACAGGACATCGCCTCCGAAGTCGTCACGTCCGAAGACCCGCTTGGGCTCGCGGCCGCGGCCGCGCTCACGGCCCTCGTTGAAGACGTAGTCCTGAAGCTTGCACTCTCCCGACATGTCGCAGATGGGACAGTCGAGCGGGTGATTGACCAGGTAGAACTCGAGAACGCCCTGGCGCATCCGCTTGGCCTCGGCACTCTCGGTGTGCACCACCTGGCCGTCCTGGGCCATGGTAACGCAGGACGGCTGAAGTTTGGGCGCGCCCTCGACCTCCACCAAGCAGATCCGGCACTGAGCGGGGGCGGAGAGCCCCGGGTGATAGCAGTAGTGCGGCACCTCGGTCCCCAGCGTCTCGGCGGCGTGGAGCAGCGAGGTCCCCTTCGGGACCGTGACCTCCTGGCCGTCGATCGTCAGTGTGACCGTGTCGGCTCTGCGCCCGTTATCCGGCATGGGTCTCCCCGGTTGAATCGGCGGTGCGTCTGGGCATCAGGCCGCTCCCACCCGCTCACCGCGGCGTATCAGGGCCAGATAGTCTTCGCGGAACTTCTCAATCGAGGAAATGATGGGCATCGCCAGCGAGTCCGACAGCACGCAGATGGTCGTTCCCGTCATCTGCTCGGAGATCTGGACCAGCGTGTCCAGGTCGTCCTCGGTGCCGAGCCCGTCCTCGATGCGCCGCAGGATGCGGGTGGCCCAGGCCGTGCCCTCCCTGCAAGGGGTGCACTGTCCACAGGACTCGTGGGTGTAGAAGTACGCCATGCGGCGGACCTGCTTGACGATGTCGGTCGTCTCGTCCATCACGATGACCGACGCGCAGCCCAGCATCGAGCCCGCAGCCTCGACGCCCTCATAGCACAGCGTGCAGGCAAGGCAGTCCTCGGCGCTCATGATCGGGACCGAACTCCCGCCCGGAATCACCGCCTTGAGGGCCTTGCCGCCGCGCATGCCTCCGCAGACGTCCTCGATGAGCTCCATCATCGGGAAGCCGAGCGGAAATTCGTAGTTGCCGGGCTTGTTTACGTGGCCCGAGACGCAGAAGAGCTTGGTGCCGGGGCTCTTGTCGGTGCCCCATTGGCGATACCACTCCCCACCGTGGCGGGCAATGTGGGCCGCAGCCGCCAGCGTCTCGACGTTGTTGATCGTGGTGGGCATGCCGAATGCGCCCACCGCGGCCGGGAAGGGCGGCTTGATGCGGGGTTCCCCCCGGCGTCCCTCGAGCGAGTTCATCAGGCCGGTCTCTTCGCCGCAGATGTACGCACCCGCGCCGACGTGCAGGGTGATGTCGATATCCACCCCCGACCCCAGGATATCCTTGCCGACGAGTCCCTCCGCGTAGGCCTCCTCGAGCGCCCGGGCCAGCACCTGGGTGGTCTCGAAGAACTCGCCGCGCAGGTAGATGTAGCAGTGCGACGCGCCAATCGCGTAGGAGCCGACCAGGCATCCCTCGATAAGCTGGTGCGGCGTCCAGCGAATGATCTCGCGGTCCTTGAAGGTGCCCGGCTCCGACTCGTCCGCATTGCACAGGAGATAGTGTGGACGGCCCGTGTTCTTCGGCATGAAGGACCACTTGAGCCCGGTCGGAAAACCCGCTCCCCCGCGGCCCCGCAACCCCGACGCCTTGACGTCGTCGATCGTCGCGCCACGCCCGATTTCGAGCGCCCTGGCGATGCCCTGGTAGCCGCCGTGCTTCTTCCAGCCCGCCACGGTGCGCGCGCCGGGGTCCCCGAAGCCCTCGCTCAGGACTCGCGTCTCTTTCTCGTGTCGGTATGGATACGCCAAGGTTTCGTTCCCGGGAGGGTTTCCCCTAGTCGGTGGTGAGCTCGTCGGTCAGCCGCTCGAGTATGTTCGGCACGTCATCCACCGATACGTCCTCGAAATATCTCTCGTTGATCTGCACGCAGGTCGGAAAGCCGCACGCGGCGAGACACTCCGCCTCGACGACCGTGAAGTTCCCGTCATCGGACGTATCGCCCAGTTCCGTGTCGGTGTGCTGGAGGAACGCCGCGAGCACTTCGTCGGCTCCGCAGATGTTGCACGAGATATTGGTGCAGACCTGTATGAGAAAGCGCCCCACGGGACGCTTGTTGTACATCGTGTAGAAGGTGGCGACCCCACGCACATATGCGTTGCTGAGCCCGAGAAGCGACGCCACCTCGTCCATCGTCTCCGGGGATACATGACCGCGCAGCTCCTGGGCGAGGTTCAGCGTGGGCAGCAGCGCCGCCATCGCCGTGGGATACCGGCTGCGAATCTTCTCGAAGCGCTCCTGGTACGGCCCGTCGAAGAGGCGTGCGTAGGGGTCCCGCGCGACCAGCATGAACGGATAGGACGCCGACGTGCTCGGATGTCTCCCCTCGGGGGGAAGTTCGCCCGCGTAGGTGGTCCCGCGCACGTCGTCCTCGCTGAGGTCGAACTCGCCCGTGTTGCCGGCCCAGCCGGGGTTGCGGAAGGGAGCCTTGCTCACCGGTCGATCTCCCCGAGAACAATGTCCAGGCTCGCGTTGATCACGATCAGGTCGGCCATGAGGTGTCCCTCGGACAGTTTCGGGATCGCGGCCAGGTTTACGAACGAGGGGGGCCGGATTCGCCAGCGTACCGGTTTGGGACCCCCGTCACCAACGACGTACATCCCCAGTTCGCCCTTCGAGCCCTCGATCGAGAACCAGCAGTCCTCGGCAGGCGCCGGGATGCCCTCAGTGATGAGCTTGAAGTGGTGGATCATCGACTCCATGTCAGACATGCAGTCGGTCTTCGAGGGAAGAGAAATCCGCGGATCGTCGACGTCCATCGGGCCGTCGGGAAGCCTGTCGAGCGCCTGGTGCAGGATCTGCGTGCTTTGTCGCATCTCCTCCATGCGCACCAGATAGCGATCGTAGCAGTCTCCGTGACAGCCGATCGGCACCTCGAAGTCGTAGCTTTCGTAGTCGTAGTACGGCCGGTCCTTGCGCACGTCGTACGGGACGCCGCTGGCCCGCAGGTTGGCGCCCGTAAGCCCGTAGTTCACCGCATCGTCGGCGGAGATCGCGCCGATCCCCTGAGTCCGCCCGATGTGAATGGCGTTGTGCTTCAGAAGTCCGTCGATCTCGTCGAGGGTGGCGGGGAGGTTGTTCGCAAACTCCCTCACGCCGGCCGTCCATCCCTCGGGGAGGTCGGCCATCATTCCGCCGATGCGGGTCGCCGATGTCGTGATGCGCGCCCCGGTGAGCGCCTCGTGCAGCTTGTACACCTTCTCGCGCTGCTGGAAGGCATACAGGAAGGGGGTGAACGCCCCGACGTCGATCGACCACGTTCCGAGCCACAGCAGGTGCGAGAAGATGCGGTCCATCTCCATGCAGATGACGCGCGCCACCCTGCAGCGGTCCGTGACCTCGATCCCCATCAGCTTCTCGACCGCCATGACGTAGGCGCAGTTGTAGATGAGAGGCGCGAGGTAGTCCATGCGGTCGGTGAGCGGCACTACCTGATTCCAGGTGCGGTACTCGCCGAGCTTTTCGAAGGAAGAGTGGAGGTAGCCGAGCCGGGGATCGACGCTCACGACGGTCTCGCCGTCGAGTTCTACCACGAGGCGGAGGACGCCGTGGGTCGCCGGGTGCTGAGGCCCGACGTTGACCAGCATGGTCTCGGCGCCCAGCTCCGGTTCGGGTGCGTCGAAGGGCTCCGTGGGGCTCGCAACCAGCGTGCCGTCCGGCCCCATCTCGGGAGTGCGGCTGACGCCGTATTCGATCGTCCTAGTCGACATCGTCCGCTCCCTCGGCGTGGTCCTGGGAAGCCTCCGGGACCACCTGAGGCACACGACCGCCGATTTCACCGGGAGCGTAGTAGTCCTCCGGATCCTGCGTCAGCGCCCGGCGGGTCTGCTCGGCTCGCGAAAAGCGGCCGCGCAGGGGAAAGTCCTTTCGGAGCGGATAGCCTTCGGCATAGTTCTCGGGCATGAGGATCCGGCGCAGGTCCGGGTGTCCCGCAAAGCGCACGCCGAAGAGGTCGTACACCTCGCGCTCCAGCCAGTTTGCGCCAGCCCAGATCCCCGTCACGGTATCGATCTCCAGGCCGTCCAGCGAAAGCTCGCACTTGACCCGCAGGGCGGCACGGTGAGGAATCGACCACAGCTGGTACACGACCTCGATCGGCCGTCCTCCACCGTGATCCACCGCCGTGACATCGGCCAAGTGGTCGTAGTGTTGCTCGGGAGCTTCATGAAGCCAACCCAGGATCTCGGCCACGTGTTCGGGATCCACATACACGACATCCTGATCGCCGGCACACACTTCGTTGCGGACGACCGCGTCCGGGAATCGCTCGCGCAACGCATCGACCGACGGATTGCAGGGGGGCACCGCCAGGGGCGCCGAGGCATCGGCGGTGGCTGCGCCGGAGGTGCCCGCGCCGGCCGCGACGAGGTCGAAGAAGGACCCCTCGGGTACCTGGCCCTGCTTCAAGTCGTGCACTCCCGGCAAGCGTGGATCGTGTGGCGGGAGCGCGTCACGGGAGTCGGTCCTCAGCACGCTGGACTGCGTCGGTTGCAACCAGGCCGCTGACCCGGTTCTGATCGGTCGAATTCCCGAACGGCCCGGTCAGATCGGTCACCTCGCGGTCATCGGCCCGGGGGCGTCCGGCCGCGAGCGGGTCTTCCGCACGGAGCGCGGCGTGGTTGGCCAGGCTCTCGCCGCGGATCTTCTCCTGGACCATCATCAGCCCGTAGATCAACCCCTCCGGCCGGGGCGGACACCCCGGGATGTAGACGTCGACCGGGACGATCGTATCGATCCCCTGCACCATCGAGTAGACGTCGAAGACGCCCCCCGACGAGGCGCATGCGCCCATGGAAATGCACCACTTGGGCTGCATCATCTGGTCCCAGATGCGGCGCAGCACCGGAGCCAGCTTGTACGGCACGCGCCCGGCACAGATCAGCACATCCGCCTGGCGTGGGCTGAAGGACATCCGCTCCATGCCGAAGCGGGCGAGGTCGAAGTTGCTGGCGGCCGAGGCCATCATCTCGATGGCACAGCAAGCGGTGCCGAATGGCATGGGCCACAGGGAATTGCGCCGCGCCCAATTGACCACGAAGTCCAGGCGTGTGGTCATGAAGGCCGGGCTTCCGGAGCCAAGGATCCCAGGTGTGTCTACTCCCATTCCAAACCGCCTTTCTTCCACTCGTAGATCAGTCCCACGGCCAGAACGACCACGAAGAGGAACACGGCTACGAAGGGGCCCCAACCGAGTTCGCGAACCCGCACGGCCCAGGGAACCAGAAAGATCGTCTCGAGGTCGAAGACGATGAAGCTGATCGCTACCATGTAGAACTTGATCGAGAAGCGCGCCCGCGTGTCGCCCAGCGGGATCATGCCCGACTCGTACGGCATCGCCTTCTGGGGGGTGGGACGCCGGGGGTTGAGGATGTGCGAAGCGACCGCCATCCCGACGGCGTTCAGGACCGTCACGCCCAGGATGATCAGGAGCGGTATGTAGGACTTCGCCATTCTACCCAGCGTCCCCCGATGGGCTCCCCGCCCTCACGACGTTCGCTCTGCGGGCGTATCCGGGGATATCCCGCGAAGAGCTTGTGAAAATTTTCACGAACTCCAGGATCAACGGTGTAAGATACGGGTGGAGGGTGGGAGATTCAAGTTCGGGCGCGCCGGGGCCGCCCCGGCGGGGCCCGGTGTACTTGGCACCGCTTCGCGGCTTGGGCTACCTTGGCCTTGCCTGCGCCGGCCGAGCTTCAGCCGGGGCCCTTCCCGGGGCCTGAACGCCCGTGCGGCGGGCAAGCGCACGTTCACACCTCCAACACCGCCCACAGACAGCACATGCCCGTCAAGAACGACCGCTGGATCCGCAAGATGGCCATCGACCACGGAATGATCGATCCCTTCGAAGCCGGCCAGGTCAGAAACGGCAGCATCTCCTACGGACTCTCCTCCTTCGGCTACGACATCCGGGTCGCTCGCGAGTTCAAGGTCTTCACGAACGTGCACAATCTGGTCGTCGACCCGAAGGCGTTCGACGAGCGCTCCTTCGTCAACGTCAAGGATGAGGACTGCATCATTCCGCCCAATTCGTTCGCTCTTGCACGCACGGTGGAGCACTTTCGCATCCCGCGGGACGTGTTGGTGCTGTGCGTCGGCAAGAGCACCTACGCCCGGTGCGGGATCATCGTCAACGTCACCCCGCTGGAGCCCACCTGGGAGGGGTACCTGACCCTCGAGATCTCCAACACCACTCCCCTGCCCGCCCGGATCTACGGGGGTGAGGGAATCGCCCAACTGGTCTTCTTCCAGGGGGACGAGCCGCCCGAGACGGCCTACGCCGACCGGAAGGGCAAGTACCAGGGCCAGGTGGGAGTGACACTGCCGCGGCTGTAGCCGGGACTCGCGCCGCCGCGCCCGGCTAGGGTTCCGCCGCGGTCAACTTCAGGACATACACCAATACCGCATTGCCGGGCACGCGGCCGTCCGGCGATCCCTGGGCACCGAAGGCCAGCTGCGGCGGGATGACAAGCTGGCGCTCTCCGCCGACGCGCATGCCTTCGAGGCCGATATCCCACCCTGCGATGGTCTGTCCGCTGCCGACCAGGTAGTAGACCACACCGTCGAATGGGCTGACGAAGGCTCCAGGCGAAAACTGGTTGATCGGGTACATGCCCTGATCGACGGCGGTCCCGTCGTGGAGCCAGCCCTGATAGTCGAAGCGAACCCCGCGCTGCTGGCCGACCCGCTCGCCCCCTCCCACCGCGAGGTCTCTCAGGTAGAGGCCCGACGGTAGAAGGGTCATTTCGGTCAGGTCGACGCCCAGAGACGGAGCGAAGGCCAGGCTCTCGATGTCGGGGGGACCGGGGTCGAGTGGACCGCTCTCGCCGCCACAGCCCAGCGAGCCAACCAGGGACGCGATGGCCAGAAGCGGGACTTCCCGCAATCCGGCCCGCCGAGAGCTCCGGAGCCTCGCGCAGTTCACGAAGGCCCGCTCGCCTCGTGGACAACGGTTCGGGAGCGTATCATCGGGTTGGCCAGGTTGATTCGGTTGAAGTTGGTGTTGACCGGAACGGACGGGTCCTGCCAGGATGGAGGCGGCAAGGTAGACTGGAAAAAGTCACGCTGTGCGGCAAGCTCGCCGGGAACAGCGCAACCGCAGGGAGAAGCGAAATGAGAGACGTGCTCGGAAGGTGCGTGCTGGGCGCCGCCCTGTTGGTGCTCATCGGAGCCGGGACGGAGCCACCCCCTGACGACGAGATGGCGGAAGCACTCGTGGACGGATGGATCGAGGCCCTGGGCGGAATGGAGACCTACTGGAAGCTGAACAGCGCCAGGTACACGCTCACTACCGAGATCTGGGATCCCGACAGCGGCCGGCTGCGCCGCGCAAGGCCGCGCTACGTGTCCCTGGCCCGGCTCGAGACGGGTGAAGCGGCGCGCATCGAGCGCTGGGAAGGCAACGACTTCATCCAGCACGGCTTCGATGGCGTGCAGGAGTGGGCCGTGATGAACGGCGAGACCCTCCGGCCCGGAGACAAGGACTACGACGAAGCGCGCTACGTTTCCGGCGATGTCCACTACTGGATCGGCCTGCCCTTCAAGCTGAGGGACCCCGGGGTGTTCCTCCACTACGACGGCACCGACGAGAACGGGCGCCACCTGGTGCGAGTGACCTTCGGCGACGGCGTCGGAGACCACAACGACACCTGGTTCTACACCTTCGAGGACGGCCGCGCGATGCCCGTCTCGATCGGATACCGCGAGGAAGGGCGGCAGAACATCAGCCGCACGTACTGGGAGGATGTTCAGGAGGTGGACGGCTACGTCTTCACCGGCAGGCGCGTGCACATCAACGCGGACGGCAGGGTGTGGAAGGTCCTGGTGACGTCGGACTTCGAACTGAACCCGGAGCTGGATCCGGCGATCTTCAGCCGGCCCTAGCGTCGACGCGGCGGCCCGGCCGTCAGAGGCTCGCCATGACGCGGCGCACGTGCTCCGCGCTCCGGGCCAGCGCCGCGCTCTCGTCCGCGGTGAGGTCGACCTCGACGACCTCCTGCAGGCCGCCCGTGCCGAGCTTGCAGGGTACGCCCAGGTAGATTCCCTCCTGCCCGTACTCGCCCTCCAGGTAGGCGGCCGCGGGGAGAATCCGGCGCTTGTTCTTCACGATCGATTCGGCCATCTGGACCGCCGCGGCTGACGGCGCGTAGTAGGCGCTCCCCGTCTTCAGGAACTTGACGATTTCGGCGCCGCCGTTGCGGGTGCGGTCGATGATGGCCTCGAGCCGCTCCGGCGCGATGAGGCGCGAGACCGGAATCCCGCTCACCGCCGTGTACGACACCAGAGGCACCATCGTGTCGCCGTGCCCCCCGAGGACCATCGCCTGGATGTCCTCGACGCTCACATCCAACTCCATGGCGATGAACGACCGGAAGCGCGCGGTATCGAGCACCCCGGCCATCCCGATGACCCGCTCGCGCGGGAACCCGGTGGCTTCCTTGGCGACGTAGGCCATCACATCCAGGGGGTTGGAGACCACGATGACCACCGCGTCGGGCGCAACCCGCGCGATCTCGCTGCTCACCGAGCGGACGATTCCCGCGTTGGTGCGCAGCAGGTCGTCGCGGCTCATCCCCGGCTTGCGGGCGATCCCGGCGGTCACGATGAAGAGGTCCGACCCGGCCGCGGCCTCGTAGTCGGTGGATCCGACGACCATCGTGTCGAAGCCTTCGACCGGGGCACTCTCCCACTGGTCGAGCGCCTTGCCCTGGGGAATCCCATCCAGGATATCGATGAGGACGACTTCCTCGCACAACTCCTTCTCGGCGAGACGCTGGGCGCAGACTTCGCCTACGTGTCCCGCGCCGACGACCGTAATCCTTTTGGCAGACATCAGTGCACTACTCCATGGCTGTTGAAGTGGAACTGCTAAGGTTCCGGGGCGGCCCGGACGCCAAGGAATCTGTCAGATGCAGGGAATCCTGTCATCCACCCGTTTGCGAGAGTGCGATGAGCCCCCCGGATCCGACCGACGATCCCTGGACGAGGAGGTGCTTCTCGGGCTTGATCCGCAGCGTCTCCTCGATCAGCGGCCGCAGGTCCTCCCGGCGCCTGAGCGCGTCGCGCAGCGGGGTCTGGATGGTGCCGAAGAGGCAGGGGCGCAGTTGGCCGTCGGCGGTGAGGCGCATGCGGTTGCAGCGGCTGCAGAAGTTGTGGCTCATGGGCGTGATGACGCCGATCGTCCCCCGGGCCCCCGGGAAGCTGAAGTATGTGGCGGGGCCGTTGCCGGGTGGACCGGGGACGGGCTCGAGGGCGTGCACCCTGGAAACGGCCGCGAGCGCTTCGTCGCAGGAGAGGAAGTTCGACGCGCTCAGCTCCAGGTTCGACTCGGTCGGCATGACCTCGATGAAGCGGACGTGCAGGGGGCGCGCGCGCGAGAGTTCGGCGAAGTCGGCGACCTCGTCGTCGTTCTCACCCCGCATGAGCACCACGTTGATCTTGATGGGGGTGAAGCCGACCGCTTCGGCCGCATCCAGGCCCCGCAGCACTTTGGCCAGCGTGCCGGGGCGGCGGGCGATGGCGTCGGCGCGATCGGGACGCAGAGTGTCCAGCGAGATATTGACGCGGGTGATGCCGACGTCCCTCAGCTTCCGGGCGATGGGAGCGAGCAGCACGGCGTTGGTCGACAGCGCGATGTCCTCGATGCCCGGAATGGAGGACAGGAGCGCGACCAAACGCGGCAGATCCTTGCGGACCAGCGGCTCGCCCCCGGTCAGGCGGAGCCGTTTCAACCCCATCTCCGCCATCACCCTCACGACCTCGGCAATCTCTTCGTAGTCCAGTATCTCGTCGCGCCGCAGCCAGGGCAGACCCTCTTCGGGCATGCAATAGACGCAGCGCAGATTGCATTTGTCGGTGACCGAAATGCGCAAGTACTCGATGCGCCTCCCGAACCCGTCCACCATCTCCCGGGGAGTTGCCACCGCACCGTTTGCTATCGACTGCACGTTCTTCGGCTCACTTTCCGCACTGTGCCGCGGGGACGCGGCCACCCAGCCACTCTGCACCGCTGTCGAGATAGTGCTCCCGTTTCCATACCGGCAGCCGCTTCTTGATCTCCTCGATCACGTATCTTGCCGCGTCGAATGCCTCCGCGCGGTGTGGCGTTGAGGCGGCGATCGCCACGCTGACTTCGCCCACGGCAAGCGTCCCCAGGCGATGGACCGCGGCGATGCGGTCGCTTCCGGCTCGCACGGCAGCTTCTCCCACGATGGCGGCCAGCTGCTCCCGGGCCATCTCCGCATAGCCCTCGTAGTCCATCCCGGTTACCGGGCGGGAATCGTTGTGATTGCGGACGATACCGAGAAAGAGGGCGACCGCGCCGTCCTGGGGGTCGCCGACCCGGGTCAGAAGCTCGGCCGTATCGATGGGGTCGGCGGTCACCTCGCTCCAAGTCATTTCAACCTCCCGCCACCGGAGGAATCAGGGCGACCTCGTCACCCTCGGCCAGCACGGTTGCGCCATTCGCGTAGCGGTGATTCACCGCAACGGCGGCCCGCTCCGGCAACGCCGCCCAGCCCCCACCCCGGCAGCGCAACTTCTCGAGCAGCGCACTCACGGTCGCGTTTTCGGGCAGCGACACGACCGTGTTGTCAGAACCGGCCAGATCGCGGTGCGCGGCGAACAGAAGAACGGTGACATCCACCGGGCGCTCCCGAGGTCAACGCGATCCGTGGGCCCCGCCGGACATATGGCCCGGGCGCGGGTAGGACCCCGATTCCGCCGATTCGGCCTGGTCCAGACGGGCGACCCGGGCGCGGAGGTGTTTCGAGGGCTTGAAGACGGGTGCGGATCGTGCAGGCACCGTGACCGGCTCGCCGGTTCTGGGGTTGCGGGCCAGGCGGGCCTTGCGATGACGCACCTTGAAGGTGCCGAACCCCCGGATTTCTATGTTCTGGCCGTGCTCGAGCGCCTGCTTCACCGCGTTCAGAAACCCGTCCACCACCAGCGCGCAGTCTCGCTTTGTGACTCCGGGGCCGATTGCGTCTGCGACCTGCTCAACGAGGTCAGCTTTGGTCATTCGCTCCCTCCGGAATCGGTGCGCGGCAGCGTGTCGCGTGTGGACAGGTAAGTAATCGGGCCGGACATGCCAAGTCAAGTAGAAAGGGCGGTTTGCCGGGGTGGCTTGCTAGCGGTCACTTGAACGTCGGCGCGCCCCCATGAGGGCGACGAAGTCGTCAAAGAGATAGCTGCTGTCGTGCGGGCCGGGCGCCGCCTCGGGGTGATACTGCACGGCCATGACGGGAAGGGAGCGGTGCGCGATCCCCGCGACGGTCCCGTCGTACAGGTTTGTGTGCGTGATTCTGAGCTCCGGCGCACCGGGAACTTCGCCTCCTTCCCCGGCCCGGACGGCGAATCCGTGGTTCTGCGAGGTGATCTCCACAGTCCTGAGCTCGTGGTTCTTCACCGGATGATTTCCTCCGTGGTGACCGAAGGGGAGCTTGAAGGTCTCTCCGCCGAAAGCCCGCGCGATCAGCTGGTGCCCCAGACAGATCCCGAAGACCGGGATTCCGCGCGATGCCACCTCGAGAATGGTCTCCCCGGCCTGCTCCACCGCCGCGGGATCGCCAGGCCCATTCGAGATGAAGAGTCCGTCCGGCTCGAGCCCCAGCACCTCCTCCGTTCCGGCCCTGGCAGGCAGTACCGTAACGCGGCAGCCTCTTTCGGAGAGGAGCCGCGGAGAACTCGACTTCACCCCGAAGTCGAAGGCGGCTACGTGATATGTCTCGTCTCCGGCGGCCTGCACCACATACGGATCGCTGGTCGACACGCCGCACGCCAACTCCAGCCCCTCCATCTCGGGATGATCCAGCACCTGCGCCAGCAGTTCGGAGGCTGGAACTTCGATGCCGGCGATTCCCCCGCGCATGGCGCCCTGATCGCGGATATGGCGGGTCAGCGCCCTCGTGTCCACATCGTGGATTCCCGTCACAGCGTGGGCGGACAGATACTCCCCCAGGGTACCGCGGCTGCGCCAGGAACTGGGCATCCTCGCCGCCTCCCTCACGATGAACCCGGACACCTGGGGCCGCGCCGATTCGACATCCCGGGCGTTGGTCCCGTAGTTGCCGATCAGGGGGTAGGTCATCGTCACGAGTTGTCCGGCGTACGACGGATCGGTCAGGATTTCCTGGTAGCCGGTCATCGAGGTATTGAAGACGACCTCGCCGATGGCGGGACCCGGGGCACCGAGCGTCACTCCGTCGAAGCGGCGCCCGTCCTCGAGCAGAAGGTAGGCGGGTGACGAGTCCGGGTTGGCGTCGCGATCTGTCATTCGGTGAATCTAGTGGAGTCGCTATGTTCCGTGGAAGCCGCCGCCTCGTGGACGGACCAGGAAGGGTGCAAATGTCAGATCATCTGCCGGATGTCCACATTCACGCCGACGAGTCCTGTCTGGGCAACCAGTTCAAGGGACAGGACCGGCCCGGGGGGGCCGCGGCGCTTCTGGAGCACTGGACCGGCACGGACTGGGAGCGCCGCGACATCTGGGTCTCGGACCCGTCCACGACGAACAACCGCATGGCCCTGACCAGCGCGATCGTGTCGCTCACGGCGCTGCGCGGACCATGCCGGGTGCGTTTCGTGTCCGATTCCACGTACCTGGTGAAGGGGGCCTCGCAGTGGATGCCCGGGTGGAAGCGGCGGGGGTGGAAGCGGAAGGGCGGCCCGATCGAAAACCTCGACCTCTGGCGCGACCTGGACCGGATCATCTCGCGGCACACGGTAGAGTGGGTGTGGGTAAAGGGCCATGCGGGAGATCCGCGCAACGAATACGTGAACGACCTGGCCCAGCGCGCCGCCGCGGAACTCTCCGCGGCGCCGACTCCGGTGCCGTCCGGGTTCGAGGACTGGATCGAGAGCGAGCGCGAGGCGGAGCGATACCTCGACTACTTCGAATTCGCCCCTCCGGGATCGTCGACGGAGCCGTAGCCGAACACTTCCCTTGCGGCGTGGACAACCAGGGGTGCGGCGTCCCGCGGCGTCACCGTGCGGCCGAGCAGCCGGCTGATGCTCGTGACGGGGCGGTCGCTGAGGCCGCAGGGGACGATGGCGTCGAAGAACGAGAGGTCGGTGTTCGTATTGAGGGCGAAGCCGTGTGAGGTGATCCACCTGGACGACACCCGGATTCCGATGGCCGCGACCTTTGCGTCGCCGACCCAGACGCCGGTGGCGCTCTCGTCACGCCGCCCCATGATCGCGAAGGCGCGCAACGCCCCGAGCAGGACCTCCTCGAGGCTGCGCAGGTAGCGATGGAGGTCCCTGCGGTCGGGCTTCAGGTCGAGGATCGGGTACCCGACCAGTTGTCCCGGCCCGTGATACGTGACGTCTCCCCCTCGCCCCGTCTCGAATAGCCCGATTCCCCGGGCGGCAAGCTCGCCCGGCGAAAGCAGCACATGCTCCTCGTGAGCGGACGAGCCCAGCGTGATGACGTGCGGATGCTCGAGCAGAAGCAGCGTGTCCGGTATCTCACCCTCCCGGCGCTGTTCGACCAGCCGGGACTGCAGCTCAAGCGCGCGGGCGTACCCCACGCGGCCCGGGTAGCGCACCGCCAGGGTGCGGTCGGCCCACGAGGCACGCGCCAACGTCGCTCCTCCCCTGTCAGGCGTCCTCGGGGAAATCCTCCAGGAGTTCCTTGAGCTGCGAAAGGAAGCGGGCCGAGTCCGCTCCGTCGACCAGCCTGTGGTCGTAGCCGAGCGAGAAGTAGGACCGCTTGCGCACAGCGACGGTGTCCTGGCCGGTAGCCCGGTCCGTAACCACGACCACGCGCTTGTCGATCGATCCCGTGCCCAGAATGGCCGAGGTCCCCTTCGGGATAACAGGCATCCCGACCATGGTGCCGAGCACGCCCGGATTCGTGATGGTGAAGGTCGCGCCCTGAATCTCGGACAGAGAGAGCTGTTTCGACTTCGCGCGCGTCGCGAGATCGACGATCCGACGGGCGATGCCCACGAGACTGAGGTCGTCGGCGTTGTGAATCACGGGAACGATGAGGCCGGGGTTGAGGTCGACCGCCATCCCGATATTCACCGCGCCCCGGTACACCACGTTGTTTCCGGAGATGGTGCCGATGACCATGGGGAAGTCGCGAAGGATCCGGGAGCAGGCCCAGGCGACGAACGCCGTGTAGGAAACCCGCGCTCCGCGCTCTGCCCAGCGGGCCTTGTTCTCCCGGCGAATCCGGTCCACCGCCGAAAAGTCGATCTCGATGATGGAGTGGACATGGGGAGAGATGCGCTTCGCCAGGACCATGTGCTCCGCCGTGAGGCGCCGCATCTTGTCCATCGTTTCGACGCGGTCCCCGTCCCGTACCGGATAGGTGGGATGCTCGACCTCGTTGTGGAAGCGCTCCCAGAGGTCGCCGGGAGTGGCGGCAGCAGCGGCAGGGCGCCGCGGCGGAGCGGGGGCGGCAGGCGCCGACGGTACGACGGCCGCGGGGGCCGGGGCGGGCGCCGGGGCCGCCGGTTGAGGCGCGGGAGCCGGCGACGGCGCCGCCCCGCCGCGCTCGATAAAGCTGAGAATGTCCTGCTTGGTTACCCGGCCCTGGTGTCCCGTCCCGGAGACCGCGGAGATATCCACGCCCGCTTCCTGCGCAATTCGCCGCACAACGGGGGTGGAACGGGTTCGCAGGCGCTCTTCGCTGGTCGTCGTACACGCCACCTCGTCGGACTCGTCCGCTTTGCTGCCGGTTGCGGCAGTATCGGTCGCCTGATCGGATGCGGGCGTCGCCTCGGGCCTCGAGGCTGCGGCCGGTTCCGGGCCGGATGCCCCATCGCTCGCCGGCTCGGCACGAGCCTCGACGGACGGGGGTGCGGCAACCGAAGCCGCCCCTCCCTCTTCGATATAGGCGACAATCGTGCCCACCTCGACCGTCTCGCCCTCGGAGACGACAATCTCGGCCAGGATCCCCGCCGAGGGAGACGGGATCTCCGCATCCACCTTGTCGGTCGATATTTCCAGGATCGCTTCATCGCGCTCGACGGCGTCCCCCGCTGCCTTGAGCCATTTGGAAACCGTACCCTCGGCGATGGATTCACCCATCTGGGGCATCGGAACTTCGATTCGGGACACGGGCGCTTCTCCCCACTCTCGGTTGCGCCGCCGGACGCGACCTGCGGATCCTCGATTCGCCCGGCGATTGGTCTTACTGTTGTTTCAACGTGTTCGCGGCTGCTGAGCCGGAAGCTAGTATCTGAAAAGATAACGTCCCGCGGTTACCACATCGGCTACCGACGGAAGGAAATAATCCTCCAGTTCGCCGCTGAACGGGACGGGCGCGTCGATCGCGGTGACCCGGAGGATCGGCCCGTCCAGCCATTCGAATGCCCGTTCGTTGACGCGCATCGCGATCTCGCCGGCTATTCCGCCGGTGCGCGTATCCTCGTGGACGACAAGGAGCTTCCCGGTCTTCTGCACCGAGGCCACGATGGCATCCTCGTCCAGCGGCAGCAGGGTGCGCAGGTCGATCACCTCGGCCTTGATGCGATCCTTCGCCAGCTCCGCGGCAGCCTCGAGACTGCGGTGCACCATGAGCCCGTAGGTCACGATCGTCAGATCCTCGCCCTCCAGGGCCGTGCGAGCCTTGCCCAGCGGAACCACGTAGTCGTCCTGGGGCAGCAGTTCGCGGCAGTATGGCGCCCGGTAGAGTCCCTTGTGCTCCTCGAAGATCACGGGGTTGTCGTCGCGGATCGCGCTCTTCAACAATCCCTTCGCATCCCGGGGTGTGGACGGGTAGACGATCTTGAGGCCCGGCGTATGGAAGAAGGCCATCTCCACATTCTGCGAGTGGAAGGGCCCGCCACGGTTCCCGCCCCCGGCCGGCCCGCGCACTACCAGCGGCAGCGGCCCGGCTCCGCGGTACAGCGACGTCGCGATGTAGTTGGTCAGCACGTCGTAGGCGGGTGAGATGAAATCCATGAACTGCATCTCGACCACGGGCCGCAATCCCATGTGGGCGGCTCCGGCGGCGGCTCCGGTAAATCCGCCCTCGGAGATCGGCGTGTCGATGACCCGCGAGGGTCCGAAGCGGTCGATGAATCCGCGCGTGACCTTGAAGGCTCCGCCGTATGCACCGATGTCCTCTCCGAGAAGAAAAACCCGCTCGTCGCGCTCCATCTCCTCCCAGAGGGCTTCGGCGATGGCTTCGAGCACCGTCGCCGGCTTGCCCTCGCGGGTGCGGGTCACCTGCGTCGGCACCTCAGTGGACATCGGGAGCTCCGGACGGCGCGGCCCCCACCAGCCCATCCGGCCGCGGGGACTTGAGTCGGGTCCATGGGCGAATGGGTGGACTGCCGGTCCTGACGGCCGCCAGAGCGTCCTCGGGGTCGGGTCCCGGCTCGTTGCCGATCCGGTGCAGTGCGTGATCGACTCCCGCCGCGGCCGCCCGTTCAATCGAGTCCAGGTCGCTCCGGGTGCGGCTCCCTTCGGCGAGTGCCCACTTTGCAAAGGCGTCGCATGGGGCCCAGGGATCAGCGCCGTCCCGATCCCGGAGTGCGATCACAGTGGGTCCATCGCCATTCACGGCGCGAAGCCGGGCTTCCCTGGCCGCATCGAAGACGCTGACAAGTGCATCCTCGCCGATCGACAGCTGCCTGACTCCGTAGCCGCGAGCCACGCCGTCGATTGCCACGGGAGGGCGTTGCCCGCGCCCTTCCGGCGGCCCCAGCACCACGACTAGCGGGGCACGCTGCGCCGCGGCGAAGTTCATCCCCTCGTGCCAGGAGCCCGTTTCGATCGCGCCCCACGGTTCGAAGACAAGTGCGGCGCGATCCTCTCCCCGCCGGGCGAACGCCAGCGCGGCGCCGGCCAGCACCTGGGTCATCGTACCGCGCGCTCCATCCCAGCCGATCAGACCGCGGCGCAGGTCCGTCCAGCCGATGCCCCCTGCTCGCGCGGACGCCGGACTCGTCCCCCTGCGCGCGACGTGACGCAGGAATTCGAGTGGCGTTGCGCCAAATGCCAGTGCGGGCCCGGGCGACATGGGGCCGGAGCAGCACAGGTCTCCCCTTCCATTCACCGCATGCCGCATCGCGCAGGCAATGACGATCGCCCTGAGGTCGATGGGGATGTCTGCTTCCCGGACAACGGAAGGCGCCATTCGGCGCAGACCCGCCTCGATCAAACGTCCCTGAAACCCCTGGAAGAGCAGATCATCGACCGTGTCTCCACTCATCGCCCTGCCGGCCGCACGTTGCGGGCCCTCAGCTGCCAGGGGCGTCGGTCGGCTCGTTGGCGTCAGGAGGAGGCTCAACCGGGGGGATGTTCTCGCCGGGCGGGACCTCTTCGCCCGGTGGCACATCCTCTCCCGAGGGCGGGAGCAGCTCGAAAGTCGGCGAGGCCTCCGGCAACACGGGCTGCGGGGTGGATGCAGCCGGATTGGCGATGCCCTCCAGGACCGACGTCGGAGTGGTGGACCGTGAAGACATGATGGCCAGCACCAATGACAGAACCATGAAGACGGTTCCGGCGATCCACGTCGCCCGCGTCAGAAGGGTGGTGGCCTGACGGCCTCCAAGGACATCGGTGGCGGCCGCGCCGCCTCCCATGGCGGCCAGCCCGCCGCCCTTGCCCGCCTGTAGAAGAATGACCACGCCGAGGAAAACCCCGTCGAGGACCAGAATAGTCAGTAGGAATCCGTACATTTCACTTCTGCATCGTTAGCATCGAACCGCCTGCGCCTCGGAAGCTGCCCCGGGGGGTGCCCCATGTCAACCTTGATTCCGGGGGATCGGCACAGTCCGCCCGTCAGGTTGTCGCCGCTTCGACGATTCGGGCAAAGACGTCTGCATCCAGGCTCGCACCCCCGACCAACACGCCATCGATGTCGGGCGCCGACATGAGCGCTGCCGCGTTCGCCGGTTTTACGCTGCCTCCATAGAGTATGTGGCAGTCTCCCAGGGCGCCCAACGCCGAGCGCACGATCGCGTGAGCCTCGGAGGCGTCGGCCGGGGTGGCGGTTTCGCCCGTCCCGATGGCCCAGACGGGCTCGTAGGCGACCATATACCGGCTGGACTCTGCAAGGGGCGTCGTGAAGGCTGCCACCTGGCGTCGCAGCACCTCTGCGAGTCTCCCGGCCTTCCTCTCCTCCAGCAGCTCGCCGACGCAGACGACCGGGACGAGTCCGGCGCGTGCCGCGGCGCGCACCTTCAGCCCCACCTCCTTGTCGGTTTCGCCGAAGATGTGTCTGCGCTCCGAGTGTCCGACCAAGGCGAGCGAGGCACCTGCGTCCATCGCCATCGCGGCCGAGGTCTCTCCCGTGAAGGCACCAGCGCGTTCCCAATGAATATTCTGAACCCCGAAGTCGACCGGAATCCGCGCACTCTCGCGGGCCGCCTTGAGCGACACGTCCGGCGGGAAGAACGCGACCTGCACCGAACCCGGTGCGACATCGGGGCGGAAGGAGGAAAAAAACCGCCGGGTCTCCGCCGGCCCGTGATGCATCTTCCAGTTTCCCGCGACGACCTTTGTCATCGTTCAGCCTGTCTCCGTTGTGCTTGTTCCCGGAGATGCGCGGTCGGAGAGCGCGGCCACTCCGGGAAGCGTTTTGCCCGCCAGAAGGTCGAGCGACGCCCCGCCTCCCGTTGAAATATGACTCATCCGGGCCGCGACCCCGGTGGCCCTGGCGGCCGCCGCCGAATCGCCGCCCCCGACGATCACCGTGGCACCTCGGTCGGCAGCCTCGGCCGCGGCATGCGCCACGCCCCTGGTGCCGTCCGCAAGGCTGTCGACCTCAAACACACCCATCGGCCCGTTCCAGACCACGGTGGCCGCCTTCTGCACGTAGCTCCGGAAGAGTTCGATGGTGACAGGCCCGATGTCGCCGATCACATCGCCGGGAGCCACGTCGCTGCGATCGACGAATCGGCTCTCGGCGCCCGGTTCGATCGAGGCCACAACCGCGCAATCGACGGGAAGTACCAGGCGGGCGCCGGCGAGTTCCATGAGTCGCCGGGCTACCGTTGCCTTCTCGGGTTCGACGAGCGAAGCGCCCGTCTCTATTCCCATCGCGAGGAAGAACGTGTTGGCCATGGCGCCACCCACCAACAGTGCATCCACCCGAGGGAGCAGCGCGTCGATCACGTCAATCTTGCCGGAAATCTTCGCGCCGCCGATCACCGCCAGAAACGGGCGGCGGGGCTCCTCGAGCGCTTCGCCCAGCACGGCCAATTCCCGCGCAACCAGGAGGCCCGCAACGGCCTCGCCGCCGTTGCGTCTGACCGCGCGCGGAAGTCCTGCGGTCGAAGCGTGGGCACGGTGCGACGTACCGAATGCGTCGAGCACGAAGTGGTCCGTCCAGTCGGCCCAGTCAGCGGCCAGGGCGGCATCGTTGGTGGTTTCACCCGGGTCGAAACGGGTGTTCTCCAGCACGACCACGGTCCCCGGCGGCATGGTCCCGATCACGTCGCGGACGGGAGGCCCCCCGACGTGGGCACAGAATCGCACCTCTGCGTCGATCAGGTCATCGAGGCAGTGCGCGATCGGATCCAGGGTCAACTCCGAATGCGCCCGTCCCCTCGGGCGGCCGAGATGTGAAAGCACGACCACCTTCGCGCCAGCTTCCGTGAGGTGCCGAACGGTCGGAACGGTCCGCTCGATGCGCGTCGCATCGGCAACCGCACCGTTGGCGAGGGGAACGTTGAAGTCGGCCCTCAGCGCCACCACGGCGCCCGAAAGGGCGTCAGCGCGGAGGTCGTCCAGAGTCTTCTTCACGGCAGGTCTGCTGAACGAAAGCGGCGAAGAAGCGGTGCGGAAACACCTTGTTGGCGACTCGACAACTCGTCAGTTGCTCAGTGCGATGTGGAACCCGGCGTCCTCGGAGTCGGACTGGACCAGATCGGTGCCGCCGGGCTGGAAGCGAATCGAGAACGAGACCCAGGTTCCCACTGGATCGCCCAGCCGGGTGGCAGGCGCGAAGCTCAGGGTTTGCGTGGCCCGCAGCGCTGCGAGATCGAGTTCGCGCACGCCCGATGTGCTTGCGATCTGCGGGAACTCGACCGTCCCGTTCTCTCGTACCCACATCAGCAGCGCCACCCGGCCCCCGATGCCTCTGCGTTGCAGGAGCGCAGGGTATTCCTGCGCCACTGCCAGCCTTGCCCGCTCCACGTCCAGGAGCGTAGGGAGCGTCGCCGGCACCGGCGTCCGGATCGAGCGCTCGTCGGGACTCTCCATGGCCGGCGCTGGTCGCTCCAGGCGCGGTTCGGGGTCGGTCAAAGGCGATTCGGTCATCATCGGCCGATTGGGACGAGGCGGCACGGACCGCAGCGCGGGCGTTTCTTCCACGGGGCTTTCCGGCCGGAATAGTCCAAAGACTGCATCTCTCGCACCTGGCACGGCAAGCGACCCTGAAAGGACCAGCAATACCGTCGCTGCCACTCTGGCCGCCGGCCAGCTCCGGCGGCGCGACCAATGCTCGTCTCGCAACCGGGCATGCTCCCTGGCCAGTTCGGCGCGCAGTTCGGCAGCGTAGGACTCCCGCTCCTCTATGACGATCTGTCGCAGGTCGCTGTCCAGGCGCCGAAGGTCGCGATCCTCGAAATCGCCTCCACGTCCTCTACGCCTGAACATCTAGTCCTCCGCCCCGATCCGGGTATCTGCAATGGCGGCCCGCAAGCGTCCAAGCGCACGGTGCACCCTCACTGCCACCGCGTTCGCACTGATCTTCAGCGTCTCCGCGATCTCCATGTTGCCGAGCCCGGCCCCATAGCGGAGAGAAAGGACCTCCTGATCCACGGCGCGCAGCGTGGCCGCGGCGTTGAGCAACCGATGCACCTGTTCCTCGCGGAGCATCCTCTCCTCCTGCGACGGAGCACGGGACACCAGATCCGGTGCCCGATCGAGCGAAACGTGAAGTGAGCCGCGCCGCTGCAGCGCGCGCAGGTGGTCCGTGATCGCGTTGCGGGCGATCCGCAGCAGCCATGTCCGTGGGGCGGACCGGCGTGGATCGTACCTGGCGAGTGAACGCAACGCTTTCATGAAGACTTCCGACGTCAGGTCCTCGGCGGTATCGCGGCTTGCGACTCGGAAGCGCACATACCGGTAGACGGACTCGCGGTGATCCCGGAACCATGCTTCGAAGTCCGGAGGGAGCTCCCCCGACACCGCGCGCGACGGCTTCCGCACCTGCCGGGAAGTCGATGCGGCAGGGCCTGATGAAGCTACTGCGTCGACGGAATCAGTCATCATGTGCACACATACGCGTCATGTGACGTCTGCTTTCCACTGTTGCGGCCTTCGCGTCCTTACCCTGCCGCTAGCGCGGACATAGCGCCTACACTCTGGCGGGCAGTCGTTGCCCAACATACTCGACGAGATCGACGACGCGCGAGGAGTACCCCCACTCGTTGTCGTACCAGGCCAACACCTTGACCATTCGGCCATCCATGACGGCGGTGCTGAGTGCATCCACCACCGAACTCGCCGGCTCGCCTGTGAAGTCGGCGGAAACCAGGGGCTGTTCCTCTACCCTCAGGATGTCCGCCAGATCGGACTCGGCCGCGGTCCGCAGCGCGTCATTGATCTGCTCGGCGCTCACATCGGTCTCGACCTCCGCGACAAGGTCGACCACGGACACGTCGGGCGTTGGCACCCGAATGGCCATGCCGTCAAGCTTGCCCTCGAGCTCCGGGAGCACCAGCGAAATCGCCTTGGCGGCCCCGGTCGTGGTCGGGATCATGCTGACGGCGGCCGCCCGGGCCCTCCGCAGGTCCTTGTGCGGGCCGTCGAGGACCGCCTGCCCGGAGGTGTAGGCATGAATCGTCGTCATGAGGCCGCGCACGAAGCCGAAACGCTCGGAAAGCACCTTGGCAACGGGCGCGAGACAGTTGGTCGTGCAACTTGCGTTCGAGATGATGTCGTGCCCGTCGGGATCGTACAGATCCTCGTTCACGCCCAGCACGATGGTGATATCCTCGTCCTTTGCCGGTGCCGAGATAACGACCTTCGCGGCGCCGGCTTCGAGATGTTTCGACGCCAGCTCCCGGGTGCGGAAACGCCCGGTCGATTCCACGACCACGTCCACCCCCAACTCGCGCCAGGGGAGGTTGGCGGGATCGGGCTCCGAAAACACCAGGATCTCGTCTCCGTCTACCACCAGTCCGTCCCCGGTGACCTCGACCGATCCCGGATATGCTCCGTGGACCGAGTCGTACTTGAGGAGGTGCGCAAGCGTAGCGCTGCTGGTCAGGTCGTTGATGGCAACGAAGTCGAGGTTGCTGCTCGGCGACTTCTTTGCGGCTCTGAGGACGTTTCTGCCGATGCGGCCAAAACCGTTGATTGCGACTCGAATGGACATGCGTGGGATCGGCTCCCGGCACAAAGTGCCCGGTTTCAGAGGGTTTCGAGTGAGATGGGGACTGTTCGCGAGAACGCGCAGGCGACAACGGTCGCGGGCTGAGCGGGAGCCAGGGCCTGAACTGCCGCAAGGAGCGTCGCACCGGTGGTGATTACGTCGTCCACCAAGAGAATACGACGAGCCCGCACCCGCTCCGCAAAGCCCTCCGCCATCACGAAGGCACCACTGACGTTAGCCCGTCGCTGCATTGGATTCAAGGTGGTCTGCGTCCCCTCCTGGCGCCGCCGCTCGAGGCACGGGAGCACCCGGATATCCAGCGACCGCCCCAGGGCGGAGGCGATGATGGCGGCCTGGTTGTAGCCGCGCCTCCGCAGATTGCGGTCGGACGTCGGGATCGGGATGACGACTTCGGCCAGGCGGGCGGCCCGCGGCGCGCGCCGCGCCATCTCGTCGCCCATGAAATCGCCCACCCCGCGCCACCCCTGGTACTTCAGGGCGTGGACCAGTTCACGGGCCGGCGACTCAAGCAGGCAGGCGGCGCTGGCGGAGGCCAGTTCGTCGGGCCAGTCGGCACACTCGAGGCACGAGGGGGCCTCCCCGGTGCCCATGGGGGCGCCGCAGCGCTCGCATGCAGGGTCGGGCACCCGAGGGAGCGCCATCCGGCAGTTTCGGCACACGGGGCCTTCGCCGGCCCGGACCTCCTCTCCCGCGGCGCCCCCGCACCCGGCGCAGGCCGGCGGGAGCAGGTATTCGACAACTCCGGCCAGGAATCCGCCCTGAGCGTGCGTGGCATCCACGCGGGTCCCTATCCCAATGCCCGTGTCATCACCCCCCTTGGCGGCGCCGCGCCGAACCAACGGGCATAGGCCGCCTCGGCCTGCCGCACGAGCATTTCTCGCCCATCGACCGCAGGGATGCCGAGGCTATGCGCCTGGCGGCAAAGAGGTGTGGCCACGCTGCCGTAGACCAGGTCAATGACCCGGTGCGGCACCTGTCCCAGGGTATTGAGGTCGATGGGTGTCGTGCGTCCGTGAAGCCCCGCCGAGGTCGCGTTGACAACAACGCCGGGAGCAAGCCCTCGGCAGTCGGCGACGGTCAAGATCCGTTCGTCTCCGAAATGACGGGCGAGCGCCGACGCACGTCCGGGAGTGCGATTCCACAGCAGGACCCGCGATGCACGGCCGGAGTCCAGGAGTGCGAACAGGACAGCCCGGGCGGCCCCTCCCGCGCCCAGCACCAGCGTCTCCGGCTTTTGGCGAAGCTCGGCGACGGCGGAATCCCATGTTCCCTGAAACCCCTCGATATCGGTATTGTCACCCCACACCTCCGCCCCCCGCGCCCAGAAGGTGTTGCAGGCACCCGTGGCGGCGGCGGCGGCCGAGCGCCGGTCAAGGAAGGGCAAAACCCGCTCCTTGTGCGGCACGGTGACGTTGCCGCCGCCCCCGGCCAGCGCGAGATCGCGAAGAACGGGCCCGCACTCTTCGGCGGAGACCTGCCGCGCGACGTAACGGGCGCTCAGCCCTGCAGCGCGGAAAGCGGCGTTGTGGATCCGCGGCGACAGGCTGTGCGCAACTGGATCTCCCAGCACGGCATAGGTCGCCACGTTGGCGGCACCCTCGAGCTTCATTTGCCCGGCTTCGCCACAGTCTCCGTCGCATCCAGCACCGCCCGCACCAGTCTGTCCAGCTGGTTCAGCGTCGCTTCGTATTCCTGGCGCGACCCCCCGAACGGATCCTCGACCGCCCCGCTCTCGCCGGCCATCTCGGTGAGCAGGCGCGCATGCCCCGCTCCGCCAAGCTCCTGGGCACGCCGGAGGTGGTGTGTGTCCATGCAGAGCAGCAACCCCGAAGACGCCACAACCTCTTGGGTCAGCAGCGTGCTCGAATGGGACTCGAGATTCAGCCCGACCGATGCAGCCGCCTCCATTGCCCCATCGCTGGCAGGTGCGCCCGGCCACGCCGCGGTTCCGGCCGACCCCACGGTCACATGCCCCGTCCGTTTGTCCGCAATGATCTGGCGTGCAATAGCTTCCGCCATTGGGGACCGGCACGTATTCCCCGTGCAGACGAAGGTGATGTGGACGGTTTCCGTTGTGTCCATCAATTGCTCAGGTTGAGGCTTCGCGGCCCGGAAGGCCGAATGCGAGTGACTTCACCCAATTGTAGCACATCGATCCGGCCCTCCCGAATCAACTCGGGTCCCTCGGGGGCCAGGCGAAGCAGTGTGGACGTGGGTCCCCCGGGAAGGGGGCCCGCATCGATTGTGAAGAGGTCCATGCCACACTCACGGGCCGCGGACCGCGCCGCGCCCGGACTGCGCGCCGGCGGGTGGCCAGGCCGGTTGGCGGAGCTCGACGTCATCGGGCGGCCACACCGCTCCAGGAGCTCGAGGATCCCTTCGTGACCGGGGACACGTACCGCCACGGATCCGTCCGAGGCCTTGGCCCAGGGATGGAAAATCCCCAGGTGGTCATCGAGAATCAGGGTCAGGGGGCCGGGCCAGAACGCTTCGGAAAGGGCGTGCCCGACGTCATCCAGCAAGCTGTCAACAGTCGCAGCGCCGGGGATCAGCACGACAAACCCCCCTGTCGGGCGCCCCTTCAGCCGTTGCAGAGTGCGAAGAGGAGCGTCATCCAGCAGTCCACCGAAACCATAGACGGATTCGGTGGGATGAATGATGACTTCGCCTTGCCGCAGCCGCCCGGCCGCTTGTTCAAGTATGACTTTAGACAATGTCATACAATTCCCTCTGCGATAAGGGCTTCAGCGACAATCACATCTTCCGGCCGCGTGATCTTGAGATTGGTGGCCGATGCTTCCACCATGCGAACATCTACCCCGAGTCCTTCAATCATCGAAGCGTCGTCGGTGGGCGGTGCTCCTCCGGCGCGGCCGTGCTCGACCGCACGTGCGAAGAGATCACGCGGAAAGACCTGGGGCGTCTGGGCATACCATACAGTGCGGCGGGGCGGTGTCTCCACGATGGCGCCCTGTTCGGTGACCCGCTTGACCGTGTCAACCGCGGGGATCCCGGCTACGCAGCTGATTCCCGCAGCCGCAAGGCGAAAGCATGCGTCGATCGCCAGGGGTGGCGGGAACGGGCGTGCTCCGTCATGTACCGCGATCACGGTCGCATCGGACTCCAGGCATTCAAACGCGTTCGCCACCGACTCGAAGCGGCTCCTGCCGCCGCGCACCGCGCGCACGCGTTTGTCGCGACCCAGGCGATCGCCAAGGCCATGGGTCCCCAGGGCCACCACCACCTCCACTACGTCATCCCGAGCCAGGAACGGAGCCAGTGCCCACTCCAGAACGGTGCGGCCCCCGAGCTCCAGAAGCGGCTTGCGGACCCCGCCCATACGCGCCCCGATCCCTGCGGCAGGCACGAGCAGCGCCACCTTCGGGACTGCCTGGCGAGGGGATTCGCCAGCCTGCCGCATCATCTTCACCGGGATGCTTCCGCGGTGTTCAACCGACCATATCGGTCGGCTCGGGCGCCCGCGAAACCGACTCGAACAGCGTGAAGTTCTTGCGGAAGAACAGTTCGACAGTGCCTGTGGGTCCGTTCCGCTGCTTCGACACGATGAGCTCCGCCTTGCCCTCCAGCGAATTGCCGTCCTTGTCGGTTGGCCCGTGATAGTACTCGGGCCGATAGAGGAACATGACCAGATCGGCATCCTGCTCGATGGATCCGCTTTCGCGCAGATCCGAGAGTTGGGGGCGGCGATCCGTCCGCTGTTCCGGGGCCCGGCTCAGCTGACTGAGCGCAATTACCGGAATCTCGAGTTCGCGGGCAAGCGCCTTCAAGCCGCGGGAAATCTCGGACACCTCCTGCACGCGGTTCTCTTTCCTGGCTCCGCCGGTCATCAACTGCATGTAGTCCACGACTACGAGGCCGAGATCCTTCGTCTCGGCTTTCAGGCGCCTGGCCTTGGCCTTCATCTCCAGGACGTTGCCCGTGGCAGAGTCGTCGATCCAGATCGGCGCCGTATTGAGGTGTCCCGCCGCCTGTGCAAGCCGCTGCATCTCATTCGGTTCCAGTCTGCCCCTCCTCAGCCTTTGGGCGTCCACCCGCCCCTCGGCGCACAGGAGACGCTGCACGAGCTGTTCCTTCGACATCTCCAGGCTGAAGATCCCCACCGGTACGCCCAGCTCAATCGTGACGGTCTGAGCTACGTTCAGCACCCACGATGTCTTCCCCATCGAAGGCCGTCCGGCCACGATCGCGAGATCGCCGGCCTGAAGCCCCGTCGTCATCCGGTCGAGATCCGCGAATCCCGTAGCCAGCCCCGAGATTTCGCCCACGGTCTCCTGCAGCTTGTCGATATGCTCGAAGGTCGACCAGAGCACCTCCTTGATCCAGACAAACCCTTCCCGGCCCCGCGATTGCGACACGTTGAACACCCGCTGCTCCGCGAGATCCAGAATCTCGTGGACGGGCGTCTCCCCGGGCTCGTAGACATGGCGAACGATCTCCTGCCCCGCGTCGATCAGCCTGCGCAGAAGGGCCTTCTCCTGAACGAGGCCCGCGTGGTATTCGATATTCGCGGCCGTGGGGACCGCATCGAGGAGCGAAGCCAGGTATTCCCACCCGCCACTGCTCTCCAGCTCGCCGACCGCCTTCAAGTCCTCCGACACGGTGATCGGGTCGATGACCTTGCCCCGCTCGAAGAGCCGGGTCATCGCGCGGAACATCCGCCGGTGAGCCTCGCGGTAGAACATCGAGTCGTCCACAACATCGACGACCCGGGCCATCGCGCTCTCGTCGATCAGAACCCCACCCAGCACGGCCGCCTCGGCTTCCGGGGAGAAGGGCGGTTGACGGTCGTACCGGGGTGATTCCGGGGCCGACTGCAGTGGAATGGGTTCGCTCACTTGGTTCTTCCTCGGCAAATCACCGGGGGCTGCGGCGACGGTGTCAGGCTTCGTCCAGCACCTGGCGGAGCAGTTGAAGGTCGTCCCAGCAGAGCCGGTTCCAGCCGGGATTTCGCAGCAGGGCCGCCGGGTGGTAGGTCACGACGAGGGGGACACCCTGGTAACTGTACACCTTGCCCCGCAGCTTGCCTAGTGGCCGGGTGGCGCCGGTCAGCCACTGCGCCGCGAAGGAGCCCACCGCCAGGAGCACTTCGGGGGCTACCAGTTCGATCTGACCCTTGAGGAGGGGCGCGCAGGCATCGATCTCATCGGGCAGCGGATTCCGGTTCCCCGGCGGTCTGCACTTGAGCACGTTGCAGATGTAGACGGAGTCCCTCCGGGACAGACTCACGGAGGCGAGCATGAGATCGAGAAGCTTCCCGGCCTGACCGACGAAGGGGAGTCCGGTCGCGTCCTCCCGAGCCCCCGGCGCTTCGCCCACGACCATCAATCGCGCCGCAGGGTTGCCATCCGAAAAGACGACGTGCCGGCGGCCCTCCGACAGGCGGCAGCGCGTGCAGGCCAGCGCCGTTTCACGCAGCGCATCGTAGCCCTGGGCAGCGGTGCCTTCTACGGCCGCCGCAGGGGACGCCGCGCTCGCCGTTGGGGTTGGGCGCGCGGTGGCAGGACGTCCCGTCGCGCGCGATGACTTCAGCATCGCCATCAGCTCGCCCGGCTCGATCTGGTCCGCAACGACCCCTGGCTCCCCTATTCGCCTGCGCTGGTGCAGGTAGGCAGCAAGGCGGGCGGCGCCGGAACTCACCCAGCCCCACCCCGCCGCAGCCGCGCCTCGATCGCTTCCAGGATCTCCCACGCGACGGCGGACTTGGCCATCATGGGCAGTTCGCGGGGCGGCCCGCCGGCCTCCAGAATCGTCACGCGGTTGGTATCGGCCTCGAAGCCCGCCCCCCGCTCCCCGGCCGGGTTGGCCACGATCAGGTCGAACCCCTTCGCGGCCAGCTTCTTCTCCGCGCGGGCCACCAGGTCGGCGGTTTCGAGCGCAAAGCCGACCGCGACGCTGCCCGCCTTCATTCTCCCGGCCGACTCGGCAGCGATGTCCGGGTTGGCCACGAGTTCGAGGCCGATTTCGTCACCGATCTTCTCGCGCTTCATCTTCTCCGATCGGGGCGACCGCGGCCGATAGTCGGCCACCGCAGCCGCATGAATCGTGACATCGGCGCCGTCCACCCTGGCCAGCACCGCGTCGCGCATCTCCAGGGCCGTTTCGACCCCGACCAGATCGACCCCGCAAGGTGCGGGCACTGCAGACGGCCCCGAGATCAGGGTCACGTCGGCGCCCTTGAGCCACGCCGCCCGCGCCAGCGCATATCCCATCTTGCCGGACGAACGGTTCCCCAGGTAGCGCACCGCGTCGACGGGCTCCCGCGTCCCGGCGGCGGTGACGAGCACCCGCGCCCCCGCCAGCGCCCCCCCGCCCCCCAACACCCTGCCCACCGCATCCACAACGGCGGAGGGATCGGCCATCCGGCCCGGGCCGCTCCCCTCGCCCGCCGCGAGGCGCCCTTCGGCGGGACCGATCCGGTGGTGGCCCAGGCTGTCCTCCAGAAGAGCGAGATTCGCCGTGGTCCGGGGATGCGCGAACATGCGGTCGTTCATGGCGGGGGCGATGACCACGGGCGCGTCCGTCGCCACCAGCACCGTGGTCAGGAGGTCGCTCGCCCGCCCCGCTGCGGCCCGTGCGACGAAGTCGGCCGTCGCGGGGGCGACGCATACGCAGTCCGCCTCACGGGCCAGAGAGATGTGCAGGGCCGCCCCGCCCGCCGCGAAGATGTCGGTGAGGGGACCGCGACCGGTTACCCCCTCGAACGAGAGCGGAGCCACGAACCTCCTGGCCGATTCGGTAAGGACAACGTCGACGGCAGCCCCGAGAAGGGTCAGATCACGGGCGATCTGGACCGTCTTGTAGGCCGAGATTCCGCCGCAAACACCCAGAACGACTCTGCGGCCGTCCCACGGTGGTCCTGGCGAGCGCGCGTCCGCCACTGGATGGAGACCGCCACTGCGACGCGAGTTCGGACCCGCCGACTGTCGGGCGGCGTGGCCCGGAGCGTCGGAACCGGGGCCGCCGGGCGTCATGCCGGGTTATTCCGCTTCCGGACGGCGGCGCCTGACCAGGCGGTATTCGACCTGACCCGAAGTGATCGCCTCGAGTGCCCGGGTGGACAGCTTCTTTTCGTGCTCCAGGGCGAGAGCTTCCTTGGGGAGCAGGTTCAGCTCCCGTGCATACTTGGCGGCCACGAGCACGCCCAGATACTTGCTCTGATTGTTTTCGGCGATCTCGTCGGGGGTGAAAACTCTCATCTCTTCTCCTTAACGGGCCATGCCGTCGTCGCAGATGTCCTCCAGGCGCGCGATCTCACCGCGTGCGCCGTCGGCCAGCCTCCTGCACAGTGAATCCAGGTCGTCCGAGCAGCTGGGATGGCCCTCGGCTCCCCGGGCAATCGCCAGAATCTGCTCAACGGCCAGATCCAGATCCTCGTTGACAATGAAATCCTTGAAGGACGGTGCGGCCCGCAACTCTCCGAGCGCCGTCCGCAGTCGGCGCAGAATCTGCCGGGGCGACTCCGTCCCCCTGTCCACCAGGCGCCCGATCCATCGGTCGGGGTCCGGGGGAAGAATGAAGATAACCAAGGCCGAGGGAGCGTGCTCGATCACCTGCATGGCTCCCTGAACATCGATGTCCAGTACGGGAACCGGCCCCGGCTCGGCATCTGCGGAGAGATTGCGGATGGGCGTACCGTAGTGCTCGCCATGGACCTCCGCCCATTCGACCAGTTCTCCCGCGGCCATCATCGCCTCGAATTCGTCGCGCGTTACGAAGTGATACTCGCGGCCCTGGCGCTCGCCGGCCCTGGGCTTGCGCGTGGTCGCCGACACGGAAAGGACGAACCCGTCGGGGTGTTCGCGAACGAGGCGGGCGGCGATGGTCGTCTTTCCCGCGCCCGACGGGCCCACCAGGACAAGGAGTTCCGCCCTCACTCCACGTTCTCCAGCTGCTCCCGCAGCCGCTCCAGTTCCTCCTTGATCGCAACCGCGGACGCCGAGATCGCCGGGTCGTTGGCCTTTGCGCCCAGGGTATTCGCCTCCCTGTGCATTTCCTGCACCACGAACCCCAGCCGCTTGCCCGCCTTGCGTTTGCCGTGCTTCCCTCCCTCGTCGAGAGTTTCGAGGAAGAGGGTGACGTGGGAGCGGAGCCGCGCCAGCTCCTCGGCGATGTCCCACTTCTCGGCAAGGTACGCGATCTCACGCGCCAGCCGGTCCTCGTCCACCTCGACCGCCTCGGTGAGAACCGCAACCCGCTCCCGCAACCGGTCACGCTCGCGCAGGAGTCGCCGGGGCGCCCTGATTTCGACGGCATCGACCTCCTCGACGATCGAGGCGACGCTGCTGCGCAAGACCTCCTCAAGCCGGCTCCCTTCGCTCTCGCGCATCGCAACCACTCCCGCAAGCGCCTCCGCAATGCACTCGCCAAGCCCCACTTCGTCCGGTCCGGCGTCTTCGGCGGGCATTCCCCGGGACCGCAACACACCCGGCAACCCCGCCAGCGTGTTGATGTCGAGACGTCCCCCCACCTCCAGGCCTTCCCCGGCGCTAGTCAGCAGGTCGACGTACCGGCGCGCCCTGTCCATGTCCAGTCCGGGCATCGCAGCGTCTTCCTCGCTGTTGTCCTCGCATGTGACTGCCACCGACACACCTCCCCGAGCCAATCCCTCGCGCACCCGCTCCAGGACCTGCGGTCTCACGCTCTCCCATCCCCGGGGCAGGCTGGCCGAAACGCTGAGGTGGCGCTGGTTACCGGTGCGGATCTCCGCGCGCAGGATTCTGCCGTCGGCCAACTCCACCTCAGCCGCGCCGTAGCCGGTCATGCTGCGTATCATCTCGCCTCCAGCCTCAGTTCCAGAATGTCCACCGGACCCCGTAGAAGCTTCGGGTCCCGGGCAGGAGCCGCCCCGGCACATCCTGGTTGTGGCGCCTCAGGGTGAGATTCTCGACGGTCGCAAAGATATTGAGGGTCAGGAAGCGCATCTGCAGCCGGAAGTACCAGTTCTGGTAGAACGGGACGATGTCGGGCACCAGTTCGGGTTCGTCGTCGAATCCGTGAGCGTAGACGGCGCCTCCCGGCAGCATGGCGCCGGTCGTATCCGGCTCGGGCGGCACACCCAGCGGCACGTTCATCGGCGAGCGTCCCTGGGCGCCCAGATCCACCCAGAGTTCGAAATTGCCACTCTCTCGGAAGACTCTGTGGAAGGATAGGCTGCCGCGGTAGATGTGGTCTGGGAAGTACAGCGCCTGCACCGAATCGGCGGGCTCCCAGAGCTGCACCTCGCCCACGAAGTCGAGGCCTCGGGGCCAGAGCGGGAGTCGTCCCGTCAGCTCCCACCCCTGCCGGCGCGGCTGCGACAGGACGAGTCCCCCCCGGTCGAAAAGGAGCTGGGTGGGCCAGACCGAATCGGCCTGCGCCGACACGCGCGCTCCCGAAAGCTCGATGGAGCGCCAGCGCGCACGGGCCCCCAGGCGCGTCCCGCTGCGCTCGCTGAAGCGGCTGGTGGGTCCCGCCTCCATCGAGTCGGGGTCCTCCTCGGGCGTCATGGTGGTGTCTTCGGGCTCTTCGGGCAGGAGCGGATTGAGGTAGGGCACCGAGCGTGAACCCCCGCCCCGCTCCGCGAAGAACGCCACGTACGGGATCGGGGTGAACCAGGCGCTCAGGTCGTATCCGCCGCCGGTCGACTCGTCCCATGATTCACGCCGGAGGCGGGCGTTGACGCCCCCCCATCGTTCCGAAACGGCTGACGCCTCCGCCGACAACTCCCGGTCGGCAATGCCCTGTCCGTCGTTGAATCGCGCGGTCGCTCGTCCCCACACCGGCCCCCTCCGGGCCGACAGCCGGGCTCCGTACTGTCCACGCGACACCGCCAGGAAGGGGAAGGTCGACGTGCTGTCACCGGTCGAAACCGAGCCGCTCGTTCCCCATGCCTCGGTCAGCACCCCGTCGGACGGGGCCCAGATCCCCTGGAGGGTCCAGTCGGACCGGTTGACGGTACCCGGAGACTCCGTGAAGACATCTCGATCCGCGGCCATCCGGCGTGTTTCGAAGCGGATCCCTGCCGCGTCCCCGTGGTGGAGGCTGTAACGGAACCAGACTCCCGTGACGGCACCCGGCATGTCGCGTCCCTTGGTGTCCAGCCGCTCGATCGCCACCGCGGCCTTCCCCGCGAGGACCCGGGGAAAGGAGAACGTGGCCCTGAGCAGGTTGGTGTCGAGGTCGCCGGTCCCTGCTTCGATAAGAGTCAGCGCCTGCGGGGCGGAGTGTTCATAGCGGAAGAGGTGGACCTCCAGTGCGCCCGGGCGGCGCACGACCCGGACCCGTTCGAGCCCGGACACGGGGATCCGGGCCAGGTCTGGCACGGCGCCTTCGAGTGGAAGATGTTCGACGCCGTCATGGTATAAACGGATTCCACCCCCAGAATGCCCGATCGGGAAGACCGCGACCGCGGCTCCGAAATCCCCACTGCGGACAGTGAGGAGGCCCGGGATCTCGCTGAGCAGCTCCCACAGCGTCTGGCCGCGGGCGCTCATGAGTTCGTCGCGGTTCCATTCCCAGATCCCCGTCAGGTTTCCCGCCGGCGCCGGGTCGGGCATGGCGGGCAGGATGGGGGGCGGGGGCAGGCTGTCCACCTCGACGGAGTCTGCGACGGTCGAGTCGGCCACAAGCGAGTCCGCCAGCGAGTCGGCCACCACCGAGTCCGGGGACAGCGAGTCCGGGACAACCTGCAGCGTATCGGGCGGTTCCTGCGCACCGGCCGGCGACGCCATCAGCGCCAGGACCAACCCGTATAATGGCGTGTGTCCCGATCCCTTCATGCCGTTCAGAGTCCGGCCCTCGCGCGCACCCATTCGAGAAGCAGGCGGCAGGGCGTACCGTTCGGTCCGTCCCTCAGATAGGACTTCTGCGTCTTGCCGTATGCGGTTCCGGCGATGTCCAGGTGAGCCCAAGGCGCGCTTCCGACGAATTCAGAGAGGAAGGAGGCGGCCGTAATCGTTCCTGCCGGGCGCCCGCCGACGTTCTTCAGATCTGCAAAATCGCTCTTGAGTTGCTTCCGGTATTCGTCGTCGAGAGGAAGTGGCCAGCAGGGCTGGGCCGCGCGGTCACCCGCGCTCTGCAGCTCCGCGATCAGCTCGTCGTCGTTTCCCAGCACCGCCGAGCGGTGATGTCCCAGCGCGATGACGCAGGACCCGGTCAGCGTGGCGCAGTCAACGATCGCGGCGGGCTCCCACTCGGCCGCGTAATCGAGCGCGTCGGCGAGGATCAGCCGCCCTTCGGCATCGGTGTTGATCACCTCGATCGATTTGCCCGCCCGGCTCACCACCACGTCGCCCGGCTTCGTCGCCGACCCGTTGAGCAGGTTCTCGGAACTCGGCACGACGCCGATCACGTTTGCGGGAATGCCCAGGTGCCCGATCGCCAGCATCGCGCCCAGAACGGCGGCGCCTCCGGACATGTCGTACTTCATGTCCTCCATGCCCTTGGCCGGCTTGATCGAGATGCCGCCCGCGTCGAAGGTCAGCCCCTTCCCCACGAGCACCAGCGGCGCGGCTCCCGGGTCGCCGCCCAGATGCCGGAGCACGATCAGCCGCGGCTCTTCGTCCGAACCCTGCGCGACCGAGAGGAGCGCGCCCATGGCCTGCGCCTCCATTTCGGCGGGACCGAGGACCTCGAGCTGCAGCCCGACCTCGCCCGCAATTTGTACGGCCTCGGTCGCAAGCTGCACAGGCGTGGCAATGTTTCCCGGCCTGGCCTGCAGGGTGCGTGCCCGGTTTTGCCCGGTTGCGAAGGCGTGACCGATCTCCACGTTCCAGTCCAGCACCTGCGAGGGCTCGGACACCACTACCGCGAACTCGACCCGCGGCGGCCAGTCTTCCGGCCGGGTTCCGGCGGCGGGCGGGGTTCTGAGTTCGTCGAAACGCCAGGACGCCAGCACCAGTCCCTCGGCGGCGGCCTGGATCCATCTCGGGTCGACCCGTGGGCCCAGGTACGAAAGGCACAACGCCAGCGACCGCATTTGGGAGGCCTCGGCCGCCCGGACCGCTCGCCCCGCCGCCGCACGCACCTTCTCGTCGGTGAGCCCGTCCAGGGCTCCGACCCCCGCGAACAGCACCCTTTCCGGCCCCCGGCTGCCACGCCGGTATCCCAGGAACCGGTCCCGTTCGCGGCCCTGAAAGTCTCCCGACGAGACCGCGTGGCTGAGTACGCCGCCGGTGGCCCGGCTGAGCCCCGCCAGCTCCGTAAAGGGCAGATCCGATGGGACCAGCACGACCATCAGCGGCGTCTCGACCTGCTCGGGTGCCCCCGTGTACGTCTCCAGGCGCATCTGCCCTGTCCGTCCCCCGATCCGGTTACATGTGCGCGACGATGGTCTCGCCGAACCGCGAGGTGGACACCTTCGTGGCGCCCTCCATCTGCCGCTCCAGGTCGTAGGTCACCATGCGGGCCCGCACCGCACCTTCCAGCCCCCGGTCGATCGCTCGCGCGGCTTCGTCCCAGCCGAGGTGTTCGAGCATCATGCCCGCCGAAAGGATGAGCGAGCCGGGGTTGACCCTGTTCAGTCCCGCGTACTTCGGGGCGGTCCCGTGCGTGGCCTCGAAGAGCGCGACCACATCACCGATGTTGGCGCCCGGCGCCATACCGAGCCCGCCGACCTGCGCCGCACAGGCGTCCGACAGGTAGTCGCCGTTGAGGTTCGGAGTCGCGACGACCGAGTACTCGGCGGGTCGCAGCAGCACCTGCTGGAACATCGAGTCGGCGATGCGATCCTTGATCACCACGCGGCCATCGGCTTCCTCGCCCTCCCACAGCCGCGCCTCGGGCACCGTCGTGTCCGCGAACCGCTCGGCGGCCACCTCGTAGCCCCAGTCCCGGAAGGCCCCCTCGGTGTACTTCATGATGTTGCCCTTGTGCATCAGGGTCACCGATTCCCTGCCGCGGGCCAGGGCATACCGGATCGCGGCCGCCACGTGGCGCTTGGTGCCGAAGGGGCTGATCGGCTTGATCCCGATCCCGCTCAGCTCACGGATCGACGAGCCCATCTCTCCACGCAGGAAATCGCGCACGCGGTTGGCTTCGTCGGACCCCGACACCCACTCGATTCCCGCGTAGACATCCTCCGTGTTCTCGCGGAAGACGACCATGTCCACCCTGTCGGGCTCCCGAACCGGCGAGGGCACGCCCGGGATCCACCGCACGGGACGCACGCAGGAATACAGGTCGAGAACCTGACGCAGCGTCACGTTGAGGGAGCGGATGCCACCCCCCACCGGCGTCGTGAGCGGTCCCTTGATCGCGACCTTGAATTCGGTCAGCGCGTCCAGCGTCTCCTGGGGAAGCCATTCGCCGGAAACCTCGTGCGCCTTCTCGCCGGCGAAGACCTCCATCCAGGCGATCTCGCGCGCTCCTCCGTACGACTTGGCCACCGCGGCGTCCACGACATGTTGGGTCGCCGCCCAGATATCGGGCCCGATTCCGTCGCCTTCGATGAAGGGGATGATCGGCCTGTCGGGAACGGCCAGCTGATCCGAGCTGCCGGCGATCTTGTCACCGACGGATGGAACTGTGGCGTACTGATACGAGGACACGCGGTCTGCCTCCGGGTAGCGGGTGAACCTGTGAATGTAGCAGATTCGTTGACATATATTTGCCTGAATCTGTCACGGAATCTGTCAGGGGCGGCGAGAGGGGGCAATCGAACCTTGGAACCGCAGTCGTCTCAAATCCGCTTCCGGCGACACTGGGGAGTCTCGCCGAGGACTCGCTACCAGCTCGGCGAGTGCGATGCCCTTGCCGCCGCGATCCGGGCGATGCCCGTTCGGCCGGAGCTTCAGGCCCGGATGATGGACGACGGCGGATCCGATGAGGCGCGAGCCGTGGTGGAGATCTTACGGGTGGAAGACAGGGCGCCCGCGGGCAGGGATCTGCTGCTTCGCCTCCACCACTTGACCCGAGGGGATCGTGGGGGAAAAGCGGAGGATGTGGCGGGCGAGTTCCGCACCGGGCCCGGGGCTGCGAGCTACGCGACGCCAGGCGCCGATCAGGTTCCCGAATTGACCGCGGAGCTCTTCGGCTGGCTCGACCGGGAGTTTCCCCCTGCGGGTGGGGACAGCGACCTGGGCAGCACGGTAATCCGCGCCCTGGTCACACATGCGTACCTCCTGTGGATCCATCCCTTCACCGATGGCAACGCCCAAACCGCCCGGCTCATGGAGGCCTGTGTCCTGCTGGACGCCGGCTATCCGGCCGTCGCCGCCCGGATCCCGACCCTCTTCTACCAGGCGACACGCCCCGAATACGTCCGTCAACTGGAGCTCGCGACCCGGGACCGGTCGCTGACCTCTTTCATTTCCTACGCCACCCATGGGTTTCGGAACGGACTGCGCGATCTCTTCGACTCGATGCGGCGCACACAATTCGAGAGCGCCTGGCGGGGGTTTGTTCTCGACTGCTTCGAGGGGCACCCGCACCGCAAACGGACGGTCTTCCGCCGCAGACGCGAACTCATGTTGGCGCTGCCGATCGAGGGCACCTTCGAGATCGAGGAGATCGCCCGGATGGACGAGCGGATCGCGCGCCTGTATTCGGAGCTGTCGGAGCGGACGCTCCGGCGCGACTTCGACTTTCTGGCGCAGACCGGCCTGCTCACGGTGACGCGCGGACGGTTTGCGCTGAACACCGATGCGCTGCGGTTGCGGTAAGGTTGCCGTTGGCGCGAGCGTAGGTGTACTGTGCAAGCGGGCCCATGCCGACCCGGACCACCATGACAGGAGCCGCCAGATGAGGAACCGAAGCGACGATCTACGAAACATCCTGCTGATCGCCGGCGCCGGTGCCGTGGGAGTGCTTGGCACGTTGTTCGTGACGAGCGCCACGGAGAGACCGGCAGTGGAAGCGGACCAGACGAACGTCCGGGAGCAGGCAGTTGTCGAGGCCATGGAGCGCGCGCAGGAAGAACGTCGGGTGGTGGTCGAACGGATGCCCATCCTCCGGATCCGCAGTTCGGCGAGAAACGACCTTTCCGCCGCCCCGGTCATCTACATCGACGGAGTCCGCGTAAACGGGGACCGGGACGAAGCCATGAAAAAGGTGGAGCCCGATCAGATCGCCCGGATCGAAGTGATCAAGGGCGACGCGGCCAGGCTGCACTACGGAAGCGAAGCCGAGAACGGCGTGATTCAGATCTTCACGAAGTCCTCCGCGGAGTCTTCGAAAAAGGAAGACGGCAGCGGACGCTGATCGGCGGCGGGCCAACGCTGACCGCCGACGGGGCAACGCGGACCGGCCAGGCAACTGGGGATTCGGCTAAGCGTCCTCTTCAGTACCCGGCTTCGGAAAGAACTGATCCACGAGCACCGGATTCCCGTCCGGATCCAGGAATACGATGCTGGCGGGGCCAGTCCCGTCGGTGTCGGTATCGGTCGTCATCTCGATCCCGTCGGCGACCAGCGATGCGCGGATGTCCCTCACGTCGGTGAAGTCGGCTACCTGAGACGTGTCCTGCGCGAGGCCCGGGTTGAAGGTGAGGATGTTCTTGTCGAACAGTCCCTGGAAGAGTCCGATGATGGTCGTCCCGTTGATCATCATCAGGTAGCGCTCGCCGTCCCCGCCGGTTACCGCAAAGCCGAGCTTTTCGTAGAAGGAACGAGAGACGTCGAGATCCTTGACGGCAAGGCTGAGCGAGAACGCGCCGAGTTGCATGGGAGGGCCTGGGGGAGAAGAGATGATCGGAGATGCGATTCCTGGGACAGCACGGTAATACGATTGATCCGGTTGCCGAAAGTCGGCAGAGGGCGGACTGTTCCAGGATGAAGATCGAGATTCGACTGCCTTTCGCTCGCTGAGTCATCGCAGTGCCGCCCCCGCTCCGGGTCCTTGCCCTCGACTACGGCCTTCGCCGTATCGGGATCGCCCTCAGCGACGCTTCCGGCGTCCTCGCCAGTCCGCTCACGACGCTGAAGCGACGCGCCGGCAAGCGTCCGCCGATCGCCGGGATTCTCGAACTGGTCCGTAGTCACGCAGTCGAAGCACTGCTCGTTGGGCTTCCCCTCGATGCCCACGGAGGCGAAAATGAATGGACCGCAGAGGTGAGAGCCTTCGGCCGGCAACTCGAGGAGCGAAGCGGGCTCCCGGTATTCTACATGGACGAGCGGTACTCGTCGGTGGAAGCGGAGGCGCGCATCCGGTCGATCGGGTTGAGGCGCAAGGCGCGAGAAGACAAGGCCAGAATCGATGCCGGAGCAGCCGCGATCTTCCTGCAGGACTGGCTTGACGAACGTCGGGCGGACCAGCGGGCGGACATTCAGCCGGGTAATGGGACGGGTCGGACGTAGGCGTCTGGAGAGCGCCCGCGCTGCCGTTCTCGCGACGCTGATTGTCGGCGCTTGCTCCGTCGATCTGCCGCCGGGAGAGGTCGTGGTTACAATCCCGGACGGCGCAACTTTCGAGGAAGCCCTCGACTCGCTGGAATCACGGCAGATCATCGGCCGGCGGCTCTGGATCCACGCGTACGCCCGCTGGCAAGGCATGGACCACTCCATCAAGGCGGGCACCTATCGAATCGAACGCGGCGCCCCGTTCCGCCGGATCCTCGATATCCTGACGACGGGCCGGGTCGTGACACATGCGATGACCATTCCGGAGGGTCTCACGATCAAAGGCATGGCTCCCCGGATCGCGACAGCCACGGGCTCCGACTCCACCGCTGTGGCGGACCGGCTTTCCGGGCATTCACTGCACGCCGAATGGGACGTCCCGGGACCTGGGCTCGAGGGGTATCTCTTCCCCGACACCTATCGGTTCGCTGAAGGAATACGCGTGGAGACGGTGATTGCCACCATGATCGATGCGTACCAGGCGTACTGGACCGCCGAACGGCGTGAGCGACTGGCCGCGATCGGCCTCACCGAGGGAGAGGCGGTCACCCTGGCATCGATCATCCAGGCCGAGGCCGTTTTCGAAGCGGAAATGCCAAGGATATCAAGCGTGTATCACAACCGGCTTCGCCTGGGTATGCGGCTGCAGGCCGACCCGACTGTGCTGTACGCGCTCGGTGGGCATCGGCCCCGGCTCCTCTACGCGGCGATGGACTCGGTTGCGGAAAACCCCTACAACACCTATTCGCACGCCGGGCTGCCCCCGGGCCCGATCGGTGCTCCCGGAGCTGCCGCCCTCGACGCAGCGTTGGCGCCCGAGGATACCGACTTTCTCTACTTCGTGGCGAGGCGCAACGGCGAGCACATCTTCACCCGCAGCCTGCGCGAGCACAACAATGCGCGTCGGCAGGTTCGCCAGGAGCCCTCGGGCAACGGGTAGCCGACCGGGTGTCCGGAAGCGACCTGGGATGGCTGCACGGCTCATGACCGGGAGTGAGCTGGTCCGTAGCCTGCGCCTGATCGTGATTACCGATCGGAAACTGGCCGGCCCTCGGAGGGTCGCCGAGGTGGTCCACGAGGCTCTGCGCGCCGGAGCGCCCTCCGTGCAACTGCGCGAGAAGCACCTGCCACCCCGGGAAGTGCTCCCGCTCGCCCATCGCCTTCGCGACCTTACGCGCGCCGCCGGCGCTCTTCTCTTCGTCAACGATCGCCTGGACCTGGCGCTGGCCGTCGGCGCCGACGGCGTCCACCTCGGGCCTGGCGATCTGCCCGTTCACTCAGCTCGTCGCCTGGCTCCACCCGGCTTCCTGATCGGATACTCCGCAGACGACCCCACCGCCGCCCGCGCCGCGGTCGCGCAAGGAGCCGACTACATCGGCTGCGGCACGGTCTACCCGACTCGCACGAAGGAAAATGCGGGCAGCGCCATCGGGGTCGCCCGCCTGACCGAAGTCGTGCGCTCCGTCGATGCACCGGTCGTCGGCATCGGGGGGATCACGGCCGCGCAAGCCCACGAAGTCTTTCGGGCAGGTGCCGCAGGATGTGCCGTGGTGGGCGCCGTGATGGCCGACCCCAGGCCAGGGCGCGCCGTCCTCGCGTTCCTCCGCACGGTCACTGCCCGGCACTCATAGCTACAAAACATGAACGCCCTGCCCGGGGATGCTGCTCCCGGGCAGGGCGTTCGCAAAGCAGGCTGGCAGCGACGTACTCTCCCACCGGGTCGCCCCAGCAGTACCATCCGCGCGGCAGGGCTTAACTTCCGAGTTCGGGATGGGATCGGGTGTGACCCCTGCGCTCTGGCCACCAGCCAACGTCCAAGGGCAGAAGGAAGAACAGAACCTCAGGTTCCATGTTGGAAATTCGCGGAGGAGGATGCTGGTCAAGCCTGTCGGGCCATTAGTACGGCTCAGCTACACGTGTCACCACGCTTCCACTTGCCGCCTATCAACGTGCTAGTCTCGCACGGCCCTTCACGGACCCCGAAGGGTCCTGGGAGTACTCATCTTGGGGGGGGCTTCCCACTTAGATGCTTTCAGCGGTTATCCCTTCCCGACGTCGCTACCCGGCGATGCCCCTGGCGGAACAGCCGGTACACGAGTGGTCAGTCCACTCCGGTCCTCTCGTACTAGGAGCAGCTCCCCTCAATACTCCAACGCCCACGACGGATACAGACCGAACTGTCTCACGACGTTCTAAACCCAGCTCATGTACCGCTTTAACGGGCGAACAGCCCGACCCTTGGGACCTTCTTCAGCCCCAGGATGCGATAAGCCGACATCGAGGTGCCAAACCGCCCCGTCGATGTGAACTCTCGGGGGCGATAAGCCTGTTATCCCCGGCGTACCTTTTATCCGTTGAGCGACGGCCCTTCCATTCGGAACCGCCGGATCACTAAGGCCAACTTTCGTTCCTGCTCGACCCGTCGGTCTCACAGTCAAGCTCCCTTATGCCTTTGCACTCTGCGTGCGATTGCCGACCGCACTGAGGGAACCTTTGCGCGCCTCCGTTACTCTTTGGGAGGCGACCGCCCCAGTCAAACTACCCACCTGCCACTGTTCCCGAGGAGGATTCACTCCCCTGGGTTAGAGCCTCAACATTGTAAGGGTGGTATTTCACCAGCGACTCCCCGTCCCCTAGCGAGAACGGTTCATAGTCTCCCACCTATCCTACACATGCAAAGCCAAGACCCAATGACAGGCTGCAGTAAAGGTGCACGGGGTCTTTTTGTCCTGTCGCGGGTAATCGGTATCCTCACCGATACTCCAATTTCGCCGAGCTCGCGGAGGAGACAGCGCCCAAGTCGTTACGCCATTCGTGCAGGTCGGAACTTACCCGACAAGGAATTTCGCTACCTTAGGACCGTTATAGTTACGGCCGCCGTTTACCGGGGCTTCAGTTCGGAGCTTCGAGTTGCCTCTAACACCTCCCTTTAACCTTCCGGCACCGGGCAGGCGTCAGTGCCTATACGTCGTCTTAACCGACTTTGCAGACACCTGTGTTTTTAATAAACAGTCGCTTGGGCCGATTCTCTGCGGCCTGGGTCGGCTCCCCACGCGTCGTGGTTCACCTACTGCAGGCTCCCCTTCTCCCAAAGTTACGGGGACATTTTGCCGAGTTCCTTCTCCGCGGATCACTCGAGCACCTTAGGCTACTCGCCTCGCCTACGTGTGTCCGTTTACGGTACGGTCGTCCAGGCACCTCCCATGCGAGGCTTTTCTCGGCGGCATGATTACGGACCCTTTGCAGGACTTATTGTCCCTTCGGCATCGGCGCTCGGCTAAAGAAGTCTTTTATCCCCTCTCATCGCCTACCACCTTACATCGGATATTCCACCACCCGACGGTCCTTTCACTCCCGCGTCCCCCCTCATGGTCGAACGCTACCTGAACGGTACAGGAATATTAACCTGTTTCCCATCGCCTACGCCCTTCGGCCTCGGCTTAGGGACCGACTAACCCGGAGCGGATAAGCCTGGCTCCGGAACCCTTAGGCTTTCGGTGACAGGGATTCTCACCCTGTTTATCGCGTACTCATTCCGGCATGCTCTCTTCCCTGCTCTCCACGGATGCTCTTCCGAGTCCGCTTCACTGACCAGGGAATGCTCCCCTACCATGACTTTCGTCATCCGTAGCTTCGGCACCGTGCTTGAGTCCCGACCATTATCGGCGCGGATCCACTTGACTAGTGAGCTATTACGCACTCTTTAAAGGCATGGCTGCTTCTAAGCCAACCTCCTAGTTGTCTCTGCACATCCACATCCTTTCTCACTTAGCACAGATTTGGGGGCCTTAGCTGACGGTCTGGGCTCTTTCCCTCTCGCGACCGGACATTATCGCCCGCTCACTGACTCCCAGGATAGATCTCTAAGGTATTCGGAGTTTGGTTGAGTTCGGTAACCCGGTAAGGTCCCTAGCCCATCCAGTGCTCTACCTCCTCGAGACAGTTTCCTGAGGCTATACCTAAATATATTTCGGGGAGAACCAGCTATCTCCGAGCTTGATTGGCCTTTCACCCCTATCCACAGCTCATCCGAGCAGTTTTCAACCCACAACGGTTCGGGCCTCCACCAGGTGTTACCCCGGCTTCACCCTGGCCATGGATAGATCGCGTCGGTTTCGGGTCTACCCCCATGCACTCGTCGCCCTGTTCAGACTCGCTTTCGCTTCGGCTCCGGACCTGAGGCCCTTAACCTCGCGCATGAGGAGTAACTCGCCGGATCATAATGCAAAAGGCACGCCGTCACCCATCCCCTTGTCCGAAGACTCGGGTCGGGCTCCGACCGCTTGTATGCACACGGTTTCAGGGTCTATTTCACTCGCCGTCAGGCGTTCTTTTCACCTTTCCCTCACGGTACTCTTCACTATCGGTCACAGACTCGTATTTAGCCTTGGAAGATGGTCCTCCCGGATTCAGCCAGGGTTTCACGTGTCCCGGCCTACTCGGGGTCCGCATCGGATCGCCTACTCGCATTTCGCATACGGGACTCTCACCCTCTGCGGTCGTACGTTCCAGTACCGTTCCGCTATGCTTCGGTTCACCTGTGTGATGCGGCCCCACAACCCCCGGTTGAGTCACCCCACCCGGGTTTGGGCTCTTCCCTTTTCGCTCGCCGCTACTCTGGGAATCTCGATTGATTTCTTTTCCTCCAGGTACTTAGATGTTTCAGTTCCCTGGGTTGGCTCCCTGTAAAGGGTGACGGGATTACTCCCGCCGGGTTTCCCCATTCGGACACCCCCGGATCTATGCTTGCTTGCAACTCCCCGAGGCTTTTCGCAGCTTGCCACGTCCTTCTTCGCCGGCCTGTGCCTAGGCATCCGCCGTGTGCACTTTCTCGCTTGACCAGCCCTCTTCCTCGAATGAACGCCAATCGGCCGTGTTGCCGCGCCGACTGCGTCCGCTCAAATTTCTGGGCTCGTCCACCGTCGCCTTTCCAACACAGTACACTCGGTCATCCATGGTCGGACGCCCGCCGAAACGGACACCCTGCCACGGGACAACCCGAGCGACCTAAGGCTCTTGTTACTTCCTTCTACCCTGATTTTCAAACAACCGGACCGCGCTCCGGCGTGATGTCGGGAAGGCCTGGGCCAAGTGGGCCTCAGGCACAGCGCGGAAAGACTTAAAAGGTAGTCAAGACGAAGGGGAAGTCAACACCCTGATCAGGGCTGCAGTCCGCCGGCCTCGAGGAACCGGGCGACTTCATCTTCCCGGACGAAAAAGCTGCCCAGCTCGGCGTCGGTCTCGCGGCCGTGCCAGTCCGAACCACCCGTCGAAAAGAGCCCCGCCTTCCGCGCCTGGCGCGCGACCGCCTCGCGGACTCGCCCTGGCCACGGACGGAAGACCTCCAGACCCTGCAGACCCGCTCCGACCATGCGGGGCAGGAGTCGGTCGATGAGGTTGAGCGGCGGATGCGCCCATACAGCGACGCCCCCAGCCTCGCGAATTGCTTCGATCACGTCTTCAGAAGTGGGCGACTCGACCGCGACATGGGCCGGGCAATCCGCCCCGATGTGGCGGTCGAAGGCGTCCGGGACGCTGGAGGCGTAGCCGGCCCGCACAAGGGCGCGCGCCAGATGAGGGCGTGTGTAGGGGACCACTCCGGACGCCCGCTGGTCGCCGACACGGTCCAGTGGGAGCACGATCCCCTGCTCCGCGAGCCGTTCGACGATCCTGCGCATGCGGACGTCACGGCGGGCGTGCAGGTCACGGTAATGGTCCTCGAGCACCTTGGCGGAGGAGTCGACAAAGTAACCCAGGATGTGAACGGACTCGCCGTGGGAGCTTGCGCTCATCTCGACGGCGGGGATTACATGGAGCCTGTTTCGCGCCGCTCGCTGGGCCGGGACGACGCCCTGGGTGTTGTCGTGGTCGGTAATCGCGATGACGTCGAGGCCGCCGGCGACAGCCAGCGAGACGACATCTTCGGGGGTGCGGACACCATCCGAAAAGGTGGTGTGCATGTGGAGATCGAGTCGCATGGGTGTCAAACCCGCCCCACCGGCGCGATCAGGACGCCTCGACGCGATCCGCCAGCACGGTGACCTGGTTGTCCTCCACCTTCATCACGCCGCCGGTGACGGCGAACGACTGCCGCGTCCCCGATTCGGGCTCCACCGTCAGCGGCCCCTCCCCCATCAGGGTCAGGAACGGCGCGTGTCCAGGCAGGATCCCGACCCAGCCGTCCCAGGCAGGCGCGACGAGGGACCGTGCGGCCCCGTCGTAGATCACCTGTTCCGGGGTGACGACCCGCAGCCGCATCGCCGCCACGATCAGACCTCGACGCCCATCTCGGCCGCCGCCTCGATCACCTGATCGATACCGCCCTTCATGAAAAACGCCTGCTCCGGCAGATGGTCGAACTCGCCCGCCGCCACCCGCTCGAACGACTCGATCGTCTCCTCCAGGCGCACATAACAGCCGGGAATGTTCGTAAACGCCGTCGCCACGAAGAACGGCTGCGACATGAACTGCTCGATGCGGCGCGCGCGCCCAACGATGATCTTGTCCTCTTCGCTGAGCTCGTCCATTCCGAGGATCGCGATGATGTCCTGCAGGTCCTTGTAGCGCTGCAGGATCTCCTTGACGCGCCCGGCTACCTCGTAGTGGCGCTCGCCCAGGAACTGCGGGTCGAGAATGCGGGACTGCGAATCGAGCGGGTCGACGGCGGGGTAGATCCCCTTCTCGGCGATCGAGCGTGAGAGGACGGTGGTGGCGTCGAGGTGGGCGAAGGCGGCGGCAGGGGCGGGGTCGGTCAGGTCGTCGGCGGGGACGTAGATGGCCTGGACCGAGGTGATCGAACCCTCGCGCGTGGAGGTGATGCGCTCCTGCAACTCGCCCATCTCGGTGCCTAGCGTGGGCTGGTAGCCGACCGCCGAGGGCATGCGGCCCAGCAGCGCCGAGACTTCGGAGCCCGCCTGGGTGAAGCGGAAGATGTTGTCGATGAAGAGGAGGACATCCTGCTTTTCGACGTCGCGGAAGTACTCGGCGACGGTCAGGGCGGAGAGTCCCACGCGCAGACGGGAGCCGGGAGGTTCGTTCATCTGCCCGTAGACCAGGGCGGTCGAGTCCAGAACGCCCGATTCCTTCATCTCGAGCCAGAGGTCGTTTCCTTCGCGGGTGCGCTCGCCCACGCCGGCGAAGACCGATCGGCCACCGTGCTCCATGGCGATGTTGTTGATCAGCTCCATGATGATGACGGTTTTGCCCACGCCCGCGCCCCCGAACAGCCCCGTCTTGCCGCCCTTCACGTAGGGCGCCAGCAGGTCGACCACCTTGATCCCGGTCTCGAAGATCTCGGTCTTGGGCTCGAGGTCGTCGAAGCGGGGCGCGGGGCGGTGGATCGGCCAGCGCTCGACCTCGCCGCCGTTCGCGCTCGCGACCGGACCCTGCTCGTCCACCGGTTCACCCAGCACGTTGAGGATGCGGCCCAGGGCGGGCTCGCCCACCGGAACCGCGATCGCGCGGCCCGTGTCCACCACCTCCATGCCCCGCTGCACGCCGTCGGTCGAACTCATCGACACGGCCCGCACCTGGGAGCGCCCGATGTGCTGCTGCACCTCGGCCACCAGGTCGATCTCGCGGCCCGACTCGGTCTTCGCGGCCAGGTGGAGCGCGTTGTAGATCTCGGGCAGGTGCTGCGGGTGGAATTCCACGTCCAGGACGGGTCCGATGACCTGGACCACGCGACCGTTGTTGTTGTCAGCCATGTTGTTCGTCTTCTCCGGCCGCTTCGGCGCGGCCCTCAGTCAATCCGGAAGTCATGTTTATTCCAACGCCGCGGCGCCACCCACGATCTCGGCGATCTCCTGGGTGATCTGCCCCTGGCGTGCTCGGTTGTAGGTGCGGGTGAGCGTCTCGAGGATGTCGCCCGCGTTGTCTGTCGCGCTCTTCATGGCGGCGCGGCGCGCGCCCTGCTCCCCGGCCGCGTTTTCGACCAGGGCGCTGTACACGGTCATACGCAGGTAACTGGGCAGGATCTGCCCGATCAGCCTCCCAGGCCGGGGTGACACGATGAAGGCGTCCACCGAACGCGCCCCCGGGGTGGGCTCGACGGGCAGCACGCGCACGATGCGCGGCGGCGTGGACATCGCCGAACGGAACTCGGCGCTGACCATGTAGACGGCGTCCAGGTCGCCCTCCTCGAAGCTGCGGCGGAGCGGCGCGACCAGCCCTTCAGCGTCCTCCGACGTGGGCGTGTCGCCGATTTCGGTCGTCGCCGACGCGATGGCGGAGCCCCGGAACCGGAAGAACGCCAGACCCTTCTTGCCGGCGATGTGCAGCTCGGTCTCCACGCCTTCAGCCTTGAGCGAATCCAGCCGCCCCCGCGCCTCCCGGATCAGGTTGGCGTTGAAGGCGCCGCAGAACCCGCGGTTCGCGGTGAGCAGCAGCACCGCCGCACGCTTCGTCTCGGCAGGCTGGCGCAGCAGGGGATGCTCGTGCGCCAGGCCGGGGGCGTTCAGGCTTCCCAGCAATTCGCGGAACGCATCGCTGTAGGGGCGGGCAGCCTGCATGCGGTCCATCGCCCGTTTGAGCTTGGAGGTCGCCACGAGCTCCATGGTGCGCGTGATCTTGCGGGTGTTGCGGACCGATTTGATCCGCCGCATGACCTCCCGGGCGCCGGCTCCGGCCATGCTACGCGGCCCCCGCCATCGCTTCGCCCGACTCGGCGGCGAAGACCTGGTTGTACTCCTCGATGCAATCGCGCAGGCGCCCCTCGATGTCGTCGGTCAGCTTGCCTTCCTGCCTCAGCCCGATCAGCACGTCGTCGTACCGGCTCCCGACGAACTCGAGGAAGCCGCGTTCCCACTTGCGCACGTCCTCGACATCGAGGTCGTCCAGGTAGCCGTTGGTTACCGCGTAGATGGTCACGATCTGCTGCTCCACCGGGACCGGCTGGTACTGGGGCTGCTTGAGGACCTCCACCGTGCGCTGCCCGCGCGCCAGCTGCCGCTGGGTGGCCGCGTCCAGGTCGGAGGCGAACTGGGCGAAGGTTTCCATGGCACGGAACTGGGCGAGGTCGAGACGCAGGCGGCCCGCCACGGTTTTCATGGCCTTGACCTGGGCCGCGCCGCCCACGCGCGAGACTGAAATCCCCACATTCACGGCGGGCCTGACGCCCGAGTTGAAGAGGTCGGGCTCGAGGTAGATCTGGCCGTCGGTGATCGAGATGACGTTGGTGGGGATGTAAGCGGACACGTCACCGGCCTGTGTCTCGATGATCGGCAGCGCGGTGAGCGACCCGCCCCCGAGCTCGTCGGACAGCTTGGCCGCGCGCTCCAGCAGCCGCGAATGCAGGTAGAAGACATCGCCAGGATAGGCCTCGCGCCCCGGCGGACGCCTGAGCACCAGCGACAGCTGCCGGTACGCCTGCGCCTGCTTGGAGAGGTCGTCGTAGATGACCAGGGTGTGCTTTCCCTGCCACATGAAGTGCTCCGCCAGCGCCGTTGCGGCGTAGGGGGCGATGTACTGCATGGGCGCCGGGTCGGATGCGTTGGCCGCGACCACGATCGTGTAGTCCATCGCGCCGTGGTGCCGGAAGGTCTCGACGACCCCCGCCACCATCCCGGCACGCTGGCCGATGGCGCAGTAGATGCAGATGACGCCGGTGTCCTTCTGGTTGAGGATCGCGTCGATGGCGATGGCGGTCTTGCCGGTCTGACGGTCCCCGATGATCAGCTCGCGCTGGCCGCGCCCGATCGGGATCATGGCGTCGATGGCCTTGATGCCGGTCTGGAGCGGCTCCTTGACCGGCTGGCGTTTCACGATCCCGGGAGCGACCACGTCGATCTGCCGACGGGCGCTGGTCTCGATGGCCGCGCCGCCGTCCACGGCCTCGCCAAGCGGGTTCACGACCCGGCCCAGGTAGTCGCTGCCCACGGGAACGTCCAGGACGCGGCCGGTGCGGCGCACCTCGTCGCCCTCGTGGAGCCCCTCCCAGTCGCCCATGACCACGGCGCCGATGTTGTCCTCTTCCAGGTTGAGGGCAAGCGCGGTGACCCGCTCACCACTCTCGCCGGACGTGATCTCCAGCATCTCGTTGGCCATCGCCTTGGTGAGGCCGTAGATGCGCGCCACGCCGTCCTTGACTTCGAGGACCTCGCCCACCTCCTCGGAGTGGAGCGCCTCTTCGAAGCTCTCGATTTCTGCCAGGAGGACGCTCTTGATCTCGCCCGCCCGGAGTTGGGAATCCGACATGTCTCTCTTCTTCCTATGTTTGAAGCTCGGCGGCCATGAGCTTGCGGCGCATGGCGTCGAGTTGCCGTTTCACGGACCCGTCGTATACGGTGTCGCCTTCGCGTATGACGACGCCCCCGATGATTGCGGGCCTGACTTTCACGTGCGGGATCACGGTGGCGTCCGTCGCTGCCGACAGTCGGGCGCCCAGATCGGCCTCCTCGGCCGGCGAAAGCTGCCTCGCCACCGTGACCTCCATGTGGCGCCGGCCCAGGTGATGCTCGAGCATCTCGCGGTAGGTCGCCGCGATGGCCGGAATCAGCTTCTGGCGCCCCTTGTCCACCACGACCTGCAGGAAACGCAGCATCATGGTGGGAACGGAATCACCCAGAGACCGCCCCAGCACCGCCTTCTTGTCGGCGGCGGACACCCGGGGCGTCATGAGGAATTCGCGGGCCCTGGGGTTCTCCAGCAGCCCCGCCACGACCGCGACGCCATCGCCAAAGGCCTCGACCCCTTCGTGGCGCTCGGCCAGCTCGAAGAGGGTCTCGGCGTAGTTGCGGGCGACGGTGTCTTCCCTCACGCCCAGGCTCCCCCGGAGCCGGCGAGGTCATCGATGTAGTCCGTTACCAGACGTCGGTCGCTGTCGCTGTCGAGGCGCTCGTCGAGCAACCGGGAAGCGGCCGCCATGGCCACCTCCACCGCCTCGCGGCGCACGGCATCGATGGCCGCGTCGCGCTCCCGAGCGATTTCCCGGCGCGCGTTGGCCAGGATGGCGCGGCTCTCTTCACGGGCCTTGGCCTCGAGCTCGCTGCGGAGCTGGTCCGCCGCCTCGCGGCCTTCGGCGACCAGCGCCTGCGCCTGACGGCGTGCCTGGGCAAGCTGCTCCCGGTACTCAGCGATCAGCGCCTCGGCCTCATCCCGCTGCCGTTTCGCCTCGTCGATGTCGCTCTGGATGCTCTTTTCGCGGGCATCCAGGGCGGCCATCAGGGGCTTCCACGCGTACCGCGTCAGGACGGCCAGCAGCGTCAGAAAGGTAAGGACGGTCCATACGGCCAGCCCCGAATCGACCGCGAAGAGGGTGTCCCAAAGGGGACCTTCCTCCTGTAGCAGCAACCCGGGGTGAAGTCCCGCGGCTGCCATCAGATGAACTTGAAGAGCGCCGCGAGCAGGATCGCGAACAGCGCGGCTCCCTCGACCAGTCCAGCCAGCAGAATGGCCAGGCCCCGGATCTCGCCGGCGGCCTCCGGCTGCCGGGCGATGCCCTGCGTGGCGCCGCTGCCGATGCCGCCGATGCCGATGCCGGCGCCGATCGCGGCCAGTCCGGCTCCGATGCCGGCGCCGATGAGGGCGCCCGTGTTCTTGGCTGTGTCGATGTCCGCCGCGCCGCCTTCCTGCAGCGCGGTGATCGCCAGGTCAAGCATGGTTTCTCCTATATGTGTGTGGACCGTTCAGGGTCAGTGTTCATGCCGCATGAGGCCGATGAAGACGGCCGACAGCATGGCGAAGATGTAGGCCTGAATGAAGGCGATCAGCAGCTCCAGGAGCAGGATCGCCGACACGAAGGCGAAGGATCCGGCGGCGACCGCCCAACGTACAAAGGCGATTTGGCCGAAGATGAAGATGAAGCCGATCAGCGTGAAGATCATCATGTGGCCCGCGGTCATGTTCGCGAAGAGACGGACCGCGAGCGCGAAGGGCTTCGTGAGTTTCCCGAGCAGCTCGACGGGGGTCATGATGGCGAGCATCAGGTACTTGATCACGCCCGTGGTACCCGGCGGCGTGAAGAAGATCGTCTTCATGTAGCCACGGAGACCGAGCGTGAGGAAGCCCGAGATCTCGACCACCAGGAAGACGGTCAGAGCCAGGGTCGCCGTGACGGCGAGGTTGCCGGTGGCCGAGCCTCCCCACGGGACCAGCCCGAGCAGGTTCATCGTCAGGATGAAGAAGAAGAGTGTCAGGATGAGGGGGACGAAACGCTGGTAACCGTGCCCGATGTACTCCTTGCAGAGATCGTCGCGGAGAAACACCACCACCGTCTCGACCGCGTTGGCCAGACCCCTGGGCGCCCTGCCCGAGCCCTGCCGCGACACGGTTCTGGCGGCGAAGAGCGTCATCGCGGCGGTGATGACGGCGGCCAGCAGCAGCAGGACCATGTGCTTGGTGGGGGACAGGTCGATGGTCAGTCCGCCGATGTGAAAAACCGCCCAGTCCCAGTGGGGGAAGTGGACCGCGCCGATGAACGGCAACTCGTATTCGGGCGCGTTGAGGATATGGTGCGCCAGCATGTCGCCGAGGTTGAAGGGGCCCCCGTGCCCGTCGGCAGCCGCCTCCTGCGCTCCCGCATGTTCCTGAAGAGGTGCGAACATCCCGATCATGGCTTGGCCGGCACGGACTCGCCCCGCAACCGGCGGTGTTCGATGAACGACTCGGCGAAGACCAGTGCGAGCAGGAAGGCGCCGAGCGACAGCAGGAAGGGCAGCGGCTCCGTCCGTCCCGGGATCACGAAGAAGACGACCGCCAGGGCGAGCACGAGGACCCGCGCCGCGAATCCGGCCGCTATCGCTGCCAGGAAGCGATCGTTACGTGTTCTCCAGCCCTTCAGGAGAAAGTGTGTCGGGAGCTGGGTGCCCAGTGTGAGGATGCCGGCTCCGAGAACCGCCCGCCGGGCCCCGTCCGTCAGGAAAGGCCAGGTTGCGAGTGCCCCGCCAACCACGATTGCCGCGGAAGTGGCGACGAACGTCATGGACTGTTTCACCGAAGTTCTTCCCCGCTGCCGGGTCTCTCCTTTTTCCTGGTTGCCGGTTGCACCACAGCTCTGATGTAGAGCGTATAGAATCCTGCCCCGATTCCCACGAGCCCACCGACCAGCGCGAGCAGCGGAGTCGTCTCGAACCGCTCGTCCAGCTTGAGCCCGGCCCATGTGAGTATCAGGACCGTCAACACCCAGCTGATTCCGTATCCCGACATGCGGCCAACGTCTCCGAGGGCACCGGACGACCGCCGCGGTGTTCGACCGCCGTCCAGCACGCTGGCACTCTCCCTATTGACGAAACGAAGGCCTGGAAACAGGCTCGCGGAGCAGACTCCACAAGCACGGTGTCGGGGGAAAACCTAACGCTTGTGAAAATTTTCGCAAGCTCCTGCTTGACCCCAAAAAGCCGTCTCGCCTATCTTCCGCCATCGTTATGCCAAACATTCGTCGCAACCCGGAACGGGTATGACCCCCACGTCCTCCTCCGCCCTCAAGGCGCCGCCCGCCCAATCGGACGAGCGCGATGTTCAACTCCTCCGGCGCGCGGGTGAGATAGGCGAGGAACTGCGCACGGCGGTGCAGCGCCGCATCGTGGGCCAGCAGCACATCGTCGACAGCATCCTGACCGCCATGATGGCCAACGGCCACGTGCTCCTGGTCGGGGTGCCGGGGCTTGCCAAGACGCTCATCATCTCGACGCTGTCGGACGCGCTGCACCTCAAATTCAACCGCATCCAGTTCACCCCGGACCTGATGCCCACGGACATCACGGGCACCGAAGTCATCCAGGAGGACAAGCTTACCGGCGAGCGCGTGTTCCGATTCGTCCCGGGGCCCATTTTCGCCAACATCGTGCTGGCGGACGAAATCAACCGGACCCCGCCGAAGACGCAGGCGGCCCTCCTGGAGGCAATGCAGGAACGGGACGTGACCGCCGCGGGCAAGACCTACCACCTCGATCCGCCGTTCTTCGTACTCGCGACCCAGAACCCGATCGAGCAGGAGGGCACCTACCCGCTGCCAGAGGCGCAGCTGGACCGTTTCATGTTCGATCTGCGGATCCACTATCCGGACCGGGAAGAAGAGGAAAAGATCGCGACCCTGACGCAGGAAGTGCAGGATATCCCGGTCGAGCCGGTCGTGCACGGTTCCGAGATCATCGAACTGCAGCAGCTGGTGCGCCGCACCCCGGTACCCCCGTCGATCGTGGGCTACGCCGTTCGGCTGGCGCGCTCGACCCGCCCCGGGGGAGAGGAACAGGCGGCGGTGGCAAAACGGTATATCAGCTGGGGCGCGGGGCCGCGGGCGTCGCAGTATCTTGTGCTGGGAGCCAAGGCGCGCGCCGTCTTCCGGGGCGCTCCGATGCCCACCATGCAGGACATTCACGACATCGCGCCGTCGATCCTGGCCCACCGGATCGTGATCAACTTCGACGGCGAGGCAGAGGGACTGAGCACGCGCGACGTCGTTGACGAACTGCTCAACGAGAGCAAGCGATGGATCTAGAGGCCGGGTCATCGGACGACCAACCTCCAAGTAGAAGGGCGCAGGCACCATGGCGCTGATAACAGGGCTGTGGGCGGCCTTTGCCCTTCTCCTGCTGGTTGCCGCCGGCCTGACGGCCACGCTGTCGGCGGTCGTGAAAATCACCGACTCGAAGGCGCGCATCCTGGCTGACGAGGGCTTCGCCGGGGCGGCGGCGCTGGCCGCGCTTCGCACGGGAGAGGTCGGCACCTCGGTCCTGGGAGTGCTCCGCGCCATCTGCAACCTTGGCGCCGCGGCGGCCGGAGTTGCCGCCGCCGCCGTGCTGTGGGGCCCGAGGGGCATGTGGATCGGGGGCCCGCTGGTGGTGCTCGGCGTGCTGCTCCTGGGCGAGGTGGGCCCGCGCGCCCTTTCCGGCCGCCGCCCCGTGCGCGTGGCGCTGGCAGCCGCGCCGTTCCTTCAGCGCGCGTCGCGCGTCCTCAGCCGCGTCTTCTTTCCGCTGCTCGCCCTGGGGCGACTTCTCGGGCGGGTGTCCGGCCGCACCGAGGCCTCCGCGGATGAGCTGCAGGTACGCGAGGCGCTCGAAATCGGCGCCGGCGAGGGAATCGTGGAGACCGACGAGCAGCTCCTCATCGAGCGGGCCTTCAAGTTGGACGAGTTGAACGCCTGGGACGCGATGACACCCAGGGTCGACATCATCGCCTGGCAGGACGGCCGCCGCCTCGGCGAGGCGCTCGGCGAACTCGAGGGAGTCCCCCACTCGCGCGTCCCGGTATACGGCGAGAGCATCGACGACGTCACGGGCATCCTGCATGTGCGCGACGCGTACCGCGCCTACGTGGCCGGCGAGCGCGACACGCCTCTGGGCGACCTCGCCCGTGAGCCCATGTTCGTCCCCGGGTCCCTCTCCCTGGCCAAGCTGCTGGCCCAGTTCCGGGCCCGCCGCATGCACATGGGCATCGTGGCCGACGAATTCGGCGGCACCGACGGGCTCATCACCCTGGAAGACGTCCTGGAAGAGCTCGTCGGCGAGATCGTCGACGAGACCGACGTGGACGAAGACCCCGTCACGCAGCTGTCGCCGGACGAAATCGTCGCCTCCGGCACTGCCGAGGTGCGCGAGATCAACGACCGCTTCAACTTCGACTTGCAGGCGGGTGAACACAGGTCCCTGAACGGATTCATCCTCGAGGAACTCGGGCACGTTCCCGAGGCCGGCCATTCGTTCACCGCCCACGCCGTGCATGTCGAGGTTCTCGAAGCGACCGACACCCAGGTGCTGAGGGCGCGGCTGCGCCGTATCGACACCTCCAAAGCGCCCCGCTGATGGCGCTGGTCATGCCCTTCAACGGGCGCAGCCCGCGCATAGCGGGGTCCGTCTTCCTCGCGCCTACGGCGGTTGTGATCGGCGATGTGGAGGTCGGCGAGGACGCCAGCATCTGGTTCGGAGCCGTGCTGCGCGGCGACCACCCCGAGCACGGCATCCGTGTGGGAGCCCGGACCAACGTGCAGGAAAACGTGGTGATCCACACCAGCGAGCAGGCCCCCACGGTCATCGAGGACGAGGTGACGGTGGGACACGGCGCCATCATGGAGAGCTGCCGCATCGGGCGCCGCACGGTGGTGGGCATGGGGGCGGTGGTGCTGCAGCGCGCCGAGGTGGGCGAGGGCTGCCTGATCGCGGCGGGAGCGGTGGTCCGCGAGGGCGCGAGGATCCCACCGAATCGCCTGGTGGCCGGTGTGCCGGGCCGCGTCCGGGCGCTGAGCGAGGGAGCGGCCTCCTGGACCGAGCGCAGCGCGCGCCACTACGTGGAACTCAGCCGCCGTTTCGTGGCCGACCGCGTCTGCGAACTCTGCGACGGGCCGGCGCTGGAGCGGCACTGCAAGGTGGTGTGCCTGAACTGCGGCTTTCAGAGGGACTGCAGCGACCCGTAGCCCGCAGGTGTTCGTGGCACCGCGTCAGCTCAGTCCAAGGAACGATCCCGCATACCACGCAATGATCGCGTCACCCCAGGTGTAGGCGACCCCCGCCCCGACCGAGAGAAAGATCCCGAAGGGCACCAGCTTGCCGGTCCTGAGCGAGATCGGGGCGAATACCAGCGCGCCGAGCAGCGATCCCCCGAAGAGCGTCAGCAGCACTCCGGCCGGCCCCAGAAACGCCCCCGCCATCGCCATCATCTTCACATCGCCTCCGCCGAGCGCATCCTTGCCCAGGACGATCTTCCCAACCGCTGCCGTGCCCCAGAGGAGGCCGAATCCCAGCGCCGCGCCCAGGGCCGCGCCCGTCAGGTCCGGCCCGCCCGCCAACGGAGCCAGCGCCAGGCCCACCACCGCCCCACCGACCGAGAGCTGATCCGGGATGATGTAGGTGCGGGCGTCGGTGATCGCGATGCCGAGCAGGATCGTAAGGAAGAGCCCGCCGCGCAGCGCCTCGGGATGCACGCCCCATGTAGCGGCCATCCCCGCCCAGATCATCCCCGTCGCAACTTCGACCAGCGGGTACTGCACGCTCACGCGCACGCCGCACCTCGAACACCGCCCGCGGGCGAACAGGTAGCCGAGCACGGGGATGTTCTCGAACCAGCGCAGCGGCGCCCGGCAACTCCAGCACCCGGACCGCGGCCGCATCACCGATTGACCCGCCGGCCACCTCGCGACGCAAACATTGAGAAACGACCCCAGCGAGACCCCCATCACCGCCGCGAGTACCGTCAGTGGGGCACCGCTCATTCTCCGGACCGCGTGAGGAGGTGCATGAGGATCGAGCCCGCCACCGCGACGTTGAGTGAATCAGCCCCGGCAGCCATGGGGATCGAAATGGCGCGGGCCCGGCGCATGAGGTGCGCCGGAAGCCCGCCGGTCTCGCTCCCGAGCGCCAGCACCCAGTCCCGGGGGATGTCCTGCCCTCTGCCGCCCACCCCCTCTCCCGCCGCATCCGCGCACAGCAGGTTGACGCCCTCCAGCATGCCCTCCGAGCCGCCGATCAGCCGCATGTGAAACACCGCTCCGGCCGACGCTCTTACCACCTTGGGGTTCCACGGATCCACCGTGCCATGTCCGATCACGATCCCGTCGAGCTCGAACGCCCAGGCCGATCGAATCAGCGTTCCCAGGTTGCCGGGAATCTGGACACCGATCGGCATCAGGTAGCGGCCGCAGTCCAGCGGCTTCGGCTCGGGCGGCGGCGCATTCACGCAGGCGATGACCGGTTGCGGGTGCTCGGTCGATGCCAGCCCCATCACCTCCCGGTCGGGTGCGGTCTGCACCTCCACGCCGCACTCGCGACAGGCGGCAAGAACCCGCCGTCCGTTCTCCGCGCTGACACCCCACTCCTCTCCCACCACCACCCATCGCACATCGAGCGGGGATCTCAGCGCCTCCAGCGCGACGCGGGGTCCTTCGGCCAGCGCCAGGCCTTCGCGTTCGCGCATCCGGCGGACCGTCAGCCGCCGCACCATCCGTGCCTTAGATTTGCTGATCACACCGTCGCCTGCCCTTGCTCTTCCAGGAAGCGCCATGCATGCCCAATCGACCCTCCCGGTCGCCCTTACCATCGCCGGCAGCGACAGCGGGGGCGGCGCCGGCGTCCAGGCCGACCTGAAGACCTTTCACCAATGGGGCGTTTACGGCACCTCGGCCATCACCGCCATCACCGCACAGAATACGCTGGGCGTGCAGGGGGTACACCCCATCCCCCCCGCCACCGTCGCGGCGCAGATCGACAGCGTGGCCAGCGACATCCCCCCGCGGGCGGTCAAGTCCGGCATGCTGGCCAACACCGAAATCGTACATGTGGTCGCGGCGGGGCTTCGGCGCCATCGCCTTGGCGGCTACGTCCTCGACCCGGTGATGGTCGCGACCAGCGGCGATGAGCTGCTCGACCCCGAGGCCGTGGCATCGATCCGCGAGGAACTGGTGCCGCTGGCCACCGTCGTCACGCCGAACTGGCCCGAAGCGGTGATTCTGACGGGAGTAAGGGAACGGAATCTTCGGGGCATGGAAATGGCTGCACGGGACATCGTGCGGCGCGGCGCGGCGGCGGCGCTGATCAAGGGAGGCCACCTGGAGGGCGACGAGGTCGTGGATCTCTTTTGGGACGGCCGGTCGCGGCGCGTCTTTTGCGGCCCGCGTATCGACACGCGGCACACGCACGGGACCGGCTGCACGCTGAGCGCCGCGATCGCGGCCGGGCTCGCCCGCGGGACGCCGCTCGCAACTGCGGTAGGGGACGCGGTGACGTGGGTGAGGGCGGCGATCGCCGGTGCCCCCGGGCTGGGCGCGGGGAGGGGCCCGCTCGATCACTTCGCGGAAGTCGCGATCCGCGGCAGCGCCGACTCGAGCAGCGCCCCCAGCGTACCGCCCGCCGCCGCTCCGTAGGCCATCACCTCCTCGTGGTCGATGGCCTCCAGGCCTAGGCCGGCGGCTCGATTGGTGATCAGGGAGAACGCCAGCACCTTCTGCCCCCCTGCCCGCGCCGCGGTGATCTCAGGCACGGTGGACATGCCCACCGCGTCCGCACCGGCCGCCTTCAGGGCGCGCACTTCGGCCGGCGTCTCGAAGTTGGGGCCGTGAACCCCGCCGTAGACGCCCCTCGGCAGCGGGACGCGGGCCTCCAGCGCGGCCTCTTCGGCCAGCGACATCAGCACGGGGTCGCAGGGACGGCTCATGTCCGGAAACCGCTCCTCGCCGGGGACGACGGGCCCTGCCAGCGGCGCGCGGAACATCAGGCTGATGTGGTCGTCCACGAGCATCAGCGAACCCGGGGCCAGATCGGACCGAATCCCGCCGGCGGCGTTCGTGAGGACGACGATTCGGGCGCCGGCGGCGCGACCCGCACGAACCGGCGCAAGCACGATGCCGGGCCCGCACCCCTCGTAGAAATGGAAGCGGCCGGCCTGCACCATCACCGAAACACCGCCCAGGCGCCCTAGAACAAACTCCCCCGCATGGCTATCCACGGAAGTGTCGGGAAACCCCGGCAGCTCACCGAAGTCCACCCTGACCGCCCCCTCGACCCGCTCGACCAGTCCCCCGAGCCCCGACCCGAGCACAAGATGCACCGACGGGCGCATGCCGGCACGACCCTGAAGGACCCGGGCGCACTCCGCGATCGGTGGGGAGCCGGTCAATTCAGCCAACTCGCGATCAAATCAGCACGCCCGCGATCGCAGCGGTCATGAATGCGGCGATCGAGCCCCCGATCATTGCCCTGAGGCCCAGCCGGGCGAGGTCCTTGCGCCGCCGGGGCGCGATCCCGCCGATCCCCCCGATCTGGATGGCGATCGACGAGAAGTTCGCGAAGCCCGACAGGGCGTAGGTCGCGATGGTGGCGGCGCGCGGCGTGAGTTCCCCCTGGGCCATCGATTCGGCCAGGCCCAGATAGGCCACGAACTCGGTCGCCACCGTCTTCAGTCCCATGAGCGATCCTACCGACCCGGCATCTTCCCATGGAACGCCCATCACCCACGCCACCGGGCCGAGCAGCCACCCCAGAATCCCTTCGAGTGTGAGGCCGTCGGCACCGACCAGCCCCCCGGCCCACGCCAGCAGCGCGTTGAGCAGCGCGATCATGGCCAGGAAGGCCATCAGCATCGCGCCCACGTTGAGCGCCAGCTGCAGCCCCTCGCCCGCACCCCGCGCCGCGGCCTCGATGACGTTGACGTCGGGGCGTTCCAGCTCCGTCTTGAGCTGTCCGGCCGTCTCCGACTTCTCCTCCTCCGGCACCATCAACTTTGCCACCACCAGGGCGGCGGGCGCGGACATGACCGACGCCGCCATCAGGTGCCCCGCGATGTCCGGGAAGAACCCGACCAGCATTCCCGCGTAGGCGGCCATCACGCCCCCTGCGACGGTCGCGAAGCCCCCGGTCATCACCGCCATCAGTTCGGACCGCGTCATGCGGTCCACGAAGGGCTTGACCAGCAGCGGCGCCTCGGTCTGGCCGACGAAGATGTTGCCGGCCGCCGAGAGCGTTTCCGCGCCGCTCGTCCGCATGGTGCGCTGCATCACCCAGGCGATCCCGCCCACGAGCTTTTGCATGACGCCCAGGTGGTACAGAACCGTCATGATCGACGCGAAGAAGATGATCGTCGGCAGCACGTTGAAGGCGACGAACGCGCCGGTGCGGGCCACCTGCTGCCCCTCGGCAACGAAGCCTCCGTTGCCCGCCTCGCCGGTCCCCACGGGGACGTTGTTCCAGACGAGGTCGCCGAAGAGGAAGCTGGCGCCCTCCAGCGTGAATCCCACCGCGGCGAGGATGACATTGTTGGCCGCGTCGAAGATGCCCGCGCCGAAGGGCGTCCTGAGGATCAGCACGGCGAAAATGAACTGCAGGCCGAGCCCCCAAAGCACGATTCGCCAGGGGATCTTCCGCCGGTTCACGCTCAGTGCCCAGGCGGCCATTGTCAGAAGGACCACGCCGAGCAGCCCCCGGAGCCGGACCAGGACGTCCACGCCTCCGTCCCCCTGTGGCGCGGTGCCCGTCGGGATGGCCGCCGGAAGGGCGTCCGCACCGGGAACAGCCAGGTGGATCAGCCCCTCCGACATGGGTGCGGCGATCGCCTGCATTGCGGTCGCAACTGTTTCCACCGGCAGGAACATGTGGGGCCTCGGATGGGTGGCAGGTGAAGCGGCTCATGGAGTGTCGTGTCCCGGAAGCTCGCGCGCCAGAATAAAGCCCGGCCTGCCGGAATGACAGGATCGGAATTTCCGGCTGTGCGGACCCGGCCAAAATGGCAGGTCCGGTGGCGCGGAATCGGGAAAAACGGCCAAAATGGCAGGAATCGCTCGAAGATCAGCCGCCCGGGGCCCCGGCACGCCACTTGCTTCAACATCGCCAGTTATCTTTGAATCATCCACGGTCGGCCGCGGCCGACACCAAAAGGAACAGGCAGAATGGGCAAGATCATCGGCATCGACCTGGGTACCACCAATTCGGTGGTCGCCGTCATGGAAGGCGGAGAGCCCACGGTCATCGCCAACTCCGAGGGCGGCCGCACCACCCCCTCGGTCGTCGCCTTCGCGAAAGACGGAGAGCGCCTGGTCGGACAGGTCGCCCGCCGCCAGGCCATCACCAATCCCGAGAATACCGTCTTCTCGATCAAGCGCTTCATGGGCATGCGCTACGGCGAGGTCGAGGCCGAACGCCGGCGGGTGCCCTACACCGTAGCGCGCGACAGCAGCGACCGGGTCGTGGTCAACCTTCAGCACGGCGGCAAGAGCTTCACCCCGCCCGAACTGTCCGCGGTCATCCTGCAGAAGATGCGGCAGACGGCGGAGGACTACCTCGGCACCAAGGTGAGCGAGGCCGTCATCACCGTTCCCGCGTACTTCAACGACGCGCAGCGGCAGGCCACCAAGGATGCGGGCAAGATCGCCGGGCTCGACGTCAAGCGCATCATCAACGAGCCCACCGCGGCCGCCCTCGCCTATGGCCTGGACAAGAAGAAGGACGAGAAGATCGCCGTCTTCGACCTCGGCGGCGGCACCTACGACATCTCGATCCTCGAGATCGGCGACGGCGTCTTCGAGGTGAAGGCCACCAACGGCGACACGCACCTCGGCGGCGACGACTTCGACCAGGTCCTGATCGACTGGCTCGTGACCGAGTTCAAGAAGGATCAGGGAATCGACCTGTCCAAGGACTCGATGGCGCTGCAGCGTCTCAAGGAGGCCGCCGAGAAGGCCAAGATGGAGCTGTCGTCCACTGCGTCGACCGACATCAACCTGCCCTTCATCACCGCCACCCAGGACGGTCCCAAGCACCTCAACTACACGCTCTCGCGGGCGAAGTTCGAGCACCTTGTGGACGACCTGATCCAGCGTACCATTCCGCCGATGCGGAAGGCGCTGGAGGACGCGGGGATGGAGCCGGGCGCCATCGACGAGGTCGTCCTCGTGGGAGGCTCGACCCGGATCCCCAAGATCCAGCAGGTGGTCGAGGAGTTCTTCGGGCAGGAGCCGCACCGGGGCGTGAATCCGGACGAGGTGGTCGCGGTCGGTGCAGCGATCCAGGGCGGCGTGCTGGCCGGCGACGTGAAGGACGTGCTCCTCCTCGACGTGACCCCGCTGTCACTGGGCATCGAGACGCTGGGCGGCGTGATGACCGCGCTGATCGAGCGCAACACGACGATTCCGACCCGCAAGGCGGAGGTGTTCTCGACCGCGGAAGACTCGCAGACCACGGTGGAGATCCACGTCCTGCAGGGCGAGCGCAAGATGGCCATGGACAACCGCACCATCGGCAAGTTCCAGCTGACGGGCATTCCGCCCGCGCCGCGGGGCATGCCGCAGGTCGAGGTCACCTTCGACATCGACGCCAACGGGATCCTGCACGTCACCGCCAAGGACCGCGCCACCTCGAAGGAACAGAAGGTCCGCATCGAGGCCTCCAGCGGCCTGAGCGACGCCGAGATCGACCGGATGGTGCGCGACGCAGAGGCGAACAAGGCGGAAGACGAGGAGCGCCGCGAGGCGGTCGAGGCGCGCAATTCGCTCGATACGCTGGTGTATCAGGTCGAAAAGGACACCGGCGAGTGGGGCGACAAGGTGTCGGCCGATACGAAGGAGCGGCTCGACGCGGCGCTGGAGCGCGGCAAGCAGGCGCTGAAGGGCAACGAGTCGGCCGAGATGAACGAGGCGCGAGATGCGCTGATGCAGGCATTCACGGCGGCCGGCCAGGAGATGTACCAGGCGCAGGCGGCTGAGGCGGCGGCGAGCGGCGACGGCGACGGCGACGCGGCCAGCGACGGCGACATGGGCGCCGCCGACGAACCCGCCGCCCAAGAGGCCGAGGACGACGTTGTGGAGGCCGACTACGAGATCGTCGACGAGAAGCGGTAGCGGGGGTGCGGCGAGGCGGCAACTTCGGCCGCCTCGCCGCGCATCCAACTTCTCGCCAACAGCGAACTTTCAACTGGTGAGAGATAGAACGATGTACGATCCACTCAGAGCAAAGACCAAGGCCGCCCTTTCCGTGGCGGCCGCCTGCCTTTTCGGGCTTGGGATCGCGTCCCAGTTCGGCTTTGTCGAGCGGCCCTTCAGCCTGCCCCCGGTGCAGACCGAAGCGGTGGTTTCCGAGGCCGAGGTGCAGCCGGCGCTCGACCTGAGCGAGGCATTCGTCAACGTCGCCGAAGTAGTGACCCCGGCCGTTGTCCAGATCGAGACCACGCGCCAGACGGTGCGCTCCGGCAACCGCTTACAGGGTCTGGAACGGTTCTTTCGCGGCGGACCACGGGGGGACAACCTTCCGGATATCGTGGAGGGCAGCGGAAGCGGGTTCATCATTGCCGAGGACGGGTACGTCCTGACCAACAATCATGTCGTCGAGGACGCCCAGCAAATCACCGTGACCCTGCTGGACGGACGTGAGTTCGGTGCGGAGGTGGTCGGGACCGACCCGACTACCGACATCGCGGTCATCAAGATCGATGGGACCGACCTGCCGGTCGCTTCGCTGGGGTCGTCGGCCGAGGTCCGTGTGGGCGAATGGGTGCTGGCGGTGGGCAACCCCGGGTTTGGCGGCGCCAGCCGAGGCACCGACCTCAACTACACGGTGACAGCGGGGATCGTCTCGGCCGTTGGGCGGTCGCTCAGCCTGATCAACCAATCGCTCCTGGACGACCCCGATTTCTCCGGCAACCCCGCCTCGGCGATCGAGGACTTCATCCAGACCGACGCCGTGATCAACTCGGGCAACTCCGGCGGCCCGATGGTGAACCTGCGCGGCCAGGTGATCGGGATCAACGCAGCGATCGTAAGCCGGACGGGGGTCTATCAGGGCTACGGCTTCGCCATTCCCATCGACCTCGCGCACCGCGTGATGGAGGATCTGATCGAGTACGGCCGCGTCAAGCGCGCGTACCTTGGAGTGACGATGCAACGCGTCACGGCCGAGGACGCCGAGGCGTTCGGGCTGCCGGATGTCAGCGGTGCGCTGGTGCAGGAAGTGAGCGAAGACACGCCGGCCGAACGGGCGGGGCTGCGCTTTCGGGACGTGATCACGTCGCTGAATGGCGAGAAGGTGCTTTCAAGCAACGACCTTCAGCACAAGATCGCGCTCATGTCGCCAGGCGACCGGGTGCGCATTGGCATCCATCGCGACGGGCGGCCGCGCGAGGTTACGGTGCGCCTCGAGGAACTGCCCTACTCGGGTGGAATGGCGGCCGCCCCGGCGCGCCAACCCCGCGCCGCCGACAAGATCGGGGTGGTCGAACTCATCGACCTCACGCCCGAACTGGCGGAACAGGCGCAGCTCGAGAGCGCCGAGGGGGTCGTTGTGGTGGAGGTCCAGCCCAACGGACCCGCAGCAGGTCGCGGTATCGGCAGCGGTTGCGTGATAACCGAAGTGGACCGGGCCACCATCCGGGATGTCGACGATGTGCGCGACGCCCTTGCGGACGTGGAAGCGGGAGAGGTGGTATCGCTTGTCGCGGCCTGTCCCAATGGCGCCAATCGCAACCGCCATATGGCACCCGCGGTGTACAACATCCGGGTTCCGAGGTAGCGCAGCGCGGCTCGGCACGCAGGCGCCGGGCAAGGTAGCGGAGGGGCTGGTCCCGAGGGACTGGCCCCTCTGTCGTTGTACGGATCCCCCGCCCCACTTGGTACGGATCCTTCCCGCGTTACCTTTCTGTGTACTTGAAGTACCGACTTCGTGGAGGAGCGAAAGTGGCGGAACTGGTAGACGCGCAAGACTTAGGATCTTGTGGCCCCTGGCCGTGGGGGTTCGAGTCCCCCCTTTCGCATGACGGGGATCGGCCGTCATGAGCCCCGCCGCCAATCCGCTGGACCCGTCCCGCCTCGAAGTGACGGTTACCGAGGGCGAAAGGTGCCATCGGAGCGTCGAGGTGGTGGTCCCGACCGAATTCGTCGCGGCCGAGCAGGGTGCCGTCATCCGCAAGTACGCCGCCCGGGTCAAGCTGAAGGGTTTCAGGAAGGGCAAGGCGCCTACCGGCGTGATCCTTCAGCACTACGGGAGAGACATCCAGGAGGAGTCGGTCGACCGGGCGATCCAGAAGGCCTGCAGGCACGCGCTGGATTCGCGTGGGCTGCAGCCGGTCTCCGAGGTGCAGGTCGATGATCTGCGCTTCGGCGATGAGGACGGCGCGCTGTCGTTCAAGGCTTCGTTCGAGGTGCGCCCGGAAGTCGCCATCGGCCGTCTCGGGGGATTCCAGCTCCAGCGGTCCCCGATGACGGTTCCCGACGGCGCGGTGGACGAGATCCTTCAGCGGCTGCGCAAGGAGCGGGCGGCGTGGCGGACGGCGGAGAACGGCAGCCCCGAATCGGGCGATTCCGTGACCGTGCGGCTGACGCAGCTCGACGGCGCCCCGGAGCCCGACTCGGGGGACGGTGCCAGACAATACGATCTGGTACTTGGTGAAGACCAGGCGCTCCCCGACATCGAGGACGCGATCCGCACGCTGACCACTGGCACTGAAGGCGAGTTCGACATCGCCTTCCCCGACGACCACCCCGACGAGGACCGTCGCAGCACGCATCATCGGCTCAAGATCGAACTGGTGTCGCGGCGCGTGCCCGAGCTGCCCGCGCTGGACGACGCCTTTGCCGGATCGGTCGGGGATTTCGATGACCTGGAAGCGCTGCGCGCGCGGATCGGGGAGGACCTCGAGAAGGACGCGCGGTCTCGCAGCGAGGCCGACTTCCGGGAACGCCTCCTTCGCATGGTCGTGGAGGCCAACCCCTTCGATGTCCCCGATTCCATGGTCGGCGCCTACACCGACGCGCTCCTCGCCGAAGCCGGAGATCTGGAAGACTCGAAGCTCGAGGAGCTGAGGACGGAGCTCAGGCCGTCCTCGGAATTCGCCGTCCGGCGCGAACTGCTGGTGGAGCGGATCGTGGAAGAGCACGGCCTGCGGGCATCACCTGAAGAGGTCGGCGAGAAGGTGCAGGAGCTCGCCAGCCGGATGGGGCAGTCACCTTCGGCGGTCCGCGCGCGGCTGCGCAAGTCCGGCGGGCTGGACAACATCGAGCGGGGGCTCACGGACGCCAGGCTGTTCGAGTTTCTCATGGCGAAGTCGGACCTCGGTCAGCCCGAATAGACAAACACACTGGAGACACCGGATGGCGATCTTTCCGCCGTACGTGATAGAACGGACCAGCCGCGGGGAACGCAGCTACGACATATTCAGCCGTTTGCTGATGGACCGGATCGTGTTCCTGGGGAGTTCGATCGACGACAACGTCGCGAACATAATCGTCGCCCAACTTCTGTTTCTGGACGCGGACGACCCGGAGCGGGACGTGTATCTCTACATCAACTCGCCGGGCGGGAGCGTTTATGCCGGCCTGGCGATCTACGACACCATCAACCATCTTCGCGCTCCGGTGTCGACCTACTGCGTCGGCATGGCGGCGTCGATGGGGGCGCTGCTGCTGTCGGCTGGCCAGAAGGGCGGGCGGAGTGCGCTACCCAACTCGCGAATCATGCTCCATCAGCCGTCTTCGGGGTATCAGGGTACAGCAGCCGACATCGAGATCGCGGCCAGGGAGATCCTCGGAACGCGCGAACGACTGAACCGGATTCTGGCCGAGACCACCGGGCAGAAGCTGCGCAAGATCAACGCCGACGTGGACCGGGACCGCTGGATGAGTGCGGACGAGGCTGTCGCCTACGGCCTCGTCGATCAGGTGCTTCGGAAGGAAGACGGGCCCGGGCGCGGCGCCCTCTCGACCAAGGAGGCCAAATGACGAGCGACAGACACCTCCGCTGCAGCTTCTGCGGGAAGTCCAAGGAGACAGTCAAGAAATTCATCTCCGGCCCTTCCGTGTATATCTGCAACGAGTGCATCTCCCTCTGCAACGAGATCCTCGCCGAAGAGGAAGAGAGGGAGAAGCAGGAGTCATCCGTCACGACCCTGAAGCCGTCGGAGATCAAGGCGGTCCTGGACGAGTACGTGATTGGACAGGAGCAGGCCAAGCGATCGCTCTCCGTGGCGGTGTACAACCACTACAAGAGGGTCCACCAGCGCGACCAGCTCGGCGGCGTCGAGATCGACAAGTCGAACGTGCTTCTCGTCGGACCCACCGGGGTCGGCAAGACGCTGCTGGCGCAGACGCTGGCACGCGTCCTCCAGGTGCCCTTCACCATCGCGGACGCAACGACGCTGACCGAGGCGGGCTACGTGGGAGAGGATGTCGAGAACATTCTGGTGCGCCTCCTGCAGGCGAGCGACTTCAACATCGCCGAGTGCGAGCGCGGGATCGTGTACATCGACGAACTGGACAAGATCGCGCGGAAGTCGGAGAACCCGTCGATCACCAGGGACGTGTCCGGAGAGGGAGTGCAGCAGGCGCTCCTGAAGATCCTGGAGGGGACGGTCGCGAGCGTGCCGCCACAGGGCGGCCGGAAGCATCCGCAGCAGGAGTACATCCAGATCGACACGACAAGCATCCTCTTCATCTGCGGGGGTGCGTTCGAGGGACTGGACAAGATCGTCGAGCATCGGCTCGGCCGGCGGACGATCGGTTTCGGTGACCACGGTGAGGGAGCGGAGAACGGTGAGCCCGTGGACGCGCCCGGAGCGGAGGAGCCGGATCCGATGGACTGGCTCGAGCCCGCGGACCTTCAGCGCTTCGGTCTGATCCCTGAGCTGGTGGGCAGGCTTCCCGTGATGGTGGGTCTGGAGGAGCTCGACGAGGAGTCGTTGGTGCGGATTCTGCAGGAGCCCAAGAACGCGCTGGTGAGACAGTACCAGAAGATGTTCGAGCTCGAGGGTATCGGCCTGACCTTCGATCCGGGCGCGCTGCGGAACATCGCGCGCCAGACGCTGGAGCGCGGCACCGGGGCCCGCGGGCTCAGGGCGGTGCTCGAGAGGATCATGCGGGACGCGATGTTCGAGCTTCCCTCAAGAAGCGATGTCAGGGAGGTGGTCGTCACCCCCGAGAGTGCCAGCGGCAGGGTTCCGCCCCTTCTGGTCCTGAGGCCTGAGGCGCAGCGGAAGGAAGCCTGACCGTCCGCTGAAGATGGCAACCCTGCACCGGGTCGACGGCTCGCATGAGATCCCTGGCGAGCTCCCGGTCATTGCCCTGCGTGATCTGGTCTACTTTCCGTACATGGTCCTGCCCCTCCTGATCGGCAGGCGGCCCTCGGTCGCGGCCCTGGAAGAGGCGGAAGCCGATCGCGGACTCGCCCTGCTGGTGGCCCAGAAGGACCCTGCGGTCCAGGATCCGGGGCAAGAGGATCTCTATCGCTCGGGAACGGTGATCCGCGTCGTGCAGGTGTCGCATCTTGCGGACAGGACGGCGCGCGTGGTGATGGAGGGGCTGGGCCGGGCCCGAATCCTGCAATTCCTGCCCTCCGGAGCGGGGTTTCGCGCTTCGGTGGAGCTGCTCACGGAGATGGAATACGAGCCCGACGCGGAGGCCGAGCCGGATCCCGCGCTCGAAGCGCGTGTGGTCGAAGTGACCAAGTTGTTCGGGCAGTACGTCCGTCTGTCGGAGAAGATCCCGAACGAGGTGGTCGCGCCGATCTCCGAAATCGGAGACCGGTTGCGTCTGTCGCACCTGATCGCCGGCCATCTTCTGATTGGCACGGGCGAGAGGCAGGAACTGCTCGAAGCCACGGAAATCAGGCCTCGTTTCGAAATCCTGCAGGCGATCCTCGTCCGGGAAGTCGAGGTCCTTCAGATCCAGCAGAAGCTGGACGAGCAGATCAGCTTCCAGATGGAGTCCGAACTTGGCACTCCCCCTCCCCACCGGCAGGACCCCTCCGGGGGATTGCACCGCGAGGAGGCGGCCACCGATCCGGAATGGGCGGAGCTGGAAGTCACGATCGCGGAAACGCCCCTGCCCGACGAGGTGCAGAGCCGTGTGGACAAGGAGTTCGATCGCCTCCGCAGGCTGAATCCGGTCGTCCCGGAAGCATCGGTGATTCGCACCTACCTGGACTGGATCCTCGCCCTGCCCTGGGAGCATGAGACCCAGGACAGCCTGGACGTGGACCGGGCCGCGGGTGTGCTCGAGGAGGAGCACTACGGCCTGGAGGAGGTCAAGGAGCGGATCCTGGACCATATCGCGGTACTTACCCTGGTGGGGCGGCTGCAGGGGCCGATCCTGTGCCTGGTCGGGCCGCCGGGGGTCGGAAAGACCTCGCTCGGCCGGAGCATCGCGCGGTGCCTGGACCGGAAATTCGTGCGGGTGAGCCTGGGTGGGATGCGCGACGAGGCCGAAATCAGGGGTCATCGCAGGACTTACGTCGGCGCGCTGCCAGGGCGGATCGTCCAGGGTCTCCGCAGGAGCGGATCGCGCAATCCGGTCTTTCTGCTCGACGAAGTGGACAAGCTGGCCCGCGATTTTCATGGGGATCCCGGGGCGGCGCTGCTCGAGGTTCTCGATCCCGAGCAGAACCGAACCTTCACCGACCATTACCTGGAGCTTGAATTCGATCTCTCCAACGTGCTCTTCCTCACCACCGCCAACACCCTCGGGGAGATACCGGGACCGCTGCGCGACCGGATGGAGGTGATCCGCCTGCCCGGCTATCTGGACACGGAGAAACAGGTGATCGCCCAGCAGTTCCTTTGGCCCAAACAGGTCGCCCGGCACGGCCTCGAGCTCTTCGCGCCCGCGATCTCCAACGGGGCGGTCCAGACGATCGTGGCCGAATACACGAGGGAGGCGGGGGTGCGCGAACTGGAGCGCCGGCTGTCCAGGGTGGCGCGGAAGCTGGCGCGGCGCGTCACGGGCCCCGAGGTGAGTGATCTCGGCCGCGTCCGCTCCGCCGAACTGCGTGAACTGCTGGGGCCGCCGGCCCACCTACCCCCGTCGCGGGAGGAGGGAGCGGACCGGTCCGGAATCGCATGCGGGCTGGCATGGACGGCGGCGGGCGGCGAGGTGCTGGAGGTCGAGGTCGCGGTGGTCCCGGGCACGGGGAAGATCCAGTTGACGGGCACGCTCGGCGAAGTGATGAAGGAGTCCGCGTTCGCGGCCGTTACCTATGCGAGGTCGAGGGCTCGGTGGCTGGGACTGAAGGAGCAGTTCCACCGGGAGATGGACATTCACATCCACATCCCCGAGGGGGCGACCCCAAAGGACGGTCCCTCTGCCGGGATTACGATCGCGGTCGCGCTGATCTCGGCATTGACCGATACCCCGACGCGCGCCGATCTGGCCATGACGGGCGAGATCACCCTGCGGGGGCGGGTGCTCGTCGTGGGAGGGATAAAGGAGAAGGCGGTGGCGGCGCTACGCGGAGGGATTCAGAAGGTGCTTCTCCCGGCGATGAACGCGATGGACATCGAGCGGCTTCCGGAGGAGGTGCGCGCCGAGGTCGAGATGGTGCCCGTCGAGACCATGGACCAGGTCCTTCGGGAAGCGCTGGTCTCGCGGCGGGCAGCGGTGCAACCGAGGGAGGAACTCTCGCCCGGCCCCCTGCAGATCACCTGAGCGGCCGGTTATGGTGATTCGCAGCGTTGAATTTGCCGGGTCGGTGGTTCAGCCGAGCCAGGCGCACCCGGGGAAACTGCCCCAGGTCGCCTTCGCCGGGCGGTCCAATGTGGGGAAGTCGTCGCTGATCAACCGGCTGCTGGGACGGCCACGGCGCGGGGTCGCCCGGGTCTCGGCATCCCCGGGCAAGACCCAGGCCCTCAACTTCTACGAGGTGAACGGTTCGTTCTATCTGGTGGACCTGCCCGGGTCCGGCTACGCCCGTGCCCCGCGTGCGGTACGAGAGGCGTGGAGCGTCCTCGTTCGGCGGTATCTTTCCGATGGCGAGGAGTTGCGCGGGGTGGTGTACCTGGTGGATTCCCGGCACCCGCCCACCGCCGGGGACAAGGATTTCATCGCATATCTGGCCGAAACCGGAGCGCCGACCTTGATCGCCTTGACCAAGATCGACAAGCTCAAGTCGAGGGTGCGGGAAGCGGGCATTGTTGGTCCGGTCGCGCAGGAACTGGGAGTCTCGGAGGAGCAGGTCGTCGAGAGTTCCGCCCGCACGGGCGAGGGTGCGGACGAGCTTCTCGCCGCTTTGGAGGCACTGCTGGAGGAGGGATCGTGACGCAAGGCAATGCATGGAAGGTCGGCGCCGGGATCCGAGGCGCCCTGCTGGCGGCTTTGGTCGGCTTGCCCGGCTGTGCGCCGGCCGCGCAATCCGGCGGGGCGGTCGCGCCGGTCGCGCCCCCATATCGGGACGCGGAGACCGCGCCGACCGGTGCCGGGACGCTCCGGCAGGAGCAGATTTCGGTGCGGATGACGGTGGGCGACCTGCGGATAGAGCTCACCCCGCTGGCCCCGTGGGTGCTCGAGGCCGTGGCCCCGGACACCCGGGACCGTCTCACCCGCGTGGGAGAGACCCACGGGCCGGGTCTTGCGAGCCGCGCCGGCGACGGCACGCCCGCACTCTTTCTGGTAACCTTTTCGAGTATGCGGCCCGGCGTGGAGTTTCAGCCCGACGACCTTCACGTTGTCTCGCGTGGGCTGCGCGAGCGGCCTGCAGCGATTCAGGCGATCACGCCGAGCTGGGGCAGCCAGCGGCTCGAACAGCAGCAGAGTGCTGCGGCGGTGTATGCCTACCCGGGGTCGGTAGACCTGTCACGGGACCTCACCGTGTGGTACCAGGACCGGGAGGACTCGTCCTGGTCGACGATCGTCGCCAGGATCGAGGCCGAGAGGGGACGCATCCCCGGCTGAAGGACGGGATCGGCCGCCATCGGCCCTTGGCTGGACTTTGCATGGCGGCAGGAATGCCCTCGGGGCGGAATGCCGGCAGCGGGTTCAGGTGGCCGCTCAGTCCTCTTCGAGGCCGAACTTCCTCACCTTGCGGTAGAGGGTTCTTTCGCCGATTCCAAGGATCTCGGCGGCTTGGCGACGGTTCCAGGCGACCGAATTCAGCACCGCGTGGATGACCTCGCGCTCCATGTCGTCAAGGGTCATGCCCGGCTGGTAGGCGACGGTCTGCGGGTGCGTGACAGGGTCCGGGGCCGAATCGGAGTCCGTGGGCTCGGGGGCGGCGGAACCGGGGTCGGTGACCGCGGGACCGGCGGGCTCGGTGGTCGCGGAGCCGGTGGGCTCGGTGACCGCGGAGCCGGTGGGCTCGGGGGTCGCGGAGCCGGTGGGCCCGGAGTCCACGGGAGCGGTGGGCCCAGTCTCCTCGGAGCCGGTTGTGGGGGATCCGGGTGGATCGTCCGCGCCCCGCCGATCATAGACGATTTCAGCCAGGGCCAGCGGCTCGTCTTCATCCTCGGGAGGGGAGATCAGCACCTGACCGCGTCGCTCCTCGGCCTGAAACTCCTCGAAATCCCGCCGCAGGTCCTCCAGGTCCACCTTCATCTCCATCATGGTGCGGAAGATGAACTCGAGTTGTGGGCGGAACGAGGCGTGATCGTCGCCCGCCCTCCGTTCGCCGCGCGTGGACGGAACCAGCGCCAGCCCCCCGTCGCCGGACCGCACGTCCTGCGGGATGTCCTGGGCGCGGATTTCGCGACCGGGGGCGAGGACGACCATGCTCTCGATGAGATTGCGCAGCTCGCGGACATTTCCCGGCCAGCGGTGCCGTACGAGGATCTCCATCGCATCGGGCGAGATGCCGCGGAATGGGCCGCGGTCGTGCCTCGCGCTCGCTTCCTGCACGAAGCTGTCCACCAGGAGCGGGATGTCGGCACGGCGGTTGCGCAGCGGTGGCAGCGAGATGGTCAGGACGTTCAGGCGGTAGTAGAGGTCCTTGCGGAAGGCGCCGGAAGCAACGAGCTGCTCGAGGCGCTGGTTCGTCGCGGCCAGGATTCTGACGTTGACCTGGATCAGCTTCTGCCCTCCGACCCGGTGAAATTCCTGCTGTTCGAGGATGCGAAGCAGTCTGGTCTGTGTCTGAAGCGGCATCTCCCCGATCTCGTCGAGGAAGATGGTGCCGCCGCTTGCGAGCTCGAACAGGCCCTTGCGGGTGTCGATTGCACCTGTGAAGGCCCCCTTCTCGTGCCCGAAGAGTTCGCTCTCGAGCAAGGTCTCCGAAAGTGCGGCGACGTTCACCGGGATGAACGACTTGTGTCGCCGCCGCGAGAGCGCGTGCAGGCCGCGGGCGACCAGTTCCTTGCCGGTACCCGATTCCCCGGTGACGAGGACCGTGGCGTCGACCGGCGCAATCTGGACGATCCTCTCCAGGACCTCGACCATTGCGTCGGTTTCGCCAACGATGCCCGTGGCGCGTCGGAGCCGCCTGCGCTCGATCGCGCGGGTTCCCACCAGGACGATCTCCTCGGGATCGGCCGGGCTCCGGAAGATGGAGGTTGTGTTGGCCGGCGACGGCGCGTCCCGATCCCGCACCAGTACGGCGAAGACCGGGATCCCAAGCCGGGCGGCCTCCCCCGCCTGCCGACGCCCCGCCTCCGTATCCGCGCCCCCGGTGAACACGAGCAGGACCGGATCGTCGATGCTCGCGATGTCCTCGGAGGCCGTGAACAGCTCGACGCGGTAGCCGCCGTGCCGGAATCCGTCCTCCAGCTTCCCGGCCAGGGGAAGGTCGTGCGTGGTTACGAGAACGGTCTCAGCCATGCCAGTGCTCCGGCGACGATCTGCGCGCTACCGTCGGATCGATCCCTTCGTGTAGAAGGGCGGGCGCTGCGTGCGGGCGGGGATGGTCCTGCCCCTGATGAGGATCCCGATGTCGGTTCCGGGACGCGCCAACTCGACCGGAAGGTAGCCGAGCGCGACGCCCTCGCCCAGGGACGGGCTCGCGACACCGGAGGTGACCGTGCCCACCTCCTCGCTGCCGTGCACGATGGGGTAGCCGGGACGGGGGAAGCCGCGCTGCGTGCAGCGGATCCCGGTCAGGCGCCGCGAGACGCCCCGCGCCTTCTGGGCGGCGAGTGCCTCGCGACCGATGAAATCGCCAGCGTCCAGCTTCACGATCCACCCGAGGCCGGATTCCAGGGCGGTGTGCTGCTCGTCGAGATCGTTGCCGTACAGGGCGTACCCCATCTCGAGGCGGAGCGAGTCGCGTGAGCCGAGCCCGGCCGGAGACAGGCCGTGTGGTTCGCCCGCCTGCATGAGCGCTTCCCAGACGGTGGCGGCGGTGGCGGCGGGGAGGTAGAGCTCGAAGCCGTCCTCGCCGGTGTAGCCGGTGCGGCTGACGATCCCCTCGGTGCCTGCCACGGCACCCTCGGCGAAGCGGTAGTACCCCAACGCGTCGAGGTCGACATCGGTGAGGGATGTGAGGATGGCCTGGCTGGCCGGGCCCTGGAGGGCGATCAGGGCAATGTCGTCGGAGTCGTCGGAGATTCCGACATCGAACCCGGCTCCGTGTTCGGTTACCCAGTTCCAATCTTTGGTCCGGTTGCTGGCGTTCACCACAAGGACGAAACGGTCGGCGCACCGGTACACCAGGAGGTCGTCGAGGATACGGCCGTCCTCGTTGCAGAGCGCGGAATACTGGGCCTGCCCCACGGCGACCTTCGAGACATCGTTGACAGTCAGGTGCTGGACGAGGTCCTGCGCCTGCGGTCCACGCACCGTGAATTCGCCCATGTGCGAGACATCGAAGAGGCCGGCGGCGTTTCTGACTGCGAAGTGCTCGGCGCGGATGCCCCCGGAGTACTGAATCGGCATCGTGTATCCGGCGAAGGGCACCATCCTGGCCCCCGCCGCGGTGTGTTGATCGAAGAGTGGTGTTCTGGTCAGGTTATCGTCCATGTTTCGCTATCCAATCAGATCCAGCAATATGGCCTTGATGACGTGCAGGCGGTTCTCCGCCTCCCGAAAGACACGGGATCGCGGGCCATCGATGACGTCCGCCGTCACTTCCTCGCCCCTGTGGGCGGGGAGGCAGTGGAGGAAGATACCGGAAGGGTGCGCCCGCGCCATCACATCGGCATCGACCTGGTATCCCGCAAAGGCGACTTCCCGGGCGCTCTGTTCGTCCTCCTGTCCCATCGACGCCCAAACGTCGGTCGTGACTACGTGCGCGCCCCGCGCCGCCTCGCCTGGAGTCTCGACGATCTGTACGTCGGTGCCGGACTGCGCGCGCGCCAGAATGTCCGCGTCCGGTCCGTAGCCGTCTGGATAGGCCAGCCGCAACGAAAACCCGAGCCGGCTGGCGGCGTTGAGCCATGAATTCGCCATGTTGTTGCCGTCGCCGATCCAGGCGACGCGGAGTGCGCCGACATCTCCGCCAAATTCTTCCACGGCGGTGAAGAGGTCGGCGAGGACCTGGCACGGATGAAGCAGGTCGGTAAGCCCGTTGATGACGGGGACCGACGCCTCCCGCGCCAGCTCCACGACCTCGTCGTGACCGAAGGTGCGGATGAGGATGGCATCCACATAACGGCTGAGGACCCTGGCGGTGTCCTTGACGCTCTCGCCTCGACCGATCTGGGAGTCCCGGTCGGAGATCATGATGGCGTGCCCGCCGAGCTGGGCCATCCCCGCCTCGGTGCTGACCCGGGTACGGGTGGAACTCTTTCGGAAGATCATGGCCAGGCAGCGACCCGCGAGTGGTCTGCCCGGGGTCCCGGCCGCCTTTACACGCCGGGTCAGCTCGAGCAGCTGCCGGAGGTGCCCGGGATCGTGTCGGGCGAGGTCGATGAAATCGCGCTTGGCGTCGGACATGCGCAGACGGGCTGCTAGAGGATGTACCGGCTGAGGTCGTCGTCGGATACGATCTTGCTCAGACGTTCCTTCACGAAGTCCGCGGTGACTACAACGGTCTCGCCGCGTCCTTCGTCGGGAAGGTCGAAGAGGAGGTCCTCGAGGAGGGTGGTCAGCACCGTTCGCAGCCTGCGCGCGCCGATGTTCTCCATGCGATCGTTCAGGTCAGCGGCGATGCGCGCGATCTCGCTGATGCCCCCATCCGTGAAATCGACGGACGCGCCCTCGGCCTCGACCAGCGCGCAGTATTGGCGCACCAGGGCGTTTCGGGGCTCGCGCAGGATCCTCACGAACTCCGGGGCATTCAGGCTGCTCAGTTCGACCCGGATCGGGAAGCGTCCCTGAAGTTCGGGGATCAGGTCGGAAGGCTTCGCGACGTGGAACGCACCCGCTGCGATGAAGAGCATGTGGTCCGTGCGGACAAAACCGTACTTGGTCTGGACATTGCAGCCTTCCACGATCGGCAGAAGATCGCGCTGCACACCCTCGCGGCTGACGTCCGGGCCCGCCCCTCCCCTTCCCCCGGCCACCTTGTCCAGCTCATCGAGGAATATGATGCCGATCTCCTCGGCGCGATCCAGCGCCTCGTTGATGACCTCGTCCATGTCAACGAGGCGATCGAGCTCTTCCTGCAGCAGGATGCGCCGAGCTTCGGACACGGTCACCGTGCGGCGCTTCGAACGCTTGGGAAGGAGGTCCTGGAGCATCTCGGTGAAGTTGAGGTCCATTCCGTCCATGCCGCCCACGGGAAACATCATGCCACTGACCGAGGCGCCCTGCTGGACGCTCAACTCTACATTGCGCCCCTCCAGATGGCCGTCTCGCAGCAGCTTGCGCAGCTTCTCGCGCGTGCGCTGCCGCCGTTCCGCCATGGCCGGGTCTTCGTCGCGACCGCTGGCGCCGACCTGATCCTGCACCCCTCCGGGTCCGGCAACGAACAGTCGCGGCTGGTGGTCGGCCTGATCTGGATTCTCCGGGCTCTCGGAGGCTTCCTGTGCGTGTGGCGTCCTGGCCGGCGCCGGCGCGGAGTCGGGAAGGAGCAGGTCGAGCAATCGCTCTTCCACTCGTCGAGCGGCTTCCTCCTCCACCTCCTCTTCGCGCGCTGTTCTCACCATTGCAACCGCGGTGTCGACCAGGTCGCGAACCATCGACTCGACATCCCGCCCGACGTAGCCCACCTCCGTGAACTTGGACGCCTCAACCTTGATGAACGGGGAGCCGGCCATGCGGGCGAGACGGCGCGCGATCTCCGTCTTTCCCACCCCGGTGGGACCGATCATGATGAGGTTATTAGGCAGGATCTCGTCGCGCAGCTCGTCCTCCACCTGCTGGCGTCGCCATCGGTTTCGGAGCGCGATCGCGACCGCTTTCTTCGCCGCCGCCTGGCCTACGATGTATTTGTCGAGTTCGGCAACGATCTCTCGTGGCGTGAACTGATCGAGCCAGTGGGGCGGATCCTCGCGGATGTCGGGCGTGACCGGCTCGGCGGTGGTGGAAACGGTTGGCGGGGTGGTCGTGGAGGTCATGCGGGATCGAGCTCCAGGACGGTGATTTCCCGGTTGGTGTAGATGCAGATGTCCGCGGCGATCTCGAGACTCTGCCGGGCAATCCCGGCGGCGTCCAGATCGGAGCAGTCGTACAGGGCTCGGGCCGCAGCCAGGGCGTAGGCACCACCGGAGCCGATCGCGAGGATCGGGTGGTCAGGCTCGATCACGTTGCCATCGCCCCCGACTAGGAAGAGATGATCGCGATCGGCCACCGCGAGCAGGGCCTCGAGGCGGCGAAGATACCGATCCGTGCGCCATTCCTTGGCAAGCTCGACGCAGGCCCGGGGCAGATTCGAGGGCCATCTCTCGAGTTTGCCCTCGAGCAGGGTGAAAAGGGTGAAGGCATCCGCGACGGCGCCGGCGAACCCCGCCAGGATGTTGCCATCCTTCAGCAGCCGCACTTTGCGCGCCGCTCCCTTCACCACGGCGTCGCCCATCGTCACCTGGCCGTCGCCCGCCATGGCGACCCGGCCGTCGCGGGCTACTGCTATGACGGTGGTCGCGTGTACGGGCGCACCGGATTGGGTGGGGTGGGCAGGAAGCATCCGCGCGGGAAGAAAAGTCCTGGAAGGCATTGCTGGAAGGAGCCGGCCCTTGGGCGGCAATTGATTCCGAGGATTAAAGGTAGATGTGCGCAATGGCCCCCGGTAGGGGTGGGCGGATTGGGCGACACCGGAAGTCGGAAGTGATCATCCGACGGGTGTTTGGCTCCGGGACCAGTCACATCGAGCGAGTGGCATCATGCTCGTGGATGAGCGCCCCGGTACACCTTGCGCAACCGCTCCTTCGATGTATGCGCGTAGATCTGTGTGGTACCCAGTGACGCATGGCCGAGGAGCTCCTTCACGGCCATGAGGTCTGCTCCGGCGTCCAGGAGGTGGGTCGCGAAGCTGTGGCGCAACGAATGTACGGACACATTCGCCGCCGCCGCGAAGCGGCTGATCGCGCCCTGGACGGTACGCTGGATGTACCTGTTTGAGAGGCGGCTTCCGTGCCTTCCCACGAAAAGGGCGAGGCAACCTTCAACGGCCACCTCCGTGCGGCGCGGCAGGTAGTTGCGCACGGCCTTGGCCGCCGACTTGGTAATTGGGACGATGCGCTCTTTTCTACCCTTGCCCAGAACCCTTACCTGCCGCCGGTCGAGATCGAGAGAGCCCAGGTTCAGGGAGCCGAGTTCGGCGAGGCGCAGGCCGCTTCCGTAAAACAGTTCCAGTGCCGCGAGGAGGCGGGTCGTCGTGAGGTCGTTCCGCCGCGCAGCTTCCGATTCGGACCAGCGAAACATTTCCTCCATTTCCTGGAGCCGCATGTGTCCGGGAAGGGTGCGGTCGACCTTCGGGCCGCGCACCCGCCGCGCCGGATTCGTCTTCACCTCGCCTTCCTGGTGAAGATGATGGAAGAAGGCTCGAACCGCTGCCAGCTTGCGCGCTATGGTGCGCGGTGCAAGCCCTCGGCGCCCCGAGTCACCAAGGAAAGCGCGGATCGTGGGGCGGTCTACCTCGGTCCAGCGATAGTCTTCGCGACCGAGGTGTCCCCGTATGAAGTCCTCCAGGTCACAGAGATCGCGGCGGTAGCCCGCGATCGTCCGCTGGGAGAGATTCCGCACCACTTCGAGATGGTCGAGAAAAGAAACCACTTGTGACGTCATGTGGCCACCATTCGCCCCGGCATGATCTCATGGTCGGCGACCCATCGTTCGAAGCACTGGCTCGCCCGGTCTGCCAGCGCCGCTCGACGCTCCACCTTCTTCCTCGGTGCGGCCAGGAGAGGCTCAACGAGCCCCCAGTTCGAGTTCATCGGTTGAAACCGGGCGGGATCCGCTTCCCGGAGATATCTGTAGAGCCCGCCCACCATGGTCTCCGGCGGTGGGATCGCGGGGCTGTGCCCTCGGAGCAAGCGATCCAGGTTGATGCCGGCCAGAATACCGGAAACGGCGGACTCGGTGTACCCCTCCACACCGGTCAGCTGTCCGGCAAAAAGAAGGTCGGCACGCTTGCGAGATGACCCGTATTCCGTGAGGCACCCCGGGAAGTTCAGGTAGGTGTTGCGGTGAATGGAGCCCCAGCGGAGGAACTCGGCTTGATCGAGTCCCGGGATCATCGTGAAGACCCGTCGTTGCTCACCGATGCGAAGCCGAGTCTGGAATCCCACCAGATTCCACATCTGCCCCGCCCGGTCCTCGCGCCGGAGCTGGACCACGGCATGAGGGCGCGACCCGGTACGCGGATCGCGCAACCCCACGGGCTTCATCGGCCCAAAGCGAAGGGTGTCGTGCCCCCGCACCGCCATCACCTCGATCGGGAGACATCCCTCGAAGTAGGGGACCTCGTCCCAGTCGTGACTCGCGTGCACGTCCGCGTCCAGAAGGGCATCGATAAACGCGCGGTACTCAACTTCATCCAGGGGACAATTGATGTAATCGGCATCCTGTTTGTAGCGCCCGGCCTCAAACACCACCCCGCGGTCGAGCGACTCGACGTGGACGATCGGCGCGATGGCATCGTAGAATGCCAAGCCGTCGTGGCCCAGTTCATCGGCGATGGCCTCGGCCAGGGCACTCGATGTCAGTGGGCCCGTTGCTACCACCGTGGGTCCGGCCGGGATGCCACGGACTTCCTCGCGCGCCACACGGATCCCTGGATGGGCATCAACACGCCGGGTGAGCGATTGCGAGAACAGACGGCGGTCCACGGCCAGCGCCGCTCCGGCAGGCACCCGGCTTTCGTCCGCAGCCGCCAGCAACGCCGAATCGAGACGCCGCATTTCCCGCTTCAACTGGCCGTGGGCCGTGGTCGGAACCTCGCTCTTGAACGAGTTGGTGCACACCAGTTCGCCGAGGTCTCCCGTTTGGTGGGCAGGAGTTCCCTTCACGGGCCGCATCTCCTGAAGGACGACATCGTAGCCTCGTTCGGCCAGAGCCAGCGCGGCCTCGCAGCCAGCCAGACCACCACCGATGACGGTTACGCTACCCATGTCGCCAGCCCGGTCATCGCCGCCTGGTGACCGTGCGACGCCGACCACGCGGCCGCCCGGTTTTCTTGCGGGCCGCCGCGGCGGCAAGCAGTGTGACCGCCTCTTCGATCGTCGTCTCAAGGGGGTCCTTCCCTTTGGGGACGCTGGCATTGGCGCTCCCATCCGTCACGTAGGGACCATAACGACCCTCGAGCAACTCTATCCGGGCTCCTGTCTCCGGATGCGGACCGATGAGCTTCAAGGTCTTCTTCGATCGGCGGCGCGGCTTTTTTTCCTGCGCCAGGAGGGTCAAGGCCTGATCGAGGGTGACATCGAATACCCGGTCCAGTGACTCCAGGCTCCGATACTCCCGGGCTCTCTGGACATAGGGGCCGTACCGTCCCAGGCTGGCCTTGATCTCTTCACCACTGGTCGGATCCTTGCCGAGAGTCCTCGGCAGGGAAAGCAGTCGCAGAGCATAGTCGAGCGTCACTTCGTCCGGAGCCTTCCCCTTCGGCAGCCCAATCCAGCGCGGTTTGGCGGACCCGCGAGCGTCGCCGAGTTGCACGTACGGTCCGTACCTCCCTGTCTTCAGATAGACCGGTGATCCACTGCGCGGATCCATGCCGAGCGGATCCTCCTTGCCGGAGGAGGTGTTGAGGAGTTCCGCGGCCCGGTCGACAGACAACTCATCGATCATCAGTTCATCGGGAATCGTAGCCCGCTCTACCTCGTCTCCCTCTCCCCGCTCTGCATAGGCGGAATTCCGGCCGATCTTGATTCGGATGCCCTTGCCGGTTCCGGGGTCGATCCCGATGGGGACGTTGGGATAGTCGATGTCCGGCAGTGTCTCGTCGACCTTGCGCGCCAGGCCCTCGGACACTTCGTCTCCTTTGTAGAACACCTCGAGAAAGCGTCGGGATTCCGTATTACCGGCGGCGATGTCATCCAGCGCGTCTTCCATGCGTGCGGTGAACTTCAAGTCCACATATTGCTCGAAGTGCTTCCGGAGCAGCTGATTGACCGCCATCCCGGTGTATGTCGGAACGAGACTACCCGAGCGCTTCCGCACGTAGTCGCGCTCCTGGATCGTGGATATGGTCGGAGTATAGGTCGAAGGCCTGCCGATGCCCTCCTCCTCCAGCTTCCTGACCAGTGAGGCTTCCGTGTACCGGGAAGGCGGTTTTGTTTCCCGGCGCTCCGGCTCCACGGATCGAAGTGTTGCGGTTGCAGGCACGGATCGGCGCTCCGCGTCCCGAAGAGACACGTTGTCCGCCTCGGCGTGAATCTCGTCCCCCACTTCTAGCGCGGGGAGCAGTTGATCCTTTTTGGCGTCGCCGTACACCTTGAGAAAGCCGGGGAAGCGCAACACCGCCCCATTCGCACGGAACCGGTGATCGACCTCGCCGATCCGGACCGAAAAATCGATCACGGTACGATCCACTTCGGCATCTGCCATCTGGGAAGCGACCGTCCGACCCCAGACCAGCTTGTACAGAGCGGATTCTTCCCTGTCCAGGAAACGGTCAACGCTGCTCGGGGTTCGGCCGATGTCCGTCGGCCTGATCCCCTCGTGGGCTTCCTGTGCCAGCTTGGATCTGGTCTTGTACCGCCTGGGGCCCCGATAGTAGGCAGAGCCAAAGGCGCGCTCGATGTAACGGCCGGTGTCACCCAGCGCCTGGTTGGACAGCGTGACCGAATCGGTCCGCATATAGGTGATAAGCCCTTCGCGATTGCCACCCCCCATGTCGATGCCCTCGTAAAGGCGCTGCGCCACGCGCATGGTCCTTCGGGGTGACATCCTGAGGCGACGGCTCGCAGCTTGTTGCAGTGTCGAGGTAGTAAACGGAGGGGCGGGTCGCTGGCGACTGGACTTTCGCTCCACATCCCGGACGTGCCAGGGAACGGCTTTCAGTGCGCCCCCTGCTATGTCGGATGCAGCCTCGGCACCCAGTGCAACCGCACGGGTGGAGGCAAGCTCCCCCGTTGTAGAGTCGAAATCCCGACCGGTAGCCACCGGTCGACCCGCGACTGCCACCAGCGTCGCCGAAAACTCCTCGTCGTTCGCGACAAGGGTCGCCTTCGCGCGCCAGTACTCGGACACCCTGAATCGTCGACGCTCCTCTTCCCTGTCGACGATAAGCCGGAGGGCCACACTCTGAACACGTCCTGCGCTGAGCTTCGTCCGCACCTTCTTCCACAGGACCGGTGACAGAGTGTATCCGTAGAGCCGGTCCAGGACACGACGTGCTTCCTGTGCCTGTACCAGGCGGTGGTTCACCTTGCGAGGGCTGGCAAGTGCTTCCTGGATCGCGTTCCGGGTGATTTCGTGGAAGGCGATGCGCCGCACGGGCACTTTCGGCTTCAGGACTTCCAGGAGGTGCCAGCTGATGGACTCTCCCTCGCGGTCTTCATCCGTTGCCAGCAGCACCTCGTCCGCGCCTGACAGGATCTTTCTCAGACCCTGCACATGCTTCCTGCTCTCGGCCGGCACGATGTAGGTGGGCTTGAAGCTATGGTTGGTATCGACCGCGAGGCGTCCCCACGGTTTGCCGCGTATGGCCTTCGGCGTCTCACTGGCCGACCGCGGAAGATCCCGGATGTGACCATAGGATGCCTCAACGCGATAGTCCGGGCCCAGAAACCTCTCTATCGTCTTCGCCTTCGCAGGCGATTCAACAATAACCAGTTTCACGCGATGTCTTCCTTGCGTTTTTCCATCCTACCGGGAACCGATCCGTTTTCCGATATGCTGAAGAATCCCAGGATCATGCCCAGGACCTGATCCGGAGATTTTCCTTCGGTCTCGATCGCGATACTCCCGCGACGATAATGCCGCTCCCGCTCCGCCATGAGCGCGGTGGCAGTCTCCACCGGATCGGGCACCTGAAGCAGCGGTCTCACCGATGTCGACGCGGCAATCCTCTTGAGCGCGGACACAACCCCGACCTTCAACCAGATTGAGACGGTATCTCCTTCAAGCAACTCCATGTGATCCGGTTGGGCCGGCCAGCCTCCACCAACCGAAAATACCAACTGCTTCCGGCGCAATATCTGCCGGCCCACCTCCGATTCGCGGCGACGAAAGTCATCAAGACCCTTGTCGCGGATGATCTCATGAACCGGCATCCCCTCGCGCCGCTCAACCTCGTGGTCAAGATCAATGAAGTCCCAATCCAGCGCGTCGGCCAGCAGCGGCCCAACCGTCGACTTGCCGGCCCCCATGAACCCGATCAGCACAATGCGCCGGACCTTCGTATCGTGACCGGTTTGTACACCTTGAGTTCCGAGCGTCAAGTCGGTCATCGGCCCTCCAGCTCCCGCTCCCCAAACCCACGGGTCGCAAGATGCTCTACATAGGACTCGAAGTTGCGACGCGTTTCCGAGAGCGAGTCGCCCCCGAACTTTTCCAGAACCGCGTCGGCCGCCACCAGCGCGACCATCGCCTCGGCGACGACCGCAGCTGCGGGAACCGCACATACGTCGCTTCGCTCGACCGTGGCTTCGCGGGTGGATCCGTCTCGAAGATCCACACTGGGCAGCCTCTTGCGGAGCAGAGTGGAGATCGGCTTCATGGCACCCCGAACGACCAGCGGTGCTCCCGTGGTGATGCCTCCCTCAAGGCCACCGGCACGGTTCCCGGCACGACCGAATCCTCCGGAGCGCCGCTGCGCCTCGTCTCGGTAGATGGGGTCGTGTACACGGGACCCTGGGCGTCCAGCGTTGATGAATGCCGGCCCGATTTCGACGCCCTTGATTGCGTGCACCGACATTACAGCCTGCGCCAGCCGACCATCCAGCTTTCTGTCCCATGACACGTGGCTCCCGAGTCCGACGGGCAGGCCGCGCAACACGACCTCAAAGCACCCACCCACGGTATCGCCCTCCTGCCTTGCCTCGTCTATGGCATTGACCATGGCCACTTCGGCATCGGGATCCAGGGTGCGTACCGGGGAGGAATCGGTAGTCTCATTGATATCGGGGGGAAGGACATCGGGAACCCGAGCCTCGGCATCCCCAATCCTGGTGACGTGACTACCCACCGTGGCACCCATTTCACGGAGCAGAGCCTTGGCCACCGCCCCGCATGCAACGCGAGCCGCCGTTTCCCTGGCCGAAGCTCGCTCAAGAACGTCCCGAGCATCCCGGCGGTCGTACTTGAGCACGCCGGCGAGGTCGGCGTGCCCGGGCCTGGGCAGATAGACCGGACGGAGCGCCTTCGGATTTCCCTCCTCGTCCGGAAACCCGTGCGCCATGGCGGTAGTCCAGTTTTTCCAGTCACGATTCCAGATCAACATCGATAGCGGCGAGCCCAGGGTGACCCCAAGCCGCAAGCCGGAGATGACCTCCGCTCGATCGGATTCGATCTGCATCCGCCGTCCCCTGCCGTACCCTCCTTGCCGCCGTTTGAGTTCGGGATCGATGACCTGCCCCGGGTCGAGAGGCAAGCCTGCCGGAAGTCCTTCAACAACGGCGACGAGGCCGCGGCCGTGGGACTCCCCGGCGGTGTGGAAGGACAGGTGGGCTTGTGGCATGCTCTAGACCGAGTTGAGGGCGGAACTCGCTCGCTGCACTTGGTGCATGGGCGTTGTCATAGATAGCAAAGGGCCCGGTCACGGGGAAGCGGGCCCGACAATGGTGGGGGTCACCATGATCATCAGATCGCGTTGCACGGACGACTCACTGTGAGTCCGGAACAGTCTTCCCACCAGCGGAATGTCCATGAGCAAAGGGATGCCCGATTTCACCTCGGCCGACTCCGTAACGGTAAGGCCACCGATGACTACGGTCTCGCCGTCCTTGACCAGAACCTGGGATTCCGCCTTCTGGCGCCTGAACACGAAACCAACATCCGATGGCGCCAGGTCCGCCGAGGAGCGCTCCGCCGACAGGTTGAGCAGGATGTCGCCATTGCGCGTGATCCTCGGAGCGACTTCGAGAATCACCCCCGTCTCCTTATAGTCCACCGTTGCCACCGGAAAAGCCGCGCGGCCTTCCCCGCCGGCCCCCGCCTGCAGTTGGGCACCCGCATCGAGTACCCGAACCGGGGTCTCCTCCCCGACGACCACTCTGGCCGTCCGGCTGTCCATGACGCGAACGGACGGCTTCGCCTCCACATCGGTGAGCTGCGCCGATTCGAGGGCGTCAATGAAGCCAACCAGGGTGGAGCGACCAATCACCAGAGACGCAAGCAGGGACAGGGTGGGATTGGATATGCGGTCGGCCGCATTCCCCAGGGCTGCAAGTGAGTTGCCACCCAGAGAGATGACATCCGTTCCGCGCGCAACCTGTTCATCCGGAAGCGAGACGACTCCGTCTCCATCCTGATCGATCGCTCCCGGTGTGAGTATGTTGAGCTGGTTCCCTCCGACGTCCTTCAGGTCGTAGGTGATCCCGAAGCCGTTCAGCGCCGTCCGGTTTATGAAGATGATCTTCGCCGAGATGTCGACCTGTTGAACCGGAACGTCGATCGATTGTACCAGATCCTCGACCGTGTCCAGAATCCGGGGAATGTCGGTGACCACCAACGTGTTGGTGCTCACACCCACCGATGCGCGGCCCCGTTCTGTCAGCAGGGGGCCGACCAGCTCCCGCAATTCCCCGGGTTCGGCGTAGGTAGCCCTGAATGCCCTCGCCTCCAGTGGAACGATGGCCTCTTGATCGAAGAGTCCGCGGGCGCTCTCCACGAGTATGATTCCGGTTTCCAGCTCCCGCAGGATGAGCCCATGGGCCCGCAGTATGCTACGCAAAGCCGTTTCCCACGGTTGTTCCCTGATTTCCGCGGAAATCGTCCCTGCCACCCCGGGACCTGCTACGAAGGAGCGGTCGGAGAACTCGGCGAACATGAGGGGATTATAAAGCCAACTTGACGCAGGGCCGGAATCCTGTTAACTTCATTGTACGGTAAGTGATGATGATACAGGAGGTTACGATGGCTCAAGCACCCGGAAAAAGCCACAGAAGCGGCATCAGCGTCATGCAGGTAGCGGATATGTTCGCCACCGAGGAGCAGGCGGTCAAGTGGTTCGAGGGCTGGCACTGGCCAGACGGTGAAGTCGTCTGCATGCTCTGTGGTTCCTGCAACGCCTACCGGGTGAAGTCCGGGAAGCCGATGCCGTACCGGTGCCGGGACTGCAAGAAGTACTTCTCGCTCAAGAAGGGGACGGCGATGGAGAAGTCCCCGTTGCCGCTTCGGATCTGGGGCTGGGCGATCTACTTGGAACTGACCAACCTCAAGGGCGTGTCGGCCATGAAGCTGCACCGGGATCTCGGCGTCTCGTACCCGACCGCTTGGTTCATGCTCCACCGGATCCGTGAAGCGTTCGCCGACATCGCGCCCGTGTTCGACGGAACTGTCGAGGTGGACGAAGCGTACTTTGGCGGCAAGCGAGCGAACATGAGCAACGCTAGGCGGAAGGAACTGGCGAACGCTGGCCGGGGTCCGGTGACCATGACAGCGGTAGTAGCGGCCAAGGATCGGGAGTCCAAGCAGGTGGTCGCCAAAGTGATTGACCGGACGGACGCCGAGACCCTACAGGGCTTTGTGGACGATCACGCGACACAGGACGCGACGCTCTACACCGACGACGCGACGGCCTACAAGGGATCGGGCCGGGAGCATGAGACGGTCAAGCACAGTGCCGCGGAGTACGTCCGGTACTTGGAAGGCGAGACGGTCCACACCAATGGCGTGGAGTCCTTCTGGAGCATGTTGAAGCGGGCTCACAAGGGCGTCTACCACCGGCTCAGCCCGAAGCACCTACAGCGATACGTGTCGGAGTTCGCGGGCCGGCAGAACATCCGAGAGATGGACACGGTGGCGCAGATGCAGCACGTCGTTGCGGGATTGGTCGGCAAGCGGCTGATGTACCGGGACCTGACCGCTGACAACGGACGGTCGGCGGCGGCATCGTAGTGGCCCCCGGACTATGCGAACCGTTAGATTGGGGTGCTATGAGATCAAACGAAGTGCTCCAGCCTAGCGATTTGCCGCTCGTATCCGCGACGGAAGAGGGTCGAGTTGGGGGAAGAGAACGGCTTGCCCGCCCTGACGTAACGTCTGAGGAGTATAGCACCGAGTTTTGGCGGCAGGCAGACGCGAGCCCCGTCCTCGGTCAAGCTGTCGATGATGTTGAGGAGTTCAAGACATGCATCTTCTGTCGCGGCAAGATGGCCGACAATCTCGGCCGGTTTCTCTTGGCCGAGTTGCTCAAGTTCGGCCATTCGCTGCGTTGGATCGGTCGCGGGCGTAGATCTGTGACCTGACATCTTTCGTCCTCCTAGACGTTGGGGGTGTCGGGTTTCGCGGGCGTTCCGGTGTCGGGCCGGAGCGCCCGCAGTTACTTCTATCGAACGCGATTGCTCCCGCCGCCGCAAGTGATCCCGGTTGCGGCTGCCCAGCCCGACCCGTACCGTGTCTCCTGCTACTGACAGCGGGGAGCCCTATGTCGGGCCACCCGTCGAATACAACAGCCGATCCATACCCGGTCGAGGGGTAGCTCCCCGAGACCACCGGCGAATAGGCGGGGCCATTTCGTGGTTTCTCTCCGCGTGTCGGTAGCAACGGCCCGGCACCCGTCCGGGCCGTTGCCACCCTTCATCACCGGGAGACGCCCCCCGATGTTCCGACCTCTTGCAGCCTTCCTTCTGTTCACCGTTCTCGCCTGCGAGGAAGAGACGATCGCGCCCGACTTGCCGCCCCCGAATCAGCCGCCGGTGGTGTCGGGGTCGATTCCAGATCAACGGCTGACCGGGCCGGGCGATGCAACGACGTTCGACGTGTCGGTGCACTTCAGCGATCCAGATGGAGACGCACTGATGCACGAAGCGGTAAGTTCGGACACAGCGGTTGCCACGATCTCGATGGCGGGAAGCGCGGCGACGTTGACGGGCGGGAGTGCCGGGGGCGCAGGGGAGGTGACGGTGACAGCCCGCGATCCAGACGGTGCGGAGGCTTCGACGTCGTTCGGGGTGGTGGTGAACCGTCCTCCCGCGGCGCCGGTGGAGATCTCCGCTCAAACGCTGTGGCACGGTGCCACGCGAGTGGACATGGACCTGATCGGACATTTCATCGATCCAGATGGCGATGTGCTGACGTATACAGTCGCCAGTTCAGACACAGTGATCGTGCCCGTGGCGCTGCATCCAGGCCCCGTGGTGAGCCTTGCGGGACCAGTTCAGGGCGAGGCGACCATCACGGTCACGGCGCACGATCCAGACGGGCTGGAGGTCCAAGCCACGTTTCCGGTGGAGGTGGTCGAGAATCCAGACCGCGTGGCGCTGGTGGCTTTTTACAACGCCACGGACGGCCCGAACTGGCCCAGAAGCGACAATTGGCTGACGGACATGTCGCTGGAAGACTGGCATGCCGTGGACTTGAACGAAATGGGAAGTGTGTCTTGCTTGGGCGGCCCGTGCCGTTGGCCCGACGGCGACTGGGAAACACTACGAGTCCGCTCAATCGAACACCTTCCTTCCGAACTGGGGGATCTCGAAGCACTGGAGCGCTTGGCCATCGCGGGATCTTTCGGTGAGCTATCATCCGGCCCGATCCCCCCCGAGTTGGGCAACCTCGAAGCCCTGAAGGTGCTGGCCGTTAGGGGGCTGCGCCTTTCCGGTCACATCCCGCCGGAACTGGCCAACCTGAAGGCTCTGGAGCAATTGGTGCTCTGGGGCAACCATCTGTCAGGTCCAGTCCCCGAGGGGCTACGCGACCTTCCGTTGCTGGAGTATGTGCGCCTCACTCACGTCGTCAATCACCCGCCGGGCTCGCCTGAATGGCGACGCGACAACTCCGACCTGTGCGCGAGTCCTCCAATGCGCTCTTGGCTTGAAGAGAAGTGGGGAGAGAACTACGTAAAGCCTGGAGGCGGTATCCGCCCGTGCGACGAGGGGGGGCTTGCCGGGGCATACCTCATGCAGGCCGTGCAATCACGGGAATCTCCGGTTCCCTTGGTCGCAGGCGAGGACGCCTTGCTCCGTGTTTTCACCCTGTCCCCACCATTTCAAGCCCGATTCTACCTGGACGGCCACAAGACGCATGAAGTGGAGGTTGCCCGAACCGCCTTCGCCGTCGCCGGAGACGGGGCACACGGTGCCGGCGCTCGCCGCCATTTAGATTTGGCCTACGCGACCCCAATTCCTGGCGGCGTGATCCGTCCTGGGCTGGAAATGGTGATCGAAAATGAGCACGGACGGATTCCCGCCGAGGGTAGCCAAGCCGTTGACGTCCGGGAACTGCCGCCCTTCAACCTCACCCTTGTCCCGTTGCTGAAAAAGTACGGCGACGACCCCCGTCTCGACAGCATTTTCGCCGGAGACACGGCGTTCATCGCGAGGGCCGACAGCATGGCGGCAGATCCAGAACGAGGCAATTGGCGATTGTGGCACACCGCTGACCTCTTGCCCGTAGGGGCCATGCGCGTCACAGCCCACGCGCCCGTTGAGTACGATCCGCGGAAACAGGGCGGTAGCAGGACTCCCGGGGCGAGTGGGCTGCTTGCTGTACAGATTGTCCGAACCCTCGAAGGAAGCGGGGGCTACTGGATGGGGCTGGGGAGCATGTTTGGCGGCGGTGTCGCGATTCTCGGGGGATGGGTCAGCATGACCGGGGGATCGAGTCCCGCTACTGTGGCGCATGAACTCGGTCACAACTTAGGTCTTCTCCACACGCCGACATCTAGTTTCGCCTCTTTCGTCGATGCGAATTACCCGTACCCCGACGGTGACATTGGTGTGTGGGGGTTCGCACATCGCGAACTGCCTCGGGGAAGGATCCCCCCCGAACCCATCCTGGCTCACCGGCTTGTATCGCCCACCACGGACGACATTATGCGCTGGATCCAACTACATCCAGATGCATGGATCAGCGACTATCACTTCAATAATGCCCTCGAAAACCGTCTCCAAAAGGAGGGCGGCGCGGCTACCCGGATGGCTGCTTTCCGTGCGCCAGTCCGGAGTCTCCTGCTCTGGGGAGGTACCGGCGCCGGGACAGGCGCCGCGTACCTTGAGCCCGCATTCGTCGTGGATGCGCCGCCGTCACTGCCCGAGCAATCCGGCCCGTGGACATTGGAGGGGCGGGACGCGGGCGGCGCCGTGCTGTTCTCGCTGTCGTTCGCCATGCCGGAGATCGCCGACGCGGGCGAAGGGGCCGGGAGCTTCGCCTACACGCTGCCGGTCCGGTCGGGGTGGGAGGCTCTCGCCAGCGTCACGCTGTCAGGCCCCGGCGGCTTGGCGATCCTGGACGGCTCGACGGACCGGCCCGTGTCCATCTACCGCGACGGGGACGGCAAGGTTCGGGCCATCCTCCACGGCGATCCGGTGCAGGCGGATGGTGGGCCGGGAAGGCTGGTCGGTGGTCCCACTCTCGATGTGGTGACAAGTTGGGGGATACCACCTATCGCCGCTTGGCTACGGTGAGGGCGCATGGTATCTTGAACCGCATGACTACTGCGAATCGCTCCATGGATCGTGCCCAAGCGCACCTATCTGTCAAGCAGTCTGATGAGTTCGTTGAGTGCCCGGGCGACGCCGACGAGGTGATCCTCCGGGATCCGGCTACCGTATGTGAACTCTGTGAAGCGACTTTTAACGATCTGGGCCCAAGAGCAGAGCTGATGGTGGCGCACTACAGGAACTTCCTCAAGCACCACGAGAAGAATGGCACGGAGGGTCTCTTGTGATGCCCACAGCCGACGAGGATGACCCAACTCGCCAGACGGGGGTTGTCGTAGGAGAAGTTGGACGATTTCCGTGGTGGACGGGGGGGATCCATTGCTCGACATCTTCCGCTCCTTTCGGTGTCGAGTATCAGCGGGCGTCCCCGGCGGCCACCGGGGCGCCCGCAGCATTCTAGCTGACCAAGTGCCAATACTCCAACCCGTGAGCCGGTCCATGAAGAAGCCATCCGACGCAAAGGCAGTGAATCCCCGCTACCGGGGATGGAAGATGAGCGACATGGCGCGGGCGTTGCTGTTGCCCGTGGACCCGAAGCGACGGGCGGAGAAGATCGCGGAATGGAAGGCGGAGCGCCGGTCTGTCACACCGGGAAATATCGCCGGAGACCCGCCTGCCGTCTAGGTGGCTTTATAATCCCCGAACATGAAGAGCACGTCTCGCACAGGCGCGTTGGTGAACGTCGCAGTGATTGGTCCTTCCGGGCTCACGTCCAGTACCGTGTTCTCCTGAGCCTCGGCCCTTGACACCGGCGTCGTTTGACCGACAAGGCCGATCAACAGCGCAAGCCACCTTGAGTTCCTAACCGAAATCATGAGCCAGCTTCCCCTTCCGCCTTGGGCATTTCCACGATGCGACGGGTCACTCCACTGGACGAAGCAATCTCCACCACGACGTGATCGACGTGAATCTGCGCTATGCGTGTGTCTCCTACCGAATCTCCCACGCGAAGCCGAATACCCCCCGGCAAATGCACTCCACCGGGCTCGGCACCGCTTGCGTTCTCGCTTTGCATCCCGCTTTCGAGCAGCACCACACTCAGATCGTCCTGGGGGTGGTGGATAATCCCGAGCAGTCTGACACCCCCGACCATTGGACTACCCGTCATCATCACACCGGGGGGCGAAAAAGGATCACGCCGGTTTTCTCTCAAGTAGGTGAAGGTCTCGCGACGGAAAGACGGCGGGTCGGAGAGAAGCGCCGCTGCGTTCACCACTTGCTCCATCGCTTCAACCTCACTTGGGCCCTGCGCAGTGGCATTGCCTGGACATATCAACACCATGCACAGAGTCGCGCCCGCGCACAGAGCGTCGAATCGGAGCGTCCGGGTCAGCGAGTGAGACATGGCGAGCACGCGGATGGATGAGTGCAATCGTGTGGGTATCATTGCGGAGTCACGCTGGATGGTTTGGGGGGGGACGCTTGAGCCGTACGCGCGGGCGGGACCACATAGGTCCGGATTCGGAAGCGAGCCACGATTGTGGAGAGCGCACCCGGTTGCTCTGCATTGGAATTGGAGGGTGAACCCGAATCAAGCACCAAATCAGCCGGTGCCATGATTCGCTCCAGAGAGGCGACTGCCGTCAGGAAGGAGCCGATGGCGTGATAGTCGCCCTTGACCGCCAATTCGTAGCTCCAGCGGTCGTACAGCTCCCCGGCTTCAGGCAGCTCGGGACGAAGCATCGTCACCTCCACACCCGTGAGCGCCTCCTGCACGGAGATTGCCTCAAGGAGGGACGCCACTTCCTCGTTTGAGGGTATCAACTCCTCCAGTCGTGCCAAGTGTGCTTCGTACACCTCGATACGGCGTACCAACTCTGACTGGTCGAGCGAGCCTTCGGGGCGAACTGTGTGCGACCGTGCTCCCAAATCGGCGAGGCGGAGACGGATTTCGTCGGCCTGTTCCTCCCGCACGACGTACATGTAGGTGTACACGAAGTACACAGCCGACAACGCCAGCAACGCGATCAGCACCGCGCTACGTCGCAGGCTGTCGCTCGGCAGTATGCTCACGGAGCACCCCGTTCGAAGCGGACGAATTCAACCACCTCGTCCGGCGGGCTCTCGTATTCGGCACCAATAGCAAACCGATACGATGCCGACAGATCGCCGCCCGTGCCGGGATCTCTGCGTTCAAGATGTTCGGTGCTGATCAGTTGCACGTTTCGAATGAAGAAGGAAGCCTCCAATGCGTTCCAGAAGCGCGTGAGCGCGAAGTTGTCCAATGCTCGTCCCTCCACCTGAAATCGGAGTTCGGATTCGTCTGAAGCGACGCTCGCAATTCCGGTGATCCAGGCACTTTCCGGGAGCGCTGCCGCAACCTCGTCGAGGATGTGGGGCCACTGATATCTCGTAGCGTCGAGGCCCTCGATCATGGCAATCCTGGCGATCGTGGAATCACGCTTGCCGTGCAATTGCATCAGTAACCGAGCCCCTGCTGCTGACTGCGCCGAGTCCTGGAGCGCACGCTCAACCGCGACCTCCAGATCGGACAGCCCGCGAGAGGCCGTCAGCACGAGATAGGCGGCGGTACCGACTGAGCCCAATGTGACCAGGCTGCACACAAGGATCCAGGCGTCCAGTCGGATCGCACGCAATCTTCCGGCTGACCGCAGCCGGCGCGCCCTCCCGATCCTGCCGCCCGAGTTGTCCGGTACTAGATCGACTTCGATCATGCACGCCTCCGTTGGAAGGACGTCACTATGCGCATCGCAGGGCAAGTCCAATTGATTGAAAGAAGAGTGGCGAAGACTCGGCTAGCGCTTTCCGGCCCTGGACTCCGGCCGCCGCGGGCACGCGTTCACAAGGGTTGGCAACTCGTGTCTCCACCTTCAGTCGGTGAGCAAGGACTCGTGCAACTCCCTCCACGCAAGCTCCCCCACCGCTGACGAACACCCGGCCGATACCCCCACCCGCCGGACGTGCCCCAAGGAAGGCACAGGCACGTTCGATCCCCACGGCGACGACGTCCGCGCCCGTGTCCATCGCACGATCGAGTCCCTCCAGTTCACGCCGCCCCAGGATTACTTCTTCGGCCCATTCGCTCGACAGCCCATACACTCGCCGCAACAGTTCGCCAAAGCGCCTCAATCCCAGCGGAAGATCCCTGATGAGTACCGGAACACCGTCTTCCACGATGATGGTATTCGTGGCCTCCGAGCCGATGTTGACGAGTGCCACGACGCCGCTGGATACGCTCGGGTAGTTGTGGCAAAGACTATTGCAAAGCGCAAATGCCTCGATATCGAGCCGGGAAACACCGGTGCCGGCGGCCTCCAGGAGAGCCAGTCGCGCTTCAACGCTCTCCTTCTTGGCAGCGACCAGCAGTACCTCCATGCGCTCCGCCGTAACCCGTGGCTTGAGGACCTGGAAATCGAGGTGAACGCTCCGGATATCGAATGGAATGTGTCGCTCGGCCTCTCGTCTGATCAGATCGCGGGTGTTGGATCCGTCTCCGCGAGTCATCTCCAGCCTCTTGACGAAGACATCGTGCCCGCCCAACGCGGCCACAACATTCCGAGTGCCAATACCCGCGTCTTCCAGGAGGCTTCGCACCGTCTGTGCCACACGGTCCGGCCTCACGATCTCACCCTCGGCCACCGACCCTTCCGGAATCGGACGTGCGGCCACCCGCAATACCTCGGGTCGGTCACCCCCGTGGTCGATTTCGGCCAGCTTCACATAGCCGCTGCCGATGTCCAGGCCAACCGATGTATTCCTCCTGCCAAAGAGACCCATGGCCCTACCCCGCCTGTGGTCCTACGGGGGTCAGCCAGGACCTCCCGGGGAATGGAATGGGGTAGGTCCGCGACTCGATTGCCCGGAGTGCTTCCAGCGCCGCACACGCGGAACCGTCCAGCACGGATCCCGGACGCAGCAACACCTGTCCTCCAGCGCGTACGAGCCCCGTAATGCTGGACGCCCCGGCCAGAGTTACGCTGCCCGAAACGAGCACCAGGCCGGTCCACGAAGAACCCGAGGCAATAGTCAGGTCACCGCTGACAACGAGCACCCCGGCTCCATCCCCCGCCCCATGAATAGTCGGGCCGCTGTACACCAGTCCCGACCAGCACCCGAGGCAACCAGCCGGCGGCGGAGACTGTCCGGATGCTACCCGGTGGTCGGCCAGCCGACGCAACGCTGGGTGGCTGAACCATCCCAGGCGAACTCCGGCGAATTCGGGGCCGTCCTGCCCTGGACCCCAGGCAGGTGGGGGTGGAAGAGTCGCGCTGACCGGGACCGGATTCGTTCCGAAAGCATTTCGCAGTGCCGAAAGGCCATCGCACCGCGCGATCCCGCTACGCCCGTCGAGGATCGCGTCCGCAGCCGCCCGAGCTCCCGGCTCAGCCCGAAACGCGGCGCTCTCCACAACAGCACGGTGGGCGGCTACCCGCACGTCGGGATCCATCCACCACACCAGGCGTCCCTTGCGCGCCGGAGTGCCGCCGTCTTCGACAGCAAGGCCAAGGAAGACGTGAACTTCCCTCGACAGGCGAAGGTCCATGACTTGTTGAGATCCGTCGCGTCCAAACGGTCTGCGAAACAGCTGTAGCGCTGAGTCCCCCACTTGTGACGCGGCGAGACCCCGCGTTGTGCTCAGCGCAACCTCCACCGCATCACGCGCGCCCGTTTGCGCTGTAAGCACCCTGCCCCGGGCCGTGGCCGCGCGCAGTTGTCCCACTGCGGTCGTCAGGGCAGCAGTCGCGATGGCCGCCAGCAGCGTCAGCGCCAAAAGCACCAGGACGAGCGCAAAACCCTCTCTGCCGGGTGACCTGGAGACTGTCACCGGGTCCCCCACGCTTTCCAGGCGACGGACCGGGACGGGGAATCGGTATCGGTCCGGACAACTCGTGCGACCACACCGTTTGCCCCGGCCGGAGCGAGCGTCGTCGAGTCCTCGGAGATACCCGTGGATGTCAATGGCTGCCATCCACCGTCCCCAACGCGATAGCGGAAGGCCTCGCTTGAGAAGCGGTATTGTCCACGCTCGAAATATGCGCCGGCAAGAGCTCCGGGCTGCGGCGGATCCAGGGACCATATCTCGGTTGAGAAACCGGGAATGTCCTGGCAGTCGAGTGTACCTGCGCCGCGCGTCCGGACAAGTTTCGAAACCTGCCAACCCGACTCCGCGGAAAAGACGATGACCGAGTCCTTGTCGCGGTTCGGTGAGCGGTACCCGGAAGTCGCCACCCCCCAGCCCTGGACTGGCTGTGTCCGACAGACGAAGGCGACACCACGGAACGCTCGCAACGCCAACACGTCGGCATCGATGCTCCAGTCCGGGGGTGCCTGCCCATGACCCACCTCGGTCACGAGCAGATGGTGAATCAGCCTGTTCTCGTCCAGGATCCGCGCTTCTTCGATCACTCGGGTAGCGGTCCTGCTCTGCACCGCGGTAACCCACCAGGCAACCTGGATGATCAGGAGGAAGAGAGTTCCGGCCACCACAGCCTCGGCGACGCTGAAACCGACGTTTCCGTGCGAAGGGCGTCCAGGGCCAGGCATATTCACGGAGTACCCCCGCCCGACACGACATTGAATCGAAGGACGACCGGAGCAGGCAGGGCGATGTGGTCGATCCTTGCCCAGGCCTCGCTCCCAGGGCTTTGCGGGACGTTCCAGGTCAGCCTGCTCGAGGGAAGATCGCGCTCCCCCGAAACCGGACCGTTTCCGATCCGCGCCGAGTCGGCAAAGCTCTGCAGCACTGCATGGGCTTCATCCAGAGCCCTGGCACGCACCAGCGTCCTGGCCGCCGTAGCGGTCAGAGACGACACGCCCACCACGCCCAGCCCCACGATCGCAACCGCGACCACAAGCTCGGCGAGCGATGTCCCCGATCGGTTCATCGACGCGATACCCTGCCCAGAGAGGAGATCACCAGCGCCCTCTCATGACCGGCCCTCGCAAAGCGCAGCGTCTGGCTGGCCACCCAGCCGAGTCCGACAGGGCCATAGCGTACGCGACTGGTGGCACGATCTCCGCTCAGGCGCAGCGTCACCCCGCCCTGACCGAGGTCGGCAGTCAACACCGTATCTCCATTGGCGGAAATCACTCGGCCTCGGGGCGGAGCAGCCACGAGTTCAATCGTCGCCCTTCCATCCCGGACAGCGGCCCAGCGCGCTGCAGTGAAGAGCAGGGCCGCATTTTCCTGGGCTCGTCGCACGGCGTACACCGCTCGCAGGCGAGACGCCGACGCGGCTACGGGGGGCGCAAGCGCAGCGACGATCGCAAGCGCCACGGCGATCTCGATGAGGGAGTAGCCTCCCTGCGCCAGGGGTCGCCCCAGGCGGGCCGCTACTGCGTGCATACGATCTGCCCCTCTACTTCGGGCGTCGCGGACCCAATCGTCGACGCGGTCGCATCGCCGTAGTAGATGGCGCAACCCTCATTCGCGTCCAGGGCCGTGTGCGTGACCGTGGCCGACCATCCCGAGGATGTGGCCGTAGCAGTAAGGGTGACTGCCTCCGAGGCCACGAAGTCGACGTCGGCCAACACATCGGTGTACTCGTAATTGGTGGCGTAGTAGAGCTCCTGCCGGGCCGCAAAGTTCCTGACATCGGATTTCATGGCGGCGAAGTAGGCCATTTCACGGGTCGCCGAGAACTGCGGGATCGCGATGGCCGCGAGGATCCCGATAATGACCAGGACAATCAGGAGTTCTATGAGTGTAAATCCTTTTATGTCAGTCATTTGTATCCAATCCTTTGAAGTTGCTTATAGAGATGCCGATCGTTTTCGCGACGGCTGTGGGCCCACCAGAAGACTTCGAGGGGGTCGGCGCCCCGGCGGGTACGACCGAATCCCGGGTGGCGCTCAGCCACGCGTGAAGATCGGGAACCCGGATGGGCGCTGGAATGGCTGGATGGGCACAAATGTTATAAACCTTTTATCTCAAAGGATTTACACGAGACACAGTGTGTTCCGTTCCCCAACCAGTTCCCGTTTCTAGAACTGGATACTGATCTACGGTGCTGGACGCCTCCGGATATGCTAGCCGGACTGGCTAGGTCGAGGTGGGGTCGATCTCGGACCTCGTGCCCGGTTCACCCCAACTCGGTGAGGCTTAGCAGCGGGCGGGTATGCAGCACGTTGTATATGGTCGAAGAGACCCCCAGCGGCAGCCCCCTTCCGCATGTTCTGCAACAGACGTAGGTCGCTGGGGGGGCCGTAGGCCGCTTCCGCGTCGCGCAGGAGGCACAGAGGGACGTCTTGCTGAGGCAAGTGTAGTGTGAAACACGTATGGAGGCGGTCGCGGGGGGGCGAGGGGTGGAAGAGGTCGCGCAGCGCATCGGGGGTCAGGAGCTCTTGCTCAAGCCGTTCCGCTTCCTCGCGCGCTTCACGTTGAAGTTGCTGGTGGCGTTCCCAATAGGGGTTCAATCGGGATCGCCTGTTCGTGGGCTGGAGTTGCTTAGCACGTTAGCACCTGAGCGGCAATTCCTGCGCCTGGACAGGCCCGGGCCCAGGCTCCTTGTCCTTCCCGCTGGACAGCATTTGGCCCCGTGCCCGGCGGATAACAGAAAAAGGCGGCCGGGGGAGGCAGACTTTCCGGTCCACAGCCCGGAGACTAGGGCTTGTACTCGCAGAAGAAGTGGCAGCCTACCGGGGGTATACAGGCGCTACTGCCGAACAGAGCGCATGGCTGACAATCCGGGTGACAGAAATCATCGGCACAAGCGTCAGTGACGATGGGCGATTCCATTCAGGCCGATTGCTACGGCGAGAATAGTGGAAAGTAGTCCAACTCGTAGGAGTAGTCGCATGGTTAGGTGCTCCTGGGGAAAACCGGGCGTTCAAGAAGAGGGTCGGCGAACCTCGTAGACGACGGGGAGCGGCTCCCGCGACAGGATGTAGTAAGAGTCATTGCCAGGCACAACCGCGGTGACCAGGCCTGGGATGGACACTAGCGTAGATGCTTCGTATTCACAGTCGTCGGCACCATAACGATCGATGAACACCTGCGTAGAGTCGGGCAGTGCGTGGGAATAGACCTCAAACCTCACACCTCGCCACCCGACGCCAAGGACGGGGTCAAAAACGTTGTCAGCCGGCATCCACTGACGATTGACGGGAGCACGGACGGTCAATAATCCCGTGCACTGGATGTCGTCGTCTCGGTAGGAAAGGAAGAGATCAGCCTTCGCGAAGGCTACCGCCCAACGGCCCGTCCGAGAAGCGTCAACTTCCACAAACCGGAGGCGCGAGTCTGCGTCCCGGAGCTGTTGAGTCGGGTACTCCGTCGACCCGCCAACGCTCCCGGACAGGGAAACTTTCCGGAAGAACACGTCGCTGGCGTCTGCCGGAAAGACGAGAGCTAGGTCGGCGGTCGGCAGGAAGCGCCATGCCGTCGCGCCAAGGGTTATGAGGTCAACGAGTTCACCGCCAGGCGAGATTCTGGTGATGCGCCCAGCCCCCCGGTCAAGCACCCAGAGGAAGCCATCGGCTCCAATCATGGCGTCCGTAGGATTGCGGAACTCTCCTGGGCCGTCACCGAACCGGCCAAACGACCAGAGCCATGTCCCGTCGGAACCGAACACCTTCAGGCGGGCGTCTCCGTAGTCGTATACGAGTAAACGGCCGTTCTGAAAACGCATGAATCCCGGCAGAAGGAGCGTCGTGTCGCCGGGCTCCCCACCTATCAGCGTATCCACAAGCCAATGGGGCTCTCCCAAGTCCCGGACTCGGTGGGTGACCGTAGCGGTGGCGAGGGGGGGCGCTTCCACTTGACAGCCGACGCAAGATGCGAGGGCAAGTGTGACCAAGGGCCGGGCCCAAGCGCCGGCTGTTGGTGGGTGGGATGAACGTAGGGTCAGATGCATGAAGGGTCTAGAAATGAGTGCCGGCCGAGCGTAGGAGCATGTTTTGGGGACTAAGATCCGTTGTTCCTACCTTGGAATCATCGGCGTAGGAGGGTGTACTGGTTGCTCACGGGGACGGGTTCCTTTCCGGGGACGGCGCGGGCTGAGATCGAGATCCTCTCGACGATGTTGCGGGTGACCTTCCGGGCCCGCCGGTCGTAGATCTGGGTGGTGCTGGGGTGGGAGTCAGTGAGATCGTATGCCTGGGTCCCGTCCACAGTGACGAAAGCACTGATCACGGCGCTTCCATTCGAGCCGTCCACTACCTGGCCGCGCACCTGCGCAACTTGCCCGGTGGCGGAGTGAGGGGCCAACGCGCCCGCCGCAAACACGCATGCCATCGTAAACGAAAGGATCTTCGGTCGCCTCGCCGTCCGCTTCACATTGATCCTCCCGATCACCTCGAACCCCACAATCTCGAACCCACCACGATCAACGATTTCGGTTGGGGGAACAAGCCCATCGTTCTCATCGCGGGTAAGTCTATCCGGTCCTATCCGGGGCTGCAACACCGCAACGTCAAGAGGGGAGTGGGCAGACAGGACAGGACTCGTCGTCTCAGTAACGGAGCCGGTTGCGATGGAGTGGAGGACGCCCCCGCTGACCACTTCGGGCACCGCTCAGAGCAGTGTCTCGGAGGCGTCCAAAGGGCTGGCTCGAAGCACTCTACGGTGTCTAAGCCAGCCGACGCAGTGTTGAACACTGCGGCCTGGCAAGGGGGACGCTACGCCCCCCTTTGACCCCCGAATCTCCGCGCCGCTGTAGCGCGGTAGAGGGCGTGTGCCGCCCAGAACCTCGTGCCGCCTCGCCCCTGCCTGCCCGGCGTTAACTTGGGCGGGAAAGCGGTGGCGCGCCAACTGGGGTCCGGCCCTGCCGGTTGGAAAGCTGGTCGTAGGCTGTCCCTTCTATAGGGGCCTTGGGCCGAGACCCAGTCGCTCCGGCGTCGTCGGTGATTGGAGCCGGGCAGCACGCCAAATAGCCGACTACCCAGCCTGGCGAAGGGTGAGCGGGGAGGAAAGGGAGCGCGTCGTGGAGCGGGGCTGGAGAGCTCGGAGCCGGCGCGAAGCCCAGCTTCAACAAGAGTAGTTGGAGGAAGAGACGTTGAACCGGCATCGCATCCTCATTGTTGCCGTCCGCGGGCTGTGCGCGGCGTGGACGTCCGCCTGCGGGGACGGGGCCACGGAGCCGCCGCGCACGCCTTCCGATCCCCTCCGGCCCGCGACTGTCGGCGTCAGTCCCGCGACCGTCCAGCTCACCGCCTTGGGCGCGACCGAACAGTTCACTGCTGAGGTGCGAGACCAGACCGGCAAGCTAATGGCGGGAGCTGCGGTAAGCTGGTCGAGCACCGCCGCCGCAGTGGCGACGGTGAGCGCTTCCGGGCTGGTGACGGCGGAGACCACAGCTTCGCCCGGCTCCCTTGGCGATGCGAATGCCATGCAATGTCTGCCGGACGGGACCAGCGGTTCACCCCTTCAGGAGCCGGGCAACGCGATCCTGTAGCGAACCACCCGCTGTACATCCATCTCGCCCCGCTCAACCGCCCAGACGAAGGAACGACCGAAGACGGGAGGAGACGAAAGGCTGAATCCTTCGGGCGGAACCACGGCCCCGAGGTAGGTTCCGTCGGCTTCGAACACATCGTAGCGGAGCGGCTCGACCCACGTATACGGAGGGGACTCCGGATTGCCCGGGTCGTGATCCTCGTTCGCGACCTGTTGCGCCTCCGTCCGGAGACTCACCCAGATCCGGCCATCGCTGCCGGCGCGAAGGCCCCTGAAGGGCGGCTTGTGATCCGGAATGGCGGGACCGTCCCAGGTCCATCCCGCATCCCACCGGCGCATCCGGTTCAGAATCCCCTGCTCATGGCGGTCCCGTTCATCGTCCGACACCGCCACCGGTGTATGGTTTCTCTCGATGCGTAGCACGCCACCGTCCTGCTCGAGGCTGATCCGGTACGCCGTGGACAGTGCCGACAGGAATTGGCCGGTCGGGTGGACCGTCCAGTACCAATCCGGGCTGAACGGAACGGTCGCGCCGACGGACATCCACCGGTCTCCCCTCTCGACCCGGGCGTTCATGTAGTATTGGTCATCGTCGAAGTCGGCAGGGGCAACAGGAGCCGAGATCGTGTCGATTTGCTTGCCGTCGGAGTCCATGACGATGAAGCGTTGCTCTTCTTCGGTGATGTCCACATAGATTCGGCCCTGATCATCCCGGTACAGCGGGGTATTCGCGAAAACTTCACTCGGCAGGTACTTCCACTCCTCGTTCTCCCCTGTCTCCAGCCCGAACAGCTGCACACGCCCGTTCGCCGGATCCCTCACGAGCAGGCGGCCGTTGGAGATGGCAAGCCCGATGGGCACCTTGAACTCACCCGGCCCCTCGCCGTCCCTGCCCAGCGTCTTGACGTAGGTGCCCTCCGAATCGAAGACGCGAACGTGCCGGGCCTGTCTATCCAGCACGTACAAGTTGTGGTCGTCGTCGACGGCGATCGCGCTTACCGAACCGAAGAGGTACTCCTCCGCCCCGACCAGCTCGCCGATTGAGACTTCCGGCACGAGTGTGGCGTCTCCGCCCCAGACGCTTCCGCTCACGGTCCTGACCACGGTCGTGTCGCCGATGGTCTCGGTCTCGACGACGGTCTCGGTCGTGTTCTGCGAGTCGGAGATGGGCCCGCAGGCGAGGGGGAGGGAGGCTACCGTCAAAAGAGCGGCTATCCTGCAAGTCGGTGTTGTCATGAGGGGGACTTCGGGCGGGGGTGGGAACCACGGTCTTTCGCGGTTCACCGCAAGATAGGTCTCGACGGAGCGCTCTGCCAGCCAGGCGTCACCGGGCGATCGGGCAGGTCTCCGATGTCGTACCAGTCGAGCGCCCGATCCGGAATCCCGTCGGCATCCGGCCCGACCTGCCGGTCGACCAGGACAACCGGAGTCGACCCTAGGAGGTCGAAGGCCCTGAGCCGGTCCCTGACCTTCACCGACCCCGCGTATTCGGCAATCTCGGACACGTCTAGGTAGGATCCATTCATGCGTGTCGCGCGGCGTGGCGATCGAGTAGCGGTTGGCAGCGTCGAACAACTGGTGTTCCGTGCCCAGATGGTAGAGCTTCGGCTCGGCTCGATGGTCTTAGCATCTCGTTGACGAACGAGCGGTAGGTGCCGTCCGAACTCGTTTGGAGAACCCTGGTCATTTCTTCGCGACCCAATCTTGACGATGGCGTGGTTACCCTGACCCCGGGCATCCCTGGGGCGGAGCGCTTCAACTTTGGTGGCGGATCCGGTTCGAGAATGTGGGGGAAGAACATGGGCCCGCGCGGTCACGGCCACCGGCTGTTGCGGATCGGCAGATGACTACCAACTCGAACATGGGGATTGGAACGGTCGAGTCACGCCCATCGCGCGATGGGCAGGGCCGGGACCTCGATGTCACGCGCGAGCACCTGAATCGCTACCGTGACGCCTACCTGGCCGGTACGAAACGCCCGAAGAACGCCGACGCTACGAGAGGGAAAGGTGACTGGAGATTCGGGACGACCGGGCGGAGCGGTTTCCAGCCTACGTATCGGAGGGGCTCCTGTCGCTACCGGACGGCAGCGTGTGGGTTGTGCCCCATCCCTGGCGGGACATGGGCGGCGACGAGTTCCACTTGCTGGATCCGGATGGAGTGTGGCTCCACCGGCTCACAATCCCGTCCGACCGCACCCTCCTCGACGCAGGTCCGGGCTGGATATTGCTGCTTGAGGAAGGCGAGTTCGACGAACAGAGCGTCGCCGTCTATGAGCTGGTGGAGGGCTGTTGACCGGCGCATGGCTAGCTGAAGGGCTGGCGGCTCGGTTCCGAGCCGCAGGTTTCGAATCGGGGATGCCGGGACGATCCCGCCCCCTATTCAGGCGGCACGACAGACGGGGGGTTCTAGGGGGGCGGAGCCTCCCCTTGCCAGCCGCGATGTTCAACATCGCGTGGGCTGGCTTACGACCAGTAACGGTCGTCAGCCAGCCCCCTGCGAACGCCCCGAAACGCCAATCGGGCACCGCCCGGAACAGCCTCGACCGTACCGTCGCGGGCAAGCTCCCCGGCCTCGTGGTCTGCGGCCGCATTGGGCGACGAGGGCGAAGTTCGTTCGCCGTGGCGATCGCGGCGCTCCCCAATCGCGCACCGGTTCCACCCTACCCCGTACCCCTCGGGGGGCGGCGATCGTCGATCTGAGGCGATCGTAGAGCCGTAGATGTCCCGAAACGCCGGCAAGTCGCCGAAAGCGGGGCCACAACGACCAGGTCAGGCCCTGGTGCTTGCTCACCGGCCCGAGAGATACTCCGCCCAGTCCTCCATGAGCCGCCTCCGCCGCTCGAACAGATCCGTCCGCAGGTACGCCGCCTCGACCTTGTTCTGCACCACGTGCGCCAGCGCCGCCTCGACGACCTCCCGGGGATGGTCCGTCCTCTCGGCGGCCCAATCCCGGAACGACGACCGGAACCCGTGAGGCACCGCCGAGATTCCGCAGCTCAGGAGCAACCGTCCCGGCCGCTTTCTGTTCAACGGCTTCCCGCGCTCGGTGATGAACACGAACGGGCTCCCGCCACCGCCCAGCTTGCGCGCCGCGTCAAGGATCTCCAACGCCCGGCCCGGCAGGGGCACACGGTGCTCGCGGGCGCTCTTCATCCGGCTTGCCGGAATCGTCCACACGCCCGCATCTTGGTCGATCTCCGCCCACACCGCCCCGCGGACCTCGCCGCCGCGCGCCGCCGTCAGGACCAGGAACTCGAACGCCAGCGTGTCCACCTTCCCCGGCTTCGCCGCCCGCATCTTCGCGATGGCCGCCCCCACCTCGCCGTGAGGCAGGGCCTTGCGGTGCGTGACGACATCGTGCTGCGCGCCGAGCACCGGCAGGAGCCGGTCGCACGGGTTGTCCGTTCTGAAGTCCATGGCGACGGCCCATTCGAGTACGGCGCGGATGCGCCGACGGACGGCGCGGGCGACCTTCGGCCTCGCGTGCCAGATCGGCGACAGCGTTTCCAGCACGTCGGCGCTGGTGATCTCCGAGACCGGCAGGTTGCCGAGGCGCGGGAAGGCATACATTTCCAGCTTGCGAGTCCACAGCTTCGCAGTCTTCGGGTTGCGCCACCCGCCGCGCTTCTGATCGATCATGCGCACGGCGGCCTCGGCGAAGGTCGGTACGCCGAGGGACCGGCGCTTCTCGGCCAGCGGATCCCCGCCCGCACGGGCCAGCTTCCGGTTCGCCAGCGCCTGCTCGCGGGCCTCGGCCAGCGAGACGAGGACGACGCTGCCGAGGCCGATCTCGCGCTTCCTGCCCCGAACGACGAGCCGCTGGACCCAGCTGCGGGTTCCGATGGAGTGGACGCCCCCTCGCGGCGGCATCGCGATGTGCCAAGATGGTACTGAAGCGATTAGTCGACCATCTGAGGGAGGAGGCATCCACATGGAAGAGGTTGGCATCATCGGGATCGATCTGGCAAAGCGCAGCTTTCAGGTACACGGGGCGAACGGGGATGGGTCGGTAGCGTACCGGAAGAAGCTGAGCCGCGGGAAGCTGCTGAGCTTTCTCGCCTCGCAACCGGGGTGTACGGTAGCGATGGAGGCGTGCGCCAGTGCCCACTACTGGGGCCGGGAGATCGCGGCGCTCGGCCACGAAGTGCGGCTGGTCCCCCCGATCTACGTGAAGCCCTTCGTCAAGCGCTGCAAGAACGACGCGGCTGACGCGGAGGCGATCACGGAAGCGGCGCAGCGACCGACCATGCACTTCGTGGCGGTCAAGACCGAGGCGCAGCAGGCGCAGGGGATGCTCTTTCGCACGCGCGACCTCCTGGTGCGCCAGCGCACGCAGACGATCAATGCGCTTCGGGGTCACCTGGCCGAGTACGGCGTGGTCGCTCCGCAGGGCAGGGCCTGGATCGTGCAGCTAGCCGGGGTTCTCGAGGACAAGGCGTGTGGCCTGCCGGAGGCGGTCGTCGAGCTGGGATGGCTGCTGCTCGAGCGGATCGACGAGCTCGACGAGAAGATCGACGGACTCGACCGGAAGATCCGGACGAGCGCGGGGGAGCACGAAGAGACGGCGCGGCTGATGACGATCCCGGGGATCGGGCCCATCACCGCGCTGGCGCTCGAAGCGTTCGCGCCGCCGATGGAGAGCTTCCGGCGCGGCCGCAACTTCTCGGCCTGGCTCGGTCTGGTGCCGCGGCAACACACGACCGGGGGAAAGCCGAGACTGGGCAGGATATCGAAGATGGGCCAGCGGGATCTCAGACGGCTCCTGATCACAGGAGCCATGGCGGTCGTCCGGCACGCGAGCCGTGGCGGCGAGAAGACGGATCCGTGGCTGGCCGGGATGTTGGAACGCAAGCCGAAGAAGGTGGTCGCGGTGGCCCTCGCCAACCGGATGGCGCGGAGGGTCTGGGCGCTGGCCACAAGGAAGGAGACCTACCGGGTTCGCGCTGCCGCCTGAGCGGACGGCGAAAGGAGAGAAACGAGAGCAAAGGAGCTGCCCGGGAGAGGTGGCAGCAGGACGCAAGAACGGGGTAAGGGCAAACAGTCAGCGAGACGGGATCAGAAAAACCAGTAGAAGACCGAGGGCCTCAGAAGCCCGTGGTTCCGATTTGGATCTGATCTCACGAACACCATACGGGCCCGCGGCCAATAAGGGCCGCATCAAGAGGCCGAACATACGACAGTACCTGACCAGACTGCCACCAACTCGTCTCAGAGTCCTTGCTTGCCCACCCGGGGGCGTCCACATACGGTCTTCTTGACGTAGAGGTAGAGCCCGTTGCCGTCGCAGTGTCTTCCGGGCGGAGCGGAGCGCACGAAGGCGGCAGAGAGCCGGTTGTGGGGATGGCGACCCTTCGGCTTGCCTCGACGGCGCTGGGTGCGGGTGCTGGTAACATTATTCATTCCCTAATCGTAGTCGGGATGGCAGCGGATTGCAAGAGACGCAGCCGGTTGAATGGAGTAGACGACACCGTATCTAACCTGTTGAAAAACAGTATGTTATGGAACTAACTGGACACCCATGGACAACACTGGATTCCAGTAGGCCGCATCAATGGCTGGATGGGACAGATTCTGCCGCAACTTCGCGTGAGCCCCTTTGACCCCTGACCCGCCGGCAACCGAATTACCGGCCGCGACCCCTTCCCGTCAGTCGGCCAGCCAATCTGGCGCAGGACCGTTCCACGGCCTCGCCCTGGGCGGCAGCAGGTTGCAACGCAGGATGAACCAGATCGCCGATACCCCGTCCTTCCACCCGATCTTCTTTCCCTCGGCGTAGGAACGGCTCGAATAGCTGATCGGCAGTTCGACGACCCGCGCCTTCGCCTGGGCGAGACGGGCCGTGATCTCCGGTTCGATCCCGAAGCGGTCGACCGAGAGCGGCAGGGACTGCAGGAGGTCCCTCCGGACCATCTTCTGGCAGGTCTCCATATCGGTGACCCGCAGACCTGTAAGCACATTGCTCAGAAGGGTCAGGAATTTGTTGCCCAGCATGTGCCAGTAGAAGACCACCTTCACGGTCCTGTCGAGACCCAGAAAACGCGAGCCGTACACCGCGTCGGCCCTCCCCTGGGCGATCGGCGCCAGCAGCTTGGGAATCTCACCCGGATCGTACTCGAGATCGGCATCCTGCACGACCACCACGTCCCCCGTTGCACGGCGGAATCCCGTGCGCAGGGCTGCCCCCTTGCCGCGATTGCCCTCGTGCATGAACAGCCGGTCGATCAGCCCCTGCGCCTGCAACCGGGGCAGCAACTCGCGCGTCCCGTCCGTGGAACCGTCGTCCACGACGATGACTTCCTTGGCGATGGGAACCGCCGCCACACGCCGAAGCAGCGTCTTGACGGTCGAGACCTCATTGAAGGCAGGGATTACGATCGAGACCGTGAGCTCCCTACCGCCGAGGCGCGCGCGCGCCTCCGATGCGCTTTCGGTCACCGGCAAATCGCCTCGATATCGAGTCCGTTGCCGGTCGCGACCGACCCCTACTGCGGGGTCGCCCGGTTGACCTGAAGCAACTGGCCCGCGTAGATGCGCGAACCTCTCAGGTTGTTGACCGATTTGAGACGATCGACCGTGGTCCCATACGTCCGCGCGATCTCCCAGAGGGAATCTCCCGAACGGACTCTGTACCTGATGACCTCGGGCTGAGGCGGATTCGCCGGCAGCAGCGCCTCCGTGACCCGGGTGTCCGGCGCCCGCTCCCCGGAGCTGCGAAGGCGGTCCACGTACGCGGCGTATTCGTGCGTAAACAGGGCGATATGGTAGTGGGGCGGCCTGCGCTCGCGCGTCACGTCCAGGGTACCGCTGCCCTCGAGGTGCAGGAGGACATCTTCGAGCCAGCCGCGGCAAGCCCGCGAGTTGCTTCTCCGCAGGTCAATGGCCATGCCTCTGGGGTGCACCGAGTACCTGGAGGAATTGGGAGGCTGTCGATTCAGCGGCCGGGTCAGGCTGGTCACCACCAACTGCTCTCCGCAGGCGCTGCGGTATTGTCGCGAAAGGCGCTCCACAAACAGCTTCACCTGGGGACGCGCGTACGGAAACGAGACTTCGTCGTCGATCGCGTAATTGGCGTTGCCTGTCAGCGGCACCAACAGCCCCAGTTCCACGAACCGGTACACGTGAGCCGCGTCCTTGAGGGGCGTATAGTCGTATTCCTCGGCCTTGGCGAACTGCTCCTGCATCACCCGCCGTCCGCCGCTGAGACTCTGGGCGGCCAGGTCGCCCGGCCAACAGACCGCAAGGGCGACAAGGACAGCTCTGCCACACACGCCCATCCAAACCGGATTCGCACCCATCTTCCCAGGCCCGATATTCGATCGCGACAGCTCAGCACCCAAGGGTCACACCTCCTGCAACCGTTCCAGTGGTATCCGCGCTTTTTGTAAACATATGTCTACAGGACCGAAAACCGCCACACCAATTGTAATAGAAAACGCTCCGCTCCGGGTACCCACGCCTCGGCGTGTCCCGCCGGTCCAACCCCCGCGCTCGACGACGATCCCAAGCGCACGGTTACCGGCCGATGGTCAGCCGGCCGCGGCGTAGTTTTCCTCCACCACCGTCCAGTTGACCACGTTCCAGAAAGCGGACACATAATCCGGCCGGCGATTCTGGTAGTTCAGGTAGTACGCGTGCTCCCAGACGTCGATGCCCAGCAGCGGCGTCTTCCCATCCATGATGGGCGTGTCCTGGTTGGGAGTGGAGCACACTTCGAGTCCGCCTCCGTCGCCGGCGACCAGCCAGGCCCAGCCGGAACCGAAGCGGCCCACCGCGGCTCCCGCGACCTGCTTCTGGAAGTCGGCAAGACTGCCAAAGGCCGCGTCGATCGCCGCCGCCAGAGCTCCGCCGGGCGAGCCCGCTCCTCCCGGGGTCATGATGCGCCAGAAGAAGTTGTGGTTCACGAAGCCGCCGCCGTTGTTGCGCACCGCGCCCCGGATCCCCTTGGGCAGTGCCGACAGATCGGCAACAAGCTCTTTCGCAGACATGCCGTGCAGCTCCGGATGGCCGGCGAGGGCCGCGTTCAGGTTGGCGGTATAGGCGGCGTGGTGGCGCCCGTGGTGGATCTGCATCGTGCGGGTATCGATATGGGGCTCGAGTGCATCGTGAGAGTATCCCAGATCGGGAAGCTCGAAGGGGTAGGCCATCTGTGCGGTCTCCTGAGAGTGATTACCTTGCTGGCGGCCCGAACGCGCCGTGCCGGAGGTAGAACGTTGTCCAAAGACAGGACCCCCCCGCAAGGTTCCAGGAGGATTCTCCTGGTGGACTGCGACAGCTTCTTCGTTCAGGTCGCCCGCCTGGAGGATCCGGAGGGTGCGGGCAGGCACCCGCTCCTGCTGGTCGGAGGCCGGAGCAACCGAGGGGTCATCACGTCCGCCTCGTACGCCGTGCGGGACTACGGCGTGCGTTCCGGGATGCCCACGTCGCGGGCGCTGCAGCTGTGTCCCGAAGCGCTGGTCGTGCCGGTTCCGCGTGGCGCGGTGGTGGAGCGGAGCCGAGCCGTGAGGGGGGTGCTGGGGACACTCTCGCCGGTTGTGCAGGCCGCCTCCATCGACGAATTCTACCTCGATCTCACCGGGACCGAGCGGATGCTGAAGGGGGAGGATCTGGCGGACACGGCCGACCGCATTCGCAGGGAGGTGAAGGAGCGGACCGAGGTCACCGTATCGCTGGGTGGAGGGACCCAGCGGATCGTGGCCAAGGTGGCGACCCGTGTTGCCAAGCCGAACGGCGTGCACGTGGTGCCGCCGGGCGACGAGGCCGCCTTCATGTTGCGCTTCCGCCTGTCGGACCTCCCCGGGATCGGTCCGGCCTTCCTGAAGCAGTTGTCCGCAAAGGGGCTCCGCACCGTCGCCGAAGCCGCCTCCGTCGAGCGCGAATGGCTGGCTCGCTGGTTCGGGCCCGGGCGCGGCGCCTGGCTCTGGGAGCGGGTCCGGGGCATCGACGCAAGCGAGGTGGATGCCCGCGACAGACGCAAATCCATCAGCTCGGAACGCACCTTCTTCACGGATATCAACGATGACGACGAGCTGGAGCGGCGGCTTCTGCAGCTGAGTTGCGGCGTGGGCAGCCAGTTGCGTGGCAAGGAACTGCGCGCGCGCACGGTTACCGTCAAGATCCGCGACCACGACTTCACGACGCGGCAGTCCGGGAGCACCCAGCCCGAGGGACTGGAGACCGACCGCGCGATCTTTACCGTGGCACTCTCGCTCCTCCACCACCTGCGCCACCGCAGACGCACTGGCACCCGGCTGCTCGGAGTCGGCGTCTCCAACCTGGTGCGGCAGGCGCCGACCCGGCAGGGCGACCTGTTCGGAGAACGCGCGGCGCTCGAGAGCGAGCGCGACCGGGTGATCGCGCGCGCCGTGGACCACATACACGACCGCTTCGGTCGCGACGCCCTTCGCCCCGCAAGGATCATCCCGGAAGCCGCCGACCCGCCCGCGACGCCGCGGGACGGGCCGGCCGGCGGGCCGAAGCGATCGGCCCCCGAATAGCCCTCTTCCGGCCTAGTCCTCCCAGGGCCTGCGCCCGAAGTAGTCGCGCGTCATTTCGACGACCTTGGGCGCGAGCAGCCCCAGGGCGATCAGGTTCGGCCAGATCACGATCGCGAGGAGCACGTCGCCCATCGCCCAGATCACGCCGAGGGGAAGCACCGCCCCGACGAAATGCATGATGACGAACAGGATCTTGTAGGGGATGACGGCCCTCGCGCCAAAGAGGTAGTTGGCACAGCGGTCGCCGTAGTAGCTCCACGCGATCGCGGTCGAGACCGCGAAGAGCAGTACCGAGATCACCACGATGTAGTGTCCCCAATCCCCCAGCGGAGCCAGCCCGCGCCTGAACGCGGACATGGTGAGGGGGGCGCCGCTTTCCACGGCCATCCCGTACAGCGACGAGTGCGTCTGCCCGTCGTCGCCGGTCGCGGTGCCCTCCTCGGGATCGATGACGCCGCTGAACGGCTGCGTCTGCCCTTCGTCCACAAACAGCCGCTCCACCGGGACCTCGTGCCAGGAAACCTGCGGATCCGTGGGCCCGGTGTTCGCGTGGACGCCGTCGTCAATGCGGATCGTGGCATCCGAGTTGATGTCGAGATAGCCGCCGTCCAGCTGAACCGAGCGGTACGACAGGTCGCCGCCGCTCAGGGTGATCTCGGTCTCGAAGCGGTCGCTCCAGACGCCGGTCATGATGACGAGGAGTCCGGTCATGGTGCAGATGATGATGGTGTCGATGAAGGGCTCCAGGAGGGCTACGACGCCCTCGGAAACCGGCTCGTCGGTCTTGGCCGCGGAGTGCGCGATCGGCGCCGATCCCTGTCCGGCCTCGTTGGAGAAGAGTCCCCTGCGGACGCCCCACATCAGGGTCACCAGGAACGCGCCCACGCCCGTCCCGGCCACCCCCGCCGTCGGATTGAAGGCTTCGCGGAAGATGAGTCCGAAGGTCGGGAAGACGTGCGCCGCGTTGAGCGCGATGATGACCAGCGCGCCGGCCACGTACACCAGCGCCATTACCGGAGCGAGCACCGCGGTCACCCTGCCGATCCGCGAGATGCCGCCGAGGATCACCGCGGCGACCACCGCTGACGTCACCAGTCCGCTGATCCACGGGGCAATGCCGAACTGGGTTTCCAGATTGTCCGCCACCGTGTTGGCCTGAATCCCGTTTCCGGTCATGAAGGCGGTGATCCCGAGGATGAAGGCGAAGAAGATCGCCATCCACTTCCAGTTCGGTCCCAGACCGCGCTCGATGTAGTACATCGGACCGCCGGAGACGGTGCCCGCCCACTCGCCCTCGTGCTCGTGCACCCGGTACTTCTGGGCAAGCGTGACCTCGGAGTACTTGGTCGCCATGCCGAGCCCCGCAGTGACCCACATCCAGAACAGGGCCCCCGGGCCGCCCCAGTGGATCGCCAGGGCCACGCCGGCGATGTTGCCGATGCCGACGGTCGCCGACAGCGCGGTCGTGAGCGCCTGGAAGTGGGTGACGTCTCCCTCGTCTTCCGGATTGTCGTACTTGCCCGTTGCGACCGCGATCCCGTGTCCGAGGCGGGAGATCTGGACGAAGCCCAGCCGGAGCGTCAGGTAGAATCCGATACCCAGGAGGATCATGACCATGAACGGGACCTTCTCACCCCCAACCGAGATGCCTGCCTCGACGACATAGGTGGTCAGGAAATCGGTGATCAGCTGGATGAAGTCCATGACATGGGGCTCCTTTGGATGACTCTCGACCGATCCTGGGCGGATACGGCAATTGCGCCGGGCAAACTACGGTCACCACCACGCCGGAAACAACCATCGCGCTGCCCTTGCGCGACGGGACGGGTGTGGCGGAACGACGGCACCGGCCCTCTGCCGGGAGGTGGCGTGCCGGTTGGAGCGGTGGGGAGCGATGGGTTAACGTCCCGCGGGCGCTTTGCCCCGATCCGACACAACCAGACACGAAGCACAGGTGATTTCGTGAGGCATTCAGCCAATTCCGCCACAGCCCTCTCCGTGGTCAACGGAAGCCCCCAACCCCGGTTCCTCCTTGCCGTCGTCCTGGCCGGGGCATTGCATGCGTCGACCCCGGAGCCTTCCGCCGGCCAGGTGGTCACGGAGGAGCAGTACGCCGGTCTGCGATACCGCTTCATCGGTCCCGAGGGGAATCGGGCGATCGCCGTCATTGGTGAACCCGGCAACCCGCTCTCGATCTACGTCGGGGCGGCCTCCGGCGGGCTGTGGCGTACCCGGGACGGCGGAGTGAACTGGACGCCGGTCTTCGACGATGAGTCCGCATCGTCCGTGTCCGCGCTGGCCATGGCGCCGTCCGATCCCAACGTGATCTGGGCCGGGACGGGCGAGACGTTCGTCATTCGCCCGGCGCACGCGATGGGCGACGGGATCTATCGGTCCACCGATGGCGGCGACAGCTGGGACCGGAAGGGACTGGAGGCCACGGGCCGAATCGGACGCATCGAGATCGATCCGCGCAACCCGGACGTCGTGTTCGCGTGTGCACTGGGCCACTCCTACGGGCCACAGCCGGAGCGGGGCGTCTATCGCACGACGGACGGCGGCGACAGCTGGGAGCTGGTGCTCCATGTTTCCGAGGACGCTGGGTGCATCGATCTGGCCATGGACCATCACAACCCCCGCATCCTCTTCGCGTCATTCTGGGACGTGCAGATCGACACCTGGGGGCTGGACAGCGGTGGACCGGACAGCGGCGTCTGGCGGTCGCGCGATGGTGGCGACAGCTGGGAGCGGCTATCGGCCGTGCGGCGCGGACTGCCCTCTCCGAACGACTCCACGATCGGCAAGGTGGCAGTCGAGGTCGCCCCCTCCAACCCCGACCGGGTGTACGTCCTCACCGAGGAATCGAGTCCCGGGTTCTATCGGTCCGACGACGGCGGCGACAGCTGGCAACTGGTCCTGCGCAACCACACCATCAACGAGCGTGCTCCGTACTACACCCGGTTCGGTGTCGATCCGGACGACGAGAACCGCATCTACTTCGCTTCGGTGCGCTTCTCCATGTCGGTGGACGGCGGCGAGAGCCTGGTGGACAATCCGCCGCGCGGAGGGGGAGATACGCACGACGTGTGGATCGATCCCGGCAACAGCCACCGGGTCATGGTCGCCGACGACGGCGGTCTCACAATCTCCATGAACCGCGGGCGCACCTTTCAGCGGGTAGTGTTGCCGATCGCCCAGATGTACCACGTGTGGACCGACAACGAGATCCCGTACAACGTCTACGGGAACCGGCAGGACGGATGGTCGTACCGCGGGCCGTCGAACAGCCGGGCCGGCGCCATTCCGCTGGGCCTGTGGCACGGGGTGGGCGGATGCGAGAGCGGGTTCGGCATTCCCGACCCCACCGACAGCAACATCGTCTGGTCGGGCTGCTACGATGGGGGGCTGGAGCGCTACAACGAGCGCACGAAACAGGTTCGGTCGGTGCGCGTCTGGCCGGAGGCGGCCTACGGCTGGGCGCCCGCCGATCTCAAGTTCCGCTGGCACTGGACCTTCCCGATCCACATCTCGCCGCACGACAACAACACGGTGTATGTGGGGAGCCAGCACGTGCACCGCACCACGGACGCGGGCCATTCGTGGGAGGTGATCTCGCCGGACCTCACCACCAACGACAAGAGCCGCCAGCAGAGCTCAGGCGGCGTGGCCATCGACAACCTGATGACCTATGACGGGTCGACGCTCTTCGCCATCGCCGAATCACCCCTGGAGCAGGGACAGATCTGGGCCGGCAGCAACGATGGACAGCTCCAGCTGACCCGCGACGGCGGCGCAACCTGGGAGAACCTGACAGGCAACATTCCGGACCTGCCTCCATGGGGAACCATCGCCAACGTCGAGCCGTCGCGCTACGATGCCGCGAGCGCCTATATCGCCGTCGACCTGCATCAGCTGGCGGACTTCGATCCCTACATCTACCGGACGCGCGACTACGGGCAGAGCTGGGAGCGGATCACCAGCGGCATCCCCCCTTCCCCCCACAGCTTCGTGCATGTGGTGCGGGAAGATCCCAGGCGGCCCGGGATGCTCTATGCGGGAACGGACAACTCCGTGTACTTCTCCCTGGACGACGGCGGCTCGTGGCTGCCGCTCCGCAACAACATGCCTCCGGCACCCGTGTATTGGCTCACCGTGCAGGAGACGTTCGACGACCTGGTCGTGGGGACCTACGGCCGCGGCTTCTACATCCTCGACGACATTTCGCCCCTGAGAGTGCTCGACCGCGTGTCCGGCGCCGGCGAGGTCGCGCTGCTGGATACCAGGACGGCCTACCGCTTCAACCAGATCCAGACGATCAAGGCGGAGCGGAGCCACGTCACCGGCCAGAACCCGCCGTACGGGGCCGATATCAACTTCTACGTACCGGAAGGGGCGCCGGGGCGAGGTGAGATCCGGATAACCGACCCCGATGGCGACACGATCCGCACGCTGCCGGTCAACGCCACCCCGGGGCTGAACCGCGTGTGGTGGGACCTGCGCTACGAGCCGACCCGCCGCGCGAAGATCCGAACCGCGCCCCCCGGACTGCCCTGGGTCCCGCTCGGGCCAGAGGGATGGAGGCCGCTTCGAACCTGGGATCTCGACCTGAATCAGGGCCAACTCGGCCCGCGGGTCATTCCGGGGGAGTACGGGGTGGCGCTGCATCTGGGCGACACCGTGCATTCCACTACGCAGACGGTGGTCAAGGACCCGCATTCGGAAGGAGCGCTCGACGATATCCGCAGTCAGGTTGCCATGTCGCTCGTGATTCGCGGCGAGATCAACGAGGTCGTCGACATGATCGACCAGATCGAGTGGACCCGCAGCAGCCTCGAGAAGCTCGGGGAAATGCTGGCCGGCGACACGACCGCGACCGACCTGTTGGCCGAGGCCAGCGCGTTGGAGGACATCGCGATCAGCGTGGAGTCGCAGCTCTTCGACATCTACCTCACCGGGGCTCGCGAGGACGCGTTCCGAAACCCGATGAAATTGTACGGGCGTCTCAGCGCCCTGGCTCAGGACGTGGGGTGGAGCAGCGCGGACTTCTCGCCGACCGTCCCACAGACCGAAGTGCACCAGGTGCTGCAACAGCGCCTCGACGACACCCGCGTCCTTTTCCGCAAGCTCTTCGCGGAGGACGCGGAGCGGCTGAATCAGTTGCTGCGTGAACGCCGCCTGCCGGTGATCATCTCCTAGCGGGAGGAGCGGGAGTCCCTCGAGGGCCCTGCTCCCCTGCGGCTCGCAGGAAGCGCCGACAGAGCTGCGCGACCCGGAACTGGTCTTCCGCCTCGGCCTTCGCGAGGATCTCACGTATGTGGGGGACGAGCCGCGCCTCGCCCCAGCGGCGTCCGGTCGCGGACTCCGCGCTGCGCGTGTCTCCTTCATCCGCGCCGGTAATCAGCGCCCAGGCGCAGGCTTCTTCGTAGTATTCGGTCTTCGGATCGGGGAGCCGGTAATCCGGAGGCCGGTCTTCGCGATCTTCCTTTACGAATGCTCTTGACATGCTCGCAATCTGGAACCTGGAGGCGCTCGTGCCAATGGTCGCATCCCCACCGCCTCACCCCACCAGGTTGATCATGTCGAACACGGGCAGGTACATCGCCACGATCATCCCGCCCACCACCACACCCAGCACCACGATCATGACCGGCTCCACCGCGGCAATCAGCATGTCGAGAGCGGCGTCGACTTCCTGGTCGTAGAAGTCGGCGACGTGTTTCAGCATCTCGTCCAGGGCCCCTGTCTGTTCCCCGACATCCACCATTCGAACCACCATGGGCGTAAAGGCGCCCGATTCCTTCAGGGGTTCCGCGATCGTTGCGCCTGCGGCGATGGACGCCCGCGACTTCATGACCGCGTCGTGGATGACCTGGTTGCCCGCGGTTCGCGCCGTGATGTCGAGTCCTTCGAGGATCGAGACTCCCGATGCGATGAGAGTCGCGAGGGTGCGGGTGAAGCGGGCAACCCCCGCTTTTCGCAGGAGGTCGCCAAGGATCGGGACGCCAAGAAGCAGGCGATCGATCAAGTGCCGTCCCCGGCTGCTGCGGCGGATGCGGATCAGGGAGACGGCGCCCGCGATGCCAATCACGGGCAGCGCCCACCAGAAACGCTGGACGAAAGCGGAAGCGCCGATCACCATGCGCGTCGGAGCGGGCAGGGGAATCCCGGCCGAAGCGAACATCGTTTCGAATGTCGGGATCACGAACGCGAGCAGGATCGCTACGGCTGGAATCGTGATCGCGAATATCATCGCCGGATACATCATGGCCGCACGCACCTTCCGCCCCAGGGCGTTGCTCTTCTCCAGAAAGCCCGAGAGGCGCGCCAGGATCGTATCCAACGCGCCGGCGGCCTCGCCGGCGGCGACCATGTTGACGCTGAGTTCCGGAAACACCTTCGGGTGGCGGCGGAGAGCTTCGGCCAGCGTATCACCCGACTGGACGTCGATGACGACCTTTCGGATTACCTCGCGAAGCGACTTGTTGGCCGTCTGCCGGACAAGAATGTTGAGACTCGGCACCAACGGAAGCCCGGCCTCGATCATGGTGGCGAACAGCCGGAAGAAGACCGCCACCTCGCGCCGGGAGACATGCGTCAATCCAGCCACCCTCCGGGGACGCCATCGAAGCCCTCGGGCGCCGGCTCGCCGACGGTACGGAGAAGCTCCGACGGATCCCCGCTCCGCTGAAGGGCCGCCTCCAGCGTCACGTCGCCATTCAGGTAGAGCCTTGCGAGAGAATCGTTCATTGTCTGCATTCCGTAGCGTCGCCCGGCCTGCATCAGGGAGCGGATCTGGTGGACCTTGTCGTCCCGTATGACCGCCCGGATTGCGGCCGTGCAGATCATCACCTCGGTCGCGACAACGCGCCCGCGCCCCGCAGCCCGGGGGATGAGGAGCTGGGTCGCCACGCCCTCCAGTACGGATGCCAGTTGAGAGCGGACCCGGGATTGTCGGTCGGACGGAAAGGCCGATATCACGCGGTTGACCGAGTCGGACGCCGAGTTGGTGTGCAGCGTTGAGAGGACCAGGTGACCCGTTTCGGCGATGGTCAGCGCCGCATCCACCGTTTCCGGGTCCCGCATTTCGCCGATCAGGATCACGTCCGGATCCTGGCGAAGGGCGTGTTTCAGCGCGACGGCAAAGCTGCTGGTGTCGGTCCCGACCTCCCGCTGGTTGACCACGCAGCCGCGGTGCGGGTGAAGGAACTCCACAGGGTCCTCGACGGTCAGGATGTGTCCGCGCCGCCGCCGGTTGATGTGGTCCACCAGAGCAGCCAGCGTGGTAGACTTGCCGGACCCCGTGGGACCGGTTACCAGCACCAGGCCACGCGGCCGATCGGCGAGACGATGAAGCACCGGGGGAAGTCCGAGTTCTTTCAGGGAAACCGCGTGCCGGGGGACGTTGCGCACCGACATGCCCACGTCGCCGCCCCCTCGGAAGCAGTTTCCGCGAAAGCGCGCCAGCCCCGGGACGCCGAAGGAGAAGTCGAGTTCGTTGTCGGCGGCGAAACGGCGCCTCTGGCTCTCGCTGAGCACCGACTGCGCGAGGCGGGACGTCTCGGAGGCGTCAAGGACCTCCCACCCTTCCGCATCAGCCAGAGCGCCGTCGATCCTCAGCCTTGGGGGCGCGCCCACGGTGAGATGCAAATCTGACGCGCCCCGGCGCACCATCTCCTCGAGCAGGGGCCTCAGGACACCTCGTCGTCGAGCCGACTCGGCCGCGCTCATTGGCGCACCGTGACCAGCGGTGCGAGCCGCGCAAGGGTCCTGGACCCGATCCCCGACACCTCCATCAAGTCCTCGGGGGCGCGGAAGGGGCCATGCTGCTCCCTGTGGGCGATGATTCGTTGAGCTGTCACGGGCCCGATTCCGGGAAGTTGGCGCAGTTCGGACGCTGTTGCCCGGTTCAGATCCACGGGCGTGCCGGGGGGCGGGGCGTCCCGCGACGCCGCCGCGCGGGTGGTCGCCAGCGGACGAACGCCACCACCCCCACCTCCCGCTACGCGCAGGAAGGGCCTGAGCCGCTCAATCGATCCTGAGCCGATTCCAGGCACTCGGGTGAGGTCCTCGACGCTGCCGAAGGGACCGCTCTCTTCGCGTTCCTGCACGATTCGAGCCGCCCTTGCGGCCCCCACCCCGGGCAGCCGGTCCAGGTCCTCCTCGCCCGCCACATTGGGGTCGATCGTCTCGCCCGGTTCGAAGGGCCGGCTCCTGCGCTCCTTCTCTTCGATTGCGGAGTCACCAGCAGCGACAAGGCTGTCGGCAATGGAGTCGCGGCCCTCCAGCGGCGCTTCCGCCGGAGGAGGGGCCACCAGAAAGCGGATCAATGCGGCCGCCCCCAGAAGCAGAGCGGCCCGGGTCATGCTTTTTCGTTCCCTGTCCGTCACACACGGCCTCCGGTGCGTGTCTACCCGTCGTGCCGGCCAATCCGGACGATGCGGACAGACAGCTTGCACCCGGGGCGCGGGCACTTCCATGGCTGGATGGGACTATCGCGCCGACGGGCTGCGTGACAGCAGATCCGAGGTCAGCAGGAACCGGCCGAAAATGTTGAGCTGGAACTGGGTCGAGCCCGCCCGAAGTCCTACAAAGGAGCGACGGTCCAGGTAGCGCAGCCGGATGCCGAGCTGGAAATCGCGCACCGACGAGTCGACGGACAGCGACGCATCGCGTTCCAACTGGTCGATGAATGCCACGCATGGGCTGTCGAGGCTCGCGATCCGGCATTGCACCTCGTCGAGGTATCTCAGGTTCAGGGTCAGGCGCAGCGGCGCCCCCCGTTCGCGAAACGCCCTGAGGGGTGAGCGAAAACGCGCCGAGGCGAGCAGTGAATGCGCATTGGCAACCCTTCGCGTATCGCCTGTCGGGTCATGACTCTCGCCTCGGTTCGCACGGCCCTCATAGGCGAGGGTCAGTCCCCTAACCAGCGCCAGCGTGACCGATAGCGGGATCTCCCGGTCCTCGCGGAAGCGATCCTGGAGGGTTCCCGCGCCGAACTCCAGGCTGCGTTCCTCCCGCCTGAAGCCGGAACTCAGCGAGAGCCGTTCCACAGCGACCGAGAGGAACGCTGGCAGGGGCACGTCGCCGATGGACGCGTCCAGATCCGGCCACACGCGGCGTGTTCCCTCCCTGTCGGAGCGCGTGTCGAGCGTCTCGTTCAATGAGCGGTCGTAGCTGAGGCGCAGGTTGGCGGAGCCGGGAAAGCGCAGTCCGCCCCGTACATTCACCCGATCCCGCTCGCTCAGTGTCGAGGCCGAGTCGGAACCGATCATGAGGAAGTCTTCGCGGCTGCCCCAGCCCAGTTCGTACACGGCGCCCGGGTCGACCGCATCGCGGTTGAATCGGGAGGTCAGGCCACTGGAATAGGTAACCGAGAACGGATCGAAAGCACGCGTCCACCAGTCCTCGGCGTCGCTCCCGCCGCCCGACTGCCCCATCCGCCCCGGATCCAGCGACAGGGCCGCCGTGAGGTTGCGCTGTCCGTCCACATTGCGCAGCAGCACGAGCGCCGTGTCGAAGGGAGTGTTGCGGACCTCGACCAGGTCGGAGTTTCGCTCGGAGAGGTAGATCGTCGTGACCTGGACGCTGGTCCGTGCCCAATCCGACAGCCGCGGCTGATACGCAAGCCGGGTTCGCAGATGCCGGTCCACCTCCCAACCGAAATCGACACCCCTGACAAGCCTTCGCTCCGCGGCCAGGAGTTCGCGCGTGGCCGGGTCCGTCGCAAGGCGCTCCACCGCCAGGAGATCTCGACCACTCAAGAGATCCGCCTGGGCCGTGACGGATTCCACCGGGCGGAATGCAACACGCGCCGTTCCGCTCACCAACTTGCGAGGAGCCTGCTTGGCCGTGGCCAGCGAGTCCCCAGGGGTCCGAATGATCCTGTCGAAGCGCAGAATGCCGAGTTCACGGCTCAACAGTTCACTCTCCAGGGCAAAGCTCTCCGGAGTCCAGCGGAGTCGGGCCCCTGCGATTCGATCCTCCAGAAACGACGGCAGGATCGCTCGCAGCAACGATCCCACACGCCCCGGGAAGATGGCGAAGTCGCGGCGCGGAGGACTCAGGCCGTATCCCAGGAATGCGTCGAGTCCCTCTCCATCGCTCTCGGTGGTAATGGTATTCAGAGATGAGCGGACCACTCCCGCGCGCACATCGAATCCTTCCAGGAAGGTGTCCCAGAAGCCGTCCTGCTCAGGGGTGCGCCGACGCAGCGAAAAGTCCACACGGGTCCGGTTGAAGCCCGGTTCACGCAGCCCCTCGAGCCGGTCCGCGCGAACATCGCTGCGTCCAATGAAGATGGGCGCCTGACTCTCCCGCTCGTAGCTGAGGGAGAGTGGCGCCTCGATACCCCAGTTCTCCGGAGCCAGACGACCCAGCTGAAGGGTAGTCTGCACATCGAGCGTGCGGTCGTTCTGAAAGACCGGCGTCGTACGAAGCTGCCGGAAGTACCCGCCCCGGCTGCGGAAGGACGCTCGGGACTGCAGGAACTCTCCGCCTCGCACTTCCGCATCGATGGCCGACACCATGCCCGCGTCACGGATGCTGCGCGAGAGACGGAACTCGTCCACCCACACCTCCCCGGAGACCGGCATGCCCGTCTCGTTCAACACCCCCAGACCGATCTCTCGCACGGACGCCAGGTTGGGCGCGCGCCCCCGGTCCTGCAGAACCACGGAGTAGGTGGAATCCGCGGACCACAGCACCAGGGGGGGATCGCCGGGCAGCCGTGGCTCCAGAATCAGCTGCTCTTCCGCGCGGCGGCGCAGCTGAAGCCATTCCTCGAAGTCGATCACGACCTCCGGCAGCCAGTCCTCCTCCCTCACCGAGCCGGGTGCATCAGCCTGATCCAGGCGGGTCCGGTACATGTAGAAGTTCCGGTCGTCAGTCCCGATCTTGACGAAGAAATACGCAGGGATGTGCAATCCGAAGTCGCCGGAGGCCGCCACTGCCCACAGCCTTGCCTCCCTGTACGAGAGGAAGTCACGCGGCCGCTGAGGAAACCTGTTGTATACCTCCACCCGATCACCGGGCAACACATCCTCGAAGCCGATGGACAGCGAACGCTCGTTGAACTCGACCCCCTGCCCGCCGAAGGTCACCGTGGGATCGTCAAGCTGCTCGATGACGCCGGGCGGGGAAACGTAGCTGTCCCCAACCGTCACGCGGGAGACGGTCCCGACCTCTACCCTGCCCTGGATGGAGGTGGTGTCGCCGCCGAGCCCCGTCAGCACGCCGGTCAGCGAACGCTTGATCCACGTCGAGCCGACAATGCCCATGCGGGTCAGTACGAAGGAATCGTTGCGCTTGCCCGCAACCGTGAGGCGAAGGTGGCGCACTGCGCGCAGTTCCGCCTCGGTGATGGTACCGCCAACATCGATGCCCGAAGGATCCCGGAGCGGAACCCGATAGAGGCGGAACGGGGTACCGGTTTCGGCCTGATCGCGGACCAGATAGCGAGACGCGCCATCCAGGCGGATCACGAAACGGCGGTAGCGCTCCAGAGTGTCCAGGTTGCCGTCCTCGTCGAGGTCTTCGGTGTCGGGCCTTCCGTTGCCGCGCGTGCAGTTGGCGTTCGGGTCGCCCAGGGGGTAGACCCGCGCCCGCTCGGCGAAGCAGTCCTCGTTCCACACGCCCCGTCCGTCGGTGGTCTTTCCCCAGATCTCACCCCGGCGGGGATCGGCTTCCTGGTCGAGAATCCCCTGCCCCCAGGGAACGTGCACGATGGGCTTCACTCCGTTGACCGCGCCGGCGGTATCCACGAAGAAGGCGTCCTCGCTCACGATGCCCAGATCCAGCACCAGGGTGAGGAATTCTCCACCGCGTGCGTAGAATTCGATGAAATCGCTCTTGGTCAGGTCCGAGCCCGTGGGGCTGAGCACCGTCGTGATCGACGACCATGCACCCGGCCCCACGTTGTCGCCGCTCTCCGGCCGGAACTGGACGAAGAGCCCGGGATCGCGGAGCGCGCTCCCCGTGACCCGGATCTGCTGGTCTATTTCCGTGCTCGGGTTGAAGCCCTGAAAGACCCCCAGGCTATCGCCCCCGGCGGTCTCCCGAATCCACGTGTGCTGCCAGGTCAGCGCCGCCACGCTGCGCTCCGATACCATCGGCGGCAATGCGTCTTCCGCCCCATCCCTGAACGCCGGCCGACTACCGCGACGCCACTCGTGGCTCTGCACCGAGAGCGGACGCGTGTTCAGCCCGTCGTAGTCGTCGATGTACACGTCTCCCTGCTTGTTGGGGTCGGGCAGCGAAACCGCGGCCTCGCCCGAGAAGTGGATGGATGAGGGACCACCCGGGTCCAGTCCCGGTATCGCGTCCAGCACCCTCGACAGCAGGGGTGCATCCAGATCCAGGTTCGCGTTGACCCCACCCAGCCCCACGGCGCCCGCTTCCACGCCCAGCTGCGGCCGGCGCACGAGCTCGTCCTCGGTCTGGTAGAGGCCGATCAGGTTCAGTGCACCGTAGTCTCCCATGTCGTAGCGTGCATTGAGCCCGAACACCGAGGACGGGGCGACCTGAAAGAAGCTGCGCTGCTGCCACGAGACCTCGAGAAACCGGCCCGGACTGGTTGCGAGCAACGCATCGGGGTCGACCAGGGTCAACTGTCCCACGTCGTAGTCGATCAGATAGTCGACTCCACGGATGAGCGGCCGACCCTCGAGGGTCACGCGCTCCGTCCCCTCCCTGATCCCGACCGCTCCGAGTACGAATGACGACACCAGTCCCTCCCCACGGACCTCGTAGGACAGGTTCAGGCGGAACACGCCCCCGTTCTCGCGCTCGAAGGGATCGGCGTCCAGATAGATGCGCTCATTGCGGTTGGCGCCCAGGATCCGGCGTGCCTCCATGGAGTCGATCGGAAGGCTGCGCAGCGGGGCCGGAGTCGAGAACGGCTCAAGGGTCGGGAAGACGATGAAAGTGCCTGAAACGGGGGGCTGGTCATCGAAGGAATCCTGAGCCGGCCGATAGATCTGCGAAGGGTCGAGGCGGTCCACCGGCGACTCCTCGTCGAGTCCGAAAAGGCGCAGGTAAGTCAGGTCGTCGCCGTCGGGCCGACGTGCAAAGGTGCGGCCGGCGCTCTCCTCACCGAGGGAAATCGTGAGTTCGACGGACCCCGGCTCGACATCTCCCGAGGAAGAGACCCGGTAGATCTGGTGCATCTCGCTGCGCCAGGTGGGCCTGCCGGGCTGATGCTGCGCGGATGTCGCCTTCAGGAGCTTCAGGCGCGGGCGCTCGCCCTCCAGGTAGATCCGTTCGGGGTTGTACGTCCCGATCGTGTCGCCCGATTCGGTGACATAGGTGACCGCGAGGGCTTCGCCCGGTCCCAGCGGCGCTCGCAACGCAAGCCACAGGCCGCTCGGATGAATCACGTAGTCCTGGCCCGCCTGCAGATAACGGAACCAGGCGGACTCGCTGACCGTGTCGGCACCGGCTCCGGCCAGGGCGTCGGCCTGTATGTAGCCTTCCACCTGCTGCCGCGCATACAGGTCGATCTCGGAGCGGTAGAGCTGGATCGGTTCGCGCCCGGGCGTCACGCTTGCAGGCGCGTCGGCGCGGGTGAGCGCGAGGGCGTCGACGTGCGGGTAGTCGTAGAACGCGACGGGATCGAAGAGGAAGAAGAACTGCCCGTCGACATAGTCGGCATCGTCCAGCACCAGCGTGTCGGTACGCGCGTAGCCGCGCCCGGATCCCTCCAGCCGGAATCGCCGCGAGTTGACTTCGCCGCTCTGCTGGGCCCACACCGAGCGGATGTCGACGGGGCCGGCCTGCATCGCCGCCTGAAAGCCGAAATTGCCCGCGGGCACAGCCTCGGAAAGGAAGCGGGACGGCGGGAGGGAAAAGTCCACATCGCCCACGTCGAACCGCTGCAGGAATTCCCCCTGCAGACCCTGGTATCGGATGTTGACCCGATTGGCGCCCTCGAATTCGCGGGTCTGGTCGTAGTCGACATCGACGCGAATCCGTCCGGCAATGGACCCGTCGGCGTTTGCCGCAAACTGGATGTCGGGCGAAAGCCGCGGCAGCAGCGACACCTCGCAGGTCACCTGCACCGTCTCGTCGCAGGGTCTGTATCGAGTCCAGTCGCTCCCGAGCTGACCTGTACCCCGAAGCGAAAAGCCCAGGTCGGCGAACTCGTTCTGGAAGCGGTTGTCCTGGGCCGCGCGGCGGTCCGGGCTCGCCCTCGCGCGCGGATCCGGGAGGTTTCCGTAGTGGATGGTGCGGCCGAGCGATCCGAAGCGCAGCAGCGGGTTGGCGGCCCAGTCGGGGGGTACGGAGGGAGGAAGGGCGAAGGTGGCTGAATCGGCGGCCGTGCCGATCAGGAACAGCCCCGTGATCGGATCCGGCGCCGCGAGGACGGAACCGACGCGCGTGACCGGAACCAGAGCCAGCCCAAGGCGCACGACTGGAACCGGCGTGGCGGGAGGCGACAGCAGCGGTCGGGGCGGTCCCCGCAACTCCGGCATTACCCACAGAGCCGTGTCCGCAAGCGGGGGCGGCACCTGCCCGACCTGGGCACTGGCCCGACCCGTCGAGCCCAGAATCAGGAAGGCCAAAACGCTCGCGGATCGCAGCAGGTCTCCCCGATGTGGCGGCAAGCCGCATCGCGATCTCCGCGGATTGCATGCCATCCGCCGGGCGTCGGTCACGGAACGGTTATGTTTCATGGTTAAGGCCGTGGATTCGTCCACCCCTGCGCCGGACAACCGACAGGAGCACACGGGACATCCAAACCGCAACTTCCAACCCACGGGGACTCGAGATCCAGCCCGACCGAACATGACAATCCTGACCCGCTACCTGCTGCGATCTCTCACGGGTCCATTCCTGTTTGCCTTCAGCCTGCTGACCGGGCTGCTCTTCGTGAACACGGTCGCCCAGCGGCTGGAGGACCTCGTGGGCAAGGGGCTGCCCAGGGAGATCATCCTCGAGGCACTCGTGCTGTCGCTGCCCCACACCATCGCCGTCACTCTTCCCATGGCTATCCTCCCGGCGGTTCTCTACGCCTTCAGCGAGTTGGCCACGCACAGCGAGATCGTGGCTATGTCCAGTGGCGGGGTGCGCCCCCGCAGACTGTTCCTCCCCGTACTGGCCTTCGGCGCCCTCCTTACCGTTGTGACCTTCGTATTCAACGACCAGGTTCTCCCGGAGGCGAACCACCAACTCAAGAATCTGCGCAACTCGATCCGCCAGAAGAGCCCCACCTTTCAACTGCGCGAGCAGGCAGTCAACCAGATCGAGGCCGAAAACGGCATCGGACCCTACTTCCTCGTGGCCGACGCCATCGATCAGGACTCATCGGAGCTGACCGGTGTCACCATCTATGATATGAGCCAACAGGGGGTTCGGCGCACCACCTACGCCGATCGCGGCGAGATGCAGCTGAACAGTTCCTTCACCGATCTGCACCTCCGGCTCTACGATGGTCACGTGTACGAGGTGGGCAGCGGCGAGCTGGGGACCTTCCACCAGATCGAGTTCCAGCGGCAGCTCTACGTGTTGCGCGGAGTGGGCGATGTCTTCGAGGATTCGGGGACCGACCAGCGCAGTGATCGCGAGATGTCCGTGCTGATGCTCATGGACGCCGAGAGTGCGAGACAGGAGGAGCTGGACGCGGTGCGAGGCGATTCCCGGCAGAGAGCGTTGGACGCGGTCGACCGGGCACTGGGCCGCGGCGCGGCTGCCGATTCCGCGCGGGCGGCCGGTCCGCCGCTGGCCAAGACCCTGGCCATCCCCGGATCGACCCAGTTGCCTTCCGACGACCTCGCCCGGATGCTGGCGACCTCCGCCCGCACCAACACCGCGCGTGCCGAAGCGCTCGGGCGGCAGGTCAATCAATACCGCGTGGAAATCCACAAGAAGCTGGTGATCGCGACGGCCTGCATCATCTTCGTGATGGTCGGCGCGCCGGTGGGCATCCGGTTCCCTCAGGGCGGGGTCAGCATGGTCATCGTGGTCTCGGCGCTCGTGATCGGGATCTACCAGTTGGGCCTCACGAGCGGCGAGAAAGTGGCGGACCGGAACCTTTCCGACCCGATGTGGAGCATGTGGGCGCCGAGTGTGATCTGGTTCGTCGCCGGGACGCTGCTGGTCTCGCGCATGGGCCGCTGGATCGCCTCCACTCGTGGAGGAGGCTGGCGTGAGATCTGGCTGGCCATCAAGAGGCTGGTGCGGCGGCGCGCCACGAAGGCGAAGGCGGCGGCATGATCCGCACGCTCGACCGAATGGTGAGCTTCAGCTTCACCTGGCTCTTCTTCGTCTTCGTCGTCAGTGTTCCGGTCATCTTCGTGCTGGGCGATCTCTCAGAGCGGACCGGGCAGTTCCTGGATCGCGGGCTCACGGTGACGGACATCGCGCTCGGCTACGTCTTCATGTACCCGCACTTCATGGTTTTGTCGGCCCCCATCGCCGCACTGGTGGCCGCCGTCTTCACCATCAACCGCATGACCGTCCACAGCGAGATCATGGCGGCAAAGGCAGGGGGAGTCTCCTTCCACCGCCTCGTGGCGCCCCTCTGGCCGGTCGGGGCGATCCTTACCGCGGGAGTGTTCTTCGTCGGCTCAATGGTTCCCTCCATGAACAGACGGGCGGCCGAGACGTTCGGAGACCGCGAGGTGCGGGGGGACTGGCGCAACAACTTCGTGCATCAGACCGAAGACAGGGAGACGCTGAGCATCCAGCAACTCTTCGTGTCCAACCGTTCGATCGATGGGGTGCTGGTCGAAAGCAAGGACGAAGACGGCTCGCTGCGCCACGTGTGGGCCAATCAGGGGCACTACACCGATCAGGATGGCTGGACCCTCCTCGACGGTTATCTGCGCGTGATCCACCCCACCGGACGCGAAACCTCGTACACATTCTCGCGCTATCGGCGGCCCGGTCTGGGCGTCCCGCCCGAGGAGCTGAGGAACGACCCGCCCGACGAAGACGAGATGGGCTATGAGGAGCTGGGGAGGCGCGCGGCGGCCGTGTACCGCTCGGGCGGCGATCCAGGCGAACTGCTCGTGAAGCGCGACCAGAAGCTGTCGATCCCCGCTGCGACGCTGGTGGTAATGCTCTTCGGTGCTCCGCTGGCGACAACGGTGAAGAAGGGGGGTGCGGCTCTGGGAGTCGGGGTCTCCCTGGGTTCGACCATTGTCTACATCATGCTCATGAGGCTGTTCGGAGCCATCGGCGCTTCCGGGGGGCTGTCCCCCTTCCTGTCGGCGTGGATCCCCAACTTCGTTTTCCTCGCGGTCGGTTTCCTGCTGCTTGCGCGGGTTCGAACCTAGGAACCGCTGACGAACCCTGCGGCCAGCTCCCCGACGCAAACCTCCTCGACCGGGCCTCGAAGCCGGACTGACCAATCGGGGCGAAGGTCCACTTCCATGTCTCCGCCCTCCATCCTGACGATGGCCGGGCCGAAGGGCATGAGACCGGACTTCGTGGCCGCGGCCACCGCGGCGCAAGCCGACGTGCCGGACGCCGACGTGGGTCCCACTCCGCGCTCCCAGATCCGAATCCGGACCTGTCGCCGCAGGGGAAGCTCCGCGAACTGCACGTTGACCCCCTGGGGGAACGCGTCGCTCGTCGCGACCAGCCCCCCGTAGTGCTCCACCTCTGCCTGTGTCCACCCATCGCGGAAGAGTACAGCGTGGGGATTCCCTACTGACACCGGCACGGCCTGCAACCGGATTGCGCCGCCGTCCACCGCCGGCAGCGAGAGCGCGACCCGCCCGTCTTCCCCAACCCTTTCGGCAAGGACGAACGGCTCACCCCGCGGGAAGCCGACGCGCCCCATCTCGACCATCGCGTCGTAGATTCCGGCGGAGTCCGGGCCGGACACCCGCATTCGCACACGATCCCCGCCCACCGTCACCGGAAACCAGCCCTCGCCTGCCTGTCCCCGGCGGCGGAGGTGCACGGCGGCGATGCGCAGCCCGTTCCCGCTGCGCTCGAACTCACTGCCGTCCGGATTGAACATCCGCAGTACGGGCTCGGCACCCGCGGTCCCGGTTTTCATCACCACGATCCCGTCCCCTCCCGGACCACGGTGCCGGTCGCAGATCCGCCTTGCGAGCCCCGGCGTGAGCGTGGGCCCGACACCCTCCTCGAAGACCAGGTAGTCGTTACCGTGACCGTGTGCCTTGAAGAACCCGGGGCTGATTCGCGGGGCGGCTCGCAACTTTCTGCCTCCTCCTCTCGTCGTGTCGGTTGGCGGCGAGTACGGCAAGGTAGCCGGAGCACTCGCACACGCCACTTGAAAGTCTATCAGCTGGGCCCGGGAGGGTTCGAGAACGGGAGGGGATGATGAGGTTGCGGGGAACGTTCTGGAAGCGGGTGTGCGTGCATGCGGTGGCGGTGGTGGCGGCAGTACTGGCAAGCACGCCCGCAGCCCTCCTGGGCCAGAAGCCGGAGACTGGCTCCAGTGCGGGAGGGAGCGGCGGGAGGGCGGCACCGCCTTCGTTGCAGGCGCACCGAGTGACAGGGTCTCCGCCCGTGATCGACGGGTTTCTGGACGAGGCCGATTGGGCCGCCGCCACGGTCGCGGACGGCTTCATCGTCTTCGAGCCCAACGAGGGCGAAGAGCCCACACAAGTGACGGAAGCCAGGGTGCTCTACGGGAACGAGGCCCTGTTCGTGGGAATTCGGGCTTTCGATACCTCGCCCGATTCCATCGTGGCACAGCTTGCCCGCCGCGACGACCGTCCGCACTCCGACTGGGTCGACGTGGTGATCGACAGCTACCACGACCGTCGCACCGCCTTTCGGTTCGGCGTCAACCCGGCGGGGGTGAAGTCCGACGGCTACCTCTACGATGACGTCAACGAGGATGACTCCTGGGACGCGGTTTGGGAGGTCGCCACCAGCACGGACAGCCGCGGGTGGACTGCCGAGTTTCGGATCCCCTACTCCCAACTACGCTTCGATGGGGCGGCCCACCAGATCTGGGGCATCAACTTCGCGCGCTTTGTCGCTCGTCACCTCGAACGCAGCCTCTGGGCGCCGATTTCCCGGGGGGACGGAGCGCTGGTATCCCGCTTCGGCGACCTGGAAGGCCTCCGCGACCTGTCTCCACCCGCCCGGGTCGAACTGGTTCCGTATTCGCTGGTAAGGCTGCAGGCCTCGCCGGGCGCAGCGGCCGATCCCTTCTACGATCCCAGCGACTTCTCGTCCACGTTGGGCGCGGATGTGAAGTACGGGATTACCACCGATCTGACGCTGGACATCACCATCAATCCCGACTTCGGACAGGTCGAAGCCGATCCGGCTCAGGTGAACCTGACGGCGTTCGAGACGTTCTTTCCCGAAAAGCGGCCCTTCTTCATGGAAGGCCTGAACATCTTCTCATTCCGCTTCATGGAGGGCGGCGGGGACATGGCCAGCGAGGGCCTGTTCTATTCGAGACGGATCGGCCGAACTCCACAGGGGCGCGTTTCAGGCGCGCAGTACTCGTCCGCTCCACAGCGGACCCGCATTCTCGGTGCGGCCAAGCTATCCGGCAAAACCCGTTCGGGATGGTCGCTCGGCTTCCTTCACGCCCTGACCGGCAACGAAACCGCGCAGCGGGTTGCCGCCACGGGCCCGCTCGACGATCAGGTGGTCGAGCCAGGGGCGCAGTACGGCATGGCACGGGCCACCAGGGATTTCCGGAACGGCAAGAGCGCGGTGGGCGTAATCTCCACATGGACCGCCCGGGACGGCGCCGCCGCCGAGGCCCTCTCGCTGCACTCCAGGGCCTATACCTTCGGCGCCGACGCGCGTCACCGCTTCGGCGACGATCGTTTTGTAGTGTCGGGCTACCTCCTGGGGTCCGCCCTGCAGGGTTCGGCTGCGGCCATCGCACGCACCCAGCGGTCCCCTGCACGCTACTTCCAGCGCCCGGACGCCGAACACACCCGTTTCGATCCCGCACTGACGTCGCTGAACGGGTGGGCCGGTTCGGCCACCTTCGCCAAGATCTCGGGCGGCTACTGGCGCTTCGCGACGGGGGCGCTGGCGCGTTCGCCGGGCTTTGACTCCAACGATCTCGGCTTCATGCGTGAAGCCGATCTTGCGGTTCCCTTCGTCTGGGTCGGATACCAGCACTACCAGCCCTCCGAGCATCTGCAGCGCTGGAGCCTCGATGCCAACGCCTGGACCCCCTACAGCTTTGGGGGCGAACCGTATCAGAAGGGCGTGAATGTCAGTGGAAACGCAACCTTCAACAACTTCTGGAGTGGCTATGCAGGCGTGTTGTGGGAGACAGGCGGCCTGGGCAGCGCTGCACTCCGGGGTGGACCAATGCTGCGATCCGATCCGGCCTGGTCCGGCTGGTTCGGGATCTCGTCCGATTCCCGCAAGACACTGCAGTTCAGACTGGGCAACAATTGGGCCGTGACCTCCGAGACGGACTCCTGGCGCTACGGAGCCGATGCCTCCGTTCTCTGGAGGCCGTCCACGCAGGCGACGGTGTCCGCCGGACCGTTTCTGAACCGGCAGAGCGAGGCGACGCAATGGGTCGGGCGCTTCGACCTGGCATCGCCCGCCTATCTGTTCGGGCGGATCGAGCAGACAACTGCGGGCATTACGGTCCGGGGCGACTGGACCTTCTCCCCGACCCTGTCGCTCCAGGTATACGCTCAGCCCTTCGTATCGGCGGGCCGGTACGGAGAGTTCAAGCGCGTGGACGACCCGCGGGCGGACGAATACGAGCGCCGGTTCGTGCCCGTGCAAGTCGGCGACGCCGATGGCCGGGTGACAGCGGACATCGACGGGGACGGGGCGGTCGAATCCTTCCATGACCCGGACTTCAACTTCAAGCAGCTCCGGTCCAACGTGGTGCTCCGCTGGGAATACACCCCCGGCTCCACCCTGTTTGCCGTATGGTCGCAGGGCCGCAATCACTTCGCGTCGGACGGGACCTTCTCGTTCGGGAGCGATCTCGGCACCCTGCTGGATCAGCAGGGCGACAACGTGTTCATGTTGAAGCTCAGCTACTGGATCGGGTAGCGGTCCAGACACAGGAGCCCCGCCGAGCCCGAGGCGTGCGAGCTCCGTGAATCCCCAGCCGAGCCGCTCCGGGATCCGGCCCATTGCCGGTCACCGGGCGGCTCGGCAGTTTTGCATCATACACGGCCCTTTTGCCGGGCAGTGCGCCACTATCCACCCGCATCCGGGGACTCGACTGGGCCAGCATGAGCCTGACCACCCGATTCGTCGCCATCGTAAAGGATGAATGCGAGACCTGCCACCTCGTTGCGCCCGTTCTGGACGAGATCACGGATTCGGGCCACGACCTGACGGTCTACTGGCAGGATGACGGCGAGTTTCTCGGTCCGACACTCGCCGCGATCTCGGTCGACGACAGCGACCTCGAACAGTCCTTCCGCCTTAGCGTAGAAGCAGTCCCGACCCTGCTTCGCCTTGAGGACGATCAAGAGGCCGGCCGGGCTGTGGGCTGGAATCTGTCCGAGTGGCGATCCCTCACCGCGATGTCGAGCCTCGGCGAAGGACTCCCCGCGCATCGGCCCGGATGCGGTTCCCGCTCGGTGGAGCCCGGGATGGCCGAAGCGCTGGCAGTGCGTTTCGGCAAGACGGGGATCCACTCGCGCGCCATCGAGGTCGGTCCCGAAACCGATCCCGTCGAAGCGTGTTACGATCGCGGATGGACGGACGGCCTCCCCGTGGTGCCTCCCACGCCCGAGCGGATCCTGCGCATGCTCGCCGGCACCCCCCGTGACCCCCGCGACGTCGTCGGGGCGATACCGCCGGAGCTGGCGCCCTGCACCGTCGAAAAGGTCGCCGTCAACGCGGTCATGGCGGGGTGCAAGCCGGAGTACATGCCGGTCGTTCTCGCCGCGCTGGAGGCCGCGTTGCACCCCGGATTCACCCTGCACGGCGTGACCTGCAGCACCTGTTTCTCCAGCCCGGTGATCATCGTCAACGGCCCCGTGGCGAGGCGCATCGGAATGAACTGGGGGCTGAACGCGCTCGGGCAGGGCAACCGGGCCAACGCGACCATAGGCCGAGCGGTCAACCTCGTGGTGCGCAATGTCGGCGGCGGGCGCCCCGGCGAGATCGACCGCGCGACGCTGGGATCGCCAGGCAAATACACCTTCTGTTTCGCCGAGGACGAGAGCGACGCCGCATGGGAGCCGCTCTCGGTATCGCGCGGGGTGCCGCCAGGACGCAGCGCGGTCACCGTGTTTGCCGGAGACGGGCTCCAGGGCGTCACCGATCAGAAAGCCCGCACCCCGGGCCAGCTCACGCGGTCGCTGGCGATGGGCCTCCAGTCGGTCGGACACCCCAAGCTGTGCGAGTGGGCCCCGGCCGTGCTCGTCCTTTCACCAGAGCACTACCACACCTACCGCGAAGCGGGTTGGGACCGGCGGCGGATCACCGACGCATTGCACCGCGAACTCATATGCGATGGGGCGGTGGTCCAGGCGGGCGCAGGCGGCGTCGCCGAGGGGATGCCGTCCTCGCGCAGCCGGGAACGCATCCCCAAGTTCCACCCCGGCTCCCTGCTGCTGGTCCGCGCCGGCGGTCCGGCCGGACTGTTTTCGGCCATCCTCTCAGGTTGGCCGGGCGGTCGGCTGCTCGAGGAATCACACCCAGTCACCCGAGAGATCATCGAATGAACACCCCCGGAATCACCCTGCACGACCCCACCTCGGAGGCCGCTCCGGCCCACCGGCCACGACGCCAACCGCCGACCACCCTCGACGGCCGCACCGTCGCGCTCTTCGACATCGGCAAGTCGCGCGCCGGCGAGTTCCTCGACTACCTGGAGACCGGGCTGCAAGCCAGGGGCGTCGCAACGGCGCGGTTCGCAAAGCCGACCAACGCCAAGCCCGCCACCGCCGCGATTCTGGGCAAAATAGCCGCGGGATCCGACATCGTGGTCGAGGCGCTCGCCGACTGAGGATCGTGCGTATCATGCGGTCTGCATGACATCAAAGCACTCGACGACAAGGGTCTTCCCGGCCTCCTGGTCGCCACGACAGCCTTCCGCGACGCGGCCACCTTCCAGATCGCGTCACTGGGCTTCGAACCCATGATCGTGTGGGTGCCCCACCCGGTCCAGAATCGCAGCCCCAGCGAACTCCAGCAGATGGCCGAGGACGCGCTGGAGCCGGTCTTGCGGGGCCTGACGGCGGACGAGTGCTCCCCTACCCCACCGTCGTCGCGACGATCAGGAACACCAGCACCACCAGAGTGAGCGGCGTGCCCAGCCGGGCGTAGTCGCCAAAGTGGTAACCGCCGGGACCGTACACCATCAGGTTGGTCTGGTAGGCGATGGGGGTCATGAACGATGCGGAGGCAGAAAGTGCGACGGCCACCGCCGCCGCGCGCGCACCTATGCCGAAATCGGCCGCGGTAGAGATCGCGATCGGCAGCACGAGGGCGGCAGCCGCGTTGTTCGTGATGATGGAGCTGAGCGCAATCGTACTGATGATGATGCCCGCCATGGCGCCCTGCGCCCCGAACCGCCCGAAGACGTCGGCCACCAGATCGGCCGCGGCGTGCCCCAGTCCCGAGCCCTCCACAGCCGCCGCGAGTCCGAACGCCGCGCCGATCACGACAATCACGTCGAAGTCGATGGAGTCCTTTGCCTCGTTCGGACTCAGGACGCCGAATCCGACCAGTGCGAGCGCGCCGAGAAGCGACAGATGCAGAATCGGCAGCACCCCGAGCCCCGCACCAAGGACGATCACGGCGCCGATCCCGATCACGAGCCCCGCCTGCCGGGTGAGCACCGGAGTAGGTGCGCCCAAGCGGGATACGAGCAGAAAGTCGTTGCGGTCCCTCCAGCGGTCGCCGAAGCCGCGGTCGGAGATCACCAACAGCGTATCGCCCGGCTTGAGCGGTTCGAGCGCCAGCGCACCGTGCACGGGCTCACCGGCCCGGTGGATCGCCACCACGGTGGCCTGGTACCGCGCCAGGAAACGGACATCGGCCAGCGAGCGCCCCACCAGACGCGATTCGTGCGCAATGATGGCCTCGAAGTACGCGTGCCGGGCACTGCGAAACTCGTAAGGCAGGTGCGGCTGTTGCGACGAAGCCAGCCCCGACACCTCGTGGAGGTCCAGCACCGCGTCGGTGTCGCCGATGAGCGTCAGGAAGTCGCCGCCATTCAGTACCTTGTCCGGAGCGATCTGTCCCGCACCTTCGCCGTCCCGCTCGAAGTAGACGATCATCGCCGTCTTGGGCAGCACGGTCTGGACTTCGGCCACCGGCTTGCCGTCAAGCGGGCCACCCGGCTCGACGATCATGCGCACCGAGAAGCTGCGGCCGCCGGAACGCGCCTCCTGACGCGGCGGCAGCCGGTCCGGGAGCAGCTTCGGCGCCAGGAGCACATTGAGCGCGAGCGCGACGACCGCGATCGGCCACGCAATGCGCGTCAACTCGAACATCGAGAACGGCTCGTACCCTTCCGCCTGCAACAGCCCCGACACCACGAGGTTGGTAGAGGTGCCGATCAGCGTGGTCATGCCGCCCAGGATCGCCGCGAACGAAAGCGGCATCAGATAGCGGGAAGCCGAGTCGCCGCGCTGGTCCGCCCACTCCCCTACCTGCGGCGCCAGCATCGCGATGATGGGGGTGTTGTTGAGGAAGGCCGATGCCGCCGCCACGGGAACCGTGAGCCGCACCAGCGCCGCGCGGACGCTGCGGCCCGTGCCGAGGGTCAGGCGCACGATCGGCTGAAGCGCCCCACTCCGTTCCACCGCGCGGGCAAGGACGTACAGTGCGGCAACCGTGAGGGGCGCCGGGTTCGAGAACCCCTGAAAGGCGTTTTCAGGGGTCAGCACGTCGGCGACCAGCAGGACGACCACAGCCCCCGTAAAGGTGACCGCCGGCGAAATCAGGTCGCGCGTAAGCACCAGGACCGCGACGGTAATGACCGCCAGGGTCAGCCATGCTTCCCAGGTCATCTTTCGGCGCTGTCCGTCACCGCGCCCGTTTCCCGATCAGGACAAGGCAGTGGCTTCAGTTCCGATCGTATGCAAGGACCAGCGGCTCGGATGCCGCGCCGCCAGTAGAGATCGAACGGGTCATGATGAGACGGTCGCCGATCACCTCGAGCGTCTCCTTGACCCTTCCTCCGGATACCACCTGGTGTTCCAGTGACAGAAGCGATCCGTCCCAGTCGACGTTGGTCCGAACCCGGTGTTCGCCTTCGCGCAATTCGATTTCGCTCCCGTCCATGAGCACGGTCACCGTATTGCCCGGAATCGGAGTGTAGACCAACTCCGTCTCGTCGATCGTCAGAATCAGCGTCTCGGGGCGCCGGCGCAGCACCTCGATCGTCGTCCTCATATGCGCGATGGACATGCGGCGTGATTCGTACATCCGGCGGATCCGGCGCATATAGCGCGACTCGTTGCGGCTGATATCGGCCACGGGCACTTCGTCCTTCACGCCCTCGAGTTCATTGGGTATCTGCGCGGTACTGCTGGATTCGTCGAGTTCCCAGCGGCCGGAATAGGAGGCGAAGAGCGAGGCGGCGGCCTCGCCCGTTACCGGAGGCCCGCCACCACCGCCGGCACAACCCATGGCGGCGACAAACCCCAGAGACGTAGCAAGCAATGGGCGAATTCGAGTCATGACGCATCCAGATCCGGAGAGACTTCTGCGACGGATCGCTAGTATAGCAACCCGTTGCCCCGGCGCAAGACGGCCCGCGAACCGCTAACTGCCGATCAGAAGCTTCAGCACCAGGTTCATCAACCCCAGCGTGACCGCGCCCATCAGCGCCGCGCCAAAGGTGCGGATGTCAAAGCCTCGTACGACCGCCGCGGTCAGCTTCAAGGCGATCGCATTCATCACGATTGCGAAGAGGCCCAGCGTCAGAATCGTCAGGGGCACGGCTACTATGGCCAGCACCTTCCACAAGGCCCAGTTCACGAAGCCGAGCAGCAGCGCACCCACGATCGCCGCCCGTGCGTCGCGCACGTGAATGCCGCCAACCAGCCTGCTCATCACGAAGAGCAGCACCGCGCTGACGAGGGTGTGAATCACGAATCCCACGATCTTCCTCCCGGTTGCGGGGTTGTCGTCAACAGGAACCCGACGAGTCCGGCGACCCGGTTGTTTCCACGGGGGCTGCCGCCTCTCTATTCTCTACGCAGCAACCGCTCCATGTCATACACCCGGCCGCCGTGAAGGACGACCTGCACCTCTCGCGTGGCGCCGATATCGGCCAGCGGATCGCCGCCGACAACCACCAGGTCGGCCAGCGCACCCGGGGCCACAACCCCGAGGACGCCCTCGTAGCCCAACGCCCGCGCCGACTCGGAGGTAGTCGCGCGGAGCACGTCGATGGGACGCATTCCGCCGTACCGGACGAGCGCCTCCATCTCCGCCTGCAGGCTCAGCCCGGGCGGGTTGATGGGGGCATCGGTGCCGACGACCACGCGCCCGCCGGCATCCAGGACCCTGCGGGGCAGCGACGACATGTCTTCCGCGAGGCGACGGGCCAAAGCCAGGTCGGCGGGTGGACGGGCCGCATCCGGCGCCCACGGAAAGAAGGTCGCAACGCGGGGATCGTCGAAGATGGTGGGGTCTTCGGCGGTGAGAAGGCCGTAGGCGCCGTAGATGCCGACCGTGGGAGTGATCGTCATCCCGGAAGCCGCCAGGAGGTCCACGACATCGCCGTAGCTCCGCGACAGTTCGGAGATCTTGGTGGAGTAGCCGCGCCGGCTGGTGCCGCGCACATGCTCGACGCCGTCCGCGCCGAAGGCTACTGCCGGGTAGAGTTCGTGAGACGTGACGGGCAGCCCGAGCGCGTGGGCCTGGGCGACAACCCGCTTCTGCACGGGATCCGAAAGCCGCACGTAGGTCTTGACGAGGTCGTAGCCCAGTTCGCGCGCGCTGGCCATCTCCAGGTCCACCTGGGCCGAGCCTCCCAGCGCAGGAGCACCGGGATAGTAGATGCGGCTGCCGTCGATGGTCCCTCCGGTGCCGAACCAGCGCGGTGCAATCCGCTTGCCGGACTCGCCCGCCTCCCGCGCCTCGGCAATCTCGTAGGGGTCGCAGGCCGGACAGCGCACCGCGGTCACACCGTATGCGAGCCACAGCCGTCCCGTCTGCTCGCCCGCTGCAAGGCCCCCGTGCGCGTGCATCTCGATGAGTCCGGGCATCACGACACTCTCGCCCGCGTCGACGATGCGATCGGCCGTGCGAGCGGGATCCCGGTCCGCCACCTCCACGATCCTGCCCCCCTCGACGACGATGTCGACGTTGCGGCGCAGGGCATCGGCGCGCCCATCCCACAGCGCCCCGGCGCGGACCAGCACGGATGCCGGAGGAGGTGCGCGCCGCCAGGTCAGCTCCAGCGGGATCTCCTCGATGGCGCCGCTCTGCAGGTCCACTCTGCGGAGCTTGCCGGCCGAAAGGTGAACGATTGACTTCGAGTCGCCGGACCAGGTGGGATCGGCCGCCGCGTCGTTGGTAAGTCGCCGGGCAACCGTCGCCGCTGCGTTCCCCTCGGCGTCCAGGGGCACGGCCTGGAGCACTCCGTCGGAGACGTACGCCATCCACGACCCGTCGGGCGAGCGAACGGGCCCGTCCGTGCCCCTCGTTCCGACGGACAGTCCCGGCAGATCAAGGAACTGCCCTGGCTCCTGCAGCTCGGGCTCCTGGAGCGCCGGCCCCCACACGCACGCAGCCGGCATTGGCGGAGCCGCCGGCAGGACCAGCGCCCGGTTCACCCCCTCGCGAAAGCGCGCCGAGTACCGCCAGTGGACCGAGGTGACGACCGACCGGCCGTCCGGTGACCACGAAGGCCGCCCTGCCCCGTTCAGGCCCGAGCGGATCTCCCGCACCGCACCCGTCCCGAGATCCAGAACGTTGACCCCCATCTGATAGCCCGAACCCGTGAATGCGATCCGCGTGCCGTCGGGGGACCAGGAAGCCAGGGTGGCGCCGGCGCCCTCGGTTACACGCTCGATCGTGCCGTCACCGGCGTCCCACAGGTACAGGTCCAGCTGTCCGTCGCGGTCGGACGAGAAGGCCAGCCGCGAACCGTCGGGGGACCAAGCCGCGTCGGTCTCGATCCAGGCGTCGTCAGTGATCCTCACCGGAGCGCCGCCGAGCGAGTGGATCCAGAGATCGCCCAGCGCCGAGAAAGCCACTTGTTGGCCGTCGGGCGAAACCGCCGGTGACACGATGCCGCGCACGGGGAACGGACCCGGAGCCGTGAGGTCTCGGGGCCTGCGAGTGTAGGGCTCGCGGTCGAGGGCCACTGTCCCGGTGAAGGGAATGTCCCGCGGCGCGCCGCCGCCTGCCGCCCGATACAGCACCAGGCCGTCGCCGGTATAGAAGAAGCCATCCGTCGTGACGGCGGGCCGGAAGGGGAAGACATCTTCGTCTTCATCGGTCAGGATGTCCCCTGCACCGTTTCGGGCGTCCTGGCCCGCGTCCGAGGCCCCGCCGACACTCACCAGCCGCAGCACCGAGCGCCCCTCGCCGATGGCGTTGTAGATCAGGGCCGCGCCGTCGGCGGTCCACACGGGTGCGTTGACCTGCCAGCCGCCAGCCCCGGCAACCCGCCGAGGCTCGCCGCCGCCGTCCCGCGCGGTGGTCACCCAGATCCCGGCCGCGCCGTCTCCACCCGCGGCGGCGTACGCGATATCATCGCCGGAAGGCGAATAGGCGGGACCGTACTCGCTCCCGGTGGTGCCGGTCACCCACTCCACCGAGCCGTCCGCAACCCGGACGGTCCAGATGTCGTAGCTGCCGGAGCGATCCGAGCTGAAGGCGATCGTGCCTCCCCTCGGCGACCAGTGCGGCTCACGATGATCGTACGGGCCGTGCGTGTGCTGCCGAAGCCCCGATCCGTCCACAGCCACGCTCCAGATGTGGTAGTTGCCGTCCCAGTAGGCCTGGAAGGCGATCCTTGCGCCATCAGGCGACCATGTTGGCTGTCGCGCGTCGCCCAGCGGGTCGGTCAGCGGCTCCGCCCGCCCACCGCCGGACGGCATCACCCAGATGCGGCCCACAAGGTCGAAAGCGAGCGCTCTGCCGTCGGGCGAGAGCGCCACGGCGATGTTGGTGCCCTGGGTGAGCGCGACCTCCGTCGGCGCCGTTTGCGGGTGCGCGCCAATCGGGGCCAGGAGCGCCACGGTCGCCGGCAGGACCAGCACCGCCGCGCTGCGAGACAGCACTCTCAGCATCGTGCGCAACGGCAATCTCCCTGGGGAGGCGTCCCCCACTCCGGGCTGCGCCCTCAACGTTCCTCCATCCACGTGACCAGCGCGTCCTGCGCAACGACGAGCACATGCCCCTGCCCCGGGACGATGTCCAGCATCACCTTCGCTCCGACCTCCTCCAGGCGCTCGGCGGTGGTCTCGGAGCCGGCAACCCACCCGGGATCGTTCTCGCCGACCATCAGCCACACCGGCATGCCGGCCAGCGCCGCGAGCGAGTCCGTGCCCGTGTAGCGCCCCGGCATGGCGATAATCCCGCTCACGCGGTCGGGCGCAGCCAGCGCCGCATGGAACACCCCGACCCCGCCCGCGGATGCCCCCGTCATCACGATGTTGTCGGCCGCTCCGACGAAGTTCCCGTCGATCCAGTCGAGCACGGCGTTCATCACATTCTCACCCCCGGTCGACATGCCCGGCCCGTAGACCTCGACCCCGACCACGGCGTACCCCGCCGCCGGGGCCGCCTGGTCCCAATAGGAATCGAGCAGGCTCAGGACGAGTTCCGATTCGCCCCTGCCCCACGGAAATGCCACCACCACCCCCTTGGCCGCCACCGACGGACGCAGCACGGCGATGTTGACCACGTCCCCCGTGGCCATCGTCAGGGGGATCCACTCCACAACCTGGGGCTCTGCGGGCCCAACGCTGTCACCGGCCCCGCAGGCGAGCAGCAGAGCCAACATGGATGCCGCCGGCAGCGGCCTTCGCAGCCGTCTCGGCCCGCGCGCGGAGCCGCTCATGCCGTATGCCATCGTACCGTTACGGAATCAGGTTCCGCCGCGCCGTGTTCCTGACGATGAACAGACCGTCTCCGGTGCTCGTCATCACCACGACGCCGCTCTCGAAGTACGGGTAGTTGCTCCATGAGGCGCCGCCGTAGGGCGAGTTGTCGAAGAAGGCGATCTCGACCGGGTCGGTGCGATTGGTGATGTCGAGGATCCTCAGCCCCGCGCCGTAGTTGCTCTGGTACATCAGGTTGTCGCGGATGTAGAGGTTGTGGTCGGTGTCCGGCGTGGTGGCGATGTACTCGCCGGCGAGGATCGGTTCGTCGAGGTCCTCGACGTCCCAGATCAGTGTACGGGTGCCTTCCACGAGCCCCTGCGGCTCATCACCCTCGTCGTTCATGTAGAAGAAGCGGTGATCCTCGGTCAGCCACCCCTGGTGCGCGTAGGCGACGGCCGGGTAGTCCTGGACCGCGATCGAGACGGGATTGTCCTTGTCGCTCACGTCGCTGATGCTCAGTGCGGTCTCGTTGGAGCCCAGGCAGATCTCGCGCCCCTGGTAGTCCTCGTCGGGGCCGTCGTAGATCACGCACTGCGCGTCGTGAGAATAGCCGGTTCCCCTGCGGCCCGACCGGTTGTCGTAGAAGCACCCCGCGAAGGTGGGCTCCGAAGGCTCGCTCAGGTCGAGCATGTGCAGGCCGCCCCCGCAGGTCTCCCCCCCGCCGCTGCTCCCCACCACGTATCCGAAGCCCGTCGCCTCGTTGATCACGATGTTGTGTGCGCTGGCGATGCCGTCATAGAGGAAATCCGGCTCGAAGGTGGCCGGCTCCCCGTCGAAGTCGCGCAGGCGCCGCAGATCGAACACCTGCACGCCGTGCTGGTTCGCGCCGTCAGCCACGATGTAGGTGTGATCCCGGAATACCTTCATGTCGCGCCAGACGCTGCTGCGCGAGCCCGGGGTCTTGGGAAGATCGCCAAGCATGACGGGATTGTAGGGGTCGGTCAGGTCGACGAAGGCCGTCCCGTCAGTCCGTCCAACAATCGCGATCTCGCGTCCGGTCTCGGGGTCGGTCCATCCCCAGATGTCGTTCAGTCGGGCGCCGCGGCCCCCGGACAGCTCCTTGATCGGCAGGAAGGAGACGATGTTGACGTTGTCGCACTCGTATCCGGAGGCATCGTTCTCCACGCAGGGAATCTCATCTTCCAGGCCGACGATGGCGGGCAGCCCGCGATGCTCCCCGATCATGAGGTCGCCGGGGACCCAGTCGCCTGCTCCACTGCGTTCGACGACGACCGCGCCGCCGGCCCGGCTGTCGATCCCGCCGGCCCCGACGACCGCCAGATCGCCGTCGACCGTCACGGAGCTGCCGAACGAGGCATTGTCCGCCAACTCCTCCTGCGCGGTCACCGTTGCGCCTCCCCACCCCGCCCCGTCGCCCCGGGCGAAGTGGTGGACCGCACCCTTGCCGCCGTTCGCCCCCGGCGCTCCGACCCAGACGTCATCGCCGTCAAACCCCAGCGACGACCCGAACCGGTCGCGGCCCTGGGAACGGAACGGCCGCAGGACGGTCCCGGGAACCCATGAGCCGGAACCGCCATCCAGGGTGAAGGTTACGGCCGCGCCGACTCCCTGTCCGGCGCCGGGTGCTCCGACGAGGGCGAGCTGGCCCCGCACCGCGATGGTGGTCCCGAAACCGCTCCGTTCGCCGAGATCCATTCCGGGCTCGAGCATTCCCCGGGGACTCGGCCGGCCCGACATCGGGTCGAGGCGAAACGCGTACACCTGGGACGGGGCGTCACGGCTCGGGGCCGTGGTCGCGAGAACCGTGGAACCATGCAGGGCCACCCCGGTGCCGAAGCCGGGCATGGCATCGCCGGGATGTACGCTCCCGGTCTCGATCCACTGGGCGCCGTCCCGCGTGAAGACGTACACGGCCCCCGCGCCTTCGGCCTGCCCGGGAGCGGAGATCACGGCCACACCCTCGCCAATCGCCACCGCCGCACCGAAGCCGGCATCTTCACCGAGGCCCTCGGCGGACAGGCGCGCCACTTCACTCCACGCGCCCGAATCATCCGTCTGGTAGACCATCGCCGCTCCGCGTCCCCCATCCCATCCGGGGGCGCCGATGATGACCGTGCCGCCGTGGGCGTCCAGCGAGCGGCCGAAGCCGTCGGGCGCCGCGGTCAAGGGGGAGACGGTCAGTCTTCCGGTCTCGCTCCAGCCGCTTCCGTCGCGACCGTAGACGTACACGATGCCGGGGAGCGTCTGGTTGCCGGGCTCTCCGATGAGCACCTCGCCGTTCGCCACGGCCGCAACGCCGCCGAACTGCTGAGCGGCGAGGGGCGGGGCGGCGAGCACCGCGAGCATCAGGAACAGGGCGCCCGAGAGGCTCGGGACCGATACGGGAGGAGTGTGTCGACGACAGGAAATCATCACTTTGTGAATCCTTTCACATGCTCGCGTGTGCGAGCGCGGACCTGGGCACATGCTGACTGAAAGTATGGTGCGGACCCGGGCCCGCGAACAGCCCCGTGCGACGGGGACGGCTGGGGTTGGCCGTGCCTGCGGGACGACTGGGGAGTGGCCGTGCCTGCGGGGCGGCTGGGTATCGCAGCGCCTACGCGAGGACGCGGGCAAGATCCTCACAGAGATCCGCTGGATCCTCGAGTCCGACCGACATCCGGAAGATTCCGTCGCCGGCGTAGGCCCGGTAGCTGTCCAGCTGGTCCCCCCGGAGGCGGAACGACGACTCCATCAGCGATGGCGTGTCCATCCAGAAGATCAGGCTGCGGTGGTGCCCCAGCGAGACCGCGTAGTGGATCACCCGCAGCCCCCCCTGGGCCATCCTTTCCGCAAGCGCCGGCCCGTGCTGTACCTGGAAGGAGAGCATCGCCGAATAGTTGTCCATCTGGCGCCGGGCCAGGTCGTGCTGCGGGTGCGAGGCCAGCCCCGGATAGATCACACGCTCGACGCCCGGATGACCCTCCAGGAATCGCGCGACGGCGATCGCGTTCTCTTCGTGGGCTTTCATGCGGATCGGCAACGTGGCCGCGCCGCGCATGATCAGCCATGCGTTGAAGGGAGAAAGAATCCCCCCGTAGTGGACCGCCGCTTCGAGCCGCAGCGCCCCGATCTCCTCCCTGCTGCCCAGCACCGCGCCGCCCACCGCGTCGCCGTGTCCTCCGATGTATTTGGTGAGGGAGTGCATGACGTAGTGGGCGCCCAGTTCGAGCGGACGGGAGGCCACCGGCGTGGCGAAGGTGGAATCGACCGCCACGCGGATCCGGGGATGCTCCGAGGCGATGGCCCCGATGGCCTCGAGGTCGGTGAGGCGCACGATGGGGTTGGCCGGGGTCTCAAGCCAGATCAGCCGGGTCGCGGGGCGAATGGCCGCCTCCACATTGCGCGGATCGGAGGTGTCCACGAACGACGCCTCGATCCCCATGCGGGGCAGCGTGTCGCGCCCCAACTCCGCCACGCCGGCATAGTTGGTGTCCGACATGATGACGTGGTCGCCGCTGCCCAGCAGCGAGAAGAGCACGCCGGCCGCCGCCGCCATCCCGGAGCCGAAGCAGAGACAGGCCTCGGCGCCTTCGAGGGCGCAGAGCTTGGCTTCGAGCTGCGCCACCGTGGGGTTCGACCAGCGCGTGTAGAGGTAGCCCGACTCGTCGTCGAGGTCGTGGGCGGAGAAGCCGCCGGCCTCGCGCGTGACGAAAGTGGATGACATGACCAGGTTGGGCGCGGAGGCTCCGGTGGCGGGATCCGGAGTCTCGCCCGCGTGGACGGCAGCGGTGCGGAGGCGTGCAGTGGGCGGCTTCACGATCGGTTCTCTCCCGGGGGAAGACGGTTGGCAGACTGCGGACGACGGCTGGCACGGACGGACGTGGGTGAGCGACTATGGTAACATTGTGGGGCGGCAAGACCGCGAAACGGCAGCGCCGTGGGGGAGCGAACTCACGTTGTCGGCCATTTTTGGCCAAAAGTGGCCGACAACGGGCCGATTCCCGGACGACCGCGACAACCCGAACCACAGAACGCCCGGATCCAGGGTCCTCTACGCGCACCTGGGCGGCGTCCCCGCGATCAACGCGTACAGCTACATCTACCGGAACGGTTGACCATGCGACACTCACTCCGCTTCTTCCCGGCCCTGGCCATTGCCTCGATATCGCTCCTCGCGTCGTCCGCCGCGGCGGCCCAGCAGCCCCCGGTGACCGTGACGGCCGAGGATTACGCGCGAGCGGAGTCGCTCCTGGGCGGTGCGACCGCCCCGCTCGTCTTCGGCGCCACCGTGCAGCCGAACTGGCTGTCCGGCAACCGGTTCTGGTACCGTAACACAATCCCGGAAGGCACCGAGTTCATCCTGGTGGACCCGGCGGCCGGCACGCGCGCCCGCGCCTTCGATCACGACCGCCTGGCCGCGGCGATCGGCACCGTCACCGGCGGCGAAGTCGAGCCCCTCGCGCTTCCCTTCCGCACCATCGAGCTGAGCGCCGAAGCCGACATCCTCACCGCGCAGTCCGGCGAGGTGCGCCTGCGCTGCGACCTGGCCGCGTACCAGTGCACGGCCACCGAGCCCGCGCCACAGCGCGACCCGAACGCGATCACCTCCCCCGACGGCACGAAGGCCGCCTTCATCCGCGACCACAACCTCTGGCTGCGCGACCTCGCGACCGGTGCCGAAACCGCACTCACCACCGACGGGATCGAGGACTTCGGCTACGCGACCAACAACGCGGGGTGGGTCAAGCGCGACTCCCCCGTGCTGCTCTGGTCCCCCGGCTCCGACATGATCGCCACCTTCCAGCACGACGGGCGCGGCGTTGGCATGATGCACATGGCCACAACCAACGTCGGCCACCCCGAACTCGAATCGTGGAAGTACCCGCTCCCGGGCGACAGCCTGATCTTCCGCATCAGCCGGGTCGTGATCCACTTGGGCGATCCCGCAAGCGGTCAGCCGCACAGCGTAGTGCGCCTGCAGATGCCACCCGACCCGCATCGGTCTTCCACCACCGACCACGTGGCCGGACGCGGCGGAGCGTTCCTCGACGTGGAGTGGAGCGCCGACGGCTCGCAGCTCGCCTTCCTCTCGAACTCGCGCGACCACAAGCGCGCGCAACTCCGCGTCGCGGACCCCGAGACCGGCGAGGTGCGCCACGTGCTCGAAGAGACCGAGGAGACCTTCTTCGAGTCGGGCTCGGGCGGGGCGAACTGGCGCGTGCTCAAGGAATCGAACGAGGTGATCTGGTTCTCGAAGCGGCACAACTGGGGACACCTGTACCGCTACGACCTGGCGACCGGCGAGCTGCTGGGCCGCATCACCGAGGGCGACTGGAACGTGCGCCAGCTGCTGCGCGTGGACGAGGAAGCCCGCACGCTCTACTTCACCGGGACGGGACGCGAGCCCGGCGACCCGTACTTCCAGTACCTGTACAGGATCGGGATGGACGGCACCGGCCTCACGCTCCTGACCCCCGACAGCGCCAACCACACCGTGTCGCTGTCGCCCTCCGGCGCGTACTTCGTCGACAGCCAATCGACCCCGGTCATTCCCCCGGTGACGGTCGTCCGGGACCTGGACGGAAACGTTGTGGCCGAGCTGGAACGCGCCGACATCTCCGCCCTCCTCTCCTCAGGCTGGCAACCGCCCGAACCGTTCACCGTCAAGGCGCGGGACGGGGAGACGGACCTGCACGGCCTGCTGTACAAGCCCACCGGCTTCGATCCGTCGCGGTCGTATCCGGTGGTCAACTACCTGTATCCGGGACCGCAGTCGGGGAGTGTGGGCTCGCGGTCGTTCCGGGCGTCGCGGGGGGACAAGCAGGCGATCGCGGCGCTGGGGTTCATCGTCGTCGAGGTCGACGCGATGGGCACGCCGGGGCGGTCGAAGGCATTCCACGACGCGTACTACGGCAACATGGGGGACAACGGGCTGCCCGATCAGGTGGGGATGGTGCGGCAACTCGGGGAGCGGCATCCGTGGATGGACCTGGACCGCGTCGGGATCTGGGGGCACTCGGGCGGCGGTTTCGCGAGCACGGCGGGGATTCTGCGCTACCCGGACTTCTACAAGGTGGCAGTCTCGCAGGCGGGCAATCACGACAACCGCAACTACGAGGACGACTGGGGCGAGAAATGGCAGGGGCTGCTCGAGACCTACCCCGACGGCACCACCAACTACGACAACCAGGCCAACCAGCTCGTGGCCGAGAACCTGGAGGGAAAGCTGTTGCTGGCCCACGGGACCATGGACACGAACGTGCCGCTGTACAACACCCTGCTGGTGGTGGACGCGCTGATCGCGGCCGACAAGGACTTCGACCTGATCATGATGCCCAACCGGGGCCACGGCTTCGGCAACGAGCCGTACATGATGAGGCGCCGGTGGGACTACTTCGTGCAGCACCTGCTTGGGACGGAGCCGCCGGAGTACACGATCGGGGCGGCGCGGCGGCCGGTGAGCTGAGGTCGCGCCCGGCCGCAAAGAGTGGTCAGAGTTCGGGGGACAACAGCGGGATGACCCGTCGCTTCGCCTGCCTGTAGATCCGAAAGTCGGAATCCAGCGTCATGATGGACCCGCTTTCCGTCCGCTCGAGAATGTGGACCAGGCAGGCGTCGGCGAGGGACATGGGGATGTTGTCGTAGCGGCGCATCAGAGCGGCGACGGCTTCGCCTTCGCCCTCCGATGAGACTGCGTCGACCACTCTCAACGCGCCCCGCCGCACGAGTGATACCGGCATGGTGGCGTCAGCGCCGACTCGTCTGAGCAGGAAGCAGGCTTCGGAGAGCACCGACTCGCATGTGAGGAGCGGAGGGTCCAGGGACTCGAACTGCGTTCGCGCCCAGTCGTGATGCCTTTCGTCGGCATCGAACAGGGCCACGATCGGGCCGGTGTCAACGATTACGGTCGGCCGCCGCATCGGTCAGCATCGCTTCCTGGAGCAACCGCTTGTTGGTTGCCAGGTCGTTGCGGCCACTACGGAACGAACCGACCAGATCGCCGGCCAGCTCCGCGAAACTGGGCGACCGCAGGCGGCAGTCGCGATCAAGGGCGTCCGCGAGTATGTCCCTGACCAGCGCGGAGCGGGTCACGTTGCGGCGGCGAGCCTCGTCTGCGAGAGTCGCGTGCAAATCGGCGGGTAGTTTGACCGAAAGCGGGTTCATGACCTGATCGTAATACGATCTGTAACAGATCGCAATACCGTACTTCTCCGCGACGGTTCCGCCCTACGGGGAGCGGGAGAATCCCCTCAGCAGATCAGGCAGCGATGGCTGTTCGAGGAGCCCAGCTTCTCCAGGAGCGCCACGGTGGCCGGGAGCGGTGAGACCCGCTGCACCGGTCCGTTGGCCAGGTCCGCCACCGTCTGGCCGCGGCGGCTGATGGCGCGGATGTCGGCCCCCTGCTCCACCAGGTAGATGATCACCTCGTGGTCGCCGCGGGCCGCGGCGTGGTGCAGCGCGTTGTAGCCGTTGTGGTCGCGGGCGTTGATGTCGACGCCCACCTCCTCGACCAGGAAGCGCACCGCGGGGAACCAGCCGTCGGGTGCATGTCGATGGGCGTTGCCAGCGAAGCCCTCGCCGTAGCCGACGCCGGAGGCCGCGTGGATCGGCCAGACGCCGGGCCCCCCAGCCGGGACCGGTGGCAGCCCGGAGGCGTCGGGCGCGAGCGCGCGCAGGGAATCGGCGACCTCGGAAGCGCGGACCAGGTTTTCGCGGACGTCTTCGCCCGGTTCGTCGAGCAGGTCGTCGGGGAAGGCAGCCTGCTCCTCCTCGGGCAGGTCGTTGCGGACCGACTTGAGCAGGGTGACGCGGGCGGAGTCGCTCAGTTCGCTGTAGGTGGAGTCGGACTCTAGTTGCGTTCGGTTCTGCTGCCTGAGGAACTCGTCGGTGGAGAGGCGGCGGCGGCGCGGGGGCGCCACGGTCGGGATCGCCGGGTCGGCTCCGTGTGTGACGAGCAGACGCATCGCGGCGACATCGGTCGCGTAGGCCGCGCGCCAGAAAGCGGTGGCGCCGTCGGTGTCGACGAGGCCGCAGTTGCGGTTGCCGCAGCCGCTGTACTCCATGTACCAGGGGTGCATCGTGAGGCGGGCATCGGGGTCGGCCCCCGCCACAAGCAACGCCTCCATGACGTCCAGGTAGGTCGCCGTCTGCAACCCCATCTCCTGGGGCTGGGGGTAGCGGGTACGGGGCTGCCAGCGCGCGTTGACCGCAGCCCAGACCGGTGTCGCCCCGTTCAGCGCCGAGGCGATGTTGGGGTCCGCGCCCCGCTCGATCAGCGCGAGCGCAAGGTCGAACTGGCCGTTGATGGTGGCCATCAGGAGCGGGCTGGTGCCGTCGCTGGCCGAGACCCGATCGATGTCGGCGCCGCCGTCCAGCAGCGCGATGGCGGCTTCGGCGTAGCCCTGGCGCACCGCGTGCAGGAGGGCGGTCAGGCCGCCCTTCGCCTGGATGCGCCTCGGCCTGAAGTCGTCTTCTTCCTCCTCCTCCTGATCTTCGGGCAGTCCCTCGTCGTACACCTCCCGGGATGCCCGCACCGCCGCCTGGAACTCGGTGGGGGTGGGAGCCCGGGACCGTCCGGCCGTGAGGGCCTCGACCGCCTCGGTGCGCCGGCGGCCGGCGATCCGGTCGAGCTCGGAGAGGGTCTGCAGGTCCTCCACCTTGCTGGCGAGGTCGGGGTCGGCGCCCGCGGCGAGGAGCGCGCGGATGGCGTCGGCGCGGTTCATGGATGCCGCGAACATGAGCGGGGTCTGCCCCCACACGGCCTCGCGCGCATCCGGGTCGGCGCCCGCCTCCAGCAGCGCCGAAACGAGCCCGGCGGAGCCCGCCGTCGCGGCCAGGTGGAGCGGCGTGGTGCCCGTGCCGGGCGCGGCCGCCGTCGCATCGGATCCCGCGACGAGGAGCATGCGCGCGATGGCTTCGCTCCCGGTTCGGGCCGCAATGTGGAGTGGCGTGTAGCCGCCGATCCGCGTGACGGGCTCGACCGCCGCCCCCGCGTAGAGGAGCATCTCGGCGAGTTCGGGGCTGCCCCGCTCGGCGGCCCAGTGCAGCGCGGTCATGCCGTCGCCCTGCGCGGCATTGACGTCGGCGCCGCCGGAGAGGAGGGCGCGCACCGCCGCGATGTCGCCCTGCATGGCCGCGTCGGCTACGGGGGAGTCCGTTGACGAAGGGGTAGCCGCGGTGAGGGCGCCGATCAGCGCCGCGGCGCCGAGGAGGCCACCGGTCAGTCGCCTTTGCCGTGTAGCCATGGCCGTCATCCCTGCGTCGCCGCCGAGGATCCCGAGACGAGGGAGAGCTCTCCGGTGCTGTCGCCGAAGCTCTCCATCTCCATCCCCATACCATTGAGAGCCGCGAGCATGGCGTTGGCCATGGGTGTGGTGTCGGGCGCCTTGAGGTGCAGGTTCCCTTCCAGCAGCCCGTTGGCGCCGCCCAGAAGGACCAGCGGACAGCGGCGGTGGTTGTGCAGGTTGGCGTCGGCCATCGGCGAGCCCCACATGACCATGGTCTTGTCGAGGAGGCTGGCGTCGCCCTCCATGCTGTTCTGCAATTTCTCGAGGAAGTACGGCAGCTGTCCCACGCGGAACTGGCAGATCCGGTTGAACTCGAGGATCGCCTCCTCGCGGCCGCCGTGGTGCGACGCGGGGTGGAAGGGGCGGTCCGAGCCGCTCTCGGGGAAGACGCGGTTGTCGGCGTCGCGACCCGTCTTGAAGGAGATGATCCGCGTCATGTTGGTCTCGAGCGCCAGCACCTGCAGGTCGAACATGAGGCGCATGTGCTCCGTGAAGGAATCCGGCACGCCGGCGGGCGCCTCGGGCAGTTCGCGCTCCTCGCCGCTCGTGTTGCGTGACTCGATGCCGGCGATCCGGCGCTCGATTTCGCGCACGTTGTCGAGGTAGCGGTCCATGCGAAGGCGGTCCGTCGCGCCCAGTTCGCGCTGGAGGGAAGCGATCTCGCCGGCCATCCAGTCGAGGATGCTCTTGCGTGACGCCCGCCGCGCTGCGCGCTCCTCGGGGGTGCCGCCGGCGCCGAAGAGCATGTCGAAGGCGACGCGCGGGTCCCGGATCATGGGCAGCGGCTCGTTCGGCGAAGCCCAGCTGATGGTGTCGGTGTAGGCGCAGGAGTAGTTGTAGGTGCAGCCGCCCGCCTGGTCGAGGTTCTCGATGCAGAACTGCATGGACGGCAGCGGCGTGTCCTGGCCGAAGCGCTGCGCGTACAGCTGGTCGAGCGAGGTGCCCACGTAGATGTCGGAGCCCTGGGTCTGCTTGGGGTGAGCCTGGGTCAGGAACACCGCGCTGGAGCGGAAGTGGTCGCCGCCGATCTCGGGTGCGGTGAAGGCTTCGGCCTGACGGCAGTCGGTGTTGCTGACGATGGTCAGGTGGTCCTGGAAGGGCCTGAGCGGGCTGAGCGCGCTCTCGGGCAGGATCTCGAAGTCCTTGCCGGCGGTGGCCGGCGCGAAGAGATGCTGCGTCGCTCCCCACTCGTTGCACCCGGCCAGGCCGTGGACCTCCTCGATGCATACGAGGCGGGTCGGGCCCTCGTCGGGACGGACGTGGGCGCGCAGGCGCCCGGCGGGGATCATGGCGTCGAGAAGGGGCAGCGCCGCCGTGGCGCCGAGTCCCCGCAGGAAGGTGCGGCGCGGGATGTGTTTGCCGGTGATGAAGTTCATCGTGCTCTAGTTCTCCTTGCGCGTGTCCGGAGAGGTCCCCGTCCCGGTTCCGGCCTGTTCCTCCACAGCGGCCAGAGGGGCTCTCTTCATTCTGAATGCATCGCTCTTCACCACGCCAAGTACGAGGGAAGAAATGCGGTAGTCGTCGGTTTCCGCCCGGCGAACGATCTGCCGGATGGCGGGCTGGTCGTAGTGTTCCACGCGGCGGCCGAGCGCGTACGCCATGAGGTTCTCGGTAAAGTTGCGCACCAGCGGAAGCGGGCGCTTGAGCAGCACGGTGGAAAGCTCGGCGGGAGTCTGCACCGGGGTCCCGTCGTAGAAGTCGCCGCGCGTGTCGAGCGGCATCCCGTTCTCGAGCGAACGCCACTTGCCGGTCACGTCGAAGTTGTCGAGGGCCAGGCCGATCGGGTCCATGAAGCGGTGGCAGGATGCGCAGGCCGGGTTCTCGCGGTGGATTTCCATGCGCTCGCGGGTGGTGAGCAAGCGGCCGTCGCGCGAGGACTCGGTCTCTTCGAGGTCCGGGATCCCGGGCGGCGGCGGCGGCGGCGGGGTCCCCAGCAGCACCTCCATCACCCACTTGCCGCGCAGGACGGGAGAGGTGCGGTTGGCCAGCGAAGTGAGGACCAGCACGCTGCCGTGGCCCAGGAGGCCGACGCGCCGGTCGTCGGGATAGCCGACCTTGCGGAAGTGGGCGCCGGGCACGGGCGGGAAGCCGTAGTGGGTGGCCAGCCGCTCGTTTACGAAGGTGTAGTCGGCGCGGAAGAGGTCGAGGATGCTCCGGTCCTCTTCGACGAGGTCGTTGAAGAAGGTCTCGGTCTCCAGCCGCATCGCGTCGGCCAGGTTGTCGTCGAAGTTGGGGAAGAAGTTGGGGTCCGGGTGGACCTTGTAGAGGTCCTGGAGCCGCAGCCACTGGCTGGCGAAGCGTGCGCCGAGGGCGCGGGCGCGTGGGTTTGCCAGCATCCGCAGTGCCTGGCGCTCGAGCGCTTCGACGTCGTGGAGACCCGCGTCGGCCGCGGCCGCGAGCAGCGTCTCGTCGGGAAGGGAGCCCCACAGGAAGAAGGAAAGCCGCGAGGCGAGGTCGACGCTCGAGATCGGGTAGATCTCGCCTGGCGCCACTCCATCGGGCTCGCGCTCGGTGCGGAAGACGAAGCGCGGGCTCGCCAGAACCGCCTCGAGCGCCATGCGGATTCCGGTTTCGAAGCCGTCGAGCCCGGCGCCGTTCTCGTAGAACGTCATGAGCCCGTCGATCTCCGCCGCGGTCGCGGGACGCCTGTACGCGCGAGTCGCCAGTGATTCGATGATCCTGCGGGCGCACGGCTGTTCTTCCGCCGCCGAGGTGGGGCGGCAGACGAATACGCGCCGGCGGGTCGGATTGTCCGAGATCCCCGTCACGTTGTACGGCCCGCCGATGATGAGCTCGCGCACGTGCGGAAGCGTCGTGATCCCGCCCCCGCCCGATCCGCCGCCCGCCATCGACCAGTCGTGTGGCCGAATCAGATCCTCGTAGGGGCCGTCGAAACCGCGGATGAAGGCGGCCGAAATCCGCCGCTGGCCGGCACGCACGAAGATCCGGCCCGTACTGATCGGCGCGGCCCCCCGGCCGTCGGCCCCTGCCCCGGTGCGCGCATGATGAAGGAGCGCCACGCGCTCGCCGTCGACCGAAATGTCGATGTCCTCGAAGCGCGAATTGGCGCCCGACGAGAAGCCGAGTTCGAAGACGTATTCGCCATCCGCGGGAAACACGTGCTCCACGACGGCGCCACCCCGGGTGCCATACGGGGCTCCCTCGGCCCGGTCCCACGGGTGCTGCGAGGTGTAGTCCGAGACCTTGTAGGAACGGTCGACCGCGGGCGCGGTCCGGTCCCCCACGGCCCAGCGGCTGATCTCGGCTGCGGCGTTCAGATACGACTCGACGAGGGTCGGCGACAGCGCCTGCACGTCGGCGATGTTGTCGAAGTTGGCGCTCATCTGGTCGAGCGGCAGCCAGTCGCCGGCGTCGACGGTGAGGCCGAGCAGATCGTGGACCGCGCGGTCGTACTCGGCGCGGTTGAGGCGCTGGAAGGTGCGTTCTCCGGGGTCGGGACGGTCGGCCGCCGCCCCGTCGAGGATCTCCTCGAGCCGCTTCACCAGCGTCGCAAGCGTGTCGCCTGCGGGTCTCCGCGATCCGGGTGGCGGCATCATCCCCGCGCGCAGCTTCCGGACCATGCGTTCGGCGATGTCGGCGTTGCGGTCCGCTTCTTCCACCACGAAGTCCTCGAGCGACAGATTGCCGGTCAGGCGGCGATCGTTGTGGCAGCGGGCACAGACGCGCTGGACGACCTCGGTCTCGGTGGAGGTGGCGCGCGGTGGCGCCGAGCGTGACCGGATGGTCCGCGGAGCCGGGCCGCCGACGAGTGAGGCGGAAGCGTTCGCCACGGACGCAGCCGTGAGTTCCTGCCAGGAGTCGGCAGGAGGGTCGCCGCGGCCCGCGAGAACAATAGCCGCACCCAGCGCCAGGAATGGAACACCGAGTGATTTCATGCGAGTCGGCTCCGCCGGTTGTCTGCGTTTCGGGGCGGCCACACGCATTCAGGCTAGCGACTGTGGCACGGCATGTGCAAGTGCCCGCGGGCGTGCGGGCTTGTCGTGCGGGGTTGTGCAGTTGGGTACCCGGGATTCACTTGGCACCCCGTGGATGGATACCAGCTCCTGTCCATGTGGGTAAGTCAGTATGGAGAACATTACATTTTGTAAAGTCCGCTTTACATTCTAACACACAGAGCCGAAGATGACCGCACCGCGCGCAGAACCCCCGCCCCACACGGCAACCGCCCGATGCGCCCGGGCCGCCGCCACCGCGCGTGACGTGTTCGGCTTCCAGGGCCAGGCCACCGCCCTGCCCGGCGAGTTCGACCTCAACTTTCACCTGTCGGGAGCCGATGGAGATATCATCCTCAAGCTCAGCCCGGAATCGCGGCGGCCGGTCCTCGACCTCGTCGCGGCCAGTCTGCAGCACCTGGAGGGTGCCCGGCTCTCGGCGGCGATTCCGCGCCTGGTCCCGCCCTTGGACTCCGGCGACGGGCCTGGGGCACCCTCGGAGGCGCCACGTCGCGGGGCCACCCCGCTCCCCGGCGGAGTCGTCCACGTCGACTTCGAAGGCGCCCCGCACGTCGCCTGCGCCGTCACCTTCGTGCCGGGCATCCCCCTCGCCGACCTTCGCCCCCGCTCGATGCCGGTTCTGGAGGCCCTCGGCACGATGCTGGCGGAACTCGACCTCGCGCTTCACGGCTTCGAGCACCCGCAACTCAACCGCGACTTCGACTGGAAGATGGAGACCGCGGAGGCAACCATTCGTGCGCGTCTCGACGACCTGGCGCAAGGAAGGAACCTGGTCACGGCCACCCTGGAACGGGCGCTTTGCCTCCTCGACCCGGTTCGCGGCGCGCTGCCGCGGTGCGTGATCCACAACGACGCGAACGACTACAACGTAATGGTGGCGCCGTCGCTCCAGGGTGCGCGCCTGTCGGGGTTGATCGACTTCGGGGACGCGGCGCGCGACTGGCGCGCGACCGAGGTGGCAGTGGCAGCGACCTACGCCATGATGGGACTGCCCGATCCCTTCGAGGCGGCGTGCGCGATTGCCCGCGGCTATTGCGCGGTGACGCGCCTCGACGCCGCCGAGTGCCGGGCGATCATTCCGATGGTCGCGTTGCGGCTCTGTCTCTCGGTGTGCGTCCAAGCGCGGGAGATGGCCCGCCAGCCGGACAACGCCTACCTGGCCGTGAGCCAGCAGGGGGCCTGGAATCTGCTCGACGCACTCGCAACCGCGGACTGGCGGATCGCCGAGTTCCGCATCCGGGAAGCGTGCGGGCTGAGCCCCAACCCCGCCCTGGAAGCGATCGTGTCGTGGGCGGAAGGGGCGGAACCGCACGCGCCGGTCATGTCGCCCGAGGTGCTGGAGAGGCCCCACACAGTCGACCTTGCGGTAGGCAGCCCGGAGCTGCCGCACCCCGACGACGGCCCCCTCGATCGGCTGGTCGCGGACGAGATCGCCGCCGCCGGAGCGACCGTCGGAATCGGTCGTTACGGCGAGGCGAGGCTTGTCTACAGCGACCCCGCGTTCCGGTCGCCCGGCAACGATGGCGACGAGGCCCGCACCATCCACCTGGGCCTCGACCTCTTCGCGCCGCCCGGCACCCCCGTCCACAGCCCCCTGCCCGGCACCGTCGTCTCCGTCGTCGACAACGGCGCCCCCGGCGACTACGGCCCCACCGTGATTCTGCGCCACGCCACCCCCGACGGCACCGGCTTCCACACCCTTCACGGCCACCTCGACCGCGCCACCCTCGACCACCTCGATCCCGGCCAGCAGGTCGAAGCGGGCAACGCGATCGGCTGGCTTGGCGACGCGGACGTCAACGGGGGCTGGTCGCCGCACCTGCACCTGCAGATCATCGCGCTGGACCCTCTGCACGACGACGGCCAGCACGTCGCCGAGCCCGGCAACTACCCTGGAGTGGCGCTGCAGCGCCTCCGCGCGGTGTGGGAGTCCGTGCTGCCCGACCCCACGGCTCTCACGGGGCTGCCCGCCTCGGCCGTCACCGCGGTGGCCCCCGCCGTCCAGCCCGTCTTGCGAAAACGCGATCTAACCGCACGCCGCAAGACGATACTGGGTTCGTCGCTGAGTTTGTCTTACCGCGACCCCATACACGTCGTGCAGGGCCTGGGCGCCTGGCTGTACGACGATGCGGGCCGCGCCTATCTGGACACCGTCAACAACGTGCCGCACGTGGGGCACGCGAATTTGCGTGTGGCCGAGGCGATCGCGCGGCAATCGCGCATCCTGAACACCAACACCCGCTACCTGCACGGCGAGATCATCGCGCTTGCGGACGAACTCCTGACGTACTTTCCCGCCCCCCTGGAGGTCGTGTTCCTGGTCTGTTCGGGGAGCGAGGCGAACGAGCTGGCGCTGCGGATGGCCCGCTGCCACACGGGCAACGACGGCGTGGTGTGCCTGGAGGGCGGGTACCACGGCAACACGGGCGGGCTGGTCGAGGTCAGCCAGTACAAGTTCGACGGGCCCGGCGGGGCGGGCGCGGGTCCGCGGGTGGCGGTGGCCCCGATGCCCGACACCTACAGGGGGCGATTCCGGCGTGGGCAGGGGATGTCGGGCGCCGAGTTGGGGGTGCGGTATGCAGAGGAGGTGGGCCGGGTCGCTGCACGGCTTGGGCGCGATCCCGGCGTCGCGGCGTTCATCGCGGAGCCGATTCTCAGCTGCGGGGGACAGATCGAGCCGCCGCCCGGATACCTGGGTGGCGCCTTCGAGCGGGTGCGGCAGGCCGGCGGCGTCTGCATCGCCGACGAGGTGCAGGTCGGGTTCGGGCGCGTGGGTGACGCATTCTGGGGATTCGAGTTGCAGGGCGTGGTGCCCGACATCGTCACTCTGGGCAAGCCGATGGGGAACGGCCATCCCGTCGCCGCGGTCGTGACGACCCGCGAGATCGCGGACTCGTTCGCCAATGGCATGGAGTATTTCAGCACCTTCGGCGGGAATCCGGTGTCGTGCGCGGCGGCGCGGGCGGTCCTGGCCGAGATCCGCGACCGGGGGCTGCAGGAGCATGCGCGCCGCGTGGGAAACGGGTTGCTGCGGGAGCTTCGCTCGCTCGCGGACCGCTACCCGATCGTGGGGGATGTGCGGGGACGGGGGTTGTTCCTCGGCATCGAGCTGGTGCGGGACCGGGGGACGCGCGAGCCCTTCGCCGAGGCGTGTAGCTACCTGGTCAACCGGGCGCGGGCGCGGGGCGTGCTGCTCAGCGTGGACGGGCCGGACCACAACGTGATCAAGATCAAGCCGCCTCTCGTGTTTGGCGAGGACGAGGCGGCGCTCCTGGTGGAGACGCTCGATACGGTGCTGGGCGAAACCGCGCTTCAGGGGTAGAGGCGCCGCCGCGTCCACTCTCCCGTGGCATCGCACTCGTAGGCGAAGCGGTCGTGAAGCCGCGAGGGGCCTTCCTGCCAGAACTCGATCGCCTCGGGGACGATGCGGAAGCCGGACCAGTGGGGCGGCCTGGGGACGTCGCCCCCGGCGAAGCGCTGTCCCGCGGCGCGCAGACGGTCTTCCAGCATGGCCCGCGAGTCCAGGTCGCGGCTCTGATCGGACGCCCACGCGCCGAGCTGGCTCTCCCGGGGACGGGTCGCGAAGTAGGCGTCGGCTTCGTCGGCCGATACCGGCTCGACCACGCCGCGAATCCGCACCTGGCGCCCCAGCGGTTGCCAGTGGAAGGTCATTCCGGCTCTCGGATGGCGAGCGAGTGAGCGGGCCTTGGTCGATTCCAGGTTGGTGTAGAAGACGAACCCGCGCTCGTCGAAGTGCTTGAGGAGGACCATCCGTCCTTCCGGGGTCTTCCCGGGCCCGAGGGTGGACAGGCACACCGCTTCGGCGAAGACGATTCGCGGTTCCGCCTCCGCGTCGGCGAACCAGCGCCCAAACTGCTCGATGGGGTCGGGTGACAGAGCGGATCGCTTCATGCGAGACTCTGCGGGGTGGCCATGGTCACACCGCCCGCCGGGTCGCGCGCGGCACTCCGAGCTGATATGCCAGCGACTCGTCGAGGCCCTCGAAGTCGAAGCGGAAGCCGCTCTGCGCCGCGGCCTGGGGGATCACCCGCGCCCCCTCCAGCAGCAGCGCCGTGCCCATCTCGCCGAACATGCCCTTCACCGCCAGCGAGGGCACGGGAAGCAGCGTGGGGCGCCTCAGGGCGCGGCCAAGGATTGTGGTGAAGGTGGCGTTCGGCACCGGGTGCGGGGCCGTGGCGTTCACCGGACCCCGAAGCGTCGGCGTGGTGATCGCATGAAAGATGAGAGCTACCAGGTCGTCGTGGTCGATCCAGCTCACGTACTGCCGCCCGGTGCCGAGACGGCCGCCGATCCCCATCTTGAAGGGCAGCAGCATCGTTCCCAGCGCGCCTCCGGCCGGACTGAGGACCAGGCCGGTGCGCAGCTGGACCACCCGGATCCCCACGCGGCCCGCCTTCTCCGCCTCGCTCTCCCACTCGCGGCAAAGATCCGGCAGGAAGCCCTTCCCGGGACGGCTGTTCTCGGTGAGCCGCTCCGCGCCCCGGTTCCCGTAAAAGCCGATCGCCGATGACGATACGAAGACGCCGGGGGGCCGGTGGAGTCGGCTGAGCGCGGCCACGATCAACCGGGTCCCCTGAACGCGGCTCTGCCAGATCGCCTTTTTCTTCGGCGCGTTCCACCGCCCCCTGGACAGGCTCTCGCCGGCGAGGTGCACGACGGCATCGACGCCCTCGAGGCGCGGGCCCTCGATCCGCCGTTCCATGGGATCCCAGTAGATCTCGCCACGCTCCCGGCGCGGCTTGCGCCGCACGATCGGCAGTACCTCATGCCCTCCCGTAGTCAGGAAATTGCAGAGCGCCGACCCGACGAAACCGCTGGCGCCGGTAACCGCCACGCGCAGCGGCGGCCCGTCGCGGGCTGCGTGACGGGCCAGGTCCCGTGCGATCCGCCTGCCGCCGAAATCAAAGAAGCGACGCAGTTCGGACTTAATGACGCCCCGGGTGAAGATGCTCGCGGCAGATCCCAGCGGCGGCTCCCACTCGATACGATTGCGCAGCAGCGTCCTTCCGTCTCCGAGGTCTTCGAATTCGTGGTCATGCGCCCACGACTGGAGCGGTCCCGACACTTGCTCGTCGCGGAAGCAACGGTCCTTCTCGATCGCCGTGTGACGCACCTTGAAATCGGCCTTCAACGGTCCCCGCCGGGCCCTGATCGTCACCGTTCCTCCCTCGGCCACCCCTCCTCCCTCGGCCACCTCTCCCTCGCGCGCCAGTACGCGGACATCCTCCCACGGCGGCAGCAGGCGCTCCAGGGCACCGGGTCGCATGTGCCAGGCGAATACCGCGTGAACCGGGAACGGTATTACGCACTCGTGGACGAAGTTCGCCATCGATCAGGCTTCCGCCGGCCACGAGATCCCGTCGATGGCCTCCCGGATGGCGTCGACTCCCGCCCCCGGACCGCCCGGGTGGCCGAACACCGCCGACCCTGCGACGAGCACGGTGGCGCCCGCCGCGGCAAGAGAGGGCGCGGTCTTCGCGCTGACCCCGCCGTCCACCTCGAGCTCGATGCGCCCGGGGCGGTGCGACTCGATCAGCGCACGGGCGCGCGCCACCTTGTCCACCGACCGGGGGATGAACGCCTGCCCGCCGAAACCGGGATTCACCGACATGATGACCAGCAGGTCGATCTCCTCCATCACATCCTCGATCGCCGAGAGAGGCGTGGAGGGGTTGAGCGCCACCCCCGCGCCCTTTCCGAGGCCGCGGATCATCTGGAGGGTGCGGTGGAGGTGCACCGTCGCTTCGGCGTGCACCGTAATGAAGTCGGCCCCGGCCTCGGCGAAATCGGCAACGTAGCGCTCGGGCCGCTCGATCATGAGATGCACGTCGACCGTCCGCGAGGTCACGCGCCGCACGGCATCGGCGATGAGGGGGCCAATGGTGATGTTGGGGACGAAGTGCCCGTCCATCACATCCACATGTATCCACTCGGCGCCGGCCCGGTCCACGGTCCGGACCTCTTCGCCCAGTTGGTCGAAGCGGCAACTGAGGATGGATGGGGCGATCCTGATCAAAGTCAGTTCCCTCCGCGCGTCACCCGGCGCACGCCGCCAGCGCCGGCAACCACGACCTCGTCGGCCATGTCCAGGAAAAGACCCGACTCCACCACCCCCGCGCGGCCGGCCAGCCGGCTCTCCAGGTCCCCCGCATCGACAATTCCCTTGACGAAATGACAGTCCACGATTACATGTCCGTTGTCGGTACGGTAGACTTCGCCGTTTTCGTCCCTTCTCACCTTCGGATCGGCCCCCAAGGCCTCGAACCACTTCAAATGGCTGTCGCATTCGAAGGTCACGACCTCAACCGGCACCGGAGCCCGCTCACCGAGGCGGCTCACGATCTTGGCGTCGTCGACGATCACCAAAAATTGGGCCGACGCCTGGGCCACCATCTTTTCGCGCAGCAGGGCGCCGCCCAGTCCCTTGATCAGGTTCAGCTCCGGGTCCACTTCGTCGGCCCCGTCCACCGTGAGATCGAGCGGTGCGAGTGCGCTGAGCGTTCCGAGCGGGATTCCCAACCCGCGGGCGGCCTCTTCGGTACGGACCGAGGTGGGAACGCCCACGACATCGACCAGATCGCCACACGCGATGCGGGCAGCGAGATGCCTCAGGAAGTGGGCAATGGTCGAGCCCGTCCCCAGCCCAAGACGCATACCCGAGGACACGACGCCGGACGCCACCTGTCCGGCTTCGCTTTTTAGGTCTTCAACTCGGGATCGTCCCAAGGGCTCTCAGAGGGCTCCGGGTTTTCTTTGCTCTTCATGAGGTACAACTTATGCCGTCACGACTGTCGTTACCAGTTGCCGCGTCCCGCCCCCCGTCGCCGACGTTGGGCAGCGGGGTGAACGGAGCCCAACCACGCCTCCCGCCAGAACCTTGCCGTCCCGCCGAACGCTTTACTAACGGGCCGAATTCACCATCTTCCCAAGTTGCGTCCCGACAACACGATGCCTCCCGCAGGCGCGGGACGCAGACACATAGGACAACGAACGCCATGATCATCGTCGCCAGGAAAGGCATCACCGCGCAGGAGCTCGACTACATTCGCGAACGGGTCGAGAGCCTCGGGCTGCGCACGCACATCTCGATCGGAGAGACCCGCACCATCATCGGCTGCATCGGCGACGAGGCGCGCCTGAACAACCTGTCGATGCTCTCGATTCCGGGGATCGATTCCGTGTACCCGGTCATGCGGCCCTACAAGCTCGCCGCCCGGGACTTCGCTGCCGACAGGACCACCAGGGTCTCCGTGGGAGACCGCACGTTCGGGGGCAGGGAATGTCTGGTCGCGGCGGGTCCCTGCTCCGTCGAGAACGAGGAAATGATGACCCGGACGGGGCGCTTCGTAGCCGGCCACGGTGCAGCCCTGTTGCGCGGCGGCGCCTTCAAGCCCCGCACTTCTCCCTACTCATTCGACGGTCTGAAGGAAGAGGGGCTGCAGATCCTGGCGCGGGTGCGCGAAGAGACGGGGCTTCCGGTGGTCACCGAGGTAATGGACCCCCGGGACGCGGAGCTGATCGCCGGATATGTGGACATGTTCCAGATCGGAACCCGCAACATGCAGAACTTCTCCCTGCTCAGGGAGGTCGGGCAGCTGCAGCGGCCCGTGCTGTTGAAGCGCGGCATGTCGGCGACCCTGAAGGACCTGTTGCTGGCCGCCGAGTATGTGATGAGCCGCGGGAACATGCAGGTCGTCCTGTGCGAGCGCGGAATCCGCACCTTTGGCGGGGAGATGCGCAACACATTCGATCTCGCGGCGATCCCCTGGCTGAAGAAGGAGACCCATCTTCCCGTGATTGCGGATCCGTCCCATGCGGGCGGGCGCAGGGACCTGGTCGCGCCGCTCAGCTTCGGTGCCGTGGCGGCCGGGGCGGACGGCCTCATCGTCGAGGTGCATCCGGATCCCGAAACCGCGCTGTCGGACGGGGACCAGTCGCTGTCCTTCGACGGCTTTGCGGGACTGATGCGGGACCTGAAGGTCTTCGTCGAGGCGGCTGGGCGTACGCTGTAGCTTGAAAGCGGCACCGTCTCCCGCGCGATTTCTGTTGCTTTTGCTCGCCATATCGGTAACGAGCCCGGTCGCTTCGTCCCGCCTGTGCGGCCAGGAGTCGCCCACGGAGCCGCAGGATACGACGCGGGAGGCCAGCAAGCTTCTGGTGGCCTACGCGGGGGCGCGGCTGGAGCTGCGGGGAATTCCCGCGCCGGGCGGAAGCGTGCGCGTCTCGCTCCGAAGGATTCTGACGCTTTCGGCACAACTGGGGGTCCAGACGATCGCCTGGAAGCACAACGACGATCTGGACGTGGACCTGTTGTTCAGCGGTCGCCTTCAAGTCGGACTGGCCGACCGGTGGGATCGGTTCGAATTGGGTTTGTTCGCGGAAGCGGCCACGGGCGTGATGTTGGTCGATCCGTTCAGCGATCCAACCTATGAAGTGAAGCAGATCGGGATAGAGGCTGGGTTTGGCTCCGGGAAGTTCACCTGGTTCGGCGACGTTAGCCTTGGCACGGCGAACCGGCATTCACCAGATCTCTGGGGTCAACTCGGAATCGGGTTTCGTTACCGTCTGTCACGACCCTCCTAGCTGTGGCGACCGTCGTCTAGCCCGGCGAGCGCCCTGCACCGGCCAGCGCCTCCTCCAGCGCCTTCAGTTGTACCGCCAATGCACGCGCCGAGGTGCCCCCCCGCACAGCGCGGGACTCGACCGAAGCGGCGGGATTGAAAACATCGACCACATCCTCTGTGAACTCCGGGTGCACGGCCCTCATCTCCTCCAGCGTCAGCGCACTCAGCTCCCTGCCCGACTCCTCCGCGGTGCGAACCAGCGCACCCGCGATATGGTGGCTCTCGCGGAAGGGGACGCCCTGCCGCACGAGATGGTCGGCTAGATCGGTGGCAAGCATCTCGGCGCGTAGCGACTCCTCGATCCGGTCCTGGACCAAGGTCATGCCCAGCACGGCACCCGTCATCGCGGGAACGACCAGCGCCAGGGTGTCTACCGAGTCGAAAACGACCTCCTTGTCCTCCTGCAGGTCGCGATTGTAGCCGGTCGGCAGCCCCTTCAGCACGGTGAGCAGCCCGACCACGTTGCCGACCAGGCGTCCCGACTTGCCGCGGGTCAGTTCGGCCACGTCCGGGTTGCGCTTCTGGGGCATCAGGGACGATCCGGTGGTGAAGCCGTCGCCCAGCCTGACGAACCCGAATTCGCTGGTGGAAAAGAGGACCAGATCTTCGGCCAGCTGCGAGAGGTGCACACCGGCCATCGCCGCGCCGAAGACCAGGCGCGCGGCCCAGTCGCGGTCGGACACGGTGTCCATGGAATTCTCGGAAACACGGCTGAAATCGAGGTCTGCCGCGAGCTGCGTGCGGTCGATCGCGAAGGGGCACCCGGCGATCGCTCCCGCACCCAGGGGCAGAAGGTCGCACTCGCGGTAGACCGCACCCAGGCCCTCGATATCCCGCAGGAGCGGCCACGCCCGCGAGAGCAGCCAATGGGCTACGGGCACCGGCTGGGCCTGCTGAAGGTGCGTGAACCCCGGCATCACGATGTCCGTGGTCTCGCGGGCCCTGGTGGCGAGAGCGGCCACCAGCGAGGCGAGGCTGTGCCGCATATTCCGGATCGCGTCCTTCCCCCAGAGGCGGAAGTCGGTCGCCACCTGGTCGTTGCGCGAGCGCCCCGTATGGAGCTTGCCGCCTGCCGGACCGATTCTCTCGGTGAGAAGCCTCTCCACGAGGGTGTGAACATCCTCGTCGGCGAAGCGGGCCGGACCGGGTTCCTTCTCCAATTGGGCGGCAACTTCGGCGAGCCCCCGGTCGATCTCGGCCGCTTCGGAATCCGAAAGGATGCCCGCCCGCCGGAGCCCGCGGGCCCAGGCGCGGCTTCCCTGGATATCATGGCGCCACAGACGCCAGTCCACATCGAGAGACCGGTTCAACGCCTCCATCTCGCCGGACAGGCCGCCGTCGAAGCGGCCTCCCCAGAGAGCGTGACCCGACCCGCCGTCGGCAGATCGCATTGTGCGCGGGGTTCCCGTTGGGTCAGTCGGTGGAGGAGGCCGTCACCCGGGCAAGCGGCGACCGGGGGGCCGGAGCCTTGGGCGTCATGAGACTGCGCTGCGCCGCCAGGGCGCGCTGAGGCAGGTTGAACAGCTTCAGGAAGCCCGAGGAGTCGGCGTGCGCATAGCCCTCGCTGGCGCCAAAGGAAGCGAGGTCGAGGTCGTAGAGCGATGCCGGAGCCTTCCGCGACAGCACGGACGCCTGGCCCTTGAAGAGCCGAAGCCGCACGGTGCCGGTCACGGCGGTCATCATCGAATCGACCATGGCGTCCAGCGCCTCGCGCTCGGGCGTCCACCACCGGCCCTCGTAGACCAGATCGGCGTACCTGGGCGCCATCTGGTCCTTCAGGGCCAGACAGCGGCGCGAAAGCACCAACTGCTCGAGTTCCTGCAGCGCGGTGAGCAGAATCGTGCCGCCCGGGGTCTCGTAGACGCCGCGGGACTTGATCCCCACGACTCGATCCTCGATCACGTCGGCGCGGCCCACCCCGTGCGCCGACCCCACGTCGTTCAGCTCGGTGAGCAGCGCCAGGGGCGACAGCGCGCGTCCATCGATCGACACCGGTACGCCTGCGTCGAAGCCCAGCTCGAGCTCGTGAGGCGTGTCCGGTGCGTCGCTGGGGTCCGTCGTCCAGACGAACACATCGGGTCCGGGCGCGTTCGCCGGGTCCTCCAGCGGCCCACCCTCGTGACTGATGTGCCAGAGGTTCTCGTCCCGGGAGTACAGCTTGTCCAGGTCGATGCCATCCAATGAGATCCCGTGCGCATGGGCGTAGGCGACGGCGTCCTCTCGCGAGGTGATGTCCCATTCCCGCCAGGGGGCGATCACCCGCAGATCGGGCGCCAGGGCGGCGAAGGAAACTTCGAAGCGCAGTTGGTCGTTTCCCTTCCCCGTGCAGCCGTGCGCAAGCGCATCGGCCCCGGTCCTGCGGGCCACCTCGACCATTCTGCGCGAGATCACGGGCCGGGCCATCGCCGTACCGAGCAGGTACTTCCGGCTGTAGACGGCACCCGCTCGCAAAACGGGGAGGACGTAGTCGGTGACGAATTCCTCTCTGAGGTCCTCGCCGAAAAACGCCGAAGCCCCCGTGGCAAACGCCTTGCTCCCGAGCTGTTCGACCCCGCCGCGCTGTCCCACGTCGGCGGCCATGCAAATGACGTCGGCCCCGTAGTTCTCGCGCAGCCACGTCACGATGACCGAGGTGTCGAGTCCTCCCGAGTAGCCAAGTACGATCTTCATTTTCCCGTTTCTTCCTCTTCAGTCGCGTTCGGCGACGAGATGGCGGGCCGAAACACCCGGTTCGTACGTCTCCCGCCAAGGTCGTACGGTGCAACCGCGCGCTCCGGACCCGCCAACCTGCCGCCGACCGGAATCCAGTCCGTTGGTATCCTTAAGAATAACTAATAATGCATCGGAAGCGCAAGATTATTCAGTACTACCCGCGTCCCGCGAGCTTCCCGAGCTCTTTCGCTACGGACCTGGCAGCTGCGCCGCTCCGAAGTATGATCAGGACGGTGTCGTCGCCGGCGATGGTGCCGGCCAATCCGTCATACTCCTCCCAGTCGATTCCCGACGCCACCGCCTGTGCACCTCCGCTGAGCGTTCGCACTACCACCATATTCCCCACAGCTTCCGTGGAAACGAACAGAGTGGGGAGCACCGAATCGAGCGGTGGAACGTGATCCCATTCTTCGGGCAACGTGTAGTACGGCTTCCCGCCGGCACCGGTGACCTTGACCAGGCGCAGATCGCGGATGTCCCTGGACAGCGTAGGTTGCGTGACCGGAAAGCCGGCCTCAGCAAGCAACTGCCGGAGCGCTTCCTGATGCGGAACGCGGCGCTCCTTGATGACCCTCAGGATGGCGGTCTGCCGAGATCGCTTTCCCCCGGTTGCCATGCGCTCAACCCCTGCCCCCGGGCGGCGTGCGCCTCAACTTCCGCTCGCTTTCCGGGTCCTCCGGTCGACCGTTAGAAATCGTACCGCACCCGGAAGAGGAGCAGCCTGCCGATCTCCGGAGCTCCCACGAACTCGCGGTGCATGTTGTCGAGGACGTTGTTCGCGGTCAGCGAAATATGGGTGTTCGGCTGGAACGGCAGGCGGTAGCCGATCGAGGCGTCGATCACCGAATACCCGTCGACGGCACCGATGTACACACCCGAGTTCATGGGAAACCCGTCGGTGACGCGGACGCGCCCCTGCGCCGTGAATCCCGACGCCTGGTCGTCGAACACGAAACCAAGGGACCCCTTGTGGCTGGGCGCGTTCAGCGCAATGTCATCGCTGCTCGTGCAGTTGCCGTCTTCGTTGAAGTCGAAGCACTCATCGCTCTGGTGGGAGTAGCTGCCGCTGATACTCACCCGGTCGGACGCCAGAATCTCGGCGGCCAGGTCGAAGCCCACGAAGTCGACTTCCCCGAAATTCCGGTAGGTGACGAGGAGGTCGCCGTTGTCGACCTGATCGGGCACAAGCGTCCCGAGCGGCAGCGCGGATGCCGTCGTGACGATGGTCGTCACATCCGCAGCCGACAGCAGCCCCGCCTGGATGAGCGGCGTCAGGCGTCCGGTAACAAACGCCCCCAGGCTTACCGGGTCGAAGAAGACGTTGGGCGTGATGATGCGCAGCGGCCCTACAAAGTTTTCGACGCGTGCGTAGTATGCGTCGGCGGACAGCAGGACCCTGTCGCCAATCAGGCCCTTGTAGCCCACTTCGAAGGTGTTGTTGATGGTCGAGGTGAGGTCGGCGATGTCGCTGACGCCCATATTGTCGAGCGGGAACGGGTTGCCCCCCGTCGTGGCCGCGGCCTGGTCGAGCCTCCGGAACACGGTGCCGATCTCGGGGTCGCCCGGGAGCGCCCCCGGCATTCTAAGGAAGTCGAGGATCAGCGACAACCTGGGATCGATACTCGGCAGGAGTTGCAGAAGCCCATCCCAGAACGCCAGCGCGTTGGCGGGAAGCTGTCCCGGGGCGAAGGGCGAGCGCATGCAGTACCCCATGTGTCCGCCGGGGCACTGTGCGGAGAAGGTGAAACCGCCGGAGGGTACCCCCAGCGCGCGGATGTTGTAGTTGATCCCCTGCGGCAGTCCGGGAAGCCGCGCGGCGATGATGTCCAGGAAGAGGTTGGTGGACGTCGGCGTCGCGAAGGCCCGGTTGAAGGTCAGGCGGAAGTTCTGGTTCTCGGTCGGCTTGAGCACCAACGCTGCCCTGGGCGAGATGTTGGCGTCGGTGAGTCGGTTGTGGTCGTCCAGACGGATCGCGGCGACCAGGTCCACCTTGTCCCCCAGGGCGGTCTCGGAGTGCAGATAGGCCCCGACTTCGGTGATGAGGTCGTCGTCCTCGTTCCGGCCGAAGATCGTGCCCCCGCTCCGCGGCTCGGTCCGCTGCCAGTCGACCCCGTAGGTGAAGCTCTGCACCGAGCCGAGGTCGAAGCCGTACTGGAATTGAAGAGCCATCGTTCGGGATTGGTCCACTACGGCTGCACCGGTACGCAGGCCGAAGGTCCCTTCCTGGGAGGAGCCGCTGGCATCGGATCCCGAGTCGGTCATGTTGAGGAATGCCTGGGCGAAGAGCCTGCCCTTGGAGAATCGCGACTGGAGATAGTTGTACCCCCAGTTCTTGACCTGGAAGGCACCGATCCCCGTCATCTCCACCCCACCGGCCGTGGTCGAGGTTCCCCCGTTGAGCACCAGCTCCCCGTCGCCGGCGAACCGGAAGTCCATCCTGGTGTCGACGCTGTAGCGCTCGGCAGTGTTGTCCCGGGCGACCACCTCGAACGGATCTTCATAGGGCCAGTCCGTACCCCGCGAGTACTGTCCGGAAATCTTGAACCCGAAACTCTCGGAAGCCGCAACTGCGGTTCGGAACTGCCCATGGAAGTACGAGCGTTCCCCGCCGGCCAGGGAAACGGACGTCCCCTGCCGGTCGATCGGCGAGGGCGTGATGATGTGCATGACGCCATTGGCTGCGTTGGGGCCGTAGAGGGCCGCGCCAGGTCCCAGAGACACTTCGATGCGGTCAATGTCGAGGTCGTTGGTGGGGAACATCGAGTATGCGTTGAATCGCAGGGACGGGATACGTGCATACCTGTTGTCGATGATGGTCAGCAACGAACCGGAAAAGACGTTGTTGAAGCCCCGGGCCACCAGAGTCCCCGAGCCGAGTCCGGTCTGGGCCGCGTCGATTCCTGTCACCGTGCGGACGTGGTCGGCCACCGAGGTCGCTGCCCTTCTGGCGACCTCCGCCGCGGAAACCGTGGTAATGGATGCCGGAGCGTCGAGCGCTTTCTCCTGGCGGCGCGACGCGGTGACGACGATGGGGTTGAGGAGCAAAGCCTGAGAACGGAGGACGATGGTGATGTCCGCCGTCGCGCCCGCCGCAACATCGACGCCATCAACGCGGATTGTCTCGTATCCGATGAGACTCACCACCACGGAGTGGGAGCCGGCACCGACGGCAAGCGAGAATCGGCCGTCGTCGTTCGTAGGCTGAGGTCCACCCCCGCCGAGCGCCTCAACGGCGGCTCCGGAGAGTGGTGCGCCCGTCTCGGCGTCCGTAACCTGACCGTTGATTGTACCCTGTTGCGCCTGCGCCGGGGCGGGCACGATCACCGCAACGACAGCGAACCACAAAATGACGAAAAACCTTGATCTCGATTCCATTTCACACCATCCTCGCCATGAAAAGTGGCCGCCCGGCGCCGACCCGCCTCCGACCGGTTAGAATGTCACCCGCCCAAATTGACCCATTGCAGGGTGGATACGCAACACCGGGCCCCGACGATCCGGAACCGATGGCCCAATCGGGCTCACAGGACGGAAAAACAGTGCAGACAACGAGATGAGATGGCTTGCGCGTGTGGATTTTGCGGCCGCGCGACGGAAGGTAGCCCCCCACATCCACCGTACGCCGCTCCTGTCGTTCAGAACGCTGGGGGCGCCCACGCGAACGCTGGCGTGGCTGAAATGCGAAAACCTGCAGAAGACCGGGTCCTTCAAGGTCCGGGGCGCGCTCAACGCGATCGCGTCGCTGAGCGCGGCCGAGTGTGCGCGAGGGGTGATCACCATCTCCGCCGGGAACCACGCGCAGGCCGTGGCCTGGGCAGCCGGACGAATCGGGGCGAAATCGGTCGTGGTCATGCCCGAACGGGCCTCACGCACCAAAGTGGAGGCTGCGCGCGGCTACGGTGCCCAGGTCGTGCTCCACGGTGACGCGGCAGAGGCCTTCGCTGAAGCCCGCCGGCGAGCCGCTGCCGATGGACTCGTGTTTCTGCACCCCTTCGACGCTTCCGACGTGATCGCGGGCCACGGATCCACGGCCCTCGAGATCGCCGAGGACCTCGTGCAACCGGCAACGGTGGTGGTCCCGATCGGGGGAGGTGGGCAGATCGCGGGAATCGCGGGGGCGCTGGCCGCTACCGGCAGGCTGACCGAAGAGGGCCGGATGCGGGTGTTCGGAGTAGAGCCCGAGGGTGCCCCCGCCATGCGCCGCAGCCTCGACGAAGGGCGGGCAGCGCACCTTGAAAGCGTGGCGACGATCGCCGATGGACTCGCGCCCCCCATGGCCGGCGAACTCAACTATCGATATGTGGATCGCTTCGTCGAGGATGTCGTGCTGGTCAGCGACGACGAAATCCTCGCGGCCATGCGCCTTCTCATGACCCGGGCCAAGCTGGTGGTGGAGCCTTCCGGGGCAGCGGCAGTGGCGGCAGTGATGTTCGGACGCATTCCTGTCGTGCCGGGGGAGAGCGTGGTCGCGGTCCTCACCGGGGGCAACGTGGATCCGGAGGTGATGACGCGGGCACTTCGGGACGGCGCCCCGTGGCCCTGATCCGGATCGAAGGGGCCGAAAAGCGCTACGGTTCGACGGTCGCACTCGATGGCGCATCGCTCCGAGTGGCGACGGGGGAGTGCGTGGCGCTGGTTGGAGGGAGCGGATCCGGCAAGACCACGCTGCTGCGCACGATCAACCGGCTCACCGAACTGGATCGCGGCCGCGTCCTCGTGCGCGGCGAGCCGGTGGATGCTCTTGACCCGGTGGAGCTGCGCCGCTCCATCGGGTACGTCCAGCAGGATGGAGGACTCATCCCGCACTGGACCTGCCTGGCCAACGCCTCGCTGGTACCCGGCCTGCAGGGCCACCCCGACGCTCTCGACAGTGGTCGACAGGCATTGGAGGACGCGGGCCTGGACCCGGGAGTCTTCGGCAACCGCTATCCGCGCGAGCTTTCCGGCGGCCAGCGCCAACGTGTGGCGATTGCGCGGGCCATGGCCGCGCGTCCGGACATCCTGCTCATGGACGAGCCTTTCGGAGCACTGGATGCGATTACCCGCACCGGTGCCCAGCGCACCTTCGTCGAGCTGCGCGAATCGGCCGGCGTGACGGCGGTGTTCGTTACGCATGACGTGGCCGAGGCGCTTCGGGTGGCTACCCATATCGCGGTAATGCATTCGGGCAGAATCGTTCTGAACGTCCCCGCCGGCGATCTGATCGCGACCGCCACAGGCTATGCGGCGGAGCTCCTGGAGAAGTCGGGCGTATCGAACGGGGGACTCTCTACGTGAACGCCTGTATCCCGCTTCTGTTTGCGGGCCTGGGCTCGGGCTCCCTCGTGGCGGCTCCCCCCACCCTTCAGGGAGACCAGGATCCCGATCCCATCGTAGTCGCCTCCAAACCCTTTGCCGAGTCGTACCTGCTCGCCGAGACCTTCGCCCAACTGCTTGAGGCGCACGGTTTCCGGGTCGATCGGCGTCCGGGGCTCGGGGCGACCGACATCGTCCTGCAGGCGTTGATACGCGGCGACGTCGACGTCTACCCGGAGTACACCGGGACAGGCCTCGCAGCGGTCGGCAACCAGGAGCTGCGAGGCGACGCAGCGGACGTGTTCGCGCGCGTCAGCGACATCTTCCGGGCGCGTTGGGGGGTACGCTGGCTGCCGCCGCTGGGATTCGAGAACGACTACGCGATCGCCATGCGGCGCGCGCACGCCGACTCCCTGGGCGTGACCACGCTTACCGGGCTCGCAAGGATCGCCCCCGAACTCACGGGAGGCTTCTCACCCGACTTCATGGGGCGTCCCGATGGGCTCTCCGGTCTTGCCAGCGCGTACGACATGCACTTTCGCGAGACGCGCAGTCTTCTTCAGGCCGTCAAGTACCAGGCGCTAGCGGAGGGGGCGGTCGACGTGATCGACGCGTACTCCACCGATGGGGCCATCGCGCGCTACGACCTCACCGTGCTCGTGGATAACCGCGGGTTCTTCCCTCCGTACGACGCGACGCCCCTGGTCAGCGGGGACTTCTACGCGAGCCGCCCTGACGCGGTCCTGGCGCTGACCAGCCTGGCGGGCCGAATGGATGTCGACCTGGTGCGGAGGGCCAACGAGCAGATCGAGGTCCAGGGCAGACCCATACCCGATGTCGCGGCGGAGCTCCTGGGGGCGGTCGGTCTGGGCGTGGAGGTGCCGGCGTGGGCGAATGCGACGCCGCAGGGCCGCACGATCACCCCGACGGACTCAACCCGGTCCGGCGCGGCGGCGGTCGGAGGCGATTCCACGGGGCTCGGCGACGCGTCCGTCCAAGTGCCATCGCTCGGCACCCGTGACGGGAACAGGTCTGCGCTGGCCGCCCTGCCGCGCTACATGTGGACCAACCGGATCGAACTCGTCCGCCAGGTCTTCCGGCACCTCCTTATGGTAGTCGCCTCATTGAGCGCGGCGATCTTCGTGGCCCTCCCCGTGGGGGTCGCGCTGGAAAGGCGCCGGGCGATCGCCGGAACCGCCATCCGGGTCGCGGGGCTCCTGCAGACGATCCCCGGAATCGCCCTCCTGGCCTTCATGATCCCCCTGTTCGGAATCGGGATCGTCCCCGCCGTGATGGCACTCTTCCTGTACTCGCTCCTGCCGATCCTCCGCAATGCCTATACGGGGATTATCGAGGCGGCGCCGGAGGCGGTGGCGGCAGGCCGCGCCCTGGGGATGACGGAGGGGCAGTTGTTGCGCCGCGTTCGCCTTCCTCTCGCCGCGCCGGTGATCATGGCCGGGATCCGCACGGCGGCAGTCATCAACGTAGGAACCGCGACGCTTGCCGCCTTCATCGGCGCCGGTGGCCTCGGCGATCCGATCGTGGCCGGGCTCAGCCTGTCGGATCCCGTAATGATCCTCTCGGGCGCCGTGCCGGCCGCCGTCCTCGCGCTGCTCGTGGACTGGGGATTGGCCGGAGCGGAAGCGGCGGTCGCCCCGAAAGGAGTGGCGGAAGGACGCCGCTAGCGCCAAGTTCACGCCCCGAATCGAATTCACACGCGAGGAGGCTGTCAGGTGGATACTCTGCGCCGTTACCTGTTGCCCGGATTCATATTCCAGTCGGTGGTGATCGCCGGAGGGTACGGGACCGGTCGCGAGCTGGCCGAGTACTTCCTTTCGCACGGCCCTCTGGGGGGACTCCTGGCCATGGCTCTGGCCACCGTGGTCTGGAGCGCCGTGTGCATCGTCAGCTACGAGTTCGCGCGGGTCTTCGGCGCTTTCGACTATCGAAGCTTCTTTCAGCGGCTGCTCGGCCGTTTCTGGGTCGCGTTCGAAATCCTCTATATCGCCCTCATGATGATCGTCATGGCGGTGATCGCGGCAGCCGCCGGAACGATCCTTCAGGAGACGTTCGGATTCCCCTATCTGGTCGGCGTCATCGGCATCATGGCTCTGGTCGGACTCCTGGTCTTTGGCGGCAACAGGACCATCGAGCGCGCCTTTGCAGGCTGGTCCGGAGTCCTGTATCTGGTCTATCTGATCTTCTTCTTCCTGTGCGTCACACGCTTCGGGCCGCAGATCCAGGCCTCTCTTACATCGGGAACCATCGAGGGAAGCTGGGTCCTCGGCGGCTTCAAATACGCGGGCTACAATCTCGCTGTCCTCCCGGCAGTGCTGATTGCGATCCGGCACCACCAAAGCCGGAGAGACACCTTCGTCTCGGGACTCCTCACGGGCCCCCTGGCGATGTTGCCGGCATTCCTCTTCTTTGTGGCCATCGCCGGCCAGTACCCCGGGATCGTCGGCGAGGAGGTACCCGTGAACCACATGCTCGAGCTGCTGGGATCGCGCACCTTCCAGATCGTCTTCCAGGTGATGCTGTTCGGGACGCTGGTAGAGACCGGAGCCGGGATGATCCACTCGGTCAACGAGCGGATCGCGCACGCATACAGCGACCGGAAGAGGGAGTTTCCGGCTCGAACACGCGCGCTGACCGCGGTGGCAATCCTGGCGCTGGGGGCCTTGATCTCCCAGTTCGGTCTGACTCCGCTGATCGAGCGGGGCTACGGCACCCTCGCCTACGGCTACCTGGCGGTCTTTGTCGCCCCCATCCTCACCTGGGGGGTTGTCCTGATTCGGCGCGCCCGCGCCGCAGGCGGTTGATCGCGAAGATGCCGGCAGCCGGCCCCGCCGCCAGCACGGCGAAGGCCCAGCGCCAGCCAACGGCCCCGACAATGGCGGGCATGGCCTGAACTGTCACCGCGGCCAGCAGGAAGCCCGCACACGTCTGCAGGGTCAGCGCCGTGCCCACCGCTTCGGGTGGCGCGAACTCGGTCACCAGGGCGCTGAACTGCGCGGAATCCGCCACGACGAAGAAGCCCCACACAAGCGTTACCGCAACGACCAGCACGAACATCTTCCCGAAGAGCAGGCCGATCACAAGGCAGCACAGCCCGCTGGCCGCCATGGCCTGATTGACCACCCTCTCGCGCCCGATCCGATCCGCGACCCAGCCTCCCCACACGCACCCCAGACCACCGGCGGCCAGCGCTCCGAAGCTGGCCAGTTCCACCCACCCCGCCCCCTGCCCCGCCGCCTCGCTCGACGCGGCCAGGAAGGCCGGCACCCACGCCCACATGGCGTACAGTTCCCACATGTGGCCCAGATACCCGGCAGTGGCGAGGCGTGTCTCCCGGTGCCGAACCACCTTCGCGACAAGACCCCACGAGAACGGCCCGCGCCGGAATGGATATGGGCCGTCCCGATAGAAGACGGCCACCAGCACCGCCGCGATCAGCGCCCCCGCTGATGCCCCCAGCACCACCTCCTCCGTTCCCGCGTCGGGGAGCGCCTTGAGCAGGTAGGGCATCGCCTTCCCGACCGTCAACGCGGCTACGATGGTCCCGATCGCCAGCCCCCGGGCCGAGCGGAACCAGGTGGCGGCCATCTTCATTGCCGGGGGATAGACGCCCGCCAACAGGAAACCCGTGGCGAACCGAAGCGCCACCGCTTCCCCGAACCCCGGTGCGAGGAGCACACCTGCATTCGCCAGGGCAGCCAGGACCGCCGCGGCGGCAAAGTAGACCCGCGACCGAACGATGTCGGCAAGGTTCAGCAGGGCGGCCACAGCCGTGCCCGCCACGAATCCCAGATTGACGGCGGTCGAAAGCCACCCGGCGGACGTTGCCGAAAGCCCCCAACGCGCCCCCAGATCGTCGGAGACGGCCGTCGCGGTAAACCAGAGCGACATGCCGAGCAACTCGGCAACCGCGAGAAGCGCGAGGATCCACCACCGGGCCAACCCGGAATGTCGTGAATGCGGGAGGGCGAGCGCCTCCCTCATCAGATCCTGGGTTTTTCTTTCTCCATGTCCGAGCCGTCCGTCAGCATCTGCAGGCTATCCTGCCCCAGGACGATGTACACTTCGCCGCCGGGCTCGGCACCGCTCTCGAGAAGCGCCTCGCGCAAACGTCCCACCTCCGGCCCGTTGGGATCGTAGGATCTCCATATCACAGACGCGTCGTCGACGCCGGACGGGTTGGCGAAGGGGATCTTCACCGACTGGTCCAGTCCCACTCCGAGGTACTGGGCGACCGCACCGGAAACCTTCTGGCTGTTCCCGCGCAGGTGGTGCTCGCCCACCATGAAGTAGAGCACGGGAGTTCCGTCCGGGGTCCATACCACATCCCGCGCCTCGGACAGCCTTTGCGGAGGCGCGACGGGATCGTCCACGATCCGCACCTCACTGCCCTCGATCGCAAACTTCCGGGTGCTCAGATAGTTGCGCACCGTAGCCGGGAGAACATCGAATCGCTTTGGAATTTCCGTAATGAGTTCGTCGATCCTGGCCGAGCCGCCGCCCTCCTCGATTCGCTTGACCAGCGCCTCCACAACCCCCACATAGGGTTCATCGGTCCAGTGTGCAAGGCCCCATTTGTCCTTGGTAAAGCGCACAAACAGCGGATCGGAGGAAAGGAGGCTCGACAGAGATGAGGTGTCTTTCAGCTTCGCCTTTTCGGCGATCATCTCCCTGCGGCAGGGCTCACCCGCCGTGTCCAGAGCCAGGAAGACGCGCGCCCGGCGTGTGTCACGGACCACCAGGCGGCCCGCGAAACGAACAAGGCCGGCATTCCGGGCCAAGGCCTCCCATTCGGGCGTTGCCTCTGCACCGATGGATTTCCGGAGCGCCTCCTCGTCAACGACTCCGGCAACGTTGGTGAGGTCGGGAGCACACCGTCGCGCCTCGTCGATCTGCTCGCGGAACACCTGGTCCCCGACCGCGCCGTCCAGGTACTCGTACCCGCTTTCACGCATTACGGCGACCTCGGCTGCGGGCCTCCACCGGGAGGGCGCATCGCCGATCAGGAGATCCAGAACTCTGCGGAACTTCGATGGCGACGCGGCAATGCCGACGGCACTCCGCAACCAGCGAGCCGCTTCCTGTACCACATCCGAGCACTGGGCTTCGACGGTCTGGCGCAGCCTCACCTCCAGTTGCCGCGCACGCTCCCGACTCACTCCGAAATCGTTGCCCAGCGCTGCCAGTTTCGCCGGCTTCCACGAATAGGTGCGCTTGCGAGCGATCGCCTGCCGACGCGGATCGAGCGACTCCATGACGCTCGCAAACTCGGCTCCCATCTGGATTTCTGTCCGAAGAGCGCCGGCGGCTTCAATGAAGTTGATGTACCGGGCCAACTCGGCAAATCCGCTCTCCTCCACGAGAGTCCTGAAATCGAGTTCGGACAGATCTGCCAGGTTTTCGGCGCCATGTATGAGAACGGCGCATCCCAGTACACGGTCCAACGCCTCTTGGTAGGTCGGTAACATGATCGGGGCCATCACCCGGCTCGGCTTTTCAAGTGGTTTCTGTACGAAACCTCCACATAAACCCGCATGGCGTCAAGCGTTCCGGGGATTGTCACACAGCTTGCCGTCCGCGTGAATTCCGGGTAGGATCGTGCCCATGAGCCTCCGCACGGCCACCCGTACCCATACCTTCACCGAGTCGGTCATCCGCGAGATGACCCGTGTCGCGCGTCGATTCGACGCCATCAATCTCGCGCAGGGTTTTCCCGATTTCTCTGCCCCGCAGCTGTTGAAGGACGCTGCGTGCCAGGCGATTCAGGCCGACGTAAACCAATACGCGATCACTTGGGGCACAACCGCGCTTCGTGACGCCCTGGTGAAGAAGTACGTTGACTGGTACGGCATGGCGGTCGACCCCGATGCGGAGATCACCGTCACCTGCGGCGCCACCGAGGCAATGGCGGCCGTGATGCTGGCGTGCGTAGACCCTGGCGAAGAGGTCGTCGTCATGGAGCCATTCTACGAGAACTACGGCCCCGACGCGGTGCTGTGCGACGCGGCCCCCGTCTTCCTGTCCCTGAAGGCTCCCCGGTTTCGGCTCGACGCGGACGAACTGCGCAGCCTGATCACCAGCCGGACACGGGCCATTGTCGTCAATACTCCCAACAACCCCTCCGGGCGCGTCTTCGACCACGACGAGATGAACGCGGTGGCAGAGATCTGCATGGAGCATGATATCCTCGCGATCACGGACGAGATCTACGAGCACATCATCTACGAGGGCGAGCACATCCCCATGGCGATGATCCCGGGAATGAGGGAGCGGACCATCGTGATTTCGGGGCTTTCCAAGACCTTCAGCATCACGGGATGGCGCATCGGCACCATCATCGCGCCTCCCGAGCTCACGTCGGCCATCCGCAAGGTGCACGATTTTCTCACCGTGGGCGCGCCCGCCCCGCTGCAGGCCGCCTGTGCGGCGGGAATGGAGGGCCTCGGGCGCGACTACTACGCGGGGATGGCCCGGGAGTACCTCGAGCGGCGCGACATCCTGTACGCAGGACTCCGCGACGCGGGATTCCGCTGCAGCCCCCCCGAGGGCGCCTACTACATCATGGCCGACTTCTCCGACCTGAGCGATCTGGACGACGTCGCGTTCAGCAAGTTCCTGGCAAGCGATTGCGGGGTGGCGCCGGTCCCGGGGTCCTCCTTCTACAACCGGCGCGAAGACGGCGACAAGCTGGTCCGGTTCGCCTTCTGCAAGCAGGCAGAGACCCTGCACCGAGCCGTCGCCCGACTGCGTACTTTCTTCGGGTAGTCATCCCCTTCGGGAACCCTGAAACATTCCCGCGCAAACCGCGGTATGTGACCACGTGCGAATCGGCGCAGCCGTAATTCTGCCAGTCGGCCCGCCCGCGGGCGACCCCTCGGCAGCACCGAGAAGCACACAAGCCAACCTGACACCCCTTGGGGGGAGGACGATATCATGAAGAAGATTGGAAGCATCAACGCCGCCGCGGCGGCGCTCCTTGTCGCGACAAGCGGCACCGGCCTGTCGGCGCAAGTCACCGCCGATGCGACGGCCGTCGAGATCGAGGCGATCGAAATGGACGCCATGGCTCGCCTGGCAAACCTGAAAGAGTGGGATCGCGCGGCCGCCCTCTTCCGGCGCGCCGCGGAACTTCGTCCGGCGGGCGACCCAACCGCCGCCGAGGACCTGATCTATGCCGCACGGCTTTCGTTCTACGAAGGCAACAAGCGTCAGTCAGTGCGTGACTTCGAATCCGCGGGAAACCGCGCTCTGGCCATGGGCGACCTGGTCGTGGCGGCAAACGCGTTCGCGGACGGCGCCTGGGTGGCGCACAACCGCGGATACAACGAGTGGGCCCTCACCCTCATCAACAGAGCGCGGCTCCTGTCCAACTCACCGCTGCTGCCCGACGATGAGCGGATGCACCTGCGCTCGAGATGGAATGCGGTGAGCCCGCAGTAGTCTCAACCCGTCCCCCCCGGGGGATACAGCACCAGCCGGCGGGGCGTCTCTGCGGAGGCGCCCCGCTCCTTTATCCACGAACCGGCCGGTCCCGGTTGACCGCGACGCCTCCAACCCCATCTTCCTACCTGTTCCGCAACCATTGAGGAGGCTCGCGAGTGCCCGCATTCAGAATCGGCAAACTGCCCTCCGGCGTTGCCCGCAAGGGAGCCGTCGCCGCGGCGATCCTCGCGTTGCTCATGGGTTGTTTCGTGATCGTCGGAATCCTGCTTCCCGGATCCATCGAGGTCACACGCTCCGTCCCGATCACCGCGCCCCCCGAGCACGTCTTCACTCTTGTCGACGACCTCGAAGCCTGGGACACCTGGACCCCCTGGGCCAACCTCGATTCGCGACTGGAGGGACCGCGCAGGGGCACAGGGGCCCGCCGCGTCTGGGATGATCCCCAGCTGGGATCGGGCTCGCTCACCATCGTCGCGTCAACTCCTCCCTCGGCGGTGAGCTACGTGGTTGAAGTCGAGGGCGGCGCCATCCGCTTCGAGGGGAGCTTTGCAATCGAATCACGGGGGGCCACTTCGCGCGTCACCTGGACCGAGCGCGCTGATCTGGGCTGGAATCCGTTGCTGGGCTGGACCGCTCTGGGTATGGAGGAATCCCAGGGCATGCAGTTGGAGGAAAGCCTGGCCCGGCTGAAGGAACAGGCCGAGTCGGGACGATAGACCCATGCCCGCGCCACCTGCGCGGCGCCGATGAGTCTTCCTACAACCTCTCGAGGGCGAGCCTGATCAACTCGTCGTTGGAGCGCGTCTGGCGCATCACGCGCTGCAACTCGTCCATGGCCTGTGACGGCATGGAATCGGAGAGCTGGCGCCGCATCGCGCGCGACAGCCTGAGCGCCTCCGGCGAGAGCAGCAGCTCCTCCTTCCGCGTCGCGGAAGCCTTGATGTCGATCGCGGGATAGATCCGCCGGTCCGCGAGTTCGCGGCTGAGGACGAGTTCGCTGTTTCCCGTGCCCTTGAACTCCTCGAAGATCACCTGATCCATGCGCGATCCGGTGTCCACGAGCGCCGTGGCGATGATTGTCAGCGATCCGCCGCCCTGCTCCTCCTTGATGAGGCGCGCGCTGCCCAGGAAACGCTTCGGCTTCTCGAGCGAGCTCGCATCCAGCCCTCCGGACAGCGTTCGGCCGCTGCCCTCCTCCACCGTGTTGTGCGCGCGGGCGAGCCGCGTGATCGAATCGAGGATGATAACGACGTGGCGGCCGGCTTCAACCCGCCGGCGGCACCGCGCCAGCGTCATTTCGGCCACCTGGCAGTGGCGTTCAGCCGTCAGGTCGAAGGTCGACGCGATAACCTCGCCGAAGCCGGCGGCCTCCATCTCGGTGACCTCCTCCGGCCGTTCGTCGACCAGAAGGACCATCAACTCGCACTCCGGGTGATTCTTGGATACCCCCTCGGCGATCGCCTGCAGGATGGTGGTCTTCCCGGCCTTGGCGGGCGCCACGATCATGGCGCGCTGCCCCTTGCCCAGAGGGCAGAAGAGGTCGATCACGCGATTGGTCAGGTCGGGTTCGCCGCCGAACTCCCTTCCGCACTCGAGCTTGAGCTGGTGGCGAGGGTGAAGCGCGCTCAATCGGTTGAAGTCGGGCCGGCTCGCCGCGCCGTCGGGCGCCGCCCCATTGACCAGGTCGAGGTAGCGCAGCGGCGGGCTCTTTCCGTTGCGCGGCCTCCTTCCGACGATTCCCGCCAACTCATCGCCGGTGCGAAGGCCGAAACGGTGGATGAGGCGCGATCCCACGTAGATGTCGTCCTTCCCGGGCACGTACCCGGAATCCGGCCTGCGGATGAAGCCCGACCCGCTCCCGAGGACCTCGAGGATGCCCAGAGTCTCGCCCGGCTCACGGTTCTTGTCGCTGAGATTCGGATGAGGTCCCTGCTTGCGCGGTCCACGCGGGCGACCCCGCCGCCCTCGCCTGGGCTTTGCCGTGGGCGCTGCCTGGGCAGACGAGTCCGGCGTTGGCGCTTCGGACTCCGGTGCCGTGGAAGCCTTTTGTGCTTCTGGCGCCCGGGTTGCGGCCTGGTTGCCGGCCGACGCAGTTGCGGCCTGGTTTTCCCCGGATGCGGGGATCTCTTGATCGGTCACGATTGTCACACCTTCCGGAAGCGGTGCCCCGCCCTTGCGGGCTTCACGCTACATCTTCGACGAACAGTAGCACCGGGGACTCCGTGCCTTGCCACGGAACACACCCTGAAACAGGACCGAGAGCGAGCGAATTCACCCATCTCGGCATCGGCAGGAACTCTGCCACGGACCGCCAGCGGTCCAAAACGCGTCGTCACGGGCAACAAGTGCCTGGATTCAAATACGACGCTGCTCAATCAAGATCCATACCATGGCCGCACTTGGCAAGGGCTCCGTGCCTGATCGGAAGTCCCGGGTCCCTTGCGCGGCCGGCAAGCCGGGCGGACCTTCGGGGTCTGCCAGGGCCGGAGGACCAACGTGGACAAGAGCGGAAAAGAGCCTGCAGGCCGAGGGGCGGTGGCGGCCAGGGTTATCCTGACGATCGGCCCCTTCGTCCTGCTGTTCGCCCTGTACGCCGTACTCCGCTGGCTGTCGTGACTACGGCCCCGGGCTCCTGCTGCCGGTGGGTGACGGACATCCTGTCACCGCCCGGGGGCATGGGTGTCCCGCGGCGTGGACACGGCTGGGTGACGGGGCGGAAGCGGATATGGTTCTCTGCCGGGCAAACAGCGCGGTTGACCCCCGTTGACAAAGCTGGCACGATGAATGCATGAGCATCCCACCGTCTGCACTCGCATTCGGAGGTTGAATATGAAAAGGGTCCATGTAAGTCTGATCATCGCCGCGGCTCTGGCCGCACCGGCGGCTGGCACCGCCCAGGTCGCGGACCACGTCTCCATGTACACAGGGGGCGGCCTGGGGCTTCGCGCCCATACAAGCTTCGGATTCAGCGTGGGAGGCTGGGGAGCTTCAATGGGGGTCTCGCTGGGGTTGGGCAGCGGCTACGCGCACGACCCCTACGGCATCTACCGCCCCTTCCACACACCGGCAGCGTATTGCTGGGACGACTTCTGGTACGACCCGTACTACGGTTGCCAGGCGTTCGAGCCCGTCTGGGGTCCCGGCTACGGCTACTGGAGCTGGCACGACCTGAGGCGCGCCGGTTTCCTCGGCTGGCCATCGCGGCGCTATGTGCGCTCCCACTGGTATGCGTTTTCTCCCTTCTGGGGAGACTACCACTACGGGTGGCCGGGGAGCGGATGGGGCTGGTACTCGGGCTACGACAACTGGGACTGGTACGGCCCGCGCTACGATCGTTACTACGACTATCCGAGCACCCGCGTGGTGCGCAGGACGCCGCTGTACGGCCCCCGGTTCAAGGAGTATCCGGCCCCTCCGGTGTACGTGACGGACAACGGTCCGGAGCGTCCCGTGTCGCGGGCGGTGCCGCGATTCGGCGCGGGGTCGGGCGCGAGGGTCGACCTTGTCGATCGGGACAGGATGGGCGGCGTCTATTCGATCCAGGACAGAACCCGCAAGGCCCGGCCGCGAGACGGCGCAGATGCTACGCCGGCACCGCCTCGGGTGCGAGCCAGGCCTCGCGCAGACGGTGACGCGAGCGCGGCACCGCAGGCACGGCCGCGAGGCAGCACGGGAGGCTCGGGCGTGACGGCGCCCCGGCCCCGCGACACGCGTACGATACGCCCCGGGATCGAGCGGCCCCCCGTGACGACTTCCCGTCCCGATACCCGGCGGCCGTCGACGAGGAGTGCCCCGGCGCGCATCCGGCAGCCCACTCCGATCCGTTCCGCGCCCCCGCGCGTCAGGAGCCGCCCAGCGCCGCGTGAGCGAATCGAGCCCCCCAGGCGGGAGGCGCCGGGTGTTCGGTCGACGCCATCGCGGAGACCCTCGCCCACTGCGAGGTCGTTTCCTTCGCGGATGCCCACGCCTAGGGCGAGACCGACTCCTTCCCGGACGCCCACGCCCAAGGCTCGCTCGGCGCCGCGGGGTTCGGCTCCAAGGGCGCGCCCGGCCCCGTCGCGGGCTCCCAAGCCCAAGGCGCGCTCGGCACCGAGGAGTTCGGGGAACAAGAAGTCCCCGCCCCGGCGGCCCGCGCGTCGGCCGGGCAGCTAGCTAGAGCTTCCGCGAGGTTCAGTCTGCCGGCACGCCGTCCTTGACAAGCGACTTGAGGGGGCTGCGGCCGACCCAATAGCAGAGTTCCGCGAGGTCGGGGACATCCCAGAGTGCGAAGTCCGCACGTTTCCCTGGCTGAAGCGTGCCGCGGTCGTCCTGCAGTCCTAGCACCGTCGCCGCGGCACTCGTGAACCCCAGCAGCGCCTCTTCCGGGGTCAGGCCGAACAGGATGCATCCCAGGTTCAGGATGACGCCGATGTTGGTGATGGGCGATGATCCGGGGTTCGCATCGGTCGCGAGGGCCATGGTCACGCCGGCTCGCCGCAGAGCGGTGAGGGGCGGCCTGCGGTCCGCCCCCAGAGTGTATGCCGCTCCGGGGAGGAGGACCGCGCACACACCCGCCGACGCCATGGCTTCGACGCTTTCCTGCGACAGGTACTCCACGTGGTCGGCGGAGCGGGCTCCGACGGCGGCGGCCAGTGCTCCACCGCTCTGGTCGGAGAGCTGGTCCGCGTGGAGCCGGCCATGCAATCCCGCGGCGATGCCGGCTTCGAGGATGGTCCGGGCCTCGGCGGGGGTGAAGGCGATGTTCTCGCAGAAGACGTCGATGGCGGTCGCGTGGCCCTGCTGCAGCGCGGCGGGGAGGATCACGTCGACGATCAGGCGCACGTAGTCGCCGCGGCGATGCCGGTACTCGGCAGGGATGGTGTGGGCGGCGAGGAGGGTGGGCGAGATGTCGACGGGGACGTGGCGCGACAGATTCGCGGCTACTTCAAGCATGCGAAGCTCGGTGTCGAGGTCGAGGCCATAGCCGGATTTGACCTCGATCGTGGTGACGCCCCACGCGGCGAGTTCTCGCGCACGAGTGATTGCGCCGACGGTGAGCGCCTCGTTCGAAGCCTCGCGGGTCGCCCGCACGGTGGACATGATGCCGCCGCCGGCCCGGGCGATCTCCTCATACGATTCTCCGCGCAGCCGACGGCGGAAATCGTCGGTGCGGTCGCCCCCGAAGACGATGTGCGTGTGGCAGTCGATGAATCCGGGTGTGAGCCATGCTCCGCCGCAACGGTGGACCTCGGCAGCTGTGCGCTTCCGGCCCGCGGGGAGGTCCGCCTCCCTGCCCACCCATGCGATGCGCCCGTCGGCGCAGGCCACTGCACCATCCTCGATGATGCCGAGCGAAGGGCCCGTCATCGTCGCCAGGTTGGCCTCGATCCAGAGTCTGTCCCACCGTTTTTCGGGCATCCTGGCTCCTGGAGGGCTGCCGCCCTGGTCGTTCCGGCCACGCGCATGCGTCGGGCTCGCCCCTGCACGGCGCGCGATCCCGGGCCAGATTGATGCATCGTTTCGCGCCGCTTCGCAATCCGCCGCCGAGGAGACACGTGCCGTCGCATACCCCATACCGGCCCACATTTCACTTCGACCGGATCTTGATGGGGGACCGGTGGGAGTGCGATGTCCGGGTGGAGGTCGACGAGGGAGGACGCATCGTCGAGCTTGCAACGGGGGGCCCGCGCGAGGGGTGTGAACGCGTGGCCGGATGGGCGATTCCCGGAGTCCCCAACCTCCACAGCCACTCCTTTCAGCGTGCCATGGCGGGCCTCGCCGAAGGGCGCGGGCCGAACTCGTTCTGGGGCTGGCGGGAAGTCATGTATTCCTTCCTCGAGCGCCTCACACCGGACGATGTCGAGGCGATCACCGCGCAGTTGTACGTGGAGATGCTCAAGGCGGGATTCACCTGCGTGGGCGAGTTCCACTATCTGCACCACGAGGCGGGCGGGAGCAGCTACGAGGATCCGGCGGAGATGAGCCGACGGATTATCGCGGCGGCGCAGACGACCGGGATCGGACTGATGCACATGCCGGTCGTGTACGAAGCCGGCGGCTTTGAGGGGGAGCCGTTGGAGGGGGGACAAAGGCGGTTTCGGATGGATCTGGAGGGTGTGGCGCGGGTGCGCGGATTGCTCTCCGGAAGCGCGCTCGGGCCCGGTGTAGAGGTCGGGTGGGCGCTCCACAGTCTCAGAGCCGTGTCGCAGGAGACCGTCGGGCGGCTCGATGAGTTCGTTGCCGCCGACACCCCCGTGCACATCCACGTCGCTGAACAGGGCCGGGAAGTGCGGGAATGCCTCGCGCACCGCGGCGCACGCCCGGTCGAGTGGCTGCTGGAGCGCGCGCCGGTGGACCCCCGTTGGTGTCTGGTGCACGCCACCCACATCACGGACGGCGAGATGGACGGCATCGCAGCCAGCGGCGCGCTGGTCGGGCTATGCCCAACAACCGAGGCCAACCTGGGCGACGGGTTGTTTCCGGTCGGTGCGTTCGCCGCGGGGGGGGGCCGGTTCGGAATCGGCACGGACAGTCACATCTCGCGCAGCCCGGTTGAAGAACTCCGGTTGCTGGACTATGGACAGCGCCTTGCAACTCGTCGCCGATCGGTATTGGGAATTGCGTCCGGCTCGGACGTGCCCGGCGCCACGGCCCTGTCCGGCGCCGGGGGCACGCTGCTCGCCCGCGCGTGGCAGGGCGGATGCCAGGCGCTGGCGTGGAATGGAGGCCGAATCGAACCCGGCGCCCGCGCCGATCTGGCGGTGCTGGATGGCGATCACCCCGCACTGGTGGGCCGGGGCGAGGGAACCGTTCTGGATTCCTGGGTGTTTTCGGGGGCGGACAACCCGGTGCGCGACGTCATGGTCGGAGGTGACTGGGTGGTCAAGGACGGCCATCACGAGCGTGAGGAGGAGGTCCGGCGGGCGTTTGCCAGGGCAGTAAAGAGGTTGGCAGGGCGTCCATAGGTGCGTCGGTCGAAATGAAGAGTGACGCGGACGCTCGTGACCGGCCCGGTGCCCTCACCCCATCGGCAGCCTGATCCCCTTCGCCCGCGCCGTCTCCAGCGCCTCCTCGTACCCCGCGTCCGCGTGCCTGGCAACCCCCAGCCCGGGATCGTTCGTCAGCACGCGCTCGATTCGCGTGCGCATCTCCGGGGTCCCGTCGGCGACCAGCACCTGTCCCGCGTGCAACGAGTCCCCGATCCCCACACCGCCGCCGTGGTGGAAGGACACCCAACTCGCCCCGGAGGCGGTGTTCAGCAGCGCGTTCAGGATCGGCCAGTCGGCGACGGCGTCGGTGCCGTCCTTCATGGCTTCGGTTTCGCGGAAGGGCGACGCCACCGAACCCGTGTCGAGATGGTCGCGTCCGATCACGATGGGGGCGCTGATCTCGCCGCTGGCGACGAGATCGTTCATGGCAACGCCGAACCTCGCCCTCTCCCCCTGTCCCAGCCAGCAGATCCGTGCCGGCAGCCCCTGGAATGCCACCTGCTCGCGCGCCATGCGGATCCAGCGACAGAGGTGCTTGTCCTCTGGAAACATCTCCAGCACGAGATCGTCGGTCCGGTGGATGTCGGCCGGATCGCCCGAGAGCGCCACCCAGCGGAACGGGCCCTTGCCCTCGCAGAACAGCGGACGCACATAGGCGGGCACGAAGCCCGGGTAGGCGAAGGCGTCCTCGAAGCCGGCGTCTCGCGCGTAACCGCGCAGGTTGTTCCCGTAGTCGACCGCCACCGCGCCGCGCTTCGCCATTTCGACGATCGCTTCGCAGTGCGTCCGAATCGACGCCATCGCGTGTAAGCGATATCGCGATCGATCGGCATTTCGCAAGACGATTGCCTCATCGATCGAGAAACCGCAAGGCACGTAGCCGTCCACCGGGTCGTGCGCGGAGGTCTGATCGGTCACGATGTCGGGGGTGATGCCCCGCCGCACCAGCTCCGGCAGCACCTCCGCGCAGTTCCCCACCAGCCCCACCGAGAGCGCCTCGCCGGCCCCCGCCGCCCCCAGCACCCACCCGATCGCCTCGTCCAGGTCACGCGTCATGCGGTCGCAGTAGCGCGTCTCGATGCGGCGCCGGATGCGCTCGGGGTCGACCTCGACGACAAGGATGGCGGCGCCGTTCATCGTCCCCGCGAGGGGCTGCGCGCCACCCATTCCGCCCATGCCGCCCGTCAGGATCCACCGCCCGGCCAACGATCCCCCGAAGTGGGCGCGCGCCATCGCGCCGAAGGTCTCGTACGTCCCCTGCAGGATCCCCTGGGTGCCGATGTAGATCCACGAGCCGGCGGTCATCTGGCCGTACATCATGAGGCCCTGCCGCTCCAGTTCGTGGAAGTGTTCCCAGGTCGCCCAGCGGCCCACCAGGTTCGAGTTGGCGATCAGGACCCGGGGGGCATGCGCGTGGGTGCGAAAAACCCCCACGGGCTTCCCGGACTGCACCAGCAGCGTCTCGTCATCCTCGAGCGTCCGCAGAGCCTCGACGATCGCGTCGAAGGCGGCCCAACTGCGCGCCGCCCGCCCGGTGCCCCCGTAGACGACGAGGTCGTCCGGCTTTTCCGCCACCTGGGGATCCAGGTTGTTCATGAGCATCCGCAGCGCCGCCTCCTGCGTCCATCCCCTGCATGCGAGGGTGGTGCCGCGGGGGGCGCGGACGAGCCGCGAACCCTTGGTCATCGTCATCTATCAGCCTCCGATCCGGTCAGCGCTCCCGCCCTGACTAGCGTTGTCAACGCGTCGATATCATCGCTCAGCACCCGGTCCTCGACCAGCTTCGGCACCTTCTCCCGCACAACCCCGAGCGCGTGCTCCACACCCCTTCCCGCCAACAGCGGACGGTGGAACTCGACCGCCTGCGCAGCGCACAGGAACTCCACGGCCAACACCGTCTCCAGCAGAGAAATGCTCCTGCGAACCTTGCGCGCCGCGGCCATGCCCATCGACACGTGGTCCTCCTGGGACGCGCTCGTCGAGACCGAATCGATGCTGGCCGGCGCCGCCAGAACCCGCATCTCGGACAGCGCGTCGGCCGCGACAACCTGGGCGATCATCAGGCCGGAACGGGCACCGGGCTCCGGTGTCAGGAAGGCGGGCAGCCCGGAAAGATCCGGGTTCAGCAGCCGGTCGATCCGCCGCTCGCAGATCGAAGCGAGGTCGGCCGCCGCGATGGCGACGAGGTCCAGGCACTGGGCGACGATCTGAGCGTGGAAGTTGCCCCCGCTGAGCACTCGCGCGGATCCGGGATCCCCGCCTGGCGCCGGTCCATCCGGCCTGGTCGGGACCACGAGCGGGTTGTCCGTGGTGGAGTTGGCCTCGGTGGTCAGGATTCTCTCGGCGTAGGCGTGCGCTTCCCGAGCCGCGCCGTGGACCTGCGGCATGCACCGCAGCGAATACGCATCCTGCACCCGCGAGTCCCCGACCCTGTGCGATTCGCGGATCCCCGAGTCCGCCAGCAGCGCTCGCAAACGCCGCGCGCTTTCGATCTGGCCGGGGTGTGGGCGGGCGGCGTGGAGTTCGGCCCGGAACGCCTCGGGAGTCCCCCTCAGCCCTTCGAGCGTGGTCGCGCCGGCGACATCGGCAGTGTCGAGAGCGCGCCCGAAGCGCCTGAGAGCGAGCGCGCCGATCCCCGTTACGGCCTGGGTCCCGTTGACGAGCGCCAACCCTTCCTTTTCGGCGAGTTCGAGGGGCGCGATCCCCGCCCGGCCCAGCAGCTCCGACGTGGCCGCCACCTCGCCATCGGCCTCGGCCCGGCCTTCCCCCATCAGCACCAGAGCGACGTGCGCCAGCGGGGCGAGATCGCCGCTCGCTCCCACCGACCCGATCTCGGGGACGACGGGGTGGATCGCATGGTTCAGGAGGTCCAGGAGGCGCTCGACCACCCGCAGACGGCACCCCGACTGCCCCCGTGCCAGCGCGTTGGCCCTAAGGAGCAGGATGGCGCGCACCTCCGCGACGGGGAGAGGGCGGCCCGTACCGGCCGCGTGGCTCCTCACCAGGTTCCGCTGCAGAGCCCGCTGTTCGTCGCGCGCGATTCGCACCTGCGCGAGTCTCCCGAAGCCGGTGTTGACACCGTAGACGGGTCCGTTGGCATCGAGGAGGCGCTCCAGCCGCCGCCGCGAACGGCGCACGCGCTCGGCGGCATCCCGGTCGAGCCGCACGGGGACGCGGTCGCGCGCCACCGCCTCGAGCCGCGCCAGGGTGAGCCCCGTGCCGTCGATGGTGATCATGAGGGCGGGCCGTCAGCGGTGGGCGCCTGCTCGGGGGTCGCCCCGGCCGGGCGCGTGGGCGTGGCTGGGTTGCCCTGCGCGGCTGGGGGGCGCGAAGCCCGGTGGCCATGCGCGGGCGGCTCCCCGTGCGCCGGCGCCGACCCTCCCGCCCGCCTGAGAGCGACGAACTCTTCCCTGGTCAGCGTGTGGTCCATGCCCTCCCAGTGATCCTCGAGCTCTACCCCAAGTCCGTCGGCCAGGCGGTTGACGTAGTTGTAGTAGGACGTGACCTGGCAAAGGTCGAGGATGGCGTGATCCCCGAATCCGGCGGCCCGGAGTGCGTCCGTGTCGGCGGACGTCATGCCCCCAGGGTCGCGGGTCAGCTTGACGGCATAGTCCAGCATTGCGTTTTCCCTGTCGGTCAGCGAATCCGGGCGCTCGCCCCTGGCCAGGGCGCATCCGAGATCCGGCGTGCCGGTGAGCCTGCGGAGACCCGCTCCGTGGTGGTTGATTCAGTAGAAATGACCATGGCTTGTAGCCGAGTGCAACCGAGTGTAGCCGTGCGTATTGTAAATCGTTGGTATCATACGCTTTGTGAGGTTTGCCTAGTGTCGGTGTTGTAGTCGGACGTAGCGCGCCGTAGGGCTTCGTAGTACGTTTCTATGGTTACGGAAAGGCATACGAAGCTATACCCAAGGGGGGAAAATGGCGACTCCATCCAAGCCGCTCACCGACGCTTTTTGCCGCAACGTGACGCCACCGAAGCGGGGTGAAAGCCGCCACGGCGACGCGCGCGGCGGTCACGGATTATACATGCGAGTCTGGCGGCGCGCGAATGGGCGGACGGGCCAATCGTGGGGGCAGCGGATTCGGATCAACGGGCGAATCACGTCGCTCGGATTGGGGACCTACCCTGCCGTCACACTCAAGGAGGCGCGGCGGCGGGCGCTGGCGAATCGCCAGGCTGTCGAGGAAGGCCGCGATCCGCGCGGCGGCGGTATCCCCACCTTCGAGGTGGCCACGGACCGGGTGATACGGATGCGGCGCACCGCATGGAAGCCCGGCAGCCGAACGGAAGCGCAATGGCGGGCGGCGTTCGAGGCGCATGTATTCCCCCGCATCGGTCGCAAGCCCGTGCACACGATCACGGGCCGCGACGTGCTGGCAGTGCTCACCGCTGACGACCTATGGAACCGCCAGCGGGCGACCGCGCGGCGGGTGCTCCAGTGGGTGACGGCGGTGTTCGAGTGGGCAACCGCAGCGGGCCACCGGCCCGACAATCCGGCCACCGCGATCCGGGCCGCGCTCCCGAAGACGGGCGGGCGTGTCCGCCATCAGCGTGCGATCCATCACTCCAAGGTGGCCGGGGCGCTGGACGCGATTCAAGGGGCTTCGGGGAAGCTGTCGGCCAGGCTGTGCCTGCGCTGGATCGTGCTGACGGCCTGCCGGTCCGGTGAGGCCCGCAACGCACGCTGGAAGGACGTGGACGGCACGGTGTGGACGATCCCGGAGGTAGGCACCAAGTCCGGGCGGGCGCACCGTGTACCGCTGTCACGGGCCGCGCTGGCCGTGCTGGCCGAAGCCGCCAAGCTGTCGGACGGCTCCGGGCTGATCTTCCCTGGGGCGCGGCGGGGGCGGCCAATCGGGAGCGTGTCGCTGCCCCGCCTGTTGTCGCGTGCGGGGGTGGACGGATCGGTGCATGGGTTCCGCACGTCGTTTAGGTCGTGGTGCTCGGACTCGGCAGTGCCGCGCGAAGTTGCGGAAATGTGTCTCGCCCATGTCGTCACCAACCAGGCCGAAGCCGCCTACGCCCGGTCGGACATGCTGGAGCGCCGCGCCGAGGTCATGGAGCGATGGGGGGCGGCAGTTGCGCCTTGACGGCGCTGCGTAGCGTTATGTAGCTTGCTGGTGAGCCAAACACACCCCAGGACCCACCGCCCCCGCGGTGGTCAACGAAGGTTTACAACCTGGGAAGGCAATCCAATGGCTCAACTTCAAATCCTTCGTCCCGCCGAAGTCGCGGCCCTGGTCGGCGTCCATCGCGTAACGCTTTACAAGTGGGCGCGTCAAGGGCGATTCCCCGCACCGTTCAAGATTGGCAAGCGGGCCGCCGGATTCAGAAAGTCCGACGTGTCCGCCTGGATCGACGCCCGCCAATCCGGCGAATCCGCCTCCACCTAACCGAGAAAAAAGCGCCCCCCTGGCGGCACAAACCAGGGAGGCGCGGAACATCTCGGCTGAAGATGGAGGCGCCGACGATGCAGAAGCAATCTACACTCAACCGGCGCTATATTCCAGCGGCGGAATTGCAGGACACAGCACCGCGCAAGGTCGTATCCATCCGCAAGGGTCGCGGATACGCCGCTGTGATCGACGCCTGGCGGGCCGCGCTGGCACGGCAACAGGTGGCATCGTGAAGGGCTGGGCGCGCTCCGGTGAAGGGGGCGACCGGCATAAGGTGTGGGGCAAGTGTTCGCGGTGCGGCGGGCTGATCTACGTCGATCTACGGGACAAGCGCCGCATCCCGCGCGGGACCGGGCGAGTAGCCCCCAACTGCCGGGGGTGCTGCCGATGAACATTGTATCAATCACCACCGGCCAGCCGATCCAGCCGCCCCCGCCGTTGGTCCCGCAAGCGCGTAGCGATATTACGATAACGGCGTTATCACTCGCCTCCGAAGCGGACCTGCGGGACGGGCTGATCGCGCAGTACCGGGCCGTCCGGGGCGCGGCAATGGACAAGCTGCGCGCCACCTGGGAAGCGGGCCGGTGGATCGCGGACGCGCTCGACACGGCCAAGGCCAACGGGTGGGCTGTGAACAGCCTTGTCACCGCGATGCGCAAGGATGGGGATATAGCCTGGAAGCCGTCCACCGTCCGTGCCTACGCCCAACTAGGCCGGGAGGACTGGCGGATCGTCGCCAAGTCTGGATCAGTGCGGAAGGCGTTGGAGGACATGCGCGACCGCAACCGGAAACCGGAGGAACGCCAGGCCATGAAGGAACGCAAGCGGGCCACACGCAACCGGGACCGGACGCACCAACGCGAGCTTGCCGGCCGGGACCGCGAGATAGACTACCAAGCGCGACGGATCAAGGGGCTAACCGAACGCCTACGGGTGGCCGAAGCTGCCGCCGATCCCGAACGCATCCGCGACCTGGAGGAAGCCGTGCGCTGTCACGCCGAAGCCGAACGCCGCGCACTCAAGCGGGCCGCCGCAGCCGAAGGACGGGCGCGAGCCTGGGAGAAGCGTGTGACGCGGATCGAGCGCGAGATGGCGCACCTTCGACTGTGGGCCGATGCGATACGTTCCGGCCCTATGGACTCTGTAGTTAAAGGGCCGGAACAGTTGAGAGCCAGTTTCAACCAAGGGAGATAGACCCATGACGAAGCGAACAACCGAAGTCACCGTTGACACCGAATCCGGGAAGGTGACCGGGGTGCGTATCGAGGTGTGCGCCCCCACCGTCCAGGCTGCCCGCGAGGACCTGGCCGAAGCCGAAGCCCGACTACTCCGTATGACCAAGGGTGACACCGATGCCCAAGACTGAACCCACCTACACGCTGGCGCAGGTCAACGCCATCGGCCAAGCCGCGCAGGCCGCATACGGCAGGGCCATCGGCCAAGCCATCATGGACGTGTGCCCCGACCTGTACGACCAACTGCGCGAACGCACGGACTGGCACCTGCACCAGGCCGCAGCACGCGAGCGGGCCAAGCCGGATGGCACCACCCGGCCCGAAATCCCGAGGGAGCGCTCGTAGTGGGGTCACCGTTCGCGAGGGTGCCATGACCGGGGCCGACCTGGTGGCCTACGTCGGCCAGCACCTTGACCTGATACCCTGGGAACGGCGGTTCCTGCACCGCGTGGCCCGGACCCGTAGTGACCTGGCGATGTCGATGGCCAGGGGCAACGGCAAGAGTGCCTTGTGTGGGGGCGTGGCCGCTGCCGTCCTGGACGGGCCGCTGCGCCATGACGACGCCGAAGTGATCCTGGTGGCTAGTTCGTTTTCGCAGGCGTGTATCATGTTCCGCGACGTGGTGGCGTACCTGGGCGACAAGCTGGAGGACAAGACCGTATGGCGGAAACGGGATACCACGGGGATCGCCGAGATCGAACACCGACCGACCCGCGCCAGGTTGAAGGCAATCGGGGCCGACCCGCGCCGCGCACATGGTTTGCGTCCGTCGCTCGTTTTGATGGATGAGCCAGCGCAGCACCCACCGACCACCAGTGAGGCAATGCTGGCCGCAATTCGCACTTCGATGGGGAAGCATCCGCAGGGGTCAAGGCTGATTGCGCTGGGGACCCGGCCCGATGATGAAGCGCACTGGTTTGCCCGGATGTTGAAAGGTGACGGTGGGGTGACCTATGCCGCGCGACCGGACGATCCGGTTTTTCATCGGCGCACCTGGAAGCGGGCCAACCCGTCGCTTGACAGCTTCCCGTGGTTGGAGGACCGGATACGACGGGAAGCCAAGGACGCCAAGCGCGACCCGGTGGCGCTCGCCAGCTTCAAGGCGCTCCGGTTGAACCTGGGGACCGCTGACGTAGTGGAGCAGCACCTGTTGGAACCTGGGACGTGGAGCGCAGCCGAAGGCCATGCGGCAGCGGTGGGGCCGTTCATTTTGGGCTTGGACCTGGGCAGCACTCAAGCAATGTCCGCTGCCGCTGGGTACTGGCCGGAAACTGGGCGGCTGTCGGGCGTGGCCGTCCTGGGCGACGACCCGGAACCGAAGGCGCGAGGGCTTCGTGATGGCGTGGGGCCGCTGTATCAGAAGATGGTGGACCGGGGGGAGCTGGTTCTGTCCCCTGGCCAGGTGTCGGACGTGCGGCAGTTGCTCGATGAAGTGTGGGATCGGTGGGGCAAGCCATCGGCCATAGTGTGCGACAGATGGAGGGAGCAGGGTTTGCGGAAGGTTCTCAAGGAAGCGGGCTGGCCGCGCACAGCCCTGGTTACAAGGGGCATGGGCTTCAAGGATGGGGCGCAGGACGTGCGCGGCTTCCTCCAAGCGTTCCTGCGGGGCTTGGTGACTCCGGAGCGTTCGTTGTTGCTGTCGGCTGCGATGGCGAGCGCCCGGACCATCAGCGACCACGCCGGAAACCGGAAGCTGGCCAAGGGTTCGCAGTCTGGCAGACACTCGAAACATCGTGATGACGCCTGCTGCGCTTCTCTCCTGGCCGTTGCCCTGGGGTGGCGGAAAGCCCTACAAGCGCCGCTACGGGGCGACGGCATCCGCACGGCCCTGGTAGGTGGCCGGGGCCGGTAACGTCACACAGCGCGGAAAGTGGGTTGTCAGTTGGGTGGATCGAGGACGGGGACGGCAGCCTGGAAGCGGTTGCGGCTGCGGGTGATCGAGGCTGCGGGGCATCGGTGCCAGAAGTGCGGGCGGCCCGGCAAGCTGGAGGTCCACCACACCGAACCCGGCAACGATGATCCCGATACGCTCCGTTGTTGGTGTAAGGGGTGCCACATTTTCCACCACAGTTGGAAGCCAAGCAAAACTGACCTGGCCTGGCAGCGTCACCTTGACGGCTTCGGGGTGAATCGCGAACGTTGACTTTGCCAAACCCACCCGGTTGCACACAACGCCGATGGAGGTTTGGCACCATGACAAAGGCCCAGCGCCTGGAGCTTCGCGGCTCCGAAATCCGCGAAAAGCTCAATGACCTGGCAGGGGCGGAATCCCTGACCGACGAACAGCGCACCGAATTGGACGCGCTGACCACCGAGTACCGGGACGTAGAGGCCAAGCGCCGGGCGGCCATCGTCGCCGAGGACGTCACCGAGTCCACCAAAGACGGTATCGAGGACGCCGAAGCGCGGGAGCTTCGCAGCATCCGGGACAAGACTTCCATCGTGGACTACATCGACGCCGCCAATTCGGGGCGCGACGTGGCCGGGGCGGCTGGCGAGTTCTGCGACGCCTTGGAAGTCCGGCGCGACCGCTTCCCGCTGTCGCTGCTCGATCCGGGGGCCGAGGACCCGGAAGTCCGGGCCACCACCGACACGGACGGCAGGGTAACGCAGGGTTCGTGGGTGGACCGGCTGTTTGCCATGTCCGCAGCCAGGCGGCTGGGCGTGACGTTCGCCAGCGTGTCGCCGGGCCAGGTGTCGTACCCGGTGATCACCGCAGGGGCCAGCGCCGCACAGCGCGGGCGCACCGAAGCGGCAGCGGATGCCGCCTGGACTGTCGGGGCAACGGCCATCGAGCCGACGCGCAACAGCGTCCGGGCCGTCTTCAATCGGGTAGACGCACTCCGTCTTCCTGGCCTAGAGGACGCAATTCGTAGGGATTTGCGCATGGCCATTATGGAGGGGGTCGATCGGGCCATCTTCGAGGGTGACGCCGGTGCGGGCGAGAACGTGGCCGACATCACCGGATTTGTGAGCGCGGGGATCGGCGAGGAAACGTTGACGCAGGCCAACAAGGTGAAGGCGGACAAGACGCTGGAAGTCTTCACCGGGATGGTGGACGGGGTGCACGCCGCGTCCATGTCGGACCTGAACATCGTCGCGTTCGTCGGTGCCTGGCGGCTGTGGGAGAACACCATTGCCAACAGCGCCGCCGAGAACCAGACTGTTGCGCAGTTCCTCCGGGCTGCCGGGCTGTCCTGGGGACTCCGGGGCGGGATCGAAGCCGCGACGGGCAACGGGAAGTTTGGGGCCATCGTCGGGCGGGCGCGGGGCATCCGCAACGCCGCCGTGGCAGCGGTTTGGGGTGAAGGGCAGTTGGTGCGTGACCCGTACAGCGACGCCGCCAAGGCGGACGTGGCGCTGACGATGCACACCTTCTGGGGCTTCAAGATTCCGCGGACGGCCAACTTCAAGCGGCTGAAGTTCGTAGCGTAAACCGGCTTCTGGCCGGTGCGAGTGTCCCGCAGCCGTGAGGCGCGGCGGGGGGCATCGGGGCTCCCTGGATTGCCCACTCGCCACCGGCCAGGCCGGTAGCTGACCATGACAGGCGCTATCGAGCTTCGGGATGCGGGCCGGACGCTGTACGGCGTGATGCTGACCGAAGGCCGTGCAGCCAGCGGTGGCCGCCGTGAAGTGTGCGTGCCCGGCAGCGTGGAGTGGCCAGCGAACGGGGTGGGGATTCTGACCCGTCACCGCACCGCGCCAGTCACGCGAGCCATGCCGAAGCGTGAGGACCTGGGCCGCATCACGATTGCGACGGCGGCAACGCCGGAGATTCGGGAAGCCGTGGCCGATGGTCGGGTCTTCATGTCGGTGGAAATGCATGTGCGCCAAGAACGGGTCACCCGGGGCGGCGTGCGCGAGATACTGCGGGCGCTGGTTCCTGACGTGGCGCTGGTTCCCGATCCCGAATACGACACGACTTCCGCCGAAGTGCGCCGGGCGTTCACGGGTGGGCTGCGCACCTACATCCCGATTGGGGCGCGGATGGACTGCCGGTGTGCGGGGCAGGGTGCGGACGTGACCGAGATTGAGTTTGACGCCGGGGCCTGGGACCGGGTGCTGGGGGAGATAGAGGCCGGGGACCGGAAGTTGTCGGCAATCTCCCGTGGCGCGGGTGACGTGGTGGCCGACGTGGGCACCGGCAGCCTGTCCGTGGAAGTGGCCCGCAACGGTGCCCTGGCCATTGACCTGGACCCGCTGGACACACCAGCCGGGCGCGACGTTCGGGAGCTTATCGGGGCGGGTGTCGAGGTACACGCCCGGCCCGTGATCCAGTTCCCCGAAAGCACGTTCACGGTGGACGGCAACCGGGCCGTGGTGACCGAAGCCGTGTTCTCGTACATCCTGACGAAGCCAACGGATCGGGCGCAGGGCGTGCCCGCGCTGGGCAGGGTTAACGAACCGGAATCCCGTAGGGGTAAGGGCCGGATTGAGCGGTTGAGGCCGTCAGAAGCGATCCTACGCGATCCTGGGACGGATCGCCCAACCCGGAGGCGGTTATGGCTGTAGTACGCACTCTCGCACAGTTGGCCGGGGATCTTCGGATCGGGGACGGCACCACCGAACCGACCGGCCCGGAGGCCGTTGTCCTGGCGCGGATCGACGCGACCGCTCGAGTGCTGGTCACGGACTATGCGCCGAACGCGCCGGACGCGATTCACACGGAAGCCTATGTGCGCCTGGCCGCCTGGCTGTACGACAGCGACCCATCGGGGGCGAACCCTGGGGGACGGGCAGCCATGCGGGCCAGTGGTGCAGCCTCAATTTTGGGGGGATTCCGGGTCCGCCGCGCCGGGATCATCGGCTGATGGGCTGGCGGCAAGCGCAAGCGACGCACGGCAACATCCAGCTTGGACAGCAAGTGAAGCTGTTCAAGTTTGGCGGCGACCGCGACCCGGTGACGGGCTGGCAGGCGTTCTCCGAATCGCGCGTGGTGTGGGCCACACTGCGGGGGCAGTCCAACATCCGGTTCGCCTCCGATGGGGCGCTCATACTGGGCAAGGATTCGTTTGTAATCCGGTGGGCCGAGCCGTGGTCTACCCTGCTGACGGGCAGAATCTACGTCAGCCGAGACCTGGACCTGGCCGACGCCGACGCATCGACGGACGGCGATCCCATCGGGCGTGTAACCGTCCTGGGCCGCCGTCGTTTCCTCGAATTGGAGGTGGGATCGTGATACGCCAATACCTGCAACGCGAGATACGCCGGGAGCTTCGCAGCGGTGGCTACACCGACCTGCTGCTTGCTGGCCTAGACAACACCATACGGGGCACCGACGCCGAGACACTGACCACGGGTGCCCTGGAAGCCGCTGCGGGGCTGTGGGCGCGTACCCTGGCCAGTGCCCGTGTGGAAGGCACCGACGTGCTCACGCGCCGCATACGGCACCGGATCGGGCGCGACCTGATCCGTCAGGGTGAATCCGTGTTCGAGCTGCGCACCGATGGCGGCACCATGATGCTGATTGAGGCTTCGGAGTGGGACGTTCTGGAAGGCTGGCGCTACCGCCTGGACTTCGCGACGCCACCGGGCAACATCACCCAGCGCACCGTCCCGCGCGGACGGGTGGCGCACTTCATGTGGGCCGAGAACCCGCGCGAACCGTGGCGGGGCGTGGCACCGCTGGCGGCAGCCTCCAAGCTGGGCACGCTGATCGCACGGGCCGAAGACAAGCTGGCGCAGGACTTGAAAGCGCCGACAGCCCACCTGCTGCCGACTCCCAAGGACGGGGGTGACAGCAACCTAGACAGCCTGCGTAACGACATCGGCAACGCCGAAGGGGCTGCGGTGTTGGTAGAAGCGACTTCCACCGGGTGGGACGACGACCGACACCAGGCCGGAACGCGCCGGGACTGGAAGTCCGAACGCCTGGGGCCGGAAGTGCCTGAATCGCTTATCAGCGTGTACCGCGACGTGGCGGACGCCGTCCTGGCCGCCTGTGGGATTCCGGCCGACCTGGTGCGGCACGATGCGGACGGCACGGCCCAGCGCGAAAGCTGGCGGCGGTGGATCATGGGCACCGTGCAGCCGATGGCGGACCTGATCGCGGACACGGCCAGCGCGGCGCTGGAAGTGGAAGTGCGGTTCGACTTCGCCGGGCTGCACGCGCACGACATCACCGCCAGGGCAACCGCGCTGGGCAAGCTGACGGACGCCGGGCTGCCGATGGAGGAAGCGCAACGGCTGGTGGGGCTGGTGTGACCCGTGGCTCGCGTCGCACGGCCCGCACGCATAGCCCGCGCCACCTGGCCGCAACTCTGCACCGAGTGCATGCGACGGGGGACGTTCAATCAAGCCGAGCAAAACGGGTTGTGTCCGGTCCACCTGTGGCAAGCCGAAGCGTTGCAGCTTTCGCCGGATTTCTGGCGATCGTGGTACGAGCGATGGCAGGGGCAGGCGACCAAGCGCGTGCCCCGAGTGCTGCAAGCCGACTTCGAGCTAAATCAGTGCGAGGTTTGCGGCAACGTGATCCTGCCGTGGCGGCGACGGCGCTACATCCCTAGGTTCGGCACCATGAGGCTGGCCTGGGTCACCCCGAAGCTGTACCACCGCCGCCGCACCTGTCACAACAATGCGTGCCACGGCGAGTTGAACAAGGCGACCACCTCCGGCAAGTGGGTTGGCATGGGCGAGATGCGTAGGGGCCGCTAGCTGCTTCTCGCGGGCGGCCAGTTGCGTGTCTCGCGCATGGGGCGCATGTCGTCCGGGTCCCCCGCGATTTCCTCTAACCATTCTTCGACTTCGTCCAGCGTGAGCGCGTAGATCGAATTGACGAGATCGGCGTGTACCGTTCCGTTGGTCTCCAGGTCCACGAGAGCATAGCGCCCGTAGTCAATTGCCATCGGATCCCGCCGCCTCGACTTCAACAACCGGAGCCCCTGCCGGTCAGCCATCCGCCGCAGCCTGTTCTCTTTCACCTTGCTCATTCCGCCGCCTCCCTTTTTTGGGTAACTGTGATGCCATAAAGTGTACCCCAAGGCGTGCCACACGTCAAGCCCAAAGATGTGCTGGAACAGCTTTCTTGACTCGCCGCTAGTTTTTGGTGGACATCATAGGCAAAACACTCGCGGAGTGAGGAGGAGCGATGGCCTACGTAGCGGAGTACTGCCGCCCGGCAGTGACCATCGGTCGGACTGTGAAATGCGGTAGCTGCCGTAATCGGGTGGAGGGTGACACGGAATGTCCCCACTGCGGGGCTTTCAATCATGTCCGACCGCCGCCGTCCAGTCGGGCAATAAGAGGGGACCGGGGGAGGCCGCGACGGGACCCGTGCCCGAAGCCACCCTGCACTTGCCATCACTGGTGAGCAGTTAGATCGGGGTTGGGCGTAGCACGAAGGTCGCCGGGGATAGTAAGCCTACTGCAAGTGATACAAACGATTGAGAAGACCGGGGTAACACGTTACTGCGATTGCGGTTAGGCCAATCACGAACGCGGTTTCAGTAGAAGCAGTCGTTCACCGCGGAGACGGTTACCGCGATCATCTCGCGCTCCACCCTGGAGAGCGGCGAAGGGCCGGTCATGAGGTGGCGGTAGAGATCGTAGTGGTGCTCCAACGAAGGCGGATTCAATGAATGAATGCGCAGGATGTTGTCCAGGTTCCCCCGGGCGTCCGAATAGCGCTCGTAGAGGGCCGAGAGCTTCGGTCCGGCCTCGTCGGGATTGGTGTATCGTATGTGGGCCATGATCCGCGGGTGGTTGCGTGACGGAATACGGGAAGCGCGGCCGGCGGGGCGCCCGCCTGTTCGGATTGCCGAGAGGGCGGAACGCCTAGGGCCAGAATCACGGCAGGAAGTCACGTAAAGTCAACCGGGACTGCACGATCTGCGTTTCCTGCCGTCTTGCTGGACCTTGCTGGACCTTGCCGCGAAAGCGGGAAAACCGACCTTGAATGGCGGGAATCCCGCCTGGGTCACCCGCGGCGCCGGAGGTCGTGGAGGCGAGCCTCGCCCCCCCGTCAGAGGCGGTCGAGAATCCAACTGCATCCGAGCTGTCGCCCCCTGCGCGGTACGCGGATTTCCCACTCAGAATCGCAGGAACTCCCTCTATTAGAGGGCCGACACGCGTTACCGAAGCTTGGGGGAGCGTGGGAGACCGACCCAAATCATCTGGGGGAGGTTTCATCTCGAGGTATATCGCCTTCCAGTACGTGGTATGAGAGTCGATCGTGCAACCGACCAGTCCGTCGATTCGCTGCGCCGCGAAAGAAATCTTGCCGGAAAGGCTACACGGGTAGGTGGTCTCCGGGTAGCCCAGCTCGAACTCGAAGTCGATTCCCTCCTTGGGGTAGCAGACAACCCCCCTGAACGTCCCTCGTAGCGTGTCTGCGTGGCGATAGTTCTGGTGGACGGGCCGATCGGTGGCGAAGGTTCCGTGGCGCCCGCCGTCTTGCAGATCGAATTGCCACCAGGGGTAAGTATCGCCGTTGGGGCCAAACGGGGCCTCCCGTCCCTCCCATGTGCCAAGCAGAAAAAGCGCCGGATGGCCAGGGCCGACCCCTCCACCATCGGGACAGTCGTCGCCACACGCGGCCGCGAGGACGGTCAGTAGCAGGGTGCATCTTCTGAGGATCGGGGTCATGGTAACCTCTAAAGGAGAAACGCGCCGCAGCCCCCGGGCGGGGCAATCCGAGAACCCGGGGGGTACGGCGTTGTCCGGCTAAGTGCTCATCCCATATCGCGTCCCAATCGTCCCGCCTGACGACGAGCCAAAGCACCTCGCCAGGGTAGTTGCGGGCCGCCCCGTCGATCTCGACGTGCATGGCCGCGATGCACTGGAACTGTGAGACTCCGCATGGTCCGTACGGCGGCGTGTCCGGGAGGCGCGCCACCACGACCTCCCAACCATCGTGGCCGTCGGGCTCCACGGTCCACGAGATGCGCCCCTCCGCCACGAGCGCGTTCTGCTGGCGGATCCGGGCGAGGAACCGCACCTCGCCGTACCCGTCGAACGGGACAGGGCCGTAAATCTGGTTGGTGCGGCCGATGAAGTCCGACGCCTCGATGAGGTGCTCCATCCCGTCGGGCGTGAACACCTCGATTTCCAGGCCGGCGAGGCCGACGGGGTCAGTGACCGAATTGTTGACCGTAACGAACTCGCCGGATCCCCAGGGCCATTCCGCCTCGTGGATGGTTAGGTCGTTGTCGCCGGCGTTGACCTCATACTGAGGGTTATGACGGGGCTCTACTCCTCCGCACACCCCGGTCACCATCGCCGCGACAACCCCCGCTACCCTCGCTCGCGTGGTGTTCATCTCTAGCTAGCGCTTCCCGATGTTGTAGACCCAGGTGGACCGGATGTCGTCCGAGTCCCAATTCGACGACCTCGTCGAGATCGGGTTCCTCGTCTGGTTGAGGCCGGGAAAGTGTCTCCGGTGGAGGTCGGCGTCAAACCGATTCTCCATGCACCACACGAAGGCGGCGATGTCCTCGCGCTTACCCTGCGAGGTGCGGCACGTTCTGAAGACCCTCGCCACATGGAAGGCGTTCAGGGACACATCGTCGTCGCCCTCGTTGTTCTCGTCGATCAGGTCGTGGAACAGCGCGACCACGTTGCCCTCGACCTCGGCGTTGGCCCGCCAAGCCGGCGCGGGACTGCGGTATTTCTCCCAGCCCTTGGGGTAAGTACCAAGGCCTGGGGCTGCCGATGTCGCCAAGGATAGTCCGCGATCCCCTCCGCAGGGGCGCACCTGTAGTTTGACGGTTTGTCGACCTGTGGGGTTTGGGGCAGTGCGCACTCCACATTCCGCCAACTCTTCATGGTGAAGGGCGTGACCGAACTCGTGGGCCGACGTCCAGTGGCGATCGACGCTCCTGCGGCGGTAGACGATTTCGTCTTCCCGGCTGCGGTACACTGTGGTCGAGTCCTTGTCCTCCCAAGAGTAGTTCACCGGGCTGCGGTAGTGGCGGAAGCGACCCTCGATCTTGGGGATCGCGTAGTTGAGGAACAGCCACGGGAGATAGTAATGCCTCGCCCCGTATACGGGAATCGTGTCGCCGCACTGGCTAGCGCGTCCGCCAGTAGGACAGGGTATAGCCGCCGTTTACCTCGCGCGTGGTGGGAACCCACACCCTGCCGGTGACGTACTGTTCCGCGTAGCCGGTGCAGGGGAAGTCGACGTAGCCGGCACCCGGCACGGTGCCCCGGTGCGTGGTGACGTGCTGGCCACGCTCGATGTACTCGCCCCGGTACTCGGCGTCCTTCATGCCGATGTCCTTGTTGTCCGCGGAGTCGGCGGATCGCTCAAGGCCAGAATCCCGGCAGGAAGTCGTATCCTTCCAGCGCATTGCCAATCGAACATCTTGTGCCAATCGCTCCGTCGTAGCCGACGAGTTGAAGCAGGAGAGGAATTGGGGAACCGTTGGAACACCGGCCCTTTGAGCCGTCGTCTCCCAGTTCGGATCGGTCTTGGTCCAGTCCTCTGCGGTCATCAGATGTTCATGCACTCGGTCGAACACCCCCCTGATCCTCCGCACAGATGGCAGCCCGGGCAGCCTCACGGCCCCGAGGCGACCCTGGTACATGTATCACGACTACCGTTGCATCCTCATCGGCAACCAGTCGGTTGACGCGCGCATGTGACAATCGACAGTAGCGGCAAGAGTAGTCGCTGAACACGAAGGCCGAGATCGGCCTACCGTCATTCCCCTGTATGCTTCCTCGCGCAGACGCTGCTTCCTCCCACCCTACTCGATACAGTTCCACAACCTGTCTTTGCTGATTCCAGGCGAGGATACGGCTCCCCAGGGACCCCGAAGGCCGCAACTGATCGCGGTCAATAGCAGCAAACACAGCGTCAATCCAGCTTCGGCAGTCCCGAGCCGCTTCACCGACGGCCGCCTATCTCTTCTTCGGCGACGGGAGCAACCACGATCCGCTCGACGTCAAGCGTATCCTGGACGACGCCGACCGCCATGGCTTCGTCGGCCCAGAAGAGCCTGAACCGTTCCGGAAAGTGGTAGGCTTGTCGTTTCCTTGCGAGTTCGGAGTAGGCGGCCCACCTGCGGGATCCCGGAAAAACCTGATCCGCTCCGCTCTGCGGTGGCACATAATCTGCCACCCACAACCGGCCGTCCCGACCGACAATGATCGCACCCATGGCGGGAAGAGAATCGGGATATGGCAGGAGCTCCAGTTCGGCTAGCCTCGCGGCTCGAAGCGGCGTCGGGGGCCTTCGTTCCACCTGACTCCCGCGGACCGTGAGATCGGCCTCTTTTTGTGGAAGTGAGACGGCCCTCCTACCTGAATCGAAGCGTACGGATTCGAGCTGCATCCCAGCGGAGCTGACGCGCATCGCTCGGGGAAACCGGGTCGAACCGAAGTAGACAACGGAATCGTCGGCTGCCGCGAACGCCCGCGGGGAAAACGGAGCCATGCCCCTCGCGAACCTCGAAGAACGATACCGGTACAACATGGCCCCAGCGGTCTCGCCGATCGCTTGGAATCCACGGCCTTCCGGCGACGTGAGAAAGACCGTTACGAGACGCGAATGCGAGACTCCAGGCTCGTCGTACCGATCGTCTACAGCTTCTGCCGTCCATAGCAATCTTCCGTCTCGCAGGGAACCACGAAGGGTCGGGAAGCGCAGACCGACCGGCAGATCCTCGATTGACACCCACCGGACTCGGCCCCCTTCATACGGCCACAGCGAAGCCCGGTACTCCCAGCGGTCGAAAGCCAGAACCGAATCACCTCGGTATTCGAACACCCCGCCCAGCCTCTGGAACTCGTCCGGTCCATCGCCGATGCCACCCAAGCTCTTGCGCGGGTCTCCATCCATGTTGAAGAACCTGACCGTACCATCGCCCGAATTCCCGATTACCACGACTCCGGCTTCCCTGTCTACGAACGCACCAACGATGTCCTGGAAGTCCGTGCCGCCGTCGCCCGACCAGTCGCCCAGAACCAGGAGGGGCCGTGGTGCGGCGAAGGCTACACTGTCAGGTGGACCCACGGAATCCGGTCGAGCACCTGGGTCTCCGCAGTTGATCGACCACAACGCGAGCAAGATCAAAGGGGATCGTCCGATGCGACTGGGAACTGTGTCCAATGTACTGCCGCTCCGTGGTCCGTGGTCTACCACGAACAGTTATCTTCGTAGCAGTCGTCGTAATCGGGGTCGCACTTCTCCCGGGCTTCTTCGGCCGAGAGCCCTTCCGCGCAGCTGTCCCACTCGTCAAGATATGCACGCTGGCACGCTGGAGGAGTGTCACACACGGCCATTGCTTTGCCTGTCGGAAGCAAGACAACGGCAAAGAGCATCAAGTTGAGCCCGCACAGAACCAGTCGTTGTTTCATGATGATGCCTTTCTCTTTGCGGAGTCGGTCATAGCGTGGTCCGGTCGTGGCACTCTAACAATGGCAACCGATGTGCGGCCCTCCTAGAGGGAAAACCCTGAACTCAGTAGGGGAAAATCCCCCCAAGCCCCATGAACGGGTTGAGCTTGTTGGCGGGAGAATTGGCCGTGAGGCTCTGCCGGGAAGATTTCCCGCCGGGACTCAGACCACATGCGCCGGCGTCAACTCGACCATCTCCCGGCGAGGATCGGTCTGGCGCTTGGAACCGGCCAGTTCGCCACGGTGTATCTTCAAGTAGTAAGGGCACGGATCGTGCCAAGAAAGGAGATTGACCATGTGGTATCGCCGAGTCCTCTTGCTCCCGCTGTTCACGCTCGCCTGCGACAACCCCGTGGCTCCACTGGCTTGCGTCGATCCGCTTCCCGTCTATGCCATCCGCGAATACCCGATGAAGTACGAGATCTGCTTCGATTCGCCCAGCGGAGAAGCTCTGACCTATACGGCGAAGAGTTCGAACACGGATGTCGTTACCGCCGATGTCGCTGGCGACATGCTGATCGTGACCGGCCAAGCCGTGGGCGAAGCCCGGGTCACGGTGACGGCGAGGACCGCCAGCGGTGCGGTCGGGACAGTCGACTACCAAGTCGTGGCCAGGAACGCCTGGGACGGCGAGATCACCAAGTGCGTCATGACGCCCGCGCCCGACGGAGGCACGGACTATGATCTCGAATACTGGTTGAGGGCCAATGTCGACCTCGTCAATGTAGCCGTTCGGCTTACCCTGGGCGGCGTTGACGGGGGCAGCCATCCCTTTCGATACCTGAGCGAGGGCCAGCGAATCGACTTCTACGTGAACGGGTGGATGCGCGACAGTCCGACCAGCGACACGTGTCGTCTGGATCTCGACTACGTGATCTCGGGCTAGCTTTACCGGGACGGGTTTTCCGGCGGACAACGGTCGTTGGTGCATCGATCCCTGGGCGACATGGCTTCCCGGCCTCATCGACCGGGGATCATCCGGATGGGGGAGAACCGCTCGCAAGTCTGCTTCGCCGCAACCGATCCGATGCGGTTCAGGAGTTCGAGGTCCCCTGACATCGGATGGTCCTCAGCGGGGAGATCGACCGCCCACGGCCACCCGTAGCGCGAGCCTGCCCGGAATGAGTACCGGCTCCCAGATGTCGCTCTAGATGGAGGTGCCCACTTGGAGGCTGCCACCGGCCGGAACCCAGGCTCCGTGACGGGTTCACCGGACTCGTACTCCCCCACTCACGCCGGCACAACGTTCCAGGAGTTGCTCGGCGTTCGCCAAGCCCTCGTCGCTCGGGCCCTCGTCGCTCGGCCACTCGTCGTCGTGCTCGACGACGAGGGACGCTGTGACGTTCAACTGGGGCTTCGACCCCTCGGAAGTAGTCTCGCTCACCATAAGGATGTCTGTGCTTTGATGTTTGCAGAAAAACCCACACCGCCGCTGACGCTCGCCTCTGACGAAGCCTGTCGCGCGGTCCCCGTCGGTGATCGTATACCCCAACTCGACAAGCGTCGCGCTAACGCAATCGAGCCCTCCCGCCTGACCTGTAACTGGCCGACTCAGCATCCGCGGTACACTACCCAGGCACCCACCGAATGCCACCACTCCTGCCGCCATTATCATCGGCCACCTCAACGAGAGCGTGGTCTTCTTCGTCACTTCGGTCTCCTCTCCCACCAAGCAGGGCTGACAAACCTCGTCTTGGCGGACCTGGTCCGTTGTGGTCTTTCATACCATCGGGGTCACTGACATGTTCCGCGGGATCGAGCGACAGCGAGTCTCCTGTTTGCACCGCATTGGGCCGGGATTCCGTCCGTTACCTCTGGTGCCCGGTTCGCCACGGTCACTTGGAAGCTTGCGGGGCCGCAAGGATCGCGTGCGGTCACAGTAACGCAACGCTTTGCCCCGATCTGGCATGTGAAGCCGCCGACCGCCCAGACGTCGTGCCGTCGCATTCGCGCCGTCTTGGAATGCGCCGTGGCGACGGAACTGCGGACGGACAACCCCTGCCACCGAATCCTCCACCTGCTGGGTCCCCAGCACGACGTTGTCCGGCATCATCACGCCCTGCCTCACGGGGAAGTCGCGGCGGCCATCGAGAAGGCGCGGGCGGCAGATCCGGAGGCGACCCCGGCCTGCACCGCGCCGCCGATGGCGCGAAAGCCCCTAGGGGTCAAAGGGGGGCGGAGCCGCCCCTTGCCAGTCCGCGAATGTTTTACATCGCGTCGGCGGGTCGCTTAAGGCCAGAGTCCCTGCAGGAAATCGTCTAGAGCGTACAGGGCTGCACGATCTGCGTTTTCTGCCGTTGGACTGGACCCTTCTGGACCGTGCCGCGAAAGCGGGAAAACCGTACCTGCATGGCGGGACTCCCGGCGTCGCATCCGGTCGTCATTGCCGACCCGCTCCTAGCGGTCACCCAGCTTTTTTTTTGCAACTCCAGGCTACTCCCGTCCCGCTCTTGCGAACGGCCCCCGCCCCACCGCACAATTCATCTTCAGATCCTCACCACCCACCACGACAGGGGAAGAGCCCGATGTCAAGACCACTTTATGGTACGATAGCGCTCCTGTCTTGGGGCATCCTGTCACTGTCCACGGGTCTCGCACCTCCAGCCAGCGGGCAGGAGCAGCCCGTTTGCAGCGATGGCCAGGCCGGGATCGTGGGGGTGGTGCTCGATGGCAGCACCGACGTGCCGGTGGCGGGCGCCTACGTATCGGCCGAGGCGTCGGATTGGGCGTGGCTCACAACCGACAGCGGTCGTTTTCTGCTGTGCGAGATCGGAGCCGGAATCCATCTCGTCACGGTGGAGCGGCTCGGGTACGCGACGCATTCGGTACGGGTCGAGGCTGACACATCGGGCGATCCGGTCAGCCTTCGAGTAGTGCCCGAGCCCATTTTGCTGGAAGGTCTCGCGATCGTCATGGACCGCTTTGAGCGTCGGCGGCAAAGCGCGGCAACCGTTGCCCGCGCCTACGATGAGGAAGCCCTGGCGAACAGCGGCCACTGGTCGGTCGCCGACTTCCTGGACTCGCGCGGGGGCATGTTTACGACCCCTTGCGGCGTCGGCAAGTGCATCTACTACCGGGGTGCCACGGTCGTCCCCACCGTCTATCTCGACGAGTTCCCATTGCTCGGGGGTTGGGCCCAGCTGGAATCCATGCCGACCAGCCAGCTGTACATGGTCGAAGTGTACAGCAGGGGAACGCACATTCGGGCCTATTCTCACGGCTTCATGAGGCGGGCCGCCAACACGCGCCTCTCGCCATTTCCGATCTGGGACCGAGGGAGCCACACCGGGACGGGGAGTCCGTGCTCGCTGGCAAGCCTTGGCCATCCGCCTTATGAGTGGCGAAGCCTGTCTGTGACGGCACCGCGCTGCTAGTGAGACCGGCCCAGCCCTTCTCGAAGCCTCGCCCACCAAGGGCCGTAGCCCGCGCCGGACCATCGAACGGAGAAAGAGTCAGGCGAGAAGAATGAGGCTGGTCTGCTGAAGGAGGCTGGGAGTCTCTCCCTGTGTTCGCCCGGTTGATCGCCAGCGCGCAAACACCTTATCGTTTTTCGACCTCAATCTCGCATCCAAGACTCTGATTCCGGGGCCGACGGGAGACCGCCATTGAGCCGCTTCAAGGACGCCGAGCCGATCTTGGCCGCAGCCGAACGCTGGAAGCGGCGGTGCCTCTTGGGCGAGAAGTCACTGTTCACGGAGCGGTCCCTTTGGACCCGCGAGGGCTTTGACGAACTGAGCCGACTGTATGTGGAGAGCATTGAAGACGGTTTGCCCGCATCCTCGTGGCTGAGTGAACTTGAGCGCACGGTCAAGCCCGGGTCGCCAGATGCCAGTTGCCTTTGGGCGGAAATGACATGGGTGTACCGCCTGATCCACCACTCGCGATCTATGGGGGCGGCCAAGAAGCGCGCCCGAATCGCCGAGATCTGGAATTGGTCGGGGCGAGACTTTCCAGCAGATCACGACCTGTTGAGCGACTCCGTGCTCGGAGCAGGCGTCGCCAACCCGGGTGCGGCGTACAACACATTGGCGTGGAAAGAATTCCGCTTCTTCGCGTCCGTCATGCTCCGATGGGTCTCGCTGGAGAGTGACGAGCGCGACTCCCTCCTCGACCACCCATGGGATTTCGCGTCATGGCTGGATGCTGGAGAGTTTACTGAGAATCGGATGTTCCGCCACATACTGCTCTTCCTTCTCTTTCCCGACGAGTTCGAACCGATCTCGACAGGAAAGCATAAGGCCAAGATCGTGATCACCCTGTACGGTGGCAACTGGATGGAACTCACCGATGACGTTGCGATCGACCGAGCCGTCCTTTCGATCCGCCGGCGCCTCGAAAGTGAGTATCCCGATGAGATTCACTTCTTCCGCTCACCGGTCAAGGAACTCTGGCAGGAAGAGCGCCGCAGTCCCGACGGGAGCGGCCTTGCAGGCGGCGGCCCGACCAGCGGAAGAAACGATGAGGATCCAAGACATCGCAGCTACACCGCGACGCATGCCCTGCAAGACCTCTTCATTGATCCCGGCCATTTTGCCCGCCTTGTCCAGGCCATCAAGTCCGGCAAAAACCTGATCCTCCAAGGGCCGCCCGGCACCGGGAAGACCTTCATAGCCCGCCGAATCGCTTGGTCCCTGATTGGCCGCCAGGACTCCGACCCGATCGAGATGGTCCAGTTCCACCAGTCCTACGCCTACGAGGATTTCGTAGAAGGCTTCAGGCCCGCCGAAGGGGGAGGCTTCGACCTGAAGCCCGGTGTCTTCCGGCGTTTTTGCGAACGGGCGCGGGCCAACCCGGACATCCCCCACGTCTTCATCATCGACGAGATCAACCGCGGCAACCTGTCCCGTATCTTCGGCGAACTCCTGATGCTCATCGAGGCCGACAAGCGCAGCGAGGACTACGCCGTCACGCTGCCCTACTCCGACACGCGGTTCCACGTCCCCGGCAACGTCCACCTGCTCGGCATGATGAACACCGCCGACCGCTCGTTGGCCTTGGTCGATTACGCGTTGCGCCGGCGATTCGCCTTCGAGACGCTGGAGCCCGCATACGGGACCGAGTATGGCCGGGATGCGTTCGAGAAACACCTCGCGGACCTGGGCGCGGATCCGAGCCTGGCGCGCCGCATCTGCAACCGGATGAGCAAGCTCAACGAGAAGATCGCAAACGACAAGGAACTCGGTCGGGGCTTTCGGATTGGCCACAGCTACTTCGTTCCCGGCGATGGCGACGCGCCTTCGGAGGACTGGTACAGGCACGTCGTGGACACCCAGATCGCCCCGCTTCTCCGGGAATACTGGTTCGATGCGGCGGAAGACGTGGAGAGGGATGTGGCGCGACTCACCGCGGACGCCCGACCTTGAAGAACATCCCGATCCTCAACGTCTACTACCTCCTCTGCTACGCTTGGGGGCGGGTTCAGGAGCGGGACACCAAACGGCTGGCCACGCTCGGCGGCCTCTCGACGGTCCAGGACCTTCTCGGCAAGGTGCTCGCGGGCGGCGTCAGCCACCTCTTCCGCCGCGGCATCGACCGCGGCTACGTGGAACGACGCGAGGACCTCGCCGGAATCCGCGGCAAGCTGGCGGTGAGCGAGACGGCGAAGCGGGCGCTCCGGGCGCGCGGCCGGGCCGCCTGCGACTTCGAGGAGTTGTCCGCGGACATTCCGCCGAACCGCATTCTGCGCACGTCGCTGCATGGGCTGCTGGGGAGGCGGGTCACGCTGCACCACGATGTCCGTAGCGACGTGCGCGCCGCCTACAGACGGCTCGACGGCGTGTCGCGGACTCGCCTCACGAGGAATGCCTTCGGCCAAGTCCAGCTCGGGGGTAACCGGCGGCTCTACCAGTTCCTGCTCTCGGTGTGCAGGCTCCTGTACGAGAATTTGGTGGTCGATGAGAACACCGGGCGCACGGCCTTCCGCGACTTCCGGCGGGATGAGGCGACCATGTGGGCACTCTTCGAGGAGTTCGTCACCGGATTCTACGAGCGCGAGCAGCGTGAGTACGGAGTGAATCCGGGGGGCAGCCGCCGCATCCATTGGGCGGAAGCGAGCGCTGAGGACGACGCCAACAGGACTCGAATCCCCGTCATGACAGCCGACGTGATCCTGGAATCGTCCGAGCGCCGGATCATCCTCGACACGAAGTACTACCGGGACGCGCTGGAGCGCGGACGCGGTTCCGGCACGGGGAAGCTGCACTCCGGCAACCTGTACCAGTTGCTCGCGTACCTGCGGAACCGCCAGGCGGGGAACCCAGGGCGGCCCAAGCACGAAGGCATCCTGCTGTACCCAGAGGCCGGCAAGCCGCTGAGAGCCGACATTCGCCTCGAAGGGTTCCGCATCCAAGCCCGGACGGTCAGCCTCGATCGGGACTGGCGGCAGATTCACAGGGAAATGCTGGCGACCATCGGGCTCCCAGGTCCCCGCCCGTAGTGCGCTTCGTGCCAGACGCCGCAGCCCGGTATTGCGCGGCGGGGGGATGTGGCGGAACCGCTGCAAGCTGCGCCGTGGAAGAGGGGTCGTGGCATTGCGGATTTGGTTCACGCTTGGTGAGCCTTGCGTAATCGGAGCCAGCACACGCGATGTTGAACATCGCGGCTGGCAAGGGGGAGCGCGCCGCCCCCTTCGATCCCCCAAGAAAAGCGCTCGCAGTCCGGCGAGCGCCGTCGTGCGACACTGGCAGCCCGATGCCAAGAGCGGGGCAGCTACTCTCGCAACGCGATGACCTGCGGGTACATCCCCCCGGCAACGATGCCGATTAGCGCATCGCGGGCCAGCGCAAACCGGGACAACGGCACGGGTAGCAGCACCGAATCCAGGTATTGGCCGGTAGTTGACTCGTAGCGATCCATTTCCCAGTGGCTGCCCGCAAGCACATACACGGTGTCACCTCGAATCGCCACGTCACGGGCCACCGGGTCCGGACGGCCTTCGCGATAGCCGACCCGGAACCCGTCCCTGCCGCCCCCCAAGCCGCCCGTTTCGACCTCCGGGAAGTCGGCATGGCGCACGTAGGGGTACGCCTCGGCCACACTGTCGTTGAAGACGAAGAAGCCGTTGCCCAAGCCAAACCCGAATACCCACCGTCGGCCACCGCTCGCGGACAGTGATCGGGCACCCGCGATATTGCCAACCGTCTGAAAAAAGGACATTGAGTGGAAGCCGTCCCAAGGAAAGGGTACGAGCCCCTCGATTTCGCCCTCTGCGGACACCCGCACCCACCGGTTGGCCGCGATCGCACTTGGTGGCGTGGACCCAAGGGCCGCGAGTGCGGTGCCATACATCAGCGAGGAGAGTATGTAGTGACCGCCCTCAAGCGCCGCGACCGCATCCACGTTGATTGTGCCCTCCGGCAGCCCGACCTCTCGGAGCCACGTTCCGTCCCCCACCAGCCAGTGCAGCCTGCCGTTGCCGGAATCGGCAAGCACGACTTCTCCCTCGGCATTCACGTCCAAGTCCCTCACATGGTCGATTTCTCCCGGCCCTGCACCCCTGGTTCCCCACGACCAGGCGACGCCGCCGACACCCACCCTGTGAACCCGCCGACCCAACAGATCAAGGACCGCAGCGTCACCGTCCGGAAACGCCGCCACGCGGTCGGCGTTGAGCATGATCGTATCGCTCGCCCCTCCGTACACCCACAACGTATCGAAAGCCAAGCGTCTCGTGACCACCGTCCCCGCCGCTTCGTCGAAGAGATTGACCGGGGTCGAGGGCACTCTGTCCACACCGCATCCCATCATGGCCAGGACCATCGTCGCGTTGAGAGCCGCGTGGGCTCCGAACGCATTGCGGGCGGAACGCGAGAAGACGGTGGTGCGTATGGGGCGTGTTCTCATTCGTCGGTCGCAGAGCGAGTGTGGAACCACGACGAGAAGATAGCGGCTCATGCCCCCGTAGCCACTAGTTGGAATGTTGTCAAGCGTCATCCATGGGAGGGGGGCCGGGCCGGGGGTCGAGGGGGCGGAACCCCTCGTCAGCCTTGCCGGGGACGTGCGGAGCGTGGCCCCAAGTGATCAAAGCCGAGGCGGTAACCCCGCGTCGGGGGGCTGGACGGACTGGGCAGTGTGCCGTCGGGCGTGCTGGGGAATGTCGGCCGAGCATCGCGCTGGGGAGAATAACGGGTCCTGAGCCAGCTCCTGCGGACGCCCTCGAAGCGTAACCCGGAGCACCGCTTCGAACAGCTGGTGTTCCGGGCTCTGGTCGCTTGCCCGCCAATTGGTGCGCCCACACATTTTGGAGTCTGTCGCCGCTCACCCCGACCCGCAGTCTGTTCCCCAATGCTCGATCATCTCCATGCGCTTGCCGCCAGCGTCCGCTCTTCCTCGGGATCGGTCTGCTTCGAATCAAGATCGTCGAAGTACCGGTTTGCAGCCTTGGCGACTCCACCGGGGACCGGTTTCGCGCCTCGGTATACGTTGCCTCGGAGTGACCCGTGGCACTCGAACGTCCGGCAGAGTCCGAGAGCCTAGATTGGTCTTCGACTTCGGCGTAGCGAAGACCACGCGCGAACGCATCCAGTACGCGGCTCCCGCCACTTTCGCCCGTTGCCCGCTCCGGTGGCTCAGGGGCGTGTGTGCCAGCACTCTTGCGCCGCTCGCGTTCCTGCTGCCGGCACCGGCTGTCGCCCAAGGCTGCGACGACTGGGGCAGTTGGGATTTCTTCCAGTCGGCCTCTGTCATGCGGGTAACGGATTGCCTTCGCCTTGGAGCCGACCCCAACGCCCCCGTCAACCTCGGCGCGACTGTATTGCACCGCGCTTCGCTGTATGCAACGGACCCGGCTGTGGTCGGTGCGCTGGTCACGTCCGATGCCGATCTCAACGCACGGGACAACAACGCGGCCACCCCGCTGCATCACGCGTGGGGCAACTCGAATCCGCTCGTCGCGCGCGAACTCCTGCGGCTCGGGGCCGATCCGACCGCCCGTGACAAGTACGGCCGGGTCGCTGATCCCACCCACTGCGATCACTGGAACAGGTGGATGTTCGGTCGCGTGGCGCTCGCCCCCGATGTCGTCCGCTGCATCGAGGTGGGTGCCGACCCGCTGGCTCGCGACGAGAACGGCAGCACGCCGCTGCACCACGCCATCCTGGGAATGCCGCACGACCGAGATGCCTCCTACGTGCCTGGTGCCCGGCACCCCGAACGGGCTCCCGACCTTGCGGTAGTGGCCCGGCTGATCGAGTCGGGCGCCGATCCGCGGGCATCCAACGACAATGGGGATAGGCCAATCCATTTCGCGGCGCGAGCCGGAGACCTTGCCGTCGTACGGTTCCTACTGGAGTCGGGTGCCGACCCCGACGCACGAGACGAGCATGGGAACAGCCCCCTCCACGAAGCAGCCGGTGCGGGAGATCCGGCGATGGTCGCACTTCTGTTGGGAGAGGGTGCGGCGCTGAGTGCGCGAGGGACTGACGGGACCACACCGCTTCACCTGGCATTGAACTGGTGGGGGTCGAGCTTGGCGGTCGCAGAGACCCTGGTGGAAGCGGGAGCGGACGTAAACGCCCGAAACGGGATGGGACGCACTCCGCTCCATCTCGCCGTGGCCGATTGGCGGAACGTCGACTCGGGGGAACTGCGGCGCTTCCTTGCGAGGCTCCTCTCGGCAGGAGCCAATCCCGACGTTCGCGACGACATGGGATCGACCCCTCTGCACCTTGCGGCCTATCGCGAAGACCCAACCTTGGCCGCTGCCCTGCTGGAGGCCGGGGCGGATGTGACGCTGCCAACCCGCGAGGGCGAAACTCCGCTTCATGCAGCGGCGCACCAAACGAGTCCGGCCACCATCGTCGTTCTCCTCCAGGGCGGGGTCGACGTCAACGAACCTGACGGGTCGGGGGACACTCCTCTGCACGTTGCCGCGGCGGCGGGGACACCGGAAACTGTCGAGGCGTTGCTGGCCGGCGGTGCCGACATCCACGCCAAGAACGCAAGTGGCGACACGCCGCTGCATGCCGCGGCAAAGTTCCCTCGGCGGCGCTACCGCGCGCTGGAGGAGCTACCCCGTTTGGACACCGCCCTCGTCCGCACCCTGATCCGCGCGGGTGCCGAAATAGACTTGCGGAACGCTCAAGGCCGGACGCCCCTTCACGCGGCCTGGACGGAGGGCAACGTGCTGGTCGCGGATCAACTCGTCGCGCTCGGGGCCAACCCCGATGTCCTGGACGCCGCGGGCTGGCGCGCGGGAGACCCAGCGTGCGACTGGCACGAGTCGAGTGTGGTGGAACGGTCCCCTGTCGAAGGCGTGCGAGGTTGTCTCGAAATGGGAACCGACCCGAACGCCAGGGACGAGTACGGTCGGACCCCTCTACATCGACTGGTTACGCGGTGGTATCGCGGTTTGTCTCCTCTCCCCGCAATTCGGGCCCTACTCGCGGCCGGGGCGGACCCCAATGCCAAGGATGCTGGTGGAAGGACGCCGCTTCACTCCGCCGCCAGCGCACGCGGCGAGCAGGTCGATATCGCCGCCGCCCTGTTGGAGGCTGGGGCGGACATCCACGCCGTGGACAATGACGGTGCCACGCCGCTTCATGCCGCCGCGCCGTCGGGACCATCCGCCTACATCTCCTGGTTGGTGGACAGCGGTGCAGGGGTGGGTGCCCTGGACGCCCGTGACCGGACGCCGCTCCACGCGGCAGTCGAGAATCCCGACGCGGCCAACCTGTTGCTGACCCTGGGCGCGGATCCCGGCGCACTGGATGACGTGGGGACGCCTGCGGATCCCGCCGCATGCGACCATTGGAATACGCCGTCGTTCTTTATGGCGGCCGACGCTCAAGTGGTCGGGGCTTGCGTCGACATGGGAGCCGACGTGAACGCGGCGATGGAGCGGTGGCCGATGGGCTATTGGGGAGGCGATGTCACCCCACTTCACTCGGCCGCCGCGTGGACGCGCGACCCCGCTGTCATCCCTCTCCTTGTCGAGGCGGGTGCCGACGTGGATGCCCGGGACGATCGCGATTTTTCTCCGCTTCACGCCGCGGCTCGAATCAACCAGAACGAAGAGGTGATCCACGCTCTCCTGGCGGCCGGAGCGGAACTGGATGTCTGGGCGACGGGGTTCAGTGTCGATTACGGCTGGGAAGCTACCCCGCTGCTCGAGGCAGCGGAGTCGAACGGCAACCCGGAGGTGATCGCCGCCTTGATCGACGCGGGCGCCGATGCGTCGGCGCGTGGCTGGAGCGGAGAGACGGTGTTGCACCGTGCGGCTAGGGGCGGTTCCTTGCAGGTCGTGTCCCTTCTGCTGGGAGCAGGTGCTGATGTGCATGCCGTGCACGGCGGTGGATCGACGCCATTGCACGAGGCGGCCCGCAGCAACCCCGACCCGGCGGTGACTCAACTCCTGCTGGGCGCCGGTGCCGACGTGCACATCGTGGGTTCCGGCATCCAGGCCAGCACGGGATGGGGGCCGTCCACGCCGCTGCACCTCGCTGCGAGCTTCAATCCGGAAGCGGCGGTCCTGACGGCACTGTTGGCCGCAGGTGCGGACCCGAACGCCAGAACGGAACCCGGCGGTTGGACGCCCCTGCACCTGGCCGCGTCGCTAACTCGAAACCGGTCGGTCATCCGTGTCCTGGCCGCCGCGGGCGCCGACATCGGCGCGCGAACCCGCACCGGCTCCACCCCACTTCACGAGGCCGCGCGTAACAATCCCCATGTGGTGCCCCTGCTGCTCCAACTCGGCGCCGATCCGTCCGCGTCCGACGACGACGGCGCGACCGCCTTGACCTTCATCAAAAGGCACAAGTCATTGCGCGGTCTGTCGATCGTCAATCCAGCCTGAGGCCACCGCCAGCGCATGTTCCCCAGATGATCGCCCGCGTCCGGAGTCTGCTCTTCTTGGGTGGAGTCGATGCCGATCCACGAGTATGCATGGGACATCGGAGTCGATGTGCACGAAGAATGCCTCCCGGATGTGACACGGCCGTAGTTCCGTATGTGGTCGGCACCCCTGCGGTTGCGCCCCATCAGTCGGGGGGCGGCGGTGCCGATCCGGGCCTTGAGGCCGTGACCAAGCAACCCACCAGTCCGAGGGCCTGGTACGGGTTCGAGGGCAGGTGTGTCTTCACACCCCCTGTCCCCGACCCTCGGGTCGCTCCCGCCTCGCTACGGTGGCCCTAACTCATTGTCGTGACTGGCTAAGCATCGGTGGATACCTGAGGATGCCCCCAGAGTTGCCCCAAACCTACACGACCGTCGGCAGGGGGCCTCGTTGTGAACACCGGGGCGGCAGAGCCGTCCGCCCGGACCGGCGACGACCGACCGGGTTCCCCGTCCCCACCGGAGCACGAGAACCAAAGACCGAATGATTCCAAGATCGACCAGTGAAGGAAGGAGAACAGAGCGATGACGAGTGTGACCGAGAGTAAGAAGCGAGCGCCGGGGCGGTTTCTGCGGCTGCCGGAGGTGATGGCCCGCACGGGGCTGTCGCGGAGCACGATCTACGTTCGGCTGGAGCAGGGGCGCTTTCCCCGCCCGGTCTCGCTTGGCGCTCGCGCGGTCGGCTGGATCGAGGCGGAGGTGGACGAGTGGATGCGCGAGCGGATCGCGGAAAGCCGGGGCGACGCCGAGGTCGCCGCCCGCATCTCCTTTTGAGAGCGCCACGCGAACACGCCGACTGGCTGAAGGAGCTTCTCGTAGCGGCCGATGGCCGGACGGTCGAGCATGTCACTTTGTGACTCGCTCGTGCGCTTCGCAGAGGTATTCGTTGAATCCACGTGCTCCGCCAGGAAACTGGTTGACCAGTACTTCATCTAGCAGGTCGATCAAGGGACCGCAGCCGTTGCTGCACAGCAGGGTGGGCGTCTGCTCACCTGGATACCTTCCCTTCAGGAGATCAGCCCCGCATTCGGCGCATTCGGTCAGCTTAATGGTGGCGGTGGTCCGCTCTGATCCCCTGTCGTCGGGGAGCCGGTTGAGAGCCGCCTCAATGACCTTGTAGTTGGTGACGTCGGCGACGGCCGTAAGCCCGGGGGCTAGGCCAATCGGTTCGCCCCCCGTGGTCCGGAAGTTCTCGTTGGGGAAGTAATCAGTAACGACTCCGATGATCCGAGGACCATCAGCCGTTACGCAGAACGCCGGTCCCCCGCTACACCCCTGCACATTCGTCCCGTCAAGGAGGAATCGCCCAGCCGGATCGACCAGACTGATCCTGCCGGAAAAGAAGCAGAGCCGGCCAGCGACGGTTCTTAGAGCCGGAAACCCAAGCCACCCCACTTCCGTGCCGACCTTGATCTGGCTCAACTCCTCAGGATTGGCAGGATCCAAGATGGGAACGGTCGGTCGAGGAAGATCGTGCGAAACGAAGGCCAGGATGGCCGAGTCCACGCCGCGGGTCGTCTTGTGAAGAAACCGGATGTTGAGGCCGGTTGCACCCAAGGTCAGGACCTTTTGGCGGGTGCCGACATGGATCGGAGTCTCGTCGTTGATAGCGGTTTCGATGACGTGCTGCGCAGTCGCAACGATACGCGTCCCGCGCTGGCGACCGTAGCTGACGAAGCCGGTCCCCAAACAGGTGGTCGTACGTATGCCCACCACCTGCTGCGACACGAGTTCGATGGCTCTGGTCGACATCGACATCTGGTGTTCTCCCCTTGTTCACGGCAGGCGCCTCGCCCACCGCACCTCTACTGCTCACAGTGCTCGCATGCCGCAAGAGCACCACACGTTGCCCGAATGAAGAGCGCTGAAAGCGGTGGCGTCCAGGTCGTCGTCCATGAGAAAGGCGTCAATATCAACGATAAGCCCGCACGCAGTCGGCGACCAAGCTGTGAAATGACCCGGATGGGGTTAGCGTCGCAGCCGTCGCCAGCGTCGAGAGGGCAGGCCAGCGGTCGCGATTCGCTTACGAGCGACTGGACGGTGCCCCCGCGTTGCTGCCTACGATCGTCAGCGGCTCGGGCCGGAATCGCGTTCCCGCGCGCGCTGGCGCATCATCTCCAGCGCCCGTCTGACGGGGCTGAGCGAGACCCGGGTCCGGAGTCGTCGGCCAAGCGCTTCACTTGCCCACCCAACCTCTCGACCAGCCGCAGCAAGGTCTTGCTCCGCTCGGCCTGCCGCTCGGCTTGCTGCCGCAAGGCTTCGATCTGCCCGGCCTGCCGCTCGCCTTGCCGCCGCAAGGCTTCGACCTGCTCCGAGTGCGAACGCTGTTCCCTCTCGTACTGCTCGGACAACTTCTCCAAAGCGTCCGTCAACTGCCGCTCCAAGCCGGTCATACAGTTCCCTCACTCTCTCGACAGCCTCACGTAGGGCCGTCCGCCCATGTCGAACTCCGTGCGAACCCTCGTTCCGGCGGGCAGCGTCACGTACCGCTCCCCGTTCACCTCCCGCAGCGTCACGCCCCAGGTCGTCTCCTCGATCTCCGCCAGCATCTCGCGCGCGCCGATCAACCGCAGGTTCACGTCCCCCAGCTCCTCGAACCGGGACTCGATGCTCCTCGACAGCCAGTGCGTCGTCACCCAAGCGCCGCCGTAGATACCGAGGAAGAGGCTCACCCCGACGATCAGGGGCCTGAGCCACGCCTTGAGCAGTAGCTCGCGCATCCGCCCGGTCGCCTCCGCCGTATCGGCCTCGATGGAACGCAGCGCGCCGCTCGCGACGGCGCTCAAGTTCTCGCCAAGCCGCGCGAGCTCGCGCGCGGCCGCCTCCTCGATCTGCCGCCGGTCGGCCTCCATCCGGCGCTGCAGCCGCGAGTTCAAGTCGTTCGGGGTGGAAGTCGTGCTCATACAGCGCTCCTCTCAGCCGCCACCGCTTGCCGGTGTCCGGATCGCGGGCGGTCAGGTAGTCCATGCCTTGGCGCGGCACCTCGAGGCCCACCTCCTGAAGTGCGGAGACCACGTCGTGGCGGGTCCGCACCGCGCCCTGCTCGACGCGCTGCGCCAGATAGTCGCGGATCAGGTCGCGCGGGTCCGGCTCGTGTTCGAGCCCGGCCCGCAGCTTTGACGCCTCGATATAGGCCCGGTGCCCCGGCTGCTGCGTCCTCGCCCGCGCGGGGTCGTCCGGACGGCTCCAGCCGTGCTCGTGGTTGAAGGCGTCGCGAAGCGGATCGAAGCTCCGCTGCCAGCCGGGCGGCGCGATGTTCAGGCGGACTGCTAACGGCCAACATCACGGCAGGAGATCACGTAAGTCTAACTGGGACTGCACGATCTGCCACTCTTGTCATTGGACCGCATCCGGTCGGATCGGGTCGCGAAAGCGGGAAACCCGGAGTCAATCGGCGGGAAATCCAAGCGGCTGACTTCAAGGCCGTTCGAGGTCGTCCGCTCTCAACTGCGCTTGTTTGGGCATTCTCCGCTAATGGCGATGGATCCACGCCCCCCTCGGCGGGGGGCGACGTGGTGTCGCCTTTGGTGAACGCAGCGCTGGTGTGGTTGCGATCCACGCCCCCTCACGGGGGGCGACTCCAACTGCCCAGTTGGCCTCCTTGGCCTCCCGGTTGCGATCCACGCCCCCCCTCGCAGGGGGCGACGTTCTGGCCGCCCGCGCCGATGACGGCATGAGGGTTGCGATCCACGCCCCCCTCGCGGGGGGCGACTCGTGCCCGAAGCGGCGGGCGCGTGGGAGGTCATGTTGCGATCCACGCCCCCCTCGCGGGGGGCGACCGGATAGTTGGGAGTCCATGCCGACTAACGCAACTGTTGCGATCCCACGCCCCCCTCGCGGGGGGCGACTTCTCTTGGACCACACCCGCCCTGGTGGCCGGGGGTTTGCGATCCACGCCCCCCTCGCGGGGGGCGACACGACATCACGGCGGCCCAACGAGACAAGGCTTGGTTGCGATCCACGCCCCCCGCGCGGGGGGCGACCCTCTTGTGGTGCCACGCCCGGCACGCTGACCGTGTTGCGATCCACGCCCCCCGCGCGGGGGGCGACAGACGCTCACGTTGGCGAACGTCCTGGCCACCAAGTTGCGATCCACGCCCCCCGCGCGGGGGGCGACCTGCCGCCGTACCTCTTCTGGCTGGCCATGTTGTTGCGATCCACGCCCCCCGCGCGGGGGGCGACCTGCCCCACCTCGGGGCGCACCGTTCCCAATGTGGTTGCGATCCACGCCCCCCGCGCGGGGGGCGACAACGACATGGGTTGTCACCTTGCTGATAGCCGTGTTGCGATCCACGCCCCCCGCGCGGGGGGCGACCTACGCCGCGCTGTGGGTCCGTATCAAGGCGTACTGGTTGCGATCCACGCCCCCCGCGCGGGGGGCGACTCGCGCCGAACATCTTCCTCACTCGGCTGGCGCGGGTTGCGATCCACGCCCCCCGCGCGGGGGGCGACGTCATCGACGCCGTCATCAAGGTGAGGGGGTGGTGTTGCGATCCACGCCCCCCGCGCGGGGGGCGACTCCGAACCGGGGACCCGTCGTTAGGATCGGCAGGTTGCGATCCACGCCCCCCGCGCGGGGGGCGACGGGGGAGTTACGCGCGGGGGGCGACCCTAGTAGGTGTAACGTGCTGCAGCAAACGTCGATAGAGGGCGAAGTTCGCGAACCCCGTCGTCCGCTCACTTGGAGCGTCGGCCAATCAACCCAATCAGACCCATTTAACCGCGCCAAGCCGCCTTCGGTGGCAAGTCGCGAAGCTCCCCGCACGATGGTGGGAGCTTTAGGTTCGCGCGGACCAAAATGTCATGTGATCAGCGGGTCATGGAAGTCGATGGTGGGATTCACGCCGTGGTGCTCCACTCGACCTCGCCAACGACGCCCGAGCGTATAGAACCGCAGACTGTCTTCCGAGGGATCGACGAGGTCGAGGAGATCGAGGCGGAGCCGCGTCCACTGCTCCCAAGTGACCTGACACTCGAAGACGGAGTTCTGGACGCGCTGCCCGAAATCCACACATTTCTTGGCCACCCGCCGGAGGCGACGCCGGCCCTCCGTGCTGGTAGTGGACACGTCGTAGGTTACAAGAACCACCAAGGGTCATCTCGCTAGGAATGGGGGGTATCCGTCCAGATCGCCGCGCAGGTGACGCGCCAGGAGTCGGGCTTGAAGATGGGGGAGGAGTCCAACCGTCGTCTGCTCTCTAAGGAACGGATGGGTAAGGGTCTCTTGCTTTTTCTTCTGGTAGGTCACGATGAGCGCCTTCCGCGCGGCCTCCTTCATATGCACAGCTCCTCCCGGGCGCGCTTGGAAGTCCCCGCCGGACACCTGTCTTCGATTGATAACCGTCAGCACCGCCCTGTCTGCGAGCGGTGCTCGGAACTCCTCCATGAGGTCGAGAGCCAAGCTCGCCCGTCCGGGTCGATCAGCGTGGAGGAAGCCAATCTGGGGATCAAGCCCCACGCCCTCGCAAGCCGAACGTAAGTCGTGGCGTACCATCCCATATGTGAACGAAAGCAGGGCGTTGGTCCGGTCCTGCGGGGGGCGCCGTGATCGACCTTGGAACTCAAATTCCCGGTCGTTCCGCGTGATGAGACGGTCGAACGCTCGAAAGTAAACGCGCCCGGCCTCCCCCTCCATTCCCCGAAGTTCGTCCAGATCTCTGGCAAGCGACACCTTCCGCAGGACGCGCCCCAATGCGTCGGCGGCTTCGCCAAGTCGCCCTTGAGGATCGCCGTGGTCACGGGCCCCTCGGCGGATGACCGTACGGCTGTTAGCGACCTTGCCGACCACGAAGCGTGCGGCGATGGCGAGCCGGGCGGTTGGGTCCAGCGAGAGCCTGTGCTGATCCCGCCGTAGGAGCACGTTTCCCGTGGCGGGTCCCTCGAATCGCCCGATAATCTGGCCCGTGGGCGAAAGGAGCGAGACCGTGAGCCCCTTCTCCCCGCAAAGACGAAGTAGCGGAGTGCTTACGTAGCTCCTGCCGATGCACACGAGCCCGTCTAGGGTCAACGCAGGAACTTGGAGCACCTTCTTCCCCTGCCGCTTCACGACGATGCTCTCGCCCTCCCTCGACAGGTAGGAATCGTCCGTGGTGACGAACAGGGTGTTGAGGTGGCGCTTCATGGCTGCCGAGGCGGGAGTAGGCAGCTGCCGGGGCTCGACCGGACAGGTTGGAGAATCAGTAGGATTCGAGGCGGAACCGGTGTCGGGACCGATCGGAGTCGGTAACCCAGACCAGGGTCGTCCTCCATCAAACAACGGATCCGGGTTGCCTCCTTCTGCGACACCGCTCGGCCAGTGCCCGAAACGATGACCGGAGTCCCTCCCATTGGTGTCACCGGCCAGGTTCCGACGCAGATCTTGGCGTTATGGAAGGTGAACCAGTAAAAGACCTTGCTGCCCTTCGCCCAAGCTCTGTCGCTTCTGACTGGACAGATGGTGGCTTCGGCAGGGCTCGTCTCAAGTAGGCTTGGGTGTCGAACGAGGCCTTCGGCAGGCACACCGAGATCAACGAGCAGGAGTCGCATTTTCGGGCCCGGTATTGGGGCCGAGGCGGAGCAACCTGCGTGAGTAGAGCATGGAGCCTTCCCGCAGCTTCCTCGGTCGTTCGGCGGAGCCCTTCGTCGAAGACCACCTCACTCCGGCGCCGCCTCGCCCCATAATAGAGATCGCCATGGGACACACGCATATCGAACATTTCCTCCAGACACAGTCCCTGCGCACATAGCTGTACTTCGTCGGCGCGATGGCGTTTCGGGCGGCCACGCTTGTACTCGACCGGCCTTGGCGACCAAAGTCCCTCGTGCCCGTCAAGCGCCACGCCGGCCCCGCGCTCGATCCGCCGGAACTCGACCACATCGGCCCTTCCCGACAGGCCCAGCTTCGCCGAGCGCAACGGTAGGCCTCGCAGCACGACCAGGTTTCTCCGCGTCTCGTCGTTCCCTAAGTCAGCTCTCCGGTGCATGCGAGCACCCTCCACCGTGAGGCGATTGTCCAGCCAAGTCTGCTCCTGATGGATGAGGGCGCATTGACGCTCGCAGAACAAGAGGTGCTGGAGGGCGCTTAGCGGGATGAGTTCGTCGTCCGTGTACACGTCACCCCATAACGCGCCGCAATTTCACGCCCTGCGGCAAATCGTCGTCGTCCACACGGACCTCGAAGTCCGAGAAGCTTCTCGGCGCTTCGACTGCGCGATCTACACACACCCGATCAAACAAAGCATGGGCTGGCGCCGAGCCGAGCTCGCTCTCGTGCTCGAACACGTAGAGGCCCCGCGTGCTCATCATCCCGCGCGCGGCGGACCGGTCGTGTTCGAACATCTCGGCGAGGGCCCGGAGCAGGAGGTTCTGGTCCTCAACGGAGAATCCGGTGTCGCGAGCCAGCGCGGCGGAGATGAAGCCGTGGGCCCGATAGAGTCCGTATGGCACAGTGCTCTTCCGACCCATGGTCCTTTCCTTCGCGAGGTCGCGCTCGTTCGTCACTGCCATGCGAGTGATGGAGTGGTCGAAGGAAATGATCGGACCGACGCTCCGACCGAAAGTCAGTTGAACGGGCCCACGGACCTGACCGGCGTTGACGCCGGTGCTCATGACGGCCCCGAATGTTCGAATGTCGAAGTAGTTGCCGCACATGTGGCGGCGAACCTTCTCCACATCGTCGCCGGAAGACTTTTCCGGATCCAGATCCAGCGCCTTGTAGGCCTCCTGATGACTGCGATTGAGGACGGTCTTTTCCTTGATGTAGATGGCGTTCGGTGGCCGGCCCCCGGTCGCCAGCTCCACGAAGTTGCGGACCTTCCTTTTCAGGCACACGTCGGTGACGATCCCCTCACCCGTCTCGGCATCGATCCGGGGAAGATTCCCGGCATCCGGGTCGCCATTGGGGTTGCCGTCCATCACATCGAAGAGGAGCACGAAGTCGGAGCGCTTGGAAACTGAATCAGGCATGGGAGATCTCCTCGGTGTCGCTGGATTTGTTGAAGAAGGACTGGCGTTGATGGTAGTAGCCGAGCGCGAAGCGGCCTTGGTCGAGCAGCGACAGGACAGTCGGGAAGTCCTCAACGCCACCGAGAATGGAGCCCAAGTGTCGCTCGAAGTTAACAACAGCCCCTCGGTTCTCGATCTTGGCCATGTGGTGGTTCTTGAGCTTCATGAGCGTGGGGAAGACCGCTGTGGGCGTCGTGGACGCGGCGCCGTAATAGCGCTCGCGAATCCCTGACTGGATTCCGGGATTGGCCCGGTCCTGGACGCGCTCCAGGACAGCGAATAGGCGTCCCAAGCGATATCCGACGTTCTCGTTTCCTTCGTCAAGAGCCACGCTGACCTCCGGATCGTTGGCGGATTGGCGGGCCACCCGGATCAGGCAACCCTTGATGATGGCAGCGCGGTCCGGGCTCACGTCCTGCTCGGCCCGCGCCCGTTGAACGGCGGCGACGAGTAGATGCCGCGGATATGGCTGCTCGGTGAGGATGGCATCGACGACACCACCAGCCAAGTTCGGCGCGATGTTGCCTTCCTTGCCCAGAACGGCCGTCGCGCGGAGGAGCGCAGCCACCGAGGGATATCGCGCAGCCCAGGGCGGTCGAACTACCTCCACGTCCTGGAAGTGCCGGAGGACGGCCGCCGCGAAGCTCTCCACGGTGGTGGGCCGCCAGAAGCGGATGGCCAGGCGCGCGGCGTTGGGAGCCAGACCGAGGACGTAGAACCGCTCGCCACGGCCACTGCCGGGCGGCGTGCCCTGCTTCGAGGCAGCGTAGACGGCCTTCAGCCGATCCACACCCCGATCCGGATCGTCCAGGACCTCCTGGTCGTCGCGGAAGAGAGCGCCTGCCAAGTTCCGGATCTCGTTTCTTTTCTCCGCCCAGAACACGACCGATGTGCCACTGACGTGGGCGTTGGTAGGGCTATTGCGATGAAGGAGGAGGTTGAGGGCGGTCGTATAGGCGAAGGCCGCCTGCTCCGAGACGGGAGCGTTGGCGCCCTGTTTGCGACCGTGAGTCTGGAAAGCACTCAGATTGAAGGATACGATGTTGCCCCCCGACGGCTGGGCTCCACGGACGCCCTTGATCGCCGGGTGGAGGGCGGCGATCCGACCCTCCTCACCGGTCACCAGGCACTGGGCGAGCGCGGCGCCGTCCGAAACGACTGCCGTCCGGATACCCTTCATCACCTCGGGCCGTTCGCAGATGAGGCAGGTGTCTCCGGAGAGCCGGAAGCCGACGTACGCTCCGGTGTTGGATTCGACTTCGGGCCATGCCGGGTGCGTCCAAACGGTGTCGAGCTCGCCTGCTTGGAGGAAAGCCAGCAGAGCCCGCAGCCCGGCGTCTTCAGGGTCCAGGCCGAAGACCTCCTCGATCTTCTCGCGGAACGCCCGATGCTGTTTCTGCACGCGCTCCGGCTTCTTCTTCTCCGAAACGAATCCCAGCGCGTAGTCGAGCTTGTCCCAAAGGAGGTAGGCGCGGATCGCCGGCCCGGCCCGTTTCGCCGCCTTAGGCACCAGGAATCTCCTCCCCTTCTTTCTCCCTGCCCCCGCGTCCCGTGTGTCCTCGATGTTGAGAAACTTGCCCTTCTTGGAGAGAACGATGACGAATGGGATCTCCCGGTGTTCGAACCCCCACTCAGGGGTCGCGTTGGGGTCCGCCGTCCGCTTCCGCTCATAGTAGTCCGCCAGCGCCTGGAGAATCACGAACGCACCTCCAAGGACCCCGGGGGCGGAACCTCGACCCTGCCGTCGCGGAGCTCGGCCCTGAAAAACCGATCACCGGGTGGAGTGGTCGAGTAGTCGAAGTCGTAGAACATCCATCCCAGATCCCGCACCCCCGAGATGGCCCCGTACTCCTCGGGGACCGGCCCGAAGTGAGCGGCGAACTCCCGCGTGCCAAGGTAGGGGCGGCGGTAGCACTGGCCCATTTCTACCCGCCGGCGGAACATGTCCAGGAATTTCCCCTCGTTGTCATCCAGCCCCGCTCGCTCGGTCATGAGGAACTCAGCATGGATGACGTAGGCCACATCGCGGAGTACCAGCGCGGCTCGCTGCTGGCGGTCGTCCTCCACGGTGATCCCGTCGGCCAACTTCCCCTGTTTCATGGCTTGCTTGGCCAGCTTCCAAGATCCCTGACTGCCCACCTCGTTCCGCCGGATCGTGGCCCAACGAATCGGATTCAGGACCTCGATGGTGCGCACACGCCACTCGATGGCGGGCTTCCAGAGGATGGACTCCAGGATGCCCCGTGCTGCGGACGGAGTCGGAACATCATAGGAGACCCGCTCCACCTTCATCTCCGGTCGGGTGAAACACGCGTATTCGCCCCACACGTGCACCGAGATTCCGTAGCTGTTCCCCCTGTCCCGGGCGTTCATCCGATCAGATCCTCCGGGTTTCGTGCCGTTTCCAGATTGACGGTGAGACCGAGGACGTCGTCGTACAAGGACGTGTCCCGCTGGACGTAGAGTCGGTCGTGAATCTCCTCGACCGCACCGGCCACCACAAGAGGAAGGAGATGGCGGCGGCTGACGCCGACGACGGCTCGTTGCAGGCGTCGGAAGACGCCCCGCCCGCCGCCGCCGTACTCCAATTCGCGGAGCGCCGATTCCACCCGGGGATCCCCGTCAGGCCCCGGCCAGCGCACTACGACGCTGACGCGGTCCCGGTCGTCAATTAGGCGGAACCGTGACCCCGCCGTGCGGAAGGCGTACTCCAACCGTTCGCTTCGGCCGTCGTGATCCAGGAGGCGCCGGATCCCCTCCTTGTCGAGCCGGTCCCCGCGAAGCCAGTAGAGGTGGCGGAAGAACCGATCGAAGGAGCTCGGCGCCAAGGGGTCCAGTTCACCCTCTGCGAAAAGCGATCGCGACACGTCAGCGGCCTGCCGCAGTATCCCTGGCGGCGGCGAGGTCGGAGGAACGAAGACGTGCACCTCCCCGCGATCGCTCCGCCCCTCCCGGTTACAGCGCCCGGCGGCCTGCGCAATGGAGTCGAGGCCAGCCAGCGCACGGAAGACGACAGGGAAGTCCAGGTCCACCCCGGCCTCGACGAGCTGAGTGCTCACGACCCGCACTCTCTCGCCCCGAGCCAGCCGCTCCTTGACGTCGCGAATCACGTCAGAGCGATGAGCCCCGCACATCAGAGCGGAGAGGTGGACGGCTGCTCCATCCGCTCTCTGAACACGCAGGAAGAGCTCGCGGGCGTCCTCCCGACGGTTCACCACGCAGAGGACGGACGGCTCCGCAAGCATGCGCTCGGCCACCTCATCCCATCCCTCCGGTTCATCCAGCCTTCTCGGAATCCGGACGCGCACGCGCCGCAGGCTCTCGTGGAGCGAATCGGGGTCCGGGACGATCTCCCTCACACCCAGCAACTTTTTGCCGCCCGCGTCCGTTGCTGACCAGCTGGGCCGAGTCGCCGTCATCAAGAGTACCGTCACGCCGAACTCATCGGCCAGGAACTGGAGGACATCCAGGATGGGATGGAGGAAGTCTGCATTGATGAGCTGAACCTCGTCGAGCACCACGACACTGTCCACAAGGTTGTGGAGCTTACGAGCCCGACTCGTGCGGGCCGCAAACAACGACTCGAAGAACTGCACGCTGGTGGTCACGATGATCGGTGCGTCCCAGTTCTCCGCAGCGAGCCGCCCCCGAACAGTCTCCCTGTCCGGATCGAGGTTCGAATGGTGCTCAAGGACCACAGTCCAAGGGTCTCCCTCTCCGAGGGCCTCCCGGAAGACATCGACCGTCTGCTCGAGAATGCTGGTGTACGGAATCACGTATACGATCCGCCTCTTCTCATGGTGGAGGGCGTGGCGGAGGGCGAATGCCATGGACGAGAGGGTTTTTCCGCCACCGGTGGGAACGGTCAGGGAGAACAACCCGGGCTCGCGACCCGCCGCATCGCGACACCACGTCAGTATCTTCCCTCTGATCCGGTTCACCTCGGTGTCGTCGCGCACCTTCGCCACCATGAAGCCCTCGAAGGCCTGAGCGATACTCCGGAGGTCCTTCCATCCAGAGCGCGCCCCCGCCCGCTCCGGGTCCATGAATGTCTCCGTGTCGAGGAAGTCGGCGTCGACGAGAGCCGAGAAGAGGAACCGGACCCAAAGAGAGAGAGATGCGCGGGAGGGAGGCCCACCCCGCGGTGTCTCACTGGCGAGAAAGGGAAGGGCGGCCGGAACCTCGGTAGTCGCCTCGATGAGCTCGCCACGCTCCCGCAGCCTCGCCTCCAAGGACCCGACACCGCCATCCGCTTGGCTCCAGTCGGGGAGCCCTGCGTGGTGGCCTGCGATGACATAGGCGAGCAGCTTTCCGATGGCAGCGCCACGCCCACCATTCTTCCCCAAGTGCGCCACCGCGTGTAGCGCCCCTACGGAAGAGTGGTCGACGCGGCCGGGAACCGAGCCCTCCAGGTGGGCCTCGGGATCGAAGCCGCTATCACGACGGATGTAGGACTGGAACGCGGGCTGGAACTTCCCGAGATCGTGCCAGAGGCCGGCAAGCCGACCACAGTCCCCCGCGCCGAACTTGTCGGCAAAGTCCCTAGCGCAGCGCTCCACGGAGCGGAGGTGTTCATCGAGCCGGTGGAGTCGGAACCGTCCGGGGCCGGTGTGCTGGACGTGGGCTAACGGCGCCTTCGTAGCGGACCCTCGTGTCACCGACTCCACGCGCCACCACCTTCAATCGGCTTTCGTCGGCGACGCGCGCGCGCACACGCTTGATGATCCTGGCCAGATACTGCTGCTTCTCCGTCGAGAACCCCTTTCTCTTGCCGAGGACCATCCGGACGTGTTCGACCCTTGGCCCCTTCCGGGTCTTTTTCTGCTTCGGATTGGGAATCGGGGAGACGAAGGACGGAGGACGCGCCTGCCGCCCCCGTGCTCTCACCCTCCGTAGTGGGTTCTCCCGAAATGCTCATCTGTTACCCTGAATGGTCGTGGCGATTGTGTCGCGAGGGCGGCACGCTTCGTCCCCGACCCGCACCGCCACAAGAAGCTCGCACGGCGCGGCGGGGAACGGCAACCTCGCAGGGACGAGCCGTTACTGTCGCCGTTCAGGGCTTCGACGGGCTCTGTGCGAAACGGTCGGACGAGGATGGCGCTAGCGCCGGGTGACTGCTAGCGTCAATGCATCATGAGCATCAAGGAGGTCGGTTGTGGACCGGCAATGCATGGCGGTGTTCCGGAGAGTTCCTGAAGGCTACATTGCCTTCATCGAGGGGTTCCCCGGTGCCAACACCCAAGGCGCTTCACTCGAAGAAGCTCGGACGAACCTTCGAGAAGCCATCGCACTGGTCGTCGAAACCAACCGGGTCTTCGGCCTCGCTCCCACGGAGGAACCGCAATGATCCGACGCCTGACTGCGATCGTCGAGCGCGAGGGTGAGGGCTATGTGGCGCTCTGCCCCGAGTTGGACGTTGCGAGCCAAGGTGAGACCGTGGCCGAGGCTCGCGACAATCTCGCCGAAGCCCTTGCCCTGTTCTTCGAGGCCGCGCCTCCCGGCGAGGTCGACCGGCGCCTGCGAGGCGAAGTCTATGTAACTCAGATCGAGGTTGCGGTTGGCTAGGCTTCGCGTCCTGTCCGGCCGTGAAGCCTGCCGCATCTTGGCGGCCAACGGTTTCGTCGAGGTCCGACGACGGGGCAGCCACATCGCCATGCAGAAGGCGGATGCCGACGGAACGCTCACCGTCCCGGTTCCTAACCACCGAGAGCTGCGGGTCGGTACCCTGATGTCGATCATTCGCCAGTCAGGCCTGCCCCGCTCGGAATTCGAGGTGCGTGCCTGAACCACGGGGCTGGAGGCTATGGATGCCTCCGCCAAGCGGAATCCACCCGATCCATACCCTTGGAGTGTCGGCGAATTCGGCGATCCTGGGCGATTTTCCACAGCCGGTAGATTCCCCGAATCCACTCTGGATCGGTCGTTTCGGCCGATCCGATTTGACGATGGGGAGAGTCCAAGGTCATCGCTCGAACCCTCCCCCGCCACGCTCGGGGCCTCTGGGCGGGCGAGGCCGGGGAACGGGGATGATGATGCTCGGGCCGCGCTCCCGCTCCCCCGTCTCTTGGCGCTCCCTCATCGTCTCCCGCACTGCCCATGCGCGCCGCTCCGCTTCCACCAGCCTACTGCGATAGAACTTGTGCCAACCGCGCTCGATCTCCCGGGCTCTCTCGCCGTGTGCCTTGCCCAACTCGGCCCGCTCGTCCCTATGATACCCGTCGAGGTCCTCGCGCCAGCCCTCGACCAGATCCTGCCGTCCCCGGACCGCACCGACCAGTTCACTCAACGAGCGCTCGAGCCGCCAGATCCGAAGCCGCCCGAGCACGGTGCGGCTCTCCCGGTCGAGCCTCTGCCGCATTTCCTCTTGCCGCCTGTGCAGCTCGGCCCATTCCTTCCGAGCCCGGGTCTCCAGGTGCCGGAAGCCCGACTCGCGCCCGTCCGCGACCGTCTCCCAAGCCTCCGCCTCGGCATGCCGCCATGCCTCCATGTCGACTTGATCCTTGCGACGCGGCTTCCTCGCCCGGCGCGGCCGCCCGGGCTGCATCCCCTCGCGGCGGACCCGCGCCCAGTGGCGCGGCCGGTCCGCCGTGGGGCGAGGCACCTGCTCGCCCGCCCGCCGCCGCTCGTTGTTCCTGACCCGCCTCTCGCACCGGATCCGGCCCTGCTCCCGCTCATAGCCCTCGGCCCAGCGCGACAGCCGGAGCTTGCTTCTGCCCAGCGTCGCCGCCTTCCCGGTCTCCGGATCGACACGGTTGGCGATGACGTGGACATGCGGGTGCCGGGTGTCGTCGTGCGCGACGATCAGCGCCTCGTGGCCCTCCAGTCCCAGAGCCTCCATGCTCCCGTCCACCGCCCGGCTCATCTCCCGCTTGTCGGGCGTCTCGTCCCTCGCCCAGCTGAGCGAGTAGTGCAGGACCGGCTTCGCCAGCTTCCGGCCCCCCGGCGACCCGCCCGCCAGCCGCTTGAGGTCGGGGGCCGCTTTCGCCGTCGCGGCCATCAGCCGCGCGGCCCGCTCCGGCCGAAACGTCGCGAGGTTGCGGGTGTCGGCCCACCCGACCCGCTCCGATGTCCTCGGCCGGCGGTCGTCCGGCTCCGGGGCATCGTGGAGGCAGTACGCCGCGACCCCGGCGAACGAGCGCCCCAGTCCGTTGATCTTCGGGATCATCGGTCCAGCGCCTCGCCGCTCAGCAGATCGGCCGCAAGCTCGCCCACCCGCTCGACGGCCTCCAGCGTTCCGGGAGGCGCTGAAGCCCCGGAGTTCAGGGCGCGGGCGATCTGGTTCAGGTTCACGCCGATCCGGTGGAGTTCGACCCGCTCCCGGGTGCCGAGACGGTGAACGGCCGCCTCGCGGACCGGCTGCCCCAGCGCCCTGCGGCGCATGTAGCCGCCCCTCGTCATGCGGGCCGCTCCCGCCCGCTCGGCGATCTCCGCGGCTTCCGCGGTCGTGACGCGCACGCCGATCGTGCGGCTCCTGCGTTCGGCCTCGGGCTTCCGGGGACGGACCATGTCGGGCGGCCTCCTTTGGTGGCGCGCGGAAGTTGTCGTGCGGGGGTCCGGGGGCATCCCCCGGCCAGAGGTTAACGTGCAGCGTTAACCCATCTGGCTCCTCAACAAACCGCAGAAACCAGCGCCCCCGTGGCGCGCCCGCGCCAGAGCCGGCCGGGCCGCCAACTCTGGACGACGGGCAAGCCCTGCGCGAGGTTTCAAACGCGCAGATCGTGCAGTCCATCGAATCGGAGGTATCGAACGATGGCACGCACGAAACGAAGCCGCCGGAGCTACGGCGCCGGCGAGTGGGGCCGGAACAGGGTCCGGGTGTTCCCAGACCCGAAAACCGGCCTGTTCCAGGTCGAGTGGCGCGAGAACGGGCGAAGGCTCACCCGGTCTCTCGGGCACCGGGACTGGACCCGGGCGAAGAGGCAGGCCGACGAGTTCGCGGCCGGGTTCGCAAGCCCGGACCTGAACGGCAAGGCGGAGCCCGAGCCCGAGCCGCTCACCTTGGGTACGCTTTTTGAAATCTACGGTGAGGAGGTGACGCCCACGAAGGAGGAGCGCAACCAGCGGCACGACAGGGCCGCGATGCAGATGTTCCTCAAGTTCCTCGGGGCGGACCGAAGACCCGAAACGCTTTCCCGGCGCGACTGGGATCGGTTCATCCGGGAACGGCGCGCGGGCAGGATCGGTCCCAGTGGAAGGCCGGTGGGCAACCGCACCCTTGAATGGGACCTGACGTTCCTGATGGCGGTGCTGAACTGGGCGGCGAGGTCGAGAGACGAACACGGTCGCCCGATGCTCGACAGGAACCCGCTGAAGGGCCTCAGGAAGCCCAAGGCGAAGAACCCCACGCGCGTTGTTCTGACGGAGGAGGAGTACCAGGCGATGCTCGGGGTATCCCGTCAGGTCGATTGGCGGTTCCGCGTCGCGCTCGTGCTCGCGCACGAAACCGGCCATCGGATCGGGGCCATCCGCAACCTTCGGTGGTTCGATATCGACTTCGAGGACAGAGCCATCCTGTGGCGGGCGAAGCACGAGAAGACCGGCTACGAGCACACCACGCCGCTGACCGACGAGGCGCTGGCCGTCTTGGAGGAAGCGCGGCGGATGAATCCCAGAAACGGCGACGGTCCGGTGCTGCCCGCGTCGGCACATCCTGCGCAGTGCCTCAGTCGTTCCATGGCGCTGAAATGGTGGTACAGGGCCACGACCCTCGCGGGGCTCGAACCGAAGCGCGGCCGCGGCTGGCACTCGCTCAGGCGGAAGTTTGCCAGCGACCTGATGGACCAGCCGCTGAAGGTGCTCTGCGAACTCGGCGGGTGGAAGAACCCCCAGACGGTCCTGACCTGTTATCAGCAGGCCAACACGGGACAACTCAGGACTGCTCTGGAAAGTCGGCGAAGGGTCGGCGCCCGGTAAGTTCCCAATCGGCGGGAATCAATCGGCGGGAGTCGAATCCCGAAAATCCCCAAGTTACACACTCACAACAACATGCGTATCCGCCAGCACTTGCTGTTCAGGCTCCGCCCGGTCTGGAGGTCGCACTGCGCGGCGAGGATATGCGCGTGGACGCCACCGCCGCGCTCGCGGTGGAGGACGGCCGTCCACGCGTAGCGGTCCGGCTCAAGTCCCGCCCAGGCGGTCTTCTCGAACTCGTCGAGGACGGCTCCGATCTGCTCTTCGGTCGGCCGGTCCTCCGGCGCCCATGCGATCACGGCCGACGTGTACTTGCGCTCGAAGTCGAGGGAGTCGGCCACGGCGGCCACCATGTCCGGGTTCCCGCGCAGCACTTCGACGCCTTCGCGCTCCTGTCCTGCCGCGTCCCGCTCGCCGACGAGATACTCGACCGCCGCCCGGGCCGAGCCCTTCCCATGGGAGAGGAACTTAACGAGCATCGCCGAACTCCTCGCCGATGCGTGCCACGGCGAGCAGCGACCGCTCGAACGAGACGAGGTGGGCGATCACCGAGACGGCCTCGGCCGTCGAGGCGTGTGTGTTCGCCCAGCGCGCCAGCTGGTTCAGGTTGTTTCCGATGCGCGCGATCTGGCGGGTGCGCTCGTGCTCGACGGCCCGCGCCGACGCGGTCCAGGTCCGGGTCCGCGCCATCGCCTCGCGCAGCAGCGCGGACGGCGACACGCCCGCCGCGGCCGCCTTCTCGCGCCAGGCGGCGTGTTCCGCGGGCGTGACCCGGGCGACGACCATCACGGTGCGATGCTCAGCCACGGTCGCACCGGAGACGGGGTTCGGGGGCCTCGCCCCCACGCGTCCGCTGCTCCGCCAGGGACGCGACAGGCCGGGGGTTCGAAGGGGGGCGCAGCAACCCCTCGCCTCCAGCAAGCGGGCCGGACGGCCTTCGGCGGCCGGAATCTTGGGTCGGCGGAATCTCCATACCGTACACGGAGAAGCCCGATTCCGGCTGTGTCAACACCGTGAATCGAGACGATTTCCCAAGACTTCCAGCGCCGTCCCGGAGTCGGGTCAGCCTCCGCCTACGCCTCCCCCAAGAGCTTCAGTCGCTTCCCGTCCAGCTGCGGTCGATCAGGGGCAGTCCAGGCACCTTGAAATGCGGCCGTGTGTCCTCATCTACATGGACCGCCAAGGCGGTCGCCAACATGCGCGGCGGTGGGATGAGGCGCTAGTTTGGGCTGAACGTCCGGTCAATGCCAGTTGCGCGAAGCGCTTGAGGCAACCCCTGCCGCGGCCAGGGTGCCAACGTGTTCGTCGAGATCCTGAGCGGGGGACCTCAACGCCGACGAGCAGCCGAAGCGTGAGCACCAACAAGAGCACGAAGTAAGGAAGGCCCTCAATGATTCGAACCTTGGCAGTCCTCCTCGCCGTGACGCTTGTGGCCCCACCTTTCGCCACCCAAGCTCAGGAAGCTCTCACAGCCGTGGACTACGCTCGTGCCGAGCGGCTCCTCTACACGGCCCCGATGATGATGCGTTGGTGGGTAACCCCGAACTGGTTGGACGGCGACAAGTTCTGGTACCGGATCTCGACCCGGGAAGGAAGCGAGCACATCATGGTGGATCCGTCCGCCGGGATCCGCCGCGTCGCCTTCGATCACGCGCGGCTGGCTGCGGCGCTGGGAGAGGCCTCCGGCACTGCCCCCGATCCATTCGCCCTGCCCGTTCGAAGTATCCATTCGGAGCACGATTCGGATTCAGCCCATCTGCGACTACGGGAAGGGTCCTACCGCTGCGACCTCCGAGCCTACCAGTGTCGGGAAGGGACAGACCCCACGGCGGCAGCCCCATCCCCCCGGGGGCCCGAAGTGGCTTCACCTGACAGCCGCCTAGCCGCCTTCATCCGCGACCACAACCTCTGGGTCCGCAACCTGGAGACGGGCGACGAGACCCGGCTCACCACCGATGGTATCGAGGACTTCGGTTACGCCACCAATAACGCCGGCTGGGCGCGCAGCCCACGTCCGGTCCTCCGCTGGTCGCCCGATTCGCGCCGGATTGCCACCTTCCAGCACGACGCGCGGGGCGTCGGGATGATGTATCTGGTGACTACGAATGTCGGGCATCCGAAGCTGGAAGCGTGGCGGTATCCTCTTCCAGGAGACAGCGTCATCTTCCGCATTGAGCGGGTCGTCATCGACGTGGAGGCTCGCGAAGGGGACCGCGTCGTGCGGCTGCGGATGCCGCCCGACCCCCACCGCTCCTCGGTTTGCGACCACATCTCTTGCCGCGGAGGCTTTTCCGACGTCGAGTGGAGCGCCGATGGATCGCAGCTCGTCTTCGTCTCCACTTCGCGTGACCACAAGGAAGCCACCGTCCGCGTCGCCGACCCCGAAACCGGAGAAGTGCGGGACCTGTTTGTCGAACGAGCCGAGACTTTTGTTAGTACGGGGGTCCGGCAGGCCAACTGGCGCTTACTTTCGGCGAGCAGCGAGCTCCTCTGGTACTCGCAGCGGGACGACTGGGGTCATCTGTATCTCTACGATCTCGAAACCGGCAGTCTGAAGAAACGGGTCACCGGCGGGGAGTGGAACGTCCTCGACGTGTTGCGCGTGGACGAGGAAGAACGGGTCGTCTACTTCATGGGCAACGGGCGTGAACGAGGTGACCCATACTTCGAGTATCTCTACCGTGTGGAACTGGACGATTCCGGGGTCGAGCTACTGACCCCCGACAGCGCCAATCACACCGTCACCCTGTCCCCCGGGGGCGACTACTTCATCGACCGGATCGAGACCCCGGTGATACCCACGCGCACGGTGGTTCGGGACATGGCAGGGGACTTGGTGATGCCGCTTGAGGAAGCCGACATATCCCGGATCCTGGAGATCGGGTGGCAGCCCCCGATACCGTTCTCGGTCAAGGCCCGGGACGGCAAGACGGATCTCTACGGACTGATGTGGCGGCCGAGCCACTTCGATCCCTCGAAGACGTATCCCATCGTCAACCACATCTACCCAGGGCCATCAACGGGGAGTGTGGGAACTCGGCAATTCTGGCCGCAAAAGTCCGAGGGGGCACTCGCGGAACTGGGTTTCATTGTGATCGCACTCGATGCCATGGGGACGCCGAAGCGCTCCAAGTCCTTTCACGAGGCATACTACGGGAACATGGGAGACAACGGGCTCCCCGATCACATCGCCGGGATGCAGCAGTTGGCCGAACGACACCCGTGGATCGACATCGAACGGGTGGGCATCTACGGAGGCTCCGGTGGAGGATACGCCGCGGCCGACGCCATCCTTCGGTATCCGGACTTCTTCAAGGTCGCGGTGGCTCAATCGGGCAATCACGACAACCGCAACTACGAGGACGACTGGGGCGAGAAATGGCAGGGGCTGCTGGAGTACTACCCGGACGGCACAACGAACTATGACAACCAGGCGAACCAGCTAATGGCCGGGAACCTCAAGGGAAAGCTACTGATCACGCACGGCATGCAGGACGACAACGTCCCGCCCTACGGAACGCTGCTGCTGGTGGACGCTCTGATCGCGGCGAACAAGGACTTCGACCTGATCCTCTTCCCGAACGCTCGGCACGGGTTGTTTGGCGATGCCTACAACTACATGACTCGGAGGAGGTGGGACTATTTCGTGAGGCACCTGCTAGGGGCTGAGCCACCGCCGGGCTATAGGATGGGGGAGAGGTGAAACTCGCCACTGCGGAAGCTACGACCCCTAGTCCGCCTGGCGGCGTTCAGCTATGTGACGTAGTCGCTCCAAACCTGTAAAACCTCGGCGCGGCGCTCCAGCAGGTCGGACCGCTGATACGCCTGCACGACCTGACTCCGGGGCACATGGGCCAGGCAGGCTTCGGCGACCTCGGCAGGGACGCCCGACTCGGCCATCCACGACCGCGCGCTCGACCGGAACCCGTGGACCGTCGAGTCCACTCCGGCGCGGCGAAGCACGCGCCCCGGCGCGTTCCGCGGTAACCGCCCGCCGGTCCGCGAGGGGAACACCAGCGACGACTCGGGAGACAACGCCCGTGCCCGTTCGAGCACGTCGAGCGCGCCCGTGCTCAACGGGACGGAGAACTCGCGCCCGGCCTTCATCCTCAACGCCGGGACCGTCCACCTCGCCGCCTCCATGTCGATCTCGTCCCAGCGTGCCCCGAGCGCCTCTCCGGCCCGGATCGCCGTCAACACGATCATCTCGACGCACAACACCGCCGACGGGTGTATGTACCTCACCCTGCGGATTGCCCGGAGAGCGGTTGCAACCTCCCGGTGCGGAAGGGCGCGATAGTGCTTCGGCGCGTTGCCGTTCGCCCTTGGCAGCGCCACCAGCGCCCGGTCCACCGGGTTGTCAGGACGGAGATTCTTCCCAATGCACCAACAAACGTAATCAAGTCTGCATCTTCTTGTGTCTGTTGCGCTTAGGCATTTGGCGGCTCAGATTCCCGCCGATTCGGTCCCGCTTATCGGGATTTCAGGTGCGAACCCTCCGGCGAGCCTCCAGAGCCTGCCTGAGGTGTCCCGTGCTTGCCTGCTGATAGCATCTGAGCACCGTCTGGGGATTCTTCCATCCGCCAAGCTCGCAAAGCACCTTGAGCGGCTGCTCCATGAGGTCGCTGGCAAACTTCCGCCTCAGCGAGTGCCAGCCCCGGCCGCGCTTGCGTTCGAGTCCGGCAAGCGCCACGCCCCTGTTCCACCACTTGAGCGCCAAGCTCTTGGAGATACACGCCGCGGCGTCCGTCGGCGCAGGCAGCACCGGAGCGGTGGCGGTTCCGGTGCTCATCCGCCGTGCCTCCTCCAACGCGACGACCGCATCGTCGGTCACCGGAGTGACGTGCTCGTAGCCCGTCTTCTCGTGCTCCGCGCGCCATCGGATCTCTCCGTGTTCGAAGTCGATATCCGCCCACCTGAGGTGCCGGATGGCCCCGATTCGGTGCCCGGTCTCGTGGGCGAGCACGAGCGCGACGTGGAACCGCCAGCCGACCTGTCGCGAGACTCCGAGTAGCGCTTGGTACTCGTCCTCGGCGAGGACAACCCGGTTCGGGTTCTTCTCCATAGGCATCCTGAGGCCCTTCAGCGGGTTCCTGTCGAGCAGCATGCGGCCCTCTTCGTCCTTGGACCTCGCCGCCCAGTTGAGCACCATCATCAGCCACGCCAAGTCCCATGCTATGGTCCGGTTGCCTACGGGCTTGCCCGAAAGGCCGACCCTTCCCGCGCGCCGCGCCCCGATGAACCGGTCCCAGTCCCGCTGGGAAAGGGTTTCGGGTCTTCGGTCCCTGCCGAAGAAGCGCAGGAACATCGCGGTCCCGACCCGGTCGCGATACCGGGATTTCTCGGCCTTGGAGGGCGTCACCTCTTCACCGTAGATGTCAAAGAGCGTACCCAGGGTGAGCGGCTCCGGCTCGGCCTCCTTCTGGCCGTTCGGCTCCGGCTTTGGGAACTCGGCGGCGAATTCGTCCGCCTGCCGCTTGGCGCGAGTCCACTCGCGGTGCCCAAGCGACCGAGTCAGTCTTCGACCGTTCTCTCGCCACTCCATCTGGTACAAGCCGGTCTTCGGGTCAGGGAAGACCCTCACCCGGTTCCGGCCCCATTCGCCGGCGCCGTAGGAGCGCCGACTTCGTTTCGTGCGTGCCATCATTCGATTCCTCTCGGTGATGGACCGCACGATCTGCGCGGAGGAAACTTCGCCGAGAGAAGCCGTCACCGCCAGTGTGTCGCCCGGAAGGAGTTCCCCGGCCCGGAACCCTGTCGCCGGGGCCGTAGCGCGGGTGTCCGTCCGACGTTGGAGGCGGGCGGACACGAAAGCGTCCCTTCAGCGGACACGCCCATGATTCCGCATGTCGCGGCCCGCCTTTCGGTTGCGGCATGGCCGCAGACGCGGCCGTGGCGCGCGGGAGCTTTCGGGCGTGACCGTAGCGACCCCCCACTTTGGGCACCTGGCGTGCCACGGGGGAGGATTGGCATGGACACGCCATGCCATCCTCCGCGGGAGGTCGCTACGGGCCAGCGATCCCTCGCGGGAAGGCGTCCAAGGCCGGGGACCGCCGCGTCCCGGCCTTGCGCGGCAACGCCGACCAGCCCAACGTCCAGCAGGTCGGCGAACGGGTCCTCCGCCGCCCCGACGCGGCGCTCAACACCCTTCCGGGACGGACTGCTGGCTGGGAGCGACCCGCAGCGGACGGGAGGATGGGGATGTACATCGCCATCCTGCCCGATGCCGATCGAGGCATGCCTCGATGGGGGGTCGCTCCCATCCACGGCCTCGATGGCCGGATCGGCATCGCCGCTCCGGCGGCCGTGGCACAACCGCCAGCGCGCCAGCGACATACGGAACCGGCGGCGTGTCCATCGCAGACGCGATTTCGTGTCCGGCGACCCCCGAAGCACCATGTACACTCGTGGATCGGCATCGGTACGGTCGCCCGGCCGTCAAAACGGGTCCCCCCGACAGACGGCTCGAACGCGGGGGAGGACGTTGGAGGTAGAGACGCCATCGGGGTACGCCTTCGCCTCGGCGACAACCCTGTGGCGGACTCGGCCGCCGACACGCGGGCGGTGACGACGGCGGTGCGGCGCTCAGGCATCACGCCGTAGCGACACGGGGGAAAGGGGGCGGCGCCCCCATCCGCGATCTCCTCGGGAGCGCGAACATCGGGGGGTTCGAAGGGGGGGCGGGAGCCAGCCCCTCGCCAGCCCCGGTGTATTACACCGGGTAGGCTGGCTTGCCACCTTAGAGTGGCTCAAGCCAGCCCGGCGGACCCCCGCGCAACGCTCCTCCGCGCCGGCCGGAACGGCGAACAACGGGGCGTCCCGAGCAAGCTCTTCGGCCTCTTGGTCGTCAGCTTCACGGACGTGCGTGCCGCCCTACGGGCGCTTTCGTTGAAGGGCGGGGCGTCCGATCCTGCGGCGTCCTGATGAAGACGTTGGTGCAAGCTCTCAGGAATCGTCCGGCGGACGGTTCAACCATTCTGACCAGGCTTCAGGATTCGCCCCGAAATCCTCACCGCTTATGATCTCCAAGAGATCAATCGCGGACTCCCGCGTTACCTCGTGCTCGGCGCCAACGTAGGCAAGAAGGAGGTCTGGCGCTTCCCGGAGGAGTTGCTTCCCGAACGTCGGCTCAATCTCGGTGGCAGCCAAGACCTGCAGAACAATCGGGAATACGAATGGATTGGTACCGTCGAGTAGCGCGAGGAGGGTGTCGCGGGCCGCATCCCACCGTACAGGGCGACCCCTTTCCGATTGGATCAACCCCTTCAGAACAGCCTCGGCCGCCCCCTGAACCCGCACTTCGGGGTGAATCATGGCCGACATCAGGGCGTGCCAAGCGGCGTCGTGCTCGGTGAAGTTGACGAGCACACTCGCCGCGGTTGCACGAGACGACCAGGAGGCGTCATTGGTGAGCACCTCTTGGGCGAGGAGAAGATCCTGCTCGCCAGCCAAGGCCTCGATCCGCTTCCAGATGGGATCAAGAGTGGTCGGCTCGATGCCGTAGAACTCGGTGCGTTGCCCAAGAGTCTCGAGATCGTGCCGAGAGTGAAACATTTCCGCGGCTACGACCAGAGTCGAAAAGTCCTCCTCCGCTTCGGACTTCAGCGCCTGCCAGGGTTCTGGCAAGTCAATGGTCTCGGTGCCCACATGGATGTACCGGACCCGAGCACGGTCTTCTACACCGACGATGACCAAGTATGGCACGGCTTCATCGGACATCAGGAATTCACGGGAATAGGAGTCGAAGTGGAGGGTCACGGCGGCATCGGCGAAGCCAAGCTGACTCTTCATGGTGCTCGCACAGGCGTGCAGGGGTTGGTCGGGATCGATCCGCTGGATGGCCTCAAGCAACTCGGGCGCAGTCCAGCGCTCCAGCCCGATGAACTCGACCGGTCCTCTTGGACCCGCGGGGACCTGACTGACACCATGTGACGCTGTCGCTGCGAGTAGGATCACCACACAAGGAACTGATCGCAGAATCGCCACCGTTGCACTCCTCATCTTTGAGATTCCGATAAACAGTCGTCCGTCACGGGCAGCCATACCACGCCGCCCCGCACAACGGGGGCGACGTGGTCAACGAGGCTGAGGCCCGGTCCCAAGCTAGCCGTTCCAAGATAACCGCCCTCACTCGAAAAAACATCGAACAGGACTCCGCCGTCCGCCGCAGGAGTCCTGGAGGCGCTGGGGCTGGAGGGCCACGAGGCGCTGATCGTCGCGCACGAAGACACCCGCCACCCCCATGTCCACGTGGTCGCCAACCGGGTCGATCCGGAGACCGGGAATGCGGCAAAGCTCGGCAACAGCAAGCTCCGGCTGTCGCGCTGGGCCGAGGGCTACGAGCGGGAGCAGGGACGTATCCGGTGCGAGGAGCGGGTCAGGAACAACGAACGGCGGCGGGCGGGCCAAGAGGTGGTTCGCAACCCGTGGGGCCGGCCGCGCCACTGGGCGCGCGTCCGCCGCGAGGGGATGGTGCTCGGGCGGGTGAGGCGGGCGAGGGCGCCGGTCGACGAGGGGTGGGTCGACATGGAGGCCTAGCGGGGTGCCGAAGCGCAGGCTTGGGAGAGGGTCGAGGATCGGCGCATGCTGGAGTTCTCGCGGCTGGAGAGCCGGGCGCGGAAGGAATGGGCCGAGCTGCTCAAGCGGCAGGAGGACATGCGGCAGAGGCTCGACCGGGACAGCCGCACCCTGCTCGGCCGACTCTGGATCTGGCGGATCGAGCCCTCGTTGCGGGAACTGGCCGGGGCGGTCCGGGGCCGGGAGGACCTTGTCGAGGGCTGGCGTGAGGATCTCGACCTGTACAACAAGGGCGAGCGGGCCGCGCTGGGCAAGACACACGCCAAAAGCGCCTGGCAGATCGAGCGGAAGGTGCGCGACGCCTACCGGAAGGGGCTGCAGGACGCGGAGCGGCGCGCACGGGTGACTGTCCAGGCCATCGTCGAGCGGGCGGCGAGAGAAATCAAGGAGCGCGGCCCCAGCACAACCCGCGTTCCCCCCCGGCCGCCCCGGCCCCGAGGCCCCGAGCGTGGCGGGGGAGGGTTCGAGCGATGAGCCTTGATGCTGGCATCACGTTGTGACACCCGCCATGCAATGAGGCGCGGGGCGCCGGAATACACTCGAACCGATCTTCCGCCACCCCGGTTCACCGGCAAGAATACCGGGGCGGAAGATTGAGGCGTCGGCCGACCGCCAGGTTGCGGGGTTTGCATGGTGAGCTTGTTCTTGTAGTTTCCGGTCGTTTTGGAAAAATCGCACCCCCAGCCGTGGACTTCGACCCTCTTGACCCAGGAACCGACAACCCGCCGCCGCAAGCCAATCGCGTACCCGCACTCGATCACCGTGCGGATGTCAGATCACTACCTGCGGAAGCTGAATCACTGCTCCGATGTGGATGGTGTAGCTCGCGCCATCCTCTGTCGTAAGTTCATCGAGCAGCATCTTGACAGGTGCTGTCCAATACCGGGATGATCGATCAGGTAAGAGAGTGGCATGCGGGCGTCCTCGTGGCAGAAGAACGCGACCGCCCCCACCCGGCTCTCGAATAAAGGTCAGGCTAAACGGTGGTGGGTCGCGCGGGGACCGGTCGGCCTGTGTCCGCCCTCTTGCTACTTTTTCGTCAGTTCCACGAGTTCGTCCAGAGTGGCGACGCCACTGCGGACGCCGCCGTGCGACACGAAGGTCGGGGTTGCCCTGATGCCGATGTTGCCCGCGATGGTTCCGTGCCGCTCAAGCTCCTTCTCGGTGCTGGGCGCGACCAGGCACTTCTCGTACTGCGCGAGGTCGGGGATTCGCGCGTCGCGCGCGAGCTGCACCCAATCGGGCGCGTCCATCCATTCGCTCGTGGACATCAGAAGGCTGTTCATCTCGTTGACGCTGGCCTGCGCCTCGGCGCACAGGCTGGCCTTGGCGGCCGGCCTTGCGAGAGGGTGGATGCGATCGAGCGGGAAGTGCATGGTCACAAGCTCGAACTTCCCCTCGGCCACGCCCTGCTTCAGGACATCGTGCATGTCCCGGCAGTACGGGCACTGGAAGTCGGTGAACTCGATGAGCGTCGGCGGCCCGTCGTTTGTCGCTAGCTGCGCGAGCGCGTCCTCCGCGGCGCTCCGCGCGTCCCGCTCCGCAAAGTAGCCCTGCACCGCCATTCGCAGCGGCCCCCTTGGACCCAGCACCGCGTACCCGAGGAAGAGCAGTACCGCGATGTTCACGGACATGCTCAGGATGTCTCTTCTCTTCTTCATCATCTCCGCTCCGCTTCGAGCCTCCCGATGTAGTGCTCTTCATCAGCCGTCTGTAGCACCGTGTAGAACACGCCCGGCGGGCCGAAGGCCGTAGGGAAGCCCGGTAGACTCAGCTGTCGCGCCTCACCGGACGCCAGCGAGACGACGAAGACCTCGAACTCGTCTCGGGCCTCCGTCCACGCGCGCACCCACGCATGGCCGTCCGGATCCACGATCAGCCCTCTCCAGCGCCAGAGCAGGTCCGGCGGCTGAGGATTCGTGTCGCCCATCACGCGCCCGGCGATGTTGATGCCGGACCGATCGAAGCGTAGATCCCCGAAATCGGGCACATCCCACTCGGGCAGAGCGATCGAGTCCGTCTCTAGCGTCGCGATGTTCACGACCCAGAGGAACCCGCCCCCGCCATCAGAGACGACGATGCAGCCTTGGTGGCGCGCCCAATAGGACCTTGCCTGCCTGCTGTGTAGCTGCACCCTGCCCGCCTCGCGCGCCTCGCGGCTGCGCGTCGGCACGGCCCGCTCCCAGAGCATTTCGCTGCGTTTCAGGTCCGAGCGCCGGACGGTCCGGAGCTCAAGGCGACGCGGGCCGGTGCCCAGCATGTCCGTGCCGTAGACCGCCACGTCCTCGGACACCGGGCTCACGAACACGACACCGCGTCGGCCGAGGTTGAAGCCGAAGCCGGGCAACAGAGCAGACCAGAGGTACTCGCCCTCGGTATCGAAAAACGTCAAGTCGTTGCGGTCGTAGACGACCAGCTGCCGTCCGTCGAAATCCAAATGCCCCTCGGACGCATCGTCCACCCATGGGATAAGGCGCGGACGGGCGAACTCGCCAGGACCATCCCCTTGGCGGCCGAACGCGCGCCGCTCCTCGAGCTCTCCCGAGAGATGAACGATGCGCGCTCGCCCTTGGTCGTAGAGGAACAGGCTGTCGCCCGCAGCCGTGAGACCGCCGTAAGACCCGATCCACTCGTCGATGCTACCACGACCATAGGCGCTGGTTTCGGCGTACGACTCGGCCAGCCACCGTGTCTCGGATGCTGCTGGCACCCCGCAAAAGCTCGGAGCGCCTTGGGCCATCGCCGGTATCGCACAGGACAGCGCCGAGACCAGCACGAACGTGGGTTTTAGCAACTGCCGCTATGCCCCGTCGTGCACTCGTACTCGCACGAGTCGTCATCGACGCAGAGTTCGCAAAAGTAGAAATAGCCGTTGTCCCAGCCGATCGTGATACTACATTCACTGCTGGCGCTTGCCGGGGTGGCCGTCATCATGCCGACGCCGACGCCGACGGCCAGCGCGAGGGCGGCTCCCCTGAGCAGTTTGCGGATGGCATCGTTCATGGTTCCCTCTCCTTGATGATGTTCTCGGGCCGGGGGGCTCTTCCTCCCCTCGCCCAATCGGGCGACCCAACGTATACGTCTCCTATCGCCTTGTCAATACTACAGTTACGGGGAGATTGTGCTGAGGTTGCGGGGAGAATGTCTTTGCGATCTACCTGTCTCCTAATCATCGGTCGAGGAAGCCGTCGTAGTGACTTTCGTCAGGCGGTATCACTCCCGCCCCAGCCTGAGGCGCCACTCCACGATCTCTCTCGACCGTTCCAATCGCGAACTCCTTCATCCAGACATTGCCCACGGTCATCGCGGGCAGCGTCCAGCGGGCCACGCGACCAGGAGCTTGGCATTCGGCGGGATAGGAGAGACGCTTGCCCGCTCCGGCATGGACCATGGCAGCTTGGGTCGGGAGCGTGTTGACCGTCACCTCGACGCCGGAAGGATCCTCAATGGCGCGCCGTTCGAGACGCCGCGTAGTCGACGCGCTAGGGAGAACCGCGCCGACAGCAATGATCTCGATGGCGAATCGCGGTCGGAGGGGGTCGCATAATCTCGGTGACAAGGGCGTCGGACCCGGCACCGCTCGCAACTGGGAACGCCTCGATCTTCATGGGATAACCACGGAAAAGGTCGAGCCGCGCGGGCGGAAGGCTGGTCGAGAATCCGGCAGTTTGGACGCTCCAGCCGCCCAACCTTCCCTTCCACGGATCCCGGTTGGCTAGGACGAGGAGTATGGGTGGCCGCACCGGTGGATTCCCGCCATTCGTGACACCAATACCCGCTCTTCAGCCAGGCTGTAGTCAGGCAAGACCTTTGGGCAAGAAGCGCAGATCGTGCAGTCCTGTATGTAGTTAGACGATTTCCTGCCATGATTCGGCCCTCTGGCGACCCGCTGCACCAGCGGAAGACCGCAGAGATCCGGTGCCGGGCCTTCCGGGCCGCGCCCGGCTTCGAGTTCCAGATCGGCGCGAGGCACCCCAGCACGTCCGCGCTCGTGATCCGGTCCACCGGCTTGTCCAGGAGCGGAGCTGCATGGAGGCGGAATGTCGATTCCCATTGCTCGGGCAGCGGGCTGCCTGCTTTCCACCCGTCCCGGTGAAGCTCGATCGTCCGTTTGGAGGCCTCGGCAAACGTCGGGACGCCGCGCCCCCGCGGGTCGCCGCCGTGGCGGACCGCCCGGCTGTTGTCCAGCGCCTTCCGGCGGGCCTCGGCGAGCGTGATTTCGGGATACGGCCCGAGCCCGACCGAGGTCAGCTGCCCCTCGATCCGAAGGCGCTGGCGCCATGTCCTGCTGATGCGGCCGGTCTTCGTCCGGTGCACCCGGAGACTCAGACCGCGCCCGCCGCGCCCGTCCCCATAGACCCCGGGTTGGCTGATCGTGCGCACGAAGGCGGCGGTGAGCGTTCTTGGTCGTTTCGTCATGCGTTCCTTCCCTCATTGGTGTATCACTTATTGCAGCACGACACGGGGAAGAATACACGAGACTGCGATGGATCGCAAGAGACAGAAGAATTTCCATCACAACTGATAAATCATTGCAATAATGGATGTTATCGGACAACTAGCGGACTTCTATGGATGGCCTTGGAAGACGGTGAGAGAGTTCAACCAGGACTGCACGATCTGCGTTTCCTGCCGTCTTGCTGGACCTTGCTGGACCGTGCCGCGAAAGCGGGAAAACCGACCTTGAATGGCGGGAAACGGCGGGCGTCGCGAACGCATCCTCCCGGCGCAGAAACGCCCGCGCAGGAACCCGGGGACGGTCAGGCGTTGCGTGCGTCACTTGCCGGACCGGCAGTCTACAATCTTGGCCCTTCGCGCGGACATTCCGACCGGTCCAGGCACTGGTCGCCAGCCTGGTCGGAGGATTCTGATCCACTGGGTCGTTGTTGATTCCACTGCGCTCCGGGCGGCGAGGACATGGACGAGGCGGAGGCGCTCTTGATCCATCACCGCCGTTTCCGTGCGATGGCGCGGATCCCCACGGCGACCTACAAGAAATCCCGATCAGGCCGAAGGACGAGCGCCCCAAGTCGTACTCGCGGCGGGGAGCGAGTGCGATAGCGTCCAGCGCGATCCCGCGCGTCGATCCCCTTCTCTCCGCCGGCGGGAAGGTTGGCGCGGCCGGCTGGCCCGTGCAACTCCATCCCCGCGGGCCTCCCGGCTGCGGGCGAATTGTGCGGCTGCCGTTGCAGATGGAGTCAGGGTTGTCCGACGGCGAAACCCGCTCCCGGCCACGGTGCAGATCCTGAACGGCGAGGAGCCGTCGAACGTTTTCGGCGACATCGTCAAGGAACGCCTGCCAATAACCGCCATGAAGTATTCCGGTGGCGGTGGCGTATTTCCGCAAACGGGATCCGTGCCCGTGTCACAGTCAGGCATGACCCTCCGCCCTCTCCAACAGCAGCGGCCCCAATCACACACTTGACAGGGAGATGCATCCCATGACTATCAAGACCCTCCCGACCACTGTTCTCTTTCTGCTCGCCGGCGCCCTTCCCGCCCCCCGATCCCTCTCGGCCCAGGAAGTCATCGACCTTACCGGCCGGGACCAGCGCCTGGACGCTGACTTCGAGGAAGTCTTCCGCATCGGTGTGCTGGAAGGCGGAGACTGGGAGATGTTCGGCACCGTCATGCACGTCGAGTTCGATGAGAACGGGAATCTCTACATCGTGGACGGTAGCGGCGGAATGTCCCTTGAGGATGGGACGCGCGTATTGGGACTGGGCTCGGCAGGAACGCGCGTGCTGGTGTTCGACGCAAACGGCAACTTCCTGCGCGAATTCGGCACCTCCGGTGAAGGGCCCGGTGAGTTCAACGTGCCGGCGGGGTTCGCGGTCATGCGGGATGGCACCACGATTGTGAGCGACTTCGGACACCGCGCATATCAGCTCTTCGACGCTAACGGCAGATTCCTGCGCATGGTATGGGGGAGCGAGGGTGGCGGCCCAGGTGGGATGGCGCGCAACCTGCTGGCCGATCCGCGCGGAAACGCCGTGTTTACCGGTAGCTTCGGCAGGGGCATTGCCATGATCGGCGACGCAGGTCCGCCGACATCCCGCCCAATTACCCGGCTCGGACTTGCTGACGAGGAGGTCCAAACCGACACCGTCGTCCAGGCTTGGCTTCCTCCCCGCGCGGAGGCTGATCTCAAGCTGCCCGGGAACATCAGCCTCCCGGGTGGTGACAGGGTGACGCTGGCCAATGCCCTGAGCGGCCTTTCGCAACCGTCCATCTTCGAGCCGCCGCTACTGGCGGGTGTGTTGCCGAACGGAGGCATCGTCTACTCCGACTCTTCGGCCTACACCCTGAAGGTCACCCGTCCGGACGCTGGTGAAGTGACGAGGATCATTCGGCGCCCCATCCAGCCCGAGCCGGTCACGCCTCGAATCGAGAAAGAGCACCGCGAGAAGCAGCAGGCCGCACTGCGCGAGGGTTCAGATGGTGAATCCATTCCGATAAGGATCTTCACTCCGGGCGGCCGCAATCCTGGTGCGTTGAACCCGACGATCCCCCTCGATACGCCCGAACCGACCTACTACAATGAGCTTTCCGTGTTGCGCGAACTCTCGACCACATGGGACGGCAACATCTGGGTGCGCCGCCGCGGCGACCAACCGGAAAGCGACGGGCCGATCGATGTCGTTACCTCCTCCGGGCGCTACGTCGGCACCTTCCCGAAGGACGCGACCGAAATACCCGACGCGTTCGGCCCGAACGGCGTGGCCGCATTCATCGAACACGACGAATTGGAGGTCGCCAGGGTGGTGGTGCGGAGGCTGCCCGCGGCTGTACGCTGAGCGGGATCGTCTGCAAGACGTGGCCAGCGCGGTTGACAGCCCGCCCCCTCAAACTTGAAGATCTACGACAACACGCCGTATCCCACTCGCCGCCGAGAGAATGATGTCCGAGTCCAACCTCGACCGGATTGCGACAGATGCGACCGCGGACGACGGGATTTGCCCGAATTGCGAACGGGAACGCGCGGAGTACTTCTGCCCCCAGTGCGGGCAGAACGACCGGGACTACGCCCGTGAACTCGGGTCGGTTGCGGGTGAGTTGGTGCGCGAGACATTCGAAGTTGACTCGAGGCTACACCGCACCTTGAAGCTGCTTGTTTTTCGGCCCGGACGCCTCACGACCGAGTTCTCCCGGAATCGCCGCGCCAGCTACATGTCTCCGGTCAGGCTCTACATCTTCGCAAGCTTCGTGTTCTTCTTGGTGCTTTCACTGTCGGGTACGCTCGGTTCGCCGGAGATGACCGATCGCGCTTCAGCTGACCAGGAGTTGGTTGAAGGGCAGGGGCCGACCGACGAGCGCGGGGTGGCCTTTCTTGCGGAGCTGCCCGAAGAATACAGGCGCAAGGTGCAGGAAATCCTTGATCGGCCCGATGGCGATCCAACGAAAGAAGAGTTGCTCGACTTCGTCGCCACGGAGACCCCAGCCGAGATGAACCCGATCGTGAGGTTCTTTCTGTTCGCTTGGATCGACCTGTTTCACGACCCCTCGGTCATCAGCGAGCGGGTCATCAGCAATTTGCCCATCGCGATGTTCTTCCTGCTGCCGTTGTATGCCCTGATACTCGCAGCCTTCTACATCAGAAAGGGACGCTTCTTTGTCGAGCATCTGGTGTTCGCCATCCATGTCCAGACTTTCGTCTTCATCGTCTACACGGTGTCGCTGCTGCTTTTGCGGGCAGGACCGATCGGCTGGATTGGACCGATTCTCCTCCTGATTCAGTACCCGTATTTCGTGATTGCCCTGAGGTCCTACTACGGAGACGGCTGGGTATGGTCGGTGGCCAAGTCGATCGGCGTCCTCACTCTCTACTCGGTTCTGTCCGGCCCTGCGTTCCTTGTTTCCGTGTTCGTGACCGGTTAGACGGATCGGGTCTTGGGCGGATGATACGGCGCAAGACTTGTGAGCCGGACGGGCGGCCCGCTGACGAACACGTCGAAAGCGACGGTGCGGGGTCCGGTGGCGCTGAGGGCGGGTAGGCGAACGGACACTGGGACCTGATTGGAGGTGCCACAGCCCTTGAAGCAGTTCAAAGATCGTTTCTTCGGGGTCAGGGGCATTTCGGGCAGTATAACCGGTCGTCGAATCGCTCAGGATCGACGATCTCGGGTCTCTGAGGGGTACAGGTAGGGCAGGAGGCGGGCGCGCGGCGGGGAGCGCCGCCATCGCCGTCCGTGTGTCTGTGGACCGGGAGGCCGAGAAGGTCACCCGCGACGGTCCGGCCATGACCGTCTCGGGCGTCGCTGTGGTGCGTGTTTTCGGGCGCCAGCGGGCTGGATTGACGCACGCTAAAGTCGTCAAGCCAGCGTACCCTGGGTATAACCCAGGGGCTGGCGAGGGGTGGCCCTGCCCCCCTTCGATCCCCCCGAGAATTGCGGTCCCGCGGAGTCCGCGGACTGATCTTCGGGAAACCTACGGCTGTAGGATCGCCCAGGATCGACGAGCCCGGCCTCCCGAGGGGTACGGGTCGGGTGAAAATCCGCCTGGTCGAGGCCTCCGCGACGGTTGTCCGGCGTCAGCGAGGGGAGAGCCTCGACCGCCGATGGGCGTTGTTCTTGACCCTCTCGTGGCACCGGATGCCGCCGTGGTCGCGCTCCCATCGCTCCGCCCACTCGGACAGTCTGATCCAGCTGAGGCCGAGGTTCGCGGCCCTGCCGGTCTCCGGATGGACCCGGTTCGCAATGACGTGAAGGTGAGCGGGGTTCGCCACGATCAGCGCCTCGTGACGCTCCAGCCCCAGCGCCGTCAGCGACTCGGCGGCAGCCTGTTCCATCTCGGCCCGGCCCGGCCGCTGATCGTGGGGCCAGTAGAGTGTGTAGTGCAGGACCGGCTTCTCCAGCTTCCGCCCCCCCATCGATCCGCCCGCCAGCCGCTTGAGGTCGGGCGCGGCCTTCGCCGTCGCGGCCATCAGCCGCGGCGCTCGTCCCGGATCGAGCGTCGGCAGGTTCCGGGTGTCGGCCCAATCGACCCGCTCGTCCTTCTGGAGGCGGTACGCCGCGAGGCGGGTGAACGAGCGGCCGAGCCCAAGGACCTTCGCGACCATCAGCCGCCCCGGTGGTGGAACACCATAGCGCTCAGCCTCTTGTTGGGTCCGTTCATCGCACCTTCTCGAAACAGGACGATCCGCAGCTTGCCGCGTGATCGGGCAACTCTGGAAGATAATCACGGCCAACGGCCACTTCCGGGGCCGTAGGGAGAGTGTCCGCCCGACATCGGGGGTGTCCGGACACGAACACGTCCTTCAACTGGACACCTCGCAGGTTTCATATGTCGTTGGCCGCCTGATGGTTGCGCTATGACTGCCGGGGCGTTCATGGCGCGCGGGAGGGTGCGGTTGTGACCGGAGCAACCCCCCTCCTTGGACGCGTGGCGTGCCATCGGGGAGGATCGGCATGGACGCGCCCATGCCGTCCTCCACGGGAGGTCGCTCCGGGCCAACAGTCCGTCCCGGAAGGGTGTCGAGAGTCGCTTCGAGGCGCTGGAGGACCCGTTGCCCGACCACCTGGCCGCCGGGCTGTCCGGCATCGCCGACCAGGGCCGGGACGCGCCCGTTCCGGCTCGCTGTTTGGCCTTCCCGCATGGGATCGCTGGCCCGGAGCGACCCCCGCGGAGGTTGGGGTGGAGTGCACATCCCAACCTCCGCAGATGCCACAGCAGGCATCGAAAAACGGGGGTCGCTCCGGCCACGGCCTCCGGTTTCGGCGCGGCGCAGCCGCCCCGGAGGCCGTGGAGCAACCACAATCCGGACAACGACATGCGCAGTCGCCGACATGCACGTCCGAACTTGGGTTTCGCGCACATCGGGGTCTGTTTCACATGTGCGGCCCTCGCACGGCACCGGTCGCTCCGCTCCCCTCGCGGGGCAGCCGCCGAACCGGGACATTTCTAATGCCGGTAACCGGGACATTTTTCGTGCCGATTGACACCTGTTGGACGACCTGCCACTGGTCAAATTTCCCCTCGCAGGCGACCTTTCCGTTGCGCAGATCGTGCAGTCCATCAATTCGGGAGGTATCGAACGATGGCACGCACGAAACGAAGTCGGCGCTCTTACGGCGCTGGCGAATGGGGCCGCAACCGGGTGAGGGTGTTCCCTGACCCGAAGACCGGTCTCTACCAGATGGAGTGGCGGGAGAACGGGCGCAGGCTCACGAGGTCCTTGGGTCACCGTGACTGGACCCGAGCCAAACGGCAGGCGGACGAGTTCGCCGCCGACTACTTCAGAAAATCATAAAGTATGATGTATCAACGAGTTGCGATTCATTATTGTGGTTCATGTATCACTCATGATATGCATATATGAGCGGGATTGCATGCGACGGTATCGGAGGTCAATGGACGATTTCGAGCCCTCCGACGGTGGAGTCTGGCGGCCCGCATGAGGGTTTAGCGAACGTCGGTTGGGAGCCTCCGGACCACTACGCTGGCCACGTCGAATTCGTCAAGCTCAATGAACGCCGCCAACCCACCCGGCCCGAACGCGTCGGGCATCTCGGTCGCGCCCGTAACGTAGGTCCCGATGTATCGGCCGTCCGGGGTCAATAGGTCGATCGGACCATCGCTGGCCGGCTCGTCGCCGCGCCGCCGCACCCAGATCGTCCCCTCCCAACTCGTGCGCAGGGAGCGTACCACCGGAATCTCATGGTAGAACTCCATGTTCTTGATGCGTCTTAGCCCCAATTCAAGCCGGGCGGCGGCTAACCGATGATCCGAACTCGCCCAGCGCTCCTCGTTTTCCACCAACTGGCGTTCGATCTCCTCGTCCTTGATGCGGTCGGTGACACGCGCAGGGCGAAACGGCCGGGTGAGCACCCGGACAAGTTCCCCGTTACGAGTAGCCACTTTGATGGCGTAGGCGGACGAGTCCGTGTAGACCAGGCTACCATCCGGGAGTGCTCTGGCCGCCAGAGCAGGTCTGAAGCCGCTGGCATCTCCCCGTGGCCTCCACGCTCGGATCACCGTGTCCTGCACCGCCTCATCGCCGGTCAGGACCAATCGATAGACGGGGCGGAACGGTTGCTCTGAGCCATCGGCTGGGCCTCCGATGCCGAAGGTCCCCACGCTTGTCGTGATGACGTTCTGACCGTCCCTTGCGGGAGCCAAGGTCCGGATAAGGTAGAGAGAGCTGCCGGGCATCCGCACTGATCTCTCGAACTCGCCGTGCGGTGCAAACACTTGGAAAGCACTGTGACCCCCGTCGAACACTACTGTGCGCCCATCGCGGAGCACGGTGAACCCGATGGCTGTGTTGGTGTTGGCGGCAAACTCACCCGGCCCATCGCCAATCCGCCCGAACTGGCGGACGAACTCGCCCTCCCGGCTCACAAGCACGATCCGTCCGCCCTGGTCGTCCATCACATACAGGTCGCCGGACTGGCTGAACCCGACCGCGCTGACCCGGCTGAACACCTCCCAATCCGCACCATCGAGCGATCCCACCCGGTAGACTTCCTCGAACTCGGGTTCGATGTTGGTGTCCCGGCTTGGAAGTTCAATGACTTCTTGAGCTTGGAGAGCCGGGGAGCCGAGGCCGAAGATGATCCCGACGGCCAGTCGGAGAATGCTCGTAGTCGTCATGCCGGGATCTCCTGAACAAGTGACATCGTCAAGGGGTTGGATGAGTAAACCAATCTACGGTTGCCTTCCTCGGGCAGCCACACTCCAGACTGGCATCCGTCCTCGCGGTCGTCAGTCCCGACCAACCTCAGCGGCTCGGACCGGAATCGCGGTCCGGCCCGCGCGGCGGCGTTATCACCAGCCGCGGCCGCGCGGTCTCACGGCGGCGGATGTCCCGTAGTACTCGGTCAAGCGCGCCACTTGCCCGTCGAGCCGCTCGATTCGCCGCCTCAAGGTGTCGTTCTCCTCGGTTTGCCGCTCGACTTGCCGCCGCAAGGCTTCGACCTGTTCGTGCAAGGCTTCTGCCTGCTCGGATTGCCGCCGCCGTTCCGTCGTGGACTGCGCGGAGAGCCTCTTCAAGGCCTCCGTCAACTGCCGTTCCAACTCGTTCATACAGCTTCCTCACTCTCTTGACAGCTTTGCGGCAGGCCGTCCGCGCCAGGTCCAGCGCGGTTTGTCCAGCGTCCCCGCCGACAGCACCACGGCCTGCTCTCCCTCGATCTTCGGAAGTGCGATCCGCCAGTCGTCCACTTCCATCTTCGCGAGCGTCCGCCGACCCTCCCCGATGTCGAAGCCCAGTTCGGTGACCGTCTCGGTCCGGGCTGGGATGCGCGGCCACAACCACCGCATCGTCGCCCAGCTTCCGCCGAAGATGTCGAGTCAGAGACCCACCCCGACGATCAGCGGCCGGAGCCACGCCCTCGGCAGCAACTCGCGCATCCGCCCGGTCGCTTCCCCCGTATCGCGCCCGATGGTAAGCAGCGCGTTCCTCACGGCGCGCCGCGAGTTCTTGGCGGGCCGCGCGAGCTCGCTCGCGGTCAACTCCCCGGTCTTCCTGCGTTCGCCCTTCAGCCGCGCCCGCATCCGCTCGGTCAAGTCGTTCGGGCTGGAAGTCAAAGGCGTACAGCCGTCCCTTCAGCCGCCAACGGTCTCCGGTCTCGGGGTCCAACGCGGTCAGGTATTCCTTGCCTTGGCGCGGCACTTCAAGGCCCGCCTCCCGGAGCGCGGTGACGACATCGAAGCGGTCTTTCACCATGCCGTGCTCGACGCGCTGGAGCAGATAGTCCCGGATCAGTTCGCGAGGGGAGGATTCGAGCCGGAGCCCGGCCCGCAGCTGGGCGGCCTCGACGTAGGCGCGGTGTCCGGGCTGCTGGACCCTGGCCCGGGCCGGATCGTCCGGACGGCTCCAGCCGTACTCGTGGTTGAAGGCGTCCCGGAGCGGATCGAACGTCCGCTGCCAGCCCGGAGGGGCAATGTTGAGGCTGCGCCCGGTCTCAAGGTCGCATCGTGCGGCCAGAACGTGAACGTGGGCACCGCCGCCCTCCTCCCGGTGGAGCACCGCTGCCCATGCGTAGCGGTCGGGTTCGAGCCCGGCCCATGCTGTTTTCTCGAAGGCGTCCAGAACCGCGCCGATCTGTTCGTCGGTCGGTTCGTCCTCCGGCGCCCACGCGATCACGCCGGAGGTGTACCTGTGCTCGAACCCCAGAGTGTCCGCCACCGACGCCACCCGGTGTGGATCGCCCCGAAGGACCTCGACGCCTTCGCGTGGCTTTCCGGTGGAGTCCCGCTCCCCGAGGAGGTACTTGGCCGCGGCCCGCGCCGATCCGGTTCCGCGCGCGAGGAACTTAATGTGCATCCGCGTCCGGGCTGTCGGCGGGGTCCAAGGCGCTGAGCGTCCGGTCGATGGCGATCAGGTGGCCGATCACCTCGACGGCCTCGATGGCCTCCTTGTGTGTATTGGCCCAGCGAGCGATCTGGTTGAGGTTGTTGCCAAGGCGCGCCAGTTCGCGGGTGCGCTCGCGCTCGACATCGGCGTGCGCCACGGTCCAGGTGCGGACCCGGCCAATCGACCGGCGCACCAGATCCGACAGCGTCAAGCCCGCCGAGTGCGCCTTGGCGTGCCACTCGGCACGCTCTGGCTCGCTGGCGCGGACCTTCACCCAGACGGCGCGTCCGGCGCTCACGGCGCGCCGTTTCCGTCACGGGGGTCAGAGGGGGCACGGCCCCCCGCCAGCCCCTGCCGGGGACGCGCGTAGCGTGGCCCCAAAGGGTGGGCTGGCTGAGGCACCTCAACGGTGCCGGACAGCCCACCGGCGAGCGCGCCGAATGGCCTTGGGCGACCGGAATCTCGGGTCGGTGGAGTCTCCATACCCGTACACGGAGAGGCCTGGCTCCGACCGTGTCAACCGCCCGATTCGAGGCGGTTTCCCAAGGCTTCCAGAGCCGTCCCGAAGCCGCATCGAGCTCCGCCAGCGGCACCCCCGTCACCTCCCGACGCGCAAACATTGAACTCCTCTCTCGCGGGCTCGGAAGCGCTGGCCGACGAGGGGCGCTGGAACACGGGTGGGACTAGCTTCGAAGCTCGGGTCGGGCGAGCTTGGAAGCTCGGGTTCGGAATCACTGCGAATGGGAGCGCCTTGGGGATGCAGCCAGAGCAAGCACGGAAGCTACTACGAGGGATTCTTCGAGAAATCTCTGATGGCCGCGGGGTAGCCCGCACAGACGATTTCCGCGGTCTCCGACAGGTGGACGCGAAGACCCGCGAGGCGCGGATGATCATTCAGTCGCTGTCTGGGGTTGGCGAGAGCCTCGCGCGTGAGATGGACGAGGATTCTGACTTCAGCATGAACAGCCGTCGCGTACGGCTGGAGGCGCTGGCAGGGTACTGTCGCACCGCTTTGCGCCTGCTCGCTGCGGGGGCAATTCAGACAGCGGGCAAGAAGCCGAAAATCGTACGCGCGCCAGCGAACATCGCCACGCTCACTACCATCATGCCTGATCTGCAGGGCGTTATTGAAGACAGATGGCTGGAAGCTCAAAAGTGCCAACACGCCGGGGCGTATCTGGCGGCGGTCATTATGATGGGCAGCATTCTGGAAGCACTCCTGCTGGCGCGAGCCACGATGTCACGAGAGGAGGCTTACCGCTCGTCGGCGGCGACCCAAACACAGTTGGAGAAATGGAGCCTCGACAGGCTTGTCAACGTGTCCGCCGAGCGCGGATGGATCAAGTCTGATCGCAAGAGCTTCGGACATGCGCTACGCCATTCTCGGAACGTGGTTCACCCATGGAACCATGTCGCGAGCAAAGCCAACTTCGACAAATCGACCTGCACGCTGTGCTGGCAAACCCTTCGTGCGTCGGTTGACGACCTGATCGCTTCAGTGTCACCCTAGCTGCTGGACGAGGGCGTCAGGTTAGGCTTCCCCGTCCCCCGCTCACGCACGAATCGCCAATTCTCCCGTTTCCTGGGAGGCGTCCGTAGGATCGCCTTCATGATATTCTCCGGCGTGTCCGGTATTGGTTCCGGCATCGGATACTCCACCGGACGGCCGCGTGGGCGTCTTCTCTTACCGCCCATGGCCCTATCTCCGCCGTGGTGGCACACCGAGGTTGGTGATCATTTTCCGAAGGGCCTCGCCTGGACCGTCGTGGCGGAACGCGACGATGGAGACAGGGCGGTCGCTGGCCCATTGCTCCACATATTTGACAGCCGTCCGGAGATTCGGTGTGCGATCCGTTAGGAACCGCGAGAGCGTGTCGTCGGGCACGATGATGATGCCGACATCAATCACGCCGGTGGAAAGGCTCGCCTGAAGGTGCATCACATCAACGGCCACCAAATCGCTTCGCGACGATACTTGGACCTCGACCCCAATCTTCGCGCCCCGGTCGTTACTCTTGGTCCAGTCGATCCCACCTGAAGTGACCTTAGTCCACCCACCCAGGTCAGCAAACCCTCGGTCGATCTGCTGCCGCAGATCCCGGGTACCGTTCGCGTGGCGTTCTTCCCTTACGAGCAACTGGAAGTCCAGTGTCCCGAGTGCCTCTTCCACGAGTTCTGCCAAGCCGTGGCGTTCGACGAGGCGGTTGAAGCCATTGTACTCCCGCCGGTCGGTGATTCGGGGCATTGAGTCAGGCCGTCAAGAGACCGGGGTTCGGTGCCGAGTTCGCAGAGCACCGTGAGTGGAAGGTGGCTTCTTCCACGTAATCGTCATTCTGATGGTTCACGGTTTCGCCGCAGAGGCGAGCTTTGGTAGCGTCAGGAGACTCGATTTCAATGCCGATCCATCGCCGCTGCTTCTGCTCGCACACCGCGTAGGTCGTGCCGCTGCCCCCGAACGGATCGAGCACCACGTCACCCGGGTGTGTGCTCATTTCGACAATCCGTTCCAAGACCTTCGTGCTCAGGACGTTTGCGGTGCGGGTCTTGGGCTTGAACTTCGGGTGCCGCACGGGCGGGATATCGGTCCACACATCCTTGAGGTTGACGCCGTTTGGGTTCATGGCGCTACGGTGTCCACCGTAGTCTCTGATCTCGCCCCCACAATGCCGACACGTCTCGATGGGGGTGCGTATCCGCTGGAATCGACGGGGCTTCCCCTTCGTGTAGTAAATGAGCGAGTAGTGTGCTGGGTATAGCCGTCCCGGAATCGGAAGGCAATTCTTCTGCTCCACGGCGATCCAGTGCCGAAACTCAAGGCCCAAACCGTCCAGAAAAGCCCCGAGACGGATGTTCCACTTCGGCAGGTTGTAGATGAACATGGCCCCACCGGGACGAATGACCCGAACGCACTCCTCCACCCACTTCCGGCACCACGAAATGTACCGTTCCTCCGGGTGGTCGTCGGAAGTCCGCGAGCCATATCGCTTCTTGAGGTTGAACGGTGGGTCCGCGAACACTGTGTCCACGGATTCAGCCGCTAGGGTGGGAAGAATGGCCATGCAATCCGCTTGGTATAGCATCCCCAACTCGGTCGTCAACACGGGCTCGATCCGACCGTTGTGCTCCGCTTGGGTCTTCATATCGTGGACTCCCCGTCCTGGGTCTGCCCTCCGCGTGGACGTCCGAAGCGCGGCTGTCCATCCTCCCAAGCCTCCCGAAGGCGGTGAGCAAGAAACCACGCTGCGGTCTGGCTGATCCCCAAATCCTGGTGCAGCCTCATGGTGGCTTGGCTGTTCGCCTCGGCGGCGAGCAGATGGGCGGCAATGGCCCAAACCCGATACCCGAGGTTGCTCCCCGCCATGGCGGTCCCTGTCCTCACACAGAAGAACTTCCGGCAGCTCCGGCACCGGTAGGGCTGGCTCGGATGCGTTGCGCCAACCTGCACGTCTGTCTCGCCGCAGTGCGGGCAGCAGAACTCTCCGCCCCAGCGGCATTCCGCGATCCACTGCTCTGCGGCTGCGCCGTCGGGGAACCTGCGTTGCAGATCGGTCAGCGACATACTGCTTCGGCCACTCCTTTCCGGTCCGACACTGGATCCTCTGGGCTCAATTTACCGAATAATCGTAACATCGAAACACTTGGGTGTACAGTCAGAGTCAGGCCCATCGGCGTGCTTGGCCGACCTGATCAAGCTCTTCTTGCTTACCGGGACGCGACAAGCTGCCCGGGCTCGATCTGCCCGGCCCGGAGCCGGTCCAGGTAGTCGGCCCAGGCCTGCATCATCTGTCTCCGCTCGGGCAGGAACTTCGTCCGGTTGTAGGCGCGACCGTTCGGGTCCCTGACGCGGTGGGCCAACTGGTGCTCGATGAAGTCGGGCCGGAAGCCCAGCACCTCGTCCAGAATCGTCCGCGCCATGGCGCGGAATCCGTGAAGGGTCATCCGGTCGCTCGGGATGTCCAGCGCCCTGAACGCGCCCAACAGCGTGGCGTGGCTCATCGTCCGCTCCCGCTTCGGATAGCGCGCGTTCGGGAAGACGAAGCGGTGATGCCCGGTCAGTGTGTGAACCTCACGCAGAATCCCGACCGACTGACGCGCCAGCGGGACGATGTGCGGCGTACCGGTCTTGCCGACCGTGTAGCGCCACTCGCCCTCCTCCAGATCGATGCCGGCCCACTCGGCTTTCCGCAACTCGCCGGGCCGCACGAAGAACAGCGGCAACAGGCGGAGCGCGCATCGGACGGGAAGCGTTCCCGAGTAGCCGTCCAGAAGCCGGAGCAGCGGGGCGACCTCCTTGGGGTCGGTGATCGCGGCGTAGTGTTTGATCTTCACGGGCGGAAGCGCCCCCCGCAGGTTCCACGACACGTCCCGCTCCGCACGGCCCGTCGCCACAGCGTAGCGTAGCACGCGCCCGCAGGTCTGGAGGATCGTGTGGGCCATGGGCAGGTGGCCGCGCTCCTCGACGCTGCGAACCACGGCCAGCAGTTCCGGCGCGGTGATCTCGGCAACCGCCGTGGCACCGATGTAGGGGAAGACATCGTGCCGGAACTCGCGTTCCATCCTCTTCAAGTGCCCCGTCGACCAGTTGGGCGAGTGCTTGGCGAGCCATTCGGTGGCCACGGCCTCGAAGCTGTCCTCGGCGGATTGCCGCCGGGACCGCTTCTGAGCCTTCCTGTGGGCGCTCGGGTCGATGTCCCGCGCCAGCAGCTTGCGGGCCTCGTCCCTGCGCTGCCGCGCGAGCTTCAGCGAAACCTCGGGAAAGATCCCCATCGAGATCCGCTTTTCCTTGCCCGCGAAGCGGTACTTGAAGCGCCAGGCCTTGGTGCCGCGCGGTGCGATTTCGAGGTAGAGGCCGCGGCTGTCGTAGAGCTTGCGCGGCTTCTCGCGGGGTTTGGCCTTGCGGATGGCGGTGGCTGTCAGTGGCATGTTGGGGCATCCTGTGAGAGCTATGGAAGTATGCCCCCGAATGATGCCCCAACAAATATCCGGCTGTCAAGGGGTAAGAGCGGATCGTGTCGGAACACGAAAAGATGATAAGTCGTTGTAACAAAAGCATTCTTGGAACCTCTTGGGACTTCAATAGGCATCAATAGGTAGCTCGCTCCCGACCAGCAATCCCTCGCGGGAAGGCGGTTATACCACCGCTTCGACACGGCGGAGTACCCGTTCCGCGACCGTCCGGTCGTAGGAAAGCTCTCCGTCGTCGAGTAGGGCGGGAGAACCCTTGGCTTGCACCACGCGCCAAGCGTCCCCGTTCAAGGACACGCGTCCGAAAGTGACCAACGCCCTCAATGCGAATGTGGGAGATGGGATAGGTAGTAGACCCCGCTTCATTCGCTTCTGATTGTAGCAGCCCCGAATCTCGTTCACGCGACCCATGAGGAGGGTTCCCGATGAAACAGTCATCGCTCGTTCTTCCCATCATCCTGTTCCTTCACGCTACCGCCACCCCGGCCTTGGCGCAGACCTCGCTGTCGCTGACCTGCGGCCTCAACCGGACGACCATGACCGCCGACCCTCCCGACGGGGCCGTCTGGCGTTCCGAGTCGCTCACGAGAATGTCCGTCGGGTTGGCGGCGACCTTCCCGGCCTCGGAGCATCTCGGAGTACAGCTTGGCGTCGCATATTCCCAGAAGGGCGGCAGGTTGCGCGGACTGGACGGTGACGCCCTCGTCACCACGGAAATCGCGCTGGACTATTTCGAGTTCTCGCTGCTGGCCGTGCCGACGTTCGCCTTGTCGTCGTGGGATCGTTCCGCCGTCCGATTCTTCGTCGGTCCCACCCTGGCGAGCCGAATCGACTGCGACTTCGACGCATCGGCTCGGCTCGCAACGGAGCAGGTTGCTGCCAGCGGCGGTTGTGACGCGGGCGGTCGCGACGAAGTCGAGGCCGCGATGGACCTCGGGGTCGTCGTGGGCGGAGGCATCGCGGTCGGCGTGGCGGAGCGGGCCGATGTGAGCGTCGACCTGCTCTACACGCGCGGACTCATTCCCATCGGAGGGGCAGACTCGTACTGGAGCGGGCCGAGGCAACGTGTCCTGACGCTTCGGACGGGCGTGGCCCTTCCGGTCGGCTAGCTAGGACTTCGAGCGGCCAAGAGGCGACGGTCCGTCACTCGGGAGCAGGGTTGACGGCATCCTCGTGCTCGTCCGAATAGGTCGCCAACCTTACTGCTGGCCGCGGTGAGACAAGCGTCAGGTTTGACCGGCCCACCTCGACCGACGAGAAGCCTTCCCGCAAGGGATTGTTGGACCGGGAGCGACCCGAGGCAGGGTTGGGATGGCGTGCACATCCCAAACCTCGCCGTGCCGTACCAGGCACCCCGAAGGGATGGGTCGCTCCCGGCAACGGCCGCAAGCGCCCGCGCGTCACGGCCGCCACGGTGCACTCGCCGCAAACGCAATGAAGTCAGCGACTTGCGGAATCGGCGGCGTGTCACATCCGAGCGTGATTATCGTGCACAACGACCCCAATGTCACATGTGCACTCTGGATCGGCAACGGCCCCCCGTCCACGGGCGGTCAAATCCCCCGCCCGAGGAAGCGGCTCGAACGCCACACCGAATGGCCGTCGATCGTCCCTGCCGGACGCATGGATCGGAGCAGATCCTCCATCTCGACCATCCGGTGGAGGCAGGCTTGGAAGCCGCCCATTTCCTCGACCGCCGCGTCGTCCATGCCGACGATGGCATTCTCGATGCGCGTGATCTCGCGCCGGACCGCAGCGGCGGTCCCGGGCGGGTGGATGGGGCGTGGAGCCGTTTCCGTATTGGTCCAGTTTCCGAGGATCGTCCGCGCCCGGTCAAGCGGTCTCCGGGCGCACGCGACCCCGACGACCTCGACCGACAAGCCCAGTTGCCGCAGTGCCTCCCAGAGCTTCTGGTGCCGGTCCCGCCACGAACGGAGCGCGGTCGAGGTGTCGTAGCCGGGATCGGCGTGGACGAACACGGCGCGGCGGGAGTCCAGCGCCACGGGCATCCCGCGCGGGAAGTAGCGCCGCGCCCCCGGCGGCGCCCCGATAGACGCGGACGGGCATGAGCGAGCGTCCCATGTCGAGCGCCTCGAACGCGGCGACCTTCTCGGATTCGGTCGGGAGCCAGGGCAGGTCCGGATGCTCGATCACGTAGTCGAACGAGAGCACGCGGCGCATGATGACCTCGGTCGAGGTGATCCTCCGAAGGCGAATACCCTCGGCACCGAGCGCCCGGTAGATGCCGCGCGCGCAGATCCGGCAGATCTTCAGATCTCCGACCATCTCCTCGGCGGCGAGCCTTCTCCGTGTCAGGGCCTGCACGAACCGGAGCGTCTTGAAGCGATCAATGCCGAACCACGCCGACAACTGCGAGCGGGTGAACACGCCGCCATGCAGGCTCGCCAACGCAATCCACTCGGCGCGGCGGCCCGTCAGGTCGAACGGCTCCAGCGCCTTCTCGCGGCCCTTCAGATGGTCGATCAACGCGACCGCCGTTGGTCGATGGCTTCGTACATGTGGGTTCGCGCTCCCGCAGTAGGCCCCGGACTCCGTGGTGGTAACCACGTGGTTGGTGAGGGTGTCACTGCCGGTAGCAATCGGGAGAGCACCATTGGCGGCGTCAAGTCGCAGCTGCGGGCAATTGTCCCGAGCCGTCCGGTGCGGTACCGGATGCTGAACGGCTTCCGGCAGCCGCTCCTGCATCGGTTTCCGCGGAGCCCGGCGAAAAGCTCGCGGTGCGGTTCGCGGAGTGAACGGCACGGGTGCCGCACTGGTCAAGCAGGCTTCGTGCAGCGAGATTCCGTTGCGCAGATCGTGCAGTCCATCACCGAGAGGAATCGAATGATGGCACGCACGAAACGAAGCCGCCGGAGCTACGGCGCCGGCGAGTGGGGCCGGAACCGGGTGAGGGTGTTTGCCGATCCCAAGACCGGCCCTTTCCAAATCGAGTGGCGCGAGAACGGGCGCAGGCTAACCCGGTCGCTCAAACACCGCGACTGGAAGCGGGCGAAGCGGCAAGCCGACGAGTTCGCCGCGGACTACTTCAGAAAATCATAACGTATGATATATCAATAAGTTGCGGTTCATCACTGTGGTTCATGTATCACTCATGATATGCAGATCTGAGCGGGATTTCATGCGACGGTATCGGAGGTCAACGGACGATTGCGAGCCCTTCGACGGTGGAGTCTGGCGGCCCGCATGAGGGTTTAGCGAACGTCGGCTGGGAGCCTCCGGACCACTACGCTGGCCACGTCGAATTCGTCAAGCTCAATGAACGCCGCCAACCCACCCGGCCCGAACGCGTCGGGCATCTCGGTCGCGCCCGCAACGTAGGTCCCGATGTATCGGCCGTCCGGGGTCAATAGGTCGATCGGACCATCGCTGGCCGGCTCGTCGCCGCGCCGCCGCACCCAGATCGTCCCCTCCCAACTGGTGCGCAGGGAGCGTACCACCGGGATCTCATGGTAGAACTCCATGTTCCTGATGCGTCTTAGCCCCAATTCAAGGCGGGCGGCGGCTAACCGATGATCCGAACTCGCCCAGCGCTCCTCGTTTTCCACCAACTGGCGTTCGATCTCCTCGTCCTTGATGCGGTCGGTGACAGGCGCAGGGCGAAACGGCCGGGTGAGCACCCGGACAAGTTCCCCGTTACGAGTAGCCACTTTGATGGCGTAGGCGGACGAGTCCGTGTAGACCAGGCTACCATCCGGGCGTGCTCTGGCCGCCAGAGCAGGTCTGAAGCCGCTGGCATCTCCCTGGGGCCTCCACGCTCGGATCACCGTGTCCTGCACCGCCTCATCGCCGGTCAGGACCAATCGATAGACGGGGCGGAACGGTTGCTCTGAGCCATCGGCTGGGCCTCCGATGCCGAAGGTCCCCACGCTTGTCGTGATGACGTTCTGACCGTCCCTTGCGGGAGCCAAGGTCCGGATAAGGTAGAGAGAGCTGCCGGGCATCCGCACTGATCTCTCGAACTCTCCGTGCGGTGCAAACACTTGGAAAGCACTGTGACCCCCGTCGAACACTACTGTGCGCCCATCGCGGAGCACGGTGAACCCGATGGCAGTGTTGGTGTTGGCGGCAAACTCACCCGGCCCATCGCCAATCCGCCCGAACTGGCGGACGAACTCGCCCTCCCGGCTCACAAGCACGATCCGTCCGCCCTGGTCGTCCATCACATACAGGTCGCCGGACTGGCTGAACCCGACCGCGCTGACCCGGCTGAACACCTCCCAATCCGCACCATCGAGGGACCCCACCCGGTAGACTTCCTCGAACTCGGGTTCGATGTGGGTGTCCCGGCTTGGAAGTTCAATGACTTCTTGAGCTTGGAGAGCCGGGGAGCCGAGGCCGAAGATGATCCCGACGGCCAGTCGGAGAATGTTCGTAGTCGTCATGCTGGAATCTCCTGAACAAGCGACATCGTCAAGGGGTTGGATGAACAAACCAATCTACGGTTGGCTTCCTCGGGGCAGCAACACTCCAGACTGGCGCCCGTCCTCGCGGTCGTCAGTCCCGACCAACCTCAGCGGCTCGGACCGGCATCGCGGTCCGGCCCGCGCGGCGGCGGATGTCCCGTAGTACTCGGTCAAGCGCGTCACCTGCTCGTCGAGCCGCTCGATTCGCCGCCTCAAGGTGTCGTTCTCCTCGGTCTGCCGCTCGACTTGCCGCCGCAAGGCTTCGACCTGTTCGGATTGCCGCCGCCGTTCCGTCTCGGACTGCGCGGACAACGTCTTCAAGGCCTCCGTCAACTGCCGTTCCAACTCGTTCATACAGCTTCCTCACTCTCTTGACAGCTTTGCGGCAGGCCGTCCGCGCCAGGTCCAGCGCGGTTTGTCCAGCGTCCCCGCCGACAACACCACGGCCTGCTCTCCCTCGATCTTCGGAAGTGCGATCCGCCAGGCGTCCACCTCCATCTGCGCAAGCGTCCGCCGGGCCGACCCGAAGTTGGCGGTCTCCGTCCGGGCTGGGATGCACGTCCACAGCCACAGCATCGTCGCCCAGCTTCCGCCGAAGATGCCGAGCCAGAGGCTCAGGCCGAAGGTCAGCAGTCGGAGCCAAGCCCTCGGCGGCAGCTCGCGCATCCGCCCGGTCGCCTCCTCCGTATCGCGCTCGATGGTACGCGGCGCGTTCCTCGCGGCGCGCCGCGAGTTCTCGGCGGGCCGCGCGAGCTCGCTCACGGTCAACTCCGGGGTCTCCCTGCGTTCGCTCTCCAGCCGCTTCCGCATCCGGTCGGTCGAATCGTTCGGGCTGGAAGTCAACGGCGTACAGCCGTCCCTTCAGCCGCCAACGGTCTCCGGTCTCGGGGTCCAGCGCGGTCAGGTAGTCCTTGCCTTGGCGCGGCACTTCAAGGCCCGCCTCCCGAAGCGCGGCGACGACATCGAAGCGGTCCTTCACCGCGCCGTGCTCGACACGCTGGAGCAGGTAGTCCCGGATCAGGTCGCGCGGGGAGGATTCGAGCCGGAGCCCGGCCCGCAGCTGGGCGGCCTCGACGTAGGCGCGGTGTCCGGGCTGCTCGACCCTGGCCCGCGCCGGATCGTCCGGACGGCCCCAGCCGTGCTCGTGGTTGAAGGCGTCCCGGAGGGGATCGAACGTCCTCCGCCAGCCCGGAGGGGCAATGTTGAGGCTCCGTCCGGTCTCAAGGTCGCATCGTGCGGCCAGAACGTGAACGTGGGCACCACCGCCCTCCTCCCGGTGGAGCACCGCCGCCCATGCGTAGCGGTCGGGTTCGAGCCCGGCCCAGGCCGTTTCCTCGAAGGCGTCCAGAACCTCGTGGATCTGTTCGTCGGTCGGCTCGTCCTCCGGTGCCCACGCGATCACGCCGGAGGTGTACCTGTGCTCGAACCCCAGAGCGTCCGCCACCGACGCAACCCGGTGTGGATCGCCCCGAAGGACCTCGACGCCCTCGCGCGACTTTCCGGTGGAGTCCAGCTCGCCGAGGAGGTACTTGGCCGCGGCCCGCGCCGATCCGGTTCCGCGCGCCAGGAACTTAATGTGCATCCGCGTCCGGGTTTTGGGCGGGATCCAAGGCGCTGAGCGCCCAGTCGATGGCGATCAGGTGGCCGATCACCTCGACGGCCTCGATGGCCTCCTTGTGGGTATTTGCCCAGCGAGCGATCTGGTTGAGGTTGTTGCCAAGGCGCGCCAGTTCGCGGGTGCGCTCGCGCTCGACCTCGGCGTGCGCCACGGTCCAGGTGCGGACCCGGCCTATCGACCGGCGCACCAGATCCGACAGCGTCAAGCCCGCCGCGCGCGCCTTGGCGTGCCACTCGGCACGCTCTGGCTCGCTGGCGCGGACCTTCACCCAGACGGCGCGTCCGGCGCTCACGGCGCGCCGTTTCCGTCACGGGGGTCAGAGGGGCCACGGCCCCCCGCCACCCCCTGCCGGGGACTCGCGTAGCGTGGCCCCAAGGGGTGGGCTGGCTCAACGGGCCGCATCCGCCTTTTCGACGTGCTCCCGCGCCCCGGGGATCTCGGCCAAGGCTTCACTCGCCTCTCGGCTTCGGAGCGAAGCTAAGGCAGGTCGCGTGCCCTCTCAAGCATTCGGAGCGAAACCAAGGCGTGCCGTATCCCCCACTTCCTCGAAAGTCCCCCGCCGTCGTCAGTTTCCGGCCCCCGCGATTTGCAAAGCCAGCTAGTCCGCCTATGATTGACTTCTGCCTTTCCTCCCAACTACGAAGCGCAGTGAATGATGACTATTCGATCCCTCCGGCTTCCGAGTGCATTGATCGTAGGAGCGGTCGGTTGCGGGGACGACCCCGGATCGGCTGTGGCCGCACCGGACATGCCGCTGACCGCGACAACGGAGGAGGTCTTCACGCTTGGCGATGCCCGGCCTGAGGAAGAATGGCGGGCCTTCACGAAAATCTCGGAGGCGCACTTCGACGGAGCGAGCAACCTGATTCTGGTTGACCGCAGACAAGGTCGAATCGTGGTGGTCGATCCCGAGGGGCGGCTACGCCATCAGGTCTCTCGGCGCGGCGACGGACCTGGAGAACTGCGCATCGTCGGCAGCGTTGCGGTACTCGACGACAACCGCTTGGCGGTGAACGATATCGGCCACAATGCCCTGCTCCTCTTCGACGTGGACGGGAACCTTCTGGAGCAGACCACCATTGGCGAACCGCCTCGGACATCACGCTCGGTTGGTGGGGCGCCCGGTACGTTGGTGACGAGTTCATTGCAATCCGTCTCGACTCTCCTGGGCAGTCTTCCCGATGGCCGATTGCTGCTGAGACGCCTCCAGATCCGCACGTTCGACATCCATGCCTTGGGGCTGGGAACCGAAGAATTCTATCGCGCATACGAACCCCCGACCCGGAGCCCTGAACCGGGTGGGAGTGCCTCGATCCGCTTGGGCGATCTGGAGGTGCCGCTGCCCGCCGGGATTCTGCCGCGGGAGTTGGCGTTCGGGCCACCGCTGTTGGGTGCCGCGCTCGCCGACGGGCGGGTTGCCATCGTCGATTCCGTGGGCTACCGGGTCAAGATCTTGCAACCCAACGGGTCCCTCGATGTCGCCCTTGAGAGATCGATCGAACCGCTGCCGGTGACCCCGGAAATGCAGGAGGCTGCCCGAGAGCGCCAGCGGGGCGGGGGGGGGACGCAGGTTATCGCCATGGGTCCCGGCGTGTCGAGTTCGGAGGGCGAGGACATAGCGTCATCCCTCATGGAGGCGATGGTCCCCGAGATGGAGTTCGCATCCGAGGTACCAGTGATCAAGGAGTTGGCTGTCGACCCCGAGCACCGGGTGTGGGTCACGCGGTCGGCCATGGACGGCGTGTCCAGAGGTCCAACTGATGTCCACACCGCGTCGGGCAACTACTTGGGTACCTTACGTGCCGATGACTTCCGGATCCCGGACGCCTTCGGCCCCGATGGCCTGATGGCATACATCGAGGCGGACGAGCTGGGCGTACCCTTCGTGAGGGTGCTTCGGCTCGTTAGTCTGGTTCCCTCCTCGTAGCCTCCGGAAGGGGAAGAAGCGTGGGAGCCCTCGGGCCGCGCCCTTGTCGACCCGTTTGGGCAGGACCCGGCTTTCGACCCCGAGCGCCTAGCAGGCGGCGACGCGCTCGGACTCGGTCGGCGGCTTGGGCCAAGGCGGACGTTCGAGCCCATGGTCGAGCGCGGACAGGCAGTGTACCAGCAATCGCGTTCGCCGGGATGATCCTGATCCAAGGGTGCGGTCCTGAACCCGAAGAACGCGCCTCCGCAGACGCGGCGGGGCCGACTCTGATGCCCATCGACAGCATCCTGCTAGCGGAAGCCGATACTCTGTACATCGGCAATCCGTACGGGCTGGTCGTGGACCCCTTCGACGGGTCCTTCTACATATCGGACATCTTTTCGGGAAGACTCCTCAGGTTCCGCAGGGACGGTCGCCTGATGCTGGTGTACGGACGGCCGGGAGAGGGGCCGGGAGAGTTTCGCGGAGGTCCCAGGGTTCCGATGGTTCTCGATGATTCGACCGTAGCCGCACAGACCACAATGTCGCGGCGGGTGAACGTTTTCGACCGAAACACCGGCAAGACCAGTCGGGTGGTGAACTTCCCCGCGCTGGCCGGAATCACTCCCCCGGTGGTGATCGGCCAAGAGGTTTGGATGACCGATTTCGAGATCCGGCGCGAAACATCGCTGACGCGTTGGCACCCATCCACGGACCAATTCAGCAGCATGGGCGGACTCCCTGAGGAATACGTCGCGTCGGTCAGCAGTGACAACTGGTCGTATGCGAGTCTCTTTCGGATCGGTTCTCTTGCTTACGCCGACGGACGGCTCGTGCAGGGCTGGTCTGGACTGGACGAGATGTTCGTCTTGAATCTGCGGGGCGAGGTGGTGGACACGGCGAACATCCCGGTGGCGAGGAGGAAGGGCGTCCCGGCCGACCTCCGGGAACGCATCGACATCGAGCGCATCCCGTTCCGCGAGCGACTGGAGGGTAGTTCGCGACTGCGCCAACTCTTCCCTCGTCCGGGCGGCGGGCTCGTGTTCACCCACCACGACCAGACGGCCATGAAGATGGAACCGATGCCCGTGCTCACCGCCAAGATGTGGGTTGGGATCCTCTCGGCAGACCTTGAGAAGGCGTGCGTGGACGCGCCTGTGCCGCGAGACTTCGAGATTAGGCCGATGGAGACCTTCCGGGGCGATACGCTCTTCGTCTTGGACCGGCGAATCGACGATTCGGAGAAGCTTCAGACTTGGATTCTGATATACTTGGTCTCGGACGACGGGTGCGACTGGCTGAGCACGCAGCCTGACGCTTAGGGTACGGACTCCGATAAGCGGTTCTTGTCTCTGCCATTCTTGGGTGACGCCCACACGATTTGCAGGACCGAGTCAGGGCGTTTGGTGTCCGAGTGGGTGCCCATGACGGGACGCGAGATTCCCGCCGATTGACTCCGGTTTTCCCGCTTTTGCTGCACGGTCCAAGAGGGTCCAGTTAAACAGCAGGAAACGCAGAGCGTACAGCCCTGTACCTGTAAGTAGTCGGACGATTTCCTGCCGTGATTCGGCCCTCAGGCGATCCGCGCAACATCCATGAACAAGCGGATCTTGTCGGCCGCCTCTATCGAAACCCGACTTGGCGAAAGCAACTCCTCGGCCTGACCGGCCACCTGCCCGCTCTCTCCGCGCTTCCGGACAAGACGGGTTTGCGTCCGACGATGAGGCTCGAGGCCCGAGGCCGGGAATTGGACTGGCTTCGTCTAGCCAGGGGAGATGTCGTCGTCGTCGGACAACCCGGGGTCGGAAAGACGGCGCTCCTTGAAGCGCTTGCAAGGGAGGGCGGCGGCCTGGTTCCGATCTTAAGCTGGAGCGGGGGCGGGACGGTAGTGACCTCCGGCGACCCAAGCCGGATTGCCGACGCCTATCGGGCCGAGCGTCCGCCACGGATCTTTGTCGACGATGCCCACCTGAGGGCCTCGCTCACCGCGAGCATGATCCGGCTGCGCACCGAGATCGGTGCGGAGTTGCGATCGTCGCGACGACCTGGCCCAGCCACGAAGACGAAGTGCGGCGAGAGTTGTATCGCCCATCGGAGCACATCCTGCGGGTGGGAGGACTCGACCGAACGACAGCGGAAAAGGTCGTGCGCCAGGTGCATGCCGGATTCCCCGACGACCTGGTGGGCGAGATCCTCAACCAAAGCGTCGACAATCTGCCTGCCGATGATCCATTGACTGCGGAATACCACTCTGGCGGGCACGTTCGGCCGGGACTAGCGGGTCACTTTGGCCCGGTCCGCCAGCTTCGGAGAGGTTACCGATCTGGCGACAGGCAAACTGCTGCTCCAGGAAGTGCGGAAGGATGCAGGGCTGACCGGATCGCATCTCGACTACCTCGGAGCATTCGCTCTCGGCGGCTCGGCTGGCGCGCAGCTCGCGAGGGTGGCTGAAGCGCTTCGGGAGCCCGAGACGAGAGTGCGTGGAGCTCTGCGCCGCCTATCCGGTACAGGCCTTCTTCGGGAAGCTCCAGTTTACGGCATTCCTCCAACCTCGTAACGCCAAACACCACAGTCAGATGCAGACTTCATAGCATTTGTGGGGTAGCTCTCGTCGATGCCAACGGCCGCGAGGTCGGCGTAGGCGGAGATCGAAGACACGAAGAGGTAGCGGTCGACCTGGCCGCGCAGCACCTCGGTGGTCATCGCGACCCAGCGCGGGATCGAGGCCGAGTTGTCGATCACCGCGTCCCATTCGCGGCCCTCGAGCGCACTCAGGTCGTTGTCGCGGTCGCCGATCAGGTGCTCGACGCGCTCGAAGTAGTCGTGGAAAAAGGGCGGCTCGGTGCGGCCCCGCGTGAAGATCGAGACCTCGTGGCCCCGGTCGAGGGCGTACTTGACCTGGTAGGGCCCGATGAAGCGGGTGCCACCCAGGATCAGGATGCGTTGGGAGCCGGGCGAATCCGCTCCACCTTCATCCGCCGGTGCGCAGGTCAGCGGGCCGAAGGCGCCGAGGACGCCCAGCGCCCCGCCTGTTCGCACTGAACTCGTCACAAAATCACGTCGTGTCTGCTTCCACATGCCGATCGCTTCCTTTCTGACCGCGTTCCTGGCCGGCGTCCACCACGCTCCCCGGCGGTGCCGATCGAGTTGCGCCGACCACTGATTTCGTTCGGCAGCCGACGCCTCTCAAGGTGCGATCATCGTACCTCGGGCGACAGCGGTCCCGCCACTGCATCCAGCCGGGTCCGCCCAGCCCTTGCCCCACCCGCCCTCACACCCTACTAGTGTCTCTCGGATCCCAGGCTCGTCGTGCCGCCGGGATGGGTGGCACAGGTGGGCCGCCGACCCCTGGCTGGAGGTCACGATGGTGGAAGTTGATCGCAAGACCTTCCTTGCAACGATTCCCGCTGGTGCTCTCGCCGCCATGTCGCATGAAGACAAGGCCGAGGAACTCGAGCACTACATGGAAGAGAAGCTGGACGACCTGATCGCCGCACGGCGAGCGGGAGCGGACGGAGAGGCAGGCTCCATCATCACCCTTGAGGAGCTTGAGGAGCAGGAGGCCCGGTCCCCTCGCGGCACCGGCCGCCTCTTCCAGCCGCGCGAGGACGAGTTCCCGCCGCTGCCCGACAAGCCGACGCTGCTCGATTTCCGGACAAAGCAGTCGCGATGCTAGACTAGTCTAGTCTAATCCTATGAAGGGCCACGCAAGGATGCACTGTTTGAGCCGGACATTCGCCACCCCGCGGCGCCTCCCGACTGTCCTTGCGCTCATGCTGCTGGTCGCATGTGGGGAGAGTCCCACAGAACCATTCGCAACCTCGGTTGAGATCGTCCCCCGGAACGTCCTGCTTCAGGGGCTAGGTGAAACGACTACCCTCGTGGCGGAGGTGCGAGACCAGTTCGGCCAGCTCATGACCGGTGCAGCTGTCTCCTGGTCGAGTTCAGACGCCACCATCGTCACCGTAGATGCGCAGGGCCAGGTGGCAGCGGCGGGTTACGGCGAGGCCGTGATCTACGCCGACTACGACGCTGCCCGCGGCGCATCCGCGGCAACTGTCCTGCGACCGATCGCCTCTGTCCTGGTGTCACCGGCGGATGATACAGTAAGCCTCGGCGACACCGTCCGCTTCACGGCACAAGCTCTTTACGACAACGGCGACTCGGTGCCGAGTGCGGAGTTTTTCTGGAAGACCAGTGACGCTGTGGTGGCGGGCATAGAGGCCGGGACCGGCGTCGTGACGGGGCAGGGACAGGGCAGGGCGACCCTTACGGCAACGATTGCGGACAAGGCAGGGAGCGCCAGCGTCATGGTGGTCAGCCCCGACAGGGCTGCGTTGGTCGCGCTGCATCAGGCCACCGATGGGGACAATTGGGTCAACAACTCTCTTTGGGCGACAGAATCGCCACTGGAGCAGTGGCACGGTGTCTATGTTGATGAAAACGCTCGGGTTTCCGGGCTTTATTTGCATCGAAACAACCTGAGAGGTCCGATCCCGGATGGATTCCTGAAGTTGCCCGAAGTGGTGTTTCTGTATCTCGGCGACAACAGACTGACTGGACGCATCCCTTCCGCCCTCGGCAACCTACGCAGACTCTTCCACTTGGACCTTGGCTCAAACCGTCTCAGCGGACCGATTCCGATGTCGATAGGAGGCCTCTTCCGTTTGCAGACACTGGACCTGCGAGCCAACCTCTTCACCGGTCGCATTCCCGGCACAATCGGCAGACTCCAAGATCTCGCCCGTCTGTATCTTGGCGGCAACCAGCTCACCGGTCCCCTACCGCTCGAGATCCTGGGCCTCCCCAAGCTCACCTGGCTCTGGCTGTCGGGCAACGACCTCAGCGGGCCCATTCCACCCGAAATCGGGAACCTTCGCAAACTCTACGAGTTGGGTCTCTCCGGGAACGACTTCACGGGGCCGATACCTCCTGAACTGGGAAACCTGACAAACCTCTGGACGCTGGCGCTTGACCGCAACAACCTCTCGGGACCGATCCCCCCGGAACTTGCCAGACTCAACCCGGCCAGTCTGAGATTGTGTTGCAACAACCTGACGGGTCCCATTCCGGACGGGCTTGGTGGTATGTCCAATCTCTGGCGCGTGGACCTCGGCGGCAACGATCTGATCGGCCCCATCCCACCGGAATTGGGGAAGCTGCCGCGTCTGTGGGATCTTACTCTCAGCGGCAACCGTCTGACCGGTCCCATCCCACCGGAATTGGGAGACTTGCTGTTACTGGACAACCTCAGTCTTGGGGACAACAACCTGCACGGGCCGGTCCCAGGCGAACTTGGAAACCTGGATTCGCTGACGACACTGGTCCTTTCCTCCAATCCTGAACTTGCCGGAACTCTGCCGCTGAGTCTGACGTCCCTGGTACATTTGACCACCTTCGGGGTGGGCGGGACCGGCCTTTGCGCGCCGCCGGATTCTGCGTTCACGGCGTGGTTGGACGGAATCACGAGGACATCTGGCGTGAACGAGTGTACGGCTCCCGGGCCCGCGCGCAGGTGGCAAACCGAGGGCAGCCGTTAGCTCCGACTGATTCCGGCGAGCATGAGTGCCGCACAACGGAGTTCATGTCCGGCTACATCCACGTGGCCGCTGTGACGGAGGGGATCTGACCGGCCGTGCTGCACGTCATAGCCGGTTCAATGCTTGTCAGTCCTGCCTCGGCCCCCTAGCAGGCCGTGGAAGAAATGGGTTTCGGGAGCGCTGGGTGAGAGAGGGAGGGGGGCGTCCGGGAGGCCGTGAGTTTGTGCCAACTGCGGGTTTTGTGGCCTGAAGACCCGGGGATCGGCCTGAAAAGGCCAATATGACGGCAAAAGTGGCGGAAAATGAGCGCGAAAGCGGTGCTGGCGTGACCCGCGAACGCGGCCTGGGCCGCGGCGAGCCCCTGCAGAGCCCGCGGAGTGCCAAAACCGAAGCGCTTGGACATGAGAAGGCCCAGATTGAAGGTAGCAGCCTGAATCAGCAGCCGTTTTCGAATCTCCTCCTGCCCGCGGACGTGGACGCGGCGCAGCCCTCCGCTCACGAGCAGGTGCGCGAACGTGCGCTCCAGCTTCTCGCCCCGCTGGCGGAGCAACCGCTTCCCCCGGTTGCCCCGGATCCGCCGGCGGTTGGCGTAGGTCGGCTTCTGCGCGTTCCGGTTCCGCTTCCAGTTCCGGCGGCCCCGGTTGGGCTCGCTCACGTAGCTCCGCAGCCCGCGGCCCTCGACTTCCGTCATCGTCTTGTTCGAGTGGTAGCCCTTGTCGGCGACCACTTCCCTGGGCTCCGCCCCCACCTCCGCCAACTGGCGTTCCGCTTCGTCCAGCGTGTTCGGAAGCGAGGCCGTGTCGCCGCCATTCATCACCTGCACCGTCGTCGCGACCACCGCTCCGCTCTCCATGTCGACCGCCTGCTCCAACTTGTGGGCCAGGCGGGTCCTGCCGTCCTTCATCTTCGTGATCCGCGCCTCCGGGTCGTGCGGATGCACCCAGTCGTCGTTCGAACCCTTCTTCGGACGCTCGCGGTCCAGCTTCGCAAGGTCTTCCCGCGTCGGCGTCTCGATCCCCGACGCCCGCGCCACCTGCTCCAGCCACTCCTCGTACCCGGTCCCGCCGTCGCGCCGCACGATCGAGCGCATCGCCGCGTTCGCCTCCAGCGTCGTCGCGTCCACTCCCAGCGTCTTGCCGCTCAGAAGACCCGACTCCTGCAGCAACTCCAGCACCCGGCCGAACACCGCCAGGTGCGCCTCCAGGCTCAGCCGCTTCCGCGTCTTCGACAGGCTCGAATGCTCCGGCGGGTTCTTCGCAAGTCCGTATCCGAGAAACTCGCGCAACGAAATCGAGTCCGCGCACCGCCACGCAATCCCCCGCTCCGAGCCGATCCCTTCCAGGTATCCCACCATCAACATCCGGAAATACACTCCGGGCGGAATACCCGGCCGGCCCCGCTTCTCCGCATAGAACTCGCGGCATGCCTCCTCCGCGAAGTCGTCGAAACCCGCCTCGTCCAGCAACTTGTTCAGCGCACGGTAAAACGGGTTGGCCAGCGCCCGGATCTCGCTGGCCGCCACGAACATCTCCTGCTGTCCTCGCTTGCGCCGCCTGCCTATCGCCATCGTCGCCCTCGCTCGCAGAGATCCATGTCCCCCTGTAATTTAACCCATCTGCGAGCACCTCACCGAAAACGACTTTATCCACGGCCTGCTAGCCTTAAGCGTTGTGGATATTTTTGTTGGTCAATAGTGTAGCGCATCGATCTCTCGACTTGGACCGAGCCGGACATTCGCCACCCCGCGGCGCCTCCCGACTGTCCTTGCGCTCATGCTGCGGGTCGCATGTGGGGAGAGTACAACGGGGACGGGCGGCCGATCTATCGGCTGAACATCAAGTTCCATGGGGCGCTGGTCGCCAACGCGCGCCAGGTCGTGGGCCTCGACCCCGAGGATTGCTTCGCGCTGGCCACCTACAAGATCCGGGGGGCGTTGGAAGCAGGAGGACGAGCACCTGCCGTACATCTTCGTAGTCGTGGGCGAGCGATCGCTGACGGGCGGGAACGTCGGGAAGGAGATCCCAGGCCACTACATTGACGCAGCGGCGTTGTACTACCAGTCTCCCAAGGCCAAGGGAAAGCGAGACCTCGAAGATCGTTTGGTCGCGCAGGCGGTTACGAACCAGGACCGCATTTTCCGGCGGACCTATGAAGCGATCCTAAGCGCGGACTGGTACATTCTTTCCGCGCGCCGCGCCGACCGACTTGTCCGGAAACGTCTCTACGAGCGTGTGTTCGCACTTAGCGTATACCGAGCTTCACGCGGGCCATCGCGGAGCCGAGGTTGACATGCATTTCTCGCTCTCGGAGGATTTGACGCCGCTGCGGGACTTCCTGCACACACTCCGAGAAAGCGGGCATCCGGTCATCGTATCGAAGCTTGAGCGGGGCGACTACTGATCGGGAATACGACGACTCAGCGGCGGCTACCCGGGGTGCGTCCGAGGCACCGGTGAAACGATGAACTCAAGGTGCACGGGACTTGCGCCATCGTGGTTCTCGACAACGTCTTGGTCGAGGGCGGCGCGGGCGAGACCGTGAGGCGGAACCTGCTCCGCGATCGTCGAGGACCTGCACAAGCACTGGTAGCCTTCCAAGCTATCGCCGGGGAGCTTGAGCCTTAACTGGATTATCTCGGCCCGAGCATGGACGGCCTTGGCTGGAGAAGCGGCTGGCAGCGGTGTCCGGCGGGACGAACACCGCATTAGACGCCTCTGTACATTGCCGGCGCATGGGGGTACGACCCACTGGTTGACTCGCCTGCGAACGGTTCGTCACCGTTCAGGCATGGAAACGCCGAAGCAACGGTTCGGCCCGGCAGTGGGCGGGACGGCCCCGGTCCCCCGCTTGAAGGTGCGCGGGAAGGCGCTGGGGTGCCCTTGGGCTGGACGGGCCGCCGCGCCGAGTGGATCGCACTTGCTTGCTTCCACGGAGGTGTGTTCACGCGGGCGCAGTGGACGAGCTTCCTCGGGTGCCACCACGAGAAGGTTGGCCGCGCCATCCGCAAGCTCGTCGCCAAGGCGTGGCCATCGAAAAGAAACCGCCCGGCATCAACGGCATCGGCCGGATCTGCCGGATCCATGGTCGCAGGATCTACAAGGCGTTTGGTGCCGGGGACCACCGCCGCCGCGCGACACTTCTCCCGCGATCCAGACTTCACGCGCAGGTTCCGCACAACGGATCACAGTTACCGGAAGTGATGATGCGCCGCCTGCTCGCGCTCGACCACGTGCTCTACCGGGGCGCGCTCGGGGGCCTCCGGCGCTTCTTTCCGCTCGGGCTTCCCATCGCGCTGGACGCGGAGCGCGCCGTGTTCGTCTACGCCGAGCCGGGCCACGAGACCGCGACGGCACTCCGTTCGTGGGGCGCGAAGCACGGCGATCTCTGGAAGGCGCTCTGGGCCCTGGGCCTCAAGATCGAAGTGGTTGCGGTCGCCCGGAGATGGAAGGAGTACGGTAGGACGAGCAGGGTGCTGACCAACTGGTCGCGGTATCCGCGCCCGTCCGAAATCGACGAGGAGACCCGGCGCGACCTCGCCCGGATCGAGCTCTAATGGGAGAGATGATGTCTTTGGGCCGTACCGGAGGTGTGCAAGAGACAATGGGGGTCGATGCACATTCTGGCGCTTCCGTGATGCGCACCGCCCGGCCTGCTTATCCGTTGGCGCGGCAAGGTCTTGCGGCTTCGCCGCACGGGCGGCCGTGGCACGGGAGCCGCTTGGGGCGTGGAGGGTAGCGACCCCGGGGGGCACAGGTGCCCGGTTCGGGCGCGGGGCCGTGCGCGTTTTCACAGGCTCGTCCCCGCCCCCTGCTGGGGTACTCCCCCATAGAATTATCCCTGCGGGAAGGCGAAAGGCGAGCCGGAGCGGGCGCATCCGGGTTGGGTGTCGGCAATGCCGGACAGGCCCATCTGTCAATGGGCATCGAAAATGTCAGGGTATTGGGCATTGAAGATGTCAGGGTCCGAGCGCTGCTCCGCGGAGGGAGCGGAGCGACCGGAGCGGGGCAGCGGGTCGGTAGCGAGGTCGTCATGAGGGGCTCTCTTTCGAGGCAGGCGATTCGGCGTCTACTCGGCTCGCGAGGGGGTGGATCGCCTTGGAGAGTTCGGCGTGGCGGCGCATCCGGTAGCTGTTGCCCCGGATGTTGACGATATGGCAGCGGTGGAGCAGCCGGTCGAGGAGCGCTGCGGCCATGACCTCGTCGCCGAGGATGCGGCCCCACTCCTCGAAGCCCTTGTTGGAGGTGAGCACGGTCGAGCCGTTGCCGTAGCGCCGGTTGACGAGTTGGAAGAAGAGGACCGCGCCGCTCTGGGTCACCGGCAGGTAGCCGATCTCGTCGACGATGAGGAGTGCCGGGTGGGTGAGGATCTTCAGGCGGCGGTCGAGCCGGCCGGCGGCCTTGGCCTCCTCGAGGGAGTCGACGAGGTCGGTCAGGGTGCCGAAGTAGATCTTGCGGCCGCTCTCAGCCGCCGTGATCGCCAGGCTGATCGCGAGGTGCGTCTTGCCCACGCCGGGCGGACACGCGACGTAGTGCTCACAAATCCAGTGTTGTCATCCGTTATCGGTGGCACCCGCTGTGCGGTCGTGAGCTGCAGGTCTGCGGGCGCCACGTCCGGGGCGGTGAGGGCAGCCTTGTCGTCGTGCTTCCTGACGGGACCAGGACGGAGATCCCCGAGTGGATGACGAAGCCGGACGCGGGCAGTGGGGCTCAATTGGTCACGTCTCCACCCACGGTGTCTGTTGCCGCACTGCGAGCCCTCAGGCGGCTCCTTGACGCCCACATGGATAGCGGTGAGCCTTCGGCCGGCCACAATGACTTTGCTTCCCCGGCATCCGGAGGCTCTTGATGAAGGTTCGACAGCCGTTTCTGCCCCTGGGCTTCGGGTGCACCCATTGGGATACGCTTTCCCCGGAGGTTCGGGCGAGCGTGCTGGAACTCTGGATCGAGTTGCTGCGCGGGAATCTGCTGCGCCGGGAGGCTTCAGAGGCCGGAGAGGGCAAGGCCTCGTGAACCTGGCAAAGATCACACCACAGCACTTGGAGCGAACCGCGTACGTCTACATCCGCCAGTCGACGCTCAGCCAGGTTCAGGACAACCAGGAGAGCCGTCGCAGGCAGTACGAGCTGGCGGACCGGGCCCGCTCCCTGGGCTGGAGCCGGGTGGAGGTGGTGGACGAGGACCTGGGACGCTCTGGATCGGGGCGGGTCGTGCGCCCTGGATTCCAGCGGCTGCTATCCGCTGTGTGTCTGGAGGACGTGGGTGGTGTGTTCGCCCTCGAAGCCTCGCGTCTGGCCCGGAACAACAAGGACTGGCACCATCTGGTCGACCTGTGCGGGCTGACCTCGACGCTGATCATCGACGCCGAAGGGGTCTACGATCCCCACCACTTCAACGACCGGCTGCTCCTGGGCCTCAAGGGCACCATGAGCGAGTGGGAGCTGGGGGTGATGCGCCAGCGCTCTCTGGTGGCCCTGCGGGAGAAGGCGGAACGCGGGGAACTCTATACCATGCTCCCCATCGGGTTCCTCCGGACCCGGGACAACCGGTGCGAGCTGGACCCGGACCGGCGGATCCGGACGAGCATCGGGCTCGTGTTCGAGAAGTTCGAGGAGCTGGGAAGCATCCGGCAGGTCCTCCTCTGGTTCCGGCAGGAAGGAGTGGAGCTGCCAGCCGTCCAGTACGGGTCGTTCGGCCGAGGCGTGGTCTGGAAGCTCCCGGTCTACAACTCGGTGCACAACATCCTCACCAACCCCGTCTATGCGGGCGCCTACGCGTACGGGCGGACCCGCACGGAGACGGCGATCATGAACGGCGAGCCGAGAAGACGCCGCGGTATCCCCGTTGCCCAGGACAAGTGGGCCGTCTTGATCCCGGGGCATCACGATGGCTACATCGGGTGGGAGCGGTATCAGGCGAACCAGAAGCGGATCGCGGAGAATGTGCACATGAAGGGGCGGATGCGCCGCGGCGCTCCCCGGCGAGGCCGCTCGCTCCTTGCGGGGCTGCTGCGGTGCCGGCGCTGCGGACGACGGCCGCATGTCACCTACAGCGGCACCAACGGGCGGGTTGTCCGTTACAGCTGCCGTGGCGCGGCGATCAACCACGGGGCGGGTTCCTGCATCTCGTTCGGCGGCCTCGCTGCGGACCGCGCCGTGGAGGAAGCCGTTCTCGCCGTCATCCAACCCGGCGCCCTGGAGGCTGCGATCAGAGCCGCAGAGCACGCCAGGGAAGACCGGAAGCGGGACCGTGAGGTGCTGGCGCTGAAGGTGGAGCAGGCGCGCTACGAGGCGGAACGGGCACGCCGGCAATACGACGCCGCGGAGCCGGAAAACCGCCTTGTGGCCGCCGAACTTGAGCGCCGCTGGAACCGGGCCCTGGAGGCGGTGGCCGAAGTCGAACGGGAGTGGGTGGCCTTCGAGGCCGGCGAGCGCCAGAAGGACGAGAGGATCGACCGGGCGGCGCTCCTGCAGCTGGCTGAGGATCTGCCCGGCGTGTGGCACGATCCAGAGGCCGACATGCGGCTCAAGAAGCGCATCGTACGTACCCTCATCGAAGAGATCCTGGTCGATGTGGACGAAGAAGCGGCCCGCATCCACATGGTCGTTCGCTGGGCCGGCGGGCAGCACGCTCAGCTCTCGGTTCGAAAGAATCGCAAGGGGCAGCACCGTTACACGACGGACCGCAAGGTCGTGGACATCGTAAGGGAGCTGACAGCACTGCTCCCGGACGGACAGATCGCTCGCATCCTGAACCGCCTGGGACTCAAGACGGGCCGAAACAACAACTGGACGGCGGGCCGGGTCACCAGCCTGCGCCATTATCACGGCATCCCGGTCCATGACCCCGCGACCTGCGAGCAGGAAGGACTGATCACTCTGCAGGAGGCAGCCGCGTCCCTGGACGTCAGCCCGCCCGTCGTTGGCAGGCTCCTGCGGAGAGGGATCCTTCCGGGACGACAGGTCGTGCCGTACGCTCCGTGGACCATCCGGACCGTAGATCTCGACGAGCCCGCAGTCCAGGAATACGTCCGACGCGTGCACGCCCGCAGAAAGGCTCCGCGAACTCTGGATCCGGAGCAGCTAACTATCGGCCCCACAAGCACATAGAAAGGTGGTGCAGTATGTCACTGGATCGGGCGGGCCGAGGAAGACGACGTTCTCGCGGCGCTCGACGAAGCCGAGTTCGTGCAGCGCGTCGATCTGCTCGCGCTTGATCGAGGGCTGGAAGGCGAAGTCGAAGGCTGCCAGCGTCTTCACGTACGGCAGGCGGCTGGAGCGCATGGCGGCTTCGAGGCGTCGGCCGTTGCGGAGCTCGATCTGGGCGGCCAGGAGCCGCTCGATCGCCTCGGCCGCGGTCGTCCCTCCCCCGTCCACCCTGGCGAGCACGCCGTCCAGCGCCTCCAGCGCGCCGGGCATCTTGAGGTCGGCGAGCTGGGCCGCGATCCGCTCCCTGCGCGATGGCGGCCTCACCGCACACCTCCCGCGATCTTGGCATACTCGGCCAGCGGACGGCGCTCGACCTCGACGAACCGGGAGTCCGCCGCCGCTTCATCCCGCTCCTTCGAGGGCTCGGGGCGCAGCGGTGTCACGGGCCTGTAAGGCCAGCGGGCCAAGGGCTTTAGGTGCGGCCTCTCCGCCTCGAACCGGTCCACCGGCCGCTCCTTCAGCGTGCCGTGGACGCGGACGTTGGCCACCCTGTCGAGCCACCCCAGCACCCGGGCGTTCAGATCGTCGTCCGAGGCGAAGTCCCGTCCGTAGAAGAAGCTCCGCCGGATGTAGCTGACCGGCCGCTCCACCTTCCCCTTCGTCTGCGCCCGGTACGGCCGGCACGCCCGGATCCGGAAGCCCCAGTGGTGGGCGAAGCGCAGGAACTCCGTGTTCTCCATCAGCCGCCCGCCGACCTCGCGGTTGTCCTCGACGATGACGGCCCTCATCTGATCGAACAGCAACTCCGAGGGGACGCCCCCGAAGTACCGGAACGCCGACTCCAGCCCCTCCATCACCACCGCCATCGTCTGCCGCTCGTAGTACCGCACCCACATCAGACGCGAGTAGCCCAGCACCACGACCAGCGCGTGCCGCTTTCCCCACGGCGTCTTGAACTCCGCGAAGTCCACCTGCCCCTGGTGCCCCGGAGGGGTCTCGAAGCGCCTGACCGGCTCCGGCAGCGGTTGCGGCCGGACCTCCCGCACATGCCGCTTCACCTGGTCGTAGCCGCCCTCGTAGCCCGCCTTCCGGATCTCCTCGAACAGCCGCACCGCGCTGAGATCCGGATACGCTTCCAAGCGGGTCTCGATGATCTCCTTGTACGGATCGAGCCGCGAAGGCCGGGGCCGCCTCGGCCCGTACCGGACCGGCCCGTCGTCAAGCTCCCGGTCCAGCTGGCCCGCCGCGATCCAGCGGTACACCGTCCGCTCGCTGACCCCGCAACGCCGCGCCACCGCGGCCTTGCTCAGTCCCTGTTCCAGATAGTGCCGCAACAACACCCGCGTCTCTCTTCCGATCATCACGTCTCCTTCGTTCAATGGAGACGCGATGGTAGCCAACCCGTTCTCGGCCCTTGCCCGCCTTCGCCCAACATCCCATGGCCGAACCCCCGCCACCGGGCTCAACCCTGACATTTTCAATGCCCACGATCCCGTAATGTTGCATGCCCGGTAACACCACCGGCCAGCCGGTCGGCCAATGGGTCCCATCCGCCGTCGAGAAGCGGCGCTCGTCGTTCTTCCGGGAGGGACTGCTGGCTGGGAGTGACCCCGCAGCGGAGGGGAGGGTGGAGTGTCCGTCTCCATCCTCCCCGATGCCGATCGAGGCATGCCCACGATGGGGGTCACTCCCAGCCACGGCCTCGATGGCCGGATCGGCATCGCCGCTCTGGCGGCCGTGGCACAACCGCAAGCGCGACAGCGGCATATGGAACCGGAGGCATGTACATCGCGGGCGTGATTTCGTGTCCGGCGACCCCCGAAGCACCATGTACACTCGTGGATCGGCATCGGCACGGGCCTCCGTCGCTCAAGACGAGTCTCCCCGCGGCCGTGCCGACCGCCATGCCGTGGAGCCATCGGATCACCGCTCTGGAGGAAGGCGGCAAGGAGTCGACGAGCCGTCCGGGGTCGTGCCCGAAGCCCTCAACCCCGAGTGGGATGGCCACGCACGGGCCGCCAGAAAGATCGGCGTCGGAGCATGGGAATGTGCCGTCTGGCGTCGCCACCCAACCTACGAGGCCCGGTTCCTCTGGTGCAGTCCGACGAACCCGACGACGATTTGTTCGTTCTGCTCGTCCCAGGCGAAGGCGACCCGGATCGTGTGGTGCGGCTGCCCACCCCCGACGACCTCGTGGTGGCCGTCGCGCATCCCCACATGGAGGTCGAAACGCGACAGGCACGGACGATCCTGGGCGACACCATCCCGCTGATGGCGGGCGTGCAGCAATGGGGGAACGCGGCCGGGATGGTTGCGGGGCTGTTCCGAGGCGACTGGGATCTGATCGCGCGGTGCCTTTGCGATGCGGTGGCTGAGCCCGTGCGCGCGAAACTGGTACCCGGATTCGAAAGGGTGCGCGCGAGCGCGGTCGAAGCGGGAGCGATCGGGGCCGGGCTCTCGGGTTCGGGGCCGTCGGTCTTCGCCGTGTGCCGGGGGAGGGACGCTGCGGAGAGGGTCGTGACCGCGATGGCGGGAGCGTTTCGCGACGAGGCCGGCGTCCAATCCGACACGGTGGTTTCTTCCGCTTGCGCGAAGGGTGCACGGATTGTGGAGGCCCGTTAGTTTGGGCCTATGTTGAGCTGGCTGCGTCTGACCAAACAGAGCATTTTCGCGATCGCCTGCCTGATGAGCCTGTTGGCTCCGGCATTGGCGGATGCCCAGGTGGTTCGGGGCCGTCTCGTGGACGCCTTGGACGGCAGCAGCCTTGGTACGGCCATGATCGTACTGGTCAACCCCCAGGACATCGAAGAAGCGAGGGTGCTCAGCCGCTCCAGCAGCGGCCTCTTCGAACTGGAGGCACCCCGACCAGGCGAGTACCGTCTCAGAGCCGAGCGGATCGGGTACGCCACCAGCTATTCCGAGTCTTTCGATCTTGCCGCGGGAGATACCCTGGTGATCGAGATCCGAGCCGAAGTGGAGGCGATCTCGCTTCGCGGCATCGAGGCCGTGGCCGATCGACAGTGCAGAGTGCGCCCCGGCGAGGGGCTGGCGGTCACTCGAGTCTGGGAAGAGGCGCGGAAGGCGCTGGAGGCGGCGGCGTGGACCCAGGAACTGGGCCTTTATCGGTACGATGTCCTTCGCATCAAGCGGCGGCTCGATCGCCGTGGTCGCAAGGTCCAATCCGAAGACCGAGTCTATTCGGAGCTTCTTGCAGCAGCACCGTATGTCTCGCTACCCGCGGACTCGCTGCGGGCGGGAGGATTCGCGCGCTATTCGCCCGAAGAGTCCGTCTTCTGGGCACCCGATGCGGAGGTGCTTCTGTCCGACGCCTTTCTGGACACGCATTGCCTGCTGATCAGAGGCGGCCGAAACAACGAGGCGGGCGTGGTTGGTCTGGATTTCGAACCTGTGCCCAACCGGACCATGCCCGAGATCGCTGGAACCATGTGGCTGGACCAGGCGACTTCACGCCTCAGACGGCTGGAATTCGAGTACCTGAACCTCAATGCACCTGAATCGCTCATGGATGCCGAGCCCGGGGGAATGGTCGAATTCCATGCGCTGCCGGACGGCACCTGGATCGTGACCTCATGGAGCCTGCGACTGTTCCGGGCCAGGGTGGATCCGGAAGTGTCGGGCAACCGATCGAACGTCGAACTGGATGGCATCACCCTGGAGCACGGAGAACTTCTCCGGGCCGAGGGAAACGAAGGAATTGTGTTCCGGGGCGACCCCGGACGCCGGATTGCGGGCACGGTATTCGATAGCACCGGAGTGGGACTACCCGGAGCACGCGTATTCGTATCAGGCGAGGGAACCGAGGTGCTGACCGACTCCCAGGGTCGCTTCGAATTCACGCACCTGGGTACCGGCACCTACACGGTCGAGTGGGAGCACCCCTACCTGATGCAGCTGGCCTATCAACCCGAGTCGGCGGAAGTCAGGATGGGGGAGGACACCGACGAATTGGAGCTCATCGAGTTCGAAGCACCGTCACTGGACCAGGTCATCAACGACATTTGCGACGGTGTCTCGCAGCCCGCCGCCCCCATGTTGTCCGGAACGGACTGGGTGGCGCGAAGCGTCATCCTGACCGGCAGGTTGACCGGCCAGACCCCGAGGCCGACCGAGGAAATGTCGGTCAGGGTATATTCCACCGCGTTCTCTGCGGGGAGTTTTTTTGAGTCCTTCGACCTTGCCCAGCTGGAAGGCAGGGTCTGGCGGACCCTTGCCGACGCACCCGTGAGCGCCGAAGGTTTTTTTGGGACCTGCTGGCTGCCGGCGGGTGCCCTCCTGATCGTGGCTGCGGTCGGGGAGGACGAAGAACTCGACGTCAACAACGTGAGACAGGTCCTTCGCCTGGTGGAGTTGTTTCCCGGGAGCATGCGCCTCATCAATGTCCCCCCGGAGGCACCCTATCGAATCCTGGACCTGAGGATCGCCTCCCGATAGTGTGGTGTCCCATGGGTTCGGGGGGGTGGCTACCTTCTCTCCTTTGCCAGCGAAGGCTGTCCCCTCTTCCCGGAGGAAAGCCCTGAACCGGGGCGGATGACCCCAAGTCAAATCGGGAAATGGCGCGATGGATCTCAGTACACGTTGGATTTCAAGGGAATGGATACGGCCATGGAGTTCAGGGTAACCGTGACTCGATACGAAGGCTGGTTTCCGAGGGGCCCATTTGCGCGAGGCAGTATGACCCCGCTGAACCATTCCGCTAGTGGTGAAGCCACCGACGGGTTGTCGGCGCTCAGGCTGGGACCGATTCATCCGAGAGCGCCGGTCCGGTAGGGTCGATCCGAGCAGCGGCCCAGCCCCAACCGGTTCGAACTCCAAGGGAGAATAGCCAAGTACTCCTTGTAGCGTTCCGGCAGTTAGATTGACGCTTTTCACATCGCCCCGCGCACCCCACCACTGGCCATCATCCTGAACCGTTCCGCGCGGGCCCGGCCAGGACCTGCCGGAATATCTGCCACAGTCACTGGTCAGACACATCCTCTGGAGCGAGGTTTCAGGCACGCAGATCGTGCAGTCCATCGAATCACGGGAGGAATCGAACGATGGCACGCACGAAACGAAGTCGGCGCTCCTACGGCGCCGGCGAATGGGGCCGGAACCGGGTGAGGGTTTTCCCCGACTCGAAGACCGGCCTGTACCAATTGGAGTGGCGACAGAACGGGCGCAGGCTCACCCGGTCTCTGGGACACCGCGAATGGGTGAGGGCGAAGAAGCAGGCTGACGAGTTCGCCGCTGGGTTCGCAAGCCCGGATCTGAACGGGAAGGCGGAAGCCGAGCCCGAGCCGCGCACTCTGGGCACGCTTTTTGATATCTACGGTGAAGAGGTCACCCCGGCCAAGACCCGACACGCGCGGCGGCATGATCGTAGCGCGACCAAGATGTTCCTCGGGTTCCTCGGGAGGAACCGAGACCCCGCGACCTTGTCGCAACGGGACTGGGACCGCTTCATCCGCGAACGGCGCGCGGGCAGAATTGGACCGAGTGGAAGGCCCGTGTCCGATCGGTCGGTCGAGCACGACCTCAAGTTTCTGATCGCGGTCTTGAATTGGGCCGGGAGGTCGAAGGACGAGCGGGGCTGCCTGCTCCTCGACAGGAATCCGCTCCGGGGCCTCAAGCTGCCCAAGGAGAAGAACCCGACAAGGGTGGTGCTCACCCAGGCCGAGTACGAAGCGTTGCTCCGGGTGTCCGCCCAAGTGAACTGGCGGTTCCGAGTGGCCTTGGTGCTCGCCCACGAGACCGGCCACCGGATCGGCGCAATACGTCAGCTTCGGTGGAGCGATATCGACTTCGAGGGCCGTGAAGTCCGGTGGCGCGCGGAACACGAGAAGACGGGCTACGAGCACGTCACCCCGCTGACCAACGAGGCCCTCGTCGCCTTGGAGGAAGCGCGCGGGATGGGTCCCGGGACAAGCAACGCGCCGGTACTGCCTTCGTCGAAGGATGCCACGCGTTGCATACACCGCGTTTCCGCCTTTCAGTGGTGGCGGAGGGCCCAGACCCTCGCGGGACTGGAGCCGAAGCCGCGGCGGGGCTGGCACTCGCTGAGGCGCAAGTTCGCCAGCGACCTGATGGACCTTCCGCTCAAGGTGCTCTGCGAGCTTGGCGGGTGGAAGGATGCACAGACGGTACTCAGGTGCTACCAGAGGCCGGACGCCCGACAACTCAGGACGGCACTGGAAGGCCGCGGCAGGGCTCGCGGCTGAAATCCCGACCAGCGGGAATCATTCGGCGGGAATCCGGCCCACGAAACTCGCAAAATCACTGATTACAACGAGTTGTAAAATCAGCTTATCTTGTCGAGAGGGCAAGCTATCCACAGCTTCATCCCTGAGCCAAAATAGCCGGAGTGCAACAAATGTTCATGATTCCCGGGAGCCATCGCTTCTCGAAGTCCGCCGACTGCATTCCCGCCGCCGGGCGGGCCGTCCTTCGGACTCTCGCCGTTCTCCAGACTTCCGCCGCGCTGCGGACCACCGCGGTGCCCCTGGCCATCACTCTGTTGGTGGCCACCCCTACAGCGGCCCAGGACGAGTTCGGCAGGATGGTCGCGGTGTCCGGTGAGAGCGTGATCGTCGGCAAGCCGGGACCGGCGCGCGGGCCGGCGGCGCTGTACCGGTTCGAGAGGGACGACTCGGGAGCCTGGGTGCTCGTCACTTCCTTCTCACCGCCCGGAACCGCCGAGAACGGGTACCGCCTGGCGCCTTCGATGCAGTGGAGTGGCGACCGCCTGGTGGTGGGCTCCGCGGACCCCGACGTGGAGGTCGGAGCGCACGTTTTCCGCGATGGGCGCGACGGTCTTGCCCACGAGACCGGCCTGGAGCTCTTCCTGCCGGCAAATCCGGGTCAGGCGGCGAACCCCGGCGCCCCGGGCGGCGCGGTGCTGGACTTCCCGGGGATCATGCGGATCCTTTCGCCACCTTTGCGCACGGTGGCCCTTGGACGCGACCAGGTCGCGGTTTCGGTGGCCGGGGACGGCGCCAGCCCCCCTGCCGTGTATCTCTATCAGAGGGACGAGCGACGGGGGTGGCAGCCGCCGACCCTCGTGCAGCTTCCCGGACCCGCCTCTGCATACGCGGACTTTGGAGCCGCCATGGCGTTCCGGCGTGACGAAGTGCTGGTGTCATCCCCGAGCGCGGACGAGGTGGGCCGGGTATTCGTGTTCCGGCCGCAGGACAGCGCGCTGGGCAACATCACCCTCGCACCCGCGGACTCGCTGGCAGCCGGGGCGCGCTTCGGGGCCACGCTGGCCGTCGACGGCAGCCGCATGCTGGTGGGGGCTCCGGGGGCCCGGGGGGGGACCGGCCTGGTGTACGCATACCGCCGGTTCGATCCCGGCGAGTGGGAGCAGCATCAGGTGCTTTCGCTCGACTCGGAAGACGCAACCGACGGGGCCGGATCATTCGGGGCGACGCTCGCCCTCCTCGGCGACGAACTGTGGATCGGCGCGCCGGGGGCCGAATCGGGCGCCGGTCGGGTCCATCGTTTCCGCCTCGTCGACGGTGAGTGGCAGCCCGAGCCGATCGCGACACCGGAGACCGCGCCCGGCGCCGGACTCGGTGCGGCGATCGCGCTGGGGACCCGGGTCGCGGTGGTCGGCGCGCCGGGCACGGACGGCGGATACGGCGCGGCGATGGTGTACACCCGTGAGCTGGGCGGTCCCTGGGGCGAACCCGAGTGGCTGCACCCCGGTACCGGCCCCGATGCCGTCACGGGCGGCGAGGTCACCTGCGAGGACGGCGCCGCGGCGGCCTTCTCGTGCGACAACGTCGACCTCCTCGCCTTCCTCCCGAATTCCGCGCTCGGCGGCGGGCCCGGCGAACGCGTGAGCGACGTCTGGGGATGGTCGGACCCGGAGACCGGCCGCGAGTACGCCCTGGTCGGGCGCACGGGCGGCGCGGCGATCGTCGACGTGACCGACCCGGCCGGCCCGCGCTACATGGGCGTCGTCCCCGCCAACCCCAGCGGCGCGCGCGACCTGAAGGTCTACGCCGACCACCTCTTCTTCACCGGCGACGGCGCGGGCGAGCACGGCCTTGTCGTCTTCGACCTCACGCGGCTCCGCGACGCCGCCCCCGATTCCGCCCCCTCCACCGCCGGCATCGAGTTCGAACCCGACGCCGTCTACCGCGGCATCGACAGCGCCCACAACCTCGTGATGGACGCCCAGAGCGGCTTCGCCTTCCCCGTCGGCGCGAGCGGCGGCGGCGAGACCTGCGGCGGCGGCCTTCACATGGTCGACGTCCGCGACCCGAAGGCCCCGGTCTTCGCGGGCTGCTTCACCGACACGGTCGGGCTGATCGCGCCCGGGCGCACCCACGACGCCCAGTGCGTGGTCTACCAGGGTCCCGACGGCCGCTATCAGGGCCGGCAGATCTGCTTCATCTCGAACGAGACGCTGCTGAGGATCGTGGACGTGACCGACAAGGAGACCCCCGCGCCCATCGGCGGCGCCAGCCACCCCGGCGTGGCGTACATCCACCAAGGCTGGCTCACCGAAGATCACCGCTACTACTACCTCGACGACGAGCTCGACGAGCTGGTCGGGACGGTCTCGAATACGCGCACCTACATCTACGACGTCGCTGAACTCGACGACCCGATCCTCGTCGGGTCCGTGGACGGCCCCACCGGCGCGACCGACCACAACCTCTACGTCAAGGGCGACCGGATGTACCAGGCCAACTACCAGGCCGGCTTCCGCGTCTTCGACATCAGCGACCCGGAGGCGCCGGAAGAGATCGGCTGGTTCGACACCACGCCGTACGAGGGCGATCCGCCCGGGTTCGTGGGCGCGTGGACGGCCTACCCCTTCTTCGACAGCGGCGCGGTGGTGGTCACCAGCATGTACGAGGGGCTTTTTCTGCTGAGGCCGAGGCCGCGGCGTCTGATTCCCTGACAGCCGGCCCGCGGGACGCGAACCCGGAAGGCGGCGGGCCGGGCGGGGCCGGATGTGCCCGCGGCCCGCCGTGCCCCGCAAGCGCACGGGTGCCGCCGAAAAGAGGCGCCGGGCGGATTCGAACCGCCGAATGGAGGTTTTGCAGACCTCTGCCTTACCACTTGGCTACGGCGCCGATACGAAGGGGGCGCGGCAGTCGGCCGTCGCCCCCCGGAAGCAGTTGGCGGCGCGTCCCGGCCCCATCTGAGGCGGCATCGCGTCGCGGCTGGACTGCCCGTATCCAGAGCGGGAAACCGGACTCGAACCGGCGACCCCCACCTTGGCAAGGTGGTGCTCTACCAACTGAGCTATTCCCGCGTGGCGGCACCCCTCTTTCAGGGCGCCGGACCCTCCCGCGGCAACTCTGCGCAGGGGCATGCCGTCAGAAGGGATAGCAACGTTAGGGACGGGGCCAGGGAGTGTCAACCGCGTGGCCGAGCCTGGCCCGGCGCCCCCACGGGCGGCTGTCGCGTTCTCGCCCGCAACGGTCCCTGTTATCTTGTCTCCGCCAGCGCCTTCTTCCCGGATGAGCCGTGCTCCGTAACCGCTCGACAGCCCTCACGCTCTTCACCCTCCTCCTGAGCACCGGGGGCCTGTCCCTCCCGATCGGCGCAGCCGCTCAGGAGCCCTATTCGCCGCTGGTCCCGCACGGGCATGTCCGCCTCGGCATCCTGGGCGAGTACTCCAGCTTCTCGGACCTCTACCGGATCGGGAGCCGGACCGATGGGCCCGTGAGCCTGGGCGACCTGTTCAGCGGGCCCGTCGGCAGCCGCATGTTTCCGTTCCTGGCCGAACCCGAGGCTTCCGTGCGGGCCGCGATCGAGGACGACTACGAAATGAGCCTGGGGATGATGTCCTCGGTGCTCGAGAAGAGCGCCGCAAGGGTCCCGGTGGCGGTGGATGTGGGTGTGTTCGATTGGCTTACGGTGGGCGCGGTGGTCCCGCTGGTGCAGAACGAGACCGAGTTCACGACGCTGTTCGTGGCGGATTCCGCCGGGACCAATGCGGGATTCAGCCCGGGGATGGATGATCCTGCCGCGGTCACCGGATTCCTCAACGGTCTTCAGGGGTCGATCGGCGCCTACGACGTCTTCCGCGGCGAGACCTGCGGGATGGATCCCATGTCCGATGCCTGCCGGGACGCCACACAACTCCTGGCCGACGCGCGCTCCTTCCACTCGCTCCTCGCGCTGATGTACGGAAGCATGTTCGCGCCTCTCTCCTCGTCCTCTGCCGGGATGGCGCTGGATGCGCGCTTGGCCGGGTTCGCGGAGGCTTTCGGGGCCGCGGGCATCACCGGCACGCCAGCCATGATGCCGCTGGCAAGCGCGCTCCTGACCACCGAGGACCTCGTGCGGCTGGTTTCCGAGCCGATCTTCGGCATCGAATCGGACACCCCGTTCGAGAACTGGAAGTCGCTCTGGCGCCTCGGCGACATCGAGGTGAGGGCAGATGCGCGCGTCTTCGAGATCGGCGACCCCGAGAGTCCGAATCAGTTCACGCTGGGTGCCGGAGCCATGGCACGTCTGCCCACGGGCACGCAGGACGATCCCGCCAACTTCCTGGACTCGGGCAGCGGCGACAGGCAACTCGACGTGGAGCTGAGGGGATGGATGAACGGGCGCTGGCGGGGCGATTTCGGTCTCTGGGCCGACTTCCGCTACGGCACTCAGTTGAAGGGAAGCACGGTGCGGCGGGTCTCCGACCCCGGGATCGCCTTTGCGCTCCGGTCGACCGAGACCGCGCTCGACTGGAGGCCGGGGGACTACCAGTTCCTGGAGCTGACTCCGTGGTACCGGCTCACGGACGCGATGTCGATCGTGGGCGGATACCGATTTTTCCGCAAAGGCGAGGATTCCTTCACCATCCCCGCGGTGGTTCCGGTCGATGAGACGGCCGCTGCCCAGGCGTTACCGTCCCCGGCCATCGACCCCGGCATTCTCGTTCCGGGGAGCGGCGGATCCGTGGGTCAGGCGCTGCTTGGCATGGTGTACAACAGGGGGGCGCAGGTGGGGGACGATGGCGTGGCCGGCAATCCGCTCGAGGTCCGCGTGATGTACCGGCGGACGGTGGGCGGGAGCGGGGGTATGCCGGTGTCCGAGTCGCTGGAGGTGGGGTTCCGGTTTTTTGTGGGGATTTGGGGACGGCAGTTCACCGACCCGGAGGAGGCGTAAGCCGCGTCGCCACCCGCTTCAAGCCTCCCAACTCGTCCGAAAGGAGCAATTCGGCGCCGTCGAAAAAGGCTGTACTCCCGCGCATCCATTCCTGCCCCTTCGACTGTAAGGACACGGGAATCGCTTCTCTTGACTGGAGATCGAACACAAAGCCGATCGCATCTCTGTGTGTGGACGGGGAATTCGAGGCGCGCCTCGTCGCGCTCAGCTGCGGCGATCCGCCCGAGGGGCGCTCGCAGTGGTCGCTGCGCCTGCTGGCGGACCGCGCGGTGGAACTCGGCTACATCGACAGCGTCTCGCACGAGACGGTGCGGCGGGCGCTAAGAAAAACGCCGTAAAACCGTGGCGGCGCGGCGGCTGGGTGATCCCGCCGTAGCGCAACGCCGACTTCGTGGCGGGGATGGAGCGGGTGCTCGACGTCTACCGGCGTCCGTACGATGCGGACTTCCCGGTGTTGTGCATGGACGAGACGCAGCGCCAGCTGAACGGCGAAACGCGCACGCCCGTCCCGCCGGCACCCGGACGGCCGGCGCGCGAAGACTACGAGTACCGGCGCCTCGACACCTGCAACGTGTTCATTTGCCACCGAACCGCTGGCCGGCCGGCACTAGACCAAGGTGACCGAGCGCAGGACTGTTGTAGTACAGTAATCACCTGACAGTAGGCCCAAGGAAAGGACGGTGGCCAGACCGGTCTCGCCGGGGTTAGATGAGAAGTGCTTCAAACCACTCACTAACCACGGAGAGGAGAACGAGAATGACCACCGTCCAAGCAGAGAAGATAGCGCGCCGCAAGCTGTCTTTGCTACAACTCGCCCAGGAACTCGGCAATGTCTCGAAGGCGTGCCGGATCGTGGGCTACAGCCGGCAGCAGTTCTACGAGATCCGGCGGAGCTTTCAGTTGCACGGCGCCGACGGCCTGATCGATCGGTTGCCGGGAGCGAGGGGGCCGCACCCGAACCGCGTTGCTGCGCCGGTCGAAGAGGCGATCCTGGCCCATGCGCTGGAGTACCCGACGCACGGTGCTCAGCGAGTCGCGGACGAGCTGATGCTGAGGGGGATCCAGGTCAGCTCCGGCGGCGTGCGGGGCGTCTGGATGCGCAATGACCTCCTGACCCGGCATCACCGGCTGCTGAGGCTGGAGGAGACGGTCCGAAAGCGGAAGATCAAGCTGAGCGAGGAGCAGATCCAGGCGCTGGAGCGCTTCGACCCCGAGTACCGTGAGCGACACATCAAAGTGGGTGCCACGGGCGAACTTGTGGCCGTGGACACCTTCTTCGCGGGCACACTGAAGGGCGTCGGCAAGGTCTACATCCAGACCGTGCTGGACTGCTTCAGCCGCTTCGTCTGGGCCCGGCTCTACACTTCGAAGATGCCGGTCACCGCCGTTCAGATCCTGAACAACCACGCGCTGCCCTTCTTCGAGGAGCACGCCGTGAAGGTCCAGACGATCCTGAGCGACAACGGCCGCGAGTACTGCGGCCGGCCGGACAAGCATCCCTACGAGCTCTTCCTGCAGCTCGAGGAGATCGAACACCGCACCACGAAGGTCGGCAGGCCTCAGTCGAACGGCTTCATCGAGCGCTTCCACCGCACGCTCCTCGAAGAGCATCTGAGAATCAAGGGCCGGACGACCTGGTACGAGACGGTTGCGGAGATGCAGAAGGACCTGGATGCTTACCTGGAGACCTACAACCGCCAGCGGCCACACCGCGGCCGCGGCATGAAGGGCAGGACGCCCTACGATGTCTTCAAGGCCGGGATCCCGAAGAAGTCCCCGGCACGGACAAAGTCCGCCAGAAAGGAGGTCAAGACCGCAGCGTAGATCTGACCTCGGCGAGGCCGGGTGTCAGGTGAATACCGTACTTGTACACGCAGGACCAAAACCGACTGGGCCCGCTTCCTGCGCGACATCGCCGCACAGTATCCCGGCGCCACCCGAATCACGCTGGTGATGGACAACCTCAACACGCACCGCCCCGGCGCGCTCTACGAGACCTTCGAACCCGCTGAGGCCAAGGCGCTTTGGGATCGCTGCGAGTTCGTCCATACCCCCAAGCACGTCAACGTCAGTTGGCTGAATGTCGCCGAGGTCGAACTCAACGTCATGATCCGCCAATGCCTCAACCGCCGCATCGACTTCCATCGACACTCTACGCGCCGAAGTTGCCGCCTGGCAGGTGGCCAGAGACAGAATCCAAGCGAAGGTCGACTGGCAGTTCACCACGGACGACGCCCGTGTCAAGCTCAAGCGCCTCTATCCGACGTTTGATGTGTGACATGACACTAGTACTCAACACGGGATTGTCGGGTCCTCCGGGGAAATGCAATCTGCACAGGGAGTTTGCGGAACCTGTCAACGACTTTGGGATGGTATACAACCGGGGGCGTACCTCGATGGCGTGGCTGGCGACCCCCTTGAGATCCGCGTGATGTACCGCAGGACGATCGGCGGGAGCGGCGGACTGTCCGGCAAGTGGACACTCCGCCACCTCCCCATGACCGTTAGAGAGATAGTCCTTCGGATTTCATCGGACAGGGATCACCTTCCACAAGGCGCAATGGTCGAAGAGCAATGACAGATGCCTCATCTGCATAGACGACCGTTCTGGGCTTGCCGTTGATCGTTTGGATGTCGGTTGGACTCTCCAAGACAACAGCACTGTCCTGATAGATCCCAACCAACCGTCGTGAACTGCGAAGCGGTTGGGTATCGACCAAAAGGGAATAGCAACCGGTCCCCGGATCGACCAGGGCCCCGGCAAGTGAAGAAGCCCATCGCGTGATCAGGAGATTCCCCTTCCCATCACCGTATATCCCCGAATACGGATCCAACAACCGACTAGGCGCCTGATTGCGGGCGGCTTCACGGGCACGCTTGCTTCTTTCCTCCATCTCCGTTGGAATTGGAAGCTCCAAGACTGTTCCGTTGATCGAAATAGCGGACAGCCTTTCGTCCAAGACATAGGCGACATCACCGATGCAAGTAATCTTGGAGACGGCAAACCGGAATGCCGCCGCTCGGGCCGATTCCAGATCTGTGCCCGTGATGGTAGTACCAAGCCGACCCGATCCCAGGACTAAGTCCGGGCCCTCGCCCATCCGTCTGATGACGCCACCAGGCACGGGTACCGCCGGAGCATTCTCCAGAGAACAAAGACTTGGAATCGGTGGTCCATTTGGCGTCCAGACATCGGCCAGACTGCCGTCAAGGTCCCATCGAATGACACGTGTATGATCCGCGAGCATTACCCCACCAGCAATCGCCGCCAAATCCACTAGATCCCGAAGTTCACCTGGCCCTTCACCCTGCCTGCCACCAAGAGTGCCCAAGAGCGTGCCGTCGTCCAACGAAAACGCCATCGCGGCTAGCGGTTCGCTAGCGTCAACGACATAGATTAGCCCAGCCTGATGATCGATAGAGGAGATCTCTCGAAACGCGTATTCGCGATTGTTGACGACCGTGCGCCCAGAGGCATGATCGATTTCCAATCGCTGTTGGGCACCCAGGTCGCATTCCGACATCCAAGCCAAGGAGCCCAGGACCAATAGCACTCGTAACATTCTAGTTCATCCCGGTGTTTGCTTCTTCCTCGGTCAACGTCAGGCCACATCCCGAGTACTTACACATTCTGTAAGTCGCGACGATGCCGATGCCGTATGAAATTGTATACGAACTTGTGTACCTACACCACACGATGGTGACCCCCCCCTCTTCTTCGTCTTCTCCAGTGTTGCCTTCGAAGCGGTGCCACCACACTCCGGCGGGGCACCCATTAGAGGGGATGGCACTCGGCACCGTTTCCGATTCCAAGACCGGGCCCCGCGGCGCTGCCGCTGGCTCGTCGTCGTCAAGGCAGTCCAGATCTGCACCGGATCCCAGGGCGACCGCGGGCTCGTTGAGATTCATCAAGTTCCCGCTCATTGATTCCGTCTCTTCCACCAAACCGAGCGCGGATGTCGCGGAGAGAAACATAGCAACTATCGCCGCTAATCCGCTCGTGCCCGCGCTCCGAGTCACCACCGGGTCGGCGGCCTTTAGTTCCCCTTGGATTGCACCAGTCCTCGCAGGTGGCAGTGCTACCGTGCGCAAGAGCCTGATCACTGTCGAGTACATCATCTTACTTCCTCCCCTTTGGGATGGGTGTAACCCGGTGGCATTTCCATCGGTTCCCGGGAAAGATGAGACCCACGCCACACTGCTTCCATGTCTTTTGTCACCCTTTTGTTGTCGTATTGGGCCAAATCGTTATCTCTGTCGCGACGCTGTGCTCGCCGGAATCCCAAGAAAGACATCGTCAACGGCCTTTGCGGACCCACAGCTCCAAGGGCAGCAGAGGCAACTGACTCGGACTCCGCCCAACGAGTCTCTTTGTGAACCTGCTCCACCCTGCGACATCGCTGAACCCGAGCCTGTGCACGAGTGTATCGACCCGGAACCCCTCAGCCAGGATTGCCATGCCGTGGAGGAGTCGAATCCACCTGAGCGCCCGAGAGAAGGAGTAACCGTGTCGGATCGAAGCTTTTGACAGATAGGCTGGCCGGCACTTCAACCTCTTGGCCACACCCCCCACAGATGACAGATACAGTACTTGCCGAGCGCCCGCCTCGAGCATTTCGTGAGGAGCGTTGAGTCCTGTGGATGTTGCAATCCCTTTCGTCCGTGTGGACTGGAGTTCCGGAATACCCTCTACCGCTTGCAATGCCGCCATGCGCAGTCCCGTCCTTGCCAAGGGCGGACCCGGACAGGCGTCGAAGAAGAGGGAGATGGCTTCCAGGAGTCGCATTTGCGTTATCGGATAAGACATTTGTCGATACTTGTGCCACACAACCGGACAGTCTAGATGTATTGGTACGTCGGATCAACAACGGGATTACTGGTGCTGGCAGGCTCCCCTACCCCAGCAACTCCCTCGCGTGCTCCAGCGACGGCTCCGACTCCGGATCGCCGCCCAGCATGCGCGCGATTTCGTGAACACGTTCCGCGGGCGTCAGGCGCCTCAGCGTCGTCTCCGCCACACCGCGCACGGTCCCCTTCTCCACCACGAAGTGATTGGCGGCGCGGGCCGCGATCCGGGCGAGGTGCGTGACGGCGAACACCTGCCGTCCCCGGGCCACGTCCTCGAGCCGCTCGCCGACCTTGTCCGCCACCACGCCGCCGATCCCGGCGTCGATTTCGTCGAAGACGAGGGTGGGGAGATCGTCGATGCCGGTGAGCACCGACTTGAGGGCGAGCATGATGCGGGAGAGTTCGCCGCCCGAGGCGATGCGTGACAGGGGGCCAGGAGGGAAGCCCGGGTTCATGGTGGCCATGAAGTGGACGCGCTCGAGGCCGTGGGCCGAAGGCGCCGCCAGCGTCTCGAAAGCGACCTGGAACCGCCCGCCTTCGAGGCCGAGGCTCGGCAGCAGGGCCTCGGTCGCGTGGGCGAGGCGCTTCGCGGCTTCCCGGCGCCGTTGCGACAGCTTCGCCGCCGTTGTCGCACATGATTCCTGTGCATGTGCAACTTGATTGCGCAACTCGGTGGCATCGAGTTCGGCCGCTTCGAGTTCGTCCAGCTCGCGCGCCAGGGTCTCCGCCGTTTCGATCACCGCCGCGAGGGACGGGCCGTACTTCCGCATCAGCGCTTGGAGGAGGGCCTGCCGTTCGTGCAGGCTTTCGAGCCGCGCAGGGTCGTGGTCGATCGCGTCGCCGTATGAGCGCAACTCCGCGCCCGCATCGGAGACGCTGTGGTAGGCGTCTTCCAGCGCCGAGGCGGTGGACTCCAGCGCCGGGTCGACTTCGGCGAGGCGGCGCAGTCGGGCCGCCGCGCCGGAGAGGCGGTCGGTGACGGAATCGTCGTCGTCGTGCAGGAGGGCCTGCAGCGCGTAGGTCTCGCGCATCAGCAGGTCGGCGTTCGCGAGGCGGTTGACTTCGGTCTGGATCTCGTCGTCTTCGCCGGGCCGGATCTGGGCGCCGCGGATCTCGCCGAGGCGGAAGCGGATGAAGTCGGCCCGGCTCTCCAGGTCGCGCCGCCGCTCCGCTAGCGCGTCCATCCGCTCCTGCAACGCGGCCGCGCGCCGAAACTGCGCCGCGACCTCGTCCGCCAGCCCCGCGCATTCGCCGAAAGCATCCAGCACCTCGCGCTGGAAACCGGCCGACATGAGGCGCTGGTGTTCGTGCTGGCCGTGAATGTCCACCAGCAGCGCTCCGATGCGCCGCAGCAGCGCCGCCGTCGCCGGGGAGCCGTTTATCCAGGCGCGGCTGCGTCCCTCGCTCCGGACCTCGCGTCTCAATACCAGGTGGTCGTCGTCGGCCTCCAGTCCCTGCTCGTCGAGCGCCACCGCGAGGTCCGCGTCGCCCTGAATATCAAACACACCCTCCACCGTAGCGCGCCGCTCACCGCTGCGCACGACCGCCGAGGACGCGCGGCCGCCCAGAAGAATCTCCAGCGCGTCGACCACGATCGACTTGCCGGCGCCCGTCTCGCCGGAAATGACGTTGAGCCCGGGCTCCAGGCGCAGCAGGGCGCTTCGGAGGACGGCGAAGTTGCGGATCCGCAGCTCGATCAGCATGGCGTTGGGGGGGAGACGTTCATGGGGCTCACGGCGCGCCCGTCAATTGTGGGGAGCCGGGATGGGCGCTGCCATGGCTGAATGGGCACATCTCCAGGAGACGGTGCGCAATCACCCCCCGAGCAGGGGGCCGGCGGCCCAGCTGAGCTTCTGGCGGAGGGTCGCGAAAAAGGAGTGCCCGGGGAGGCGCACCAGCCCCACGCGGAAGGTCCCCATGCGGACGACGACGCGCTCATCGTGCCCCACCGGTCCGCCGTCCTGCCCATCCACCGTGACAAAGAGGGATTCGCGGCGGTCCAGCGCGGTGACTGTGATTTCGCCGTCGCCGGGGACCACCACGGGTCGGAGCGCCAGGGTGTGGGGGAGGATCGGCGTGACCACGAAGCAGGGCAGGTTGGGCACGATGATCGGCCCTCCCGCCGACAGCGAATAGGCGGTGGACCCGGTGGGCGTGGAGAGGATGACGCCGTCGCCCGAGAAGCTGCCGATCTCCTCGAGGTCGTCCTGGGGCCCCACCCACAGGTCCAGGCGCGCCACCTGCGCCGCCCCGGGCTTGTGCACCACCACGTCGTTGAGCGCGGAATAGGTCTCGCGGACCTCTCCCGTGGGGGTCAGCACCTCGGCGTGCAGGGTCTGCCGCCGCTCAAGCGAGAAGTCGCCCGCAAGGACGGCGCGCAGGCCCTCTTCCAGCCCCTCGGCGGACACCGACGTGAGGAACCCCAGGTAGCCGAGGTTGATGCCCAGCACCGGGATTTCGCGATCGAACACGGCGCGAGCGGTGCGCAGGAGTGTCCCGTCTCCCCCCAGAGAGATGACGAGATGCACGTTTTGGGTGTGCAGGTCGACGGTATCGAGATCGGGAGCCGCCGGGGTCAGCGCCGGCTCGACCGCGACGGCGGCTCCGAATTCATGGGCGACGCTCGCGATGCTGCGGCACGCCGCGCCGACGCGTCCATTGGGTCCTCCCGCCGACGCCTTGCCCACAATTGCTATTGTCTGGAACTGCATGTCCTCACCGCTGGCGTTCGATCACGAATCGGGCGAGCTGGCGCAGCCGGGGCGCGCCCAGACCGGCGGCGTCGAGGACGGCGAGTCCCCGGGTCACCAGCGATCGGGCCCGCTCCCGGGCGCCATCGACGCCCAGAAGCAAAACATAGGTGGACTTGGCGAAGTCCGCGTCGGAGGGGTGCTTTCCGAGGACTTCCACGGAGCCTGTCGCGTCCAGGACATCGTCCATGACCTGGAAGGCCAGCCCCAGGTCCCGCCCGAAGCTTCCCACGGCGTCGAGCGCTGCGGGTGAAGCCCCGGCGGCCATGGCGCCGATCTGGAGTGCGGCGGCCAGCAGGGCACCTGTCTTCAGGCCGTGGAGCGTGGCGAGTTCGTCCTCCGACAACGATTCTCCCTCGGCGGCGAGATCCAGCGCCTGGCCGCCGATCATTCCTCCCGCGCCGGCGGCGTCCAGCAGGGTCGCCACGATGGCCCCGGCCTCGGCCGTGGAGCGGCCCAGGTCGAGCGCGGACTCCCAGGCCCACGCGGCGGCCCACGGGATCAGCGCCGCCCCGGCCGCGGTCGCGGCCTTCACGCCGTGCGAGACGTGGACCGTGGGGCGTCCCCGTCGCATGGGCGCATCGTCCATGCACGGCAGGTCGTCGTGGATGAGCGAGTAGGCGTGGATCAACTCGATCGACGCGGACAGGTCGTACAGGGCCGTGGTGGGCGCGCCCCCGAGTTCGGTGCATGCGGTGGCCAGGAGGATCGGCCGCAGCCGCTTCCCGCCGCTCAGTACCCCGTCTTCGGCGGCCGCGCAGACATCCGGCGGCACGGCTTCCGCCAGGCCGTCCAGACACCTCCGCAATGCCCCCTCCACCTCCGTGCGGTGGCATTGGAGGAACGCACCGAGGTCCTGGTCAGGCATCGTCTCCGGCATCGTCCCCGGTCCCGGACGTCTGCATGGGGCGGACCTCGTCGCCGGTCGCGCCGATCAGCTCCTCGACCCTGAGTTCGGCGCTGGCGAGCGTCTCCTGGGCGCGTCGCAGATGCCCCACGCCCTCCTCGAAGAGGGCCAGCGCGTCGTCGAGCCCCAGCGAATCGGAGTCCAGCAGGCGCACGATCTCCTCGATGCGCTCGATGCGGCGGTCGAGTCCGGCTTCAGCTTCCATTGTAGACCCTCGTCGGTTCGGGGGTGGGGGGCGCGCTCACAGTGCAGGGCACGTTGCCGTCGACGACGCGGAGCCGGAATTCGCGGGCGGGCGGGAAGTCGCGGGCCGTGCGCAGAAGGCGGCCATCGGTGTCCAGCGGGACGGCGTAGCCGCGGGCCAGCGTGGAGATGGGGGACAGGGCCTCCATGGCTGCCGCGGCTTTGGCCAGCCGGGCCCTCTCACGTCCGATGCGGCGTTTCACGGCATCCGACAGGTCCAGAGCTCCCTCATCCAGCCTCAGGCCGTACGCGCCCACTATGCCGCGCGCATGCCCGAAGAGGTCGTCGCGGGCGCGATCAAGACGCCAGCGGCGCGAACGCGCCTGCCCTGCCAGCGCCCGGCCCAGCCTGTGCCCGAGCCCGGCAAGGCGATCGGCCAGGGCGTCGCCATCGGGCGCGACGGCCTCGGCGGCGGCTGACGGTGTCGCCGCCCGCCTGTCCGCCACCAGGTCGCAAATCGTCACGTCGGTTTCGTGCCCCACCCCCGACACCACCGGCACGGGACACGCGGCCACCGCCCGCGCCACCGGCTCCTCGTTGAAGCCCCACAGGTCCTCGATCGAGCCACCGCCGCGCGCAACGATAACCACATCCACGTCGCGCGCCGCCACCGTGTCGATCGCGTCGGCGATTCCCTTTCCGCTCCCTGGTCCCTGCACGCCGGTTCCGCGCACCAGGAGGCGCATCCAGGGCGCGCGCCGTGCCGTTACCGCGATGATGTCCCGCAGTGCCGCGCTCGTCGGCGACGTCACCACCCCCACCGTGCGCGGAAAGGCCGGCAGCGGGCGTTTCCGCGCCCGATCGGTGACGCCCTCGGCATCGAGCCGTTTGCGCAGGCGCTCGAAGGCGAGCTTCCACATTCCGTCCGCGTCCTCGGCCTCGAGCTTGCCTACGACGAACTGGTAGCTCCCCCTGGCTTCGTAGAGCGTGAGCCCTCCGAAGACCCGCAGGGTCATGCCTTCCTCCGGATCGGTGGGCAGGGTCGCCGCCTCGCGCCGGAACATGACGCAGCGGATCTGCGCCGCCCTGTCCTTCAGCGTGAAGTAGCAGTGACCCGAGCGGTGCCGGTTGAAGTTGGCGACCTCGCCCGTCACCCACAGCTGCGGAAGGGTGTCCTCCAGCAGGAGCCGGACGGCCTTGTTGACCTGGCTGACCGTCCATACCCGGGGAGCGGGAGGCGGACGCGGCGGGTCCGCGAAGAGGTCGAGGTTGCGGTCCTCTGTCAACCGCCGGCCTTCCGCAGTCTGATCGCCGCCTCGACCGTGTTGGCCAGCAGCATGGCGATGGTCATCGGTCCCACCCCGCCCGGCACCGGCGTGATCGCCGAGGCCACCTCGCTTACCCCCTCGAAATCGACGTCGCCCACGACGCGGTAGCCCCGGGGGCGGGTCGCATCGTCGACGCGGTTGGTGCCCACGTCGATCACGGTGACGCCCGGCTTCACCATGTCCCGGGTGACCGTGCCTGGCCATCCCACCGCGGCGATCAGGATGTCCGCGGTGCGCGTCACCGCGCCCAGGTCAGCGGTGCGGCTGTGGGCGACGGTCACCGTGGCGTTCCCCCCGGGGGCCTTGCGCAGCAGCAGGAGCGCCATCGGCTTGCCCACGATGTTGGAGCGGCCCACGACGACCGCGTGCTTGCCAGAGGGATCGACGCCGCTTCTGAGCAGCATTTCGATCACGCCGCGCGGCGTGCACGGAGCCAGGACGTCGGGGTCGCCGGTGGCGAGCCGCCCGACGTTCACCGGGTGGAAGCCGTCGACGTCCTTGTCGGGGTTGATCGCCAGAAGGACCTTGGCGTCGTCGATCTGTCGCGGCAGCGGAAGCTGCACGAGAATGCCGTGGATCGCCGGGTCGTTGTTCAACTCGTCGATCAGCGACAGCAACTCTTCCTCGCTCGTCGACGACGGCAGGGTCACCTGCCGCGAGTGGATGCCGGCTTCCGCCGCGGCCTTGCCCTTCATCCCGACATAGAGCCTGCTGGCCGGGTCTTCGCCGACCAGCACGGTGGCCAGGCCGGGCACCAGGCCATCTTCCTTGAGCCCGGCGACCTGCGCGTTCAGCTCGTCCCGAATCTCGCGGGCGATATCCTTCCCTGAAATGATCTTTGCGGACATGCGTTTCCTGTTTGGGTTTCGATGGGTTCAGAGGGTGGACCCCAGCACGACTAGCGCGCGAAGTCGACGGCCCGGGTCTCGCGGATTACGACCACCTTGATCTGTCCGGGGTACTGGAGTTCGCTCTCGATCTTGCGGGCTACCGCTTCGGAGATGCGGGCCATGCCATCGTCGGAGACCCGCCCCGGCTCGACCATGACGCGCAGTTCCCGGCCGGCCTGAATCGCGAAGCAGCGCTCGACCCCGGGGTGTTCGGTGGCGATCTCCTCGAGCTTTTCGAGGCGCTTGACGTAGCCCTCGAACATCTCCCTGCGCGCACCCGGGCGCGACCCGCTGATCGCGTCGGCGGCGGTGACGAGCCACGCCTCCGGATAGCGGTGCGGCTCCTCGTCGTGGTGGGCCTTGATCGAATTCAGGACCAGGTCCGGCTCCTTGTGCCGCTTGCACAACCGGTACCCCAGTTCCACGTGCGTCAGCTCCTGCTCGTGGGTCAGTCCCTTGCCTACGTCGTGCAACAGTCCTGCCCGCCGGGTCATCTGCACGTCGAGACCCATCTCGGCGGCCATGTTTCCGGCCAGCAGAGCGACCTCGCGCGCGTGCGCCAGCTGGTTCTGGCCGAACGAGGTGCGGAACTTCAGCCGCCCGAGCACCTTGACGATCTCCGGGTGGACGTTGTGGATCCCGAGCCCGTACAAAGCCTCTTCAGCCGCTTCGCGCATCTCTTTTTCGACGTCCTGCTCGCTCTTCGCCACCACCTCCTCGATGCGCCCCGGATGAATCCGCCCGTCCTCGATGAGCCTCGCCAGCGACAGCCGGGCGACCTCGCGGCGAACCGGGTTGTAGCCCGAGAGAACCACCGCTTCCGGCGTGTCGTCGATGATTACGTCGATCCCGGTGGCCTGCTCGAAAGCGCGGATATTGCGCCCCTCGCGGCCGATGATCCGGCCCTTCATCTCGTCGGAGGGCAGCTGGACGACCGAAACGGTCAGCTGGGCGGTCTCGTCGGCCGCCATCCGCTGGATCGCCATCGCGACCACGCGCTTGCCCTCCCGGTCGGCCGTGCGCTGCGCCTCCTCCTTGACCTCGCGCAGGGTGTTGGCGGCGTCGGCCCGCGCCTCGTCGATCAGGTCGGAGGTGAGCTGGGCCTTCGCTTCGTCGGCGGTGATCCCGGATATCGCTTCGAGGTGGGAGCGGGCATCGGCGAGGGCGCGCACCACGTCGGCGCGCCGCTCGGTGACCTCGCGCTTTTCGGCCTTCAGCCCCCGGGCCCGTTCCTCGAGGGTTCGCGCCCGCTCGTCGAGCGCGTCCTGTCTGCGGTCGACCTGGTCGGACTTGCGGTCTGCGGCCTCGGCCCGATTCTCAAGACGGCGTTCGCCCCGCTCGATCTCTTCGCGGCGGTGGCTCTCTTCCTGCTCCCAGGATTCCCTGAGGCGGAATCTCGTCTCTTTCGCCTGCAATTCGGCGGCGCGGCGCAGGCTGGCAGCCTCTTCTTCTGCCCGCTTGCGGATGCGTGACGCTTCGTCTCGCCCAGCTTCCGTTTCCTTGCGCTGTCGCGCGCGCTCCCGGCCTCTGCCCAGGAGGTATGCCACGACCGCGGCAACTGCCGCACCGACCGCCAGGGACAAACCCAGCGGATCCATGTATTCTCCCCAAGACCGAACAATGTCCGGCCGAATAATTCGACTCAGGAACCAGGCCGCAAATTCCGGATCCCAGCGCCCCTATACGGCCCTTACGATAGGTGGCGGTTCAGCGGGTGCGCAACCCGAACCGCGGGCCCGGAGCTACCTGATCTCGGGTCCGCCGGTGCGATTGTCGGGCACAAAGCGCTCGCGCGCCGGCATCTCGACCGCCGCGAGCGACTCCGCGTCGAGGACGGCGTCCTCGGGCAGGAGGCCGTTCAGGTGCAGCACATAGGCGGTGATCGCGTACACATCGTCGTCGGAGAGCGACCCGGGCGTCGCCTGGGGCATCGCCCGGCGGGTGTAGTCGAAGAAGGTCGTCGCGTAGGGCCAGTAGGCGCCGAATACGCGCCCCGGGGGCCACGGGTCCCAGTCACCCGCGGCGACCAGACGGTCGTTCGGGCCCTCGGTGCCGGTGGGTCCGTGGCACTGCATGCAGGCCAGTTCGTAGACTTGGCGGCCGTCGGCGACGGAGCCGCTGCCGGGCGGGAGGCCTTCGCCATCGGGTTTGACGTCGATGTCCCAGAGCGCGATCCGCTCCTCGGACGCGGCGGTGCCGAAGCCGAAGTGCTCCGGCGCCCCGGCAGCGAAGGAAACCGCTCCGTCTCCGACCGTGTCCGACCCGTTCGCCTGGGCACCGGGGCCCGCGGCGTCCGGAGCGCAGCCGGCGAGGGCGCCGACCAGGATCCACATCGAGCAGCGGCTTGCGCCGTCCCGCGTGGCGCGCCTCACAGCAGGTCTCCCAGCCCGAACGTGACGGCGCCGTCCGAGGCAATCTTCCAGGCGCGCTGGTGGTTGTGGTGATAGGCCGTTCCCTCGCCCCGGGCGTCCCAAAGCTGCTGCACGGTGGGCTGCACGTAGCCGGTCTCGTCGGTGGCGCGGCTCAGAATGACCGTCTCGCGCCCGTCCCAGTCCCACAGGTGCCGGAAACGCACGGTCGACTTGGAGAGGATCGGCGGCTGCAATGCGGCGTCCGCCCACGAGCGGCCGCCGTCGGTGCTGACTTCGACCCGCGTGATGCGTCCCCTGCCCGTCCACGCCAGCCCCTCGATCTCCCACCAGCCGCGGTCGGGCAGCACGTACGGATACGAAGGGAAGGTGATGATCGACTTGGCGTCCATGACGAAGCTGAATTGGCGCGCCGTGCCGTCCTTGAGGGGGTCGGTGTAGCGCGAGGTCTCGTCGCGGGTCATGGTCGGGCGGTCGGTGACCTCGATCCGCCTCAGCCACTTCACCTGCGCGTTGCCCTCCCAGCCGGGAAGCAGCAGCCGCACCGGGTATCCCTGCTCGGGGCGAATCGCCTCGCCGTTCTGGCCGTACGCCAGCATCGAGTCGTCCATGGCCTTGTCGAGGGGAACGCTGCGCCCCATGACCGCGGCGTCGCCCCCCTCGGCGAGGATCCAGCTCGCTCCCGGGCGAACCCCGACCTCGCGCAGGATGGTCGACAGCATCACGCCCGTCCACTCGCTGGTGCTGAGCAGCCCATCGAGCTGCTGCGGAGAGATGTTCGTCGGCATCCGGTTGCGGTTGTAGGCCCCGCCCCCGTTCCCGGAGCACTCGATGAAGCAGATGCGGGACGCCTGGGGATATCGCCGCAGATCGGCCATGCGGAAGACCATGGGGCGCTCCACCATGCCGTGCACGAGCAGCTCGTGGTCCTCGGCGGCGATCTCGGGGATGCCCGCGTGGTGCCGCTCGAAGTGCAGATCGGAGGGCGTGATCGTCCCCTGCAGATCCTGCAGAGGCGTGCGGGAGGAACTCGACAGCGCCAGCGTGCGCACCAGGCGGCGCGGCTGTTCGCCCGTCGCCCGGCGTCCGACCTCCGACACGAAGCGGCCCGGGACCTTCGTGGGATCGACCTGCGGCGCCGCAACCTCCTGCGCCCCGGCCTTGATCGCGTCGAAGCGGGTCATGACCAGGCCCGTGGCGGCCGTTCCAGAGGCCGCCGCGAGCCACGCCCGGCGTGAGTACTTCGTTCGTCGTCCGGCTGGCATGTCGTCGATCCTCCTGTTCGGGTTAATCCTGGTCCCCCAGCTCCGCGTCGATGCGCGCGGTCAGCCCCTTCAGCCGATCGCCGATCCGGGAACGCTCCCGGAGCAGCTCGTCGGAGAGGGCCAGCGCCGCCATGATGGCCGCATTCTTGGTGCTGACGCCACCCTTTTCGGAAACCGTCTTCATGCGCTCATCGACCAATGCGGCGCAGCGACGGGTGTATTCCTCGTCGGCGTCCGCGCGCAGCGTGTACTCTTCCCCTGCGATCTCCACGCGTATTGCGGTTCGCGGTCCGATCTCGCTCATCGCCTGTCCTCCAGAAAGCGGATACTCGCGAGGATCTGGTCGATGCGCTCGCGGCCGCGTTCGATGCGGCGCCGAAGCTTGGCGTTCTCGGCTTCAACTTCGTCCACGCGGCGCGATAGCGCACCCGGATCCTGGCTGCCGTCCACGAACTGCCGGAGGAGCGCGTCGCTGCGGTCGGCCCGCGCCTGCGCGTCCGCCGCCAGCTGCCGCGCCTCCCTCGTTTCCGCGATCAGGCGACGCACCGCCGCCTCGAGCGCATCGACCCCGGAAATCTCTGCGGCAGACCCCTCAGCTCCTCGGTTCGACACCCGTCGCCTCCCTGACCTTCCTGAGCACCCGCCGGTATGCCCGATCGACCTCCTTGTCCGTCAGGGTCCGGCCCCGAGCCCGAAAGCGCAAGCGGATGGCCACCGAGCGCGTGCCCGGCGGCAGGTCGTCACCCATGTAAAGGTCAAACAGCTCGGCCTCTTCCAGCAGACGGCCGCCACCCGCCCGGGCCGCTCTCAGAACCTCTCCCGCCGCCACTCCCTCGCCCGCCAGAAACGCCACGTCGCGCTGCGAGGCGGGCTGATCGGGCAGCTCGCGCGCGGTTACCGCCGGCTTCGCGACCGGCGCCGCCGGCAGTTCGATCTCGGCCCCCACAACCGTCCCCGCCCAGGGGGGCAGATCCATCGTCTCGGCGCGGATCTCCCCTCCGCGCCCGACAACCGCGCCGGATGCATCCACCAGCTCGAAGGAGCGTCCCGGTACGAACACGCTGCCTGCGAGCCTGGACGTGTCCTTTGGCGGCGACGCGGCTGTGCCGTCCGGCCCCGCGTCGCCAGCCCCGCTCCGCACCGGCACCACCGACCCGCCGGCCCATGCCTCCCGGGCGACCAGTTCCATGACCCGCGCGATATCGTACACATCGAAGCGCTCCTCCGAGCCACCCCACTGCATCGGCTCCCGCCGCCCATGCAGCACGACGGCGACCCGCGCCGACTCGGCTGGAACGCCATCCGGGCGCGGCGCGAAGGCCGTCCCGAGTTCGAAGAGCCGCACGTCCCTGACGCCCCGCGACATGTTGCGCTCCAGGTGCGTGAGCAGCCCGGGAAGACGGTCGCGGCGCAGGTGGCTCTCGTCGGCGGACATCGGGTTGAGGAGCGCGACGTCGCCGTGCCGGGCGGGGCCGAGAGCGGGAGTCTGCGCCTCGCTGATGCCGTCGGCGGCGAGCCGTGCGCGCAGCCGGTCCTCGAGCTGGAAGAGGGGGTCGTCGGGAACGGTCCCGGGCCGGAAGGGCGAGAGCGTCGACGGGAAGACGTCGTAGCCGTGCGTGCGCGCGACCTCCTCGATGAGGTCGACCTCGCGCAGGGTGTCGTAGCTCCGGTGCCCCGGAACCACGAAGTCGATGGAGTCGTCGCCCCGGTCCGCCGCCGTGTAGCCGAGGGGCGTGAGCAGCGCGATGATCTCTTCCGGCGTGAAGTCGACGCCAAGCAGGTGCTTCACCCGCGAGGGGCGCAGCGCCACCGCAGGCGCTTCCCACGGCACCGGACAGGCGTCGATGACCTCGCCGTCGAGCGACCCGCCGGCCGTCGCCACAATCAGCTCCATGGCCCGCAGCACCGCGGTCTCCATCGTCGTCGGATCGACCCCCCGCTCGAAGCGGTAGCTGGCGTCGGTAGACATCCCCAGCGCACGCCGGGTCGCCCTCACCTGTTTGGGCTCGAAGAGGGCGCACTCGAGCAGGATGTCCGCCGTCGCCCCCGACACCTCCGAGTCCCTGCCCCCCATGACGCCCGCGATCGCGACCGGCTCGCGGGCATCGCGTATCATCAGCATCTCGGGCGTGATGGCCCGCGCCTCGCCGTCGAGCGTGACCAGCGATTCACCTGGCCGGGCGCGCCCCACCACAATGGTCCTGTCCGCCAGCCGATCCAGGTCGAAGGCGTGCAGCGGCTGCCCCAGCTCCAGCATCACGTAGTTGGTGGCGTCGACGACGTTGTTGATCGGACGCGCCCCCGACGCCCGCAGCCGGTCCGCCAGCCACCGGGGCGACGGACCCACAGTCACGCCGCGGATCACCGCACCCAGGTAGCGCGAGCACAGGTCGGGGTCCTCGATGCAAATGCGGACCCCCGCCGAGTCGCACTCGGAACCGCCGCGAGCAAAGGAAGCGCCCGCCACGCCGACCGTACCACGGGACCCGCCGGCCCCGTTCCCGCCCGCCCCTGGAAACGCGGGCAGGGCAATCCCCCCCTGCCCCTCCGGATGCAACTCGCGCGCGATCCCCACGTGCGACAGCAGATCGCCGCGATTGGGCGTCACCTCGACATCGAGCCGGAAGTCGTCCAGCCCCGCCGCCTGGGCAAAGGGAGCGCCGGGGTCGAATTCCCCGTCCAGAAGCAGAATCCCCGCGTGGTCGTCCCCGAGCCCGAGCTCCTGCTCGGAACAGAGCATACCCTGGCTGAATTCACCGCGGATCTTGCGCTTGCCGATCTTGAAGCCGCCGGGAAGGACCGCTCCCACGGGCGCGAAGGGATAGTATGAACCAGAGCGAACATCCGGGGCTCCGCAGACAACCGGCACCTCGCCGTCGGGGCCCATCACCCGGCAGAGGGTGAGACGGTCGGCATTCGGATGCGGCCTCGCCTCGAGCACCTGGCCGATCACGATGTCCTGCAGCCCTGCGGAGAGATCGTCGACCTCCTCCACCGGCGCGCCGCGCAGCGCCAGCCGCGCCATCGCCTCGTCGGCCGTCAGACCGATTCCGGGCGCCACGTCGCGCACCCAGCGGTACGACACCTTCATCGCACGCCCCTCACGCGAACTGCTCCAGGAAGCGCATGTCGTTCTCGTAGAAGAGCCGCAGGTCGCGCACTCCGTGCCGCAGCAGGGCCACGCGGGCCGGCCCCATTCCGAAAGCCCATCCCGTGTAGCGCTCCGAGTCGTAGCCCACGTTGTCGAGCACCGCGGGATCGACCATCCCCGCGCCCATGATCTCGATCCAGTCGGTCTCCTCCTCGGTCCCGTCCTCGCGCACGATGATCCGCTTCACGTCCACCTCGGCCGATGGCTCCGTGAACGGGAAGAACGACGGCCGGAAGCGAACCTGGGTTCCCGGCCCCCAGAAGCGGCGCGCGAACTCGGCGAGGGTCGCCTTGAAGTCCACGAAGGTGACGCCCTCGTCGACCACCAGTCCCTCGATCTGGGCGAACGCGGGCGTGTGGGTCGCGTCGTAGGTGTCCCTGCGATAGACCATCCCCGGCGCGATGATCCGGATCGGCGGCGGGTACTTCTCCATCGTGCGGATCTGTACGGGCGAGGTGTGGCTCCTCAGCAGCAGCCCCGGCGCCAGGTACAGGGTGTCCTGCTCATCGGCGGCGGGATGGTCGAGAGGCGTGTTCAGCGCGACGAAGTTGTACCACTCGGTGTCGACCTCCGGACCCCGTGCCCGGGTGAAGCCCAGGCTCCGGAAGATCGTCCAGATGTCGTCGACCACCTGGCTGACCGGGTGGATCGTTCCGCGCCACTTCCTGCGCGCGGGCAGGGTGAGGTCGAGATCCCGCTCGCGGCGCGGCTCAACCACGGCGAGTTCGGCCAGGCGCCCCTTGAGCGCGTCGCCCAGCGACCGTTTCGCACGATTGGCCGCGGCCCCCGCCTGCGGCCGCTCCTGGGCGCTGAGCTTCCCCAACCCCCGCAGCAGCCGCGACAGGCGACCTTCCCTGCGACCCAGGTAGCGGACGCGGATCCGCTCAAGATCCGCCGCACCGCGCGCTTCGCGGATTGCGGCAAGCGCGTCCCTCTGCAGCTTCCGGAGTTCGTCGATCAAGGTCGGTTCGCGGCTGCCCGCCAGCCCTTTGGGCCAGCGGCCCGTGGAGGAACCCTGCGTGGCACCTCAGTTGCTGAGGGCCGATTTCGCCTGTTCGGCCAGCGACGCGAAGGCGTCCGGGCTCCTGATCGCCAGATCCGCCAGCGCCTTGCGGTCGAGTTCGACCCCCGCGCGCTGGAGTCCGTTCATGAACCTCGAGTAGGACAGATCGTTCTGGCGGGCGGCAGCGTTGATCCTCGTGATCCAGAGCCGGCGGAAGTTCCGCTTCTTCTTCTTGCGGTCCCGGTAGGCGTGCTCCCAACCCTTTTCCACCGCATCCTTGGCGGTGCGGTACAGGTTCTTCCGTCCTCCGAAATATCCCTTCGCCGTCCTCAGGATCTTCTTCTTGCGCTTGTTGCGCGCAACCGAATGTGTAGAACGCGGCATTCTATATCGTCTCCCTGGCGTGTCCTGGTGCTATGTGCCCGGCAACATCCGGCGCACGCGCTTCACGTCGGCGGCGGCGGTCAACGTACCCGTACGGAGCCGCCGCTTCCGCTTCCGGTTCTTCTTGGTGAGGATGTGGGACTTGTAGGCCCGCCTCCGCGTGAGCTTTCCCGATCCGGTCTTCCGGAAGCGCTTCGCCGCGCCCCGGTTGGATTTCATCTTGGGCATCTTGATCTCCCGTGCTTCAGCTAGTTCTTGATCGGACTGAGAATCATGGTCATCTGATTCCTCTCGAAGTTGGGGTACTGCTCGACCTTGGCTTCGCTGTCCAGGTCCTTTGTGGCGCGCAGGAGAACTTCCCGTCCGAGTTCGGGGTGCGTCACCTGACGTCCTCTGAACATCATGGTGAGTTTGACCTTGTTCCCCTCTGCCAGGAATCGCCGCGCGTGCCGGAGTTTGAACTCGTAGTCGTGCTCCTCGATTCCAGGGCGGAACTTCACTTCCTTCAGCTGGACGGTGTGCTGCTTCCTGCGCGCTTCCCGCGCTGCGCGGGCCGCCTTGTACTTGTACTTCCCATAGTCCATGAGCCGGACGACGGGCGGTCTCGAATCGGGTGCCACTTCCACCAGATCGAGGCCCCGCTGGGCGGCCCGGGCACGTGCTTCGTCCAATGACACGATTCCGATCTGCCCGCCCTTCTCGTCGATCAGACGAATCGGGCTGATACGGATCTGTTCGTTCACCCGGACGCGTTTTTCTGCGATCTTGGTACTCTCCTTTTCGGTTTGTTGGCTCCGCTCGCCGCCCCCTCGTTTCCGGCCACAAAAAAGCCCGGAAAATCCGGGCTGTTCGACCGGCCGGAAGGGACGCTGCCCCCGCCGACCTTTGGAACCCGGAAGCCTTTCAGCTACGAAGGTGAGAGGCGGTCAGTCCTCTGCTTCCTGTTTGTTTTCCAGCGCGTCTGTGCAGCAGCACAGATTTGAATCATCGCGAACCGGGCCGGCAAATGTCAAGTCAGGGCGCGGCTTGTGATCTCTTTCACAAGGCGTTGTCCGAACTTGCTCCGGTCCATCGTCACCTGCTTTTTCTTCGCGCCCCGCTTGCGCACGGACACAGTCCCGGCCTCCGCCTCGCGTTCCCCGACGATCCCCATATAGGGCACCTTCATGGTTTCCGCCGCGCGGATACGGTATCCCAGCGTGTCCCGATCGTCCACCTCGACGCGCAACCCGCTCTCCCTGAGTTGGGCGGCCAGTTCGCGCGCCGAGTCCGTCCACTGCTCCGAAACCGGGAGGATGCGGACCTGCTCGGGGGCCAGCCAGAGGGGGAACGCGCCCCCGTAGTGCTCGATCAGGCCGCCGATGAAGCGCTCCATCGATCCCAGCAGGGTGCGGTGGATGACGACCGCCTGGTGGCGCTGGTTGTCGGAGCCCACGTACTCCAGCCCGAAGCGCTCGGGCATGAGGAAGTCCAGCTGGAAAGTGCCGCCCTGCCACTCCCGCCCCAGGGCGTCGGTGACCAGGATGTCGACCTTGGGGCCGTAGAAAGCGCCGCCCCCTTCGTCCAGCTCGAAGTCGAGCCCGCGGTCGCGCAGCACGCCGGCCAGGCGGTCGGACGCGGCATCGTAAATCGCCGGGTCGCCGATCGCCTTTTCGGGACGGGTCGAAAGCGCCGTGCGGTACTCGTAGCCGAAGACCTTGAGCAGGTAGTCGCCCAAGTCGAGCAGGCGGCCGTACTCCTCCTCGATCTGGTCCTCGCGGATGAAGATGTGGGCGTCGTCCTGAGTGAACGAGCGGACGCGCAGCATGCCGTGCAGCGCGCCGGAGCGCTCGTAGCGATAGCAGGTCCCCAGCTCGGCGAAGCGAAGCGGGAGATCGCGGTACGAGCGGATCCCGGACCGGTAGATCATGAAGTGGTGGGGGCAGTTCATCGGCTTCATCCGGAACCGGTCCCCGTCGTCGTCCATGGCCGGAAACATGTCGTCGGCGAAGACGTCGATGTGCCCCGAGATGCGGTAGAGCTCCTCGCTGGCGACGTGGGGGGTGTAGACGATCTCGTAGCCGTGTTCGACCAGCGTGTCGCGCAGGAAGTCCTCGATGATGCGCCGGACGCGGCCGCCGTTGGGGTGCCAGAGGACCAGGCCCGGGCCCACTTCCTCCTGGATCGAGAAGAGATCGAGGCGCTTGCCGAGAACGCGGTGGTCGCGCTTCTTCGCTTCTTCCAGGCGGTGCAGATGCTTCCGCAGATCCTTCTTCGTGAAGAAGGCGGTGCCGTAGATGCGCTGCAGCATCTGGCGGCGCTCGTCGCCGCGCCAGTACGCGCCCGCCGCGCTGAGCAGCTCGAAGTGCTTGAGCCTGCCGGTGCTGGGGATGTGCGGGCCGCGGCAGAGGTCCAGGAAGGGGCCGTCGCGGTAGACTGTGATCACCTCGTCCTCGTCGAACTCCTCGAGCCGTTCGAGCTTCAGGGCATCGTCGGAGAAGAGTTCGCGGGCTTCCTCACCGGAGACGACCTGCCGCTCGAAGGGGTAGTCAGCCCGGATGACGGCGTCCATGCGCTTCTGTATGGCGTCAAGCTGCTCGGGGGTGAAGGGCTCGGGGACCTCGAAGTCGTAGTAGAAGCCGTCGTCAATGGCGGGACCGAAGCCGATGCCGGCCCCGGGGACGAGGTCGCGCACCGCCGTGGCGAGAACGTGGGCGGCCGAGTGGCGCAGGACGCCGAGCGCCTCGGGATCGCGCTCGGTGAGGAGGCGGACCGCGGCGCCGTCGGCGAGTGGACGGTCGAGATCTACGATTTCGCCGTCGACAACGGCGGCAAGAGCCGCGCGGGCAAGGCCCGGGCCGATTTCGGCGGCCAGATCGGCCGCGGTGGCTCCGGCGGCCAGCGTGACCGGGCGCCCGTCGGGCAGACTGATGGTGATGGAGTGGTCGTTCATGCCGGATAAGCTAATGCGGTTGCGTGGCGCTAATGGAGCGTCGCTACCGCCCCGGAGGCCACGGAGTGCCCGTAACCCGATCCAGCCGCCCCTCGCCCCGGCTCGGGCGGAAGGCCTCGCGGGCGGCCATGTCGAACCGGTCCCCCGGCGCCAGGAAGTAGAAGAGGCCGCCGCTGTCCAGCGACGCATTGGCGTCGTAGATGACCGTGTAGCTCTGTCCTACCACCTCGAAGCGGTCGCCCTGCACCACGATCGCCGTGTTCTCGTCGATCCCGATCCCCAGGAGTTCGGGCTTGGCGCGAATCACCTCGATCAGGTCGAACTGCCGATTCCGTCTGAGCAGATGCTGGTCGATGCCCACGCCCTTCAGGAACCCGAGCCCCACTTCGTGGTCGCCCATCATGATCGTGTTGGTGCGAGTGTCCCCCCGGACCAGATAGGAACCCTGGATCGACGCCCCGGCGGAGGATCCCCCGATGACGCCGCCCCGGTCGAGCACCGCCCACAGCGCCTCGTGGACCTTCGTGTCGAGATAGGAGTCGGCCAGACGCCACTGCCGTCCACCGGTGAACCAGACGCCGCGGGCGTCGCGGAGTGGCTCCACGAACGCGTCGGTATTCGCGACTTCCGGGTCGGTGGTATGCAGAATGGTGATGTCGCGAGCGCCGGCGGCCTCGAAGGGACGGCGCCCACGGAAGTACTGATCGTACTCCTCCGCACCGCCCGCCGTGGGAATGATGACGATGGGCGCGGAGGGCCCGCCCGCCAGGTCGACAAAGCGCGCGAATACCGCGGGATCGGACAGGGCGCCGCCCGCGACGATGAGGCTGCCGTTGGCGGGGCCGACCTGCTGGGCCGACGCAGGTGCGATGGACACGGAGGCCTGCGCCGCGATGAAGGTGAGGCAGGCGGTGGTCGCGATGCGCAGCGCTGGGGACAGGCGTGAGGATCGGTTGGCGTTCACGGGCGACGTCCTTTGGTTGAAGTGTCTTGCCGGCACAACGCGAAGTTGGGCAATACCGGATCGGGCCGCCAGCGATGGAGGGCTGTGCCGGGTTGCGGGCACAGTGCCGGACACAGGGCACAGTGCCGGACACACGAGCACAACGGGGGCCGGCAGACCCGGCCGGCCGGTTTGGCCCGGAGCGACCGGATGCCCCAGGTTGAAATTCACGACACCGATGAGAATCGGTCCCGGAAAAGCCCGACACGGAAGACCTGACGAAATGACCAGATCCACTTCTGCAGCGACCCTGGGCATCCTGCTCGTGGCTGCGTGCGCGATGGAACGGACGCCGGCCGGCCCTCCCACCACCGGCCCCGACCTTGTCGACGCGGCGATCGCCTACCACGACCCGAACGGCGAGTGGCCGAGCCTGCGCCATACGTTCGTCATAGACCAGTCGCGGCCGGACGGCAGTGTGCGCCGCGCCACGATCCAGATGGACGTCGCGCGCAGCGACTACGCCTACGAGGAGGAAACCGGGGACGGGCTCGTGCGGAAGGGGACTTCCGGCGGGGATTGCTTCGCCACCATCGGCGGCGCGGCGCCGACTGCGGACCAGGTCGAGGCCCTCCGCCTGGATTGCGCCGGAATCGAGCGCATGCGGGACTACTACCTCTACCTCTGGGGCTTGCCGATGAAGCTGCGGGACCCCGGGACCAACATCGATCCGGCGATCGGCGACGGAGAATTCGATGGTCGGGTGGCCAAGGTGGCGAAGGTCACCTACGACCCGGAGGTCGGCTCCGACATCTGGTACTTCTACTTCGACCCGGACACCTACCGGATGATCGGCTACCGCTTCTACCACGACGAGGCGGCCGGGGATGGCGAGTACATCCTGCTCAGCGGCGAACGCCAGGTTCTGGGCATGAAGATTCCCGTCGAACGGCGCTGGTTCATGAACGCCGACGACCGCTACCTGGGCACGGATGTGCTCGTGGACGACTTCGCGGGCGGCCCGGGGGGATAAACGACGCGTGGCCCCTTCCCCGTGCAGGAGAAGGGGCCACCCTGGAGTTTCGCGGCGGCTCCAACCGGCCGCGGGCGGAGAGGTCTAGTACATCCCTCCCATTTCGCCGCCACCACCCGGCATGGGCGGCTTCTCTTCCTCGGGGCGCTCCACCACCACCGCCTCGGTGGTGAGGAGGAGGCTCGCGATGGACGCGGCGTTCTGCAGCGCGCTGCGCACGACCTTGGTCGGGTCGATGACGCCGGCCTTCACGAGGTTCTCGTAGATGTCGGTCTGGGCGTTGTACCCGAAGCCGCCCTCGCCCGCGCGCACCTCGGCGACCACGATGGAGGGCTCGGCACCCGCGTTGTCCGCGATCTGGCGGATGGGCGACTCGAGCGCCCGCCGCAGGATGTTCGCGCCGACCTGCTCGTCCTCGCGGTCGAAGTCCAGTCCGTCCAGCGCCGACTGGGCCCGCAGGAGTGCCACGCCGCCGCCCGGAACGATGCCCTCTTCCACTGCAGCGCGGGTCGCGTGCAGGGCGTCCTCGACCAGGGCCTTCTTCTCCTTCATCTCGGTCTCGGTAGCCGCGCCGACGTTGATGACCGCCACGCCGCCGGCCAGCTTCGCCAGACGCTCCTGGAGCTTCTCGCGGTCGTAGTCCGAGGTGGACTTGTCGATGGCGACCTTGATCTCCTCGATGCGCCCGTGGATCTTCTCCTCTTCCCCGGCGCCGTCGATGATCGTGGTGTTGTCCTTGTCGATCGCCACGCGCTTGGCGCTTCCGAGGTCACTCAGCACGGCGTTCTCCAGCTTGAAGCCGACCTCTTCCGAGATCACCTGGCCGCCGGTCAGAACCGCGATGTCCTGCAGCATGGCCTTGCGGCGGTCACCGAAGCCCGGCGCCTTCACCGCGGCGACCTTCAGCGTGCCGCGCAGCTTGTTGACCACCAGCGTGGCCAGCGCCTCGCCCTCGACGTCCTCGGCGATGATCATGAGCGGCTTGCCCATCTGCGCGACCTTCTCGAGGATCGGCAGAAGGTCCTTCATCGAAGAGACCTTCTTGTCGTGAATGAGGATCATCGGCTCTTCGAGGATCGCCTCCATCCGCTCCGGATCGGTCACGAAGTAGGGCGAGAGGTAGCCGCGGTCGAACTGCATGCCCTCGACCGTGTCGAGCTCGGTCTCGAGGCCGCGCGCCTCCTCGACGGTGATGACGCCGTCCTTGCCGACCTTCTCCATCGCCTCGGAGATCAGCTCGCCGATCTCCATGTTGTTGTTGGCCGAGATGGCCCCGACCTGGGCGATCTCGCGCTTGCCCTTCGTGTCGGTGGACGATGCGCGAAGCGCGTTCACGACCGTGTCCACGCCCCTGTCGATGCCACGGCGGATGCCCATGGGGTTGGTGCCCGCGGTGACGTTCTTCAGGCCTTCGCCGTAGATCGCATGCGCGAGCACGGTGGCCGTGGTGGTGCCGTCACCCGCGACGTCGGACGTCTTGGTGGCGACTTCCTTGACCATCTGGGCGCCCATGTTCTCGACCGGGTCCTCGAGCTCGATCTCCTTCGCGACCGACACGCCGTCCTTGGTGACGGTCGGCGATCCGAACTTGCGGTCGATGACCACGTTCCGGCCCTTGGGGCCAAGGGTGACCTTCACCGCCCTCGTGAGCTTGTCGACGCCGGTCTTCAGCCTCGCTCGTGCCTCGATGTCGAAATCCAGTTCCTTCGCTGCCATTTCGCTTTTCTCCTCGTATGTTCTCGGTCAGCGCCGGCCGGCGCTTCCGGGGTGGGTCAGTTGACGATGGCCAGAATGTCGGATTCGCGGAGGATCAGGAACTGGTCTCCGCCGACGTTGACTTCCGTACCGCTGTACTTCCCGTAGAGCACGCGATCGCCCTCCGCGACCTCCATGGGAATCCGGTTCCCTTCATCGCTCAGCTTGCCGGGACCAACGGCGACGATCTCGCCTTCCTGGGGCTTCTCCTTGGCGGTGTCCGGGATGTAGAGGCCACCCCGCATCTGCTCGGCCTCTTCCAGGGCCATCACCACCACGCGATCCGCCAGCGGCTGGATCTTCTTTGCGGCAGACATGCGCTTCTCCTTGGAAATGGGGTTTTGTGGGTTCCGCGAGCGGTGGCCCGCGGGCCTGTTGGCACTCATGCCAGACGAGTGCTAACAGCTAGCCTCGGAGTTTCGCAAGAGGGATTGCGGGTGTCAACCCTGGGCCCCGGATGGGCCTCAGCGGGAGCCCCGGGTCAGACTCAGCCGGACAGGTAGGCGCCTGCGATTCCGAGCCCTTCCAGCGTCAGGAAGGGCTCGATCCTTTCCACTGTGGCCGCGTGGGGTCCGATCACCGGGGCGAATCCGCCGGTGGCGACGACGAGCAGGTCCTCCGACCCCCAGTCCTCCCTGATCCGGGACACGATCCCGTCCACGGCATCCACCGCCGAGTAGAATACCCCGCTCTGAATGCAGGTCTCGGTGCGGCGCCCGACGACCGCATCGGGAGGGATCAATTCGACCGTGGGCAGCTTGGCGGTGCTTCTGGCGAGCCAGTCGAGTCCGGCGCTTAGGCCGGGCGCGATCACGCCGCCGCGGAAGACACCGTCGGCTGTGATGCAGTCGAAGGTGGTGGCGGTGCCCAGATCGACGGCAATGGTGTCGCGCCCGAACCGGGTCTTCGCCGCCAGCGTGTTGACGATCCGGTCGGCGCCGACGGTGAGCGGTTCCTCCACATCCAGCTCGATGGGCAGTTCGGAGCGGGCGCTGACCTCGAAGACGGTCCCCTCGACGAGCGAGGCCATCACCTGGCGGAGCGTTCGCGTGACGGAGGGCACGACCGAACCGATCACGCCGCGCCGGATGCTGCCGGTGGCTTCCCCGCGGCTCTGAAGCAGAGCACTCAGGAGCACCCGATACTCGGCTTCCGTGCGCGGCACGCGGGTGCTGACCCGCCAGCTCTCGAGCACTCTGCTCCCTGAGAGGTCCAGGAGACCGAACACCGTCTCGGTGTTACCGACATCGGCGACCAGTTGACTATGCATGGCTCAACTCCACGATTCGACGGATCCGGCGATCAGCCGTGACCGGGCCCCGCTGTCATCCCGCACTTCCAGCGACCCGTCCGGGAGAATTTCTCCGGCCGTTGCCGCAAGCCCAATCGCCTTGCGTACGGATCCGGTACAATCTCGCACAACGCCGCTGACGGACAACCGCCGTCCTCTCAGCGCGGAGCGTGCGTTGAGTTCCACCAGGTCATCGGCGGCGATACCTGCATCGGGCCTTGTCCAGAGCTCCCCCAAGGCATCCGCCAGCTGCGTCAGGGCGCCGCCACGCGAAACCGCGCGGCCGCACTCCAGGAGCAGAGAGGTGGCTCGCGGGGCGACATCGGCGGGCAGCTCCGCGGCAGGATGGTTGAGATTGAGGCCGATCCCGATGAGCACCGCGCCGGGCACGCCCTCACAGAGGATGCCTCCCAGCTTGCGGTCGCCGACGACGATGTCGTTGGGCCATTTGACCTCGACGCGGATCGCGGGAGCAAACCTCTCCAGAGCTCGCGACACTGCCAACCCCACGCGCAGAGGAAGCACCGTCGCCTCGCCGCGTCCGGCGACCGCCGTGTCCAGCCCGACCGCCGCGGTCAGCCAAAGGCCGCGCGGGGTATCCGACTCCCAGCGCCGGCCTCTTCGCCCCCGGCCCGCGCTCTGCCGGTCGGCGACCACGATCGCCGGGAGCGGCAAGCCATTTTCGGCAAGCTCCCGGGCCCGGTCGCTGGTCGAGCCGATGCGCGAATGAAACTCCACCGTCGGGATCTCCATGCCGGCGGCCCACGCCTCGGCGGAGCGGCCCTCCCAGCTGCCAAGCAGGGAGTCCGGCGTCACGAGATCGTGAACCACAGGAACGCGGCCCCAACGACCCAGAGGTACGGCGCGAAGACGTGAAACGACCGCCTGGCCAGCATGGCGCGGAAGAGGCGAATGGCCGCCACGCCGGTTGCGCAGGCGGTGGCACCGGCCAGGAGCAGCACGGAGAAGGTCACCGTGGCCGCTCCGGCCCCCGCACCGCCCACCGCCGCCAGATCGGGCAGCTTCAGGAGCGCCGCGCCGCCGACTGCCGGCACCGACATGAGGAAGGAGAACGCGGCAGCCTCGGCCGGACGAACTCCGTGCCACAGCCCAGCGACCACGGTCGCCCCCGAGCGCGAGATTCCCGGTACGATCGCTGCCGCCTGGGCGATCCCCATCACCAGGGCGGAACGGACGCCGATGGCCACATCCGGCCCACGCGCCAGCGCCGCGCGAGCCGTCCACACAATGCAACCCGTCACGATCAGCGCCGCGGCCGTGACCCCGGGCCGGTCGAAGAGCGACTCAAAGAAGTCGCCGAAGCCGATGCCCGCGATCGCGGCCGGAATCGATGCGAGCAGGAGCAGGCCCGCGTACCCGAGCTGCTTCGAGTCGCGGCGCGCCACCCCCGTGATGAGCGTCCATACCCGGGACCGGTAGACGATCAGGACGGAAAGGAGGGTGGCCACGTGCAGCGCCACCTCGATGCCCGCGCCCGGCACTTCCACGCCGAGGAGCGACTGTCCCATGACCAGGTGGCCGGAGCTGGATACGGGCAGAAACTCGGTTGCGCCCTGCAGGAGTCCGAGCAGGACTCCCTCATACCAGGTCATGGCGCGGCCTGGCGCAGCATCGCCCGGTAGAGTTCCTCGTATCGCGGAAGCACCCGACCGATCGCAAAGCGTTCGACCGCGGCCCTGCGCGCCGCCTCGCCGAAGCGCGCGCCCATCTTCGGATCCGCGAGCAGATGCCGGCCGGCGGCAGCGGCCTCGTCCACCGCCCCGACCGGCACGAGCACGCCGTTCTCGCCGTCCGAAACCACCTCCGGCAGCCCGCCCGCGCGATATCCCACCACCGGAACGCCGCAGGAAAGGGCCTCGAGGGCGGCCAGTCCAAAGGACTCGCTGTCACTCGTCAGCAGGAAGAGGTCGGCACAGCTGAGCAACTCCTCGACGGACGCGTGCTTGCCCAGAAACACGACATCGTGCGCGATTCCCAGCTTGCGCGCCCGCTCGGCGGCGCGGGGCCGATCGGGACCGTCCCCGACCAGCACCAGCCGCGCGGGCATCTTCTTCCGGATCTCCGCGAACACGTCGATCACGTCGGCGACGCGCTTCACGGGGCGGAAGTTGGAGACGTGCATCAGCACCTTTTCGCCTGCCGGGGCGAAAATCTGCCGGTGACAGGGACCCGGGTCGGGCTTGAACATCTCCGTGTCGACGAAGTTTGGGATGACCTGGACCCGCTCCGCCGGCACGTCAAAGTCCCGCACCGTCGCTTCCCGCAGGAATCGCGAGACGGCGGTGACGCCATGCGAGCGCATGATCGAGAAGCGCGTGAGCTCGCGGAACGAGGGATGCATGCCCACGAGCGTCACGTCGGTGCCGTGCAGGGTGGTGACGATGGGGGGAGCCGCCTGGCCGTTCAGCATCTCGCCCGCGATCCAGGCCGACGTCGCGTGGGGGATGGCGTAGTGCACGTGGATGATGTCGAGGCCTTCGCGCAGCGCGGTGTCGTGGATCGTGGCCGCGAGCGCCAGCGAGTAGTGGGAGTGCTCGAAGAGGGGGTAGCGTTCCATCTCGACTTCGTGGAAGTACACGCGCTCGTGAAAGCCGGACAACCTGAAGGGCTGCGCGTAGGAGATGAAGTGGATTTCGTGGCCGCGCGCTGCCAGGCTGATCCCGAGCTGGGTCGCCACGGCGCCGGAGCCCCCGTAGGTCGGGTAGCAGGTGATGCCGATCTTCACCCCGCCCCCCCACCCACACGGCTTCGATGGCCACCCGCCCGGCCTCCCACCCGCGCGACCCGGGCCCGCCACGCCGCCACCACCGCCGCGCGCTGCGCTTCCACCGGCGCCGTCCCGTCGACCCTCACCGCGTCCGGTCCCAGCTGGTGGCGAAACCACGTGCGCTGCCGGCGCGCATACTGGCGGGTAGCCACGCGGGTTCGTTCCACCGCCTCGGCCAGCCCGACCTTCCCCTCCAGGTGGTCGGCGATTTCGCGGTACCCCACCCCGTCGAGCCCGGCATCGCGGCGCGAGCGGCCCGCCCGCAACAGACCGGCGACCTCCTCGACGAAGCCGCCCGCCACCATCGCATGCACGCGCGCCCGAATCCGCACATCGAGGACGTCTTGCGGCACCTCCAGCAGGCACACCACCCCACCGAGTGGCGTCCCCTCGCCAGGATGACGGCGATGCCACCACGAAAGCGGCCGCCCCGTCAGAAAGACGATCGAAAGTGCTCGAAGCATGCGCTGGGTTCCTCCCGCGATGGCGATATCGGCGCGCACCGGATCCAGCAGCCGCACCCAGCGCTCGATCTCCGGTCCGGGCATCCGTTCCAGCACATCCTCGATCGCGCTGCGCCGACTTCGATCCAGCGGCGGTTCCCGAAAGATCGGGTCGGTGAGCACCTTGAGAAAGAACCCGGTGCCTCCGACGAGCATCGGCACGCGTCCCCGCTCCCGGATCGACGCGATCCAGCGGCGCGCGTCCCGCCCGAATTCACCCGCGCTGTAGCGCTCGCCCGGGTCGCGGATGTCGAGGCCGTGGTGCGGCACCGCCGCCTGCTCGCTCGCGGTGGCCTTGGCGGTGCCCACGTCCATGCCGCGATAGATCTGCCGGGAGTCCATCGAGATGATCTCTCCGCCGATCTCCCGGGCGACCCCGATGGAGAGGGCGGTCTTCCCGGCCCCGGTGGGGCCGACGATCGCCAGGAAGTCGGGCGTGTCAGCCTCGGGGCCGGGCGCGTCGGGCCCCGCGATCACGTTCGGCCGAACTTCCGCCGCAACTCGTCGAGTCCGAGTCGGACCGCGACGGGCCGGCCGTGTATGTCGTGGTACGGGAGTTCCGTGGCGAAGAGCTGGTCGAACAGCTCATGCATCTCCTCGTCGGACAGCCTCTGGCCCGCCTTGATCGCACCCTTGCAGGCGAAGCTCATCGCCACGCGCTCGTTCTGATTGTGCGCCGACTTCATGAGGTCCGAACCGTTGGCCAGCTCGTCGATCATCTCGCGCATGCAACGCTCGGCGTCGAAGTACGCGTGGGGACTTGGCACGGACTGCACCAGCAGCGCCCTTTCGCCAAAGCGGTCGAATTCGAACCCCAGCCGCGCGAACAGGTCGCGCACGGACTCGACCACATCCATTTCAGGCCGGGTGAGCCGAATCGTGAAGGGGAAGAGCAGCCGCTGCCCCTGCCCCCCTTTTTCGTCGAGGCTCTTGATGATGCGCTCGTACAGCACGCGCTCGTGGGCTGCGTGCTGATCCAGAATCATCAGGCCATCGCGCGTCTCCGCCAGGATGAAGCTGTTGTGGACCTGAAGCAGCGCCGGACGGGGCGCCCTGGGGGCAGACGGCCCTTCCACCGGCGCGTCCTCCCCCGCCTGACCCAGCCTGCGGCGGAAGAGGTGCATCTGGGAGATGTCGTCGTCGGGTGGCGTGTCCCCAGCCGTTTCGGTCCGGCCCGGCAGGCCCTCGGCATCTCCCGGGCCCTCCCGCACCATCGCCACCGGCCTGCCGATTGCCGCCGCCGAATCGGTCCCCTCGAGGGTCTCGCGAACACACGCCTCCACGAAATCCTCGATCTGGCGGCGCTTCCCGAAACGGACCTCGGCCTTGGCCGGATGCACGTTCACGTCGACCTCGACCCGCGGCACCTGCAGGAAGAGGAAGAGCCAGGGGCGCGCGGCCTCGGGTATCGTGGTGCGATAGCCGCGGTCGGCGGCGGCGACCACGCCGGGGTCGCGGAACGGCCGTCCATTCACGAACAGGTGGGTGCGCCGGAAGCCCGGCCTGGCAAGGTCGGGGCGCTGGATCGCACCGGTGAGAGAGAGGGCGCCCCGCTCCGAGGCCACGGGAATCAGCCCCGCCCTGTCGGCGTCCTCCCATATCGCGCCGATCCGCGACCTCAGCTCCTGGCTGGCGGGCAGGTCCAGCACGGTGCGGCCCCCGGACTCCAGAATGAACCGGGTTCCGGGGTTGGCCAGCGCCTGGGCGTGGAACACCTCGGAAACGGCGCGGGTCTCGGCCGCCGCGGTGCTCAGGAAGCGGGCCCGGACGGGCGTGTTGAGGAAGAGGCTGCGAACGTCCACGGTCGTCCCCGGCCGGCGGGCCACTTCGTCGAGCCCCTGGATCCGTCCGGTCAGCACCCGCACGCGCACCCCCGTTTCCTCGCCCTCGGCCGCAGTCTCGATGACCATTCGCGACACGGCTGCGATGGAGGGAAGCGCTTCGCCCCGAAAGCCGAGGGTGTGGATCTCGCGCAGGTCCTCTGCGCGGCGCACCTTGCTCGTCGCGTGGCGGTCGAGGCAGGCGAGGGCGTCTTCGCGGATCATCCCGACGCCGTCGTCCGCGACCCGGATGCGCAGCTTGCCGCCCTGCTCGATCGACACCTGCACCGTGCCCGCGCCGGCGTCCAGCGCGTTCTCCATCAACTCCTTCACCACCGAAGCCGGGCGCTCCACCACCTCTCCGGCCGCGATCTGGTTCGCCACATGGTCTGGGAGGACCCTGATCCGTGGGCGCAGCATGGAGCAGATCTCCTACATGTCCGGGCCGTCGCCCGCCAGCCCGAAGAAGCGTTGCGTATTCCGCAGGCTGTCGGCGGCCACCTGCTCCAGCGACTCGCCCCGCAACCGGGCCAGGGCGGCGGCCACGTGGACGACCAATCCGGGCTCGTTGCGCCGGCCCCGCCTCGGCACCGGCGCCAGGTACGGCGAATCGGTCTCGATCATGTAGCGGTCCGACCTCACCTGCCGGACCAGCTCGGCGTCGAAGCTCTTGAAGGTCGCAATGCCGGTGAAGGACACATACCACCCGACCTCCATGGCCAATTCCAGCAGGCCCGCCGACCCGGTGAAGCAGTGCAGGACGCCCTGGACCGCACCATCGCAGTCGCGAAGGACGGCGGCGGTATCCTCCTCGGCGCTGCGAGAGTGCACGACCAGCGGAAGACCGACTTGGCACGCAAGGGTCACATGCCGCGAAAAACTCTGCCGCTGCGCCGGGCGGGGGGCGTTGTCGTAGTGGTAGTCCAGCCCGGTCTCGCCGATTGCGACGCAGCGCCGGTGTGACGCGATATCGCGAATGGTGCCCATTTCCGCGTCCGGCCCGCGGGCTGCCACCGAGTGGGGGTGAACCCCGGCCGAGCACCACACGTCATCGTGCCGGCACGCCAGACCGAGCGCGGCCAGCGCGTCCTCTTCGTCCGACGCGATCGTGACGACGCAGGCTACCGACGCCTCGCGAGCCCTCTCCAGGACGGAATCACGATCCGAATCGAAGGCGGAGTCGGTGAGATGGCAGTGCGAATCGGCGAATCTCAAACCGCGGCTGCTCTCCGCGCCTTCTTCTCCTTTCCGGCACGGGCATCCCCGGTGCCGTAGCGCTTCTGGATCTCCAGCAGCGCCGGCGAGGCGATGAATATGGACGAATATGTACCGATCAGGACACCCAGGATCAGCACCAGGGTAAAGTCCCGGATCACGGCGCCACCGAGGACCAGCAGGGCCATGAGCACCCCCAGGGTCGTCCCGGATGTGAGGACCGTTCTCGGCAGCGTTTCGTTGATCGAGCGGTTGACGAGCCTGTAGGGGTCCTCGCGCCGCCCTCCGCGCGCGTTGAGGTTCTCGCGGATGCGGTCGAAGACGACGATGGTGTCGTTCAGCGAATACCCCACGATCGTCAAGAGCGCCGCAACCGTGGGCAGCGCGATTTCGACACGGAAGAGCGCAAGCAGCCCGAGGACGATGAAGATGTCGTGGGTGGTCGCGATCACCGACGCCACGCCGAACCGCAACTCGAAGCGGATGGCGATGTAGAGGAGCGTCAGGACGAAAGAGAACAGAATCGCGAGCGCCGCCCTGCCCTGCAGTTCCCGCCCGATCTTGGGACCGACCGACTCCTGCCGGACGATTTCAAAAGCGTCGTCCCCGTAGGCGGCTGCGACCTGCGCCGCGAGTGCCGTGGCGACGTCGTCGATCGCCACCCCCTCTACGTCCGGCGCACGCACCACAAACTCGTTTTCCTCGCCGAAGCGCGTGATCGGCGGCGCGTCCGTCCCGCCCAGCGCCTCGCGCAGCTCGCTGTCGGTGGTGGGCTCGTCAAAGCGCACCTGCACCAGGACGCCCCCAAGGAAGTCGACTCCGTAGTTCTGCCAGGATCCGATGGTGGCAAAGTTGACCACCATGGCCACGATACCCACCGTGAGGACCGCCGCCGAGACGACGTACGCCTTTCGGCGCATGTTGATGAAACCGTATTTCGCTTCGTGAAAAAGCCACATGGCTGAAGTGTCCCTGAATGCTGGGTGTTGCCGCTTCTAGATGCTGATTGGGTCCGATCCACGCTTCCGGGTCAGGTAGACCAGGAACATCGTGCGGGTCACATAGAGCGCCGAGAAGAACGAGGCCACGATCCCGATGCACAGCGTAACCGCGAACCCCCGCACGGGTCCGGTTCCGAACTGGAACAGGATGAGGCCGGTGATCAGCGTCGTGATGTTGGCATCGACGATCGCCGACAGGGCGTTGCTGAAGCCCTCGTCCACCGCGGTGCGGGGCGCGCGCCGCCGCTCAAGTTCCTCGCGGATGCGCTCGAAGATGAGGACATTCGCGTCAACGGCCATCCCGATCGAGAGGATCAGCCCCGCGATGCCCGGCAGCGTGAGCGTGGCGTTGAGGGCCGACAGCCCGCCGAGGACGAGCATCAGGTAGAACGCCAGGGCCATGACGGCCAGCACCCCGGCCATCTTGTAGTAGACCATCATGATGACGATGACGGCGATCACGCCCACGATTCCGGCGATCCTCCCCTGATCGACCGACTCCGCGCCGAGAGACGGACCCACCCTGCGCTCCTCCAGGATGGTCAACGGCGCGGGCAGCGCGCCGGCCCGCAGGACGAGCGCGAGGTCGGTGGCCTCGGACATGTCCGCGGAGCCCAGGTCGATGGTGCCGCGCGAGCCGATCCGGTCACGCACCACGGGCGCGCTCACCACCCTGCCGTCGAGAACGATCGCGATTCGGTTGCCGATATTGGCCGCCGTCAGCCGCTGGAAGTCGCGTCCGCCGCGGCGGTTGAGTTCAAAGAGCACCTGGGGCTGGTTGAACTGCTGGTCGCGGTTTGCCGTCGCGTCGTCGAGCTGCTCACCGGTCAGGAAGGGGTCCTCTTCCAGCACGTAGAGTTCGTGATAGAAGCGACCGCCCCGCGGGATCGAGTCCCAGCCCCACTGCAGGCTGATGCCGCGCGGGAAGGCCCGCTGAAACTCGGGCAGCGCCATCCACTCAGTGGCCGTCTCGATGTCGCCGGCGTCGACGAGGTAGGTCCCCTCGTCACCCTGGTTGAGCAGGCCGGTGAAGGGACGCAGGTTGAGTTCCACGTCCTCATCGGCGGCGGTATCCTGGGCAGTCGCGTCCTCGCTCGCGGCGTCGGGGTCGCCGGCATCCTCGGCCGGGTCGGCCGCCGCCTCGTCCTCGGCCGCCGCGGTATCCGTGGGGTCGCTGAACAGAAGTTCCTCGATCGAGGACGTTGCCTCGCTGGCCTCGGTGGCCCGTCCCATCTCCCGCAGACCCTCCACGCCGATGGCGGCTACGACGGCCCGGTCCAGCCTTTCGAGGGACTGGTCGACCTCCGTGTTCGGGAGGACCAGCTTCCATTCGAGGAACGCCTGCTGGTTGATGATCTCCTTGGCTCGCGACTCGTCATCCAACCCTGCAAGCTCGACGATGAGGCGCTCGGAGCCGATTCTCTGGATCAGCGGCTCCTCGACGCCGAATTCGTCGATGCGCGTGCGGATGATGAGCTCCGCGCGCTCAATGGCGGCGGCGCGGCGCTCCGGCGTGAGCGTCCCGTCCGGGTCGTCGATCTCGAGGACAAGGTGCATCCCGCCCTGGAGGTCGAGGCCCAGCTTGAGGCCCGCAGTGTTGTAGTAGAAGATCGAGATGCCCAGCGCCGCCAGAATGACGATCAGCCGGACGCGAAATGACTTCAGCATGGTGCTCCTGTTCCCTCTGTAGACCCTCGGCGTCTTGAACGTTCGGCGAGCCTGTCCGCGCTCGGGGTTGCCCGGAGCCGGTGCCGGCATCCGGTCCGCGGCGCCGTACTGACAGCCTTGGAAACTCGCCCGCGGCGGATGGAGTGTCAATCACGGGCGGGTGTTGCGGGCGTAAGCGGCTATTCGGTCGCGCTCGGGTTGGCGGGTGTGTGCAGCCTGTACATCACCGCCGTCTGGATACCCAACTCGTCGGCTTCGACCCCGAGCAGGTAGTCGGCGCCGATTTCATAGGTGGTGGCCAGTCTCGCGTGTTGGTTTTCCAGATGACACAGGAAGCGCCCGTCCGGCTCGAAGACCATCCAGCGCGGCGCGTCGACCCCGGGTCTCCGATAGGGGTACACCCATAGCCGCCCGTCGCGACCGATCATTACGCTGGACATCGTGGGGAACATGTCTGCGGCGGGGATCTGCGGGTCGATCAGCGCATCGTCAAAATCGCGCCAACCGGGCGAGTTGCGGCCCCCCCGGCTCTCGATGTACTCGTCGCGCCACGCCTGAACATCGGAGCCCGTCACGTCCCGCTCGGGATCGGACCACCTCACGATGCGCCGAAGTCGAAACTGCTCGTCCAGAAGCCTCACTTCGGGCTCGCGTCCGTGACCAAGCGCAATCGTATTGCCCCCGGCGTCCATCACGGCCGACGACGCAAACGTCGGACGTAGAACCAGATTGATCGCCTCGGACGCCTTCGTCTGGCCTGCGGGCCGCGTCGGAAGGCGGGCGAGTGTTCCGATCATGTCGCCGTGGGCGTCATGAACCTCCACGACCAGTGTGTCCGGGACCGTGAAGTCGCGGCGGCGGGTGCGGTCGCCCCACCCTTCGGTCGTGTTGATCGACAGTCCGTTGTCGAGAACCCCGCCCGATCTCGATGGATTGGGATAGATCGGATTGAGCCGCACAGCCCGCACCCATTCCCCGCCCGAAGTGAAGACATTGAAGCGCCAGGGCCGGTAGTCTCCGACCCAGAGCGTGTCCCCGGGAAGCACCCAGAGCTTCCACGCGTCGTTGAATTCGCCCGGACCTTCTCCGGGACGACCCATGGATCGCAGGTGTCTGCCGGTCTCGTCGAAGATCCGGACCTCGGCGGTCCGACGGTCGACAACCGCTATTGAGCCGTCCGACAGGCGGCCGACGCCCCTGACGGAACTGAACCACTGCGCCTCGTCGTCCTCGTTGTCCCCGACCCTGAAGATCGGTTCTTCGCCGAGCGTGCAGGTCGCATCGGAGCGCAGCGGGTCACTGGTCACGATCTCGACGCCAGCGCTGTCGATGGCGATGGTCGGTTCCGGAGATGCAGTTGGTTCGCAGGCAGCCGCGAGCATGACGCCGAGACCCACCAGGGTGACCATCACCGCAGGTCGGTGCAGGTATTCATCTCCAGAGGCGCTGAGGTCCGAGAAGCCCCGGCGTGAACGGGTGCAGGGGGCGTGTTGTTTGGCGGTGAGGGTCATGGTGGTGATACCCCCTGGACATTGGAACGTTCGGTGAGGTAGAAATGTAATCTCCACTTCACATTATGTCGTGTCGGAATGACAATTTGGGATGGTCACGCATCTCGTCAGTGTGTCCCAATCGCTTTGTCGGCCATTTCGGGCCGAAAATGGCCGACAACGTTGCCGCACGCCACCGGTCTCCCTAACCTTCGCGCATGTCCCAACGGAGCATGCAAACGGCCGACCGGGGTGGTCGCAGCGCTGGCCACCGCGCAGTTGCCCGCGCTGGTCACAGCCCCTTCTGGACCACCGCCCTTGTCGCCGGTGGGGTTGCCATTCTCGCGGTGCTCGCCGCGGCAGTCACCGGCACGTTTTCGCAAGCTCACCGTGCGGACGCGCTGGCCGGGAACATGGCGCCGCGAGCCGCACACACCACCGGCGCCCTCCCCCCCTCCGACACCGTCCTGCGCGTCACCTTCCTCGACGTGGGCCAGGGGGACGCCGTGCTGCTGCAGGCGCCCGAGGGCCAGACGGCGCTGGTCGACGCGGGGCGGAGCAATGTCGTGCCGCTGCTGCGGGAGATGGGCGTGGAGCAGATCGACCTGCTGGTGGCGACGCATCCGCACGCGGATCATATCGGGGGGATGGCCGGGGTGATCCAGGCGATGCCGGTGCGTTTCTACATGGACAACGGGCAGGCGCACTCGACGGCGACGTACGCGCGGCTGATGGCGGCGCTCGAAGCACGGCCCGAAATCACGTATCTGGAGGCGGAGCCGCGGACGATTTCGCTGGGGAGCGCCGAGATCGAGGTTCTGCCGCTGCTGCCGCGGGGGACGACCGACCACAACAACCGTTCGGTCGCGCTGGTCGTGCGTTTCGGGGAATTCCGTGCGTTGCTGAGCGGCGATTCCGAGGTGCGGCAGCTTGGGCACCTCGTGGGCCAGGGGGTGGTTCCGGCGCTGACGCTGCTTAAGGCGCCGCATCACGGCAGCGACAACGGGTTCACGCGGGCCTTCCTCGAGGCCGCGCGGCCCGAAGTGGTGGTGATTTCGGTGGGGAGGAACACGTATGGGCATCCGAGGCCGGCCGCGCTGCGCGCGTTCGCCGGCGTGGGGGCGACGGTGCTGCGGACCGATCTGGAGGGGCATGTCGCGATTCTTGGCCGTCCAGACGGGGGGTACTGGGTCGCGCGTGGGGCGCAGGTGGCTACGGCGCCATCCGTGATTGATCGCGAACTCCGCCTGAGCGTACACGCCGACGCTCCCGGCAACGACAATCGGAACCCTAACGGGGAGTATGCGGTACTGGAAAACCCGGGGGACACCGACCTGTCGATCGGAGGATGGACGCTCTGCGACGCCGCGAACCATTGCTTCCGGTTTCCGCAGGGAGCAGTCCTGGCAGCCGGCGGACGGGTGGTGGTCCACACGGGCTCGGGACGGAACGACGGCGAGCGCTACTACATGGGAAGAGGAAGGGCGGTATGGAACAACAACGGCGACACGGCCACCCTCACCGACGGTGCGGGCGCTACGGTGCTCGTGTTCAGGTATTGAGCGAGGAGCCCCGTGAATAGCGAAAACGGCGGCGGCGGGGAGGACCGCATCTGGGTGGTCGACCGCATCGAGTCGGGGATCGCGGTGTTGGTCAGGGACGACGACGCGCTCCAGAAGGACGTGCCTGCCGCCGTGCTCCCGGCAGGCACGCAGGAAGGCGCGGTCCTGCGGATACCGGAGGTCCGGGGACGGCCGGTGTGGAGCCACGCCGTCGCCGACGAAGAGATGCGGCTGGAGCGGCTGCGAAAGGCCGAGGAGGTCTTGCAGCGGCTCCGCAGGCGCGATCCCGGAGGGGATGTGGTGTTGTAGCGGCTTCTCGTCGGGCTCTAGGGGGCTGACCCGATCACCCAGACGGCTTCGTCGTCCAGCATATCGACAAAGCGACCGCCCCGCTGGCGCAACCGGTCCCATTCGTCGACCGTGTAGACCAGAAGGTCGGCGGGCACTGGCAGCCGCTCGTACGGCCAGTCACGATTGCGTTCGAGGCGTGGACGACCGGTCTCCTTCACGATCGCCAAGATATCGAGATCGCTTCCGAATCCGGTGTCGCCCCGCGCGTGGGAACCGAAGTAGCCGAGGGCTACGAGCTCCGGGCGGATATTCGCCTGGGCGTGTGCCCACTTCTCGAAGGCGGCCAGAACCTCGTCAGGTGGCGGCCAGCGCTTTACGCACGAAGTCGAGGATGTCACGGGCATATTCGACCGCCTGCGAACTGTGTAGTGATCCGTAGTGCTCGAAAGCCGGGCCTTCGTCGTGCCCGTTCGGATATCTGGCCGGAATATAGTAGTTGTCCAGGATCCGCGCCCGCTCGATCAGCTCCTCAGGTGGACTTGCAGCCAACTCCCTGAGCAACCGGGTCGTGACATGACCCCAAGCCTCGTCACCCTGAGCCAGATGGAGCGCCTTGACCGCTTTTTCCGACGCTTGGTGCGCCGCGAAGCAGGCCCAGTCGTGCCGCCCATCTCGATGAGAAGCCTCGGCCTGAGCCAGGTCGTGCTCGGCCTGGGCGAACCAGTCTCTGGATCGATTGGGCATGCGGTTTCTGCTTCCTAGCCGGGGGCGCCGGTGATGCATCGAAGGTAACTCCGCTGGCTCACAGAACGGTGAACCCTTCGCGGTGGGCCGCACGCGAGAGGCGATCGTCGCTGCTGACCAGGTCCAACCGCTGCGGATCTTCGTCGGCAGCCATCAGTGCCGCCGCCAGTTGCAAGGCGTCTGCGGCGCGGAGGGGGTGAAGCCGGAGCAACCTCATCGCTCGCTTGCGAACCTGCTCAAGGGGTTCGATCTCAAGCCAGCTGGCAGTCAACCGCCCAAGCTGGTCCATCGACCGGTCAAGCCCGTCGCCCTCGAAGCGGCGCTCCCGCTCCAGACGGTTCAGGGCCGATGCGCACTCGATCCGGCTTCCCCACCAGGTCACGATCACCGGATCCCGCCGGATCGTCGCACGCCGCTCCGCGCTCTGTGGCTCGTCTACCAGGAGCGCGACCAGAGCCGAGGAATCCCAGTATTTCAACGGCTCGCCCTGCGCTCGGCCACGATGATCTCGCTGGCCCGGACACCTTCGGTCAGCCGAGGTACCGGTACATCCAGGAAGCCCTCGACATCGAGGGGTGCGCGAGGCGGGACCGCGACGCCCCGGCTCAGCAGCTCGACCGAGGCGCGGTCTGCGCCGGGGCCGTCTACCCGACAGGGTTCGATCCGCGCGACCGGCTTCCCCCGATGCGTAATCAACACGGCCTCCCCGCGGCGCACCTCGCTCAGCAGTCCACTGAGTCCGTTCTTCGCTTCGCTCACGCTAGCCCGTTTCATCTGGCCATAATGGCCATGTGAATGTGGCGTGTCAAGCGTTGGGTGCGCACTGCGTCGTGGCGGGTCCGCCGTCTGGGCGACTGGACCAGTGGTTACATCGCCTCGGCGGCCGAGGGCACCTTCAGACCGTGCAGGTGCACGCTTTGGATCCCGAGTTCCGACTCGCGTTGCAACAGCACATAGTCGGCTCCGAATTCGCGGACCGAGCCAGGTAGCTGGGGCAGGTGGCACAGGAAGCCACCGTCGGGACCGAATGCGAGCCAGCCCCGGTCTTCACGGGGTCGATCGTATTGGCGAACCCAAATACGGCCGTCTCGCCCGATCATGATGCTCGAAATCGCCGGAAACAAGTCGGCGACGGGACGCTCAGGGCTGATCCTTGCGTCGTCGAAATCTCTCCAATCCGGCTCGGCCCACTGACTGCGCCTCTCGATGAAGTCTTCGCGCCATGCGCGCACGTCGGCGCTGGTCACCTCTCTGTCGGGTTCGGACCAGCGCACGATCAGCCGGAGGTTGAATTCGTCGTCCAACACCCTTACCTCGGTTTCGCTTCCGTGCCCCAGCACAATGGTAGAGCCGCTTGCATCGACTTCTGCGAACGACTGGAAGAGGGGAAACAGCCAGAAGTTCTCGGCATCGCTCACCATGCCGCTGGTTCGGTCGGGAATCCGAGCCAGGTTGCCGACAAGCCTGCCATCGGGATCGTAGACCAGAACCACCAGCGTGTCGGCCACGCTGAACTTCTCGTTTCGAGCCCGCTTGCTGGTCGAGTTCACACTGTATCCGTTGTCGAGGACGCCGCCCGAAGACGGCGGATTGGGCATGAGAGGCGAGAGATTGACTTGGCGAACGAAGTCGCCCTGCGGCGTGAAGAGGTTGTACCGCCATGGACGGTAGTCGCCGACCCAGACAGTGTCTTCCGCGGTAATCCAGAGCAGAAAGGGATCCCGAAACTCGCCGGGCCCTTCGCCGTGTCGACCCATGTTGCGCAGGTGTCTGCCGCTCTCGTCGTAGATGCGCACCTCCGCGCTGGTGCGATCGACCGCTACGATGGACCCGTCCGAGAAGCGACCTGCGCCGCGTATCGATGAGAACCATTGGTCTTCGTCACCTTCATCCTGGCCGATGACGGCGCTTGGTTCCGTGTTGATGGCACAGGTAGCGTCCGAGTTCGCCGGGTGACTGGTGACGATTCGGACGCCCGCACTGTCGATCTCGATGTCGGGAATCGGCTGGGACACGGGGCCGCAAGTCGCCGCCAGGGAGGCAAGGACCGCCGCGACAGCAGCCAGCAGGTGGTGCGGCCTGCGCCTCGAAGATACCGTGAGTGCGGCAGCATTCATTCCAGGATTCATGTCCTGTTCTCCCTTCCACGTTCAATCGATTCCACCGGTGGATTCCACCCGCCGCCGGGATGAATGGTCCGACAAGCCTTTGCTCGCGCTGCGAACCGCTATACATTGTACTTCAAGGTACATTGTTCCACAAGGGATATAAGAAGGGATACATTGTGACCAGGCCGGTATCCAAGGAGCTCGTCGCAGCGTCCTCGCGCCCGATGGTCCTGTCCATCCTGGCAGGAGGCGAGAACTACGGGTATGAGATCCTGAAGCAGGTCAAGCTGCTATCGGGCGGAAGGCTCGAATGGTCGGATGGGATGCTCTACCCAGTCCTTCACCGGCTGGAGCGGGAGGGTTTGATCAAGGGTCGTTGGCAACTGACCGACGAGGGACGGCGTCGGAAATACTATCGGCTGACCGCACGCGGGAAGGGGCAGCTGGCCACCGATCAGGAGAATTGGCGCATGGTGCACGGAGCCCTTGAGATGTCATGGAGAGGTGGACATGTCTGACATCGAAAGGGAGGTCCGGCGCTGGCGGGGAGAGCTGGAGCGACAGTCCGGGCTGACGGCACGCCAGGTGGACGAACTTGAGGACCATCTCCGGGCACGCCTGGAAGTCGAGATGGTCCTGAACGAAGGGTTGGCGCCGACCCAGGTCTTCAGGGACGTCCGGGATGAAATCGGTGGGGCCAAGGAGCTCTCGCGGGAGTTCGCGAAGGCGGGTTGGCCAAGATGGCGCCGGTTGGTGGTTGCAGGGTGGGCGCTGTTCGCGGCCTCCCACTTCCTTCCGGTGTTCGGGGAGTTCACAACACGGTACGGATACGACTTCTTCTGGGCGCGCTGGCCAATCTGTCTGCCCATGGTGCTGACATTGTTGGAAGCCCGACGCGGGGATCTTGCGAGGAGTCGTGTACTGGTTTGGCTGAACACCGCCGCGTTGTGCTTTCTGGTCGTTGTCGCAATGGACGAACTCATTCGCGGCAGGGAACCCATCATATACGGCGACACGATTCGGCAGGGCAGTTACTTCATCGGGTATTGGATATGGACCGCCTCACAGTCGCTGGTAACCGCAGGTCTCTGGCTTCGTACCACTCGGTGGGTCGGCCAGAGCTTTCGTGCGCAACCGGCTTAGGACGGGAGGCTAGCATGATTGAGTTGGAGAACGAAATTCGGCGATGGCGTGAGAAGGTCGAGCGGGAATCGTCGCTGTCACCGCCCGAGATCGACGAACTGGAGGATCATCTCCGGGCGCGCGCCGATCTGGAGATGGAGTTGGACCCGACGTTGGCACCGGCCCGGGCGCTTGCAATCGCCCGGGATGAACTCGGCCAGGCGACCGAGTTGTCGCGGGAGTTCGCCAAGGCGGGGAAGCCGAGGTGGCGGCGGTGGCTGTCGGTGGGACTTGCGGTTTTCGGTGTGTCATTCTTCCTGCCCGTTCTCGAAATGGCGTCACTCAGTCCAGGCCCCTCGGGGTGGATTCCGGGGTGGGAGGCCCTCCTGATCGTCCTGAAGGGCTGGGAGAGTCCCTTCGAGCTCGTGAGCGCACTGACCAACGCTTTGGTATTGGTCACATTGCTGACGCTGGGCCTCTCCCGAGCGCCAAGAGCGCGATGGTTGACCGGCCTGGTTGCGGTCGCGGCGGGGCTCAACACGTATTGGGTGCTGTTGTGTGTCCTGGACGGCATCAACCCTCTGGTCGAACTCGGCATCGGCTACTGGACCTGGCTTGGCTCGTTCGGATGTCTGGCCGCAACCCTTTGGCTGCGTGATCGCGAATGGGCTTCGGCGAAAACGGAGAGAGTCGTCGCATGAGCCTGGGCAGGAAGGACTGGCGCCGCCTGGTGTTCGTCGCTTGGGCCCTGTTTGCCGTGTCCTTCGTCATGCCGGCTTACGCCGAGGGCGATTTGTTCCCACCACCGCCTGGAGCAGACGATTCGGCACCCGTAGACGCGGGAGACCTGCAGCCCGGCTGGAACGCGTTTTTCAATGCTTTGGTTTTCGGCGAGCGGACCGGCAAGGTGAGCGCCCTCACCAATCTGCTCATGCTCTTCAGCCTTGCGACACTGCGGACCAAGTGGACCAGGCGGCGACTCGTCGGCGGCCGCTGGCTACCGCTGGTCGTGGGTGGCGCCGGTATTTTGAACCTCGTGTACTGGCCGATGTGGGTCGCGGGGGAACGCGCTGTAGCACAGCTATTGGTGGGCTACTGGGTTTGGGCGGCGTCCTTCCTCGGCGTAGCGTTGGGCCTGTGGATGCTGGCGCGGGAGCGGGCCTCCACAGTGTAATGCCGACATTACATAAGGTAAAGTGAACATTACATTACTGGATCACCTGTTCACTGCGGTCCGGGGCCGATAGCGATCCAGCTGTATCTGGTCTTCCTGCTCAACAGCCTTGGCAACGTCGTACGCGGCCTGGAGCCGAATCCACGTCTCCGTGGTCGAACCGAAGGCCTTGGCAAGCCGGATTGCCATTGCCGACGAAATGCGAGCTCGTTCGTTCACGAGGTTTGAAAGCGCTTGGCGACTGACTCCCAGAACCCTGGCGGCCTCGGTTACAGTGAGCCCGAGCGGCTCCAGACAGGAGAGTCGAACGACTCTTCCCGGATGCGGTGGGTTCTTCATCGGCATGACTCCCCTCCTTTTCGTTCACGATCCGCTAGTGGTAGTCGATCAACTCGACATCGTTGACGTCCTGGCCTTCAAAGCGGAATATGATCCGCCAGTTTCCCGAGACGCTGACCGACCAGTAGCCCCTTCGGTCACCCTTCAGCGCGTGCAGCCGATACCCGGGCAAGCGCATCGCCAGCGGCGAATCGGCGACATCGAGAAGCGCGAGCACGACTTCGACACGATCCAGAAGATCAGGTCGGATGCCACTGCGATCCCCGTGAACGAACAAGCGCTTGAGCCCACGATGTCGAAAGCTGTGTATCATATCGTAATGTGTCTATTGTCACTTGACAACCGAATGGGGCTGCCCAGTTATTGCCCTTTGATTCGCCTTGGCCCTGGCCCGCCATCCAACATCGCCACATCGCCTTTCGCTCCCCATCAGCGCGGCTTATGGTTCCGCCGGAAGCCCCCCTCCCCAAGGAGCAATGCAGTCATGCCAGGTCGCCGACACCCCTCCGCGCTCCCATTCCTCGCCGGTTTCGCCGGCGCCCTCGCCCTCGCCGCCACCACCCCCCTCCCCGCCCAACCCCAGCAGCGCGCCTTCACCCCCGAGATCGCGCTCGACGTGCGGGGCGTGGGCATCGCTGCGGTGACCGACGACGGCTCCCGCGTCGCCGCGACTGTCCGCGTTCGGCGAGACCGCACCGATGTCGACCATCAACGTTACGGGGACCCGACGTACATCTCCCCGGTGTCGGTGCGGCTGATGGTGATCGACACGCGGAGCGGGGAGCGCACGTGGGTGCATGAGGAGCCGGCGCAGTTGCGCGGCTTCGCTTGGTCGCCCGACGGGGAGCGGCTGGCCTACTTCGCTGTCGAGGACGGGGGGCATGTGCTCCGGATCTTCGACGCGAGTTCGGGCCGGGGCGAAACGGTGGTGCTCGGTGCCGACAACGAGATCGCGTCGTCGTCGCCGCTTGTGTGGGCTCCCGACGGCGCGAGCGTGCTCCTCGGGCTGCGCCCCAACGGGTGGGCCGAGGAAGCGCGCGCGGCCTTCATCGCCCTGACCGAAGCGCCGGTCATCGTGCAGGATTCCCGTAACGACTTCCTGGCCTGGGACCGTGTGAGGAACATCGCCGCGCGGCAGATCACCGCGCTTGTTTCACTCGACAACGGCGACGTGCGAGAGATCCTGAGCGATGCGACGCCCTCGGGGCCGGGGTTCGCGGAGGACGGGTCGTACATCACGTACTCGACGGCGACGCGCACGAAGACCTCGTACACGCGGCGGGACGGGACCGAGTACGAGCTATTCCGGCTGGCGCTCGCCGAGGGCAGCGAGCCCGAGTCGCTGCGGGACACCGGCGAGGAGCGCATGAACGTGACTTGGAACGACGCGCGGGACGCGTTCGCGTATGCCGATGGCGGATCCGTGTACGTACGGCGGCTCGGCGAGGAGGAAGCGGTGGACGTCACCGATGGGCATCGCGGAAGCCCGGCGGATGCCGGGGATGACCCGGTTGGAGGAGACGATCCGGAGGCGGCCGACGCAGACGCGGATTCCAGCCGCATCCGCTTCTCCGTTCAGCGCTGGAGCCCCTCCGGCGACGCGCTCCTCCTCTCGTCGCAGGACGCCTGGCACTTGCTCGACCTGGGCGGCAACGACCTGCGCACTCTCCTCCAACTCGAAGACGACGAGGACACCCGCCCCCGCCGCCAGGTCCAGGGCTGGAGCGACGACGGCCGCCACCTTTATTTCAGCTACTCCGCCCGCGACCGCTGGCAGCGCGGCCTCAAGCGCCTCGAGGTGGCCTCCGGCGCCATCGAGACCCTGGCGCTGGACGACAATCTCTACCGGTCCTGGAACGTCTCCGATGACGGCAGCACCTTCGTCTACACCATGTCGGATGGCGACCATCCCGACGAGATCCACGTCGCCCGCGGCGACCTCTCCGCGCCCCGGCAGCTCACCACCTCCAACCCGCAGCTGGCCGACGTCGCCCTCACCCGGAGCGAACTCGTCGAATTCCTGGACATCGACGGCAACACCCTCTACGGCATCCTCTACTACCCCGTCGGCTACGAGCCCGGGCGCAAGTACCCGCTCGTGGCCGAGATCTACGAGCAGTTCTTCGACAACGGCTTCAACGAGAACATGAACCTGATAACCGCGCAGGGGTGGTTCGGGTTCCGTCCATCGGTGCGCTTCGAGGAGGGCTTTCCCGGCGAGGCGTGGCTGAAGGCCGTGCCCAACGCAATCAACAAGATCATCGAGCGGGGGCTGGTCGACCCGGACAAGGTGGGCGTCTATGGGCAGAGCTACGGCGGCTATGCGACCAACCTGCTGATCACACAGACGGACCGCTTTGCGGCGGCGGCGAACGTCTCCGGCAAGGTGAACATCATCTCGTTCCTGGGTGACTCGCCGAAGATCACGACGCGCAACTACGCGGCCGCCGAGGTCGGGCAGGACCGGATCGGGGCCACGCTCTGGGAGCAGCCGCACAAGTACATCGAGCATTCGGCGGTGATGTTCGCGGACCGGATCGAGACGCCGCTGCTGATGCTCTCGGGTGAGGGCGACTGGAACGTGCCGGCGACGAACCAGCGGGAGATGTATTACGCGCTGAGGCGGCTGGACAAGGAGGTCGTGTGGGTGCACTACACGGCGGGCGGCCACGGGGCCGGGCGCGCGAGCACGGCAGCCGATTTCGCGGACCACTGGCAGCGGATGTTCGACTGGTTCGCCGAGCACTTCGGGGATGAGGAGGAGAAGGCGGTGTCGGAGGACCAGTGACCGCCGGTTCGCTGCGCGGGCAGGTCGCGGTCGTTACCGGGGCCAACTCGGGCGTGGGGCGCTCGGCCACCGAGATGCTGCTGCGCGCGGGCGTCCACGTGACGATGATCTGCCGCAGTCGCGATCGCGGCGAGCGGGCGCTGGCGGAGTTGCGTGAACTCGTCGCATCAGAGCGTTACCCCCCCGGGGGGGTGCAAGGCGAGTCGGCGGGATCGCGCGTCGCCCTGGAACTCGCCGACATGTCGCGCCTGGACGACGTGCCTACCGTCGCCGCGCGGATCGCTGCCCGTGTGCCCGCCATCGACATCCTCGTGAACAACGCGGGCGTCGCGCAGGCGCGCTGCGTCGAATCCCCCGAAGGCTTCGAGCTGACCTTCGCCACGAACCACCTCGGCCACTTTCTCCTCACCCACCTCCTCCTCGACCGGCTTGAAACGGGTCGCGGTCGCATCGTCAACGTGAGCTCGCGGGGGCATCGACACGGAGACATGCGCCGCGCGCCGCTCGAGGACATCGCGCGGGGGCGGGCCTGGAAGGGCGCCCTGCAGGCCTATGGAGACTCGAAGCTGGCCAACATCCTCTTCACCGCCGAATCGGTGCGGCGGTGGGGGGACCGGGGCATCACCGCCAACGCCGTGCACCCGGGCGTCCTCGCCACCGACATCTGGAACAAGACGCCGCGCGTGGTCCGCTTCCTGATCCGGCCGTTCACCTGGTTCATGGACAAGCCGGACGTAGGTGGCGCGGCGGTGATGAACCTCGTCAGGGACTCCGCCCGCGACGACATTAGTGGGCGCTACTTCAGCGAACAGAACGAGGAGTTGCCGAGCGTTCAGGCCCGAGACGAGGCGCTGGCGCGGGAACTCTGGGACCACAGCCTCGAATGGACGGAGAATCACATGGGCCAGATGCCCACCAACGAAGGGACCGACGATGCCCGTGTTTGACCGAATCGGCACCTGCCTCTGGTTCGAGGACCGCGCCGTCGAGGCGGCCGAGTTCTACGTCTCGCTCTTCCCCGACTCACGGATCCTGGACATCTCGACGGTCGGCGCCGGACCGGCGGAGGGCAACTCGCTCGTGGTCTTCGAGCTCTCCGGACGGACGTTCCAGGGCATCGACGGCGGCCCGATGTTCGAGTTCACGCCCGCCATCTCGTTCGTGGTGAACTGCGAGTCCCAGGAAGAGATCGACCGGTACTGGAACGCGCTGTCCGAGGGCGGCCATGAGGGCTACTGCGGCTGGCTCAACGACCGCTTCGGAGTGTCGTGGCAGGTGGTCCCGGCGGACATGGGCGAGTTGATGAGCACCGACCCGAAACGGGTGATGGAAGCGCTGCTCACGATGGGGAAGATCGACATCGAGGGGCTGCGCAGGGCGGGCGCCGGAGGCTGAGGCGGCGGGCAACTACGGCGCCGCCGCGGGACAGGGACTGGCGCAAGAACTGTGGGATCGGAGCGTACAATGGACCGATGATCACACAGTGGACGGAGGAATAGGGGAGCCATGGCAAGCCTGAGAGAGGCCCGTGCACACCACGCGGCCGACCGCCTCGTCGTGGCCGCGGTCGCAATGGCGCTCGCCGTCGTGGGGTGCGACTCCGAGACTATCACGACCCCGACCGTGTCCCTCGTTTCGGTTGCCTCGGTGCCGGCGCCCTTCAGCATGAACCAGGAAATTGTCCTGCTTGATGACGATCTGGTATGCGTGACCAATTCCTTCGAGGTCCGCGTGCAGTGTGTCGATCGGGACGGCGACCTGGTGGGAATGTTCGGTCGCAAGGGAGAAGGGCCAGGGGAGTTCGCGTTGACCCCAAAGCTTGTCCGCGGCCCCAACGCCACGGTTGGAGCCATCTCCATGACCCGGCTTTCGGTCTTCACACCCAGCGGCGACCTGGTTGATGAAACCGCCCTGCCTGTGGTCGCTCTGCAACCCGCAGCGGGTGAGTTTGGCTCCACGATCCTTGGTCAACACTTCGCGGGTGGAGCCGACATGACCCCGGTGGAGATCGACGTGGCGTCGGGTACCGTGCTGTGGGACCGCGAGGACATCGACGCCATTGCCGAAACCGAGTGCGGCAGCGTGGCACTGGGAGTCGCTTCACCGGGCGGGGGCTGGACCTTCCCCGCGTGTCAGCGCGAACTCGTCTTTCTCGAAGATCGCGACGCACCCACAGGCACGCTCATTCAGTCGCCGACCTATGCTGAAGAGCTGCCGAACGAGCGTGATATCGGGGAGATCGAGGCTTTCAACCAGCGCCTTGCGTTTCAGAGGAATGTCGACGTCTTCAGGGAAACCCCGAAGCGCAATCACCTGCGGGTGGCGTCACTTGCGTACGACGATCGAGGACGTCTGTGGGTCGCAACCGAACGGGACCGCGACCAGTTTTCGTATTTCGACCTCTATGTCGACACCAACTACGTCGGCTCGGTGCGCATCAGGGATCGTCTCCAGGGCTACGACCTCCATGGCTCTACCCTGGCTGTCCTGGTCGAGCGCAAGCCGGGTGCCGACGGCATTGGATGGCGTGCCGTGGACTGGTACGACATTGGCGAGCTGGATCTGGGGCTGCAAAAGGCGGGCGCCGGAGGCTGAGGCGGCCTACCGCCTGAACCGATAACTCACCTTCGCGAACAACCCGTCCGCCGTCGGCCGCACGTCCCTGAACCGCAGCCGCTCCGTGTCCTCCATCTGCCGCGAATAGCCGATGAAGAACACGGTGCCGGGCGTGGGCTCGTAGCTGAGCAGAGTCTCGACCCCGAAGTCGTTGGCCTCCGAGCCGCTGCGAAGCGAGCAGCCACTCGAGCCGCAGCCCAGCAGGGGGCGCCCCGTGACCGGATCGACGAGGTCGCGGCGCACCTGTGCCCCGTACTCGACGATCGTCCGCAGGAACAGGGCCCGGTTGAACTGGTACTGGGCCTTGATGCGCGGGATCACAGCTTCGAGCGCAAGGGTGCCGTCACTCTCCCGGACAAGGCTCTGGTAGCGGAGCCCCAGCTCGGTCGACAGGTGGCGCGTCGGGAACATGTACAAGGCCATGTCGGCGTCCCAACCGGCGCCCACCTCGATCGGCACCCCGTAGCGCAGATCGAAGACGGCGTCCTGGCTGTAGCCCCAGCGGATCCGCCCGCGCACCACGTCCCAGCTGTTGACCCAGAAGAAGCCTCCGATCCCGTGCAGCAGGCCGAACGGATCCTGGTCGGCAAAGAAGGGAACCTCCCCGCCCCGGCCATCCTCGACGAACAGCCCGTCGTAGTCCGCGGCGCGGAAGTCGTAGCGCCTGGCGGTGGCGGCCAGCAGCACGGTGATGTTGTTGCGGAACGACGTCGTGACCCCGTATCGGACCTCGGACTCCTCAAACACCTCGCGCCCCCAGAACGAGTCGTGGTCCCAGAAGAACGAGGCGTCGAAACCTGGGCGGAACTGCTCCACGAGCGCTCCTGGCTCACCGCGGAAGTTGTATTCGACGCGCGACTGCAATCGGGTATCCCCGACCCGCGGGATCAGCCCGCTCCCCGCGTCGAATCCGTGCGCCACATCCTCGAGGTCGAGGTTGAAGGTGAGGGTGGGGCTGGCGCGCTGAAACTGCAGCGACAGATAGCTCCCCGTCTCGGGACCTGAGCCGGTCGTCGCAGTGCGGCTCCCCGCGCCGATCACCGTGAGCGTGTAGCTGCGCCTCATCACGAACCGGCCGTCGAAGCCGAGCACGCGGTTGTACTCGTCGCCACTCGTTGTGCGGTCGGTGTACACCATTCCCAGCGTCGAGGCGCTGCCAAGATCGCGCCTGGCCCGCAGCAGGTTCACCATCGGCCGCTCCGCAAGATCACCGGAACCGCCAACCTCGTCGATCGCGCCGAGGTATCCCAGCTGGAAGCTCCCCGCCTTCCCCGACAACTTCGCCCCCGCCACCGGATTGATGATGCTGCGCGTGTACACGAGGTTCTTCGGCATCGTGAAGATCTCGGTCCCCTCCAGGAAGAACGGCCGCTTCTCCTCGAAGAAGAGCGCGAACCGCTCGTTGACCGCGATCTGTCCGGCGTCGGCCTCTACCTGACTGAAGTCGGGGTTGTAGGTCGCGTCGAGGGTGAGGTTGGAGGTGAGGCCGTACTTGGCATTGAAGCCGAATTCGCCGCTCACCGGCTCCCGTTTGAATGCATTTGCGCCTGCGTCAAAAGTCCCCTGGCGAGTTCCGGTGAGGACCGGGTTCAGCTCCAGGAAGAGGCCGCGTTCGAGGTCGCGCAGCCCGCTGAGCGAGCCCGACAGCGCGAGACGGTTGGCAACATCCTTGGTGATCGGCGCCCACGACTCGTCGAATCCGGACCGCTGGATCTTGCGGAAGACGTGGAGCCCCCAATCCTGGTCGTCCGATTCCGGGAAGCGGATGCTCTTGAACGGGATCCGGACCTCGAGCGCGTAGCCCCAATCCTCCACCCGGCCCTCGGAGTCCCAGACGAAATCGGGGTTCCAGTCGATCGGGGGGCCGAAGTTGCGCCCGAAGCGCCCCACCCTGCCCTCGATCCAGAGGCCGTCCTGCTGCACCCCCAGCGGGTTGACCACGATCGAGTAGGCCTGCCGCTGGTCGTTGAAGGTGTCCAGGACGAACTGGATGTAGTCCTCGCTGCGATAGAAGGTGTCGCGCTCGCCCATCGTCGCCCGTATGCCGCTCGGGTTGTCGTCGAAGGCGCGCACCCCGAAGTAGATCGCGTCCTCCGACATCAGGAGCAGAACCTCGGTCTCCTGCGTGCCGGCGATGCCCTCGGTCGGATCGAACTGGGAGAACCCCGTGAGCAGCGCCGCCTCGGACCAGGCGGCATCGTCGAGCCGGCCGTCGACGTTGATTTCCGGCTCGGCGAGGCGGGGGGCGGTGACATCGAGCTGCCCCTCGAGGCCGCTGTAGACGGCCGCCGCGGGACGGTCACCGGAATCGGCACCTGCTCCAGCCTCCGCGAGTGTCTCCTGGGGCGCCAGAAGCGTGATCGGCGCCAGAAGCGCAAGCTCGGCGATCAAGACTCGCCTCCAGGCTCCGGAATGATCAGCGTGCCGTCCGCGGCCCGGCTGGGAAGCAGCGGCTGACCGGACTCGAGCTTCCGCACGATCTCCTGATGCACGGCTTCGAGCAGGAGCAGCCGCTCGGGAGATGAAGGGTGGGTCGAAGCCTCTCCGCCCTTCACTCCTTCGAGGTTTTCGGCGGCCAGACGGCGCCAGAGCAAACCCACATCACCCGCGACGACGCCTGCGCGGGCAAGGTAGTACATGCCCACATAGTCGGCTTCGCGCTCGTGCGTTCGGCTGAATGTGCCTTGCGGCTCGACCCCCGTTGCCGCCGCGGCGACATCTCTGACCGCACCCCGAAGCCCCGCAAGCACCAGATTGTCGGCCTTGGCCTGCTGGTGTCTCTCGGAATTGTGCGCGATCTCGTGGGCGATCGCGGCCTGCAGCTCGTTATCCGACAGGGAAAACCGCATCAGGCCCATTCCGATGAGGACTTCATCTCCGGTGGCCCAGGCGTTGATCTCGGGGTTGTCGCTCAGGGAGACCGCATAGTCGCAGATCGGTTCGGGCGGGAATCCGAGACGCACGGCGGCGCCGTCCCGGAGGATGTCCACGGGAATGGGCGTATCCGCGGGCCAGCGCTCGAGCATCCGGGCGATCGCATCGCGGCCGGACTGCCCTTCGGCGATCTCGACCGTAGCCACCGAAGTGATGACGTCGCCCCGAACCAGGCCGGCGCGGTCGGCGGCGCTACCGTCGATGACCATGGAGACCGTGGGCCGCGACCGCAGGCCCACGATGGTCTCGTAGACCTGCCGCTCGGCCGGATCGGGGTACTGGTCCAGCGTGCCGTAGCGGAATCCGAACTCCTTGCCGTGATCGCCGCAAATGTCGACGCCGTGACGCAGCAGAGGCAGCGACAGATCGTGCAGACGCTGGAGCCGGGACAGGTGGGTGAGGACTGCTTCCTCCATTTGCAGGGCCCGTTCGCTGGCGAGCCTTGGCGCGGCCGGGTTCGCGGGAGCGGGCGCGCGCACGACCGGAGTTGCAGTCGGCGTCTCGACGGGACCGGGCCCTAGCGAGAAGGGCGGCGTGACGGGGGTGGGAAGGGGTGGGAATGGCGCCGGACTCGCGCAGGCCGAGAGCGCCCCGAACAGCGCGAGCCACATCGTCGTCCGGTTTCTCATCACGGCCCTTCCGAGCGATCGTCGCTCCAAGTTCGGCTGTTGCCCCACAGGTTGACGATAGCACGACCGGGCCCGGTCCAACAGGTACGAATGCCGTCCGGTTGCTCGCCCGCCGCGTATCCGCGATCCTCCCATGGGAAGCGGTCAACGGGACATCGCAATGCCTGGGAGAGCACTGAATGAAGAGCCGGGCGGTCTTCGCCAGGACGTTGGTGTGGATGCTCGCCGCGGTCGTGTCAGCCAGCTGTGACCGGGCTGCTCCGCCCCTCGAGGTCACGCTGGCGGAGCGTGCGAGCCAAGGCGACGGTGAGGCGGTGGAGTGGCTCCTGGCCGCCGCGCGGGATGGCCGTCCGGGGGCCCAGTACCGCCTGGGCACCCTGTACCTCGACGGCGAGGGCGTCGCGGGGAGCCGGGCGGAAGCCGTCGAGTGGCTGGTCAGCGCCGCGGCCCTGGGGCACGCCGAAGCGCTCGAGCTGCTGCGCGCGGTAGCCGAACAGGGCCACGCCGAAGCCCGGTACCAGCTCGGCGTGATGCATCGGCACGGCCGGGGCGTGGCCAGGAGTGATTCCGCTGCGGCCAGGTGGCTGCGGGCGGCAGCCGAACGCGGTCACGTCGGGGCCCAGTTCGACCTCGGCCTGCTGTACCTCGCCGGGGAGACCCTCCCCCGCAGCGACACCGCGGCCGTGCAGTGGTTGCGCGCCGCCGCCGAGCAGGAACACGCCGGGGCGCGGAACCGGCTGGGGCTCCTGTATCTTCACGGCGAGGGCGTCTCCCCGAGCGACCTGGAGGCCGTCAAGTGGTTCCGCGCGGCTGCCGGGCAGGGGCACGCCGAAGCCCAGAGCCACCTGGCCCAGGCGCACGCCACGGGGCTCGGAGTGGCCCGCAACCTGCCCGAGGCCGTACGCTGGTTTCGAGCGGCGGCCGAACAGGGTGACCCGACGGCCCAGTACAACCTCGGCTACATGTACGACTACGGGCTCGGCACCATCAGCAACTTCGCCGAGGCGGTGCGCTGGATCCGTGCGGCGGCCCTGCAGGGGTACGCCGACGCGCAGTTCTTCCTCGCCACCCGGTACATGGGCGGTGACTCCGTCCGCCGCTATGCATGGCTGGCGCTCGCCGCCGAGCAGGGACACGCAGAGGCGGAGGACGCCCGACAGGCCCTCTACGACGCCATGACCGCGGACGAGGTGCGGCGGGCGCTGGAACTCAGCGTCGCAATGGGGCGCGAGATCGCGCTGACGCGCCGGGCAGGGTCACCCCGCGCGCCGTCGTGATATCACTATGATATTGATTTGATATCAGCGATCCGTCGCCGCCTTGGCGTCGTCGTGAGTTCCCCAGCGCTCGAACCACTGCCGCAGGTACAGCTGGGTGCGGATGAAGTTCGAAGGCAGGCGCGACGTGCCGTGCCACTCGCCCTGGAAGCGCAGCATCGCCGTCGGCTTCTTCTGCGCCTTCAGCGCCTGGTAGAACTGCTCGGTCTGAGACATCGGGGTGCGGAGGTCGAGCTCGCCGGTCATCAGCATCGTGGGCGTGGTCACGTTGCCCACGTACATGATCGGCGAGCGCCGGATGTGCTCGCTCGGGTCCTCCCAGGGGAAGTGCTCGAAGTCGGCGTACCAGCGCAGGAAGTTCCCGTCGACTTCGCCCGGGAAGGCGAGCCAGTTGGTCACGGGGCAGTTCGATGAGGCGGCCCGGAAACGGTCGGTGTGGCCGACGACCCAGGCCGTGAGCACACCGCCGCCGGAGCAGCCGTAGACGAACATGTTGTCCTCGTCGACGTAGCCCCGGGACAGGAGTTCGTCGACGCTCGACATGAGGTCGTGGAAGTCGTTGTTCGGGTAGTCGTACTGGATGGCGTTGCCGAACTCGGTGCCGTACCCGGAGCTCCCCCGCGGGTTGGTGTAGAGGACGACGTACCCGTTCGCCGCGTGTTCCTGCCAGCCGAAGTTGAAGCCGCCGTTGTACATGCCGTGCGGCCCGCCGTGAATGACGAGCATCATGGGGTACTCGCGCGAGGCGTCGAACCCGGGAGGCTTGATGACCCAGCCGTGGATCGCCAGGCCGTCGTGTGACGACTCGGCCCAGATCTGTTCGACTTCGCCGAGCGTCACCCCGGCCAGCACTTCCTCGTTGACCGCCGTGAGGCGCGTTCGCTGGTCCGGACGGTCCACCGGGAAGGCATGGATGTCGCCCGGTTCGTGGGCGTCGCCCCAGGTTCCCACCGCCACGCCGCCGGCGCTGATGTCGTTGAGGGCGAACATCTGGGGGCCTTCGCTCGCGGCGCGGACGTCGCCGTCGATCGAGGCGTACATGATGTTCGCGTAGCCGTCGGCCTGGACGTTGAAATAGACGCCGCTGCCGTCCGGCGCCCACTGCAGGCCGCGCGGGGTGCGGTCGAGATCGGTGGTGAGCGCCCGCGGGTTCGAGCCGTCCGCGTTCATGACGTAGAGTGCGGACTCGATGTAGTCGAAGGTGGTCGTGTCGTGACCGACGTACGCGATCATGCGGCCGTCGGGCGAGGGCGCCGGAGCCCCGTCAGGGCCTTTCCGGGTGGTGACCTGGGATAGTTCGCCGGAGTCGACGCCGAGCCTGTAGACTTCGCTCTCCTGCCAACGATACAGCGCGTCGTCTTCGATCAGGCCGCTGAAGAGCAGGGTCTCGCCGCTCGGCTCCCAGACGGGCGCGCCGTAGTTGTGATCGCCGCGGGTGAGTTGGCGGGGCGTTCCGCCGCCGGCCGGCACGACGAAGATGTGGCTGAAGGTCTCGTCGAGGAATCCGACGCGGTCCTGGCGGTAGACGAGGCTCTCGATTATGCGCGGGCCGGGTGTCCAGTCGGCGCCCTCGGGACGCGGCAGGGAGACCTGCCAGTGGCGGGAACTCGGATTTTCGGCGGGCACGCTCATGGTGAACGACAGGCGCGTGCCGTCGGGCGACCACGCGATGTCTGCCGGGGTCTCGGTGAGGCGCGTCACCTGCGAGACGGTGCCCTCGGCGTCCATCCAGCGGATGAAGATCTGTGTGTTGCCTTCGCCGTCTGGCGCGAGAAAGGCGATCCGGTCGCCGCTGGGAGACCAGCGGGGGGACGAGCCGTCGAGCAGCGCGCGCGGGCGCGATCCGTCGGCGCCCACAATCCGGATCGACGATTCCCAGCTGTCGTTCATCTTGTCGACCAGGCCGTGCGTGTAGACGACCTGCGACCCGTCGGGCGAGATCCGGGGGTCGGAGACGCGCTCCCAGTCGAGCCAGGTCTCGAGGGAGAGGGGGGTCTGGGCGGCCAGCGGGGCTGTGCGTGAAGAGGCCGCGACGACGGCGACAAGCGCGATGACAGCGAGATGTGCGGTGCGCTGCAGGGAGCGGCGCAGACCGAGGTCGAGAGCCTGCATGGGGAACCTCCTGAGGTGCGTGAACGACCGGGGGACTACCGCTCACAACATGGGGCCTGGACCGCGGATCGGACAGCGGAGCGATGCCTCTAGAAGAACACCGGCTCCCTGTACGCGCCGAAGACGTCTTCCATGGCGGCCCGGATCTCGTAGAGCGTGCAGTAGGCACGGGCGCAGTCGAGGATGTACGGGACCGTGTTGGCCCCGCCGGCGGCCGCGGCGCGGAGGCTGGCCAGCGTCGAGTTGACCCGCTCGTCGTCCCGCTCGGCGCGGAGTTTCGCCATCTTGGCGCGCTGTCTTGCCTCCACCTCGGGATCGATCTGCAGGGTGTCGATCTCGATCTCGTCCGACCCGTCGGTGAACGCGTTGACGCCGACCACTGTCCTCAGCCCGGCCTCGATCTCGGCCTGCTGGCGCGCGGCCGAGTTCGCGATCTCGCGCTGGAACCACCCGTTCTCGATGCCGGGGACCACCCCGCCCTGCCCCTCGACGCGCTCGAACATCTCCTCGGCCTCGGCCTCGAGTTGATCGGTGAGCGACTCGACGTAGTAGGAACCCGCAAGCGGGTCGATCGTGTTGGGCACGCCGCTCTCGCAGGCCAGGATCTGCTGCGTCCGGAGCGCGATCGTCACCGACTTCTCCGTCGGCAGCGCCAGCGTCTCGTCCATCGAGTTGGTGTGAAGCGACTGGGTGCCCCCGAGGACCGCGGCGAGCGCCTGGTAGGCGACGCGCACGATGTTGTTCTCGGGCTGCTGCGCGGTCAGGGTGACGCCGGCCGTCTGGGCGTGCGTGCGCAGGCGCCACGACTGCGGGTTGCGGGCCCCAAACTCGTCGCGCAGGCGGCGCGCCCAGATGCGCCGCGCCGCGCGGAACTTGGCGACCTCCTCGAAGAAGTCGTTGTGCACGTCGAAGAAGAACGACAGGCGCGGCGCGAAGGCGTCCACGTCGAGCCCGCGCTCGATTCCGCGGCGCACGTACTCGAAGCCGTTGGCGAGGGTGAACGCGAGCTCCTGGCCGGCGGTCGCCCCGGCTTCGCGGATGTGGTAGCCGGAGATCGAGATCGGGTTGTAGCGGCGCGCGTTGTCGGAGCACCACTCGAACATGTCCAGGATGAGCCGCAGCGCCGGCTCTGGCGGGAATACCCAGGCGTGCTGCGCCTGATACTCCTTGAGGATGTCGTTTTGAACAGTGCCGCGGAGCTGGTCCGGAGAGATTCCCTGGCGCTCGGCCGCCGCTACGTAGAAGCAGAAGAGGATGATCGCCGGGCCGTTGATCGTCATCGAGACCGACACCCGGTCGAGCGGGATCTCGTGGAAGAGGGTCTCCATGTCGGCGAGCGACGAGATGGCCACACCGCAGACGCCCACTTCGCCGAGCGAGCGGGGATGGTCGCCGTCGTATCCCATCAGGGTCGGGAAGTCGAAGGCTACCGAGAGCCCGGTCTGCCCGTTGGCCAGCAGATACTTGTAGCGCTCGTTGGTCTCCTCGGCGGTGGCGAACCCCGCGAACTGGCGCATGGTCCACAGCCGCGTGCGGTACATGGTGGCGTAGGGGCCGCGCGTGTAGGGGAAGCCGCCGGGCACGCCGAGCTTGTCCACGTAGCTCCCCGAGAGGTGCTCGGGTGTGTACAGGGGCTCGATCTCGTTGCCGGATATGGAGGTGAAGGACGGCAGGCGCTTCGGCGTCCCCTCGCTGGTGGCCTCCCAGGCCGCGAGTTCGGCGTTCAGCCGCTCGATCTCCCGCTGCCGCCGCTCGATCTCCTCGATGAGGGCGACGCGGTCGCGCAATCGTGGTTCGGTCGTCGACATGTCAGCTGTTCTCCTGACCGGCATCGCCGTCCGGTGGGCTGCCCAAGCCCTCCGGCCCTGCTCCTAATATGGCGGGAATGATGCGATCCGCCACGCCGTACGCGGTCGCGCGGCCGGCCCTTACCGCTTCTACCCAATTGGCGAGGTCCGGATCCGAGGCGAAGAATCGGTCCGCGCGGTGGCGCAGGCGGCGCTCGACGACATCGCGAATGCGTCCCAGGGCGCGTTCCTCGCGACGGGACTCGAGCGTCCCGGAATCGGCCAGGTGGCGGCCGTGCGAGAGGATCGCCTCGAGGAGCTCGTCGATGCCCTCGCCGCGGCCCGCAGAGGTCTTGAGCACCGGAATCTCCCAGTGTGAGGGGGCGGTCTCGCGCAGGCGCACCGGGTGGCCGGACGGATCCCCGGTGGAGGTCTTGCCGGTCTCCGCCGGGGTCGAAGCTCCTACCACCGACAGATCCACCCCGTGGTGCGCGGGCACATCGTGCGACGCCCGGCCCGCCCTGAGCATCAGCGCCTGCCCGATCTCGCGCACCATGCGATCTGCGCCAACGCGGTCGGCCTTGTTGACCGCGAAGACGTCGGCGATCTCCATGAGGCCCGCCTTCATCGCCTGGATTCCGTCGCCGGACTCCGGGACGAGCACGACGACGGTGGAATCGGTCGCGGCCTGGATCTCGAACTGCGTCTGCCCCACGCCGACCGTCTCGACGATGATGTTGGCGAAACCGAAGGCGTCGAGGAGGTCGATGACCTCGCGGGTGGTGGCGGCGAGGCCGCCGAGCGAGCCTCGGGTGGCCATCGAGCGGATGAAGATGCCCGGGTCGACGGAAAGCTCGTTCATGCGGATGCGGTCGCCGAGGAGCGCGCCGCCGGAGAAGGGCGAGGTGGGATCGACCGCCACGATCGCTACGTCTTCGCCGCGGTCGCGGAGCAGCTTCGCGAGCAGGGTGGCCAGGCTGGACTTGCCCGCGCCGGGAGGGCCGGTGATGCCGATCCGGCGCGCCTGTGGCTCGACCAGGAGAAGGTCCGCGAGGAGATCCGCGACCGCGGGGTGCGATGCCTCGACCATCGAGATGGCGCGGGCCAGGGCCGGCCGCTTTCCGCGCCGGAAGTCGACCGCGAGCCGCCGGTTTCGCTCCTCGCGCGTGGGGCGGCCGGGACTCATTGCAACAGTGCGCTGGCGAGACTGAGGACCATGACGAATCCCACCAGGTCCGTAAGGGTGTGGACGAAGACGGATGACGCGACTGCGGGGTCGACCCCGAGCCGGTCGAGGACGGTGGGGATCAGCGCGCCGGCAAAGCCCGCCACGATGATGTTGGCCCACATGGCCAGGAGCACGACCACCCCGATGCGCGGATCGCCGCCCCACCACAGGTAGGCGAACACGGCGAAGAGCGCGCCGAGGACGAGGCCGTTGACGAGCCCGACCAGCAACTCCTTTCCGACCGCCGGGAAATGATGAGCGCCCAGTCCGTCACCCACCGCAATCCGGCGGATCGTGACCGCCAGCGCCTGGGTCCCGGTATTGCCGCCCAGTGCGGCGATCACGGGCATGAGGAAGGCGAGGAACGCGAACTGGGCCACGAGGCCTTCGAAGCGGAGGATGACCAGCGCGGCCAGTCCGGCCGTCACCAGGTTCAGCGTCAGCCACGGGAGCCGCGACCGCACGGAGTCGAGCCATCCGGCCTGGAGTTCCTCCTCGTCGGACACGCCGGCCAGCTTGAGGATGTCCTCGGTGGTCTCGGCCTCGATCACGTCGATCACGTCGTCGAACGTGATCTGGCCGAGGAGGACGCCATCCTGGGCCACGACCGGCATGCTGACGAGGTTGTACCGCCCCATGACCCTTCCCACTTCCTCCTGGTCCATGTCGGGGGTGGTGACCGCCGAGATGGGCTCGACCAGCGATTCGACCGGGGCCTGGGGATCGGCGAGGATGAGGTCGGCCAGGGGCACCGTGCCGCGCAGCCGGTTCCTGTCGTCCACGACGAAGACGGAGTAGAAATCCTCCACCTCGCGCCCCTGCCTGCGGATCTCGGCGATGGCATCGCCCGCGCTCGACTCGGCGGCGACCGACACCAGGGCGGTCGTCATCAGCCCGCCGGCGGTTTCCTCGTCGTAGCGGAGCAGGTCGCGGATCTCGACCGCTTCCGACCTGGGCAGGGCCGCGAGCATGCGGTCGCGGTCGTCGGGCTCCATCTCGCCGAGCAGATCCGCGGCGTCGTCGTCCGCCAGTTCCTGCAGGAGGGCCGCACCCCGCTTGTCGTCGAGGGCGGAGAGGAGTTCGGCCCGATCCTCGTACTCCTCCATCTCGGCCAGGGTTTCCGAGGCGACCTCGTCGGGCAGGGCCGCGAGCACTTCCAGCTGCGTCGACTCGGACGGCACCGAGGCCACGAAGTCGGCGATGTCCGAGGGATGCATCTCGGCGACCCAGTCCGGGAGCTCGATGTGCTCTTCCTGCGCCAGTACCCTCAGCTCCTCCTGCCGGGTTGGGTCGACGCCCAGCAGGGGCTTTTCGGCGCTCATTCGCACACCGCCCTTCGCAGGGCGTCTTCCTGCTTGTGAAACATTTCACTAGCGAAGCGTTCGGGCCCTTCCGGGTGGTCGTAGCCCAGCACGTGCAGCGCGCCGTGAACGGCCAGTCGCGTGAGCTCCTCCTCGGGAGGCACCCCCGCTTCGGCCGCCTGCCGCAGTGCCTGCGCGTGCCCGACGTAGACATCGCCGAGCGGGTCTTCGCCGTCGCCGTGGAGGGCGAAGGAGAGCACGTCGGTGACCCTGTCGCGGCCCAGGTAGCGTGCGTGGAGACCGGCGATCTCCGCGTCCGTGACGAAGCTGACGGACAGCTCCGCCGAGGTCACGCCTTCGCGCCGGCATGCCTCGCGCAGCGCTCGGTCGAGAAGATCCCGCGGGACGCTGCACCGGTCAGGCGCGTTGATGTGAATCGTGATCATCGCCCGTCCTCCGCCTCCGCCGGCGCCGCCTGGGCGGCATCGCCGGGGCCTCGAGGATCTCCGGGCCCTTCGCTCTGCGCCGTGAGGTGCCGCGTGCCGGGGTAGTCGATGCGCCGGTGGTGAATGCCGCCCAGGATCTTCAGGAAACGCTTCCTGAGGAGGGTGAGGTCCTTCAGGGTGAGCGCCGCGTTGTCCAGCTGACCGCGATCCAGCTTGGCCGCGAAGATCTCCTGTATCAGGCGGGAGATCCTCGGCCGATCGGGGTTCTTCATCGCGCGCGTTGCCGATTCCACCGAGTCGGCCAGCATGACGAGCGCGGTCTCGCGGCTCTTCGGACGGGGTCCGGGATAGCGGAATCGAGCAGGATCCGGCGGATCGCGTCCTTCCCTTTCGGCGTTCTCACGCGCCTTGTCCAGGAAGAAGCCGATCGTCTGGTCGCCGTGGTGCTCCGAGATGAAGTCGACGATCACCTCGGGGACCTTCTCCCTGCGCGCCATGCGGACCCCTTCGACGACGTGGCCCCGCACCACCCCCGCGGAAGCCTCGGGGGCCATCGTGTCGTGGGGATTGTCGCCGCTCTGGTTTTCGATGAACAGGTCGGGGTGCACCATCTTGCCCACATCGTGATAGTAGGCCCCCGCGCGGCAGAGGGCCGCGTTGGCCCCAATGTCGTTCGCCCCCGCTTCGGCGAGGTTGGCGACCTGGATGGTGTGCGCGTAGGTGCCGGGGGCTTCGGTGGCCAGCTGCTTGATGAGTGGCCGATTCGGGTCGGCCCAGCTGATCAGGCTCTGGTCGGTCGTGCGTCCCGTCAGCCACTCGAAGGCCGGGAGGAAGCCGATCGCGAGCATGGACCAGGCGATGGTCCCGAGAAGCGCCCAGCCGAGCGCCGTGAGAAAGTCGAAGTCGGCACCGCGCAGCTGAACCGCGGCGAGAACGATCGCATAGGCTGCAAAGGTGATCGCGATGAGGACCCAGGTCTGCGACAGACGCCGGAAGCCCCGCACCGCCAGGGCCGCCGCCGCGCCGCCCGCGAGAGCGACAAGGAAGATGTCGACCGAGGCGAAGGGTTCCTGAGCCGCGGTGAGCGCCGCGAGCACCAGGAGGGCAATCAGGGCCAGCCGGCCGTCCCAGAGGATCGCCAGCACGACCGCAACGAACACGGAGGGAAGCGCAGCGCCCGGATAGTCCAGCTGGGCCGCAAGGAGAGCACCCGTGAAGTAGAGGGCAGTGATGGCGGCGAGGGCCAGGAGATGGCGGAATTCGCGAAAGATGTCGGGCCGGTGGAAGAACAGCAGCGCACCGAAGATCGACAGGATCATCAGGTTGAGGGCGAGGCCGCCCAGCGCCCCGCTCACGTTCGACTCGTCGACCGCGATGCCCGCCGCCCGGAGGTGGTTCCTGTAGGCGTCAAGCTTCTGCAGCTCTGCCGCGCCCACCTGGTCGTTCGCGCGAACGATGGCCTCTCCCTGCAGCACCCGCCCCGCCGTCACGGAAATGGAGTCGCGCGCCGCTGCCCGCTCCCGCGCGTTGCGCGCCGCGTCGGGGACCAGGCTGGGAACCATGTAGCGGGCGAGGATGAGGCGCAGAAGGTCGGTTTCGACGCCGGGATCCAGATCCGCGAGGGCCGTCTCGTAAAACTCGCGCCCCGAAAGCACCGATATGCGGGACACCACGGTCGCCGCATTCCTCCTCACCACGCGCACCGAGTCGGTCGTCACCTCGGAGGCGGCGCCGGGCGCGATGATCCCCCGGTCCGTCAGTCCGTCGATCGCCTGTGCCGCGCTCTCCCGTATGCCCGCGGCGCGGGCCGGGTCGGCGAGGGCCTCGATCTGCTCCTCGACCGCTTCGATCCCGGCGGCGGAAAGGACGCTGCCGATCCCCGCCACTCCGCTGACCGCGGCCGCCGAATCGATGCCGGCGAAGAAGCCGGTCAGCGCCGCCGAGGCCGATTCGCGGGCGCCGCCCTGAAAGTTGAAGGTGGGGATCACCCTGCCCGCCGCGGCCTCCCTCTCGCCCCTCAGCTCGTCAGAGGGCTTGGGGACGTCGAAGGCGGCAACCGCGATGATGTCACGGTCCGCAACCGTCCCGACCTCATGCCTCCCGATGAAGACGGAGGGGTCCGACGGATAGAGCAGCACCAGCCCGATGGACAGGCCGAGGAAGAGAAGCCCCCGCGCACCGTGATGCACGGCCGCGTCCGGCCACAGCCTCCGCGGCCTTCCCGACAGCATGCTGCGCCGGCGCCGCTTACCGCGCATCGTCCCGGGTGCCCCCGCGGCGCTGATCCGCCACGGCGTAGGCCCGGACGATCTCCTTCACCAGGCGGTGCCGCGTCACGTCCCCCTCGTCGAGGTAGACGAACTCGATGCCCTCGATGTCCCGGAGGATCTCCTCGACCTGGATGAGCCCCGAGACCTGGGAGCTGGGCAGGTCGACCTGCGTCTTGTCCCCCGTGATCACGACCCGGGAACTCACCCCGATGCGGGTCAGGAACATCTTCATCTGGGCTGCGGTGGCGTTCTGCGCCTCGTCGAGGATCACGAAGGCGTCCGACAGGGTCCTGCCGCGCATGTAGGCGAGCGGGACCACTTCGATGGTGCGGTCGCCGATGCCGCGGCGCACGCGGGCGGCGGGCATCATGTCCTCGAGGGCGTCGTACAGGGGCCGGAGGTACGGGTCGACCTTCTCCTGCAGGTCGCCGGGCAGAAAACCCAGATTCTCCCCGGCCTCGACCGCCGGGCGCGCCAGGATGATCCGCTTCACCCGCTTCCTGAAGAGCTCGTCCACGGCGCGCGCGACCGCGAGATAGGTCTTGCCCGTCCCCGCAGGCCCGATGCTGATCACGATGTCCGAGTCCTCCATCGCCTGGAGGTAGAGACGCTGTCCCTCGGAACGCGGCGCGATGATCCGGCGCGACCCCGGCACCGAGATCTGGAGCCGTTCGTCGCCGCTGCGCAGATCGGGACCCTCGCGAGCCTCGAGGCTGGCCGCGAAGCGGGCCACGTCGGAGGCCGGAAACGCCTTGCCCAGGCGCGCCAGCTCGATCATGTGCTCGACGACGCGGGCGGAATCCGCCACCGATTCGAGCGCGCCGGCGAGCCTGACGTAGTCGCCGCGCAGCACGACCTGGACCCCGAAGAGCGAGGTCAATTCGCGAAAGTTCTCGTCGCCCACCCCTGCGAGGATGAACTGATCGGCGCCTTCCGCACTCAGGTGGTGCTCGACCATGGTCCCGCTCGTCATTCTGCTCCTCCAACCGAAATCCCGAGTGCGGCCAGCTCGGCCGTGCTGACCGGGCCGGGGGCGCCTTCGTACAGGGCCCGCGCCGCGGTCGTCTTCGGGAACGCGATCACGTCCCTCAAGCTTGTCCCGCCCGAAAGCCAGGCCGCAAGACGGTCCATTCCCAGCGCAATGCCCCCGTGGGGCGGGGCGCCCGCCCGCAGCGCTTCGAGGAGGAACCCGAACTTGGTCGCGATCTCGTCCTCGCCCAGACCCAGCATGCCCAGCAGCCGGGTCTGGAGATCGGCGTCGTGGACGCGTACGCTCCCCGAGCCCAGCTCCGTGCCGTTGTAGACTAGGTCGTAGGCGAGGCCGCGCACGCTGAGAGGGTCGGAATCCAGACGGTGGATGTCGTCGGGGTGAGGCTGGACGAAGGGGTGATGGTTGGCGCCCATGGTGCCGTCCGGGCCCTCTTCGAAGACGGGGAAGCCGGTCACCCACAGCCATGCATGATCGGTGGTTTTGGGGAGTTCCAGCGCCTTGATGGAGGCCCGCCGCGCGGCATCGAGGGACGGGGAGGTTACGCGGTCGGGGCCGGCAGCCGCGAGGAGGAGGTCGCCGGGCGAGAGGCCGAGGAGTGTGCGGGTGTCGTCCCGGAAGAACCGGCCGAGGGGTCCCGTGGCGCGGTCTTCCTGAATCTTGGCCCAGAGGAGGCCGGGCGCGCCCTCCGCCTTGGCGGCGCGCTCGATCGCGTCGATCTGTCGCCGCGAGAGACGGGCACCACCGGCGAGGTGGAGGCCGCGAATGCGTCCCCCCTTTGCGACGGCACCGCGCAAGATGTTGGAGTCGAGGGCGCCGAGGACGTCGCTGTAGTCGCCGATTTCGAGGCCGTAACGGAGGTCGGGACGGTCGCAGCCGAACCGCTCCATGGCGTCGTGATGGGTCAGGCGCTCGAACGGGGTGTCCGCTTCGATCCCGGCGACCTCGGCCAGGCGCGCCATGAGACCTTCGCACCATCCGTAGATGTCGTCCGGCTGGACGAACGATGCCTCGACGTCGATCTGGGTGAACTCGGGCTGCCGGTCCGCGCGCAGGTCCTCGTCCCTGAAGCAGCGGGCGATCTGCATGTAGCGGTCGAAGCCCGCGATCATCAGGAGCTGCTTGTAGATCTGGGGACTCTGGGGCAGCGCGAAGAACTCACCCGGATGCACGCGGCTCGGGACCAGGAAGTCCCGTGCGCCCTCGGGAGTGGGCTTGGTGAGCATCGGTGTCTCGATCTCGACGAAGCCGTGTTCATGGAAGTAGTTGCGCACCGCCAGGACGAGCCGGTGACGCAGCACGAGCTTCGCCTGCAGATCGCGGCGGCGCAGATCGAGCACCCGGTGACGCAGCCGCAGCTTCTCCGAGGGAAGTTCCTCTTCCGGCGGCAGGTAGACGGGGATGGCCGGCGTGCGTGCCTTGTTGAGGATCTCCAGTTCGGTGATCTGCACCTCGACGTCGCCCGTCGCCATGTCCGGGTTGCGCGCGGCGTCGGGGCGGGGCGTGACGACGCCGCGAATCCCGATCACGTCCTCCGGTCCAAGACTGCGGACAGCGTCCATCGCCTCCGACGACGACCAGCCGGGGCCCGCCGAGGCCTGAAGCAGCCCGGAGCGGTCGCGCACATCCAGAAAGACCAGTCCTCCCAGATCCCTTCTGCGATGCACCCAACCGGCGACCCGGACCTCCTGCTCCGCCATCTCCAGGGTGACCATGCCCGCGCCAGTTGAGCGCATTGTCGTTGCATTCGTTGCGACTGTCGACACAAATCCGTCTCCGGTGGACTACGGGATTCCCGGCCGACGGTGCCACGCGGAGGTTCCACTGCGGATTGCTGGAGGCGGCGCCGGACGTATTCTCGCGGTAAACTTAGTCCCTGCTTCAAGGGGCGTTCAAGCAACGCGGCGGAACCGGCTTCCGGCCCCCTCCGCTGACGGTCCGCCCTTCCTCCCATCAATCACAGAGGCTCCGTTCGACTCCATGACCTCCGAGCACCCGAACGTGCTGGGGATGCCGCCAGGCGAACTTGGTGAGGCCCTCGACGCCCATTTCGATGCCCGCGGCCAGGCCCGTTACCGGGCGAAGCAGGTCCGGGAGTGGCTCTTCGGGACTACGGCGCAGTCTTTCGCTGACATGACGAATCTCTCCGCGCGGGAGCGCGCCGCCCTGGCAGCGGCATTCCGATTCGACGAGCCCGAGACCGACACGGTGTCGCTCTCGCGGGACGGCACCGCAAAGCACCTGTGGAAGCTGCGCGGCGGCGAGGTCGTCGAGAGCGTTCTGATCCCGTCGCGTGATCGGCTCACCCTCTGCATCTCCTCCCAGGCCGGGTGTGCGCTCCGGTGCAAGTTCTGCGCGACGGGCTGGTCCGGCTTCGGACGCCAGCTCTCGCCGGCAGAGATCGTGGGCCAGTACCGGGCCTCGGTGCGCTGGGCGCGCGAGAACGACCGCGGCCCGGTGACGAACGTCGTGTTCATGGGGATGGGCGAGCCCCTCGCCAACCGCAAGGCCGTCTTCCCCACTCTTTCGATCCTTAACGGCGGCCATGGGCTCGGAGCCCGGCGAATCACCGTGTCCACCGTCGGGGTGATCCCCGGCATCGAGGCGCTGGCGCGGCGGCGGGAGCAGTTTCGTCTGGCGCTGTCGCTGCACGCCCCGGTGTCCGACCTGCGGGCGGAGTTGATCCCTCTCGAAAAGCGCTATCCCCTGGATCAGCTGATGAAGGCCCTGGAGGCGTTCAACCGGAAGGGCGGCCGCCGGATCACCTTCGAGTACACCATGATCCGGGGCGTGAACGACGATCTCGCTCTCCTAACGCCGCTGACCGGCCTGGCGAGGCGGGTGCAGGCTTTCGTGAACCTGATCCCCTTCAACCCGATCCCCTATGTGGACTGGAGGCCCAGCCTGCGCGCGCGGGTCAACGATTTCCGCGACGGACTTGAAGCCGGCGGCGTGCCGGCGGCCATCCGCGAACCCCGCGGCCGGGACATCGATGCGGCCTGCGGCCAGCTGCGCGCGAGCCGCTACGGGAGTCAGCGGAGGCGGTCGCCGATCCGGCCCCAGCGAACTTCCCTGAGCCAGGGAAAGGGCAGAAACGAGCCGCGGTCGTAGGAAAAGTAGATCGCAACCGCGCGTCCCTCGAAGCGCCACTCTTCCAGCAGCCCCCAGGTGCGCCCGTCGAGACTGGTGTCGCGGTTGTCGCCGAGCATGAAATAGCGGTCCGGCGGAATCACGATCGGTCCCCAGGTATCGCGCGACGGACGGTAGTCGTCGCGGGGCCCTCCCAGCAGGACCTCAAGCTGCCAGCGCATGTCCGGCGCCGAGTAGTCGGGCTGATTCGTCCGGACGACGTAGGGCTCGTCCCGGGCTTCGCCGTTCAGGTACAGCACCTTGTCCCGCATTTCGAGAGTGTCGCCCGGCATCCCCACGAGTCGCTTCACGAGGATGAGCGTGTCCTCGTGCGGAGGATCGAAGACCAGGATGTCCCCCCGCCGGGGTTCCGCATACCCGGGTATGCGCAGGTCGGTCAGCGGCACGCGAGACCCCATCGCCGCCCGGTTGACGATCAGAAAATCGCCCACCAGCAACGTGTTCTCCATCGAGCCCGAGGTGATCACGAAGGTCTGGAAGAGAAAAGAGCGGATGACCAGGAAGATCACGACGGCGATGACAAAGGACTTGATCCATTCGCCGGCGCCGCCCGGGCGGGCCTCTTCGTTCTCCGGCGTCTCGGACTCCTTGCCCTGGTTCTTCGGTTCCCCGGAAGCAGTCTTCCGGCGGCCCCTGGCCCCGCTCTTTCTCGCCATGCCTAGCCGTCCACCCTCTTCGTTACCGCCCCTGTCCCAGGGTGCGCAACCAGTCGATCAGCGGCACCCAGGCGGCCTCTTCGTCAGCCTCCGGGGTCGACCAATCCGAACCCAGACGTACGGTAACATCCACGAAAAGGTTCGAATCCGGCTGGCTCGTCACGCGGGCGACTCCCAAGGCCCGCGCGACCTCTGCCGCCCTGGCGGTCTCCCCGACGCGATCGATCACCACCGTGGTGTCGCTCCCGAAGGTCCGGGCGTTGCCCAGGCTGACCACGTCGAAACCGGCCCCCCTGAGGTGATCCGTCGCGATGCGCGCCAACCCTTCGACGCCGGCCGCGTTCCGCACGTCGACGGTGATCCGATCCTCTCCCAGGGAAAGCAGCGATGCATCCTCTGGCGCGCGTTCCTCCGGGATCCACTGACCCACTCCCGAGCCCACCAGCACGACGGCTGCCGCGGCCACAACCAGGAAGAGTGTCGCCCTCAGAATGCCGCGCATCACGTTCCGTTGACCAGAGAGTTCCAGAACCCGAGGGTTCGCGGGTGCACGGGGCTCCGTACACGTAAAAGGTAATCAATCCGACTTGCCACGATCTCGGTTACTACCCCGATCAGATCGTCAGGTGCCCGTTCGCGCAGTTCGCGGCGCCAGGCGGGACGGTGCGTGCGCCCAGGTTCGAGTGCGTCGGCCGCCACGAGCGCCTTGCCAAGTGCGCCGAACCGCGCCGATCCGAGTGTGTGCCAGCGTATGGCGTCGAGCAATTCCAGGTCGTCCACTCCCTCGTCCTCGAGGCGCGCCGCGGCGGCCGGACCGTGATACGCCGACCCGGGGAGCGAGAGAAACCGCTCCTGCAGGAATGGCGCGAGTTCGCCGGGCGGGGCGTCGCGAAGCGCGTCGTGCAGGAATCCCGCCGCCCGCCACGTCACGATCCGCCCCTTCCCAGGGCACAGGTCCCGGCACCAGGATTCCAGGAGAGCGGCGACCCTGGCCATGTGGGCCCGGCGGTCCTCGCCCGCGACAGCCCATTCCGGCAGCTCTCCGCTGGCAGCCGCGGCGACGACGGGGTGCAACCTGTCGGGCATCCTCCTCCACCCTTTCGATTCGGGCGATGCGAAACCAAAAGATAGCAGCAGGCCGCGCGTGATCTGGGATCCCTGTCTCGCGCGGGCCGTCGCCGCCGAACTGAGGGCGCGGCTGAAGGGGGCCCGGGCGCGGGCCGTGTGCTTTCGCCGGGAGGAGGCGGTGGCTCTGGTGCACTTTCGCGACGCGACGCTGGAGGTGGACCTGTCGCCTGGCCGGGCGGTGGTCGTCCTCGGGCCGCCAACGGAGCCGGACCAGGACGCCGAACCGCTTCCCGCGGTGCTGGCCGAGGTCGAGGCAGTACGGGACGAGCGCGTGATCGTGATGCGCTTCCGGCGGGTGCGGGGAAGGAAGCCGAATCCGGCGCTGGTCGTGGAGTTGGCCACCAATCGCTGGAACGCCATCTTCGCGGACGGTCCGGAGCTTCGGGTCCGCAAGCGTCTGCGCGCGGTCCGGTCGCGGCCTCACTCCATCGGCCAGCCGTGGGCGCCGCCGGGTGGCGGCAGCGGGACCCGAACCCGGCAGCCGGTCGATGCGGCCGAGTGGCGCAGTCTGGTGGAGGACGTTGAGCCGCGAGAGGCGCGCTCGGCGCTGCTCCCTCGCGTCGAGTACCTGTCGGGGCTGAACGTCGCATACCTGCTCGATGCGCCTGATCCGGACGAGGGCTTCCGCCGGTGGCAGGTCCTGGCCGAAGGGCGCGATGCCGCCCCCTGCATCCTCCAGCGGCCCTCGGGCCCGCAGCCGTACCCGTGGCCACTGGGCGATGTCGATGCCGAGCCGGCCGCCAGCCTCCTGGAGGCGATGCAGCAGGTACGCGCCGCGTCGCAACCCGGCCCCGTGGCACCGCATGGACAGATCGCTCGTCACCTCGCAGGCCAGTCCCGTCGCCTGGCCAGGAAGCTGAAGAATCTCCGCGCCCAACTGGAAGGGACCGCGCGAGCCGCACAGCTCCGCGAGGACGCCGCATTGATCCTCTCCTCCCTGCACTTGATCGAGCCGGGGACCACGACGGTAATGCTGGCCGGCTTCGACGGCGTGCAGCGCACCTTCGAGATCGATCCCGGGGTCCGCCCACAGGAGCATGCAAACGCCGTGTTCCGCCGTGCGGCTCGCCTGGAGCGCGCAGCCGAAGCCCTTCCCGCGCGGATCGGTCGTGTGGAGGAGGAAATGGCGCACATCTCGGCACTGCAGGCGCGCCACGCGGCCGGAGACCTCTCGCCCGGAGAGGCGGAGGCCCTCCTCCCCACCCTGCCGCCTCCTTCGTCCCGTGGGCGTCCTTCCCGGTCCGGCAGCGAACCGCCGACCCTTCCCTACAGGCGCTACACCAGCTCGGGAGGGATCGAGTTACGGGTGGGCCGGGGCGCACGGCGAAACGACGCCCTCACCTTCCACCACTCGCGCCCCGACGACGTCTGGCTCCACGCGCGCCACACGGCCGGCGCCCATGTGATCATGCGGTGGTCCCGCCCGGAGCGTCCTCCCGCCGCCGATCTGGAGGAGGCAGCGATCATGGCCGCCAACTACTCCGGCGCGCGTGGCTCGGGTCATGTGCCGGTGGATTGGACTCGCCGCAAGTGGGTGCGCAAGCCGCGCGGCTCAGCGCCGGGAGCCGTGATCCCCGACCGGGTGCAGACGCTGTTCGTGACGCCGGACCCTTCCCTGATGGACCGTCTCGGCGGCTAGGCCGGCGAGCTGCTAACCCGGCCGCACCTCGTCAAGCGCGGCCCGCAGTTCCCGCGCCAGCTCGAGCGTGCCTTCCACACCCCCGCTGTCCAGGCGGTCCACCAGAGCGCTGCCGACCACCACCGCGTCCGCCGCCGCGCCGACTGCGCGCGCATGCCCGGCCGTCGAGACCCCGAACCCAACCGCCACGGGACAGGGCGATGCCATGCGAACCGCCCCCGCCTCCCGCGCCAACTCGTCACGCAACTTGCCGCGGGCGCCGGTCACCCCCGTTCGCGCGATGTAGTAGACAAACCCCTGGCTGGCGCGCGCGATCTCCCCGATTCGGTCCGGGTAGGTGGTCGGCGCGATGAGCCGGACCAGGTCGAGCGGAGACTCCGCCAGCCGCGCTTCGAGCTCCGGGTCCGCGCCCAGAGGCAGATCAAGCGGCAAAATCCCGTCCGCCCCGGCGTCGACGGCCTCCCGGATGAAAGTCCCTGCCCCACGCGAAACCACCGGGTTCAGGTACGAGAAAAGCACCACCGGGACCTCGCTGTGCCGGCGCAGCCCCGCCAGCACATCGAAGACATCGCCGACCGTGGTGCCCGCGTCGAGTGCACCCTGGCTGGACCGCTGGATCGTCGGCCCATCGGCCATGGGATCGCTGAAGGGAATGCCCAGCTCGATCACGTCAGCCCCCACCTCCGCCAACCCCGCCACGAGCGCGCGCGTGTGGTCCAGCGTCGGATAGCCCGCCGTCACGTACGGGACGAACCCCGCCCGCCCCTCGGCCGCCAAGACCGCAAAACGAGCCGCGATTCGCCCCCGGGCGCCCACTCCCACCACATCCCCGCCCGTCACGACTCCGCCTCCTCATCCCCCCCGGCTTCCCCCTCACCCAACCCCGCCACATGCACCACGTCCTTGTCCCCCCGCCCGCTCAGGCAGATCGCCACCGGGGCCTCGATCTCGCCCCGCCGCCCCGCCTCGACCACCCACGCCAGCGCGTGGGCCGTCTCCAGCGCGGGGATGATCCCCTCCAGCCCGGGGAGCGCCCGAAACGCCGCCTCGGCGGCACCGTCCCCGACGCTCACATAGCGCGCCCGCCCGGCGTCCTTGAAGTGCGAGTGCTCGGGACCCACGCCCGGATAGTCCAGCCCCGCCGCCACCGAGTGCGCCGGCGCCACCTGCCCGTCCGCGTCCTGAAGCAGGTAGCTCAGCGACCCGTGCAGAACCCCCGGCCGCCCCTCGCTCAGCGACGCCGACGTGCGCCCGCTCCCGAGCCCTTCGCCCGCCGCCTCGACCCCGACGAGCGCGACCCCGTCATCTCCGGCAAAAGCGTGGAACATCCCCATCGCATTCGAGCCGCCGCCCACGCACGCCACCACCGTCGCCGGAAGCCGCCCCTCCACTCCGAGAATCTGCCGACGCGCCTCGCGCCCGATCACGGCCTGGAAGTCGCGCACGATCAGCGGGAACGGATGCGGTCCCACCACCGACCCGATGATGTAGTGCGTGTCAGCCACATTGGTCACCCAGTCGCGCAGCGCCTCGTTGGTGGCGTCCTTTAGCGTGCGCGTTCCGGAATCGACGGGCCGCACCTCGGCGCCTAGCAACTCCATGCGGTACACGTTGAGCGACTGCCGCACCACGTCCTCCGTCCCCATGTACACCACGCACTCCATGTCGAAGAGCGCGCAGGCGGTCGCCGTCGCCACGCCGTGCTGACCCGCCCCCGTCTCGGCGATGATCCGCGGCTTGCCCATCCGCTTCGCGAGCAGCGCCTGCCCCACGGTGTTGTTGATCTTGTGCGCGCCGGTGTGGTTCAGGTCTTCGCGCTTCAGGTAGACCGGGGCCACGCCGGCCTCGGCCTCGAAGCGCCGCGCGCGGTAGAGCGGCGTGGGGCGGCCGATGTAATCCGCGGCAAGGGCGTCGACCTCCGCCACAAAGCCCGGATCGCCGCACGCCTGGGCATACGCCGCCGCGAGCTCGTCCAGCGCCGGGATCAGGGTCTCGGGAACATACCGTCCGCCGAAGGCACCAAAACGCCCCACCTCAACGGTCGCGTCAGTCAACGTGATTCTCCCGCGCGCGCCCGCCGGACCGCCTCCACGAAGGCTCGCGTCCGCGCCGGGTCCTTGGCGCCGTGTGTCGATTCCACCCCCGAACTCACGTCCAGCACATCGGGCGAGAGCGCCGCAACGGCTGCGCCGGCGTTTTCGGGGGTCATCCCGCCGGCGGCAATGAAGCTCGCCGAACCGATGGCCTCGCGCACCTCCTTCCCCACGCCGTCCCAGGCGAAGGCGCGGCCGGTTCCTCCTGGGCGCCCCGGATCCCATGCATCGAGGAGAACCCCGTCGGCGACCTCCGCGTAAGGGCCGGCCGATTCAGCGATTGAAAAGCCCGGCCGCGCGTGCACTGTCTTCCAGACCTTCCACGACCCCGCGTCCCGGACGGCGGCGGCGCCTGCGGGAGACTCACCCCCCGAAAGCTGGACGACATCCAGTCCCATCTCGCGCGCCACCGCTGCGACGTGCCCGGCTTCCGCATCGACGAAGACCCCGACCCGCAGCGCCCGGCACGCACCGTAGATCTCCCGGGCCCGCACGTGCGCCACGCTCCGCGAGAATCCCGGCGAGAGGATCACCCCCATGTAATCCACCCCCGCCGCGTTCACGATCTCCGCGTCGCGCGTGGTCATCACCCCGCACACCTTGGCTCGCACTGTCGTCATCCCCTCCGCCCCTCCACACGCGGCACGGCCGCCATCCCGGCCAGCAGTCGCCCCGGGTCCCCGCTCCGCACCAGCGCCTCCCCGACCAGCACGGCGTCGGCACCCGCGGCCGCCACCCGCGCCACGTCGTCCGCGCCGCCGATCCCGCTCTCGGACATGAGCACCACCTCGCCCGGCAGGTACGGCGCGAGTCGCTCGGTCACCGCCAGATCGGTCTCGAACACGGTCAGGTCACGGTTGTTGACGCCCACCAAAGCGGCCCCCGCCTCCAGCGCCGCCTCCACCTCCCACTCGTCGTGCGCCTCCACGAGCGCGGTCATGCCGAGGTCGTGGATCATGGCCCGCAGATCGGCCAGCAGCACCGGGTCGAGGATCCGGACGATCAGCAGCATCAGGTCGGCGCCGGCGGCCCGTCCCTCGTACACCTGCAGCGGATCGATCACGAAGTCCTTGCGGAGCACCGGAATCGCGCGCGCCTCGCGAACAGCCCGCAAGTCGTCCAGCGAGCCGCCGAACCACGGTCCGTCGGTGAGTACGCTCACTGCGACCGCTCCGGCTGCCTCGTACCTCCCGGAGAGCTCGACCGGATCGAGCCCCAGGTCGATGTCGCCCGCGCCCGGCGAACGCCGCTTGACCTCGGCGAACACGCCGACGTTTGCGCTGGCCCTCAGCGGCCCCAGCGCCTCCCGCGCCGGCCGCGCGTCGTCGGCCGCCCGCCGCAGGTCTTGGCGCGCCCGCTCCAGCGCCCGGATCTCGTCCTTCTTGGTCTCGACGATACGCTCCAGGATTCCGGTCCGTCCGCCCCCGGCAGCTCGCCCGACCACGCGCACTTGCTCTTCGGTCACTTTTCGGTTAGTGTTGTTCGGAGAATATTCGGTATGGCTATGGCTCGCCCCTGCGGCCCGGACGCCCGGCCCGCGCGCCCCGCCCGCACTCGGCAGAACGGAGATCGACGATGGCCCTGACCAAGAAACAGAAGCGAATCCTCGATTATCTCAAGGACTTCATCAACGAACACGGCTACTCGCCCAGCTTCGAAGAGATCTGCAAGGCGCTGGGCTACACCTCATTGGCGACGGTCCACGAGCATCTGACCAATCTGGAGGCCAAGGGATACATCCGGAAGTCGTATCGCGGCAGCCGTTCGGTCGAGATCGCCTTCGAAACCGAGCCGTCGGTCGCGCTTCCCCTTTTGGGCACCGTGGCGGCCGGCATGCCGATCGAAGCCATCCAGGACAACGAGACGCTCACCGTTCCCAGCGACATGGTGCCGAAGCGCTTCAACCACTATGCGCTCCGCGTCGAGGGCGACTCGATGATCGATGAACACATCCGCGACGGCGATCACATCGTGGTTCGCGAGCGCCAGACGGCGCACGACGGCGAAACGGTGGTCGCGCTGGTCCGAGACGAAGCCGCAACGGTAAAGAAGCTCTACCGCGAGTCCGGAGGCCGCATTCGGCTGCAGCCGGCCAACGAAAGCATGGAGCCGATCATGGAAGACGCCGCCGACGTCCGGATTCAGGGCGTTGTGGTCGGACTCATCCGCAACTACTAGAAAACCGCAGCAATCAGACGTTCGCAGTCACAAAGGGGGGGAAGATGAGGACGATGTTCGCAGTCGGTCACCAGACCGGCACACACACCAGGATCGTGATCGCGGGACGCCGGCGGGAGGACCGCCGCGCAGCCCCGGCCAGGCGCGAGACCCCGATGGCGCCCCGCGTCGCGCGGCAGCCAGACGCCTCCGGCAAGACACCTGCCCAGGGCAGGGTTCACTAGGGACGGGGTAGCTAGTCCACCGCCCCGGCTGCCCGCCGGCTGGCGCCGACGAGCTTCTCCAGCGTCGCCGCCGCGGCCCCCGAATCGATCGCACGGGCCGCGGCGGCGACTCCTTCTGCGAGCGAGTCCGCGCGGCCGGCCACGTAGAAGGCCGCGGCGGCATTGATGAGCACAGCCGTCCGGGGAGCACCCAGTTCCGCCCCACCAACGACGGCACGGACCACTGCGGCGTTCTCCTCGGGTTCACCCCCGGCCAGCGCTTCAGGTGCGACAGCCTCGAGACCGAGATCCTCGGGGGCTACCCGGTAGGTCGACACTCGCCCGGCGCGCAGTTCGGCGACGTGAGTAGGCCCGCACGGACTGAGTTCGTCCAGCCCCGGTTCGCCGTGGACGACCAGGGCCCGTTCGTGGCGCAGTTCGGTGAGCGCCCGGACCACCAACTCCAGGAAGGCCGGGTCCGCCACGCCGACGACCTGCCTGCGCGCCCGCGCGGGGTTTGTGAGCGGCCCCAGCAGGTTCATGATCGTGGTGATCCCCAGATCGCGCCGGACGGGCACCACATGGCGCATCGCCGGGTGCAGCAGCGGCGCGAACATGAAAACGATCCCCGCCTCGCGGAGGACATCGCCCATGCCCTCGGGCGTGAGGTCGATCGAAACGCCCAGCGCCTCGAGCACGTCGGCGCTCCCGCACTTCGAGGTGAAGGATCGGTTTCCGTGCTTCGCGACCGGGACGCCTGCCGCCGCCACAACCAGCGCCGCCGCCGTGGAGATGTTGAAGGTCGAGACGGTTCCGCCCCCCGTCCCGCAGGTGTCGATGAGCGCATCCGGGTCGGGCGCTGCCACCGGGATCATCGCGGCGCGGAGCGCCTCGACCCCGCCCGCCACCTCTGATGGCGCCAGTCCCTTGGTCTGCAGCGCTGCGAGCAGGCCCCCGGTCCGTACCGGCGACTCGCGGCCGGAAACGATGTGGCCAAAGGCCAGCGCGGCCTCATCGGCGGTCAGGTCGTCGCCGGCCACCACCTTGGCCAGGAGGGGTACCAGGTTGAAGGTCGTGTCTGTCACGTTCGATGCTTCTCCGGTGGCAATCGGTGATACCCTCGGGGACCAAAAAGCTGGTCGGGTTGCGGGCCGGACGAAAGGTAGCCGCTCGCCGCCCGGGAAACCGACCGTCCAGGGTGAGATCGAAAACGCCGAGACGGCCGCTGCGAGACGGTTCCGCGGGGATTGCGTGGGACAGGTGCATGCTCGAACGGGCCCTTCACCCGCTCAACCGGTTCACATTCCCTCGCCGCTTTGGTAGCTTTTCTTTTCGGCACTTCGGCGACAAGGCGGCATGCCTTGGCGGGAGAATGGGCGACCGAGAGACCCGCTTCAAACTGACCCTGCACTACGATGGTTCCGCCTTCCGGGGGTGGCAGGTACAACCCGGAAAACCGACCGTCCAGGGCGAGATCGAAAACGCGGTCAGGCAACTGACCGGCGAGCACCGCACGGTCCTGGGCTCGGGACGCACCGACACCGGAGTCCACGCCACAGGCCAGGTGGCCGCGGTCACCATGCCCGCCCGCTGGACCGCCCATGCGCTGGCCCGCTCACTCAACGCGCTGCTTGCGGGCACGATCTGGGTACAGGACATCGAGGCGGTCTCCGACGGTTTTCATCCCAGGCGCGAAGGCGTCGAGCGCAGCTACGCCTACCGCGTGGGCACGGCCGCCCGCGCCGCCTCCCCCTTCCACCGCCGCTGGTGCTGGCCCCTCTGCCGGCCTCTCGATCTGGAGGCCGCTGCCCGTGCGGCGGCGCATCTGACCGGCGAGCACGAATTCCGCGCCTTCGCCAAGGCCGGCCAGCCCCATCGGGGGTACACCTGCCGCGTTGCCCGGGCCCGATGGCTTCCCTGGGACGACCTCGGCGCCGTCTTCGAGATCTCCGCCAACCGCTTTCTTCACCGAATGGTGCGATATTTGGTAGGGACGATGGTGGACATCGCCCTGGGCCGCCGACAGGCGGCGGACATGGCCCTGCTGCTGCGAGGAGACGAAGGAGACAGTGCCCTGATAACATCACCGCCCGCGCCGCCAGGGGGACTTTTTCTGACTCGGGTGGAGTACTCCGATGTGTAAACCAAACATTGCATTTTGTAATGTCATGTTTACATTTCTGGCTGGCTCGATCGGCATAATCGCTCTTTCCGGGTGCGAAGTCGTCCCCCGGGGCACCGAAGCTCTCGGCGCCGGAACCCTGCCTTCCGCCGATCAACCGGTCGCGGCCACGATCCTCCCGCCGAGCTTCACCCCCGCCCCCGCGCCCCAGGAATCCATCGCGCAGAGCCGCACCACCGCCATCGTGCGCGCAGCCCGAACGGTGGCCCCTGCGGTGGTCACCATCTCGGTGCGGAGGCGCGAGCGCGTCCGCCGGCGGAGCTTCTTCGACGACTACTTCCTCCCCTTCCGCGAGACCCAGGGCCTGGGTTCGGGCTTCATCGTCGACGGAAGGGGGACCGTCCTCACCAACCACCACGTCGTGGAGGGAGCGACGCAGATCCTGGTCACCCTCCCCGACGCCCGCGACTTCGACGCCCGCCTGGTCGGTTCCGATCCGGCCAGCGACATCGCCGTGCTCGCCCTGGACGGCGCCACCGACCTCCCCGTGGCCCCGCTCGGCACCGCCGCCGACCTCATGATCGGCGAGTGGACGGTCGCCATCGGCAATCCCTTCGGCGGCCTCATCTCGAACGCCGAGCCCTCGGTCACCGCCGGCGTGGTCAGCGCGCTCGGGCGCCACATCGTGCCCGGCGGCGAGGACGAAGGCTTCCACCTCGGCATGATTCAGACCGACGCCTCCATCAACCCCGGCAACTCGGGCGGCCCGCTCGTGAACGCACTCGGCGAGGTGATTGGGATCAACGCCTCGATCCTGTCGCGCTCGGGGGGCAGTGAGGGCCTCGGCTTCGCCATCCCGATCGATCGCGCGCTCAAGGTGGCAGACGATCTCGTGCGATTCGGCGAGGTGCGCCGCGCGTGGCTCGGCCTCGACGTGGACGCGGTGGAGGCCGACGGGTTCGGTCGCTCCCGCGGCGTGCGCGTGGCCCGGGTCACTCCGGGTTCGCCGGCTGCCGCGGCCGGAATCCGCGCCGGGACCCGCCTGGTCCGCGCCGGGCAGAGCCGCATGGCGACGCCCCTCGACTATGCCGCCGCGCTCCTCGAACTCCAGGCCGGTGACAGGATCGAGCTGGCGCTGGAGGGGATGGAGCCCGTACTGGTCGAAGCCGAGCCGCTTCCCTCCGTCGCGGCGGAGCGGGTCGAACTGGTGAGAGACCTCGAAGTGGTGACCGTGACGCCGGGGATTCAGGCCGAACGAGGCCTTACCGCGACCGAGGGCGCGCTGGTCGTGGAGATCTCGGAGCTGCTGGCGAGGAGAACGGGGCTGGCCCGCGGCGATGTGCTGCTGGCGGTGAACAATACCCGTCTGAGCACGGCGCGCGACGCGGCGGAGGAGCTCAGGAGGACCCAGCAGAGCGCACGCCCCTTCGTGCTGCTCTTCGAGCGCAACGGCCGGGTGATCCGCACGGGACTGCTGGAATGGACATGACCCCCGAGCCCGAGGACCGACCCGTGGCCGGTGGAGCCGCCGACCGCTACCAGCACCCGCTGTCGGCGCGGTACGTCTCGCGCGAAATGGAGCGGATCTTCGCGCCGGCCTTCCGCTTCGGCACCTGGCGGCGGCTCTGGCTCGCCCTGGCGGAGGCCCAGCGGGACGCCGGACTCGACATCCCCGCCGATGCGATCCGGCAGATGCGCGACCGCATCGACGACTTCGACTTCGAGGCCACCGCCCGCTACGAGCGCCGCTTCCGCCACGACGTGATGGCGCACATCCATCACTTCGGCGACGTCGCGCCGGCCGCGCGGGGTATCCTGCACCTGGGCGCCACCAGCGCCTTCGTCGGCGACAACACCGACCTCATCCAGCACCGCGACGCGATGACCCTGGTGCGCGACCGCGTGGTCGCCGTGATCCGCGCCCTCGCGCGCTTCGCCGAGGCCCATCGCGGGCGGCCGACCCTCGCCTACACCCATTTCCAGCCCGCCCAGCCCACGACCGTCGGGAAGCGGGCCACCCTCTGGATCCAGGACTTCCTCCTCGATCTGGACGAGATCGAGTACCGGCTGGGCTCGCTCCGCCTGCGGGGCGTGCGCGGCACGACCGGCACCCAGGCCTCCTTCCTGCAGCTCTTCGACGGCGATCACGACAAGGTGAACGCTCTGGAGCGCGCGGTATGCCGCCGGCTCGGCTTCGAGGGCGCCTACCCCGTCACAGGCCAGACCTACACCCGCAAGGTCGACCAGGCGTTTCTGGCCACCCTGGCCGGGGTGGCGGCCTCGGCGTCCAGGATGGCGCACGACATCCGCCTGCTCTCGCACCTGCGCGAAGTCGAGGAGCCCTTCGAGAAGGAGCAGGTCGGCTCCTCGGCGATGCCGTACAAGCGCAACCCCATGCGCTCCGAGCGGATCTGCGCGGTAACGCGCCATGTGATCGCGCTGTCCGCCGACCCCGCGCAGACCGCCGCGACCCAGTGGCTGGAGCGCACCCTCGACGACTCCGCCAACAAGCGCCTGTGCATCCCCGATGCGTACATGGCCACCGACGCCGTGCTCGTCCTGGCGGGGAACGTCGCCGGCGGGCTGCACGTCAACGATGGGGTCGTCGCGGCCAACCTCGCCGTCCATCTCCCCTTCATGGTGATGGAGTCGGTGATGATGGACGCGGCCGCCGGGGGCGGCGACCGCCAGGAGGCGCACGAGCGGATCCGGCGCCACACCCTCGCCGCCGCGCGCCGCATGACCGAGGGGGAGGAGGGCGACCTCTTCGCCCGCATCGCTGCCGACAGCGAGTTGGGCGTCACCGCCGCGCAGCTCGAGGAGATGGCCCGGCCGGAGAAGCTGGTCGGTCGCGCGCCGGAGCAGGTGGACGAGTTCCTCAGCGCGCACGTCGGCCCCGTGTTGGCGCGGTACGGGGACTCCGCCCGCGAAGCCGGCGAGGTGCGGGTGTGATTCCGCTGCCGCTGCTCTTCCGCGGGAAGGTCCGCGATGTGTACGCGGTTCCCCGCGACCCCGGGGCGCGGCTCGGCGGCGATTCCGCCGGCGCGGGCGGCGACACGCCTGGCCCCGACGACGCGGACCGCCTCCTGCTCGTCGCCAGCGATCGCGTCAGCGCCTTCGACGTCGTCATGGACGAGCCCGTGTCGGGGAAGGGCCGCGTTCTCACCCAGATCACCGCCTGGTGGCTGGACACCCACCTGCGCGACATCCCGCACCACCTCATTTCGGTGCGTAGCGACGAGATCCGCGAGGCCGTGCCGGCGCTGGCCGGCTGCGAGGCCGAATGGGCGGGTCGCGCCAGCCTGGTGCACCGCACGCGTCCGCTGCCCGTCGAGTGTGTGGTCCGCGGGTACCTGTCCGGCTCCGCCTGGAACGAGTATCGTGAAGCGGGGACGCTGGCCGGGGAGCCTCTGCAACCGGGGCTGGTCGAGAGCGACGCGCTGCTGCCGGCCATCTACTCGCCGGCGACCAAGGCCCAGGAGGGCCACGACGAGAACATCACCTTTGCCGAGGTGATCGAACTGCTGGGTGCGGACCTCGCGCATCGGCTGCGCGACCGCTCCATCGACATCTACGAGCGGGGCCGCGCGGTCGCCGCCAAACGGGGAATCATCCTGGCCGACACCAAGTTCGAATTCGGGATCTCGCCCGAGGGCGACCTGCTCCTGATCGACGAGGTGCTGACGCCCGATTCCTCGCGTTTCTGGCCGCAGGAGCACTACGGCACCGGACGCGGCCAGCCGTCGCTCGACAAGCAGCCGCTGCGCGACTACCTCGACGGGCTCACCGACTGGCCCAAGCGGTATCCGCCCCCTCCCCTGCCCGGCGACGTGGTCGCGGCCGTCGGGGAGCGCTACCGCGGCATCTTCCAGCGGCTCACCGGGACGGCGCTGGCCGACTACGAGGAGCCGCGGTTCAACCGGCGGGGTGCAGCGTGAGCGGACCGAGCGTTGTGGCCGGGCCCCGCGCGATCGCAGCCATGTCGGGGTCGCACCGGGCGAAGGAGTGCTCGCAGTGAGATTCCCGATCGCGCGCGAAGGGATGCCATTCATCGTGGTGTGCGCCGTGCTGTTCGTGGCGGCCCTCATCTGGGCGCGGAGCGGAGAATCGGGCCTGCGCGCGGCACTCCCTGCCGTGCTGGGAATCGCCGTGCTCTTTGTCACATACTTCTTTCGCGATCCCGAACGGACGCTGCCGGCTGGCGAGCATGTCGTCGTGTCGCCGGCGGACGGGAAGGTGATGAGCGTGGGGCTGGTCGAGGGTGAGGACTTCATGAGCGGGGCCGCGACCCGGGTGACCATCTTTCTGAGCGTGTTCAACGTGCATGTGCAGCGGGCGCCGCTCGGAGGCGAGGTGGGCCACTACGCGTACCGCCGAGGCGGGTATCTGGCGGCGTGGCGCGAGGAGGCCAGTGCCGAGAACGAGGCCGCGTCGCTGGGGATCGCCGCGGAGGCGGGACCGGTTCTGGTGCGGCAGATCGCGGGGCTGGTGGCGCGGCGCATCGTGACCTATCCGCGCAAGGGCGACCGGGTCGCGCGGGGGGACCGGATCGGGCTGATCCGCTTCGGTTCGCGGGTGGATCTGTTCCTGCCGCCCGACTGGCCGGTCAGCGTCGAGCCGGGCGACGTGGTGCGCGGGGGAGAGACGCCGGTGGCGACAGTGGGCGGTCCACGATGACGCCCCGTCGAACACGGACGCCGCGCCGCCAGGGAACGCGCCAAATGCGGCGGCCTCGCTGGCGCCGCCGGGCAGACCGTCCCCGCAGGGACCTCAGGCGCGGGGTGATCATCCTTCCGTCGGCCTTTACCCTCGGCAACCTCTTCTTCGGTTTCTACGCGATCATCGCGGCCTTCCGGGGGGACTTCATCTGGGCGTCCTGGTGCATCGTCATCGCATGGGTCCTGGACTACCTGGACGGGAGGGTGGCGCGGGTTACGCGCACGGGATCGGACTTCGGGGCCGAGCTGGACTCGCTCACCGACGCGGTGTCGTTCGGCATCGCCCCGGCGCTGATCCTGGTTCTGCTCTATTTCCCCGAATCCGACTGGAGCTGGCTGATCGGCTTCGCCTACGTCGCGGTCGCTGTGCTGCGGCTGGCGCGGTTCAATGTCGAGCAGGGCGGCGAGGCCCGCACGCACTTCCACGGCCTCCCAAGTCCCGCGGCCGGCCTGATCCTGGCCACCCACTATCCCTTCACCACCACTCCGCTCTTCCAGCAGTATCTGGCCGGCCTCCCCTGGCCCCAGATCATGGTGATCACGACCGTTCTGGTCTCGATACTGATGGTCAGCCACATCCCGTACGCCAAGCTGCCACCGCTGGACTTCAGAACCCGGCGCGGCATCATCAGGACGACCCTGCTCGCGGTCTGTCTCGTGCTCGCCGTGACCGTCCCCTACTACTGGATCTTCCCCGCGATCGTCGGCTATGCGCTGTGGGGGCTGCTCAGGTCGGTCTTCCTCGGGCTGCTGCAAAGACTCCCCGAGCGGGACCCCCTGCTGGACGAGGAGCCGGATGCCATGGACTCGGAGGTCGAGCCGCGTGAGGTGGACTACCAGGAGCTGACCCACGAGCCCGACGGTGACGAGCCCGATGTCGACGAGCCCGATGCCCGTGATTTCAGCGCCCGCACGCCCGCCGCCCGCGAGCGCGACGACGAGCCCGCAACCCCTGAATCCGATATCATTCATTGGAAGGAGAACCGTTCTTGAGCCGATTCACAGTGGAGGTCCTGGTCACGCCCCGGCCCGGCCTGCTGGACCCTCAGGGCAAGGCGATCCATCACGCCCTGTCTTCGCTGGGCTACGACGCGGTCGACGAGGTGCGCGTCGGCAGGGCGATCTACCTCGAGGTGGCGGCGGAATCGTCGGAGGCCGCACAGGAGAGAGTCGAGGAGATGTGCCGCAAGCTCCTCGCGAACCCGGTCACCGAGGACTTCCGCGTGACCGCCGGGGAGGACGGAGGCGCAGCCCGATGAACGTCGCGATCATCACCTTCCCCGGATCCAACTGCGACCAGGACTGCCATCGCTCCGTCGAAGTGGCGGGGGCATCGCCGAGCTATCTCTGGCACCGCGAGACTTCGCTGGGGGGCGCGGATGCCGTGGTGGTGCCCGGCGGCTTTGCCCACGGCGACTATCTGCGGCCCGGCGCGATCGCCCGCTTCAGCCCGATCATGGACTCCGTGATCGATTTCGCGCGGGGCGGCGGCCTCGTCGTCGGGATCTGCAACGGCTTCCAGGTCCTCTGCGAGGCGGGACTGCTGCCCGGCGCCCTGCTCCGCAACGAGTCCCTCCGCTTCCAGTCCCACGACTGCAGGATGCGGGTGGAGCGGCCGGATACCGTGTACACGAACCGGTACCGCGAGGGCCAGGTCATCCGCATGCCGCTCTCCCACGCCGACGGCAACTACTACGCGAACCCGGAGACGCTGGCCGAGCTGGAGGCCGAGGGGCGCGTCGTGTTCCGCTACTGTGACGCGGACGGGGCGGTGACGGACGAGGCCAACCCGAACGGGTCGCTCAACAACATCGCGGGCGTCATCAACGCGCGCGGCAACGTGCTGGGCATGATGCCGCACCCCGACCGTGCCTTCGAAGCCGCGCTCGGCTCGGTCGACGGTCTGCCGCTGTTTGCGTCGCTGGTGGGAGCTCTCGCGCGAGCGGAGGTGGCATGATCACGACCACCGAGGCCCCCCGCCCCCGCGTCGGCGATCCTCCGATGACCCCGGAGCTGGTCGACGACCACGGCCTTTCGCCCGACGAATACGCGCAGATCCAGGGCATTCTCGGCCGCGACCCCACCTTCACCGAGCTGGGCGTCTTTTCGGCCATGTGGTCCGAGCACTGCGGCTACAAGAACTCGAAGCGGCTGTTGCGGCTGCTGCCGACGCAGGCTCCCTGGGTCATCCAGGGCCCCGGCGAGAACGCGGGCGTGATCGACGTGGGCGGCGGATATGCGCTGGCCTTCAAGATCGAGTCGCATAACCATCCGTCGGCGGTCGAGCCCTACCAGGGGGCGGCCACGGGGATCGGCGGCATCCTGCGCGACGTCTTCACGATGGGCGCGCGGCCGGTCGCCACGCTGAACTCGCTCCACTTCGGCGACCTGGACCGCCCCCGCGTGCGCTACCTCTTCGGGGGCGTGGTCAAGGGGATCGGCGACTACGGCAACTGCGTTGGCATCCCGTCGACCGGCGGCGAGGTCTACTTCGACCGCGGCTACGAGGAGAACCCGATCGTCAACGCCATGTGCCTGGGGCTGATGCGCAAGGAGGACCTGATCCGCGGCACCGCCGAGGGCGTGGGCAATACGCTGATGGCGGTGGGCGCGCGCACCGGCCGCGACGGGATCCACGGCGCCACCTTCGCGTCGGAGGAGCTGTCCGAGGGCGATGACGAGGCGAGCCGGCCGCAGGTTCAGGTGGGCGACCCGTTCACCGAGAAGCTGCTGCTCGAGGCCTCGCTGGAGCTGATCGCGAGCGGGCACATCGTGGGGATTCAGGACATGGGTGCCGCCGGGCTGACGTCGAGCGGGGCCGAGATGGCGGGGCGCTCCGGAACCGGCGTCGAGATGGATGTGGCGCTGGTGCCGGTCCGCGAGGACGGGATGACGCCCTACGAGATCCTCCTGTCGGAGTCGCAGGAGAGGATGCTTGTCGTGGCCGCGGCGGGCCGGGAAGATGCCGTCCGCGAGATCCTGGAGAAGTGGGAGCTGGAAGCCGAGACGATCGGCAGCGTCACCGCGAGCGGCGCATTCCGTGTGCTCGAGGACGGGGTCGTGGTGGCGGACATTCCCGCTCTGCCCCTCACCGAGGGCTGTCCGACGTATGAGCGGCCCGGCGAGGAGGGTGACGAGGTGCGGGCGCTGCGCACGATGGACATCTCGCCGTACGTGGAACCGCCCGCCGGGCTCAGGGACGCCTTCCTGCGTGTGGTGGGGTCGCCCAACGTGGCCTCGAAGCAGTGGGTGTACGAGCAGTACGACACCACCGTGCGGGCCAACTCGATCGAGCGCCCGGGCGGCGACGCGGGCGTGATCCGCATCCCGGGAACCAATCGGGGCGTCGCCGCCTCGACCGACTGCAACGGCCGCCACACCTACCTGAACCCCCGCGCCGGCGCGATGGGCGCCGTCGCCGAGGCGGCCCGCAACGTGGCGTGCACCGGCGCGGTCCCGATGGCCATCACCAACTGCCTCAACTTCGGCAGCCCCCTCAAGCCGCACATCATGCACCAGTTCCGTGAGGCGGTGCTGGGGATGCGCGACGCATGCGGCTTCCTCGAGACCCCGGTCACCGGCGGCAACGTGTCGTTCTACAACGAAACCGACGGCAAGGCCGTCTACCCGACCCCGGTGATCGGCATGATCGGTGTCATGGAGGACCTGGACGCCATCGTGCGGCACCCATTCCAGGACGCCGGCGACGCGATCCTGCTGCTGGGCGCCAACACCGGCGAGCTCGGCGGCTCCGAGTACCTCTACGCTGTGCACGACCTCGTCGCGGGCGAGCCACCCGGCGTCGACCTCGCCGCCGAACGCGCCCTCCAGCGCTGCATCCTGGCGATGGCCGCGCGGCGTGTCCTCAAGTCGGCCCATGACGTCGCCAGCGGCGGCCTCGCCGCCACCCTCACCGAGTCCTGCCTGGGAAGGCCCCGCAAGGGCTCCGGCGTCGGCGCATCGGTGGGCTTCGAGGACGACCTGGCCGACACCGCGCTGCTCTTCGGCGAGGATCACGGTCGCATCGTCGTCAGCTGCGCCTCCGACGACGAGGAACGGGTGCGCGGCCTCGCGGTCGACTACGGGGTGCCATGCGCGCGGATCGGAACCGTCACGGACGGAGGGTCGCCCTTCAGGATCGAGACGGCAACCGCCGCGCTGCAGCTGGAACTGGACTTGCTTCGGGAGCGCTACTTCGGCGCCATCCCGGGAATCATGAACGAGGCGGGATAATGCCAAAGGGTGGGCGCGGACCAACCGATATCCATCTGCCCCATCTGGACGATCGTCCGCGGGAGGAATGCGGCATCGTGGGGATCTGCGGCGTCGAGAATGCCGCCGAACTCTCCTTCCTGGCGCTCTACGCACTGCAGCACCGGGGACAGGAGGCCGCCGGCATCTGCGCCGCCAACGGCGGCCGCACGCGCGTGTACAAGGAACTCGGCCTCGTCTCGGATGTCTTCGACGCGAAACAACTCGAATCGCTACCGGGAGACACCTCGCTCGGCCACGTCCGCTACTCCACGGCCGGCGGCGGTCAGCGGGTCAACGCGCAGCCGATCGTGGTCGGGTATGCGGAAGGCGACCTGGCGATCGTGCACAACGGCAACCTCACCAATGCCCACGCCGTGAAGCGTCGGCTCGTGCACGAAGGCGCGCTCTTCCAGAGCACCTCCGACTCCGAGGTCATCGTGCACCTCATCGCGCGATCGCGGCACCAGATGGTGCAGGCGCAGCTGCGCGACGCGCTCAGCTTCCTCGAAGGCGCGTATTCGCTCGTCATGACCGTCGGCGAGACGATGTACGCGGTGCGCGACCCGCGCGGGTTCAGGCCGCTCGTCATGGGCGAGTTGAACGGCGGGCACATCGTCACCAGCGAGACCTGTGCGCTCGACATCATGGGAGCCACCTACGTCCGGGACATCGAGCCCGGCGAGCTGGTGCGGTTCCGCGACGGAAAGGTCGAAAGCCTGCCAGGGCTGCATCCGCAGACCCCCGCGCCGTGCATCTTCGAGCTTGTCTACTTCGCGCGGCCCGATTCGAACCTGTGGGGGATGAGCGTAGACCGGGCGCGGCGGGCCTTCGGGCGGCAGCTGGCCAGGGAGCACCCGGTTGCGGCCGATTGCGTGATCGCGGTGCCGGACAGCGCCAACTCGGCGGCGCTCGGCTACAGCGAGCAGAGCGGGATACCGTACGAACTCGGGCTGCTGCGCAACCACTACATCGGCCGCACCTTCATCCGCCCGTCGCAGGCCGACCGCGATTTCGGCGCTCGGGTGAAATACAACCCGGTAAAGGAGGTCCTCGCGGGCCAGCGAGTTGTCGTGGTGGACGATTCGATCGTACGCGGAACCACCTCATCCAGCCTGGTCAAGTTCATCCGCGGGGCGGGAGCGGCCGAGGTGCACTTCCGGGTCGCGAGCCCGCCGGTGCGCCACCCCTGCTACTACGGGATCGACATGCCGTCGAAGGAAGAACTCAAGGGGTCGGGGATGTCGGTGGACGAGATCGCCGCCGATCTGGAGGTGGACTCGCTGGGGTATCTGTCGCTGGACGGGATGGTCGACGCGGTGGCTGAGGGCAGCCCCTACTGCACGGCATGTTTCTCGGGTGAATATTCAGCCCCGCTGGTGGATCTGCAGGAGAAGGCCGAGAATACTAAACAATTTGATTTAGTATTGTAGGGGACGGGGGCACGTGCAGAGAGTTGGCCGGGGCTCACGGCCAACCGATGCGATAGCGCGTGACGTATTCGACATTCAGGGAATCGAGGGTCACCGCCCAGAGATGTTCACCTGTAATGGCCGCAGGGACGGCAGGCGGGCGGTCGGGATCGATCCACACGTCCTCAGGTAGCGTCGCTCTTCCAATGTGCTCTCCTGTCCCGGTGAAGACTTCGAACTCCCCTCCGAGTGCGTTTCGCCAATACACACCCGAGCCTGACGGCATCGTCCATTCTCTGCTGGGAAGCGACAGTCGAACCCACACCTTCCCGTCCAGAGCCACTGTGATTGTCTTGAATGCCGCTTTGCTATCCGGGTAGTCATGGTTCAGGATCTCACGCAAAGGATCCACTTCCACGCGATTGAGGCCCGCGAGGGTCTGGGCCATGCTTCGGCCCGCCTCGATCTCGTTCAGGAACCAGTTGATTTCGTCTCGTGTGATGGGAACGGGTTCGAACGGCACATTGTCGCTTGAAACCAGCGAGCCATCCGGCGAAACGATATCGAATTGGAGCTTTGTCGGGCACCCGATCACAACGTCGCCAAAGGCGCTGACCGTCCACACGACCTTCGGGGCGTAGAGTACACGTATGTCCTCATACATTCCGCTCCTGACGGCGTGGCTGGACCGCGTCCCGCATGCGTCGACATACGTTGCGGGAGCCCGGATGGTATCAGCCACATTTCCGCCCTCGTCCATCGCAACGAATATCGGTCGCGGCCAGCGCACGGGCGTCCCATCAAGATCCATTCGTGGAGCCAACCCGAGGTGGGCCCCACCCGACACTCGCGCCACAATGCTGTGTCGCGACCAGGTCAGCCACTGACGGGGGATCGTCCACTGCCCGCGGTACTCTCCGGTAGATGAGTCGAAGAGTGACAGGTGATTCCCGGTTCCGTCGACCACTGCCACTCGCGAGTCAGTCAGGACTGCCAAGCCGTCGATCTTGCTGAATTCGCCGGGTCCCGAACCCTGCCCGCCAAAGCTGAACAGGAACTGCCCGGTATGATCGAACTTGCGCACTTCGTAGTTTCGGCCGTCTGCCACATACACTGCGCCGTCGCCGTCCAGGGCAATGCCGCTGACGCTCCCGAACTGGGTCTCCACCGAGCCATCAGCGCTGCCGATTCGGAGATCCATCTCCAGCTCGATCGTCTTGCCATCCGCCACCCGCTCCGGCGCCGGTCTGCAGGAACTCGAGAGCGCTGGGACCAGGCTGGCCGCAACAATGGCCACCGAGCCCAACCTTCTGCGCGGCCTGGCAACTGGCCTTCGTGATCCGGTCATCGGCAGCCGTTCAGTTCTGGTAGGGCATTAGTGCGCGCTTCCCAGTAATGGTGCGCTGACACTTTGTCCTGCACAACGTGCCAAAGCGACCGTGATACTAAACAACATTGTTTAGCGTTGGTCTGTTTCGAGCAAATGGCAGATTCTGGGGTAGTAGCCGGACCGGAACCCTGTCAGACGCCCGCGCGAGGCTCGATGCGCGAGCGCATCCAGTCAGCGATTGCTTCCTCATCGAGATTGCCGGATGCGATGGCCATCGTCTTCTCAACTACTTCATCATCGGACGCCACAAGGTCATACCCGTTGAGGCCGAGGAAGATGACTGCTGCCAGAAAGGAGATCCGCTTGTTGCCGTCCTGGAACGGGTGACTGGTGCAGATCCCGAAGAAGTAGTCGGCGGCGAGGCGCGACAGATCCGGGTCAGGTTCATAGGTCCATCTCTGCTTCGCGCGAGCCAGGGCCGATTCGAGAGCGTTGTCGTCTCGAATACCGATCCGGCCGCCGTGTTCGCGCAGTTGGTCGAGATGGACTGCCTCAATGACCAGCCGGGGAACCCAGCGCGGCTCCTGCCGCGTCACTTGGCAAGTTCTCTAAGGGCCCTCCGGTAGCGCTTCTGAGCCTCGGCCGCCAAAGCCAGCCCTTCCTCCACGTCCAAATCGTAGGGACTCAGCAGGATCCCGCTTGCCGTTTCGACGGCCAATACTTCGTCGCCGGCCTCCAGGTGAAGACGTTCCGCCATATCCTTGGGCAGCGTAGCCCCGACAGATCCACCCATGCGCCGCAGTTTGACATTTCGAACCATCAGTTGCCTCCCGGTAGCACTCCAATGCTACTCAAATCCGGATGCTTCAGCAACGGCTGACTCTCCCAGGACCACGTGTCCAGGCAATGCGTTGACCACGGGCTAGCTTGCGCACGCGATCAGCAATCCGCTATATGGACCCTCATTCAGTTTGTCCCGTGGTTCACACGCTTGGCGTCAGGGAGCAGTGCAAGAGTGACTCATCCGGTCTCACACGCACTTCGCATTGCGGCCCCCGTCGCCCTCGTCGTCGTCACCTTCGGCTACGCGATCACCGGGGTTCACACCGATGTCCTGTTGGGAGTGGGCTGTGGGCTGGCCGTCGGTGTAGGCGTCGGCCTCCGGGGAAGCTCCCGCGGCGGTGTCTGGACCGGCATCTTGATCGGCTCGATCGTCGGGGTGACGGCCGCCCTGTTGACCGGCGCGCTCGATGTCGGCTGGGGACTCATCATCCCCCCACTTGTGCCTCTGGCGGTCGGCTTGATCGACGGGCTCGGCCGGTCGTCCCTTTCGGGGTATCGCGAGGTGAGCCGGGAGACCTTCATCGTAACCGTGCTGCTGACCCTGGGGTTTATTCCCCGGTTGACCGCGGGGGACTTGCTGATTGCGCCGTACCCGCTACTGAGCATGCCCTGGACTGCGGTGCTGGTCGGGCTGCTCTGTCGCCGCCGCGAGGGATGGCGCGATTCCCGGCCTCCCCGGCTTCTGGTCCTCGGTGCGGTGGCGCTGCCGATCGTGATGGGCCTCCTGTTCGGGTTCGGGGTGATCGACGAAGACATCGGGCTTTCGGGCATCGCCGCCGCGTTTTACATCGCTTTTATCCTGTTGATCTCGCTTGTCGCGGTCCCGGCGACAGCATTTCTCCTGGGGCGCGCCGCCGCCACCTGGCTCCGGCCGCGGCTCGGGGTTTACGCCCAGCTCGCCGACTACCTGCGCGTCATGTGGATTCCGATCGGCGGCTTCGCGCTCGGCTACTTGACGATCATCGCCCTGTTCGCCGGATTCTACGGAACGCTGGAGCGTTTCCGCCCGGGCGCGTTTGCCGGCGCCGGCACGGGGATCACCGACTGGGTGTCCTTCGCATTCTTCACGGCGCTCGGCCAGGACTATGCAACCGTGGCCCCGGTCTCGGTCGCTGCCCGGATGCTTGTCGGCGTCCACCTGATCCTTTCGGCGGGATGGGCGCTGGTGCTGTTCGCGGCAGTGATGTCGTCCATACGGCCGAAGCTTGACCAGATCTCGCAGCTATTGCAGGACAAGGGCAGCGAATGAGGGGCGAGTTTGGTGTCCGGATGATCACGGGTCCGTTCGCCTGGAGGGGCCGTCGCCCATGTCCAGACAGTTGATCGGGCAAGCAGTCCGGATCGCGGCCACCATCGCCCTCGTCGTCGTACCCTTCGGTTACGCGATTACCGGGGTCCACTCGGAAGTGCTGATGGGAGCGGGGTGCGGGATCGCCGTGGGCATGGGCGTCGGCCTTCGCGGAGAAGCGAGGGGCGGCCCGTGGACCGGCATCCTGATCGGCTCGGTGGTCGGAATCACCGTCGCGCTGATTGCCGGCTCATTTTCCGGCATCAGGTGGGGCTTCCTCATTTCGCCCAGTCTCGCCCTGGCGGTCGGCCTGATCGCCGGGCTGGGCGGGTCGTTCCTCTCCGGGTACTGGGACATCTGCCGGGAGACGTTCATCATGTCCGTCCTCCTCACCTTGGGGTTCTTCCCCGCCCACATTGCGCAAGGCACGTTTGCCGTTCTGCGTGCGGAGGGTGTTCTCTCCCTGGCGGGGATCACATTGGTGGCGCCCCTCATGGCGATGCCACCAGTCGCGCTCCTGGCCGGTGCACTCAGCCATTGGCGCAAGGAGTGGCGCGACACACGTCCGCCCGGGCTCCTGATGCTGGGAGCCGCCGTGCTGCCCTCCCTGGTGGTGTACCTGCTGGTTGTCGGGGTGTTGGAAGACGTGCGCGGGCTGGCGGGGATCCGATTGATCGGGGCGATCGGCTCTACGATGATCCTCGCGGTGTTGATCTATCCTGGAGCCGCGTTTCTGCTGGGGCGGGCCGCCACGACCTGGCTCCAGCCACGGCTGCGGGTGTATGGTCGACTCGCCGACTACCTGCGTGTGATGTGGGTCCCGATCGGCGGTTTCGCGGTCGGCTATCTGACGATCATCGTCCTGTTCGCCGGGTTCTACGGGATGCTCGAGCGCTTTCAGCCCGGGGCATTTGCCGGCGCCGGCACCGGGGTCATCGACTGGCTCTGGTTCGCCTTCTTCAACGCCCTCGCCCAGGACTACGCGGCCGTCGCACCGGTCTCGGTCGCCGCCCGGGCGCTGGTCGGCGCGCACCTCATCCTCTCGGTCGGTTGGGCGCTGGTGCTGTTCGCGGCCGTGATGTCGTCCATCCAGCCCAGGCTGGAGCGGATCGCGCGACGCGACGTGGAGGAGGGCCGCGACTGACCGGCAACCGGCCACTGTGCGCAAGGCATCGATCGCTCCCCGCGCTTGCGTGCTTCCTCCGCCGGCCGCATGCTGGGCACCCGAGACCGTCGGCACGGATGAGGCCCGACGGCACGGTCGTCACGCGATCAGCGGAGGATACCCATGACCAAACGAAAGAAGGCAAGCGATTTCCCCCAAGAGGTTCTGGCCCTCTTCGACGGCTATGTCCACGGGCATATCCAGCGTCGGGATTTCCTGGAAGGGGCCGGCAAGGTGCTGGGCGGCGGCGCGGCTGCCGCGGCGGTCCTCGAGGCACTTCGGCCCAACTACGCGTGGGCGCGGCAGGTGGAGGCCGATGACGCCCGGATCCGGCAGGAGTACGTCACCTACCCTTCGCCGGACGGCTCGGGGACCATGCGTGGCTACATGGCCGTGCCCGCCAGCGCGGCGGAGCCCATGCCCGCGGTCCTCGTGATCCACGAGAATCGCGGCCTGAACCCCTACATCGAAGACGTGGTCCGCAGGTTCGCCGCCGCGGATTTCGTGGCGCTGGGGCCGGACGCGCTTACCCCCCTGGGCGGCTATCCCGGCAACGACGACGAGGGCCGGGTGATGCAGCGGCAGCTCGACAGGGCCGTGATGATGGAGGATTGGCTCGCCGCATTCCGGTTCCTGCGCGACCACCAGTCGACCACCGGGCGAGTCGGAGCGGTCGGGTTCTGCTACGGCGGCGGAGTGGTGAATCAGCTAGCGGTCCGGCTTCCGGACCTGGGCGCCGGTGTGCCGTTCTACGGATCGGCACCTGATCTGGAGGAGGTGCCCTCAATCCAGGCGCCCCTAATGATCCAGCTCGCGGGCCTGGACGAGCGGATCAACGCCGGCTACCCGCCCTACCAGGCGGCGCTGGAGGAAAACGGGAAAGACTTCGTGGTCCACGTCTACGAGGGCGCGAACCACGGGTTCCACAACGACACAACCCCACGTTACGACCAGGAAGCCGCCGGCCTCGCGCAGGAGCGGACCATCGCATTCTTCAACGAGCACCTGCGGGGCTGAGCCGCACGCTGAATACTAAATACATATGTTTAGTATTCACACCGAGACCGATTACCGCGGCAGCCGCGGCACGTTGAGCGGACTCGCCTCCAGCACCTGGCCCCAGATCCTTCGTCCGACCGCGTCGGCCTCGCGCAAGATCGCCGCCTCGTCCATGGTCAGCACCTCGCGGTCGCGCATGACGAACCGGCCGTCGATCATGACCGACTCGATATCGCCCGGGTGGCCGCTGTGCACCAGCGCGGAGATGATCCGGCCCGCCGGCACGAGGTGGGCCCGCAGCGTGTCCACCACGAGGAGGTCGGCCTTCTTGCCGACTTCCAGCGTGCCGAGGGCATCGGGCTGCTGCACCGCCAGCGCCCCGCCCTGTGTGCAGTCCGCCAGGATGTCCTCCGGCTGAGGCGCGAGGCCGGGCACCTCGTCGCCGTCGCGGTTGCGGCGGATCCGCTCGGTCAGCAGGGCGATCCGCATGACCTCGAAGACGTCGTTGGTGTTGTTGTCGGTCCCGAGCGCGATGGGGCAGCCGGCCGTCCGCAGCGCAGGGATCGGCGGGCTGATCCCACGGTTCGCCGCCATCCCTGCCTGGTGCGCGATGATGGTGCCCGACCTGCCGAGCAGCGCGATCTCGTCGTCGTTCACGTAGCGGGCATGCGCCGCGAAGAGGCGAGGGCCGAGGAAATCGTGCCGGTCCAGGTACTCCGCCGGCCGCATGCGGTGGTGCATGACCATGAACTCGTACTCGGCGCGGCTCTGGTTCAGGTGGATCGTGTAGCCGAGGTCGTGCGTCTCGGCAAACTCGCGCACGGCGCGCAGCAGTTCGGGCGACGAGGTCTCGGTGAGCGCAGCCGCCGGGAACACCGTCACGCGCCCGTTTCGCGCACCATGCCAGGTGCTGAACAGGTCGTCGATGCGCTGGAGCCCCTCGTCCCGTAGCCGCTCCGAGAAACGCGGCGTCTCGCTGACCGTCCGCGCCATCGCCCTCGTGGACATCGGACCCGGGACGTTTTCGGCGTCACGGATCCCCTCCGCCAGAACGCAGCGGAGCCCCGAGTCGGCGAGCACCGCCGCCTGGCGCTGAACGTTGCCGGTATACTCCACGATCGTCGTGGTCCCCGTGCGGATCGCCTCGAGCGCCGCGACCTGCACCATGAGGTTGCCCTCGCCGCCCTCGAGCAGACTCGCGGGGGAAATCGCCAGGTTCGCGGTGTTCGGGAAGCCGAAGTCCTCGTTGAAACCGCGCGCGATGACGGCGCGCATGTGGGCATGAGTGTTGATCAGACCCGGAAAGAGCGCCTTGCCGCGCCCGTCGTACCGCTCGGCCCTCGGGTATTGCTCGAGCACATCGTCCGTGGGACCGATCGCAGCGATCCGGTCGCCTTCGACCGCCAGTGCGACATCGTCTTGCACGCCGTCAGGGTTGGCTACAGTGGTGTTTGTGAAGACGACCGTGGCCTCCTGGGCATCCGGGGTCATGCCGAACGGGGCGCCGGGGTGCAGGTGCGCCTGCAGGTGGTCCGGCTTGACCAACAGGGTTGCCGTGCCGGCCCCGGTGGCGGCCAGCCATCCCCGGCGGGTGAGGTTCGCCGTCCTGCTGGGGGGGTGGGGAGTCGAAGCCGGGTTCTTTCGGGTCGTGGTCGACATGATCATGCGCCTCCGCAGGATTGGTGAGAGGTCGTTCGCGCGCTGGTCCGAGTATGTGTCTCGACCGGGTGCCCATCAAGCGGGTCCCGAACGACTGACGCCTCGAGGGTGGCGGTGGTGGCGCTGGGGGAGCTGGCTCGGCAATCCGTCACGGGGCCGCAGGTCCTCGCCGACCAGCCCCGTGTCTGTCCGGCCACACTTTGCGTGCATATCATCAAGGGCAACGGCGGATCGTCGCACCGTGAAGCGGCGAATCGCCACAAGCACACAGTTCACCGTCGCCAGAGAGGTCCAAATGCGTCTCCGTTCCCTCGCCCTCACCGTCTCCGTCGCAGTGCTCGCCGCGTCAGCCGACTCGCTCGCCGCGCAGCAACGGCCCCTCACCTTCATGGACGTGCAGGAGCTGAAGCGCGCCGGTTCGTGGACCCCAAGTCCGGACGGAGCGTGGATGCTGTACACCGTCACCACGCCCGACTGGGAGGAGGCCGAGTCCCAGACCGACATCCACCTCGTGTCGCTCGGCGACGGCGTCCCGACCGACCGCCGCCTGACCTACACCAACGACAAGAACGAGACGAGTCCGACCTGGTCTCCGAATGGGTCCTTCTTCCTCTTCGCGTCGAATCGTGACGGCGACAACAACCAGCTCTACATGATGCGCCACGACGGCGGCGAGGCCCGGAAGATCACCGATGCGAGCGAAGGCGTATCGGGATTCGCGTTCAGTCCGCGCGGGCGCTGGCTGGTCTACAGGTCCGGCAAGAGCGGCCGGGAACAGCTCTACCGGCTTCCTGCCCGCGACCTGACGGGCGCCGAGGCCGAGCAGCTCACCGACGGCGATGCCGGAGTCGAGCAATGGGACTTCACCGCCGACGGAAGCCGCATCTACTTCACCCGCGCCGACTCGTTCGACGAGGACGAGGTGGAGCGGCGCGAGCAGGGCTTCACGGTGGACATCCGCAACGCCGTCACTCCGCTGTCGAGCCTGTGGAGCGTCGAAGTGGCGACAGCCGAGGAACGGCGCGAGACGGACGATCCCGCGTACAGCATCAACAGCTTCACCCTCTCCGATGACGGCCGCTGGATCGGCATCACGGGCGGCTCGCCGAAGCGCTACGAGCGCAATATCACGGCGCAGCGCCTCTACGCCGACCTCTACCTCATAGAAGTCGCCACAGGCGAGATCGAACGCCTCACCGACAACTACGAGGTCGGCGAAGGCGGGCTCAGCCTCTCGCCCGACGGCCGCTGGATCGCGTTTTCGGCGCCGGACAACATGGAGCGCTACACGATGACCGACAATCGCGTGTACATCCGCGAGGTCGACGATCGCGGCGGCGCGTTCCGGAAGCTGGGCACGGACTTCGACCAGAGTTCGAGCGTGGGATTCTGGTCGGACGATTCGGAGACGATCTACTTCAACGCCGGCGTGACTGTGACGACCCAGCTGCACGCGCTCGACGTGGAGACGGGGGCGGTGCGGCAGCTCACCGAGGAGCGCGCCGCGCTGTCGGTAAACCGCGATGACGACACCGGCACGATCCTCATCGGCTACAGCGACCCGATGACGCCGCCGACGGTCTTCACGGTGGCGAGCGTGGACGACGTGCCGAACCGCTCGGCGTGGACCCAGCTCGTCGACGTCAACCCGCACGTGCGCGACATCGCGCTGGGCGAAGAGGTCGAGGTCAACTGGCGCTCGTCGGACGGCAAGATGGTCGGCGGGGTGCTGGTCTACCCGGTCGGCTACGAGGAGGGGACGCGCTATCCGCTCATCGTCGCGATCCACGGGGGACCTGCGTCAGCCGACGTCCTGCGCTTCAATGGCGGCTACAGCGCCCAGGTGTACGCCGGCGCGGGCTACGCCGTCCTCAAACCCAACTACCGAGGCTCGCGGAACTACGGAAACGCGCATCGCACGGACATCGTGGGAGACTACTTCACGATGGGCTATGAAGACATCATCACCGGCGTGGACCATCTGATCGACGAGGGGATCGTGGACGGGGACCGCATGGGTGCGCTGGGCTGGAGTGCGGGCGGCCACTGGTCCAACTGGATCCTGACGCAGACGGACCGGTTCAAGGCGATCAGCTCGGGCGCGGGGACGATTGAACTGGATCAGCATGTACGCGCAGAGCGACGTGCAGCGGAATCGGCAGTTCTACGTGGGCGACGGCTTTCTGTACGAGGACTTCGACACGTACTTCGACCAGTCACCGCTGAAGTACATCACGAACGCGAAGACGCCGACCATGATTCATGTCGTGGAGGGCGACCCGCGGGTGCCGAGCCCGCAATCGGTGGAGCTGCACATGGCGCTCAAGAAGCTGGACGTGCCGACGGAGCTGTTCATGTACCCGGGGCGGAGTCACGGGATTCCGGATCCGCGGAATCGGCTGGTGAAGGCCGTGAGCGAGATGGCGTGGATGGACTACTACGTGCGCGGAATCGGCGAGAAATTCGAGTGGCGGCAGGTGTTGGAGACGCTGGAGGGGGAGGGGCCGACGGTGGTGTCGGAGGGATAGGGCTGAATACTAAACATTTATATTTAGTATGTGCGGCGGGGGGATGATCGGGGGGAACCGCCCCACCGTTAGCGGGCTCACATCTAGCACTCGGCCCTGTTCCTCCCCCGGACTGCGCCCATCACCCCCAGGGTTCTCCGTTGGCATCCACGATCTGTGGCTCCATGACCCGTACGCGAAGGTCTCCTGAAGGGGCTTCGACCACCGAGTAAACGAGGGAACTGTTGCACATGGGTGCTATCCTGTCGTCATGAATGTCTCTGGCGATCAGCCGGGCCGATGCGGGATCGATCACTTCTACGAGGTGATCATAGGTCTCGCGGTGCCATGTGTGTCGAGGCCGAAGAGGGATTTCCGAGCGCCAATTTGCGTCGGGGAGCAGTACGAATGTCCACAATCGGCCCTGGTCATCCTCCCGCAGATGATACAATCCCGCGGGAGGCGGCTCTGAATCGAAAACCTCGTCCGGATACGGGGGGTACGGCGGAAACCAGGCGACATCACGCACCAAAGTGCCTCTCAAGGATCCCGCACTGTCCCATCGCTCGATGGCATAGCGCCAAATGCTGGCGGCCCAGAACCCACCGCCTGGACCATGCCGTCGGGTCAACACGCTCCACTCCAGATCGAGCTCCCTGGATCTGGACTCCCCGACCCGGGCGAGTTCCTCACCCGATGGACTCAGGATGTAGTACATCGGGTCACCGATCCGACCCACGGGCCCTTCAAAGACGATGTCTCCCTGATTCAAACGCGTGAAGTGCCGGTAGGGGGCCGGCATGGGGAAGGACCGAATGTACTCGCCCTCAGAGGTCCAGACCTGCACGCGAACGTTGCCGTCGTCCGCCACCCACAGCGTGTCACCAGCGGTGACCAGGATGCGGGCCCTCGAGGTCAGTTCTCCTGGCCCCTGGCCTTGTCGGCCAATGGACTTGGTGAATCGTCCCTGGTCGTCGTAAACGAAGACGTCGCCCGGGCTCGCCACACCTCCGAGCACGAATCCGCCGGATCCCAGCTCGGCCACCATACACTCGGAACCAGCCGCACCCTCCCAAACAGAAGCGGGATCGGCGTCGCTGCCGAGAGTAACCACATGCCGGAAGTTGATCTGACAATCGGCGCAGATTGGGTCGCCGTCGATTATGCGGGTGTCAGAATCGGCGTCCCTGCTGTCGGGGAGTTCTTGCTGGACACAGGCGTCGGTAGCAAGCAAAACGAGCGCAATACCCGCATAAGGGACTGCCCGAAATCCAAGATACCGAGTGCGAGAGGCGTTGAGCGTACTACCCGTAATCCCCGGTCTCATCGGCGATGGGTGTTGATCTCCAGCACCCCGTTTTCACCACGTCGGCCGTAACGGAAAACCCTTCCATTTGACCGAGGAAGCGTACCGAATAGATGTCGTATGAACTCGTTTGATACATCCAGCCCGCAGACACCGAGTCGATGAGTAGGCCGTCCAGGACGATCATCGCGCACGATGTTGTCCCCTGCTGGGTGACGAGCCTCAGGCAGCCGTTGAGGTCCGATCTATCCCGTACACCCCCCGGTTGGACCGGTGGGATGTACCGCACCCGCGGCAGCCTTCGGACCCTGAGGATGTGGTCGAGGCTGAGGTAAGTGTCGCGTAGATCCTCAATCTCGCCCGGGCCGATGAACGCGCGGCGACTCGTCCCAATGGGGCGCCAGTCCAGCTCGGTGAGCCCCATCACCTCGACCTCGATTCCCTCGAGCGGAATCGGGCCAGGAGTTATATGGAGGGCTAGCACCTCCGCGCCGTTGACCGGGACATCGGCTTCGAACTCGTCGTAGCCGAGGCGGAATACTCGAATGGCATGGGTCGCTACAGGAACCTCATCCATGCGATAGTAGCCCAATCTGTCGGTGACTGCGGTCAGGCCCAGGCTGGGCAAGCTGACGATTGCTCCTTCCACAGGAAGGTTATTCGATGCGTCGACGACTTCGCCCTCCAGAGTTACCCGATCCTCGCCCCTGACCTCCTGCGCTTCGAGCTTCGCTGGACCCGGAAGAGCTCCAGCGAGCATCAAAGCTGGGCAGAAGATCCAAGCCACCCTGGCTGGGAACCTCCGGCCAAGTGAAGTCAGAGTGGCATCAGGCATCGCTGCTTCAGTCTTCAGTAAACGGGTCGCTGCTCAACATGGGGGCGCAATCGTCAAGAAGTTACACGTGGCGCGCGTTGGAAGCGACAAACGCAACGCAGCTCCGGAATCGGCGGGCTTGATTCCGCGGTTTGCCGCCATTCCCCGCCTCAGAGACCAAGCTCTGCATGGGACCCGATCCGTACCAGGCGCAGGATGTCGGCCCCTGACTTCTGGTAGATCAGCAACAGGTCCGGCTTGAGGTGGCAGTCGCGGAAATCTCCCCACTCTCCGCTCAGCGCGTGGTCGTGGTGCCGGGGCTCCAGGTGCCGGTCGTTGACCAGCGCCTCCACCACGGGAGCCAGGACCGCGTCGAGGTATGTCCGGTGCCGACCCCGGGACTCACGCTTGTAGTCGCGTTTGAACCGGCTGGTCCGCTCAATCCTCCGCATGCAGATCGTCGAACAGATCCTCGACGCTGTCGAACTGCGGGAGGTTGCCCCGGCGGGCTTCCCTCATCGCTTCGATGGTGGCGGCGTTCGGAACCAGCGGCGCGAACGGAAGCGCCTTCTCGTGTGCGATCTTGGTCAGCAACAGGCGCAACGCGCCGGAGACGGTCAGGCCCATGGCCGCCAGTACTGCCGCCGCTTCCTCCGTCACGGCTCTGTCAATGCGGGCCTGCACGAGTTTGTTCGGCATTTTTCCAAGCATCCATTCAAGCGTTGAAGTACAATATCATGCAGCTTGGCGAGATGTCGGTCAACCCGCATGGCATTCACCGAACCTGGCGCGTGCGGCAGGTACAGGTTCCCCGCACCGCCGTCGCGGTCGCAACTCGCTACCGGGGCTCACCGGTTATGGGTTGTGATCAACAGCACTCCGTACGAGCCACGGAAACCGTATCGTTGATACCCTTCAATCGAATTGAGGAAGTGTACCGAATAGATGTCGTGCGCACTCGTCTGATACATCCAGCCTGCGACCTTTTCGTCGATGGGCATGCCGTCCATGACAACCATCGCGCACACCCTTCGGCCCGAATCGGTGACGAGCCTCAGACATCCGTTTGAGGTGTGATCGCCCAGGTTTCCCCCCGGTTGGACCGGCGGAATGTACCGCACCTGCGGCAGCCTGCGCACTCTGAGGATGTGGTCGAGGCTTTGGTACATGTCGCGGAGATCCTCGATTTCGCCCGGGCCGATGAACGCCTGCCGGGTTGTCCCCACGGGGCGCCAGTCCAGCTCGCTGAGCCCCACAACCTCGACCGCGATCCCCTGAAGAGAGATCGGGCCGGGGGTCAGGTAGAGAGCGAGTATCTCCCCGCTGTTAACCGTGACGTCGGCTTCGAACTCGTCGTAGCCGAGGCGGAACACCCGGATCACATGGGTCGCTACCGAAACCTCATCCAGGCGGTAGTATCCCATGCTGTCGGTAGCCGTGGTCAGTCCGAGACTTGGCAAGCTGACTATGGCGCCTTCGATAGGGAGGTTGTTCGATACGTCGACGACCTCGCCTTCAAGAGTTACCAGGTCGGCATCCACCACCTCCTGCGATGCGATTCCTGCTGGACTCGCAAGGGCTCCAACGAGCGTCAACGCAGGGCAGACGACCCAAGCCACTCGCGCTGGGAATCTCCGACCAAGTGATGTCAGATTTGCATCAGGCATTATCCTCAGTCCCTGCACGGACACGGAATGCTGTTCAACATAGCGGCCCAAGCATGCAAACATTACACGTCAGCGTCCGTTGGAACGCGCCATCCCTCGCCGTCCTGGTTACGGCTCGGTGCTATGTCCCCGGGGGCACCAGCCTCCTGCCCACGACGTAGTTGATATCGAGTGGATCCAGCCACACGCCCCACACGTGGCTCTCCGTTCCGTCCATAACATCGAGCCATTCCGGCAGCAGTACGCGACGGGGTGCCGATTCCATGTCGCCGCGCTCGACCGAATACCAGGCTCGGAGCGTATCGAACCGCTCCCAGCTCCTGAGCCAGACCTGGCCAGAGCCAGTTAGCCGCAACCTCTCGACTGAGGGATAGTGTTCGGGCACATACAATCCGTCCTCGACTGCTTCACGAGCGGCGGCGTAAGACAGCTCTTGGCTTGCGCGAAAGCTCTCCACTCGCGCCACGAATGCCTCTTCGGCTGTGGCTGCCGGAAGCTCAACGGGTTCGAGTCGCAGCTCTCGCCGCCAAACTGTGTCGCCCGCCGCAGATACTTCGATCACTTCAGCCAGACCGGCGTTCCTATTCCGGCGAACGACGACCACTGTCCCGGTCCCGGGGTCGAACTCATAGAGGTCCGCGTCACCAAACGGCTGGGCGCCAGTTGAAATACCCATAGCCGCACCGTCGGGATGTTCAATTCCAAGGATCCCATTCCGCGCGTCCACCGAGACGAAGGACTTCACCGACCATTCACCGGCAGAGGATTGTTCAACCCGAAGCAGTGGCAACTCATCGATTGAATCATCGCCCCACATTCCCAATATGACATGCGCAGGTATCTCTGGGGTACCCAAGTAGGTTCCGTCAGTTAGCACAGCATCTGCGCGAAGGAAGAAGCCCTGATAGCTGGCCAGGGTCGGCGGACCAGGAATCGTGCGCAGCAAGTCCCCAGCAGCCGAGAAGAAGGAGAATCGCTGCCTGTCGCGAACATAGAATCCGTTCTCCTCAATATGCACCTTGTAGGGCCCCATGAAGTCTCCCGGCCCCTGCCCGGAGCCCCCGAGGGCGAGGAGAAGCGACCCTTCGGGACTCCACACTGTCACGCTGGCTTCCCTCGGCTCCACGACAAAAACGCGGCTTCCGTCAGGACTGACGCGCAAATACGGAATCCTTGAGAACAGGGCACTCCCTGCCATAGCGTCTCCAATCCTAAAGTCCTCCTCGGAAGTCCAGGAAGACTCCAGATAGTCGGTAGCCCGGTCCGTTTCGGGCTGACAGGCGAATGTTGACGACACCAGGAACAGCGTTAGGGCTGAACGGCTCACGGCACTCACCTGCGCTCCCCGAGCGTGTCGTGGGCCCGGTCCTTCATGGCGATTCGGCGGCCGCAACATATTGATCCCAGGCCGGAGGCTCCACGCCGATCAGGTGCCTCACGAAATAGTCATTCCGCTTTCTCGCACCGAAGTCACCCCCCGAGCCGTGGCCGCCGCCCGGAACCATGAGGAAGTCGAAGTTCTTGTCGGCCTCGATGAGCGCGTTCACCACCTGATACGTGGAAGAGGGGTCCACATTCCTGTCCAGCTCGCCCACGACCAGCAACAGCTTCCCCTGCAGACGCCAGGCGTTGTCCACGTTCGAGGACTCGGAGTAGTGGGGCCCGATGGGCCATCCCATCCACGCCTCGTTCCACCAGATCTTGTCCATCCGGTTGTCGTGGCACCCCACCGACGAGAACGCCACGTCGTAGAAGTCGCCGTGCCAGAGCAGTGCCGCCATGGCGTTCTGCCCACCGGCCGAACCCCCGTAGATCCCGACCCGGCTCACGTCGTAGTGGTCGTACTCCCGGGCCACGGCCTGGTGCCAGAAGATCCGGTCCGGGAAGCCGGCGTCCTTGATGTTCTGCCAGGCCACGTCGTGGAATGCCTTCGACCGGTTGTTGGTTCCCATGCCGTCGATCTGGGCCACGATGAACCCCAACTCGGCCACGGCGGTTCTGCTGGTGTGGGTGCTGAAGGTCTTCGGGACGTGCGAACCGTGGGGTCCGGCGTAAATGCTCTCGATGACCGGGTAGCTCCGGTTCGGATCGAAGTTGGTGGGGCGGATGATGATTCCCCAGATGTCCGTCACCCCGTCCCGGCCCTTCGCCACGAAAACCTCGGGGTACCGCCACCCGGTGGCGAGAAGTGCCGAAGCGTCGCCCCGCTCCAGCTCCATGACCAGGGACCTGTCGGCAGTCCTGCGAAGCTCCGCGATGGGCGGAAGATCCACCCTGGACCACTGGTCGATGTAGAACCGGCGGTCCGGAGAGAAAGTGACCTCGTGCATCCCGTCGGCCTCCGTATAGGCCATCAGCCCGGTGCCGTCGAAGTCGATGCGGTAGTAGTGAACGAAATAGGGATCCTGCTCGGGGTTCATGCCGCTCGCACGGAACCAGATCTGGTGGTTGTCCACGTCCACGCTGTCCACGCCCCGAACCGGCCAGTCGCCCTTCGTGATCTGGTGCTTCACCTGCCCCGTCTCGCCGTCGAGCATGTAGAGGTGGTTCCACCCGTCACGCTCCGACATCCAGATGATCTCCCTGCCGTCGTCGATGTCGTGGCGGAACCGCTTGTTGGAGTAGTTGAAGAAGGTTTCGGGCTCCTCGGAGATCACGGCCCTGGTGCGGCCGGTCTCGGCGTCGACCTCGATGACCCGATAGACCTGGTGGCCCCGCTGGTTGTACTCGAACACGACGTGCTCGCTGTCCTGCCTCCATTCCAGACGGGACAGGGTGTAGGCGTTGGGGAAGAGGGCGTCGTCGATGATCATCTGCCGCCCCGACTCGACGTCCAGGATCACCGGGATCTCCTTGTCGAGCCTATCGCCGGGCTTTGCGTAGAGGTAGGTCGAGTGCACCGGCTGGAGCTGGTCCTCGGGTGAGGATTCGACGTAGTGCACCCGCCGCTCCTGACCGGGCACTACCCGGTAGACGGCCACCTTTCTGGAGTCGGGCGACCAGACGATGGAGCGGTCGGTGTAGGTGTTGCCGGGCGTGCCTTCCCAAGTGAGCATGGTGTGGTCGCCGGCGTCCGCACCCGCTTCCCGGAGGGCCACGTTGTAGTTCTGGATGAAGACCTCGCGCGTGCTGTCCGGCGAGAGGATCGGCTCTGTGCTCAGGTTTCGCCAAAGCTGGCCGGGGCCTGCCGACCAGGAGACGCCGCTTGGGCCCACGCCGCCGCCTTGCCTCTGCGGCGCCGACCCCAGGCTCTCGCACTCATAGGTGGCCAGATCGCAACGCCAAGTGAGATCCGCGGCGGTGAACTCGATCGATCGATCGTCCTCCGTGAACTCGATGCGGTTGAACGGGAGATCCACGGCCGAGACCGACTCCCCGGCGAAGGCAGGAAGAGCCGAAAGGGTCGTGGCGAGCCGCTCGTGATCGAAGGCGGGGCCTCTGGCCTGGGTCTCGGCATCGACGAGGAGGAAACTGTGCCCGCCTTCCACCGTCTTGCGGTACCAGAACCGGGTGGTCTCGCCGATCCAGGAGGGGCGTTCGGCGGCGTCAACAACCAGGCCCTGTAGGCGATCGCCAAGGCTGTCGGCCCGCCGGTAGTCGGCGAGGGTGCCCTGAGCGGCCGCCGGGAGGGGTGTGCAGATCGAGGCGAGGATCAGGATCGCGGCGAAACGATGGGGGAAGCGACGAACTGGCATGGATGCGGGTCCTTCCACGATGCGGGTGCGGCATGTGGGCCGGAGTAGACATGTCTGCGCCGGAGTCAACACGTCACAATGTACAGCGCACCACCCATCGCATGCCCACCGCCCGATGACAGAATCACGTCCGGCGCCTCGCCGCCCGCGGCTCCGTTACCGCCTTCCTGACGCCTTCATCGAGCATCCTCTCACCGCTGCGGTCGCAACGTCACCGCCTCCCGGATCCCCCTTGTGGTTTGCACATCCAGCTGGTCGGTGGCGCCCATCGCGGCCACCAGCGGCCCGTCCCAGTCCCGAAGAATCGACCTGATTCGACCGGTGGAGGGGTCGGTGAAGACAGAGATGGAGCGCGGGTCCGTGTCGTCGATCGCCACCACGCCCTCCGGCCCGGTGAGCACGATCCGCTCGAGCGAGCTCTCCCAGTCGTCCTCGATGGGAATGGCGAAGAAGAAGTACTTGTTGCCGTACTGGTCCTCGCCCGGAGTGAAGGACAGGGAGAATTCGGTCCCGCCGTCGACGGCGATTCCGTCCAGGCGATAGGGCCCGGGCTGTTCCGGAAGCTTCGCGGCCGCATACATGGAGAGCACCGGCTCGATGCGCAGTTCGTCTCCCAGGACGCCGCCCCACAGCACCAGCATCTGCGACTTCGTCCCGGCGCCGGCCAGGAGCGCACGCGCCCCGCTCCCTTCCTTTTCCTCCCGGACCCGGATGACCTTCTCGTAGTAGTAGTCGCTCAGCCAGCCCTTTTCATAGCAGTATCCCATGATGTCGCGGCGGCTGTTCGGGGATACCACCGATCCGTTGCGGAAGTCGTACCCCCACATGCCGATGCTCCCGTTCGAATAGGGGAAGTCCGGGTCCGTGAATAGCGCGCCGCCGCACGGTGCGTGCTGGAGGTCCAGGGTGTGTCCCACCTCGTGGGCCAACTCCGTATCCCACGGCTTCCCGAAGCTCACCCAGCCGTTCAGGCGGGCAACCCCGCGCACGTATCCCTCGTCGCTGTCCGCCACGGCATACCAGTACCCCGTGGCGTCCTCGGCGTGGTAGACCACCTCCAGTTCGAGGACCATGGGCCACGTATTGTTTTCCTCGGTGAGGTCGAGGGAGGTGACGTAGCTGTCCCGCGTCGTCGCGCTGAACTCCGAGAACGGGAACGAGTACCTGAACAGGCCCACCTGTGGGCTGTCGTCGGCGATGCTGTCCGTCCAGGCGAAGATGGACGAATCGGGATTCTCGACATAGAGCACCGGCACCACCGTCAGCTCGAGAGGCGGAACATCGATCACGTTGAGTGGCATGGCGCCGACTTCCGGGAAACGTGTCTGGCTGCCGGGTGCGCGCGGCACCGCCTCTTCAGGGTCGGCCACCACCACCAGCTGGGTGCCGGCGACAATGTGTTCGGCGGGGACCACCGCGTTGTACGAGGTACCGAGGACGCCCTCGTCCGCAGCAGTCCTCAATCGGTCGTCTTCAGTACGCATGACCACGCGGTGGACCTCCTCGCCGTTCCTCGTAAGGGTTGCCACGACCTCGGGTTCGAAGAAGGCGTTGACCTGATCACCTACGAGAAACGCGCGCACCAGCGCCTCCCGGCCCGCAAGGAGCGGCACATCGCCCCGCGGCCGCTGGATCGCCTGTGTCAGGTACACGATCGGCAGCGACAGCGTGACCGCGTCGGGGTTGTTGCAGGTGGCTCCGTCGGCGACGTCCAGTCCGTCGATCCAGCGCTGGAAGGTAGCCGACGGCGACGCGCACATGCCGGTGTTCGTGTATTGCAGCGCCTTCAGGCCCGTCATCCCGGTCATCTGGAAGGGAAACGGCCCCTCCATGTCCGTGTTGCCGCTGACCCTGAGCGTGTCCAGCGCGTCCATCGAAGTCATTGCGACGGGGATCTCCCCCGTGAGGCTGTTGTCGCCGAGGTCCAGGGTCTCGAGCTTCGTCAGGTTGGCGATTGCGGGAGCGAGCGACCCCCGCAGTCCGTTGTCGGGGAGCGCGAGCCTTCGGACAAGCGTGTCCGTCCGGTTCACGGTTACTCCGTGCCAGTTGCCTACCTGGGCATCGCTGTCCCAGCCGCCGTTGTCGGTCCAGGAGTCGCCGCCGGCCGCCGCATGGAACTCCTCCAGTGCGTATCGTTCGGTCACGGTGGGTGGACACCAGAGGCCGTCGGTCTGCGGGATACCGTTCAGCCATTCCTGGAACTCGTCGTCGAGGTGCGGACACACCCAGGTGTCGGCGATGTTGAGGTAACCTAGCGGGAGATTCAGCATGCTTCTGGGCATCAGACCCACGAGATCCGGGTTGTTGTACACGTCCAGGCTCTCCAGATTGACAAGGTCACCGAGTTCGGGTGGCAGCGGTCCGGAGAGTTGGTTGCTGCGGAACGACAGGCGCGTGAGCGAGGTGAGTTGACCGAGTTCCGGTGGGATGCGGCCGGTGAAGCGGTTGCCCCGGGCGCTCAGGGACTCGAGCGCCGACAACCGGCCGAGTTCAGGCGGTATGGAGCCCGTTAGCTGGTTGTCGCTTAGTGTCAGGTTCTCCAGCGCGGAAAGGTTGCCGAGTTCGGGGGGTATGACACCAGACAGGTCGCCTTGGAAAAGCCACAGGGTGGTCAGCGACGAGAGGTTGCCGAGTTCCGGCGGGATGGATCCCGTCAGCCGGGTGCGTTCGAGGAACAGGCCTTCCAGCGCGGACATCTGTCCGAGTTCCGGTGGTATGGAGCCGGTGAGCGGATTGGTGCCGATGGCCATTTCCTCGAGCTTGGAGAGGTTACCCATCTCCGCCGGTACCGGTCCGGTCAACTGGTTGCCGAAGAGCCAGAGCACCTCCAGGTTGGCCAGGTTGCCCATTTCGGGCGGAATACTGCCCGACAAATCGTTTCGCATCAGGAACAGGGTTTCGAGCGAAGCCATGTTTCCGAACTCCGCGGGGATGGGCCCGGTCAGTTCGTTGTCGGAGAGACTCAGATCCTTCAGGGCCGTAAGCTTGCCCAGCTCGGGCGGCAGCACGCCCGTTATCCGGTTCCCGGACAGGCTGAGCTCCTCGAGCGAGGTCATGTCGCCGAGCTCGGGCGGCAGCGGGCCCTCGAACTGGTTGTCGACCATCCACATGCTCTTGAGCTTCCTGAGCTTCCCGAACTCCGCCGGAAGCGGCCCGCTCAACTCGTTCTCGAAAAGTGCCAGGTGTTCGAGGTTGACGAGATTCCCGAACTCGGCGGGGATCGGCCCTGACAGGTTGTTCCCGGAGAGGTACATGGTGTCAACGCTGACCATGCCGCCGATTTCGGGCGGGATCGGGCCCTCCAACTTGTTGCTGGATAGCGACAGGCGACGAACCCTCGTCAGCTTGCCGAGTTCCGGCGGTATCCGCCCACTCAGATTGTTGCCGTACAGGGCCAGGCGTTCGAGGCGAGCGAGGTCGCCCAAAGCGGGCGGGATGCTGTCCGTGAGCCCGTTCCAAGGGAGGAAGATCTCGGTGACGTAGCCCTCCTCGTCGGTGACGATGCCCTGCCAGGTGTTCAGCCCAGCGTCCGACAGCCAGTTTCTGCTCTCCTGCCATTGCGGTCCGCCGGTTTCGTCGTAAAGGCTGACGAGCACCGTCCGGTCCCTGGTCTCCGGAATGCAGGGAAGCGGGTCGGTGTTGCCGAGTGTCTCGTACCACGCCGCCAGGGAGCGCGGTACGCACAGGCCGGTTCCGGAGTGGTAGAACTGCTCGACATTGAGTTTGGAGAAGGTCTCCGGCAGGGGGCCGGACAGGTTGGTGTCGGTAAGGCTCAGAAACGCAAGCCCCGTCATGTTGCCCATTTCAGGTGGCAGGGGACCTTCCAACTCGGTGTCGCGGAGGTTCAGGTCGCGGAGACGCTGCAGTCGGCCAATCGCCAGCGGAATCTGCCCGGTAATGGCGTTGTCGCCGAGGTCGAGGATGAAGAGATCATCCAGCAGACCGACGGCGGCGGGGATCTCGCCGTCAAGGTTGTTGTTGCGCAAATCGAGGTTAGCGACCCTGCCGTTGCCGGCGCCCACTCCGTACCATTCCTCGAGCGGCTTGTCGCTTAGCCAGTTGGTGTTGTCCTTCCAGTCATCCCCGCCGGTCGCATGGTACAGGAATTCGAGCGCTGCGCGGTCACTGCCGGGCAGGCTCACCGCCACCCCCGTGCGGCCGGTCGCAACAGAGTTGTACGTGGCCGTAACTGCCGTGATTCCAGCCGCGCGGGCCGTCACCTGCCCCGTCCCGTCGACCCCTGCGACCGCTGGATCGTCACTCTCCCAGGTGACCGCCGGGGAGTTCACGACGCGCCCCTCGGCATCGACGACCGTCACCGACAACCGGGCCGTCTCGCCGACCGCGCCGAAGGTGAGCGCGGAGGGCTCGATCGCGACACTGGCAGCGCACTCTGGCGGACTGTCGGTCTGCTCGATCGCACTGAGCCACGCGGCAAGTGAGGGGGGGACGCACAGTTGGGTACCTCCCACCAGGAAACCGTCCAGTTCGAGGTCGGCAAAGGACGCCGGTACAGGTCCGGAGAGGCTCGTTGCCGCCACGTTGAACGTCCGCAGGCTGTCCAGTGCTCCCAGCTCCCACGGCAGCGTACCCGAGAGCCCGTTGACACTCAGCGCGAGGTCGCGAAGGCGGCCCAGATCCCCGATCTCGGCCGGAATCGAGCCCGAAATCCAGTTTCGGCTCAGCTCCAAGGTCACCAGCTGGTCCAGCTCGCCGATGGACGCATGGATCGTCCCCCGCAGGTTGTTGCCCGACAGCGACAGCGCCACCACCCGGCCGTGTTCGTCGGTCTCGACCCCTGCCCATTCGGCGAGCGGCTCGTCGCTCAGCCAATTGGTCCCGTCCGCCCACCCCGGGCCGCGGGTCCGGTCGTAGAGGATTCCCAGAACATCCCGGTCGTTCTCCGGCAGCGCCACCTCCACCGGGATCGCGCCGGTCACGGAGTTGTAGGTGGCCGTCACCTCGGTGGCTCCTTCGCCGACGGCGGTGACCCTTCCCCGAGCATCCACCGAGACGACACGGGCATCTCCGCTTGACCACGTGGCCGACGCCTCGTGCGTGCTGTCTCCTTCGGCATTCACATAGGTGGCGGACAGGGTGCCCGCCTCGCCGACGGCGTAGAATGTCAGTGAGGGCAGGTCGACGACTTCGATGGCGATGGAGGCAACGCAGAGGTCGGCATCGTCGGTCTGCCCGATCCCGGCGAACCACTCGTTCAGGGAAGGAGGCACACACACACCCGAGCCGGCGGTGTAGAGAGTGTCCAGCGCCAGCTGCCGGAAGGATCGCGGAACCACGCCGCTCAGTTCGTTGGCGCCGATGTGGAGATAACGGAGCGCGGCAAGCGAGCCCATGCTCGCGGGCAAGCGACCCTCCAGAGCGTTGTTGTTGAGCACAAGACTGTGCAGCTGCGGCAACTCCCCCAGCCTCCAGGGAATCTCTCCCGTGAGCGCGTTCCCGCTCAGGTCGAGCGTGACCAGGTCGCCCAGTTCCGCCAGCAGGTCCGGCATCGGGCCCGCAAGGCCGTTGTTCCCCAACGAGAGGCCGAAGACCTTCCCGGCCTCGTTGGCTTCGACCCCGTACCACTCGGAGAGCGGCTCGTCACTCAGCCAGTGGGTGGTGTCCGTCCAGCTCTCGCCCCCCATCAACTGGTGGAGGCTGTCGAGGACCTGCCGGTCGGTGAGCGTGAGGACGATCTCCACCTCGGCCGTCGCGGTGAGCAAATCGGAGGTTGCCGTGACCTGAGTGGTTCCGTAGTCGACCGAGGTCACCAGCCCTGTGGAGTCGACCCTGGCTACGGTCGTGTCGGCGCTCGACCAGGTGATCGTCGCGTCGTGCACGATGTCCCCTTCGGCGGTGAGCAGCGCAGCCGTCAGTCTGGCCGTGTCACCGAGTGGCGGCGCCTCGAAGTACAGTGTCGCGGGGTCGACGGTGATCTCGTCGGTGCAGATCGTGTAGTCTTCCTGCTTTTCCGGTACCGTCTTCAGCCAGGCTTCGAGGTCGGCGGGGACGCACACGCCGTCCCTGTCGAAGTAGAAGTTGGTCAGCTCAAGGTTGGAGAAGGTGCGAGGGATGGGGCCGGTGAGGTTTGTGCCGCTGACGCCGAGGTACTCGAGTCCTTCGGCGTACCCCAGCTCCGGGGGCAGCCTGCCGCTGAGCTCCGTGTTGTTGAACAGCAACAGGTCGCGAAGTCTCTTGAACTTCGAGAGCTCGGCCGGGATCGGGCCCGAAAGCTCGTTGCTGCCAAGGGACAGGAGGAACAGATCGTCCAACCCACCGAGTTCGGGCGGAATGGTGCCCGAAAGACTGTTGGACCCGAGGAACAGCACCTCCAGGTTGGCGAGGTTGCCGAGTTCTGTCGGGATGGTGCCCGTGAGGTCGTTTTGGTTAAGGTACAGCGACGACAGGTTGGCGAGGTTGCCGAGTTCGTGCGGAATGGTGCCAGAAAGACTGTTAAACCGGAGGGACAGGTACTCCAAGCTGGCGAGGTTGCCGAGTTCTGTCGGGATGGTGCCCGTGAGGTCGTTTTGGTTGAGGTACAGCGACGACAGGTTGGCGAGGTTGCCGAGTTCAGCCGGAATCGAGCCCGTAAGATCGTTCCAGCTGAGGTCCAGCACCTGCAGACTCGCGAGGCCGCCGAGTTCGAAGGGTATGGTGCCGCTCAGACCATGGGGAATCCACTCCCTCTCTTCGCTGTCATATCGGCCCGAGAGGTCGAGCCGCGTGACCCGGCCCGCCGTGTCGGTGTCCACGCCATACCAATCCTCCAGCGGTGCGTCGGTCAGCCAGTTGGTGTTGTCCGTCCAGTCCGGGCCGTCGGTGGCATTGTACAGAATCTCGAGGATGTCGCGGTCGGTTTGCGTAGCGCCGCAGTCAACCCCGGTACCCTGCTGATCCTCGATGCCGGCGAGCCACGTACGGAAGGACACTTCGAGAGGCACGCACAGGCGCGTGTCGTTGTAGTGGAACGTCGAGAGCGGAAGACCCTCCAACTCCAGCGGTAGCGGCCCCGTCAGAGGATTGTGGTTGATCAAGAGCAGCGCCAAGCTGGACAGGTTGCCGAGTTCGGGCGGGACGGTCGCGCTCAACTGGTTGTTGGACAGGTACAGTCCTCCCAGGTTGGCGAGGTTGCCGAGTTCGGCCGGAATGGTGCCAGAAAGACTGTTAAACCGGAGGGACAGCGCCTCCAGGTTCGCGAGGTTGCCGAGTTCGGCCGGAATGGTGCCAGAGAGATTGTTATTCCGGAGGGTCAGCAACTCCAGGTTGGCGAGGTTGCCGAGTTCTGTCGGGATGGAGCCCGTGAGGTCGTTGTGGTTGAGGTACAGCGACGACAGGTTGGCGAGGTTGCCGAGTTCGTGCGGAATGGTGCCCGAAAGACTGTTGGACCCGAGGTACAGCGACGACAGGTTGGCGAGGTTGCCGAGTTCTGTCGGAATCGAACCTGAAAGATCGTTCCCGCTGATGGACAGCGTCTGCAGGTTGGCGAGGTTGCCGAGTTCGGGCGGAATGGTGCCCGAAAGACTGTTCGCGGCGAGGTCCAGTTGCTCCAGATCGGCAAGGTTGCCGAGTTCGGATGGAATCGTCTCGGTAAGTTGGTTGTAGCGGAGGGACAGGTACTCCAGGCTGGCGAGGCTGCCCAGTTCGGGCGGAATAGGACCCGAGAGACCGTGAAGTACGGCTTGGTTTGCGTTCGGATCCCAGCGGCCCGAGAGGTCGAGCCGCGTGACCCGGCCCGCCGCGTCGGTGTCCACGCCATACCAATCCTCCAGCGGTGCGTCGGTCAGCCAGTTGGTGTTGTCCGTCCAGTCCGGGCCGTCGGTGGCATTGTACAGAATCTCGAGGATGTCGCGGTCGGTTTGCGTAGCGCCGCAGTCAACCCCGGTACCCTGCTGATCCTCGATGCCGGCGAGCCACGTACGGAAGGACACTTCGAGAGGCACGCACAGGCGCGTGTCGTTGTAGTGGAACGTCGAGAGCGGAAGACCCTCCAACTCCAGCGGTAGCGGCCCCGTCAGAGGATTGTGGTTGATCAAGAGCAGCGCCAAGCTGGAAAGGTTGCCGAGTTCGGGCGGGACGGTCCCGCTCAACTGGTTGTTGGACAGGTACAGTCCCCCCAGGTTGACGAGGTTGCCAAGTTCGGCCGGAATGGTGCCAGAAAGACTGTTAAACCGGAGGGACAGCGCCTCCAGGTTCGCGAGGTTGCCGAGTTCGGCCGGAATGGTGCCAGAGAGATTGTTATTCCGGAGGGTCAGCAACTCCAGGTTGGCGAGGTTGCCGAGTTCTGTCGGGATGGTGCCCGTGAGGTCGTTATGGTTGAGGTACAGCGACGACAGGTTGGCGAGGTTGCCCAGTTCGCGCGGAATGGTGCCCGAAAGACTGTTGGACCCGAGGTACAGCGACGACAGGTTGGCGAGGTTGCCGAGTTCGGCCGGAATGGTGCCAGAAAGACTGTTGGACCCGAGGAACAGCACCTCCAGGTTGGCGAGGTTGCCGAGTTCTGTCGGGGTGGGGCCCGTGAGGTCGTTTTGGTTGAGGTACAGCGACGACAGGTTGGCGAGGTTGCCGAGTTCGTGCGGAATGGTGCCCGAAAGACTGTTCGCGGTGAGGTCCAGTTGCTCCAGATCGGCGAGGTTGCCGAGTTCGGATGGAATCGTCCCGGTAAGTTGGTTGTAGCGGAGGGACAGGTACTCCAAGGTGGCGAGGCTACCCAGTTCGGGAGGAATCGGACCCGAGAGACCGTGAAGTACGGCTTGGTTTGCGTTCGGATCCCACCGGCCCGAGAGGTCGAGCCGCGTGACCCGGCCCGCCGCGTCGGTGTCCACGCCATACCAGTTCCCCAGCGGCGCGTCCGTCAGCCAGTTGGTGTCGTTCGTCCAGTTCGGACCGTCGGTGGCGTTGTACAGGATTTCAAGGATGTCGCGGTCGTCGGCCGGGTCCGCGCAGTCCGTGCCCGTGCCATTGTGATCCGAAATGGAATCCAGCCACGCCCGAAACGATTCGTCCGCCGGCACGCACAATGCCGTGCCGTAATAGTAGAACTGCCAAAGGGGGACGGCCCCCAGTTCGAGCGGCAGTGGTCCCGACAGGGGGTTGTTGTCGACGAGGAGAACTACCCAGCTTGTCGAGTCCGCCGAGCTCGGGTGGAAGGAAGCCCGTCAGATTGTTGCTGCCGAGCGACAAGAGGGTAACACGCCCGTCCGAATCGGTCGAGACTCCGTACCACGTCTCGATCGGGTCGTCCGACAGCCAGTTGTCGTCGTTTGCCCATTGCGGGCCGCGGGTTGCGTTGTAGAGCGCCACCAGGATCTTGCGGTCCATCCCACAGACCCTACCTGTTCCCAGATGCTGCCAGATGTCGTCCAGCCACGTCTGGAAGTCGGGTTCGTCGGGAACACAGATGCCGGTGTTCGCGTATTCGAACACCTCCACCAGCTCGAGATCGAGGAACGACTGCGGCAACGGGCCTGTCAGGAGCGGGTTGTCGCCGACCATGAGCCAAGTCAGCCGCTCGAGGGAGCCGAGCTCCGACGGGAGCGAATCTTCCAGTTGGTTATAGCTGAGCCACAGCGTTTCCAGATTGGCGAGCAGGCCCAGGTCACCTGGGATTTCGCCGTTGAACTGATTGCCGCTGAGATTCAGCCAGGTCAAGTTGGCCAGCGCGCCGAGTCCGTCGCCATTCGACGCCGGGATGTGTCCCCAGAGTTCGTTTTCGCTCAGATCCAGGCGCTCAAGGTCGGCGAGCCCGCCGAGTTCCCATGGGATGTCGCCGTAGAGCTGATTGCCGCTCAGGTCCAGCCACACCAGGTTGGACAGCGCGCCGAGTCCGTCGTCGCTGGACGCCGGGATGGACCCGCCGAGTTCGTTCCCGCTCAGATCCAGGCGTTCCAGGCTGGTGAGCCCGCGGAGTTCCCATGGGATCTCACCGTCAAGCTGATTGCCGCTAAGGTCCAGCCACACCAGGTTGGACAGCGCGCCGAGTCCCGCAATGTCACTCTCAGGGTCATAGTATGCGGGGATGTGCCCGTCGAGTTCGTTTCTGCTCAGATCCAGGCGTTCCAGGCTCACGAGCCTACCGAGTTCCCCTGGGATTTCCCCCGTAAGTTCGTTTCCGTTCAGATCGAGCTTCTGCAGGTGGGCAAGGCCACCCAGTCTCGCCGGGATCCGCCCGTCGAGGTTGTTGTCCGATAAGTCGAGCCCGATCACCCGCCCGGCTCGGTCCGTCTCCACGCCGTACCAGGTGCCGAGGTCATCGTCGCCAAACCAGTTGTCGTTGTGGGTCCAGTCGTCGCCGTTCGTCGACAGATGCAGCGAGAGGAGCACCGCGGCCTCCGGGTCGGCGACGCCAACCTGTACGGTTCCCGACACGCCCCCAACGGACCCGGTGATCGTCGCCGTTCCCGGTCCCACGGCGGTCACTACCCCTTCCGGGCCCACGGTGACGATCCGGGCGTTGCTGCTCAACCACGCGAGGGTTACGCCAGGCAGCGCCTCGCCCCGATGGTCCCGCACCTCCGCCTCGAGCCGGAGCGTATCGCCAACGGCGAGCGGCCGCGCCGATGGTGCCGCGATCGATACCGTAAGCGAACCCGGCGGTCCGGTCGGCTCGTCGGCGCAGGCGAACACCAAGGCGCACGCGACCGCGGCGGCAACCCACGCCCTCATGTGCAACCGCCTCCGGTCACCCTGATCTCCACTGCGTCCGGCACCGGATCCGATCATCGTGCTTCCGCTCCTCATGGGTATCAAAATGGCCCTGTTGTCGCGTTTTATCGATAAACGCGATATATATCCGATAACAGGGGATAGCAACGTGATAGACTGATCATTGCCCTGTCAAACACGTTTTGGGGGTGCCGGCCCGAATGCAGTGAACGTGGCGATGGTGCTCTGCGTCATGTCTTCGCCGTCGGTTGACGGGGCCCGCGAGGCCGCGGAATTCGTGATTTCCGGCTTCACTCCGGCCGAGAATGAAGAGTTGATCGCCTGGCCGGACGGCCTACGGCTCTTCGAGCACTTCAGGGGTCTAGAGCCACACCGGTTCGCTTGGGGAACCCTACGTGATCTCCTGCCGTGATTCAGGCCTCTAGCGATCCGCCGGGCAATCAAGCGACACATCGCGATATGTCTCTTTACTTCTCGATATGTCGCTATTATCCTTTGAGATATATCGCATAACATCGGAAACAGTGCGGAAAGTGCGGTTTCAACCGCAATCATCGCCCTTCATCCAACAAACACTAAACAAAAAGGTTAAGGAACACGACCATGCGCTTCGAAGACTATTTCGATTTCGACAACCTGCCCTGGCCCTTCGGCTCGTCCCACCGCCGCCGCCAGGGACGCCCTCGCCGACGCCCCCGCTGGAGGTGGTTCGAGCGGGGCGATCTCAAGTTCGCCATCCTCGCGCTGATCGCCGAAAAGCCCATGCACGGCTACGAAGTCATGCAGGCGCTCGAGGAGGAGTCGGCGGGGAGCTACAAGGCGAGCCCCGGGTCCGTCTACCCCACCCTGCAGCTGCTTGAGGACCAGGGTCATCTCACGTCCGAGGACTACGGCGGCAAGAAGGTCTACTCCATCACGGACAGCGGCCGCGAGTACCTGAACGACAATCGGGACCACGTCAAGAAAATCTTCGACCGGGTGGCCCAGTTCGGCGACCGGCTGGGCAGGGACATCACCGCTCTGACGCGGAGGCTCTCCCGGCTGAGCCGCACCACCTTCCAGGGCGCGGTCAACTGGTTCGAAGACGAGCAGCTGTTCAGCGACATGAAGGCCGTGCTGGACCGGGCGGTGAAGGACATGGACGCCGCCTGGGATGCGGCGCGGGAGCGGCGGCGGGCTGCCAGGTCCGAGGCGAAACCCGAAGAACCGAGCTGACGCCGGGCTTCCCTGCCAAGCCGCGGGCTTCTACCCCGGAGCCTCCCACAGCTGGCGCATATAGCGCTCCGGGGCCGACAGAAAGCTCCTCAGCAGGGCGACGCTCTCGAGCGCGTCGAAGGCGACCTGCCGGAGCGGGGCTGAGTCGAAGCTGTAGATCGTCGCCCCAGGCACGGCCATGAGCAGCGGTGAATGCGTCGCGATGATGAACTGGGCGCCCTGCCCGACCATCTCGCTCATCATGGCGATGAACCCCAGCTGGCTCTGCGGCGAAAGCGCCGCCTCCGGCTCGTCGAGCAGGTAGAGCCCGTCCGGCACGAAGCGCGCCTTGAACAGGCGCAGAAAGCTCTCGCCGTGGGAATTGGCGTCGAGGTCGCGCCCATAGGTGGACTCCATCGCACCCAGTGACGCGGCGGCGGGTCCCTTTGCGAGCCGTTTCGCGAGTTCGGAACGGCCCACGTACTCGCGGTCGACCTCCTCGATTCGCGCCTCCATCTCCGACCGCGTTTGCTGCAGCCGCTGCACGAAACCGAAGAAGTCCTCCGCCCGCAGGAAGAAGCCGCGGTGAGTCCGGCGGCGCCAGACCCCCTTCAGCGTCCGCGCGAGCTTGCGCTGGCTCGCGAGCGAGTCATCCGCCGAAGCGTCGACCCGGCCCGCCGCCGGAAGGGCCGCTGCGATCGCGATTGCCTCGATCAACGTGGATTTGCCGGATCCGTTCTCGCCGGCGAAGAAGGTCGCAGGCCCGGGGAAGTCGACCTCCTCGAGCCCGTCCAACGCGGGGATGTTGAACGGGAACCGATCCCGCTGCGAGGCGGTCGGGCCTTTCAGGCGGATCGAGGCGAGGATGCGGGTGGAGGGGTCGGACATGTCTCGTTGAGGAAGCCGGATGCCGGCCTGAATTGTTGCGGCGCCGTCACCGGCCGACAAGGCCGCATCCGCGCCGCGCGACTTGTCCGCGGCTGCTTTCCGGCGCATCATGGCATCCCGGCCCGCAACCGACCGCCGGGCACCGCACACCGACCGGAAGGCCAGTCATGAAAGCATCAGAATCCTCCTCACGCGCACCCGCTCTCCTGATCCGCGCCCTTGTCACGGGAGTCGCAGCCCTGGGCCTGGGCGCAGCGCTTCCCGCCTGGACGGGGTCCATCCCCGGGTGGATCGCACCACCCATCATCGCCCAGGAAGCCGCGGGCGACGACTCGGGCGATGCCTCCGCTGACGACGACCGCTGGACCCCGGCACTCAGCATGCGCTACAACCAGGTTGGCGCGGTGGCGATCTCCCCCGACGGCTCCCGGGTGGCCTACACCGTGCGGGAACCCCTGATGGAAGGGGAGAAGTCCGAGTATCTGACGCACATCTGGCTGGCCAACGCGGACGGAAGCCGCAACACGCAGTTCACGCGGGGCGAATCGTCGGCATCCAGCCCCGCCTTTTCCCCGGACGGCCGGTGGCTGGCCTTCACCACCTCGCGGTCCGGCCGGAACCAGGTATGGGTCATCCCCATGGACGGCGGCGAGGCGCGCCAGGTGACCGACGCCAAGGCGGGAGTGGGGCAATTCCGCTGGTCGCCCCAGGGCGACGCGATCGCGTTCGTCATGCGCGATCCGCAGACCGAGGAGGAGGAGAAGGCCGCCAACGAGAAGCGCGATGTGATTCTGGTCGACCAGAACTACAAGTACGGTCACATCTACTCCGTCCCCTTCGATCCCCTGGCCACGGAAACCGCCGAGGCCGCCCGTCTGACCGAGGGCGACTTTCACGTCACCGGCTTCGACTGGTCCCCCGATGGCCAGCAGATCGTCTTCGGGCACCAGATGGACCCCCGCATCAACACCGGCCGGCTGTCCGGCGACATCGCCGTCGTCGGCAACTCCGGCGGCGAGGTCACCCAGCTCGTGACCGGACCGGGCATCGAGTCCTCGCCCCGCTGGTCGCCCGATGGCTCACTCGTCGCCTACGCGTCGACCGGCAACCAGCCGGAACCCGTCGGCCTCGCGGACCTCTACGTCGTCGACCCCGAGGGCGGCGAGTCGCGGATGCTCGCGGAGACCCCGAACCGGAGCGTGTCCATCCTGGCCTGGTCGGCAGAATCCGACGTGGTCTACCTGAACGAGTCGCTGGGGACCACCCGCCATGTGATCGGCGTGCCGGTCGACGGCGGGTCGATCCGACAGGTCACGGACGGTGCGGGAGTAGTCGGTTCGGCCGCGATGGCCGCCGGGGCCGGGATGCTGGCGTTCACCTGGCAGACGACCGACGACCCCGCCGAGGTGCATGTCACCGACATGGGAGCCTTTGCGCCCTCGCGGCTGAGTTCGGTGACGGCCGATGTCCCCCGCCCGCCCATGGGGCGCACCGAGCTGCTCGACTGGACTGCGCCGGATGGGACACCGGTCGAAGGGCTGCTCACCTACCCCGTGGACTATGAGGAGGGCACGCGCGTGCCCCTGATCCTGAACGTGCACGGCGGCCCGGCCGGGGTATTCAGCCAGTCCTTCACGGGCGCGCCGAGCATCTACATGATCCAGTACTTCGCGCAGGAGGGCTTCGCGGTCCTGCGCCCCAATCCGCGCGGAAGCACCGGCTACGGCAAGGAGTTCCGCTACGCCAACATCATGGATTGGGGCTATGGCGACCTTTCCGACCTGCTCTCCGGCGTGGACGAAGTCATCGAGATGGGTATCGCCCACCCCGACAGCCTGCTCCTCATGGGGTGGAGCTACGGCGGCTACATGACTTCGTTCGCGGTTACGCAGACCGAACGGTTCCGGGCCGCGTCGATGGGAGCGGGACTCCCCAACCTGATCAGCATGGTCACCACCACCGATATCGGCGACTACCTGGCCGGCCATCTGGGCGGTGAGTACTTCGACGACTACGAGACCTACGAGAGGCACTCCGCCGTGTATCAGATCAGGAACGTCACGACGCCCACGCAGGTGATCCACGGCGCGCAGGATCTGCGCGTCCCGTTCACGCAGGGTCAGGAGTTCTTCAACTCACTCCGGCGGCTCGGGGTGGACACCGAAATGGTGGTCTATCCGCGCACGCCGCACGGACCCACGGAGCCGAAGTTCCTGATGGACGTGTCGGAGCGGATCCTCGTCTGGTTCAACAGGTACCTCAGATCGGAGCGGCCCACGGCGGACAGCGGCGGATAGGAGCACGGGGACGGAATCCCACGGCCTTCAATCGGCGAGGAACGTCCGGACCTTTTCCGCCATGGCGCCGTCACTCGCCGCCTGGGCCAGGGTCAGGGCTGATTCCAGGTCCTGGCGGGCCTCGGCCGCCATGCCGGCCTCACGCTTGACGATACCCCTGGCCAGCAGCGTGCCGCCGTCGTCCGGCTCCAGCGCGACCGCCCTGTCGAAGTCGGCGATGGCTGCGTCGTGCCTTCCGGCTTCCCAGTGTGCGCGGCCACGGTTCAGGAGCGCGAAGACTTCGTTCGGCTGCAGCCGGATCGCTTCATCGTAGTCCGCGATCGCCTCCTCGGTCCGCCCCGTCTCGGCCTTCGCGAACCCTCGCATTGCGTAGGCGCCGGCGTCCATCGAATCGAGGCGAATGACCGCGTCGTAGTCAGCGATCGCCTCCTGGAATCTGGCAAGCGCCAGGCAGGATGCACCGCGGTTGTAGTACGCGACGCCGTCGACTCCACCGCTGAGCCGGATCGCCTCGTCATAGTCGGCGATCGCCTCTTCGTGCCGACCCATATCGGCCTTGGCAACGCCCCGGCCGAGTGAGGTCATGGGGTCGCCCGCGTCCTGGGCACGGTCCGGATAGCCGGTTGCGCTTCTCGGCCCGGCAAACGCCCCGGCGACGACGGGTGCGGACGGCGTCCCCAGCTGTTCGTGGCGCGACTCCTGTCGCTCTCCACGGCGATTGTCGGGGCCGGAACGCATGGTCTCCAGATCCTGCAGATAGCGCTGCGCGGACTCCGCCGCCTGCGCCACGGTCACGGCGTTGTGCCGCGTGTCCCTCTCGATTTCCCGGAACCTGTTGAACCCGAGGAATCCCAGGACCGGAACCGCGATGCCGAAGAAGGTCAACACCATGGCCATCATGCGCATCCACCACTGGACGGCACTCGCCTGAGTGGCGAGAACATCCGTGCGCAGATCGTTGAAGCGGCGCTCGATCTCCGCTTCGACCATGGCGGGCGTCAACTCCGATGCGTACCGCGAGACGGAATCTCGCGTCGAGGGTTCCTGCTCGGCGTCACTGGTCGCCCCCATATCGGCCCAAACGGTGCGCGGGGCGGGCGTAAGGACCGCCAGAGCCACCAGCAGGGTGGCCGCCACCTGGATCGGGAAACGGATAGTGCGGTCCATACATAATCTTCCGTGGGCCGTCATGCCACCGCGAACGATGCGACGCAGGTCCATGACCCGCTGAACATAGGATCATGAGCGATATTGTCGCAAGTTATTCCTGGCTCACCGGCCGCCGCACGGGACCCCTCAGCCACCTCCCGGGCTTCTCGCCGGTCAGTCCGCCACTGCGGATCACCGGCACCCCGTTCACCAGCAGGTCGTTGATCCCCACGCTGTATTGGTGCGGATCCGAAAAGGTCGCGCGATCCGCGATCACATCCGGGTCGAAGACGGCGATGTCCGCGCGCATTCCCTCGGCGATGACCCCCATGTCCTCGCGGCCGATCCACCGCGCCGGCATCGACGTCATCTTCTTCACGGCCTCTTCCAGGGTGATCACCCCCAGTTCGCGCACGTAGCGCGCCAGCACCCGGGGGAAGGCGCCGTAGCTGCGCGGATGCGGGTACCCAATCCCGTAGCCGACCGCGTCTCCATCGGTCTCGATCATCGCCAGCGGGTGCTGCATGATCCGGATCACGTCGCCCTCGTCCATGGCGTGGTAGATGGCGCTGAAGCCGCCCTCCAGCTGCAGCTCGATCGCGAGCTGGATGCCGGTCTCCAGGTCGTTGGGGAGGCCGCGGTCGGCGGCATAGTCCGCGAGCGTCTTACCGTTGTATGACTCGTCGGAGCCGAGCACGCGGAACTGGATCCGGGAGATGTCGGCGCCGACCCGGTCGGTCATGAAGATGGTGGCCATGTCCGCCTCCATCCGCGCCCGGGTGTCGGGGTCGGAGACGCGCGCCGCGAAGTCCACGGGGCCACCGGCCAGCGCCCACTGCGGGAACAGGATGGCGGAACTCGTGCTCGAAGCCGCGTAGGGGTACAGGTCGTGCGTGACCGTCAAGCCCGCCGCATTGGCCGAGTCGATCATCGCCAGACTCCGTTCACTCCACCCCCACTGTCCCGCCCCCGACGCCTTGTGATGATTGATCTGGGCCGGGATGTCCGCCTCTTCGGCGATGCGGATCACCTCCGCGACCGACTCGAGCAGCCCGCTGCCCTCGTTGCGCATGTGGCTGACGTAGATGCCCCCGTGCGCCGACGCCACCTTGGCGAGCTCGATCACCTCCTCGGTCTCGGCAAAGTTGGCGGGCACGTACAGGAGCCCCGTCGAGAGGCCCAGCGCCCCCTCGCGCATGGACTGGTCGACCAGCGCCCTCATCTCGTCGAGTTCGGCCGGCGTGGGCGCGCGGTTTTCCATGCCCAGCACCTGCTTGCGGGTCCAGGTGTGCCCGGCGAAGAACCCCACGTTGGGCGCCATCTCCAGCCCCGATGCGAATTCCTCCAGCGGCCACGGCTGATCGCCGGAGTGCAGCGACACGATCAGCGACGTGATCCCCTGCCGCAGGAAGTTCTCGGCAAGGGGATACTCCGCGATCGTCTGCTGGACGTGCGAGTGGTTGTCGATGAAGCCGGGCGTGACGACCTGCCCGCTGGCATCGATCACGGTGCGCGCCAGCGAGGGGTCGATGGGTTCTGTGGAAACGAGCGCGATGCGTCCGTCGACAACGGCGACATCGGCGCGGAATCGGTCGGCCCCGGTCCCGTCGACGACGGTGCCGCCGGTGATCAGCACATCGTAGGTCTGGGCCGCGATGGAGGCGCCCGGCGCGGGGGCGAGTGCCAGGGCCAGGGTCAGGGCGAGGATGGGGGCGAGTGTGGGCCGCATGGGTTCTCCGGGTGCTCTGGTCAGGATGAAGACCGGGTAATCTCAACGTTACATAATGTAAATCCGGGTTTACATTTCCGCCGTGGCCGGACGACCGGTCCATCCCGACGGCGCGCAACCCCCGCGGAGCCGGTCGGCTCAGACTCACGGCGGGGCCCGGGCCATCATGCGGATCGCAACCTGGAATGTGAACTCGGTCAAGGCGCGCGAGGCGCGCGTCCTGGGGTGGCTGCGGAACTACCGTCCCGACGCGCTCTGCCTGCAGGAACTCAAGACGACCGATGAGGCCTACCCGGCCGAGGCGGTGCGCGGCGTGGGCTTCGACTCGGCCGTGTACGGCCAGAAGGCGTTCAACGGGGTCGCGCTGATCAGCCCGCATCCGATCGGCGCGGTGCACAGGGGATTGGGAGACGACGATCCACAGGCGAGGCTGATCGCGGGCGTCGTGCGCGGAGTGACCGTCTACTCCGGGTACTTCCCGAACGGGCGGACGGTCGGGTCCGAGGCCTGGGAATACAAGCTGGCGTGGATGGGGCGGCTCCTGGAGCTGCTGGAGACGCGGCACGATCCGACCGATCCCGTGGTGCTGACCGGAGACTTCAACGTCGCCCCGGACGACCTCGACGCGGCCGATCCCGAAAAGTGGGCGCCGAGTGTGCTCTGTCACCCCCTGGCGCGCGAGGCGCTGGACCGGATCCGGGACTGGGGATTCGTCGATGTGGTGCGCAAGCACAATCCCGACGCGCAGCTCTACAGCTGGTGGGACTATCGGCGGCTGGCATTTCCGAGGAACGATGGCCTGCGAATCGACCATGTGTTCGCCACGGCCCCGGTTGCGGAGGCATCCACCGGAGCCTGGGTCGACCGGGACCAGAGGAAGGGCCGGAAGACCGATGTTCCGTCGGACCACGCGCCGGTGGTAGCGGACTTCGCCCTGTGATCAAGGCAACCTCGACTGGCGAATGGAACTTCGAGGCGCCAGATTGGTACACATGAGTTGAGCGACCTTAGTGGTGCGAGCAACGGGGAGGATGACATGAATCCGAGAAGAGTCAGAGAACGTGGGCAGCGGCGCGTGCTTTACGCGGGCCTTGGCGTTTCGATCGCTCTTCACGGCGTCGTCTTCGGTGCCCTCAACTTTCGGACAGCCGATTCGCCTGGATCCACCGCAGCTGAAATGGGGCGGCAGGCCGCGCCCTTCGAGGTTGTCGCGCTCGAGATCGTGGATGTCCGCGAGGTTCCCGAGGAGGTGAACCCCGAGGTTGCCGCGACCGACATTCCGGTGATCGTGTCGCCGGCGCCCGAGGATCTGCCGGAGCCCACCTCGGGCGGCATGGCGGCGGCGTCCGCTTCGGCGGCCGAGGTCGCGACGCTCACGGTGGCCGATCTCATGGGCTCGACGGTGTTGTCTTCCAGCCTGGCCATGCGGCCGCGCGCCGCCGCCCAGCGGGACATCCCCGGCGCCTTCACCGGCGTGGCCATGGCGGATCCGCACGCGGGGCACGACCACGGCGACGAAGAGGAAGAGGGCGAGGGCTTCTGGGGCGCGCTCGGGAACGCCTGGGGCAAGGTCAGTATGGGCAGTGGCGGCGGAAAGGTATGCCGTCCCCCGGTGGTGATCCGCTAGAAGGCCTGCGGGCGTAGCATCCCGCCACTGTTGGATCCCTCGGTTCAGCTATCGGGCGGGCCGCGCTTCAGCGCTTCCAGATCCTCCACCTTCCGCGGCCAGTCACGCCGCAACAGCCTCGAAAGCGCCCGGTCGGCGAGGAGGCGTCCTCCCGTCTGGCACTCGGGGCAGTAGTTGGTCTCGCGCGTGGCGTAGACGATCCGCTGGATCGGGGTGCGGCACTGCGTGCAGGGCTCGCCGTACTTCCCGTGGGCGCTCATCGCCGGGTGGAAGGCGGTGACCTTGGCCGGGAAGGTGTCTCCCGCCTCCTCGATCAGCCGCCGAGACCATTCGATGAGCGACGACCGCGTCGCCGCATGGAGGCGTTCGATCTCTTCGCCCGTGAGCCGGGAGGTGAGCTTCACGGGGGAAAGACGAGCCCGTAACAGGATTTCGTCCGAGTGGGCGTTGCCGATGCCGGACAGAATGCGCGGGTCGGTGAGGGCCCGCTTCAAGGTGCGGTTTTCGCGCCGGATCGCCGCCGCAAAGGCCTCGCCGGTCGCATCGAGCGGGTCGATCCCGCCGGGGTCGTGGTGGTGCAGCGCCGCCGAGCCGCGCACGAGGTGGAGCGACGCGCGCTTGTGGCTGCTCGCCTCGGTGAGCACGAGGGTGCCGCGGGCGAAATCGAAGGCGGCGTGGCCGAACTTCCGGTGAATCGGCGCGGCGGGTTTCCGCCACTGAAAGCGGCCCGCGATCATGAGGTGGATGACGAGGAAGAGATCGCCCTCCAGGCCGATCACGACGCGCTTCCCCAGCCGCGACAGGGACTCGACCACCCTGCCGTGAGCGTGCGCGATCGGTGGATCGAAGCTCTTGAGCAGAGAGGGCGAGCGGATCCGCACCCCTTGCAGTTGCTCGCCGAGGATTCGCGCGCGCAGAGCGTGGAGGTAGAGGTTGACCTCGGGGAGTTCAGGCACTCGGCACCTCCCCGTCCCGGTTGAGGTCGTACCGCATGATCTTCCCGTGCGGCCCGGCGCGGTCGCGTTCAGCTTCGTAGACCGCGCCGGCCACGGTGATGGGCACCGCCGCCTCGAGCTGCTCGATGTCCCGGCGCCCGAGTCTCACCGCGCCGGGATCGGCCGCCAATCCGCGCCGACTCAGCCCGATGATGACCGCCGCAACCGCCGGACGGCTGAGCGCATAGGCCGCCGCGACATCGGCCATGGCGGCGCCGTGCCGGGCGGCGATGCCGGTCAGCGCGGCCCGGGCGCGTCTCAACGCAGCGGGGCCGCCGACCTCGTCGACGATGAGGCGGTACTTGGTCAGCGATCGCGATTCGCGCGCTGTCGAAGCCGAGAGCAGGCCCCCTGCCAGCGTGCCGTAGCAAAGGAGCGCGACCCCGCGCTCGAGACAGAAGTCGGCCAGCCCAGCGAGGGGCCGCCGGTCCAGCAGGGACAGCTGCACCTGGTTTGTGACGACCGGTATGCCCGCGTCGAGCAGGGTCCGCAGTGACGGCTGGTCGAGGTTGGTGACCCCGATGTGGCGGATGACCCCCTCCTCGCGCAACTCCGCCAGCCACTCGGCGGCCCGGATCCATCCCGGCACCCCGCGGTCCCACCAGTAGTACTGGACCAGATCGAGCGCGGGAACCCCGAGGCGGTCCCGCGACCGCTGCACGACGCCCCGCACGTAGCCGCGATCGAGCCGCGGCAGCACACTCAGGTCCGGCACGAACTTGGTGTGCACGACGACCTCTTCGGACGTGGCGCCCCGGCTCGCCTTCCACTCGCCGATCAGTCTCTCGACGCCGGTGTAGATGTCGGCGCAATCCAGGTACAGCCGACCCGGCCGCGACGCGGCGGTATCGAGCGCCGCAAGGGCAAGTTCACGGCTCCACCCGGGTCCGTGGCCCTGCGACAGCTGCCAGCACCCCCGAATCAGCCCGGAGGCCGGGGGGCGCCAACCCGGCCGGGTCTCACTCACGGCAGCGGAACCCGCGTCACGTCCCCATGGCGAAACGTCGTCACACCGGTGCGCGTGATGCGGAATCGCGCCCCGCAAAGGGGATCCGGGCACGCCACCTCGGCGTCGGTGGTCATCCAGTCGTTGGGGTCGGTGCGGCGCTGCTTGGCGGGCAGCAGGGGCAGGAGCGCGGCCAGCGGATACAGGGGGAAGCTCTGGCCGTCGGGGAAGGAGAGATTCTCGCCCCTGAGTTCGAAGTAGTCCCCCTCGCGGTGATTGCACACCATCTCCTTCTCCCCGGCGACCACCTCGATCCGCAGGTCGTAGAGTTCAAAGGCATCGGGATCTTGCATCTCATCTCCTCTGCTGAGTCACTGTCCGCGCGCCCGGCGCGAAGCGGCGGTCCGCGGGGCGCACGACCCGTTCACTGGCCCGCGGCGAGCCGATCCCCGATCATACACGATCCCGGAGACTCCCGCGCACCTCTCACCATCCCGCCTGGCAACCTTGACCGGCCAATCCCCTGCCCAGCCCCCACCGCTCCCCTTCCGCCTCGGTCTCGCGGGAGCGTCGATCCCGGTCCTCGTCTTTGCGATCGGAGCGGCATGGCTCGGCTTCTCCGGAGCGCCCGACGAGCGGGGCCTGTGGCCCATCCTGATCGCGGCGCTGGGAACCGGGCTCGTCCTCGCCCGGAGCGCCTCGGCGTACAGCGCGGCCGCCATCCGCGGAATGTCGCGGCCCATCGTCATGCTCATGGTGATGGCCTGGCTGCTGGCGGGGATCTTCTCCGTGCTCCTGCGAGAGGCCGGGCTGGTCGACGCCCTGGTGTGGGCCGGGGGAGAACTGGGCCTGCGGGGCGGAGGCTTCGTGCTGCTGGCCTTCCTGGTCGCGGTGCTGTTTTCCACCGCCACCGGGACCAGTCTCGGGACGATCCTGATCTGCGCTCCGCTGCTCTACCCGGCTGCCGGCATCCTCGCTGCCGACCCCGTCGTACTCATCGGGGCAATCCTGGCCGGGGCGACATTCGGGGACAACGTCTCGCCGGTTTCCGACACCACGATTGCGTCAGCCAGCACCCAGCGAGCGCCGATGGGGGGCGTCGTACGGTCGCGTCTGCGTTACGCGCTGCCCGCCGCTCTGGTCGCCGCGCTCGTTCTGCTGTTGTTCGGGGGTACTGACGGGGACCCGCCCACCGGTCAGGCCGTCTCCGCCGAACTCGCGGGCGATCCCGCCGCCTTTCCGATGCTCCTGGCGCCCCTGGCAGCGTTCGTCATGCTCTTTCGCGGCAAGGGCCTGGTCGAGAGCCTCTTCACGGGCGTGACCGCCGCGGTGGTCGTCGGGCTGGCCGCGGGGCTCATCTCCCCGCCCGATCTGATCCACATCGACGCCGAGGCCTTCCGGGCCCAGGGCCTGATCCTGGACGGCATGGAAGGCGCCGTCGGAATCGTCGTCTTCACCATCCTGCTCATGGGGATTGTGGGCGCCGCACAGGAGGCGGGGATCCTGGATCGGCTGGCGGGGGGCGGCGGGAGTGCGACCGACGGGCGGGCAGGCGGCGGGAGCGCGACCGAGGGTGGGGCAAGCAGCGGGAGCGCGACCGACGGGCGGGCAGGCGCCGCGGAAACCCCCCGCCGGGCCGAACTGCGGATCTTCGGCGTCACCAGCGCCGCCGTGGTGCTGACCACGCACTCCGTAATGGCGATTCTGGCGGTGGGCGATCTGGTGCGGAGAACGGGGCGCGCAGCAGGCATCGGCCGCTTCCGCCGGGCCAACCTGCTCGACATGACCGTCTGCACCTACCCCTTCCTGCTTCCCTTCTTCATCCCTACCATTCTGGCGTCTTCGGCCACCAGCGCCGGAGAGCCGTACGGCGTTCCGCGGGTATCGGCGCTCGAGGCCGGGTTGGCCAATCCGTATTCGTGGGCCTTGCTCGCGATCATCCTGGCGGTGATCTACACCGGGCTCGGCCGGTCGCGATCCCCGGCGACGCCGGATCCAACCGACTCGGAATCACACATATGATCATTCGTCCACGGGTGCGCGGCTTCGTCTGCGTCACCACACACCCGACCGGATGCGCGCGCAACGTCGCAGCGCAGATCGCCCACGCCGAGGCCAATCCGCTGGCCAACCCGCCGCGTTCCGTACTCGTGCTCGGGTCATCGACCAGCTACGGCCTCGGATCGCGCATCGCGCTCGCGTTCGGAGGAGGCGCCGCCAGCTTCGGCGTCTTCTTCGACCGTCCGCCCAGGCCCCGGAAACCGGGCACCGCCGGCTGGTACAACACCGCCGCCTTCGAGGCCGCCGCCGCCGAGCGCGGGTTCCAGTCGGCCTGCTTCAACGGCGACGCCTTCTCCAACGAGGCCAAGGAAGAGGTCGTGGCCGCGCTCCGCGACTTCCCCCCCGTCGACTGCGTCGTCAATTCGCTGGCAGCGCCGCGGCGGACCCACCCGGACACCGGACAGACCTTCTCATCCGTCCTCAAACCCATCGGCGCGCCCTACCGCTCCAGGACACTGAACACCGACCGCGCCCAGGTCACCGACATCGAAATCGACCCCGCAACCCCCGACGAAGTCGACGCCACAGTCGCCGTCATGGGCGGTGACGACTGGCGCCGCTGGATGGACGCGCTCCGCGACGGCGGCGTCCTCGCCCCCGACTGCCGCACCTTCGCCTACAGCTACATCGGCCCCGAACTCACCTGGCCGATCTACCGCGACGGCGCCATCGGTCAGGCCAAGGCCGATCTGCACCGCACCGCCCGCGACCTCGACCGCGAACTGGCACCGGCGGGCGGCGGCGCACACATCGGGATCATGAAGGGGGTGGTCACGCAGGCGAGCGCGGCCATACCGGTCGTCTCCCTGTACATCTCCATCCTGTTTCGGATCATGAAGGAGAAGGGCGACCACGAGGGCCCCATGGAGCAGGCCATGCGTCTCTTCGGCCGCAAGGTGTACGGTGCGGAGGGAGTCGTGACCGATCCTCACGGCTTCATCCGCCTCGACGATCTCGAGATGAAGCCCGGCACCCAGGAGGCGGTGCTTCGCGCCTGGGACGCGATCTCGACGGAGACGCTCCCCGACCTCGCCGACTTCGACGGCTACCGCACCGAGTTCCTCCGCCTCTTCGGCTTCGAGGTGCCGGGGGTCGACTACGGCGCCGATGTCGATCCGATGGTCGCGATCCCGTCGCTGGTGGGCTGAGGAGCGCGCGCGGCGTGGCCTCGAAGATTCGCCCGACCCCCGAGCAGCTCGACGCACTCGCCCGCCGCGACCCGGTGCTCGGGGCCGCGTTGGAGCGCGTCACGCCCTATCCAGGCTTCCCGGCCGGCCCCCTGGCGCGCGGGTCGAACTTTCAGGCGATCGCGCGGTCGATCACCTTCCAGCAGCTCGCCGGCGCGGCCGCCCGGACCATCTACGGGCGGGTCGCCGCGCTGACCCCCGGGCCGCGCTTCCCGACTGCCGTGGAGTGCCTGGAGCTGCCGGATGACGCCTTCCGGGGCGCGGGCCTCTCGGCCGCCAAGACGCGCGCGATCAAGGATCTCGCCACGAAGTCCCGGGACGGATCGGTGCGGCTGCGGGCCGTGTCCCGCATGAGCGACGCCGAGATTGTGGAGATGCTGTCCTCGGTGTGGGGGGTCGGGGAGTGGACCGCACAGATGTTTCTCATGTTCCGGCTGGGGCGTCTCGACGTCATGCCCGTGGGCGACCTCGGCGTGCGCGAAGGGGCGCGGATCCTCGACGGCCTGGACGAGCGCCCGACTCCCGCGGCCGTGCTGGAGCGCTCCGAGCCATGGCGGCCGCTGCGGTCGGTGGCGACCTGGGTGCTGTACCGGCTCGTCGACGAGGGCGTGGCGGGTTGACTGTGGCGACGCCGGGTGTCGGCACGGGTCCGGACGCGTCCTCGGCCGCGGTCACAACACGACGACTGCGAACGCCGGTGGGAGAGATGATGGCGGGAGCCACCGACGCGGGTCTCTGCCTCCTGGAGTTCGTCCACCGGAAGACGTTCGCGGCCCAGCTGGCAAGGCTGGAGCGATACGTGGGAGCGCCCGAGGAAGGGTCGCATCCCCTGCTCGCGGACCTGGAGACGCAACTCGGCGAGTATTTCCAGGGTGACAGGCTCGGCTTCGACCTCCCGATCGTCCTGGCGGGAACCGACTTCCAGGAGCGGGTCTGGAGGGCGCTGCTGCAGATCCCCTACGGCGGTACGATCAGCTACGCGGAGCTGGCCCGGCGCGTTGGATCGCGCGGCGCGTCCCGGGCCGTCGGGAGCGCGAACGGCGCCAACCGGATTGCGATCGTCGTACCGTGCCACCGCGTGATCCAGGCCAGCGGTGGCCTCGGAGGCTACGGCGGAGGGCTGGACCGCAAGCGCCGGCTGCTGGAGCTGGAAGCGGGGGGAACCCAGGGGACGCTGTTCTGATGCACACGTTGTGCGTCTGAACCACCGGCAATCCACCGATACTAAACATATATGTTAAGTATCTACCCACCGCCTCCGGCGTCCATCACGATCTTCGGATCGGCCGAAGCCGCGAGGCGCGCGCTCGGACGGGCCGCCCCCACCGCCGCGACAACGAACACGACCGCCACCAGGAGGAACAGCGGCGCGCTGAACATCCGGACGCCGGGCGGCCCCAGCACACCGACGATGAGCGTCGTGAACCACAGTCCCATCCCCACCCCGACCCCGCCGATTCGGAACGCCTCGCCGAGCACCATGCGATAGAGCGCCCGGGGATCCGCGCCAAGCGCCGACCTGATCCCCATCTCCCGCCGCCGCGCCCGCACATGAGCCCCGAGCGTGCCGATCATGCCGGCCAGCGCGGCCACGGCCGCGATCAGCCCGGCGCCGCGCCCTCCGCTGCCCAGCCAGCCGGCAGTTCCGTACAACCGCTTCACCTCGTCATCCGCTGCTCTCAAGGCATCGAGGGTCAGGTCGTCCATCGGAAAGAACCCAAGCGTCCCACGCACGACCTCGAGCGAATCCTCCAAATCCCATTCCTGGTCTGCCACCGGGTCCGCCGCCGCGTCAACCGAGACGACGAGTTCCATCTGCGCCGGGGGATGCTGAAGGGCGGAGTAGTAGACGGAGTACGGCGATCCCGACGCGCCCAGCCCGCCTCCGGAACCGTCGCGGACAACCCCCACCACTTCGTACCAGCCTTCTGCGATCCCGCCGGTGTTCACTCCCCGTCCGATCACGGGCGGGTCCCGGAAGTGGGCGCGCGCATATGCCTCGTTGATCACGACCTGACCTGGAGCCTCCCCACCCGACTCAAAGCCGCCACCGGCCACAAACTCGAGCCCACGCTCGGCGAAGAACCCCGGCATCACGACGTGCTGCGTGACCCGGGTCGCGTGAATCGGATGCGGCATGCCACCAGTCGAACAGCGACCGCACTCGTTCAATGCCCGCGCCTCGGGGCCGCGGCCGATCCACGCGCCCGGCGTCGCCAGGCTCTCCGCGGTCAGGCCGGGAGCTTCCTGCAGCGCGACCAGGGCCGCCTGGTAGAGAGTCGTGCTCCGGTCTGGATCACGGACCGAGTCCCCCACGGGCGACAGCAGGCCCACGACCGTGTGTCCCCCGGCCGATCCCGGGCCGTTGTCCGACGTGGCGCGGACGACGCCTGACGAGTCCGAGAGTATCAGAAGGCCCGAAGCCGTGAGGATCGTCACCGACACGCACAGCTGCAGCGTGATCAGCACCACACGCCCGAACTGGCGCGGCCGCGGATCGGTATTGTGCTGGCTCTCCGCTTGCTGCCTTAGCGGTCGGTCCCGGCGATACAGCGCGGCCACCGGAAGCACCCCGATCGCCAGCACCAGGAGGGCGACGGTCACCACGACCAGGGCAACGGGCCAAACCGCGGGCGTCGCGAAGGAGGTCCCCGGAGGCGCCGCCGCCTCCAGGACAGAGGCAGCAGCCGCGCACAGCCCCGCCCCCAGCACCAGGGCCACCGCGATCCACCGCGACCACCGCCTCATGGCAGCGCCCACCAGCCACGCCGGCGGCGCCCCGAGCATCACCTCGATCACCCGCCGTCCCTGCCGGGCCAGATTCTCCGCAGCGATCACGCCGAGCAGCGTCGCCAGCACCGTAAACGACGCGAGGAGGAGCAAAGTCAGACTCGTCCCGGCCAGGCGGTCGAGATCGGCCAGCTCGGCGCTTGCGGCAGGAAGGTCCGGTGCGGCGAGTCCGGCCACATCCACGGTAGGCGTCGCCCCGGTCCGGACGATGTGGAAGGCATCACCGCCGCCCCCGTAGAGGAGCGCCGCGGCGAGCAGCAGCGCCACCAGTGCGACGCAACTCCCTATGGCGATCCGGTGCAATGGCATGATGGGCAGGGCCTTTTAGTTTACGGCACCCATGAAAGTACCTCTGCTGGACCTCACCGGGCAGTACGCATCGATCAGGGCCGAGATCGACGCGGCGATTGCGGGCGTGGTCGACTCACAGCGCTTCGTGCTCGGCCCGGTCGTCCAGGGATGCGAGGAGGCCATCGCCGCATACGTCGGCAGCGCCCACGCGGTGGGCGTGTCCTCCGGCACCGATGCGCTGCTCGTGGCGCTCATGGCCGAGGACATCGGGCCCGGCGACGAGGTCGTCACCACGCCCTTCTCCTTCTTCGCCACCGCCGGCGCCATCGCACGGGTCGGCGCCACACCCGTCTTCGCGGACATCGATCCGGCGACCTTCAACATCGACCCAGCGCACATCGAGGACCGCATCACAGCGCGCACCCGCGCAATCCTCCCCGTCCACCTCTTCGGGCAGATGGCCGACATGGCCGCCATCATGGAGATCGCGCGGCGCCACGACCTCGTCGTCATCGAGGACGCCGCGCAGGCGATCGGCGCCCGCCACGACGGCCAGCGGGCTGGCGCCATCGGCCACTACGGCTGCTTCTCCTTCTTCCCCACCAAGAACCTCGGCGGCTACGGCGACGGCGGCATCGTCGTCACCAACGATCCCGCGAGGGCCGAGAAGCTGCGCGCCCTGCGCGTCCACGGCGAAACCGCCCGCTACCACCACCGCTTCGTCGGCGGCAACTTCCGCCTCGACGCCCTCCAGGCGGCCGTCATCCACGCCAAGCTGCCCCACCTCGACCGCTGGACCGACGCCCGCATCGCCAACGCAGCGCTCTACCGCCGACTCCTCGGCGACTTCGCCGCGCGGCACCCGGACGCCCTTGCCCTGCCCCGCGTCTTCACCGACCGCCACGTCTTCAACCAGTTCGTCGTCCGCGTCCCCGACCGGGACCGCGTGCAAGAGCGCCTCGCAGCAGCCGGCATCGGCACCGCCATCTACTACCCGCTGCCACTCCACCTCCAGGAGTGCTTCGCCGGACTCGGATACCGGCGAGGAGACCTCCCAAACAGCGAGCGCGCCGCAAACGAAGTCCTCGCCCTGCCAATCTTCCCCGAACTGACCCCCGACCAGATCCGCCATGTGGCGGATACGCTGGCATCGACGAAGCCCACGAGTACCGGAACTGCCACCCCCACCCCGGGAGCCACCCATGCAACGCCGTGAGTTCATCGGCGCGGCCGTCGCCGCGGGCGCAACCGCAGGCGCCGCCGCCCCCTTGGCAGCCCGCAGCACCGAGCCCCACGCCGCGGACCCACCCGTCGACACCCCCACGCCCCAGCAACCCATCGTCATCGACGGCCTCAGCCCCTCGACCCTGAACGACGAGTACGTCGGCCTCGTCCAACAAGCCGACGTCACCGGCTGGCACAAGACCCTGAGCGAACTCCACTCCTTCGCCGACGCGTGGAAATACGTCGACGAGAACCCCGACAGGATCGTCGTCGCCACCACCGCCGCCGACCTCGAACGCGCCCAGGCCGAGGGCAAGGTCGGCCTCATGCTCGGCTGGCAGACCGCCACCCCGCTCGGCGACAAGTCCGGCCAGTCCCTCTTCGTGGGCGACCAGATCCCCGCCCACACCACCGCACTGCGAGCCTATTACCACCTCGGCCTGCGCTTCGTGAACCTCACCTATAACACCGTCAACGCCTTCGGCGCCGGATGCATCGAACCGCACCTCGGCATCACCCGCGCCGGACGCCGCCTGGTCGAGGAAATCCACGGTCTCGGCATCATCCTCGACGTCGGCGGCCACACCGGAGAGCAGACCAGCCTCGACGCCATCGCAATGTCCGACGGCGTCCCCGTCGTCTGCACGCACACCAACGTCGCGGCCCTCTGCGACAACCCCCGCAACACCAGCGATGGCGTCTTCGAGGCCATCGCCGGCTCCGGCGGCGTGATCGGCCTCTCCGCGATCAACGACTTCGTGGCCCGCAACCGCGCCGACCGCGACACCCGCGCCACTCCGCAGGTTGGCATCGACATCCTGCTGGATCATTATGACTACCTGAAGCGTCTCGTCGGGCCCGACCACATCGGAATCGGCGCCGATTTCACATGGGGCAACCCGGGCGGCGTCGACCCCGACATCGTACTCTTCGGCCGCGAGATGGCCAGCGAACAAGCCCCGATCAACTACGTCCGCGGATTCGAGGTGATCACCGAACTCCCGAACCTGGTCGACGGCCTGCGCGCCCGCGGCTGGTCGCAAGAGGAGATCGACAAGGTCTGCGGACTCAACTGGATGCGGGTCTACCGCCAGGTATGGGGAGGGTAGAAGGATGAGAAGAAAGAGCGACCAGACCCTCGCGGCGACCGTCCCGCGCCATGCCACCGCACCCGGTGCGGCCACCGGCGAATTGTGGCGTTCGCCGCGCGGCGTGCCGACCATTCCCCGCAGGCGCGCCTGCATGATGCCGACCCTTGGGCCCGGCCTCCTCGCCGCGCTCCTGGCGGCCGTCCTCCTCCCCACCACCCCCCTCCCATCCACCACCATCGCGGCCCAGACCACCGCGCTCCGCTGCGGCCGCCTCATCGACGGCACGTCGGCCGAGCCGCGCGCAAACGTGACCGTCATCGTGCGGGACGGCCGCGTCGCCGAGTTGCGCGACGGCACCGGCGTTCCCGATGGCGTTGACCGCGCGCTCGACATGCGGAGCGGCACCTGCCTGCCCGGCATGATGGACCTGCACACCCACCTCCTCATCAAACCCGACGGCCCCGTGAGCGAACTCGACCGCTCCAGCGCCGACCGCGCCCTCGACGGCCTCCATGCCGCCCAGAAGATGCTGAACGCCGGCTTCACTACCCTGCGCAACCCCGGCGATTTCGACACCTACTACGCCCTCGTCTCGGTAAAGCGCTCGATCGCGGCCGGCGAGCACCCGGGACCGCGCCTGTTCGTGGCACCGCACGCGCTCGGGCCGACCGGCGGGCACGGCGACCTCAACACGCTCGCCCCCGACGCCGCCATCCAGACCCCGACGCGCACCGTAAACGGCGTCGACGAGATCCGGCGCACGATTCGCGAGCAGGTCAAGTTCGGGGCCGACTGGATCAAGATGATGGCGACGGGCGGCGTCATGTCCGCGGGCGACGATCCCACCCACACCGCCTTCATCGACGAGGAGATGCAGGCCGCCGTCGACGAGACGCACCGGCTGGGGCGCCGGATCACCGTGCACGCCATTGGCGCCGAGGGGATCAAGCAGGCCGTCGCGGCGGGGGTGAACAGCGTCGAGCACGGGATCCTGATCGACGAGGAGGCGATCGACATGATGAAGGCGCGCGGGACGTGGCTGGTCCCGACGATCTACGTGCTCAACTACGTCGTCGAGGAGGGGCCCAGCCTGGGATACCCGGAGGAGAGCGTCGAGAAGGGTCGCGTCCTGATGGAAACGCGCGACGACAACATCCGCCGGGCGATCGAGGCGGGGGTGCGGATCGCGTTCGGCTCGGACACGATTTTCCCGCACGAGTGGGCCGCGCGCGAGTTCGCCCAGCTGGTGCGGCTCGGGATGAGCCCGATGGACGCGATTCGCGCGGCTACCTTCAACGCCGCCCAGGTGCTCGGCATCGAGGACGAGGTCGGAACGCTGCAGCCGGGAATGGTGGCGGACATCATCGCCGTGGACGGCAACCCTCTGGACGACATCACCGAGTTGGAGCAGGTTGACTTCGTCATGAAGGACGGCCAGATCATCAAGGATGGGCGTCCCCGCACCTGAGCGAGGAACCGGACGCCCCAACGACCGAGGGAGCAACATGGAAGGCGAAGGCCGCAAGCAGCTCATCGTGGTCGGAGACCGCGTCTTGATCGAGCCCGAGGGCGGCGAGGGCCGGTCGAAGGTCGGGCTGTACCTCCCCGCTTCGGCCGTGGACAACCAGTCCGTGCAGGGCGGCCGCGTCCTCGCGGTGGGGCCCGGCACCCCCATCGGCGCGCCCGCCGAACTCAAGGACGAGCCGTGGAAGATCGGCTCGGGCGAGGCGCGCTACTTGCCCGTCCAGGCCCAGGTCGGCGACTTCGCGATTTTCTTCCGCAAGGCCTCCGTCGAGATCAGCTTCGAGGGCAAGGAGTACCTGGTCGTGCCGCAGGCGGCGATCCTGACGCTGGTGCGCGAGACGGATGGCGAGATGGAGTCGCTGTTCTAGGGATTCCGAATTCCGTCCAGGCCCAAGGCGGCAGTATCAGTTTCTGCATCGGCGCGGCCCTGGGTTGACTCCCCTGACCCTACTCACCCTCTGCCTTTGAACACCGCCTCGGATCGCCGCACGCGCTCCGCATACCCGTATCGGGATCGATGTGGATGCCCTCGAACGCCCCGTGATGCCAGTTCCAGGGGTTCACGATGTCGACCGCGTGGCCCCGATCGCGTACGATGTCGATGACGTTGGAATCGACGTCCGCCTCGACCATCGTGGAGCCCGGAACTTCGAGCGACCGGCCGCCGAAGCGCGGCCGCAACACCGACTCGGCGATCGGGATCCCGAAGTCGACAATGTTCGTCGTGTTCTGGACGATGTTGGCCAGCAGTCCCACCGAGGGCGACCCCGACGCCAGCATCGGGGTGCCCTGCCGGTTGAAGACGATGTTGGGCGCGACGTAGGCGGTCGCGCGGTGCCCGGGCTGGGGCATGACGCGCAGGAAGTGGGCGCCGGACGCGCAGACGGTCACGCCGGCGGCGAAGAGGCCGTTGCTCCAGGGCAGCGACATGCATGAGTGCAAGATGGTCGCCGTGTTGCCGGCTCCATCTACGACCGTGACGTGGTTGCTTCCCGCCGGCGGGGGCGGCGGAGGAGGCTGTGCCGGGGAGTTCGCCCTTCCCATCTGCAACAGCTTGAAGCGCATCTCGGCGTAGTCCTTCGAGAGGATCACGTCCAGGGGCAGCGGATGGCTATCGGGGTCGTTCTGCTTGCCGCCCTCTTCGAAGACCAGGTTGTGAATCCGTGACATCTGGTAGAGCGATTCGGCCGACTCGTTGGGAGGACCCTGCGTCTGCAGGTCCATGAGTTCGATCATGTTGAGCATCTCGATTACGAGCGAGCCGCCGTGGTCGGGGGGCGGTGAGCCCGCGATCCGATGGCCGCGATAGGTGCTCCACGCCGGCCCCTGCCAGCGGGCCTCGTACTGGGCGAAGTCCTCGGGCGTGATGACGCCGCCCGCCTTCTGCACGACGTCGGAGTACTCCTGCGCGAACCCCCCGTGGTAGTAGTAGTCGTTGCCCTCCTCGGCGAGGCGCTCCAGGGTGTCGGCCGCCTCCGATTGGACGAGAAGGTCGCCCGGCCGCGGGATGTGGCCGTCGGGCATGAAGATGCGCCGCCCGGCCTCGGTCATGCCGATCTTGTGACACATCACGAAGAGTTCGCCCCAGAGGAACGGGTGCGTCTCGAAGCCGTCGCGGGCGTAGGTGATCGCACCCTCCATGATGCGCCGGCGCGGCAGCGACCCGTGGCGGGCAAGTGCGGCCTCGAAACCGGCCCAGAATCCCGGTACGCCGGGGCCGCGGCCGGTCGCGATGTCGGCGGCCGAGAACCCGGTCAGCGGCGCGAGGGGTGCGTTGGCTCCGCCATTCACGTAGGTGGTCTCGCCGGTCGCGGCATCGAAATGGAGCATGCTGAGGACGCCGGTGATCCCCGTCATGTGGGGCTCGACCACGGTCTGGGTGACCGAGGCGGCCAGTGCAGCGTCGCAGGCGTTGCCGCCGTCGTGGAGGATCTTCACCGCCTCGCGGGTGGCGAGCGGGTGCGAGCAGATCGCCATGCCGGTCTGCGATGTTGCCGGCGTCTTGGGTCCGAAGTGGGCCTCGGCGATGAGGGCTCGGCGTTCATCGTCGTCGGTGGGGTTCGGGCCGGAAGCGGGTGCCGGTGCGCCGCGCGGGTCCCACGCAGCCGCCAGCTCGTGCACCCCCAGCCCGGCCGCGGCCGCCCCCAGCGCCGTCGATCTGAGAAACGCACGTCGTCCGGTCAATCTGCCGTCGGCGCCATCCCGAGGTGCGCGCATGGTTACCCTCCGTTCCGAGTCCGTCGTCTGCTCGCACAGGTTCGCGGCGCACATTAGTATTGCGCAGCCGTTCCTGCCAGCGACCCTGCAGGGGAACGGCGACCCGGAAAACCGGCGAGCGGCTCCCCACGCGGCCTCAACCGAAGCGACCCACCGCAATGCGCGAAAACTGGACGAGCAGGCTCGGGTTCATCCTCGCCACCGCCGGGTTCTCGATCGGGCTCGGGAACATCTGGCGCTTTCCATACCTGGCCGGGGAGAACGGCGGCGGCGCCTTCCTCCTGGTCTACGTGGCCTTTGCGATCATGATCGGGATCCCGATGATGACCGCCGAAGTCAGCCTGGGCCGGAAGACTCAGCTCACGCCCATCGCCGGCATGGCGCGCCTGACAGGATCGAGCAAGAGTCCGTGGACCCTGATCGGGTGGTTCGGCATCGCCGCGGCGATTCTGATCACTGCGTACTACGTCATGATCATCGGGTGGGTCGCGGCCTACTTCGTCATGCTCCTGGGAGGCGGCGGCAGCCTCGGCCAGACTCCCGAAGAGACCCGGGCGGCCTTCGACGTGTTCGTGGCGGCACCCGGCCCGGTCATCGGTTACTCCCTTGTCGTGCTCGCGCTGACTGCCTACGTGATCAGCCGCGGCGTCACGAAGGGGATCGAGCGGTACGCCAAGTTCCTCATGCCGCTTCTGCTCGTCCTGCTGGTGGCCCTGACCATCCGCGCCCTGACGCTCCCGGGCGCCGGCGCCGGACTGGCCTGGTATCTCACACCCGACTTCTCCGCCCTCAGCGGATCTTCCGTCCTCGCCGCGCTCGGGCAGGCCTTCTTTTCCATCGGCATCGGGATGGCTGGGGGATTCTGCATGGGCAGCTACCTGAACCGGCGGAATACGGACGTGCCCGGCAACGTGGCTCTCGTGACGGCGATGGACACCGGCGTCGCGGTGGTCGCCGGATTCATGCTCTTCCCGGCGCTCTTCGCCTTCGGCATGGATCCCGACCAGGGTGCCGGGCTCCTTTTCGTCACCATGACGTCGCTCTTCCAGCAGATGCCGGGCGGCATGGCATTCGGGGCCGCCTTCTTCTTCCTGATGCTGGTCGCAGGCTTCACCTCCCAGGTGGTCGTCTTCGAGGCTCTGGTGGCGACCGTCGTGGACTCGCTGGGAATGACCCGGAAGCGGGCGGTCATTTTCTGCACCGGCGGGGCCTTCCTGATCGGCATTCCGGTCATCCTGTCCCAGGGTCCCTGGTCCCACATCCACATCCTCGGGATGAACTTCTTCGACTTCGCGGACACCGTGTCGAGCGACTACCTGCTCGGTGCCGGCGGTCTGCTGATCTCGCTGTATGTGGTGTCGAAGTGGGGGTGGAGCCGCTTCCGCGAGGAGACCAACCAGGGCGCCGGGCGTTTCAGGGTGACCTCCGCCTGGGCTCCGTTCGCGCGCTTCATCATTCCTGTCGCGGTGGCCCTCGTTCTGCTCGGTGGATTCGGGGTTGGGGTCGGCAACCCCGCCCTCTTCCTCGGCTGGGCAGCCACGATCATCATCGTCTATGCCTTCTTCCTTCGACGCTTTCCTGCGTAGCCAGGGCTTCGTCCTCCTCGACGGGGGACTGGCGACCGAACTCGAGCGGGCCGGGCACGACCTCAACGATTCGCTGTGGTCGGCGAAGGTGCTGGTGGAGGACCCCGGCGCTGTGGAGGCCGTGCACGCTGCGTATCTGCGCGCGGGCGCCGACTGCGTGATCACCGCGACCTACCAGGCCACCTTCGAGGGCCTCGCCGCCCGGGGCGTCACCCGCAGCGACGCTGAGCGCATCTTCCGCAGCGCGGTCGATCTGGCGGTCCGCGCCCGCAACCGCTTCTGGGCGGCCGAAGCAAACCGCGCGGGGCGCAGCTGCCCCCTCGTCGCGGCCAGCATCGGCCCCTACGGCGCCTTCCTCGCCGATGGTTCCGAGTACCACGGCAACTATGGCGTCGGGCCGGCCGCGCTCGCCGACTTCCACCGCCCGCGCCTGCGCCTTCTCGCGGCCAGCCCCGCCGACATGCTCGCCTGCGAGACGATCCCGTCGTTCGCCGAGGCGCAGGTGCTGGCGGACCTCGTCGAGGACGCGACCGACAAGCCCGCCTGGTTCACGTTTACCTGCCGGGACTCCCGCCGCCTCAGCGACGGCACGCCACTCGACGAGGTGGCCGCATGGGCCGACGAGACCGAAAGCGCTCATTCGGTCGGCGTAAATTGCACACCCACCCACCTCCTCCCGCCGATCATCCGCACCCTGGCCGCCGCGACACGCAAGCCGGTCGTCGCCTACCCCAACGGCGGTGGCGAGTGGGATGCCGCGACAAAGACGTGGGGCCACGCCGATGCCGAACCCGACTGGGGGGCCGCGTGCCGGAGCTGGGTCGCCGCGGGGGCGGGGGTTGTGGGGGGCTGCTGCCGCGTGGGCCCGGAGGCCATCCGCGCGATGCGGGACGCGCTTGCCGCCCCGACGCACGAAGCGCACACTTGAATCGTCGTCGTCGCAACCCCGTACCCAACGCCGAGCACAGGCTCCGGAGGAAGCGCGTGAAGGGCACACCATGAGACTCGCCGTCATGGCCTGGCGCAATCTCTGGCGCTACGGGCGGCGCACGGTCACGACCATCGCCGCGATGACGCTGGCGCTCCTCACCCTCATCGTCTGGACATCCTTCGTCCAGGGCTTCCTCCGCGACCTCGAGACCACGATCGTCGAGGTCGAGATCGGCGACGTGCAGGTCTACCCGCCGGACTACCGCACCCAGCCGTCCATGTTCGATCGCATCGGTGACCCGGCCGAGCTCGTGGACACCCTCGGCGCCATGGGCTTCGACGCCTCCGCGCGTCTCCTCGGAGGCGGGCTGGCGGCGGCCGGCGAGGCCTCGGCTGGCGTGTCGCTCCGGGGCGTCGAAACCGACCAGGACGCGCGGGTGAGTGTCGTCTACGACCGGGTCGCGCAGGGCAGCTGGCTCGACCCTTCCGACCCTGCCGGGGTCGTGATCGGTGGCAGGCTCGCCAGAACGCTGGACGTAGGATTGGGGGACGAGCTTGTCCTCCTCAGTCAGGCCACCGACGGAAGCATCGCGAACGGTCTGTACCAGGTGCGAGGGATACTCGCCCCGTTCAGCGAGGCGACCGACCGGGGCGGAGTCTTCCTCGTGCGCCAGGCCTTCCTCGACTTCTTCGTCCTCCCGGGCGGAGCGCACCAGGTGGTGGTGCGGACCACCGCGGACCAGCCCCTGGAGACCTCGGCCGCCCAGATCCAGGCGGCCGCTCCCGACCTCGACGTCCTGACCTGGCGCGAACTCTTCCCGACGCTGGCCACCATGCTGGACTCGGTGGAGGGCACCATGTACATCCTCTTCATGATCGTCTACCTGGCGATCGCCATCCTCCTCATCAACGCGACGCTGATGGCCGTCTTCGAGCGCATCAAGGAGCTGGGCCTGCTGAAGGCGATCGGCCTCTCGCCGACGCGGGTGGTGGGCCTGATCCTGTGGGAAGGCTTCTTCCAGGCCATGCTGGCCGCCGCGGCCGGGCTGATTCTGGCCGTCCCCGTGCTCTTCTACTTCACCCGGGTGGGGATCGACCTGGCTGCGCTCGGCGGCCAGATCTCGATCTCGGGGATCGGTCTCGACCCGGTCATGCGGGGCGTCGTCGACCCGACCATCGTCATCGGTCCACTGAGCGCGATGTTCGTGATCGTCCTGCTTTCGATGCTCTACCCCGCCCTCAAGGCGGCGCGGATCAAGCCTGTCGAGGCCATGCGCCACCAGTGAGCACGTTGGATGATACCATTATGATATCAATACGCTATCAATCGGGGCACGGCGAGCCCTTCGCGGCCAGGATGCCCACAGCCTGGAGAGCCCCATGAAGCGAACCAGCCTGTGGATGATGGCCTGGCGCAACCTGGGCCGGAACCGCCGCCGAACCCTGCTCACCCTCGCGTCGATCGCCTTCGGCGTCTTCCTCGCGATCTTCTCGATGGCGTCCCAGGACCGGAACTGGCAGGACATGATCGACCTGGGCGCGCGGATGGGCGGCGGGCATGTGACCGTGCAGCATCCCGAGTACCTCGACACGCCGAGCCTGTCGCGGACCGTGACCGGAACGGATGCTCTCATCGAAGCCGCCTCCAGCGACCCCGAGGTCGACCGCGCCGTCGAACGCATCAGCGGCCAGCTCATGGTGAGCACCGCCCGCGAGAGCTACGGCGCCGCCTTCATCGCCTTCGACCCCGATGCCGAGGACCCCACCACCCTGTCCTACCTGGAAGCGATCTCCGAGGGCGAGATGTTCGCCGCCGACGATCGGACGGGGATGGTCCTCGGCGCGCAGCTCGCGCAGAACCTCGGGGCCGAGGTCGGCGACCGGGTGGTCTACACGGCCACCGACCGCGGCGGCGACATCGTAGCCGGGCTCGGACGCGTGCGCGGCATCCTGCGCACCGGGGCGCCCAGCATCGACGTCGGGATGGTGCTGCTTCCGATCGACGCGGTTCGGGGCGTGCTCGGCTTCGCCCCGGACGAAGCCACCCAGGTCGCCCTCTTCATCGCCGACCACCGCAGGTCGGAGGCGCTTGCCGCCCGGCTCCAGGCACAGCTCGGCGACGAAGCGGCGGCCATCCCCTGGTTCGAGGGGCGGCCCGACCTGTACACGTTCGTCGCCATGAAGGTGGGCGGCGGCGTCATCATGATCGGCATCATCGCGCTCATGGTCGCCGCCGGCATCTTCAACACCGTCTTCGTGAGCGTCATGGAGCGCCTGCGCGAATTCGGCATCATGATGGCGGTGGGGTTCAGCCCTGCGAAGCTCTTCCGGCTGGTCGTCTACGAGAGTGTGTGGCTCGGGGTGATCGGCCTGGTGCTCGCCGGGGCGCTGACCATCGGCCCGTACCTCTACCTCAGCCAGGTCGGTATCGACATGGGCGGCTATCTCGGCGACAGCCCCACCGAGATCTCGGGCGTCGCGATGGCGACCCAACTCAAGTTCGGGATCTACCCCGAGAACGCCGTCCGCATCGTGGTCCTCGCCTTTGTGGCGGTGGTGCTCGCGGGCATCTATCCAGCGTGGCGTGCCGGGCGTGTCGAGCCGGTGGAAAGCATCAGACTTGGATGACGAACAGCGATCTTCAAAACGGCACCGTCGTCGCACTCAGCGACGTCACCAAGCTTTACACCCAGGGGAGCCTCGAAGTGCAGGCCCTTCGCGGCCTCGACCTCACCGTCGGCAAGGGAGAATTCACCGCACTCATCGGCCCCTCGGGCTCTGGCAAGACCACGACCCTGAACCTCGTCGGCGGCCTCGATTCGCCCACCAGCGGATCGGTCGCGGTCGAAGGCGTCGACCTCGGCACGCTCAACCGCAAGGCCCTCAGCCACCTCCGCCGCGACCGCATCGGCTTCGTCTTCCAGTCCTACAACCTGATCCCGGTCCTCACGGCCTACGAGAACGCCGAGATGGTGATGTGGGTACAGGGTGTGCCCGCGCCGGAGCGCCGCAAGCGCGTCATGGAGCTACTTCACGCCGTCGGGCTCGATGGCCTGGAGGACCGCAAGCCCACGGAACTCTCCGGCGGCCAGCAGCAGCGCGTCGCAATCGCCCGCGCCATCGCCTCCGACCCCGCCGTGGTCCTTGCCGACGAGCCCACCGCCAATGTCGATTCGGAGACGGCCGAGACGCTGATTTCGCTCATGGAGACTCTGAACCGGGAACGGGGCGTGACCTTCCTCTTCTCCACCCACGACCACCGCGTGGTGGAGCGCGTCAAGCGGGTGGTGCGCCTTGTCGACGGGCGCGTGGACAGCGACGAGGTGCGCTAGCCTCCTGCGGATAGTCAGCGCGTCACGCCGAGGGCGCCGAGGTCCCAGTCCAGCGGCCAGCCGCTTCCCCGTTCGTCACGGAAGGTTTAGCTTCCTCCACTCACGGGACGTGGCGCAGTCCGGTAGCGCACCTGAATGGGGTTCAGGGGGTCGCCGGTTCGAATCCGGCCGTCCCGACTTGATGATGCCCGGCCGCGGTTCCGCGGAAATGAGCAGGGACAGCGGAATGCCCGGATGGGACAGGGCGCAGGGGCAGGGCCCTCCTGCTAGTGCGGCAGTCCCTCGCTCACCACAACTTCCGCTTCGCTTGCCGAGAGCGTCAGCCCGGGTGGCCAGGCGCCGTCCCAGTCCCGCAGGACCGCCTTGAGCTTCCCGCTGCCCCGCTCGGTGACCATCGCCATGGGCCTTGATCCGAACCGCTCCAGGGTGTGCGACCCTTCGGGCCCCGACAACACCACCCGCTCAAGCGCACCGTCCCGGTCGGGATCGAATGGCACCGTGAAGACGAAGTTGCCACCGCCGTGGTCCAGGGGCCAAATGGCGAAGCTGAGCGAGAACCTGCGTTCACCGGCCGGGCCGTGGCCCTCGAGCCGGTAGGGGCCGTCCTCGGTGGGCAGCGAGACGGGCGCGTCCACCACGAACGCCGGATCGAGGACCAGTTCGCCGAGGCCCGCCCTGCCCCACAGCAGGAGCGTCTTCTGGGCGGTCGCCGGACTGTAGGTACCGCCGCCCTGCGCCGCCGGGCCGGACGACCAACTGCCGGTCACGCCCGGGCCCGCCGCGGTGACATCGCCCGTCCTGGCGTTCCCCATCACGAGCGCTTCGCGGAAAAGGCGGAAGCCCATTGCGCGAGCGAAGTGATAGTCGCTGATCCACTCGGGCTCGCAGTATCCCATCAAATCCTTGTATAGCGACGCGCTGACGATGCGCTCCTGCTCGAAGTCGTAGCCCCAGGCGCCGATCGCGCCGCCGTTGTAGGGATAGGCCATGTCGGCCGCGATCGCGCCGCCGCAGGGGGCGTGGCGGAGGCTCATGTTGTGACCGAGTTCGTGGGCGAGGGTGACCGGATCCGCCTTCCCGATGCTGGCCGGGTAGTCGAACTGCCCGAGCCCGTCCCAGATGGCGTCGTCGCCGAGCAGCATGGCGCCGTAGTAGTACCCCCGCTCGCCCTCGCGGATGCGCAGGAAGACGAGCTCGGCCAGGAGTTCGCCCCACCCCTTGCCGGTGTTCAGGTTGGCCGTGCTCACAAACCCCTCGTGGCGCCGGACGGTCAGATCGGAGATCGGCAACAGCGAGCGGACCACGGACAGCTTTTCGCTGAAGGGCGTGATGTCTTCGACCCATCGGTGGATCAGCCCCTGGGGGTCCGCTGCCACCTTGATCGGCACGATGGTGAGGTCGAAGCGTGGCAGGCTGCGCACATCGAGACGCGTGCGCCCTTTGTCAGGTATCCGCAGCCGGCTCTCCGGAGTCGCGGGCACGACGCCGTCCTTGTCCAGCCCGATCACGAGATCGGTTCCCGGTACGATCACCGATCCGGGGATCTTCGCGTTGTACGACAGCTCGAGCCGACCTTCGTCGACGCCCACCGGCAGCACGCGGAATTGGGGTGAAATCGCCATCCCGTGGACCAGGGCGTCGCTCTGGTAGAAGAGCGCCTCGACCCTCGGCTGGTAGTAGCTCCGCCGATCGCCCGTGACGAAGACGCGGAGGAGCGCGTCGCGTCCCTCGATCAGCGGCACGCCGCGCACGGTATTCTGAACCCCCTGGGTGATGTAGTAGAAGGGCGCCGTGAGCGTCAGCTGCGTCGGGTTCACGCGGACGGGGGTACGTGCGCGCAGACCGGCGTAGGATGCCATCACCTCGGTTTCGGCGTAGTCCAGGGCGCTTGCCGACCCGTCGGGCAAGATGTGGAGCGTCGCGGCGTTCGAACTCTCCCACACCGGTTGCGCCCAGGACGGCAGCGGCTCGATCGGCTTGCCGTCCTGATCCAGCACGACGACGGAGTACTGCACCCTGTCCCCGACCGTGACCATCGTGTCGGCCGGAAGGATGAGGAGGGACGAAGGAGTGTGGACGGGCTCGAACGTCAAATCGAGGCAGCCGCCCAGAATCAGGGCGGACGAGACCAGCGTCCAGGCGGACCTCAGGGGCCGCCCCCGCCGAGTGCGATCCCGAAACCGAGGTCCAGCGCCAGCGCGATCGCGTGCTCCGAACTGGAGGGGGTGCTGGCCGAGAGCCACCGATACGAAATTCCCGGCAGGAAGCGGAGACGTCCGGCCCCCACCGCGAGGCCCGCGGCTGCATGAACCCCCGCGCCCGGATCGGGAGCCTCGCCCTCGGTGCCGGCCCGCGTGGTGCCGAAGAGAACACCCAGTCGAACCCACGGAACGCCGCCGCTCCATTCCGCCCCCAGCGCCCCGTGATTCCCCACGACCGAGATGTCCTTGCCCGTGCAGAATCCTTCCTCGCACCCGAACGCAGTGCGGAAGAATCCGCCAAAGACGGAGACCGAGGGCATCACCTGCCGCTTGACGATCACGTCGTAGGAAAGCAGGGGGGCAATGTCGAGCGCGGCCGCCGAGCTCGAGATGCTCCCCACCGTGAGTCCGCCGCGCACTTCGGCCTGAAACTGGGCCGAGGCGGAACCGTGCGTGAGAGCCAGGCCCGCGAGGGCGGCCAGCATGATTCGGGTGCTCATCGTACGCCTCCCGGCAGGCCATCGCTGACCATGATTTCGGTGTCGCCGGCCACACGGTTGAAGCCGCCGTTCCAGTCACGCAATATCGCGCGTATCTGACCGCTCGCTCGGCTGGTGATGATCGCCATGGGACTCTCGCTCGACGGGCCGAGCACGTATTCGCCCTCGGGGCCGGACAGGACGACGCGCTCCAGCGCCCCGTCGACTGCGGGGTCGTAGGGAACGGCGAAGAGGAAATGTCCGCCGCCGAATTCGACCGGATCGGGGGTAAAGTTGAAGGAGAAGTGGGTGCTGCCATCCCCGGTGAAGCCCTCCAGGCTGTACGGGCCGCCTGATTCGGGGAGTCTGGGGATGCCTTCCATCAGGAACGCCGGTTCCAACAGGAATTCCTCTTCGCCAACGCCGCCCCAAAGCAGCAGGGTTTTCTCCGGGGGCGCCGAAGCCGCCGCCGCCATCCCGCCGAAGTCCTCGGTGGCGCGGCGATGGGCAAGGGCTCTCTTGAACTGATAGTCGCTGATCCAATCGGGATCGCAGTACCCCATGACGTCCTTGTACTGCATGGGAGAGACCAGGCGGGTGCGATGGATGTCGTACCCCCACACACCGATCGAGCCGGCTTCATGGGGAAAGTTCGGGTCCGGATTGGCGGGGGTCGGTGACCCGCAGAGTGCGTGGTGCAGGTTCATGTTGTGGCCCACTTCGTGGGTGAAGGTGCGGTCCGAATCCCGCCCCACGCTTGCAGGTTGCCCGATGTACCCCAACCCCCCGTACCGCGAACCCGGCGGCAGGACAACCGCGCCATAGTAGTAGCCGACCTCGCCCTCTGCTCTCCACAACACTCGGATCTCTCTCAGGAAGCTGTTCCAGCCAGTAGGCTTGGTCAGATCGGCCCGGGTGTAGTACGGCTCATGCACCCGGACTTTCAGGTCGCCGATCGGCATGACCGTCCGGAGAAAACGCATGTTGCGATGATCCGCGTCCAGACGGTTGGTCCACAGGAAGATCCGCTCGTTGGGCGCAGATTCGATGAGCGTGGGAACGATGGTCTGGATGTGCGTGGGCAGTTCGACGACGCCCAGGTCCATCACGCCCGCTGCCGGAATCCGGGGTTCGCTCCCGGTGTCGAGCGGGACGATTCCCTCGGTGTCGAGTTCGACCACGAGACCCAGTCCCGGTTGAATGATCTCCCCCGGGATCAGGGTGTTGAAGGAGAGGTCGAGCCTCCCCTCCTCCACGGTGGACGGCAGCACATCCGCACCCGGGGTCATGAGCGCCGTGTGCACGATCGCGCCGTCCCGATACAGGGTCGCACGCACGTTCGGCTGATAGAAGCTGGTCTCATCGCCGGTCGCGAAGATCCGCAGCATCGCGTCGCGCCCGGCAATGACTGGCACCCCATCGACCGCGGGAATCACCTGGTTCAGGTAGATGGACGATGCGTGCAGCCTGATGTTGGCCGGATTGACTCTGAGGGTGGTCCAGGCCTCCAGCCCGGCCGCCCTCGCGATGATCCGGAGATCACCGCCGCCCAGCGCGGAGACGCTGCCGTCCGGCGCGATGTCGACCGACTGGGGATCGGGGGTGACCTCCCACGCGGCCGGCGCCCACGACGGCGGTCCCTGCATGGCGTTGAGATCGCCATCCCTGACAGTCAGCGTGAGCCTGGCCTGATCCCCCTCCGTGAGGAGGGTGTCGGCCGGGGTGATCTCGAGGAAATGCGGAACCTGATCGGGTTCGAGCGCGATGTCCGCGCAGCCCGACAGCAACCATGCCGCCGCCGATAGCGATACTGAACAGATATGTTTCATATTCGCGAACTGTGCCGTTTGCTCACGGGGAGTGTGTCAATACTCCCGTATCTTGATGTTGCGGTACCAGACGGGATCGCCGTGGTCCTGGAGGCCGATATGCCCCCTTGGCGCCATTCCGTATCCGGCCCACTCCGAGAATTTGGTACGCATGACCGTATTGCGCCACTCGTCCGACCAGAGTTGGTAGGTCAGGAGTCTGACGCCGTTCATCCAGTGTTCTACCTCGGCACCCCTGACAATGATCCGCACCTGATTCCACTCGCCCACCGGACGGGTCACGTCTTCGACGGGACCGTGCAGCGCGTAGTTGGATCCGGCTGATGTCTCCGGGTTGGCGCCGTCGGCGTGACGCTCGTTGTCGAGGATCTGGAATTCGGGACCTGTCCAGTAGGGCGCGCGCTCGGCTTCCGTCGCCCGGTAGAAGATGCCGCTGTTGCCTCCCTCGGCGACCTTCCACTCCAGTGACAGTTCGAAGTCGGCGTACTGGCTGGCGGTCATCAGGTCCCCGTCCCCACCGCCCGGGGTAAAGGCGAGCACGCCGTCCTGCACCGACCACCCGCCCGGGACATCGTCGCGCCTGTAGCCGCGCCAGCCTTCGAGCGTGCCGTCGAAGAGGAGCTTCCAGCCGGCCGCCTCTTCTTCCGCGGTCAGCTGGTTGGCCGGGGGCTCCTGGGCTAGCGCCATCAGCGGAACCAGCCAGATCGACAGGGCGCACACCACACTAACCGGCACCGCTGAACGCCGCGTCGAACGCCGCGTCCGATGGCGGAAAGGCCAGTCCGCGCACGAAATCGCAGGCTTCCTTCGCTCCGTGTTCGCGGTCCATGCCCGCGTCTTCCCACTCCACCGAAAGAGGACCATGGTACCCCACCTGGTTCAGTGCCCGGATTACGGCCTCGAAGTCGACGCGGCCGCGCCCGAGCGATCGAAAGTCCCAGAAGCGGCGAGGATCGCCGAATTCCGTGTGCCCGCCGAATATCCCCGCAGCCACCGGCCGGTCGGACCACCACACGTCCTTCATGTGCGCGTGGAAGATCCGCCCGCCGAAGCGCCTTATGAATTCGACGCAGTCGACCCCCTGGTACGCAAGGTGGCTGGGGTCGTAGTTGAAGCCGAAGGCCGGGTGTCCGTCCACCGCTTCCAGGGCGCGCTCGGTCGTCGCGATGTCGAATGCGATCTCGGTCGGGTGGACCTCCAGCGCGAAACGAACGCCCTCGGCCGCGAAGACATCCAGCACGGGAGTCCACCGCTCCGCGAAGTCGCGGAAGCCATCGTCGATCCACTTCGCCGGGATGGGAGGGAAGCTGTAGAGGAGGTGCCAGATGGCGCTTCCGGTGAAGCCGTTCACGACCGGCACCCCGAGGCGCGCGGCCGCACGGGCCGTGTCCGCCATCTCCGCGGCGGCCCGCCGCCGCACGCCTTCCGGGTCGCCGTCGCCCCAGATGCGGCCCAGTAAAATGGCCTCGTGGCGCGCGTCGATGCGGTCGCACACGGCCTGGCCGACCAGATGGTTGCTGATTGCGTGGACGGCGAGGCCGTGCCGGGCCAGCAGCGCCCTGCGGCCCGCACAGTAGTCCGGGTCGGCAAGCGCCGCCTGGACGTCGAAGTGATCTCCCCAGCAGGCGAGTTCCAGGCCGTCGTAGCCCCAGACGGCGGCCTTCCCGGCCAGCACCTCGAGGGGCAGGTCGGCCCATTGGCCGGTGAAGAGGGTGATGGGGCGGCTCATCGAGGGGCCTCCAACGGGCCGCCGGGGCCGGGCATCGTCGCCGGGCGGCTCACGCGGATACCTCCACCGGGCGGGCCATGGTGGCCATGTCGACCCAGGCCTCCCGCGAGGCCGAGGCGAGCGTCCCCTCGATGAAGCGCATGCCCGCCAGGCCGTCGGCGTGGTCCGGGAAGTCGTCGTCGAGAGGGTCGGCCTCGTCACCCGCGATCCTCACCCCGATCGCCCGCCCTGCATTCCGGTAGATGTTCGCGAAGGCTTCGATGAAGCCCTCGGGGTGCCCGGGAGGCAGGCGCGTCGCGTGTTGGGCCGCTTCGGACAGGTACGCGTTGCCGCGGGTCAGGCGCTGGCGCGGCGCGTCGGTGGGCAGCACGTCCAGATGGTTGGGCTCCTCCTGGCGCCAGACCAGCCCGGCGCGTTCGCCGTAGACCCGGAGCGTAAGGCCGTTCTCCTCGCCCGCAGCCACCTGGCTGGCGTAGTACACCCCGCGCGCGCCGCCCGCAAAGCGCACCAGGATCGCCGCGTCGTCGTCCATGGCGCGGCCCGGCACAAGCGTCGCGATTTCGGCGAAAACGGCCTCGATCTCGAGCCCGGTCACGTAGCGCACGAGGTTGTGCAGGTGCGACCCGATGTCGCCCATCGCCGACGACGGCCCCGCCTGCGACGGATCCTGGCGCCACGACGCCTGCTTGTGGCCGCCCTCCTCGAGGCGGGTGGCGAGCCATCCCTGCGGGTACTCGGCCACGACCTTGCGCAGGGCGCCCAGGCGGCCCGAACGCGCGAGGTGACGGGCCTCTTTCACCATCGGGTAGCCGGTGTAATTGTGCGTGAGCGCGAAGACCAGGCCAGTGCGCCCGACCGCGCTGCAGAGGTCCTCGGCGTCGGCCACGCTGGTCGTCATGGGCTTGTCGCAGACGACGTGGATGCCGGCATCGAGGAAGGCGGTCGCGACAGGGTGGTGAAGGTGGTTGGGGGTGACGATCGACACCGCGTCGATGCGGCGGTTCGCGTCCAGGGCGGCCTCGGCCCGGGCCATCTCGCGGTAGGAGCCGTAGACGCGCCCCGCATCCAGCCCCAGATCGCGTCCCTGCGCGCGGGAGCGATCCGGGTGCGACGCGAACGCCCCCGCGACAAGCTCCCACTCCCCGTCCAGCGCCGCGGCCATGCGGTGCACGGCCCCGATGAAGGCGCCGGGGCCGCCGCCGACCATGCCATACCGGAGCTTCCGGCCCAGGTGGGGGTTCATGCCGCGCGCGCCGCCGCTACGACAGCCGCTCCGCCCGGTAGCCGCCACGCCGCCGCTCCCGCACGAAGAGCGTCCCGAAGACGATGATCAGCACCCCGCTGAACGGGACCAGCGACCGGAACGACACCAGGCCGCCGTGGTTTTCGGCCGGGTTGAGAATGTCCTGGGCGCGCTCCACCGCCGGCGAGGTCGAACCCGACCCGATCAGCGCCCGCAGTGCGTTGGCGGTCTCGACGGGGGGCATCGAATCTGTCTCCATCGCGAATTCGAGCACGCCGGTGATCACCTCCTGCGCCGCCCGCAGATCGTCGCCCTCGGGTCCCGGCGTGCGCAGCGACTCGGAGTCGAGCGCCCCCGCGCCCTCCAGCAACACGACAAAGGCGCCGTTGTCGACCAGAAGCGGGTGCGCCTCCCGGTCCGCGATCTCACCCATCCAGGGCGTGGTCACGATCCCGACGGTGGCCATCCCCACCGTGCCCATCAACCCCAGCCCCAGCGCGCCGCTCTTGGGAATCTGCTCCGATATGAAGCCGAGCATCGTCGGCCACATGTAGCAGACGCCGACCGCAAAGACCGTCGCGGCCGCCACCGCAACCCACACTGATCCGCCACCGCTCAGCCAGAACAGCCCCACCGCCGAAACCACAGCCGACGCCAGCAGGATCCCCGTCGGCGACAACCGGTGCACGACCGGCCCCGCCCAGAACCGCATCACCGCCATGATCCCGTTGATGTAGACGAGCACCAGAATCCCCGCCATCCCGCCGGCCTCCAGCACCGCCGGCAACCAGCGGTTCGGCCCGAGCTCGATCGACGCGGTAATCGTCGTGCAGGCCAGGATCAGCAGCATCAGCGGCGTGCTGAACGTGGCCCGAAACATCTCGCCCATCGAAACGCCCGACCGCACCCCCTCCGTCCGCGGAAACCTCTGGCCGAGCAGAAGGAACCCGTAGACCACCGTCGGCACGAGGACCAGCACCAGCTTCAACTGCCACGAAGTCAGCCCCACCTGGTCCAGCCCGTACGCGGCCAGCCCGCCCAGCACGATCCCCCCCGGAAACCACACGTGGAAGCGGTTCAGCTTCGCCGTCTTGTTGTCCGGAAAGAGCGTCGCCACCAGCGGATTGCACGCCGCCTCGACCAGCCCGTTGGCCATCGCGATCACCAGCGCCCCCGCGAACAGCGTCGCGAATCCGCCCGCGAAGATCATCACCAGCGTGCCGCTCAGGTGCCCGACGAACGCCATCCGCAACAGCGTCCGCATCCCGAGCGTGTCGCAGAGCGGTGCGAAGACCACCTGAGAGACCGCGAAGCCCCACAGCGCCGCCCCGCCGATCCAGCCGACCTGCGCGTTCGTCAGCACGAATTCGCCCTTCAGCGCGAACATGACCGCGCCCACGGTCGCAAAGGCCACGGATGTCGCGATGAGCGCCACGCAGCTGCCCAGGAAGAGTCGGTCGGGGTTGAGGGCGGCGTCTTCGGCGTTTGCCGCGGTGGTCGGTTCGTTCATGCGCGTTTCCCTGCTCGGCTGGGAGTGAGCTTCCGCGTCACGTCGCGGACAGATAACGGTAACTGGCCTCGATGGACGCGAGGGCGTCGTCCGGCTGGTCGTGCTCGACGAAGTAGTGGCGGAGCCCCGCATGATCCGAGTGCTCGAAGATCCCGGCCCAGTCGATCTCTCCCGCGCCCACGTCGACCATCCGCCCGTCGGCGCTCAGGCCTTTGACGTGGCACAGCGGAAAGCGCCCCGGGTAGGCCTCGAAGAGGGCGAGCGCATCGGCGCCGCCGACCGCCGACCAGTGCAGGTCGATTTCGAGGTCGACCAGCGCCGGGTCGAGGTTGTCCACGAGGACCGAGTAGCCGGTCGGCCCGGCGGGGTCTTCGCCCACGGGCTCGAACTCGAATGCGTGGTTGTGGTAGCCGACCCGGATGCCGGCGGATGCGGCGGCCGCCCCGGCCTCGTTGAGGATCCCGGCCACCTCGCGGTAGCCGTCGGCTGTGCGCAGCGATTCGGGGAGCGATGGTACCACCAGCCAGCCGTGCCCGATCGCCTGTGCCGACTCGATGGACGCGTCGAGCGCGTCGCCCCGCACCTGGTCGAGCCCGACGTGGGTGGCCGGCGCGGTGAGGCCGTTGGCGGCCAGCATGCCCCGGATTTCGTCCGGCGTGTGGTCGAAGTAGCCGGCGAACTCGACCTCGCTGTAGCCGATGGCGGCCACGGCGGCGAGCGTTGCGGCGACGTCCTCGGCCATGAGGGAGCGCACCGTGTAGAGCTGTACGCCGATGCGGTCGAGGGGTGGGTTGAGGGTGGAGGGTGTGCCGGCGCCCTCCCCCGCAGCGTCCGGCCCGGACCCCTGCTCGGCGGCCTCCCCGGTCCCGGCACCCTCACCCGCGCACCCGGCCAGCATCCCCGCGCCGCATGCCACACCCGCCACCTGAAGGAACTGCTTCCTGTCCATGAATCCACTCCTTGAAATCGTGCGGCTACAAGATGCGCCACGGGGGCGGGTGTCGCCAATTGGGGGCAAGGCGAGCCGTTTCGGCACGGGCGCGGCGGAAACCCATCGGACCCGATCGGGCACCTCCCCGCACCTTCACCGCACCGTGAACCCACCCGCCAGCCGATCCCCCTCCTCGGCCCGGAAACACGCCTCGCCCGTGTAGTGGGCCTCGCCTCCCACCAGCACCGTCACCGCCTCGTGGTCCCCCACGCGCGTCTCCTCGACGATGCAGCCCGTGAAGACCGCGCCGGTCACGCTCGAGAAGCGCCGCTCTTCACCCACCCCCGCCAGCCCCCGCGCCTTCTGGATCGCCATACGGGCCGTGACCCCGCTGCCCGTCGGGCTGCGGTCGACCTGGCGGTCCGCGAAGACGCACACATTCGCGCTGGGGCGGTCGTCGCCCCAGCCCCCGTCGGTGAGGATGGTGCCGTACAGGAAGGCCAGGTCTTCGTGCCCGGGATGTTCCAGCTCGAGCTGCGCCTTGGCCGCGCACGTCACCGCCCAGGCGGCGTCCACAAGCGACCGCGCGGACGAGGTGCGCACGTCGAGGCCGAAGCGCGCCGCCGGCACGAAGGCGTAGAAAGCGCCGCCGTAGCCGATGTCGACCTCGACCGTGCCCACACCCTCCACCTCGACCTTGGCGTCGATCAGGGGGGCGAAGGCGCCCACGCTCTCGAAGTGGACCAGGCCGGGGCGGCCATCCCGCACCTGGACGTGCGCGGTGACGAGGCCGCAGGGACACTGGACGCCCACCGTCGTTCGGGGCTCGACCGCGGCCACCAGCCCCGTGTCGACGGCCCAGCGCGCCACGGCGATGGTGGCGTGACCGCACATCGTGGAGTAGCCCTCGTTGTGGCAGAAGAGGACCGCGAGGTCGGCGTCGGGGTGGTCCGGCTCCACCAGGATCACCCCGTACATGTCGTTGTGGCCGCGCGGCTCGTGCATGAGGAAGCGGCGCAGGTGGTCGAGGTGCTCGCGGGCGTACCGCCGCTTGTCGAGGATGGTCGCGCCCGGGATGTCCGGGTAGCCACGGGTGACGATCCGGACGGGCTCGCCTCCGGTGTGCATCTCGCAGGTGTGCAGTTCGGGGATGTGGGGCTTCATGGCCTCGCGCCCGGGTTGAGAATCGTCATGCTTGTGTAAACTGTATATAACATTTTGTCATGTCTGCTTTACATTTATCAACCGTCGGGCTGCGTAGACGACCCCGTAGGCCATCGCGGCGGAGAGCAGTCCCCACGCGGACGGCACCATCCAGCCGCTCCCGCCCCACGCGCGCGCCACCAGGAGGGTCACGACGCCCGCGCCCGCCGCAGCCAGCGCTTCCGCCGAGCCGGGGCGCCGCGAATGGAGACCCGCCACCACCGGCACGAAGAGGCTGACGCCCAGCAACGAATAGAAGATCGTCAGTGATTCCACCACGCCCGGCAGGACGATCGCCAGCAGGATCCCCGCGCCGCCGCCCGCAACCGCCGCGCCGCGCGCCACCTTGAGCACCTGCCGGTCCGTGGCGCGGGGATTGACGAAACGCCGGTACAGGTCCTTCGAGAGCGACGTCGCCAGCATGAAGAGGATCGCGTCCGCCGAGCTGATCTCGGCCGACAGCACCGCCGCCAGCCCCAGCAGGCCGACCCACGCCGGCACCCCCTGCGTGAGGATCACCGGCAGCGCCATCTCCGGATTCTCCAGCCCGGGGGCCACCGCGCGCGCGACCATCCCCAGCGCCGGCGGCAGGAGGGCGAAGAGCATGAGTGCGATGGCGCAGGCCGCGACCCCGATGCGGACGGTCCGTTCGCTGCGGGCTCCGAAGGTCTTCTGCAGGATGCCGGGCGACACGATGAAGGCGGGCGCGAGCAGCATCAGGTACATCCACCCCGATCCGCCGTTGCTCATGAAGTCCATGTGGCCGGGGATGGCGCGCGCGTTTTCCACCACCTCGCCGATGCCCCCCGCCCCACCGATCGCGAGCGGCACCGCGATCAGGAACCCGCACACCAGAACGACGAGCTGCACCAGGTTGACCCAGGCCGAGCTGAGCAGCCCGCCCGCGACGAAGTACACGGTCATCACCGCGCCCCCGGCGAGCGCGCCGAGCCAGCGGGGAGCGCCTGCGACCTCCTGCAGGATCCACGCCATCGCGATCAGCTGCGCCGCGAGGATGGCCAGGGTGCCTAGCCAGAGGAGGGCGGCCATCGCCGCCCGGACGGATGGGCCGTAGCGGTGCTCCAGGTAGTCGCCGACGGTGAGGAGGGAGTGGTCGCGGGCGACGCGCCACATCCGCGGTCCGAGCCAGATGGCGAGCAAAAGCGTGCCGACGCCGGCCGACCCCACCCACCACCAGGCCGCGAGGCCGTTCTCGTAGCCGATGCTCGCTGCGCCCACGGTGGAGCCCGCGCCGATGTTGGCCGCAAGGAGCGTGGCGAAGAGGAGCCCGGGCCCGAGTCTGCGGCCCGCGACGAAGAAGTCACCGGTGCCGGAGACGCGGCGGCCGATGGCGAGGCCGACCGCCGTGATGAGGACGACGTAGGCGAGGAGGCCCAGGAGGGTGGGGTTCACGCGCCGGGACCTGGCGAGTTGCCATCGAGGGCTGACCGCGCTGCCGGTGCCGGTTCCCGTGCGGCGGGACCCTGGTCTCGCAAGCCCGGCAGATCCTGCACGGCCGGGATCGACGGGAGGCCGGTGGCCATGCGCACCGCCTGCACGATGGCGTCGGCCATGGCCTCTGCCGCGAGGGCGCCGACCTGGCTGGTGCTGAAGCCGTCGGCGAGGGTGCCGGTGGCGAGCGAGAAGATGGTGTCGCCGTCGCCGGGGGTGTGGCTGGGCACGATCGCGCGGGCGAAGCCGTCGTGGGCCATCTGCGCGACCTTGGTGGCTTCGGCCTGGGTGAGCTGTGCGTTGGTGGCAACGACGGCGATCGTGGTGTTCTCGCCCGGCGGCGGGGAGGGTGCTTCGCCGCGGAGGATGCGCCGGGCGTCGAGGAATTCGCCGTTCTCGCCGAGCGCGCCGGCCACGACCTGTCCGGTGGCCGGGTCGATCACGTCGCCGACGGCGTTGACGACGACGATCGCGCCGACGACGAGGCCGCTCTCGAGGGTGATCGAGGCCGTGCCGACCCCGCCCTTCATGGCGCTGCCCCCGCCCCGCATCTTCCCCACCGTGGCGCCGGCGCCCGCCCCCACGCTCCCCTCCGCGACGGGGCCGGTGGTGGCGCCGGTGGCGGCGTCGTAGCCGCAATCGGGGCCGGGCCGCACGCCCGCCGCGACGCGCAGGTCGAAGATGATCGCGCCCGGCACGATCGGGACGACGAGGTCGGGACCGACGCGGTAGCCTTCGCCGCGCTCTTCCAGGTAGCGCATGACACCGTGCCGTGTGGCGAGGCCGAAGGCGCTCCCGCCCGAAAGGACGACTGCGTTCACCTCCTGCACCGTGTTGACCGGGTCGAGGAGGTCGGTTTCGACGGTGCCGGGAGCGCCGCCGCGCACATCCACACCGCCGATAGCGCCTCCGTCGGCGACAATCACCGTGCATCCGGTGGCGGCATCCGGGTAGGTGAACTGCCCGACGCGGATTCCCGGCACCTCGGTAATCGCCCCGGCGGGGTTGGCGGACCCGGCTGCGCCGCTGTCCGTCTGCGGAGCGGCGGGGACCGGCGCCAGCAGGACGCCTGCCACGGCTGCGGCCCGGATTGATGTATAGCGGACCATGGCTCCTCGCTGTCGCTGTGGGTCGGCCCGGCAACCCCACGCTGGTGTTGCCGCTCCAAAGAGAGTACGGACGACAGTCCTCGGCAATGATCGGCCAATATGGCAGACGGCCTCGGCGATTCGGCTGCCCGGTCCCCGCGATCGGGAGCTTCATTCAGCCGAATTGACCGACGGTTGGACGCACCGGCCAGAACGTCCGGCCGATCTGGCAGGCGTTCTTGGCACGATTATTGCTGAAGACAGCATGGCATGGAGCGCCAATGGGGGCGCACGACGCCAGGGGGAGGGACAAATGACGAGGCTACACTTGAAGAGACAGTTGAACTGGCGGATCTCGGCACTGGGTTTGGTCCTGTCCATGGGACTGATTTTTGGCGCCAGTGGCATTATCCGACTCAATGCGGCGGAGCAGGAGCATGCTGCCACCGATGTCGGCGAGGTGTGTGAGCCCGAATTCCAGCGAGGTGAGGCCTTCGCGGCACCACCCGTTGTCCCCTTTCAAGGACACTTGGGAGTCGAAAGGAACCTCTAGAGACTCCAACTCGGCCGCCCCATGCATGATCTGTTGAAGCGTTTCGCCGGCCGCTTCACACTCACCGCTCTTCTCGTCGTCCTGGAAGCGGTGGGCTGGGTTCTTTTCCCGCTGGTGATCGGGCGGGCCATCGACAGCGTCCTGGGCGAGTCCACCCGCGGGCTCTACGAACTCGCCGGGCTCGGGATCTTCGCCATGGGGATCGCCGTCGTCCGCCGTCTGGTCGACAGTCGAGCCTACGCCAGGATCTACACCACGCTTGGCGAGGAAATGGTGGCCCGGGACGCCGAGAGCAGCACTTCGACGAAGACCGCCCGCCTCGGGATGCTGAAGGAGATCGTCGAGTTCTTCGAGAATTCACTGCCGGAGCTGATCGTTAGCACCCTCGGCCTGGTGGGCACCATACTGATTCTGTCGACACTCAACATTCCGATCTTTGTGGGGTGCCTGGTCGTCTCGGCGGCTACGGTCACGCTCTACGCGCTCACCGGGAGGCTCACCACGCGGTACAACGAAGGGCTGAACGACGAGCACGAGCGGCGGGTGGATATCGTCGACTCCGGCAACCCCGGCCGCGTCGCGCGCCACCTCCGTGCCACGATGCGCTGGAACATCCGGCTCTCCGACCTCGAGGCCGCCAACTTCGGAATCAACTGGCTGTTCATGATCGTGCTGATCGTCTTCTCCGTCCGCGCGGCGGTGGAGCGGACGGTCGACTACGGCACCGTCTTCGCCATCGTCATGTACGTGTTCCAGTTCATGGAATCGATGATGATGCTCCCCTTCCACTACCAGCAGTGGCTGCGCTTGCGCGAGATCTCGGGCAGGCTCGCGGCGGTGGGGGCGGTCGGGGACGACTGACGGGACATCGCGGCCTCGGGAGACCGGCTCACGGCGGCTCCCCGGGGCATGCCGACCCCGCGCGTCAGCCCAGGGTCATTCCATTCCGCCGGAACCACGATTCGGGAGCGGCACCGCCTGCCCTTCCGGGAGCGGCGACCTGTATGGCACCCCACCCGTCATTTCGGCGTGGGCTTCTTTCGCGCGCTGGAGCAGGTCGGCGTCCAGGATGAGCTCGGCACCCATGAGGGCGAGCGCCCTCGCCGCCACCTGCGCCCCCTTCACCGCGCCCGGAGTCCCGTGCGATGCGCTGGTGGCCCATGAGTGCCACGGGACATGCTCGGCCGCCGTGGTCACGCTGAACTCGACGGTCGGAGTGATGTAGCTGACTTCGGCGACATCGGACGAGCCCCCGCCCGCCGGCATTGGCGCATCGGGAAGTGCGTCGATGGTGTCGCGCAACCCTGACTGCTCCACTTCGAGGAAGCCCTGGAGCTCCCTGGCGAAGCGCTGATCCTCCTCGCTGAACTGCGGCGGCCCCACGCGCTCCAGATTCGCCTGCATCGCCTCCTGAAGGGGTCGAACCAGGGTGTAGGTGTGGACACCGGTGATGAGGAAGGCCTCGTGCTCGGTCCTTGTCATCTGCGCGGCGCCGGCCGCGATGTCCAGGATCCAGGCGTAGTTCTCTTCCACCGCGGTGCGGGTCGTGTCCCGGACGTAGTACCAGACGCGGGCGTACTCGGGCACCACGTTGGGAGCCTCGCCCGCGTTCGGAATCACGTAGTGGACGCGGGCGCTCGGCTCGATGTGCTCGCGCATCATGTTGACGCCGTGGTTCATGAGCTCCACCGCGTCGAGCGCGCTGCGTCCGTTCCAGGGGTCCGCTGCCCCATGGGCGGCCTGTCCCCGGAAGGTCACCTCGAAGTTGTTGAGCGACTGGGCGATCGTGTTGGAAACGGCCGTTCTCTGACCGGGATGCCAGACGATCGATGCGTCCAGGTCGTCGAAGAGCCCGTCGCGGGCCATGTAGACCTTGCCAACCACGGTCTCCTCGGCGGGGGTGCCGTAGAGGCGGACGGTGCCGGTGGTGCCGTGCTCGGCCATCATGCGCTTGATGGCGATCGCGGAGGCCACCGAGGCAGCGCCGAAGAGGTTGTGGCCGCAGCCCTGGCCGTGGATGTGGCCGTCGTCGCGCGGCGCGCGTCCGGGTTGCACCGCATTGCCGATGTTGGGCAGCGCGTCGTATTCGGCGAGGACGCCCAGGATCGGCCGACCCGACCCCCACGATGCGACAAAGGCGGTGGGCATGCCCGCGACTCCGGTCTCGACCGCGAAGCCTTCGTCCTGCAGGACCTGTGCGAGATAGGCGGCAGATCGGTGTTCCTCCAGGGCGATCTCCGAGAAATCCCAGAGCCGGGTCGACATCTCCGCCACGAGGTCGTCGAGGGCCGTGGCGTGGGCAAGGGCGGCGTCCTTCCCCTCTTCCACGGACTGGGCGACAAGCGGGCCGGTGGAAGCGGCGATACTCGCAAGGGTGAGGACGGTGGCGGTCAGGATCGATCGATGACTGGGTCGGTGTGTCATGGCAATGGTCGGTTGAATGCGGTGCAGGTGCGGTGTCCCATCCCGACATTCTAGCGTCGCGCGGGATCTCCGCGGAACAGGACGGGTTCGCCCCGAGCCGGCTGAATCACGTATTTTCCCCGCAGTCCGGCATGGGGCCATGCGGCCCCGCCGACCCGCCAATTCCACCGGAGGACTCATGACTCGCCCCTTCGCACGCTCACTCGTGATCGCGGTGACTTCCCTGCTGGTCGCTGCCTGCTCCACCGATTCCGCGGATCCCGGCGCAGATGCCGGACCGGCCGACAGCGCGCCGACATTCGCGGTCGATCCGTCGTGGCCGCAGCAGCTGCCCAACGACTGGATCCTGGGTTCGATCACGTCCGTCTTCGTGGACGCCCGGGACCATGTGTGGATCACCCACCTGCCGGAGACGCTGACACCCGAGGAGATCGCGGCGGTGCAGGATCCGCCCATGGGAGAATGCTGCGTTCCCGCGCCCGTCGTCATCGAGTTCGACACGGACGGGAATGTCGTGCAGGCGTGGGGCGATCCCGCCACGCAGGATGTGTCGGAGTTTCCGCGCAACTCGCACGGCCTCTTCATCGACCACAACGACAACGTGTGGATCGGCACCTTCCGGCATCATCGCGTCATGAAGTTCACGCGCTCGGGCGAGCACCTGATGACGCTCGGGGCGTACGACGAGAACGGCGGCAGCGGCGATACGAGCCTGCTGGGTGGTCCGGCCGGAGTCTGGGTCGATCCCGAGACGAACGAGGCCTACGTCGCGGATGGCTACCGCAACCGGCGCGTCATCGTCTTCGATGGCGACACGGGAGCGTACCTGCGGCACTGGGGCGCGTACGGCGAGTCCCCGAACGACGAGGCGGAGTACGACTACGCCGGCCGCACGGTGGATAGTGCGCCGCCGCGGCAGTTTTCCACCGTGCACGGGCTGGTCGGCTCCAACGACGGCCTGATCTATGTCGCGGACCGGCGCGGCAACCGGATCCAGATCTTCCACCGCGACGGGACGTTCGTCGCCGAGAAGACGATCGCGCCGCTGACCAGGGCATCCGGGTCGGCCTTCGTGCTGGCGCTTTCGCCCGACGCCGACCAGCGGTGGCTCTATCTGGCCGACGGCACCAACCACAAGGTGTGGATCCTGCAACGATCCAACATGGAGGTGGTGGGCGAATTCGGTCGCGGGGGCCGTCAGGTGGGTCAGTTCATCCGCCCGCACGGGATGGGGGTCGATTCGCAGGGCAACATCTACGTGGGTGAAGCGTCCACGGGGCGGCGCGTGCAGAAGTTCGTGGCGACGAGTGGCGCGGACATGTCCGGGGCCGGACGGGAAGCGGACGATGCCCAGGCCAGCTACGACTACGCCGCGAACTGCGCGGGCTGGCCTGCGGTAACAGGCCCCCACGCCGTCGGCAGCGCCGAGTTCGAGGTCACGGACCACCTGCGCAGTGCCCAGTACGCTCCCACGCCCACCCCTTTCCGCCGCATCTTCGTCCGGGCGTGGTATCCGGCCTCGGGCGGTGCGCAGTCGGCGCCCCGGCCCTACTTCTCCGAGCCGGAGGCGCTGGTACTCCCGGGCCAGCTCCTTGGCGCCATGCAGCTGCCGCCCGATGCGTTGCGGGGCTGCACATCCCTGAACACCAACAGTCACGCGGATGCGACGCCCGCCGGGGGCACTTTCCCGGTGATCGGCTTCAACCACGGGTATACCTCCTATCCGGCGCAGCAGACCGCCCTTTTCGAGCATCTCGCCGCCAACGGTTATGTCGTGCTGTCGGTGGGGCATCCCTACGAGTCGGGCGGGATCGTCTATCCGAACGGGGACGCGATCACGATGTCGCCGCTCATTGCGGAGGACATGATGCGCTATGCCGCCAACACGGCGAGCATGACCGTGCACTATCCGCCGAGCCTCGCCGACGCGCTGGACGCGTTTCCCGTGTACATTCGCGCGCTTCGGGGGACCTCGCTGGGACAGCTCGCCCAGGTCTGGCAGTCCGATGTCCAGTTCGTGCTCGATCGCCTTGAAGCGAAGGATGTACCCGAAGCCGCGGCCGGGGTGGCGGACGCGATCGACCATGGAAGCCGCGGCTACATGGGGATGTCGTACGGTGGCTACATCGCGGCCATGCTCGCGCAGGGCGACCGGCGGGCCAGGGCGGCGATCAACCTCGACGGCGGGTACTGGACGGGCGAGCTGATCGATGCCGACGTGCGCACCCCGTTCCTCATGCTCAACTCCGATCCTACCGTGGTCATGGCGACCATGCCGGAAGACTTCAACGTCTACCGGGGCGACTATGGGTCCGGCGCGCCGACCGCGGGAGATCTCGCCTACGAGCGGCTGGCCACGGCGGGGATGCGGGACGACGTCCACAGGATCATGATCCCCGGGATTCAGCACGTCGGCATCAGCGACTTTCCCGAGATTCTGGGCGAACCGGCGGCAGCCGCCATGCTGGGCGAGCCCGGGATCACCGCGCAGCTCACCGCGATCCAGAACGACCTGGTGCTCGGCTTCCTGGATCGGTATGTGAAGGGGGTCGCGTCGGACTATCCGGGCGATGTGCTGGCACGGTATCCCGAGCTGATGTTGCGGGATCGCGACGACATTCGCCGGCAGGCGGAGGCGCTGGGGCTGGGAGGGGCGGGCGGCGACTGACGTGCTCGGCCCCGGGCCGGGCAGCGGCATGGCTCGGGGGTGCCGCCTGTGGCGGACGCTGCGTCCCAACTTGACAGATTCACGGTCGCATTCGGCATATAGTCAGTCACCACGTCATCCTCCCACCCAGTCCAGGACACGACCCATGCGCTTCGCAATACGCCTCGTTCGGGCGGCCTCCCTTGTCGCGGTCCTCGCGGCCTCGGCGGCCCCGGCCCCTGCCCCGGTCGCCGCGCAGCAACTCGACACCCTCGCCTTCAAGGACCTGAGCTACCGCATGGCGGGACCCTTCCGCGGCGGGCGCTCGACGGCGGCCACCGGCTTCGCAGGCGACCCGGACCGCTGGCTGATGGGCACGACCGGCGGTGGGGTCTGGGAATCGAATGACAACGGCGCTTCGTGGCGCAACATCACCGACGGCTATTTCGGGGGATCGATCGGCGCGGTGCGGGTCGCTGATTCGGACCCGAACGTGATCTATGTCGGTGAGGGGTCGATTTGCATTCGCGGCAACACCTCCGCCGGGCACGGCGCATGGAAGTCTATGGACGCGGGCCGGAGTTGGAGCTTCATCGGGCTGCCCGATGCCGGTCAGATCGGGCGCATCGAGGTGCACCCGCGCGACCACGACCTGGTGTACGTGGCGGCGCTGGGTCATCCCTTCGGCAAGAACCCCGAGCGGGGGATATTCCGCTCGAGTGACGGCGGCGAGACCTGGGAGCACGTCCTCGCCCTCAACGACTCGACCGGCGCGTCGGATCTGGCCATGGACATGACCAATCCCCGCATCCTGTACGCGGGGATGTGGCGGGCCGAGCGCAAGCCGTGGGCGCTCATTTCGGGCGCGGAAGAGGGCGGCGTCTACAAGACCAACGACGGCGGCGACACCTGGACCAAGCTGGGCGGCGGCCTGCCCGAGGGGATCGTGGGGAAGGTCGGCGTGACCGTGTCGCCCGCCGATCCGGACCGGGTGTGGGCGATCATCGAGGCCGAGCCGGATGGCGGCGTCTACCGCTCCGACGATGGCGGCGCCACCTGGACGCGCACCAACTCGGAGAACAACCTGCGCCAGCGCGCCTGGTACTACACGCACATCAAGGCCGATCCGGTCGACCCGAATACGGTGTACGCCCTCAATACGAGCATGTATCGCTCGGTGGACGGGGGAACCACGTTCGAGGTCATCCCCGTGCCCCACGGCGACGTCCACGATCTCTGGATCCACCCCTCCGATCCCGACCGCATGGTCGTCGCCGATGACGGCGGAGCCCAGGTGACGGTCAACGGCGGTGAGACCTGGTCAAGCTACTTCAACCAGCCCACGGCGGAGCTGTACGACGTGATCGTCGACAACGGCTACCCGTACCGCCTGCATGGGGCGCAGCAGGACAACACGACGATCTCGGTCACCGCCTGGTCGGACGTCAACACCCTCTACCCCAAACAGCACTGGCTGAACATCGGCGGCTGCGAGACCGGCCCCGTGGCGCTCCATCCGAACCGGCCCCACATCGTGTACGCGGGGTGCTATGGCGGAGTCATGGACCGCTACGACCTGCAGTCGGGACAGCGGCGCAACATCATGCTGTACCCGCAGCTGCAACTCGGGATGGCGGCGAAGGATCTGCGGCATCGCTTCCAGTGGGTGTCGCCGATGCTGGTCAGCCAGCACGACCCGCGCGTGATCTACCACGGGTCGCAGCACGTCAACCGCTCGCGTGACGAGGGCGTGAACTGGGAAACGATCAGCTCGGATCTGACCACCGACAATCCCGCCCATCAGGAGCAGTCGGGCGGGCCGATCAACGCCGACGTAACCGGCGTGGAGATCTACAACGTCGTCTTCTCGATCGCCGAGTCGCCGTTCGACGCCAACGAGATCTGGGCCGGGAGCGACGACGGGCGGGTGCATGTGACTCGAGACGGAGGCGCCACGTGGACCGACGTGACCCCGGCGGCGATGCCGGAGTTGGGAACGGTGGACGAGATCGAGCTGTCGACGCACCAGGCGGGGCGCGCCTATCTGGCCGTGCAGCGCTACCGGATGGACGACTTCGGACCGTACATCTTCCGCACCGACGACTTCGGCGCGTCCTGGACGCTGAACACCACCGGTATCCCGGACGACCACCCCGTGCGCACCGTTCGCGAAGACCCGATCCGCAGCGGTCTCGTGTTCGCCGGGACCGAGTACGGCGTCTTCGTCTCGCTGGATGCCGGAGCCTCATGGCAGAGCTTCCAACGCAACCTGCCCGAGACCCCCGTGACCGGGATGCGCGTCGCCCACGACGACCTGATCATCTCCACGCAGGGTCGGTCCTTCTGGATCATGGACGACATCAGTCCGCTGCGGGAGATCGACGCGGCGATGGCCGCGGGCACGTACCTGTTCACGCCCCGGGACGCCCGTCGTCTGACGAACGCGGGGGTTGCCGGCCTCTCGGAGCTCAACCCGGATCCGCCGCCTGCCGGCGCACAGATCCATTTCTACCTGGCGGAGGAGCCCGACGAGGACATTCGCGTCGAGGTGGTCGATGCGAGCGGCGAGGTGGTGCGGACCTTCGCCTCGGACTCTGCGACGGCAGCCGAAGCGGAAGGCGAGCAGATCACCAAGACCGCGGGGCTGAACCGGATCGCGTGGACTCTCTCGTACCCCGGTCCCGAGCTTCCCGAGGGCGCCGTAACGTGGGGGTACTCCGGTGGGGTCACGGCGCCGCCGGGGGAGTATTCGGTGCGTTTGACCGTGGGCGGGACGATGCTCGAACGGGACTTCACGCTGCTTCCGGATCCGCGCATCCCCGAGGTCACCGTCGCGAGCTACCAGGAGCAGTTCCGCGTCGCGATGCTGGCCCGCGACTCGATCAACTCGATCACGACCGCCATCGAGGACCTCGCAGCCATCCGGGAGCAGGTGGAGGCCGTGCTGGAGCGCGCCCGCGCGGCGGGTCAGGACGCCGAACTGCAGCCGCTCGCGGACACTCTCGCGGAGAAGTCGATGGACGTCACCGAGGAGCTGATGCAGACGAAGAACGAATCCAGCCAGGACCCGATCCGCTTCGCGCCCCGCCTGGACAACCAGTGGCTCGAACTCTACGGCCGCGTCACCGGTACCGACGGCTACATCTCCGGTGGCGCGGAAGGGGCGCCGCACCCCGGAACGCTGGAGCGGCTCGAAGTGCTTCTCGAGGAATGGGACGTCGCGCGCCTCCGCTACACGGACCTGCTGGAGAACGAACTCAGGCGCTTCAACGAGGCGGTGGAGTTGCTGGGACTGCCGGCGGTGGTGCTGCCGCCGAAGCCGGGGCGGCTGGTGAGCTGAGGGTAACGCGACTGCGGGCGGGCACACCGCGCCCGGCAACAAAACGCGGCGCGATGCCGTACATTCAAACATGGGTTTCAAGGATCAGTTCAGACGCTACTTCCCCGACCGGCACAAGCGCTGCGCCGCGATCATTCACGGCGCGTCGGCTGCGGCCGGAGTGGCTGCCGCGGGTGCAATCATTCCCGGCTCCGACTCCGTCGCGATCGCGCCGGTGCAGGTGGGCATGATCACGGCGCTGGCCGACGAGTTCGACGTGCACTGGACCGACGCCGCCGTGCGATCGACGCTGTACGCATCGCTTGGGACGATCGTGGGCCGGGGCGGCGCCAACCTCGTGCTCCGGTGGGTGCCCGTGTACGGGAACGTGATCAGGGCGGCCGTCGCCGCCAGCGTGACCGAAGCGCTGGGGTGGGCGGTGGTCAAGAAGCTGCGCACCGACGGCAGGCTGACCTGAGGGGTAGCAGGCACCACCGGGGCACACGCGCACACCGGCTCGCCTGCTTCGGGCTCGTGGTGCTCGTCGCCTGTGGCGGCTCCGTCCCTCCGGCGGCGCCTCTTCCCGACCCCGACGACGTCGACCGCTGTCCCGACCCCGGGGAAGGCATCGAAATCGGCGGATTTGTCGGCACCGGCGCCGACACCAATCGCATCCCGCAGCGGCGTCTGGTGCTGATGGGCGGCGGCCGCGAGGAGGACATCGCTGCGAGGCAGTTCGTCGAGGCGGCGGTGTCCGGCGACATCGTCGTCCTCCGCATCAGCGGCTCACTGACCAGTTATCCGGAGTACTTCATCGGCGCTCTGGCCAGCTTCACGCCAGCGACCGTGGTCACAGTCCGTACGAGCAACCCCGAATCGGGCGCGGACCCCGCCGTGCTGTGCCGGGTCGGCCGTGCCGAGGCGGTGTGGCTCGCCGGAGGCAACCAGTGGGACTACCTGGGGCGCTGGCCCGCCGAGCTGCATGATTCCCTTGCTGCAGTGTCGGAGCGGGATGCCACCATGGGCGGGACCAGCGCCGGAGCGGTATCGCTCGGAGAAGCCGCTTTCGATGCACAGTACGGGACGGTGACTTCCGAAGAAGCCCTGTCCGATCCCCTGCGGCGCGAGGTCAGTGTCTCCAGCCCGCTATTCGCGCAGCCGGAGCTGGAGGGCGTCCTGGTGGACAGCCACTTCATGGACCGCGAGCGCGAAGGCCGCCTCCTCGCCTTTCTCGCCCGCTTCCTCGCGGATCGCGGGGAGGGCCCAGTGGTGGGCGTGGGGCTGGACGAAGGCGTCGCGCTTGTGCTCGAGGTCGGCGAATACCACGTGACCTCGCGAGGGGCCGGCGCGGCCTGGCTCTACGAGGTTGCCGGCCCTGCCATCCTCTCGCCCGGGGTTCCGCTATCGCTCGACGGCATACGTCGCGTGCGGCTGCCGCACGGCAGCGTTGGGCGGTGGCCGTTCTCGTTCGACGCGAGCGGAGGCGTGGAGGTGCTGCACGTCGACAGCGGCAAGGTCGTCCTCGGGCCGCGGCCGTAGGGCGTCACTCCGACGCCGGGCGCCGCGACAGCCACTCATCCCACCACTCCAGCTGGATCCACGTGCGGTGAACGGTCCGCCACGGTGTCCAGCCGCCGTGATACGACTCGGGGTAGCGCACGAACTTCGCCGGCACCTGCTGCTTCCGCAGCGCCACGTACATCTGCTCGGCCTCCTCGATCGGCACCCGGTGGTCGGACTCCCCGTGCACGAACATCGTCGGCGTGCTCACGCCGTCGGCGTAGATGATCGGGGATGAGCGCATCAGGTTCTCAAGGCCGCGCTCCTCCCACGGCGGACCGAAGAATTCGCTCTCCTTGGTGCGGGGGATGTCGGCCACGCCGTAGTCGCTCACCCAGTTCGAGATGGATGCGCCGGCGATCGCCGCCGCAAAGCGGTCCGTCTGCGTGATCACCCAGTTGGTGAGGTACCCGCCGTACGAATACCCGGTCACGCCCATCCGGGCCGTGTCGATGTCGTAGCTGTCGATGGCGTGGTCCACTCCGGCCATGACGTCGTCGTAGTCGTTGAATCCCCAGCCGCCCCAGGTGCCCCAGCGGAAGTCCTCGCCGTAGCCGGTCGAGGCGCGCGGGTTGGTGTAGAGAACCATGTACCCCTGCGCGGCGAGGAGCTGGCGGTCGAAGGAGAAGTCGTTGCCGTACGCGCCGTGGGGGCCGCCGTGCATGACCAGGATCATGGGGTGGCCGGCGCCGGCGGAGTCGTCGTAGCCCAGCGCGGGCAGCATCCAGCCCTCTACCTCGGTGCCGTCCTCGCTCTGGAAGAGAAGGCGGTCGGGCATGGAGAGGTCGACTTCGGCCAGCAGCGCGTCGTTCGCGTCGCTGATGCGCCGTTCGTCCTCGCCGGATGCCTGCGCCACCCATATGTCGGCCGGATGGGTCGGGTCGGTGATCGTGAGGGCCATCCGGGAGAAATCGGCCGAGAAGGAGAACCCGCCCAAGCGCCGGTTACCCTCGGTGACCTGCTCGACCTCGCCGCCGCCCGCCGGAACCCGGAACAGGTGGCCGTTGCCGGAGATGCTGGCGGAGAAGTAGACGTGACCGCCATCGGGCGCCCAGGTCGCACCGCCGGGGATGTAGTCCCAGTCCTCGGTGAGGTTGCGGAGCCGCTCTCCCGTGCCTGCGTCGAAGACGAAGAGCTCGGATGACGCCCCCCGGTCGCGTGCTTCACGGATGATGACGTCGAGCCCTTCGTTGCCGCGAACCGCGACTTCGCGACCATCGGGGGACCACTCAGGGCCGGAATAGTTGTATTCGTCGTCGGTGAGCCGGGTCACAGTGCCATCGACGGTGACCACCCAGATGTCGGAGCGTTCGTAGCTGTGCTCGTCGCGCTGGTGGGCGTCGGCGGTGAACGCGATGCGGGTGCCGTCGGGGCTCCACGCGAGGCCGGAGGCGTCGACGCCGAGTTCGGTGAGTTGCCGGGGCTCGCCGCCCTCGGCCGGGAGGAGGAAGACCTCGCGTGGCGGGGTGGCCCACGGATCGCGGGGATCGGCGAGGTAGCCGCGGCGGTCGAAGCGGTAGTTCATCCAGTCGTAGGCGCGGCCGTCGAAGCGCTCGGAAGTGCGGCGCTCGAAGTCGGAGTCGTATGTGACTTCGGGCCTGGCGCCGTCAGGCGGGACCGCGCGTGTGAAGGCGATCCAGCGTCCGTCCGGGCTGAAGGTGGGAGACGCGTCGAGGCCCTCGATCTGGAAGGCCTCGCCCGACGCGCCGTCCATGCGCAGGAACCAGGGGCCGCCCGAGGGCTCCCCGGTGGGGGCCGGGCGTCTCGACGAGAAGTAGAGGTGGCCACCGTCCGGGGTCCAGGCCGGATTCGAGGCGCTGAAGCTCGGGCTGGCTAACCGTATCGGCTCACCCGACCCGTCCGCGTTGGCAAGCCAGACTTCGCTGTGGCGGCGGTTCTCATCCTCCAAAACCGACGTTACCACGTAGGCCACCCTCGTACCGTCAGGCGAGAGTGCCGGGCTGCCGACGCTCTTCAGCCGGTAGTAGTCCTCGATTTCGAGCGGGCGGCGGGGCTGGGCGGCGAGGTCCGCGGAAAGAAGGAGTGCGGCGGCGAGACCGGCGGAAACAAGCGACGCGGCTGTCATCGGGCGGGTTGTTGACATCTTCGAAACGCTCCACGTCAGGGGATGGACGGCTGGTTCGGTTTGGAGTAGCTACGCCACAAGCTGCGGGTTGGCGGCGGGCGGCGCCATGCTGGCGCGCGCGCAGCGGGGTCGGCTAATCTGAGCATCACGCGCCACGCCGTCAGGACGCCCAGGCACCGGAGGGATCATGAACCGCAGCACCACACTCACCCTTTTCGCCACTGTGGCCGTGCTCGGCCACGCGGTTGGGATCGCGGCGCAGCAATCGCCCCGACCGATGACCGTCGAAGATGTCCTTGCGATGCGGACGCCGTCGGCGGTCGCGATGAGCCCGGACGGCGCTTGGGTCGCGTTCGTAGTTTCGGAGCGCGACATGGAAGCGGATCGCATGGTGACCGACGTGTGGGTCGTTCCGACCGAAGGGGGTCCGGGGGATGTGCGCCGCCTCACGACCGGCGAGGGAGCGGACGACTCGCCCGTGTGGCACCCCGGGAGCGAATGGCTGGGATTCGGGTCGGATCGGGGGGAGCGCCGGCAGGTCTACGGGATCCGTCCGAACGGCGGTGAGGCCTGGCCGGTGACCTCGCACGATACCGATGTCGGGGCGTTCGTCTTTTCCCCCGATGGCGCGCGCATCGCCTTCCTGGCCAGCCCGCCGAAGTCCGAGGCGGACGAGGAACTCGAGCGGCTGCGCGGGCGCCCGATGGTGCAGGATTCGGCGTATGCGGACGAGTGGACGCACGTCTACGTTGCGGAGATGGCGGATGACGGGTCGGCCGGAGAGGCGGTGCGCTGGTCGCCCGACGGGTTGCAGGTGGAGAACGTCGTGTGGTCGCCCGATTCGCGCGCGGTGGCCTACGGGGCGCGGCCGTCGCCCGTGCTGAGGACGCGGTACTACGGCGCGACCTACGTGCAGCGCGGACCCGGGGCCGCGGCGGAGCAGATCACCACGATGGACGGGCCCGACGGCGCGGTAGCGTGGGACGAGCGGAGCGGCGTGGTCGTGGCGGCATCGGGGCACCTGCTCGGCACCTTCAATCGGGAGCTGTGGAGCGTGGCCCCGGGGGACGGCGGTGCCGGCCCGGGAGAGCCTGTGTCGCTGACGGGCGATCTCGACGAGAACGCCGCTTTCGTATTCCTCGGCGAGTCCGGGTTGCTGGTGAGCGCGAGCCATCGCACGGGGAGCGCGCTGTACCACTCCCCCATCCTGGGGGGACGCGTTGCCGGACCACCGGCCGCAGTGACCGACGGGGCACGCTTCTACGGTGGCTTTTCGGCCTCCAGCGACGGCACGCTGGTCGCCTTCACGGCCGAGAACGGTACGAGTCCGCCCGATGTCTTCGTCTCGGGCACGGGCTCCTTCATGCCCACCCGGCTTACCGACCTCAACCCCCAGACCACCGAACTGGCGCTGGGGTCGCAGCGGACCGAACGATGGCGCTCACGTGCGGACGACGAGGACATCGAGGGCGTTCTCACGCTCCCCGTCGGCTACGAAGAGGGCGACCGCGTCCCGCTCGTCCTGGTGATTCACGGCGGCCCGGCGGGCGTCTCCTCCGATCGCTTCCACGGCACCCGCGGCGCCTACCCGGTGCAGGTCTACGCCGGCATGGGCTTCGCGGTCCTGCAGCCGAACTACCGCGGCTCGACCGGCTACGGCGAGCGTTTCCGAGGCCTCAACCGCGGCGACATCTCGGGGAGCGACTGGGTCGATGTGGACTCGGGCGTGGACGCCATGATCGAACGCGGGATCGCCGACCCGGCCCGGCTCGCGGTGAGCGGCTGGAGCTTTGGCGGGCACCACACCTACTGGGGGATCACCCGCACCGACCGATTCAAGGCGGCCAGCGCCGGAGCGGGCGCCAACGACCTGATCTCGATGTACTCGCAGACCGACCTGCCCGAGTTCTATCACACCTATCTCGGGCCGAAGCCCTGGGAGGACTGGGAGCTGTACGAGGAGCGTTCCGCGTACCGTTACGTCGACCGCGTGACCACGCCGCTGCTCATCCAGGTGGGCGAGAACGACGAGCGCGTCCCGGCCGAGCAGAGCATCCAGTTCTTCGAGGCCATCCGCGGGATCGGCAAGGTGCCGACGGAGCTGGTCATCTACCCGGGACAGCCGCACGGGGTGCGATCGCCGAGGCTTCAGCGGGACCTGATGACGCGGAACGTCGAGTGGTTGCGCAGGTGGGTGCTCGGAGCGCCCCAGGCTTCTTGAAGGACGCCTGGCAGCCCGCGCCGCACAGGGCCACCGGAGCTAGATGCTCACCTCGATCCGCCGCCACGCCCCCTGCCGGAACCGGATCATGCTGAGCACGCATCGGGTTATATGGCCGATCAGTATGGCAAGCCAGATATGGTACGCCTGGAGCCCGACGGTCGACTGGAAGAGCCAGCAGAGCGCGAGCGGCAGCCCGAGCTGCGAGATCAGCGAGATGTAGAGGGGGCCGCGGGTGTCCCCCGTCCCCTGAAGGCCCCCGGTATACGCCAGCGCCACGGCCACAAACACGCCGGACACGCTGAGGAACGCCAGCAGCTGGACTCCAAGCGCCGTGACCACCGGGTCGTCCATCCCGAAGACGCCGAGGAGGAGCCCGGGAAGCACCAGGAACACCAGGCCGACGCATCCGGCCACCACCACGCTGATCTTCGAGGCGGCGTGCACACCCTGAACCGTGCGCTCGGGCTTGCCAGCGCCCAGATTCTGGCCCGACACCGCCGCCGTAGCGCCCATCAGCCCCACCGATGTCCAGGTCACCAGCGAGAACAGCTGGGTGTATCCGACCGAATAGGCCGCCTGCGCCTCCGCGCTGCTTGGCAGCGAGCCAACGAAGCGCAGCAGGATCACCCCGCCGATGTTCATGGCCACGCCCTGAAGGCCGGCGGGCAGCCCGAAGCGGAAGAGCTGCCGAATGATCCCGAAATCGGGACGCCAGCTCATGCCACGGTGGATGTGGATCACCCACGTGCCGCCGAAGAGCTTGACCGCAGCCACCAGGGCAAGCGTTGCGCCCGCCATGACCGTTCCCATCGCGGCCCCGAGCGTCCCGAAGGACGGGATCGGCCCCAGGCCGCGGATCAGGATCGCGCTGAGGGTCACGTTCAGCACCGTCAGCCAGATCCCGAGCCGGAGCGGCGTTTTGGCGTCGCCCGCAGAGCGCAGCGCCCCACCCAGCATGAAGAACACCATCATGCCGAAGTTGAAGACGAACATGGTGCGGATATACGGCAGCGCCTCGGCGCTCACCGCCGGGGTGGCGTTCACGAGGGTGAGGAGCGTCGGCGCCAGGAAGTAGCCGGTCGGCGCGAGGATCCCCACCGCCACCACCAGGGCCGTCAGGAACGCCTGATAGACCGAGCGGTTGACCTTGTCCTGCTCATTGGCCCCGGCGAACCGCGCCACGAGCACGCCCATCCCCGTGAAGAGCGACCCGATGAAGACCTGGACGACCAGGAAGATCTGCCACGAGACACCGATGGCCGCGTTGCCGGTGTACCCGACGTAGTGCCCGACCATCATGTGATCGACGAGCCCCTGCAGGCCGCCGATCACGTTCTGCAGCATGGTCGGCCACGCCAGCATCCACACCGCGCGGCCGATCGGGCCCTCGACGATGGAACGGTCGAAGCCGACTCGGGACCCGGGGTCCCGCCCCTCGCGGTCTATCCGGCCGCGGATCGGTTCATCCTGCCGCCGAGAATCGCGCCAACCGCCCCGATCAGGGGATTGAGCCAGGTCATCCAGATGGGCTGCTGGGACGCCGACATCGCCTCGATCATCCCGACGTCATCGGGGCGGGGGCCCGGATCAACGTCGGCAACACCCTCGAGACCCGTCATTTCCAGGTTGCCCAGCGCCACCAACACCCCCAACACCACCACAATGGCGACGAGAAACCGGACGCCCCACGGACCGTCGGCAATCTTCGAACAGACCAGCCCGCCCGAAATGGCCGCCGCCAACCCGATCGCGATCGATCCCAGCGACCAGCCCCAGGTGACGTCCCAGCTCCCGGGCCGAAAGGCGCCGTCCGGGCCGAGTGCCATCCACATGACGAAATTGAGCACCATCACGGCCACGACCATGGTGACCCAACCGAGCACCGCCGCCCCGATGTTTCTGGCGAGAGATTGCATTGCAGCTCCTTCGTGTTGTGGGATTGGCACGGTAAGTTGGACGTGCATTGACGGCAACCGGGTTTCACAATCCAATCGCGGGGGAAACGGCAGTGGCGAACACAGACGGGGGCGGCAACGGACAGGCGGCGGTGGTGGAGCTGTCCATCGACATCGAGGCGAGTGCCGGGACGGTATGGGCGATCCTCTCCACGCCGGCGGGCTTTTCCGCGCTGATGCAGGGTCAGGTCACCTTTGAGACGACCCCGGGCAGCCCCTTTCGGGCCGAATTCCCCAATTTCGGCGTCGTGACCGCCGGCGAAATCGTGAGCTTCGACGCGGATGCGAGGCGGATGGCGCTGACCTGGGGATCGGAGCTGGGCCCCCAGACCGCCGATCTTCCGGCCGGGTCGACGCTGGTGGAGTTCCGCGTCGACGCGACCGACGCCGGCTGCCGCGTCGATCTCCGTCACAGCGGGTTCCCCTCCGCCCAGCTGGCCCAGGAGCACGACGGCGGCTGGCGTTTCCACCTTGGCAAGCTGGCCCTGAACGCCAACCGCACCGATCTCGGCGCCGGGTTGCAGCGGACGCTGCCGGGCTGGTTCAAAGCGTGGAACAACCCGGACGCGGCCGACCGCCTTGCCACCCTGCGCGCGTGCTGCGCCGAGGACATCGAGTTCCAGGACGAGTGGGCCGTCGCGCGCGGCATCGACCGCCTGAACGTCCACATCACCAACTGCCACCGATTCATGCCCGGCTGGAAGATCGAGCCGACCGGCGACCTGCGCATCTGCCGCGGCGAGGCGATGGTGGGATGGCGTTCAGAGGGCCCCGGCGGCACCACGGAAGGGCACAATCACGTGCGCGCCACGCACGACGGCACGATCCTGCGGGTGGCGGGCTTCGAGGGGGGCGGCTAGCCCCGACTGGGCTGACGCGCCCGCGCTCTACCCCAGCGTCTCCGCAAACGTCGGCGCCGCCCGATGGTTGGTCGCCTGCTCGTACGCGTAGGCGATCCGCAGCAGCACCGGCTCGCTCCACCGCCGGCCGAAGAATGACACGCCCGCCGGCAGCCCTGACACGAACCCCATCGGCACCGTGATGTCGGGGTATCCGGCGATCGCCGCCGGCCCCGCGCTCGATCCGCCCCCGAGCGCATCCCCGAGGATGTGGTCGGTCTTCCACGCCAGACCCCGGGTCGGCGCCACGATCGCGTCGAGGTTGTGCTCGTCCATCAGCGCGTCGATGCCGTCCTCGCGGTTGCCGCGCTGAATCGCGCGCACCGCGTCCAGATACACCTGGTCGGTCAGCGGGCCGCGCGCCTCGGAAGCGATCAGCCGCTGCTGCCCGAAGTGCGGCATCTCCAGGTCGGCGTTGCGCTCGTTGAACTCGATGATCTCTGCCAGCGTCCTGACCGACGCATCCGGCCCCAGGCTCGCCAGGTAGGCATTCAGGTTCGCCTTGAACTCGTACTCGAGGACCAGCAGGGGCGCCTCGTCATTCCACGCGGCGTTGGGCAGATTCGCCGGATCCACGATCACCGCGCCCGCCCCCCGCATCGCATCAACCGCTTCGTCGAACAGCGCCTGCACCTCGGGCGGGAACCCCGGGAAGCTCCGCGCGATCCCCAGCCGCGCCCCCTGCAGCCCGCCGGCATCGAGGAACTGCGTGTAGTCGGCGTGTTGGTTCCCCTCGCTCGCCGCAGTGGCCGCATCGCGGGGGTCGACGCCGGTAACAGGCCCCAGCAGCACAGCCGCATCGCGCACCGTGCGGCACATCGGCCCCGCCGTGTCCTGGGAGTGCGAGATGGGAATGACGCCCGACCGGCTCCACAGCCCGACCGTCGGCTTGATCCCCACGATTCCGTTGGTGGAGGAGGGACACATGATCGACCCGCCGGTCTCGGTCCCGATGGTCAGCGCCGACAGGTTCGCCGACGCGGCCACCCCGGAGCCCGAGCTCGACCCGCAGGGGTTGCGGTCGAGCGCATAGGGCATCCGGCACTGCCCGCCCCGCGCGCTCCACCCGCTTGTCGCGCGCTCGCCCCGGAAGTACGCCCACTCGCTCATGTTGAGCTTGGCCAGGATGATCGCCCCCGCCTCGCGCAACCGCTGCGCGATGAACGAATCCTGCGGCGGGATCGACCCCTCGAGCGCGAGCGACCCCGCCGTCGTGGTCATCTGGTCGTGCGTATCGATGTTGTCCTTCAGCGCGACCGGGATGCCGTGCAGGGGGCCGCGCGGGCCGCTCGCCGCCCGCTCCGCGTCGAGCTGATCCGCGATGTCGAGCGCCTCCGGATTGGTCTCAATCACCGAGCGAAGCTCCGGCCCCTGCCCGTCGAGCGCCTCGATCCGGTCCAGGTAGAGCTGCGTGATCGACCGCGCCGTCCGCTCGCCGGACTCCATCGCGGCCTGCAGGTCGGCGACCGTAGCCTCGTCGAGCTCGAACGGTGGGACTCCGGCGGCACCGCTCGCACCCCCCTCCCCTCCCGCGCCCTGCGGCGCGTCGGGGGCACACGCGCTGGTGCCCAAAGCGGCGGCCGCGCCCCCTGCAATCGAGGTCCCAATAAAGCGGCGGCGGTCGATCATCTCGTCCTCCAGGTCGGTTGTCGGCCACTTTTGCCCGATTTTGGCCGACAAATCAGCTTGTATTTGGTCGACAGCTCGGTGTCAGTTGCGAATCAGCCCCGTGTCACCCGCCTGCCGGCCCGTATCACCCAGCCTGCGGCAGCGCGTTCACGTACTCGATCATCCGCTGCTGCTCGTCCTCGTTCGGCAGCCGTCCCAGCCCGGCACCGAGATTGTCGATCATGTGCTCGGCTCTGCTGGTGGCAGGAGTCACGCACGTCACCGCCGGATTCGCCGCGGCGAACTTGATGAAGAACTGGGCCCAGCTGTGGGCGTCGAACTCCTGCGCCCAGTCCGGCACCTCGCGGTCACCCACGCGCGACCAGAGCCGGGTGCGTCCGAACGGCACATAGACGAGCACGCCGATCCCCAGCTCCTGCGCCAGCGGCAGGACCTCGTCGGCGGCATCGGTGTTGTCCACCGCGTAGTCCACGCCGATGAAGTCGAGCGGGTAGTCGCGCATGGCCTGCATCAGCCCCTGGTACTGCGGCCCCCGCGGCGTCAGAGTCGCGCCGATGTAGCGGATGCGGCCCTCGGCCTTCAGCTCCTCGATGATGGGCATCTGCGTCGGCATGTCCCCCAGATTGTGCACCTGCATCAGCTCCATCTCGTCCACGCCGAAGTACTCGAATGAACGCTCGATCTGGGTCCGCGCCGCCGCGGGATCGGCACCACCGCCGCCGCGCCGGGCAACGTTGACCTTGGTCGCCCAGAAGATGCGGTCCGAGATCCCCAGCTCGCTCGCCAGGCGCCCCGCGACCTCCTCGGAGGACCCGTAGCTCGGCGCCGTGTCGAAGACGGTGCCCCCATTCTCGACCAGCGTGCTCAGCACCTCGGCCAGCGCGCTCGTGTCGTCGCCGCGAGCCACTCGCGAAAACGTCGCGGAGCTCCCCAGCCCCACGATCGGCAACTGTTCGCCGGTCGCCGGAATCGCCCGCATCATCATCTCCTGCCTGCTCAGCGCGCGCAGGATGTCGGGGCTCAGGGTGACGGCCGCTCCGGCAGCCGCGGTGGTACGAAGCCAGTCACGTCGTGTCAACATCAGGATTCCTCCCTCTCAGGTGATGCGCCGGACCCTCGATTCCGGCAGGTTGTCAAGGTGGTCGGCAGTCAGATTTCCCGCCAGCCCAAGGACAACAGGGAGACCGTTTGTGTTGGCCCAACGCCTCGACAGGCAGGCACCGATCGAAACGCGCCCTCTCCGCGCCACCAACCTGCCGCGCCCCGAACCTGGCCCCCGCGAGATCCGCCTTCGCGTCACCGCCTGCGGGGTCTGCCGCACGGATCTGCATGTGATCGAAGGGGATTTGAGGGCGGCGAACCTGCCGCTGGTCCCCGGTCACCAGGTGGTGGGCGTGGTCGATGCACTCGGAGCTGGCGTGAGCCGGTACCGGCCGGGAGACCGCGTCGGCATCGCCTGGCTGCGCGGCACATGCGGCGCGTGCGGGTACTGCGCGGCGGGGCGCGAGAACCTCTGCGGGGAGTCGGTCTACACGGGCTACCATCGGGACGGCGGCTACGCCGAGGCAGCGGTCGTCCACGAGGACTTCGCCTACCGCATTCCGGCGACCTTCGAGGACGCGGAGGCGGCGCCCCTTCTATGCGCCGGGATCATCGGCTACCGCGCGCTCAAGCGCGCCGATCTGCCGTCCGGTGGCCGGCTGCTCCTGGTGGGGTTCGGGTCGTCCGCACACGTCGTGCTCCAGATCGCGCGCCACCGCGGCCACGAGGTCTACGTCGTCACGCGGGGGCCGGGCCACCAGGCGCTGGCGCGCCGGATGGGAGCCGCGTGGGCGGGCGGACCCGGCGACCGGCTCCCCGTGCCGGCGCACTCCGCGATCGTCTTCGCCCCGGCCGGCGAGACCGTGCCTGCCGCGCTCGAGGCGGTGGGGCCGGGGGGGACCGTGGCCCTCGCCGGGATCCACATGAGCGCGATCCCGTCGCTCGACTACGAGAAGCACCTCTTCCACGAGAAGCGGCTGCAGAGCGTCGAAGCCAACACCCGGGAGGACGGGCGGGAGTTGCTCGAGGTCGCGGCTGAGATTCCGATCCGGCCCGAGGTCACCCGGTTTGCGCTGTCGGAGGCCAACGAGGCGCTGATCGCGCTGAAATCGGGGAGGATCGATGGGTCGGGGGTGCTGGTAATGAGCCCTTGACGCCAGTTGCCACCGCAGGCGTTTGTGGCCACGGGCAGGTGCTACGCGACCACCGCAGCGTAAGGTTCGATCTCCTGCTCGATCTGCTGGCGTGACGACTCCGCGCACTCAAGGTCGTAGAGAACCTGCAGATGAATCCAGAATTCGGCGGTCGTGCCGAAATACCGCGCCAGACGCAGGGCCGTGTCGGTCGTGACCCTTCGCCTTTCGAGTACAATGTCGTTCAGGCGCGGTCTTGGAATCCTCAGTGCCTGGGCTACCTGATAGACGCTCAGTCCCAAGTGACTCAGGAACTCGTCTCGCAGGATTTCTCCGGGATGGACAGGGGGTAGTCGACCGTGCGTGGTCACCTCGGAGAAGTCCACCTCCCCCAGATCGACCTCTTTTCGCGTGATAGTCATGTCGCACCTCGTTCAGTGGTAGTCGGCAATCTACAGGAACTCGGTCAGGAGCTGACCATCACCACCACTTTGCCGTCCGCTCGCCCCGACTCGAGCAGCTCGTGTGCCGCCGCCGTGTTCGAAAGCGTGAACAGCTCCGCGATGCGAACGTCCAGACGCCCCGCGTCCAGCCATTCCGTGAGGTCCCGGATCGCCGCCTGGCGCACAGCCGGCGGCAGCAGATACCCCTGGACGAAGTGGATGCGCAGGTCCTTGAAGGCGAGGGGGTAGTAGGAGAGCGGCAGTTCCGGCCCCGAGGTCGACGAGTAGGACGCGATCGTGCCGTTGGGCCGCAGCACCTCGATGTCGGTCTCGATGTTGGCCGCGAGGTCCACCTCGATCACGCGATCGACACCATCACCGCCGGTCAGGTCAAGGACCCGCGCCGCCACATCTCCCCGACGGTAGTTCACCACATGGCGCGCCCCAGCCCCCTGCGCCACCGCCCCCTTCGCGCCACCGCTCACCGTCGCAATCACCTCGGCCCCACCCAGCGCCGCGATCTGCACCGCCATGTGGCCCACCGCCCCCGCCCCGCCGTGCACCAGCACGCGCTTCCCGCGCACCGGCCCATCCCCCAACACGGCGTAGTGCGCCGTGCACCCGGGAACCCCCAGCCCGGCCCCGATCGACCACGGCACCCCGTCCGGCAGCCGCACCGCCTGCCCGGCCGGCACCACCACAAACTCGGCCGCCGTCCCGAACGGCCGCGACCCGCCCTGCGCGTTCCACACCCACACCCGCTCGCCGATCCGCCCCGCCTCGACCCCGTCGCCCACCGCGTCGACCGTCCCCGCCCCATCGGAGTGCGGGATCACGCGCGGGTGCCCCATCTCCATGCCGAGCCACCCGCCCCGCTTCTTGGTGTCGGAGGGATTGACGCCCGAAGCCGCGACGCGGACGCGAACCTCCCCCCGCCCCGGGCGCGGCGCCTCGACCTCCCCGTAGCGGAGAACCTCCCGCGCGGGGCCTGTCGACTTGTACCAAACGGCTTTCATGATTCAGCGGGATGCAAACGCGGCCGACAGCGCGGGCGCCCTCAGCCCGGAAACAGGCTCCCATCGATCGCCGGGACGATCCGCAGCGCGTTCTCGTAGTAGATCTTCCGCAGGACATCGTCGGGAAGGCCCAGGCCGTACATCTGCCAGAACGCGTGGTAGTTGCGGTAGTAGTCGAAGTAGTCGTCCTCGGTCTCGAAGACGCGGAAGTAGGTGTGGAACTCCTCCTGGTTGTACGAGTCCTTGCCCATCAGCACGCGGTCGCCGTACTCGATCAGCCACTCGCGCGCGAACCGCGGCTGCCGCCCGAGTTCGTACACGACTGCGCCCAGGCCGACGTGCATGTTCGGGATCTCGTCGAGGAGCTCGCCGAGCCGCGCGAGGTCGTGGCCGAGCCAGCCGAGGTGTGCGGCGATGAAGTTCGTGTTCGGGTGGTTGCGGAAGAGGTTGTGCTGCTCGCCGATGATCTGCTCGAACGGGGGAAACTGGTCGGGAGGCCGGATCCGCCGAGGCCGCAGCCGCAGTTCGAGCCAGCGCTCGTTGAATCGGTCGTGGGGCTGCCAGAACTCGGCGGGGTCCGCGGAGTGGATGAGCACCGGAATCCCCAGCTCGCCGGCCTTGTCCCAGAGCGGCGCCATGCGCGGGTCGTCGACCGGAATCCGGTTCCCGTCGGTGTCCCGATCGGCCATGCCGAGGCCCTTGAAGATCTTCAGGCCCGCGGCGCCGTTCCTCACGTCCGCTTCCAGTTGCGCGGCGGCCTCTTCACCCCAGCCGGGCTCCCCGACGCCGAAAAAGTTGGTGTTTGCGAAGAAGACAAAGCGCGAAGGATGCCCCGCGGTCATGTTCTCGAGCCCCTCGGCGAGCGAGAAGCCGCTGCCGCCGGAGAGATTCACCATGACCGCCATGTTGAGTTCGTCCATCTCCCCCACCAGCTGGTCAACGGCGGCGGACGACATCCCCCTGGCACGCTGATGGCCGTGAATGTCCACGAACGGGAACTTCGCCCGGGTCAGCGGGTTTCCCGGCACGACGAGCGTGCTGCGCGGCTCGTACTCGACGACGGTGACGTCCTGAGCGGTCAGCGGATCGGCAGCGCGCCCGGCAGTGGCCAGGGCGATGGCTGCGAGGACGGCGGTGGTTCGGCGGATAGTCATCAGCAGGTACCGTTTGGTCGCGGTGAAGGTGGCGGGGTCGATCACGGCGGTGCTGCGGCGGGCGGCGTCGCACGCGCGTTCGACCACGTGCTCAAGAACGTAATGCGCCGCCGGGGCTTTGGCGCGCAGCTTGTCGTTCGCGAAGTCGAGGGCGGGAAGGCCGAGGCGGGTGGCAAGCAGGTGTGCGAAGCCGAGGGTTGGCAGCACGTTGGCGGTGATGTCGCGCTCGCTGGTGACGTCGAAACCGGCATCGGCGACGCGGCGGCGGAACTCGGCGAGCTCCCAGCCGGAGCGCTCGCCCTGGCCGCTGCCGTCGCGGAAGTAGTCGGCCACGATCCAGGTGCCGCCGGGCGCCAGGATCTCGCGAACCACCGGAAAGACCTCGCGCGGGTTCATGTACTGGATCGATTCGGCGTGGATAACGGTGCCGAAGCGGCCCCGATGTTCGCGCGCGGGCATGTCCTCGAAGCGGCATTGGAGTATGGGAACGCCCGGATACGTGCGGCCGATGTGCTCCACCTGGAAGCGGTCGGGGGTGAGCCCGGTCACGTCGTGTCCGGCGGCGCTGAGGAGACCCAGCATGCCGCCCATCCCGGAGCCGACGTCGAGAATCGGGGCGTCGGAGTCCTCGATGAGCTCGGTGATCTGCTCGGCGTAGCGACGCTGGGCGCGGTGGAGCCCGTCGAAGCTGATGGCCTCGGGCGGCGTGTCCGGGTCGTCGAAGTAGCCGTAGTGGAGGAAATCGCCCGGGAGAATGCGGTTGTACAGCTGCAGTTGGGCGTTTGCATGAACGGTTGGGACGCGGCGGTGCTGCCGGCGGCGGCGGATCCAGCCCAGAACGTGATGCGGCAGGAACGCACGCCCCAGGATCTGGCGGAGGATCCACGAGCCTCGGATTCTGGCCATATGTGTTTATGGCTCCGGGTTGGTTGTACCGCTACCTGACGGCGAGGCCGCGGAATAAGGCGTTCTTCACCGGCTCGCGATCTGCTTCCGACAGAGTGCCCAACTTGCGAACGATCAGGGCGCGATCGAGGGTGAACAGCTTGAACCGGACTTTGGAGGGAACGGTCAAGTTGGCCGTTTTCCACTCGCTGATGGCCACGTCGCTTGGCCATTCGCTGGCGGTCGACGTGATCATCGCAAGCACCAGTTGCTGGTGCCACTCGTTGAACCGAGCCGAGGACACGACCAGTGCGGGACGGCGTTTCGATGCCTTCCGGTCGGTGAACGGGAAGGGCACGACCACGATCTCAAATGGCTCAAAGGTCACGCCATGCTTCCTCGTCGTCGGGCTCGGACCATTCGTTCATGGTCTCGGAAAGCCCCTCGAGATAGCCGTCCGGACTTCGTGTGACCTTCGTCACCACAAGGTGCTCACCCTTCAGATCAAATGCGATCACGTCCCCTTCGTGCAGGTTGGCCGCTTCCCGAATGCGTTTGGGGATCGTCGTCTGTCCACGGGCGGTGATTCTTGAGAATTCCATTTTTCTGATTTCTCCGAAATTCTGACTTATCTGAATCTGGGATGTACACATGACCCGTGCAACCGGCTCGCGCCAAGCCTTCTCACCGTCGCCCCCCGATCAGCAGCGGCCGCTCCGGCACGTACCGCACCATGCGCATCCGGTTGATCTCGCCGGCGTAGATGTTTCCGTCGAAGTCGACGCCAAGGAATTCGATTCCGGGGCCCACGTTGACGTCATGCTGGGGGATGAAGTAGGTGACCCAGGCCTGTTCGGTCTTAAGGTCGCCGATGCGGATGCCCTTCTCCCAGCCGAAGTTGCTGCGCCACGGGTCGGGGGGGCCGGTGCGCAGGTCGCCCGACAGGCCGTCGCCCGCGTACAGGATGTCGTTGGGGTCGATGAAGAGGCCGCTCGGCTTGCCGTACTGCGTCCAGATGTAAAGCAGGTTGCCGTCGGGGTCGAAGACCTGGATGCGGCTGTTGCCCCGGTCGGCGACGTAGACGCGGCCGCGCGAGTCGATCTTGATGTCGTGGGGGTCGCTGAAGCCGGCGGGCTCGCGGCTCTCGGAGCCGACGCCGCCACCGACGGCCAGCACGAAGGTCCCGTCGCTGGACAGCTTCACGATCCGGTTGTTGCCGCCCCGGTGGCCGTCCGCGATCCAGATGTCGCCGTTCGGGGCAATCGCAACGCCAGACGGCCCGTTGAAGTGCGTCTCGTCGTCGCCGTGCACCCCGGCCTCGCCGATCGTCATCACCACCTCGCCCTCGCGGGTGAGCTTGAAGATCTGGTGGCCCATGCCCATCGACTCGCCCAGCGCGGCGCGGGCGTCGCCGTGCGCACCGCCCTCCGTGACCCAGAGGTAGCCTTCGTGGTCGAGGGCGAAGCCGTGCGGGAAGGCGAACATCCCCGCCCCGTAGCTGTCGACCAGGTTGCCGTCGAGGTCGAACTTGAGGATCGGGTCGAGGTCGGTGCCCGCGCACTGGTTCGCGCCGCAGCGATCGAGGATCCACAGGTGCTCGCCGTCCGGATCCGGGATCACACCGCTCACGATGCCGAGGGTGCGGCCCTCGGGCAGCTTCTCCCAGCCCAGGGTGGCGCGGTAGGGGTTGCCGGAGGTGGTCTGGCCGTGCAGGGCGTCTGCCGAAAGACAGGCCAGCAGCAGGGTCAAGGCGAGAGTAACCTTCGGGGCGGGCAGGTGTAGCTTGTACATGGTGACGGGCTCGTGGCTTGATCGCTTGGGCGACCTTGTTTCGTCGGGTTCCCAGTGGGAATGTACACGTGCGGCCCGTACTGGCGCGCACCGCACAGGGCCCGCGCCCGCGGACGAACAGGATGGAGGCATCATGAACACGGAATCCCGAGGTCCCCGGTTCGCAGTCCCGCTCGCCGCGGCACTGATCGCGTACTCGGCCGCCTGCGGCTCGGACGAACCTGCCCAGCCTCAGGTCCCGACGGAAGTGCCCGTCGATCCCCGTTGCGACGCCAGGATCACCGTCCCGGACGGGTTCTGTGCCCGCATCTTCCATCCCGGGGTCGGTGCGGCGCGGCACCTGGCGGTCGCCGACAACGGCGATGTCTTCGTGGCCATCCGCAACCGCGGCGGCCAGCAAGGCGTTGTCGCACTCCGCGATGCCGACGGCGATGGCCAGGCCGAGCAGATGCAGCGCTGGGGCGATCAGGGGGGAAGCGGCATCGCGCTCGGCGACGGTGTCCTCTACTTCGCCACCAACAGCTCGATCCTCCGATACACGCTCCCGTCCGGCTCCCTGACGCCGTCCGGGACGCCGGAAACCATCGTCGAGCGGTTGCCCTCCGACCGCAATCACGCGACCAAGAGCATCGCGCTCCATCCGGACGGGTCGATCTTCGTGGGCATCGGCTCCCCATCCAACGCGTGCCAGACGATTCCCCGCACGGCAGGAAGTCCCGGCAAGGACCCCTGCGGTGAACTCACTCTGCGGGCCGGTATCTGGCGGTTCGCGACCGACCGGACGGGGCAGAGGCAGTCCGACGGCGAGCGCTTCTCGACGGGCGTTCGCAACGCGGGGGCGATCGCGCTGCACCCCGTCACCTCCGAGCTGTACGCAGTCATCCACGGCCGCGACCAGCTGCGCGAACTGTGGCCGGCGTTCTACTCGGACGTCGACGGATCCGAAAAGCCCTCCGAGGAGTTCGCGCTGATCGAGGAGGGTTCCGATTTCGGCTGGCCCTACTGCTACCACGACCCGAGCAACAACACCAAGGTGCTCGCGCCCGAGTACGGGGGTGACGGGACGGAGGTTGGACGATGCGCCGACATGGACATGCCCGCGATCGGCCTGCCCGCGCACTGGGCCCCCAACGCGCTGGCGATCGTTTCGGGCGGCTCCGCGTATCCCGAGCCCTATCGCAACGGCGCCTTCGTCGCGTTTCACGGCTCCTGGAACCGATCGCCGCTTCAGGCCGGCTACAACGTCGTCTGGATCCCGTTCGAGGGGAACCGGCCCACGGGCGAGTGGTCGGTTTTTGCGGACGGATTCTCCGGGGGCGAGATCTCGGCATCGATCCAGGCCGACCACCGGCCAACGGGTGTTGCGGTCGGACCCGACGGTTCGGTCTACGTCAGCGATTCCCTAAGCGGGCGAATCTGGAAGATCGTGGCGGATTGACCGCCGTTGTCGGCCAGGAATGGGCTGAAGTGGCCGATAACTGACATTCACCGATGTTTGTTGGCCAAAATCGGGCAAATTTGGCCAACAAATCACCCCCTGCGGATTGCTTCGGCATCGAGTGGGGTCCATTTTGGCACCCGAGCGGTTGGAACCGTCGATTGACATGAGGCAAAGCCTGAATGGATCGGACAGAACTCCACACTTCCTACCCACACGAGGAACCCGACCCGGCGTTGCAGGACGCTAGCGGGGAATCCCAATTCGCGTTGCAGGACGCAAGCGAGGAACCGCCGCTTCCGCGCTTCAGCATTCGCCGCAAGGGAACCCAGATCCATGTGGGCCTTCTCCTGCTGATCGCGCTGGGCATCACGAGCGTCGTGGTCGGCAATCGATCCTTCAACGACGTCGAAGCCGCGGTATCGCAGGACGTCGACGATCTGATTCAGTCCGAAGAACTCGCGGGCCGGCCTCAGAGCGAGTTGATGAGCCGGACGGCTGGTGCGCTTTCCAACGGCCGTATATGGTCCCGCGGCATGGGAATCGGGTTTGTGGCCCTCGCGGTGTTCCTCACCACCGTCCTGATCCTGCTCGGTATGCGCCTGATCACCGTCGAGCTCTGGATACGCCGCATGGGCGCGGGCGATCTGGACTACCAGCCGGCCATCCGCGGCAAGGACGAGGTCACCGAGACCGCCCGCTCTATCGAGGAACTCAGGCAGCGTTCCATCAAGGCGCTTCAGCTGGATCTGGTCCAGAAGCTCTCCGAGGGACTGAAGGAGAAGAACGAGGAGCTTGAGCAGTTGGTCGACGAGCTCCAGCAGCGCCAGGAGCAGATCATCATGCGCCGCAAGCTGGTCGAGCTCGGCGAATTGACGGCGGGCGTCGCGCACGAGATCCGCAATCCGCTCAACTTCGTGAAGAACTTCTCCGAGGCTTCGAGGGAGCTGCTGGAAGAGCTGGAACAGGTCCTCGGCGAGTCCACCGATCGGCTCGAGGGTGATGATCGGCAGGAGATCGACGAGCTGACGCGCCACCTGGGCGTGAATCTGACGCGGATCCTCGACCACGGGAACCGGGTCGAACGGATCGTCAAGGACATGGTGCAGATCGGTCGCGGCGGCGGCGAGCTTCAGTGGGTGACCATAAACGACCTCCTCGCCAAGCAGGCGTCGCTGGCCTATCAGAGCATCCGGGCCCAGAACCGCGAATTCCAGGTGGACATCAGGCACGAATTCGATCCGGACGTGGGCCGCGCGCGCGTTGTCGCCGAGGACATGAGCCGGGTGTTCATCAACGTGATGCAGAACGCCTGCTACTGGACGGCCGAGAAGATGCACGCGGGGAATCGCGGCGAGGGTGCCTACGTCCCCACGGTCTGGCTCAAGACCCGGCGAAGCGGCGACGAAATCGAGATCCGCATTCGCGACAACGGCAACGGAATCCCCGGGGACGTGATCGACAAGGTCTTCAACCCCTTCTTCACCACCAAGCCCACGGACAAGGGAACGGGACTGGGGCTGAGTCTGTCGCACGACATCGTCCGGCAGCACGGCGGCTCGATCAGTCCCCTTTCGGAGCCCGGCGAGTTCACCGAGATGATCATCAAGATTCCCGCCGGGACGGATGCGGTGGCGGTGGCTTAGGGGCTGTCGCGACGCCCGTTGACCGGTTCAGCTAGCCTCCGGTTCGTGGCGGTATTGGACCCCGACGGCGAGACGCGGTTCGTCCGCCGGGTCAATGGCCTCGGTAAGCAGGTCAAAGAACCGGTCGCGAAACTCGAACCCGTCCCACTCTTGTGGGATGATGACATTCACCACGACACGGATTGTTTCGTCCTGACCCTCGCCGTCATAGGCGAAGCGATGGACCCACGGTGTAGTGAACTCGACTCGCTCCTCGACCTGCCGAGCGACTTCCTTGAGTCGCTCGACTGTGGCTTCCATTCCTTCGACACCAGGCTCGGAGTACCAAGGGGCACGAGCACCCCTGAATCGCGTTCGGGCGTTCGAGGATGCCGAACACCCAACGTCGCTTCTGATTCCCTGCTGCTCTGTCCCTGCGCTGAGGTCAGTCATGGATGTTCCCTCCTCGCGCCGCGACGTGGACGCCAAGGTCAGATGGTGACACCCAGGCATCCTAACGGGTCCACATCCAGTTGGGAACGCCTTCAGTGTCAAGTAGGCTCAATCTGATATGCGCCTGGCCGATCGACACGTCTGCACCGGCAGTCGCAGCCACGGGTGATCCTCTGTTATTGCTGTCGCCCTGGCCGCTCAAGCATTCGTTTCAGCGCCCCACTCTCTGCCGCGCACACCCCGCGCTCCGTCACCAGCCCCGTCACCAGCCGGCGCGGCGTGACATCGAACGCGTAGTTTGCGGCCCTGGTTCCTTCCGGGACCACCCTCACGCGCCGCTCGACTCCCTCCTCGTCGATCCCCCACACCCGGGTCACCTCCTCCGGGTCGCGCTCTTCGATGGGGATGCTCGCGCCGTCCTCGATCGTCCAGTCGATACTCGGGGACGGGGCCGCCACGTAGAACGGGACGCTGTTGTCGCGTGCGGTGAGCGCGAGCGGGTAGGTCCCCACCTTGTTCGCGACATCGCCGGCCGCGGTCGTGCGATCGGTTCCCACGATGACGAGGTCGACCTTGCCGCGGCTCAGCAGATGCCCGGCCGCACTGTCCGAGACGAGTGTGTGCGGGACGCCGTGCTGGCCGAGTTCCCACGCGGTCAGGCCCGCGCCCTGGAAGCGGGGGCGAGTCTCGCGAACCCACACGTGGATGCGCAGGCCCTCGTTGTGGGCGAGGTACATCGGCGCGGTGGCGGTGCCCCAGTCGACCGTCGCGAGCCATCCTGCGTTGCAGTGCGTCATGACGTTGAGTTCGCGTCGGGGCACGCCCGCGCCTGCCTTGGCCGCGATTTCTCTGAAGATCCCCAGTCCGTGTTCGCCGATGCTGCGGTTGCGTCGCACGTCGTCTTCGCAGAGCTGGGCGGCGAAGTCGTAAGCTGCGGGAGCACGCTCGCTCGGCGGGAGCGCGCGGAGCAGCACCCCGGCGGCATCCAGGGCCCACTTGAGGTTGACGGCGGTGGGCCGGGTCGAGGCCAGCAGGGTGACGGCTTCGTCGAGCGAGGCGTCGGATGGTTCGGCGCGCATGGCGAGCGCTACCCCGTAGGCCGCGGTCGCGCCGATGAGGGGGGCGCCGCGGACGACCATGTCGCGGATCGCGCGCGCGGCGTCGGCAGGCGAGTCGAGCCGGATGGTCTCGAAACGGTGCGGCAGCAGGGTCTGGTCGATGACGCGGACCTCGGTGCCGTCGCGCTCGGTGAAGATCGCGCGGTAGGGGATGCCGCTGACCTTCATCGCCCCGCGTCTCCCGCGTCCCGCACAAAATACGGCTTCGGCGGCGAACTCGGATCCGGCCAGACCCGCGCCGCATCCTCCCCGGAATACACCTCGCCCCCCTTCATCACATACCTGATCCGGGCCGCGTTGCTGATATCCTCCAGCGGGTTGGCGTCCAGCACGACAAGGTCCGCCAGCTTGCCCACCTCGAGCGACCCGATCTGCGCGTCGAGGCCATGCTGCTCGGCACCGCGAATGGTTGCGATTTCAAGAATCTGCTCGGGCGGGAATCCGCCCCCCGCGAAAAGCTCCAGTTCCCAGTGGGTGCCCAGCCCGACCATCTGGCCGTGCGCGCCCAGTTGGAGCGAAGTGCCGGCGTCGTAGAGCTTCCGCAGCTCGCTCGCCATCTGCCACGCGTACATGTCGTCGGGCCACAGGTGGGTCGTGCGGCGGATGCGCATGAGCGACATGGGGTCGATGAAGCGGGTCAGCTTGGGGTCCTCCCAGAGCTTGCTCGCCTGGTGGAACCAGCCCTCGCCCATGGGTCCGTTGTAGACGACGAGGAGCGTGGGGGTCATCCCGGCCGTGGTACCGCGCCAGAACTGGACGACGTCGTCGTGGAAGGGCGCCAGCCCCATGGAGTGCTCGATTGTGGTCACGCCGTCCATGAGCTGGGTGAGGTTCATCTGGGGGTCCGAGGATGACTCGGAGAGGACGTTGAGGCCCATTTCGCGGGCCGCGGTGGCCACCAGGTGGCGCCGCTTGCGCGTGCCCTGCGCGTAGTCCTTCACCGCGATCGCGCCGTGGTCGAGGTTCCAGCGCACCTGCTCGCGGGCGTCGTCGAGGGTCTCGATGGGCCGGTACATGCGCAGGCGGCCGCCGTGTCTGCGACCGTAGATGATCGATCCCGTGGTGAAGAAGCGGGGACCCGTCATTCCGCCCGATCTGACCATGTCGGTGACCCATCCGTCGCGGTATTCGTTGCCGTAGACCTCGACCATGGTGGTGACGCCGTACGCGACGGGACCACTCAGGTAGCCGGGCGCCTGCTCGATCACGTGCAGCGACGAATGCTCGATGTGCGGATGGGCGTGCGCGTCGATCAGGCCGGGGATGATGGTGGCGCCGGCCACGTCGAAGACCTCGGCGCCGTCTGGGACCGCGACATCCCGCCCAACCGCGACGATGCGGCCGTCCTGCGCGACCACCGTGGCATTGTCGAGGACTTCTCGCGCAGGATTCATCGTGACCACGCGAGCGCCGGTCAGTGCGACGGTGCCGGCCGCGCGGGCAACGTCGTACTCGATCCCCAACTCCGTGCGCCGGGCATCGGAACCTCCCTCCGGACCCGCCAGGATGGCCTCGACGGACTTTTCGTAGAAGCCGCTGCCGCGGGTCCAGGCGAGGGTGCGCGCGTCGGGGGACCAGGTGAGATAGCCGCCGTCGTTGGCGTCGACCCGCCAGGTTCGGCCCTGCCCATCGAACGGGGACACGGTGATGGGCGAATCGGTCGGATCGAAGGGGGTGATGAAAGAGCGGTGGTACTCGCGCAGCGCGATCCACACGAGGTCGGGAGACGGGACCGCGGCCACGGAATGAGGGAAGCGGTACAGGGTGCGGCCGCCCGAACCGTCCCTGGCGATATCCTTTAGCACAAGAATACCGTCTTCCCATGTCGTGTAGTATATCGTTTGGCCGTCCTGCCCGAAGACGATGTTCGGCGGAATCTTGCCCGCGATGTTGGCGTACTCGAGCGGCTGGGCGGCGATGTCGGCGAGGCGGTCCTCGCCTTCCGGGCCCCTGACCACCAGCTCGAATTGGACCTGGTTGGACAGCCACAGGCCGCGGTGCAGCCCGCCGGTTCCACGTACGAAGGCGATTTCGGTGCCGTCGGGGGAAAGCGCGACGCTGCCGTATTGTGACGCGACGGTGGTGAGTTGGTCGGTCGCGGCTGGGGATTTGGCCGCGGCCCCTGCCCCGGATTCGGCCATCGCGGCGTCCATGCGGTGGACCGAGCCCAGCGCGTCGTCGTTCCATGAGGCGAAGTAGATGTCGCCGGTGCGCGGATCGACGGCGGGGCTGGTCTCGTGCGCTCCGGAACGGGTGAGGTTGTGTGTCCCGTTTGCGTCGTGCAGCCACAGATCGCCGAGGGACTCGGAGATGATCCCCTGGGACGTTCTCCGACCCCATCTGTGGGTGCGGGTGCGGTCCGTCTCCTCCGGGATTTCGGTCGTGAAACGGATGGTTTCCGACATTTGACGCCTCACGGGGGCGCTGAATGGGACGGGTTGCGTGTCTCCGGTGGCGACATCGACGCCGACGAGGCCGCTCTGATGGCCGATCAGCACCGCGCTTCCATCCGGATACCAGGCCAGGTTCGGGTAGGGACCGTAGGCGGAGCGGGAGTCCTGGCGATCGCGGTCCAGGCCGGTCAGGAGGACGCGCTCCTCGCGCGTGGCCATGTCCATGAGGATGAGGACGGTGCCCTGCATGCTGCGGTGAAGGTAGGCGAGGTGGGCACCATCGGGTGACGGGGTGGGCTGGAAGGCGCCACCGGGGCGTTCGATGACGACCTGTGTTGTCCCGGTGGATGGGTCGTAGGATTCGACTCGTGCCCCCCCGGGGGGTATGACGTAGGGATTGAAGCCGAATGGATAGGTCGCGCTGTTGTGGTGCTCGAAGAGGAAGCGGTCGGTGCCGGGGAGTGGGCGGGCGCCGTTGACTGCGCCGTTGCCGGTGATCAGGGATTCAAGACCACCGGCGAGGTCGAGGGCGACGAGTTGGTTCGGGACGCCGTCCCCTACCGCGCTCGCGAACACACGGGCACCATCGGCGGACCACGATGGGCGGTGCAGGTTGACGTCGGTCCAGTCGGAGGCAGCCGTTACTTCACCAGAGGAGCGATCGAGGACCCAGATCTGGTGGCTCCCGCTACGGTCTGACGAGAAGGCGATCCGCTGACCGTCCGGGCTGTATCGTGGGGACAGGTTCCAGGAGCGTCCCGAGGTGAGAGCGACCGCGTCGCCGCCCGTGACGGGCATCTCGTAGATCGTCCCGAGGAGGTCGAAGACGATGCTGGAACCGTCGGGAGCGATGTCCACGCTCATCCAGGTGCCCTCGGTGGCGTCGAAGGAGAGCTCGCGAACGGGACCGGTGTGGGCTTCGACGCTCCAGGGGGGTTGCTGGGCGTGGGCGGGAGAGCCGATAACGATTGCCGCGAATGCAGGCGCCAAGACTGATGCCAACCGAAACCGAGGGAAGGTCATTTGTGGCTGCATGAGGCTATCTCCTTGCGTACGCGCTTGGTGCAGGAACAGCGCCGTGAACATGGCGACTGGATATGTCCCCCCAAGGTACTTGAGTGGGTGGACGTGAGACGAGGGCCGGGAAAAGCGCGATGGGTGGTTGTCGAAGCCCCGGAACAATTGGCCGCTGGCCGGTTACGCACAGCCAACATGACTACCTCTCACCGCTTGATGCGATCGCTCTTTTCCGGGTCGATCGCACTCGTGCTCTCCGGCCTCGCCATGGAAGTCGGGGCGCAATCCGGCGCGAAATCCGCGGACATCCCGGATACCCGGGCATCCATGCCGCTCAGCGCCGCGGTCGAGGCGGTGCGTCGCAGTCCTTTCCACGCAACGGAGTCGTCGGTGCTTTGGGCGAGCAGCCCGACTCTGGACCGTTGGCTGCCAAATGCGGGCCACGCAAATGGCTGGTCTGGTCATGGGATCGCGAACGACACCACGCTGTCGAACTTGCGGGTGTTCCTGACAACATGGGGTGCCGCTGCGGTATCCGACTTTGTCGGTGTCCTACTCGCCCTCAACTCGGTGTATGGTACCACTGGGGAGGGGAAACTGTCGCTCCTGGCGGGGATTGGTGCTCCAGTCCTCGGCACGGCTGCTGGCGCGAAACTCGCTGGAGCGCCATTTGGTCCCTCACTGCTCGGGTCGGCTGCTGGACTCGTGGCAGCCGTGCTTCCCTTCGCCGCAGTTGTCATACTGGATCCGAACGACAGCTTCGTCTTGTTTATCGCCATCCCGTCCGTGATTCAGGCAGCGGTCACTACGCTGGTTGTATCGGGCCACCGCTAGATGCCGTCGGGCTGTCGACCGTATACCGTACCCACAGGGCACGAGCCTAAGCCTCCGCGAAGAACACCTCGCGCACCTCCCTCGCTGGCGGCGCCGTCAACAGGCTGACCACCACCAGCAACGCCAGCGACACCGTCGGCCCCACCAGCGCCGGCCACAGCCCCGCAATCCAGTTGTCGAAGGTCCCGTGCTCCAGGTAGCCGAGGACGTACCACGTCACGCAGGTCGCAGCTCCACCGATCATCGCGGCGAGGGCGCCCGTGCGGGTCGCGCGCGGCCACCACATCCCGAGCAGCAGCGGGAAGGTGAACGCCGACGCCAGCAGGCTGAACGACATGGTGACGATGAATAGAATCGTCGCGGGCGGGTCAATCGCGACGAGCATCGCCAGCGCCCCGATCCCCAGCGTCGTCCAGCGCGCGAGCCTCACGCCCCGTTCCTGCGACACTTCGCGCCCGGACAACGGCACATACAGGTTCTCCACCACCAGCGAACTCGCCAGTAGCAGGACCGAGTCGATCGTCGACATCGTTGCGCCGAGCACGGCCGCCACGAGGATCCCGCCGAAGAGCGGATGCAACAGCAGCTGCACCAGCGTGGGCAGCGCCAGATCGGTCTGCTGCAGGTCGGGCAGCAACACCCCGGACGCGATCGCGATCAGCGTCGAGCCGATGAAGATGAATGACGAAAACGCGATCGAATACACGAGCGCGCGCCGAAGCGTCCCGCGGTCTTTCGGGATCAGGAAGCGGGTCACCGCCGCGGGCGCCCCGCCGATCTGGAAGAACCCCCAGACCAGGAACGACGACACCACCCACATCGCCGGCATCCCCCCCAGGAACGCGATCCCTTCGGGGTTGAATTCGGCGTAGCGCAGGTGCATCTCCGAGAAACCGCCCGCCGCGTTCACCGCCACGGGGGCGAGCACCGCAAAGCCGACGATCATGATCGAGCCCTGGATCAGGTCGGTCCACGCGACCGCGTGCATCCCCCCGATCACTGTGTACAGAATTACAATGCCGCCAAAGACGACGAGCCCGAGCAGGTACGGCATCCCGAGCAGCACCTCGAAGAGGTTGCCCGCCGCCTTCAGCTGCGCCGCGATCAGCGGAATGAACGCCATCAGCATCAGCAGGGTCGCGGTCAGCCCCACCGCCCTGCCCGGGTAGCGCGCCTGGAAGACGTCCACGATCGTCGTGCACCGGATCCGCGACGCCAGCCGCCGCAGCCGCTCGCCGAGCAGGATGTAGGTGAACCACGCCGCCGCCGCAGAGGACACGCCCGCCGGAGCAAAGTTGTACCCGAGTTCGCGCTCCGTGCCAACGGCGCCCATGTACGAACTGCCGCTCATCTGCGTGGCCGAATACGAGAACCCGAGAGTGGCCGGCCCCAGGTCGCCCCGCGCCAGGAAGAACTCCTGTCTCGAACGGTTGCGCCGGTTGAACCAGAAACCGAGCCCCATGAGGCAAGAGAAGTAGAAGATGAGAATGACGGTGTACAGGGCTGCTGTGGACATGTGCGCGCCCCCCGTCTAGCGCCCGGTGCGGGCGTGAAAGATGGCCGCGCTGATCACATACCCATATCCCCCATACAGGACGACCCATACTCCCCAGTCGAGATTGCCCGGCCCCGCTGGCCAGTCCACCAGCAGCCCGATGCTCCCGCCCACCAGGAAGATCGCCATCAGGATCATCGACACGATCGGGATACGGCTCGGGGCATCGGGAGTCCCGCCCGCTACGCCCTCGCGACCCGCCGCACCCGTGCCGCCGCCCTCTTCTCGTCCTCTCACTGCCACACCTCCTTCAGCACCCTCATGATGTTCTCGCCCATCACCTTCGCGATATCCTCATCGCTGTACCCCTCGCGGACCAGCCAGCGCAGGATGTTCTTCGACCCTTCCGTCGGGTTCTCGATGCCGCGCACGTAGTCCACCGGGATGTGCTCGGGCGCCTCCCCTCCCCCGGCGTCGTGCGTCTCCTCGATCGAGAGCGCCGCGGAGTAGACCTTGTGCAGGCCGACGTGATCCCCGTACAGGGTGTCCGGCCCGAAGGCGACGTGGTCGATGCCGACCAGGTCCTTCACATACTCGAAATGGTCCATGAACGACTCGATTCCGTGGCGCCGGTGCTGCGGCGAGACGGTGGTGTGCGGCGCGGCCTCGATCCCGATCACGCCGCCCTTGTCCGCAACCGCCCGAATGACGTTGTCGGGCGCCAGGCGCTTGATGTTCCAGAGCCCGCGGGCGCCGGTGTGGGTGAGGAAGATCGGGTGGTGGCTCACCTCGACGGTATCGAGCGTGGTCTGGTCGCTCGCGTGCGCGCAGTCGATGGCAAGGCCCACCTCGTTCATCCTGCGCACGGCCTTGCGCCCGAAGGACGTCAGTCCCCCGTCGCGCGTCTCCTTGAGGCCGGTGCCGAGCGCGTTGGACTCGCTGTAGGTGATGCCCAGCACGCGCAGCCCGATCCCGTACATGATCTCGATGCGGTCGAGCTCGTTCTCGATCATGGCCGCGCCCTCCTGGGCCGCCACCAGCGCCATCCGGCCTTCCCGATGGGCCCGGTAGATGTCGTCCACCCGCTCGCACTTGATGATGAAGTCCTGGTGCGCGAGGTCGCAGAAACGCATGCCCATGTCGTAGATGATGTCGTCCCACTTCCACCCGTTCTTCGACGTGATGCACGCGGCGCCGTCGAGGAAATTGTCGAAGACGCAGTCCCAGTATGAGTCGGCGAGCGCCTGGTATGCGGTGTGCACACGGCCCTCGGAGTCGTAGGCGCGGATCTGGTCGGCCTTCGCGGGGAAGAGATGCGGGTGCTCGTGCAGCGAGATCATCAGGGTGCGCTCGACAAGATCGACGACGCGGGCCTCCTGGGCAGGGGTCAGAGGCACGAGGTACGGCTCGAAGATCGACTCGCCCTCGATGAGGTCGTATTCGGTGAAGTCGCGATTGCTCTTCACGTACTCGTAGGACTTGTAGCCGGAGTAGTTGTGGGTGAGCGGCAAGGGGGTCTGCTCCAGGCGGGGTGTTGGCGGCGTTGGTTGGACCCGCCCAATAGACGGCGCGAGCGCGGGGGCCACAACTACGGGTGCAGATCGCGGACCATCGTCGTGGCACGCGGTCCCTGGTAGGGATTCAGCCCGCCAAGTGGGGCTGGTGGACACCCGCTACATGGTGTGGAGTGTGTCAACCGGGCCGATACGGCCCAAGGGGTAAGCAAGCGGTGCTGATTGGAACCCTTTGAGTGGGATTGCGTAGGATACAGCATGAAACGGGATGAGACGGGATGCAATGTTATGAAAAGGTGTTAGATGGTGTTAGAATGAGGTGCCATGTACCCAACACTGGAGGACGAATCAAGCATGAGCCCTAGCGACCTGGAAGCCATCCGAGCGGTGATCCGCGAGGAGATTGAGCCGATGCATAGCGACATGCGGGCAGGGTTCGAGCGGGTATGGGCGGAGTTCAAGGAGCTTCGGGACCACCTTGACGGGGTGGTCGACGAGCGGTTTCCGCCAATCGACAAGGCACGCCGTCAAGGTGGCCGCGCCCTGGGGGGTACGGGGATGGCTGCAAAGACTCGGTAGAAGCGGCTGACGGGTCCGCGCACGGCCCGCCGTCTATCGAAGCCGGTCCCAAACGGGACTGGCTCTTTTTTTGGGGAACGGTGCGTATCCGTTCACCTATCGTGTTGACGGACAATGAGTTAGTAGAATCTTGCCAACTTGTGGCCTGAGTAGTTGTGAATGAGCGGCAAGGGGGTCTGCTCCGGTTCGGGCGTTGGGGTCGGTGGATGGACCCGCCCAATAGAATGTACGGCGGCGGGAGCCACAACCGGAGGGTGCCTGAGGTCGTCCCGCCGACCGGCCCGAGACCGTCCCGCTGTCCTGTTCGAGGTCGTCCCGCCGTGCGGCCCCGATTACCTTTCCGTCCATGTTCGCGACCCCCGAGAAGCTCCCGCGCCGCTCGCAATGATCGACCTGCTGACCACCTACAAGCCATTTGTGGCCGCCGGTGCGCTCGGCGTCATGTGGCTCCTGGAGGGGCTCATTCCGATGTTCGAGGGCCGCCGTGAGAGGGCCCGGCACAACGCCTCGAACGTGACCCTGGGCGTATTCAACGCGGTCGTGGCGGCGTTCATCTTTGCGGGCGCGACGTTGCTCGCGACCGAGTGGGCCCGCGCCAACTCGTTCGGCATCCTGCACTGGCTCGGCGTCGAGGGCGCGTGGGCGTTTGCCCTTGGATTCGTCCTCTTCGACATGTGGCAGTATTTCTGGCATCGTCTCAACCACCGAATCCCCTTTTTGTGGCGGTTTCACGCGGTCCATCACGCCGACCGCGAACTCAGCGCCAGTTCGGGGCTGCGCTTCCACACGGGCGAGATCGTACTTTCGTCGATCGCGCGCCTCGCCGTGCTGCCGCTCCTTGGCATGACGGTCGGCCAGGTGCTCGTCTACGAGGCCGTGCTGCTTCCCGTCATCCTCTTCCATCACGGCAACGTGGGCGTTCCCAAAGGCGCGGACCGGTGGCTGCGCTGGCTCATCGTCACTCCGTGGATGCACTGGGTCCACCACTCGGACTACCAGCCCGAGACCGATTCGAACTATTCCAGCGTCTTTTCGTTCTGGGATCGGATTTTCGGCAGCTTCCGCCTCGTCGCGGACCCCCGCACGCTTACGCTGGGGCTGGAGGACATGGATCGCCGACGGGAATGGGCAACGCTGCCGGGGATGGTGGCGATGCCGTTCCGGCGGCGGCGGGGACGGCGGCGGACTACCCCGGGCGCCACCCGTGGCCCGACGGAAGGCCAGGGGCGCTAACATGTCTCAACAGGACGCACTCCCCCGCCTGGTCCGCGTCTTCGCCCCGGCCTCGGTTTCCAACCTGGGGTGCGGCTTCGACATCTTCGGCATGGCGCTGGAGGGTCCCGGCGACGAGGTCGTCGTGCGGGCCGCGAAAGGGACCGGGATCGTCTCCGTGTCGGTGTCCGGCGACGCCGGGCGCGTGCCGACGGATCCCGCTCGCAACGCGGCGGCGCTGGCCGTAGAAGGCGTGCTCGACCGCCTCGGATCGGCGGCGGGCGTTGCGATCGAAGTCCACAAGGGCATCCCCATGGCGTCGGGACTGGGCGGTAGTGCGGCAAGCGCGGTGGCGGGCGCGGTGGCGGCGGACGCCCTGCTTGGCGGCAAACTCGACAGGACCGCGCTGCTCGAGTGCGCCATGATCGGCGAACAGAAGGGTTCCGGCGCCGATCACGCCGACAACGCGGCCCCCTCGCTGCTCGGGGGATTCGTGCTGGTGCTGCCGGGCGCTCCGCCGAAGATGGTCGAGCTGCCCACCCCCGACGACCTCGTTGTCGCCGTCGCGCATCCCCACATGGAGGTCGAAACGCGACAGGCACGGACGATCCTGGGCGACACCATCCCGCTGATGGCGGGCGTGCAGCAATGGGGTAACGCGGCCGGGATGGTCGCGGGGCTCTTCAGAGGCGACTGGGAGCTGATCGCCCGCTGCATGTGCGATGCGGTCGCCGAGCCGGTGCGGGCGAAGCTGGTGCCTGGATTCGCACGGGTGAAGGACAGCGCTCTTGACGCGGGTGCGAAGGCCGCAGGGCTCTCGGGCTCGGGACCGTCGGTGCTCGCGCTCTGCCGCGGAAGGCGCGCGGCGAAGCGGGTTGCGGATGCGATGGCCACGGCCTTCCGGTCCGATGCCGGGGTCGACTCGGACCTGGTCATCTCGCGGGCCGACGCAGCAGGAGCACGGATCCTGGAGATCGAGTAACGGCCCGATCTCCATGCAACTGACGAGCACCCGCGGCGGCCCAAGGGACGGCACCTGGACCTTCCGCGAAGCCCTCTTTCTCGGCCAGGCCCCGGATGGCGGGCTTTTCGTCCCGGCAGCGCTCCCGCGCATGCCGGACGCCGACCGCGCGACCCTTCCCGCCCTCACCTTCCCCGAGCGGGCCTTCATCGCCACCCGTCACTTCCTGGGCGACGAGGTGGACCACCACCTCCTCCGCGCCGTCACCCACGACGCGCTGAACTTCCCCGTCCCCCTGCGCGAGATCGACCCCGGCATTCACCTCCTCGAACTCTTCCACGGCCCCACTCACGCCTTCAAGGACGTCGGCGCGCGCTTCATGGCCCGCATGATGTCGGCGCTACGCGACGACACCACGCCCCCAGTCACGATCCTCACGGCCACATCCGGCGACACCGGCGGCGCCGTCGCCCACGCCTTCCACGGCCTTCCGGGCATCCGCGTTGTGGTCCTCTATCCTCTCGGCAAAGTCAGTCCCCGCCAGGAGGCCCAGTTCACCACGCTGGGCGGCAACGTCACGGCGGTGGCCGTCTGCGGCGTCTTCGACGACTGCCAGCGCCTCGCCCGCCAGGCTTTCGCCGACCGCACCCTCAACGCGCACCTCTCCCTCACCTCGGCCAACTCGATCAACATCGGCCGCCTTCTCCCCCAGACCTTCTACTACATCCACGCGCTGACCGAACTCGCGCAGAAGGCGCCGGCGTCCGAGCTGGCGGTGTCTGTCCCTTCGGGAAACTTCGGCAACCTCACGGCGGGCCTGATCGCGCGTCGCGCGCTCGGAATGTCCCTCGCACGCTTCGTCGCCGCGACCAACAAGAACTCCGTCGTTCCGGAATACCTGGCTGGCCGCGGCTTCCACCCCCGCCCATCGGTCGAGACGATCTCGAGCGCGATGGATGTGGGGGATCCCAGCAACTTCCGGCGAATTCTGCACCTCTTCGGGGATGACGGCGACCGCAGCGACGACTCCACGGAGGACGGCCCGTCCTCGGACGCGTTGCGCTCGGTCCTCACCGGCTCGTCCTGGACGGACCGCGAAACCCGCGACTGCATCCGCGACCTGTGGCAGCGGCGACGTATCGCGATCGACCCACACACGGCGGTGGGACTGCTCGGTCTGCGCCGCGAGTTGCAACGGCGGCCCGGCGCGCTCGGCATTGTCTTGGCAACGGCCCACCCCGCCAAGTTCGCCGAGACCGTCGAGCCGCTGATCGGGGAGACTCTGCCGGTCCCGCCCGGGATCGCGCGGGTAATGGACCGGCCGCGCCATTCGGTCAAGATCGCGCCGGAACTTGACGCGCTGCGCGAGGCCCTGACCGGTGCATAGGCACCCAGGACCGGTCACGGATCCCCGAAACGTAAACTAGACTTGTCAAAATGTAATGTGTGATTTACAATCCGCCCTGCCCCCTATCCCCTGGCCAGCGACCCCATGCTCCAGCGCTTCGACGAACGCAACCGCGACCTGATCGTCAACATCAACGGGAAGCTCCTGCACCGCGACGAGGCGGGCGTCAGCCCCTTCGACTCCGTCGTCCAGGGCGGCGATGCCGTCTGGGAGGGCCTGCGCCTCTACGACGGCCGCGTCTTCAAGCTCGAGGAGCACCTCGCCCGGCTCCGTTCGTCCGCCCTCGCCCTCGCCTTCACCGACATCCCCACGAACGACGAGATCATCGCCGAGATTCGGCGCACGCTCGCCGCCAACGACATGCGCGACGGCGTCCACATCCGCCTCACGCTGACCCGGGGCGTCAAGGTCACCAGCGGCATGGACCCACGCCTCAACCAGTCCGGTCCCACCCTGATCGTGCTGGCCGAGCACAAGGCCCCCGTCTACGACCGCACCGGGCTGCGGCTCGTCACCAGTTCACTGCGCCGTTTCGACCCCGACGCGCTCGACCCGAAGATCCACCACGCCAACCTGCTCCAGTCGATCCTGGCCAAGATCGAGGCGAATGCCGCAGGCGCCGACGACGCCCTCATGCTCGACCGGCGCGGCTTCATCGCCGAGACCAACGCGACGAACTTCTTCATCGTGACAAGCGGCGCGGTGATGACCAGCCACGCCGTCGCGTGCCCCGAAGGCATCACGCGCGCAACCGTGCTCGAACTCTGCGCCGACAACGGCATCCCGTCGCGCGTCAAGGACCTCTCGCTGACCGAAGCCTACCGCGCCGACGAAGCTTTCTGCACCGGAACCATGGGCGAGCTCGCCAGCGTCACCGAGATCGACGGCCGGACGATCGGCGACGGGAATCCCGGCCCGATGACGGCGCGCATCAGCGACCTGTTCCGCACCCTGACAGCGGGCGCAGGGACTCGGATCTAGTCCGACGTCGCTCTTCCGGCGGGCTCGCGACGCCACCAGCGCCCGCGAGGGCACGGCTGCGCCTGCGGCATGCCGCCGTCGTCTTGCGGCTCGTTGCCGATCCGAACCACCTTGCCAGGCGCCGCCACGAGCGACGCGGCGACGATGCCGCACCCGAGCCGGAGCCAGCCATGCCGTACCGATTCCCCACCGCCGTTCTCCGAAGAGCTCTTGCCGGCTCGCGGGTTTCCTCCACGTTGCCGCTGGCCATCGCGATCCTCCTCGCGGCCGCCTGCTCCCCCTACCCGTCCCCGCCGGACACCGCCCGCGATCCCGTCGTCGACACCCTGCACGGTGTCGCCATCACCGACGACTACCGCTGGCTCGAGGACCAGGACAGCCCGGAGACGCGCGCCTGGATCGCCGAGCAGAACGCGTACGCCGAGCAGATCGTGGGGGACACGCCGCTGCGCCGAGACCTGGAGTCACGCCTGCGCGAGCTCATGAGCGCCCCGGGAGCGATCTTCCCCCGCCGGGCCGGCGATTTCGAGTACTTCAGCTTCCGCCGGCCTGAACGCGAGGTGGCGGCCATCTACAGGCGCCCCGCGCCCGAGGAGCCCCAGCGCGACCCGATCGACCCGAGCGGCAACTTCGAGGTCGTGATCGACCCGCTCGACATCCATCCCGATGGCACCACCAGCGTGAGCATCCGCGACTTCTCGCCGGACGGCAGCCTGCTCATGTACGCCATTCGCGACGGAGGGCAGGACGAAGTGCAGATCCGGATCCGCGACCTCGCCACCGGCGAGGACCTGCCGGACCGGCTGCCGAACTTCCTCTACGGATCGACCTTCTTCGACCCGGAGGGCACGGGCTTCTACTACACCTGGAGGTCGCGTGAAGTCGGTCCCAGGGTGCGCCATCACAGACTCGGCACCGATGTCGCCGACGACGCCGAACTCTTCGGCGAGGGACACGGGCCCGAGACGTTCATCAACGCCACGCAGGGCGGCGACGGCCGCTACATGGTGTACGCCGTTCAGCACGGCTGGGCGCGCACGGACGTGTACCTGCACGACCTGGAGGCCGGCACCGGGCCGCAGCCGATCAGCGTGGGCGCCCCGGCGCGCTTCCGCGCCCGCTTCATGGACGACGAGATCCAACTGCTCACCAACCTGGACGCGCCGAAGAACCGGGTGGTCGCGGTCGATCTGCGCGATCCGGACCCCGATCCCGCCAACTGGCGCGAGGTGATCGCCGAGGCCGACGACCTGCTGACCGGCTACCAGATCATCGACGGCGCGATCTACGCGGACTATCTCCACAACGTGAGCAGCAGGATCGTGCGCTACGACATGGACGGGGCCCGGACGGGGGAAATCCCTCTTCCCGAGCACCATGTGGCGACGCTGCGCTCGTGGGGTGAAGGGGCGGGACTGCTCACCCTCTCATCCCTCGTCACGCCCTCCAGCATCTTCAGGATCGATCTGGAGACGATGGAGACCGAGCCGTGGCTGCCGTCGGTGGTGCCGTTCGACGGTGCAGAGTACGAGGTGAGCCAGGTGTGGTACACGTCGGCGGACGGGACCGAGGCGCCGATGTACGTTGCGCACGGGCGGGGGCATGAGCCCGACGGGGATGCGCCGACGCTGCTGTACGGCTACGGGGGCTTCAACAGCAACAACATGCCCCGCTTCAACAACGGCGCGGCCGCGTGGATGGAACGGGGCGGCGTCTACGCGCTGGCGACGCTCCGCGGCGGGGGCGAGTTCGGCGAGGAGTGGCATCGGGCGGGGATGCTCGAGAACAAGCCGAATGTGTTCGATGATTTCATCGCGGCGGCCGAGTGGCTGATCGCAAACGGCTACACGAATCCGGACCGGCTCGCGATCCGCGGGGTGAGCAACGGCGGGCTGCTCGTCGGCTCGGCGCTGACGAAGCGGCCGGACCTGTACCGGGCGGTCTTCTGCGGCCTGCCCGACCTCGACATGGTTCGCTTCTACCAGTTCACCGACTCGAACAACATGCCGGCGCTGCTCGAGTACGGGAACGCGGCGGTCAGGGAGGAGTTCGAGGTGCTGCGGACGTTCTCGCCATACCAGAATGTGCGGGATGGCGTGGATTACCCGGCCGTGATGCTGACGCAGGGCGACCTGGACACGCGGGTGCCGCCGCTGCAGGCGCGGAAGATGGCGGCGCGGCTTCAGGCGGCGACCGGTTCGGGGCTGCCGGTGATTCTGGACTACGATCCGCGGATGGGGCACGCGGGCGGGCGGACGTTCAGCCGGAGTGTGCGGAACTCGGCGATGGAGCTGGCGTTTCTGCTGGGGCAGCTTGGGGTTGAGGAGGAGGTGATCCAATGACGCGCCGGATCTCAGGCCTCGGTTTTGCGGCTCGCGGACCGCTCCCGCTGGTTTTCGCATTCTTTGGTGTGCTGGCGCTCGCGCCCGCGCCGCCGCTCGCCGCCCAGTGCGACGACTGCGTCTTTCCCGGCGAGACCTGGGAAGTCGTGCGCGGCTCCGACCTCGCCGGGCACGGCTGGGACCGGGAGACGCTTCAGCGCGCCGCAGCGTTCCTGCGGGACAGCGCCAACTCGACCGGGGTGGTGGTTGCGCACAAGGGCCGCGTCGTCTTCAGCTTCGGCGACATCGAGGAGCTGTCGTACCTGGCGTCGGTCCGCAAGAGCATCCTGGCAATGCTCTACGGGCACTGGGTCGAGAACGGCGTGATCGACCTGGATGCCACGATGGAGGATCTCGGTGTCGACGACATCGGCGGCCTGTTGCCGATCGAGCGGCAGGCCACGGTCGATCACCTGGTCACGGCACGCTCGGGGGTCTACCACCCCGCGTCCAACTCCGGCGACAACCTGGCGGACGCGCCCCCGCGCGGCTCCCAGCAGCCCGGCACCTACATGCTCTACAGCAACTGGGACTTCAACGCCGCGGGGGCCGTCTTCGAGCAGCTCACCGGTCGCAACATCTACGACCAGGCGCAGGCCCAGCTCGCCATCCCCCTGGGCTTCGAGGACTGGGACCGCTCCGTGCATCGCAAGAGCGGCAACCTGACCATCTCGCGAAACCCGGCGTACCACTTCTGGCTCTCCACGCGGGACATGGCGCGCATCGGCCACCTCATGCTCAACGAGGGAGCGTGGGGGGGCGAGCAGGTCATTTCACGCGACTGGGCGCGGCGGATCGTCAGCGTCGTCACGCCACTGGAAGAGATGAACCCGCCGGGCAGGCGCGACGGCTACTTCGGGTACGGGTACATGTGGTGGGTCTTCGACGGGCCCCGGGTGAGCGGCCCCTTCGAGGGCGCGTACACCGGCAGGGGTGCCGTGGGCCAGTGGATCAGCGTATTTCCGGCGCTCGACCTCGTGATCGCGCACAAGACCAAGTCGGCCTATGGGCGTACCACGAGCTGGCGGTCGTGGCAGCGGCTGGTGGAGTTGCTTTTTGAAGCCCACGGTGTCGAGATGCCTAGGCCGTATCCGTGGGCGGGTGGCTAGGGGTCCGGGGGCGGCGGGTACGACTCGTGCACCTGCACCACCTTCCACTCGCCCTCCATGCGCTGCACCACGATGCTCCAGACCTCGTGACCGCTGATCGGCTCTCCATCCTCGCCGACGTTGGTCGAGTGAATGACCGACGTGGCCACCGCGGCGTCCCGGCTCAGCACATGCACTGTGCTTTCTCCGAGCGTGAAGTGCACGTTCCTTCCGACGCCGGGGAAGTACTCCTTCATCGAGGCACGATGTGACTCCAGGGGGGTGACCTCCCCGCGGCTGGCCCAGGCAAAGTCGGGGCCGTCCAGGTGATATCCGATGAAGCCGTCCACATCGTGACCGTCGATGGTCTCGACCATCTCGTTGGCGAACTGACGTATGGAGTCGCCAAGCGCCGCACGCTCGGCATCGGTGAGCTCTCCATCATCGATCCCGGCGCACCCCGCCAACAGTACCGACAAGCCCAGGACTGAGCACAGCTTTCTCATGATTGTCACTCCTTTTGGTCGAGCCGCTCCCGCTTCCAGAGATCCCGCACCTCGTCGTCCAAGCCCGTCATCTCCCAACGGATCAGCGACATCGGGAGCCGCCCGGCTGCCATGAACGTGTCGTGGAACTCCCCGAGGTCGAAATCGTCGCCCAGCCGGCGCTTGCGATCGGCGAGGAGCTGCTGCATCTGCAGCATGCCGATCGAGTACCCCAGCCCGTAGCCGGGCGGTCGGCGAAGGTAGATCTCGGCGTCCACGCGCGCAACGTTCTCGTCCAGCCACGGGGTACGCTCCATCCACCACGCTACGACTTCGTCGACTGTCATCTCGTTGAGCTGGAGCCACACGTCCGCCGGTACCCTGGCGGCCCGGAAGATACCGAAGACGTAGATGAGCTCACGGACCCGCGGCGCGTCATCGAGCAAGCCGGTGTTCATGACGGCTTCTTCCAGATAGGTGGCCCAGCCTTCGGTGCGCGCCCCGCTGCTGATCTTGCCGCGGATGGGGTGCGTGTTGTGCCGTGCGACCAGGCCGTCGAAACGATGCCCGGGGATGACGGCGTGCAGGTGATCGGGCGTCGGATCACGGAACTGCACCTGCTCCCAGAAGTTCGGGCCGCCGGGACGGACGATCCACGGCACGTTCGTGGCGAGCTCCCCGATGTAGTCCGGGATCGTGATGATGTCCTCCTCCACCAGGAAGTCGCGGATCCGCGTGTCGACGCTGTCGATCCGCGCCTCGTACTCCTCCGCCGACGCCGGCAGCTCGAGCGGCGGCAGATGCCGGTTCCGGTGCTGTTCCAGCGCATACACATTCCAGAGGCGATCCAGCTCCCGCAGGCCCAGCGTGACGATCTGATCCGCGTCGTACGGCATGAGCTTCACGTGCTTCAGGTACCAGTCGAACATCTCTCGACCCACGCCGCCCTGCGCCGTCATGTCGCCTCGATTCGCGACGAGCCAGTCGTGGAAGCCGCGGACGGACTCCCGGGCCGCGGCGATGTCGGCGCGGAGATCGGGTTGCTGCGTGGCCGCCCGCTCGTGGAAGTCGTCGTACCAGCCAAGGACGCCGGCCGGCGGCGTTGCCCGGTACGGGTAGCCGTGCCCCACGCCGTCGGCGTTGGTCAGATTGAAGATCGCGAGGTCCGCGTAGTCGGCGGCTACTTCCGTCAGGTTGTTCCTGGCCTGCTCCACCAGGAGTGAGATGGCCTCGAGGCGCGTCCGGAGCGCGGTGGTCCCATCGTCGTCCAATGGCAAGTCCGCGAACGTGATGCGCAGCATCTGATCCACATAGAAGCCGGGGTCCCTGGACCAGGGGCGGGACACGTTCAATGTGAAGTCGTGACGATCGAATCGGGAACGAACTGCCAGATAGTCGACCTGTTGATCGAGCTCCCAGTCCACGACCGCCATGTCCTCGAGCCGCGCCTGGAAGTCCCGCATCGTGGCGCGACGCCCCTCGACGGTCGCCTCACCATAGTCGGGATAGACATCGGTCGCGCTGCCGGCGATGTCCCGGTTCGGAACGTTGCCCGACGCCCTGGCCGGATCCATCCACTCGAGGAATTCCTGGAACAGTGCAACGAGGTCATCGTAGGTGCCCGACCCGTCCGGCATGCCCTCCTCACGTGCGTCTCCCGCCTGCCATTGGCACGCCGTCAAGAGCAGGAGGAGGAGGAGCGCCGTCGAGGCGGATTTGATCGAGGTCAACGTCTTCATATGCCCTGATCCCCCGTGATGAGGTGCCCTTGGGTACGGTGCCAGTCGGCCAGGCCGAGGAACGCTGAATCCCTCAGGTTGGTGACAGAATGCTACCAAACAGCGCGCCGCGCCACGTCAGGTGCGGCGGTCGGCTGCGCCGGCGCCCCACAACCCGTATCTTGATCCGCCGGATGATCTGACGTCGCTATGTGGAGGGACCTGGGATGAAGACACCCTGTTGGGCGTGGCGAGGCATTCTGGGAGGGTCCGTCCTCGGCCTTGTCGTGCTTGTGGGGGCGGGCGGATGTGCGTCGGAGGGCACTACGGACAGGACCGGGGCTCGCACACTCGACGACATCCTCAAGGCCGGTACGATCAGGATCGGTTTGAATCCGAGGATCCCGCCGCGCGCCCTGTACGACGACCAGAACGAGATCGTCGGGTTCGAGGTTGACGTCGCGTCCGAGATCGGTCGCTTGCTCGGGGTCGATGTCGAGCTCGTGGTCGTCGGCTCACCGGACCGCATTCCGTTTGTCGCGCTGGGAAAGGTGGATGCCGTCATGGGAGCGATGACGCGGGACTCCAAGCGGGCCAAGGTCATCGACTTCAGCGTTCCGATTCACACGTCGAGCTACGGTGTGCTGACCCGGAAGGACACGGGCATCACCACGTGGCAGCAGCTCAACCACGAGAACATCACCCTCGTTCAGGTACGGGGCACCGTCACAGTCGAGATCGTCAGGCGGCTGTTGCCGCAGGCCCGGCTCCTCCTGCTCGACAACTACACGGACCGGGACCGGGCGCTGGCCCAGGGTCGCGCGGACGCGTCGGTGGACGGGATCGACACCCTCGGGTTCCGGTTCACGCGTGCGTTTTCCGAGGTCGACTGGTATTGGTTCGCCACGCCCGACTTCCGACCTCCCGACTACTCGGGGTTCGGGGTCGCCAAGGGTAACGACACGCTCCGGGACTGGCTGAACGTCGCCGTCTACGAGATGCACGAGTCCGGCTTCATCGCGACTCGCTGGGAGGAGTGGTTCGGAGCCCCGATGGCCACCCCCGTACCGTTCACTCCCTTCTTCTAGTGGGGTAGCCGCACTCGTGGCGCCGAGGGACCGACCAGTGGCGACCGGCGGGGACTGACGTGGCCTATACGCTGCAATGGGGGCAGGTCGTCGGCTTCACGGGCTACCTGATCGGGGGAGCCTGGCTCGCGCTTCAGATTGCGTTTCTCGCCTTCGTCGGGGGCGTCACCATCGCCACCGTCAATGCGACCGTTCTGTCCTATGGCAGGAACCGGGCGTTGCGCGCTGCGGTGAGCAGCTACGTCGCCTTCTTCATGAACACACCGGTCCTGGTACAGATCTTCTTCCTGTTCTTTGCTTTGCCGGAAATGGGTGTGTTCCTGTCTTCCTACCAGGCCGTGCTGCTGGGGTTGACGCTCAACATCAGCGGGTATCTGACGGAAACGCTGCGTGCCGGCTTCCAGTCCGTACGCAGGTCGGAGATCGAGGCGGCGGAAACGCTCGGCATGAGCGTTGCGCAAATGACGTGGTACGTGATTCTGCCCCACGTCATCCGAGTGCTCTATCCACCGTTGACCAACCAGTACATCCTGCTGACGATGACGACGTCCATCGCGTCGATCTTCGGTCTCGAGGAGCTCACCGGCCGGGCCTACAACGTCAGCGCCGAGACCTTCCGCTCATTCGAGGTCTTCTCATTGTCGGCCGTCCTCTACGTGGTGTTGACCATAGTCGCCAGCGCCGTGCTGTGGCTCATCGGACGCTATCTCTTCCGCGTCAAGGCGAGGTTCGTCTGATGGGTGGGTCCCTCCTGGAGCAGCTACCCCTCTTCCTGTCGTATTCCAATGTGTCGTTTCTGGCCCGGGCCTTTGGCGTAACCGTGGCCCTGTCGATCGTCGGCTGCGTCGTCGGGTACACCATCGGCGCGCTGCTCGCCTTCATTCGCAACCGCCATGTGGTCGACGTGTTGCCCGCCCGCTTCCTTTCCGTCGGGTTCAGCGAGACCTTCCGGCGGGTTCCGTTCCTGGTCAAGCTGATGGTGGTCTTTTTCGCTTTCGAGGTCGTCGGGTTGAGGGTCTCCATGTTCACCGTCACTGCGACCACGGTTGCGCTGGCCGCGGCCGCCTTCTCAGCGGAGATCATGCGCGCGGGGCTCGAGGCATTGCCCGAGAGTCAGTGGGACGCGGCGGAATCCATGAACATGGGGGGCGTCATGAGCCTCAGACTCTGGGCGTTGCCACAGTCGTGGAAGGTCCTTCTGCCGCCCACGCTGAGCTTTACGGTCGGCCTCATCAAGTCGACATCGATCGCCTCGCAAATCTCCGTCTTCGAGTTGACCTACGCGGCGAAGGTCCTGAACGAGAGAGGGTTCTCGCCCGTCCTGAGCTTCGGGTCCCTGCTCGTCCTATACTTCATGATCTGCTACCCGCTCAACCTCTACGCACGAAGGCTCGAGAGGCAGCTGGAGCGACCGCGTGGCTGGAAGTCGGGCGCCCCGTTGCTCGCCGAGTCCGGGGCTGCATGACCGCGACCGACCACTCCAACCGACCCGAAAAATGACGACATCGACGAGTCCCGGGATGCAGTATCTGCGAGGTGCGATCGACTGCCATATGCATGTCTGCCCGCACATCAACGGCCGGTCGATCAACGTGTTCGAGGCGACACGACAGGCGGCCGACGCCGGCATGCGCGCCATCGGCCTGATGGACAACTTCGGCAACAGCTCGGGGTTAGCCGCCCTGGCCATGGCCGAACTCGGGTCGCTGGGCGTCGAAGTGTTCGGCGGGATCATCATGCAGCCGATCGCTGGAGGCGTCACGGTCGAGGCCGCACGTACGGCGCTGGCATACGGGTACGGTCCGGGAACCGGCGCTCGCTTCGTCTCGCTGCCCACCCATCACACGCGCCATGTTGCCGAGCGTGAGGGCCGAAGTCCTGCCTACCTCGAGACGACCTTCTCGGTGCCCCGGTCGGGCAAGGTGCCGGACGTGGTGCTCGAGATCATGGATCTGGTCGCCGAAGCCGATGCGGTCTTCGACTGCGGTCATGTGGCCGGGCACGAAGCGGTCGCGTTGGTCGAGGAAGGCAAGCGACGAGGTCTCGAGCGACTGCGCACCCAGGCGGCACGCTATACCGAAGACGAGATCAAAGCCGTCGTCGCCGCCGGTGCGTACGCTGAGTTCTCGTTCTTCATCCTGACGCATGCGACGCAGGTGAGCCTGACCCATGTGGACAGGGAGAAGCACCGCTCGAAGGGCATGACCATCGACGAGATGGCGCCCAGGATCAGGGCCGCGACCCCCGAACGTGCCATTGTCTCGAGCGATGCGGGTGTCTTCCTGCTGCCGCCGCCGGTCGAGGCGTTTCGGGAGTACATGTTGCTCCTGGAGAGCGCCGGTTTCAGCGAAGAGGAGATCCGCACGATGAACACGACCAATCCTGGAGAGCTGTTCCGGATCCGTGCCGCCCCGGTCCCGTCGGTCTGATGCATCACCTGGAAATCGATCGCCTCACGGCGAGCTATGACGGGAAGGAACAGGTCCTCGTCGACGTCAGCATTCAGGTCGCCAAGGGAGAGATCATCAGCCTGATCGGCCCTTCGGGCTCGGGGAAGAGCTCGTTGTTGAGGAGCCTCATGGGGCTCCTGGTGCCGATGTCCGGCGAGGTGATGCTGGACGGGGAGAAGGTCGACTATACGAACAGGAAGAGCGTGAAGGCGCTCCGGGAGCGGCTGGCGATCGTCTTTCAGCAATACAACCTGTTTCAGAACATGGATGCGCTGCGCAATGTGACCGTCGCACCGGTCAAGATCCGCAAGCGCAACGCCCGGGAGGTCGAGGAGGAAGCCACCGCCCTTCTCCGGAAGGTGGGTCTCGGCGACAAGCTGCACGCATATCCTGACGAGCTGTCAGGCGGCCAGCAGCAGCGGGTGGCGATCGCTCGGGCCCTGGCGCTCAAGCCGGACATCCTGCTGCTGGACGAGGTGACGTCGGCGCTCGATCCCGAGCTGGTCAGTGAGGTGCTCGACGCGATCCGCATCCTGGCCGCCGACGGGATGACCATGCTGATGGTCTCTCACGAGATGGCGCTGGTCCGCGAGATCTCCACAAAGGTAGTCATGATGGACCGAGGCAGGGTGATCGAAGAAGGCTCCGCGGACCGGATCTTCGACAACCCTCGGACGCGACGGTGCCAGGCGTTCGTAGGCAAGATCCTCAGACACTGACGTGCCGATCGACTACGACCCTGAGCCACCGGGCGTGCCGCGACCCGGGGCGCGCGCTGCGGGCATTGCGGCCAGGCACCCCTATGGCCCGAGCGCTCCTATCGGTACGACTCCCACGCCATCCGGTCTTGAGTAACCGTATCCGCTTGCCACGATCACCCCGAGGGCCTGGGGCGGGCCGACCCTTCGCTGATCGACACGCTCGGCGAGCCTGAGCAGATTGCGGGCCCCCTCCTCGACCATCTTCGGACCCAGCTTCACCTCGAAGGCCGCCCAACGGCCGTCGCGGGCCTGGACCACGGCATCCACCTCGAGCCGTCCGTTCTCCCGGTAGTGGAAGACCTCGGCGTCGGCCGCCTGCGCGTACACGCGGAGATCGCGGACGACCATCGACTCGAAGAGGAGCCCGAGGAATCTGAAATCCTTGAGCAGCCGGCTGGGGCCTGCCCCCAGTGCAGCCACTGCCAGCGATGGATCCACGAAATGGCGGATCGGGCGTTTGCGCAGGACTGCCCGTGAGCGCAGATGGGTGGCCCAGGCCGGTTGGTCCTCGATGATCATCGTCCTCGCCAGGGCGTTGAGGTAGTCCGCAGCGGTGTGCGGCTTGATCCCTCCGTTGTCCCGGCCTCCCACATCCGCGGCAAGCTTCGATGTCGCTACAGCGGTGCCGACGTTCCTGGCCAGAGAACGCAGAAGCAGCCTCACCCGCTGGGGGTCCCGGCGGACGCCGTCCACGTCCCGAATGTCCACACGCGCCAACTCCTCGACCTGGCCACGATTCGCCTGCTGCGCACGGGCCAGCGGCCAATCCACGCTTTCAGGCCATCCGCCCCGGCAGATGAGTTCGGCCACCTCGCCAATGGGTCTGGCGTGTTCCCCGGCCTTGGGGGGTTCCCCCGCGAGCATGCGCTTCAACGAGATGGCACCGGATGACCGGCCCGCCTCGTGTAACGACATGGGGCGCAAGCGAAGCCGCACTATGCGGCGCATCCCCGTGTGGCGAGTAGCATCGTCCGCAGGGATGGCCGACCCGGTGAGAATGAACTGACCCGGTGCCCGCCGGTCATCGACGGCCCGCCTCACGTGGTTCCAGACCCTGGGCACCAGTTGCCACTCATCGATGAGTCGCGGCGGTGGACCCTTGAGCACTTCGGCCGGATCGGCTTCCGCAAGGTATCTGGCGTCGTCGTCGACATCGAGCAGCACTTCACTCGCAGCGAACTCCCTCGCAGTCGTGGTCTTGCCGCAACCCCGAACACCCTCGATCACGACGCAACCGGTGGCGCCGAGGAGTTGCCGCATCTCCAGGTCGACAGTCCTGGGGAGGTATCGTCTCATTGGCGGCCCTCGCTGGGAAAAGATAACGGCAGAAAACAGACGTGGCTAACGGCAGAAATATAATAAGCACAACGGCACGAATACGACAGTGCTGCCGGCAGGAACAGGGCATGATCACCGCTAGAAATCCTTGAGCATTTGTCCGCCCCAGCGGTCCGTGGGCAAATCCCCGCGAGCACCGAGAGCGGTGAGGCGCCGAGCTGGCAAGGCGCGACGAGAGGGGAATAGCAGGGCTATTCGCCCGAGGAGCAACGCAGAGCGAAGCGAGCCAGCGCGGATGCATCGCCGCTCGAATGCCGGGGGGATTTGTCCGCGGGCCGCCTACCCCGGCATCCTCTTGAACAGCCTTAGCAGCGACCAGAACGCCAGCGCATACATCACCGCGCCCAGAAGGAACGGAGCCCCCGGCAGTTCGATCGGCGCGTTCGGCGACGTGAAGTAGCTGAACAGCCCGGCCGTGAAGATCAGGGGCGCCAGAATGCTCGTCAGGCTCATCAGTGACGTGATGCCACCCTGCACCTTGCCCTGGTCCTCCGGCGGCACCGCACCGGCCACCAGGCTCTGGATCGCGGGCCCCGCCACGCCCCCGATCGACCCGAACACGATGAACGCGAAGAGCATCCATCCGGCCGTCGCCAGCCCATAGCCCAGGTAGGTGATGACCGCCGTAACCAGCCCATAGAGGATCGCGCGGCGCTCACCGAGCCACCCCACAATCGGACGCACCAGTCCCCCCTGGACAATGGCTGCCATCAGCCCCACCAGCATCAGCGAAAAGCCGTTCATCTGCTCGTCCCAGCCGAACTTGTGGCCCGTGTAGAGGACCCAGACGGTCTCGAGGCCCCGCTGCGCCAGCACGACGAAGACGAAAACGGCGGTCAGGCCGGCCACCAGGGGATAGGAACCGAGCACGTGGAGACTGCCCACCGGGTTTGCCTTCTTCCAGCTGAACGCATCCCGCTTTTCGGGAGGCAGCGATTCGGGCAGGACGAAGAAGCCGTACAGCCAGTTGACCAGGGCGAGTCCGGCCGAAACGAAGAACGGCAGGCGCAGGTCGATGCCGCCAAGCACGCCGCCCAGCCCCGGGCCGAAGATGAAGCCGAGACCGAAGGCCACGCCGATGAGCCCGAAGTTGCGGGCGCGGTCTTCGGGCTTCGAGACATCGGCGATGTAGGCGTTGGCGGTGGTGATGCTCGCCCCCATCACCCCGGCGACCAGTCGCCCGACGAAGAGCCAGCCCAGCGACGGCGCGAACCCCATGATGATATAGTCCACACCCAGGCCGAAGAGTGCGATGAGGATGACGGGCCTGCGTCCGACGCGGTCCGACAGCGCGCCCAGCACCGGTGCGAACACGAACTGGGTCAGGGCGTAGGTAGAGGCGAGAACGCCGAACCAGCGCCCGGCCAGGGGGGTGCTCCCGCCGGCGAAGTCCTTGATCAACTCGGGAAGAATGGGGATGATGATCCCGATTCCCAACACATCGATGAAGACCGTGATCAGGATGAAGATCATGGCCGCCTGGCGGCCCTTTCCACTTTCCCTCACACCGGACCTCCCCCGGGGAATGTCTCGGCCGAGCAGGCGATCTCGGCAGAGCAGGTAATCTATGGAGTTCGACGCCTTCGAGAGAGAAGCCCGCCAGGTCTTCGACGAGATCCCGCTGCGGTATCGCGACGGGGTCGACGGGCTGACCATCCACCGCGAGTCACTGAGCCACCCTCGGTTTCCGCATGTCTACACGCTGGGCGAGTGCGTGACCGAGTCCTATCCGTCGAGTTGGGAGGGGCCCGAGACGGTGCGGTCGGTCGTCCTCCTCCACTGGGGTTCCTTCCGGGCCCTGGCCAGGCTCGACCCCGGCTTCGACTGGTCGGAGCAGATCTGGGAGACGCTGACCCACGAACTCCGCCACCACCTGGAGTCCCTGGCCGATACGGACGACCTGCGGGGCGTCGACTATGCGATGGAGCAGACCTTCCAGCGGCACGAGGGCCACGACTTCGACCCGGGATACTACCGCCATGGGGACCGCATCGGCCCCGGGGTGTACGCCGCGGAGGACGAGGTGTACATCGAGCAACGCTGGAAGACGGCCGACTTCGTGCGGGCCGACCGGATCCGCTTCACCTGGGCCGGCCGGGCGTACGAGATCCCGCATCCCGTGGAGCTGGGCGACTACCACTTCATCCGTATCGTGGACGGAGTTCCCGTGCCGCCATACCTTGAGCTCGTGCTTGTGCGCCGATCATCGTGGATGGAGCGTACCCGCGCGGCGCTGCGGCGGACGGGGGTGGACGTCTACGAATCGGATGCGGTGGCGCGGGAGAGTGGAACCTGAGGCCACCGGTGAAATGCCGGATGAACAACCGCGGTACAATAGGTGTAGCGAGTCGGACACACCGACCCAACCCCAGCTGGAGAGAAGTTGCAATGATCAGGCAGATTGTCTTGCGTGGAGACAGCATCGGGGCTCGCCCCGGAATGCTCATGGCCGCGGTCTTCCTCGCCGTCACGGCGGCCGGATGCGCGTCGGGTTCGGGGGGAGGTGCCAACGACGACAGTACCCCGCTCCCGGAACAAACGCGTACCGTGGTGCGCGTTGCGGGCTACCAGCCGGTCGAGATCTTCAACGAAGCCGGGCTCGGGGTTCGGACGCTGGAAATGCCGGCGGAAACCGTGTGGGGTGTCGTGGGCGGCGTGTACGCCCAGATGGAAATCCCCGTCGAGCAGGCCGATCCACGGGCCATGCAGATCGGCACCCAGGGCTACTCCGCCCGGCGGATCGAGCGCGACCGAATGAACACGTTCGTCGACTGCGGCGCGGATCTGGCAGGTCCGCTGGCCAACCAGTACGACATCACACTCGCCGTGGTGACCAGGCTCACGGCCAAGGGTCCGGAAAGCACCGAGATAGTCACGATGGTGGACGCCTACGGCCGGCCCCGCGCGGTGAGCGGCAACCCGCTTCACTGCCAGTCACGCGGAGAGCTGGAAAAGAGGATCGCGCAGCGGATCGCGGAGGCACTCGGGCTGGGAGGCTGACGGGGCGCCTCAATTCCCTCCCACGGGAGCGACCCAAGGATGTGCTAGCAATTTCTGCTAGCAGCCCAGGCACTTGTGGTTGTTCTTCGATCCGAGTTCTTCGAGTAGCACGACGGTCGCGGGAAAGGGCTGGAGCCGCTGAATGGGCCCGTTGGCCATGTCGGCCGTGGTCTGGCCCCGGCGGCTGACCACCGTAACGTCGGCGCCCTGGTCCACCAGGTACAGGACGAGCTCGCTGTCGCCCCGGGAGGCCGCGTGGTGCAGTGGCGTGTAGGCGTTGTGGTCGCGCACGTTGACGTCGGCGCCGCACTCTTCGACCAGGAACTTTACCGCCGCCAGCCAGTTGTCGGGAACGTGCCGGTGGGCATTGCCGGCAAAGGACTGTCCGTAGCCGACACCTGAAGCCGCGTGGATCGGGTAGATCGCCGGACCGCCCACGGACACGGGTGGCAACCCGGATGGATCCAGCTCCTCGGCCTGCTCCGCGCCCTCCTCGGATGGCGGCGGACGACGGCGGCGCTCGGGGGGCTTCATGGTCGGGATGCCGGGATCGGCGCCGTGGTCCTTGAGCAGCCGCATTGCGTCGATGTCGAGGGCGTAGGCTGCCCTCCAGAACGGGGTGGCGCCCTGGAGGTTGATCCCGCTGCCGCGCAGGACGCCGAAGGTGTACTCCATGTACCAGAGATGGCCGTCCAGGCGCCGGTTGGGGTCGGCTCCGGCCTCGAGGAGCGCCTCGAGCATCTGCAGATGGGTGGTGTTCTGCCGCAGGTGCTCGGTCGGGTGGGAGTATGACGCCCGCGGCGCCCACTGCCGCTCCAGGACGGCGAAGAGCGGCCCTGCGCCCGCCATGCTGGTGAGGTTGGGATCGGCGCCGCGCTCCAGCAGGATCAGGGCGAGGTCGAATTGCCCGTTCACGGCCGCCATCAGCAGTGGTGTGGTCCGGTCGCCACCCGATGGCTGGTTGATGTCGGCGCCGCCCTCGAGCAGCGCCAGGACCGACGCCGTGTGTCCCTGCCGCACGGCGTGAAGCAGAGGGGTCAGGCCGCCCCACGCACCGACCATCTGGGCATAGGACATGGGGCGCGGCTCTTCGTCCTCCTCCGCGGGTTCGGCATCCGGATCGGGGGTTGTGGCCGTCTCGTCAGCCCCGGTCCCCTCGGCTCCGGCAGCCTCGCCAGCCGCCTCCTCGACCTCGTCTGCTTCCGCCGCCTCTTCCTCGGCAGCGCCGGCTTCGCCCTCGCTGTTGCCAGCCGGCTCCGGCACCGCTTCGTCCCCGCCCTCCCCTTCCTCCGCTCGCCCGTCATCCGCCGGGTCCGGCACGTTGGGCCATCTGCGCTGGATCTCGCGCGACGCCTCGATCGCGGCCTGCACCTGGCTCGGGGTCGGCTGCCAGTCCGGGCCGCCTCCCTCTTTCTCCTTGAAGGCGGCCAGGAACTCGGAGATGCGCCTCTCGGCGGCGGCGTCCCCCTTCGCCTGGGCGTCCACATCCACCGAACGGGCCGCGAGCGACGGATCGGCACCGGCTTCAAGGAGCGCCTCGATGGCCGCGACACGGTTGTAGGCGGCGGCGAAGATCAGCGGCGTCTGGCCCCACGCCCCTTCGAGGCCATTCACGTCGGCGCCACCCTCGACCAGCGCCGCGATCACTCCGGGATCGCCGGATGCGGCAGCCAGGTGGAGCGGCGCGGCTCCCGAGTTGGTGGTGACAGCGTCGGGATCGCTCCCGGCCTGGAGCAGCATCCCCACCAAGGCCGCGTTCGCGGCGCGCGCGGCGAGGTGCAGCGGCGTGTAGTGGCCGATCCGCGTCCCGGCATCCACCCTCGCGCCGGCGTAGAGGAGCGCCTCGCAGAGAGCCTCGTCGCCGCGCTCGGCCGCCCAGTGGAGCGCGGTCATGCCGTCGCCCTGGGGTGCGTTGACATCGGCACCCTCGCGCAACAGGCGGCGAACCGTGTCCAGGTCGCCCCGCTGCGCGGCGTCGGCCACCGGAGAGTCGAAGGCGAGCGCGGACGGGACGACCGCGGCGAGGGGGACCTCGCCGGCCAGCTCGCCCACAGGCGGGGGCGCCGCCGCCAACATCCACGGCACCGCCACTCCTCCCATCCACCACCTCAGCGCGGGGCGCACAACACCCCCCCGCGACCACCCCCGCCTCACGGCCCCGCCGCCACGTCCAGCGAAAACTCGCCCGTCGCGTCGCCGAAGCGCGCCATGTCGGTGTGACCCAGCCTGTGCAGCAGGCTTGTGAAGACGTTCGCCATCGGCGTTCCGGTCTCGGCCCGCAGGTGCGTCCCGCCGTTCAACTGCCCGTTCGCGCCGCCCATCACGACGAGCGGGCAGCGGCGGTGGTTGTGCAGGTTGGCGTCGCCCATCGGCGAGCCCCAGATGATCATCGAGCGGTCGAGCAGGCTCGAATCGCCGTCCATCGTCTCTTCCAGGCGCTTCAGGAAGTAGGCCATCTGCCCGGTACGGTACTGGCAGATCTTGTTGAACTCCAGGATCGCCCGCTCGCGTCCGCCGTGGTGCGATGCGGGGTGGAACGCGCGCTCGGATCCGCTCTCCGGGAAGGTGCGGTTGGACGCGTCGCGCCCGGTCTTGAAAGCCACTACCCGCGTCGCGTCGGTCTCGAAGGCGAGCACCTGCAGGTCGAACATGAGCCGCATGTGCTCCGAGAACGAATCCGGCACGCCCGGAGGCGCCCCGGGCAGCTCACGCGGCTCGCCGCCGGTGTTGCGCGCCTCGACCCGCTCGATCCGCCGCTCGATCTCGCGCACGCTGTCGAGATACCGGTCGACCCGGCTGCGGTCCACCGCGCCCAGCTGGCGCCTTAACCCGGACACCTCCTCGGCGACCCAGTCCAGGATGCTGCCGTGGGTCCGGCGCCGCCGCGCCCGCTCCTCGGGACTGCCGCCGGCACCGAAGAGCATGTCGAAGGCCGTTCGCGGACTGCGAATCATCGGCAGCGGCGTCGAGGGCGAAGACCAGCTGATCGAGTCGGTGTAGGCGCACGAGTAGTTGTAGTCGCACCCGCCGCCCTTGTCGGTCCGCTCGATGCAGAGCTGCAGCGAGGGCAGAACGGTCTCCTGGCCGAAGCGCTGGGCGTGCAGCTGGTCCAGCGATGTGCCGCAGAAGAGGTCCGACCCCTGCGTCTGCCTGGGGTGGGATTGGGTGAGGAAGACCGCGCTGGACCGGAAGTGGTCGCCGCCCACCTCCTGCGCCTCGAAGGCCTCCGCCATCCGCACGTCGGTGTTGGAGACGATCGTCATGTGGTCGCGCCAGGGCTCGAGCGCCTTCAGGACGTTGGCGTCGCGCAGTTCGAAGTCGCGCCCCACGGCGGCGGGGGCGAAGAGATGCTGCTCCGCGCCCCACTCGTTGCAGCCGGGAACCCCGTGCACCTCCTCGATGCACACGAGCCGCGTGGGCTGCGCCGCACCCGTCGCCCCGCGCAAACGGCCCGCCGGGAACATGGCGTCGAGAAGAGGGAGCGCCACCGTCGCGCCGGCGCCGCGGAGAAAGGTGCGTCGGGGAACTGTCCTGCCCGTCAGAAAGTGCATCTGCCCTCGGGTGTCATCGGTCCGTGGATCAAGCCTCGCCGTGATCGTCACAGTGTTTGCCGTGCGGATGGTGCAGACGCCAGTTGACCACGTAGTCCGTGTGGCCGTCGTGCTGGACCGCCTTGTGGCCGCAGCCTGCTCCGTGCACGTGCCTGTCGATATGGTACACGCGGTGGTGTTTCTTGTCTTCTCTCATCAGTCGCCTTCGTTGAGCATGGGTTTCAAAAACCGGCTCTATCGCCATCGCCATCCGCAGGTGCCTGTTTCATGCGGAAGGCGACACTGCCTGCTACCCCCACAATGAACGAAGAGATCCGGTAGTCGTTTCGTGCCACGTCGGCCGCGATCGCGCGGACCGCAGGCTGGTCCCGATAATCTATCGCGCGCCCCAATGCATACGCCATGAGGCCCTCCGTGAACTGACGCACAATCGGAGTCGGCCGCTTCAGCAGGACCCGCGACAGCTCTGCCGGCGTCTCGATCACCGTCCCGTCGTAGTAGGTGCCCCGGGTGTCGAGCTCCGCCCCGTCCTCGCGGATCCGCCACCGGCCCGTGACGTCGAAGTTGTCGAGCGCCAGACCGATCGGGTCGATGAAGCTGTGGCAAGAGGAGCAGGTCGGGTTGGCGCGGTGCATCTCGAGCCGCTCCCTCGTGGTCAGCGTCCTGCCTTCGACCGAACTCTCGGTCTCCTCCAGGTCGGGAATGCCCGGGGGCGGCGGGGGCGGGGGCGAGCCGAGCAGGACCTCCATCACCCACTTGCCGCGCAGAACCGGCGAGGTGCGGTTCCCCAGCGACGTCTGCACCAGCACGCTCCCGTGCCCCAGAACGCCGCGCCGGCGGTCGTCCGGATAGGTGACCCGCCGGAACCCGTCGCCGTGCACTCCCTCGATCCCGTAGTGACCGGCCAGCCGCTCGTTCACGAAGGTGTAGTCGGCCCGCAGAAGCTCCAGCAGGCTGCCGTCTTCGCGCACCAGGTCGTGGAAGAAGAGCTCGGTCTCGCGCCGCATCGCGCGGGCCAGCTGCTCGCTGTAGTTGGGGAACCGGAGCGCATCGGGGCTGACCTTGTCCACGTCCTGCAGCCGCAACCACAGCGACGCGAACCGGGTGGCCAGGGCCTCGGCGCGGGGATCGGCCAGCAACCGCCGGGCCTGAGCCTCCAGCACCCCCGGATCCGAGAGCGAACCGTCGCGCGCGGCCGCCACCAGCGAAGCGTCGGGCGCCCTCCCCCACAGGAAAAACGACAGACGCGCCGCAAGGTCCTCGGCGGCCAGCGGATAGATCTCCCCGGGCTGCACCTCGGCAGGTTCGCTTTCCATGCGGAAGAGGAAGTGGGGGCTTGAAAGGACGGCTTCCAGCGACGTCCTCACCCCGGCCTCGAACCCGCCTTCCTCGCTGCCGAGGCGGTAGAAGTCGAGAAGGTCGTCCACCTCGTCGCCGTCGAGATCGCGTCCGTAGGCGTCGGCCGCCAGCCTCGAGACGATCTCGCGGGCGCAGGGCAGTTCCTCGGCGGCGGTCGTGGGACGGCACGAGAAAACCCGGCGGCGCGCACCGAAGTCGGACACGCCCGTAGGGTTGTGCGGCCCCTCGACCGTGAGGCTCATGAGGTGCGGCAGCGAGGTCGTCCCGTAGCTCGTCTCGGTCCCGGTGAGCGACCAGTCGTTCGGGCGGATCAGGTCCTCGTACGGGCCTTCCATGCGGCGGACGAACGCGGCGACGAGGCGGTGCTCGCCGGCCGGGATCAGGACCGGATCCGTGCGGACCGGGAAGCCCTTGCGGCCCTGGAAATCGATGTCGCCGCCGTAGCGGACGAGCGCGACGCGCTCGCCGTTGATCGAGATGTCGATGTCGTGGAAGCGCTCCCCCCACCCCGACATGAAGCTCATTTCGAAGGTGTATTCGCCGTCGGCCGGGAAGGAGTGCAGCGCGCTGATCCCGCCGCGGGTGCCGAACGGGGCGCCCTCGACGCGCTCCCATTCATGCTGCGAGACGGTGGGCGGGTTGGTGTAGGTGGTGGCGGCGGTGGCCGCGTCGCGATCCCCGACCGCGCGGCGCGCGATCTCGCTGGCCGCGGCCAGGTAGGCGTCCATCAGGGTGGGGGACAGCGTCTGCGCGGTGGCGATGTTGTCGAAGCCGGCGGTAATCTGGTCGGCAGGGAGCCATTCCTCCGGGTCGACGGTGAGGCCGAGGAGGTCCTGGACGACGCGGGCGTACTCGGCGCGGTTGAGGCGCTGGAAGGGGCGGGTGCCGGCGTAGGGCCGGGTGGCGGCGGCCTCGTCGACGATGCCTTCGAGCGTCTGGGCGAGGGCGGTGAGGGTGTCGCCAGCGGGGCGGCGGGCGCCAGGGGGCGGCATCATCCCGGCGCGGAGCTTGCGGATCATGCGCTCGGCGGTCTCGGCGCGCTCGTCGGCGCGGGTGACATCGAAGCCGACGAGGGTGAGGTTGCCGCGCAGGCTGCGCTCGTTGTGGCAGCGGGTGCAGTAGCGGTCGACGACCTCGGTGAGGGCGGCGGGGGTGGGGTCGCGGGCGGTGTGATCAAGCAGGACGGCCACCGCGCGCGGCTCGGCCTGGAGTTGGTGTCCCGTGTCGGCGAGGCTGCCCGGAGGCGCACGCAACCCTGTCACCGAAGCCGCCGCGCTCAGGACGGCCAGGAGGGCCAGGTACTTCGTCAACGGATTTGCCTCCGGGGTGGATCGGGACGTTCCGGCACCGGGTCAAGGGTAAGATCGCGCAGGACTCCGCGGGAGGGCCAGAGGCGAAGCGTCATTCGCGCGCCAGCAACGCTCCCGCCCGGTTCACGATCCGCGTTTCCAGCTCCGTGAACAGCCCGGTGCCGGCGGTGACGAGCGTTGCGGCCGCCGCCCCCCGCCCCAGCCCCGCCGCCTCGAAGGCCCGCAATGCGGCGGTGTCATCGCCCTCCACCTCCGCCACCACGCCCTGCAGATAGCGCACCATGCGCTCCTCGGGCTCGTAGGGGCGGCCCTGGCCCAGCGACTCGGGCCAGAGCAACGCCGCTTCCAGATGTTCCCGAGCGCTCGCGGTGCGGCGGGCCTCGAGCTCATCGAGCGCGGCGGCCATGTGGGCCAGCTCGTAGAGACGGTGGCTTTCCCGCGCATTCTCCGACGGGAGGACGTGCGTGCCGGCCAGCACCTCGATCGCCTCGGCGGCGCGATCCACGCTCAGGAGGCCGCGCACATGTAGCAGCGCGAGGTTGAAGTCGTCCGGGAAGTCCCCACGCGCCGTCGTAGACAGCCGCACGGCCTCGTCCCACGCCCCGGCGTCCTGTGTGTGGCGGATCAGCGCGATGCGCAGGATGCGGTCCTGGGGATCGAGCGCCGCCGCGCGGGCAAGGTCGGGGCCGGGATCGCGCCCCTGTGCCTGTTGCAGCAGGAAGCCGCGAGCCGCGTAGGCCGCGGCGTAGTCGGGCTCGTCGCCCAAAGTGGCCAGGGTCGCGGCTGCCTCGTCGTCGCGGTCGAGCGCCCAGAGGTTGAGCCCGAGCAGGTAGCGCCACGACCAGTGGCCGTTCTCCTCGGCGGCCCAGCGCAGGACCGGCAGCGTTTCGGTGCGGAAGGGGAAGACGAAGGCGAGATCGGTGCCGGAGGGAGCTCCCAACCCGGCGGCGTCTCCCTCCAGATGCGCTGCCCATGCCGCCGCCAGCGGCCCGCCGCCGACCTGGTCCGACAGCTCGAGGAGCGCGAGCGCGTCTGCCTCGAGCCCGAGGTTGGCGTAGCCGATCGCGAGTTCCAGCAGGGACTGCCCGGGATACTCGCTGCGCATCGCGCCGATGAGCGCGTCGCGGTTGCCGGTGCCCGGCTCTGCCAGGTATTGCTCGGCCAGCACGAAATGGTGGAGCGGGTCGATGCCGAGGAGCTCGGACCGCGCTCGATCAGCCGATGTCCCCTCGCCGCTTTGGCGCCCCGCCACTGCCAGCAACTGCCACGCGGGCACGCTGTAACGGTCGGACTCGGTCGCCAGTCCGGCGTACCTGTCGGCCTCTCCCCACCCCCCCGCCCCTGCCATGATCTCGGCCAGTTGCACGTACGCGGCCGCCCGGAACGCCACCGATCGCGCCGCCCACCCGAAGGCGTCGCGCGCATCGGCCTGCATGCCCAAGGCCCGGTACAGGTTGCCGGCCAGGAAATTGGCCTCGGCGTCGTAGGTGTCGAGCTGCAGCGCGCGCTTCGCGTATGTCAGCCCCTCCTCGTAGCGGGCCGACCTCAACTCCAGGGCGCCCAGGCCCAGCAGCGCCCCGCGATTCCACGGTTCCAGTGCGGCGGCGGCCGCGTACAGTTCCCGCGCCTCCGGGTAGCGGCGGCCCTTGGCCAGCTCGCGCGCCTCGTACACCAGGCGATTCGCCTCCGGGATGGAGGGCCACGCGTCGTCATCTACCTCGAACGGCCGGTCCAGCATCCGGTCGGACGGATCGGAGTTGTAGTCGAGACCAAGCTTTGGCAGCGCCACCCGGAAGGGCTCGTCGGCCGCAACCTCGAAGGTGGCCTCGAAGGGCTGCAGCGCGGCCAGCTCGACCGCGTCGTCGGCGACCGGATCGTCGCCCGACCACACCTGCATCGTGGCGTCGACATCGCCGAACGCGTTGACCACCACCCGGAGCTGCGTGCCGTCCCGGTCGACGTGCATCGCGCCTTCGCGGGACGCGTCGGTCATGCCGCCGGTCCCCTCCAACGGGAACCAGGTCTCGGTCCAGCGGCTCGCCGAGACCGGATCGAAGGCGGCCTGCGTGACCGGATTGCGGTGATCGCCGGGCTGGTACTGCACGAAGAGCCGCCCGGCCTGGAATTCGACGTACTGGCCGTCGGTGTCGGTGAGCAGGTCCTCCCAGATGCCGCCCGCGCGGGAGAGCGCCCAGAGCCACATCTTCTGGCCGGGCATGTCCTCGTAGCGGGCCCAGTGGCCCCAGCCGTAGTCGTCGTCGTGGTAGTAGCCGCCGAAGAAGTCGTTCAGCTCGCCGACGACGTGATACGACTTGTTGCCCTCGAAGGCGTTGTTGCGGTAGAGCGGCAGGAAGCGGCCCTGTTCGTCGACCGGCCAGGGTCGTTCGCGCCCGGAGTGCTCCAGGTAGGACCCACCGGGCACGTAGATCTCGAGGTCGTCCTGCGCGAACGCCGCCGCGGTCATCCAGTTGTAGTAGGGCTGCTCGAGGGGGGTGGGGTTGTACCAGAGGGCGTGGGTCTCGAAGTAGGCCTTGTCCGGGGGGAGCCGGATCTCGACGCGCCAGTGGGTGCGCGACGGCAGGTCCATCGACCCGACGAAGGTGCTCACGCTGCCGTCGTCGTTCTCGCGCACCGTGTAGTCGACGGGGGTGGCGGTCGCCGGGGTGTGGCCGATGACGCCGAAGTTGAATTCGATGCCGCCCGAGGTCCACGGTCCGCGCAGCGAGATGTCGCGGAATTTCATGACTTCGTTGCGGTAGATGAACTCGTGCCCCGTCTCCTTCACAACCGCGCCCCACACCTTCCCGCCCACTTCGGGAAGGATGAATACCTCGATGAGGTCGTTCTCCATCTTCACAACCTTCCACTCCTGCGGCTCGGAGGTGGGGGAATACCCCTGGAAGTTGTGGTACGGGTACAGCCGGCGGTCGCTGGCGAGGATGGGGATCGGGTTGGGGTCCGAGAACGGATAGGTGTCGAGGACGCGGGTCTCTTCGGAGATGCGGGCGGGATTGGTCCCGGGCGTGCCGCAGGCCGCCAGGGCAACCGCGCAGAGGACAGCAGCGGGCGCCGCAGAAGGTCGTGATATCATACTCATATACTCATATGCTCATGTCTGAAGGTCGCGTCGCATGCCGGGTCGTGGCATCGGGGGTTCGTAACGCCGGGTCACTCGACGTCCCCCCCTCAACCCGGCGGCGCCTGGATCTGGTAGTCCGCCGGCGGTTCAAGCCCGAGAAGATGCTCCACAAAGTAGTCCCAGCGGCGGCGGATGACGTAGGGCTCGCTCAGGCCGTGGGCGCGGTCGGGCAGGATGAGGAAGTCGAAGGTCTTGTTGGCGGCGATCAGCGCGTTGGCCACCTGGTATGTCATGGCGGGGTGCACGTTGTCGTCCATGTCGCCGGTCATGAGGAAGAGCTTGCCCTTGAGGTTCGCCGCCATCGAGGCGTTGACCTGGTTGGCGTAGTTGTCGGTGCCGGCCACGGTGTCGCGGACGAGGAGGCCCTGGTACTTCTCGGCGTAGGCGGCGTGGTAGGAGCGGTTGTCGTGATTGCCGGCGGTGGAGACGGCGACCTTGAAGAAGTCCGGATAGCGGAGGATGGCGTCGGTGGACGCGAAGCCGCCTCCCGAGTGCCCGTAGATGCCGATGCGGTCGAGGTCGATCCAGGGGTGGCGGGCGCCGAGCTGCTTGATCGCGGCGATGTGATCGGGGATGCCGTTGTCGCCCATGTTGCCCCAGTAGTTGTCCTGGATGGCCTTGGAGCGGTAGGGGGTGCCGAGGTGGTCCATCTGGAGGACGATGAAGCCGAGCTCGGCCAGCGCGTCCTGGTCGCCGCGAAGGGCGCCGCCGAGCGTGCCGCCGCCGAAATTCCACCGCCCCACGCTGCCGATGAAGGGGCCCGGGTAGATGTAGTCGACCACCGCGTAGACCTTCTCGGGGTCGAAGTCGGAGGGCTTGTAGATGAGCCCGTACATGGTGGTGACGCCGTCGCGCGCCTTGTACTCGAAGATCTCGGGCGCGGACCAGCCGGCCTCTTCGAGCAGCGACACATCGGCGCGCTCGAGTTCCAGGACGACGCGGCCCGTGCGGTCGCGCACGACGCTGACGGGCGGCTGGTCGGGGCGCGACCAGGAGTCGACGAAATGGCGGCCGTCTGGGGTGGCGCGCACGGTGTGGTCCGCGTCCTCGCCGCCGAGTCGGGTGAGGCCGGTGCCGTCGAGGTTGATGGCGTACAGCTCGGCCATGGTGGGGATCCGCCCCGGCTCCATGCCGCGGGCGGTGAAATGGATCCGCCCCGCTGCCTCGTCGATGTGCAGCAGGTCGCCGAAGGTCCACGGGCCCTCCGTGACGCGGCCGATGAGTTCACCGTTCGAGTCGAAGCGGTAGAGATGGCCCCAGCCGTCCCGTTCCGAGAACCACAGGACTTCGTCGCCGCCGGCGATCACGTCCCAGTTGGGGTAGCCGCCGATGAGGTCGAGGTTCATCTCGACGTGTGTGGCGCGCTTCTCTTCGAGGATCTGGCGAGCCGCGCCGGTCTCCAGGTCGGCCTCGTACAGGGTGACGGTCTTCCCGCCCCGCGACCCCCGCACGAAGTAGAAGCGCTCGCCGCCCTCCTTCCACTTCACCGTCACCCAGGTGGAGTCGCGCATGCCGGTGGCGGTGAAGGTCAGGTAGGGCTGGGGGTCGGTCTGAAGCTTGAGATTCCCGTGGCTCTCGACGTCGATCACGTGAATGTCGAAGGTGGCGATGATCGAGTCTCCCGGCAGGCCATAGGGATAGGTGTAAAGCTTGGGCCGCTGCGTGGTCACCGAATAGATCGGCATGTGCTCCACGTTGCGCTCGTCCATCCGCTGGACGGCGATGCGGCGTGAGTCGGGGGACCACTGGAGGACCGGACGCGCCGGAATCGACTGGATGATCTGCGACGGGCGCGGCGCGGTCGTCCCGTAGGACCAGTACTCCTCGCCGTCGGTGGTGAGCTGGGTGGAGTCGCCGCCCTCGAACGGGCGCACCCACAGGTTGTGCTCGTGCACGAACGCCTCCAGTCGGCCGTCGGGCGAGCGCACGAACGGGGTGCGGTTGACCAGCGTGTCACCAACCTCGCACGTGTACGCACCGATATCGCAGGTGAAGCCGCGCTTGTTGGCGTTGAAGCGGATCGCCTGCTCGCCATCCGCGAATTCGAAGGTGCGGAAGGGAAGCTTGCGCCCCTCGAAGGCCGTGTCGGCCGCGACGGACATCGCTGAGGCCAGCCGGTCGTGATCGAACAGAAGGGTGCGCGATCCGCGGGCCGGGTCTGCGAGGACGAACTCGGCCCCGTCGCCGGTCTGGTTGCGATACCAGAAGCGGTTCCCGCCCTCCATCCACTGCGGCGCCACCGCTCCCCCACCAATGAGCGGGTTGACGTTCCACGCGAGCAGGCGCTCGGCCCGGTGGTAGCGGGTGACGTCCATTTCCTGGGCGTCGGCCAGGGCCACGGTGCCGAGGGACAACCCCCAGGCGAAGAGGACGAGATGCCGTGGGCGAAGTCCGGATAGGTGTCGGCAGCGTGACATGGGATACCTGTTCGGTAAGTTGGATGGGGCCCTGAATCTGGTTCGGCGGAATCCCACCGATCAGGGGTACTCATGTATTCAGCCGCGCAGCGAATGACGTCAAGCACACGGGGACATGGCAGCAGGCGATCGCGATTGCGCTCATTGGCGCTTTTCGCCCTTGCGGTCGGCGTGGGGATCCAGCCCGCCGCGGGCCAGTCCACCGGGCGCCTGATCGGAGTCTTCGGCGGCCCGGCGGACTCGGAGCAGGTCTGGAATCCGATGGTGGAAACCGCCGAGCGCTCCGGCTTTCTCTTCGGCGCCTTCGTCGATGTCCCGACACCCCTGACCGCTCTGCGGGTCCGTGCCGACGGGGGATTCGCCCGCAGGGGAGCGCTCGTGCTGAGCGACACCCGCGGCAACCCGCTCGATGGGGAGGTGCAGAGCGAGTACCTGACTTTCCAGTTGCAGGCCAAGCTCGCGGCGTCCGTCGGTCCCGTGCATGTCTTCGCCGCCGGCGGGCCGGGGTTCGACTACCTCGTGCGCAGCCGGGAGGACCCCCTGCTCACACAGGTCCTGGTCGACAAGCACGCCACCGTGTTCAATGTCGTTGCCGCCGGCGGCGCCGGGGTTAGCCTGGGCGCCGCGCTGGTCGTGGAGGTGGAGGGGCGATGGGTGCAGGGATTGAGCAATGCCTATTCGGGACCTTCGGCGAAGGTGCGGAATCGGTCGCTGGAGTGGGCCGTGCGAGTCTCGCGGGTGGATCCCGCAAATCCATAGCCAGGGAGACAGGGGATGAGTGAACGCGTGGTTGAGAAGGTGGTGGACTTCGAAGTCGACATCGACAGGGTGTGGGCAGCGATCACCGACCCGGACGAACTGGCCAGGTGGTTCGGTGACGAAGCCGAAATCGACCTGAGGCCGGGCGGAGATGCGTTCATGACATGGGAGAACCACGGCCGCTACGCGATACGCATCGATGAGGTCGATGCGCCCCGGCGCCTGGTGTGGAGCTGGGTGCACGAACCCGGCGTCCCCTTCGATGACGCGCCGGCGACCCGCGTGGAATGGACGTTGCGCGCCGCGCCGGACGGAGGGACGACCCTCCACCTTCGCGAGACGGGGTTCCTGACGGACCTGCACCGCGGCCAGAACGACGAGGGGTGGGACGCGGAGCTGGGCGAGTTGTCGGAGCTGCTGGGAAACTGACGGCTCGATCAGGGCTTGGTGTCCCATTGGAGCATGCCGTTGTCCCTGGTAGTCTCCGCGGAACCGCCGCGCGCCCCCTAGCGCAATCCGTGCCTTCGGTAGCACCTTTTTCGGGTCCCGACCGGGACTCCGAGCCACTCAACTTCGAGGCAAAACGATGGTCCGTACTACGTCAACCTTCCTGTTCGCGGCATCTCTTCTTTCGGCCGCGGCGCCGGCCAGCAGCCAGTCCGACATCGTCCGCACCGCCTTGCACGACTACCGCGTGGTCACGGTGGCCGACGGCTTCGTGGTCCCCTGGTCGATCGCCTTCCTGCCCGACGGCGACATGCTGGTGACCGAGCGGCCGGGACGGCTGCGCATCGTCCGCGGCGGCATGCTCCTTCCCGACCCGGTTCCCGGGATACCGGAGGTCGTCGCACAGGGCCAGGGCGGATTGCTCGAAGTCCTCCCACACCCCGACTTCGAATCGAACCGGCTGATTTACATCAGCTACTCCAAGCCCAACAACGCTCCGGGGCGCGGCACAACGGCGGTCATCCGGGGCACCTTTGAAAACGACCGCTTCACCATGACCGACGAGATCTTCGAAGCGGTTTCCCAGGGCAACGGCCACTACGGCTGCAAACTCGCCTTTGACGATCAGGGCTACCTGTTCCTCTCCGTCGGCGACCGGCAGGCGCCCCCGCGTGGTGATCTCGCGGCCCATCCGGCCCAGGACATCTCGAATCACCACGGCGTCATCGTCCGGCTGCATGACGACGGCCGCGTCCCCGACGACAATCCTTTCGTGGGACAGGCGGGCGCGCGTCCCGAGATCTGGAGCTACGGGCACCGCAACCCGCAGGGGCTGGCGATCCAGCCCGGCACCGGCGCCGTCTGGCTCACCGAGCACGGCCCCCAGGGCGGCGACGAGGTCAACGTCTCCATGCCGGGCGCCAACTTCGGCTGGCCGGTGATCGGGTACGGGGTGAACTACCGGTCCGGCAGCATCATCCACGAAGCCACGCACATGGAGGGCATGGAGCAGCCTCAGCACATCTGGGTGCCGTCGATCGGCGCGTCAGGGCTCGCCTTCTACAGTGGCGACAAGTTCCCCGAGTGGCAGGGCAACCTGCTGGCAGGCGGACTCGCGGGGCAGCGGATCGACCGGCTCACCATCGAGGACGGCGAGGTCGTCGCGAGCGAGACCATCCTGCGCGGCATGGGCCGCGTGCGCGACGTGCGCGAGGGCCCCGACGGGTTCATCTACGTGGCGCTGGAGGCCCGCGGAGACGGCGAGACCCCGATCGTGAGGCTGGAACCGGTGGGGTGATGTAAACGCGACATTACATAATGTCGTGAGAACATTACATCGTAGGTGCCGGAGAGGTTCACCACCCAGAACGGTGGCGAAGGGGCCCAAAGACAAATCCGACGGCGATGATCGACTACACCAAGTTCCAACTGTCATTGAAGCGACTGGAGGAGCAGTACGAGAACTATCGCCACCTCGACCCTTCGCTGCCGCGTCTCACCTACGAGGCCGTGCCAGAGTCCGTCATTCAGAGGTTCGAGACCTGCTTCGACTCACTGTGGAAGGTCCTGAAGCGATACATGGCCGAGGAACTCGGCGTCCCGGACGTTCCCAACAGTCCCAAACCTTTGCTGAGATTGGCCAACGAGAACAACCTTCTCACTGGTCCCGTGGAGGATTGGCTGGACTATGCCCGGCATCGTGTGGACACGGCCCACGACTATAGTGTCGAAAAGGCGGCCCGCTGTCTGGAAGTAATCCCGAGCTTCATCGAGGGCGCAGTCGGTCTCTACCGGACTATGACGGGCCGGAGATGGGAGTGACCTCGGGGGTCGACCTGACCGCCAGTCAGCGCAGGGACGTGCTGCGCCTGATCCAGGCCTGCCTGCCTGACACCGAGGTCTGGGCCTACGGCTCGCGGGTGAAGCAGACGTCCAGATCGTCGTCCGATCTGGATCTGGTGGCATTCGCGAGACCGCGACAGCGACGACAGGTGGCAGACCTCCGCGAGGCGTTCGAGGAGAGCGATTTGCCGTTTCGGGTGGACGTGCTCGTGTGGGACGACGTACCGGAGTCTTTTCGTGAGGAGATTCAGCGGGAGCGCGTAGTCCTCACATCTTCTCGAACAGCACCCCCCTCGTCCGCCCGTTCGACACCGTAAATCCGGTCACGCTGCCGTCCGCGCGCTGGAACGCGATCTCGTTGAGGTGGAAGACTTCGGCGGAGAAGCTGTCGCCCGTCACCTGGCTCAACGGCTGCGGGGTTTGGCCGAGCTGGTGTAGAACAAGGCCGCCGTCCTCGACCGCGATGCGCATGAACGTCTCCAGCTCTTCTGAGAAGTAGCGACCGGCGTAGCCCTGCAGGTCCGCTTCCGTGAGCGCGGTCTTTTCCGCCCGCCGTATCGTCATCTCGATGCCGCCCTGTGTCGCCGCGCCGCTGGTCACGTTGCCGTCGGGGTCGGCGCGGAAGGTGAAGGTGGCGTCGGCCGCGGCGATCGTGACCGTCGAGTCGGAGGTTGTCTGTGCGGCGGTTCTGTCCTGCCCGGTGAACTCGATGTAGATGTCGCCGTCTTCCACGGAAACCTCCATCGGGATCGTCAGGCCTTGCACCTCCAGCACCCAGTCGCCCGCGATCGCCTCCTTGCGTTCATCGGACATCGAGCCCTCGGCATCCGGCTCGTCCTCTTCAGCCGTCTCCTCCGGCTCCAACTTGTCGCCGAAGAACAGACGAGCGATCGGCTCCCCGAGCGACAGGTCGAAGCCGGCGTTGTTGCTCATCAGGATCACGCCGCTCTCGAGTTCGGGCAGGTAGCCCAGGTAGGCCCGGTGCGAGATGTCGCCTCCGGTGTGCCAGTACAGCGTCCGTCCGCCCAGTTCGTCCAGCCCGAGTCCGAGTCCGTATTCGGTCGAATCGCCCGATTCGAGGACGGCCGTCGTGGTCATGGCTTCGATCGCTTCGGGGCCGCCCAGCGTGGCATCCCGGAAGTTGAGCATCCAGCGATGCAGGTCTTCGACGGTGGTGTAGACGCCGCCCGCGCCGGCGGAAGCCGCGAGGTCCCGGGTGGTGCGGTATCCGCCGTCTTCCATCGGAGTGTACCCCTGGGCGCTGCCGGGAATCAGTTCCCCCTGCACCATCTTCATGCGCGTGTCGGTCATGCCCAGCGGCTCGAAGACACCCTCGCGCATGTGGTCTGCGAACGACATGCCGGTAACCCGCTCCATCACGAGCGACAGCAGGATGAACCCCGTGTTGTTATAGTTCCACTCCGTGTGGGGCCGGTTCTGCAGTTCGGGCTGCCGCTGCACGACGGTGATCGCGTGTTCGCGTCTGAAGGTGTCCTCGCCCCCGAGCCCGTCGATCGGCATCAGGTTGTAGATCTCGCGGTAGCCGCCGGTGTGGTTGAGGAGCTGCCTGAGCGTGATCGGCTCGCCGAAGTCCGGGAGCTCGGGGATGTGGTCGCGGATGTCGTCGTCGAGTGACAGATCGCCCCGGCCTTCCAGCACCAGGAGCCCCATGGCCGTGAACTGCTTGGTGACCGACCCGATGTTGGAGATCGTCCCGCGCTCCCAGGGTATTCCGTGCGTGAGGTTTGCCATCCCGTAGGTGCGAACCAGTGCCAGCTCGCCGTCCTCGACCACCGCGGCGACCGCGCCGGGCCGGTCGTCGCCGTCCCAGGGGCTCATCAGCTGGTCGAGCCGCTCGACGGGGTCGGTGGCGATGGGCTCCGAGCGCAGCACGCTGAATCTGAACTCGCCGACCTCGTCGGTCGTGTCGGCGGCGGTAATCGCGACTTCGTAGGCGCCCGCCGCTTCGGTCTCGAACCGGATGGTCTCGATTCCGCGCGTGCGGCCGTCCGCCTCGCGCAGCACCTCACCGCCGGGGTCCGTGACGGTGACCTTGAAGTCGTTGGAGATCTGGTCGACCTCGGCCAGAAAGAACATCTCCGCATCCAGCTCGAAGGTGTGGATCTGACCGTTTGACTGCATCGGGGGCAAATCGGGGGCCGCGCAGGCCGCCGCGAGCGCGGTGAGCAGGATGAGGGACGCGCAGGCTGCAGTGCATCGCATCGTGATCATTCCTTCCTGACTGTTGTGGATGGGCCGGCAGGTCGGCGCCGAGGTGCAGCCGGGCGGACTCAGCCGCCCTTCGTCCAACGGACCACCTCGATCGCATCCGCATCACCACACGGCCCATTGAGCGTGATGCCGCCCTCGACGACCACCTCGTCGCCGGGCTGCAGATCGCCCAGGTCACCCCTCAGCGCGTACATGTACTGGTCGTTGTCGCGCATGGTGACGCATCCGAGGCCTTCGTCGGTGATGCGGCCGGTGCGCTGGATCATTCCGTTGTCGTCGGTGACGTGGAAGGGGTCGGAGATGCCGATCGGGCTGAAGACGCCGTTGAAGACGATGAAGACGAGCGGACGCTCCCAGTTGGCGTAGCCGGGGACCGTGACCGTCGCCGACACCTCGCCCCAGATCTCCTGCGTGCCCTCGGCGAGGGCTTCGAAACCGGCCCGCATGGCGCCGACGCCGACGTGGATCTTCGCCTGGGGCGGAAGGTTCTCGGTGTAGACCTCGACGACCGTGCCGGGGGGGCCCACGCGGGGCTCGACCGACTGGATGTGCCGCAGGGAGTCGATGGTGGCGTAGACGCGCTGGGGTCGCTGGGCCATGGCATCGGGGGCGGCGGCGGCCAGGAGGATCGGCACGGCGGCCAGCGCGGGGACCAGGCGGGCGGGGCGGAGACGAGCGCGGAAACGAGTGGACATTTGTGCACCTCCGACTGCATGCGGTGAGTCCGGTCACGGAATCGTGCCATGTGAAGTTGTGCCCGCGGCGCGCGCGGGGCTAGGGGGCGGCAGCGGGCGATCCGGTTGCCGCGCTGGCCGGGGGAGTCTTAACCTCAGCCGCGATCGGACATTCCCAGCAAAGAGGAGGGGCGTCATGGACCGGGCCGCGATGAACAGAAGAGACGCGCTGGCGCTGATGGCCGTGGGCGTGGGAGCAGCGGCATGCGGGCCCGAGAGCGTGGGGGACGGTGGTGCGGCGGCGGGCGGCGAAGCCGGATCGGGCACTGGCGCTCCGGCCCCGATCTGGGCCAAGGATCCGGCCCCCTTCGTGCAGCACGGCACCAATCTGGAGACGCGCCTGGCGGACCTGGACGGCCTGCTCACCCCGAACGACCTCTTTTTCGTGCGCAACCATGCCCCGACGCCGACGATCGATCCGGCTTCGTACGTGCTCACCGTGCGCGGACCGGGCGCCGAACGCGAGGTCCAGCTGAGCCTCGACGACCTGCGGGCGCTGCCCAGCCAGACGCTCATCGCCTACATCGAGTGCGCCGGCAACTGGCGCGGCTTCTTCCGGTCGGTCACGGGGAGTACCGCGACCGGCAGCCAGTGGGGTACGGGCGCGATCGGGTGCGCGGAGTGGACCGGGCCGAGCCTCGCCGACGTGCTGGCGCTGGCGGGGATCCGCGACGACGCGCTCGAGGTGAACGTGATCGGGCTGGACGACGGTGCGTGGGAGCGTCCGATGACGGTCGAGAAGGCGCTCGACCCGGCAACGATCCTCGCGCTCACCATGAACGGGGCGCCGCTGCCGCCCGATCATGGCTTCCCCGTGCGCGCCGTGGTGCCCGGCTGGGTGGGGTCGTCCAGCGTGAAGTGGGTGGGACGCGTCGAGGTCGCGACCGAGAAGGTGTGGGTGAGGGCCAACACAACGTCGTACGTCATGGTGGGGGACGAATGGCCCGCGGAGCAGTACGAGCCGGCCGAGGGCGCCCCGATCAGCACGGGGGTGGTCAAGAGCGCGCTTGCGTTGCCGCATCCGGCCGAGTTGGGCGCCGGGACGAACCGGCTGAGGGGGTTTGCCTACTCGCCGCAAGGACCGGTGGAGCGGGTGGAGTGGAGCGCGGACGACGGACCGTGGCAGGCGGCGCGTCTGATCGGAGCGTCCGCCGACATGCCTCACGCATGGGCCCGGTTCGAGTTCGAATGGGAGGCACCGCCCGGCGAGCACATCCTGCGCACCCGCGCCACCGATGCGGCGGGCGAGACGCAGCCGCTCGAGGGCGTCTACAACGAGAAGGGCTACCTGCTGAACGTCGCGCTGCCGCACCCGGTGCGGGTGGGATGATCCCCTGAGACGTGCGCTCCTGACGGCCCTTGCCGGGGCGGCCGCAGCCTGCAGTCCGGCAGCCGACACGCCCGAAGCGTCCGCCGTCGACGGCGAGTGGGCCTACACCGTGCGCTGCAGCTACTGCCACGACGTGCCCAACGGGATGGGCGCCGAACTCGACGCGGTCACCCTCGCTTCCTACACCACCGTCGGCCGGCTCGACAGGTACCTGCGGGTGGCCATGCCGCACGAGGCACCGGGCAGTCTGGAGGACGCGGAATACGACGCCATCCTCAGGTACATGGTTGAGAGCAGGCAACTGGTGCCCGAAGCCGGTGACCCGTGGCCGCTATCGGATTCGACGAGGCTGCAGACGCCGTAGGGGCCCCGCGGGATGCCGCGGCCCTTCCATCCCAGCCTGACGCCGGGCTTGGCCAGCGCTTGGCATGGGGTGACCAGGTCTGGTTTCGTGAAAATCCACATATGGATTGCGGATTTTCACGTAAAAGCCCCGTGGGAGATGCCACACCTGAGCAAGACCAACCCAGCACTCCCGCAGGCGCCCCGGTCAATGGTGGGCGCCGCAGCGCGCGGGCGATGCAGCCGGGCCCAACCCCCACCGCCCTTCCCTACCTCGCTACCTCCTACCGCCCCTCCATCCACGCCGTGGACACCCCTTCGGGTGCGTTGTCGGCCACATGTGCCGCCATTTGGCGGACAAGATCGGCGTTTGTGAAGGGGGACCAGCCGTGACCCTTCATCGGGGCGCCGTGGATGAACTCGCCGGCGTAGTACGGATCGGTCGTGCTCTCGAGGAACTCCTCCATCAGATACACGGCGTACGGCAGGTAGAAGTGGTCCATCTCGGGGTTGTAGATCTTGATCTTGCCGACCAGGTCGGGGCCGATCTCGGACCAGTTCTCCTCGGCGTAGTGGCGCAGATCGAACCCGTTGTCGCGCATGTAGTACGCCACCTCGCGGTCGATGATGCCGGTGTCCAGATCCCATAGCCGCCGCGGATAGCCGTCCTCGTCGGTCGGGCCGTAGGCGGCGTGCCAGGCATCGAGCTGTCCGGCGCCACGCCCGCGCGAGCCCTGCGCCACCTCCAGCTGGCTGATCTGGCGGTTGCTGCCCACCGGCTGTCCCTCGACCGTCCGCTGGAACATGCGCTCGGGCGCGCCCGGCACCGAGCCCGGCACGATGAACGCGCTCTCGTCCTCGTAGATGTTGACCAGCTGATAGCGCCGGAAGTCGATCGGATCGGGGTAGTACGTCCACGTGCCGCCGTAGTAGGTCGGGTAGTGGAGCATCTTGGCGAGCGAGATCCAGCCGCCGGTGGAGCCGCCGGTCATGACGCGCGCATAGGGCTCGCCGATCAGCCGGAAGTTCTCCTCGATGTATGGGATCAGCTCTTCGTGGATGGCGTCGCCGTAGGGTCCGTTGTTGGCCGAGTTGAGGCCGTAGGAGTCGTCGAAATAGGGCGTCGGATGCTGCAATATGACCGCGACCACGCGTGGGAAGTCGTCACCCATCCACGCCTGCGCGAATTCGTAGCCGGATTCGCGAAGTCCACCCGCCTCTTCCCTCATCTGCGAGAACAGCGCCCCGCCGGCGGGCGGCTCGGTGGTGAACCCGAACACCGGGTCCAGCTGGAAGTGCCCCTCCTCGATGACGAGCGGGTAGCGCATGTCCGGGTTCTCGTCGAAGCCCCGCGGCAGCAGCACGACCGCGCCCACGTACATGGGATGGCCCCACCACTCGGTCAGGATATCGCTCTGGATCCTGATGCGCTTCACCCAGTCCGTGTCGGCCGGGACCTCGATCGGGGGGAGCTCGCCGGTGAGCTCGAACTGGATGACGTCGTCGCTGGCCGGGTCGATGCGGACCTGGCGCGGCTCGCTGAAGTAGTTGCCCGGGGAGAACGCCCAGCGCTGGCCTTCCCACTGGTCCTGCGGGGCCCAGATGGTGTGGCCGTCGGCGCGCTCGTACTCGGTGTAGACGTGCAGGATCGCCTGGACCCAGTAGTCGCCGGCGGGCAGGCCGCCGAGGCGGCGGTACGGGTAGCCGTCAGCGCCCGCGTCGATGACCATGGGGTCGCCGGGGGCTGCGTTTTCGACGTCGGCGGAGAAGAAGGGGACTTCGCCGTTGCGTTGGCGGGCCGAGTTGTAGCCGGCGATCCGGGGCTCGGGGTCGTTCGACGGGGCGAACACCGTGAAGAGGCGGCCCGTGAGGGGGCCGTCGTGCAGCGATGCGTCGTGGGTGACCTCGATGCGGAGCGTGGCGGCGGCTCCGTCTGCGGACGGTGGGGCCTGGGCCGCGGGCTGGCAGGTCGTAGTGGCCGCGACGAGGCCGGCGACAGCGGCGATCTGCGCGGCGGAGCGGGTGGTCGTGTGCGGTGCGCGCATGGGTCCCTCCGGGAGCTGCTGGTGAAGGGTGAAGGTGCGGCTCCGTGGGGTTGGGCGGCAAGGGTCAGTTTGTCGGTTGGGCGATCTCCGGGACACGGTCGAACCAGGGGCGCTCACGTTCGAGCTGGCCCGCGAGCCGCAGGAGTGTGGCCTCGTCGCCGGGCCGGGTAACGAAGTGCACTCCCACTGGAAGTCCGGCGGCGTTCCAGTGCAGCGGCACCGACATGGCCGGCTGTCCGCTGATGTTGAAGACCGGCGTCCAGGGGGTGTATTCGAATGCGCTGTCGGCGATGCGTTCCAGCAGCCGGCCGGCCTTGACCAGGCGTCCCGACCCGATTGCGCGCATCAGCCTTAGCTGGAGGTGCTCGAACGGACTCGGCGGCAACGCGCCGATCTTCGGCGGCGGTGTGGCGACGGTGGGCGTCACCAGGATGTCGTAGTCGGTGAAGAACCGGCCGACGGCTTTGCCGCAGCGTTCGAGCAGGCGCAGGGCGCTGGCGAGTTCCCGGGCCGAGACCGCTCTCGACACCAGGCCGAGGGCCCAGGTCAGCGGCTCCAGTTCGGTCCTGCGGGGGCGCCTCCCGAGGATCGCTGCGAGGTCCTCGAACTCCGCGCCCACTTCGCCTGCCACCATGTACATGAAGGCGCGGGCGAAGGCCTTGCCGTCGATGCGGGGTGTGGTCTCGGTGACCTGGTGGCCGAGTTTCGTCAACAGCGAGACGGTGTCGTGGACCGCTTGCACGCAGTCCGGGTGGGGATCGGCCGATCCCATCGTCGGCTCGGTGGTCCAGGCGATGCGCAGGCGCCCGGGGTCGGCGTCCACTTCCGCTGTGAACGGACGGCTCGGTGGCGCGATCCTGTAGGGTGCGCCGGGTTCGGGGCCCTGCGTGGCGTCGAGCATCGCCGCGCTGTCCCGCACCGAGCGGGCGAGCACATGCTCGGTCACCGATCCGCGCCACGGCTCGGCGTCTCGCGGCCCCGGAGGAATGCGCCCACGGCTCGGCTTCAGCCCGAACAGGCCGCAGCACGAGGCCGGCATGCGTATCGAGCCCGCGCCGTCCCCGCCACCCGCGATCGGCACGATGCCCGCCGCTACCGCCGCGGCCGATCCCCCGCTCGATCCACCCGGCGTGCGATCCAGTGACCACGGGTTGCGGCAGGGCCCCCACAACTCCGGCTCGGTGTACGGCAACAGCCCGAACTCGGGCGTGTTGGTCTTGCCGAGGATGGAGACCCCGGTGGCGCGGACCCGCCGAACCAGCTCGGTGTCGTCGTCCACCACCAGGTCGACGGCTGCGCGGCTGCCGCCCGATGTCGGATGTCCGGCGTAGTCGCTCTGCAGATCCTTGGCCAGGAAGGGCACGCCGGCCAGGACCGCGTCGCGATCGACGGAGGCTGCCAATTCCCTGGCCTCTTCGTCCATCCGGTAGACGACCGCGTTGATCAGGGGATTGACCCTCTCGAGCCGCTTCATCGCGACGTCGATCAGCTCGATCGGCGTGACTTCGCCGGCCCGCACGAGTGCGGCGAGCGCGGTGGCGTCGCACCGAGTGTATTCGTCCTGGGTCATGCTTCCCGCCTCTTTCTTCTGGTGCGCCGATCCGGGCAGCGTGGTGGCAATCGCCGCAGCGGCTCCTGTCCTGCTACATGTCCCATACTACATTGGGAAGCCTAGGATGATTCCAGGAGGGTCCATGCACGTGAGACGGACGGCGGTGATTCTGCTTGTCGGGGTTGTATTGATCCCGTGCCGAGGCTCGCATGCGCAAGAGAGCATCCAGCGCGTCACACTGGCCGAGGCGCTCCAGGCCTTCGCGGAAAGCAGCCTCGAGTTGCGGATCGCGCGCTCGCAGTGGAGCGAGGCCGCCGGAATGGCCCGACAGCTTCGCGCATACGCAAACCCCGCGTTTTCGCTGGTGCGGGAGGATCTCGGGCACTCCGGTGAGGACTATTGGGAGACCACGGCCGGTCTCGTTCAGCGAGTCGAGTGGCCGGGACGCACGACTGCCCGGGCCCAGGCGGCCGTCCACTCCGTCGACGCGGCGACAGCTCGCCTGCGGGCGGACTCGTTGCGTCTTGCATACGAGGTGCGCGAGGCATACGTGAGGGCGTGGCTGGCCGAGGGAGCCCAACAGACCATCAGCCGGGCCACGTTGGTGCTTCGAACCGTCGCCGACGCCGCCGAACGAAGACTTGAGGAAGGCGACATCTCTGCCTACGAGGCCCGTCGCGTACGGCTCGAGCGCATCCGGTCGGAGCAGGAGTTGGAGGGAGCGGCGCTACGGGCACGGGCGGCGCGCAGGGCGCTTGCCGGACTGATTTCTCCAGGGGCCGACGACCACGAGGTCGGGCCGTCGGAGCCACCGGGCGGGGCGGCGCGCGCCGGATTGCCGCCGGCTGTGACCACGCCGGCAGCACTGGAAGCGCTCGCCCAGCGGCCGGACTTGGAGGCCGCGACGAAGAATCTCGACGCCGCCAGGGCCCGTGCCCGGGTCTCGGCGACGGAGTGGGTGCCGGATCCCACACTGACCCTTGGCTACAAGGACCAGGCCGACGGATTCTCGGGGGCCGCCGTAACGGTGAGCCTTCCCCTTCCCGTCTTCGACCAGGGCGCTGGAACACGTCAGGGAGCCTCCGCGCGAGAGTCCACCGCCGCATATCGGCTCGACCTTACCAGGAGGTTGGCGGAGATCGACCTTCGCGATGCTTCGGACCGCTACACTTCCATGCGCAACCGCCTGGAACTGGCGGGCGACGTCATGCTCCTGGAGGCGGAAGCTCTTCTGGCCACGGCACAGACCGCCTACACGGAGGATGAAATGACCCCTCTGGAACTCCTCGACGCGGCCGGCGCTTTCCGGGACGCTCGCTTGAGCGCGCTATCCCTGCAATCAGCCACCTGGATTGCGTACTACGACCTCGTCCGTGCGATGGGGCGGGAGCCGGCGGACGAACGATGAAGCATCGGGACGGTGGACCAAGGCGCGCATGTGTGTCCGTCCTTGTGGGGGCGCTCTGGGCAGGCGGGTGCGCGCAGCCTCCGTCCGACGCCGCGGTTGAAGCCGACCATTCCCACGCCGGCGGCGGGGTGGTCACCCACAGGACCGACGCGCTCGAGCTCTTTGTCGAGTATCCCCCCCATGTGCGGGATGTGCCCAGCGACGTCTGGGCGATACACCTGACCTGGCTCGAGGACTGGCAGCCCGTCAGGGAGGGCAGCCTGACGTTGCTGCTTCGCGGACCCGGTGGCGCCAGGGAAGAGATCGCGATGCCCGCGCCCGACCGGCCCGGAGTCTACACCGCGACTCCGACGCTCACCGCGAGCGGCACCTGGCGGGCCGACATGACCCTGGCCGCGGGCGGCGCCGAGCACGCAATCCCCATCGGGCAGCTTCAGGTCTTCGAGAGTGAGGACGCCCTGCCGCACGATGTGGCAGAGCCGCCGTCCGGAATTATCGCGCTCCTGAAGGAACAGCAGTGGTCGATGCCCTTTGGGGTCGCTGTCGCCGAGCGCCGTGAGATTCCGCGCACGATCCCGGTGGCGGGAGAGATCGTCGCCCCCGGAAGCGGGCTGGCGCACGTCTCGACCCTGGTTTCGGGAGTGATGGTGGCGGGCGGCCCTTCCCCGGCACCCGGGGACCGGGTCGAGGCCGGACAGACACTCGCGCTGATCGCGCCCACCAGCCTGGACAACTCCTACGCTCGCATGCGGGCCGACGTGGTGGCCGCCGAGCGCGAGGCGGGCCGGGCCGAGCGCCTGTTCGCGGCCGGCGCCATCGCCGAACGGCGGCTTGAGCACGCCCGGCACGAACTCGAGGTTGCGGCGGCCGCTTTCGAAGCCATTGGCGGCGTGCGCCCAGGCGACGAGGAAGAGGGCTCGGACCCCGACCTCTACCAGCTGCGCAGCCCGATCGATGGCGTCATCTCCGAGCGCCACGTCGCCTCGGGCCAACACGTCGAGGCAGGCACGCATGCGTTCACCGTGGTCAACCCGGCCACGCTGTGGTTCGTCGCACGGGTACCGGCCAGCCATACTGGCGCCGTCGGCGACGCCAGCAGCGCCTGGTACACGGTCGAGGGCACGCCGCGCGCTCACACGGCGGACCGCGTCGTCTCGATCGGCACCGTGATCGACCCCGAGACCCGCACTTTGCCCGTTCGTTTCGAAGTGCCGAATGCCGACCGCGCGCTAAAGGTCGGCATGCTCGCCTACGGGCACGTCCAGGTCGCGGAACCGGTCGAGGCGGTGGCCGTGCCCGCCACGGCAGTTCAGGAGGAGGACGGGCTCGCAGTGGTGTACGTGCAGGTCGGGGGCGAAGCCTTCCAGCGGCGCGTCGTGCAACTCGGACCCTCCGACGGATCGTGGACCATCGTCAGCGCCGGGATCGACAGCGGCGAACACGTCGTGACCACGGGGGCCTACCAGGTAAGGCTGGCCTCGCTCGGCGACGCCGAGATCGCCGACCATGGGCACCCGCACTAGCGCTCCGGTGCAGGAGGCGGAGACAAAGGGAGCTCGCGGCCACTCCGGCATCCTCGATCTCCTTGTCCGCGCCTCCCTGGACCATCCCTTCTTCACGGTGTGCGTCGCCGCCTTTGTGCTGGCCGGCGGCGGCTGGGTCGCCGCGACGCTCCCGGTCGATGTCTTCCCCGACCTGACCGCCCCCACGGTCACCGTACTGACCGATGCCCACGGCCTTGCCCCGGAAGAGGTCGAGAGCCTCGTCACGTTCCCGGTTGAAACCGCTGTAAACGGGGCAACCGCGGTTCGCCGGGTGCGTTCGAGCTCCGCCCAGGGCATCAGCATCGTCTGGGTGGACTTCGACTGGGGCACGGACATCTTCCAGGCGCGACAGACCGTCAGCGAGAGGCTGCAGTCCGTGGCGGCCCGCCTTCCCGAAGACGTGAGTGCGCCCATCCTCGCGCCGGTCACCTCGATCATGGGCGAGATCCTGCTGATCGGGATGAGCGCACCACGGACCGGGCTCATGGAGGCCCGCACTGCCGCCGACTGGGTGGTCAGGCCGCGGCTGCTCGCCGTGCCGGGGGTCGCGCAGGTCGTTGCGATCGGGGGACAGGTCCGTCAGTACCAGGTGCTGATCGACCCGGAGCGGCTGCTCGCGTACCGCGTGGGGCTAGACGAGGTCCTCACCGCCGCCATGGAATCCAACCGCAATGTGTCGGGCGGGCTGTATCGTTCGGGCGGGGGTGACATCCTGATCCGCGGGCTCGGGCGGGTCCGCGATGCCGAGGAGATCGGGCTCACCGTCGTCACGACCCGCGCCGGGGTTCCGGTGCTGATCAACGATCTCGCCGAGGTGCGCATCGGGCCCAGGGTCCGCTTCGGCACGGCAGCGGTGAACGCCGAGCCCGCCGTCATCCTGACGATTCAGAAGCAGCCGGGCGCCAATACGCTGGAAGTCACCCGCAGGATCGAGACCGAACTCGACCGGATCGAACCATCGCTGCCGGAAGGGATCTCCTTCGAGAGGAACATCTTCCGACAGGCCGACTTCATCGCTCTCGCCGTGAACAACGTGGTCACCTCGTTGCGCGACGGCGCGCTGCTCGTGGTCGCCATCCTCTTCCTCTTTCTGTGGAACGTGCGCACAACGGCGATCTCGGTGCTGGCGATACCGCTCTCGCTCGCCCTGGCGGTCATCATGCTGCGGGCTTTTGGCGGCACCATCAATACGATGACGCTGGGAGGCATGGCGATCGCCATCGGGGCGCTGGTCGACGACGCGATCATCTTCGTGGAGAACGCGCACCGGCGGCTTCGCGACAACAGCCGCCGCCCGGAACAGTGGCGCAGAGGGACGCTGGCGGTCATCCGCGACGCCGCCCGCGAGATCCGTGCTCCCATCCTCAGCGCGACGGTCATCATCACGATCGTCTTCGTGCCGCTCTTCTTCCTGTCGGGGGTCGAGGGACGCATGCTGCGGCCGCTCGGGCTGGCCTACATCGTGAGCATCCTCGCCTCGCTCCTGGTCGCCGTCACGGTCACGCCCGCGCTCTGCCAGGCTCTGCTTGCGCGCGGACGCGCCGTGGGCCAGGCGAGCAAGCCATGGCTGATGAGCGCCCTCGAGCGGGGATACCGCGGCATTCTCGAGTGGTCGCTTCGCCGCTCCGGTGTCGTCCTGGCGGGCACCGCGCTGCTGCTCGCCGCCACGCTGGCCCTCGTTCCGGGGCTCGGACGCGCCTTCCTTCCCGAGTTTCAGGAGGGCTCGCTGACGATATCGGTGGTGAGTCTGCCCGGCACATCCCTGCCCGAGTCGGACGCCATCGGAGCCCGCGTGGAACGGCAGCTCCTCGCACACCCCGCGGTGGTCTCGACCGCCCGCCGCACCGGCCGCGCCGAGCTCGACGAACACGCCCAGGGGCCCAACGCGTCCGAGATCGATGCCCGGCTCGACCTCGCCGAGCACCACCTCGCAGATGTCATGGCCGAGATCCGGGCGGACCTGCAGGGCCTCCCGGGCACCAACATCACGGTGGGCCAGCCCATCGGTCACCGAATCGACCACATGCTCTCGGGTACGCGTGCCGCCATCGCGGTCAACCTCTACGGACCCGACCTGCGGCAACTGCGCCAGATCGCGGGGCAGATCGAGACGGTCGCCGCGGGCATTCCGGGGCTCGTCGACCTCGCCGTCGAGCAGCAGGCCGACGTTCCGCAGCTTCAGGTCCGTGCGAACCGCCGGGCGATGGCCCGGTACGGCGTGACCCCGGCCGCCCTGGCCCAGACCGTGGATGTGGCGTTCCAGGGCGAAGAAGTCTCGCTCATTCGCGAGGGCCAGCGCGCGTTCGAGCTCGCCGTCCGCTACGACGACCGCTACCGCGAAGATCCCGAAGCCATCGGCCGCACCCTCATGACCACGCCGTCAGGCGCAACGGTGCCGCTGTCCCAACTCGCCGACATCGTGCCGGGTCGCGGGCCCAACACGATCAGCCGCGAGAGCGTGCAGCGGAAGATCGTCATCAGCGCCAATGTCGCAGGACGGGACGTGGTCGGAGCCGTCGAGGAGCTTCAGGCGGGTGTAGAGCGCGACGTGACCCTCCCGGCCGAGTATTTCGTGCAGTACGGCGGGCAGTTCGAGAGCGGCCAGGAAGCTACGCGAAGGATCGGCATCCTGTCGCTGCTCTCGGTCGTCGCGATCTTCCTCATCATGTTTCGCACCTTCCGCAGCGTTCGCACGGCCGTGCTGCTCATGGTGAATCTGCCCCTGGCGCTGGCCGGAGGCGTTGCCGCGGTCCTGCTGATCGGCGGGACCGTCAACGTTGCGACGCTGGTCGGCCTCATCACCCTATTCGGCATCGCGGTGCGCAACGGCATCCTCCTCGTCACGCGCTACCGCGATCTGCACGACGGCGGACTCTCTCTCGCGGCGAGCATCCGCCGCGGCTCGATGGAGCGCCTGGCCCCGATCCTCATGACGGCGCTCACCGCCGGTCTCGCGCTCATCCCGCTGGCGCTCGGGATCGGCGAGCCGGGCAAGGAGATCCAGGCGCCCCTCGCGGTCGTGGTCCTCGGTGGGCTGCTGACCTCGACGTTCCTCAACATGGTCGTCGTCCCCGCCCTGTTCCTGCGGTTCGGGCGGCTGGGATCCAGTGGATGATCCCCGCGACGCGCAAGAATTGCCGTCTACCTGGAGATCATTTCCCGCTCAGGAGCCTCGTGACCTCGCCAACGGTCATATCGCCCACCTGGCGCGAGAGCCCTGCTTCAACGGCGGAGGCGACCGCCTGCTCGAAACGGCCCTTTTCGACTTCCGTGAGTTCGACGATATCGACCCCGGCTTCACGCGCGAGTTCCAGCGCTTCGGTATCGACACGCTCGAACGCCATGGCTCCCGCCACGGAGAGAGCGCTGTCCGCAGCTTCGTCGATCCAGCGCTGCTCTTCCGGCGACAGGGCCTCGTAGGTGTCCTGGTTCATGAGCAGGACAAACGCCAACCCGGAGATGGGGAGCCAGGTGGTGATGTAGGCGGCCGGCTCGTGAAGGCGAAAGGCGACGATTCCCGACGGTGCGATTGCCACTCCGTCGATTACGCCGGTGGTCAGGCTTTGGTGCTGTTCCGTGACTGGTTGCATCAAGGCGCTGGCGCCGAGCGCTTCAATGAACGGTATGTCGCTGCGCGACGACACGCGGATCTTGAGCCCGCGAATGTCCTCGAGCGTACGCACCGGAGTCTCGCGGGTAACAAGCACGGGTGGCGTGCTGGACCAGATTGCCAGAACCCTGGCACCGTATTCCTGTTCCAGAACAGGCCAGGCGCGCTGTAGCGCCTCGGTGCACTCCAGCGCGGTCTCGCAGACACCCGGATAGCCGATGAGATCCGTTTTCGGGAAGAGGTCGGGGGTATAGGAAGGCATGACAAGGGCGATATCGGCCACGCCGTTGAGCAGCATCGAATACTGGGCGGGAGGCGACGAGTTCAGGATGCCGCTCGGGTATTGCCGGACGGTAAGCTGACCGCCCGAGATCTCCGCCAGTCGCTGCGAGAACGGCGTAAACACGGCGTCGTTCAGGGTGTGATCCGCCGGCAGGAAGTGCGCGAGCGACAACTCGGTGCCTTCCTGCGTTCCCCCGCACCCGAGGACGACCGACAATCCGCCTGCGAGCAGTCCGTGGATGAATCCACGCGTGCACCGAGAGCGGCAAGATGACGGCTCAGGGGCGCCGTATGTAAAGAAAACACGACATTTCGTAAACCGCGCGTTACAGTGTGCTTTCCCCATGGGTAGTCTTCCCTTCATCCAAACATGGCGTTGGGCAGAAGCGTGGCGAGTCCGGGCAGCAGCGCAATCAGAATCAGCGCCACGAGCATCGCGAGCCAGAACGGAACGATGCCCCGGAACATCGTCCCGATCGGCACGTCGGGAGCCACACCCTTCACCACGAAGATGTTCAGCCCCACCGGAGGCGAGATCAAGCCCATCTCGAGGGTGATGACGATCATCACGCCGAACCAGATCATGTCGATGCCCAGGGATTCGAGAACCGGCTGAACCAGGGGAACGGTCAGCACGAGCATCGCGAAGCCATCGAGAAAGGTGCCCAGCACGATGAACATGGCCAGCACCAGCAGGACGACCTGAGCCCCCGAAAATCCCTGCTCGCTGACCCATTCGGAGGCGACGAAAGCGATTCCCGTGAATCCGAGGAAGACCTTGAACACGAACGCCCCGAACAGCACCAGGAAGGCGGTGCCGCTGGCCTTCAGCGTGGCCTTGACCACTTCGGCAACTGCGTTCCGGTTCAACGCGCGCCGCACAAGGGCTGCGATCAGCGTCAGCAACGCTCCGACCGCGGCCGCTTCAACGGCGGAGAAGATGCCGGCGTAGATGCCGCCGATGGTCACGACAACGATGCCCAGGATCCACATCGCTCTCGCGGTAGCCTTGAGACGATCCGGCCAGGGGACCGGTTCCGTGGCGTGGGGAGCCTTTTCCGGGTCGCGCCTCACGACGATCCAGACGGCGAGCACGAACAGAACCGTGAGCAGGATTCCGGGGAGGATCCCGGCCATGAACAGGCGTCCGATGCTCTCCTCGGTGATGATCCCGTAGATGACCAGGCCCGCCGACGGCGGGATCAGTATGCCGAGGGTCCCGCCGGCGGCGATGGCCCCCGTCGCAAGCGAATCGTCGTACCGGTACCGCCGCATCTCGGGAAGCGAGACGCGCCCCATGGTCAGCGCAGCGGCCAGCGACGAACCGGAAAGAGCGGAGAATCCGGCACACCCGACAATCGACGCCGACGCGAGACTGCCCCTCACGCGGCCGAGCCAGCTGTGGGCAGCGCGATAGAGGTCCTGACTCATCCCGGAGATCACCGCCAGATTCCCCATCATCATGAACAGCGGCAGGATGGTGAGGGTATACCGCGAGGCCACCCCGAATACCTCCCCGGCCAGCACCGGCACGACCGCTCCCGGGCGGATCGCACCGATTCCGGCCACGCCCACGACCAGCATCGCCAGCCCCACGGGCACCCGAATCAGGAGCAGCAGCAGCAGCGCGAGGAATCCGAGGAGGGCGATGCTGCTCCCGTCCATTAGTCGGCGGGCTCGTTGGGGTCTTCGCCGTTCCAGGTTGCGAACCCCAGAAGAAGTTGGGATGCGAGCAACAGTCCGTAGGCGGCAACGGACGCGCCGAGCGCGTAGTAGAAGGGCGTGTGGGAGATCGAGACGCTGGAAGTCGCGGCCCCGCAGGCCGGACCGCAACTGCCGTGCACGAACAGGGCGTACGCGGCCGTGGCGGTCACTGCCACGCCCAGGAGCCGGGCGATGGCGTCCGTGAATCTGGTTGCGCGACGCCCCGCAACGCGTGCGATCAGATTGACGCAGACGTGGGAGCCCTCGCGGGCGCCATAGGCGATCGCGGCCGCCACCACCACCGCGAGCGACATCGTCGAGACGTCCTCCGCCCAGAGCAGTGAATCGTTCAGGACGTAGCGCCAGAAAACCTCGGCCACGGTGACTCCGAGCAGAACCACGAGCGCGATGCCGCCTGCGACTGCGAACGCCGCCGTCACACTGCCACAGTACGACTCGGCCTGTGCGAAGCGGTCGCCGTGTTTCTCGAAGAAGGTCAAGGCACGGGTCGCGCGAAGGCGACGAGCGCCGCGTCCGTGCCGCCACCCGTAGCGATGACGACGAACTGTCTCCCCGACGGCGTCCTGTAGGTCATCGGGTTCCCATTGGCCGGAAACGGCGTCGCGCCACGCCAGAGTTCGGTTCCCGTTGCCTTGTCGAACGCATACAGGTGCGGGGCGCCGCCACCCAGAAATACCAATCCCCCCCTGGTCACCAGCGGTCCGGAGTAGCCGAGCGTGCCCAGCCGCTCCGGGAGGTCGACACCGCGAAGCAGCGGGTGGGTGCGGATCTCCTCACTCCCCGCCCCGAATGGCACCTTCCACGCGATCTCCCCTGCGTTCAGGTCGATTGCCACGAGGTGCGCCCAGGGTGGCCGGGTGAGCGGAATCGGGCCCAGCGCGTTCTCCGGGGTCTGTGCCGCGCCCGGTCCGCCGGCCTCCCGGAACATGACAAGCGTCGCACCATAGGGACAGTTATTGCTGTACTCGACGTCGACGCGCGGGTCGTCGCCCGAATTCGCGCAGAGCTGGCTCGCGTCGGCCCGTTCCGAGGTCCGCACGTACAGGAGCCCGGTCTCGGGATCGAAAGCCGCCCCGCCCCAGTTCGCACCACCGATCGTGCCCGGGCGCTGGAGCGTTCCCTGGAGGCTCGGGGATGTGAAGAGCGGGCCCAGCCGGAAACGCTGCATTTCGGCCACCGCTAGCGCGTGGATCTCCGGCGTCAGATCGTTCGCGTCGTCAAGCGAAACGCCCTGCATGCCGAAGGGCGGCGGTTTGGTCGGGAAGGGCTGCGTCGGATGCAGCACTTCGCCCGGCACGTCCGTCGTCGTGTCCACCGCTCGCTCCTCGATCGGCCACACCGGCTCACCCGTGACCCGATCGAACACGTAGGTGAAGCCATTCTTCGAGACCTGCGCCACCGCATCGATCTTGCGCCCGTCCACCGTGATCGTCACCAGGTTCGGCGCCGCGGCCAGATCGTAATCCCACACGCCATGGTGCACGGTCTGGAAGTGCCACCGCCGCTCGCCCGTGCGCGCATCGAGGCACACGAGCGACTCGGCAAACAGATTTGCCCCTCCGCGGCGCCCGCCCCAGTAGTCGCTGCTCGGCGTGCTCGTCGGCACATAGAGGAGCCCGCGTTCGGCATCGAGCGACATCAGCCCCCACGCGTTGGCGTGGCCGGTGTAGCGCCAGGACTCGTCCTCCCAGGTGTCCGCGCCGAAGTCGTCGCTCGACTGCGGGACGGTGAAGAACACCCAGCGCCGCTCGCCCGTGCGGACGTCGAACGCCTGCACCGTTCCGGGCGGGTCGAACCTGCGCTGCACCCCGTCCGGCACTCGGCTTCCCACAATCACCAGGTCCTCGAACACCACCGGAGGCGAGGTCTGGTCGAATTCGTGGCGGCTGACTTCGCGGCCATGCCCCTCGGTCAGCAAGACGCTCCCGCCCCCGCCGAAGTCCGCGTCGAGTTCACCGGTCGCGGCGTCGATCGCATACAGTCGATCCCGGCTGTTGAGGAAAACGCGCGCGTTGTCCCCGTCGCTCCACCAGGCGACGCCCCGGTGCTTGAAGCCGCTCGGTCCCGCACCGATGGGTCCGCCCTCGTAGGCCTTCGGATCGAACGTCCAGAGCTGCGTGCCCGTCTCGGCATCGATCGCCGCCACCCGCGTGTACATCGTGGAGAGGTAGAGGACGTTGCCGACCAGGATGGGGGTCGCCTGGAAGGAGCTCGGCCGCGTGCCGTACGCCTCGATGGGCGCCTCGTTCGGCTCCCACTTCCACACAATCTCCAGTTCGCCAACGTTGGCGGCCGTGATGTCCTCGGACGCCGAGTACTTGGTATGCGCCTGGTCGGAGCCGACAAACGGCCACCCTGCCGTGACCGCCGGTTCCTGGGCGCAGGCGACTGCTGTGGTTATCAGGGCAACTGTTGCAAAGCGCTTCATGAACTGGAATCCGAACCGGAACCGGACCCCGGTGGGACGGCGTCATCCCGGGAGGCACCTGTCGGCTCGCCCTCGAAACGTCCGGCCAGCAGGTATCGATACAGCTTGAGTGCGAGCGTTTCCTCATGCTCCTCCAGCCGCCTCCGGGCGACTGGTGTCAGCACCATCGTCTTGCAGGACGTGTCGGCGCTCACAGTGGGCGCGTCTTCGTCCGAAGGGTCGACCGGCCAGATCGCATCGCCCGGGCCGTACTGGCGGAAGCGCGTGCCCGCGGCATCGTGGGCGGAAGCCCGGCCGGACGTCAGCAACTGCAGCCCCTCGCTCGGCACACTCGGACCCGCAAGCACTTCCTCGGAAGCGTACTCGCGCGGACTCAACCAGCCTCGAAGCTCGTCGATCAGGTCCTCGAAGCGGGTTCGCCGTTCAAGTTGACGATCCAGGTCGGCGGCGGCGCGCTCCAACACCGAGGTTCGGTGCTCGACAACGGTGCTTGCGTTCGCCTTCCACATGTCAATGACGATCTCCTCACCGTGTTCAAGCGCGCCGTCCAGATTGGACTCGACCCGCAACGAGGCAAACTCAGAGGCGGGAAGGTTGCGCCTCAACCCGGTCATCACTTGCTCCGACGGTGCGCTCAGGACCACCTTCACGCCGGCGGTCCTCGCCGTTTGCAGATACCTCGCGAGGACGTTCACCGCCGAGAAGTCGAAGCCGGAGACATCGGTGAAATCCAGCATCACACAGGCGGGACGCGGATCGCGGCTCAGCGATTCCCTGAGCTGGTCGGCCAGGGGGTAGATACTTCCAAAGAAGACATACCCGCGCAGCCGCCACGCCAGCACGCGGTCGCCCTCCTGCTGGAGAATGACGCGATCCGGGACGGAACGCGCCTTGGTGCTGCGGCGCCCGCGCACCGTGAAGCGCGATCCGACCGGGTCCACGCGGCTCAGGCGCACGGCGAAGAACACGAGAGTCGCCACCATCCCGGTGCCCACACCCTCGAACAGCCCGAACACCACGGTGACCCCCGCGATCAGCACGATGATGCCGTACTCCGTCCAGGGAAGACGCTTTCGGCTCCTCACGAGCCCTTCGTCCAGCATGCCGAGCCCGGCGAAGACCAGAATACCTCCGACGAGCGGTACCGGGACCAGGTCGAGCATCCCGTCGCCCAGAAACAGAGCAGACGCGATGACGAGGGCCGCGATGATTCCAGTGAGGCGGGTGGCCGCCCCGAAGAGCTTGCTGCGCAGCGACGCTGGCACGATCATGCTCGCGGTCGTGCCGCCGCCCAGGCCCGCAACCACGTTGGCAATCCCCGTCGCGCGGAACTCGCGGTTCCATTCCAGGTCCTGGTTCGCGGCCATCTCGAGGCCGGCGAAATTCATGATCACAACGATGAGCGCGATCAGCACCAGGAGGAGCACGGTGGGGAATTGCATGGCCATTGCGGCCCAGTCCACGTACGCCAGGTCCGCAGGCGCCAGAACGGGCCACAGGTTTGCTTCGGAGGTGCTCGTCAGCAGGAGATCTGCAGCCCTCGCCTCGTCGCCGGAGATGCCGAGGAGGGACAGTGCGAGGTGATATCCACCCACCGCAACCGCGACGCCGACAGGCAGGATGAACGGACGGCCCCACCGCCTCATCGCCAAGTACAGGGCGATACCGAACGCCACGCCGGGGCTCCACTTCCAAAGCTCCGGCGGTGTCACGAGCGCCGAAATCGCACGCCAGTTCGTTTCCACTCCCATCAGCGACATGGCGGCCAGGCACACGGCTCCCCCGATTCCGGCCACGAAACCGCCCGCGACCGAATAGGGGACGAAGCGCACCAGATTGGCGAGCCGGTATCGCCCTATCGCGAGAAAGCACGCGCCGGCGGTGACCGCTCCAATAACGAGCGCGCACGCGGTAGTGACGAACAGGGTGTCGCCCGCGGCGCCCATCGTGGCGCCCACCTGTGCCATCACGATGACGAGCGCTGGAGACAGCCCCGATATCGCCCCGCGAAAGCCACCCGTGAGAGCAATGACAAGGCAGGCGGCGAAGTTTCCGAACAGGATCAGGCCGACGCCCTGGGAGGAATACGGAGCGAGCGGCCCCGAGAATATCAGGCTCCCGTACGCGACCTGGGCGACGAGCAGGGCGAGCCCCGAGGTGAAGCCGGCCGCCAGCGCCGGAAAGGCCTTCGCCGACACGGAGTCCGCGCGAAGTTCGGAAGCGAGAATGCGAAGAGGTGATGTCAAAGTCGCGGTCTCGTGCGAGAGCGATTCGCCATGTCGATCAATCTGAAAGCGGCCCTTGGGCGGCGCAAGCAATGGCGCAGGCCATGGCCCCGACGTCCAACCCTGTTTCTATTGCATGGACTCGACGGCGGACCGAAAGGGCCGGATCGCATTGTCGCGCACCGAAACCCGAAGGAAAAGGACTCACATGAGAATCGGACGCCGCCTGCTCATCTCACTCGGCACGCTGACCGCGCTCACCCTCGCAATCGTCACTGCGGTGCACGCGCACACCCTGTTCCTGAAACTGGACAGCTTCTTCCTCGAACCGAACTCGACCGCCGCTGTGGCGCTGATCAACGGCGACTTCGACAAGAGCGAGAACGTCATCACGCGCGACCGGATGCTCGATGTGAGCGTTGTCGGGCCGGGTGGAGTCGTCCACCCTCCCCACTCCGCCTGGGCCGATTCGGCGGTCTTTCACTGGAGCCCCGACAGCGTCGATACCGCAATCCTCACCTTCAACACCGGCGACCCGGGCACCTATCTGATCGGCGTGGCGACGGCGGCCCGGGTCTTCACGCTGACTGCCGACGAGTTCAACGAATACCTGGTGCATGACGGCATCGTCGACGCCATCGAGCAGCGCGAAGCCGCCGGAAAGACGAACGACGACGCGATCGAGCGATACAGCAAGCACGTAAAGGCGGTGGTGCAGGTCGGGGACGCCCGCAGCGGTGAATGGGCGAACGAACTCGGCTACCCGGCTGAGTTCATCCCGCTGCAGAACCCGTACGAGCTCGGGGTGGGCGATGACCTGCAGGTACGGTTCCTCCGTGCGGGACAGCCCGTCGCGAATCAACTCGTCTACGCCAGCTATGACGGCCAGCACGGACACGACGAGGCGGGCGAGCATGTGGAGGCGGTCACCACGCGCACGAACTCGGGCGGGGTCGCCACGATCCCGTTGAGCGGAACGGGACGCTGGTACGTGCGTACCATCCACATGGTGGAAACCAACTCCGAACCCGATGTCGACTACGAATCGAACTGGGCGACGCTGACCTTCGAGGTTCGGTAGCGTCGGCGGACGTCCCAAAGCCCGGAAAGGACTATGCGAGCGTGCCCCCCCGGGCCCCACTGTTGAGCCACGACATGTTCGTCAATCCCCAGGTCTCTCCTGACACATTCCCGAAGGCGGAAGAGTTGGACTGGCAGCCCCTTCATCGCCGCTTCGTGCGGCGGTTGCAGGTGGGTACGGCGATCCGAATGTCAGTGTTCGCCGGGATGGCGGGCGGCGTGCACTACGCCGTGGCAACGGGGGGACTCGCGGCGCTGCTCAGGGCCGCACCCTGGCTGCCGGTGATCGGCTGGAGCGTCTTCGCCGCTCTGTCCCTCTGGGCACTTGCCTGGCCGGCGATCGCGGTCCCGCGACAAGGCTATGCGGTTCGCGACAAGGACATCCTTCACAGGTACGGCGTCCTCTGGCGATCGGTGCGGGCGATCCCCTTCAGCCGCGTGCAGCACACAAAGACCGACAGCACGCCGCTGGACCGGCGTTTCGGCCTCGCCAACCTGTCCGTCTTCCCCGCGGGCGGCGGCGGACACAAGATCCGCGGTCTCGGCCTGGAGACGGCCGAACGCCTGCGGGCCTACATCTCGGCGCGCATCGAGTCCGAGGCCGGCGAGGAGATCGACTCCGGTGTTGCCGAGCCCGCCTGATTTCGGCGTCTGGCGGCGGACCTCTCCGTTCGCGATCGTCTTCTTCCTCGGCGCCACGGTCAGGACGATTGCCAGAAGCTACATCCAGCTGGTGGCTTCCTTCGGAGCGCTCGCCTACCTCACCCGCTTCAACTTCTCGTCCGGCGGCAGTTCGCTGGGGTTGGCGGTTCTCGCCCTCGCCATCGCCATCGGCGCCGTTGCGCTGCTCAGGTACTGGTTTTTCCGATTCAAGCTGGAAGAGGACCGCGTCCTCATCCGCCAGGGCTTCCTGAAGCGGACCGCCCTCGACCTGCCCTTCGACCGGGTGCAGGGCATCAATGTCGAGCGCTCGCCGGTGGACCGGATGCTCGGCCTGATGACCGTCCGCCTGGATACGGCCGGCACGATCGTCGCCGAGGGACGGCTTCCCGCAGTGAGCACCCAACTCGCCGACTGGCTGCGCACCCGGGTCGACAGCGAGCCCGCGGACAAAACCATCGCCCCAGCCACCGATCAGGTCCTCCTCCGGCTGACCAATGCGGACATGCTCCGCATCGGAATCGCCGATCGCAAGGCTCTGGTGCTCGCCGGGGCTGTCGCAGCGCTGGCACAGGCCGCCGAGCCGTTGCAGGATGTGGTCGTCGGCATCGTCAACGCCGTGCGAACCGGCATCGCCGATCTCGGGGCGCTCAGCCTGGCCACCGCCGTGGTCGCCCTGTCGCTCACCGTCCTGGTCGTGCTGTTCCTAGCGGTGGTCATCGGCGCGTTCCTCCGCCATCACGACTTCACGCTTTGGCGGCAGGGAACGGCACTTCGCTCGCGCGGCGGCCTCCTCACCCAGAAGGAGGTCGTCGTCGAAAGAGCCAAGATCCAGCAGCTCACACTGTCCCAGAACCTCGTCCTGCGCCGGTTTGGGCAGTACCGTTTCGGCGCGCTCCCGGCCGGGGCCATTCAGGTGCCGGGGAGCGAAGGTCCCGCCAACCTCGAGTTCGCCGAAAACCTCGCCGTACCGCTCCTCGACGGCTCAGTCGCCGAGACGTTGCGCCATCAGGTGTTCGGGGCGGAAGCGGCGGGACTCACGCTACTCCCGGCAAGCCCGGCCTTCACGCGCGTCTCGTCGTACTATGTCCGCGCCCTCGTGCTCCGCGCCATCGCCGTTCCGATCCTCGGAGGCGCTGTCTTCATCCTGCTCCAGTGGGGACCGTCCGCCCTCTCCGGCGCACCCTTCGCGCTCTGGTGCCTGTTGTGGCTGACACTGTGCACCCTGATCGCCCTGCAGAGCTGGCGCCGGCGCGGCTATCTCCACGACGACGAAGGCCTGGCCAGCCGCAGGGGCCTGATCGGCAGCCGGGTCGACGCCTTCCTCTTCCGCAAGGTCCAGGGAGTCACGGTCAGGCAATCCCCTCTGCAGCGCCGCAAGGCACTCGCCACGCTCGAGGTGCAACTCTCGTCCGGAGTCGTCACCGTCCCCTACATCGCTCAGGACACCGCCGCGAGGCTGCGGGATTACATTCTCTACAAGGTGGAGTCGAGCCGCCTGCGCTGGCATTGACGTCGCCGATTCGCGAAGACCAACCCGCCGGCGCGCACTCGGGCCCAAAGAACGGCCTGCCCGCGCTGCCAGTTATTGTCGGATGAAGGAGGAGCGGATGAGGGTTACTGGACGAAACCGGGCGCATGACGGGTCGCAGCCACACCGCCGCGCCTGCATGAAGCTCCTCCCCCTCACGCTGCTCCCGCTCCTGCCCCTGGCCTGCACCGATGCCCGGGACGACGGAGCCCCCGCGATCGGGGCCCGAGCCGACTACACCGAAGTTGCCACCGCCCTCACCACCATGATCGAGCGCGAGCGCGACCAGAAGGGGCTCGCGGCCGTCTCGATCGCGCTGGTTGATGGCGACGGCGTCGCCTGGGCTGCCGGGTTCGGCGAGCAGGCGCCCGGTGTCCCCGCCACCGCCGAGACGGTCTACCGGGTGGGCTCGGTGTCGAAGCTCTTCACCGACATCGCCGTCATGCAGCTGGCCGAGCAGGGCGACATCGACATCGACGCGCCGGTCCGCGCCTACCTCGCCGACTTCGCGCCCGACAACCGCTCCGGCACGCCGATCACCCTGCGGCAGCTCATGTCGCACCGCTCCGGGCTGATCCGCGAGTCGCCCGCCGGCAACTACTTCGATGACGCCGGCGCCACCCTCGCGGCCACGGTGGCCAGCCTGAACGGCACGCCCCTCATCTACGAGCCCGAGGCGCGCACCAAGTACTCGAACGCCGGGATCGCGGTGGTGGGATACACGCTCGAGGTCACGCAGGGCGAGCCGTTCGCGGATTACGTGAAGCGTGCGGTCATCGACCCGATCGGCATGACGAGCAGCGCATTCGTCCCAGAGGAGGATGTAGTCGACGACCTCGCCCGGGCCTACATGTGGGGATTCGATCGCGGGCTCTTCGACGCACCCACCTTCGAGCTCGGGATGGCGCCGGCGGGCAGCATGTACTCCACCGTGCTCGACCTCGCGCGATTCATGGGGGTGATGTTCCGGCGCGGCGAGCTGAGCGGGCCCGGGGGCGGCGGCGGCGGGCAAGCCGCAGCCGGCGATGCGCCCGACCCGTCCGGCGGCCAGGCCGACCCCGACGGCGCGAACCCCCGCCTCCTGGCACCCGAGACGCTCGAAGCCATGTGGCAACCCCAGTTCGCCCCTCCCGGCGCCAGCACCGGGTACGGCCTCGGCTTCGCAGTAGAGGAACGTGCCGGCGAACTCTGGCTCGGCCACGGCGGCGCGATCTACGGCTTCTCCACCCAGCTCGCCTTCCTGCCCGGCTCCCGGCTCGGCGTCGTGGTCGTCTCGGCCGTCGACGGCACCAACACGATCACCACCCGCGTGGCCGACGCGGCGCTGGAACTCATGCTCGCGGCGCGCTCCGGCCAGCCCCTCCCCCCCCGCCCCCACCCGCGGCACGGCTGCGATCGACCCCGCCCTCGCGCTGGAACTCGAGGGCACCTTCGGCACCGGCGACGGCGCGGTCGAGTTCGACGCCCGCGAGGGCAGCCTCTTCATGACCCCGGCGCGCGGCGGCGCCACGGTCGAGATCCGCACCCGCGGCGACACCCTCATCGTCGACGACCGCATCGCCTTCGGCACCCGCTTCCTGCGCCGTGGCGGTGGCGATGGCGACGCAACCACCGCCCTCATCCCCCTCGCCCCCAGCGGCGATCCCCTCGCCACCCTGCCCCGCCAGCCCCCGGCCGGCCGCCCCGACCTCCCCCCCGCGCACTGGAACGGCCTGATCGGCGAGTACGGCTGGGACCACAGCGTCCTCTACATCCTCGAGCGCAACGGCCAGCTCAACGCGCTCATCGAGTGGTTCTTCCTCTACCCGCTCGAAGAGGTCTCGCGCGACATCTACGCCTTCCCCGACTGGGGCCTCTATCACGGCGAGCACCTCGTGTTCTCCCGCGACGCCGCCGACCGCGCCACCTCCGTCGAGGCGGCCTCGGTCGCCTTCGCCCGCCGCGACGTGGGCACCGAAGCCGGCGGCACCTTCCGCATCGACCCCGTGCGCCCGGTCGAGGAACTGCGCGCCGAAGCCCTCGCCGCCTCACCGCCCGACGAGCCCGGCCCCTTCCGCGACTCGGAGCTGGTCGAGGTCGCCGCGCTCGATCCGGGCATCCTGCTGGACGTCCGCTACGCGACCACCAACAACTTCATGTCGTCGGTCTTCTACGACGAGCCGCGCGTCTTCCTCCAGCGCCCCGCCGCGGAGGGAGTCGCGAACGCTCATCGCGCCCTCGCGCAGCACGGCTTCGGCCTCCTCCTGCACGACGGCTATCGCCCCTGGTACGTTACGAAGATGTTCTTCGACGCCACCCCCGAGGAACAGAAGCTCTTCGTCGCAGATCCGGCGAGCGGTTCGCGCCACAATCGCGGCTCGGCGATCGACCTGAACATGTTCGACCTCGCGACGGGCGAACCGGTCAACATGGTCGGCGGCTACGACGAGTTCTCGCCGCGCTCGTTCCCGAACTACCCCGGCGGGACCTCGCGGCAGCGCTGGCAGCGCGAGATCCTGCGCCGCGCGATGGAGGCGGCAGGGTTCACGGTGTACGAAGCCGAATGGTGGCACTTCGACCACGACGACTGGCGCGAATACGCGCTCCAGAATGCGACCTTCGGCGAACTCGGGCGGTAGCGGAGCGTCCGGCAGTCGGCGCGCCCGTCGCCGCCGCCACAACTGGACGGTCGACCTCGGTCTCGCCCTGACCGCGACCATCTGGGGGCTGAACTTCACGGTCGTCAAGGCAGGTCTCGAGGAACTCTCGCCCCTCGCCTTCAACGCGCTGCGATTCCCCTGCGCGGCGGCTGCCGTGTGGGTATTGATGCGCGGCACCCGGCGCCGGCTGCTGCCCCCGCGCAAGGACTGGCTGGCGGTCCTGCTGCTCGGCGTGGTCGGGCATTTGACCTTCCAGATGGGGTTCATGTTCGGGCTGGACCGGACGCTGACCGGCAATGCGGCGCTCCTCCTCTCCACCAGCCCGGTCTGGGTGCTCGTGATCTCCGCCGCGATGGGCCGCGAGCGATACAACCCCGCGGTCCTCGCGGGCGTTCTGGCCACCCTGGTGGGGATGGTCATCCTGATCACCGGGGGAGGCCAGCAGATGGGAGCGGCCCGGCTCGGGGACCTGCTCGTCCTGGGCGCGGCGCTCTCCTGGGGCGCATACACGGTGTTCGGTCGCCGGATGGTCCGGCGCCGCGGCGCGCTCCAGATGACCGCGTGGACGCTCTGGGCCGGCCTGCCCTTCATCGTCGGAGCAGGCATCCCCGACCTGGTCCGCATGGACTGGGGCGCGGTGTCGCTGACGACGTGGCTCGGGGTGGTCTACGCGGGCGTCTTCGCGATCGGCATCGCATACCTGCTGTGGTACCAGGGCGTGAAGACGATCGGCCAGAATCGTACCTCGGTCTACCAGAATCTGGTGCCGGTCATCGCCCTGATCAGCGCGTGGCTCTGGCTCGCCGAAACGCCGACGGCGCAGCAGTTGCTGGGCGCGGTGGTGATCCTGGCTGGGGTGGTCGTCGCCCGCCGATCGCCTAAGCGCGCCCGTGGGTCCCTTTCCCGTTGACCCGGCTGTGCCGCCTTGAGTAGCGTTCGGGTCTCCGCACCAACCGGACATTTGACAGAGCAAGAGCCCAATGATCGACATCAATGAAATCGGCGCGACCGCATTCGTGATCGCGTCCATCCGCGCCATGGAGAAGGAGCAGTCCGACCCTCTCTTCAACGACCCCTACGCGGAGTGGTTCTCGAACGAGCGGGCGCTCGGGGCGGCCCGGCAGCTCAACGAAGCGTTCCCGCCGTCCACCACGATGGTCCGCTTCCGCACGCGCTACTTTAACCGGTTCATCGAACGCGGGATCGCGGCCGGAGCCCGCCAGGTCGTCCTCATGGGTGGCGGATTCGACATGCGCGGCCACATGTACGGCGACGCGGACATCGCCTTCTTCGAGGTCGACCAGAAGGCCGTCCTCGAGTTCAAGCGCTTCATGCTCGGGCGGCACGGGATCGAGCAGTGTCCGTCCGTGCTGGGCAACTACCTCGAAGTCGATGTCGCCGGCGGCCTTGCCGATATCGGCTTCGATGCCGCGGCGCCCACCCTGATCGTCTGGGAGGGCAACACCATGTACCTGCCCCCCGAGCTGATCATGCCGTTCCTGAACCGGCTGGCGGGCGCGATCGCGACGTTCCGCATCGCCTTCGACTACTTCGCCGTGGACCTGCAGAACCGCGAGTTCGAGACGGACGATGACCGCAGGAGGCTCGAGGGCGTGGAGCAGGCGATGGGCGCCTCGTTCCCGACCGGGTTCGCCGACCTGTCCGTGTTCGAGGAGGAGACGCCGCTCAAAGTCGTGCAGGACGGTTCGTTTGCCGGTTTGGCCGAGGAATTCGGCCAGGGTGAAATGGTGGCCGGCTATCCGGAGGACTGGCGCGAGACGCTCAAGCTGTATCGCTACTGCGCGCTGGAGACGCGATAGGTCCGAGAGTTGGCAGGCTATGGATTCTCAACTGCACTGGTGCGTTCCCCGGTGATTGACGAGCGTTGACCTCGCTCAACCAGCCTACGGAAGTGTTTCGAGGGCCGGAAGACCGGCACGTACCGGACGGGAATCGCAACCGGCTTTCCGCTCCGGGGGTTACGGCCCTGTCGCGCCCTGCGGCGTCGCACCTCGAAGGTGCCGAAACCCCGGAGCTGGATGCTGTCACCCGTCGCAAGCGCGTCGCGCACCGCGCCGAGAAACGCGTCAATCACCGGCGGGCAGTCGTCTTTGCTGACTCTCGGGCAGATCGCCATGGCGATCTGCTCAACGATATCTGCTTTAGTCATCCTCTTCACCTCGGTCTTTGTGTGGACTAGTCCTGGCATCAGGGGGTTCTGGTACTCTGCTCCTCCTATTCATCGGACTCGACATCCAGGCCCCCTCTTTCATGAGCCTGACTGTGTGAGCCAACGGATCGATCATCTGCCACAATTCGAGAAACGCGTCGAAGCCGCAGATTGGGCACAGCCCGCCGTGGATCCTGACAGCGTACGCCGAGCCGCAACTACGACATTCAATCCGAATCCAAGGGGTTGGCGTCTTTGTCACGCTTCCGACTTCCCGACGCCAGTGTCATCGGCTTGCACGAAATCCGTCGCGAGATTTCGTATTCCGAGTCTGCAGTGATGGCTACACATCAGCGCCCGGCACCGGACGCACGCCGCCCAAGTTCTGCGTTCTCACCATGCGGACATACCGCTTGACCTGTCCGTAGCCACCCCGATAGCCAGCCTCCTTGACCTCTCTGAAGAGTTTCGCAGCGCTCAGCTGCGGACGGTCGGCCAGTCTGGCGGCGATCGTTGCCTTGTAAGGATCGAGCATGGATGGTCGGGGCGGTCGGGGTCCGTACCGGACGGTCATGTCATCCGGGTGACGCTCGAGTTCGCCGGAAGCGATCCAATTGTAGACCGTGCGTCTGCTGATCCCCAGCAGCTGGGCGGTCTCGTACTTGCTCTTCCCCTTTGCCAGATAGCGCCGCATTAGTCTGCGTTTTTCGATTCCGTACATCGGACGAACTCTACTCCACACTCTTACCACCGGTACGAACAACACCATATGATCGATCAGCAGTGAATGCGACGCAACCATATAATGACCACTACGCGATTTCAACGAGCTATAGCGTGACAGTATAGTGATATGCGAGGTCTTTGGGCCGAGGTGCGCCAACTCGCAAGACTCATGGCCGTCCCCTCATCTGCCATGAGTTTCACGGACCAGACCGGAGAATCTGCGTGTGATCGTGGTGGACCGGAACTCCATGGAGCCGCTGCTGTCGAGCGGCCCGCCAAAGAGCTACGAACGCTCAGCCGAGGAGGTCCGTATCGTCGTCGGTGCCGTCTGGTGGGCCATAAGAAACTCGTCGAAGAAACGCGGTCCGGCGACAAGAGAAGCCGACCGGAGGCTGGTGGTGCTCGTCATACTCCAGGCGGACGGTTCGCAAGACATACTCCGACCACTTGGCCGACAAATCTCAGCGCCTCTGGTCCGCCTCCTCCGGAATCCCCCGACTGAAGATCGCTTCGAGTCCGGGCGCATCGCCCGTCGCCATCGCGGCCGCCTGCGGCCCACGCAGGAATGCCCTGACCTGACCGGTGACCGGATCGCGCAGGATCGTCATCGGCGAGTCGGTCGTCTGGTCCTGCGTCGCCGATCCGCCACCACCGACCAGCGAGATGCTGGCCAACGTGCCCGTCCACGTCACCGGCACGGCGAAAACGAAGCCCGATCGGCCGTCATCGAGGTCCAGGATCTCGGGCATGTCGAAGGTCAGCGAGAACGCCTGGCCGCCGTCGACCGTTCTGCCCGTGAGCCGGTACTCGCTTCCCGGGGCCGGCGGGGATGGCGCCGCGTCGAGAACGAACGCCGGATTGAGGAACAGGTCGCCGCCGGAGTCCACCCCGCCCCAGAGGAGCACGGTCCGGGTCGGCGCCGCATTCGCGGAGAATCCGCCTTCGGCGTCCAGCCGGTGGCGAAGGGCGTTCGTGAAGTGGTAGTCGCTGATCCAGCCCCCGCGGCAATAGGACATCAGGTCCGGAGCGTGCGGGGTAATCAGCCGGTCCTGCTCCCGATCGTAGCCCCATGACCCGATCCGGCCGTTGTGGTCGGGAAACAGCCGATCCGGTCCTCCCGCGCCCCCGCAGGGCGCATGATAGAGGCCCATGTTGTGGCCGAGCTCGTGGGCAACGGTTTGCGGAGACGGTATCGAGTAGCTCGACCACGAGCGGATCCCCAGCGCCACGCCGAGGAGGCCACCGGTGGGAACGGGCGAGAGCATCCCCATCCAGTAGCCGGGTTCGCGCTCTATGATCCGCATGGTTTCGACCTCGAAGAGCAAGTTGAAGCCGTTGTCGGTCGAGGTGACAACGGGGTCGTGCGCCCGGACATCCCAGTCCCCGACCGGAAGCAGGCTGCGCGTGCGCGACAGCATGTGGCTTCGTTCGGGGTCGCTCGCCATGTCCGCAACGATATCCAGAATCGCTGAATCGGGTTCCTCTTCGTACAGGAAGGGGATCACGGTCAGCTGGAGGTCGAGCATCTCACGGACATCCACGGCAATCCGGCCGGTCTCCGGAATCCGGCCCACGATCCCCAGGCTGGAATCGAGGGTGCCATTCGGGTCGACTTCGATCACCATCTCCAACCCGTCCCTGATCACTTCGCCCGGGATTTCGGCGTTGGCCGACCGAGCCAGGTCGCTCTCGTCGATTTCGGCCGGAATCGGCGCCGTCCCGCCCCGGATCTCTGCCGCGTGCACCTCGGCGTCCCCGTGGTAGAGGGTGGCGCGCATGGCAGGCATCCGCTCACCATCGGCTAGCAGCGAGGAGACGAACACGCGCAGCAGCGCCGGCCTGCCGGCGACCAGGGGCACGGGGAATTTTCGCGACTGGACCGCCTGGGTGAGATAGGCCACGGCACCGCCAGCCTCGCAACGGGCCACGCGCTGGAACTCGACACCATCGAGCCACGCCATCAGTTCGGCGTCGGCCGGTGCACACAGCTCCGTGCCCCCCGCCTTGAACGTGTGGAGCTCGGCCATCGCCTTCAGGCTCGTCGGAATGGGACCGGAGAGCCCGGCGTTGTTGCCCAGCCAGAATTGCTCCAGCACGGTCAACCCACCCATTTCCTCGGGCAGGGGGCCGTCCAGATCATTGGCGTGCATGTACACCCGCTCCAGCTTGCGCATGTTCCCGAAGGCCGGTGGAATCGCGCCCGTCAGGGCGTTGTCGTTGAGCCACAGGATTTCGAGATTGGCGAGATTCCCGATCTCGGCCGGGATGCTTCCGGTCAACTGGTTGCGCTCCATGTCGAGGGTCTCGAGCTTGGTGAGGTTCCCCAGTGCGACCGGGATGTCACCTGTCAGGTCGTTGCTCCACAAACCCAGGAAGGTCAGATTGGACAGGTTCCCGAACTCGGTCGGAATCGGGCCGGTCAGATCGTTATCGGCCATGCTGAGATACTCGAGATTGACGAGCTGGCCGAGCTCCGCCGGAATTGGGCCGGCGAGACCCGAACTCCTCAGCATCAACCTCCTCAGTGCGGTCAGTTCTCCGATTTCAGGCGGCAGCGGACCGGCGAGCCCGACGCGGAAGAGATGCAGTTCCTGCAGCCCGGAGAGATCGAAGAGTTCCTCGGGAATCGGTCCGGTGAGACCCCAGTTGCCGTTGAGATTCAGTTCTCTGAGGTTGGGCAGGTCGCCCACGACGGGTGGAATGGCGCCTCGCAGCCCGTTGTACCCCAGGTTCAGTTCCGTGACCTGGCCGCTGCGATTGACGTTGACGCCATACCATTCAGCAATGGGCACATTCGTCATCCAGTTGTCGTTGCGGGCCCAGTTCGGGCCATCGGTTGCCTTGTAGAAGGCGATGAGGGTCTCCCGCTCCGCCGCCGGAGTGCAGTTCGGCCGGTTCCCTTCGAGCTCGGCCACGGATTCCAGCCATTCCCGAAAATCCGCGTCGGCGGGTATGCACACCTGCGTGTCCCCGTATCGGAACACCTCGAGCGGCAGCTCCGTCAGCGACCGGGGCAGTTCGCCCGTCAGCCCGTTGCCGCCGACATCCAGCCTCCTGAGGGCGGACAACTCCCCGACCACCTCCGGCAGTCTGCCGGACAGGCCGTTTTCGACGAGGCTCAGCGAGAGCACGCGGCCGATCGCGTCGATTTCGACGCCGAACCACTCTTCGAGTACCGTGTCGCCGAGCCAACCGCTGGAATCGACCCACCCGCTGCCGCTGGTCTGTCGATACAGATCTCCCAGCGCTCTTCGGTCGGCCTCGGCGCACTTCTGGCCGATCACCTGCGCAATCCCCCCGGTCCATTCGGCGAACTCGGCGGTCTCCGGGACGCACAGTGCCCGGTTGCCGCCGAAATCAAGGACGCTCAGCTGCTCGAGTTGCAGGAAGCTGCCCGGAATAGTGCCGGTGAGCCGGTTGTTCGCCAGGAACAGGCCGGCGAGTTGCGGAAGATCCCCCAGCAGCGGAGGAACCGGTCCCTTGAGCTCGTTGTCCGCGAGCCCGAGATACTGCAGCTCGCGCAGGTTCCCGAGTAAGGAGGGCAGCGTCCCTTTCAGACCGTTGCCGGGGAGCGTCAGCCACGTCACCTGTCCGGTGCTGTCGGTCACGACGCCGTGCCATTCGCCCAGCGGAGTGTCGGTCAGCCAGTTGTCCTTCCGCTCCCATTCCTCGCCTTCCGTGGCGTTGTAGAGCGCCTCGAGCGCGGCCCGATCCCTGGCTACGACTTCGGTGTCGGGAACGTCGGGTCCCACCACGCTGTCCTTGCAGCCTGCCGCGGCGACGCCCAAGAAGAGCATCGCGGCCGCCCGCATGGCGAGCGCGCGGGGGTTGATCGGGTTGAGTGGGGTGATTCGGGTGGCGCGGTTGGGAGGGGAAACGTTCATTCGCATAGTTGTGCTCTCCGATTCTACGAATGTCTGCGATAACTGAGGGTGTCCCGAACGAACGGCCTCGCAATGCTGCACAATACTGGCCAAGACAATATTATGCAATACCGTTTGTCAAGGCCGATCTTGCCCGACAAAGGGGCTTGGACCGGCGGAATGCAGGCGTTTGTCGGCCAAAAAGCGGCTAAAGTGGCCGACAAACCCCGTTTTCACCCTCCATCGGCGATAATCAGCATCCCGCGAGCGCGCAGCATCTCGTTCAGCGCCTCCACTTCGTCCCGCACCAGCGCGTCCAGCGCTTCCAGATGCTCCTGCAATTGCTCGTGCAGCAGCACCTTCACCTCCAGCTCCTGGTCCGTGGGCGGGAAGTCGGCCACCGAGATCGCACCGGTCAGGTAGCCGAGCTTCTGCAGGAGCCTGGCCTCGAAGCGGACGCCGTCCTGGCCCTGACCCGTCAGGCGCAGGTCGACCATGGTGCTCTGGAGGTCGACGAGCTGGCCCTGCAGCGTGGCGATCGCCTCGGTGAGCTCGTCCTCGTCGGCGAAGCGGGACATGGTCTCGAGCTGCACCCGGATCGCTTCGACGCGGTGTACGGCCTCGCCCGCCGCGACCACGTCGTCGCGGACTTCGCGGATAAAGGCGACCTGGGCCGCGATGTCGGCCTCGGTGCCCGCCGAATGGGGGTCCTTGATGACCCTGAGGGGCTGCTCGTGGGTCTCGCCGGCCGCGTTGAGGCGGACGGTGTAGCGTCCGGGCGGCTGCAGGATCGAGATCTGCTGGCCTCCTGGGGCCGGACGACCCTCGTCGCCGACCTCAATATGTTCCGCGTACATGGGACTTGTCAATAGCCGGATGGGACCGTTGGGCTCGTCACGCAGGTCCCAGTGGATGCGGTTGATGCCCCCGTTGTTGGTGCCGGTCAGGGTGCGCACGACCTCGCCCGCGCCGTTCAGAATCTCGACGGTTGGGGCCTCGGACGCCGCGTCCGCCAGCCAGTAGTTGATCGACGCGCCGTACTCGGGGTCCCGGCCCTCGGTGGGGTCGCTGTACGGCACGGACGGCGGCGTGATCGCGCGGAAGCGGTAGGCGTCGCGCGGCGCGAAGAGGTGGGAGGACGACGCCATCGCCTCGGGGCTCAGCTGCTGGAGGGGCGTGAGGTCGTCCAGGATCCAGAAGCCGCGGCCGTATGTGCCGACGACCAGGTCACCGAAATGCTCCTGCACGACGATCCCCGACACCGGTGCGGCGGGCAGATTGTTCTGCAGCGGCTGCCAGCTGTCGCCGTCGTCGAACGAGACGTAGATGGCGTTTTCGGTCCCCACGTACAGCAGTCCGGGCCGCTTGGTGTCCTCGGCGATGACCTTCGTGTAGCTGAGCATGCTGGGCGGAATCCCGCTCGTGATCTTGTCGAACGAGGCGCCATAATCCCTGGTCCTGTACACATGGGGATCGCGGACATTCACCTGGTGGCCGTCGATGGCCACGTACGCCGTCCCCGCGTCGTAGCGGGAGGCCGCGATGGACCGCACCGCCATCCAATCCGGCAAATCCGGCATGTTGTTGGTGACATCTGTCCATGTGGCGCCGCCGTCCCGGGTGACCTGAAGCAGCCCGTCGTTGGTGCCCGCCCAGATGAGCCCTTCCTCGACCGGCGACTCGGCGATGCCGAAGACCGTGCCCGCGTATTCGACGCCGATGTTGTCGCCGGTCAGGCCCCCCGAGAGACCCATGCGGCTGCGGTCGTTGCGGGTCAGATCCGGGCTGATCTCCTCCCAGCTCTGGCCGCCGTTGCGCGTGCGGTGGACATGCTGGCTGCCCACGTAGACGGTGTTGTTGTCGTGCGGCGAGATGTGAATGGGGGCGTCCCAAATGAAGCGGTAGCGCACGCCCGACGCCGCGCCCCGGCTCTGCTCCGGCCACACTTCGACGGCGCGGTACTGGCGCCGCTCCTCCTCGTAGCGCACCACGATCCCGCCCACCATCCCCGACCCGGACGCAGAGGACCACACGATGTTCGGATCGGTCGGATCGGGGGTGGCCCAGCCGCTCTCGCCGCCGCCCACATGGTGCCACATGCCGCGCGGAATCCCGGTAATGCGGCGCTGCCCCTGGATGCGGCTGTTGCTCGGGCCGCGGTAGGTCGGCTCGTCCTGCTTGTTGCCGAGCACGTTGTACGGGACGGCGTTGTCCACCGTCACATGGTACATCTGAGCATTCGTGAGGCGCTGACGGAACCACGTCCTGCCCCGGTTGATCGAAATCGAAAGGCCCTGGTCGTGCGCGACGATCATGCGGTCGGGGTTGGTGTGGTCGATCCACATGTCGTGGTGGTCGCCGCCGGGCGCCTGGGGCCGCGGGGTCACGTCCAGCGTGCGGCCGCCGTCGGTCGAGGTCGTGAACGAGGCCGTCAGGAAGTACGCCTCGTCCTCGTCGTTGGGCGAGATCACGACGCGAGAATAGTAGTGCGGGCGTCCCATGGCGTTGCGGTTGCGCGTGATGAGCGTCCAGGTGTGCCCGCCGTCCTCCGAGCGCCAGAGCTGGCCGTCCTCGGTCTCGCGCCCGTCCCACGGGATCCCGTCGCCCGTTTCCAGCAGCGCGTAGACCCGGTCCGGATTCGACGCCGCGACCGCCACCGCGACCTTCCCCACTGGCTTCTCGGGCAGCCCGATCCCGTTGTCCGGCCCGTTCAGCTTCGTCCAGCTGTCCCCGCCGTCGCGCGAGACGTGCAGGCCGCCGCCCGGACCGCCGGAAGTCCGTCCCCACGTGTGGATCTCGAGCTGCCAGGTGCCCGCAAAGAGCACGCGCGGGTTCGACGGATCCATGGCGATGTCCGAACAGCCGGTGTCCTCGTCCACGAACAGCACATGCTCCCACGTCGCGCCGCCGTCGGAGGTGCGGAACACGCCGCGCTCGGGTTGTGGCCCGTAGGCGTGCCCGAGCGCACAGATGTACACGATGTCGGGGTTGGTGGGGTGGATGAGGAGGCGCGGTATCCGCCCGGTCTGATCCAGTCCCATCAGCGTCCATGTGGCCCCGGCGTCGGTCGATTTGTAGGCTCCCTGCCCCACCGAGACGTGGCTGCGGATCTTGCCTTCGCCCGTTCCGGCCCAGACCACATTCGGATCGGACTGCGCCACACCCAGCGACCCGATCGACTGCACCGGATGACCGTCGAAGATCGCGTCCCAGTGCACGCCGCCGTCGGTGGTCCTGTAGATGCCGCCCGACGCGGCGCCGACGTAGTAGGTGTGGGGATCGCCGACGATGCCGGCCGCCGCCGAGAATCGGTTGCCCTCGGGGCCGATGTGCCGCCATTGGAGGGCGGTGTAGGCGGATGGGTCGGGGGCTTGCTGTGGGGAGGCGGGGGTGGGGGCAGCCGCCACGACCGCAGCCGCAACACAGATCAGGAACGGGACGCGGAAGTGGAGTCTGGAAACCGTCATGCGCATTGTGGGCCTCTGTTGGGAGTGAGTGCGAACGCTGCTGCGCCGGTGAACCGGACCGCGCCTGGCGCAGACCGCCGGGAAGCGGGCCGAAGGGAGAGCGTAGACTCCGTTGCCGGTGAGCGCGGCGCAAGTGGCTTCCGGTTCAGTCCACTGAGGCGATGCCGACTTCGCCGTTGATAGGCCGCCATATTGTCCGTTGTATGTCTGTTATATTATCCGTTGACAGTGTGCCAAATTATCCGTTATCTTCATGTCGAATTATCCGATCACTTTCTCGCGAAGGTGGGTGGCGCCGCCCTGTACGGTGCCAGCCGGGCAGCGGAAGGGTACCAGCGTGAGCTATCAGCCACGAGTCGTCGACAAGGAGCTCGCCGAGAGGCTCGCAGCAACCGGTGCCGTTGTCCTGGAGGGTCCCAAGACATGCGGCAAGACGGTCACGGGCAGGCATCACGCAGCCAGTGAGGTGTTGCTGGACGTGGACCGAAATGCGCGGCGGATGGTTGGGGTCGATCCCGGCGAGGTGCTCCGCGGCAAGATTCCTCGTCTGATCGACGAATGGCAAACCGAACCGGACATCTGGAATCATGTTCGACGAGCAGTAGACGACCGGGGCGCGCCAGGACAGTTCATTCTGACCGGCTCTGCCGTCCCGGCCGACGACATCACCCGTCATACCGGCGCCGGGCGCCTCACTCGACTAAGGATGCGGCCCTTTTCCACCTTCGAGACTCACCATTCCACCGGAGAGATCTCGTTGCGGTGCCTGCTCGACCGTACTCCACAACGCTCCGAACCATCGCAGCTGGCGGTGTCCGGGTTGGCCGAACTCCTCTGCAGGGGCGGCTGGCCGGCCCATCTCGGCTATCCCCTGGCGCGCGCCCTGCGCATGAATCGGGACTACCTCAACGAGATCCGCCGCGTTGACATCTCACGCGTCAGCGGCAAGCAGAGAGATCCCGTGAAAGTGGGACGCCTGCTCCTGTCCCTTGCCCGGAACGTTGCAACTCCCGCATCGCTCTCAACGCTGATCACAGATGTGCGGGGAGGTGGACCCATCATGAAGTGGGAAACCGCTTCAGAATACCTGGAAGCTCTCGAACAACTGATGATCGTCGAGGATCTGCCAGCCTGGTCACCCAATTTGCGCTCGCGGACCAGGCTGAGGACAACCCCCGTGCGGCATCTGGCTGACCCATCCCTGGCCGTCGCCGCCCTCCGCGCTACTCCACAGCGTCTCATGGACGACCTCGAGTACTTCGGCTTTCTTTTCGAATCGATGGCTATTCGGGACCTGCGGGTCTACGCCCAGGCAAATGAGGCAGAGGTCTTCCACTACCGGGAGAAGGGTGGCCTGGAGGTGGACGCCGTCGTCGAGACGGACGACGGGCGCTGGGCGGCCTTTGAGGTCAAACTGGGCCAACGCTGGGTGGAGCATGGAATCAACAATCTGCGACGGCTGGCGCAGCGCATGGAGCGCGGGGGAAGAGGAGAGCCCTCCGCGATGGCCGTAGTCCTGCCCAACGGCTACGGATATGTGGGCGGCAACGATGTGGGTGTCGTTCCGATCGGGGCGCTGGGACCCTGATCGCATGGGTGCGCCGGCAACTGACGCAAGACCCCGGCCTGGGAGACCAGCCCCCCCTCTCGTAAAGCCCGCCAATCAACCACCTTACGTGCCGCGATGCCGTACTCTGGCGGCAATCCCCTTCAACCCATACGGTGATGTGCGACGCGGCGCGATCGGGTTCGTCCCGGTCGCTGCACTCGGACCCTGACTCTCAAGGAGCAGACCACCGATGTCCCTCTTCCGGTTGCAAGAGCGCGGAACGTCCGTGCGCACCGAGGTGCTCGCCGGATGCACCACCTTCCTGACCCTCTCGTACATCATCTTCGTGAACCCGCTGATCCTGGGGGGCGCGGGGATGGACCCCGGCGCCGTGCTGGTGGCCACCTGCCTGGCGGCCGCGTTCGGGTCGCTGGTGATGGGGGTGTACGCCAACTATCCGATCGCGCTGGCGCCCGGGATGGGGCTCAACGCGTATTTCGCGGCGATCGCGGTAGGCACCATGGGGCTGTCCTGGCAGGTCGCGCTGGGTGCGGTGTTCTGCTCCGGCGTGCTGATGCTCATTCTCTCGGTGCTGCCGGTGCGCGCCTGGGTGGTAAACAGCATCCCGCGGTCGCAGAAGGTGGCCATCGCGGCGGGGATCGGGTTCTTCCTGATGATTATCGGCCTTCGCAACGCGGGCGCCGTAGTCGGCAGCGAAGCGACTCTGGTGGCGCTCGGCAACCTGGCGCAGTGGCCGGTCGTCCTCGCGCTGCTGGCGTTTTTCGGGATCGTCGCGCTGGAGCACCGGCAGGTGCCGGGGGCCGTCCTGATCTGCATTCTCGTGGTGGCCGGAATCGGCTGGCTCGCGGGGCTGTCGCCGGCGCCCGAGTCGCTTTTGGCCGCGCCGCCCTCGCTCGAGCCGACGCTCTTCCAGCTCGACGTCGCCGCTGCCTTCGAGGTGGGGCTGCTGGCGATCGTCTTCGCCTTCCTCATGGTGGATCTCTTCGACACCAGCGGCACCCTGGTCGCCGTGCTCAACGAGGCTGGACTGACGAATGACGATGGGAAGGTGCCCGGGCTGCGGCGGGCACTGGTCGCCGACAGCTCCGCCACCATCGTGGGGTCGATGCTCGGCACCTCCACGACGACCTCCTACATCGAGAGCGCGGCGGGGGTGCGGGCGGGCGGGCGCACGGGACTCACCGCCGTGGTGGTCGCCGCCCTGTTCCTCGGGGCGCTGCTCCTCGCGCCGGTGGCCACCGCAGTGCCAGGCTACGCGACCGCTCCGGCGATCCTGTTCGTGGGGTGCGTCATGGCGCGCGCGATGCGCAACATCGACTGGAACGAGCTCACCGAGTGCGTGCCGGCGATCGTGACGGCCCTGGCCATGCCATTCACCTACTCGATCGCCACGGGGATCGGCCTGGGGTTCATCACCTACGTCATGATCAAGGTGGTGGCGGGGCGGGGCTCGGACCTCAACGCGGCCGTGGTCACCGTGGCCGCCCTGTTCGGGGTTCGGTTCTTCCTGATGTCGGGCGGCGGCTGATGCGGCGCGATGCGCGAGCGTCGATGCCGAACCGCCGCCGGTTCCTGGGCCAGTCCGCAAAGTGGGCGGCGCTGGCACCCATCATACCTGTCGGACGGCTTGCGGCGATCCACGGTGGTGAGACCGCCGCCGCGAACCCCGGTGCAGCCCGCGGCCGAAACACCCTCCCCCAGGACGCCTGGGTCGCTCGGGCACGCGCCCAAATCCCGGCCTCCACCGGAAGCGTGTACATGCAGACGGGTGGAATCGGTCCGTCCCCCCTCGAGGTCATCGACGAGGTCAAGGACCGCCTCGACTTCCAGAACCAGGGACCCGCGCATCCCGATTTCGCCACCGACATGGCGCAGGTCGAGCCGGACCTCCGGGCGCAGCTCGCGCGGACATTCGGAGCCGGGACCGAGGAGGTCGCGCTCACCCACAGCACTTCGGAGGGCATCTCGATTGTCGCGTGGAGCCTGAACTGGCAGCCGGGCGACGAAGTCGTCATCTCCAACATCGAGCACCCGGCCAACGTCGTTCCGTGGTATGTGCTACGGGACCGGTTCGGGATCGTCATCCGGGAGATCGATCTCTCCAGCGGCACCCACCTGCTCGATCAGGTCCGGGCCCAGCTGTCTCCGCGCACGCGGATGGTCAGCATCAGCCACGTGTCGCGCAACAACGGCCGCACCGTGCGCACCGATGAGTCCGCCGAACTCGGGCGCCTGCTCCGGTCCCGCGGAATCCGGTACCACCTGGACGGCGCCCAGGGACCCGGATGCGTCATCACCGACTTCCGGGCGTTGGGCTGCGACTGCTACTCCACCTGCGGCCACAAGTGGCTGCTCGGCCCCAAGGGCACCGGCGCGCTCTTCGTGCGACGCGAGGTGCTCGACGATGTCCGGCTCAGCTGGGCCGGCTCGCACAGCCACGCGACCATGGACTACCAGGGCGCCTACACCCTGCTGCCCAGCGCCGCGCGCTACGAGTTCGGCACGCGCGCGCTGGCGGACTTCGCCGGGTTCGCCCGCGCCGTCGAGTGGATGGAGGGCGTCGGCCTCGAGCGCATCGACGACCGCATCCAGTCGCTCGTCGACCACGCCATCGAGGCGGTGGACGGCACCGACGGGCTTTCCATTACCTCGCCCCGGACCCGCCCGGACCGCTCCGGCGTCTTCGTGCTCAAGCTTCCCGCAGGATGCGACGCCACGGACCTCTACAACGACCTGCGCGAGAACGCCGACCTTCTGGCCTCACCCGTCCGCCAGCCGCTCGATTTCCGCCTCTCCCTCCACTTCTTCAACACCCGCGAGGAGATCGACGCCGCTGTCGCAGCGATCAGCGAACGGTGTCTGTGAAGTCCCGATGTCCCCAACCCATCCTCGGATCCGACTCATGAAACTGACCCGCCGCGCGGCCGCCGCGTTCATCCTTTTCGCCCTTCCAACCACAGCCACCGCCACCGCCCAGACCGGCCCCGCCATCGAGAACGGCCAGGCCCAGATCGTCCCCGCCTTCGCCGATACGGCCGCGTGGGTCCGCCACGACCTCTGGGTCGAGACCGAATTCGACACCGACGGCGACGGCCGCCCCGACCGCGTGCACGTCGACGTCACCCGCCAGGGGCAGACCGACAGCGAGGGGCTCACGGTGCCCGTCATCTACGAGACCAGCCCCTACTACTCCGGCATCGCGGGGATCGACCTCGACCACTTCTGGAACCTGCGGCAGGAAGTCGGCGGCGATCCCCCGCCCCGCGACCCCTTCCCCGCCACCATCCGGCACATTGCGCAGCAGCCCGTCATCTCCAACTCACACATCCGCACCTGGGTGCCGCGCGGCTTCGCGGTCATCCACTCGCAGTCGCCGGGCACCGGCCAGTCCCAGGGCTGCCCCACCGTCGGCGGCGCCAACGAATCGCTCGCGCCCAAGGCCGTCATCGACTGGCTCAACGGCCGCGCCCGCGGCTTCACCAGCGTCGACGGCGACGAACAGGTCGAGGCCTACTGGGCCAACGGCAAGGTCGGCATGACCGGCACCTCCTACAACGGCACCCTGCCCCTGGCCGCCGCGACCACCGGCGTCGAGGGCCTCGAAGCGATCATCCCCGTCGCCCCCAACACGTCCTACTACCACTACTACCGCTCGAACGGCCTCGTGCGCTCCCCCGGCGGCTACCCCGGCGAGGACATCGACGTCCTCTTCGACTTCATCTTCAGCGGCTACCCCGACGTGCGCGACTTCTGCATCGCCAACGTGCGCGACGAGATGTACGCCGAACTCGACCGCACCACCGGCGACTACAACGACTTCTGGGCGGGCCGCGACTACCTGAACCACATCGACGGCGTCCGCGCCGCCACCCTCATGGCCCACGCCTTCAACGACTGGAACGTGATGCCCGAGCACAGCTACCGCATCACCGAAGCGCTAAAGGCCCGCGGCGTCCCCGTCCAGATCTACTATCACCAGGGTGGCCACGGCGGTCCCCCGCCCCTCGAGCTCATGAACCGCTGGTTCACCCGCTACGTCCTGGGCGTCGAAAACGGCGTCGAAAGCGACCCGCGCGCCTGGATCGTCCGCGAGGCCGACGACCGCCAGCAGCCCACCGCCTACCCCGACTATCCGCACCCCGAGTCCGAAGGCGTCCCCCTGCATCCCGCGGGCGACGGCAACTGGACCGGCACCCTCTCTCTCAACGCCGGCGAGGCAAGCGGTACCGGCGGCATTGTGGACAATTTTGCTTTTGAGGGCGGCCAACTCGCCGCGGCCGAATGGTCGAACCACCGGCTTCTATATGCGACCCCGGAGCTCCAGCAGGATGTCCACCTCTCGGGCGTGGCCACGGTGCGCGTGCGTGTGGCTGCCGATGCCGACGCGGCGAATCTGACCGTTTGGCTCGTCTCACTCCCCTGGACCGAAAGCGACGACATCAACGACAACATCATCACGAAGGGCTGGGCGGATCCGAGCAATGCGGGGGCGGCGGATATCGCGAGTCCGCGAGCAGGGGTGGATCTCACGCCTGGCGAGTTTGTCGAGCTGGAGTTTGCGCTGCAACCGGATGATCAGGTGATCCCGGCGGGGGCGCGGATCGGGCTGATGGTGTTCTCGAGCGACAAGTACTTCACGGTGCACCCGGAGCCGGGCACGGTGCTGACGGTGGATTTGGGCGGGACGAGTGTGGAGTTGCCGGTGGTGGGGGGGGTGGAGGCGTTGAGGAGGGCGTTGCGGCCGGTTAGTTGACCACCGACAGCTTCATCGTCCGAAGAGCTTCTCGCGGACCTCCTGCTTGCCCAGTCCATGGAATTCGGCCACTGCAGACACGACCGCGCTAAGTGTGCCAACTCTCACCGGCCGATGGCGTGGTATCGTCACGCCGTGCTCCGAACCCTCGAATACAGTGGTAACGGTCAGGTGGCTACCACGCTGCCGCTTGGCCTCGTATCCGTAGTGGCGCCTGAGCAAACCGGCCAGACCGTCCCCTGTGATGTCGCGCGGCAGCTTCCTCATACCGCAATAGCTTCGTCCCTTACCAGATGCAGCCGAATCACCCTCGGCGCATCTTGGGGGTCGAAATGACAGAGCACGGCATCTCTGACCATCGCCTTCAGATCCGACCAATCGTCGCCTTGGGTGAAGATGCTGTGTCCGAGCGCCCTGGCGTCGTAGCCGCCCTCAGCGGCTTCGGTAACTTCAAAGATGATCTCACTGGACTTCATGGGTGCCTCTTGCTTTAGCTAAGAGAGGGGCCCGCCTCACACGACGTCGACGAGCACTCCCAACAAACGTAACGATCTCATCCCGACGGAAATCAAGAGGCTCCAGGAGAATCGCCTCCGTACAATCGAGCGGAGCCTACCGCAGGTTCACGCGCCATTTTGCTCTCCGCCCGGAACGTCGAGAACAACCACCAAGACCTGGATTGTCCACGAGGCCGACGACCGCCAGCAGTCCACCGTGCTCCCGTCGTGGGTCGCGCGGCGGCAACTGGTACTATTCTCCGGATTTCGCCCGTTCTGCCCATCGCGACGCCCAGTCCAGCGTCGCCTTCCCGTCATCGTCCACCCTGTTCGGATCCGCGCCCAGGTCAAGACAGCTTCGGAGGCTCTCGATCGTCTCCGTCATCCGCTCCGGGGTGCACCCCTGTTCCACTGCTTGGTCGAGGAGTCCCAGAGCCTCCGTGTAGTGCTCCGCGTCGCGGCCCGCGGTCTCCAGGTACCGGGACACCGACGTGATCGCTTCGGTGGAATCGCCCGCCCCAAGCGCAACTTCCGCCCGCTTCATCCAGAACGACTCGGGAAGTTCCAGGCCGCTGATCTGCTGCAACTCCAGGACGAGGTCCAGAGAGCGCAGTGCAGCGGCGTACTGGTTGTTGCCGAGTTGCCGGTCCACCTGCACCATGTACCGGTCCATCCGGACCTCAGGCGGCAACTCCTGGGCTGCGGCGGGCGCGATGGCCACGAGGGCGGCGCAAGTGAGAGTAACTGTCATGCGCGAGATCGGATGCATGTCGGCTTCCTTTCATGCAATACGAGGTAAGTAAGACACAGTCCTATCGCTTCACCGAATGGTTCGGGCAACGCGGAGACCGAGGCTGTTGCCGCGATAGGAGGATGCGTTCCAGATGCGTAGCGCCACGCGGTTAAGCAACAAAAACAGACGATATTGCGACATAATCAGCGCATATCCTGCCAACTCATTGCTCCGGGCTCACCCACACCCCCATGCGAGACCGATCCCGCGCTGCGGAGACGACCCTCCCGCGGTGACGACACCCCCTCCCGACCCGTCGGTGCCCACCACACTCTCGATAACTCCAGAATCGATTGTCTTCACGGCGGTCGGCGACACCGCACGATTCACAGCGCAGGTTCGCGACCAGAACGGCAACGCGATGACCGGAGCCACCGTCAGTTGGGCCAGCACGGACCCTTCAGTGGCATCGGTCAGCCGTGTTGATGAAGGAACGTCCCACTCGCTGCAGTTCCCGTGCATCTACGTCGACCATAGGCAGCTGAGGCAGAACCCGTTCGAGTACGATTACCCCGCCGCCATCGCATATCTGGATTTCAACAGTGACGGCCACGTCAATGTCTTCCATTCCACGCCGAGTGGGTCAATGGACCGACTACCTGCGCAGGTGTATATCAGCGATGGGGTGGGCGGGTTCGACATTGCCCCAGCGTTTCTTGGCGACCATCCAGGTGGCATCGCGCCCCCGCAAGGCCCTGCCCGGAGACTTCAACGGTGACGGAAAACCCGATGTCTTCGTTGTCACCAACGGCTACGGCTTCGATGCCCCCTTCTTCTTCGTGAACGACGGTGGAGGGGGGTTTGTCTGGGACACTACACGAATCGATGGGATCACTCAGGCGATATACACCGCCGAACTGGTAGATGTCGACCTGGACGGGTACGTCGACCTGCTTGCTGCCGGGCACGAGTACGAAGGCTTCCCGACCCAGATACAAGGACGTTGTCGTCAACCGCACTGGAGACGACACGGGCGTGGGCTGGTACACCGGATACCGCCTGCAACTGCTGGAGCAGACGGCCCCGCGCAGCTTCGTCGACATGACGGAACATCTTGTGCACCAGAATGACAGTACGAATGTGGATTGGATCGTCTGGCTCCGCATTTTCGACATCGACGGCGACGGCGATCCGGATCTCCTGGATGACGACAGGTCGAGACATCTAATCTGGAAGAATGATGGGTCCGGCCAGTTTCGACGCGGCTTGTTCGCGACCGTGCCACCGAATCCATCCGTAGATGAAGGGACATCCCATTCCCTGCAGAATCCGCCGTTCAGCATTGATCACTCAGTCGTGCGAAGTGGTCGCCCGGGATGGGTTGATGCCATCGCGTACGGCGACTTCGACCAGGATGGAGACACCGACATCTTCTATGCCCCGAGAGACGAACCCCCTCGGCACCTTCCGGCAGAACTCTACATCAACGATGGAGGCCGCGAGTTCTCGCTGGACACAGGGTTCATGGACGGGCACCCTCCGCGACTGACTTCGCCAACGAAGGCTTTGCCGGGCGACTTCAACGGGGACGGTCGGCTGGACATCTTTGTGACCGCCGCGCAGCACGGAAGTTCGGCTGAATCACCCTACGTCATCTTGTCGTCGGGTGCGGATGAGTACGCAAGAACGGTAGACGTTGCGTCTATGATGTCGACGGTGACCTGGACATCGATATCGTAGTCGACGGCCGCGTCGCGTTGGCCTGGAAGAATGACGGGGCGGGCCGCTTCCGGCGCGATCCTCAAGGCTGATCGCCGCGGATCGCCTTAGGTGTCAGCCCTTCGCTCGCGCGTCGAGCAGCGCACGCAGCGCGTTCCAGGCGTCGGCGTCTGCGGTCGGCAGGATGATTTCAGTGGTGTATCCCGCGAGGCCAACGATGGTGACTACGGCCCCACCCTTGCCGTCCCGATAGAGGCGTTGGTGTTGGTCGGTGGTGACGGTCCGCCAGCCCGGTAGCGGAAAGTCATTCGCTGTCTTCATGCTTGCGTCGTCTCTTGTGTTGGTGCGTCGCCAACTCGCGTACCCGTCATCTGCTGCCGTTCTTTCCGTTCGTCAAGTCAAGAATGATCGGTGCCCGATCTCAGCAGACTAGGGTCGTGTGTTTGGAGGTGCACATAATACGCTACTGTACCGACAAAAACGGTACACCGTGACGGCGGCGGGGATTGCCAGGACGACGATCACCCCGACGGCGGGCGTCGCGTCGGCGAGCGCGCGGGGAACCGCAGACTGCGGCTCGGCCCCTGGGCTCCGAAGGGGTGCGGTTGCTGCTTTGCCTGGCGGCGCGCGCCGGCAATACGCCGCATTGGGTCAGGGCAGATCCCGAAGCGGGATGCCGAGGGCGCGACCTGCCCTCGCCATTCGATCATCGTAGCTGGCGAGTTCGACGCGCTGGCCCCGGTCCCGGAGAAACAGGCACGATGCGAGGTGTAGCGCGTCGAGTGTGCGTACGGATACCGGGAACGGGTCGAGAGCGCGAGCCAATACGAGGGGAGCAAGCTCCAGCAACGAGATGCGAGCGATCACCTCCTGCGCGGCCTCGGCTCGCGATGCCGTTGCCTCGCGAGCGTGCAGGCGTGTCCAGAGCTCGTACTCGAGCAGACGGCTCGAAACGAGGGTTTCGGTCCAGAGCGAGGCCGGGGGTCGCCGGTCTTCCGCGAACAGGTGGGCCAGGGCGACCGAGGTGTCGACGTAGATCACCGGTCGCTTCGGTCGCCTTCCAGCTCACCGAGAAGCACGGATAGCGCGTCCTCCGGAGGCCCGCCGCGGGGGGGCTCGGATCCCGGAGAAAGTGCGGGCGTCAACCAACCCCTCCGCACCGCATCGGCTAGCATGGCGTCCGCCAGGATGGGACTCCTCTCCTCTCGCGGAGGGCCCATTTCGGCTACGACGCGCCCCCGGTCCGTGACCAGAACGGTCTCACCGCCGGCCGCCAGACGCACGTACTCGCTGAGCCTGCTGTTCAACGCCCTGATTCCGATGGATCTCATGGAGGCAATGTAGCAACATGTAGCTACACTTGCAATTTCCCTCCCCGCCCGGCCATCCGCCGGTGCTCTCAGGCCACACCTCGACGTTGCGCGGGGCGGGTGATGACCATTGGCTGATGCGGGTGCTTTAGGATGCTTGGCGGGGGCGGGGGTCGCAACGGATGGTCGTGCGGCAGCTTGCCTCGGAAACTCGTTAGTAATTACATTGTAATTACATTCATCAGGCCCGAGACCACTATGCGAACGCGACTGATCAGGATTGGCAATTCACGGGGTGTCCGCATCCCGAAAGCCCTCGTCGAGGCGGCTGGCCTCGATGCATCGCTGCGTATGCGGATCGTGGATACGGGCCTGCTGTTGGAACGCGTGGAGGACGACCCAAGGGCCGGGTGGGCCGAGGCGGCCCGGGAGCTCGTGGACCGAGGTGATGGCGGCCTGCTGGACGATCCGGTCCCGACCGTCTTTGACGAGTCGGAATGGGAATGGAAGTAGACCTCCCGCGGCGGGGCGATGTCTATCTGATCTCGCTGGATCCGACACGCGGTTCCGAGATCACGAAGACACGTCCATGTGTCGTCGTGTCACCGGACGAGCTCAACGACTACCTGGGAACCTTCCTCGTGGCTCCGATGACCACCGGTGGCCATCCGTATCCATTCCGGATTGCGTGCCGATTTCAGAACAAGGTTGGTTACGTCGTGGCGGACCAGTTGAGAACCGCTGACCGGGTGCGGTTGGTTCGGCGGCTCGGAAGCCTGTCCACCGACACGATGGAGGAGGTGCTGAACGTGTTGCAGCGGATGTTCGCCGCCTGACGGGAGAACCGAGCCGCCCCCCCTACCGCCTCCCCTCCGTAGTCACCGCCTCGTCACCCCCCATGTACCGATCAAAGAAGTCGTCCGTCGCGTCGAAGGTGATCAGCCAGCGCTCGTGCAGCAGGAAGTCGTGCACGTCGTCCGGGAAGACGATCAACTCGTGCGGTACACCCTGAGCCCTCAGCAGCTGCACCAGCCCCACCGTCTGCGAAAACGCCACGTTGCGATCGTCGTCACCGTGAATCAGCAGTACCGGTGAGGTCCAGTTCTCGACCTCGGCCACCGATGACGCCTGGTACGACACCGACTCCGGATCGATCGAGTTACCCCACAGGTGCACACCGGCGATGTCGACGCCGGCCGCGAACAGGTCCGAGTCCCGCGCAAGCCCCTGCGCCGTGAGGATGCCTCCGTACGACAACCCCCACAGCCCGATCCGGGCCGGGTCCACGTCGTCGCGGTCCCGCAGGTACTCGCCGGCCGCCTTGATGTCGCGGTACTCGGTGTTGCCCAGCCGCCCGCGCCCCGGAGCGTTGCGGAACTCGCGGCCGTACCCGATGCCGCTCCGGTAGTTCACCGACAGCACCACATGGCCCTTGTTCGCGAAGTACTGGTTCATCGCATAGGCCATGTGGTAGAAGTGCATGTAGTGATAGCCGAGCAGCATCTGCCGCCGCGACCCGCCGTGGATGAAGATCATCGCGGGCCGCTTCTCGCCGGGCTGCAGGTCGGGGGGCAGGAAGAGCTGGTTGTAGAACTCGAAGCCGTCTTCGGCCTCGAGGGTCACCGCCTCGGGCGCGACGTGCAGGTCGAGCGGGTAGCGGTCGGGCAGCTCGCGGATCGTCCTCGCTTCACCGCCATCGGCGGGGACCACGGCCACGGTCAGCGGCTGGCTGGCGTCAGCGTAGAGCACGGCGACGTCGCGCCCCGACGCCAGTGCGGCCGGGTAGGTCTCGATTCCGTCGCCATGGGTGAGCTGCCGGGCGTCTCCCCCGCTGGTTGGCACGCGCCACAGATGCCGCCGGTCGATGTCGCCCGCGTTGGTGGCGTAGAAGAGAGTGCGACCATCCGGCGACAGCGAGATATACTCCGCGATGCCGTCGCCCGGGGTAAGTTCGGCGGGTGAGGATGTGCCCCCCGCCGCGGCCACCGAGTAATACCGCCGCCACCCGTCCGGCTCGGCCTGGAAGATGATGTGGTCGCCCGCCCAGATCACCGAGCGCACCTCGCTGTGGATCTCGTCGTCCGGCTCGTTGTGCCAGACCTCGTGCGCCTCGCCGGTGCGCGCGTCACCCACCCAGATCGAGAAGTCGTAGCCTCCCGCGAAGCGCGCCTCGGTCATGCCGTCGGGCAGATCGTCCGGGTCCGCCCCGCCGAGATCGGCCCCTGCGCCGAAGGGCAGTCCCGGCCGGCGAATGAAGGCGACGCGCGTGCCGTCGGGTGACCAGGTCGGGCTGGTGTCCCGGTCCACGGCCGGTCCCAGATAGGTGATTCCAGGGTTGTCCGTATCGTAGATGCCGACGAAGCTGTGATCGCCTCGGTCGCTCACGAAGGCGAGCTTGCGGGAGTCGGGGGACCAGACCGGGCTTCCCTGACTGCCGAAGACGCTGAAGAGCGGACTGTCGGGCTCGGCCGTCACCACGCCCGGGTTGACCGGAGCGCGGTAGATCGCCCCGTCCTTCGCATACGCGACCCACTCGCCGTCGGGCGACAGCGCCACATTCCACGCCTCGACGACGCGCCACGGCTCGCCGCCCGCCGTGCTCACCGCCCACACCGCACGCTCGGCGCCGCGCGGGTCGCTGGCCGGGTTCGCGATCCATCCCTCCCGGTTGGGGGTGTGCCCGCGCAGGAAGACCAGGGTGGAGCCGTCGTCGGAGATGCGCAGCGTGGAGAGGTCGCGCCCGTCGTCGTCCTCGTAGCGCGTGAGGCGCACCGGCTCGAAACCGGGCGCGGCTGCCGTGTAGACGTTGCGCCGCCCCTCCTCGTACTCGATCCACGCGATCCGGTCGGCGGCCTTCGCCGCGACGAGCTGGACCGGGTAGCCGGGGCTCAGGACGTCCTCGATGGAGAAGCGCTGGGCCTGTGCGGGCGAGGCGGTGAGCGCGGCGAGGGTGAGAGCGACAAGGGCGGGCGCTGCGAGGGCGGGCATGGGCAGGGCGAGAACGGGGCGGAAGACGTTGCGGCGCTTCATGGATGGCTCTCCGGCGTACAGGGCGAAGCGTGGGCGCTCCCGACACGATGCCACGTGGGGAACCTTGCGGGCAAAGATGAGTACGATATACTCATACCATGAGTAAGAGACTGCAGGTAGTGATGTCCGACGCCGATCTCGAGGAGGTCCGGGACGCGGCCAATCGTAACAACGTCACCGTGTCCGCGTGGGTGCGACGCACTCTGCGGGCCGCGGCCGGGCTTGAACGGCGGGGTGGAGCTGCTGCGGTCCGCGAAGCGCGTCCCGACTACTCCGGCATCAAGCCGGAGTTCCTCCGCTACGTCACGGTCGAGGTGAGGCTGTTGGAGGAACACCTGGAAGCCGTGCGCCAGCGGTACAATCTGCGCGACTGGTCCGCGGCCGTTAAGGAGGCAGTCTGGAGGCAGTCGATCATCCCGATGACCAAGGAGGAGGCGCTCGCGATGCGAGGCGTGGGGTGGGAGGGAGATCTCGACGAACTGCGTGACGAGCCCCCGATCGAAATGATTGACCCGAGTGACGAATTGCTTGACCCGAGTGACATCGATTGAGCCAACGTGATCGTTGACACTTCTGCCTGGGTCGAGTACACGCGGCGCACGGAAAGCCCATTCGACCTGTTCATGGACGCGGCGATCCGGGCCGACCAACCTATTGCTACACCCGCAGCCGTTGTGATGGAGTTGCTTTCGGGTAGTCATAGCGAAGCCATGGCCTCAAAGCTTCTGAAACTCCTGAACCGGTTCGAGATCCTGGAGCCCGATTCGCTTGGCGTGTACCTGGAAGCCGCGCGGATCTATCGCATCTGTCGCCGGGCCGGATTCACGATCCGCTCGATGATCGACTGCCTGGTTGCGGCAACCGCACTGGGCAAGGGCCGTCCCCTCCTGGCCCGCAACCGCGACTTCGCGGTCATCGCACGCCACACGGAGCTCGAACTGGTCATCCCGGCTGATCCGGGCCCGCCGAAAAAACCGCCGCGGGGGTGGTCCGGGGAGTAGGCGTACGGTCGGGGGCCGCGTGCACCGGAATCTCGCCGTGCACGCCAAGCCGCATTCCCCGCGCGAACCAGGGACTTCGGCGCCCGCCCCTACCCGAGCGGCGGGCGGTGGTGATGCACCCCAAGCCGCTCCTCGAGCGCCCGGGCAAGCGCGAGGATCTTCCCCTCTTCGAAGAGTCGACCATGAAAAACCACATTACGGGTGATCGTGTGGGGCTCTCCCTGCGGATCGTCGGGAACGGGGCCGGAGCTTCGGGTCGGGCTCTCGTCGAGGCCGGCGCGCAGCGTGACCCCCGGGTGTCCAGTGTAGTTCATGGCCATCAGCAGCTCGAACGAACCGTAGGTCGGGGCAAAGAGGGCGTCCACGTCGCTGTAGATGCGGTGGAACTCGTGCATGAGATGCCGCCTGAGGCGCTCGGCCTGCAGGTAGTCGACCGCGGACAGCAGGCGGACTTGCCGCCAGGCGTTGGGCCAGCCCTCGGGAGGCAGCTGGTCGTCGCGGCCATCGAGGGTCAGCGCCTCGTAGATCGCGGCGGCTTCGGCGTAGAGGTTGGGGATGAGCGCCTGGTAGGGAAACGGCGGCAGCTCGACCTCGACCAGCTCGACGCCGAGTTCGCGGAGCGCGTCGAGGGCGTTGAGGTGTGCATCGGCGACCGGGACCGAGGCGCCGGGGCCGAAGCCCACCTCGCGGAACCAGTCCGGTGAGTAGCCGACGCGGACGGCGGCGGGGTCGAAGCTGGCGTCGTAGCTGAAGCCCATGTTGATGGAGGACGCCGATGTGGGATCGGGTCCGTTGATCGCGGCCATGACGGGGACCGCATCCTCGACGCGACGGGTGAGGGGGCCGATCCGGTCGAGGCTGGGGGTTAGAGGCATGGCTCCCTCGGTCGGCACCCGCCCGAAGGTCGCGCGCAGGCCGGCGATTCCGCACTGGTCGGCCGGGTTCAGGATCGAGCCCAGGCTGTCGGTCCCGATCGAGAACGAGCACAGCGCGGCGGCGGTGGCGGATCCCGGCCCGGCGCTGGAACCGCCCGCGTGCTCCTCGGTGTTCCAGGGGTTGCGGACCTTCCCGCCGTACCACCGGTAGCCGTTGGCGAGGCTGGCGGTGGCGAGCTTGCCGAGGAGGACGGCCCCGGCGTCGCGGAGCATGGTGACGATGCGGGCGTCGCGGTCCGGCACCTGGTCCTGATACGGGATCGCGCCCCAGGTGGTTGGTATCCCGGCGGTGTCGAAGCAGTCCTTGATGCCGTAGGGAATGCCGTGCAGTTCGCCGCGGTTGCGGCCGGCGGCGAGTTCGCGGTCGGACTCGTCGGCCTGGGCGAGCGCGTGGTCGGCGGTAACGGTGATGTAGCAGTAGAGGTCGGGTGCGAAGCGCTCGATCCGGGACAGGTAGACCTCGGTGAGGCGGCGGCTGGTGAGCTGGCCGGTGCGGATCCAGTGGGCCTGCTCGCGAACGGAGGCGTAGGCGATGTCGGCTTCGTTGGCCGGGAGCGGGGCGGGTGCGTCGGTCGACATTCGGGTCCGGTCTTCCTGCTCCGGATAAGAGACCCCGGGCAGGCGCGGATCGAAGGTGATGGCCGGCTGGAGGCTGAGTTCGCGGGGGATTTCGCGGAGTTGGCGGACACCGGCTACCTGTCCGCTGATCGACTGGAGAAGCTCTTCGCGCTCGTCGGCGGTATAGGTGACGGCATGGAGCTTTTCGGCCTCGGCGAGGGTGGCGGCGGTGATGTCGGCGGGGGGCTGAGGGGTGGGGGCGGCGGACTCGTTGGGGGCGGGCGCTTCCGGCCTGTCACCGGTCTCCGGCTGGCAGGCGATGGTGCCGGCTGCGAGGGCTGCCGAACTGGCGAGGAAGTTTCGCCGGGAGGTCGTCGGGGTCTTGCCGGCGGATGCCATAGTCGTCTTCCTCGGCCGTGAGTGGCCCTCGGTTACAGGGTGGGCCTCGTTTGTAGCGCTGATCGTGATTGCAGCGCTCGTCTGTCGTGCTTTGGCCTACCTCCGCGCGTCCCGCCTCGTCAGCGGACTCAGATAGTCCCTGCTCCCCAGCCCCAGCTTTCTGAGCGCAACCCCCGTCAGGCATTCATCCACTACCTGCTTGGCGTTGAGGGCGGTCGTGTAGCCCGGGTCGACCAGCGGGTTGAGCTCCACGAGGTCGAAGCCCACCAGGTTGTTCTCGGAGCAGAGGCCGCGGACGATGGGGAACACTTCGCGCGGGGTGAGGCCGCCCGGTACGGGGGTGCCGGTGCCGGAGGTGTACGCCGGGTCCATCACGTCGATGTCGAAGGAGATGTGAAGGTACTCGGGCCCGTCGTTGGCCTCGTCGAGGACGCGCTGCATGACGGTGGCCCAGCCGTCGCGATCGATCTCCGCCATGGTGTGGTAGCGGAACTCGTTCTCGCGCATCCATTCGAAGCCCTCCGGGCCCGGCCAGCTGCCGCGCAGCCCCACCTGGATGAAGTTCCTGCCGAGGATGTGGCCGTGGTCGACCAGGCGGCGCACGGGCTGGGCGTGCGAGATCAGGTGGCCGCTCCGGGTGCCGCCGGCGTCGTAGTGGGCGTCGAAGTGGATGACGCCGACGTTCTCCTTCCCGTACACGTCGGCGAGTCCGGCAACGTTGGCGAACTCGATGGAGTGGTCGCCGCCGATGATCACCGGGATCGCGCCGGTCTCGGCGATCTCGCGCACCATGCGGCGGATCGGCTCCATGCTGCGCTCGGTGCTGAGGTTGTCGATCGGGGCGTTGCCGTAGTCGACCGCCGTGAGCTCGCGCCGCCAGCTGATCATCGTCTCCATGCTGCCGGTGCTCCGGCGCATTGCCCGCAGCGCGGTGGGTCCCTCGCCGGCGCCGCGGAACCCAACGCCCATGTCGACGGGCGCGCCCATGAACGCCACTTCGACCTCGCCCGCGACGAGGTCCTCGATGGTGCGCGCGATCGGCAGCCCGAAGAAGCTGAGCACCGAGCCGACCCGGATCGGACCGGGTTCGCGGGGGGGATCGTTCGAGATGTCGCGGTCGCGCCACACCTCGAGGTTGGGGTCGTTGGGGTCGAGGCGGATGATGGCGGCTTCGGGGTCGGGGGCTTCCGGGGTGGTGTCGGTGGACTGGGCGGCGGTGTCGCTGGCCTGCGCGGTGGTGTCCTGCTCGGCGGCTTCGGTGGCCTCGGTGGCGGGTGTTTCGTCGCCGGAGTTGGCGGGCGGGGCATCGCAGGCGAGGGCGAGCAGGCTCACGAGTGCAAACAGGCCACCCAGCGGGCGCAACGCGGCGGCGCGGAAGGGTGGCAGGGGCGCACCGTGTCTCATGTGGATGCTCCGTGGATCGAAGGCTCGGCGGTCCGGCGGGCTCCGGTCTCGAGGAGCCCTGCGGTTCGGGCAGTCTATGTCTCGACAGGTTTGCCCGCCAGTTCGCCGGAGACCCATTTTGCCATCGGCGGTCGACGCGTGATGGCTCTTCGACCGACCGCTCGTTCCCCCCGACCCCGGTGATCTGCCATGGCCAAGAAACCGCTCCCTTGCCCACGCCGGACATCACTGGCGCTGGCGTCGCTGGCCCTGACTGCGCTCGCCGCCTGCAGCCAGGGTGACGCGCCGCCACAACCACCGCCGGAACAGGCCACACTCGTCATCGAAGGCGTGTCGGTCATCCCCATGGACAGCGAACGCGTCCTCTCCGACATGACCGTACTGGTCGGCGGCGGCCGCGTGCTGGCGGTCCAGCGGACCGGCGAGATCGACGAATCCGAGATCCCCGACGGCGCCACCCGCATCGACGGCCGGGGCCGCTTCCTCATCCCCGGCCTCAACGACATGCACGTGCACTTCCAGGAAGAGCAGGCGCTGGGCCGATTCCTGGCCACCGGCGTAACCGGCATACGCGTCCTCTGGGGAGGCCCCTCCACCCTCGACCTCCGCGACCGGATCGCCCGCGGCGAACTCGCCGGACCCTACATCTACACGGCGGGCACCATCATCGAGGGGCTCCCGCCGCCGGAACTGGCCGCTGTCATCGACACCGCCGGCCGCGTGATCGTCCACGACAGCATCGACGGGGCCGCCGCCGTCCGGGCACAGCACGCCGCCGGATACGACTTCATCAAGGTCTACAACAACGTCCCTGCCTCGGCCTACAGCGGCATCGTCGCCGAAGCTGCCGCGCTCGGCATCCCCGTCGCCGGTCACATTCCCTTCGAGGTCGGACTCGACGGCGCGCTCGCGGCAGGCCAGCACAGCATCGAACACCTGCGCGGCTACATCTGGCACCTCGTCCCCACAGACGCGCCCAACCAGCCCGGCGCCGACCTCCGCTCCCGCACCCTGGCATGGGCCGACGGCGACTTCGCCCGCATCCAGGCACTCGCCGAGCGCACTCGCGACGCCGGCGTGTGGAGCGTCCCCACCCTCTCGGTCCGCATGATCATGAAGCCGGACCGCCTGGTCGAAGCCTACCTCGCCACCGACGAAGCGTCCCACATGACCGACGCGATGCGCACCTTTTACACCGAACGCATGTCCATCCCGTGGATGAGCAACTTCACGCCCGACGATTTCGAGGCCGCGATGGCCGGTTTCGCCGTCGCCGATTCCCTGATCCGCGCGCTCGTCGGCGTGGGCGCCCCGGTCATGGCCGGCACCGACACCCCGCCGCTCGGCTTCGCTCTCCACCGCGAACTCGAGGAGCTGGTCGCCGCAGGGCTTTCGCCGTTTGAGGCGTTGCAGAGCGCCACGGTCAACCCGGCCCGCTTCCTTGAACGTGGCCAGGGCGCCGGCACGGTGACGGAGGGAAGCCCCGCCGATCTGGTGCTGCTCGAGGGCAATCCCCTGGCCGCCATCGGAAACACGCGCCGAATCGCGGGAGTGGTGCGGCGGGGCGAATGGCTCGACTGGGCCACATTGGATGCCATGCTGGAGGAGGCCGCCGGACGATGACTACGCTGACAACCCGAGCGGCGCCAGGCGCCATCCACGTCGACGCGACGCGCCTGGCGGCCCCGCACCGGGCAGCCCTCCTGCACGCTGCCCGTCTCGCCACAGCCGTTCTCCGGCGCACTCCCTCCCTTGGCGCAGCCACACTCGCCGTCGTGACCCTCGCCGGGGCCTGCGCGCCCCCTCCCGAGGACGACCAGGGATCGCCCGGCGCGGTGGCCGTGACCAACGCGACCATCATCGACGGCACGGGCGGCGCGCCGATCGCCGACGGAGTGGTGGTCGCGGAAGGCGGCCGGATCGTCGCCGTGGGGCCCGCCGCTCAGGTGGCTGTGCCCGACGGCGCCACCATCGTGGATGCAGCGGGTGGCGCGGTCATGCCCGGGCTCGCCGACATGCACGTCCACATGGTGGGTGGGTGGGACGGCGTCAGCACCGAGATGCTCGGCTACCGCCGCTACCTGAACGCGCTGCTGCACGCGGGCGTCACCACGGTCTTCGACGCCGGGAACGTGCTCCCGTTCATCCAGCAGATCCAGGCCGAGATCGAGGCGGGCCGGCTCCCCGGTCCCCGGGTGTACATGGCGGGACCGCTCGTTGATGGTCCCGTGCCGATATGGCCGCCCAGCGGATCCCCAGGGGCCAAAATCACGGCAGAAGATCGTCTAACTACTTACAGGGCCGCACGATCTGCGCTTTCTGTCGTGCTACTGGATCTTGCCGGACCGTGCCGCGAAAGCGGGAAAATCGTAGTTGAATGGCGGGACTTCCGCGCCCGCTGCCCCCGCTTCGCCGGAGGTCTTGGAACGGAACTCGGAACCAGGGATGGAGAGTCGCAAGCGATCGGGGTCAATTGGACCCGGCGGGACTACTCCAGATCGGTGTAGTCGTCGAAACGTCGTCACCGTCCCTGACCACTTCGCGTCGTCGGAGACAGTCAGATCCGCAGCCAGTCCCGCATAGCCTGTGGTGAAAAGTAGCAGGAGCGTGTCGTTCCGTAGGTGGTAGCTCATGCGCGAATGCACGCTGGGCAGAGCGTCCGCGGGCATGGTGATCTCCCAGCGGCCCCTGAAGCGCATCGTGTCGATGGGTGGCCCGGCAAGCTGAATCCGAGACGGCATCTGGTAGAACATCGAATCGCCGACGAGAATCTCGGCTGCTCTTTGTGTGTAGGGCGAGCGCGGGTTGGATCGGACCAAGCCCCACTCGCCACTGGCAATCACGTCGTAACAGCCAAGCAAGTCCGCTTCAGTGAGTTGTGTGCGGCCCCACGACAACGGCGACCTGACCACGTACGGTACGTCCAGGTCGTCCTCGATCCAAGTGTAGATATGGCCGTGGCGGATCACGAGCGGCCCGGCTGCGGCGAAAGCGAGACGGACCGAACCCCGATAGTCGCCGTCCGCAGAAAACAGATCGTAGAACGCGGGGGCATCCTCAGGGGTGACCCGTTGCACCCAGAGCCGGTGTTCATCGTCTACAAAGATTCTTTCGAGCATCGGCTTCACGTCCGGCATCAGGGCCGCGACCTCTTCCGCCTCGCGGCGCAGTTCGGGACGATCCTCGACGATGCTGTCGACGTAGGCGGAACGGTCTGCGTCCGTCACCTGTTCCTCGGGCAGCCCGGCTTCGATGACAACCAGCGTGTCCCCGCCCTCGCCGGTTCGCGCAATACGGTACGACGTGTTGTGGGCACGCCAGAATCCGCCGGCGGGGTTCACTGCGATCATCTCGAAGGGTTCGAAGCGAAGGGGAAGGAACCCGAAGGGCACGTCAGGCCTGGAGTATGCGTAGATCTGAAAACGTGGTTCACCGAGTTGGACCGAGTCGATGGCTCCGCTGAACAGGTCATAGGACTTGTAGTAGTGCCGCCCGGTCCACGAAGTCAGTCCCATCGGGGGTGGGAAACCCGGTTCGTTGTCCGAATGGGAGACTGCCCTCCAGTAGCGTCCGCGATCGTCGAACACTCCCGTCCAGGTGCTCGTCACGCTCATAACCGGCTTGGTGAACCGCCGAATCTCGTCCCCGTCGGTATCCACACCGATGATCGTCCACTGTCGGGTGTCGTTGATCCACAGGAGGGTGTCCCCCGAGAGGAAGATCCCGTTGGCGCCGCCGATCTCGCCCGGTCCCTCGCCCCGCCGTACGATCGTTCTGAGGTACCGGCCGTCGGAGTCGAAGACGCGGACTTCTGCGGCCTGTTGGTCCAGCACGTAGATGGTGCCGTCGCTGGCTGCCTGAACCCGAATGGCACCGAACGTAAGGTTGGGGTCGGCCCCATCGACGCTGCCGAACTGGAGATCGACATGCGCTTCAGCGACTTCGGCCCCGACCGAGTCGATGGCGGGCAGGTCGGGATAGCGCGCGAGCACCGCCCCGTTGGGCAGCGTCTCGCGGGTTGGCTCCCCCACCGGCGACTCGGTTTCGCAGGAGTAGAGGGAGGTGGTCAGCGTGAGGGTGAGGAGGACGGTGACCGGGGCGGCAGGGCGCGCGACCCGTGAGCGGACCATGGTTCGACCCTCGTTGACCAGGGATGCCAACAAGCGACCGCTTCACTTCGCCAGCATCCTCGGCAAGTAAGACGGCGACTTCGTATCGCACGGACTTTAGCACGTTCGAGACGCTTGGCACATCCCTGACCTGAAAAGGTGCCCCCGCTCTCGGCGACGGGGCTCGGAGCCTGTTTCCCGGCTCATCTGCAACCTCACTGGACAAGACTGCGAGTTTGCCACGGTGCTACGGCGGACCTAAACTAACCTATTCGGATGGAGACGCCGGAAAGTCCTCCCTCGCCACAACCGTCATTGGCGAGCTTGCCACGCGACTTGGTCCAACTAGCCACGGGCGCTGCAATGCTCTCGGCTACACCGAGCCAGGCAATCCCAGACGACGCGGGGTGCAATATCGTAACGGCTCTGGATATGGAAACCGGTGAGTACACGGAGTGCGGCTACTGCCAGTTGTGGGACTCGCCGATCTGCATCTACGATTGCGATAACGGCGATTCTGGCTGGTTCATCTGCTGAATGCGAATTCGACTGAGCCGAGTCGATTCACGGAGGGGCCTATGACGCGTTCGACCTCCGCCAGCATGGACCGCCTGCCAATAGCGCGGGCATTGGCGGTGGCCACGATTCTGGCATTCCCATGCACTCCGGCGGCGGGCCAGGTCGCCCCGAGGTCGTGTGCCGCGTCGGTGGACCAGACCCGTTGGTTGGCCGAGTCGTACCGTGAGACTAACACCTATGGTCTGGGCACCGAGGAGGAGTGGATCGCGTCCTACGGCGGCTTGGCCGCCGCAGGCGACAGCCTGTTCCTCTACGATCAGTTGCGGCCTCGCATCGTCCACCTTTCCGGAGAGCTGGAGGAGCGGCACGCCTTCGGACGGCAGGGGGAGGGTCCCGGGGAGTTCAACCACAAAATCCCTGTAACCTGGGTGGGCGATGCCGCTGAGGGACATGTGGCCTTCGATGGGCGTAACCTCGTGGTTTACGACCGCAACGACATTGCATCTTTCGGTCCCGGCGGTGATTTTCGTTGGTCGGCCCAGGTGGCGGATTTCAATCTTGGTCGAATGGGCGTGGTATTCGTGAGTCCCGTGGTCGAAGAGGACATCATCTTCGGGATGGACTCGCTGGATGTCGGACGTCGGCACCTTCAACTGTGGCGGGTCCGACGCCCTGACCCGAACCGTCGGGAACTCCTCTGGGAACGACCCGCTCCCAGGCGCGGCACTGACGGTCATACACTCCACAGACGGGAGGCGCGATCCTACTGGGCGCGGCATCAGAACTGCGTCGTCGTTTCGGATGGTGGAAGGCCGTTTCTCTGGGTGGTGGACCTGTCGACTGCGCAGACGGATTCGATCGCCCTTCCCGATTGGGAGATCCCGGAGTTCGGAGAGTTGCGCTCCGACCGATCCGTGTTGAACATAGGCGGCCGCGAGGTAACACAACCCACCGAGCCAGCGCTTCTCTGGCGGTGGATGGGACTCATCGTGGATCCGGACGGTCACGCTTGGTTGCGGGCGTGGACGCAGTCCCGCGAGGAGTTCCAAGTCTTCGTCGTGTCGCTGTCCTCCGGCGAATCCCGACGCCTGAATCCGCCCGGTTTCCCCACCGCTTTCGGTCCCCCAGGCGTCTTCTACACGGCGCGAGAGAAGGCGGAGACGGACGAGCATCACCTAGTCAGACTGGAAGCGGAGCGGAGATGAGGGCAAGATGAGCAACAAGGACACCGCTCGTGGCCGACGGCATCGCGGCAGCACTCTAAACACGATTGTCAACGTCGCGGTTCTTCTCTTTCTGGGTTACGCGGTACTGTGGTCCGGTAGCCCCCTGAGGACAAAGTTTCGAGAGTACACCTTGGCGCGCGAGGCGCGCGAGGTCGCCCAGGGGATCCTTGATCAGCTAGCCTCCGAAGGGCGCGTAGACAAAGAACGGCCGACCATCATCGAGTTCGCCGACTTCCAGTGCCCTCCTTGCCGGGAAATGCACGATGTCCTTAGGGCGGGTGTAGCCGAGAGAAGGTTCGACCTCGTCGTCATGCACTTCCCGCTTGAGCAGATACACCCTCTCGCGAAACCAGCAGCTAAGGCCAGTCTGTGCGCAGACGCGCAACGACACGCAGCTGATATGGACCACCTCCTCATGTCCACCAGTGACTGGATGGACCACACCGATTGGAGTCGTTTGGCTCGCGATGCCGGGGTACCGGATCTGCTGCGATTCGAAGAGTGCCTTGACGCACCCAGCACGGCACACGAGTTGGCGCGGCATGTCGCCGTGGCAAGAGACATCGGAGTCACGGGGACGCCAGCCTTCGTTTCGCACGGTGGTATTCGCCGGGGTGTGGCTACCTTGGAGGAGTTGGAGCAACTGGCGAAGAAGTAGCCCGGCACGTCTCTTGGAGCCGATCTTGCTCGTCGTCCATCGGACGGACGCACGGCCCCAGACCGCCTTCGCGATGATGCCGTTCGCTTTCGATTCGGTCCTCATGGACGGTCCCTCGCCGAAAGGATCCCTGAGATGGGCGCAGACCGGCATCGGCAGGCTTTGTCCCCGACGGCTAGATTGAAGCTCGTCGGGGATGGAATCCGTTGAGTGCCGCCCTTCGGATCACCGAAGCGTGAAGGGCAGGACGAGCGAACGAGGCGAAACGCCAGAGGAGAAGCGAGTCAGGTTGATCCACCCCACGGCCGAACTGATGCCCGTGTCCATCGACCGCTCTAGCCTCCATCCCGCCGCCTACCGCGCTCCGGGAGGCCCGTCTGAACGGGTTCCCCGGAGCGCCTGCGGTGTGGTGCGCCGCCACTGTATTGGCGGCAGCCGACGACGCGTCTCGGACACGTCGCCCACGGGGGTGTCGGACGCGGCTAAGGCGACAAGCAAGCCAGCCGACGCCGTGTTGAACACGGAGGCTGGCAAGGGGAGTGTTCCGCTCCCCTTAGACCCCCGGCATTTGGCGGCGGCCGTCGGTGAAGCCGTGGCGGCCAATCGCCTTCCGGGATCCATCCGGTCCAGACGGTCGCATTGTGGAGCGCAACCGTCTCGACTATCCTTCCCGGGGGAGGATGCGGATTCACGTCCGTGGCACCGAAGCGCCCGGAAGGAGGGTTGACACGATGGGCATGCGGATCGGACGCACCCAGATTGTCGCAGCCGCCCTCCTGCTGGCAGGATGCGCGACTCCCGGCCCGCAGCCGGGAGCCTACGAGGACATCTTGGCGATTGGCGCAACCTACCCTGCCGGGAGGTTGCCGATCGCGCGGATCAACCGGCTGTTCGGTCGTGACCCCAACGCGACCATAGAGGTTGCGGTGGATCACCGCGAGACGCGCACCGAGATGGAGATCACCCACCATTCTATTCGGCTTGCCTATCCCGAGGACCACAGATGCAGCTTGGATTTCGACGACGCGCCCGCGGGGTTCAACGAGTTCATGGAGTGCATAGCAAGATCGCGGAACGCCATCTTCAGTGTGATCGTCGGCGAAGTGGTGTCCGACGACATCACGCTCCACACGATATTGGGGTTCCACGTCCACCCCCGCCATGAGGAGCAGGGCTATGCGACCGTCATGGCGATCGTCGGAGCTTATCCCGCCGGGGAGCTGCCGACCGACCGGATCAATCGGGCATTCGGTCGGGAGCCCGACGCGGTGGTGCGGATTACGCTGAACCATCGCACGACGCGAACTCGGGACGAGACCTCGGACGCGACGATGGGACACCATGGCAGCCTCGAACCCCGGTGCACGCTGTTCTACTACGATCCTCCCGACAAGCTCGCCGACTTCTTGGAGTGTGCAGGATCATGGCGGGACGCCGTACTCGAAGTCATGGTGGGGGCTTATGTACTAGAGGGTGTCGAACTCCACAGGGTGATGGGGTTCCATGTCCATCCCCGCGACGAGGGCGGTCGGGAAGCCCTCCGATGAGCGCTGAGCGGCCATCGGGATGCGTTGAAACGCCCGGACGGCGAGGGCGGTGCCCTACCCGCCACGGTGTTCACCGGCGGGAGCAGGATTCTGTTGGCCCTTACTGGCCGTCGGCGGACGCGACCGATGTCGGTCAAGCCGTGGCGAGCGGATCGCGTGGGGGGATGGGCGAAGCGGTTGAGGACACGTGCGCAGTGCTAATGGCAACACCGGGCGAGGCCAGTACGAACAGTGTGAACCAACGCCATGTCGACTCCGTGGGCAACCGGACGCCCGCTCAGGCAGTCTCACAAATGGTGATGGTGTGCCGAGCCACTTGGAGCACCGAACGATGAACGAACATACCCGCTCTACCGCCCCCATATCCGTTCCCGTGCTATTGGCGCTCTGCTTCGGTGTGGGCTGCTCGGAGGGAGGCATGGAACGCTCACCGGGTGATGTCCCGACCTTCGATGGAACGGTCGATCTGGAGTTCGGGGAGATCGAAGGTGAAGATCCTTATCTCTTCACGAGGATTGAGTCGATTGTCGAGGACGCGCGCGGGCGGCTGCTCGTCGCCGACCTACAGTCGCACGAGGTGCGGGTCTTCGGTTCCGAGGGCGGCTTTCAGTTCCGCTTCGGTGGTCAGGGAGAGGGACCGGGCGAACTGACGCAACCCTGTTGTCTCGCGTTCGGGCCGGACGGCAAGCTTTGGGTGCGCGAGAGTACCCGATACAGCGTGTTCCGGCTGGACGGCGCGAGTGCGGAGTACGACGGTGGAGCGAGGATCGCTCACGGGGGTATCGGCATGGTCGCTCCGATCACCTTCGATGCGGAGGGCCGGCTTGTCGACATCGGATCGCTGACGACGGAGAACGGGGGCGCCACTGCACGCCTTCATCACGGTTCCGACGGAGCCGTGGACACGGTCATTATGGCCGGTCCAGAAAAGCATGCGACGAGCTCGACCACGGTTGAACGCATGATAGGCGATACTCCGGCAAGTTTCTTCGTCTACCAACCGTTCGGCCCACTGTGGGTTCACGCCCACAGTCCCGACGGAGCGTGGGCCGAAGCGGTCACCTCGGAGTACTCGGTCAGGCTCCACCACCCGGACGGGACTGTTTCCCGTGTCGAGGGGCCGCAGCTGCTTGGCCCTCGCCTCGGCCCGTCCGAACACGAATGGGCCCAGGCCGCTATTGACCGTGACCTCCAGCGGTTCGACCTCCGCGACCATCCTTTCGGGATCCCCGACCGCAAGCCGCCGCTCGCCGACATCTTCTTTGATCGGTCCGGTCGCTTGTGGGTCGAGAAGACGGCCGCGGAAGGGGAGGAGATGCGTGAAGCCGATGTCTACGCCGGGTCCGCGCTGGTGGCCCGGTATCGCTGGCCGCGCCGCGTCAGCGTCGGAGATGTCCCCTGGGTCACCGAATCGGCGCTGTACGGCACGACAACGGACTCCCTCGACGTACAGCGCGTCGCGCGAGTGCGGTTCGAGCCCGGTTCCTGACGCCGCGCCGAGGCGGGGGAAGTGCGGGACGGCCACGCACGGCCGCACTTCGGGGCGTAGCCACCGCGGCGAACCCGTCGTCCGCGACCGTTCGCGCATCGGCGCGCGCATTTTCCGGGGGGATCGAAGGGGGGCGGCGCCACCCTCGCTAAAGCCGCCACGTTCAACGTGGCGTAAGCTGGCTCCCGGCGATTACCGGGTCGGGAGCCAGCCCGACTGTGGCCCCGAGCATCTTCTCGCACCCCCAGCACGCTCGGCGACACACCCACCCAGCCCTTTCCCGCCCCCGTCGCGCGGCTATTCAACAGAGTTGACAATGCTGAGGAGTCCCAAGTAAAGCCCTGAGGTTGGCGGGATAGGTAAGCTCCGTCCCCCTTCCGATGCCCCTTGTATCCACGCTCTGGAGAGCCTCGCGGTCACAGGACCCACGGACGTGATCAAGGAACATTCGGCAGTTGCAGCTTCCCCACGCTCTGCACCCCAAGCTCGTCCACTGCCACCCCGTACAGCGCACCGCCCGCGACTGCAAGCAGTCGAAATCGTTCGGGAAGCACGTATTGCCGCCGTTCCGGACCGTCGCGGTCGACTTCCGTCCAATGCTGTCGGCCGTCGCCGCCAACCACCTGCCGCGCCCACACGTTGCCGTTGTCCGCGACCAGCAGGTCCGTCGCCACAGACCAATGTTCCGGCCACCCGTCAAGGTCGACCCGCGCCGGGAGATTGGGTTCGGCCCGCCGAAGGTCCCGCTCCGCGCGTGCGCGATCCGACGGGCTCACAAGACGCGCCGAAAAGCCCAGTGAAACCGTGTCCACTGCGAACCAGGCACTGATGTCGCTGACGTTTGCCAGCTGCCTCGGGGTTCTGGCGGTGAAGAAGACCACCAAGCCTGTAACACCATCGGCAACGACGATGGCGCTGTCCCCCATCGCCGCCCAGGCGCCCCCTTCTCCGAAACGCGGATTAAACCCGCCCATGCTGCCGCCTGCCTGCCATCTCGCGTTGCCGAAATGATAAGTGGCAATAGTGTCGACAGCGGCAACCCCAGGGAATGCCAGAAGCACATGATTGAATGGCTGGCTGACCGCATTTCCCCCGTAGGAGTACCACCCCAAAGTAACCGCAGCCGTGACTCCGTTGCGGAGGGGGGGGACAGTCCATCCCACTGGTACATGCGCGCCGCCCGTCACAGACGCCCCCATCCGCCGCGTATCCAGGTGCTCACCGTCCAAGCCGAACCGCACTATCCGTTTCTGCCTTTGATCGATGACCGTCACCACCGAGTCGACGTGAAGCCCCCCCGGCATCAGAAACTCGCCCGGTCCGCTGCCTTGCCGGCCGTATTCAACGACCAGACGGCCGGTGTGGTCGAACTGAAACAGCCTCAGGCGGCCGATATCGTTGACCCAAACGCCTTTGTCCCTCACCACGATTTCCACAACCCGATGCAAGAACCCGCCGTCGAATTCGGGAGGAACCACGGTCTCCACCGTGTGGCTGGACAAATCGATAGAGGGAGCCTGGGCCGTGGCCTGGGTCGCAGCGCAGATGGCAACTGCGACCCAGGCCAGGGGTTGCCTCGTCATGAGGTAACTACGCTCCCTGCAAGGCTTGGCGCCACAGGGTTAGGCGAATGTCGCACGATATTGTCGGAACAACCCGCCAGTACCGTCGTCCCGTCCGAGCCGATGACCACTTTGTCGGTGAGCACCGTTCCCGCCGGCGACAAATCGCCTGGGCTGATGGCGGCGAAGTCGTTGCATGAACCATGCGTGTTGCACCACTGCTCCTCCTCTTCTTCGCCGGGGAATACCGCGAAGAAGATATCGCAGTGATCCGCGCTGCCGCCCGACTCACAGTTCTGTGCCGACGTGCACGTCGCGCACGCGGCAGCAGCGCTGTCCGCAGTGGCGGATACCATCGCAACAACCACGAAGACGCCCAACAGGTACAGAAACAGCTTCTTGGTCTTCATTGCTTCCTCCTTTGTTCGTTGCTTGCTGACCAAGTCCAATCTATAGACTGCAGCTCCCAGGACTCCCCACGATCCGTGAGAGCGATAAACGTCCTGTCTTCCGGATAGCTGGCGACGACACCGAACGGTTGATCGATCACTGTGCCTAGCCGTGTGGTGATGCTGCCATCCGGCTCAAGGCGGTGGAAGGCCATTCGCCGCAACCGCGACGTCAGGTCAGCCAGCACCTGAACCACGGTCCCGCAGTCGAGCGGCCACACACCCAAGCTCACCCAGCGCCCTTCTCGCAACGGATTCGCCTGCCGCGCATCACGAACTCCGAACCAGCCGACAGTGGATCCGTCGGACGCTACGAGCCATGTGGCAAACGGTGGCTCTATGTTTCCGACAGCCACGGCCGCATCGCTGACGCTCCCAATCCACACCGGCGCGTCGAACCAGCGAACCGCATCGAAGTGCGAAGTACCGTTCGCATCCTTTCGTTCGCGGTAGAGCACGCGGCGATCGCCATCGGTCGCGGTGATCCACACGGCGTCGGTCGTAACGGCCACACCTTCAACCGCGACGGCTGCTGGCAGACGCCTGCCATTTCGCGATCGCCCGATCACGTTATCCGCGCTGGGGCCTAATTCCACGATCTCTCCTTGACGCGTAATGGCCACAGCCATGGCGGATTGCGAGGGCCGGACGATGGCGACTGGATCCGATACCCATTTGATCAGCGAATCGGTGGCCAGCACGTACAGATGTCCCTCCGTCGTGGCGATCACGCTCGTGTCAGTACCTATGGGAACGATCGACGCCACGGCGAGTCCACGATCTATCGTCCTTGTCGACCGCACAGCGAACGTGGCCCGCGAAGACTCCACGCAATCCTCCTGTCGCTTGGTGAGCACGGCGATATCCGGGTGAACCTGCCACTCTCCGGGAGGAGCCACGTCGCATCCGCTGAAGAAAGATGGTCCCAATAGCAATGCCGTGGTGACGACGCGAGCCCATGTCAACCCCCGCTTCGGCTGTCCGAATGTTCTAACCATGTGGATCACCTAGCTGAGTGACGTTAGCCCGAGTTACTCGCCAAGTAGCGTGGTAGCGCTGGGACTCGTAGCGATCCAAGCCTGCCAGAGGCAACCGAACGCTCCACGATAGCGAACGCACAACCAATTTCACGACTCAGATCGGTCCTCCATAGAGGGAAAATCCCCTAATCGTGAGGGGAGACACCCCTGAATGTCGTGGGGGGACACTCCCCCCAAGCAACGAAAGGGAAGCCTCGCCGCCGGACTCTCGGCGAAGGTGGCGCGGCGGGCGCGAGGAGTCCTGCCATTCTAACTCGGTTTTCCCGCTTTCGCGGCACGGTCCAGCAGGGTCCAGTACAACGGCAGAAAGCGCAGATCGTGCAGCCCTGTAAGACTTTATACGATTTCCTGCCGTGATTCAGGCCTTGAGCGATCCGCCGACTCCACGTTGAACGTGGCGGGCTGGCAGGGGGACGCTCCGCCCCCCTACGACCCCCAGGGTTTCCCCGCCAGTGTCCGGACGCGGAGGAAGGCGGGGACCGCCTCCAGAACCTCGCCCCACCCAATGGCTGTCCGGCTGCGGTGGGCCACGGCGATGACCATCGCGGTGAAGCCGTCGGGTGCGCGTGGCCCCGGAGGGTTGGTGGGCGATCCGCCTCGCGGGAGTCCGCTACGGACGATTCGCGCATCTCCGGCGTCATGGCCGCATACGCCCGCGAAAACGACATGGGGTGCCGATGCGCACCCCGTCGCTCCGGACGTGCGCACCGGCGGGGCGACGAAAGCTGCTGCGCGCAAAAGGGCTTGCGTCTCGTTGTCCCGGACGGCAGGGGCCGCAGGGAACGCGAAGGCGGGGCTGGGAGCGACCCCGCAGTCCGAGGGCCTGCTACGGGTTCGGGGCCGTGCGCGTTTGCGCACCCCGGCCTCGCCCCCTCGGGTCGCTCCCAGCCCCAACAATCCCTTGCGGGAAGGCCGTCCAGCCCCCGGTTCCGGGACTTGCCTGCACCCGAGCACCGAACCCGTCGCCTCTGGGCAAGCCGTCGGGGCTCAGAACGAAATGTAACCGCCCATCTGGAAGAGCACGATGTTGGTGTCGTCGGACCCGTCTCCGACGTGGAGGATGACCCGCGCCCCGTAGCTCCGTCCGAAGGTGAGGCTCGTACCGGCAGTCGGTGAAACGTCTCCTCCGTCGTACTCAATGCCCGCGCGCAACGCCGGCCGGACGACCCAACCGGAACGTCCGAGGAGAGCCGACGCGCCGATCCGGTTGGCCGACCCGGCGATGTCGGCGCACCGGTAGTTCTCCACCATCCCGTACAGCGACACCGGCGCGGCGACCCGCCCGCTGATGCCGACGTAGCGTCCCGGACAAGCGATGCTGTTGCCGCCGACGATCCCGGCTTCGAGCAGGAAGCGGTCCGGGGCCTCTTGGGCCTGCGCCTGCGAAGGCAACACGACGGCCAGACAAGCTAGCAACAGCTTGCGCATGTCGATCCTCCCTCGCGTGGTTCAGGACGCTCCGGCCATTTGAGGAGGCTTCGCCGCTCTCAACCGGGGCCGCCGCTCTCAACGGGGTGACGAAAGTTCGTCGCACGGCATATCACCGGCAAGGCCAATCCTTGCTGGGAGCCGATTCACGCCAACGCCTCTGGCCGGGTGCAAGCGGCTCTGGGGCAGCGACCCTGGGACATCGCCCAAGCAAGCGCCGACCGAGACTGTCAAACGCCTTCCTGCAAGGACTGCTGGACTGGGAGCGACCCACGGCGGAGGTGTCCGGGATGTGCACATCCCGACCCTCCGCGATGCACGCACTGGGCATCGATATAGGGGGGTCGCTCCCAGCCACGGCCAAAAGGCCCGGTTCGGCATCGACGAATCGGGCGGCCGTGGCCTAACCGATAGATCGCCAGTGACTTGCGGCGTCGGCCGCGTGTCACATTCGAGGGTGGAGTTCGTGTCCGGTCGACCTCGATGTCAAATACACACCTCCGGTACGGCCACGGGGCCACCGATTGCTCGTCAGAACCACGACCGGTCGAGCCGCTCCGACTGCCATGTGTGCACCCGGTGCAACAACCCTCGGCCGGACTCCCGGCGAGCTTGATTCTGGAGTTCCGCCAGCCGCACGAGCCCGCCCCGGATGTCGCCACACACCTCTCGGATCAGGCTCTTGTCCCTGCTGCGGAGGACATGCTTGATCCACTCGATTTCTCGCTCGATCTCCCCGTAACGCTCCGATGGGCGCGGGTCTCTCACCCAGTTGCCGAGCACTGTGTCCGCTCGCCTCGTCTCCTTCCAGCCCCGCGCAACGGCCACGACCTCGATCTTGTATCCGCGATCCCGGAGCACCCACCATAGCTTCCGGTGTGCCGCGCCCCAGGCGCGCAGCGCCGTCGCGGTCTCGTGGCCGGGGTCCACAGTAGACGAAGACCGCGCGCCTGGTGTACAGGGCCAGCGGCAGGCCGAGATGGAAGTGGCGGCGGACGTTCCCGGTCGCGCCCCGGTAGGTCCGCTGGGGCAGGACCCGGCGCTCGATCCCGAGCGCCTCGAACGCGGTGACCTTCTCGACCTCGGTCGGTAGCCACGGTAAGCGGGGATGCTCGAGGACGTAGTCGAGCGCCAGCAGCCGACGCACCAGCACGTCCCGGGAGGTGATCCGGCGGTGCCGAAAGAACTCCCCCGCTCCGAGCGCCCGGTAAACCTCTCGGGCCCTGATCCGGCACACGCGGCCTATGCCCCAGATGCCAACCGGGGCCTCTTCGACCGCCAAGCCCTGCGCGACGAAGGCGAGGACGGCGCGTCGCACCTTCTCAGGGTGGCAACCCAGGAAACTCGTCCATTGCGCGCGGGTGAAGACGCCGCCGGTGAGGCAGGCCAAGGCGATCCACTCGCCCCGGCGTCCGGTCCAGCCGAAAGCCTCCAGAGCCTTCTCGCGTCCCTTGAGATGGGCAATCAGAGCGGTCGCCCCCTTTGGTTGAAGGACTGGCCGTGCATGTCGCTCCTTTACTCACTGCCCCGTGCGACTTCTCCGGTTGAAATCGTGGGCGCGTCTTGGGCCGCGTCAAGCCGCGCCCACGAGTGGGTGTCCCAGGCGGTCTGGAGCAGTCCCGGACGCGGATCGACCTCCGGCAGCGCCCCTCCGTCGCGTTCCGGGAGTGTCGGCACTGGTCAACACGCCTCGTACGGGCGAAATTCCGTTCGTGCAGATCGTGCAGTCCATCAATCGGAGAGGAATCGAACGATGGCACGCACGAAACGAAGCCGGCGCTCCTACGGCGCCGGCGAATGGGGCCGCAACCGGGTCCGGGTGTTTCCCGACCCGAAAACCGGCCTTTTCCAGATTGAGTGGCGAGAGAACGGGCGCAGGCTCACCCGGTCGCTCGGGCACCGCGAGTGGACCCGGGCGAAGAAGCAGGCGGACGAGTTCGCGGCCGGGTTCGTCGGACCCGAGATCGGGGGCAAGGCGGACGCCGAGCCCGACCCGCTCACGCTGGAGATGCTCTTTGACATCTACGGTGAAGAGGTGACGCCCACCAAGACGGAGCGGGTCCGGCACCGGGACAGAATCGGGACAAGGATGTTCCTCGACTACCTCGGACGGGACCGAAGGCCCGAGACCCTGTCTCAGCGCGATTGGGACCGCTTCATCCGGGAGCGCCGGGCGGGCAGGATCGGACCGAGCGGGAAGCCTGTGGGCAACCGCACCATCGAGTTGGACCTGAAGTTCCTGCTCGCGGTGCTCAACTGGGCGACGAAATCCAGAGACGAGGAGGGCAGGCTCCTTCTCGACTCGAACCCGCTGAGGGGCCTGAAGACGCCCAAGGAGAAGAACCCCACCCGGGTCGTCCTCTCCGAAGAGGAGTACCAGGCGATGCTCGGGGTATCCCGGCAGGTCGATTGGCGGTTCCACGTCGCGTTCGTGCTCGCGCACGAAACCGGACACCGAATCGGGGCCATCCGCAACCTTCGGTGGGGGGACATCGACTTCCAGGGTCGCGAGGTGCGGTGGCGCGCCGAACACGAGAAGACCGGATACGAGCACGTCACGCCGATGACCGACCAAGCGGTCGCGGTATTGGAGGAAACGCGCGACGCGAACCCCGGAAACGGGGAGACGCCGGTCCTGCCCGAGCCGCGGGACCCCTCGGCGAGCATCAGCCGAAGGAGGGCGGGCACTTGGTGGCGAAAGGCTGAGCGCCTTGCGGGGCTGGAACACAAGCGTGGGAGAGGCTGGCACTCGCTCAGGCGCAAGTTCGCTTCCGACCTCATGGACCTTCCGCTCAAGGTGCTGTGCGAGTTGGGCGGCTGGAAGGAGGCCCAGACGGTGCTCCGTTGCTACCAGCAGGCCGACTCGGTACAACTCAGGAAGGCTTTGGACAGTCGTCCGAGGGTCCGCGCCTGACCCAAACCAATCGGCGGGAGTCAATCAGCGGGAATCTGACCCCTGAATCCCGTAAGCCGAACGCTCACAACGACATGTGAATCAGCGTGCTCATGTCGCGTAGACAAGCGCGTCACCGTCCGGATCCGTAAAGAAGGGGGCCGCGTTCAGCAGTGCCACCGAGTCAACCCTCAGTCCCCCTTGCGCTATCGACCCCACCGCTTCCGGTGCGCTGTTCGGGACCGTCACGGGAAACTCCTGCGTCACGGAGACGCCGTCGGTGTCGGTCGCCGTCACGGCGATTGTCGTCTGGCCCTTCTTGACCGGGGACAACATCACCCGTCCCTCCATCACGGACACGGAAACCGTGCCGCCGTCTGCCGCCGTGGCCGCGAAGGTGAGCGCGTCTCCGTCAGGGTCTGCAAAGAACGGTGTCAGGTCGACCGCGGCGGTATCCCCCACAGTCACGACCTGTGCGGGAATCGGCTCTACAGCCAGAGGAGGCTGGTTGGGTACCGTCACCGGAAAACTCTGTGCGGCCGTCAGCCCGTCGGTGTCGGTTGCGGTCACCGTGATCGTGGTTTCGCCCTTGCCGGCCGCCGTGACCGACAACATGCCTTCCGCAATCGAGACCTCGGCCACGGCGATGTCGCTGGCAGTGGCCGAGTAGGTCAGCGCATCGCCATCGGGGTCCATGAAGAGCGGGGACATGTCCACATTCGTGGTGTCGCCCACCTTGACGGTCTGGGCGTCGACAGCCTCAGCCGGCAGCGGCGCCCGATTCGGTACCGTCGCTGCAAAGCTCTGGCTCGCTTCGCTTCCCTCCGTGTCGGTTGCGGTAACTGTCACCGTCGCTGTCCCCCTGGCCACTGCGGACACGGTGACGATGGCGCCTGTGACGGCGACTGTAGCCACGCCCGGGTCGGAAGTCACAGCCGCGTAGACGAGGGCGTCACCGTCCGGATCCGTAAAGAAGGGGGCCGCGTTCAGCAGGGCCACCGAGTCAACCCTCAGTTCCCCTTGGGCTATCGACCCCACCGCTTCCGGTGCGCTGTTCGGGACCGTCACGGGAAACTCCTGCGTCACAGAGACGCCGTCGGTGTCGGTCGCCGTCACGGTGATTGTCGTCTGGCCCTTCTTGACCGGGGACAACATCACCCGTCCCTCCATCACGGACACGGAAATCGTGCCGCCGTCTGCCGCCGTGGCCGCGAAGGTGAGCGCGTCTCCGTCAGGGTCTGCAAAGAACGGCGCCAGATCGACCGCGGCGGTATCCCCCACAGTCACGACCTGTGCAGGAATCGGCTCTACAGCCAGGGGAGGCTGGTTGGGTACCGTCACCGGAAAACTCTGTGCGGCCGTCAGCCCGTCGGTGTCGGTTGCGGTCACTGTGATCGTGGTTTCACCCTTGCCGGCCGCCGTGACCGACAACATGCCTTCCACAATCGAGACCTCGGCCACGGCGATGTCGCTGGCAGTGGCCGAGTAGGTCAGCGCATCGCCATCGGGGTCCATAAAGAGCGGGGACATGTCCACATTCGTGGTGTCGCCCACCTTGACGGTCTGGGCGTCGACGGCCTCAGCCGGCAGCGGGGGCTGATTGGGAACCGTTACCATGAAGCTCAGGACCGCCGTCAATCCACCGGGGTCGCTCGCCGTGACCTTGACCGCTCTTGCCCCCTTGGCCGCCGCTGCAACGGTCAGGACGGTGCCCATCACCGACGCAGTCGCGACCGCGGGATCCGACTCTGCCGTGTAGACGAGCGTCTGCCCGTCGGGTTCACTGAAGTGGCTGGAAACATCCAGCGTCACGGAATCCCCCACCGCCACTTCCCGGTCCTCGATATCGGCGAGGACCACCGGCCCCCGGTTGGGCACCATGACCCTGAAGCTCTGCTGGGCCTTCAGGCCGTATTGATTGTCGGCGACGATCGTGACCACGGCGCTTCCCGGACTCACCGCAGTCGCGGTCACGCTGCCATTGGCCTCGGTGATCGTTGCCACCCCGGGGTCGGATACCCAGGCCTCGTAGCTGAGGCCGGCACCGTCGCGATCCTCAAAGCACGCCGACACCGTCGCAGACTCGCCGACGGTGATCGTCTGTTCCGGGATGGCGCCGCACACTCCGGGCGCCATAGGCGCCTCGCAGGCGAGCAGCGCAAACGATGCCGGCACGACGGCCCACAAGAGCCCGATTCGCGATCCGCGCGGCAATACCCAAGAGTCGGCGAAGGACATCGATGGCATGTCGGTACTCCTCGTGGCGAAAAGGCGAAAGCCCCTGTAGTGCTACTGTCAATCGGCGATGGACCGTGTAATTGCATACGGCCAGTATCGTGTGCACAATTGTATAACCGAGGGGTCGCCGCTGACCGTTTGTCGGCCAAATTCGGGCAAAAGTGGCCGACAAATCGCCCCGCGAACGGCCATCCGGTGCCGGGGGTGATGTTCGGCCACTAACAGTCCCGCCGGGTGCCGTTTGGAAGTAGATTCTCCAAATGCCGACACCCAGCCTGAAGCCGCGAATCCTTGGGCCCGTCGCGGTCGTGCCGGCCCTCCTCGTCTTCGCCCTCATCGCCGCGGCCCTCGCCACGGCGTGCGAGAACGCGCTACCTCCGGTGTCGTGCGGCTCACTTCCCGAACAGACGATCCATGTGGGCGAGTCTGCCACCGTGAGCGTGTGCTTCGACGACCCGAACGAAGACTTGCTGGCGTTCACCACGACATCGTCGGACCCCGGGGTGGCCACGGCCACCGGCACGGGCGGCACGGTGACGGTCACAGCGGTCTCCCCGGGAGTCACGGTCGTGACCATCGTGGCGACCGATCCCGGCGGGTTGCAGGCGCGGCAGAGCTTCCGGGTGGTGGTGCCCAACCGGCCGCCCGACGCGGTGGGTCGGATCCCCGACCAGGAAGTGATGGTGGGTGACTCGGTGACGCTGGAGTTGGCCCCCTACTTCAACGAACCCGATGGTCAGTCGCTGAACCATGCCGTCGCGGTGTCCGACTCCAGCCGGGTGCGGGCATCGGTGGAGGGCGCACGGGTGACCCTAGCCACGCTGGCGAAGGGCACGGTCACGGTCATCGTGACAGCCAGGGATCCGGGCGGGCTGAGTGCCGGGCAGAGCTTCACGGTCACCGTTCCCAACCGTGGCCCGGTCGCCGTCGACTCGATCGCCCCGCTGACCCTGGGGGTCGGCCGGACCGAGACGCTGAGTCTGGTGCGCTATTTCGAGGATCCGGATGGCGACCCGCTCTCGTACGTGGTCGTCGCGTCGGACAGCAGCGTGGTCGCCGTGGCGTTGTCGGGCGATTCGGTGCGCTTGCGTGCTCTGGCGGCAGGCAACGCCATGGTCACGGTCACGGCCTCCGACGAAGAGGGCGCGTCGGCCACGCAAAGCTTCCGGGTCGTGGTCCCGAACCGGCCACCGCGGGTCGCCAGCGCCATCCGGGACGCGGTCCTCTTCACGGACGACACGATGACGGTGACCTTGTCCCGGCACTTCTCCGATCCGGACGGAGACACCCTCGCCTACACGGCCGAGGCGTCGGACAGCAGTGTGGTGTCGATCCGGGTTCGGGAGCCCGAGGGAGTGCTGCTTGTCAGGGCAGCAAGCCAGGGCGAGGCGGTCGTGTCGGTGAGCGCCACGGATCCGGGCGGCCTTGCCGTGCGTCAGACTTTCCGCGTCTCCGTGGTGAACCGGGGGCCGGTCACCAGGGAAGCGATCCCGGAGCAGCGGCTGTACCGGCACGAGAGCGTCGCGCTCGAGATGGGCCGGTACTTCGGCGATCCGGATCGTGACACGCTAACCTACCGTACCGAGACGTCGGAGAGCAGCGTTGTCACGGCCAATGTCATGAATGACACGATTATTGTGACAGCAATCGCGCAGGGTCGGGCGCGTTTGACCGTGACGGCGACCGACCCCGGTGGCCTCAGCGTCACGCAGCGGTTCTGGGTCACGGTTCCGAACCGTGCGCCGCTGCCGGTTGATTCCATCGCAAGCCGAAAGCTCGAGGTGGGTGACTCGGAAGCGGTGGATCTCGCGCCGTACTTCGCGGAGCCTGACGAGGACCCGCTGTCCTACTCGGTGGAGGTCACCGACAGTGCGGTGGTCACGGTTTCGGTCACGGACGACAGGCTGACCGTGACCGCATTGGCCAAGGGCACGGTCGTGGTAACCGTGACCGCGTCGGATCCCCGTGCGCTGTCGGCCGCCCAGAGCTTCCAGGTCTTCGTGCCGAACCGGGCCCCGATGCTGACTGATTCGATCCCGGCGCACACGCTCTTCAGGAACGACACCGTCACGGTGGAGCTGGCCCGGTACTTCGGCGACCCCGACGACGATGCCCTGGCTTACACCGCCGTGACGTCGGACAGCAGCGTGATCGACCCGAGGATCCTTTCGACGAACGGCGCGGTGCTCAGAGTTGTCGCCCTGCAGCAGGGTCGGGCGACGGTGCTGGTGACCGCCTCCGACACGGAGGGCCTGACGGCACGACAGAGCTTCGAGGTGACGGTGCCCAACCGTGGACCTCTCGTGACAGACTCGATTCCCTCGCAGAGTCTCAACCGCGCGCACAGCGTCACCCTCGAGATGAGTCGATTCTTCGGCGATCCGGACGGCGACGACCTGACCTACGGTGCGGAGAGCTCGGACGGCAGCGTGGCGACGGTCGAGGTCGCGGGAACGGAGGTGACGGTGACGGCTTCAGGCAACGGCAAAGCCGAAGTCACGGTGACCGCCGCCGATCCCGGCGGCCTGGCGGCCCGGCAGAGCTTCGCGGTTACGGTGCTGAACCGGTCACCCGCCATCGCCGATTCGATCCCGCCGCAGACGATTTTCCGCGGACGGCCCCATGCGCTGGACATGGACATCCATTTCACCGACCCGGACGGCGACGCGCTCACGTACGAGGCGGTGTCGTCGAACCGTAGGAGCGTGCAGGTCGAGGTCGACAGCAGCAGCCTCGCCCTGCGGGCGTTGCGCAAGGGAGAAGCCGAGGTGACGGTCACCGCGACCGATCCTTACAGCCTGACGGTCGAGCAGACGTTCACCGTGACGGTGGGCAACCAGTCGCCGGTTGCAGTGGCGACCTTCCCGGACCTCGAACTCGGTCGGGGCGACCGCCTGACGCTGCCTGTCGACGGGTACTTCACCGACCCGGACCGGGACGCGCTCACCTATGCGGCCAGCACCTCGGAGCCCGGTATCGCGACGGCCACAACGCGCGGCAATCTGGTCACGGTCACGGCCCTCTCGGACGGTCTGGCCACCCTGACGCTGACGGCCATCGACCCTGACAGCCTTACAGCCACCCATACCTCCCGAATCACCGTCGCCGGCCAGGGCGGCAATACCCCGGAGCCCGTCGGCGCGATCCCCGCACAGACGGTCGCGGAAGGGAGGGATCGCACCCTGGTGGTCTCCGGGTATTTCGAGGATCCCAACGGAGACCCGCTCACCTACGGTGCGCTCACGGAGGATCCGGATATTGCCACGGCCTCGGTGTCGGGCGCGAGCGTGACGATCACGGGCGTGGGATCCGGCGAGACCGTGCTGACCGTCACAGCCACCGATCCAGAGAGTCACTCGGCCTCCATCAGGACGCCGGTCACGGTCGTGATCCAGGGGCAGGGGCCGATCCTGGTGGCTCAGTTGCCGAATCAGAGCGTGGAGGTCGGGCAGTCCATCACCGCTTCCGTGGCCGACCACTTCCAGGACCCCGATGGCGGCGGCCTGGTCTTCGATGCGGTCTCGTCGGATCCGGCGATCGCGACGGCCATCGCGTCCGGAAGCGACATCACGCTGACCGGCGTGTCCGAGGGGCGCACCACGGTGACGATCAGCGCCAATGACTCGGACGGCCTCTCCGTCTCACAGAGCGTGTTGTTGACGGTGGAGGCGGTGGGGAATGCCCCGGTTGCGGTCGGCAACATCCCTGCGCAGTCGATCAATCGAGGCGGCGTCGCGATCTTCGACGCGGCTCCATACTTCCGCGACCCGGAGGGTGCCGACCTGACCTACGACGCAGGGACTCTGGATGCAACGGTCGCGACGGCTTCGGCGACGGGCAGCACGGTGACTGTACGCGGTGTAACCCCGGGGAAGACAACGCTCACGGTTACGGCCACCGACCCCGGCGGACTCTCGGCCGTTCAGTCTGCCGAAGTCGATGTGCTGACCCCGCCAAGAGGACCGGAGGCCGTAGGCACGATCCCGGACGACAGCCTCATGGCGGGCGAAAAGATCGAGATCGACGTGACTCAGTACTTCAGTGATCCCAATGGGAATCCGCTGAGGTACACGGCCGGTACGTCCAATGCTGGCATCGCCATCGCGGGCATCGTGCGCAACACGCTGCAGGTGAAGGGCGTGGGCAGGGGCACGGCAACCATTACGGTCATCGCGTCCGACCCGAACGGTCGCACGGCCGTGCAGCGCTTCAGCGTGCTGGTAACGCGCATCGACACGGGCTTTCACATCGCGCTCGGCTTCGCGGACAACGTGAGCGCTCCCCTCGAAACCGCCGCCCGCAATGCCGGAGCCTACTGGACATCCATACTGTCGGCCACCGAGTTCAGCGATGTCGTGGTCGACGACACATGGTCCTGCAGCATCTTCGGCGTGCGCTTCAATGTGGAAATCGGTACCGTGGACGATCTGGCGATCGTCGTTGGGACCTACAACGGCAGCACCGGCGGCACCGTAGCGGCGGCCGGCGCCTGCTATGTTCGCTCGGCGACCGGAAAGCCGGTCCTGGGAGTCATGGTCTTCGACCGAGCCGACATTGGTGTCCTTGACGCAACGGGTAACTTGTCGGAGGTGGCGCTCCACGAGATCGCGCATGTCCTGGGCTTCGGCCTGAATCGGGCCTGGCATGACTTCCGCCGGGATTCGGTACCGGGGATCTCCGGCGCCGATGCCCATTTCGCAGGACCGCTGGCCATCGGCGCGTTCGACGCCGCCGGTGGTGCCAGCTACACAGGCGGCAAGGTTCCGGTCGAAAACGGAGACTTCAAACACTGGCGGGGTTCGGTTCTGGACCAGGAGCTTATGGTGCCGACGTTCAGCTTCGGAGCGCGCCATCCTCTGAGCGCGATCACGATCCTCGCCCTGGGAGACATGGGGTACAGCGTCAACGCCGGCCTTGCCGAGGACTACGCCCTGCCCTCGCTCGACATAGCGGGCGAAATGGTTGACGGCGCGCGCACCATAGACCTCGGCGACGACATCTACCGGGGCCCGGTTATCGAAATCGACGAGGAGGGGAACGTCGTGCGGGTGGTCCCGGGCGCGGACGGTCGGGTGCCGGGGACACCGTTCCGCCCCGGTGAGGCGGCCGCGCGGGCGGACTCGGTGATCCGGATCACGATCGACGGCCGCCGCTGAGCGAAGCGGGGGGCCGCGGCTCACGTCCCGGGTCCGGCATGCGCTTCAACCAATGGAGCAGGACGTGCCAGGGCACTACGGCAGACCAACTGAGGCGCCGCCAGGGTGCTGGCTGGCTTCAATCCCCACAGTCGCGTTTTGGCCCGGGTTTGACCCCGGAACCTTTTTCGTCCGGCGGGTTCTCTCTAGGTTAGTAGACGGCCTGGTAAACATATGATTACCCCACTGCGGGAAGAGGCGCCCTGATGATTCCGATCAACCCTCGTACAACAGCTCGTTCCCTGGCGGCCCTCGCAGTGGTCTGGGCGGGTCTGCTTCCGTCCATGGAAGCACGTGCGCAGGAGCCGTCTTCCCGCAGTTCGGAAGCCGTGACCGGACCGTTGGCGGCGCCTGCCGGGGCGAGTGAGGTTGTCGCCCCCAGGATCACCTCCATATCGCATACCTTCACCGGGACCGTGCAAGAGGAAATCCTTCTCGAAATCAGTTTCTCGCAAAACGTGTTCGGCTTCACGCTCTCGGACATACAGATCGCTGGCGGGGCGACACCCGTTCCTCCCCTGAACGGTTCCGGCAGCAACTATTCGGTCGCGATGAACACGTCCGCCAACTATGAAGGCATTGTGCAAATCACCATTCCGTCGGACGTGGCGCACAACGCTGGCAACGAAGGAAACATCGGGCGCGGGTACCTCATCGCTGTCGACAACAAGGTACCGGAGGTCCAGCGAGCAGTTGTCGACCGCAACCTGCTCACAATGACGTACAGCGAAGACCTGGATGTGAAGTTCTGAGGTGGTCCCGGTTTTTTGGACAGGTCGTTAAGGTGGATTCCATTATGGAACAGGAGGCACCGAGATGGCCAGGAAGAGACGGAGATTCACGGCGGAGTTCAAGGCCCGTGTGGCGCTGGAGGCGCTCCAGGAGCGCGACAGCGTGCAGGCGATCGCCGCGCGGCATGAGCTTCATCCGAACCAGGTGAGCGCCTGGAAGCGGCAGCTGGTCGACGCCATGCCGGAAGTGTTCGCCAAGGGCGGGAGTCGGAGGCTCGCCAAGGAGCATGAGGCGAAGATCCACGACCTGCACGCCAAGATCGGAGAGCTCACGGTCGAGCGGGATTTTTTTCGGCGCGGGTTGAAGCGCTGAGCCGGGCGGAGCGCTTCGGGATGATCGAGCCGGATGGACCGCTGAGCCTGTCGAGGCAGTGCGTGCTGCTGGGTATGAGCCGGTCGTCGCTCTACTACCGGCCGAAGGGGGAGAGCGCGGAGAACCTGGCCCTGATGCGGCGGATGGACGAGCTTCACATGGACTATCCGTTCTACGGGAGCCGGCAGATGATGCGGCATCTCCGCCGCGAGGGTGTCACGGCTGGCCGGCACCGGATCCGGCGGCTCATGCGCCTCATGGGGATGGAGGCGACGTATCGGCGTCCGCGCACGAGCGTGGCGAACTCGGAGCACCGGATCTTCCCCTACCTGCTGCGCGGCCTCGAGATCTTCCGTGCGGACCACGTGTGGTGCGCGGACATCACCTATATCCCTGTGACGCAAGGGTTTTTCTACCTGGTGGCCGTGATGGACTGGGCTACGCGGCACGTCCTCTCCTGGCGGCTGTCCAACACGATGGACGCGTCGTTCTGCATCGAGGCTCTGGACGACGCGTTCACCTGGGCGACTCCGGAGATCCTGAACACCGACCAAGGCGCGCAGTTCACCAGCGAGGTCTTCGCCGACCGGGTGCTGGGTGCGGGCGTGGCGTTCTCGATGGACGGCCGGGGCCGCTTCCTCGACAACATCTTCATCGAACGGCTGTGGAGGTCGCTGAAGTACGAGGCGGTGTACCTGCATGAACTCCACAACGGGCTGGATGCCCAGCGGATCATCGGCTCGTGGATCGACTTCTACAACGAGGTGCGCCCCCACTCGGCGTTGGCCGGGCGCACGCCAAGCGAGACCTACCGCAACGGCACGAGGGTGATGTGAACCGCGGATCACCACCGGGGCTGGCGGACACCCTCGCGAGACAGCGGCGGGGAGCGGGTGATACGCCCATTCTGTGCGCCGCGCGCCACAGGTGTCCAAGCCCCGCTCGCCGGTCGGGTCCCCCTCCCGGCGAGCGGGGCTCATCCTGGCATCCGTCCTTCCCCTTGCCGAAGAGGACAGCGGGGTGTAACATCCCTCTCAAGACAGAACACAGCGTAAGCTCCCGAGGGCTCTCGGAACCAGTCGGAGTCCACCTTAGCTTTGCCCTCGGACTGTCCAACGAAGTAGGACCACTTCATTCATCCCGTCGGTCGACGATTTTTCCGTGTCCTATATCAGGGACGGCAGGTTCAATGTCGCAAGGGTGAGAAGGGTCGAAGTCGATGCGAGAGACATGTTCCTGATACTGGAAGAAGCGATCCGATTCGGGGACCGGGTGGAGCTGTTCTACGACGACAGGGGCACCACTGCACTCAGGGATCTGGCCGGCAATCTCGCGCCGGGGCTGCTTCAGCAGGTGGTGGCCAACCGCACCATAGAGCTGGTCGGCGATGCCCCCGGTCCGCCGCTGAACCTGACGGCTGACGAGGACGGCACTTCGGTGATCGTGCTGGAGTGGGATGCCCCTGCCGATACCGGCGACAGCAGGGTCACCGGGTACCGGATCGAGGTGTCGAACAACGGAAGTGCTCCGTGGGACCCCCTCGTAGTGGACACCGAGGACACCGGGACCATCTACGAGCACACCGGCCTCGATCCGAACACCGAGCACTACTACAGGGTCTTTGCGATCAACCGCGGCGGTGAAGGCGAGCCTTCCAACGTCGCCAGCGCGATTACGAGGGGCCTCGTCCCGAACGCGCCCAGGCGATTGACCGCCCGGGCCAGGAGCGCGACCAGCATCGAACTCGACTGGACGGCGCCCTTGTCAAGCGGCGGTGGGTCCATCACCGGCTACACGATCCAGGTATCCCCCAACGGAAGGACCCGATGGACGGTGGTCGAGTCGGATACGGGGAGCAGGGCAACGTCATACACCGACACCGGTCTTGACCCCGGCAGCACCCGCCACTACCGCGTTGCCGCGATCAACAACGAGGGCAGGGGCGATTGGTCAGACATTGCGGATGCGACCACCGATCTCGCCGCCCCTGACGCACCCACGAACCTCACGGTGGTTCCAAGCGGCCTGGGGGGAAGGACTCAACTTCTTCTGAACTGGACGCGCCCGTCCTCGGACGGCGGCAGCGCGATCACCGGCTACCGGATCGAAGTGTCCCCCAACGGGTTTTCGGGGTGGACCGCGCTGGTGGCGAACACGCGCAGCACGGCCGCGAGCTACACGCACACCGGCCTCTCCCCTTCCACGACCAGACACTACCGCGTCGCCGCGATAAACGCCGAGGGCACCGGGGGATTCTCGAACGTGGCCTCCGGCACCACCAACACCGGAACGCCCACCGCGCCCCAGAGCCTCCGCGCGAGGGCGGACGGGCCGAGGAGCATTACCCTCTCGTGGACCGCCCCGACGAGCGATAACGGGTCCCCGATCTCCGGCTACCGTATCCGGGTGCGCGGGCCCACCAGCAGCAGCTGGATCACTATCAGCCAAAACACCGGTTCCGCGGCCACCACCTACCAGCACACCAACCTCCAGCCGGTTTCGGCCTACCGTTACCAGGTAGCGGCAATCAACTCCGTGGGTGCCGGTCCCTGGTCGCTCGAGGCGAGCACGCGTACGCACGCCGACGTGCCAGGAGCCCCTACCAACCTGACGGCTCGCGCGATCGGCACCTCGCGAATCAACCTGTCCTGGTCAGCGCCCAGAAGCACCGGCGGTGCCCCTGTCCTGGGGTATCGGATCGAGATGTCGAGAGACGGCGGGGCCAACTGGAGCATCCTTCGCAGCAACACGGGATCGGTTGCGACCAACTTCTCCCATACCGGGCTCGCACCCGGCACCCGGCGCGACTATCGGATCTCGGCAATCAACACCGCCGGGGTTGGGACACCGTCCAGGGTGGCTCGGGCGACGACGGAGGCCGTACTGCCTGGAGCCCCGAGGGGCGTGATGGCCCGAGCCGACGGCAGTACGGCGATCGAGTTGTCATGGTCGGAGCCGACCTCGGACGGTGGCGCGAGGATCAGCGGATACCGCATCGAAGCCTCCCGGTCCCGAAACTCCGGCTGGAGGGTCATCCGTGCCAACACGCAGTCCAGCGCCACCACCTACAGGCATACCGGTCTGTTGGCGGGAAGCAGGTGGTACTACCGGGTCGCGGCGATCAACAGCGAGGGTGTGGGGCCCGTCTCCAGCGTGGCCAACGCAACCACCGACGCGACCGTCCCGGGACAGCCCCGGGCACTGCGGGCAGCCGGTGCAAGCGCACGTACGATCCAACTCAACTGGGATACACCGACGACCGACGGCGGAGCGTTGATCACCGGCTACCGGATCGAGGTTGGAAACTCCGCAGCAGGACCATGGATCGCACTGGTTGAAAACTCCGGCTCCACGGCCACGACCTATACGCACGCAGGCCTGCCACCCGTGACGACCCGCTTTTACCGCGTGTCGGCGATCAACTCGGCGGGCTTCGGCCAACCGGCGGGTCCGGTGAGCGCCACCACACTTCCCGACGTCCCCGCGCCCCCGACACGATTGGCAGCCACGGCGCAAGGCACGTCGCGGATCAACTTGTCCTGGACCGCCCCGACCAACGACGGCGGTTCCGCGGTCTTCGGCTACCGGATTGAGGTGTCGGCCGATCGAGGGCGCACATGGACCATCCTGCGCCGCAACACGGGATCGACGGCGACGAACTTCTCGCACACCAATCTCCAGCCGGCCACCACGCGGCACTACAGGGTCTCGGCGGTCAACCTGGCCGGAGTCGGCAGGCACTCGAACGTGGCCGGGGCAACCACGGACGCGACCGTGCCCAATGCGCCGAGAAACCTGGATGCCCAGGCCGACGGCACCTCCCAGATCAACCTGTCCTGGCGTGCGCCAACGACCGACGGCGGCGCGGCGATCACGGGCTACAGGATCGAGATCTCGGATAACGCGGGCGCCAGTTGGCAGACCCTGGTGGCCGATACGCGCAGCACCGCGACGCGGTACACCCACGCGGGGCTCAGTCCCGCCTCTACACGCCACTACCGCGTCTCCGCCGTCAATCGGATCGGCGTCGGCCGCGCGTCGAGCGTCGCCAGCGCTACCACAGACGCCACGGTGCCCGATGCGCCCACCGGCCTGACGGCACTCGCGACCTCACCGACGCAGATCGACTTGACCTGGGCCGCGCCCGCCTATGACGGTGGCGCACAGGTCAGCGGATACCGGATCGAAGTGTCGGAAAACGGCACCAACTGGCGCGATCTCGTGCGCAACTCGGGGTCCACGAGCACTTCCTACTCGCACACCGGATTGCTGCCGGGCAGCAGGCGCTTCTACCGCGTCTCGGCGATCAACGTCGCGGGCACGGGAGCACCGTCGGGAATCGCCTCTGCCGCCACCGACGATCCCGTCGAACGCGCAGGACGGCTCAATACCAGGGTCCTGCCGCATGTGGCCGCGGCCATGACCTCGAGCACGGTCTCGGCGATCGCCGACCGCATCGACGCGGTAGCCTCCGGGATGGGAAGGGAACGGCGCATGGAGATGGGCGGGCTTTCATCGATGGCCGCAAGCTTTTCCTCGCCACGTGCAGTCACCGGCCTGGGCCGACGCGACCGCTCTGGCGCAGCCCTCCTCTTCGGAGGCTCGTCCTTCCAGACGGCGACCTCGGGCGCCAGCCAGATGGCGACCTGGGGCGCGGGTGAGTACCAGCATCTGGGCGAACCCGGCGCGAGCGCCCTCGACTGGAGCGGCAACATGGTCAGTGCCCATGTCGGTGCGGACGCGCGAGTGGCGTCCGACATTCTCGCGGGCATCGCGGCTTCGTACTCCACGGGCACCTTCGACTTCACGGACAAGACCGGCGCCAGTCCGGTGACCGGCACCTACGGCACCGCGATGACCAGCGTGAATCCCTATGTGGCCTGGTTCTCGGGCGACCGCGGGAACGCCGCCTGGGCCACCGGCGGATACGGATTCGGCGATGTCGAGGTCGAGGACGCACGCGAGGCGCTGCGGACCAGTCCGACGCGCATGCTGACGGGCGCCGCGGGAGGCAGCTACCAGGTGCTCGAAACCGGCATCGGCGGCGTCCGCGTCAAGGCCGAAGGGTGGGCCGGCCGCGTGATGGTCGACGGCGGCGAGCGGATCGACTCGGTCACGCTTGACATGCAGCGCGCCAAACTCGCTCTCGAGTGGACGCAGGGCTACCGCTCTTCCGGCGGGAACGAGGTCGCAATCGTGCTTGAAGGCGGCATGCGCTACGACAACGGCGACGGCGTGAACGGCACCAGCGGAGAGGTCGGCGGCGGACTCCGCTACAGCAACGCCGGTCTGGGACTGATGGCCGAGGGCCGCGGCAGACTCCTCATCTCCGCCCGCGAGGGCTACGAGGAATGGGGCTTCGGCGGAATGATCCAGTTCGACCCGGCTACCCGGGGCCAGGGGCTCTCGATCCGGGTGGCCCCCTCGTACGGCGATGCCGCGAGCGGCGTGAACCAGCTCTGGGACCAGGGCGTGTCCGATGCGGTTCGCGGGGGCGACATGCGCATGCGAGCCAACGTGGACGGCGAAGTCGCCTACGGGGTGGCGGGGTTCCAGGGTACGCCCTACGGTGGCTTCTACCTCGCGGATGGTGGCGCCAGGGCCTTCAGCAGCGGCCTGCGCTATGACCTCGGCAGAGGGTTGGGACTGCGGATCGAGGGGACCCGGCGCGAGAGCGGGCTGGGCGCCCCCGAGCACACGATCGGGATTCGGGGACGGCTGAAGTTCCGGTAGGACGACCGGCCCAATGGTCGGACGCTCGCCGCCGCTCGAAGATTTCGGGCGGGGGCGAGGCGTTTCCGGCCCCGCGTTTTGACCCCCGGCCCAAAACCCAGTCCCCCGGAGAGTCTTCAATTGGGGCCGGGTTTTTCTTATGATATAAACAAATGTTTACACTTTCAGCACAGTTTCGCTGGCTGCCGGAATGGCTCGCTGGTCACTGAGCCATCCGCACCCGGGTGAGCGCGACGCTCAAGTCCAACCCACGGCAAAGGAAGGCACTGGTCATGCACCGAGTCAGGGGCCTCGCAATCACCGCTCTGGCAGCACTCTCACTGACGGGCTGTGACGACCTGGAAGGGAACACCGGGACCATCACCGGCCAGGTCTCCATCGAGGGCACCGGCATCGATGGCGTCACCGTCACGCTCACCAATGGCGCGACCACCAGGACGTCGGGCGGCGGCACATACCGCTTCAGCGATGTCCCCGCGGAAGTCTACAATGTGATCATCAGCGGATACCCCGCAGACGCCGTCTTCGAAAGAACCGCGGAACTGGTGATCATCCTGGCCGATGGCTCCAACCACACCGTCAACTTCACCGGGTCCTACATCCGGACCTCCAGCATTCGGGGAAGAGTGACAGCGGAAGGCCGGGGTCTCGACCGGGTGACGGTCCGTCTCACGGGTCCCTCCGATGCCGCGGCGATCACCGCCCCCAACGGCGAATACGCCCTGACCAACCTGCGCGCGGGCACCTATCAGGTCGCGATCTCGGGCTTCGATTCCAACGCAGTGGCGTTCGCCAGCACCACCACGGCGGTCACCGTCTCTGCCCACGAATCGCGGGTGATCAGCTTTGACGGCACCTTCCTGCGCACAGCCGGGATCCAGGGCCAGGTAATCGTCGAGGGCAAGGGCCTCGAGGGCGTCAACGTGAGTCTGGTCGGTGGCCCGGACGGAGCGCACAGAACGACCACGACCGACGTGGCCGGACTCTACACGTTCGCGCAACTGCGCGCCGGCGACTACGTGGTGGGAATTTCGGGCTACGACAGCGACGCATACGAATTCGAGGTCACGTCGCAGAACGTGACGTTGGCGCTGGGCGAGACCGCGAACGTTCGCTTCGACGGCACCCCGCTGCGCAGTTCCGGCATCGACGGACTGGTGAGCGCCAACGGCGAGGGCATCGGGGGGGTGACGGTGACCCTCTCGGGTACCGCAAATGCCTTGACGACGACCGACGCCGGCGGGCGGTATGCGATCTCGGGCCTGGCCCCGGGCGACTACACCGTGACCATCTCCGGATACGACACAGCCGAGTACACCTTCGAAGACAGCCAGGACGTCACGCTGGAAGCGGACTCGACGGCGACCGTGAACTTCGAGGGCACGGCGCTGCGTACGGCGGGGATCAACGGTACGGTTACGGCCGATGGCGAAGGTGTCGCGGGCGCTATCGTGACGTTGAACCGCGTCATCAGCAGCACGGCCAGTACGGTTGTCGAGACAAGGACGACGCCGGACGACGGGACCTATGCGTTCGGCAACCTCACGGCGGGCACGTACCGGGTCGAGGTTTCCGTGGACGACGATGAACTCTCGTTCGCAGTCACCAGCTGGCAGGGCCCGGTGGTTGCCGGCGGGACGGCCCGGGCCGACTTCGCAGGCACGATCCTGCGGACAGCGAGCATAGGCGGAACGGTCACGGTCGATGGCGAAGGTGTGGAGGGAGTTGCGGTGACCCTCGGCGGCGACGCAGAAGCCACGGACACCACGAGCACCGGCGGCAGTTACGGCTTTACCGGTCTCCGCAAGGGCAGCTACTGGGTCGGCGTGGAGACCCCCGACACAGCCACGTACAGCCTCGTCTCGGACTCGCTCAGCGTCGACCTGGCGGTTGGCGAGGCCCGGGACGACCTGTCGTTCACGGGTACGGCGCTCCGCCAGGGCGCCATCAGGGGCCAGGTGAACGTCGAGGGTGAGGCGCTGGCGGGTGTGACCGTCACGCTGTCGGGCGCAGCGGAGGCCGAGCAGGCGACGGGCGACGACGGCGTGTACAGCTTTGAGGGTCTGGGGGTCGGCATCTACACGGTGACGGTGACGAACCCGGACACGGTCGCATACGTCTTCGAGACCGATACGGCAACCGTCGAACTCGGCATCAAGGAATCGCGGATCCGGCACTTCGCGGGGGCGCACACGCGCACTGCGAGCGTTTCGGGCAGGCTGTATCTGGACTCCAATCCGAACAACGACGCCTACGACGTCGACGCCGAGGACCTGCTGGAGCATGTGGGCATCCCGGTTCTGCTGGTGGCGGGGGCTGGCAATGCCGACTTCGTGACGGACACCACTGACAGCACAGGCGCCTACGCATTCCCGGCCCTGAAGCGGGGCGAGTATCGAGTCTTGGTCAACGAGACCAACGAGGTCAGAGCCGCGCTGGATGCGGCCGGCCTGGCCTACAACGGGGCTGCCTTGGGCATCTCCGTCACGGTCGCGGCGGGTGCGCGCGCGACGGTGCACCTCCCGATCGACATCGCGCGCCAGACCGTCGGCTTTCGTGCGCGGATGGGCACGGGCAAAATGCGGGGCGGCTACGTCGAGGGCGTGAAGATCAACGTCTACGCCAGCAGCGACGACGCACAGGTCCTCGGTTCGGCCACGACCGACTCGACGGGGCTGGCACGGGTCATGTTCGACCGTGTGGACGCCGCCGACAACGAAGTCTTCGCCCAGGTCGACACCACCACCCTTCCCACCGAGCACTTCGCGCTGACCAATGCCCGCACCCAGACGGTCGCTTACCCCACCCGCAGCCCGTACCACGACGCCGGCGACACGATTACGATGGTCAACCGCAAGGCCGAGATGCGTTTCGCCGCGCGGACGATCGAGACGGCGCGCAGCGGCGGGACCCCACTCGAGGGCTGGGACACCGAGTACGTGACGGGCGACCCCGGCAGCAGCAGCGCGACTCCGGTCGACCTCGATGCCACCGACTCGCTCGGCGCAGTCGCCTTCCACGTGCTCGCCGAGGCTGCGGACCTGCCCGCGCGCTACACCGTGCGCCTCGCCGACACGCAGGCTGGAGCGCTGGGCGAGCTGTTCGAGCAGACGCCGGTGCCGGGCGAGGACGCCGACAGCGGCGCCGTGACGCTCACCTACACCCACGAGGGGCTCACGCTGCCGGGCGACACGGTGGATCTGGGCGAGATCGAGGTCCGGTTCACCACCCAGTCGCTGGTCGTCGGCGTCCACTGGGAACGCGATCACGAGGGCGGCTACACGACCGAGGGGATCTACGGCGACGAACGGCCGACCGGGTCCCGCGACGCCCTCGAGATTTCGCTTTTGGTGGGTGACGGCCAGGGGCACCTCTTTCCCTACCGAAACGACGACCCCGACCACGACATCAACGTCAACGGGCACAGGCGCAACCCCGGCGAGAGCGGTCTGGTCGTCTACCGGAACCTGCCGGCCGACATCGAGTTCACCGTCGATATCGACATCCACGGGGACCGCTTGCTGGTGAGCCGGGGGTTAGTCAACAGCTGGCAGGATCTCGGTGCCTTCGATGTCGGCGCTTTCGGCTCCGAGAGCGGCGGCGGCCCCGAGGTGCGGCTCTGCCCGCAGTCCTCCACCTACGGCCGATCCGCCTGCTCCACCTTCGCCTACGTGTGGACGAACAGCGAGGTCTGGGGATGGGTCGGATCGGCCGACTACGGCGGCGACCCCACCCCCAACGACACCATCACCGACCGCTTCGGGGTGAGCGCCCCCGATGTGTTCGCCAACGGCCTGACCGTGGACCTCGACTACAAAGGGGGCCTGTTCGCCTACGAAGGGAGCACCGAGGTGGGCGAGAAAAACCCGTTTGGCGAGTTCGTCGTCGGCGACGGCGAGTTCCGCTTCACCGGTGTGCCGACCGGCAGGTATACGCTGTCGGTGTCGGGCAACGACGACTGGGGAGCAGCCGACGACGTGACGTTCCTTCTCTTCCAGCAGGAGGACACCGAGACGGGAGCCCGGCAGGCCCTGAGCGTCACGGTGCCGTACCTGAAAACGTCCATTTCGGGGACCGTGGTGAACGACGCCAACCGCGACGACCGCGTGAGTTACAGTGAGACCGTCAGCGGCATCCAGATGGAGCTCCTGCGGGTCGAAGGCTCTGGCGGTCGGGCCGACGCGGTGGCCACGGGGCTGACCGACACCACGGACATCATCGGCCGCTATTCCTTCACAGATATCATCGAGGGCCCGTACGTGGTGCGAGCGTCCAACGAGGACTACTTCGTAGCTGGCACCAATACGGAACCCATCGACCGCTCACCCGTGCTCACCACCGACGCGCGACCGGAACAGCGGGCAATCACAAGCGGTGATGCGCTCCCCGTCTGGGACCACGCCACCGGCCTGATCGACGCCGACGCCGGGACGAGCGGCAACCAGTCGGATCCGGCCGACTTCACGGACGCGGACTTCGTCGTCGTCTTCGGCACGGGGTCGATGTCGGGAATGATTACGCGCATCGATGACGGCAATACCACCGACACCGATGCCGACCCCGATCCCTTCGGGGGGCTCACGGTTCATGTGGACCACTGCGAGGCATCGGCAGACGGGACCAGCTGCCAACAGGGTCGATTCGGCACGAGGGTGTCGGTCCTGACCGAGGACGACGGCACATGGCAAGCCCATGGCCTGCGAGAGGGCCATCACCTGGTCACCGTGGATCTGCCCGCGGACTGGAACTACGGCACCCCGCCCGGAAGCAACCAACCGCGGCGAAGCTACTTCGAACAGCTGCGAGGCACCGAGGCGTCCGAGGACAGCCTGGACTTCCACCTGGTGCCCGAGATCACCCAAAGCGTCGGGTCAGTGTCCGGGCGGGTCACGCGGACCGACGACGGCGGTACCACCGACACGGACAGCGACCCCGATCCCTTCGGAGGCATCACCGTTCGCGTGGACTACTGCGAGGCTCCCGCCGGTGCGGACCGTTGCCAACCGGGCCGATTCGGCGAAAGGGTGTCGGTCGAGACCCGGAACGACGGTACCTGGCAAGCCGACGGCCTGCGAGAGGGCTACTATCTGGTCACCGTGGACGTACCAGGGAGCTGGGAATATGGTGCGCCACCCGGCAGCACCCAGCCCGTGCGCAGCTACTTCGAACAACTGGAGCGAGCGTCGGCAACCGAGGACAGCCTCGACTTCCACCTGGTGCCCCGAGAGGTTGTCGTCAGCGACGGGACGCTGTCCGGACGGGTCACGCGCGCCGACGACGGAGGCACCACGGACAGCGACAGCGACCCCGATCCCTTCGCAGGGCTCAACGTCAACCTGGACTACTGCGAGGCCCCCGCCGACGCGAACAACTGCCAGCCGGGCCGATTCGCCAACAGGGTGTCGGTCGAGACCCAAGACGACGGCACCTGGGAGGCCGAGAACCTGCAGGAGGGCTTCCACCAGGTCACCGTGGACAAGCCCGTCGGACCCTGGGAATACGGACCCCCGCCCGGGCGAGACGAACCCATTCGACAGTACTTCGTAGAGGTCGAGGGCCAAACCGGCACCAGTGCGGACCAGGTCGCCACATCGGCTTCGGCGTTTTCGCAGCAGGCCGAAGACGACACCCTCGATTTCCACTTTGTGCCCCGGGCCGACGGCGCGGACCGTCATCCCGCGTACGGCGTGCTCGTCCTCTTCTACAACTCCACCGCCGGACCCATCTGGGAGGAACAGGGCAACTGGCTGACCTCCAGGCCGGTGAGCGAATGGCAGGGGGTCGTGCTGGATGACGACGACAACGTGGTCGAGCTGGTCGTTTCCGGCAACAACCTGAAATACACTCCCACGCCCCTGCTCGACAGTCTGGTCCACCTCAGGCGCCTGGACCTGTCGAGCAACGGTCTCAGGGGGATTCCCGACTCGTTCGGCAATTTCGACAGCCTCAGGGTGCTCGACCTGTCGGGCAACAACCTCCTGAAGGGCTCGATCCCCACGACATTCGGCAACCTGACCAAGCTGGACACGCTGGATCTGGCACGCGCCAGCTTCAGCGGGACCATTCCCACCGAACTCGGCAACCTCACGGGACTGGAATTCCTCGACATCAGCCACAGCGACTTGACCGGCTCGATCCCCACCGAACTGGGCGACATGACCAGCCTCAAGCGCCTCGACCTCGCAGGAAACGACCTGACAGGCACAATCCCCACCGAACTCGGAGACCTGTCCAACCTCGAGGTGCTGGACCTGGCGGACAACGGCCTTACAGGTACGATTACGACCGAGCTGGGCGACCTCACAAACCTGCTCAGCCTGAATCTGGGGGGGAACGAGCTGACGGGTGCGGTCCCCGACGCCCTGACCGCGCTCACCAAGCTCCATTCCCTGAGGCTGGGCGACAACCAGCTGACGGGCATACCGAGCGACATGAGCGGCATGGCCAAGCTGCGGTGGGTCTGGCTCAACGACAAAGATCTCTCGGGTGCCTTCCCGGCGTCGCTGCTCGGTCTTCCTCTTCTGTCGGGCCTCAACATCAGCGGGAATGCCCTGACCGGCACGATCCCCGATTTCGGCACTCGCAGGCTGGACTGGCTGGAGCTGGGAGACAACCAGTTCTCGGGTTCGATCCCGGCGGCGCTCGGCGACATGGTGACCCTCTACACCCTGAACCTGAGCGGGAACAGCCTGTCGGGCGCGATTCCGACGGCGCTGGGCAGCCTCGGCCGAATAAAGACCCTCTGGCTCCATGACAACGCCCTGACGGGCAACATCCCGACCGAATTCGGCAGCCTCACCACCCTGAACGAACTCCTGGTCAACGGCAACAGTGGCCTCACCGGCACCCTGCCGAGCTCGCTCACATCGCTCACGAGGCTCTTCTGGTTCGCGGCCCAGGGCACCGACCTGTGCGCGCCAACCGACTCGGCGTTCCAGACGTGGCTGCGCGGCGTGAGCCGGCGCAACGTGTCGAACTGTCCCTAGTCATTTGTGGATCAATCCTCTGAGGCCCGGTACATTGGTCGTCAGGGTGTGACACAACAGCGGAAGGGATGAGAGTGATGATGAAACTGAATCGCCTGGTCGCAATTCTGGCGCTCGGTGCGTCGATCGGGATGGGCCCGTTGGCGGCGGCTGGACAGGACCTTCCCCCGGAGATCCAGATAGACCTCTATCTCGTGCGCGCCGACCGGTACATTCAGAGCCAGGACTGGAACGCTGCGCTGGAGGCGCTGGACGTCGTCTTCGCGCTGCAGGCCGCCAACGACATGGAAACACCGGTCGAGTTGTGGTTCAAGCACGCCCAGGCGGCGCTTGAGGCCGGACACGTGCAGACCGCCGTCACGTCGGCGACCCGCTACCTCGTGGAGGCGGGCCAACAGGGTGAACACTACACGGACGCGCTCGCGCTGCTGGACGAGGCGCAGAGACGCGCCGCGCCCACCGCGGCACCGACGCCGACACCGACGCGAACCCCGACCCCGCGAACCGCCCCGCCCCCTCCCGCCAACGTCGCCGAATCCGACGGGATCATGGACGGGCTTACAGTGCTGTTCCCCCTGGTCGGGATGAACGCGGCAACCATGACCTTCACCAGCAGCGGACCCCTGGTCCCCGATGCATCAAACCTGAATGGCATATCGGGCGGGGCCGCGGTCGCGTTTCCGGTCATGGGCGAAATGCTTGGCGTTCAGATCGGCGTGCATTACTCGCAGAAGGGCACGCGCCTTGCGCAGGGCGCCGAGGACGTGACCGCGAACGCCGACGTCTCCTTTCAGAGCGTCGACCTCAGCGCGCTGGCCCGCATCTCGCCGCCGCAGATCGCGAATGTCCCGCAGCTTCCGTTCTACGCCCTGATCGGACCCTAAGCGTCGCTGGAGCTGGACTGCCGCATTTCCCTGGACGCGACCGCCGGGACCGGGCGCTTCACCGCCAGTGACGACTGCGCCAACGCGAACCTGGACACGCAGCCCGTCGATTTCGGGCTCTCAGGGGGCGTCGGCATCGAAATGGGCTCGGGCACCACGCGCGTCAATGTCGGGTTTCTGTACAGCTACGGCCTGCAGGACATCGACAAGGTCAGAGGCGAAACGGCCAAGCATCGAGTCCTGAACCTGTTCGCCGGCGTGGCCACGACGTTCTGAGGGGGGTTATTCCGTCTCTGATGCCAGAATGACGTATCTACATTACATTTTGTAATGTTAACTAGACAACGCTAGGCCTTTCTCAGCCCCACTGCAGCACAGAATCACGTCCCATCGAGCCATGGAAACGCCCCTGGTTCCAACGTAGCCTCCCGGCACTTGCCACATGGTAGCGATGCCATCATGTTCTTACCGGACGATGGGTCGCCTCACGCGAAGCACAGGGCCAGTTGAACGAATGACCAAAGCGACCGACACCAGAGTGATCTCGCTCACCCTGAACCTCGGACATCTGATTGTGGGGATGGTCTCCCTTGTCCTGGCGATCGTGGTCGCGGCGGTGAGCGTTGCCTCGTCCATCCGCAGTCAGATCGAAGACACCGAAGATGAACTTCGGGCGGAGATGAGGGAGGATCACAGAGCACTCAGGACAGACATCGCCAGCGTCCGATTGGAACTGAAGGACGAGATCTGGAGCTTCCGGTCGGAACTCAGAGCAGACATCGCCAGCGTCCGGTCGGAGCTCAAGGCCGATATCGCCAGCGTTCGGTCGGAACTCCGCGAGGAAATAGCATTGCTGCGCGAAGAGGTGGCCGAGCTTCGGTTGACCGGACTCTAGCCCGCGCCCTCCCTCACCCCGTCCCGGGCGGCCGCATCGCGTTCCACCGCTCGATAAACCGCACCGCCGCGTCCACGGACCGCTCCGTCATCACCCGCCCGCGCTCCGCGGTCCCCTCGGCCGGATCGCGCACCCCCCACACGCCCGTGCTCGTCATCTCGGCCGACGACGTTCCTTTCCCCGTCGAGGTGTCCTTCAGCCCCTCGGCCAGGAACACCGCCAGCGCCGTCGGGTCGCCCGCCAGCACACCGGGCAGCATCGCCTCTAGGTGCGCCGGCATGGTCAACTCGGCCGGGTAGGCAGCCTCGAGGTCCACCAGCTCCGGAATCAGGTACAGCGACCTGGACGTCTCGCCGGTGCCGCCGTGCCGGTCGAGCAGCGGCGCCGTCTGCCCGCCCGCGTCCGTGCCCGCCGCACCCGCGCCCGCGGCATCCCCATCCGGCCCCCGCTCCGTCAGCGGCCCCGAGACCGCCCCCAGATCCACCGCGATCCCCGCCGTCTCCTGGTTGATGCGGTCCACGATGAACGTAGTGATCGCGCGATTCCCCCCGTGCGCGTTCAGGATCAGGAAGCGCTTGAAGCCGTGCCGGATCAGGCTCTTCGCGGCCTCGACGTACACCTCCTGGATCAGCGTCGAGGGCAGCGTGACCGTCCCAGCGAACCCCATGTGGTACGGCGACTGCCCGGGCAGCAGGATCGGCGCCACGAGCACGTCGGTCCGGTACGCGATCCGCTTCGCGCGCTCCACGCCGTTCAGGTGGTCGGTCCCGATCGGCAGGTGCGTCCCGTGCTGTTCGAGCGCCCCCACCGGAATGATCACCATGTCCGTGCGCGTCAGCAGATCCTCGACCTCGGGCCGCGTCATGTGCGGCAGATAGTTGCGCACCTTCGCAACCGGCGGCGGTTCCGTGCCCGAGGCGGGTCCCGTGTCCTGGGCGGTGGTGGAGGAGGGGATGAGGGCGGTGGTGGCCAGCACGGCGGCCACAGCGGCGAAGCGGAGCATGACGGCGTCCTTGCAGCGAGGGATGGAGGCTGGAGTCGACTTCCCAGCCAACCTAACGCCCCTGGCCCCCCAGCGGCCCGTCAGTGCCTCGGTCCGGCCGCGCTATCCGTTCCAGTTCGTCCGCTGCTCGTTCAGGATCCTGCCGCGCACCCCGCGCACGTAGCGCTTGACCTGACTGTACCCGCCCGGATAGCCCGCCGCCTCGATTTCCCTGAAGAGCCGCGCTGCGCTCAGCTTCGGGTATTCGGCCAGGCGAGCATCGATCGTCTCCTTGAAGGGATCGAGGACCGACGCAATCGGCGGCCTGGGCCCGTACTTCACGGTCCGGTCGTCCGGATCACGCTCGAGCTCTCCGGCAGCGATCCAGTTGTAGAGGGTCCGCCTGCTGACCCCCAAAGCCCGGGCGGTCTCAACCTTGCTGAGCCCCTGCTCGAGGTATTCCCGCATCAAGACCCGCTTTTCGATTCCAAACATCTCTTTGGTCCGTTTCCAGAGTGCCCGATTGTGCACGAGACCTGCTTCCAAAGCTCCAACCGGTTCCCCGGGTCCCGGGGGTTGTCCGGTTGGTACAGCTAGCCCCCGCCCGGCGAACCGGGCGGGGGCCGTGTGCTGCTGCTGGGCGCTAGCCCAGGTTGGGGTTATTCGCCAGGTGCTGTGGGCGTTGCGCTGCTGGTCGCAGCCGCGCCATCACCTGCGGCACTGACTGCCCGGACTGCCACGTTGACCGCAGTGCCGTTCGTCAGGTTGCCGATCACGACAGTCCTGGCATTGGCACCGCCGGCGACGGTCGTCCACGCATCGTCGTCATCGAGCGTGTCCGTGGAGTGGCGGTACTGGTAGTGGGTGATGTCTGACGTCCCGGTGTTCTCCGGGGAGATCCACTCCAGCGTGAGCTGTGCGTTGCCCGCCCTTACAGTAAGGGTCGGCGCAGCGGGCACGTCGTCGTTGTCGGTGATGTCGATCGTCGCCGGCTGCTGTCCTTCCTCACCGGTATTCGAATCCGAATCGATCGCGTTGGTGGCAGTCGCCTGCACCAGCGCGTTCGCGTCGTCGTCATCGACAACGTCGTCGATCGCCGTGATGGTCGTGGGATCGGCAGTAGTGGCGGCAGTCGTGCTGCCGGCCGCAATCACGATGTTGGGATTCGTGATAGTGACCTGCTTGGTCATATCCTCGTCATCTTCGGCAAATACCTCTACCACCGAGACTGTTATGGCCTCGATCGACGGCTGACTCAGCTCGACCGTTGCAGTGATGCGGTTGGCTGTGACTGTGTCGCCTTCCGTGAGGGTGGCCGCACTCAAGTTCAGCGTGATCGCCGGCTGCGCCTTGGCCGTGGCGGTTGCCGCCGGGCCTCTGACGTTGACCGCCGGGTCGCCCTTGGTGTTCACGGCCCACACCGAGAAGGTGTACGTGGCACCGTTGACGAGGCCGTCCACAGCCTGCGTGAACACACCGGCCACGGGTGCGTCCGTCGCTGGATCGAGTGTACCGGCCCGCGTGAGCTGGCCAGGTGCGCTGGCTTCCCAATCGTAGCCGGCAATCGCGGTGCTACCGATCTGCCTTGGCGCTCTCCAGGTCACCGTGGCGCTCTGGTCTCCAGGCGTCACCGTGAGACTCGTCGGCGCAGACGGTGCCTGGTGGCCATCGCTGCGATCCACCGTCACCGTGTAGGTCATGGTGGTTTCTTCGTCCTCGGCGGTCACAGTCACCGTGATCACGTTGTCGTCACCGATCGCGAGAGCGACCTGATGACCAGCCTCGACAGTGTCGGCGTCTGCAGGCGTGATCGCGACCGTGTCAGCGTCTGCGTCATTCGCTGTCGCCATCACCGTGATCGTGTCAACGTCAACGCCGACATCGGCGGTGTACATGGTGTCAGCGCTGCTGAACGCCGGATCCAGTACTCCGTCGCTCAGGCTCAGCGCACTCAGTGTCGCGTCGTCCGAAGGCGGTGCATCCACCTCTTCAGACTTGAAGTCGCCGAACGATCCCGTCTGTCCCAGACCGACGGTGATGCGACAACTCGCCGGATCGCCCGGACACGTGAACATGTAGCCGTCCTTCGAGGCTTCCACGTCGTAGGTGCCCGCCGGTACGCTGAGCGAGAATGTTCCCGTTGCACCGGTGGTGGCTGAATCTGTAGCCGCCGTGGCGCCTACTGCCGTCGCCGTGACCTTGACGCCAGTCAGCGGTCCGCCATCCGGATTCTGCACCCGACCAGCGATCGTGGAATTGGCGACACCCGAGAAGTTGATTCCGGAAATCGACGACCCCTTCGGAGTCGAGAGATCCAGGTGCGCAGGCGTGAAGGTCATACCAGCCCTGTGCGCACTGATGCGGGAAGTCATGCCCACACCCTTGGCCGGAACACTGATCTCGTAGGTGCCGTCGGCGCCCGTGATGTAGATGTCGTTCTTCGGCTCAGAGCGCGAGGACTTCGCGTTCTTGTTGATCGGAGCCACGCCGTCCACCCGGATCTGCACACCCGCGATCGGGGTGTCGGAACCGAAGGCGGTGACCGTTCCGCTGACGGTGGCCGTCTCGGCCGTGCCGTCGAGCGGTATATTGTGCTCTGTCGGGTTGTTGACCGTCCCGTTGAAGAGCATGGTGTCCGCCTTGACGTCGAATCCGCCCCTCGAGGCCGTGACGACCACGATACGTTGTCTCCGCCAGTCGGGATTGGTTGCTGCTGTGTTCGCGCCTGTTCTGTGCGCGAAGCCATCCACGATGTAGCGACCGAACTCGTCCGTCTCCGTCGACATTCCGTTCACGCTCACGGTCGTGCTGTCGAGCGGGAAGCCGGCAGCACCGGTGACGCGGCCATAGAGGATACCCCACGTCGGCGTCACGTCGACCTGGGTGTCACCCGCGAGCGGGTTGAAGGCGGTTGCCGCAAGTCCCGAAGCATCGGCTGGACCGCCAACCTTTGCGACCCATCCCGTCGGGACGGTGACCTTGTAGACGCCTGCGGCCATCCGACCGAAGTCGAACTGCTTGCGCTCGTCGAGAATGCTGGTCCCTGCGGCATCCTCACCACGTGTCCTGGTCGGGCTCGAGGCGGCGGTGAAGGACTCGGAGTCGCCGCCGAGGTTCTTGCCTGCGACCGGATCCAAGTCGACCGTCGTCCCGGGCACGTGCCGCAGGCCGCGTGTCGTGAAGCCGTCGTTAGTGCTGTTCATAACGACGTCGTTCTTCCACGCCTGGCCGTGCACCGCGTACGTCTCAACGAATGCAAACGATCCGCACTCGCCATGGTCCTGGCCGGTGGGATCGACGGCCATCAGCGGGCAGAGTTCCACGGTGTGGCTAAAGCCACCGTTTTCGCCGAACATGCCGCCGGTCGCACCGTCGGCGTCCGTGTAGGCGGCAAGCTCGTCGGGCTCGAGGAGCATGACAGGCTGATAGTCCTCGTCCTCCGGATCCTGTGCCACCTCGTCCGCGACGGCGATGACGTTCGCATCCGCCGGCACGCCGCGGAAGGTGACCACGCCTTTACTATCGGACTTACTGATCTTGACCGATGTTGCGAATGCGCTGGAGCGCCCGTTCTCGACAATGTGCCGGATGTCGACGCTAATGATCCCGGAGGCCCTGTAGTCGCCGCCCAGGATGTTGCCGGTGTAGCCGTCGACCTGGTCCTTCTCGTGGTGCACGTAGACCTTCAGCGTCTGGGTCGTGTACGTCACCTCGAGCATGCCGGCGTCCATGGTGCCAGCCAGCGAGAGGCCGTCGTGCGTGTACTCGATCGGGTCTGCCTCGAAGCTCTCGCCGCCGTCCAGCTTGTCGTCCTGGATGGTGTCGAGCGCGATCGAGAACGTCGCCGGCACGGCATCCACGGCCATCTCGAAGGCGCCCTTGCCGTCTTTGTCCAGCTCCTCCGACGCATCTGCCACAGCCGAGTCGCCCATCATGACGCTGACGGCCCAGCCGGCGAGTTCGTCGCCGCCGCCGTAGTCGCCGCGGTCAACGGTGGCACCGCTGAAGGTCGCGTCGACGTTCAGGTTGACGATGTCGTTGGCGTTCCCACCCACGGTGTACGTCTTCTGCGGGTCCCACATCACGGGGGTCATGCCATCGGATACGGTGTAGTCGTCCGGAGCGACGACGCCCGCGTAGACCGTGTTGCCGCTCGTGCCTTCACGCGCGACCCGGATCGACGCGACGGCGTGGCCGGTGGCGTCGTTGAGTGCGGTCATGCCCTCGCCGATGTCGTCCTCGCCCATCGCGTCGGAATAGAGCGTGACGGTGGCACCCGGAAGTGCATCACCGGCCATCTCGCCGCTTCTGAGCGACACACCGAAGTTGACCGTCGTGTGCGTGATGTCGATCGGCGCATGATGCATCTTCTGCTCGCCGACACCGACGTCGATCTCGTAGCCGGCCGGGTCTCCACCGAAGGCGTAGTCCTGCAGTGCCGCAGCCAACATCGGCGCTGCCATCTTTATCGCGTCCAGCGTCTCGTCCGAGATGTAACTGACCGACAGCTGATACTTGCCCGCCTTGAGGTCCGAGAACACGACACTGCCATCCAACATCGGAGCGCCTGTGTGCGTTTCACCAACGCCCGGGCCCTCGAGCGATATCGGCAACATCACCGGCAGCCCCATCTGCGCTGCTGCCGCCAGCGCCGCCAGCATTTCAGGCGTCGGGAAGGGATGCTCGCCCTCGTCGAACATGTCGTTGTTCGTCGCTTCGTCGATGAACAGCCTGACCGTGACGCTCGCCGACATGTCGTGCGAACCATTGAAGTTCACGGTCTGCTGGTCGTCGTCGCCGAGGGTCACGGACTTGCTGGTCTCGCCCTCTGCGAAGTTGTAGGCGGCCTCCTGGTCGTCCGAGAGCATGATCGAGACCGTGTAGTCTCCCGCTCCCAGGCCTGTGAAGGTGTACAGACCACCCGCATCGGTCGTGGCCTCGTCGTCCGCGTCGCCGGAAAGCGTGACCATCACGCCCTCGACACCCGTGCCGTCATCAGGGCCCACGCGGCCACTGATGCTGGACGAGGTTACCATGGCGCCCGCGAAGCTCACGCTCTGCTCCTGGCCAACCGCCAGACTCACGCTCTCGGATGTCGAGGTGAACTCGTACCGAGCCTCGTCCGGGTTCGTGATGGCAACCGTGTAGTCGCCCTTGCGCAGGCCGCTGAAGCCGTAGCTGCCGTCGTCGCCGGTCTCGGCCGACATGTCCTCTTCGCCGCCGGTCAGCATGACCATGACACCCGACATGCCTTCGCCGTCGACCGTGACAGCACCACTGATGCTGGCCGTCCGGTTGATCGTACCGGCGAAGCTCACCGAGGCCGCTTCGGCCGTAGCGACGGCCATCGTGGCGGTGGTGGACTCGAAGTCGATCTCATCGCTGTCCACCGCGATGTCGACCCGGTACGTGCCCGCGAGCAGCGGCCCGAAGGTCGCGCCGCCGTCGGCGTCGGTCGCCTGCGTGCCGAGCACCGTGCCCGACGTCAGGCCCGTGATCATGGTCAGGGTCACCCCTGCGCCCGCGACACCTTCGTCGTCGGCCGTAACCGAAACCGAAATGCTCCCGGTGCGCAGCGCCGTGCCCTCGAAGTTCACGATCTCCGTGGCGTCCATCGCGAGGGTCACGTCCCGGCTGTCCTCGAACATGTACTCGACTGCGTCGTAGCCGGAGATCATCACCGTGTAGTCGCCCGCAGCCAGGGCCGAAACGGCGTACTGGCCGGTCGCGTCGGTCATCGCCGTCACGTCGTCCATGCCGTCGGCCGACACGGTGACCGTCACGTCGGCGATGCCCATCCCGTTCACGCTCACACGACCGGCGACGCCGGAGGTGCGACGCAAGATGCCGTCGAAGGGAACGTTGGCGGTCTCGCCGAGTGCGATCGTCACGTTGTGCGACGTCACCGCGAACTCGTAGTCGTCGGTGTTGAAGCCCGAGATGCCGACCGCGTAGTCGCCGGCGCGCAGCTTCGCGAACGAGTAGAGCCCGGCCGCGTCAGTGGTCGTGCTCATGTCCTCGCCGTCCGGTCCGCCAGCCAGGCTGACGTTGACGCCCTCGAGGCCCACGCCCTCCACGCTCACCTGGCCTTGAATGCCGGCGGTGCGGAGGTAGGTGCCGTCGAAGCTGACGATCTTGGACTCGCCCGTCCCTACCGTGACGGCGGAGGATGTGGCGGAGAACCCGATCTCGTCATTGTCGAAGCCCGAGATCTCAACGGCGTAGTTGCCCATCCGGAGACCGGTGAAGGCGTACTGGCCGTTGTCGTCGGTGACTGCGGACGCGCTCGAGACGCCGGAGAGCGCAACCGTCACGCCCCCGAGTCCCATGTTCTCGACCGTCACCGTCCCCATCACGCTCGCGGTACGGATGTACGCGCCGGTGAAGTTGAGAGTGACGGACTGGCCGGCCGACGCGATGGTCGCCGCGGCCGAGGTTGCGTCGAACATGGCGTCCGACGGGAATCCGCTGATGGTGACGGTATAGGCTCCGCCCTCGACATTGTCGAAGCGGTAGCTGCCGCCACCAGCGGTGGTGGTGGTGTTGCCGTTGCTCAGGTTGACCGACACACCGTCGATCCCGGTTCCCTCGATCGATACCGTACCGACGATCGAACCGACCGGCGGCGGAGGAGTAGTCTCCTCACAAGCGGCGAGAGGGAGCCCAAGCACGGCAATTGCCGCGAGTAGCTTGAGTCTATTCATGTCCGGGTTCATCCTTTCCTGGATGTTGGATAAATGCCCGGACATGGACCGGATATCCCCCATGACCGAGCTGGAAACACAACTGGTTTTCCACGCTCCCGGAGGAGCGGGTCATGGGAGGCGGGAAGGGATTTCCCGCAATCCAAGGGTTTGGACTACTGCAATACCTGTGCCACGGCAATATCGTCCGTCATCGGCGCCCTGGCTTGCCAATATTCGGCAATTCGGGCCGGATTTCTGAACACGGTCAAGTTTCCGAACCCCTCCGCCTCAGGTTCCCTACCTGGATACCGGTGGCCGCATGAACAGATCTAAAGCCCCGATCAGAAGGGGTTGCAGTGGGTCCAGAAGGTGGAGGGGTTCTCTCGGAAAACTTCGTGTTCGGGGCCACGCGCCTTCCCTTGGGCACGATGGCCCCAGCGCCGATTCGAGCGTTGGTTCCTATTTTCGCATTCGGGCCGACTACCGCTTGCGGGGCCACGCTTGCACGCTTCGCAACCGTCGCTCCCGCCCCGATCATGGCCCTTTCTCCGATGACCGTCCTGTTGCCGATCACCGCTCCGGGGTCGACCATCGCCCCGCGGCCCACCTGCGACCGTGCGCCGATCCTGACTCCGTCCTCGATGTGGGCGTATGAATCGATCTTCGTGTGGCATCCTACGAAGACGCCGCGGCCGATCCTGGCCTGCGTTCCGATGACGACGTGATCCTCGATGACGGCCTCGGCGTGGATGTCGGCGTGCGCACCGATCACGCAGTTTTCGCCGACAACGGCGTGCGCGCGCACGACTCCGTGCAGCTGCACCACCGTTCGGTCGGAGATCTTCGCTCCCTTGCCGACCGTCGCGCGGTATCCGACCATGGCTCCGGGATGGATCGTGGCCAGCACGCCGATGTGAGCCGACGGATGAACCGTCGCCGTCTTGTTGACCTTGCTGCCGTCGTGACTCGACAACATTGTTCTCCCGATTGCAGACGAGCGCATGGAGCGCTGACGTGAGCACAACTGCAGCTCCCGATATTTGCTATTATCAGGAACAGCGCCGTGTAGACGTATGTATTTGTCAGGGAGTGAGTTATGCCGGTTTCTGATTCGAGAGATCTGTCACGAGTTGCGGCCGCTGACACATCTGTGTCACAAGCGGGCGAACGCCTCTCCGCCTGGCTGACAGACGCCCGCGACGCGCTCAGCGACCACACGGTGCGCGCCCTCCGGGCCGATCTGAAGCTGTTCCTGGCGTGGTGCGCCGAGCGGGGGCTGTCGCCGCTGCCCGCGCGACCCGATACGGTGGCGGCCTACGTCGACGCGATGGCAGACGTCCGGGCGCCGGCCACCGTGCGCCGCTACATCGCCAGCATCTCCGCGGCGCACAAGGGGACGGGAGAGCGAAGCCCGCTCGAGAACCCGGAGGTGCAGCGCGCGCTGCAGCGGATGGGCCGGCGCAACGGGGGACGGCAGCGGCAGGTCAAGGGGCTGACCTGGACACTTCGGCGGCGGTTCATCCAGGCGGCGGGCGACCGGCTGATCGACCTCCGGAATTGTGCGCTGCTCGCCGTCGCCTACGACGCAATGCTCCGGCGCTCGGAGCTCGTCGCGCTGCAAGTCACCGACGTGACGATCGATGCGAAGGGATCGGCGTCTCTCTTCGTCGGGCGCGCGAAGAACGATCCGGAAGGAAGCGGTGCGACACTGTACCTGCACCGCGACACCGTTGCGCTGGTGCGGGAGTGGCTCGCCGCGAGCTGCATCACCTCGGGACGGCTGTTTCGGTCGGTCAGGAGGGGCGGCGCGCTGGGAGATGCGCTCGACCCGAGCCAGGTGCCGCGGATCTACCGGGCGATGGCCAGGCGCGCGGGCCTGTCGGCGCGCGTCGTCCGGCGCATTTCAGGACACAGTCCCCGGGTGGGCGCGGCTCAGGACATGATCGCGTCGGGAATCGGGATCCCGGCGATCATGCAGGCCGGGCGCTGGAAGAGCGCCTCGATGGTGCAGCGCTACGGCGAGCGGCTGCTGGCACGGCGGAACGCCGCAGCCCAGCTCGCGCGTCTCCAGAAGCGGGACTGAGCGCCAAATTCCCCGCAGGGTTGCGGCAGAAGCGCCGCTGACACAACATTGGTGGCGGCTGGCTCGCGATAATAGCAACTATCGAGCACTGTCAAGTAATCTATGCACTGTGTTGTGGCAGATATGTGGCAATACCAGTTCTTGTGTATGTCATTGGTGTGACATATAGTGTGCACATGAATACAATACAAGATGCCAACCAGGACCGCGCTTCGCGGCTGAGCGCAGCGATTCTGCGGATCAGCCAGACTCTCGACCTGGCCACAGTGCTGAAGGAGGTCGTCGACAGCGCCCGCGCGCTGACCGGCGCGCGCCAGGGCGTGATCACGACGCTCGATGAGCGGCGACGGGTCCGTGACCTCGTCACTTCCGGTCTCTCGTCCGAGGAACAACGGATGATGCTCCAGTGGCCCGACGGGCTGCGGTTCTTCGATCATATCCAGAGCCTGTCTGCACCCCTCAGGGTGGCCAATGTTCCCGGCTATCTCTGCGACATCGGGCTCTCGCCGAACCCCTGGGGCGGGACGACGCTGCAGGGAGCTCCGATGCACCAACAAACGTAATCAAGTCTGCATCTTCTTGTGTCTGTTGCGCTTAGGCGTTTGGCGGCTCGGATTCCCGCCGATTCGTTCCCGCTTATCGGGATCTCAGGTGCGAACCCTCCGGCGAGCCTCCAGAGCCTGCCTGAGGTGTCCCGTGCTTGCCTGCTGATAGCACCTGAGCACCGTCTGGGGATTCTTCCAGCCGCCAAGCTCGCAAAGCACCTTGAGCGGCTGCTCCATGAGGTCGCTGGCAAACTTCCGCCTCAGCGAGTGCCAGCCCCGGCCGCGCTTGCGTTCGAGCCCGGCGAGCGCCACGCCCCTGTTCCACCACTTGAGCGCCAAGCTCTTGGAGATACACGCCGTGGCGTCCGTCGGCGCAGGCAGCACCGGAGCGGTGGCGGTTCCGGTGCTCATCCGCCGTGCCTCCTCCAACGCGGCGACCGCATCGTCGGTCACCGGCGTGACGTGCTCGTAGCCCGTCTTCTCATGCTCCGCGCGCCACCGGATTTCTCCGTGTTCGAAGTCGATATCCGCCCACCTGAGGTGCCGGATGGCCCCGATTCGGTGCCCGGTCTCGTGTGCCAGCACGAGCGCGACGTGGAACCGCCAGCCGACCTGTCGCGAGACTCCAAGTAGCGCTTGGTACTCGTCCTCGGCGAGGACAACCCGGTTCGGGTTCTTCTCCATAGGCATCCTGAGGCCCTTCAGCGGGTTCCTGTCGAGCAGCATGCGGCCCTCTTCGTCCTTGGACCTCGCCGCCCAGTTGAGCACCGTCATCAGCCACGCCAAGTCCCATGCTATGGTCCGGTTGCCTACGGGCTTGCCCGAAAGGCCGACCCTTCCCGCGCGCCGCGCCCCGATGAACCGGTCCCAGTCCCGCTGGGAAAGGGTTTCGGGTCTTCGGTCCCTGCCGAAGAAGCGCAGGAACATCGCTGTCCCGACGCGGTCGCGATACCGGGATCTCTCGGCCTTGGAGGGCGTCACCTCTTCACCGTAGATGTCAAAGAGCGTTCCCAGGGTGAGCGGCTCGGGCTCGGCTTCCGCCTTGCCGTTCAGGTCCGGGCTTGCGAACCCGGCGGCGAACTCGTCCGCCTGCCGTTTGGCTCGGGTCCAGTCACGGTGACCCAAGGACCTCGTGAGCCTGCGCCCGTTCTCCCGCCACTCGATCTGGTACAAGCCGGTTTTCCGGTCGGGGAACACCCTGACCCGGTTCCGGCCCCATTCTCCGGCGCCGTAGGAGCGCCGCCTTCGTTTCGTGCGTGCCATCGTTCCATTCCTCTCTGGATGATGGACCGCACGATCTGCGCGAAGGAAAAGTCGCGGCATCGAGGCATCTCCGCCAGTCGTGGCCCGACGGATGCGTTACCTTTCCGGGGCAGGTGCGTACACGCACGAACCGCTTTCGCGCCGAGGAGCGATCACGCGTGCGGGACAGCCGCCGACGCGGTTTCTGGAAGCGGCCCCGCGTTTGCGGGGTTTCGGAGGAGCCAGATGGGTTAACGCTTCACGTTAACCTCTGGCCGGGGGATGCCCCCGGTCCCCCGAACGACATGCGCGAGGCTCAGGGAGGCCGCCCGGCATGGCCTACAGAAACATCGGCGTCCGGATCTATTAGTGTCGCGGTGCGGTTGTAGGCGAACGCATAGCCAGTGGAAAAATATCGTTGCTGGCTATCTGCTGGGTGCTGTTGGGCCGTCTCTTCATGGCGGGCTTCAGCTTTTCGCAGCAGTGCCAGCAAGTCTTCTCTGGATATGGGCTCGGTGTACGACATGAGAAACAACGTGAGGATGTCCTGAACACCGGCAAGCCACCCCTGGATCTTCCACTTGAACGCATCTTGTACAACAGAGTCGTGCTCTCCGTCCGTATTCGAGGTGCTTTCAGAAGCGGTATCAGCATCTGGGAGTGACGCAGAGCCCTGAAGGATGTTTGCCAAGGACTCTATCGTGGAAAATCCTCGGTTTGCCACGCTGGCCACTACATCAGGCGCCGGAACTTCTGTGTCAGGTGCCCCAACCGTCCGGCTTGGCCGAAATCGCCTGAGCGCCTCGAAGGCCAAGGAGAGAACGCCAGCTCCCCCGACTACCCACAAATCATGAGTGCTGCTAGCCAGCGCGGCATACCCGATTGCCGATATGGATACAGCATGAACACCGTACTCTCGTAGTGTTTCAGTGGACATTAAGGTGAATCTCCTGCCCAGCGAGCGGGCGGCACCTAACAGGTAGGCACCGCCCGCCCGGGGGCCGTGGGGTCTACGGTATGCCGTTCTCTACTCGGGTGGCTCCTCCACCGTGAACGGGCACTGCGTGATTCTCACGCTCCCTCACGTAGCATGACTCGGCCTGGCCGGCCAATTCGACCGGGTGCGACCCACGCCGCAAGCCCGCATCGCGCGGGAACCCCAGTACGATAACGTACCGGCCACGAGGCTGCACTGGTAGCGGGAGCGAGCGCGGTCCCCGAGCGGGCAAGGGCGACAGCGGCATCATCGGGCAAGCCTACGGGCGGAAGATCCACGCCCGCGAAGTCGTCGCCATCGACGAAGCCGGGGACGGGTTGTGTTGGGTCCGCCTGACCCGGTTCGGCGACGATTGGCGCGTGATTCGCTCCAATGCCCGCGACGTGTCGCGCGCGGTGCGGAAGCTCCGGCAGGATACCGGCGGGCGACCAGTCGGATCGGTTCCCGGAGGTCGGGCCGTGAGCCTGCTCGGCTACCTTGCCCTCGGGGTGCTGGCCGTCGCCGCCGTCTTCGGACTGTCCACCGATGTGCGGGCCGCCCGCCGCCGCCTGTTTCCTCCCCGCCGTCGGTAGCCCGCGAACCCGTCGCGCGCGATCTTGCACGCATCGGCGCGTGCATTGCAGAGGGATCGAAGGGGGGCGGCAGCCACCCCTCGCCAGCCCCGCCGTGTATTACGGGGGGTAGGCTGGCTTGAGCGCCTAACGGTGTTCCAAGCCAGCCCCACAGCCGCCCGCAAAGGCGCTCGTGCGAGCCCGCCCGAGCCGAGGGGGAGAGGGCATACGCCACATCAGCGAGCCAAGTCGTGCAATCATGAGCCGCCGCCCTGCCAGGTTGGAGTGTCGGAGGCCACGACCCCCTCGATCAAGACGGCGGTGGAAGGTGAGATCCGGGCTGTCTGGACGCATCGGCCCGGCAACGGGCTCATCGTCGGAAAAGACTGCGGTGCTTCGACGACACAGGTTACATTGACTGTACGACTCCTTCCGTTGCGTGGAAGACTCGCCGACTGCCAATTGCCATCGCCCTCCTGACGCCTTCACCGCGCGGATAGGGCGTACTCGCGGTGGTTGACGGCCGCCCTTCGTTTCTTCACGATACGACCGGTAGCCAAGCTGATTCATGCCTTACTGAAGGGAGTCACCGTGCAGACACCATCCCACGGCGCATCCGGGAACATGGACCGCGACCCCGACCACGCGACCATCGTCCGACGCGCACGAAGCCACCTCGGCGACATCTGTGACGGAGTGACGCTCTCGGTTGACGAAGCGGTCCTCGTACTGAGACAGTCGGGTCTATGGATAGACGAGGTATGGCGCCCCGGCATGGCGAAGCGCGACAGCTACTACGAGGTACGTCTCGATGGACCCGGTGCCCTATTCGGTCACGGGACGCTGGTCGGCACCACGCGAGACCTCCCCCGGTGGGTGCGCCGCCTCGTCGGCCTCGAGCTGGGGCCGCTGGCCGAGGTCGACGATCCCGGCGTGCCCCAACCGCCGTTGCCCGGCATCGGCTGAGGGGAGAGGTCAACATGGCGCTGAAAGCCCTCCTATCATCGCCAGAGGCCCAGCGATGGCCAGCCCATCCCCTTCGCGATACACCGGGACACCCGATTGGTCGCTTCGCCGCACTGGAATCCGCGTAGGATAAAGGGTGCGTTAAAGGTGCCGACCCCCAACTTCCGGCCACCAGAATTCGTTGTCACGGGGTCACGGTGAGCCGGTTCCCCTCATTGCGCCAACGCCTTCGCCTCGCCCGCACTTTGTTCGTTCATCGGTGGCACGCGGCGCAGACCGTGGGCGAGTGGTTCGGCAACGAGTCGGTGGGGGAGCGTTTCGAGCACATGAACCACGTCCGGTCGCTGGCACAGTACGTCTGGCGCTGTGGGGCATTCCGCGAGGACGCCGAAGGGACCGGCCGGGTCGCCCTTCCGGACGCCGCCCGCAGCCTCCGGACCATCGTGAAGCCTGTCGCCGCCAAGGGACGCGACCACTTCGAGCGGGCCGTCCGGTATGCGGGCCGGTTCGGAGGCGACGCGCCCGCTGCGTTCGCGGGGCAAGGGGATCCGGACCTTGCGGCCCTGCTGGGCTACGCCGCCGAGCACGCGGACATCCGGACGTTCGCCAGCGAGTTGGCCGATCTACACCGGGCCATGCTGCGCTACTACGTTCAGATGCGCTACCTGACGCCTGCGGAGGCCGAGACCTTCAGGCGCGGGCGGATACCGCTGCTGACCCCGCTTAGCGCGACCCGGCGCCACCCGGCCGAAGAGGGCGATGGCCCTCTCTACACGGGTCCGCTGCCCGGCGACCTTTCCGATGCGCTCCTGAACACCTTCGCTCGCAACATCCACCATGCCCTCGCCTGCCGGGCTCGCACCGAACTGTTTCAGACCCTGTCGGCCCACGCCCGAGGGAACGAGGTCGCTACCGAAGCGCGGGGACACAGAGCGGGACCGGGCCTCACCGCCGCAGTCCTGCTCGACAGGCGTCGCACGCGTTTCGAGGTCCATAACCGGGCGCTCGCCTCGATGCTGGCGAGCATTCACGAGCCCCCGATGCACCCCGTGATCCAGTGGCTCGCCGTGTTCAAGACGGCGGTGTCGACGATGATCACCGCGATGCCGGTGTTTATCGTCAAGAATTTCTTCCGCGACACGCTCGCGGGGTTCGTGGCCGGACGGTATCCGCAGGTGCCCTTCGGCGGAACGCTGGCCGGGGGAGCCCAGGCCGTTCGCGACCTCACGACTGGTCGCTCCGAGCCGATGCGGGAGTACTTGTTGCAGGGAGGCTTCTATTCGGGGCTGGTCGAGTCCGAGACACACCTGGCCGACATTCGGGGAGAGGACGGGAGGGTGCGCACGGGACTCGCGGCGAGGCGGACTTGGTCGCGGCTGGTCTACGCGCTAACCCGGCCGGCGTGGATCGCGGAAGCCGGAACCCGGGTCAACCAGTTCCAGCGCGCGCGCCGCGCCGGCGCCACCAAGTACGCCGCGGCCCGGGCGGCGCGAATGGTCTCCTCCGATTTCGCGAACATCGGCTCGTCGCGGGGCTGGCGGATGTACGTCCACACCGTACCGTTCCTGAACGCCGCGATTCAAGGGCTCGACCAGCTCTACCAGATCTTCCGCAGACCCCGGCGAAGCGACCCGGCGGCATCGCCGCGCACCGCCGAGCAGCGTGCCCACATCCGCAAGGTGATCTGGTCGGGCTCGTGCCTGGCCGCCCTGTCGTGCGTCGCTTGGACGTTCAACGGATCCACCCGAGCGCGCGAACTGGCCTATCAGGGGGAGACCGACTACGACAAGGCGTCCTGGGTGACGCTCTACGATGTCGCCGGTGACGCCGACATCCGGATCCCCGTCCCGTTTCAGATCGGGGCGGTGTTCATCAAGCTCCCCGAAGTCGCCTTGGACCTCGTCGCCGGAAGGGAAACGCTGGCCGGGCCGAAGTTCGTCTGGTCGCTGGTCCACGGGAACCTCGCCGTTGGCTGGATCCCGGCCGTCGCCCAGCCGATCGTCGAGATCCGGACCAACCGCAACTTCTTCGGCAACGAGATCATTCCTCCCTACATGTCCAACTGGCCTGCGGAGCGCCAGTACTTCGACCGATCCACTCCCGTGCCGTATCGCGGCATCGGTACGGCGCTCAACGTCTCCCCGCTGCATGTCCAGACCATTGTGAGGGGCTGGACGGGGCATCTCGGCAACGCGGTGGTTGTCGCGCTGGACGAGGCGATGTGGAATGAGCGGGCGAACGGGCCGAAGCCCTTTCCGAAGACCGCCCGGCTTCTCACGGGCGTATACAGCTTGCAGCCACCCAGACCGCGCACGTACACCCGGTTCGGAAACGAGTTCTACGCCATTTCCGACTGGGCGGAGGGGTATGCCCGCTCCGGCGCGTGTTCCGGGTCGGCCAATTCGAGACAGGTCCCCGCCGTCTGCCGCGCACGCACTCTGGCTGGGCGCACCGCACGGAACGCTTCCGAGCTTCGCCGCCAGGGTGACGATGTTCGCACCGACCGAGGCAAGAGCCGCCGCTCCAAGGAGCGTGAACTGGAAGCCCTGTATGCCCAGATCGACGGGATGTTCCGGCTGGCTTTACCAGAACTGCGCGAACTCCGAGGACGTGCTTTCGACTAGGTGCAGGCACCGTCTCCCGTAGCGCGATCCACTCTGGCCTCCGCAGGACAAGGACCCCGCGGGAGTCCCTGGCTCCGACGCGGAAGGCGGCGGAGAGCTATAGATCTCTCTCGCCGAATGTCGGACGCTGTGTGAGCCCAACGGAACGGATCACGGTCACGCTCCAACTGGGATACACCCACACCTCGCTAACCTCGGCTGAATGCTCGAGACCAGCGCGGGACACCTTCACGATTCAAGGAAGACGCTACGGTTTTGACACTGTTCCTTGTCGCGACCGACACGGCGCGCTCGCAAAACTGTCCCGAGGCTACCCGCCAATGGCGTCAAGAGCCTCGATGACGTTGGCTACCTCTTCGTCGGTAAGCCATTCAATTCTCAAGACCTGTTCTGGAGTATTGATCCTCACACGCATTCGTTCCGCGTCGTCCCACGAATCACACGGCGCGATCCCACCCAGATATCGGCAGCCGTAGAACTCATGCCAGATCGCTGAACCGGCTTGCATCACGCGTTTGCGCCCTCTTTCGATAATCTCCTCCGCCCTCCGTTCCACCCAGGCGCTATCCCCTATGTCCTCAATCACGAATGAGAGTGTCGGCTCGGACAGCTCATGTAGGTCGTAATCGGCCAAGAAAGCAGCACCCCTCGGATCTGGATCAAACTGGGCCAGAATCACGGGGCTGGCCGTGCCGCGAGGTCCGAGCGCAGGGGCCCGGGCGTCCTCGTCCGATCCCCGCCCATTCGTTTCGAGTGTTCGTCCCACAATTACCCCCATCACCAAGACTACGACTGCTCCAAGGGCGATTACCCAACGAAATCTCCGCGATGCAGGATTCTCATAGCGCACGAGCTTCACTGGACGCTTCTCAGTGGCAGTGGGGTTCCCATTCGATTAGAGGCCGCTGTCGGGACCGTGGCTCGGTCAGAGAACATCACCCTCGCGACTACTGTTCTGTCTTTCATTCGGAAGAGAGCAGGCGCGCCTTGAGGCCCGAAGCGTCTTCCAGAAGCGCGGTGAAGTCTTCCCGCTCACGACCGGCAGGGGGCAGATACTTCGTCGCCAGTTCATGGAACCGCCTGCCGTTGCCCAGCACGTCAGGATCTTCCCGCAGCCTCCCCACGATCGCTGGCATTCGGGCCTCGGCAAGTTGAAGCCTGTTGGTGAAACGGGCATCCGGTAGCGGGGCCTCTTCCAGCGATTTTCTGTAAAACGCGACGAGAAAGCCCAGGGCCATCACTTCGCCGGGTGAGAACGCGCCAGGGGATTGGCTGTCGTTCGACATCGTTCGGTTCTCTCACTCTCCTAAGATGGCGTCCAGCGTGTCGTGGAATGCTTCGTGTTCGCGCTTGGCAGGGAGATTCACCTCTTGTAGAACGCCGACCACCGCTGCGTGGCCCCCATGCTCAACGAGTGCCTTGAGCACGCGTTCAAGAGCTTCCACGCGACCGTCGATCTGCTCGATCCTTGCTCTCAGCCTCTCATCGCTCTCCAGAACGCTCGTGCCCTTCGACATCAGTCTATCTCCTCTCGGGGGTCCGAAACGGCGAGTTGTTCACCATGACTTCCGCCGACCCCAATGCTACAGTCGGTGCACACACAGGACAAGGAGGAGGACGTGCTAAGGGTGAAGGTAGTGCTGATTGTCGGCGTCGCAACGAACTCCCGGCCAGTAGCGATCCGGGAGCCAGCTTGGCGGGCGCTCCGCCCAGCGGCGGATGGAGAGGACTGTCCGGCGACTGCCGCACCGTCTTCCAAAGTCCGGCTTCGGGAGCTTGAATGTCGGATTTCGCTCGCGTATTGTTCGGAGTGGGCGGCTGAATGGCCCGAGTTGGAATACGTCACGTTACATGAAGGATTGGCCGTGGTAAGGCGGCGAGGAGGCGGAACCGATTGTGAAGCACATGAAATCGACTGGATGTGAATGTCGCAACCCGGCCTGTCCAAACCACCTTCTCGTCGAGGCGCTCGCGAGGGTGATAGCGCGGCAGAGATGATCGAGTCGAACAGCGGCGTCGGGTTCGTGAATGCAGACCAAGGACATCCGGCCTACGCGATGGGGCGCCGGGGGAGATTAGATTCAGTGACCGGTGGCGACGGCCCTGAAGCCAATAGCCTGTTCAAGCTCCTGCAACGGTTCGCACCGGAGCATCACGAGCAGATACAGGACCTTCGGACATGGACGAAGTTCTGTTCCTTCGCATTTGCGGCGTCTCAGCGCTCCCGGTAGCCTCCTTCCATGATCGAAGCCCCCCGATGTTCTCTTCGAGCCCTGAGGCACGTCCTACCTTCGTCGGCGGGAATCAACCGCATGGCAACTTGCGAGACGCTCGGCGGCCCCCATGCGAAATCCCGCCATTCAAGTCCATTTTTCCCGCTTTCGCAGCTCGGTCCAGCAAGATCCAGTAGCACGGCAGGAAACGCAGATCGTGCAGTCCTGTAAGTAGTTAGACGATTTCCTGCCGCGATTCGGCCCTCAGGCGATCCGTTGCACCATCGGGGGGAGCACCTGGGGGATTTCTTCCTGGCCGACAAGGAAGACGGCGAGGCGTTCACCGCGGAAGACGAGGAGATCCTCCTGCTCTTCGCCTCGCAGGCCGCGACGGCGATCGCCAACGCGAGGACGCATCGCGAGGTGGAGCGGGCCCGGGCCGACCTCGAAACGCTGATCGAGACCTCTCCCGTGGGGGTGGCGGTCTTCGACGCGGCCACCGGGCGAGCGGTCTCGTTCAACCGCGAAGCTCGGCGGATCGTCGAGGCGATCCGGATTCCCGGCTCTCCGCCCGAACAGCTCCTCGAGGTGATAACCAGCCGGTTCGCCGATGGGAGCGAGCACTCGCTCCAGGAGCTTCCCCTGGCCGCCCGGCTCGAGGGCGCAACGGAGATGCGGGCCGAAGAGATCGAGCTGTCGGTGCCCGACGGGCGGAGCGTGCGCACGCTCGTCAACGTCACGCCCATCCACTCCGGCGATGGCGAGGTGGTGACGGTGGTCGTGACGATGCAGGACCTCGAGCCGTTCGACGAGATCGAGCGGCAGCGCGCGGAGTTCCTCGGCATGGTGAGCCACGAGCTGCGAACCCCGCTTTCCTCGATCAAGGGCTCGACCACAACGCTGCTCCACAGCTCCCCGGCCCCGGCCAGGGCCGAGATGCTCCAGTTCATCCGCATCATCGACGGGCAGGCCGACCGAATGAGGCGCCTGATCGCGAACCTCCTCGACGCGGGAAGCATCAAGGCCGGGACGCTCACGGTCGCGCCCGAGCCTTCCAGCGTACCCGCGCTCGTCGACCAGGCCCGAACCACATTCGCGACCGGCGGAGGCCGAAACCCCGTCCTCATCGATCTGCCGTCCGACCTCCCGCGCGCGATGGCCGATCGCGAGCGCATCGTGCAGGTGCTCGGCAACCTGCTCTCGAACGCCGCGCGGAACTCGCCGCCATCGTCTTTGATCACCATCGAGGGCACGCGCCAGGGCGCCTTCATCTCGATCTCCGTCACGGACGAGGGCCGGGGGATCCCGCCCGACCGGGTTCAGCACCTCTTCCGCAAGCGGCCCGGAACGGACGGAGGCACCGGACTCGGCCTCGCGATCTCCAAGGGGATCGTCGAGGCGCACGGGGGCCGCATCCGTGCCGAAAGCGGAGGAGTGGGCATGGGCGCGCGCTTCACGTTCACGATCCCGGCCGCGGGAAGCACCGCCCCGGAGGGGGCGCCGGCGGACGCTCCGAATCGCGCGTCCGGGCAAGGCCGCAAGAAGACGCCGGTCCTGGTGGTCGACGACGATCCCGAAACGCTGCGCTACGCGAGGGCCGTCCTGTCCGACAATGGCTACGCGCCCCTCGTAACGGCCGATCCGGAAGGACTGTCGCGCATCATTCGCCTGGAGAGCCCCAGGCTTGTGCTGCTCGACCTGATGCTCCCAGGGACCGACGGCATCGAACTGATGAGGCAGGTTCCCGAGCTCGAAGACGTCCCCGTCATCTTCATCTCCGCCTACGGGCGCGACGAGACGATCGCCAGGGCGCTCGAGAGCGGGGCCGTCGACTACATCGTCAAACCGTTCTCTCCGACCGAACTCGTAGCCCGCGTGCGGGCCGCGCTCAGGGATCGGTCGGAGCCCGAGGCGTTCGTCCTTGGCGACCTCGCCATCGACTACGGATCCCAACGGGTCCGCCTGGGCGGCCGCAGGCTCGGGCTGACGGCCATCGAGTTCGACCTGCTCCGGGTCCTGTCGCTCCGCTCCGGCGCCGTCGTGCCCACGTACGTCCTGCTCCGTCAGGTCTGGGGCACGCTCCAGGCCGACAAGGCCGACCGCGTGCGATCGGCCGTCAAGAGGCTGCGCAGGAAGCTTGGAGACGATGCCGACGAGCCCACATACATCTTCAACGTACACGGCGTCGGCTACCGCATGCCGGCCCCCGGCGACGGTTAGGCCCGAGCCGGCCACGGCGCCCGCGCTTTCAGCCCGACCGGCGTTCGCCGCCCCTATCCCTACCCGGGATCCGAGCCTGTCCATGACACCGGCTACCGGTTCTGGACCTGCTCCTGCTCCCGAACGCTGCGCACATATTGCTTTACCGGGCCGTAACTTCCCGGATACCCCTTCTCCTTGACCTCCTTGAACAGCCTCGCGGCGCTCAACTCCGGGAACTCGCTCAACTTGTCGTTGATCGCCGGCTTCCATGGGTCGAGCTTCGACGGCGCCGGAGGCCTGGGCCCGTATTCAACGTGCCTGTCGTCCGGATCGCGCTCGAGTTCGCCCGCTTCGATCCAATTGTACAGCGTGCGCCGGCTGACCCCCAGGACGCGCGCCGTCATGGCCTTGCTCATCCCCGCTTCGATGAAGCGCCTCATCTTTATGCGTTTTTCGATTCCATGCATTTGTGGATCCGATGTCAAAAGAGTCTTGGTCAGTGTCGAACGGCCCTCATCCACAACCCCACCCCGTCCACTGCCGTTATGAGCGTCGCCCCCCGCCCGGAAATCCTGGGCGGGGGGCGAGCTGTACTGCGACCCATCAGCCTGGCGGGTAAGTCAGCCAGGCTGATGGGGTTGAAGGGTTATTCGCTCGCGGCGATCGTTGTTTCTTCGCCCGTCTGCGGGGCGCCGTCACCGGCGGCACTGACTGCCCGAACTTGCACCGCGTACTGAGTTTCGGCGTCCAGGCCCGTGATCCCATGGGTTCTGGCACCTGCACCACCACTGACGGTCGTCCAGCCACCGATGTCCTCGCCGTCGTCTTCGAAGTCAATGGCAGCAGATCCCTCGGTGTAGCGGATCTCATAGTGAGTGATGTCCGACGTTCCGTCGTCCGGTGAGGGTGAGGTCCACTCGACGGTGAACCCTGCGGCACCCACAGAACTGAAGACGAGAGCACCAGGCACGCTGGGCACGTTGTCGTCGTCGGTGATGGTGATCGCATCCGTGGTATCCGGAGTCGCACCGTCGCTGGTAGCGGTCAACATCGCGCTTGCGGCGTCGTCATCGACGTCGTCATCGATCGCGAAGACCTTCGTGGCATCAGCATCAGCCGCTGGTTCCGTCTGACCGGCCGGGATCACGATGGTGCCATTGAGGACCGTGACCTGAGGCCCGTTATCCGCGTCCACCAGTTCGGCCACCGTAATGGTGATTGTCTCGATCGAGACAGCCTCGATCGACACGGTTGCCGTGATGGTGTCCTCGGCGGCGTCGTTGGCTTCGTCCAGTGTACCCGTGGCCGTCAGTGTGATTGCCGGCTGGGCTTTGGCCGTGGCGGTCGCCGCCGGGCCTCTGACGTTCACCGCGGGGTCGCCCTTGGTGTTCACGGCATACACCGAGAAGGTGTACGTGGCACCGTTGACGAGGCCGTCCACCTCCTGCGTGAACAGACCGTCCGTCGCTGTGGTTGCCGTGTCGTACTGAGTGACCTGGCCAGTTGCGCTGGCTTCCAAATGGTACTCGGTAATCGTGGTGCTACCGATCTGTCTTGGCGCTCTCCAAGTCACAGTGGCGCTCTGGTTTCCAGGCGTCACATCGAGACTCGTCGGCGCAGACGGCGCCTGATGGCCATCGCTGCGATCCACCGTCACCGTGTAGGTCTTGGTGGTGGTTTCGTCCTCGGCGGTCACGGTCACCGTGATCACGTTGCCGTCGCCGATCGCGAGAGCGACCTGGTGGCCGGCCGCGACAGTGTCGGCGTCTGCAGGCGCAATCACGAGCGTGTCTGCATCCGCGTCATTCGCCGTCGCCGTCACGGTGATCGTGTCGGTGTCAACGCCGACGCTGGCCGTGTACACGCTATCGGCGCTGTTGAACGCCGGATTCAGTACTCCATCGCTCAGGCTCAGCGCGCTCAGCGTCGCGTCGTCCGAAGGCGGCACAGGATCAGGATCATCCATGGTCGACTTGACCTGGGCAAACGTTACTGTCTGACCCAGACCGACTCTCACGTCCCAACCGTCCTCTGGCTCCTCAAAGCTGTAGCCGTCCTTCGAGAAGTCCATGGTGTAGACGCCCGCCGGTACGCTCAGCGTGTACGTGCCCGTCACACCGGTGGTATCGGTGTCGGTTCCGTTGTCGCCGGTCGCGGTCACTTGAACACCAGGGAAGGGTCCGTTGCCGTCCGGATTCTCCACCCGGCCCCTGATAATGGAATTGGCAACCGCCTGGAAGTTGATTCCAGAGACTGCCGATCCCTTCGGCGTCGAGAGCTCAAGTGACGCAGGCGAGAAGGTGAAGCCGTCCTTGTGGGCACTGATGGTGGCAGTCGCACCCACGGCCGTGGCCGGTACCCTGATCGTGTAGGTACCGTCGGCGCCCGTGACGTAGATGTCGTTCTTCGGCGCCGTACGCACCGACTTCGCGTTCGGGTTCATCGGGGCCCCGTCGTTCACCTGGATCTCCACACCCGCAACCGGGGTGTCGGAGCCGAAGGCGGTCACAGTTCCGCTGACGGTCGCCGACTCGGCAGTGCCGGCCATCGCGAAGTCGTTCCTCGTGACGCTGTTCGACGCGAAGTCGAGGATCTGCAGGTCTGCGTCGTCGAACCCTGCGCGCGAAGCCGTCACGAACACCATGTCCGTGTGCTTCACCTTGTTAATCGTGCGGGTCTCGGCAGAGATGCCCTCCACGATGTAGCGACCGTCCGCGTCGGTCACGGCCGACACGCCGTTCGCGGTCACGGTCACGCTGTCGAGCGGGAAGCCGTCACCGCCGTTGACGCGGCCGTAGAAGGTGGCCGCGGTCGGAGTGACGTCGAGTGCGACATCGGCTCCGAGCGGGTTCAGCGCGTTGCCGACATCCGCTTCGGCGCCCTTGCCGCCCATCTTCGCCCGCCATCCATCCGGGACGCTGAGCTTGTAGACACCCGCCGCGATGTCGCTGAAGGCGAACTGGTGGGTCTCGTTGAGCGGCGTCTTGTCGTTGTCTTTCTCCGCGGAGGTGTAGGACTGGTCCTCACCCGCGAGGTTCTTGCCCTCTTCCGGAGCCAGGCTGACAGAGATCCCGGGTACGAACGTGGGATCCTTCTCGGTGAAGTCGTCGCCACTCTTCGCGACGGTCCGCTTCCAGACCAGTCCGCTCACCGAGTGCGTGCTGACGAATGCAAACGATCCGCACTCGTCATGGTCCTGCGTACTCGGATTCGGGCCCATCAGCGGACAGAGCTCAACCGTGTGGCTGAAGCCGCCGTCTTTACCGAACATGCCGCCGGTCACACCGTCGGCGTCCGTGTAGGCGGAGAGCTCGTCGGGCTCGAGGAGCATGACGCCCTCTGCATCCGCAGCCTCGTCCGCGACGGCGATGACCTTCGCATCGGCCGGCACGTTGCTGAAGGTCACCACGCCTTTCGCGTCGGACTTCCCGATCTTGGCCGTCGCCGGGAACGAACGAGAGCGTCCCGTGTCATTGATGTACCGAATGTCGACATCGAGCATTCCGGAGGCCCTGACGTCGCCGCCCAGGACGTTCCCGGTGTAGCCCATGACCTGGTCACGCTCGTGGTGCACGTAGACCTTGAGCGTCTGGGTCGTGTACGTCGCCTCGAGCATGCCGGCGTCCATCGTGCCCGCGAGCGAGAGGCCGTCGTGCATGTACTCGATAGCGTCCGCCTCGAAGTTCTCGCCGCCGTCCAGCTTGTCGTCCTGGATGGTGTCGAGCGCGATCGAGAAGGTCGCCGGCACGGCATCCACGGTCATTGTGAAGGCACCCATGCCGTCTTCGTCCAGCGCCTCCGACGCACCTGCCACAGCCGCGTCGCCCATCATGACGCTGACGGCCCAGCCGGCGAGTGCGTCGCCGCCACCGGCCGCGGTGGTGATCGTGGCACCGCCGAAGGTCGCGTCGACGCTCAGATTGACGATATCGTTGTCGTTCGCGCCCATGGTGTAGGTGTTCTGCGGATCCCACATCACGGCCGTCATGCCGTCGGCCACATCGTAGTCGTCTGAAGCGACGCCCGCGTGGACCATGTTGCCGGTCGTGCCGGCACGCGCAACCCGGATCGACGCGACCGCATGGCCGTCGTCGTTGAGTGCGGTCATGCCCTCGCCGACCTTGGTCTCGCCCATCGCGTCCGCGTAGAGCGTGACAGCAGCGCCCGCAAGCGGGGCACCCCTCATGTCGCCGCTCTTCAGCGTCACACCGAAGTTGACCGTCGTGTGCGTGATGTCGAACGGGATGCCCTGCGTGTGGGCCGCGCCAACGCCGAGATCGATCTCGTAGCCGGTCGCCGGTCCGCCGTAGGCGAAGTCGGCGAGCGCCATTGCGACCTGAGGCGGAACCTGCACCACCAGCTGGTACGTGCCCGCGCGCAGACCCGTGAACGAGAACGCGCCGTTCTCATCCGTTGCGGTCGGCATCTGCTCGTTCACGCCGGGGCCCACCAGGACCACGACAACGCCGGGTGCCGGCAACGGATTCTCGCCCTCGTCGTGCATGTCGTTGTTCATGCCTTCGTCGACGAAGAGCATGCCGGAGACGCTCGCCGTGCGGGCGTGCGTGCCCGAGAAGTTCGCGGTCGCGGCTTCGTTGTCGCCGACCGACACGTCCATGCTGGTCGTCTCGAAGACGTAGGCGTCCGCGTCCTGACCGGAGATCGCGACCGTGTAGTCGCCTGCCCCCAGGCCCGTAAAGACGTATCCGCCGGCTTCGTCGGTCGTTGCCTCGCCGTCCGCCGCGCCCGAAAGCGTGACCGTCACGCCCGCCAGGCCGGAGCCTTCGACGCTCACCGAACCGCTGATGCTGGACGAACGCGTCATGGAGCCCGCGAAGCTCACGCTCTGGGACTGACCGACCGCCAGACTCACGCTCTCGGAAGTCGAGGAGAACTCGTACCGAGCCTCGTCCGGGTTCGTGATGCTGACCGTGTAGTCGCCCTTGCGCAGGTCGCCGAAGCTGTAGCTGCCGTCGTCGCCGGTCTCGGCCGACTGGTCCCCTTCGCCGCCGGTCAGTGACACCGCGACACCCGACATGCCTTCGCCGTCGACCGTGACAGAACCACTGATGCTGGCCGTCCGGTTGATCGTACCCGCGAAGGTCGCCGTGGCAGCCTCGGCCGTCGCGACGGCCATCGTCGCGGTGGTGGACTCGAAGTCGATCTCATCGCTGTCCACCGCGATGTCGACCCGGTACGTGCCCGCGAGCAGCGGCCCGAAGGTCGCGCCGCCGTCGGCGTCTGTCGGCTGCGTGCCGAGCACCGTGCCCGACGTTGCGCCCGTGATCTGGGTCAGGGTCACCCCTGCGCCCGCGACGCCCTCGTCGTCGGCCGTGACCGAGACGGCGATGCTCGCCGTCCGGAGCGCCGTGCCCTCGAAGTTGACGATCATCGTCTGGTCCATCGCCAGTGTAACGTCCTGGCTGTCCGTGAAGCTGTACTCGACCGCGTCGTACCCGGAGATCGTCACCGTGTAGTCGCCCGCAGCCAGGGCCGAAACGGCGTACTGGCCGGTCGCGTCGGTCATCGCCGTCACGTCGTCCATGCCGTCGGCCGACACCGTGACCGTCACGTCCGCGATGCCCATCCCGTTCACGCTCACGCGACCGGCGACGCCGGAGGTGCGGCGCAGGATGCCCTCGAAGGGAACGTTGGCAGTCTCGCCGAGCGCGATCGTCACGTTCTGCGACGTCACCGCGAACTCGTAGTCGTCGGTGTTGAAGCCCGAGATGCCGACCGCGTAGTCGCCGGCGCGCAGCTTCGCGAACGAGTAGAGCCCGGCCGCGTCAGTGGTCGTGCTCATGTCCTCGCCGTCCGGGCCGCCAGCCAGGCTGACGTTGACGCCCTCGAGGCCCACGCCCTCCACGCTCACCTGGCCCTGAATGCCGGCGGTGCGGAGGTAGGTGCCGTCGAAGCTGACGATCTTGGACTCGCCCGTTCCGACCGTGACGGCCGAGGAGGTGGCGGAGAACCCGATCTCGTCGTTGTTGAAGCCCGAGATCTCGACCGAGTAGTTGCCCATCCGGAGACCGGTGAAGGTGTACTGGCCGTTGTCGTCGGTGACCGTCGTTGCGCTGGATATGCCCGAAAGTGCAACCGTCACGCCGCCGAGCCCCATGTTTTCTACCGTTACCGTCCCCATAACGCTGGCTGTACGGATGTACGCGCCAGTGAAGTTGACAGTAACGCTCTGGCCGGCCGATGCGATGGTGGCCGCTGCAGAGGTGGCGTCGAAGGTCGCGTCCGACGGGAATCCACTGATGGTGATGGTGTAGGCCCCGCCTTCGACGTTGTCGAAGCGGTAGCTGCCGCCACCGGCAGTGGTGGTGGTGTTGCCGTTGCTCAGGTTGACCGACACTCCGTCGATCCCGGTTCCCTCGATCGATACCGTACCGGCGATCGAACCGACCGGCGGTGGAGGAGTAGTCTCCTCACAGGCAGCGAGAGGGATCCCAAGCAGGGCAACAGCCGCGAGTAGCTTGAGTCTGTTCATGCTTATCGTCCATTCCTTTATGGAAGGGTTTGGTCTTCCCGGTCTTTCCCCGGCCTTGTGCCGTGGGATTCGGGCTAACCGACATCTATTGTTTCACGTCTCCGGTGGACCGCGCGGGCCCGTCCATGAGACGATTGCTAAGGGATTGTCAAGTTTCGACCCGGTATTCTGGGTCGGGGAGTCTTACGGCAAGAACAATGCCAAAATGGCATGCAGGCGCAAGTCATTGACTATCAACGACATGGCCCTCACGCCCATTCCAGCGGCCGCATGAAAAACGAACTTTCGTTCAGCTTTTCGACCTTTCGTTCAGCTTTCCGCCGCTTCCCCGGGCCTCTCGACCCGTCCTGCCAGGTAGTCCTCAGCCAGGTCCACGAGGCTCGCGGACCCCAGAAACAGGGGCGTCCGGTCATGCAGCCCTTCGGGCTCGATGTCCAGAATGTCCCTGCTCCCGTCCGAGGCCCTGCCGCCCGCGGCCTCGCAGACAAGGGCGAGCGGCGCGGCCTCGTACAACATCCTCAGCTTTCCACCGGGCGCACGTGAGTCGGGAGGGTACATGAAGAGCCCTCCCTGCAGCAGGGTCCGGTGAAAATCCGAGACCAGAGAACCTATGTAACGTGATTTGTATCCACCACCCCCCTCGCCGTTCAGGCCGCGGAAGTGGTCGACCAGTCGCTGCTGGTTCTTCGACCAGCGCGCGTAGTAGGCCTCGTTGACCGAGTAGATCTTCGAGGGCGGATCGGGGATGCGGATGTCGCGGTGGCTCAGCAGGAACTCGCCGATCGAGGGGTCGAGGGTGAACCCGTGCACGCCCTGGTCGACGCCGGTCGTGTAGACGAGCATGGTCGAGGACCCGTAGACGATGTAGCCCGCGGCCAGCTGACGCGACCCCTTCTGCAGGCAATCCTCGATCCTGCCGGGGCGCCCGCGCGGCGTGAGGCGCTGATGGACCGAGAAGATCGTGCCGATCGATACGTTCACGTTGATGTTCGACGAGCCGTCGAGCGGATCGAAGAGGAGGACATAGGGCCCGAGCTCGAACTGCTCCGGGATCGCGATGATGTGGTCGCACTCCTCGGAGACCATGCAGCAGAGGTGCCCGGCGTGGTCCATCGCCCTGTAGATGGCGTCCTGGGCGAAGACGTCGAGCTTCTCGACCGCCTCGCCGTGGACGTTGATCTCGCCCGTGCGGCCCAGCACGTCGATGAGCCCGGCCATGTTGACTTCGCGCGAGATCAGCTTGGCGGCCAGCGCAATGTCGTACAGGAGCGCGGAAAAGCGCCCGGAAGCGCCCGGGTGCAGGCGCTCCTGGTCGATGATGTGCCGATCGATCGTGACGACTTTGCTCCGCATGGGGGTAAAGTCGCCGAGGGGGGGATGGGGGGCAAGGTGGGGAAGGCTCCGCCCCGTTGAATCGCCCTGTTCTAGTCGCGACTCGTTCTGACCGTGACGCTGCCGTCCGGGCGCGCGATGACGGTGACCGTACCCTGCGTGTCCGTTCTGAGTATGCGGGCGCCCGCGCGCCGCAGCCGGGCGAGGACGACCGGGTCGGGGTGGCCGTAGCGGTTGCGCGCGCCGACGGGGATGAGGGCGTATTCGGGCGAGGTCGCCTGGACGAAGGCCTCCGCGCTCGAGGTGATGCTGCCGTGATGGCCGACCTTGAGGAGGGTGACCGCGCCGCCCGCGTCGCCGGGGTCGCCCGCGCCGCCTTCCATGACCCGGGCCTCGATCTCGTCGCTCGCGTCGCCCATGAGCAGCGCCGAGAACTCGCCGAACTCAAGGCGCAGCACGACGGACCAGTCGTTGGGGTCGCCGGGGTCGAGGGGTGGGTGGGCGGGGTCGCCGTCCGGGTCGCCTGCCCCGCCGGGCCGTGGCGGGTGCAGCACCCGGAACACGACGCCGTCCATGGTCCAGGAATCGCCCCGCGCCGCGCGCCGCCAGGGCACGTTGCCGTCCTGCGCCTGGGCCAATCCGAGCATGTGGCCGGCCTGTCCGCTGCCGAGGCCGGGGCCGAGCACCGAGCGGGTCGAGACGTTGCGCAGGACCGCGCCGAGTCCTCCTGCGTGGTCTTCGTCGGGGTGGGAGAGGATGATTGCCTCGAGGCGGCGCGCTCCCTGCCCGTTCAGGAAGGGCACCACGCGCGTCAGGCCTGCGTCAGTGCCGCCGAAGCCGCGCGGCCCGGCGTCCACGAGCAGCCAGCGTCCCCGTGGGGTGCGGATCGCGATGGCGTCGCCCTGCCCGACGTCGATCGCGACGATTTGCAGGGTCCCCCGCCCCGCCAGGGAGAGCGCGGCCTGGCCGGTCCACAGTGTGGCGAGGGCGGTGAGCACCGAGACGGCGGCGCGAATGGCGGGGCGGGTCCGCCAGGCGGCGGTGGCGAGCGCGAGGGGGGCGATCGCTCCCGCGGTGAGGAGGGCGGCTTCGCGGGGCGTGACCAGCGCGACCGTGCCGGGAAGCGTGCCCAGCCACGCGGCGATGCGCGTCACCGCGTAGAGCAGTCCCTCGGCGCCCATCCCGGCGAAAGCGGCGCCGGGAACGTGCAGCGCGTCCATCACGATCGTCGCGATGACGCCGGGCACGGCCGCGGCCACCATCGGCGTGAGCAGGATCGACGAGGGCAGCGACAGCAGCGGGATCTGCCCGAAATGGTACGCGAGAACCGGCGCGGTGAAGACCGACGCCCCGATCCCGGCGGCGATCGGCGGCGCGATCCACTCGCGGTGACGGTGCGCCGGCCAGTGGATCATCATCCACCGCGTCATGATCAGGATTCCCGCGGTTCCCGTGACGGTGAGCTGGAAGCCGGCGCCCGAGACGGCCGAGGGGCGGAGCAGCGCGATCATCAGCATCGACAGGCCCAGCGCGCCGAGTGTGCGGGCCGGAGTCTGGCGGAGTCGTCCCAGCACGAAGGCCGAGGTCATCCACGCCGCGCGCGTGGCCGAGGTGGGGGCGCCGATGACGAGGACGTACGCCCAGACGCCGATCGCGATTCCGGCGGCGCGGCGGCGCGGCGGGAGTGCGGCGGCCGAGAGGAGGCCACCGAGCAGCGCGGCGATCACGCCGACGTGAAAGCCCGAGATCGAGAGCAGGTGCGCGGTGCCGGAGCGCGCGAAGGCGTCCCAGAGTTCGCGCGGGATGCCGTCGCGCTCGGCGAGGACCAGCGCCGACGCGACGCCGGCCTGGGTGCCGAGCCTGCGGTCCAGCGCCTGGGCGGCGCGGCCCCGGATCGCGGCGCGGACGCGGACGGACCAGGGGACCGATATGCCGGCGGCGGTGCTCGCCGCGGAGGCCGTCCGGACATCGCCGGCCGCTCCGAGCGGCTCGACGCTGGACGCGCTCAGGTAGACCGCTTCCGTCCCATCCGGACGCACCGACTTGAACCAGCGCCCCTCGACGGTGACCGGGAGCGCCACGGGCGGCTCTCCCACGCGGGTGTAGACCCTGACCTGGCTGCTGCAGCCGCCGCCTTGGCCGTTGGCGGGTCTCTGCACCTCGAGCGTCGAGGCTCCCTCGGCGCTGACGGCGCTGAAATAGCCCGAGACCACGGCGGGGGCGCCGTCGGCGACGGCCGGGGCGCAGCGTTCGAGGGCGCGGCGGTCGGCGGTGGCCCAGGCGAGCCCGGCCACGAAGCAGAGCAGCAGCGGCAGACCGCGCGATTTGGGACCGCGCCATAGCAGGATGGGACAGCAGGCGATCAGGAGCGAGAGGAGGGTTCGGTCGAACCCCATCGCCGTGCTGGCTGCCGCGCCCGCGGCGAAGCCCACGGCGGTCCACAGGATCGGGGGTGCACCCCTCACTCCAGTAGCGTTTCTCCCCTGGATGGTTTGCCGGGTCCGGCGAGGGGCCGGCTGCTGCTCTCGGCAAGGCGCTGCTTGCTGCTCTCGGCAAGGCGCTGCTTGCCGCGCTCGGCGAGTTCGCGGTCTTCCATGTGGCGCTCGCGCAGGAGGCGGCGGACCTTGAGGTCGGCGTTGATTCCCGCGACGAGGACGACGGCCATGCCCACGACCATCCCGCCGAAGGCGACGAAGGTCACCGGGACGCCGTTGAGGGCGAAGAGGCCGAAGTCGATGGTGACTTCGCGCCCCGCGTTGGCCATCGCGAAGCCGATCGCGAGCACGATGATGACGGCCAGCCCGACCCAGACGGCGAAGCGGTTCATGGGCGGTTTGCCGCGTCCATGCACGGGTCCGCCGCGTCGATGCGTGGCCCGCCGCGTCCGGCCCGCTGCGGAGCGTTCTCGCGCTCCGCCACGAAGGTTGGGCCGGTCGTGCGCGTCAGGCGCGCCGTGACGTAGTGGCCGATGTCGTCCTCCGTCCCCTCCACCACCACGGCCTTGGCACGGCGGGTGCGGCCGAGGACCATCCCGTCGCTGCGGGCCTTTCGCTCGACCAGCAGCTCTTCGGTGCGGCCCACTTCGCCCTGGTTGATCTCCTTCTGGATCGACCGGGTGGTCGCGATCAGCCGTTCGAGCCGCTGCTGCCCGACCTCGCCCGGGATGAACTGGTGGGCGGGCAGGCGCGTCGCGGGCGTGCCGTCGCGCGGGCTGTATTTGTACGTGAAGGCTTCGTCGAACCTGACGTCGCGGAGGAGGGCCAGGGTTTCCTCGAAATCGTCCTCGCTCTCGCCGGGGAACGCGACGATGACGTCGGTGGAGAGGGCGACGTCGGGCAGCGCGCCGCGGATCAGCGCGACCTTTTCCATGAAGGACTCGGCGGTGTAGCGGCGGAGCATGCGGCGCAGCACGCGGTTGCTGCCCGACTGCACGGGCAGGTGGAACTGCTCGCACACGGCGGGCTCGCGCGCCATGACCTCGACGAGCTCTTCCGTGACGTCGTTGGGGTGCGGCGAGGTGAAGCGCACGCGGCGGATGCCGGGGACGCGCGCGACGCCTTCGAGCAGCCGCGCGAATGACCAGTCGCCCGACTCATACGAGTTGACGGTCTGGCCGAGGAGGGTGACCTCGGTGATGCCGTCGGTGGCGGCCTGCCGCGTCTCGGCGAGGACCTCTTCCGGGTCGCGGTTCTTCTCGGAGCCGCGCACGTAGGGCACGATGCAGAAGGTGCAGCGGTGATTGCAGCCGCGCTGGATGGGGATCCAGGCGGTGACGGTCGAGCGGCGGCGCTGTTCGAGCCCGCGGTAGTTCTCGTCGAGGGAGAGGTCGAGGACGGACAGGCGGTTGCGGGGGGCGTGGGCCGGGCGGGCGGGTCCGCGCACCTCGTCAAGCGCCGCGCCCAGGCCGCGGTAGCCGTCCGGCCCCATGACGAGATCGACGTGGGGCGCCTTTTCGAGCAGATCGTCGCCCATGCGCTGGGCCATGCAGCCGGTGACGCCCAGAATCATGCCGGGATGCTCGCGCTTGAGGGCGTTGAGCTGGCCGACGCGGCCCAGGACGCGCGTTTCGGCGTGCTCGCGGATGGCGCAGGTGTTGACGAGGACGACGTCGGCCCCCTCGGGGGCGTCCACGATCTCGTAGCCGTGGCCCTCGAGCACGCCTTCCATGAGCTCGCCGTCCGAGATGTTCATCTGGCAGCCGTAGGTCTCGACGTAGGCGCGTTGCTTGTTCATGACGGTGCAAATGTGGCCGGGCTGGCGGGCGCGTCAATGGCTACACGGGACCCATCGGGCGAGAGGCGTCCCGTGTGGAGGCGGCGGGGATCCGCAGGCCGCCGGGACCCGACCCCGACTCTGAGATAGTCACCGGTGAGCGCGGTGCCTCCGTCGCCCTCCATCACCACCTCCACCTGCGAACCGCCGCGACCATGGGCGTAACGCTGCCCCTTCTCGGTGCCGAGCGACCTGAGTTCGCGGGCGCGCTCCCAGGAGATGCGCTGGGGGATGCGGCCGGGCATTTCGGCGGCGGCGGTGCCCGCGCGCGGCGACCAGGGGAAGACGTGGAGGTAGGTGAAGGGGAGCTCGTCGACGAGGCTGACGGTGTCGGCGTGGTCGGCGGCGGTCTCGCCCGGGAAGCCCGTGATGATGTCGGCGCCGAGGCCGATGGGCGCTACGGTTTCGGCGATTTCGAGGGCGCGGCGGCGGTAGTGCTCGCGGGTGTGCCAGCGGCGCATGCCGCGCAGGATGGAGTCGGCGCCGCTCTGCAGGGGCATGTGCAGGTGCGGGGCGAGGCGGCCGCCTGAATCGGCGAGGAGGCGGAGCATGCCGTCGTCGATTTCGGTCGCCTCGATGCTGCCCAGCCGGAATCTCGGCGCGGGCACTTCGTCGAGGAGCCGCCGCACCAGCGCGGTGAGGGAGCTGCGGGGGTCGAGATCGCGGCCGTAATGGCCGATGTGCACCCCGGTGATGACCAGCTCGGGGTGGCTGCGGGCGAGCACCCGGGCTTCGGCGATCACTTCGTGGGGGGTGCGGCTGCGGCTGGCGCCCCTGGCGAGGCGGGTGGCGCAGAACGCGCACTTGCGGTCGCACCCGTCCTGGACCTTGAGCCAGCCGCGGGTGGCCCCGGCGCGGCGGCGGAGCGGGTCGCGCGTGAGCTGGACTAGATCGGGGGCGGCGCTCGGCTGGCGGCGCCCCCATGCCCGCGTCGCGGCGGCCAGCACCGCGGCGGGATCGTGCCCCTCGACCACCTCGCCCACCTCGTCCATCGCGCGGTAGTCCTTCGCGCGCAAGACGGCCGAGCACCCCGCGACCACGATCTTCGCGCGCGGGTTGCGGCGTGCTACCCGGCGGACGAAGCGGCGCGCGTCGGCATCGGCCTGGTTGGTGACGGTGCAGGTGTTGACCACGCACAGCTCCGCGGTCTCGAGCGGCGAGGAGCGCACGTCCGGCGCGCCCGCCTCGATGACCTGGCGCATGCGCTCGGTGTCGTACTGGTTCGCCTTGCAGCCGAAGGTCTTGTAGTGGACGCGCATCGGACCGTCAGAATTGAGAGATCCCCATCGAAATCGTGCCCCTCCAGAAGCTCTCGTCGAGCGGCAGGCTCGTGCGGCTGCCGCGCTCGACGGCGAGGTCGACCCAGCCGATAGGAACGCCGTCGATTTCGACGAGGTTGAACCCGAGCCCCGCCGTCCACACCGACTCAGCCGGGTCCTGTGCGTCGAAGCGGAAGGGGGGCGCGCCGCTGCGGTATCCGAGGCGGAGCGGGAAGCTGCGGTTCTCCCGCTGGATCGCGCGCCATTCGATGCCCACGCCGTAGCTCATCTTGCTGCTGCTGAGCACACCGTCGGCGAACCCCTCGGCGCTGGACCAGTCCTGATAGACGAACGACGTGTTCAGCAGGATTCGCTGGGTGAGCCGCCCGGACGCGCCGGCCGACAGCTTGAGGGGGATTCCGTAGCTGCTAGTGCCGCCGGCGGTCCCATCCCGGGGCGACTCCTCGAGCGGGGACGACCACTCGATCGCGCCGCCGATATGGATGAGGTCGTGTGGATCGAATCCGATGCCGGCAGAGACGGTGTAGCCGCTGTAGTCCCACAGGTATTCCTCGGTGTAGGGACGCACGTCGGTGCCCACGACGAGGGAGTCGAGGTTGCGGTCGAAGGTCTGGTTGAGCCGGCCGACGTAGGTGCCCACGCTCACGCCCAGCGAGATCCGCTCGCCGAAGGCCTGCGCCCAGCCGAGACGCGCGATCGAGGTGCCGCCGTCGGTCTCGAAGCGGTCGTTGACCGGCACATCGATCCCGCCCAGCCTGATGTCCTGGGTGCGCTCGCCCGCCCACCGCTGCTCCATGTGCCCCGCGATGGAGACGGTCGCGACGCCGGATGCGGTGGCGGGGTAGCCGATCGCGATGAACGGGAAGCGCGTGGTGCGCGTCGTTCCGCTCTGGTCGCCCATGACGTAGTCGCCCCAGGTCGGCTGCATCGAAACGGTGATGGTGGGCGCCGCCAGCCGGGCCGCGCCGGCCGGGTCGGTGGCCGAGACTCCGACCCCCTGCAGTCCGATTCCGAGGTTGGCGAGCCCCGTCGCGCGGCCGCTGACCGCCTCGACGGGCACGCCGAGCGCGCGGAATCCGAGGAAGGACTGGGCGTTGGCGGAGGCGGGCATGGTGCATGCAATGACAGCGAATGCGATGCATGCACGGGCGATGGACAGGCGGCCCATGGTCAGTTCCCCCGCGCGAAGTTGAGGATCATGCGGAGTTCGGGGGCCCCGGCCGTTCCCGCCGCGCCGCCGGCGCCGCCCAGTCCCAGGAAGGACGTGTACTCGATCGACAGCGGCTCGAAGGCGGAAAGAAGCGCCACGGTGCCCGTGACCGGATCTCCTTCAATGGTCTCGCCGCGCAGCAGGTCTCGCACGAGTGCGGTGACCGGCACCTCGACGACGTGCCCCGCCGGCGGCGCGAACCACTCGGGCGCCAGCAACACTCCGGTCAGCCCCGCCAGCGACGGCCCCAGCGGCGACTTGGGCAGAATCTCGGGAACCGTGACCATGCGCAGATCCATGCTGACCGTGTCCGACGGGGCAAATGCGGCCCGTTCGGCCTGCGTGGTGAGGCGCAGCGCCGCAAAAGACACGTGGTTTTCGGTAATCTCGACAGGACAGTCCAGCTGGGCGCAGAGGGCCGCCGGTCCCGACAGCGTGGTGGGGATGTCGAGGTCGAGCACGGTCCGCCACGCGGGGGCGCCGCCTACGCGGATGCCGTTCCGGGGGGCGGTGGGGAGGGGGTTGTAGATGAAGGTGGTGTTCTGGTTGCCGGCCAGGACCTCGATGAGGGTGTCGGGGTTGAGGCTGGGGCGCGTCTCGAGCCACATGAGCGACGAACGGACCTGCAGCCGCACGCCCGGCACGTCGGTGGTGAGGCGCACGCCGCGCGACAGGTCCGTGGAGTCGGACCAGGCCGCCACCCGCGCCGAGTCCACCATGATCACCAGCGAGTCGCCCTCGCCCGGGTTCCAGATCGCTTCGCCCATCTCTTCGACGGAGCCGCCTCCGGGGCTGGACCAGGGCACCCGCTGCAGCAGGGTGTCGACCGCGTACTCCCAGTCGGCGCTGATGCCGTCCCACACCTCGGTGAGGGCGTGGGCCTGGATCGCGACCGGCCCGGGGGGACTCACGCTGCCGATGGTGTCGAGGCGGGCGACGATCCGCGCGGTCAGGAAGGTGAGCGACGAGTCGGGCCGGCTGGTCCCCGCCGAGTCGTTGACGGTGACGACGCTCGGATAGCGCCCGAAGCGCATCAGCGTGGCGGCCTCGAGGCCGGGGTCTTCGGTGCCGTCGGGCCCGATTCCGGCGCCGAAGCGGTGCGCGACGAACCCCCCGCCCAGCTCGGATGTCCGCCCGTATCCGCCGTACACGCGCGCGCGGTCGACGAAGTCCTGCGCGGGGAGCGTGACCTCGATGGCGAGCCCGGCCCGCACGAGGTCGTCGCTCTCGGCGGTGGGAAGCAACTCCTGGCAGGCCGCGAGGAGTGCGAGCAGAGGCAGCAGGAGGAGACGGCGGTCAGTCATTCGCCACGGCCTGCTGTCATCACACTCAAATTGAAGGCATTGGGGATGAGATCCTTCAGTCGCCAACTCGCCTGCTCCTTGTTTCCGAAACTGAACACCTCGGTGCCGTCGCCGAATTCCGCCACTACCTGGCAACACGCGCCGCAGGGTGCGACCGCCCCATCCGAATCGGTGGCGATCACCAGCCGGCGGAAGTGCGTGTGGCCTTCGGCGACCGCCCGCGCCACGGCGGAACGCTCGGCACAGATACTGAGACCGTACGAGGCGTTTTCAACGTTGCATCCGGTGAAGACCTCTCCCGAGTCGGACTCGAGCGCGGCCCCCACGTGAAAGCGGGAATAGGGCGCGTAGGAGTGCGCCAGCATGCCGCGGGCGAGCTCGGCCAGGCGGTCGAGGGAGTGCTGTTTCATCTGTCTATACCGAAACTCTGGGCAGTCTCCGCGAGAGTCCCGTCAGGATCTCGTAGGGGATGGTGCCCGCCTGCTCCGCGACCTCCTCCAGGGGCAACTCGATTCCACCGTCACAGCCGATAAAGGTAACGATATCTCCGGGGCGGAGGGCCGATCGGCGCGCGGCCCCGGGGTCGTGCGCGGCGCCGTGGTCCTGCGCTCCGTCTCTGGAGAGTCGTACCACCGTAGTGTCCATGGAGATCCGGCCGATGATGGGGAGGCGGCGGCCGGCGGCGATTGCGGAGCCCCGATTGCCGAGGACGCGGGGCAGTCCGTCGCCGTAGCCGATGCCGATCGCCGCCCAGCGCTCGTGGGCGCGGGCACGGTAGGTGGCGCCGTAGCCGAGGGTGGTGCCGGGGGGGACGTCGCGGATCAGGTGCACCCGGGCGCGAAGGGCAACGACGGGCTCGGGGGGCTGGCGCGCGTCGCCTGCCGGGGCGCCGTAGAGGTAGATGCCGGGGCGCGCGGCGTTGGCGGTGCGCGAGGCAAGGCGGAGCGCGGCGGCGCTGTTGGCGCAGTGGACGAGGGTGTCTGCGGGAAGTTCGCCGGCGCGGCGGCGGGATTCGATGAAGGCGTCGAAAAGGTCGATCTGGGCGCGCGCGCTGGCGAGGTCGGGGTGGTCGGCCGAGTGAAGGTGGGTGAAGATGCCGTGGAGGTGGAGGGGGGGTTGGGGGGCGGGGTTGGGTGGGGTGGTGGGGTTGGGTGGGGTGGTCGGGTCGCGGAGGGGGCTGGTGGCGGAGAGGAGGGGCGGCCACCAGGGGGGGGTGGGGGTGGGGGTGAGCGCGGGCTCCAGGGGGAAGCCGGCGCGACCCATGCCGGTGTCGATTTCGAGGTGGAAGGGGATGGTGGCCGGGGGGTGGGGGTGGGTGGCGGTGGCCGGGGGGCGGGGGTGGGTGGCGGTGGCGGCGAGGGCTCGCAGGGCGGCGAGGCTGGTCAGGTCGGAGATGGTGGGGATGAGGCCGGCCTCGACGGCGCGGGGGAGGGCCTGGGGGGGGACGGGAGCGCAGACGATGACCGGGCCGCGCACGCCGAGGCGCAGCAATTCGAGGCCCTCGTCGATCGTGGCGACGCCGTAGCCGTGTGGGCGGGCCCGGCCCAGGGCGTCGACGACGCGGGCGACGCCGAGGCCGTATCCGTCGGCCTTCACCATGGGGATGAGCTTGACGTGGGGTCCGGCCGACTCACCGACGCGGTCAAGGTTGCGGCGCAGGGCGGCCGTGCGTACCTCGACCCAAGCGCGGTCGCGCGGCGGGGCGAGGGGGGGCGGGGGCTCGTTGGACATGCCACCAATATGGCACGGTGTCGGCCCGGTCGCCCCCGTCAGTCGGGGTCGGCCCCGTCAGAGGTCGATGGTTTCCTCGTCTCCCGAGTCCAGCCAGGCAAGGACGACGCTCCCGGTCCCATTCGGCGTGAGGGACCAGCTCGGATGCCTGTACAACTCTTCCCTGCTCTCGGGGTCTTCGAGGATCACCTGGTCGCGGCTCATCGGCAGCGCCGCCTCGAGGCCCTTCTTGTGCCGGAGGGCCTCCGCGAGGTATCTCTTGATCCAGTTTCTGGCGGCTGAGCGGTTCATTTGTGATGTTATGCTCGAGTGACTATCTAATCGGCAGTTCCTGATCCGGCATTGTTTTCACACCTGCAGATGTGGATGGTTCCACAAGTGGTATCGGCAAGGACGCATTTCGGCTGTTTTGCGACATAACCATCTTGGAGTAACTTGTGCAAATTTCATCATACAACTAAACAAGTTGTCAAAGTCATGAGTCGAAATATTGGATGTTTTTCACAATAACAGACCAAATGACGTATCAACATAGTGCATTTGTCAAGGACTTTCATCATGTCGCCACCAGCTGAATCGGCCCTGGCGTTGGCTTTCACCGTGCAGCACAACGCGAGTCTCAAGGGGTTCGACTGGGTGGATCCGCTGGACGCCCTGCACAAGGTCCGTGAAGAGACCGACGAGGTTGCCTCGGTCATCGCGTCAGCGCGCGAGTCAGGCGAATCCGCCGAGGGACCGCCGGCCGATTCCCGTCTCGACGAGGAGCTGGGCGACCTGCTCTTTGCCGTGGTCAACGTGGCACGGCTGGCGGGTGTCGATCCGGCCCCTGCCCTGGCCCGCGCGGTCCGCAAGTTCGAGGTGCGTTTCGCCGAGGTCGAACGCCTGGCGCGGAGCCGCAGCCTGCCGATGCCCGGGACTCCGTTGGCGGAGTTGGATCGGATCTGGGACGAGGTGAAGGCCGGCGCTCAGTAGCCGGCGGCCTTGTCCACGAGGTTGCGCAGGCGCTCCCCGCGGGCGAACCGCCCGATGTTGTCGGTGATCAGCCGGGTCTGACGCGCCCAGAAGCCGCGCGTGGTGGCGGAGACGTGCGGGGTCATGAGCACCCGCGGGTGGCTGTAGAACGGATGGCCGGACGGAAGCGGTTCCTTGTGATACACGTCCAGCCCCACGCCTCGCAGCGGGCCCCCGGGCTCGAGCGCCTCGAGCAGCGCCGCCTCGTCCACCAGGCGGCCTCGGGCCACATTGACGAGAACGGACCCCGGCTTCATGGCGAACAGGCGTTCGCGCGTCAGGATGCCGCGTGTTTCGTCGGTCTCGGGCAGCGTGAGGACGAGGTAGTCCGATTCGGACACCGCTCGATCCAGCGCCGCGGGGCCGGCGCCGACCTCGATCCGGCCGGGCTCCGTGCCCCCGACTGCATGGCCACCGCCGGTCGCATCTTCGCGGCCGCCGCCCCCACACCGCCTCCGCACCGCCAGCACCCGGCTCCCGAGCGCCGCGGCCCGGCGCGCCACCGCGCGCCCGATCCCGCCGAAGCCGATCACCCCCACCGTCGATGCGCCCAACTCCGTCACCGGCGCGTCCGCCGCCCAGTACTCGGGCGCTCCCCAGCGCCCCTCCCGCTGGGCCCTGACCGCGATGTCGAGACCCCGCGCGAAGTACAGCATCATGGCCATCACCATCTCGGCCATCGGCGCGGCGTGGATCCCCGCCGAGTTCGTGAAGAGCACGCGCCGCGACATCATGGCGGGGTGCAGCGACGAGGCCACCCCGGCCGCGCCCGAATGCACCCACTCGATGTGCGGCCCCCGCTCCAGCACCTCGGCCGGGATGCCGTACCCCATGTACACGCGCGCATCGGCCACCGCGTCGAGGAGCTCGTCGGTGACGCGCGCGATGCCGTCGCCCGACCCGTCCGAGAGCGTCTCCATGAAGTGCACGGTCCAGCCGGGCGGGAGCGACGCGACGATGGCCTTGCGGGCGCTGTCGGGCAGCTCCCAGATGGGGCGCCGGTCGCGCAGGTCGATGACGAGGGTGGCCATTGCGGTGGGCGTCAGCCGGCCGCCGCCCCGCTCACGGCGTGAGGCGGTTGATCAGGCGCGGGAAGGGGACCAGCTCGCGGATGTGGGGCCGCCCCGTGATCCATCCCACCGTGCGTTCCAGACCCAGGCCGAATCCGGAGTGCGGGAACGTCCCGTAGCGCCGCAGGTCGAGGTACCAGTCGTAGGAGTCCTCGGGCAGCTCCTCCTCGCGGATCCGCGCGAGCAGCCGGTCGTAGTCGTCCTCGCGCTGGCTGCCGCCGATGATCTCGCCGTAGCCCTCCGGCGCGATCAGGTCGTTGCAGAGCACCGTGCGCGGATCGTCGGGGTTCTCCTTCATGTAGAAGGCCTTCGCGCCCTTGGGATAGTTGTAGACGAAGACCGGGCGGTCGAACCAGCTCGAGATGGTGGTCTCCTCGACGGCGCCCAGATCTCTCCCCCACTCGAAGTCGCGGCCCTCGGCGTTCAGGCGGTCTACCGCCTCGCTGTAGCTGATCCGCGGGAAGGGCGGCTCGACGCGCTCCAGCGTGGTCAGGTCGCGCTTCAACACCTCCAACTCCGGCCCGCAGCGATCCATCGCCCGCTGCACGATGTGGCAGATGAACGCTTCCTGCAGGTCCATGTTGTCGTTGGAGTCGGCGAAGGCCACCTCGGGCTCGATCATCCAGAATTCGGTGAGGTGGCGGCGCGTCTTCGACTTCTCGGCGCGGAAGGTCGGGCCGAAGCAGTAGACCTTGCGGAAGGCCGGGCAGGCGCACTCGACGTAGAGCTGGCCGGTCTGCGCGAGGAAGGCGCGGTCGCCGAAGTAGTCGGTCTCGAAGAGGGTGCCCGCGGACTCGCCGATCGCACCGGTGAGGATGGGCGTGTCGATGCGCACGAAGTCGCGCTCGTAGAAGAAGTCGTGGATGGACTGCTCGACCTCGGCGCGCACACGCAAACCGGCCCGCTGCATGCTCGAACGGAGCCACAGGTGCCGGTGGTCCAGCAGAAACTCCACCCCGTGCTCCTTCGGCTGGATCGGGTACTCTTCGCTGGCGCCGATGAGATCGATGCCCTCGACGGTCAGCTCGTGTCCGCCGGGCGCCCGCGCATCGGCGCGCACGGGGCCGGTGAGCGCGATGCAGCTCTCCTGCGAGAGCGAGGTGGCCAGCTCCCAGACATCGGCCTCAACCTGTGATTTGACGACGACGCCCTGCACCACGCCCGTCCCGTCGCGCAGCACGACGAAGGCGACGCGGGCGTGCACGCGCAGCGCCGCGATCCACCCGGAAACGGTGACCGTATCGCCCGCGTGATCCGCCAGATTCCGGACCTGGGCATGGGTCCGCGAGTCTTCCCGAAGGCTGGATTCGTGTGCTGTTGGAGTCATGGGAGGGGAAGCTCACCAGAAGCGGCAGGGCTGGCAACCCCGCTGCAGCCCGCGGTGGCGCGCAGGCCCCGCGCATGTGCCGATGCGCCGCGGGCGGCGGCTGGCGGGCATCTCGCGCCGTTACCCCACCCCGAAGAGCTTCGCCCGGTCGCCGTAGCGGCGGTCGAGGTGGGTGCGGACCACCTGGTGCAGGGCGTCGGCCAGCTGCGGGTCGGCGTCGATCATGCCGCGCGCCCGGTCGCGCGCGGGCCCGATCAGATCCTCGTGCTCGATGATGTCGGCGAACTTCAGCTCGGTCCCGCGGCCGTGCTGCTCGGCGCCGAAGAAATCGCCCTGGCCCCGGATGCGCAGGTCCTCGGCGGCGATCTCGAAGCCGTCGTTGGTGCGGGCGAAGGCGGCGAGGCGGGCGCCCTCCTCCGACCCGCCCGGGATCGCCACGCACAGCCCTCCCTCGTCTCCGCGCCCGATGCGGCCGCGCAGCTGGTGCAGCTGGGAGAGCCCGAAGCGCTCGGCGTTCTCGATCACCATGGTCGTCGCGTTGGGCACGTCGATCCCGACCTCGATCACGGTGGTGGCGACCAGCACGTCGATGTCGCCCTGCTGGAAGGCGCGCATGATGCGGTCTTTTTCGTCGGCGGGGAGGCGGCCGTGCATCAGGGCCAGGCTGCGTCCGGCGAAGTCCTCCGCGCCCAGGCGCTCGAACTCGGCTTCGGCGGCGCGCAGTTCGGTCTTCTCCGACTCCTCGATCGCGGGGTAGACCAGGTACGCCTGGCGTCCCGCGTCGAGGTGGCGGCTCACCTCCCGGAAGACGGCGGCGCGGTCGTCGGGGGCCGCGATGCGGGTGGTGACGGGCTGCCGCCCCGGGGGGAGCTCGTCGATGACGCTCATGTCGAGTTCGCCGTGCAGCGTCATGGCGAGGGAGCGGGGGATGGGCGTGGCCGACATGAGGAGCGTGTCCGGGCGGGATTCGCGCTCGGAGAGCGCCATGCGCTGGCGGACGCCGAAGCGATGCTGTTCGTCGACCACGACGAGTCCGAGCGCCCGAAACTCGACCCCCTCCTGGATCAGGGCGTGGGTGCCCACGACGAGGTTCGCCTCGCCGCTCGCGACCCGGGACCGCGCTTCCTCGCGGCGGCGTCCCGTCGCCGACCCGACCAGGATCTCCTGGGTGCAGGGGAGGTCGCCCAGGAAATCGCGGATCCGCTGCGCGTGCTGCTCGGCGAGGATCTCGGTTGGCGCCATCAGCGCGGCCTGGCGCCCGCCTTCGACGGCCAGGAGCATGGCGAAAAGGGCCACCAGGGTCTTCCCGGCGCCGACGTCTCCCTGGAGCATGCGGTTCATGCGCCGCGCCGAGGTCATGTCGGCGTAGATCTCGCGGAGGACGCGGGCCTGCGCCCCGGTGAGGCGGAAGGGGAGCGAGTCGTGGAGCGCGCGGATAAGGCGGTTCGTGCGGGTGTGGACGATCCCGGGACGCTCGCGCGTGGCGTCGTGGCGGACGCGGGCGTAGAGGAGCTGCAGGAGAAAGAGCTCGTCGAAAGCGAGGCGGCGGCGCGCGGTGTCCTTGTGCGCGAGCGTGCGGGGGCGGTGGATGTCGCGGAGGGCGGCGGAGAGCTCGATCAAGCCGAGAGCGCCCCGGTCCTGCGCGCTCAGGTGCTCTTCCGCGCGGATCTGGGCGAGCAGCCAGTCGAGGTTGAGGTCGAAGAGGCGGCGGAAGATCCACTGGGGGACGTCGTCGGAAGCCGGGTAGGTGACGAAGATCGTGCCGGGTGGGTCCCCTGGCGCGCTGGGGGTATCCGGAGCGTCGGTGGAGCCGGACTCGCCCGGTTTCCCCGCGCTGGCCGGCGCGTCGGCACGCGACAGGAGCGTGTATTCGCGCGGCTGGATCTGGCGTCCGTGGAAGAAGCGTACCGGGCCGGTGACCAGGATGCGGTCGCCGGGACGGACGCTGCGCTCGACCCAGGGCTGGCCGGGCCACGAGCAGGTGACGATTCCGGAATCGTCCTGGATGACGGCCTGGAAGATGCGGAGGCCGCGGCGCGTGGGGAGGATGCCCTTGCTGCGCACCTCGCCCACCACCGTGACATCCATCCCCACCTGCGCGAGCGCGATGGGGGTGATGGTGGAGGCGTCGTCGTAGCGGCGCGGGACGTGGTAGAGGAGGTCGCGCGCGGTCAGGATTCCCATGCGCTGAAGCGACTCGGCGCGGCGCGGCCCCACCCCCTTCAGGAACTGGACGGGCTTGTCGAGGCGCGTCAGCGTCATGACGGGGCTCCCGGCGCGCTGGCCGCCGGCACCGCCGCTCCAGTCCCGGGAAGGTTCATCCGCCGGCCGCCAACACCCCCTGGACGAAGTCGTCGGCATCGAAGCGCCGCAGATCCCGGGGCCGCTCACCGACGCCCACCATCCTCACGGGGATCCCGAGTTCCTCGCGCAGAGCCACCACGATGCCGCCGCGCGCCGTCGAGTCCATCTTCGCCAGCACGATCCCCGTCACGGTCACGAAACGCGAGAACTCGCGCGCCTGGACCAGGCCGTTCTGGCCCACCGTCGCGTCCAGGACGAGGAGCGTCTCATGCGGGGCGCCCTCGAGCCGCCTGCGCACCACGCGGTCGACCTTGGCGAGCTGCTCCATCAGGCCGCCGTGCGTGTGCAGGCGTCCCGCGGTGTCGATCAGGACCACGTCGGTGCCGCGCGCTTGGGCCGCCCCGATCGCGTCGTACGCAACGGCCGCGGGGTCGCCCCCGGGCTGTCCCCGCACGAAGTCCGCGCCCGCGCGCTCGGCCCATCGCTCGAGCTGCTCGACGGCCCCCGCGCGGAAGGTATCCGCCGCGGCGACGATCACGCTGCGCCCCTGCCGGGTCAGGCGGTGGGCCAGCTTGCCGATGGTCGTCGTCTTCCCCACCCCGTTCACGCCGACGACGAGGTAGACCGTCGGCGGCGTGGCAGCCACCGCCAGCCCCGCTTCGCCGTCCCCGTTGAAGACATCGCGAATCGCGCCTTCCAGCAGACTCCGCAGCGCGGCCTCGTCGGTCATCCCCCCCGATCGCGCCGCCTTTTCGACCATCTCGACCAGGCGCATGCTCGCCTGAACCCCGAAATCGGCCATGATCAGACGCTCTTCCAGCTCCTCGAGGGTGTCCGCATCGACCCGCCGGAATGCTGGCGGGATCACGCGTCGCAGCGCGCGGGCCCACATGGACGGACGCATCGTCAGCGCAAGCCCGCCCGGCGGCGCCCGATCCACTCCGCGCAAAGTGCGCCGAGGATCAGCAGGTACGGGATGGGCCAGGTGCGCAGCGGCCGGCTCCCCCCGCTGGATGCGGCGCTGGCGGGGGTCCGCACCGTCAACTCGGCGGGATCGGTGGGACGCTGCAGCATCTCGTCGGTGAACGATTCGACATGGAAGGCGCCGGAAATCGTGTCGCCGGCAGTGGCGGTGTAGGTGTACGCGCCGGACGGGAGCGCACCCGTGGTGAAGAGTCCGCCCGGGGGAATTGTGATGGTGGTATCGAGGGCGACCGTGTTCGCCTCGTCCGCGATGGTGAGCGTGATCTCCTCGTCCTCATACCCGTAACCGAGCCAGGGGGCGGGCACTCCGCGCTGCAGCACTGGCCGCACGGGGCGCACTCCCGGCCCGGCTGCGAGGGGCTCGTCGGCCATCATCCACCCCCCGACCGCCGCCCACAGGCGACGATAGTGCTCCCGCGGCTCGCCGTCCCGGAAGGCCCACCGCCAGAAGCCGCGGGCGAGGACCACCCCCGTGCGGCGGCGTCCGTCGGCGCGCAGGACCAGGGCGCCCTCGGCTTCGCCCGCCCCGCCCAGGCGCAGGTGAAGCGCCGTGCCCTCGCTGTCGCCCACAACCGGGAGGACGCGGGTCAGTGGCGGCAGCCCCGCCCCGATGAACTGCTCGACTTCGCCGGCGATCGGCGACGGGGGCGCTTCGTCGACGTACCACTCGCCGGATAGCGCGCCTGCGGTGGCGATGCCGCCCGCCGCCGCCCCGGCCCCGTCGAGCGGGAAGAGAAGGAGCCGGCGGGTTCGGGCGGTCGTGCGTTCGAGGAGATCCACGGTCGACCCGTCCACGCCCATCGCCACCACCATCTCGGCGCGGCGGAGCAGCCTCTCCATGGCCGCCTCGTCGATGGCTGCGGCGTTGTCGGCGGTGGCGGCGCCCATCTGGTGGTAGCGGTCCGGCCCGGTGCGCAGATACCCCCGCACCGGCAGGCCCGTGATCTGGTCCAGCACGGGGAGCAGGAAGCGCGGCTCCCAGTCCGGCGCGAAGGACACAAGCAGGACGCCGGTCTCTTCCGGGTCGACCTGCACGACGGCGGTGCGCTGGTCGTCGAGCGCGAAGGCGTCCGTATCGGCGATTCGCGCGGTGACGGTGTGCGCGCCCGCTTCCAGTCCGCCCAGCGCGAAGTCGACGCCACTGGTGCGGCCTCCCGACGGGGGCGCGACGCGGAGGGTGTGGCGCGGCTCCCCGTCGACGCTCACCGTGATCGTGACCGAGTCGGCGCCGGCGTCCCCTTCCACCTCCACCCTGCCCTGCACCGACTCGCCGCTTTCGGCCGAGGCCGGCAGAATCAGGCGCCCCACGCCCAGGTTGTCCCCCGCCGGGGCGAGTGTGTCGACCGCAAGCTGGACGCCCATGCGGCGCGCGGTCATCGCCGTGGCTACCGGATCGCGCACCCTGCGGTCCGTGACGAGCACGACCTCGCGCCCCCCCGCCTCGGCCGCGACGGTTACCGCCTCGGCCAGCATCGACTCAACCCCGGTGGGACTCAGGCCGGCCAGGGAATCGGGCGAGACCGCCCGCGGCGCGGGATCCGCCACCAGGATGCGGGCCCCGTCCCCGGCGAGCGCTCTTGCCCGCGCCACCGCCGAGTCCCAGAGTCGGCCGCCTCTCGCGGAGAGCGCCCCCATCGAAGCGCTCGCGTCCAGGATCACGTAACGGTCGGGAGCGTCCCGGCGCGGCCCCGTGGGGACGACCGGGTTCCACAGCAACGCCACCACGCCGAGGACGACCGCCACCCTGGCCGCGAGCAGCAGGGCGCGGCTGCGTACCGCGAACTCGCGCCGGTAGTACACCCAGGCGCAGAATCCCCCGGCGAGGATCAGCGTGAGAAGCAGGAGGAGTTCGGCCACGCTATTCGACTGCGGCGGACATCACGGCAGCCCGTGACACGGGGGCCCGCTTCATGGGGAGGCGGCTACTGGTCCGCTCGCCGCGACCGCAATCCCCGGGGGGCGGGAGCCCGGGTCAGCAGGGCCAGCCGTGCCGTACTCTCCAGCAACCAGCGATCGAGGTCGTCGGCGGGCACAGGGTCGTCGGCGGGCAGCTCGATCGAGAGCGGGTCGACGCGGTTCCCCCTGCGGTGCATCTCGTAGTGGAGGTGGGGTCCGGTGGCGAGTCCGGTCATGCCGACGTAGCCGATCACCTGCCCCTGGGTCACCCTCGAGCCCACGCCGATGCTGCCGGCGAAGCCGCTCATGTGGGCATAGCGGGTCAGGAAGCCGTTCGCGTGGTTGACATCGATGACGCGGCCGTAGGTGTCGCTCCACCCCCGGCGCGCGACGACGCCGTCGGCGGTCACCTCGACGGGCGTGCCCGAGTCCGCCGCGTAGTCCACGCCGCGATGGGCCCGCCAGGTCCGCAGGATCGGGTGGAAGCGGCTGTTGGTGAACCGGGAGGAGATGCGGCTGAAGGCGATCGGACGCATCAGGAAGGCCCGGCGCACGGATTCACCCTCTTCGTCGTACCAGGTGCCCCGGCCGTCCCCGTTGGGATCGAACCAGATGGCGTAGTACTCCCGGCCGTCGTTGACGAGTTCGGCGGCGAGGAGGCTGCCCGACCGCATGCTCCCGGTGGGCCGCTTCTCGCGCTCGAAGGCGAAGCGGTAGGTGTCGCCCACCCTGATGCTGCGCGCAAAATCGACCCGCCACTGGAAGACCCGGTCGAGGCGGTCGATGAAGTTGAGGCGGTCGCCGCGGGGCATCGCCTCGAGCACCGGGTCGGTCATGACCGCTTCCCAGAGGGTGGTCGTGATCTCTCCCGACGCGTAGACGGTGTCCACGGTTGTGGGCAGGACCGTGACGGCCGAGTTCCACGCTCCTCCCTCGCCGCGGGCGAGGAAGACGGTACTGTCGCGATTGAGGCCGACCTGGATCCGCTCGATCTGCTCTTCATCCGGATGCCTGCGAATCCTGATCTCGGTCCCGGCACGCAGCCTGCGCGGGTTGAACTGCTCCCGGAAGGCCAGGAGGACCTGGTGTTGCTCGCGCGAGTCGAGGCCCGCGTCCGTGAGGATCCCGCCGAGGGTCAGACCGAAGGTCAGCTGGTGCACCTCTTCCATGTAGGGGGCGCGGGCGTACACGCCCTCCAGCGCTTCCGACTCGGGGGCGTCGGGGCGGGAGAGCGCGGCGCCGATGACAACGACGGCGACCGCCAGCACTATGGCCAGCTTCCTGACGGCTTGGGTCTTCAGGCGTTGAACCTCCTGATGAAGGTCGGCAGCTCCAGTTCCTTCATTCGAAACATATCACCGGTGCCCGTCCGCGCGCTTCCCGGACGCGCCCGCGTCGTGCGGCCCCGCGGAGTGGAGGGCTCGGGATTGGCCCTGAATCCCCCGCCGGCAGCGGACCCGCCGGTGGGCGCGGCGTGGGCCGGTTGTGTCTCGGCATTGGATCTGAAGGAGTGCTGCATGGTTGCCGCATTGGGCGCGACGCCCCGGGGCGAGTCGACGACCGGCGTAACGGTGGTCATGCGCGGCAGAGGAGAGCCGCCCACGGCTTTGCGCATCATCGCCGGCTGCTCCTGCACGTTGGCCGCCCGAGGCTGTTGCCGGCTGCCGAACTGCGGGCGGATGACCGGTCCCGCGCTCTGGCGGTCGGGGTTGTCATCGAACCCGGTCGCGATCAGCGTCACCCGGATTTCGCCTTCCATGGTGGAATCCTGCACCGCACCGAAGATGATCTCCGCGTCGTCGCCCGCCTCTTCCTGGATCATCGTGGAGATGTCGGTCACCTCGTCGATGGCGAGGTCCGATCCCCCGGTGATGTTGATCAGCACGCCTTTGGCTCCCCGGATGGACACGTTGTCGAGGAGCGGAGACGTGACGGCGTCCTGCGCGGCGCTGAGCGCGCGGTTTTCGCCGCGGCCGATGCCGGTGCCCATCAGGGCGGCTCCACAGGACGACATGATCGTGCGCACGTCGGCGAAGTCGACGTTGACGTCGCCGCTCACGCGAATCAGGTCGCTGATCCCCTGGGTCGCGTGCAGCAGCACTTCGTCCGCCTTCTTGAGGGCGTCCTGGAAGGAGGTGCCCTTCCCGACCACCGCGAGGAGGCGGTCGTTGGGGACCACGACCATCGTGTCCACGGTGCGGCGCAGTTCGGCAAGGCCCTGCTCCGCCTGGCGCATGCGCTTCTTGCCCTCGAATGCGAAGGGGCGCGTCACCACGGCAACGGTCAGCGCGCCCAGCTCCCTGGCCATCTCCCCGATGACCGGTGCGGCCCCTGTTCCGGTCCCGCCTCCCATTCCGGCGGCGATGAACACCAGATCCGCGCCTTCCAGCGTGCTGCGCACGTCGTCGGCGTCCTCCGCCACAGCCTGGCGCCCGATCCCGGGGCGCGCTCCGGCCCCCAGGCCGCGAGTCAGCTTCTTCCCCAGCTGGATCACCTGGGTGGCCTTCGACATCGCCAGGGCCTGGGCGTCGGTGTTGGCCGAGACGAACTCGACCCCCTCCAGCTCCTCGTCAATCATGCGGTTCACGGCGTTGCCGCCCGCGCCACCCACCCCGATCACCCTCATCCGGGCGCCTCTGCGGGGTACGTCGTCCAATTGGAACATCATCGTGTCATCTCCTCCGGGACCCAGTCCCGATCTGTGAATCGTCTGCCCACGCGCTTTAGAAGAATTCCTTGAGCCAGGCGCCCATCCGTGTGACCACTCCCGAAGCCACGGTGGACGCTCCCTCTCCCGTATCTATGAAGTAGTCGGCCCCGTGCAGAGCGAGGCCGGCAGCGGTCGCGAAGGAGGGCCGGGCCACAAGATCCGACAGGCCGCGCAACCCCTCGTAGGGAATACCGATGCGGACCGCCGCATCGAGACACTCGCCCGCCAGATGGCCGATTCCCGGCGTGGCCGTCACGCCCCCCGTGATGACGATCCCCGCGCCCAGCGATCCGGGTGCGCAGCAGGCACTCAGCCGCCGATTGATCTGGAGGAACATGTTGCGCAGCCGCTGCTCGATCAGTTCGGCGACGTACTGGCGCGCAAACTCCCGGACGCGGCCGTTCGTGGCCGGCAGGCTGATCTTCTCGGCGGGGTCCACCGCACGCGGATGGGCCGCGCCGTGGGCCTCCTTGATCATCGCCGCCTCGGCGAACGGCACCTGGAGGCCGCGGATCAGGTCGCTGGTGATCGCCGACCCGCCGAAGGGCAGCACCGCCAGTTCGCGGATCTTGCCTTCGTAGTAGAGGGAGAGACCGGTGGACGCGCCCCCGATGTCGATCAGCGCGGCGCCGAGCTCCCTCTCGTCCTCCGCCAGCACGGCGCGCGCGGCGGCGAGGGGCTCGAGCACCCTGTCCTGCACTCTGTAGCCCGCCTTTTCTACGGCACGGGTGAGGTTGCCGACGATGGTCGAGCATCCCGTGACGAGGCACAGTTCGGTCTCGAGTCGGGTGCCGGTCATTCCGACGGGATCCTGGATGCCGCCGTGGTTGTCGACACGGTAGTCCTGGGGGATCGCGTGCAGAAGCTCCCGATCGTGGGGAACCGGGACCGCCTGGGCCACCGCGTTCACCCGGTCCACGTCACCCGGCACGACCTCTGCCGAGCCCACCGCCACGACGCCGCTCGACCGCTCCACCTTCACATGATCGCCGGCGAGCCCGACGTATGCGCGATCGACCCGCACGCCGGCCATCACCTCGGCCTCGGCCACGGCGCCCCGAATGCACTCGGTCGCGGCGTCGAGGTCGGTGATCACGTCCTTGCGGACCCCTACCGTGGTGGTCGAGCCGATCCCCAGCACCCTGACTTCGGGCCGGCGATAGTCGCGCACGTACTCGCCTATCACGGCGCGCGTCCGCGTCGAGCCGACATCGAGCCCGGTGATCAGCACGGATCTCATCGGGTCCTCACGACGACCTGGTCGGCGAACCGAATGTCGATCTCGCGCGGCGGCACGTCGAGCCTTGCCATGGCGTCGTTCAGGGCGACGATCGCCTCCCGCAGCCGCATTTCGGTGATCGGCGGCTCGTACCGGACGCGCACCTCCGAATCGCCGAGCAGCAGTGTGACTTCGCGGTCGCCGATGCGCGCCTCGGAGATCACCGCGAAGACCTCGGGGGCCGCCTCGGCCATGCGCCCGATGTCCCGGGCCAGCACGCGCATGCCCCAGAAGGCGTCCGCGCGGGGCGTGATGACGCGCAGCACCGGCAGATCCAGCACCGGGTCGGCGGGGTCGACGGGAAGCACGTTGCCTCGCCGGTCGACCGCCATGACGAGGGGCGAGGCGATCAGTCCGACGGGGGCCAGCTCGGCGGTCGCGACGCTTCGGGCAGGGATGAGCGCGCCGTCCGAGCGCGACGCCGCGGCCAGCACGGTGAGGGCGGCCGCGGCGGCGATCGCGAAAAGGGCCAGGTTGCGCCGGTCCGCGCGCCTCATTGGGGGCCGTCCAATGCGGGGGAGCGCCGCCGCAGGAGGGTGAGGATCCCGGGCCCGGTGGACTCGATCGACCCGGCGCCCATCACGACGCACACGTCGCCGTCCGTCAGGTCGTCCGCCACGGCGCGGGGCAGCGTCCCCAGTTCGGCGTGGTAGGCCACGCGCGACCGCGGCGCGGTAACGGCGGCCGTGACCAGCTCCCCCGTTACGCCCGGGAGCGGCTTCTCGCGCGCCGGATAGATGTCGGTCACCCACACCCGGTCCGCGGCCCCGAGCACGCGCCCGAACTCCGCGTGGAAGTCGCGGGTGCGCGTGTACAGGTGGGGCTGAAAGACCGCGACGATGCGCCGTCCGGGATTCGCCGCGCGGGCGGCCGCCAGGGTGGCCGCGATCTCGGTGGGATGATGCGCGTAGTCGTCGACGACCTGAACACCCGCCGCCTCACCCAGGATGTCGTAGCGCCGGCCCACACCCCTGAAGGCCGCCAGGCCCGCGCGCACGGAGTCCCATCCGGCGCCGAAGGTGCGGCCCACCCCCGCCGCGGCCAGCGCGTTGCGCACGTTGTGCACGCCGGGGGCCGCCACGGTGAATTCGCCGGCATGCTCACCATCCTCGATGAGGGTGAAGGTGCTTCCCGCGCCGCTTGTGCGAACCGCGACGGCGCGTAGTTGGGCGCCTGGGCCGAGGCCGTAACTGCGGGTCCGCCCGCCGCAACGCACACCGACCCTGGCCGCGCCGGGATCGTCGCCGCAGACCCACAGGGTGCCGTCGGGGGCGAGCTGGTCCACGAAGCTCGCGAAGGAGGAGCGGACGCCGTGCAGGTCCTCGTAGATGTCGAGGTGGTCCGCCTCAAGGTTGGTCACGACGGCCACTTCCGGCCTTAGCGCCAGGAAGGAGCGGTCGAATTCGTCGGCCTCCACCACGAAGACATCGGAGCCCCCCAGGCGCAGGTTGCCTCCCCAGGCGGTCACCTCGCCACCCACCACGCCGGTCGGGTCGATGCCTGCCTCCTCCAGGATGTGCGTGGCCATCGCCGTGGTGGTGGTCTTGCCGTGGGTGCCGGCGATCCCGGCGACCCGGCCGTCGTTCACCCACTGGCCCAGGGCCTCCGCGCGCTTCAGGACCGGCACCCCGGCCGCCTGCGCCGCGGACAGTTCGGGATGGCCCCGCGGCACCGCCGAGGTGACCACCACCGCGGCTGCGCCATCGACATGGGAGGGGTCGTGCCCGCGGGCAAAGCGCATCCCCATTCGGGCGAGCGCTTCCGCACCGCGGCTGTCCACCAGGTCGCAGCCGGTCACCGCCGCGCCGCTCCGCAACACCATCTCCGCGAGAGGAGCCATCCCTGCCCCGCCGACCCCCATGAAGTGGATCGGACCTCGGCTGGCGAGGGCGCGCAGGCCGGCCGGGGCGCTCACGAGACCAGCTCCGCGATCGCCGCAGCGACCTCGCGGGCCGCGCCGGGGCGGGCGCGCCGGGTGGCTGCGCGGGACATGCTCGCGAGGACCTCCGGGGCGCGGAGCAAACTCGTCACCTCCGTCCACAGCATCTTGCCGGTCAGCTCCCGTCCCTCGTCATTCCGTTCCGGCAGGTGCACCGCCGCGCCCGCGGCGTCGAGCGCACGCGCGTTGGCCGTCTGATGGTCGCCCGCAGCGGTCGGCAGCGGCACCAGAATCGACGGGAGACCCCACGCCAGGAATTCGGAGGTGGCCATGGCCCCGGCTCGCGACACCGCCAGGTCGGCCGCGGCCAGCGCCTGGTACATCTTCTTCTGGTCCAGGTACGGCACGATCGCGAAGCGCCCCGGCGGCAAGTCCTTCAGCGCCTCGCGGGCGCCCTCGTAGTGCGCAGGGCCCGTGATCCACAAGACGAATTCGCCATCGATCGGCATATCGTCTTGCAATATCTCGATCGATGCCTGATTCGTCTTGCGGGCACCCTGGCTCCCGCCCACGATGAGGACGATGGAGCCGGTCTCGGGCAGGCCCAGCGCGCGGCGTGCGGCCAGGCGGTCGCGGGTCGCCGCGGGGGGCAGCGGTCGGATCGGGTTGCCGGTGTCGCGCACCCTCGCCCGGGCGCGGTGGGGCAGCGCCGCCCGCGCCTCGGGATACGCCAGGTGGATCTGCCTGGCCCAGCGGGCGATGAAGCGGGTGGTCTTGCCCGGGTGGGTGTTCTGCTCCTGCAGCACGACCGGCAGTCCCAGCAGGCGCGCGGCGATGCCGGCGGGGGCGCACACGTATCCGCCGGTCAGCACCACGGCACTCGCCCGCCGCCTGCGGAAGTCCGGCACCAGCCGGCAGACGGCAACCAGCAGCAACCACAGCGCCCTCAGGTTGGCGGCGGTTGCCCCGAGCGCGCTGCCCGAGCGAAGCGGATGCCTGAGACCGGCCACGGGGAGCAGTCTGTAGGGATAGCCGAGCTCGGGGAGTTCCCTCGCCTCGATGCGTCCTTCCGTCCCGACGAAGTATGGCGTCGCCCCGGGCATGAGCTCCGTCAGCGCATCCGCGATGTTCCGCGCGGGATGGAAGTGCCCCGCGGTTCCCCCACCGGAAAAGACGATCACCACATCACCCTCCCACCGGGGCAAACCGCCCGCTGCGGCCCTCTGGCGTCTCGCGCGCGACGGCCAGCAGAATACCCACCGCGGCAAGCATCGCGACCATGTTGGTGCGCCCGAAGGATATGAAAGGCAGAGACAGCCCGGTGGCGGGGAAGACGCCCAGCGCCACCCCGATGTGCAGGAAGGCCTGCAGCCCGATCAGCGACGCGATCCCCACTGCCAGCAGCTCTCCGAACAGATTCCTCGCGCGGCGCGCAATCCGGAACCCGATGATGATCAGCGCGAGGTAGCACACGATCACGGCCAGGGTGCCCACCAGTCCCCATTCCTCCCCGATCATTGCGAAGATGAAGTCGTTGTGGGCCTCGGGGAGGAAGCCGAACTTCTGCTGCCCCTCGCCGAAGCCGACGCCGGTGACGCCTCCCGAGCCGATGCCGACCAGACTCTGATAGCTCTGATAGGCCGAGCCGCTCGACGGGCCGCCCGGGTTCAGCAGCAGGGAGTCCCAGCGGGCGGCGCGGTACCCCGAGGTTACCATGGGCCAGATGAAGGGCGCCGCCACGAGGCCGAGGAAGACGAAGTGGGCGATCCGCGCACCCGCCACGTAGACGATGATGACCCCGAGGGCGGCGACCAGCATGGCCGTGGAGACATCGGGTTCCAGCGCGATCAGTCCCAGCACCACGCTCCACGCCACCAGGAAGGGCGCAAGCCCCTTGCAGAGGCTTCCGAGGTACTCGCGCTTGCGAACGGCGAGCGCGGCGGTCCAGATGACGACCGCCACCTTGGCGAGATCCGAGGGCTGGACGGTGACGCCGACGCGCAGCCATCTGCGGGCACCGTTGATCGTCGGCGCGATCGTCTCGGTAAAGGGGAGGACGACGATCACCAGGAGCAGCACGGCGGCCAGCATGATGTAGTGGGCCGCGCGTCTCCACCATTCCGTCGGAACATGGGCGCAGACGAACATCACCCCGAGCCCGATCAGCACGCCGATCCCCTGGCGGGCCACGTAGTAGTAGTGCGGAAGGTCGCCCTGCCGAGCCATGACGGAACTGGCGCTGTGCAGGGTGACGAGTCCGAAGAGGATCAGCGCGACCGTGAGCACGATGATCATGGCCGCTTCCCAGCCGCTGCCGAGCCCTGTCTCCGGGAGCGATCGAGGGACCCGCCTTGCGACATCGAAGGCCCATGCTCCGCGCCGCATCTGGCGCCGGGGATACACGGCCATCACGGTAGTGACCCTCCGCCGGATTGGCTCGCATCGGGGGCCGGATCCGCGCCCGCTGCACCCGTTGCATCCGTCGCGTCTGCCGGGCCCATCGCGCCGGTCGCGTCCGCTGCGCGTGCGAGAACGCGGAAGGCCTCGCCGCGGCGCTGGTAGTTCTCGAACATGTCGAAGCTGGAGCAGGCCGGCGCCAACAGCAGGGTATCGCCGGGCCGGGCCAGCGATCGGGCGGCGGCCACGGCCGCCTCGAAGGGGCCGTCCTCGCGCTGGATCGCGATGCCGTCTTCCGCTGTCCCGGACAGCTCCCGCGCCGCCCTCCGTCCGGCGGCGCCGTAGGCCACCACCCCCCGCACCTTCCCCCTCATCGCGGGGAGAAGGCCGCCAAAGTCCTCTCCCTTGTCGGTTCCGCCGAGGAGGAGGACGAGCGGACCGTCCAGGCTTCGCAGCGCGCTCTCGGCCGCGGCCACGTTGGTCGCCTTCGAGTCGTTGATCCAGCGCACCCCGTCAACGCTGCCGACCGGCTCGAGGCGGTGGGGCAGCGGGGGGAAGGTCCTCAGCGCCGCGGCCGCCGATCCCGCGCCGGCGGCAGCGTGCGAGGCACTGGACACGGACGCGGCGGCCACCGCCGCCAGGGCGTTGGCTACGTTGTGACGGCCGAGGAGCGTCAGGTCGCCCGCCCTTGCGACCTCTCGGGGATCGCCACCCCGATCGAGCACCAGTGCGTCGCCATCGAGCCAGGCCCCCGGAATCGCCGGACCCTCGAGCGAGAAGTGCAGATGGGTGCCCGGGAATCCGGCCGCCATGGCGATCACCGCGGGGTCGTCCCCGTTCAGCACCCAGGTGGTGTTCTCATCACCGGCTTCGAACAGGCGCTGCTTGTCGCGGTGATAGTCGCTCACCGAGGCGTATCGGTCCATGTGGTCGACGCCGAGGTTGGTCATCACCCCTACATCGGGCGTCAGGTCCCGGATGTCAGCCAGTTGAAACGAGGACATCTCCAGGACGATCCGGTCGGGGGCCGGGTCGGAAAGCGCGAGCGTCGAGGCGGGCGGACCGAGACCGCCGCCGATGTTGCCGCCCAGCGCCGCGTCCACGCCGCCCGCACAGAGCAGATGCGCGCAGAGCGCGGCCGTGGTCGTCTTCCCGTTCGTCCCGGTCACGATCGTCAGTGGACTTGAGATGAACCGGCTGGCGAACTCAGGCTCCGATATCCAACCGATGCCCCGAGCACGTAGGGCAGCGAGCACTCCTGCGGTCGGGGGGATTCCGGGGCTGACGACGATCGTGTCGGCCGACGCGATCTCCTCCAGTGCGTGTCCTCCCAGCCGAACGTCGGCTCCGAGATCGCGCAGGACTGCACCACGGGCTGCAATTGCGTCGTTACTGATCGCGTCCGTGACATGGACATCCGCTCCTTTCGCCAGGGCGAGGCGCGCAGCGGCTTCTCCGCTCGCTCCAAGCCCGATGACAGCAACCGTTTCATGTTCTTCCTTCACTTGTTCAGCGCAGCTTGAGGGTCGCGAAGCCGACCATCGCGCAGAGGATTCCGAGGATCCAGAACCGGACCACGACCTGCTCGTTCTTCCATCCCGCCATCTGGAAGTGGTGATGGATCGGAGCGCACTTGAAGACCCGCCGACCCTCGCCGTAACGCCATTTCGTGTACTTGAAGTACCGGGTCTGGATGATCACCGAGGCCGCCTCGGCGACGAACACGCCGCCCACCGCCAGCAGCAGGAGCTCCGCCTTCAGCAGCACGGCAATCGCGCCGATGGCCCCGCCCAGGCCGAGCGAACCCGTGTCGCCCATGATCACCTTCGCGGGCTGGGCGTTGAACCAGAGGAATCCCAGGACCGTGCCGGTAATCGCGGCCGCGAAGACCGCCAGCTCTCCGGCGCCGGGCAGGTACAGCAACCCGAGGTACGCCGACGTGTCGACCCGGCCGATGACATACGCGAAGACGCCGAAGGTCCCGACCGCGATCGCGACCAGACCCGGGGCCAGTCCGTCCAGGCCGTCGGTCATGTTCACGGCGTGCGTGGCGGCGTTGAGCACCAGGGTTACCCAGAGCAGGTAGGCGGGTGGGGTGAGCACCAGTTGCCACTCGTCGAAGAGCGGCAGATTGGTGGTGGTCGGCCCAACCGGCGATTCCGGGCCCCACAGTACCAGGTAGGCCCCCAGCGCCAGGCCCAGGACGATGGATCCCGCCCACTTGTAGCGCTGGACCAGTCCGCGCGGGGAGCCGCGCACGACCTTGAGATAGTCGTCGAGGAATCCCAGCGCGCCCATCCAGAGCATGACCACCAGGGCAATGACCGTGTAGGCGTTGGTCAGCTCGGCCCACATCAGGGTGGTGAGCGTCACCACGCCGACGATCAGGAGGCCGCCCATGTTGGCCTTGTGGCCGTTGGCTTCCACTTCGCCGAGCTGGTTCCTGGGAACGTCGACGATCCTGTGCTTCTTCAACCAGGCGATCACGCGGCCGCCCAGCAGCAGGGTGATGATGAGCCCCGTCGCCATGGCCCCGGCCGAACGCACGGTCAGGTAGTTGAAGAGATTGAAGACGATGTGGAGGTCTTCGAGGCGCGGCAGCAGGTGGTAGAGCATCAGACCCTCGCGCCTCCGTACCGGGACTCGAGCGCCGGGATCGCACGTTCCAGGCGAACCCCCCTCGACGCCTTCAGGAGCAGCGTGTCGCCCGGACGCGCCAGCGAGGGCAGGCTCTCGGCCAGCTCATCGACGCCATCGACGGGGTGGATGCGATCGTCATCGTAGCAGCGGGCCGCGCGCGCGAACGCGCCGGTAACGACGAACCGGTCGATGCCGGCGCGAAGAACGCGCTGCAGCGTCTCGCAGTGGATCGCCGCCGAGCGCTCCCCCAGCTCCAGCATCGTCCCGAGAACCGCGATCCGGCGTCCCGGGGCAGCCATGTCCTCCAGCGTCCGGACCGCTGCCTCCACCCCGGCGGCGTTCGCGTTGTAGCAGTCCACCAGCAGCGTCAGATCGCGCAGGCGGCGCACCTCGCTTCGCATGGCGCCGGCCTCGACGCCCGAGACGCCGGCGGCCGCGCGCGCCGGATCGACCCCGAGAAAACGGGCCACGGCCAGCGCCAGGAGCGCGTTGTAGACGTTGTGAGCGCCGGGGATCCGGAGTGAGACCGGCGCGCCCATCCAGGAAAAGGCGTAGGTGCCGTCGTCCTGCGGCTGCACATCGCGGGGGCGAAGTTCGGGATCGGCCCTCCGCGACCATCCACCCACCGCCACCGCCCGGTCGATCAGGCGGGCAGCTTCCGCCAACTCGGGCGGTTCGTCGCCGACCACCGCGTGCACCTTGCCGCTGGCCACCGGGTGCACCTTGCCGCCCACCCCGCGGAGCAGGTCCAGCTTCTCCGAGAGGACGCCGCGGAAGTCGCCCAGGCGTTCGACGTGCGTTTCGGACACGGTCGTGACCACCGCCGCGGTGGGCCGGGCGATGCGGGTGAGTTCGGCGATCTCCCCGGGTTCGTTGGTGCCGAGTTCCAGCACCAGGACCGTGGCGTCGTCGGGCATCGACAGGATGGTGAGCGGCACGCCGACCCGGTTGTTCTCGTTGGCGGCGGTGCCGTGCGGGATCTGCACGGCGGCCAGCGCGCCCATCACGAGGTCCTTGACCGTGGTCTTTCCCGACGATCCCGTGATGCCCACGACGGGTATTCCCGCCTGGAGACGCCGGTGAAGCGCAAGGTCTCCGAGGGCCCGCAGGGTGTCGGGGACGCGGTATACCTCGACGGAGCAGTCGCTCACGTCCCGGTGGGAGACCACCGCCGCGCACCCGGCCGAGATGGCCTGGGGGATGAAGTCGTGGCCATCGAAGCGCTCGCCCGCGATCGCCACGAAGACATCGCCGGGGCGGAGCGAGCGCGTGTCCGTGGAGATGCCCTGGAAGCGCGTCCGAGCGTCGCCGCCCGGCAGGTTCAGCGCCCGGCGCACCTCGGCGTCGCTCCAGCCGAAGGCGGCGGCGCTCATGACGCCCCCCTCGCCGCCAGGTGACCCAGCACGATGCGCCGTTCGTCAAAGGGATGTTCCCGTGTGCCTATGATCTGATAGGCCTCGTGCCCTTTGCCTGCCAGGATAACGGCGTCACCGGGCTGGGCCATGTCCAGCGCCGTGTGGATCGCTTCGCGGCGGTCCACGATCGCAACCGATTCGCACCCGCTCACGCCTGCCGCGACCTGGGTCATGATCGTGGCGGGGTCTTCGGTGCGAGGATTGTCCGAGGTGACGATGGCGACATCCGCATGCCGTGAAACCGCCGCGCCCATCTCGGGCCGCTTGGTCGCGTCGCGATCTCCCCCGGCGCCGAAAACCACGATGAGCCGCCCCGCGATCAGCGGCTTCATCGTCTTGAGGATCTGCTCCAGGGCGTCGGGCGTGTGGGCAAAGTCCACGAATACGTCGAACGCCCCGCGCACGATGCACTCGAGGCGCCCGGCAACGGGGGAGGCGTCTCCGAGCCCGGCCGCGATCGCTTCGAGCGAGCGGCCCAGGACCAGCGCGCAGGCGGCGGCGCACAGCGCATTCGAGATGTTGAATCCACCCGGCAGCGGAAGATGAACCGGCGCCCTCCTGCCACCGGCGATCAGCTCGAACCGCGACCCCTCGGCGGACAGCTTGGGTGCCTCCGCCCTTACGTCGGCGGTGGGGAGCAGGCCGTAGGTCAGTGCCGGACCGGCCGGGCGAAGTTCACGCCATGCGGGATCGTCGGCGTTGATCACCGCCGTCGCCCCTTCCTTGCCGAGTTTCAGCAGGCGGCTCTTGGCCGCGAGATAGCTCGTGAACGTGCCGTGATAGTCCAGGTGGTCGCGCGTCAGGTTGGTGAACGCCATGGCGTCGAACCGCACTCCGTCGAGGCGGAACTGGTCCAGAGCGTGGGATGACGTCTCGAGCACGACGCTGCGGACACCGTCCCGCGCGAGATCCGCCAACCGTGCGGCGATCTGGACGGGTCCCGGCGTGGTCAGCCCTTCCGTGCCCTCCACCACCCGTCCGCCGGGACCCACGACACCCATCGTGCCGATCGCGGCGGCCGGTGCAGCCTCGTCGAGCAGGCCGCGCAGCAGCAGCGATGTCGTGGTCTTGCCGTTCGTCCCGGTCACGCCGACCGTGCGGAGGCTCCTCCACGGCGACCCCGCCACGAAGCCGGAAGCCACCGCCGCAGCCAGGCGGGCGTTGTCGACCTGGACCAGCGGAAGTTCGGCACCGGCAACCGGTCGCTCCACGATCGCCGCGGCCGCCCCCGCCGCAGCCGCCGCCGGGAGGTAGTCGTGCGCGTCGTGGGCCGACCCCGACCATGCCACGAAGAGGTCACCCGGCTCGACCACGCGCGAGTCCTGCTGCACCCCGCCGACCTCGAGCCGGTCGAGCGCCTCCTCGCCGGCAAGAATCCCCTGCACGCCGACTCCCGCTCGCTCCAGCGCGGTCATCACCCGGGACATGCTCACCTTCACCTCCCCCGCCCCACCACGCGGATCGTGTCTCCCGCCGAGATTGCGGCGCCCTCCCGCGGCTCCGTGCCGGCGACCGTACCGCCCCCTTCAAGTCGAACTCTCAGCCCCATCTTGTGGAGCCTGCGCAGCGCCACCCTGAGCGGCGCTCCTTCCAGATCGGGCACGGCCATAGGGCGGTCATGGACAACGTCCTGCTCGTCGGCGGCGGTCCACGCCGGAGCCGTAGTGCGCTCCACCGCCCGCGGCTGTTCGACCACCGATGCAAAACGGACGAGCGGCTCGGATGGAGGCGGCGCCGGGCGGCTCCGTTGCGCACGCACGAGGGCGGCACGGTCCAGCGGCGACTGACGCGCCGACAGCAAGCTCTCGAGGGTCGCACGAGTGACGGGCGCCGCCGTCGCTCCCCCGTAGTAGGCGCCGTCCGGCCGATCCAGCTTCACGAAAAGCAGGAGCTGCGGGTCGTCCGCCGGGAAGTACGCGCCGAAGGAGGAGTAGTACGCGCCTTCCTCGTAGCGACCATCGCGGCCGGTGGCACGCGCGGTCCCGCTCTTCCCCGCGACCTGGAACGCGGACATGCGCGCGCGTGTTCCGGTGCCGTTGTCGACGACATCCACCAGCACCGGAGTCAGCGCTTCGGTGACCCCCTCCGGAATCACTCGGCGAATCGCACGCGGCCTGCCGAAGCGCATCGGTTTGCCGGCCTCGTTGCGCACTTCCCTGATCAGCAGCGGCTCCATCAGCAATCCGCCGTTGGCCAACGCCCCGAAGGCCATCGCCATCTGCAGCGAAGTCACCGAGAGTTCGTATCCGAAGGCCAGCGAGTGCGCGGATTGGCCGGTCCACATCTCCGGTCTGCGCAGCACTCCGCCCGCCTCGCCCGAGAGGGGAACCCCCGTCGGGGTTCCGAATCCGAAGTCCCTGAGCGTCGTGTATTGCTGCGCTTGAGAGAGGCGGGACGCGAACTTGGCGATACCGACGTTGGACGACTTCAGGACTACGTCGTGCAAGGTCAGCCACCCGCCGGCCTGGATGTCGGTAATCCGGCGTCCGTTCACCGTCCAGGTGCCGTTGCCGGTATCGACCGAATCGCCGAGCGCCGCCAGTCCATGGCGCAAGAGCGCCGCAGTCGTGAACGGCTTGATGGTCGAGCCCGGCTCGTAGGTCGTATGCACAGCGGACAGGGAGGAATTCGACCCATTGACCACCGACGTCATCGCGAAGATTTCGCCGGTACGGGGATCAGTGATGACGAGGTCGCCCCCCCTGGCCCCGGTGGACTCAACCGCGTTGGCGAGCATCTCCTCCGCGATCGCCTGAAGGTCCTGATCGATGGTCAGCACCACGTCGCGCCCGGCCACCGGCGTCTGCACCGTGACGACCTGCCCCGGTATCTCCCGGCCACGATGGTCGCGCGCGACGACTTCCCGGCCCGACTGCCCCGCCAACACAGAATCCATGGACTGCTCGATCCCCTCCCTGCCGACTCCGTCCAGCACCACCCCAAGCAATCCCCGGGCCACTCCCTCGCGGGGATAGAGCCGCCGCAATTCGCCTTCGACGTGCACTCCGCGCACTCCGCGGAGCGCCGCGACCTGCGTCATGGAGTAGCGTCCCGGGACCACATGCCACGACCGTGTCTCTCCGGACACACGCCGTGCCGTCCGGGACGGGATCCCGAGATTGGCGGTCAACGCCCCCTCCACCTGGTCGCGGTCGAGGATCTCGTTGGGCGCGATCCCCACCTGGGCTCTCCAGTGACTCACCGCGAGTTCACCCCCGTTGCGGTCGAGGATGCGCCCCCGCGGCGCGGGCACGGCGCGCGTCATGCGGTGCTGGCGCAGGGCGTCCCGGGCCCAGGCCTCGCCTTCCACCACCTGGACCTCGATCGAGCGGCCGACCATCACCCCCGCGAGGACCAGCCAGGTCACGAGCATGAGCCTGCGGCGCGTGTGAACCTCCCCCGACGCATGGCCACGCTGCGCCCGTCCGCTCATGACGGCCCTCCCGAGGTGATCACCACTTCCTGCTCTCTCGGGGGACGCATGCCCAGCCGCTTCGCCGCTTCGGCCCCGATCCAGGGTCGGCTCTCCAGTCCGGCCAGCTCGCGCGCGAGTCCCTCCCGCTCATCGGTCGCGACGCCAAGCTCGCGTTCGACCGTGGCCAACTCCTCCATCGTCTCCCGCGTTGTCGACTGCCGCCACGCCACCACGGTGAGCGACGCGAGCAGGATCGCCAGCGCGACGACCGCCCTCGGGGACACCCCCTTGCCCTTCATGCCGCCCTCCTCCAGGCCCGCAGTCGTGCGGGCCGCGCTCTCGGATTGGCGGCGATCTCCTCCGCCGCCGCGGTGACCGGCTTCCGCGTCAGCACCGATCCCAGCGGGGCCAGCTCGGCGGCGCGCACCGGGAGCCGCGGCGGCAGTCCATGCGACGGATCGCTCCACTCACGGAAGGCGCGCTTGACCATCCCGTCTTCGATCGAGTGGTAGGAGATGACGACAAGCGCCGCGCCCGGCTTCAAGAGGTCCCGGATCGCCGGGAGCGCCGCGGCCAGGGCGCCGATCTCGTCGTTGACCCGAATGCGCAGCGCCTGGAAGAGCCGCGCCTTCTCGGCGTGGCTCGCGCGGCGGGATAGCACCGATTCGAGGATGGCCACCAGGTCGTCGCTGGTCCGCGGGAGGCCGCGCGCACGACGCTGGACGATCCTCGCGGCAAGTGCGCCGGGCCTGGGTGCCTGTCCGGCGCGGAGCGCTTCGGCGAGCTCGGTACGGGTCGCGGCGGCAAGGAATCCGGCGGCCGTCGGCGTGGCTTCGGGATCCATCCTCATGTCCAGCGCAGCCCCGCGGCGGAAGGTGAAACCGCGGCGATCACTGTCCAGCTGCCGGGAACTCACCCCCAGGTCGAGCATCGCCCCGGCGAGGCCCTCGGCGCGAAGCTGACGGTCCTCGGCTACCTCCCCGAAAGACCCCCGCACAAAGCGGGCCCGATCGGCGAAGGCCGCCAGCCTCGACCGCGAAGCCGAGAGCGCCTCCGGGTCGCGGTCGAAGGCCACCAGCCGGCACTCCGCGTAGCGCTCGAGGAGGGCAAGGGCGTGGCCCCCGCCGCCCACCGTGCCGTCCAGGTACAGGCCGCCGCCACCGATCAGGTACCGCATGACTTCGTCCACCAGGACGGGGCGGTGGTATTCGGGAGCGCGCACATCGTCTGCCCCGTCATCCGAAGATCTGCGCCGCGAACTCGTCATCGCCCAGGTCCTGCGCAAGCTGTTCGTCGAAGGTGGCGGGATTCCACAGTTCGATCCGGTCGATTGCGCCAATGAAGAGAACGGTTGTGTCCAGTCCGATCCGCTCTCGCTGCGGGGGGGGTATGCGAATGCGGCCGTGGGAATCGGGCTCGACGTTCACGGCGTTGGAGGTTATGTGCCTCAGGTAGCGGCCGCCGTCCCCCGTCGCCTTCCGGTGAGCCTTCAGGTTCTTCTCGATTTCTTCAGTCCAGGTCTCAATCGGGAACAGAACCAGATGGTCGCTCTGCCACCGGACCAGAACGAGGGGGCCTCCGGACACAACCCGGCGGAAAGGAGAGGGGAAGCTCACCCTGCCCTTATCGTCGATCTGGTATTCGTGTCGGCCAAGGAAACCGTGCATGGTCGCTCATCCCATTCTATCCCTGGGTATCCCATGGCCTCCCATGTTACTACATCTGCATCCCACTCGCAAGGAAAAAGAAAGGGCGCCGCAGGTCCGTGCCTCCCGCGGCGCCCCTCTTTCAGGGAGCGATCACCCGCTCAGGTCGAATCAGCGACCCCGCTGAATGATCGCCTCCTGGATCTCGATGTACTGCTGGGTGGCGTCACGGAACTGCTGCAATCCGATCCCGGCCGATTGCGCATACGCCCCTACCCGTGCAAGCGCGAAGAGCCGCGCGGCCTGCTGGAATTTCGGGAGAGTCCGCTGCGCGGTCTGGAGCGTCTGTGGCGTTTCCTCCTCGGTCGCCTGCTGGTAGAGCGCGTAGGCGTGCCAGAAATCGATCTGGCCGGCTTGATCCTCCGAAATCTCTCCTTCGAACGTCTTGGCCATCAGAATGAGCCGCAGGCCATAGGCGAGGTTGGGCGGATCCGCGTTGATTCCCTTGTTGACCCCCTGGGCAAAGAAGATCCGGGCCGCCTCGTCCGCGGATCGTTCGCCATTCTCGACGGCCGCCTCCAGATAGGGGAGGGCCTCTTCCTCGCGGTCCAGCTCGACCAGCCATGTTCCCTGACGAATCTTGACATTCGCCATGTTCGGGTCCCGGGATTCGGCTTCGTTCAAGGCGACGATCGCCTCGTCCACGCGGTCGGCCTTCCTGAGAATGTTGGCGTAATCCGACCAGAACTGGGCTTCGTCCGCGTGCGTCTCGAGGATCCGCTCGGTTATCTCGACCGCCTCCGGGATCTGGTCGAGCTGGCTGAACGTCGCAATCATCTGCCGCAGGTGGGGCACCAGCATTTCCACGCCGCGCACCTCGTAGGCGGCCTGATAGGACGTCTGGGCCTTCTGGTAGAAGCCGGCGGCCTCGATGGACAGGGTAGCACCCGGTTCCGCGGCTGCGACCAGTTCCTGAGCGGCGGCTGTCGCGAAGCCCGCGTGCTGCAGAAGGAGGTCGACATTCTCGGGCTCGAACTCGAATCCCCCCTCGATCAGCAGCATGGCCCCCTCGGGATCTCCCGCCTGGGCAAGATCGTAGGCGACCCGCATCCGCACCTGGGCGTTCCCGGGATTGAGCTGCAGGTAGTTCTCGTAGTGCTGTCTGGCCGCATCGTCATCTCCGAGCTGCGCTGCCAGGTATCCGGCGAGCTGGAGCGCCGCCTCGTGGAGGGGGTCCTCGGTCATTACACGCTGGGTCTCCGCATACGCCTCATCCAAACGCTCCATCCCGTGGAGGACGTTGGCGTACACGAACCGCACCCGGGTGTCACTGGGGTTCATCTCCAGTGCGGCGGTGCAGTTGGTCATGGCGCCTTCCCAGTTCTGCGACTCGAAGTCCTCTCCGCAGAACGTCGCGTGACGGGACTGGGTCACGTAGTCGTCGAACGACGTCGCGATGTCCTGGGCCGCCAGTTCGGGATCATCCCTGCCCCAGGTCTTGTCCTCGATCCCGAAGGAGACGCCGCCCGGAGCCGCGAACTGGACGCCGGCGAGCGAGAACGTGCGCTCGTCCTCGTTCTCGGTCACGGTGCCGCAGAAGACGAGGCGTGCGCGGATCTGGCCGGCCAGCTGCAGCGACTGGATGCAGTTCAGTTCGTCGTACTCGAGATCGTACCTCTTGGCCGCGTCCTTGACCTCGTCCTCGTCCACCGGCTGGTAAGTGGGAAGCTGGTTGATCAAGTCGCGAAGCTCCTCGGCCAGGTCTCTTCCGAAGTTCTTGTTCGCATCGTTGATGGGCTGGAGGTTCGTCACCAAGACCCTGTAGCGCTCGGTGGCCTGCGCGCTCGCGCGCTCCACCAGGAGGGGACTGCCCAGCATTGCGAGCAGGCCCGTGCCCACTGTTCCGATCCGTAGCCAACTCCTCATGTTCGTCTTTCTCCGTTCATCTTGGCGGACGGGGTCCAAAACTCATGCTGAACCAACGAGCCGCAGGGCCCACCCCGGAAGGTTCTGCCAGGGATCGGCACGGCGGCGCAAGGTTCCGCTGATTTCTCGGCGGAAGATTGAGTAATGTATGAATGCCTTTTGTGCAAGGTCAAGGAATCAAGACGAAGAGCGGGCCGGATGTTCCCCTGGGTTCCATGACCACTTGATACCACGCCGACGCCGAAAAGGTCCCCTGTGCTTCCGGGCGGCCCGGGGCCCTGCCCCTGCGAGTCTGGACGCATCGCCTCCGCACGTGCAGATTCCGGTCTGACGGTCCGGCGGGGCCCGCGGGGCTCCGCATGCTTACAACACCGGATGGAAAGAAAGAAACATGAAGAGAGCCGTATTCGCATTGGTCGCCCTCGGGTCCGCCCTCGCCCTGGGTCCCGTATCGCTTCAGGCGCAGGGTTGCTGGGTCGCACGCGGCGATGCGTCCGACCGCCCCAGCCCCCTCGACTCCGCCGTCGTGACGATGGGCAACGACATGGTGAAGGTGTGCTACGGCGCGCCCTCGGCGAACGACCGGGAGCTGGTGGGCGGCGATATCCACCCGTTCGGCCAGCCCTGGCGGACCGGAGCCAACGAGGCCACCTCGATTCACCTGTCTTTTGCGGCCACCGTGGCCGGAGCCGCGGTTCCCGCAGGTTCCTACTCCCTGTACACGGTTCCGGGAGAGGATTCCTGGGGGATCCATCTCAATTCCGCGGTCGAGCGGTGGGGAATCCCCATCAGTGAAGAGGTGATGGCCAGCGATGTCGGTTCCGGCATGGCTCCGGCCTTCGCCAACGACCATGTCGAGACGATGACGATGGCCTTCGAGAACGCGTCAGCCGACGCGGCAACCCTCGTCCTGCGCTGGGAAGGCTATCGAGTCGAGATTCCGGTCGCTCGCCAGAACTGACGGCGGGCCGGCACCGACGCCGCCGGCAACTCAGCTGGGGCGGACGCTGATCCCGCCCGACCCGGTCTCGATCACGACCCTGCCCTCGCCGTCGCCAACGGTGCCGCGGAAGTAGCGTCGCTTCGCCTCTGCCACCTGCGTGCGGGGAACGTCTACGGAAACGCTGCCGCTTCCGGAATCGAGTTCCATCACGGCTCCGAAGTCCTCCGGTACCGTGACCGCAACGCCGCCGGACCCGGTCTCGACGATCAGGCGGTCGATATCGGCGGCCAGGCCGAGCCGCACCGCGCCACTGCCGCTATCGCAACTGATCCGGGCCGCGTCGAGATCTTCCACCTCGATCCTGCCGGAACCGGTGTCCAGCAGCAGTTCCTCGGCCGAGAGGGCCCGACCGGTAATGCTGCCCGAGCCCGTGTCGGCGGTCACCCGGGCCGCGGATATCTCTCCGAGGAACACGCTCCCGGAGCCGGTGTCGGCAGTCAGCGCGGACCCGGATATGCCTTCGAGGGTGATCGCCCCGGCCCCGGTTTCAGCGATCACGTCGCCCGTCACATCCGTGATGGTCAGGGCACCGGAGCCGGTGTCCACGCTGACGTTCCCCTCCACCCCCGCGACGTCCACGCTTGCCGCACCGCTGTTGAAGGTCAGGTCGGCCGCCAGGTTCCGGGCGTTCCCTTTCCCGACGGCGAGGTGAATCGCGACCTCGACGCCGCGTGGGACCCGCACGACGAGGTCCGCGTGGGCTTCCAGTCCGCCGCCGCGTCCCGAAATCCGGACCCTGTCCCCACCCCCGCGGCCGCCGTAGAAGGTGCCGTCGTCGCGGACGCGCACTGACGTGTTCGACCCGCGACCAGACCCGCGATACACCACCCGGTTGTCCGGGTAGATCACGCGCAGCGTTTCCGTGCCCCCGATGCGCCCCGTGGCGACAGAGAGTCTGCTCGCGCCCGAGCCGCCGCGCGCCACCTCCACCACCACCTCGGACCCCTCGCCGGGCACGATGTTCACCTCCCCCGCGAGGTTGTACACGGCAACGCGTGAGCCGGCCAGGCGATACTGCTCCTGACCGATCAGGGAGCCTGGCGCGGCCGCGCACAGCGAAAACGCCGCGGCCAGCTGCACCGATGCGGGCAGAACCCGGCGGGCGTTGAGAGACCGGGAGGGAAACCACAGGGTCGTCGATTTCGTCATCTTCACATATCCTTGCAAGTGTATTGCGGCGTTTCGCGTGTTCGGCGAGCCAGGCACCCCCAGGCGCGGCGGACTGGCGCGGCTGGGAAGACTACGCGCCAGGGTTCATTCGCGGTTTCAGACAGACAGGAGCTTGAGTCGCCATGGAAGTGATACCCGTCGACCTCGTTGGGCTCGCAGCTGTGATCATGGGGATCTCCATTGTGCTGGTTCCGGTGATCGGCCTCACGGCCCGCTACGCCCTCAAACCGATCGTGAGCGTGATCGCCCGTTCGCTGGAGACCAGGGGCACCGAGGAATCCGTGCAGATCGTGGAGCGGCGCCTCGAGTTGCTTGAGCAACAAATCGAGGATGTCCAGGGATCGCTGAGCCGCCTGGTCGAGGTCTCGGAGTTCGACGCCCGGCTGCGGGCCGGCGGGGCTGGAGCGCTGCCGGGTGCGGAGGACGCGGGGCCGGCCGATGCCGAGTCCGAGGGCTCGTAGCCGCGCGTAACCACGGCCGCGCCTCGCGCCGCTACGCCTTGATGAAGATGCCGCGCTTGTACATGGCCCAGGTCGCGCCCAGCCAGAAGAGGACCGTCGCGATCGCGAAGGCCAGGGAGCCGTTGAGGGGACCGGCCCAGGAGGCGAAGAGGGTCTCGTAGAGGAAGTTGTACGCCGAGGTGGTCTCCCCCGCGCCGCTCGGCACGCGCCACAACCCCAGCGTCTTTGCGACCAGGCCCGACGCTACGAAGACCGTGATGGCGTTGACGCCGTACACGACCAGGGGGCCGGCCCAGCCGCGCCGGCCCCGAACGTCGATGATCCAGTAGAGCGCCCCGAGGGTCAGCAGCGCCCAACCGGTGGTGTAGGCCACGTACGAGCTGGTCCAGATCGGCTTGTTGATGGGGAAGACGAGGTCCCAGGCGTGGCCGGCCACAACCAGCGCCCCGCCGAGCAGCACCAGCCGGAGGGTGGCGGCGCGGCCGGCTCCGTGGTCCCCGCCCCGGCCCGCGTCCAGCGTTCGCAGGTAATCCCCCGCGAAGAGTCCCGCCAGGGTGCTCGACACCGCCGGCAGCGTGCTCAGCAGGCCCTCGGGGTCGTAGATGCCTCCCCCGCCGCTCCACATGTGCGCGCCGAGAATGATGCGGTCGAGGTAGGCGCCCAGATTGCCCTCGGGCGAAAGGTCGCCGGCGCCGAAGCCGGGGACGGGCACCCAGGCCAGCAGGGCCCAGTACGCCGCCAGGAAGACCAGCATCGCCGTGAAGACGGCGCGCCGCGAGAGGAACAGGACCAGCGTGCCCGCGACCAGGTACACCATGGCGATGCGCGCGAGCACCCCCACGAGACGCACGGTGGCGAAGTCGAAGCCGGGATACGCGGCCATGAAGAGGCCGAGCCCGTAGAGGATGAGCGCGCGCTTCGCGACGTGGCCCCACAGCCTGCGCGATGAATCTCCCCGCGACGCCCGTGCCGCGAAGGAAAAGGACATGGCCACGCCGATGCCGAAGAGGAAGAAGGGGAAGACGAGGTCGGTCGGCGTGGCGCCGTGCCAGACCGCGTGGCGAAGCGGGGCATACACGTGCGACCAGCTCCCCGGGTTGTTGACCAGGATCATCCCGGCAATGGCGAGGCCGCGAAAGGCGTCGAGCGAGGTGAGGCGGCCGGGGACGGCAACGCCGGAGGGGGCGCTGGACGATGATGCGACGAGGGCATTGTCCGCAGACTGCAGGGTCACAGAAGCCAACCCTCCGCCAGATCGGCGACCCGGGCGGCAACGTCGGGATCGCCCGCGTCGAAGACCGGCACCTTCCACTGAAGGTCGGGCCGATCGGTGACGACGCCCAGGACCCCCCGCCGGTGCGCCTCTTCGGGGGGCGTGACCGGTTCGGGCTGCGAGCTGTGGCGGAAGATCTCCACCTTGGGCACGGCCGCGTGCCGGAATCCCTCCACCACGACGATCTCCGCTTCGGGGAGATGGCGGGTCAGGAGCAGATCCAGCGACGGATCCCCCTCGCGGCCCCAGTCGCCCATGAGTCCGAACTCGGTCGGACCGGCCATGAGGACGCGTTCGGCGCGGCCTTCGTGGCGGTGGCGCCAGGAGTCCGTCCCGGGGGAGTCGAGGCGGAAGTGGTGCCCGTGCTTCACCGACATCACCCGACGGCCCCGCCGCGCCAGTTCGGCGATGACCGAAACGGAGAGGGTCGTCTTCCCCGAGTTCTTGTTCCCGATAATGGAGAACGCAGGCGGCGGCAGATCTGCCGGCCGGTTCACGCTGCGGAAGCTGCTCGCGGCAACCCCCGTGTCGATCACGTCCGGGTCGATGGAGCGCACGAAGGGTCCGCTCGCAAGCTTCCTCGCGGCTAGCGCTTCATTGAGAGGGCGAAGGGTCGAACCAAGCGGATACACGGCGCACAGCGGATGAAAACCCCAGGGCGGCCCCGTCCTGGGCACGCACGCCCGGCCGTGCTCGCGCCACTCCTCCGCCAGTCGCCTCAGCACGTCGCGCTCGACCCAGGGCATGTCCACCGCGAGCACGAACACCGCCTTGTGGCCGCCCTGCCGTGCGCGGTCCATCGCGGCGTCGATCCCTCCCAGGGGGCCCATCAGCGGCCGCCGGTCGGGAAGCGTCTCCACCTCGACCTCCTGGGCCACGCGGGGGTGGTTCACAACCGCCACCACTTCGTCACACACCTCCCCCAGCCGCTCCGCGGCCACCTGCCAGAGCGGCCTGCCGTGAATCCGCGCAAGCGTCTTCGGCGCTCCGAAGCGCCGGCTTCCACCTCCCGCCAGAATGGCGCCCATCAGACTCATTCGGTCACTCCCGTCACCCCCGTGATCCGTTCACCACCCGAATAGATGTTGTACCCGTCGCTCTTGGTAAAACCGACGAGCGTCATGTTGAAGCGCCTGGCGAAGGTAACCGCCAGACTCGACGGTGCGCCCACCGCCACGACCATGGGAAAGCCGGCCATCGCGGCCTTCTGCAGGATTTCGAAGGACGACCGCCCCGACACCACTAGCCCCAGCTCCGACCCCGGCAGTCCCCCCGAAAGCACGAGCGTGCCGACGACCTTGTCGACCGCGTTGTGGCGCCCCACATCCTCGCGCACAATTGTGATGCCGCCGCCGGAATCGAAGAGCCCCGCCGCGTGGATGCCCCCGGTGCGGTCGAATACCTGCTGCGCCGACCGCAGCCGTTCGGGCAGCGCGCGCATTTCGGCCTCGTGGATGGCCAGGGTGTCGTCGGGGACGGCCTGGCACCCCATCACCTCGACCGACTCCAGCGACGCCTTGCCGCACACCCCGCATGACGAGGTGACGTAGAAGTTGCGCGTCAGGCTGGTGGCATCGAAGGCGCCGGGATCTCGCAGCGACGCCGTGACGACGTTGTACTCCTGGGGGTCCACGTCGCGGCAGTATCTCACGTCCGCCACCGCGCGCGGATCGGTCACCACGCCCTCGGTGAAGAGGAACCCGGCGGCGAGTTCGAAGTCGTCGCCCGGCGTCCTCATCGTGACCGAAACCGGATGCTCCCGGGTTCCGCCGTCGCCGGGCACCTCGAGCCGCACCTCCATGGGTTCCTCGACGGCCACGCTGTCGGCGCGAGTCGTGAACCAGCCGCCCCGCATGCGGCCCACGCGCACGCGTGCCGCCCGCCGCCGCCGCCCGGTCGCCATCAGTCGCCTCCTCCTCCATCTGCCATCAGCGGCCTCCTTCGGCCGGGACTCGCCAAATGTTTCCAATACATATATCTATTGTGGCCCCCATCCCAACTCAAACTTCCCCACGTGATGCCCCAGGCCACCAACGAGGAACTTCTGGCGCGCTGGAAGGAAGAGCCCGCACCGCTGCTCCCCCTCCTTCACGCCTTTCACCAGCGCGACGGATACCTCTCGGAGGATGCGCTGCGGTTCGTCTCCGAGGGTTTGCGCATCCCCATCGCCGACCTGTTCGGCACTGTCACTTTCTACCACCACTTCTCGCGGGACGAAGCCGGCCTGGACCGACCGCGCATCTGCACGGGTCCGGTTTGCAGCATGCGCGGCGCCGAAGTGCTCACGGCGAGCCTGCGCGCCGCCGGCCACGACCCGCAGCCGATGCCCTGCCCCGGCCGCTGCGACCAGCCGGTCCCGGTGATTCACGGGGGGACGGTGCTCACCGGACGGACGGCGAGCACCCTGGTCAGCGGGCCGTCTCCACTTCCGCCACCGGCACCCCAGGGCGTGGAGGAGTGCGTCTTCGTGGGCATCCGCACACCAGGGCGCAGCACGCTGGCCGGGTACCGGGGCGAGGGCGGCTACGCGGCGCTCACCCGCGCCGTCACGGGGATGACCGCCGACGAGGTGATCGACGTCATCGACAAGAGCGGCCTCGCGGGTCGCGGGGGCGCGGGCTTCCCCACGGGGCGCAAGTGGCGCGCCGTCGCGGACGCGCCCGGCCACCCGAAGACGATCGTTTGCAACGCCGACGAGGGCGAGCCGGGGTGCTTCAAGGACCGGCTCCTGATGGACCACGACCCCCACGGGCTCATCGAGGGGATGGCGCTTTCGGCGTACGCCACCGGCTCGGTCCGCGGCTTCATTTATCTGCGCTACGAGTACCCGGAGACGGTGGACATCCTCGAAGGGGCGATCGCCGAAGCCGAGGCCGCCGGGCTGCTGGGGGACGGCATTCTGGGGTCCGACTTCTCCTTCGACCTGCGGGTCCGCCGCGGCGCCGGCGCCTACATCTGCGGCGAGGAGACCTCCCTGCTGAACTCGCTCGAGGGTAAGCACCCCTTCCCCCGCAACCGCCCCCCCTTCCCCGTCACGCACGGCTACGAGAACCTGCCCACCGTGGTGAACAACGTCGAGACGCTGTCGTCGGCACCGCCCATTCTCGTGCACGGCGCGGACTGGTACCGGGGACTCGGCCGCGGCGACCACGCCGGCACCAAGGTGATCAGCCTCTCGGGCGACATCGCGCGGCCGGGCAACTACGAGGTCCCCATCGGGCTGCCGCTGGCCGAACTGCTCCACGACTGGGCGGGAGGGCCGCCGTCCCGGCGCTCGATCCAAGCCGTCACGATGGCGGGGCTGTCCGGCGGCTTCCTGGCGGGCGCCGACCTCGACGTCACCCTCGACGAGCCCTCGATCCGGTCGAAGGGCAGCTTCCTGGGCGCCGGCGGCATCATGGTCTTCGACGACTCCCGCGACATGATCAAGGTCACCCGCGAGTCGATGGAGTTCTTCGCGGAGGAGTCGTGCGGCAAGTGCTTCCCCTGCCGGATTGGAACCCAGCGGCTGGTGGAGCGGTTGGAAGGTGAGGGACCGGGCACCGTCGAGGCTTGGGTTGACGAAGTGACCGACCTGAACGAAGTCATGAAGACGACGAGCGCGTGCGGTTTGGGTCAGGCGGCCCCACTTTTGACGGAGAGCCTGATCCGGTACTTCCCCGAACGGGTTCGCAGGCATGTAGCGGGCCGTGGCCCCGGTCACGGATCGGCAAGGAAAGGCTGACCACGATGAAGAGGAACGGCACCCCCGTGACCAACGGCGCCCGGCTCACCATGACGCTGGACGGCGAGAAGGTCGCTTTCACGCGCGGCGAGACGGTCTACGAGGTCGCCGAGCGGCACCGCAAGGAAATCCCCACCTTGTGCTACGACCCCCGGCTCGAGCCCTTTGGGGGCTGCCGCCTGTGCGTGGTCGAGCTGGAGGGCGCGCGCAACCCGGTGGCCTCGTGCACCACGAAGGCCGAGCCCGGCATGGAGGTGCGCACCCGCACGGCCGCCCTCGAGGTGCAGCGCCGCATCCTGATGGAGATGGTGGCTTCGGAAAACCGCGACACCGACGTCGATCCGATGCACGGGTACGCGAGCCAGGAGATGGCCGACCTGCTCGACCGCTACGACGCCCGCACCGGGCGCTTCGAGGGGGCGCTTTCGGGCCACAGCCGCCCCGACGACGACAACCCCTTCATCAAGCGCGACTACGAGAACTGCATCTCCTGCTACCGCTGCGTGCGCGTCTGCGCCGAGCAGGAGGGCGACTATGCCATCTCGGTGATGAACCGGGGCTTCGAAACGCAGATTACCACCGAGTTCGGCGGCCTCCTCAAGGACTCGGCGTGCACTTTCTGCGGACAGTGCATCCAGACCTGTCCCACCGGCGCGCTCGGCGACCTCAAGGCGCTGGCCAACCGGGACGTCCCCGGCGAGACCGAGACCACGCGCACCATCTGCCCCTACTGCGGCGTCGGCTGCTCGGTCGACGTCATGTCGCGCGGCGAGAAGATCGTCGGCGTCCTCCCCGCGATGGACGGCCCCGCCAACGAGGGCTCGCTCTGCGTCAAGGGCCAGTTCGCCTTCGACTTCGTGGGACACCCCGACCGCCTCTCCACCCCCTTCGTGCGCGACGAGGCGTCGGGCGAGCTACGCCCCGCGTCATGGGACGAGGCGCTCGACCGCGCGGCCGGGAAGCTGAGCAAGGTGGTGAAGGACCACGGCCGACGCGCCGTCTACGGGATCGCCTCTGGACGCGCGCCCCACGAAGCCGCCTACATGATGCAGCGCTTCATCCGGGCTGGATTGGGGACGAATCACATCGACAACTGCAGCCGTGCCTGACACGCCCCCACAGTCGCCGGTCTGGCGGCAACAATCGGAAGAGGGGCCATGTCGAACCCGCTCGCGGACATGGACAAGCCCGATGTGATCTTCTGCATCGGCACGAACATGACCGAGTGCCACCCCGTCGCGGCCACGCGCCTCAAGAAGGCACTCGCGCGCGGCGCGAAGATGATCGTCGCCGACCCGCGGCGAATCGGGCTGGCCGAGATCGCCGATATCCACCTGCCGATCCGCGTGGGCTCCGACGTGTCCATGCTGCTGGCGATGGCGCACGTGATCGCCCGCGAGGGGCTGGTGAACGAGGACTTTGTCGGCGCGCGCACGGCCCACGGCGAGGACTTCCTCAAGCACGTCGAGCAGTACACGCCCGAGTGGGCGTCGGAGATCTGCGAGTGCGACCCCGAGGACATCGAGAAGGCGGCGCTGCTGTACGGCGGGGCCGACCGGGGCGCGATCTACTACACGGTGGGCATCACCGAGCACATCTGCGGCGTCGACAACGTGCAGAGCCTCTGCAACCTGGCGCTGCTGACGGGCAACCTCGGCCGCGAGGGCACGGGGGTGAACCCCATGCGCGGACAGAACAACATCCAGGGGGCGGGCGACGCGGGCGCGCTGCCCAACAACTACCCCGGCTTCCAGACCGTCACCGATCCCGCCCACCAGGAGAAGTTCCTCAAGGCCTACGGGCGCGAGGTCGATCTCGAGATCGGCATGACCAAGGTCACCGCGCTGGACCTGTGCGGCGACGGCATCCACGCGATGATCATCGACGGCGAGAACACGCTCGTCACGGACCCGGACCGCCACCACTGCGAGCACGCGCTCAAGAGCCTGGACTGCCTGGTCGTGATCGACATCTTCATGACCGAGACGGCCAAGGTCGCCGACGTGGTCTTCCCGGCGACGGCCTGGGCAGAGACCGACGGCGTCTGCACCAACACCGAGCGCCGTGTCCAGCGGTTGCGCGCGGCGGTGCCGCCGCCAGGCGAAGCGAAGCCCGACTGGTGGATCCTCTCACAACTCGCTCAGCGAATGGGCTGGCAAGGCTTCGATTTCGGGTCCGCCAAGGAGGTCTTCAACGAGCTCTGCGCCCTCTCACCCATCTATGCTGGATTGGACTGGGACCGGATCGACCGCAGCGAGTACCAGTGGCCCGTGCCCACCCCCGATCATCCGGGCACGCCCCGGCTGCACGAGGAGCGTTTCGAGAACGGACGCGGGATCTTCAAGATGCTCCAGTACCGGGATCCCGAGGAGACGATTTCGGACGAGTACCCGATGTGGCTAACGACCGGACGGCGGCTGCCGCAGTACCACACGCGGACGCAGACCGGACGCTCGGACGGGATCGACTACCTGCTGTCGGAGGAGACGCTGGAGGTGCACCCCGACGACCTGGCGCGGCTGGGGCTGGAGGACGGCGGCTGGGCCGAGATGAGCAATTCGCGCGGGTGCCTGCACGTGAAGGTGCGCGGCACGACCAAGTCGCCGAAGGGGACGGTGTTCGCGTCGTTCGCGTTTGAGGACGTGCCGGTGAATGTGCTGACGGGGGGTGGGTATGATCCGGTGACGCAGACGGCGGCGCTGAAGGCGTGTCCGGTGGCGCTGAAGGCGGTGGGGCCGCCGCCGGCGGTGGGGCAGGTGGGGTTGCACGCCGGAGGATCCTAGATCGTGTCGGAGGACAGGCGGCACCGTGTCTGCCACTCGGCGAAGGGCCGCTGGCGTTCACTCCAGCCCGGCCATGCGCTCCTCCTCTCGTGTTCGCTCGCGAACGATGCGGTGATGCAAGTCCCGGCCCAACCTCCTTGCCCACCGGCGAACCGCAGGCGTCCTATGCCCCTTCAGCACCTCGAGCGGTGCCTCGTGGCTGGCGTAGTGGTCTGCTAGTGAACTGACCAGTCGCCTTGGAAGCAGATTGCTCGCGAACGCCGCTTGCACATCGGCGCGTTCTCCAAAACCGTCGATCAGGCGCAACATGACGGGATGAATGTGTTTGTGGTCCGGGTCGCTTCCCGCCGCCGACAGGACGGGCAGGCACTTCGCGGCGAATGCCGGCGCCTGATCGGGATTTACGGCGCACCAGGCCATCAATGTCTCGTCAGAGAGAGCGAGGATCGGAGGATCGACGCCGTGATCGTGTGCGGACCCGTCGCCCAAGACTAGCGCCATTAGGCGTGCAAAGCTGGGGCTCGACACGATGGTGCCTCCGATCATCTGCCACGCGATCGCCGGAAACCCTGCCAACAGCTCCCGCAGAACGGGCCGCACCGCTTCGCCGTACAGGTCCAGCCAGCCGTCTTGATGCCGGTGAACCAGTGCCTTCGAGAATGCAAGGGCCGTCTCGCGCGCGTGCTCATCCTCGCGACCCTTCAAGAGCATCTGCATCAAGACCCTGGTGAAGATCCATTCGGTCATCTGTTGGCTGACGAGGGGACTTGTTGTCCCGGTTGCGGCCTGGAAGTCCCGCACGCTCCAGCGGCCGGCGTTCTGCGCCATCCTGAGCACCTGGGGTCGAAAGGCCGCTATCCGGAGCCCGGTTTTCCGGGTGTCTTCTTCCGCATGATCTTCGTTACGCAACATCATCCCCAGGGTGTTGACACCGATCGCGAACGATGTCGCGTCATGGTCGAGAAGGACGTCGAGCAACCTGGCCACCGCTGCGCGCGGGAGCGGATCCAGCGTTTCGGGGTGCGTCCAGGACAAAAACGCAGAGGGCTGAATGTCTCCTCGGGCCAATCCCTCGACGCCCTGCGCAACATCCCTGGATGTGAGCCCGACCCGCCGACACACTTCGGGGAAGACCGCAGCGAGTCCTGGAGATTCGATGACCCGCTGTTTGACTGCTTCCCCCTTGGCGTGATCTCGATCGGTCAGACCCGCAACGAAACCCACGAAGAGGTCATGGTTGCGATGGGCTTCTGTCGCATGCTCGACGGCTCCGATGATCGGGTCCAGCCAATCGATCGGAGACGGTGCTCGCTTCGCGATGGACTCCCCCAGCTCACCCGCGTGGAAGTGCGTCCCGCGACTGAGGCCGGGGAGGAGCTCGCGCAAGACCTCAGGTGTTCGGAGGAGCTCTTCGGACAAGGTGTCGATCTTGGCGCGAAGCGCCGCGAAATGCTCCGAAGCTGATTCGATGTCCCATTTGTGGGGCATAGGAGGTTCGGTCACCAATGCGCGTGCCCGATCATAAAGGTCAGTTGGAGCGAGCAGGTCGATCAAGGACTGCACGCGCGCGGTCGTCGCCTCGTCGATTGACCCAGGAAGATGTACGAGGACCCCATGGAGCCCTCGTAATACCAGGGTCCACCGGTGGCCTGCACCGACGACTTGATGGATTGCGTCCTCAACCGGAGCGATGAATCCGTAGCGGACCAGATTGGCGATGGATCCGCCGAGCTTCTCACGGCTCATTGCGCCGACTTCGTCATTCCCTGAAGCGAGTTTGGCGAGGCGAGAGATGCATCCGCCGACATACTCGGCCAGCTCACTCGTCGTTTCCGGATGCCAACGATGCAGGGTGCGCCGCGAGCCCTGCACTTCCGGGCCGATCGCACTCAAGTCGCCCACTGGGTCGTAGCTCGCGGCCAGCGCACGCACAACTTGCCTCATCCGGGTCGGGTCGCTTGTCGCGAGGGCCTCGTCGAGGACGCACAGACGGCGGTTTCCATCGGCCTCCGTGGCTCCCGCAATCGCGGGAAAGAGTGCGGCAAACGGCCGGGACAGGTACTCGCTAGGGGTCCTGTCCTCGACACCCAGTAGCCGCAGCATCAGCCGGGCACCAACCGCGAATGTCGCCTCGTGGAAGGCGATCGTGGCGAGCGCGCGCAGGAGGCAATCCCGCACGTTGTCGCCGAGCAGCGACGGGTCTGGATAACCATCCAGAAGGCGGCCGATGCATTCGGCCACCACTTCCGCGTCCACTTCCGCCAAGCTAACGAGCACCTCGGCCCGGTTGTTGTCGACTGTGCCGGTGCCGAGGGGGCCGCCCTCCCTGCAAACATGCTTGACGACCCTCTTCGCGATCTCGGTCTCGTTCAGATGGGCCAACCGTTCGGCCGCTACTCTGTCCAGGCCGGGCCCGAGACTGCCCGAGAGCACCTGGTCCCACTTCCCGGGGTCCCACTCCGCCCACTGCCGCCTTGCAAGCCGAATGGCGATCGGCCGAGGCTGGATGGCTCCAAGTCCGCCGCGCCGCTTGAAGACGCCCCGCTCTGCTAGTTGTTGTGTCGCCGCATATAGATCCTTCCAGGTGAGATGGCGACCAAAGGCCGCGACCGGTGCCAGGTAGTCTTCGGTCGTCTGCGTCTGAGAGGGGTCGAGCCATCCGGTGTTCACGGGGTCCACCCGCACCACGCGGAAGGCCGAAAGCAGCGTCGCGGATCGGAGCAGGAGATCCCGATCTTGCGGCGCTCTCCCCAAAACGAAGCTCTCGATGAATTGGTCCGACCGTGGGTCGACGAGCTGCGTGACACTTGCATCGCCACCAATTTGGATCGCGATTTCAGGGAATCCTGCCGAGATGCGGGCGAGGCGCTGCCGGTCCAGCGGCGGGAGCGTCCCGGCAAAATGTTCAACGATTGTCTCGACGACGCTCGCGGCCGCCTCGGGGATCTTAACGGTGCCGGTGGAGAACTCCGAAGGTATCTCATCGTCAATGGTGAGCAGGGAGACCCTGCTGCCGGCGCGCCGCACCAACCCGACCAAAACGTCATGGTTCTGCGGATCGCAATCGTCCACCACGACGACGGCGCGTCTACCGGAGTCGGCCAGCTGGTCGACGATGGCGGGCAGCTGTTGGTCGGGAGGTTCGGACTGTACCGCATACATCACCAAGTCACGTAGCGGGCGGTTGGCTGCCGGGTCGTCGCCGGCTCCGCCCAAGGCCTCGAGACAGAGCCGAGCCTTGCCCACACCCGACAACCCCACGACACGCAGCGACCTACCGGGCTGGGTCACCCGTTTCCGGACTGCGCTCAACAGCTCCGGCAGCCGTGGATCCTCAACCCAGGGAACCGCATGCTCACTCCGGCTTCTCCAGTGGGGCCAGGAAGTGAACAGGCCAGCACCCGCGCGTCCGACTTTCTCCTGAACCCAAAGAGCCACCGACGGATGGGCGTTGACCCAGAGGGCGATCATGTCGGCGTCCCGGAATGAGACGCGCACCGGGGGAACAGACAACCCGGCCTCGCTTAGCGCCTTGTGGATGGCCTGCTCCCGCCTCTGGATTTCCGGCTCCGTGTACCGGCGCGTGCAAAGCATGATGTAGTGCCCATCCTGCTCAAGGACTGACCGCACCATCGGCTTCACCTCGCCGCGCGCAACCACCTCCTGCCCAGCGTCGGTCGGCCCAATCCCGCCAGCCTTCAGCTGGAACTGGCAAAGGCGAGAGGGCAGGAACTCCGTGCGCTCCGGCCCGTCCCGCCAGGAGATGCGTCCGTCCTCCCCGCCATCGGGCGCGGCGATGTTGCTGGACACGTGGATGCCGTCGAGAGGAATGCCGTTCGCTTGGGCCTCGACGCTCAGGAGCCGACGCAGGAGTTCGTGAAGCTGCTCGGGGCGGAGACCCTCAAGATCCTTGCCCTGCACCTCGAAGGGAGAGGGAGCCCGGGGGCGTGCCGGCGGAGCTTCATCCCCACGAAGCACCCACACCGCTTCGGGATGAGCTTCCAGCACGCGGAGCAGACTAATCGCGGCCGCCCTCGGCCTCATGCTCCCCGACTCGTACTTGGTGAACGCCCTTGGCCCACCCCCGAGTAGCGCTCCGGCCTCTTCCTGGGTGAGACCCAGCCGCTCGCGGATCGCCCGGATCCGGTCGGGGGTCATGTCCTGCTGCGGGCTCGAAATTGTCATTGATAGTATCTTGTGTACCATAAAGGTCCATTAAATGGATGATGTATCAATATTGCCAGCATCTGACGAGAAGTACAACTCGCACATTGGAGGTCGCGTCAAGGGCCCTGCTGCACGGCGGCTGGACCTTCCGTCGGGACAACGAGCGACCGCCCGTCGCCCGCCTCGCCACGGCCACGATTCACCCTGAGTTTATTTGACTGGAAACCCGCAGAATTGCCTCAAGATCTCGTAAGTTGTTGAAATACAATGACTTGCTTTCTTGACGGATATTTCATTTTGAGGGTGGCATTCCCGCGCGGAAGTCCCGCCCGTCTCTGGCCGAATCATCCGGGTTCTCGCTAGTATGGAGCTACCCTGAACTCCCTGACCGATCCCTCCACAGACGGCCGCACAGGTGACGCCTCCTCACTCATCCCGCTACCTCGCCGATCTCGTGCGCCGGCTCCGCGCCCTGCCGCACGAGACGGAGTGGGTGGAATTCAAGGAGAACTACAGGCAGCCCGATCTGGTCGGCAAATACCTGTCGGCCCTGGCCAATTCGGCCGCCCTGCATGGCCAGCCGCACGGCTACGTGCTCTGGGGGGTCAGGAACAGCACTCACGAACTCGTGGGAACAAACTTCGTTCCGGGTGCCACAAGGAAGGGGAACGAGCTCGTCGAACCGTGGCTGGCGCGGCTTCTCGACCCGCAGGTCGACTTCCGGTTCCATGAGGTCGAAGTAGATGGATCGCGGGTGGTCCTGCTCGAGGTCGAACGCGCGACGAGCCAACCGGTGGCCTTCAGCGGCACCGCGTTCATCCGCGTCGGCAGCTCGACAAGAAAGCTGAGAGACCATCCTGCTAAGGAAAGGCAGCTCTGGCACCTCCTGCTGGAGCACTCCTTCGAAGACGGTGTCGCCGCCGAGCATCTCACCGGCCTGGATGTCCTCCAGGTCCTGGACTATCCGGCCTATTTCCACCTGCTCGGAGTCCCGCCCGCGGATGGACGCGACGCCGTGCTGGAAGCTCTTGCCCACGACAAGCTCATCAGGCGGAACGAAGCCGACGGCTACGACATCACCAATCTGGGCGCCATTCTCTTTGCCCGCCGACTGGCGGAATTCCCCCGTCTGAAGCGGAAGGCCGTGCGCCTGATCCGCTACCGGGGCTCCGGACGCATGGAAGCGGAACGCGAGCAGGTGGGCGGCAAGGGCTACGCGAGCGGCTTTGAGGGTCTCGTCAGCCACATTCGCGCCTGGACTCCGTCCAACGAAGTGCTCGGTCCCGCACTTCGCCGCGAGGTGCCGATGTTCCCGGCGGTCGCGATCCGCGAGCTCGCCGCCAACGCACTGATCCACCAGGACTTCGCGATCACGGGAGCGGGCCCGATGATTGAGGTGTTCGACCGCCGCCTGGAGATCAGCAACCCGGGGGAGCCGCTCATCGACACCAAGCGCTTCCTCGATTCGCAACCCCGTTCCCGGAACGAGAGCCTCGCGTCGCTCATGCGGCGGCTGAACATCTGTGAAGAGCGCGGCACCGGGATCGACAAGGTCGTTCACGCCGTCGAGGGCCACGGGCTCCCGGCACCGGTATTCGAGAATCCTCCAGGATTCACGCGGGCTTCACTGTTCGCCCACAAGCGGTTCCGCGACATGGACCGACAGGAGCGCCTCCACGCCTGCTACATGCACGCCTGCCTGCGCCACGTGACCCAGAAGCCCATGACGAATTCGTCGCTGCGCACGCGCTTCGGGATCGCGGACAAGAACGCCTCGACCGTGTCGCGCCTCCTCGCCGACGCCGTGGACGAGGAGCTGATCGTGGTGGCGGATCCTGCGGCGGGTCCCCGCCTGCGGCGGTACCTGCCGTTCTGGGCTGGTGCATGATCCGATTCCCACCTCGCCACCCCGCGATCCACCCCGAGTTTATTTGACTGGAAACCCGCCGAATCGCCTTCGAATTCCGTAAGTCGTTGAAATAACACGATTTACTTTCTTGACGGGTATCCCGTCCACCCTTCATCCCCCGTACATCGCCTCCATCACCGCAACCATATCCCCCGCGTCGCCCAAATAGCGCTCCCGCGCCTGCGCCTTGATCTCCCCCGGTATCCCGTGCAGCGCCTCCGCGATCGGGCCGGCGATCGCTGCAACCGTGTCCGAATCACCGCCGAGCGACACCGCGTTCCGAATCGCGTCCTCGAACGACGCCGACTCCAGCGCGCATGTGATCGACTCGGGAACGGTCTCCTGGCAGGTCTCGTTGAAGGTGTAGCGGGGCCGGATCTCATCGACGGTGAGCGTGAGGTCGTAGGCGTACTCGGCGGCGATTGTCGCGCGGATCGTCGCGGGGTCGCCGCCGCTCAGCGCCAGCCAGATCGCGTGGACGGTGGACCGCGCGCCCTTCATCCCCTCGGGGTGATCGTGAGTGATGGCGGTGACCCGGTCGGAGGCGGCCAGAGCGGCGGCCAGATCGTCCCGGTTGAGGAACGCGGCGGGCGAGACGCGCATCGCCGCGCCGTTGCCGAAGCTGTTGTAGGGCTCGGGGGATTCATGCCAAATCCATTGCCCGAACCAGCCTCCGTAGGACATGCCGGGATAGCGGCGGCACCACTTCTGCAACGTCGCGGCCCCGGGGACGTCGTGCAGGAGCATGTCAGCCACCGCGGCCGTGCAGACGGAGTCGTCCGTGAAGTGGCCCCTGTCGCTGAAAAACTCGAAGTCCTTCGTCTTGATCCGGTCCCACTCGTATACGGAACCGACGATGTCGCCGATGATTGCGCCCCACATGGCTGCCCTCCCGGTTGTCACAAATCCTTCGGACCCGCCCCGCGACTTGCCCCGCGGGCCGGTCCAGCGCCAGACTTTGCAGGCCGTTTTTCACGCCTGCCCTTCCCCCAATCTCGCTCACACACAGGACACCCATGCTCTCTGACATCGAAATCGCGCAAGCTCACGAAATGAAGCCGATCGCCGGGATCGCCGCCAAGGCCGGTCTCGCCGAAGACGAGATTCTGCAGTACGGCCACCACAAGGCCAAGGTCCCCCTCGACATCGTCCAGGCCCGGCCGGACCGCGGCGCCAAGCTCGTGCTGGTGACCGGGTGCAGCCCGACCGCCGCCGGCGAGGGCAAGACGACCGTCTCCGTAGGCCTCGCCGACGCCCTCAACCTGCGCGAGCGCAACCCGGTGCTCTGCATCCGCGAGGCGTCGCTGGGACCCGTCTTCGGGATCAAGGGCGGGGCGGCCGGGGGTGGCTACTCGCAGGTCGTGCCGATGGAGGACATCAACCTCCACTTCACCGGCGACTTCCACGCGATCACGTCGGCGCACGCGCTTCTGTCGGCCATGCTCGACAACCACCTCTTCCGGCCCAACAGCACGGGGCTGGACCACCGCCGCATCACCTGGGGCCGCGCGGTAGACATGAACGACCGGGCGCTCCGCAAGATCATCGTCGGCCTGGGCGGCCCGTTCGGCGGGATCCCGCGCGAGGACGGCTTCATGATCACGGCCGCGTCCGAGGTCATGGCGATCTTCTGCCTCGCGCGCGATCTGGCCGACCTCGAGCAGCGGCTGGGCAACATCATCATCGGGTACACGCGAAGCCGCGATCCGGTGCGTTGCCGCGACATCGGCGCCCACAAGGCGATGACCATCCTCATGCGCGACGCGCTGCACCCCAACCTCGTGCAGACGCTGGGCGGCACCCCGACCTTCATCCACGGAGGGCCCTTCGCCAACATCGCCCACGGCTGCAACTCGCTCATCGCTACCCGCGCGGGGCTCAAGCTCGGCGACATCGTGGTCACCGAGGCGGGCTTCGGAGCCGACCTGGGGGCCGAAAAGTTTTTTGATATCAAGTGTCGCCTTGGCGGGCTCAGCCCCGATGCCGTCGCAATCGTCTCGACGATCCGCGCACTCAAGATGAATGGGGGAGCATCCAAAGACTCTCTGGCGAACGAGGACGTGGAGGCACTTGGACGCGGCCTGGAGAACCTCTACGGCCATGTCGAGAACGTGGCGAAGTTCGGGGTCCCGGCAGTGGTGGCGCTCAACCGCTTCGCGAGCGATACGGCCGCCGAGGTCGCGGCCGTGCTCGACGGCTGCGCGGCGCGCGGGATCGCTGCGGTCGAGGCCGACCCGCACGGCGGTGGCGGTCCGGGGTGCGTCGACCTGGCCGACGCCGTCTGGGAGCTGGCCAACAGCGGCGATGCCGACTTCCGGCCGCTCTACCCGGACGACATCCCGCTCAGGGAGAAGATCGAGACCGTGGCGACGGAGATCTACGGCGCCTCCGGAGTGGACTTCCAGCGCGGCGTCACCGCCGAACTCGAGCGGCTGGAGTCGTTCGGGCTGGCAAGCGCCCCGGTGTGCATCGCCAAGACGCAGTACTCGTTCTCCGACAACCCGGCGCTGCTGGGACGTCCGCGCGGCTTCCGGATCACTGTGCACGAGGTCACGCCTTCGGCCGGCGCGGGGTTCGTGGTGGTGAAGACGGGGTCGATCATGACCATGCCGGGTCTGGCGGCGAAGCCGGCCGCACTCAACATGACGATCGACGACGATGGAGTGATCGGGGGGCTGATGTAGGGGGGCCGCCCGCCGTGGTCCCGCGGAAACGGCCAGGGACGCGCTGATGCTCGGTTGGGACAGGGGGGGCCATCCCCTCGCCCGGGGCTGGCGAACCACACGTCGCTGGCCCAAGTTGGGGCTGCATTGATTTCATCGGCCTCTTCCCCCCAATCCACCCCCCCATGCCCGACCCCAACGCCTACTGGGCTCGCAACCTCCGCTACCTCGGGATCCTGCTCTCGATCTGGTTCGTGGTTTCGTACGGATTCGGGATTCTGTTCGCCGACGCGCTCAACGCGATTCGCATCCCGGGGACCGGGTTCAAGCTCGGCTTCTGGTTCGCGCAGCAGGGGTCGATCTACGTCTTCGTGGTGCTGATTTTCGTGTACGCGCGCCTCATGAACCGGCTGGACAGGGAGTACGGGGTGGCCGAGGAATGAGCCGCAGCCCGCTCGCGGCCCCGGTGCGCTGACCGATGGACGTACGACTGTGGACCTTCGTGATGGTGGGGGTTTCCTTCGCCCTCTACATCGGGGTGGCGATCTGGTCCCGGGCCAGTTCGACCAAGGACTTCTACGTGGCGGGCACGGGGGTGTCGCCGCTGGCCAACGGGATGGCGACGGCGGCGGACTGGATGTCGGCGGCATCGTTCATCTCGATGGCGGGGCTGATCTCGTTCATGGGGTACGACGGGTCGGTGTACCTGATGGGGTGGACGGGCGGGTACGTGCTGTTGGCGATGCTGCTGGCGCCGTACCTGCGCAAGTTCGGGGCTTACACGGTCCCGGATTTCGTGGGAGACCGGTACTACTCGCAGGTGGCGCGGGTGGTGGCGGTGGTGTGCGCGATCTTCGTCTCGTTCACGTATGTCAGCGGCCAGATGCGCGGCGTCGGGATCGTCTTCAGCCGCTTCCTCGAGGTGGATGTCACCGTCGGGGTGATCATCGGGATGGGGATCGTCTTCTTCTACGCCGTCCTGGGCGGGATGAAGGGCATCACCTACACCCAGGTGGCGCAGTACTGCGTGCTGATCTTCGCCTACATGGTGCCGGCGATCTTCCTGGCGATCATGCTTTCGGGGACCTTCATTCCGCAGCTGGGCTTCGGCGGGGCCGACCCCGAGAGCGGCGTCTTCCTCCTCGACAAGCTCGACGGGCTGCACCGGGAGCTTGGCTTCACGGCGTACACCGACGGCACGAAGTCGATGATCGACGTGTTCTTCATCACGGCGGCGCTCATGGTGGGCACGGCCGGGCTGCCGCACGTGATCATCCGCTTCTACACGGTTCCGAGGGTGCGCGACGCGCGGATCTCCGTGGGATGGGCGCTGCTGTTCATCGCAATCCTCTACACGACGGCGCCCGCGGTGGCGGTCTTCGCGCGCGCCAACCTGCTGGACACGGTCGCCGGGCAGCCCTACGAGGCGATGCCCGAGTGGTTCAGCAAGTGGGAGGACACGGGGCTCATCACCTTCGAGGACAAGGACGGCGACGGGAACATCAGGTACGTGGGCGACGCCGCCGAGAACGAGCTGACGATCGACCGCGACATCATGGTGCTCGCCAACCCCGAGATCTCGCGCCTGCCGAACTGGGTGGTGGGGCTGGTGGCGGCGGGCGGGCTTGCGGCGGCGCTTTCGACGGCGGCCGGGCTGCTGCTGGTGATCTCGTCGGCGATCAGCCACGATCTGCTCAAACGAACGCTCAAGCCGGACGTATCGGAAAAGGGCGAACTGCTGGCGGCGCGGATCAGTGCGGCCTTTGCGGTGGTGGTTGCGGGGTGGCTGGGGATCAATCCGCCTGGGTTCGTGGCGCAGGTCGTGGCCTTCGCCTTTGGGCTGGCGGCCTCGTCCTTCTTCCCGGTCATCATCCTGGGAACCTTTACACGCACGATGAACCGCGAGGGCGCGATCGCCGGCATGCTGTCGGGGATCACCTTCACCGCGGCCTACATCATCTACTTCCGTTTCGTCAATCCGGCCGCAGATTCGCCGGAAAACTGGTGGTTCGGCATTTCGCCCGAAGGCATCGGCACGCTGGGCATGCTGCTCAACTTCGCGGTGGCGTTCACCGTATCGAAGTTTACACCGGCGCCGCCCGCGAGCGTGCGCGAACTCGTCGACCGCATCCGCATGCCCGGAGGCGCCGGGGAGGGAGGGTAAGCCATGAATCCGAAGCGCTGGTTGAGCCCGATCGTCGCGACGCTGCTGCTCGCGGCCGCCCCAAGTGCCGCCCAGGCCCAGACCGAGGTTCATTTCCAGTACGGCAGTCTCACCAACCCATTCGCCAACACCCGAACCGGCACGGCCGTCCTCACCTTCCAGCACGCATCGTTCTGGAGGTTCGGCGACAACTTCTTCTTTATCGATGTGACGGAGGACGGCGTTGGCGACGGCTTCAACGACAAGGACGCGTACGGGGAGTGGTATTCGAACTTCAGCCTGGGGAAGTTGAGTGGACGTGACATCGGCTTCGGCCCCGTCGCTGACCTCGGCCTCTTCATGGGCGTCGCCATGGGGATGGACGCAAATGTCCTTCAGTGGCTGCCTGGCGCGCGCATCTCGTGGAACCTGCCGGGGTTCATCTTCCTGAACACCGACTTCATGCTGGCGGTGGACGGGACCGACGGCCTGGACGGTGGGAGCCCGCCCGAGCAGGACAGCCGTCTGGCGATCGACATCAACGGACTGCTCCCCTTCAACCTGGGCAGTCAGTCCTTCTCGATCTCCGGCCACGCGGAGTACTACACCCCTGGTACGAACGAGCTGGGCGACGACGTGCCCGGGTCGATCCTGGCCCAGCCGCAGCTGCGATGGGATATCGGTGGCGAGAACGGGCTGTTCGTGGGCGTCGAGTACCAGTACTGGAGCAATAAGCTGGGGACGGATGTGGACGAGAGCGTGGTGCAGCTGCTGGGGGTCTGGCAGTTCTAGCTAGCTATAGCTAGGGTTCAGCTAACCGTGCTTGTCCTTCGGTAGCGATCGCCTCTTCGGGCGTTCCTCCAGCAGCCTCTCGAGGAAGTCGACCCGCTCCTCGAGACGGTTCAACTCGTCGGCCTGGTAGTCGTCCCGCCCTGGCCGGCCCCCGACCGCCAGCCGGTCGATTCTCTCTTCCAGCCTGGTTACCCGCTCCAGCAACCGGGTCCCCCACGATCGCTGTTGCCGGGTCCCCACGAGCAAAGCGGCGACCATCAGGAGGACGAAGATTGTTGCTAAACTCATGCCACGCTCCTACGCGTTCGAATGCTTTGCGGTGATTGCTCCAGCTACGGCCAACCCACCCAGAATCGTCACGCCGCCGACCGCAAGCCACGGCTGCGTCCCAACGATTACCCCGAGAATGACCACGTAGAGCAGGATTGTCAGCCCCGCCGTAACGGCACCACCCGGCACCCTGATCGGGCGTTCGAGTTCGGGGTGTGTTCTGCGCAAGCGGAAGAAGGCCGACAGCACCATCAGATCCACCGAGATCGCCACCAGCATCATGAACTGGATGAGGAACTCGAGGGCGGCGGTCGAAGCCAGTGCGAGGATGACCACGCCGACCAGAAGCAGGCCCGCGACGGGGGTGCCCCGCGGCGACACATGCCGGAACACCTTGGGGGCCAGCCCGGCACGGCCCAGGGCGAAGGCGACTCGGGGCATCCCGAGGAAGTTCACGTTCAGCGAACTGACCAGGATCAGGATGCTGGCCACCACGACGAAGGTCGCGGCGGCGTTGCCGAAGACGCCCTGGACAGCGTCGCGCGCGACCAGCGCCGAACCCGCCATCTCGTCCGGCGCGAGCGCAGTGAGGTAGGCCGTGTTGACCATCAGGTAGAGGATGGCCACGGCGACCGCGCCGCCGATCAGGATCCTGGGAATGGAGCGGCCCGGGTCGCGGATCTCCTCGGCCATCTTCGCCGCGTCCTCCCAGCCGTAGTAGGCGAAGGCGACCGACTGGTAGGCGAGGGCGAAACCGAGGAGGGACGCGCGCTCGACGGTCGGGGCCGCTACGAGACCGCTTCCGTCTCCCGCGGCGATGCCGGCGGCCGCGATGGCCGCGAGCACGATCACCTTGATGAGCGTGGTGACGTTCTGGACGGTGGTGCCGACCTTCAGGCCCCCCATGTGGATGATCACGTAGCCGACCACAACGCCGACGGCGAGGATCCGCACCGACCCGCTGCCCACCAGGATGATCAGGTACTCCGCGATCGCCACCGCCTTGATGGCGCCCGAGAAGGCCCGGCTCACCAGCAGCTCGGACCAGCCTGCCACGAACCCCGCGACCGGGCCGTAGGCTTCCCGGGCGTACACGTACTTCCCGCCCGCCTTCGGAAGCGCGGTGGTCATCTCGGCGAGCACCAAGGTGCTGAGCGCTGCAACGATCCCGCCGAGTACCCACACGCCCAGGATCAGCCAGCCGTTACCGAGGTATTCCGCGATCAGCCCGGGGGTGCGCAGGATCCCGGCCCCGATGACCATGCCGACGGTGATCGCCAGGCCGTCCCGCACCCGCAGCACCCGCTTCATCTCGCCGCCTCCAGCTGCTCCAGAACGCCGCGCGCGGTCTCGTCGCCGGGTGCGAACTCGACGGCGCGGCGGCCGTGCGGGATCGCTTCGTCGACGCGGCCGGCGCGCGCCAGGGCGATCGCGAGGTTGAGGTGGGCGCGGCTCAATTCGGGACCGGCCGCCACAGCGCTCTCATAGAACCGGATCGCCGATGCGAGGTCGTCGGAGCGCAGGTACATGTTGCCAAGGTTGAAGTAGGCGAGCGGCTCGTAGGGGTTGAGCGCGATCGCCGCCTGGTATTCGCGGATCGCCCCGGCCCCGTCGCCGGAGGCGGCGCGCGCGATTCCGAGATTGACGCGGACGAGCGGCTGGTCGGGATCGGCGGCGAGGCTCCGGGAGAACGCCGCAATCGCACTCGGGTAGTCGCCCGTCTGATTGTGGACGAGGCCCTGCGAGCGAAGGACATCCGGGTCGCCGGGGAGGACGGCGAGTGCGTGGTCGAGGAGGGTCAGGGCGGTGCGGGCATCGCTGCGCGCGAGCGCCTCGTCGGAGAGGAAGCCGAGGACCATGGTGACGCGGCGGCGCACGGCGAGGGGTTCATCCGCGATGGCGGAGGCAGTGGCGCTGCTGTCGTCCGGGCGCGCAGCAGCTCCGTCCGCGCCAACCCCGGCACCCGCAACCAGCAGCGTTCCCAGCGCCAGCGCTCGCAGGTCAACATCCTCGGACGCGGCCAGACGGGTCACCCGGGCCATCGCATCCGTCCCGAGTCCGGCACCCGGTCGCACCCACTGCGTGAGGAAGCGGGCCAGCCCCTGGAACTGTGCCATCGTCCCGGGGTCATCGGGGTGGAGGAGCATGCGGGCCGCCTGCTCGGCCCCCATCCCGTCGGTGACGGCCAACAGCCCTGCAGTCACGCGATCGTGCGGCCTGGTCTCGCCCCACCACTCGTCCACCTGCGCCTGCAGGCCGATCTCGCTGCGGTCGGTGTGGCAGCCACGGCACGCGCTGACCAGTCCGAGCCGCCCGTCCAGCTGCGGACGCGGCACGGGGATCGTGTGATCCGAGCGGGCGAACGGGACCGCCGGGCCGACTTCCGGATGCTGCAGGTAGGGCATGTGGCAGGAGACGCACTTCGCACCGGTCGAACCCGCGGGATGGAAGGTGTGGGCCTCCGGATCCGCGGCCTTCGCGGCATGACACGACGTGCACTGCCGGTCGTCGGTCTCGTCGGCCAGGGGCACGCGGTTGACGTCCCAGTAGCCCAGTCCGTGGGGCTCGTGACAGCTGACGCAGGTCATGCTGCCGCCGACGTAGCACGACGACGAGAGGTGGGTCGCCTGGTATGCAAAGGACTTCACGCGCCCGTCGGGCAGGTACGGATCATCGCCGAGCACCGGCAGCTTGAGCGCGTAGAAGTCGGCCAGCTGAGCACCGGGCAGGTAGCCCTCCTGCACCACATCCTTGAGTGCGTGACACCGGAAACAGACGCCGAGCGACTCCTCGACGTCGTCGGTGACGCGGCTGTCCAGCCCGATATCGGCCAAGACGGTCGCCTCTCCGGCGCCACCCCCCGACATCAGCTCCACATGGCGGCGCGCCGGCCCGTGGCAGGACTCGCAGTTGATGTCCAGCGAAGTCCACCGTGTCGCCACTCCCTCCCCGGCATCAAGCCGTGCGGTGATCTGGCTTCCGTGGCAGGACTGGCAGTTGGCGAAGCGTGACATTGTGCCCAGGATCCGCGCGGGCGGCCAATCGCCGCAGTCGGCCAGCGCCATGCCCGCGTCGACGGGCACCCAACCCTCGTCCGTCCGGCTCCCGGTGTTGCAGAACCAGGTGTCCAGCTGCCGCGAGTAGTCGAAGGGGAGGAACCGCGCCGTCCCGTCCGCCAGGTGGCTGACGAACCCCTGCGTGCCGCCGCCCAGCATGTGGCCACCCCCGATCACGCCGTCCACCTTGATTCGCTGCTCCGCGCGCCCTTCCTGCCGCACCACGAAGATGTAGTCGCCGGCCGAGTCGACGACGGGAAGCACGGTCCCGTCCCGGAAGACGATCGGCGTCCCGTCGAAGGGCACGATGACCGTCTCGGGGCCGGGCTCGCCACCCGCGCGGCCGTGCGTGGAGGCGGCCCACCCGGCGTACTGGTCCGCGTGACAGCCGGCGCAGGCGTCCGAGCCGGCGAAGTCGGCAACCGCGACCGTCGCGGCCGCCTGCTCCGCAACCCCCGACCCGGCAGATCCACCGGGGGACGTCGCGCGGTCGCCGCACGCAGCGAAGAAAACGGGCACGGCAAGCGCCCCCGCCACTGCCGCGAGCCTGAACAAACGCTGCCGCAAGGGTGCTGGCCGCCTCACCGGCCCCGCCGCCCGTCACGCGACCAGGCGGGCCCCTGGCAACGGCACAGCGTGCGGATGTACGCCACCAGCGCCCGCTTCTCGTCATGATCCAGCGAAGCCCCGAAGGCGGGCATGCGATGACTCTTGCCGAGGATCCATCCCCCGGCGTGGATGCCGTCGTAGAGGGTGTCGTCGGGACGCTGCGACATGGCCGCCGAGTCGGCGTGCGCGGTGGGCGCGACGGGAAGGAAGGGCGCGTTGAAGCCGTCGCCGGCGCCCTGGATGCCGTGGCACGGCGCACATTGCGCGGTGTAGAGGGCGGCACCGTCGGCAGGCGGCGCATCGGTCGGGGCGGGTGCAGCGGACAGCGCCGGCAGCGCGGGCATGCCCGCCACCGTCTCACTCCCCACCCAGGGCCCCTCACGCCGCACCAGGTACGACGCGATCAGGTCCATCCGGTCGGGCTGCTCGAGCGAGGCGGGCATGACGGTTCCCGGCGCGAGGTGCTCGGGGTCCTGGATCAGGGCTCGCACGTACCCGGGCTGCAGCCTGTCGGCGATCCCGTCCAGGCGCGGACCGATGCGGCCGCCGTCGTCCCCGAGCTGGTGGCAGCCCAGGCAGCTCCAGCGGTCGCGCAGGAGCGTCGCCGCCTTCGCGCTGGCAAAGGGAGAGAGCGCCAGGGGCTCCCATGCCGGGACCTCGGCGCCGCGCTGATCCATGAGGAAGCCGGCGATCGCGGTGACCTCTGCGGCGTCGAGGCGGAAGTCCGGCATCTGGCCGCCGCGGCCCGGAACCGCTCCCGCCGGCCGGATCGTCACGGGCGCGGACAGGTACCCGGCAAGCCAATCCTCCCGCACGCGCATCCCCGTCGCGCTCAGGTCCGGGGCCGTGCTCAGGGGCTCGACATCCGGATGGGCGTGACAGCCCGCGCAGTTCAGCGTCTCGAAGAGCGCTGCCCCCGCCGCGCGGTCCGCGTCGGGGTGGCGGGCCATCGCCGCGCGCGTGGCGTCGTCCATCCCGCGCAGCTCCTCGTCGTTGGTGACGAAGAGCGCAAGCGCCACCCGCTGCCACTCGTCGAGCTCGTAGCGCGGCATCCGCGCCGGAGCGATATCGGGCCGCACCGTCTGCGGATCGGCCATGTAGTGGAACAGGTAGGCCGGCGCGATCAGCGCGGTGCCCTCCCCAAACGGCCGGGCCGCCTCGCGAATCGTCCCGCCGTCCGGCACCCCGGCGTGACAGGCGGCACAGCCGAGAGCCTCGACCAGTTCATGCCCGGCAGGGACCTCTTGGGTTGGCCGGCTGCGCTTCCCCACAGGCTCGGCCAGCTCCGTCCGGAGCGGCTGGGCAGACACCCTTCCGGACGACCCGGCCGCGCGCGACACCAGAAAGCCGGCCAGAACTACGACCGCCGCCCCCGCCACCGCCACCACCCCCACGCCCCGCCTCAAAGGAGCACCCCTCAAAGGAGCACCCATCAATGCAACACCAACGCCAACACGGCCCAATACGGCAACACCCCAACCAACGCCGTCAGCACCGCCTTGACCGTCCCGAAGTCGAGCGCTTGCCGGATCGCGATCACACCCGCCGCGAGCATCCACGCCTGCAACACGAACCCGATCCCGCCCACCACCGGAGCCAGCACGATCAGCAGCCCCGGCGTGCGCGCAAAGCCCAGCGTGCGGAGCAACTCGCCCCAGGTCGCGGTCCCCCCGAAAGCCCGGGTCCCGATCAGCCAAGTGATCCCCGCCCAGAGCAGCCACTGAAGCAGGCTCGTCACGCCGGCCGCACCCATCGCCAGCCATCCGAGCTCGTAGTCCTGCGCGGCTGCAGCCAGCGAAACTGCCAGCACCACCAGCCCCGCCTGTCCCGTCGCACCAGGGTCCGCCTCCACCTCCTCATAGACCTCCGCCCTGAGGATGGCGGCGCCCAACATCCTGGCCAGCAGGCCCCGGTCGGCCATGTCGCTCAATGATGCCTCCAGGTTGGCGCGAAGTCACAGGGCATCGCCCCGTCGGGTGCGAGAAACATGCGCCCGGCTCCGAAGCGCGCCAAGTCCGGGTTGTCGCACCCGCCCGATCGGCTACACTTTCCGGCTGCCCCGAACCCGCCCCGACATCAGCCCACCCCGACCCCCACGGCAATCCTGCGCACCGACGACTTCCCGACGACCCTCCCCGCCCGCATCGGGCGCGCTTCATTCGCTGAGCGGATTGCTGTGGTGGATGAAGGGCGACCGTTCAGCTACGGCGACCTCCAGCGCGATGCGTGGGCCTGGTCTGCCCGGCTCACGGAGGAATGCCGCGAGGGCGACACCGGCCTCAACGGCCAGCGCGTGGCCTACCTGGTCCCTCCGGGGCGGACCCACGTCGCGCTGCAGCTCGGCATCTGGACGGCCGGCGCGATCGCCGTGCCGCTCGCGGTGTCCAATCCCATCCGCGAGCTCGAATACGTACTGGACGACGCTCGGCCCCGCATCGTCGTGGTGGACCCCTCCCTCCCCCAGTGCCGCCACCTCGCGGCTTCCGCAAAGACCCGCCGCGCGGCCGTGGTCGCCCTGCCTCCCCCCTCACCCCACCCCCCTACCCCCCCCGCCCCCCCACCCGGCCCCGCCAGCGGCCCGGCGCTGATCATCTACACCAGCGGCACCACGGGCCGCCCCAAGGGCGCGCTGACCACCCACCGCAACCTCGCGGCCCAGATCACCGCGCTGACCACCGCGTGGGGCTGGTCGGCGGACGACCGGATCCTGCACACGCTGCCGCTGCATCACATCCACGGCGTCGTGAACGCCCTGGCCTGCGCGCTCTGGTCCGGCGCCGCGTGCGAATTCGGGTCGGGCGCGCCGGCCTCCACCTGGGACCGCCTCGCTTCGGGCGAGATCACCCTCTTCATGTCGGTCCCCACCGTGTACGCGCGGCTGATCCGCGCGTGGGAAGAGGCCCCCGCGCCGGTGCGGCGACGCTGGTCGCGGGGAGCCGCCGGCCTCCGCCTCATGGTCTCCGGCTCGGCGGCGCTCCCGGTGGCCACGCTGGAGCGGTGGCGCGAGATCACGGGCCACACCCTGCTGGAGCGGTACGGCATGACCGAGATCGGCATGGCTCTGTCCAACCTGCTCGTCGGGGAGCGCCGCGCGGGGCATGTCGGGCTGCCGCTTCCCGGCGCCGAGGTTCGGGTCGTCGACGATCGGGGTCGGCCCGTGGCGGCCGGCGAGCAGGGCGAGATCGAGGTGCGCGGCCCACAGGTCTTCCGCGGGTACTGGGGGCGCCCCGAAGAGACTGCCGAGGCTTTTCGCGACGGCTGGTTCCGCACCGGGGACGAGGCGCTCGTCGGCGATGGCGGCTACTACCGGATCCTGGGGCGCCGCAGCGTCGACATCGTCAAGACGGGCGGGTACAAGGTGTCGGCGCTCGAAGTGGAGGAGTTGTACCGCACCCACGCCGCGATCCGTGACCTGGCCGTGGTGGGCGTCCCGCACCCCGAGTGGGGCGAGCAGCTGCGCGCGGCGTGGGTCCCGGCGAGCGAGGGCGATGTTTCTTCCGCCGGCGAACTGAGGGCCTGGGGCAAGGAGCGCCTCGCGCCCTACAAGGTCCCGCACGAGTTCGCCGTCGTGTCCGGGCTGCCGCGCAACGCGATGGGCAAGGTGCAGAAGACCGCGGTGCGTGACATGTTCATGGAGCATGAAGCTGGATCGTCCAACGCGCCGCCCACCGATCCACGGCAGGCGTCAACCGTCCCAAAGGAGCCCCCTTGATTCAGGCCATTCTGGACAACCTGCGCACCTACTGGATCGTGCACCTGCTGCTGCTGTTCTACACGGCGCTGCTCGCCTGGCACGCCTGGACCGGCAACCGCAAGACCAGCGGCGTCGCCGACTACTTCGTCGGCGGGCGCTCGATGGGGCCGATCGCGATCGGGCTGTCGTTCTTTGCGACGTACTCCAGCACCAACTCCTTCGTGGGCTTCTCCGGGCAGGCGTACGACTGGGGCGTGACCTGGTTCCTGCTGGTGCCCTTCGTGGTGGGGCTGTCGCTCTTCGCCTGGGTCGGGGTGGCGCCCCGGCTGCGCACCTTCACTGAGTCGCTCGGGTCGCTGACGATCCCGGACTTCATCGGCTTCCGCTTCGGCAGCCCGGGGGCGCGCGTGCTGGCGGCGGTGATCGTGATCTTCGCGTCGTTCTTCTACATGACCGCGGTGTTCAAGGGCATCGGCAACCTGCTGGAGGTGTTTCTCGACATCCCCTACCGGGCCGCGATCATCATCGTGTTCTTCATCGTCATGATCTACACCGTGGTCGGCGGATTCATCTCGGTGGTGAAGACCGACGCGGTGCAGGGCCTGGTCATGGTCGTCGCGGGTGTGCTGCTCTTCAGCGGCGTGGTGTCGGCGTCGGGGGGACTGGGCTCGTACGCGGTGCTGGCCGAGGATCCCGCGACCGAGCCGCTGCTGCGCTGGGGCGGCGGGGTGGCGGTGCCGCTGGCGCTGGGCGTGATCTTCGCCGCGACGGTCAAGTTCGCCGTCGAGCCGCGCCAGCTGTCGCGCTTCTACGCACTGGAGAGCCGTGCGGCGATCCGCAAGGGGGTGTGGGTGTCGACCATCGCCTTCGTGGTGGTGTACTCGCTGCTGATCCCGGTCGGGCTGTACGCGCGCAACATCATCCCGGGCGGCCTGGCCGACACCGACATGGTGGTGCCGCAGCTGCTCACCACGCCGGGCGTCTTTTCCGCCGGTGCGAGCGCGTTCCTGCTGCTGGCGATGGTCGCGGCGGCGATGTCGTCGCTCGACAGCGTGCTCCTGGTGATGGCGTCGACGGCGCAGCGCGACATCGTGGGGATGATCCGTCCGTCGCACTCGGAGCGCTCGGTGCTGACTGCGACCCGGCTCTACGTGGCGCTCTTCGCGCTGATCACGGCGATCATAGCGCTGAATCCTCCCGACACGATCGTGGGACTGACAGCCCTGTCCGGCGCGATCTACGGCGCCTGCTTCGGCCCCGCCCTGCTGATGGGGCTCTATTGGCGCCGCGGCAACGGGACGGCCACCATCGTGTCCTTCGTGACCGGGCTGGTGGTCCTGCTCCTCTGGAACCAGTTCCCGTGGAACGGGGGCATCCACCAGGTGTTCCCGGGGGTGGTGGTGTCGTTCGCGGCCTACTGGGCGGTCGCCAGGTTCACGCCCAGCTATGAGTCGGCCGAGGTCGACGGGCTCTTCGAGGCGGAGCGCGCCGGACGGGCGGACTAGTCGGCACGCTCCACCAGCACGCCGTCGCGCACCCAGTCCTCGCCGCCCACGGTGACCGTCGCGTCGGCGAAGAAGTTCCAGCGCACGTAGCCGCCACCCACCGAGCCTCCCAGTTCGGTATTGTCGCCCAGCGACAGCCGGATGACGCCGGCGCCGTAGCCGTAGTACGGGATCCAGTCCTCCCCGTCGGGGATCGCCAGCAGGGGATTCAGCCCGACCGCCAACTCGCGGAAGGTGCTCGCGGCCTCGCCGCCCGCCTCCATCTCCGCGAGGACCCCGTCGCGTCCGGTCTCGGCCTCCACCTCGACCACGCGGCCTCCCTCGAAGTGCAGCACCAGCCCCTCCACCCGCTCACCGCCCCACATCGCGGGCGGGAAGGCGATGCTGCCGTTCACCGTCTCGAGCATGGGAGACACCCGCGCGGCACCGGCCGGCAGCTCCACCTCGCGGTCGATCAGGTTGCGGGCCACCGTAGCGCGCGCGGCCGAGGCGTCGCCGTCCTGGCGCGTCACCGGACGGTCGCCCCCCACCTCGAAGCTGATGTCGGTCCCGGCGGGCGTCGTCACTCGCACGGCCCCCTCCCTGAGCGCCGCCTCGAACGCGGCCAGCGCCTCGGCCAGCGCCCCGTAGTCGGTGTCCAGGAGCGCGGTCTGATACACCTGGTCGGTGTGCGCGTCCATCGGAAGCTCTTCCATCTCGAAGGAGGTGTTCCCGGCCCAGTGGAAGTGCACGGTGCGGCCGTTACCGCCTCGAAGCACGTCCTGCAGCACGCGGTAGACGTCGGTCGGAACCGAGGGGTCGGGAGTCGCGCCCGGAAGCTTGACCGCCACATCGACCCCGCCCAGCGCCTCGGGCCACCCGTCGGGCCCGGCGCCGAGCCCGGTGGTGAACTCGGTCGGCTCCGCACCCGCCACCGGGGCTCCGTAGATGTCCACCGCGCCGAGATCGGTGGCGCCCGCCGCGGCGACGCCAGCGCGGAGGAGCGGCACGAGCGCGTCCCAGCGCCCCCCGCCCTGCCCCACCACGAGCAGGACGCGTTCGTCCGGCTGGAGGTCCATCCGCTCGAGGAGCATCGCCGAGATCGCGCCGAAGTCGAGGTCGGCGCCCGCGTCCGCCGCGGCTTCGGCTGCCTCGCCGGATTCCCGGGCGCCGTCGGGCGAGCAGGCCGCCATCGAGGCGAGGAGCGGGAGTAGGGGGAGGGAGGCGAGCGGGCTGAGTCGGCGGCGCATGGTGATCGTCCTTGTCGTGGCAACGGTGGCCCTGAATCGGCACGGGTGGAGCGTCCGAAGGTAGGCGCTCGGCGCCGCGGTCGTCCATGCGCGTGAGTGCGGGCGCGACCGCTCCGCAGGGATTACCTTGAATCTTCAACGGCAACGCGGTGGAGAACCGCGGAGGGAGTGGAGCCATGGAACCGAACGGCTGGATCAGGGACTCGGTCGCCCGGGTGGCCGCCGCCATTTGCCTGGCCTCCGTCGCCTCCACCCACCTTGCCGCGCAGACGATCCGCGGGACTGTAACCGACCCGGCGTCCGGGGCGGTCGTGGCAGAAGCGCTCGTGATCATGGTGAACGATGACGGCGAGCCCGTCGCCACCGTGCTCACCTCGGCCGACGGCAGCTTCGCCTTCACTCCGCCGGGGCCGGGAGGCTACATGGTGGGCGTCACGGGCCTCGGCTATCAGCAGGCGATCACGCCGCGCCTGGAGGTCGGCGCCGCGGACATCAGCCTGGACATCTTCCTGCCGCCGAACCCGGTCACCCTGGACTCGCTGACCGTGGTGTCGACGCGCAACACGCCCGACGCGGGGCGGCTGCGAGGCCTGCTCATGCCGGAGCGCCGCCGCGGGACGCTGGTCGGGCGACTCACCCGGGCCGAAATCGAGTCGCGCGGACCCCGCAGCGATCTGATCGGGCTGCTCGCGACGATGAACATCCCAGGGCTGCGCGCGCGCCGATACGCTCTTTCAACGGGCGCGCCGGAGACCGGGGTATGCGTCGAACTTGGACGAAACCGCTCCGTACTCGGGAAGACATCCAGCCGGTTGAGAATCGCGGCGGACGACCTCGGATTCACAACCGAGGACGACATCGAAGCGCGCGCCGACGCGTGCGCCATGGTGGCAGTCTACGTCAACGACTTCCCCATTTCGGACCCGGCCAATTACCTGTCGGCGATCACGCCCGCGGATCTGGAGGGGATCGAGGTGCTGCCTCCCCTGGAAGCCCTCGCCCGATACGGCGCCCGCGCCGCGAACGGCGCGCTGATGCTGTGGACGATGAAGGAGCGCCGGGACTGACCGGATCGGGGCCGCTGCTCTACCGCTGCGTCCTGTGCATCAGAACGACGAAGCCCTTCCCTTCGCGGTCACGGCTCATCATCACCGACAGCTTCCGGTCCGGGCCCAGCCCTTCGCGCTCCGCCTGGATCATGCCCCGCTCCCGCCGATCGTCGAAATGCGTCTTCGACTTCGATATGCCGAAGCCCGCCCCCGGCAGGTTGTCCACGTACCACTCGTATGCCTCTCGGGGGCTTGCGTCCGTCTTGAGGACGGCCCCGCCCATCGAAACACCCCGCGAATCACCCGAGAAGACGAACTCCACGCTCGCGCCGGGGGGCACGGGCACCCACCTCGGCATCCGGCCCGCTTCCTCTCCAGCCCGGAAGCGGATCCTCTCCCTCGGGCCCCGGATGCTTACGACTCCGCCCTGGTCGTCGCCCCGGATTTCGAGGATCGTACGCCCGTTGTTGTTCCTGATGCGCAGGAACCCGCCCTCGTCATCCGCCCTGCCGTCGATGCGGATGCCGTTGGCCACGGCGTCCTCGACCACCGACTCCAGCCCGCCCTCCAGCCACTCCTCCATTTCGGAGAAGTCGATGTGCATGGCTTCGTCCTGGTTGGCCATCCGCAGGGTCAGCAAGCGGCCATCCTCGCCGGCCTCCACGAACTCCAGATCTTCGCCCAGCACCGATTCCGCCAGGTTGGCGAAGGTCTCGGCAGGGCTCGCCTCGAAGTTCATCTCTTCCAGCGTGAACTCGTTCCGCTCCATGAAGTCGTCGGCCATCTTGCGACCGTACACCATGCCCAACACTACGAGTGTGACCAGTGCTGCCGCAAAGAGTCCGCCGCCCACGAGGATGACCTTGGCGAAGGTCGGAAGGCGTCTGCGGTCGTGGCGTGTGGCTTCTTCGTACGGATCCGACATCTGTATTCTCCTGTGCGGCGCTGTGGGCATGCTGTTACCAATATGAGAGTCTACGAGCCAGACCGCCGGTTGTTTCGCGGACCGGCTCCCGCTGCACCCGCAGAAAGAGGCGGCTCAGATGTCGTGGATCAGCGAAATCCCCCGCGAGCAGGCCACGGGGCTGCTGCGGCGCGAACTCGATGCGGCGGTCCAGCGGTCGGGCCGGGTGTGGAACATCGTCCAGGTGATGAGCCTGAACGCCCCCGTGCTGAAGGCCACGATGGGACAGTACGCCGCCATCATGTTTGGACCGTCGCCTCTCTCCCGCGTGCAGAGGGAGCTTCTCGCGACCGTCGTCTCGGCCGAAGTGGGGTGCTTCTACTGAACGCAGGCGCACGCGCATGACCTCCGGGCCGAGGTCGAGGCAGGCGGAGCAGACGCCGAAGAGGCAGACACTCTCATCCACAATATCGTCCGGGACTGGAGGACCGCCGGCCTGTCGAGCGAGGACATGGCGCTCTGCGAATACGCCGCCAGGTTGACCCGCAACCAGCAGACGATGTCGCGCGCGGACCTTGAGCATCTGCGCGGTGTAGGCTTTGATGACCGCGGCATCCACGACGCGACGCAGGTGATCGGGTTCTTCAACTACATCACCCGAATCGCCGACGGACTCGGTGTGGAGCCGGAGGAGTTCATCGAGGAATGGGGCGCCAGGTAACGGCCCGCGGGACCGGGGATGCGGCGGTCGTGCAGCAGGCATAGCTTGCGGTGTTTGAACACGACCCGAGACGGAGGAACTCCGATTCCATACCCTGTCGCTGAAGCCCTGGTGATTGCGCTGGCGGTCTACGGCCTCGTCGGCGTGTGCTTCGCGGTGCCCTTCGCGTGGAGGGGTGCGGGCGCGATCGATCCGGCCGCAGAGGGCGGGACGTGGGGCTTTCGCGTGTTCATTCTGGCGGGCGTGGCGGCGCTCTGGCCCTTCATGCTGGTGAAATGGCGGCGGGCCGTGCGGAGCGGCGGGTCCGGAGGCGGCGAATCCGGGAGCGGCGAGCGATGAGAAGTGGGCACCGTTCGGCGCACGTGATCGTCGTGCTTGCGGCCACGGTTGGCGGCGGCGGGGCGTTCGTTTTCGCGTGGACCGAGCGGGCCGCGCGCGCGGTGCCGGAAGCGGTTTCGATCGCGGTGCCGGCTGCGGCCGAGTCCGTGTGGGAGGTCGCGCTAGAGACGCACGCGGGGACGGCTCGGCTGGCGCTGGAGCAGGATGGCAGCGGGTCTCCGTTGCTCCGGGTGTGGCTGCCGTCCGGACTGGACGCGGCCGATCCCGGTGTGGTTTTGGAGGTGGAAAGCGCGGCCGCCCGGGTGCTGGGAAGCGTGCGCGCGGGCAGGGCCTCGATTCCCCTCGCGGAGAGCCTGCCGGATGATGGGCTCCTGGTGCTGACGGACCTCGCGCGCGGCATCCGCCTCGGTGAGGTGGCCATTCCGGGTGGCGGATCATGAGCCACGTGTATCAGGCGGTGGGCTGGTCGCCCCAGAAGCGGAAGTACGACCTCGTGATCGCGGGCTGCATGGTGGTGTACTCGGCTGTCTTCGCCGGCGTCACACTCGCGACGCAACCGCACGTGACCGTCGAGACGCTGCTGCTGCGGACCACGGGCAGCCTCGCCTTCATGATGCTGTCGTTCATCCTGCTGATCGGCCCGCTGGCGCGCATTTCGCCGCGCTTCCTGCCGGTGCTGTACAACCGGCGGCACCTGGGGGTGGCGACGTTCCTGGTGGCGCTCGTCCACGGCGTGTTCGCGGTCTTCCAGTTCCACTTTCTGAGCGACCTCAATCCCTTCGCGAGCGTGCTGGCCAGCGACGGGAGCTTTGGAGACGGGGGCGGCTTTCCCTTTCAGCCGCTCGGCGCGGTCGTGCTGGGTGTGCTGTTTTTGATGGCCGTCACCAGCCACGATTTCTGGCTCGCCAACCTGACGCCGCGGGTCTGGAAGGGCCTGCACATGACGGTGCATGCCGGGTATGCCGTGCTGCTCGCGCACATCGTGCTGGGGGCGCTGCAGGGCGAGGGCAAGGCGTACCTGTGGCCGGTGACCGCCGCGGTGGCGGGGACCGTCTTCGCGCTGCACCTCTACACGGGGCTTGCGGAGCGGCGCCGGGACCGGGGGTCGCGGGGCGATGCCGGGCGGGCGGAGAGCGAGCTTGAGGGGTATGTGCGCACCGTGGCCGTCGCCGAAATCCCGGATCTCGAGGGTCGGGTCGTCGTGCTCGGCGGCGAGCGCGTGGCCGTCTTCCGCAACGGGGACGAGATCTCGTGCGTGTCGAATGTCTGCTGCCACCAGATGGGACCGATCGGCGAGGGGCGGATCATCGACGGCTGCATCACCTGCCCGTGGCACGGGTTCCAGTACGACCCCGTGACCGGATGCTCTCCCCCGCCCTTCGACGACAAGCTAGAGACCTATGATGTCGCGGTGCGGGACGGCTACGTGTGGGTGAATCCGGTGGCCAACGAACTCGGCACGGCCTCGCGCACGGCGCGGCTGCCAGTGGTCGCTGCCGGTGGGCCGGCGGCCGGAAGGGGCGCAGACGGATGACGGATTTCTACGTCGGGTATCACGATCCCGCGCCCCGGAGGCTGCGCCCGTTCCAGCGGGTGGTCACGGCGGCGGTGCTGGTCGCGGCGGTGGGCGCGGCCCTGATTGCAGCCCTCGGGCAGCGGGAATTGCCGGCGGCGGCCTTCGAGTTCGGCACGGTGCGGGCGTTCGAGGGGCTGGTGACGGCGGACCCGTACCCGTCGCTGATCGTGCCGCGCGGGACGGTGTCGTCGCGCTACCTCCTGGTCGGGCCCGGCAAAGAGGGGGCGGACGCGCTGGTGCAGGCGGTCGTCGGGGGGTGGGCGGAGCTCGAGGGCACGCTCGTGTACCGGGACGGCCAGGCGATGATCCAGGTGGAGCCCGGTTCGGTGGCTGCGCTGGACGGGGTGGACTATCCGCATGTCCCCCCGGACGTCGATCTGGGAGACGCGTACCTCGAGGGCGAGATCGTCGGGTCCAAGTGCTACCTCGGCGTCATGAACCCGGGTTCGGGGATCGCCCACCGCGCGTGTGCCACCGTTTGCATCCAGGGAGGCGTTCCGCCGCTGCTCGAAGTGCGCCATGACGATGGCCGCACTGAAGGGATCATACTGGCGGGACCGGACGGCGAGGCCATCGGAAGCCGTCTGGCCGGGCTGGTCGCCACGCCCGTGGGGCTGACGGGACGGCTCGTGAGGCGCGGACCGGCCCTGCTCCTGTACGTCGACCCCGGGGACATACAGAGGCTGCAGTGAGTGTCCTGGACCGCGGCGCGCGTGCGCCGGCCCCCTCGGATCCGTCGCGCAACCGGGCGCGCCGGGCCGCGGCCTTCCCTGTCGCCGAGGAGTCGCTGCCTCCGGACGAACTCGTCTCCGGACGCTACCGCCTGAGCTTTGTCCGTTCCCGGGCGCAACTGGCCGCGCTCCAGCGGCTCCGCTTCGAGGTATTCAACCTGGAGCTCGGAGAGGGGCTGGAATCATCCTACGGGTCGGGAATGGACAGGGACGACCTGGACGAGGCCATGCATCACCTCCTCATCGTCGACAGGAAGACCGGTGCGCCGGTCGGGACCTACCGGATGCAGACGGCCGCGATGGCCGCAGTCAATTGCGGGTTCTACTCGGCGCGCGAATTCGACATCTCGGGCTTTCCGGCCACGGTCGTGGAAGACGCGATCGAGGTGGGCAGGGCTTGCATCGCAAAGGCACACCGGAGCCGCCGGGTCCTGCACCTGCTCTGGCGCGGGCTCGCGCAGTACCTGACCTGGACGGGGAAGCACCATCTGTTCGGCTGCTGCTCGCTGACCACCCAGGACGGACGGGTAGGCAACGAAGTCCATGCCCGGCTGGTGCAGCAGGGACACCTTCACCCCGAAGTGAAGGCCTGGCCGCTGCCCGGACTGGAGTGCGGCCTGTACGACCATGGGGGCGAGCCGGTGCAGCCCATGGGGGTCCCGCGGCTCTTCCAGAGCTACCTCAATCTCGGCGCCAGGATCTGCGGACCCCCGGCCGTGGACAGGGACTTCCACACCATCGATTTCCTGGTCGTGCTCGATGTGCGCGAACTGGAGCCCCATGTCTACCGCAGCTTCTTCGGGTAGCACGCCGGAGGTGGGGCCCGCTCCGCCCCGCATCGGGCTGCTCGAGTGGCCCCGGGTTGTTTGCAGGGTCGTGGCGGTCGGTGCGTGGACGGCGGCGATTGTGACGCTGGCGCTCCTGTGCGGGCTGCCGACACGCATGCTGCCTCGATCGGGGCCGGCCCGTTGGGCGAGGGTGCGTCGGTGGGGAATGCGGGCCTGGGGGCGGGGGATGATGCGCGCCTGCAGCGTCCGCGTGGCGACCGAGGGACCGCCGCCCCCGCAGGGCTCCCTCGTCGTCTCCAATCATCTGGGATACCTCGACATCCCGATGCTGGGCTCCCTGGTCCCGATGGTGTTCGTGGCCAAGGCCGGGCTCAGGCGCTGGCCCTTCTGGGGATTCGCGGCCTCGGTGGGAGGGACCATCTTCGTGAGGCGTTCGACCAAGCGCGACGTGCTGCGCGTGCGCAGGGAGATGGTCGAGGCCCTGGCGCGGGGGGACAGTGTGATCGTCTTCCCCGAAGCGACCAGCACCGCCGGGGACACGATCCTGCCGCTGAAGGCCGCGCTGCTGGCCGACGCAGCCGCGCAGGGGACCCCCGTGTACTGGCTGACCGTGTCGTACAGGACGGGCTCCGGCGATCCCGAGGCGCGGGACCGGGTCTGCTGGTGGGGCGACATGGGGTTCGTGCAGCACGCGCTGGGGCTGTTTGCGCTCAGGCGGATCCACTGCACCGTTCGGTTCGGCGACGCGCCGGTGCGTTCGGCCGACCGCAAGGCGATGGCGGTGGAACTGCGGCGGGCGATGCTTGGCCGCTTCGAGCCAGTGGGAGCGGGTGGGCCCGGATGACGGTTCCGGGCCCGTGACCGCGCCGCGGCTGGCGGGCCGCAAGCGCGTGGTGCTGATGGCCTACCTCGCGCTGCTGGGGACCTCTCACCTTGTCAGGAGCGGGCGGCCGGCGCCGGCGCCGCGACCCGGGCAAGGCGTGCAGATGGTCGCCGGGTCGCCGGCACCGAAGGAGGGGGCCGTCGCGATTGCCTACAGGGAGTGGCCGGCCGCCGGCGAGGACGCTTCGCTCCCGGTTCTTCTGCTTCACGGCAGCCCCGGATCGGGGTCGGTCTTCCGCCGGCTGGGGCCCGAACTGGCCGGGAAGCGGGCAGCGATCGCACCGGACCTGCCGGGGTTCGGCGGGTCCACCGCAAAGGTCCCCGACTACTCGATTCGCGCGCACGCCGCCATGGCGCTCCAGCTGCTCGATTCGCTCGGAATCGCCCGCGCCCACGTCGTGGGCTTCTCCATGGGAGGCGGGGTCGCGCTGGAGATGCACCACGCCGACCCGGCCCGCATCGCATCGCTCACGCTCCTTTCCTCCATCGGCGTGCAGGAGCACGAACTGCTCGGCGAGTACTACCTGAATCACGCCATCCACGGCCTCCAGCTCTTCGCCATCTGGACCCTGCGCGAACTGATCCCCCACTTCGGCATCGCCGACGATGGCTTCCTGAGCCACGCCTACGCCCGCAATTTCTACGACACCGATCAGCGGCCCCTGCGGGGGATCCTGCGCGGCTACCCAGGACCGATGCTGATCGTGCACGGGACCGACGACCCGCTCGTCCCGGTCACAGCCGCCGAGGAGCACTTCCGGCTCGTCCCCCAGTCCGAAATGGTCATGCTCGAGGGCAACCACTTCATGACCTTCCTCGAGCCGGAGCGCATCGCCCCCCCGATCGCCGACTTTCTGGACCGGGTCGAGGCGGGCGACGTCCTGCCGCGCGACTCGGCCGACCCCGCCCGGATCGCCGCCGCCCAACCGCCCTTCGACCCCTCGGCCATTCCGCCCGTCGCCGGGTTCGCGCTCTTCATCACCCTGCTGCTGATCGTGGCCGCCACCTTTGTCAGCGAAGACCTCACCTGCATCGGCACGGGACTCCTGATTGCGCGGGGCTCGCTGCCGTGGACGGCCGGCGTGGGGGCGTGCCTGGCGGGCATCGTTGTGGGCGACCTGCTCCTGTACGCCGGAGGCCGACTGATCGGGCGCCCCGTCACGCGGATCGCACCACTTCGATGGCTGGTCCGGCCCGAAGAGCTCGAACGGGCCTGCCGCTGGTTCACCGAGCGGGGAGCCGCTCTGCTCCTCGGCGGCCGCTTCGTCCCGGGCACGCGCCTTCCGACCTATGTCGCCGCGGGCGTAGTGCGGATGCCGCTGCTCCCCTTCGCCTTCTGGATCCTGGTTGCGGCGGTGCTATGGACGCCGCTCCTGGTGGGCGGCACGGCGGTCTTCGGCGCCACTGCGGCCGAGCAGATCGGGGCGTTCCAGGACCGGACGCTGCCATGGCTCGTAGCGACGGCGCTGGGGGTCCTGATTGCGATGCGCGTCGGGGTTCCGCTGCTGAGCGCGGCCGGACGCCGCCGCTTTCTCGCGCGGTGGGGACGGGTGCGCCGCTGGGAGTTCTGGCCGACCTGGCTCTTCTACCTGCCGGTGCTCGGATGGGTGCTGTGGCTGGCCGTGCGGCACCGGTCTCTAACCGTGTTCACCGCCGCGAACCCCGGGTTTCCGGACGGCGGCTTCGCGGGGGAGTCCAAGTCGGGGATCCTGGACGCGATCGAGGACCGCTCGCGGGTCGCGCGCACGGTGGTGGCGGAAGGGGGAGCGGGCGATGGTGGCAGGGCGGCCGCGCTGGCCGGGCAGGTGGGCGGGTTGCCGGTGGTGGTCAAGCCCGACGTGGGGGAGCGGGGGGCGGGGGTGTCGATCGTGAGGAGCGAGCCGGAGCTGGCGGCCCGGCTCGCCGAGGCCAGGCGGAAGCTGATCGTGCAGGAGTACGTGCCGGGTGAGGAGCTGGGCATCTTCTACTACAGGATGCCGGGAGACCCGCGGGGCCACATCTTCGGGATCACCGAGAAGCGCCAGCCATGCGTGACGGGCGACGGGCGGCGGTCGATCGCCGACCTGATCCTGGACGATGGCCGGCTTCGCTGTCAGCGGCGGATCTTCGCCAGGGAGCTGGGGGCGGCGCTGGACCGGGTCCCGCCGCCGGGGGAGCGCATCGTCCTGGAGGAGCGGGGGAATCATTCCTATGGGTGCGAGTTCCGCGACGGAGGTCACCTGGAGACGCCCGCCCTCGCCGATGCCATCGACAAGCTCAGCCGCGGGATCGAAGGCTTCTTTTTCGGCCGCTACGACATCCGGGGCGCAACGGTTCCCGACATGCAGGCCGGGCGCTTCAGGGTGATCGAACTGAACGGAGTGTCGTCCGAGGCGACCAACCTCTACGACCCGCGCAACACGCTGCGCGAGGCCTATGCCACCCTGTTTGAACAGTGGACGCTCGCTTTCCGGATCGGGTCCGCCAACCGGGCCCGCCGGGTACGGCCCACGGCACTGTGGCCGCTGCTGCGAAGCGTGCTGACGCAATTCCGGAATTCGCACTGATCGCACTGGACAGATGCACTGGATCGCAATACCTTGCGGCGAATCGTTTCCGAGCGTCATGCCGGAACAGAATCACCAAGGAGCTGAGTGAATGAGCGGACAGGGCGGGACTCGCATCAGAGTCACATTGAGATGGTTGCAGATCCTCGATGACCTCGAGCCGTTCTTCAAGGACAAGGGCGAGTTCGTCTTCTGGGCCAAGGTCTGGACGGACAACGGTGGCGGCCAGGTGCAGGAGACCAGAATGCCGCGCAAGGGGCACTACCCGATCTCCGATCATCCCCGCTGGAACAGGCTCAACAACCTGGACAAGGTGCTCTTCGAGGGAGAGGTCACCGATCACCTCGCGATCGAACTCCGGGGCGAGGAGCTCGATCAGTTGAGCGGAAACGACCAGCTGGAGTTCTACACCCGCACCTTCACGGGCGCGATTCAGGACCATTGCCGACTGATCCAGCCGGGCGACGAGGGCTCGGACGATCCCGAGAACATGTCCAACTGGCGGATCGGCTACGAGATCGAGTCCGTCTAGGAGCCAATCGCGTCCCGGGAGTGCACCCCGCCCCGGGAGCCCACCGCGTCACGCGAGTGAAAGCGCGACGCGGCGAATCTTTTCCACCATCGAGTAGAACCCGTTGCGCCGGTTCGGGCTCAGGGCTTCTCCCAGCTTGAGTCGCTCGAAGATGTCCGACAGATCCACCGCCAGTGCCTCATCCGGGGGCTGTCCGTTGTAGACCTCGGCCAGGATCGCGAAGAGTCCCTTCACGATTACGGACTCCGAGTCGCCGACAAATCGAAGCGTCGGCGGTTCTCCCTCTTCGAGCCAACCGTCCAGCCAGGCCGGGCTCATGCAGCCCCTCACCTGGGTTCTCTCGGTCTTCAACTCGGGGTCCATCGGCGGGAGCCGCTTGCCGAGCTGAATGATGTAGTGGTAGCGGAGCGTGCGGTCAGCGAGGGCGTTGAGCCGCTTTTCCAGCTGTTCGATCGTCATGCCGCAGCGTTCCCCTTGCACAATGCCGAATAAATACCGAATATTGCAGAATGCGTATTCTTCCCGTCAAGGGCCGTGGCGTAGCTTACGACCCTCCCAACCGTTTCGAAACGGTCCATGTCGAAATGGAACCGGGGCACTACGCCGAGGAGAAGCCCCGCACCGAGTTCCTGGCCGACGCCACGCGCAGCGTCGTGGCCCGCAACCAGAGCCCCGACGTGGGGTTCGACGTCTCGGTCAACCCCTACCGGGGATGCGAGCACGGGTGCGTGTACTGCTACGCGAGACCCACGCACGAATACCTGGGGTTCTCCTCCGGGCTGGACTTCGAGAGGAAGATCCTCGTAAAGCTCCGCGCCCCCGAGCTGTTGCGCGATGCCCTGTCCAAACCCTCCTGGCGCCCGCAGGTCCTGGGCATGTGCGGGGTCACGGACGCGTTCCAGCCCGTCGAGCGCCGGCTCCGCCTTACGCGTGGCTGCCTCGAGGTTCTGCGCGACTTCCGCAACCCGGTGACCATCGTCACCAAGAACCACCTGGTCACGCGGGACGTCGACATCCTGGCCGAGATGGCCAGCCACGATTGCGTTCAAGTCACGATCTCGGTGACCACGCTGCGAAACGAACTGCAGAGGGTCATGGAGCCTCGCACTTCGATCCCGGCCCGGCGCCTCGACGCGATCCGCGCGCTCGCCGACGCCGGTGTCCCGGTCGGCGTGTTCGTCGCGCCGCTGATCCCCGGGCTGACCGACGAAGAGATGCCGTCGATCGTCGAGGCCGCCGCCGAGGCCGGTGCGCGCTACGCCTCCTACCTCACGCTCAGGCTGCCCATGGGGGTGGCGGACCACTTCGTCGGCTGGCTCGACGCTCACTTTCCCGACCGCAAGGAGAAGGTGCTCGGCCGAATCCGCGACATCAGGGGCGGCAAGCTCAACGACCCGGCCTTTCACCGCCGCTTTCGGGGCCAGGGCGAGTATGCGAACCAGATCAGGGGGCTCTTCCGCGCCGCGGTGCGCAAGGCCGGGCTGGACCGGAAGCCTCGGCCGCTGTCCACCGCGGCCTTCAGGCGCGGCGGCGGGGTGCAGGGCGACCTCTTCTGACACACGCGGGCCGCCGTCGCCGTCCGGCTACATCCGGCTCAGCATGTAGGCATACGCCGCCACGGCGTTCACCTGGTCGTCGGTCAGGGGCATGCCCGCCCGCGGCAGCATGGCGCCCAGGGCCTCGATCGGCTGGGCGACGCCTGTCTTCACAAGCTCGACGATCGACGAATACTCGCCGTCGACATTGAGCCACACGTCGTCGGTCAGATCGGGCGCCAGCGGCCCGCCGGTCGCCTCCACGGTGTGACAGGTGAAGCAGATGCCGCCTCCGTTGAAGAGGTCCCTGCCCTCGCGGACCATCTCCACCGTCACGCCCTCCGGGAGGAGCGCGGGGTCGATCGACAGCTCGGCGCCGGCCGCGCTCTGGGCGGAACCCTGGGAGGTCAGGTCGGAACCGGCGTCGGCCGCCGACTGCGAAGCGTCGCCGGAATCGCTCGAGTCGCCGCCCCCGCAACCGGCCATGAACGCCAGGGCCAGAACCACCGAGGCGGTCGATGTGAGCGAACACTTCTTCACAATGGTCATTATCTTGTTTCCGCAACTGGTTGAATTCACCTCTTCGCTCTGGAAGCTCGCCCATGCGCGTCATCACGGTCAACCACCCGCAGACCTGTCCAGGACCTGGGTCGCAGAGCGATGGCCGATAGGGCCGCACGGATCGCGATCGTCGGGGCCGGGCCGGCCGGTTTCTTCGCGGCCGAAGCACTGCTGAAGGGCACCGGCGCGGTGGCGATCGACATGATCAACCGCCTGCCGGCCCCCTACGGCCTCGTGCGCGACGGCGTCGCACCCGACCACCAGGCCATCAAGTCGGTCGCCCGCGTGTACAGCAAGCTCCTGGCCCGGGACGAGATCCGCTATTTCGGCAACGTCACGCTGGGACGGGATGTGTCCGTCGACGATCTCCGCGCCCGCTACGACCAGATCGTCTACGCCGTGGGAGCCCAGAGCGCCCGCCGCCTGGGCATCCCCGGCGAGGACCTTCGCGGCAGCCACGCGGCGTTTGAGTTCGTGGCGTGGTACAACGCGCACCCCGACTACCGCGATGCGCGCTTCGACCTCTCGTGCGAGCACGTCGTGGTGATCGGCAACGGCAACGTCGCCATCGACGTGGCACGAATCCTCGTGCTTTCGCTCGATCGCCTCGCGACCACCGACATCGCCGACCACGCGCTCGACGCCCTGCGCCACAGCCGGGTGAAGCGCGTGACGCTGCTGGGCCGCCGCGGCCCCGCCCAGGCGTCGTTCACCAACCCCGAGCTGCGCGAGTTCGGCAGGCTGGACGGGGTGAGCGCAGAGGTGGACGCCGGCCAGCTCGACCTCGACCCGGTAAGCGAGGCGTCGCTGGAGGGCAACGCGGTCAAGACCCGCAACATGGCTACGCTGCGAGGCTACACCGAGGCCGCCCCCGAGGACGGCGACCGCGTGGTGCACTTCCGGTTCCTGGTCTCGCCGCTCGAAATCCTGGGCGAGGACGGGCGGGTGACGGGGGTGCGGATCGAGAAGAACCGCCTCGCCGGGCAGGAGGACGGCTACATGCGCGCCGAGGGGACCGGCGAGACCGAGGTCCTGCCGTGCGGGATGGTGGTCCGCTCGGTGGGGTATCGCGGTGCGCCCATCGGTGGTGTGCCCTTCGACGAGCGGCGCGGGATCGTGCCGAACGAGGGGGGCCGGGTGGTGCGGGGGGCCGAGGGGACGCGCGCGGAGGTCGTGCCGGGCGAGTACGTGGTGGGGTGGGCCAAGCGGGGTCCGTCGGGGGTGATAGGGACGAACAAGGCCGACGCCGCAGGCACGGTGGCCTTGATGCGCGAAGACCGGGAGGCCGGTATCGTCGCGGGGAGCCTGCGCGATGGTGCGGATCCGACCGCGGCAGAATCACCGAACGCGAGCGACCTGGCCGACCTGCTCCGGGAGCGCGGCGTCCGTTGGGTCGACGAGGCCGGATGGAAGCGGCTCGACGCCCACGAGACCGCGCGCGGCAAGGCCCAGGGCAGACCGCGGGTCAAGCTCTGCACCGTGGCGGAGATGCTGGAGGTAGCGGGCGCCGCCGACTAGCCTCCCGCCAGGCGCCAAACCTGCGCCACCAGGAAGCAGACCACGAACCCCATCACCAGCGGCAGCAGCGTCGACAGCGTCGTCCAGCGCCCGCTCTTCGTCTCCTTGTAGATCGTGTAGATCGTCGTCGAGCAGGGATTGTGGAGCAGGCTGAAGAGCATGAGGTTCACGCCGGTCAGGAGAGTCCACCCGCCCGCCCGCAGCAGCCCCTCCATCTCCCCGACCGAGTCGGACTCGAACATGACCCCCGCGCCGGCGCCCAGCTCCGGGTTGCCGAGGGTCAGCACCGTCAGCATGAGCACAGTCGGGATCACGATTTCGTTCGCCGGAATCGCGATCACGTAGGCCAGCAGGATCACTCCGTTCATGCCGAGCAGGATCCCGAACGGGTCGAGCAGGCCGATCCCGTGCTCGGCAAGGGACACCCCGCCCACCATGATGTTCGAGAGCAGCCAGATGACCGCACCGGCCGGTATCGCGAAGAGCACGGCCCGCCACAGAATGATCAGCGTGCGGTCGATCACCGAGGTGTAGAGGGTCTGCAGCACGCGCGGCGGTCGGTACGGCGGCAGCTCCAGCGAGAAGGTCGTGGCCTCGCCCTTCAGCACCGTGTTGGAGAGCCCCCACGACGTGAGGAACATGAAGGCGATGCCAAGGAGCGCGATCCCCACGACCGCCCCCGCCGAGACCACCCCCGCCAGGTGCGGCGGGACGAGCGCCCCGATGAAGATGGTCGCGATCAGGATCTGTGTCGGCCAGCGCCCGTTGCACAGCGAAAAGTTGTTCGTGATGACCGCGATGAGCCGCTCCCTCGGGCTGTCGATCACGCGCGTGGCGACCACCCCGGCGGCGTTGCACCCGAAGCCCATGCTCATCGTCAGCGCCTGCTTGCCGTGCGCGCCTGCCCGCCGGAAGAGCGAGTCGAGGTTGAAGGCGACCCGCGGCAGGTAGCCGAAGTCTTCCAGGAGCGTGAAGAGGGGGAAGAAGATGGCCATCGGGGGGAGCATCACGCTCACCACCCACGCGGTGGCCAGGTACACCCCGTCGAAGAGGAAGCCGCTGAGCCACCACGGCATTTGCGCCCATTCCCCGAAAGCCAGCAATTGGGGGTGCGCGTTGTCGATGAGCAGGGTCGCGAGCATTGCGGACGGGACGTTGGCGCCCGCGATCGTGAGCCAGAAAACGACCGCGAGGATCGCGAGCATCAGCGGGAAGCCGAACACGCGACTGGTGAGCCAGCGGTCGAGGGCGCGGTCGAGCCCCGTTCCGGTAGTCTTCTCTTGCTCCTTGTGCATGCAGGCATCCGCGATCCGCGTCGCCTCGGCGTAGATGTTCTCGGCCAGCGCATCGTGGAAACCGGGGCGCAGGGCCCAGCGGTGGCGCGTGGCCGCCTTCAGGATGCGGTCACGGCCCTCGCTGATGGTGCGGGATCGGCCGGGCTGCGCGCTTCCGGGCGGGTTCGGCCCTGACCCAGCGGAAGCGGCACCTGCAGCCCCCTGAGCCACACCCGCAGCTGCCGGGGCCGCACCCGCGGCACCCTGAGCTACACCAGCGGCACCCTGAGCTACACCAGCAGCGCCCTGGGCCGCACCCGCGGCGCCCTGAGCCACACCTGCATCCCCTTGAGCCGCACCCGCGCTCCCGACTGCTGCCCGACCGCCCTCTTGCGACGATGCGTCACCATTTCCACCAAGCTGCCCGATCTCTCCCGACCTGACCGCCTCGGTGACCCGCTCGTCCGCGTTCAGGAGTCGCAGCGCGACCCAGCGCGCGTTGGGCAGCGTCGGGAACTCCCTCTCGACGAGCGGCGCGATCGCGTCGACCGCTTCCTCGACCGCCGCCGGATGCGACCGGATGCGGTGGGGCCGATTCTTCCGGGTCCCCGTCGCCACCTCGGTCGCGGCCTTCAGCATCTCGTCCATCCCTTCACTCTGTCGCGCCACCGCGAGCACCACCGGCACGCCCAGCTCCCGCTCGAGCCGCGCTGCATCCACCGTCACCCCGTGACGGCGCGCCTCGTCCACCAGGTTTACGCAGACCACGACGCGGTCGGTGATCTCCAGGATCTGCAGAACCAGGTTGAGGTTGCGCTCCAGCCGGGACGCGTCCACGACGACCACCGTCACGTCCGGCTGTCCGAACAGGATGAAGTCGCGCGCGACCTCCTCGTCGGCGCTGCCCGCCTGCAGCGAGTAGGTGCCGGGCAAATCCACCACCTTCACCCTGCGGCCGTCGTGCAGGAACGCCCCCTCGGCGCGCACCACCGTCTTGCCCGGCCAGTTCCCCGTGTGCTGGCGAAGGCCCGTGAGCGCGTTGAAGACGGTCGTCTTGCCCACATTCGGGTTGCCGGCCAGCGCGATGAGGTGGTCCCACCGGTGCGGGCTCAGGCCCAGCCGCACGAGGTTGCGGGAGCGCTGGGGAGTGCTGGCAGCGCGTGCAGAAGCGCCGGTGCTCGCGCTCATGCGGCCCCCTCTTCCACCGAGTCGCCGTTGACCTGGATGTGCGCGGCCTGTTCACGCCGCAGCGCGATGAGGGCCCCGCGAATGTCGTAGGCGACCGGATCACCACCAGCGCTGCGCATCCGGGCGTGGATGACCGTGCCCGGGACCACGCCGAGATCGAGGAGGCGGCGGCGGGACGGTCCGCGGCAGAGCGGCGAAATCGCAACCACCGTCCCCGAGTCCCCCGGCTCGACGTCGGCCAGCGTGCGCGACCAGTGGGGGTCGCTCACATCCTGCGAGACCTCGACCGTGACGTTGCGGGCCACCGCGCTGGAGACCTCGAGGCGCCGCTCCCCGCTGCGGAAGTGCACTCGTCCCGTCTCCCCCGCCAGGCGCTCCACCGGCGTCATCAGCCCCAGGCCCAGGGCCACGAGCTCGCTGAAGATCTCGCGCGGCTCGTCTTCGAGATGGGTGATGAGACCCCGCTCGCCCGGCGCCAGCGCGGACAGCGGCACCCCCGACCGCGAAGGCATCTCCCCCGAGGTGGTGGGGATCGGGTCTCCATGCGGGTCATAGACGGGGTGGCCCAGCGCGGCGGCGAGATCCTCCGTCTCGGAGACCGACATCAGGTGCTCCCGCGCCTCGGCCTGGGGGTGCCAGTCCTCCGGCGGAGTCCCCGTGCGGTCGGCCAGGAAGCGCTCCCACAGACGGTGGGTGCGGACGATGTGCAGGGCCTGTGCCCGACCGGGCTCGGTAAGCTCGAATGTGGCTCCCTCGGCGGTCACCAGATCCCGCTCCTCCAGGCGCTGGAGAAGCCGGATGGCCTGCTGCCTGGAGATCTGCACCCCGCCCGCGACGCTCTCGGCGGTCGCGGGGAACTTGTCGTACTCCAGCTTGTATAGCTGCTTGAGGATGTCCTCCATGCGCACTCGTTCGGTGAGGCGGGCAAGGCGCCGCAGGCGGGCACCGATCCCGCGGCCGGGCCACAGGAATACCGCACTGACAAGGAGCAGCGCGAAAAAGACCAGTAGCGCAGATGCTGGATCGGGCATGTGGGTGGCCTGACTCCGGGTTGGGCGGTGTGGGATTTCCTCTGGGACAGGGATAAGTTAGGCAAGCCTAAACTTTAGCACAACCCGGCCGGAGCACTACCTTCACCGGACAACGCGTCCTATCATAGATGGTTGAAGTTGCCGTGGGGCGAAGGACGGACCGAATGATGAGAACAACTGTTTCATGCGTCGCCGTGGCGTGCGCACTCCTGTCGCACGTGGACGCGGGCCAGGCGCAGCGGGCACGCCGCTTTCCGGGCGCGCCGGGCAGCGACGGTCTATCGGCCGCATCGAACCGGGCCGAGTACTACGCCGATGTCATGCTGCACACAAACGCCCTCCTCGGCGAATGGCGCGGCGCCTGGGCCGCCGACGACCTCGAGAAGCTGCTCGAGCTGTACACCGAGGATGCGAACTTCATCTTCAACCAGGACGACCCGGTCCGGGGGCGGGAAGCGATCCGGGAGAAGCTGGAATCGCTGTTGCAGGAGTCGGGCGAGGTGCAGGCGTCGTTCACCGATTTCGACGCCAGCGGCCGCATGGGCGTGATCACCGGACTCCTGACCTTTCAGCTCCACGACGGAAGGATTTCGCGGACGCTCACCGGCGTCCACATGACCGTGCTCATCCGGCGGGGTCGCGATTGGGGGATTCGCAGCCAGCTCATCCGGCTGGACCGGGAGCCGGCCGGGGCGCCGCCGGGCTAGCGCGACCTTCACACCACGGCCTGGCGCGCGCGGACGTTTCAGCTGAAACGCGTTCGCTGATTCCAGCTACCTGTTGATCCGGTACATCCGCACGTATTGCACGTCCAGGTCGTCGGTCCAGACGCCGAGTACGTAGTCCTCGCCGATCTCCATGTAGGGAGCCTGGTACTGTACGAAGGCACGTTCGAGGCCGGGTGGCAGCGCGACGCTGCCGAGCCAGGTGCCGTCGGGGGCGTGGATCTCGAAGGGAGAGGGCTCGGCGCCGGCCACGTAGTACGGAGCGGCCCAGAGGTGTCCCGTCGCGTCGACATGTATGGAGCGCAGGACGGGGAGCTCGGGAGCTCTGGGAAAGCCGCGCCACATCCGTCTGACTCGATCGACTTCCTCTGCGGGAGCGCCGCTGACCATGTCGACGATTCCCGCCAGGTGAGTCTCGAAGACGGCATCCGTCACCTCCTGTGGAGCCACGTCGCGCCGGACGATTTGCTCGATTGCTCCGTCGGCGGGGGAGACCATGCGCACCGAGTAGGCTTCGGTGTCGATGACGGCCAGTCGGCCCGCAGCGGCTCCGAATTCGGGCACGTTGCCGAACGCGTACCGGCCCTCACGTCGCCCGCCGCGCATCCGGATTTCTTCACCGCCAACCACGATCAGGTCCACAGTGGAGCCGTTTCCCAGGTCGACGGCCACCACTCGCTCATCGATCCACCGCACAACCCCGCTTGTCCTGTGCTCCCCCTCCTCGAGGTAGCGAACGATCAGGTAGCGGTTCGCAATGCCCACGACCTTGTCAGGAGCTGAGATGTCCGCCGTGGACGGGATGTCCGCCGTGGGTGGCATATCCCCCGCAGATAGCGTGTCGGCTTCAACACGGGAACCGAACCTCTCGGGCCGCAGGTCGAAGCTTCGCGCCACCCGTCCATCAGCATCGAAGACCTGTACCCGGGTCAGCGAATTGTCGTAGGTCACCAGAGAATCCCCACCGATGCTGCCAAGGAAATCCAGACTCTGGAATTCGCCGGGTCCCTCCCCGAACCGTCCAGCACGCCACACGAATGTCCCTCCCGGATCGTAGCTCCTCAGCTCCGCAGCGCCCCGGTCCGCGACCACGATGCCACCATTGCTCAGCCGCACTGCCGCGACAACGTCGGCGAACTGGTACTCGGGATCGCCATCGACCGTGCCGACCTCGAGGAGAGGCTCCGACTCGACCAGCCAGCCTTCGCCGGGGCCCCACGTCGGCGCCACGGCCGTGGCGATGGGAATCCCGGCAGAGTCGGTCTGGATTGTGCCGGACGATGTCGAAGGGGCACCGCAGGCTGCACAGGTCAGCAGAAGGGCGCCGGGTAGACACCAAAAGTATGGTTTACTTGGCATATTGTAATGTTTTGTTTACATATCGGGCGGCCACACGGGGATTGGCCGTCCTTCGGTCCACGGTACGCCTGCGGCCTCCAGCTCCGCCTCCAGCGAGGCCAGGTCGCTTTCGACCAATGTCCGCAGGGCGGCCGACATGTCCGCCAACTGGTCGGAGGCCACCGTGTAGCTCTCGCGCTGGGTGGTCGTGGGCGCCGAAGTCGCCCTGAACTGCGCGCCCACGATGCGCGAGATGCGCTGCATGACCGACGGGGGCGCGAATTCGGCGCGGTCCAGCGCGGTGCGGTCCCGCGAGAGCACGCGGCCAATCTCGAAGAGGCGCTCCTCAAAGGCGGTGATGCGGGTCTCGTAGGGGGCCACGTCGAGGCCGGGGGCGGCGCGCACCGCACGGCGCAGCAGATCCAGCCGCTCCGAGGTCGCTCGGGCCGCGCGGTCGGTGGCGATGGCGGCCCGCTGCAGAGCGGCCACCTCGCGCTGGAAGGCCAGGAGCGCGTCCCGGTCGGCGGCCGCGAGCGTGGCCGTGCCGAGCGGCTTGACGGTGAAGGATTGCGGCGCCGTGAGGTCCTCGTAGCCGTCGCCGGTGACCAGGACCACGCGCGCCGAGTACTCGCCGGGCGCCGCCATGGGGCCGGCGGCTTCGTCGCCGCCGGGTGAGGGCGGTTGCAGCGACGCATACCGCAGGTCCCAGGCGATGCGGTGCAAGCCCGCTCGCCGGGGGGCGGGAACGCGCCGCACCACGTCGCCCGCGCCGTCTGACACAACCACGAACACCTCGGGTGGCCGCTCCATGTCTTCGGCGGTCAGCGTGGCCTGGTCGGGGTACTCGATGTCCTCACCCCGCGCCAGCGCCTCCCGCTCCAGCCGCTGCCGCCGCTCCTTCAGCGACTCGTAGCCGTCGCGCAGATGGTAGGTGAAGATGGCGCCGAAGGGCGGGTTGGGCGCCGTGAAGAAGGCGTCGCCAAACGTCCCCTTCTCCTGCCCGCCGAGCGGCCGCGCCGGGATGTACGCCCACGGGTCCTTCACCGGGAACAGGTGCGCCGTCCCGGCAGCCACCGCCTCGTCCATCCCGCGCAGCGGCGAGTAGTCGTCCAGGATGTAGAACCCGCGCCCGAAGGTCGCCAGCACCAGGTCGTTCTCGCGGCGCTGGATCTCGAGGTCGCGCACCGCGATCGTGGGCAGCCCGCCGCGCAGGCGCACCCACGACCCGCCCCCGTCCGTCGTCACGAAGAGCCCGAACTCGGTGCCCAGGAAGAGCAGGCCGGGATCGACGTGGTCCTCCATCAGCGTCCAGCTCGACTGTCCGTCCGGCACGTCCCCCGTGATGTTCGTCCAGCTCATCCCCCGGTCGTCGCTCCGCGCCACGTACGGCGCGAAATCGCCTTCCTTGTGGTTGTTGAAGACGGCGTAGACCCGGTCCGCCATGTGCCGGGACGCCACCGCATCGGCCACGTAGGCCATCGCAGGCACACCGGGAAACTCCTCGTGCCGGCGCCAATTGCCACCGCCGTCCTCACTCACCTGGACGAGTCCATCATCCGTTCCTGCATACAGCAGCCCCTCGACCAGAGGCGACTCGTCGAGCGCCACAATCGTCCCGTACGGCGAAGTGAAGACGTTCTTCCACACCGCTTCTGGCGGCCAGATCCGGCCCATCACCGGACGCTGGTTGCGGTCGAGCCCGCGGCTGAGGTCCCCGCTCACCGCCGTCCACGTCTCGGCGCGGTCGTCGGAGCGGAAGAGCTTCTGGCCCGCGAAATACACGCGGCGCGAGTTGTGCGGGCTGATGATCAGCGGCGAGTCCCAATGCCAGCGCAGCGCCCCCTCCCCCGCCTCGGGCTGCGGCTGGATGTCCAGCTCCTCGCCGCTCGCCCGGTCGTAGCGGACGATGCCCGCGTACTGGGACTGCGTGTAGACGATGTTCGGGTCCTCGGGGTCGACGCGCGCCTGGAAACCGTCGCCGCCGTGGGTGATGAACCAGTCGCTGTTGCGGATCCCGTGGACGTTGTCGGTGCGCGACGGGCCGCCGACGGAGGAGTTGTCCTGCGTGCCGCCGTAGACCGTGTAGAAGGGCGCCTTGTTGTCGATGCCGACCCGATAGAGCTGAAACAGCGGCATGTTGCCCGAGACGTAGCGCCAGGTGCGGGTGCCGTCGAAGGTCTCGTAGAGGCCCCCGTCGCTGCCGACGAGCATGTAGTCGGGGTCGTCCGGGTCGAAGACGATCTCGTGGTTGTCGACGTGCTTGAAGCGGGTGTTGACCTGATCGAAGGTGCGCCCGCCGTCATTGGTGACATGGATGATCACGTCGACCGCGTAGACCCGGTCCATCCGGTGGGGATCCGGGTAGAGCTCGCCGTAGTACTGAGGGTCGACGACGATGTAGTCCGACATCCGCACCCAGGTCTCTCCTCGGTCGGGGGACCGGTAGAAGCCGCTGCGGTCCTCGGTGGCGGCGGCATTGGCGTAGACCACGTCGGGGTCGATCGGTGAGACCGCCAGCGCGATGCGTCCCAGGTCGCCGGCAGGCAGGCCGCTGGTGATGTCGCGCCAGGTCTCCCCGCCGTCGGTGCTTTTCCACACGCCGGACTCCGGGCCGCCCGCGACGAGAACGCCCACGTGGCGGCGGCGCTGGAAGGCGACCGCGTAGAGCACGTCCGGGTCGCGCGGGTCGAGGTGCACGTCGGCGATGCCGGTGTTCTCGCTGATCTCGAGCACCGGGGCCCACGACTCGCCGCCGTCGGTCGTCTTGAAGAGGCCGCGCTCGCCGCCGGGTGCCCACAGGCCGCCCATCGCCGCCGCGTACACCACGTCCGGGTCGCGCGGATCGATCAGGATCTGGCCGACGTGCTCGGAGGTCCGCAGCCCGGTGTTGGTCCAGCTCCGCCCGCCGTCCAGGCTCTTGTAGACGCCGTCGCCCCAGCCGACGCTGCGCTGGCTGGTGTTCTCGCCGGTCCCGAGCCAGATCACGTTGGAGTCGGTGGGGTCGATGGCGATCGAGCCGGTGGAGTACGAGGGGTAGCCGTCGAAGATGGGCGTCCAGGTGGTGCCGCGGTTCTCGGTCTTCCAGACGTTGGACGAGCTGGTGGCCACATACCACACGCTGCGGTTCGTGGGATCGACGGCGACGTCCGCGATCCGGCCGGACATGAAGGCCGGGCCGATGCCGCGGAGTTCGAGCGCGGAGAGGAAGCTCTCGTCGATGGCGGGGGGCGCGGGGGACTGGGCACCGAGCGGGGAGAAGGCGGTGCAGATGGCAGCCAGTGCGAGTGCGGCGGCTGTGGATGAGGGGAGGAGGGCGGTGGCGCGGGGCGCGGCGACGGCTCGGGCAAGCGCGGTTGCAGCCAGCGTCGCGGGGCGAGAGAGGGTGGAGGTGACGGCTGCGGGGAAAGGGCTCATGCGTGGCCTCTGTGGCAGATCAGGTGAGGTGGCGCGGCAGGAAGCAGGATGCTCGCGGCACCCCGGTGCCGCAATCCCGGCCGCGTGAGAATCGTCGTCGCTGCCGCTATACCATCACTCCAGCTCCCAGAACGGCCCCTGTAGCCCGGCTCCGCGAAGAAGCGCCTGCTTTGCCGCCGGGGACGACGGCCTCCAATCGTCCTCCAGCCGGCCTCCGTACCAATCCCGGCTCAACTCACCCAGCACCTCGACCGGCACCGTCGCGCCGGGGTCGCCGCCGCGCTCCCGCTCCCACGCTCTCGCGTCTGCTCCCGACCGGAAGGCCACGATGTTGCGTCAGGTGAAGCCGATGTCGTCCCAGAAGGCGGCGACGGGGACGGCGAAGCGGACCACGGCTTCACGCGGCCCCACCCGACCGTGCGTCACGGTCAGGTCAAATCGCGAGCCCGTTTGGGGGCACGTCGTCGGCGTTCGGCCATCGGTGCCGAGAAGGAGGGGTATCGCGATCGCGTCCCAAGCGCAGTTGGCCCAGTACGCACGGGTCGGGGTCTCAACCTTGTACGCTGTCGGAACGGCCGAGAAGGGGTGCGCCATCAGAACTTCGCCGCTCTCATTCAGGACCAGCACGCAGGAATCCGCGAGGAAACCGAGGGCGTCGTCGATCTGGGCGGTGGTTGCGCCGAGATGGGTGCAGAGGTCCGCGCGCGTCGGGACCGCACCCTTCTTACGGGTCCGTCGGTACAGGTGCCCCCGTAGTCGCCACGCGAAGGACTCCCAGCCGCTGGCCAACTGCTGCACGGCGCCGGTTAACCCACCCCCTGCCGGGTGGTCCAGATGAGCACCCAACCTCCACAGCTTCGGTTGCGGCGACTCTCCCAAATCTCGATCAACTCCACCGACTCCGGAGCGATATCGTCAATGAACAACCTTGACCGATCGGGGAGATCGGACCGCCGCCGGTGCCCGTCCAGGTACGGAGCGATCTCGTCGATGGACTTCCTTGACTGATCGGTCCGACGCCGGATCCCGTCCAGGTACGGAGTGATGCGTTCATTGCACTGTCCCAGGGACAGGTGGGGCGACCCCGATGCGAGAGCAGTGACGCGGATGCCCGGAACCTTTCTGAACACGTCGGTAAGCTGGGCGGGGGCGAGTTGGTCGAGCATGGGCCGGGTGACCACATACGTCCGCTTTCCGTATCGGTTCAGGTCGTCATGATCGCCGTTTCCTGCCATGTGCAGGGAGCGCATTTCGGTCTCGATCGGTCTGGGCGCAGCCGTTTCGACCATCATCTCGACCCTTGCAGCAGTGGTCCGGTCCGGGCTAAGCGCCACCGGCGCAGCGCGCTTGCCGTAACCGGTCAACTCCACCTCGAATCGGGCCACAGGATCTCGCAGATCACCGAACACCGCCAGCCCGTCCAGGTCACTAACGCGGCTTGCGCCCTCCTCCAGTGACACCAGCGCTCCCTCTATCGGATCTCCGGATTCGCCATCCACAACCCTCACCAACAACGAGCCGGGCGCTTCCATGTCGATGTCTCTTGTCTTGTACATGTCCAGCGGCACTTCACCTGAATCGATTACATCCAGATGACCCGCCAGTCTGTCGTATCCCCACCTCCTCACACTGACCCAGTAGCGGCCCAGTGGGACATCGATCACGGCGCGACCGTCCGCATCGGTCACGTACCGGCCGTCCATAATACCGGTCAGCACGATCACGGCCCCAGGCACCGTCTCCTCGCTGGCGGGGTCGTATATCTGTGCGGTCAGGCGGACCATTCCCCCTTCCCGCGGGGTTTCCTGCGCGTCGAGTACCCGTGCATAAGTGAGGGTGGCCAGCAACACGCCGGTGACGAATGCGATCAGAGTGGTGCGGGGCCGATGCAGGTGGCGCGCCCCGACGGTCAGTTGTGTGCGGAAGTTCATGGTCGGCGGTTCTCCTTTTCGGGTGGGCAACCCAAGGCTCCCTGCAACTCAAACTGCCCTTCGATCCAGTCACGCGTCAATGCTCAGCCCGTCTTCCTGGAACATGGGCATCGCCAGCACCAGCAGCACCACGCGCGGGATGACGTGGGTGTTGAACCAGCCACGAATCGAGGCTCAATCGGTCCTCGTCGAACATCACCAGGACCACAACCACGAGGACGGCTCGCGGAATTACATGCGTGTTGAAGGCATACAGCGGCTCGGCCAGGAGGTGCCCGAAGGTGACGAGCATCAGCACGGCGCCGAGGCCGATGGCCGCCGCAAAGCGTTTCCAGCCGGCGAGCATGAGCGCGCCGCCAATCAATTCCACATGGGGGACAACCACGCCGGTGAACCATAGCGACCTTTCGGGCAACGGACTCGCCGCGTACGGTTCCACGAACAGGCTCCGGGCGTGCTCGACCGCGCCGAGCCTGAAGACCTTCCAGAACCCGGCCGCGAAGAAGATCAGGCCAAGGATGATGCGGGCCAGGAAGACGGCCCAGCTCTTCGGTGTGATTATCGTATTCATCTCGATGGACAACGTTGTGCGGCAAAGGGCGCGACACAATGTCGGGAGTGGCAATGCCCTGGAGGGAGCGGTGCCGACATGGCCCAGCAGGACTACATACTCCGGCTGATCGAGGAACTCGGGGCTGCGTTGATCGCGCTCCGAAACGCGATCATCGGGGGCGGGGCCCCGGCGGGCGAGGTGGAGGGCACGCTGCGGCGGGCCACCAGCGCGGCGGGGATGGAGCTGGAGCTGGCCCGCGCGCTTTCGGTCGAGGCGCTTCCGGGGATGGTGGCGCCTAACGGCGAGGTCGAGCCCGCGAAGTGCTGGGTGCTGGCCGAGGCGCTCATGACCGACGGGATGAACCGGATGCACGAGGGGGAACCGGAACTCGCGAGGTCGTCTCTCGCGAAGGCCGCCACGCTGTTCCGGCTCGTGGCTCCGTGGGGCGCTTACCTGGTAGGCTTCCCCGAGGCGAAGGAGCGGATCGCGGAGATCGAGGAGCTGTTGGGGGCCGTGGATTCGGGCGCGGACTAGTCAACGTCACGTTGCCCGCCGCCGCAGCCGCTTTGCCGTTGCGACAATCAGGCTCCACGCCTTTTCGACATGCTCCGTTTCCGTCCGGGACTGGCCGACGCAGAGCCGCAGTGCAAAGCGGCCATTCAGCTTCGTGTGGGTAAGGAAGATCTCGCCGCTGCCGTTGAGCTCCTTCATGATTCGCTCGTTCAATTCATCGCTGCCCCGGTGGCGGAAACAGACGAGGTTGAACGGCGCCGGAGCCATCATCTCGAAGTGCCGGTCGGCCTCGATCCACCCCACCAGCCGCCGGGCCAGCTCGATGTGCCGACGGATGTGGTGCTGGAGGCCTTCGACGCCGTAGTAGCGCAGTACGAACCAGAGCTTGAGCGCCCGAAAGCGGCGGCCCAGCGGCAACTGCCAGTCCCTGTAGTCGAAGACGGCGCCGCTCCTGGTCGCATCGTTGACCAGGTACTCCGGGAGGATGGACAAGGCGCCGATCAGCGCCGTGCGGTCGGCCACCCAGAAGCAGCTGCAATCGAAGTTCGTGAACATCCACTTGTGCGGATTGAAGCTGTAGCTGTCCGCGTATTCGACGCCGTCGTGAAGATGGCGGTATTCCGGGCAGATCGCGGCCGTGCCCGACATGGCCGCGTCGACGTGGAACCAGAGGCCCTCTTCCTGGCAGATCCTACCCATCGCGGATATGGGGTCGACCGCAGTCGACGAGGTCGTGCCCAGCGTGGCGCAGGCGAATATGGGTCGGAGCCCGTCGGCCCTGTCGGCCTTGATCTGCGCGGCGAGTCTGGCTGCATCGAGGGCGAAGTGCTCGTCCACCGGGATCAGCCGCAGGTTGGCGCGCCCCAGGCCGGCGATGCCCATTGCCTTTTCCAGCGATGAGTGCGCCTGCGTGGAGCAATAGGCGACCTGTGAGCCGTCGCAGCCCTGCCGGTTGGTGCGCAACCGGGAATCCCGCTCCCGCGCCGCGACCAGGGCGCACAGCACGGCGCTGGAGGCACTATCCTGGATGACGCCGCCGCCGCTCCCGGTGGAGCGGTACGCTTCCGGCAGGCCCAGCAGGTCGGCCAGCATGTCCAGCACCCGGGTCTCGACCTCGGTGCAGGCGGGACTCGTCGACCAGAGCATGCCCTGCACCCCCAGACCGGCGGACAGCAACTCGCCCAGGATGGCGGGTCCGGACGCGTTGCTGGGGAAGTAGGCGTGGAATCCGGGCGATTGCCAGTGCGTGATGCCGGGGAGGATCCGCTCCGTCGCATCCTGGAGGATTTCGGAGAAAGGCTCGCCCCTGTCGGGCACCTGCGTACCGAGGGAATCTCCGATCTCACCCGGTCTCACGGGCGACAGAACGGGATAGCGTTCGACATTCTCGTGATAGTCGGCGATCCAGTCGATCACTTCCCGGCCGTGCCGGCGGAATTCCTCCGACGACATGTGGTAGCTCTTCTTCTCGGACATGTTGGCTTCGTCTCGTGGGGGGCCGACCGGACAGACGCTGCGGTCGGACAGGGCACTGTGAACTGGGGTCTTAACGTCTTCCCCGGCCCAGCGCGAGCGAGAACCATTCGCGCGCGTGATGCTGGACCATGACGAGCGCCGGCACGACCAGCAGGAGGAGGAAAGTGGCGAAGAGGACGCCGAATCCGACCGATGTCGCCAGCGGCACCAGATGCCGTGCGTGAGTGCTTGTTTCGAGCACCAGCGGGGCCACGCCGAGGAAGGTGGTGAGCGACGTCAGGAGAATGGCCCGAAAGCGCGTCTTGGACCCGGCGATGATGGCTTCTCGCGGATCCATGCCGGAGTCCCTGTAGTCATTCATGAACTTGACCATCACGAGCGAGTCATTGATCACGACCCCGCTCACCCCGACCAGCCCCTGCGTCGACCAGACACTGAGGTCGAGGCCCAGCAGCATGTGTCCCACCAGTGCCCCGACCGCCCCGAGGGGAATGGCGGCGAGCACGATGAGCGGCTGAACCCAGGATCGGAAGGGGATCGCCATCAGCCCGTACATGATGATCAGCGCGAGGAATCCCGATCTGGCCAGGGCTGCATTGATCGTGTCCTGTTGCTTGCGCTCGCCGCCGAATGCATAGTCGAAATCGGGATCCCGGGCGTCGAGGGGCGCGAGGATATCCCGTTCCAGGCGGTCGTCCACCTGTCGGCCTATTGCGTGGATTGCGTCCACGTCGGCCGTGACCGATACGGAGCGTCGCCCGTCGATCCGATGGATTGTTGAGGGGGACCGGTCGAAACCCACCGACGCAATCTGCCCCAGGGCCACCTCGCCGCCGCCGGGCATGCGCACGATGTACTTCTCGACATCGACGGCGGAGTTCCGCTCCTCTTCCGGGAGCCGCACGTAGACGCGTACGTCCTCGCGGCCTCGAGGAACCGCGAGCGCTTCCACGCCGAAGAAGCCGGCCCTCATCTGGTAGGCGAATTCATCGAGCGTCAGTTGGAGCGTACGGGCGGCCGGCTCGAGTTCTAGCCGGAGTTCGCTGAACCCCTCGTCCAGGTTGTCCCGAACATCGAAGACGCCGTCGATGGCGGTGAGTTCCGCGACCACATCGTCGGCGATCGAACGCAGGCGGTCCGGATCGGGATGTGAGAGGTCGTAATGCACGGGCCGGTCTCCGCCCACAATGCTGGACGTAATCGAGAACTCCGTCGCCTCGGGGATCTCGCCGGTCTCGTCCCGCCACAGCCGCTCGAGCGTGGAAGCGGCGATGCGGCGACGCTCCCAGTCGATCAGCTTGAACTGGACCGTCGCGATGTGCCCGCGGGGAGCCTGGACCAGGTCACCCCCCAGAGGATCGAACAGCTGCGCCGACTGCCCCACCGTAACGGCCACCGCGACCTCCAGCGGCGCCTCCTCCATCGACACTCCGTGCTCCGCGGCGACCCGTGCCACCGCCCGGTGCCCCGCCTCCTCCACCCGGCCGGCCACTTCGGCCGTGAACTCCCCCGGGGTGCCGGCCGGGAGTTCCAGGTCCGCCGACACGATGTCGCCTTCAAGTGGAACGTTGAAGCGGTTGGGCACGATACCCGAGGCGACGAGACCACCCGAGAGCACGAGCAGCCCGGCCGCGGAAGCGAGCACGACGAGCGGCCGGCCCGTCGCCAGACGCAGCCCGCGGTCGAGCGGCCCGTCGGCGATGCGCTTCACAAGAACGTCCACGCGCTGTTGGAGCCTGCCCCAGAGCCTGGCGATCCGATGCCGCGCCCCCTGGCCGGGCGCGGGCAGGTGCGAGAGGTGGTTCGGAAGAAGCAGCAGCGAATCAAGCAGCGAAATGAAGAGAACGGAGATGACGACGATGGGGACGGCACGCCCCAGCCTGCCCTGTGCGCCAGGCACGGTCATCAGGACCGAGAAGGCGATGATCGAAGTGAGGACCGCGAAGATGACGGGACTGCTCACCTGTTTCGTCCCGCGGATCGCCGCCTCCAGTCCTCCGGCGCCCTTTTCCCGCTCCAGATGGACGCTGTCACCCACGACAATCGCATCGTCCACGACGATCCCCAGCGCGAGGATGAGGCCCATCAGCGAGAACATGTTGATGGTGACGCCCACGAAGCCCATCACGAGGAACGCTCCCGCGAACGAAACGGCCAGACCCACCGCTACCCACAGTGCAAGCCGGATCTCCAGGAAGAGCGCCAGGGTGACGAAGACAAGGAGAAGGCCGAGCAGTCCGTTCTTGACCATGAGGCCCAGCCGCCCACCCACGAGGGCGGAGTCGTCGCTCCAGATCGCGACATCCACGCCGGCGGGCAGGCTCGGCAGCACGCTGGTCTCCAGGTAGTCGTGCACCGCCTCGCTTATGCCCAGCAGCTGCTCGTCGGAAGTGCGGTACACATCCACACGGGCAGCGGGCCGGCCGTTGTAGCGCATTCGGAGATCGCTGTCGGCGAAGCCGTCATGCACCGTGGCGATGTCGCCCAGCCGGACGGACGTGCCGTCCGAACGGGTCAGGACGACGATGTCCTCGAAGTCATACTGGTCGTAGTTCTGTCCCAGCGTACGGACGAGAATCTCCTCTTCGCTGGCCGATAAACCGCCCGCCGAGAGTTCCAGCGAACCCTGCCGCACCGCGTGCGCGACTTCTCCCAGGGTCAGGCCAAGAGAGCGAAGCCGCAGGCGGGGAACCTCGATCGATATCTCGTCGGGGCGCGTCCCGCTCGTCCGCGCCAGCGACACCTGGGGCAGAGCCGAGATGCCCTCTTCGATCCGGTACGCCAGCTCCTTGAGCGTGCGCTCCGGGACATCGCCATGGACGACGAGGCGCAGGAAGACCTGCCGCGTGGTGATTTCCCGCACGTCGGGCCGCTCCGCCTCCGCCGGGAAGGTCGGAATGAGGTCCACCTCCGCCTTCACCTCGTTGAGCGCGCGGCCGATGTCCGTCCCGTTCTTGAACTCGGCGATCACCGATCCGGAGCCCCGGGAGGCCGTCGCGACCAGACGTTCGAGCCCTTCCACACCCCTGATCTGTTCCTCGATCCTGCGGACGATCAACTCCTCCACCTCTTCCGGAGAAGCGCCGGGGTAGGGCACGAGGATCTGAATGCGGTCCAGAGAGGAGTCGGGGATCACCTCCTGAACAAGACCGAACGCCGTGTACAGGCCGCCGACCAGCAGGACGAGCATGACGACGTTGACTGCGGTGCTGCTCCCCGCCATGTAGGCAATGGGGCCGCGGCGCCCGTCGGCGAAGTTCATGCTAGCGTGCTGTCCTGAACATGACGGCCTCTATGGGATCAGCTCCTCCATCCGCCGCGCCAGACCGGCGAGTACCCAGCCGTCCGGCCCGAACACCTCGATTTCGCGCGCCGCCTGGTCGAGCAGTTCGCGGATGCGCCCGCGGGCCTCCTGCCGCGAAAGCACGTGCAGCACCGAGCACTCCCTTGGATCTTCGTCCAGCAGGTCGTCGACAACCTGGAAGGCGAGCCCATAGGCGCATCCAAACGCGTCGAGGCGGTCGAGGTGCTCGGCCGAGAGTCCCGCGGCAACGCCGCCGCTCCAGGCCGAAAAGCGAAACAGTGAGGCGGTCTTGCGTAGATGGATGTGTGCAACCTGCTCCAGGCTCGTTCCCGAGGGAGTGAACGCAAGGTCGTCGACCTGTCCGCCAATCAATCCTCGAGAGCCGATCGTGTCGGTCAAGCCGGCCACTACCGCAGCGCCCGCGGACGGATGCGGCAGCCGGGCACACTGCGCGAATGCCTCAGCCAGCAGGGCACTGCCCGCCAGAATGGCGGTAGCGCCGTCGAAGGCAATGTGCGCCGCCGGCCGCCCCCGCCGCACGGCGTTGTCGTCCTGCGCCGGCAGGTCGTCGAGGACGAGCGAACAGGTGTGAACCAACTCCGCCGCAATGGCAACGGGCATGGCCTGCTCCGGATCCGCTCCGCCCGCCACTGCGGCGCCGAACGCCAGCGTGGGACGCAGACGCTTGCCGCCCGAGAAAACCGCGTAGCGCAGAGCACGGTGCAGTTCCGCGGGATGCTGCGTCGCGGCCGGCAGTGCCTCGTCGAGGGCGGCGTCGGTGCGCTCTCGGCTCGTTGCGAGGAATTCGTCCAGCGCGGCGGGGTCAGGCGCCTGCGTCTCTCGCCCGCCCATGCCCGTTGGGGTTGGGCGCTCTCCTGTGCCCATCGGCTCCAGCCGTCGGGCCAGCCTGTCGGGTGCCAGATGCCCGGCGACCGGGGTAGGGGTGCCCGAATCGCGGCAACTACGCGCGATATCGATCCTAGAGAGGGCTGGCTGGACTGTGCTGTCCATGTGCGAGCGCGTCGATGTCGGCGGCGGCAAGGGGCGCGGTATCGTGGAACGCGGCAGCGAGCGCACCGAAGTCGTCCAGTCCGCAGGCTCTGGCAATCCCGTTCTTGACCTTCGGCGTCGCGGTGTCGGCTGCGAACCCATCTCCAGCGATGATCCGCAGCGAGCCATGCAGATCCCGCCACAGTGCCGCCGCAGCTGCCAGCCGCTCTCCGGCAGCGGCGGCGATCAACCCGCGCTTGCCTGCCACCCGGAAGACGGAAGCCGCGTCTGCATGCGGCATGTCAGACTCGTCCTGGCGGAGAGCAGATCGCAGGGCCAGAGCCACGCGATCGAGGTCCCGAAGACCGCCACGCATGTCGGCAACCGACAGCAGGTCCGGCTCGACTTCGTTCGACGTGGCTTCGCGCTGCGCGGCGGTCAGCAGGTCGCGGGCCCCATCCCGGTTCAGGGCATCCCGCAGCGCCTGCTCAAACCGTTCCCGGGTTCCGCTGTCACGGGACGCGAACACGCAACGTGCCCCTGCCAACGCCAGAAGCTCGCGGCCCGAATCGGGTTTCCGAAGCTGTTCCTCGAATGCTGCGAGAGAAAGCAGCCCGCCCGGCCCGCGGCGGGGGAGCTGTGCCAGCAGCAGGTTGTTGCGAGAAAGCCCACGCAGCGCCTTGCGGAACCGGTGGACGAGTGCCTCGCGATACCCGGTGGAGCTGCCGTCGTGCACGAACCGGACATCGAGCTCCGTGCCCGGCATGGCCTGTCCGCTGGCCAGAGGCCCCACAACTGCTACCGCCACGCCGCCGCCTGCGCGCACAATGCCCCAATCCTCGAAGTCCTCCTCAACCGCGGACAGCACGGTGGCGATGGAGGCTTCGGCGACGCGTGACAGCGCCGTGCCTGCCTCGCTCATCGACAGGCTGCCACGCATCGTGTGCACGCCGATCTGGAATACCTTGCTGTTCGACCACTCCCGCGCCGCATCGACCGCCTCACCGCTGTCCTGCGTGTGGATGTCGGCGAGCTGCTCGATCATCTCGGAAACGCCGAGTTCGTGCGTCCAGTAGAGTCGCGCCAGCCCGCTGCGGGCGATCGCCTCGAATTCCGGGTCCGGTCCGATTCCCTCCGGCAACTCCAGATCGGTGAATTCCCGGTCCCGAAGCCTGTCGAGCAGTACCGGGAATTCGTTGATCCACGCGGCGAGACGCGGGGCATGGGCGTGGATCTCGGCAATGACATCGAATGCGTCGGGGCGCGCCGCGAACGCCGGACTGTCGTAGGCGCTCCAGTCGTCGATCTCGGGATAGAACTGGGCCCGCTGACGATCGAGCAGCGGATCGATGGTTTCGAAAAACCGCTTCGGGAACATCGCGAGGGTGTTCATCTGGATGTAGCTGCCCGGCAGCTGCGGCGAAGCGGCCTCGCCATGATGCTGCAGGAGCGGATAGCGCCGGTTGGACGTGTGGTGGTCCGCATGGCGCTGCATGTTGTAGTACAGCCAGTTGGTGAACTTGTATGCGGCACTCCAGGCGTGCCGCGGTTTCACGGGCTCGAACCTGCCGTGGGGCATGCGGATGCGCCTGAGTCCGTAGTGCTGCACGTAGTTGCTGAGCTTCATGGAGAAGACCACGCTCCCGCACATGACGAAGAACACCAACACGGCCCACGGCCCACCAATCCAGAAAATCAGCCCGTACCAGACGCCCAGTTCCACGATGTAGCGCCAAAACGCGTTCGTGTGATGCCAGGTCGGGAGGTGACGGCGTGCGAGTCGGCGGCGTTCGAACCGCCAGGCGCCCAGGATATTGTTTGCCACCTCCCGGGGAAGATACTGCCAGAAGCTCAGGCCCTTGGGCGCGGATCCGGGGTCCAGGGGCGTACACACGCGCGGATGATGAATGTAGACGTGCTCGGTGGCATAGTGCGGGTAGGAGACGGAAGCCAGCAGGATCTCACCGAGCCGGCGTTCCCAGAGAGCCCGCCGATGAACCAGTTCGTGGCCCACAACGAAGACCGTCTGCCCAACCATCGCCAGGATGGCGGCCATGCATCCGACTTCCCAGAGGGCAAGGTGGTCGGCGATCAGCATCTGCCACAGTGCGAAAACGAAGATCACCGGCCAGCACGCCGCCCACAACCAGAGGGAGAGCTTGTACAGGAACAACTGGCTCTCGTGGGTCGTGGCTGGATCCATGTTCCGCTCCTCCACGCCGAAGAACCTGTCGAACTTGTCTGCGAGCATGAAGAAGACAAATGGACCCGCAATCCACCAACCGCCCAGAATGGCGGCGCAGACTACGAGCGGGAAGACCGCGAGAGGAACGAAGTGGGGCAGCGCGTTCAAGACCGAGGGTTCGACAACCCGCGCGCTCATGGTTGGCGAGGCGACCGAGCTACGTGCTTCCATCCTGGATACTCTCCACCATGGTGACCTTTGGGCAGAACGCACCTGCGCCCAAGTTAACGCTGCCCGGGCCTGCCGACCACCGGTCAGGCCACCTGCCGCCGAACAAGATCCTGAAAGACCCCCGGGGTTGCGGCCAACTCATCGAAGGAACCTTCCTGCACCACCCTGCCCGCCTGCATTACGTAGATCCGATCCGCCTCGCGCAGTGTGGAAAGGCGGTGTGCAATCACAATCCGTGTTGACGTGAGGCGTGCCAGATTGGCCATGACCGTGGACTGGGTCTCGGTGTCCAGCCAGTTCGTGGCTTCGTCGAGGAGCAGGATCCGAGGATTGCGGATCATCGCGTGGGCGATCCGGATGCGCTGACTCTCGCCGCCGGACATGACGGCTGCGCCTGCGCCCACCGGCGTCAGCATGCCCATCGGCATTGCCGCGATCTCGCGGTCGACGGCGGCAATGCGCGCCGCCCGCCAGGCATCGTCCTCAGTAACGCCCTCATGACCGCCGACGATGTTGTCCCACAGATCCTGTGGGTGGAGCCGCACCACCTGCGGCACCATGCCGATGTGCCGCCGCACCTCCCTGAGATCGAGGTGTCGCAGGTCCCGGCCATCGAAGTAGACCGATCCGTTTGACGGCTGTTCCAGCGCCAGCGCGAGCCGGAAGAGCGTGCTCTTGCCTGCTCCGGACTCGCCGGCGATCGCGACGAATTCACCCGCGCGAGCGCGAATCGACACGTCATCGAGAATCAGCGGTCCGTCGGCATTGTAGCGGAACGAGATGTGGTCGAAGGCGACATCGCCCGCGAGTACGTCCACAGACTCTGCTTCGGCGCTCGTTTCCGGCGTCTCGGCCAGTAGCGGCCGGATCTGATTCAACGCAGGCACGACGGCGGCCAATGAGCTGAGCGAATCACCCATGCGAACCACGGCCGTCTGATAGAGCAGGAACAGCACGTACACGACGATCAAGTCGCCGACCCCGACGGAAGTCGGGCCGGACAGGGTAATGGCCAGGATCAGCATCGCCCCGGCCAGCAGCGGGAGAACAGCCTCGAATCCTCGCCGGTGAGCCTCGATCGCGCCGAGCTCCAGCTCCGCCCGCTTCTGCTCCCGGTAGTCCCTCGCCCAGGCCGCAAAACCCGACCCCTCGGCACCTTCTACGCGAAGCTTGGAAATGCCGTTGATAAGTTGGAACAGTCGGCCGGACAGGCGCCGCACGGCCTTCAGCCTGCGGCCCTGCGGCGCAATCTGTCGCAATCCGAGCGCCACGGTGACCAGCAGCGACAGCAGGCCGAAAGCGGCCGTCAGCCCTCCCAGCGCGACATCGCGGGAAGCGATGATCAAGAACGCGGGTGCCAGGAAGACGATCGAGAGTAGGCCGTTGCCGATCACGCCGTGCAGATTCTGGAACGCCATGCCGCGCGCCGCCAGATCGTTGGCCGGGTAACGCCGCATGACGCGTGCCGGCAGCCGCATCAGACGGTCCCAGAACGCTGCCTCCATCCGGGAGGTGCCGCGGCCTTCAAGCCGCATCAGAATCATACCCTGGAAGACGTGCAGCACAGCGCGGACGAGACCAAGTGCAACCAGAGCAGCACTGATTCCATACAACAGCCCGGTATCGCCGACGGGGATCACCTCGTCCGCGACGAAGCCGATCGCCACGGCCGGCAGCAACATGACCAGCCCCCCCATGAGTCCGGTCAACACGAAGCGCGCCAAATCGGCGCCCAGTCCGGTTCTGGCGACCCTCCACAGATCACGCCAGCGGGCAACTGCGGACTTCAGCGGAGGATAGAACAGCCAGGCGTCCGGGCGCAGAGACGCGGCGGTGGCAGCCGTGATCCGCCTCTTGCGCCCGTCAACGGGATCGATCTCCCGATAGTTCCCCAGAACGCCGGGCAGCAGCGCTACGGGCCTGCCGTCCTCGGCTCGAAACGCCAGCATGGCGCCGCTATCGCCAACCCACCAGCGGTCCTTCTGCACGAGGCGCACTCGCCTACCGGGTACCCCCGACGCACTGAGCACCCTGGCGAGCTTGGCGGAGGTCGTGGATCCTCCCGCCAGGGGCGGACGCTGGAAGTCGATTCCCGCATGCCTGCCGATGATTCTCAGGACATCGTGCAGCGCCCTGTCGTCGGCTTCGTGCAGAAGACCATACAGGTCGAAGAGGCGGCGGCGGGCGTCTTCCTCTTCGCCGGAACGGCGGATGACGCGCTCCCGCGCCAGATTCGCCTGGTCGGCGAGGGCCAGCAAGCGGTTCAGCCGCTCGACCGAGAGCGCGATCTGGTTGAAGGCTTTCAGGGCAGGCAGCAACAGGTTGCGCTCGGCAAGCTCCCTGGAGGAAGAGGTGGAGACCCGCAAATCCTGCGGCAGCGTCAACCAGGTGGCGGGCGCAAGCGGCAGCTCGGGCCCGGCGCCAGCGTAGTCCGTCTCGCCGTCGGCGGGATCGATCAAGCCGAGGAACAGACCCGCGCCCGTTTGCAAACCGGTCACCCACACCACTCCCCGGCGTGCCGCGAGTGTGCCGCTCCTCGTCGTCGTCGCGTCGCCGGATTCGAGGAATGCGTCCGTCCGCGGACGATGGGTGACATCCCGAACCAGCATCGCCGATATGTCCACGAGCCACGCATCGACCTGCTCCGCCAATTCCGCGTGGCGAACAGCGCCGAGCCGGGACACGGGAAGGCGCCGCAGCACGGTGCCGGGCAAACCCTTGGCAATCACGCCCAGGGTAGTCACTTCGTCCTGTGGCGCGGTACCTGGCAAGAGGCGGCCCGAGTCGGCGCGCAGCATGTGCTGCGGTGCGGCTTGCTCGACACCATCCTGCCGTTCGACCAGGAAAAGGTCGACTACGCCCGATTCGATGAACCAGGCGAACTCGGGATTGCTGATATCCACCGGCAGATTGCCGGCGCACGGTACCGCTGTTCCCCATTCGGCAGCAATCTGGCCGAGCGTGCGGCTCTCCGGCGCGATCATCCGCCCAGCTCCGCCCGCACGAGGCGATGGTACATTCCGCTCGTGTCCTCCATCAGCTCATCGTGGGTACCGCGCTGCACCTCCGTGCCCTTGTCGATCACGATGATCTGGTCGCAGTCGCGAATCGTGCTGAGCCGGTGCGCGACGATCAGGCAGCTGACTCCCCGGCGGCGCAGCGCGTCGTCGACATGCGCCTCTGTCGCGGCGTCGAGAGCACTCGTTGCCTCGTCGAGAATCAACACGGTCGGGTTCCCGACCAGCGCGCGGGCTATTTCCAGTCGCTGCCGCTGTCCACCGCTGAAATTGCCCCCGCCCTCGTCAACCTGTGTCGAATACCCGAGAGGCCGGCCAAGGATCTCGTCGTGGATGCTCGCGTCTCGTGCTGCTGCGACTACATCATCGTCGAGAACGGCCGGGTTCCACAGCGTGAGGTTGTCGCGCACGGTTGCGGAGAAGAGGACGACGCGCTGGTCCACCATCGACAGGGAGCGCGACAGCACCTCGTCGGGAATCTCGTGTCGAGGCTGGCCGTCAAAGAGAATCTCCCCCGACCATGGGTGCGCGAGGCCCGCGACCATACGGGACAGCGTCGACTTTCCCGACCCGGTTGGACCCACCACGGCGACGCGCTGTCCGGGCTTGAAGGCCAGGCTGAAGTTCTCGATCAGCGGGGGGCGGTTCCTGTCGTAGCCGAAGGTCACACCGCGCAGCTCCACGTGCCCTGCCAACCGCAGGCGCCCCTTGAAGGTGGCGATCGATTGCGATGCCCCGGCCCTGCGCGTCAGACCCGGATCGACCGGCGTTTCAGTAATGTCGTCCAGGCGCTGCATATCGGTGAGGAGCGTCTGGCGCTCGTGGGCGAATTCGACGAAGCGCCCGATGGGTTCCAGAAACATGGTCGCCACCAGGTAGAACGCCAGCAGCGCGCCCAGCGTCCACTCGCCGGACATGACCATGGGCGCACCGAGAGCCAGAACTGCGGCACTGCTCAGTATCGCGAACAGGCCGGGCCCGGAAGAGATCAGGTTGCTCAGTTCGGTGTATTGCTGACGCGCCGCCAGCTCGCGGGCTTGATGGCCGCCCCAGCGGGCGAACATGCGGTCTTCCGTCGCCGTCATGCGCAGGTTGTCCGCCTGGTGCAGCATTACCGTGGCGATGCCCGCCAGCAAACCCTGCTCGCGGCCCAAGGCGCTGGCCCTGTCGGACCGTGTGCGCGCGACCAGGCCCAGTAGCAACGCGTTCAACAGTGCAAGCGTCAGGACAATCCCCGCGAGAAGCGGGTCGTACGCCACCATGACGGCCAGGAATACAGCGCTCATGGCGACCTCGATCAATATGCCGAGAAAGCGCTGCGACAGGCCTCTCGCAATCCTGTCGATGGACTGGATGCGCGCGGTCAGCTCGCCCACCAGTCGGTGGCTGAAGTAGTCCATCGGCAGTCGCAGAAGCTGCGACACGCAACGGTTGCCGAAAACGATCGAAAACCGGATCGCCAAGCGCTGCAGCACCCGCTGCTTCAGCCAGGCAAGGCCATACACGAGGACTGCGGCTCCGGCCAGCGCCCCGGCCAGCAGGAATCCCCATGGCTCGCCTTCGCCCACCACGCCGTCGACAAACAGGCTGGCCGTGAAAGGCACCGCCAGGGACAGAACAGCCAGCATCAGTCCGCAGACGATGGCCCCCGCAAGCCCGCCCCACGCGCCGCTCAGCCACCCCGGGATGCGCCGCACCAGGCCGGATGGAGAACCTCCGGGTTGGAACGCTTCACCCGTACTGAACTTCAGTGCGACGCCGGTGAATCCCGCATCGAACTCCTCTGCGGACAGCTGGCGATGGCCGGCGGCTGGATCGTTCAGAAAGAACCGCTTGCGGTCGAATCCTTCCAGGACCACGAAATGGTTGAATTCCCAGAACAGAATCATCGGAAGCGGCATCTGCTTGAGCCGCTTCACCTGCACGCTCCAACCCGAACACTCGAGGCCGTAGTGCTCGGCGGCCCGCTTCAGCCCGCCGGCAGTGGATCCGTCGCGACCGACTTCACAGGTGCTGCGCAGCTCGGTGAGTGGCACCCATTTGCCGAAATGGGCCAGGACGCTGCCGAGGCAGGCTGCGCCGCACTCGGTTGCATGAGTCTGCAGGAGGAGGGGTGTGACTACCCGCCGACGGCGCTCGGCGGAGGAGACCTGGCGATCGCGCGACAATGTCAGGACGAGCCGAGGCCGAGGAGGAGCGAAGCCGGCGAGTAGCGCCCGAGGACAATGCGAACACGGCATGGCGTCCCGTCCGGGAGGGCCAGGTCGGACGCCTGTTGGAGATCGATGTCGACTCGCAGCCCGGATGCAGCGGCCAGCGGCTCAAGCGCGGAGGGCGAGACCGGCGACGGTCCGGCAGCGACAGCACTGACCACCCCTTCCAGCCGCCGCGTTGCGCCGCCGGGCAGCTGGATGTCGACCAACGCTTCCATGCCGGGGCGCAAGCGTTGCGCCACGCCCGGGGCGACATGCAGCGTGGCCTGGGGTCGGCGATCTTCGACATCCCGGAGTTGCGCGACAGCGGCGCCGGCCTGAAGGTAGTCCCCCGGTGAGGAACGCAACGCCAGGACCTCGCCGCCCAGTGGGCTGACGATGAGCTCCCGGGCGGCACGCTGCGCTTCAATCTGCAACAGCGCGACACGGTCCGCGGCGAGTAGCGCGCGGGTGTTTCCGAGGTCGTCGCCGGCCTGCTCGACTTCCGATTCCAACCGTGCCACCCGGTCGCGGAGAACGGCGGTTTCGCGTGCCAGTTCCGGGACGCTCTTGCGCGCGATCACCGCTCCGGGTTCGACGTGGTCCCCGGGCTCGACAAGGAATTCCATGAAGTATCCGGGTTCCGTTGCCACCACTTCGTAACGCTGTCCCGGTGCAAGCAGCACGCCTTCGAGCCTGATGTCCCGTGCGATGCTCCCAAAGACGATCCAGCTCCCGAGACCGGCCAGTATCAATCCGACTACGGCCAGCACGATGCGTTCGCGCGGGGCCGTGACGCGGAGCAGACGGTCGAGCTGCTGTCGGTTCTCGGTCGCGGCGACTGCCTGCTCGCGAAACGGGTTGTTGAACAAGTCGGGGCCCTCTCCGTGGCTCTACGGCCGGCGGGGAGCCGGCCACTGTTGTACCGTTTGGATCCGTGGCGTCAGCCCGCCAGGAGTTGCAGCGGTTCGATACATGAATTAATAATTGTTCACGGTGTGGGTGTATTCACCCACAATATTGTTTGGCAGTATTGACCAGCAAGGAGGCATGGAAAATGAACGTGCAATCTGCAATGCAGACCGGCGAACAGATGCAGCGTCACCTGATGACGAAGGCAACCGAGGATGAGGCGTTCCGAGCCCAGCTCGTTGCGGATCCAAACGCCACGATCCGGCAGGAGTTCGACATCGAGGTGCCTGACCATATCAACATTCAGGTGCACGAGAGCGACGGGAACGTCCTCCACCTCGCGCTGCCCCCCGGCCCCAATATCGAATTGGACGAAGAGAGGCTGGAAGCGATCTCGGCCGGTCTCTGCTGCTGCGGCTGATCCAGTCGGCTTCAGAGGGCGTGCGGCGGCCGCTGTCGGCGGTCGCCGCCGTCCCGCCGGGTCAGTCCTGACCTGGGGGAAACACCAGTAGGAACACGTAGGCCTTGACCTGCTCGACACGGTCACCGGCCAGCGACAGCTTGATGTGGTGAATGCCCCTGGCGACGAATAGCATTCCCTTGCGACCGAACATCATTTCCGCGCCTGCAGACGACTTTGCGAGCGCGGACAACTTCCGCGGCACGCCGAGACCCTGCTCGCGGAGACCGTCGATGAGGCCCGTCCAGGGATCGATTTTCGTCGGCCACTGGGTGTCCGTGGCGTAGAAGCTCACGCCCAGTCCAGGTCCAAGACCTCCCGCCTGGATGTCCAGGCTTGCCGCCAAATAGGCGAAGGCGTCGCGTTCCTCCAGTTTCGACACGAACGGAGCGATCGCCGAGTACCGCCCGGGCCAGTCGATCCGCTCCAGGAACGTCGTCAGGTCGCGCGTTTTCCTGAAGCCCATGATCGCCAGGCGCAATCCCCTGGCGCGCGCCGGAAAGGCACCCACAGCTCCGATGTGCGTGCCTCGCGGCATGGTCAGAAAGAGGCGTTCGGCCTGACGGCGCTCGGCAACGTCCGGTTCCCAGCCGATGGCGGCGAAAAGCGCGTCAACGACAACGCCAAGATCTTCGGGATTGGAGCCGTCGCCAGTTAGCGCGTCGGCAGCGGGGTAAAGGAAGATGCCCGGATCCGGAGGCGCGCCCTGGTGTCCGGGATCGATGTCGTATTCGAGCAGCACCTTCGTGCCGGCAACGCGCCGGAGCGCCGACTCCTGCCGGCCCATCTCGTGCAGGAGCTGAACGAGCGCGGCCCGTGACCGATCTTCGGGTTGCGACCCGCACCATTCCTCGAAGTGTGCCGCCGACAGGCTTCCCTCGAACAGCCCGAGGCCCAGATCGGCCCTCGGTTCGGGTTCGTGTAGAGGCAATTCGAACCCGAAACCCGTGGTTGCCAAGCTAACGGGCAGCGCACGCGCTCTTTCAAGCAACGTCTCCCACCCCGAACCGTCGATCAGCACGGGGGAAATCCGATTCCTGAACTGTTCGAGGAGTTCGCCGACCGTATCTGCCTGGGCCAGCATGTGCTTCTCGAGGCCGGCCCGAGATGCCAGAAGGTTCATGACTTCGTTCCTTTCCGTTGCCGCTCAGGCGATGACCGGAACGGGGTTGAGCTGGTCCTCCGCAAGGGGACTTTCCCGCCAACCCATCGAGACCGGTACGTCGTACAATCGCCCGGATGCGAAGCGCTCCCAGAAGTGGCGCATTCCCGGCACGATTACGCGCGCCACTGGCATGCCGATGTCGGGCCGAGTCTGGTCGAGCACCAGAAACTCCAGGCCCCTGGTTTCGACGAGCGCGCGGCAGAGCTCCACATCCTCCCGCGTGTCCGTGGTGTCCGGGACAGGATAGTCCGATTTGCCGCGCATGGCGCCCGACGCCGGCGCCAGGTAGGGATGGTCTGCCAGCGTTCCGTTCCGCCACCACCAACGGGTCATCGGATCGCTGACGACGGAGCCGGATCCCTGTCCAGCCGGTCCCTGAGTCCATTGCAGGCACTGGTTCAACTCGCATACCGCGCGCAGGGCCGCGACGTGCGGATCCATGTGCGCACCGGCCCCGTAGAGGATGTCTTCGGTGTTCTTGTCGGTCCTGCGCGAGATGGCCACAAAGACGGGAATGCCGAAATCGCTGGTCGCGTCCAGCACCCACATCTCGCGCTGTCGGCGGCCGTAGTACTCGCGCGCGGACGCCAGGTAGTCGTCGTCGAAGCTCGCCAGGTCCACCTCCGGCAAGCTCAGCCGGTTGTACCACCAGATCGCGAAGGCGTCGCGTTCGACCAGTTCGTAGAACCCCTGCAGAATCGCTTCTTCGAGCGTGTTGCCCGCGGCACACCCGTTCGAATCCGCCTTGAAGACGGGCCCGCCTCCTTCCTCGTCCTTCATGCCGTACATCAGCGAGGTGGGGAGGTACCGGGGCCGCCCCTGGGTGAGCGACCACACGGGGGACCAATCGATCTTCGCGTCCGGATCGAGTGGGGCCGGCACGAAGTTGTAGGGATGGCCGCGCGCGTTGATCTCGTCCGCGTCACTCAGTTGTCGGTCGCTGAAGAGCTGCACGTCGTTCGGGAGGATCGCCGCTGACTCCCCGGCCTTCTCAAAATCGGAATAGCGTCTCCGGCAGCGGGCTTCGTCGCCGTGAAAGGCGCCGCTGTAGCGCTCGACCGCCTCGCAGAGTGCACTGGCCTTCGCTTGCCGCAGCGTGCTGCCCTTCCCCGCGCTCTTGCTCCGCAAGCTGCGGCGCAGTGAACTGAGCTTCCGGCTTCGCAGCGCCAGATTGTTGCCCGCCCAACACACGTGCCCCCAGGGGTCGGCCGCGTCCGAGGCACGCGTGAGCCACGTGACGACGCCGGTGATCGGACTGACAAGATGACGATACCTGGACAGCGTCTCCTCGGGCGGGATCGAGCGGTCACCGCCGCTGTTGCGAACGGCTTTCGGGCTCGGTCGCAGCCGCACCGGCTCCGCCGGCCGGTCGGCGCGGTACAGCGCCTCGTCGCCGCACACCGGGCATTGCGGGCGGCGCACCGCGAGATGCCGCCCCATCTCGCGGCTGACGACATCCAACGAGATGGCCCGCTCATGGATGGGCGCCAGGTCTTCCAGGACCAGCCACCGGGCGATCTCGACGGCGGCCAGGCCGCACACGGCCTCCATCTCGGTCGTCTCGGCCGCGCGGGGCGCGACAGCCGATGAGTCTCCGCCAAGGTTGCGCACGAAGTTGTGGACCTCCTGGTGGCCGCGCAGACGGTAGGCGAGACATGCCCAGCACGGGCCGCCCTCCGCCGGGCGGAAAACCGGTCCGAACAGCGGCTGCACGCCGGTCGGCCTGACGAGGACCCAGGGCCTGCCGGATTCGAGGTGGGCGCGATTGATCGCATCGTGCCGTTCGTCCAGATAGTCGACGCATACGATGGCGGACAGGGCAGGGTGACGGTCGTCGACCTGTATGCCCAGTGCGTCCAGCGGCCGGGCAAGCAGGCCGTCGTCGCCGGCCACGGCCACCGTCGAGGCTCCCAGGCGCCGCTCCGCCCAACGTGGCGAGGCGCCGAGCGAGGACCAATACGCCGCGCGCCCCGATGCCATCGTGTAGTCGCCCGAAACGACATATCCCCGGGACGCCAGGGACATGATCGCCGTGCGCACGCGGTCGGCCGAGTGAGCCGGCGCCAGCGCGGCGATGATGTCCTGGTGCGTGCGGCGCCCATCGAGGAGTGGCATGAGGTCGCAAAGCGCCTGCCCGCGCAGCAGCGTGTTGAAGGTCTCGGAGACGAGCAGCACCTGCCCCTCGCCGATCAGCCGGAAGTCAAGATGTGGCGCAAGCACCGGTACCTCTACCAGGCCACGGTCCGCGGGAGTGATTCTCTTGAGCAGCCCCGGGGACCCTTGGGCGCCGGTTGTCATCGAACCTTCCGACCCGGGACCACAGGGCTGTTTCCGAACGGCATGCCGGCCGGGTTGAATACCTGCTTTGGGTCGAATTCCCGCTTCCACCGGATGGCCTGCTCGAGCGTCTCACCATAGTGTTCCGCCCATTCCTTCGGGCCATAGCCCACTCCGCCCGACAGGTAACTCTTCCCCCCGAGTCCGACGAGCGTTCGGTCGACTTTCTTGAGTTCACCCGCCAACTCGGTCGCCTTCTCGTGCTGAAACTCGCCAAGTACGCACAGGACCGAGTAACAGATGGCCCGCTCCCCCAGCGGACGCATGAACATCGGGGCGTCGATCGCCTCCCTGCCGATCCCGTAGAGATCCGTCCAGCTCCAGGGCCTGGGCGGCACCCAGTGCGAATCCGGCAACGGCTGGGCGAGTAGCGTTCGCAGGACCTCCCAGGGCAGGATCCAATCCCGCCACGGGTGGTAGTGCAACCAACTGAACGCCCACTTGGGGTAAATCACGGCGCGCCCGACGCTGGTCGTGTCCCTTGTGTATGTGTTCTCGTCGTAGTGCAACCCCGCGAGCATTTCCGCGTCGTCGGGCTCCCCGTCGTACTCGAAACCGGCAGACAGGATGATCTCCTGCTCGTGGTACCGGATCTCCGCCCGCAGGTTGTCGAAGCGGTCCGCGTCGACAACGTACTCGAAGTCGTCCGCGAAACGATCGAAGTCGCAATAGCGGAGTTGGTGCTGCCGGAACCGTTCCCCCGCCACTCGGAGCCGGATCCACGCCTCGGTAATGATCCCGAACTGGCCCTGGCCACTCCTCACGGCATTGAAGAGTCCCTCGTTCCGGGTGGGCGAGCACCGCACGCGCTCGCCGGTCCCGGTGACCACCTCGAGTTGTTCGACCTGTCCGACCTGCGCCCCATGGCGATGCGAAGTGCTGCCCACGCCTCCGGCGGACAGCGTTCCACCAACGGTAGCCTCGCCGATGTCCACGAGCACTGGTGGCAGCCGCCGCGTGCCGTGCAACGCGTCCAGGACCTGCCCCCACTGCGAACCCCCTTGTGCACGCACCAACTCGGGCCCCACGGGCTGGACTCGATCCAGGCCGCGCGTGTCCAGTAGAACGCCGCAGTCCGTCAGGCTCTGGCCGCCCTGGGAGTGTCCTCCTCCACGAACAGCCAGCCGGACTCCGTCTCCCGAGGCGCGGCGCACAATGCTTGCCACTTCTTCCACGCTCTGCGGGATCACCACGGCCTCCGGCACCTGCGTGGCCATTCTTCCGAAGTCGTGGGAGTACGCCTCCCGATCTTCCAGGTTTCGGCTTGCGCCCGGAATGAGATGGTGTTCGTTGGTCACCGACCGCCTCTCGTGTTGCGTAACACCTCGCGCACGACCTCGCCTGCCCTCCTGACATCGTCCATCGAGACATCCCGGTGCGCCACCGCCCGCACCGCGCGCAGACCCGACACCAGCATGAGCACGCCGCGCTCCCGACAACCGTCCACGAAGTCCGCCGCCGTGCCCGGCACGTTGAAGCGAAGGATGTTCGTCTCTACGTGCTCGCGCACGAGCTCCACCCCCGGGATCGACACGAGGACATCGGCGAGGCGTCCTGCCTTCTCGTGGTCGTGGGCGAGGTCGCCGCGGTGATTCTCCAGCGCATGGAGCGCCCCGGCGGCGATGATCCCGGCCTGGCGGAAGCCTCCGCCGAAGAGCTGCTTGAAGCGCCGCGCCCGCGCCACGAAAGCGCGCGAACCCGCCAGCGCCGACCCCACGGGCGCGCCCAGCGCCTTCGAAAAGCACACCGAGACGCTCTCGAAGTCGCGCGCGTAACGGGCTGGCGGGATGCCGGTCGCGGCGGAGGCGTTCCAGACGCGGGCGCCGTCGAGGTGGCAGCGCAGTCCGGCCGAGCGCGCCGTCGCGACCACGTCGTCGAGGAGTTCCAGCGGCCAGATGCTCCCGCCGCCGCCGTTGTGGGTGTTCTCCAGGGTGAGCAGGGTCGCGGGCGGCGTGAGGGTGGTGGGCGATCCCGGGTGCGTGACCCCGAGGGCGTCGCGCAGTTGGGCAGCCGTGAAGATGCCGCGGTCCCCCAGCAGCGGCTGCACGGTCACGCCAGAGAGGGCCGCCGGTCCCCCGCCCTCGGAGCGCACCACGTGCGACCCGATGTCCATGATGACCCGGTCGCCGGGCTCGGTGTGGGCGCGGATCGCCACCTGGTTGGTCATCGACCCGGTGGGCATGTAGACGGCGTCATCCTTGCCCAGGACCTCGGCCGTGCGGACCTCGAGGCGCCTGACGGTCGGGTCGTCGCCGTACACGTCGTCGCCGACCACGGCGGAAGCCATCGCCTCGCGCATGGCGGGCGACGGCCGGGTCACGGTATCGCTGCGGAGATCGATCATCCGTGAAGGCTATTCAGACTCGAACACCACGTCCATGACATCCTGGACCGGGCGGTATCCGATCCTGCGGTAGATGTTGTTCGAAGTCCGGTTGGCCAGGTCGGTGTAGAGGACGCAGTGTCTGAAGCCCGACTCGAGAACCTGGCGGCTGACCTGTGACACCAGCGCCGTCGCGTAGCCGCCGCGACGGTGCCGGGGCGGCGTGTAGACGTAGCCGATCCGCACGCCGTGCCGGGTGCGGGCCGGGAATCCGGCCATCGACACAGGGGCTCCGTCCACCCAGAGCGCCAGCAGCGGATCGCCGCCATCGCCGCCGGTGAGACGGTGGGCCCGCATGCGCGGATCTCCGACCTCGGGCAACCCGGTTTCCCGTGCGAAAGACGCGAGCCAGGAGGTGACGAGAGGGATGTCCGCGCCTGTTGCCGGCCGCATCGTCCCCGGTGGCGTCGTCGAAGACGCGATCACGCGTTCCAGCATATGGATTCGCTGCCGCGCACCGGCGGCGGCCTTCACCCCCCTGAGTGCGCCCCACGCCTCGCCGAAGGCGCGCACCACCGTGGTCGGGCCCAGTGCGGCGGGTATCGTGTCATACACTTCGGCCACATCGCTCGCGAGCGACGGGATGGCGTCAACGGGCATCCGGGTCAGGCCCAGCTTGTAGGGAGGCGTGCGGAAGGCGCAGCCCCGGATGTCCTCACCCTGCTCGATGGTCGCGAAATAGAGAGGGGATCCGTAGCGGTCGGCGCCGCGGACCAGCGACCCGACGATGCCCAGCGGCAGGTTGTTCTCCGCCTCCCGCTTCAACAACCACAACTCGGCCCGGTCGAGGAATGCCCGCGGCCCGTCATGCCGCACGATCCGCCATTCGCGGGCGTCCGGGCGGCCGAGCGGTCTGCTACCCGTCCGACTCGTCGCCGGTTACGAGGGTCTTGATGAAATCGTCCAGCCCGGAAAACCGGACCATCAGGGTGACGTGAATGTCGTGCACCCGCGCGTCGCCGCCGTTTCTCCCGTAGTAGTCACCCACCTCGAAGAGGGCGCCTACTCTGCTGAACGGAGCCTCGATGCCGAATCCGCCGTGCAGGGTGCGCGCACGCTCCGCACCGACGAGGGAGTAGGGCAGAATAGGGGTGCCGTCCGGAGCCCCGATGATCTTGGAACCGTAGCCGGAGAACATGTACCCTCGCACACCCTCGTATACGGGACTGTAGGCCATGACATCCACAACCACTGTCTCGAAGTACTCCGACTCGGACGAGTTCTGCGGCGAGGGCCCGAGCACTAGGCTGGTCAGGTTCTCCTGGGGGACCCAGCTCTTCGAACGTTCGAAGAGCGCCCTGGCCCCGTACCAGGACCCCCTGCGCGTTACGCCCAGTTCCATCCCGTATGTGGGCCGGGGCACAGCGGCTTGACTGCCGGAATTGGCGCGCTGCGGCAGGAAATAGCCGACCCGTGGGGCGAACGAGACCACCCAGCCCTCACTCTGTTCGGCTGTTGTCGCCTGGTCCGGATGGGATTGCGCGGATCCGGCGGTGGGCGAGACGGCGCTCACAATCGAGGCGGCGATGACAAGTACGGCCAGACGGACAAGCTTCATGCGATGGCTCCTCGGGTTTGCCGCGCCTGCGGGCGGCGCGCATCCTTGGTCTACTATAGCACGCCCTTGAATCCGGACGCAAGCGTGAACAGCCCGTTGAGTCGTGTTCGGAGGACAGGGCGGTAACCCCGCGCGAGGAGCCAGTCCTCCAGCTCCGGCGACCCCTGGCCGACGCGGGACGCCTGCCCGACTTCGACGATCAGGTGCCGGGGCCACAGCGCGCGTGGCGAACTCCGCAGAAACGGCTTGATGACCTCGGCCTCGTGCCCCTCCACGTCGACCTTGAGGCAGTCGATGCGGTAGAGCCCGGCTTCGCGCACCACGTCCGCCAGGGTGAGCACCTCGACGGGGATGGTGGCGGAAGCGGCATCCCGGCCCGCGGCTTCGACACCTGCATCCGCCTCGTCGAGGCCACTCTCGCTTCGGGATGCACCGGCGGCGGCTTTTGACTGCACCAGCCGGCCCTCCCCCGAGTTGCGCGTCCCGACGAGAAGCGTCCCGCTGCCCCGCTCCGCCCCCACCGCCGCCTCGACCACCCGCAAGCGTTCCTCCGCTTCGTTCGTCCGCACGTTGAAGCGCAGCTGGCGCGCCAGATCGGGGTTCGGCTCCACCGCCACGACGCGCCCGGAAGCGCCGAGCCGCGAGAGCAGCCAGAACGAGTAGCCGCCGACATTCGCGCCGACATCCACGAAGGTGAAGCCGATCGTCACCCAGCTGGCCAGCACCTTGCGTTCGGGGCGGTCCCAGGAGCTTGGCAGGAAGAGGATCCTGCCTTCCGAAACCGATCGGTCCGGGAAGAGGCGGAGGCGCTGTCCCCAAACCTCGGTATCGACGGGGCCGGTCAGACGGCGGCGGGCGGCGCGGCGCGCGAGGAGCGCGAAGCGGCTCCAGGGCCATCCGCCCGGGAGAGCCCGCGCGACGGCCAGCCAGAAGGCCCCCAGTCCCCTGGGCGAATGTGCTCCCCAGGGGCTGGTTTCGGTGAAGGAGTTGGCTTTACTGGAAGAATCGTCGCGCATGCTGACCCGGTTCGTTCAACGTCCTTTCCCGCAAGGTTATCGTATGTGCTGGCGTTGTACACCACAAAGGCGGGCAAGAAGTCCGCGCGGAGACGAATCCAACCGATGAACCCCGCACCCGGCGGGACGCTCACCTCCGGGACCATCACCCGCTTCTGGTCCCCACTGGCCGCGACCTGGATCATGATGGCGCTCGAGGGCCCGCTGATCGCGGCCACGATCGCGCGTCTTCCCGACCCCGTGCTCAACCTGGCGGCGCACGGCGTCGTCTTCGCGATCGCCATCCTGGTCGAGGCTCCGGTAATCATGCTGATGACCGCGGCGACGGCGCTGGTGCGCGACAGCCTCAGCCTGCGCAGGCTGTGGATCTTCGCGCAGGGACTGAACGTGCTCGCGACGGCGCTGGTCCTGATCCTGCTGCTCCCGTTCGTCTTCGATCCACTCGTCCTGGGGCTGCTGGCGCTTCCCCGCGACATCGCGCACCTGATCTACGGGGCGCTGTGGATCTTCCTGCCGTGGCCCGGCGCGATCGGCTACCGGCGCTTCATTCACGGCGTGATGATCAGCGCGGGCCAGACGCGCCAGGTCGCGCTCGGCACCGTGTTCCGCCTGTTCGCCATGGCCGGGACCGCACTCGGGCTGCCGGTGTTCACCGACCTGCACGGCGCGTGGGTCGGCGCGGCCAGCCTCACCGTGGGCGTCTGCGTGGAAGCCATCGCGGCCCGCATCATGGCCGCGGGGGCCATTCGCCGCTTCCGCGCCACGTCCCCCGAGGAGAGCGGCACTCCGGCGCCCAGCTACCGGGGCATCGTGTCCTTCTACTATCCGCTCGCCCTCACGTCCCTGGTCGCCCTGAGCACCCATCCCATCCTCACATTCCTCGTGGGGCGGTCGCGGGATCCGCTCGAGTCGCTGGCGATTCTGCCGGTGGTGCACGCGCTGTCGTTCCTCTTCCGCGCGATGGGGCTGAGCTACCAGGAGGCGGCGATTGCGCTGATGGGCAAGGAGTTCGAGCACCGGCCCGCCGTCGGCCGGTTCGCGCTGCGGATGGGACTCGCGACCTCGATCGGGTACGCGCTGATCGTCTTGACGCCACTTTTCGGGGTCTGGTTCGAGAGCATTTCGGGGCTGACGCCGGAGCTGGCCGGGTACGCAAGGATTCCGGCGCTGGTGCTGATCCCCCTGCCCGGGCTCGGCTTTTGGCTGGCCCAGCAGAGCGCGGTTATGGTGTTGAAGCGGCGGACCAAGGCGATCACGATGGCGACAACGCTCGGGCTGGTCGGCATCGCGGTGGTCTTCCCCGTTCTGGCCTGGGGGCTGGGATGGGTGGGTGCAACCGCCGCGTTCGTCGCGTTCTTCGTGGGACGCGTCGCCTCGAACCTGTACCTGCACTGGAGCGATTCACGATGAGCATCAGCCGCCGCCAGTTCGTTGCCGCCTCCGCCAGCTGCGCTTCCTACCTGGCCGTGGCCGCGCCGTTCCTGACCGCACCCGCGCTGCGGCGGTGGCGCGGGGTTGGAGCGCGCCACATCGTCGCGCAGACGCCCTTCGCGCGGATCGAGGAGGTGGGCGAGGGCATGTACGCGATCATCTCGACGCCGCTCGACGGGGACTTCACCACGGTGTGCAACGGGGGCATCTTAGGGGGTTCGTCGGGGACGCTGGTCGTGGAGGCGTTCGCCACGCCGCAGGGGGCGGCGTGGGCGGCCGGGCAGGCGCGGGAGCTGACGGGGCGGTGGCCGGACCAGGTGGTCGTGAGCCACTACCACGGGGACCACTCGGCCGGGCCGGGCGGCTTCGCGGAGGGGGGCGAGGCGGCGCCGCAGCTTCGTGCCACGGCCGCCACCCGGGATCTGGTGCAGGGGTCGCCGGGCGACGAGGCGGCCAAGGCGCCCTGGGCCGACGTGGTTGTGGTGCCCGAGGATGGGCCGATCGAGATCGACCTGGGCGACCGTGCGGTGACGGTGGTGCCGCGCCGGGGTCACACCGCGAGCGACCTCTCGGTGGAGGTGGACGGGGACGAGGGCCCGGTCTGGTGCGGCGACCTGGTGTGGAACGCGATGTTCCCGAACTACATGGACGCGGTGCCGTCCCGGCTGTCGCGGTCGGTCCGGGCGCTGCAGGCGATCCCGGCGGGCGTATTCGTGCCGGGCCATGGGCCGCTGGCGGATGCAGGGGTCATGGCGCGGTTCGTGGCGGTGATCGATTCGGTGGAGGAGGCAGCCCGGTCCGCCTGGCGGCAGGGGATGAGCTCGGACGAGGCCGCCGAGAGGTACGAGGTGCCGGCCGAGCTGGGCGAGTGGATGATGTTCAGCCCGAACTACCATCTGCGGGCGATCCAGGCGTGGATGGACGAGTTGGCTGGGGCGGAATACTAAACATAATGGTTTAGTATTTGTGAGACGCGGTCGGCGTTTCAGCTAAAACTAAATATTTGTGTTAACTATCCGACTGGTCGGGTGGATCCGGGGTTCTGGTGCGCCGATCCCGCGACCAGGGGCGTGTCAGGGTCACAGTGCCCCCCTGACCCGCTCCCCCAGCCCCCGCAACCGCCCCACCGGTTCGTTGCTGAAAACGAGCCGCACGAACTGCCCCGCATTCTCCCGGCCCCAGTGCGTCATCGGCGTCGCGGCGACCCTTTCGCGCTCCAGCAGCCGCGCCGATGCGGCGGCCCCGTCGAAGCCGAGCGCACCCGTGTCGACCAGCAGCGACCATCCTCCGTCGCCGCGCACGACGGGGAGGCCGTCGAGTTCCGCCAATACCGCATTGCGGCGGCGCTCCCACTCCTCAACCGCATCTACCACACCCGCGCCGTCCGGGTCGGTCAGCGCGGCGAGCGCACCCGGCTGCGTCACCCCCACGGGCGTCACCACGTTGTAGATGCTGACGAGCCCGATGCGGTTCATGGCCCGGCGCGGTCCCGTCACCCAGCCGACGCGCCATCCGATCATGCGGTATTCCTTGGAGACGGAGCCGACGGTGATCGTGCGGTCCGCCAGTCCGCCCACGCTGGCGGGGTGGATGTGGCGGCGGCCGTCGAAGAGGATGCGTTCCATCGCGGCGTTGTAGAGGAGCCAGATCCCGCGCTCCACGCAGACACGCGCGACCTCTTCCCAGTCCTCGCGGGTGAGCACCGCGCCCGACGGGATCGACGGGTTCATGAAGAAGATCACGCGGGTGCGGTCGGTGATCGCGTCGCGGAAGCGGTCGAGGTCGAGCGCCCAGCCGCCGCCCCGGACCACGAAGGGCGCGAATCGCGCCACGCCGCCGGCCAGGCGGACGCGGTAGAGCATGCCCGCGTAGGTCGGGTCGGTGACGACGACCTCGTCGCCCGGCTCGATCAGCGCGAGGAGCGCGTTGAAGAGGCCCTCGGTGCCGCCCGCGGTGATGATCGTCTGCGTGTCGGGGTCGTGCGGGACGCCGCTGAGGCGGCTGACGTGGGCGGCGGCCGCTGCACGCAGCTCGTGGCTGCCCAGAAAGGGGAGGTAGCTGTTCGCGTCGTCGAGGCCCACGGCGGCGCGGGTGGCGGCGACCGCGGCGGCGGGTGGAGGGATGTCCGTGTCGAGGTTCTCGAGGCGCAGGACATCGGGGTCGGCCTCGGCGGCCGCAGCGACGCGGTCGATCTGGAACCCGACGATGTCGCCGAGGCGGGAGTCGCGGTGGGCGCGGGCGCGCGACCCGGGGCCAAATCCGGAGTCGGGGACCGGGCGCGGACCGGGTGGGTCGGCAGTCCCGGTCACAGCGCCGAGAGCGTGGCCGCGAGGTCGGCGGGGAGGCTCCGCCGCACGAAGGCGATCACCTCGTCCACGGTGGTGGCGGTGGCGACCTGGGACGGCAGGGTGTCCGCGCGGTCAAGTTCGCCGAAAAGCACGATGGGGCGCCCGTATTCCACCGACAGTTCGACCTCCGAAGCCGTGCCGACGCTGCCCGGCAGGGCCACCACAACATCCGAAGTGAGGATGTTGACGTGATTCCGCGATGACGGGTCCGCGCCCAGCTTGCCCAGGTGCGTCCGGATCGGGACTTCGACCCATGGGTTGGGGTATTCGCCACCCGCCGCGGGTCCACCGTCCGCCACCGCAAGCGGCAGCACCCCGATCACCAGGCCCGCGCGATCCTCCACCTCGGCGAAGGCCCGCGAGACGGACGTCATCACGCCGGTGCCGCCCCCGGTCAGCACATGGACACCGAGCCGGGCAAGGCGGCGGCCCAGGGGCGCGGCCAGATCTTCGTGGGCGTGGGCGCCGGCGCCCATGACCCCGACGATGGGAAGGCGGTTCATTGCAGCAGGAGGTCCATGGCAGGATAGAATGGGTGGTGAAGGCATATTCAGTGCACCATCAACTTTCGCCCTTCCGAAGGCTCACGCCAATGCGGCCTGCCGCGACCGACCCCTCCGCGCACCCCGACGCCGCGACGCACACCGGCGCCGCTACGCGCCCCGACGCAACCCAACCCCCGAGACGCGGCTTCGGCCCCTACGCCGCCACCTCGGTCGTCGTCGCCAACATGATCGGCACGGGCGTCTTCACCAGCCTCGGCTTCCAGCTCCTCGACATCCAGTCCACCTTCCCGCTGCTGCTCCTGTGGGTGGTGGGCGGAGCGGCGGCCTTCTGCGGCGCGGTCTCGTACGCCGAGCTGGGCGCGGCCATCCCCCGCTCCGGCGGCGAGTACACCTTCCTGTCGCGCGTCTACCACCCCGCCGCCGGCTTCGTGTCGGGATGCGTGTCGGCAACGGTCGGCTTCGCGGCCCCCACCGCCCTCGCGGCGATCACCTTCGGCACCTACCTGGCCTCGGTCTTCCCTTCCCTCTCGCCCACCTGGCTCGGCGCCGGGCTCGTGGTCGCGATGGCGGCCGTGCACGCCACCAACCACCGCAACTCCAGCCTGCTGCAGAGCGGCTTCACGACGGTGAAGGTCGGGTTGATCGCGGCCTTCTGCCTCGCCGCGGCCACCCTGGCGGACTCCCCTCAACCCGTGTCCCTGATCCCCGCCGCGGGCGACGGAACGCTCGTCTTCGGCGGGGCCTTCGCCATCTCACTCATCTACGTCTCCTACGCCTACACCGGGTGGAATGCCGCCACCTACCTCAGCAGCGAGCTGCAGAATCCGCAGCGCACGCTGCCCCGCGTTCTGGGGCTCGGCACGCTGCTCGTCACGGTGCTGTACGTGGCGCTCAACTGGTCGTTCCTGCGGGCGGCGCCGATGGGGGAGATGGCGGGCAGGATCGAGGTCGGGTACGTGGCGGCGAATCACATCTTCGGTCCGGCGGGGGCCGCGATCATGGCCGTGACGCTGGCGCTGCTGCTCGTCTCGACGGTGAGTGCGATGGTGCTGGCCGGGCCGCGCGTGCTGCAGGTGATCGGCGAGGACTATCCGCTCTTCCGCCGGCTCGGGCGCAGGAAGGCGAACGGAATCCCGGCGGTCGCGATCATGACGCAGACGGGGCTCAGCCTGGTCTTCGCGCTCACCGCGTCGTTCGAGACGGTGCTCGTATTCACCGGCTTCATTCTCGGGCTCAACAGCTTTCTCACCGTCGCCGGCGTCTTCGTGCTGCGCATGCGCGAGCCGGAGCTGGAGCGTCCCTACCGGACCTGGGGCTACCCCTTCACGCCGCTCCTGTACCTGGGTCTGACCTTCTGGACGCTGGTCTTCATCGCGCGCGACCGGCCGGTAGAGGCGCTGATCGCGGGAGGGCTGATCGGCGCGGGGCTGCTGCTGTACCGCGTGGCCGCGTCCCCTACTCGATCCCCAGCAGCTCGATCTCGAAGATAAGGACCTGATTCGGTCCGATGTTCGGGGGCGCGCCGGCCGCGCCGTAGCCCAGGTCGGCGGGGATGAAGGCGCGGAGGTGGCCGCCCACCTGCATCAGCCGGACCGCTTCCCCGAAGCCGGCGATGACCTGGTCCACCCCGAAGGTGGCGGGCTCGCCGTCGTAGGAGGTGTCGAACTCGGTCCCGTCGGAAAGTGTGCCGCGGTAGTGAAGCGTGACCTCCTGGCCCGGCATCGGCGACTCTCCGTCCCCCTCGCGCAGGACGATGTACTGGAGACCCGACTCCGTGGTCATGACCCCATCCTGCTGCGCGTTCTCTTCAAGGAAGGACTGGCCCGCCTCGAGCTCCCGCACCGCCTCCTCCTCCATCGCCGTCTGCACGATCGCGCCAAAGGCGCTCATGGCATCCTCGATCTCGTCTTCACTGAGCGCCGCGTCGATCCCGCCGAGCGCGTCGGTCATTCCCTGCGTGAGCGCCAGCATGTCGACGTGCTCGGAGACTTCGGCGAGCGAACTGCCCATGTCGTAGCCGATCGCGTAGCTGGCCTTCTGGATGTCGGTGTCGAGCGAGGCCTCGGGCAGACAACCCGCCAGGGCCAGGAGGGGCAGGGCAAGAAAAATACGGCGCGAGGCCATGGCAGGTTTCCTCATTTCGGGATGTCGAAAGCAGGGGCTGAATCTAACCCGCGGGGACCGCCCGGCGAGAATCGGTGCGCTCAGGCGAGAATCGAGTGCAGCTCCCGCAGATCGTGTATGACCGAAAGCGCCAGCTTCTCCGCGCCGCCGCCGGACATGCGCGCCGGGTTGTGCCAGACGACCGTCAAGCCTGCGCGAGCCGCGCCCCTGATGTCGAGGGGAGATCCCGCGACGAAGAGGACCTCGCCCAAGCGGGGAGCCGGCGCGCCGTCCCCTGCCGCAAGACCCTCGACGCCCGCAAGATAGACGCGCGGGTCCGGCTTGTAGAACCCGGCGGATTCGGCGGTGACCACCGCGCGAAAGGGCGCGCCGATGAGCGCGGCGGCCCGCTGCCCCATCGTCTCGGAGCAGTTGGTGGCGACCGCGAGTGGGCGCTCGCGCGCCAGCTCGGTCAGCACCGCCCGCGCGCGCGGCCAGGGGGCGAGTTCGTCCCAGCGTGTCTCCAGCTCGGCAGCGAATGTGCGCGGCATCCCCACGGCCTCGGCCGAGTCGGCCACGAGATCGAGGTACGGGACGTAGGCGCCGACCCGATAGGTCCGGCGCAGGTACTCCATCCGCCAGGTGCGGCCCGGCGCCTCGCCCCCCGCGATGTCGTCCCACAGCGACCACGAGTCGAGGAGCGCGGAGAGCAGGTCGAAGAGGACGGCTTTCATCGCGGCGGCTTCGGGGCCGGACGTCGCGCGCGTCCCGGGGCGGTGCGGCCGTCGTTCACCCCACCACCGCCTCGGCCTCGATCTCGATGAGCAGGTCGTCGCCGACCGTGTTGGCGCGCACGAGGGTGTTGGCCGGGCGGATGTCCGCGAACCGGAGGCCGTGCGCCCGCGCGACCGGCTCCCAGTCGACGTCGTCGCGGATGAAGACGCGGGTGCGCACCACGTCGTCGAGCCCGGCGCCCAGCGACTGAAGTGCCCCCTCGATCTTGTCGATGATGAAGTGCGTCTGCGCGCCGGGATCGCGCCCGCCGATCAGGCGGCCGCCGTGCGAGGCGGTGGTGCCGGCGACCAGGATGCGGTTGCCCCTGCGCACCGCGCGGCTGTACCCGGCGAGCGCCTCCCAGGGGGTGCCGGTGGAGACGAAATCGGCGCCGCCGCGGCTCTCCACCGGGTAGGGCGCCGGGAAGTGCGTGATGTGGTGGCTGAGGTCGCCCGAGGCCGTGAGGAAGGGAGGCCGCCGGTACTCGTCGCCGCAGTCGCCGCCGATGGGGTCGAGTTCGGCGCAGGCCGCCTCGATATCGGTGCGCGCCGCGTCGTCGAGGGAGAAGCGGAAGAGATTGAGGTTGTCGCCGATGTGGTCGGTCTCGCCGAGGCGGGCGCCGACGATGATCCCGGCGACGGCCGGGTGGTCCAGGATGTAGCGGCAGGCGACGTTGGCGATGGACAACCCTGACGTAACGTCAGGGTGGGCTTCACCCAGCCCTGTCGCCACGCGCTGGACGGTCCTCAGGAGGTGCTGGAAGCGCTCCCAACCGCCGCCCTGATCAACAAAACGACGGTACTTCATCTGCGACCAGGTGAGCGACTCGTCGATCGGAGGCTCGTCGCGGCCCAGCCAGCGCTCGCTGAGGAAGCCGCCGGCAAGGGTTCCGTATGCCAGCAGCTTGACGCCGTGGGTGCGGCACACCTCCGACAGCGCGCCCGCGGCCCGCCGGTCGATCAGCGAGAAGGAGACCTGGTTGGAGACGATCGGCACGCCGCTGCGGAGGGCCATGTCGAGGTGGACGGCGTCGCAGTTGGTGAGGCCGAGGTGGCGGATGCGGCCGGCGGCCTGGTGCTCGGCCAGCATGAAGAGGCAGTCGAGCCAGCTCGGGTCGGCATAGTTCCAGGCGTGGAACTGCAGGAGGTCGATGGTGTCGGTCTGCAGGCGCGCGAGGGCGCGGTCGACGGCGTCGGCTACGGCATTCTCGCTGACCGGCCCGGGTTCCGGAACCCACTTGGTGAGGAGTTGGACGTCGCTGCGGCGGCGCGCGAGGGTGCCGGCGATGAGCTCGGCCGAGCCGTAGTGGTCGGCCATGTCGAAGGTGGTGAGGCCGGCGTCGGCGTAGGGATCCATCGCGCGGGCGGCGGCGTGGGGGTCGAGGGGGGAGCCGCCGCGTTCCTGGTCGGCGACCTGCCAGAGGCCGGTGACGACGCGAGAGATCTCGAGGCCGGGGGCGAGAGGGGTGCGCTCGACCGCGTATTGCCGGCCCCCGGGGCGATCCGGTCCGCCCATGTCAGCTCGTCACTCCGGCGGGAGCTCCCGGAAGAGCGCTCCGGTGTCGGCGCCTTCCCGCCGCATCCGCGTCACGCGCACGACGAAGATCGTCGACGCGAGAGCCATCACCCCGAGCCACACCCAGGTGGAATGGAAGTACCACGCACCCACGTCGGCGGTCAGATCCTTGTTGATGTGGACGACGAGGAAGACGGTGAGCAGGATGACGCCGGCCGTGCCGACCACCAGCTGGCCGGTGCGTCCCTTCAGCACCCTGATCTTCGCGGCGCGCTCGGGATTGCGGCGCGCCAGGTTCAGCAGCGACAGGCACATGAGCAGGAAGTTGACCAGCATCGCGGTAACGAGGATGTCGATGCCCAGGAAGAAGTCGCCCGCCAGGTGGCTGCCCAGGATCCCCACCGTGGCCATCAGCCCGCTCCCGAAGAGCGCCACGTGCGGGGTGCGCCAGCGCGCGTTGACGGCGGCGATCCCGCGCGGGAAGATCCCGTCTTCGGCCCACGCGAACATGAGGCGCGATACCGCCAGCAGCATCGCGGGGAGGTCGTTGATGAGGGCGACGGCGGCCCCCGCGACGATCGCTACGGTCCAGCCCGTGGGGAGGAGGTAGCCCAGCAGCCCCGGCGCGGTGAGGTCGCGGAGTTGCGCCTCTTCGGCCACGAAGCTCCAGGGGACCGCGTGATAGATGGCGGCCGTGAAGAGGAGGTAGAAGGTGCCCACCGTGACGACGGCGAGGCCGGTGGCGAGGGGGAGGTTGCGGCCGGGGTTGCGCGCCTCGCCGCCCGCCTGCGCGATCGAGTCGAAGCCGATGAAGCTGGAAAAGAGCAGCGCGGCGGCGGCGAGGAAGGGGCCGATGCGGAAGGGGGCGGCGGGTTCGGGCGGCACGGCGCGGCCCTCGCTGGCCATCAGTGCCGTGGCGAAGTCGCCGTGGTCGAAGAGGAAGCCGGCCACGATGACCACGCTCCCCAGCGCGAACATCAGGAACATCATCGGAACGAGGGTGCGCTCGTAGGCGCCCAGGCCGCGCAGGTTTACGATCACGAAGGTCCAGAGGAAGGCGAGCGCAATCCCTACCCGGATCGGTCCGGTATCGAGCGCTTCCGCCGTCCCTACCCACCCCACCGCGCCTGCGATGTCCCGGAGGAACGGGACGATGACGTACGACACCACGCCGATCGCGATCGAAAGCCCGAACCACTGCGAGAAGCTCGCGACGAATCCCCAGAAGGGGCTGAGCGAGCGGCTCACGTAGATGTAGCTGCCCCCCGCGCGCGGCATCGCCGACGACAGGCTGGCGTACGCGAGGGCGGCCACCAGCGCCGGAAGCGCGGCGAAGAAGTAGGAGGACAGGACGTGCGGCCCGATCCCGGGGACATTCCTCTGCAGCATGATCGGGATCAGGTTGATCGCCGCCCCGAGCATCGCGCAGATACCGGTCGCGGTCAGGCCGAGGAGCCCCAGCTGCCGAATCAGTCCGGGGGACTGCTTGCCGCCGCTACCGCCTCCGCTGGTCATGGGCGCCCCTCGGGAGCTGCGGCCGCCTCGCCTTGGCCTGGCGGCGGGGACGACGTGTGGCCCGAAGCGAAGACCCAGCGGCCGCCTTCGTGGCGCAGCACAATGGTCATTGCGCCGGAGAAGGAGAAGCCCGCTCCGCCGTCGATTCCGATCTCCTGCACGAAATGGCAGGTCGCGACAGCGGCGTCGGGGCTGAGCGCCGTCACGGTCAGGTCCGACAGCGTGAGCCTGGCCGACGACGCCATCGCCGCCAGCCCGGCAAAGGACTCGCGCGCCGCCTGGGCCGATTCATAGCGCACCACGCCCTGTTCCAGCCACTGGAAGTCGTCGCTGCCGGAGTAGAAGCTTCCGGCCGAATCCAGGTCCAGCGCGCTCGCCGCATCGACATATGCTTCGATGGCGGCGCGGGCCCCCTCTTCGGCTGCCGCGAGATCGTCGGGAGCGGTATCGCGGGCGCACCCGAGCGGCACGGTGGCAAGCGCGAGCAGCGCGAGGGCTCGAATTGGGCGCAAGGTCAGCCGTGCCGGTCGTGGCTCTCTTCGTACCGGATGCGTTCGTGCATGCGGTCGCGAGCCTGGGCCGCGTCCCGCTTCTTCGCGGCGCGCATGGCCATGTCGTGAGTGCTGGACGACTTCACGCGGGGCAGCGATATGCGCCGTTCCAGCTCTTCGCTCTCGCACCCCGGGCAGGTCGGCGTCTTGCGGCCCAGCACCAGTCGCTCGAAGTCGAGGCCGCAGTCCTGGCAGGTGTATTCGTAGATGGGCATGGGTTGAATGTATGCCGGGGGGCAGTGCGTGCCTAGTTTGTACATGATTGAAAGCCCGACATTCCCCCGCGGACGCCGCCGGAGCCGCTCCATGACATCGAGAATCTGCCCTCTATTCGGCTGGCTTGCCGTCGTCGCTCTCGCTCCGCTCTCCGCACAGGCCCAATCCGCGTTCTTCGTCCGTTTTTCTCCCGAGGCGAACCGGATGACGATCGAACACACCAAGACGGTCAGCGTGGGCGGCGGATCGAGCACGAGCGTATCGGCGTCCAGCGGCGTCGACATCGCCGCCAACCTGGCCGGCGGATTCCGGGCCGGGCCGCCGGAAGGATGGATGTTCGGCGGCGAGGTGGAACTCGCGGTCTCTACCCGGCGCCTCATCGAGGGTATCATCCAGCCAACCCCCAATGGCAACCCACACGACGTATGGCCGGGCCGCTGGGAATTCAGCGACCGCTACTCGCTGGGTGCAAACCTGCAGTTGGGGCGCGGTCTTGGCGATGGCGGCGCGCAGGCGTATGTCCTTCTGGGGACGCGGCGCATGTCGTCGGAGTTCGTCACGGGTGGGACCAATCCGGCGAACGGCGATGTGGGTGAGGACCGTTCGCGCCTGGCTCACTGGCCGGCGATCGCGGGGGTGGGCGTGACACTGCGCCGGGGGCGGCCGGTGGACCTTCGGTTCAGATACTTCAGATCCCTTACCGGATGGGCCGTGTCGGCACCCGATATCCGGATCGAGTACGACTACGCGGTGAGTGGCTTGAGCTTTTCGGTGGGAATCGGCACGGGCTGACGGCCGGCGCGGCGGCCTGTTCAACCCGCCGGGGGCAGCGGCATCTCCGGACTGTCGATCTGGCGGGCTGTTTCGAAGGCGGGCCGCGCTTCGGATGACCTGACCTGCTCCAGCCAGAACACCCCGTCCCAGACAGAACTGTTTCCACGTGTGGAGACGAAGTCCACGTCTCCGTCGCCGTCCATGTCGCGGGGCAGGAACTTGTCGAACATGCCGCGCTGCCTGCGCGAGATGTCGTGGCGGATCCAGGTCCCGCGCGGGTCACCGGGGTTCCGGTACCAGGCCAGGCGGCCCAGGGGATCCGAGGCCGTCACACCGCCGTCGGCGTCGCGGGGGCCGCGGCTGTAGCCGCCGGTAACGACATCGTGGTCGCCGTCTCCGTCGATGTCGGCGACCGCGAGTCCGACGAGCTGGTCGGGTACCGTGTTGCCGATGGCGTGGAGCCGCCACAGGTCCTCGGGCCGTGACGGCTGCTCGAGCCAGACCAGGTAGCGAAAGTCCTCGGCGAGCACGATGTCCAGCCGGCCATCCTCGTTCAGGTCGGCGAAATCGACGTTGAACCCGGTGACCAGGGCGCGATCGTTTCCATCCTCGTCCGGAGGCCGGTCGGTGGCCGGGATCGAGGTCCCGTCGATCTCGATACGGTGCTCCCGGAAGCGGATGTCGCCGTCCGTGACGTTCTCGAACCAGAAGATCCGGCTCTCGGCCACAGAGCCACCCAGTACGTCCAGGTCGCCGTCGCCGTCCAGATCGACCGGCTGCGAGTTGATCGGCCACGGGACCCGTGCGAGTTCGTGTTCCACCCAGTTGGCCGGATCGAGGGGGTCGCCGCGCAGTTCGAACCAGGAGATGGGATGGGGCTCCATGGCGTCCGTGCCGGGGTTCTGCGCACCCTTGTTGGCGGCGACGATCTCGGGCCGGCCGTCCCGGTCGAAATCGGCGAGGAACACCCGGATGAACGACCCGCGTCCTGTGACCAGCGGCGGGATGGTACGCGCCCACGGCGCCGAGCGCGCCTCGGCGCCCGGGTTCTCGAGATAGACGAGGTGGCCGAGTTCGCACGCCGCGACCACGTCGGGCCAGCCGTCGCCGTTGAGGTCGCCGATGGCCGCGTCCTCGGCTGCTCCGGCATCGGGACCGTCCAACAGGGTCCTCAGCTCCCACGCGTCCGGGTCGGCCGAGCCGAAGGCAACGCGCACGTGACCGTCGGCCACGCCGTCGTACTCGGTGTCCGACTCATGCACCGACACGATGTCGAGATACCCGTCCCGGTCGAGGTCTCCCATCACGGAGCCGTCGGCCCCTCGGATCGCCACAGCCCCGAGCGCCTCGTCGTCGATCAGGTGCTCGCGCCAGGAGATATAGCTGCCGTCGGCGGCCGTGGCCCTGGTGGGACTCGACCCCACATCGGATTCGGGCAGCCCCCCCGGGGGGGTACAGGCCGTGAGCAGGCAGACGGCGATCCCGCACCCTGCCAGGGAGTGGTCAGCAACTGGCCACACCCGTGGTGACTTCATCGAAACTCGTCTCGCCCCCCTACGACACCTTCCGCTTCACCTCCAGCCCCAGCGTCTTCCCCTTCAGAATCGCCGGCACACCCTCTTCCATCCACACCGGCGCCGGCGCATCCATGAGGTAGTGGTCGAAGAACTGCTGCATGCGGATCGCCCAGTCCTTGCGGTCAGCTTCGCGGCTCAGTCCGTGGCCCTGGCCGTTGTAGTTGAGCATCCAGACCGGTTTCTGCAGGCGGCGCATCGCGACGAACATCTCGATCCCCTGGTACCAGGGCACGGCCCCGTCCTCGTCGTTGTGCATCATCAGGACCGGCGTGTGGATCTTGTCGGCGTAGAAGACCGGCGAGTTGTGGAGGTACTCGTTGGTCGACTCCCAGAGCGTGCCGCCGATCCTGCTCTGCGTCCGCTCGTACTGGAACATGCGGCTCATGCCGGACTGCCAGCGGATGCCGCCGTAGGCGCTGGTCATGTTGCTGACCGGAGCGCCCGCCTCGGCCGCCGCGAAGAGGTTCGTCTTGGTGACCATGTAGGCGATCTGGTAGCCGCCCCACGAATGCCCCTGCACGCCGATCTTGTCTTCCTTGACGAAGCCGCGGGCGACGAGGCTGAGCACGCCGGGCACCACCGCGTCGAGGGCGCTCTCGCCGGGATAGCCGATCTCGTACGGAATGTCGGGGATGAAGACGACGTAGCCCCGGCTGACGTAGAACGGCACCGAGACCGAGGAACCTCCCGGCCGGACCGAGCGGTGCTGATGGATGCCGTCCGACATGCGCTCATAGAAGTACACCATCATGGGGTACTGGGTGGACGGATCGAAGTCGTCGGGGGTGAAGAGGATGCCCTGGAGCGGGGTCCCGTCGTTGGAGTGCCACTCGACGATCTCCGCCGAGCCCCACCGGTAGTCGGCCTGCTGGGGGTTGGCGTCGGACATCCTCACCATCTCGTCGAAGGCGATGTCGACTCCCTCGCCGCCGGTGACCCACAGGTCCGGGAACTCCCGGAAGTCCTCCCGCGTGATCAGCCAGCGATCGGCGTCGTCCGCCTTGCCGCGGAAACGGAAGGTCTTGTCGGCCATGATGACCGGATCGGGGGTGGCGGCCCGGTCGGTGCGGCCTCGGTGGAAGCCCGACTGCTTTCCGAGGTAGTGGAAGGCCTGCCAGAGCGCCTCGCCGTCGGCGATGGCGGGGTCTTCGAAGTCGGTCCGCGCGTAGCGGAAGCGGGTGCCCGACTCCCGGCCCGCGCCATTGGTCAGGTTGGTGACCTCGCCGGTGGCCGGCTCGAAGCGCCAGGCGTCGTAGCGGTCGTAGAAGAGCAACCCGTTGTCGCCCTCGGTCCAGAACGCCGGGCCGTACGGGGGCGGCAGGTCCGGGTGGTCGTCCAGCTCGTTCCAGACGGCGTGCGGCACGTCCGTGCTGGCCGCCATCGCGTCGCCGCCCTGCAGCGGCGCCACCATCCAGTGCCGCGCATCGCCGTCCCACCATGACGCGTAGCCGCCCATCGGCGAGATCGACGCGCCGCCGAAGCCCTTCACCCTCTCCGCGACCATGCGCCGCTCACCCGTGGCCACATCGATCGCGTAGACGTCGTTGTAGCGCCCGTCCCACGAGATGAGCTGGCGGTACGGCACGTCGGTCGCGCCGACCGCGAATGCCGCATCGCCCTCAGCCGCAAAGCGCACGTTGGGGACATCGGGGGTGCCGAGCTGCACGACCGCGCCGCCGTCCAGGTGCGCCACGGCCGCGTAGGTGCGATTGCGCTCCTGATTGGCCTGCACGAGCTGCATCGGCTGCAGGTACGGATCCTGCCAGTTCCAGACGTCGAGGGTGACCTTGTCGTCGTCCAGCGTTTCGTCTTCCTCCTCCGGCTCGGGCCTCGGGGCCGTGCCGAAGCGGACGCGGCCGCCACCGTCCGAGAAGCTGACGTTGCCGTTCTCGCTGACCCACCAGCCGGACGGCACACCCTCGGTGGCCGAATTAGCCACGGCGGCACCTGACCACGACGGCCCGGCGCCGTGGAAGAGCGTGAACTCGGGCTGATCGGCGGCGTAGTCGTCCCGGTCGGCCAGGAACGCGACCTGCGAGCCGTCGTCCGACACGGTCAGCTGCTTGTAGTTGCCCTCGCCTTCGAGTACCGCGTGCCGCGACATGTCGTCGAGCGTGACCACGAACACACCGTCACCCTCGCCGTCCTCGGCGGAGGTGGCGAAGGTCAGCGTGGCCGCCTCCTCGGCGAAGAAGTAGTCGGTGACCTTTTCGTACCGCGTCTCGGTGCCGGTGCTCAGATTCAGCAGCACCAGGGTCGCTCCCTCTTCCTTGTCCTTCTCGTCGCCGTCGTCCGCTTCGTCGCCCTCCTCTTCCTCCTCTGGCTCTTCCTCCTCAGCGGCTTCTTCCGCCTCGCCGGCATCCTCTTCTTCCTCCTCCTCCTCGACCGGCTTGTAGGCCACCCAGCTGCCGTCGGCCGCCACGCGAAAGTTGTCGATCGCCCCGACGATCCGCGGCTGCGCTCCGCCGCCCAGCAACGCCGCGACCTCGGCGAACGCGAGCGTGTCCTTCGGCAGCGCGTCGCCCCTCTTCCCCTCGCGCCTGAGCGAATCGACGACCGCCTCGACCGGCGGCACCTCGTACACGACGAAGCGCGAGTCGGAGGTGAACTGCGGGTCCGCCCCCCGGAAGGTCATCGGCGCGGCGCCTTCGCTGGCGGCCCGGATCGTGAGCACGGGGTCGCCCTCCATGGCCGTCAGCACGAAGACGAGCCACGCACCGTCAGGTGACAGCGAGGGGCTGCCTATGGTGTTCCAGTGAAGGACGTCCTCGTGGTCGAGGGCCCGCTGTTGCGCGAGGGCCGGTGAGGCGGCCGCAAGGAGAGCGAGCGAGAGGGTGAAGGCCGTCGTGCGGGGGCGCGCGTGACGCATGGTCGAAATCTCCGGTTCCGGGACTGCGGGACTCCCGCCTGGCGCGGCGGGGCTGCCAGCGAAGAAGCTGCGCAGGATCGGCGACGACCGCCAGTGTGAGGGCGTCCATCCAGCGGCGCCACGCCGGCCATCGATCGCACGCCGGCCGGCGCCGCGCGGCCGGGCACCCCCGGCTCGGATGCCTACGTGCCGAAGACCGACGCGAGAATGTCCTGGTTGAATCCCACCACGAAAGTGGTTCCGACCCTCAGCGAGGGGGCCCTCAGCTTGCCCCAGCGGCTCACCATCATGCCAACGAGTTCGCTGTCGGAGGGCCGGTCTTCGCTGGAGAGGTCCACGCGCACCACCTTCCTGCCCTTCGCGACGCAGAGTTCGGTCACGCCCTCGAGCAGCGCCAGGACCTCTTTCTTCGTAACCGGGTTCTTCGTCGCGCTTCTCGTCTCAGCCGCGTCGATTCCGTTCTGCGCAAGAAACTCCTGCGTGCGTTTGCAGCTGGTTCAGCCAGGGCGGTGGTAGCGCCATTCGAGATTGCGGGCCATGCGCGGGTGTCCTCGTGTTCGGGATGTCTCCTACCGGCCATCCAAGGTAAGCTCGCGGACCTCGACGCGCTCGACACCGAATTCGTCCCTGGACACGCCCACCACCTGGCCCCCGCTGACCTCTTCGACAGTGAACGAGGCGGGGACCTCGACCTGGCCCAGATAGTGGCCATCGTCACCGAACACGTCCCAGTGGGAGAGGATGGCCCCGCGCAGGCTGAAGCGGCGCGCCCAGAGTTGGCCGTTGTCCGCGATGCGGAGGTCCGTGTACGCGGGCAGCGATTCCGGGATCGGCATGTCCTGGTAGGTCGCGACCATCTGCCGGATGGAAGCCTCGTCCTGCGTGGACGGGTTGCCGGAATTGCGCACGTAGGCTTCCAGGTGTTCGTCGGTTCGAGGGCTCGGTGTCTCGCTGAGCCGCACGATCCTGCTCAGTGCACCCGTTTCGTCGAAGACGCTGACCTCGTATTCGGCGCCATCCGTGATCGCGACGCCGCGGGTCGATCCGTTCGCCGACGGTTCCGGGGAGAAGGGTACTCTCAGGAGCTGCAGGGACAAATTGCTGCCGCTTCCGGAGGCCGAAGCCGACATCATTTCGCCGGGGTGGCTCGTTACGGTGTCGACGAGCGTCCCGTCCAGACGGTAGCGCAGGAAGTACTCCGGGGGGGCCGAGTCGCCCTCGAACGCCTCCTCAATGCCGGTCAACGATTCGTCCATGGATGGCATCGTGAAGGGTCGGATCCGGCTCAGGAACGTCTCGGGGCCTGCGAGACCGACGGGCGTTACCATGGCCATTGCATCCAGGCCCGAAAGGGTGCCCGTGCCGAGCAGCATTCCCTCGATGTCGAATCGGGAAATGCGCTGGAGGCGCCTGTCTGCCGTGACGATGCTGCCGTCTGGGAGCAGCCAGGCACCGACCAGTGACTGGAACTCTCCCGGGCCCTCTCCCCGGCGCCCGAAAGAGCGCAAGTGGTTGCCGGCGGCGTCGAAGACGCGAATCTCGCCGGCTCCGCGATCGGCCACGATCACGTTGCTCTCCGTGTCCCGGACCACCGTTGCGATCCCGTCGAACAGGAGCTCATCAGGCCCCTCCAGGACGCCGATCGACAGCGATGGCTCCGCGGCCAGCACCCCATAGACGGCGTCGCTGGGCAGGCTGGTTACGATGGCAACGCCAGCAGAGTCGACAATCTCCGCGGTCGGCGCGTCCGGCGCTGTATCGTCGCCGCAACCAACGAATGCCAGCAGTGCGAAGCCGTGCGCGATCCGTCTCATGTTCCCGCCTTTCCGATTCTCCTGTCCGAACCCTGGCGCACCGTTCGGCCTCGGACGGCAACCTTGCCGCGCCAACCGGGCGAGCCTTAATCTCGCTGCCACTCTGGATCGCCCGGTAAACGGCTCCCGTTATCCGTCCCCCGAGGCTCCCGCCCCTACATACGGGAAAGGCATCTTCCGATGACCCCTGCAACCCTGCGCAACCGCCTGTTCGCGGCCCTGGCCGCCCCCCTTCTCGTCCTCTCCGCAGCATGCGAGAACACCGAAATGCCCGACGACGACGCCATGCACGACGCGGCGCCCGCCGTCGCGTTCGTGAACCCGCGGTCCCCCGCAGACGGCGACGGGGTAGCCCCCTTCAGCGGAGCGGCTTGGGTCGACAACACGTTGTACCTGTCCGGCATGCTCGGTCTCGAAGGCGGCCAGGTCCCCGAAACCGCAGAGCAGGAAGCCGCCAACGTCCTGGACGCCATGAAGGCCGTGCTCGAAGGCGAGGGACTGACGATGGACGACCTGGTGGTGGTGCAGGTGTACGCCTCCGATGTTGCGGACTACGGCGCCTTCAACAGCGTATACCGCACCTATTTCACCAGCGAGTACCCGGCACGGGCGTTCCTGGGATCGGGGACGCTGCTGTTCGAGGCGCGCTTCGAGGTAATGGGAACGGCCGTGAAGCGGTAGAAGATACTGGACGCGGTCCTCCGACCGGCTCCGTTCCTCATGACAGAGGATGAGGACACTGTTCCAGCCGACTACAACTTTGCTTCGCGAGCACCCGCGTCGTCTTGCCATGGGTGTGTTGCTAGCCGCCGTTTCCCTGATTGGTTCCGGGAGTTCGGTTGTAGGCCAGGCCACGGGCCACATCGTCGGTACCGTCTTCGATAGCACTACCTTCTCTCCGCTGGCCAATGCCCGGGTGGCCGTGGTGGGGACCGACGCAGTTGCCGAATCGGACGAGAACGGGGAGTTCAGGCTCGATGGTGTCCCGGCGGGCCAGCGCAGCGTGGTGTTCTTTCACCGGCGCCTGGGAACTCTGGGGGTAGCGATGACACCGGCCAGTGTGCTCGTGAACAGCGGATCCTCCACGCAGGTGGCCCTCACGATCCCTTCGCGGTCCACGATCCTGTCGGCCTGGTGTTCGGCAGAGCCGGGAGAAGGTACGACATCGGTCGGGGGGGTCGTTACCGACGCCCTGACCGGTGTGCCGCTGCCGCGTGCAACAGTAAGAGCTCTCGGCAGCAGAGCTGGAATCCTGCAAAGAAGGCGCGTGGCGCACGAGGTGAGAACCAACGCTTCGGGCCAGTTCCAGCTCTGCAATCTGGACCCTTCGGAACCGCTCACGGTCACGGTTGCCTTCGGGAACAACAGCGGAACGCCGGTGCCGCTCAGCCACTCGGGAGCGCAGATTCTGGATTTCGCAATCACCATTTCGAACCCGGTGACGATCACCGGCTCCGTCCTTGACTACGGGACCGGGACGGCGATTCCGGGCGCCCACGTTCAGCTGATCGGTTCCGACCACTCCCAACTCACGGATTCGACTGGAGCGTTCGGTTTCACCGGCGTACCGCCAGGCAAACAGATCATCGAAACCAGCCTGCTGGGCTATGCCCCGCGCGTCGATTCCCTGACCGTGTTCAGCAATGAGGCGCTCGGGTTGGAGATCGAGCTTGCCACCAGAGCCATCGCCCTGAAGCCGCTGGTGGTCGTCGGGCGGAGGGAGGAGCCGATTTTCACAACGCCGGGAACTCGTTTTTCGGGGCTGACGGAAGCGCAGGTGGATTCGATCGCGCACCGGGTAGTGGACTTTGCCGGGATTGCGCGTGCGGCTCGCGCGCCGGGGTTTTCGATTACGGAAGCAAATTTGCGGGGCCAGGAGATCTTGTGTATCGAGACGAGACGGAATTGGCGCAGCGGTGATCCCAACAGCTGCAACATGGTCCTCGTCCTGATCGACGACGCGGTCGTCTCGAACCCCCATTTTTTCCTTCAACACCTCAATCCGCGGGACGTACGCAGGATTCAGTACATCACGCCGGTCGAGGCCGGTGTCCTCTACGGAACCCGCGGCGCCAGCGGAGTGTTGCTGATCTACACGCGCTAGCGGGGTACCGGGCCGGTTCCGCCGCCCTACCCCAGAATCACCCCCCGCAGCGCCTTCACGCCCTCGACCGCCCGCGCCACGTGCTCCCGCGTGTTGTAGACGTGTGGACACAACCGCAGTCCCCCCGTCCCCGCCCCCGCGATGCCGTGCTCCTCGTACAGGCGGCGAAGGGCCGTGCCGCGGTCGCCCGGCACCTCGATGATGCACACGCCGCCGGACAGCCCCGGCTCCATCGGCGTCACCAGCGTCATGCCGAGCTCGGCGAGCCCCTCCTTCAGCTGCGTCGCCAGTCCGGCGATCCGCTCCTCGGTCTCCGCCCCGCCGATTGCGGAGTGGAACTCCGCCGTGGTGCCGACCGCAGCCAGGCACGCGTCGTCCCGCTGGCCGAGCGACTCGAACTTGCGCGCGCCCGTCACGTCGGGGTCGGCGTCGTTGCCCCAGCCGGGCGCGACGATGTTGGGCCACACCTGCGGAATCCGGTCCTCCCTGACGAAGAGGACGCCCGCCTCTTTGGGCCCCATGTACCACTTGTGCGCCGAGGCGGAGTAGGAGTCGCAGCCGAGCGCACCGAGGTCGACGTCGAGCGCGCCCCAGCTCTGGGCGCCGTCCACGTGGACGTGGATGCCGCGGGGGCGTGCCGCCTCGACCAGCTCGCGAACGGGCAGCCGGATCCCGCTGACGTTCGAGACGTGCGTAAGCGACAGGACGCGGGTCCGGTCGGTCAGCGCCGCGACGAAGGGGTCGATGAGGTCCTGGGCCGAGGCCGGGTGGCGTGGCACGGATACCCTCTTCACAGTGATCCCGAAGCGCGCCGCCCGCACATCCCACGCCACGTTGTTGGTCGGGTGGTTCTGATCCCATAGAACCACCTCATCGCCCGCGCGCAGGTCCACGCCGTTGTTGATGGTGTTGTTGGATTCGCTGGTGTTGCGGACGATCGCGATCTCGTCGGGGCTGACGCCGAGCTGGGCGGCCACGCCGGTGCGGGACTGCTCGGTGAGGCCGCGGAACTTGGCGCGGTTGTTGAAGGAACAGTCGCGGTCGATGTCACGGGTCAGCTCCTCGACCCGCGCCGCCACCGAGCGGGGCGAGGGGCAGAGGTTCGCCGCGTTCATCGGCACGCGCTCCTCGGTGAAGGAGAACTGGGCGCGCACCATCTCCCACCAGGCCTCGTCGCGGGGCGCGGAGGAGGCGCCATGCGGCCATGGGGGTGCGACGGGGGTGGCTGGCAGCGGCCCCGTGCCGTCCCGGGCGGATGCGGTCCGGGTCAATGCCGCGGGCAGAACCACGGCTCCGGCGGCCATTTCAGTGAGGAATTTGCGGCGGCTGGCTTGACGCTTCATGGGACTGGCTCCGGGCAATGGCCGACTGTCGCTTGTCTTGATCTTACTGGCGGCGCAGCTTCGGTTGCCAGTGGCGCCCCATCCGGGCGTCATCGAGCACAGGCCGCCGCAAAGGAGAAATCCCCTTGGCCGTCATCTCCCGCCGCATGAGCCAGCTGGGCACAGAGAACGCCTTCAAACTGGGCGACGACATACAGCGTTGCGTCGACATGGGCCTCGACGTGATCCGCTTCAACCTGGGCGCGCCCGACTTCAACAGCCCGCCACACCTGAACCAGGTGGCCATGGATGCCCTTGAGGCGGGGCGTGCCGGCTACTGCGATCCCGCCGGGATCCTGCCCTTCCGCGAGGCGATCGCCGCGCATGTGACCCGCACGCGCGGCGTGGACGTGACCCCGAACCGCGTCGTCGTGACCCCCGGGGCCAAGCCCCCGATCGGGTATACCATGCAGACGTATGTGGACGAAGGCGACGAGGTGATCTACCCCTCGCCCGGATTTCCGATCTACGAGTCGTGGGTGCAGTTCGTGGGCGCGGTCCCCGTGCCGCTCCTGCTCTCCGCCGACCGCGACTTCGCGTTCACCGCCGACGACCTGGCCGCGCTGATCACCGAGCGGACCAAGGTCATCATCCTGTGCTCGCCGTCGAATCCGACGGGGGGCGTGCTGTCGCGCGACGAACTGGCTAGCATCGCCGAGCTGATCCGGACGCGGTGCCGCCCCGACGTTCGCATCTATTCCGACGAGATCTACGAACAGATCCTCTTCGACGGGCTGGAGCACGAGAGCATCGCGTCGCACCCGGGGATGGCGGAGCGCACGGTGATCGCCAGCGGGCACTCCAAGGGCTTCGCCATGACCGGGTGGCGGCTGGGGTGGGCGGTGCTGCCGACGGAGGAGGAAGCCGCGCTCTTCAAGCAGATCAACATCAATATCGTGTCGTGCGTGCCGCCCTTCCTGCAGGAGGCGGGGGTGGCGGCGTACGAGGACCCGGCTTCGGCGGTCGAGGTAATGCGCATGGTCACGGCGTTCGAGAGGCGGCGGGACTGGATCGTGCCGGCGCTGAACGACGTCCCGGGGATCGGGTGCCGAACGCCGAAGGGCGCGTTCTACGTCTTTCCGGACGTGTCGGGGCTGTGCGAGCGGCTGGGGGTCTACGAGGCGCACGCGGCGCTGCCCGGCGAGGCACGGTGCCGCGCGACGCCGGCGGGCATGCTCCAGATGTTCCTGCTGTACCGGTACGGGGTGGCCACGATGGACCGGGCCTCGTTCGGCCGGATCGGGGCGGAGGGGCAGGACTTCCTGCGCCTGTCGATCGCGAACAGCATGGACGACATCCGGCGCGGGGTGGTGCGGATCGGGGAAGCGGCCGAAGATGCCGCCGGGTTTGCCGAGTTCGTCGGCGCCGAGGAAGCGCGGGGCGGGAAAGGACTCTTCGCATGAGCATCAAGGTCTGTGTGGCCGGGGTGACGGGGTGGTCGGGACGGGCTGTGGCCGAAGCGGTGATCGAGTCATCCGACTTCGAACTGGTGTCGGCCGTGGCGCGGTCGACGGTGGGCCAGGACGTCGGACTCGCCATTGGCCGGGACGGCCCCGTCGGGGTATCGATCACGGCAAATCCGGCCGACGCGCTGGCCCCGGGTCCCGACGTGTGGATCGACTACACGCACCCTGCCGCCGTAAAGGCACATGCGCTCGCAGCCCTCAAGGCGGGTACGCGGGTCGTCGTCGGCACATCCGGTCTGGACGAGGACGACTACCGCGACATCACAGCGGCCGCCCTCGCAGCGCGCTCCGGGGTAATCGCCGCGGGCAACTTCTCCCTGACGGCGGCGCTGCTCAAGCACCTGTGCGGAATCGCGGCCCGGCATGTGCCGCACCGGGAAATCATCGACTTTTCGCACGCGAACAAGCCCGATGCCCCCAGCGGCACCGCGCTGGAACTCGCCGAATACCTGGCGACCGTCTCTCCCAACGAGATGGGGCTGCCGGTGGAGGAGACCCTGGGGGAGCCCGCCACGCGGGGGGCCTCGATCGGTGGCACCCAGGTCCACTCGGTCAGGCTGCCGAGCTATCTGGTCGCGGTCGAGGCCCTCTTCGGCCTTCCCGACGAGCGCCTGACGATCCGCCACGACGCCGGCAACAGCCCGCAGCCCTACGTGGCCGGTACGCTCCTGGCCGCCAAACGGGTCGGCGACGTCACGGGGCTGGTGCGGGGGATGGGCGAGCTGCTGTTCGGGTAGGCGGGCGCCGGGGCGACAGGAGTCCGTGGCAGGATCGGCGCGCGCATCGAGACCGGCGAGGCGCCTACCCTCCGCTGATCGCGATCTCGAACACCTCCGGCCAGTGTTTGCCGGTCACATAAAAGGTGCCGGTCCCGGGGTCGTAGGCGATTCCGTTGAAGACGGCCCCGGGGTCGGCAGGGCGATTGCTGGCCAGCGCAAGCCCCAGCGCGTCCAGCTCGCCGGTGATCTCGCCGGTCCGCTTGTCGATCCGCACGATCCGGTTTTCCATGTAGACGTTGGCGTAGATGTCGTCCCCCACGCACTCGAGTTCGTTCAGGTTGCGCGTCGAGAAGCCGTCGCGGGTGACCCGGATCTCCTCCAGGACGGCGAACGTCGCCGGGTCGCGGCGCTGCAGCGTGCCGGATCCGTCGGAGAGGAACAGCGACTCGCCGTCGTAGCAGAGTCCCCACCCCTCGCCTTCGTACTCGAGGGTGTCCACGGGCGCGAAGGTGTCGATGTCGTACACGAAGGCAAGACCGACTTTCCAGGTCAGCTGGATCACCCGGTCGCCCACCACCGCGATGCCTTCGCCGAAATGCTCGTCCGAGAGGACGTGGCTGCGCCGGACCTCGCCGGTGGCGATGTCGACCTGCCGCAGCTGCGACTCCCCGTACTGGCCGGTGCTCTCCAGGAACGTGCCGTCGTGGATGACCAGGCCCTGCGTGTAGGCGCCGGGCTCGTGCGGCAGGGTCCGCAACACTTCGTAGCCGAGTTCGGGGACAGCCGATGCCTCACAGCCCAGGAACGCGAGCACCAGCGCCGACTTCCACGCCCTGTCGATCCGTAATCTCTTCATCGCAACCTTGATCCTCGCCTCGTCTGCTTCCGGTGCCCATCGCGACGGGCTAATGTAGTACGCTCACCCGACCCCAAGGAGGTAGACGTGCCCGGGCTGCTACCCGATATCGACCCCGATGGACTGCTGGAGTATTCGGTCGTCTTCACCGACCGATCACTTAATCACATGTCGTCGCGCTTCCGCGAAGTGATGCGCGACATCTCCGCGACCCTGAAGGATACATACGCCGCCGGTTCCGTGGCTGTCATCCCCGGCGGCGGCACCTACGCGATGGAGGCCGTCGCGCGCCAGTTCGGCAGCGGAAAGCGGTGCCTGGTCCTCCGCAACGGGTGGTTCAGCTACCGCTGGAGCCAGATCTTCGAGGCGGGGGACATTCCCGCCGAGTCGATCGTGCTCAAGGCCCGTCCCGTCGACGACAGCGCCACCCCTCCCTTCGCCCCCGCTCCGATCGACGAGGTGTGTGCGACGATCGCGGCCGAGAGACCGGACGTCGTCTTCGCCCCCCACGTCGAGACCTCGGCCGGAATCGTACTTCCCGACGACTACGTTCGCGCCGTCGCCGACGCCGTACATGCGGTGGGCGGCATCTTCGTGCTCGACTCAATCGCCTCCGGCGCCCTCTGGGTGAACATGGAGGAGTCGGGCGTCGACGTGCTGATCAGCGCGCCGCAGAAGGGGTGGAGCGGCTCGCCGTGCGCGGGACTCGTCATGCTCGGCTCCGAAGGCCGCGCCCGGGCCGCATCGTCGCAGGGCACAAGCTTCGCGTGCGACCTGCACATGTGGCTCAAGGTGATGGACGCCTACGTGGACGGCGGACACACCTACCACAGCACCATGCCCACCGACGCTCTGCGCTTCTTCCAGGACGTCATGACCGAGACGCGCGCATTCGGACTCGAGAACGCCCGGGCCCGACAGTGGGAACTGGGAACGCGAGTACGGGCACTCCTTGCCGAGAGGGGCTTCGAGAGCGTCGCGGCTCAAGGGTTCGAGGCTCCAGGAGTCGTGGTCAGCTACACCGACGACCCGGCCATCAAGGACGGCAGCCGTTTCGCCGCGGCAGGCCTGCAGATCGCCGCCGGGGTCCCGCTGCGCTGTGACGAGCCCGAGGGCTTCCGGACCTTCCGGCTGGGGCTCTTCGGACTCGACAAGCTCGGCAACGTGGACCGTACGGTGGAAACGCTGGCCGTCGCCCTGGACCGTGTCCAGGCAGCGGCCCCGCAGGCCGTCCGCGTGGGCAGCTCGTGAAGGCCGCCGCCCGGTTCGACGTCACCGGGTGGGACGAGACGCCCTACGGCGAGGAGGGCGACGGCCCCCATCTCTCCGAAGCGCTGGTCCTGAAGGAGTACCAGGGCGACCTGAAAGGGAAGGCCCGCGCACGCGTGCTGATGTGCCGCGCCAGCAGGGAGGGTCCCCTGCAGGATGCGGGCTACATCGCCTCGGAACAGGTCTCGGGACGGCTTGGGGGCCTCGAGGGCACCTTCGTGCTGCAGCACTGGGGCATTGCGGCCGCGGAATCCCCCCCGCGGACGGCCGGACACGTGGTCCCGGGATCCGGCACGGGAGAGTTGGCAGGCCTGTCCGGCACAGTGGAGATCGGTGTCGATGCCGACGGGAAGCACACCCTCGCGCTGGAGTACCGGATCGATTAGTGGGGGCAACACCGTCCCCGCGGCCACGCTGACGCCGCTGACCGCGTCCCCGTCCTGCATCTGCCGACGCCAGCGCTCCAACGCTTGCGCCGATGCCCTCGACCCGGCCAGCTTTCCGTAGGTTGTCCGGTCCACATGCGCCCCCAAGGCACTTTGAGAGCGAACATGCAAGACATACGCGACGCCGTCCCGGTCCGCCGGGTCCCGGTCCTTTTCGCGGCCCCCGCGCTTCTCCTCCTGGCCTGCTCCTTCGCGCCACCGCCCTCGCTGCCCGAACCCGCCGCCGACCTCCCCGACACCTTCACGGAGAGCGGCGCCGCAGGTACCCGCGATGCCGGCAACTGGTGGGACGCCTTCCAGGACCCCGTCCTCAACACGGTGGTCGACTCGGTGCTGGCCGCGAACTTCGACCTCGCCGAGGCCGTGGCGAGGGTGCAGCAGGCCCGCGCCCAGTCGGGTATCGCAAGGGCAGGGCTCTTCCCCACCCTCCAGGCCAGCGGGACGGCATCCGACCAGGACAATCCCAGCAACGCGGGATTCGGGCAGCAGTTTAGGGAGCTGGCCGGCGGCGAGGACAGCCCCATTCCGGGCGGCTTCGAGTTCCCGGATCGCCTCGGCATCACCACCTACTCGCTGGGTGTCGACTTCGCCTACGAACTCGACTTCTGGGGCCGGGCCCGCAACGACTCCAGGGCGGCGGTGATGCAGTACCTCGCGTCGGAGTCCGACTACCACGCCGCGCGCATCGGCGTCCTGGCCGAGACGATCACCACGTACTTCGAGATCGTGGACTTGCGTCGGCGCACGGCGCTCGCCCAGGAAACCGTGGACGTCCTTCTCGAAAGGGTCGCGTTGGCGGAAACCCGGTACGACCGCGGCCTCGTGACCTCGTTCGAACTCTACCAGGTGCGCCAGGAGTTGAGGAATACCCAGGCCGCACTGCCCCAGCTCGAGAGCCAGCTGGTGAATGCCGAAGGGCGCCTCGCTGTCCTGCTGGGCGGATTCCGCTCCAAGCTCGACGCGATTCTGCCGGATTCCCTCGCCCCCATGCCCCCCGCCGATCAGGTTGCCGCCGGTGTACCGGCCGACCTTCTGCTTCAGCGCCCCGACGTGCGCGCTGCCGGCGAGCGCCTGGAGGCTGCACGGTTCGCGATCGGCGCGCGGCGGGCCGAGCTTCTGCCATCCCTGTCCTTCAGCGGGACGATCGGCCTTCAGTCCGCCGATGTGGATGGGCTGTTCAGCGTGGATCAGTGGTTCCGCAACCTGATCGGCAACCTGACCGCGCCGATCTTCCAGGGAGGCCGGATCAGGAACAACATCGCGCTGGCGCAAGCCAACTTCAGTCAGGCCGCCGCCGCATACGGCCGCACGGTGGTGACGGCGGTGCACGAGGTGGAGGCCGCGCTGGCCGCCCTGGACAACGAGGGACGCCGCCACGAATTCCTCCAGTCGCAACGCGAGGAGGCGGTGGCGTCGGTGTCGCTGCAGTCGCTGCGCTATGCGTCCGGCGTGGGAGGCTACACCGACTATCTGGACGCGCTGCGCGCGCTGCTGAGCGTGGAGTCGACGCTGACCGGAGCGCGCCGCGACCTCGCCCTTGCCCGGCTTGCGGTGCACCGTGCCCTCGGTGGCGAGTGGACCGAGCCGCCCGAGACGCTCGAAGGTCCGCGGATGGTGCCTACCAGCGAGACGGATGGGTCGAACGGGGCCGATGGATCGAATGGAAACCTGCAAGAAGGGAACAAGTAGATGAGTCGCCTTCGTCGCCGGCTGTTGCCGGTTGGGATTCTGCTGGGTGCTGTCGCTATCGCCGTCGTCATGGTTCGGCTCCGGCCCGAGCCTCCCCTGCGTGAACCGCCTTCGCGGCTTCCTTTCGTGACGACGGCCACGGCCGAGGCACTGGAGGGCGCGATCCCCGTCTTCGGTGCGGGGACCGTGCGCCCGCGCGCCGAGATCGATGTCGCTGCCGAGATCAACGGCAAGGTGTCCTGGGTGGCCCCCTCCTTCCAGAGCGGTGGCAGGTTCGGCGCGGGAGATGTTCTTTTCCGCATCGACGACGCCGACTACCAGAACCGCGTACAGCAGGCGCGGGCCAACGTGGCCGCCCAGCAGGTGGTGCTTCTGCAGGCAGAGGAGGAGGCGCGGATCGCGCGTGCCGAATACGACGGCTTCCAGCGCCGCCGGGCAGACGGCACCGCATCCGCCGAGGCCAGCCCGCTCACCCTGCGGGAACCTCAGCTCAGAGCCGCCCAGGCCGCCCTCGCCCGGGACAGCGCCGGCCTCGCGGACGCGGAGCTCGCTCTCTCGAGGACCGAGGTCATGGCGCCCTTCAGCGGCATCGTGCGCTCGGAATCGGTCGACCTGGGCCAGTTCGTCGGTCCGGGGCAGAGCGTGGGGCGCCTGTACGCGGACGACGCCGTCGAGGTCGTCGTGCCTCTCCCGGATGGTGAAGCCGCGCTGATCCCCGGACTCTGGGGGCTCGCCGCGGGCGACGGGAACCGCCGGGTGCGGGCCGCGGCATCGGCCGAATACGGCGACATGGTCTACTCGTGGACGGGCTACGTGGACCGCGCCGAGACCGCCCTCGACGAGCAGACCCGCACGATAGACGTCGTCGTGCGGATCCCGCGTCCCATGGCGGGAGGCACCCCGTCGGGCGGCGGCGCCCCGGCCGGCGGAGATGATTCCTCGCCGAGTCGCGAGGCCCCTCCCCTGCTCGTCGGCCAGTTCGTGGAGGTCCAGATCGACGGAGCCTCGCCGGAGAGCTACTTCGGGATTCCCCGCGCCGCGCTGAGAACCGGGAACGAGGTGTGGGCGCTGCGCGGCGGGAATCTGGTGACGATCATCCCGGTCCGGGTGCTGCAAAGGGCCGACGAGTTGGTGTATGTCACCGGCGCTCTGGAGGCCGGGCAGCAGGTCGTGGTGAGCGGCATCCAGATCGCGACAGAAGGGATGGCCGTGCGCACCGGCGCGGAATGACGAGCGCCGCCGGCCCGGGCAAGGATCCCCGATGAACAGCGACGACGGCCTGCGTCCCAGGGAGAGGCGCGGGCCGATCGGTTACATGGCCCGAAACGGTGTCGCGGCCAATCTCCTGATGTTCTTCATCCTCATCGCGGGGTTCTTTTCCCTCACGACGCTCGTCCAGGAGGTCTTTCCCGAGATCTCGCTTGATCGCGTCCACATCTCGGTCCCCTACGCCGGGGCCACTCCGGACGAGATCGAGGAATCGATCATCCTCAAGATCGAGGAACAGATCGAGGGAGTCGAAGGCCTGAAGCAGATCAGATCCACGGCGTCAGAGGGCGGCGGGTCGGTCGTGGCCGAAATCGAGCGGGGAGCGGATCTCAGTCGGTTCCTGGACGACATCAAGGCACAGGTCGACAGGATTCAGACCTTCCCCGCGGGCGCCGAGCGTCCGGAGGTCACCGAGGTGACCAGTCGTCAAAGCGTCATCCGCCTCGTCCTCTACGGGGATGTGTCCGAACGCACGCTGAAGGAACTCGCCTACCGGACCGAGGACGCGCTCTCCGCGCTCCCGGAGGTCTCCTACGTGGAGACGACCGGTGTCCGGGAATACGAAATCTCCATCGAAGTCCCGATGCAGCGCTTGCGGGCGCTCGATCTGACGCTCCGGGACATCTCGGCTGCCGTGCGCGGCGGCTCGCTCGACCTCTCGGCGGGGAGCATCGACACCCGCAACGAGGAAGTGCGCATCCGCACGACGGGCCAGAACTACACACAGCAGGATTTCGAGGAGATCATCGTCGTCAGCCGGGCCGATGGCACCGTCATGCGCCTGGGCGACATCGCCGACGTGCGGGACGGCTTCCGCGAAGTGGATCTGATCGGCCGCTACCGGGGACAGCCCGCGGTCTACGTCGAGGTCTTCCGGACCGCCGACGAAAAGGCGCTCGATATCGTGGACGCCGTGGAGCGGCACCTCGACGACGAGGTGGTCCCCTCGCTCCCCGCGGGCGTCGGGCTGGAGATCTGGAACAACGACGCCGACATCCTGCAGGACCGCCTCGGGCTGCTCGTGAAGAACGGGCTGCTCGGGCTGACCCTGGTGCTGCTCGCGCTGGCGCTGTTCCTCGAGATCAGGCTGGCGTTCTGGGTGGCCGTGGGAATCGCGGTCTCGTTCGTGGGCACCTTCGGCGTGATGGGCGTGCTGGGCGTGTCCGTCAACCTGATGTCGCTCTTCGCCTTCATCCTCGCGGTGGGGATCGTGGTGGACGACGCGATCGTGGTGGGCGAAAACATCTACGCGGAGCGTGAGCGGGGCAACAGGGGGGTCGTCGCGTCCATCCGCGGCACCCGCCGGATCACCGGGCCCGTGATTTTCGCGGTCCTGACCACGGTGGTGGCCTTTTGTCCGCTCTTCTTCATCCCCAGTTCCATCGGAGGGATCGTCGGCCAGATCCCGATCATCGTCATCTCGGTTCTCCTCTTCTCGCTGATCGAGTCGCTGCTCGTCCTCCCGAACCACCTCTCACACCTTCCCGACCCCCGTGGCGGTTCGTCCGGGCGCAGGCCCCACGTCGTCAACCGGATCCAGTCGCGCGTGGATTCGGGGCTGAAATGGTTCATCCGGGGGCCGCTCGACCGGAGTCTGCGCTTTGCCACGGGCCGCCCCGGCATCGTCATCGCCATCGGTATCGCGATGATCATCGTGTCGGTCGCGATGGTTCCCGCGGGGATCATCAAGGTCGACTTCATGCCGGCGGTGGAGGCGGACCTCGTCACGGCCAGCCTGGAGATGCCGGAGGGTACGCCGGTTCAGCGTACGTCCGAGGTGGCCGAACGGCTGGAATCGGCAGGATACGAGGCGATCGGGAGGCTGGCATCCGCCGCCGGCGAAGACATCGAAGACCTCGTCACGGGCGTCAACGTCACGATCGGCCTTCCGGCCAGGCAGAGTGGACCCGCAGGCGATGCGTCCAGCGCTGCCCGTCCGCGGGCAAGTATCGCAGCCGTCGAATTCAAGCTCGTGAGCCCCGAAGAGCGGGATATCTCCGCAACCGAGGTGCAGCAGGAGTGGCGCGAGACGGTCGGCGCTCTCCCCGAGGCCAAGTCGCTCACCATCACGGCCGACCTGATCAGTTTCGGCGCCCCCGTCCACGTCGAACTCTCCCACCCCGATCCCGACCGCCTCGGCACGATCGGGGAGGCGGTGGTCGCAAGACTCCAGGAGCTTGCCGGCGTCTTCGACGTCCAGGCGGACCAGGAACAGGGTCTGAGAGAGATCCAGCTGGACCTGCTCCCCGAAGCGCGGACCCTCGGGCTCACCCTCGACAACCTGGCCAGACAGGTCCGCTCGGCGTTCTTCGGGGACGAAGCCCTGCGCGTGCAGCGAGGCCGGGAGGAGATGCGGGTCTACGTGCGGCTGCCCGAGGATGAGCGCGACGCCATCGCGGATGTGGAGGGCTATCTGGTTCGCACGCCGGGCGGTGGCGAGGTGCCGCTGGGACGGGTCGCGTCGGTCCGCTTCGGCAGTTCTCCCACCACCATCCAGCGCAAGGATGGCCTGCGGATCCTCACCGTCACGGCCGATGTGAACACAGCCGTCGTCACCGGCGACGAGGTGACGAGCCTGCTGGAAGGCTCGATCCTCCCCGAACTCGTCGGCCGCAACCCCGGGTTCACCTATGAATTCGGCGGCGAGCAACAGGAACAGGTTGAGTCCTTCGGCGCCCTGGGCGGCGGCTTCGCACTCGCACTGCTGGCGATCTATGCCCTGCTGGCGATCCCCTTCGGCTCATACACCAAGCCACTGATCATCATGGCGGCGATCCCCTTCGGGATCATCGGCGCCGTGCTGGGCCACGCGATCCTCGGTCTCCAGATGGCGATCATGTCCCTGTTCGGCGTCATCGGCCTCAGCGGCGTCGTCGTGAACGACTCGCTCGTGATGATCGACTTCATCAACGAACGCCTGCGCCAGGGCATGCCGGGCCGCGAAGCGATCATCGACGGCGCCAAGGCCCGTTTCCGCCCGATCTTCCTGACTTCGGTGACCACCTTCCTGGGCGTCGCGCCTCTCGTCTTCGAGACCAGCCTGCAGGCCCAGTTCCTGATCCCGATGGCGGCCTCGCTGGGGTTCGGGATCCTGTTCGCGACGGTCGTGCTGATGATGATCGTGCCCGCGCTGGCGATGGTGCAGCACAGGGTGATGGGGGGAGAGGTCCGGCAGAAATTGTAATGTAGACACTACATTGTGTAATGTTGACATTACGTTAGCTTCCCTGCAGCATCCCCACCGCCGCCTCCAGCGCCTCACTCGCCCGCCCCACGGCAGCCGCCAGCCTCTCCATCTGCACCGGCACAAGCTCCCATTCCCGCTCCTCGATGGCTTCGCGGATCCCAGGCAGCGTCTTGACGCCGTAGCCGGTGTAGAAGCCGGGGGCGTAGATCTGGTGCCTGAACCAGGGGCGCTTCGGCAGGCCGCGGTCGTCGGTGAGCAACTGCTCGATGACCTTCAAGTGGCTGTTGAGCGTCTCGGCCCGGGCAGCTGACAGCGTGGGGCCGGTGCCCGCGAGCGCGGCATCGGCTGCCGCATCGTAGGCCTTCGCCGCCGCATCCAGCGCCGCAACCGCGTTCTGCACGGGCGCGAAGTTGAGGTGCGGCACCGCGTCCTTCGCCCCGGGCGGCACGTAAGGAATCGTCGGGTCGGACGCCAGGCGGTACGCGTCCATCCCGACCAGCGCGTTCTCCCTCTCGGTGCGTGCGCGCAGGTCAGCGGCAAACTGCTCGACCTCGCCCAGGTAGCGCTTCACGTTGTCGGCCAGCCCGGCGAAACGGTAAGGGAGCACGTTGGCGTTCGCCATGCGGAGCGTGACGCGGCCAGCCACCTCCGCAAGGGCCACCCCGTAGTGAAAGCCGGGGTCGCCGAATCGGATGTAATGGTCGAAGGAGTCGTACTGGGAGTGGTAGGAGCCGCCCCCGCCCTCGCCGCTGAAGCTGAGGTTGAGAGAGGGCAGACCCAGGTGCTGCAGGAATGGCGTGTAGTCCGACCCCGAGCCGAGCGGCGAGATGCGCAGATCCCCACGCGTCAGAGCCTCGGCGTCGCCGCCCACCGCGCGCGCCGCCCTCACCCGCTCGAGGACGCTCACGCCCGTCTGCGGATCGGTCACATCGCGGGCGACGCCGTTGATCAAGGCCTCGAGGCTGTGCGAGCCACCCATGTTGAGGAAGCCGCGATTGTTGCCGTCGGTGTTGACGTAGATCGCGGCCTTCTCACGGAGTTCGGCGCCGTTGTGCTCCGCCCACTCGGTCGAGCCCAGCAGCGCGGGCTCCTCGGCGTCCCACCCCGCGTACACGACTGTCCGTCGCGGGCGCATCCCGGCCGCGGCCAGCTGCCCGATCGCCCGCGCCTCCTCCATGAGCGCGACCATCCCGCTGGTCGGGTCGGCCGCTCCCATCGCCCATCCGTCCCGGTGGTTGCCGCGAATCACCCACTCGTCCGGGAACTCGGACCCGGTCATCTTCGCGATCACGTTGTAGGCTGGCGTCAGGTCCCAGTTGAACTCAACGCGCAGGCGCACCGTGGCGGGGCCGGGCCCCATGTGGTACGTCAGCGGCAACGCACCTCGCCACGACTGCGGCGCAACAGGCCCCCCCATCGCCTCGAGCAGCGGCTTCGCGTCGCCCCACGAGATCGGCAGCACGGGGATCTTCATGATCGTCGGCGCCTCGAGGCGGTCCAGCCGCTCGGCGTCGGGAGTGGCCCCGACCATCGGCGTGAGCGGATCGCCAGGATACTGCGGCATGTCGAGGACCGACCCGCGCTGCACCCCATGCTCCTGGCGGAAGGCGCCCTCGGGGTAGGTGTCGCCCTGGAAGTAGCCGTCGTCGCGCGGATCGGAGTAGATGAGCGCACCGATCGCGCCGTTCTCATGCGCCACCTTGGGCTTGATGCCGCGCCACGATCCCCCGTAGCGCGCGATCACGATCTTCCCCCGCACGTCGATCCCGCGCCGCTCCAGCTCCTCGTAGTCGGCCGGGATGCCGTAGTTGACGTAGACGAGCTCGCCGGTGATGTCGCCGTCGGACGAGTAGGCGTTGTAAGGCGGCAGACGGTTCTCCTCGATCCCCGAGTAGCGGTCCTCGGCGAGCGTCGGCTCGCGCAGCTGTGCCGTGTAGCGCGTCGGCGCCACCATCTCCAGTTCGCGGATCCGCGGCGTCGGGAAGAGCACGTGGTACTCCGCCAGATCCGCCTCGAATCCCCACGACCGGAACTGCTCGACCATCCAGTCGGCAGTCTCCCGGTTGTGGGGCGACCCGACGTAGATCGGTTTCGAGACGATGTATTCCATGCGCTCGCGGAGGTTGTCGGCGTCGAGTTCGTTGTCGTACTGCGCCTCGAGGACGCGCTGGGCGGCGGTACCCTCCGGGGTGAAGCCGTAGATCCGGTCGTCGCTGGGGCCGTCCAGCGGGTCCGGGCCGATCTCGACCGGCAGGTCGTCGCGGGTGCCCCAGTCGCGCCAGCTGCCGTCGTAGAGGTGGATGTCGAGGCCGTTCATGCGCGCCGCCATGTAGGCCACGCTGGCCCTCATCCCGATCATGCAGTACGCGACGTGGGTCTTGCCCTCGCCCGCGCCGTGGCGCTCCAGGATGCTCGCGATCCGGTCGCGCGCGAGGAAGCGGGTGTTGTTCGCCGGATCCATCAACTCTTCCCAGTAGAGCTGGGTCGCGCCGGGGATATGACCCGGGGTCGCAGTGCCGCCGAGTCCGCCGTCGGTGCCAGTGTATTCGTCGTCGGGGCGCGCGTCGAGCAGCACGACCGAGGCGTCGTCGAGCCGTTCGTGCACCCAGTCGGCCGAAACGCGGAAGTCGACGGGGCTGTTCGCGACCACGTCGCCGGGCTCCACCGGGGAAGCCGCACCGCTCTCGACGGGCCCGCCGGCTGCCTTCCAGTCCGCGATCCCGCCGTTCAACAGGAATGCGCGGTCGCCGAGGCCAAGGAAATCGAAGGTCACCCACGTCCGGGCGGTGGCCGTCATGCTCGTGCCGTAAATGACCACCTTCGAGTCGCGTTTGATGCCCGCCGCGCGGAGGACGTCGACTATCTCATCCACCTCCGGAAACTCCACGATCCAGCCCTCCTCGCCTTCCCAGGTGATGTCCTGGAAGCGAAGGGGGCGGGCTCCGGCGATGTGCTCCTCGGCAAACTCGCCCGGCCGGCGCTCGGCTTCGACAACCACCACGTCCTCGTCGCCGATGTGGCGCAGCAGCCACTCGACCTCGACCAGCGGATCGACCGGCGTGGTCTGCAGGCGCGTCTGCGCGGCGACCGGCGAGGGCGCGACGAGTTGGGCAAGCGCTGCGGCGATGACCGGAGCGCACACGGCGGGGGCAACGAGGGGTGATTTCTTCATCGGCGTTGATCCGGGTTCAGGGGCGGGACGTTCAGAAACGGGATGTGACGGTGATCCGGAAGCTGCGGGAGGCCCCCGGGTTCCGTTCCTGGACATCCACGTATTCGGACTGCAGGAGGTTGGCGACCTTGGCCTGGACGTCCACGTCCATCACGGTCGTGCCCATCCGCAGATCGACCACCGTGATGTTGCCCCTCTCGTCGAGGGGAAAGGCCAGGACCTGGTCGGCACGGCTGCGGTAGCGCACGTCGAGCGCGACTCGATCCTGCCAGCCCGAGAGCGTGGTGGTCAGGTTGTGGGTCGACCTGTAGACCAGGGGCCGTTCCGTATGGTGGTCCCTGGAATCGAGCAATAGATAGGTGGTCCGCAGGTTGAGCTTCCGGGGTATGAGGCCGAACTGCGCACCGAGATCGAGGCCGCGAACCCGTGCCTCGCTGACGTTCCGGAACTGGAAGGTCAGGATCTGGCCCGGGGCGGCGGTCACCTCGATGAGTCCCTCGTATTCGCTCCAGAAGAGCCCGGCGTCGAACCACAGCCGGTCGCTGGGGGTGACGGTCGCGCCCACTTCGGCCGCCCACGCCGACTCGCCGCGAAGTTCGAGGTTGGGGACCACGCGGAACCCGAAAACCTTCGTCGAGCTGTACTGTTCGGCCACGCTGGGTGCGCGGTATCCACGGCTGAGCGACGTTCTGAGGCTCACGCGCTCGGACGGCGTGAAGACGACGCCAACCTTGGGATTGATCGACAGGTCGTTCTCCACGACGGAGGCCCGATGCGTGTCGATCCGGATTCCCGTGGTTCCGCGCACCCGCTCGGAGAACTCGATCTCGTCCTGGATGTAGACGGCCAGATCGGTGACGTCCGGGGTCGGTTCAAGGAAGTTCGACGAGATCCTGGTGTAGGCGGCCTCGGCGCCGGTGGTGACGGAATGGCGTCCATCGGTGAAACGCGAGATCTGGAGGTCGGTGCCGTAGCGGGTGGAGTGGTGGAAGTCGCGGTTGTCGTGGAAATGGTTCTGCGAGCGGACGTGGTGGAGCTGGGGACGGACCTGCACCTTGAGCAGCGGCGTCACGATCGGATTGGCCGTCATGCCGACGACGAGGTCGGTGGTGCGAATCCAGTCGCCCAGTTGCGCCGGCTCCACCTCCAGGGGACGCTCGGGGGAGCGCCAGGTGAAGAACTCCTCCGCGTCGTCCCGCTTCCAGCTCAGGAGGAACTCCACCGGGCTGAGCGACTCCGCGCCGAAAACAGTCTTGGCCCGCATGCGCCACCGCTGCAGATCGCCGTTCTGCCTGAAGCCGTCCGAGCCCTCCCGCCCGATCATGATTGTGGCGTCCGCGCTGCCTATCCGGCGCGCGTGCTGAATCTGCAGCCCCTGCATGTTGAGTCGCTCTTCGGTGAAGCTCGTCTCGCCGGGTGTGTCGAATACGCCGTAGTAGCCGCGCACGACCGTTCGCGGACCGTCGATCGGGGGGCGCGTGATCACGTTGACCACACCCCCCAGCGCATTGGTGCCGAAGAGCGTCGAATGGGGCCCCTTGACGATTTCGATCCGCTCCACGTCGATGATCGGAAGCATGCCGAAGTCGATGGCCGAACCCACTCCACCGAGGACTCGGTGTCCATCGACGAGCATCAGCACGCGGCTTCCCACCCCGCGCGCGATTCCGCTCGCCCCCCGGATGTCCATCTGGCCTGCGTTGAAGGTCACGCCCTGGGCGTAGGGAAGCGCCTCATTGAGGTTGGTGACATCTCGGCGCTGCAATTCGTCCCCGCTGATAACCGCGACGCTCACCGCCGCCTCGCCCGGCTGCGCGTTGCCCCGGTTGGCCGTCACGGTCACACCCGGCACCTCGAACAGCGTCCTCTCCAGGAGCAGGGTGAGCAGAGCGTTTCGCGCGGCAAGCGGATCGACCGGGTGCTCCAGCGTCCTGAACCCGGCGGCAACCACGACCAGGTGGATGTGGTCACCGACATCCGGCAGCTCGAGTTGGAAGGCGCCATCCGCCCCGGTGTAGGTGCGCAGCTGCGTGGACCGCACGAGCACCTGTGCGCGCGGGATTGCCTCCCCCGATTCGGCAACCACCACCCGCCCCCGAAGCATGGTCGTTTCCTGCCCGGCCGTGGATGACGGAACCAGAAGCGCGACCTGCAACAGCACAACCGCCAGGAGGCGCATACTCGACCGAGGCCTGCCCCGGGAGTCCCCCCGGCGCACGATCCGCCGAAAGACCCTCCCGCCCACCGCTACTGCCGCTGCCAGACGGTGGTCGACACGTTGATCGCCGGCTCAGTCACCTCCACGGTCAGCACATTGCCGACGAACGTATAGGTCCCCTTGGCCTGGACCAGGTTCCCCATCTGCTCCCAGGCTCCGCCGGTCCAAATGGTGAAGGTGCCGGTGTCGACGATGTCGGTCGTACCGCCCAGGCCATCCGGGATCGTGACATCCATCGTCATCGTGCCCGACGCCTGGTCGCCTACCGCCGGAGACTGCTGCAGGGAAAAGGTCCCGGTGACGTCCGGGGGCATCATCACCTGGCCGCCGGTCACCAGTGCATTGATGGAAACCAGGGAATACGTACCGCTCAGGTCGGGCGGGGCGTTGTCGGGTTCGACCGGATCCTCGCCTCCGCAGGCCGTGGTCAGCACCGCACACGCCAGGAGCGGCAAGAGGCGGCCGGCTACACTGCTGCAAATCGCACGAGTCACGGATTCTCCTTCCAGCGTTGGTTCAAGAACCGCGCGCAGGGCCGCGGGATCCCGGAGCGCCCTACTTGGACAACCGGCAACTTCGGTGACAACGTAAAGCGCCGCCGCGCCAGCCACCAGACGCCGCCGCACCTCCTTTGCTACGCTCATCACCAGAGAAGGGATCCAAACGATGACCCACGCCCAGCTGCTGCTGATCGACGGAGGCGAGCCCCGGGGCCCTGCCGATCTTCTGCGGCGGCTGGATCACCTGGGCATCGCGCACAAGACCATGGATCACGTCCCGGTCTTCACGGTTGAGGAGGCGCGCCGCCTGCGGGGCCGCATCGAAGGGGCACACTCCAAGAACCTGTTCGTGCGCGACAAGAAGGAAAACCACTGGCTGGTGTCGTGCCTGAGCGAGCGTCGGTTGGACCTGAAATGGCTGGCTGGCGCCCTCGGTACCAAGCGCCTCACCTTCTGCAGCGAACGACGGTTGGCAGGCTACCTGGGAATCCGGAGGGGCGCAGTCTCCCCGTTCGCGATCCTCAACGACGTCGGCGGCGTCGTACGGGTGGCACTCGACGCGGAGCTGATGGAATCGGAGCCCCTCAACTTCCATCCTCTCGACAACTCGAAGACCACCTCGATCTCGACGGCCGGACTGCTGCGCTTTCTCGAAGCGGAGGGGCACGCACCACGGATCATCCGATTTCCCCTGGCACCGGCAGACGGCCCCTGAGTCGCGGCGGTATGCGAACCGGCGTCGCGGCAGTATGCGAAACCGAGTCGCCGCGGACCGTTAGCGGAACGCCGGGATGATATCCTCGACGAGCAGGTCCATCGTCAGGCGCTCGTAAAGATCGCTGCCGCCGTCCTGGCTGACGCGGTACCAGTCATTGGTCGCCACGACCACGAGTCCCAGCTCCGGCACGACGACCACGTACTGGCCCCCGTATCCCCACGCGAAGTAGAGCGTCTCGCTCGCTGCGGGCACCACCCACCACAGGTAGCCGTACGAAATGCCCTCCAGCGCTCCCAATTCGAGACGCCAGTCGAATCGCTCCCCGATCGACATGTCGACCCAGTCGTCGGGAATGATCTGTCGCCCGCCGCTCGAGCCTCGCTGGAGAAACAGCTGCCCGAACCGGGCGAGGTCGCGCGGCCGCAGGTCGAGGCCGGCCCCGCCGTTGTAGTAGCCGCCGCTCAGCGATTCCCAGCGGTTGGTGGAAATCCCCATGGGGTCGAAAAGCGCGTACTGGGCCAGCGTGGGAAGCTGCATGACCGTGGCCTGCTCCAGGACGACTCCGAGGAGGTGAACCGCCGCCGAGTTGTAGGTGAACTCGACCCCGGGTGGCGACGTGAACGGCTTGCGGAGGAGAAAGCCCAGGTGGTCCCCTGAACGGATCCACTCGTTGTACGACCCGAACCCGCCCGACTCGTCCCATTCCAGACCGGTGGTCATCGTGAGCAGCTGCCGGATGGTGATCGCGCCCTTGTCGGGCTCGAGCTGCGGGAGGAGCGAGCCCAGGTAGTCGGATATGGGGTCGTCCAGGCTGCGGATGTCACCCCGCGCGAGGGCGATTCCGGTCAGCGCCGACACCACGCTCTTGGTCACGGAGCGCACGTCGTGCAGGTCGTCGGGGCCACCGCCGCCGAAGTACTCCTCGACGACCAGCCGCCCGTCCTTGACGACCAGCAGGCTGCGACTGCGGTGAATTGCGCCGGCCTTCTCGATCCCGCGCGCCACCATCGAGGAGGAACCGCCCACCTCGGCGACGGTTGCCGTGGTCCACGGCAGCGCAAGATCAATGTCGACGGGCTCATCGGCTTGCGGGCCTACCGGAATATCCGCGCAGGCTCCCAGCGCGAACACCAGGGCCGACGCGAGGAGGGGTCCGTTAGGGCGACGCTGCTTCAAGTCACCCGCAGGGAAAGGCACGAATCCAGGCTCCGTTGACGGAGTTATCTTTCTCTTCCACATATGGAATCTGAAACCTGAACCGTCACGGGCGCCAGTCGGGCGAACACCGCCGCCCTGGTGCAGAGCCCGCAATCGCCGGGCGAAAACCGCGTACGGCACATAAGTTGGACACCACGAAGTTCCGCACCGTTGCCCGGCGGATGCCGGGTCGGCTCACGGGCTCCGCTCCTTGCAACCAGGGATGACCTATGCTCATCGAACGTGTTTCCCTCAGTCTCGCCGCCCTCGCGATTTCCGCCTCGTGGAGTTGTGCCTCGCCGCAGGTGGCCAATCCCGACGAGCAGATCGCCCAGGCCCTCGCCGCTGCTCCCGAGGACAAGGCCGATGGCGCGCGCGTACTCGGATATGCGACCGACGGCAGCGTGGTCGAACTGAGGCCCGGATCCAATGATTTCATCTGCCTGGCGTCGAATCCGGCAAACGAGCGCTTCTCGAGCTCGTGCTACCACGCGTCGCTCGAGCCCTACTTTGCCCGGGGCCGTGAACTGAGCGCCGAAGGCACGTCGAGAGAGGACCGCTACCGCATCCGCTTCGAGGAGATGGAAGCGGGAGCGCTTGCGAAGCCGGTCATGTCGGCCGCGCAGTACGTCCTCGACGGCACCTGGGATTCCGACACGGAGACCGCAACCGGAATGGTGCGCTGGGTCATCTATGTTCCGGGGGCCACCGCGGAATCGACCGGCCTGTCGGTCATGCCCCAGGAGGGTGGACCCTGGATCATGGACCCGGGCACCCCCGGCGCCCACATCATGATCGTGCCGCCAAGGGACGGATAGCGCCGGCGGCGCTCAGGGCGCCGGAAGGGGAAGGGACGCGCTCGATGGCCAGAGAATGCTAGGGAATATCTCGGCGTTCGCCTTTTCGGTCGGAGCGTACGCGCTCCATGTGCTTTTCGTGGTGTACGTCCTCCTCCGGCCGCGCTCCAGGCAGAGTTCGTCCATGGCCTGGATCGTGTTCATCGTTGCAGTGCCCTTTGTGGGGATCGTCCTCTACCTCGTGGTCGGAGAGGTGCGCACGGGAAGCAGCCGGAAACGCCGGCACCGGACGATCCTGGCGAACATCCGCACGGTGCTCGACGAGGCCTGGAGCGACTCGGCGGATACGGCGGTCGTCCCCCGGGAAATCGAGTCCCTTGCGCGTCTTGCGCGTCTCGGCAGCGACACCCTCCCGCGCGACGGGAACAAGTTGACGCTGCTCGCAAGCGCCCAGGATTTCGTTACGGCGCTGGTGCAGGACATCGACCGGGCCGACGATCATGTCCACCTGCTCTTCTACGTCTACCTCGATGACGGGGTTGGGCGCGCGGTGGCGGATGCCCTGGTCCGCGCCGAAAAGAGGGGGGTGCAGTGCCGGCTACTGGTCGACAACGTAGGGTCGAGCGACTTCCTGAAGTCGGAGTTGTGCCGGGAGCTGAGGCAAGGCGGCGTCGATGTGGTGGCGGCGCTGCCGACCCGGATCACACAGATCGCGGCAATCCGCTTCGACATGCGCAACCACCGCAAGATCGCCGTCCTCGACGGCAAGGTGGGGTACACCGGCAGCCACAACATCGCGGAGGAGGCGTTCCACCCCAAGCCGCGTTTCGCACCGTGGGTCGACGCTACCCTGAGGATCGAGGGACCCACCGTTCGCGACCTCCAGGTGCTGTTCGTCGAAGACTGGTACATGGACAGCGCCGAGAACCTGGATCACCTGATCGCGGTGGTCCCCGAGGCGCACGATTGCGGGCGAACCGTGCAGGTCGTGGGCACCGGCGTGAATTCACAGAACGAGGCGCTGGTCCGGGTGATCCAGTCGGCGATCCACATGGCGCGCGAGGAGCTCATCCTCACTACCCCCTACTTCGTGCCCGACGAGGGGACGCTCGCGGCGCTCACGACCGCCGCCGTGCGCGGCGTTCACACGATCATCGTCGTGCCCGCGCGCAACGATTCTCCCATCGTCGCGCTCGCCAGCCGCAGCTTCTACCAGCCCCTTCTCGAGGTGGGAGCCGAGATCCACGAGTTCACCAAGGGGCTTCTCCACGCCAAGACCATCACGGTGGATCGCGAGTTCGCGATGGTCAGCACGGCCAACCTCGACCGGCGCAGCTTCGAGATCAACTTCGAGCTCAGCACGCTGGTCTACGACAGCGACTTCGCGTCCGAGTTGCGGCTGCTGCAGAAGCGGTACCTGGAGGATTGCCGCCGCGTGGACCCGCAACAATGGGCCGCGCGGCGCTGGCCGCGGCGGCTGGTGGAGAACGTGGCCGGCCTGTTCAGCCCGCTCCTGTGAGCCGCCGAAACGGTGAAATCCCGTCGCAGGTGGCGGCGGAGTGGGCGCATTCACGACCCCACCCCCCCACCCCCCCGGCCACCTCCCTGATCCTGGGCGACCCCGCTCCCCACCTCGCCCGCGCCCTGCACGACTGCGGCCGCACCGTCACCAACTGGAGCCGCCATTTCGCCCGGCAACGGCGTTGTCGGCCATTTTCGCCCCAAATTGGCCGACAAATCTGCTCACCCTGGCCTCCCACCGGACCATTCGGAGAGGTCTGGGTGCGCATGCCCCGTTCCTCGCTGGAAGCGGCCATGCTCCTCCACGCCGCGGCGGCCCGCATCGACGACGGCGCGCAACTGCACCTCTACGGCGCCGGCAACGAGGGCATCCGCTCGGCTGGCCGGCACTTCCCCGCGGGGACCACACCACCCCGCCCCGCCCTGATCAAGCGCCACTGCCGCGTCCTCGCGGCCACGCGAACCGCCGCCCCACCACGCGAAGACGGCCTCGACAGCTGGGAGACGCGGGCAGCCATCGACTGGGGCGCGGGCGAGCGCGGCTGGACCTTCTATCCGGGCATGTTCGCCAGCGGCCGCATCGACCCGGCGACCACCCTGCTCATCGAGAACCTCCCGCCCGTTGCCGCCGACGCCCGGGTCCTGGATTTCGGCGCGGGCAGCGGGGCCATCGCGGCCGCGGTGCTGGACAGGCGCCCCGGCGCGCGCGTCGTGCTCCTCGAACGCGACGCCATCGCCCTGGTCGCCGCCGCGCGCAACGTCCCGGCAGGCACCCTGGTCTTGGGAAGCGGCCTGGGCCATGTCGAAGGCCCCTTCGACCTCATCGTCTCGAACCCGCCGATCCACGCGGGGCGCGCGCAGAGCCTGGCCACGGTGGAGGCGCTGATCCGCGACGCGCCGCGGGCCCTCGCGGCCGGTGGAGTCATGGTGCTGGTCGCCCAGCGCCGGCTCCCGATCCCACGAATTCTGGACGAGTCGTTCCGCAACACCCGGACGGTCGCAGACCGGGGGCCGCATCGGGTTTGGGCCGCGAATGGGCCGCGGTGCTAGCAGTTCGTGCTAGCGTGCGTCGTGGACGATGCGTCCGTCCACCACGGTGACGACCGACACCAGCTCCCCGATCTCGCCGTCAGGCACCGTCAGGTAGTCGCCCGACAGCACCGCCAGGTCGGCCGCCATGCCCGGGGCCAAGGTGCCCCGCTCCGATTCGGCGAAAACCTGGAAGGCGTATCCCGACGTCATGTGGCGCAGGGCCTCCCTCCGGGAAACGGCGTACTCCGCGCCCATCACGCCGGCCGAGAGGGTGCCTCGCGTGGCGAAGTGGTAGAGCACGTGGAAGGGGTTGTGGGGGATGACCGGCGAATCGGTGCCCAGCGAGACGGGGATCCGTTCGGCGGCATAGAGGCCCACCGGCGTCGTCAGCGCCGCACGCTCAGCGCCCCAGTAGTCCACCAGGCTGGGGGCCGCGACGAAGAGGTGGTTCTGGGCGGTGACGGTGAGGCCGAGGGCGCGGAGGCGCTCGAAGTGGTCGGGGGCCGGGATGAAGCCGTGCTCGATCGTCCACCGCGCCTCGCGGATGGGGTGCCTGGCATCGGCCTCCTCGTAGGCATCGAGCACCAGGTCGATGGCGGCGTCGCCCACCGCGTGCGTCGCGACGCGCCAGCCGAGGGCGTTCAGTTCGTGGACGACTCCCTGAAAGACATCGGTGGGCATGGTCTGGAGGCCGTGGAAGGTTCCTCCCCTGCCCCACGGCTCCTCGTAGGGGTCGCGCATCCATCCACCCTCGAATCCCCCGTCAACGCCCAGCTTGACGCCGCCCACGGAGAGCAGCCCGGCCGCAAAGTCGGGCCCCACGCCCCAGGACTCCACGGCGGCCCGCACCTCTTCGGGCGCCACGCCGCGCAGACGGAAGAGGAAGTCGATCCGCATCGGCAGCCGGCCCTCTTCAGCCAGGCGCCGGTAGAGCGCGAACTGCTCGGGGGAGGCCCCCGGGATGCGCAGCGACGTCACGCCCAGGGCGCTCATGGTGCGGAGCGACTCGAGGAGCCGCTCGGCGGGATCGCCTTCCGGTTCCGGGGGCGGTAGACGCACCGGATCCTTGGCGCGATCGACCAGTTCGCCGTTCAGGCGACCGTCGTCGTAGCGGCCGATGCGGCCGCCGGGCGGCGAAACGGTATCCTCGCCGATGCCGAACCGCTCCAGCGCGACCGTGTTCAGGATGAACTCGTGGCCTCCGCGCACCACCACTACCGGGTGATCGGGCGCTGCCCGGTCGAGATCGTCCCGGAGAGGCAGGCGCTGCTCGGCCAGCTGGCCCTCGTGCCAGTTGCTGTTGGTGACGACGAGTTCGCCCGGTGCGGTCGCGGCGGCGCGGTCCGTGATCGCGCCAAGCACTTCGGACATGGTCCGGGCGCCCGAGAGGTCCACGCCGGGACCACCGCCGAGCGCATGGAAGTGATTGTCCGTCAGCCCGGGCACGACAGTTCGTCCGTCGAGGTCGATCACCTCGGTCTCGGGACCGCGCAGCCGGAGCACGTCTTCGTCCGAGCCGGCTGCCGCCACGCGCCCTTCGCGAATCGCCAGCGCGCTTGCGCCGTCGTAATCCGCGTCCAGGGTGACTACCCGGCCGTTGTGGAAAATCAAGTCGGCCGGCGGGGCTGATGGCGAGCAGGTGGCGGCGACGGCGACCACCGCGGCCGCGACGAGCGCCCGCAAGCCGGGCCTATCGATCAACGTCGGGATAGCGTTCCACATGCATGCGACAATTCATCATCGCGGGCGCCGGGTCAACCGTAGCGCCCCTCGATGTAGTCCGCCGTCTCGCTGTGCTCGGGGCTCAGGAAGACCTCGTCGGTGCGTCCGTGCTCGATGATGCGCCCGAGCAGCATGAAGACGCACTCGTCCGACGCGCGCCGCGCCTGCGCCATGTTGTGCGTCACGATCAGGATCGTGTAGTCGCCGCGCAGCCTCCAGATCAATTCCTCGACCGCCTCGGTGCCCGCGGGATCCAGCGCCGAGCACGGCTCGTCCATGAGCAGCACCTCGGGCTTCACGGGCAGCAGGCGCGCGATGCACAGCTTCTGCTGCTCTTCGAGCGACAACCCGGTCGCGGGCTTGTCGAGGCGGTCCTTCACGGTATCCCACAGGAGCACCTGCCGCAGCGACGACTCGAGGATCTCGTCCTCCTCGCTCGCGGTCACCTTCCGCATGCGTGCCTCGTGCAGCTTGAATCCGAACAGCACGTTCTCGCGGATGGAGATGGGCAGCGGATTCGGGCGCTGGAAGACCATGCCGATGCGCTTGCGCACCTGCACCAGCTCGACATCGTCGGCAAAGATGTCGTGGCCGAGGATCTTCACGCTCCCGGTGGTGCGCACGTAGCCCAGCCGCTCGATGATGCGGTTGCAGGCGCGCAGCAGGGTGGTCTTGCCGCACCCTGAGGGACCGATCATCGACGTGATGATCCCCCGCTTCACCCCCAGGTCGACGTCGAAGAGCGCCTGGAAGTCCCCGTACCACAGGTTCAGGCCCCGGGTCTCGATGGCGTAGTCGCCGCGGTCGCCGTCAGCCAAAGCGTCCCTCGATGTACCCGGTGGTGCGTTCGTCCTTCACCTTCCGCTCGAAGAGGTCTTCGGTGGCGCCGATCTCGACCTGTTCTCCCATCAGGAAGAAGGCAGTGCGGTCCGCCAGGCGGCGGGCCTGCTGCACCAGGTTCGTGACCAGCACGATCGTCATCTCCGCCCGCAGCTCCTTGAGCACATCCTCGATCCTCATGGTGGTCACGGGATCGACCGCGATGGAGAACTCGTCGAGGAGCAGCAGTTCCGGGTCCTGCGACAGCGCGCGCGCGATCGTGAGGCGCTGCTGCTGTCCCCCGGAAAGCAGGCTCCCCAGCGAATCGAGGCGGTCCTTGACTTCGTCCCAGAGGGCGGCGCGCGTGAGGCACCGCTCGACCACCTCGTCCAGCCGGGCCTTCTTCCGGATCCCGCGCAGCCGCGGCGAAAACGCCACGTTCTCGTACACGGTGAGCGGCAGGCCGACGGGCAGCGGGAACACGACCCCGATCCGGCTCCGCAGCGCGTACACATTGCGCCAGTCGCCGATGTCCTTGCCGTTGATGCGGATCGTGCCGTCGACTTTCATCCCCGGGTTGAACTCGTCCATTCGATTGAGGGCCCGCAGGAACGAGGTCTTGCCGCTGTTGGCGGGGCCGATGATCCCGAAGATCTCGTGCCTGTACACGTCCAGCGAAACGTTCTGCAGTGCGGTGGTGCCGCCATAGGAAATGGACAGGTCCCGGACCTCGATGATCGGCGCCTCGTCGTAGCGCGGACCCTGGTCGCCGCTCGCCGCGGCCGCACCCGTCGAGGCGTCTACCATTTCTTGAGCCCCCTCAGGTACACGCGGAAGGCGATCGAGATCGCGTTCATGAGCAGCACGATCCCGATCAGTACCAGGGCCACGCCGAAGGTGATCTCCTCGGGCACGCCGGTCTGCTGGGTCGCGATGTAGTACAGATGATACGACAGCGCCATCGTCGGGTCGAAGACGCTCTCGGGAAGGAATACGATGTAGGCCGCCGCACCCGTGAACATGATCGGCGCGGTCTCACCCGAGGTGCGGGACACCTCGAGGATCACCCCGGTGAGAATCCCGCTGATCGAGTTGGGGAGCACCACCTTGCGAATGGTCTGCCAGCGCGTCGCTCCCATGTTCCAGCACGCTTCGCGGAACGCCTGCGGCACCGCTTGCAGGGACTCTCGCGTGGCCACGATCACGACCGGCAGGGTCATCACCGCAAGCGTCAGGCTCGCGGCCAGAATCGACTGTCCCATGCGGAAGAAGTACACGAACGCACCGACCCCGAAGAGCGCGTGCACGATCGAGGGCACTCCCGCCAGGTTGATGATCGCCAGGTTGATGGTGCGCGTGAGCAGGTTGTCCGGGGCGTACTCGCTCAGATAGAGGGCCGCGGCAACGCCGACCGGCACCGACGCGAGCAGCGCCACGACAACGAGCCAGATCGTTCCCACCAGCGCGGGGAACACGCCACCTGCCGTCATCCCGTCCCTGGGCGCCGTGAACAGGAACTCCCAGGAGATCGCCGGCCCCCCCTTGTAGATGAGCGTTCCGACGATGACCAGCACCGGTATCACCAGAGCCACGGTCATGAGGCAGAAGACCGCCTTTGCGACACCCTGGGCCCGGTAGCTGCGACGGTTCAGCGAGGTGGCAGTGAACACCGGCTACTTCTTCCTGATCCCGCGGACCACGACATCGGCCGTCAGGTTGATCACGAACGTCACCGCGAACAGAAGAATGCCCAGGGTGAAGAGCGATCCGTAGTGATTCGATCCGTACACGGTGTCACCGAGTTCGGAGGCGATCGTGGCCGTCAGCGCGCGCACGGAATCGAAGGGACTCGTAGGCAGGTTGATCGCGTGGCCCGACGCCATCAGCACGGCCATCGTCTCGCCGAAACCCCTCCCAACGCCGAGCAGGACGGCCGCCAGCAGCCCGTTCTTGCTGGCGGGGATCACCACCTTGAGGATCACCTCCCAGCGCGTGGCCCCCAAGGCCTCCGCCGCCTCGCGGTAGGTGTCCGGGACGGCCTTGAGCGCGTCCTCCGCGATCGTGGTCATGATCGGCGCCGCCATCAACCCCAGGATCAGGCCCGCATTCAGCACGCCCAGCCCCAGCGGCACATCGAAGACGCGAATGATCAGGGGATTCATGATCGACATGCCGACGAATCCCCAGACCACCGACGGGATCGCGGCGAGCATCTCGACCAGGATCTTCAGGGTTTCGCGCGTCTTCCCCGTGGCGAACTCGGCGATGAAAAGCGCCGCCCCCAGAGAAAGGGGCACCGAGAAGAGCATCGCGAACCCCGTCACGCTCGCGGTTCCGACCATGAGCGCGAGCGCCCCGTAGGTCGGCTCGTTGGAGGTGGGCCGCCAGGCGATCGACGTGAAGAATTCGAGAAGGTTGAGCGGACCCAGGACGAAGTCCAGCCCCTCCTTGGTGACGAAGATGAAGATCCCGATGATGAACACGATCGCCGAGATCCCTCCCACGAAGACGAACACCTGCGCGGCGCGGTCGGTATACCACGCCAGATCCCGCCGATCCATCGCGCGAGGCCGAGTCGCCACGGCAGCCTCGTCGGTTGGCGTCACTCGTCGTCCCGGACCCCGAGGGTCGTCATGAGGTCACGGATCCGGGTCATGAGGCCGCGGTAGAGTTCGTCTACCTCGGTCTCGGCGGTGAATCCATCCTCCGCGAGGTCCCACTGCAGCACCGCAGTCCGATACGGCACCTTGAAGTGTTCGGAGGGATCCAGGTCGAGCCCTACGATCACATGGTAGTGCGGACCGATGTCGAGTGCCTCCTGGAAGGATCGTGGGGCCTCATCGTCCGGCAGCGCGATGCCCCGCCCCCCGCAGAACTCGAGCAGCCTCGAGTCGAAGGAGGATCCCGGCTGCAGACCGGCCGAGCCGAAGCGTCCGGCATGCGGATAGCCCTCTTCCAGCGCCAGTTCCGCCAGCTTGCCGATCATCGCGTGGTCCGCGTCCACGAAGAGGATCCGGTAGCGTTTTTCCTTCTTGCGCTTCCCCTTGACCGCGAAGATGGTCATCTCGCATGTGTTTTCGGCCTGCTCCGCGGTGCGCTGCAGGAGCCGGAACACCAGGAGCGCCCCGAAGAGATCACGGGCCGGACGGCGGTCGGAGTCCGCTGCCGAGGTCAGCGTCTCGAAGGCGTAGGGGTAGATCGCGGCAGCCTGGGACGCCATTCCCCGCGAAACCCGCGCGCTGTCCGGATCTCCCTCCAGAAATCCCTTCACGGCCGTGCCCAGCGCCTTGCCGGCGTGACTGCCCATCATCCCGATGTTGTTCTGCACCGTATCGGGAAGCGGCGACTCGATCTGCCGGGCCACACGGCATATCGCTACCGCGTAGTCGCCCACGCGCTCCAGCGCTACGGACAGCCGGAGCACCGCCGAGATAAGGCGAAGATGACTCCCGCTGGGAAGGTGTCGGGCGACGAATAGATGGCACAGATGATCCAGGTCCCGTATCTGCCGGTTGACCGCACGATCCTTGATGATCGTCCCGTTGGCCAGGCGCCGGTCCACCTCCAGGACCGCCCGAACCCCGTGCCTCAGATTCTCCTCGACCTGCTCACCGACCGCTTGCAGTCGCGCCCGGATGGCGAGAAGGTCCGCCTCCAGACGCTTGTCGTATAGGCTCAAGCGCACTCCAGTTCGGTGTAGGGTGCGTAGCCGCGGTCAAAGATCACGCACTGCCCCTCGGAGGAGAGGATCCAGTCCATGTACTCCTTGACCGCGCCCTGAGGCTCACCCGCGGTGTACATCATGAGTGGACGCGCGATAGGGTAACTCCCGTCGACCGCGGTGGCGATGGCCGGAGCCACGCAGTCGCCATCCTCGCCGGTCACGACGCAGGGCATGCCGACATGCTCGGTGGCATAGGCCAGTCCGCTGTAGCCGATGGCGCACGGGGTGTTCTCGACCAGGTCGACGACATCCTTGGAGCCGTGCATGTCCCGGCTACCGAGCCTGTACTCCTGGTCGCCGAGCACCGTTTCCTTGAAGTAGACGTATGTGCCCGAGTTGTTCTGCCGACTCACGACAACGATTTCGTCCGAGTCGCAACCGGGCACGGATACGCCGAGATCCGACCACGCCGTCGCCGTCCCCCCGTCGCCGTACACCGCCCGGAGTTGATCCAGCGTCATGCTCTCGATCGGGTTGTCCGCGTGCAGGTAGACGGCCAGCGCGTCGTACCCGACAATGAACTCGATGGGTTCGACGCCATTCGCCCGCGCCGCCTCGATTTCGCTCTCCCGCATCTTCCTGGATGAGTTTGCGATGTCGACGGTGCCGTTGATCATCGCGGACACGCCGGTGCCGGACCCGCCGCCGGTCACGGCGACGGCGACGTTGGGATTGACTGCGCTGTACGCTTCGGCCCATGCCTGGGCCACGTTCAGCAGCGTGTCCGAGCCCTTGTTCTGGATCACCGCGCGCTGGTCGCGGTCGCCGCCTCCGCAGGCCAGGATCGCCAGGGCCGCAACGGGTAGGAATCGCTTCATGCTTCTTTCACTCCTTGTTTGCCTTGATTGAAACTTCATGGGGACCATAGCGGGCCTTTGTAACAGCATCGTCACCGCGCGGCGACGAAACGATACCGCTTCTGGCCGTCAGAAGTAGAGGTACGTCTGAAGTTTGAATGACAACTCCGTCGATCCGGTTCCGGGGCTGTAGATGTCCAGATTGGCGCCGATCCGGTTCTTGCCCCGGATGTAGAGGAACATCCCCGGCGTGAGGAGCAGGCCCTCGTCCTCGGCGGCGTCCCGGTCGGGATCGCCCCAGCTTACGCGCGCCACCGGCTCGATCCCGGCAAGGCGGTCGCTCTCCAGGGGCACGTATCGGCTCAGGATGGCCTGCCCGGTCAGAAAGCTCGGGCTGTCGCCACCCGCCGGGCCGGCAAGCCGCCAGTTCGCACCGCCGATCAGCCCGATCTGCAGGTGCGTTCCATCGCGGAAGTCACCGATCTCCAGGTCGGCGCCGTAGGCCGTGCCCGCGCCCGTGTCCCCGTCTTCCCGCACATAGTCATGTCGGGACGCGTTGGCCGAGAGGGAGACCGCATCGGACAGGCGAAGCGAAACTCGCCCTGCAAGGGATTTCCCCGAGTTCTCGTCCGATCCCGACGTACCGGTTCCGTTGGTCAGCGTGGCCAGGTAGGTGAAGCGCCCGCCGATCGAACCGTCCGCCTTGAAACCGATGTCCCGGTCGGAGTATCCGAGCTTCTCCGTGAAGCGGCTGAGGGTGCAGACACCGCCCGGCCCCCCGCACGCGTTCATCCCGTTGACGCGGCCGGTCCGTTCCACCACCACGATGTCGGTCGAACTGTTGAGTTCGAAGATGTCGAACGCCCGCTTGAACTGACCCACCGAGATGCGGAATCCGGGGTCGAGGTTCAGGCGGAAGTAGGCGTCCTTGAGGTCGAGGTTTCCCTCGCCGAAATCCGGCTGAATGCGAGCGTCGAGAAGATCCGACACGGAGAGGTCCAGCGTAAGGCGCGCACGCCGCGTAAAGAAATCGGTCGCCTTGCCCCCTTCCGCAGAACTGGTCGCGAACTGGGAGTGAAGACGTCCCCCGAAGCGGATGTCGGCGCTCCGGGCGCTGATCTCCACCTGTGCCTGGGCGTCGTGGACTACACTCAGGAGGACGGTCACCGCCGTGACAGCCACGCGGATCCTGGTCACGAGTATCGCTGCTCCTTGATTCGGCAGGGCGCCGGGCTGTCGAAAGGAGGATTCACCGCCCCGATCGCGACACCACCCGACTGAGTTGACGCGCTGGCGTCGTTTGTTGCCGGCGCGTTACAAGAAAGTCGCCCTTTGTCACGAAATGGCTACAGCGTCATCGCAAACCGGTAACGAGGATACGCGACAAGCGGATTCGCGACGGTGTCCTCAGCCGGACGGGAGCGCCTCGGTCGCCTCTTTCGCGGCGCCGCCGACCGCTCTCTCGAGCACTTCCTGGATGTCGAGACCCAGGACCGACGCCACCCCTTCCAGCGTCCCGTAGGCACCCCGGACTCGCTGGTTGAGCGCGTTCGAGACCCCTCCGCCCTCGCCGCCGTCCATGACGACCAGCCGGTCGATGTCGACCCCTTCGACCGCGCCCACCGCGATCTCCAGCAGCTCGGGCAGCTTCTCGGCGATGAAGACCGCGAAGGCGGCGTCGCCCCCGGCCTGCACCTCGCCGTACAGCCGCCGCAACACCTCGACCTGCGCCTTGCCCCGCTCCAGGATCGGCGCGGCTTCCGCCTCGGCCCGCGCGAACGCCGCCATCTTCGCCGCCTTGGCAGGCTCGACCACGTCGGCGCGGAGGCGCTGCTCCTCCCGCTCCACGCGCTTCATCTCGAGGACCTTCTCGGCCTTGACTTCCGCTTCCTGCGCCTTGACCCGCGCAATCTTCTCGGCGGTCTCCCCTTCGCGATCCAGCTCGGCCTGCCGAACCCGGAGCGAGTTGCGCGCCTCGGCCACCTTGATCGACGCGGCCGCCTCGCGCACCTCGGCCCGCCGCCTCGCTTCGGCACGGGCCTCCCGCGTGTCCGCTTCGGCCTGCGCCTCCGCGATCTCGGCCTGGCGAATCGCCTCGGCGGATTTCTCGCGCCCGATCGCCTCCAGGTAGCCGCGCTCGTCGCTCACGTTCTGGATCTTGAGCACGTCGAGGTGGAACCCCAGCGACGCGAGGTCCTCCCCGGCGTCCTCCGACAGGGCCTTCGCGAAGCCCAGCCGGTCCTCGTTCACCGCCTCGGGCGTGAGCGTGGCAAGGACGCCGCGCAGGTTGCCTGTCAGCGTGTCCTGGGCCAGCGCCTGGATCTCGTCGTCGGTCTTTCCCAGCAGGCGCTCGACCGCGTTGTTGAACACCCACTCGGGCTGCGACGCGATCTTCACGTTGGCGATCGCCTCGACGTTGAGGGGAATGTTCCCCTTCGAGAAGGCGTTGCTGACCATCACCTCGATCGGGATGGTCTCCAGGTTCATGTTCTGGACCTTCTCGATGATCGGCACCCGGAAAGTCCGTCCTCCCGAGATCGACCGGTAGCCGATCTTGTTGCCGTCTCCGAGCACGCGGTTTCTCCCCGTGAGCACCGCAGCCTCGTTCGGCTGCGCGATCACGATGAGGTTCTTGACGGTCACGATGACCATGACGATCACGAGCAATGCAACGAAGCCCAGGCCCAGGGCAACTACAGGATCAGCGAACACAGCGAGACCTCCCTTTAAGTGACGGGACCGGGGCCCCGAGTATCAGTCTTCCAGCAATTTCATTCCCACGGGAGCGACGTAGGCCACCCCGTCCTTCACGTCCACGACCATGACCACCCGGCCGGCCTCCAGTGCGGCTTCACCTCCCTCGAGGTCGTCGGAGCGGGCGCGCATGCGGTACTGGCGCTCGCCGCTGCGGATCCGCACCTCGCCGGTGTCGCCGGCAGCGATGGCCATGACGACCTCGCCCCGCAGCCCCACCAGCGCCGCCTCGCCCTGGATCGCGCCCGCCTCCGTGCGCTTGAGGTAGCCGAAGACCGTGGTCACCAGCGCCCCGGATCCGAGTCCCATTCCGGCAGCGATCGCAGCCGTGAGAGCCGGTTGGGCGCCGCCCCAGATCAGGTGGAGGACCAGCCCCGCCCCGCCGAAGCCGAAGAGCACGTAGACGAGCGCTCGAAGCGAAAGCAGCCTGGCGATCTCGGTCCCGTCAACCGCCACGTCCGCGTCGGCGTCCAGATCGACCCCGGCGTCGGCGTCCACCTCCGAGTCGAAGAAGTCGCCGAAGAGCGAAAGCGCGAGGATCCCGCCCCCCACCACTACGGAGAATATGTAGGCTGTCAGCATGTGCGGCCCTCCCGGGTGGCCAATTGTACTTTCGTACGCGCCGTACGCGCATCATCTTCAGCCGTTGACCGCCCGGCAAGAGCGTGCACGCTTCCGTGCCGGAAACCCCTTACCCTGGACCGGAGTTCCATCTTGCGAGCTCGCTTCCTGAATCCGGCTAGTCGCTGCAAGCCCGGTAACCCGGTCGCCGCAACCAGTGGCGACGGGCGACATCGTTTCCGTGGGCAGACCGCGGCAGGCCTGGTCGCGTCGGTGTTTGCGGCTGCCCTGGCGGCGGCCGTCCTCGCCCCGGGCACCGCATCCGCCCAGCACGGACCCCGTGACGGAGAGTGGCGCTACTACGGGGGCGACGCCGGCAGCACCCGATACTCCCCGCTCGACCAGATCAACCGGGACAACGTCGCCGACCTCGAGGTCGCCTGGCGCTGGAGGGCAGACAACTTCGGCCCGCAGCCGGAATTCAACTACCGAACGACACCGCTCATGGTGAACGGCGTGCTGTACGCCACGGCTGGGTACCGGCGCACAGCGGTTGCGATCGACGCCGGCACCGGCGAGACGCTGTGGACATATCGCCTGGACGAAGGAGACCGGGCGGCGCCGAGGCGGAATTCGGGCCGGGGCGTGGCCTGGTGGGAGGCGCCCGGCATCGCCCCGCGCATCTTCATGGTCACCCCCGGATTCCAGCTGGTCGCGCTGGACGCCGCTACGGGTCGCCCGGTCCCGGAGTTCGGTGACGGCGGCGTGGTGGAGCTGCGTCTCCACCTGGGGCGGGATCTGGACCTGATCGACGCGCCCATCGGCTCCAGTTCACCCCCGATCATCGTCGACGACGTCATCGTCGTGGGGTCGGCACTGCCGTCCGGCAGCGCCCCTCGTTCCCGCGAAATGCCGCCCGGACACGTGCGAGGGTACGACGCGCTCACCGGCGAGCTCCGGTGGACCTTTCACACGATCCCGCAGCCGGGCGAGTACGGGCACGAGACCTGGGAAGACGGCTCCTGGGAATACACCGGGAACGCGGCCGTCTGGACCGCGCTGAGCGCGGACTTGGAGCTCGGGCACGTCTACCTTCCCGTCGAGCTCGGCACCGGCGACTACTACGGCGGGCATCGCCCCGGCGACAATCTCTTCTCGCAGAGCCTGGTCGCGCTGGACGCCGCCACCGGCGAACGCGTCTGGCACTTCCAGACCGTCCGTCACGGGATCTGGGACTACGACCCCCCGGCGGCGCCGGTCCTGGTGGACCTGGTGGTCGACGGGCAGGACATTCCGGCCGTCGCGCTGATTACCAAGCAGACGTTCACCTTCGTGTTCGACCGGCGCACGGGCGAGCCGGTCTGGCCGATCGAGGAGCGGCCCGTCCCACAGACGGACGTGCCGGGTGAACGGACCGCGCCCACACAGCCCTTCCCCACCAAACCTCCTCCGTACGACCGCCAGGGCGTCGACCCCGACGCGCTCATCGACTTCACCCCCGAGCTGCGCGCCGAGGCCGAGGAGATCCTGGCCCAGCTGCACTACGGCCCGCTGTACACGCCGCCCACTGTGCCCGTGGAGGGCGGCACCCAGGGCACGCTGATGGTGCCGGGCTCGCTGGGCGGCGCCAACTGGCCGGGCGGCGCACTCGATCCCGAGAGCGGCTACCTGTACGTCCAGTCTGCGACCGGCCCGAGCGTCATTTCCCTGATCAACGAACCCGAAGTCTCGGACATGGACTACATCCGGGGCGGGGGTCTTCGTCTGCGCGGCGGAGGTGGGCCCCAGGGCCTCCCGCTCTTCAAGCCGCCGTGGGGCCGCGTCACCGCGATCGACCTGAACGCCGGCGAGATCGCCTGGCAGGTGCCGAACGGCGACGCCCCCGACTACGTGAAGAACCACCCTGCGCTCGAAGGGATCGACGTCGGGAGGACCGGGCGGCCCGATCGCGGAGGGCTTCTGGTGACAGGCACCCTGCTCTTCGCGGGCGAAGGCGGCGGGATGTTCGCCGCGTTCGGATCCGGGGGCAACAAGTTCCGGGCGCACGACAAGGCCACCGGTGAAATCGTTGCCGAGATCGAGCTGCCAGCCAACCAGACGGGTCTTCCCATGACCTACATGCACGAGGGACGCCAGTACATCGTGGTGGCGGTGGGGGCGAGGCGGCATCCCGCCGAGCTGGTGGCGCTTGCGCTGCCCTAGAAGGCCTCGGACAGAATCCCCCCGGGCATTCGACCGGCAATGCATCCGGGCTGGATCACTTCGCGCTGCGTTGCTCCGCGGGCGAACATACTGTAGTGTTTCCGTGATTCCTTGTTTCACGGAAAGGGGAAATCCGTGCTCGCCAAACTGACCTCCAAGAATCAGCTGACGCTTCCCAAGGCCGTGATTTCCGGTTTTGGCGATGTGACCTACTTTGACGTCTCAAGCGAAAGGGGCAGGATCGTTCTTACTCCGGTTCGCGTGAACCGGGCGGATGCCGCAAGGGCGAAACTGGCTGAGGTGGGGATCTCCGAGGCGGACGTGGCCGATGCGGTGAAGTGGGCCCGCCGGGGCGAATGAGCCCACCCCGATGGGTTCTCGATACGAACGTACTGCTCTCGGCGCTCCTCTTCCCGTCCGGGAGGATCACCTGGCTGCGACATGCCTGGCGAGAGAACGAAATCGTGCCCCTGGCAAGCCGGGACACGGTGACCGAGCTGATTCGTGTACTCGGATATCCGAAGTTCGGACTCACCGGCCGCGAGCGTGAGGATCTTCTCGAAGACTACCTCGTGTTTGCCGAGGCGGTCACTGTCCCGGAAGGTGTGTCGCTCCCGGAGTGTCGCGACCCCTTCGACCAGCCCTTTCTCGAACTGGCCCTGGCCGGACGAGCGGATGCGCTGGTCACCGGAGACAACGATCTTCTCGTCCTCGCCGACGAGTTCGGCATTCCGATCCTCTCTCCAGACGCGGCAAGGCGTTTGTTGCGCCGCGCGGGGCCAAGGTAGCCTTATGCTGTCTTCTCCTGGTGCAGACACCCGTGGCAACGCTCGTCAACTTCAACCGACGACTTGAACCAATCCATGACCCGACCGACACACATTCCAGAACTCCTCGCCCACGGCGCCGCCGACGCCATCGCCCTCTCCGCGCCCGACCGCCCCGACCTCACCTACGACGGCCTCCGCACCCACGTCGCGGCCACCGTAGCCGCCCTCAACGAACGCGGCATCGGGCGCGGCGACCGGGTCGCCATCGTGCTGCCCAACGGCTCCGAAATGGCGAGCGCCTTCGTGGCCATCGCCGCCGGGGCCACGACTGCGCCCCTCAATCCCGCGTACCGCCAGCAGGAGTTCGAGTTCTACCTCGAGGACCTGCGGGCGAAGGCGGTCGTGCTGGCCGAAGGCGACGATTCGCCGGCCCGGGCCGCCGCCGACGCGCTCGGGATGCCGGCCATGGAGATCCGCAGCGAGCCGGGAAGCCCGGCGGGCACCTTTCACTTCGTGGGCGAGCCCGAGGGGTACGGCGCAGAGCATGGGGGCATGGCCGGGCCCGACGACGTCGCGCTCGTTCTCCACACCTCGGGCACCACGTCGAGGCCCAAGATCGTGCCACTGCTTCACCGCAACGTCTGCGCCACCGCCGCGAACATTCGGCAGACGCTGCGGCTGGAGCCCGGCGACCGCTGCCTCAACGTGATGCCGCTGTTCCACATTCACGGGCTGATGGCGTGCGTGCTGTCGACGCTGCATGCGGGCGCGAGCGTGTATTGTGCGCCGGGGTTCAATGCGCTGCGGGTTTTCGGGTGGCTCGCCGACGCCGATCCGACCTGGTATTCGGCGGTGCCGACGATGCATCAGGCGATCGTGGCGCGGGCCGGGCGCAACCGCGAAGTGGTCGAGCGATTGCGGCTGCGATTCATCCGGTCGTCCTCGGCGGCGCTGCCGACGCGGGTCATGGCTGAGCTGGAGGAGCTGTTCGGCGCGCCCGTCGTCGAGGCGTACGCGATGACCGAGGCCGCGCATCAGATGACCTGCAACCCGCTGCCGCCCGGGGCGCGCAAGCCGGGCACGGTGGGGATTGCGGCGGGCCCCGACGTCTCGGTCATGGACGCTGCGGGCAAGCACCTCGCGCCGGGCGAGGAGGGCGAGATCGTGATCCGGGGGCCGAACGTGACGCCGGGCTACGAGAACAACGAGGCCGCGAACCGGGAAGCCTTCACGCACGGGTGGTTCCGCACCGGCGATCAGGGTTTCCGCGACCCGGACGGGTACTTCACTATCACGGGGCGCCTCAAGGAGATCATCAACCGGGGCGGGGAGAAGATCTCGCCGCGGGAGGTCGACGAGGTGCTGATGGACCACCCGGCCGTGCAACAGGTGGTCACCTTCGCGATGCCCCACACGAAGCTGGGTGAGGAGGTCGCCGCGGCGGTTGTGCTGCGGCAGGGGGCGGAGGCCGGCCCGGGTGACATTCGCAGTTTCGCGGCGGAGCGCCTGGCCGGGTTCAAGGTGCCGCGCAAGGTGGTGATCCTGGACGAGATCCCGAAGGGCCCGACGGGGAAGCTGCGCAGGATCGGGCTGGCTGAGCAGTTGGGTCTGGGGGGTTGAGGATCAGGGCGGCGGTGGCAATGGCGGCTGCGCGGGGCTTTGCGGGCGGCGGCTCTCCGGGCGGCGGCGGCCGATGAAGGTCGCGATCTACGGCGCGGGGGCGACGGGCGGCTACATGGGGGCGAAGCTGGCGCTGGCCGGGGTGGACACCACCCTGATCGCGCGGGGACCGCACCTGGAAGCGATGCAGCGCCGCGGCGTGCGGCTGCTCATCGACGGCGAGGAGTTGGTCGCGCGTCCCTTCTGCACCGACGACCCGGCCGAGGCGGGCCCGCACGACTTCGTGATCATCACGCTGAAGGCGCACTCGGCCACGCGCGTCGTCGACGCCATGCAGCCGCTGCTGGGTCCCGAGACGGCGGTGATCACGGCGCAGAACGGCGTGCCGTGGTGGTTCTTCCACGGGATCGGCGGCGAGTGGGAGGGGATGCGTCTGCAGAGCGTGGATCCCGGCGGCAGGCAGTGGGACGGGATCGGGCCCGAGCGCGCGATCGGCTGCGTGGTCTACGCGGCGACCGAGATCGCCGAGCCGGGGGTCATCAGGCATTCCTACGGGAACAAGTTCAGCCTGGGCGAGCCGTCTGGCAGGAAGACCGCGCGGATCAAGGCCCTGAGCCGGGCGCTGTCCGGGGCCGACCTGCGCGCGCCCGTGCGGAGGATCCGCCAGGAGATCTGGGTGAAACTGCTGGGCAACGTGTGCTTCAATCCCATCAGCGCGCTTACGCTGGCTACCCTGGACCGGGTCGCCATCGAGCCGGGCACGCGGGGTGTGGCGCGGGCCATGATGGAGGAGACCAGGGCGATCGGCGAGGCCCTCGGGATCCGGTTCCGGCTCGACATTGAACGGCGGATCGACGGGGCGGCGGCGGTGGGTGCGCACCGCACGTCGATGCTGCAGGACCTGGAGCGGAGCCGCGCGATGGAGATCGACGCGCTGGTGACGTCGGTGCAGGAATTGGGCGGGCTGGTCGGGGTGCCCACGCCCACCATCGACGTGGTGCTGGCGCTGGTGCGGCAGCGGGCGGAGGTGGCGGGGCTGTACTCGGGCTAGCGGGCCGGCATCCCCGCGACTCCGCAACGTTTTTTGTTGCGCGCCCCGCTCAGCCCCCGAACAGCGTGACCCCGAAGATCCTGCCCAGTATGAGGATAAGGCTCATCCCCGTGAACACGACGATGCTGATCCAGGTGAAGGTGCGCGCAAAAGTCGAGGGGTAGAAGTGCGGGTCGTCCTTCGGGATCACCTTCAGGCAGTAGTAGAAGTTCAGGATGAAGATCACCGGGGCAACGAAGTAGGCCAGCGCCGAGGCGACGAGGACGAGGAAGACCGGGCGTGGAACGCCGGCAATCAGCACCACTGCGGCCACCAGGGAAAACAGCATCGTCATTCGGTAGATGTTGTACTCGGAGTACCATCGCGAGCGATGGTCGGCGCTGATCTCGTCGGCGGCGGTCCCCGAAAGGGCGGCGGTCGGGCGGAAGAGGTTGCGGCAACACGCGCCCACGATTCGCGGCCAGCCGTCGAAGTAGTTGAAGGCGGTCGAGAAGGTGGCGGCGAACGCCCCGATCATGAACACGGTCATCATCCAGGGGCCGACGCTCGCGGTGAAGATGCCCGCGATCTCGCCCATCACGGCCGTCCCCTCGATCGGATTGGGGAAGAGCCAAACGGCGGCCAGGAGCAGGAAGATGGTGGCGATGATGAACGACACCACGTGGCCGAGCCGGAAATCCCACAGGCTGATCCTGAAGCAGCGCCGGCAGTATTCCAGCGCCCGGTCGGGGAGGCGGTGGACGTCGACCGCCAGGTCGGAGAGCTTCGGAGCGAAGGGGTCGAACCTGCGGGCCAGTCCACCCTGCTCCATCCGTTTGCGGATCCTGGCCATGCCCGATCGCTTGGCCTTGCCCCACTCCGAGGCCTGCAGGGAGACGTCGATGCCCGTCGGCAGGAGGCCCAGGAAGGCGGCGATGATCAGCCACGAACCCTCCGGCGCGTCGAAGATCACGAAGCGGCTCAACTCGCCGATGGGGGCCGGTCGCACGAAGTACACCACGACGGCCGAGACGAAGAGCAGGCCGCCGGCGATCTTGGCTCCCGCCTCGAGGGCGGCGTAACGGCCCTTCAGCAGAATGATCACCGAGGCTGCCCCGATGACTGCCGCCCAGCCGGCCAGGGGCACCGGCAGCCCCATCGTGATCGAGAAGAGGTAGTAGAGGACCGCGGCCGCCGCGATCAGCCGGCCCGCCTGGCCGATGGCACACTGTATCAGCGTCGTGACCAGCACATACCACACGGGGAGCTTTTTCCACGATGTCGCGTACGCCTCCATCAGGCTCTTGCCGGTGGCGTTCGTGAAGCGGAAGGCCAATTCGAATCCGTAGTACTTGAAGACGTACGCCAGCGGAATGCACCACAGCAGCGCGTACCCGAAGCGCCCCCCGGCCGCCGGTGCCGTCACCAGGTGGCTCGTCCCGATCCCGGTCATCATGAGGATCATCCCGGGCCCGAACTGGCGCAGCAGGCTGCGCGGGCTCATGTCGGGGATCGTCAGGTCGTCGAAGGAGGGGGAGCGATGGTTGGATGACTCGGGCACGGGGCCTCCGGTTCACAGCGATCGAGCGGGGGACGAGGACGTCAGGGTAGGTCACCGGGGATCGCCCGGCAACGCCGATGCTGGTGGCGGTGGCCGGGGCTGTATTCCCTAGCCGTCAGATGCGGCGGGCTCGAAGTCCTCGTGCGCAGAAGCCACGGTCCTTTTTCCCGCATCCAGTCCGGGATACATTTGGAGCGGGTCCACGGGCGGTAGTGGGTCTTTTCCCACCACCGCCCTTTCCTTGGGGCGGAGGAAGTAATAGGATGGCCACCGAACTGACGCCGACCTTCTGTTCGTCACCGGACAGCTACCCCCCGGATTGCAACTCGTAGCCGCGCTGCCGCCCTTGCTCAAACCAACGGACACAACGGACCCGCGCCACTACCACCGCGTGGTCGACTGCCAGTGGGGCTGTCCCGCCCACACCAATATCCCCGAGTACATCCGGCTCATCGCCAACGGGCAGTACACGGAGTCTTACCTGCTCAACCGGAAGTCGAACGTCTTTCCGGGGATCCTGGGACGAACCTGCGACCGGCCCTGCGAACCGGTGTGCCGGCGGGTGCGGCTGGACGGCGAGCCGGTTGCGATCTGCCGACTGAAGCGGGTCGCTTCGGACCTGCGCGACGACATCACCGGGTTCATTCCAACCGTCCCCGAAGTCAAGAACGGCAAGCGCATCGCGTGCGTGGGGGCGGGATGCGCCTCGCTGACCGTAGCCAACGACCTCCTGCCGCTCGGCTACGAGGTCACGATCTTCGAGAAGCTGGCCAAGCCCGGCGGCCTCATGTGGACGAACATCCCCGAGTTCCGGCTCCCGGCCAAAGTCCTCTGGGAGGAGATCGACTACATCACCGACATGGGCGTGGACCTGCGCCTGAACAGCCCCATCGACAGCCTGGCCGCGCTGCTCCAGGAGGATTACGACGCGTTCTTCATCGGTTCGGGCGCGCCCAAGGGCAAGGAGCTCAACCTGCCCGGGCGCTGGGACTCGGACCGGATCCACATCGGGATCGAGTGGCTGGAATCGGTGCGCTTCGGACACATCGAGAGCTGCGGCGACCGTGTACTCGTCATCGGGGTCGGCAATACCGCCATGGACTGCTGCCGCACCGCGCAGCGCCTGGGGGCGAGCGACGTCAAGGTCATGGCCCGCAAGACCAAGCCCTACTTCAAGGCGTCGCCGTGGGAGCTGGATGACGCGATCGAGGAATTGGTCGATGTCCTGGAGAACCACTCGCCGTCGCGGTTCATCATCGAGGACGGCCAGCTCAAGGGCATGGATTTCGATCTGGTGGACTGGCACGAGGGGCCCGACGGCCGTCTGCGCGCGGAGAAGCTGGGCAGCAAGACCATCGAGTGCGACGAGGTGATCCTGGCCATCGGGCAGGACACCGCCTTCCCGTGGATCGAGCGCGATATCGGCATCGAGTTCAACGACTGGGACATGCCGATCGTCGACAAGACGACGTTCATGACCTCGCGCTCGGGCGTGTTCATGGGCGGGGACGCGGCGTGGGGCCCGGAGAACATCATCTGGGGGGTGGAGCACGGCCATCAGGCGGCCATCTCGATCCACGCATACTGCGAGGGCAGGTCGCTGACGGACCGCCCGCCCGAAGGCATGAACCTGGTCAGCCAGAAGATGGGGCTGCACGAGTGGTCGTACTCGAACGACTACGACGAGGCCGAGCGCGTGAAGATGCGCCATGTGGAGCTGCAGGAGCGCTTCAAGCGGCTCGACATCGAGGTCGAGGAGGGCTTCGACATCGAACAGACGCTGACCGAGGTCGAGCGCTGTCTCAACTGCGACATCCAGACGCATTTCGAGGCACCCCTCTGCATCGAGTGCGACGCCTGCATCGACATTTGCCCCCTCGACTGCCTGACGATCACCCACAACGGGGCGCGGGAAGACCTCTCGCAGCGGCTGACGGCGCCGCTCCTCAATCCCGACGAACCCCTCTTCATCTCGGAAGACCTGCCGCAAACCGGGAGGATCATGGTGAAGGACGAGGATCTTTGCATTCATTGCGGCCTGTGCGCCGAGCGGTGCCCCACGGCGGCCTGGGACATGGGCAAGTCCGACCTTCTGATCCCCTACGCGGGGCTCGATGCGGGTGACGCCCATCCCAGTCCCCTCTCGGTGGTACTAGCGGGAACGGCGATCGGCTGATGGCGATTTCAATCACCGGCACTTCACGGGCTCCGGGCGGCACGACTGCGGTTTCCAACATCGGTTCCGCTGCGGCAAGCACCAACGGGGGGCCTCCCCCACCGCGCATCAACGACATCGCCTTCAAGATCGGCACCGTGAACGGGACCGGATCGGCGAGCGCCAACGGGCTGCTGCGGCGCGCGATCTTCCGCATGGGGATCCCCGTTTCGGGCAAGAACCTCTTCCCGTCGAACATCCAGGGACTGCCCACCTGGTACGAGATCCGCGCCAACGCTCGCGGGCACACCGCGCGGACCGCCCGCTTCGACCTGGTCGTGGCGATGAACCCGGCCACCTACGCCCGCGATGTCGCCGAGGTGACCTCGGGCGGCTGGGTCATGTACGACTCCACCTGGCCGCTTCCAAGGGAGCTGAACCGCGACGACGTCACCTTCCTGGGCATCCCGCTGGCGAAGATGACGGTCGACAACTTCAAGGGATCGCGCGTGCGGATCCTGATGAAGAACATCTGCTACGTGGGGGCGCTGGCGGCGCTGCTCGGTATCGACATGGAGATCGTGCGGGGGCTGCTGAAGGAAACGTTCGCGGCCAAGGCGAAGCTGCTCGACGCCAACTACCTGGCGATCGACCTCGGTTACGAGTACGCGCTGAAGCACTTCGACTGCCCCCTGCCCGTCCACCTGGAGCCGATGGACGGCAACGAGGACTCGATCGTCATCGATGGCAACACGGCGGCGGCACTCGGATGCGTCTACGCCGGGGCCACGGTAGCCGCCTGGTACCCGATCACGCCGTCCACGTCGCTGGTCGACGCCTTCACCGCCTTTTGCCACCAGTTCCGCAAAGACCCCGAGACCGGCAGGAACCGCTTCGCGATCATCCAGGCCGAGGACGAGCTGGCGGCCGCGGGGATGGTGATCGGGGCCGCGTGGACGGGGGCGCGCGCGTTCACCTCGACGAGCGGAGCCGGCCTGTCGCTGATGAGCGAGTTCATCGGGCTGGCCTACTACGCCGAGGTGCCGTCCGTCTTCTTCGACGTGCAGCGGGTCGGTCCCTCGACGGGGATGCCTACTCGGACGCAGCAGGGTGACATCCAGTTCGCGGCCTACGCGTCGCACGGCGACACCAAGCACATCGTCATCTTCCCGGCCAACCCGCACGAGTGTTTCGAGATGGCGGTCGAGGCCTTCGACCTGGCGGAGCGGTTTCAGACGCCGATTTTCGTCCTGTCCGACCTGGACATCGGCATGAACGACTGGGTCATCCCGAAGCTCGAATGGGACGATGCCTACCGGCCGGACCGCGGCAAAGTGCTCACCGCGGAGGAGCTGGAGGCGGCGACGGGGCCCTTCCACCGCTACCTCGACGTGGACGGCGACGGGATTCCGTGGCGGACGCTGCCGGGGGTGCACCCCAAGGGCGCCTATCTGACGCGCGGGTCCGGCCACGACCGCTACGGCAACTACACCGAGGACTCGGAGCCGTACGCGGACGTGCTGGCGCGCGTGGGCCGCAAGATCGAGCGGGCGGCGGCGCACCTGCCCGCGCCCGAGATCCGGCTGCGTGAAGGGGCCACGATCGGGTTGGTGACGATTGGCGGGTGCCGCGGCGCCGTGCTGGAGGCGGTGGACGAACTGGCTGGACGCGGTGTCGAGGCGGACTACATGCGTGTGCGCGCCTTCCCCTTCCACCCCGATGTCGAGCCCTTCCTTGCCGCTCACGAGGTCAACTTCGTCATCGAGCAGAACCGCGACGGGCAGTTGCGCAAGCTGCTGATCGCCGAGACCGATGCCGAAAAGGACGCGCTGGATTCGATCCGCTACTACGGCGGCTATCCCATGAGCTGCCACCACGTGATGGACGGGCTGGCGCCCTATCTCGAGGCGAGCGCCCGCGGGGCTGAGGGCGCGTCGGAGCCAGCGCCCGCGACACTCGGAGGAGCGACATCGTGAGCTATATCAAGAAGCCCCGTATCCACCACCCGGGCCTGACCCGCAACCGCCTCGGCCTCACCCGGCGCGACTACGAAGGCACCATGTCGACCCTGTGCGCGGGCTGCGGGCACGACTCGATCACCGCCGCGGTCATCGAGGCCTTCTGGGAGCTTGAAATCGCGCCGCACGAGGTGGCCAAGACCTCGGGGATCGGGTGCAGCGGCAAGACCCCGACCTATTTCCTAAAGGAAGCGCACGGATTCAACGGCGTACACGGGCGCATGCCGTCGATCACGACCGGGGCGCACGCGGCCAACCGCGAGCTCGTGTGCATCGGCGTCTCAGGCGACGGCGACAGCCTCTCGATCGGCATGGGCCAGTTCGCGCACGTCGTCCGTCGCAACGTTGACATGCTCTACATCATCGAGAACAACGGGGTCTACGGGCTGACCAAGGGGCAGTTCTCGGCGTCCGCCGATGTCGGTTCGACGGCCAAGCGCGGAGAGGTCAACCGCGAGCACCCCATCGACTCCGTCCTTCTCAGCCTGAACCTGGGCGCGGGGTTCGTCGCGAGGAGCTTCTCGGGCGACAAGGAGCAGCTCGTCCCCATCATCAAGGCGGGACTGCGGCACCGGGGGTTCGCGCTGATCGACGTGATTTCGCCGTGCGTCACCTTCAACGACCACCGCGGCTCGACCAAGAGCTACCAGTACACGCGCGACAACTACAACCAGCTCGTGTACGCCGATTTTGTGCCGCCCGCGGAGGAGATCGCGACTTCAATCGAGGCCGGTGATGTGCGCAACGTCGCAATGCACGACGGAAGCCGCATCCAGTTCCGCAAGGTCCCCGACGACTACGACCCCACCGACCGCGACCAGGTGTACAGCTACATCAGGGAGCGCCAGCGCGCGGGCGAGGTGGCGACGGGGCTGTTGTATGTGGAGCCGGCCCCGCAGGAGGGCGAGCCTTCGGACTTCCACGGGATCCAGGGCACGGTGGACGAACCGCTGGTGGACTATCCGTTCGAGAAGCTGTGTCCGGGGGCGGAGAAGCTGGAGGGGCTGCAGAGGCGGTTTCGGTAGGGGGCGAGTTGTGCGGCAGAGCGGGTCGCGCTAACCCCCTCCCCCTCTCCGGATCCGGTACCTCACCACCCGCTGCACCCCCTGCTCGTCCTCGGTCACTCCGAGATCGCCGGGCCATTCCATTTCCAGTCTTCCAGCGACCTCCGTATGCGCCCGACGGTGAGATCGCGCTGGTAGGCCCCCTCCGCGTCCGCTGTCGGGACCGGATCCGGTAGTCCAGAGGAGTCGTACTTGCAATTCCACATATGCAAGATTAGTTTGCATTGATGTCAATGGAGTCGACTATTCGTATCGGTTTCCGGCTCAAGGCAGCGCGCGAGCGATCTGGGCTGACCCAGCAGCGGCTGGCTGATGCCGTGGGCCTGCGGCACCGCCAGACCATCGCCAGCATTGAATCAGGCGAGCGTCGGCTGAGTGCTTCGGAGCTGATCCGTATCATGCAGGTGCTCGGTGTCGATCTGGACTACTTTACCGATCCCTTCCGGCTTGTGGGCGAAGGGCAGTTCTCGTTCAGGACCAGTGCGGGTGTAGAGCCCCAAGTGCTGGATCGATTCGAGCGGCGCGCCGGGCGGTGGATCGCGATGCACCGGGAACTGTCTCGGGAGCAGGGTCATCCGCCGCGATGGCTGGGATACAAACTGCATCTGAGTCCGGACTCATCTTTCGAGGACGCGCAGGCCGCAGGCGAGGCGGCGGTTGAAGCTTGGAACCTCGGACCCCGTCCAGCCGAGCGGCTGCGATCCGTGATGGAAGACCGGCTCCACGTGCTGGTGCTGCATGTCGATATGCCCTCCGGCGTATCGGGAGCGGCTTCTCGAGTGCCCGGACTGAACTGCGCGCTGGTCAATCGGCAGGAATCCGCGGGCCGGCGGAACTTCGACCTGGCGCACGAGCTGTTCCACCTTCTCACCTGGGATGCGCTTCCGCCTGAACGTACGACCGTTGTCAACCAACGGGGGCGCGGTAAGCAATGGCGGGTGGAGAAGCTGGCCGAGAACTTCGCGGCGGCCCTGCTCATGCCTGCGCCAATCCTGAGGCCGGCCTGGGAATCCGAAGCAAATGCGGGCGACATGCACGACCGGATCAACAAGGTCGCCGGCCAGTTCAGGGTTTCCTCGCAGGCGTGCAAGTGGCGGCTGGTCAATCTGGACTTGCTCTCCAAGAGCGACCTGGACGGGATAGATGATCGGCGTCTCTCCAGGAACCGCAACGCGCGGTGCGGAGGCCGAGAAAGACCGGTATTCAGCGCATCTTTCGTGGAGCGGCTGTGCGCCGCCCTCGACGGGGGTCGGTTGTCGGTCAAGCGAGCTACGTCTCTTCTCGGGGTGTCCGTGAAGCTGTTGGCCGAGATCCTTCACGCTTACGGCCATGAGACGTACTTCGAGACTTGAGGGGGTTCTCGTAGCCGCGGCCAGCATCGTGTTGGTCGACACGATGATCGTCATCGAGGCGGTTGACACAAGTTGCTGGAACGCGATAACCGGTCAAAAGCAGGTGGTGACGGTGCAGGAGTGCGAGGACGAACTGCTCCGTGGAGACGCGGCAACGCCCGGATACGTGACCGTGACCGACGAGGACATCGCGCGCTGCCAAGTCGTGGCGCTCTCGGCCGCCGACCGGGCTGAGTTCCAACTCAGCTATCCTGGGGCACAGCGACTTGATCCCGGTGAGCGCGACCTGCTGGCCCTGGCGTTATCCCTTCAAGGCGACTTCAAACTCTGTTGCTGCGACAAGGCCGCAGTCGTGGCCGCTCATGCGCTCGGCTTGCTTGATCACGTGGTTTCACTCGAGAGATTGGCGGATTCCGTGGGTGGTCAGCCACAACGTCCCTTGAAGTGGTCCTACTTCGTTGGACAGTCCGAGGGCAAAGCTAAGGTGGACTCCGACTGGTTCCGAGAGCCCTCGGGAGCTTACGCTGTGTTCTGTCTTGAGAGGGATGTTACACCCCGCTGTCCTCTTCGGCAAGGGGAAGGACGGATGCCAGGATGAGCCCCGCTCGCCGGGAGGGGGACCCGACCGGCGAGCGGGGCTTGGACACCTGTGGCGCGCGGCGCACAGAATGGGCGTATCACCCGCTCCCCGCCGCTGTCTCGCGAGGGTGTCCGCCAGCCCCGGTGGTGATCCGCGGTTCACATCACCCTCGTGCCGTTGCGGTAGGTCTCGCTTGGCGTGCGCCCGGCCAACGCCGAGTGGGGGCGCACCTCGTTGTAGAAGTCGATCCACGAGCCGATGATCCGCTGGGCATCCAGCCCGTTGTGGAGTTCATGCAGGTACACCGCCTCGTACTTCAGCGACCTCCACAGCCGTTCGATGAAGATGTTGTCGAGGAAGCGGCCCCGGCCGTCCATCGAGAACGCCACGCCCGCACCCAGCACCCGGTCGGCGAAGACCTCGCTGGTGAACTGCGCGCCTTGGTCGGTGTTCAGGATCTCCGGAGTCGCCCAGGTGAACGCGTCGTCCAGAGCCTCGATGCAGAACGACGCGTCCATCGTGTTGGACAGCCGCCAGGAGAGGACGTGCCGCGTAGCCCAGTCCATCACGGCCACCAGGTAGAAAAACCCTTGCGTCACAGGGATATAGGTGATGTCCGCGCACCACACGTGGTCCGCACGGAAGATCTCGAGGCCGCGCAGCAGGTAGGGGAAGATCCGGTGCTCCGAGTTCGCCACGCTCGTGCGCGGACGCCGATACGTCGCCTCCATCCCCATGAGGCGCATGAGCCGCCGGATCCGGTGCCGGCCAGCCGTGACACCCTCGCGGCGGAGATGCCGCATCATCTGCCGGCTCCCGTAGAACGGATAGTCCATGTGAAGCTCGTCCATCCGCCGCATCAGGGCCAGGTTCTCCGCGCTCTCCCCCTTCGGCCGGTAGTAGAGCGACGACCGGCTCATACCCAGCAGCACGCACTGCCTCGACAGGCTCAGCGGTCCATCCGGCTCGATCATCCCGAAGCGCTCCGCCCGGCTCAGCGCTTCAACCCGCGCCGAAAAAAATCCCGCTCGACCGTGAGCTCTCCGATCTTGGCGTGCAGGTCGTGGATCTTCGCCTCATGCTCCTTGGCGAGCCTCCGACTCCCGCCCTTGGCGAACACTTCCGGCATGGCGTCGACCAGCTGCCGCTTCCAGGCGCTCACCTGGTTCGGATGAAGCTCATGCCGCGCGGCGATCGCCTGCACGCTGTCGCGCTCCTGGAGCGCCTCCAGCGCCACACGGGCCTTGAACTCCGCCGTGAATCTCCGTCTCTTCCTGGCCATCTCGGTGCCTCCTGTTCCATAATGGAATCCACCTTAACGACCTGTCCAAAAAACCGGGACCACCTCACCTTCAAACGCCAGTACACCGAGCAACTCCTGGGCGTTTGGCGGACTTATCTTTTACTCGGGAGCAGCCTGTGACGAGCCAATTTGGAGAATACTCCGAAATAGTTGGACTAATCCGGAATTACGCTCCCAATTGGCTTGTCCGAGTCACGACCCCGGAGTGTTCCCCCTGGGAGTCGGCCTGCCGATCAGGAGGCACCTACCACCACCCGCTGATGTCATACCAATCGACGGCGCGGGCGGGAATCCCTTCCGGGTCGTTCGGAGTCGGCGCCCGCTCGACCAGCACCGCCACCGTCGATCCGGCCACATCGAACCCCAGGACGCGATCCTGCACCCGCACGCTGCCGAACAGCGTCCCGGTGTCCGGCAGGTAGACATCCAGGTAGGAGAACTCGTCCCGGTCACGCTCGGTGGCGATCCAGAATCGCCCCTGTTCGTCGAACTTCTCGCTCCACCCGAGGTGATAATCCTTCGGCGTGTTCCGGAATTCCTCCAGGGCTGCCTCGTGATCGGCGTTCCCGGCACGGCCGAACGACCTCTCGGTCTCTATCCAGTCCGCGATATCCCGATCAGAAGGCAGTTCGCCCGTGTAGGTCGGGGCCTGGATGACCGCCTTCTCCGCGTCGCTCGTCACGAAAATCAGATTCCCGTCGCAAGCGGTGAACACCCAGCCGCCTTGGGGAACGGGCAAACCGTAGAACACCATCCCACACTCGACATCGACGGCCGGAAACTCCTCCTGCCGGACAATCGCCGCCGCCTCGATGTCGACCTCGATCGAGCTCATGAACCCGCCGCTGCCGGGCCCGGTCTCGAACAGGGCCAAATCGAGGGTAGTGATCGCCACGCCCACCAGCGTTTCGCCGAACCGCCACGCGGGTATCAGGTCTCCTGCGGCTGCGCCGGGAAGCAGCACTTCAGCCAGCAGCGTTCCGGAGGGCCGGAAAACCGAGAATCGATTCAAGCTGAAGTCCACCACGCCCAGGGTGCCGTTCACACCGCCGATAAGACGGGCGATGTATTCGAATTCGCCTGGCCCTGCGCCGTGACCTCCGAACACCCCGACTACTTCACCGCTTCGGTCGAAGCAGCGTATCCGATTCTCGTAGAGTTCGATCACGCAAGCCGATGTCTCGTCCGACAGCAACGCAACCATGTCGCGGGTATTGGGAGGCATCTCCACAGTGCCGATTCGCTCGGGCGCCAGAGTCCAGGGCTCGGTGGAACCCCCCTGACAACCCAGCGCCAGGGCGAGTGCCGGAACCAATCCCAGTAGCCTCATGTCTGCGCCCCTACCCCTCCCCCGCCACCCTATCCGTCTTCGCCGCCATCACAAAGTCGTTCACGTGAAGGTTGCGGATCTTGTGCGTCCACCAGGTCACCGTCACCCGCCCCCACTCCGTCAGCAACGCGGGATGGTGCCCCTGTTCCTCCGCCAGCTCCCCCACCCGGTTCGCAAACTCCATCGCCGCGACGAAGTTGCGGAACGCGAACACCCGTTCCAGCGTCGGAATCCCCCCGCGATCGACAATCTCCCACTCCGGAATCTGCCTGCTGTACTCCGCAACCTCGCCCTCGGTCGCCGGCGGCGCCCCCACCCGGCACGCCACGCACGTCTGCCCGACAAGCTCCGTCATGGCCACAGCCACCCGAAGGCGCCTCCGGTGAGCAGCGCGTAGATCAGCCCGTCGACCATACTGCGCGCGGTCGCCGCCCACCCCGCCGACATCCAGATCGCATCCTGCGGGTGCCCGAGCGCGTATCCCATGAAGGCGGCCACCGACACGATCTGGAATACCGCCATGTACTCTGCACCCGGACCGAGCGCCAGGCCCGCCACAAACGCCGCAAACAGACCCACGACGACGCAATACACGAACCACTGGCCGAGCTGCTTGCCCATGCTCGACGAATCCCCTTTGCTCAACACGGTGATGAACGCGCAGGGGCCGCGCCTCGCCTTCGCCTGGAACTCCTCGCTCTTCATCTCTTCCGTGCTCTCAGGGCGCGGAATCAGGTAGCTGCCCGGTTGCAGATCAAACGGACGCAGCGCATCCATGACACCGTCCTCGTCGGGGACGGCCTGCAAGTCGTTCTTGTGCCAGTTGAACACCATGTGGATGACCGAACTCGCGACAAACACAAGCACGGCCGACAGGAGTACGGGAAGCCACAGGCTCAAAGTGGAGATCATCTGATCACTCCGATGTTTGAAGGGATGAAGAGCGTCGATCCGGACGCAATCAAGATACTAAACATATATGTTAAGTATTGCAAACGGGGGCGGTGGAATTGTCGCGGAACGAGCCCGGCGAAGCCACCTGCACCTGGCTACCACGGCAGCTGCGGCAGATCCGCGATCAGGTCCCTGTACACGTGATGCAACACTCCTACCAATTCGGCTTCGGCAGATCCGGGATCAGGTCGGCGTAGATGTGCTGCAGCCCGTCGCCGATGACCTGCGGCATTACGGTGAAATGGTCGCGATCGGTGTAGAACCTTGTGCGCAGATCCAGGCTGGGGTAGCCGCGCATGCGCAGGTTTTCGGCAAGCAGCGTGGTGCGGCTGATCAGTCTTTGAGCGCATAGCGGCGTATGGTTGATCTCGCCGTCCGCCATGCCGATGAAGACCCTGGCGGCCAAGTCATCGTGGTCCTGCGCGTACTCCGCCTCGAGATCGATCGTGAGACCGTTGGTCCCGCTGCCGATGATGAAGCGGCCGAACGCACCTGGGCGGGCCAGCAGCGCGTAGCTCGCGAAGCCGCCGCCCGCCGAATGGCCCCAGAGCGCGTGATCGTTGGCCATGCGATACCGCTCGCCGAGCGACGGGCGCAACTGGTCCACCAGGAAGTCGAGGAACAGGTCGCCCTTCATGAACGGCAGCGCCATTCGAAAGTGGAAGCCCATGTCCTCCATGTAATCCTGCGCCAGACCCGGATCAGACCACACGCTTCCCGGCGGGAAGAGGTCGAAGGTGCGGTTGGCCATTCCCAGCATGCCGTCCTCGCTCCGATGCCCGACCCCCACGACGATGATCTCCGGGATGCGCTTGCCTACCGTGTAGAGATTCGCGACGCCCGCCGTCACCGCGAAGGCCATCGCGCCGTCCATCGACCACACCACCGGATAGCTGCGCTCCGGAGAGACGTGGTACGACGGGGGCAGCGCGACCAGGATCTCGTGGTCGAAGTCGTATCCCTCGGCGCGCGCGTACGCGGGCTCTTCCCAGGACATGGCATAGGGGACGACCCGGGTCGGCGCGCGGGCGCCGCGAGACTCGCTCACCTGATCACGTACCACTCGGTCTGGTACGGCCGGAAGTACTTGTAGCCGTCCGGGGTCAGGTAGCCGTCGTCCTCCATCGGGATCCTGACTGTGCCGCCGCCATACTCGGGGATCGCGGTCGTGGCGCTGAACTCGATGGAGCGATAGGAGCCGTCGCGCAGATGCGAATCCCACTCGGGCGGCGAGGACAGGTCCATGTCGCGGGCGTTGATCGCGGGGCCCAGCGCGTGGCCATGATAGCCGATCGGGTGGGAGTAGAGGCTGGGCAGGAAGTCGACATCCTCCAGCAGGGCAGCGATCGCCAGCGTGGCCTCCCAGCCGGTCATGCCGGGGCGGGGCGCGGCGGCAAAGGCCTCGTGCACGATGTTGGCGTTGGCCAGCGCGGTCTTCAGCCCGGCCGGCACATCTTCCTCCCCCTCGCGCAGGATGTAGGCCACCTTCTGCCAGTCGCTGGCGAAGCCCAGGTAGTCGAAGCCGCAGTCGAGGTGGATGATGTCGCCACGCTGGAAGACCAGGTCGTCGGGCGAGGGGTGGACGTAGGGGATCATCTCGCCGGTCTCGTCATCGAAGCGCTGCACCGCGACGTGAATCTCGAACCAGGGTTTGCCGCCGACGCCCAGTTCGGCGATGGTTTCGTCGAAGAACCACTTGATGTCCTCGGCCTGCGTCACGCCGGGTGTGATCACGACGTTGGAGAACGCGGTCTGCGCGATGACGTCCGTGGCCAGGACGAGCTGCCGGTAGTGCTCGAGTTCGCCGGGAAGGCGGGTATCGAAGACGTCCTCGATGAGGGCGGCTGCCGAGACGAAGCGCGATTCGGCCTCTGGACCCATGGCGTCCGCGAGGAAGCGGTAGCTGTCGTGGGTCAGGCTGCTGTCGTGACCGCGGTTCCCGCCGATGGCGAGGCCGATGGTGGCTGGATCGTAGCGTTCCCAGAGCACTTGCAGGCCGGTGCTCGTGTCCTGGATGCCGCGGGCGTTCCGATCCGCGGGCATGGGCTCGAAGAAGCGCTGGTAGTCCGCCGTGGGACGCCAGTAGTCCGAGTATGCGGCCAGTCCATCGCCGCCGCCGTCGACGAAGACCATTACGTCGCGCCGCCGGGCGTACTGGAGTGGCGGGGCTACGTAGTACAGGGCCGGATCCTGGTGGAACTCCTCGCTGACGACGATCCACATCTCGATCCCGTGGGTGCGCATCTGGTCGACGAGGAGCGCGCGCTTCTCGGTCAGCCACTCGAGCCGCAGCTCGTATTGCGCGCGCATTCCCAGCAGTTCGGGCATGCCGGGTATGACGCGCCCATCGAAGAGTTCGACGGGCTCGGCGCTGACTCGCGCGCGGTCGCCGCCGGAGGACGCGGCCTCGGGTGTGCAGGAGGACAGGAGGGCGGCCAGGGCAACCGCGCTCACCCCTCCGGCCGCAGGGGCCAATCGGGCACAGCGTTGCGATCGGTTCATTGCTGTCATCCGGAAGCGGGACACGGTTGATACGCACGCACCTTCATCTTGCCGTCCACGGTTCGCGCCGCAAGTCTAAGGCACCGTCCAGGAACACCCCGAGCCCCGAGTCTCCGCCATGCGAATCCCACGTTTCAGCGCACTTGCCACCCTGTTCGCCCTCGCGGCCTGTCAGCCCCCGGACGCACCGGCCGAGGACACCGCTCCGCCGTCCGGCTCCGACTTCGAAGGGGCGGCGTTCGAGTTCGAGGAAGTCCTGCCCGGCATCTTCCACGCGCGCGGCACCGGCAACCTCTCGGTCGGATCGCACGGTGCGGTGATCGTCAACGAGGACGACGTGCTCCTGGTCGAGTCGCACATCTCGCCCGCGGCCGCCCACGCCGTCGTGGCCGAGATCGAGGCGCTCACCGACAAGCCCGTGCGGTACGTGGTCAATACCCACTACCACTTCGACCACGCGCACGGCAACCAGATCTACCCGCCCGAAGTGCACGTCATCGGGCACGAATTCACCCGCGAGATGCTGGAAAACGGCGGCTCGATGGGGCGTTCGTTCCAGATGTTCGTGGGCGGGCTGCCGGACCAGGTCGCGGCGCTGGAGGAACAGGTGGCGGCGGCAGAGGACGAGGAGGAGCGCGCCGGCCTGGAAGCCCAGTTGGCGTTCATGCGCAACTACCTGGCTGGCCAGGAAGCGGTCGTGCCGGTGGGTCCGAACACGACGCTGTCCGAGCGCATGACGCTGTTCCGCGGCGATCGCGAGATCCGGCTGCTCTTCTTCGGCCGCGGGCACACCGGCGGCGATGTGGTGGTGCATCTGCCCCAGGAGCGCGTGATCGTCACCGGCGACCTGCTGGTCCCGGGCCTGCCGTACATGGGCGACGGCTTCCTCGACGAATGGGACGACACCCTGGAGCATCTGAAGTCACTGGACTTCGACTGGGTCCTCCCCGGCCACGGCAACCCGTTCCAGGACAAGGAGCGGATCACCTATCTGCAGGAATACATGAGGGACCTGCAGGAGCGGGCGGCGGCGCTGCATGCGGAGGGGTTGTCGTACGAAGAGGCTGCGGCCCAGATCGACATGACGGACCACGCCGACAACTATCCCCAGATCACGGGGCCGGGCGTGCAGGCGATCACGGTGCAGCGGATCTTCGAGTTGCTGGAAGAGGGGATGTAGAGGGCCGGAAGTCGTGATCATCCGCGCCAGAGCCTCACCGCTCCGGCAATTCCACCTCCTCACCCGGCTTCGGCCTCACGCCCTCGGCGTATAGCTGCGCGTTGAGCGCGGGGACGCGGGACGTGATCAGCTCGTTCAGGGGATCGAGCAGTTCGGCCATCAGCTCCCAGGCGTGGTCGACCTGCCAGAGCTGGTCCTCGGTCGGCAGGGTGGAGGAGCCCTGGATGGCCCCGGCGACCCAGGCATTGCTGCGCGCTTCGCCAACATCGTCGTCGATTTCTTCCAGTGCTTCGCGGATCGCTTCCAGCTCGTCCCCGAGCCCTTCGGGCGCTTCGTCGGCGGCCTCGATCAGCTCCTCCGCCGCGTCGAGTTGTTCCTCAAGCGCACTGACCGCGCGGCCGGCCTCGTAGATCGACGGGGCCAGGCGGTGCACGCTCATCAGGGTCTCCTGGCGGGCCATGCGGTCGGCGTGGGTCATGGGGCGGCGCGGGTCGGCCTGGATCTCGACGGTCGAGGAGTAGGTCTGCCCGCCGACGGTCATGCTCACGGTGTAGACTCCCGGCAGCGCGATGGGGCCGTCCGGGGTGCCCGGCTGGCCGAATCCGACAGGTCCCTGCGGGCCTTCGGGCTCGTAGGGCGCATCGAGGCGCCAGTCCCAAACGACCTCGTTGACGCCGGCGTCGCCGGGCGCTTCCAGGGTGCGGATGTGGCCACCGCCCGAGTCGGTGATCGTGAGCGCGAAGGTGGACTCTTCCGCAGGCGCGCCGTCGGCCATGTCGCCGCCGTTTCCTGCGGCCGAGTCGTCGCTGTCGTCCGAACCGTCGGCCTCTTCCCCCTCTTCCTCGGCCATCGGCGCTGTCCACTCGTCGCGCAGGTAGTAGCGGATCAGGGTGCCGCGCGGGGGGTTGGGCGCCGAGTAGGTGGCGCCGGCGAAGGGCCAGTCGCCGCGCTGGGCCCACATGATCGTCTCGCGGGCCTGGGGGAAGACGCTGCCGGGTTGGGCGAGGGTCTCGGCCGAGAGGTATTCCAGCGGGCTGACGTCGGCCATGATCCAGAAGGAGCGGCCGTGGGTGCCGACGAGCAGGTCGTTGTCGCGGGGGTGGATGAGGATGTCGTCGACGGGGACGACGGGAAGGTTGTTCTTGAGCTGAACCCACTGCTCGCCGCGGTCGACCGAGACGAAGACGCCGACCTCGTTGCCGACGAAGAGGAGGTTGGGCGCGCGGCGGTGCTCGGTGATGACGTTGACCGACCAGCCGTCGGGCAGGCCGTTGGCGATGCGGCGCCAGCTGTCGCCATGGTCCTCGCTGACGTAGACGTGGGCGGCGTAGTCGGCGTTGCGGTGGCCGTCGAAGGTGGCGTAGACGCGGGCTTCGGCGTGGTGCGACGGCTCGAGGCGGCTGACGTAGGTGCGATCGGGGAGGTCGGGGATGCGGTCGGCGACGTTGGTCCAGGTGGCGCCGTGGTCGCGGCTGACCTGGACGTTGCCGTCGTCGGTGCCGACGTAGAGCAGGCCGGCGGTGAGCGGCGATTCGGCGAAGGCGGTGATGTTGCCGTAGGTCGAGATGCCGTCGTTGATCGACATCTGGGACTCGGAGCCGGGCACGCCCATGATCTCCAGCTCGCTGCGGTCGATCTGCCTGGTGAGGTCGACGCCGCCGACCTCCTCCCAGGACATGCCGCGGTCGCGGGAGCGCAGGAGGTAGTTGGCGCCGAGGTAGACGGTGGCGGGGTCGTGGGGCGAGAGCTGGAGCGGCGAGTTCCAGTTGAAGCGGTAGGTCTTGGCGGTGTCGCCGTCGGCGCGGGGGCCGGTGATGGGGCGCATGGGGGTCTTCTCGCCGGTGGTCAGGTCGTACCGGTTCATGTTCCCGTTCTGGGACTCGGAGAAGACGATGGTCGAGTCCGTGGGGTCGACGATGGTGAAGAAGCCGTCGCCGTACGCGGTCTCGTACCAGTCCTGGTGACGGATGCCGTGGAACGAGCGCGTGTTCGAGGGGCCGCACCAGGGGTCGTTGTCCTGGAGGCCGCCGCAGACGTAATACGGGTCGCGCATGTCGAAGCCGATGGCGTAGAACTGGCCGAGCGGCAGGTTGTCGAACATGCGCCAGTGCCCGGTGCCGTCCCAGCTCGCGGCGACGCCGCCGTCACTGCCGAGGATGAGGTGGTCGGGGTCGGCGGGGTTGATCCAGAGGGCATGATGGTCGACGTGGACCTGCGCGGCGCCGTCGCTGCGGAAGGTGCGGCCGCCGTCGTCGGAGACCTCCAGGTTGCCGCCGAGGACGTAGATGCGGTCCACGTTGCTGGGATCGATGCGGACCTGGGAGTAGTACATGGGGCGCGGGTTGGTGCTGGACATCTTCTCCCAGCTGTCGCCGCGGTCTAGGGAGCGGAAGAGGCCGCTTTGGGACTGGCCGCCGCCTCCGCCGAAGAAGCCCGCGTCGGGGCTGCGGGCGTCGGCTTCGACGAGCGCGTAGACGACGTTGCCGTCCTGGCGGAAGACGTCGACGCCGATGCGGCCCTTGTCGCCTTCGGGAAGTCCCTCGGTGAGTTCGGTCCAGTTGTCGCCGCCGTCGAAGGTGCGGTAGAGGCCGCTGCCGGGGCCGCCGCCGTTGAAGCCCCAGCCGGTGCGCTGCCGCTGGTACATCGCGGCGAAGATCGTGTTGGGGTCGCCGGGGTCCATGGCGAGGTCGATGGCGCCGGTGTGCTCGTCGATATGGAGGACGTTGTCCCAGGTTTCGCCACCGTCGCGCGTGCGGAAGACGCCGCGCTCCTCGTTCGGGCCCCAGAGGTCGCCGACGGCCGCCACGTACACGATGTCGGGGTTGCGGGGGTGGATGAGGATGCGCCCGATGTGCTTGGTGGCGTCGAGGCCCATGTGGCGCCAGGTGTTTCCGGCGTCGGTGGATTTGTAGACGCCGTTGCCCCAGCCGGAGGACTGGCGGTTCTGTGGCTCGCCGGTGCCGACCCAGACGAGGTTCGGGTTGGACTGGTCGAGGGTGACATCGCCGATGGAGCTGGTCGGCTGATCGTCGAAGAGGGGTGTCCAGGAGGTGCCGTGGTTCTCGGTCTTCCAGACGCCGCCGGTGCCGGTCGCGATGTAGAAGACCTGTGGCTTCGACTCGACGACGGCCAGGTCGGCGATGCGGCCGCCCATGAGCGCCGGGCCGATTTCGCGGTACTGCAGGTGCGAGATGGCGGTCTCGAGGGTGGTTTGGGCGGCGGTGGGGGCGGGGGTGAGAATAGGTGCCGAGAGGCAGAGGAGGATGCGCGCGGTCTTCATCGGGTGGGCCCTGGGATCGGGTGGGTTGGCTTTCCGAGCAAAGTCCGGGTCCGGGGACGGCTGCGCAAACGCGCCGTCTGACGGCCCGCTCGCCTATCTCCTCCCGGGCGAAGCGCCCCGGCGCGGGCCGGGGCTTCCCACCATCCGCTTCACCACCACCGTCTGCACCTGCAACTCGTCCATCTCGATGAACGCAACCAGCCCATCGGGACCGAATGCGGCCGGCAGCGCCGTGGTCCCGGGAGGATAGCTGCCCAGGTAGCGGCCGTCCGGCGTGAGCACGTCGATGGGCCCGTCGTCCAGGGGACCCGCACCCCGCCGCAGCACCCAGATGTGTCCGTCCCAGGTTGTTGCAAGCCCGCGAATCACGGACAGTTCGGTGTGGAACTCGAGTTCCGCGATGCGCCTGCGCCGTGCCTGAAGGTTGGCGCCGGGTGCGGCGTTTTCCTCCAGCCTGTCCACACGGCGGCGCCTCTCCGCGCGGATCATGCGGCCGGTCACCGGTTCGGGCTGGAACGGTCGACTCAGGATTCGCACGACGCCGGCGCCCGGCGAGGCGAACTTGACCGCATACGTCGCCGAGTCCGAGAACACCACGCGACCGTCGGGAAGGACTCCCCAGTGGAGTTCCGGGCTGAATTCCGGGAGCTCCGATGTGGGCTTGGGCGCAGTGTTGACCAGGTCCGTATGGTCCATATCGCCGATGTCGACCGGGGGCAGCCACGCCACCGCGACCGTGTCCGTCACGGTCTCCTCGCCGGACAGGATCGTGCGTTCAAACGCGTGCGACGTGGGGAAGGTCACCGGGGTGCTGAACGCCGCCGCCGAGATCGTCCAGGCGGTTGCCAGCGTCGGCACTCCGATGACCGCATCCGTGCCGGGCTGGACCACGACACGTCCAGCGCTGGGGACGGCAGAGGGCTCGGCAATGCGCACGAGTCGCTCGAATTCGCCGTCCGCGGCGAAGAGGTGGTAGCCGCCGCGGCCGAGGTCCTTGACCGCCACGCGTCCATCGGCGAAGACGGCCATTGCGCCTGCGTGGCTGAACTCGCCGGGACCTTCGCCCGGTCCGCCCAATTGCCGGACGAGTCGCCCGTTTGGACCCACCACGAATACGTTCTGAGTCTCCATGAAATTGTCGAACAAGAAGAGGGTGCCCGCGCCGTCGAACGCCACACTCTTGACGTACGTGAACTGTTCCCAATCCTCGCCCGCCATGGTGCCCAGCCGGTACAGCTCCTCGAAGTCGGTCTCCAGCCAGCGGTCCTCGGCGGGCAACTCGATGATCTGCTGGGCACCCGCGGAAGCCGCAAACAACCCGAGCAACAGGGCGCTGCACACGAAATGTAAACTTCGGGTTACAAAGTGTAATGTCCGCTTTACTGCTGGATAGCGTGGATCCATCCTCAATCCTGCCGACACGAAACGTGTAACGGGTTCCTGGTGTAGTGGGGGCCATGACACCGCAGGTAGCAGACGGGATAATACAGGATGGGAATGAGGAACGCGATCGCAGGAACAGTCAGGTCCATCTACATCCGCACGCGGCTGGCCGAGGAGCGGCTGCGAACCGGTGTTGCCTGGTGGCCGCTGGCGCCGGAGTTCGTCGCCGACCCGTATCCGGTCTATCGCAGGCTCCGCGAACGCGATCCGGTCCACTACAGCATCCTGACCGAGCAGTTTGTGGTATCCCGCTTCTCGGACGTGGACCGCATTCTCCGGGATCATCGCAACTTCTCCAGCGACTTGCAGCGGGCGCGTTCCTCGCGCGGCTCCCTGGGCACGCGAAAGAAGCTCAGGCCCAGCATGCTGGTGCAGGACCCGCCGGACCACACGCGTCTGCGCCGGCTGGTCAACCGGGCGTTCACGCCCCGTTCGGTGTCGAAGATGGAGGACTACATCCGGGCCACAGCGCACAGCCTTCTGGACGAGGTCGACGGAGTCCGCGAGTTCGACCTGATGAAGGCTCTCGCGGTACCGCTCCCGACGATCGTGATCGCGAGGATGATCGGCGTGCCCGAGAGAGATCTCGACCGCTTCAAGGCGTGGTCCGACCACCTGGCGCGCGCGTTGGAACCGCTTCTCACCCCGGAAGAGGTGGAAGCGGTGTACCGGAGCGACCAGGAACTCGCCGACTACCACAGGGCGATCATCGAACAGCGCCGCCGCGAGCCCCGCGACGATCTCGTTTCACGGCTGGTTGAAGCCGAGGAGGAAGGCGACAAGCTCACACCGGACGAGACGATCGTGATGCTTCGCCTTCTCCTCGCGGCAGGAAACGAGACGACCACCAACCTCATCGGCAACGGGGTTCGGGCCCTCCTGCACAATCCCGACCAGCTCGCTTTGCTGCGTGAGCGGCCGGAACTGATCCCTGCCGCGGTCGAGGAACTCCTGCGCTACGATCCGCCGGTGCAGCTGGACATGCGCATTGCAACCCGCGATCTGGAAATCGGGAACAGGCGCGTGCGGTCGGGCACCATGCTCACCATGGCGATCGGGTCCGCCAATCACGACCCGGAGCGCTTTCAGCGGCCCGATGCACTCGACATCACCCGGTCCGACCATGGGAACATCTCGTTCGGGCGCGGCATCCATCACTGTCTGGGGGCGCCGCTGGCCCGCCTGGAAGGCAGGATCGCCCTCGAGGTGCTTCTGGAGAGATTCGACAGGATCGGGTTCGGTGCGCGCGCGCCGGAGTATCGGCCGAGCGTCGTGCTCCGAGGGCTGGAGCATTTCGACGTACGGGTGGGCTGACGCGGGCTTTCCGACGCGCCGACTGGCCTGAAGCCTGGTCCCGGCAAGTCGCCGATCCAAGGTTGCCATATGTATGGCTTGACATGTATGGTCATACCATATCTGTTTCCTGATCCGATCCTGTTGCGAGCGAGTGGGAATCCCAATGAAGACGACGATCAACCTCAACGACCAGCTGCTGCGAAGAGCGAAGCAGCGGGCGTCGCGCCGGGGTATCACGCTCACCCGGTTCATCGAGGACGCCCTGCGCGCGAAGCTGATGGACGGGGACCGCAATCCACGCGCATTCAAGTTGCGACTGAAGACTGTGCGCGGGCACGCACCACCCAACGTGGACATCTCGGACCGCGAAGCTCTCTATGATGTCCTGGACCGGTCGTGATCGCGATTGACACCAACGTCCTGATCTACGCCCATCGGGCAGAGACAGATCTCCACGCTGTCGCGAGCAGCGATCTGGTTGCATTGGCAGAGGGACCGACTCGCTGGGGTCTTCCCGTGTTTTGTATCGCCGAGTTCCTTCGCGTGGTGACGCATCGGCGGGTCTTCAATCCGCCGTCGACGCTTTCACAGGCCACCGGATTCCTCAACAACCTTGTCGCATCCCCATCCTGTCGCATCGTTCGCCCGGGAACCGAATTCACCCGCCTTCTCGTCGCAACCGTTGTCGGGGCCGGTGCGAAGGGGAATCTGGTATTCGACGCACAGATCGTCGCCCTTTGCCGAGAGCATGGCATCGCGACCATTCTCACGAACGATCGCGACTTCGATCGCTTCAAAGGCCTGCGCGTCCAGTATCTGGGGCAATCGGGTTAGACGCCCAGGCGAACGCCTCGACCCCTGCCCTCCCGCTCGTCACCTGGTTCAGTGTTCTCGGTACCAACGAAGTGGCAACGACCACGGTCGGACGTACATATTTCGTTGGCCAATCTCAACATCAGCCATATCTTGGTTTCGTAAATCATGCGAGCGCCGGCCAGGTGATGTCCTGCTCCTTCGCCCCCGCCGCGCTCGTCGTCCGGCTAAGGAGGCCGGGTCATGGCCGCAACATTGCTCCCATCGAGAAGGCTTCTCCTCGCCGCCGCCATTTCCGGTCGCGCCGCGCTGCTATTGGCGCTGAGCGCAGCGGCGGCGACTGCCCAGCAAACGGGAACCATCCGAGGCACGGTGGCCGACGTGTCCGGCAACGCATTGCCCGGTGTCTCGATGACGGCGACCGGTACCGACGTGAGCGAGCAAACAGTCACGGACAGTGCCGGCACCTACGTTTTCGCGGGCCTGGCCGGCGGCGACTATGTCGTAACCGCCACCCTGTTCGGCTATGCGTCCCGCGAGGTTCCGGTCTCGGTCGGCCCTGGTGCCATCGAAACCGTCCCGGTCGTTCTGGAGCCCGTCTTCCGGCTCAATCCGCTCAGCGTCGTGGCGGAGGAGCCCACGGTCTTTGCGCGCAACTTCGTCGCGGAGCCGATGATGAGGCAGCAGTCGAGCATCACCGCCGTGACTTCGGTGATCGACAACCTGCCCGGCGTGTCGGTGCAGGAGGGGGACGCGTACGCCTTTGACGACTGGTCGAGCAACGTGGCCATGCGCGGCTTCCAGTCGACCATCAACGATGTCCAGATCGGCACGACCATCGACGGATTCCCCAACGGCACGTCGGACTACTGGAGCGGCTCGAAGGCGAACCGGTTCGTCGACCCGATGAACCTCGGCGGTGTCGAGGTGTCGCAGGGGACGGCCGACATCGCCTCCCGGTCGGTCGAGGCGCTGGGGGGCACGCTCAATTTCCTGACGCTCGACCCGGCCGCGGAGCGGAGCCACACGGCGTCCGTCACGATCGGCGAGAACGAGGGCCAGCGGTTCGCCGCACGGGTCGAGACCGGATCGTTGTTCGGCGGCACGACGCGGGCGTGGATCGCGGCGATCCGGCAGGAAGCGACCGACTGGATGGAGGGCTCCGCAAGGAACGAGCGGGAGCACATTGCCGCCAAGCTCGTGTCGTCGCACGGCCGCCTTGATCTGACCAGCTACATCTCGATCGACGACATCCGGGAGAACAACTACCAGCGGCTCTACAGCGAAGCCGACTTCCGGGCCAATCCGCGCTGGGACCGGCTGATCGGCCACTGGCCCGGCGTCCCGTATCTGAACCAGTTCTACCGGCCGGGCTGGCAGACAGGGCGGACCAACACGCTCGGCTACGTCAAGGCCGACTGGTCCGTCAGCGAACTGAACTCCCTGAGCGCGGGCGCATACTACCATCGCAACAGGGGACGCGGCGACTGGCTGCCACCTTACATCGTCGATGTGATCGACGACGGCGACGGACCGGAGTCGGAGCTGGCGGGCCGCCCCCCGGTGCGGGGTGGCTCCCAGCTGGGCGTTGTTCGCTTCGTGGACAGCAACGGTGTCGCGGTCGGACCGGCGCCCGGCTGCCAATCGTCCTACATCTTCAACTACTACGGCTCGGGCGGGCCGGCCGTCGACCCGGCGTGCCACCCGGGGGCCACGGCTGTGCAGTCGTTCCGCCATAGCCACTACGGAAAGGACCGCCTCGGCGTGACCATCGACGGGGACTGGTCCGTTGTCCTGGGCAGAGGGGGCAGCGCGCTGCGTGCCGGCATCTGGTACGAGGACTCACGGCGCCACCTCGGCCGGGATTGGCACCGAATGCTGGATCCGGCGATCAACTTCAATTCGGACGAGCAGGCAAACCCTATCTGATTCACATCTGGTTGGGGTGATTGAACTTAGGGGAATCACTGACCCGATTCCCGCCCTTGCGTTCCCGCCAATTGCGAAAGTCTCAGGCGCGAGCCCTCCGGCGGTTTTCCAGAGCCTTCCTGAGCTGTCCCTCGTCGGCTCGCTGGTAACATTGGAGGACCGTCTTCGCCTCCCTCCAGCCGCCGAGTTCACAGAGGACTTTGAGCGGCTGGTCCATCAGGTCGGAAGCAAACTTGCGCCTCAGCGAATGCCAGCCTCTCCCGCGCTTGGGTTCGAGCCCCGCGAGTCGCTCCGCCTTCTGCCACCAACCGCGCGCCTGACAAGAGCCTACGCACCTCAACGGATCCTGCGGCGAGGGCAGCACGAGGATGCCCTTGGTGCTGGGGCTTCTCTCTCTTGCTTGGTCGAGAGCGGCGAGCGCTTGGGGGCTGACAGGCGTGCGGTGCTCATAGCCCGTCTTCTCGTTCTCGGCGCGCCAGCGGATGATCCCGCCCTCGCAATCGATGTCGGCCCAGCGGAGCTTACGGATGGCGCCGATACGGTGTCCGGTCTCGTGCGCGAGCACGAGGGCGACATGGAACCGCCAGCCAACTTGGCAGGACACACGCAAAAGCGCTTGATACTCCTCCTCGGCCAGAACGATTCGGGCCGGGTTTTTCTGCCTGGGCGCCCTGAGTCCTCTCAGGGGATTCGCTTCAAGGAGCGGTCGGCCCCGTTCGTCCTTGGACCTTACAGCCCAGTTGAGCACGGCGATCAGGAACTTCAGGTCCTTTTCGACCATTCGGTCGGACACCGGCTTTCCGCTCGGGCCGACACTCCCTGCCCGACGCTCCCGGATGAACCGGTCCCAGTCGCGCTGCGACAAGGTGGTTGGATCGCGGTTCGGTCCGAGAAAGCTGAGGAACATCCTCATCGCGGCCCGGTCGTGGTACTGCGACCGTCCGCGCTTGGTCGGCGTCACCTCCTCGCCGTAGATTTCAAAAAGCGTATCCAGCGTGAGCGGCTGGGGCTTGGCTTCCGCCTTGCCGCTGAGGATCGGGCTTGCAAACCCGGCGGCGAACTCGTCCGCCTGGCGCTTGGCTTTCACCCAATCGCGGTGCCCCAGCGACCGGGTGAGCCTTCGCCCGTTCTCGCGCCACTCAATCTGGAAGAGGCCGGTTTTCGGATCCGGAAAGACCCGGACCCGGTTCCGGCCCCACTCGCCGGCGCCGTAGCTCCGGCGGCTTCGTTTCGTGCGTGCCATCGTTCGATACCTCCGATTCGATGGACCACACGATCTGCGCGTTTGAAACCTCGCGCCGGGCGGGCGCGTCGTCCAGAGTTGCGGCCCGGTCGGCTTTCGCGGCGAGCGCGACACGGGCCGTTCGTTTCTGCGGGTTTCCGTGGAGCCAGATGTGTTTTCGTGTCACGAAAACCTCTGGCCGGGGGATACCCCCGGACCCCCGAACGACCTCCGTGCGACCCAAGGAAAGCCCGCCCGGCCAAGGCTCGACCCCGGAAGGCCGAACGTCGGCTCCCTGCGCCGTAGGGCCGCTGGGGCCAGGCGAACCGGCACGGCGGTCGTTCACCGTCTCGGCGCCCGAACTGGTCGAGTCCTACCGGATCGGCGAGCCCGTCCGGCTAAACGCAAACTTTGGCGACCAGGACCTCGCGGCGCTTTCCCGTTCGGCGACGGAACCGAGGAATCGGCCACGACCAAGCGGCCGCCTCCAACCAAGGGCACAGATTGCTAAGACCCTTCGATCTGCGGTACACCATCGTGGATCTCAAACTCAAAGGTCAGATCGCACTGCACGTTCTCTTGCGACATCGGCCCGCCTACCGCGCTCATGGTCCATTCCGCCCGCGTAAAAGCCGGCATCAGCTCCATGAAGACGTGCAGCACCGTGTCTCGGCCAGCCACGCCCGCCACGGTGAGGTTTCTTAGATTGGCATTCGATTTCCCCCACGCATCCATTGCCAGCTGCGTCGCTCCCTCGACCCCCGGGATTGGTTCGGCATCGCAACGGGTGACTTCCGTATCCAACGCCAACCGCACTGTAATCGGATGGATGTGCTGTTGCACCCTACCAGAAGCAGTCGCTTCGATGGTGATCACAGCAGTGCCCGGGGTGTGACCAGTGAGGACGAGTATGTTGTCTTCGTACGGCGCTGATTCGGGCGATGGGACTTTGTTGGTCACGGTAACGACCGATGTATCGGAACTGCGCCCGCTGTGGCGGGCACCGGCGTCGTCCCAAGCGTACGGGTGGTCGAAGCACGAGAGGTACGTCATCGAATGTTGGCTGATCGCGTAGATCCGCTGAGGCGCGCCACAAAGTGGCGGCGTGTGGCTGGGACCGATGACATCAGAACAACCAGCGATCGCCAACAGCGCAAGCGCGATACCACGGAGCATGGGGACCTCCTTCGTTGGGACAAGCAGTCTGTGACGGTTCCCCCGGCCGTCACGGGCCTCCCATCGCCACCCTAAACGGCGAGAGACCTGTTCAACGAAGCTAGCAGCCCTCTCTGACCCGTCGTGAGCCCCTGTAACCTGGACCCGGCAGCTGGGAAGCGCGAGGGACTCGCCGAGCGCGTCCGCGGCGGGAGGTGCGGCACGGCTCTGCGGGCTACTCACGGCGGCGAAGAAACAGGCGGCGGGCGGCGGCCCGCACATCGGTGGACAGTCCGAAGATGACGGCGACGGCCAGAGCCCCGAGGGCAAGGTAGAGGAACAAGCTCATGGCCCGACCTCCGGGAAGCGCTCCGACTGCTCGCCTGCCGGAATCTGGCGGAGTTTCCGCACCGCGCGTGACACGTCGCGGGCATCGGAGCGAATCAGGAGCCAATCGTCGCCGAACCGAGTCAGGCGGACCCAACACAACCCGTCCCCGGCTTCGTCGATGGCGACCACTTCACGGGCGTGGGTCTTTCGCCCGTAGGCTTGCCCGATGATTCCGCTGTCGCTCACTGTAGTAGTCCTCCCCCATCTGCGGTGGCCAACCCATCATACGCCTTGTGGGGTATACGAGGCTAACGAGGGGTTCCGCCCCCTCGATCCCTGACGGGTACCACGCCGAAGCGAGCCAGGAGCGCGGGCGGACGGATTGGCCGAGACGGCTGATCGCCGCCTCGGTGGCCGCCGCGTGGTTTGTCTCCGCGAGGTTACGAGGACGAGGACAGGGATCGAAGGCTCTGATGATTCGGTCGGCCCCGCCGTCCCCGGGAACCTCGCCTCCGGGGACCGTCCGCAGAGTGTATTCGGCGGTCGCTACGGCGGCGACGATCTCCGGGGGTCAGAGGGGGGCACGCCCCCCCGCCAGCCCCGCTCGGGGACGCGCGAAGCGTGGCCCCAGGGGGTAAGCTGGCTTGAGCGCCTAACGGTGCTCCAAGCTAGCCCTGCGGCCGCCCCGCAAGAGACGCTCCCGCGAGCCGCCCGAGAAGGCGGTGGCCGAGCTGTCGCGGGCAAGCTCCTCGGCCTCTCGGTTGTCGGCCGCACGGACGGCGGGGGGCAACGGGCGACCCGTCACTTCTTGGCGACGGCGGCGCTCCCTGCCGCGCACCGATTTCGCCCTACCCCTACCCCTCGGGAACCCGAGATCGTCGGTCTCAGTCGATCCTGCGGCCCGTAGGTTACCCGAATAGCCCCCTGATCGGCCGACAACGGCCTCTGAGCCGTCGCGGAGGCGACGACACGTCAAGTCATGTACATTTGATGACACCTCACCGGACGAGCGTACTCGCGTGGGCCGCTCCGCTGGCGGATGAGATTGGCGCCGCCGCGCGGGGATCGGCCTTCACGTGCCACGAGCGACCGCCCTTTCAACGGGGGCGTTCTGGATACTCGGCCCTCGCGACCGCCGTTCGCGAGCAGGTGTCACCCTGTGTTCCGCCGGAGGGTAGCACCAGAGTGCCATCGAACAGGAGTTGGGCAATGATCACCAAACCACGAATCGCCCGCACCCTCGTGCCGAGCCTCATGCTGGCGGCATCCGTAGCCTTCCCGATCGGCGCGGGCGCACAAGCCGCGCCGCCACCCATGAAACCAGCGCCGCTCAGCGCGGCGATGGCTGAAGTGCGGCGGAGTCCATTCTATACGACGAGCAATGTCGAGGGGCTCACGATCGTCGAACTGGCCTTGTTGCCCGGTCCCCATGTCGGAGATCGACCGGATTCCGACTCCGCCGAGGCACCGTCCTTCCACAGGGTCTTCTGGCCGACGCTCGGAGCCGTTGCCTTGTCGGAGGCCGCGTTTTTCTACGGTTTCCTGAACTGCTTTGGCAGCACCGGTGATTGTACGGGCGGGCTGCTGTTGGGCACGGCGACCATGGTTGCGGGACCACCAGCGGTCGCAAGCATCATGGGGGCTCGGTTCAGCCGGGGCTTGCTCGGTTCGGCAGCGGGTCTCGGCCTCGGCCTTGGGCTCTTCTATCTGGGGGAAGCGTCCGGGCTGGACGATTCCAGCGTGTTCTGGGCCCTTCCCATCACTCATGCTCTCCTTACCACCGTCATCAGCAGGTTGTAGCAATGTGTAGCCGATAGGCGCATCGGTTCTGCCCGCGACAAGTCCCAAGCCACGCAATCGGGGCAGCGGCGAGGACGGCCATCAGCCACTACGCCCAAAGCCGGGCGAGGGGTTTGAGGGAGACGTTCGGTCTCTTGCCGGAACGCGCTCGCAATCGACCAAGAGTGTAAGTCACGCTTCACGTCAAGCCCGCGACATCGTTTTCCGCGGGGGGGCTCAGAACGAGACGTATCCGCCCATCTGGAAGCGCTCGTCGGACTCGTCGACGTGGAGGATGAAGCGCGCCCCGTAGCGCCGACCGAACGTCAGGCTCGCGCCGGCGGTCGCCTCAACGTAGTCGCTGCCGTCGTAGTGCATCCCCACGCGCAACCTCGGGCGAACGAGCCAACTGGAACGTCCAAGCAGGACCGAGGCGCCGATATGGTTGCGCGACCCGGCCTGAGGAAACAGAGGGATGGCGACCCCGGTCATGCCGATGTTGCCGCCCAGGTCCGTGACGTAGGGGCCGGCGCACCGGTAGGTCTCCACCATCCCGTACAGCGACACCGGCCCCGCGACCCGCCCGTTGATGCCGACGTATTGTCCGGGACACTGGTTGTCCCCCACGATCCCGGCTTCGAGCATGAAACGGCCCGCCACCTCCCGACGGTCCGGTGCCTCCTGCCCCTGAACCTGCGAAGGCACCACGGCCAGGCACACCAACGACAGCCAGAAATGAGTACTGCTTGCCAAGATCCGCCGCGGTTCGGCTCGCTCGACGATCGGGGTGGAGCCGAAGACGATCACTGTGTCAACCTCTCCCTCGCGGGCTTGAATTCGGGTGTGTCGGGAGTGCGCTCGGGCCGCCGATACACGAAAACCGCCACGGGGACAACCGCGGCGCCCGCCGCAACGAGTCGGTATCCGTGGGACACCAATGTAATGGATCAGTGCACCATGAACCCGCCCCGCTTTCTCTTCACAGGCGGTTCGTTCTTGGGTTGATGGTGCCTGATGTGGTCTGCCCCTCCCTTGCGGAGAGGGAGGCAGGATCGGACCCTCGTTCGGATGGCGGGTCTCCCGGCGTCCGAACGAGGGTGGGCAAGCGAAGCGCGGCAGCCCGCCGGCAGGCCGACGCCCACGAGATCACGGATAGTGGCTGGCCGGACTGCTGGCACGAAGCCTATCGCGTAGGTGCGGGAACGTGGTGAGGACGATCCGACGCGTAGGCGTAGTAGGGCGCGCACCTTGCGCTTGCAACCGCCGAAGCCTCGGCGGTTCCCCCCGCCTTCCCATCGGAAGCCGGTCGCGACGGGAAGACGGAGGTTATGTTCCTAATGGGCCACCGGATCTCAAGAGACATTCGTCGAGAGCTTGATGAAACAGGACCGCCTCCGTGCGGGCCGATTCCCGCCATTCAGGTCCGCTTTTCCCGCTTTCGCGGCACGGTCCAGTAGTGTCCAGTCCAACGACAGAAAACGCAGATCGTGCAGCCCTGTAAGTAGTTAGACGATTCTCTGCCGTGATTCTGGCCTCAGGCGATCCGCCGAGCAGGCCTACTGGTACCAGTATGAGTGGGACTTTCCGCAGGACATCTTCAAGTGGTACGTCGAAGAGACGCTCTACTTCGGCCCGTTCGAATTGACTGGTGGCGTCAAGCAGTACCTCGTCGGCGTGTCCCGCGAGGACCAGTTCGGGCTGGATCGGCCACTCGATGTCGATTCCGATTCCGACCTGCTCTTCTCGGGCGGTGTCACCTACGAGACGGGGGTTGAGGGCCTCGACCTGTTCGTCGGCTACGCCGAGAACTTCAGGGCGATCGGCAGCACACTGCTCGAGGTGCCGGGACGAAGTCTGGACCTCCTGGAGCCCGAGACCGCGTCGAACATCGATTTCGGACTGCGGTACGCCGACCGCCGGCTTGCGCTGAGCGCCACCGCGTATTCCATCGAGTTCGACAACCGGATCTTCTACCTCGGTCCGGCATCGCCGGCCGGTCCCAACTACCTCATTCCGGGCGGCGGCGGCTACTTCAACGCGGGCGGAATCGAAACGAGTGGTGTCGAGTTGGCCGCCACGGTGGCGATGCCGGGTCAGACATCCATCTACACCGCCTTCACGCTCAACGACTCGAAATACCTCGGGACCGACGATCCGCTCATCGACGCCAACCAGGGCATCGTGCCGGGCACCGACGTTGCAGGCATTCCGCCTCGCCTGTGGGTCGTCTCCCTGGACCGCGCCGGACCCCTTGGCGGGGGGCTGTCCGCAAAATACACGGCATCGCGCCGAGTGAGTCTCACGGCGGACTGGTCCACTGACGCCTACTGGCAGGTGGATGCCTACGTCACCTTCCGGGGCGAAGCGTTGAGCGATCGGCTCCAGTCGACGGAATTCGCGCTCGTGGCAAACAACCTGTTCGACACCCCGTATCTGTCCGCGATCACCGAGAACGCGGCCTGGCTGGGCGCGCCGCGAACGATATCGATGACCACTACCGTCTCGTTCTGATCGGGATCTGCGAAGCCGACAATCCGAGTCTACGGCAGCCCCTTCATCGGCAGCACGATCCTGGACGGATAGGTCGCGTTGCGCTGCATCGACCACACCGGGACGCTCCCGTCGCGCGGATAGCGCAGGAAGGTATCGGCGTCCGCCCCCGCGACGGCCACCCGGATCCGGTGCCCTTCGCGGATCAGGACCGATGTCGCCCAGAGGTCGAAGCTGATCTCGGCGTTTTCGCCTGGCACGAGCGGCATCGCATCGGCGCGGAGTTCGGAGCGGTGGGGGCCGTACTTGCGGTAGAGCGGCGGGTCGTCGGTGACGGCGCGCATTACGGCCCGGAGCTGCCCCTCGGTGACGTAGCGCACGGTGCCGTCCGGCGCGACATCCTCGAGGTAGACGATGAACGCGCCGTCGGCCTCGGTCGAGGCGACCCACAGCGTCACGATCGGGTGGCCCGTGATCTCGGTGTCGATCGCCATCGGGGCGCTGGTGTAGGTGAGCAGCTTCGCGTCCTCGTCCCGCCGGTCGCCGTAGACGACATCGCCGCCCCCGCCGTTGGTGTACCAGCGGTTGCGCGTGCCGGTAGTCGCCGTGAAGTCGACGGTGTAGGTGTCCGCGCCCTCCGCAACCGTGTATGACTCCCGGGTCAGCGTGCCTTCGGCGCCGAAGTGCCAGGTCACATCTTCGAAGCCCTCGGGGGGCCAGACCTCGGTGCGCGTCCATCGGTCCGCGCCGAGCGTGTAGTAGTTGATCTCTTTGGGTGTCTGGCCGGACCCACTCTCCTTGAGGTGTTCGTCGAAGAAGGCCACGAGTTCGGCGAACTGCTCGTTCGCGTCCGGTGCCACCGGCGTGTCGTCCGGCCGGAAGGGATCCGCGTCGTTGCGCGCCCCGTGATCCCACGGTCCGATGAAAACCTGCTGCGCGTTCGAGATGGTGTTGTAGCGGCCCAGCGTGCCGTTCACCGTCGCGGCGTCCTGCCAGCCGGCCCGGATGAACATCGCCACGCCCGACTCCTCGATCTGCGGCAGATGTCCCGAAGGGCTGCGCCGGTGACCGACGTTGGTCTCCTCATAGCGGCCGAAGGGGTCGTCGCGGTACTCGTACTCCAGGGCGGCCCCGAAGGGCACGGTGTTGGCCTCGTGCTCGGCCACCGCCGCCGCGAGGAGCGCGCCGTCCCCATCCGCGTCGACGGGCTTGACGCCGGTGACCTGCGTGCGCAGCTCGTCGCATTCCGCGCCGCTCACGCCGGAGAGGCCGCAGATGTCGTTGAGGTCCTGCATGCGCGTCCGGTCCGACCAGCTCTCCAGGAACCCGACCGTGAGCACGCCGCCGGGGAAGACCAGGTGGCCGAAGTTGTCGAAGTCGTTGAAGAGGGGCGCCACCGCCTTTACGGCCGGGTGCCGGTTCACGGCCAGCATCTCGGACGTGTTGCCCGCGTACGACACGCCGTACGCCCCGACCCGCCCATTCGACCATGGTTGCGCCACGATCCAGTCCGCGACCTCGCCGTAGTCCAGCACCTCGTCTTCGGCGAGTTCGAAGCGCCGGACCCCGAAGGACGCCCCGCTGCCGCGCCCGTCGACCAGCACCAGCGCGTATCCCGCCGCGTTCCATCGCTCGGCTTCGTCGAAGTTGGAGTCGTTCTCGAGCTCCGGGTCGACGACGCCCCGTGCCCGCCAGTAGCGCGTCGCCCGGATCATGGTGGGGAGGACGGCGCCCTCGTCGATCCCGTCGGGCAGCCACACGTCGACGGCGATCCTCACGCCGTCCCGCGTGGGAATGTGCAGCGCCTGGTTGCGGGTGAGGGTGCTGACCGGGCCGGCCGTGGCCGCGCGGCCGGTCGAGGCGTCCCTCGCCCCGGCAGGGATGTCGCCGTCGGCGCACGCGACGAGTGCCAGGGCCGCCGCCAGCGCCAGGGCGGTCGCCGGGGTGGACGTGGACGGGAACCGCCGGGGCGCCATGCGCCGCCATCGCACCGCAACCGACGCCGGGCGCCAACCGGCGGCCATGCGCCACCGCCTCGCCGCGCCCCCCGACCCGACCCTCACCACGCGATCGCGTGACCGTCGCGGCGAGGATCCGACCCCCCCGCCAGCGCCCCGGTCTCCGCGTCTCTGTACACCCCTTGAACCCCGCCCATGTTGCCCGGCTCTACCAGATGATGGCCCCGATCTGCCAGTTCCTCGTACACGCTTGGCGGGAACCCGGCCTCGAGGTAGGTGACGGAGTCCTCCGGGATGGGCGTGCGGCCGCCCCCGCGATTGATCGCCATGCGGGGCGAGGCGATCGCGAGCTGCATGTCCATCCCGCCCACCACCAGCTTGGTGATCGTCTGCCCAACGGTCTGCGGAATCGTGTAGCCGCCCGCGGCCCCGACCGCAGCGACGAGCTGGCCGTCCTTCATGACGACGCAGGGGGTCATCACTCCTTTCGCCCGCTGCCCGCCTTCGAGGTGGTTGACGTGGCCCTCGTCGAGCACGAAGCCGAAGGTGTGGCCGTTGTTGAGGAAGATGCCGGTGTCGCCCGCGATCACGCCGCTGCCGTAGATGCTCACCAGCGACTGCGTGAACGCGACGGCGTTGCCCCAGCGGTCGGCGGTGGACAGGCTCGTGGTGCCGAAGAAGGGCAGCGGCTCGCCGGAGAAGGACGCCACGCGGGTCGCGTCGATCTTCGCGCGCTGCTCGTCCGCATACGCCTTCGAGATGATGCGCTCGACGGGGATGTCAACGTCCTTGCCGGTGTTGTAGCGGTCGTCGTCGGCCAGCGCCAGCTTGACCGCCTCGATCCACACGTGGGCGAACTCGCTGCCGTACAGGTCCATGTCCGCCAGGTCGAAGCCGTCCATGATGTTGAGCGCCTGGAACATCGACATCCCGCAAGACCCCGGCGGCATCGCGTAGAGATCGTGGCCCTGGAAGGTGGTCGTGATCGGATTGCGCCATTCGACTTCGTATGACTCGAGGTCGGCCTTCGTCATGTGCCCGCCGTGCTCGGCGAGGAAAGCGACGACCCGGTCCGCGAGGTCACCCTTATAGAAGTCGTCGGCGCCGGCGCGGGCGAGATGGCGCATGCTGGCTGCCAGTTCGGGCTGCTTGATGACTTCGCCCATGCGGGGCGGGCGGCCGTGCGGGAAGAAGACGCGGGTGGTGGACGGGAAGCGGCCGAGCTTTTCGGCGGCGCCGTTCGTGTGCAGCTGGTCGAACTTCGAGATCACGAAGCCGTCTTCGGCGAGCTGGATCGCGGGTTCGAAGACGTCGCCGAGGCTCATGGTGCCGTAGCGCTCCAGGACGGCCGCCCAGCCCTTGAGGGCGCCGGGGACGATCGGCGCCTTGTAGCCGGCGTCGAAGTCTTCGAGGGTCATGTTGGTGGGCGATGAGGCGGCGGGCGACTTGCCGAGTGCGTCCAGGCCGACGACGCGGTTCTCCTCGGCCAGGTAGATCACCATGTATCCGCCAAAGCCGCCGATCCCCGACATGTAGGGCTCGGAGACGTTCAGCGTGGCGGCGGCGGCCACGATCGCGTCGACGGCGTTGCCGCCCTGCATCATGATCGTGGTGCCGGCGAGGGAGGCGTAGTAGTCGGCTGCGGCCGTGACGCCGCGGCGGCCCCAGACGCTGCCGTGGGCGATGCCGAGTTGCCCGTTGTCGGCGGGTCTGAAGGCCTCGGACGAGCCCGCAGAGCCTCCGGGGGTCGAGGACGGTTGGCAACCCAGCAGGCTGGTGCCGGCGGCTGCGGCGGAGGCGGCGAGGAAATCGCGGCGTTTCATGGCGGGTGCTCCTGGATATGCGTGAGGAACGGCCATCGGCTGGCTGGCGCCCCGGAGTTTGCCAACATACCCTACCGCCCGACTTCTCGCAGTAGACCCGAGTCCGCTTCACACCCTGGAGAATCGAGCTGAACGTGTCCGCATCCCTGGACCCCCGCGTCTTTCTCTTCACGGCCCTGGCGCTCCTGACCGCCTTTCTGCTCTTCGCCTGGTACCGGGCGGCGTCCACTGCGACCCACGCGGGCCGCACGGGTGACGGGTGGAGCGGCCCGCCCAACTTCTTCGAGAACGCGGTCGGCTTCGTCACGAACTTTTTCGACACGCTGGGGATCGGGTCGTTCGCGCCCACTACATCCCTCTTCAAGCTCAAGAAGGTGGTGCCGGACGAAGAGATCCCCGGCACGATGATGATCGGGCATGCGCCGCCCGTCGTGATCCAGGCCTTCATCTTCATCGCGATCATCACGGTGGATCCGGTGACGCTCGTCTCGATGCTGGTCGCCGCGGTGCTCGGTGCGTGGCTGGGGGCGGGGGTGGTCGCGCGGCTGCCCCGCTACAAGATCCAGGTGGGGATGGGGGTCGCGCTGCTGATCGCCGCCGTAACGTTTGTGCTCACCATCTTCGAGATCACCGCGGTCGGGGGCGAGGCGACCGGTCTGGTCGGCGCGAACCTCGCAGTCGCCGTCGGGGCCATGTGCGTTCTGGGCGCGCTCATGACCATCGGGATCGGCATGTATGCCCCCACGATGATCGTGGTCAGCCTGATGGGGATGAGCCCGGTCGCCGCCTTCCCGATCATGATGGGGGCGTCGGCGTTCCTGATGCCTGTGGCCGGGCTGCGCTTCCTGAAGGCGGGACGCTACGGGATGAAGGCGGCGCTGGGGCTGGCGATCGGGGGGATTCCCGCCGTGCTGATCGCTGCATTTATCGTGAGGTCGCTACCGCTGAACGCCATGCGCTGGCTGGTGGTGGCGGTGGTGCTGTATGCGGCGATCCTCATGCTGAGGTCGGCGGTGCAGGAGCGGCGGGGGGCGGCGGGGCGTTCTTGAAGGCTGTGCGCTGAGCTTCAGCGCTCAACCACGCGCTTTACCGTCACCGTCTCGACGCCCAGATCGCTCGTCTCGACATAGGCAACCAGACCGTCCGGGCCGAAAGCGGTCGGTAGCGCGGTTGCCCCAGCCGGATAGGTGCCCAGGTAGCGGCCATCGGCGGTGAGCACATCGATGGGGCCGTCCGCGATGGGATCTTCGCCGTACCGAAGCACCCAGATCCGGCCGTTCCAGGTTGTGCCGAGGCCGCGGACCACCGGGATTTCCTCGGCGAATTCCAGGTCTTCGATGGCCCTGTGGTAGAGTGACAGGTCGCCGGGCAAGGCCGCCTCTTGAAGTTGCCGCAACCGCCGGTCCTTCTCGGCTCGAATCACGCGGCCCGACATCGGCTGGGGATGGAGCGGGCGTGTCAGGATGCGCACGACCCCACTGCCCGGCTCGACGATCTTCACGGCGTACCCGGACGAATCCGAAAACGCCAGCAGGCCGTCGGGGAGCGTGCCCAAGTGTAGCCCGGGGCTGAGCGCCGGGAGGAAGAGAGTGGGAATTGGCCCAAAGTTCCGTTGTTCTAGCTCCGACATCTCTTCGAGGTTGGTGGGGGGCAGCCACGCTTCGGCGATTGTATCCGCCTCAGCCTCTGCTCGGGCGAGGCTCGATCGCACTATCGCGTGCGACGATGGCAATACGACTGGGCCGCCAAATGCGTTCCCTGTGAACCTCACCGATCGCGCCAGCGTCGGGACTCTGACAATAGCGTCTGCCCCGGGCAGTGCCCTGAAGAATCCCCTGGTGGTAACGGAGGGGTTGCCGTCCATACCGACCGTGCGCTGGAACTCACCGTCCGGGCCAAACACGTGATAGCCGTGACGCGACATGTCGACCACCACCACCCGCCCATCGGCCATGACAGCCATGGCTATCGCGTTCCCGAACTCGCCGGGGCCCTCGCCCTGCCCTCCCAATTCCCGGATGAGGCGCCCGTCGGTCCCCACGACGAAGACTCGCTCGGACTGGGTGTCTATGATATGGAGGTTGCCCGCACCGTCGAACGCCACATCGAAGACGTCCCCGAACTGTTCCCACTCCTCGCCGGCGAGCGTGCCGATCCGGTACAGTTCCTGGAACTCTGCCTCCAGCCACCGGTCCTCGCCGGTGAGTTCAACGACCTCCTGTGCGCGGGCGGGCAAGGCTGCCAGCAACGCGACGGTCACGACCCGGCAGCCGATCCATACGGCTCGATGCGCGCCCGCCACGTTCATCCGCCACTTTACCCCACCTTCCTCGAGAAGTTCCCGTGCACGGTGTAGCTCTCGATCGCACCCGAGTCGTCCCGCTGGAAGATGTACGCCTCCCCCAGCTCGTCGTCGTCGCGCACCCGCTGGAAGGTGTCGTCGGCCGTCCGGCGCAGCTTCGTCATCGACTCCACCGGATTGCTGTTGGGCAGGCTGACCGCGATCAGGCTGTCGTCCCAGCGCAGAATCGCCGTTTCGCCCCAGTTGGACTCGTACAGTCCCTCGTACTCCGCCAGTGAAGCGGGCCGGGCCGTGCCGCCGCCGGGGTCACTGTGGATCGACTCGAGCGCCGCGCCCACCGTCGACATCATCTTCGACCACACGTCATCCGGGCTCGCTCCCTGTGCGCTGATCATCGCGATCCCGGCCAGTTTCTTCGCGGGTTTCAGCTGAAACGTCGTCCGGAAGCCCGGGCAGCTGCCGCCATGGCCGACGGTGCGTTCGCCATCGCGCTCAGAAACCGAGAACCCAAGCCCCCACATGGTGTCGAAGTCGGGGTCCACCCAGTGCACGCGGTGCATCTCGCGCAGAGTGTTCACATCCAGCACCTCCATCCCACCGTTCTCCAGCAGCCTGAACTGCCACGACGCCAGCTTGGCCAGATCCTCGACGGTAGACGCGAACCCGGCGGCGGGTGCGATCCCATGCGCCTGGAAGAAGGGTGATTCGGTGCGCATGCCGTCCCGCTTGAGCCGGCTGTAGCCGGTGGCGTAACGGTCGCCCTTGTGTTCGGCCGGGATGTCGGTGTAGGTGTCCGACATGCCGAGCGGATCCAGGATCTGCGCACGGATGTAGTCGTCGTAGGTCATCCCCGACGCCTCTTCGACGATCTGCCCGGCCAGCGCCATCCCAAGGTTCGAGTACTGGAAGTAGCGCTCACCGGGGTACAGCGTCTCCTGATCGGAGAGTCCGTCGATGATCGCCTCGCGCGTCGGGAACGGAAAATCGGGACCGGTCCAGTAGGGCTGGGCCGACTCCCGCGGGAGCCCCGACGAATGGGTCAGGATCCCCTCGACGCGCACGGGGGGGCCACCCGGATACGCCTGCTCGACATCGTACCACGGCAGGATCTTCGACACCGGATCGGCCAGGCTCAGCTTCCCCGCATCGCGCTGCTGCATCACCCCGATCGAGGTGAACAGCTTCGAGATCGAGCAGATCGAGTACATCGTCGACGGCGTCGCCTCGACACCGGCCTCGGGGTGTGCATACCCATAGCCCTTCGCCCAGACGAGATCCTGGTCGTGCACCAGCCCGACCGAAACCGCGGGGAGTTTCTCGTAGTCCATCTTGGCGTCGAGCCACACCTCGAAGAGGTCGACGGCCTGCTGGAAGCGGGGGTCTTGCGTGGGGTCGGCCGACTGGGCGCAGCTTGTCGCCGGAGCGAGGAGCAGGGCCAGGAGGGCGGCGGTGCGGGACCAGGGACGGGGCGAGCGGTTCATGAGGCCTCCTTGAAGAGCGCGGGCGCTGCCAAAACAGATGTAGCCCGTCCATAGTGCGGAGGGAGACCGAATAGTGGCAAGCGTGTGCGGCGCCGTCGTGCCCGCGACAACCGACCGACGCCGCGGGTTAGTTCGAGACGGCCACCACCCGCCGTACTACCGCAATCGACTCGCCCAGCTCGCCGGTCTCGAGAAACGCCACGAGCCCGTCCGGCCCGAAGGCTTCCGGCATCGAGGTCTCGCTCGGATAGCTGCCCAGGTAGCGGCCGTCTACCGTCAGCACATCGATGGGGCCGTCGCCGAGTAGATCTGCGCCTCGCCGCCGCACCCAGATCTGTCCGTCCCAGGTCGTCCGCAGGTCGCGCACAACAGGGACTTCATCCGCCGCCGGAAGCGCTTCGAGAAAGGCACGCCTCGACCGCATCAGTGATTCCCGCATTTCCGCAGACGGGATCGCCTGCACAACTTCGCCGGTCCGGCCGTCCATCATGGTTCTCGGCCGGTTCGAGCGGGCTTCGGCCAACCTGGCTTCGTCGTCGAGTTGGCGCTCGATTCCGGCTTCGAGGATCCGGTCGGTTACCGGCTCGGGGTTGAAGGGGCGAGACAGCACCGCGGAGACAGCGCCATCCGGTCCGGCGAGCTTGATCGCGTATGCCGAGGAGTCGGAGAAAGCCACGCCACCGCCGGGAAGCGGACCCACGTACAAGCCCGGATCGAAGGTGCGAGGGGGTGGGGCCTGGCCCTCCGTGCTGATGCGCCGCCCACCCACGCGGAACTCCACGACACCGGCGGATGGGGGTGCCCAGGCCCAGGCGATCGTCCCCCTGACCACATCGTCGCCATCGAGAGCGAAGCGAAGGATCGGTCGCTTCCCCGGCGGAGGCTCCTGGTCCGCCGGCCGCATGGACTCGATGCGTGCCAGGTATCCGGAAAGGACTACCGCATCGCCCTCACCGCCGGCGGGGTAGATTCGGCCCGCCACCCCGAGCAGATCGTCACCCACTCGAACGTTCCTGTCGAACGCACCATCGCTTTCGTACATCTGGAAGGCCCGATGCCGCGGCACGTCGGGTACCACGACTCGTCCGTCCTCCATGACCGCGAGATGCCGGGGGAAGTCGAATTCTCCCGGGCCGTTTCCACGCTGCCCGATCGTCCTAACGAAACCACCTTCCCGGTCTACCACCACGACGGTCACGACATCGATGTCCAGGAGGTAGAGGTTGCCGGCGCCGTCGAAGGCAGCATCGATGATCCGACCGAACTGCTGCCACTCGGGCCCGTCCAGCGTGCCGACCCGGTAGACCTCCTCGAAATCGGCCTCCAGCGGACGGTCCTCGCCCGGAAGTTCGATGACCTCCTGGGCCTCCAGGGCGCCAACCGCGGCGAGCAAGCACGCCGAATGTAAGCCCGACATTACAATAAGTAACCTTGACAGGTGATTATGCATTTGACGCACACAAAGTAGCTGTTTTCGGGGTCATTTTGTAGTCTCGCCACCTTCCAGCCGTGGCCCGAAAATGCGCGTCTCAAGCGCTATCTGGGCGTCCTTCTCGGCGTTGAGGGTGACGCGAAGTTCCTCCGCGAGCGGGCGCAGGTTGGAAGCCTTCTTGCGCTTCACCCTGTCAACGAACAGGTCCAGATACCGGCTCCATACGTACAGCAGATCGCCCTCTAGGCGGCCATCTGTCGGACGCCTGATTCCCAAGCCGTCCAGCGTCTCAGCGAAGTCCCGCAGGTTCGTGACCTGTAGGGGGTCGAGAAACGTTTCCTGGAAATGGACCGATCGCAGATGCTTAGCGAGCGATTCCATCTCCGGCAGTCGCTTTTCCCAGTAGGTCTTGCCGCGGTCGGGGGCCTTGGGACGTAGCCCCCAGAAACCGATGTAGCCGCACAGTATCGCTACACCTAGCGTGGCCCACCACGGCCAATCCTCAAACACGTGGGCCTCCAAGGTGACGCCCAGGGCCACCCCGGCCACTGCGCAGGATGCCGCGCCAACGGCTTGCTTGGTTCCCATGCTCCATGATACCACCTCCTATCTGTGCGTCAAAGACGCGTGAAATCGCCTTTGCCCTCGGTGGTCTCCGTGGGTAAAGCGGGTTGATAGCGACGCGATCCTTGCGTCGCGCCGCAGCGGGGACGTACTCTCCTCTCGTCATCCAAAGCGCTTGTGGCCCATGTCGGGCTACTCGCTGAATACAACAGCCGCTATACGGGCGGACGGGTAGCTCCCGGCCCCCGAGGCGAATAGGCGGGAATCGCTTCGCTGGACTTCACGAGCGCTTTGGTGACACATGGCCCGGCTCCACGTCCGGTGTCGGGCAGGTGTCTCACTCTTCCAGGCCGGAGGTCTCGCCCCGTGTCTCGCTCCATCCTTGTTCCGGCCCTAACCCTCCTCTTGCTCTCCGGCTGTGACGCCACCGAACCAGTGGCGAAGATTGAGTACGCCGCCGTACCGGCGATCGTTCTGAATCCCGACCAACTCACTGTCAACCAAGGCGACTGGCTCGAAATCGCCTTGCTCAGACCACCGCGACAAAAGCCCGACTATGTGCATGTCTCCTACCTTGAGGAGGAGACCGAGCCCTGGATTGTCCGTTGCGATCGGGTTCCCGACAACTATGCCGACTGCGACGAGCTCGAACGCGCCGGCCTCGTGATCGTAGGCCAGGAGACCTACGCGGCGATTCGTGCGGAGTTCGAAGCGTGCGGATCGGGTAGCGCCGACACGCCCGGGATGCGGTTCACACTCGTAGTATCGAGCTGCTTCGGGCTTATCCGGTACAAGATCTTCTGGGACGAGGAGAAGGTCGACTTCATCCCCAACACCTGGAAGGAGCACCGGGGTAGTAGCCTGAACATCCGCGGATGCGGCGAAACATGGGCGGCTTACCGGCTCTACAAGGCGGCCCAAGGTGGAGAGGTGATCGAATACCCCCTCGACGCGATGTTCAGCGACACTGTGTGGATGAACGTCACGGGTTGCTGAACCCATGATACAGAAATGGAGCCGTGAACCTCTGACAGTCCACGACCCGACTGAAAGCGGCGGGCACCCCCGATTGCGCCGGGGGCCGCCGCCTACGACCCCCAGGGGTTCTTAGGTCAATCCGCGATCAGAGTCCGGCACTTCTCTTGCGAGACAGGCTACCAGCCTGCCACGATAAGGCGTACGATTCGCTAATCTCCAACCCCTAGGAACTGACAAAAACGGCGAAACTCAAGATCGTTGGCCCACCGTTGACCGAGGACGAATGGGGCAAGCTCATGGTCCTTCTGGACGATGTCGTCTTGCTCTCAAACGACATGGCAGACGATGTGGCGGTATTCAAGGACACGATCCAAGCGAGAAAAGAAGTGGTGATCGCGATGTCTCCCTTCTTGCCCATTGAACAATTGCTCAACGGCTTGCGCGAGTATAAGGTGGCGGGCGCAAATATGTTGGGCGCCATCAGGGGCGCTACGAAGGCAGTGCCGTAATCCCATAGCCCCGCCTACCCGTCAACCAGCGTTCGGTATTCCAACGGGCTCGTGTGCATGATCCGCCGGAGCGCGTCGCGGAACATGTAGGGGTTGCCGCGGTTGTTGAACCGCCACTCGAGTTCTTCCAGATAGCGGTCCATGTGCTTCACGCTCATCTTGTGGAACGACCCGACGATCGACCGCTTGAACAGGCTCCAGACGCCTTCCACGCTGTTCGTGTGGACGTCGCCGACGACCCACTCCTCCTTGCTGTGGTTGACGCTCTCGTGCTTCCTCGTGTCCGTCTCCAGCCCGACATGGGACCGGAGTTCATCGGTGTAGATCGCCTCGGCCTCGTCGCTGATGTTCCGGCGCACGAAATCGTGGATGGTGCCCTTCTTGATGTTGGGAATGCGCTCGATGCGGACCTTCCCACCGCGCTCGATGGCCCCGGCCACCCACGTCTTGTTGTCCTGCCAGTTCTTCCCCTTGGCCTTGCCGCCGATCATGGTCTGGTCCATTTCGACCACGCCGACGAGCGTGGGGCCGGTGAAGGGGTCGTTGCCCATCGCCTCGCGGATCCGGTGGCAGAGGTGCCAGGCCGTCTTGTACTGGACGCCGAGCGACCGCTTGAGCTGGTTCGCGCTCATACCCTTCTTGCTCTCGCACATCAGGTAGATGGCGAGGAACCACTTGCGGAGCGGCAGGTGGCTCCGATGCATGATCGTGCCGGCCGTCACGCTGAATCGGTAGTCGCAGCCGCCGCACGCCCACACGTTGCGGGTCGTGATCTCGGAAACACTCGTATCTCCGCACCGTAGGCACGCCACGCCGGACGGCCACCGGATTGCCTCCAGGGCGTCGCGGCACCTATCGTCAGTGTTGTATCTGTCCAACAGCGAAACGAGGTTGATTTCCTTCATGGTTACTCCTTTCGATTTCAAGCAGGTCGAAGACTACATTCACGGGACGGCAGAACCGTCCGCAGAGGATGCGCTACTCGGACTTGAAGACCTCCGGAAGCAAGTGCCGCGCTTCGTCTTCGACGGCATCAAAGCGGTCAAGAAGCAGAAGCTCGCCCGCTACCTCCCGGATGGTGTTTCCGTGGACACCGTGCTTCACGCCATTCAGCGCGCCGCGAATCTTTTCAAGGGCGTCGAGGTAGCAGAGATCACCGGAAGACTGGATGTCTCCCCGCACGGAGTTGCGGAAAATGCGGATGATCGTCCGGCAGACCGCAAGGCGAACGGCGAGATCGGCAGGGTCTAGGTTCTTCATGGCTCACACTCCCAAGCGAAAGAAGTCCGTGCGACGGCGTAAGGTGCCCCGGAACATCGGGGAGAAAACCGACCGCGAAATCATGGAAACCGTACTCGGCAAGCGTGTACTCAAAGAAGCCGACCGTCTTTTGGCCGAGCACGACGGAACTACCGAAAACGCATCCACTTAGGGAAGTTAGCGGCCTCGGCTGTGTGAGTCAAGTGCATAATCACCCCTTGACATTACATTCGCGTTCTCTGCGTCTCCGACTCGTTACCGCTTCCGACATACGTCGGTCGAACCGGGGCGCTTACTCCGTTGGCTGCTCCGGCGCAGGTGCGCCCTCCGTCCCCCGCCTTGCCGCCGTCCACTTCGCCAGCCGCCGATACGCCTCCCCCAGTCCCCACGCCACCGCCACCACGATCAGCAGCAGCGCCACCCACCGCAGCAGAGCCGCCCCGAACGCGGCGTCCAGCGCCGGAAGTTGGAAATTGTAGGCGGTCAGCACGCCCCAGCGCTCGGCCATCCAGTGCCAGCTCGTGTGGGCGACGAGTGCCGAGATCAGGATGGCGCCGATGCGCGTCGGGATCACCCTGGCGAAGAGAAGCGCGAGCCCCGGCACCATGATCAGAAGTGCGAAGAGCTGGCCGAACTCTACACCGATGTTGAACCCGAGGAGGGACGTGAAGAGGTGCGAGCCCGCGAATTGGAGCGACTCGCGCAGCTGGAACGAAAAGCCGAAGCCGTGCACGAGGCCGAAGCCGCAAGCCCACATCCAGCGGCGCTTCTGTGTCCTGGACACGATGTTTTCGAGCGCCATGAAGACGATCGACGCCGCGATCAGCGTCTCGATCAGCGGCGGGAACCATAGCGCGTTGGGGGCAATGCCCAGCACCGAGGCGCCCAGCGTGATCGAGTGGGCTGCGGTGAAGGCGGTCACGACGGAGACGAGGGGCCAGAAGCGCCGCAGCGGGATGACCAGGCAGAGCAGGAAGAGGAGGTGGTCGATCCCATCCAGGATGTGGGCGAAGCCGAGCACGACAAAGCGCAGGAAGGCCTGGTGCCATCGGGGGTCGAGGCGGACGCGCCCGGGATTCCCCGTGTACTGGTAGACGCGCTCCGCGCCCTCGGGTGTGACGAAGCGCAGCACCGTCGTGGTGCGAAGCCCCAGGTGTGCCCACGCGGGATCGATGGAGAAGCGCGAATCGGCCGACCGGACGGGGATCTCGAGCACCACGTCGAGCATGGCCTGTTCCAGAATCAGGTCGATGCCGGCGGACAAAGGCGGGGCGCCGACGTGGGCGAGCGCACGGTCGTATTCGGCGAAGGAAGGGTCGGAAGGCAGCGAGATGCGCGCCCCGGTGACGAGGGGGGCGGGCAGCAGCGTCGATTCCTCGTAGAGCGCCACATAGCCGGCGATCCAGATGGTCGCCTGGTCGGACAGTAGCGCCGACGCTTCCTCGATTTCGACGTAGCCCGGGCCGCGGACAGGAAAGTCCACGTCGCGCATGGAGGTCAGGGGGACGCGCACGATGAGCCGCAGCACCCCTGCCTCGGCCTTGACGAAGGCGCGAACGACCACGTCGGCAGGGATCTCGTGAGGAAGCGGTATCGGACGGAACCCGGGAGCGGGGATTTCGTCGCGGAGAGGGGCGTTCGTGGCTGCGGGTGCCGGGGTGCCGTGAGGGGCGGAGGCCGCCGGGAGCACGGCCGTCGCCGATTCTTCGGGCAGCGCGATGACGGAAGCCGCCTCGGCAGTGGCCGGTGCCGGGATCGAGAGGCCGACCATCCCCACTGCCAGTGCGACGAAACCCGGCGTTGCTTGACGCTTCATTCACTGTCTCCGAAGGGGTCGCTCTGCCCGGCGGAGCCGGGAACCACTACAACGGTCAACCCTCGACACTTGGCTGACAAGCGAGTGATGCCGTACTTTGCCCCCCTTCCCCAAACATCTCCGTCCCATCAAGGAAGATTCTCATGAAGCGCAAGTTGCTTCTCGTTGTTGCGATCGTTGCGACTGTGATCGTCGCCTGCGTGGCCCAGGATAGCGCGGATCAGACCGTGGCGTCGGACGGCGTCATGGCCCCGATGTTCGAGGTCGATCCGTTCTGGCCCAAGCCGCTGCCGGACCACATGGTGCTCGGGTCGGCCATCGGGGTTGGCGTGGATTCGCGCGACCATGTGTTCATCGTGCACCGCGGGAATCTGACCGAGCGGACGGAAGGGGGCGCAGACGCGGATCCGCCGATCGGCGAGTGCTGCCGGGCCGCGCCGCCGGTTCTGGAGTTCGATCCCGAGGGGAATCTGGTGAACTCGTGGGGAGGGCCGTCGGATGACTACGTGTGGCCCGCGTCGAACCACGGGATCACGGTCGATCACATGGACAACATCTGGATCGGCGGGAACGGGCCCAACGACACGCACGTGCTCAAGTTCTCGCGCGACGGCCAGTTCCTGGCTTCGTTCGGGGAGCCGGAGGCGGGGCCGGCGGACAGCAACAGCCGCACGCGCTTCAACCGGGTCGCCAAGCTGGCGTTCGATGCCGAGGCGAATGAGGCGTATCTGGCCGACGGGTACGGGGGGCGCCGAGTGGCGGTTTTGGACGCGTCGAGCGGTGAGTTCAAACGATATTGGGGCGCCTACGGCAACGAGCCGGACGACACGCGGACGCCGCCGTACGACCCGGACGCGCCGCTGATCCAGCAGTTCCGCACCCCCGTGCACTGCGCCGATCCGTCGCGCGACGGGCACGTCTACGTATGCGACCGTCCCAACAACCGCCTCCAGGTGTTCACGACGGACGGGACGTTCGTTGACGAGGTGCAGCTGGCGCCGCGGACGCTGGGTGACGGATCGACTTGGGATGTGGCGTTCTCGCGCGACGCGGAGCAGAAGTACATGTACGTGGCGGACGGGAAGAACATGCGGGTATACGTGCTGGACCGGCTGAACCTGGAGGTCCTGACCAGCTTCGGCGACGGCGGGCGGCAGCCCGGGCTCTTCTTCGCTGTGCACTCGATCGCGACCGACTCGCAGGGCAACATCTTCACGACCGAGACCTACGAAGGGAAGCGCGTCCAGAAGTTCGTCTACACGGGAATGGGTCCCGTGACGGCGATGAATCAGGGGGCGCCCTGGCCGACGGGGAACTGATATCAAGCAATACCGGACACCAGCAGACAGGAGCGGTGACACCATGAAGACCTTCCCACTTGCAACCTGCGCCGTGCTTGCCGGGGCGCTGATCGTCGGGGCGTGTGCGCCGGGCGATGCGCCGGAGGCCGAAGCAGACGCCGAGCCGGCGGCCGAAGCCGAAATGGGCCCGATGACCTTCTTCATTACCAGCGCGGGGCCGGGGGACGGCGCCAACCTGGGCGGACTCGAGGGCGCCGACGCGCACTGCGAGACGCTGGCGTCGGCGGTGGGTGCCGGCGGCATGGGCTGGATGGCGTACCTCAGCACGATCAACGAGGACGGGAGTGTGGCGGTGAATGCGCGTGACCGGATCGGCATGGGTCCGTGGCACAACCAGGCCGGAGCGCTGATCGCCAACGATGTCGACGAGCTCCACTCCGAGGCGGCCAACCTCACCAAGGAGTCGATCCTGACCGAGAACGGCGACATGGTGAACGGCCGCGGAGACGACCCCAACATGCACGACATCCTGACCGGTTCGAACATGGATGGGACCGCTTTTGCCGGGGAGGACTACGACAACTGCGCCAACTGGATGAGCAACGGCGAGGACGGGAGCACGGCGGTGGGTCACCACGACCGAACCGGCGGCGGCCAGAATCCGACGTCCTGGAATTCGGCGCACGCTTCGCGCGGCTGCAGCCAGGAGAACCTGCAGGGCACGGGCGGCAACGGCTTCTTCTACTGCTTCGCGGCGGGGAATTGAGGCGGCGGGCGCGGGTGGGGCGTCCCGGCCCGGCACCATCGCCATCGAGCTTGACCCAGGCACGACCGCCGACCACCCTGCTGGCCGTGCTTGCGCTCGCGGCGTGCGCGGGTCAGGACGCGGCGGACACTGATGCGGGCGGTGGCGGCGAGGCCGACGCCCAGGCAGCCGGCACCATCTTCATCGAAGAGATGACCTGGACCGAGATCCGGGACGCGATCGGCAGCGGCATGACCACGGTGATCCTGCCCACGGCCGGGACCGAGCAGAATGGGCCCCACATGGTGATGGGCAAACACCGCTACATCATCGAGGAGGCGAGCGACCGGATTGCGCGCGCGCTCGGCAACGCCCTGGTCGCGCCGGCGGTGACATACGTGCCCGAGGGTGACGTGGACCCGCCGTCGGGACACATGCAGTACGCCGGCACGATCACGTTGCCCAACGAGTTCTTCATGAAGCTGGTCGAGTACGCCGCTCGCAGTTTCCGCGTCCACGGCTTCACCGACATCGTGTTCATCGGTGACAGCGGCGGGAACCAGAGGGGGATGCAGGCCGTCGCGGCCCAGTTGAACGAGGAGTGGGGCGGCGAGGGCGCAACAGTGCACTTCATCGGCGACTACTACGCGAACAACGGCTTCCGCGACTGGCTCATGGAGCAGGGCGAGACCGATGAGACGATCGGGCGTCATGCGGGAATCTCCGACACCTCGATCCTGCTGTATGTGGAGCCTGCGCACATCCGCCAGGATGAGCTGGCGCCGGGTGGCGGCTTCGAGGGGAGCGGCGTGTCGGGGGATCCGACGCGGGCATCGGCCGAGTACGGCGAGGTGGGAATGGAGATGCGTGTGGATGCGGCGGTGAGGCAGATCCGGGCGGCGATGGGGTCGATGTAGGGGCAGCGCCGTGAGATCGGGGTGTTACCGGTGAGGCGGCAGTACGCACTGCGAGCGGCGACCGTTGGGTTGGCCGCGATTGTCGTCGCGGGCCGGACCGCGGCGCAGGACAACCCTCGGCCCGTGCCGACCTTCACGCTCACCGGGCAGATCGTCGACGCCGTGAACGAGGCTCCGGTGATCTCTGCGGTGATCAAGGTCCCGCAACTCAGGCGATACGTCTTCTCGGATACGGGCGGACAATTCCGCTTTCTCGACTTTCCGGAAGGCACCTGGGACATCGTCGTCGAGATGCTGGGGTACCACACGCTTGACGGGTCCGTGACCGTTTCGGAGGGGAACGGGCTGTTCCTGCGCCTGGAGCCGGATCCCATCGCACTGGAGGGCCTGCGGGTGCGGACCCGTTCCGAACGGCTCCTGTCAGAGCGGAGGCTGCGGATTCCCTACCGTGTCACCAAGATCGGGACCGAGACCTTCGCCACCAGCATCAATCCCGACCCGACCGCCATCTTCCGGCGGAACGCCCGCTCGCATATTGTGCTCTGCCCGGAGACGGCCGAAGATGCCGACGAGCAGATGACGCCGAGCTGTTTCCTGACCCGGGGCCGACCGCAGAGGATCATGGTCTTTCTGGACGAGGGCCGCCTCGAATCCGGCATGGTCGAGCTCGCGATCCTGCCGAAGGACCACATCCACTCCATGGACTGGGTCCCGGAGATGAAGCAACTCCGCGTCTACACGAAGCACTTCATCGAACGGCTCGACAACACGCGAATCAACCTGTCGCCGCTGGTGTATCAGTAAGCCGGCGCACGCCGTTGCGTATTCGGGAAAGAACGACGGCAAGTCATCCAGGCAACCCGGGGACTACCGAATGAGACGGCGTCGAGGGTCGCAGATACTGTGGACCGCTGTGCTGGCCACGGCCGTGCTCGCCGGGTCCGCGGCCGGACAGGACACCGTTCCTCCGGTGCCGACGTTCAACCTCACGGGGCAGATCGTCGATGCACTCAACGAGCGGCCCGTCATCTCCGCGGTGATCAAGGTGCCGGAGCTGAGGCGCTACGTGTTCTCGGACGTGAACGGACGCTTCCGCTTTCCCGACTTCCCCGAGGGATCCTGGGAAATTGTGGTGGAGATGCTGGGGTACGAAGCCCTCAAAGGGTCGGTGACGGTTTCCGAGGGGAACGGGCTCTTTCTGCGATTGAATCCGGACCCGATCGCCCTGGAGGGTTTGCGGGTTCGGTCGCGCGCCGACGGGCTGCTCGACCGGCGGCGGCGGCGCTATCCGTTCCGGGTGACCACCATCTCTCCTCAAACCATCGCCGATGCCATCAACCCCGATCCGGCGGCGATCTTCCGGCGGAACGCGAACTCATTCGTAACTTCGTGTCTCGACCGCGCCGGCTTTCTGACAGTGGGAGCCTGCTACTACAGGAGAGGCCGGAAGACGCAGGTCACGGTCTTTCTCGACGAGGGGGCGCTGCTGGGCGGCATGTCCGAACTGTCGATGTTCCCGGCCCGGGACATTCACTCGATGGACTGGCTCAAGGACATCGGGGAACTCCATGTTTACACGAAGTGGTTCATTGGACGTCTCAACACATCGCAGACCAGGCTGGCGCCGTTCAGGTGGCCGTTTGGCTAGCTCTGCAGCGCCTACCCGGTGACTACGGACGCCTATGCAACCCGGCGGGAGATGCCGATGAAGATCCGACGACGAACACTGTGGTCAGCACTGCTGGTCCTCGGGGCCTCGATGCCGCCAGGTCGCGGCGCGAACGGCCAGGACACGATTCCCCCGACCTCCACCTTCACGCTGACCGGTCAGATCGTTGATGCGGTAAACGAAAGGGCCATCATCTCCGCGGTCGTCAAGTTCCCCGAGCTCAGACGCTTCGTCTTCTCGGACACGAACGGGCGTTTTCGCGCTCTGGAGTTTCCTGAAGGCACATGGGACATCGTCGTCGAGATGCTGGGGTATCACACTTTGGACGGGTCGGTCACGGTTGCCGAGGGTAACGGCCTCTTTCTGCTATTGAATCCGGACCCCATCGCACTCGACGGTCTGCAGGTGCGAACGCGCGCCGACGGACTGCTCGACCGGAGGCGCCGACGCCATCCATACCGGGTGACCAACATTTCGCCTCAGGACATCGCGAACGCCATCAATCCCGATCCCACTGCGATATTCAGGAGGCACGCCAACTTTATCGTTGTGTCGTGCGCCGAGGGGGATTGGGCATTCGGTGAGTGCTACGACAGCAGGGGTAGAGTGAAGGCTGTGAGCGTGCTGCTCGACGAGGCACCGCTGCTGGGTGGCATGAGCGAGCTTCAGATGTTCCCGGCGGCCCACATTCACTCCATGGACTGGCTCCCGTCCCAAGGCGAACTTCGTGTCTACACCAGCTTCTTCATCGGGCGTCTCAACAATTCACGAATGAGGCTGATGCCATTCGACCCCTTCGAATGAGCGGTTCGACGGTTGGCGCGGCTCTGGTCGCTGCAGCGGTGGCCGCGACTGCGGCATGTACTCGAACCCTTCCCGAGGCCACAATGGTGGGCGACCCGGTGCCCGGTCTGGCCGACGAGGAACTCGCGCGCTTCGAAGCTGGCCGCACGCTCTTCGACCGGGTCTTTTCGGTTGACGAGGGAACGGGGCCACTCTTCAATGAGAATCAGTGCAGCGCCTGCCATACCGACCCGGCAGCAGGCGGGACGGGTGAACAACTCGTCATCAAGGCCACTCGGCGGCTGGCGGACGGCAGTTGCGACATCCTCGCCAGTGAAAGCGGCGAGAATCTGCGCCGGCGCGCGATCCCCGCACTTGTGCGGCACGGCATCGAGCGCGACACCCTCCCGTCCGCCACGGCCGACATCGCCACCTTCTCGGTCCCGTTCCTCTTCGGGCTCGGCGCGGCCGACCTGGTCCCGGAGGACGCCCTGCGCGCCGCCGCTGATCCTGACGACGCGGACGGCGACGGCATCTCGGGCCGGCTCGGCCTCACCCCGGACGGCCGCGTTGGCCGTTTCGGGCGAAAGGCCGATGTCGCCTCCCTGCACGACTTCACCCACCTCGCCCTCTTCAACGAAATGGGGATCACCACCACCGTTCATCCGCGCGAGCGCGGCCAGAACGGCGCGCCTCTTCCCGACGGGGTCGATCCCGCCCCCGACCCCGAAATCGACGACGCCTCCGCCGACCTCATCACCGACTTCGTGCGCATGCTCGCCCCCCCACCCCGCCCCACCCCCGACCCCGACGCGGCCTCCGCCATCGCGCGGGGTGAATCCCTCTTTGCGGCAACCGGCTGCGCGGCCTGCCACACCCCCTACCTCACCACCGGCCCATCCCCGCTCCGGTCCCTCGACCGTGTCCGTGCGCCCCTGTATTCGGACCTGTTGCTACACGACCTGGGCCCCGCCCTGGCCAGCACCTGCGCTCCAGGCGCCAGCGAGACCGAATACCGCACTGCCCCGCTGCTCGGCCTCCGGCACCGGCGCACCTACCTGCACGACCTGCGGGCCTCTACGCTCCAGCGCGCCATCGAACTGCATGGCAGCGAGGCTCAATCTGCCCGCGACGCTTTCAGGGCAATGTCCATCGTCGACGGTCAGGCGCTGCTCCGCTTTCTGCGTTCGCTCTAGCAGCCCGCGCAGGCGCCGCACCCGGGCCTGGCCTACTCGCGCTCTTCGACCTCCGCCCGGAACAGCCGGTCCGTAAGCGTGGCGATCACCGGCACGGCCACCGTCAGCGTCACTATCCCCAGACCCTCCAAAAAGCCCGTTTCTTCGCGCTGACCCGAGATCCCCAGGGCGTATCCGGGGATGATGGCGACGGCCGCGCCGATCAGCGCCGGTCCCAGCGAGCCGCGCGACCGGTCCGTGCGTCCCCCGAGGCGGGCTCCGAGCGCGGATCCCAGCGCCGGCAGCGCCACGGACGCAGCCGCGGCTGCCATGGTGGTGGTCGCACTGCATTCGGTGAACAGCGCGTCGTCGTCCGGCCCCCTGAATCCGATGCACCGGCTCGCTACCCAGACCCCCGCGGCCAGCCCGGCGGCGTTGCCCATCGCGGAGCCCAGGAAGACCGTGCCCTTGCGGTGCGGCGCCACCTCGAGCGACCAATCGTACCTCTGCGGTCCGTATGCGCGCCGCATTGGTGCTTCGTCCGGATCCCGCCCGGGCCTGCGCGTCTCGATGATCAGCGCTCCCCAAAGCGACCCGGTCCCGAAGCGTGCGCCGGCTTCCGACGGCTGCACCACCTCGATATTCTCGATCGTCTCGATCGGAAGGGTGGCGTACAGCGTGGCCGGATTGCGGACGAGCACGCCGTCGAGGTAGACCTCGGGGGAGTTGCAGCCGGGATCGCTGCTGCTCAGACCGCGGATGAAGTTGCCGGAACGCGCGCCTCGAAACTCCAGACAGGTAGGCTGTCCGACGACGCCGCTACGCGTGATCCGAACGCCTGGAACCTGGGCGGAGAGGAGATCGACGAGGGTCATCGAAGTCTCCTCGTATCGCCGGATCTCCTCGCGTGAGACCCGGTTCAACTGGCGGCCTGCCGCCCGGCGCTCCCGTCCCTCACGGCTCGTGGCTTCGACCACCAGCGGCGCCAGGGTGATGCCGGTTTGGGTCAGCCGGATCGTCAGACTGAGGGGCTCTTCACCTGCCTCCACCTCCTGCCAGTGCGCCCCGAACGCCACATGGCGGACCGTGAGCACCCAATCCCCCTGGGGTACGCTTGCAAACGAGAAGGAACCGTCGGCTTCCGTGACCCGTGTTCCCACACCGTCGATCCATACTTCCACATCGGCTACGGGCGCGCCGGTGGCCTCATCCACGACACGCCCGGACAGGGACGCGCCGACCTGAGCCATGCCGACCGACGGCACTCCACAGAATACGGACAGCGCAGCCATCGCAATGCACTGCGTCCGTTGGCGCCAGGTCCACTGCATTTGCACCTCTCCGGCCCTGACGTGAACCCCCTCGACACCGAATTGTACGCAATGTTCGCCAGACCGTTGCGTACGTGGTATTGTGTCTCGTAATCATGATAGAGCGTGAGTTGCGAGATTGCACCCCGTGCCAGAGTGTATGCACTCCGGCATCCATAACTCCATTCGATAGGAGAAGCGCCATGGAACAAGGCAAGAACAGAGCACCGCGTAGCGGTTGGGGGGTCGTCGCTCTGGCGACGTTTGCCCTCGCTCTGCCCTCCGCTCTCGAGGCCCAGACGGGCTCGATAAGAGGGCAGGTAGTCGACGCGATCACCCAGAGGGCGGTTGGAGGCGCCCAGATCGAGATTGTCGACACGCGCCAGGGTGGCCTGACAAACACCTCCGGCCAGTATCTGATCCTCAACGTCCCGGTCGGCGACCACGAGGTGCGGGTGCAGTTCATCGGGTTCGGCACCGTGACGCAAACCGTTACGGTCACCAGCGGCGAGGCTGCGGTGCTCGACTTCGAACTGGCGCAGGCCGCGCTCCAGCTTGACCAGATCGTGGTCACCGGAACCGCCCAGGAGACGCAGGCCCGGTCGATCGGGAACACGGTTTCGACCATCGATGCTGCGGACATCGTGGACATCGCCCCGATCAGCACCGTACAGGAACTGCTGACCGCCCGGACCCCCGGCTTGACGCTGATGAAGAATTCTGGCCAAGCCGGATCGAGCTCCAAGCTTCGCATCCGGGGAGCCGGATCCCTCGCGGCGGGGCTGCAGCCCGTCGTCTACGTCGATGGAATTCGCATGAAATCCGGTACGCAGGGAGGGCAGGACGTGGGCTGGGGCGGTGCGCAGGGAACGGACGCACTGGACTTCCTGAACCCGCAAGACATCGAATCGGTCGAGACCATCAAGGGGCCCGCCGCATCCACCCTCTACGGGGCCGATGCGGCCGGCGGCGTCATCCAGATCATCACCAAGAAGGGCCGTGCCGGATCCGGACTGGTGTGGAATGCTTCCTTCGAGACCGGCTACAGCGAGTGGGCACTCGACACCCCGACGAACTACTGGAGATGCACCGCGTCCAACATCAGCGACCCCAACGTCTACCCGGGGTGCGCGGGCGTGGCGGAAAACACGGTGTTGGAGGATGACCCGGTGAAGCGTCACCCGATCGCGCTTCGCCAGAATGAAGGCGGACCGGACAGCTACGCCGATCTCAGCACCTTCAACCTCTCCGCGCGTGGCGGGGGCGAAGCCTTCAACTACTACCTGTCGTTCGAAAAAGGAGGCGAAGAGGGCGTCTACTACAACAACTTCTCCAACCGGACCTCGGGACGCGCGAACTTCGGTTTCACGCCCACCGAGCGGTTCTCGACAGCGGTCAATGTCGGGTACGCGCGCACGCATGTGCAGATGCCGTTCGCGAACAACTCGTCGAACTCGATTCTGAGGAACGGATTCCGGGGAAGACCCGGGTCGTCCGCACCTTGGGAAGAGGGTTTCCGAGGCTTTGGGCCCAACCTCTCCAACGAGTATGACAATCAGACCGAGGCCGAGCGCACGACGATCGCCATGACCGTCAACTACCAGCCCTGGGACTGGTTCACGAACCGGCTGACGCTCGGGATGGACAAGCAGGATCGGAACAACTCCGAGGTCAACATGATCGACACCACCGGTCTGCAACCGTGGGGAGCCACCTCCTCCAACGGCCGCGTTCAGCGCTTCCTGCCCGTCGACCACTCGTGGACGGCGGACTACGCAGGTACCGTGGGCACCGACATCAACGATGACATCACCTCGTCCCTGTCCTTCGGGGCACAGTTGGTGAGGGAACAGTTCTCATCCCACTTCGTCGATGCACAGGGCTTCGTGGCCAACAACCTAAACCTCATCGGGACCGCCGCCGTGACGTCGGCGTCGGAGGGGTTCATCGAGCAGACCTCTCTAGGGGTGTATGTGCAGGAACAGGCGGCCTGGCGAGATCGTCTGTACGGCACGGTGGCCGTGCGGGTCGACGACAACTCGGCTTTCGGGAATGACTTCTCGCTTGTGGTGTACCCGAAGGCCTCGCTGTCCTACATCATCTCAGACGAGGACTTCTTCAGTCTGCCGTACGTGGACGAGATGAAGCTCCGGGGCGCCTGGGGCCAGGCGGGCAAGGCACCGGCTCCCTTCACGGCGGACCGGGCCTATGCGCCGGACGTGACCGTTGTCGGCGATATGCCTGTGAACCAGCTTTCGACCGCCTCGTACGGGAATCCCGACCTGAAAGCCGAGACGGGTACCGAGATCGAGCTCGGCTTTGATGCGTCGCTCATGGATGGTCGCGCCGCTCTTGAGGTCACGTACTACAACCAGCGCACGACCGATGCGCTGATCTCGGTGCCGGATCCGCCCTCGAGCGGGTTCAGCGGCAGCCACTTCGTGAACATCGGCGAGATCGCGAACAGCGGATTCGAGGTGCTGCTCACCGGATCCCCGATCTACACGCGCAATCTTCAGTGGGACGCGAGCGTGTCACTCTACACCAACTCGAACGAACTCGTCTCCTTCGGTGGCGCACTGGAGGACATCTCCTTCGGGGCGTTCGCCCAGGTGCACAAGCACATCGAGGGCTACCCGCTGGGCGGGTACTGGTCTGTCGACGTTGTGCGGGACGCAAGCGGCAACCCCGTTCTCACCTCTGGCGGAGGCGTGACCGTCGACTATGACAACGAGGAGTTCGTGGGGCCTCAGCTGCCTACGCGGGAGATTGCGTTCTCCAACACCTTCACGCTGATGGGCAACCTGCGGGTATTCGCCCAGTTCGACTACAAGGGCGGCCACCACCAGTGGTGTGCGATCTGCTCGATCAGGAACCGGATCGATCGCAACAGCTGGGAGGTGAACAACCCCAACGCCGATCCGGTCGAGGTCCTGGTGTGGCGCAGCCGTCAGACCAAGACTCACCTGTTCCCGGCGGACTTCCTGAAGTTCCGGGAGATCGCGCTGAGCTACACGTTGCCGGCCAACATGAGCAACGCCTTCCGCGCAGACCGCGCGACGGTGACGCTATCGGGCCGGAACATCTGGATGTGGACCAAATACGGAGGCACTTCCGATCCGGAAGTCACCTTCTACAGTACACGCGAGTTCAGTGAACTCGACTACGCATCCACGCCGATGACCCGCAGGGTGTCGGCATCAATCGCCCTGCAGTTCTGAGAGGAGGAAGCAAATGACTAGATTCAGCAAGACGCTGCGGCTCCTGGCCGCGTTGGCCGTCGTTGGTCCGGTCGCCGGATGCGACACCCTCGACGAACTTCTGATAGCGAACAACCCTGAGCGCATCTCCGAGGACGCGCTGAACGACGCGCTCCTGGTGGATGTGCTCACCAACAGTGTGATCGGCGAGTTCTCGGCCATGTTCGACGACCCGTTCATCTGGCGGGGCAGCATGTTCACCGACGAGCAGATCACCGGGATCAACTGGGAATCGACCGCGCGGCTGAGCCAGAGGCTGGTTCGGTTCGACGAGGGCGACCCCGACAACATGTTCTCGCAAATCAGTGCCGCCCGAGTGATGGCCGACAGCGCCTCGGGACGGTTCCGCACCCTGATCGACAACCCGGCGGCGGATGAGCGCATGGCCATCGCGCTGATCTACGCCGGCTATTCCCACATTATTCTGGGCGACGCCATGTGCGAAGCCGTCTTCAACGTGGCAGAAAGCATCTCGTCGCAGGCGCAGGTCTATGAGCGCGGCCTGTCCCGCTTCGAGGAGGGCATGCAGGTGGCTGGAGCCGCCGGGCGCCAGGATCTCGTGAACCTTGCCCGTGTGGGTCTCGCCCGTGCAAACCTCAACCTGGGCAACCACAGCCAGGTGATGCAGTACGCCGGCGATGTTCCCGCCGATTTCGTCCATTGGGTCGAATACGCTCAGACATCCGACGGCGGCACCGACCTGGTGCTCTGGGGCAGGATCAACGGTGGTAACCACTCCCTTGGCGTGCACCCGAACTTCCTGAGCGGGGAGTTCGGAACTCAGGACATCGTCGCCAGCCAGACCGACCCGCGGGTGCAGCACACCCCGAGCTGGTCGCTGGGCCACAATCGCCTTACCCGTTTGTACAAGCCGTATCAATCGCTGCCGTTCAGCGGATACAACGGCGAAGCGATCGCCGACGGCGGGTCGCCTCCATTCTATGAGAGGGGCACGGACATCAAGATGGCTTCCGGGATCGAGGCGATGCACCACTACTACGAGGCTGCGGGGCCTGACGGCATGGGTCCGGCCGGATCCACGCTGGACTTCGTGAACGCCAGGCGGGCTGCAGGCAATCAGGAGGCGGTCGACCTCTCCGGCAGTGACCTGATGGCCGAACTGCGTGATCAGCGGGGCCGTGACATGTACCTGGGCGGCTTCCGTCTGGGCGACCTCCGGCGCTGGAAGAACCAGGGTGTGGGCGACTTCTTCCCCTCGGGAACCCACCCGACGACCGAGTGGGGCTCCTACGGGGACGCGACATGCTTCCCGCTCCCGCTCGAGGAGTATGAAGGCAACCCCAACCTCACCAAGCCGGGTTGATCGCCCGCGTGATGGTGAACAAGCGTGTTTGAGCGCTTGACAGGAGGGGGCGCGGCGGAGATGGCGACCGCCGCGCCCCCTCGTGGCTCGCCCTTCGTGAACCTCTGCCGGCGCGCGCCACGCTCGATCGGGCGAATGCGCTTGCGCCTCGCCGTCCTTGCCCTGGCCACCGCGGTGCCGGCCGCAGGTCTCGCGAGCTGCAACATCCTTGACGACGACCAGGAACTCCCGAACACAGCGCGCGTGGAGATCACGGGAAGCTCGCCCGAGCCGCTGGAACTGGTGGTTTCCGACAACTTCGAGAGGGTGGCGAACGTCGACCAGGGTACCAGGTACACTGTGCTGGTTCAGTCGGATACGTCTCTTGTACAGCCCGACTTTGCGATGGATTACGACATCGAGGGCATTCACAGGTTTTACGTCAAATTGACCAATCACAGTTCCGAGGTTGCACAGATCACACTCCTGGTCGCCTTCGACGGGGAGGTCGGGTATACGCGGCGCGCAAGTCTGTCCGAGGGCGGCGCCCTCGAGTTCAGCGAAGTCTTCTTCGGGACGTAATCACCAGGGATCGATCCGGATGACGTCTTCGCCGCGGCGGCCGGTTCGCGCCAGTCCCATGGGCGCAGTCAACCGGCTCGCTAGCCTGCTCCTTGCCTGCGCGGCGTGCGGCGGCGATACGACCGAGCCGGTCGTCGAGCCCCCCGACCCCGAACCACCCCCCATCCCGGCGGCAGCCACCGCCTGGATCGAGGCCAACGCGGTCCCGTTCAACGGCTCCCGCCTCTCTCTGCCCCACGACGACATCGAGTTCGTGCGGGACATCGTCGGCGACGCGCGCATCGTGTCGCTGGGCGAGAACACCCACGGGACCCGCGATTTCTTCGAGATGAAGGCGCGCATCCTCCGTTTCCTCGTCGAGGAGATGGACTTCGACGCCTTCGCGATCGAGGCGACCTGGCCCGAATCCAACCGACTGGACACCTACGTCCGCACCGGCGAGGGCGACCCCGCCGAGTTCCTTTCGGGGCTGTATTTCTGGACGTGGAACACCGAGTCGGTGCTCGAGATGATCGAGTGGATGCGCTCGCACAACGAGGCCGGCGGCAATGTGGGCTTCTACGGCTTCGACATGCAGGCGCCCGGGATGGCGCTGCACAACGTGCTGGAGTACGTCAGTGAAGTGGACGCGGAGCGGACCGACTCGGTGGCGGCCATGCTCGACTGCCTCAATCGCTTCGCCAACAATCCTTCCGGGCGCACTCCCGATCCCGACTACCGTGCGCAGACGGCGGACTACCGCACTTCCTGCGGGGTCTCGCTCAACGAGGCGCGCAACCTGCTCCTGGACAGCCGGAGCGACTACGAGGCGATCTCCGGCGAGGACGCGTTCGCGCTGGCTCTGCAGAGCCAGCGGGTCGCCATTCAGTACCACCTGATGATCTCCGACGAGCAGAGCCGCGATGAGTCGATGGCCGAGAACACCGTCTGGCTCCAGCGCCAGTTGGGCCCAGACGCGCGGATGGTTCTCTGGGCCCACAATTTCCACGTTTCCACGCAGCCGGGTGCCCAGGGATGGTACCTGCGGCAGACGTACGGCGACGCGATGGTCGTTCTCGGTTTCACGCACGAACTCGGCACCTTCACCGGGGTGCGTCAGCGCGGCTCGAGCTACCTGGGTCTGGAGCAGATGATTCTCGACGATGTGCAGCCTCTGTCGTACGAGCACCATCTGTCGTCCGCCAGCGCCCCGCGCTACTTCCTGGATCTCCGCAACCGGGAGGCCGGCACGGCTGGAGCCGCCTGGCTTTCCAGCCAGCGCCAATTCCGCACGATCGGCTGCTGCTACAACCCGGACACTCCCGCCAGGTACTGGAACCGGCTGCCCGCCGCCGAGTGGTTCGATGTCCTGATCCACTACGAATCGACGCGGCCGACTACGGTGCTGCCCTTTCGGTATCCGGATTCGTTCTGATCCCGCGCGCCGCGGCGGCGCTGCCTGGCCGAACCTGCGGATCGGCGACGCAGGAGCGGGCCGCCCACAGCCCACGCGTTCAGTCCGCGCTACCTCGCGATGAGCGCCGGACCCAAACGAACCGCCGAGCCCGCCGCACCGCGAGCGACAGCCCCGTCCACACCATCACGGTGGCCGCCAGCGTGAACAGCCCCGCAAGCAACTGTCCCGCCAGCCCCCAGTACTCGCCGGTGTGCGCGTAGCGGAGGAACTGCTGGGCGCGTCGGCCCGGGGTGTCATCGGCGAAGGACTCCCATTCGCGGGCGGCGCCGGTCGCCGCATCGACGGTCAGGTAGCCGGTCCTCTGGGGCTGTCCCGCCCGGCCCTCCTGCACCTCGACCCTCACCTCGCCGGCCCCGGGGCGCGGCAGGGTCAGAATCATGGTCCGCCACCCCGGCGCCCACGACTCGGCCGTCGCGAGCACGGCTCCGAGGTCACCGGCACCGCCACCCTCGTCGGCCTCGGCGCCCTCACCAGCACCGCCGCCCGCGCCGTCCACGGCACCCACGCCACCCACCACCCCACCCGGCCACGCCTCCACCGGCACCACCGCCCCCACCACCGGATACACCCGGTCCCCCACCGCCGGATAGGAAGTCGTGACGCCGCTCGCCGCGATCAACAGCAGCGGCACCGCCGACCAGATCCCCACCACCTGGTGCCAGCTCAGATCGCGCCACGCCCCCTTGGCCCCCGGACGAATGAGTAGCGCGTTCGCAAGCGCCTTCCTGGTCAGGCGCCGCGGGAACCAGAGCAGCGGCCCGGTCAACAGGAGGAAGAGGAACGCGACGTTCACCGCTCCCGTGACCGCGCGCGCCCGTCGAACCGACCCGTCCGACACATTGAACCAGCGGTGCCAGTCGTGGACCCCCTCGAAGAAGCGATCGAGCGCGGACGGGCCCTCGCCCAGCACTTCACCCGTATAGGGATCGACGTACGCGTGGCCATCCCGCCCCTGGTGCACCTGCACGGGGGCGCGGGGGTGTGCGCGGTACCGCACCGATGTCGCATCGAACCCCACCGCGGCCGCGACGTCCTCCGGCGCCAGCCGCGGCGAGCCGTAAGCCGCATCCACGAAGTACCGCCGCTCGGCGATCCCCGTGACCGTCTCCTCCAGCGACAGGATCACCCCCGTCGCCGCCATCATGAGGATCACCACCCCCGCCGCCACCGCCACCGACAGGTGCAGCCGGAAGACGACTTCCCGGATCACGCCCGCGCCACCGGTCGCACCCCGGACGACATCCGCCCGGCCGCGCCGCCACAAAACGCCAGCCGCCCCTCCGCGCGGCGGCCGCGCGCCCTCATTCCCCGCCTCAGTTCAAGGTGACGTAGCGCTCGAGCCGCGCGACCTCGTCCTCGTCCACGTACTTCCCGATCTCGGCCCGGAACTGGTCCAGATCCGTATACGGACGATATTCCTCGAACTCGTGCGCCATGCGCTCGGTCATTCCCGGAACCGCCATGATCGCCTCGCGGGTCGCGGCGTTGAGGTCGATGGGGACGTACACGTACCGCGCGAGCCGCTCCACCTCGTCCTCGTCCACGTACTTCCCGATTTCCCTGCGGAATTCGTCCATGTCGACGTACGGGCGGTATTCCTCGAACTCGTGCGCCATCCGATCCCCGACGCCGGGAATCAGCAGAATCTCGTCGGTGGTCACGTCGTTCAGGTTGATCGGCAGCCAGAACGCGTCGTAAGCCGCGACCGCACCCTCTTCGCCGAGCGCCTCCGAGAGCACCGCGTGCAGACCTGCGGCGCTGAGGTGGGGCCGGCCGCCGACAACCGCCATCGATCCCTCGGCCGTCATCCCCGGGACCGACATGAGTTCGGCGTCTGTTGCCAGGTTGGGGTTGATGAGGGCGGCCGTCGCGCCGGCTGCGCCCATCTCATCCATGGCTTCCGTGGACTCCGCGGCCGCGGGTTCAGACTCGGCCGCATCGTCGCTGCCGCCACAGCCGGCCGATAGCACAACCATCAGGCCAGCGGCGAGGAACACTGTGTGTTTCCGGTACATGATCTACTCGTTTCTACATGGGGGAACCGTGGTTCGCGACCGGCGGCCCGCATCGCGCCCCCTGCCTGACAGCGACAACCGCCGAGCGGGAAAAGTTAGCGCTGGCGGCCGATCGCACAACGCCGGACCAACAAACCCCGGACCCCGCGTGTCTTTTCCCCGAGAGCAGTGTCAAGAATTCTTCCCCGGCAGGGTGCGAGACCGCAGACATCCTGCCGAGGCCGAGGAGCACAATCGGAATGAGATCGACGCTTTTCCGTGGAGTCGGGATTCCGGCCGCGGCGTTCATTGCAGGATTACTGTCGGCACCGGCCGGCACGCTCCACGCCCAGGCGTCCAACGGCGACAACGGGGCATCGACAGAACTGGTAGCGGCACCGTTGCCCGCGGCGGCTGACATCGATCTCGACGGCCGTCTCGACGAGGCGATATGGCAGAGCGCCGCGCCTATCACCGATTTCACCCAGCAGGAGCCGGTCGAGGGGGGCGTCCCTTCCGAGCGCACCGAAGTCCGCGTGGTCTTCGATCAGGACAACCTCTACATCAGCGCCGTCCTCTACGGGGATCCGGCCGACATCCTGGCCTACCAGCGCCAGCGTGACGCCAGTCTGCGCACCGACGACCGCTTCATGTGGATCCTCGACACCTTCCAGGACGGGCGCACCGGGTACTTCTTCGAAATCAACCCGGCCGGACTGATGGGGGACGGGATCCTGACCGGCGGTGGTGGAGGAGGCGGTGGTGGTGGCGGCGGCGGGGGGGGCGGTGGCGCCGGCAAGGCCTGGGACGGCATCTGGGAGGCCCGTACGGCTCTGCGCGAGGACGGCTGGTCGGCAGAGATCCGCATCCCGTTCAGGACGCTCAACTTCAACCCCGAACTGGACAGCTGGGGGATCAACTTCCAGCGCACGATCCGTCACCGGAACGAAGAGATCCTCTGGCGGGGCTATCGGCGCAACGAAGGACTCTTTCGCCCGGTCTACGCAGGCCGTGTGACAGGCTTGAGAAATCTTTCACAAGGCCTCGGACTGGAGGCGCGGCCGTCAGCGGTGGCGACCTGGAAGAACGTCCCGGACAACACCGACCCGACGACCTTCCCCAGCGATGTCAGCCTCGACGTCAACTACAGCCTCACATCGAGCCTGCGCGCCTCGGCAAGCGTGAATACCGACTTCGCCGAGGTCGAGAGCGACGAGCGCCGTGTCAATCTGACACGGTTTCCGCAGCGCTTTCGGGAACGCCGCGATTTCTTTCTCGAGGGCTCCGGCGTATTCTCGTTCGCTCCTCGCAGCGGCCCCACACCCTTCTTTTCGCGCCGGATCGGACTCAGCTCGGGTCAGCAGATACCCATCCAGTACGGCACTCGGCTGACCGGCCAGGCGGGGAAATACGAACTCGGCTTTTACCAGATCGGCACCGCCGCGCACTCCTTCTTCGACGAGGGCAGCGCTGCCGACCTGAGCATTCCGAGAGAGACCTTCACCGTGGCGCGGGTCAAGCGCTCGATCTTCGAGCAGTCGAGCATCGGGGCGATCTACACGCGCCGGGCCGCCGCACCCGGCCTGGATGGCCTCGTGGTGGCCGACGGACACACGGCAGGAATCGATGCCCAGCTCAGCACACGGCACTTCTTCGGCGACAAGCGCCTGGAGATGGAAGCGTTCTGGGTCTGGAACTCCAACCCGGACCCCACAATCGACCGGTCGCTCAACGACCTGACCGCGCGCGGCCTGCGCGTGAATTTCCCGAACGACATCTGGACGGCGCACATTTCGTACCGCGAGTTCGGCGACGACTACAGCCCCTCTCTGGGCTTCGTGTCCCGCAACGGCTTCCGCAGGGTGGAACCGCGCATGGGATGGGCACCGCGGCCCGAGAGCATCGACTGGATCCGGCAGTTCGACTTCGCGGTCCAGTTCCGCAATCTCACCAACATCGACACCGGCGTGCTCGAGGAGCGCGAATGGCAGTTCGACATCTTCGGGATCGATTTCGAGAGCGGGGACAACATCGAGATCGAGGCGACCCGCGTCCGCGAATACCTGGACTACGGGTACGAGGTGAGCGACGGGATCGACATTCTCCCGGGTGATTACACGACGTGGGAATGGGGCCTGCAAGCTCGCACCGCGGGGCATCGCCGGGTGTCGATGTTCGGCGGGATCAATCGCGGGGGGTTCTGGGACGGAGACAGGACGCGCATGAACGCTCGAGCCTCGTTCCGGCCGAACCCCGGCGTGAGCATCTCCACCAACTTCGAGCACAACGCCGTGTCGCTCCCCCGGGGAGACTTCACCGCCGACGTCTACGAGATCGAGGGCGAGTGGAACCCGAACCAGTGGATCAGCATCACCAACCAGATCCGCTACGACAACGACAGCGACATCGTGGGGCTGTTCGCACGGCTGCGCTGGATCGTGAGGCCGGGCAACGACGTCTTCCTGGTCTATACGCACAACTGGCGCAACCTGGGCCTCGACATCCTCAACGACCGCGACCTGATCACCTTGTCGAGGGGCAGCGCGATCAAGGCCAACTACACGTATCGGTTCTAGCAGCGGGCCGGGCCGGGTCGCCCGTGCCGGCCCGAATCGCCCGTGCCGGGGTGTCCGCGGGCCTGCTCGTGCCCGTCAGTGAACCACCGGCAGGACGATTCTGGAGGGATGGGCGGCCGTGCGGTGAAGCTGGATCGTCGGTGCGACCGCGGGCAGTTCGATGTTGTCCGCGTCGGCGCCCATGATCGTCACCCGGATCCGGTGGCCGGCGTTGAAGACGGTGGACGTGGGCTGGAGATCCATGACCAGTTCCCCCGGTGCTCCGTCCGGCAGCGGCTCCACGTCCTCGGCGAAGCTGCGCTGGAACGGTAGCCCCAGATTGTCCCAGCGGGCTTCGGCGAGTCCGCGGTGCGACGCCCTGAGCACTCCCTCCGAGATGTAGTGGGAGACACCGGCTACATCGACCTCTTCGAGCAGCACGATCACATCGGCGTCGCGGGTCGATGACGATACCCACAACGTCACCACGGGGTGCCCGGTGACGTTCAGGTCGGCCTCCAGCGGAGCGGTTGTGTAGGTGAGCGCCCTGGCGTCGTTGGGCGTCAGGTCGGGGTAGATCATCAGAGGGGCGCCACCGACGGCGTTGTCCCAGCGGGTAGTGGTACCGGTGGTAGTGGTGAGGTCCACGTCGTACCTGTCCATCGCGTCGCCAACCGCGGGCGCGTTGGAGGACAGTGCGCCGTCGTTGACCGACGCGACGCTTCCCGAAGGCCCCCCTGCCAGGTACCAGGTGATCTCCTCCGCTTCGGCAGGCGGCCAGTCGTCCGCCGAAGTCCAGTTCCAATCCCCCGGATCGTCCATGACTGCGTAGTGGATGGGGGGCTCGTCCATGATTCCGTTGTCGATCCCCTTCAGCCAGTAGTCGAACCACCGGTGTTGCTCGACCGCTGTCAGGCGCGCGCTTTCGGCCATCAGCAGGCTGTCCGGCATGCCCGCGTGTGACCACGCGCCGATACCGAGCTTCTGGGGACCCTGGTAGTTGGCCCACAGGAGGACAGCATCGAGGACGAAGATGTCGTACCAGCCGTTCCAGTGGTACGCCGGTACCCGGGCCTCCTGCACCTCTTCGAGGACGCCCGAGACGCCATGCTCGGCCCAGGTCAGGGTCGGGATGTCGTGATCACGGAACCGACCCGCAGCATACTCGACCGCAACGTCCCAGTTGTCCTCGTGTTCGGCGATGGCGGCTTGCAGCAGCGATCCGTCGGTGTCTTCGTCGACCGGAGGCGCGGCCCAGTCGATATCCAGGTTGCGGGTCAGGCCGCCCCAGTGGTCAATCATGTCCTTGCGGTAGACGCCTCCTGGGTAGAGCTGGTCGTACATGTCGAGCCCGGCCACGTTCGGGAAGATCGCCTTGAGCGCGGGGTGCATCTCGGAGGCCGCCATGTACTGCGTCATGCCGAGGTAGGAGCCTCCGATACATCCCGACATTGCCGTCGCTCCAGGGCTGGCTGGCGAACCACTCGATCATCTCGCGCGCATCGTCGGTCTCGGCCTCGGAAAACAGTCCCTGGTAGGTCCCGAAGGACGCGCCGCCCCCGCGCACCTGCACTGCCGCCACGACGTAGCCGTGCTTCACCAGAAGCTGCAACGCCGCGTCGCCGTCGACCATCGAGTTGATCTCGGGCACCTCGGCGCCTTCGGGCGCGAAGAACTGCAACAGTTGACCCGGGTTGCGATGGTAGCGCGAATGGGTCCACACCACCGGGAACGGACCCTGTGCGGCCTCGTCGCCGATGGCGGGGAAGGTGACGTCCACAGCCAGCCTGACTCCGTCCCTCATCTCGACGTACTTCGAGGTGTTGACCCAACTGTCGTAGATGGGTTCGGAGTAGCCTTCGTAACGGCCGAATTCGGAGACGGGCCCGGTGTCGGAGGGTTCGGCGGCGTCGGTGCATCCGGCCGCCAGACAGGCGAGAAGGATAAAACGGAGGTGCCGCGCGCAACGGTTCATGGTCCGGTGTCCTGCTGATGACAAGCGTCTGCGGTGAATGGAGCCAACCGGGATCGAACCGGTGACCTCTGGCTTGCAAAGCCAGCGCTCTCCCAGCTGAGCTATGGCCCCCCGATGCCGGCGCAGGCCGGCGCGGCCCACAAGATAGCGCCGCCCGGTTGCCGGTGGAAATCCGGTTGGGAGCTGGAGCAGACCAGGCTGGCGGACGGCGGAACCGGTTTCTGCTATATTTGGCCATGAAACGTGTCTCACCGGTCATGCTCGCCGCGGTTCTCGCGGTCGCCTGCATCGCCGACGGCGGCTCCGAACCCGGGACCGCGGACTCGAGCGTCGAGGATGCATCTTCCGCATCGCCAGCGCAGACGGAAGCCACCGCGCCGGCTGACCCGCGCACCGATGGCGCTGAGGTTTCCCCTGCCGATCCCGGAGACGCCGGCGTTGCCTCGGTAGCCGCGCAGCCTGAACCGGCGATTCCGGAGGAACCCGACCCCTACGGCCCGGGCCGTGTCTTCGACTTTCCCCGTCCCGACAACGTTCGCGGGCTCTATGTAAACGCCTGGTCGGCCGGCTCGCGGAGGCGGATCACCGCCCTGGCCGCCCTGGCTCAGCGTACCGAGATCAACTCCTTCGTCGTCGACATCAAGGATGCCACGGGCTTCGTCAGCCATCCCACCGAAGTCCCGCTGGCGATCGAGATCGGGGCAATCGACGAGATTCGGATCCCGAATCTGCGCGTGCTGCTCGACCGCCTCGAGAAGGCCGGCGTCTACCCGATCGCGCGCATCGTGATCGTGAAGGATCCGCTCATCGCGGCGGCGCGTCCCGACCTTGCCGTACAGGACACGGCGGGAGGCCCCTGGAGCGACGACAAGGGCATCGTCTGGCTGAACCCCTTCAATCGCGATGTCTGGGACTACCACGTCGCCATCGCGCGCGAGGTCGCCGAGATCGGCTTTCCCGAGATTCAGTGGGATTATGTGCGGTTCCCGGATGCTCCCCAGTCCGCCATGAATCGCGCGCATTTCCCCGGCAGCTACGGTCGCGAGCGGCGTGACGCCATTCGCGAGTTCCTCGCCTACAGCCGCGATGCGCTGTCGGACCTGGATGTGCAGGTGACCGCTGACGTCTTCGGCGTGACGACCTCGTTCAGCCGCGACGTGGGAATCGGCCAGGTGTGGGAATCGTTCATCGATGTGGTCGATGTGGCGCTCCCCATGATCTATCCGAGCCACTACTGGAAGGGCAGCTTCGGCTTCGACGAGCCGAATGCACACCCATACGAGATCGTGCGGGCCGCGCTCGAGGACGCGCTCGACCGGTCGGCGGTCATACCCGATGCCGGTACCACGCGGCCCTGGCTGCAGGACTTTGACCTGGGTCCGCCGCGGTACGACGCACCCGAAGTGCGCGCGCAGATCCAGGCCACCCACGACGTCGGGATCGGCGAGTGGATCCTGTGGAACCCGGGCAGCCGCTACACGGAGGATGCGCTCGAACCCGCGGACGGCTTCCTGGAAGAGCCTATGGTGCGGGTAGCGAACCAGATCGTCCCGGTGTCGAGGCGTTTCGAGCTGTACGACACCACGACTGTTGTGGTCGATCCGGACGAGACGAAGGCTGACGGCAAGTCCGGCTCCGGCACTCTACCTTCCGGTCGATAGCTCGATCAACCGGTTGTCGGCGCGGCCTGGCGGTCGTGCGCCGTTGCCAGCGCCGCCGCGTACCGCCGCACGATGTCCCCGGCCGCTTCCACCTCCGCAATCCCGGCGACGCTCTTCCCCGCCTGCCACAGCTCCCTGTCCTCGCGGCGGAGCGACCGCTTCAGCTGCCGGAATGACTTGACTGCGTAGAACAGCCGCATCCAGTGCTTGGTGCGGTTGTTTCTCAGCAGGCGTTTGGTGATCGGTCCGGCGCGCAGCCCCATGCGCTGGATGTACGGTGTGTTCAGCACCGAAACCGGCACGCCCGTGAGCTTCTCGGACAGGACCACATCCTCTTCGCGGGCTTCCAGGATCGCCTGCTTGTAGGCGTCGGAGGCCGTGCACTCGTGCGTGGCGATGAAGCGCGTGCCCAGTTGCACGCCCGCATAGCCCAGTTCGAGCGCGCGGACGAATTCCGCGGGCGACCCCACGCCTCCCGCGCAGACCACCGGCACCCCCAGATCGCCCACCTCATCGATCAGCGCCTCGACCGCCCTGGGCCCCGCGTGGCCCCCCGCCCTGCGATTCACGCCGATCAGCCCATGCACGCCCGACTCGAGCCCCTTGAGCGCCCACTTCCGCTCCGTCACGTCGTGGTAGACCACGCCGCCGTGCGGCGCAACCCGGTCCACCACCCAGCGCGGCTTTCCCAGCGAGGTCACGAAGAAGCGCACGCCCTCCTCCAGGGCAATGTCCACCCACTCGATCATGCGCTCGTGGTAGCGCTTCGACCCCTTCTCGATCAGCGCGTTCATCCCGATCGGCCTGGACGTCAGCCGCCGCATGTAGCGCAGCCCCTCGCGGAAGTCGTAGCCGTGCACGTACGTCAGGCTCAGCGGTTGCAGGATCCCGATCCCGCCCGCCTCCGACGCCGCGGCCACGAGTTCCGGGTTGCTGCACGGGTACATGGCACCGCAGATCAGGGGTACCTCGATGCCGGCGTGCGCGGTCAGCGGGGTGTCGAAAGCGGCCATCCGTGATCTGGCGTCCCGGAGCTGGTCGACCAGCTCGGCCGCTACGTGAGAGCCCCTACCAGGAAGACTTCCGCACCCCTGGAATAAACCCGTGCAGCGACATGTCGCGGAAAGCGATCCTGGAAAGACCGAACTTGCGGAGGTAACCCCGCGGGCGCCCCGACATCTGGCAGCGATTGCGGTAGCGGACGGACGATGAATCGCGTGGAAGGGCCTGAAGCATGGCCATCGCTTCCCGCTTCTCGTCGGGAGTGGCCTCGGCGCTCTTCATGATCTTCGTGAGTTCGAGTCGCCGCTTGGCGTACTTCTCGACCAGCTCAGCCCGCCGGTCGTTCCTTTCCAGTTTGCCCTTCTTGGCCATTCAGTGCTTCTCTGCAATTGGGTTCGACGGTCGTCGCGCCTCCTGGCGGCGCCCTGCGGGTCCGTCCCGAAACGGACGAACGGTCCAGCCTTCAATCGTCGCCGGACGCGGTTCGCAAGTCAAGGCACCCGACTCAGTGCGGCCGATGCGCCTTCACCCACTCCGGATCCGTCTCCAGATACGGCCCCCCGATGAGGTCCACGCAGTCGGGCACCGCCGCGAACACGGCGTCCAGGCATTCGCGGACGGCCTTGGGCGAGCCCGGCAGGTTGATGATCAGCGCCGAGCCCCGCACGCCCGCCATCTGGCGAGAGAGGATCGCGGTCGGGACGTGTGGCCGCGATACCGCGCGCATGGCCTCGCCGAATCCGGCCAGTTCCTTGTCCAGCACGGCGGCGGTCGCCTCCGGAGTGATATCGCGCGGCGCCGGGCCCGTCCCCCCCGTCGTCACGACCAGACAGCATCCCTCGTCATCCGCCAGTTCGACCAGCGTGGCGCGGACCAGATCCTCCTCATCGGGGATGACCCGCCCCACCATCTGCCACCGCGTCGCCAGCACCCTGTCCAGATACGCCTGCACCGCGGGGCCGCCCCTGTCCTCGTACTCGCCGCGCGAGGCCCGGTCCGACACGGAAACGATGCCGATGCGAACCGCCGCCCCCGCCGTGCCTGCAGATGAGTCGCTCATGTGTGACAATATGGGCCCTCGGCACCGTTTTTCACTAGTTTGGACGGAGCCGCAAAACCCGGAACCACTCCAATGAACCGACCAACCACCCAGGATTCCGCGAGTCAGATCCTGCCGGACAGCTACGGCGGGCTGCGGACGCTGCAGGCCGAGTTCGACCGCTATCAGCAGGCTGCGTTCCCGTATCGCCCATCACGCTTCTTCGCTCTTGAGCTGGCCGGCGAGACGGGCGAGCTGGCCAACCTCGAGAAGAAGGTCTGGAAGGGCCGGCACATCGACGAGGCCGACTTCGAGGATGAATCGGCCGACGTTTGCATTGCCCTGCTGAACTACGCCAACAGTCGCGGCATCGATCTCGCGCGCGCCGTCGCAGAGAAGATGCGCCGGATCGACGCCAGGCGGCTGGCCGAGCCGGAATCCCCGGGCGAGGCGCCAGACGAATGACAAGATTGTTCGAATCGACCCCGCTGGCCGATGTCCAGGCCCACCCCGACACCCGCAAGGTGCCGATCAGCAGGGTGGGTGTGCAGAACATCCGCTTCCCCATCGCAGTGAAGGATCGCCGGAAGTCCGCTCAGCACACGGTCGGCACGGTCGACATGTCGGTGGATCTGCCCCACCAGTTCAAGGGCACCCACATGAGCCGCTTCATGGAGATCCTCAACTCGTACGACGGCGAGATATCGGGTGATTCGCTGCCGTCGATCCTGAGGACGATGCGCGACCGGCTCAACGCGGAGACCGCGCATCTGCGCATCTCCTTTCCGTATTTCATGGACAAGGAAGCCCCCGTCACCGGCGCCGCCGGGCTCCTCTCGTACGATTGCTGCTTTGACGCTTCCAGCGGTGCCAGGGACGACTTCATCCTCACCGTGAAGGTCCCCGTCACCACGCTGTGTCCCTGCTCGCGCGAGATCAGCAGTCGCGGCGCTCACAACCAGCGAAGCATGGTCACGGTTGAGGCCCGCTTCGACGGGGAGTTATGGATCGAGGACGTGATCGCGCTGGTGGATGAATCCGCGTCCTGCGAACTCTACCCGGTCCTGAAGCGGGCCGACGAGAAGTGGGTGACCGAGCACGCCTATGACAATCCCCGGTTCGTGGAGGACCTGGTGCGCGAGATCACGCTGCGGATGCGGGCGCTCGAGCAGGTGACCTGGTTCAGCGTCCACGTGGTCAACTTCGAGTCGATCCACGAACACGACGCCTATGCGCAGGTGGAGGAGCCGCCTGCCGGCTGAAAGGCGCCTGCCTCCGGGTCGCACCGTTTCGGATTCGCCCGCAGCGACAGGGCCGCTACAGGATCACGACGCCCCCGCCGGGCACCTCCAGACCGGCTTCCAGGGCCGGTCGGCCGGGTTGCACATCCAGCGACACGCCCAGAGCCGACAGGTCGCGAAGCACCCCTTTCGGATCGGGATGCCGGCCCCTCAGCGCGATCAGCCGGACCCCATAGTCGGGGAGACTCCGGCACGGGTGGTCCGTCTCGCCCCAGTCGATGAAGAAGGGGACGATCCCGCCGTGCGGCGGGGGAACGACGGGCATGGAGAGCGTCCAGGCGAGCCGGGCGCCGTCGGGTCTGGTCCGCGACATCGCCCGCACCGGCCCGACGAGGGGGCCGCCGGATCCCTGCGCGAGCCCGCTCAGGTTGTCGGAACGCGCGCACCAGGTTGCCAGGGAATAGCGCTCTGCCCCCTCGGCAGCGAGCCAGACGCCGCTGGAGGGGCGCGGCTGCCCGGGGTCGGGGCCCAGCAGTTCCAGGTAGATCCTGGGCCCGATTCGGAGCAGGGCGTTGCGCGTGCCCAGGCCCGGATGACTGCCGCCGGGGGTGAAGGGCACGCCGAACCGGGCCTCCATCTCGCAAACGGCAATGCCCAGGTCGGGAACGACGTATACGAGGTGGTCGGCGGCCGGATCGATCACAGGCGTGGCAGGTAGCCCACGAACCGGCTGCCCAAATCAGGGCCGGCTGGCGAAGTGTCCTATTCCTGGACGCCGTAGCGGCGCTGGAATCGCTCCACTCTTCCGGCCGTATCGAGCAGGCGCTGCGTCCCGGTATAGAAGGGGTGGGACGAGGACGAAATCTCGAGAGTGACCAGCGGGTATTCCTTCCCGTCCTCCCACTCGATCGAACGCTTGGTCGATACGGTGGAGCGGGTCAGGAAAGAGTAGCCGGTGGAAACGTCCTGGAAGACGACGGGCCGGTACTTGGGGTGTATGTCTTTCTTCACTGGTATCTTCCGGGTTGTCGCTCCGTGTCGACCGCGGCGTGCGGTCACCAAGAGGGCAGCACTAATTGTATTCCGACTGGACGAGCACGGTCAACCGGCTATCTTATCTGGGGTCAGTTGAACCAAGGAGAAATCATGGCGAAGAAGTCATCGAAGGGCCCTCGCGTGACCATCAAGATGTCCAGCACCGAGAGTCCCCATCGCTTCACCACCACCAAGAACAAGCGCAACAACCCCCAGCGCCTGGAACTCAAGCGGTACGATCCAGTCCTGCGCCGCCACGTCCTTTTCAAGGAAGAAAAGTAGGCGTCCGGGGTAAGAACGGAGGACTCATACGATGTCTCGCAAATGCGACATCACCGGGAAGCGGCCCCTGGTCGGGTACAACGTTTCCCACGCTCACAACAAGACCAAGAAGCGGCAGTTGCCGAACCTGCAGACGAAGCGGATCTACGTCCCTGAGCTGAGCAGGTCGGTTCGGATCAAGGTCTCCACTTCCGCTCTGCGGTCGATCGACAAGATGGGGTTGACGGCATTCCTGCGGAAAAACGGGCTTTCGCTCAGCGACATTACCTGATCCGGCGAAGCCGGTCAGCCGGAATCGCCAGCCAAGTCGTCTTTTTCAGCCTTCTGTGCGCCTGCGTCCAGTTCACAGGCGCCGGTCTCGATCCGGGCCGCTCCCTCGCGGCTCAGGCGGCCCCCGTTGACGATCCGGTCGCGCTGTCGCTCGTGCGCCGTGCACGGGAGCTGCGCGAGTCGCCCCTGACCCACTCGACGGTCACGTCCTACAGGGCGGCGGCCGAGGGTCACATCTATTTCTTCCTGGAACGCGACGACGGGGGTGCGTCGATCCCGATGCGCGTGGACCAGGTGGCGGTCGACCTCTACCAGAACTCGGTCGGCCGCAGACGGCAGATCATCCGCGGGCTGCGGAAGCGCGAGCTGCTGCCGATCGAGGACTTCCGCTACTACATCGACCGGCTCACGGCGGTGCAGAACGGGTTCGGGGACAGGATCGCGATCGGGGAGGGGCGCGACGTGCGCGATGTGCCGCACCCGCTCGGCAGCGACGGCGAGTCCACCTATCACTACCGCGTCGTCGACTCGGTCCGCATAAGCGTCCCGACGCTTCCGGCTCCGCTGCGGGTGCAGGAGTTGGAGGTGAGGCCCCGCCGCGAGGATCGTCCGGGCTTTGTGGGCAGCGTGTTCCTGGAGGCGGGGACGGGAGCGCTGGTGCGGATGGCGTTCAGCTTCACGCCCGCGTCCTATGTGGATCCCAGGACCGATCGGATCACGGTGCGGCTGGAGCACTCACTGTGGGAGGAGAGCCTGTGGCTTCCGTACCGCCAGGTCGTGGAGGTCAGGCGCGAGGTCCCCGAACTCGATCTTCCGGTGGGAACGGTGATCCGCGCCACCCTGGAGGTGAGCGACTACGAGTTCAACCCGGAATTGCGGCCCGGTTTCTTCTCGGGTCCGGCCCTGCTCCTGAGTTCGTACGGGGCGGCGGATTCGAGCGTGTTCCGCGACGGCCTTCTGGACAGGATGGAGGAAGAGGGGCTGTCGCCCGCCAGCGTGGCCCAGGTCGAGGCGGAAGCGAGGCGTGTGGCCCGGGCCCAGCTGGTGAGCGGGCTGCCCAGGGTGCGCGTGTACGCGGACCGCGTCTCGTCGGCGCTGCGCGTGAATCGCGCCGAGGGCGTTTACATCGGGCTCGGGGCTTCGTACGCGCCCCGGGAGTCGTTCAAGATGGACGTGTTGCCGGGGTACGGGATCGGTGGCCGCACTCTCGCCGGGAGGCTGCGGGGGCAGTGGCTTGCGGGTCGGGCCACAACGGCCACGGTGGAGCTCTACGGGCGCCAGCTGCGGGATGCAGGACCGTTTCCGGGTGCTTCGGGGGCCGTAAACACTCTGTCCACCGTATTCAGGGACCAGGACTACACCGATCCGTGGTTCGCCACGGGTGTGAGCCTGGAATTCGACCGGGCGGTCGGGGAGTCAGCCGGCATCCGGGTCGGGGCTGTCTGGGAGGAGATGACGGGCGCGGCGTCGATCGATGCGTTCGGGGCGGCGGAATCCCGGCGACCACTCCGCCCCGCCGACGAGGGGGTCTTTGCCGGGATCCGCGGCGGGATCGTGCGGCGATGGGGAGGCCTGGGAGGATGGGGGGGCGAGGCGGCCCTGGACGGCACCGTGGGGCGGTGGGGCGGTGGCGGAAACGCGACGCTGGCGGGGCGGATCGAGGTCAGCCGGGTCCCCCGGGATCTGTCCGGCCGCACGTCGCTGTCGCTCGAGGCGGGGACGAGTTTGGGGACCCTGCCCCACCAGCGCCTCTTTCTGCTTGGAGGCAGAGGGACGCTGCCCGGCCACGACTTCCGCGCCTACGGCGGCCGCCGATTCGTGCTGGCACGCGGCGAGACGACCCGCCATCTGGTGCCCGGCTGGCTTTCGGGCCGATTGCTCGCGGGAGCGGGAGCGGTCGGCGCCACACCGGCCTCGTTGGCCGAGGCATGGGAGGTTGGCGGGACCGGCGGGCTGCGCGGCTACGTGGGCGCCGGCGTCGCCACCCTGCACGACATCATCCGGATCGACGGGGTCTGGGGGATGCCGGGCGGCGCCTTCGAACTCGTGTTCAGCGTCTCGCCCGTACTCCGACCTTACCTTTAGATCTCACCTGGTATTGGGGGACGACCGCGAGGAGCATCGTCATGAAGATTCGGCAACCGACCCTGCGACCGGCGATCGCGCTGGTGTCACTGCTCGCGGGCGCCTGGCTCTGCGCGCCCGAGCTCACTGCCCAGGAAGCCGACGAGCTGACGATGGGCCAGATCGTGCGGATCACCGGCGCGACGGTGCTTCGGGGCGGCCCCGCTTCCCCACCCGTTATGTACCCCGTGGCGCTCGAAGGCAACGTCGTTGGCCTGCAGGGCGACACTCTGCTCTTCGAAACCGGCGCCGAGCCGGTCTACTGGATCCCGCTGGGCAGGGGTGCGCTGCTCGAAAGGCGGGCCACGATCACCGATACGAAGCGTGTCATGCTCGTGGCGTCGGCCGTGTCCGGCCTGGCGGGTGCGACCTTCACGTGGGCGCTCAGGGACGAGTGTCACGCCAATCCGACCGCGCTTGAACTCGGTCTGACGATCGGGTCCTGCCGCGAAACCGAGTCCGGGGGAAGAGCCGCGCTCAGGGGGTTCGGGATCGGGGCCGCGTTGGGGGCCGGCGCGGGTCTGGTCCTGGGGCGGTTCGCAAAACGGCAGGCCTGGGTGCCGGTTCGCCTGGATGGCCTCAGCTTTCGCGGCACGCCCGGGTTGGGCGACGGGGGCGCCGGCTTCGTGATGCGGATCCCGGTGGGGGGCGGCTAGGCCGACGCCCGGCCTTCCGCGACAGCCGTCTCGTAGGTATACAGGAAGTTCGTAAAGCCCCGGTCGTAGTCGGACAGGCCGTTCTGACCGGTCATCTTCATGCGTGAGTCGTACAGTTCCTTGAGCGTGTCCGAGATCAATCCCGGCCGCCGATCCGGAGGACGGAGACGGCGGAAATCCTCGAGGACCTGACCCGAGAGCGCAGTGTCGTCCAGAAGCTCGCCGTAGCGTTCGGGGTCGTCGCCGTCGAGCACACGGAGGTTGCGGTGCACCCGTTCCGCGAGCGCCGACTGACGCAGTTGCGGGTCGCGCGAGCGGGACAGCGCCAGGTACGCGAGCGCCTGGGCTTCGAGTTCCTTGAGATAACCCTTCCTGTGACAGAATTCGTGGGCCAGGATGTGGGGCTCGAAGATACCCGTGCTGCGGAAGACCGCGATGTCGCCCGAGAGGATGTCGCAACTGCCGACGGCGAAGGGCACCATGAGCCGGGTGAGCGTCAGCTGGCGCACCGAACTGCTGGTCTCGACGCGCTGGCCAGTGACCCCTGCGATGTAGGACGTAAGGCGCTCGTTTACGTCGGCCGCGAGGATGTCCCGTTCGCGTGCCACGGGTTCGTAGATCGCCATGAGCTCCTCGGAGTAGCGACGCACATCGTCTCTCCGCTGCGCTTCCGGCATCTCGTCCATGTTCTTGACGTCGGACGTGTAGGTCGCAAGAAAGTCGATCTTCCTGACGCCGCGGCGGCTCGCCCAGTCCCCCACCACCGCACCCGCGTAGGCGCCCGCCGCAGCCGCCTGCAGAATCCTGCCGGGCAGCGTCGCTCCGAGGAGGAGCCGCGACGCCAACGGGGCCGCGAAGATCACGTCGGTCAGCGCGAGGGGTGAGTAGGTCGCGCTGTTGGGGATCTTTACCGTGTCCATATCTTCTATCTTCCCGTCCTTCAAGTTCGCCGTCCTGTAAAGAAGCCGCCCATGTCACGTCCCGGCAAGGGAGACCCGACCGGAGCCGCCATCGCGCCCCTCGACGGGCTGCGGGTGGTGGATTTCTCCCAGAACCTGGCTGGACCCTATGCCGCCCAGATCCTCGCGGACCTTGGCGCCGACGTTGTCAAGGTCGAACCACCCGGGGGCGATCCCGCCCGCCGCTGGGGTCCACCGTTCGTCTGGGGCCAGAGCACGCTGTTCAATGCGGTGAATCGCAACAAGCGCAGCGTGGTGCTCGACCTGAAGACGGATTCGGACCGTGCGCGTGCACGCAAGCTCGCCGCCGAAGCGGATGTCGTCTTCCAGGCGTTACGGCCGGGAGCAGCGGAACGTTTCGGAATCGGGTACGAGGACGTGCGTGCGGCCAACCCCGCGGTCGTCTATGTGTCGATCCTGGCGTACGGGGAGAGCGGGCCGTTGCGCGGCGAGCCCGGGTACGACCCGCTCATGCAGGCGCGGTCGGGGCTGATGTCGGTGACGGGCGACCCCGAGGGCGGGGCGGCACGGGTCGGCACCTCGATCGTGGACCTCGGCGCGGGGATGTGGGCCGCGATTGCCGTGCTGGGCGCCCTCATGGAGCGCGACCGCACCGGGCGCGGCTGCCACGTGAGCACCTCGCTGCTGGACACGTCCCTCGCGTGGATGTCGTACCACATGACCGGGTACCTCGCCGGCGGGCCGCTTCCCGGGCCGATGGGCACCTCCATCGCGATGATCGCGCCGTATGAGGCGTTTCCCTGCTCGGACGGCTCGGTGATGATCGCCGCCGGCAACGACGACATCTTTCGGCGCCTGTGCCGCGCGCTCGACCTGGATCTGGCATCGCATCGCGACTACGCCGACAACGCGTCCCGGGTGGCGCGCAGTGCGGAACTGGCAGCGATCGTCGCCGAAGGGACGCGGCCGCATACCGTCGAGTCGCTGCTGCGGTGCCTGAGTGAGCATCGGGTCCCGGCAGCGCCCATCCACACCGTGGCGTCGGCGCTCGAAGATCCCCAGACAGCGGCCAGCGGGATGCTGGTCCGCCACGACCACGACCGGGGCACTTACGTGGACGTCCCCATGCCGATGCGCTGGGATGGCCGCCGGGCGGAGCTTCGCCGGTTTCCGCCGGGCGTGGGGGAGCATCAGGGGGAGGTGCCCTAGCGGGCCGCCTTGCGGGCCCAGCGCCTCGCCGTCCTCGGCGCGACGCCGGGTTGATCCACGGCCCGGCTCTGGAAACCTTCCCCGCGCGCAGTCAGTATCATATACATGAGCGGTGTGGTCGGTGGCGTGTTCAGCGCTGTGGTCGCACAGCCCAGGGGGAGATGAGGTCCAATGTCAGACAACCGATTCCTGCGCTACGGCACGCTGGCGCTCGCAATCGTGCTGGACGCTCTGTTCTTCCGGCCCGTGGGCGATCTGCGAAGCGGCTTCGGGGACAACGGGTGGTTCGGCTACGGAGACCTGGCTGCCGCGATCTCCGCCCAGGAGCTGCTGAACCAGGATCTGCTGAGCCAGCCGGGAGTCGCCGGAACCGCCGTCGCCTTCGATCTGAGCGGCCAGCCCGTGGTGAAGGTCTTCCTGACCCATGCGGGTGCGCTCGCTCTCCCGGCAAGCTTCGATGGCCACCCGGTCGTAAGCGAAGTCACCGGCCCCTTCCGTGCGCTGGGTGACATGCAGGACCCGGCTGCGGCCTCGGACGAGCCCGGCTCGCCATCCCGCGCCGCGCCCACCGACATCACGAACCCGAAGCGCTCCTTCCCCCGCCCCGTGCCGATAGGCGTGTCCACCGGCCAGGTCGACGTGACGGCAGGCACCATCGCTGCGCGGGTCGCATCCGATTCGAAGGTGTTTGCGCTGAGCAACAATCACGTCTTCGCGAACCGCAACCGGGCACAGGTGGGCGACAACATCCTCCAGCCCGGCACCGTGGACGGGGGCGCCAATCCGAGCGACGCGATCGGAACCCTGCACGACTTCGAGCCGATCAAGTTCTGCGAGCCCTTTCCGGTCTGCCCCAAAAACCTCATCGACGCGGCCATCGCCGAGACCACGACGGGGAATCTGGGGAACAGCACCCCCTCCAACGGCTACGGCACGCCGCGGACCAAAACGGCCGCGGCGCGGATCGGCATGGCAGTTCAGAAGTACGGGCGCACCACCGGGCACACCAAAGGGCAGATCACCGGGATCAACGCCACCATGAACATCGGCTTCCGCGATCGGACGGCGCGCTTTTCCGGCCAGATCGTCATCTCGGGCGCGGGGTTCTCGGGTCCGGGCGACTCGGGTTCGCTCATCGTCGGCGGGGTTGGGCCCGAAGACCGGAGGCCCGTCGGACTGCTCTTCGCAGGCAGCCAGACCACGACGCTGGCCAACCCCATCGACCTGGTCCTCGACCGGTTCGATGTCTCCATCGACGGGAACTGACACCGTGGACGATTCGATCGGAAAGGCGCAGGATCAGGTCAACCGCAAGGTGCTGGGGATGAAGGGCGTGGCCGGAACGGCCCAGGGGATGAGCCGTGGCAAGCCTTGCATCAAGGTCTATCTGGAGAAGGACGATGCGCGTTTGCGCGCCAGGCTGCCGCGGAAGGTGGGGGGCGTACCCGTCGAGGTGGAGGTCACGGGCAGGATGCGGCGCCGGTAGGCACGCGACGGCTACCCCGGTTCGCTCATCGCTCCAGGCGCCGGAACCTTGCTTCGTAGCTGAACACCGTGTACGCGAGCCACTCCCCCGTGGGATCGTATGCGGGCTGCGTCTTCTGCGTCGGGTCCACCGTCAGCTGCTCCGCCTGGCCGCCGCCGAAAGCGACACGGTGGACCTGGAAGAATCCCTCGCTGCCCGGCCCGATATAGGCGACCCATTCGCCCCGCGGCGATACCGCGATGCCTGAATGCACCTGGTTCGACTCCCATTCGTGGAACCGCTGCGGATCACCGCCGTCTCGGGGCACCTGGTACAACGCCTTCCGGCCGGGTCCCTCGGCCGCCTCGAAGACCAGCCGCTCCGAGTCCGGAGTCCATTCGGCCTGAAGCGCGTCGTGAGGGAAGTCGCCCAGAGGCACGGGTTGTTGGGGAGCGGTTTCGCCGGTCTCCTGGTCGACCGGAATGACGTAGAGATGGCTCTTGCGCCCGCCTGAAGCATCGAGGGTGTAGCTCGGGAAGGCGATCCAGCGGCCGTCGGGGGACCAGCGGGGCCAGCCCGTTTCGTGGCCGTGGGTCGAGATCAGGCGGGGGGACGACGGATCGTCGGCGGGAACGAGGTAGATGTCGTCCGTGTCGTCGATGTGGCTGTGATACGCGATCCAGCGACCGTTGGGAGACCAGTGCATCCCCTGGTCCTCGGAGTAGGACTGGCGGACGATCCGGTCGGGGGTGTCCCTGGGAAGCTGTCCGCCGAATGCGACGATGCCGATGTGCTGGTCGATGTCGGGATAGTCCACATCGTCGGTGGCGATGCGCCAGCCGCCGAAGGTGAAGGAGACCTCGTCGCCGGCCGGGCTCCAGGTGGGGGTCTCGGACTGGAAGGTGGTGATCCGGGTGACTTCGCCTCCCCCCGCGGGGACAGCCGACAGGGAGACCATGTACCACTGGCTGCGATACACGACATGCCCGTCGCGTGTGACACCGGGGCCGTACACATCCCGCTCGGCCGTGTCCAGCAGCTCGGCGGGCCCGCCGCCAACGGGCCGTGCCCAAAGCTCGAGAGGGCCGTCGTCACGAGGCGCGGCGTAGTAGATCTCCCGACCGTTCCGCGAAAACGCGACGTGCCCGTAGGGCTGGTGGCCCTCCAGCCAGGCTACGGGGCTCTCCGCACAGGGATAGCGCAGGTACTGGAGGCTCTCCGCGCGCTCAATGCACGCCACTTCGCCACCGGGAGATACCACCGGCAGGGACAGCCGCTCACCCTGCGCGACGATCTCTCCGGAATCGCCGGCTTGGGAGATGCGCCAGACCTGCGTCCCGGCCATGGACCGCACGACGCCCACCACCGACCCGCCGTCGGGGGCCCAGCTGAGCTCCAGAAGGCTGGAGCGGGACGGCAGGTCTCCGGAAAGGCCGCCGCCACCGCCCCACAGCGTTTCCTTTGCGCCGGTGTCGATGTCGTAGACGAACCAGTCCTGGCGGCGCCGATCGAAGGAGCGCTCGTGGACCAGAAGGCTCTCGCTGCCGGGATGCCAGGTCAGGTACCGCACCTGGCTGGGCGCGGTGCCAAGGGTACGGGTCTCGCCCTCGGCCAGGGACATGACCATTACATCGCGGCCTTGCGTGTAGGCCAGCCACTGGCCATCCGGCGACACCGCGCCTGCCGGGTCGCGATAGGCCACCGGCCCCATCTGATGCGCCGTGACGAGGTGGACGGGCTGCGGGTCCGATTCGCAGGCGGCGAGGACGGCTGCGGCGATCACTGCGGCAACGGCGGCTGAGGCGCGGTCTCGCGCACGGGTCCAGGTCATGGGACACCTCCCGGGGGCTGCTCTTCGCACGGCCATTTGGCACGGCCATCAAGATGGCACCTTTGGGCGGGATTTGCTCGCGCCGCCAGGCTCCCGACTGGATAGCGGCGGCGTTCCGGTTCATTATTCCACGCGCGCCAGTGCGGATTTGGCGCGACGCCTTTCAAAACCGGCGCGGTACCCACATCACGACAGGACCAGGCCCCATGCGACCCCGACATCCCCTTTCCGTTGCGACAGCGCTCCTTCTCGCCGCGCCCGTTGCGGCCCTCGGTCAGAGCACCCCGCAGCCCGCCAACGCCATCCCCACGGCCGCCGCTGGACTCTCGGCCTTCTCGGCGGCGGTCATCGTGCAGGACGGCCAGATCTTCGTCGGCCGGCCCGGCGGCATCTCGCTCTTCCCAATGCCGTCCGGACGGCAGGGAGGCGTGCACGTCTTCGCGCGGTCCGGCGGCGAGTGGGCGCAGACGGCGACGCTGTCCCCCTCGGAGTCGGGGTCGGCGACCGGGTTCGGCGGCGGGCTCGACGCCGGCGGCGACCTGCTGGTGGTTGGGGCGCCAGCGGAGGGGGCGGGCGCAGTGTACGTGTTCCGGCGGATGGGTGGCGAATGGGCCATGGAGGAGCGCCTGACATGGGATGACGGAGGCGCCGATACCGGATTTGGCGAAGCGGTGGCCACCAACGGCGGTGAGGTCCTGGTGGGAGCGCCGAGAGCCGGCTCGGGAAGCGGGGCGGCGGTGCTCTTTGCGGCAGGCGATGGCGGCTGGGCGCAGAACGCAGTGCTCGATGGCGCCGACGAGCCGGAGCGGGCGGGATTCGGCACCGCCGTGGACATGGAGGGGGATCTGGCCGCGGTGGGCGCGCCCGGTGAGATGATCGGGCTGATTCCCGGCACCGGGCAGCCCATGCTGCTGCCGGGTGCGGTGCACGTATTCCGGCGTGGCGCCGAGGGATGGTCCCGCGACGGACGCCTGGCACCGCCCGGGTCCGCTCCCGGCGCGATGGGGTGGAGCGTGGCGATTTCGGGCGGCGAAGTCTTCGCCGGGGCGCCGCTGGACGCCGGCACCGGCACTGTCCAGCACTTCACGTCGGAAGGCGGCTGGAACCACGCCGGCACGATCCGCGCCGACGATGCGCCCGTCCCTGCCGGGTTCGGCATGGCCATCGACGCGTCGGGCGACGATCTGGTGGTGGGGACGCCGCTTGTCGGCGGCGGAATCGGTGGGGGCGCGGCATTCCGCCGGGACGGGTCCGGCGACTGGGCACAAGTCGCGTCGTTCGGCCCGGGCGGCCCGTTCAACTTCTACGGGCTCGCGGTCTCCCTGGAGGGCGACATGGCCGTGGTTGGAGCGCCGGGGGCGGACTTCTTCGAGGGCACGGGCTTCCTCTTCCGGCGGACGGTGTCGGGATGGGAACCCGAGGGGACCCTGATCGACGACAACGCCGGGCTGGACCCGCTGCTGGGCGACGAGCGGGAGTGCGAGGAGGGCTCGGCGGGCGGCTTCACCTGCAGCGAGGTCGATCTGGTCGCGTTCCTGCCGACACACGCGGCGGGCGGCGCCCGTGGGATGATCGCGAACGACCTGTGGGGATGGACCGATCCCGAGACGGGCCGCGAGTACGCGATCATGGGGCGTGCCGACGCGACGACCTTCATCGACCTCGGCAACCCCTCGAACCCTGTCTACCTGGGAGAGCTGCCCCTCACCGAGGGCGCCATCGTGAACATGTGGCGCGACATCAAGGTGTACGACAACCACGCCTACATCGTGGCGGACAACGCCGGCGAGCATGGGGTGCAGGTCTTCGACCTCACGCAGCTGCGCGACGTGTCGGGGCCGCCTGTCACCTTCGAGGCTACGGCCCACTACGACGGCATCAACTCGGCCCACAACATCGTCATCAACGAGGAGACCGGATTCGCCTACGTCGTGGGGGCCTCCGGCGGCGGGGAAACCTGCGGGGGCGGCCTGCACATGATCGACATCCGCGAGCCCGCGTCGCCCGTCTTCGCGGGGTGCTTCGCGGATTCGAACACCGGAAACGCCGGCACCGGCTACAGCCACGACGCACAGTGCATCCGGTACAGCGGTCCCGACGAGGCCTATGCGGGGCGCGAAATCTGCTTCGGGGCCAACGAGAACGCGCTGTCGATCTCCGACGTGACGGACAAGGAGGCGCCGGTTTCGCTGTCGTCGGCCTCCTACCCCAATACCGGCTACCTCCACCAGGGCTGGATTTCGGACGATCACCGGTACTTCTTCATGAACGACGAGACCGACGAAATCGGCGGCAATGTGTCGCGGACGCGCACCCTGGTGTGGGACGTGCAGGAGCTGGATGACCCGGTGCTGGTGAAGGAGCACTTCGGCACCACGGGCTCGTCGGACCACAACCTCTACGTGGTCGGCGACCTGATGTACCAGGCCAACTACCTGAGCGGACTCAGGATTCTGGACATCTCCAATCCGGAGGAGCCAGAAGAGGTGGGCTACTTCGACACGGTGCCGTTCGGAGACGACGGGGCGGGGTTCGCGGGAGCGTGGAGCGTCTACCCGTATTTCGAGAGCGGACTCCTCATTGTGTCGAGCATCAAGGAAGGGCTCTTCGTGCTGAAGAAGCGGCCGCCGCGGGTGTCGTAGGGGCCCGCGCCGAGGTCGCGGCGAATCGGCGAGGCGGGGGCGCCCGCCCGGGTCAGCCTACGGCCGGGCGCCGCCGTGAAGCCGGTAGGCCAGGTACCGCGCGGCTTCTCCCATTCGCGGGCCCGGGCGCCCGAATAGCGAGGCGTCGACCGAGACGACGCGTCCGTCGGCGACGGCGGACAGCACCGCCCAGCCGGGAGAGGCGGCAAGTCGGTCGAGCGACGGATCGCGGTAGCCGGGCGGGATCGGCGGCGTGCCGTAGCCGTCGACCGGGACGACGACGTAATCGGGGTCGCGCCACAACACTTCCTCCAGACCGACGCGCGGCCAGTTCCCCTGGATGTCGGCGAAGGTGTTGACCGCGCCCCCCGCAACGAATACCGAGTCCAGGAAGGTGCCGGGCCCCACGGTCATCGGGGGATCCAGCTGCACGACGTGGAAGATCTCGACCGGCTCGCGGCCGGACCAGCGCGCGCGGGCATCGGTGAGGTCGGCCCGCACGGCAGCGATCACCGAGTCCGCCCGGCGATCCAGGTCGAGCAGGCGACCCAGGTTGCGGGCGTTCCGCTCGAAGTCGGCGACGGTCTGGATCGCGGCCCCGTACCAGCCGATGCCGAGCTGGTCGAGCTGCTCCCCGACTGCACCGCCGTCTCCACCGGAGGGCCACATGACCACCAGATCGGGGGCGAATCGGGTCAGGGCCTCCACGCTCGGCTGCAGGAGCGCACTGATGACGGGCAGGGCCGCGAGCTGTGGTTGCTCATCGTACGTGGTGCGGGCGACCAGTCGATCCCCGGCGCCGATCGCCACCAGGGTCTCGGTGACAGCCGGAATCAGCGAAATGATGCGGCTGCGGGACCCGGTGGTATCGTGGAGGCGGCCGGCGGCGTCGATCACGCTGCCAGCCGGCGTCTGCGGAGGGTCCGGCGCGCAGCTCCCGAGAAGGGAAAGCAGGCAGACGACCGACAGCCTTGCGGACACGGACCGGACCCTGTCAGCCATCGGCTCGACGAGCAGCGTGGAGCGTAGCGGTCCAGCGCGGATGCATCGCCGCTCGCGCTCCTAGATCAGCGCGTTTGCCACCCACGCCCCGGCGTAGGCGAGGATCAGCATGTAGCTGAACTGAAGGGCCGGCCATTTCCACCCTCCCGTTTCCCGGCGCATCACAGCCACCGTGGACATGCACTGCAGTGCGAAGACGAAGAATATGAGCATGGCTACCGCCGACCCAAGATCCAGATCCTGCTGGAGCGCGGCCTGAAGCTGGAAGTCCTGGTCGCCTTCGGCTTCCACACCGTAGATGGTACCCAGGGTTCCGACAATCACCTCCCGGGCCGCCAGCGAGGTCACGAGCCCTATACCGATCCGCCAGTCGAAGCCGAGCGGCTCGATCACGGGCTCGACGACCTGCCCGATCCGTCCCAGAGCACTGTCTCCGATCTCGGGTGGCTCGCCGGCAGGCCCGCTCGGGAACTGGGTGAGTACCCACAGAACCACCGTCACCATCAGGATGATCTTGCCCACACGACGCAGAAAGACCTTGGTGCGGTCCAGGAGCCGGGCCCCGATCGACCGCAGGCTCGGCAACCGGTAGGGTGGAAGCTCCATTACGAACGGGTGCGGACGGCCCTTCAGCAGAGTGCCCTTGAGGAGGGCCGCCGTGACGATCGCGGCCACAAGCCCCAACGCGTAGAGCCCCATGAGCACCGCCGACCGCATTCCCAGGGGGCCGAGCAGGGGTCCGGCGGGAATGAAGGCTGCGATGAGCAGCGCGTAGACGGGCAGCCGGGCCGAACAGGTCATGAAGGGTGTGACGAAGATCGTGGCGATCCGGTCGCGTTCGTCTTCGACGGTGCGCGCCGCCATCACCGCGGGTACGGCGCAGGCGTAGGCCGAAAGGAGGGGCAGAAACGAACGACCCTGCAGTCCCACGCGATGCATGAGCCGGTCGGCGATCACGGCCGCGCGCGCCATGTAGCCCGAATCCTCGAGAATCGCGATGAAGGCGAAGAGGATGAGGATCTGGGGGAGGAAGACGACCACCGAGCCGACGCCCGCCCACACGCCGTCGATCAGCAGCGATCGGAACCAGCTCTCGGGAAGCGTGCCCGCCACGAACTCTCCCGAAGCGGCGACAAGGGCCTCGGTGCCGTCCATGAGAGGCACGGCCGCGGTGAAGATGGCCTCGAAGACGAGGGCGACGGTGGCCAGGAAGACCAGCGGCCCCCAGAAGCGATGCAGCACCACCGAATCGATGCGTTGAGTGACCCCGGAGGGACGGGGATCCTGGAAGGCGGCCGACCGACCGAGTTCCCGTGCACGCTTCCTGCGCTTTGCGAAGAGGTCGATCACGGGAAGAATGCGTCCCGGGTGATGTTCGGAGGCCGCTGCATCGGCCACGGAGATCACCGGGCAGGCGCGGATTTCGTCGCCGCCGGTGTGGAGTGCCCGCAGGAAACGGCGCACAGGCGCCAGGCTGGCCCCGTCGCGCGCGTTGACCAGGGCGACCTCGACTCCCAGTTCCGCGGACAGCAGGCCCACGTCCAGCGCGCCGCCCCGTCGCTTGAGTTCGTCGGCCATGGTCAGTACGACGAGGGTCGGCAATCCCAGGCCGAGCACCGGGTCGGCGACCATGAGGTGGGTCTTGAGACGGGTTCCGTCGAGAACCAGGATCACGGCGTCGGGCTGCCTGTCCCCTTCCATCCGGCCCATCAGGAAATCCCGGGTGACCTTCTGATCCAGGCTGCGTGGCGCCAGGCTGTGGACGCCGGGAAGATCGATGACCTCCACGGAGCCGACGGACTCGGTCACGACGCCTGACCTGCGTTCGACGGTCACGCCCGGGTAGTTGGCGACCTTCTGGCGCAGTCCCGTGAGGCCGTTGAAGAGCGTCGACTTGCCGGAGTTGGGCGGTCCGACCAGCGCGACACGCGGTTGGGGCTGGTCAGCCGTCCCTGGTAGTGTCGGCAAGGCGGAAGCTGACTGCGCCCCGTTGCTCAATTCGCGTCGAGAACCCCTGCGGCCTCGAGTGCGGTGCGCACGCAGAGACAGGACGCGGTCTCCCTCCGCAAGGCGATCAGGTGACCGTCCACGCGATAGATGGTCGGGCCCCCAGCGGGAGAATGACGCACGGGACAGACCTTGCAACCGGGCACGATGCCCCGCTCGAGAAGCGGCTCGATATCCTCCCCGGCCACATCGATCCTGACCACGACGACCTCCTCTTCCAGGGGTACGTCGGCCAGCGAGCGGTCGGCGGGCTTCGAGGCTGAATCTCTGCTGCTGCCCAAATCTCCTCCAGCGAGAGCGCTGCTCTGCGTGATTCTGCGATGCGTGGAAAGGTCACCGTTGAGATTGAGACTGATTCTCAATCAGCATCCGAAGATGTACAGTAAGGGAGCGAATCCGAATTGGAAAGACCCCCGTTCGGGATCCAGCAGTCGGTGGATGAACCACTGGAGCAAAGGCATGTCCGACCAATACCCCGTACCCGAGGCCGCCGTCGAGGTCGAGGAGGTGATCCGGCGCAGTCGCTTCGTCACCACCGTGGGCCGCGCCGGCAGCCGGGACGAAGCCATGGCCTTCGTGCGGCGGGTGAAGGACCGCTTTCCCGGCGCGACCCATCACTGCTGGGCGTTCAACGCGGGTGGTCCTTCCTCGACCGCGCAGGTCGGGATGAGCGACGACGGCGAACCTCATGGAACTGCGGGCAGGCCAATGCTCAAGGTCCTCCTCCACTCCGGTGTCGGTGAAGTGGTCGCCGTCTGTGCGCGCTACTACGGTGGAGTCAAGCTGGGCACGGGTGGGCTGGCGCGCGCCTACGCCAGCGGGGTGAAACGCGCCCTGGAAGCGTGCCCCACGATCGAGAAGGTCGACAGGGTGCCGATCAGTGTCCGGGTAGCCTACGACGCCGCAGAAAGCGTGGAGCGCGTCTTTACCGCTCTCGACGCCATAGTCACCGGGAGAGAGTTCGCTGCGGATGTGCGCTACCGCGTCCTGCTTCCTGCCGGTCGCCGCTCCGAACTGGGGACCGCGGTCGCCGACGCGACAGCGGGTCGGGGAGTCGTCACCGACGATCCGGAATAGCGGCGCGGCCAGCCGCCCGGCGGCCCTTCGTCAGACGCCGGCCAGAGCCCGCCCTGCGGATTCCACGAGCCAGAGTGCCAGGCCGGTCACGACGGGAACGGTCAGGTTGTCGTCGATTCCCGTTGGGAGGACCTCGAAGATCGCGACCACGCCCGCCGCAACGATGGCGCCGGGCAGGCCAACAAACGGGAACGTTACCAGGCAGGCGACAAGGAAGAACGCGGTTGTCCCCTCCCAGCTTCCCTTGCCGAGAGAATGTCTGCCCCACAACCGGCCGACAACGCTGGCCGCCGGATCGGCGAAGGCGAGGACGAGTATTGCCGGCGCGAAGAGGTGTCCGGGGGCGATGAGGAGCGTCATGCAGACGCCCATGAGAAACCAGGTGGACGACGCGATCCTGCGTGCCTCCCGTGGCGACGCCAGTGCGGCGAACCAGCGGAAGAAGATGAAGTTCGCATCGGGGAATCTCAGTCGAACCCAGTCCAGGGTCAGGGACGCCACGGCGCCGCCACCGAGGAGGAGGAGGTTGATCGCACGGCCCAGGCCGCCGTATTCCACCAGGGCCACGACCATCAGGCCGCAGGTGGCATGGAACACGCGACGCCACGGCTGGAGCCCCTCGGTGTTACGGACCACGCGTGTGAAGTCGCCGGTCGATTTCTGCACCGTGTCTTACCTTCGCTCCGATGTTGCCGCCGGATCCTGCCGTCTTCGTGCCTGGCTCATGCAGACCAATATACGGGCCAGTGGCGGCCGCCGTGGTTGGCCCGGTCGAGTCTTCGGTACTATGAATAGGATCCGGAACCGGCGCGCGCAGCCAACTCCCACGGAGGTGACAAGTGATTCCCCCCTCCCCCGAGCCGTCGACGGCGCCTCGGACGCAACCGTGAGCGAGCGGGAGCCGAAGCCCACTGCGCGCGTCCTGGTCGTGGAGGACGAGGCCGACATCGCGGCGCTCATCGCGTATCAGCTCACGCGCGAGGGGTACCGCGTGGAGACTGCGCTGACGGGAACCGGCGCACTCGACGCGGTGCACCGGGATCTCCCCGATCTGATCGTACTGGACAGAATGTTGCCCGGCTTCTCCGGTGACGAGGTGCTGCAGTCGTTGCGAGCGGACGAGGCCACGCGGAACGTTCCCGTCCTGATCCTGACCGCGAAGCGCGAGCAGCAGGACCGGATCAGCGGGTTCGAGCTCGGCGCCGACGACTACCTCACGAAGCCGTTCAGTCCGCGGGAGCTGGTTCTGCGGGTGGACGCCATCCTGCGCCGCGCCCAGGGCGAGCTGAAGCCGATCACGGGGGGTAGGCAGATTCTGCGCGCCGGGTCGTTGCGGGTCGATTTGGGCGCGCACATCGTCGCGCTCGACGGCGACGAGATCACGCTGACGCCCACGGAGTTCCGCCTGCTGCGCGTCCTGATGGAGCGCCGTGGCCGCACCCAGAGCCGGCGGCAGCTCCTTTCCGAAGCGTGGGAAGTGGACTCCAGCATGTCCGCGCGGCTGCACACGCGCACCGTCGACATGCATGTGCGCCGGCTGAGGGGCAAGCTCGGCAGCGCGGGCGACTGGATCGAGACGGTCAGGGGCTTCGGGTACCGCTTTCGCACCCGGTCGGGCTGACGCACCTCCCCGCTCGATTCGCCGAGCGCGGCCGGGAAGAAGGATGCCCTGGGAGGCGCGGCCGGTCGGTCACCGCCCTTTCGAGTTCACCGTCCCCGCTGACCGCTTACCGTCCTCGCTGACCCCCCCTCGCACTTCCGCCAATCGGGTCGCCCGGCGGCAGTTCCAGCGACGGACCCGGCGTCGTGTTGTCGATCCGCTGCTGCCAGCGCCGAATGTCGGCAGCCACCAGGCGCTGGTGCGGAGACGATCCCGTAAGCGCTTCCAGACGGCTCGCCAGCGCCTCCAGCCGATCCGCCAGGACCGCCCGCGCCTCGGTCATCGCGGCGGCGCTGCCGGCGTGCTGCATCATGCGGTCCGCCACCGCCCGCTGAATCGTGTGCTGGACCCGCATCCGATACTCGTCCCCCTCGGCCGGTGAGTCCCAGGTGGCCTCGAGCAGGCGGTCCACCACCTCCTCCAGGTCGGGATAGTCGCCCATGCTCCCGTAGACGACCAGGCGCGCCATCCGCTGAGGGTGCAGGATCTCACCCACGGTAAAGTCGGCGGCAGCCTCGGCGGCGCCCAGCGGGTCGAAGAGCAGCTCGGTGTGCCCCGCGAAGACCTCCCCTTCGTCGTGGCGGAAGGCGGGCGGCGGGATCATCGAGACCACGTCCCGCGGCAGCGCCAGAAAGTCCACCGTGAGCGCCGACAGGATCGTCTCCAGGGCATCCCGCTGCTCCTCGCCGGGAACGATCGCCACCGGCGTCTGTCCGTCACCCTTCAACGTGTAGCTGTAGTCGGCCCCTCCCAGGCTCTGCGCCGCCGACCGAAGCTGGAAGCGGTGGTGCATGTAGAGCGGCAGCAGCACGAATTCCAGGTCGGACAGGGGCCGTCCCGCGCGGATCATGTCGTCGCCGAACCCCGCGAGGCCGATGTTGCGGACCCGGATTTCGTGCTTGAGGTGGTCCACCAGGTTGGCGCCGTTGTCCCAGACGCCCGCGTACGGGTGGCCCGCGCCGATGAAGTTGTTGTTGGTGTGCGCCATGAAGCCCAGGCCGTCCCGCATGCCCTGCGCGACGATCGCCTCGAGCCCGGCTTGCTCGTTCGTCCCCTCGGGAAACTCCCGGTACAGCCAGTTGACCGAGAGCTTGTCGTACTCGCCGATCCTCTGCACGTAGGCGTTGGAAAGGTCCAGGTCGCCGTCGCCGTCGATCTCGACCAGGGGCGCGGGATAGTCCATCACGCTCTCGCGGCCATAGGTGCTGGACAGGTAGTTGTGCGGGAAGCCCAGCGTGTGCCCGACCTCGTGAGCCGACAGTTGCCGCACTCTCGCCAGCGCCATCTCGACCGCGTCAGACCCCTGCGCGACCTGCGCGAGGTAGTCGAATCCGGGCGCGAACGACAGGCCGCACGACATCGACCCCATATCCTCCATCGGCCCCATCCCTGCATCCTCGCCCACCGTCCCCACGAACGGCGCCACCATCCCCTGCCCGTGCAGATAGTCCTGCCGCAAGCGCAGGCTGCCCAGATTCACCACGCCCCGGATGATCTCGCCCGTGCGCGGATCGGTCACGGTGTTGCCGTACGAGTACCCCCTCGTCCGCCGGTGCGTCCAGTGGATCATGTTGTAGCGGATGTCCTGCGGATCCACGCCCTCGGGCAGCACCTCGACCCGGTAGGCGTCGATGAACCCCGCTGCCTCGAACGCATCCGCCCACCAGGCCGCCCCCTCGATCAGTGCGCTTCGGATCGGCTCGGGCGTTCCCGGATCCACATAGTACACGATCGGCTCGACCGCCTCGGACGGCTCCGCCCCCGGGTTGCGCTTCTGCAGCCGGTGACGCGCCGCGAGGCGGATCCGCAGGTCCTCGTCGATCGGCGTGGCGTAGTTGAAGATCGTCGGCCCGTTCACCCCGATGCGCGGGTCGGCCAGCCGCGGCCGGTACCCGTCGTCCGGAAGGCGGATGAACGAGTGGTGCTGCCTCAGCGTCACCGCCTCGGGATTCACCGCCACGCCGCGCACCAGCCCGCCCGCGTCGCTGCCGGTAAAGGTCAGCAGCGCTTCCACCTCGGTGTTCTCGGGAAAGGACCGCGTCGCCGGCATGTGGATCGCCGAGCGGGAGGCATCGAGCTGGAAGCTGCCCTGTCCCCGCTGCGCGATCTGCCCGATCACGTTGCGCGCGTCGCGGATGAAGAACGGCGTCGCGTCCACCAGCACCCGGTCCCCGGTCTGCGCCGCGATGTCGAACCCCCAATACACCGACGGCGCAAACGCGTCGCGCACCGCCTGCACTTCAGTCTGATTGTCGCTCCGCGCCTGAAACTGGTAGTTGGGCTCCATGAGCAGCACCCTCGGCCCCACCCGCTTCGGCTCCAGCACGTGCGTCCCCCGCAGCTGCCCCCGATCGATCCCGACCGGATTGGAACCCAGCCCCGAACCCATCGAGATCTGGTAGAGGAACTCGCCTCCCGCCAGGTCCAATTCCCAGTACAGCAGGCCGGCCCCGTCGTCCCAGTACAGGTCGAAGAACCCCTCCATCGGCGTCATGCCCTCGGTCTTCGTCTCGATGCTCGGGCGGTCTTCCTGCGCCGCCGCTTCGTCGGTGACGACAGCCACGGCGAAAGTGAAGGTCAGCGCGGCGAGGATCCTCGAAGCGCGTGCGGCGTTGCGTGAAAAGAACATCTGACTGCCTTACCCGGACATCTGCCGGTGCACTGGGTTGGTCGGAGCCGCCGCCTCTCCGGTTTGGGCGGGCGGGACTCAGCTACGCCGGGGAGACTGTAACCGCCGGGTAGCGGGCGCAAGCCTCGATCTCCACGCCATACTCGGTGTGGTCCACACAGTCCGCCGTGGCGTGTTGTATGAAGGGCGGCCGAAGCCCCTACCGCGGCCCTTCCACGAGCAGCGGCGCGACCCGAGCCAGGGACGCCTGCTCGAGGTCGTACGCGTAGGCGAGAAGATCCGCGTCACTCCACAGATCGCCGATGAAGGCGACAACGAAGGGGGTCCCGTCGTCGTAGTACGCGAAGGGGACGGCCACGGTCGGCAGTCCGATGTCGTTGATGATGTTGCTCGGCAGTTCGGCGTGGTTGTTGGGCCGATAGTCCGGACGCTCGGGATCCTCCACCAGCGGGCGGATCGGCTCTCCGGCCTGGGGAAAGAAGAGCCCGTCCAGGGCATTCTCCTCCAGCACCGCCCGGAAGAGCGCGCGCATGTCGCGGCGCCATGCCTGATAGGCATCTCCCTCCTCGGTCGCCGTGGGTGCGACCGGGGCCCGGGGACCCCGTCTTCCGCGAAACTGACGGCCGGCCAGCGCTTCCCACTCCTCCACACTGTGGAACGCGGCCTCGGGCCCCAAGCCCTGCAGGTAGACCGCCAGGTCGTGGCTCCCGACCGAAGGCACCGATGGACGGTCGCCGTACAGTTCCACCCACCCCCGTTCGGCGAAGGGGTCTTCCACCACTTCGGCGCCTTCGTTCTCCAGGAGCAGGATCGCTTCCCTGTAGAGGGCTTCAGTCTGGGGCGCGAGCGGCAGGAACGACTCCCGCCAGCCCAACCCCACCAGCCCGAAGCGCTTCCCGGTGAGCGCCGTGACCGACAGCGCGGACTCGTACCCCGCCTCCGGGATGTGATCGGCGCCGGCATAGGACGCGAAGTCCTCGGGGCTGGGTCCCGCGATGATGTCGAGGGTGATCGCGGCGTCCCGCACGGTGCGGGCAAGCGGTCCCACCACATCCCGGTAGGTGGCGTCGATCGGCACGACGCCTTCGAGCGGGACCAGGCCGAAGGTCGGCTTCACGCCCACCAGCGCCTGCGCGGCGGCCGGATTCTGGATCGACCCGCCCGTCTCGGTTCCGAGCCCCAGCACGGCGAAGCTCGCATTCACGGCGGTGGCCGTCCCTCCGCTCGAGCCGCCCGGCACCCTGTCCGTCGCATACGGATTGAGCGTCTCGCCCGCGACGCTGCTGCGCGTCCGGGTGCCGTGCCCCGCGAAGTCGGGCATGTTGGTCTTGCCGAGCACGACTGCGCCGGCCGCCCTGAGGCGTTCCACGGCGACCGCATCGTCCCCGGGCACCATGTCGATCCCCCCGGTGACCGCGCTGAAGCCGTTGAAGCCCGCCGTTGTCGCCAGCCCCGCGTAGTCGAGGTTGTCCTTGATCACCACGGGAACCCCATGCAGCGGCCCGCGCGGACCCGTGGCCCGGAGTTCCTCGTCGAGCGCGGCCGCGATCGCCAACGCGTCCGGGTTCATCGATATGAACGCGTTGTAGTGGTCCTCGTAGCGGTCGATGCGGTCCAGGAACGCCTGCACGACTTCCACCACGGTGTAGGCGGATGCGCGATAGCCCTCCTGGAGCTGGACCGCAGTTAGTTCGACGATGTCGACGGAGCCGGTCGACTGCTGCGCGGTTGCGGGCCCCGGGCCGGGCATGCCAACCAGAGCCGCGAGGGCGGAGACAACGGCGGGCCAGCGCAGGATGCGCTTCCGAGGGGGGGTTCGATCATCCATGTCAGCTTCCACGATACAGTACGGGAGAGCGCGCCGCACGATAGTGGAGTGAGGGGCGCAGGACGTTAGAATAGGAATATGCCGGCCGGTCCCGATCGGCCTGCAGCGGCGCGCGCACATGAGCGGACATACAGCGAGAAAGGATTGATGGGACTCATGCCGGAACCCACCGAGTCGCTCGTTTCCCTTCTCGATCTCGAGCCGATCGAGCTGAACATCTACCGCGGCCAGAACCACGACATCGGCTCGGGACGGATCTTCGGCGGGCAGGTGCTCGCGCAGGCGCTGGTGGCGGCCCGCCGCACGATCGACGAGGTCGACCGCACCGCCCATTCGCTGCACGCCTACTTCATCCTCGAAGGCGACCTGGATATCCCGGTGGTGTACTTCGTCGACCGCCTGCGCGACGGACGGAGCTTCACCACCCGGCGCGTCACCGCGATCCAGCACGGCAGGGCCATCTTCACGCTGTCGGCGTCGTTCCACCGCGCCGAGGAGGGTCTGGCGCACGAGGCCGGTATGCCCGACGTCCCGCCCCCCGAGGAACTGCGCTCCGAAGTCGACCTCCTCCGCGAGAAGGCGGAGCTCATCCCCGATCACCTGAGGGCGATTCTCACGCAGGCGCGCCCTCTCCAGTTCCGCCCGGTCGAGCCCTTCACCTTCCTGGACCGCAACCCCCGTCCTCCCCACCGCTGCATCTGGATCCGATCACCGGGCGACCTTCCCGACAACCCGGTGTACCACCAGGGTGCGCTGGCCTACGCCTCGGACTACGGCCTCCTGTCCACGGCGCTGCAGCCCCACGGCCGCACAGTGCGCGATACGGACGTCATGGCGGCGTCGCTCGACCATTCGCTGTGGTTTCACCGCCCTTTCCGCGCGGACGAGTGGCTCCTCTATTCCCTCGACAGTCCCGTGGCCCATGGCGCCAGAGGCTTCGCAGCGGGAACTTTCTTCACCCGCGACGGGCAGATCGTGGCGTCGGCGGCTCAGGAAGGCCTGATCCGGACCGGAATCCGGCGCAGCCGAAAGGGCTCGCAACGGCCGCACCCCGTTCCGTGATCGGGACGGCCGTGATCGCCCGAACGCGCCGGCATCCGCGCAACAGCCCAGGAGAGATTTCCGTTCATGTCTGACATGCGAGACCGGTTCGAGTCCGGCCTCCCCTTCCCCGAATACATCGAGACCGTCCACAAGAACCGGGAGCTTTGGCACGCCGTGTACAAGCGTGTGAAGCTCCCCGACGGCGTTGTCGAAGAGGCCCGCACGCTCCCCGGCACATGGCATCTTCTCGCCCTGAGCGAGGACTGGTGCGGCGATGCCGTCAACATCCTCCCCGTCATCTCCCGCCTGGCCGACGAGCTGCCCAACGTGGACCTGCGCGTGCTGCTTCGGGACGAGAATCTCGACATCATGGACGCGCACCTGACGAACGGCAGGAGCCGCTCGATCCCCATCATCGTTGCGTATGACGACGACTTTCAGGAGCGCGGCTGGTGGGGTCCCCGCCCGACAGGGCTGCAACAATGGGTGATGGATGAGGGGATGAAGATGGACCCCGGTCCCCGCTACGCCCAGGTCCGCCGTTTCTACGCCCGCAACAAGGGAAAGGCGATTCTCGCCGAAATCCTCGATCTCATACGGTCCGTCGCCACGACCCCCGCAACCTGACCAGGACAGATGACCAACTCGACCCAGCGCCTCGCTCCCACCGCCCCGATGGGCTCCGCCCGCCACATTCCCGGCATTCTGTGCGTGACCATCGCCCTGTGCGCCACCGTCCTCTCCCTCCTCGCCCTTACGGCACCCGTTCTCCACGCCCAGGCCCGCGACTACGCCCCAGAGCGCCCCTTCGGCACGCTCCGCGAGCAGGCGCGCACCCAGCAGGCGTGGCTGGAGGAGCGGCTGGAGAAGAACCTGCCCATGCTGATGCGCAAGCACGATGTGCAGATGTGGGTCGTCACCATGCGCGAATACAACGAGGACCCCGTCTTCCGCGCGCTGGTGTCGCCGACCACCTTCGCCGCGCGGCGCCGCACGATCTACATCTTCCACGACCGCGGCCCTGACGAGGGGGTGGAGCGCCTGGCGCTGGGCGGCACCTCGCAAGGGGGTGCCTACGAGGCGGTGCGGGCCACCGTTACGGCCCCCGATGGCCGCGCGGCGGAACTCTGGGGCAAGGACCAGTGGGATCTCTTCGCAAGCATGGTGCGCGAGCGCGACCCGGAGAACATCGCCGTGAACATCGCGCACGAGCACAACTTCGCCGACGGCCTCACGGCGGGCGAATGGGAACAGATGCAGGAGGCGCTCGGCCCCGATCTCACGGGGCGGGTCGTGCGGAAGCCGCTCCTCGCGATCGACTACCTCGCCATGCGCGTCCCCTCCATGACCCCCGTCTACCGCAAGATGCAGGCGATCGTCCACGAGATCATCGCGACCGCCTTCTCCGACGTCGTGATCGAGCCAGGCCGGACGACAACCGCCGACGTGGTGTGGTGGATGCGCCAGCGCGTGCACGATCTCGGGCTGGGGTCATGGTTCCAGCCGTCGGTCTCGGTGCAGCGGCGCGGCGTCTCCATGGCCGATTCCATCGCGCCGACGATCCAGCGCGGCGACGTGCTCCACTGCGACTTCGGCATCGTCGCTCTGGGGCAGACGACCGACACGCAGCACATGGCCTACGTGCTTCGCGAGGGCGAGACCGAGGCGCCCGCGGGACTGCAGCAGGCGCTCGCCAACTCGAACCGCCTGCAGGACATCCTCCTCGAGGAGACGCAGGTGGGGCGCACCGGCAACGAGATCCTAGCCTCGGTGCTGGAGAAGATGCGCGCCGAAGGTCTCAACGGGACGATGTACACCCACCCCATCGGCGACCACGGCCACGGCGCCGGGCCCCTGATCGGGCTGTGGGACTACCAGACGGGCGTACCGGGCCGCGGCGACCCCTACGTCATCCCCAGCATGTGGTTTTCGACCGAGCTTCAGGTCACGACTCCGGTGCCGGAGTGGGACGGCCAGCCGGTGCGAATGGCCCAGGAGGAGGAGGCCGAGATCACCGCCGACGGCGAGATGCGGTGGTCGCTCAGACGGCAGACGGAACTCCACCTGGTGCGGTAGGGCGCGGCCCCCTCAGCGGCGCGAGCGGCCGGTCCGCAGCGGTCGCTCGCTACTGGCCCCTGTCCAGACCGAGCACCTGTGGATGCTGGACATCCAGCTCGTCCCGCCAGATCCCCAGCACCGCATCCAGTTCGATGTCCATGACCGTAAATCGCTTCGGAAGCTCCATGCTGCCGAGCCAGACGCCCTCCGAGCTCAGGATCTCCCAGCGCTGCGGCTGCCCCATTTCGGTGTAGCCCCGGAACTGCAGAAGCCACAATGCCCCGGATGGATCCACAATGATGTCGTCGTAGGCAGCGCGGGTGCCCGAAGAAGGCGTCCTCGCTGCAACGTCTCGCCGCGTCGCGGAGGGATTGTCGCCGAGAAAATCCTCCCTTTCTGCACGAAGCACCGCCTCGGGCAGATCCAGGGGATAGTCCGGAATCCTGAAGAGGCGAACGAGTTCTCCGGCGCCCGTGCGCTCCTCGATTTCCATCACGTCCGCGTTGCCCACGAAGACCTTGCCGCCGTGTGATCCGACGTGCGCCTCCTTGGGAAAGAGGGTCCCCCAGCTGCTCACGATTCCCGGCCGAGACTCGACGAGATACTCCTCGTAGCCCGCCGTCCCGCCGACGCTGTCGAGACGGGACCCATCGAGGTCGAACCTCCACAGCATGCTCGGCGTGCGAACGAGTCCCCCCACATCGGAATCGGTACCCATCGGGGCGAAGAACTCGGCCACCAAAGTACCGTCCCCGAGATCGTGGATCTGCCTCACTGGCGTCGCGAAGCTGAAGGTGTTGACAAAGGCGAGGTCGGGTCCGAATGCAGACACGCGGCTTGCCCAGTCGAGAACCAGAACCATGTCGCCGGTGGCATTCGCCATCGCCTTGATGCCGCCGCTGAACTCGCCCGGGCCTTCCCCTTCCTGGCCAGCCGATGCCAGGAATTCACCTTCGGCCGAATAGAGCCGGACCTCGTTCAGGAGTCTGTCGGCAACGGCGAGGGAGCCATCGGAGAAACGTGCCATTCCGACCACGGCACCGAATTCGTGCATGGCTCCGGTGCCAGCGACCGCCAAATCGATCATCGGCGCGGGGTCCAGGGTCCACCCGCCGCCATCGCCCCAGACCGGCCGGTACGCCTCGACGATCTCCACGCCCGCGCTGTCGCCGCGCTCAAAGAGAGTGGAGTCGCCGCCGGGATCGCTGCAGGCTGACCCCTGCAAGCCGATTGCCATGGTGGCCAGGCACCGAATCCCCAACCGTCGTGTCATCCTGCCGCTCCCTCCGACCATGGATGCGTCCCCACTCATCACGCAGCCTGAACTTGCAGTAACACTATCGCGCGCTCCCGCTTGGCACCAGCGCATGCCGTGCCCTAAGATCAACCGGTTGCCTGCCCGTTTCCCCTGGTCACAATGCGAATGCTCCGTTTACTCCCGTGTGCGGCGGTGGCCGCGATCTGCACCATACTCGCCATCCCGCGGCCGGCGGCCGCCCAGATACCCCTCGGCGTCCGGACCGCTTACGGACTGAGCGTCACGCCGGCCTTCGAGGGCTGGTACCGGAATCCGGACGGCACCTTCAGCATCGCCTTCGGCTACTTCAACCGGAACATTGAAGAGATCGTCGAGATTCCGGTGGGTGCCGCCAACTACCTCGAGCCCGCCGACCTGGACGGTGTCCAGCCCACGCGCTTCCACCCGAAGCGGCACTGGGGGGTCTTCGCTGTGACGGTCCCGGCGGACTTCGGCGACCAGTCGGTAGTGTGGACCATCGACTTCCGCGGGGAGCGCTATTCGATCCCGGGACGTCTGCACATCGACTGGGAGATCGACGCCCTGGATGGGGAGGGCGAGACCGGAAACACTCCACCTGTGCTGGCCTTTGTCGAGGGCGGGCCGGAGAGCGCCGGGCCCGGTGGCCTGTGGAGCGAACCGCTCCAGACCGTGGTGGGCACGCCGGTGTCGGTGACCGTCTGGGCCCGTGACGACGGTCGATCCCGGGGCAACGTGGCCAGAGCCGGACGCACCGGTGCCCCCGTCACCCTGACCTGGTTCAAGCATCAGGGACCTGGCGAGGTCACCTTCAGCGAGCCGACGGCCGAGATACCCGCGAGTGGCGGTCACGCGACGGTCACCGCCACCTTCAACGAGCCGGGAGACTACGTGCTGCGCGCAAGAGCCAACGACGCTTCGGGCGTGATCGCCGCAGGTCACGCCCAATGCTGCTGGACCAACGGATTCATACGGGTGACTGTGACCCGCTGACCGAAAGAGAGAAGATGCCCAGACAACAACGCCGCCTGTTCCGGAACGCCGCCGCTTGCGGCGCGCTGCTGGCCACCGCGGCCGTCACGCTCGCACCGGCGCCCGCCACTGCCCAGGACCACCCCACCTTCGCCCGCGACGTGGCCCCGATCATCCAGCAGAACTGCCAGGTCTGCCACCAGCCGGGATCGATCGCTCCCATGTCGCTTACCAGCTTCGAGGCGGTCAAGCGGTATGCGCCGCGTATCCGCGACAAGGTTGCGGAGCGCATCATGCCGCCCTGGCACATCGACCGGTCGGTGGGCGTACAGGAGTTCAAGAACGACCGGGGCCTGACCGACGGGGAGCTGGAAACGCTGGTCACCTGGCTCGACGGCGACATGCCCTTCGGCGACGAGGCCGACATGCCTCCCGCGCCCGTGTTCCCCGACGGGAGCGAATGGCAATACGCGGAACAGTTCGGACAACCCGACCTGGTCGTGCGGTCCGAGCCGTATACGCTGGCCGCCAAGACCCAGGACAAGTGGCTCCGGCCCGAGACGCCGACCGGACTGACCGAGGAGCGCTGGGTCAAGGCGATCGAGATCCGGCCCTCCTGGCCCGACGGGCGGGAAATCGTGCACCACACCCTGGCCTACCTCATTCAGGATGAGGATCCGGACGAGATGACCGCCGAGACCGCCGCCCTGAGCACCAGCAGCCGCGCGATGGGCGGGCCCGGCCTCTTCATGGAGTGGGCCGTCGGCAAGGTCGGTGAGATCTTCCCCGACGGGGCCGGAAAGCTCATGCTGCCCGATTCCAAGATTCGGTGGGAGGTGCACATGCACGCCATCGGGCGCGAGGTGAAGGACAGCTACGTGGAACTCGGCATCTGGTTCTATCCGAAGGACGAGATCCCTCAGAACCGGACTCGCCTGCGCTACTTCGACGCGGCGGGAAACGATCTTGACATCCCGCCGGGCGAGATCTCGGTCACCCAGGACTTCTACGTGCTCAGATGGCCGTCACGGCTTGAGAACTACCAGCCCCACATGCACATGCGGGGCAAGGCCATGGCCATGGAGGCCATCTACCCGGACGGCCGCAAGGAGATCCTCAGCCAGGTCAACAACTTCCAGTGGAACTGGCACGTCAACTACATCTACGCCGATCACGCCGCGCCGCTGCTGCCCGCGGGCACCACCCTCGTCTTCACGGCCTGGCATGACAACACCGCGGACAACCCCAACAACCCCGACCACACGCAGTGGGTCGGCTGGGGCGACCGCACCGTCGACGAGATGGCGCACGCCTGGGTGGATGTGACCTACCTCACCGAAGAGCAGTACGAGGCGGAGCTCGCCAGGCGCGAAGCGTTGGCCGAGGAGAACGAGACCAAGGAGGGTACGAACCGGTAGGGCCTTCCCTCCCGGACACTAACCCCTCATGGCCGTCGAAAGACAAACCACCTCGAAGGGGCGTGCCATTGGCCTATGGCTGGGCCTGGGCGCCTTCCTCTTCCTCCTCGTCTTCCCGGTAGACCCCGGCAACGTTCCCGCAAGCCGCCTGGCCGCGGTGGCCCTTCTCATGGCGATCTGGTGGGTCACGGACGCCATTCCGCTGTTCGCCACCGCGCTGATGCCGCTCGTCCTCTATCCTCTGCTCGGGATCATGTCCGGGAACGACACGGCGCCGATCTACTTCAACAGCACCATCGTGCTCTTCCTGGGCGGCTTCATGATCGCCCTGACGATGGAGAAGTGGAACCTGCATAGGCGCATCGCGCTTAACATTATCCACGCGGTGGGCGGTGGGCCCGCGCGCATCGTGCTCGGGTTCATGGTCGCGGCCGCGTTCCTGTCGATGTGGATCTCGAACACGGCCACGGCGGTCATGATGGTGCCGATCGGCCTCGCCATCTGCCTCCAGATCGAGAGCGAGGCGGGCCGCGAAGGCGCGAAGCATCTGTCGGTGGGCCTGATGCTCGGGATCGCCTACGGCTGCACGGTGGGCGGACTGACGACGCTGGTGGGCACGCCGCCCAACCTCTCCTTCGTCCGCATCTTCCAGATCCTCTTCCCCGAGGCCCCGCCGATCGCCTTCGGCCAGTGGCTGATCATGGCCTTCCCGGTGGGCCTGATCATGCTGGTTGTCGCCTGGTTCCTGATCACGCACGTGCTCCACCGCGTGCCGGAGGGCGTCACCATCGACCACAAGGTGGTGGAGAGGGAGCGCCAGGGCCTCGGCGGCATCTCCTTCGAGGAGCGCGCGGTGCTGGGGGTCTTCGCGGCGACGGCGCTGCTGTGGGTCTTCCGCGTCGATCTGGAGCTGGGATTCCTCACCCTGCCGGGCTGGTCGCGTCTGCTGCCCGACCCCGGAATGATCGACGACGGCACCGTGGCTATCGCAATGGCGTCCATCCTCTTCTTCATCCCGGCGCGCAACCCCACGGACGGCGCCACGCGGGTGATGGGCCCCGACGTGATCCCGCGACTGCCCTGGAACATCGTCCTCCTCTTCGGCGGCGGCTTTGCGCTCGCGGCCGGCTTCCAGGAGACTGGACTCGCTCAGCTCATCGGCAACCAGTTCGAAGTGCTGGGCAATCTGCCTGTGTTTGTGATGATCCTCCTGGTCTGCGCGACGCTGACCTTCCTCACGGAGTTCACAAGCAACACGGCCACGACGGAGATGATCCTGCCGATCCTCGCGTCGGTGGCCGTCGTGACTGGCACCCATCCCCTCGTGGTGATGATCCCCGCCACCCTGTCCGCCTCCTGCGCCTTCATGATGCCGGTGGCGACCCCGCCCAACGCGATCGTCTTCGGCAGCGACCGGATCACCGTGGGGCAGATGGCGCGCGCGGGCATCTTCCTCAACCTGATCGGAGTGCTCGTGATCGCCACCATCGTCTTCACGGTGGGGCTGGCGGTCTTCGACATCGACCCGGCGGTGGTGCCGGAGTGGGCCAGGTCGATGGCCGAAGGGCCGCACCAGTAGCGGCCACGCGGCAAGTCCGCGCGACCCCGAAACTCCCGTGGGGCCACCAGGCCTCCGGCCGGCGATCCGTCCCGAAGGAGCGCTTCCAACTTGACAGCGCGCAATGGGGCGCCGCACTTTGTTCGGCAACCGAACAAAGTCAGACGTGGTGTTCCGGTGCTCTGCCGTCGCTGGGCCCCGGAGGCAGCCGATCAACTCGGGGATGGAAATGATGACAGCGAGCACCTCACATCGGCTGACTGCAGCCCCGGCACCCCACGGCGGTAGACGCGGCGAGCACTTCACCCTCCCATGCGCCGGCCCGGGTTCATGTCTGGGGCTGCTCGCGATCCTCCTCGGCGCCGCGGGCTGCGAGCGGGATATCTCCGTCCTCGAACCGGCACCCTTCCCTCCCGAAGCGGTGGTCTTCGAGGATGGCTTCGGTCCCGGGGTCCAGTTCTCGGCCTTCGGCGGCTCGAAGGTCGACGCGCTGGACATCGAGCACGACGAGGTCTACCGCGGGACCGCCGCGCTGAAGTTCACCATCCCCGCGCCTACCGATCCCTCCGGCGGCTACGCGGGCGGTGTTTTCTACTCCGTGGTGCCCCGCGACCTGACAGGCTTCGACGCCCTGACCTTCTGGGCCAGGTCCAGCACCGCGGCCACGATCAACACGATCGGAATCGGCAACGACAACAGCGGCAACTCCCGCTATCCGGCCACGGTCGAAGGCCTGCCATTTTCCACCCGCTGGACCAAGTATGCCGTCCCGTTGCCCCTGCCCTCCAAGCTGGGTGAGGAGACCGGCCTCTTCCTGATAGCTGAGGGGTCGGAGTACCCGGTTGGGTACGACATCTTCTTCGACGACGTGCAGTTCGAGCGGCTGGGGACGATCATCAACCCGAGGCCACAGATCGCCACCCAGACGATCAGCGGTGAGCTCGGCGGCACGCTGTCGGTCGGGGGGACCCAGGTCACCTTCGATGTCAACGGACAAGACCAGACTGTCCTCGCGGCCCCCGCCTACTTCGACTTCACGTCCTCCAACTCCGGAGTGGCCTCGGTGACGCGCGATGGCACGATCTCGCTGGTCGGATCGGGTTCGGCGACCATCACCGCCTCGCTGGGATCAACCGCCGCGTCCGGGGCTGTCACAGTCGTCGTTTCGGCCCCGCCCACAGGGGCGGCGCCCACGCCGACGCGGCCTGCCGGACAGGTGGTTTCGCTGTTCAGCGACGCCTACAACGATGTCCCGGTCGACACCTGGTCGGCGGTGTGGGACCAGGCCGACGTGGAGGACATCGCGGTCGCCGGCGACGCGGTCAAGAAATACACGAACCTCGCCTACGCGGGAATCGAGTTCACGTCACAGACGGTGGACGCGTCGGCCATGACCGACTTCCACGTCGACCTGTGGACCAACGATCCGTCCGCCTTCCGCATCAAGCTGGTCGATTTCGGGGCAGACGGAGCCTTCGGCGGCGGCGACGACAGCGAGCACGAGATCACCCTGGACGAAGGGTCGATGCCTCCGATCGCCGCCGGGACGTGGAACTCGCTGGACATCCCGCTTTCGGCCTTCGCCGGGCTGGTGAACCGTGGCCACGTTGCCCAGATGATCATCTCGGGTGCGAGCCCGACCGTCTACCTCGACAACATCTACTTCTTCACGACCGTGCCTCCTGCGCCGGCCGGGCCCACCGAGGCCGCGCCGACGCCTGCGCACGCCGCCGGCAACGTGGTGTCGCTCTTCAGCGAAGCATACACGGACGCGACGGTCGACACCTGGTCGGCCTCGTGGGACCAGGCGGATGTCGAGGATGTGGAGATCGCGGGCGACGCCGTGAAGAAGTACACGAACCTCGTCTTCGCCGGGATCGAATTCACCTCGGCGACGGTCGACGCGAGCGCCGCGACCCACTTCCACTTCGACATGTGGACCCCGGATGCGACTGCCGATCCGGCCGCATTCCGCGTCAAGCTGGTCGACTTCGGCGCCGACGGCGGCTTCCAGGGAGGCGACGACAGCGAACACGAACTCACCTTCAACGACGGTTCCGATCCGCCCCTGGCGACGGGCGAATGGGTGAGCTACGACATCGCGTTCTCGGACATGGCGGGCCTGACCGGCCGGGGCCACCTCGCCCAGATGATCATCTCGGGCGATCCCAACACCGTCTTCGTCGACAACGTCTACTTCTACTCGGCCGCCGCGACCGAGCCCGCCGAAGCCGCGCCGACGCCGTCCCACGCCGCCGAGGACGTCATCTCGCTCTTCAGCGACCCATACACGGATGCGACGGTGGACACCTGGTCGGCCTCCTGGGACCAGGCGGATGTCGAGGATGTGGCGGTCGGGGGCAACGCCACCAAGAAGTACACCAACCTGGTCTTCGCCGGCATCGAGTTCACATCGGCGACTATCGACGCCAGCGAGATGACCCACTTCCACATGGATCTCTGGACGCCCGATCCCACTGCCGACCCCGCGGCCTTCCGGGTCAAGCTCGTCGACTTCGGCGCCGACGGAGGCTTCGGCGGAGGCGACGACACCGAACACGAACTGACGCTGAACGCCATGTCCGATCCGCCGCTCGCGACGGGAATGTGGGTGAGTTACGACATTCCCCTCACGACGTTTGCCGGGCTGACGACACGCGGGCACCTTGCCCAGATGATCATCTCAGGCGATCCGAACACGGTGTTTATCGACAACATCTACCTGCACAAGTAACCAGCCCGGGCCGGACCCCGTCGCGACGCAACGGGAGGACGGCCGGAATGAGGGGGCTCATGGCGTACAAGAATCCGTCCCGTTCAGTCACTTCGTCCGAACGAGGGCTGATGACGGAAGTCCTGAACCTTCTGTGGCAACGGCGGGAGCTATCCCGCGCAGAGATCGCCCGACACACGGGGCGCTCCCGATCCACCATCTCGGACGTAGTCGCACGGCTGCTGGCAACCCGGATGGTCCAGGAGTTGGGCAGCGGCGAGAGCCGTGGTGGCCGTCGCCCGATTCTGATTGGGTTCCGGGACGATGCCGGGGTCATCCTGGGGGTCGACGCGGGCGCGGCGCACATCTCGGTCGTCCTGACCAACCTGCGTGGCCAGGCCCTGGCGTGGCGCGACCGCTCCTACCCGGTACGCACCGACCCGAAGGGCGCCGGGAAGCTCATTCTCGAACTGTGCCGTGACTGTCTGGACGAATGGGACGGGGACCGCCAGCGCCTGCTGGGAATCGGCGTAGCCGTCCCCAGCCCGGTCGACCCGGAGTCTCCGGACCGCGTGCTGGAGCGGATTCACCCCGCCTGGCGCGGCCGCGCGATCCTGGACAGGCTGGACGACACGTTCGGCGTACCGGTGTTCGTCGACAACGATGCCAACCTCGGGGCGGTGGCAGAGCACGCGTGGGGCAAGGCCGCCGGCGTCGACGACTTCATTTACCTGAAGGTCGCAACCGGAGTAGGCGCCGGCCTTATGATCGGCGGAGAAATCTACCGGGGCTCAACCGGCGTGGCGGGCGAAATCGGCCACATCGTCGTCGATCCCAGGGGGCCCGAGTGCGTGTGCGGCGGCCGCGGCTGCCTGGCAACCTTCGTGGGGACCCAGGCGCTGGTCGACAGGACCGGGGAGCTCCTCCGGGACTTTTTCCCGAGTGCGCTGGCGGGCAAGGAACTCGACATCAAGTCCATCGAGGATGCGGCGCTCGCCGACGACCCGGTCGCGCTCCGGGTCGTGCACGAAGCAGCCCGTCACCTCGGCATCGCGCTGGCCGGCGTGCTCAACCTGATGAACCCCGGGTCGGTTGTCGTGGGCGGGAGCCTCGCCCGTGTCGGCGACCGGCTGCTCGTTCCTCTTCGCGAAGCGGTCCTCCGGCGCACCCTCGTCGCTTCCGCAGCAGCCGCCGACATCGGTATCAGCGAGCTTGGGCCGCGCGCCACCGCCCTGGGTGCTGCAACGCACGTGCTGGTCGCCGCCCTCGCCAACCCCAGTCTCTTTCCGGGAGTGAAGTCCGCATGAAGTCCAGATCGATCCAGCCGCCCCGATGGGCCATTCTCCCGCTCTTCATCGTCCTCACTTCTGCCTGCGAGAACGGCGCCGAAGAAGAGAACGCCGCCTCCTGGCGACTGGTCTGGAGCGACGAGTTCGAGGGCCCCGCCGGGCAGCTTCCCGACCCGGCCAACTGGGCCTTCGACATCGGCACCGACTGGGGCAACGCGCAACTGGAGTACGACACCGACCGGCCCGGGAATGTCTCGCTCGACGGCAACGGCAACCTGGCGATCACGGCGCGTCAGGAATCCTATCAGGGGAGCGCCTACACGTCGGGACGCATCAAGACGCAGGGGCTCTTCGAGCAGACTTTCGGCCGCTTCGAGGCGCGCATCCAGCTTCCCACCGGACAGGGAATCTGGCCCGCCTTCTGGATGCTGGGCAACGACATCGAGTCCGTGGGTTGGCCCGAGTGCGGCGAGATCGACATCATGGAGTACCGCGGCCAGGAGCCGAGCGTTGTGATCGGCACGATCCACGGACCCGGCTATTCTGCCAGCGCCGGCGTCACCGGGCGCTACACCCTTCAGGGAAGCCGCTTCGACACCGATTTCCACGTCTTCGCCATAGAGTGGTCCGAAGACGGCATCCACTGGTACATCGACGACACCCTCTACCACACCGTCGATCCGGACGATCCCACCGGCCGCTGGGTCTTCGACCACCCCTTCTTCATCCTCCTAAACGTCGCGGTGGGCGGGGGCTTCGTCGGCTCTCCCAACGAGTCCACAACCTTCCCACAGACCATGCTGGTCGACTGGGTGCGCGTCTACCAGACCGAGTGAGATGACCCGCCACCGCCAAACGCCCTCCCGGGACCGGATTTCCTTCGCGCACAAGGTCGTCTACGGGATCGGCGGGTTCGTCAACAACCTCCTCGCCTCGGCAATCGGCGGGATGGCGATCATTCTCACGCTGGCGTTGGGCGTAAGCCCCGCGCTCGTCGGCCTGCTGGGGCTGTTCCCGCGCATCTTCGACGCGATCACCGACCCGCTGGTGGGCTTCATTTCGGACAACACGAAGTCGCGGTGGGGGCGCCGGCGGCCCTTCATCTTCGTCGGCGCCATCTTCACCGGGATCATCTTCGCGCTTCTCTGGCAGATTCCGGCCCCGGCCCAGTTCCGGCTCAAGCTCGTGGACTACGGTGCGGACGGCATCTACAGCGGCGTGCACGCGATCCAGGAGGAGACGGAAGCGGTGGGCGTGGCGCAGGCCATCCCGGGACGCATGGGCGGTGCCCAGCGCATGGACGATGTCGAGCACGAGGTAACGATCACCCCACCCACTCTGGTCACGGGCGAGTGGGTCGGCATCGACGTCCCGCTGGCCGATTTCGACCAGCTGACCACGCGCGACCACCTCGCCCAGATCCTCATTTCGGGCGACCTCGAGAACGTCTACGTCGACAACATCTATCTCTACCGGGCCGACGACGACGCGCGGGTCCCGCCCGCTGCGGCCCCCGCCGACGCGGAGGGCGCAACGTCCCCGACGACCGCCGCCCCAACCCCCACCGCGCCAGCCGACAACGTCATCTCCTTCTTCAGCGACGCCTACGACAACGTCCCCGTCCAGTATTTCTCCACCGACTGGGACCGCTCGGACGTAGAGGACGCCGTGGCGGGCGGAGATCCCGTCCAACGCTACTACAACCTTCGCTTTGCAGGCGTCGACTTCGGCGAGACGACGGTGGACGCGTCGGAAATGACGCACGTCCACCTCGACATCTGGACGCCCGACGAGACGCCCGAGGGCCGAAGCGACATGTACTACTTCTGGCACTTCCTGATCGGGTCGCTGATCTTCTTCCTGGGATACACGGTCTTCGCGACGCCGTGGGTCGCGCTGGGCTACGAGCTGACGCCGGACTACAACGAGCGCACGCGGCTGATGGGCGTGCAGAACTTCATCAGCAACTTCGCGTTCATCGTGGCGCCGTGGTTCCTGGTGATCATGACCAACCCGGACTGGTTCCGGAACCAGATCGACGGCGCAAAGTTCCTCGCCCTGATGGTCTGCATCGCGACGATCGTCCTGGGCATCCTGCCCGCCCTGCTCCTGCGGGAACGGGCCGCGCCCCGACAGGTGGCCGCCGCGGCAGCACCCAAAGGCAAGGGCTTCGGCGAAAACGTCACCGAGTTCCTGTCGGGCCTGCTGAAGACGGTCAAGTCCCGGCCGTTCCTGCTCCTGTGCCTCGCGACCTTCCTGATCTTCAACAGCTTCATCATGATCTCGTCGTTCCAGATCTTCGTCTTCATCTACCACATCTCCGAAGGCAGCCAGGTGGACGGCGCCTGGCTCGCCGGCATCGTGGGCACGGTGGGCATCGTGGCCGGCTTCGGCGCCATCGTGCTGGTCACCTGGATGGGCACAAAGATCGGCAAGCGACGGGCGTTCTTCGTGTCGACCGCCATTTCGATGCTCGGCTATGCCCTCAAGTGGTTCTGCTACCGGCCCGAATACCCCATGCTCGCCCTCGTGCCCGCCCCATTCCTCGCCTTCGGCCTGAGCGGACTGTTCACCCTGATGGGCTCGATGATCGCCGACGTGGTCGACCTTGACGAGCTCCAGAACATGGACGCAAAGGGTCGCAGCCAACGACGGGAAGGGATGTTCGGCTCCATCTACTGGTGGGTGGTCAAGGTGGGTCAGGCGGTCGCACTCGGCCTCGGCGGCGTCCTCCTGGTCGCAACCGGATTCGACATCGACCTGGGAGCCAACCAGACCGCGGAGACGCTCCTCCAGATGCGCGCCCTCGACGCCTTCATCCCCCTCGTGGCGTCGGGCGTGGCCATCTACGCGATCGCGAAGTTCCCGATCACCGAGGAGATGGCGCGGGGCACGCGCAAGGAGCTGGAGCGGCGGCGGGCAGGAGCGACGGCGTAGGACGGGAATCGGGGCGGGCTCCGCCGGTGGTTCGTTTTCGAGGAGATGATGCCGGACCCTGTCCCACCCGGACATTGCGACGGACCTGGACGCCACCGGCTTGACTCGCTCGCGCCGAATTGACTCGCTCGCGCCGAATTGATACGATGAGTCGCAATTGAGATACAGGAGTTTCGAGTGAAGACACAGAGTTCTATGGTGCATGTTCGGATGGACACCGAGATGAAACGGAAGGCGATCAAGGCGCTCGCGGCGATGGGCCTGACGGCTTCCGAGGCCGTGCGGCTGCTGTTCCATCGCATTGCCGTCGATCAGGCGTTCCCGCTTGAACTCAAGGTTCCGAACGCGGAAACGCGAGAAGCCATGGCCGAAGTTGACGAGATGGTCAACACACGCGCGGCGCGATTCGCGAGCGCGGACGAGATGTTTGCGGAGCTTGAAGAAGCCTCCGGCCAGTAAGCGGGCCCGGCCGCCACGACGGGTTGACTACTCCCGACAGTTCCTCAGAGATCAATCCCTCAGGCCAAGGGAGTGCAGAGCGGACAATGCTGCCCTGCCCGCACCTCACCCCATCCGCAACCTGTAGCCGCGGGGAAAGAGGATGTTCTCCCCGCACGGCCCGGCGCCGTTCCCGTCCGGGTTGGTCCATGTCCTTCCCGGCCAGGAAAACGGCAGCCGCCCCGTGAAGTCGTAGTCGCCGAAGAGCACGTCGGCCACGCCTCCACCTTCCGAGCCGGGCAGCCACGCCGCCACGAATGCCGCTGACTCGGCCAGCTCGGCGTCGACGACCAGTGGACGGCCCGAGATCAGGATCGTGACCACCGGGATGCCGCGCGCGGCCAGGCTGCGAATCGTGGCGAGGTCCTGTGGGTGGAGGGTGGCGAGCTCGAGTGTCTGCCCGTACGGCTTGAGCACGCCCGGCCCGGCGGGCAGATGGTTCGTGCCGGGCCGGACAGGGCCTGGCTCGCGAATGTCACCTATCCCTTCGGCGTAGGGGCGCTCGCCAATGACCACCACGGCCGCGTCGAAATGCTCGGCGGTCGCACCCATCCCACCGTTCTCGCAGAGCACCGCCCCCGGAGCCATCGCACGGATCCCCTCCCAGACCGATGTCCCGCCCTCGATCGCGTCGTTGCCCGACACGCCCTGCCACTCGACGGTGAAGCCCCCGCACTGCCTGCCGCGGTCGTGCGCGTTCCTGCCGGTCACCAGGATGCGGGCGCCCTTGTGCAACGGGAGGATCCCGCGCCTGTTCTTCAGCAGCACCAGCGACTTCCGCACCGCCTCACGGGCGACTTCCCGGTGCTCCGCCGATCCGAATTCCGTATCGTTGGAACCCCGCCGAGCCCATGGGCGGGGCCGGTCAAAGAGGCCGCTCGCAGACTTGACGCGCAGGATCCGTCCGACGGCGTCGTCGATTCGCTCGATCGGCACCGCGCCGCGCTCCACCTCCGTCTTCAGCCCGGAGATGAAGGGTTTCCAGGTCTCGGGCACCATGAACATGTCGATTCCGGCGTTTACCGCCATCGCGGCAGCCTCGGAATAGTCGTCGGCCAGCGGATCGATCCCGTTCCAGTCGGAGACTACGAACCCGCCGAAGCTCATGTGCCCTTTGAGCACGTCCCGGATCAGGTAGCGGTGTGCGTGGCACTTCGAGCCGTTCCAGCTGCTCAGCGACACCATTACGGTCAGCGCCCCGGCCTCCAGGGCGGGCATGTACGGCGCGATATGGAGACGCCGCAACTCCGCCTCGCCAACCATCGTGTCGCCCTGGTCCACCCCCGCATCCGTCCCACCGTCTCCAACCCAGTGTTTGGCGCAGGCGACGACGCCGTCGGGGCCGAGACGCGCGGGCTCGATGCCGTTGCCCGCGTCCTGAAGCCCCTTCACGATCCTGTCCGCGTATTCCGCAACGAGCGCCGGATCCTCCGAGTAGCTTTCGTAGGTGCGGCCCCAGCGAGGATCAAGCGCGACGGCCAGCGTGGGCGCGAACGTCCAGTCCACGCCCGCGGCCAGCACTTCCAGTGCGGTGACGCGCCCGATCCGCTCGATCAGATCCGGGTCGCGGGTGGCGCCCAGCCCGATGTTGTGCGGGAAGATCGTCGCCCCCCGAACATTGCCATTCCCGTGGATCGCGTCCACGCCGTACAGGAGCGGGATCGCCAGGTGGTCCTCGTCCTCCTCCATCGATGCCGCCCAATAGGCGTCGTTCATGGCCACCCAGTCCGCCGGGCGATTACGGCCCGGACACGAGCCGCCGCCGCTCAGCACGGAGCCGATGTGAAACGCCTTGACCTCGGCCGGACTGACGTGCATCCGCTCGGGCTGCGTCATCTGCCCGATCTTCTGGTCGAGGGTCATGCGCGCGAGCAACGCTTCAACGCGTGCGTCGGTCTCGCCCACACCCACCGCTCCCGCTCTCAGGCGCACGTTTCCGGTCATTGATCAGCGAACATCGGTCGCGGAGTCATTCAAACGCGCCCAGGCGCCCTCACATCCCGATGTGCAGATAGGTCCGGATCTCCCACTCGCGCCCGTTTTCGCTGCCCAGGTCGGCGTTGCACTCCATCTTCCCGAATTCGTCGGGGGTGAGCGCGGGACAGTAGCGCGGCGAGAACTCGTTCAGGGTGCGCATCGCCGCGCGCACACCGAAACGGGTCTGCGGCATGTCGAACCACTCCGGCGGGCCGAGGGTGTACGAGATGTCGCCCACGAGCTGCAGCGGGAAGGTGTGGTTGAAGTCGCGGTGGTAGTCGTACGGGCCCCAGTCGTTGATCCGCGCCATCGTCTGGAACTTGATCGGGCCGCCGATCAGGCGAAGGTCCAACCCGGCCCGGTTGATCGTCCTCTCGTCGTTGCCGTTGGGTTCTCCCTTGCCGGCGAAGACGTTGGCGATCATCCCCACGCCGTTCGGCTGCTTCGAGACGAGGCGCGCCTTGACCTCCCACAGGTCGCGGGCGGGGGGCGCGCCGGGGAACGCGAACGTCGAGCGTCCGTCGGCAAAGATGCCGATCCCGGCGTCCTGGGTGGTGGGGAAGTTGAAGTAGACGAAGCCGAACGAGGTCGCAAAGCGCGCGTTCTCGCGGATGTCGCTGTCCCAGGTGTACATCCAGGTGGCCGGTGTGGGATCGTAGGTGAAGAGGATCTCGGCCGCGCGGGTCTCGCGGTTGCTGCGGACGGAGAAGGGGTCGTCGAGGATGTTGCGGGGGCGCCCTGGCTGCGGGACGTCCTGCGGCACGGGCCCCACGAGCGGCTTCCGCCACATGAAGTTGGGCGCGACCTGCCAGTTGCCCGACGTGATCGCAAAGCCGGTGATGATGTTGCGCTGATTGCCGCTGCCAGTGTCCTTGAGCGTCCAGCCGGTGAAGGTCTGGGTCTGGGTGTAGCCGCCATCGGCCACGAGGCCCATCGCCGCGCCCTGCAGGTACCAGCTGATGCGCCCCTTCGTCAGCTCGATCTTGGCCTTGGCGCCGAGGGCGTCCGACGGCTTGATCTCGTCATGGAGCACCCGGTAGTTGCCGGCCGATCCGTCGACGATCTGGAAGGGCTGGCCCTCCTTGGTGCTCCCCGACCAGATGCCGCCGAAGTCGAGGACCATGTTGCCGCGCGTCGCGGTCATGTGGAGCGTTGCCTTGCGGGTCGGGGGCAGCGGGATCGCAAACGAGCTGGCGGCCTTCCCCGCCTCGGCCAGATCCTCCTGGTAGATGGCCGTGGTCTCGAAGGGCCCGAGGTTGGTCTGGTACTTGGCGAGGATCGCCGGATTGGCCCCCCACCACAGCTCGGGACCGATCGCCACCTTCCAGCCGGCAAAGGAGCGCTTGCCGGTGATCTCCATTCCGACCGGCGCGACCCCGTTGTAGATGTCCATGTTGGGGCCGTAATTGGCCTCGGGGTACAGTCCGAAGAAGTCGCCCTCGTAGCCCCAGTGGTAGTGGCCGGTACGGTAGAAGCCCTCGAGCTGGAACCACTTGTCGTCCCACGAGACGTTGGCGTTGTAGACCTTGAGCCGCTCGATATCCTGGAGCGGGAAGGTCTGGCCGTCGTCGGCTTCGATGACGCGCGAGCGGCCGCGATTCTCGTAGAAGAGCTCGTCGATGGGGTTCTGCGGGACGTCGCCCAGGATGTTGAAGGAGACGTTCGTGATCATGTTCTGGACGGGCCGCGCTTCCAGGTCCGCGTAGAACGACTGCATCTTGTCGAAGCCGCGGTGGCTCGGGAAGCTCCGGTTCCTCTCGGGCGCCTGCTCGGGCGTGCTCACCAGGCGGCCGCCCGTGCTGAAGGTCTCCAGCTCGGCGCGGATGCCGCTCAGGTGAACGCGGTCGCGCGCGGCGGACAGCAGGGCGGCGCGGTCACCGAGCGCCTGCAGGCCGACGTTGGCAGGCTGAATCGCGGCAAAGTGCTCGCGGATCGCCGTGATGTCGGTTCCGGGAGCGTACGGATCGAGCTCGTACGCTTGCTGCAGCGCGTAGTAGGCGGCCCGCGGGTACAGCTCGTAGAGGTTGTTGTGGTCGGTGGGACCCTTGGCGACGATCCCCCACCACTCCTCGTTCATGTTGTTGTCGCCCTCGACGAAGTCCTCGGGGTAGGCGTCGTTGGCCCAGGAGGCGTTCGTGTCCTGAATGTCGAGGCGCGATTCCTGGCCGAACTTCCACCAGCCGTCGGTCCACTGGAAGGTGAGGCCGCCGATCGAGTTGCCCACGCTTCCCTTCCCGGCCGACTCCTCGTAGATCTCGCGCCACTGCTCGATCAGGTACTTCGCCTGGGTGACCTGGTCCTCGCGCATGTTCTTGGCGTCCCACACGTCCGCGCCGAACTCGGTGAACATCACGGGGCGGTCGAGCTTCTCGTGCACCTCCTGGAAGAGGGTGTTGAACGAGATGCCCCGGTAGACGTTGGTGCCGAAGATGTCCAGATCCGGGATCTCCTCGGCGATGATGTCGATGTACTGGAGGTCGCCGTTGGCCATCGCGATCGGGCGCGTGGGGTCCATCTCCTTGATCCGCGCTGCCACGTCGCCAAAGAGCGAGTACATAAAGCGCGCGCGGTAGGCGTCGGCCTCGCCGGTGGGCATGTCCTCGGTCTCGGCGGAACTCCACACCAGCCCGTAGTTGTTCTCGTTGCCGAGGAGCCACATGAGGACGCCGGGCGTGTCCTTGAAGGCGTCGACCATTTCCTCGATCTCGGCCATCACGACCGCGCGGGCCCGGGGGTCGGAGTAGTCCGTGTTCGCGTTGAAGACGCCGCCCACCGTCACGCCGTAGCGCGCCACCGCGTGGTTGAGGACCGTGTAGATCCCGTACTCCTCGTAGATGTGCTGGACCCACTTCGGCGTGATCCCCACATACGCACGGATCGCGTTCCCGCCCATCGCCTTCAGGAGCGACATCTCGCGATCGAGCGCCGCCTCGATGATCTCGTCGGACTCGGTCCAGAAGTTGTAGCTGTACGTGGTGCCGCGCGGGAAGTAGTCCCAGTTGACGCCCAGCACCATGATGTCCTCGCCGTCCACCTGGAGGCGGGTGCCCGAGTCGTCCTTCAGGAGCTCGATGACGGGCATGTGGGGCTCGTCGGCGTCCTGGGCTGCGGCTGGGATGGCGGGGGCGAGCGCCAGAATGAGCGCCAGGGCGGATGCCGCGAGTACATGCGCCGACAATGGCTGCCGCGCGGCAGCGGGCCTCATTGCGGCTCGGGTGATCTGATTGCGGATCGGACTCATGGCTGCACTCCTCCCGGGGGCCCGGCTACTTTGTTCGGTTGCCGAACAAAGTGCGGGCGGAAGGGCGCGTGTGTCAAGCAGGGGACCCGTGAATGGAGTTGAGCTAAGTCGCGTCGCAAACGTGGTCGAATACCGCGACGGCTACACGCCCGCACGCGGACGCGACCTGCTTCCAGTCCTGCCACCGGGGCGCAAGGTCCCTGTACTCGGCGAGATTGGCTTCGTCGAGATCATACGGCAACGGGTTGGCCAACTGGGCCTGGAGCTGCTGCAAGGCGGACTCTCCGCTTTCCTGGGGATAGAGCCGGTCGAACGACCGCAAGGCCTCGCCGGTCGAGCGGGCCCCCATGTGGTTTGCCAAAGCAACGAAATCGAGGTAGTCCCTCGTGGCATTCCGTTTCAGGATCAGGACGCCCTTGATGCGTAGTATCTCCGCCTCGGTCGGGACAGTCAGTGTTGCACCGCCCAGATCGAGCGTAGTCGTCTCAAGCGGTTCGGTTCGAATGAGCTGACGTATCCCCGTCTGAATCCCATCCAGGTTGCCGAGGATCTGAACCGGTCGAGCCGCGGTACCACCGACCAGAACAGCGCCTGGCAGAATCTCCTGCAGGCGCGCAGCTGACGAAAGCAGCCGCTCCCACTCAGGAACGCGTTCGGGATTCCTTGGCATATCGCATCCAGAAGTGATACCGCTGCGCGCGCGAATCCCGGACGTACTGGACGCAAACCCGCTCGATCTTGTCCAGAATCGATGGGTCCCGCCGGGCCGCGTGGCGAAGATCAGCCCAATGCCGCCACTGTCCGCGTGAGATGATATCGGCGATCGCGGCAAGGGTCAGCCGGCTGTGATTGAGGTGGCGATGGCGCATGATTTGTCTGGGACGCGGCACCCGAGCACCAGTCGGTTTGAACCGGACACTGCGAGACGCCCTCGAAGTTCAATAGTAACATGTCAGGGCTTCCCTCTTCCTGCCACGGATTCACGCGTTACACGGCTTTACGCCGCTACACGACGCATACCCGCGCTCCCCTCAGAACGCCTTCATGTACGTCAGCTTCACCACGCCCGTCCGCCGCTGCCAGCGTTCCGTCCTCGGGTCCAGCAGGTCGCCCGTCAGATACCCCGTGTCGAACACCACGAACAGATCGCTGCCAGGGGTGTGGATCCAGTTGACGCGCACGTTGGCCTGGATCTCGTTCGAAACATCATCGTACTGGATCAGCGCGTTGGCGAAGAGCGACCGGCTGACTGCAGCCAGGACGCTCATGCTGAAGAGGTTGGTGGTGAAATCGCCGTTGTCCACGGGCAGGCTGATGTCGTTCCGGGTGTAGTCGCCGCTGAGCGTGAGGTAGGGGCCGGTCTTCCACATTCCGCCGATCGCCGCCTCGGTGCCGGTTCCTCCCCAGAAGCCGCCCCGGGAATAGCCTCCCCGCGCCGAAAAACGCCGGCTGGTGTCGGTGTCGAACCGGATCTGCGCGCCGCTGAACACGTAGTCGCCGGGTGACAGTTCGCGCCCCTGAATGCGCGCGGATTCGTAGAGGACTTCGGAGCGGCGAGTGATGTTGACCATGACCCGGTGGCCGGATTCGAGGGTCAGCATGTTGTGCGAGAGGAGAAAGGTGCTCTGTTTCTCGCCATCCAGTCCGTTTATTCGCTCACCCTGCCCCACGATCACCAGTTGACGCGCCCAGTCGCTCTGCTCGAAGCGCGGAAAGAAAGATCCACCGAGCTCGGACCGGCTCATGTCCCGGCGGTGGACGAAACCGAGCGCGGGATCGAAGTCGGCGGGAATTCGAGTGAACCCCCCCCCGGCGGACAGAAGACTGCTGCGGATCTCGCTGGCGATCGAGAGCGCCGTGGAGGACCGTGTCGTCTCCCCGGTCGAGGACGAGCTTCCCGGGGTCTGGGGGTTGTCTGCTGCGACATCCCGGGCGAACCCGCCTGAATCCGAGGAGCGCGCAACCCAGCCCTCCAGGTAGCTGGAACCCGCGAAACGGAACTGGGCGTCCCCGCCCACCACCCTGTTGCCGCCCTCGTCGGTTTCGAGCGAAGCGAAGATCCCTCCCACGGTCGTTCTCGGCAACGGATCTGCGCGAAGTCGCAGGACGGAATTGAGGCCGCCTGCAATCGTCCGGCCCGCTGCATCGCGGGCGTCGTCGGTGTAGAGGCTGAGGGCACCCACCGAAAGCGGCCCGGCCTGGCCGGTCAGCCGCCCGCCCCCGACGATTTCGTTGGTGATGCCGATTCGCCGGCTGAAGAAGACCTGCGTCTCTTGCGGATCGCCGAAATCGAAGAGCCCCGCGCGCTCCAGGAAGAATTCGCGCTTCTCCGGAAAGAAGAGGCTGAAGCGGCTCAGGTTGATCTGGACATTGTCGGCTTCGACCTGGGCAAAGTCGGGATTGACCGTCGCGTCGAGCGTCAGGTTCGAGGTGATCGAATACTTGAAGTCGAGGCCGAGGTCGTTGAGGGTCTCGGTATCGCCGGCAAGGTCATCCCGCTGCCCGGTCACCGACCGCCCCGTGATCGCGAAGGGCTTCACCTCCATGTAGCGCCCGCGGCGCAGCCCCTCGAGCCCCGTCAGGGTCGCGTACTGGGACACCTGGCTGAGCGCGCGGCTGAACTCCTGGCCGATGTGGGGGAAGTACACCATCTCGTTCTTGCGCCGGATGGTGCGCTCCATGAGGATGCCCATCTCGACTTCGTCCGAGTCCGCGAAGCGGATGGTCGTGAAGGGGACGGCAGCCTCGACCACCCAGCCGTCGTCGGTGATCAGCGCCTGGCTCTCGTAGACGCCCTCCCACCACCAGTCCGACAGGGTCATGGACTCGTCGGTGATCAGCGCGTCGCCCTGGGTGCCGAACGGGTTGATCTCGAAGATGTACGCGTTGCGCTTGTCGTTGTACGTGTCGAGGCCGATGCGGATGTTGTCGTCCTGATCGATCCGGCCCTCGCGGTGCAGGATGCTGCGCCGGATCCCCGACGGATCGGAGTCGTGCAGGACGATCCCGAAGTAGATGTTGCTGTCGTCGAAGGCGACCCTCAGTTCGGTGCGCTCCGATGAGGGGGCGCCGTCGACCGGCACGCGCTGGCGAAAGTCGGTGACGGGCTCAATCTCCTGCCAGAACGCTTCGTCGAGGACGCCGTCGATCGTGGGAGCCTGTTCCGTGCGCACGGCGCGCACGGTCGCATCCTGCGCAGCCGCGGGAGTCCCGGGCGCGAGATTCCCGGCCGCCAGGACGGCAAGGAGTCCGCGGATGATTCCGCGCACCCAAACGGCCGGGCGGACCCTCAAGTCAGGAGTCGCCGTCCTCGTCTCCGCCCTCTGCGGCACCGGTCTGCCAGCAACAGCGGGAGGGGCCGCAACCCATCCCCCACGACCACGTCGCGCAGCAGGGTTTGCCGGCGTCCCCACCGGCGGCCCGCCCGCACCTTCTGCGCCGGATCCAGCCGATCAGGAGAAGTACCAGCACCAGCTGGGGAAGTCCGATCCGGATCGCGGTGCCCCAGAATTGGGCCAGCGAGTTCAAATACGAACTGAAGAAATCGAGCATATCAAACTCCTTTGTATCCCTAAATCAATGAATCCGACCTGAGACGATAGATGGCGAACCCGACCCACGCCCCCAGCAGAAATGCGCCGATGACCGTCCACACCGTCACCGGGAAAAGGACGCCCGACATAACCACCGCGGCGAGGGCAATCCCGCCGATCAAGCAGTAGATCGACAGGATGCGGAACTGGCGGCGGCGGTCGATCATCGGGTGCCCGCTTCGCGGCGGTGGTCGATCATTTGGCTTTGCGTTCCCCGAGGTGGCCGTCCGACACGGTCCCTTGTTGTACGACGGTCGCGGGTCATCGGTTTCTCACCACCGCAATGTGCGACCCGTCGGCGCTCACCGCGAGCCGCGAGATGTCGCCGGCCGCGTCGCCAAGATCGGCGATCTCTGCCCAACCCGTCTCGGCGGTCCAGGCGAAGAGCGCCGCGGCGTCCCCCATCAGGATCTCGCCGGCGGGCGTCCACGCGTAGTCCTCGCGGCCGGGCAGCGTCTGCGCGATGCGCTCGGCGGCGCCGGTCGCCGGGTCGAGACGCTCGATCCACCACTCCTCGTCCGACACCTTGCGCACGAAGGAGATCTCTGCCGTGCCGGGGATCCGGTGAATCGAGCGGCCGGGGTTCTCGGCCACGGTGCGCACCTCACCCGAGAGCGCGTCGCCGACCTGCAGGGTCGGAGGGTCGCCGAGGACGAACATCGTGACCGTGCGCTCGTCGGCCCACGCGTGGTATCCCACCGGTTCGACGGTCGCGAAGATCGGGCCGAATTCGGAGCCGTCGGCGGCGTAGCGCCACAGGTACTGCAGGCCGCGCACTTCGTGGATCGCCGAGAAGGCGTCCTGGCCGGGGATCATGGTGGGGGAGAACTCGCTGGCACCGGCGGTGTGGGTGACCTGCTCCACCGCACCGTCCGTGACGCCGTAGCGGAAGGTCTCGGTCTGGGTCGCGTCGACGGCCGCCGTGTAGTAGATCGCCGCGCCGGAGGGGTCGAAGGAGGGCTGATTGTCGTAGCCGTCGCGGTCGGTGCCGTTGACGAGGTCCGCGACCGACAGCGAGCCGTCAGCGCCGCGCTCGAGGCGGCCGACCCAGATGTCGGTCGATGGGGCGCCCGCCGCCGTCGGGACGTAGTCGTCGGGAGCGGGGCCGATCTGGGGGGCGGGGCCGTCGGCGGGGGTGGCGGCGAAGGGGTCTGCGGCGGTGGCGGCCGTGGCAGGGTCAGCCGTGTCGGCGGAGGGGTCGCCGGACCCCGCGTCGGGGGTGCAGGACAGGGCGAGCGCGAGGAGCAGGGCCGAGACGACGGCGGTGGTGGCCGGTCCCGAGTCGTTCTCGTCGGCCGGCTCGGCGGTGAGGGCCGCCGCGAGGGCGTCCTCCTCCATCCCCCACTCCGTCAGTACCGCGCGCGATTCCTCGTCGCCGGCTTTCGCGACACCCAGCAGGAGGTGCGGGCTGGCGGTCGCGTCGGCGCCGGTGGCGGAACTTGCCTCGATGGCCGCCGCCAGGGCCTCGTGGCCCGCCAGGGTGAAGGGGAGGTGTCCCTCGTAGGTCTCGGGAGCGTCGCGCAACGCCTCGGGGAGCGTTTCCAGTGCGAGGTCGAGCTCGGCGAGGGCCTCGAGGAGCGCGGGGTCGCGCTGGGAGAGAGCGCCCGCCAGGATGTGCCGCGGCGTGATCGATTCGCCGCCTTCCCGCGCGGCCACGGCTGCGGCGCGGTTCAGTGCGTGGACGGCGTCTTCAGCTAGGTTAATGGCCATGGAGGAATCTGTAGGAATGGCGGCTCGGCGTTCAAGGGTGCACGGCAGGTTTCGGCGGGCGGATCGGGGTCCGCGGCGCGGCTGGCCGGTCGCTCTGGCGCTCCTGTCGCTCGCCAGCTGTCAGGCGCCGCCCAGGGAGCTGACCGAACTCGTCGTACAGGATAGCACCTACCTCGACCCCGAGGCGATGCAGCCGTTTTCGGGACGGGTCTTTCGCGACTTCCCCGGCGAGGACGGTGGCACGCAGCTCGAGGCCGTCATGCGCGACGGGACCTGGGAGGGCGAACTCACCGTCTTTCACGAAACCGGCCGGATTCGCTACCAGGGGGAGATGTCCGGCGGCGCCCGCTGCGGCGCGTGGATCGAGAACGAGAATCCGACCGAGCCGGAGAGCGTCTACGAGGCGATCAAGGAGGATCTGGAGTCGCTGGTGATGTATGCGGATTGCCCGGAGGGCTGACCTACTCCAGCAACCACTCGATGATTCTCCGCCCGATGCTGTCGGGATCGAACGCAGGGACATGGGGGCCCGCCTGGACCGTCCACAGTTCGACCTTGAGTCCATCCGCGCACCCGGTGCTGTAGAGGCGGCGCGTCGTTTCGTCGCCTTCCAGAAGCAGGTCCAGGTCGAGGCGCGGCAGCGCTTCGGAGGCGTCCAGGTCGCATCCGGCCCGGGCGGCCCAGCGCCTGACGGTTTCCCGGGCACCCGGATAGCGCGTGCCCCCGGTGCCGCTGCCGCCGCCGAAGCGGATGACATTGTCGCTCGTGCCGTGGATGTGCAGTACGGACAGCGGCCTGGCCCCTTCGCAGACCTCGGGGTCGTCGAAGCTGGTGCCGGCGACGGCCGCAATCGCCCGCAGGCCGGGCATCGACTCGCAGGCCATGCGGTACGACATGAAGGCGCCGTTGGAGAGGCCGACCAGGTAGACACCGTCGGGGACGATGTGCTGGCCGGCCTCCTCGACCAGGCTGTTCAGGTATCCCACGTCGTCGACCCCGGTTCGGTAGCCGTCGCAGCAGAAGTCGGTGGCGTTCCAGAAGCTCACGCCGTCGGGGTTGCGGGTGCCGTTGGGGAGGATGACGGCGATCCCGTCCGTCTCGACGCGCCGGGAGAGGCCGAAGTAGTTGTCCGTGACGCCGGCGTTGCTCGTAAATCCGTGCAGGGCGATGACGATCGGCACCGGCGTGCCCGCCACATAGTCCTGCGGCCGGATCATCGTGGCGGGGCGCTCGCCGCCGATCATGCGGATGGCGTCGTTGACGGGTGGGGGCGGTTCGGTCGGCGCCGCATCGCCCTGGCAGGCGGCCTGGATGGCGGCGGCCGCGAGAAGCGGCAACGCAGCCGGGCAGGCAGGGCGCCTCACGCCCCCTCCCCGCCCCCCGCGCCGTAGTCCCGCGCGGCGGCCCCCTCACTCACCAACCCGTCAAGCACATCCTCGCGCACCTTCTCCCGGCCGCGGCTGCCCGGATCCCCCAGGCCGCCGCCCCCAGGCGTCTCGAGCACGATGCGGCACCCCGGCGGCACGACCTCCCGCCCCTTCACGCGCAGCTCCGCCCCACCCGCGATATACACCCGGCCCGGCGCCCCCGCCCCGCCCCCGTCTCGCCCCAGCGCCGCGTTGCGCACCCGCTCGAACATCTTGGACACGGCAAACGCCGCCCCCTCGGCGTGCGAGATCTCCATCACCTGGCCCAACCCCCCGCGGTACTCGCCCGGCCCCCCCGAATCCGCGATGTACTCCTTCCGCCAGAAGATCAGCGGCGCGACCGTCTCGGTGATCTCGATCGGCGTGCTGCGCACCCCCGACGGGAAGGCCGTCGCCGAGAGCCCGTCTTTGCCGGGACGCGCGCCGGTGCCGCCTGTATGGAACGGGTTCACCACGAAGGGCTCGGCGTCGCCGTAGCCGTAGGAGCCCGTCAGCCCCTGTCCCCCCATGATCACCGGGTTCCACAGGCACGACGCGCCCTCCGCCGGGACCGAGCCCTGCGGCATGGCCTGGCCGAGCGCGCCCAGCACCACGTCGGGGAGCATCTGCCCGATGGAGTGGCGGGCGGAGACCGCGGCCGGCGGCGGGGCATTCAAAAGGCAGCCCTCGGGCGCCGTCACGTCGATCGCGCTCAGCGAGCCCGCGTTGTTCGGGACCTCGGAGCCGACCACGCACCGCACCCCGAACGATGCATACGCCCGTGTGTAGGTGACCGGCACATTGATCCCGTATGAGGACTGCGGCGAGGTCCCGTCCCAGTCGATGCGGATGCCGTCCGGCGAGACCGTCAGGCTGCACACCAGCTCCAGGTCCTCGTCGTAGCCGTCGATCGTCATGCGGTGGCGGTAGGTGCCGGGACGCAGCGCGCGGATGCGCTCCAGCATGGCCCGCCGCGAGGCCGCGACGATCTTGTCGGCCAGGTCGTCGAGCGAGTCGAGGCCGAACTCGGTCATCATGGCCAGGAGGCGCTCGCAGCCGGTCTCGTTGCAGGCGGCCAGCGAGTACAGGTCGCCCTGCGCCACGTCGGGCTCGCGCACATTCGCGCGCACCATGCGCATCAGGGTGGCGTCCACCTCGCCGGCGCGGATCAGGTAGCCGATCGGGATGCGGATGCCCTCTTCGAAGACCTGGTTTGCGTCGGCGCCGAAGCCGCGCCCGCCAACGTCGGCGATGTGGCTCGTGGCCGCGAAGAGGGCGACCAGGCGGCCGTCCAGAAACGCCGGGGTGACGACCGTGAAGTCGTTGAGGTGGCCGGTGCCCTCCCACGGGTCGTTCGTGACGAGGACGTCGCCCTCGCGCAGGGTCTCGATGGGGTGGTCGCGCAGGAAGCAGCCCACCGAGGCCGCCATCGCGTTGACGTGCCCTGGCGTTCCCGTGACGGCCTGCGCCAGCATGCGGCCGCTCAGGTCGAAGACGCCGGCGGAGAGATCGCCCGCCTCGCGCACCGGGGTGGAGAAGGCGGTGCGCACGAGCGTCCGGGCCTGCTCCTCGACCACCGACAGCAGCCGGCTCCACATGATCTGGTCCTCCAGCGCGGAGAAACCCGTACGCGCGGTCTGTCGCGCCCGCCGCTGGACCAGGAGGTGCCCGCCCGCCAGCACACGCGCCTCCCAACCCGCCGGAACGACCGTGGTGGTCTGAGCCTCGGCGATCAGGGCCGGGCCCGGTACCGCCGCGCCTTCGTCCAGATCGGGCCGCAAGTGGACGGCCGCCCTCACAACCCCCTCATCCGCGCCTGCAAAGAGGTCGGTCCATTTCGAGGGATCGGGCGCCGGGCCGTTGGTGGAGGGAGAGAGAGCGACCGCCTCGCGCGGCTGCGGCTGCCTCCCGCCGGCGAGGTGTCCGTGCGCGGGAGCAGAGACGACCAGCGTCCAGCTGAGGACCTCGATGTCGAGCCCGGGAATCGTGCGTCCGTACACGGCCTCGTAGCCGCGGTCGAAGGCTTCGCGCAACTCGGCCACCGCGTTGTTTCCGCCGCGCACCACCGCGCCGGGCAGCTCGACGCCGATCTCGTGGCCCTGTCCCACGTAGCGCATGTAGGCGTGGGCGCGCTCGCTGGTGGCGACGCCCGGTGCGCCCGAGGCCACCACTGCGGCTGCTTCCGCCCTCATCCCGGCCAGCACCTCGCGCACCAGCGCCGGATCGAAGGCGGAGAGGCGCAGGTAGCGGCTCTGGACGACCTCGTACGAGATCGGCGCCAGGAGGAACCCCACCGCCGAACCCACCCCCGCGTCCCCCGGCACGACGAAGCGGTCCAGCTCGAGCTTGTCGGCGAGGCGGGCCGCGTGGATCGGCGCCGATCCCCCGAAGGCCACCACGGTGCGCCCGCTCAGCCCCTTCCCCCACTCGATCGCGTGGGTGCGGGCGGCGTTGGACATGTTCTCGTCCACCATCTCGCTGACCCCCAGCGCGGCCACCGCCCCGTCGAGCCCCAGCCTGCCCCCCACCCGGGACCCGATGGCGGTCTCGGCGCGGCCCCGGTCGAGCCCGATCGCGCCCCCCGCGAAGAGGTCGGGATCGATGCGCCCCAGCACCACGTCGGCGTCGGTGACGGTCGGCTCCTTCCCGCCCCGCCCGTAGGCCGCCGGGCCCGGCTCCGACCCCGCGCTCTCGGGCCCGACATGAATGCGGTCGAGGTCGTCGACCCCCGCGATGGAACCACCCCCCGCCCCGATCTCCACCATCTCGATTACGGGGATGCGCACGGGCAGGCCGCTGCCCTGCTTGAAGCGGTAGCTGCGCGCCACCTCGAAGGTGCGGGAGTGGAGCGGCTCGCTTCCGTCGATCACGCACAGCTTGGCGGTGGTGCCGCCCATGTCGAACGAGAGGACGTCGCCCAGGGCGAGCTCGCGCGCGAGGTGGCTCGCGAGGATGGCGCCGCCGGCGGGGCCGGACTCGACCAGGCGGACCGGTGCCGTGACGGCGGTTTCGAGGGTGGTGAGGCCGCCGCCGCTGGTCATGAGGAGGAACGGGCAGGCGAGGCCCGATTCGCGCAGCGAGGCCGCCAGGCCCGTCAGGTAGCGCGCCATGCGGGGCTGGACGTACGCGTTGGCGCAGGCCGTGGAGCTGCGCTCGTACTCGCGGATCTCGGGGCACACCACCGATGCGAGCGTAACGGACAGGTCCGGGCGCTCGGCGGCCAGGATTTCCGCGATGCGGCGCTCGTGGGCCGGGTTGGCGTAGCCGTGGATGAGCGCGATGGCGACGGCTTCGACGCCGTGCTCGTCGAGGGCGGGCAGGGCCGCGCGCACGGTGTCCTCGTCGAGGGGGATGAGGACGCGGCCGCGCCGGTCGACCCGCTCCGTCACCGGGAGGCGGAGGTGGCGCGGGACGAGGGGCGGGGGGCGGTCCACGCCGATGTCGTACTGCTCGAAGCGGTTCTCGTGGGCCATTTCGAGGGCGTCGCGGTGTCCCTCGGTGACGATCAGGGCCGTGCGCGCGCCCTTCCGCTCGATGATGGCGTTGGTGGCCAGGGTGGTGCCGTGAATGACGAGGCGGATGGCCGAGGGCGGGACCGACGCCATCTCCAGGACCTTGTGGACGGCGTCGAGGACCCCGTGCTCGGGGGCGGCGTGGGTGGTGAGCACCTTGGTGGTGACGAGGCGGCCGCCGGCTTCCAGAGCCACGTCGGTGAAGGTGCCGCCGATGTCGACGGCGAGGCGGGCGCCGTCAGCTCCGGTCTGCTGCGTGCGGGCGCCGTCAGCCATCTTCGCGCAGCGGAACGGTGTAGTTGAGGGACAGTCGGCCACCATCCGGGAAGATGGTGTCGCCGGTCATATACGACGCGTAGTCCGAGGCCAGGAATACGGCCACGGTCGCGACCTCGGACGCCTCGCCGATGCGACCCATCGGGGTGCGCGACAGGATCGTGCGCCGCGCCTCGTCGTTCGCGATGACGACCTTCAGCATGTCGGTGAGAATCGTCCCCGGACCGATCGCGTTCACACGGATGTCGTGGGGCGCCAGGGCCATGGCCATCGCGCGGGTCATCTGGGCCACGCCGCCCTTGGACGCGGCGTACGGCAACTGGTCCGGAATCGTCACGACGGCGTTGGTGGAGGACATGTTGATGATCGAGCCCTTTGTGCCGCGCTCGACCATGTGGCGCGCGACCAGCTGGCTGAGGAGGAAGGTGCCGCGCAGGTTGACCGCGATCACCCGGTCGAAGTCCTCGACGGACGCGTCCAGGACCGAGCCCTGCACGATGATGCCGGCGTTGTTGAGCAGGATGTCGCAGGTGCCGAAGCGGTCCGTGCAGGCCGCGAGCAGGGCGGCGCAGTCCTCCGGGTCGCTCACGTCGGCGCGCACGGACAGGGTGGCCGCGCCGGTGTCGGCGGAGATGCTGCTGGCGGTTTCGGCGCACTGGTCTTCAAGGACATCGCCCAGTACCACGCGGGCGCCGTGCTCGGCGAAGGCCCGCGCGCAGGCGGCCCCGATCCCCCTGGCCGCGCCGGTCACGATGGCAGTCTTTCCCGCGAGAGAGATCACTCGATCGGGCTCCATGTCAGCAGTGTTGGATCTCCCGTCCCCGTCCTCACCCAAGCCTTGAAAGCTCGCATGATTCGGCTGAACTGGCGAGTCGGAAATCGGCGGTTGGCAACCCGTGCTCCCCACCCTACCTTGCACGCCCATGAAGACGCTCCGTTTCGCCATCCCGTCGCTGCTCGGCGTGGCGATGTTCCTCGCGCCCTACCCCACCGACAGCGGCCTCAACATCGGGCTGGGCATCCTCACCGACTGGGCCAAGGCGCTGCTGGGCGGCTCGCTGCCCACGATCGCGGCGGTCATCGTGTGTGTCTCCGCGTTGCTGTCGCTGTACGCCGCGCTGGCCCGACCCGGCTGGTCGCGCAGTCCGAAGGGATTCGCCGCGCTCTTCGCCGTTTCCCGAACCTCGGTGGCCGTGCGTGTGATCGCGGCGTTGGTGGCGTGCATGATCCTCTTCGGCGCCGGTCCCGCGTGGATCACCTCCGCAGACACCGGCGGGGTGATCCTGAACGATCTCATGACGGTCATCGTCATCGTTTTCGTCTTCGCGTCGTTCCTGCTGCCGTTCCTGACCGATTTCGGGCTCATGGAGTTCATCGGCACCCTGGCACGGCGCGTCTTCCGCCCGCTCTTCCGCCTTCCAGGGCGGGCGGCGGTGGACGGCGCGGCTTCGTGGTTCGGTTCGTCGATCGTGGGACTGGTGATCACGACCGAGCAGTACGACCGCGGCCACTACACCCAGCGCGAGGCGCTGGTCATCGCGCTCAATTTCTCGGTTGTGTCCGTCGCGTTCGCGAAGGTCGTGACCGACTTCGCGGGCCTCGGCGAGCACTTCCTGCCACTCTACGGCGCCGTGGTCGTGAGCGGGCTGGCGGCGGCCATGATCATGCCCCGGCTCCCGCCCCTGTCCCGCAAGCAGGACCGCTACTCGGCGGCCGGTCCCGCACCCGAAGCCGGCGCCCCATCCGGGCGCGGCGTGCTCGCCCACAGCCTGGCGCTGGCCACCGAGCGCGCGTCAGGCGCCCCCGGACCCGCCGCCCTGGCCCGGCACGGTCTGCGCACGACCTTCGACATCTGGTTCGGCCTCCTGCCGCTCGTCATGGTGATCGGCACCTCCTCGCTGGTGATCGCCAACCACACCCCGATCTTCACCTGGCTGTCGTACCCGCTGGTGCCCTTCGCCGAACTGCTGCGGCTGCCCGAGGCAGCGGCCGCGGCTCCCGCGCTCCTGGTGGGCTTCGCCGACCAGTTCCTGCCGGTCATCCTGGGGCAGTCGATCGAGAGCGAAGTCACCCGCTTCGTGATCGCCTGCGCGTCGGTGACCCAGCTCGTCTACATGTCGGAGGTGGGCGCCTATCTGCTCAAGTCGCGCCTGCCGGTCAGCCTGCTCGAGCTGTTCGTGGTCTTCCTGCTGCGGACGCTCATCACGGTGCCGGTCTGCGCCGTGATCGGCCACATGATCTTCTGATCAGCTGTACGGCATCGGCGACACCTTGCCCAGGAGCCGCGCGTAGACCGTGAGCGCTCCCCGGTGGTGCGCCGTGTGATCCACGATGGGACCGACAATGGAGGCCCGGGGCGCGCCCCCCATGATGCGTTCGTCGACGATCTTCCCGGCAAGGTCTTCGTCCGAAGCCGACTCGAAGGTCGCGATCGCGTTCTCAAAGGCCCGGTCGAGCCACGCGTTTGCCTCTTCGAGCGTCTCGACCGCACGGGCCGCGGCGATCAGGCCCTCGAAGTCGAGGTTCCAGCCCTTGCCGAAGGCGCCTTCCACGAACCAATCCACTGAATCGGCCGCGTGCGCGATGTGCCCGGCCACGGTATAGAGTTCGGGCTGCGGCGCGAACCCGGCGTCGTCCTCCTCGAAGATCGAAACCGTGCTCTTCATGTATTTGTGGGACGTCTTCAACTGGGCGACGATTGCGGCGGTCTGCGACATTGGCGGGTTCCTTGGATGGCTGGTGTTCGTTGTGAGCGGCGGCGGCCAAGTCTAGCTTACCCGCGCAACCTTCTCCAACCCCGCGAGACCCATGACCCGGATCATCCACTCTTCGTTCCGCTCCCTGGCGGCCGCCACCCTCTTCGTTGCCGTCGCGATCCTGTCGTCGGTCGCGGTCGCGGCCCAGGAACTCCCCCGCGTCGCCCCCGCCGATGCCGGCTTCGTCCCCGGCAGGCTGGAGCGGATCGAGGCCGTACTGAAAGACTACGTCGCCGGCGGCAGCCTTCCCGGCGCGGTGGTGGCAGTCCTGCGCGACGGCGCGGTCGTCTACGAGGAGGCCGTCGGGTACAGTGACGTGGATGCGGGGGAGAGGATCGAGGTCGACGCGATCTTCCGCATCGCTTCGCAGACGAAAGCGATCGTGAGCGTGGCCGTGATGATGCTCCAGGAAGACGGCGCGCTCCTGATCTCGGACCCCGTGGGCAGGCATCTCCCGGCGTTCGCCACGACCACCGTGGCCGTGCCGGGCGAGAACGGAAGCTACGAGGTCGTGCCCGCCGACCGCCCGGTCACGATTCGCGACCTGCTCACCCACACGGCGGGCATCTCCTACGGCTACGGACCCGGCGGCGACCGTTGGGCCGAGGCCGGAATCACGGGATGGTACTTTGCGCACCGGGACGAACCGGTCCGCGCCACCGTGGACCGGATGGCCGCCCTTCCCTTCCAGGCCCAGCCCGGCGCGGGCTTCGTGTACGGCTACGCGACCGACATCCTCGGCGCCCTGGTCGAGGAAGTCTCGGGCCTCCCGCTGGACGAGTTCCTGCGGGCGCGCATCTTCGAACCTCTCGACATGCGCGACACCCACTTCTACCTGCCCGGCGACAAGACGGACCGGCTGGCGGTGGTCTACGGCCACGCCGGCGAGGGCAACCTGACCCGGTCCCCCGACGGCCCCGGCATGGACACGCAGGGACAGTACGTGGACGGTCCCCGCGCGAGCTTCTCGGGCGGCGCGGGCCTCCTCTCCACCGCACGCGACTACGCGCGCTTCCTGCAGATGATGCTCAACGGCGGCCACCTGGGCGACTCCCGCGTCCTGTCCCCCGCCAGCGTCGCGCTGATGACCGCCAATCACATCGGCGACCTGATGGGGGCCGGGGTCGGCTTCGGACTCGGCCTTCAGGTCCGGCTCGACCTCGGCGCGGCCGGCCAGCCCGGATCAGAGGGAGACTACGGCTGGGGAGGCGCGTATCACACCACATATTGGGTGGATCCGGCCGAGCGGCTGGTCGTCGTCTACTTCACGCAACTGCGCGGGAACCGGCCGGTGGACGACCACGCGAAGCTTCGTGCCCTGGTATATGGCGCTCTGGCAAACTAGCGCGGCCGTTTTCCGTAGAGGGCCCAATGGTCATATGTTTGTCCGGCATTTGTCACAAGCGACTTCTCGAAGGAAAAGCAGGATAGAATGATCCTCGTAGATCGGCACACGCGCTCCGGGCAGGGGCCCTTCCACGCGACCTTGCGCATCATGCCCGCGTCGCGGATCGAGCTGATCAACGTGCGCGGGAAGCTGCTCGAGGAGTTCGGCGACGACTTCACGAAGTACACCCGCTCGTTCTACATCTCGAATCACACGACCGCGGGCTATCTCGACCAACGCCTGGCGGAGCTGCTCGAGCACGACGGGCGCGGGATCAAGGGCTACCTCCAGCTCTTCCAGGAGCTTTTCCCGGCCGGCGCCGACTACACGCACGACGCAATGCACCTCCGCTCGGAGCTCTCCGAGGAGCAGCGCGACAAGGAACCGCTGAACGCCGACTCCCACCTCACCTTCATCGGGGCCGGGCTGCACAACTCGGCTTCCTACCAGCTCGGCGGCTCCGAGCCCGTCTGGTTCGTCGAGCTGGACGGCGTGCACGTCGGCGGCACACGGCATCGGCGAACGACCGTGATCGCCTACGACCACGAAGAGGAGGTCGCCAGCATGCGGGTGCCGATCAGCGCCTCCGCTCACCCGATCGACGCCCAGAATCTGCGCGACCCGCAGCTGGGGTTCATCGACACACTCCAGAAGATGGTCGAGAAGCACGGCGTGTCGTTCGGGCGTTTCGACGTGTCGCTCCCCGAAGAAGAGCAGCATGCCGGGCTGACGGTGAACGAGTACGAAGCGCTGCTGATGAACTACGATCTGCGCGAGGCGCTCAGGAATCCGTTCCGCTTCATGGCGCAGACGGGGAAGGATGTGAGGGATGTCCTGCGAGATCCCCGCACGATCCCGGCCAAGGCCGTGAATTTCGCCCAGTTCGACGCGTTCTACGTGCTCAACCAGGTGCTGGACCGCGTCGGGCTCCGCGATTCGATGGTCGAGAGGGTGGTGAACCGGGCCGTCGCGCTGCCGGTGTCGCACTTCCTGCGCATGAAGCGCGGGTTCAGCCTGCCGGTGCTGGATCGCCGGGGGGATGGGACCGGCGAGATCGGTTGGGGGACGTACCAGAGTCCGATTCTGGTGCAGTGGAAGGGGGCGCAGCAGCGGACACGGGCGCTGGATGTGAAGCTGGTGAGGTTCGTTTAGATCCCCACCATCTGAGCGGCGATGTACCGGACCTGCATTTTCTGCAAGAAGCCCCTCGGCTCGAACGAGGTGGTGGAGAGCTTCCCCGTAGGGCGCCGACTCGCTTTCGACGCCGCGAAGGGACGGCTCTGGGTCGTGTGCATCAAGTGCCGACGCTGGAATCTCACTCCCCTGGAAGAACGCTGGGAGGCGGTCGAGGACTGTGAACGCCTGTTTCGGGAAACGCCGATGCGGGCCTCGACAGGGAACATCGGGATCGCGCGCCATCGGGAAGGGTTGTATCTGGTGCGCATCGGCAAGCCACCACGCGGGGAGTTCGCGGCGTGGCGGTACGCGGATGAGTTCGGCCCTCGGAGGCGTCGCGCATTCGCGCAGCTCGGCGCGGGGTATGCAATAGGCTGGATGCTCGGTCCGGCTGTTACGGCCATGGGCACCGTCGCTTTGGGAGCGGGCTACCTCGGCTTGTTGCGGTGGTATCCGTACGCGAAGGTGCGGCTGAATCGAGGACAGGCCGATGGTGCTCCCGCTACCGCTGCCGACATCGCTGTCTTTTCCTACTTCGACGTGGCAAGGACGCGCCTGTTGACAGCGGGCGAGAACACGGGATTCCGGATCGAACTCGGAGCCGGGCGTCGGAAGGCGGAGTTCGAAGGGGAGGAAGCACGCCGGATTGCGGCGTCGATCGTACCACGCCTCAATTGGTGGGGCGGTTCTCGGCGGACGGTCGGGCGCGCGGTGCGCGAAATCGAGTTGGGCGGCCACCCCGGCCGCTTCGTCACCCGTGTGGCCGAGTGGGCCGACCGGGGTTCGAGGGGCAGTTCGAGATACATCAGGAAGATGCCCAAGAGCACCCGGGTCGCCTTGGAAATGGCGCTGCACGAAGAGCAGGAGCGGCGGGCGCTGGAAGGCGAACTCTGGATTCTGGAGCAGGCGTGGAAAGAGGCGGAAGAGATAGCGGCGATCTCGGACAACCTCCTGCTTCCTCCAGGGACGGACGCCTTCCTCGACCGGCACGGGGACGGCTGACGCCAGAAAGGTCAGTAGACGCATGCACGCCTCCGGAGGGGCCAGGCTCAACTCTCGCCGGGAAGACGCATCGCGTGCACGACGACCGTCTCGATCCCGAGATCGCTGGTCGACACTCCGAGCGCATAGTCGGCTCCGAACTCATGGACCGAGTAGTTTGCTGCCTCCCCAGGGCGTTCGAGGTGGCAGAGGAACTCGCCATCGGGGGAAAAGGCCATGGCACGTGTCGGGTCGGCTCCCGGCCGCCGGTACGGCCAGACCCAGAGACGCCCATCGCGGCCGACCTGCAGGCTTGAGATCGCCGGCATCACGTCTGCTACCGGTCGCTCGGGGCTGATCATCGGACCGTCATAGTCGTCGTTCCAGATGTTGCTGCCCGTGCTGCGCCGCCTGATGTACTCCTCGCGGTAGACGCGCACATCTCCAGAGGTCACCTCTTGATCGGGGACGTGCCAGCGAACGATGGAGCGGAGGTTGAACGCCTCGTCCAGAAGCCGCACTTCGGGGGTCGCGGTCTGCGCGAGCGCGATGGTCCGCTCCCTGGCGTCAACCTGGGCAGTGGGATCGAAGAGGACGCCGATGTAGTAATTGTACGCCTCGGTGTCCGGAGCCCGTCCGAGCCTCCGCGACGGGAGCCGCGAGAGAACCCCAACCCGGTTGCCGTCCCGGTCGTGAACCTCTGCGACCAGCGTATCGGGGCTTCTAAAGTCCCGGCCGCGTGGCGACCGGTAGACCCCGTTCACCGACACGCCGTTGTCGAGCACTCCGCCGCCGCGTGACGGGTCCGGGTAGATCGGGTCGAGCGTCACATTGCGGACCCACTCGCCCTCGGCGGTGAAGACGACGTAGCGGAAGGGCCGGTAGTCTCCGACCCAGATCGTGTCTCCCGGCAGCACCCAGAGCACGAAGGGATCCTGGAATTCGCCGGGCCCCTCGCCGTGGCGGCCCATCGAACGGAGATGCCGCCCGTCCGGAGCGAAGATCCGCACCTCGGCGCTCGTCCGGTCGGCGACCGCCACCGAGCCGTCCGAAAGCCTGCCGACGCCCCGGACGCTCGAGAACCACTGCTTGTCGTCGCTCTCGTCGTCCCCGACCCTGAAGATCGGCACCTCGCTCAATGTGCACGCCGCGGCGAACGTCGCCGGGTCGCTCGTCACGATCCGCACTCCCGCGCTGTCGATCGCGATCGTGGGGACCGACGGTTCGCCCGCGTCGCAAGCAGCGGCGGTCAGGGCCGCGAAGAGGAGGATCGGTACCCGGCGCGGAAAGGACAGGGCCTGGGAAAAACACGCCGTCCGCTGTCGCCTGGTCGTCCTGCCGATGGTCCGCCTCCTTCGGTGTCCGGGCACCGTCCACTCAAGCCTATGGCAGCATTAGCCCGCCGGTCAATCGAGGATTCGCCAGCGAGGTCGTGGAGGCCTTCCGGGTCGGCCGTCTTTACCCGCGACATGGGCGGTCATGCTCTGCTGCTGTTGAAGCTCACGCCCGGACTTCAGCCATCCCCCGGCCTGGCCATTCGATAGCCGACCCGTGACTCGGTGAAGATGTAGGTCGGATTCTTCGCGTCGTCGCCCAGTTTGTCGCGGAGTTTCTTCACGTATACGCGCACGATCCGAGGTTTGCCCGCGCGCCGGGAACGCCAGACCCGGCGCAGCAGGTAGTCGTACGACGATACCCGGCCCGCCTTGGCCGACAGGGCGCTCAGCAGATCGTACTCGGTGGCGGTCAGTTCGACCGGCTGGCCGGCCAGGGTGACCCGGCGCTCGTCGTAGTGGATGGAGAGATCGCCCACCCGGTAGGGCTCGGTCGGTCCGGCCCGCTTGCGGATCGCCACCTTGATTCGAGCGACGAGTTCGGTCGGCGAGAACGGTTTGACCAGGTAGTCTGCCGCGCCGGTCTCGAGGGCTCGGGCGATCGTTTCGTCGCGGCCGTATGCTGACATGAAGATGACCGGCCGGTCGGCGAGTGCAGGCAGGCTCTGCATCAGTTCGATCCCGTCCGTCCCGGGCAGGAGCAGGTCGAGCAGGACGAGATCGGGCCGGTGCGTCTCGAGAAGCAGGGGCACCTCGTCCGGGTCGCCCGTCACGATCGCGCGGTGCCCCGCCTCCTCGAGGATGCCACGGGCGTACAGGAGCGCCTTGGGGTCATCGTCGACCACGAGCACCTGGAGCGCATCGCCGGCCCCGGCGTGCAGGTCCCGCGCAACTCGCGACGGGGCCGCCGCGACAACGGGCCGCGCCTCGTCCAGGGCCGGAATCGTGAACGTGAAGCGCGCACCCGGCCCCTCTCCCGCGCTCTCGGCCCAGATGCGGCCCCCGTGAGCCTCCACCATGCCTTTGCAGATGGCCAGGCCCAGGCCGCTTCCCACTCCGCGCCCGCGGTCCCTGCGCGCGCTGCGGGCGAACTTCCTGAACAGGTGCGGCAGACGCTCGGCCGGGATGCCGGGACCGTCGTCGATCACGGAGACGGCCACATGAACGCCCTCCTGCTCCGCGGTCACCCGGACGGGCGAGGAGCGGGGCGAGTGGCGGGCCGCGTTCGAGATGAGGTTGCCCAGCACCTGGACGATGCGCTGCCGGTCCGCCAGCACATGAGGCAGGTCCGGCGGCAGGTCGATGAGGACGGGGTTCGTGCCCCCTCCGCTCACGTAGAGGTTCCGCGCCTGATCCACGACGGCCGCGAGATCCGCGGGTTCCAGCGCGACCGACAGCCTGCCCGCCTCGATGTGCGCCGCGTCCAGCAGGTCCCCGATCAGCTGGCGCATGTGGTCGGCCTGCTCGTCGATGATGCGGAAGAACTGGACCATCTCGGCCGGACGCAGCGCCGTCGATGCCGCCAGCAACGTCCCCGCTGAACCCTTGATCGAGGTCAGCGGCGCCTGCAGCTCATGGCTCACCATGCCCAGGAACTCGGCCCTGAGCACCTCCACCTCCTCCAGCGGCGTCAGGTCCTGCAGCGTGACGACCACCGACTCGACCTCGCCCTGCTCCGAGCGGATGGGCGTGGCGTTGATGAGCGTGTTGAGCTTGCGGCCGTCCGGGACCTCGAGCACGATCTCCTCGACGCGGACCACCTCGGCGTCCGACAGGACCTGCTTCAGCGGAGTGCGGTCCAGCGCCATCTCGCGGCCGTCCGCCCGGCGCACGCGCAGCACCTCCAGGAGATCCTCCTCCAATTGGCCGGGGAGGCAGAGGTCCTTCAGGATGCGGCGCCCCTCGCGGTTCAGCGAGGCCACCTGCCCGCTCCGGGCGTCGAGCACCGCCACGCCCACCGGTGTCGTGTCGATCAGCGCCTCCAGGTCGGCCCGGGCGCTCTGCTCGTCCCGGTGGGTGCGCGCATTGGCGATCGCCGCTCCGGCGTGCGAGGCGAACAGCACCAGGACCTCCTCGTCCCCCTTGGTGAACTCCCGGCCGCCCTCCTTGTCGACGAGGTAGAAGCCGCCAACCCGCTTGCCCCGGTGGCGGATCGGCGTCCCCAGGAAACTCCGGGCCAGGGTCCGGTCCTCGGGGAAGCCGAGCGAACACAGGTGGGCCGTGAGGTCGCCGAGACGGAGCGCTTCCGGCAGCTCGCGCAGATACGCCCACAGCTCCGGGCCGTAGGGGAGTTCCAGCAGCCTCCCGTGCTCTTCGGGACTGAGGCCGGATGAGACGAAGTCGCGCAGCCCGCCGGAGCCGTCCATCGTCGCGATGACGGCCCGGCCGGCACCGGTGAGCGCGCGCGTGTTTTCCGCCACCTCGCGAAGGACCGTATCGACGTCCAGACTCTCGCTGATTCGAAGACTCGCGTCGCTCAGCCGCGAGAGCCGTTCCCGCAGGGCACGGACCTCTCTGCCCAGTTTCTCAAAGTCTCGCACCCCAATCATCTCCTCGTTTCGGATGATTAATGGTTTATAGATGTATCTGCTCAAATATTAACACATTATAACATATCATGTGAATAGCCATCAAGAGATGTATTGGTCTAAATTGAGATGCTCATTGTAAACAACACACTCCAAAGCTCCACCCCGAGCCAGCCGCTCTCATCATGGCCAAGACCCTCGCCGGGACCCCGGCGACCGGAAGGAACACAGGACGGCCGGGGCGGCGGCTGTCCGAACGACCATGCCTTCCGGCGGCTCCGTGTGGACGGGGACGGCAACTCGAATGCGGAGGCCATCTCCGGTGCGTCGCTGGCCTTTGAGGCGGACGAACCCCTTCACCGTGACGACGGTTCAGGGGCTCGAACAGGCGGTCAGGCTCAGACGGTGACCGGATTGACCCTGATCGCGGCGCTGGCTTCTTCCGCGCCGCTGGCTTCTTCGGTCGACGCTCAGGCCGGGTCGGCGGCGGCGGCGGGAGCACCCAACCGCACCGTTTTCGAGGGCGCAACCGTCATCGACGGGACCGGTGCTCCGGCGCGTCCCGGGATGGCCATCGTCGTGGAGGGCGACGTGATTGCCGGCATTCTGCCGGTCCGGGACCTTGCTGGCGACGTTCGCGAGGGCGCGGAGATCGTGGACGCGAGCGGATTGTTCGCGATTCCCGGCCTCGTCGAGGCGCACACGCACCTGGCCAGCGTGGCGGACCGGGCTACCGCGGAGTTCATCCTCAACCGACAACTCTTCGGCGGCATCACCACAGCCCGCGACATGGGCGGTGATGCCCGCGCGCTCATCGATCTCCAGCGCGCGTCGCTGGTAAAGGAGATTCCCGCCCCGGACCTGCACTTCTCGGCATTGATGGCGGGCCCCCGATTCTTCGTCGATCGGCGCGCGGCCCTGGCGGCGGCGGGAGAAAGGACAGGAGCCGTTCCCTGGCTGCAAGCGGTGACGGATGAGACCGATCTCGGGGAAGCCGTCACCCTGGCACGCGGGATCTGGGCAAGCGGGATCAAGGTCTATTTCCCGTTTGAGGGCGATCTCCTGCGCAACCTCGTGGCCGAGGCATCCAGGCAGAGCTTTCCGGTTTGGTCGCACGTGAGTATCGGTCCGGCGAGGCCTCTGCAAGTCGCCAGAGCCGGCGTCCGGTCGATGGCCCACTCCTGCGGCATCGTTCAGGCGGCCATACCCGAAGATGTGTATCGCGAGGGAGAGGAAGGGACGCGCACCGGGGTGGTGGAGGTCGACCTGAACGGCCCCGAGGTGGACACGCTCTTCGCGACCATGAAGCGGAACGGCGCCGTGCTCGACCCGACGCTTCGGGTGATGGTGCCGCGCGAATGGCCGAGCGTGGCAGAGAGCGACACGGTGGGGCCCGAGCAGCCGACTCCCCCGTCCCCATCCGTCAACCCCCGCCTCCAAGGCGTCGTGGCAAACTGCGGGTTGGAGGAGGCGATCGAAGCCACCCGGCTGGCGTACGAAGCCGGTGTCATGATTGCGACCGGCACCGATGGGACGTCTCCGCCGGATTCCGCGTTTCCCGCACTCCACGAGGAGATCCGCTACCTCCACGAGTGGGCTGGAATGACGATGATGGATGTCCTGACGGCAGCAAGCCACCACGGCGCCGTCGCGCTGGGAATGGAGGACACGATCGGGACGCTCGAGCCCGGCAAGCACGCCAACATCGTGTTCCTGCGCCAGGACCCCCTGGCCGGCCCCGAGAGCCTCAGTTCGGTGGAGCTCACGGTGAAGCGGGGCACGTCGTACTACCGGCGCGACTTCGTGCTCGGAGCGCCCCCGCGACCGGGTTTGCCGGGTGAGGTCAGGTAGCCTCTTCCGGGTTGGCTGGCCCAGTGTCAACGGCGCCACTGCGCTGTCTCCGGGATCCCGCGACTGAACAGCCCCTCCGGGCGTGCGCCCGGCAACGCGACGGCCGCCTCGGACCCCGAAATGAGATTCAGGGCATCCGCGTCCCGGAGGATGGCCTGCACGCGGCCGCTGTCCTTATCGCGTAGAATGGCCATCGGCCTATTGGTCGTCAGATCCATCGCTGCCACTCCCGCCGGTCCGGACAGCGTGATGTTTTGCAGAGCATCCGCCCAATCCGCTCGTGCGGGAAGCGAGAAGACAAAGGAAGCGTTCCCCTCGGCGTCGGCGATTTCCATCATGTCGAAACTCAGCGAAAACAGGTCGCCGCCGCTTGCGTCGCGGCCAGTCAGCTCGTACTCGCCGACAGATCGTGGCAGGGCCGGAGGAGCGTACCCCACGAAGGCGGGCTCAAGGAACGGATTGCCCTGGGCGTCGACGCCGCCCCAGAGGAGGATCGTCTTCGTCGCGGCGTCGGCGGCCACCGTGGCGCCGACTTCCCTGTTGAGCCGATAGCCCATTGCCTTGGCGAAGCTGAAGTCGCTGACCCAGCGGGGAGGGCCGCAGTAGGACATCATGTCCCGGGCATGAGGCGGAATCAGCGCGCCACCGTTTCGGAAGTCATATCCCCACACGCCAGTTGACCCATTTCGCTCCGGGAACGCCGGATCCGGACCCGCAGCTCCACCGCAGGGTGCGTGATTGAGACTGACGTTGTGCCCCAGCTCGTGAGCGATCACGAACGGGTCGGCCACGGAGAAACCGGCCACGGAGCCGAGAAACGCCACTCCTGACTGGCCGCCTACAACGTGCTCCGGCAACAGACCCATGTAGTAGCCGCTGCCGCCTTCCATGGTCCGGATCAACCACGTTTCCAGAAGCAGATTCAGCGTGTTTGTGGTCGAGGTCAGCACCGGCTCATGGGCTTTCACGTCGAGTTCCCCGACGGGCAGCATCGCTCGGGTATCCGAAAGCATGTCATGGCCCTCCGGGTCGGCAGCAATGTCCCGGACGACATCCACCAGCGAAGAGTCGGAGCCGGCCGACCAGAGGAACGGTACGAAGGTGAGGTCGAGCGCGGGCATCTTCTCTACCTGCAACTGCATGCGTCCGGTCTCGGGAATCCGTTTGGCAACACCCAATGCCGAGTCCAGTGTGTTGTCGGGATCCACCTCGATCACCATCTCCAATCCCGGCTGGATCACCGATCCCGGGATCTCGGCGTTGGCCGACCTGTCCAGCGCGCTCTCGGCGTCGTCGATCCGGGTGGGGATGGACATTGTAGTGCCAGGGATGTCGACCGAGTGGATCTCGCTCCCATTCCGATAGAAAGTCGCCCTCACCGCCGGAATTGTTGCGCTCGTGGCCTGTGAGGCCGTCACGAGGACGCGCAGCAATGCCTTCCTTCCCGCGACGAGCGGCACCGGGAACGCCCGCGACTGAACCGCCTGCGTCAGGTAGGCCATCGAGCTGCCTTCACCTTCGCAACGTGACGCCCGGGCAAAGGCCACCTGGGAAAACCAGCTCTGCAAGTCGGGGTGCTCCGGTATGCACAGGTCCGTACCGTGCAGGACGAGGTCGTTCAGCCGGGAAAGAGCTGTGAAGCCCGAAGGTACGGGTCCGGTCAGATCCGGGTTGTTGGCCAGGTACAGGTGGGTAAGGGCAGTCAGGCCGTTGAGTGCCGAAGGGAGGGTCCCCGAGAGCCGGTTGTCAATGAGCCAAAGCTGATTCAAGCTTGAGAGATTGCCCAGCTCCGGCGGAATCGGGCCCGTCAGATCGTTCGCACGGAGGCTCAGCAGCCTCAGGTTGGACAGATTGCCCAACGCCGGCGGGATCGACCCCGTCAGATCGTTCGAATGCAGGCTCGCTGTTATCAACAGGGACAGACCACCCAGTTCTGGTGGGATCGACCCCGTCAGGCCGTTTGCTGACAGAGAGAGCGTGCCCAGGTTGGACAAGCTGCCCAATTCGGGTGGGATCGACCCCGTCAGGTCGTTGAAAGCGAGGTCGAGGTGGTCGAGGCTGGTCAGGTTGCCCATCTCGGGCGGAATCGACCCCGTGAAACCGTTGAAAGTGAGGCTCACGGACTCCAGGCCGGACAGGTTGCCCAGTTCGGGCGGAACTAGATATGCGATGTCCCATGTAGTCCATTGAGGTACATGAGTACGTTCATAACACGTTATTGGACACCCGTTTCCGGTGGTATTGCCTAGTTTCATCGTCCCTTGCCGTCCGTTGCGATCCCGTGTATTCTTCCCTGTAGAGTGATTTGGTATGTGATACACACCAGCAGGAAGGACCACATGATGAAGCGACCCAGGACGCTCACCGCCGCCTTCGTTCGGACGATCGGCCGACCCGGAGTCTACGGCGACGGACGAGGCGGGCGGGGACTGAGCCTCCGGGTGTACTGCACGGTCAACGGGCGTATCACCAAGACGTGGCGGCAGCGCGTTCGGATCGACGGGCGGCTCACCTCGATCGGTCTTGGCCCGTATCCCGAAGTCACGCTCGCCGATGCCCGGCAGAAGGCGCTGGACAACAGCCGGAGGGTCCGCCAAGGCCAAGACCCGCGCGGGCGCGGCGTCCCGACCTTCGGCGAAGCCGCACGGCGGACCATCGAGCTTCACCGCGACTCGTGGAAGGCCGGGAGCCCGTTGCCTCAGCAGTGGGAATCCACGTTCCGGCTCCACGCCGCCCCGCTCCTCGACAAGCCGGTGGACCGGATCACGAGCGCGGACGTGCTGGCGTGCCTTGGCCCGATCTGGAACTCGATGCCCACCGCCGCACGGAAGGCCAAGCACCGGATCGCCGCCGTGTTCCGGTGGAGCATCGGCCGCAACTACCGCCGGGACAATCCGGTCGACCGGGCGGTTGCGGCGTTGCCGAAGCCGAACGGCAACGCCGGGGGCCATCACCGCGCCCTGCCGCACGGCGAGATCCCGGCGGCCCTTCGTTCCATCCGCCGGGCGGGGGATGGGAGTCCAGCCGCGTTCTGTGCCGAACTGATGGTGCTCACGGCGGTCCGTCCCGGCGAGGCGCGCGGCGCGCGGTGGGACGAGATCGACATGGACGCGGCAAAGTGGACGATTCCGGCGTCGAGGATGAAGGCGGGACGCGAGTTCACGGTCCCGCTCAGCACGGGCGCGCTGAGGGTGCTGAGGAAGGCGCGCAAGCTGTCGGACAAGTCGCCGCTGGTGTTCCCGTCGCGGACCGGCCGGACGCTTGCGCCGAAGACGGTGTCCCGGGTGCTCCAGATCGCCGGGGTGGACTCGACGCTGCACGGATTCCGGTCGAGCGCCCGGTCGTGGATGGCTGAGACCGGCGTCCCAGCGGAGGTCGCGGAAGCCTGCCTCGCCCACGTTCCCAAGAGCCGGGTCGTTCAAGCGTATCAGCGCTCCGACCTGCTGGAGAGACGCGCCGAAGTCATGCAGGCTTGGAGTGAGTACCTCGGGTAGCCACAAGTCACCCACGACACCGATCAGCACAGCCGTTCCACCCCCGTAGCGCGGTCGGAGGGCAGCCGCGACCGCATTGCCGCCTTCCATGGCCGCAAACCGGGTCGAACCGTCCTCGTCGGACCGGCTTCCACACCTCTGGACGATCACTCCGAAGTTCGCCAAGGGGGGGCACCTTTCCGAGCCGCTGGCAGCGGCTTCGAACGAGTCCCGGACAACATCGTACAACTATAGACGCTATAGACACTTGGGAGATTTCCCAAGTGTTGACGGCCCCGCCAACGTTCGTTCAGCGTTCAGGCATGGAGACGCTGGAAGGGCAGTTCATTTCGCGCGTCAGCGCGTTCCTCGGGCGCTCGGGCTTGAGCCCGACCGCGTTCGGCACGAAGGCGGTCGGTGATCCGAACCTGATTCGCCAGATCGACCGTGGCCGCTCGCCATCCCTGCGGACGGCCGACCGGATTCTGACGTTCATCGCGAAGCAGGATGGGGCATTGGGCGGTGGGCGCGATCCGCCTTGACGCTCGTAACGCCGGAGACCGAGAAGACCGAGGAGAACAAGAGGAGGAGAAGGACGATGACCGAGAACCCAATGGAGCAGAAAACGAACCCTCCGACCCGCTTCCTGCGGCTGCCCGAGGTGATGGCGCGCACCGGCCTGTCGCGGAGCACGATCTACGTGCGGCTGGCAGAAGGACGCTTCCCTCGGCCGGTCGCGCTGGGCGGGCGGGCCGTGGGGTGGATCGAGGCCGAGGTGGACGAATGGGTCCGCGAGCGCATCGCCGAGAGCCGGTTCGACGGCGTTCGGGCCGGTGAGCGCGGCGAGGCCGCGCGGGGGATTTGCCGGGCGGCAGAGGCCGGCCCGGTTCGATGAGCCGGTGCGCTTCGCGGCTGTCGGGGAACAGCCCGTCGGACGCGTCTAAGGCCGGGAAGCCAGCACACGCGATGTTGAACATCGCGGCTGGCGAGGGGTTGCTGCGCCCCCCTTCGAACCCCCGGCCTGCCGCGTCCCTGCCGGAGCAGCGGACGCGTGGGGGCGAGGCCCCCGAACCCCGTCTCCGGTGCGTTCATGCCTGAGCATCGCACCGTGATGGTCGCCGCCCGGGTCACGCCCGCGGAACACGCCGCGTGGCGGGAGAAGGCGGTGGCGGCGGGCGTGTCGCCGTCCGCGCTGCTGCGCGAGGCGATGGCGCGGACGCGGACTTGGACCGCATCGGCACGGGCCGTCGAGCGCGAGCGCACCCGCCAGATCGCGCGCATCGGAAACAACCTGAACCAGCTCGCGCGCTGGGCGAACACACACGCCTCGACGGCCGAGGCCGTCTCGGTGATCGCCCACTTGGTGTCGTTCGAGCGGTCGCTGCTCGCCGTGGCGCGCATCGGCGAGGAGGCCCACGATGCTCGTTAAGTTCCTCTCCCATGGGAAGGGCTCGGCCCGCGCGGCGGTCGAGTATCTCGTCGGCGAGCGGGACGCGGCGGGACACGAGCGCGAAGGCGTCGAAGTGCTGCGCGGGAACCCGGACATGGTGGCCGCCGTGGCCGACAGTGTGTCAGAAAAGACCGTAAGTGACTGCTATAACATCACTTACATGACTAGCGACCAAGCGATTACCTCATTGCGTCCCTCTTCCCGAACGGGAATCGAATCGACCGTATTGGAGGTCCTTGGACCCCGTGGACTCCAACCCCGGCAGACTCAGGATACCCACGCCGACGGGATCGGGGCCTATCTTCGGGCGGGCTGCCGTTCCAGCCTCCACACGTCTACATGGTCCAGATCCAAGTCGTCCTGACGGATAGTTGCGAGATGATCGCCCCGGAAGACGGGGACGGTGCGCTCCTTGTAGGGAACGGCGGGGACGCTCCCGAGCAGCCTTCCCTCGGGATCGAAGAACTCCCAGCGGTTGCCTGCGGTGCGGATCACTTCGACCCACAGATTGCCATCGGGGGAAACGAAGATCTCGTTGATGAAGGACTTGCGAGGCGGCCGGGTGTAGCTCCGGGGGTTGCAGGAACCGCCCGGATACCGCTCCATGGCCTCGTCGAACTCCGCACTGCCCGCGTCCCATTCCTCGTCCGAGATCGGCTCGGGCGGCAGTGTGCGCTCGATCACCCGCAGGGTATCGCTCTCGCCCTGCGTGACGGCGATCCGGTAGAAATAGCCCCAAGCGGAATACATGACACCCCCGGAAGCCGGGTGCTGCACGAGTTTTGCCGCCGTCGTGTTGGGGTAGACGCCAACTCTTCCTTCCCAGGTGCAGAAAATCGGCTCGACTTGCCCGGGAAGGTCGGCTGGAACAGGCAGGAAGGGCACGGTATCGCCTGTGGCTCCGCTGCTATCGAGGCCCACCCACTGAGCGCCAGCATCAGGATCGAATGAAAAGCGGAAGACCTCATTCTCGCCGACGGGATAGAATCGAATCTGTGCGGCCGATCCCGTCAGACCTCCCGTGGTCCTTCTTGATCCGAGCCACTCGCCGCCAGCCGAAAACTCGCCGATGCGCCCTTGAGGCGGATCGAAAGTGAGGAGCCGGTCCCCGACCCAGGCGACGGAATAGATGCTCCTGAACTCGCCAGGCCCTTCGCCTTGCCCGCCAAACGTGCGCACATGCGCGCCGTTGAAACCGAAGACGCGGATCTCGGAGTTCAGGGCGTCGGCAACGTACACGGTCTCATCAGGGCCGAGAGCGACGGAATTGACCCGACCGAACTCGTCGGGAGTCACCTGTTCGGTCAGCGATTCGGGTCCGATCGAGACGACCGGGGTAAGTTGCCATCCGGGTGGCGTGCCGGTGTTGGTGACGTGGACGACGCCGCCTACGGTGTCGAAGGTGGTGGCGAGGTCGCCACCGCCAGCAGTTGAGGTCCCCTGATCGCAGGCTGCTGCCAAGGTCGCCGCGAGGAGGAGCGGAACCTTGGTGCTGGAGACACGAAGCGGATGCGGGGGCGCGACCATTCTTGGCTCGATCTAAGGTGGGGGAGGCACCCACCAAAGGTTGGGTTCCGCCCCGGTCCCTGCAAGGTCGGCAGCAAGTGGAGGATGTGAGCAAACTGGCGGCAAGCCAAGCCATCACGGCAGCGCGGGCGGGGAAACCCTGTCGCATCGACTCCGCGCGGCAACGATTTCAGGGGGGATCGAAGGGGGGGCGTGAGCCACCCCTCGTCAGCCTCCGTGTTATACACGGGGTATGCTGGCTTGACCATGTAACAGTGGGTCAAGCCAGCCCGGCGGAGCCGCCGAAAACGCCTCTCCGGGCACCGCCCGGAACAACGCCCATCGAGGCGTCGCGGGCAATCTCCCCGGCCTCGTCGTCGCCGGCCTCAAGGACGCGAGGGCAACCGGCCGACCCATCAATCCCCGTGACTCCGCCGCACTCTGCCGCGCGGCCCGATTGCCACCCTACCCCTACCCCTCGGAGACCCGGGATCGTCGATTCCGGGCCATTCTGTGACCCGTAGATTCCCCGAATAGCCTCCGGACCGACCGGAAACGGCTTCCGAACCCGTCGCGGAGGCGTCAGGTTTCGGTGCCCGCGCTCCGGGCCGCGAGATACGCTGCCCAGTCGTCCATGAGCCTCCGCCTCCGCTCGAACAGGTCGGTACGCCGGTACGCAGCTTCCACCTTGTTCTGGACCACGTGCGCCAGCGCCGCCTCGACCACCTCCCGGGGATGGTCCGTTTCCTCGGCGGCCCAGTCCCGGAACGACGACCGGAACCCGTGCGGCACCGCGGCGATCCGGTGCTTCTGGAGCAGCTGGCGCAGCCGCTTCTCGAAAAGCGGCCGTCCGTTCAACCGCGTGAACACCAACCGGCTGTCCTCTCCGCCCAGCCTTCGCGCCTCGTCAAGGATCTCCAGCGCCCGCCCGCATAGCGGCACCCGGTGCTCCCGCTTCGCCTTCATGCGCGTCGCGGGCACCGTCCACACCGCCCCGCCCAAGTCGATCTCCGACCATTCGGCCCAACGCACTTCGCCCCACCTCGCCGCCGTCAGCACCAGAAACTCGAAGGCCAGGCGCGCCACCGGCATCTGGTCCGTCCTCCTCGCCTTCCCGATCGCCGCTCCAACCTCCCTATGAGGGAGCGCCTTCATGTGCTTCACGACCCGATTCTGCGCCCCGAGCACCGACCGGACCCGGTCGCAAGGATTGTCGGTCCGGTACTCCATCGCCACCGCCCACTCCAGCACCGAGCCCATCCGCTGGTGCACCGACTGGGCCGTGGACTTCTTCGTGTGCCAGATCGGGGTCAGGATCTCCAGAACGTCGGCCGTGGCCACCTCCGAGACCGCGATCTTGCCGATCCGGGGAAAGGCGTAGCGTTCCAGAGTCGACAGCCAGTACTTCCCGTGCGCCTTGCTGCGCCACCCGGGCTGCTTCTGTTTCAGGACGATCCTCGTCGCCTCCGCGAAGCTGGGCACGCCCCGCGCGCGACGCCGTTCGGCGAGCGGGTCCCCGCCCTCGCGGGCGAGCTTGCGGTTGGCCCGCGCCTTCTCGCGGGCCTCGGCGAGAGAAACCAAGGCAACGCTGCCGAGTCCGAAGTCGCGGCGGCGGCCACGAATGACGAGCCGCTGCACCCAACTGCGCGCACCGCTCGGCTGAACGTAGAGGTAGAGTCCATTACCGTCGCAGTGCCTCCCGGGAGGTGCGGAGCGCACGAAGGCAGCCGAGAGCCGCTTGTGGGGGTGGCGGCCCTTCGGCTTGGTTCTCCGGGTCGGGGCGGGGGTGCGGGTTACGTCATCCATTACCTCATAATATGTGGGATCGAGTTGGACGTCAAGGAACGTGACAAGAGCACAAGAGGCGGTCGGATGCTGGCTAACACTTTGTATAACAACGATATGCTGTACTATTCCGAACGCTCTTGGATGTTACTGGATCAGAGTAGGCTACAGTGGCCGACTCGCTCGATTTCGAGCGCAAGTACACGTCGGCCGTGATCGCATGGGCGCCGGAGGACCGGCCGACCGGCGAGCAGATCGGAGCCGTCCTCGACGAGTTCGAGAAGACCGCCTGGGCGGGACTAGAGCCGGACCGCTACGCGTGGACGGCCGTCCTGCACCGCGAGCGCGGGGGCGGAGTCCACGCGCACATCCTCGCCGCGCAGTGCGACCTCCAGACCGGGCGGAGCCTCAACATCGCGCCGCCCGGCTGGCACAAGACCTATGCCCCGCTTCGCGACGCCTTCAACCACGAGCATGGCTGGAGCCGCCCGGACGACCCGGCGCGAGCCAGGGCGCAGCGGCCGGGCCATGTGGCCTACATCGAGGCGTCGAAGCTGCGGGCCGGACTCGAACACGAGGCGGACCCCCGCACGCTGATCCGCGATTACCTGGTGCAGCGCGTCGAACACGGCGCGGTCAAGGGCCGCGCCGACGTGGTCTCCGCGCTGGAGGACGTTGGGCTGGAGGTGCCGCGCCAGGGACAGGACTACATCACCGCCCGCGATCCCGACAGCGGGAAGCGGTGGCGGCTGAAGGGAGAACTTTATGAACGAGACTTCGAGCCCAAGCGACTTGACCTCCCGGCTGAGGAGCAGGCTGGAGGCCGACCGGAAGGAGATCGAGGAGACGGCCACGCGCGAGCTCAGGCGGCTTGGCGAGAGCTTAAGCGCCGTCAGAAGCGACGCGCTGCGTTCCATCGAGGCCGATACGGTCGAGGCGACCGGGCGGATGCGCGAGTTGCTGATGAGGACCTGGCTCAGGCCCCTGGTGGTCGGCATGAGCCTGTTTCTCGGTATCTGCGGCGGCAGCTGGGCGACGATGCGCTGGTTGTCGATGAGCATCGACTCCCGGATCGAGACCTTGGCGGAGGTCAAGCTCAGGATCGTGCGGGCGCGCGACACCTTGGCGGTGATGCACGAGACGACCTGGGGCACCGAGTTGATCGAGATCAACGGGGAGCGCTACGTGGCGCTGCCCGCCGGCACGCCGGGCCGTCCAGCCTTCACGATGGACGGACGGCCCTACTTGAAGCTGTCGAGAGAGTGAGGAGGGAGTTGCGTGACCGACTTGGAACGGCGGCTGACGGCCGCCTTGGCGAGGTTGTCCGAGCAGTACGAAACGGAACAGCGGCGGCACTCCGGACAGATCGAAGCGTTGCGCGAGCAGGTCGAAGCCTTGCAGCGGCAAGTCGAGCGGCTGAGCGGGCGGGTGACGGACTTGACCGGATACTCCGGGACATACGGCGCAGGGCCAGGGAGCGGCTGGCGATGACAAGGCGGCTGGTCGAAAGGGTGAGGCCGCGCGGGCCGGACAGGGGCCATGGCCCGAGCCGCTGAGCTCTTGCGGTTGCGCTACGAGCCTCCGGCGTCGCCCGGCGACGCGGGCGGGGGGTTCATCCGGCCAAGGAAGAGTCTCGATGGCTGGAAGACCGGCGCGCTGCGGGGCGGAACCTCGACCGCCTCCCCAGTTCGGGGGTTCCGGGCCGTGCGGGCCTTGCGGTGCCGTACCTTGAACGTCCCGAATCCCCGGATCTCGATGCCGTCACCCCGCAGGAGCGTGTCCTGCACCGAGGCGAGAAACGCCTCGATCACTTGCTTGCATTCCTTCTTGGTGACTGGTGGCCCAATCGCATCGGCGACCTGCTCAACGAGATCGGCTTTGGTCACGTCCTCTCCTCGTCCGAGATGTGGCCGATTCTTGTCCTTGCATGGCAATCACTTACGTTCATGCGTGGGCCATCCGTCAAGCCCATGGCGCGGCCATCCGGTGACTCCCCGCAATACCCCATGGTCATCGACAGATCGCATCCTGCCCGATTAGTCTTGAGGTGTGAGTATGAACGATGGTTCCACGGCCAAGAAGCGGATGAGCGTCATGCCGCCGCTCGACCAATTGGTTCCCAGGCCCCTACGGGCTCTTGACGATCCCGCCCGAGACCTGCCGCGGATCGCCAAAGACCCGCCGAGCATGGCGTTGATCACCGCCGCTGTTGAGCAGGTGCCGTCGCACCATGAGGTGTTGCTGGGGGACGCGCGCCGCGCAGTCCTGCCCCCCGAGTCGGTTCACCTCGTCCTCACGTCCCCGCCGTACTGGACGCTCAAGGAGTATCGTCGAACCTCTGGGCAGTTGGGCTGGATTGCCGACTACGAGGAGTTTCTCGACGAGTTGGACGCCGTCTGGCGCCTCTGCCATCGGGCACTCGTCACTGGGGGACGGCTGATCTGTGTGGTGGGAGATGTCTGTCTTTCGCGGCGGAAGAATGGCCGACATGCCGTGGTGCCCCTACACGCCTCGATTCAGGACCGCTGCCGAGGACTCGGATTCGACAACTTGGCACCGATCATCTGGCACAAGATCGCCAACGTCTCCCATGAGGTGCAGCGAGGCTCCGCCGGGTTCCTGGGCAAGCCCTACGAGCCCAACGCCGTGATCAAGAACGACATCGAGTTCATCCTGATGCAAAGGAAGCCGGGCGGCTACCGAAGGCCAACCCTAGCCGCGCGCACACTCTCACTGCTGCCCGAGGCCAGCTTCAAGACTCACTTCCGCCAGATTTGGACCGACATCCCGGGTGCGTCGACCCGCGATCACCCCGCACCCTATCCGGTCGTTCTCGCGGATCGACTGATTCGGATGTTCAGCTTCGTGGGAGACACCGTACTGGACCCCTTCACCGGAACGGCCTCGACGCAGGTCGCCGCCGCCGCCGCCGGCCGCAACAGCATCGGAATCGAAGTTGACCCGGTGTACCACGGTAAGGCGGCGCAACGGATGCTGGGCGAGGCTGCCAACCTGTTGCGTGAAGTTGACGTGCGGATCGGGGCTCTCGACTCCAACAGCGGGGGACCTTTCACGGAGTAGCTTCGTGCTTTCAGGTCCTGGCCGCTTCGGCGGCGACATGCCCCGCCAGAGAAGTCACGAAGGTCCTTAGCCCCGACATCTCCGACAGGCTTCCGTGTTCTCCCGTCTCGGCGGCGGATTTGGGAGACGAGATCACCGCCGCAGTCGTGTAGAGTTGTTCCTTCACCAGTCGGCGGCAAAGCAGGTCGTAACGCTTCAGGTACGAGGCACCCTCGAAATCGGCGAACGCCGGGAAATGAGGTGACCGGATCCGCACCGCGCTTCGAGAGGCCGGTGCGTCTTCGACGAGGATCATCCAACCCACGAACGGCTGGGCGTGGTCGCCGAACGCTCCCTCCCTGTAGGCCGTCCACAAGTCGCACGCGCTCCCGATAGCCTCTTCCGCCCGGTTGTTGAAATTGTTTCCGAACGACGGTCCGACCTGGCTCTTCAGTTCGACGGCCGCCACCAGACGACCTTCGTTGAGCACCAGCAGATCCCATAGCTTGGTCGGCCGGAAGTAGCCGGGAAGCGTCAGCAGGGCGCGTTTCAAGTGAATCGAGGCATGCGGAAGACCATTGGCCCTCACCAGATCTACCGCGAGATCGATGAAGCCATCCATGTTCTTGCCCGCCGTCACGCTTGCCCGCTCGCCCTGGTCCGGCAGGCGCGTGTCCGCTTGCTTCCGCCGAGCCCGCTCACGGCTCCTCCAGAACGTCTTGACCGCGCCACGCGCTCTTCTCTCGTAGTCCGCAAGGTCAATGGCCATCGTTGCTCATCCTCGTCCGTCGCCCAAGGAGGCGCGCTCAAAAGGGATCGGTGTCGAGCCAATCTAGCGCCGTCCGGCCTTCGGCGTAGCGCGTGAGCTCCCGCGTCTTGTTCATCGGCACCCGTCAGCATGATAGGACCAGCATCCCCTCCGCTGGACGGATGAGTGGATGTGGGCGCCTGTTTCGGACAACCTTCCGCCGGGACAGGGCATCCAACCATATTGTCGCCGCAATTCTCCGCATCCTTCCGACCTTACTGGAGAGAATCACCATGAAGGCAAGCAGGCTCGTTGCTGTGTCATCCGCCCTTTTCGCTACCGCCCTCGCCGCGGTCCCCGCCCTCCTCGCTCAAGAAATCGTTGAAGTCACAGGCCGGGATCAGCGGATCGACCCCGAGTTCGAGGAAGTCTTCCGTGTCGGTGTCCTCGAAGGCGAGTCTTGGGAGATGTTCGGCTCGGTGGGCCAGGTCGCCTTTGACGCGGAGGGCAACCTGTACATCTTCGACGGGACGACGGGTCCGATGCTTTCCGGGGGGATGCGTCTGATGCGTTCCGGTGAGGTCAGGGTCCTCGTGTTCGACGCGGCGGGACGATTCGCAAGGGAATTCGGATCCTCGGGTCAAGGCCCCGGCGAGTTCAACCAGCCGGTGGGTTTTGCGGTGTTGCGGGACGGCACCGTGGTCGTGAGCGATGTCGGCCACCGCGCCTACCAGCTCTTCAACGCCTCCGGCGAGTACCTACGCATGGTCCGCGCGGACGATGGGTCCGACGCCGCGGCGATTCCGGCCCAAGACATTCAGCCGGACCCGCGCGGCGGAGCGGTCTTTGCCAGTGGGGGCGCTCGCGCCATCGTCATGAGTTTGGATGCTGCGGCGGATCCGCCCACATCCCGTCCGATCCTGCGGGTCGGACTCGACGGCGAAGCCGCGCGCACCGATACGGTGGCGCAGGGATGGCTGCCTCCACAAACCGATCTTCAGGATCTCGCGACGACCGCGACGCCCCCCGAGCTTCGGGCCGCGCTTCGCGGCATGGCGATGCCTACCGTGTTCGAGCCCCGGTTACTCGCGGGCATCCTTGCAGATGGCGGCATTGTTCATTCGGATTCCTCGGCGTACGCGCTGAAGGTCACGCCGCCGGGTGCGCGGGATGTCGCGCGCATCATCCGGCGGCCCTTCGATCCCGAGCCGGTGACAGAGGCGGTACGGGAGGCACACGAGGAGAGGACGGCAGCCGCACGGCGCGCACTCGGCGGAACCGGTTCAAGACGCCTCATGCTGGTCGGGGCCGCCGAAGGGAACAATCCTCGGCCGGAGGCCATGTTCGATCTGGAGGACCGCTACTACCACGAGATTCCCGTGCTGCGCGACTTGGCAACCACATGGGAGGGTCGCATTTGGGTGCAGCGCGGCGGCGAGGAACCGGATAGCGACGGCCACATCGACGTCCTGACGGCGGAAGGGGAATATGTCGGCACCTACGCGACCGGCGCGACCGAGATGCCGGACGCCTTCGGCCCGGACGGACTGGCGGCGTTCATCGAGTTGGACGAGTTCGACGTGGCCAGAGTGGTGGTGCGGAGGCTACCGACCGAGGTTCGCTGAGCCCCCACGCGTGCCCGGTCGATCCACCGTCGATGGCCCTGAGATCGTCCGCTGACCTCCGATGCCGTCGAATGCAATCCCGCTCATATCTGCATATCGTAAGTGGTACGGCGATAGCAATAGGCAATGTAACATATTGGTATATAGCAGGTTACAAAATCATACGCAGTTCGGGCGGGATCGGGCCCGTGAAGTCGTTGTCGACGAGGTTCAGGTGACGAAGGTTGGACAGGTTGCCGATCTCGGGCGGAATCGACCCCGTCAGGTCGTTCCAACCGAGGTCCAGCTGTCCCAGGCCGGACAGTTTGCCGAGCGCGGCCGGCAACTGGCCCGACAGGTTGTTGGCGCTGAGCCTGAGGGTGCTCAGTACGGGAAGATCCCCCAGCTCCACTGGAATCGGGCCGGTCAGGTCGTTCACGTCGAGATCCAGGGACTCCAGGCGGGACAGGTTGCCCAACTCCGGTGGGATCGGCCCCGTCAGATCGTTCAAAGCGATGGACAACGCTTGCAATTGGGACAGGTTGCCCAGTTCCGGCGGGATGGGGCCCGCCAGATTGTTGCTGTACAGGTACAGTTGCTCAAGCGCGGCAAGGCTGCCCAGCTCTGGCGGAAGGGGGCCCGTCAGATTGTTGGCGGGGAGTTGCAGCAAGGTCACGCGGCCATCGGCGTTGAGTCCCACACCATGCCATTCATGGAGGGGGCGATCCGTGAGCCAGTTCAGTTTGTTCGTCCAGTCCGGGTCGCCGGTCGCATCGTACAGCGCGATGAGAATCTCGCGGTCGGAAAGCGGCGAGCACGCCTCGTCGGTGCCTGCATGAGATGAGATGGCACCAAGCCAATCGCGGAACGATGCGCTGGAAGGGATGCAGAGCCCGGTCTCCTCATAGTTGAGTTCCTGCAAGGACAATGCGGAAAGTGACACCGGCAACGGTCCGGCCAGGTCGGCGTTGCCGCCGATCGTCAGAGTGGCCAGCCGCGTCAGCTCAACCAGCGATCCGGGCAGGCGGCCGGCAAGTCCGTTGTCGGAGAGATCGAGCCCTGTGACTCGTCCGAGCGAATCGGAATCCACGCCGTACCATCCGTCGATCCCACCCTGCCCGACCCATCCGCCCGAATTGGTCCAGTCCGTACCTCCCGAGGTCTCGTACAGCGCAACGAGGGCCGTCCGGTCGCGCTCGTTGCAAATCGGCCCCACGTAGATGTCGAGCCGGTCGAGCCAGGTCATGGAACCCGACGACCCTGAGACACAGAGACCCTGATTCTCTCCGAAGTGAAGAGACCGCAACCCTTCGAGTTCCAGAAGGCTGGTCGGAATCGCACCCGTTAGGCGGTTTTGGTTGATTCCCAGCCGGACCAGGCTGTGGAGGTTGCTCAACTCGGGCGGAATTGGACCTTCCAGGGCGTTTCTGCGCAGTTTCAGCGTCTCCAGGCTGGTCAGATTTCCCAGTTCCGCCGGTATCTGGCCGCTCAGCCGATTGACCCCGAGGTTCAGGACCTTGAGGCGATCGAGATTGCCCAGCTCCGGTGGAATCGGCCCGGTCAGCCGGTTTCGCTCCAGACTCAGAATCTCCAGGCTGGCGAGTCTGCCAAGTTCCGGCGGGATCGGCCCGGCCAGGTCGCTGGCGGCAAGCCTCAACGCGGTCACCCGTCCGTCCGGTCCTGTAGTGACACCGTGCCATTCTCCGAGGGGGCGATCCGATAGCCAACCCTCGTTCTCGATCCAGCCGGCGCCGTTCATCGCCTCGTAGAACGCGATGAGCGGCGGGTGGTCCCGACTCACTACCGTAACATGTGCCGTGGCCTCGATGCCGCCCGCCGCCGCCGTAATCGTGGCCGCTCCGATCCCCACAGCCGTGACCAGTCCGGCAGAACCGACAGTCGCCACCAGTGGGTCACCACTGGCCCAGGCGACGGACTGGCCCTGCATCACGCTTCCCGTCTGGTCGCGCACCTCGGCCGTGAGCCGCACGGTGTCGCCCAGTGCCGCAAGTTCATTCGCCGCCGGGTTCAGAGTGATCGAGGCGGGACGGGCAGGATCCTCGGGTGGCGTTACCGACGTTGTGTCGTCGCTGCAACCCATGATCCAGGCGCTGGCACCGGCAATCGCAATAAACTGCAATGTGTCAAGAAGTTGTCTCATTCTGGCCTCCGGTCATCCGGCTCCTGGCCGGGCGGAACGGTGTCTTGGGGGCACCCTGGCGAGGGGTCGATGGGATGCCCGGGGCCTTGATAACCCCATATGACCTTGTGGTTCCCCGTCTTGGCGATTGGGTAGCCAACCCGTGCCCTTGACCTGCTTGTCGGGTTGCTGGGGTTCCGCGATTCGGCCAACTTCCTGGATGTTGAGACTCCTGCTGCGGGCCCACGTTCCAGTAGCCCTTCTTCTGTTCTTCCCAACCGCTTGTGGAGAACTGTTCACCGGTCCCGGCGCAGACGAAATCACCGAGCTTCCGCGGGCCTTGAGTGCGGCAGAGGTCGAGGTCATCAGGGCAAGCAACCGGTTCGCATTCAACCTCCTCGCGCAAGCCAACCGCCCCAACGACAACCTCTTCCTTTCACCGCTCTCGGCGTCGATGGCGCTCGGGATGACCATGAACGGTGCCGCTGGGGAGACCTGGGACCAGATGCGCGACGTGCTCGGGTTCGGAAGCCTCGCTCAAGAAGAGGTCAACGTCTCCTACGAGTCCCTGCTCGAACTCCTCGTCGGCCTCGATCCCGCTGTTGAGACAGCGATCGGCAACTCCGTGTGGACCCGGCAGGGCTTCCCGGTGCATTCGGAGTTCCTGGACGCCGTGCGAGAGACCTTTGGCGCCGAGGTGGCTGAACTCGATTTCGCGAGCCCTTCGGCGTCCGCGCGGATCAACGAGTGGGTCAGGGCCGCGACAAACGGTCGCATCGAGGACATCGTTCCCGAGGTGATTCCCGCCAACGTCGTCATGTACCTGATCAACGCGATCTACTTCAAGGGTTCGTGGACCTTCCAGTTCGATCCGTCCGATACTCGATCCGAGCCCTTTCATCTGGACGACGGTTCCACGCGGACAGTGCCGCTCATGACCCTCCAGGGCGAACTACCCTATCAGGAGAACAGCCGCTTCCAGGCCGTGGACCTTCCGTACGGAGGCCGCGCTTTTTCGATGACTGTGCTGCTGCCACGGCAGGGCCTGAGCGTGGACAGCCTCGCAGCATCCCTCGACGCAATGGAATGGGAGGATATCGCCGGCGGCTTCCGCGACACCGATCTGCTGCTCTTCCTTCCGCGCTTTCGGATGCCCTACGAACGCACCCTCAACAACGACCTCGCCGCCCTGGGCATGGTCGACGCGTTCGACCATCGGGCGGATTTTTCAAGACTTTCGCCGGTCGGCGGCCTGTTTATCTCCGAGGTCAAGCAGAAGTCCTGGGTGGATGTCAACGAGGAGGGTACCGAGGCGGCCGCAGCAACCGCGGTCACGATGCCCACGAGCGCCGGTCCAATCGTTCGCGCCGATCGGCCTTTCCTCTTCTTCATCCGGGAGCGGCTCTCGGGCACCATCCTCTTCGCCGGCAAGCTCGCGAGTCCTCCGGAGGGCTGACAAGCGGGATCAGGTCGAATTTCATGACGCGGGTTCCCAAAGCTCGATCGCGTTTCCTTCGGGGTCGTGGATGCGGGCGAAGCGGCCGATGCCCTCCATCTCGCTCTCGTGGCTGACCTCGATATCCGCGGACTTCAGTTGTGTGATCATCGCGTCCAGATCGGCCACGCGGAAATTCAGCATGAAAGTCTTGTCCGCCGCGAAATAGTCCGTGTCAGCTTTGAAGGGTGCAAAAACCGTGACGCCGGACTCGGTCACCCAGGGCGGCATCTCCATGTCCGTCGGAGCAGGATTGATGCCAAGGTTATCCTGATACCATTTCGCAAGTCCTCCGGGGTCTTTTGCCCGAAAGAAGAACCCGCCGAATCCCTGAACGTTTTGCACGTTGTGTCCTTTCGATGAAACTGTAATGTTGACTTGTCAATCTGTAATGTTGCCTTTACGCTCTCGTTGCGTTCCCAATTGCCTCGACCCAAGCCCACAGCGGGCCGAGGAGTTCCTCAAGCAGCTCCGCCGTGGGAGACTGCTCGCACCTCACAATCATCGCAAGCACGTTGTCCGGCGGCAACGAGGCCCTTTCGCGGGCCGTTCACCATCGCAACGCAGCGTGGCCGAGTTGCTCGAAGGGCGTGCCGTCGCGTCACGTGAGGCAGCGCTCTTCCTGTTTGCCAAGCGTCATCCACGGCCGCCGCAACGCGGGGGCGGCTGCACGTTCAGCGCGGCGAGCCAAGCCAGAAGCCGGGCATCGTCCGGTGTGCATAGGCTTGAGTTGCCGTCGAGCCTGAGCCACTTGAGCGCTGCGAGGTTCGCCAGTTCCAGAGGGATCGGGCCGCTCAGGTCGTTGTCGTCGAGCCACAGAGACTCCAGCGCCTCGGGTTGCGCTAACTCCGGGGGGATCGGGCCGTTTAGAGCGTTGTCGTCGAGCAACAGCCCGAGCAGCGCCGTGAGATCTCCGATCTCCGGGGGGATCGAGCCGCTCAGCTCGTTGTCGGACAGGTCCAGATGCACCAGCGCCTCGAGGTTCGCTAGCTCCGTCGGGATTGAGCCGCTCAGGTCGTTGTCGTAGAGATTTAGTACTTCCAGCGCCGCAAGGTTGCCGATCTCCGGCGGAATCGGACCGGTCAGTCGGTTGCCGCCGAGGTACAGATGCTCCAGCGCCGTGAGATTGCCGATCTCCGGGGGGGATCGTGCCGTTGAGACCGTTGCCACCGAGTCCAGCGCCTTCACGCGCCCATCCGAATCGGCCTTGACCCCGTACCAGCCGTTCAACGGCGCGTCGGTCAGCCAGTTGTCGGAACGCGTCCAGAAGTCCGGGCCGCCCGTCGCGTGATAGAGAGCCTCCAAAACGGCACGATCGTCCGACACGCTCACGGCGACCGTTTCCCCGTGACAGGTCGTACGGTGACAGTTTGTGTTGGGAAGGATCTCGGTTACGGTGCCTTCGATCTCGTGTTCCCCAAGGCACGGTTGGTCGCTCCGGGTCGCACGACTTGGTGTGCACTCTCGCCCGGACGCCGGTTTTCGTTCACGCGTCAACGCCTACGGCGCATCCATGCGACGATCGGGGCCGCGATCAGAAGGAACAATCCGATCGCCGCCGCAAACGTTGGAGTAACCGGATCCATCACACCTTACCTTTCCATCTTTGGGGAAGTCCACGGCAGATCACCAGGACGCCCGAGCCCGCAGATTCCAAGGCCGACAGGCTACCAGCTGACTCAGGGTGCGATAGTAGCGCGATACTAGCTACATATCAATGATAATATGGGGATATGACGGCCGCCGACCGAATCGAACGTCCTCGCTCGGCGGCGGGTCGACTGGAACGCCGATCCCGAGCCCGGCCAAGGACGTGGTGGACCGGGACTCCATGAAGCGCTGCTGCCGTGCGGCCCGCCACAGGCAGTGGTCTGGGCGCTCGGCCTCTTGACTCGCCTCGGCGCATCCCATACTGTTGTATCTGTAGTATATGACTACAACAGTTGAGGTGCCATGAAGATCCGAATCAGCCACGCCGACGGTCGACCGCTGTACGTCCAGATCATGGACGCGGTGCGCAGCGGTCTTGTCCGGGGGAGTCTTCGTCCAGAGGACCCGCTCCCATCGGTGCGCGAGCTCTCATCGAGCCTCCGGGTGAATCCCCGGACCGTATCACAGGCGTACGCCGCGCTCGAGCGCGACGGCGTGGTACAGGTCCGCCACGGGAAGGGCACATTCGTGGCGCCAGAGGTGCGTCCGGAAGAGACGGAGCGGCCGCGCCTTGCGAGGGAGGTGGCAAGGCGGGCCCTGGCCGATGCCTCGCGGAACGGACTCGCGTTGGCTGATCTGATGACGGCGTTGCGAGAGGTGGAAGGTGGAGATGCTCATGGAGATGGAAGCAAGGAGGACGGACGATGACGGACATGGCCACGGCGGCGCTTCCCATCGACCTCGGCAGTGGCCCGTTCGCGGTCACGACACGAGGCCTGGCCAAGCGGTTCGGCTCCGTGCGGGCACTTGCCGACCTGGATCTGCAGGTCCCGGAAGGGGCCGTTTACGTGCTCGTGGGTCCCAACGGCGCGGGCAAGAGCACACTGATTCGGACACTCATGGGTCTCGTCCGATACCAGGCCGGAGCGGTCAGCGTCCTGGGGCAGGATCCGGCCGACCGGGGCGCCGAAGTCCGCGCGGGCATCGGCTACGTGCCGGAGGACCACCGGGTCGGCTACGCCTGGATGACGGTGGGCCGGCTGCTGGAGCATCAGGCGGTGTACCACCCATCCTGGGACGCGGAGTACGCCCGCCAATTGAGCGCGAGGTACGAGATCGATCCTGGACGGAAGTGCCACACGCTTTCGAAAGGCCAGAGCCGACGCGTGCAGCTCCTTGTGGCGCTGGCGCAAAGGCCGCCGCTGCTCCTGCTGGACGAGCCGACGGACGGTCTGGATCATGTGGTGCGCGACGAGACGCTGAGCATTCTCAGCGAACACCTGGCCGATTCCCCCACCACCGTTTTGATCTCCACGCACAGGGTCTACGAGGTCGAGCCTCTGGTGGATCATGTGGGCGTGCTCTCGGCAGGACGGCTCCTCGGGCAACTGCCGCGCGACGAGCTGCACGGAAGCCTGTTGCGCTACTGGGCGGACGTTCCCGAAGGCTGGAGGGGGCCCAGCGAGCTGGGAGGCCGGGTGGTCAAGCGCAGCGGTGCGGCCCGCGCGATCGAATGGACTGTGTGGGGCGACCGTGAAGCCGTTACGCGCGGCCTGTCGCAGGCCGGCGCGGCGGTTCGTGAGGTTGCCCCGTTGTCCGTGGACGAAGCAGCGGTGGCATTGCTCTCGGAAAGGGGGACATCATGACGGACTCCACGGGGGGCCGCATACCGGCGATGAAAACGGTCTGGATCGAGCAGCTTCGTGTGGTCGGGCTGGCCATCCGCCGTGAAGGCGCCCTGGCAGGCGTGGTGCTCGCGATCGGCTCGCTGGCCCTGATCGCCTTCGCCAGATTGCCGGTCCTGCAAGCAGTAGTCGGCGAGGGGGAGGTAGGTGAGTTCGTCTTCGATCCCGGGGAGCCCCCCTGGGGCTTCTTCGCCGTAGTTGCCGCTCTGCTTCTTCCGCTCCTGGTTTGGAAGGGCGAGCGCCGGTTCGGGGACACCCCGCTATGGTCACTCCCGGTCGATCACCGGAGGCACGCGCTCCTCAAGGTCGCTGCCGGATGGGCCTGGCTCATGGCGATCCTGGGCGCGGCCCTCGTTTGGGTCGCTCTCACCGTGCTGGCGAGCGGAGGCGTCCTGGGTGTCGACCAAGTGCGCCTGCTCGTGCTTGACCCGGTGGGGGCCACAGCGGGCACGCCCGGCGCCACCGAATACGTGAACTGGACCACTCCGTGGTGGGAGTGGGCACTCCCGTTCACGTCAGCGACCGCTGCCTACCTGCTGGCCAGCACCCTGGTGCTCGCCACAGCGCGTCCGCTGTTCTGGGCCGTCGGGCTGTGGGTCTCGGGCGCGGTCCTGCTGGGCGTCGCCGACATCTGGGACATCGGCTGGATTGAGCGCACCGCCGAGTTCGTCGCGTGGTACGTCGGCGGAGATACGTTCAACCGATGGGTGGACCTCCCGACAGGTGGGAGAGAGGGTTGGGCGCTCCTGCCGTCCACAAAACTATGGGCGACATTGTCCGCAATTTGGATCAGCCTGGGGCTGGCCGGAGTCCTGATGGCGTCCAGCCGGGCGAGGAATCACTGATCCAGGCTGCGAATGCACACGTTGCTAGGCCACATACACCAGGTTACCGTCCGCCTTCTGGACTGGGGATCCGGAAGGAGGGCACCAGGGAGATGAGTATGTTCGCGTCAACAGGAGCTCGGAAGGTCAACAGGGGCCTCAGTCCACATCGCGCGGCCGCCCCGTCCCCGGGCGTTGTGGCGAGCCGGGCCTACCGCGAAACCATCGCAGACATCGCGCCGATCCTGTTCAACCGGGTCGATGCGAGGGAACTGGTCTTCTTTAGCGACGAGAGATGCGACCTGAACGTGGCCCACCGCGCCGTGGAGGCAGGCAGCTACGAGCGCGCGCTTGTGATATCGATCGCGAACGTCACGTTGTGCCAGCCCGATCCGGAGGCGGACATCACCACCAGAGATGTGGCGGCCGCACACCACAATGTCGGCGTTCTGTATCGCCTCCAGGGAGATTTCGAGTCGGCCATGGCGAGCTTCGAACGAGCCCGGGCGGCCGATCCCGACAATGGCGTCGTGCGCGATGCCATCCGCGAGGCCCTCTCCGCCGAAGCCGCCGCCGCCGACCTGCGCAGGGTCGAGCAGGAGGCGGCAGCACTGGAGCAGCAGCGACTGGTAGACGAGGAGAGCGTCCTTCGAAACGAGGACATCGTCGCGATGGTCAAGGACGGCATCGCGGACCAGGTCATCATTGAGGTGATTCGGACGTCCGCCGTCGATTTCGACGTGTCGCCAGCGGCTCTGGCAGCGTTGGCCGAGGAGGGCCTGAGCGAAGCCGTGATTGCCGGCATGGTGCGGCGGGCCGGAGGTCCGGACGCAGAGGCCGGGATCGCCGACGACTAGAGGCCGACGCGCCACCCGGCAGTGGCCGCCCACTCATCGCGGGCATCTACGTACGCCTGGTAATCCGCCGGAGGCAGGTCTCCCTCGGCGGCCGCTCGGGTCCGAGCCTCCTCAATCTGCTCTGCCAGCGGCGGGAGGCCCACGGCGGCTCGGCGTTCGGCAAGAAGCTGCGGATCTTCCACCTCGGTAGGCGAGAGGTTCCCGTCGGCGTCCCAATCGAGCTGCGTGCCGTAGCGCTGCGGGCGCCCCTCGAAGAATCGGATCCGGTCCTCCAGCATGGCGGCGTGCGCAGGATCCGCCTTCCCTTCCCGGGCCGCCGTCGTAAGGAGTGGCAGTGCTCGACGGACCAGGTCGGGCTCCGAGATCGCGTGTTGCAGTATCAGCCAGGCCGCCTCCGCGCCGTCAGAACCGACCAGGTCGGAACCCGGCCAGCCGATCGCTTCGATGATTCGCCGTAGACGCTGCGCATTGCGTTGGTGCACCCGAGCCATCCGAGGTTCATAGCCGGCGCTGAAGAGCTTGCCGGAGGCTGCGAGTTCGGCCCGCACAGAGCGGTCCAGACGGGCCATGTCCAGGAGTTGGCGCCGCAGGGGCTGGGGCCGGCTCAACGCGTTTTGCAGGATGCGTCCCGATCGGCCACGCGGAAATTCAGCATGAAAGTCTTGTCCGCTGCGAAATAGTCCGTGTCGGCATCAAAGGGTGTTCCTTTGCCCGAAAGAAGAACCCGCCGAATCCCTGAACTTTTTGCACGCTGTGTCCCTTCTAGGATTGAACTTGCACGATCGAAGCATCGGAAGTTGCGCGGAGAGCAGCCGTCTCCGCCAGACGCTCCCGCCCGCGAGCTCTGCTCGCAGTGGCGTGAGAGGATCCTGCAGAACAACAGGCGCAGGAGGCACCGGACCGTCAGGAGGCGCCGAACCGTTTCGTGCTCGAAGCCGGAATCGCGGGGGACCGCAGAGCGTGTCGCGGATACTACGTCGGCATCAACGCGCTGGTCGCGGGGCCGGTGTCGCTGTACGGGATGGTGGAGAACTACCGGTGCGCCGAGCGGCGACCGCCGGTGCGAGCCTGACGTTCGGACGGCGCTACGGGGCACGCTTCATCCTCAATATCGAGGAGTGCGGCAGCACAGCCTGTGCGCGCTTCCAAATGGGCGGATACGTCTCGCTCTGATCTTAGTGTCATGTAGACTTTACATTTTGCCATGCCGGCATGACATCCATGCCTCACCGGCCCAATATCACTCCGTCCACCCGAGATGCAGCGTCGAGCCAAGTCCAAGGAGTACCAAATCCCAGGGAACTACACTCGATGAGAAGAGAGCGATTCTCCCGGTCGCGGGGGCGCACCCACACAACCGGTGCGTGGTCATTCGGCGTGCTGGCGTCCCTCGCCGCCTGCGGCGACAACGGGGAACCCCTGACCACTCCAGCCCAACTCACCGACTGAGCCGGCGCGGTAATGGTCACCAGTCCGCCCAACGACGTTCAATTGGACAACAAGAACGACACGATTTGCCGAGGCTCAACATCAGCCTGATGGATCCCGATGGAGAATCGCCACCTGAAAGACTTTGGCCGACTTCCGAAAGACCATCATCGCATGACATGCGTGTGCGAGGTGCTGGGCCTGACTCAGATCCGGTCAGCGGTGCGGTACCGGCTCAGGAGCCGGGCAGCGACCTCAGCCTCCGGGCGACTTCGGTCGGCTGACGGCGATGTAAACCGCCGTCGAAGTCAGCCCTCCCGCACCCGCCGGAGGAACTCCTCGGCGTTCTCGCATTCGACCACCGCGTCGGCGACACGCGCGATGTCTTCCTGTTCGGAGATCCGCTCCAGCACTGGCAGCAGCTGTCCGGCGGTGCCGGGACCAAACCTGCGGGTGACTTGCCGAACGACCAACTCGCGCTCCCGCTGAATTGAGGCCTGCCGCTCCCGCTCAATGCCCTTCTCGATGCCCTTCTGCAGCCACAACTGGTCCCGCTCCTCGCCCCACTTCCGGGCCCGCTCGATCAACGTCGACATGGTTCCATCCTCCTCAGTCCTCAATTTGTGTTGCAACTCTCGGCCCGCCGGACCGAACCGCTGGGCCAGCACCTGCGTGATCCAGGCCACGAAGGCCCCGGCCAGTTCCGGCTCGCCGACCGCATCGAGCCAGTCCCCCAGCGAGCCCGCCAACTCCTCCAGCGCCTCCGCCGTGGGCGCCTGCTCGAGCCTCGCGATCATCGCCAGCACGTTTTCCGGCGGCAGCGAGGCCGGATCCTGCGCCCGGATCTCGATGAGAAGATACCGTTGGCGGGGCTGGTATCCAAGCAGTTCCTCGGGCACGGGGGGCAGGAGATCGGCGACATCCCGCGCCGCAGTCCAGCGCCGCTCTCCGTTGTAGATGACGATGGGTAGTATGAGGGGGTACTCGCCTCCGGGCCCGAGATCCTCCTTGCCGAGTTGCATCCAGATGGTGGTCGTGTAGTCCGTCATTCGCAGGGCCATGCGGCGGTCGACGGTGGACTGGAACTCCAACAGGATCAGGATGTAGACCCAGCCGCCGCCAGTGGTCCCGACGCGCCAGAGCATGTCGGTGTGCCGCTGGCCGAGGTGCTCGGTGACGAAGCTGGCGGGCATGCGTTCCAGGGTGGTCAAGTCGAGGTGTCGGGTGAGGTCGCCAGCGACCGCGCGCAGTGTGTCGGCGACGGTGCGCGGGTGGGTGAAGAAGCTCTTACACGACGCGTCGTGCTTCGGGTTGTCGGGTCTTTGCTGCTTCCCCGGCATGCGGGAGTCCCCGGTGGGAAGGACGGCGAGAGACGGCGTCGGGGCCGCGGCGCCTGACCTTCGGTGGTCAGGCGGAAATGATCGCCGGGGACCGGGGACGGAAGAATGGCTGAATGGGACTGATTCCTCTCGTGTCACGCCGCCAACGGCTACAGGATTCGTCAGGACACTTCGTAGACCGCAAGCGTCTGGACTCCCAGGCTATCCCGGACCACTACCAGCGCCCAGTCATCTCCGGCATCGAGAAGACGCATGTTGCTCGGGATCGTCACTTGGCGAACCCGATTGCCGGAGGGGTCGAAGATGTCCCAGCGTTTTCCGGGATGCCCCGGCAGCCGAGGCAGCCACATGATGCCGTCCCACTGCCCGATCCACAGGGTGCCGTCTTCCAGGACCAGAAGGTGTGAATATGCCGGCACAGTGGAGGGAAGCACGCTCTCGTAGAGGGGCCAGCTTTCCCTGAGGAATCGGGCCTTCGTCTCCTCGTCATCCCCTTCCGTAAACTCATCCTGCAACTGGGCAATGTCCGCCTGGGTCACCGCGCGGTCCCTACCCGACCATGCAAGCGTATCCAGAACCGTCCCATCCCACCCGACCAACTCCAGCATGTAGTCGTCGCTCGTCCCGATCCACACGCCTCGATCGGTTCCTCCAAAGACCAGTCTCCTGGACCACGGACGATCCCAGTAGCCGTCGTCGAGAACGCGCTCCGGCCCCGGCACCTCGTCCCGGATCAGTTGAGCGCCTTGCATCCCCCGGGAAATCCATGAGATCGGCACGTGCCATCGCACGATCCCGGGTTCCGACGGAAATTGACCCGCCGTGAAGTAGATGATCCTTCCATCAGGCGCACAGGTCACTTCGTACGGAACCGATGCTCCAGAGGGTAACTGCCACGCCGCCAACCGCTCGCCGTCCTGGCTGAACTCCGTGACTCTGAAGATGCTCCGGTCATAGGCGACAACCCTCTCTTCCGAGCAACCTCGCAGAAGCTGCAACCGCTCGAACTCGCCCGGGCCCTGGCCGCGGCCACCGACAGTCCAGAGGTGCGCTCCGTCCGGCCCGAACTTCCTGATTTCGTGGAAGCCATCAACGCCCACGACCACACTGCCGTCACTGAGCCGTCTCGCGCCCGAGATCCGGAAAAAGATCTCTGCCTCGGGGCCATCCGCGCTGCCAACTGCCCAAATCGGGTCAGGCGACAGGGAAGCGCGTGCCGGGGCCTCTGCGCTTTCACCGGAATACTCACCTGGATCTCCACACGACCACAGGACGAACAGAAGGGCGATAGCGGCGAGGCCAGCCATCGCCGAGGCGACGGCATTACTCGATCTTGGTGCGGAATCCGTCAACATGTTGCGGTACGCTAACGACCTCATAGTCCCTCGATTTCGAGTGCCACGATTGAGGATTCGCCAAGACTGCCGGTGTGGAGCGTCCATACACTGGCCCCTCTCGCTTCCATCAATCGCTGTTCGTCCGGTAGGCGGATCGAGCCAAGATACCGCCCCGACGGCAGGAATACGTCATACATGGCTCCCGGCGCCCCGTGCCCGTCGAATGCACCGGGCAGCGGGCGGTCTCGCTGAGCCCAGATCCGCCCGTCCAGGTCGACGACTATTCGGGAGATGATCGCCGGGTTCGGCGGCTCACCGAGTTTCCGGAGGGTGTCCCGCCACCCGCCAGGCATTTCTGCATCAGCATCTTCCCCACGCTCGGCACGCGAGAGCGGGAGCGCCTCCCCGGTATGGCAGAACCGAACGAGGCTCCTGCCATCCCGGTCGAATACCTCCAGTTCGTAGCGCCCGTCCGGGCTGGAGGCGACCCAGGTCTCTGCACCCACACCGAGCAACGACCGCGGCCATGCGGCCAGCGTCGCACCTGCAAACCCTCTGGCAGGGGACGACATGACCGTATCGTTCACGGGTCTGTCGGGAGACCAGCGGACGAAGGATCGCTCCTCCCAGCCATCCACAGTCGGGCCGGGGAATTCCAGCCAAACCGTGCGGTCCGGCTGCAGCGCCACGAACCTGACCTGGCCGGCTGCGAACACCGGCGACATGAACGCCGGATCAACCGGAGTGACACTGGCCGAACGGGAAGAAAGGTCGAGCGTGACTATCCGGAATGCACTCACGTCCAGAATGAGGAGGGTATTGGCGTCTGCCCAGGTCGCTGCTACGGGTGCCCGGACCTCGCCCGGGCCTTCGCCGCGTTCCGTGACCGTCCCCTGCCACTCTCCACCGGGACCCAGTACGATAACTTCGGCCAAGCCCCAATCTACGATGGCAACCGATCCGTCAGGGCTTACGGCGACGTCAGCCGGCCGGACCAATGCCTGGGCGTCATCGAGGCCTCCTGCACGCCAAACCTCGCGCCAGGAGAGTTCCGCCGGCCAGGCCCCAACGCTCGTGTTCGTTACAGCCTGACCATTGGGGTCGGTGATGTCACAAGAAGCGGATCGGGGCGAGTCGCAACCGACAATCAAGGCGGTCAGGAGCGACGTCAATGCCATTCTTGCTTCGATGCCTCTGATGATTGCTCTCCGGCTCGTAGTCGGGGAGGGGCGTCTACTACAGCCTACGCAACGAACCAATCCGTCGCACTACCGTAGGGTCGAAAGCCGCTGGACCGGTGTCTAGTGAGATCAGTAGGGGCCGATCTGGCGGAAAGGGCAAGTGCCCGCGACCCGGCGCGCTCCCCGCTCCCATTTGCGGTAGCCGGACACGCTCATTCCCATCAGGGCCGCCATCTGAGCCTGTGTCAGCTTCGCCTGTTTCCGGACGGCCACTATGTACAGCGGGGGGGAACGGCACGCCGATCAAGTCAGGTGGGTACCGCGAGCCTGTAGCGGCGCGCCGTGCCTGAAGCCCCGGCACAGAATTAGAACGAGAGAGGTGTTGACCTACATTTATACTATACGCTAATTTTATTACTTCTCCTAATAATGCCTAACGATTCAGGTGGACCGCCATGGAAGCTGCAGTTGAATTTCGGAATCCGTTCCGTCCCGGGGCTGGTCACACGCCCCCGTATCTCGCCGGAAGGAAGGAGGAGCGAAGGGAGTTTCTCAAGCTACTGAACCAGGACATCGTCCTTTCCAACCTCGTCCTCACCGGGCTCCGCGGTGTCGGCAAGACGGTTCTTCTCGACACCTTCAAGCCACTGGCGGTGCAGGAAGGCTGGCTCTGGGTGGGCGCGGATCTCTCCGAGAGCACGACGGTCGACGAGGAGCGCCTGGCCACAAGGATCCTCACTGACGTGGCCCTGGCAACCTCCAATTTCGTCTACGACAGGCACGCGGTTCGTCGTCCCGGTTTCGGGCGCCAGGCGGAAGTGCTCGACGCCACCCTCAACTACCCAACGCTTCGCGCGGTGTACAAACAGACGAGAGGCCTTGTCGCTGATCGATTGAAGGCCACGCTGACATTCGTTTGGCGGGCTCTGCGCGCATCGCCGAACCCACCCCGGGGAATCGTCTTCGCCTACGACGAAGCCCAGAACATGGCGGACCATGCCGGGAAGGACGAATACCCGCTCTCGGTATTGCTTGATGTGTTCCAGTCCATCCAGAGACAGGGGGCTCCATTTCTCCTGGCCCTGACCGGTCTGCCCACGCTCTTCCCCAAGTTGGTCGAGGCCAGAACCTACTCGGAACGAATGTTCCGCGTGCTTTTCCTCAATCGGCTGGATCCCCCCGACGTCCGAGAGGCGATCGTGAAGCCGATCCAGGAAGATGGCTGCCCCATCAGCTTCACCGAGGAGTCCATCCGCCAGATTGAGAAGCATTCGGGCGGCTATCCATACTTCATTCAGTTCATCTGCCATGAGGCCTTCGACGTTTTCGTGTCGCAGATCACCACTGGATCAGAAAACCCCAGCGTCCCGATCGAGGCGATCACGGCAAAGCTGGACAGCGATTTCTTTGCCGGACGGTGGTCGAGGGTGACCGACCGCCAGCGCGATCTACTGCATGTCGTGTCGAGGCTGGCCGACCCTGAATCGGAGTTCAGCGTTCAGGAGATTGTGGAGCTTTCCAGGGAACTGCCGGTGAAGGGGTTCAGCCCCAGTCACGCGAGCCAGATCCTTGCGGCGCTCATCAACTCGGGGATCATCTTCAAGAACCGGCACGGGAAGTACTCCTTCGCAGTTCCTCTTCTTGGGGACTTCATCCGGCGGCAGTACGGAGCGCCGATAGGAGGGCTGCCACACGTTTGATTAGTAAAGAGGTGATTACATTTGTAAGGTAGACATTACAATATGATCAAATGGCAGGACCGATCTAAAGCAGATCCATCGCCTATCTAGAGCTGCTAGGTCTGGGACGCACGATGCTTCCAGGGTGTCCCCATGAGACCCGCCCAGGAGGTCGTCGACCATTTCCGCGCCGGAGGTCGCGGCTGGCAGACACGGATCGATCACGCCCTGCGCGACTGGATCAAGAAGCACGACGTTGCGTGAGAGGATCCTGCACTCGGCGACGCATCACCTAGTCTCTCAGCAGCTCCTCCAGAATCTCGGGAGTCAAGCCACGCGCCCGCGCGTTTGCCGTGATCTCCGCCATGACATCGTGGAGGGACTCGCCGGTTCGCGTAGCATCACGTAGACGAAGATTGAGGAGGAGATCGAGCTTGCGACGATCCTGGTTCGACGCGGCTCGATAGGCCTCAGCCAGATCCGGATCTACGGCGATGGTGATTGTGTCCGTCACTTGAGTCTTCCCTCCCGAGGTGAGTGCGTGGTCGGTTGCCTTCGCGACACCCTCTCCTCTCCTTCACTCTTGATCGCAGCGCCGCTCATCGAACCATCTCATACACCACCACATTCTCCACGTCCAGTTCGTCCCTGAGCACCCCCAGCACGAGCCCTCCGGTCACATCGAGGATTCGGAACCTGGGCGGTGTCTCGACCTGTCCCAGCCACTCGCCGCCGGGGGAAATGACGGTGTACGGAGACCCCTCTTCCGGGTAGGCCGGCCGATAGGAGGGCAGCCACACGTTTCCGTCGGCGTCGGCGAAGGGGGAACCGAAGAGCGGCACGGGCTGGCCGATCATGGCGCGATACCGGGACATGTCTTCCTGAATTATCTCCTCGAGCCGGGCTTCGGATACTCCGTAGTTCATCCGGCCTATCATTCGGTTATAGGCCTCGCCGTGCTCCAGGAGCTCCTCGGTCAGCAGGTTGGGCCCGGGCCGCCAGCGCACGATCTGGGCCAACGTGCCGTCCGGCAGACGCCAGGTGATCTCGGGCCTGTCGGACCTCGTATGGACGAACCGCCCCGCAGCGACCGTGACCTCGCCAACGGGCCGGATGATCGGCCTCGGCTGCCCCGACCGCTGTCGCGGCCAGTGGTCGTACGACGCGACCGTGTCGAGGGCGCCGGTTTCAGTATCGAACAGGGTCATGTGTCCGGCGAGCCACTCCTCCTCTATGTCGACCCAGGAACGGTAGGGGGTTCGGTTCCAGAGCAGCAGCTCAACGGATGAACCGATCCCCGCCACGCCGAAGTGCTGTGCCCGAGGAAGGCTCACGATGCGCGCGACCGAATCGCCGACGAAGAGAGTGAGGCGAGACTGGCGATCGTCAGGCACAAGGACGCTGTCCTGGCCCAGGACGAACACCGCGTGGGGGGAGATGACTTCGCCCGGTCCCTCTCCAACCCTGGCGAGCACCTCGTGCGTCGTCCCGTCCGGACTCAGGACGACCACTTCGCTGTACCAATCAGCAACGACCGCGCGTCCATCCGGGAAGAGCCGGCCGGCCTCGACGAACTGGAAGATGTAGTCGCCCGGGTTGGCGCCGTGGCGGTAGATGGGTTCCGCGGCGAGGTGGAAGGGTGCGGCGATGGCTGGAGTGCCCTCGTACGTGACGATCCGCACGTCGGCGCTGTCGGTGATCTGGACCGGGACATCGTCTGCGGGTCCGTTTTCACCCCCACAGGCGAGGAGGACTGCCGACAGGATCAGGGCAGAGTGGGGTCTGTTTCGCATTGGCCTTGGGACACCGACGAGATCGACAGCGTTTACAACGCCCTCTCAGCGGAGCGGCTAAGTGGACGAAGTTGTGGGCGAGGAACGAAGAGAGAAAGTCGAACCGGGGCAACCTCCCAATCCCCGGAGCGTTTGTCAGCCAACATGGACCCCGCCCGCACCGCCGACGGCACCTCGGCTTGTTCGAGCACGTTGCGCGTCGCCTTGACCTGCTTGTCGGGGCGGGTAGCCAACTATCCTCGGGTCAGCCCGCGGTCGGCCTGTCGCACAACCGAGCGCAACGGTTAGGTCGTCCAACGGCGGGATGATCGGAGATAGCACCGCCGTGCGATTCTACAGATCCCGGCCCACAGGCTAACCTGCACGGAGGAAACCCGTCATGATTGATCGAAGCCGACTTCGACGAGGCCTGCCTCGTCAGAGTGGTCGAAAGCGAAGCAGCCACACCCAACACCGAGAGGAGAAGTCCGTGAAGGACGACGACACGGAACGGGTCATGGGACCGAGTGGTGGGGTGGGAGGCGGTTGGAGGGGCCGGATGTTGGTGGGGGTCGGTCTGGCGATCACGCTTTGCGGGGTGGCTTGCCGCGATGTCGCGGAGGCCCCTGCCGACGGAAGACTCGCGGGCCTTTCCGACTACATCCGCGCGTCCATGGCGGACTGGGACCTGCCTGGCCTAGCGGTTGCCGTGGTGCACGGAGACGAAGTCGTCTTCGCTGAGGGGTTCGGGGTCAAGGAGCTGGGCCGGGAAGACCCGGTCGACGCGCACACCCTCTTCCAGATCGGCTCGGTCTCCAAGTCGTTCGGGGCCGCGGCGATCGGCGCCCTCGTAGACGACGGGCTGGTGCACTGGGACGATCCGGTAGTCGAGCACCTGCCGTGGTTCCGGGTGAAGGACCCGGAGATCACGCGCGAGATGACGATCCGCGACCTTCTGTCCCACCAGTCGGGGATGCCGGGCGTCGTGTTTCCCGCGCTGACGATCATGGACGCCCGGACGGCAGCAGAGCGAGTTCGACACCTCGACAACCAAACCCCGCTCAAGGAATTTCGCTACAGCAACCAGGGCTACGGGGTCGCGGGGCTGGTGGTGGAGGCCGTGACCGGAAAGACATGGAGTGAATGGGTCCGTGAGCGTCTCCTTCATCCCCTGGACATGCACAACAGCGCGGCCAGCCCCTACGAATTATGGGAATATCCATTCGTGGCGCCCACCTTCCTGGGCACGGCACCAGCGGGCGCGGTGGGGATTGCCGACGCACCGGACAGGAACGTCGCGATGCCCCACGGCGTCGACCGCGAGGGAGCGCGCAGGGTGCTGGCCTGGCAGTCGTACGACAGCATGCAGGCGGCGGGGAGTGTGGTGTCGAGCGCGGCTGAGATGGCGAATTGGCTCCGGATGCACCTCGCACGGGGGAGGTTCGGCGACCGCGCCGTGCTCGGGGCGACGACGGTAGAGGAGATGCACGCCCCCCAGGTTGCGAGCGGCGCCACCTTTCTCTTCGCGGACGACCTGACTAGCGGCACCTACGGTCTGGGGTGGCATCGCACCACCTTCGAGGGCCACCCGTACCTTTCCCACGGCGGCGGCATCTTCGGTTTTCCGGCGTACGTTGCGCTGCTTCCGGACATCGCCGCCGGCGTGGTGGTGCTGGCGAACGCGGACGCATGGTTCCACCCGCACCACGAAATCACCGCTTGGGTGTTCGCCCGTCTTCTCGGCGTCGAGCCGCGGGATTGGCACGGCGAGTCCATGGCCCATAGGGCCGCGATCGTCGCACAAGCCGAGAGCAACCTCGCCGCGCAGGATTCGGCCCGCGTCCCAGGAACCCGGCCCACGTTGCCCCTTGATGAATACGTGGGCAGCTACGCGGAGCCGCTCGGAGCCGGCCATGCCGAGGTGGTGCTCGGGCAGGACGGGCGGCTAAGGCTGCACTTCGGAGAGCCGGGCACCTTCTCGGGCGACATGGAGCACTGGAATGACGACGTGTTCCGCCTCTACTTCGACGGCGGGGACGGCCAGACCGACCGGAGTTCGTTCGCGACCTTCACCGTCGAGCCGGAGATTGGCGTCACCATCATGGATCTGGGTTTCATGGGCCAGTATCGAAGGCGTGAAGGGTAGCACGACGAAGCACTAAGCGAGGCAGAATGGCTGATCCCACCACGATGCAATCTAGCTCACCGCACTGAGAACTTGGGCGAACTCCGGGCGTCATATTCTTGGAGAATGTGGCACTGATAATTGCGTTTGTGTGTCAAAGACGCTTCGCATCATCTAGTCGCTCAGAAGCTCCTCCAGAATCTCGGGAGTCAAGCCACGCGCCCGCGCGTCTTGCGTGATCTCCGCCATGACATCGTGAAGGGACTCGCCGGTTCGCGTGACATCACGTAGACGAAGATTGAGGAGGAGATCCAGCTTGCGACGATCCTGGTTCGACGCGGCTCGATAGGCCTCAGCCAGATCCGGAGCCACGGTGATGGTGATTGTGTCCGTCACTTGAGTCTTCCCTGCCGAGGTGAGTGCGTGGTCGGTTGCTTTCGCGACACCGCGTGGGACACAGTGTACTTCAGGGCGCTAGTAGTGCACGCCTGACCGCGTTGGGTTCGCGCTCGATGATGCGCAGAAGTGTAGCCGCCGGACCGCTCACGCGGCGCGCTCCCTGCTCCCATTTGCGGTAGCCGGACACGCTCATTCCCATCAGGGCCGCCATCTGAGTCTGTGTCAGCTTCGCCTGTTTCCGGACCTCGCGTGGGGTCACCGGCGCGTGCACGATAGCGGGGCCTTCGCCCTTCGCATGAGCCAAGGCTTCGTTCAGGGACTGGATCAGGTCTTCTCCAAACGTACTCATTGCCTCTCCTCTCCTTCACTCTTGATCGCCGCGACCAGGGCGGCAACGGCTCGCCGCTCCCCCGGGCTCAAGTCGGTCTTGCGGGACTTCGCATAGGCGAGCAGCGCATAGATTGGCCACCTTCCGCCTCCGTAGAAGTAGATGATCCGGGCACCACCCCGCTTTCCGCGGCCGAGGGCCCCAAATCGCAGCTTTCGCACTCCGCCCGTCCCCGGAATCTCATCACCCGCCAAGGGATTCTCGGCCAGATAGTCGATCAGTTCGCGCCTCTCATCCTCGCTGAACAGCCTGTCGGCTTGGCGGGAAAAGAGGGGAGTCTCGGCAACGGTCTGCATGCGGGCAATAGTAACCCATTGGGGTAGTCCATGCAATCCACTTCCACGAAGCCGGGCTTGACAGTCACGTGGCGCATATCCCAGCGCCGCTCATCGAACCAACTCATACACCACAACATTCTGCACGTCCATTTCGTCCCTGAGCACCCCCAGCACGAGTTCTCCGGTCACATCGAGGATTCGGAACCTGGGCGGTGTCTCGACCTGTCCCAGCCACTCCCCGCCGGGGGAAATGACGGTGTACGGCGACCCCTCTTCCGGGTAGGCCGGCCGGTAGGAGGGCAGCCACACGTTTCCGTCGGCGTCGGCGAAGGGGGAACCGAAGAGCGGCACGGGCTGGCCGATCATGGCGCGATACCGGGACATGTCTTCCTGAATTATCTCCTCGAGCCGGGCTTCGGATGCTCCGTAGTTCATCCGGCCTATCATTCGGTTATAGGCCTCGCCGTGCTCCAGGAGCTCCTCGGTCAGCAGGTTGGGCTCGGGCCGCCAGCGCACGATCTGGGCTAACGTGCCGTCCGGCAGACGCCAGGTGATCTCGGGCCTGTCGGACCTCGTATGGACGAACCGCCCCGCAGCGACCGTGACCTCGCCAATGGGCCGGATGATCGGCCTCGGCTGCCCCGACCGCTGTCGCGGCCAGTGGTCGTACGACGCGACCGTGTCGAGGGCGCCGGTTTCAGTATCGAACAGGGTCATGTGTCCGGCGAGCCACTCCTCTTCTATATCGACCCAGGAACGGTAGGGGGTTCGGTTCCATAGCATCAGCTCACCGGATGAACCGATCCCCGCCACGCCGAAGTGCTGTGCCCGAGGGAGGCTCACGGTGCGCGCGACCGAATCGCCGACGTGAGGCGAGACTGACGATTGTCGGGCACAAGGATGCTGTCCTGGCCCAGGACGAACACCGCGTGGGGGGAGATGACTTCGCCCGGTCCCTCTCCAACCTTAGCGAGCACCTCGTGCGTCGTCCCGTCCGGACTCAGGACGACCACTTCGCTGTACCAATCAGCAACGACCGCGCGTCCATCCGGGAAGAGCCGGCCGGCCTCGACGAACTGGAAGATGTAGTCGCCGGGGTTGGCGCCGTGGCGGTAGATGGGTTCCGCAGCGAGGTGGAAGGGTGCGACGGTAGCTGGAGTGCCCTCGTACGTGACGATCCGCACGCCGGCGCTGTCGGTGATCTGGACCGGGACATCGTCGGGGGGTCCGGTATCACCCCCGCAGGCGAGGAGGGCTGCCGACAGGATCAGGGCAGAGTGGGGTCTGTTTCGCATTTGCCCTTAGACACCAATTAGATCGACAGCGTTGACAGGTTGCTGATGCCCGCACTGTAGATTCTGGAGTCAAGTGCTACGGAACCGGTGGTCGGCATCGTGGAACGCGGAACCGAGCAACCCCTCAGGGTTATTTCACACTCTACTTCACAATTGGTACACCGTGCGGTATGATAGTCCACCGAGCCACCGAATCGCCATGCCGTGCATCGACAAGTGAGCCACCACGTGAATGCTGCCGACACGCCTCTGACGGGTCCACCCCCGCCCGAGGTTCCGCTGACTGACCCGCCGCTGGCGCGGGTACTCGCCCAAGTGCGCTTTCCGCTCATCGCGTCGTTGGAAAAGCGGGAATTCATCGCGTCGTTTCAGGAAGCCATTCGAAGCTGCTACCCGGTCCTGCGCCCGGAGCAGAGGAGAGGTGTCGTCCTGGGCCCGCAGGGTGTGATAGACGAACGCTCGAACACTGAATGGCGTTTCAAGGAGGCGAGCGGAGCATGGCGAGTGACCCTCGCGCCTGACTTCCTCGCACTGGAAACCACGCGATACTCGAGCCGTGACGACTTCATGGAGCGTTTGCGGGTAGTCCTGCAGGCACTCAAGGAGCACGTGAATCCGCAGGTCGTGGACCGTCTCGGCGTCCGTTACATCGATCGCGTGTCTGGGAAGAACCTGGCCGCCCTGCCGCAACTCGTTCGCCCCGAAGTGGCGGGCATCCTCGGGTCGCCACTTTCCGCGCATGCCCGCCATACGATTTCCGAGAACTTGTTCACTCTGCCCGAGGACAAGGGACAGGTGACCGCGCGGTGGGGACTGCTTCCCGCACGAAGCACAATGGACCCCGGGGTGCTGGACGCGATCGATGAACCAAGCTGGATCCTCGATACCGACGCTTTCCAATCGTTTCCGGCAGGGAGTCGCGAGCTCCGCGTCGACCCGATCGTCGAGCAGGCGCGGGGCTTCGCCGAACGCATCTACAGCTTCTTCCGCTGGGCAGTAACGGACGAGTTCCTTCGGCGCTACGGAGGTGAGACGTGACCCTCCACCCGCTGCTACACGATTCGGTAGTCGGCCACGGAACGACTTCCCTCTCCGGTCTCGCAGACATCCGTGGTCGCACGACGCGATCTGTTATTGTGGTCGGCCGCGCCCTGTCGACTGCTGGCACCTCGTCCGCGGGGCCAACCACGATTTGGGAGGCACCCTACATCCACAACGTGGACATGACGGTGAGCGGATCGAATTGGGACCTGACGGAAACCCAAATCGGCAACAGGCCGCAGGCAACGCGGAAAGCCATCTCCGAATTGCGTCGAATCTCCGGTCTGACCTGGGACCAGCTCGGTCAGCTGCTGGAGGTCTCCCGTCGCAGCGTCCACTTCTGGGCCAGCGGGAAGCCGCCGAACGCCAGGAACGAAAAGCGAATCATGCAGGTGTTGGACGTTGTCCGCGCCGCCGATCGAGGCAGCGCGCGAAGCACGCGGGCGGCGATGATGGATGCCAGCCAGGGCACGACTCCGTTTGACATGTTGGCAGCGCAGCGGTTCGAAGACGCGCGTTTGATTCTCGGTCAGGGGCACGCACGGTTTGCTCCAGCGCTCGCCGGGCTCAGTGAAGAGGCCAGGGCTGCGCGCCGGCCACTGCCGCCGGTGGAGCTCTACGATGCGAAGGGCGAGCGTGTGCATCGTGAACCCGGTCGCGCTCGGGCCGCACGGACCGTAAGGGACACGCGGCGTGGAAGCCCTTGACGATGCAGGCCGTGAGCAAGTCGACGAGCAACTCGCGACTTGGCGGCAGGGTGACTGCGTCATCGGCGAACACTGGTTTCTATTCCGGACCGACACCGAACGTCCGCTGACCCGCGACGCGGTGGCGGCAGTCGCCGAAGGGGCCGAGAACGTCGAGACCGCGGTGCGCGGTTTCGCAGTCCTGACCCAGACCTGTGATCTTGTCCGACGCTGCGCTGATCGCCCGTTCGCCGAGGTCAGCCCGTTGGTCGAGGTGGATGATCGCGTCCTCCGCGAGATCGAGCGGGGTCGCAGGCCAAACTACGGCTTCATCCCGGGAGTGGCCCCTCGCCACCTCGTAGCCGACCTCGACCGGGTGATGACGGTCGAGAAGGCGGTCGTGGCAGCGTGGGCGCGGGTTGAGGGATGCCGGACAGACGATGACGCGCGTCGCTTTGCCCTTGCACTGGCCCGCAAGCGAGCCAGGACGGCTTTCCCCGACGACTTTGTCGCGTTCGCCAGACCGTTGATGGCGCGGATGTCGCTGAAGCACGACAAGCAGACCGACGAGGGACGTGCCCTTCGCTCGCTCCGCGAAATCCGAGTTAGGGCCGCCCCTTCCTGGGACGCCGACGCTGTGGAATTGATGTTCTGGTTCATTCGGGCTGAGGATGACCCTGCGTTCGCGACCGAGGGTTGGGAGCTCTGCCTGAAGGCTTTGCCCCAGGCGCAGTCGACACCGGCGCGCTTCGTGCGCGTGGATGGCGTGGTGCAGACTCTGGATGACCTGACCGCCCGCGACTACGTCGAGAGCGACCCGCTCGATCTGGATCACCTTTCGACCCGGCAGCGGTAGGAATTGCGGACTTCCCCCGCTGATCCTGATTGTCGCTGGACACACAAACCGAAGGGATCATGAGATGACAGAATTGCTGACCAGCCCGTTCGCAGATTTCCTCAGCCGCGTTGTACTACCAGCGCTGTCCATTCTGGTCGCACTCGCGACGCTGGTGTTCACGCTCCGGTGGACTGGCCGGACGCTGACACGCAGCGTCACTCCGCAAATCGAATGCTATCTACGTTTTCGCGAGTCCAGCCAAGTGTTCGATTTTGTGATTGCCAACTTCGGGCTGGGTAGCGCGTACCGCGTCGGTCTCCAACTTGATGTTGATGAAGAGGATTTTGACGCACATAACGTCATCATGAAACAGCGTGCTACGGACATTCCTTTTTCCGTAGTTGAACCAGGTGGACGGATCACCAATATGTTTGGGACCGGCCCGGCATTGCTGGGCAAAGATCCCCCTTTGAAGCCGTTCACAGCCATGGTAACGTACGAATGGCAGCCGTTTTGGTCGAAGCGGCGACGCGTCGAAGAGCGACACTACGACATGGATGTCCGCCCGTTCTTGGGGCTGGTTCCGGAGTGGAAGAAAGATGAAGTTGCCGAGGCGCTGAAGGCAGAGCTTCCGAAGATCGCTAAAGCTGTTGGGGCCATACAGAGACCTCCCGTACCGGCCGACAGAAAGAGTAGTGGCCAGTCGTTCTTTAGGCGCATTGAGAGTCTGATGCCAGATTTGTTTGCAGAGATGCGGGCTGACCTCAAGGCCTTTCCAATGAAGCGTGAATTCATAGTGATTCCTAAGTTGGCAGTATACGTCACGGGACAAAAGCAACCACTCTCTTACCACTACGAAGACCACGAGGATCTCGCCGACAAAGTGGGTCTATTGGTAAACGAGGGCGTTGTAGCTGACATCACCTATAACAACGTTGACCGATATGTGATGTCAGAGACTCTGGTCGAGTACTTGGAGGGGAGTGCAGAGGGGGACCCGAAGTGACTGAGGCCATGGCCAATCGGCGCGGCCATTGCGGCAGTCAAGAACTTCGTTGATCTCGTTGGACAGCTGGGAGACGGCGTTTACAAGGAAGCTATTTCCCAACTCTATCGAGTAGCAGGAGAGTCGGCTGCGATTGACTTGGAGGACCGCCCGAGACAAGACGCAAGACTGGACGCGGTATATCGGCACTAGCACTGGCGGACACCGTGGTAACTAGATGATCCGAAGCGTCATGTGAGCTGACTACAGAGATTGTCCAATAGGCGTAGTAGGGGCGGACCTGAACGCCCTACTCTCGACACGAGTGCGGGTAGTCCCCATGCCGTATCGTGTAAACAGAGGGTGAGAATTCGGGCTGGTCCAGATAGCGCGGATTCATAGCGATATGTGCCTGCCAGTTCTGGTCGTCCCCACGGTCACATAGCGCATTCAACACCCGTCGAGCTTCGGTCTCGCACCCTTCGCGCGTTGGATGCACGACCTCGTAGGGGATGTCATCTTGCCTCTTGCTCCGCTCGCCGTCCCGTATCATGACGTGCAAGAGCCAGCGGTCAGATCGCTCGTTCATTCTTGGTTACTCCAATGAGTTGTGTGTCGGTTCTGCCTCTCGCGGCCCTGTGTCGAATGATCGCCCTTAGCAAGCGACTCGGATGTTCACGGTGTCGCTGAACACAGCGTCGACCGGATAACTGGCGGCATTTCCGCCCTCGACCCTACGCTTCAGTCGGTATCCGACCCACGTGTCTCCGCAGCCATGCACCCGGTACCTTGTGTCAGCGTCTTCGGGCCAGATACTCACCTTCTCTCTATCCCAGAAGTGACTGTACACATTGAGGCCGAAGCAAGACCCGAGGCCAATTGTGGGCGCGGGGGCCTCGCGATTGACAGGATCGCAGCTCCAGTCCGTGAGCAGAAGGTCGACCTGCTCACGCGTCAGAAAGATATGCCCTGTCGCTTCTAGCTCAGCGCAGAGGGGAAGCACTGGCATCGGCGAAAGCCCCTCATAGACGTGCCTTCCGATGGTACACAGCTTGAGCGTGGGCTTTTTGTTCACGATCAGCGACGTGTACGGGGTACGCCCTTGATCGTGGGAGCTCACGTCGATGAGGGCCCTGGGAGGCACCACGAATTCGTCCGGCGCAAGTGTGATTGGCAGGGCAGCGTAAGCGCTATCGACTGGCTCGGGTTCCGGTTCCGTAGTTGGGCCAGTCGGTCCACTGCAAGCCGTGAGTACCGCAATCGCGGCGACAGTAAGGGTACCCATGATGCACTTTTTGATCTGGTGGCAGTCGGCGGAGGGTCTCATCGGACCCGGAGCGCCCAAACGGAGATGTGTCCAGGTACGGGAGCGCCGCTCGGCGACGTCACTTTGAGGCTAGTCGGCCCTCGGGAGCCACCTGGAGTCCAGCGAAGGTAGAATGTCGAGCCGCTGCGGATGCTCCAGTTCCCCCTGAAAGCCGCTGAGGTCGACGTCCAGGGTCGTAGTCCAGCGCTCTCCGGGAATCGGCTCCAGATGTCGTCGAGGTCCCAGGTCGCCATCCCATAGGCGTCCCCGCCGTTCAGGTCCAGCCATAGGGCGACATAGAAGTCAGCTAGTATCTGTTCGACCCGCCAGTTGCTCACATCCGTCAGCGAGGCAAGCCCTCTACTTGTGGACCGAGTGAGATAACGCATCAAGCCTTGCTCGCCCGTGGGGTATTCGCTGCCGAAGCGATCCATCGCATACCGGAACACCAGTGACGGTACGTCATACACCGCCCTGAAAGCGTTTCTGCAAGGGCCGTCGTTTCCTTCCTTGGGACGACCCATCCAACTGCATTCCTCCGGGGCGTGCGGAATCCGACTTCGGCCCGTCGGGTCATCCGAATCCCATCCCAGGAATCTGGCCAGCCCTCCAACCCATTCCCCATACCAGTCGATACCGTGCTGGTATGCTGCGTAGCCCAAGTTCTGGCGGGATCCATGGCCGAAAAGCCGATAGGCCACCAACTGCTCGGACAGCGTCGCGCCGCCCTCGAGCTTCCACGTCGCAAAGTCCGCCCCCCCAAACATTACGGCATTCGCCTGGACGAGATGGGCAATCTCGTGAGTGAGCAGAGAAGGATAGTACTCGAACGTCGCCTGCCTCGTTGACGCGTTTCCGAAGACGCCTTCGGGATCCGGGACGCGACCATAGAAGATCTCGGCCCGATTACTCGCACCGCATTGGTTGGACGGCAGCAGATCTCCGAAGTGAACCCAGCCCCCCAAGACGAAACCGCCCTCCTTGTCGTCCCGTCGGTTGGCTTCCTTCGTCATCAGGATCAGAATCCTGTCGTTTCCGTCGACATCGGAGAGACTGCCGTAGTATTCGTCGTGCACGTGTTTCGTATGGGACTCGTAGAACGCGTCCAGCTCGGCCAACTGTGAATCCGTGAAGGTCTCACTTGGGTTGTCGAGGTCGTCGAGCCACACGGCGGCGTCGCCAACGCGCCGAACCACCCCCCGCACCTGACCGTTGGCTGAGCAAGTACCCTCAGCGTCCACAAAGAAGGTAAGTGTGTCGTTCACGGAGATGGACTGGGACCGTCTCGCGCGCCCCATCGCGGACGGTATGGGACCCACGCGGCGAAGCAACTCCTCGTTGGCAGCCATAATTTCGCTGTGGAGTTCCCAATCGCGACCAGCCCTGGCTTGCTCCTGTCTGTGAGGAGTCTCGATACCGATTGGCGCTCTCCGTGGAGCCACCCGCGATCTGGCCGCAAGCGATCCCACCTCTACCGCCGCTTGGTGGACTGGTCGGGACGCGACTGCGGGCGGCCGGTCGGCGACCACGGCTGGGTCGCCGACAATGCTCGTCATGGTGATTGGAGTCAGCGAGGACGGCACTTCGGAGGTGGATACGACGCCGATGATGTACTCTCCTCCGGTAACGTCTCCCGGCAGGTAAAGGCATCCATTCCCGGCATAGCTATAGCGATAGAAGCCCTGAGGCAGTTCAAGATCCTCTTGGCTCGCCGGTGTCACCCCCACCGTGCGAGCGTCGCTGCGCTGCCCAACGTTCACTCGCAGCTCGTCTCGCCTGGGAGGCAGACAATCGGCCCGGGGTACTTCGATCGACAGTGATGACTCGGTGGCTGCCGTCACGCTTGCCAACAGCCCTCCGACCGACACCAGGTTCTCCGAGGCTATCGGGGAGAAGCCGGACCCGAAGACCGTCGCCGGCGCCCCCTCCAGAAGCACTAACGGTTCGGTGCCGCTGATCGAGACCGGTCCGAGCACCGTGACGTCGAACACGATGCGAGCACTCAAGCCGTCGGGATCGAAGGCGCTGAACGTCAACGTCGCCGTTCCGGGAGAAAGGCCTTGAATCAACAACACGTCGTCCGTGACCCAGGGCCTTACGAGCTGCAGGTTCGAGCTTCGCGCCGTATAGGCCAGACTATCTCCGTCCGGATCAAGGAACAGATCCGGTCCCGACCACGACGTCGTTTCGCCTATGCCAACAGTTCCGGACTGAATCGAGTCCCTTACGATTGGCGCCTGATTTGCGACCGTCACCTCAAAGCTCTGCTCGGCGGACAAACGGCCGGGGTCCGTGGCGGTCACTGTCACGCTGACAGTCCCTCGCGTCCGCGCAGTCACTGTCAACACGTTTTCGGATATCGTCGCCAGTGCCACGGTGGAATCGGTAGTCGTCGCCGTGTAGGTCAAGGAGTCGTTGTCGGGATCCTCGAAGTGCGGCGACACGTTGACCGCGACCGTCTGTCCGACCGCCAACGTTTGGGCGGGGAGCGCACCGACGGAGACCGGGGCCCGGTTGGGTACGGTGACCTCGAAGTTGTGCTGTGCGGCGAGGCCATCTGGATCGGTCGCGGTCACCGTGATGATGGACGTTCCGGTCCCGATGGCGCCGATCGACACCACGCTCCCGACCACCGAAGTCGATACCACCGCGCTCTTTGAACTCGACGCCGAATAGACCAATGCATCCCCGTCCGGGTCATTGAAATACGCGTTCATGTCCACCTGGACGGTGTCCCCGACGAAAACGGTTTGCGCGGGGACGGAGTCCACGGCGACCGGTGCCTGATTGGGCACTGTGACGGCAAACGTCGCCTGTGCCGAAAGTCCGCCAGGGTCGCTAGCGGTTACCGTGACGGTCGTTTCGCCCCGAGCGGTAGCTGTCACGGTGACCACACTGCCAGACACGGCGACTGTCGCCGTTTGCGGGTTCGAACTGGTTGCCGCGTAGACCAGGGCGTCCCCGTCCGGATCGCTGAAATAACTGGCCACGTTGACGGTGGCGGTGCTTCCCGCGGCCACGGTCAGAGCAGGAATGGTGCCGCTCGGCACCGGTGCTCGGTTAGGAGAGGGTGCGGGCTCCGTGGCTCCGTCGCCGCAAGCCGCCGTCCAGAGGGCGACAAGCACCGCGGTCACAGCGGTCAAGCCGCGATTCAAGGGAGGATAGCTCGGGGGAAGAAGGTCGGGAGAGGGATTGGCGGGGAGGACATTGTGGCGACTTGTAGCCCGTGTCAATGGGCATCGAATACATCAGGCTTTGGGGCATCGGAAATGTCAGGGTCTTACGGCTGCCCTGCGGAGGTGTCCTTTACGAGACTTCAACGCGGCGCACCCACAGTTGTGGGGAGTGTGATCAACAATGTAATGTTTACTTGTCAACATGTAATGTGTTGTTTACTATTTGATCCCATCCGGGTAGCTTCCGCTGTTCCATAGCAGCAGCTCACCGGATGAGCCGATCCCCGCCACGCCAAAGTGCTGTGCCCGAGGGAGGCTCACGATCCGCGCGACCGAATCGCCGACGAAGAGAGTGAGGCGAGACTGACGATCGTCGGGCACAAGGACGCTGTCCTGGCCCAGGACGAACACCGCGTGGGGGGAGATGACTTCGCCCGGTCCCTCTCCAACCCTGGCGAGCACCTCGTGCGTCGTCCCGTCCGGACTCAGGACGACCACTTCGCTGTAGCAATCAGCAACGACCGCGCGTCCATCCGGGAAGAGCCGGCCGGCCTCGACGAACTGGAAGATGTAGTCGCCGGGGTTGGCGCCGTGGTGGTAGCGGGGTTCTTCGGCGAGGGTGAAGGGGGGGTGATGTCGGGGACGCCTAGGTACTGGACGATGCGCACGCCGGCGCTGTCTGAGATCTGGACTTGGGTGTCGCGGGTGGGTGCGGTGTCTCCTCCGCAGGCGACGAGGGCTGTGGACAGAATTAGCCTGGAGTGGGGTGTGGTTCGCATTGGTCTTTGGACACCAATGAGATCGAGAGCGTTGACCGGTGCCTGTGGAACTTGGGGCCGCCCATCATCGGTTCCTCAGGTCACAGTACGTCCTTTGGTAGCCGCCGGTTCGCACGACTTGCCGGATGTGTTCTCTCTCGACGGCCATGGCGCCACGCTTAGTGTTCGAGTCCGCGCCATCGCCTAGGTACAGTAGCCAGGGTGACGTTGCAAACGAGGCTGGAGTCAGAGCGTCATGGGGTTCGCCGGTCGGGGCGTTTACTGTATACTGACGACGGGGCTGAACCGGAGCCCGCCGAGCCGACCCACCACCAAGCAATGCAAGACTATGATCACAGGCGAACTCAAGGCCAAAGTTGACAACATCTGGAACACGATGTGGTCTGGGGGCATTTCGAACCCCCTCTCGGTCATCGAGCAACTGACTTACCTCCTATTCATCAAGCGGCTCGATGAGCTGCACACGCTGAAGGAGAGCAAGGCCGCACGCACCGCAAAGCCCATCGAGGAGCCACTCTTCGCTCCCGATCAGGACGCCATTCGCTGGTCTCGCTTCAGGGAAACCGCTCCCGAGAAGATGTTCGCGACCGTGCGCGACGAGGTATTTCCCTTTGTGAAAACCTTGGGGCAGAGGGGGAAAGGCGGTCGCGAAAGAGGCTCAACGTATGCACACCACATGAGGGACGCCCTCTTTATGATGCCCACGCCCCGCGTGCTGGCGAACGTGGTGGATCAGCTCGACGGCATCGACATGGCCGACAGCGACACCAAGGGCGACCTCTACGAGTACATGCTCGGCAAGATAGCGACCGCCGGGCAGAACGGGCAGTTCCGCACCCCGCGTCATATCATCAAGCTGATGGTGGACATGACCGCGCCGACGCCTAAGGACGTCATCTGCGACCCGGCCTGCGGCACGGCGGGCTTCCTTATCACCGCCGCCGAGTATCTGGTCGAGCACGATAGCGAGACCATCTACAAGGACGCTGCCACCCGCCGCCGCTTCAACGAAGGCACGTTCCACGGCTACGATTTTGACAGCACCATGCTGCGCATCGGCAGCATGAACATGCTTCTGCACGGCGCGGAGAATCCGGACGTGCGCTATCGGGATTCGCTGTCGCAACCCGACGATGACGATGACGATGCGGAAAAGTACTCGCTCATCCTCGCCAATCCACCCTTCGCCGGAAGTCTCGACTACGAGTCCACCGCCAAGGATCTGCAGCAGATCGTTAAGACGAAGAAGACCGAGTTGCTATTCCTTGCGCTCTTCCTCCGCCTTCTCCAAACAGGGGGGCGAGCCGCAGTCATCGTGCCCGACGGCGTTCTCTTCGGGTCGAGCAAGGCGCACAGGACCCTCCGCAGGATACTGGTCGAGGAGCAGAAGCTCGACGCCGTCGTCTCCATGCCCTCCGGCGTCTTCAGACCCTACGCCGGGGTTTCCACTGCCATCCTCGTCTTCACCAAGACCAATTCAGGAGGCACGGACGACGTCTGGTTCTACAACATGCAGGCGGACGGCTACTCGCTGGACGACAAACGCACGCCGCAACCGGACAAGAATGACCTTGCCGACATCCTCACCCGCTGGCGGAACCGCGAGATGGAGCGCAAGCGGGCACGGACGGACCAGAGTTTCCTGGTGCCCAAGGCCGAGATTGCGGGCAACGACTACAATCTTGCCATCAACCGCTACAAGGAGGTGCAGTACGAGGAGGAGGAGCACGACCCACCGGAGGTGATCCTGGCTCGCTTGGCTGCGCTGGAGGCTGAGGTAGCGAAGGGGCGGGCGGAACTGGAGGCGCTGTTGAGATGAAGGTTGCAGCGGTCCGCGACATCAGCGAGCAGGTTCGTGGCGTGACCTACGCCAAGAGTGACGCTAGCGCCGTCCCAAGGAGTGGCTACTCACCTATGTTGCGGGCAAACAATATTGGAGAACACGGACTGCTTCTTGAAGACTTATGAAGTGGTCCTACTTCGTTGGACAGTCCGAGGGCAAAGCTAAGGTGGACTCCGACTGGTTCCGAGAGCCCTCGGGAGCTTACGCTGTGTTCTGTCTTGAGAGGGATGTTACACCCCGCTGTCCTCTTCGGCAAGGGGAAGGACGGATGCCAGGATGAGCCCCGCTCGCCGGGAGGGGGACCCGACCGGCGAGCGGGGCTTGGACACCTGTGGCGCGCGGCGCACAGAATGGGCGTATCACCCGCTCCCCGCCGCTGTCTCGCGAGGGTGTCCGCCAGCCCCGGTGGTGATCCGCGGTTCACATCACCCTCGTGCCGTTGCGGTAGGTCTCGCTTGGCGTGCGCCCGGCCAACGCCGAGTGGGGGCGCACCTCGTTGTAGAAGTCGATCCACGAGCCGATGATCCGCTGGGCATCCAGCCCGTTGTGGAGTTCATGCAGGTACACCGCCTCGTACTTCAGCGACCTCCACAGCCGTTCGATGAAGATGTTGTCGAGGAAGCGGCCCCGGCCGTCCATCGAGAACGCCACGCCCGCACCCAGCACCCGGTCGGCGAAGACCTCGCTGGTGAACTGCGCGCCTTGGTCGGTGTTCAGGATCTCCGGAGTCGCCCAGGTGAACGCGTCGTCCAGAGCCTCGATGCAGAACGACGCGTCCATCGTGTTGGACAGCCGCCAGGAGAGGACGTGCCGCGTAGCCCAGTCCATCACGGCCACCAGGTAGAAAAACCCTTGCGTCACAGGGATATAGGTGATGTCCGCGCACCACACGTGGTCCGCACGGAAGATCTCGAGGCCGCGCAGCAGGTAGGGGAAGATCCGGTGCTCCGAGTTCGCCACGCTCGTGCGCGGACGCCGATACGTCGCCTCCATCCCCATGAGGCGCATGAGCCGCCGGATCCGGTGCCGGCCAGCCGTGACACCCTCGCGGCGGAGATGCCGCATCATCTGCCGGCTCCCGTAGAACGGATAGTCCATGTGAAGCTCGTCCATCCGCCGCATCAGGGCCAGGTTCTCCGCGCTCTCCCCCTTCGGCCGGTAGTAGAGCGACGACCGGCTCATACCCAGCAGCACGCACTGCCTCGACAGGCTCAGCGGTCCATCCGGCTCGATCATCCCGAAGCGCTCCGCCCGGCTCAGCGCTTCAACCCGCGCCGAAAAAAATCCCGCTCGACCGTGAGCTCTCCGATCTTGGCGTGCAGGTCGTGGATCTTCGCCTCATGCTCCTTGGCGAGCCTCCGACTCCCGCCCTTGGCGAACACTTCCGGCATGGCGTCGACCAGCTGCCGCTTCCAGGCGCTCACCTGGTTCGGATGAAGCTCATGCCGCGCGGCGATCGCCTGCACGCTGTCGCGCTCCTGGAGCGCCTCCAGCGCCACACGGGCCTTGAACTCCGCCGTGAATCTCCGTCTCTTCCTGGCCATCTCGGTGCCTCCTGTTCCATAATGGAATCCACCTTAACGACCTGTCCAAAAAACCGGGACCACCTCATTAGTATTCGTACCGAACAGCAAGATCTCTCCGAAGCAACGAATTGTCCCGAATGATGTCGTTGTGGCAGCATCAAGTGGAAGTATCTCCGTCGTAGGAAAGGCGGCGCAAGCGCGACTAGGATTCGATGGTGGGTTTGGCGCGTTCTGCAAAGTGTTGCGCCCCGGGCCTGATGTTGACCCCCACTACTTCGGCCACTACTTCAAGACACCCTCCTACCGGCGCGTCGTTTCGCAGTTGGCATCTGGCGCGAACATTAACAACCTAAGAAAGGAGCACCTAGACAACCTGCTAATCCCTCTCCCCCCCCTCGCCGCGCAGAAGCGGATTGCGAGGATTTTGGATGCGGCGGACGCCTTGCGGGGCAAGCGCCGCGAGGCCCTCGAGCAACTCCACACCCTCATCCAATCCACCTTCCTCGACATGTTCGGCGACGCCGTCACCAATTCCATGGGATGGGACGTTAAGAGACTTGCGGATGTGTTCTGGCTTCAGGAAGGTCCTGGAGTCCGAAAATGGCAGTTCAAGGAGTTCGGTGTCAAACTTCTGAACGTGTCAAACATACTCAAGTCAGGCGAGCTCGACCTCTCCAAAACGGATCGGTATCTTTCGACAGATGAGGTGCAGGAGAAGTATTCGCATTTCGTAGTAGACGCAGGCGACTTGGTAATTGCCAGCTCGGGTATATCTATTGACTACGACGACCTTCTTCGAACGCGAAGTGCCTTCGTCGGGAACGAGCATCTCCCCTTGTGCATGAATACAAGCACGATCCGGTTCAAGGCCACCGATGGAGTCTCAGACCTTCGGTTTCTTCAACAGTGGCTTCAATCGCACGAATTTCGAAGACAGATCACTCGCGAAGTGACCGGCAGCGCACAGAAGAACTTTGGCCCAACTCACTTGAGGCGACTTCGCATCACGCTCCCGCCCATTGCGCTCCAGCGCGGCTTCGCTGCCATCGTCGAATCTATCGAAGAACAAAAGGCCCGTGAGCGCGCCCACCTGGCCGAACTCGACAACCTCTTTGCTTCGCTGCAGTCCCGCGCCTTCCGGGTAGACCTCTAAGCCGCCATGGCAATCTCCCACAACTTCGCGTTTCTGAAGCAGGAGTTTCCGCATGTCGCGGAGAGTGCGAGCTACGCAGAACGGCACGTCTATGGTGACCCTCGGGCCTCTTGCTTCCACTCCCGGCATGCCTTGGAGCGGCTGGTCAAACGCGTCTACAGAGTCGACAAAGTCCTCAGCCCGCCGAGAGTCCAGAAGCTCGACAACTACCTCCACGAGCCCGCTTTTCGAACGGTGGTTCCCGAAGTCGTCTGGCAGAAGGCAGAATTCGTGCGGCAAGCGGGCAACGTCGCCGTACACGGCAATAAGACACCAGAACCCGAAACCGCCTTGGACGTGCTGCGCGAGCTTTCGCACGTCCTCTACTGGGCAGGTCGCACCTATCTGCGGAAGGGGGCCGAGAACCTGCAGGGAAGGATCCTCGACGAGTCACTCATCCCCAGCCCCGACACCCCGCAGGCTCCCGCCAGTCTCGCCGAATTGGAAGCCATCACGGCCCAGCGGGACGCCGCCGAGGACGCACGCACGGAGCTGGAAGGTGAGGTGGAGGCGTTGCGCGAGCGGCTCGCGGCTATCAAGGCGGAAAACGAGGCCGTCCCCGAGACCCACGACTGGAACGAGGACAAGACGCGGACCCTGTTGATCGACTTGGCGCTCCAGCGGGCGGGCTGGCGGCTCGAGTCGAAACGCGACCGGGAACACAAAGTCACTGGAATGCCGAGCGAGTCGGGGATCGGCTACGCGGACTACGTCCTGTGGGGAGACGATGGCAAGCCACTGGCCGTGGTCGAAGCAAAGAAGACTACGGTGGATCCGGAGGTGGGACAGCAGCAGGCGAAACTCTACGCAGACTGCCTGGAAGCAATGCACGGGCAGCGGCCTGTCATCTTCTACACCAACGGCTACAAGACCCGCCTGTGGGACGACCTCTCCTATCCACCACGCACCGTCGCCGGGTTCTACAAGAAGGACGAGCTGGCATCCCTTATTGTGCGCCGAACCCAGCGAGAGGCTTTGGACGTAGCGCAAGTAAGGGGCCGGATCGTGGACCGCTACTACCAGAAGCGCGCGATCGGCAGCATCGCGGAGCAGTTCGCACAGGCGCGGCGCACGGCGCTCCTGGTGATGGCCACCGGGAGCGGAAAGACACGGACGGCGATCGCGCTGGTGGATCTCTTGCAACGGGCGGGGTGGGTGAAGCGAACGCTGTTTCTGGCCGACCGGGTGTCACTGGTGAACCAAGCGGTGAGCGCATTCAAGACGCATCTGCCGGAATCAAGCCCTGTGAACCTGGTGACCGAGAAGGACAAGGTTGGTCGAGTCTACGCCTCCACGTATCCGACGATGATGGGATTAGTCGATGAGCCGGAGGGTAACGAGGCCCGGTTCAGCGTCGGGCATTTCGACCTCGTGATCATCGACGAAGCTCACCGCTCGGTCTACCAGAAATACGGAGCGATCTTCCGCTATTTTGACTCGCTGCTTGTCGGCCTGACCGCGACACCACGAGAGCAGGTGGATCGGAACACCTACGCACTCTTCGATCTGGAGCCGGGCGTTCCCACGGATGCATATGAGCTGGCGACTGCTGTCGCGGATGGATTCCTCGTGCCGCCGCGCGTGCAGCAGGTGGATCTGAGGTTTCCACGTGAGGGCATCGACTACGACTCCCTAAGCGAGGAGGAGAAAGAGCAGTGGGAGAGCCTCGACTGGGGCGACGAAATGGACTCCGATGCTCTTCCGGACAGGGTCAACGCGTCCGCAATCAACAACTGGCTCTTCAACGAGGATACGGTGGACAAGGCGCTCCGGCACCTCATGGAACATGGCCACAAGGTTGACGGCGGTGACCGGCTGGCCAAGACCATCCTGTTCGCTCGCAATCACGAACACGCGGAGTTCGTCGCGAAACGGTTCAACCAGCACTACCCGCAGCACGCGGGACACTTCGCCCGCGTCATCGACAACTACGCGAAGTACGCGCAGAGCCTTATCGACGATTTCTCCCAGAAGAACAAGGCTCCGCATCTCGCGATCTCGGTGGACATGCTCGACACCGGCATCGACGTGCCCGAGGTGGCAAATCTGGTCTTCTTCAAGTATCCATGTCAAGCGGAAGCCGTTTTTCTTTGTAGAGACCTGCCTCGCGGAGTCTCTCCCGACGGCTCGGTTGCGGTGTCCGCTTCTCCCCGGCTCGATCATCCGTGAGCGCTCCCCGCCGGGCTGGGCGTCGGGAAGGCCGGGCAGGAGTACTCGCGCGGCGGATGTGCCGTCCAAGTGCGGTCCTGCTGCACCAGGGCGTTGGCGAGGACGAGGAGCTTCCGCATCACGGCCGTCAGGGCGACCTTCGGCGGCTTGCCCCGGGCCACGAGCGCCTCGTACTTGCGCTTGAGGTCGGGATTGTGCTGAACCGCGACCACAGCTGGCATGTAGAGCATTCTGCGGACCCGGTGCCTGCCGCCCTGGATGAAGCTCCGTCCCTTCCAGTGTCCGGACTCCCGGGTGACCGGGGCGAGTCCGGCGAGGCTGGCGGCGCGCGGCCGAGTGAGCGTACCCAGTTCTGGCAAATGGACGATCAGTCCCGCGGCGGTGATGTCCGAGATGCCCGGGATCGAGGTCAGGATCTCGGCCCGGCGCTCCATTGCCTTCTCCTCCCCGATCCGCTGCCGGATCTCGGTATCGATGAGCTTCAGCTGGCGGTCGATCTGCCGCAGCCTCTGCTTGGTGACCCGCTTGCCCACGGGAGTGCGCAAGTTCCTGCCCCGGTTGGTGGTTGCGGTGCGATCCCTGACCAGCGCGTCGCGGATCTGGTGGAGCTCGGCAAGGTCGCGCTGCCCCTCCGACCGCGCCTGGGTCGGACGCAGGTCTTCGACAGCGGCCGCCATGGTGGCCAGCATCCGGGCGTCCACCGCGTCGGTCTTGGCGCGCCGCCCGAGGGAGCGGGCGAAGGACCGGACTTGGAAGGGGTTGATCGCGTACAGGGGGAGCCCGGCCTTCAGGAGGGTGTCCTCGAAGTCGCGGTGAAAGGCTCCGGTGGGTTCGTACGCGATCCGGTCGATCCCGGAGCCGATCCAGGCGATCAGCTTCCGGAAGCCGGCCCTGTCGTTCGGGAACCGGGACGCTCTCCCCTCGGGGGCGGCGAAGGCGTCGAGCCAGTCCTTGGAGATGTCGATCCCGACGGTGCGGAGGATGGTGCTCATGTGTTCTTCCCTTCTCCTGTGCTTGTCATGCGAGCCTCGATGCTCGTGTATCCATTCAGGACATTGGGAAGGACGGTGGCGACCACACTTGACGACGGCCCCTTACGGCCAGCCAGCCTATCGATCCGACCACCGTCCCTGTTGAGCGCCCGCTCCGGCTCGCTACGCTCGCCTCTGCGGGCGCTCAACAGCCCGGGCCTTCCCCGTGACCCGGTCATGCAAATCATGCGGGAATCTGCATGATTAATGGAGACAAGCCGGTCTACTCGAAGATCAAGTTCTGGCAAATGATCGGACGCGGTACGCGGCTCTGCCCCCACCTCTTCGGACCGGATGAGGACAAGCAGGATTTCCGTGTCTTCGACTTTTGCTTCAACTTCGACTTTTTCCGCGAGAACCCGGATGGGATCGAGGCGGGTGGTGGAGTGCCGCTCGCTACCCGCCTCTTCCGCTCTCGCGTCCAGCTTCTATCCCATGTTCAAACGACGCTGGCCTTGGACCCGGACATCAAGTTCGCGGATTCGCTCACCGATGAACTTCACGGCGAAGTGGCGGCGATGAACCGCAACAACTTTATCGTGAGGATGCACCTTGAAGCGGTCAACCGCTTCCGCGAGCGGAAGGCGTGGGAGCAACTGAGCGACTCCGACGTTGAGACACTGCAGCTGGAGGTCGCTGGACTTCCGAGCGAGATCGACACCGACGACATCGAGTCACGGATGTTCGATCTCACCGCGCTTCGTATGCAGCTTGCCCTGGCCAAGAGCAACGAAACAGTCTTCGAGAGTCATCGGCGACTGGTGGTCGAGATCGCCATGCTGCTCGAAGAGAAGAGCGCGATTCCCGCGGTGAAGACTCAGCTCGGCTATCTTGCCGCGGTGCAAGAGACCGACTTCTGGGAAGGCATCGGGCTCAGCGGTCTCGAGGACCTGCGGCTACGGCTGCGGGAGCTTGTCCCATTCCTGGACAAGAAGAAGCGCAATATCGTCTACACGAACTTCCAAGACGAGGTCATCGGGGTCCGAGAAGAACGGACGCTTTACATGCCGAAGATGACCGGGGCGCAGTATGAGAAGAAGGTCAAGGAATATCTCCAGAACCATCTCGATCACTTGGTCGTGCACCGGCTGAGAACCAACCAACCGCTTACGGATACCGACCTAAAAGGGCTGGAATCGACCCTGGTCGAGATCGGCGAAGAGGACGGGGAAACGTTGTTTTCCGGGCTGCTTGCACGCAGCGAAGCGCCATCACTCGCTTATTTCGTAAGGAGCTTGGTGGGGTTGGATCGAACGGCTGCGAAGGCCGCGTTCTCCGGTTTTCTTGCCGACAGAAGCCTGACACCCCCACAGATCCGCTTCATCGAAATGGTAATCGACCAGCTTTGCGCCCGAGGGGTCATCGAAGCCTCAGCGCTCTATGAGGCACCGTTCAGCAACCTGCATTCAGAGGGCCCGGACGCGCTCTTTGACGGCAACGTCGAGGTGATCGAGGGGGTGTTTGAGGCGCTCCAGAAAGTCAACTCAGGACTGGTTGCCTAGTAGTCGATCCACGGGAGTGGAGGATTCACGGCACAGAGATCAAGCCCGACAGTCTGCTGGACCGGACTGGCTTTCGCGATTCACCGCTGGAGCCGGTGGTGAACACAGGGCCGTCGTGCTCCCCGGTGTCGTACTCCCTTCGTTTGACGAGATTCGTCACGGCGTACGAATACCACGTTGAGCACGTGTCTTCATCTGTCCGATGAAAGCCAATGTCTTAGCATCGTGTCCTCTTCGCATCTTGTCAATCCACCATATTCTGTAGTCGTTCGACGGATTGTTCAGCCGCTGAACAATGATGTCCACTGTGTCCTGCAAGTACGATCCGTGATAAGGATGGAGGACACAGATTCTTGAGGGACTGTAATGAACGCTATGTTTCCTCTAGACTGCTGCGTCTTCGACAACTCGGTAATCAAGCGCCACTCTTGTTCATACTCCCAAGCGGCCCCCTTACTAGACATGAATGCATATGCATTTTCTTGGTTGACAACGCGCGGACCCATAACTAAAGGAAGGTCATTCGCATATTCCACCTGTCTGATTATTTGAAATACCAAGAAGGTGTTTCACCCAATGGTCGACGTTGTAGCCAATGACGACGCCTCTACAATTGTCAGCGTAGTGCGACCACATTGTCACATCGTCTCTCCTAGTCGAAAATGATGTGACTCCGTATCGTTTCGACAACTGGTCGCAGGTCAGCGAGGCCCCATAACCAATCGGATTGTTCTGGCGGTATCTTTCCACATCATCGGCCGATATCGGCGATGTAGGAAAGAGTTCTGTCAGGGTCAAAGCGTATTCTCGATTTATGTTCTCGCGATTCTTCTCGTCATCAACGAACGTAGATCGGAAATTGATTTCATTGATGTCGTTTAGCTCGTTTGGTGGTGTGGCGCGTAAAGAACACGGCTTCTCATCAGGCAGAGCATGGTTCAATCGATGTGCAGGGATGTATTTGTAAAGCACCTGTGGCGGTTGGCAAAACTGGTCGAAGAACGGTTGATCTGGGTCCATTAGGCGTGCACGCCAAAGCTCCTTTTGCATCTTCGAGTGTCCAGATGCGTCTATGGCACCCAACAGGTTTCGTGTTCTAAACATGGTCATATCGAAGCATACAATTCCTCGGTGACGAATACCGTGCCCCTCTCGGAGCGCCGTGGCAACCATGGCGAGCGCGGCTTAGTTCCGCATTCCCCCTGCCCCACTTCATGTCGTGAGACTCGGATGATTTCAAGCCACTAGTCGACGTTAGCCCTAGCGTTCACACCAACGACCGCCCCTGCCCCCCATCCGCCGCAATACACGCCCCCGTGATCAAACTCGCCCGCTCCGACGCCAGGAACGCCACCACATCCCCCACCTCCTCACCCCGCCCAAACCGCCCCAACGGCAGGTTCGCCCGCACGAACTCCCGCATCCCATCCGGGTCGGCCTTCACCCGCTTGTCCCAGCTACCGCCCGGAAACTGAATCGACCCCGGCGCGACGCAGTTCACGCGAATCGCGTCCTTCGCGAGCTCCAGCGCCATGATCCCGGCCGCCGAAATCAGCGCCGTCTTCGTCGTGTTGTAGATCGATAGCCCCGGGCCGCCCTTCTCCCGCCCAAACACCGACGACACGAACACGATCGACCCGCCACCACCCTCGCGCATCAGCGGAATGGCCAGCCGCGCGGCCCGGAACCCCGACAGCACATTCAGCTGGATGATGTCCAACCAGTCCTCGTCGCTGGTCTCCTCGAAGCGGCCCCGCCGATTGCCGCCGACGTTGTTGACCAGCACGTCAAGCGCGCCGTACCGCTCCCGCACCGCCCCGACCAACTCCGCCGCGCCACCCTCCTCGGCCACATCACAAGCCACCGTCAGCACCTCGGCCCCCTCACCCCGCAACACCTCAGCCGCTGCCGCCAGCCCTTCCTCCCCTCGCGCACAAATCGCCAACCGCGCACCATCGGCCGCCATCGCCCGCGCACTATAGAACCCCAGGCCGCGGCTGCCACCCGTGACAACCGCGACCTTCCCTCTCAGCCCCAGATCCATGGTTCTATCGCCGGGTGAGTATATGAGTATATGAGTAGGATTCGTCGCCGCCGCCCGTGCCGCCGGGCCCGTTCGGCGAGTCCCCGTCGTCCGAAATATTCGCCCGCAACAACCGCTCCAACCGCGTCACGTGCTCTTCCAGCGCCGTGTTCAGCTGGTCATACCGCACGATCGCGTCCTGGCCAGGCTCCTGATCGGCACGCGTCAAATTGCCGTACAGGTACTGCAACTGGTCCACCAGCATCGGACGCGAATACCGCCGCGGCGCCGTAACCAGCTCCTGCTCGATCGCCTCGATCTCGGCCGCCAGACTCCCGCCGCCCCGCTGCCGCGCCTCCGAAATGCGGTGCACCGCCAGCCGCGCCTCGCTCAGCGCATCACGCGCCTGCAGCGCCAACTCGACCTGCCGCTCCACCACCTCCGCGCCCATCCCCTCGGCCACGATGCGCGGATCCAGCATCACCTCGAAGCTGCTGCTCTCGCTCCAGTCCCCGGCCGTCAGGCGCGCCGTATACGTCCCCGGCGGCACCATCGGCCCACCGCGCCCGGACCGCGCCGCGTTCGCATCCCACGGTCCCGGATACGACATGTCCCACGTGAACCGGTGCGTCCCTGCATCCGAAGGCAGCCGCGGCGTACCGAACCGCTCGAGGCGCCACTCGCGCATGCCGGGCTCGGCCGGGACGGTGTACTCGCCGGGACCCTCGCTCGAGAACGACCGCACCACCTCGCCGCTCGAATCCATGATGTCGAGGGTGACGGCGCCGTCGGCGTCCGCCGCCAGCATGTAGTCGATGTTCGCGCCCGCCTGCGGATAGGTGGGCTCGTGGGGGGGCCGCGCTCCGAAACCGCCGAAGCCGCCGCGGTACCGCAACCGGTACGCGTCGCGGATATCGAAGAGGTGTGCGCTAGCGCCGGCTACCCTGTCGCCGAACTCGTGCAGCGGCGCGATGTCGTCCATGATCCAGAAACCCCGGCCCATTGTCGACAACACCAGGTCTCCGTGCACGACCTTCATGTCCGTGATGGGCGTCACCGGAAGGTTGCGCTGGAAGGACTGCCAGGAGCCGCCGTCGTCGAACGAGACGAACATCCCGAACTCGGTGCCCAGGTAGAGCAGGCCCTCGCGGTCGGGATCCTCGCGCACGACGCGCACGGGGTGATGGTTCGGCACGCCGTTGTCGCCGGTCGTGATCCGGGTCCAGGTCTCGCCGTAGTCGTCGGTGCGGTAGGTGTGCGGGGTGAAGTCGCCCATCATGTAGCGGAGGATCGCCACGTAGGCCTTGGCGGGGTCGTGGTGCGACACCTCGATGGTCTGGACGCGGCCGTAGGGGCCGATGCCCGGAGGCGTCACGTCGTCCCAGTTGGCGCCGCCGTCGCGGGTGACGTGCACGGGTCCGTCGTTGGCCCCCGCCCAGATCACGCCCGGCTCCAGCACCGATTCCTGGATGTCGTAGAGGACCGAGAAGTGCTCCTCGCCGGTGACGTCGATGGTGATCGGCGTGCCCGAGATGACCTGGGTTTCGGGGGTGAAGGCGGTGAGGTCGGGCGAGATCGTCTCCCAGAGCTGCCCGCCGTTGGTGGTCACGTGCACGTACTGCGAGCCGTGGTAGACCTTGTTGGGGTCGTGCGGCGAGACGTGGATGGGCACCACGCGCTGAAAGCGGAAATCGAGGTCGCGCGGGTTGTGCCCGTAGAGGTTGCCGAAGCCGACGTAGTACTGCGCCTCCTGCCCCGTGCGCCGGTTGTAGAGGCCGAAGCGGCCCTTGCAGTTGGCGTAGACGATGTCCGGATCGCCGGGCTTGGGCACCACCGGACCGGTCTCGCAGCCTCCGTGCGCCTCCCACGCGGACTGCGAGCCGCCGGGCTCCGAGCGCTCGGGCAGACTGGGCACCGAGATCGTCGAGTTGTCCTGCTGGCCGGCGTAGAGGCGGTAGGGGAAGTCGTCGGAGACGTCCACCTGGTAGAGTTCGGCCGTGGGCTGGTTGTACTGGGTGGACCAGGTCATGCCGCCGTCGAGCGACACGTTGGCGCCGCCGTCGTTGGACTGAACCATGATGTTCGGGTTCTCGGGGTTGATCCACAGGTCGTGGTTGTCCCCGTGGGGCGTCCGCTGGGGCATCCAGCTCTGGCCCGCGTCGGTCGACATCCAGTGGCCCTCGGCCATCGCCCAGAGGATGTCGGGGTTCGTCGGATGCGCGTCGATGTTGTTGTAGTAGAAGGGCCGGTTGCGGATCGGCTGGAAGTCGGTGACCTGGTGCCAGGTGGAGCCGCGGTCGTCGGAGCGGTAGACGCCGCCGGTGTCGGCAGGCGCCTCGATCAGCACGTAGACCCGGTCGGGATCGGCCGCGCTGACCGCGAGGTCGGACTTGCCGCGCAGGCCGGTGGGCAGCCCGTCGGTCGCCCGGTCCCAGCTGTCGCCGCCGTCGCGCGAAATGAAGACGCCGCCCTGCATGCCGCCCGAGATGATCGTCCAGGGCTTGCGCTCGGCCTGCCACATGCTCGCGTAGACGGTGCCGGGGTCGTCGGGCGCGAACTCGAGGTCGACCGCGCCGGTGCTGTCCGACACGAAGAGCACGTTTTCCCAGCTGGCGCCGCCGTCGCTGCTGCGGTAGATGCCCCGCTCCGCGTTCGGCGCGAAGGGGTTGCCGATGGCCGCGACGTACACCAGGTCGGGGTTGGTTGGGTGGATGAGGATCGCCCCGGAATTCCCGGTGTGCTCCAGTCCGATGTGCTCCCAGGTGGCCCCGGCGTCGGTGGATTTGTAGACCCCGTCGCCGATGATCACGTTGCTGCGCAGTCCGTCCGATCCGGTCGACACGTACACGACGTCGGAATCGGAATCGGCGACGCGGATCGCGCCGATCGAGCCGGTCCCGATGTACCCGTCGGAGACGTTGTGCCAGCTGTGGCCGTTGTCGGTGGTCTTCCAGACGCCGCCCCCGGTCGCACCCATGTAGAAGGTGGTGGGGTGGTCGACGTGGCCGGCGACGGCGGTGACCCGGCCGCCGCGGGAGGGGCCGACGTAGCGGTAGCTGAGCGCGCCGAAGAGGTCGTCGCTGAAGGTTGCGGTTCCATTCTGCGCAGTGGCGGAAGCCGGTGTGACGATAGTGCCGCTGGTGGCCGCGGCGGCGATCAGGGTCGTGATGCCCAGGAGCCTTCTCATGCAGTGTCCCTTTCGGGTTGGGGCGGGTACGGATTTCCTTGCGCTACAACGCCCGGGCAGCCGCGCCCGGGCGCGTTGAAGGTATCAAGCAGCCGGGAGTTGGTACAGCGGGAGGGGCGGCGCGCCTGTCTGCGGCGGCCGGCGTCCGGCGTCAGCGGCCGATCGGGATTCCGCGCAATGCCACCCGCAGCACGACGAGTTCGGCGTTTTCGCGCACCCGCCAGACGCCGTCCTCCAGCACGAGGGTGGTCGTCGGCGCCGCCTGGATCACCGTGCCCATGTGGTCGGTGGTCTCGCGGTACACGACATGGCGGATCGTGTCGCCCTCGGGGACCGTCCCCAGCACCCGGAAATCGGTCATGACCTGCGACTCCATCAGCCCGCGGGCATACCGCGTCAGCCCCGCCATCGACCGCGCGAAGACCTCCCGGCTCGACCAGCCCTCCCACTCCTCGAGCGAAGCGTCGTACAGCTGAATCAGGATGCTGTCGCCCCGCAGGCTTTCGACGAGCTGCCGCGAGATCAGGTGGAACTCGGCCAGCGCCTCCGTGTGCATCTGCGCCGAAACCTGCGTCCAGCGCAGCCGGCTGAGTCCGTCGAAGAATTGCTGGGCGGTCTCTTCGGCGGTGGCCTGGGCGGCCAACGGCGCCGGAGCCGACACCACAAGCAGGGTCAGGGTCAGCATCCGGATCACGGCTCGTCGGTTCATCCGTACATCCTGGCGCACGAAGGTCCGAACTGCCAGCCGGAGCGCACTGGTGGCCGCCCACGGGGTCCGGCGGCTGTTGCAAAATGTGCCGAACGCCCGGAGACTCTCAAGCTGGCAAGCACACCAGAGGAGAGACGAATGACCGATAGAACCCTCGCCACCACCCGACGCCTGGCCGCCGCAGCCGCACTGATGTTCGTGTTTGGATGGTTTGATCAGGGCGGCGCTCCCCTCACGGCCCAGACCTTCCCGACGGACGACGAAGTCATCCGCGCGATGTGGGAGGAAGGGATGGGGGCTGGCAGCCAGGTCGAGGACCTCGCGCAGGCGCTCACCGATTCCATCGGCCCCCGCCTGATGGGCTCGCCCTCCTTCTCCCGCTCGGCAGACTGGCTCGTCGCCAACTACCAGCGCTGGGGGATCGCCGCCGAGCTGCAGGAATACGGGACCTGGATCGGATGGGAGCGCGGCATCACCCACATCGACCTCCTCGAGCCGCGGGTTCGCTCCCTCGAAGGCATGATCCTGGCCTGGAGCCCGGGCACCGACGGTCCGGCCGAGGGCGAGGTGGTGGTGCTGCCGTCCGTGTCGAGCGCCGAGGAGTATGCCGCGTGGCTGCCCTCGGTGGCCGGCAAGTTCGTCGCGGTGTCGTTCGCGGAGCCCACCTGCCGCGAGGACCAGTCGTGGCAGGACCACGCCACGCCCGAGACCTTCCAGCGCATGACCGAGGCGCGGAATCAGGCGCGGCAGGAATGGTTCGCAGGCGCGCAGCGGTGGTTCAACTCTGGCGGCGGCCCCCGCGCACTGGAAGAGGCCGGCGCGCTCGGCCTCCTCACCGGCCGCTGGTCCAACGGCTGGGGCGTCGACAAGATCTTCGCGTCGCAGACGAGCGAGATCCCCTCCGTTCATCTCTCCTGCGAGGACTATTCCCTCGTCCACCGACTGGCCTCGCGCGGACAGGGCCCCCGCGTCCGCCTCGACGCCGACGCCGAGTTCCTGGGCGAGGTGCCCGCCTTCAACGTGGTGGCCACCATCCCGGGCACGGAGCTCCCCGACGAGTACGTGCTCCTGAGCGCCCACCTCGACTCGTGGGACGGCGCGTCCGGCGCCACCGACAACGCCACCGGCACGATCATGATGCACGAGGCCATGCGGATCCTGCAGGCGACGTACCCGAACCCGCGCCGCACGATCATGGTCGGCCACTGGGGCGGCGAGGAGCAGGGCCTGATCGGGTCGAACGCCTTCGCCGCGGACAACCCCGAGGTCGTGGACGGCCTGCAGGCCTCGTTCAACCAGGACAACGGCACCTGGCGGATCGACTTCATCCGCATGCAGGGGTTCCTCGGCGCGGGCAAGCACTTCGCCCGCTGGTTCGAGGTGATTCCCCCGGAGATCACGGGCCACATCGAGCTGGACATCCCCGGCGTCCCCGAGTCCGGCGGTTCGGATCACATGTCCTTCATCTGCAAACCGGCGCCCGGCTTCCGCCTCCAGTCCAACTACCCCGACTACCGCCAGTACACCTGGCACACCAACCGCGACACCTTCGACAAGATCGTCTTCGACGACCTGCGCAACAACGCGACGCTGGCGGCCATGCTGGCCTACACCGCGTCCGAGGACCCGGAGCGCATGGACGTGACCCAGCGGGTGATGCCGGTGGACGAGCGGACGGGCCAGCAGGGAGTGTGGCCGCAGTGTCGGTCGCCGAGGAGGAGTTCGGGGCGGTAGCTCAGAGCGCCAGCGGCATTCCCATTGCGGCCGCCGCATACGACTGCTACAACAACGGCTGGCTTCTGCAGCAGCATTGGTACATGACCCCGGCCCGGGCTCGCGAGAAGCTCAGCCGAAAGGCGGCCTGATGTTCGAGGCTGGGTGTCAGGTTAATTCCGTACTTGCATAACCCGTGCTTCCCAAATCGCGGTCGTAGTCTGCTCGTCGTCGTAACTGAATACGCGCATCGATCCTGGCTCTAAACCCGCCCCAAGCAACCCTGCGGGAAAAGCATCCAGGCGTATGCTTCCAACCACTCGGCGCTCTTCCGGGTCAAGTACCTCAACAACCGTATCGAAGACTTTCGAGAACACTACGTTCGTCGCCGGCCCTTCACTTCGATCGAGCGCCGCCGCTGGATCCGGCATCCTTGTCGCCACCCATAGGCGTCCCTGTGAATCCTCCCTGATGTGTATCGCCATACTCGGGGGGCGTCGCCCCTCCCGCTCAACCCATTGCCAGTCTTCCAACCTGCGCTGGCCGTACCCGCTTACATCGCCTGTTTTCGAATCAATCTTCCAGACGCTGTAGTCACTCGTACCAAGCAACCACACGCCTCCTGACGATTTCGCAAACGCATACGGCCACGCTTCTCCATCTCTGCTGACTCCCAAAGGATCCATCGACCAGCTTATCTCCCCTGTCTTCGCCGCGACACGGTGCACCAGCGCCGCGGCCGCACCAGTCGTCTGCGTCCCACCATTCAGTACAAGATCCCCCGAATCCACAACGACCATGTCCGCTAGCATCGGCACCACGGGCAATGGGGTTTCTTCCGCGATCGACAGATCTGGACCGAATACGGTCCGTCGCAGGTTCTGCGCATCGACAACTGTTAGGGACTCCCCCGGTCCACTGGCCAGAGCCGCTATGGCCCGGAACTCACCCGGCCCTTCGCCCTCTCTACCGAGCGCCCGAAGAAACAACCCCGCGGCATCATACACGTAAACCGCCGCCGCATTGAACAGGTCCACCACAAAGAACTTCGACTGATGTGAAACAACCTTCATTGTCGGGTTGGTCCCCGGCGAGCTCGGATCGAGCACCGCCACCCGTTCGAGGTGGATTGACCCTACCCTGGCCTCGGCCAGGAACTCCTGCTGCCCGCTTTGGTCCGCTGCCGCTCTTTCCACTAACGCACCAGCCAAGGCCAACACCACAGTCGTTGTGACAACCACCTGAACCCACCCACCAGCAACCCTTCCTCTGCGCTCGCGGTGATCCATTTTCCCACACACCCCCTCTGCCATCAAGACGATCGCGTCAGAACGCCAGCGGCATCCCCAGCGCGGCGGCGGCCTCGCGCAGGGCCGGAGTGTCGCCGCCGATCTCCCGTGGCTCGCCGAAGTGCATGCTCCCCTTCACGCGTGCCGTGAAGAGGACAACGCCGTGCCAGTCACCCCATAAGCTCGACCACCAGCGCAACCCGACGTTCCCGCTGTCCCAGATCGACGCGGCGAGCGGCTGGGTCTTTCTGCGGTGTCGGGACGCGATCTGATCCGGGTGGAGGCGCCGGCGGCGTAGCGTGACCGGGTCGCAGAGGTCGACAATCTCCGCGGCATCGTCCGCCGTCAACTGGACATCGACAAGCGCCAGCGGGTGTCCGGCCCGCCGAAGGTGCGCCCTGCGCAGCGGGCGGTTGCGCCAGGGCTGGAGGGCCTCGGCGATGGCGTGTTCGGGCGATTCGGCGAGATAGAGTACCGGAGAACACGCTACAGGAAGGTCAAACCGGCCCCGACCGGTGGTTCCGGGGATGTAGGACGGCGAAAACGGGGCTCCCTCGCGCCGATCTCGGTCCCAGGGGAAGACTCTCCAGAACAGGGCCACGTCGCTAGGCGAAGACGCCGGCCTTCATCGCTTCCAGCGCGCCCACGACCTCGGCGAGCTGGCTCTGCTGGATGTGGTACGCCGGTGTCGCACCATCCAGGTGAGCGTTCGCTCCGGTAAGCCACTCCTCCACGACGTCGGATTCAAGCCAGCGCAATAGCATCTCGACGACCAGCGCCAGTCCCGCGAGACGGTCGGCGTTATCCCGGTCCGGGCGCTGACCGCTCCGCCAACGCGAAACCTGTGACGACGAGACCCCAAGGATTTCTGCCATCGCCCGGTCGGAGTGCACCACCGCCCGGATCATCTCCAGGTGGCTTCGGGCTCTGGCAGAGCGGCGGTCGGGTGTTCCCACGGTGACCTCAACGGCTTGAGTCATGTGGTCAAGCTAGCAGGCGGCCACGAGAGCGCGCAACAAAAAATGATGCGCGGCTCGTGAAGGGGCGATTCCAGGAAGCGCCGGACGACGCCAAGTCAGCGCCGACCCCTCGGCTTCACCGCCTGGATCGTCCCGCCGTGGATCGACTCAACGAAGTCCCGGACTTCCTGCTCCCTGGCCGGGTCCCGCCGAATCACGGCCTGCACCTGAGGATCTCCCAGGATGTCCGCCGGGTAGCGCTGCCTCGGCTCTACAATGATTTCGGCCAGTCCGGCAGCGGCGAGGTCCTCCTCGTATTCGCGCACCGGAACCGGGAGGCATGCGACCAGCGATTCCTTCGACGCGGCGACGAAGTCCGGCACGGGCCGATCCGACACCAGGTCCGAGATCATGACCCGGCCGCCCGGCTTCAGCACGCGCCTCACTTCGGCGAGAACGCGCGGCCGGTCCCCGGAAAGGTTCAGCACGCAGTTGGAGATGACCACGTCGACCGTGGCGTCGGGTACTGGCAGCGCTTCGATCTCGCCCAGGCGAAACTCGACATTCGCGTAGCCGCCCTTGCGGGCGTTCTCGCGTGCGCGCTCCAGCATCTCGGGCGTCATATCCACACCGATGACCCGGCCCTCGGGCCCAACCCGCTCGGCAGCGAGAAAACAGTCGAACCCGGCGCCGGACCCCAGGTCGACAACGGTCTCTCCCGCCGCCAGCGAGGCCAGCGCGACCGGGTTGCCGCATCCCAGCCCGAGGTTGGCGCCCTCGGGAACGCTGCTCAGTTCGGTCTCGTCGTAGCCTACGGCACAGCCGATCTGGTCTGCGGTCGCGGGCGCGGCGGTGGCGGTGGCGGCAGTGTCGGCCGCCGGTGTGTCGCAATCCGTGGGACCGCAGCATCCATCGCTGGTCGTTACGGCCCTTGCATAGCGCTCGCGCACTGCGGTGCGACGTTCGGTTGCGTTCATATCCATTATCCGTTCATCGGTTCACATGCTGGAATCGGTCCTGCCGCCCCACACGCCGGGGCGCGCAGGAATCTAGCATTCCGTGGACAAGGCCGCGCGAGCACCTGGAGCTGCGAGGCGGGCGGGTCGGCGGCGATCAGAACCGAATGCGCACGCCGAACGAGAGTCCGAGACCACCATCCGGGCCGAGCTGCGGTCGAATCGTTGGAGCGTACTCGATCTTCCTGTCACTAAACGGGATGGGGGTCCACGTGTCGGTCTTGATGAGGGACCCTATTCCCATACCGGCCAAACCTCCGACCGTAGCCAGGATCGCTCCAGTAGCAAGCGTCATCTTGAAGGTGACTTTGTAGCATTCCTCATCGAAGGTCCACACGGTGAAAAAGGCGCACATGTTGGCCACCACGAAGCCCACGACTCCTCCCCCGTAAGCCCCGACTTTGGCACCGTAGAGCAGCCCCTCGCGCCAGCGGGACTGGGTCCCGGTGCTCAGTTCCAGCAGGCTCATGCCGGAAAAGGCCAGGGACCACGCCCTTGTGCCGTCAGAGATATCCAGGCGGTCATCGCTCACCGCGGTCACCTGGCCGACATACATGGCCCCTGAGGCGTATACGCGGACGCGGTCGCCGACTTGCTGGGCCTGCAGTTGGCTTCCGGACGTGGACACGGCCAACACGAAGAGCAGCCAGAGAGAATGTGGACCCGGCATTGGATACTTCCCTCGATGCGACATTGTCAGTCGTCCCCTTTCCACGGGATTTTCGTTCCCGGGCGATTCTCCGTTCCCACGGGATTCTCGCCCCTAGAAGTGAATTCGCGCCCCCAGAATCAGGGTGCCATTCGCGTGTACGGCGGAACCGAAGTCGACCAGGGGAGCAAGAGTCGGACCACTCCCGTCTCGAATCGGGATGGCCTCCCAGTTCTCTCGGAAGACCGCCTTTCCCGCTACGAAGCCAGCCGCGGCACCTCCGAGGATCCCCCACCAGAAAGTGGTGCCCTGTATGTCACATCTCTCGTTACTGCCGAGCCCCAGGACCGAGGTCTCCGTACATACCAAGCCCCCGTCCGCGTAAGCACCCAGCACGCCCCCGACGAGCATGCCGGCCAGAGTCGAGTACGCCAAAGCGTGATCCATGCAGCACGTCCTGACCTCCAGCTTCTCGACTTCGATGTTGGCGATCTCCCTGAGCTCCTCCTGCGAAAGAATCAGCGTGAAGCCGTGATCGCTCGTATCGAGGATGTCACCCGTCAATACGCCTCCGCCGATGGTGACGCGCACGCGATTGCCTGCATCCTGGGCGGCCAGCGGGGCCGCGGTGGCAAGGCCGAAGCCGGCGATGATGGCGATGGCGGTTCCGGCGGCATTCCTGAATGTCATTTCAGAAGCGAACCCGCGTCCCCAGAATCACTGCGGCACGTCCATCCTCGTGGTGGATGCCTACCAGCGGAGCCACGGACGGACCTCCCCGAGCCCGGGGCTGGATGGTCTCCCATCCTTCCCTGAGGACCGTCAGTGCCGCCACCAGGCCGATCGCTCCGCCGATGGCCCCTCCCCACAACGCATTACTGCCCGAGCGGACGCAGGTCTCGGTAAAACCGAAGAGAAAAAAGGTATCCGTGCAGGTCTTGCCGATCTCGCTTCCGAGTCCCAGCCCCAGGAGCAGCCCGCCGCCAACCGCGGCCAGTCCTGCGTAATCCTGGCAGCACGTCCTCACTTCGAGCGTTTCGATCTGTCCGTATGTGAACTCCCGCTCTCCCGCGTATCCGGACATAATCCCGGACCACAGAGTGATCGTGAATCCCGTGTCACTGGCTTCGGTGACATCCCCCGTCAGTGTGTCGCCAGCAACGACCACGCGGACCCGGTCACCGGGGTTCTGCGCAACGGCGGAATCGAGCGGGACGAACAGCAGGACGGTGGTCCAGGCCAACGCGGCGCACGTGTGTACCGGCTTCATGATCAGAACTCGATCCGCCCTCGCAGGGACAACGCGCGGCGTCCGTCCCTGCCGGAGTGCGGCGCGAAGGCGGCAGCGAAAGCGACTCTGTCACCACCCGGCAGGATGGATTCCCAGACCTCTCGCTTGATCAGGTAGCCTGCACCAGCGCCCAACAGGCTGCCGCCGCCCCCCCAAAGCAGTATCTCCTTGCCGCCGACGCAGTCCAGATCCTTGTCCAAACACCCTTCAAAGGCGGCCTTGACGAGGATTCCAGCAAAGAATCCCGGCAACAGAGCCCAGGGCCCTATAGGCCGCACCCCAAGGCTCCGCTCCAGGTCGTCGATCTCGCGGAAGGCGAAGGAGCGGCGGATCCCACCCTGCACGAATTCGAATCCCTCGCCGGTTGCGCCGGCAACCTCGCCAATGATCCTGGTGCCATTAACCGAAACGCGGATGCGATCCGAAATGGCGAGGACTGGAAAGACGGACAACGGGGGATCGCCAACATCCTGTGCCGGCAACGGACTGGCCGTCGACGCCGACAAGGCTGCCAACGCCACAACAACTTGCTTGCCAATGGCTCGATGCTGCACGAATCCTCCTCCGCCTCGCGTGAGTCGAGCCGAATACTATCGAGGATGCGGGAAGCCGCCATCCCCCTTTCGGGGGACCCCGTCGAGTGCCGGGAGGACCCGGTGCGTCTATTCCGGAACGGCCTGGACCGCCGCCCTGGGATCACGCACCCGCTGCAACAGGACGAGCCCGATTACGAAGAGCGCGGTCAACACCAGGAACCCGGGCCGCTGATTGCCGCCCGCCAGATAGGTGACGCCGCCGAAGAGCAGCGGGCCGATCACCGAGGACGACTTTCCGCACAGCGCGTAGAATCCGAAAATCTGCGCCTCACGGCCATCGGGGATCAGCGATGCCACGAATGCTCGGCTGGCGGATTGCGCCGTTCCGAGACCGATGCCGGCGACCATCGCCAGCACGTAGAAGGCGGTCTGACTCTGGATGAAGTACGCGGCGATTCCCGCGGCCACCCACAACAACAGCACCCACGTCAGCACCTTCTTCGGCCCCAGGCGATCGGTCGGCTTCGCCATTGCGAGCGCCCCGATCAGCGCCGAGAACTGCACGATCAGGAAGAGGATGATCACTCCCTGGGTCGTGAAGCCGAAGGTCACGCCCGCGATCACGCCGGCCATCGCGATGATGGTCAGCACCCCGTCGATGTAGAAGAAGTACGCGAACAGGAACTTCCGCAGTTCCGGCACCTGCCATACCTCGGCCGCAATCTTCTTCAGGTTGCCCATTCCCCAGGCAGCGGCCTGGCCCACGCGCATCTGGCCCGGCGCGTCGCGCGGAAGTGTTCGGAACGCCGGAATCGAGAAGAGGATGAAGAAGGCGACGACCGTGAGCCACACAAACGGATATTGTCCGCTCATGCCGAATGGAAGCACCAGGATCAAACCCAGCGCCGACCCGAGGTATCCCCAGCCGAATCCCTTGCCCGACACCTCTCCCAGCCGTTCGGCGGGCGCGATGTCGGGCAGGTAGGCGTTGTAGAAGACGAGCGCGCTCTCGAATCCCACGTTGGCGATCACGAAGAAGAGGAATCCGGCGACGACCATCCCGGGCTGCAGCGTCGACATCAGCGACACGCCGAGCAGGCAGACCGCTACGTAGCTGGCAAAGAACTTCTTGCGCGTGCCGCTGCGGTCCGCGATCGCTCCGAGCAGCGGCGAGGTGAACGCCACCACCAGTGCGGAGAGCGACACCGCCCAGCCCCACCAAAGCTCTCCCAGGCCCCCGTCGTTGGCGACGATGACGTTGACATAGAAGAGCGGAAAGACTGCCGTCGTGACGACGGCGGGGTAGATCGAATTCGCGAAGTCGTACAGCACCCACGAGCGGACGAGTCGCTTGTCGTATTTCACCGGGTGCGGTTTTATCCCCGCCGCGCCTTCTTGATGCCCATTGCTACCCCGGTGCCCACGCCTACGCCCACCAGCACCGCCGGCAGGAAAGTGATGATCGGCAGCGCGGCCACGGCGATGGTGGTCGCGGCGCCAGTGGCCACCCCCATGCCCGTCGCGGGCTTCTCTGCGATCTTCGTGTACTTGAGCTTCCGCCCAACGAAATCCTTGGTCTTCATATGTCCGAAGACACCGACGGCGCCGGCAATGGCTTCGAGAATCATTGTCTACTGTCCTTTCCCGGGAGCGTGGCCCCCGTTTTTCGCGTTCCTACGACGGGCGCACCCGGATCGTTTCTTCTCGCTGCATTCGCGTCGGCCACCGGGCCGGCGTGTGCTGCGCCTAGGACGGCCGCCCCATCTCCGTCCAGGCGCGGCTAACCTGGGTCGATACATCCTGGAGCGCAAAGATCGACGCGGCATCCAGCTTTCTGGTGATCTTCCGCCCCACCAGCCGCCTCAGAAACCGCAGAGGCTCCTTGAAGTCGGCGTCGAACAGCGGGTCCGCACCCCGGTTCAGGTTTTCCAGGATTCGCAGGGCAAGATAGGTGTCGTCGAGGAGCCCGGCCATGCCCTGGGTCATCTCGGGGATGAGGTCGATGGGGTTGATGAAGTAGTCGGCCGCGTGCTCCAGCAGCGGCATCACCACAACCTTCAGGCCACGCTGCTCGGCAGCCTGCGCGGCCCGGGCCAGCACCAGCGGCACGGTCTCCACCACCTCGACCGCGACCGACGCCGCGTCTGCAACGTCCTCCTCGCTCGCTTCCGGCGCGATCCCGCGGATGAACTCCTCGAGTCTCCCGTCGTCGCGCACCTTCGCGCTGTCGATAACCGCCTGAACGTCCGCGAGATTCATCCGCCGCCTCCCTTTCGATACACCGTGAGCCCCCCGCCTACACCTCCCGACACCAGGTCCACATCCCCGTCGCCATCAAGGTCGGTGAAGCTGGGCGCCGCGAAATTCGGGACGGGGAGCGGGAACGGATCGGTCTCCACGAAGATCGGCTCGGAGCGCGAGCCCTCGTTCAGATAGATCCGGATCCCCGATCCCTCCGACCCGAGGGCCAGATCCAGATCACCGTCGCCGTCCCAGTCCACGAGAGCCGGGATGCTGCGGCGGCCCGCGTCGATGTCCTGGAACTCGTCCGACACCAGCTCGAAGTCGGGCGCGCGGCGCGTGCCCACGTTGCGATAGTAGTTCAGCGCGCCGGACGACTCGCCGAGGAGAAGGTCCAGGTCGCCGTCGCCGTCCAGGTCGCCCAGCGCCGGGGTCGTGTTGCGGCCCCGGGTGAGGGTGGCGGCGGCCGAGTCCACCAGCGTCCACTGCGGCATCGCCCCGCCGCCGGTGTCGCTGGGGTCGCGGTCGTTCCGGTAGTAGGCAACCACGTCGCGCCATTCGCCGAGGATGACGTCGTCGTCGCCGTCGCCGTCGAGGTCGCCGAACGCCGGCGCGTAGTGGTAGGCGTCGGGCAGCCCCGGCACCGGCCCCCGGGCCGCGAAGGCGGGCGCGGTGGCGGATCCCGTGTTCTCGTACAGGTAGAGGCCGCCCGTGCGCGTGTTGTCGGTCTCGATCTTGTTCGACAGGAGGAGATCGAGGTCGCCGTCGCCGTCCAGATCGGAGAAGGCGGGGAACGACTCGGCGCCCACGTCGACCATGCGGATCAGCCGCGTGGTCGCGACGCTGAAGTCCTCCGCCCCGCCCTGCTCGAACTGGTACAGGTTCTCGACGCTGGTGCGGTTCGGGTTGAAGGCTCCGCCCAGGACGCCCATGGTGAGGTCCATGTCGCCGTCGCGGTCGATGTCGCCCAGCGCGGGGGCGTTGTAGCCCGACGTGGCGACCGGATCGCCCAGCGGCCACGGGCGCGGCGTCCCACGCAGCACGGGACGCTGGCAGGTGCCGGTGTTCTCGATCAGCAGGAGGCCGGGCTCGAAGAAGTCGCCCCAGAAGAGGTCGTGGTCGCCGTCCTGGTCGAAGTCCTCGAGCGCCATCGTGTTCGCGCCGTGGATGCTCCCCTGCATGGCGCCGATGATCTCGATGTCCTCGAACGAATCGGTGATGTGCTCGAAGCGCGGCACGCCGTTCTCGTCGACCGTCTCGGCCTCGTACCGCGTGATCGTCCCGGTGAGCCGCCCGATGAGCAGGTCGATGAAGCCGTCGCAATCGATGTCGGCCGCATTCGGGATGTTCTGGCGGTCCGAAAACACGGCCTCGCCGTTCACGTCCTTGATCGTGTCCGCCGCGAGCACGTACTGCGCCGGCCCCGAGCCACCGTCGTTGCGGTAGTAGCGGATGTAGCTGAAGGGCTCCTCGGCAAGCAGATCGAGATCGCCGTCGAGGTCCACGTCGACGAACCGGAACCACTCCCCCACCGACAGGTCCTCGTAGGTGTCGGTGATCCACCGATACTCGCTCCCGGGCCCTTCGCCGACGTTGCGGAAATACATCACCCGGTCGGAAAGCTCCTGGATGAACAGGTCGAGATCGCCGTCCCCGTCCGCGTCCGCGAGCTGTGGCCGCGGCAGGTTGAAGCCGCCGAGAAAGGGGTGGTCGAGAGGATCGCCGGCCTCGTCGACAACCTCGATCCCGAACACAACGCGTTCCCACCCGGCCTCGCCTGCGGCATTCGCTTCGGCGCCGTTCTGGGCCGTGGCGCACGCCGCCATCGCGGCGGCGCTGGCCACCGCCACGGTCGCGACCGCCACCGTTCCGCGTCGACGCGATCTATCCACCGGCCGCTACCCTGCGGGCCCTATCGAGATGCCGGCCGCGTAGGCCCCGACCTCGATGATCTGCACAACCTCGAAGGTCTCCGTGTCGATCTTGACCACCGTGCCCACTTCGGCGTTGTCGGCGACTTCGCGCTCCGGCGTGTACGTCCCCTTCTGGTTGCGGTTCGACACGAAGAGGTAGCGGCCATCGGCGGTGATCGCGCTCCCGTGGGGCTCGACGATCCCGGGTCCGGTCGCGCGGCGCGTCACGGTCCACCCCTCGGTCTCGACCTCGACGACCGCATCGTCGTCCTTGGCGCCGAAATACACCCGCGACCCGTCCGGCGCGAACACGGGGTGCCAAGGCTGCGTCCCGACATCGACCTCGGTGAGCAGCTCGAGGTCCGGAGACGCGGCGTCGAAGACCAGGAGCTTTCCGGTGAGCTGCGCGGTGGCGACCAGATGGCGCCGGTCGGGGGACAGCGCGAACTGCACGAAGGTGTGCGCGGGTCCCTCCACGTCGGCGAGCTCGAGGTCGCCGGAGCCGCCGTCCACGAGCGCGACCCGGTTCTCGACCAGCGAGGCCGCGAAGATGCGGTTGGCCTCGGGGTCGATGGCGAGGGCGTGGGGGCGCGGGAAGAATACGTCCAGCTCTTCCACGCTCATGTCGTCGCGCGCGATCGCACCGATGCGCTGCGGCGGGTTCACCGCCATCATCGAGCGTCCGACATACAGCATGTCGGTGGCCGGGTCGACGGTGAGCAGTCCCGGGGTCTCGAAGGGCGCCCGCCCCACGAGGTCGCCGTCCGCGTTGAAGCGGAGAACGTTGCCGCCCCCGATCAGCGACACGTACCAGTGGCGCCCGTCGGGGTCCACCGCCGTGTCGTGCGGGCGGCAGTTGGGATCGAAGCCGAGGGCGGTCATGTCGATCGTGCGGATGACCTCGCCCGAGCCGGCGTCGATGATGGAGACGCTTGCGGCGGCCTGGTTGGCCACGTAGACGCGCTCGCCGGCGCCGGGCGATTGCGCGGCGGCCGCGGTCGGGCCGCCGCCCGGCAGCCATGCGAGGCTTGCCAGCAGTGCGAAGAGGGTGGTGCTCCGCGCAGCCGCGCGGGCGCGACGCGCCGCGACCTGCGACCCGGCGACGCGTGATGGCGTGTCGCGACACTCACTTCGCGCTTTGTTCATCCCAATTGCACTCCCGCAGCGCAACCCACCTTGTTCGCGCATCTCGAATCCTCCCATCGAGCGGAACACCCCCCTACGAAACCGGGGTCCGGTCCCGCTTCTTCACCAGGAACAGCCCCTGGCGGCCCGAAGTGACGACCACGATTCCCGACGCGAAGAACGGATAGTTGCTCCACGATCCGTCCATCGAGGGGGAGTCCTCGCCCGGAACCGTGTCGAAGAAGGCCACCTCGCGGGGATTCTCCACGTCGGTGATGTCGAACACGCGCAGCCCGCTGTTGTAGTTGGACTGGTACATCAGGTTGCCCCTGATGTAGAGGTTGTGATCGCTCGACGTGTTCTCCGAGAAGTGCTCCTTGAGCAGTATCGGCTGGTCCAGGTCGGCGACGTCGAAGATCAGCGTCCGGGTGTTCTGCGCGAGGCCCTGCACTTCGTCCAGTTCGTCGTTCATGTAGAAATGGGACTGGTCTTCCGTGAGCCATCCCTGGTGGGTGTAGGCGACGTTGGGGTACCTGGCCATCCCGAGGACGACCGGGTTTTCCTTGTCGGTGACGTCGGCGATGCTGAGTGCGGTCTCGTTGGAGCCGAAGCAGATCTCCCTGCCCGCGTGCTCCTCGTCGGGACCGTTGTAGATGACGCACTGGGCGTCGTGCGAATAGCCGGTGCCGCGGCGACCGGTGTTCGGGTGGGCGAAGCAGCCGGCGAAGGTCGGGTTTTTCGGCTCGCGGATGTCGATCATGTGGAGGCCGCCGCCGCAGGTGTCGCCGCCGCCGCTGCTTCCGACGGCGTAGGCGAAGCCGGTCTCTTCGTTGATCACGATGTTGTGGACGCTGTGGAGCAGGTCGTAGTGGACGTCCACGTCGAGGTCGAGCATCGTCCCGGAGAAGTCGCGCAGCCGGGTGAGGTCAAAGACCTGCATGCCGTGGGCGGCGGCGCCGTCGGCGACGATGTAGACGTGGTCCCTGTAGACCTTCATGTCGCGCCAGGCGCTCCCGGGAGACGATTCGGTCTTGGGGAGATTCCCGACCACGACGGGGTTGACGGGATCGGTGACGTCGACGAACGACGTGCCGTCCATGCGCCCCACGATGGCGTAGTCACGGTTGGTCTCGGTGTCCGTCCAGCCCCACACGTCGTTGACGCGCACGCCGCGGGCGCCGCCCAGATCCTCGACCGGCACGAAGGACACGAGATCGACATCGCTGCACCCGAAGACGGCCGCCGCGCCCTCGGCGCAGTCCAGTTGCTCACCGAGCACGGGGTCGTAGCCCTCGACCTCCATGAGGATGGATTGGCCGGTCGTCCAGCCGTCTCCTTCCCGGTCGAAGATCAGGGCCGTGCCGAGGCCGTAGTCGTCGCGGGGCATGCCCGAAACCAGCACGTCGCCGCCCTGCGCCACGATGGTCCCCATCCAGTCGCCGGCTTCCGGCTGCGGGGCCGTGATCCGGTTCACCGATGTCCAGTCGCCGGAATCATCCATGACGAACTCGTAGATGCCGCCCCGGCGCCCGTTGGCTCCTGGCGCGCCGACCCACAGCGTTTGTCCGTCCGTTGCCATCGTCGAGCCGAATCCGTCGCTTGCGCCGCCGTCGAACGCCGCGAGCCGGCCGGTCTCCGTCCATTCGCCGTCCTGTTGCGCGAAGGTCACCACACTGCCGGGCTGGCCGAACGGGCTCCCGGCGCCGACCAGGAGGCGGTCTCCCAGAAACATCGCCGAGGTGCCGAAGAACGCGCCCTCTCCATCGGAAACCGCCAGTTCTCCCGACGCGCTCCATCCATCCTGCCCCTGCGCGTACAGGTAGGCGATCCCCGCCTGTGATCCGGTGAGCGGGGCGCCGACCACCAGCGTGCCGCCCGAAACGGCAATCGAGTTCCCGAAGCCGGTTCTCTCCTCGCCGGTGGGATCCTCGAGCATTGCGTCCTGGATCCAGTTGCCGTCGACATTGCGGAAGACGAGCACGGCGCTCGATCCCGATCGGGACAGTGCGGCGATCGCCGCGACATCCCCTTCGATCGCCATGGTCATCCCGAAGAGCATTCCCTCGGGAAGGCCATCCGGGACTATGCGGCCGTCATGGCTCCATCCCTCGGCGGTCCTGGAGTAGGAGTAGACTCCTCCAGCTTCGGGCGCCCCCATGTTGACGGCAGTCACGAGCAGTCGATCTCCGGACAGCGCCAGAGTCATGCCGAATCCGTTCTCCGCGGATGGCTCCGGGTGAATGAGCCTCGTTCCCTCGACCCACCCATCGGCGCTGCGCGTGTAGACGTACACGATCCCGCCATCGGCCCCGCCGGCGCGGGGTTCGGCCACCAGAACTTCGTCTCCGGCAACCACAACGCTCGACGCGAATCCCTGCGCCTGCAGTGATCCGGTGAGCACGCCAAAGGTTGCAAACAACAGCGCCGCACGACAAAACACGTCTCTCATGTACCTCATTCCTCGTCCTGCCAGGTTTCTCGAAGGATGCCGAACTAGTAAGGCTGACACTAATCTACCTGTTGGACAAGGTTGCCCCCGCTCCGGTGGTGGGGCCCGCTCCGGCTGCCCACCTGCGGGCACGCGGAGTCGATAACCGGGAGACTGACATGCACGTGACCTACCTGATCCCCGGCCCGCTGTCGCGCGGCCCGATGGGACGCCATGAACTGACGCGGCGGCAGGAATACCTGGAACGCCACGCGGCGCCCGGCACAACCGTCTCGGTGCGCGACTGCGAAACCGGGCCGCCGTCCATCGAATCGTCGGCGGAGGAGTACCTGTCCGTCCCGGGGCTTCTCGACGCCGCGCCCAGGCTCGAGGCCGAGGGCGCGAGCGCCATCATCGTCGGCTGTTTCGGCGACCCGGGGCTGAGCGGTGCGAGGGAGGTGACGAGTATTCCCGTGGTGGGGCCGGGCCAGGCCAGCGGCCACCTCGCGGCGCAGTTGGGTTCCCGTTTCGCGGTGCTGACTGTGGTGGATGAGGTGGTTCCCGCCGTGCGGCGTCAGATGCGCGCGCATGGGCTGGACGCGTTCCTGACCGAGGTGCGCGCGGTGGATGTCCCCGTGCTGGAACTGCGCCGCCGCCGCGACGAGGTGGTGGCCGAGCTGGAGCAAGCCGGACGCGAACTGATCCGCGGCGGGGCCGATGCACTCGTCCTCGGCTGCATGACGATGGGATTCCTGGATGTGGCGCGTGACCTTCAACAGCATCTGGGCGCGCCCGTGGTCAATCCCGTCGTTGCATCGCTGAAGCTCGCCGAAACGATGGTGGTGGCGGGCCTGTCGCCCTCGGTCACGGCCTATCCCACGCCTCGCAAGCAACTGAACGCCGCGCTGATCTGACCAGCGAAGGGCGGAGGCGCCATTGCTCGTCAAATCTTCCGGATCGGACTCACCCGAGCGCGGATACCCGCGGGAAGCTACTTCTTCTTCTTCGGTTTCTTCTTCTTCTTCGCGCGCTTGCCCTTGGGGGGGTCCGGCTTCGGCATGGGCACCTTGAGGTCGAGCAGCCAGATCGCTTCGGTAAGCTGCTGGGCCACCTCGTTCGCCTGCCGGCGAAGCTCGGTCAGGACGAATGGAAGACGCTCCGAGGTCTCTTCGTCCATTGACTCCAACTCGTGCAGCTTCGCGAGCCTGGGGATCGGGACGCGCGGAGTGGCCGGGTCGTGCTCGAAGCGCGGCTTCTCGGCGTACCCCAGGGGCACGAGGACGCGGCCAAGTCTCAATAGCAGGTCGTTGGCGACTTCGGGTGGAACCTCTCCGGCCTCGATCTTCGTGTAGAGATAATCGAGCCTGAGAGTGACGGCATCCAGCGATTTCCGGATTGCACTCAGATCGAATCGCTTGAAGGCCTTGGTTTCGTAGTCGGCGAGCGCCTCATCCAGTTCCGCCGCCGTCTTGCGGTAATCCAGCGGCAGGACGTCGGCCGAGATGAATTCGCTGATCGCGGTCAGGTACACGCGAAGATCTCGCTCGAGGTTGGCACGGTCGGCGACTTCGATCCTGTCCTTTTCCGTATGCCAGGCGATGTTGCCTCCACAGCCTCCAACCGGATAGAAGCCGCGGCGCTCCCGTTCCTCGGCGGGAATGTTCGACAGGAGCATGAAGAACGAGCTGATGCCCAACTGGTTGAAGGAGTAGTCGCCGGCCCGGAGCGGACGCTGGCGTCCCGGCTCGATCCCGGCCACGCTCTCGATCGAGGAACGGCACACGTCCTCGGTCTCGGCCATCCACGCGACCTCGTCGTATTGGGTGGCGCGCCAGCACCCCGGCGAATCGATGTTGACGGCGGCGATGCACTTGCTGTGCAGGTCGAGGCCCGCGTTGTCGGCGTACCAGGTCGATCCACCATATCTGCCGGTGGAGTGCGCGGGCCACCATGCCACCCGCAACGATCGGCGCATGCCCTCGCTTTGTTCGTGGAAGATGCGGGCGAGTTCGAGGAGTGTCGCGTCGCCTACAGCGTTGTCCCCGATCCCGATGTCCCAGGAATCGTAGTGCCCGTGGACCAGTACGAATTCGTCGCTTTCGCCATCGATGCGGGCGACCGGCAGGGGGCAGGTGGACCAGCCTTCCGTCAACTCGGTATGCAGGGTCACGGAATCGGCCCCGTCTTCGATGGCCTGGATCAACCGGTCTCCGCCGGTTCTGTTGATCGCCACGACCGGGGTGGAAGGCTTCTGCCCGAGTTGCGACTCGTCCGGCGCTCCCCAGATGGTAGTGCAGATCCCCCAGTGCACACGGCTGCCTGGATTGATGTAGATCTGTCCGGCCGCCCCGGCTGCCTCGAATCGCGCCACGGTGACCGGCATGGCAAGCCCCTCGGTCACCACCACCTTGCCCCGCAGATCCGGGATTTCTCCCTCGACGACCGATTTGAACAGATCCGACCCGCCGCGGACGGTGGTCGCCGGGATGTGAACGGGCTCTCCGGTCAGTCCCTTCGAGGGGGTCGAAGCCGAAAACGAGGGTGGTTTCCCGACCATCGTGTCGCCCGCGACCTCGACCGCACCGCTGCGGGGCACGGAGAGATAGAGTTTCGGATGGTGGAGATCGTAGGGGATTCCCAGCGCTTCGAGGCGCGAGACGATAAAGTGCGCAGCAGCCCGCTCGTCCGCCGAACCCGACTCGCGAACGAGGACGGAGAACCTCTCAATCAGGCTCCAGCCCAGGTCGAAGGAGACGTCTTCGAGTACGGATTCGACCAGGCTCATGGCACACCTGCGTTGGTTGGCGACATGGCTCCGTCCGCATCGTGGATATCAAACGCTTTCCACCAATGTAACAACGGGCACAAGGCTTTCCTGCAAACGGCTGCAACCTGCGACTCGAAGCACGCCGAACGCGGCAACTGCGAACATGGCCAGGCAACGGCCGTGGATGATTTTCGCGACCCGCTACCAGTCCACCTTGTCCGGCTCCGGCCGATAGCGCGCGATTCCTCCGCGGGTCAGCAGGTACGAGGCCGCCATGACGATGGTGCTTAGCAGCAGGACGGCCAATATCAATATCGAAAGCCCCGAATCTCGAGCCATGAGATCGGCAAGAAGGTCAACCGGGTTCCCAAACAGCGCATCGAACACCCACAGGGCTCCGATGAGCACGACAAAGGGAACAGCGAAACCCGTGCTTGCCAGTCGCGCGATCGTGAAACGCGCCATCAACCCCATGAGCAGCCACGAAGCGGCTGACGCGCTGAACCACGAGAGCGGGTAGGCGACGGCCACGACCCGAATCGCCGGGACATCGAGGATCGGCGGGAGTGCAATGCCGCACGCGGCAGTCACGAAGAACGCACCCAGAGCCGTCAACGCGCCGGCCGCCGCGCAACGCGCAGCCGCGAGACTCGCAGGACTGGCCGGTAGCCCCGCGAGGAACTCCATCGTGCCATCCAACTTGTCCTTCATGACATGCATCGGACCCATCAATGCGAAGCTGAATCCGATGGCGCCCAGAAGTACAAACACGGCACTCGAGCCGAAGTCTGCCAGCACCATGACCGTGACCACCGCAAGCGACCCCCCCAAGGTGTGGAGCACTTGCTTGCGCACCCGCCGGAATTCCAGCCCCAGCAGACTCCTGATGGCAGGCCACTGGAAATCGCGTCTATTCATCTGTGGATCTCAGCAGAGTGTAGAGGCTTGTGGACATCGGCGTCGTGGAGTCGCGCCCGCCCACCTCCGCAGCCGACATGTCGGCCACCACGCGACCGTCCCTCAAGAGGACCACCCGGTCGGCAAAATGCTCGACATCCTCGAGGATATGGGTGGAGTAGAGGACGAGACGGTGGCCGCCCGCAGGGGCAGATTCGTTGATCACCTGCAACAGCTCGCCGCGCATCACGGGATCGATCGACGACGTGGGCTCGTCAAGGACGAGGACCGGCGGACGGAAAGCCTCGGCAGCGACAAGGGAGAGCTTGACGGCCATCCCCTTCGACAGAATCCCGACCTTGGAATTCAGTGGCAGCCCAAGGCGGTCCACAAGCGCGGTCGCGTGTCCATCATCCCAGGTGGGGTAGAAGCTGGAAAGGAATCGGAGGTGCTCGTCAACGGTCAGCCACCCGAACCCCAGCAGACGCTCTGGCAGGAATCCGATACTGGCCCGGATCCCCGGCAGACCTGATCGGACTTCCGTCCCCCCGACGGTCACGGTACCTCGATAGTCGTTCATCCTCCCGGCGACAGCCTTCAGGAGGGTGCTTTTGCCGGCTCCGTTTGCCCCGACCAGCGCGACCCTCTCCCCTGGCTGAAATTCCAGATCAAGAGGGCCAAGGGTGAATTCGGGGTAGTCGACACTGAGGTGCTTGAGGCTGATCTCCGGACTCATATCGCCCGGTTTCACAGTGTCACCTGGGCACGAATGGCCGAGAACAGCAGCACGGCTCCCCACATGAGCGAGGCCAGACCAACCGCGCCGGCACGACTGGATCCAACGCAACGGCGGAAAGCCATGGTCAAGAAGAAAAACCACGCCAGGTGGAACAGGGTTACGGACTGTGCCACGGCCCAAAGGACCGGCATTGTGGGAGGCACGATCGCTCCCAGGCCCAGGGGGAACTGGAAGTCCTGAGGCGACGATACGGCGCCTCCGGTGGTGAGGTGCACCAACAGGACAACCACCACACCCTGGAACATCAGAATCGCCTCTCCGTACAGCAGCACCGAGAAGAGCGGCCTGATCCGGCTCTCGACGTTGCCGAGTGTCAGGGCGGCCCAGCCGACGGCAGTCAGAAGCAGGGCTTTGAGCAACATCAGGAGTGGTGCGATCAGCGCCGCAACCACGAGCACGAGTTGGATTGTCGACGCTGCAGCTGGCTGTTCACCCCCTACCGCACGCAGAAGAAGCGGCCGCGAAGCGACCGCAGCCACAACTGAGAACACCCACCCTGCGACCAGCGGAGGGAAGACGGGCTCATGCTGCCTGATGTCATCCAGGCCCGGCACCAGGAGAGCGAGGAAGCGCTTGGTCCGGGCCCAGCCTGTAAGCTGGGGCGTCCGGTCGATTACCATTTCATTCATTGTCCGGAATCATCTCCTGTAATGGTCAGAATGTTATTGGTCAGCCTCCGCCTGCTGGTCTGTCCGATCTCAACGATGCGGACCGTGTCCGTTGCATCGACCCAGAAGGCGGCGGGCACCGCGTTGACCCCCAGCGTTCGCCCAACGCTTCCGTCCGAATCCCGCACCGTTCGCGCACGGAGAGGCTGGGGCACCCATTGTGCCTCCTCGATTGCCGAGGTGGGCGATATGACCACCCAGACTCTCTCCGCAAAGTCGGACTCGGAAGCCAGAGCTTCCCACTGCTTCAGCTCGGCCTGGCAGTACACGCACTCACGATCCACGTAGAGCAGAACGCCGGAGGACCCTTTCAGTCCTTCCAGGTTCCCAGGGCCTCCCCCGACCTGCACAACGGTCAGGGGAGGCAACGGCCAGGGAGGTTGGCGCAGGCCGGATTGGGACCGGTTCCCATTCGCCAACAGCACGGGCAGCAGCGCGGCGGCCGCGGCGCTCACGGCCACGAGAACGGCCACAAGCTTGCGAGGCACGTCTACGCGCATGCCAGCATGCGCATGTAAAGAGAAAGGCCGGGATAGGCGGGACCGGTTGTGACACATCCGACCCATGCAGTGACCCGTATCACCGACCCGACAAGGTCGAGCAACTGGCCACCGGACGGATCGCTCGCGCCGGTCTGCCGACACACCTCCTGCACGGCGAGATCGTCGGTGCGGGGCACCGATGCTCCGAGAACAGCGGCGCATGACATCGCGACGGCCAGGCGGATGGCTACAGCCCGGTGAAAGATTGCGGTACGCATCGTCACCTCTCCGCTAGCCGAGTGTTCCCAGCAGTACGCTGCCGCATGCGGGAATCGCGAAGATGAGCGCAAGGGGCATCACAAGAGAGAGGCCGGCGAGTGCGACACAGAGATAGACCTCGTCCGCCGATTGACCTCCGGTGACATTCGCAGCATCGAGGACGAGTACCGACTCGCTGACGTGAGCAGTGTGTCCCCGCAGCGACTCGCGATGTCCCAGAAGTGAAGCGTTGATGATGGACAGAGCTGCCAAGGTGGCCAAGGCAGGCCGAATGTTCATTGATGCAAAAAACTGTTTCATTTTGGTTACCCCCATGTCTGCAGTACGGCTGAGGCGCAAGACGCTCCTGCAATCACCCCGATGAACGGAAATATGTAGGCGGCGACGCCCGAAACGACGCACGTCACCCAGTTGACTGCCTGGCCTCCGAGCACATCGGTACCAGTTCGTGTTTCTGCCTGGTACTCGACAGGTGCGCTTGCACCCGGCACCGGCGGGCCGTATCCGAGGTACAAGGCGTTTGACAGCGAGAGCGCCGTGACCAGGCACAGCACTCCCCGACTATATCTTGAAGTCATGTTTCCTCCTGAATTGTTTGGGGTCCGTCAAGACGGACGCGACCACCTACGAGAAACCAACGGTGCAGAAGCCCGCGCAGAGCCCGGTGACGGCGGCGTGTGCGCCTACGAGCGCAATAAGACCGACTATTGACGACCCGCCCGCTGCGATTGCGACAGCGGCACATCCCGCGCAGGCGATCTTGGCCGCCCAGGGACCCGTTCCGACGACCGCTTCCGACTCAACCGCGGCCGGTGGGGTCGCCAGGGCGGAATCTGCTGAGACTTGACCGCCGATGGCGGCGGCCGGAATGGCGGCCAGCGCCAGTATACCCGCGATGGTTCGCACTACTGACTGACTTTTCATTGTTCGTTCCTTCTCCCGGTTGCAGGGGTCGATGGTCACATGTTTGCGCACGCTGCGATGCATGCCCCGAGAGCGAGCGAAGATCCCGGGACCGCAGCAGCAGCAGCGATGGCAGCTCCGCCCCCGCTCACGATGCCGATCCCGGCCACGATACATGTCACGCAGGCAGCAAATGCCTTCCAGCCACTTCCGGTAACATCCTCTGCCGCTGCCGCCGGTTCGGCAGTCCCGGGGGACGAGCCCGGCTGCGCGGCGGTGTTCATCCCCAGGACCGCGAGACACATTGCGAGGGTCAGAACCCTCATGTTTGATCGAAGCATTTTTTCCTCCAAAACGATGGTGCTTGAGCCCGTGATGGAGTTCACCACGGGCGATCCGGCTCCTATCCGGTGAGCAGCAGGGCTTCTCCGGACCAGATGGATCTGAAATCCTCTTCGCTGATCGTGTAGCGACCCACGCGCGGGTCGATGACCGTGATGGTCCCGTTGGGACTCAGGTCCGTCACTGTGACGAAATGATTGCGGTTGACCCATGCAATGAACGGTCTCGGCGTTGCGGCCACCTCGTCGGGAGCAATCCACTCCAGAGTCATCGGGAGCCCGAAGGACGCGCCGGCCCGTATGAGCCCGCTTGCCCTGGTCCCGATCGGGCCAGTGCCGGCAAGCATGGCCAGCGAGTCGAGCGCCGGGGCATCGATGCCGACAACGTGTAGCAGGTTCGCCAGGGCCGCGGGCCCGCAGTCGTTGAGAGTGGCTTGAAGGACCACCCCTTCCGTACCGAGGTACGACCCCCCGAGATCGGTGAGCTCCTGGCGCGCGGCGATTCTTCCCATGCGCGGCAATTCCGAGACTGCGAACGACGCGATGCCGATGGTGGCCGGAACCACCACCAGAATTGCGATCGCACCGAGTCGCCGGTATGCGGAAGGGTGTCGGAAGATTGCCCTGTGCAGGCCTGTGGAGCACAACCGTCGTGTGAACATTGCCGAGGAATCCGTCATTGTAAGTCGTCTCTGCGATCAAGCGAGAGAGACTCTACCCCGTCCTCAGGGGCGTTTCCATGGCTGGATGGGACAGATTCCCGGCCGCGGCGGTATTCCGCCCGGGGGCCGCCGCAATAGTCCGCCCAGGAGCGCCGGGAAACGACGCCCCGGAGCCCTACAAGGTCATCAGTACCGCCAGGATGTCCTCGTTGGTGGGCCTCACGCGGTAGTCCACCTCGACGAAGCTGTATCGGACGACCCCCTCCTTGTCGATCACATAGGTCGCCGGGTGCGGCAGCGGCCTGTTCGGGGGTGCATCCTCGTTGAAGAGGCCGTAGCGGTCGATCACCCGGTGGTCCGGATCCGACAACATGATAAAGTCCGGCGTCATGCCGTCATCAGCAGCCACGCGGTCGATCATCAGCTGCATGCCTTCGGCGTCGTCCACCGATACGGTCACGATCTCCGTCTCGTCCTGGAGTTCGTCGGGAAGAAGTGCTCTCAGCTCCACGAGCTGACTGGCGCAGTACGGTCACCAGTGTCCGCGGTAGAAGACCAGCACGACGTTCTTCTCGCCCCGGAAGCCGGCGAGGTCCACAGCCCCGCGATCGAAGGAGTCGAGGGTGAAGAGCGGCGCCTCGGTGCCGACTGCGACGCGTCCGATATCCGTGGGGGCCAGATCGTGACCATCCGCCGGCCCCAGCGTCTGGGCCGCGGCGGGCGCGGCCACAAATGCGCCAGCCAGCAGCAGGGAGAGGAATCCGGCGCGGACCAGCGGTCTCGGGAAGTGTTTCATTGGGAGCCGTTCATGATGCGGGCGGGTGGAGGAATCGCGCCGGTACACCGGCGAGAGCACTTGACGATATGTTAACGGCATGTGCTCCGTTCTCGCCATCCTCGAAATCGATCCCGCCGCTCCGTATCCGCGCGAGCGCGCGCTGGCGCTCTCCAGGCTCCAGCAGCACCGCGGACCCGACTGGTCCGGCGTGTACGCCGCCGAACGCGCCCTCCTGGCCCACAACCGCCTGGCCATCGTCGACGTCGAGCACGGCGCGCAGCCCCTGAAGAACGCCGCCGGGACCCATGTCCTGGCGGTAAACGGGGAGATCTACAACCACCGCGCCCTCGAGTCCGAACTCGGCGATTCGTTCCGCCCCCGCACCCGCAGCGACTGCGAGGTCATCCTCGGCCTCTACGCCGAACAGGGCAGCGACTTCGTGGATCGCCTGAACGGGATCTTCGCCTTCGTCCTCTACGACACCGAGCAGGACCGCTACATCATCGCGCGCGACCACCTCGGCATCGTGCCCCTCTACACCGGATACGACGACGAGGGGCGGCTCTACGCGGCCTCCGAGATGAAGGCGCTCATGCCCGTCTGCCGCACGGTCTCGGAGTTTCCGCCCGGGCACGTGCTCGACTCGGCCGATGGCACCCCGAGGCCCCACTACAGCAGGAGCTGGCGCCGCCACGAAGCCGCGACCGCCGATCCGGGGCCGGAAGGAATCCGCGAGGCGCTTGAAGCCGCGGTCCATCGCCAGCTCATGTCGGACGTCCCCTACGGCGTGCTGCTGTCGGGCGGACTCGATTCGTCGATCATCTCGGCGATCGCCCGTCGCTTCGCCCGCCGCCGCGTGGAGGACGACGACCGCAGCGAGGCCTGGTGGCCCCGTCTCCACTCCTTCTGCATCGGTCTCGAAGGCTCGCCGGACCTGGCCAGCGCCAGGATGGTCGCTGATCACATCGGCACCGTGCACCACCAGTTCCACTTCACGGTGCAGGAGGGCATCGACGCCCTGTCCGACGTCATCCACCACCTGGAGACCTTCGACGTAACCACCGTGCGCGCGGCGACCCCCATGTACCTGATGGCGCGGCGCATCCGTACGCTCGGGATCAAGATGGTGCTGTCAGGTGAAGGCGCCGACGAGGTCTTTGGCGGGTACCTCTACTTCCACCGCGCCCCGGACCCGCGCGCCTTCCACGAAGAGACCGTGCGGAAGATCGATCGGCTGCACCAGTTCGACTGCCTGCGCGCCAACAAGGCCATGGCCGCCTGGGGCGTCGAGGCGCGGGTGCCGTTCCTCGATAAGGAATTCCTGGACGTGGCGATGTCGATGGATCCCGCCGCGAAGATGCCGAACGGCGGAATCGAGAAACGGATCCTGCGCGAGGCCTTCGCCGACTACCTGCCTTCAGAAATCCTGTGGCGGCAGAAGGAGCAGTTCTCGGACGGCGTCGGCTATTCCTGGATCGATTCGTTGAAGGAGTATGCAGAGCGGAGTGTCAGCGACCGCGAGCTTGCCAGCGCCCACTTCAGGTTCCCCATGAACCCGCCCACGGACAAGGAGTCCTACCTGTACCGGCGGATCTTCGAGTCGCATTTCCCGCTCCCCTCTGCGGCAGCGTGCGTCCCTGGCGGCCCCAGCGTCGCGTGCTCGACCCCCGAGGCCCTGTCCTGGGACGGGAGCCTGTCGGAGACGATCGACCCGTCAGGGCGCGCGGTCGCGGGGGTGCACCGGGCGGCGTATTAGCCTACTGGGTCGCCGACCTTCCCGCCTTGAGATAGTCCAGCAGCAGGTTCGTCATCGCGCGGATTCCGACGGGGACCGCCGAGTTGTCCGCCTGGAAGTCCGGCGTGTGGTGGCCGCCCGAGGTCCCGCCGGGCAGGACCTGGCCGAGGCGGAAGAAGAACCCCGGCACCTCGTTTGCGAAGTAGGCGAAGTCCTCGCCGCCCATCGTGGGATCGAGATCGACCACATTGTCGGCGCCGACCACCCGCTGCAGCGTGGGGAGCATCCGCTCGCCCAGCGCGGGGTCGTTGATCGTCGCGGGCGTCCCCCGGTCGTAGTCCAGCTCGAAGGTGCCGCCGCCCGCGGCCGTGATCCCGGCCAGGATCTCACCCATGCGCCGCTCCACCGCGTCGCGCACGTCGGGGTTGTAGGTGCGCACCGTGCCCTCCATCTCGACCACATCCGGGATGATGTTGAACCGGGTGCCGCCGCGCACGATCCCCACCGTCACCACGCTGGGTTCGAGCGGCGGCAGGTTGCGCGCCCGGATCGTCTGGAAGGCCATCACGGCCTGCGAAGCCATCACCACGGGATCGACCGACAGGTGCGGCGCCGCCCCGTGGGACTGCTTCCCGATCACCCGGATCTTGAAGTGATCCACGGCAGCCAGCGCCGGCCCCGACGTGAACCCGACCTTGCCCACTTCCATCTCCGCGAAGGCATGCAGCCCGAAGATCGCGCTCGGCGCGGGGTCCTCCAGCACGCCCTCGGCCACCATCAGGTCGGCGCCGCCCTCTTCGCCCGGCGGCGGCCCCTCTTCAGCCGGCTGGAAGATGAACTTGACCGTGCCGGGAAGCTCGTCGCGCATGGACGCCAGGATCGACGCGACCCCGAGCTGCACGGCGACGTGTATGTCGTGCCCGCACGCGTGCATGACGCCCACATCCTGTCCCAGGTACGTCGTGCGCTCGGTCGACTTGAAGGGGTACGGCGTGTCCTCGGTCACCGGCAGCGCGTCCATGTCGGCCCGCACCGCCACCACGGGCCCGGGAAGCCCGCCGCGCAGGATCCCCACGACGCCCGTGTGCGCGATCCCGGTCCGCACCTCGTCGAAGCCCAGCGCGCGCAGGTGGTTCGCGACCAGCTCCGCCGTCTTGAATTCGCGGTTGCCGAGCTCGGGGTACTGGTGGATGTGTTCCCGCAACCGGATGATCGTGTCCTGCACCTGGGCCAGCACCTCGTCCACCGTGGTGTCCTGGGCGCGGGCAGGCGCGGCGGGGGCCGCCAGGGCAAGCGCCGCACCGGCAATCACAGCCGTAAACCGATTCATTCGTTCTCTCCCGTCAAGCTGATGTACACTGCCCGGACGAAACCCTCGGAGTTCTCTCCCCAGACCGCGTCCAGATCCGAGGTGGGCGCCGCCGCCACGACCTCGTCCTCGCTGCTCCCGTCCGCCGCCATCGCGGCCACGCGCTCCCGCACCGTCGCAAGCATGTCCCGATAGCCCCGCAGATCCGCTGCCGACGCCAGGTCGCCGTGACCCGGGATGATCCGCGTGTCGTCGGTCGCCTGCTCCAGCACGAAGTCGGCCGCAGCGATCACACCGTCCACCCCGCCCCCGCTGTTCACGTCGATGAAGGGATAGCGGTCGCGGAAGAAGGTGTCGCCCATGTGGAAGACATCGGCGCGCGGGAAGTGTACGATCGCGTCGCCATCGGTGTGCGCCTCCCCGATGTGGGTGACGCCGATGTGCCGCCCGTTCCAGTGAAAGCGCACGCCGTCATCGAAGGTGACCACGGGCAGCGCGGCCCTCGGCGCCTGATCGGAGCGGCCGACGAGGTCCGCGAACTCCGCCGGGTTCATCCGCCGGTACACGTTTTCGTGCGCCACGATCATGGCGCCCGCCTCGCCCAGATTCTCATTGCCCCCCGTGTGGTCCCCGTGCCAGTGGGTGTTCAGCACCCAGCGCACGGGATGGTCGGATACCTCCGCCACCGCCGCCTGGATCTTCGCCGTCAGGGGCGCGTACTGGTCGTCGATGAGGAAAGCGCCGTCCTCTCCCACCGACAATCCGATGTTGCCTCCACGGCCCACCAGCATGTACAGATCGCTCTCCAGTTCGATGGTCTGGATCACCACGTCCGACATGTCCTGCTGCGCGGCGACTGGGGGCGCGGCCGTCGCTGTGCCAGCCGCCGCCAAGAGGGCCACGCAGCCGGCGCGGCGCCTGCGAGACCATGATGAGGTCGTCATCCTGTGCTCCTGTTCGAGAATCCCGGCGCGGATCCCGTCGCCGGATCGGGAGGATCGAGTGCGGCACCGCCGCCCCGACTGTATGGTTAATGATTGCGCGAAGGCGGTGGGTCGGGCAACGCGAGCGGGTGTGTTTGTGAAGAGAGAGCGACGCTCTTCGCGCCGGTGCCTGCGTCGTCAGGAGTCTGCGGCCTTGCGCATGCGATCACGAGTGGAGAATGGAGACTCTCGCCATGCCCCGATTCCCAGGCGCTCATGGACCATGGGCACGCGGCCGCGGATTCCCTGCCATCGCCGTCCTCGCCGCTCTGGCCGCGGGATGCGCCGATTCCGCACCGCCGGACGCCCCGGCAGCGGATCCGGCGCCCCAACCTGACCTGCCCGCGGCGATCGTCGGCAACGGCGGCGAACTCGAGGGCGCCGACCTCAACTACGTCGATGGCGATGCCGAGACCACCGGCTACCTGGCCGTTCCGGACGGCGCCGGGCCCTTCCCCGCCCTGGTGATCATCCACGAATGGAACGGCCTCCAGGACCGCGTTCGTCAGCTCGCCGACGATTTCGCCGCCGAAGGGTACGTGACCCTCGCGGCGGACCTCTTCCAGGGCCGCACCGGATCCAACCCGGAGGAGAACATGGCGCTGGTGCGCGAGGCGCAGGCCGATCAGCCCGCCATGATCGCCAACCTCAACGCGGCTGTGGCCTACCTGAAGGGGCGCTCCGACGTGACGGGGCGGGTCGGGGCAATGGGGTGGTGCTTCGGGGGTGGCGTGGCGCTCTCGTTCGGTCTCGACGGGGACAATCACGAAGCGACCGCGATCTTCTACGGCCGCCTGGTGGACGACCCTGAGGTGGTCGCCCGCCTGGATCACGAGGTGTACGGGACCTTCGGCGCGCTCGACAACGGGCCGTCGCCGGAATCGGTGGCCGCCTTCGAGACCGCGCTGCGCGCCGCCGGGATCGAGAACGACCTGCACATCTACGACGATGTCGACCACGGTTTCTGGCTCCGCGTGGACCAGGATCCCGAGGTGAGGACCGGGCCCGCCGCCGACGCCTGGCAGCGGCTGAAGGCGTACCTGGACCGCACCCTTGGCGCGGCTTCCGAGCCGCAGGCCTGGCTGCCCGCCGGTGGTGCGCTGTCCGAGGTGGTGGCGGTGTGGACCGGGGGTGTCCCCCTCTGATGACGCCGGTGTCCACGAAAACGGGACGGCGCTGGCGCGCGCACGCCACAGACAGGCCTGTTCCGTCCGGCACGTGTCTTGCCGTAAGGTTCCCCCGTTGCACAATCGCACATGACTCACCAGGAGCAATACGATGATCCGACCTGGATTCGCTGGCAGCCGTTCGTTGCTGGGACTGGTTGCAGGTCTGGCGCTGGTCGGCGCGACCGGTGTCGAGCAGCTTTCCGCCCAGAGCGGCGGGAGCGGGTTCCTATTCGGCGCGCCGCGGGCCGCGTTCACCCTCAAGGGCGGCTTCAACCAGCCGCGGGCGGCGAGTGGAAACGGCGGGCAGAGCCTGTGGGACCTGACGCGCGAACAATTTACCGTGGGCAACAGCGATCTGGCCGGCGTCTCCATCACCGCCGAGTTGGCCGTGCGCGCGAATGAGCGTTTCGACGTCACGTTCGCGTTCGGCTACGCCCTGACCGAACCCCATTCCGAGTACCGGGACTGGGTAGGCGACGACGATCTGCCGATCGAACAGGTCACCAGTTTCTCGACGAAGCCGATGACCATCGGGTTCAAGGCGTACCTGCGGGACAGGGGACGATCCGTGGGCAGCCTGGCGTGGATCCCGCGGACCTGGAACCCTTACGTGGGCGTTGCGGGCGGGGTGGTCAGCTACCGCTTCGAGCAGTACGGCGAATTCATCGACTACGAGACGTACGACATCTTCGAGGACAACCTCCTTTCGGAGGGGCGCGCACCCACCATACATTTGATCGGCGGAATGGATTTCAGCATCAACCGCCATCTCCTGCTGGTGGGCGAGGCCCGATATGGTCTCGCAAGTGCGCCGCTGGACAGTGACTTCGTCGGGTTTTCCGACCTGGATCTGGCAGGTTTCCAGGTCACCGGCGGGATCACTTTGCGGTTCTAGAGTAGACGCGTACTTACGCGATGTCAGGAGAACTTTCGATGCGGGATGAGAAGGGAGCAGACATGACCAGGACCAACATCAGCAAAGGCACTCTGGCCGGCCTCGTTGCCGCGGTAGCCCTCAGCGGGCTCCCCGGAGCAGTCGACGCGCAGGAGTCGAACACCCGGCTGGGCTGGCAGGCCTACCTCGGGTGCTGGGCGCGGCCCGCCAACCCCGTGGAGGTCGATCGCCCCGAAGAGGAAGCAGTGGACGACGGCGTTCTCTGCTTCGTGGCATCCGGCGAGGACGTCGAGATGCTGACCATCGTGGGCGGCGCCATCACCCACCGCGAGCCCTTCCCGGCCGACGGCCAGCCCCGGATGGTGGAGCAGGAGGGGTGCACGGGAACCGAGACTGCGATCTTCTCGCACGACCAGCGCAGGATCTACGTCACGTCCGAGGTGACCTGTCAGGATGGTGCCCCCCGTCGCAGTACGGGCATCATTTCCATGCCGGGCCCCTCGGAATGGCTGGATGTCCGCGCCATGGAGGTGGATGGCAGAGCCAACGCCTGGGCCCAGTGGTATCAGCGGACCAGTGACAGCGCGCTGGGCGAGGTTGGCCTGCAGTCCGGCGAGATGTCGGGACCCCTCGCGCTGCGAGCCTCGGCATCCTACCTGTCATCCCAGATCGGCATCGAAGATGTGATCGACGCCTCCCAGCACGTGCACCCCGAAGCGGTGTCGGCCTGGCTGGCGCAGGCCGGTCGGCCGTTCGCCCGGCTGGACGCCGACGACCTCATTCGTCTCGACGAGGCGGGGGTGCCGGGCTCGGTCATCGACGTCGTGGTCGCGATTTCGTTCCCGCAACGGTTTGCTCTGAACCGGGACGACGTGTATGCCGATGACTATGGGGAGTACGGCGGCGTCCGCGCCGCTCGCACGATCTGGGCGGATCGGATGTACAGCCCGTTCTATTCCGGCTACGGCTACGGCTACGGCTACAGTCCCTACCGCTCCTACCGCTCCTATTACGGATGGGGCGGCTGGGGCGGATACGGCGGCAGCTATTGGGGCGGTGGGTACTACCGGCCGGTCGTTGTGGATGTGTCACAGCGGTCGGGCGGCGGCCGCATGGTGGCTGGCAAGGGCTACAGAGGGCCCAGATCTGTCGGCAGCACCCGGGGTGGTTCGACCGCCGCCGGCGCCTGGACCAGGGGTGGCAGCAGCACTCGTAGCGGCGGCTCGGTTTCGAGCGGTGGAAGCAGCAGCGGCGGCTCGCGTTCGGCCAGACCTCGCCGCGGGGGCAGTGACGCCGGCAGTTCGGTGTCCAGCCGGCCGTCCGCATCCCGGTCTTCGGGAAGCAGCACCAGCCGCAAGGCAAAGCCTCGTCGCGGCGGCAAGTAGACACAGGCCCGCCTAACGGCCAGATTCGGGCTCTCGCGCCTCTTTCGGGCGCGAGAGCCCTTCTGCTTTCAGGACCATGACTTCGCTGCTTCAACTCAACGACACGGCAGGGTTGTCCGAAGCCCTCGCATCGAGCCCGCTGCTCGCGCTCGTCGTGCTCTTCGGCGCGGGTGTGGCGATCAGCCTTACGCCCTGTGTCTATCCGATGATCCCCATCACGGCTTCGGTCATATCGGGCACGGCACGCGAGGGGCAGCCGTGGCGCCGCACCCTCGGACTGACCATGACCTACGTGGTGGGCATGGCGCTGCTGTACGCCCTTCTGGGCATGCTGGCAGGTCTGACCGGGACGCTCTTCGGCACGGTTGGCGCGAGTCCCTGGGCGCTGCTCCTGATCGGCAACTTCCTTCTGTTCTTCGCGCTGGCCATGTTCGACGTGATCCCGATCCGGGTACCCCAGCGGCTGATGGCGTGGGCCGGGAGCCGCGAGGGCGGATCCTACGGGGCCGTGTTCGTGCTGGGCGCCACTTCGGGGCTGGTCGCGGCGCCGTGCGGGGCGCCGGCATTCGCGGCGGTTCTCGCGTGGGTCGCGGCCACCCGCGCGGGGTTGATGGGCTTCGTCTACCTCTTCGTCTTCTCGCTGGGCATGTGCACCCTTCTCGTGGTGGTCGGGCTCTTCTCGGGCTCCCTGTCGCGGCTGCCGAAGTCGGGACAGTGGATGGTGACCGTGAAACGCGTGGCCGCGGTGATCATGCTCGGTGTGGCGCAGTACTACTTCATTCAGGTGGGATACAATCTGTGAGGGAAAGAACCGTGAGTAATCGACAGAATGTGGGCCGGACCAGGCCCCTGGCAGGCGGCCGACGCGCCTCGGCGCCGCTTTTGGCCGCATTGACGCTGCTGATCGCCGTGCCGGCTGTGACCCGCGCTCAGGATGAGGGATTGGGACTCCCCGCCGGCACCCCCGCACCGGACGCCCAGGTGGAGGATCTGGAGGGCAACGCCGTCTCCCTGCTCGATGTCATCGGCGACGGCCCGGCGCTGATCGAGTTCTGGGCCTCGTGGTGCGAGCAGTGCGAGCTGCTGCAGCCCCAGATCGACGAGATCCAGGAGCGGTTCTCCGATCAGGTCAACGTCGTGGCCGTCGCGGTCGCGGTGAACCAGTCGGTCCGGCGGGTGCGCCGTCATGTCGATCGGCACGCCCCCGGCTATGCCTTCGTCTACGACGCAAATGGAGAGGCCGTGAGAGCGTACGAGGCCCACACGACCTCCATAGTCGTGCTGATCGATGGCGAGGGGCGGGTCGTCTCGACCGGCGTGGGGCCGCAGCAGCCGCTGGTCGAGGCGGTGGAAGCGATGCTCGGGGGAGGATAGGGGCGCCGAGTTGGGCACGGCCGGGTTCGGTCCGCGCCGGTGCCTCCTACCCTTCCTCCGGCTCCGGCGTCACCTCGTCGATTACCGTCGCCAACTCGTCGTAGGCGGCAGGATCCACCTGGTTGAAGCTCGGGATCACCTTTGCCACCCGGCCATCGGGGCCGACCACGACGACGGCCCGGCTCCCCACCATTCCGTTGTCCCTGAGCGATCCGCCGAACGCCACAAAGGCGTCGCCGCCGGGGTCGCTGCCGAACAGGTAGGGGAAGTCCTCGTCCTTGAGCCATGAGGCGCCCTCTTCGGCGGAGTCGTTCGAAATCGCCATGAGCACGACGTTGCGGCCTTCGTTGAACAGTTCTGCGTACTGATCACGGTACGCTCTCATTTGAACCGTTCAGCCACGCGTCCTGACTCTGAAGAAGAAGGCCAGGACCACGGTTTCGCCGCGGTAGTCGCTCAGCCGGACATCGTCCTGGAGGACGCCGTGACGGGTCGCGCCGGTCAACTCGAAGTCGGGGGCCATCGCTCCGACCTCGATGAGTCCGTCGCCCGCTTCCTGGGCTTCGGCACCCTCCGGGGCACCGATCGAGACCGCGCCAGCCAGAGCGGCCGCCACCAACAGTCTGCGCATCATTCGCTATCTCCGTTCTCGTTGAGAATGTGTATGAGTATATGAGTATATGAGTAGATATCCCCGCCGCAGGGCGGACCTGCCGCGGAACATTGTAGCGCGGGCGCGTGTGAAAGGCGACCTTGGCCGGATCAAGCCGAGTCTGCGGCGCGCACGACCGCCAGCCAGGAGAGACGCTCATCATGTCAACCGAACCACGTGGCGTTCGCGCCCACAGCACACCGCCCTGCAACGCGCCGACGCGCGCCCTGTGCGACCGTGCCGCGCCGCACGGCAGCCACGTCACCCTGGCGGCCGCCGTTCTGGCCGCGGCGGCCCTCTCCTGCGCCCCCGCCCCCGACGACACGCCACGCGCATCCGACCCCGCCGCGCCGACCGACGACGTGCTCCGCACTGCGGACCCCTACGCCCGCGGCTACACCGACGACGACTTTCCGCGCGTCCAGGAACTCGCGTCCGGGGTCTACTCCTACGAGCAGCTTCGCTCCGCGGGCGACGAGCGCTTCACCACGGTGAGCATGTTCGTCGTCACGGACGAAGGCGTGCTCGTCGCCGACGGGCAGGGCAGCCCCGGCGAGACGCGCCGCCTGGTCGAGACCATCGCCGGAATCACCGACCAGCCCATCACCGACGTGGTGGTCTGCTCCGATCACGGCGATCACACCGCGGGCAACGCCGAATTCCCCCCGGGCGCCCGTTTCTACGCACACCCGACCTCGCACGCCGTGCTGCAGGCGGCCGCGGACAACCCCGACCGGCCGGCCGATGCGCCCCCCGTCGTCGTGCCCACCCACCTGGTCGAGACCGCCGAAACGCTCGAGCGCGGCGGCCGCGAGATCCAGCTCCTCTTCCTGGGACGCGCCCACACCGGCGGCGACCTGGTCGTGTATCTGCCCGCAGAGAAGATCCTCTTCATGAGCGAGGCGTACCTGAACCGGGTCTTCCCCGCGATGCGTTCCGCGTACCCGTCCGAGTGGGTGGCCATGATCGAGGCCGCCCAGGCGATGGACGTGGACATCCATGTGCCGGGGCACGGGTTCGTGGATTCGCCCGGGATCCTCGCCGAAGAGCTGGAGACGTACCGCCGCGCCGTGGTCCAGGTCATCGACGAGGCCACGCGCCTCCACGCGGCGGGGCTGACCCTGGAGGAAGCCGTCGAGCAGGCGGATTTCGGGGACCTCGAGACGTGGTCGCTGCGGTCCAGCCAGGGCAGCCGCGCGCTCGGCCGCGTGTATATGGAACTGAATGGCGAACTGCCGCCCGGGTGACTTGACCCACACCGCAACGGGACCCAGGCGCCGGGAATGGCGCCGCGACACCCGCGTGGCTCTGGCCCAACGGCCCCGCACAGGGATATTCTCATTCGGCGCTTTGACAAGGGCGCCGACTACAAATCGTCGACACTCGCATCCCAAACGCTCAAACCGGGAATCAATCTGGAGGAACATGTGAAACCGACACCTCGGGCTCTGGCAGCCGCACTTCCGCTCGCAGCCGGACTGCCGGTTACGGCAGCGCTCACCCTCGCAACCGCCCTGGCCCTCGCTGCCCCGCCGGCACTCTCCGCGCAGCAGGCCGAGTGGCGCTACTGGGGCTCGGACGCCTCCAGCACGCGGTACGCACCGCTCGGCCAGATCGACGCCTCCAACTTCAACGACCTCGAAGTGGCTTGGATGTGGCGCAGCGACAACTACAGCCCCGAGCCGGAGCCGCTCCTGCGCGCGACCCCGATCTACGTGAACGGCACCCTCTATTCGGTGGCCGGCTCGCGGCGGACGGCGGTGGCGATCGACCCGGCGACCGGCGAGACCCTCTGGACCTTCCGCGAGCCCTACACCAAGCGGTGGGAGGACTCGATGCGGAAGAACTACGGCAAGGGCGTCGCCTACGCCGAGGTGAACGGGCGCGAGACGATCTACCTGGTAACGCCGGGCTTCTTCCTGCACGCGCTGGATCCGATGACCGGCACGCCCATCGAGTCCTTCGGCAAGAAGGGCACGGTCGACCTGCTCGGCGATCTTGGACACTGGGAGCACCACCCCGAGGACGGCCTGCCCTTCGAGGTCGGCTACATCACGAACTCGTCGCCCCCGCTAGTCGTCAACAACGTGGTCGTGGTCGGCAATTCACACGAGCAGGGCTACTACCAGACGATGCAGGAGAACGTGCCGGGCAACATCCTCGCCTACGACGCGGACACCGGTGCACACATGTGGACCTTCAACGTGATCCCGCAGGAGGGCGAATTCGGCAACGACACCTGGGAGAACGACGCCTGGAAGCGGACCGGCAACGTGTCGGCCTGGGCGCCCCTCTCGGCCGACCCCGAGCTGGGCCTCGTGTATGTGGTGACCGACCCGCCGACGGTCGACTACTACGGCGGCTTCCACCCGGGCGACAACCTCTTCGCGACTACCATCCTCGCCCTCGACATCCAGACCGGCGAGCGCCGCTGGCACTTCCAGACCGTGCACCACGACGTCTGGAACTACGACAACCCGACCGCGCCCAACCTGGTCGACATCAACGTGGACGGGCGCGCCGTCAAGGCGATCGTGCAGGCCACCAAGCAGGGCTGGGCGTACGTCCTGGACCGCGAGACCGGGGAGCCCGTGTGGCCGATCGAGGAGCGCGCCGTGCCGCAGTCCGACGTGCCCGGCGAGCAGCTGTCACCCACGCAGCCCTACGTCACCCGCCCCGCCCCTTACGAGATGCAGGGAATCAGCGAGGACGACCTGATCGACTTCACCCCCGAACTCCGCGCCGAGGCGCTCGAGATCGTCAGCAACTTCCGCATGGGCCCGCTCTTCAACCCGCCCGCGCGGGAGGACGGCCCCGGCGGCCCCTCGATCCACTGCCCGGGCGCCAATGGCGGAGCCAACATTCCGGGCGGCGCGGCGGTCGACCCGACGACGGGTGTCCTCTACGTCGCGTCTACCCGCGGCTGCAGCGCGCCCCGCCTGGTCCCCGGCGTCGACGTCGACCCCGACTCCAATGTCGAGTGGGTGAGCGTAGGCCCCGGCGGCGTGCGCGGCCCGCGTGGCCTGCCGATCACCAAGCCGCCCTACGGCACGATCACCGCGATCGACCTCAACACGGGCGACCACATCTGGCAGATCCCCAACGGCGACACTCCGGACAACATCCGCAACCACCCGGCGCTCGAGGGCGTCGACGTCGGCAACACGGGCTCGCGCGCCCACGCCACCAAGCTCGTCACCAGCACGCTGCTCATGTATGGCGAGGGCCGCGGGGCCGCCCCGGTTTTCCGCGCCGTCGACAAGATGACGGGCAAGGAGCTGGGCCGGATCGACCTCCCCGGATCCACCCTGACCGCCCCCATGACCTACATGCACGACGGTGTCCAGTACGTGGTCATGGCGATCGGCATTCGGGGTTCGGCGGGCGCGCTGGTGGCGTTGCGCCTGCCCGAGTAGGAGAAGACCGAAGAAGGAGAAGAGAGCGATGAGACACGCGCATTTGGGCGCCCTGGCGCTCGCCGGGGCGCTCCTGGCCACGGGGTGCCAGCCGGAGGCCCAACCCGACTATTCCGGGGTCTTCACCGGCGCCCAGGGCGAGTGGGTCGAACTCGGCCACGCATTCGGGCCGTCCACGATCTATTGGCCCACCGACACCCTCGGCTTCCAGCTCACCGAGTTGGCGTACGGCCCCACCGAGGCGGGCTATTTCTACGCGTCCTACTCCTTCGCCTCGGCCGAGCACGGCGGCACCCACCTCGACGCGCCCATCCACTTCGCCGAAGCGCGCCTTACAGCCGACCAGATTCCGCTCTCAAGCCTCATCACCACAGCTTCGGTGGTCGACGTCACGGCTTCGGCCGACGCCGACCCGGACTACCTCGTCTCGGTGGACGACCTGGTGGCCTGGGAGGCCGAGCACGGCCAGATCGCCGACGGCACCGCCCTGCTCATCCGCACGGGATGGTCATCGCGCTGGAACGACCGCACCGCCTACCTGGGCACGTCGATGACCGGGCCCGAATCGGTGCCGGAGCTGCACTTCCCCGGGATCGGCACCGACGCCGCCCAGTGGCTGGTCGACAACCGCGCCATCGCCGCGATCGGCATCGACACGCCCAGCATCGACTACGGCCAGTCCAGCGACTACCGGTCGCACGTGATCCTCTACAGCGCCAACATCGTGGGGTTCGAGAACCTGACGAATCTGGATCGGCTGCCGGCGACGGGGGCCGGGATCGTGGCGCTGCCGCTGAAGATCGAGGGCGGGAGTGGCGCGCCGCTACGGATTGTGGGGTGGGTGCCGGGGTGAGGGGCCTGGAATGAGCGGACGCTGGGCAGTCCGCTAGTTCGACTCGACCCGCAAATCAAGCGTCTGCACGGGGGCCTCGGAAGAGATAACCACAGTCTCCCCGTGCAATTCGGCCAGGTCCCACAGCGACTCGCCCTGTAACGCATCGAGTTCGACTTCCGAATCGAAGCCGACTACCGATACCCGCACGTCGATGTCCACCGGAACCCAGCAAGCCAGGTAATGTCCATTGCGGTCGGTCGAGAACACGGTGCCGCCATACGCGACCCTTATGGCGTTGCCCGCCGAAGATGGCTGCCTGAGCTGGCTGATGTCGAACGACCGCAACAGAACGCGGACCATTGCGCCCGCTACAGCTTCTCCCGCGCTGTCGGTGACCCTTCCCATCAGGATACCGTCGTTCGCAAAACTGTCACCGTGGGCGGTGGTTGTGCTCTCTTCCGACCGCTCGGCATCGCTGCAGAGACTGTTGCCAATCCTCGTCATGGCAGGTGCGACAAAGTTGATCTGCGCCGGTGTCGTCGCTCCTTCCACCACCTCTACCTCGAACGGTTCGGGGACGTAGGAGTAGGGTTCCAGGTAAGGGTGCGAGAACGTCACGGAATAGATGCCCGGCTCCAGGTGGACCAGCTCGAATCTGCCGTCCCTCGAAGTGACGGCCTCGTTTGCCAGCCCTTCGATGTATACTCTTGCTCCGGCGAGGCCGACCTGCAGGCTGTCGAACACCGCCCCGGCAATCCGGCCTCCCAAATCCGCCTCCAGCACCGTGCCCTCGTTCCCGTGCACCCGCAGCACGTCACCCCCGTGGACGGAGATCCCGTCCAGCACCGGTTCGGCCCGTCGGGTAAGGGGGTTGGTGGTCATCCTTGCACGCGGCACCCTGATCCGCCACGAGTCGACGATCCAGGTGCCGTTGGGAAGCGCCTGGAACTCCACGGTGCCGCCGGTCGCAGCGGATAGAAGCGCGTCCGGCAACCCGAGGTTCTCGTAGTAGAAGTCCAGCCGCCTGAGTTCCGAGGTGCCCGGATCGATCCAGAGCGTGCCGGAGATTTCGGCGAGGTTGCGGCCACCTACGGGTTGGAAGGCAAGGCCGATCAGGCCCGGTGCGCGATTGTTGTCGCGTCTGACCCGAAAGCAGTGCGTGTCGAGAAACTCGTCGGACAGCAAGACCGCCGCGTCGGGAGCCCAATAGACCGATTCCGATGGGGTCAGCTGGGCGAACCCATCCTTCATGAGCTCTGCAGCCGGAAGCGAAACGTACGGCGCACTCCGGTAGCCCCCGCCATAGGTCCGGTCCTCCGAGATGACTCTGCGGTTCTCGCGATCCATCTGGCGCTCGATGCTCATCATCTCGTAGCGGTAGTAGCCTCTCTCCTGGGTCCACGCTGCCGCCTCCAGCGCCTTCCGCGCCTCGTCCCAGACCCGTGCCACCGCGAGCCCCTCCGCAGGGCGCACGCGGCAGCGGCGTTCACCCTCTGCTTCGATTCCGGCCAGCGAAATCGCTTCGACGCGCGCGACGAGATCGACCACAATCGTATCCCCGGCGGCGATCTCGAAGTAGTCCGAGTAGGTGGTGGCGTATCCGATCCGTTCGGCCCTGACCCGGTATCGGCCCGGCGCCGCCGTCAACTGATACAGCCCGCTCTCCCGCGTCAGGTTGCGGTCGAGTTGCCGGTCGCGGTCATCCACGAGGCTCATCATCGCGCTGCCCAGGGCGGTCGACCCGTCACTGTCCAGGAGCCTGCCGCGCACGACCTGGCCACCTGCTACAGAGGCGTTGACGCCCATGAGGAACACGCAGAAGGAAAAACCGATCGCACACAGTGCCAACGAGACCCGCACTACATACCCCCCCAGCTGTTGGTTCTCTGGAATGCAAGGTAGACGCCGGTGTCGCTGAAAGGCCAATGCCTGGCACCAGGCGTCTTCGCGCGCGGGCCCTCCTGGCAGTGCCGAATCTCGCCGTCTTTCGTGGCGGAAGTGCTGGTCGACCGTGCCGATTCTTGCTGTTTTCTTGCTCTGCCTTGCCCACTTTCCGATTCAGCTCCACAAATCGATTGACGCGCAGAACCAAAGGGGGATAGTTGTGTAACAACTGATGGACCCTTTAATGGAGGCTAGGTCGATGGTTACTCTGGGGAGCTACCGAAAGACGAAATACACTACAGGCACCCGGCTTGACACGAGCATCGGCCGGGGCTGGAAGGGGCTCTTGGCCGAACGCTGGACCCACTCTGCGGGCGATCTCGGTGAGGTTCAGGTGCGCGATACGGAAGTCATCGTCCTGCTTCAGGGCCGATTGCACGTCAGGCGGCGCGGCGACGGCCACCTGCAGCATTGCAATGCGGTCCCGGGCACGATCTGGCTCTGTCCCAACGGGGTAGAGGAAGACATGATCCGCCTCTACGGTGAGGTCACGGAGAGCATTCACCTCTTCCTGCCCGCCTTGCCGCTGTCGCAAACGGTGCTCGAGGAAACCGGTGTCGATTCCGACGCCGTCGACCTCCACTACCAGGGAGGTTTTCGCGATCCCCTGATCGAGCAGATTGCCTAGGCGATCCGTGCCGAGATGACCGATCCGGCGCCGGCCGGAAGGATGCTGGTCGAGACCCTGACCGCCGCCCTCGCGGTTCATGTGGTCCGGCAGTATTCCAACCTGGCGCCTGCTTCGATATCGCTGCCGTCAACACGCGGCGCGCTCAATCCCCGGAGCTTGCGCCGCGTGACCGATTTCATCGAAGCCCAACTCAATGAGGAGCTGACGATCGAGGTCCTGGCGAAGGAGGCTTCCCTCAGCCCGTTCCATTTCGCCCGCGCCTTCAAGGGGGCGACCGGGACGACGCCGCACCGCTACCTCACCTACCGCAGGATCGAACGCGCGAAGACTCTGATCGCCGAGGGCGAGCTTCCTCTCGTCGAGGTCGCCGATGAGTGCGGCTTCTCTTCTCAGGCCCACTTCAGCCGGCGGTTCAAGCAACTTGTCGGCACCACGCCGGGCGAGTACCGAGGGATTCCCATCGACAAGCCAGGTCGAACTGCAAGTCCCCGGGAAGGTTCCGCCGACAGCAAGACAATCGATTTGACGACTGAACGACATGGCGACGTCCTGTCTGTAAACGCGAGTGGGCAAATCGTCCATGCTGCCAACTCGGCCGTAAGACAAGTGGTGCGAAACGCGACCATGAAGACCGACCGGGCCGTGATACTGGATTTGGGAGAACACGCCTTCATCAGCGACTGGGGGTTGCGGACTATCCTCCTGATCGCGCGGGACCTTCGAAGCCAGGATACGAGGCTCGTTCTTTGTGCCCCCTCCGCCCAGGTCCGCGAGAAGATCAGGGGCACCGGCTTCAAGCGGTTTCTGTCGATCCACGCGTCCAAGACGCAGGCGCTCGCCGCCCTGGAGCCCAAGCCCTAGGCGCGGCGGCGCAAATCCAACGTTTCGATCCAGGAGGATATCCTGGGTCAGCGTAGCGAAGTCGCGGAGCGAGAAGCACCGAATGCGGGACCGTTGTTGCTCCAGCCCCCGGGCGCCCGCATTGTGACCGACAGGCCAAAGCCGAGGCATCCAGCCGCATCCGGTTCCCGAACGGAGGTTCCCATGGGCCCGCAAGTCCCAGCGTCATCGACCCGCCACTTCATCCCCACGGCCCTCTGGATCGGAGCGCTCGCCGTCTCGATTGCCCCGTCCCAGCTCCTCCACGCCCAGGACGCCGACCCCGACGAATGGGACGTCACAGCCCCCCGCGGCGAGACTCGTGAGATCGACTTCACCACGAGCGAGGGCACCTGGATGTCGGTCGATCTCTCCGCCGACGGCGAGTGGGTCGTCTTCGACCTGCTGGGCCACGTCCATCGCGTTCCGGCGTCCGGTGGCGAGGCGGTCGCGCTCACCCAGAACTCGGGCGTCGCGGTCAACTATCACCCCCGCTTCTCTCCCGACGGCTCCACGATCGCCTTCATCTCGGACCGCGGCGGCCAGAACAACCTGTGGCTCATGGACGCCGACGGATCCAACCCCCGTCCCGTCTTCGAGGACCAGTCGCTGCGTGCCTGGGAGCCGGCGTGGTCTCCTGATGGTCGTTTCATAGTAGTGCGCCGTTCGTCGACACAGCGCGGAGCCGGAGGCGCCGGGCTTTGGATGTATTCCCGGGACGGGGGAGAAGGGGTCGAGCTGGTCGGCTCGGACTACCCGGGCGCCGCATGGCCGGCATTCTCGCCCGATGGCGGGTCGCTCTACTTCCAAGTCCGCACGGCGCTCCCCGGGCTCTGGTCGGGGCGGTCGGACATCGTGCACGGCTACAGGCAGATCCGCCGGCTCGACCTCGCAACGGGGCGCGTGGACGAGGTCACCACGGGCCAGGTGGTGCAGCAGGGCCAGACCTCGAGCGGCGGTGCGATCGCGCCCGAGCCCTCGCCGGACGGACGCTGGGTGGCGTTCGCGCGGCGCATCCCCGACGGGACGATGTCGCACGACGGGCTGCGTTTCGGTCCCCGCACCGCGCTGTGGCTGCGCGACCTCGAGACCGGCGCCGAGCGCGTGCTGATGGACCCGATCGAGGTCGACATGGCCGAGGGCATGAAGACCTCGCGCGATCTCCCCGGCTACGCCTGGTCGCGCGACAGCCGCTCGATCGTGATTCCGGCCGGCGGGAAGATCCGGCGCGTCGATGTCGAGAGCGGCGACGTGACCACCATCGAGTTCACGGCGCGCGTGCATCGCGTCATCTCCGAGATGGCGGGCCGCCCCCAGGAGCCGCTCGGCACCACCTTCACGGTGAAGTTCCCGCGCTGGACCACCTCCTCGCCTGACGGGAGCCGCCTCGCCTTCCAGGCCGTGGGCCGGATCTGGATGATGGATCTGCCCGGCGGCACACCCGAGCGCCTCACCGACGACTCCTTCGACCACTCCGAGATCGCCCCCGCATGGTCGCCCGACGGCCAGGACATCGCATTCACGAGCTGGGAGCAGAACGGACGCGGCCAGATCTGGCGCGTATCGGCCGACGGCGGCACTCCCCAGCAGCTCACCACCGTCGAGGGCGAGTACATGAACACGGTGTGGAGCCCCGACGGCGGCGAGATCGTCGTCACCCGGGGCGCCGGCGCCACCAACCGCGGACGCACCGTCGCCAGCAACGAGTACTTCGAGTTCGTGGCCGTGTCGGCCGACGGCGGAGACACTCGCACGATCACCAAGGTGGCGCGCCCCTACACCGGCGGCCGTCCGATGATGCCCCGCCGCCCCCCGCCCCAGGCGACCTTCGGCCCCGACGGCCGCCTCTTCTACGCCGAGGCGCTCGGCCCCATGGGCGACGATCCCGCCGGCACCGACATCGCCTCCATCCGCATGGACGGTACCGACCGGCGCGTGCACTTCACCCTGCCCGACGCCGACGAGGCCGCCGTCTCCCCCGACGGCGCCTGGCTCGCCTTCCAGGAGGGCGACAACGTCTACCGCATGCCCTTCCCCTACGGCGGCACCGGGTCGAACACGGTGCGGATCGCGAAGCGCAGCGGCCAGCTCCCCGTAACGCAGGTCGGCCTCGAGGGCGGCATCCATCCCCGCTGGCGCGACGCCACCACGCTCGAGTTCGTGAGCGGGCCGGTCTACCATGCGCACGATGTCACCACGGGTGACACCGAAGAAGTGCCCATCGAGCTCGAGCTTCCCCGCCACATCGCGTCCGGTTCGGTAGCCTTCACAGGCGCCCGCATCATCACCGTCGAGAACGACGTCGTCCTTGAAAACGGAACACTCGTCGCCACGGACGGACGGCTCACCTGCATCGGAGAGTGCGACACCTCGGGCGCGGTCCAGGTGTTCGACGCAAGCGGCAAGACGATCATCCCGGGGCTGATCGACATGCACGCCCACCACCACCGCGACCACCTCGGCGTGATTCCGCTGCGCAACTGGGAGTCGGCGATATACCTCGCGTACGGCGTGACGACCACGCTCGACAACTCGCAGTGGTCCGCGAACGTCTTTCCGGCGGCGGAGCTGGTCGAGTCCGGCAGGATGATCGGCCCGCGCGTCTACAGCACCGGCGACCCCGTCTATTCGGGCGACGGCGCGCGCCAGAACGAGATCACGAGCTACGAGGCCGCCGACCAGAACGTGGCCCGGCTCATGTCGTGGGGCGCGGTGTCGATCAAGGAGTACCTGCAGCCGCGGCGGATCCAGCGGCAGTGGGTCACCGAGGCGGCGCGCGTGCGCGGGCTGCGGGTGACGGCCGAAGGCGGCGACATCGAGTTCAACATGGGCATGATCATGGACGGGCACACCGGCTGGGAGCACCCGATGAGCTACGTGCCGCTCTACGGCGACGTGGCGAAGTTCTTCGGGCAGGCAGAGGCGGTGTATTCGCCGACCTTCATGGTGGGCGGCCCGGGGCCCTGGAACGAGGAGTACTTCTACCAGGAGTACGAGATCTGGAAGGATCCCAAGATGCGGCGCTGGCTCCCGTGGCGGATGCTGGTGCCTGTCACGCGGCGGCGGATGCTGCGCCCCGAGACGGACTACTCGTTCCCGCTGTTGGCCCGCGGCATGGGCGACATCATCGACGAGGGCGGCTGGGGCGCGATCGGGGCGCACGGGCAGCTGCACGGGCTTGGTCCCCACTACGAGGTGTGGATGATCGCGGCGGGCACGGACGAGCACACCGCCATCGAGGTCGGCACCATCCACGGCGCGCATTTCCTGGGTCTGGAGCACGAGCTGGGTTCGCTCGCCGTGGGCAAGCTCGCCGACTTCGTGGTGCTGAACTCAAATCCGCTCGACGATATTCGCGCCACCGCGGACATCGACTACGTGATCAAGGACGGCATCGTGTACAACGGGGATACCCTGGACGAGCTGTGGCCCAACGACCGGCGCTACGGCGAACCCTACTGGATGGACGCGGACGCGCTGCTCAGCGACGACCGGCCGACGGACTACTGGGACCGGATTCGGAGGAGGGAGGGGAATCGTTGACAAGGCGTGGGCATTTGCCGATAATTGATGTGCAATCTTGCACAGGAGGCCGGAATGACGGCACAAGTAGTAGCTGAACACCTCGGCGGGCGGCCGGCCCTCGGTTGCGATATCCGGTCCGACTTCGACCTTGACGCTGCCATCCGGGCCGGATTGCCTGTCGGAGCTGTTGAGAGCGTGGTGAATTCCGGCACTCTTCGTCCACCCGAAGTCTACGCCCTGGTCATACCCCGGCGTACGCTGGCCCACAGGAAACGACAGGGGAAGCGGCTGAGCAGCGAGCAGTCTGACCGGCTCACCCGGGTCGTCCGTGTCGCGGCTCGGGCCGAGGAAGCGATAGGCAATGTCGCAAAGGCGAAGCGTTGGCTCCGGAAGCCCAACCGCGCGCTGGAAGGCAGGTTGCCGCTGGATCTTCTGTCCAGCGATGTCGGTGCCCGCGTCGTGGAGCAGGTGCTCGGGCGCATCGAGCATGGGCTGGGAGCATAGCCCCGGGGACCTCGCTCACAAGACGCTGAACAAACCATGCGACTTTGGCGGATCACCCGCAGAACGCACGTTACACTGGACGGTGAGGGCCCCCGCCTCTACGGGGCACGGTGGAACTCACCTGGAACCGCCGTGGTCTACACGGCGTCCCACCTGTCGCTCGCGGCCCTGGAATACCTGGTGCACATTGACATGGAAGAGACTCCGGACGATCTGGTCGCACTACGCATCAGCGTCCCCAACGACGCGACCGAAATGGTGTACGGCGCAGCGGATCTGCCGGCCGGATGGCGGCGAACTCCGCCGCCCGCGGAATGCCAGGTGGTGGGAGACGACTGGGCCAGGACCCGCGAAGACCTGCTGCTCAGGGTTCCGTCAGTCCTCGTTCCCGAAGAGAGCAACGTGCTCGTGAACCCGATACACCTGGACGCGGCGCGGGTTCGAGTTGTCGGATTTCGCCCCTTCTTCTACGATCCGCGGCTCCTGGTCCAGCCCTAGACCGACCCCCGCGGCACGACCCACTCCATCGTCTGCCCGGTCACCGTCGCGATCCGGTCAAAGTCGGCGTCGTAGTGCAGCAGGACCATCTTCGCGTGCTCCGCGGCCGCCGCGATGATCAGGTCGGGGATCGGCACGCGGTGCTGTCCGCGGAGAGCCAGCAGGCCCTGGACCTCGATGGCGCGCTGGAAGATCTCCTCGGTCAGTTCCACGTGACGATAGGCGAGCCTGCGCCGGCGGCGGGTGCGGGCGTGGTCGGGCGCACTTCGTGTCGAGTGCAGGACTTCGAGATCGATGCTGGCGCAGGTGGCGGCCTCGCCCGCTTCGAGAATGGGCACGAGCCTGGCCTGCACCCGGGCGTCGGACATGCGGGCCAGCGCGCTCTTGTCGATCATGTACGGCATGGCGGCTTTCCTACCGCTCCTAGTAGCGCCACGCCTTCGACATCACCGCCGGATCGCGCAGGTCGAGCCCGTCCATCTCGATAAGGGCCCTGATCTCCTGGCGCCTTGCCTCGCTGCGCTCCACTTCACGCAACGCCCTGTCGATCGTTTCCCTCATGGACGAGGTCCCGAGCAGGATCCGCACCCGGGCGATGAGTTCATCGTCGATCACTACGCTGGTTTTTCTCATCGGATACCTCTGTGTGAGTATATCCATCTTATCATTAGAAGTATATCCATAGTCATACGTTTTATATATCCTCGCAACACGGGACTGGATCAGCCACCCGCCCCGGCTAGATTTAGACCCTCACAGTGGCACGCAAACCAGAGGTGCAGAATAGATGAAGACCGCAATGGCCGGCCCACACCGGGCCGCAACCGATATCGAGCGGCCGCCCTTCAAGGTGGCCGACCTTTCCCTGGCCGAATGGGGCCGCGACGAGATCCGGCTGGCCGAGCACGAGATGCCCGGGCTGATGGCGATCCGGCGCGAGTACCGGGACAGCCAGCCACTGGCCGGCGCCCGGATCATGGGCTCGCTGCACATGACCGTGCAGACCGCCGTGCTCATCGAGACGCTTGTGGACCTGGGCGCGTCCGTGCGCTGGGCGTCGTGCAACATCTTCTCGACGCAGGACCACGCGGCTGCGGCGGCTGTCGTCGGCCGGGACGGCACCCCCGACGATCCGCGCGGCCCGGCGGTCTTCGCCTGGAAGGGAGAGACGCTGGAGGAGTACTGGTGGTGCACCGAGCAGGCGCTCACCTGGCCGGCGGGCTTCGGCCCCACGATGATCCTCGACGACGGGGGTGACGCCACCCTTCTGGTCCACAAGGGCGCCGAGTTCGAGCGACTGGGCCGGGTGCCCGACTTCGATCCCGCCACCGACAGCGAAGAGTACGGAGTCATCCTCGATCTCCTGCGCGCCCACCAGGGCATCGACGACGGGCGCTGGCAGCGCATCGCGGCCGACATCCGCGGAGTCTCCGAAGAGACCACCACCGGAGTGCACCGCCTATACGAGATGGCGAAGAACGGGACCCTGCTCTTCCCCGCCATCAACGTCAACGACTCGGTCACCAAGTCCAAGTTCGACAACATCTACGGGTGTCGGCACTCGGTGATCGACGGGCTCAACCGCGCCTCCGACGTGATGCTGTCGGCGAAGGTGGCCGTGGTCATGGGGTACGGCGAGGTCGGCAAGGGGTGCGCGCAGGCGCTGCGGGGCCAGGGCGCGCGCGTGGTCGTCGCCGAGATCGACCCGATCTGTGCGCTCCAGGCGGCGATGGAGGGCTTTCAGGTGTCGCGCCTCGACGACGTGGTGGAGACGGCCGACATCTTCATCACCGCGACGGGCAACCGCGACGTCGTCACGATCGACCACATGCGCCGCATGAAGGACAAGGCGATCGTCGGCAACATCGGCCACTTCGACAACGAGATCGACATGGCCGGGCTGGAGTCGTCGGATGCGGTGCGCAAGACGATCAAGCCGCAGTTCGACGAGTGGACCTTCCCCGGCGGCCGCAGCATCCTGGTGCTCGCCGAGGGGCGGCTGATGAACCTGGGGTGTGCAACAGGCCACCCGAGCTTCGTGATGTCGGCGAGCTTTTCCAACCAGGTGCTGGCGCAGATCGAACTGCACCAGAGGGCGGAGGACTACGAGCTGGGCGTCCACATGCTGCCCAAGTCGCTCGACGAGAAGGTGGCGCGTCTGCACCTGGACCACCTGGGCGTGCGGCTCACCGAGCTGACAGCCGACCAGGCGGACTACATCAACGTGCCGGTGGAAGGCCCGTACAAGCCGGAACACTACCGGTATTGAGGGCCGCGCGGAGGGCTGGTAACGGGCTCCTGTCCGCGGCGGCTGCCCTGCTGGCAGCGGCTGCACTCGCCTTGTCCGCGCTTTCGTGCGGCGAGCCCGCAGAGCCCCTCCTCGGCGAATGGGTGTCGGTCGGATCCGCGCGCCCTGCCATGACCTACATCTTCGAGGACGGCGGCCGGTCCCGCTGGGTGCTGGATCTGCCTCAGGGGCCCGACACGTTCGCGGTGGACTACCGGGTGGACTACGACGCTACGCCGTTCCACCTGGATGTCGGCCCCTGGTCCACCGGCCCGGTCGCGGGACAGACCCTTTTCGGGATCGTTGAGCTGCTGGGTCCCGATCGATTCCGGGTCGACTTCGAGCCCGGCGATCCGGTCAGCGGTGGCACGGACCGGCCGGGCGCGTTCTCCGAGCAGACGGTGACCTTCGTCCGGAAGCAGAACTGACTGGGGCGGGCGCGGCACCTTCACCGCACCCGCCCCTGGCAGTCGGCGTGCCACGAGAGTGTGGCCCCGCCCCGGACTAGCTCCGGCGGCTCACCTCGATCTTCCTGCTGAGGGCCTCGTCGGCCTTCGGCAGCCGCACGGTGAGCAGGCCGTTGTTGAAGTCGGCCGTGATGCCGTCGGCGCGGATCGTGCGCGGCAGGGTGAACGAACGGCGGAAGGAGCCGAAGCTGCGCTCCACGAGGTGGAACTTGCCGCTCGCCTCGCCCTCTTCCCGCGACTCGGTCTTGTCGCCCGAGATCGTGAGGACGTTGTTCTCGAGGTCGATCTCGACCGCGTCCTCGGTCATCCCGGGGAGTTCCGCGGTGAGCAGGATCTCGCCGTTGCGCTCCTCGACGCTGACCGGGGGAATCCAGTTGGCGCCGTAGGTCAGGTTGCCGAAGCCGGAATCGCCGAAGACGCGGCTCATTCGGTTGGCCAGAGCGTCGAGGTCGTTCCAGGGAGTGGAGCGGTGCGTGTGTTTGGTCATAGAAATTGTGTAAGTCCTTTCGCTGATTCTGGTTGACTGCATGGTCGGTCCTCGGTGGGACCGCCGTGGTTGTAGCATCATGCGTGCCAGCGAAAGACTGCCAGAGTGGCAGGAAAGCGGCTGTCGAGCAGGTGAGAAGCTGCCAGAATGGCAGGGAGCGGCTGCCAAGATGGCTGGGGCGACCTGTCAATTTGACCGGGACTGCCAAAATGGCAGAGAACGGCGGTCAATATGGCAGGTTGGATCCGTCAGCTTGGCAGGGGTCTGTCAAAACCGCAGCAGCGGCCGAAACGGCTTGCCGAAGCGCTCCGGCCTCGCTGTTACCGAAGCCGGGAGAAACCGGGCAGACAACCAGGGGCTCGCCGATTATCGTCGGCTTCGCGCTGTCGCGCGCCCTTCGGGCGGTTGCGACTCCACTCCCCGAGCTGTCGCTCTCCCTCTGGCCGCACAAGACCTCGGCGACCTGGACCCTTGCTTCGAGACCTGTCACAGTATAGCCATGCTCAAGTATCTGGTCGGTGACGAGGAGGGAGCGTCGGAATTCTTCGAAGACTGCATGGACACCCTTTGCGGCGGGATGTAACTGGCGGACCTAGTCCGGTGTTTCGCAGTTGTTGGGCGGTCGCGGCGCTCGCAGTACTCGCCGCGGCCGCCTGCCAGAACGAACCCGCTCACGTAGCGATACCCGAGCCGCTCGCGCTGTTTCCTGCAGCGTCGTCCCCGGCACCGCTGAGCGTCAGCAAGAGCATCGCCCTCGCTGACGAAGAGACTGCCTGCGTAGTCGACTCGTTTGAGTTTCGCGTGGTTTGTGGCAGGCGTGAAGGTGAAGAGGTCGTCGCATTTGGGCAGGAGGGCGATGGTCCAGGGGAGTTTCGAGGTCTCAGGTTGGTGGCCCGTGTTTCGCTTGGCCGTTTGGGTGTCGTGGACGGTAGGCTAAACCGGTTGACGATCTTCGACGCCACGGGCGACCGCGTATTGGTGGTTGCCTTTCCTCCGATGTACCTCGCCGACGGGATTCGACAGGCAACCCTATTCGGGTCCGAGGTCGATGTCGCTGCGTATTCCCCGGGAGATTCGATCTTGACGCTGATCTACTCGGAGTTGGACATCAATTCGGGGGAGGTCACATGGACGCGCGGAGACATGAACGGGATCGCCGATACCGAGTGCGGCCGGTTGGACAATGGCGTGCCTCGACCGGCGGCGGGATATGTGTTTTGGGCATGTCGCAGAGAGTTGGTCTTTCTGGACGACCGCGACGCCGACGCCGCGACCGTAGTCACGTCTCCAGCCTATCGGGACGAACTCCCGAGCGAGCGTGACGTTGAGGCTTTTTCGGATGGGCTGACGAGGCTTGGAGGCCGGATGCCCATGCCGAGGTCGGTGGCCAATCCCTACATTGAGACATTCCGTGCAGAACCCAAGCGGTGGTTCAACGTGCCGCGCGCGTTGGTATTTGATTCGGAGGATCGGTTGTGGGTGGCAACCACGCTCGACCGCAACACCTTCTCCTACTTCGAAATCTGGATCGGGACCGAGTACGCCGGCTCCATCAGGGTGCGTGACCGCGCGATGGGCTTCGACCTCTTCCAAAACACTCTGGCGGTATTGGTCGAGCGGCAACCGGGACCCGATGGCATCGCGGCGCGGGGTATCGACTGGTACGATATCGGTCACCTCGATTGCAGAGCTTCAGAGGCCGACCGAGGTTGCAGGCTGAGCCGAGTTCCGGTGGGATATCGCCAGCCAGGTGTTTACCAGCCATGGACACGTGTTCGAGACTGGTGGGGCGCCCAAGTTGGGGCGGGATGGGACAATCCAGGACTCTCGAGAGGAGACTCAAGATGACTACCGAGGGAAACAAGACAGCCGCCCCGAGATGGTTGCGGACAGCGGCCGGGATCGCTGTGATCTGCGCGCTGCCGCTCGGCATCGTGTACTGCGGCCAGCCGGACGCGCCCGCCACGACCGACGGAGAGGCGACGGAAGCAGCTGACGTGGAACCGAACGACGCCGCGCAGGCCGGCGACGGCGATGATGCATCACAGAATCGCGGGATGGCGAGGGTCGACCAGCTCCGTCGCGATCTGCGTGCCAGGGTAGCAGCCGGCGAAATCACCGAAGAGCAGGCCCGCCAGCGGATTTCCAGGGCCCTTCAGCGCCTGGAAGCTGCCGGGGGCGAGACGGCTGGCGGCCGGGTGGAGGCGAAGGAAGAAGGTGGGGTTGATCGGTAGCACGGACGCTTCATCGTGAGCTTTGTCCTTGCCCTCTCGTCGCGCCGGGCTGGCAAGGCGCGACGAGAGGGCGGCTTTATCCACGGACTTCCAGCCGCGGCGCTCCTTCTTATCGGCCTCGGCCACGCCCCTCTCCTCGCCCAGCAGCCCGCCTCGGACGCCCGTCCCAATATCTTCTTCGATTGCGAGGGCGAGCATTGCGACCCGGACTACTTCCGCACGGAGATCCCCTGGGTGAACTGGGTGCGCCAACGCCAGGACGCCGACGTTCACCTGATCATGACCAGCGAGGAGACGGGCGGGGGAGGCCGGGTCTACCGGATCGACCTCGTGGGCACGGCGGACTCCGGCTACGAGGACCAACTCGTCCACACAGCCCAGTCCACGGACACGGATCGCGAGACGCTGGACGGGATCGCGCACACAATCGGCATCGGGTTGCTGCGCTTCGCCAGCGAGAGCGGTTTCGGACAACTGGTCGAGTTCGCGGAAAAGGGCGGCCCTGAGGCGGATCCGGCGGAGCGTGTCGTCTCCGGGACGGAGGTGGACGATCCGTGGAACTTCTGGGTCTTCAGCCTCCGCGGCACTCCGCGCATCAGCGGCGAGAAGACCCGCCGCGTCAGGCGCGTCAACCTGAACGCCAACACATCCCGGGTGACGCCGGACTGGAAGAGCAGCTTCGGCATCTGGGTGGTCATGATCCGAACGGAGATCGACCTTCCCGACGGCAACGTCTACCTTGACGACTTCCGCGCATACGGGACCGACCATTTCGTGGGGTATGCGCTCGCGGACCACTGGTCCGTCGGGGCGCAGAGCCAGGTCCGCACGCACCGGCGCCTGAACCAGAAGGTGCGGGCCCAGTTCTCCCCCGCCCTGGAGTACAGCTTCTTCCCCTACGAGGAGGCGACGCGGCGCGCCCTCACCATCCTGTACCAGATCGGTCCCTCGTACCAGCGCTACAACGAGGAGACCATCTACGGAGAAAGCTCCGAGGTCCGGTGGAAGCAGCTGATGGAAGTCGAACTCTCCCAGAGGCAGCCCTGGGGGAACACCGCCGTGACGCTGTACGGATCCAGCTACCTCCACGACAGGGAGCTCTACCGGCTATCCCTGAGCGGGAACGCCGCCCTCAGGATCGCCCGGGGGCTGGAGATCCGCGCCGACGGACGCATCGCCTGGGTCCAGGACCAGATCTACCTATCCGCCAAGGGCCTCACCGAAGCCGAAGCCCTCCTCAACATCAAGGAGCGGGCCCAGAGCTTCAACTACAGCCTCGGGATTACGCTCACCGTCAACTTCGGCTCGATCTACAACAACGTCGTCAACAACAGGATGCGGCTGGGGCCGCTCTCCTTCAACTGAGCCCTGCGCGGGGCTCGTCAGTCGGTCATCCGGATCGCGTTACCGAGCGCCCCGCGCTCCGGGATCACCGGCTCGGGATGCACCCCGCACCCCAGCTCCGCCGCCATCTCCGTCACGGCTTCCCTCAGCACGCTTCCCTCCCTGACGAGCCCTCCCACGAACGCCACGACGGGACGACCCTGCCACCCCGGCGTCCGCTCCAGCACGGCCTCCAGATGCGAGCGGATGGCGCCAAGCGCCCTGTGAATGATCCGGGCCGCGACCGTGTCCCCGTTGCGCGCCTCCGTGGCCACGAGCACCGACAGCGCGGCGACCTCGCCCTTGGTGGCGCGCGCGGCCCATCCCACCAGATCACGCGGCGAGCTCGCGCCCGCAGCATCGAGGAGCACCTCGCCGAGAGATGTGCGCGGCTCCCTCCCGTCGCTCGCCCGCATGACCGCGCGCAGGCCATCCAGGCCGATCCTGTAGCCGCTGCCTTCGTCGCCCAGCAGTTGACCCCACCCCCCCACCTGAACCACCTCGCCATTCGGCGCGACGCCCCTCACGGACGACCCCGTCCCCACCACGCAGAGGATGCCCGGCGCAGCCCCCGATGCCGCGGCGCGTGCAGATTCGGGCGCGCACGGCCCGGCACCGAATGCGTCCGCGTGCGCGGCTTCCACATCGCTGCCGACGGCGACCCTTTCGGCCAGCCCGGCACCCCGCAACCCGGCCTCCACCGCCTCGCGGGACTGGCTGTGCCCCGCTCCCGCCAGCCCCGCCCACAGCCCGCGCACCGGGAGCGCGACATTCGCGGCGACCACCGCCACGCGCACCACCGCCGCAACCGCGGCAACCGCGCGATCCGGGTCGGTGGGATCGATCAGCCCCGGGCCGCCGTCCGCGGCGCCGAGTTCGCGGCCGCGCGCATCGCCCACGACCGCGCGGGAACGTGTACCACCGCCATCGACTCCAACCCACCGGTCACGGTCGCCGCGCCCGCCATCACCACCCCCGACCGACCCCGTCCGCCGCCCCCTGGGCCCCGGCGCCGGCCGACCGCTCACTGCCGCCGCCGCAGCAGCGACCCCACCGTCACCGTCACCACCAGCCCGATGAAGACGAACCAGGGCCACGCCACGGCATCGCGGGCCATCGCCCAGATCGCCACCACGGTGCCCACGCCGGCCGTCATCCCCACCACCGCGCCGGCCTGGCTGACGCGGCGGGTCAGCACGCCCAGCGCAAACGCGCCCAACAGCCCGCCGTACGCCATGGACGCCGCCGCGAGGGCAACTTCAACCGCCGCGGTGCCGCGCGAGAGCGGGATGAAGACGATCGCGCCGACGATGAGCAGCCCGGCCCAGACCAGCGTGAAGACCTTGCCGGCGATCATGACGGAGCGGTCGTCGCTGCGGCCTGTGAGCGGGCCCCAGAAGTCGTAGGCGCTCGCCGAGGCCAGAGAGTTGATCGACGACGACAGCGACGACATCGCGGCCGCGAAGACACCCGCGATGAGCAGGCCGCGCAGCCCGGCGGGCATTTCGTCGATGATGAAGCGGGCGAAGATCTCGTCGGAGCTTTCGAAGGCGCGCCCCTCGAAGAAGACCCAGAGGCCGAGGCCGACGAAGAGGAAGAGTGCGAACTGGAAGATCACGGCGACGCCGCTGCCGATCAGGGCGCGCTGGCTCTGGCGGACGTCGCGGCAGGTGAGGAGGCGCTGCACGATGAGCTGGTCGGTGCCGTGCGACGCCATCGAGAGGAACCCGCCGCCCACGAGGCCCGCCCAGAAGGTGTAGGCCACGGCGGGCGAAGCCGTGAAGTCCAGGGTAGCCAGCTTGCCTGCCGACCCCGCCTGATCCAGGATCGCGACCCATCCCCCGTCCACCGCGCCCTGTAGGAGCAGCAGCGCGATGAGGCCGCCGCCGACGTAGAGCACCATCTGCAACGCATCCACCCAGACCACCGCCTTGATGCCGCCGTAGTACGTGTAGGCCAGCGTGACGGCGCCGATCACCAGAATCGACACCGGATACGACCACCCGGTGATCAGCGCGAGCGGGATCGCGGTGGCGAAGAGGCGGACGGAGTCGGCCAGCAGCCGCGTGACCATGAACACGCCCGATGCGTAGCGGCGGGTCGCGGTGCCGAAGCGCGTCTCGAGGAGGGCGTAGGCGGTGGAGAGTTCGCCCTTGTAGTACGCGGGCAGGAGGATGCGCGCGACGACGATGCGGCCGGCGAGATAGCCCAGCGCGAGCTGCAGAAACGCGAGGGTGCCGAGGTAGGCGATGCCGGGGATGGAGAGGAAGGTGAGGGTCGAGGTTTCGGTCGCGACGACCGAGAGCATCACGGCCCACCAGGGGAGGTTGCGGCTGCCGAGGAAGTAGTCGCTGCCGCCGCGGTTGGCTCGGCCGAGCCAGGCTCCCCACGCGGTGACGCCCGCCATGTAGAGGATAAGGACGGTGAGGTCGGTGCCGCCGAAGGTCATGGATTGCGCTCTCTCGGGTCCGCGGGCTCGCGCAGACCCGGCCGCGTGTCGGTGATTGCGCGGGCGATGCGGTCGTGGACGCCCCGCCTGAGCGGCACATGCTTCGAGTTGTCGCGGGTCGGGTTGACCCGGTTGGTGAGGAGGACGACCGCGAGCTGCTGGGTGGGATCGACCCAGATCGAGGTGCCGGTGTAGCCGGTGTGACCGAAGGAGCGCGCCGAGAAGTGGTCGCCGGCGGAGGAGCGGGCCGACGGGGTGTCCCATCCGATCGCGCGGGTCGAGGCGGCGGACTGCCTGCGGGTGATGCGGTCGACCCAGCCCGGCGCGAAGACGGCGACGGGGCCGAAGCGGGGGCGGTGACAGGGCAGCCCGGAGACGGGGTCGGCGCGGCAGGGGCCGGCGATGCCGCGGTCGAGCATCATCTGGGTGAAGACGGCAAGGTCGCGGGCCGAGCTGAAGAGCCCGGCGTGGCCGGCGACGCCGCCGATGGCGTGGGCGTTTTCGTCGTGGACCACGCCGTGGACGTGGTAGCCGCGGTAGCCCTCGTCCAGCTCGGTGGTGGCGACGCGGTGCCACTCGGCGGGGTCGGGGGTGAACCCGGTGTCGGCCATGCCGAGGGGGTGCCAGACCTCGCCCTGCAGGAAGTCGTCGAGGGGGAGGCCGGTGACGGCTTCGACGATGAACGCGACGGTCATGAGGCCGATGTCGGAGTAGACGGTGCTGTCGCCGGGCGCGTAGTCGAGGGAGAGGCCGCCGATGGCGTTCTCGTAGGCGTCGCGGCCCTCCATCTCGAGGAAGAAGCGGCGGAAGGGGGGCAGGCCGCCCTGGTGGACGAGGAGGTGGCGGATGGTGACCTGCGACTTGGCCGGGTCGCCGTCGCCCCACCAGGGGAGGTGGTCGGTGACGCGGTCGTCGAGCGAGATGGCGCCGCGCTGGGCCAGGATGATGGCGGCGGAGGTGGTCCCGACGACCTTGGTGAGCGAAGCCATATCGAAGATCGAGGCCGGGGTGACGGGGGGCGCGGCTTCGTCGTGGTCGAGCCGCCCGTAGCCGCGCAGCCGCACGAGTTGGCCGCGGCGGACGATGGCCAGGGCCGCGCCCGAGGCGGCGGAGTCGGCCAGGGCGGCCAGGATGAATTCGTCCAGGGCGGCGAGGGAGTCGGCGCTGAGGGCGACCCGGGCGGGGTCGACCTCGCGCGGCGAGACGATCGCGCCGCCTTCGCGGCAGAAGGTGTCGGCGAGGTCGACGGGGTCGTCGCCGCGTGGGGCGGTGGGGGGGGCGGGCGGGGCGCAATCGGGGATGGGCTCGTGCGGCCGCCATCGGCCGGGGCCCCCGGTTGCGGCGCTTGCCGCCATGTCGGTGCCGCCTTCGTCCTGGCCGCTCTCGGCCCCCGGTATGAAGCCGGCCTCCCGCAGCGGGTCGACGGGTGCGGCGGCGGCCTGCGCGAGTCGCCCGACCGCGGCCCGGTCGAGACCGTCTCCGGCGCGGTGCAGCGGCGGGATCGACACGGGCAGCCTACCGGAAATGGGCGCGGCGCCGGTGACCGCCCTCGCCGCCGCCCGCTGCGACACCTCCCAGCCGCCCCAGGCTGCGAGGTAGGTGCCGGCGCCGGGGAAGGCGGAGAGGAGGTACGGGTTGCCGAAGGAGATCACCGCCGAGCCCGTGCCCTCAAGGCGGCCCATCCCCTCGACGAAGGCGCGAAAGGCGGCTGGCACGCCCACCGAGCCGGCACCGGAGCGCGGAGATACATACGCCCCGATCACGACGGCATCGACCGCGCGGGCCCCGTGCAGGAGCGAATCGTAGACGGCCCAGGGCGTGTCGGGGCCGACACGGGCGGTGGACAGGCGCGCCGCCGATGGCCCCAGGGTGGCGTTGAAGGATCTGCCGGCGAGGAGATCGTCGGGGCGGGCGTAGGTGACGCTCAGAATGGTCGCCGACGGGGCGATCGGGAGGGCTCCGCGCTGGTCGCGCACCAGGGTGAGCGAGGCCGCGGCTGCCCGGTCGGCCACCGCGCGGTTTTCTGCCGTGCCCACCCGGGTCGCTACGCTGGCCGGGTCGACCAGGCGGCTCCGGTGCAGGCCCAGCCTGGCCTTCGCTTCGAGAAGGCGGCGCACCGAGAGGTCGACCCGGGCGCGGCTCACCCGCCCCGACTCCACCGCCGCGGTGACGGCCTCCACCGCCGTGCCGATGCCGTCGGGCGCCAGCACCACGTCCGACCCGGCCTCCAGCGCGAGCACGGCCGCCTCCCCCGCCCCGTACCCGTCCGTGATCGCGCCCATGCGCAGCGCGTCGGTGAAGAGGATGCCGCCGAACCCCATCTCGTCACGCAGCACATCCGTCATGAAGTACGGGGAAAGGGTCGCGGGCAGGTCGTCGCCCAGCACACCCGGCACCGCGACGTGCGCGGTCATCACGGCGTCCGCCCCCGCGTCGACCGCCATCCGGAAGGGGAGCAGCTCCACGCGGTCCATGCGATCGCGGTCGGCGCCGATCACCGGCAGCTCGATGTGCGAATCCGTCCGTGTATCGCCGTGTCCGGGGAAGTGCTTGGCGGTTGTGAGCGCCCCACCCGCCCGCGCGCCCCGTATGAACGCCGCGCCGAGCCGCCCCACCGCGGCGGGGTCCTCGCCGAAGGAGCGGGTGTTGATCACCGGGTTGTCCGGGTTGCTGTTCACGTCGAGCACGGGCGCGAACAGCCAATGCACGCCCACCGCCCGCGCCTCCCGGGCGGTGATCCGGCCGTATTCGAAGGCGAGGTCTTCGTCGCCGGCCGCGCCGAAAGCCATGGTGGGTGGGAAGCTCGTGCCACCGCCCTGCGGGAGCAGCGACGGAAGCGCATAGCTGTGGTTGATGCGCATCCCGGGGCCGCCGTTCTCGAAGTCCGCGGTGACCAGGAGCGGCACCCGGGCGCGGGACTGGAGGCGGTTCAGCTTGGCCACGTACGCATCGGGCACTCCGATCGATATGGAGACTCCCCCCAGCCCATCCTCTACCCACCCCAGCAGCTCCTGGAAGTCGGCGTCGCTCTCGGATGCGTAGCCTCCCGGAATCCAGGGGATCACCAGCTGGGCGACGGCCTGACGTAACGTCAGGGTTGCGAGGGTCTCATCGATCCAGCGGCGGGCTTCCGCTTCGAGCGGAGCGTTCGGCGAGGCGAGGGCCGGAGCGGGCGACGTGGCCGTGCCAGGGGCTGACAGTGTGGTGTTAGCGGCGCCCGTGCAGGAAACCAGGGCGGTCGCCAGCCCGACCGCGATCAGCCGCCCCGTCAATTGATGGCCGCCCCGCCGCGCCCCGGAATCTGCAGCCCGTCGCCGATCTCGAAGGTGCCAATGCGGGTGGGCGCCCGTCCGGTCACGTCGATTCGACCGAGGATGGCGTCAGCCGCCGCCCGTTCCGAGACGGGGACGCCCGACCACGCGGTCAGGTAGGTCCCCACGTCCGGAAACTCGGACAGCAGGTAGGGATTCCCGAACGCCACCACGATCGACGGCCGGCCCGACCGGGCCAGTTCCCTCACGAACCTCAGCGCCTCCTCGGGCAGCGCGACCGATCCCGACGCGGTCCGCACCCCCACGTGGAGTGACACCACCGTCAGGTTCATCTGCCGGGCCCGGGCGAGAACCTGGTTGTACTCCTCCCGGCTCGTCCCCGGCTCCACGTAGGCCGACCGCAGGCGGCGGTAGGTCTGCCTCAGCGAGGAGTTGAAGGCGCGGCCCGCGCGCAGGTCGGTTGGCCGGCGATAGGTGACCGAGTAGACGCTGGCGGTGGGCGTTCCCAGCAGCGGCAGCAGTTCGCGCTCGTCCTTGAGCACGGTGACGGAGCGGTTGGCCACCTGCCGCGCCACGGAGGTGTGCGCCTGCACACCCACGACCCTCCTCACGCGACCAATGGCCACGGTGCGCTGGCGGTCCAGGCCGAGCTTCTCCTTGGCCCGCAGGATCCGAAGCACCGACCGGTCGATTCGTTCCTCGCTCAGGCGCCCGGACTCGACCGCGGCCACGATGCCCCTGCGCGCCGCCCCGATGTCGGGCGGCATCAGGATCACGTCCGCGCCCGCTTCCAGCGCCCGCACCGCCGCCTCGCCCCGATCGAACATCCTGTCCACGGCGGCCATGTCCATTGCGTCGGTGACGACAAGTCCGCCGAACCCCATTTCGTCGCGCAGCAGCTCCGTCAGGACGGCGGGGGCAAGGGTGGCCGGCGTGCGGGCCCCGGTGATCTCGGGCACCGTGATGTGCGCGGTCATCACCGCGCCCAGTCCCACATCGACCGCGCGCCGGAACGGAAGCAGCTCCACCGAGTCCATCCGCTCGCGGCTGACCCGAATGACCGGAAGCGCCAGGTGGGAATCCACCTCCGTGTCGCCGTGGCCCGGGAAGTGCTTGGCGGTGGCGATCGCGCCGTGATCCTGCATGCCCCGGACGAAGGATGCCCCGAGCGTGGCCACGCTCGCCGGATCCTCACCGAAGGACCTGACGTTGATGACCGGGTTTTCAGGGTTGTTGTTGACGTCCAGAACCGGCGCGAAGGGCACGTGGACGCCGATCGCACGGGCTTCCAGCGCGGTCACCCGGCCCATCTCGTAGGCCATCCCGGGGTCGCCCGAGGCGCCCACCGCCATCAGCGCCGGGAACCTCGTCGCGCCGCCGAGCCAGATGTTGGTCGGCGCGTGCACGACGCCGTCAAAGCGGAAGCCGGCTCCCGCCTCGAGATCCGAGCCGATCAGAAGGGGCAGATCGGAGAGGGACTGGAGCCAGTTCAGCTTGGCGGCCACCTCCGTCGGGGATCCCACCGAGACGATGATTCCCCCGACCTGGTGCTCCTCCACGAAGGCCCGCGCGCGCCTGCCCGACGAGGATCCCTCCGGGGCGAAATCGCCCAACAGGAAGGGCATCATCAACTGGCTGACCTTCTCTTCCAGCGAGAGCGACTCCAGAGTGCGCGCGGCCCAGCTCCGGCCGTCATACCAGGCTTCGCCGGGGGGATCGAGCCGATAGGGCGACGGCACGGGCACGGCATAGGACAACCTGCCCGGCACCGTCTCGGCGACTGGCTCCGGGTCGGGGTCCGCCGCGCCGCCCGGGAACGGGCCTCTGTTGGGGAGCGAACAGCCGGCAGCGAGAATGAGGGACAGCGTGAGCAGGGCCTGCAGCGATGGCCGGTCGGATGGCCGGACGAGCGTGCCTTTTCTTGCCGGGAGCCGGGTCGGCTCGCGCGTGGAATCTCGGGTCACGGAATCACTCTGCGCGATGGAGTGGGAGGTCAGCTGCCAATAGTCAAGATAATGTGAAACGGCCGGTCTCGGGCCGGGGGTAGGCGCTTGACCACAACTCATACCCGGCGCTCTATTCCGCCAAGCCTCCGGTCCTTCTCCTCCGAGGGAGTGCCCCCCAACAATGTCCCTCCGGCTCTCCACCGTGACGGTTCTCATGCTCGCGACGGCGGCCTGTTCCCCCGGTGTCGACGCGAACGACGCCGGAGCCGCAGCCTCCGCCAGCGCCCCGGACTCCGTTCCGCAGACGGGCGGTGTGCGCCCCGGCATCGAGGTCCTCCTGAGCGATTCCCTGCACCTTGTGCGCGGCCGCCGAGTCGGGCTCGTCACCAATCACACGGGCCGGGACCCCAGGGGCACCCCCTCGATCGATCTGCTGGCCGCGCACCCCGAGGTCGAGCTCGTCGCGCTGTATTCGCCCGAGCACGGGATCCGTGGGAGCGCCGAGGCGGGGGTGCGGATCGAGGACGGGCTGGACGAGCGCACCGGGCTGCCCGTTCACTCGCTCTACGGCGAAACCAGGGCGCCGACCGACGAGATGCTTGACGGGGTCGATGTGCTCCTCTTCGACATCCAGGATATCGGCACTCGCTACTACACCTACCTGTCCACCATGGCGCTGGCCATGGAAGCCGCGGGTGAGCACGGCATTCCCTTCGTCGTCCTCGACCGGCCCAACCCGATCGGCGGCGATCCCGTGCAGGGAAATGTTCTCGACCCTGAATACTCCTCCTTCGTAGGCCTTTATCCCATCCCCATGCGGCACGGGCTCACGCCGGCGAGTTCGCGCGGATGGCGGTGGGCGAGTTCGGCGTGCGCGTCGACCTGAGCGTCGCGGTCGCGGACGGCTGGGGGCGGACGATGCCTTTCGGCGACACCGGAATCCCGTGGATCGCGCCGTCGCCCAACATGCCGTCGGTGGAGAGCGCCCTGCACTATCCGGGCACCTGCCTCTTCGAGGGGACTCCGATTTCGGTCGGGCGCGGGACGGGTCGCGCCTTCCAGCAGGTGGGAGCACCCTGGCTCGACGGCGAGGAGCTGGCGCGGCGGCTGGAGGCGCTGGGAGTGCCGGACGCGCGCTTCGTCCCCGTGCGGTTCACGCCGGAGAATCCGGGGGATCGCAAGTTCGGGGGCGTCGAGGTTGGCGGCGTGCGGCTGGAGGCGGATGGGCCCGGATACGACCCCACGCTGGCGGCGCTTGCGCTCCTGGTGGAGATCAGGGGCATGTCCGGCGACCGCTGGGACTGGCGCGTCGGCCACTTCGACCGGCTGGCTGGAACCGATGCGCTGCGGAACGCGGTGGACACAGGGGTGTCTTATCAGGAAGTGGCGGAAGGATGGGGGGATGGATTGGACGACTACGTGGCTCGTCGAGAGCCGTATCTGCTCTACCGCTGAGGGAGATGGAATGACACGCCCCGTATCGCGCTCCTGGAGCGCCACTCTCTTCGGGATGATCCTGCTGGCCGCCTGCTCGGAAGACATGCAACCCGTCGCGCCGCCGCCGGTCACGCCCATCGATGCCGACCATCCCGACAGGCCGGTCCTCATCGCCCTCTACAACGCGACGGGCGGATCGGGTTGGGATCAGGACCGCAACTGGAATTCCCCTTCGGGCATCGGAACATGGTACGGGGTCGAGACCAACTCGGCCGGCTTCGTCACCGAGCTGGAACTCGATGACAACAACCTGACGGGGAGCTTGCCCGCGCAGCTGGGCGAGCTGGAACAGTTGGAAAGGCTCGTCCTGGACGGGAACGAAATCTCGGGGCGGATTCCACCGGAGTTGGGGAACCTCAGCAACCTCACCATGCTCACCCTGCGGGGAAACAGCCTGGAAGGATCGATCCCGTCGGAGCTCGGCACACTCGCCATGCTGGACACGCTCGACCTCTTCAACACCGGAGTGTCCGGTACGATCCCGCCGTCGCTGGGCAACCTGGGCTCGCTGCAGAGACTGACCCTGGGGTGGAACGAACTGTCGGGTCCGATTCCGGGCGAGATGGGCCAGCTGGACAACGCGACGTACATGAACTTCAGCCGCAACGAACTGACGGGAACGATACCGCCGGAACTCGGGGATCTGGGTTCGATCGAGCTGCTGTCGGTCTCACGGAACAACCTGACCGGCACCATTCCAACCGAGCTTGGGGAATTGGCGACCCTCGAGCAACTGTACCTCTACGACAACCAGTTGACCGGCGGAATCCCTCAAGTCTTTGGACAGCTGACACGCCTGGACCTGCTCTGGATCCATCAGAACGACCTCACGGGCCCCATTCCGGAAGAGTTCGCCAACCTGACGGCGCTGGAGCAACTCCGCGCGTATGAGAACGGCTTGAGCGGCGCGATTCCGTCGTTCCTGGGCGGTTTCCCTCTGAGAATCCTGTATCTGCACGAGAACGCTTTCAGTGGCGGAATTCCGACCGAGATCGGCGAAATCGGCACGCTGGAGTACATCACTCTGCAGGAGAACCCGGAACTGGTGGGCCTGCTGCCCCGAAGTCTGCTCGCTAACGAGCATCTGCAGCGGCTGCTGTTCGAAGACACCGGCCTGTGCCCACAGGTCGACGACGAGTTCCAGCGGTGGTTGCAGACTGTCCCGGACCACAGCGAGGTGGAGTGCGACATCGGGCAGGTCGAGAGGCTGGCGCTGTCGGAGTTCCACGAATTGACCGGCGGCACTGCGTGGACGAACCGTGGCGCCTGGGGCAGCGATGCGGAAGTGGGCGCCTGGCACGGGGTGACATCCGAGGGCGGCCGCGTCGTGGACCTTTCGCTGTCCGACAACGGCCTTGCCGGTCCACTCCCGGCGGAGATCGCCAATCTCGGGGAGTTGAGGGTGGTCAATCTCGCGGGCAACGACCTGTCCGGGGCGATGCCGAACGCCCTCGCCGGCTTGTCGGAGTTGACCGAACTGCGAGTCGGCGGGAACATGGGGCTCGAGGGCGCGCTGCCGTTCGGTCTGCGGCGGTTGGACCAGCTGCGCGTGCTCAACTTCGACGAGACCGGGCTGTGCGCGTCGCCTTCCGCGAACTTTCAGGCGTGGTTCACCGAGGTCGCGGAAACCGCGGGCGCCATATGCGACAACCCGGAACAGGTCACCTTGTCGCTGGAGACGGTCTACCTCACGCAGTCGGTCCAGACTCCGCTGAGGCGGGTGCGTCTCGTGGCCAACCGGGAGGCGCTGCTCAGGGCGTTCGTCACTGCCGAGGAGCCTCGTGGGTACTTCGAGCCGGAGGTCGTGGCGGTATTCACGATGCTCGCCGATGAACTGCATCGCGTGGTGATGAAACGCGACGACAACCAGATCCCGGCGGAAACGGACGAGGGTGACCTGGCGCTGTCCTACAATGCGGTAATCCCGGCAGAGGTGATCGTCCCCGGTGTGCAGATGACCGTGGAGGTCGATCCCGACGGGACCCTTCCCTTGACCGAAGAGAGCAGCACGCGCTTCCCATCCACCGCTTCCGAATTGCTCAAGGTGGTGGAAGTGCCGCCCATGCATCTTACAGTCGTGCCCGTAATGACCGAGCAGGCCACCGACACCTCGTTCCTGGCCTGGGCGCGCGAGATCAACGATGACAGTCCTCATGTCGGCCTGCTGAAGAACGCCTTCCCGTTTGGGGAGTTCAGCGCCAGTGCCCACGACGTGTATGTCACTTCGCTCGATCTGAGGCCGTCCTCCGGCCAGGTGGCGCTGCTCGGGGAGCTCGAGGCGTTGCGGACTTCGGAGGAGGGAACGGGGTACTACTACGGGGTCGCGGACATGACCGGCGCGTCCGCGGGTGGCCGCGGCCAACTGCCCGGATGGATTGGCATGGGCCAGGCGAGCCCCTACACGCTGGCGCACGAGGTAGGACACAATGTCTCCCTGCGACATGCGCCATGCGGGGGGCCCGAGGGCGTCGATCCGGCCTACCCCTATAACGATGGGGGGATCGGCTATTGGGGATACGACTTCCGCTTTGGATCGGCGATGTCCCCCGACCGAAGCAAGGACATCATGACCTATTGCCGAACGAGCCCGTGGATCAGCGACTACCACTTCAAGAAGGTCATCGACCATCGGGCCGGTTTGGCAGGTGACATCGCGGGCGCCAGGGTGGCTGCAGCTTCCGCCCCGCCTTCGGACATGCTGGTGCTGTGGGGAGGCGTGGCGGATGGCGTGATCCAGCTGGAGCCGGTGTACTCGATGTACACCGCACCCCGCCTCCCCGAAGAGGGGGGTCCCTACCGCATCAGGGGGATCGGATCCGATGGCCGCACCCTGTTGGCGCTGGATTTCACGCCGGCCGAGGACGGGGAGGGCGGCAAGCACTTCTTCTTCACGGTGCCGATAGAGCCCGAGTGGGAGCATTCGCTGGAACGGATCGTCCTCACCGGGCCGGAGGGTATCGTGACCGTGGACGCGGACGACGAGCGCCGAATCTCGGTGGTGACGGAGCGCGGGACGGGACGGATCCGGGCGATTCTGAGGGATTGGACAGGTGTGCTGCCCCTCGCTTTGAGCAGTGAGCGGGACCTGGAGGTCGCCACGACCCGTGGACTGAGGGAGGCGGTTCGGCTTCGGAACTGACGGTGCGCGCCGCACCGCGACCGATTCGATTGGATGACCCGAATGGCCGCTGCCAGTCCCGGCCGGTCAGACTTGCGCATGATAATAGTACTGGTAATGCGCAAGATTAACATCACGATAATGTACAAGATTATAGTTCTACAATGTATAAGTTTATAGTCCTATATTAACGGAGATTGCGAGGTCCTGTAAGTCCGCGGTATTGTAGGCTCCCCGACCCGGATGTTTCGGACAAAGCCCGCCGCTCTACCGCTGAAGAAGCCCGGCAATGACACGCCCTATCTCGCGCTTCCGGGGCTCAATCCTGTGTATCGCACTGCTGGTCAACTGCTCGGACGACCCGGCTACCACCGCCCCACCTCCACCGCCTCATCCGGAGGAGACCGACACTGCCGACCGGGCCGCACTCATTGCCTTCTACAACGCCACGAACGGCCGGACGCATTGGCGCGAGAAGGAAAACTGGAACACTGCTGAGAGCATCAGGCGATGGCAGGGCGTGAGGACCAACTCGGCCGGATTTGTTACCGAACTGTCGCTGCCGAACAACAACCTCTCGGGCCCTCTGCCGCCCCAGTTGGGAGATCTGGCGCAACTGAGACGTCTGTCCCTGTACGGCAACAAACTGACCGGTCCTCTCCCGGCGGAACTGGGCAAGCTGACCCAACTGACCCTGCTCGATGTCTACTCGAATCAGCTGGAGGGATCGATTCCGCCGGAATTGGGAGCGCTTGCGCGGCTCGACACGCTGGATCTGTTCTCCAACGATCTGTCGGGCCCGATCCCGGCCGAACTCGGCAACCTGGGCTCGTTGCGGATGCTGCGGGCATCGTCGAACGAACTGTCGGGATCCATACCCCCGGAGTTGGGTGCCCTGGCGAATTTGAGGTATCTGAGCTTCAGCCAAAACGACTTGACCGGCGAGATCCCTCCGGAATTGGGGCAGTTGAGCTCCATCGAATTCCTATCGGTTTCGCGAAACGGCCTAACCGGTACGATACCCGGTGGACTCGGTGGGCTGGCCACCCTTGAAGAACTGTATCTCTACGACAACCAGTTGAGCGGCGAGCTTCCACCCGAACTGGGTAATCTCGCGAAGCTCGAGACCCTTTGGATTCAAGACAGCGGGCTCTCTGGCCCCATTCCGGAGGAGTTCGGCAATCTGACGGCGCTGCAGCACCTGCGGGCCGCAAACAATGAACTGAACGGTGAGTTGCCCCATGGGCTGGGGAATCTCAAGGCCCTGATCCGACTCGAACTCGAGGGGAACGCATTCAGCGGGTACCTTCCGCCCGCCATAGGCGAGCTGCGCGCGTTGCAGAGGCTCTGGCTGGATGGCAACCACGAGTTGACCGGATTGCTGCCCCGCAGCATGCTCGACCTGGAATACCTGGGGGAACTGTCGTACGGAGCGACTCGCGTTTGCGCTCAGATTGACGATGAGTTTCAGCAGTGGCTTCGGTCGGTGCGTGAAGGCTATAGGACGGATTGTGATGACGAGCAGGTTGAACGACTCGCTCTGGTAACCGTACACGACTTCACGGATGGTCCGTTCTGGGCCAACCGGGACTCGTGGGGCACCGACGCCCCCCTGGGGGACTGGCATGGCGTGACCACCGAGGGCGGACGCGTCGTGGAGTTGTCCCTGAATGAGAACGGACTCGATGGCCCCGTGCCCGCGGAGATCATTAACCTCACCGAGCTGCGGAGGGTCGAGCTCGAAGGCAATGATCTCTTCGGCGGGCTGCCTCACACCTTCGGCCAGCTATCGCGGTTGACCGAACTGCGCGTCAGCGACAACGAGCGGCTCGAGGGGGCGCTACCATTCGCCCTGCGGCAGCTGGAGAGACTGCGCGTGCTGGACTTCAATGGGACAGGGCTATGCGCTTCCCCCTCTGCCAGCTTTCAGGCGTGGATGAGCAGGATACCGGAAACGGCCGGGGCGACGTGCGAGAACCCGGAAGCGGTATCGCTGTCCATGCCGATCGTCTATCTGACACAGTCTATCCAGAGCCCGACCGGGCGCGTCCGCCTCGTTGCCAACCGCGACGCGCTCCTGCGTGTCTTCCTGACCGCCGAGGATCCGCGGGGCTTTTTCGAACCCGTCGTCGTCGCGTCGTTCACACGTAGCGGCACCGAGGTGCATCGCGCGGAGATGTCTCGGGCCGACGACCGGATCCCCGCCGAGGCGGATGAGAGCGACCTGACGCTGTCCTATAATGCGGTGATCCCCGCGGCGGTGATCGCACCGGGCGTAGCGATGGTGGTCGAGGTGGATCCCGAGGGCACGGTGCCTTTCACGCCCGAGAGCCGGACCCGCTTCCCGGCCGAGGGGGCCGATTCACTCAACGTCGTGGAAGTGCCCCCGATGCGACTCACGGTGGTACCTGTTGTCGAGGCTCAGGAAGCGGACACATCGATTATGGAGTGGACCCGTGGAATCAACGGGGACAGCCCTCAGGTGGGGCTGCTCAAGTATGCCTTCCCGTTTTCGGAGTTCACTGCGACGACCCGCGCAATCCACGTCACGTCGCTCGATCTCACCAGCGATGACGGTCAGTGGGGACTGGTGCTCGAACTCGAAGCACTCCGGACATCGGAAAACGGTACTGGTTACTACTATGGTGCAGCCGCGAGTGTGAACGGCCGGGTCCGCGGGCGAGCACGAACCCCGGGCTGGACAAGTATCGGGAAGCCGTGGGCCACCGAACTGGCGCACGAAGTCGGTCACAATGTCAGCCTGAACCACGCACCTTGTGGCGATCCCCCCGACCCCGACCGCGGATACCCCTACCGGGACGGCAGCATTGGAGTGTGGGGCTACGACTTCCGCGATGGGTCGCTTGTCTCTCCGGATCGCCGGAAGGACATCATGGGGTATTGCTACAGCCAGGGCTGGCTCAGCGACTTCCACTTCAGGAGGGTGATCGACTACCGCAACCGGGTCGAAGGGGATGTTGCAAAGGCGGCTCTGGTTGCGGCGAGCGCGTCATCGGATGTGCTCGTGCTGTGGGGCGGGGTGGTCGGCGGTGAAATGCGGATCGAGCCGGCGTTTTCGATGCTTGCCGCTCCGCAACTTCCTGACGGCCCGGGACCTTATCGGATCCGGGGGTCGGGCGCGGACCGCAGAGAGCTTTTCTCGCTGGACTTCGTGGCGGGTGAAGATGAGTTCGGGAACAGGTATTTCTTCTTTGCGGTCCCGATCGAGCCCGACTGGGCGGACTCGCTGGAACGGATCACGCTTACGGGACCAGAGGGCCTGGTGACGGTGGATAGGGATGACGAGCGCACGATAACGGTCGTGACGGAGCGCAGGACGGGGCGCATTCGCGCGATTCTGCGGGACTGGGAAGGGGCACCGCCCAGCGTGCTGGGTGATGCGGTCGACCTGGAAGTGAGGACTACACGCGGGCTCGGCGAGCGGGTCCTCGCCGGCACAGGCCGGCGGCCAAATTAGCCAGATATCCGGCTTGGCTAACTTCCTCCCGTAACCGCCAGGAAGCTCTCGAAGAGACTTCGCGACACGGGCCCCACCCTGCCGCTGCCAATCGTCCTGCCGTCGATCTTCACCGATGGCCGCACCTCGGTGGTGGTGCCGCTCAGGAACACCTCGTCGGCGGCATGGAGCTCGTCCAGCGTGATGGCGCGCTCCTCGACGGGGATGCCGAGTCCGCCGGCCAGCTCGATGATGAACTCGCGCGTCACGCCGTGCAGGATGTAGTTGGATCTGGGTGCCGTGGTGAGCACGCCGTTGAACACCGCGAAGAGATTGGCGTGCGAGCCTTCGAGCGCGATCCCGTCCCGGACGAAGATGGTGTCGGTCACGTTCGCGTCCACCGCGGCCTGTTGCGCGAGCACGTTGGGTAGCAGGGCGATCGCCTTGATGTCGGCGCGCGCCCAACGCTGATCGGGGATGGTGATCGCGTCGTAACCCTGTTGCCACCGTTCCATCGGGGGCCGGTTGTACTGGTTGGCGAAGCCGTAGACCGTGGGCGCGACAGGCGGGTCGGGAAACGCGTGGGTTCTGGGCGCAACGCCGCGCGTCACCTGCACGTACACGTAGGCCACCGGCACGCCGGTGAGACCGTTTCTCTCAAGAAGGCCTTCCTTCACCGCCTTGAGCGACGCAACATCGAAATCGATGCGCAGGGCCCCGAGTCCCTTCGTCATGCGGGCCCGGTGTTGCTCCCAGCGGAACAGCTGTCCCTGATAGGCCGGCGTCACCTCGTAGATGCCGTCCGCAAAGAGAAAGCCCCGGTCGTTGACCGGGACCCTCGCTTCGTCGGCAGGAAGATAGTCGCCACGCAGGTACACGATGCTCATGCGCCGTGGCCCCCCTGTCGCTCCAGCTTCTCGAACTCCTCGAGCAATTCGGCGTCGCGAATCGGCGCGGCCTGGGGCGCTTCGGCTTCACCATCGTCTCCCGCGGCGCTGCCGGCCTCCAGCTGCTTGGGCTCCTCGGCAGCACCGGCCGGGAGCATGCCCATCTTGGCCTTCAGGGCGATCAGCTTGTCATCGAGGCCCGTAGTAGCCGACCCCGACTCGAGCCGCAGGAACTCCTTCTCCAGCGTGTCGCCGGTCAGCGCTTCGTTGACCTCGGCCTGGGCCAGATTGCGCCGCTCGTCCTCCTCGATCTTGTCGGCCATGCGGTTGAACGCCTCGAAGGCCGAGGTGTCCGACAGGCCGGACATGGTCTCGTGGATGCGTTTCTGCGCCTGGGCCCGCTTCTGCTTGGCGATCAGCAGATTCCGCTTGCGCTTCGCCTCCTCGATCTTCTCGTGGAGTTGCCGGAGAGACGCCTTGAGCTTCTCGGTCTCCTGTTTCTGGGCCTGCCAGCTGCGGTCGTAGGCCGTCACCTGCTCTGCCTGCTCCTCGTGCCGCACGAGCGCCTGCTTGGCCATGTCGTCCCGGCCTTCCTGCACGGCCAACACGGCGCGCCGCTCCCACGCCTTCATCTGCTTGGTCGCTTCGTCGGTCTGGCGCTTGAGTTTGCGTTCGTCGGCGATGGCGCCGGCCACTTCGCGCTTTGCCTTGGCCAACTGGTCACGCATGTCCAGGATGATCTGGTTCAACATCTTTTCCGGATCTTCCGCGCGGTTGATCAGGTCGTTGATGTTGGACTTGATCATCGTCGAGAACCTGCTGAAGATGCTCATTCCTGACCTCCCTCCACCGCTTGGGTCAGATCCCGGATCCGCGCAAGGTGCGACGAGGCGGCGAGCTGGACGCTCTCGAACGACGCCCTGAGCTCCTCGAAGTCGAGGGTCTCCAGCTGCAGCGTGTCGCTCAGAATCAACTCGCCTTCCTCGATCCCGTAGGCACCGTGGACCACGTCCGTCGCGTTTAGCTTCAGCAGCGTCTCGTAGAGCCCGCCGAGTCGGTCCGAGTTTGCCGGCAGATCCATCACCTTCATGCGGACCACCAGCACCGGATCGGAGTGGTGGACCACGATCGGCGCACCCCCGTTGTCCGTGCTGACGAGGAACATTCCGTCGTCCACTTCTTCGAAATCCGTGCCGAGACGGGTCAGATAGCCTTCAAGGTCTTCACGGGTAACCATGGCCTTCTCCTTCCAGGTGTTGCGGAGCTAGCAAAAGAGAAGCTAACACGGCCCCTGGCCATCAACCAACGGACCGGCGCTTTCTCGCATGTACGAGCGGGACGGGCGTCGTGTTCCGTGCCTGCAGCCAGTGGAGGAACCGCGCGTCGTACGCTGCTCGACATCACCTCACCCGGGCCATCCCCAGCAGCGGGGCCAGATACTCGCCCGTGTACGACGCCGGCTCCTCGGCCACGCGTTCCGGTGTCCCCTCCACCACGATACGGCCGCCCGCGTCGCCGCCTTCAGGACCGAGATCGATGACCCAATCGGCGGTCTTCACCACATGGAGGTTGTGTTCGATGACCACGACCGTGTTGCCGCGATCCGCCAGTCGGTGCAGCACCTTGAGGAGGATGCGGATGTCCTCGAAGTGCAGGCCGGTCGTGGGTTCGTCGAGGATGTACACGGTGCGCCCGGTCGCCTTCTTCGAAAGTTCCGCCGAGAGCTTGATCCGCTGGGCCTCGCCACCCGACAGGGTCGTCGCGCTCTGGCCCAGATGGATATAGCCGAGTCCCACGTCCGACAGCGTCTGCAGGCGGCGCTTGATCTGCGGCACGGCGTCGAAGAACTCGAGCGCGTCGTCGACCGTCATCTCGAGCACATCGGCAATGTTGCGTCCCTTGTAGTAGACATCGAGGGTTTCGCGGTTGTAGCGCCGACCCCGGCACACGTCACAGGAGACGTATACGTCGGGCAGAAAGTGCATCTCGATCTTCACCAGGCCGTCGCCCTTGCAGGACTCGCAGCGGCCGCCCTTCACATTGAATGAGAAGCGGCCGGCCTGATACCCGCGGATCTGGGCCTCGGGGACCCCGGCGAAGAGCTGCCTGACAGGGGTGAACAGACCCGTATAGGTCGCGGGATTCGAGCGGGGCGTGCGGCCGATCGGGGACTGGTCGACCTCGATGACCTTGTCGACGCCGGACAGGCCGTCGATGCGCGAGTGGGCCCCCGCGACCGCGCGGCTGCGGTAGAACTGGCGGGAGAGCGCGCGATAGAGGGTGCCGTTGACGAGCGTGGACTTGCCCGAGCCGCTGACGCCCGTGACGGCCACGAAGCAGCCCAGCGGAAATGCCGCGTCGATGTCCTTGAGGTTGTGCTGGGATGCCCCCCGCACGGTGAGGCATCGGTCGGGATCCGGCCTGCGCCGCTCGTCCGGCAGCGGGATTTCGCGGTCGCCGCGCAGGTAGGCCCCGGTAATCGATTCGGGATGGGCGCGCACGTCCTCGACCGGCCCCGCCGCCACGATCTCCCCACCGGCCCGGCCGGCCCCCGGACCGAGGTCGACCACGAAGTCGGCCGCGAGGATCGTGTCTTCGTCGTGCTCCACGACCACGACGGAGTTGCCTAGATCGCGCAGATCCTGCAGCGTGCGCAGCAGGCGGTGGTTGTCGCGCTGGTGCAGGCCGATGGAGGGCTCGTCCAGGATGTACAACACCCCGACGAGCCGGCTGCCGATCTGTGTGGCGAGGCGGATTCGCTGCGACTCGCCCCCGGAGAGCGTGTCCGCCGAGCGGCTCAGTGACAGGTAGCCGAGACCCACGTTTCTCAGGAAGCCCAGGCGCTCGCGCACCTCCTTGATGATCGGGCCGGCAATCTCACCCGGCAGCGGTTCGCCGGGCGCGGGCACCAACCCGGGGGCGGGCTCCTCTCCAGTGACCGGGAGCGATTTCACGAAGGCGAGCACTTCGCCGATCGGCCGCTGCACGATGTCGCTGATGCCGAGCCCGCCAACCCGCACCGATCGGCCGAAGGGGCCGAGCCGCGAACCCTTGCAGTCGGCACACTGCTGGCTGGACATGTACTGGTCGAGTTGGGAGCGCACGTGTTCCGAACTGGTCTCGCGGTACCGGCGCTCGACGTTCGAAACCACGCCCTCCCAATAGTCCTCGTAGTGGCCGCGCATCTTCCCGGCGTTGTACGGGAACCGGATCTTCATCCCCGACGAGCCGTGAAGAATCGCGTTGCGCGCCTCCATGGGCAGATCGCGCCAGGGCATGGCGGGATCGAACTCGTAGGCGTCGGCCAGTCCCGGGATGACGGAGCCGCGGAGGTGTCCCCCCGGTTCACCCCAGGGGATGATGACGCCCTCCAGGACGGACAGCGATGGACTCGCCAGCAGAAGCGCCCCGTTCACCTCCTTCGTGGTGCCCAGCCCTCCACAGGTGCTGCAGGCGCCGTGTGGTGAGTTGAACGAGAACACCCGGGGTTCCAGTTCGGGAAAGCTGGACCCGCAGTTGGCGCAGGCGTAGTGCTCGCTGAACATGTGCGAGATGTCCCGGCTGCCGCGGCGCTCCAGGATCTCCACGACGCCCTCGGCGGCCCGCAACGCGGTCTCGACGGAGTCCGACAGCCGCGCGCGGTCATCCTCCCTAACCACCAGCCGGTCGACAATGATGCCGATGTTGTGGTTCTCGTAGCGGTTCAGACGGGGGATTTCGCGCAGATCGTACACTTTTCCATTGACCAGAGCGCGAACGAACCCATCGCGGCGCGCCTTGTCGAACAGGTCGCGGAACTGTCCCTTGCGGCCGCGGACCAGAGGCGCCACCACCTGGATCCGGGTTCCCTCCTGGAGCTTCAGCACCTGACCCACGATCTGCGTGGCCGGCTGACGCCGAATCGGGAGATCGCAGCGCGGACACCAGGGCGTGCCCGCGCGGGCAAACAGGAGCCGCAGATAGTCGTAGATCTCGGTTACGGTGCCGACCGTCGAGCGCGGATTGCGCGACACGGACTTCTGCTCGATCGAGATCGCCGGAGAAAGACCCTCGATGGTGTCCACATCCGGCTTTTCCATCAGCCCCAGGAACTGGCGGGCATAGGCCGACAACGATTCGATGTAGCGGCGCTGTCCCTCGGCATAGATGGTGTCGAAGGCGAGCGACGACTTGCCCGATCCGGAGAGCCCGGTGACGACCACCAGGCGTTCCCTGGGAATATCCAGCGAGATATTCCGGAGGTTGTGCTCGCGCGCCCCGCGAATGGCAAGTACGTCGGGACTCAACGATCGAACCCCGCTGGTTCGGCTCTGCTCATTCCCTCAATATCCCCATTCCCGAAACAGCAGGAATCCCCAGATGCTCTCCAACTCGAGCGAGGCGTCGCCGAGCCCGCGGTATCGCTCGCGCGTGCAGCGTCCCTCCAGGAATCCTTCCAGTCTCACGTCCTGCGGCATCGCCACCTCGACCCTTACCCCGCCGCTGTTGACGGGCAGGGTCGGGTCGGCGCAGAAGCCACGCTGGTAGACACCCGTGATGAACACGTCGTCGAGAACGTACTTCCCGACCTCGACCTGAAGCGACGAGGCCCCGAACGCCGCGTTGGCCTGTCCCTGCTCGGCCTGCGACAGCGAAAGGTGGTCGAGATCCAGCTCCTGGGCCAGAAGGTAGCCGATCTCGTTGGCGACCTGCCCCAGCAGGAGGTTGGTTCCGGCACCGACCGACACGGCCCCGGCATCACCGAGCAGGGCGGATGTGGGTTGGCCCAGGAACAGGTAGTTGATCAGATCGGATTCGGACATCGCGGACTCGGCGTCGCCCGAGAAGGTCAGTGAGGGCTCCAGCAGCGTGCCCGATACATTGGCGGTGATCACCAGGGGCTGGCCTTCGCGGGCGCGCACCCTGTTCTCTGCAGTGATGGTCAATCCGGGATTGAACCCGGGCGTCCCGGGAAACTGAAAGGACCCTTCGGTCATCCGCATTGTGCGCGGTCCGAGGCTGAGGGTGCCCCTGACGACCTCCATCTCGCCGCTGAGAACCAGCTGGTTGGCCTGGCGGTCGAAGGTGACCGAAAGGTCTCCGCTGGTCTCGATGTTCATGTCCCGCGAGCGAAGCCAGTTTCCGCTCCCGACCTGCATGTCGATCAGGACGCGCAGGTTCTGAAGAAACGGGATGCGCTCCACGGCACCGTCATCGTCCGCGGCTGTCTCGCCGGATCCGATGCTCAGCGTCGCCGCGCTGAACAGGGCGGGATCGTAGAGGTCGACGACTTCCGCAGTGCGCTGGAACTCCTCCATGAATACGGTGCCGCCTTCGACAACCACCACTCCCTCGATGTACGGGAAGTCGAAGGATCCGGTCAGGGAGACCGCTTCGCTGGAAATCGCCGCCTCCATGTCGGCCCGATTCACGATCTGGAAGCCCACCGGGCGGAAGGTGAGATCGAGAGGGATGCTGTCCGACATCTGGCCCAGGTCGACCGTGCCCCGAACATCCATTGTCCCTACGGAAACGGCCGAGCCCTCGATTGCGACAACGCCGTTCGGGCTGAGATCCATGTCGATGTCCGTCGACGAGAACCGAACGGCGAACGGGGCCATCAATGCGCCAACATTTTCCAGGCGAAGCGAACCGTTCGGTTCGAGGTCGGAGGGGCGCCCCCCCAGAGTGACCCTGCCGCTTACGGTCCCCTCCACCTCTTCCAGCGTCTGGAGGATCCCCAGGACCATCCTGGCCGGGAATGAATCGGCGACGATGTCCAGGTTCACCGGCTCGTCGGGCACCCTGTCTGGGACGGACGCCAGGCGAAGGTCCGCGGGCGCGGTGCCGGCTACCCGAATCGTGCGGCGACCGCTGGTCCAGCTCTCGATCTCCGTTTCAAGGGTGCGGTCCGCGAAGGTGCCGTTCATCGTCACGCTGTCGAATCGCAGCGTCTCGAGTTCCGCGCCTTCCAGCCGTATCGCCGCCTCCCACTCCGGATCCTCGCCCGAGCCTCCGGCGTTGACCTCCGCCACCATCACCCCGCTGGGCGGCGTCTCCATCTGGATGAGTCTCCCCAGAATGCCGAGATCCAGATCGGCGACCCGAAGGCTGAAATCGGAATCGGCGCTGCCTCGGGAAAGCCGTCCGTCCGCGTTCAGCCGCAGTCCGCCGCCGCCGGGGCGGATGAGGCCGAAGTCCCGCACTACCAGCGCATCCGGATTCCACTCGAAGCGGGCGGGTCCTCGCAGGTTCCAGCGCCGGTCGTCGAAGACAAGGGTGAAGCGATCCAGATCGACCCGGCCTCCGTCGTTGTCCAGCTGGACAACACCCTGCAGATCGTAAGCCTCTGCCTCCGACCTCTGGATCAACGTGCGCAGTCGACCCCGCGTCCCGGAATCGAGCTCACCCTCGAGGGTTGCGGAGAGGAACTCGCGATCCCAGAGGGTGATCGAGTCGCCGGTCACCGTTCCCTGCACGACGACGCCCGGCGGGGAACGCTGGCCCTGCTCCGAGCCTGCCGGCATCGAATCCGGCCGCGGGACACTGATCCCGGTGACAGTCATGTCTGCCTCGACAGACCTGGCCGAGGAGCGTCCATAGGCGAAATCCACAAACGTGAACCCGGCTGCCACCGCGAGGTCGTCGAGTCCACCCGCAACATGGAGGTCGCCGTTCACACGGCCCTCGAAGCGAATGTCCTGCGCCCTCGGGACGGTGTCCGGATCCACGCCGTCCACCTCGATCATCAAGTCCTGCTCGATCGCCGACAACTCGTCCCAGGCAACGAGGTTCGCCCCCATGAACACATCGCGCAGCGGAGCAATCGAGGGCGAGCGTACCGACAGCGCGATACCTTCGCCGCGGACTTCGGGGGCGGCCCCGATGTTCCCGCTTCCGCTCACTTCCACGCCTCCCGCGTTCGCGTGCAGGGTCTCGACGTGCAGGAGACCGTCGTCGTCCACCCAGGCGCTCATGGCGGCGGTGTCCACCTGCAGTGCGCCGATGCTGGAAGGCCCCGTGTTCAGGGTCCAGGCTCCGCGCAGCGATGCAAGGTCCAGACCGCGCCCGTTCAGCGTGGCGGCCCCCGACACGATCGTCGAGTCAGGCAGCTGCCCGATCACCCGCGACAGGTTGAAGCCCTCGCTGCGGGCGAACATCTCGTAGCCGGCCGCGAGGTCGCGGGCGTTGATGATCCCTTCCGCCTGGAGTGGGCCAGCGTCGGTGTCGAGGTCTGCCGCGATGGTCAGGCGGTCCATGCCGCCCCTGAGTGAGAAGGAACCGTCCACGGAGCCGGCGACGGGGAGGCCCGGGAACAGCTCGCCAACCGTCGACAGGGACATTGGGCTCACCGTCGCATCCAGATCGACCACCTCGATCGCGGTATCCCCGTACAGGCTGCCCGTGAATGCCAGCGTGCTGGACGCTCCTCCGGAGCCGGAATGATTGGCAGAGACTGCGATCGCGACGCCGGTTTCGAGAGCCCCGTCCGCCTGGATCGTCATGTCTCCGGTCCCCTGCCACCGCGGCCCCGGCGCGAAGACCTCGAGCAACGAGTAGTCCAGCGCCGTTACCGTGACGTCTACGTCGTCCATCCCGTCGGGACCCAGTGTGGTCCCGCTTCCCGCCAGGTGCACGAGCGTGTCCGTCCCGGTGCCCGAAACCAGCGCCAGATCCCCCGCAATCTCGAGATTGCCAGCGGCGCCGTTGAAGCTCACGTCGCCCGTCAACACTCCCGATACCGGCAAATCCTCCGGCAGAAACCGCTCCAGCTCGGCGGTTGCAAGACCATCTGGCTCGGCGCGGAGGTCGCTCAGCCCCATCTGTTCACCAGGGAGCAAAACGCCCGTAAAGGTGATCCGCCCTCCTGCCCCCAGGTCCGCTTCGACTTCGCTCAGTTCGATCCGGCGATCGTCGGGATCGTTGTCGATTCGGACACTCCCGCTCGCCACACCATGATCGAACCGTTCGTCGATCCAGGAGAGATCCGTCAGCGCAAGGCGGGTCATGTGGAGGTCGAACACCGTGCGCAGCCGATCGGCACCCGGTCTGGCCTCAAGACGCCCTGTACCCTCCGATCCCGGCAAACGGAGACGATCGGCGTCGAAGAAGATTCCCTCCCGGCCAATCTCGATCTCGCCCGCGATGTCGAAGAGATCGAGATCACCGGTGCCGATCGGATAGACGAGCGCCACGTTTTCCGCGTTCGCCGTCAGGAACAGGTCGGGCGAAGGCAGAATATCGAGCACGGGCAGGTCCCCCTCGATGCCTCGGACCCGCCTTCGCGACTCATCCGCGGCACGGTGAATCGCAGTGCCGTCCCGAATACTCACCCCTCGAATCCGAAGGGCCGGCGAAGCATCATCCGTCGCAGTGGCAGCTTCCGCGCCGCCCTCCGTGGCGTCGTCGCCCGAGACCACCAGGGTAGCGAGGTCCACCCGACCGCCCCCGGCCGGGGCGAGATCGACCACCGCGCCCCACAGATCCAGATCCGCAATGGTGCGCGTACCACCGATCAGTCCTGCAAACGAATACCGCGCCCGAATCGAATCGGCCACGAGCACGAGATGCCCGGTGGTGTCGCTCAACCGCAAATCATGCAGGGTGGCCCCCCCGAGCAGACCTCCGGAACCAAGGGAGTCCACGGTAATCGACCCGTTCACCACCGGACGGACCCGTTCCAGCGCCCACTGCAGCGCCAGTTCGCGCCCGGCGGAGGTCCGGCTCACCCAGACCGCGCCCGCCACCCCGAGTACAAACAACCCGCTCACCGCCAGGACCGCCCAAAGCAGGACGGTCCGGATCCAGCGCCTGGCGGGCTGTTCTTCCTGTTTCATGGTCAGAAGGCCTGGCCGATCGAAAAATGAAGCTGGAAGCGCCGGAGGGAAAACCCCGGATCGTCACCGAAGAGAACCGGAGGGCCCAGGATAGCCAGATCCTCGGAAACGACCCAATCGATCAACTCCGATGGTCCGCCCGGCGCAGCGATGTCGATCCGGTCCGCCATGCTGTCCTCGCCGAAAACATAGGGTCGAATCTGCGAGGTGACCACTTCGAGCGGCTCCCGCTCGTGGAAGGAGTAGGCGACATCCAGGCGAATGGGTCCAAACGCCGTGTTGTAGCGAAGGCCGAAGCCGGGGCTCAGTTCCAGGTCATCGAGCTGCGGCCCCTGGGGCCATACCTGTCCGACATCGACAAAGGCGGCCCCGCTAAGCACAGTGCCGGCCAGGTCGAACCGGAGCTCCGCGCTGGCTTCGAACGTCGACAGTCCCCCTACGGGACGGAGTTGGAAGAGGTCCATGCCGACCAGGGCGGATGCGTCGCAGGTGAGGTCCACGACCGCAGCGGGGAGACACGCGGGCTCGATCTCGCCTTCCCTCCGGCGGAGCAGGTCCCGCACCCCGATCGACAGGCTCCTGGGTCCCAGGCTGCTCTGCGCGAAACCGCGGACGCTGTTGGCGCCGCCACCGTAGAACCGCTTCTGGGACGGCACTACCTCCGCAAAGCGCTCCGTGTCAGTCGCAATGCCGAGGAACCCCCCCGGGTTTATCCGGCCCGCCCGGACCCGCAGTGCAAGCACCCTCCCTTCGCCGATCCCGTTGTAGAAGCTGGCATCGGCAAAGGCGCGGAAGTAGGCATAGTCCGAGCCTGTGAAACCCTCCGCGAACTCGACGTCCACCAGAGCCTTTGAACCGCTGGTGGGGCTGAAGATGTTGTCGCTGCGGTCCCGGTTGAAGGACACCGCGATCGGCGACAGCCAGTTGGCGCTCGAGAGCGCGTCGATGTCTTCGGGAGTGCATGCAAGGAAAGTGGCGCAGAGGGTGACCTCGGCCGCCGCCAGGCGTGTCAGTTGAGGGCGGAACCTCGTGCTCAGGAAGGAACCCACGCCCATGTCGCGGTTGATACCGACATCGAGGCCGAAGGCGTCGCGCACGAAGATGTTCTTGCGGGACTGGCGCTCGGCGAACACACCCACCGCGAGGTCGTTTCGCCGCGACAGAAACGTGGGCTGGCCAAAGTCGACGCTGGCCAGCCAGTTAAGACGGCCGAACTCGCCCGTTCCCGCCTGCGAGCACAGAGGCGTGGCCTGGAGAAAACCCGCGAGCAGGTTGGAGAGCCGGGCCTGGGCCAGGAGGGTGCGGCCGCCCCCAAAGAAGTTCCTGCTGGTCCATCGCCCCTCGACATTGAAACAGTCTGCGCTGTTGGCGCCGCCACCGGTCCGCACTCGATGCACATCGCCTTCGACGACATCCACCCGGATGGGCAGGACGGAGTCCATTTCCATGCTGGCCACGTCCCGCTGTACCTGGGCCCGCGACACGATGCCCAGTTCATGAAGATTTCGCTGCGCCTCACGGATCCGGCTCTCGCGGAACAGCTCACCTTCGGAAAACGGGAGACGAGCCCGGATCACATCGTCGCCAAGGAGCGTATTCCCCGACACCTCGATGGGCCCGAATGTCGTTCGTGGACCCAGTTCGACCCGGTAGTTTACGGACGCGGTGTCACTGTCCAAAGATCGGTCGAAACCGTAGAAGACTTCGGCGAAAGCGTATCCCGCGTTCCGAAGGAGCAGTGTGAGCGTGTCGCGCGCCTCCGCGATGAGCAGGAAGCTCGCCGGGTCGCCTGTTCCGACCGGCAGTTCTCCCTCGAAACCCAGACCGGCCGGTATGGAGTCTCCCTGGAACTCGATCGATCCCACCCGGAAGGGCTGGCGCTCTTCGATGCGGAAGGTGACCGACACGGTCCCGTCGCCGTTGGCAACCAACTCCGCATCGGCGGACATCGCACGAAAACCGTGGGCAGCGTAGAGCTGACGCAGCCGGCTCAGGTCGTCTTCCATCACACGGGCGCTGAAATACTGTCGATCCCGAAACCAGTCAATGCCCACTGCGCAGGTCGTGACGGTGAGGACAGGGGGACAGCTCGACGCCTTCGTCAGTACCGCACGACGCAACTCGGTATCGGAGAAGGTCTCGTTTCCGCCGAATTCAACCGCAGCGATCTCCTGGCGGACCGTCTGACCCCACGCGGACCCGAAAGGCGCGAGACCGCCGAGCAGCGCCATGGCTGCGCAGAGACTCCAGCTCGGGCTACGGACGCACACCTTCGTCACCAGACTAAACGCTCCCCCTATCGCACACGCCGAGGGTACCGGCGGCTTTCCGCGGGAATGAAACGTCCGGAATCTTCCGAATAAAGATAAACCATGGCCTCGGCCGAGGACTCTCGCACCTTGATCAGGTTGATGGAGTTTCGCCCCTTCTCCGTACCCCGTCCCCGCGTGGATGATGCGGTGCCGGCGATTATGACGGGCACACCCTCGCCGCTCCCGGCCGGTGCATTGCCGCGTCCAAGCCAGGACTGGTGGATGTGGCCAGAAAGGACCAGATCGACACCCCACTCCGCAGCCAGGTCCAGAACACGCGCCGCGCCGGGCAGCGTAGGAATCGGATCGCCGTCGTCGGGGCCGAGGAGGTTGTGGTGAACCACCAGAATGCGCAGCGCCCCGGGTCCGGCGTGCGCAAACGCGTTGGCGGCGAATTCCAGCTGTCTGCCGCGAAGGCGGCCATTGACGATTGCAGACAGGGGGGCAGAGGAGTTGAGCGCGACCAGCCGGGCCCCGATGGTGTCGTCCCCACCCGCACTCAGATCCAGGAACGAGTCGAGCCGGTCGTCGATGAATCTGCGGTAGTTCCGGTAGGGTGCGAAGATTCGCTCCCAGACCCTGTAGAGGGGGACATCGTGGTTACCCGCCGTGACCACCACGGGGCGCGGAGCGAGCCGCTCCAGAAAATGCCGTGCGGCCCGGTATTCCCCCACCTTGGCGCGCTGTGTGAGGTCCCCGGATATCACGATCGCGTCAGGTCCGTGCTCCGTCACAAAGCGGAGAATCGCTTCCGAGACCGCAGGTCGGTGGGGCTTGCCGAAGTGCAGGTCGGACGCGTGGAGGACGATCACCCGCGGGCGGAACCCTTCGCAGCGCGCAGTTTCATCATCCAGGTGACGCCAACGGCGATCAGCCCGAGCGAAATCACCTGGGCAAGGGTGAGCACGCCGAAGAAACGATCGTCCTTGGCCCGAAAGAACTCCACGATGAACCGCTCGGCACCGGCCAGGGCGAGCCAGGTCATGAAGATCCACCCCGGCCGATTGCCCTTGCCGCGCAACGACCAGAGCAACACGAAGATGAGGGTGGAAAGTCCAGTCTCGTAGAGTTGGGTGGGGTGGACGGGGAGTATCTCGCCGTACCGCTCGATCATCGCCGGATCGACCGCGATCCCGAAGTTGTCGCTGATCGTGCTCGCGTGCGATGGTGGCGACCCGTTCGGAAACGCGATCCCCACCCACGAATCCGTGGGGCGCCCATAGTCATCCCCGACCAGAAAACAGCCAATCCTCCCCACGGCATATGAGAGGGCCAGCGCCGGAGCGATCGCGTCCGCGGTCTTCCCCAGCGGCAGACCCACTTTGCGGATTCGCCAGACGATCAGAGCCGTTGCCAGCAGAAAGCCCCCGTACCACACCATCCCCGCCCGTGCGAAGAGCATCCCGAAGGGGTCGGCAGCGAACCGGGGATAGTTGAGGAACACGTAGTAGAGCCGGGATCCGACAAGACCGCCGACCACCGCCATGAACAGCAGATCCCACGCGATCTCGGGGTCGTGGCCCATTCGGCCCAGTTCGGATTTGAGGATGTAGCCGCCCGTAAGGAAGGCCAGCAGCATCATCACGCCGAACGAGGTGATCGGGTCGCCTCCGAGGATGGGAAACCACTCGGGCATTCGAAAGAGTATCGGATACATGCTTACCGTGTCCTGGTCAGTGTCTGGTTGCCGGTGTCCATGGTACCATGCCGGGGATGGGTACGCTCGCCCGCGCGTCGTCCAGATCGCCGAAACTGCGGTGTTCGGCCCGGAACTGTCCCGCCCGGGCGATCATGGCCCCGTTGTCGAGCGACACCCTGGGCGATCCGACGAAGAGGCGTCCGCGCGTGCCCAGTCCTTCGCGAAAGCGCGCGCGGAGAGGGCCATTCGCCGACACTCCTCCGCCCAGCAGGAGCCGGTCGCATCCCACGGCTTCCATCGCCGCGAAGGTCTTGCGGACAAGGACATCCACGACTGCCTCCTGAAAGGACGCTGCCAGATGGGCGCGTCCGGCCTCCACCTCGCCGTTCTCCTCCAGGCGCGCCACGGTCTGCGCAACCGCGGTCTTCAGCCCCGAGAAGGAAAAGTCCAGCGGAATGCGCCCCGCAGACCCGGCTTTGGGGCGCATCATGGGTCTGGGGAATGCGTAACGGTCGGGATTACCCGGGACAGCCGCCGCCTGGACAGCCGGCCCGCCCGGGTAGGGAAGCCCCAGCAGCTTGCCCACCTTGTCGAACGCCTCCCCGGCCGCGTCGTCCCGGGTCTGGCCGAGAAGGAAGTACCGACCCCACTCCGGAACCCATAGAAGGAGCGTGTGTCCGCCCGACACCAGCAGCGCCACGAAGGGAGGGACCGCGTCGGGGTCCTCGAGGACGGGACCGAACAGATGTCCTTCCATGTGGTGCACCGGGATCCAGGGTACGCCCAGAGCGAAGGCCGCCGCCCGTCCCCAGGACACCCCCACCAGGAGCGCCCCGATCAACCCCGGGCCCGCCGCCACGGCAATCGCGCGAAGCTGGCGTCGCTCGACCTCGGCCTCTCGCAGTGCCGCTGCCACGACGGGCTCGATCCGCCGGACATGGTCCCTGGCGGCGAGTTCCGGCACGACACCCCCATACACGCGATGCACGTCCTGTGAATGGATTACGAGCCCGAGGATCGTTCCCTTTTCGTCGAGGACCGCCGCGGAGGTCTCGTCGCAGGTGGTCTCGATGCCGAGGACAGGCCCGATCACAGTCCGCCGGCTCTTCTCACAGTCACCGAGTCCGCATCCGCGGCGCCCTCCAGGAACCGGCCCAGGCCCCGCACCTCGATCGGCACGCGTACCTCACCGACCTCCTCGATCTCTTGCCGCAATTCCTGCGGATCCATCGGTGACGTCACGACCACGTCGGCCGTGTCGATCGCGTCCAGCAGCACGCCCGCGCCGGAGACGGTGACTCCGACCATCGCGGGCTCCACCACCAGGTCCTCGCCGGCGAGCGCCAGGTCAACCGGCAGCGGGCCGAGCGCCAGGCTCTGCCGGGGAGCCGCTTCCACCAGGATCGTCGCGCTCAACGGGTTGACGACCAACCCTCCGAGACCAACCGTGTCCACCGCGACATCGAAACGCCCGGGTCCGGTCAAGGCACTGAGGTCGAACGGCTGCAGGAACACGGCCTCCAGCGCGTCCACCTCCGAGGCGGGACCACGCACCTGGGCGAAGAGCAGGTTGGCCCGGGGTTCGGCGACCAGCGCCAGCGAGTCGGGAAGCCGTCCGATCACCCTCGGAGACACCGGTATCTCCTCGACCCTGTACTGTTCGAAGAGCAACCGGACCGTGCTCGGAGCAAAGTCCTCAATCGCCACACTGCCGCGGTCCACGTTCCACACCCAGTCCGGCACCAGTTCGAGGACCAGGTCCTCTCGTCCGACAGAGTCCACCGGGATTACGACCACGGGCTCCGCCATCGCGACCCGAAACAGATCACCCATGGGACCGGTCACGGTCATGTCTACGGTCGCGGGCGACGGATCACCCATGAGGAACCAGTCCGAAGCGACCTGGTCCACCCGAACCTGCACGCCAGGGATCTCGAGCCGGCTCACCCGGTCGTCGCTCAGCCGCATCGTCGCCCACAGCAGAACGGCCAGCGTCACCGCGGCGAGCTTGATGCGCCAATTGCGCGCGAGCACCCCCGGAAAGGACACTACTCTTCCCTCTCCACCAGCCGCCCGACGAGACCGACGTTGGCCTCCGAATCCCACGCGGTGGAGCCGGCCACCTTCTTGTAGATGATGCCGTCCGTGCTGATGAGGAAGGACTCCGGGACGCCTGTCGTGCGGTAGGTGCGCTGGATATCCCCGGAGGGGTTCAGCAGGATGGGAAAGGTCAGATCGAGGTCGCGCGCGAAGGCGAGGGGATCGCCGCCGGGGTTCCCTGCGCGGTCGGATCCTCCGACGGGTGCGTCGATGCTGATCGCCGCGATCTCGAAATCCTCGCGCGAAAAGGTGTCGTAGAGGCGCTGCATCGACGGCATCTCTTCGCGGCAGGGGCCACACCAGGTCGCCCACACGTTGAGGAGAAGGACCTTGCCCTCATAGGTCTCGAGGGTGACGGGGTTTCCATCGGCATCGACCACTTCGAAGTCCGGCGCCGGATACCCCGAGACAACCGGCGGGATGCGGCTGCGGCCGAACCAGGCACCCGCGACAAGTGCCACGCATGCGGCCAGCGCCGCCAGGTACGGCCGCCGGCTGGCCGACCGCCTCTCGGCGGAGGGTTGCTGTTTCATCGCCATGGCGCGCTCGGTGGTTCGCTGTTATCGCCGTTCCGGTCCGGGCGTTCCATCGCTCCAGGCATTTGCGGCGCCGGGCGCACTTCCCGCCCGACGACCAGACGCACCGCTGTCCCCTCTGCTACGGGCACGCGGGGTTCGGGGTCCTGGCCGAAAACTACACGTACGTTCAGCAGGCTGTACCTCCTGTCCACCTCACCAAGCTCCAGCCCCAGCGAGCGCAGTACCGCATACGCCTCGCCCTGCGTCATCCCGGCCAGCCGGGGCATCGGGAAGGTGGGAGGACCCCGGCTCACCACGAGCCGCACGTCGCCCGGGATCCGGATTTCGGTTCCGGGCGCTGGATCGATGCCCAGGACCCGGCCGGCCGGGGTGCGGGAGTCGGCCGTATCCACCCGCACCACAAATCCTCCCGCATCCAGCAACTCGGCCGCGCGGTCGCCGGCGAGGCGCGTGAGGTCGGGGACGGCGCGCATCTCGGGCCCGGACGAGACCGTGATTCGCACAGGTGCCTGCACCAGGGCGGTGAGGCCCGGCAGGGGACTCTGCCCGAGCACGAGTCCCGCCTCCGCGCGGGGGTGCCGTACCGAGTCGACGTGGCCGATGACGAGTCCCGAGTCGATCACCGTGGCAAGCGCCAACTCGAGGGGCTCGCCGCGAATATCCGGCACTGCCTGCAATTCCACCGACTGCTCGCCGGCCGGGAAGACGAGGGTGACAGCGACCAGGTATCCCAGCCCCAGCCCGGCACCCACCAGGAGAAAAGCGGCCAGCGCCGGATGAAGGGAGAGGCGGCCCACCCGCACCGGCGCCGCTCGGGCGGTCTTCCGGCCGGCATGGCCTCGCCGCGCTCTCTTCCGGGCTGGGCGACGCGTGCTCTTCGCCTTCGCGGGACGCCGCGCTCGCTTCCTCTTGGTCGGGCTCTTCGCCCTGGCCGTGCCCTTAGTCTTGGCCGAACCCTTGGCCTTGGCCGCACCCTTCGTCCTGGCCGCACCCTTGGCCTTGGCCGCACCCTTCCCCTTGGCTGCGCCCTTTGCCTTGGCCGGACGACGAGTCTTCTTCGCCTTGGCCTTCCTGTTGCGCCGGATTGAGCGGCCCAGATCCATCAGTCGCTAGCCCTCCTCATTCTTGCCGCGAAGGCGCCGTCGAATCCACTCTCGTGGGGCAATACCGCAAGGCATCCCTTCGCATCCAGAAACCGGTCGGGTATGGCTCCCGGTTCGATGCGGAAGTCCGGATGACGTGTCAGAAAGGCCTTCACCTGCCCCCAGTTCTCCTCGTGCTCAAGGGCACATGTAGCGTAAACAAGGAGGCCTCCGCGGGGAACCACGGAGGCGGCGCCCTCCAGGATCGAGCATTGTAGTTCCGCGAGCTTTTCGATGTCCTGCTCCCGAATTCGCCACCGCCCGTCCGGGTGACGGCGGAGGGTTCCAGTGCCGCTGCATGGGACGTCCGCCAGTACGACTTCAGCGCTTTGAAGTGGTGGATGACGCGCGTCCGCGGCCACGCACCAGACTCGCGGGTGCGGTCCACGCGAGTCCGCACGCCGCACCTGAGAGTCCGCCCGCACCTGCGAGTCCGACGCGCCCACTGCCCCGGTCCGTTGCACGCCCAGCCGCCGAATCCCCTCGATCACGCGCATGAGGCGGCGCGGCGAAAGATCGGCAGCCACCACGCCCCCGACCGACTCGCTCAGGGCGAGCGCCTTGCCACCCGGGGCCGCGCACACGTCGGCGATGTGGGCACCGGTCCGGGGTGACACATAGTCCACCACCAGCGACGCGGCGGGATCCTGAATCACGCCGGGTACGACGGACAGGGCCGCCCCGGGGCTTGCACCCGGCGCCAGCCTGATCCAGGACCAGCCATCCGACCCGGCGGCGCCGTCCATGATGTCGACAGCGGCTGGCCCGGTCTGGCACAGCCCCGCCGCAGCGAGCCTGTTCCGAGCGTCCGCTACATCCGCCCCGATCGGCCGGAGGTACACGCAGGGTTCCCGGTTGTTGGCCTCGACGAGCGCACGAGCACCATCTCCACCAAAGGCGGCGATCCATCGGTGCACGAGCCAGCGCGGGTGCGACCCCCACGTGGAGAGGTACCCTTCGAGGTCCTCCTCCGGATCGGGAAACGATGACGCGTCCGTGCGCGCCCGCGCCACCTTCCGCAGCACCGCATTCACGAGACCCGACGCGGCGCGGCTTCGTGTCCCCTTGACGTGCTCGACTGCCTCAGACACCGCGGCGTAGGCGGGCACACCTCCCATCTCGAGAATCTGATACGCACCCATCCGCAAGGCCACGATCACATCGGGGTCGAGTTCGGCGAGGCTGCGCGCGCAGAACCGCGACAGGATGTGATCGATCCTCCCGCGCAGGCGCATCGTGCCGTATACCAGGTGGCGAATCCATCCGCGCTCGGGAGACTCGGGCGCTCCGGACGCCTCCCACGCCACGTCGAGGCGCCGCCCCGATCCCACTTCCCCGAGGATGGACGCGGCCAGGGCCCGGCCCGTCGGCAGACTGTTTCTGCCGCGGCTTCCCGTGCGGGGGCCGCTCAACTTCGCTCCGGATCCAGCATCCCCGATGCGGGCGATGACGGCACCGCGATCTCCCGCGCCGGCATCCGTCCGGCAAGATACGCGTCCCGGCCCGCCATGATCGCGAGCCGCATCGCCTTCGCCATGCCGACCGGGTCCGAGGCGGCGGCAATCGCGGTGTTCATCAGCACGCCGTCCACGCCCTGCTCCATGGTGATGCAAGCATCCGAGGCCGTCCCGACTCCCGCGTCCACGATGACGGGAACGCTGAGCCGCCGCTTGATCTCGCGGATGTAGTAGGGATTCACCACGCCGAGCCCGCTGCCGATCGGACTCGCCAGAGGCATCACGGCCACACAACCCGCGTCTTCGAGCCTCAGGGCGGTGATCAGGTCGTCGTTCGTATAGGCCATGACCTTGAAGCCGTCCGCCACAAGTTCGATCGCCGCCTCGAGCGTCGCGGCGGTATCCGGCAGCAGGGTGCGTTCGTCGCCGATCACCTCCAGCTTGACCCAGTCGTTGAGCCCCGCGGCCCGTCCCAGCCGCGCGTACCGGATTGCGTCGGCAGCGGTGTAGCACCCGGCGGTATTCGGGAGCAGGAAGAACTCGTCGGGGTCGAGGTGATGGAGGATGCCCTCCTCCTGACTGCGGTCGAGGTCGACCCGGCGAACCGCCACCGTCACCATCTCCGCACCGCTGGCACGGATCGCGGCCACCATCTCGTCGTTCGTCCGGTATTTGCCGGTCCCCACGATGAGCCTCGAGGTGAAGGATTGGCTCCCGATCACGAACGGGAGGTCCGGGCGCGTCTCCAGCGTCATCTATCCCCCTCCTACGAAGTGCACGAGTTCGATCCGGTCTCCCTCTTCGACCGGGGTAGCCTGCAACGCCTCACGGGCGAGGATTTCGCGGTTTCGCTCCACCACAACCATTCCCGGATGGAGCTCCAGCGACCGGAGGAGTCCGGTCACGGTCATCCCGGCGCCGACCGACCGCATCTCGCCGTTGAGCATGATCGACACGGCCCCACCCTCAACCCCGGGTTCGAATTCCGATATCGTCATCAACCCTCTCCTTCCTGGAGAACCTCAAGGTAGCGCGTCACTGCCCGCTGCGGGTCGGGCGCCCGCCAAACCCCACTCAGAACCATCACCCCGTAGGCGCCGCACGAGAGCAACGCAGGGACCCGGGCGGGCGTGACCCCTCCGATAGCGATAACGGGGAGGTCGCCCCACTCCACCGCGCGGGTCACCGCCTCGGGTCCGATCGCTTGGCGCCCGGGGTGCGAACGCGTAGTGTAGACTGCGCCCAGAACCAGATAGTCCAGGCCGCTGCGGCCAGGACCGCTGGCCTGGTCCGGCGAGTGGATGGAACGTCCCACCCGCAGCCCGGCCCCGGCGATCTCCCGCACGAGCGCGGCGGGCAGCGAATCCTCGCGCAAGTGCACGCCCCCGGCGCCCGCCGCCATCGCCACGTCGACCCTGTCGTTCACCACGACCAGCGTGCCGGTCTCGCGAGACAGTCCGGCGAGCCAGGACACCGTATCGAAGAGGCGGCGAACGGGAGTCTTCCGGGTTCTGAGGTGCAACGCCATCGCGCTCCCACCAGCGTCGAGCAGCGGACGGATCCGCGCGCGGAAGTCTCCGGAATCGACGTGGTCGTCCACGGCGATGACGTGCAGTCGCGGCAGCGTGCCAGCCGGGCCCCCCGCATTCCGGATGTCGCCATCCGCTGCCGATCGCCGCGCCGGCCTACGCAAAGCGCTCACCGGGCCGGGGGCCACGCCCTCGGAGCCAGGCAGCCGCGTCCATGCGGCGTTTACCGGCCGGTTGCACCTCGTCGATGCGGACCAGTCCGCTCCCCGTCGCAACCAGAAGGCCGTGATCGGCATCACCCCCCACGACCTCGCCCGCCGCGGCGCGCTGCGGCTCCGGCCCGGTCGACCCTGCACCACCACCTGCGACCGACGGGCGAAAAACCTTCACGGGCTCGTTTCCCCGCAGCGTCCATGCCCCGGGCAGCGCGTCCATTGCCCGTATGTGGTTCGCCACTGCGGGTGCGTCGCGCGTCCAGTCGACCCGCGCCGACTCGCGGCTGATCTTGGGTCCATACGTGGCCCGGGCATGATCCTGCTCGACCTCCTCCACAGCCCCGGACTCCATCCTGTGCAGCACGTCCACCACGAGTTGCGCGCCCATCCCGGCAAGGTGTCCCGACAGCGAGGACGCCGTGTCATCGGACTCGATGGCGACGGACTCCTGCGCGAGCACCGGGCCCGCATCCATGGCCTCGACCATGCGCATCACCGATACCCCCGTGACCGCATGGCCCCGTGCGATGGCCCAGTTGATCGGGGCCGCACCCCTGAGTTCGGGGAGAAGCGAAGCGTGGAGGTTCAGCGAACCCAGACGGGGTATGTCCAGGACTCGGCGCGTCAGGATGCAGCCGTAGGCCACGACAACCGAGATATCGGGGTTCATCGCCCGGACTGCGCTCTCGAAGGCGTCGCCCCGCGGCAGCTCGGGATTGAGCACCCGGAATCCGTCAGCGTCGGCGAGCCGGCGAACCACCGACGGTTGCGGCTTGCGGCCCCGGCCGCGGGGGCGGTCCGGCCGGGTGACCACACCCACCAGATCGTGCCCGGCCGCCGCCAGCGCCCTGAGCGTCGGGATCGCAAACTCCGGCGTGCCCCAGAACAGAACGTTCACTGCCCTGCCACTGGCTCCTAGCTCCGGCCCGCGTTCGACGCCATGCTCTTCCGCCACTTCTTGAGCAGGATGCTCCGCTTGAGCGGCGAGAGTCGATCGAGGAACAGCACGCCGTCCAGATGGTCCACCTCGTGCTGCAGGGCCCGCGCGAGCAGATCGTCCGCCTCGATGCGCACCGGGTCGCCGTCAGGCGACATCGCCTCGACGGTAACGCGGACCGGACGGGACACCTTTTCCTCGATTCCGGGGATGCTCAGACATCCCTCGACCGCCTTGTCGGTGGCCTTGCTCGACTCGACGATGACGGGATTGATCAGGGCATGGACGTGACGGCTCTCGTCGTCGTTGGTCACGTCCACGACGAGAACGCGCCGGGAAACACCCACCTGCGGTCCCGCCAGGCCGATCCCTTCGGCGTTGTACATGGTATCGAACATGTCCTGGATGAGGCGCCGGAGTTCGTCCGTCACGGTATCCACCGGGGCCGCCTCTTCACGGAGGACCCTGGAGCCCAGGATCTCGATGTCCAGCAGCGCCACCGCTTCGCCAGCCTAACTGTCCTCGATCTTCCGGGCCACGTGGCCCCGATCGATCACGATCCGCGTGTTCTCCGCCGTCTTGATCATCAGTTCGGTCTCGGCGGTGTGCACGATCTGGCCCAGGATTCCGCCGTTGGTCATCACACGGTCCCCCTTCGCCAGCTTGCTCAGCATCTCCTTGTGACGCTGGCGCTCCTTCCGCTGCGGCCTGATCAGGATGAAGTAGAAGATGAAGATCATCAGCATGATCTGGAACAGCACCACGGACATTCCGCTTGCACCCTCGCGGGGAACCATCGGGGGGGAGGGCGAGGCCGCGAAGAGGGTTGCGGCAGCGGCTGGAATCGAGTTGATAATCGGCAACGTCGTATCGTCCTTCGGGTTCGGGTCAGTGGCTGGGTGCTGCGGATCGGGCGGCCCGGTATCGCTGCAGCCAGTCACGGCACCACATAGTAAAGGTTCCCGCGCGGATGCGTAACCGTGCCTCGCCGGCCAGACGCAGCAGGAAGCGGAGGTTGTGGATGGAAACCAGGCGGTGCCCAAGGCGTTCGCCCGCCACGAGGAGGTGACGGATGTACGCGCGGTCGTACCCGCGGCAGGTGTAGCAGTCGCACTCGGGATCGATGGGATCGCGGTCGAGGCGGAACCTCGCGCCCTTGAGGTTGATCTGGCCCTCGTCCAGGGCCCAGGCGGTACCGTGGCGGGCGTTCCGGGTGGGGGCCACGCAGTCGAACATGTCGCAGCCCCTCGAGATTGCCTCCAGCAGGTCGTCCGGGTACCCCACGCCCATCAGGTAGCGGGGGCGGTCGCGGGGCATCAGCGGATCCAGCACGGAGAGAATCCTCCACATGTCCGGCTTGGGTTCGCCGACGGACAGCCCACCGATCCCGAACCCGGGCCAGTCGCCAAGCTCCATGACCTGCTCCAGATGTCGGGCCCGGAGGTCGTCGTACACATTTCCCTGCAGCACGGGGAAGAGAGCCTGCCGCGTGCGGGCATCGTCCTCCGTCATCTCGAATCTGGCCCTGCAGCGCTCGAGCCAGGCGAGCGTTCTGCGGTTTGCCAGTTCCGCTTCGGCGTGGGTGACGCCCGCGGGCGCGCATTCGTCGAAGGCCATGATCACGTCAGCGCCGAGCAGCCGCTGAATGTCCATCACGCGTTCGGGGGTGAAGTGATGGCTGCTCCCGTCGATGTGGCTCCGGAAGGTGACGCCGTCGTCCGTGATCTGGCGGATTCTGGCGAGCGAGAACACCTGAAAGCCCCCCGAATCGGTGAGGATCGGGCCCTTCCAGCGCATGAAGTCGTGGAGGCCGCCCAGTTCGGCGACGACCTCGGCCCCGGGGCGCAGGTAGAGGTGGTAGGTGTTGGCCAGAATCATGGACGCGCCGGCGGCCTGCAGTTCTTCCGGCGCCACCCCCTTCACGGTGCCCAGCGTGCCGACCGGCATGAAGGCGGGGGTATCGACAGCGCCGCTGGGCAGGGTCAGTCGCCCGGCCCTGGCCTGACCGTCCACCGCGTCCAGCGTGAAGCGGGCACCGCCGATTACGGCGGTCATTGGAGGGCCGCCATTGCGCTCCGCCCCGCGGCCCTCAAGGGAGCACCGCCATGGCGTCGCCGTAGGAATAGAAGCGGTAGCCCGTGGCCACGGCTTCGTCGTACGCGGCCCGCGCGGCTTCGATGCCGGCGAATGCGGCCACCAGCATGAGCAGGGTGGAGCGCGGCAGGTGGAAGTTGGTCACCAGGCAGTCCACGGCGCGGAAGTCGTAGGGCGGATGAATGAACAGGTCCGTCCGGCCGGGGCCGGGCCGAATCCGGTCCCGTCCCTCGGCGACGCTCTCGAGGGTGCGCACTACGGTGGTGCCCACCGCCCAGACCCGCCCCCCCCTCTCGCGGCAGCGACGATACTCCGTGGCCGCGGTCTCGGGCACGACGTAGTGTTCGGCGTCCATGACGTGGCGCGACGGATCCTCCACCTCGACGGGGCGGAAGGTCGCGGTCCCCACATGGAGGGTGACCGCCGCATGGCTCACGCCCCGCGCCACGATCTCGTCCAGGAGCGCCCGCGTGAAGTGCAGCCCCGCCGTGGGCGCCGCTACCGACCCCTCGCGGCGCGCGTACACCGTCTGGTAGCGTTCCCGGTCCATTGGCTCTTCGTCGCGATCCAGATAGGGCGGAAGCGGCACGCGCCCGAACCGTCGCAGCGCAGCGGCCACCTCGATGTCGCCCTCGAGGCGCACGATGCGGCGTCCGTCCGGACAGGCTTCCAGGATTCTTACGGAAAGCTCGGACGCGACCGTCAATACTCGGCCGGGCTTGAGCTTCCTGCCCGGACGCACGAGCGCCTCCCACACGCGCTCATCGCCGCCCGATGCCGGCCGGAGCAGCAGCACTTCGCCGGCGGCGCCGGTGGGCTTTCGGCCCAGCAGCCTGGCCGGGAAGACCCGGGTGTCGTTCACCACCAGGAGGTCGCCCGCCTCCACGAGCGACGGCAGGTCGCGGAAGCGGCGATGCTCGATGCGCCCGGTCGCGCGGCGCAGCACCAGGAGTCGCGAGTCGGCCCGGCGCTGCGACGGATATCGCGCAATGCGCCCCGGGGGCAGCTCGTACTCGAATTCCGCGGTCGGCACGTTCCCGCCGGAGCCCCTGCCGGAACCGGCGGCAGGACGAAGGCTCCAGGTGTTGCCCAAGTCAGTTGAACAGGTTGGGATGAGGGGGAATCGGGTCCCCTCCGGGCCCTCCGGCTTCCCGGTCCGGCTCGGGCAGCCCCAGGATCCGATACGCCTTGGGCGTGGCAAGCCGACCCCGGGGTCCCCGCATCAGGAATCCCTCCTGGATGAGGAAGGGTTCGTAGACCTCTTCGATGGTGCCGGCGTCCTCGCCTAGGGCAACGGCCAACGAATTCAGTCCCACCGGGCCGCCATCGAACTTCTGGACGATGGTGCTCAGGATCCGCGTGTCCATCGAATCGAGTCCGTATTCGTCGACGTCCAGCATTTCGAGGGCCCTGCGGACGACTGGAACGTCGAGAATGCCGTCCGCCCGCACCTGTGCGAAGTCGCGCACTCGCCTGAGGAGCCGGTTGGCGACCCTGGGAGTGCCGCGTGCCCGCTCGGCAAGCTCGCGCGCGCCATCGGGGGTGGCCGCAATGTCCATCAGGTTCGCGCTCCGCTCGATGATCGCGGCAAGATCCCGCGCCGGGTAGAAGTCGAGCCGCTCGGTGATTCCGAAACGCGCGCGCATGGGAGCCGTGAGGAGGCCGAACCGCGTGGTCGCCCCGACCAGGGTGAAGGGCTCGACCGCCATGGTCATGGTCTGCGCCCGCGGCCCGTCGGAGAGCCGCACTTCGACCCTGAAGTCCTCCATGGCGGGGTACAGGAACTCTTCGATGACGGGGCGCAGCCTGTGGATTTCGTCGATGAAGAGGATGTCGCCCCGTTCGAGATTGGTGAGCGCACCGACGAGATCCGCGGCCTTCTCCAGGACCGGACCCGAGGTCGTCGTGATGTTGACCGACATCTCGCCCGAGAGCAGCATTGCCAGCGTGGTCTTGCCGAGGCCGGGCGGACCGTGGAACAGGATGTGATCGAGGGGCTCGCCGCGCTCGATTGCGGCTTCTATCGAGATCTGAAGCCCCTGCTTCACCTTTTCCTGGCCCACGAAGTGATCGAGGCGCCGGGGACGCAGCGAGAACTCCGAGCGCGCTTCCTGCGGCAGTATCTCGGGCGTGGTGATCTCGGTTCGTTTCGTCATCGGACTATCGGTCGCGGCCGCGCTGTGACAGCACATGCCGTATCAGTTCCTCGCTGCTTCCGAAAGTCGCGCCCTTCAACGCCTGCCGCACGGCAGCGTCCGCCTCGGTGAATCCGTATCCGAGACTGACCAGGGCCGCCACCGAGTCCGTCGCCAGTCGATTGTCCGGCCCCTCCCCTTCGGGCATGATCGCCAGGTCGCGGACCTTGTCGGCCAGTTCCAGAATGAGCCGCGACGCCGTCTTCTTCCCGAGGCCCGCAATCTGCACGAGCACCGGGATGTCCTTTTCGGCCAAAGCCCGTGCAAGTCGGCGGGCATCGTAGGTGCTCAACATCGACATTGCGAGCCGCGGACCCACCATCTGAACGGTCATCAGAAGCCGAAAGAACGAGCGTTCCGCTTCGCTGAGAAAACCGTACAGACTGGGGACGTCGTCGCGCACCACGTATTCGGTCCGGAGCTCCAGATTCGAGCCGGCCGCGGGGAGGCGCTGGAAGACGCTCAGCGGGACGTGCAGCTCGTACACGACCCCACCCCCGGTGAGGATTTCGACCCGGTCGATGTCGCTGCTGAGGAGCTCGCCCCTGATCCGGCTGATCACAGCGCCGCCAGGGTGCCGGCCGCGGCCTCGCGGAGCGGCAGCGACCCCGTAAAGGCGTGGCACAGGGCCGCCGCGATGCCGTCGGCAGCGTCGCTGGGCTTCGGCTCGGTTTGCAGACGGAGATGACGACGCACCATGTACGCGACCTGGTCCTTGTCGGCGCTGCCCGTGCCCACCACGGCCTTCTTGATCTCGCGCGGCGCGTACTCCACCACCTCCACCCCCCGCTGAGCCGCAGCCACAATGATCGCGCCTCGTGCATGTCCCAGCGTGAGGGCGCTGCGCACGTTCTTCCCGTAGAAGACGTTCTCGATCGACATTGCCGCCGGCCCGAACTCGGCGAGCAGAGCCGTCACTCCTTCGTGGATCTCCATGAGGCGTCCCGGAAGCGGGGTCCTGGACGACGTCCGGATCACTCCGCACTGGATCAACCGGGCCTTCCGCCGGACGTCCACCGAGATCACGCCGAAGCCGGTGACCGCGGTGCCGGGGTCGATTCCCAGCAGCACGCAGCCGGGATCATCGCCGACCTGGCTCACAGCGCCCGCGCGAGCACCGACTCGTCCAGATCGGCGTTGGAGTGCACCTGCTGCACGTCGTCGTGATCGTCGAGGGCGTCGAGCAGCCTGAGAAGACGCGCCCCTTCCCTCCCCCCGACCCCGACTTCGCTCTTCGCGACCATCGTCAGCTGCGCCGAGGCGACGGTGAGTCCGGCTTCGACCAGCGCGCCCTGCACCTCGTGCAGCGATGCAGCATCGGTCGACACCACGTACTCGCCTCCTTCGCTGCGCACGTCGTCGGCCCCGCCCTCGACCGCGGCCTCGAAGATGGTGTCCTCGTCGACGTCCGCTCCCGCCACGTAGATGACTCCCTGGCGGTCGAACTGCCACGCCACCGAGCCGGCCGTCCCCAGGTTGCCACCGTTCTTGTCCAGCAGGTGCCTCACCTCGGCCACGGTGCGCTTCTGGTTGTCGGTGAGGGTCTCGATGTAGAGCGCGACGCCGCCCGGACCGTACCCCTCATACACGATCTCCTCGTAGGTGACTCCCTCCAGTTCCCCGGTACCCCGCTTGATCGCGCGGTCGATGTTCTCCTGCGGCATGTTGCCGGCCTTGGCCGCGTCGACGCCCAGCCGCAGCCTGGGATTGAAGTTGGGGTCACCCCCGCCCGACCGCGCTGCAACGGTGATTTCGCGGATAAGCTTGGTGAACATCTGGCCGCGCTTCTGATCGTTGACGGCCTTCTTGCGCTTGATCTGCGACCATTTGCTGTGTCCCGCCACAGCGCGCCTCCATGGGGTCCGGGTCGATCGTGAATCCGTCCGGCGGTGCCAGGCACCCGCTCGACACGGCCAACCTGAAATATAGTCCGGTTCATCGAGTACAAGTATTATATCTGAAGGGCTTGGAATCGAAGTCAGCCCTCCACCACACGAAGATCATCAGCGGCCCGCATGACATGTCTACTACGCCACGATACCAGAACCCGATGACAGCACGGCTCGGTGCCGCCACCGTGCGGATAGCGACGTGCGCACTGATCGCCGCCGGCTTGTTTCTCCCCGCCGAGCTGACAGCTCAGGACGCGGAGGAAAGATCCGGCACCATCGTCGGACTCGTGTATGACAGCACCACGAGCACCCCTCTGGCCAACGCCAACGTTGCCGTGGTCGGAACGAACGCCTTTGCGGAGTCGGACGAAAACGGCGAATTCCGCATCGACGGCGTGCCGGAAGGAGAGCAAACGGTGGTGTTCTTCCATCGCCGGCTGGGCACGCTCGGAGTGAGCGCGACACCCTTGCAGGTCCCGATAGCGGACCAGGCGGTCGCCGAAGTGTACCTGGCCATTCCCTCCCGGCCCACGATCCTGTCCGCCTGGTGCTCCGCGGAAGAAGGAGAGGGGGACACCTCGATCGGGGGCATCGTGACCGACGCGTTGACCGGTGTCCCTCTGCCCAGAGCCAGGGTCACCGCCCTGGGCGACCCCGTCGGGGTGTTCCAGCGGCCGCGCGTGGTCCAGGAGGTGCGCACGGAGAATTCGGGCGCGTTCCGCCTCTGCAATCTGGATTCTGCGGAGGAGTTGACGGTCGCGGTGGTCTTCGGCAGCAGCGAGGCGATGCCCTACCAGCTCACCCGGTCCGGTCCCCAGATCCTGGATGTGGCGATTCACATTTCGGACCCGGTCACGATCACTGGCTCGGTCCTGGATTGGGCGACCGAGGCACCGATCCCGGGAGCCCACGTACAGCTGATCGGTTCAAATCACTCCGAATTCACCGATGCGGCGGGCAGGTTCGGCTTTACCATGATCCCGCCGGGCAAGCAGATCATCGAGACGGAGATGCTGGGGTATGCCCCGCGCGTCGATTCGTTGACCGTGTTCAGCAACGAAGCCCTGGGACTGGAGATTCTCCTCGCCACCGAGGCCATCGCCCTCGATCCGCTGGTGGTCACCGGCCGCAGGCAGGAACGAGTCTTTACAACGACGGGAACCCGGTTCTCGGGGCTGACCGAAGCACAGGTGGACTCGATCATTCCCAGAGTGATGGACTTCGCGGGGATCGCGCGCGCGGCACGGACTCCCGGTGTGTCGATCTACGAGACAACGATGGCCAACGCCTTCGGTGACCCGCAGGTGGGCGTCTGCATCGAGATGACGCGCAACCGCGGTGGCGGCGCCAATACCTGCAACATGGTCGAAGTCAGGATCAACGACGGACCCGTGCCCGACCCGTCCTTCTTCCTGCTGGACATGAATCCACAGGACATTAGCCGAATCCAGTTCATCACCCCTCTCGAGGCCGGCCTGCTCTACGGCGACCGCGGCGCCAACGGAGTGTTGCTGATCTACACCCGGTAGGGCGCGGTCAGTCCCGCTCTTCGGCCTCCGCCACGATCCTGGCGACCCGCATCGGCGGGACGATGTCGTATCCCAGCAACTTGCGCCGATGGTGTCCCCTGCCCTGGGTGATCGAGCGCAGGGCCGACGCGTATTTGTAGAGTTCGGCCTCCGCCACCTGTGCGCGGATCACGGTATTGCCACCCAGCGGGTCCATGCCCAGCACCCTGGCCGATCTGCCGTTCAGATCGCCCATGATGTCACCGACGTATTCATCCGGAGCGGTCACCTTGACCTCGACGATCGGTTCCAGAAGCGCCGGCTTGGCCTTCTCCGCCACGTTCCTGAAGGCGTACGACCCCGCAACCTTGAAGGCGATGTCCGATGAATCGACCGAATGATACGAGCCGTCGTAGCATTCGGCTTCGAAGTCCACCATCGGGTATCCGGCAACCACACCCCTGGTGGCCGCCTCCTGAATCCCCCGATCCACCGACGGCACGTACTTGGTGGGAATGACCCCGCCCTTGATCTTGCTGATGAACTCGTAGCCCTCGCCGCGTTCCCTTGGGCGGAGTTTGATCCAGCAGTCGCCGAACTGGCCCCGGCCGCCGGTCTGCTTCTTGAAGCGGCCCTGTCCTTCAGCGGGCACCGTAATGGTCTCCCGGTAGGCGATCCTGGGGGTCTCGGTTTCGACCGAAACGCCGTACTTCCTCTTCATCCGCTCGAACTGCACCATGAAATGGAGTTCGCCCATCCCGCGCGCGATGGTCTGCCGCAACTCGGGGTTGAACTCGGCGACAAAGGTGGGGTCCTCGTCGTGCAGCCGGTTCAGAGCCTCGCCGAGCTTGTCCTCGTCGGACCTTGCCGCCCCGCGAACCGCGACTGCGATGTCGGGTTGAGGGAAGACTACGCCCTCGAGCGTGATTCCGTTGCCCGGCGCCGCGAGCGTGTCGTTGGTCCGGGTGGATTTGAGCTTGGCCACGACGCCGATGTCCCCGGCGTGCAGCGCTTCCACGTCGACCCGCTCCTTGGACTGGGGAATCGCCAGATGATTGATGCGCTCGGTTGCGCCCTGCGTCGTGTTCCGGAGTTCGGTGCCGTTCGCCACCATACCGGAGAAGACCCGGAAGAGGGACAGCTCGCCCACATGCGGCTCGGCGCTGGTCTTGAATACCAGCGCGGTGGCAGCTTCATCGGGAGCGGTGCGCAGACTCACGGCTTCACCGTCCGCACCCGTGGCCTCCACACCCTCGGCCTTTCCGGGGTGAGGCACGAGTTCCACGATCTTCTGTGTGAGGGCACGGACCCCGAACGACTGCTCGGCGGCCGCGCAGAGGACGGGGACAACCTCCCCTTCGGCCATGGACATGGCCAGTGCGGCGGTCAGTTCCTCCAGTGCAATCTCCTCTCCCTCCAGATAGCGGTCCAGCAGGTCCTCGTCCGTGGTCGCGAGCGTTTCCATCAGCTCCGTGGACCAGGTTTCCACATCGTCCGCGACCTCGTCGGGGACGGGAGCTTCCTCGTACTCGCCGGTGATCGTGCCCGCCTTGTAGATGCGGGCCTTGCCGGAGAGCAGATCCACGATGCCCCGGAAGCCTGCCTCGGCACCGATCGGGATCTGCAGCGGCACCGCGCCCGGAGCCAGTTTTTCCTTCACGTCCTGGAAAGCCGAATCGAAGTTCGCGTGCGCCTTGTCCATCATCGAGATCAGGACCATGCGCGGGATTCCGCGCTTCTCGCACAGCTCCCAGACCATTTCGGTGCCGACCTCGACGCCCGCCGACGCGCCTACGGTGACGAGCGCCGCGTCGGCGACCCGCACGGCAGCGGTGGCTTCTCCCACGAAGTCCATGTAGCCCGGCGTATCGAGGAAATTGATCTTGGTTCCGTCATGGATCGCGTGCGCGACGGTCAGTTCGAGGGACATCCCGTGGCTCTTTTCCTCCGGCGTGGTCATGGTGAGCGCCGAACCCTCGCCCACGCTGCCCTTCCTTCGGGATGTGCCCGACGCGAAGCACACCGCGTCGATCAAGGTCGTCTTGCCCGATCCTCCATGCCCGAGGACCACCACGTTGCGGATGTTTTCAGTTCTGAAGGACTTGGCCGCGGCCATTCCACCCCCTGTTCGATCTCGTGAGCCGTTTCATTAAGGCCACGCATTGTAGAAACCCCGTCACGGACGGGTCAAGGCTGAAGCGGGGACTTGTGATTCGGTGAGCGCGGCGCGGCCTCCCGTGCCGGGGTCAGTTGGCGCGCGTCTGCCTGGAAACCCGGTCGAGCAGGTCGCGCTCCTCCGCGGTGAGTGAATTGATCCCTTCCGACGAAATCTTGTCGAGCACCGCATCCACCCGGTCGAGCTCGGCGCGCTCTCTGGCTGCGCGTTTCTCGGCACTGTGCTTCTCGAAGACCTCGATCACCTTCGGCGATCCGGAATCAGGACGCTTTCCCTGCGGGGCCCGAGGCGCATCCGTGCGTTTCCACAGATCCTGGAGCTTGAACGCCGGGCGCCTGCGATGCCCTCCCCGTCGCCGCCTGGACGCCTGGCGGGAGCCCGCCGAACGGGCGCCGGGATCCCAGTCGGCCGGTGCGGCGCTGCTGCGGCCGGATCCCGGCATCAATCCGCTCTGCAGCAGCAGGAACCCGGCGATGGCGCCCCCCAGGTGCGCGAGGTGGGCTATTCCGTCACGGGAGGGACCGATCGCGCTGACAAAGCTCAGCGCAACCATGAAGATCACCAGCCACTTCACCTTTACCGGCACCAGGCCCCAGATGTAGACGGTCGCATTGGGCCAGATCATCGCGAACGCGAGCAGGATTCCGTAGCAGGCCGCCGAGGCCCCCACGATCGATGTCCCGGAAAAGGCGAAGCTGAGCAGCACGCCGCCCAGTCCGCAGATCAGATAGAACTTGATGAAGAGATCCGAACCCCACCTCGATTCCAGCGGCGGTCCGAAAAAGAAGATGAACAACAGGTTCATGAGCAGGTGCCACAGCCCCGCGTGCACGAACATGTAGGTCAGCATTCCCCACGGCCGGGTGAGGAGGCGAGGAGGCGAGAACGCGAACAGGTCCATCATGGGACCGTATCCGACCGCGACTGTCACGAGGAAAACGACCGCGTTGGCGATCAGCAATCTCTTGACCCACGGTGTGACGCGCATCCCGCCGGATGCACCGCCGAACGCCGTCGGAGGTGCGCTTCTGAATCTCACGACCCTGCTCCTGTCCACGCCGGACGCCGCGCTCCGGCCTTCTGTCCCATTCTACATATACGCTCGCACAGCTCCGGGAATTCAAGACCCGCCGCCCGGGCCGACTTTGGCAGCAGGCTGTTCCCCGTCAGCCCCGGCAGCGCGTTGGCCTCGAGGCACCAGGCCCGCCCGGCATCGTCCATCATGAAATCGACTCGTGAATAATGCTCTAGCCGCAGCGCTTTATGCACGCGCAGCGCCGCCGATTGAAGCGCGCGCGTGAGTTCCGGCGAGATCCTGGCGGGCGCGGTCTCGATCGCCATGCCCTTCTCGTACTTGCAGTCGAAGTCGAAGAGTTCGCGAACCGGCTCGATCTCGACCACCGGCAGGGGTTCGCCGTCCAGAATCCCGACGGTGAATTCGCGTCCCGACACGTACGCTTCGTACATGACGGTGTCGCCCCCGCCCTGCGCGACCTCGGTGGCCCCGTCCACCTCCTGAACGGACCCCGCGAGGACCAGTCGGACCGAGGAGCCGCCCGACACCGGTTTGACGATCACGGGCAGACCGAGCCGGTCCGCAACGGTTGAGCCAGGGGTCTTCCCCGCGATCCAGTCGGGGGTGGGAATACAGGCGTCTCGCAGAAGCCGCTTGGTGATATCCTTGTCCATCGCGAGCGCGCACCCGACCGGTCCGCTTCCCGCGTAGGGGATTCCCGCCGTCTCCAGGAGCGTCTGGACGGTGCCGTCTTCCCCGGCGCCTCCGTGCAGGGCCAGAAAAACCACGTCGGCCTCGCGGAGCGATCGCTCATTCGCGATCACCTCGGCGTCCGGGAGTGCGTGCAGGTGCCGCGGTGCGCGGACGGGAAGTCCGGCACGTCCAATCCCGGAGGCCAGAATGGTGTGCTCCATCTCACGGGACAGAGGCCCGTGCGCCGAATCGATGCCGGTGACCTCGTGACCCGCCGAACGGAGAGCCGCAGCCACCTCGCACCCACTGGCCAGCGACACCTCGCGCTCTTCGGAGCTGCCGCCGAGAAGCACGGCGACCCGCAGAGACGGCAGCGGACTCACGGCGAAGCCGCCAGCGACCGCACCAGGTCGTGCCGGGTGAGGATTCCCTGGAGGGCTCCGCCCGAGCGGATGAGGACGGCCTGCGCGCCTCCAGTCAGCAGCCGTACGGCCGCATCGGCGTCGGCGCCTTCGTCCAGCACGGGATACGGCTCTCCCATGACCGTTTCGACATCGGTTTCCAGCAGCGACCGGTCGGCCAGAACGGCGGTCATCAGCCGGCGCTCCGACACGCTGCCGACACATTCGCCGTCGACCAGCACAGGCAGCTGCGAGATGTTGTGGGAGGACAGCGTGGAGATCGCGACCCGGATCGGCATGCTGGGCGTCGCGGCCAGAAGTCGCGGGAGGCGCTCGAACTTGGCGGCCGCCATGTCGGCCACGGTCGATCTGTCACCCTGCAGGAAGCCGTTGTTGAGCATCCACTCGTCGTCGTACTGCTTGGTCAGGTATCGTTCGCCCCAATCACACAGAATCGCGACCACGCACGCCTCGGGGTCGTCAATCCCGCGGGCCACTTCCAACGCGGCGTGCACAATGAGCCCGGTGGAGCCACCCACGAACAGCCCTTCCTCCGCCACCAGGCGGCGGGCCATGCGAAAGGCATCGCCGTCTTCGACCGTTCGGTAGTCGTCGACATACTCCAGATCCAGCGTTCCGGGAATCCTGTCATTCCCCAGTCCCTCGACCTGGTAGGGCCGACCCTCCCCCACCTCTCCGGTCCTGTGGAAGCCCGAGATGACCGACCCATCGGGGTCCACGCCGATAACCCGCACGGCCGGATTCCGTTCCTTCAGGTACTTGCCCGTGCCGGAGATCGTGCCCCCCGTCCCGGCCCCCGCGACGAAATGCGTGATTGCACCCCCGGTCTGCTCCCAGATCTCCGGCCCGGTGGTCATGTAGTGGGCGTCGGGGTTGTCCCGATTGTAGAACTGATTCGCGAGGAACGCCCCCGGCGTCTCGGCGGCAATGGTCTCGGCACGGTTCACGTAGTGGTCGGGATGGTCCGGCGCGACAGCGGTGGGCGTGATGACCACCTCGGCCCCGAAGGCGCGCAGCAGCTTCACCTTCTCCCGGCTCATCTTGTCGGGCATGGTGAAGATGCAGCGGTACCCGCGGATTGCGGCCACCATGGCCAGCGCCAGCCCGGTATTGCCACTGGTCCCCTCGACGATCGTCCCGCCGGGCCCGAGGAGCCCCCTGGATTCGGCCGCATCGATGATGGCTACACCGATGCGATCCTTGACCGATCCGCCGGGATTCATGAACTCGGCCTTGCCGTACACCGGGGTGCGAATGCCGGCGGTGACTCGGTTCAGGCGAACGAGGGGGGTCCATCCCACAAGGGCCAGCACGCTGTCGTACGGAACGGCATGACGCGCGTGGCGGCCACCAGGTCCTGCAGTGCGCCGGCCTCCGTCCGCCCCGGTATTCAAATCTGCCCCTCGCTCGGGTCGCCGCCGGACGGTGGCGGGCCCGATTCCGATGCCGTGTCGGTCCGCTCGCCCTCGGGCGGGACCTCTGGGGGAATACCGCCATCCTTCGCGAAGTGCACGGGGACGCGCGCCCACACCTGCAGCGGCTCACCTCCCCTCAGCGCCGGCTCGAACTCCATGACTCTGGCTCCCCGTATGGCGGCGGAGTCCAGCAGGGCATATCCGCTGCTCTCGGCGACCACCGCGCTGTCCACGTCCCCCGCCTCGTTCACCAACACCCTCACGACAGTGGCTCCCTCGACGTCCTGATTCCACATTTCCATGGGATACTCGACGGGGCTCACCGCGAAGCGAGGCCTGGGCCGCTCGATTTCACGGACCATGTCGCAAGCCATCAGAAGCAATCCGGCCGCGATTCCCGGCCCAACCCTCCGGCGCGCCGTGATCAATGTCGATCCGGTGTTTGACATGCACCCTCCAGTTCCACAACCGCCGCCCTTCCCCCCTACCAGGGGTCTTCCTATTCGTCCTTGGCGATCGAACGCAGGGTATAAAGTACATTGAGCGCGTCGATCGGCGTCATTGTGTCGGGCTCCAGACTGCGAAGCCGCTCGACTGCCGGATGGGGGGCCTCGAAGAGCGACATCTGATTGGCTCTGCCCCCGGCGCTTTCGCCGCCCGCGCCACCGAGCCGCCCCAGACCTGCGTCGCCGCCACCGTGGGCGCCCTCGAGTTCGCCCAGCAGCTGCCACGCGCGTTCGATCACGCCCTGCGGCAGCCCGGCCAGGCGCGCGACGTGGATCCCGTAGGAGCGGTCGGCGCCGCCTTCTTCGAGCCGCCGCAGGAAGACGATCCGTTCACCCGCTTCCCGCACCACCACGTTCAGGTTCCGCACCCGCTCCAGAAGGTCTCCCAGTTGCGTGAGTTCGTGATAGTGCGTGGCAAATATCGCCTTGGCGCCCACCTGGTCGTGCAGGTGCTCGGTGACCGCCCAGGCGATGGAGACTCCGTCGTAGGTCGAGGTGCCCCGGCCGATCTCGTCGAGCAGGATCAGGCTGCGTTCCGTTGCGCCGTGGATGATCGCCGCGGTCTCGTTCATCTCGACCATGAAGGTGGACTGGCCTCCGGCGAGGTTGTCCGATGCGCCCACGCGGGTGAACACCCGGTCGCACATTGCCAGCCGCGCACTCGCAGCGGGCACGAAGGAGCCAATCTGGGCCATGATCTGGATCAACCCGGCCTGTCGCAGCACCGTGCTCTTTCCGGCCATGTTCGGTCCTGTCAGGATCGCGATGCGCGCGTCGTCGTCGAGGCGCAGGTCATTGGGGATGAAGTCGCTGCGGGGCATCGTCGTCTCGACCACGGGATGGCGGCCGGCCACGATGTCGAGCGTGAAACCGGTCGTGACCTCCGGGCGCACGTAGCCGTTGCGGCCGGCCACATCGGCCAGGGAGGCCAGGGCGTCCAGGGTGGCGATCCGCCAGGAGGTGTCCTGGATCCGCGGAACGGCGAGAGCGAGTTCGCCCCTCACCCGCATGAAGAGGTTTCGTTCGAGATGGGCGATCCTGTCCTCGGCGTCGAAGACCTTTTCTTCCCACTCCTTCAGTTCGGGTGTGAAGTAGCGCTCGGCGTTCGCCAGGGTCTGTTTTCGCACGAAATGCTCGGGCACCCGGGATCGGTTCGCGTTGGTGACCTCGAGGTAGTACCCGAACACCTTGTTCTGACCGACCTTCAGCGAGGCGATTCCGGTTCGCTCGCGCTCTCTTGCCTGGAGCCTGGCAATGAAGTCCTCGGCGTTGTCACGGATTTCGCGCAGTTTGTCCAGTTCCTCGTCGAATCCGCTGCAGATCACACCGCCCTCGGCCAACGAAGCCGGCGCATCTCCCGAGATTGCGTTAGTGATTCTGGTGTCCACGTCGTCGAGGGTGTCGAGGTCGGCCAGGAGCCCCGAAAGGACCTTGCTCTCGAACGTGGCGCCGGCCCCCACGACCGCGGGCAGCTGCCGGATCGACTGCCCCAGGCCCAACACCTCCCTGGGCGCTGCCCGCCCCGACCCGATCTTGGTGGCGAGCCGGTCGAGATCCCGGATGCGGGAAAGGGCGGAGCGCAGTCCGGCCAGCACTTCCGGCGCCTCGAAGAGCTCCGCCACCCCTCGCTGACGTGTCCAAAGCTCCTCCTCGTCCAGGAGCGGGCGCAGAACCCAGTCTCTGAGAAGACGCGCGCCCATCGGCGTCGTCGTCCGATCCAGCACCGACAAGAGGCAGGCCCGGCTCAGGTCGGGCATCAGGGGCTCTACGAGCTCGAGGTTGCGCCTGGTCATGGAATCCAGTGCCATAACTTTGTGCGGGCGCTGGATTCTGGGCGGCAGCAGATGTTCGAGGGCTCCGGGCCGGATCTCCTCCACGTAGGCGACCAGGGCGCCGGCAGCGCAAACGAGCAGTTCGTCGCCGCGCTCGAAGCCGAAGCCGTCGAGGGAATGGACATCGTACCGCCGCGTCAGCTCGTCGCGCGCGGTGGCAAGTTCGAAGATCCAGTCCGCTCGTTCAGTGTGGATTGCCGGGCCAAGTCCCTCAAGATCCTGATCCAGCGATTCGGGCACGAGCAGCTCGCTGGGCTCCAGGCGCGCGAGTTCATCCTCCAGTTCGGACAGGGCGGCTTTCTGGACGACGAGTTGGCCGGTGGAAACATCGATCGCGGCCAGTCCCGCATCGCCCCTCTGGACGACGAGCGCAACGATGAAGTTGTTGCGGTTGGACTGCAGGAGGGCGTCCGAGACGACTGTCCCCGGCGTCACGGTCTCGGTCACCTCTCGGCGCACAATCCCCTTGGCCTCGGCGGGATCCTCGACCTGATCGCAGATCACCGCCTTGCGCCCCATCCCGACCAGGCGGTTCACGTAGTCCTCGAGCGCCCTGGCCGGGACGCCCGCCAGAGGCACCCGCTGCGCGGCCCCGTTGTTGCGCGAGGTCAGGGTCAGGCTCAGGAGCCGCGAGCCCTCTTCGGCGTCTTCGCAGAAGAGCTCGTAGAAGTCGCCCACGCGGAAGAACACGAGGTCGTCGGGGTGGCGGGCCTTCACCTGCCGCCATTGACGCATCAGGGGGGTGTCGGAGCCGGTGGACGATCGCAAATCCGGACTCCTTTCAGGCAGGCTGGTAGCGCCGCAGACGGTTTGCGTTTGCGACCACCGTTACCGAACTGAAGGCCATGGCGGCCCCCGCAATCATCGGGGACAGGAGGATGCCGAGCGTTGGGTAGAGCGCCCCCGCCGCCACCGGTATGCCGACCACATTGTAGGCGAAGGCGCCAACCAGGTTCTGGATGATATTGCGGTGTGCCGCCCGGGAGATGCCGATCAGTGTCTCGACGCCGCGAAGCGAGTCGCCCAGCAGGGCCGCGTCACCGGTCTGCAGCGCGACATCCGTTCCGCCCCCCATCGCGATGCCCACATCGGCCGTCGCCAGGGCAGGCGCATCGTTGATCCCGTCGCCCACCATCGCCACGACGCTGCCGCCGCTGCGCAGCGCCTCGATCCGCGCGGCCTTCTCGGCGGGTGATACGCGCGCATGCACGCTGGTGATCCCGACCTCTTCCGCAATCTTCGCCGCAGCGGCCTCCTGGTCCCCCGTGAGCATCGTCACCTCGACGCCCAGTTCGCGAAGGCGCGCTACGGTCGCCGCCGCCCCGGGGCGCAAAGCGTCGGTCAGCCCGAACACGCCGGCGACTATCCCGTCGACCGCGACTGCGACCGGCGTCGCCGACTGCTCGGCAATGCGCGTGAGCTCTTCGCGCACCGGCCCGGTGTCGACTCCTGCTTCGCCGAGGAACGACGGAGAGCCGGCCAGTACGCGTCTCCCGTCGACTACTGCCGAGACGCCCCGCCCCGGATGCGCGGCAAAGTGCTCGGCGGCTCCGGGAACGTGGCCCCTCTGGCGGGAGTGTCGCAGGATCGCGCGGGCGGCAGGGTGCTCGGACGATGCTTCGGCGGCCCCGGCCGCGATCATGAGTTCCTGTTCACTGAAGGGCCTGGCCGCGGCCACGTAGCTCACCTGCGGCTGACCCATCGTCAGGGTTCCCGTCTTGTCGAGCACTACCGTATCCACCCTGCGTGCCCGCTGCAGGGCCTCGCCGTCACGGATCAGGACGCCATGCGCGGCCGCCTTGCCGATGGCGATCATCACCGAGATGGGCGTGGCCAGCCCCAACGCACACGGACATGCGATAACCAGGACGGCGACGCCAGTCACCATGGCGAAGTTGAGCCGGGGTTCGGGTCCGACCATATACCAGATCCCGAAGGTCAGCAGCGCGCCTGCAATCACCACCGGAACGAAATAGCCGGCCACGGCATCGACCATTCTCTGGATCGCCGGCTTGCTGCTCTGTGCGCGGCGGACCATGTCGACGATGCGGGCCAGGACGGTGTCATCACCCACTCTCGTGGTTTCGACCGTGAGCGCGCCGGTCGTGTTCAGGGTGCCACCCACCACTTCGTCGCCGGGGGACTTCGTGACCGGAGCACTCTCTCCCGTAAGCATGGATTCGTCGACGTCGCTGACGCCGCTGCGAACGCGGCCGTCCAGGGGAACACGGGTTCCCGGCCGAACCATCAACAGTTCGCCGGAGCCGATCTCGTCCAGTGCAACGGTCTCCGTCCCGTCCGGTCGCACCCTCTCCGCGGTCTCCGGGGCCAGATCCAGCAGCGCTCGCAGGGCCCGTGAGGTTCGCCCCCTGGCTCTTGCCTCGATAGCCTGGCCCAGCACCACCAGGGTGATGATCACAGCCACCGCCTCGTAGAAGGGACGACCGCTGCCGGCCGGAAAGAGGTCGGGTGCCAGCAACACGGTCGTCGAATACAGCCACGCGGCTCCCGTGCCCAGCGCAACGAGCGTATCCATGTTTGCCGCCCGCCTGCTCGCAGCCGCCCAGGCACTCACGAAAAAGCGCCGCCCGACGTACAGGACGATCGGCAGGGTGAACAGTGCGGAGAGCCACCAGGCCAACCGCATCGCCTCTCCGGACAGGGATGGAAGTCCCGGAATCAGCTCCATGTGCCCGATCACCACCACCGGAAGGCCGAAGACCACGCCGACCCGAAAGCGCCGCATCAGATCGCGGTGTTCGGCGTCGCGTTCTTCGTCACGGCCACGGGCCGCCTCGACCTCGGCCGCGGCCCCGGCGAGAACTTCCGCCCCGTACCCCGCCCCCTCCACCGCATCGACAAGCACGTGGGCCTCAGCGGCCGCCGCGCTGACCCGGGCCGTCTCTTCCACGAGGTTGACGCTCGCCTCCGCTACCCCGTTCACTGAAACCAGCGCACGCTCGACGGTGGAAACACACGACGCGCAGTGCATGCCTCGAATGCGAAGATGGACTTCGCTCGTCGCCCCGCCGGCCTTCACGCGGGTGACCGGATCCGACGTGTTCATGACGGCGCCCCCTGGTCGGCCCCGAGCAACTGACACCCGATCAGCCACTCTTCCATGAGCAAGTCGTCCGGAAGGGCGCTGGACTTCAGGAGTTGGTCAAGTCTGCGCAGACGTCGTATCGCCCCCTTCAGCTCGGCCCGCTTCCAGCGCCGCGCCTGGCCCACGATGCGGCGAGCCACGAAGCGCTGGTACGGCGGCAGCGCAGCCTGCAGAGCCGGAGCCCCGCCTTCGGCCGCGATCCCCACCCGCAACAGATGGGTCGAGAGACCGATCACCAGTCCGATAGCCGTCTCGCCCTGGTTCAGCAGGACCGGCAACCCCCGCATGGCCTCCTCGATTCGGCGGTTTCCCACAAGATCGAACCAGGCCCAGCGATCCTGCTGCGGCAGCTTGACGCCCCCCCGCCGGACGACCTCCAGACCGATCGGGTCCCCGGACTCCACCATCTCCGCCAGTTTCCGCACCTCCTGAGTGAGTATGCCCAGATCGATTCCCGCTGACTGGGCGAGCGCTCGCGCGGCATCCAGTTCGAGCTTGGCGCCCAGTTCCTCATCGGCCCAGGTAACCAGCCAACTGGGCACCGCGTCGACCGATACCGGTTTGAATTCCACGCTCGTGGCAACGCGGGCCAGATCCTTGTAGAACCTGGCTTTGGACTTTCGCGGGATCGTGGCCTGCAGGATCAGCGCCAATCCCGGTGGAGGGTCCTTCGCGACATCCAGAATAACCCGCCTTGCCTTGGGGCTGGCGGCCAGCGCCTCGGTCTCCTTCAAATGTACGACCCGCCATTCGGCCATCATGGGCGGCGTCGCGAAGACCGACGCCAAACGCTCCACGGAAACTTCCGATCCCTGGAGACGGTCCAGGTTGAAGTCGCGCGTGGCGGGATCGGCATACCGCTCCACCAGGAAGCGGGCCGAGGCCTGTTTCCTGAACTCGTCTTCCCCATGGAGGAAGAAGACTCCACCCTTCCGGGCGGCGAGAAGCGGTCTGGGGATCAACCTGAGCGGTGCCAGTCAGTCGGCGGACACTGTGACGACGTGCTAGGAACGCTAGTCTGGATCCACTCCCACCGCGACCCCGGGCGTGAGGGGAACACGAACGCGGACCGTCTGGGAGCCCGGCGAGGATGTGGAGAACCCGGCCGGGGAACGCAGGGACAGAAGTGCCGGCGAGAGGTCGCCCCAGGAGTATACCGGTGCCGGTTCGGATCCCGGCGGGACCGCCGCGATCGGTGCAATCTCCACCTCCGGAGCGCCCTGCAGGAAGAGCGGGAGCCAGGCGAATCCTCCCAGAAGGAGTGCGACCAACACCACTCCCGCCGTGGTTATTCCCGAGCCGGCCCCTCCAAGCGCCATTGCCTCTTCCCGGTCCATGGCCCACGCCCGGTCCCGCAACGTCCCGACGGCCAGCTTGCGGCCGCTGGGCCGGGGCGCCTCGGCACGCAGGACCGAAACGCCTGTACGGATCACCCGGTCGTAGCGTCGGCAAGAGGAACAGGCTGCCAGGTGTGCCTTCGCACGCACCTGATCATCGGGGTCGAGGCACCCGTCGCGGTGATCCGAATATGAATCAACGAACCAACGGCAACTCTCAGGTGACCCGGCAGGCGCGGGGTCACGCGGACGCCAACGAAGTCGAGTGCTTGTGTACAAGATCGCCGATCCCGGTGACAGCAGGTTTTCGTGTCGTCAAATGACCGCTCCAAACATGGGGCAAGTCGATCCGACGCGCGAGGGTAGCAACTTCGGACAACCACCAACACCTGAGTTTGTATACCGCCGCGAATGCGGAGAGTTCCCCCGGGTTCCACCGGGGACCGGCAGGGGCCCCGCCGGCGCCGGGGCCTCCGGAGTCTCAAGGACCCGGAACGACCCCGGCGATTCCAGGGTATCCGAACGGCGGCGTTGCGCCTATTCGATCATCGGGGCGATGATCCGCGCGAACTTGTTCCGGGCGCGGTTCAACCGGCTCTTGACGGTGCCCAGGTTGCAGCCGGTGATCTCGGCGATCTCCTCGTAGGTCTTGCCATGCAACTCGCGCAGCACGAAAACCACCCGATGATGCTCCGGGAGCATGGCAACGGCCTCGTTGACCTTTTCCCGCAGGAAGCGCTTGCGGTAAAGGTCGTCTGGACGCGTGGAGGGATCTTCCCACTCCAGGGGCCGGAAGTCGGCTTCCCAGTTCTTCACGAGTGCCTGGAAGAGCACCAGCGGGTTCCGGGAGCGGTTGCGCAATTCGTTCTTGGCCAGGTTCCCCGCAATCGTGTAGATCCAGGTGGAGAACTTCCGCGTCTGGTCAAATCTGTGGAGGTGTCGGTAAACGCGGACGAAAGTCTCCTGAATCAGATCTTCGGCCCGCTCTCGATCTCCAACGGTTCGATACACAAAGTTCTGCAATCGTTTGTCATAGCGGTGCACCAATTCGGCAAACGCCTTTTCTTCGCCGGCCAGAAATCGTCGCACGATCTGGCTGTCGTCGAGTTCGGCAAGTCTCTTGGTGCGCTGGCTGGTGGTTGTCTGCGTGACGAGAATCGGGTTCGTCTGTCCCATGATTCCACCATCCTCTCTGACGACGCTCGGGACTGGTGAGGTCCGGCGCCGCAATCAATTCGACGGTTCAAGTCGAATTCGTCTCGCGCATAAACCGTGCCAGCGCTCCAGCGCGCCGTTACGGGACCCGACGGGCGTTCGATGTCCTCGTCAGGTGACACCGGTTTCCACTGCGCAAGACAGTCCGCCGGCGAAGGGGGGGCTGTCAGCCAGTCGGTTTCAGCAGAAAGTGTGCGGCGTAGAGAACCGACACGATCGACTTCGCGTCGGTCATCTCACCGCGGCGGATCAATTCCAGCACGCCGGAGAGTCGCACCGGTGCGACTTCGAGGAATTCGTCCCGGTCCGTGTGCGCTACCCCTCGGGTCAGATCGAAGGCCGCATAGAGGTGGATCTGCTCGTTGGTGAAGCCGGGAGTTGTATGAATCGTCGTCAGCTTCACGAGACGGCCGGCCCGCACCCCCGCTTCCTCCTCGAGTTCACGCCGGGCGCAGTCCTCCCAGCTTTCGCCTGGCTCGATGATGCCGGCCGGCACCTCGTAGATGACGCCGCCCGCCGCGTAGCGGTACTGGCGCAGGAGCAGCACCTCCGGATCGACGCCGGGACCCGATTCCACCACGGGAAGCACGGCCGCGGCGCCTCGGTGGCGCACCAGTTCCAGCTCTCCCTCCGACCCGTCCGGAAAGCGCACCCTGTCGATGCTGAGGTGAACCACCCTGCCGTCGTGAATGACGGTGGTATCGAGCAGAGCGTCCCGGTCTTCGCTCATCTCACCCCGGCGCTTCCTCGTCGGTGTGCACTGTCACCGGCCCGATCCCGAGCGCTTCCAACGCCGGTACAACCTCGTCGGCCTCTCCGACCACCACAGTGCAGAGTTCGCCGGGACGGATGTGCCGTCGCGCGGCTTCGGCCGCCTGGTCGCGGGTCACCTCCCTCACGCGGTCGCGGTAGCTCTGGTAGTAGTCGGCAGGAAGGTCGAACACGATCGTGCCCGCCATCCGCGACGCGATCTGGCCGGTAGTCTCCATGCGAAGAGGGAAGACCCCGGCGAGATAGCTGGTCGCAGCGCCGACCTCCTCCTCCGTCGGACCCTGCTCCACGAGAGCCTCAATCTCCTTGAAGATCTCACCCACGGCGGCACCGGTGACCGCGGATTCCACCGACGTGGACACCGTGAAGGGGCCAGCTCCGCGGCGCGTCGCAAAGGAGGAGCGCACTCCGTAGGTGAAGCCGTTCCGTTCGCGAAGGTTGAGGTTCAGCCGCGAACCGAAGGAGCCGCCAAGTACGAGATTGAGCGTCGTGAGGGGGAAGAAATCGTCGACGAAGCGCGACACTCCCACATGTCCAACGCGGATCTCGGACTGCACGGATCCGGCGCGATGGACGACGTGCACCTGCCGCGCCCGCCCGCGGTCCGCTTCGGCAGCCTCCGGCGGAGTCCCGACATGGTGATCCCAGTCGCCGAACGTCTGCTCCGCCAGTTCAAGCGCCTCCCTGTTCTCCACGTCTCCCGCCACCACCAGCGCGGCCTGGCCGGGGCCGTAGCGCGACGCCACGAACTCGTGTGCGCGGGCGGGGTCCAGGGTGTCCAGCGACGTCGGGGTACCACCGAGCGGCCGGCCGTAGGCGCCATCTTCGCCGAAAACGAAGCGCACGAACGAGTCTGCGGCCAGGGAACCCGGATCCATGCGCCGATGCGTCGCCGTTGCAAGTCTCTGCGCCCTGTATCGCTCGAACTCCGCCGGAGCGAAGGACGGCGATCGCACCATCTGGGCGAGGAGCGGCATGGCTGGGCCCAGGTGCTCGGCCAGGCAGGAGACGGCGACCGTGGTGTAGTCCCAGCCCGTGGTCGCCCCAAAGCTCGCACCGATGTCCTCGAGCTGACCGGCGAGTTCCCTGCTGGAGAGATGCGTCGTGCCTCCTTCCAGCGCGTCGCCGGTGAGCACGGCCAATCCGCCCTGGCCGGTCCGCACGCCGGTTTCCCCGGCCCGCAGCACGACCATCGCGGTAACGAGCCGGCCCGGAAGGTTGTGCACCACGCGCACTCCCATGCCGTTGTCGAGGCGTTCGTCGACGACGGGTGGAAACTCCCAGGGGCGGATGGGGCCCGCCCGTGGAGGCGTGTTGCGCTCAGTCACGAGGCAGCCGCCGGTATGTACCGGACCACGGCCCGATTGTCGGGGTGGACATGGCCCCCAGCCCACTCCCGGACTTCCTGCGGAGTGACGCGGCGCAGGCGCACAAGATCCTCGTTCAAGCGAGCCGCCGTTCCGAAGTGGGTGGCGTACATCGACAGCAGGTCGGCGCGCGTCTCCACCTGCTGCAATGCCCTCAACGTCCGGGTTTCCTCGCCGATCACGGCCCGGGACACCTCTGCCTCCGTAATGGTGGCCGCCTGGTCGAGTTCCCGCGTGACCGCCGCCTCCAGGTCGTCCACGTCGGTGTTCGGGTAGCCGGTGGCGATGGCCAGGAAGATGGTCGCTCCCGAGGTGAGGGGCAGGATGTGACAGGACGCCGATTTCGCCACGCGCTGGCGCACCACCCGATCGTACAGCCTGGAGGACCTCCCCGTGCCGAGGCAGAAGGCGGCGATCTCGCCCGGGTAGTACAGGTCCGTCGTGAACGGAGGTACCCGCGCCGCGATGTAGACCCTTGGCAGTGGCACCGCGCCGGGGACATCGGTGCGCAGCGTCTCGCCGGTCTCGAATGCGATGCGATCCTCACCGGGCAGCGGTGGCGGAGCATCGCCCCGCGCGATCGCACCGAAGTAGTGGTCCACCCGGCCGAGCGCGTGGTCGGGGTCGAAGTCGCCGCAGATCGAGAGCACGGCGTTGTTGGGCACATAGTAGGTGGCGAAGAAGTCGCTGACGTCGTCGAGCGTGGCTCCCGCAATGTCCTCCATGCTTCCGATTACCGTGTGGTGATATGGGTGCGTCTCCGGGAAGAGGAGGGACTGGAGCCGCTCGTCCCAGTCGCCGTATGGCTGATTGTCGTAGCGCTCGCGACGCTCGTTCATCACCACCTGGCGCTGGTTTTCCAGCTTTTCCGCCGTCATCGCCGGAAGCATCCATCCCATGCGGTCGGATTCGAGCCAGAGCGCCAGGTCCAGGTGATGCGAGGGCAGCGTCTCGAAGTAGTTGGTCCGGTCGAACCACGTCGTCGCGTTGGCGGAGCCACCCACCCCTTCGATGTGCTGGAAATGCCCGTTCTTGGGAACGTGCGCCGAACCCTGAAACATCATGTGCTCGAAGAGGTGCGCGAACCCGGTCTTGCCCGCGCCTTCATTCCGCGACCCCACGCCGTACCAGAGGTTCACGCCGGTGACCGGAGCCCTGGGATCCGGTGCCATCACGAGTCTCAGACCGTTGTCGAGAGTGTGCTCCTCGACCTCTATCATTCCGCGTCCTCTCCCGGCGCACCGTTATTCTTCCTGCAGCAAGTCCAACTCTCTCTCCGACCCGGCGGGCGGCACAAGACCGGAGCACACCTTGAAAGCCCGCGATTTGGAGGCTATCCGTTGGCGGCGGCATCCACAACCAAAGAGGAGTCAGCGCCGTGGGATTCACCCCCTTCCAGATGGAAAGATGGCAGTCCACCTACGAACACAGGGTCAAGTACAACCTCTCCGAGAGCGGGGTGCACCCTCTCACGATCGGTGAACTGCTGTCATACGCGAGTAATACGACCGACCTTTCCGGCGTGCGCCTGGGGTACAGCCAGTCCAACGGCTCGGACGAACTGAGAGCGCGCATCGCCTCGCTTTACCCGGGGGCCACGGACCGCTCGGTGAGCGTCACCATCGGGGGCGCCGAGGCCAACTTCGTGGGCTTCTGGGAACTCGCTTCCCGGGGGGACAAGGCCGCGGTAATGCTCCCCAACTACATGCAGGTTCCGGGGCTGATCCGGAATTTCGACGGCGAAGCCATTCCCTTCCATCTGCGCGAAGATACCGGTTGGCGCCCGGACCTGAACCAGCTTGAGGCGGCTCTCGGCGCGGGTGCCGGTTTCATCCTGGTCACCAATCCGAACAACCCCACTGGCGTGGCGCTGACCTCGGCGGAGATGGACGACATCGTCTCTCTGGCCGACAGGCACGGCGCCTGGATCCTCTGCGACGAGGTCTATCGGGGTGCGGAGGTCGCCGACGCTCCGGTACCGAGTTTCTGGGGACGCTATGACAGGGTTCTGGTCACGAATTCGCTGTCCAAGGCGTACGCGCTGCCCGGAGTCCGGCTCGGATGGGTCCTGGGACCGGAGGACGTGGTGGACCGCCTGTGGGCCCGCACCGACTACACCACCATCGCACCTCCGTCGGTCTCCGATGCCCTCGCCAGGATCGCTCTGTCCCCCGAGGTGCGGCCGAAGATCCTCGCGCGGACACAAGGCATCATCCGGCACAATCTCGGTATTCTGGCTGACTGGGTGGCTTCCTCCAACGGCCTCTTCAGCTACACGCCGCCCGATGCCGGCGCCATCGCCATGGTGCGCTACCACCCGGACATCGGTTCCGCCGAGCTCGCCGAACGGCTGCGCGTGGAGCGGAGCGTCCTGATCGTCCCCGGCCACCACTTCGGAATCGACTCGACGATGCGCCTGGGGTTCGGTCCCCCTGAAGGCGAACTGGTGGAAGGACTCGACCGTCTGCGGGCGGCCTTCGAGTCCATCGCAGGAGTCGCCGTGCGCTAAGCGCCCGTGGACTCCTGCGGGCTCGCCTGATCCGGCAATTCCACCTGTTCCACACAGCCCGGTTCATCGTGCCCCGCGCGATTCACGGCCCGCGACACCGGATGCAGCTGCAGTTCCGGGGGGTCCGCAGCGCCGAGAATCTCCTGCAGCACGGAGGCGGGCGTCCCGCGGGCCAGCCAGTCATCCCACGCCGGCACCGGAAGGATGACCGGGACCCGATCGTGCAGCCATTGGATCGACGGAGGCGCCGATCGCGTGAGAATCGAAAACGTGGCGATGCGATCGCCCCCCGTCGGGGCCCAGAACGACCAGATGCCCGCCATTCCGAAGACGGCGCGATCACGCTGGTGGATCCAGTACGGCTGCTTGCCGGACGCACGCGCCTCCCACTCATAGAAGCCATCGGCCGGCACCAGGCAGCGACGGGCCCGGAACGACTCGCGAAAGGCGCTGCGCCTGGCGACCGTTTCCGAGCGGGCGTTGATCATCCGTGCACCCGCACGCGGGTCTTTCGCCCAATGCGGCAGCAGGCCCCACCGCATCGGTCCGGCGCGCCTTCCGCCCGGCACCGCGATGACAATGGGGGCCTGGTCGGTCGGCGCGATGTTGTAGCGCGGCCGGTGAATGGCGCGGATGGGATCGATGTCAGCGGCGAAAGCGGCCGCCACCGCGTCCGCCTCTTCGGTGAGGGTGAAACGGCCGCACACCGCTAGCGCACCCGGGCTGCCAGGAGCCTGCCGCTCCTAGTGCCCTTCCCGGTTTCGAGATTTGCCCCGATCCCGGACGACAAAGAAGCCGTCCTCGCCGAGTTCCTGGTAGAGGGGCATCAGCAGCATGCCTCCGACGGGCGCCACCACTTCGCCGGTCCGATCTTCTCCAACCACGGTCCCGGCGCGCACCGACTGGAAGTTGGTAAAGCCCGGCCGGGTCCGATAGCCATCCTCCGGTTCCACCGGATGGCGGTGCACCATCTCGAAGGTCTTCGGCAAGCTCCGGCGCGCGGCCCGCATGATCCGGTAGCTGTGGTCGAACTCGGGAACGGCCCCGCGCGAGAGCATCCCCGCCGCGTGGAGCGCCAGCCAGGCCGCTGCCCCTGCCCTGGTGACGGCACGGGGCTCCTCGTGCTGCCCGCACTCGCAAACGGTGGTGGTGTAGCCCATGTCGTCGAGGTGGGTGAGCAAGGTGCCCTCCAGGTGCTCGTTCAGACCCAGCACCAGCGGCACGGGAATCGCCATCGCAAAGCGGCGGTGAGCCGGGCGATCCGCAGTCGAGGTAAAGGTTCCGCCCCATCCCGATGTCGTGTGCAGGTCGAGAACGTGGACCGGACCGCGATGCCGCTGCGACACAACGTCGAGCAGGTGAAGCAGCCTGACCATTTCCCTGTCTTCGGGCGCGGGCGCGGAGTTCCACCTCCGGCTGGACGAGGGTCCGCCACCAGGGTCGCGATGCATTGATAGCCCGTTTCTGGAGCTCTCCACGCGTGACGAGGTCCAGGCGCGATTCATGTCGTAGGAAATGAAGCGTCGCCCGGCGGCCAGTGCGCTCGCGTTTCCGATCACGGCCACGAAGTCACCGGCAAGGGCATGCCGCCGCGCCCGTACTTGACCTACCAGCGTCTCGAGCGCCTGCACTCCCGCCGGCTCATTCCCGTGCAGGCCTCCGATGCAGAGGAGCAGAGGGCCCTCCGAATCTCCCTCGACCCAGCCAATCAGCCCGCTTCGGGGGGCGGATACCGGCTCGGTTGCGAGACACTCGGCGCTCGACCTCATCGTGGATCAGTCATCCTGCAAGCGCTCTTCCAGGAGATGGTACGCCATCGGCATGAAGTCCGTCTCGCTCACGAGGCCGACGAGCTGGCCGTCCTTGATCACGGGAAGGGCGGACACCTTGTCCTTGCGCATGATGCGGATCGCGTCGAGGGTGGTCGTTTCGGGTGCGATCGTGACCGGCTCCCGCACCATCACGGAACTCACCGGCATGTTGTCGGCCTCCTCCTGCGTCCTTCCCTCCGCCATGAGCCTCAGGATGGACCGGTATGAGACGATCCCGACAAGGCGATGGTCGTTGTCCTCGATCAGCACATGACGAATCTGGCGAAGGTCCATGAGATAGGCCACCAACTCCACGAGCTCATCCTGGTTCACCGTCGTCAGCGCGGTCGTCATGTACTGCTCGACGCGGACGTAGTGGTGCTTCCAGCCCCCCGCCTCGCGCATCTCCGCGGGCTCCCACCGGGAGATCGGGATTCCCTCCATCTGCTGGCGAACCGTTGCCGCGGTCAGCGCGGACAGTCGCTCCGACCGGGTTCCGTGCTTTTTCAGCTTGCTCAGCGAACGCAAGGTCCACGAAGCTCCCGTGACTCCCGCCTTGACCCGCTCCTCGATGACGCCCAGGTACCGCGCCACATCCTTGCTGTCGAGGGGATAGTCCGACAGACCCTCCTCGGCAAGCGGGAGCAGAGTCTCCAGGACAAGCCGGTCCGCGGGACCACTGGCGCCGTCCAGCCACGCGAGCCCCGACCGAAGCCCCAGCCGCGAGGCGGCGAGGAAGTTGCTCTTGGCGTCATCGAACTCCATGCGCTCGGTCAGGTCGGGGAATTTCCGGGCAACCCCCAGAACCGCGCCGATCCAGAAGACGGTGTTGGCCATCTCGTCGAGGGTCGTGGGGCCGGCCGGAAGGGCGCGACACTCGATGCGCAGGTGCGGTTTTCCGTTCGAGATGCCGTAGCACGGCCGATTCCATCGGTAGACTGTCCCGTTGTAGAGCTGCAGCGCCTTCAGCCTGGGAACGCCGCCTTCGTTGAGCACCTCGAGGGGGTCCTCGTCGACAGGGGTCGCCAGCAACACCCGGAACGTACCGATGTCCTCCTGAAAGAGTTCCACGACCGACTGCTCCAGCCAGCTTCCGCCAAAGCGCACCCGCGGACTCATTTCCCGCATGTGAAGATCGGCGCCCCGCGTGTCGAGAGACTGCTGGAAAAGCGCGATCCGCGTCTCCGACCAGAGGCGGCGACCGAAGAGGAGGGGCGAGTTGACGCATGCCGCCAGAGCCGGTCCGGTGACCGCCTGGGCCACGTTGTAGACATGGGCAAACTCTTCCGCCGAGACCTGCAGGTGGACCTGGAAGCTCGTATTGCACGCTTCCAGCATGACGGAATCGTGCTCGATCATGAGCTCGTCCGTACCCCGAATTCGGAGCCGGAACGCGCCGCCCCCGGCCATGTTCATGGCTTCGTTGAGGGCGTAGTAACGGGCACGGGGAGTGATATTGTCCAGCGACAGGTCGGACTTGGTCAGCGTGGGCAGGATGCCCGTGAGGACCACTTCGGAGTCATGGAGGCGGGCTGCGCGCCGGACCCGCGCGACGTAGCCGTCGAGTTCCTCCTGCATGTCCGAGAAGCAGGAGCCTTCCAGCACCCGCGGCGACAGGTTGGCCTCCAGGTTGAAGCGGGCGAGTTCGGTGGTAAACGGTTCGTCGTCCAACTCCTTGAGAACCTCGACCGAGACGGGAGCCGGCCTCCATGCTTCGTCCACCAGGAACATCTCCTGCTCGGCCCCGAAGCGCCGGACACCGGACTCGATCAGTCCTTCCGACAAGAGCCGCTCCATCGCCTTCAGATCCCGCAGCAACGCCCGAGTGAACTTGCGGATCGCTTCGGGTGAAGTCTGTGGTGCCAGGTCTACGCCCATTGAGTGACCTCAAGCCGCGGTGACGTGTAATGCCAAGAAGGAGCGACCGCGCCTGGAGACTTGCCCGCGCCGCCGCTCCCCAACGTTTTACATTCGCGCGAATGACCGTCGATTACAAGAAGGTCGCGATCTCTTTCAGGGGCTTCTTGGTGATTTCCGGTACGCGGGCGTTCTCGGCCGGGTAGCCCACGACGAGGATCAGGAAGGGGCGTTCATTCGGAGGGCGGCCCAGGATCTCGTTCAGGAATCCCATGGGGGACGGTGTGTGCGTGAGGGTCGCGAGCCCGGCGTGGTGGAGACCGGTGATGAGCAGTCCGGTCGCGATTCCGACGCTCTCCTGGACGTAGTAGTTCTTGACCTTTCTCCCGCCGCCGAGAAGCTGATAGCGCTCGGCGAAGATCGCGATCAGGCAGGGCGCCGTCTCCAGGAACGGCTTGTGTTCGTCCGTACCCAGCGCGGCCAGGGCGTCGAGCCATTCCTGCGGCGCGCCGCCCCGGTAGAATTCGCGCTCCTCGGCTTCGGCGGCGACGCGGATTCGTGCCTTGATCCCGGGATCGGACACGACGGCGAAGTGCCACGGCTGATGGTTGGCTCCGTTGGGTGCCGTGCCTGCCGCGCGGAGGCACTCCCGGATCACTTCGGGGGGAACTGGCCGGTCGCTGAAGTCGCGGACGGTGCGCCGCCGGGCGATCTCACGGCGAAAGCTCGCGGCCCGGCGAACCATCTCCTCGCGCGGGTACTCGACGTAGGAGTCCAGCGGCTGGTACCGGGGCCCGCTCAAGCCGGCAGCCCCGGGACGACCGTCAAGTCCCACCGCCCTGAAGGCGCTGGAATACGCCGACTATCCCCCCAGTGCCGCCGAGTTCCTGGGCGACCCGGGAGGTCGACATGCTGAGGAACCTGGAGAGAAACCGCACGTTCACGAAGCCTACGACCTCGTCGTCGGTGAGGGAGATCTCGCGCCATTCCGAGGCAGCGCGGCCGCTGAAGCGATCATAGGCCGCCGCGAGCACCCCGGTGGGCCCATCGATCTGAACGTGGAAGTCACCCGCGTGGACCGAATAGGCCGCCGCTATCGCCGTCCAGTTCTCTCCCCGCCTTCGTTGCGCCACTACGACATCGGGCGATACTCCGGCCCGCTCGGCCAGAAACAGCACAACAGGGATCTCGCCCGCAGTGAGTTTCCACCGCGAAAGCACCGCTACTTCGCTCGGCGCGATGCCGTAATGCTCGCCGACGGCCCGCAGGAAAGTCGACTGGTCGGCATTCCCCCCAACCCGGCCCTGGCTCTGGAGGGCAGCCGGCGCCAGCAAAACCAGCATCGGCAACACGGAAATCCGCCTCCGCAAGGTGCACATGAGAGGACGCCTCCTGTCCTTTTGTCGAATGTCTGATCGAATGTCGCCGAGTGGAGTCCGGCGGGTCAACCGGCAATCCCGCAGCTGTCGGTCCGCCGACGTGCCTTCGGCGTGGAATCTACCTGTAGCCGAGAGCCTTTCTCGCAATCCTGTGGGCGGCCAGCATGGGAGAACTCCCCGTTTCGTCCGCCTCGCGAAAGATGTCCTTGAGCGATGTGCCGATGCGTCGCACCTGCAGCTTCAGCTCCTCTGCGTCGTGAATCCCCTTCTCCATCAAGCCAAACGCCATCGCCCCGCCACCATTTACGACGTAGTCGGGAGCATAAAGGATGCCTCTTTCGCGAAGGCGGTCGGCATCTTCGGGGGATTCGAGCTGGTTGTTGGCCGCTCCCGCGACGATCCTGCAGCGCAGCCGGGGGACCGTTGTCGCGTTCACGGTGGCGCCTACCGCACATGGCGCATAGACGTCGCATTGGGTGTCGCACACGTCACGCGGATCGATCGCGGTTCCCCCGCACTCGTCGGCGACGGAGCGGGCACGGCCCATGTCCAGGTCCGAGGTGATCACCGTTGCGCCCGAGCGGGCCAGGAGCACCGCCAGCGGCCCGCCGACATGTCCCACACCCTCCACCAGGACCGACCTGCCCGCCAGGCTGTCGCCGCCGTACACATGCTCCACGGACGCGACGATGCCCGCATGCACGCCAGCGGCGGTGAACGGGCTCGGGTCGGGCGGCTCACCCCCGTCCCCCGCACCGGCCACATGGGGCGTAACTGTCGCCAGAAACGACATGTCCGCGCGAGTTGTGCCCAGGTCTTCTCCGACGCCGTACGCGCCGTTCAAACCATTGAGCAGCCGCCCGAAGTGGCTGAAGAGGCTCTTCCGCGCCTCTCCCTGCACCGGTCCCGGCACAGCCAGGACCGATTTTCCCCCGCCGTATCCGAACCCCATCGCGGCCCACTTGTAGGTCATCCCCTCTGCCAGGCGCATCGCGTCGCGGAGGGCTTCCGCCGGCGTCGCATAGTTCTTCAGCCTGCATCCGCCGGTCGGGCGTCCCAGGGTCGCGTCGTGCAGCGCGACGAAGATCCAGGTGCCCGTCGCCGGGTGGCGGGACACCACCACACCCAGTCCGTCCCATCGTTCGATCAGGGATTCCACCGATACTCCCATCGCTGCATGTCTCCCTTGTTTTGGCCCGGCCATCAACTGTCTCAGGGGCATGCCGTTACGCGCCCGACAACCCCACCGTACCTATGATGTGAATTTTATATATCTTTACATGACCCAAGAGCACGCGCCCCGGGAACGGCCGCCAGCCCGGAGGCGGTCAGAGCCACCCCGGATCGGTGACACCATATGGAATGGATTTCGAGTCCCGAAGCATGGATCGCGCTTGCGACCCTGGCGATTCTGGAAATCGTGCTCGGGATCGACAACATCATCTTCATTTCCATTCTTGCCGACAAGCTGCCCCCCGAGCAGCAGCCGGCGGCCAGGAGAAACGGCCTGATCCTGGCGATGGTGACCCGGCTCGCCCTTCTCGGCATGATCTCGGTCATCATGAAGCTCACCGCCCCGCTGTTCAGCCTGCTGGGCCACGGACTCTCGGGGCGCGACCTCATTCTGATCGGAGGTGGGCTTTTCCTGCTCACCAAGGCCACCCGCGAGATCCACCACCGTCTGGAAGGCGACGACGAGGGCGGCGGGAAGGCTACGGCGGCGAGCTACGGTGCGGTGCTGTTGCAGATCGCCATAATGGACATGGTGTTTTCGCTGGATTCGGTGATCACCGCGGTCGGACTGGCCGAGGACTTCGCGGTGATGGCGATCGCCATCGTGCTCGCCGTGGCGGTGATGATGGTCTCGGCAACCCGTGTGTCGGAGTTCGTCAACGACCACCCCACCGTAAAGATGCTCGCCCTGAGCTTCCTGCTCCTGCTCGGAATGACGCTCGTGGCCGAGGGCTTCGGACAACATATCCCGAAGGGCTACATATACTTCGCGATGGGCTTCTCGATCTTCGTCGAGTCGCTGAACCTGCGGATTCGGTCCAGGAAGCCGATCCGGTTGCGCAGACCGCGGTCCCATCCGGATGCGCCGGGGAAGGCGAACCCCCCATCGTGATTGTCCCAGGGGTGAGGATCCTCGGGGGCCGGAGGCGGCCGAATACGCCCGAGAGGATTCGAACCTCTGGCCTCTGCCTCCGGAGGGCAGCGCTCTATCCAGCTGAGCTACGGGCGCAAGATGCAGTAATGATCCGCCAGAGGCGATTCCGGGTCAACCCCGTTTCCGCGGCCGTACGCACCGGAACGCGAGAGGTCGGCCCCGGGATGCTCGCGCCCCGCGCGGCGATGCGCCAGGAGGACGGGCGTCATAAGCCGAGTTCTGTCTCCCGCCGCCGGGGCGGTCAGGGATCATTTATCTGGGATCCGGATCGCTCCGGACCTCGTGCGGCCTACCCGGGACTCGGGCGGGACAGGCTGCCCCTCGTCCCCTATTTGGCCTTGCTCCGGATGGGGTTTGCCATGCGACCCCTGTTGCCAGCGGCCCGGTGCGCTCTTACCGCACCCTTTCACCCTTGCCTGTATTCCCCGGTTGGGGGAACCATCGGCGGTCTGCTCTCTGCGGCACTTTCCGTCGCCTCGCGGCGCCCGGGCGTTACCCGGCATCCTGCCTTGCGGAGCTCGGACTTTCCTCCGGCCGGCAAGCCCATGGGCTCCCGTCGGCGATCCCTCAGCCCGTCCTCCTGGACACGCTCCAAAACTGCACCCATCCCTTCTGTCGGGTCCAGTCCTTCGAGGTACGTCCCCCGGGATGCGACTGGCCGCGCCCTCGCCGACAGGCGTGCCCGGTCTCGCGCCGCGTCTGAAGTCATCATGGGAAACATTTGTTTATTAGATTGTCGTAAATGATTGTCTGCCAACGGAACAAACGGATTCTACGCGAATACAATCTGCCATGGCTCGGTCGCCTGCGCGACATCGGGTCACGTGGCCGCGAAAGGGGAGTGACGCAATGGTGATTGTCCAACTCCGCCCAATCCGGAAGCGCCTCGACGCCGTTCTGTCTGCCGTGCTGACCGCGCTGGCTCTGCACGCGGTGCCGGCGGCAACGGTCTCGGCGCTCCCGATCCAGGACGAGGCCACCGAGACAGGCTCGCCTGAAACGGTGGTCGTCTATCTGGTCCGCCATGCAGAGAAGGCGGACGACGGGACGGACGATCCACCATTGGCGCTGGCTGGCCAGATCCGAGTCCAGGTCCTGCGGCAGCTGCTGGCCGAGTCCGACATGACCCACATACACACCACGGACTGGAAGCGCACCCGGGAGACGGCTCGGCCGATCGCAATGGACCTTGGCCTCGAGCCGTCATTCTACGATGCCGGGGACCTGGCGGCTTTCGCGGCAACTCTCAAGGCGACCCCGGGGCACCACCTGGTGGTGGGCCACAGCAACACGACTCCGATGTTGGTCGAAACCCTGGGCGGCGATCCATCGATGCCCATTGACGACCTGGAGTACGACCGTCTCTACATTGTCGTGATCCCGCCCGGCCTGCCGCCGGTAACGACCATCCTCCGTTTCGGAGAACCGTATGTGGAAGGGGAGGATTTCGGCCTGCGGGCGGACTGGACGCGGCGGCCTCGAATACCGTCGGCTTCGCCGCGCTAGCGCGACCCTGGCTCTACCCGCTGGCTCCTAGAAGCTCACTACCAACGCCACGGTAAAGACTCGGTCGAGTTCCTTCCGGGGGAGCAGCACGCTCTCCCCTTCTTCACCGCCTGGCGACACCAGGGGCACCCTTGCGAGTGCCGGCTCGTTGTCGAAGGTCGTGCGAAACGATGTCTTGAGCCCCAGGTGCTCGTTCATGGCCACGCTGACCGCGTTGGTCCAGTCGGCCCGCAGATCGGAGGGGTTGTCGCCGTTGCCGTCAATGACCAGGTTGCTCGTCCATTCGGTGTTGCCGGTCACCTTCCGCCAGTATTCCGTCGACAATTGCAGGCCCAGAAAGCGTCCATCGGCCTCCGGATCGCGAACGACATCCTGCTGCACCGTGTGGGTGAAGCCGTAGGCGGTCCGCAGGCGCTGTGTGTCCGATGAGGCCCAGCGCGTGGACACTCCGAGCACATTGACCAGACGGTGCCTGACGCCCGAGAACGTGTTGCGGATCCATCCCGACTGCACGAAGACGGAGGTGCGCTCGGAAAACCTGCGGTCGAGGCGCGCGCGTCCGCGATAGTTCTCCGCGGAGATGTCGCTCTCGGCGTTGTCCTCGACGCGGTATGCGGCTTCCGTTCCGATGGCTACCCGCCTGTAGCGGGTCGAACGAGTGCGGATCCCGCCCACCTCGAGCTTGACCTCGGTGCGGTCCCAGGACCTCGTGACCGTGGTGGCGATCCCGAAGGTCGAAGATTCCGCGTTGCCGCCGGTGCGAACGAAGCTCAGTTCGCTCGAAGTGTCCCAGCGATTCGCCGTTTCCTGGGCGGATGCCGCGGATCCCGGGGTGAGCAGAGCCAGCAGGCATGCGGCCGGAATTGTAACAGCCCTGCCCCATGGGTGACTCTTGCGCATGGGCGGGCCTATAGTAGCTGCGGTCACACCGTCATCCCCTTCCTCGCATCTCTGGAGTTCGTTGATCATGGGCCGATACGCCACCGAATTCGCTGGTGCCTTCGTTCTCGTTCTCACCATCGGTCTGACCGTTGTCCAGCAATCGCCGGTTGCCCCCGTGGCGATCGGAGCCGTGCTGACGGCCCTGGTCTACATGGGCGGCCATATCTCCGGTGCCCATTACAACCCCGCAATCAGCATTGCGATCCTCTGTCGCGGCGAAATGGACCGCAAGGATCTGCTCCCGTACATCGTCATGCAGATTGCGGGAGCCGTCGCAGCCGCCCTGGTCGTCCGCGCGCTGACGGGCCGTTTCCTGACCGTGGCTCCCGGCTCCGAGGTTTCGCCGGCGGTCGCCCTCGCCGCCGAGCTCCTCTTCGCCTTCACCCTCTCGCTGGTGATCCTCAATGTAGCCACCTCACCCCACACCCGAGGGAACGGCTACTACGGGGTGGCCATCGGCTTCACTGTCATGGCGGGCGCGTACGCGGTGGGCGGGATATCCGGTGGCGTCTTCAACCCCGCGGTGGGAACCGGCCCTATCCTGGTCGCTCTGGCGGGAGGCGGATCGCTCGGCGACCTGTGGATCTACTGGGCGGGACCGGTCGCGGGAGCCGTTCTGGCAGTGCCCGTCTATCACATGCAACACGCGGATCAGGGCGATCGGAGGACCGGCGAGTAGCCTCTACCAGACCGTTTCGTAGCCGTCTGCGGCGAGGTTCCACCGTCGCCCGTAGACATGGAGTCGGTTGGTCGGCGCCCCCGAGTTGAAGAGTCTGCCCCCCGCGTGGGTCCAGGCGAGGACGCTCCCCTCGAGGTTCAGCATCTCGACTCCGCGCCGCCCCATCTTGCGGACGTAGTCCGAGCTGCGCCTTCCGATTGTGCAGTAGGCGACCACCGTCTGGCCCGCGAATTCTTCCAGGCGCGATTCGAAGGCTTCCGCCGTGATCGCTCCGGGGAGCGTGGAGACGCGGCGTTCTCGTTCGGTCCGAACGTCGACGAGTACGAAATCGTCCGCAGCGAGGGCATCGCGGAGCGCTGCCGCCGCGATCGTCCCCACATCCGGGTAGTCCTCGCGGATCTCCTGCACCATCCGTTCCATGGCGTGGCGCCGCCCAGCTTCGGTGTTGCGGGACTGTGCGCTTGCCGGGCTCGGCAGAGACAATGCGGTCAGACTCGCGACCCCGGCCACAAACGCGATGCCCCACGGCCCTGCGGCACATGAAGCAAGCCGACGGATCACCAACGGCAACGAACGAAAGCGGGTGTCGGACATGGCGGTCATGCGTGGCTGTATGCCTGTCGGAAGAGGTCGTTGACGGCGGTGACTCTGAACCCTTCCCGCTCGAGAAGCGAGGCGGCGGCCGATGCCCGCGCACCACTCAGGCAGTGGACGAGCAACTCCCGATCGCGCGGGAGTTCGTCCAGCCTGCCAGCCAGCCGCGTGTGCGCGATGTTGCACGCGCCCGCCAACCGGCCCGCGGCAAACTCGCTGGCTTGCCGGACGTCCAGCACCTGCACGCCCGGTTCCGCGAGGCGCCGGTCCACTTCCGCGAAGTCGACGGCCTCGATGCTCGCGAGTTCGCCGCCTGCGGACTGAAACTCCGCCAACGCCTCGGGCGGGGCCCACCCCACCACCCGATCCAGCCCGATCCGCACCAGATCGCGCACCGCCTCGTCGACCTCGGCCTGACGGCAGATCAGCACGATGTCACAGGCCGGATCGACGTAGCATCCCGCGATCGTGGGGAAGGACTTGTTCAGGGGCGCGTAGATGGAACCGCGGACGTGCGCCGCGTAGAAGCCCATGCGATCGGCCCTCGTGTCGATCACGATCGAGTCCCGGTCCCGCGAGACCGCCCCGAGTTCCACACCCGAAAGCTGCCGGGGGCGTGGAAGCGGTCCGAGCAGCGCCGGTCCTCGCCGGTTGTGCTCCTTCATGCGGCCGAAGTAGAGCGGTGGCTCGGGTTGGCCGTCGAGAATGTAGTCCACGAAGGCGTCCTCGCCCTGCTGTACGGCAGCCAGAGCCGGGCTGAAGCGCTTTTCGTAACCCGCGGTGGTGTCGGGAAGCGCGCCGAGCGCCTTGCCGCAGGCACTGCCGGCGCCGTGGCCCGGCCATATGCGCAGGTAGTCGGGCAGGTCGAAGACGCCGCGCGCGGAGCCGTACAGTCGCCGCGCCCAGGGCTCCATCGCCCCCGCCTGCCCCGCCGCCGATTCGAGGAGGTCGGGACGGCCCAGATCGCCCACGAAGACAAAGTCGCCCGACACCATCCCCATCGGCTCGGTGGCGCCCGCGCCCCGGTCGGTGATCAGGAAGCTGACGTGCTCCGGGGTGTGGCCCGGCGTGTGGATCGCCTGGATGTCGACGCCGCCCACGGTGAAGTGGTCGCCATCGCGCAGCAGCGTGACCGACTCGCGCCCATCCGCCCACTCGTACTGCCAGTCCGGCCCGCCCTCTGCCGAGAGATACGCGCGGCACCCGAACCGCTCCACCAGCTCCAGGCAGCCCGAAAGAAAATCCGCATGAATGTGGGTTTCCGTCGCCGCAACGATGCGCAGTCCCTCGCGCCGCGCCATCGCCACGTAGCGGTCGACATCCCGCTCCGGGTCGATGATGATCGCCTGCCGGGTCCGCTGGCACCCCACCAGATACGCGTGTTGTGCCAGCTTCGGATCGACGATCTGCCTGAAAAACATGTATGAACTCCTAACGCACCGGAGCGGTCGCCTGTCAGCGATATGGAACGGGCAAAGCTAAGCGACGTTCCCGATCAATGCACTCAATTCGCCAACAAAGTAACGGAGGCACCGATGAATACCGCATCCGGCAGGCACAGCCGCACCACCGCTTCCCTGACCCTGGTTCTGGCCATGGTCGCAACCGCCACCAGTCTTCAGGCACAGCGCCAGGGCCCCAGGGGAGGCACCGCGGCCGGCGGCGGCACCGTGGAGCGGGCGATCCGCCTCGCGGACGAACTCGAACTCGGCACCGACCAGAAAGCGCAACTGGAAGCGATCCGGACCGAGTTGCTCGAACAGCGTACGGCACAGACGGCAGCCCTGTTGGCGCTCCGGTCGGAGGTGGCGGCCGGCATGCGCGAGCCGGAGGCCGTGCGCGCGGAAATGGCGGAGCGATGGACCTCCGCTCGGGCCGCGCGCGAGTCTCTGCAGGACCGCCTGGGCGAGATCCTCACCGACGAGCAGCAGGAGGAGTTGCAGCGCATGAACCGCCGGGCGATGTGGCGTCTGCGCGGCATGCGCGACCGCTCGCAGATCGAGGGGCGGCGGGGTGGGCGGGATGGAAGGGCGTTCGACAGGGGCCGCGGGAGAGCCGGGTCCCGGGGCCGCGGCCGGTAGTCCGCTGGCCTGGGGCTGGGTCGCGGGTGTAGTTTCCGGCTCGCACCCGCGCCCAGCCGTTCCCGCTCCGGCGCCAATCGCACACACGAAGGACAGCGAGGCGATCCCATGAAGAGCAGTTCCCCCGTATCAGCACTGTCGCCGGTAGTGGCGCTCGCCTTCCTTGCCATTGTCGCTTGCGGCGGTCAGCCCGAGTCCGACGCGACCGCCGACGAGGCGACGATTGGCGAACAGGAAGCCCCCGACCAGGCCATGGCCGCCGAAGGCCAACCCGGCGCAGAAGCCGGTACAGAGGAGGGTGAGGAGCACGGTAGAGAGGGTGAGGGAAGTGAGGACGGCGGTGGCGCCGAACACAACGAAGGCCGCGAGGCCGGCGAGCATGATGAAGGCGGTGAGCACGGCGAAGATCGCGAGCGTGGTGAGCACGGAGAGGGCGGCGAGCATGGCGACGAGGAGCACGGCGAAGAGGGGGAGGAATCGGGCGAGTACCTGAGCCGCGCGCAGAGCTGGGACGCCACGCGGCGCGGGATCCGGCTGCGCCTCGCTTTCGATGCCGATCGCGACGCCTTCGTGGGGACCGTCGAGAACACCACCGAAGTAGCGGCGTGCGCCGTGCGCGTGGAAGTCCACCTCATGAACGGTCCCGAACTCGGGCCCACGGAGCGCCGGGATCTCGCTCCGGGAGAGTCTGCCGCCGTGGAGCTGTCGGCCGGTGGCGAGAGCTTCGAGGAATGGACGGCCCACCCCGAGATTTCGGCCTGTCAGGCCAACTGAGGAATCGTCGTCACGCCTGAGGGTGTTGTTCCGGTTTCGGCGTCAGTATACTTCAGTCCCTTTTCGCCCTGCTAGCTCAACTGGTAGAGCATCCGACTCTTAATCGGCAGGTTCGGGGTTCGAGTCCCTGGCGGGGCACTGGCGTGATGGGCCTTGGCCGTGCGCGATCACGGCAGGTACGTGCGCAACGCGACCAGGTCCGTGGTCGCGCGGAAGCCGAACGCCCCCATCGCGGCCGGCAGAAGGACGAATCGCACTGCCTCCAATGTCAGCGGCGGGGCCCCGGTCGACTCGACTGACGCGGTCCCGGACAACACGCCCCACGCCTCGAAGGTCTCGCCGTCCAGGGTCGACTCGAAGCTGGACCCCGCCTCGATCGTGACGCGCTCCACCGCGAAGTGCTCGCATTCAGCGACGGTGTCCCTGCGTACACCCCCGTCCGCAGCGGTGATCCGGGGGGGTTCCGGCACGGATCGGTTGCACCCGAAGTGGATGGCTTCCAGGGCCTGCTCGATATGCAGTTGTCGCGGCTGGCCGTCGGGCCCGAACCGCCCCCAGTCGTAGAGCCGGTAGGTCGTATCCGAGCACTGCTGAATCTCGACCAGAACGATCCCGGACAGGATGCCGTGGACCGTCCCGGCAGGCACCAGGATGGCGTCGCCCGCCTGGACCCGCACGCGGCTCAGACAATCCTGCACGCGGCCCTCCGCCACAGCCCGCTCGAACGCCGCCCGATCGGTCCCGGCCCTGAGCCCGTGGATGATCCGTGCGCCCGGCTCTGCTTGCAGGATGTACCACATTTCCGTCTTGCCGCGGTCGTCGAGGCCGTGGGCCGCGGCGTAGTCGTCGTCGGGATGCACCTGGACGGACAGGGCGTGGCTCGCGTCGAGCAGCTTGACCAGCAGCGGGAACTCCCCGCGGGCGACGGCGTTCCTGCCGCGCCGGCCCACCAGACGCGTCCCGAACTCGGCCACCAGGCCCGGCAGGTCCCTTCCTGCCAGCGGGCCGGCGTCCACCACCGACACTCCAGCAGGGTGGCCTGAAATCTCCCAGCTCTCGGCGATCACGCCCTCCGGGAGCTCACGGCCGAAAAGGCGCTCCAGCTCGCGGCCTCCCCAGAGGTAGTCCTTGAGCCGGGGTGCAAAGGTCAGAGGCGCTGCGAGCGCGTTCGTGGATGCGGGCATGCCGAAACATGGTCTCGCACCCGGGATCCGGGAATGGCCGCTCCCGCAATCCCGCCGCGGGACAACTGGGTCAGCGGACGGGCGTCGTTCCTTCCTGTATTGGAACCTTCCTACCCGTTCGCGACCCTGGTGGTAGCCCGGGGGCAGTGGCTTTGAGGCTGCGGCAATGCACCTTTCCGGTATCAGGCAACAGCGCGCACCTCAGATCAGGCCTCTCCGTGTTGGGAGTCAGAACGTAAACGCCCTCTGCCTGCGAGAAGTGGAAACCCGGCCGTGCCGAAACCTCCGCGCCAGCCCCGTCGGCCCCATCCAGAACCGTGAACGTGATCGGCAGCTGCACCCATACCGGCACCGGTTCGCCCCGGTTTTCCGCCGGGGTGAATTCGAAGACCGGCGCCACGCGCAGCGCGGCTTCGTCCATCGCCTCGTTGCCGGAACTCTGCTGAATCACCTGGTTCTTCACCACGCCGTTTTCGTCGATGAAGAACCAGACGATTGTGGTGCCTCCGATTCCGGCGTCGCGCAGGAGCGGCGGGTACTCCCGCTCCAGCGCACGGCGAACTGCAGCCCCGTTGGTGTAGTCGGGTTTCTTCGTGTACGGGGTGAAGACGGGTGCTGCCGAGATTGCGCGCTCGTCTGCAGCGAGTTCCTCGATTCGACTGCCGATAATCGCGGTAGCCCTCCTGATAGCCTCTTGCTGCACCACCGCTTCCTCCGCGCTCTCGGCCTCGCTTTCCTCGGCCGCGGCACTCTCCCCTGTCGTGAACGTGATCGGCAACTGCACCCAAACCGGCACCGCCTGGTCGCGATTCAACGCCGGCGTGAACCTGAACACCGGCGCCACCCGCAACGCCGCATCGTCAAGCGCCTGGTGGCCCGAACTGGTTTGGACCTGTTGGTTCCTCACCACGCCCTCTTCGTCGATAAAGAACCACACGATGACTGTCCCACCGATTCCCGCGTCACGGAGCAGTGGAGGGTATTCACGCTCGAGGGCCGCATGAACCTCGCCTGCGTTGACGTAGTTTGGCTTGACCGTATACGGGGTGAAGACAGGTGCCGACGACAACGAGGGTAGGACTTCGTGTTCAGCCTCGGGGAAGATGCGCAGGGTACCGGCCTCCTCCGCCGACCCATCCACTCCCGCCTGCCCCTCTCCCGTAATCCCCGGAATCGACACGGCCACACCGATCAACAGGACCGCGCCGAACACCAGGAACGCCGCCTGCGCCATCCGCACCTCGGGCGCTTTGCTGAGCAACTGCCGGATTCGCCGCTCGAGCAGGGACCGCTGCTCGGCAAGCGCCGTCACCGCGATGCCCGGCAGGGCGCCGGCGCCCGACCCGACCCTCAGAAGGAGGTCTCCGTAGAGGCGGCGGTGGTCCGGCAGCCGATCCATGACGCGCTGGTCGCAGTCGAGCTCGATCGCGAGGCTCAGCCGTCGATACTGCAGCCAGATCGCCGGGTTCCAGGCGAAGGCGAGAAGCAGCGTCCCGAACAGGAAGCGCAGGTGGACATCGCGCGCCCGCAGGTGTTCCTCCTCGTGGGCCAGGATCAGCTCCTGGCGTGCGGCGCCCGCAGCCTGTACCCAGGTCGGCAGCACGACGCACGACCCGAAGAGCCCCACCACCGCCGGTCCTGTTTCGCGCGACCACAGGACATCGCGCCCGAGCAGGGTTCCCGCGTCCCACGAGGCTCGCCGCCGGAGGAACCGCACGCCCCCCATCAACGCCGCGACCAGCAGGATCGCCGACAGCATCACCCACGCGAGAAGCAGCGTGTCGTTGAGGGAGTGAAGGGTGGAGTCCGACGCCACGGTCATTGTCACCGGCTCGAGCAGGATCGGCGCCGCCGGCAGGACGCTGCTGTCCGCGCCCCCTCCGCCCGACATCATGCGGATCGCCGGAAGGACAACCGTACCGGCCCCGGCCGCGACCCACACCCATCGGCGGCCGCGCTTGAGCAGTTTTTCGGCGGCCAGTCCCGCCAGGCAGAACAGCAGACCCGCTCCGATCGACCAGAGCATCCATGCAGCGATCATTTCTCTTCCTCCTCTTCGAGGCGCTGGTCCAGCAGCTTGCGGAGTCTCCTCACCGCCGCCGGCGACAACTGTTCATCCGATACGAGCTGGGCGACCAGTAGCTCGGCCGATCCCGAGAACACCTTGTCCCTGAGGCGACCCAGCACCGACCGGCCCGCCTCCTCCCGCTCCAGGAGAGGGTGGTAGTGGTGCGCCCGGCCCTCCTTGGTGTGGCTCGCCAGACCCTTCGACTCCAGGATCCGGAGGATGGTCAGGACGGTGTTGTAGGCGAGATCGTCTTCCAGCCGTTCGTTGACCTCGGCCACGGTGGCCGAGCCCAGATCCCACAGCACGGACATGACGTCCATCTCCCGTGTAGTCAGTCCCTTTTCCACTGCCGTTTCTCCTTGCGGGTCATCGCCCGCGCTCAGGGTCCGGGGGCGTTTCTCCAGCGTTGGCCGGAGAGGCGCCGATGCCCTACTCCTATATTGTTAGTAGACAATGAGGCGATTTGTTCCCCCAGTCAACTAACTGCTTAGGAGCGTCAACCCGGCAACCGGGATCACTGTAAACGTCGCTTTACATTTTGTAAACTTTAGCTTACAGGCCGTGTGATCTCGTACTCCACGGGCGGCTCCGCCCCCAGCAGGTGCTCCACGAAGTAGTCCCATCGCCGCCGGATGAAGTACGGCTCGTTCAGCCCGTGCGCACGGTCCGGCGCCCACACCAGATCGTAGTCCTTGTTCGCCTTGGTGAGTTCGTCGATCAGCTGGACGGTCATCGCCGGGTGCACATTGTCGTCCATGTCGCCGTGCATCAGCAGCAGCTTGCCCTTCAGGTTGGCCACGTGCGTCTTGTTGGCCTCGTCGGTGAAGTTGGTCGTCCCCGCCGCCGAGTCCGCCACCAGCAGCCCCTGGTACTTCTCGGCCCAGTAGATGTTGTAGCTGGCGTTGTCGTGGTTGCCCGCCCCCGAGACGGCCACCTTGAAGAAGTCCGGGAAGCGCACCATCGCATCGGTGGACGCGAATCCGCCCCCGGAGTGCCCGTAGATGCCTACCCGGTCGAGATCCATGAACGGGTAGCGTGCCGCCAACTGCTTGATCGCGGTGACGTGATCGGGAAGGCCGTTGTCATTGAAGTCACCGTAGTAGATGTCGTGAAACGCCTTGGAGCGGTGGGGCGTGCCCATGTGGTCGAGCTGAATCACCACAAACCCCAGCTTCGCCAGCGAGAAATCCTCGCCTCCGGACTTGAAGGTCCACGAGCCCACGCTGCCCACCTGGGGACCGGGATAGATGTGGTCGATGACCGGGTAGCTGCCCGACGGGTCGAGGTCGTCGGGGAAGTAGATCACGCCGTGGATGTCGGTCACGCCGTCGCGCGCCTTGACCGTGAACACCTCCGGCGCGCGCCACCCGACCTCGGCCAGGCGGGTGATGTCGGCCTCCTCGAGGGTGCGGATCACGCTCCCGGTCGCGAGGTTGCGCAGGAGCGTGACGGGCGGATCGCCGATCGTCGAATAGGTGTCGACGACGAAGCGGCCGGAAGGCGAGACCGAGACCGCGTGATTGCCCACCTCGTCCGCGATCGCGGTCAGGCCGGTGCCGTCGTAGCCGATCCGGTAGAGGCGGGCGTAGTAGGGGATGCCCTCCTCGCGCCCGTATGCGGTGAAATAGATGCGCTGGCTGGCCTCGTCGACGTGCCAGATCGCGCCGACCGCCCAGGGCCCCGAGGTGACCTGGTTCTTGACCGCGCCGTCCTTCGAGAAGCGCCAGATGTGGGCCCATCCGTCGCGCTCCGACCACCAGAAGGCGTCGTCGGTGCTCTCGGATACGAACCACGACGTCGGGTTGCGCTGCGCGGTCTCGACCCAGGTCCGCGACTCGTCGCCCGCGATGATGCGGAAGTCGCCGGTGGCCGCGTCAACCTCGGCCAGGTGGTTGCTCTTGGACGCGCGGGTCTCCCAGTGCATGTAGGCGAAGCGCGAATCGGCCGACCATAGCGAGTCGACCTGCGAGCCGGTCAGATAGAGCCGGTTGGGCCGGGGCTCGAGGACGACGCGGATGTTGCCGACATCGGGCAGGGCGTTCGCGTTGCCGCCGGAGTCCGCACCCGCGTCGCCGTCGGATCCGCCCGCCGCGGCCGCGCTCAGCGTCTCGCCGACATCCAGAATGTGGAAGGCCGGCAGCGGAACGACCGAGTCCCCCGGCAGCGCGTAGGGCTGGGAGTAGTGCACGGTGCGCTGGGGCGTGTAGGAGACGTAGTGGTGGTGCTCGACGCCGCGCTGGTCCATCCGCTGCACGAGGAGTTTGCGCGAGTCGGGGGACCAGAAGACGTCGGGCCGCCGCACCCGGCTGTTCCTGATGTCGTTGGGACGCGGGTACGCCAGGCCGTAGCCGTTGAACTCCTCGCCGTCGGTCGTCAGCTGGATGGTGTCGCCGCCCGCAGCCGGCCGGATGTACAGGTTGTGGTCCATGACAAACGCCTTCCAGCGCTCGTCCGGAGACTCCACGAACGGCGTGTCGTCGGGCAGCGTGTCGCCCACTTGGCACATGTACTCGCCGAGGTCGCACTCGAACCGCCTGGCGCCGGTGGCAAACTCGATCCGCCCAATGTCGCCGTCGACGAACTCGAAGGTCTCGAAGGGCAGCTTCTCGGGCACGTAGCTGGTGTCCGCGGCCACCGAAAGCGCCGCCGCAAGCCGCGCATGGTCGAAGAGCGGGCGCTTCACGTCGGCCGCCGCATCGACGAAGGTGAACTCGTGGCCGGAGCCGGTGTTGTTGCGGTAGCGGACCCCCAGATGCAAGAATCAAGGCAGAAGATCTTCTAACTACTTACAGGGCTGCACGATCTGCGTCTTCTGCCCTTGGATCGCATCTGATTCCAAGGTGCCAAAGCAACGGGAAAACCAGTCCGTTTGGCAGGAAAAAAGACGCCTCTCACATCGTACTGCGAGCGCACCCGTGAAGGGGACGTAAGGTAGCGTATCCGGGGCACGGAGCAACGCACCCGTGCACCGGCTCAGCGCGCGAGCCCGAGCGCCGTGGACCATGGGTCAAACGTCCGCTCCGTCATCCGCCGTCCCATAGCCGCGCCCGTTCGAGAAACACCGTTGAATCGGCTCGCCACTCCGCGTAGCCGATCCGGCGGCCGAACGTGAGCCATTCGAGCCTTTCGTCGATGCAGGCCACAAGCCGCAGCTCCCGCGCGTCCATGGCGAAGCCGCCGTACTCGACCAAAGAATCGAGTGCCGCCACCACGAAGTCGCCGCCCGAGGCGTGCGCGGCCTCGCCGTTTCCCACCGCCCCACGCGCGACGGCGTCGATCGCTTCGTCGCCTAGGGCTTCCAAGAGTTCGATCTCGCCTCTTGCGTCGCCGAGGTGGACGACCACGGGCATCGAGTCGTCCGGCGGCTGGATGCGGGTCCTGCCCTCCAGCGCCGCCGAAGCCTTGGCCGCCGTGATGACATACGCGGCCGTGCCGTCCGCGACCACCGTCCCTCCGGGCGTGACGATCCGTGTTCCGGCGGCCAGTACGCCGTCCGCGTTCGCCAGCCCCGTGATCTGAAGCAGGCGGGCTTCCCCGGTCGTGCCCCGCAGGACACCGACCCGGACGTCCCCGGTCAGTCCGTCGTAGGACGAGAACCGCTCCGCGTCCGCCGCACGCACCAGTAGAGACTGGCGGAAGGCGATGTGACCGGAGGTGAAGGCGACGGCCAGTTCACCGGCCTCGTTGCGGGTCCGGGATTCGAGGATCGTGATGCCGCCGCCCGCGATGTCGATGTCCGGCGTCGAGGGGAGGAGCCAGATGCCGGGCCAATCGCTCACGGGCGTGCGCTCGAAGGAGAGCCGCACCCCGTCCATGGCCTCCAGCGCGGTGAGCAGGTCCGCCTCGTAGCCGAGATGCGTGCCGAACCCCGGTGAAGCCGGGTTCTCGTCGGCGCTGTAGCTGACGGGCTCGAAAAACGCGTAGAAGGCCACGCGCAGAGGTTCGCCGTCCGGCGTGCAGGCAGCCGAGGGCGGTTCCGGTCCGGTGACGCAGGCGGAGCCGAACAGCACGGCGACCGCAGGTCCGGCACGGAGAAGTCGAATGGGGGACGCGGGGTTCATGACATTGGAATCACGTCAACGATGGCCGGGTTGGCAACACCCGCGCGACCACATTCCCGATCGGTGACGACGCTCGCTCGGGCAGGTCGCTCCGTGGCCGGTACGTTATCGTACGGGGTTCCCGCGCGGCGCGGGCAGCACCCCACCCCGAACCCCACGACTCCACATGACCGCGCCCAACCTGAGCTGGATCGCCAACTACATCTGGGGCATCGCGGACGATGTGCAGGACGATCTTGAGCTCCTCGTCCCCGGCGGGTCCTACCTGGAACACTCGGGGCGGGAACAGGCGTGGCCCACCGACGAGGAGGGACGCTTTCTGCCGCTGTATCGCAACAACGACTTCGGCGGCAACAAGCCGTACCGTGGTCGGCGAGCTGAACGACTTCTTCGGCGGCTACTATCACGACGACGACTACGGCTGGGGCCACTGGTCCCCCTACGAAGAGATTTCCGGGCAGAAGATGTGGCTCTGGGCGCTGCCGCGCGCGGGCGGCGTGTGGGAGGATCTGCTGACCGACGCCGATGGCCAATACGTCGAATTCCAAGCCGGGCGGCTGCTTGTGCAGTACTCGCCGGGAGACCACCGCAACCCGGTGACGCAGGCGGCCTTCGATTCACTGTCGGCGAGCCGCTGGACCGAGAGCTGGTTCCCGCTGGTGGGGACGGGTGGGCTGACCGACGCCTCGCGCGAGGGGGCGATGCATGTCGAGCGGGACGGATCGCGGGTGCGGGTGACGGTGAATGCGGGGGCTGGCCGGCGATGCTCTGGCCTTGCTCGAAGTGGGCGACGAGCCGGGGACAGGTTCCCTGACCGCGGCCTAGAGCGCCTTCCTCGCCGGCGACGCCTCCGCGCTGGGGCACGCCATCGGGCGACGACCTCGCCTTCGTCCTCCCCTTTCGCCCCGAGACCCTGCCGGTCCTGTGCGGGGGCGCCGCCGCAATCCCGCACTGGTCGTGGCGCTATCTCCTCGGCCTCAACCTCTGGGCGCTCGACCGCGACGAAGAGGCCGCCGCAATCCTCTCCGCGCTTGCCGGCCAACCCGATTACGGCCCCGCCTACTCCGCCCGCGCACACCTTCTCCAAGCCGTACTGGGCGCGCCGACCCCGGCCCCGATCTCGCCCGCGCGGTAGCCCTCGCCCCCGACGACAGAATCCTCCTTCCGGCCGGCGCCGACTTCTTCCTGATCGGGGCCTTTGCGGCCTACTCGGGCGCGGGCGGGATGACCAACCTGACCCTCTCCAACTGGGCCCGTGACAAGGCATACGGGATGGGGAGGGTGGTGGGCTACATTCCGGCCGCGGTGGGGGGCACGCAGGTGCGGCTCGCTCCCACCGGGTACATGTTCGACCCCACCCCGGAGGCGATGGTGCGGTGGCGGGGGTGGTGGCGCATCGTGCGCACCGACCAGTGGGGGGTCTGCTTCGGCGGCGCGCTGCTGGGGATGCTCCTGACGGCAGTGCCCTACGTTACCTTCATTGAGGCCGGCACCGACATCCGCGGCCTTTCGGTGGCGGCGGCGCTGGCCGACGCCATGGCCACCCGGGCGGGCGCCCTCTTCGGCGGCGTCATCGCCCTCATGGGCGTCTGGATCCTCTTCAAACCCAACTGGACATCGTCGACGGAATGACGCGCGCCATCACCGACATCCTGTGGACCGGCTCCCGGCGCGTGCGTCGCTGGCGCGGCGGGGACGTGCGCTTCGTCTACTACACGGTGCTGGTGGGGATCGCCGGCTGGGGGATCGCCGCCCTGGGGCTGGCGCAGCCGATCGTGCTGCTGCAGCTGGGCGCCAACATGGCCGGGGTCGTCTTCGTGATCTCCTCGCTCCACCTGCTCTACATCAACACCCGGATCCTGCCGGAGATTCGGCCGCCCATGTGGCGGCGGGTGGCTGATCGGGGTGTCGGTGTTCTACGGCGCGTTCGTGGTGCTCTGGCTGCGGGGGCTGGCGTAGTGTCGCACCCGCTGGTGCCGAAACATCCCCGGTTCACAGGTTTGTCGATCGGTTCGGCGATGCTGATGGTGCTCTGGGCGGCCGCATGCGGGGATGACGCGGTGCAGCCAACGCCGGAGCCGGCCAACCGTCCGCCCGGCGTCACGGCGGTGCTCCCGGACCTGACGATGCTGGTCGGTGAGACGGCCGCAATCGACCTCACGGCGCATTTCAGCGACCCGGATGGGGATGCGCTCTCCTTTGCGGTCGAGAGCGACGACCCGGCGGTGGCCACGGCGACCGTCGCCGCCGGCACGCTCACGGTCGTGGCGGCGGGTCAGGGGACGACCGATGTCGTTGTCACCGCCACCGATCCCGGCGGTCTTTCGACTAGCCACGACTTCACGGTGACGGTGCCGAACCGCCCCCCCGTGGTGGCGGATTCCATCCCGGGACTGGAGATGGTGACGGGGGATTCCGTCGCCATCGGACTGTCGGCCCACTTCGGCGATCCGGACGGGGACACGCTGAGCTTCATGGTCGAGGTTTCGAACGAGGGCGTGGTGTCGGCCTCGGTAACGGGCGACACGCTGACGGTGGTGGCCGTGAAGGCCGACACGGCGACGCTGGTGGTCGCCGCGACCGATGCCGGAGGCCTGTCGGCGTCGCAGGCGGTGGCCGTGGCGGTGGTGAACCAGGCACCCGTGGCGACGGATTCCATCCCGGAGTTGGAGATGGTGACGGGTGATTCCGTCGCCATCGGACTGTCGGCCCACTTCGGCGATCCGGACGGGGACACGCTGAGCTTCATGGTCGAGGTTTCGAACGAGGGCGTGGTGTCGGCCTCGGTAACGGGCGACACGCTGACGGTGGTGGCCGTGAAGGCCGACACGGCGACGCTGGTGGTCGCCGCGACCGATGCCGGAGGCCTGTCGGCGTCGCAGGCGGTGGCAGTGGCGGTGGTGAACCAGGCACCCGTTGTGACGGATTCCATCCCGGAGCTGGAGATGGTGACGGGTGATTCCGTCGCCATTGGACTGTCAGCCCACTTCGGCGATCCGGACGGGGACACGCTGAGCTTCATGGTCGAGGTTTCGAACGAGGATGTGGTGTCGGCCTCGGTATCCGGCGACAGGCTGACGGTCGTGGCCATCCGGTCGGGCGCCGCCCATGTCACAGCCACGGCCGAGGACCCCGGCGGTCTCACCGCTTCGCAGGGTTTCGGCGTAACGGTCCCGAATCACGCACCGACTCTGACGGATTCGATACCCGCCCTGGAACTCTTCGTCTCCGACTCGGTGGACATCCACCTGTTGGCGCACTTCAGCGATCCGGACGGCGACCCGCTGGGTTTCGCTGTCGAGTCCTCGAATCCGGAAGTCGCCACCGTCTCGCTGTCCGGCCACACGATCACGATCTCGGCCAAGGCCCGCGGCGCCGCCGACATCACGGTCACGGGGCGCGACCCGGGGAATCTGGCGGCTTCGCAGACCTTCGGGGTCATCGTGCCGAACCGCCAGCCCGAGGTCACCGAATCCATTCGACGGCGACCGCTTCTGCACAGACAATCCATCACCATCGACTTGCTGGGCCACTTCAGCGATCCAGATGGCGACGACCTGGAATTCACCACCCTCAGCTCCGATGACGCCATCGTCTCGACTTCCACCTCGGGCTCCTCGGTCACGGTGGCGAGCGTGGGTAGAGGCACGACCGAAATCAGCGTCATCGCGCGGGATCCGGGCGACCTGTCCACGTCCCAGAGCTTCGTCGTCACCGTTCCGGTCAACGCGGACAGAGACGCGCTGATTGCCCTGTACGAGGCGACCGACGGACCGAACTGGAACGAGCGGGAGAACTGGGTGAGCCGTCGTCCGCTGCGCTTGTGGAAGGGCGTCAGGGTCAATGCGGCCGGGCGCGTTACGGAGCTGCGGCTGTTAGGTAATGGACTGACGGGTTCCATTCCGCCGGAGCTCGGCTGGCTTACCGAGCTAACGGATCTGGATCTCTCCGGCAACAACCTTAGAGGCGCGATCCCTCCCGAACTCGGTCGCCTCCGCACCTTGAAGCGGTTGGTCCTCCGAAACAACAGCTTCACCGGACCCATTCCGGAAAGACTCGGCAACCTTGCGGCGCTGACCGAGCTTGACCTCGCCGAAAATGCCCTGACCGGAGCCATTCCGAAGGCATTCGGGGCGCTAAGGGACCTGATCGTTCTTAGTCTGAATCACAACAACCTGACCGGTCCACTCCCTCCAGAGCTTGGGAACCTGGCGCGGCTGCGCCACCTGTGGCTCGAACGGAACGCCCTGACCGGTCCGCTCCCGCCCGAACTCGGTCGACTCGGCGACCTCCAGTCTCTGTGGGCCTATGACAATAACCTCACAGGTTCCATTCCCCCCGAACTTGGCCGAATGAGCAGTCTCCGGGACTTGTGGCTCCGCAACAACAACCTCACCGGTTCGATCCCTTCCGAACTTGGCCAAATGCTCAGTTTGGAGGAGCTTGATCTCGCGGAGAACAAGCTCACGGGCTCGATCCCGCCGCAGCTTGGCGAAATGCGTAGTCTGCAAAATCTGAGACTCGGAAGAAACGAACTGACGGGCTCGATCCCGCCGCGGCTCGGCCGCCTGCGAGCGTTGACGAGGCTTGGGCTTAATGATAACCGGCTGACGGGCCCGCTCCCCTCTGAACTGAGTGCCCTCCGCAACCTCAGGCTCACATGGCTCCATCGGAATCGCCTGACGGGCCCCGTTCCCGCTTCCTTCGGCAATCTCCGGAACCTGGAGTGGCTGAACCTGCGCGACAATGCGCTGACCGATCCGCTTCCGCACAGCCTGCTGCGACTGAAAAAGTTGGAATTCATTCCGATTGAAGGCAACGACGGACTCTGCATGCCTGGCGTGTCGGCTTTCGCTTCCTGGATGGAGGTGCGCGGGGAGCGTCCGCTTTGCAACGAGTCCGATGCGATGGGCCTCACCGCGCTCTTCGAATCGACCGACGGAAACAGTTGGACGGACTCCCAGGGATGGCTCGACGGTCCGATCCTCGACCAACGGTACGGCGTCGTGACGGATTCGGCGGGGAAGGTGCTGCAACTTGATCTGCGCGACAACGGACTCTCCGGGCGCCTTCCGTCCGAACTCGGAGACTTGCTCGACCGCTTGAAAGTGTTGCGCGTCGGCGAGAACGCCCTTTCCGGACCAATCCCTCGATCCTTGGCCCGTCTCCAGATCGACGAGTTCGACTATGTGGACACCGGCTTGTGCGTCCCGCCCGACGAATCGTTCAAGACCTGGCTGGATGGCATTCCGGTGCGCCGGGGATCGGCGGACGAGTGCCCGACGCTGTCGGATCGGGACATCTTGGTCAGGCTGTACGAAGCCACCGGCGGAGAAAACTGGGTCAACCGGGAGAACTGGCTTTCGGATGCGCCCCTCGAAGACTGGTTCGGCGTATCGCTGGATGAGGAGGGGCGTGTCGCGCGAATCGATCTGGACTACAACGGGCTTGCGGGGCGGCTCCCGCCGGAAATCGGCGACTTCTCCGGGCTCAGGTCGCTTCGGCTGAGGGTCAACAATCTCTCCGGTCCCATCCCGCCGGAACTCGGCAAGCTCAACGAGCTCATTGAGCTTGACCTGTTGCTAACCAAGCTGGTCGGCACCATCCCGCCACAACTCGGTTCTCTGGTTTCACTGGAGTCTCTCGATCTTTCGTTGAACGAACTGACAGGGCGAATCCCCCCGGAACTTGGTGGATTGTCCAACCTTAGGAAGCTGAGGCTGTCGGCCAACCGTCTGTCGGGGTCCATTCCAGCGGAACTCGACCGCCTCGGCCGGATCACCGAACTGAGCCTGTCCTCGAACAGACTGACAGGCCGGATTCCGGCAGTACTCGGCAACCTTGCCATGTTGGACGAACTTGACCTCGACAACAACCGGTTCGCCGGCACTATTCCGCCGGAGCTGGGGAACCTCCTTCAGTTGAGGAATATCGAGCTGCAGAGCAATCAGTTGTCCGGTCCGATTCCACCGGAACTGGGGCGCTTGACGAAGCTCAAATCGCTGTGGCTCGCCGATAACGCACTGTCCGGACCCATTCCGCCGGTGTTGGAGCGCCTCACCAACCTGACCTCCCTGGACCTGAGGGAAAACGATCTCACGGGTCCCATTCCGCCGGAAATAGGAGCGCTCTCGAAGCTGAGAAGACTCTGGCTGTCAGAAAACACCTTCACGGGATCCATCCCGCTCGAACTGGGGATGCTCGGTAACGTTTCGCGCATCTCTCTCGATGGCAACGATTTGACCGGCTCCCTCCCCCCGGAATTCGGCAATCTCTCCAGCCTGGAATGGCTCGATCTGTCCCTCAACGCAGGGCTCGGCGGGCCGCTGCCCCGCACCTTGACCGAACTTGGAGAGCTCCGGGAATTGCGTCTCAAGGGCACCGACCTCTGCGTGACCGACCGTCCCGACCTTGTGGATTGGTTCGACGGAGTTGGGGTTCAGCGTATGCGGCTGTGTTCCAGCACTGCCAGGGCCTATCTCACGCAGGCGGTACAATCGCGTGAGGTTCCCGTGCCCCTGGTTGCCGAAGAAGAGGCTCTGCTGCGCGTGTTCCTGACGGCCCAACGCGTGAACCGCGAGAGCCTTCCTCCGACCCAGGCAACGTTCTTCGTGAACGGGCGCGAAGTGTACAGGACGGAAATCGGCGGCGGGCGCGGCTCGATCCCGACCCGGATCGACGAATCGTCTCTGGAGAGCTCGGCCAACGCGCGGATTCCCGGGTGGGTTGTGCAGCCCGGTCTTGAAATGGTGATCGAGGTGGACCCGGACGGTGACCTGGATCCATCGCTGGGAGTGGACCGGCGCATCCCCGAAAGAGGCCGTCTGGCTCTGGATGTGGCCGAGATGCCACCCATGGACCTGACCTTGATTCCATTCCTTTGGACCGGCGACCCCGACTCCACGATCGTCGGTATGGTGCGCGCGATGGCGGCGGACCCGGAGAACCACGCGCTGCTGTGGGACACCCGGACCCTGCTGCCGGTGAACGAACTCAGGATCACGGCGCATGAGCCGGTCCTGAGCTCCACCAACAACCCCTGGAGACTGTTCGACCAGACCGAGGCGATCCGGGCATTGGAAGGTGGGCGGGGGCACTACATGGGCATGCTGGCGGGAGGTCGTGACGGCCCCGTGGGACTCGGATACACCCCAGGCAGAGTGAGCTTCTCCATACCTGATCCGGCGGTCATTGCCCACGAACTCGGGCACAACATGGACTTGCTGCATGCCCGGTGCGGCGGTGCCGAGAGCCTTGACCCCGGTTTTCCACAGATCGATGGAAGTATCGGCGCGTGGGGGTACGACTTTCGCAGCGGGCGCGGGCTGGTGGATCCGCTCACCTCGGACCTGATGTCATACTGCGATCCGCACTGGATTAGCGAATACGGCTTCTCGACCGCGTTGCACTACAGGTTGCGGACTGAGGGACCCGAGACGGAGCCGCGGGCTTCTCCCTCGAAGTCCCTCCTCTTGTGGGGAGGCGTGGACACCGACGGCAACCCGTTCCTCGAGCCAACCTTCGTCGTGGATGCGCCGCCGCGATTGCCGGACACCGATGCGGGCAGCGAGTATCGTCTGGAGGGACGGGACGTTGCGGGAGCGGAACTCTTCTCGCTCACCTTCGACATGCCGGCGGTAGCGGACGGAGAGGGCGCCGGGACGTTCGCTTTCGTCCTCCCGGTGCCGCCAGAGTGGGAAAACGCCCTCGCCACCGTCGGCCTGTCCGGCCCGGCCGGGTCGGTGGCGCTGAGCACGAGCAGCGAGAACGCGACGGCGATCCTGCTGGATTCCCGGAGCGGAACGGTGCGCGCCATCCTCCGCGAGCTGTCGGCCGATCCGCGCGTCCAGGCGGCGGCGGTGGGCGGCGTTTCCGTCCAGCCCGGCCTTGAGGTGCTCTTCAGCCGCGGCATCCCCGACGCGGTCGAATGGCGGCGGTAGAGGCGATGGCCCACGACGGCGGCGGGCCGCGGGTCGAGGCGCGCACCGAGGTTCTGGTCGATTCGTAGGCGGTGTGGGCGTCCGTCCAGGCGGATCTGGCCGCCTCGCGATCATCCGGACGGCCACGGAAGACATCCCGGCCTCGGTGGCAAAGGACGCCAAGTTCAAGAACGCGCGGCGGAACTCCGACAGTGAAAACGCCCGCGTCGAGTCCGACAAGGCGACGGAGCGGGCGGTGCTGGGGATGGTGCGGGACAACACCCAACTCTTCAAGCTCTTCGCCGACAACCCGGACTTCCGGCGGTGGCTGACGAAGACGGCGTTCCGGCTGGCCTACGCGACAGCGGATGCCGAATAGGAGGCGTCCCATTTGACCGGATCCGGGTGCGATCAGTTCAATTCAAAGACCCCATCAAAGGAAGTTCCACATGGCCAACACTTGGGTCGTTCGAGCTGGAACGGGCGGAGCCTACGCCGATGAGTTCGAAAAGATCGGGATTGCCGCGATTGGTTTCGGTATGGAGGAAAGCGCCTCGGCCTTGAAGTCACGGGACGCAATCCTGTCGGTGTTGACGCGCCAATACCCGAACATGAAGAAGGGGCGAGCAGTCAACTGGGCGAGCCAGCTCTACCGCTTCGTTCACGAAATCAAGCAAGGGGACATAATCCTCACGCCCATCCAGGATACGCGAGAAATCATGATCGGGACTTGCGCCGGGCCGTACCGCTACGAGCCCGACCAGGACCGTGAGCTTCATCACATCCGCCCGGTCTCTTGGACGACGCGCATCTCACGGGACAAGCTCTCCGTGCAGGCCAGGAACAGCGCCGGAAGCACGCTGACGCTCTTCTCGATGAACGAACACAGAGCGGAGATCGAGGCGCTCGCATCCGGCAAGGAAGTCAAGCCCGATCCTGACACAGGGTCTGACGAGGGAGCGGGTACGCAACTCTTCGAAGAAGTGCGAGGACAGGCCGAAGAGCTGATTTCGGACAAGATCACCCACATGGATCCGTTTGATTTCGAAGAGCTCGTAGCAGCCCTCCTGCGAGCCATGGGGTACTTCGCCAGCCGCACAGCCGCAGGAGCGGACAGAGGAGTCGACGTGATCGCCCAATCCGACGCCCTTGGACTTGAATCACCCCGCATCAAGGTCCAGGTGAAGCAGAGGAGTCAGCGCGCGGGCGCGGTCGACCTGCGGAACTTCATCGCTACTTTGCGAGGAAGGGACCGAGGCTTGTTCGTCTCGACGGGCGGGTTCTCTCGGGAGGCACTGTACGAGGCTGAGCGCGTTCCGTCCGGGGTCTCGGTGACCACGCTGACGCGCGACGAGTTCATCAATCTCCTCACCGACCACTACGACCGCCTAGAGCCAGAGGCACGAGCGATGATCCCCCTTCGGAGGGTCTTCATTCCGATCGACTAGCATCCTACCCTTCAGTTGCCCGTCTACCAGCGATGCGGGGGGGGGTTCCCCGCCCCGCTGGCGACGACCTCCGCCGGCTACTTTACGTTATTGGACCTCCTCAGACGTTATCGGCCAATAGGAGATTCCTGACGGGTTGACTTGCTGGCGAGCATCTCTTCAGCGTTCTAGGCATGGAGACGCAGAAACGCCAGTTCAGCACGCGGGCCGACACTTCCCTCGGGGAGGCCGCCGCCCCGAACCTTGACGATGGCCCCGTCTCCGAAGCCACCAAGATGGACGCGGATCGACTTCGGCGGCCTTCGTTTCCGCCGGTGGGATTGAAACCAGGCGCGGATGGAATCCGTAGGATGTCGCCCTTCGGGTCACCGAAGGGTGAATGGCAACGCGATCAAACGAGCCGAAACACCGGAGGAGACGCGCGTAGTCAGGTTGATCCACCCCACGGCGGAACCGGTGCCCGTGCCCATCGACTGGCGCGCTGGCGGGACTAGTCGCCGCTCCGGCTTCAGGGGTACATGGATGGCCCAGCATCGCTGGCCACCATTCCCACCGTTGGCCGCGCTTCGGGAGGCCCGTCTGAACGGGCTCCCCGGAGCGTCTGCGGTGGTGCGCCGCCACGGTATTGGTGGCAGCCGACGACGGGTCTCGGACACCTCGCCCACGGGGGCGTTGGGCGCTGTTAAGGCGTCGAGCCAGCCTACCCAACAAATGCTATGAAGTCTGCATCTGACTGTGGTGTTTGGCGTTACGAGGTTGGAGGTCGTGATTCCCGCCGATTGGTTCCCGCCGATTCGGAATCAGCCGCTGCCGTTGCGTCGGCGGTTGTCCAGAGCCTTCCTGAGTTGTACCGCACTGGGTTGCTGATAGCAGCGCAGCACCGTCTGAGCCTTCTTCCAACCGCCAAGCTCGCAGAGCACCTTCAGCGGCAGGTCCATGAGATCGGACGCGAACTTGCGACGGAGCGAGTGCCAGCCCCGTCCCCGCCTCGGCTCCAGTCCCGCGAGCGCCTCGGCCTTCTTCCACCACTGAAACGCGCAAACGCGGCTCATGCACCGCGTCGCATCGCTCGACGAAGGCAGTACCGGCGCGTCACCCGTACCGGTACCCATCCTTCGCGCCACCTCCAAGGCGGCGACCGCCTCGACGGTCAGCGGAGTGACGTGCTCGTAACCCGTCTTCTCGTGCTCGGCGCGCCACCGGACCTCGCGGCCTTCGATGTCGATGTCTCCCCAGCGGAGGCTGCGGATGGCACCGATTCGGTGCCCGGTTTCGTGCGCGAGCACGAGCGCGACATGGAACCGCCACCCCACCTGCCGGGACACCCCGAGCATCGCCCGGTACTCGTCCTCGCTGAGGACGACCCGGTTGGGATTCTTCTCCTTGGGCTTCCTGAGGCCCTTGAGCGGGTTGGAGTCGAGGAGCAGCCGTCCGTGTTCGTCCCTCGACCTTGCGGCCCAGTTGAGCACCGTCATCAGGAACGTCAGATCCCATTCGATCGTCCGGTTGCCCACCGGCTTGCCCGAGCGTCCGGCCCTGCCCGCCCGCCGCGCCTGGATGAACCGATCCCAGTCGCGCTGTGAAAGCGTTTCCGGTCTTCGGTCCCGTCCGAAGAAGCGGAGGAACATCCTGGTCGTGACCTTGTCGCGCTGTCGCGTCCGCCTTCCCTTCGTGGGCGTCACCTCTTCGCCGTAGATTTCAAAAAGCGTTCCCAGAGTGAGCGGCTCGGGCTTGGCTTCCGCCGCGCCGTTGGGCTCATGAACCGCGAAGCCCGCAGCGGCCTCGTCGGCCTGCCGCTTCGCGCGAGCCCAGTCACGGTGCTTGAGCGACTTCGTGCGCCTGCGACCGTTCTCGCGCCACTCCATCTGGAAAATGCCGGTCTTCGGGTCAGGGAACACCCTCACCCGATTCCGGCCCCATTCGCCGGCGCCGTAGGAGCGCCGACTTCGTTTCGTGCGTGCCATCATTCGATTCCTCTCGCGATGGACCGCACGATCTGCGCGAAGGAAACTTCGCACACGGCGGGCTTCTTGACCAGCATGGGGAGATGCTCTCCCAGGCCGATCCGAAGGGCGGATTCTGTGTGGTTCGGGGCCGTAGCGCGGGTGTCCGTTCGACATCGGGGGCGGCCGGACACGAATTCGTGTTTCCAACGGACAGTCTGCGGACCCGCCATGTCGTTGGACGGCTTGCGGTTGTGCCCGGCCAGTTGAGAGGGCGTGGCACGCGGGCGCTGGCGGCCGTGGCTGGAGCGACCCGCCACTTTCGATGCCTGGCGTGCCATCGAGGAGTTCGTCATCGGACACGCCGATGCCGTCCTCCGCGTGGAGGTCGCTCCAGCCCAGCAATCCCTTTGGGAAGGAGGTCCGAGACGCGCAGATGACGGTCGGGAATGGTTTGTAGGTCACCACCAGCGGCCTTGAGCCCGTGGACGGCGCCCGCGCCCGCCCTTGTGTGCATCGTGGCATCCGGTGGGTGGACCGGCCCGCTTCGCGGACGCGATCTTGTAGGCGAACGCGAACGGTGCCGAATCTTGGGGGGAAATGGGAGCAGTGGCACGCCGACCCCCTTCCCCTCCGTCGGTGCATCATCCTTCCCCAAAAGGTGGAAGAAGAGAAAACCCATTCCTGCAAGGAGCAGCCGCCATGACCGACGAGCCCGCGATCAAACCGAGAACTCCCGACCAGATCTTCCATGTCCTGAGCGAGGACTTCCGCCGCCGCGTGGTGAAGCGCGCCCTGAAGCACCGTTCCGAGTCCAAGGCGCTTAGCCGACAACGCGGGGCCGCCCTGCGGCGTCTTCGGGTGGACGGATACCGCGACGCCAGCCGCGCGCCCCGGCCCAAGCTCCTCCAGCCCGTGCTGGATGCGATCCGGCATCACGACCGGGACCTCGCGCGCGCCGTTCTCAACCATTGGGTGGACTCGCACGGCGCGCTTCGCGATCAGGCCGCCGGGCACCTCGCAAGCCGGGGCATGCCCGTGCCCGAGCCACCGGACGCGTGCTTCGATGGCTTCTGGACGGCCGAGCAATGGCGGAGCGAACGGCAGGCACTGGCGGCGGCGGTCGACGAGGCCGTCGACCGCGACTCTGCCGGTCTGATGCTCTGCCTCCTCGCGCGGCGGTTCCCTGCGCCACCGCCGTTGGTGTCGCCGCTCTTCCGGGATTGGCTCGACATCCTGCAAGACCTCCGGCCCAACGCGCCCGAATGGGAGGAAGCCGACACCCTCATCAAGTGGATGGAGGACATCCGGCGCGAGAAGGAGCGCGAACTCATCGGCTGGTGCCGGGAGCAGATCGCGGGCCTTTGCGGCTCCCTTCGCGAGCGGTTCGGGGAGGAACTGCGCTACCTCGGGATCGAGGACACGCCGTTCGCGAACCCCACGGAGGTGTTCGACGCGCTGGCGTGGCTCGCCACGGCGTACCGGAACGGCCCGACCGACCGGATCGGGGAAACCTGCCCCGGCTGGTTCTACAAGTCGAACCAGTCGGCCCCCACGATGGGACGGTTCCCGGATTGGTACCGGACCCGCGTCAACGGAACCGCATGGCAACTGGCCTCCCATCTCGGCAAGGGGACCAGTCACGACCCGCACCACACGATCCGGATCGCCTTCGCCTGGGACGAGCCGAACGAACGCGTCATCGTCGGGTTCGTCGGCCTGCACCAGAGGAACCGGGCCTCGTAGGTTGGGTGACGGCACCAGACGGCACATCCCATGCTCCGACGCCGATCTTTCCGGCGGCCCGTTGAGTGTCTCGGGCACGACCCCGGACGGCTTGCCAAGCTCTAGGCCGACCCCTTCGGAGCGGTGATCGATGGCTTCACGCGGCATGGCGGTCGGCACGGCTGCCGGGAGCCTGTCTTGAGCGCCGGAGGCCCGTGCCGATGCCGATCCACGAGTGTACATGGTGCTTCGCGGGTCGCCGGACAGGAAATCGCACCTGCGATGTACATGCCTCCGGTTCCATATGCCGCTGGCGCGCTTTCGGTTGCGTCACGTCCAGCGGAGCGCCGATGCCGATCCGCGCTCCTTGGACGTGGCTGGGAGAGACCCCCCACTTCGGCATGCCTCAATCGGCACCGGGGGGGATGGGGCCGGACAGCCCCATCCCCCCGCCGCTACGGGGTCTCTCCCAGCCAGCAGTCCCCTTGCGGGGAAGGCGTTGGGCAGCCGTCGTCCGCGCCCGCCTCAGATGTCTCGAAGCCGCCAAAGCGTTTGGCCGGCCGGTCAGGGGCGCGTGGTGCTCTCGACCTGTCTCGTTGTGCTCAGCCGCACGCCGCCTCCATGATCTCGGCCACATAGTCATCCAACCGGGCCATCACCTCGATCACTTCCGCCTTGCTTTCCGCAGTCGCGAGTTCCTTGGCCCAATCGAGCAGAAGACGGCGGACCGCAACCGAGTCGCCCGCCTGCGGCGGCGCTTCCTCGGGGGCAGTCATTTCAACCGTTGGGACCTCCGGCCCCGGCGGCGGCGTGGGCTTGGGTGCGGCGGCCCTTGCGAGCCGAGCCTTCACTTGCAGGGGATACCTCGCGTGGAACTGCCGGGCCGTGAGTTGCGCGACCGAGGGGTCGATCTCGCAGGCACCCGCGAACAGATCCGCGTTCGCGACGCCGGGGTTCGCTTCGAGCGTTCGCTCCACGAACTCCATGACGGCGGCGCCGTCGCCGGATGCCGCATGCGCGGGGTCGGGCACCTGGACCGGCTTCTCTTGCTCTGCGGGCCGCCGGTGCGCCGCCATCCTTCGCGTCACCGGCAACCGATACCTGGCGTGAAACTGTTGCGGCCTCAGCTCCCCGATCGACTCGTCGATCTCGCAGGCACCCGCGAACAAGGTCGCGTTCTTCACGCCGGGGTCCTTTTTCATTTCCTCTTCCACGAACTGCATGACGGCATCATGCAAGCTGCCCATGTCCGTTACCCTTTCTGGAGGCGGGTCCGCGCCCGATGGACGCGGATGAACGGGAGGTCGTTCAATCGTATTCAATTTGAACAGTGGACGCGCGGTCGGGCAGGGTCAATGTTCGCTGGCGCTTACGAGCGGCTCTGCCCGTCACCTGAAGTAGCGCCAGTGATCGACGGCATACATCTCGTCCGCTGGCCGGGGGATTGCTGAAACCAACCCCGAGGAGCGCCGCGTGCGGCCCGCCACGTACCGGAAGCCCGGGCCGGAGGTGTGTTCGTCACAGGCCAGACAGGGGTTCAGGTTGCCTCCCTCGTCCGCGTTCGCGCCGTCCATGTCGTTCGTCAGCACGTTCCACAGGCCGTGATGCCCGATGCAGGCCCCCACGCAGCGCCGCCTCGTATGCAGCGCGTTGTACGTCCACGTCTCGGCGCAGCGCTCCGACAGGCCGACCTCCTCCATGAGGCACCTCTTGACGCCCCCGGCCGTCAGCCGCCTCGCGCAAGTCCTCGCGGGCGAAGCAAGATCCGGTCTCGCCATGTAGGCCGCGAGATCCCGCAGCGACGAACATGTGCCGCAGTGGCGGCGGTGGGTCACGACGTGATCTTCCGCGAGCGCGCTCTCCGCGTCGGGGAAGGTGCGGAGCCGGTAGTCCACGCGCGCGGTATCGGCGAACCGGACGGCGCACACCTCGGTGTCCGTCTCCAGCGAGGAGTACCATTTGAGAACCGGCTCCTGGCCACGGAACGAAAACGTTCCCGACGCCTCGTCCCACTCGTAGCTCTGCGGGTGCGGGGGAAGCGGATACCGGAGGTCGGCCAATGCCGGGCAGGACTCGCGGTAGGGCGGCTCGTACGGACTGTGCGTCAGAAAGCCGCGCCCGTCGCGCTCGGGGGACACGCCCTCCAGAGCAAGCCGGTCGTGGATCTCGCCCGCGTTGAGCAGGTTGGTTCGCCGCAACCGCTCGATCAATGCGCCGGTACCGGGAGGACGCTCCGCAACCTCACCGCGCTCGGTCGACGCCGGGTCGTCGCCCGAAACCGATGTCCCCCCGAGGCGCAACGCCCACACGATCAGCAGCAGCCCGGCAGCGCCGAGGACGACGACCGCACCGACGCGCCACATCCGTTCGACCATCACCGCGCCGACTCCCCAACCAGAGACGCCATCCGATCCGGCCAGTCGGCGGCGCAGCGGTGACTGCCGCCGGACGCCGAACGGCTCCTTCGTCCGAGAACGACGGTCGCTTGGAGCCTCGCCTTCCCGCAGGGATAATTCTTGGGGGAGCGACCCCGGGAGGGGGCGGGGACGAGCGTGTGAAAACGCGCACGGCCCCGCGCCCGAACCGGGCACCTGTGCCCCTGGGGTCGCTCCCCTCCACGCCCCAAGCGGCTCTTGTGCCACGGCCGACCGCTCGGCGAAGCTGCAAGACGTTGCCGCGTCGGCGGATATGCAGATCGACCGATGTGCATCACCGGAGCTCTAAAATGTGCATCGACCCCCATTGTCTCTTGCACACCTCCGGTACGGCCCCGGACATCAGGCCTCCCAGTAGAATCGAGCCCACGTCAGCCGATCCGTCATCCATGTGTCGACGCGTTCCGTCAGCCCCCGGCCCGCACGCCTGCGCGCCCGATTCTCAAGGGCGATGGAGCGCTTCAAGGCGGCCTGCAAGCCGCCGTATTCGTCGAGGGTGCGGACATCCCCCCCGAGGATGGCCTGCTCGATCCGGGCGAGGTCGCGCCGGGTGTCCTCGTCGATTTCGGACGGGCGCGGATACCGCGACCAGTTAGTCAGCACCCTTCTCGTCCTACCGTACTCCTTCCATCTCCGGGCGACCGCCACCACTTCGATCTTGAGGCCCAGGTCCCAGAGCGCGCTCCACAGGTCGCCGTGCTTCGCGCCCCACGAACGTAGCGCCGTCGCGGTCTCGTGGCCCGGCTCGGCGTAGACGAAGACGGCGCGCTCCGCGTCCAGCGCGATGGGAAGCCCGAGCGGGAAGAAGCGCCGGAGGCCGCCGAGCGCGCCCCGGTAGACCCGTTGGGGAAGGAGTCCCCGCTCGATCCCGAGCGCCTCGAAGGCGGCCACCCGGTCGGCTTCGGTTGGCAGCCAAGGCAGGCGGGGATGTTCGAGCACGTAGTCGAGCGCGAGCAGACGGCGCATCAGCACTTCCGGCGACGTGATCCGTCGCCGGCGGTGGTCCCCGGCGCCAAGCGCCTTGTAGATCCTGCGACCGTGGATCCGGCAGATCCGGCCGATGCCGTTGATGCCGGGCGGTTTCTCCTCGATGGCCACGCCTTGGGCGACGAGCTTGCGGACGGCCCGGCCAACCTTCTCGTGGTGGCACCCAAGGAAACTCGTCCACTGCTGCCGTGTGAACACGCCACCGTGGAAGCAGGCGAGCGCGATCCACTCGGCGCGGCGTCCCTTCCATCCCAAGGGCTCCAGCGCCCTTGCGCGTCTCTCGGCGGCCGTCCCTCTTGCCGTCGGGCCGAACGGTTGTTGCGGCGTGTCCATGTCTGAAACGGTGACGAACCGCTCGCGACTGAGTCAACCCACAGGGGACGTCCCACGGTGTCAGGACATGGCAGGAGGTCTCAGAAGTTGTCCGGGCTGAAGGAGCCCGCTGTCAGCCGAGTGCCGAACTGCCCCCGGCGGAACTCGCGGCAGGTGTGGGGAACAACAATCCGTTCTGAACCCGGTGTTACCCGGCATGTAAAGTCTCTCTGAAGTCGGCATGTAAGATGTCCCACATTGAAGCCGCGGCCGTGGAGTGGCTGCGGCGTCGGTGGTTGGGACTGAGAGGGATCGCGAACGGTTGGTTTGCCGTGGCGTCTCCACCGAACGGAGGAGACGCCATGATCGGGAGGGAGACGCGGGTGCTGTTGCGGCACTATCCGGAACAAGGGCTCAGCAAAGCTGCGGTGGCGCGGCTGGCCGGGGTTAGCCGGCGGACGGTGCATCGCTGGATCGCGGCGGGACAGTGGACCGGGATCTGGACGAGGAGCGGGTCAGGTACGGACCGGGGCGGCCCCGGCCTTCCCGGCTCGATCCCTACAAGGAGATCATCGAGACCCGCCTGGCCGGGTATCCGGATCTCAGCGCGGTGCGGCTGTTCGAGGAGATCCGGGAAGCGGGCTACGCGGGCGGCTACGACCAGGTGAGACGGCATGTGCGCGAGGTCCGGCCGAAGCCGCCGCCGGAGCCGGTGCGGCGCTTCGAGACCCCGCCGGGGCACCAGGGGCAGGTGGACTTCGCGGAGTTCAAGACGCCGTGGGGCAAGAGGCACGCGCTGGTCGTGGTGCTGGGCTACTCGCGTCTGATGTGGGTCCGGTACTACGAACGGCAGACGATGGCAGTGGTGATGGAGGGGCTGGAGTCGGCGTTCCGGTACTTCGGGGGCGTGCCCTCGGAGCTGCTGTTCGACCAGATGAAGGCCGTCATCGTCGAGGACAACCGGGTGGCTCCCGGCGAGAGGGAAGTCGAGGCCTCCGCCGAAGGCCACCCCGAAGTCGAGGGTCTTGATGTCTAAGTCCGAGAAGTTCCGATCACCGCACGGCGCGATGGCGCTCAACCCTTCGAGCGTGCCTTCCACCTCGCATGAGCGCTGATAGGCGGCCCATGGGCCAGCCATCAGGCCGCCCGAGATTCCATCGTCGGCCGCGGCGACCCGCGCCAAGGCCGAGAACTGGATGTAGTCGATGTTGAGCGCCCACTGCGGCCTCGGCCATGTCTTGGGGACCAAGCGACCGGACGAAGCGGAAGCTCCGCCGCTTCGAACCGGTCCGGTCGGCATCGGCCCGCGCGTCCGTCCTTTATCGCCGCCAGTCGATGGCACTCGGGATCCCGCTGCTCACGAGCGTCGTGGTCGAGGGAGTGCCCACGCCGGTGCCATCGGCCGCGACTTGGGCTTCCGGCGACTCCCGTAGAATCGCCACGATCCGGCGGCTCGCGGCGTCCAGAACCAGCGTTGTGGCCGGGCGCGACGTATCCCCGGCCTCCAGCGCGACGGACCCTTCCGGGCCGGCGAGCGTGATCGTCGCGAGCGCCCCGGCCCAGTCGTCCCGGACCGGGATTGCGAAGAGGAAGCCGGCGCCGCCGGGGGTCTCGGTGTCGGCGACCTCGTCCATGGCAAACCGGAGCGCGAACAACTCGCCACCACGGGTGTCGGAGCCGACCAGCCGGTAGGGCCCGGCTCGCTCCGGCAACGCGGGCGGTGCGTCCAGCACGAACGCGGGCTCGATCCTCAAGCGACCCTCTTCAACGCCGCCGCGCACCACCAGGGTCCGCTGTGGACTCCGCGCGGCGGCCGCCGCAGTGCCCGGATTCCGGTAGTGGAGCGCCTTCTTGTAGGTGTAGTCGCTGATCCAGTCGTTGGAGCGGCAATACGTCATGAGGTCGGTGGCATCTGGATCTACGAGCGCGCCTTGCAGCCGGTCGTATCCCCAGGCCCCGATCCGTCCGTTGGTGTGGGGGAATCTTCCGTCGACGCCTTGGGCGCCGCCGCATGGAGAATGAGACAGCGACAGGTTGTGCCCGAACTCGTGCGCGACGGTGTGGCCCTCGAAGCGCGATACGCTCAGGTGGCTGTTCAGGTACGCAACGCCGAGAGCGCCCCCGTCGATCCACGGTGGCACGCCCATGTAGTAGCCGGACGCGGCATCGGCCGCGTACAGCAGGGCCAGATCGCCCAACACCCGGTCAATGTTCTCCTTCGGGTCGTAATCGACGAACACCGCCTCGCGCACAGCGACGTTCATGTCGGAGACGGGCAGCCACTCGCGGGTCTCGTAGAACGCCTCGTGCTCCGCCGTGAGTCCGTCCACGGCCTTGAGCCCCGACGAGTCGGGCTTCTCCTGCCACAGGAACGGCACGGCCGTGACGTTGAAGGGCGGCATGGCGCGGATGTCGAGCGCCATGCGGCCTTCCGCCGGAATCCGCCCGCCGATTCCAAGCGACGGGTCCAGCGTGCCGTCCGGGTCCACCTCGACCACCATCTCCGTGCCGGGAACGATGACGCCGGCCGGCACCAAGGCGTTCGCCGTCCGGTCCAGGTCTCCCTCGGCCATCTCCCAGGGGACCTGTTGCGAACTCCCGCCGATCAGGACCGAATGCGTCTCGGTCTCGCCCCGGTAGAAGATCGCCCGGACCGGCGGCATCGACGCGACCACTCCGGAGTCGGCCATCACGAACACCCGCAGCAACGCCTCTTCGTCCGCCACCAGCGGCACCGCGAAGTCGTGCGATTGTATCGGTTGCGTGAGGTACGCGTCCACCGCAGGGGCTCGCGGCTCGAGGGAACTCCTGACCGCGTAGGCACCCCGGGTGTTCGAGTAGCGCCCCTGCAACTGGACATAGTAGGAGCCGGGACCGACGTTGTTCACGATCACCATGTCGGAGCCCTCGTCATCGAGGCCCATGAGCCGACTTCCGTCGTCGTACAGCGCGCCGATGAGAGGGGCTTCGCCCTCGGATTCCAGCGTCAACGTCCCGGCTCCGGCGATGTCGAGCCGGAACCAGTCCTCGTCATCGGCGCTCTCCAGTTCGCCTTCGAACCGTTCGCCGAGCTCGCCAACGCTCGCGCCCCCGGCATCGTTGCCGTGATCGTCCGGGCACAGCTCCACCTCCGCATCCCCGATCCGCCCCAGCCAATCCCGGAACCGCTTCGCGCCCGGAAGGCAGAGCCCGGTGCCCTCAAGCCGCAACGTCGACAGCAGGGCCAGCCGCAGCATTCGCTCCGGCAGTTCTCCGCCGAGTCCTGTATTGCCGCCGAGCGCCAGCGTCCTGAGGTGCGCCAGGTCCCCGGTCTCAAGCGGAACGACGCCCGACAGACCGTTGTCCCCGAGCTCGAGCCCCGAAACCACGTCGGCCGTGTCCGCGGTCACGCCATGCCAGTCGTCCAGCGGCGCGTCGGTCAGCCAGTTCTCGCTGTTGCTCCAATCCTCGCCGTTCGTCCACCTGTAGAATTCCTTGAGAATGTTGCGGTCCTTGTCCGCGACGATCTCGCAGGGTAGGGCCCACACCTCGTCCAGGCCCTGAAGCCATAGCTCGAACGCCATCGTTTGCGGGACGCACAGATCGGTGGCGCTCAGCGTCATTCGCTTCAGCGCCGTCAGACCGGTCAGCGTCGGCGGCAATGGGCCGGTCAGTTCCGGGTTTCCGACCAGCCACAGCATTTCAAGCTTCGAAAGATTGCCGAGTTCGGCGGGAAGCGGTCCGCCCACGCCGCTCAATTGCAGGTTCAGCACCCTCAGTTCGGTCAGGTTCCCCAGCTCCGGCGGAATCGGGCCGCCCAGGCGGTTGGGGCCGAGTTCGATCTCCCGCAGTCCGGCCAGATTGCCGAGACTCGGCGGAACGGTGCCCGACAGCAATAGCCAGCCGATGTACAGCTTTTCGAGGCCGGAGAGCGCGCCCAGCTCCGGCGGAATCGCGCCATCAAGATCGTTGCTGAAGAGTCCCAACTCCCTCAGGCTGGAAAGCTTGCCCAACTCCGGCGGGATCGAACCGGTCAGATCGTTGTGGGCGAGCCACAACACCTCCAGGCTGGACAGTTCGGTCAACTCCAAGGGGATCGGCCCGGTCAAACTGTTGCTGCTCAGGTCGAGCTGCTCCAAGCTTGACAGATCGGCCAGTTCCGGCGGGATCGAACCGGTCAGCCTGTTGTCAGCGAGCCTGAGTGCCCTCAGGCTGGCAAGCTTGCCCAGCTCCGGCGGGATCGAACCGGTCAAGCCGCTTTGGCCGAGCGAAAGATCAACGAGGCTCGAAAGCTTGCCCAGCTCCGGCGGTATCGGCCCGGTCAGATCGTTGAAGGCGAGCCACAGTTCGACCAGCCCGGACAGACTGCCCACCTCGGGCGGGATGTGACCCTTGAGGTTGTTGTCATTGAGGGTAAGGTGCGAGACCCGTCCGTCGGTCGTCCAAACATTCTCCCAGTCGTCGAGGGGCGCATCCGTCAGCCAACCTTCACTATTCGTCCAGTTCGGCCCGTCGGTTGCCTCGTAGAGCGCGACCAGCACCGCCCGGTCGTCGTTCCCCTGATCGTTCGTCACCGTGATTTGCGCGGTGCCCCGGACATCTCCGGCTGCCGCCGCGACCGTGGCCGCCCCCGTGCTGACAGCCCGCACCAGTCCGGATGCATCCGCCACCGCGACCGAATCGTCGCTTGACGACCAGACGAAGCGCGCGCGCTCCAACGGGTGGCCGTTGCCGTCCGATGCCTCGGCGGTCAGCCGCAGGGTGTCTCCGGGACTGAGCCGACTCGACGCCGGAGACACGGTAACCGCGGCAACCACCTGCATGACGATCAAGGTCGCTTCCCCGGCCGCTTCGCCCGCCGTCGCCGTGATCGCCGCCGTTCCGTTGCCCGTCGCGGTCGCGAGGCCCGCCCCGTCCACCGTCCCGACCCGCACATCGCTGCTCGACCACGACACGGACACGCCCGCCATCGCGCGTCCGATCTGGTCCAAGACATCAGCCGACAGCTGCCCGGTCTGTCCCAAGGCCGTCAGCTCCATCGTGTCCGGAGTAACGGCTATCGACGTGGGTACCGCGGCAACCACAACGGCCTCCGCGCCGCCGGACACCCCCGCCGCCGTTGCGGTGACCACGGCTTGGCCTGGAGCCACGCCCGCCACCAGTCCCGAGCCGTCTATCACGGCGACCGAGGTGTCGCTCGATGCCCACGCGAACACCGCGTCGTTTACCGGGTGGCCGTTCGAGTCGACCGCCACCGCCGAGAACAGCACCGTGTCCCCCTCCACGATCGGGTCGGCGGATCCGGTAACCGTGACCGCGCTCACGACCTGCCGAACGGTCAACGCGGCGCTTCCCGACGCTTCGCCCGCCGTCGCCGTAATCGCCGCCGTCCCGTTGCCCGCCGCGATCGCGAGGCCCGCCCCGTCCACCGCCCCGACCAGCGCATCGCTGCTCGACCACGACACCGAAGCGACGGGCATGACGGCACCATGTTGGTCGCGCACCTCCGCGGCGAATGCGACCGTCGCCTCCAAGGCCGTCAGCTCCGCCGTCGCGGGCGTGACGGTCACGGTCGCCGGGCGCGGAGGAGCGGGTCCGGGCTCGGTGCTGCCGTCACCGCACGAAAGAGCCGACAGCGCAACCGCCAACAGGCCCGCCGCAGCGAACCGGGATAGGTAGTTCTCAACCATGATCATACGAATATTACTACAACGGCCAACGCTGAGCATCCAGTGTGCCCAACCAGGGCTTCCTGAGCGGCTTTGGAATCGACATCAAGGACCCGGACAAGGACCCGAACATGATGTGCGACGAAGACGATCCCCGCATCGTCGGGAGCGCCACCACCATGGGCACCGAGGAAGGCGGGCGGGCCGCCATGGAGCGCCTGATGCGGGACGATCCGGCGATCAACGTGGGGTTATGCGATCAATGAACCGGCCGCCGCCGGGGCCCCCGCGGCGCTCCGGGGACTGGGTGTGCATGACGATGTTGTCATCGTCACCATCGGCGGCGGCTGTCCGGGCGTCCGTAGCGTGGCGGCTGGCGAGATCGGCGCCACGTCGATGCAGTATCCACCGAGAATGGCCTCCCTCGGAATCGAAGCCGTTGTCGAGTTCCTGACGACGGGCGGAAGGCCGGAGAACACGCCCGGCCTGGATTCCGCGACAAGGGCGTGACCTTGGTCACCGGCGAGCCGGTTGCGGGGATCCCATCGGTCGGCGCGGACCAGGCGTTGAACGCATGCTGGGGATGACCGCCGACGTGGCCGGCTCCGGCAGGAGTTGCAGTATGCCTTCCTGCAAGGACTGATGGAGTGGGAGTACCCATGTCAAGCGGATGCCGCGACCAGTTGGTCAGCACCCTGCTCGTCCTACCCCACTCTTTCCATCTCCGGACGACCCCAACCCCTTCGATCTTGAGGCCCAGGTCCCAGAGCGCCTTCCAGAGATCGCCGTGCTTCGCGTCCCACGAACGGAGCGCCGTCGTGGTCTCGTGGCCCGGCTCGGCGTAGACGAAGACGGCGCGCTCCGCGTCCAGCGAGATGGGAAGCCCGAGCGGGAAGAAGCGCCGGAGGCCACCGAGCGCGCCCCGGTAGATCCGTTGGGGAAGGACCCCCCGCTCGATCCCGAGCGCCTCGAAGGCGGCCACCCGGTCCGTTTTGGTCGGCAGCCACGGCAAGCGGGGGTGTTCGAGCACGTAGTCGAGCGCGAGCAGGCGCCGCATCATCACTTCCGGCGACGTGATCCGGCGGCGGCGGTGGTCCCCGGCACCAAGCGCCTTGTAGATCCTGCGCCCGTGGATCCGGCCAATGCCGTTGATGCCGGGCGGCTTCTCCTCGATGGCCACGCCTTGGGCGACGAGCTTGCGGACGGCGCGGCCAACCTTCTCGTGGTGGCACCCAAGGAAGCTCGTTCCACTGCGCCCGCGTGAACACGCCGCCGTGGAAACACGCGCGATCCACTCGGCTCGGCGGCCCGTCCAGCCCAAGGACTCCAGCGCCCTTGCGCGTCCCTCGGCTCGTGGTCGACGCGTTCCTCGACGCCGTGAAGGACGCGCTTGAGCGGGGAGAGGGCATCGAGATCCGCGGGTCGGGACCTTCAACGTCTGGAGCCGCAAGCCCCGCACTGCCCGCAATCCCAAGACCGGAGAACCGGTCGAGGTTCCCGCCCGCACCACCCCGGTCTTCCAACCCTCGACATTACTCCGCGAACGGGTGACCTGGGGGAACGTTTCCGCGTAGGCGGGATGCGGTCGGTGGCTGGACCGGCGGGACTACCGCGTGAAACGCGGAAGATCGTAAGTTACCCCCTTGGCGGATCATGGGCACGGCGGGATGCCTGCCCTCCGGCAGCCTTTGCTCGCATTGCGCCGGAAAGTGCTGTGGAGATGCACGCAAATTCCCGCCACTCGATGGCGATTTTCCCGCTATTGACGCCCGCTGGAACCCGTGGCCGCCCAACGGCAGGAAGCGCAGATCGTGCTGTCCTGTATGTAGTTAGAAGATTTCCTGCCGCGATTTGGGCCTCAGGCGATCCGCCTACCCATTGTCATACAATGGGGCTGGCGAGGGGCTGGCTCCCGCCCCCCCTTCGAACCCCCCGCTGTTCGCGCTCCCGAGGAGGTCGCGGATGGGGGCGGCGCCCCCATTCCCCCGTGTCGGTGCGGCGTGATGCCTGAGCGCCGCACCGCCGTCGTCACCGCCCGCGTGTCGGCGGCCGAGTCCGCCGACTGGCGGGCCAAGGCGAAGGCCGCCGGCGTGCCGCTGTCCGCGCTGATCCGGCGGGCCATGGCGCGCACGCGGACTTGGACTGCACGCGCCGCCGAGGTCGAGCGCGAGCGCACCCGGCAGGTGTCCCGCGTCGGGAACAACCTCAATCAGATCGCCAAGTGGGCGAATACCCACAAGGGGGCGGCCGAGGCCGTCGAGGTCCTCGCCCGTCTGGTTGCCATCGAGCGCGCGCTCGGCGCGCTGTCCCGCTTCGAGAATCCGGACTCCGATGCACGTTAAGTTTCTCGCGCACGGGACCGGCTCGGCCGGCAAGGCGGCAGGCTACCTCCTCGGGGAGCGGGACGCCGCCGGGAAGCTGCGCGAGGGCGTCGAGGTGTTGCGCGGGAACCCGGACATGGTGGCCGCGGTCGCCGACTCGCTCGACTTCGAGCACAAGTACACCTCCGGCGTGATCGCCTGGGCACCGGACGACCACCCCACCGACGAGCAGATCGAAGCTGTGCTCGACGAGTTCGAGAAGACGGCCTGGGCGGGGCTGGAGCCCGACCGGTACGCCTGGGCGGCCGTGCTGCACCGTGAGGAGGGCGGAGGCGCGCACGTCCATGTCCTCGCCGCGCGGTGCGACCTGGAGACCGGGCGGAGCCTCAATATTGCGCCACCGGGTTGGCAGCGGACGTTCGATCCGCTCCGCGACGCCTTCAACCACGAGCACGGCTGGAGCCGTCCAGACGACCCGGAGCGGGCCAGAGTGCAGCACCCCGGCCACCGCGCCTACATCGAGGCGACCCGGCTGCGGGCCGGGCTCCGGCTCGAATCGTCCCCCCGCGACCTGATCCGGGACTACCTGCTCCAGCGTGTCGAGCACGGCGCGGTCAAAGACCGCCACGATGTTGTCGCCGCGCTCCGGGAGGCGGGCCTTGAAGTGCCGCGCCAAGGTATGGATTACGTCACCGCGCTGGATCCGGAGACCGGAGACCGGAGACCGGTGGCGACTGAAAGGAGAACTGTACGGAGTTGATTTCCAACGCGAACGATTTGACCGAACGGCTGCGGAAGCGGCTGGAGAGCGAGCGCAGGGAGATCGAGGAGTTGACCGCGAACGAGCTCGAAAGGCTCGCCGAGCACTCGCGGCACGTCGCGAGGATCGCGGTGCGTACCATCGAGCGCGATACGGGGGAGGCGACCGGCAACATGCGCGAGTTGCTGGTCAAGGCGTGGCAGCGGCCGCTGATCGTCGGCCTGAGTCTTTGGATCGGTATCTTCGGCGGAAGCTGGGCGACGATGCGATGGTTGGCGAGCAGCATTCAGGACCGGATCGTGACCCGCGCCGAACTGAACCGGGACATCGAGGACGCCCGGCGGACGCTGGCCCAACTGGAGGAGGACACCTGGGGGGTCGCGCTGCTGGAGATCGAGGGAGAGCGGGTCGTGGTGCTGCCGAAGGGGACGCTGGCCGATCCGCCCTGGTGGGTGGACGGGGATCGTCCGGCGTTGAAGCTGTCGAACGAGTGAAGGAGGTCTATGACAGCGTTAGAGGAGCAGTTGACGAGGGCCTTGCGGAAGTTGTCCGCGCAGTACGAAACGGAACAGCAGCGGCACTCCGAGCAGGTCGAAGCCTTGCAAGGGCACGTCGAGCGGCAAGGCGGAGAGATCGAAGCCTTGCGGCAGCACGTCGAGCGGCAGAGCGCGGAGTACGAAGCCTTGCTGATGCGAATCGAGCGGCTCGACGCGCTGGCGACACGCTTGGCCGAGTATTTCGGGACATCCGCCGTCGCGAGACCGCGCGGCCTCCGTATCTGATGCGCCGCCCGGGACCGGACCGCGATCAGGGTCCGAGCCGTTGATGGCTACGGGCAGGGCTGGATCTGGCGCGGGCAACGCCGCTCCGCGAAGTTTCGTTCGTGCAGATCGTGCGGTCCATCGCGAGAGGAATCGAATGATGGCACGCACGAAGCGGGACCGGCGCAGCTACAGCGCCGGCGAGTGGGGCCGGAACCGGGTGAGGGTGTTTCCTGACCCGAAGACCGGCATTTTCCAGATCGAGTGGCGAGAGAACGGGCGCAGGCTCACCCGGTCCCTGAAACACCGGGATTGGACGCGGGCCAAGCGTCAGGCGGACGAAGCCGCCGCGGGTCTCGCGATGTACGAGCCCAACGGCAAGTCCGAGGCCGAACCCGTGCCGCTCACCCTGGGACGGCTTTTTGACATTTACGCTGAGGAGGTGACGCCCACCAAGGGCGAGCACACCCAACGACACGACAAGATCGCGATGCGGATGTTCCTGCGGTTCTTCGGGAAGGACCGCGACCCGGCGACACTGTCACAGAGGGACTGGGACCGCTTCATCCGGGCGCGGCGCGCGGGCAAGGTCGGACCGAGCGGCAAACCCGTATCCGACCGGACGGTCGAGTGCGACCTGCGGTTCCTGATCGCGGTGCTCAACTGGGCGGCGAAGTCCAGGGACGAGCAGGGGAGACTCCTGCTCGACTCGAATCCGCTGAGGGGCCTGAAGACGCCCAAGGAGAAGAACCCCACCCGCGTCGTCCTTTCGGAGGAGGAGTACCAGGCGATGCTCGGGATATCCCGGCAGGTCGATTGGCGGTTCCGCGTCGCGTTCGTGCTCGCCCACGAGACCGGACACCGAATCGGAGCCATCCGCAACCTTCGTTGGAGGGACATCGATTTCGAGGGTCGCGAGGTGCGGTGGCGCGCTGAACACGAGAAGACCGGCTACGAGCACGTCACGCCGATGACGGACGAGGCGGTAGCAGTGTTGGAGGAGGCGCGCGAAACGAACCCCGGGAACGGGGAGACGCCGGTCTTGCCCGCGCTGCGGGACCCCTCGGCGAGCATCAGCTCTAGGCTGGCGGGTGCATGGTGGCACAAGGCCGAGCGCCTTGCGGGGCTGGAACCCCGGCGAGGGAGAGGCTGGCATTCGCTCAGGCGGAAGTTCGCTTCGGATCTCATGGACTTGCCGCTCAAGGTGCTGTGCGAACTGGGCGGCTGGAAGGAGGCCCAGACGGTGCTCCGCTGTTATCAGCAGGCCGACGCTGGACAGCTCAGGAAGGCTTTGGAGAGTCGCCCGAGAGTTCGCGCCTGACCAGTCGATTGGCGGGAATCAAACAGCGGGAATACGGTGTGTGAGTCCCGTAAGATCAACGGTCACAGTAAGTTGTGAACTCGATGACTTCCGTTGCGGTACCAGAACCGGTCCGTATCGTTGATCCAGTTCGGGGTGACCGGTGTTCCTGAAATCAAGGGCGACGTATGCCACCCCAGCAGCCTCTCCGCGCGATGGTAGTCAACGTCCTGTGCGCGGGCGGGAGTGATCGCCGCCACTACCAAAAGGCTTGAAATGCACCCGATCCAGCGTGTCTTCATGGCTCTGTTCTTTCCGTTGAAAGCAGCTTTTCGGCCTGCGTCCATCTTGGGCGCGGCGGGGGTGCGAGGCAAACCGGTTGCGGCGTGGAGGGCCGGCGCGGGACACGACCCTGACGTAACGTTAGGGTTTGGGCGAAGCGGCTGCTGGCTGCTGCTGTGCGTGCTGCTGGCTGGCTGTGGCGAGCCGGCAGAGCAGGCATCCGCCACGGATGGAGAGGCGGTGGGCGCGGAGGCCCGGGCGGAGACGGGCGCGGACGCCCAGGAGGCGGCACCCGCCGACGCGTGGCCGGCAGACCGCGCCGAAGTCCTCCGCTACCCCAGCCTGAACGGCAACATCCGCGGCGAACTGCACATGCTGCCGCCGGTCAGCACGGGTCCCATGAGCCCGACGTGGTCGCCCGACGGGCGCTGGATCGCCTTCGCGATGGCGGGCGATATCTGGCGGATCCCGTCGCGCGGCGGCACGGCCGAGCAGCTCACGACGGGGCCCTGGTATCACTTCGAGCCGAGCTGGAGCCCGGATGGCTCACGGATCGCGATGACCGTGGAGACGGGAGACGGGCTCGACATCGCGCTGCTCGAGGTGGAGAGCGGCGCGGTCGCCCGGCTGGTCGAAGGCGGCGGGGTGGATGTGCAGCCGGCGTGGAGCCCGGATGGCCGTTTCGTCTACTTCACCACCATGGGACGGGGGATGGACGTACACAGGGTCGGGGTGGCGACGGGCGAGCGGGAGGAGGTTCTGGCCGGTCCGGGAAGCCAGTACCAGGCGCGCATCTCCGCGCAGGGGGTGATGGCCTACATGGCTCCGTCTCCCGGCATGTCGGGTACGGGCGGGATCTGGACGCAGGGGCCGGGCGGCGGCGAACCCGTGCTCGTGCGCGCGGAGGAGACCGCGTGGCGGGCGCGGCCGGACTGGCTGCCCGACGGGAGCGGCCTGGTCTACGTCTCCGATGACGCGGGGTCGAACGACCTCGTGCTGGTCGGCGCAGGCGGCGGCAATCCGCTGCGGCTGACGGGCGGCACGAGCCACGAACTCATGCCCCGGGTGAGCCCCGACGGCCGCGAGATCGCGTTCGTCTCGAATGAGGAGGGAGCCACACGGCTCCATGTGATGGCGGTGTCGGGGGGTGCGCGGAGTTCCTGGCGCACCCTGGACGTGAGCGACCGCAGGCAAGCAGGTCCCGTGGGGACGCTGGGCGGCACGGTGGTCGACGAGAGCGGCCGTCCCGTCCCGGCGCGGGTCACGGTGACCGCCGCGGACGGCCGCGCCTACTCGCCGCGCGGGGCCTTCCACCGCGTGCTGTCGCCGACCGAGACGCACTACTTCCGCACCGACGGCGCCTTCGAGGTCGAGGTCCCGGCGGGCGAGGTCACGGTCGCCGTGCGGCGCGGCCTGGAGTACCGTCCGGTCGAGGCCACGTTGGCGGTGCGCGAGGGCGGGCGCAGTGAGGAGCGCTTCGAACTGGCGCGCCTTGTCGATGCGCCGGCCATGGGCTGGTATGCGGGCGATACCCATGTGCACGACCTCCATCAGGGCCGTTACGGACTCACGCACCAGGACTTCTTCAACGCCCTGGTCAGCGAAGACCTCCACGTTTCCATCTCACTCATCCACATGGACGGGACACGGCTCATGGGACGCTGGGACGACCTGACGGGACGGCCACACCCCCTGTCGACCAGTGACCACATTTTGCAGTACGCGCAGGAGTTCCGGGGATCGTTCGGCCACGTGGGCCTGGCGGGCGTGGGCGAGTTCATCACGCCGCTGATCGGGGGCGCGGCCAACACACCCTTCGCGGCCGACCGCCTGAACGCCGACTACCTGGAGGCGGCGAGGACCCAGGGCGCGACGGGCGGATTCATGCACCCCTTCACCGGCTCCGTGGACACGCCGGAACGCGTGGGCACGCAGGAGATTCCGGTGGACGTGGCACTTGGTGCGGGCGACTTCTACGACGTGATCTGTTTCTGGTACGACGAACTCTACAACGCGGAGATGTACTACCGCATCCTGAACGCGGGCTTCCGGATCGCGGCGACCGGCGGCACCGACAACTTCTCGGATGTCTGGCGCGATCCGGGTCCGGGGGCGAGCCGCACCTACGCGCACCTGGACGGTCCGTTGTCGGTCGAGGCGTGGTTGTCGGCGATCCGGGAGCGGCGCACGTTCGCGACGAACGGTCCGCTGCTCTTCCTGACTGTGGACGGACAGCTGCCGGGGAGCGAGATCGCGGTGGACGAGAGCGGCGGGGCCACCACTGGCGCACACGAAGTCGTTATCGAGGTCGCCACCAACAGTCCGCTTGACCGGGTGGAGATCGTGGTCAACGGCGAGGTCGCCTCAACGCACGATGTGGGCGCAATGGGCGAACGCTTCAGGCTGGAGAGCGTGGTCGAACTCGACGGCAGTGGCTGGATCGCGGCGCGCGCGGTGGGGCCGGCGTCCCCACTCGTCGCGGACAGCTACGCTTTCGCTCAGACCAGTCCCGTGTGGATCGTCGCCGGCGGCCGCGAATACCGTTCGGCAGAGGACATCCGCTTCCTGCTTGCCGCGGTGGAGGTGTTCCGGGCGCGGGTGGTCGAGCGCGACCGCTGGGTCACGGCGGCGGATCGGGAGCGATTCCTGTCGCGGGTGGATGAGGCGGCGGCGGTGTACGAAGGGCTGCTGCGCGAGACGGAGGGAGGCTGAGCCCGGCGGATGCGGACCGCGCGGGTGCGCAACATGAGTATATGGGAGTAACTAACGCCCGCCTTCGAACTACCGCCCCGCCTTCCCCAGTATCGAGGATTCCGGCAGCATCGATGACGCCCGCCGGTGGCTGATCATCAGGAGTGGGCACTCGGTGGACTGCGCGATCCTCAGCATGCGGGTACTGAACACGGCCCGGCGACGGCCGGATCGATGGAACCCCAGGATCAGCAGATCGGTGTCCGCCGCGCGGTCCGACACCTCGATCACCATGTCGTCGCCGATCGCAAGTTCGGCGTGGGCGCCACCTCCCACCTCGTCCCAGGCCAGCCTCTCGAGATCACGCAGCGCCCTGCGGTGCATCGCCTGGCCCGCCCTCTCGGACAGCACGCCCAGGAAGGTGATGTCCCGGGCCGCCTCGCGGGTGAGGCTTCCCAGGAGACGGGCGCGCACCGGGCTTTGATCGCGCCCACCTCGCGACGGCACCAGAATCCGCCGGGCCTGCTCCGGTGTCCATTCGGCCGGCGCTCTCAGGATGACTACATCCGCATCGACGGCGCCGATGAGTCCGGCCAGCGAACCGGTCATGAGAGAACCATCGAGTTGGCCGATTCCCAGGAGCAGGCTCTCGCAACGGATCGCTTCGGCCACCCGCGCGATCTCGCCCCATGGGTCTCCGTGCAGGGTGATCAGCGCTTCGGGGCGCAGGTCGACCTTGAGCGCCGTGCCGAGCGCGCCTCCCAGGACCGCCTGAGCATCGCGCACACCGCGCGGCAGGCCCTCTTCGGGGTAGCGTCGCGGGGGGGCGACCACCGACAGCAGTTGTACGCGCGATACCTCGGGAGGTGCCAGTGCCTTGGCCATGGTGACCATCGTCTCGGCGCTGGCCGGGTTGGCGATGGGGGTGAGCACCACGGGGCGGCGGCCGCGCAGCTTCATGATCTGCGGATCGCGCGCCTCGGAAGAAGCGTCCACCGCCCGGGCCCTCGGCGCCAGGTACAGCGAGTAGAGCACGGCGCCCACGCCGAGCCACATGGCGGCCAATACGCCCGCCGGGGGCACCGCAACCGCCTGGTAGAGCCCGATGGCCACGCAGGCCGCCCCGCCGAGGATGGGAATCAGCGGGAAGAACGGGGTACGGAACGCACCGGGCTTGCCGGCGCGCCTGCGCGCCAGAAAGCCGATCATGTGGGTCAGGGCGAACGAAGTCAGGAAGATCAGGCTGGCGACGGCGCCCGCGGCGGCGACATTCGGAACCGCGATGATCAGAAAGGCGATCACGATGGCGCTGAACCGTACGGCAGCTGTCGGCGTGCCGGTGCCTGGCGCCAACCTGGCGAACCGCGGGGGCAGCGTGCGGTCGGCTCCCATGGTCTTCGCGAAGCGCGAAGCGGCCAGAAGATTGGCCTGGAGCGCCGAGAGCATGGATAGCAGCCCCGCCGCGACCACCAGCCAGTAGCCGGCCGAGCCCATGAAGTTGCGAGCGGCAACGGCGATCAGGATTTCGGGATTCTCGGCCGCGGCCTCGACCACCGGCCGGTCCGGGAACCCGACCGCGACGATCAGGAAGAGCAGAGGCAGGTAGATGACCAGGGCCGTGCCCAGCGAGAGGAACATCGCCCGGGGAACGTTGCGCTCCGGATCGCGCACTTCGCCGCCGACCGCAGCGATCAGGTCGAAGCCCTGCAGCGCGATGAAGGTGTAGCCCATGGCCTGGGCCAGTCCGGGCAGGCCGTCGGAAAAGAACGGCCGAAAGCGCGCAGCAAGGGCTCCGGAGGCCGGTGCCTCCGAGGCCAGGGCCAGGAAGCCCGCGACGACGAGCACCACCAGGACGACCACCTTGCCCACCGTCTCCCACTGTCCCGGTCCCCCGGTGGCCCGGGTCAGCCGCCATTTGTAGAAGCCGACGGCGATGAGCGCGTACACGACCAGTGCGAGCCGCGAACCGATCCACTCCGGCACTTCACCGTTGGCGAGAAGCGCGATCTGCTCGGCGAAGGGCACGAAGAACACCGCGAAGCCCATCGCGTAGAGCACCGCCGCAACCACCGACGCGAACCACACCACCCATCCCACCCCAAAGGCGGCCTCCACCGTGAGGACATTGCGCGCGTAGGTGTAGGTCCCGCCCGACTGCGGGAATCGCGCGGCGAGTTCCGCGAAGGAATACACCGTGATCAGCGCGATGCATCCGTTCAGGGCGAACGCCAGGATCGCGCTCGGCCCGGTCGTCTCGAAGGCGACGCCCGCGAGCGCAAGTATGCCGCTCCCGACGATGGCGCCTACCCCGACGCCGGTGGCGCCGAGCAGGCCGAGCGAGCGATCCGGGTGAGTGGAGGCCCTCACGGCTCCCCTCGACGGGACGGCATCACGTCACGGGCCGCTCCTCCGCGGCCAGATGAACCTCCAGCCATGCAGCCCAGCGCGCCCACAGATCCAGCAGCGTCTCACGGGTCGCCGGGCCGTGGTCCTCGAACGGATACAGGTACATCGCGGCATCCTTGCCCAGGCCGTTGAGGGCATGGAAGAGGCGCGGCGAGTGGTCGGGAGCGGTGCCGACGTTCTGGTCGTGCATTCCGTGATACAGCAGCACCGCGCCGGTCAGGTTGTTCGCGTACACGAACGGCGACATGCCCAGATAGACCTCCCGGGCGTCCCAGAAGTGCCGCGGCTCCCTCTGGAAGCCCAGCGGGGTGAAGGTGCGATTGTAGTTGCCGTCGCCGGCGATCCCCGCCTTGAAGAACGGCGTGTGCACCATCGCGTTCAGCGTGCCGAACGCGCCGTACGAGTGGCCGCCCAACCCGAGCCGCTTCCGGTCGATCAGGCCGCGTGCGTCGAGTTCGTCGATCACCGCGGCGAGGTTGTTGCGCAGGTCGTGCTGGTAGTTGTTGTTGATGCGCCCCTCCTCGCCGACGATCGGCGCATCGGGCTCGACCACCACGTACCCCAGCCGTATCAGGTACTCGATCGACCGGGTGCCGAAGTTGGGGAAGGCGTTCTTGTTGAAGGTGCGCGCACCCTCGTCGTAACCCTCCTGATCCTCGTACTCGCGGGGATAGAACCAGAACATGGCAGGCCGCCGCTCACCCTCCTGGTAGTCCGGCGGCAGCGTGACGTTGACCAGGAAGCGGAAGCCGTCCGGGCGCTCCACCGTGAAGCGCTGGCGGGGTGCGTTGGTCAGGTCCGGAGTGTAGTCGACGTTGTTTGTGAGCTGCGTGCGCGCGCCGCCGTCCACGATGTAGCCCTGGGAGACCTCGGTAGGCGTCTCGCGCTGCACCACGAACCGTCCGGCATCGGCGTCAAGCACGGTGGTGATCCGCTCGGACTGGTCGTCGTTCGGGCTCTCGTAGACGCGCTCCGTGTCCCCGGTGCGGAGATCCACCCGGTCGAGGAAGCTCTTCGGCGACTCGGCCAGCGGATCCTCGTTGTAGGCCGTCCCCATGAGGAAAACCGACTCGTCGCCCTCCCCGCCAGTGACTTCGACGAAGTGCGACCCGGACGCCGCGCCGCCACCGCCGCCGAACCGGAAGGCGGCACCCCCGCCGGCCTGCCCGCTGTTCATGAGCAGCGACCCGGGATTCTCGTAGAATTCCTCCGTGTCCCACTCGCTGATCGTGTAGCGCGTCTCCGGGTCGTCGAGCCGGACTGCGTACTCGGTGCGCGTGCCGCGTGCCCCACCACCTCCGAAACCGCCCCGACCGCCACCGCCACCGCCCTGGGTGACGAAGAGCCAGCCGTAGTCCTCCGAGTACCGGTGGTTCGACATGCGCTGCCGGCTTTCGTACAGCACGGTCTCGTCGTCCTCGCCGAAGGGCGGCGACCAGAGCATCACCCGGTCCATGCGCCGCGCGCTCCCCTCTTCGTCTTCCTCGGCCTCCTCCTCGTCAGCACCCTCCTCCTCTTCGGGCGCGGGTTCCATGCGCAGGTAGACGAGGCCGGCGCCGTCCTCCCGCCAGGCCATGTTGCGACGGTCGGGCTCCTCCTCGTCGCCGGCCACGCCGGGAGCCGACGGAGCGCCGCGAATCCCGGTGTTCAGTTCCGTTTCCTCGATCTCCGCGAGCACGTTGCCGTCGCGGCCCCAGATCTCCTCGACGCGTCCGAAGCTCGTCACCGGTACGATGTAGCTGAACGGGTGCTGCATGGTGGTCACGCGCGCGTGCATCCCGTCCGGCGAGAAGTCGAAGCTGCGGATCATCGCCGGCGCGCCGATGTTCGTCACGCGGCGGTTGTCGACGGCGATCGTGGCCAGCTGCCCGGTCGCGTGCCACTCCAGAAGGGCTTCGTCGTGCGGCGTCGCCATCAGGCTCGCGTAGGTGCGCAGGACGTTCTTGCCGTCTTCGGTTTGCTTGACCTGCGGCCCGCTCGGCACTGAAGGCGCCATCGGGCGCGAGGCACGGTCGTCGGGGATCAGCACGGCCGCGATCTCGTCGCCGCCCGAGGTCCACTCGAAGGTGGTGACCATCGTGGCGAGGACCGCGTCGCGGGTGACCTGCCGCGAATCGCCGCTCGCCGGGTCGGCCACGTAGATGTGGGTGGCGTCGTCGGTGTGGACGAAGAAGGCGAGCTGTGAGCCGTCCGGCGACCACTGGGCCCCCGAGACGCGCGCGCCGCGGGGGACCTCGACGTCGTTCACGGAGCCGTCCGCTGCCGAAATGACGCGCAGGCCGGCCAGGCTCCGAATCGAGAGCGAGCGGTGGCGGTTCGCCTGCGGCTCGAGGAACTGTCCTCCGAGTTCGTCGAAAGGACGGGAGAAGCGGTCCATCGTGACCGGTCCGTCGCTGACCTCCTGAAGGAACCACGCGCCATCCGCGCTCGGCCGGTTGAGCGAGACGTTCAGGTAGCGGGGCGCCAGAACCGCCTCCGCGATCTCGGAAGGAGGCTGCACCCACTCCTTCGCGTCCAGGATCGCCCTCGCTCCGGTCGGGTCGTCCTGGGCAGCGGCGTCCTGGGCGTGCAGCGTCCCGGCGGACACTGCGCACGCGAAGGCGGCAGCGAGGGAAAGCACCGCGGGGCCGAAGCGGCGAAAGCGTGCGTGGGGAGGTGTAACTGCTGGGCGAGTGCGAGAGCGGATCATCTTCCTGTCTCCATCCGGGTTGCGACGGGCGCGTGCGAAACTGGGCGAAACAGAGGTAAGGTGCGATGCCGGAGGCGAACCCGACAGGGGGGCCATGCGCCGGGTGGCCGCCGTCCGCCGCACTCGCCACATTCTCCTGCTCCCGCTCCCACTTCCGCACCGGAGGCGTCCAGTGTCCAGCCGCGCCAGGGCCATCGCTCTCTTCACCCCCATCGCCTTCACGCTCAACTTGCTGCCGACTCCTGCGATGACTCGCGCCGAGGCACAGGAGTGGGACATTGCCCAGCCACGGGGCGAGACGCGGGAGATCTCGTTCACGGCCACCGAGGGGACCTGGATGTCGGTGGATGTGTCGCCCGATGAGCGCTGGATCGTGTTCGACCTGCTGGGGCACGTCTACAGGATGCCCGCCGGCGGGGGCGATGCGGAGAACCTCACCGAGGACTCCGGGTTGGCGCTCAACATCCATCCCGTGTACTCGCCGAACGGTGCGGAGATCGCCTTCATTTCCGACCGCCTGGGCCAGAACAACCTCTGGATCATGGGCGCCGACGGGTCGGATCCGCGCGCCGTCTTCACGGACATGGACATCCGGGCCATGGAGCCCGTGTGGACGCCCGACGGGGAGTACATCGTGCTTCGGCAGACCAGCATGGGCGGGGGCGGCCTCTTCGAGTACGGGCTGTTCATGTACCACCGCGACGGCGGCACCGGGGTCGAACTCGTTGGGTACACGATCGAGATGCCCGGCTGGCCTTCGGTGTCGCCCGACGGACGGTATCTCTACTTCCACCAGTTCGTGGGCACGCCGCTCCCCTACGGGGGACAGGACTCCTCGCTCGGCGACTTTCAGCTGCGGCGGCTCGAGTTCGCCACGGGCGAGATCACCCCGATCACGCAGGGGCGGTCGCAGCAGCAGGGGCGTTTGACGAGCGGTGGCGCCTTTGCCGCGGAAATCTCTCCTGACGGCCGCTTTCTCGCCTTTGGACGCCGGATCCCCGATGGCCTGCTCGAGTATCGCGGCCACGTCTTCGGCCCGCGCACGGGCCTGTGGCTGCGCGATCTGGAGACTGGCAGGGAACGGCTGATCATGGACCCCGTCGAGTGGGACATGACGCAGGAGATCACGCGAGCGGCGCCGGTGCTGCCCCGGTTTACGTGGTCCGCCGACGGCACGCGGATCTACCTGTCGCAGGGTGGCGGGATCCGGGTGCTCGATGTTGGGGATGGAGGAGTGGCGACGATTCCGTTCCGGGCCGAGGTGCGGCGCACCATCTCGCAGATGGCGTACGGGAAGAGGGAGATTCCGGCCGAGTCGTTCGACGCGCGGTTCCCCCGGTGGCCGGCCGGATCGCCCGACGGGAGCCGGATCGCGTTCGAGGCGGTCGGGAGGATCTGGGTGCAGGACGCCTCGGGCGACGCGCCACGGCGACTGACGCCCGACGGCTTTGCGGCGGGGTTCGAGTATGCTCCGGCCTGGAGTCCCGACGGGAGCGAGATCGCCTTCGTGACCTTCGACTGGGCCGAAGGGGGACACCTGTGGCGTGTTCCGGCCGGCGGCGGGGCCGCGCAACAAATTTCGTTGCGCGCGGGAGAGTACATGAACCCGGTTTGGAGCCCCGACGGGAGGGAGGTTGTTGCGGCGCGCGGATCCGGGGCGACGGCACGGGGTCGCGCGCTGGTCCACAACGCGTGGCAGGACCTGGTGCGTTTCCCGGCCGGTGGGGGCGAAGCGGTGACCATCGTCCGCAACGTGGGGTCCGCTCCGCCCCTGGCCAGCTACGGTCCCGGCGGACGCATCCATTTCATGGCGGGCAACACGCTCGTCTCCGTGACGGCTTCCGGGGCCGGTCGGCGGGAACACGTCCGGATGATCCCCCCCATTTGGGAGGGTGTGGTGTCGCCCGACGGTGCCCGGGTCGCGTTCGTCACGGTGGGCGACGTGTTCATCGCGCCGCTCCCCCCTGCCCGCTCGGCCGAGGATGTGCCCAGCATTTCGCGCACCGGCGGCAGCCTGCCCGTCACCCGCGTCACCACCGACGGCGGCCTCTTCCCGCGCTGGCGCAGCGAGCACGTGCTTGAGTTCGGTGGCGGAGCGCGCTACGCGACCCACGATGTGCGCAGCGGCGGGACATCGTCCACGGAGCTGCAGCTGACCGTCTCGCGCAACCTGCCCGAGGGCGCGGTCGCGATCACCAATGCGCGCATCGTCACACTGGACGACGATGGCGTGATCGAGCGCGGCACGGTCGTCACCCGTGGCGGCCGCATCGCCTGCGTGGGCGACTGCGACGCAGCCGGCGCGGACCACGTGATCGACGCCACCGGCCGGACCATCATTCCGGGGTGGATCGACGCGCACGGCCACCACAACCGCGAGTCCATGCAGCTCGTACCGGAACGGGGCTTCGAGCACGCAGTGTATCTCGCCTACGGGGTCACCACCACCCGCGACCCGGCCGCCTCGTCGATCAACACCTGGACTGCGAAAGACCTCGTACAGGCGGGACGAATGGTCGGCCCGCGCATCTTTGCAACCGGCGAGACGCTCACCGCCGGCGACGCGCCCTTCAAAGCCGATGTCGACACCCGCGAGGAAGCCGACAACCAGGCCGCCCGGCTCCAGCGTTGGGGCGCAGAGAGCCTCAAGCAGTACCTGCAGCCCAACCGCCGGAGGGCGCAGTGGCTGGTCGACGCCGGCCGGCAGCGCGGCATGGTGGTGACCTCGGAAGGCGGCAACTTCGACCTCTCCCACAACATCGGACTGGTCATGGACGGGCACGCGGGCTTCGAGCACGCCCTCGTCCAGTTCCCAATCTACTCCGATGTCTCCCGGTTCCTCGGCCAAGCCGGGTTTTACTACTCTCCGACCGTGGTGGTCGGGGGATCTGCGCCGTGGAGCGAGGAGTACTTCTTCCAGCGCGAAGACACCTGGCTGGACGTGAAGGCCCGGCAGTGGCTCCCCTGGCGCCAACTGATTCCGCACGCCCGTCGCCGCATGACGCGCCCCGAGACGGACTACGGATTCGCGATCGTCGCCGAGGGCATGGCCGACATCATCGCGGCGGGCGGCTACGGCGCGATCGGATCGCACGGACAGCAGCACGGGCCAGCCTCACACTGGGAGGTATGGATGTACGCGGAGGCGCTGGGGCCGCAGGGGGCCCTCGAAGTCGCGAGCGTTCACGGCGCGCGCATCCTCGGGCTGCAGGACGAGCTGGGAAGCATCGCGCCCGGCAAGTGGGCCGACCTGATGGTGCTCGGCTCCAACCCGCTGGACGAGATCGAGAACACGCTCGACATCGAGCTGGTCATGAAGGACGGGATCCTCTACGATGCCCGCACCCTCGACCAGCTGTGGCCCGAGGAGCGCCCCTTCGGCGACTACTACTGGGTGAACCCGGACGTCATGAAGACGGACACCATGTCGGTCGGACACTGGCGTCCCGGGAACTGAAACCACAACCATTTTGCTGGAGAGCCCCATGCAACCCCGCCCGCTCCGCCCCTTGCCCGCGTTCACGCTCCCGCGTGCAGGACGCACCCCCACCTGTGCCCTCCTCACGGCAGGGGTCACAACGATCCTCGGCTTGGCCCTCGCCGCCGCGAGCCCGGCGCCGCTCCTCGCCCAGCAGGAACCACCTTCCGAGCCCCCCACCGACTGGGAGGCCACCGCAATCGACTACTCGAACGTGCCGTATCCGCATCCCGTCAAATACTTGACCGTCCGGCTCATGGGCCAGGATCACCGCATGGCGTACATGGACGTCGCGCCCGAGGGCGAGCCGAACGGCCGCACGGCGGTCATCTTCCACGGAATGAACTTCTTCGCGGGCGCGTACACCCCGACGATCAACGCGCTGCGCGAGGCCGGCTTCCGCGTCATCGCGGTGGACCGCCTCGGCTTCGGCCGGTCGTCGAAGCCGCTCGTCCACTACAACCTCCACATGCCGGCGCGGAACACGAAGGCGCTCCTCGACGAGCTCGGCCTCGATCGCGTGGCCATCGTGGGCCACTCCATGGGCGGGATGGTCGCCACCCGCTTCGCCTCGACCTACCCGGACGTGACCTCGCACGTCGTCATGGTCAACCAGATCGGGCTCAGCGACACCCGGCCCGGCCGGGCCTGGGGCGATCCCGAAGCCGCGTACCAGAGGGTGCTGAACGGCACGACCTACCAGTCCGTGCTCGGCGGCCACCGCCGCTACTACCCGAACGGCTGGCGCGACGAATACCTGCCGTGGGTCAAGGTCCAGTACGGCCTCACCCTCGGCGGCGACTGGCCCCGCATGGCGCGCGTGCGCTCCGCCCAGCAGCGGATCCTGTACGAGGACCCCGTCGTGCACGAGTGGCAGTACATCGAGACCAAGGCGCTGGTGATCGGCGGCTCCGAGGACCGCCTGGTGCGCGACTATCCCGCCGCCGCGCGCAACGTGGCCGAACAGCTGCGCAACGCCGAGCTGGTGCTTTTCCCCGGCGCGGGTCACTCGCCCCACTTCGAGATCCCGGGAGAATTCCACGCGGAGCTGATCCGCTTCCTGCGTTCCGATCCGGACGAGCCAGCGGATCAGAGCTGGCGGTAGGCCCCGAACGCGACGCGAGACGCGGACCCCGCCGCTTCGCTGAACCGCTGGTTGACGACGCTGTCCGGCCCCGCCCTCAGTTCCCGAAGAGCGACTCCAGCCCCACCGGCGAGGTCCACATCGACCGGTTTGAATGCCCAACCCCCGGCACGACCATCTCGACATGGCTGTGGTCCGGATACAGCGCCTCCATGAAGCGAACGATCTTCTGACCGCGCACGTATCGGTTGACTCCCTGCAGGTTCGCCCCGCAGCTCTGGTCCAGCGACGCGCTCAGCGTGTCCGCGTCCCCGACCAGGATCCGCACGTCCCGGCGCGACAGCAGCGCTCGTATCGTGTCCGCCTCCAGCGCCTCCGCGTAGCTGTTGCGGTCCTCGAGCCCGTAGTGCCACTCATTGTAGTCGTCGCAGCCGACCCCGCCGGGAACGGTGAAGTTCCCGCTCAGGTTTTCGCGCTCCGGCCCCAGGTACAGGTACGTTGACGGATTGGCGACCACGTAGCGGAACGACACCCCGTCCCTCGCCCCCTCCTGGATCCGACTCGTCGCCGCGTAGCGGTGCAGCACCTGTCCGCCCGCCGAGTGACCGGTCACCACGATCTCGCGCATCGCCGGGAAGCGGCCCGTGTTCAGAAAGATCTGCACAATGCTGTCCAGGGCGGCGTACGAACTCACACGCGGCGACGGCCCCTCGGGACGGGACAGGTTGCCGCACTTCCACCCCGGGCTCGACCAGTAGGGCTCGTCGGCTTCGGGGCCGTCGTCGGAGGTCTGGAAGTGGGGTGCGACCACAGCCGTCGCGCCCGCAGCACCTCCCTGGGTAGCCGCTGCAATCCCGCTCAGGAAATAGTTATCCGGATCCCGGTTGTTGCCGTGCACGACGATCAGCCCGCGCGAGACAGTCTCGTGGCCGGTCGCCAGCTCGTGCGTGCTGAAGACGGGCAGGTACAGGCCCGACTCGATCACGACGCGCTCGGCGCAGATCGCGCCGGCAAGGTTGCAGGGTACAGGCCGTGGCGGGGGTTCGGGGGGCGGCGGCGGTGGCTCGGGTTCCGTGCCGGTCGTTCCTCCGCCTCCGCCACAGGCGGTGAGGCTTGCGAAGAGCAACACTTGGAAGGGGGTCAAAGGCCGACGCCTCGCGCGCAACGACCGTCTCCACCAAGCCCGGCGTGCGCCGTCGCCCGGAGAGCCTGCCCGAAGCACCGCCGCGATCACCCCGTCCTCCGGTATTTGCCCATGAATCCCATGTCCATCCACGTGACCTCTCCCTGCAACCCGATGGTAAACGTCACGAAGGAACTGCCGTAGGCCTGTCCGTCGCCGCCGTCGTAGTAGAGCCGGAACACGTCATGGTGCCAGTGCTCCATGTCTCCCGAGAAGCTGCCCGGCTGCCCGAAGTGCGCCCGCAGCCTGCCGTCGTCGTTCAACTCGACGTGCACCTGTCCCCCGTACTCGTACTCGTAGGTGTCCGCATAGCGCTCCAGAGGCAGTGAGGGCGCCGTGCCGGCGATTCTGGCGGCGTCCTGCGCCGCGAGCGTGGTCTCGACCTGTGCCTCGATCTCGCGCGTGCGGGCCATGATCTCGCCGTGCCAGTCCCGCTCGGGCGCGCCAATGAGGCGGGCGAAGACCCAGGCGGCGACCTCCTGGTGCGGGTAGTATGGCGTCCACATGCTGCCGTTGGCGAGCACCGTGACACCCGCCTCAGCCTCCGGCAGCATCCCCACGTAGCCGGGGAAGCCGAAGATACCGCCGCTGTGGGAGACGCACCGGCGTCCCTCGAACGATGTCAGGCTCCAACCCAGGCCGTATGAGCCTCCCTCCGGGTCGTCGAAGAAGATCGACTCGTCCATGCGAATCTGGGGCGCGTGCATCTCGGCCACGGTCGCCGCCTGCATCACGACCTCGCCGTCCCGACGGCCGCCGCCCAGATGCATGCGGATCCAGTTCACCAGGTCCGCCACGCTCGACACCACGCTTCCCGCCGACTGCATGCTGTCGTAGGATTGCCACGACAGGACCCGCCGCGATCCGTCGCGGGCGAAGCCGTGCGGCATCGCGACGTTCAGCCCCGGCGCGTCGACGATGCTCACCGCACCCGCGGGCGCCGTGCCGAGGAAGGCGGTCGCCACGAGGCGATCGTCCAACACCTCATTGGGGCTCGCAGCGCTGCGATGCATTTCCAGCGGCGTGAAGATCCGCTGCCGCACCCAGTCGCCCCACTTCATCCCGGTCACGGCCTCGACCACCAGCCCCGCGACGCCGTACCCCTGGTTGCTGTAGCGGTAGCCTTCCCGCAACGGGGCCTGGTTGTCGAGGAGGCTCAGCCGCTCCGCGGCCTCGCGCGCTTCCATCACCGCGAGCACCGGATAGGCGTCTCCCGGCATGCCCGAGCGGTGCGACAGGATGTCACGGATCGTCATGCTGCGCGTGATCCACGGATCCTTCACCCGGAACCACGGCAGGTGCTCGACGATCGGGTCGTCCCAGTCCACCAGACCGTCGTCCACGAGCGCCCCGATGGCCCCCGCGGCGAAGGACTTGGAGACCGATCCGATCTGGAAGAGCGTCTCTGCGTCGATCGGGTCGTCCCTGCCCAACTCCTTCACCCCGAAGCCGCCGAGGAAGATGACCTCGTCCCGATACACGACTCCGACGGCGAGCCCGGGAAGGTCCCAATCCGGCATCGACTGCTCGATATAGTCGGGGAGTCGCGAAATCCGGGCCCGGGCCTCGGCGGCATCGGCAGCAGCCTGAGCCGTCAGGGCAGCGGGCGGGGCGGCAGCCAGGACCAGCGGAATGGCCATGGCGCCCGGGAGTACGCCTCCGATTGCCCTGGCGACGGCTCGGCCCGGAACGCTACCTCCTCGCAAAGGTGCCCAGCCCACCGAGTTCGAGCGTACCCACGATCCCGTCGGCTCCGACGGTGAACGTCACGAACATCTCCCCGTTGGCCGGGTTGTCGGGCACCATGCGGAACACGTCGTAGTGCCAGTGTTCGAGGCGGCCGGTCGTCTTCCCGCCGAGGCTCAGCCTGAGCGCGCCTTCCTCGTGCAGGATGTCCACGACGCCGTGGTACTGCTCCTCGTAGGTGCCGGTGTACTCTGACAGCGGACGCGACGGGGATGTGCTCCGCGCCCGGGCGGCTGTCAGTTCGGTCCGAGCCTCTGCGGCGCTCGCCTGGCCCTCCTTCATCTCGGCCAGCATCAGGGCGCTCCAGTCGGGCGAGGCGCTGTTACCGGGTCCGCCATTGACGCCCTCATCCAAATAGTGGTCGAACACCCGGTACATCAGCGCCACGATCAGGTTGTTGGGGCGCGCGTTGGAGAGAGCGACCATCCCCACTCCCTCTTCCGGCATGAACGCCACGTGCGCGCGCATGCCGTCGATGCCGCCGCCGTGATCGACCACCTTGCGCCCGCGATAGTCGAGCACCCACCAGGCCAGCCCGTAAGCGTTGAAGTTCATGACCGCGTCGCGCGAGTGCAGACGGTTCTCGGGCGCGTCGGCCTGGATCGCCATCTGCGGGTAGTGCATCTGGGCCATGACGCTGTCGCTGATCACGCGCGTGCCCTCGTGGATGCCGCTCTCCAGGTGAAGCGCCACCCAGCGGGCCATCTGCGAGACGCTGGAGTAGATCGAGCCCGCCGGTCCGACGTTGTCGATGTTCTTGTGGATGACCGGTGTCGGCGCACCGTCTACCGGGACGTGCGGACTCGCCACGTTGTCGAGGTGCGGCAGTTCGGTCGTGGAGGTGACGCTGCGCGACATGCCGAGTGGCGTGAAGATGCGCTCGGCGACGAAGTCGTCCCAGCTCTTCCCGGAGGCGACTCGCACCACCTCTCCGGCGGTGAGGAACATCAGGTTCTGGTACTGCCAGGCTCCTCGGAAGCTGCGCGTAGGCTTCAGGTAGCGGACCCGGCGGATGATCTCGTGGCGGTCGTGCGGCCAGCGCGACCAGACCGCGTCGCCGCGCGCCAGCCCGCTGCGGTGGGTGAGGAGGTCGCGAATCGTCAGTTCGCGGGTCGCATACGCGTCGTACATCTCGAACCACGGGATGTGATCGATGACGCGGTCGTCCCAGCTGACGCGTCCCTCGTCGACCAGCATGCCGAGCGCGGCCGAAGTGAAGGCCTTCGATGTGGACCCGACCGCGAACAGGGTGTGCTCGTCGACCGCCTCGCCGGTGGTCACATCCCTGACGCCATACCCGCGCTCGTAGACGGTGCGGCCGTCGTGGACGACGGCGATGGCCAGTCCCGGAACCTGCCATGCCTCCATGGCGGCCGTGATGTAGTCGTCAAGGCCATTGAGGGGTACAGGCTGGGCGGCCAGGGTGGCCGGGCCCAAGGCGGCAAGGAGCACGAGGGCGGCCAGGAGAGCGCCACGGGCGGCCCCGCGTACCGGCAATTGCGATTCAACTATACCGTATGTAAACGCAACTTTACATTTGGTCAAGCACACTTTACATCTCCACCCCATCCTACCCACGGTTGAACACGAAGTAGTCGTGAATCGCCCGCGCGATCTGCGCGATCACGGCTTCGCGCTCGGGGATATCCACCTCGGATTGCTTGACGTAGACGACCGCCACGACGTGCCCCGCCCCGTTCGGCAGATCGATGATTCCCACGTCGTTGGTCGTCTGGCCGATGGTGCCGGTCTTGTGGGCGACCTCGGTCCCCGCGGGCAGCACCCCCTTCAGGCGCGCTTCGCCGGTCTGGCACCGGTACATGATGTCGATCAGCAGGGCGGAGCTCTCCTCCGAGAGGATGTCGCGGTTCCAGATCTGCTGCAGGAGCATGGACATCGCCGCGGGAGTGGAGGTGTCGCGGGGATCGGAGTTGAAGTTGGCGTTGTTGGCGGCGATGCCGGCGTCCGTTCGCGGACTCTGCAGCAAAACCTCGTAGTCGGCCGGTTCGATCCTGTTGTCCTCGCTGACATCCGGGGCGCCGAGCCAGTTGGCGATGAGCGCCCAGGTGGGACGGTCGACGCGGATCCCCTCGGCGCCCACCTCGTGCACCCGGTCCGTCACCGCCCGGGAGCCCCCCGCCGTCCGCATCAGCACGTCGGTCGCGATGTTGTCGCTGATCTGCAGCATGAGCTCGAGCAGGTTGTGGATCGAGATCTGGAGGCCGGGGTCGTCGAGCAGGTTGCTGATGGCGCTCGCAGTGACATACACGTCGCTCTGCGGGATCTCGATGAGGTCGTGCAGCCCGATTTCGCCCCGGTCCACCATCGAGAGGATCTGCACCGCGATCGGCACCTTGTAGGTGCTCGCCATGGGGAAGAGCTCTTCGCCGTTCAGCGTGATCCCGCGCCCCGTTTCGAGGTGGAAGGCCGCGACGCCGACGCGTCCCTGCGCCTGTTCGGCGAGACGGGCGACTTCGGCGGCCAGAAGCTCCAGGCCGGGATCTTCGCCCTGAACCTGAAGGTCCTGCGCGGCGGCGTCCGAAACCGGCAGCCTGCAACCGAAGAGAATAAGAGCCGCAGTCCAGAGAAGCGGACGGACACAGCGGGAGGGGACACGACGCATGGGGGCCTCCGAAACTTGACGAGGAATCGCGATCCGGAAGGCTACTGTAATCGCCGAAAACCGCCCACGCCACCCGAATGGAGCGCCCCCGCGGCTGGACTGCCGGGCAGGAGTCCGAATGAGCCGGCTGGGGCTCGAACCCAGGACCTACGGATTAAAAGTCCGTTGCTCTACCAGCTGAGCTACCGGCTCGTCAGAAAAGTAACGCGGCGCACCTGCGAGTGGCATGGCGGCCTCACCCGGCCGCGGGGTCTTCCTCCAGCGGCAGTTCGAGCTGGAGCAGGCCGAAGCTGGTCCGGTGGTGCGGCGTCAGCCCGCATCGGCGTACGGCCTCGCGGTGCTCGCGGGTCGCGTAGCCCATGTTGCGCTCCCACCCGTAGTCCGGATACCGGGCGGCCAGGCGGGTCATCAGCCGATCGCGGCAGACCTTGGCCACGATCGAGGCGCAGGCGATGGAGTGGATCAGGCCGTCCCCGCCGACCACCGCATCGTGCTCCCACTCCAGATCACGCACCGGCAGCCCGTCCACGACCACGTGGTCCGGCCGGGTCGCGAGCCGCCCCAGCGCACGGTTCATCGCGCGGGCAGTGGCGCGCAGGATGTTCACGCGATCGATCTCCCGCGCCGATGCTGCGCCGATCGCTACCGCGGCGGCACGTGCATGGATCTCGCGGGCCAGCTCCGTGCGGTCCTTCGCGGTGAGCGCCTTGGAGTCGGTCGCGCCTTCGATCTCCACACCGTCACCCAGAATGACCGCGGCTGCGACAACGGGCCCTGCGAGCGGTCCCCGCCCGACTTCGTCGACTCCGGCTATGCGGGCCAGGCCTCGGTCGGTGCACTCGCGCTCGTACTCAAGCGAATCGCGGAATTGTTCGGGGGCGGACACGGGCCCCGGGAGTTCGCCGGCTGGCGGCTAGTTCGCGCGGTGGGTCCGCTTTTCCTTGATGCGGGCCGCTTTGCCGCGCAGACCCCTGAGGTAATACAGCTTGGCGCGGCGGACACGGCCACGGCGGACGATTTCGACCCCGCCAACCGTCGGCGCGTTCACGGGGAACACGCGCTCCACACCGATCCCGCCGGAGATCTTGCGAACCGTGAACGTCTCGCCCATGCCGGAGCCGCGGCGTCCCAGGCAGACGCCCTGGAAGACCTGGATCCGTTCCTTCTGCCCTTCGCGGACCCGGTAGAGCACCTTGATGGTGTCGCCCGGCGCGAAATCGGGCAGGTCGTTGCGGGCCTGTTCCATATCGAGTTGATGGAGGAAATCCGCCATGACCTGGCTCCTCGTCTCAGCCGTTACCATTTTCGCCACAGAGTGATTGGCAGCCTGAAAAGATAGACCGACCGGCGCTCCAGTGGAAGTCCGAGGTGGTCGAAGGGATCCCCTATCCCCCGCGCCGCCGCCGCGTCAGCCGCTTCGACTCGGCGCGGCGCCACTCCTCGATGCACCGGTGATCCCCGCTGCGCAGCACCTCGGGAACCACGAGGCTGCGGTACTCGGCCGGCCGCGTGTAGGACGGGGCGGAGATGGCGTCGCCCTCATAGAACGAGTCCGACGACGCCGATTCGTGATCGCCCAGGACGCCGGGCAGGAGGCGCACCAACGCATCGGTGATCGTGAGCGCGCCGATCTCGCCCCCCGACACAACGAAGTCGCCGATCGAGAGTTCTTCCGTGGCGAGGTGGTCGGCGACCCGCTGGTCGACATCCTTGTAGTGGCCGCACAGAAGGGTGACTTCGCGCTCCAGCGACAGGCGGACCGCGTCGTCGTGCCGGAAGCGCCGTCCCCGCGCCGAGAGAAGGACGATCGGGCCCCCCGGGCTCAGGTCGTCGATGGCCTCGAAGAAGGGCTCCGGCTTCATGACCATCCCCGCGCCACCGCCGTAGGGCTCGTCGTCGACGGTCCGGTGCCGGTCGTGGGTGTAGTCGCGCAGGTCGGTCACGCGGTACTCGACCAGGCCGGCCCGGGCCGCGCGTCCCGGGATGCTCGCCGCAAGCGGGGCCGCGAAGAATTCCGGGAAGATCGTGACGATGTTGACCCGGATCATTCGCAGTCTGCCCGGATCATTCGCAGTCGGCCCGGGTCATTCGAGGAAGCCGTCGGGGAGGTCGACCACGATGCGCCGCTGCTCGCGATCGACGTCGACGACGAATTCGCCGGTGAAGGGCACCATCACCTCGCCCCGGGGACCCATGACCTGCAGCAGGTCAGCGGGCCGCAGGGGGAAAACCTCGGCCACCTCACCCAGCGCGGTGCCATCCTGCATCGTCACCGATGCTCCGAGGAGTTCGTGGTAGAAGATCTCCCCCTCGTCCAACTCGTCGATCGTATCGAACGGGCGCAGCAGGTATAGGTCGCGAAGCCCGTCCGCGGCGGTCCGGTCGTCGACTCCCGCAAACTTGACCAGGAATCCCCTTCGATACGGACGAACGGCTTCGATGGTCAGAGCAGGATGGGACGCCGATGGCTTTTCGGCAGCGTCATCGCCCGGGAGATGGACGAGGCCGGGAGCGAAGTGGCTCTCGGGGTAGTCGGTGAGAGGCCAGACGAAGAGTTCCCCCTTCTTCCCGTGGGCCTTGTTGAGGTGGCCGACAACCATGAATGGGGGATGCGGTTGCGCCATGGCTAACGGCCGCTGGTGGCGATGCTACAGGACCGTGCCGGCAACACCGACGCGCCCAGCCGGAAACGCGCGACGCCCGCCACGGGATGCTCGCCCTGGTCTACTCGGACTCGGTGCCGGCAGCCGCTCCGCCGTCGTCGGCAGCCTCGGCTGCAACGGCCGCAGCTTCCGGTTCGGCGGCAACTTCCGCTTCGGCGGCAGCTCTCGCACCACCGGCACTTTCCGCTTCGGCCTCGGCCCCCGCCGCAGCGCTCGTGTCGGTCGCCTCCGCGGCAGCCGTGGACTCGGATTCGGCCCCGACCAGCGCCAGGCTGTCGTCTCCACCGACGCGCGCCTTGGTCACCAGGTTCCCGACCGTCGGAGAGGCGGTGGCCCCTTCACCCAGCCAGTAGTCCACGCGGTCCAGGTCGACCCTGAGGAGCGCCGGCTCCTTGATCGGATTGTAGTATCCCAGGTTCTCGACGAACCGGCCGTCGCGGGGCGAACGGCTGTCGGCGACCACGATGCGGTAGTGGGGCTGCTTCTTTTTTCCCATCCGCCGGAGGCGAATCTTTACGGACATGAGCTTCTCTCGTTTGCGCTCGTTTTAGGACTCAAGGTCCATTTCTCACGGTTTGAATGAGGGCATCAGCCCTTTCATCCTGTTCATCATCTTTTCCATTTCGGCGAACCGCTTCATGAGGCGGTTCACCTCGGCCACGGGCCTCCCGCTGCCGCGGGCGATCCGCTTCCTGCGCGACCCGTTCAGGATCTCCGGACGGCGGCGCTCATCGGGAGTCATCGAGAGGATGATCGCTTCGATGTGCTTCATCCTCTTCGGATCCACTTCCGTCGCGGACAGCCCCCGGGGCATTCCCGGCACCATCTTCATCAGCTGATCCAGCGGTCCCATCCGCTGCACCTGCCGCATCGCCACCAGAAAATCCTCCAGCGTGAAGCGGCTCTTGCCGAGGACCTTCTCCTGCAGCGCCTGGGCCTCGCCGGTGTCGACCACGGCCTGCGCCCGCTCGACCAGCCCGACCACATCGCCCTTCTGGAGGATCCGGCCGGCGATCCTCTGCGGGTCCACCGCTTCGAGGGCATCGAGCCCTTCCCCGGTTCCGACGAACTTCATCGGCTTGCCGGTCACGCCGTGGATCGAGAGGGCCGCCCCGCCGCGCGCGTCGCCGTCCATCTTGGCCAGCACGAACCCCGTCACGTCCAGCACCCGATCGAAGCCCTCGGCGATCCGCACCGCCTCCTGACCGGTCATCGCGTCGGCCACCAGAAGGATCTCGCGCGGGTCGAGCTCCTCCTTGATCCGCGCCAGCTCGTCCATCATGGGCTGGTCGATCTGGAGGCGTCCGGCGGTGTCGACAATGAGTGCGGCGGCCTTCATCTGGCGTGCACGGCTGTGGCTCGCCTTCGCCACCTCAACCGGATCGCTCGCGCCTTCGTCGTAGTGGACCGGGACGTGAGCCCGCTTGCCCAGAACGCGCAGCTGATCCACAGCGGCCGGGCGGTACAGGTCGCACGCGGCCAGGAGCGCCGGTCGGCCCTGCCGCGCCAGCCGCTTGGCCAGCTTGGCCGCCGTCGACGTCTTCCCCGACCCCTGCAAGCCCACCAGCATGATGACGGTGGGCGGGGCCGGCGACCACGTCAGCGCGGTTTCGCCCTCGCCGCCGATCAGCGTGGCCAGCTCGTCGTGTACGATCTTGACGATCTGCTGGCCGGGCGAGACGGCCTTCATCACGCGCTCGCCCATCGCCTTCTCCTGAACCCGCTTCAGGAATGATCGGGTGACCTTGAAGTTGACGTCGGCCTCGAGAAGTGCGCGCCGCACCTCGCGAAGGCCGTTCTTGATCATGGGTTCGGTCAGGAGTCCGCGTTGGCGGAACCGTCCCAGAACCCCGTCCAGTTTCCTGCTCAGGTCTTCAAACATCGCAGTCCGCTTTGAAAGCGGCACAGCTATTAAACGTCGCCATTCTCAAAGCCGGATTCAAGACTCGCGAATGATCTGGCTGCGCCGTGTCCCCACCGACACCATCGCGATCGGCGTGTCCACCAGTTCCTCAATACGGTGCAGGTATGCGCGCGCGTTGCGGGGAAGATCGCGCAGCGAACGCACTTCGGTGGTGGGGGACTGCCAGCCGGGCAACGTCTCGTAGACGGGCTCGACGCGCGCCAGCTCCCAGGACGCGGCCGGGAACGGAATGTCGCCGTGGTCCCTGAGGCGGTATCCGGTGGCGATCCGGATCTCGGACAGCGTGTCGAGGACGTCGAGCTTGGTCACCGCGATGCCGGTGAGGCCGTTCACGCGGGCGGCGTACGCAACCACGGCCGCGTCGAACCAGCCGCAGCGGCGGGGGCGGCCCGTCGTCGCGCCGAACTCGGCGCCGAGTTCGCGGATCCGCTCGTCCATGGCGGTGTCGAAGGCGGTGGGGAGCGGGCCGTTGCCGACCCGGGTGGTGTAGGCCTTCACCACGCCGATCACGGAGTCGATCTTCGTGGGGCCGATGCCGGCGCCCACCGCCGCGGCCCCTGCGGTGGTGTTGGACGAGGTCACGAACGGGTAGGTGCCGTGGTCTACATCCAGCGCCGTGCCCTGAGCGCCCTCGAGGAGGACCCGCTTCCCAGCCGCGAGGGCACGGGCGACCTCATCCCCCACATCCGTCGCGACCTCGGGGACCCGGCCGGCGACCGTCATGGCCTCGTCGACCGTGCCGGCGAGGTCGGGGTCCGCGCCCAGGCGGGTCAGTTGCTCGCGCGCCCACTCGATGCCGAGGGCGATTCTCTTCTCGCCGCGGCGGCGCTCGAGCAGGTCGGCCACCCGCACCCCCCGCCGCCCCGTCTTGGCCTCGTACGCGGGACCGATGCCGCGCCCCGTCGTGCCGATCTTGCGGTCCGCCGCCTCCTCCGCGGCGAGATCCAGCGCCATGTGGTACCGGAAGACGACGTGCGCCCGCGTGCTCAGCCCGATCCGCCCCTTGGGATCGACCCCGCGCTCGACCAGGCCGTCGATCTCGCCGAAGAACTGCGCCAGATCCACCACCACGCCATTGCCCAGCAGGCACCGCTTGTCGGGGTGCAGCACACCCGACGGGACCTGGTGGAGCACCACGTGCTGGTCGCCCACGTGCACGGTGTGGCCCGCGTTCGCCCCGCCCTGGTAGCGCGCGATGATGTCGACATCGCTGGCCAGGACATCGACGATCTTGCCCTTCCCTTCGTCACCCCACTGGCAGCCGACGACGACCGTGCAGGGGCCGTCGAGGGCGCCCGTGTTCAACCCGCGGCTCATCACGCGTGCGCCAGCGCCCCCCGGGTTTCCAACCGGGCCTTGGCCAGACACTCGGCCAACTCGTCGTGGCGCGCCTCCGGCAGCGGTCTGAGCGGCGGCCGCGGCACGCCCCCGCGGTAGCCCAGCAGGTCGAGCGCGCGCTTGACGCCGGCCACGCCCATGCCACCGACCACCGAGTTGTGCAGCGCCCCGATCCGCTTCTGCAGCGCCCCGGCCGTGGCCATGTCGCCCGCCGCGAAGTGCTCGCACACCTGGGCGCACTCGCGCGGAGCCAGGTTCGCCACGCCGAGGATGCCGCCCACAGCCCCGATCTCGAGCGACGCGTACAGCAGGGCGCCGCTGCCCACCAGCACCTGGAAGCCGCGCTGCGTGTGGGTCACGAGTTCGGCGACCGTCTCCAGCTTCCCGCGCGAGTCCTTGATTCCGATGATATTCCCGTGGGTGGAGAGCTCGGCGATCAGTCCCGTGGGGAAGTCCAGCGTGCTGAACCGGGTCGGCACCTGGTAGAGGATCACGGGGACTTCCGATGCATCGGCCACGGCCCGGTAGTGGTCCCGGACCACCGCCGAGGTCATCGCGCCCTTGTAGAAGGCGGGCGGCTGGACCAGGACGGCGTCTGCGCCGCGCGCGGTCGCCGAGCGGGTAAGCCGCAGCGTAGTGCGCAGCGACTCGGCGCCGGTGCCGGCCACCATGAGCTGCTCTGCCGGCAGAACATCCCTGACGACCTCCCACGAGCGCTCCCGCTCGCCTTCGTCCAGGAATACGGCCTCGCCGGTCGAGCCGCCGATGACCATGCCGCTCACCCCGGTGGCCGCCCATTTGCTCACGTTGTCCCGCAGCGCCACCACGTCGACCTCGCCCGTGACGGGGTCGAAGGGGGTGGTGGTGGGGATCATCACTCCGCCGATGTCGAGGGGCGTTTCGCTCATGTGCGCATTCCGGTTCATGTCCGCAGTCCGGCTTTTGTTTCAGTGATTTGGAGGTCGGGTCCCGGGCTCACGTCGCAACGGTTCGGGGAGCCCCGGGTGGGAACAGTCCCATCTTGTCTCTCGCGCGGGCCAGCGTGTCGCCGGCCATGGCCCTGGCCCGTTCGGCCATCCCCATGATCCTGGCGTCGAGGTCCGTCTCGCGGCGAAGGACATCGGCCCTGCGGTCGCGCATTTCGCTTGTCAGCGACACGAGCGCGTCCGCGGTCCGGCCCTTCAGGTCCACATATCGAAGAGTACCCGAAAAGTAATCATCGCGCATCTGGTCGGCATCGTCTTCGTGGCCGCACGCCGCGAGCAGGGTAAGCAGGTTCTCGATCCCCGGGCTCACTTCGCCGCTGGGCGTGGCGCCCGAGTCGGTCACAGCCGAGCGGATCTTCTTGCGCACCGACACCTCTTCCTCGAAGAGCCCGATGTAGTGCTTCGGGCCCAGGCTCTTGCTCATCTTGCGCGTCGGGTCCGCCGTGGACATGACCTTCGGCACGTGGGTGAGCAGCGTCTCGGGCTCCGGGAAGAGGAAGCCGAAGCGGCTGTTGAAGCGACGGGCGATCCCGCGGCTGAGTTCGAGGTGCTGCGACTGGTCCTGCCCGACAGGCACGCAACCGGACCGGTACGCCAGGATGTCCGCCGCCTGGAGCACCGGGTAGAAGAGCAGCCCCGCAGAAATGAACGAGCCCTCCTCGTCGGCCGAGCCGTCCCTGAGCAGCGCAGACTTTTCCTTGAACTGCGTCATTCGGCTCAGGTCGCCGAGCGAAGTCAGGGTGGCGAGGAGCCAGCAGAGTTCGGTCTGCTCGGGCACCGTGGACTGGATGTACACCGTGGTGCGATCGGGGTCGAGGCCGGCCGCAAGCAGGCTGACGAACATCTCCCGCGCCGAGTTCCGCAGATCGCCGGCCTCGTAGGGGGCCGTCAGCGCGTGAAGATCGACCACGCAGTAGATGCACTCCCGCTCATCCTGCAGCTTGACCCAGTTCTTCACGGCGCCGAAGTAGTTGCCGATGGTCATCACGGCGGTGGGCTGGATGCCGGAATACACGCGCGAGGGTGTGGTCATGGTGACTGGGCGGGGTTCCTGAAGCGGGAGTGATATCGGGGGTTCGGGCCGCAGTCTCGCGGGTCCGGGCCGCGACCGACGAGGTCCGGGCACAACCAAGCTAACTTAGCGTAGCCCGCATTTCAGTTCGACCCTTTTGGAAGGATGAGGGCGGAGATCGCGCCGCGGGTTGCTCCCCACAACGGATTGCCTGGAGATGACTGATCGTGGCGAAGGAAGGAGTCCCACCCTCGGCGGCACGGTGCGCCCCGGTACCGGTGGCGACCACCCCGGCGCGTTGGATCGGCTCCTCGCAACGGCCACCGAAGCCGCGCGCGCGGCCGCCACGATCCACGCCGAGGCGAGGGGGCGCGGCGGCCAGCGCTGGGTCGACGCGAAGACCGCGCACAGTGACTTCGTGACCGACGTGGACATGGCCGCCCAGGAAGAGGCGCTTGCCGTGATCGCCGCCCGTCACCCCAACCACGCGATCATGGCGGAAGAGGACGGCGGCGAGCACGCGGGGGCCGCGGACAGCCGGCACATCTGGATCGTGGACCCCCTACTTCATGCACGGCCACCCCTACCACGCGGCTTCAGTGGCGGTGTGGGACGGCGACGGCCCCCGCGCGGCCGCGGTCGAGGCCCAGGCGCTCGGCAAGGTGTGGACCGCGGCGCGCGGCAGGGGCGCCTTCGAGAACGGCAAGCCGATCCGGGTCAGCCGCACAACCGACGTCAGCGCTTTCCTGCTGGGAACCGGCTTCCCCTTCAAGGCGCACGACGTGATGGGTCCGTACCTGCGCCAGCTCGAGCGGGCGCTGCGCTTCACCTCCGGCGTGCGCAGAACGGGCGCTGCAGCGATCGACCTGGCCTACGTCGCCAACGGCATCCTGGACGGCTTCTGGGAGTCCCGCCTGGCGCCCTGGGATTTCGCGGCCGGGATCCTGCTCGTCACCGAGGCCGGCGGGGTCGTGGAGCGTGTCGAGTGCGGACCGGTCGACGCGACCAGCGGCTCGGTCATGGCCGCAAACTCGGCTGGCGGGATGGCCAGGCTGAGGGAGGTACTCGAAGTCGCCGATCGGGTGGCGGAAGGACCGTGATGCCTCTTGCCTTGACTCCGCTCCATGGTGACTGCATGATATGACATCATATGAAAGCACTATAGTGATGTCACTCTGAGTGCAGGATCATCCCGAGGGCAAGTGAACCATGAAAGCCATCACCCTCCGCAACGTGCCCCCAGATCTCGCCGAGGCCCTCGAACGCGAAAAGCGGCGTCGGGGGCAGTCGTTGAACCGGACCGCCATTGATCTGCTGAAACAGGGCCTCGGTGTAGGCTCTCCCCGCTCGAACGGCCTGGGTCGTCTGGCGGGCGGATGGAGCGAGGTAGATGCCCGCGAGTTCGAACGGGTGCTCGCTCCGTTCGGAGAGATCGATCCCGAGATGTGGAAGTGAGCCGCTACTGCCTCGACACATCGGCCTACATCGAATTTCTCCGGGCCGAACCGCGGGCGGTCGAGGCGATCGACAGCGCCAGCTGGATCGGCTTTCCGACGATCGCATTGGGAGAGCTGTACACCGGATTTTCGCTGCGCCGAAGGAACCACGAAGAGGAAGCGGCACGCCTCCGGGATTTCCTCGCACACCCTGTCGTAGAGGCGATCCCGGTCGACAATCAAGTCGCTCACGAATACGGAAACCTGGTCGCGGAGCTGCGAAGAGCCGGCAACCCACTGCCCGCCAACGATATCTGGATTGCGGCGTGCGCCGCCCGTACCTCAAGCGTCGTTCTGACCCGGGACTCCCACTTCACGCGCATCGCGCGCGTCGGATGCGTCGTGCTACGCCCGGGGCCGCTCACCTCCCCGCGCTACAAGAGCGTTGAATAGCAGCTTGAACGTGCCGTGCGTCTGCGCGCGGTGCTGGGCGCGGAAGCCGATCATGACGATCGTGCCGTCGCCGTGGTCGACCGAGACCATCGCCGCCTTGTTCGCGATCGCCTCCTCGCCGAGGAGCCAGCCGCTCTGCAGGATGTCGCGGTCGATGTAGGTGACGACGCGCCGCACGTCGGAGCTGCGCGCGCCCGGGAGCGTCTCGTAGACCTGGCCGCCCGCGAGGTAGGCCGCGAGGGCGCGGTCGGGCATGCCGTAGCCGAAGGGGCTCGAGGTGTCGACATCGACCTTCAGCGTCGATCCGGGGGCCCAGAACTCGTTGCCCCACATGCCCGCCACGGCGTTGCGCACGGGGACGTCGAAGCCCTCGAGGACCAGGTCGCCGGCCTGCGCGAAGGTGACCAGGGTGCCGCCGTTCTTCACGAAGGCGTCCAGGGCCGCGACGCCTTCCTCGCCGAACCCGCTGCGGTAGTCGGGAGGCGTGCCCGCCGGATCGGGGCCGCGGGGGCCGCCGGCGCCCTGGGTCGGACCGAGCATCATCTGCCGGGAGTCCGCGGGCAGGATGATCACGTCCCAGCGCTCGTGCAGGTCGCCCGCCAGGATGTCCGGATCGAAGAGGCTGGTGTACTCGAATTCGAAGTCCTCGAGCAGCCAGCGCGTCCAGCCTTCGTCCATGTTGCCGCCGTAGTAGCGCTGGTACATGCCGATGCGCTGCTGGGTGATCGGCTGGCTGATGGTGGACGGGTCCCATTCGAGGGGGGCGAAATCGACCCCCGTGGCGGCCGCGATCTCGGCGAGCGCCTCCATGTCGGCGCCGGCCTCGACGATGAAATCGCCGGGGCTGGTCCCTTCGCCCGCCTCGGTGACGCGCTGCACCGAGGCCCCCGCCGCGAAGAGCATGTTCACCGCCTTGAATGCGGCGTTGAGGGTGCCATCGAGCAGGTATCCATTCGGCGCGGCATCGGCGACCATTCCCGCAGGCTCGATCTGGCCGGATACCACCGTCAGGGGGGCCTCGATCGCCGTGCCGACGGGGTCGACCCTCACTCCCATGAACTCCGCGATCACATCGGCCGACATGTCGTAGGGGCGGATCGGGTCGCCGGACCGGTTTCGGGTGTAGCTGTTGTCCGGATAGTAGGTCTGGCCGAGGAGCCAGCGGATGACGCCGCGCTTCGGCTGGGCGAGCGACACCACGTAGCTGCCCTCGCCGTAGACGCGGCCCTCGTGGGTGAAGTCGGCGGGCGCGCGCTCCACGGTGATGCCCTGCAGGAGCAGCTTGTTGACCATCGTGGTCATGGTGAGGGGATCGTGCTGGTCGGCCGGGATGACGTACGCCTTGACGTCGTCCTCCATGCCGCGCTGGATCTGCCGGCTGGACTTGAGGTGGGCGTTGCGGAGCACGGTCTCGCGGTTCTTGGCGGCGATTTCGAGGGGCGAGAAGGTCGCCACGATCTGCCGGTCCACGATGTCGCGCACGCGCCACCAGCCGCCTGGCCACGGGTTCGGGAAGGTGGTCTGGGCCTCGTACTCGGGGAGCTGGCGCGAGCCCTGCAGCTGGTCCGGGTGCACGTAGAGCGGCGTCGCGAGACGGGCGCTGGCGGATTCGGTGAGCATGCCGGCGATGTTGTGGAAGGGCGTGATCCAGTGGAATCCGAAGTGTCCCCAGCCGGAGTAGATGGCGGCGTTCACCGTGCCCTCGAAACCGATTTCTTCCATGCGGTAGGCCATGTGCGCGCCGTACCACGACATCTCGCGCCAGACGAGCGGGTCGCCTCCGGGGCGGATCGGCTCGGCGTAGGGCGGCAGGTAGATGCGCGCCGTGAACGGTCCCATCTGGTGATGATCGATGTAGGCCTGCGGAATCCACTCGCGGAACATGATGTCGGCGCCGTAGCGCGATTCGACCGTGTTCTGCATGAAGGCGTCGCGGTTGTTGTCGTGGCCGATGTAGTGATGGTACAGCTCGGGCGTGCTGGCGCCCTCGTACTCGGTGCCGACCCAGCGGTCGTACCACTCGTTGACGATGCCGACACCGTCCGGATTGAAGGCGGGGATGAGGATCGAGATGGTGTTGTCGAGGATCTCGTGGATCTCGTCGTCATCGCGGGTGGCGAAGAGGTAGGTGATCTCGGCGGCGGACTGGCTCGCGGCGACCTCGTTGGAGTGGAGCGCGTACGACTGGACGAAGACGACCTTGCCGCCCGCGATGGCCTCGTCGATCTCGGCCTGGGTGTGCCCGCGCGGATCCTGCAGGACGGCGTTCATGCGCTTGAAGTCGTCGAGGCGGGCCAGGTTCTCCGGCGCCGAAACGAAAATCGAGAGAAAGGGCTCGCCGAGGGTGGAAGGCCCCATGTGGACGACCTGCACGCGATCGCTGGCCGCGTCGATGAGCTCGTAGTACTCGACGAGCTGGTCCCAGTGGGCGAGTTCGCGGTCGGCGCCCATCTGGTGGCCGAAGAAGTCCTCGGGGGAGGGGATCTGGGCGGTGGCTGGGGTCGGGGCCGCGAAGGCGAGGGCCAGGGCGAATGCGCCGCCAGCGAGGATGTGACGGTTCGGTCGTGTCATGGGATGCTGTCCGTGGATGTGTCTGGAGATAACGGGACCGATGGAATCTGGGGGAAGAACTGCGATTGCGCACAAGCTCTGTGGCCGGCAACCTCGGATTGCCAGGCTTTTCGTTGGATGCCATGCGGGCCGAATCGCTATCTTGCAGGGGCCCATGGCGGTCGAGATGAGGAGTTGTGCAGAGCACCATGACCGAGTTGAGTGGAGGACGCGAGGTGCCGGACACGGGACACGTGCAGGGGGAAGCGCCGGCGGACTTTCCCTTACAGCGCTTTCTTAGCGTCCTTCGGCCCCTGTTGAAGGAGCACTCCGCACGGTCGGCATGGCTTGTGGGATCACATGCGCGTGGCAGCGCCGCGCCGGAGAGCGATATCGACATCATCATCGTCGCGCCCTCAGGCCGTCCATTCGTGGACCGTTTTCGGGACTACCTGCCGGCCGTGCTGGCGGCCGGAGTCGGTGTAGATCTGTTTGTGTACACACCGGAAGAATTCGATCGCTTGCAACGTGAAGGGCGTCCCTTTCTGACCCACGCCCTGGAGTCGGCGAGGCCTGTCCATGTGGGATAGCGCCGCAGAAGCGAAGCGGTGGCTTAGGCAAGCCGAAAACGACCTCGAGTTCGCCCGGCTCGGACTGCGTGAAGGGTTCTTTTCGCAGGCCTGTTTTCTGGCGCAGCAAAGTGCCGAAAAGGCAGTCAAGGCCATCGGCTACGCGCTAGGCGAACGGACAGTCCTGGGTCACTCGATTCTGGTCCTGGCGGACCGGTACGGAGACAGTGTTCCGGATCTGGGCGCCTTGCGGGCGGAAGCAGGTATTCTCGACCAATACTACATCCCCACCCGCTATCCGAATGGCCTCCCGGGAGGCGTTCCGTTCATGGCGTTCGGCGAGGAACAGGCCGCAACTGCCCTTGCGGCCGCCGAGGACTTCCTGCGTTTGGCATCACGACAAATCGCGGACATCACCGGCTGACACTCGTGGGCAAAGGCCCGGACCGGTCAACCGCCATCCTGTGTCCCATCCGAGCATCGGCGTGTCCCTGCTCGTTTCCGCGGGACCATGCGGCCAGCGCTACCGCCCCACCGCCGCCCTTCCCGCCGTCGCGGCAGCGGCATCGCTCACGATGAACATCCGGAAGCCCTGCTCGATGCGCTCGGCGATGTCGTCGACGCCGGCGGTGATCCCGCACGGCACGCCGTGGGCCTGGCAGGAGGCCAGCACGGTCTGGATGGCGGCCTCCACCGCCTCCATGTCGCCCTCGTAGGAGCGGCGCAGATCGCCCGGGCCGGCGAAGACGACGCTGACGCCCTCGGTGCCCATGATCGCGTCGACCTGCTCGACGCCGCTACGGTCCTCGACGATGAGGATGCTGAAGAGCGAGCCGGAGGGGTTGCCGGGCCAATGGTCGTCTCCCATCGCGGCAACCGCGGCGGCAGCGTCATCGGCCGATTCCACGTGCGGGAAGACGATCGCCGCAACGCCCGCGTCAAGCGCCTCGGCCACATTGGCCTGGGCCGCCTCCACTCCGTTGCGGACCGGCGGAATCCTCAGGACGAGGGGGTGTGGCGGCTCGCTGCCCGACCCCTCCGCGATCCCCGCCATGTAAACTTTAGTTGTCATTATGTCAAATGGACCTGACTCCAGGGAGTAGAACACGAAGTCGAGTTCGCGGTTCTGGCCCATGAGAGCGCCCTGCTCGCGGGTGGTCGGTCCGGGGAAGGCACCGAAGACGACCTGGCCGCTGGCGATGAGGGCCGGGCTGACTGCGGCGGTCTCGGTCGCCTCGGCTTCGGGAGCCGGGTCGCCGGATTGCTCGGGAGCGGAGCATGCGGCGGCCGTGAGGACCGCGATGAGAGCGATGACGGGGACGAAGAGCGGAGCGCGCGGCTGGGTGCGGGACATGAGGTCCTGGCCTTGGCTGGATCGTGGTGCTGGATCGGGGGGTCGGGAGGACAGAGTAGCCGTCGCGCCCGGGCCGCAACAGGAGCCAGGCGCGGTCGGCGTTGCCGTGCCGAGGGGCTGCCCCATCTGGTTCCTCCGCGCAAAGGTGCGTACCTTTTCGCTCCCAACAACGACCAGAAGACGATACCGTCAATCTCTTGCCCCAAGGAGCAAAGACAATGGCCAACGCGAAGTTCGTGATCACCGCGGCCCTTGCAACTGCCGCGCTGGCGGCGGCCGCACCCCAGGACATCTCGGCGCAGAGCGCTGCGCACCGCCACATCGGACACGTCGGCGACATGTTCAACGGCACGCCGGACAACGTCGGGCTGCTCGCGGCGGCCCAGGCCGAAGCCGAAGTCGCGGCGGCGCACGCCGGATACGCCGCCGGATCCGACGATCTGGCGGGGATCCAGCGGCACATCGTTCACGTATTGCACGCGGTCGATCCGTCGACCTCCGAGCGGGGCCCCGGCAACGGCTATGGGCTCGCCAGGGCGGCCAGCGGCTGTGCCGGACACATCGGGATGGCCGGCGAGTCGGACGACGCGTCCGATGCCGTGCAGGCGCACTCGACTCACGTGGGGACGAGCTGCTCGAACGTGGCGATGTGGGCCGAGAGCATCGCCGAGAAAGCCGCGGAAGTGGCGGCGGCTACCGACATGGCTGCGGCCAAGGCGCTGGCTGAAGAGATCGTCGCGATGACAGCCGCCATCGTGAACGGCACCGACGCCGACGGCAACGGCCGGGTTTCCTGGGGCGAGGGCGAGGGCGGTCTCGCGCAGGCGGCTACGCACCTGCGGCTGATGAAGGAGGCCGAGGGGCTGGGTTAACCACCTCGGGACTCCTATGACAGATCAATCATCCGCGCGCATGGCCCGGTTTGCGTGCGCGATCGCGGTGACGGGCGCGCTCGTTGCCAGTGTGGCTGCGTTGCCGGAGCACGTAGACCCCGGATCCGGCCTCGAAGGGAACACCGTCGCGAGCGCGATTTCGTCCGCACAGGACAGCGTCAGCTTTGCAAGCGACATCCTGCCGATCTTCCAGCTGCGCTGCGCCCAGTGTCACGGCGCCGAAGACGAGAACGGCGAGATCCGCACCGAGGTCAGTCTGAACCTGCTCGAGTACGAGAGGGTGATGGCCGGGTCCGAATTCGGGACGGTGATCGAGGCCGGGGATCCCGACGGCAGCTTCCTGCTCGACATGATCGTCGCGGGTGACATGCCCGAAGAGGGGGATCGGGTGCCGGAGGACGAGATCGCAATCATCCGGGCGTGGATCGAGGCGGGGGCGCCGAACAACTGAGGGGTCGGCGGTGCCGGGCGTGTCCGGCTGCCGGTGCGGATGGGCGCGCTAGTTGTTATTCCGCCGTCTCAGCCACTCCACCGTCAGCAGCAGCAGTGCCGCGAACGCTATCAGAAATGTGGCAACGGCGAGAATCGCGGGACTGATCTGCTCGCGGATCCCCGACCACATCTGGCGAGGGATCGTGCGCTGGTCGACGCCGCCCATGAAGAGCACCACCACGACCTCGTCGAACGACACGGCGAACGCGAAGAGCGCGCCGGAGATCACCCCGGGTGCGATGAGCGGGAGTTGCACGCGCCGGAAGGTGGTCCACGGGCCCGCGCCCAGGCTCGCCGCAGCCCGGTTCAGGTTGGGGTCGTAGGCAGCCAGCGTCGCCGTGACCGTCACCACCACGAAGGGCACCCCGAGCGTCGCGTGGGCCAGGATGATGCCCAGGTGCGTCTGCCCCAGCCCGAGCCCCGAGTAGAAGAAGAACATCCCGGCCGCCGCGATGATCACCGGCGTCACCATGGGCGAAATCAGGATCCCCATGATCGCGCGCCTGCCCGGCATGAAGGGACTCGCCAACCCGAGCGCGGCCAGGGTCCCCAGAACGGTGGCCAGCACCGTCGCGCTGACCCCGATCACAAGGCTGTTCACCAGACTCCCGGTCCAGGCCTCGTTTTCGACGATCTCGCGGTACCACCTCAGCGACCAGGCGTCGGGATCGAGGCGCAGCATGCCTTCGGTGAAGGTGAAGTAAGGCTCCGCGTTGAAGCTCAATGGGATGATGACCAGGATCGGGGCCACCAGAAACACGAATACGAGCGTGCAGAAGGCCAGGTAGGCAACGCGGCCCGGGCCCGGTCGCGTGGCGCCCGTCATTGGCGCGGCCATCGTCACCCCAGCCCCATCCGCTCGACGCCCACGAGCCGGTCGTACAGCGCGTACAGTGCCAGCACGCCCGCCAGCAGCACCCCGCCCAGCGCCGCCGCCAGCCCCCAGTTGAGCGAAGTCTGCATGTGGTACGCGATCATGTTCGAGATGAGCTGCCCGTCGCTGCCCCCGACGAGCGCGGGGGTGATGTAGTACCCGATCGCCAGGATGAAGACGAGGAGCGAGCCCGCGCCCACGCCGGGAAGCGACTGCGGCCAGTACACGCGCAGGAAGGCCTGCCGCGAGGTGGCGCCCAGCGAGGCTGCCGCGTTCATGTGGTCGCGCGGGATCCCTCGCATGACCGAGTAGAGGGGCAGGACCATGAACGGGAGCAGCACGTGGGTCATGGCCACGATGGTCCCGGTCATGTTGTAGACCATGGCCAGCCGTCCGTCGTCGCTCACCAGGCCGATTGCGACCAGCAGGTCGTTGAGGACGCCCTGCGTCTGCAGCAGCACGATCCAGGCGGTGGTGCGCACCAGCAGCGACGTCCAGAAAGGCACCAGCACGAGCACGAGCAGCAGGTTCGCCCGGCGGGCAGGCGAGTTGGCGATCAGGTGCGCGATCGGGTAGCCGAGCAGCAGGCACAGCAGGGTGATGACCCCGCTGACCATCAGGGTCCGCCAGAACAGCCGCAGGTAGATCCGCCGCTCCTCGGGTTGTGAAGCCACCGAACCGTCGGGTAGCCGCTGCAGGTCCACGGCGTTGAGGTAGTGGCGCGAGGTGAAGCGCTCCCCGGTTGTCCGGATCGCGTGCCATGTGACGGGATCGGCCCAGGCCGGGTCGACCGCCGCCATCGCCTCGCGCCAGGGGCCCTGCTCGATGTCGCTCAGCTCGCGACCGGTGCTGGTGATCACGCTGCGAAGTCCGCCCTGCACCCGGTTGATGCGGCCGGCCACCTGACCGAGCGTCCGCTCAGCCGCTGCGCGCTCGAGTTCGCGGGCCGCAGTCGCGTAGACGGGCTCCGGCGGGATTCCCTCGCCGTCCCACGCCTCGAGCAGCGCCAGCGTCTCGGGCAGCGCGTCGGCCACAACGGGATCGTGGACGCTGCGCATCAGCATTGTCGCCAACGGCGCGACGAAGGTCACCCCGATGAAGATCAGGAGGGGCGCGACCAGCCCGAATGCACGGAGTTGCGCGCGACGCTCGGAGCCGACAGGCATCTTCAACGCGCCAACCAGGCGCTGAAGCGCTCGTTGAGCTCGTCCTGGTGGTCGACCCACCAGGTCCAGTCGTAGTGAATGGCGCGCGCTGCGTTCACGGGGCTTGCGGGCAGGTATGGCTCCATCTCCACCCCGGCTACCGCGTGGGTGGTCACCAGCGGCATACCCGACCTGCGCGTGGGTGAGTAGGAGATCCGCCGGGCAATCCTCGCCAACGACTCGGCGCCGGTGGCGAACGCCACGTATTTCAGGGCCTCATCCAGCCTGGACGTACCCGCCACGATCCCGATTTGCCCGAATGCGAGCAGTTGCGCGTCCCAGACGATCACGAACGGCTGGTTCTCCAGCACCTGTGCGTTGAAGATGCGCCCGTTGTAGGCCGTGCTCATGACCACCTCGCGGTCGGCCAGCATCTGCGGCGGCTGGGCACCGGCCTCCCACCAGATCACCTCGTCCTTGATCGTCTCAAGCTTCGCGAAGGCCCGCTCCAGCCCCTCGGGCGTGTCCAGCGTGGCATAGACCGCGTCGCGCGGCACCCCGTCGGCGACCAGCGCAAACTCCAGGTTCCCCTGGGGGAGGCGTCGCATTCCGCGGCGCCCGGGAAACTTCTCCAGGTCGAAGAAGTCCGCCATGGTCGTGGGCTTCTCGCCGGGGATGTTCTCGTCGTTGTAGGCATATACGGTGGACGCGAACAGGAAAGGCACCCCGCATTCGGTCTGGGTCTCGCGAACAAAATCCTCGGTGGCGGGGGTCCCGTCGGGTCCGGAGGGCAAGGCCTCAATGTTGATCGGCTCAAGCAGCCCCTCCTCGCAGGCCAGCACCGCGTCGGCGATCTCGAGGCTGACGACATCCCAGTGGACGTTGCCGATCTCCACCTGGGCGCGGATCTGGGCGAGGCCGCCATTGTAGTCCTCGACATTAACGCGGATGCCGGTCGCTTCGGTGAACGGGGCGATGGCACCCTCGTAAACGGCGCGTCTGTAGGAACCGCCCCAGGATACCACGGTGACCGATTGCGCCACGGTCGGCAGAGGCACAGCGGCCGGTATCGTTGTCGCACATGCGAGCGCGGCCAACGGCTGAAGCGCTCGCTTCCGAATCATCGGTCTCAACGCGCCAACCAGGCGCTGAAGCGCTCATTGAGCTCGTCCTGGTGGTCGACCCACCACGACCAGTCATAGCGCAGGGCGCGCGCCGCGTTGGCGGGGCTGGCGGGCATGTGCGGCTCCATCTCCACCCCGGCAACGACATGGGTGCTCACGAGCGGCATCCCCGACCTGCGCATGGGCGAGTACGAGATCCGGCGGGCGATCCGCGCCAGCGATTCGGCGCTGGTGGAGAAGGCAACGTACTGCAGGGCCTCCTCGAGCCTCGGCGTCCCCGCGACGATTCCGACCTGGCCCACGTCGAGCAGCTGCCCGTCCCACACGATCACGAACGGCTGGTTCTCGAGCACCTGCGCGTTGAAGATGCGGCCGTTGTAGGCGGTGGTCATCGCCACTTCGCCGTCGGCCAGCATCTGTGGCGGCTGGGCTCCCGCCTCCCACCAGATCACCTCGTCCTTGATCGTTTCCAGTTTGGCGAAGGCGCGGTCGAGCCCCTCGGGAGTGTCGAGCACGGCGTAGACCTGGTCGAGCGGCACTCCGTCGCCGATCAGCGCGAACTCCAGGTTAACCTGCGGCACGCGCCGCATCCCGCGGCGGCCGGGGAAGGCTTCCAGGTCGAAGAAGTCGGCCATTGTGGTGGGCTTGGCGCCGGGGATGTTCTCATCGTTGTAGGCGTACACGGTCGACCAGTAGAGATTGCCGACTCCGCACTCGGTCTGGCCCTCCGCCACGAAGTCCTCGGCCGCGGGCGTCCCGTCGGGTCCGGGGGGCAGCGCGCTGATGTCGATCCGCTCCAGGAGTCCCTCGTCACACCCCCGCACTGCGTCTGCGATCTCCAGGTCGACGACATCCCAGTGGACATCGCCGATGTTGACCTGCGCGCGGATCTGGGCGAGGCCGCCGTTGTAGTCCTCGATGTCGATCTGTATTCCCGTCGCCTCGGTGAAGGGGATGTTCGCCCCCTCGTTGACCGCGCGTCCGTACGACCCGCCCCAGGACACGGTCGTGATCGACCGGGGTGCGTCCGATCCGCACGCGGCGGCAAACAGGATGGCCAAAAGCGCGGGAACAACCGACTCGACGCGATACCTCATGGCGTGGTCCTCTCGTGGTCAGGAATGGTCGTAGTTGAGGGCGCGGCAGTCGCTGACCGTCCACCCGATGCGAACGGTGTCGCCCTCGAGCAGGCCGCCGTGCCCCAGGACGTTCGGGATCGTGGCGATGAAGTCCCTCCGGCCACACGCGGCCAGGCGGATGCGCAGGTGGTCGCCCAGGAAGGTCATGTCCTCGACCGTCGCGTTCACTTCGTTCTTGTAGCGCCCCGGCTCGGGGTTGATCGCGACGCGCTCGGGCCGGATCGACAGGGTGACGTCGTCCCCCACCCCGCAGGGCACGACCTTCAGCGCGCGCACCCTCTCGTCGCCCGTTTCCACCTCGCAGACATCGCCGTCCAGCATCGCCGTGACGCGGCCGTGCAGCTGGTTGTTCTCGCCGATGAAACGGGCCACGAATGCGCGTTCCGGCTCCTCGTACAGCCCCTCGGGCGGCGCGATCTGCTCCACGATGCCGCCCCGCAGCACCGCGATCCGGTCCGACATGACCATCGCTTCCTGCTGGTCGTGCGTGACGTAGACCACGGTCACCCCCAGGGTGCGGTGGATGCGCCGGATCTCGTACTGCATCTCCTCGCGCAGGCTCCGGTCGAGCGCCCCCAGCGGCTCGTCCATCAGCACCAGGGTGGGCTCGAAGACCAGCGCGCGCGCGATCGCCACCCGCTGTTGCTGGCCGCCGGAGAGCTGTCCGGGCCGCCGGTCGGCGAACCCCTCCAGGCGAACCAGGCCGAGCGCGCGATCGACCCGCTCACGGCGCTCCACCGCGTCCATTCCCCGAACCTCCAGCGGGAAAGCGAGGTTCGCGCCCACGGTCATGTGCGGGAAGAGGGCGTAGTTCTGGAAGACCATCCCGATCCCGCGCCTGCGCGGCGGCAGATCCTGGATCGGCCGCCCGTCGAGCCGGATCTCGCCCGCGGTGGGCGTCTGGAACCCGGCCAGCATCATCAGGATGGTGGTCTTGCCCGACCCCGAGGGGCCGAGGAGCGTGACGAATTCCCCGGTGCGGATGCTCAGGTCGAGGCCCTCGACGACCAGCGTGCGGCCATCGTAGCTCTTGCTGACGCCCCTGAATTCGACGTGGGCGGCGTCGGGCGCCGGCGCCCCGGTGTTTCCGCCAGTCACGAAACCCCCGGCGGCATCGTCAGAAGCGCCGCGTAGAGGTCGATCGCGTACCAGAGGTTGGCGACGCGCAGGTTCTCGTCGGGGGCATGCTGATTATTGTCATGATTCGCGACCGGGACCACGATCGCGGGCTTGCCGGCGACATCGGTGAAGAGGTACAGCGGGAGCGTGCCTCCCATCCCGGGGGCGAGCACCAGGGAGCCGGGCCCGAAGGCACGGTCGGCCGCGCGCGAGGCCGCCCCGATCACCTGCTGCACGAAGGGGTCCGCCATGCCGGTCCGGGCAGCCGGGTAGCCACCGCCGCCCGTCACCTTGGCGATGCGCGGATAGCGCAGCCGCGTCTCCATGTCGGGGTCCTCCGAGACGACGTGGAAGCCCTGCCCCTCGATGTGATCGACGACGAGCTGGCGCAGGTGGTCGGGATCGTTGCCCTTCACCAGTCGGATGCCGAGCGCGGCCACAGCGGTGTTGGGGATGACGTTGCGGGCCAGCGCCCCGGTGTTCCCACTCGTGAGGCCGCGAATGTTCAGCGCGGGGAGAAGGAGCCGCTCGGCGATCGTCTCGGGTTGGCCCTCGGTCCAGGCGAGTCCCAACTCCTCGCGAAGCGTGGGGTCGACATCAGGGATCGACTCCAGCGCCGCCTGCTCCTCTTCGCCAATGGGATCGGCCGTGTCGTACCACCCATCGACCAGCACATTCCCGTCGGAATCCTTCATCGAAGCCAGCAGGTGCGCGAGGATGCTGCCCGTGTCGGGGGTCCAGTTCCCGTAGTGGCCCGAGTGCAGGTTGCGGGAGGCGCCGTAGACGGTGACCTCCATGCCCATCGAGCCGCGCACGCCGAAGGTCAGCTGGGGCCGCCCGCTCTGGTGCGCCGGACCGTCGAAGAAGAGCCAGATGTCGATCTCGTCGAGCGCCTCGGCCTTCATCTCCATGTAGCGGCCCAGATTGCGCGAGCCCGCTTCTTCCTCGCCGTCGAAGAAGAAGATCAGGTTCGAGGTGGGCGTGATTCCACCTTCCGCAAAGGCGTGGAGCACCGTGAGCACCGCCGCGATCGGCGCCTTGTCGTCGCCGGCGGAGCGCGCGTAGATGCGCCACTCCGGGTCGACCGCTTCGCCGGGTTCGGGCATCGGAAGGGGCTGGCCGCCCGCCTCCATCGAGGCCGAATAGAGGGTGGGCTCGAAGGGGGGATGGGTCCAGTTGGCGGGATCGACTGGCTGGCCGTCGTAGTGCACGTAGATGCCGAGCGTGCGGGTCGCGCCGGGGGTCATGAGCTCGCCGTAGACGAGCGGCGCCACGCCCTCGAGGGTCAGCAGTTCCGACTCGGCGCCCGCCGCGCGCAGCTGGTCGCGGATGTAGAGCCCCGCGCGCGTGATGTCCTCGGTGTCGCTGGCGCGGTTTGGGTAGGTGAGCATCTCCGCGAAGTCGCGGACGATCTCGGCCTCGTGGGCCTGGCGGTAGGCCTGCGCGATATCGGCGCCGGACTGGGCGGCGAGGGGGGTGGGGGCGAATGCGGCGGCGCCAAGTGGAAGAAGCAGGGCTGCCACGACCCACGAGGGGCCGGGACGCAAGGCATGACGGGCAAACAGGGCATGACGGGCAAACAGGGACATTGGGCTGCGCTTGAGGTCTGTGTGGTGTTGGGAAGGATCTAGGAAGCCGCCGCGGCGCGCTCCTCTTCGATGAAACGGTCGATGTGGCTCTCCAGCACCGCGATCGGCAGGGAACCCGGTCCGAGCACGGCCTCGTGGAAGCGGCGCAGGTCGAAATCATCTCCCAGCTCCGCCTCCGCCTTCCGGCGAAGTCCCAGAATCGCCCGCTTGCCCATCTGGTAGCCGAGCGCCTGTCCCCACATGTCGGTCGAGTAGCGCAGGGACTCCGACGCGATCTGCGTCTCCGAGTCGAAGATGTGGTCGCGCATGTACTGGCGGCCCTCTTCAAGCGTCCACCCGAGCAGGTTCATCCCCGTGTCGACCACGAGCCGCGTTGCGACGAAGATCTCCATCATGTACGCGCCGTACTCGCTCAGGGGATCGTCGGCGAGAAAACCGGAGTCGATGCCCAGGAAGGTGGAGTACATCCCCCACCCCTCCGTGTAGGCCGTGTGCATTCCGTTGCGCCGCACCGCGGGCAGTGCCTCGTTGGCGTACTGGCGTGTGATGTGGAAGTGGTGGCCGGGGAAGAGTTCGTGCAGCGAGATCCCCGCGTAGGTCAGCCAGCTGCGCTTGTCCAGATCGGAGCCGTTGAAGTTGTAGTAGCCCACGGGGTCGTTCGGGGTGGGCGGATTGTAGTAGCCGAAGGTCTGGGAACCCTCCAGCGCCGGGTCGAGCCGCCGCGCGCCGAAGGGGGCGTCGGGCTTGGTGAGGAAGAACTCGTCCGCACGCTCGAAGAACCGCCGGGACGGCGAATCGAACCGCTCCGCGACCTCTTCCACCGAGGCCGGAAAGTAGTCCGGATTGGTGGGGATGTGGCGCCGGAAGTCGTCGACCGCGCCTTCGAAGCCGATCTGCGCCTGGATCGCGAGCATCTGCTCCTCGATCTCGGCGACGTTCTGCAGCCCGATCTCGTGGATTTCCTCGGGGGTGATGTCCATGGTGGTGTGGACCCTCACCAGATAGCGGTAGGCCGCTTCGCCGCCCGGCTGCCGCGAGAGCCCGACCTCGGGCGGGGCCGCCGCCCGGTACTCGCCGTCGAGGAAATCGGCGAGCCGCTCCAGCGCGGGGTTGATCTCGTCGTCGACGATTCGCTCGGCCTCGGCCAGGAAGGCCGCCGTGCGCTCGGCAGCGTCCGAGGCATCGCCCTCCGCCCCGAGGCGAGCCTCCGCCACCGCGAACGGACCGGTGGAAAACGGGGCGGAACTCGCGCGAACGATCCCCACCACGGCATCCATGTTGGGCTGCGGGACCACGATGCCCCGTTCCATCTGGCCGCGGGCGTGCGACTCCACGAAGCCGACTGCATCGGGCACCTGGGCAAGCAGCGTCAGGTACTCGTCGCGGCCCTGCTCGTCGGCGACCGCGACCATGCCGAAGAGCGCGCGCATGCCGCCGATCGGAGAGGAATACGGCGTGAGGACGTTGGTGATGACCCAGTAGTGATCGAGGCCCTCGATGGTGAGCGAAGCCCGCCGCTGCAGGACCTCCCGGGTGATCGTCTCGTCCGCGCTGAGGGCAGCAGCGTCGATTGCGTCGAGGCGGTCGAGGACGGCCCGGCTGAATTCGGCGTCGGCCTGGGCACGCTCGAGGGTGGGAATGGGAAGCTCGTCCAGGGGCAGCCCCTCGCGCACCCTGGCGCGGAGGTCGACCTCGAGTTGGCGCTGCCAGACGTCTTCGGCGATGGCCGCAAGGTCGGCGGGTGCGTCGGCCGGCGGGGGCGCCTCGGCGCAGGAAAGAGTGCCGGCCAGCAGCAGTGAACCGGCGACGGCGCGAGGCCAGAGCCACCCGGACCGGCGTCTGCGCGTCAGCGGATCCCCGGGTACCGGCTTCGGAGGCGGAGGAGGCCGCGGAGGCCCCGGACGGCCAGGAACTCGAGGAGGCTGAGGAGGCTGCGGAGGCACGATCGCAAACTGCATTCAGTTCCTCCTGCGCGAGGCCATTTCCTCTTTCAACTCGACGACCGTGACGGTGCGATGACCGCCGGTCTCGTCCCGAAGTGTAATCGTGTCGTTGAAGATGTTCACGCTCACGACCCGCTGGGGCCCGTGCGGCGTATTGAGCATGCGCCCCTCGCGCGGGAACTTCCGCCGCGCCTCGACGTAGCTGTCGTGTTCGTACATCAGACAGCACATCAGGCGTCCGCAACAGCCCGAGATCTGAGCGGGGTTGAGCGAGAGCCGCTGATCCTTGGCGAGCTGCAGGCTGACGGGCTTCAGTTCAGGCAGCCATGTGGAGCAGCACAGCTCGCGCCCGCACCGCCCCACGCCCCCCAGCAGCGCGGCTTCGTCCCTGACCCCGATCTGCTTGAGTTCGATGCGGGTGCGGAAGGCGCGGGCCAGGTCCCGCACGAGCGCGCGGAAATCCACCCGTTTCTCGGCGGTGAAGTACACGATCAGCTTCTTGCGATCGAACTGCCACTCGGTCTCGGTGACCTTCATCTTGAGGCGGTGGCGGGCCACGTGCCTGCGCGTTTCGCGGCGCGCCCGCTGCTCGTCGTCGGACTTGTGCCGCGCCCGGTGAAGCTCCTCCGCGTTGGCGACCCGCAGGATGCGCATCGTGGGCGTCGGCGTAGCGCATCCGCCCGACGAGGAGCACTTCCGCTCGGCGATGGTGCCGACGGCGGTGACCTGACCGAGATCCTCGCCGCGGTCGGCCTGCACGATGACGCCGTCGCCCGGGCCCAGATCCATTCCGTCAAACCGGAAGTATCCCCGGCGCGTGCCCTTGAATGTGACCTCCGCGAAGCCGGGCATGGCTAACGTCTCACCAGACAATGTATACTATACATGACATTTTGTAATGTTTGGATTACATATTGGGCAGCTAGGGCTCGTCCCAGGTGCCCATTGACTCGTACTTGGCCCACCGCTCGGCCAGCAGCCTGTCGATCTCCCGTTCGTCGAGCTCGTTCAGGTGCCGGACCAGCGTTTCGGCCACGCTGGCCATGGTGGTCTGCGGGTCCGCGTGCGCGCCGCCCGCCGGTTCGCCGATGACCTCGTCGGCCACACCCAGCTTGAACAGATCCGACGACGTGAGGCGCAGGGCCCGCGCCGCCTCGGACCGCTTCTCGGCGGACCGCCACAGGATCGCCGCGCATCCCTCGGGGGAAATGACCGAGTAGACCGAGTGCTCGAGGAGCAGGATCCTGTCGGTGACACCCAGCGCCAGCGCTCCGCCCGACCCTCCCTCGCCGATCACCACCGATATGGTCGGCACGCGGAGGCGGGCCATTTCGCGCAGGTTGGTCGCGATCGCTTCAGCCTGGCCGCGCTCCTCGGCGCCGAACCCGGGGTACGCGCCCGGCGTGTCGATCAGGGTGATCACGGGCTTGCCGAACTTCTCGGCCATCCGCATCAGGCGAAGCGCCTTGCGGTATCCCTCGGGGTGCGGCATCCCGAAGTTGCGCTTCAGGTTGTCCTTCATGTCCCGGCCCTTCTGGTGGCCGATGACCATGACCGAGCGCCCTTCCAGGCGGGCCCACCCGCCGACGATGGCTTCGTCGTTGCGGAAGCGCCGGTCTCCCTTCAACTCGAACCAGTCGGTGAAGACGGCGTCGATGTAGTCCAGCGTGTATGGACGGCGGGGATGCCGGGCGACCAGGACCTGCTCCATCGGGTCCAGGTTGCGGTACGTCTCTTCGCGAAGAACGTCGAGTTTGGCGGAGAGGACCCGGAGTTCGTCGGCGACGTCCAGCCCCCGCTTGCCCGCCATCTCGCGCAGACGAGAGATCTGGCTCTCTATCTCGACAATGTCGCGCTCGAATCCGAAGTGCGCGGCAGATGACATTGTGGACCTCCTCGAATATGTACTTCAGGCCTGCGGGGCCATACCGGAACTGTAACCCACCATGATAGAACCGGTCGTCGGAGTGCCGCCACCCCTGGGAGGCGGCCGGTGGGGTCGTTCAACCCGTTGATTGATTGTGGATTGGAGGGCGATGAATTTGCCGCGGCGGACTCCCAGGTCAATGATGGGGGCGAAACTCAACGCTGGAGGAGGGAGATGCGCGGCATGATTGCAAGGGGTGGCTGGATTGCGGTTTCGGCCCTGGCGGCCCTGTCGCTGGCCGGGGATTTGAGGGCACAGGCCGGTGCGGGCGAAGAGGAGCCCGACGGTCCGGCGCGGACCATCTTTCGCGGCGCGACGGTGATCGACGGGACGGGCGCGGGGCCGCAGGATGGCATGGCGATCGTGGTCGAAGACGAAGCGATCGCAGCGGTCGTCCCGGTGGCAGAGCTCGGGGACGAGCTGCTGGAGGGCGCCGAGGTCGTGGACGCGAGCGGGTGGCATGCGATCCCGGGCCTCATCGAGTCGCACACCCACGTGGCGACGATGGCGAACCGCGAGCAGGCGCAGTTTATCCTGAATCGGTATCTGTACGGTGGGATCACGACCGCGCGCGACATGGCGGGCGACGTGCGCTCGCTCATGGATTTGCAGCGGGCCTCGCTGGTCAAGGAGATCGACGCCCCGGATCTGCGTTTTTCGGCGCTGATGGCCGGGCCGGAGTTCTTCACCGACCCGCGCACGGTGTCGTCGGCCGCCGGAGAGACGCCCGGCGCGGTGACGTGGATGCAGTCGGTCACGGCGGACACCGACCTGCAGGAGGCGGTGACGCTCGCGCGGGGGACCTGGGCCACCGGGATCAAGACCTACGCCGCGATCGATGGCGACCTGCTCGCCGCCATCGCGGCCGAGGCGCGGCGGCAGGAGATCCCGGTGTGGGCGCATGTACACGTTGGGCCGGCGCGGTCGCTGGAGGTCGCGCGCGCCGGCGTGCGCGCGATGTCTCACGTGTGCGATGTCGGCAGCGCGGCAATCCCGGACGACGTGTTTCGCGAGGGCCAGGAGGGGCGGCGATCGGGATTCGTGGATGTCGACCTTGACAACCCTGCCATCGATTCCGTATTTGCTGTGATGAGGCGAAACGGAACGGTCCTCGATGCGACGCTTCGCATCGTGGTCCAGATCGGACAGCGGCGTATGGCAGCCATCGACACGGTCGGCGCGCGTCCGCCCGGCGATGCGGGCGATACCGTGCAGACCGGGCCCGATCCGCGCCGCGAGGCGCCCGTCGACCGAAGACGGCGCGGCGTTCGCCCCCGCTGCGACACCGCGGACGCCTTCGCGCTCACCCGCCGCGCTTACGAAGCCGGCGTCATGATCGCGGCGGGCACCGACGGCATGACCCCGCCCGATTCCGTCTTCCCCGCCCTCTACGACGAGATCCGCCTCCTCCACGACGAGGTGGGCATGCCCATGATGGACGTGCTCAGAGCGGCTTCGTACCATGGCGCCGTCGCCCTCGGCCTGGAGGACGAAATCGGCACCATCGAGCCCGGCAAGCACGCCAACATCGTGTTCCTTGGCGAGGACCCGCTGGCTGGCCCGGAGAGTCTGCGGTCCGTGGCGCTGACGGTGAAGCGCGGCACGCTGTACTACCGGGATGATTTCATTCTGGGCGAGCCGCCCGAGCGGCCTGCGGGGCCACCGGGACGGTAGGACCCGGGATCGATGTACACCACGTGTATGTTCTGCAAGAAGCCCCTCGGCTCGAACGAGGTGCTGGAGAACTTCCCGGTCGGCCGCCGTCTGGCTTTCGACGCTGCCAGGGGACGGCTCTGGGTGGTCTGCACGAAGTGCCAGCGGTGGAATCTCACGCCGGTGGAGGAGCGCTGGGAGGCGGTCGAGGACTGTGAGCGCCTGTTCCGGGAAACGCCGATGCGGGCTTCGACCGAGAACATCGGTGTCGCGCGCCACCGCGGAGGCCTCGACCTCGTTCGCATTGGCAAGCCGCCCCGCGGTGAGTTCGCGGCCTGGCGGTACGGGAATCGGTTCAGAAGGCGGTATCGGCGGGAAGTGCTCGGTGGAGTTGGCGCGGTCGGGATGATCTTTGCGATCAGTTCACTACCGATTGCGATTCCAACCGGTCTCATGCTGACGGGTACCTACGGATACATCGCCTGGAGACATCTCCGACCGATAGCCAAGGTTCGAATCGGTGGCGGAGGCTCCGATGGCGGTCCGGTGACCCCCGAAGATATCGCCGTCTTCAGGCTCAGCGCACTGCGTTCGATGCGGCTCCTGCCCGACGAAGATGATTCGGGATTCATGGTCGAGGTGAAAAAGGGCAGGCGGAAGGCCGGGTTCCGGGGAGAGGACGCCCGCCGAGTAGCCGCCGCGCTGGTTCCGCGAATGAATCAGCAAGGTGGCTCAAGGCGTTCAGTTCAGCGCGCCGTCATGGAGATCGAGTCCGCCGGTCATCCCGAACGTTTCCTCACCGAAGTCGCAAGACGGCAACACCGGAACTGGAGCGGAAGCATAGGCCACGTGGGCACAATGCCCGTACCTGTCCGGCTCGCCCTCGAAATGTCCCTCCACGAAGAGCAGGAGCGCCGGGCTCTCGAAGGCGAACTCTGGATCCTGGAACAGGCTTGGAAGGAAGCGGAAGAGATAGCGGCGATCGCTGACAACCTGCTCCTGCCAGCCGGCACGGACGAGTTTTTCGACCGCCACGGCGAGGACGGCTGAAGGCCCATGTACCAGACCTGCATGTTCTGCAACAAGTCGCTCCGGACCAACGAGGTCGTGGAGGAGTTCCCGATCGGTCGCCGTCTCGCCTTCGACGAGGCGAGGGGCCGCCTTTGGGTGGTGTGTCGCAGCTGCGAGCGGTGGAACCTCACTCCCCTGGAGGAGCGATGGGAGGCGGTGGAGACGTGCGAGAAGCTCTTTCGTGATACCCAACTACGCTCTTCTACAGAAAACATAGGGCTGGCGCGGCACCCGGAAGGGCTTGAACTGGTGCGGATCGGGAAGCCGTTGCGGCCCGAGTTCGCTGCCTGGCGGTACGGGGACCAGTTCGGGAGGAGGAGGCGGCGGCGCATCATGATCGGTTCGGCTGCCGGCGTCGCGTGGGTCGGCGGCATTGCGATCACATCCAGCGTCGCAGCCGGAGGGTTTTTGGCCGCGTTTCTCGGAATGCTTCCCTACGGCGCCATCCAGGCGTGGAACGCATCGAGAGAAGTCGCCCGGTTCGCCCACTCCGATGGCAAGGTCAGGGCACTGACCCTGGCAACTCGCAAGACCACCAGAGTCGAGTCCGCCGACGACGAAATCGGCTTCCGTGTCGAGACCCACCTGGGGAAGTACCTGAAACCGGGCAGCGGACGTTTCTGGGCCGACAAACGCGAGTGGTTCGAGGGCGAGGACGCACGGCGCGCAATGAACGCGGTCATGCGGTTGATCAACTTCGGCGGCGCGCCGGACGAACAGGTGAAGCGGGCAGTGTCGCAGATCGAGTCCCACAAGCATCCCGGCGCGTTCCTGAATGATGTGGTCGGAAAGGACGTATACAGGGATTCAAAAGGCACCCCCGGCTGGATCCACGTCATGCCCAAGCCGACTCGGCTCGCGCTCGAAATGGCCGTCCACGAGGAGGACGAGCGCCGAGCCCTTGAAGGAGAACTCTGGCGGCTGGAGCAGGCCTGGCGGGACGCCGAGGAGATCGCTGCGATTTCGGACAATCTGCTGTTGCCGGAGCGCACGGAGGAATTCATGGCCAGTCAACACGGCCGACGGGAGGAAACAGAGTCATGAGAAGCAACGTGGTGGCGCTTGCCCATCTGACGATCGCCATGGGATTCGGTTTGGGAGTGTGCGCGGATCCCGCCGCCGCCCAGGACCGGCCGCTCTCCGCCGACTTCCCCGAGGTCTACCGTGCCGGCGGCATGAATGCGGAGGAATGGGCCTTTTTCGCAAACCTCTCGCGCGCTGGCTTTGACGCGGACGGCAACCTGTATGTCCTCGACGCCTCGGCCGGCCGAGTGGTCGTCCTCGACTCGCAGGGGCGGTTGGCACGCATCGTAGGGAGTCAGGGAGAGGGACCTGGCGAGTTCAACCGCGCGATGGATCTTGCGGTCTGGCGTGACGGGCGCTTCGCAGTCGCCGATATGGGCCATATCGCGTATCAGGTCTTCACCGCGGACGGTGAACTCGACCGGTTCGTTAGAATCGGCACCAGCCAGGGACCGGCAGCCATGGTCGGCGCGGCAAGAATGGCGATCAGACCGGATCCACGCGGCAACGCGCTCATCGCCCCTGGAATATCTTCGGCCATGAGCAGGATGGGCAACCTGTTCGGCGAGATGCTGGGTGACAGGCAGGAAACCGAGGATTCCGGGGTTGACGATCGCGGACTCGAACGGCTCGGCCTCGACGGAGAAACCGTGTCGACTACGCCGATCCTGCAGGGGTGGACGGTTCCGCGGGAGGAAGCCGGTGGCGAGCTGAGCCCAGAGGATCTGATGGATTTCTCCGCGGTCGCGGGGATGCTTGGAGAGCAACCGTTCTTCGAGCCCGGATTCCACTGGGACGTGCTGCCCGACGGCACCATCGCTTACTCCGACTCGTCGGCGTACGCGGTCAAGCTCGCCGAGCCCGAGGGCCCGGTGATCGACGTTGTGAGGCGGCCGATCTCCCCGGAGGCGGTTACGCCGCGGATCCGGGAGGGAACTGTCGCGGACGCAGTGCGTGCATTCGATGAGCAGTCGAATGATCCGCGGATGGAGGAAGCGGGCGGGGCGGCGGCAGCCGGAATGTTCGAGGCGATGCGAGAGGCGATCGAGGATCGTGACTTCCTCGATGAGGTCCCGGTCGTGCGCGGCGTGCGCGCCACCTGGGATGGCGGTCTGTGGATCCAGCGGCGCGCCCAGGATCCGTGGGATGACGACGGACCCATCGATGTCTTCGATGCGGACCGCGAGTACGTGGGGACCTTCGCGGCCACGACCCCCGGGATGCCGGCCGCCTTCGGACCGGACGGCCTGGTGCTCTACTGGGAAACCGACGAGCTGGACGTGCCGACCATCGTGGTGAAGAGGCTTCCGGTCGAGGTCAGGTAGGCGGGGGCGGCCATGTACCGGACCTGCTTGTACTGCAACAAGTCACTCCGCACCAACGAGGTCGTGGAGGCGTTCCCCGTGGGGCGCCGGCTGGCTTTCGACGCCGCCAAGGGACGCCTCTGGGTGGTGTGCAGCCACTGCGAGCGCTGGAACCTCACGCCGCTGGAGGAGCGATGGGAGGCGGTGGAGACGTGCGAGAAGCTCTTCCGCGGCACGCGACTCCGCACTTCTTCGGAGAACATCGGGCTGGCGAAGCATCCCGAAGGGCTGGAGCTCGTAAGGATCGGGAAGCCGCTACGGCCCGAGTTCGCAGCGTGGCGGTACGGGGATCAGTTCGGCAGGCGGCGCAACCGGATGATTCTCTACGGTGGCGTCGCGGGCCTGGCGACGGCTGGCGGCATCGCGGCCGGTGGGATGTTGATCGGACTCGCCGGGGGCTCGTGTGCACTCAACCTCGCCAACATCGCGTTCCAGCTGTCGTTGTCCCGCGCCCGCATCCGGATTCGCGGCTCAGACGGTGGAGTGACATCAATGAGGCGCAACGACGTTTGGTCGGCCACCCGCATCGAAGCCACCGACGACGAAGTCGGCTTTCGAATGCAAACCGCGACGGGAACCTGGGTGGGCGGCCACAGGGAATGGTTGGAGGGAGAAGACGCTCGGCGTGCCCTGGCGACGATCCTTCCCTCCTTCAACATCATGGGTGCAAGGAACAAGGCGGTGGGAACTGCCGTTTCCGAGATCGAATCGCGAGGTGGGCCACAGCGGTTCCTCCGCGAGGTCGCCAGCCGGAAGGACAGCTACAGTCGGAACGGTCTAAACGGTTACGTCAACAAAATGCCGAAGGCGATCAAGCTCGGGCTGGAAATGGCGCTTCACGAAGAGCAGGAACGCCGATCGCTCAAAGGCGAACTCTGGCGACTCGAGCAAGCCTGGCGCGACGCCGAGGAGATCGCCGCCATCTCGGATGACCTGCTGTTGCCTAAGGGTGCGGCCGACTTCGTGGCCCGTCATCGCGACGGTCAGGGTTGAGCCCCCTCTGGCGACGCGAAGCGGTAGCCGACCCCGTACTCGTTGAAGATATAGGCTGGATCGGCCGCGTCGTCGCCCAGCTTCTCCCGGAGCTTCTTGACGGCGGTGCGGACGCGGTCGCTGTGGCCGGACCCCTTCTTACCCCAGACCCGGCGCAGCAGTGTGCGGGTGGTCACCACCTGCCCGGCGTCGCGCGAGAGGACGCGTAGCAACTCGAACTCGGTGGCCGTCAGCCGCAACCGGCGGCCGGCCAGGCTCACCCGTCGCCGGACGTAGTCGACGGTCAGTTCGCCCAGGACCAGCTTCTCGGGCTCGGCCCGGCCCCGCAGCGCCGCCCGGACCCGTGCCACGAGCTCGGTGGCAGAAAACGGCTTGACGATGTAGTCGGCGGCGCCGCTGTCGAACGCCTTGGCGATCGTCTCCTCCCGGCCGTAGCCCGAGATGAAAATCACCGGCAGGTCGGAGAGTTCGGGGACCCGCTTCATCAACTCGATGCCGTCCGTATCCGGGAACATCAGGTCGAGAAGCACCAGCCTGGGTTTCTCGGCTTGAATGAGGCGTGAGAGCTCGTCCGGCTCGCCCGTGACGATTGGGGCGTAACGGGCGTCGGAGAGGGCGTTGCGCACGTGGCGCAGCGTCGCAGGGTCGTCGTCGACCACCAGGATGCGCGTCTTCTCTCGCCCTTCTGCGGCCGTGGGGAGACGGCTGGAGGACGGGACCTCCGCTACAGGGGCGTCTCCTGCGACCGGGATTGTGAAGGTGAAGCTCGCACCCAGGCCCGGCCCGCCGCTCTCGGCCCGGATTCGTCCGCCGTGTGCCTCCACCAGGCCCTTGCAGATCACAAGGCCGAGTCCGGTGCCGCCCGAGCGCCCGGTGGGCTTCCGGAAGATGTATGCGAGCTTGTCGGGCGGGATCCCGACGCCCTGGTCCGAGACCGAGAGGGAGACGTAGCCGTTCTCAACCGCCCCTTCCACCCGGATCGGGGAGGATGGCGAAGAGAGCCGGGCCGCGTTCGAGAGGAGGTTGCTCAGCACCTGTACGATGCGCTCCCGGTCGGCCATCACCCAGGGCAGGTCCGGCGGGAGGTCGATGAGGACGGGGTGAAGGTTGCCGCCGCTCAGGAACGTGGTCCTCGCGCGGTCCACCAGCGCGGCGACGCTCGAGGGCGCGGGCGCCATCGTGAGCGTGCCGGCCTCGATGCTCCCCGCATCGAGCAGGTTCGCGATGAGGCCGTACATGCGGCCGGCCTGCTCGTGAATGATGCGGAAGAACTGCATGAGCTCGGCCCGGGGTGGAGCCGGCAATGCGTCGAGCACGGTTGATGTCGAGCCCCTGATCGAGGTAAGTGGAGCGCGCAGTTCGTGGCTCACCATCCCCAGGAACTCCGCCCGCTGCCGCTCCAGTTCCTCGAGCGGCGCGAGGTCCTGCATCGTGACGACGACCGAGACGACCGCGCCGCTCTCCGATCGGATCGGCGTGACGTTGATGAGCGTCCGCACGCTCCGCCCGTCGGGCACCGAGAGCTCGATCTCCTCGGCGCGCATCGTCCTGGCGTCCTCCAGCTGCCGGGCGAGAGGAAGCTCTTCGAGGGAGCCTTCGTGCCCTTCGGAGTCCCGCCACGTCATCAATTCCAGAAGCTGTTCCGTCGGATGGCCCGGTGTGCGGAGCCCCTCGACGATGCGCTGAGTTTCGTGATTCATGGACACCAGACGCCCGGTTCCGGCGTCGAAGACCACGACGCCGACCGGTGATGTCTCGACGAGCGCCTCGAGGTCGGCCCGCGCCCGCTCCACGTCGCGGTGCGTCCGCGCATTCGCGATCGCCGTCGCCGCCTGCGAGGCGAAGAGGACGAGGATCTCTTCGTCCTCGGTCGAGAACGCCTCGTCGTTCTCCTTGTCGCCGAGAAAGAAGGTCCCGAGATGTTCGCCGCTGTGGCGCATCGGGGTTCCCTGCATGGTCTTCGCGCCCCAGGGGCACGCGGAGAGTCCCAGCGAGTCGAGATAGCCGCCCAGATCCGCCACGCTCAGCGGGGTCGGTCGCTCTCGAAGATGCTCGAAGAGGCGCAGCCCGTCGCGCCACTCCAACATCCGCAGCCGGTCCTCGGGCAGAAAGCCGGAGGTGACGAATTCCTGGACCGCACCCTGCTCGTCGAGCGTCGTGATCACCGCTGAGCGGGCGCCGGTGAGGGCCCGGGCGCTTTCGACGACCTCCTGAAGCACCGTGGCCAGGTCGAGGCTCTGACTGATGCGCAGTATCGCCGCACTCAGCCGCGAGATGCGGTCGTCGGAGCCCCTGCTCCCGCGTCCCGCCCGGTCTTGATCGCTCACTGCAATGCTCCCGCCGAAGAATGAAGTGGACCCGCCTCCGCCAGACCGCCGTACGCACGTAGATAGCCGTGATTGGACAGGATCGTCACAAGTATAACACGACTTGTGGTCACTTATCCACATTTTACTCACAACTGAACACCTAGGTTAAGAGCAAACGCCTCGCGCAATGGAGCTCGCGAGATGAAAAAAGCGTTGGACCCGTGTCCGACAAACACCCGTCCGGGATTCGTGGAACATCCGATTGTGAGGATTCAGACCGCGATCGGATGCGCCGCAATCGCAATGCTCTCATGCGACATGGAGGCGGACCCGGTCGCCCCGGGCGCGACCCACGATCCCCCGATGGTCCAGGCGATCCAGGCAGCGGACTCGCTCGCGCTGCAGCCCCTCGGTGTGGTCCTGTTTACGCCATCGGGGGAAACACCGGAGCAGATCGACTACTCCGCCCTCCTGTTGGACTCTGCCGGCACGGCGTTGCAGTTCCCCACCGCGGGCGCGCAATGGCAGCTCGACACCCGCGGGGGACCGTTCCGCATCGTGTCGACGGCGGTCGAGCGGGCCGGTCGGCGGGCGATCGCAGCCCTGGAAGCCATCGACTCCGGACACGACACGCTTCGCGCGGCCGCCACGGGCGCTCAGGCGCACGCCACCGTCGAGAACTGGGAATGGCTGACGCCCGAAGCCTCCTGGACCGGGAGAGCCTGGACAGGTGTAGGTGCCGAACCGTGCGGTGTCGTCCGATTTGCCGGCCTGCCCTCCGACGAGCTGGACCTCGCGTTGTTTCGAGTTTTCGCAGCGTCCCTGGACGAGGAGGTCCTGGGCGTTCGCTCCATCGAAAGAACGGACCCATCGGCGCTGGAGTTGTGCCTGAGCGGCAAGTCGTCCGGGGTCGGCCGGGTCGCCGTGGCCGCCTGGGACGAGGTCGAGCACCGCTACATGGGCTTCTACCTGGAACACGCCGTCCTTCGTCCGCCCGTGACGGCTGTCCTGCCTGAGGGAGCAAGGATCGAGCTTGGCGTCGGCCAGGCGGAGCAGTTGACACTGTACCTGCGCGACAGCGAGGGGCAGGAGATCGCGGTTTCGCCGGACGACCCCCACGTGGAATGGAGCAGCGACGACGGGTCCGTCGCGCGGGTGGAGCGCGGCGGTGCGATCAGCGGTATCCGATCGGGCACCACGTCACTCTCGGCAGAGTACGAGGGAGCGTCGCCTGGATCACCGATTGCGGTGGATGTGTTCGAGATGGTGGGGGGCCGTGTGGGGAACGAGGTCGTGTGCGTGCTGTTGCGCCGCGGGTCTGTCCGCTGTTGGGGCAATACGGATGTCCCCATGCTGGGCTACGGCATCTCGGGAACCATGCCTCGGGGCACCATCATAAGGCCGTGGCAAGTCGCGGATATCGATCTCGGAGCGCCGGCAGCGCTCCTGTCCGGAGCATCCTACACGAACGCCTGCGCGATCGACAATGACCGCCTGCTGAGGTGTTGGGGCAAGAACAGTTGGGGAAGCGTCGGGTATCCGGGGCGCATTAACGTGGGATTCCACGATGTGCCGGCCGACGCCGGACCCGTGGACATCGGTGGGCCCGTAGCGAGTGTGGCCCAGGGCTCACACTATCACTACTGCGTTGTACTCGCCGACGGTGGACTCCGCTGCATCGGCAGCAATCTGGCCGGGAATCTCGGCTACGGAGTGGACTACCTGCAGAACCCCGTGGTCGGGGACGACGAGACGCCCGCCAGCATGGGCGACGTGCCGCTCGGGGTGGACGCCCCGGTCGTGCAGGCGGCGATCGGCGGCAGGGCTGGCATGACGTGTGCCGTGTTCGCTACGGGCCAGGGAAAGTGCTGGGGCCTCAACGCCGTGGATTGGGTCCCGGAGACCCGGCAAACGGTTACCCCGTCCTACGGCCTCGGATACGGTGCGGAATTAGGCTTTGACTCGCCGATCGGGGACGACGAAACCCCCGCCGATGTTCCCGTGCTGCCACTCGAAGGAATCGCCAGGATCGCGGTGGGGGGCTACCACATCTGCGCCCAGATGGATCGGGGGACGGTGCGGTGCTGGGGAGACAACACCTTCGGGCAGGTGGGGAACGGCCAGGGCGACGCCCTGATCGCCCTTGCCAGCGAATCCGTCGAACTCGACTTCGGCTCGCCCGTGGTGGATCTGGTCGCCACGTTCTGGAGCAGCTGTGCGTTGCTGGCAAACGGCGGTGTGCAGTGCTGGGGTGGTGGTACGCGCGGCTCCCTGGGACGTGGTCGGCCCGACCACATAGGAAACTGGGAGCGGGCCGACGCAGTTCCCGGTGCATCCCTCGGGGGTCCGGCCGCCAGGATTCTTGCGGGAGGACTCGACTCCTACTGCGCGATCATGCGGGCGGGAGGCCTCCGCTGCTGGGGTCCCAACTGGAATGGCTACTACGGGTACTTCCAGTCAGGGATCGTCGGCGATAACGAGACGCCCGAGAGTCTGGGAGACATCCGGGTATTCGCCGGAGTCGTAACGGGTCCCCGGCATGGCGTCCGTTCAACGCCAGTCCTCGCCGCTGCCCGGGCGGCAGAGGGTGGGACGGAGCCGGCATCGATGATGTTCGTCGGCCAGGACTTCGCCTCCGGCCGCCGCATCGTGCCGCTCGCGGGACCCCGCGGTCTGGTCACGATCGACCCGAGCGACGCGCAAACACAGTTGAAGTGGCGGACAGCCGCTTCTCGAAACCGATGAGCACGACGGGATTCCGGGTCGCCGGCGTACTCGTTCTCGCCGTGATTCTCGCTTGCGGTGGCGACGGCGGCACAGTCACTCCCCCGGTTCCCGACCCTCCACCCCCACCCCCACCGCCCACGGTGGCAACCGTCACCCTGGTCGCGGCCAGGGACTCCGTGCCGGTCGGCGAGCCGGTTGCCGTAACGGCCACGGCCCGGAGCAGTTCCGGGAGTGGAATCGGTGGCGTTTCGGTCACATTCTCGACTGCGCCCGCCAGCGGATCGGTCGAGCCGACGACGGCAACGACCGGCGCAAACGGCTCCGCGACCGCCACCTGGACGCTGGGCGCCGGCCTGGGTGGCCAGTCGCTGACCGCAAGTGCGAACAACATTTCCAACACGCTCACCATACAGGCGACCCCGGGCGCTCCGGCCTCCATTCGCGCGAGTTCGGACACCGCCTTCACCGGGGTGCCAGGTGCACCGTTGGCCGATCCGGTCGAGGTCGAGATCCAGGATCGCTTCGGTCACGTGCTGGCAGGTGTGCCCGTCGCGTTTCGGGTGGTAGCGGGTGAAGGGACGGTGAGCCCGGATACGGCCGTCACCAGCGCGAACGGGCTGGCCGAAACCACCTGGACGCTCGGGCCCGCACCCGGCGAGAATCAACTCCAGGCACACCACTCCGGACTCGATCCCGTGGACTTCTCCGCCACAGCCGTATCGGATCAGGTCATTGTCACCGGTGCGGCGCAAACGGACTGGCCGGACAGCGATGTGATCACTCTGACCGGCTACAACCTTGACCGCCTGTCGGTCCGTCAGCTGCTCGTGAACGGCGGTCCACCGAGACGCCTCGAAATCCGTAGCCCAACGGAAGCGCGAGTGCTTCCGTTTCGGCACTCGTCGGGTGACTGCGTCGCGTCGTCCGACGGTGTGATCTCGGTCATCCTGGAAGACGAGAGCTTCCAGGCGGACGTTCGCATCCTCGGCGGCGAGGGTGCCCAGCTGGCGCCGCTCGAGGAGTACCGTGCCGACAACCTGGACTGCCTGCGCATCTTCGGCGCATCCGAATCAAGTCGATACGTGCTCGCGGTCGTCGAGCGAAGCTACATCGACAACGCGGAGCACACCGCGGAGGAATGGAACTACGACGGCGGATTCCCCTTCGTCCTGAACGTCGAGGACACCGGTAGGCAAACTGCTCCGCACAGAGTGGCCGCTCAGGCCACCCAACGCGCCCTGCCCGCCCGGGATACGCTGGCAGACCACGTGCACGTGCGGGTCCATGACCCGGCAATGCAGGCCGCAGGCAGTGAGTCGCTCTGGGAACGGACAACGCCTCTGCGCGTCGGGAACACGTTTGAATGGCTCACCGGGCATGACCGCTCCGGCACGTTCCGGGTCATGGCGACCTATCCCCCCAACATCGTCCTGGCGGTCTTCGAGGCCGACATGTCTTACTTGTGGAACGATGCGCGGGCGGCGGCGATGGACTCGGTGTTCACGCTTCTCGGATCTCCCGAGGTACAGGAACTCTACGCGACCGTCTTCGGTCCCGATCCACCGGTCACCAGCCCCCACACCGGGCAGATGATCGTCATGTTTCACGACGCTCCGCCGCACGCAACGACGGGCGTCACCTACTCCGCGCCCGACGCCTGGCGGTACACCACGGTGCACTTTCGCCGCGCGGAGTTTGAGGACACCAACCTGTGGTACCGCCCTCATTTGGCCCACGAATTGGCACACGCCCGGCATGCCGCGAACATTCGGCGGTTCTCGGGCGTCTGGTCGGGTGAAGGCATCGCCAACTTCTTTGCCGACGAGGAATTGCGCATGGCAGCGGGCCTCCCGCTGGACGCCAACCGCGACGCCTACGAGCCGTTGCTGGGATGGTACCAGCGCCTTCCCACGACCGGGGACTTCATCGCCGGGTATGGCGAGTCCGATTCGTTTCTGCGCTTTCTTGTGGAACGCCTCGTACTCAAGCACGGCAGGCCGTACGAATCCGCCATCCGTCGGGTTGTTGCCGGTGCCGCGTCCGGCTGGCACGGACGCTACTTCGTCAACTACTACCAGCCCAGCTACGACAGTTCGCTGGGATTGACCAGCCGCATGCAGGAAATCGTGCCGGACTGGGATCCGGTCGAAGCCCGGCTCGACTGGATTGTGTCCTACGCTCTGGACGACCGCTCGGACCTGGACGGCTACGACATCGCGTTCCTCCGGGACGCCTGGCGGCACTACCGGCCCGCAGCGACCGTCACCCTGGGAGCCGGCGCCGAGATTTCGGTCGCATCCCCAAGAGGGGGAGGCAACTACTACTTCCTGCTGGAAGGCGGGGGAGACGCCGCCGCCCTGAAGTTCTCCACCGAGATCCTTTCCGACGAGCCCCATCTCGCCTGGAAGCTGGTCCGCTACCGGTAGCCGGCACCGCCGAATTCGAAGTGATGGCGGAGCCACGAGTATAGCACAACAAATCACCTATTTCTCACAAGTCACTCACAAATGAACACCTAATTTGTGAGGGGTAAACCGGCATCATGGCCGGGCGAATCCCGCATTGCCACTGGGAGATACACTGGCATTGTCGAAGGAGAGTCGGATCAACAGGACGGCAACGGTTCATCCGTCGGCTCATGTAGGGGTGCACGCCAGCATCGACGACCGGGCCATGGTTGGATACCTGGCCACGGTCGGGAAGGGTGCGCGAATCGCCGACGAGGCAATCGTCCGCGATCACGGTGTCGTGCGGTCCCATGCCGTTCTCGGTCCGCACTCCATGGTCGGCCCACACGCCGACGTCTACGCGGAGGCAGTCATCGAGAATCACGTCGTGATCGGAAGCCGGGCCAGGATCGGCCGGGGTTGCGTGATAGGACACCACACGGTGATCGAACCGGACGCCCGCATCGAAGACGGGGTCCAGGTTGGACCGTGGGCGCATATCGGTCGCGGTGCCATGGTGGACCACGGCGCGGTCATCGGCACCCGCACAACGATCGGACTCCGGGCCATGATCGGGGCGGGAGTGGTCCTCGCGAAACGTGCGACGGTGGCCGCGGAAGCCGTGATCGGCGCGGATGCACAAATCGGAACAAACGCTCGAATTGCAATTCGGGCCAGGGTGCCGAATCGACGGCACGTGGCTCCGAACACGAAGTATTCCGACCAATGACCCCTCCACCCTCCGGACCTATTGCAACCCCTTCTGACCGTGGCTTTCGTCTGTTCGTGCGGCCGTCGGTGATCCAGGTAGGGAACCTGAGGGTGAAGGGGTTTGGAAACCTGACCGTGTTCAGAAATCTGGCCCGTACTGTCGATGTTTCGCGTGCCAATGCGCAGATTTCGTGCGGCATTGCTGTGGCACAGGTATTGCAGTAGTCCAAACCCTTGGATTGCGGGAAATCCGTTCCCGCCTCCCATGACCGCTCCCTCGGGAGTGAGACAAGCTGATGCGTTTTCCGGCTCGGTCATGGGGTATATCCGGTCCATGTCCGGGCATTTATTCCACATCCAGGAAAGGATGAACCCGGACATGAATAGACTCAAGCTACTCGCGGCAGTTGCCGTGCTTGGGCTCCCTCTCGCCGCTTGTGAGGAGACTACTCCTCCGCCGCCGGTCGGTTCGATCGTCGGTACAGTGTCGATTGAGGGAACCGGGATCGACGGTGTGTCGGTCAACCTGAGCAACGGCAACTCCACCACCACCTCGGGTGGCGGCAGCTACCGCTTCGACAATGTCGAGGGCGGAGCCTACACCGTCACCATCAGCGGTTACCCGTCGGACGCCATGTTCGACGCAACCTCGGCCGCGGCGACGATCGCGTCGGCCGGCCAGTCCGTCACTCTGAACTTCACCGGCGCGTACATCCGTACCGCGAGCGTGATGGGAACGGTGACGGTAGAAAACATGGGACTCGGCGGCGTGACGGTTGCGCTCTCCGGTGTCTCAAGCGCGTCCGCAGTCACCGACGACAACGGCCAGTACGCCTTCACCGGACTCCGGATGGGCAACTACGCCGTTGAGATCTCGGGCTTCGACAATGACGAGATCGGATTCTCCGCCACGTCCTCCGCCGTCACGGTGGGAACGGGCGAGTCCAAGATCGTCAGCTTCGACGGCACCTACCTCCGCACCGCCGGCATTCAAGGCCAGGTGAGCGTGGAGGGCGTGGGCCTCGAGGGCGTCAACGTCAGCCTGGCTGGCGGCCCGGACGGCGAGGACATGAGCACGACCACTGACGCGGCCGGGCTCTACTCGTTCGCGAAGCTGCGCGCCGGCGACTACGCGGTCGGCATCTCGGGCTTCGACACCGACGACTACGAGTTCGCGGTGACGTCGCACAACGTGACGATCGCGCTGGGCGAGACCGCCAACGTTCCCTTCGATGGCATCCTGCGCCGCACCTCCGGCGTCGCCGGTCGTGTGAGCGTAGGCGGGATGGGCATCGCCGACGTGACGGTCACCGTGTCGGCCGACGGCATGGACGACGTGACGGCGATGACCGACGCGACCGGCCAGTACGCCGTTTCGGCCCTGGCTGCGGGCGACTACACGGTGATGATCTCCGGCTACGACGCAGTCGAGTACATGTTCGAGGACAGCCAGGACGTGACCCTCGCGATGGACGCCACGGAGATCGTGAACTTCGAGGGCACGGCGCTCCGGACGGCGAGCATCGCCGTTTCAGTTACGGCCGATGAAGAAGGCGTCGCGGGCGCCGGGGTCACCGTGACCCAGATCACGGGCGCGACATCGGGCACGGTGCTCGGCACGCAGGCGACAGACGCCGACGGCAGCGCGACCTTCGGGCCGCTGCTCGCGGGCGCGTACCGGGTCGACATCGCGGTGGACAGCGATGAGATCGACTTCGAGTCCACCAACGCGACGGTCATGGTCGCTACGGCCGAGGCTGCCACGGCGAGCTTTGCCGGCACGATCAACCGCACCGGTAGCATCGATGGTATGGTAACGGTCGACGGCGAAGGCATGGCCGGTGTCTCTGTCATGCTGAGTGGCGGCGGCGACATGGTTGCCGACACGATGATGACCGGCGACGACGGCTCGTATGGCTTCAGCGGCCTGCGCAAGGGCGACTACACGGTCAGCATCACGAACCCGGACGAGAACAGATACGAGTTCACCTCGACATCGGAGAGCGTGAGTCTGGCGGTTGGCCAGTCGCAGAGCGCCAACTTCGCGGGCTCAATGGTAACCTCGTCCAGCATCAGCGGCCGCGTGGGTCTTGATGACGGCACGGGTGTCGAGGGCGTGATGGTTACGCTTTCGGGCGATGCGGACGACGAGGCCACGACCGATGCGGGCGGTCTGTACACCTTCACCGGCCTGGGAGCGGGAGACTACACGGTCTCGATCATGCTCTCGGACGACCAGGAGGCCGCCTACAACTTCGCAGAGGGCGAGACCAGCAAGTCCGTGACCCTCGGCGACGACGACCAGCAGACCGTGAACTTCAATGGCGCGCATGACGCGTCGGCGAGCGTCACCGTCAGGCTGTTCATCGACGAAGCGATGAAGAACGACATGTTCGACGAGGGCGAGCATCCCTTCCCGACGCCCGAAATGCTGGCCATGGTAGCGCAGGCGGGGCTGCCGCTGGCGCTGCCGATATCGCTCGAGGGCCCGGGAGTCGGCGAAACGCACACAGGCACCGCAATGCCGGACGGCAGTGTCGTGTTCTCGGACCTCACGGCGGGCGCGTATGAACTGTCGGTTAGTGACATTTCGGCCGAGACTCTGGCCGCGATAGGGGCGGTAGCGCCGCAGTTGGCTATGGCACTGCGGGACTTCGCCTTCGGTGGAGACCCGGCCGGCTACTCGCTCGACGTCGGTGTCGGCGAGCAGAAGATGCAGCACGCTCCGATCGACATCACCCACACGACGGTCAACTTCGCGGTGTCGCTGAGGAGCGGCGAGATGGCCGGTGATGCGCTTCCGGGCGCCATGGTCACGCTCTACTCCGACGCGATGGGCGATGACGAAGTCGGTGACGGCCCGACCGTACTCAACGACGCCACCGGCCACGCCGTCGCGTCGATCCGGATCGCGCGTGAAGGCACGACCGGCAACACGGTCTACGCGGGCGTCGCTTCGGACGACTACTCCGTCGCCGATGGCATGACCCCCGTGATGTGGGACCCGCAGAAGACGTACACCGTGGGTGGGAACGCCAACGACATCGTCAACCTGAACGTCGACTTCACCTTCGGCGGTGCCACGGTCGATCGTGGCGACTACGGCGGCGGCGACAAACTCGCCGGCTGGGCCATCAGCGTCATGACGCCTGACGAGGACGACGAAATGGTCGCAGTCGAAGACGGACCTGCGGCGTTGGATGACGATGGAATGGAGTCGTTCTCCGAGATGGTGGACGCCGTTCCGGTTACCTACACGATCGCGGTCGCCGAGGACCAGGACAACGACCTGGACGGTGGCGAAGAGTACGAAGGAACCTCGATCGAGTACACGCACGACGGTCTCTCGCTGGCTGGCACCATGAACGCCGGCGAGATCGTGGTGACGTACACGACGCAGACCCTCAAGGTCTACGTGCACCACGAGAAGGACCAGGTCGACGGCTACACCGGCAACATCCTGGGCGGCGACTACAGGGACTCCGGGCCGATCGATGTCAACATCCGACACATTGTCGAGGGCGGGCGCTCCCGCGCATTCGACAGTGAGGTGTGGAGAAAGACTTCATCGACGTTCTCGGACTCGAGGGGTGTGGTCACCTTCCGCGACGTTCCGGCGGATGCGAACGTCATCGTCACCGCGCACGAGGTGGCACAGGATCCGGAGGACGAGGATTATCAGCCTGTCATGCTCCTCGATCCCGACGAGCTCTCCGCATACACGGACGCCGACGGCGCGACCGGCGGCATGTTCGGCGACAACGGAGGCTTCAACCACACGGTGGAGCTCTGTCCGCTGATGGCCGTCGATCCCACCGGCCAGGACCACGGCGAGTGCGGATCGTTCGCCTTCGTCGAGACCTACGCGGTGCACGGTCAGGCGTGGAAGAACGACGTCGTCATGAACAGCACCAACGACGGCTTCACGACACGCGGCCTGCGGCACGTGCCCGGGACGACGGTCAACTTGGATCCGGTCGACGGCAAGAACCTCGCCGGCGACTCCGAGTCCTTCACCGCCGCCTCGAGCAACGACCGGCGGACGACCATCGACGAGCGCAAGCAGTTCAACTTCGGTCGGATGGCTGCGGGCGTCTACAAGGTCACCGTCCCGACGGGATGGGTCGCAAAGGTTGGCGGTCCAGCCGATGCTTCGGGACTTGCGGCAACCGCCTTCAACCCGCTCGCGGGTGACGTCCAGGTCGACGTGACGCCGACGACGGGTATCCTCTACGGCCGCGTCACCGGTTCTGACGGCTTCGCGCTCGACAGCACAACCGTGACGGTGAACGGCATGTCGACGGAGAACGACGAGTTCGGCCGCTACATCGTGGATGGCTTCGCGCACATAACAGGCGCGAACACCTCGGCAACCAATCCCGACTGGCGGAGACAACGCATCGTGGTCGTCACGGCCTCCAGGCGCGGATTCGACGCGGTCGCGGACACCATGCTCTTCGCAGGGACCGTGAACAACCCGACGGAGCACGACATCAGCCTCGCGGGCACGGCCGAGACAGCCATGGTCAGCGGAACAGTGACCGCCTTCGGCTCCAGCACCCCAATTGCGGGTGTGGAGATCCGGGTGGACGGCGTAGCGCCGATCACCAAGAACGAGAAGTCCTCGCCCTCCGAGGAGAAGGACGACATCTACGTGACAGGCGCCGACGGCGAATACGAGATCAGTGTTCCTGCCAAGGGTGTGGGCATGACTTCCCGCATCAGTGCGCACAGGGCTGGCATGACCTTCACGCCTGCGCACCTTGATCTCTCGACGCCGAAGGGATCGTCGATCTCCGGAATCAACTTCTCGGGCGTCGCCAATTCCACGATATCGGGCCGGGTGCAGGCCCCAGGTGGCGGACCCTTGAGTGGTGTTGAAGTGACAGCGACTGCTTCAGGCGCGAGCGCGGCTACGGATACCGACACCACCGGTGCAACCGGCACCTACTCGTTGAGCGTGCCTGCGGGTACCTACACCATAGCCTTCGACAAGGACGGCTACGACTTTAGCCTCCCAGAGGGCACCACGAGTTGGAACGTGACCGTCGGTCTGGGTCAGAGCGTAACGTTTGCCCAGGTCGAGTCGGAAGCGGTGGATCCGCCGCCTTCGGACGACGCGACACTGAGCGCGCTGAGCCTGGGTGCTGGAATAGCACTGGATCCGGCGTTCGCCAGCGACGTTGACGCGTACACTGCCGACGTCGGTGTTGACGTCGATATGGTCACCGTGACGGCGACGGCGAATGACGACGGCGCCGAAGTCGAGATCATGCCTGAGGACGCCGACGACGCAATGGCTGGACATCAGGTCGAGCTGGAGGCTGCCGGTATGGACACCGAGATCATGGTGACCGTGACCGCTGAGGATGGCGCCACGACCATGGACTACACGGTTACGGTGTCTCGCAGCGATGGCCATCAGGCACCGTCTGCGCCGACGAGTCTCGAGGTGACGCCTGGAGACCAGAGCGCCACTGTGAATTGGAGAGCGCCAAGACAGATCGGTAGCACCGCGATTACCGAGTACCAGTTGGAAGCCAGCGCAACTGGCCAGGTCACTCGGTACGATACGGTAGAGGTAACCGAAGCGACGGACGGTCTGTTCGAGGAGGTGGTGACCGACCTCGTCAACGGTGCCACGTACACCTTCTCGGTGTTTGCCGTGAACACCAAGGGCGATGCCGCCAACCCGGTCGATGTCAGAGGCCCGGCGGCAACCGCCACGGCCAAGGCGCAGCCGAGCATCACGCTGACCACGACAGGAGACCTCGAGGAGGGGGCCGCAGAGGACGATGCGAACTACAGCGTCACCGCCGTGGTCTCGCTGAGCAATCCGTCGACCGAAGACATCACCGTTACGGTGGCGGAGACGTTTGCAGAGGACGACGAGGAGATGAGGTCTCAGGTCGAGATCACGAATCCCACCATCATGATCAGGGCCGGCAGTACGACCCCAGCCGCTGGTACTGATGCCACGACCATCACGGCGGTCGATGACGTCCTCGCTGAGGCGACGCAAAGCGCGCTGGTGCAGGCAACCAGCGACGATGCGGTCGATTCGGATTCGGATACCGGTAATGAAGGACAGCAGCCGAATTCGATCACCATCAACGACAGTACCGATCCCGACACAGCGCCCGGCCAGCCTGGTGCTCTCGTCTTCAGTTCTGTGGGTGCCGCAGGGTTCACCGTCGAGTGGACCTCACCGTCGGCCCCCGGAACGTCGGACATCACTCACTACGAAATCCGGTGGTCCGAGGATGCTCTCGACGAAGACGATGAGTGGTCGGTCGTCAGTGGTGGTGCAGGTGCCAGAACCCATGCGATCTCGGGCCTGGACGCCGAAACTACCTACAACGTCGCAGTTCGGGCAGTCAGTGCCGCCGGTGACGGCACCGCCCAGGCGACTACTCAAGCCACGAGCGCGAGCTAACCTCAACCTGGGCTGATGCCCAGCAGCAGTACACGGCCCCCGCCCGGTTCGCCGGGCGGGGGCTAGCTGTACCGACAAGGACTCTTTTGGGAACCCGATGGCCCGACAGCAGCTTCGGGCGGGTAGATCTTGCACAGAAATCGGCACACCGGAAACGGACCGAAGAATGCATGGAATCGAAAAACGCATAGAGGTGAGGCGCCTGATCGAGGAGGGGGTGAGCAAGTCCGCGGCCGCGCGGGCCGTGGGCATCAGCAGGCGCACCGTCTACAACTGGATCAAGGAGGGCGAGCTCGAGCGCGATCCCGATGACATGACCGTGAAGTACGGTCCCAGACCACCGAGGGCATCGAAGCTCGATCCCTGGAAGGCCATGATCGACGCCAGGCTGGCCGACTACCCGCAGCTGAGCGTGGCGCGGCTCTTCAGTGAAGTGAAGGCCGACGGCTATCCCGGCGGATACGGACAGGTCAAGCGCTACGTGCGCAAGGTGCGCAACGCAATCGTCAACTGAGCGACGGATCCGCGGAATCCGCACCCTTCCGGTACACCCTCACGATCCCGACCGGCGGCGTCAGCTGCTGCGCCTCGTAGGGCGCCTCGTGGATGGCGCGCACCACGTCCATCCCCGCGACCACCGTCCCGAACGCCGCGAACCCCTGCCCGTCCGGGTTGCGCATGCCGCCGAAATCGAGCGACGGCTGGTCGCCGATGCAGATGAAGAAGCTGTGCGTGGCGGTGTCGGGGCCGCCCCGCGCCATCGAGACCGCGCCGTCGGTGTGGAGGATGCCGGTCTCGCTGGTGCGTTCCAGGGCGATCGGGGGGAAGGCGTCGGCCGCCGCGTCCCGATTCCGCCCGCCCTGCACCACCGCGATCCGGATGGAGTCGTTGGGCTGATTTTCGGCGTGCACGGTGCGGTGGAAGGTGCCGCCGTCGTAGTGGCCGTCGTCGACGTAGCGCAGGAAGTTGGTGGCGGTGACGGGTGCCCGGTCGATATCGATGTCCAGTTCGAAGGTGCCCATGTCGGTTTCGACGACGACCCGCACGGGGTCGGGGGGCGCTGGCGGGGTGGGCGCGAAGCCAGCGGCTCCGAACGCCAGCAGGGGCAGAAGGGCGACAATCCTCCGTCGAGGCGTGGTGTGGACGGATCGGTGCCGGGGTGGCTGCAGGATCTCGGGTCTCCGCACTTTTTTCCCCTTCCTTTGCTGACGTGATCGGCAGGCGCTTACGTTTTCGGGCCAACGTGGGCGCGACGCCCATCGCAACCGACCTCCAAAGCGCAATCGCCTTATGAGCCAAGAGAGAAAATCCGATCCCGAGCGGCCGGTCGCCAGTAGCAGGCGCAAGTTCGTCAAGTCCATCGCGGCCGGTTCGGCGCTGGCGGCGGTGCCGTCGCTGGCTTCGGCCGAGGGACGCGCCGTGCGCCGCACGCTGTCCCGGCCCAGGCTGCCAGAAGCCCAGGTGCCGCCCTCCGAGCGCGTCGGCCTCGCCGTGATCGGCGCGGGCGGAATGGGGATGGCCGACGTCAACACCGCGCTCCGCATCCCCGGCGTGGAACTCGTGGCCGCATGCGACGTCTTCGACGGCCGCCTCGATGCCGCCCGCGAGCGCCACGGCGACATCTTCACCACGCGCGACTACCGCGAGGTCCTCGCGCGCGACGACATCGACGCCGTCATCGTCGGCACGCCCGACCACTGGCATCAGCCGATTTCGGTCGAGGCGCTGCGGGCCGGCAAGGCCGTGTACTGCGAGAAGCCGATGGTGCACAACATCGCCGAGGGCCACGACCTGATCCGCGCGCAGGAGGAGTCCGGCCGCGTCTTCCAGGTCGGCAGCCAGGGCATGAGCTCGCTCGGCAATGAGAAGGCGAAGGAACTGTGCGAGTCCGGGGCGATCGGCGAGCTCAACTATGCCGAGGGCTTCTGGGCGCGCAACGATCCCATCGGAGCATGGCAGTATCCCATTCCCGCCGACGCGTCCGAGGAGACCGTCGACTGGAAGGGCTTCCTCGGCCCCGCCCCCGACCGCCCCTATGACCCGCTCCGCATCTTCCGCTGGCGCAACTACCGCGACTACGGCACCGGGGTCGCCGGCGACCTCTTCGTGCACCTCTTCTCGAGCCTCCACTTCGTCGTCAGCTCGCGCGGGCCCAGCCGCATCCAGGCCGCGGGGGGCTTGCGCTACTGGAAGGACGGCCGCGAGGTGCCCGACGTGCTCCTCGGCGTCTTCGACTACCCCGAATCCGACACGCATCCGGGCTTCAACCTGTCGCTGCGGGTCAACTTCGTGGACGGGACTTCCGGCAGCACCTTCCTGCGCCTGGTGGGGAGCGAAGGCGCAATGGACGTGACATGGACTGATGTTGTGCTTCGCAAGAACGTAGCGGTCGACCCCATGGACGCCTTCTCGCAGGAGAAGATGGCCGAGGCGGCTGCGGATGAAGGCGGCCTCCCCGCGCGGGTTCGCATGCTGCCCCCGGCCGAGGCCCGGTACGAGGTCGAGCGCGGCTACCGCGGCGCCCACGTCGACCACTTCTTCAATTTCTTCCAGGCGATCCGCGGCGGCCCGCCCGTGCGCGAGGACGCCGTCTTCGGTCTGAGGGCGGCTGCCCCGGCGCTGGCCTGCAACCTCAGCTACTTCGAGGACCGGATCGTCCACTGGGATCCCGACGAAATGAGGCTCGTCTGATGCGCAACACACACACGATCCCCGCTGTACCACCGGCCGATCCCAGTATGCCGACGCCCAAACGCGACGTCGGGCGCACATTCGCAATCGCCTCCCGACTCGCCCAGGCGTTACCGCTGGTTCTTCTGGCCACAGCCTGCTCAGCCGGCTCCGACAGCCCGCCCGACGCCGCCGCCGACCCCGCGGACGCCACCGCCTCCCCCAACATCCTCACCGAGGCCGAGCGCGCCGCCGGCTGGCGCCTCCTCTTCGACGGCGAGACCACCAACGGCTGGCGCGGCTACAACCGCGACGCCTTCCCCGACACCGGGTGGGCGGTGATCGACGGCATGCTCGTCGTCGGCGCGACCTCCACCGACCCGGACGTCGCGGTGGGCGGCGACATCGTCACCACCGAGTCCTTCACCGACTTCGACCTCAAGTTCGAGTTCATGCTCTCCGAGGTGGCCAACAGCGGCGTCCTCTACCGCGTGATCGAGGAGGAGGGGGCCGAGATCTGGCACAATGCCCCCGAATACCAGGTGCTCGACGACCCCGCCTACATCGAGATGGGCACGATGGACATGAACACCCACCTCACCGGCGACAACTACGACCTGCACGCAGCCGGCGAGACGACCCTGCACGGCCCCGGCGAGTGGAACACGGCGCGCATCCGCATCGTGAACAACCACGTCGAGCACTGGCTCAACGGCGCGAAGACGGTGGAATACGTGCTCGGTTCACCCGAGTGGGAGGAACTCGTCGCGGCCAGCAAGTTCGCGCCCTTCCCGCAGTACGGCCTCGCGGCGTCGGGTCCGATCGGCCTGCAGGATCACGGGCGGAACGTGTGGTACCGCAGCATCAGGATCCGCCCGCTGGAGCCGGTCTCGCTCTTCAACGGCCAGGATCTGGGCGGCTGGCAGGTGCACGGCACCGAGCGGTGGTATGTCGCGGATGGCGACCTCGTGTGCGAAAGCGGTCCCGATGCCCAGTACGGCTATCTCACCACCGACGCCACCTTCCGCGACTTCGACCTGACCGTCGACTTCATGCAGGAGGCCGACGGCAACAGCGGCGTCTTCTTCCGCTCCAGCGTCGAGGGCACGACGGTGAGCGGCTGGCAGGCCGAGGTGGCGCCCCCGGGGCTGTTCAGCGGCGGCATCTACGAGTCGTACGGGCGGGGATGGCTGGTGCAGCCCGATCCGGCGCTCGACGAGGCGCTGCGTATGGGCGACTGGAACACCATGCGGGTGCGCGCGGTGGGCGACCGCGTGACGACCTGGCTGAACGGCACGCAAATGGTCGACTTCGAGGACGAGACGATCGGAGAGGGCGAGGGGTCGATCGCGCTTCAGATCCACGACGGCGGCGGGATCAAGGTGCGCTGGCGGAATATCAGCGTGGTGGATCTGGGGGGTGCGTAGGGGTTTCGGGGCGTTGTTACGAGAATGGACATATAGTGATATTATTTGTCATATCTGGTCGCAATAGGGCCCATACTGACTCGTAAATGCCGCTGCAGGAAAGATATTGTGACATATAATGGTCATAATATGTCATTCGATCACGAGCGGGTCGGGAGCCGGGAGCCCGGTGGGGTGCTGCTCCACTCGTAGCTCACCCGTCGTCGACGATCTCTCCCCCGGCCACCACCACTTCCCCATCGATCCAGACCGTGGGCGCCCGCGCCACGGCATCGAAGTGCGTCTTCGCTGACACGGAGCCGCCCAGGTTGGCGGACGTGCCGATCCCGATATGGACGGTGCCGTTCACGCCCTCGTCGTTGAGCATCTCGCCGGTGAATTCGGTGCAGTCCGGATTCAGGCCGAACGCGAACTGGGCCACGTTGTAGACCCAGGGATCCTCCTGGCGGGCCAGCAGCGCCGCCAGAAACTCAGCCTGATCGCCGCCCTCGATGTGCGTGACGAAGCCCTTCGAGATCCGGAAAGTGACCGGCTCGCGCACCGGGCCGACGCCGTAGTACGGGATGCTCCCGTCGCAGACGAACACGCCCTCGGCGGTGCCCTGGGCGGGCGCGCAGTTGGCTTCGATGTTGGGGACCGCCGAGAAGCCCGGGCCGTCGAGCAGGCAGGCGTGGCTGTTTCCGGTGACGCCTTCTAGGCTCAGCGTGAGGTCCGTGCCGGCGGGATTGGTCATCCGCAGGCGTTTGCCGGCCGTGAGCCGCGCCGCGATGGCCCGGCACAGCGGCTGCCGCGCCCGAAAGTCCGTGAAGAGCCCGCCTTCGCGCATCATCCGTTCGGTGAACGCGGTCATCGACAGAACCCGTGCACCGGCCCCGATGGCTTCGCGAACCGCGCGGGTGTGTGCCATGGCGAGGGTCACGGGCAGGAAGACGACTTCCGCCGCCGAGAGCGCCGCCGCGACGGCCGGCCCCGGCTCCTCGTTGTCGATCAAACGCGCGGGCGGAATCACGATGCTTGCGACGGCCCCGGCTGCGAGCGCCTCGTCGGCGACGGCGCGGGCTATGGCCATCCGCTCGGGGTCCGTGACGACAACCGCGTTCTCGCCTACCCGAACATCGGCGCACGTCCGCACCAGGATCCTCGCGCCGTCCTTCACGCGCACACCCGTCGGCGTCGCCGCCCGGTCCGATTCGTCCGCCCCATCACACCAGCACCCGCTTGTCCCGCTGAACGACGCGGCCATCGACCGCGATCGTCGGCTCCCACATGATCAGGTCGTAGTGCATGGGCGCCACGATCTCCCCTCCGAGGGTGTGACTGGTGCCGATCCCGATGTGAATCGTGCCCATGACGCCCTCGTCCTCGAGCATCTCGCCGGTCAGGCGCGCGTTCGGATTCAGGCCCACGCCGAGCTCCGCGACGTTGAAGCAGTGCCGATCCGCAAACGATTCCAGGTGTTCGCGAAGGAAGTCGGCCTGCGCGCCGCCGGTCATCTCGACGATATAGCCCTCCTCCACCGTGCACACGATGGGCTGTTCGAGTATGCCGATGCCCAGATACGGCACCGAGGCGTCGGCAATGATCGTGCCCTCGGCCGAACCCGTGACCGGCACCACGTTGACCTCGATATCCGGGACCGGGGCGAGCTGACCGGGGTCCGGGATGTTCGTCAGCACGTTCGCGATGCGTCCCTCGATCGCGAACCGGAGGTCTGTGCCGCGGGGGGAGGTGAGGTGAACAAGCGCGCCGTTCGTGAATGCGGCCCCCAGGCGGTGACAGACGTCGGCCTGGGCCTCGAAGTCGGTCCTGCAGAGGGCGGCGCTGGTCATGATGGCGTCGGTGTAGGCCGTCATCATGCATACCCGCGCACCCGCGTCGAGCGCGGCCCGCATCGCACGCGTGTGGGTGATCGAGATGCGCACCGGCGAGAAGATCACGGCCGCTTCGGCCATGGCGCGCGCGACGGGCGGGGGCGGCTCCTGCCCGTCCTGATCGCGCATGGGGATGATGCACACGGTCACGGCGGCTCCGGCATCGCGCGCCGCCGCGGCGACGGCATCCGCGTAGCGCAGCATCGTCGGGTCGGTGACGACCACCACCGCCTCGCCCGGCTGGACGCGCCCGTTTACGTGCACGAGTCGGCGCGCGCCGGGTGACAGGTCCACCCGCGGCCTGGCTGGATTCCCGCCAGCCGCGCCTGCGCCGCTCGCGCCCCGGCCTCCCCCGCGGACCTCAGCCACGCTGCCTCGCGAAGAACTCATCGAATCGGCCATCGAAGATGATCGCGGTGTAGCCGTCGCCGGTGCAATTCGTCGCCGTGCGCAGCATGTCGGGGATGCCTCCCGAGAGGGCGATCCAGGTCGCGATGAACTCGCCGTGCGCCTGGCCCTCGAGACCGAGGATGCTCGCGAAGAGGGTCGCGCTCCAGAGCGCGGTTCCCATGCCGGCCGGGAGCCCGGGCGCGGCAATCGTGAAAAGGACCACTGCCGGCCAGACGGCCAGCATCATCATCCAACTCAACTCCAGGCCGAAGACATAGCTCACCACGAACGGTCCGTAGGCGACATAGGCGAGCGCGCTGGCGTCCAGATTGACGACAGCGCCGAAGGGCAGGACGAAGTCGGCCACCTCGTCGCGCACGCCGACCTTCTTCGCGTTCGCGAGGTTGACGGGCAGCGTCACCAGCGAGGAGCAGGTGCCCGCGGCAAAGACCGCGGTCGGCAGATAGTACCGGCTCAGCACCGGGCCCACTGGCCGGCGCCCGACCCTGCGCACGAGAACGAAGGTGTAGAACGCCCACCAGACCAGGACGAGCGCGGCGGTGTACGCGGTCATGCTGGCGTAGTGCGAGAGGCCCAGCCGTGCCCCGAAGCGCACGCCCAGGGTGACGCCGAACGCCAGGATGAGCGGGACCATCACGTACGCCAGCCTGCCACCCGACCTCTCGATGACGCCGGCGACGCGCCTGAGCACGCGGTACGTGGGATCGTGGCGGGCGCCGAGGGCCCCGACGAGCACGCCCACGAGGATCGCCAGCAGCGGCCACGAGGCCCCGCTCGCTCCGAGGCTCTGCAGCATCGCGCCCGCTTCCGCCCAGATGCCGCGGTCCCCCGTGGTCAGCGGGATGCGAAAGATTGCGGCCGACGTCACCAGCGCGATGAGCCCGGCCACGGTCGACGTGAAGACGTACCAGAGGACGACCGCGCCGGCGAAGCGCCCGGCGAGCCCGCGCCGCACCAGCGTCGCGATGGCGGGGCTGAGCGCTGCGAGGATCAGCAGTGGGACGATTGCGACGACCCAGGAGATCAGCGTCGAGGTCGCGTCCGCCACCGGCTCCAGCGGCCCGGGGAAGAAACCGCCCGCGGCCAGGCCCGCACCCAGAGCGAGAAGCGTCCACACATACGCGGGGATCCTGCGCTTTTCGGGCAGCCCTTCCTCCTTGGGCGGTTGTGGCACTTGTCTGCCGGATTGATCCACTCTACGGTGCGTGCGCTCACTGCGCACCACTGCACGGGCTGATTTCTCTGCCTCGAAGGAGACCCCATGCCGGACCGCCCGCTTCGAGATCAGGTGGCCGTGGTCGCCGGCGCGACGCGCGGGGCCGGCCGCGGCATCGCCCGCATGCTGGGGGAGGCGGGTGCCACCGTGTATTGCACGGGCCGTAGCGTTCGGGGCCGTCCCGCCACCCCGGGCAGGCCGGAAACGCTGGAGGAGACGGCGGAGCTGGTGTCGGCGGAGGGCGGCCAGGGCATCGCCGTCCGCACCGACCACACGATCGAGGCGGAGGTCGAACAGCTCTTCGCCCGCGTCCGCGCCGAGGCTGGCCGGCTCGATGTCCTGGTCAACGACATCTGGGGCGGCGACGCTCTGACGGAGTGGGGAAAACCCTTCTGGGAGTTATCCCCCTCAAATGGGGTGGAAATGCTGGAGCGAGCTGTCCATACACACATCATCACCAGCCGCTACGGCGCGCCGCTGATGGTCGAACGCAACGCCGGGCTCATCGTCGAGGTCACCGACGGCGATACCATGGGCTACCGCGGCAACCTCCTCTACGATCTGGCCAAGAACGCGGTCATCCGGCTCGCCTATGCGATGGCCTCCGACCTGGAAGCCCACCGCGTGACGGCGTTGGCGATCACCCCCGGATTCCTGCGGTCCGAGGCCGTGCTCGACCACTTCGGGGTCAACGAGGACAACTGGCGCGACGCGATCGAGGAGGACGAGTACTTCGCCGAGTCCGAGACCCCATGCTACGTCGGCCGCGCAATCGCCGCGCTGGCCGCCGATCCGGGCGTCGCCGCGAAAAGCGGTGGATTGTTCTCGAGCTGGGGACTGGCGGAGGAATACGGATTCACCGATGTCGACGGACGCAAGCCGGACTGGGGCAACTTCTTCCGGCGCAAGGTGCAGGCGATCGTCGAGCGCGACTCGCCCCCGGGCGACTTCGACTTGTTCGTCGTCCGCTCCCGGCTCTACCAGGCCGAGCTCGATCCGTCAGCCGCCGCGGAGGCCGACCGGCTGCGGGCGTGGCTGCAGCACTGACGGACACCGCGACCTGGGTCCCGGTCCAGCGCGCGTACACCATCAGTCTCTCGGGAATGGACTCCGCAGTGTGAAATAGCTAGACTTAGCTTAGCTAATCCGATCCAGACGAATGGGAGTGACCCATGAAGGTCAACATGCACCAGGCAAAGTCGCAGCTGTCCCGTCTCGCCAAGCTGGTTCGGGAAGGTGAGGACGTGGTGATCTGCAAGTCCGGGCAACCCTGGGTGCGGCTTACGCCATACCGCGCGCCCGTCGAACACCGCCAGCCGGGGGGGCTCGAGGGTCAGATCGTCGTCGGTCCGGACTTCGACGCCGCAGACGAAGAGATCATCGCGGCCTTCGAGAATTCCAGGATCTTCCCGGGTGGTGAGTAACGATGCGACTGCTGCTTGACACGCACACCTTCCTCTGGTGGCTATCCGACTGGGAGCGGATCTCCGAGTCGGCGCGGGCGGCCATCGCCGACCCCAACAACGAGGTACTCGTCAGTGCCGTCACCGGTTGGGAAATCGGCATCAAGAAAGCCAGGGGGCGGCTGGTCGCGCCGGACAACCTGGCCGCGGTGGTCGAGGAAAAGCGGTTCGAACACCTTTCTCTGACCTTCGCTCACGCCGAGCGGGCGGCCGCCCTGCCACCCCACCACCGCGACCCCTTCGACAGGATGCTCATCGCTCAGGCGCAGGCCGAGGGGCTGGTTCTCGTGACGCGGGACTCGCGGATTGCGGACTACGAGGTCGCTACAATGGGGGCCTGAAGTCCGTTTCGGCGATCGGGGACGGCGGCGCCAGGCTCGACTTCACCCCGGCGGCCGACCCGCATCCAACCCCTCGACCAGGTGGAGCAGTCCCGACGCCTCCCAGAGGCGATTTCGCTTCGATGTCGACACCGGAATCAGCACTCCCGCGTCCACCAGCTGCGCGACCGCTCCGTGCACCGCGGCCTTGGTCCGGCCCGTGACGGCGACGACACCCGCTGTCGAGATGACGGGGTGGGCGGGCAGGGCCTCGATCAGCATCCACGCGGCTGCATCGGAGCGTGGGTTCGCGGCCGCGGCGAGGAGTCTGCGCCACTCCGTCTGCAGGTCGCCGACCGCGTCAAGGTAGCGGGCTGCAAGGGTGGCGGCGCGTGCACAGGCGACCGCAAACCGGGCAACCCAGCGCATCGGCTCGCCCAACCGGAACTCACCGAGCCCATCGATGTACGCGTCCCGTTCGGCCGCCAGCATCACGCTGATCGGAGGAACGTAGCTGGGCGCGATGCCCCGTCGGCGGAGCACCACCTGCACCAGTGCGCGCCCGGTTCGCCCGTTCCCGTCTTCGAAGGGGTGGATGGTCTCGAACTGGGCGTGAACCAGAGCGGCTTGGACGAGCGGAGGGAGGTCTTCGCGGTTCACCGCATCGGTGAGATCCGCGAGCAACGGGCCCACCTCTTCCGGCGGAGGCGGCACGAAGTCGGCACCGCAAGGGTTGTAGTCATTGCCCCCGATCCAGTTCTGCAGGGTGCGCACACGCCCGGCGACGTGGCTATTCGGCGCGGACGCCATCACACGCTCATGTATGCCTGCGATGTCCGTCTCCGTGAACGGGCAGTCGGCCGACGCGGCGTCCATCGCAGCCTGCATGGCGTCGATGTTGGACAGCACCTCGCGCGCCGTCGGCCCAACGCGCATGCCCGCTTCCGCACGCAATTCGGCACGCGCCAGCGCGCGGGCGCCGACGGACAGACCCTCCATCCGCGAAGACGAGAGCGACTCGGTGCGGAGCAACAGCCGAGCCAGTGCTGCAAGGGCGTCGGACCGATGTGCATTCAACTCCCGGATCGCCCCCTCGGCATCCGACACGATGCCGGCCGCAGCCCCGTCGAGCGTGAGGCTCAGATCCGCGAGCCGGTCCGGAATCTCGCCAAGGGGGAGCGGCGCCCCCCTTTGGAATCCCCCCCAGCGACCCACCGGAGGGCGACCCGCACATGACCCGCACCAGCCCCGACGCCCCGCAGCGGAAGCCGCGAGGGCGTCCTCCCCTGCCCGCCAAGGAACGCGGATCCGTCCGGTCGGTGGTGTGCCTGACGGCCGCGGAAGTCGCGGAGCGGTCGGCGGCGGCCCGGCTCGCCCCGGCCGTCTACATGCGCCGCCGAGCGCTGGCGCGTCCCGTGCGGCGTCTGTGGACGGCCGAGTTCCGGGAGCTGAACCGGATCGGCGTGAACCTCAACCAGATCGCCCGCGCCCTGAACGCCGGCGCGGCCGCGCCATCCGGGACGCGGGCGTCGAGCGGTGCCACGAGGCCGTCCGGGTCCTTCTGCGGAGCGAGGCGGGGACCCCGTGATGCCCAGGTAGCACCGATCGGCTGGTCCTTCAGGGGCGTCACGGCGTATGTCATGCACGACGCTCCGGAGCCCGGTCTGGAGGCCAAGCCGACGACTCGCGAGCGGGTCGAGTGGACCGACGTCCAGAACCTGGCCTCGGACCGGCCGGACAACGCTTGGCGGATCATGACCGCGACGGCGAAGGCGGCGCCAGAGCTCAAGCGCCTGGCGGGGGTGCACGGCGCGGGGCGGAAGGCCACCAAGCCGGTGTACCACTACTCGCTGTCGTGGAAGCCGGGGGAGACTCCGGACCGGGCCGAGATGAGACGGGCCGTCGACGAGAGTCCGAAGAAGCTCGGGATGGGGGACCGGCAGGCGCTGGTCGTGCCGCACAACGACACGCCGCACCGGCACGTCCACGTGATCGTGAAACGGGTCGATCCGGAGACGGGCCGGACGGCGAACATCGGCAACGACCGGCTCAAGCTGGCGAACTGGGCCGAGCGCTGGGAGCGGGAGCGGGGCGAACTCCAGTGTCCCGCCCGGGCCGGGCCGCCGCCCGGGGTGGACGCCGGCGTGTGGCGGGAGGCCGAGGATGGCGCCTGGTCCTACGCTGTTACCCGGCATGTAAAGTTTCCCTGAAGTCGGCATGCAAAATGTCCCACATTGGAGCCGCGGCCGTGGAGTGGCTGCGGCGTCGGTGGTTGGGACTCAGAGGGATCGCGAACGGTTGGTTTGCCGTGGCGTCTCCACCGAACGGAGGAGACGCCATGATCGGGAGGGAGACGCGGGTGCTGTTGCAGCACTATCTGGAACAGGGGCTCAGCAAGGCTGCGGTGGCGCGGCTGGCCGGGGTCAGCCGGCGGACGGTGCATCGCTGGATCGCGGCGGGACAGCTGGACCGGGATCTGGACGAGGAGCGGGGCAGGTATGGACCGGGGCGGCCCCGGCCTTCCCGGCTCGATCCCTACAAGGAGATCATCGAGACCCGCCTGCCCGGGTATCCGGACCTCAGCGCCGTGCGCCTGTTCGAGGAGATCCGGGCGGCGGGCTACGCGGGCGGCTACGACCAGGTGAGGCGGCATGTGCGCGAGGTCCGGCCGAAGCCGCCGCCGGAGCCGGTCAGGCGCTTCGAGACCCCGCCGGGGCACCAAGGGCAGGTGGACTTCGCGCAGTTCAAGACGCCGTGGGGCAAGAGGCACGCGCTGGTCGTGGTGCTGGGCTACTCGCGTCTGATGTGGGTCCGGTACTACGAACGGCAGACGATGGCCGTGGTGATGGAGGGCCTGGAGTCGGCATTCCGGTACTTCGGGGGCGTGCCCTCGGAGCTACTGTTCGACCAGATGAAGGCCGTCATCGTGGAGGACAACCGGGAGGTCGGCGGGCGGCTGATGGAGAACACGGAGTTCCTGCGCTTCGCCTACCACTGGGGCTTCCGGATCCGGGCGTGCCGGCCGTACCGGGCGCAGACGAAGGGGAAGGTGGAACGGCCGGTCAGCTACATCCGGCGGAGCTTCTTCTACGGACGGGACTTCGTGTCGGACGACGATCTGAACGCCCGGGTGCTGGGGTGGCTCGACAAGGTGGCCAACGTCCGCGTCCACGGCACGCTGAAGGAGCGGCCCCTGGACCGGTTCGAGGCGGAGAGGCCGCACCTAAAGCCCTTGGCCCGCTGGCCTTACAGGCCCGTGACACCGCTGCGCCCCGAGCCCTCGAAGGAGCGGGACGAAGCGGCGGCAGACTCCCGGTTCGTCGAGGTCGAGCGCCGTCCGCTGGCCGAGTACGGCCGGATCGCGGGAGGCGTGCGGTGAGGCCGCCGTCGCGCAGGGAGCGGATCGCGGCCCAGCTCGCCGACCTCAAGATGCCCGGCGCGCTGGAGGCGCTGGACGGCGTGCTCGCCGGGGTCGACGGCGGGCAGACGACCCCGGGATCGAACAACTGCTGGCCGCCCAGATCGAACTCGGCAACGGCCGGCGCCTCGAGGCCGCCATGCGCTCCAGCCGCCTGCCGTACGTGAAGACGCTGGCGGGCTTCGACTTCGCCTTCCAGCCCTCGATCAAGCGCGAGCAGATCGACGCGCTGCACGAACTCGGCTTCGTCGAGCGTCGCGAGAACGTCGTCTTCCTCGGCCCGCCCGATCCAGTGACATACTGCACCACCTTTCTATGTGCTTGTGGGGCCGATAGTTAGCTGCTCCGGATCCAGAGTTCGCGGAGCCTTTCTGCGGGCGTGCACGCGTCGGACGTATTCCTGGACTGCGGGCTCGTCGAGATCTACGGTCCGGATGGTCCACGGAGCGTACGGCACGACCTGTCGTCCCGGAAGGATCCCTCTCCGCAGGAGCCTGCCAACGACGGGCGGGCTGACGTCCAGGGACGCGGCTGCCTCCTGCAGAGTGATCAGTCCTTCCTGCTCGCAGGTCGCGGGGTCATGGACCGGGATGCCGTGATAATGGCGCAGGCTGGTGACCCGGCCCGCCGTCCAGTTGTTGTTTCGGCCCGTCTTGAGTCCCAGACGGTTCAGGATGCGAGCGATCTGTCCGTCCGGGAGCAGTGCTGTCAGCTCCCTTACGATGTCCACGACCTTGCGGTCCGTCGTGTAACGGTGCTGCCCCTTGCGATTCTTTCGAACCGAGAGCTGAGCGTGCTGCCCGCCGGCCCAGCGAACGACCATGTGGATGCGGGCCGCTTCTTCGTCCACATCGACCAGGATCTCTTCGATGAGGGTACGTACGATGCGCTTCTTGAGCCGCATGTCGGCCTCTGGATCGTGCCACACGCCGGGCAGATCCTCAGCCAGCTGCAGGAGCGCCGCCCGGTCGATCCTCTCGTCCTTCTGGCGCTCGCCGGCCTCGAAGGCCACCCACTCCCGTTCGACTTCGGCCACCGCCTCCAGGGCCCGGTTCCAGCGGCGCTCAAGTTCGGCGGCCACAAGGCGGTTTTCCGGCTCCGCGGCGTCGTATTGCCGGCGTGCCCGTTCCGCCTCGTAGCGCGCCTGCTCCACCTTCAGCGCCAGCACCTCACGGTCCCGCTTCCGGTCTTCCCTGGCGTGCTCTGCGGCTCTGATCGCAGCCTCCAGGGCGCCGGGTTGGATGACGGCGAGAACGGCTTCCTCCACGGCGCGGTCCGCAGCGAGGCCGCCGAACGAGATGCAGGAACCCGCCCCGTGGTTGATCGCCGCGCCACGGCAGCTGTAACGGACAACCCGCCCGTTGGTGCCGCTGTAGGTGACATGCGGCCGTCGTCCGCAGCGCCGGCACCGCAGCAGCCCCGCAAGGAGCGAGCGGCCTCGCCGGGGAGCGCCGCGGCGCATCCGCCCCTTCATGTGCACATTCTCCGCGATCCGCTTCTGGTTCGCCTGATACCGCTCCCACCCGATGTAGCCATCGTGATGCCCCGGGATCAAGACGGCCCACTTGTCCTGGGCAACGGGGATACCGCGGCGTCTTCTCGGCTCGCCGTTCATGATCGCCGTCTCCGTGCGGGTCCGCCCGTACGCGTAGGCGCCCGCATAGACGGGGTTGGTGAGGATGTTGTGCACCGAGTTGTAGACCGGGAGCTTCCAGACCACGCCTCGGCCGAACGACCCGTACTGGACGGCTGGCAGCTCCACTCCTTCCTGCCGGAACCAGAGGAGGACCTGCCGGATGCTTCCCAGCTCCTCGAACTTCTCGAACACGAGCCCGATGCTCGTCCGGATCCGCCGGTCCGGGTCCAGCTCGCACCGGTTGTCCCGGGTCCGGAGGAACCCGATGGGGAGCATGGTATAGAGTTCCCCGCGTTCCGCCTTCTCCCGCAGGGCCACCAGAGAGCGCTGGCGCATCACCCCCAGCTCCCACTCGCTCATGGTGCCCTTGAGGCCCAGGAGCAGCCGGTCGTTGAAGTGGTGGGGATCGTAGACCCCTTCGGCGTCGATGATCAGCGTCGAGGTCAGCCCGCACAGGTCGACCAGATGGTGCCAGTCCTTGTTGTTCCGGGCCAGACGCGAGGCTTCGAGGGCGAACACACCACCCACGTCCTCCAGACACACAGCGGATAGCAGCCGCTGGAATCCAGGGCGCACGACCCGCCCCGATCCAGAGCGTCCCAGGTCCTCGTCCACCACCTCCACCCGGCTCCAGCCCAGGGAGCGGGCCCGGTCCGCCAGCTCGTACTGCCTGCGACGGCTCTCCTGGTTGTCCTGAACCTGGCTGAGCGTCGACTGGCGGATGTAGACGTACGCGGTTCGCTCCAAGTGCTGTGGTGTGATCTTTGCCAGGTTCACGAGGCCTTGCCCTCTCCGGCCTCTGAAGCCTCCCGGCGCAGCAGATTCCCGCGCAGCAACTCGATCCAGAGTTCCAGCACGCTCGCCCGAACCTCCGGGGAAAGCGTATCCCAATGGGTGCACCCGAAGCCCAGGGGCAGAAACGGCTGTCGAACCTTCATCAAGAGCCTCCGGATGCCGGGGAAGCGGAGTCATTGTGGCCGGCCGAAGGCTCACCGCTATCCATGTGGGCGTCAAGGAGCCGCCTGAGGGCTCGCAGTGCGGCAACAGACACCGTGGGTGGAGACGTGACCAATTGAGCCCCACTGCCCGCGTCCGGCTTCGTCATCCACTCGGGGATCTCCGTCCTGGTCCCGTCAGGAAGCACGACGACAAGGCTGCCCTCACCGCCCCGGACGTGGCGCCCGCAGACCTGCAGCTCACGACCGCACAGCGGGTGCCACCGATAACGGATGACAACACTGGATTTGTGAGCACTACGTCGCGTGTCCGCCGGGCGTGGGCAAGACGCACCTCGCGATCAGCCTGGCGATCACGGCGGCCGAGAGCGGCCGCAAGATCTACTTCGGCACCCTGACCGACCTCGTCGACTCCCTGGAGGAGGCCAAGGCCGCGGGCCGGCTCGACCGTCGCCTCAAGATCCTCACCCACCCGGCCCTGCTCATCGTCGACGAGATCGGCTACCTGCCGGTGACCCAGAGCGGCGCCGTCCTCTTCTTCCAACTCATCAACCGGCGCTACGGCAACGCCTCGACCGTGCTCACCTCCAACAAGGGCTTCGAGGAGTGGGGCGCATCCTCGGCGACGAGGTCATGGCCGCCGCGCTCCTCGACCGGCTGCTCCACCGGTGCCATATCGTGAACATCAGGGGCAACAGCTATCGCATGCGCCGGCACGTCGAACTCTCCAAGGCGATCCACCCCCTCGCCAGCCGAATAGACGCCGAATCGCCTGCGTCGGGAGAGGGTCAGTCGTGACGACCGCGCTCCCCGCCCGCTGCCCCGCTGGGGATCGATCCGCTCTCCCTCGCAATCCAGGCCGCAACTTTTTTAGGATATCCCGCTCCGTCCGCAGCCGCTTGTTTTCCCGTTTCAACTTCCTCGGCTCCTTGCGCGCTTCCGTTGTCAGGCCGTCGCTCCGCAGCCCCTAGTCATGACCCTTCACCATCTTTAGCCCGCAAGCCGCCTAACGGCATCGGGCTCCGGCCCAATTCCGGAGCCCTGCAAGCCATGCGTCGAACGCGGCTGTTTGGGGGGCGCAGAGCCCGTCGTTGCCGTCCCACGTAAAATCGACCAAATCCGTCAAGTTCAAAAAGGGAATCCGGGATCGGGCCGGTCAAGGAGTTGTTGGAGAGGTGGAGGATGTACAAGTATGGTATTCACCTGACACCCGCGCCATCCGCGGTTGCCGACCCGGCCATGGAGGGGAGAGACAGTGCTAGAGGAAATACGCCCGCCGCGCTTCGTCATGTGGATCCTGTCGGCACTGGCGGTAATCGCCATGCATTCGTGCGCGCCCGCTGAGGAGCACATTCCCGACAACCCGGACACTGGCGGTGGGACGGAGACGAGAACGAGCCCACCGGCCACCGAGGAGCGCGTTCCCGACAGTCCGGAAGGGGACGATCCGAGAGGGCGGTCCGCCAGTTCCGCCATTTGCGTCGCCGGGGAGGAGCCCATCTTCTACGAGTTCGGCGACATGCCCTGCACGAGGGATTTCGTCCGCATTAGCGACAACGAACACATGGAAATCCGCTTCAAGGTGACGGACGAGAACGCGACGAATCGGTACGATTACGGCTATCGGGAACTTCTGCGATACAGGGATGACCGCGTGATTGAAACGTTGCAGCTCAGGCAAGCCGACGACGCTTTGTGGAGCGATATCCCCTTCGTTCGGATCAGAAGGCAGCAGTATCTGGCGGACCTGGATGGTGACGGCCACCTGGAATTCGCCGTGTTCCCGTTCAGTCCCGGGAGCGCGATCTGGGGCACGGTCAGAATCTACAGCTTGAAGGACAGGATCGAGCCGTGGGGCGAAGGGGTCTACCGCTTCGAACTCGACACGTTCGTGCAGCTGGACTGCATGAAGTGCTCCAAGTTCGATCTGGAGGAGTGCGCGAAGTGCCGTTAGTGACAAGCCTCTCGACCTTGCTCGTGCAACGCAGGACGGTCCTGTGGAACATTCCGTTCAATCGGACTGCCGCCATCGTCCGGCGGCTCGTCCAATCCGTTCCTCAACCGCAGGACGCCTGGCTCGTGATCCAGCGTGAAGCGGCTTTCGCCGTACCGACTTCGATCCCCCTCCCGGCGTCGACGCCGTTACGCTCTGGCTCACCAGTCGGACAAGACCGCTTGTGGACCGATTCCAGGCCGTGGCCGGCGCATTATCCGCAGTTGCTTCGGTAGCGACGGCCGCTCGATTAGACGGTTTCTGCGATCCGATTTCACGCGAACGCAAATCCACCGGCTGAGTCGAGATCTCAGATTCAATCCTTCCGGACGACCCTCCGGCCTCACCTTCGACCAGTGGCTCGCGTTGTTCAAGTCCTGGAACTGACGCGATCGTAGGCGATCAAGTCTTGTAAGGCGTCCGTCACCGGCACTACCTTTGCCCGCATCCTGAGGACGCAACACGCATTCTGGACCACCCTAGCGACGGTCAGTCCGCTCACGCCCCGTGCGTTCTGTGCGGCCATGGCGGTGCGAGCATGCTGGCCGCAGATCGCGCTGGTGTCGTTAATGCGCCGGCGGTCCACGGTGTTCGCGTTCACACTCAGCCGGGTTCCCGCCTCGCCGCGGTTGATGTCGGCTCCCCGATTCAGCCCAGGGCTCCTCCTGGTCACCTGATCTAATCAGAGACCCAGCCCGGTCGGCGCTTCTCCAGCCGCTGGGTCACCCTCACTGACGCGGTCGTCCTGCCGGTATAGTGCCCCCGATTTCTCTGGACAGTAGTTTAGCAACCCTTCCGGGGTCCAGGAGAGAGGAGGCACGAGATGTCTCGGAGTACGGAACAGCAGGATTCGGCGAAGAGCCGCGGTCGGCCGGAAGGTCTGCCGAAGCGGTGGAGCGCACAGCGGAAGGCCGAGGTAGTGTTGCGACTGCTGCGCGGCGAGGACATCGGCGAGGTGAGCCGGGAGGTTCGGGTTGCGCCGCCGGAGTTGGAGCGGTGGCGGCGGGAGTTCCTGGACGGTGGCCAGCAAGGGCTGAAGAAGAAGAACCGGCCGGGAGGCGAGCTGATGCGGACCCGGGCAAAGCTGGGAGAGATGACGATGCGGGTCGAGTTGCAGGCGGAGCTTCTCGAAAAAAGGGGGTACGGGGACGAGCTGCGGAAGCTCTTGAGGCGCTTGGACGGATGAGTCCGGGGACGAGGCGGCCGTACCCGCTGACGATGGTGTGCGAGACATGGCGAGTCGCGCGTTCGAGCGTGTACGCGCTGCGGGCTAGTCGCGGCGGCCCTCTGGAGTCCGATGGCCGACAGCCCGGGAAGCGAGGCCCGAAGACGGCACTGAGCGACGAGGAGTTGCTGCAGGAGATCCGGACGGTGCTGAAGGCGAGTCCGTTCCTCGGCGAGGGCCATCGGAAGGTGAAGGCGCGGCTTGCGGCCAGGGGGATCCGGGTCGGTAAGAACCGGGTGCTGAGGCTGATGCGGTTGCACGGGCTGCTGGCGCCGGTGCGGCGGGGGCATCCCCGCGGAGACCGGAGTCACAGCGGCCGGATCCGGACCGAGCGGCCGGACGAGCTCTGGGGCACGGACGCGTCACGGTTCTGGACGAAGGCGGAGGGCTGGTGCTGGTTCTTCACGGCCGTCGACCACTGCGCCTCAGACGTCGTCGGCTGGCACGTCGCGAAGAAAGGCGACCGCTGGGCAGCGCTGGAGCCGGTCCGCCAGGGCGTCCGGGCCCACATGGGCGGCTTCGACAAGGCCATCGCCCTGGGCCTCGGTCTGAGGCACGACTGGGGCTCGCAGTACCGGGCCAGGCAGTTCCAGGCCGAGATCAAATGGCTCGGCATCCGCTCCACGCCCGCCTACGTGGGCGAGCCGGAGTGCAACGGCGTCGCGGAGCGCTTCATCCGCACGCTCAAGGAGGAGTGCATCCATCTGCACCACTTCGAGACCCTCGAGGAGGCCAGAGCGGTGATCGGGGCCTTCATCGAGCGGTACAACAACGGCTGGCTCCTCCAGCGCCACGGGTACATGACCCCGGCCCGGGCTCGCGAGAAGCTCAGCCGAAAGGCGGCCTGATGTCTAAGCCGTCCACTTGTCCAGAAAACCGTATGTGGACGCCCCCGGGTGGGCAAGCAAGGACTCTGAGACGAGTTGGTGGCAGTCTGGTCAGGTACTGTCGTATGTTCGGCCTCTTGATGCGGCCCTTATTGGCCGCGGGCCCGTATGGTATTCGTGAGATCAGATCCAAATCGGAACCACGGGCTTCTGAGGCCCTCGGTTTTCTACTGGTTTTTCTGATCCCGTCTCGCTGACTGTTTGCCCTTACCCCGTTCTTGCGTCCTGCTGCCACCTCTCCCGGGCAGCTCCTCTGCTCTCGTTTCTCTCCTTTCGCCGTCCGCTCAGGCGGCAGCGCGAACCCGGTAGGTCTCCTTCCTTGTGGCCAGCGCCCAGACCCTCCGCGCCATCCGGTTGGCGAGGGCCACCGCGACCACCTTCTTCGGCTTGCGTTCCAACATCCCGGCCAGCCACGGATCCGTCTTCTCGCCGCCACGGCTCGCGTGCCGGACGACCGCCATGGCTCCTGTGATCAGGAGCCGTCTGAGATCCCGCTGGCCCAACATGCGTCATTCCGTGCGGATCTGGTGTGATCATTGAACTTACGGGATTCGGCGGGCGAGTTCCCGCTGATCGACTCCCGCCGATTCGGATTTCAGCCCTGCGGCCTGCGGCGGCTCAGGATAGCCTGCCTGAGCTGCGCCTCGTCCGGCTGCTGATAGCAGCGGAGGACGGTCTTGGCCGCCTTCCAGCCTCCGAGTTCGCAGAGCACCTTGAGCGGCAGATCCATCAGGTCGGAAGCGAACTTCCGCCTCAGCGAGTGCCAGCCCCGCCGCGCCTTCGGCTCCAGTCCCGCGAGCGTCTGCGCCTTCCTCCACCACTGATAGGCGGAAACGCGGTGGATGCACCGCGTGGCATCCTTCGACGAAGGCAGCACCGGGGCATTCCCGGTCCCGGCACCCATCCTCCCCGCCTCCTCCAAGGCGGCGATGGCCTCGTCGGTCAGCGGCGTCCGGTGCTCATGCCCGGTCTTCTCGTGTTCGGCGCGCCACCGGATGGTCCTGCCCTCGATGTTGACATCCGACCAGCGGAGGTTGCGAATCGCGCCGATCCGATGCCCGGTTTCGTGCGCGAGCACGAGGGCGACATGGAAACGCCAATCGACCTGCCGCGAGACTTGGAGAAGGCCTTGGTACTCCTCCTCCGTGAGAACGACCCGGGTCGGGTTCTTCTCGACGGGCTTCCTGAGACCCTTGAGCGGGTTCCTGTCGAGGAGCAGGCGGCCATTCTCGTCCCTCGACCGCGCCGCCCAGTTGAGCACCGCCATCAGGAACGTCAGGTCCCATTCGATCATCCGGTCGCCCACGGGCTTTCCGCTCGGGCCGACCGTGCCCGCCCGACGCTCCCGGATGAACCGGTCCCAGTCCCGCTGGGATAGGGTCTCGGGCCTTCGGTCCCTCCCAAAGAACTTGAGGAACATCGCCATCGCGACCCCGTCGCGGGCTCGGGCCCGCTTCCCCTTGGTGGGCGTCACCTCCTCGCCGTAGATTTCAAAAAGCCCCTCCAGGGTGAGCGGCTCGGGCTCGGCTTCCGCCTTGCCGTTCAGGTCCGGGCTTGCGAACCCGGCGGCGAACTCGTCGGCCTGTCGCTTGGCGCGAATCCACTCGCGGTGTCCAAGCGACCGGGTGAGCCTGCGCCCGTTCTCTCGCCACTCGATCTGGAAAATGCCGGTCTTCGGGTCGGGAAAGATCCTGACCCGGTTCCGGCCCCACTCGCCGGCGCCGTAGGAGCGCCGACTTCGTTTCGTGCGTGCCATCATTCGATTCCTCTCGGTGATGGACCGCACGATCTGCGCGGAGGAAACTTCGCCGAGAGAAGCCGTCTCCGCCAGTGTCGGTGTCGCCCGGAAGGAGTTCCCCGGCCCGGAACCCTGTCGCCGGGGCCGTAGCGCGGGTGTCCGACCGACGTTGGGGGTGGGCGGACACGAAAGCGTCCCTTCAGCGGACACGCCCATGATTCCGCATGTCGCGGCCCGCCTTTCGGTTGCGACATGGCCGCAGACGCGGCCGTGGCGCGCGGGAGCTTGCGGGCGTGACCGTAGCGACCCCCCGCCTATGGCGCCTGGCGTGCCATGGGGGAGAATTGGCATGGACACGCCATGCCATCCTCCGCGGGAGGTCGCTACGGGCCAGCGATCCTTGGCAGGAAGGCCATTGGGCACCCGGAACGGGCGCGTCCCGGCCTTGGTCGGCGAGGCCGGACAGCCCGGCGGCCAGCCGGTCGGGCACCGGGTCCTCCAGCGCCTCGAAGCGACTCTCGACACCCTTCCGGGACGGACTGTTGGCTGGGAGCGACCTCGCAGCGGAGGGGCGGATGGGGATGTACATCGCCATCCTTCCCGATGCCGATCGAGGCATGCCGAGAAGGGAGGTCGCTCCCAGCCACGGCCTCGATGGCCGGATCGGCATCGCCGCTCAGGCGGCCGTGGCACAACCGCCAGCGCGCCAGCGACATACGGAACCGGCGGCGTGTCCATCGCAGACGCGATTTCGTGTCCGGCGACCCCCGAAGCACCATGTACACTCGTGGATCGGCATCGGTACGGGCGCCCGGCGGTCAAAACGGGTCCCCCCGACAGCCGGCTCGAACGCCACCGCGGGTGGACGTTGGAGGTTGAGACGCCATCGGGGTACGCCTTCGCCTCGGCGAACAACCCCGTGGCGGACTCGGCCGCCGATACGCGGGTGGTGACGACTGGCGGTGCGGCGCTCAGGCATCACGCCGCACCGACACGGAGGGAAGGGGGCGGCGCCCCCAGCGCGCCCCTCCAAGGGTGCGCGATTCTCGGGGGGATCGAAGGGGGGCAGGGCCACCCCTCGCCAGCCCCATTGTATGACAATGGGTAGGCTGGCTGAACTCCAAAAGCAGCGCCCAACGAGCCCGTGGGCCGCGTGTCCGGGCACCGCCCGGAACAGCCCTCGCCGGACCATCGCGAGCAAGCTCCTTGACCTCCTGCTCGCCAGCCTCACGGACGACGAGGGCGGACGGGCGACTCCGTTGCCTCCCTGGCGATGGGCGGCGTTTTCAGCCGGTCCCAGGGATGGTCTGTTCGGAAGTCGCTGGTGGCCCTGCGGCTTCGAAAATCTCGCGAGCCCCACCTCCTCAGCTTACACTGTTGGGTTACCGAAGCTCGTAGCGCAAAGCGCGGGCACACCAAGTCGAACCCTCCGACGACCCCGTCGCGGGTCGAAATCCTGATTGCAGCAGTCCCACAACCTCACCCTTGACGTGATCCGTTTCTTCTCCGACATCTTCCGTCTCGTCGTCGCGATAGGCATTGTCTACGTCGCTTCGCGCCCGCTCGATCCACCCGCCAACCTGACATCGTGGGTTCCCTGGGGATTCTTAGGGTTCCTCGTGATCGGGCTGGGGGTGGCGCTGTTCCGGTATCGTCGGCCCCACGCCCGTGCCGCTGAAGCACTTCACCAAGCTGCTCAGGAACTCAAGACGCGAAAGTCGGCAGGAGATGAGGCACGCGCGCAAGCCCACGAGCCAAGGCAACAGGTGGGAGATGCGGACACGGCAGCCCCGAGCGCGGACCAGGACTCACCGCCCGAGGCGTTCGAGAACCACCAATCGCTTCTGGCTTCGTGGAACGGATTGCACGCCGCGCGGCACGGCACCAACGTGGGCGGCCCGTCAGCAGGCTCATCCACCGTTTCTCCCGCCGAGCACTTCACGGCCGCCAGCGTGCTTGGCCGAAACCTAGGATCGCTGCCGAACGCGCTACCGGGCGTGTTCACCGCAGTCGGACTACTGGGAACGTTCGTGGGAATCGCGATGGGTCTGGCCGATATCGAACCCACCGCCGCGACCGAGAACCTGATGGATGGCATCCGCACGCTCATGAGTGGCATGTCCACGGCATTCGTCACCTCGATCGTGGGGATCACCTTTTCAGTCTGGTGGCTGTTCGAGTTCCGCATTGCCGACGGCAGGTTCAGGTCCCGGCTCGACCTCTTCATAGGCGAGACCGCACGGGTGTTCCGCGTCGAGGAGCCGCACGAGACACTGATGCGCGTCGCAATAGCGAACGAGAGCGTCGGTCGTAGCGCGGATGCCATCAAGGACACCGCCGATAAGATCAAGGGCAATGTCCAGAGCCTCGGCGACGACCTGTACAGTACTCTGGAGCCGCTCTTCAAGGAGCATGTCGCGGAACCGATCCGGAATCTGAACACCGATTTGGGCGAGCGTCAGACGGAAGCCTTGGGTCGTATGGTGGAAGCGTTTCGGAACACGCTGGTCTCGTCGGTCAAGGAGGAACTGAGCGAATTCGGTCAGGCTCTACGTGCCGCGAGCGACCATCAGACGAACGCGGCGCGCGAACTGGAGGGCTTCTTCGCGCGGCTGACGGAAGTATCGGAAGTGCAGGTGAAGCTGCTGGCCCGCACGACCGAGGTGGCCACCGTCTTCGACAGTGGATTGGCCGCTCTGGCCGAGGCTACCGAAGCGATCGAGGGTGCCAGTGAATCGGCGCGCGACACCATGGCGGCCGCGCGCGAGGCAATGGACATCGCGCGAGGTCTTACGGAAGAGAGTCGGCGGCAACTGGAGGTACAGGAAAAGCTGTCCGAAGCGGCCCGTCGTTCCTGGGGTGAACAGGCGTCGCTACTTGAGGGAATGCAAGTCAACCTGGACCGACTCGCCACAGACCTGGGCGACAAGATCGTCGAATTCCGGACCGCATCCGCTCAGAAGATCAGCGAAGTCTTCCACGTCTTCGACTCCGAAATGGCCAAGGTGGTGGAACGCCTGGGCGGCACCTTGGCCGAACTCCGGGATGTGACCGAAGAGTTGCCTGGCGCTGTAGCCAGCTTACGGGACACCACTAAGGATCTCGCCGACGCCGGTCGAGCCCAACGCGACTCCCTCGCAAGGGGCCTGCGGGCGTTCGAGGAGGCGAAGGCCAAGCTCGCCGGGAAGCTCGAACAAACGCGGGAAGATCTCCGAGAGCTGGGGCGCACGTTGCCCGCGTTCGCCAAGGACATTGGGGTCCGTCAGTCCGAGTTCGCCAAGGCGTCGGACAACCTTCAAGGTGGCATCGAAGCGATGGTCGACAGGATGGAGGTGGCGGGAACCCGGTCGCAAGAGGACTTCAAGCGGCTGGCGGATACGGTGGAGGCCGGAGCGGGGCGCGTAGAGAAGGTGGTTAGTTCGGTCGTCGGATCCATGGAGCCCATTGGCAAGTGGACTGAGAAAGCAACGGAACGGCTGGACCTCCTTTCCGAACAGGCTGAGGCTCTCACCAAGGCCTTGAGCGGCCTACAGGTAACAGTGAATCAGCCCCCTCAACGATTGGGCACTGGTAGTGCGAACACCAAAGCCCCTGCACCTCCGACGCCGATGCCGAATCGGGCACGGGAGGACACCGAGCGACCGGGGGTCCCTCGCCCTCCGGCCACCAGGCGAACGGACGACATGAAGACTGAGGCACGCCCGGGTATCGATACCGCGTCCGACCGGGATGGGCACCATGACGAAGTCGAGCCGACCAAGCCCCCGAGAGGCTTCTTGCGGCGGTTTTTCGGGCGTCGTAGGTGATCCAGGACATGGCACGTTCCCTGTTCGGCCGACGAGAAGCGGAGCGCCCCGGCAGCCAGGAGCCGGAGTATTGGCTCAGCTACAGCGACCTGATGGCCGGTCTCCTCATGGCGTTCGCCTTGATGCTCATGGCGGCGTTGCATCAGGAGGGTAGGCGTGAGTGTCAACTTGTGGTCTACGAGGCCACCGCCGACACCATGAGGAAGCTGCTCGACACTCGCCATCGCGTGATCCGCGAACTCCAAGCGCGCTTCGATGCCGTAGACCGGGTGGAGGTAGACTCGATTGGAACCGTGAGGTTCGCCGGGAGCCTGCTGTTCGACCAAGCGAGCGCAGAAGTCTCGGCCGATGGACGGGGCGAGTTGGCAACCTTCGCGAGGGACTACTTCCCCCTTCTGCTGGACGATGCAGCGTTCAGGAGCCAGCTCAAGAGGATCGTCGTTGAAGGGCACACCAACGACGATGGAAGCTACGAACTCAATCTGGCGCTTTCCCACAACCGTTCGCTGGCGGTTATGGAAGTTCTCCTGGATGAAGCTGAAGGTTATCGAGACGACCTGGAGCGGTTCGTTACGGCCAACGGGCGGTCCTTTGCCGATCTGGTGCGGCTCCCGGACGGAACCGTGGACAAGGCGGGCTCCCGCAGGATCGAAATCCAGTTTCAGATGGATGACCGGACACTCGCGCAGAGAGTGTTGGAACTCGGCGCGATACTCGTCGACCCGGAGTGCGATCAGTGAGGTCGCTGGAAGCCGCCCTTTCGTTTCGTCCGAGACAACTTCCCGCAGTCCGCGTGGCCATACAAGAGGTTCACGTGGCAACCAGGTCGTGCCCCCGTCAACTTGACCGCTCCCAGGTCTCGGCTCTAAGGGCACGCATCGAGAAAGCGGCGTCGGCACAGGATGCCGTTCGGGCGTTGGCAGCCCTCGCCCGCGGCCTCGTCCTTCGGGAACTCCTCGCAGCGGTTCGCTCCATCGGGCAGTGGACGGAGCTTCGCGAAGCCGTAGCGGCGATCGCGCGGGAACGCCCGCAGCGGGGCTATGTGAGAGTATTGTGGCGCGCCTGGCAGGCGTACCCCGGATCGGGCACGGTCGTGGAGTTGCTTGCGGAAATGGGTGAGCGCTTCGGGATGCAGGAGGCAGTGGGCGATCGATACAGCCGAGATGCCGTTGAGTGGTTCGGCGAATCCACTCCTGTGGATTCCATCGTGCGATGGACGGGACGCATCGGAATCGGCTGGAAGGAACTTGAGAGGCTCCCCGAGTCTCCGTTCATACGCGACGCGCCGCTGGTGGATAGCATCTTCCACCGCACGCTGCAGATCGGGTCCGCCGAACAGCTTCAACGATTGACGAACGCCGACATTCTCGCCGGATGGCGGACAATGGCGGGCGCGAGCCACGGTGCCGCCTGCGTGAACTTCCTCGGGCGCATCGGACCTGCTCGGTGGAGCGGACGCGCCCCGGCTTTGGAGGAAGTCCGCTCCATCTACGGTCTACCCGGGGCGGAAGGATCGCACCCAACATTCTGGCACCGGTTGTCAGAGGAACGCCGCCGCGACTTTCGAGAGTATTTCATTACCAGGGAACTCGACCACGCGTTCGAGGGCGATTCCGACCGGCACCAGTTTTGGACGGCGCAGAAACGGGAGATACTGGATGTCTGCCACGGAACGGCCGGACCCACCGAATGGGCTCTGATAGACTTTCCAGGCTTCTCGGTCGTCGAGTTCTTCGAGCTGGGGAACGCGGCGTATCTCTACCGAGCGGAGGAGCGCATGCTGAAGCGAATCAGATCGCACAAGCGGGCTTCTCACCCGTCCGAACTGAAGAAGATCATACATCACCCCGTTCCAAGTCGTGCCGGGTTACGCGACGACAACCGGATCATCCACAGCGGCGGCTGGCAGTACTCGGCTACTCGGATCCTGAAGGCGTGGAAGGACTGCTACTCTTGACCGGCGTCCCGGATTGGCGTCCAACCCCCGCGGGTGTGGAGTTCGTCGGGTTTGCCGGAAAGCCGCTCCCAAAGTTCCCGGTTGCGCCGGGCTCCGATGACGCGGCGCGACCTGCGGTGAGACTGCTGGAAGAGTTGTGGGGACGCAACCTGCTCACGCCGCCAGTGGACCGCGTCGTACTGCCGTGGATGTCCGTCTACGATCTCGATTCACACGAGCGAGCAACGCTCGGCCTTCCGGAACCGGATCCGCGCCTGAAGGCCACTATTGCGACAGACCGTTGGATCAGCCACAAGCATTTCGGCATCCGGATACTCTTCAGCTTCGACGAGAACGGAAGCGGCGGCATCCCCGCCACCGAACCGGAAGGTCTCCTGTTCGAGGCTTCCGGCGGGGCCGTGCTCCCGCCAAAGCAGGTGGGCGAGTTGATTCTGCTCCTGGGCCAACTCTTGCCTGAATCCGCCCATGAACGGGGTATCCTGATTGCGGAGGTGAAGCGCATCGCTGCCGAATCGTCGCAGGTCGTACTCGACCAATACCTGCAAAACGAAGACTACGTCCTGCCCGAGCGGTTGGGCTTGGACCTCGAAGCGGTTTCCCCCGACGAGATCCGCTTGCAGCCGATAATCGAAGGTGTGGACGGACGGGATTTTCGAGGATTCGTTGACGGTCCCCCCAAGACACATTACACGCAGTTCCTGCCGGAGGGACGGCGGCGTCGTCTCGTTCTTCGACATGGGCAGCGGGACGCGATCCAGCACGTCCGTGAGAACGGCATCCTACGCGGAGCCGATGTGCCGGCGTTCTTCGACAACCCCGAAGCGTTCCTGCCCGACGAGATCGAGGTCGATCTTGCCGAGTTCGGCGAGCGGGTGCGGGGGCTGGTGCCGGTGGTATACCATTCCCAACCCTACATCGCGGTGGACGGGACGAAGCGCCGCGGTTGGTTCGATGCCTGGCCCCAGGTTGGAGTGACAAGCGGCGATGATGGCCCGGACGCCGAAGACGACAGCAGTGGCCGGCATCCGGCTGCGGAATCGGAGTTGGAAACCGGGTTGATGCCCGAGGAGTTTCGCGAGTTGGTCGAGGAAGTGGAGGCGACTGGCGGGCGTTACGCAAGATTCCGGGATGGATGGATCGAGATCGATCACGAACGCGCACGCAGATTCCTGGACTTCTGTGAGAATCATCCGGCAACCGACGACGACGGTAGGCGTCGAGTCAGTGCGGCGAGCGTACAGCTCGTCCTCGACGTGATCCCGAACACGGATGCGCTGGAATACGTCGAACCAGATGCTGACTCCGCAACCTTTCCCGATCTCCGCCAATACGAGTTGCCGGGCTCTTTGCAGGCGACGCTGTACCCCCATCAGGAAGTCGGATACCGATGGATGCGCCACCTTCATGCCTCCAGGTGCGGCGGACTGCTCGCGGACGATATGGGACTCGGGAAGACCGTTCAGCTCATCGCCTTCATGTCACATCTCCACGAGCGAAACGAACTCAGGCCCGCGCTGCTGGTGGTCCCGCTTTCGGTGATGGTCAACTGGCAGCGCGAGTTGAAGCGATTCGCGCCCGGTATTGGTCCGGTTCACCAGCATCGGGGTCCGAATCGCGAATGTGATCCACATCGCCTCGCCCGAAACGAGGTCGTAATCACGACCTACGCCACGCTGCGCCGCGACCAAATCATGCTCGCCAAGATCGACTGGACGGTAACGGCCTGCGACGAGGCCCAGAAAGTGAAGAACCCGACCGCCAACGTCACCAGCGCGATCAAGGGCATGAAGGGTTCCTTCCGCTTGGCATGTACCGGAACGCCGGTGGAAAACGGGCTTTCCGAACTGTGGTGTATCGTAGACTTCGCCCAGCCGGGGCGGCTGGGTAGCCGACGAGAGTTCCGCGACAACTTCGAGCGACCGCTGGTGGACGCCCTCGATGACACCGAGGACCAAGAAGGGCACGTGGCCCGGTTGCGTGCACGGCTTCACCCGCACTACATCCGCCGGACCAAAGAGGAGGTGCTCAACCTGCCCGCCAAGACCACCCACCAATATGAGGTCAGCATGAGCCACCGCCAAGCGGCCATGTATGTCCGTATCCTGACCCGTGTGAGGCAGAGGGAGACGCATCCGCTGGCCGGGCTAGAGCACTTGATCCAGGTATGCTCTCACCCTCTAGCGTTTCAGAAAACTCCCCGGACCGCGGATTCCGAACGGCTGCTGGAGGATGCCCCGAAACTGAGAGAGACCATCAGAATCCTCGAACGGATTCAGCACGCAGGGGCCAAGGTTGTGATCTACACGCGGCTCAAGGCGATGCAGCGAATCCTGCAAACCGTCATCCGTCACAGGTTCGGCTTCGACCCCAGCGTACTAAACGGCGAGGTCGGCGGACACAATCGCCACTGGATTGTCGAGGCGTTCAACGAGGGTCAGGGATTTGACGCCATGATCCTGTCTCCCGAGGCGGCGGGAGTGGGGCTCAACATCACGGGTGCTACCCACGTTGTTCACTATACGCGTCTCTGGAACCCGGCCAAGGAGAATCAAGCCACCGACCGGGTCCACCGTATCGGCCAGAACCACCCGGTCAGGATACACTATCCGATCGTCGTCGGGGACGGCTTCAAATCGGTTGAGCAGCACCTAGACGACCTCTTGCAGGAGAAGCTCCAGCTCGCTCGCAACGTTCTGATTCCCAGAAAGAATCTCGACTTCATGGGCGAAGTAGAGAGACGGGTGACAAGCGAGCATGGCCCGAGGCTACTTGGATCATCATCGAGCTGACGTTGACGTCTCGCCCGATTCGATCGAGAGTCATCCTCCGCCCACACGGCAAGACGGGAAACCGATTGACGACCCCGCTCCTCGGTGTCACACTCCTCACCTTCCGGCATCGTGCGCGGTAACGCTTCGTCGCCTGGACAGCACGTTGAAGGTGCGGAAGGACTCCTCCTGCGTGTGTTCATTGCGGCGTAGGAACGGGGTGGTCCCTTGTGTTCGTCTAGTCACGGATCAGTCCGTTTCGCGATGCTCGTCGTTTCCCGCCACTCGATGGCGGTTTTCCCGCAATTCGGGCACGGTAGAGTCGGACATGGCTCAACGGCAGGAAGCGCAGATCGTGCAGTCCTGTAACAACTTACGTGATCTCCTGCTGTGATTCGGACCTCTGGCGATCCGCTGGCCCATCTTCGATATCCTGCCCAGTCTTGGCTTTCCCCCGGTCGTGTGTTGCCGCGGCACCAGACCGAGCCAGGCCGAGAAGTCGCGGCCGCGCCGGAAGCTCTCCATCGGCGGCGCGAACGCTTCGAGCGTCAGCGCGGTGATGGGCCCGATCCCCGGGATCGTCATCAGCCGCGCCGTCTCTTCGTGCTCCCCCGCGCTCGTCCGGATCTTCCGGTCGAGTCCGTCGATCTTCTCGTCGAGCTCGTCGATCCGCTCGAGCAGCAGCCATCCCAGCTCGACGACCGCCTCCGGCAGGCCACACGCCTTGTCCTCGAGAACCCCGGCCAGCTGCACGATCCAGGTCCTGCCCTGCGGAGCGACCACGCCGTACTCGGCCAGGTGACCCCGAAGCGCATTGATCGTCTGCGTGCGCTGGCGCACCAGGAGGTCGCGCGTGCGAAAGAGCATCCCCTGCGCCTGCTGCGCCTCGGTCTTGACCGCCACGAAGTGCATGGTCGGTCGCTGCGCCGCTTCCGTGATCGCCTCCGCGTCAGCCGCGTCGTTCTTGCAGCGCTTGACGAAGGGCTTCACGTAGATCGGGGGGACCAGCCGCACTTCGTGGCCGAGCGCCGCGATCTCCCGGCCCCAGTAGTGGGCACTGGCGCACGCCTCCATCGCTACCGTACACCCCGGTTGCGAGGCGAGAAAGCTCAGCAGCTTCCCGCGGCTCAGCTTCTTCCGGTACGCTACCGACCCATCCCCGTTCGCCCCGTGTACCTGAAAGCTGCGCTTTGCCAGATCGATCCCGATGATGCTAACCTCTTCCATGTGGATGCCTCCTCCCTCAGATGGTCGACCAATCGCTTCAGTACCATCTTGGCACATCGCGATGCCGCCGGGAGGGGGCGTCCACTCCATCGGAACCGGTACAGGAAGCGCTACTCGGAGGTCGTCACGACCGTCCGGGAGCTGCGCGACTTCCTGTTCGGCCGAACTTGGCATCCTGGCCCGACGGGTAGCCGGCCGGGAGACTGGGAGCGGGTGCGGGATGCGGACGATCAACACCGGCGAACTGTGGTTGCCTCTCGAAAACGGTGACCTGTGGCGGGCTGTCCTCTTGAAGCGGATTCCCCCGACCGACTACCGGCCCGAGTATCTGGATCGAGAGGCCATCTTCCACACAGAGCTGCCGGGGGCTGGAAATGGCCCAGTGATCCGCAAGCTGGAGATGGCCCGATTGCGGCGGATCTCAGGGCCAAAGTTCCGGGCGTACATCGCGGCCCACTCGGCAGCCGGGCGTCACCCAACGGCCCCACCCCCGCAACCGGCGCTTCCACATGTGGACTTCGGACCCGTCGCGCTACCCGGTCCTGACGAAAGAGGACCGGCGACGGCTGGCCTTCGGAGCTCGGGATACGAGGAACCGAACACGAGCTGACCAAAACGCCGCCTGGGAGGACCTGCCGGGCGTCGAGATCCTCACCCGAAAGGCGTCCACCCCTGACGGCCGCCGGGCTTGGCTGATCGTGCCCGAGGCGGCGGCGGGCGCGATTCGGGACCAAGTCGTGCCGGACAAGGAGGAGAGGCGATGACCCGGCGCTTGACTGCGATCGTCGAACGGGAGGGCGACGGCTACGTGGCGCTCTGTCTCGAGCTGGATGTCCCGAGCCAAGGCGAGACCGTGGCCGAGGCCCGCGACAATCTCGCCGAAGCCCTCGCCCTGTTCTTCGAGACCGCGCCGCCCGGCGAGGTCGATCGGCGCCTGCAGGGCGAAGTCTAAATGTGACTCAGATATCGAGGTTGCGGTTGGCTGGGCTTCGCGTCCTGTCCGGTCGCGAAGTCTGCCGCATCCTGGCGGCCAACGGTTTCGTCGAGGTCCGACGCCGGGGGCAGCCCCCGTTCGGAGTTCGAGGTGGGTCCCTGACCCATTGGCCGGAGGCTGCGGAGGCTTCCACCAAGCCAAATCCACCCGACCCGTACCCCTCGGGAGGCCGCGATCGTCGGACTGCTAGCACCAAGAGCCCAGCCAAGTCCTCCCGGCCAGCCAATTTTGAAACTGTGGTGTTCGTGGCGCGCACAAGGAAGTGGAGCGGAAATCGATACGCACCAGTTCGCTTAGAGCAGTCAAAGAACCAGGCAACCTTCCGACAAGATGAACATTATCGTTTAGGTCAAGGGTATATAGTTTGTTCAGGTTTCCGAACTCGGCGGGAACCCCACCCGTAAGGTAGTTCCCTCCGAGATCCAAGTTCTGGAGGTTGGTCAGGCTTCCGAGTTCGGCGGGAATACTGCCCGTCAAATAGACCCGATCGAGCCTGAGCCTCTGGAGGTTGGTCAGGTTACCGAGTTCCGGCGGAATCCCATCCCTCAGAGGGTTGCGCCCAAGGTCCAGAATCTGGAGGTTGGTCAGGTTACCGAGTGCCGGCGGAATCCCACCCGTCAACCGGTTCCACCGGAGGTCCAGCTCCTGGAGGTTGCTCAGGTTCGCGAGTTCCGGTGGAATCGAACCTGTCATATCGCCATCAAGGTCCAGCTCTTGGAGGTTGGTTAGGTTCGCGAGTTCCGGTGGAATCGAACCCGTCAGGCTTCGATATGAAAAGGAGTTGCCCCAAAGTTTCAAGACCTGGAGGCTGGTCAGGTTACCGAGTTCCGGCGGAATGCCGCCCTTGAACTCGGCAGAGATATGCATAATCTCGAGGTTGGTCAGGCTTCCGAGTTCGGGCGGAATCGAACTTGGCCCTGTCATAAAAAGGCTCAGCCTCTGGAGGTTGGTCAGGTTACCGAGTTCCGGCGGAACTACATATAGTTTTATAAAGTGTTATACACCAACATGTTGCACGGTATCATACCATCAATGTATCACTTACGATATGCAGAAATGAGCGGGATTATATGCGACCGTTTCGGAAGTCAGCGGACGCGTTTCGGGACGCGCGAAGGAGGTCGAGCGGTCCGAACGCGCTCCTCGCCGCACCTCGACAGGCAGGCCTCCGCACCACCACGCTCGCCACGTCGAATTCGTCCAACTCGATGAAAACCGCCGGTCCGTCCGGGCCGAGGGCACATTGACGGTGGGCTATTGACGCACCGACGAAGGTCCTCCCATCAACTCGTACACCACGACGTTCTCCACGTCCATGTCGTCCCTGAGCACCCCGAGGACGAGTCTTCCGGTCACATCGAGGATTCGAAACCGAGACGGAGTCTCAACCTGTCCCAGCCACTCCCCGTCCGGGGAAATGACGCCGTACGGCGACCCTTCCTCGGGATAGCCCGGCCGGTACGAGGGCAGCCACACGTTTCCGTCGACGTCGGCGAAAGGGGAACCGAAGAGCGGTATCGGTTGGCCGATCATGGCGCGATACCGGGCCATGTCTTCCTGAACCATCTCCTCGAGCCGGGCTTCGGATACTCCGTAGTTCATCCGGCCGATCATTAGGTTGTAGGCCTCGACGTCCTCCAGGAGTTCGTCGGTCAGCAGGTTGGGCTCGGGCCGCCAGCGCAGGATCTGGTTTACCGTGCCGTCCGGCAAACGCCAAGTGATCTCGGGCCTGTCGGATCTCGTGTACACGAACCGCCCCGCAGCGACCGTGACCTCGCCAGCGGGCTGGATGATCGGGTTCGCCGCACTCCGCGATTCTCGCGGCATGTGGTCGTACGACGCGACCGTGTCCAGCGCACCGGTTTCAGTATCGAACAGGGTCATGTGCCCGCCGAGCCACTCCTCCTCTATATCGAACCATGACCGGTTGGCGTATCGGTTCCAGAGCAGCAACTCACCGGATGCACCGATCCCCGCCACACCGATGTGGGCTGCCCGAGGGGTGCTCACGATGCGCGCGACCGCATCGCCGACGAAGAGAGTGAGGCGAGACAGACGACGGTCTGGCACAAGGACGCTGTCCTGGCCCAGGACGAACGCCGAGTAGGGTTCGATCACTTCGCCCGGACCCTCTCCAACCCTCGCGAGCACCTCGTGCGTCGTCCCGTCCGGACTCAAGACGACCACTTCGCCGTACCACTCGGCGACGACCGCGCCTCCGTCCGGGAAGAGCCGACCGGCGTCGACCGACACGAACTCGTAGTCGCCCGGGTTCGCCCCGTGCCGGTACCGCGGTTCCGCCCCCAGAGCGAAGGGTGCCTCAACCTCAGGCACGCTCAAGTACTCGACGATCCGCACGCCGGCGCTGTCCTCGATCTGGACTTGGACATCGTGTGCGCGACCCATGTCTTCCGCGCAGGCGACCAGCGTTCCAAACAGCATCAGCGTGGGCTGGCATCTGCTTCGCATTTCAATTCGAATCCGTCTCTGCGGCTTGCATCGAGATACCCGCCGTGCTCGGTGGATCCGGTGCATGGGTGGCCGGAGGGTTGGGGTTGGCGACGAACACAAGCACGGCGATACCTGATCGTACGGGCTGGCGGCGAATGCTCAACTGCAATCTTGGCTGGAATCGCTTCGTAGTTCAAGCAGCCGCACCTGAGAACACTCAGCGGCTCGGACCCGAATCACGGTCCGGCCCGCGCGGCGGCGGTATCACCAGCCGCGGCCGCGCGGGCTCACGGCGGCGGATGTCCCGTAGTACTCGGTCAAGCGCGTCACTTGCTCGTCGAGCCGCTCGATTCGCCGCCTCAAGGTGTCGGTCTCCTCGGTCTGCCGCTCGACTTGCCGCCGCAAGGCTTCGACCTGTTCGGATTGCCGCCGCCGTTCCGTCGCGGACTGCGCGGACAACTTCTTCAAGGCCTCCGTCAACTGCCGTTCCAACTCGTTCATACAGCTTCCTCACTCTCTTGACAGCTTTGCGGCAGGCCGTCCGCGCCAGGTCCAGCGCGGTTTGTCCAGCGTCCCCGCCGACAACACCACGGCCTGCTCTCCCTCGGTCTTCAGAAGTGCGATCCGCCACGTGTCCACCTCCATCTGCGCGAGCGTCCGCCGGGCCTCCTCGATGTTGGCGGTCTCGGTCCGGGCTGGGATGCGCGTCCACGGCCACCGCATCGTCGCCCAGCTTCCGCCGAAGATGCCGAGCCAGAGGCTCAGGCCGAAGATCAGCGGCCTTGGCCAAGCCCTCGGCAGCAGCGCGCGCATCCGCCCGGTCGCTTTCTCCGTATCGCGCTCGATGGTACGCGGCGCGGTCCTCGCGGCGCGCCGCGAGTTCCCGGCGGGCCGCGCGAACTCGCTCGCGGTCAACCCCCGGGTCTCCCTGCGTTCGCTCTCCAGCCGCTTCCGCACCCGGTCGGTCAAATCGTTCGGGCTGGAAGTCAAAGGCGTACAGCCGTCCCTTCAGCCGCCAACGGTTTCCGGTCTCGGGGTCCATCGCGGTCAGGTATTCCTTGCCTTGGCGCGGCACTTCCAAGCCCGCCTCCCGAAGCGAGGCGACGACATCGAAGCGGTCTTTCACCGCGCCGTGCTCGACACGCTGGAGCAGATAGTCCCGGATCAGGTCGCGCGGGGAGGATTCGAGCCGGAGCCCGGCCCGCAGCTGGGCGGCCTCGACATAGGCGCGGTGTCCGGGCTGCTCCACCCTGGCCCGCGCCGGATCGTCCGGTCGGCCCCAGCCGTGCTCGTGGTTGAATGCGTCCCTGAGCGGATCGAACGTCCTCCGCCAGCCGGGAGGGGCAATGTTGAGGCTCCGCCCGGTCGCAAGGTCGCATCGTGCGGCGAGAACGTGAACGTGGGCGCCGCCGCCTTCCTCCCGGTGGAGCACCGCCGCCCATGCGTAGCGGTCGGGTTCGAGCCCCGCCCAGGCCGTTTCCTCAAAGGCGTCCAGAACCGCGCCGATCTGTTCGTCGGTCGGCTCGTCCTCGGGCGCCCACGCGATCACGCCGGAGGTGTACCTGTGCTCGAACCCCAGAGCGTCCGCCACCGCCGCCACCCGGTGTGGGTCGCCCCGAAGAACCTCGACGCCCTCGCGTGGCTTTCCGGTGGAGTCCCTCTCCCCGAGCAGGTATTTGGCCGCGGCCCGCGCCGATCCGGTCCCCCGGGCGAGAAACTTAATATGCATCCGCGTCCGGGTTTTGGGCGGGGTCGAGCACCCTGAGCGCCCGGTCGATGGCGATCAGGTAGCCGATCACCTCGGCGGCCTCGATGGCCTCCTTGTGTGTATTTGCCCAGCGAGCGATCTGGTTGAGGTTGTTGCCAAGGCGCGCCAGTTCGCGGGTGCGCTCGCGCTCGACCTCGGCGTGCGCCACGGTCCAGGTGCGGACCCGGCCTATCGACCGGCGCACCAAGTCCGACAGCGTCAAGCCCGCCGAGTGCGCCTTGGCGTGCCACTCGGCACGCTCCGCCTCGCTGGCGCGGACCTTCACCCAGACGGCGCGTCCGGCGCTCACGGCGCGCCGTTTCCGTCACGGGGGTCAGAGGGGGCACGGCCCCCCGCCAGCCCCTGCCGGGGACGCGCGAAGCGTGGCCCCAAAGGGTGGGCTGGCTCTCCCGCATTAGCGGGCAAGACCGCACGCCGAAGCGCGGAGTCCGGGGTCGTCGGAGTCGCCATGACGTGAAGTCAGGGGACCGTTTCGGGCGGGGTCAACAGCCGCCGAAACGGCGATGTCCAAGGGGTTCCAGCACCGTCCCGGAGCCGCATCGGGCTCCGCCAGCGGCACCTCCATCGCCTCCGGCCCCGCCCTATCGCCGGGTGGCGTATTGGCTCCACTCCTGAAGGACTTCGGCGCGGCGCTCCAGCAGGTCGGATCGCTGGTACGCCTGCACGACTTGGCTTCTCGGTACATGGGCGAGGCAGGCTTCGGCGACCTCCGCCGGGACACCAGACTCGGCCATCCACGACCGGGCGCTCGACCGAAAGCCGTGTAGCGTCGAGTCGACCCCGGCACGCCTCAGCACCCGGAGCGGTGCCTTCGACGGAAGCGCCCCGCCGGTTCGCGATGGGAACACCAGTAATGACCTGCCCGACATCTCGCGCGCCCGTTCGAGCACGTCCAGAGCGCCCGTGCTGAGCGGGACGGCGAACTCGCGGCCCGCCTTCATCCTCGAAGCGGGAATCGTCCATCTGGCCGCGTCCGTGTCGATCTCCTCCCAAAGGGCGCCCCGGGCCTCGCCGGGCCGAACCGCCGTCAGCACGATCAACTCAACGCACAGAGCCGCCGAAGGGTGCGTGTCGGTGGTCCGCCGGACGGACCGGAGCGCGGTAGCGACCTCGGTGTGCGGGAGCGCGCGGTGGTGGCTTGCGGTGTTCCCGTTCACCTTGGGGAGCGCCTCGACCGCCCGCTCGACCGGGTTGTCCGGGCGGTAGTTCCGGCCGATACACCAGCGAAACACGGCGGCGATCCGGTGACGGGCCTTCCGCGCGGCGGCGGGCTTCGAGTTCCAGATCGGCGAGAGGCAGCGTAGCACGTCCGCGCTCTCGATCCGGTCCACGGGCTTGTCGAGGAGCGGGGCGGCATGAAGCCGGAAGGTGGACTTCCACTGCTCGGGTAGCGGACTCCCCGCTTTCCACGCCTCACGGTGAAGCTCGATGGTCCGCTCAGCGGCCTCGGCGAAGGTGGGGACGCCGCGCCCGCGCGGGTCTTGACCCAGGAGGACGCCTCGGCTGTTGTCGAGCGCCTTCTGCCGGGCTTCGGCGAGCGTCACTTCGGGATACGGGCCAAGCCCAACCGAAGTCAGCCGCCCCTCGATCCTGACGCGCTGCCGCCACGTCTTTGTAATCCGGCCATCCAGCGTCCGGTGGACCCGGAGGCTCAGCCCCCGACCGCCACGCCCGTCGCCGTAGACCCCGGGCCTGCCGACCGTCCGCACGAACGCAGCGGAGAGTGTTCGCGGTCGCTTCGCCATGGTGTCTCATTCCTTATGGTGTATCACTTATTGCAGCACTACACCGGGAAGAATACACTGGATTGCGATGGACGGCAAGGGACGATCGAATGCTGAGAATCCTACAGAACACGTTGTCCAATAACGTGTTATGACTGATGCAGTAGACCTTGGTGGACTACATGGGAAGATGTGTGGAGAGTTCCGGCGGAATCTCACCCGTCATATCGCCCGCGAAATCCAGAAGCTCGAGGTTGGCCAGGTCTCCGAGTTCGGGCGGAATCTCACCCGTGATCCGACTACGGACATACAAGTACTCTAGGTTGGCCAAGTCTCCGAGTTCCGGCGGGATCGAACCCACCAACCCATCACTCTGAATGAGAACAAGGGTCTTGAGTTCCGCTAGATCCCCGAGTTCCGGCGGAATGCGGCCCCTCAGTCCGTTTGCGTCGAAGGAAATGCCTGTGACACCGCCGTGTCCGTTGACCTCAATCCCAAACCACTCGTCCAACGGAAGATCACTTGCCCATCCAGAGTTGTTAAGCCAGTTGGCACCGTCTGTAGCCTGGTACAGTGCCATGAGCGCGGCGCCGTCGTCCCGTACTATCACTTGAGCGTTGCCCGATACCGATCCAGTTGACGCCGTGACCGTCGTGGCCCCCTTCCCGACCCCCGTAACCACGCCGTCGGCAGCCACAGTCGCCACACCGGTTGGCGAAGCAGTCCAAGTGACGGTTGCCCCTGCGATCTCTTGCCCGTTCTGATCCTCAACGCGGGCCGACAGTTGCCCAGTCCGCCCGAGGGACCCGAATTGGACCACCGACGGAGTGACGATCACGGTGGTTGGGACGGACGAAGGTTGAGCCAGATCGCAGGCTCCTACACCAACAATCAGCACCGACAAAGCACTGTGCGGGAGCGCGAGCGACCGTCTCAATACTCTCATGGGCAGGATCCTCTCCTAGCCGAACTTGATCTTGTCCACAGTCTCGCAAGCAATGAAGGCGTCGTAAGCGCACGCCCTTCGGTACTTCGCCGGCGCATAGAGCGTGGGATCATAGCGCCAGAATTGACGGATGTGGCGACCGGGCATCCTGAACGTTTTCGGCTAGTAGTATAGGTTGTGAGACAAACTATACTAACATGCGCCACGGGAGAGCTCAATCCCGCGGCGACCCCTCCAGCAGCCCCTCGATCGGCTCCTCCCGGGCCCCGTTCTCGTCGCACACCGCGAACGCCGACTCCGCCGAGCCGTACATCGCCACGCCCGCGTACGCGCCCGACTTGTTCAGGATGAAGAAGCGCAGGTCGAAGCCCGGCAGGCCGCGTGAATTCTGCAGGCGCGGTTCGATTGTGTTGTCGCGAACGCGCCCCAGCACCGCCATGCCGGCGTCCTTCGGCGACATCCCCTGGCGCATGAACTCGACGATCATGAAGCAGCTCAGATTGTAGAGGTTGGCCTCGCCGCGACCGGTCGAGCCCGCTGCGCCCACATCGTTGTCGACGTACTGGCCCGCACCCAGGATCGGCGAGTCCCCCGCCCTGCCGGGGATCTTCCACGGGAGGCCGCTGGTTGTGGTGACGCCGCAGATGTCGCCGTCGGGCGACACGACCTCGAGGCTCGTCGTGCCCCAGAAGGAGTCGGCGTCGATGAGGCCGTCGTCGACCATGGAGAGACCGGCCGCGAGCGCGGCGTCGTGGAAGCGCCGCATGCGGGCAGCCAGGCTGAGGTCGGCATCCTCGCCGGCGGGCCCCCTGCGGCGCAGCCGCTCCTCCGGATCGAGCCAGTGTCCGGGGTCCACCCGGCGGCGCCATTCCAGCCAGAAGGCCCGCGTGGCTTCCGTGTTGAGGTCGTCGTGGATCTCGACGCCGAGGGCCCGCGCGAACTCCTGCGCCCCCTTGCCCACGATCAGGTGGTGGTCGGTCAGCTCTGCGACCGCTTTCGCAACCAGCGACGGAGTCTTCACGCCCTCCAGACCCGCCACCCCGCCCGCCCACTTGCGCGGGCCGTGCATCAGGCACGAGTCGAGCTGGACCACGCCGTCGGCGTTGGGAAGGCCGCCGTATCCGATGCCGTGCTCCTCGGGGTCCAGTTCGGGGATGTTCACGCCGGCGACGCACGCGTCCAAAATGTCCTCGCCCTCGGTGATGCCGCGGAAGGCGCGCTCGATCGCGCTCTCGGGTCCGCCGTTCCGGTACCGGATCGACGACACGTCCGCTACCAGGACAGGGCGGGTGGCGCGGGTGTGGACGGCGGGGGCGGCGGTCCGCGCGGCTTCGGCAGCCTCCCGGGCGTGTGCGGCGTCCGCACCGGCCAGGGCCGGCACGGCGCCCATCGCCGCGCCCGTCGCGGCGGTCTTCACAAAGTCTCGTCTTTTCATGAGGATGCTCCGTTCAACCAGCGATACACGGCCCCGACATTCATCGGGAACCAGTCTTCGTACTGCCCCCAGTGGGCGTAGTCGTCCAGGCGCACCTGCTCCATGGCTTCTTCTTCGGACAGCCCGTCGTCCACCGCCGCCTGCACGGCGTCGCGCAGATCCGCGTAGTAGGCGAGCTGGCGCTCGATGGTCGCGCGGTCACCGACGGCGCCGTGGCCGAAGACCACGGTCTCGAAGGGGATCTCCATCAGCCGGTCCAGCGCTACATACAGGTCGTCGAAGTGCCATCCCGGGAGGTCCCGGTATCCGACCCGGTCGTTGCTGACGAAGTCGACCGCGAAAAGCACGCCCGTGTCGGGAACAAACGCCACCAGCAGGTTGTCGCTGTGGCTCGGCCCGAGGTAGTGCAGCTCGATCGCGCGCCCGCCGAAGCGGAGCGTGAGGTTGTCGGCGAAGGTAAGGTCGGGCGGCGGGAGGTCGGGGTCGGCGCCCGCCGTGATGATGGGCAGGGCGTTCTCCTGCGCGATGATCGGCGCGTCGCCCTCGAACCCCCGCTGCAGCACGGGCGCTCCCGTGGCGTGGTCGGCGTCGCTGTGGCTGTACACTATGGCCGCGAGCGGCTTGTCCGGCGCCGCCGAGCGAATGGAGGCCTCCAGCCCCGCCGCAGCCTCCATCGAGATGGGATCGAAGGCCACCACGCCGCCATCCGTGTCGACGAAGAACGCGTTGTGCGAGCCGGCGTTGTGCTGGTAGACGCCGTCGGCGACCTCGGTGTGGGAGACCTCGATGCCCTCGCCCGCCTCGTCGGCCGGCGGGGCGCAGGCCAGGGTGACAGCGAGCGCCATGGTGGCCGCGGGGAGCAGGTGGCGGGTTGGGAGCAGCGTGCCGATGGGGAGCTGGGCGCGGATGGTGTTTATCATGGGGTGCCTCGTCTTGGCTCGTGCGGGGAGGATGCCATGCTTGGAGGCTAGGCCGGGAGCGGCAAGGCGACAAGATGCATCGGATTTACAACTGGTTGCACCCGATGAACTTAGGAGTTTCGTGGACCGGATTCCCGCTGAATGATTCCCGCTGGTCGGGATTTCAGCCGCGAACCCTCCGGCGGCCTTCCAATGCCGTCCTGAGTTGTCCAGCGCGCGGCCTCTGGTAGCACCTGAGCACCGTCTGGGCATCCCGCCAGCCGCCAAGCTCGCAGAGCACCTTGAGCGGCAGGTCCATCAGGTCGCTGGCGAACTTGCGCCTCAGCGAGTGCCAGCCCCGCCGCGGTTTCGGCTCCAGTCCTGCGAGCGTCTCGGCCTTGTTCCACCACTGAAAGACGGAAGAGCGGTCCACCGACCGCGTGGCGTCCCTCGACGAGGGCAGCACCGGGGCATTGCCGGTCCCGGTGCCCATCACGCCCGCCTCTTGCAACACCGCGACCGCTTCGTCCGTCATCGGCGTGACGTGCTCGTAGCCGGTCTTCTCGTGCTCGGCGCGCCACCGCACCTCGCGACCCTCGAAATCGATGTCCCCCCACCGAAGGTTGCGGATGGCCCCGATCCGGTGGCCCGTCTCGTGGGCGAGCACGAACGCGACGTGGAACCGCCAATCGACCCGCCGCGACACCCCGAGCATCGCCTGGTACTCCTCTTCGGAAAGGACGACCCGGGCGGGGTTCTTCTCCTTGGGCGTCGTCAGTCCCCTCAGCGGGTTCGAGTCGAGAAGGAGCCTCCCCTCCTCGTCTCTGGATTTCGTCGCCCAGTTGAGCACCGCGATCAGGAACTTCAGGTCCAACTCGATGGTCCGGTTGGACACGGGCTTCCCGCTCGGTCCGATCCTGCCCGCCCGGCGCTCCCGGATGAAGCGGTCCCAATCGCGCTGAGACAGGGTCTCGGGCCTTCGGTCCCGCCCGAGGAAGTCAAGGAACATCCTCGTCCCGATTCTGTCCCGTTGCCGGACCCGCTTCGTCTTGGAGGGCGTCACCTCCTCACCGTAGATTTCAAAGAGCATCTCCAGCGTGAGCGGCTCGGGCTCGGCTTCCGCCTTGCCCCCGATCTCCGGGCCAACGAACCCGGCGGCGAACTCGTCCGCCTGCTTCTTCGCTCGGGTCCAGTCCCGGTGCCCAAGCGACCGGGTGAGCCTTCGCCCGTTCTCTCGCCACTCGACTTGGAACAGGCTGGTTTTCGGGTCCGGGAACACCCTCACCCGATTCCGGCCCCACTCGCCGGCGCCGTAGCTCCGGCGGCTTCGTTTCGTGCGTGCCATCATTCGATTCCTCTCGGTGATGGACCGCACGATCTGCGTAACGGAAGTATCGCGGAGAGAAGCCCTCTCCGCCAGTCGCGTTCGGAGCGAAGATCCCGGCCCGGAACCCTGGCGCCAACCGGCACACGTCGGACCGGACCTCGACACGTTCTCTGGCCCTCGGATTGAGGGCGGCGCGGGCCATGTACATCCGCCTGACGGGATTCCCCCGGCAAGGAGGCTGCGGGTTTCCCCGTCAGGATCGCAGGGGTTTCCCTCTGGGAAGCGCCGGATCGCGTTGCCTATGCTGGAAGCATGATCATATCATTCGACAGAGCAAATCCCAGACAAAGGGCCGTACACCCATGCGTAGGTCGATGTTGAGTCGTGCATCTGCGGGCACCATGGGGATGTTTCTTGCGGGCCTTGGCATAGCGGGCTGGGCTGGCCTGCTGCAGGGTCAAGCAACCACCAATTGGGATGATTATATCCCTTGCCAGCAATGTGACCTCGAGTTGGATCCCGTGGTTCGCATGGGTGACGCCGATGGACCGGGGATCATCGAGGGTGGCGACGTGTTCGTACGCTGGCATGAGGTTCTTGGATACCTCGTGTATATCAAGCCCAGCGCCGGACCGGTCAAGATCTTCGACCACAGCGGTCAGTTTCTGCGTCTCTTGGGTCGATCCGGGGAGGGTCCTGGGGAGATCGGTGGGATCGTGGATGCCAACTTCGTGGGCGACAGGATCGTGGTGCTCGACTGGAGAAAACACTCTTGGCTGTCGTTCGACCGTTCCGGGCAATCGCTCGGACAGGCCCGGCACTCGATGGTCAGAACGGGCGACTTCATACCCTTGGACGGCGACCACATCGTGTTGGCTGCCGGAGATCGCCAGCCGGATTACACGGTTCAACCGTTGCACGTCGTCAATGTCGTAACTGGCGAGCCGGTGCGTCACTTTGGGACGGTCGAGGCCAACTGGGAGGCCGATCCGTATTCCCGCTCGGTGGCAGTGAGTGGAGTGAGCGCCAACGGCACCGTATGGGTGGGGAAGGCCGCGCGGCCAACGATCGCGGAATGGTCGGTGGACGGGGAGCTCGTCCAGAGCATTGCCGGAGAGCTCCCATGGTTCTCTCCGGTGACGAGGTATCCGGAGATTGGCAAGGAAGAGCCTCCGACACTGCTTCGGTCGCTCGCCATAAGTCAATCCGGGCAGCTTTGGATGCTAACCAGTATTGCGGATCCTGGCTGGCGGGACGCGGAACTGACGACCCTCGGCGCGGAAGTTGTCATCGAGCAGCACCAGGCAGATGAATACCGAGATTCCCGCTTGGACGTATTCGATCTTGAGGATCGCAGACACGTCGGCTTCCGAACGTGGGACTCGGCTGGCGTGCGTCTGCTGAACCTGAGTGGGGAACCCGCGATCAGCGTCTTGGCATACACCGATCAAATGGTCCCGCAAATCGCCATCTTCCGTGCGCGCTTCAAGTGAACAATCGGTTTGGGTCGACACGATACCGGCCGTTATCATCCACTGGATCGCCGATGCGTCGGCCTTTCGGGGGAGGCGCGCAGGCGAGCGCCCCGGTGCGCCGCGCCGAGGGCGTGATCATGGTTGGCCGGACGCGGTTTGCGTAGCGGTCCCCGCGTCTGCGGGGGTTCCGTGTAGCCAGATGGGTTATAACCTCTGGCCGGGGGAGCATCCCCCGGACCCCCGAACGACATTCCGCGCGCCACCCAAAGGAAGCCCGCCCGTCATGGTCCGTCCCCGGAAGCCCGAGGCCGAACGCATGACCCGCATGATCGGCGTGCGCGAGGAGCATGCCTCCATGCGCTTGAGATCTTGACCTCCGATCGGCCGGGGTCGGTGGCGTACCGCGCGTGCACATCGACATCGGGGTGCATGTGCACGGAATCACCGCGTTCATGTGCGCGGGCAGGGGCTCCGCATGTCGCTGCCCGCGTTGCGGTTGTGCCACGGCCGCACGAACGGCGGTGCCGTTCCAGAGTGTGCGGCGGTGGCGGGAGCGACCCTGCCCTCCGGGTGCCTGGTACGGCACGGCGACGGTCGGGATGTGCACGCCCATCCCAACCTCGCCCTCGGGTCGCTCCCTGTCCATCCATCCCATGCGGGAAGGCCACGGCGGGCCGTGACGGTGCTCGTCTCGGTCTCGCTCGGCGATGCCAAACAGCCCGACGGCTAGGCGGTCGGCCAACGGGTTCTCCGCCCCCTCGAAGCGGCGCTCGACACCCTTCCGGGAACGGATTGCTGGTACGGTAGCGAGTGGCGGCTTCTGGAAGGTGGCGTGGACAGGATTGCCCCACATGGACCGTCGAGATGCGCGCCTCCATCCGTTTCTCGGGCTTGATCCTCCAGCGCCAAGACATCGCGTTCGTCCTGCGGAAGCCGGAAATCGGGGGTACTCCTACCCCTCCGTGGATCGCGTTCGTGCGTTACAGGTGATCCTGCGGCCTCAGCTTCCGACCAATCGCCCCCAGAACACCCAGAATCGCCGTCTGAGCGATTTTCCGGGGGTGGGGCCTCCTCCCCCCCTCGGCGACCGTCACCCAGTCGGCCAAGGGGTCCCTCACGGGCGGAACCTCGCGGCTCTCGCCGGTCACGACCGGCAAAGATCACGTCGGCCGGATCGCCGGCCACGACGAGGCGGCGCTCAGTCCCGGCAACGGGGTTTGGGGAGCGGCCCGCGCCGCCACCCGCGGCTCCGGCAGCGAGGCGGAAATACAGGGGGTCCAAGGGGGCGGAGCGCCCCCCTTGCCAGCCGCGATGTTCAACATCGCGTGTGCTGGCTTCCGACCACTAACGGTCGTCAGCCAGCCCTCGGCGGGGCCGCCGAAAACCGCCTCTCAGGGCGTCGCCTGGAACAGCGTCCACCGCGCCGTCGCGGGCAAGCTCCCCGGCCTGGCTCTGGGCCACATGCGCCAGGGTCACCTCGACCACTTCCCGGCGAGGATCGGTCTGAAGCTTGGAACCGACCAGTTCGCCACAGTGTATTTCATGTAAGGGCACAGATCGTGCCAAGAAAGGAGATTGACCATGTGGTATCGCCGAGTTTTCTTGCTCCCGTTGTTCACGCTCGCCTGCAACAACCCCGTGGCTCCACTGGCGTGCGGCGATCCGCTTCCCGTCATCTATGCCATCCGCGAGTACCAGTTGGTGTACGAGATCTGCTTCGACTCGTCCGACAGAGAGGCTCTGACCTATACGGCGAAGAGTTCGAACACGGATGTCGTTACCGCCGATGTCGCTGGCGATATGCTGATCGTGACCGGCCAAGCCGTGGGCGAAGCCCGGGTCACGGTGACGGCGAGGACCGCCAGCGGTGCGGTCGGGACAGTCGACTACCAGGTCGTGGCCAGGAACGCCTGGGACGGCGAGATCACCAAGTGCGTCATGACGCCCGCGCCCGACGGGGGCACGGACTATGATCTCGAATACTGGTTGAGGGCCAATGTCGACCTCGTCAATGTTGCCGTTCGGTTGACACTCGGCGGAATTGACGGCGGCGCGCGTCCCATCCGAGACATGAGCGAAGGCCAGAGAATCGAAGTCTACAGTAACGGGTGGATGCACGACACGCCGACCAGCGACGAGTGTCGTCTGGACTTAGACTACGTGATCGCCGACTAACTTCACCGGGACGGATTGTTCCGGCGGTCAACGTTCGTTGCTGCGTCGATGGACTGGAGATCCCGCTGAGGCCGGAGAGCGAGCACGATGAGAGCCATCCCGATCCTTTTTCACGGCGGTGCCGCCACCTTGCCGGCCTCGGCTCAGGAAGTCGCCTGGTACGCAGGCCCCACCTTAGGGTGGTTCAACACCCGATCCGGGATCACGGCTCGGCCTCAACGCTGGCGTGTCGTTCCAGCGGTTCGACGAGCACCCCAACCTCCGGCTCGACCTGCGCTACGTTCAAAGGGGAGGCGGTTGTTGCGGATGAGATTGGCGCCACCGCGCGGGGATCGGCCCTCACTTCCCACGAGTGACCGCCCTTTCAACGGGGGAGTTCTGGAAACTCGGCCCTCGCGACCGCCGTTCGCGAGCAGGTGTCACCCGGTGTGCCGCCGGAGGGTAGCACCAGAGTGCCACCGAACAGGAGTTGGGCAATGATCACGAAACCGCGAATCGCCCGCACCCTCGCGCCGAGCCTCATGCTGGCCGCATCCGTGGCCTTCCCGCTCGGCGCGGGCGCACAAGCCGCGCCGCCACCCACGAAACCAGCGCCGCTCAGCGCGGCGATGGCCGAAGCGCGCCGGAGTCCGTTCTATACGACGAGCAATGTCGAGGGGCTCACGATCGTCGAACTGGCCTTGTTGCCAAGTCCCCATGTCGGAGATCGACCGGATCCTGACTCCGCCCAGGCACCGTCCTTTCACAGGGTCTTCTGGCCGACGCTCGGAGCGGTTGCCTTGTCGGAGGCCGCGTTCTTCTACGGTTTCCTGAACTGTTTTGACAGCACCAGTGACTGTACGGGCGGGCTGCTGTTCGGCACGGCGACCATGGTTGCGGGACCACCAGCGGTCGCAAGCATCATGGGGGCTCGGTTCAGCCGGGGCTTGCTCGGTTCGGCAGCGGGTGTCGGTGTCGGTCTCGGCTTTGGGCTCTTCCGTCTGGGGATAGCGTCCGGGCTGGACGATTCCACCGCGTTCTGGGCCCTTCCCATCACCCATGCTCTCCTTACCACCGTCATCAGCAGGTTGTAGCAATGTGTAAGCCGATAGGCGCATCGGTTCTGCCCGCGACAAGCCCCAAGCCGGGCGAGGGGTTCGAGGGAGACGGTCGGTCTCTTGCCGGAACGCGCTCGCAATCGACCAAGCGTGTAAGTCACGCTTCACGTCAAGGTAAGGTCCCGGTCCCCGCCGGCGACATCGTCTTCCCCCAGGGGGCTCAGAACGAGACGTATCCGCCCATCTGGAAGCGCTCGCAGACTGTGCTGCCGCACTCGTCGACGTGGACGATGAAGCGTGCCCCGTAGCGCCGTCCGAACGTCAAGCTCGCCCCGGCGGTCGCCTTAACGTAGTCCCCGCCGTCGTACTGGATCCCCGCGCGCAACGCCGGGCGAACGAGCCAATTGGAACGTCCAAGCAGGACAGAGGCGCCGATCTGGTTGTGCGACCCGGCCAGACTATGGTAGGTGACGTTCCCGGTGTTATCGGCACACCGGTAGGTCTCCACCATCCCGTACCACGACACCAGCCCCGCGATCTGCCCGTTGATGCCGACGTAGCGTCCGGGACACCTGTCGTCCCCCACGATCCCGGCTTCGAGCATGAAACGGCCCGCTACCTCCCGACGGTCCGGTGCCTCCTGCCCCTGAACCTGCGAAGGCACCACGGCCAGGCACGCCAACGACAGCCAGAAATGAGTACTGCTTGCCAAGATCCGCCGCGGTTCGGTTCGTTTGACGATCACTGTGTCAACCTCTCCGTCGCGGGCTTGAATTCGGGTGTGTCGGGAGTGCGCTCGAACCACCGATACACGAAAATCGCCACGGGGACAACCGCGGCGCCCGCCGCAACGAGTCGGAATCCGTGGGACACCAATGTAATGGATCAGTGCACCATGGACCTGCCCCGCTTTCGCTTCACAGACGGTTCGTTCTTGGGTTGATGGTGTCTGATGTGGTCTGCCCCTCCCTTGCGGAGAGGGACGGCAGGATCGGACCCTCGTTCGGATGGCGGGTCTCCCGGCGTCCGAACGAGGGTGGGCAAGCGAAGCGCGCCAGCCCGCCGGCAGGCCGACGCCCCGAGATCACGGATAGTGGCTGGCCGGACTGCTGGCACGAAGCCTATCGCGTAGGTGCGGGAACGTGGTGAGGACGATCCGACGCGTCATTGCCAGGGAGGCGTAGGGCGCGCACCTTGCGCTTGCAACCGCCGAAGCCTCGGCGGTTCCCCCCGCCTTCCCATCGGGAGCCGGTCCCGACGGGAAGACGGAGGTTATGTTCCTAATGGGCCACCGGATCTCAAGAGACATTCGTCGAGAGCTTGATGAAACAGGACCGCCTCCGTGCGGGCCGATTCCCGCCATTCAGGTCCGCTTTTCCCGCTTTCGCGGCACGGTCCAGTAGTGTCCAGTCCAACAGCAGAAAACGCAGATCGTGCAGCCCTGTAAGTAGTTAGACGATTCTCTGCCGTGATTCTGGCCTCGGGCGATCCGCCAAGGCGGCAATTCTACCCCAGCAGCGTCTCCACATGCGCCGCCGCGGCGAGAGCCGTCCCGTCGAGGTTGTATCCGCCCTCCAACAAAGACACCAGACGCCCCTCGCAACAGCTGTCGGCGTAGTCCATCGCGAGGCGGGTCATCTGGCGGAAGGCGTCGTCGGTGAGCGCGAAGCAGCCCAGCAGATCGTCGCGGCGGCTGTCGAAGCCCGCGGACACCAGCACGAAATCGGGATCGAAAGCGGCCACCGCCGGGGAAAGCGTGTTGTCCCAGTGACGGAGCATGTCGGCATCGGTCGAGCCGCAGTCGAGGTGCGCGTTGATGTTGAGGCCCGTGGCGTCGCCTTCGCCGGTCAGCGACGGATCGCCGGTGCCGGGGTACGCGTTCCAGTCGTGCGCCGAAAAGAACAGCACGGAGGGATCGTCGTAGAAGGCGTTCTGGGTGGCGTTCCCGTGGTGGTAGTCCCAGTCGATGACGACGACCCTTTCGTAGCCGTGGATTTCCTGCGCGTACCTGGCTGCGATCGCGGCGTTGGAGTAGTAGCAGAATCCCTCCTCGGCCCCGGTGTTGTTCGCGTGGTGACCGGGCGGACGGATGGCGCAGAAGGCGTTGCGCACGGTGCCGTCGGCGACCGCGTCCACGGCGGTGAGGGCTCCCGATACCGCGAGTTCGGCGACGCGCGCGGTGACGCCGAGTTGGCTGACCGAGTCGACGTGCTCGCCGGTGTGATGGGCGCGGATGCGGAGGAGCGGCTCGGCGGTGGGGGCAAGCGGGACAGTGGCTTCGATCAGCCCGCGGACCTCGAGTTCGGCCCGGATCCGGACCAGGCGCTCGGGGACCTCCGGCGGGCGGCCCCCGTCCGGGCGGATGAGGACGTGGTCGAGGTAGCGGGGGTCGGAGAGGAGGGCGGTGCCGGTGGCGGGGGCGGTTGCGTCCGTCTCGGTCCCTGGCGTCTGGGTGCCCCGGGTGCACGCTGGGAGTGCCAGGGCCGGCAGTGTGCCGGCTGCGGCGGCCGCGGTCCTCACAAAGTCACGTCTGTGCACTGTCAACTCCACATTACACAATGTCAAGTGTAGATGTCATTTGTGATAGCTGACCATAGCGTACGCATTCTTTCCCAGCAAGAAACAGCGTCTGGGCCGACACCTCAAAACGGCCAGTGAAATCGCCGCGCCAACAACTCGTCCCTGCTCTCCGCCAGGTCCGGAATGGCCAGGTCGTTCACGATGTCGTGCAACGAGCGGTTGGCATACTCGATTTCGCGAAGGAGGCGGGGGTACCAGGCCAGGTGGGCCCGCAGACTACCGTCCGCACTGTATTCCGGGGAGCCGGACGCCTTCATCGGGAGGAGCACAGTCGCGGTAAGGTCATTGAAGCGGTCCACGCGGTCCTCGAGATACTCCAGAAGGGGAATCCCCGCGATGATCGCGCTCAGGATGTCCGGATCGAGGGATTCGAAGTTCTCGCTGTTGAAAGCCGCGGCGACCACGCTGCCCCGGTAGAGATACGACAAGTCGCTGACGGTCAGCTCGGGCCGGCCACCCTCCTCGATCTCGGCGACAACCACCAGGTGTCGCTGAATCCTCTCGTTTTCCTGCTCGAGGTGCTGGTCCAGTCGCGTGAACTCCAGAATCAGACTGTTGTAGTACTTCACGCGAATCGCGCGGTCCTGCAGCTCTTCCTGGTAATCCGCGAACACGAAAGCCAGGTACACGCCCACGAAGACGATCACGAGCTCGACGGCGAAACCGGCGACAGTCTTTCTGGAGATCTTGTTCGTGAACATGTTGCCTCGCTCCTTGACGGGAAAACATTTCCGACTTGCTTTGCATCGTAGTACACCCGGCGCTCGCCCTGCATGCCCGGAAAGTGCACATGCCCAATACGGAAGTGACGAGGATGACCATCACCAAGGCTTATCGGCTCGCCGTGGGCGCTTCGATCGCGACAGCGTTGCTGCTGCTGTGGATTATCGGTGCCGTGGGCCTGATCGGGGTCGAGGGCGATCCTTTCGACCGGATCTATGGCGGGGTGCTGGCCGTCGGAATCATCGGTGCCTTGATCGCGCGCTTCCGGCCGCGGGGAATGGCGCGGGCGATGGTCGCCACAGCGGCCGCCCAGGCGTTGGTCACCGTGATCGCGCTGATCATCGGGAAGCAGCATGTCCCGGTCAGCTCCGTGCTCGAGATCGTGCTGTTGAATGGGTTTTATGTGGTGCTGTGGGTAGGGTCGGCGTGGCTGTTCAGGAAGGCCGCGACGGGGTGACGATTTGACCGCCCCGCCGATCGGCAAGCGCATCCACGTCATCGGCAACAGTTGTTCGGGCAAGAGTACGCTCGCTGCGGAGTTGGCGGACGCGCTGGGCGCGCCGGTCGTCGAACTGGACGCGATCAACTGGCAACCCGGATGGGTCGGCCTCAACGCGACGGATCCCGACGAACTCGAGCGCCGGATCCGCGAGGCGACCCGGGGCGAACGCTGGGTGGTCGCGGGTTCCTACAAGAAGATCTCCCAGCGGACCTTCTGGCCGCGCCTCGACACCGTCGTCTGGCTCGATTTGCCGCTCTGGCTCGTCGTCTGGCGCTTCCTCCGCCGCTCGTGGAAGCGTTGGCGATCCAGGGAACTGGTCTGGGGGACGAACCGCGAACGCTTCTGGCCCCATTTCATGATCTGGCGAGGGCACGACTCGCTACTCGTCTGGATCCTCACCCAGCACGCTCGCAAGCGACGCGACATGATCGCGCACATGTCCGAGCCGCGCTGGGCGCATATTCGGTTTGTGCGGCTGAGGTCGGCGCGTAAGGTGAAGGAGTTTGCGGGATCGGTGTAGGGTGCCGCTAACCCTCCAAGCCATGTGTACTTTACACCAGGACCGTATCTGTGCGTATTGGTGAGGGCTATGATACGGTGCAATCGTCACTCGAATGCCCGCACGCACCTGAAATCGAAAGGGCGGTAACCCGTGGACCGACCGCGTGACCGTTCCGGGCTCGAGATGGACCGCGAACAGATGCTCCAGTTGGCGCAGCAGGTCGCGGAACTCCTGGTTGGCCGCCTGGACAAACTGCCCGGCGAAGTCGCCTGGGATGGAGACTTCAAGGAGTCGCTCCAGGACCGGTTCATGGAAGCTCCTCCGGAGGATGGTCGGCCGGCCGGTGATGTCCTGACCCGGGCGGCACGCGAAATCCTGCCGCTGGCGGCGCGCATCGACCACCCGCGCTTCTTCGGGTTCGTACCGTCGTCCCCCACCTGGCCGGGGGTGCTGGCCGACTTCATGGTCGCCGGACACCAGGTCAACCAGTGCACCTGGCTCACCTCAAGCGGTCCCAGCCAGCTCGAGCTGGTCGTCATCGACTGGATACGGCAGTGGGTCGGTTATCCGGAGGGCGCAGGCGGACTACTGACCAGCGGCGGTTCGGTGGCCACGATCACGGCCCTCGTGGCGGCCCGGGAGGCTGCGGGGCGGGGCGGGGCGCCGACTGTCTACATGAGCGACCAGAGTCACAGTGCACAGATTCGCGCGGCCAGGATCGTGGGTGTCGAGAGGGAGCATGTGCGCCTTGTCGCGAGCGACCGGCGTTTCCGGATCGACATGGAAGCACTCGCCGACGCGGTGGCTGCGGACCGGGCCGCCGGACTCAATCCCATCGCGGTGTGCGCGAACGCCGGAGCGGGCAGCACGGGCTCGATCGATCCGATGCCGGAGCTCGCCGACTTCTGTGATGCGGAAGGAATGTGGCTGCACGTCGACGCGGCGTACGGCGGCTTCGCGGTGATCACGGAGCGGGGGCAGAAACTCCTGCGCGGGATGGAACGCGCGGACTCGATCGGGCTCGACGCCCACAAGTGGTTCTTCCAGCCCTACGAGGCGGGCTGCCTCATGGTGAAGGACGTGAACACTCTGGAAGACGCGTTCGCCGTACCGCACGACATGCTCCAGGACACGATCTGGGGCGCCGGTCATCCGAACTTTTCTGATCGCGGGCCCCAACTGAGCCGCTCGGTACGCGCGCTCAAGATCTGGGTGTCGGTCCAGACTTTCGGGATGGGGGCGTTCCGCAGGGCGGTGTCCCACGGAATGGAGCTGGCCGCCCGGGCGGAGGACTACATCCGGTCCAGCCCGATGCTGGAGATGCTGAACCCAACATCGCTGGGAATCGTCTGCTTTCGGATCAACCCTGCAGAAGCCGGCCTCGGCGAGCCAGCCCTCGATGAGATCAACCGAAACGTTCTCGCCAGCATTTTCTGGGACGGTCGCGCATTCATATCCTCCACGATGCTGCACGGGACGTTCTCGCTGAGGCTGTGCATCGTCAACCACACGACGACCTGGGACGATGTGCGCGAGACGCTCGAAGCGATTGAGCGAAGCGGGGGCGCGGCCTGCGCTGGTGCAGACGGCTGACGGGTCCTGGCCATCAGCCAACCGGGTGCCGGCAGCGGGAGCCGTGCCGGAACGCGCATAGCTGCTGCTGAAGCGCGTCCCCTCTCAAGACGCAATCCGCCGCAGCTGACGTCTCCCCGCCGCCACCCTGTGCACGTACCGCGCCACCTCCCGCATCCCATCGACCCCCAGCAGCGCACCCAGGGCCTGGTTGTAGTTGGTCGTTCCGTTGATGTCGTACGTGTAGCGGTTGCCCCGCGCGTCCTCCACGAATTCGATCCCGGCGATCTCGATCCCTTCCTCGATGCAGAGGCGCAAGTACTTCTGCACCAGGGAATCGTCGGCCGTGATCGGCGATGGGCTGAAGAGGCCGGGGGCACCCCCGGTGGCACCCGTGCGCGCGCGTCCAATCGGATTGCACACATCCGAGGGGCACAGTTCGAACCCGTCGGCCGTCGAGCTACGCATCGCCAGCACGAAGCGCCCGCCAACGATCTCGACCCTCGTGATGAACGGCTCGGGCCCGTCAATGTACTCCTGAAGGATGATCCTGGCGCCGGGCCCGGCGTCGAACCCCTCGCCGTCGAGATGCGTCTCGAGCGCCCGGGGATCGTGAAAGAGCCGGATGCCCAGACCCTTGCCCCCCTGATCATGCTTCGTGATGAAGGGGCCGTCGAAGGTGGTGGCGGCGGCGAGCAGGTGCTCCCTCCCGACCGCCAGCACGGTGCGGGGCGTCCTGATCCCGTGCTGCCGCAGGACGAGATCCTGCCGGAGCTTGCTCATCTCGAGTTCGAAGGCGGACAGCCCGTTGATCACCCGGCGGTTGTGGCACTCCAGCCAGTAGAGCAACTGCCGAGCCAACTCCACCGTGTGAACATTGCCCCGTGTGTGCGACGACGGGCTGATGCGATTCATCCAGATGCCCTCGGCAGGAGGCGCCGACGGGTCGATGCTCCCCGTGTTTACGTGCACGAGGCGGACCTGGAAGTCTTCCCTCTCGAGGGCCTCCCGCAGGGGCGGAATCCAGGCCGGGTTTTCGTAGAGGACGTTTATCGTTGGAATAGCGGGGCTGATCATTTTTGTCTCGCAGGTTCTGGAAGGGTTCAATGGGATGATTCTTGGGCACGAAAAAAGCCGCCCGGATCGGTATGACCGGGGCGGCTCGGGAAGACGTTGAGTGCAGGGCTCAGCGCATCGACACACCCCGGGTCCGGGCGAGGCAGATACACGAACAGGTACAGGCGCAGGTCGCTCCGCAGGCGGAGAAGGACCTGATATCGGACACTTGAATCATTTGGTGCTCATCAGTTCCGGAAACCGATAGACGATCACGCCGGTGCCCGGCGCGTTGTCCACATCCACATACCCCTTGTCGGCCATTTGGTTCAGGACCTTCTCGACCTCCTCGAAACTCTTGTCGGTCATCAGCACGCCCTGGCTCACCGTGATCTCGCCACCGTTCTCCATCGCGGCTCTCAGCAGCTGCTGGCGCAGGCTCGGGGGCTTGGAACGCTTGCGTTTCGGCTGGGCCGCTCCGATCTGTGCGGGGGTGACCGTCACCTGCTGCGGAGACGCCATCTGGAAGGGATGCGGGACGCGCCCGTCCTGATAGTTGGCGTTCCGCACCAGCGTCTTCATCCGGAAAAGGTCGAGGATCTGGCCGACGCCCAGCAGCCCCAGGGTGAGCAGCCACAGTATGCCTGTACCGTACTTGCCCATGTAGAAGCGGTGGATTCCGCAGACGCCCAGCAGACCCGTGCACCACAGCCCGTAGCCGAGTCCCGTCGAGTACGGCGGCTCGTGGCTCCCCTGCTGCACGGCGGGAACGTTGACGTTCAGGTTGACCGAGAGCTCCGACCCGAGCCTCTTGGCGAACGCCTTCATGGCGTCTCCCGGCTTTTCGCTCATTGTGACCCTCTCACCCCATCGTGCACCGCGTTCGGACGCTGAATCTGTTCAAGGACTACGTCTGGGGACAAGGGCTCGGCCAGCGTGTACCTGTCCGCTCGTCCCAACGTTCGGTACCTTAAACCTTCACACTCTGCCAGCAGGCACATCATGCGTTGGTCGATCATTTGCTGCGTCTTCGTCACAGCGGGTCTTCCGCTGACGGCCACGGATGCTGACGCCCGGCGTGACTCCGCCGGTGTGCACGGGGCGGCGGTTGGTCAGACTCCGGGATTGCCGTCAGTTGTGCGACCCGAGGGAATCTGCTCCCGCGATTCGGGGGCTGCCCCGTGCTGGATGGTGTTGGCTAACCATCCGCGGTGCTACGTCTGGAATCCCGCTCCCAGACAGGGCGAAGTCGTCAGCTGGACCGCCGAGTGCAGTGGCGGCTTCGCGCAGGGCTTCGGGACGTTGAGATGGACGTTCAACCGTTGGCAGGATACGTGGCAAGGTGCCCTTGAAGACGGTAGGAGATCCGGAATCTGGATCCTCCGGTACGCCAATGGCCAAGTCCATCAGGGGAGGTACGTCAACGGCAAGCGGCACGGTCACTGGGTCTTGCAGCTGGCGGGTGGAGTCGTCCATGAGGGATCGTTTGTCGACGGCAACAGGCATGGCAAGTGGGTCGAGCGGCTCGCCGATGGAAGTGTCCAGGAGGGACCGTTCGTCAATGGCAAGAAACACGGAAAGTGGGTCCTGCAATCGGCCAACGGAAACGTCGAGGAGGGTCCGCTTGCCGATGGCAGAAGGCACGGCAAGTGGGTCGAGCGGTTCGATGGGCGCGTCCAGGAGGGTCACTATGTCGACGGCAGGAAGCACGGCGATTGGGTCGTGCGGTTCGAGGATGGAGGAGTCCAGGAGGGCCCGTTCGTTAGCGGCATAAGGCACGGCGACTGGGTTCTGCGATTTGCGAGCGGAAACGTCGAGAGAGGCCCGTTTGTCGACGGCCAGCGGCACGGCCACTGGGTGTTGCGATTCATGAACGGAGATGTTCAGGAGGGACTGTTTGTCGACGGCAAGAGCCACGGTAACTGGGTACTGCGGTTTGCAAACGGAGATGTCCACGAGGGTCCGATTGTCGATGACAAGCACCACGGCAACTGGATTCTGCGATTCGCGAACGGTGACCTCCAGGGGGGGCCGTACTTCGACGGCAACCGGCATGGCAACTGGGTCTTGCAGTTCGCAAACGGAGATTTTCAGGAGGGTCCCTATGTCGATGGTAGGAGGAACGGCGACTGGGTCCTCCGATTCGCGAGCGGAAACGTCGAGAGAGGCCCCTATGTCGATGGCAAGAAGCACGGCAAATGGGTCCTGCGGGCAGCAGACGGGGGCGTTCAGGAAGGCGCATTTGTCGATGGCGACAAGCAGGGCCACTGGGTCGAGCGACTCGCAGACGGAGGCGTCCACGAGGGCCCGTTTGTCGACAGCAAACGGCATGGCAACTGGATCCTGCGCCTCGCCGAAGGCACCGTCCAGGAGGGCCCCTATTCGGGCGACCGCAGGCACGGTCACTGGGTCGTGCGGTTCCCGGACGGTCGCGTCGACGAGGGTCCTTTTGTTCATGGGAGAAAGCAGGGCAACTGGGTTGAGCGGTACGCCGACGGACGCTTCGACGAGGGCGGGTTCGTCGATGGCAAGAGGCATGGTACCTGGACGGTGCACTTCACGCAGGGGTTCAGGTGCCGGGTGCAGTACGAGGACGGTGAACAGGCGGGAATCTGCAAGACGGTGAAAGACCCCTCCTAGGGAAGACCGTCGCAATGCAACCTTATTGCCTCGTGACGGGTATATTCTGGAACAGGGGCCGTCAGCTGCTGCTTCGATCCAACGCGGAACGCAGTGTAGCGGCGGCAGCTTCACCCAGGAGGACTCCCATGCGCACCCGACACTCTACACTCTTCGTCGTGGGGACCCTGGTCCTTGCCGGCTGCGACCTTTTCGGGTCCGAGTACCTCGAGACACGCGAGGTGACCGTCGGTCCCACGCTGACCAAGTGCTACGGCGTGGGCCTGCAGTCATGCATGGTGGTCGACGGCACATACTTCTACGACGGAATCGAAGGATTCACCTACGAGCCCGGCTACGACTATCGCCTCCGGATCGGCAAGTACGATCCCTGGAGTGGGGGCGAGCCGCCGCAGGACGCTGGCCAGTACGCCTACCGCCTGCTGGAGCAACTGGAGAAGACCCCCGCACCTTCCACCCCGGCAACCCTGTCGGTGGGTCCGACGCGGGTGAGATGCGTCCACAGCGACGACTTCTGCCCGGTGGTGGACGGGGCGCCGTACGAGGACATGATCACCAGCTTCGACTACGAGGCCGGCGATCACTACATCCTCGACGCCGACCAGTATCGCGATGGCCGGTACGTGCTGAGCGAAGTCTCCTCGAGGACCAGGGCAACGGGCACGGAAGAGGAGATCGCCATCGATCGCCACAGGGTACAGTGCGACGACGGGCACCCCGGCTACTGCAAGGTCGTCGACGGCGCCCCCTACCGCGGCGAGATCGTGGGCTTCCATCCCGTGCACGAGTACGACTACCGCCTGCGCGTCGAGCGGTTCGACATGTTCCCCGACGGCGTGAGCGGGTCACCGCTGGTGCCGGACTACGGGTATCGCTGGCTGGAGACGCTGGAGGAGACGCCGGGCGGTTGACTCTGGCCTACGGCGCCCGCCATCTCCCGCGGCGCAGCAACTCACCGCTGCCCGGACCGGCCAGAATCTCGCCGTTCTCGTAGACCACCTCGCCCCGGCGGAGGGTCATCACGGGCCAGCCGGTGACCTCCGTCCCCGAGTACACCGAGAAGCCGGTCCCGGAGAACATGTCCTCGTCGCGGATGGTGCGCGTCTCGTCCGGATCCCAGAGGACGATGTCGGCGTCCGAGCCCACGGCGATCGTGCCCTTGCGCGGAAAGAGGCCGAAGAGTTTGGCGGCGTTGGTTGAGGTTACCGCCACGAAGCGCTCCTCGGAGATGCGTCCCTGGGCGACGCCCTCGGACCAGAGCATGGGCCGCACCACCTGGAGGTTGTTCAGGCCGGCGCGGTGCCGGCTGATGGTCTGCGACGGGTCCATCTTCTCGTCGCGCAGATAGGCGACGTGATCGGTGCCCAGCACATGGACCGATCCGCTGGCGATGCCCGCCCACAGGGCGTCCTGGTCGCGCTGCCGGCGCAGAGGCGGCTGTCCCACGTAGAGGCCGCGGTCGGGGCCCTCGAAGCGTTCCCGGGTGAAGTGGAGGTAGATGGGCCGGGTCTCGACGAAGACGCTGAGCCCGCGGTCCTGGGCGTCCTGCAGCACCCGCAGCGCACCTTCGGATGAGACGTGGACCGCGTAGATCGGCGCGCCCGTGGCCTCGGCCATGGCGACTGCGCGCTGGGTGGCCACCACCTCGCCGACCGCAGGGCGGCTGTCCGGGAAGTACTCGAGCGACGCGCGCCCGGCGGCCGTCAGCTGGGCGACCGCGTGGGCCAGGATGGGCCCGTCCTCGCAGTGCACCATGGTCAGAATGCCGGCGCGCCCCGCCGCGTCCATGGTCGCCATGTAGCCGCGCACATCGGCGTCGAAATCGGCGCGCACCATGAAGATCTTGGTGCTGGTCTGGCCGGTCTCGGCGGCGAGGGTGGTCATCTGGGCTTCCTGGGATGCCGGGTCGTTGATGCCGGCATGGAGGATGACGTCCGCGATCGCCTGCTCGCGAATGAGCGCCGCCTCGCGCTCGATGGCCTGGGCAAGGGTTCGCCCCTCGGCCGGAAAGGCGAAGTTCGAGATGGTGGTTATGCCCCCCGCCAGCGCCGCCTGCGAACCGGTACGGTAGTCATCTCGGAGGCGGCCGCTCAGGTGGACATGCGGGTCCACTCCGCCCGGCATGAGCAACAGCCCGCTGGCGTCGATGATGCGCGCGCCCGCCCCTGCGGCCAGCCCGGTGCCGATCTCCACGATGGTCCCGTCGCGTACCCGCACGTCGGCGGCGAACCGCCCCTCGGAGGTGACCACGGTTCCGCCGCTGACGAGGATCTCCTGGGGGGCCGCGACGGCGTCGCCCGGGCTGATCGCGGCCAGCGTTGCGAGGAGCACGGTGGCCGCGGCAGCGGTGTGGAGCCGGTGGGCGGGGAAATCCTGCGAGGCGGCCATGGTGTCCTCCGGAGCTGCGGGGCGGCAGAGACGGACACCATAGCCGAGCCGCTCGACGGACCGCCAGCGGTCCACCGCCCTAGCCTTCCTGATGCGGGAGCCTCGGATCCGGGTCCTGGGTGTTTTCGCCACCCTCCTGCAAGAGCAGGTAGTTCATCGTCGAAGACGCGTGCCGGAACTTCATGGCTTCCTGATAGGACGGATCGTTGAGCCAGGCCTCCACATCGGCCCTGGAGGGGAATTCGAGAATGACCAGGCGGCCGTCGTAGTCCTGTCCCTCGAGGCAGGTAAACGCTTCGCCCCGGGTCAGGAACCTGCCACCGTGTTTGCTGACGATCGGTGGCGTGCGGTCGGTGTACTTTCGGTAGGTCTCGGCGTCGTGAATCGACATCATTGAGACAACGTAGGCTGGCATCGAGGTTCCTCCGTCAGGGCGCGAGCGACGCTCAGTGTGGCGCGGGCGACGCTGAGTGTGGCGCGGGAGCGGGGATTTGTACAAGGGCTCCGGGCGACCCGTGCTACCTTCTGAGCGCTCAAGGTGCGCACGGTCTTGCGGAGGCAACTGCACCGGGTCATCGACCGCCGGGGCCTTGTAAGCGGGCTGGCGGAGCAGCTTGAAGAGGCGTTGGGCCAGGGGGGGAAGATTGAAGACATCGCGTGGGCGCAAACGGGAGCCGCTCATCCAACGGCGAGCTTCGGGGCGCAGTGAGACGGTGCAGGCGCTCACCCGAATTCTTCTGACAAGCGATCCGGGAGCGGGTCGAATCCGCAGGCGGACGCAGGACATTGGGCGGCGCATGCTCCAGGCATCGCCATATGCTCGCGAACCCAATTTCACGCGGCTTCATGTCGAAGACGTCTCGTTTCTGTTCACCGCCTATGACGAGCGTTTCCTGGGCGGGCTCTGCGGAGAGCTGCTCGGGCCGGATGGCATCACCTTCCGCCTCTCCAGCCGGATGACACGCGCGGGCGGAAAGACCACCCGCTATCGCCGCCCGGATGATTCCATCCATTACGAGATCGCGGTGGCCATTTCGATTCTCTTCGACGGCTTTGAGGCGGGCGATCCGGAGGTGACCGTCGGCGGCGTGCCGTGCGGCCACCGGTTGGGGGCGCTGCAACGGGTCTTCGAACACGAGCTTGTTCACCTTGCGGAGTGGCTGTGCTGGGACGAGAGCCACTGCGGACGCAAGCGCTTTCAGGGGATCGCCGCACGGCTGTTCGGCCACCGGGCGCATACGCACCAGCTCGTGACTCGCTCCGCGCGCGCCGCAGAGATGGGCTTCCCGGTCGGTGCCGGGGTGGAGTTTCGCCACCAGGGCCAGTGGCTGAAGGGACGCGTCAACCGGATCACGAAGCGGGCCACGGTGCTGGTCGACGATCCGGGGGGCGAGCTGATGTCCGACGGGCGCCGCTACGTCCGTTACTACGTGCCGCTCGGAGAGCTCCGCCCGGGGTAGGCAGACCCGGCATCAAGTCCTACGCCCGCGCCGGCTGGAAGGCTCGCATCGACTCCACCTTCGCCCGGTAGCCATCTTCTCCTTTCTCCAGGAACTCGCGGTTCACCAGCCAGTTCATGTCCCGGGTCAGCGTCTTGCTGGTCTTTTTCGCGTAGAGCCTGGCCAGATCGGGACTCAGATCCGGTATTGCCCGCTTGCGGACCGGCGCGCTCACACGGCCAAGGACCAGGGTTACCTCGCGGCGTCGACGCATGGCAGGTGACGACGGGATTCCCTGGAATTCACCGTACACGAAGTGCTCCCAAGCGAGCTTCAGCTGGATCCCCGCGATGAATTCGCTCTGCTCCCGCAGGCCGTCAACGAACCCCTGCAACGAGTAGAGCAGAAAACCGAGCGGGTCCCCGCGACCGGAATTCGCACGGCTGGAGCGATCGAGCTGACGGTAGTATTCCGCCCGGGTGAGGTTGTAGTGGTTGCTGAGAAGATGGGCACAGGGCGACGGCACACCCTCCCGCGCAAGGATCATGAACTCGGCCAATCGCGCGGTCCGTCCGTTGCCGTCTCCGTAGGGATGAATCCAGGCGATGTACAGGTGAACAAAGACCGCCCGGAGAATCGCCGACGCGATGCGGTCTTCCTGCCGATCCGGGCGTACCGGCCAGCCGTCTCCCTCAAGCCACGCGCAGAGTCGGTCGAGCAGAAGGGCGCAATCTCTCCTTGGGGCACCCCGGTAACGCAAGACTCCGACGGGATGCGCCGGTATCTCTCCCGGAACCACACCCTCTTCGAGGTGCTCCTCAAGGCCTGCCAGCAAGCGCCGATTCGCTCCGGCGATCCAGTCCGGCGTCAGTGCGGGCGGCTCACCGCTCATGATCTCGGCGAAGATGTCATGGACGGCTCTCAGGACATTGTCGACCTCCCGCTTCAGGTATTCCTGGGATAGCGGGAGCTCCAGCTGCCCCTCCAGCTGCGCCGCGATCTGTTCCTCGCTCAGCGTGTTCCCCTCGATGGCCGTCGTGGCCCGCGCACCCTTGATCAGGTAGAGACGATGCAGCTCTCGGGCGCCGGCGGGCGGAAGGACCGCGTGGGCGACATGATCGCACCTGGCGGCCGCCTCGCCGAGCAACGACCAATGGAGAGGGTCGGCGCGTTCCAGATGGTGGCGGAAGCTGATCCACGGGTGGGTGCGGCGGTATTCGCGGTCATCCGTCATTCGTCGGGACTCCTTGTGGTATTCCGAGTTATGATGCTAAAGGATGTCCGAGCAAATGTCCATGTTAGATGGCGCTATTGCGGTATTCTGTATTTCCATAACACTATGTGTATAGTAATGTTATGAACTATCATGTCTCCATTATTTGAATTATGCAACACAGAATGACCTGTAGAATGTCCAACAATGGGCGCTGACTATCCTGACGGCATCCCGCCCAGGTCATACCAGTCCACCGCCCGATCCGGAATCCCATCCGCATCGTCCGCTCCGACCGGCCGGTCGACCAGGACGACCAGGGTCGACCCCAGGACATCGAAGCCCCTGATCCGATCTCTGACCCTCACCGACCCGACAAATGCGGCATTCTCGTATACGTCCAGGTAGGACCACTCGCGCAGGTCGCGCTGAGTGGCGATCCAGTAGCGGTTGTCCGCGTCGATCAGCTGCTGGGCCGTGGACAGGTAGTAGTTCTTCGGGGTGGTGCGATAGCGCTCCATCGTCTCCGCGAGGTTCATGGTTTCGGGGACGCCCAATCCCCTGTTGAAGGCCTTGAGCTCCTCCTCGCGCTCGGCCACTTCCTGCTCGTCCGGGAGTTCCGGGACGTACGTCGGCGCGCGGAGCACCGTGGCGTCCCCTGTGTCGCCGGTGTCGCCGACGAAGATCAGATGACCCTCGCAGCCGACGAGAACCCATCCCCCTGCCCGGTTCGGGATGCCATGGACGACTTCCCCCATGGCATCGACGACTTCCCCGCATTCGACATCCCACGGCCCGGGTGGCGACCCCTCCTCCCGAACGACCTCCCCGGAGGCCATGTCCACGTCGAATCGGTTCATCGTCAAGCCCTGGCCGCCCATCATTCCCAGGATGTCCATCGACACACCCGAGAGGATGTCGCCGAACGATGAGAGGGGCGAAAACGCCGCGCCCGGCATCGTCACCTGCGACACATACGCCCCCGATGGCTCAAAGACCGTGAAGCGGCCCAGCCGCAGGTCTGCCACCCCGACCGTGCCCTCCTCGCCGCGAACCAGGAAGGCGGGGCTGACAAACTCTCCGGGCCCTTCACCCTCGCGCCCGAAGACTCCCACGACAGCGCCTTCCCCGTCCACGCAGCGGACCTGCACCTCGTAGGAGTCGATGACGCAGGCCGTGCGCTCGTCGGCGAGAAGCGCGACCTGGTCGTCATCGCTGGGGGGGAGGGCTGTCGAGGTGATCAGCTCGGGGGTGAAGATGGGGTTGGCGGGAGGGTCGCCCTGACCGCAGGCAGCGGTGAGGGCCAGGAGGGCGGCCGAGGCGACGATTCGAACTGTCGCCAAGGGATTGAAGCGGCGACGGGTGGGCGCGGTGGCGTACTGCATGAAACGAGACTCCCCGGTCGGATGCGATTGGTGACGGAACCCTGATCATACCGCTGTACCCTCCTCCCCGGAACGGTTCGCGCACCCGAGAGCGGGGAGGTATGATGTGTCCACCATGCAGACCCGAGCACCGACGACGTGGGAAGATGTCCTGCGGATGCCGGACGACGGCAACCGCTACGAGTTCATCGGGGGGCGCCTGTACATGACGCCCGCCCCCGTGACCCGGCACCAGCGCGTCCTGAGGCGACTTTGGTCAGCTCTGTTGCGGATCCTCATGGACTCCGGACACGGCGAAGTGTTCTCCGCCCCGCTCCTGGTCGAGTTCCCGGGCACCGGCGACCGGGTGCAGCCCGACCTTCTATTCGTGTCCAGCGAGAGACGGGCGATCATCGGCGAGAAGCAGGTCCTTGGCGCACCCGACCTCGTCGTCGAGATACTCTCGCCGACCACCGCGCACCGCGACCGCGGGATCAAGCTGGATCTGTACGCGCGTCACGGGGTGCGGCAATACTGGATCGTGGATCCGGTCGAGGATGTGGTCGATGTCTGGCGCTTTGGGGACGAGCCGGGGCACGAGCGCTTCTCCGGCGAGCTCCCCGTCCGACTTGGTCCCGAGCGCCTGGGCCTGATCGACCTCGACCAGGTCTTCTCGCGGCATCTGGACCAGTGGGAGAACGGAACGTAGGGTCGGCCGGACAGGGTTTGGCGATCATCCGTGATCGACAAGAGGCATTGCCGATCAAATTGGTACGGAAATGATCGACAAATGACCAGTTCGAGCCTGACTCCAGACTTTGTCGGCCAATTTGGCCCGATTTTGGCCGACAAATCACCCAGCCCGCGCGCTTCAGCCCTGGAGCGACGCCGCGTAGCGCGGCTGCTTTGTGTTGACAAAACGCACACATTGGATGGGACGGTACGCGGTTCCTGAAAACGATCATCCCCAGTCGGAAAGCGACGCGGGACCATAGGAAGAGGAGGTCATCGTGAGAGACCAACTGAACGCCGAAGAGCGGGAAATCCTTGAGAAGTTCGAGCGGGACGAACTGCGACCCGCAACGGGCGTTGACCGCGAAATGGCGATCGCGCCTCGGGCGGCCCGCAACACCTTCAAGAAGACCGTTGACCGAGAAGAGAACACGAGGATAACGCGATGAAGCAACTGACATGGGTGGTCGCCGTCGCGGCCCTGGCATTCATCGCGTGGCACGTATCCGGGACGAGCGATGCCGGAGAGGACTCGTCCACCCCAGACGAAGGCGTCTTCGCCACCATCGCCCCGTTCAACAGCTACGGGCACGTCCACGACGCCGACAACGTCGAGGCCATGCGGCCGCGGGTCATGGGCACGCACGGGGTCATCTCTTCCGGGCACTACCTGGCCACGCAGGCCGGCTACGACGTGCTCAAGGCCGGGGGCAACGCCTTCGACGCAGGCGTCACCGCGGGGATGGCGCTCAAGGCGCTCAAGATGGACTACGCGGGGTGGACCGGGGTCGCGCCCCTCATCCTCTACAGTGCGGCGGAGGACCGGGTGATCACCCGGGTCGGGGCCGGGACCTCGCCCGCGCTCGCCACCCTCGACCATTTCCTCGAACACGGCAAATCGCCCGTCAACAACGCGCTGATTCCCGCGGACGTCGACGTCTGGCTCGCCGCGCTCGACCGCTTCGGCACCCTCAGCTTCAGCGAAGCCGCCCAGCCGACCCTGCGCATCGCAGAGGACGGCTATCACCTCTACAAGATGCAGAAGTGGATGATCGAGGATCAGGTGGAGGGGATCCTCGCCTTCCCCTACAACACCGACTTCTGGTTCCAGAACGGGGTCGGCAATCAGCGTCTGGGCGATAGGATGGTGAACGCCGACCTGGGACGGCTCATCCGCTACATGATCGAGGCCGAGGAGCAGGCGCTTGCCGCGGGCGCAAGCCGCTCCGAGGGGATCCGCGCCGCGCGCGACGCCTTCTACAAGGGAGAACCCGCGCGCGACGTGGACCGCTTCTTCCGTGAGCAGGGCGGGATCGTTCGCTACGAGGACCTGGCCGGGTACGAGAGTCGTTGGGAGGAACCTCTGGGCACGAGCTTTCAGGGCTACGACGTGTACACGGGCGATGGATGGAGCCAGGGGCCGCGCATCGTCATGATGCTCAACATGCTCGAGAACCAGGACCTGCGCGCGCTCGGCTACAACACGCCACAGTACATTCATCTCATCTCCCAGGTCATCAACCTGGCGATGTCGGATTCCCACAGGTACGTCGGCGATCCGGACTTCGCGCCTGCGCCCGACGGGCTCTACGGGAAGAAGTACGCTCGCGAGCGCATCGGGCTCATCGACGAGAAGAGCGCGTTTCAGGACATGCCGCCGTGGGGAGATCCGGCCGCGATGGCGGCGGTGGCGGACGGCGCGCCGACGAGCTTCGTGATGGCAAGCGGGCAAGGCGATGGCCCGGCCCGTTCCATCGACACCTCGTCCCTGAGCGTTATGGACGGAGAGGGCAACCTGTTCTCTCTGACCGAGAGCGACGGCCACACTTTCACCCCCATGATCCCGGGATGGGGATTCGGGCTGGGCAACCGCATGGGCCAGTTCAACCTGGACCCCGAGCTGGCCAACGTCATGGCCCCCGGCAAGCGCCCGCGCAACACCAACGCGCCCCTTCTGGTGATGAAGGACGGGCGGCCGTTCATGGGGCTCTCCACCCCCGGCGGCGACCAGCAGCTGCAGTCGCTCCTGCAGGTCTTCCTGAACGTGGTGGTGTGGGGGATGTCGCCCGAGACGGCGCTGGACCAGCCCCGCTTCGGCAGCTACAACTTCCCGGCCTCGGGCAGCGAGGTGAACCTCAGTCCCGCGGTGCTCCGCCTCGAGGACCGGATCCCGGCGGAAACGGCGGAAGCGCTGCGGGCGATGGGCCACGACGTGCAATCCTGGGGCCTGTGGAACTGGCGCGCGTGCGCACCCACGGTGACCTGGCGCGACCCGGAGACGGGCTTGATGATCGCGGCGGGGGATGTGCGGCGTGAGACTGCGTCGCTGGGGTTCTGAGGGGGGTTTCATGCCGTCGGAAGAACCAATCGTCAGTGATCGTCCTCGGTGGACACGGATCTACCTCCACAGACTGCGTGATTCCGAGCGGTGGAAGGCTTACGCCCCGCGCGATGACGACATCATCGTGTGCTCGCCGCAAAAGGCTGGCAGCACATGGATGCGAACCATCTGTGCGCTGCTGGTGTTTCAGAGTTCGGAGTTTCCCGCACCCCTGTCGCAGTTTTCGCCATGCCTCGAATCGCTGAACCTCCCGATCGACGATCTCATGGCCCGCCTGGAGAGGCAGACCCACCGCCGGATCATCAAGACCCACTTGCCGTTGGACGGGCTCCCCTATCACGATGCACCAACCTACCTCTTCATCGGTCGCGATCCACGCGACATCTTCCTGTCGTTGGCGAGACACATTGCCAACGTGCATCCCGACGCCCGGCTGATGAACGGTGCGCCCCCCTGGCCGCTCGACGAGATTCCGGACGACAGGCGAGCGTTCTTCCGCAAGTGGATCACCACACCCGGTTTTCCCGGGGAGCATGACGGGTGGCCCGCTTCGTCCCCCCTCTCGCTTGCCAGGACGTACTGGCGCCACCGCGGTTGCCCGAACATCCATCTGTTTCACTATGCCGATCTCAAGGCCGACCTGGCCGGCCAGATGCGCCGGGTCTCGGAAATCCTCGGCATTCCCGTCAACGAAGAGCGCTGGCCTCGTCTGATCGACGCCGCGCGTTTCGAGAGCATGAAGCGACGCGCTTCGAAGCTGGTGCCCCCGGGAGGCCGCGATCCCGCAGCCTTCTTCGCCAAGGGGAAGAGTGGCCAGTTCGAGGCCGTGTTGGGCCCGATCGAGCGTGCTCTCTACCGGAAGGCGATGACCGAGCGCGTCGCTCCGGACCTGGCCGACTGGCTTGAGAACGGCGGCATGGCTCGGGCGGACGCGGCTGGGGCTCCCGCGTCCGGTTGATAGCGAGGGCCCCGATCCGCTTCCCTCATGGCAGCAGCACCGTACATCCCCACGTCCGCCTCGACTCCAGCGCCCGGTGGGCCCGGGCCGCCTCCGCAAGGGGGAAACGCTGACCGATGGTGACGCGGATGCGACCTGCCTCGATGTGCCTGAAGAGTTGTCCGGCGGCCGCGACCAGGAATTCCCGGCTCTTCTCGTGCGGCATGACGGCAGGGCGAGTCACGATCAGAGACTTCGCGCTCAGGCGCAGCAGATTGAACGGTGGCACCGGGCCCGATGCGTTCCCCAGGGCGATCATCATCCCGAAACGGGAGAGGCACTCCAGCGAGCCGTCGAAGGTGGTCGCGCCGACGCCGTCGAAGACCACCGGTACGCCTTCGCCGCCGGTGATCTCGTGCACGCGTTCCACGAAGTCCTCTTCCTCGTAGAGGATGACGTGGTCTGACCCGTGCTCCCGCGCCACGCGCGCCTTCTCCGAACTGCCTGCAGTGGCGATGACGGTCGCGCCCAGCGCCCTGCACCATTGAGCAAGGACCATCCCCATGCCGCCCGCTGCCGCGTGAACGAGTACCGGTTCGCCCGCCCTCACACGGTAGGTGCGCCGACAGAGATGCCACGCGGTCATGCCCTTCAGCATCGCTGCCGCAGCGGTCTCGTAGTCGATCGCATCGGGGATTCGGACCAGACGGTCCGCAGGGATCGCCCGGCGCTCGCAATAGGCACCCAGCACATGGCCGTAGGCGACTCGTTCGCCGGGTTGGAAGTTCGGGCAGTTGACGTCGGACGGCCTGTCGGCAGCCTTTGGCCCCACCGCCTCGACCATCCCTGCGGCCTCCACGCCGATGACCGCCGGCAGTGACGGTGAGGGACGGAACCCGGTCCGGCGGTAGGTGTCGGCGAAGTTGAGCCCGATGGCCTCATGCCGGACCAGTACCTCGCCCGGGCCCGGATCGGGCACAGGGATCCGTTCCCAACGGAGCACCTCGGGACCACCCAGCCCGTGGATGCGAATTGCCATGCTCGAGGCCACTGGTAGCGACATGAGTCTAGCCGGATGTCGCACGCGAACGGAGGATCACGTATCGGTAGACCTTCAAGGCCAGCGTCCGGTTGCGTTCCTCCAGCAACTGGCGGGCGGTGGGCGTCAACATCGCAAGCCAGCAAGATCGATCCGCTACCGTGTGCGTGTCGGTCGTCATATCGCCGAACGCAGCACCAGCGTCCAACACGTCACCCGGACCGCACTGGCGGAGCCGGCGGCCAGCCGAATCGAACACCGAGACTTTTCCCCCAACCAGCAACAGGAGGCCCCTGAGCGGTTGGTCGGGCTCGGAGACCGTGTCGCCGGCAGCGTAGCCGTGAGGCTCGATCCAGTCATGGAGCTCGTCGATCATCTCTTCGAAAAACGCCTGGCGGTCAAGTTGATCAACCAGGTCGTCGGCAACGCGCTCGATTAGCGTGCGTTGGAAGTCCTGCTCCGGCCTCTCCGCCCCACATCTGTCGATCACCGCATCTTCACAACGTTCCAATGCGCGATCCAGCTCCTCCTCCAGGATCAACCAGCGGTACTCGACTGCTGACAGGTTGTCTTCCAGTCGGCGGTTGAGCCGGTCGGAACCACCGCAGATTATGACCTGCCAGCGGGCTGCGTGAGCCTTGCTGACGAACGTGCACAGGGATCTGATGGCCGAGAAATCGAAACCGGATACCCGCCGCAGGTCCAGCACGATGCAAACCGAGCGCGAGGTGGCCAGATCCTCTTCCAGGCGGCTGAACAACGAGTAGGCGCTGCCGAAGAACACATAGCCGTGCAACTGGTATACGACCCCGCGCCCACCCTCCTCCTTCAGAATTGCCTGCGCGGGAATCGACCGGCGACGGTTGCTGCGCTGCTCACGGACAGTGCGGCGGGCCTTTATCGGGTCGAGGCGGCTGAGACGGAAGATGAGCAGCACGATCGTGACAAGCATTCCGATTCCCACTCCTTCCAGGAATCCGAACATCAGGATGGCCCCGAAGATCGACGCCAGAATCCCGAACTCGGTTGCGGGCAACCGTTTTCTGTTTCGCACGACCCAGTCGTTCACGAGACTGATTCCCGTGCAAAGCAGAATGCCGCCAACGACGGGGGTGGGGATCAGGCCGACAATCCTGCCGCCGTACACCAGGGCAAGGCCCAGCACTCCGGCTGTGAACAGGGCCGTCAGCCGAGTGTCCGCCCCGAACATCCGGTTTCGCAACGACTGTACTACCGTCAGGCAGGAGGCGGGCCCCCCGCCGGCGGCTGCCGTAATCGCCGTGGCTCCGGCAGCCACGAACTCACCGTCCCAATTCAATTCTTGCCTGGAACCGAGTTCAAGCCCTCCCAAGGCCAGCACCATCGCGACCAGATTCAGGAAGACGATGGTCAGGATTTCCGGGCTTTGGGCCGCGACCGACCCCCACGCTATCGCAGATAGATCGCCCAACTCGATCGAGGGCCACATCCCGCCCGCGCCGCCGCCGGAAAGGAGTAGTTCCGCCGCTTGGGCCTGATCCACCGAAACACCGAACACCCAAAGCCCCAGGTGAACCAGGCCTGCCGCCACCAGCGAACCCAATGGGACGATCGGGACACGCCGCCAACGCCTCGACGCCAGAAACAGGCAGATGCCGAACAGAAGCCCGGATTCCCATACCGTGACCCTGTCGGCATCGAGCAGGCTGGCAATCGGGCGAACGCCGAAATCCAGACCCATCAGGGACAGTGCCAGCAAGCAGGCAACGCCGCCGGTTCCGGCCAGAAAACCTCCGGACACGGGATACGGGATGAACCGCAGCAGACTGGCGGCGCCCAGTCGTCCGATGAGCAGAAAGCAGATGCCAGTCAGAGCACCGCTGATCGCCATGACCGCTACCACGGTCACGAAGAGAGATTGAGCGCCAAGATTCAGAGCAGTTCCGATACCCGCCAGGACGAGGAGAGCTGGCAGGGGCGGCTTGGCCGTGGCACTCCGATGTCCGCTGAACAACGCCGCGAAAGCGCATCCGATCAGGGAGCCGAAGATAAGCAGGCCGACACCCGACACGGCGTATGGAGCGAGGGAACCGTCAAAGATCGAGGTGCCCACCGCGAAGGAGGAAGCGATCAGGTTGGCCGCCGAGACAAACCCCATCACTGCGGCTGACGGGAGTTTCGCCGAACGGACATCCTCCCGGACCTCGCTCGCGAACCTACCGGCTGCCGACATTCGTCTAGCTACTCCGCACGGATCTCAATTGGGCGCAAACCACAACTGTGGCAGATACAAGAGACGCGCGCAATGCAGGCCTCTTGTTGTTGTGCAACTTGTGCGATGTTAACAATTGTTTACAAGGTTATAAAGTTGTGCATTATGTGTAAACGATGGGTGGATATAAGAAAAGTGTTGTATGATATGCTTAGCGCGCAGCCGGATGCGTAATGAAACTCCGAACGCCGAAGCGGGCAGGGCCAAGAGAGACGGACATGCAGGCGAGAGCGCACTCGGACGATGGTCGGGCAAGGATGAGGCATGGGCACGCTGGTCCGAGGCGCGAAGGAGTAGGACCGGGGCGGCTGAACGCGTGCCTGGAGATCCCGGCAATGGCCGTGGTCGGGATCGCCATGCTGCTCCTGTCCTGCGGCGATGGCGCCGTCGAGCCGGCTCCTCCTCCGGCTCCCGTCGCCACCACAGTGACGGTCAGCCCGGCTTCTGCCACACTGACCGCCCTTGGGGAGACGGTTCGGTTCACCGCCGAGGTGCGTGACCAGAACGGGCAAGTTATGGCGGGGGCCGCCGTCACGTGGGCGAGCAGCGACGCCTCGGTCGCGGCGGTGGACGCCAGCGGTCTGGTGACGGCTGCGGGCAATGGGACGGCTACGATCAACGCGACGGCGGGCTCGGCCTCGGGTACTGCGACGGTGACGATTGCCGTCGAGAATCCGGACCGCGCGGCGCTGGAGACACTCTACAACGCGACGGACGGGCCGAACTGGGTCAACAACGAGAACTGGCTGACCGACACGCCGCTCGCGGAATGGTACGGCGTGCGGACCAACGGTTCGGGGCGCGTCGTCTCGTTGGACCTTGCGGGCGAGTGGGATCCCGAGAAGCGCGAATCGATACGTCATGGCCTCAACGGTCCGATTTCGCCCGAAGTCGGTCATCTCACGGCCCTGAGGACGCTGAACCTCTCCCGCAATGCCCTCAGCGGCCCGATTCCGCCTGAGTTGGGCAACCTGGTCGCGCTGGAATCGCTGAACCTGGATGGCAACGACCTAAGCGGTCCGATACCACCGGAGATCGGAAACCTCGCCGCGCTGGAATCCCTCAGCCTTCTCAACAACGCCCTAAGCGGGCCGATTCCGCCGGAGATCGGCAACCTCGCTACGCTGAGACATCTCCAACTCCGTGGCAACGGCCTCGTCGGGCCGATTCCGCCGGAGATCGGCAACCTCGCGGCGCTGGATTACATGGACTTCGATGGCAACGACCTCAGCGGGCCGATTCCGCCGGAGATCGGCAACCTCGCCAGGTTGGATAATCTGTCGCTAGGTGGGAACAACCTTAGCGGGACCATTCCGCTGGAGATCGGTAACTTGATCCGGCTGGAAACCCTGTGGTTCGGTGGCAACCCAAGGCTTTCCGGAGCTCTCCCCACCAGCATGCTCGCGCTTGACTTGCGGGAGTTTGCCATCCTCGGGACGGGACTCTGTGTGCCGGTCGACCCCGCCTTTCAGACGTGGCTCGCCTCGATTCGATACCTCCACGACCGCGACATCGACCTGTGCGGCTCGTCGGACCGAGCTGCGCTGGAGGCGCTGTACCATGCTACGGGCGGACCGGACTGGCTTCAGGACGCCAACTGGCTCACGGACGCGCCGCTGCGGGACTGGCACGGGGTCAGCACGGACCCCGCCGGATGGGTGAACGGGCTAGACCTGGCCCGGAACGGACTGGACGGGCAGCTTCCGTCGGCCCTGGGCACGTTGACTCACCTGAACGTCTTGCGAATCGGCGACAACGCCTCTCTCAGCGGCCGCCTGCCGCTGAGCCTGGCGCGGCTCCCACTCCGCGAATTCAGCTATGGAGAGACGCAACTGTGTGTCTCCCCGACGACGACCTTCCACGCATGGCTCGCCGGAATCCAGTCCCATGAAGGCACGGGTGTCGAATGCGGGCCTCTGGCGGAGCAGGAAGCGCTGGCAGCGCTGTACCATGCATCTGGCGGGCCAGGCTGGCTTGAGGCCGGCAATTGGCTTTCGGACGCGCCGCTGCGGGACTGGCACGGGGTGACCGTCGACGCACGGGGTGCGGTGGTCCGCCTGGATCTGGCCGGCAACGCGCTCAGCGGCCCGATCCCACCTGAGATCGGCAGCCTTGCCGCTCTGGAACATCTGGATGTCCGCTGGAACGGTCTGTCCGGCCCGATCCCGCCGGAGCTCGGCAACCTTCCCGCCCTGGAACGCCTGGCACTCGGCGGCAACGCATTGTCGGGTGAGATTCCGCCCGAGTTAGGCAACCTCACCGCGCTGGGATACCTTTCGCTCGGCAACAACAGCCTCACAGGCCCAATCCCGCCGGAGCTCGGCAACCTTGCCACGCTGGAATACCTGGGGCTCTCGCTCAACCACCTCACCGAGATTCCGCCGGAGCTAGGCAACCTTCCCGCCCTGGAAGACCTGCGACTGACCGGCAACGCATTCACGGGTGAGATTCCGCCCGGGTTAGGCAACCTCAGCGCGCTGGAATCCCTTTGGCTCAATGGCTGTAGAGGCATCAACGGCACGATCCCGTCCGAGTTCGGCAACCTCGCGTCGCTCAAGAGGCTGGTGCTCGTAGGCAACGACCTGCGCGGGCAGATCCCGCCCGAACTCTGCACACATCTTCCAGTGTAGTCCACCAAGATCCATCAAGTAGGCCGTAACACGTTATTGAACAACGTGTTCAGTAGGACATGTGGCGCTCTGTCGTCCCTTGCGGTCCATCGCCATCCGGTGTATTCTTCCCGATGTAGTGCGGCAATAAGTGATACACCACAAGGAAGGAACCCAGGATGAAGCGTCCCCGAACACTCTCCGCCGCGTTCGTGCGGACTGTCAACCGACCCGGCGTCTACGGCGACGGGCGGGGCGGGCGGGGGCTGAGCCTCCGGGTGCACCGGACTCTGGATGGCCGGATCACCAAGACATGGCGTCAGCGCGTCAGGATCGAGGGCCATCTCACCTCGATCGGGCTCGGGCCGTATCCCGAGGTGACGCTCGCAGAGGCCCGGCAGAAGGCGTTGGACAACAGCCGGGGGGTCCGCTTGGGCCAGGACCCGCGCGGACGCGGCGTCCCGACGTTCGCCGAAGCCGCCGAGAAGACGATTGAACTGCACCGCGAAGCGTGGAAAGCCGGGAGCCCGCTTCCCGAGCAGTGGGAGTCCACGTTCCGGCTGCACGCCGCACCGCTCCTCGACAAGCCGGTGGACCGGATCGAAAGCGCGGACGTGCTCCGGTGCCTGGCGCCGATCTGGAACTCGAAGCCCGCCGCCGCACGCAAGGCCCAGCACCGGATCACCGCCGTCTTCCGGTGGTGTATCGGTCGGAACTACCGGGCGGACAACCCGGTCGAACGTGCAGTCGTGGCACTGCCGAAGGCGAACGGCCACACAACAATCCACCACCGGGCGCTGCCGCACGGAGAGGTCGCGGCCGCGCTCCGGGCGGTTCGCGGGACGACCGACACGCACCCGTCGGCGGTGCTGTGCGTCGAACTGATCGTGCTGACAGCGGTTCGTCCCGGCGAAGCACGTGGGGCGCTTTGGGGCGAGATCGACATGGACGTGGCGAGGTGGACGATTCCCGCCTCAAGAATGAAAGCGGGCCGCGAGTTCGCGGTCCCGCTCAGCACGGGCGCGCTCGGCGTGCTGGACCAGGCGCGCAAGCTGGCGGGCGAATCGCCGCTGGTGTTTCCGTCGCGGACCGGCGGACCGCTGCCACCAAAAGCGCCGCTCAGGGTGCTCAAGCGCGCCGGGGTTGCCTCGACTCTGCACGGGTTCCGGTCGAGCGCACGGTCGTGGATGGCCGAGTCCGGCGTCTCCGCCGAGGTCGCGGAGGCCTGCCTCGCCCATGTCCCGAGGAGCCAAGTCGTCCAAGCGTATCAGCGATCCGACCTGTTGACGCGCCGAGCCGAAGTCATGCAGGCGTGGAGCAGGTATCTCCGGTAGCTGCAAGCCGCTCTCGTCACCGGTCAGCACAGCCCTTCCACGTCCGTAGCGCGGTCGGCGGGCAGCCGCGACCGCGTTGCCGACCACCCACGGCGGCAAACGGGGTCGAACCGTCCTCGTCGGACCGGCTTCCACACCTCTTTGACGATGGGTCCGCTGTGGGCCAGGGGGGCGTTTCTCCGACTCACTGGCGGCGGTGTGCCACGGGCAGGAGGCGCTGCGAAACCTCCTGAAACGTTCCCGGACTGTTGGTAATTACCCACAGGTTGACGCGTCGGTGAACAGGTCTTCAGCGTTCGGGCATGGACACGCTTGAAGAGCAGTTCAGATCACGGGTTAGCGCGTTCCCCGGGCGCTCGGGCATGAGCCCTACGGCCTTGGGCAGGAAAGCGCAGGGCGACCCGAACTTGATGCGTCAGATCGGTCTTGACCGCTCGCCGTCGCTGAGGATGGCGGATCGAACTCTCGGGGTCATCGCGGAGCGGGACCGGGCCTCGGGTGGTGGGCGCGATCCGCCTCGGCGCCCGCGACACCGAGACCGACCAGCAAAGCACAGAGCAACGAGGAGGAGCAGGAAGATGACCGAGAACCCGAATGAACAGACGACGATCCCTCCGACCCGCTTCCTGCGGCTGCCGGAGGTGATGGAGCGCACCGGCCTGTCGCGGAGCACAATCTACGTCCGGGTGGCCGCGGGGCGCTTCCCCCAGCCGGTCGCCCTTGGCGGGCGTGCAGTCGGCTGGATCGAGGCCGAGGTGGACGAATGGGTTGCCGAGCGCATCGCGGAGAGCCGGTGCCACGGTGATGAGGCCCGTGTGCGCTTCGGGGCCGCGTCCGGGACCGCCGAAGCCGGTTGGCGGGCGGCGGACGCCCGCCCGGTTCGATGATGCGGCGCGCTCGAAGCGGCCGGGGAACAGCCCGTTGGCCTCGCCTTGAGCGGTCAAGCCAGCGTACCCGGTGTAAGACACCGGGCTGGCGAGGGGATGGCGCCGCCCCCCTTCGATCCCCACCAAGTTCCGCGCGCCGCCGGGGCGCGCGGGCGGGGGCTCCGCCCCCCGTCCCCCGTGTCGACCGGTCGTCCGATGAGTGATCGGCGCCCCGCAACCGTCTCCGCCCGCGTGTCGGCGGCCGAACTCGCCGACTGGCGGGCCAAGGCGAAGGCCGCCGGCGTCCCGCTCTCGGCACTCGTCCGGGAGGCCATGGCCCGCACGCGCACATGGACCGCCCCGGCGGCCGAGGTCGAGCGCGAGCGCACCAAGCAGGTCGCTCGCATCGGTAACAACCTCAACCAGATCGCTCGCTGGGTGAATACTCACAAGGCGGCCATCGAGGCCGTCGAGGTGATCGCCCACTTGATCTCCATCGAGCGGGCGCTCCGGGCGCTGGCCCGTGTCGGAAGCCCGAACACCCATGCTGATTAAGTTCCTTGCCCACGGGACCGGATCGGCCCGCAAGGCGGCCGGCTACCTCCTCGGTGAGCGTGACGCGGCCGGGAAGCCGCGTGAAGATGTCGAAGTCCTGCGCGGGGACCCGAACCAAGTGGCCGCCGTAGCCGACACGCTGGCCTTCGAGCACAAGTACACCTCCGGCGTGATCGCATGGGCACCGGAGGACGAACCCACCGAAGAACAGATCGACGCGGCTCTCGACGCGTTCGAGGAGACGGCCTGGGCCGGGCTCCAATCCGACCGCTACGCATGGGCCGCCGTGCTCCACCGGGAGGAGGGCGGCGGAGCGCACGTCCATGTCTTGGCCGCCCGATGCGACCTTGAGACCGGGCGGAGCCTCAACATCGCCCCTCCGGGCTGGGAGAAGACGTTCGGCCCGCTCCAAGACGCCTTCAACCACGAACACGGCTGGAGCCGACCCGACGACCCGGCGCGGGCCAGGGTGCAGCAGCCCGGACATCGCGCCTACGTCGAGGCCGCCCAGCTGCGGGCCGGGCTCCGGATCGAATCCTCACCGCGAGACCTGATCCGGGACTATCTGCTCCAGCGCGTCGAGCACGGCGCGGTGAAGGACCGCTTCGATGTCGTCGCCGCGCTCCGGGAGGCGGGCTTGGAAGTGCCGCGGCAAGGCAAGGAGTACCTGACCGCGATGGACCCCGAGACCGGGAAGCGGTGGCGGCTGAAGGGAGAACTGTACGCACTTGACTTCGACCGCGAACGACTTGACCGACCGGATGCGGAGGAGGCTGGAGAACGCACGCAGGGAGATCGAGGAGTTGACCGCGAGCGAGCTCGGGCGGCTCGGCGAGAACTCGCGGCGCGTCGCGAGGAACGCGCTCGGTACAATCGAGCGCGATACGGAGGAGGCGACCGGGCGGATGCGCGAGTTGCTGGTCAAGGCGTGGCTCCGGCCGCTGATCGTCGGCCTCAGCCTCTGGCTCGGCACCTTCGGAGGAAGCTGGGCGACGATGCGCTGGTTGTCGAGGAGCATCCAGAACCGGATCGAGACGGTCGCCGGACTGGGCCGGGACATCGAGGACGCCCGACGGACGCTCGCCCAGCTGGAGGAGGACACCGGGGGGCTCGTGTTCCACGAGATCAAGGGCGAGCGGTTCGTCGTGGTGCCGGACGGGAGGCTGGCCCGTACGCCCCGGTGGGTGGACGACCGTCCGGCCTTGAAGCTGTCGAACGAGTGAGGAGGCTGTATGAGCGCGTTAGAGGCGCAGTTGACAAGGGCCTTGCGGAGGTTGTCCGAGCAGTACGAGATGGAGCAGCGGCGGCACTCCGAGCAGGTCGAAGCCTTGCGGCGGCACGTCGAGCGGCTGAGCGCGGAGAACGACACCTTGCGGCGGCAAATCGAGCGGCTGAACGGGCAGGTGACGCGCTTGACCGAATACTACGGGACATCCGCCGCCGCCAGACCGCGCGGCCACGGCTGGTGATAACGCCGCCGCGAGGGCCAGACCGCGATGCTGGACCGAGCCGTTAGCGGTTGCCAATAACGCCAAGCGTGACGAAGTGGTTCAGGCTCTTTGACAGGGGTTCTCAGCCAACCGGTTCCTTCCCGCAAACCATTGTCGAGACGTAGGGCTCTAGGCCGTCTCCGAATCGGGCCTCGCATCTCGACGGGGGTGCTTGGTCGCCACAGGTGTGGCTCTTCGGTCCCAGATCCGCGACCAGATCCGCGACGAGATGAGGGAAACCATGGCATGACCGCCCGTCACGCTTTACCTTGGCTTGACGGGTGGCTCACGACATCACGCCGCCCAGTCCACTGCCAAAGGAGGTTGAGAATGAGAAGAAAGCTTCTTCCCGTGTTCGTCGTCGTTGCCGTGCTTCTGGCACCGATCGCCGCCCCTGGGGCGAGCATGATCCCCGTGGCCGATCCCCCGACGTCCGAGTTGGGCGGGGTATTCGGGAATCGGTGGGGCATTTGGGGTGCTGCTGCGGGTATAGTAGTCGGTGGCACTATCGGCCTCATTGTTGGTGGGGCAGCCGGAACTGCACTTGCGCCGGGTGGCGGCACCGTGATCGGAGGGCTGACTGGCACGGACCTCGGAGCTGGGATCGGCTCCCTCGTTGGAGGAGCCTAGAGTGCTTGAGCCGGCTCGTGCCGCGCGGAGGGCGCCCCTCAGATTTTTCTCGGGCATCTTCGTCATCGGATTCGGTGTAGTCCTGCTCATGCTATTGCTCGCCGACCAAGACTTTGGCTTGAGACTCGGTGCGGCGGTGGGATTCCAGACAGCCGGACATCTGATCCTGATGCGACGCTTTCGGGAGGCGCCAGCCGGGTCTTAGGGCTGACGATGCGGTTCGACAATGTACTGCGATTGTGGCCGTTCGCCGCCGCTGCTGGGGTTTTTCTTCCAGCGGGGATAGGTGGGTGGTTAGTCGCTCCCTATTCCTTCACGTGCCCGCCCGAAGTGAGCGCCGTTCCGATGCTCGGCACGGCGCTCCACAACATGCGGATCATTGCGATCCTCGTCGCGGGCGGTCTCCTCCTCGGTCTACCCACGGCTTTTGCGGCCTTCTGGAACGCGTTTCAAGCCGGAGCGCTGTTCGCGGCAGTGCCCCCTCCAATGTGGTTGCCTCTCTTGGTTCATGGCGTTCCGGAATTGGCTGGCCAGTTTTCGGCAACTGTGGCTGGCTTTGAGTTGGCCCGCGTGATTGTGGGCAGAGTCGCGCACGATCGAGGTCTGGAGTTGAGGGTCTCCGCACGCTGGACTATCGTGGCCATGGTGCTAACCGGGATCGCGGCCGTGCTGGAGTCGTCGATAAGCCCCGCCGTGGCCGGAGTCCATGGCCCGTGAATCTAGCGGTAGCAGTAGAGGCCCCCGCCCGATGGGTACGTCGTATATCCGGCGCTCCTGCTGGACTGGCCGTTGCCGCTGTGGCGGTTGGAGGGTTCTCAGGCGCAAACGTGCTGGCGCTTTTTCTGAGGCTTCAGCTGCCTCCGATAGATCCAAGCTTCGCGTGGGCGTGGAACCTCGGCGTCGCGGTCGGTGGTGTCTTCGCGTTCGCCGTGAGCTTCTTGCTGTGGCTATATCTCGTGATCGGCACATTCCTGACCCTTTCCCTGACGACCCAAGTCGTCAGCCTAGCGCGGCTAACACGGTTGGTCGGAGTCTCCTTCTTGTTCCCGCTCGTCGGCATGGTCGGTTTCCTGCTCATCGGGATCGCCTACGAGAGACCTCTAATCCAGAACATTTGCTACTGGTTCTCAGTAGTGTGGGGCATTGTCGTGCTCACCCGTGCGATCTCGGATGCTCTGGAGGTAACTTGGAGTGACGCGGCCCTCGGATTCATCGTGTCGATCATCGCCCTTGAGGTTTTGCTCGTGCTCGTACGGTTGCTGTGAGCCAGAGACTCGGACGGCGCAGCAGTCCACTGGGAGGCTGATCAGCCATGTCGTGGAGGAGATGGGCTGGCGCGTTATGGTCGTCTGGGGGTGCGAGACGAAGGACTTGGATCCTCTGGCCAACGAGGTCAGAAAGTTTTTCGGTTCCCACTGACCGCCCGTGATGTCGTCCGAGGACCTCCAGTGTGGTAGAAGGGATTCCAGTTCAGAATTGCATATTGTAAGTGATACACCATTCAATGCATGATGCCCATAAGGCGTTGTATAACATGGAGTTACGTTGCTATCAAGGTGCGCTCGTCCGGTTCCGCCCGAACTCGGCAACCTCACCGAGCTGGAAGAGCTGGATCTCCGCGACAACGACCTGAGCGGCCCCATTCCGCCTGATTTGGGCAACCTCGCCAGCCTGGCGAGCCTTCGTCTCTCGGGAAACGATCTCACCGGCCCGATTCCACCACAGCTCGGGGATCTTGCCGGCATCGAACAGATCGTCCTGGCGGACAACGCCCTTACAGGTCCGATTCCGCCGGAGCTGGGCAACCTGACGGGCCTGGAACAACTCTACCTGAACAACAACGGTCTCGCCGGCCCCATCCCGCCGGAGTTCGGCGGCATGGTGGCCCTTCGGAACCTGTATCTGTCCAACAACTCCGGGCTGCGGGGAACCCTGCCCGCCAACCTCCTGGGGCTTCATCAACTCGAAGTGCTTCTCGCTGGCGGCACCAGCTTGTGTGCCCCTGCGGACGCGCCCTTTCAGGCATGGTTGAACCGTATCGACCAAAGCAGGATAGTCTCCTGCGATCCGCCACCAGCCGCGTACCTGGTCCAGTCCGTCCAGTCGCTGGACTTCCCCGTCCCGCTCGTCGCGGGAACAGACGCCCTGCTTCGCGTATTTGTCACCGCCGAGCGGGCCACGAGCGAGACCACTCCCGAGATTCGTGCCCGGTTCTACCAGGACGACCGGGAGACGCATGTGGAACACATTCCGGCAAGTTCGGTCCCCATACCGACCGAAGTGAGCCAGGGCGCGCTCTCGAAATCGGCCAACGCTACCATCCCCGGCAGTGTGCTGCAGCCCGGACTTGAGATGGTTATCGAGATCGACCCGGCCGGAACTCTGGACGCGTCCCTGGGCGTGGCGAAGCGCATCCCGGAGACGGGACGCGTGGCGGTCGAGGTCCATGCCGTGCCGCCGTTCGACCTGACGCTGGTTCCCTTTGTTTGGACCGAAGATCCCGACCGATCGATCATCGGCATCGTCGCCGGAATGGCCGCGGATCCGGAAGGCCACGAGCTGCTCGCCGAGACGCGCAGGCTCCTCCCGGTGCGTGGCCTGGAGGTCACGGCACACGAACCCGTGCTGAGCTCGACTAACAACTCGCATGGTGTGCTCGCTGAAACAAGGGCCATCCGTGCCATGGAAGGCGGCGCCGGCCACTACATGGGCATGATGCGGGGAGAAGTCAGTGGCCGAGGTACGGCTGATTCGCCTGGCCGAGCCAGTTTCTCGATACCCGACGGCATCATCATCGCCCACGAACTCGGCCATAACATGTCGCTGTTGCATGCCCCATGTGTCGCAATAGACCAACTCGACGATGGCTTTCCCTACACGAACGGGGGAATCGGTGCCTGGGGATACGACTTCGCAACCAACCGAGTGGTTGAACCCCATACCCCTGACTTCATGAGTTACTGTCGTCCGCCGTGGGTCAGTGACTACAGCTTCACCAAAGCGCTCCACTTCAGGCTCGAGGACGAAGCAAACCGCACATCCGCCGTGGCCGCGCAGCCTGCGCATGCCCTCCTTCTCTGGGGTGGGGTGGATTCCACAGGAGTTCCGTATCTGGAGCCAGCCTTCATTGTAGAGGCCGAGCCGGCTCTGCCGGCGTCCGAGGGCGACTACCGCATCACCGGACTTACCGAAGGGGGTGACGAGGTCTTCTCTCTGGCGTTCGACATGCTTCAGGTGGCCGACGGCGCCGGGGACTCCCAAGGCTTCGGCTTCGCCTTGCCCGTGCAGCCGGGCTGGGCCGGGAACCTGGCCAGCATCACGCTCACCGGGCCCGGAGGATCTGCCACGCTGGACAAAGAGACCGACCAGCCCATGACGATCCTGCGCAACCCGCAAACAGGGCAGGTGCGGGGGTTCCTCCGCAATCTGGGGTCCCCGACCCAGACCGCCATGGACGCGGTCGGGGGCGCAGCCGGCCCGGGGTTGAAGATGCTGTTCAGCCGCGGGGTCCCGGACGAGGAGGCTTGGAGGCGGTAGCCCAGGCTGCCAAAGCACTGATTCGTCCAGCGCTGCTGAAGCACCGCAGGGTCCCGGTAGTCGGGTGATCGGCCGCGACGGAACCGGTGGACGACGCCGCCTTCAAGAAACTGTTCTCCCACCCGCGGATGATCGAGTTCCTGATCCGCCGCCACGTCCCGCCGATGCTCCGCCACCGAGGTCTTTGGACCTGCCACAGATGATACTGGGGCTCGCTGGCTTGGCTTCCGCAGCCGAACTGGGAGAACGGTTGCCGGTGTTGCGACGTGCGGTCGAGGGCTGTGACGACGAGGATTTCGACCGGTTCATGGCCCGGGGTGTGAAGGCGATGCTACGTTCGAAGGGATTCGACAGCGATCAACTGGAGGAAGCGATGACCATGGGAATGGTGGATACGGAGTTCCGGCGTGGTTGGAACGAGGTCAGACAGCAGGGCATCGAAGTGGGACAGGTGAGGGTCCTGCGCCATCTGGCTGCCCGCAAGTTTGGGCGGCAGACCGCCGACGAACTGGCGCGGTTGCTCGGCCGAACTCCAGATGGAGACCCGATCGACCGTGTGGCCGGAGCGATCATGGACTGCGACGACGCGGACGAGTTTCTGGCGCGCGTGCGAGGTGGGTAGCCACAAACGCTGAAGGGATGGCTGAATGGGCCGACCTGTGGTATGCGTACCCGTACTTTGTCGGCCACTTCGGGCTTGATCTGGCGGACAAACGGCCGGTCGCTGGGGTGCTGTTTGCGATCGGCAGGACTGGATTGGAAGGGGAGGGCGACGTGTACCTCGCTGCCGACGTCTCGTGTAAGTGACCAGCGGAGCTGAGGAACCCGTCACGAGGGGAGGGTGCCCTTAGGCGCGCGCTGCTCCGATGTCTGACAGTGGCGGCCGCAGCCTAACGATCGAGGGTCAGGCCATCCGCACCCGCGTCGTGCATGGAGTCGCCGGGACGGTGGGACTCCAAGATGTCGAGGGGGCGTGGGCGAAGGGATGGCTGGATGGGCCGACTTGTGGGATGCGCACCCGTGATCAACGCTCGATCGGGTAGACCTCGATCAGAGTTTCATCATGGGCGCCCTTTGCCCGGACGAGTACGCGGTCTTCCGCAATATCCAGAACGTTCAGGTTCGCGGGCATCGCGATCCGCTTCTTCCGCTGCCACGCCTCGCTGAAACCGACCCAGACCACCTGGTCCTGAAGCGGCTCGGGGTACTCCCGGATCCACAGAAGGCCGTCGGCTCCGCCCTTCATGGCGGAAAAACCGGGAAGGGTGGGGCGCGCCGGCAGGTCGTCCAGCAGGCGGAGTTGGAATTCCGCCATGGTCAAGAGGAAGTTCCTTCCGCCGAGGACGATCTTGCCCGGACCTCTATTCTCGAGATGCGCCCGTGTGCTGTCACTGAGGAACCGCACCCAGGCTGCCTCCGCGCTCTTTCGGGGCTGCTCGAATGAGACTTCCACGGCGGCCCCGGCCTCGTCGTAGCGCGTGATCGTGATCGAGTCGGTCGTCGCCAGATAGGCGTATCGGTCGGTCACGGCAGAGACGGCAGTCCGTCCGAAGATCACGGGTAGCCCTCCGTGCCTTCGGCCGCCGTCGCTGAGAATCTCCCTCGCCGCCCACTGCTCTTCACCGGGACGGGTGCCCTCGAAGACGACCCCCCCGTCAGAAAGTCGAACGATCTGATATTCCACCGGCAGCCGGATCTCCATCGGCCGGGCGGCTTCGAGCCCCGGAAATCCCAGCTCCGAGTTTTCGAGCAGCACGCTGTTTCCGAAGGCTCCAACCATCCTCAGGATGCGTGTGCTTGACACCGATGTCGCGATCGGGTTGACCTTCGTCTCGCCGACGTACTCCCCGGACCCGTCGAGCAGGGTCAATCGGAAGTGGAATGCGTCCCAGGTGATCAATCCGTCCGCGTGGCGAGCGATCCCGGCCAGATTCTTGTACTCGCCGGGACCTTCTCCATTCCTGCCGTGCCGAGACAGCAGCCGGCCCGCAGCATCCAGGATCAGGATTTCGTGCGACTGGTTGTCCGCGACAGCGATGCCGTTGCCGAAGAAGACCGCTCCGGAGACCCGGCCCAGCGGGAGAGACTCGTCCGATCCCACCACCAGCCCTGGTCCCGCGGCGGTCCGCAACGACTCGTCACCAGGCCACGCGGAGAACAGGTCCGCGCCCGCCGCGCTACCCGTGGCCCCAGGGTCCGATGGCTCGCCCAGGCAGGCGGCACAGAGCACCAGACAGGAAACGGCGAGCATCGGTTTCGGCATGTTGAAGCTAAACACCGCATTCATTCCTTCGCGAGGCGAGCACTCACCAGACGATTCATGCTAACTCCCTGCTCCGCCGCTCGAATAGCCAGGGCACGGTGCGTATCCGGCGTCACGCGCACCATGAACTTCCCGCTGTAGGCCCGGTCTGCCATCGGCTGTGGAACCGGCTCGCCATTGGTCTGCATGTCGGCCACGCAGTCGGCCACAAGGCGCTGGATGCCCGACAGGGCTTCTGCCGGGGTAGCCGCCAGCCAGCTTAACGACGGAAACTCGGCGCAGAGCCCTACATGTTCCGCGTCTTCGGCTGACCATGTGATGCGGTAGGTGTAGTGGTCGCTCACTGCATGTCGTCCAGGAATTCGTCGAGTGCCGCCAGGAGCTTTCTGCGTTTCCATGATAGCATTATTGATATCATTGGCAAGGAGGCGACGGGTGAGGACTTGAAGACCGACTTGAGGAAGGCGTCGTGCATGGAGTCTCCGGGACGGTGGGACTCCAAGATGTCGAGGGGGCGTGGGCAAAGGGATGGCTGGATGGGCCGACTTGTGGTATGCGCACCCGTACTTTGTCGGCCACTTCTGGTCTGATCTGGCGGACAAACGGCGGGTCGTGTAAGAGATGCACGAGGTGGGACGAACTCAAGCATTTCCCAGGCCCGCGAGTCCGAGTGCTGGACAGGTTTGCTCGGGCTCTCGAAGGCAACCAACTTCCGAGTCCGCGGATCGGGATTGGAGAGCAAAGATGAACGCATCTTGCCCGGCGGGACGACCGCCGCTGCCGCGCTCGGCGGCGGATCGCGCTGATGCGCTGCAGTCACTCACACCTGGGCCTTGTGAAGCCGTTCACGAGTATCGACGGGTCAACTGATGCGGTGGACGGTTCTGGTGGCACTCATGGCTCTGGTCGCCTCGCCGGCTTCTGCGCAGGTAGGCTTCCAGTTCGGCCCGCTCGTCTCGTGGCTGTACGACTTCCAGCAGGCGAGGCTCGGATTCTATGGGGGCATCCACTACGATGTAAGCGACCGCTTCCGGGTCGGCGTGCTCTACGCCACCAAGGGCCGGGACTGTTGCGTGGTGCACACCGTTGAGGTTCCGATCACCTATAGGCGCAAACTCGACGAGGTGGCCTACGTCGTGGCCGGTGTGGTGCCCCACTACGGCGAGTTCCCGGAGATCAACGTACTGGCCGGCCTGGGCGTCGAGGCGCACCGTTCGGACACTGGCGTTTTCGGCCTCGAGGCAGCATTCACCCACGGAGTGCTCGGCGCCGCGCACGATACGAGCTACAAACTGAGACGCTACAAGTCTTTCAGGGTCGGCCTGATCTTCCGTTGATCTGAACCCGTCGATCATCGACGATTCGGCAGGGGAGCGACGTTTCCCCTCGCACATGGGCAAGCACTTCCCCAAGAGCCGCCTCCACCTCACGTCCCAGATCCGTTCGTCCAGTTGTCATCGGTTCGGTTCCTCTTTCTTGATCGCGGCCACGAGCCGCGTGAGCATTTGCCTGTCCGCCGGGCTGAGGTCTTCGCGATCTGCGGAACGGGATGAATCGAGCCAGAGTGTCGGCGGCGTGCCCGTCACCTGATCCGGTAGGAGCGGAGCGGCAATGCGGTTGTTTCCAGCGAGGACAGATCAAGCTGGTTCGCGGCACGATAGATGTCGAAGCCGACCAGGTTGCCGCGCGCATCGATATCCACGTTCACGCCATCGGACACTTCCCTGGTCTCCACGCCGGGCTCTTCACTGATCGGGTCTGTCCGTCAGGCCATCCGCACCCGATCGATGAACTCGTCGCCGGTGCCCCACTCCAACAGTGCGGCGGTCACCCTGTCGATGTCTTCGGCACCGGACAGCTCGTCGAGCAGGTCGGACAATCGTCCAGCCGTTTCCTCGCCGAACTTGCGGTCGGCCATTTGGTGAAGAATCTGGGCCCGGCCCCTCTGGACCAACTCGTCCATACCCTGCTGGAATCTATCCACCACCTCTGCCATGGTCTTAGCTCCTCCCTCCATCAATCGTGCCGGGTAGTCCCTCAACTCTAACATCGTTTCCACCGTCTGGACCATCGATCCGGGAGTGGGTCCCTGGGCCGGAAGTCCATTCCAGCGGCAATTCCCTCGAGCGTCAGTGCGGTGTAGGTCGTCGTGCGCAGGGCCATGAGGCGGTCGACGGTGCGCTGGAACTCCAGCAGGAACAGAACTCTTTCGCCATTGACGGTATCGGCGGACCAGATCATGTCGGGGTGGCGCCGCTGCAGCGTCTTCTTGCTGACGAGCCCGGTGGATTCCTCGCGGAGTGTCAAGAAGTTACCCGCACTTTGTCGGCCACTTCGGGCCTGATCTGGCGGACAAACGGCCGGTCGGCAGTGGACACCCCCGGGAACACAACGATTCCGTTGTCAACAAGTTTGTTGTGTCGGTCCAGCGCCATCTATCGCGGTCCCGGAGACTGTGCCGCGCAGGGGTGCTGGTCGCGATCGGGAGGAGTGGATTGGAAGGAGAGGGCGACGTGTATCTCGCTGGCGGCGTCTCGTGTAAGGGATCAGGCGGGGCTGGGGAGTTCGGGACGAGGGGAGGGTTCGCTTGGCGCGCGCTGCTCCGATGTCTGACAGTGGCGCCCGCAGCCTAACGATGGAGGGTCAGGCCATCCGCACCCGCTCAATGAATTCCTCACCCGTGCTGCACTCGATCAGCGCGTCGGTGACCCTGTCGATACCGTCGGGATCAGGTAGACCATCGAGCAGCTTGGACAGCTTGCCAGCCGTCTCCTCACCGAACCTCCGCGTGATCTGTCGGCGCAGAACCTGAGCCCGGCCCCTCTGGACCAACTCGTCCATACCCTGCTGGAACCTGTCTACCACCTCTGCCATGGTCCTCGCTCCTCGCTCCATCAATCGTGCTGGGTAGTCCCTCAACTCTAACATCGTGTCCACCGTCTGGACCATCAATCCAGCCAAGCCCGGATCTCCGTGCTTCTCGATCGTACGCCACAGGGCCAGCAACTGCATGGCCATCTCCTCCGGCGTAAGGTTGCGGGCCAGTCCGAGTACCAGAGCCGTGAGGTCGTCGCGCGATCGGTCATCTCCCGAACCCTCTCGCCACGGGACCAGGCGGTACCGTCCCGGATCGGAGCGCTGGAACAGGTCGGCCAAACGGGCCGGTGCAGTCCAGGGACCATCGCCGTGGTAGAGGACGAGATAGACGAACTCCGGGAGTGGGTCTCCGGGCGGGAAGTCCATTCCAGCGGCAATTCCCTCGAGTGTCAGTGCAGTGTAGGTCGTCGTGCGCAGGGCCATGAGGCGGTCGACGGTGCGCTGGAACTCCAGCAGGAACAGAACTCCGTCGCCATTGACGGTATCGGCGGACCAGATCATGTCGGGGTGGCGTCGCTGCAGCGTCTTTTTGCTGACGAGCCCGGTGGATTCCTCGCGGAGCGTCGAGAAGTCGATCTCCTCGGCCCACTCGGGCGCGTGGCGGCGAATGACGATCTCGACCATCCGCCGGTCGGCGAAGACCGACTTGAGGAAGGCGTCGTGCATGGAGTCTCCGGACGGTGGGACTCCAAGATGTCGAGGGGGCGTGGGCAAAGGGATGGCTGGATGGGCCGACTTGTGGTATGCGCACCCGCACTTTGTCGGCCAATTCGGGCCTGATCTGGCGGACAAACGGCGGGTCGGCAGTGGACACCCCCGGGGAACACAACGATTCCGTTGGCAACAATTCTGTTGTGTCGGTCCAGCGCCATCTATCCCGGTCCCGGAGACTGTGCCGCGCAGGGGTGCTGGTCGCGATCCGGAGGAGTGGATTGGAAGGAGAGGGCGACGTGTATCTCGCTGGCGGGGGGTCGGGTAAGGGATCAGGCGGGGCTGGGGAGTTCGGCACGAGGGGAGGGTGCACTTGGTGCGCGCTGCTCTGATGTCTGACAGGTCGGCCTTTGCCAAGTGTTTCCTGGCTACCGCGACTACCCGTTCACATCCGACGCCGATTTGTGGCGTAGTGAGTCCGAATCAACCGGATCCATGATCAACAGCTTTATCCACGATGGGGGCAAGATCCTCCCAAGCCTTGAGAATGGCCTCCACCACGTCGGTACGGTATTTCGTCAGGTTGTCACCCTCCCAGAATCGGCCAACTGGAGGATCCAAGCTCCTATAGGCCGGCCACCCCTTCCAGGAATGAGGGTAGTCGGGACGCGCTTCCTCAGTAAAGGGAAGCTTGTAGCGCTCTACGCTCGTCACAACTCCGCAATCCAATGGCCCATTGGGAAGGAAGCCTTTCTTACGGTTCCATTCCATCTTCACATACACCCCATCCTCGCCTTCAGGCCAAGCCCGTCGCCGCAGACACAGCCCTGGCAGGTTCCCTTCGACGAGAAACGACTCGACATCGCTATCGGCAATCCGCCCGTCTGCGATAGCCGCGTCGAGATCGCCCTTGAGGCTGCGGTAGAATCGATCCACGAACTTGCTGACTTCGGTCTCCAAGCCAGCCCACTCCCGGATCCGCTCCTCGTGCTCGAAGTAGAACTTGATCTGTTCGTTTTCGATCGAATTCATCCAAACTGCTCCTTGAGCGTGCGTAAGTAGTTTCTGACGACATCACCGGCGTCGGCAGCGGCGGTCGCAGGCCGTGATTCGTTCAATGCCGCCTCCAACATTGCACGAACTTCGGGCCACGAGATAGCTTTGAAAGCGCGCTGCGCTTCCGGTGTGGTCGCCGTGGAGGGCTGGCGGCCGCCTGGCGTTAGGAAGAGGAACAGCGGCTCGATCTCGTTCTTGAAGTTCTTGTACAAATCGTCGCACTGGGCGGGTTGCTCTGTCGCGTCGACCTTGTTCTCGATGATGAGCGTGAAGTCCTGGCCCCACGCCACGAGGTCGGCCTCTCGGCTATTCCGCCACACCGAGAACGCCACCTTGCTGACTGTCAGCGGCGCAGATGCCGGCTCTCCTGTGCAGTGCTCCACCAAGCGCCTGACAAGCCCGCATCCGAGGCCGTGGCGTGCCGTCGGTCTCAAGAGCCACTCGAGCATACGGGAGTGAGTGTTCTCGTCGCGAGCGAGACCGATGATGTCAAGGAAGTCGGACGGTCCACCCACCCACAACCCTTCCAAAACCAGATGGTCGTGCCGGTGGCGCATCTCGGACATGGCCTTGTCCCAGTTGGCCAGGAGTGTCGTCGTTTGGCGCTCGACGATCGCTGCCCACTCGTCTTCCATCGCACGAATGTGGGCTTTCCACGAGCTGACTTGATCGACCGGCATGGCTTTGGGGAGCACGTCGACTTCCGAGGGTCTACCGGTGTCGATCATGTCCTGTCCTATTCCGGGGCCGTCCCGGCGCGTTGGCGATCAACTCCATGATGTGTGGCCTTTGCCGCGCTGCGTTCTCCACGTCCCCTCGCCGTCGTGCTGACTGTCGTGGTCTCTGAGGCACTTCAAACGTAATGGAGCGATCGAGTCCCGGGCGCAGAACGCCAGGGGTGCAGTCGACACAGCACCGCTTCAACGCTCACTCTCGCTCACGGGCGGGTGCCTGCTCATCAGCCGATGCCGCTTCCACTGGCTTCCTATGGCTTCGCAGAGGGAGAAGTCGAGGCAGCCATGTGGTCGTTGGATGGGCGGGGTCATTCGCGCGTTACCGCTGCCACACCGCAAACCCTCTCCGTCGTAGCAATTCGGCCAACTCCCGCTCCTTGTCCTCCGCTTCGCCCCGACGCCACCGGGTTACGGTGCTTGTACTGCCTCCGCATGAGGTATTGGCCGTATTTCGTGACGTAGCCTTTTCCTGCCTTTTCTCCACGCTTGTGCTGCTCGAAACGTGCCTCGGGGGTGAGTGAGGTAACACCCACGTACACGCACGGCTTTCCGGGCCGATGGCCAGGGTTTTCCCTCCTGAACTTGGAATCTTCCAGATCGGCCTCATCAAGTCGAATCACATAGAGGTTCTTCGTCCCGCTCATGACACATCGCTCTGGAGTTAGGGGGAGATTGATCTACGCCAACCAGTGATCTGATGCAACCCTCGACCGTCCTCGTGTGCGCATTGCCATCGTTCGCCTTCTTGACGCTCATTCCGACGGCCACTAATCGTGATTGCCCGTCCAGGTAGCCGCCGCCCACCCCCACCTGAGCCTGACTGCCCCATGCCCCTCCGAAAATCCCACCTATACTCCTCGCTCTGGAAGAGCTGCGACGAGCTGCGCGGCGGAATGGACGCGTCCCAGTACAAGGACTACGTGCTCACGCTGCTCTTCATGAAGTACGTCTCGGACAAGTACGCGGGAGAAGCAGATGTCGAGTAGGTACACGGAGAGCCCCGAGGCGGGCGGGAACACCCTTGGAGATAGTGCACCCCCCGCACATATGCAGGACGACACCGAGCCACATTCCCTTTCTCCGAGCGGGGCGGTCGGGAAGCAATGGGTCGTTCGCGCGATGCTCACAATTGTCTCGTTGGTAATATTGGCAGCGGGCGGCCATTTCCTCCTGCTCCAACGGATGGAGGAACAGTGGAGGGAGTTTTCGGAGGAATTTCGCCAAGCCGCGTTGCCGGAAACGCACCGAGCCATCGACGAGGGAGTCGAAGATGCCTTCGCACCTGTCTACGCTGCCATCCCGTCGCTTCTAGACCGGCATTACTCTCTCCGCGGTCGGATTACGGAGCCGTTTCTGATCGTGTTCGGAAGGCTAGAGGAGAACATTGAGGCGCGGCTGCTCGGAGGGCTGGAAGAACGTATCGGCGTTGCCACAAACCGTGTTGGCCGTGTGATGCAGGAGGAGGGGCTAGACATGTTCGAGCGCTGGTACGATCGCGAAGTGACATCGCTCCCACTAGGTCTGGAAACGATATACAAGCGCAAGCTCCATAGGCGATTCGTGGCGTCCGTCAGTCCAACGTCTCTCGTGGCTGCGACTAGCACTCCGGTCGGTCCGACGACTCTCGAGCACAGGGTAGCCAGACGCCTTTCACCGGGAGGAGGCGGTAGGGTACTCCGCGCGAGCCGCGCCTTAGTAGGCCGCTTTGTCAGCCGCGTGGTGGGGGGACTTGTCGCCGGCATCGCCGGATGGCTGATTACCGATTCCACGCTCAGTTGGCTCGACGAGCGGCGGGGCCGGACAGAACTCCAACAGGAATTGACTGAGCTGGTAAACGCGGAGAGAGAAAAGGCGGACTCCGCCCTGTCGGAAGCGGTCGACGATGTCAAGTTGCTGCATGCTTTCGAGTGACTAAGTCCCCTCCGAACTACCCATTCACCTTGCGATTCGCGGCGGAAGCGAACATCCTCACAGCCGAAGAAGCCCTAACTTGGCCGACAGCCACACTTTATGGGGCGGACTTCGGCGAGGGCCACACGGGTTGCTACCGGCGACTTGCCGTTGCCCCGTGGCTGGTCGCTTTCCTCGCACGCCTGATCAGTTCGGTTACCGGGCTGGCCCGCGCCATAGTCGAACTGGACCCAAACGATGGAGAAGGCCATGAAGGTCGCAGATGCGATCAAGCAGATGTCGAAGCTGCCGTTGCAGCGCATTGTGGACAGCTTCACGAAGGATTTCCCGAAGCCCAACGAGGACCAGGCCCGGGACATCATTCTGCGAAATGTCGAGGAACTCACCGACGGGAAACGAATCGCTACCGTTCTACAGTTCGACGGTCCCTTCAAGGATCAGATCCGGCAGATTCTGATGCTGGAGGCGTTCGTGAACCGCCCCGACTGGTCGGCATCGGAGCAGGATATCGTGGAGAGCCTGACCCGCTTGGAGCAGGACGTTCTTGACGCCGCCGTAGCGGAGGACAGTCTGCGCTACGAGGATCCCGAGCGCATCGAAATCCTGAAGGACGTGCTCAAGGCGGCGCTGGACGACAAGCTGATCACGTTCCGCGAGTTGAACCTGCTGCGTACTCTCCGCGACAGCCTCGGACTGTCCGAGGCAGTCTTCCGCATCGTGCTCGCCCAGCTTGACCACTTCCCCCAGCCAGGCAACGTCTTGCATACGCCGAGCGAATGCCGCGACGTGCTGAACAAGCTGCAGTGGGGGGGCATCGTCTTCCACTGCAACAAGGCCGACGGCGCGCCCTACGTGATTCCGGACGAAATCCGCGCGTCCGTGATGGACGCGCTCGGCCTGGAACTCGGGCTGCATGCGTGGGGTCTGCTCCTCGACGCCCTGACGGTTAGCCAGTTGAAGCAGACGCTCATCAGGAAGAAACTCCCCTCTTCGGGCACGAAGTCGGAACTCAAGAGCAGGGTGATCTCCTCCGGCCTGAGTCCCAGCCGCGCGCTTGGCATCCTGTCCAGTGAAGAGCTTCGCCAGCTGTGCTCCTCACTTCCGGGTGTCCTGGTGAGCGGCACCAAGGCGGAGCGAATCCGACGAATCATCGGCTACTTCGCCAATCTGATCACGAAAGAGGTGCCCGACGAAGCCTCGCCCGGTGAGCGATTCTACAAGTACCTGCCAGAACTCGCCCGGCGTGACCGCGAGAATCTGTTGGCGAACCAGATCATCAAGAAGGACCTTGATATCGAGCACGGATTCGAGGCGGCAACTCGGTTCCTCTTCGAAAAACGACTGGGCCTCAACCTGATGGAGATGGCCGGTAGCGAGCACCCCGACGGATGCATCCGGTTCGGCGGGCGTCGGAAGGCAGCTGGGGACGTGTTGATGTGGGACAACAAAAGCACGGAGGCCGCCTATACGTTTCCGCCCTCCCACCTAAGGCAGTTCAAGCGCTATATCCGAGACTCGCGTGATCCGGTCGCCTGCTTCCTGGTCGTTGTGGCAGATGCCGACGACTCCGCAATGGACCGAGTGTGGCAGCTCGCAGCCGACTGCACCGGCACCAACGTCGCCGTGATCGCCGCCGAAAACCTGGGGTGGGTCGCGGAAGAATGGTGGGGGCGTGGCGCCGATGGTCGGTTCAATCTCGAGGTTCTCAACATGACGGGGATCTTGAGTCGACCGCTGTTGGAGCAGCGAATGAGGTTGTTTCTGTAGGGCCCATCTCGCGGTCCTCCGACATCGCCTTTCGAGGGAGGTTCAAGACAATTGGCTCGCGACGCACTGTACAAACGGCTCTGTACGCCGGAAACGTTGCGCACGGGTTGGCACCTAGCGCACCGGGACAGTCGCGACGACTTTTTCGGGATGTCGTCGGCTACGCCGATTTCGCTGCCTCCTTGTCTGAGCGCATCACATATGTCCTCCGCGACCTATTGGCCAGGAGGTTTCAGCCTCGACACATTCTCGAAATCGATGTGCCCAAATCTGGCCTGAGCGTCCGTCCAGGCAACGTCCTGCCAATGCCTGACGCTATGGTCCTCCACGCCATCGTCCTCCTCATCGCACCGCGACTCGACAGAAGGCTCAGCGATCAAGTCTTCTCCTACCGCCTCGTGAAAGACTGGAAGAAGAAGGTCCTGAAGGGCAAAGCGATGTTCCGACAGGCGCCACGTGACATCCCATTCCTGCGCAACGCCACTATTCGCCAATTCGATCCCTTCGAGTCATGGTACGACGCCTGGCCCGAGTTCGATCGGATAAGAAGAGACGCTGTGCTATCAGATGGATACACACATTTGACTCGCACCGATATTACTGCCTATTTTGAGAATATCGATCTCCGAATTCTCGAGAACGCCCTACGAGAAGCACTACCTAACGAGCCGGTTCTCATCCAGCTCCTTCTACGAATCTTGGCCGCTTGGACCCGCCGAACTGAAGGTGGCACTCCCGTCGGTCGCGGAATTCCGCAGGGCAACGACGTCAGTTCCTTCCTCGCCAACATCTATCTGCTGCCGCTTGATCAGGCTCTGATCACGTTTTGTAAGCGACATGATGCAACGTGGTTCAGGTACGTCGACGACATTGACGTCTATACACATTCTGCCGAAGCGGCACGGGCAGTTGTGTTCGAGATTAACGAGAGTCTTCGAGCGCTCCACCTGAATCTACAGGGCAGTAAGACTGAGATTGTAACTGGGGATGACCTTGCTATCGCGCATGAAGATAGCGATCAGGCACTGCTCGACAGGATTTGGTCGGCCTTGGAGCGATTGGATTGCCGGGCAAGTATGCATGCGAAGACCGTAACAGCCCTTCTTCGCGACCTTCGGCCACTAACAAGGCGCTTTAGGCAGGGCCTCCCTGCGAGCGTGCAAAAGCTAGGGAAGCGGGACAATAGAACCCTCCGACGATTGATGACCTGCTATGGAAAGAGTGGTCGCCCGTATCTCAAGAATGTGGCCCTGGCATGCCTACAAGAGCTTCCCGAGTTGCGAATGCTAAACAAATCCTTGGCATACTTGGGCCACCTTGGTTACCACCTGCATCGGGAATTGGTCGAAACACTGTTGCGTATGCTCGAAGACGGCCTTTTCCCTTTGTCCTATCAATCAGCACGGGTGATTGAACAGATCGGTGTCATGCACCCAGAAGACTCTCGCTCAATCGCGTCTCGTGTACGCAAGTACGCACTGGGTTCCAAACGGGATTGGACAGTGCGACAAAAGGCAGGTGAGACAATTGCAGTCTATCCGTACAGAGAGGACCACGCCGCATCTGTTGCTGCAAGACTGCTGGACGACGCTGAGCCGTGGGTGCGACGCGCTGGGCTTGCCCTTCTCACGCGTGGTAAGGTCCAGACCGTCCGAGATCGACTACAGAAGCTTGCATACCATCCCGATCCACCTCTGAGTGAATTGGCTCTCTACTACGAACGCCACCTCCGAGATCACAACTTTGTGCAACGACAGCTTGGGATGCTACGCAAAGGCAGTCAGTCGGACTTGAGCCTATCGAGACGGGTTACGCTGTGGTGGTTAGTGAGTTGTAACCCTTCGAAGGGGGTAGTGAACAACCTCCGCAGCTATCTGGAAGGCGTCAAGAGCAGGAGTGCGAGGATCTGCTGGCACCGGGATTCTTTGCTCACACGCACCGAGTGGGTTGTTGGTCGTATCAACTGACACAAGGGTCCCTGAGTTGGGTCAGACATCTAAAGGTCTCGCAGGTCACTCAGGGGTCGCCACAGCCGGTACGCTGGGATCGATAATTCGGGGTCGTGCTGCCCAGAGCATTTCAGCTGACCCGGTCCCAATAACTCGGCTGAGCCGCTCCTTTGTGGAGGTCCACACTTCTGCTGGCCGTACCAACCCTTCCTGGTGGAGCGCAAGATAGCTTCCGCGGTCGAGTACGATTGGGAGATCAAGGAGTTCAAGTGCCTCTGCAGGGATACCGGCTTCGAGCTGAGCGAGCAGCGTGTCAACTTCCTCGCCGCTTGGTCCTTGGCCGGCGAACAGGACATCCGCGATTTCGAACGCTGCCGCGAGGTGAAACCTAGCGAACTCCGCGAAGCTACGGATGTCACCAGCCCTGATTCTGTTGAACGGGTTCACCGTGAATCTGCTCTCAATCTCGCTGATCGGCACGCCATCGGTCCAATCGCGGAGCGCAGCAACCCGCTTGCAACGTGCATAGTAGGTCATGAGGTCCGTGGCTGCCCAACGAAGTGCAGCGGTGGTTTCGGATCCGTAGTGCTGCGAGACTCGGTGTTGCCAAGCCGCCTCGCGTTGTCCCTTTCGGAAAATGGGTGTGTAGACTTCGTCAAACTCGGGAAGCGTGTGGACCAGCGCCAAAAGAATTCCCGCCGTCAAGGGCGTGCCCCCTGATTGACGGCGGAGGACCTCGACTAGGCGCATCGCCGAACGGAACTTAATGTGTGATTTTCCGCACGCCCGTCCGAGCAGTGACAGGCGAACGAATCCCAACTCCTCTTCCAAGAGCGCCAGAGTGAGCATCTGCTCAAGAAGACCCTCTATGCGGACGCGCATCTGTGGCTCCCAAGAGGCGGAAGCGCGGGTCTCCAAGTAACCGGCGTAGGTGTTGGCGAGGAGGGTGACAACGGCATCCCGCGGCACCTCTTGGACTTGGGCGAGAAGGCGGAGAATCCAAGTGTCTAGTTCCTGAGGATCGAAGGATGAGCGGATCGGCTCTGGCTTGCCACGCACGTAGTGTGTGAAGAGCCTTGCGCGCTGAAGGTGATTCTTCGCGAGCATGATACAACGGCCTTGGTCGGCCAGACCAAGGCGACCGGCACGGCCAGCCATGTTCTTGTAGTCCGCCACCGTGTAGGGTTGCGCCGGACGACCGGGGAATTCGGTCTCGACGATCACCACAGTCTCGGCCGGCATGTTGACGCCCGCGGCAACTGTAGATGTCGCCACCAAGGCGCGGATGTGTCCATTACGATCTCTGAAGGCGCGCTCAACAACGATGCGCTCTTCACGCGACAGGTCGCTCGTGTGGAACGCGGTTCCCCCCTGTAGGGCCCTGCGGAGCGCCGCCGAAGTCCTTGAGAGATCCTTATCGGGGAGCCCAGCAAGAGCCTTCCTCGCGGGCGGGAGTTCCAATGAGTTCGCCAGATAGTTGGCGCACCCTGACGACGGTCCCTTCATGTTGCGGAAGATGAGAACTTTTTCACCTTGCCCCACTAGTTTCCGGACCAAGGGCACGATCACGTCCTGAGATCCGGGACTAGCCTTCCTCTGGACAATCTCAAACGGATGGAGCAGCTGCTCTGTCTGCTCCTGACCGTCAACATCGAGATATTGGTAGGTCCCGTTTCGGTCGAGCACCCCTTCGACCAGAAGCACCGGACGGACGCTCGTAGCAAGGGTCTGGCAACCCAGCCAACCGTCAAAATGGTTGACCTCACCGATAACGGCCGACAAGGCGACAATCTGTGGCTGAACGCCACGTTTGCGGGCAGCAAGCAGGTTGGTCAGCAATAGCTCGACGCCGATACCACGAGTGGGATTTGTCACGAACTGTGCTTCGTCCAGAACCACTAGGCCGATTTTCGAGAGTAGGCTCGGCACCGCCAGGGACAGGCCCAAGAACATCTCAAAGGTGAGTATGGCAATGTCGTATTGTCCTTTCACGAATGGTTCGCTCTGATCGGTGTAGTCACCGGTACAACGCACCACGCGTAGGTCGAGGCCCTGGCCGTACAGATCCCCGAATTCCTCGAACTTCTCGTTGGCAAGCGCCTTGAACGGAAGTAGGAAAACAGCCTTACGACCATCGGCGATCGCACGTGCAGCGGCTATTTCCCCGACAAACGTCTTGCCCGATGTTGTCGGCGCGACAACCAACAATGGCTGACCATCGAGCACACGGTAATCATTGACGGCAGTGAGTTGAAGGCTGTTCAGTTCGGAGAAGCGAGTACTCCATGCATCCAAAACGGGATGGGGAATCGCGAAAGCAGCGAGGTCCGCAATAGCGCTCTGGATCCTGATTCCGGTAGTGTTTGGGAACTCCGTCCCGAAAACCGGCCCTGGCCGCAGCGGCGGTATTTCGATTCCGCCCTTGACGAGACCGGCCCAAACGGGCGTTTGGTCGTGGCCTGTGCGACCAGCCTCAGCCCGTACCTCACGGGTGATCTTCTCCATAAGGACACCGATGTCCGTCCAACCAGGACCACGTTGGATAACGCGGAGCAACGCTGCTGTGAAGAGGCCGTGCTGTCCGAGCTCCAGCGCCTCCTGATCGTCTTTAGCAGCGGCAAGGACGACGCACCCATCTCCGCCGAGGTCGGTGATCCCAAGGACTGGAGCACGAGCCACGGGCAGGCCATCGATGACACGAGCAGGAGCTTCACCGCTGAAGCAACAGTCCAAGATAATGACGCTTGCACGGGCCGAACTCGCCTTGAGGCGGTCGGCGAGTTCCTGCATAGGGATCGTCGTCTGATCAACGGCCGTGAGGTCAGTGTCGTAGGGAACCAGTTGGTGGCCCGGAGTCCCGTGACCTGCGAAGAATACGATAACCGTATCGTCTTCGGTCGCCACACCAAGCGACAGGTCCAGTGCTGCTCTGATCGAACCAGCCGTTGCTCGCTCGTCCAACAGCCTCTCGTCTGCGATCCCCTCGACCGAATCCTTGAAGAGGGCCCATAGCCCCGTGGCGTCGTTGGTCGCACCGGTTAGCTCCGGGATGCTCGGATCGCGGTGCTTGTTGATGCCGATGAACACGGCTCGAAGTGCCATGGATTACTCTCTGCGTCTCGTTCAGATTGCTGGTACAGCACCGGCCCGACTCGCCGGTGTAGCGGTCTAGAACCTACGCGTTTCCTGCAACTGCGCCCAGGATACGGGGCGCCTGGGGCGCTGCCGGATCATACATTGACGGAGGTGGGAGAGATCGACGGAAGGTCGAGTGCGATGGGCAGAGCCGGTGGCGTCCTCTATGTAGGGCTTCTGGAGGCAGTTACGACTGCGCAGACCGCGAGGCAATTCGCGCGTACTTCCAGCTCGGCCAGTGGGCGACGGGATTGCGGCAGGCCGGGCAGGTCAAGGCCAAGGAGGAATATGTGGTCAGGGTGTTTCCAAAGGACGATGCAGAAGTGATCCGGTCGGTGTCAGCCGGAGAGGATTCACTGTTGTTTCAGGCTCTACGTCCATAAGATGGATGAATGCGTGGCCATTCTTCAGCACGGGGGAAGCTGCGTACGTCCGAACGGAACACTTCCGCCTGTTGACTGTAGGCTTGCGATGAGGGTAGGTCCGTAGTGCGACACGCAGATCTGTATCTCCAACCATCAGCCGGAATACTGCTCTTCCCGAGGCAACCTCCAGATCTCCCTAGCTCGCATCGAGAAACTGGTCTGACGATGATCGATGGCTTCCGCGTTCCACTCCCGGAGTGCCGCGAGATCACGCGTGTCCATTAGCTCCGAAGTCTTGTACGCCTGCCGTTTCTTTTCGAAGCTCCCGTTTTTTATACTCTGATTGAGCTTGCGAGACAAAAGGGTAAGGTTGCCGAGACGATGGATCACCTGGTTGTGCCCAGGCCACCTTCCATCCTCCGGGCTGCGGGGATAAATGTGCTCGAGATGGACTCTATTAGGGCTCGCGATGTCGATCTCTTCAGTCCCTCGTCGCTCTAACTCGAGTCGACGAAGGAGGTAACGGGCCGTTTTCTGCCGTGCCACTGACACTGACGCAAACTGCATCTGGAATCTATCTAAGGGCGGGAGCGGCTCCGAAAGCGCGATGTGCGCCGCCTGGAAATCCTCGACTTCCCGCAGATTCCGCGCGAGTCGAAAGATCACTGTCTCCAGACGGCTGTTCTCGAGTTTCCCAATGACATTGTGCCGAACAAAAAAGGTTACAAGGGCGTCTAGAAGCTCGCGAAACTCCGCCGTCGAACCAACATCTCCAGCGCTCATGACCGCTGGAAGAAGAGCTTTCGCTCCCAACGCCTGTAGATCGCCAAGAAGCTCCGCGATTCCATTATCGTTGTGCCTAGCAGCCACAAGATCCCGGTATTTTACCGCCGCAACCCTCAAGTCACGCGATAACTCGAGCGAGTCAACACTGTTTCCCTCCACATAGTCCTTGATCTCACGATAGAGACGACGCGTCTTGACGTCACCATGACGTGAGAGCCAATAGTGACGCAGAAAGTCCTGCACGCGTGCCTCTTCATCCACTTCAAGGACTTGTAGCCAGCACTCAATGACCTCATTGCGGTCTTCGTCTCTCGCACGGCGTATCAACAGATTCCGAAGCAGGTCCGGGGTCGAGAGCCCGATGCCTCGGTCGTTCAAAGTCTCGAAGACTGAAGCTGCATTGTCATAATCATCGGAAGTCACTGCAACCACCGACATGTGATCTGTCAAGACCTTCTGAATTCTGAGAGCCCATTGAAAGGCCGCCTGCCCCCCGTCCATCGCCGCATATTGCTCTCTGAAGCGCTCTGTGAAGAACTGGCGTGCTTTGAGAATCAATTCGTGGGACTTGAGTTCGGGACTCGGCTCCTGCTTGTTGCAGCGTTGGTCCTGGATGGCTAGGCGAAAGAAATCCCTGTCGTACCGATTAAGGGTCAGTTTGTACGTAGTCTGATCAGTCGCGTCATCATAGTCTGTGATATACCGTTGATTGACCCGAGTTGCCGCGTCCGCTTTGAAATCTCGCAAGTACTCGCGGATGACAGAGAGTAGAATCGTCGCCGTCGCCGCGCGCTGCTGGCCATCCAGCAATTGGTGCGCGACGTTCTGCCGAACCAGAACGACGGACCCTAAGAAGTACTCTTGCCCTTGAATGTTGGCGTCTGGAAAACGAGCAGAGAAGGCGAGCAGATCGAACCAAAATGTCTCTACCTCGCTTGTGGTCCAGCTGTAGTCTCGCTGCCATTCCGGCACTATGATCGGGGGGGTTGTCATGCTCAGCAAGTCGCCGATTGTACGCCTATTAGGCTCAAACATTGCGTCTCTTATCGCTCAGGAAGCATGCATTTACCACCACTAAGAAAAACAGATCGCGACAGAAACACTAGCATGATTCCGGGATTCTTCAATGGTGTCGGCGATCATGATTTGTCCCCTACCCCGCCACCCCCTTCTCCCTCAGCACCTCCCACACCCGATCCGGCCGAATCGGAATCTCCATGTGCGTCACGCCCAGGTGCGCCAACGCGTCCACCACCGCATTCGCGATCGCGGGCGGCGCACCCACCGTGGCCGACTCCCCCACCCCCTTCGCCCCCAGCGGATGATGCGGCGACGGCGTCACGGTATGCCCGGTCTCCCACGCCGGCGTCTCCACCGCGGTCGGCACCAGGTAGTCCATGAACGACCCGGCCTGGTTGTTACCGTCCTCGTCGTACGTCATCTCCTCATACAGCGCCGGGCCCAACCCCTGGGTCAGCCCACCGTGGATCTGCCCCTGCACGATCATCGGATTGATGATGTTGCCGCAGTCGTCGACCGCCACGAATCGCCGCACGCTCACCTCTCCCGTGCCGCGATCGATATCCACCACGCAGATATACGTCCCGAACGGGAACGTCAGATTCGGCGGATCGTAGTAGTTCGTCGCCTCCATCCCGGGCTCCATGCCCTCGGGCAGGTTCGTATACGCCGCGAACGCGCAGTCCTGGATGCTCACCGACTTGTCCGGCGCGCCCTTCACCGAGAACGTGCCCGGCTCCCAGTCCAGATCCTCCTCGCTCACCTCGAGCAAGTGCGCGGCGATCTTCGCCGCCTTGTCGCGGATCTGCCGCGCGGCCATCACGCCCGCGGCACCCGCCGTCGGCGTCGACCGGCTGGCATACGTCCCCAGCCCATACGGCGCCGTGTCCGTATCACCCTCCTCCACCTGAACATGCGCCGCCGGCAGCCCCAGCTCCTCCGCAATAATCTGCGCGTACGTAGTCTCGTGCCCCTGCCCCTGTGACTTCGTCCCAAACCTGGCGATCGCCTTCCCCGTCGGGTGCACGCGCACCTCGGCCGAGTCGAACATCTTGATGCCAAGGATATCGAAGTCCTTGGACGGCCCTGCCCCGAGCACCTCCGTGAAGCTGCACACCCCAATCCCCATCAGCTCCCCGCGCTCGCGCTTCTCGGCCTGCTCCCTGCGCAGGTCGTCGTAGCCGATCATCTCCTTGGCCATGTCCATCGCGGCCTGGTAGTCCCCGCTGTCATACTCCCAACCCAGCGGCGAGTGGTACGGAAACGCCTCCTTCGGGATGAAGTTCTCCTCGCGGAGCGTCGCGGGGTCCTTGCCGATCTTGTGCGCCAGGGTGTCCACGATGCGCTCCATGCAGTGCACGGCCTCGGTCACGCGGAACGAACAGCGGTACGCCACGCCTCCCGGCGGCTTGTTGGTGTAGACCGCGTCGACCTCCGCGTACGCGTTCTCCAGGTCGTACGACCCCGTGCAGATCGAAAACAGTCCCGCAGGAAACTTGGACGGCGCGGCCTGCGCGTCGGTATAGCCGTGGTCGGCCAGCGTCTTGATTCGCAGCGCGCGGATCTTGCCGGTAGAGTCCGCCGCCAGCTGCGCGTCCATGTGGTAGTCGCGCGCAAACGAGTCGGCCTGGAGGTTCTCCATGCGGTCCTCGATCCACTTGACGGGCTTGCCGAGGACGACCGACGCGGCAATCGCGATCACGTAGCCGGGGTAGACCGGCACCTTGCCGCCGAAGCCGCCGCCGATGTCGGGGGACACCACGCGGATCTTCTCCTCAGAGAGCCCGACATGCCCCGCGACCAGCGCCAGCACGGTGCGGATCGCGTGCGGGGCCTGCGTGGTCATGTACACGGTGAGGTGTCCCTCGACCGGGTTGAAGTCGGCCAGGCACCCGCAGGTCTCGATCGAGGCCACGTGGATGCGCGGGACGTGCATCTTCTCGCTCACGACCACGTCGGCCTCGTCGAAGATCTTGTCCGTCGCCTCCTTGTCGCCCGCCTCCCAGTGCCAGATGCGGTTGTCCTCCTTGCCCTCCTTGTCGGTGCGGAGCACGGGGGCGTCGTCCTCGAGCGCCTTGAAGGGGTCCATGACCGGCGTCATCGGCTCGTACTCGACCTCGACCGCGGCCACGCCGTCGGCCGCCGCATAGCGCGATGTCGCGATCACGCCCGCGACCTCCTGGGCCTGGTACATGACCGTGTCGGTCGGCAGCACCATCTGGGTGTCCGACATGAGCGTCGGCATCCAGTGCAGGTTGTACGCCTCGAGGTCCTTGCCGGTCAGCACGGCGAGCACGCCGTCGATCTCGAGCGCCTTCGTTGTGTCGATGTTGACGATCTTCCCGTAGGCGATGGGGCTGCGAACGATGTCGAGCCACAGCATCCCCGGCAGGGTGAAGTCGTCGATGTAGTTGCCCTTGCCCTGCAGGAAGCGCGGGTCCTCCTTGCGCTTCATGGAGTGGCCCATGCCGCAGATCTTGGCGGAAGTTCTCGGTGCCATCAGTTGTCCTCCCCCGCGCCGGCGGCGGTTTTGGCGGCGGCATACTGTACCGCCTTGACGATGTTCACGTATCCGGTGCAGCGGCAGAGATTCCCCGATATTGCTTCCCGGATCTCGGCTTCGCTGGGGTTCGAGTTGGCGGCGAGCAGCGCGGTCCCGGTCATCAGCATGCCGGGGGTGCAGAAGCCGCACTGGAGGCCGTGCTCCTGCTGGAAGCCCTCCTGGAGCGCGGTCATGCCGTCGGCGCCGGCGAGCCCTTCGACCGTGCCGATCTCTGCGCCGTCGGCCTGGACGGCCAGGACGGTGCACGACTTGGTGGGCACGCCGTCGACCAGCACGGTGCACGCGCCGCAGTGCGTGGTGTCGCAGCCGATGTGGGTGCCGGTGAGCGCGAGTTCGTCGCGGATGAGGTGGACGAGGAGCAGCCGCGAGTCGACCTCGCGCGAGTGCGCCTCGCCGTTGACGGTGACGGTGACGTTGTGTCTGGCCATGTCCCTACCCTCCCGCGCGCGAAAGCGCCTGCCGGATGGCCCTGGCGGTCAGGACGCGGGCCATGTTCCTCTTGTATTCGACCGAACCGCGGCGGTCTTCGACGGGGTCGGTGGCGTCGGCGGCGGCCTGGGCGGCTGCCGCGATGACCTCGTCGGCGTCGGGACTACCCGAGAACGCCCCGCGGACCTTGTCGATGGCGCCCATGAACCCGCCCTTCTCGATCAGGCGGCTGCCGTTGAGCACCTTCTCGGCCGCGCTCGCCCGGATGGGCGCGAAGCCGAGGTTGGTGAGCCCGATGCCGGCCTGGGTGACCTTGCCGTCGTCGAGCGTCAACTGCACGGCCACGCCCGCGACGGCGTAGTCGCCGACCTTGCGCTCCAGCTTGAGGTAGGCGCCGCCGCTGCCCGCGCCGGGCGACGGAATGCGGATCTCGGTGAGGATGTCACCGGGGTCGAGCGAGGTCATGAAGAGGCCGTGGAAGAAATCGTCGACGTCGATGGTGCGCTCGCCGCCGGGCCCGGTCGCGACCATCTGCGCCCGCAGCGCGAGCATGGTGGCCGGGTGGTCGTTGGCCGGGTCGCCGTGCGCGACGTTGCCGCAGATGGTGGCCCGGTTCCGCACCAGCGGGTCGGCGATGACCTTCGCGGTGTCGAGGAGGATCGGATAGCGCTCGGCGACGGTCGCGTTCTCTTCGAGCGCGGTCTCGGTGACGAGCGCCCCGATGCGCAGGAAGCCACCGGACTCGCTGATCGAGTCGAGGCCGGGGATGCGCCCGATGTCGACGATGTTGGCGGGCGAGGCCAGGCGCAGCTTGAGCATCGGCAGAAGGCTCTGGCCCCCCGACATGACCTTGGCGTCGTCCAGGTCGCCGAGGAGCGCGAGTGCTTCCTCCAGGCTGCCAGGCGCGTGGTAGTCGAATTGCGGCGGAATCATCCGTCATCCTCCTTCGAGTTACGGGCCGGGGGAGCCGCCCATTGCGAACGTCGAACCGTTCAGTCCGCGGCGAACTCTTTCCCCAAAACCTCCGTGAATTCCTTGAACATCTTCTTGCTTACGTGCTGCATCATGCCGCGCCCGAGCTGGGCGAGGATTCCTGTAACGGTGAGGTTCGCGACGACGGTGACCTCGGCTTCGGAGGCTCCGAGGGGCACGACGCTGCTGGTCATCTTCATGTCGGCGTTGCCCATTCCGGCCTTGCCCTGCCCCTTCGCGTGCACGGCCGCGGAGCGATTCTCCTCGTCGAGATCGAAGGCGACGGTGCCGGTGTAGGCCGCGGCCAGGGGTCCGACCTTGACGGCCATCCCGCCCTTGTAGGTGGTGTCGTCGAGCTTTTCGGTGATTTCGGCGCCGGGCAGGGCCGCCGCGACGCGCTCGGGGTCGATCAGGAATGCCCAGACCGCGTCGGCCGGGGCGGAAACGGTGAACTTTTCCTCTATTCTCACTGGGTCTCCAGTTGGATTGGTCGGTCTCCGTCGGGGTGGGTGTGCCCTAGAGCAGCGGCACCAGGTTTTCAAGGGCCTCCAGATTGTGAGCCGGCACCAGGTGATCCACGTGGGGAAGCGCGGTCTTCATGCCCCGGGCTTCGGGACGGTACCGCGAATCGCCCATGAGGGGGTTGAGCCAGATCACACGCCGGGCGCGGCGCCGAATCGCCAACAGGGCCTTGTCCAGCTGCCCCGTGTCGCCCCGGTCGAGCCCGTCGCTGAAGATCAGGACTGATGTATCGCCGCTGACGGTGGTTCGCAAGTGACTTTCGACGAAGCCGGCCAGGCATTCGCCGATTCGGGTGCCGCCGGACCAGTCGTTTACTTCGCGCGCGAAGCGGCTGAGGGTGGCGGCGACGTTGCCGGATGCGATCCACGGGGTGAGGCGCGTGAGTGAGGTGTTGAAGGCGAAAGTCTCGGTGCGGCGGGCGACCCTGCCGAGCGCGAGGACGAAGGTGAGCAGCAGGCGCGAGTAGGGGTCCATCGATCCGCTTGTGTCGCATAGGACGACGAGTTGGGGGAGTTCGACGGGGCGGTCGCGGCGGGCGAGGTCGATCAGTTCGCCGTCCTGGGCGAGGGCGCGACGGAAGCTGCGGCGTAGGTCGACGGTGCGGCCGTGGGGCATGGGAACGAGGCGGCGGCTGCGGCGGGTGGCGAGCTTGCGGGCGACCTGGGTGAGGAGGCGCTCCATGGCGGCGAGTTCGTCGTCGGTGCACTGCTCGAAGGATTTGCGGCGCAGGAGGGCGCGGGGGCTGTAGCCGGGGCGGCCGGTGTCGGGGGCGGCGGATTCGTCGAGCGGCCCGACGCGTCCGTGCTCGGCGATGGTGCGCGCGACTTCGGCGAGGGGGTTGCCGTGCCCGGGCCAGGTGCGGGGGGCGCGGCGGTTGGTGGGCCTTTGGCTGTCGCCCTGGTCCGCGGGCGGCCCGCCAGGACGCCAGTGGAGTTCGAAGAGATGATCGAAGAGGGGCCAAGCGCGGTGTTCGACCTTCAGGCTCGTCCTCAGCCCCAATCGGACCTCGCCGCGATCGGTGAGGTCGATGTGCACGAGGGCGGCCGCGGCATCGATCTCGTCGCCGAGCACCACGCCGATCCCGGCCTCGCGCAGCGCGGCGGCGAAGCGCGCGACGTGCGTGACGAGGTCGACAGGGGGCGGGCCGCCTGGGGCGGCCGACCTTCCCGCGCCGGGTTGTGCACTGGCGTCTCCGCGAGTCCTGTAATACTGTGGTTGGACATTTTTCATTTGCCTATACCAACACATTTTGAAATGCCTACAGTGGCCAGCTTGCGAACGGCCTTCACCCTTCAGGAAAGGAAACTCCCTGCGATGAAGAAGAAACCAACAACAGCACATCCCGCCATACAAGGAAGGCCTGCACTGCATGCCCTGTCTGGCACGGCGCTGACGCTTGTTGCGCTTTCGTTGGCTTGCACCGAAGTCACGGACCCCGGCTTCACAGACCCCGTTGCGAACCCGGACGCAGTCGCGGACGTCGGGGGGGCGGCCGCTTCCGTCGCTGATGGACACACCGACTTCAAGGTCACGATCGAGAACGTCTCGCCGGTCTACGAATTCACCAACAGCAGGGGCTTCAATCGGCCCTGGAACGTATTCCAGCCCGGACCGCTTCTGCCCGGCCAGACCTACGCCTTCAGCTTCGACGCGCATCCGGGGCTCCGCCTGTCATTCGCCACGATGTTCGTGCACTCGAACGACCTGTTCTACGCCCCGAGCGACGAGGGAATCGAACTCTGGACCGAGGACGGCCGCACCATGGGCGACATCACCGACCAGGTCATGCTCTGGGACGCGGGGACGGAGGTCAACCAGGAGCCCGGGACGGGAGCCGACCAGCCGCTGCAGGGTGGCGGCACGTCCGGTGACGCCGATCCGGATTCCACCGTGCGCCTGGCGACCGACGACTTCGACAACCTGCCCGACGTCGCCGATGTGATTCGGGTGACGCTCGATTCGCTGGGAGCGACCACCTTCCGCCTGGCTATCGAAAACGTGAGCGACGGGATGACGCTGATGACGGCGGACAGCGCCTACCATGCGGCGCCGCTCGCACCGGGCGTGTTCGTCGTGCACACTGCCCCGTACCCGCTATTCCAGGATGGCATGCCGGACAAGGGCGAGGGGCTGGAGGGGCTTGCCGAGTCTGGAGACATCGGTGCCCTGGTCGAGTCGGTGCGCGCACGCACGGGGCTGACCGCTCCGCTGGCGCCGGGGATCTACGCATCCCATACGGAATCCGGCCTGCTCTTCACGGCCGGTGAGTCCGCAAGCGCGGGAATCGAGGCGATGGCCGAGGACGGCAACCCGGTTACGCTGGGCGCCGAGCTCGAGGCAGCCGGCGCCGAAGACGGGCGTGCCGCCGGAACGGTTCGGGATGGCGGTGTGTTCGCGGTTCCCGCTGGCGCCGAGGCTCCCGGCCCGCTGTTGCCGGGCCACGCCTATGAATTCACGGTCGCGGGGGCGCCCGGGGACTACCTCTCCTTCGTCACCATGTTCGTGCAGTCGAACGACCTGTTCTACGCTCCGCCTGACGAAGGCATCGCCCTCTTCACGGACGGGGAGGCCCTGTCGGGCGACATCACGGACCAGATCATGCTCTGGGATGCCGGCACCGAGTTCAACGAGCGGCCCGGCATCGGCCTTGGTCAGCCCCTCCGTCAAGCCGGCCCGAACACGGGGCCCGAGGAGGCACGCCCGGTGCAGCTCCTGGACCCGTATTACAGGTATCCGGCTGTGAGCGACGTCATCAAGGTGACGATCAGTCCAGTCATGAACTGAGCTGAATCGCCGGAGCGCCGCCGACAGGGGCGGGGTCTTGCCACAGCGGCGAGGCCCCGCCCTTTCGCGTGTGTAGCCCGGGGACCCTGGAACCTCGGAACCCGGGAACGGCTCGATCTGGTTGGTGTCTACCGACCCACAGTCCACCTGTGGAAAGGAGACAACCACAATGAACGGCAAACCGATAAAGGACCGCGCGCCCTTTGCACCTCTTGTCCGACCAGCCCTCGGCCTGGCCGCGTCGGCGGCCATCGCAATCTCGGGGGCTTGCGCCGAAGCCACGGATCCGACTGCCCCCGCTCCTCCGGTGGCCGGGGTGCTGGACGAGCAGGATCCCGCCCCGGCCGGCGATGCCGACCACCACGTTGCCGCCGACGATCACCACACCCACTTCAAGGTGCGGATCGAGAACGTGTCGCCCGTCTACGACTTCCTTGTCGGGCGCGGGTTCAACCGGCCCTGGAACGTCCCCCAGCCCGGACCGCTCCTGCCCGGCCAGTCCTACGCCTTCACCTTCGATGCGCATCCGGGGCACAGGCTCTCGTTCGCGACGATGTTCGTGCAGTCGAACGACCTGTTCTACGCGCCGTCCGACGAGGGGATCGAGCTCTGGACCGAGGACGGCCGCACCGAGGGTGACATCACCGACCAGATCCTGCTCTGGGACGCTGGCACGGAGGTCAACCAGGAGCCCGGCAGCGGGGCGGATCAGCCCCTGCGCGGCGGGAACGAATCCGGGGAGGCCGATGAAGATGGCACCGTGCGGCTGGCCGACGACGAATTCGGCAACCTGCCCGACGTGGCCGACGTGATCCGCGTGACGCTCGAGACGCTCGGGGCGACCACCTTCCGCCTCGAAATCGAAAACGTGAGCGGCGAAATGACGCTGAAGACCGCGGACGGAGCCTACCACCCCACACCTCTCGCGCCCGGTGTGTTCGTGGTTCACACCGCGCCCTATCCGCTCTTCGAGGAGGGCGAAGCGGATCGGGGCGACGGGCTCGAAGCGTTGGCCGAGGACGGTGTGATCGGAGGCCTGGTGGAATGGGTGGCCGCGCGTACCGGGCTGACCACTCCCCTGGCGCCCGGCGTCTTCGTGGCGCATCCCGATCCCGGTGGGCTCTTCGTTGCCGGCGAGCATGCAAGCCCGGGCATGGAGGCGCTGGCGGAGGACGGCAACCCGGAGATGCTGTCCGCGGAGGTGCAGGCGCGGTTCCATGACGGGGGGATGGGCGCCGGCGGGGGCTCGTCTGACGGAGGCTCGGCCGCTGGCGGGGGCTCGGCCGCTGGCGGCAGTTCGGCCTCTGGCGGCAACCTGGCAGGCGGCCGGCATGATGAGGGCCACCCCGGGGGCGTTTTCGCAGTCCCCGTCGGCGAAGAGAACGCCGGCCCGCTATTCCCCGGCCAGGCCTACGAGTTCATGGTCACCGCGGAAGCGGGCGACTACCTCTCCTTCGCCACGATGTTCGTTCAGTCGAACGACCTCTTCTACGCTCCGTCCGACAGGGGCATCGCGCTGTTCCCGAACGGGCTCGCCCTGGAGGGTGATATCACCGATCTGGTGGAACTCTGGGACGCCGGCACTGAGTTCAACGAGCGTCCCGGTGTGGGACTGGGCCAGGCGCCGCGCCAGGCCGCAGCCAACACTGGACCGGAAGAAGCCCGGACGGTCGAACTGCTCGACCCGTACTTCCGCTACCCGGCCGTGAGTGACGTCATCAAGGTGACGATCTACCCGGTCTCGCACTGAAATCGCCGAAGTAGGGTCGGCTCGGGCGGGGTCTTGCCTTCGGGTGAGGCCCCGCTTTTGTGCACTGATGTTCAAGACCGAACATATCCCGAATTTTGGTGTATAAAGAGGTGGAACACTAACAGACCACTGCAGCCTCTCCGGGATCAGACGAATATGTCCGCCGACTCAGCCGCCCCTGCCTCCGCCTCCGCCCGAGCCTCCGCCCCACCGGCCGCTCTCGCCCCATCCGAGCCTGTCCCTCGCGAGCCGGCCCTTCACCAGCCAGCCCCACCCTGCAACGACTCCTCCCCCGACCCCGGTATCGACCCCCTCGGCGACGAGATCGCGTTGCTCTGCGCCCACATCAACGCCGCCACATACAAGCTTCTCCGCCTGCTTGCGCGCTACGACGAAGAGGGACACTGGGAAGGATTCCGCTCCTGCGCCCACTGGCTCTCCTGGCGCACCGGCATCTCGATCGGCCCGGCCAGAGAGAAGATGCGGGTCGCCCGCTGCCTCCCTTCCCTGCCCCTGATCTCGGGCGCCCTGGCCAGGGGAGAGGTGTCGTACTCGAAGGTGCGCGCCATGACCCGGGTCGCCACCGCTGACAACGAGGCCGAACTGCTCACCATCGCCCGTCACGGCACCACCGCTCACGTCGAGCGACTGGTGCGCCAGTGGCGGCGCCTGGATCAGGGCGTGGACTCGCTGGCCGCCCGCAACGAGCGCCGGGGCCTGTCGCTGTGGCTCACCGACGACGGCAACTACGACGTGCGCGGCCGGCTCACCCCGGAGGTGGGGGCGCTCCTGCTCAAGGCGCTCGAGGTGGCCGAGGACCAGCTCTACCGGGCCGAGCGCGAAGCCGGACGTGAGCACAAGACTTCGGCCACCCAGCGCCGCGCCGACGCCCTGGGGCTGTGGCTGGAAGAGCAGCTCGAGCCGCAGGTGCAGCTCGTGGTGCATTCGTTCGAGGGCGGCGGGGAGAAGGTGGAGGCACCGGCCTCGCTGGTCACGGAAGACGGCTCGCGCGTTTCAGCTGAAACGTCTTCGCGGCTCGCGTGCGATGCGGAGGTGGTGCCTATCAAGCGGGGCGCGGACGGCACGGTGCTCGACATCGGACGCCGCAAGAGGACCGTGGACTGGCGGCTGCGCAAGGCGCTCGAAGCCCGCGATGGCGGGTGCCGTTTCCCCGGGTGCGGATCGCGCATGCGCACCCACGCCCACCATATCACCCCGTGGGCCGAGGGCGGGGACACCAACATGAACAACCTCGTGCTGCTGTGCCCCTTCCATCATCGGGCGGTGCACGAGGGGGGCTGGCGCGTGGAGATGGACGAGCGGGGAGTGCCCGGCTTCTTTAACCCCCTGGGGGCGCGCATGCCCGTGGCGCCCGCGGCTCCGGATGTCAGCGGACTGGTGCCCCGCAAGGCCCCGGCCGATCTGCCGGCGGAGCCCCCCGCTTCCCCAACGCAGGACTTCGGGCTGGCCCACTGGCATGGGCATCACCGCATCGACCCCCCGACCGGCAGTACGCTGTGGCAGGGCGAGCGCCTCGACTTGAACTGGGCACTGGAGTGGTTCCTTGGGGAAGGAGGTGGAGGCGGCCAGGCGGAAAATGTAATGCACACATGACATTACGTAATGTATGCTTTACAAATGAGCAATCGGTCCAGGACTTCGCCTTACCGCGCGCCTAAATCCCCCAGAGCACCAGCGCTGCCCACACGGTGGCGGCCAGCGCACCGCCGTAGCACGGGAGCTTGAGTAGGCCGGCGGCCCCCCGCATCCCCAGATCCATCAGCGTGTGGCGGATCCTGTGTGCGCAGTGGAAGAGGGAGAGCGCGATCACGCCCAGCAGGACCAGCTTCACCGGCCACCAGCCTGCGAGGGCCGCCAGGCGTTCGGCGCCCTCGGCCGCCGCGGCTGCGTCGCCGCTCGGGAGCAGGAAGCCAGTCACCACGATGAAGGCCGGGACGAAGATCGCCGCCATCACTCCACCTGCCGAGAAGAGTGCCCACCAGAAGGCCTCGCCGGAGGGTCGGGTGGGGCGGCCGCTCTTTCCCCCGCTCCTCGCGCCCGCGCTCATCGGAGCACCCCCCAGAGGATGACTGCGGTTGCGGTAAGCCAGGGGCCGTAGCCCATCACGATCTTGGCGATGGGAGCCGGCAGGCGGTTCTCGCCGATGTAGATCGGCATGGCCTGCGGGACCGCGGCGAAGAAGGTGATCGTGTGCCAGATCGTGGCTGCGAGGGCCACCGCGTGCGCCACCTTCCAGCCGGTGGTGCTCAGCGCCTGCAGCCATTCGGCCGCTGCCGCCTCGCCGCCGCCGACCTTCGCGAGCGTGATGATCAGGACGATCAGGTAGGCCGCCATGAAAAAGCTCGTCAGCTCCCGGATCATGAACCGGATGTAGCCGGGGCGCTCGAAGAACCATCCCCAGCTGTGGGACCGGTGGTACTGTCCGCTCATGCGCCCGCTCCCTTCGTTGCGCCTGTCCCCTTCGGCATGACGAAGCGCTTGAAGTACTCCTGGGCGCCCATGGCCTTGGCCTGCTGGATCGCGCCGGCCGGATCGACGTGCTTCGGGCAGACGACCGAGCACTCGCCGACGAAGGTGCAGCCCCACATGGCATCGCTGGACAGCATGACGTCGAGGCGCTCGGATTGGCCCTGGTCGCGCGAGTCCTTGTTGTAGCGGTGCCCCAGGGCGAGGGCCGCCGGGCCGAGGAAGTCGTCCTCGTGGCCAACCACCGGGCACGCGGAGTAGCAGAGCATGCAGTTGATGCACATGGAGTACTGCTTGTACTGCGCGAGCTCGGCGGGCGACTGCCGGTATTCGCCCTGCGACGTGTCGTTCACGTCGTCGCGGATGATGTACGGCTTGACGTCCTGCAGCTTGTCCATGAAGCCGTCCATGTCGACGACCAGGTCCCGCTCCACGGGGAAGTTGACCAGCGGCTCCACCTTGATCGGGAACGGGTAGTAGTTCTTCAGGAACGCGGCGCAGGTGAGCTTGGGCTCACCGTTCACCATCATGCCGCAGCTCCCGCAGACCCCCATGCGGCAGCTCCAGCGGTGGGTGACCGAGCCGTCCACGTAGTCCTTGATCCAGTTGATCGCGTCGAGGACGACCCAGTCTTCGTCGTAGGGGACCTCGTACGACTCGAAACGGGGCTCGGAGTCGGTCTCGGGGTGGTACCGAAACAGCTCCAGCGTGATGGTCTTCTTGTCGGGCATGGTGTCGTTCCCGCCTATTCCCGCTTGAGTCCGGAGTCGGCGCCGTAGGTGCGGGCGCCCGGAGGCCACTTGGTGATCGTCACGGGCCGGTAGTCGATCCGCGGAGCGCTGCCGTCTTCCTGGTGGAAGGCGAGCGAGTGCGCGAGGAAGTCGTCGTCGTTGCGCTCGGGGTGGTCGAGCCGCTGGTGCGACCCACGCGATTCGGTCCGCTCCATGGCCGAATGGGCCATCGACTGCGCCACATCCAGCAGCGAAGCGAGTTCGAGCGCGGCCGTCAGTTCGGTGTTGAAGCTGTTGGTGTGGTCGTCGAGGGCGACGTTGGCGTATCGATCCAGCAGCTCGGCGATCTTGGTGCAGGTCGACTCCAGCGAATCCGCGTCGCGGTAGATGCCGGCCCCGTCCTCCATCGCGTCGTGCAGTTCCTTGCGGATGACCGCGATCCTCTCTCCGCCGGATTTGCCGGGGGAGGAGAAGTACGTCCGCCTTATGCGGTCGCGCTCGTCGCCCGCCTGCGCCGTCAGTCCGGACACGTCGTAGTCGGGATGGTCCATCGCAAAGCGCGCGGCGTGCGTTCCCGCCTGGCCACCGAACACGAGCAACTCGGTGAGCGAGTTCGACCCCAGCCGGTTGGCCCCGTTGATCGACACGCAGGCACACTCGCCCGCCGCATAGAGCCCGGGAATGTTGGTGGCCGAGTTGCTGTCGACATCGATCCCGCCCATCACGTAGTGCACCACCGGGCGCACCGGGATCGGCTGAGACACCGGGTCGATCCCCGCGTAGCTGCGGGCAAGCTCGCGCACGAAGGGGATCCGTTTGTCGATCTTCTTCTCGCCGAGGTGGCGCAGGTCGAGGTGGACCACGTGTCCGTCCTTGGTCTCGATCGTGCGCCCCGCATTCCTCTCCTTGATGAAGCACTGGCTCAGCTTGTCGCGCGGACCCAGCTCCATCGCGCGCTTCTGCGGGTGGCGCGGGTCGCTCACGTCGAGCGGCTGGCCCAGGTCGTAGTCCTGCAGGTAGCGGCGGCCGTCCTTGTTGACCAGGATCCCGCCCTCGCCGCGCGACGCCTCGGTGATCAGGATCCCCGTGCCCGGCAGCCCTGTCGGGTGGTACTGGATGAACTCCATGTCCTTCAGCGCCACGCCGGCCTGATAGGCCATCGCCATCCCGTCACCCGTCTTGATCGCGCCGTTGGTCGTGAACGGGAACGCCTTCCCCGCCCCGCCCGTGCAGATGATCACCGACTTGCCCAGCACCGCCCGCACCGTCCCCGTCCGCAGTTCGATCGCCGCGCACCCGCGGCACCGGCCCTCGTCGTCGAGAAGCAGCTTCGTCGCGAAGTGCTCGTCGTAGCGCACGATGTTGCCGTACTTGAGCGTGGTCTGGAAGAGCGAGTGCAGCATGTGGAACCCGGTCTTGTCGGCCGCGAACCAGGTGCGCTCGATCTTCATGCCGCCGAAGGGGCGCACCGCGACCGTCCCGTCGGGCTTGCGGCTCCACGGACAGCCCCAGTGCTCCAGCTGGATCATCTCTTCCGGCGCGCGGTTCACGAAATACTCGACCGCATCCTGATCGGCGAGCCAGTCCGCCCCGCTGATCGTGTCGTAGATGTGGTCTTCCAGGCTGTCGTGGTCCTTGATCACCGCCGCGGCGCCGCCCTCGGCCGTCACCGTGTGGCTGCGCATCGGGTAGACCTTCGAGACGCAGGCCACGGAGAAATCCGGGTTCTCCTCGGCGATTGCGATGGCGGCTCGGAGGCCGGCCCCACCGCCGCCGATGATGATCACGTCGTGCTCGTGCGTCGTTACGTGGCTCATGCTTCGAGTTGCCTCCGGACGGCGCGCCGGAGGACGGGGCGCACTGGGTTCATGGCGATTGGCCAGGGAGCGGCGAGCGGCGGGCCCGCCGTGAGGATGAAGTGGGGAATCGAGTACTCACCATGGCAAGTTAAACGGGCACGGGAGGGGGGAACAAGGGCAGGTTGCCGCACCACGGGAGTCAGCCTATCCAGCCGTGGCCGCGCCGACCAGTTCCCGTATCTCGCCGGTCTCCAACTCGCGCATGTCGTGGTGGTCCTTGACGAGGCATCCCAGCGTCTCGCCGACGATGTCCGGGTCCAGCCGGTCGTGGTGCAGCGTGACCAGCGCCCGCGCCCAATCCAGCGTCTCCGCCACGCCCGGCGGCTTCATCAGCGAGCGCCCCCGCAGCGCCTGCACGAAGTGCGTGATCTCGATCGCCAGCCGGTCGGCCACGCCGGGAACCTTCGTGCGGACGATCTCGACCTCCTTCTCGAAGGGCGGGTGCTCGATGTACAGGTACAGGCAGCGCCGCCGCAGCGCGTCGCCGATCTCGCGCGTCCGGTTCGACGTGAGCACCACCAGCGGGCGGTGGTCCGCGCGGATGGTCCCGAGCTCCGGAATCGTCACCTGAAAGTCGGACAGCACCTCGAGCAGGAAGGCCTCGAACCCCTCGTCGGCGCGGTCGATCTCGTCGATCAGCAGAACCGGCGGCGCGTCCGGACGGGTTATGGCGCGCAGCAGCGGCCGCTCCAGCAGGTAGCCGCGGCCGAAAATGAGGTCTTCGAGGCCGTCCGAGGCCGCGCCGGCAACGTCCGGCCCGCCCCGGGACGACGCTCCGTCCGCGGCCGCCCGCTCGTCCGCCGCGATCCGCAGCCTCAGCAGCTGCTTCTGGTAGTTCCACTCGTAGAGCGCCGTATTGACGTCGAGCCCCTCGTAGCACTGCAGCCGGATCAGCTCGGTCCCGAGAATCGCCGCCATCACCTTCGCGATCTCGGTCTTGCCGACCCCCGCGTCGCCCTCGATCAGCAGCGGCTTCTCCATCGCGCGCGCCAGGTGCACTGCCGTCACGATCGACCGCTCCGCGATGTACCCCTTCCCGCGCATCGATGCCTGCAGTTCGGCGATCTCGGGCCTCATGCCACGCCTCGCGTCGCCGCCGGCCGTGCTGCGGTCGCCCTACACATACGCCGCCGGATTCTCGTCGAACCGGGCGCGACAGCCGGGGCAGCAGAAGTGCACGGTCTCGCCCTTGTAGGTGGATGAGGGCCGCGATCCGTCCGTCGGGACGGTCATGCCGCAGACCGGGTCGGTGGCATGCTCAGGTGCGCCTGCGGGAGCTGCCGCCTCGTCCTCGGCGGCCTCCGCCTCCACGCGCCCCTTCCCCGCCCCCACGGCGACGATCTCCGCCAGGATGCTCACGGCCACCTCCTCGGGGCTCTCGGCCCCGATGTCCAGCCCGGCGGGGCCGTGCACGCCGGCGACCTCCTCTTCGCCGAGCCCCGCTTCGCCGAGCACCCACCGCACTTTGGCCATCCGTTTCGGCGACACCACCACGCCAAGGTAGTCCGGCCTGGCGGCGGCGATCTGCTGCACGGCCCGCTCGTCGCCCTGTCCCATCGTGGCCACCACGGCGAGGAGCCGCGCGCCCGGCGAACGCTCTGCCCATTCGCGCGCGGCGGCGTCGAGGTCCTCCGGGCTCTCCACCAGATACCCCATCGCCCCGCCGAGGCGGGCCACCGCCTCCGCGATCGGCGACGACCCCACCACGACCAGCTGCGGAACCGGAAACACGGGATTGATGTGCACCTCTACCTTCCCTTCGCTGCCGCAGGACATGGGTACCGGAACGAGATCGTCGCGCTCGTCGGGCGCGGCGCCGAACCCGAGCAGCCGCGGCCGCCCGGCGGCCAGGGCGGCAAGGGCGTGGCGCACGACCTCGGGCTGCGTGCAGCTGCCGCCGATCCAGCCGTGCAGCTCACCGTCGGTCGTGATCACGGCCGTGTTGCCGGGGCTCGCCGAACTGGGGCGCTCGCGATGCACCACGGTGGCGAGGGCGTAGGAGCGCCGCTCTTCGAGCAGCCGCGCTGCGACCCGGAGCAGATGGCTATCCATGGGCCGCCTCCGCGGCCGCGCGGGCGGGCGGTGCCTGCGCAGCCGGTGGCCGCGTGGACAGCTGCGCGCGGGCATCTGCATAGTCGGATGGGCGATCGAGGTCGCGCATCATCCCCAGCGGCCAATCCACTTCGACGGCTTCGGCGCGGTGACGCTTCACGACCTGGCGGCCGCAGCGGCTGTCCATGCGGGTGAGTTCGCCGAAGAGGCGCCGGTGGTACAGGATCGGCGGGGCGATGGTCTTGCCGCCGTAGCGGGAGGCCACGATGCGGGCGCCGGTGGCGGCGTGACGATCGGCCACCGTGCGCAACATGTCGGCGGTGACGAAGGGCATGTCGGCGAGCATGACGATGGCGGCGGTGGTGTGGTTGGCCTCGGCGGCGGCCCCGGCGGCGGTGGCCCCGGCGGCGTCGGCCAGCGCGGCGTCGGTCAGCGCGGCGATCGCCGCGGCGACCGAGGTGTGCTGGCCCTGGGCGTGCTCAGTGTTATGGACAATCCGACAGGGCAAACCGTGCAAAGCGGCCTCGACGGCTTCGCGCTCGTGGCCCGTCACGACCACCACCGGTGCGAGGCCGGCGGCGCGCGCGGTGCCCGCGGCGCGGCGCACAACGGTCTCGCCGTCAAGCTCGAGGAGCAGCTTGTTGCGGCCCATGCGGACGGACGACCCCGCCGCGAGCACAACCGCCGCAACCGTGTTCACGGGCCGGAACCGCCCGGGGGATCGAGGCTTTCCGCCCATGCCGACAGCCACAGGACGGCCAGCATGTTTGCCCCGGAGGCGATGCGTGAGGCGGCAAACTCGACGGCGGCCTCGTTGGCCGGCTCGTCGGGGTCGAAACCGACCTCGCGATCGAGACGGTACAGCATCTCGACCTGCTCGAAGGCCTCCAGGATGTGGCCCAGGACCAGGTCCCGGACCAACCCCGCAGCCTGCGGCACGGGTCCGGGGTGGAGATACCGGGCGATGTGGTCGTAGGTGACGTGCGCCTCCACGAATTCACGCTCGAAGCGGGCGTGAAAGCGGGGATCCCTGGTAAAGCGCTCCGGGTTCGGGACGCCGCGCGCCCAGCCGTTGAAGTGGATGGTCGTGTGATGGGGCTGCGAGGCGTCGGTGACGTAGTGGCCGAGGATGCCCGCGTCGTTCACGATGCGCTGGGCGATCCATTCGCGCCGGGTGGGGTCCTCCTCGGCATGCCACTGGCGCCATCCGGTGACCAGGCGCTGGTAGAGCTCCACGATCCGGAAGGGCAGGAAGCCCACATCGCGCTCGGGCCGGGCCACGCCGGCTTCGTAGAGCGCGCGCAGGAACTCGAAGCGATTGGGCGCGTCGAGGGCGCCGGCGGGGACGTTTTCGAGGTCGATGTAGTGGTCGTAGGCGAAGGCCTGGTCCATCTCCTCGCTCTCGCGCACGCGCCAGCGGTCGGGCTCGGGGTTGAGGTACACCAGCTGATCGCCGGCTTCGCGGAAGAAGGCGGGGACATTCTCAGGCAGGGCTGCAACGGCGGCGCGGGCGGCCATCTCGTGGCCGAGGGAGCCCCACGGGGGGGTCGGAGCGCCGTCCGCGGAGCCCTCCGGACCCGGCGCAGCGGCATGTCCCGCGTAGAACGGCAGCGTCAGGGCCGCGGCGCCCAGAACCTTTGCGATGGGGAACATTGTGCGGCTCCTTTGGTCACTCTTCGCGGGCGATCACGTACGGCGAGCGCTGCGCCGTCGGCATGACGACCATGTGCTGCACGTTTACATGCGGCGGCGTGTTCAGCACGTAGCAGATGTTGTCGGCGATGTCCTCGGCGACCAGCGGCTGCACGCCTGCGTACACGGAACTCGCGCGGTCCCCGTCGCCCCGGAAGCGCACCAGCGAGAATTCGGTCTCGACCATCCCCGGATCGACGCTGGACATGCGGACCCGCGTGCCGACGAGGTCGATGTTGGCGGCCTCGGTCAGCGCCTTCACGGCATACTTGGTCGCACAGTACACGTTGCCCTTCGGGTACACCATGTGGCCGGCGATGCTGCCGAGGTTGACCACATGCCCGGTATCGCGGGCGATCATTCGCGGCAGGATCGCACGGGTGACGTTCAGGAGGCCCTTGATGTTCGTGTCGATCATCTCGTCCCAGTCCTGGTGACTGCCATCCTGCAGGTTGTCCAGGCCGCGGGACAGGCCCGCGTTGTTGACGAGAATGTCGATGGCCACGCCCCGATCGTCGAGCCAGGCGGCGAAATCGTTGACGGCGGCCCGGTCGCGCACATCGAGTTCGTGCACCAGCGCCTCGTCGCCGTGCTCGCGCTCGAGTTCGGCGGCGAGGGCGGCCAGCCTGTCGCGGCGGCGGGCCGCCAGCACCAGATGCACGCCCATCCGGGCCAGCAAGTGCGCGCAGGCTTCGCCTATTCCCGCGGTCGCGCCGGTGATCAGCGCGGTCTTTCCCCGAATTCGGTTCATGATGACTGAGAGTCTATGGCAAGATGAGCGTCTCCACCACCGAGCCTGTGCCAGAGGGCACGAAGAGCGTGGTCTGCGTGAGCAGGTCGCCGTCGCCGGGGCGGCCCACCGCGACGCGAAGCCGCGAGCCCTGAGGCACGTCGCACACCATGAACAGGCCGCGCTCGTCGGTCATGGTCGCCGCTGTCGTGAAGTAGCCGTCGCGGCCGGGCTCCCAGGACGGGGCCGGCTCGCCGTCGGGGCGAAGCGGCGCGGCGATGGGGGCGGGGGTGAATCCGGTCGCCGCGGGCCAGGCGAGGTGAACCCGGTGCCGCGCGGCAGGCGATCCGTCCGCGCCGGTGATCCGTCCCAGCACGTTGGCGGTGCCGTTCGCGCCCGCCGCGCCGCCGCACGAGTACGCCAATGCGTCGTCCATCGTGGGCACCCGCATGCGCGCATAGGCCACCTCGCCGATTCTGCCGTCCACCACCGTCTCCGGCACCGCGATGCCCAGGCGCTGGAAAATGGGGGTGATCAGGCGCAGGGCGTGCGGTCCCGAGGGCAGCCGGGGGAAGAGGAAGGACCCATCGGGATCGGTCACCGCGAAGTCGCGTGTGCCCACCCTCTCCACTCCCATCGGCACCTCCGGTGCACCGGTCCCCGCGGAGTCGGTCACGACCCCGAAAATGCTGGCCGAGCCCGCGTCGAGTACGGTGCGGCCGCGCGCATCGGTGATCCCTTCGGTGAATCCGCCTTCCTCGCGGTAGCCCGTGCGCCGAATGCGCCCCCTTCGGTTCTCGTCGAGGATCGGCATCCGTATCCGCCACAGGCGCACGATCCAGGCGCCATCCGGAAGGCGAGTGAAGTAAACCTCGCCGCCGGGCTCTCCTATCTCGCTGGAGCGGATCAGGTTCGTGTAGAGGTACACCAGCCGGTCCAGCTCGGCCGTTGCCTCGTCCACCCAGAGGACGCCGTAGATTTCGGGCACATTGCGGCCCGCGATCGGCTCGAAGGTGAGGCCGACCTGACCGTTCATCGGCGCGGTCACGCCGAAGCAGTGGGTGTCCAGGAAGGGATCGGACAGCAGCGCCTCGGCGTCGGGCGCATAGTACACGCTGGCGGAGTCCCCCTCTGCCTGGACAAACCCCTGGTCCGCCAGCTTCTCGATCTCGGTGGAGTAGAACGCCGCGTCGCGAGCCTCCGCGAGGGGCTCGGCACTCGAGACGGCGTTCTCGGCGTCGCGATCCAGGGTGCGTTCGAAGCGCTGGAGCAGGTAGGTGTACAGCCCGGCCTCCCGGGTCCAGGCCTCGGCGGCGAGCGCCTTGCGCACCTCGTCCCATACGCGGGCGGTGGCGCGTCCTTCCTCGGGCCGGACTTCGCAGCGCGGTCCGGCCTCGACGGCGAGCCCCCGCAGCGACACCGGTTCGATGGGCACGTCGATGACCATGACGGGATCGTCGGGCGCGGGCTCGAAGCGAGGGGTGGTGAGGTTAGCGTAGCCGATCCGCTCGACGGTGATGTAGTGGGGCCCGGGCTCGGCCACGTCGAGCACGAACCGTCCGATGGCGTTGGTGAGGAAGCGGTCGACCCGCTCGCCGGCGTCATTGAAGAGGAGGACCATCGCGCCCGGGACCGGCAGGCTCGTGCCGCGCTCGACAACCACGCCGGCGACAACCTGGCCGGTCGTGTCGGGGAGCTGGGCGGACGCACCACGGGGCAGAACGCCGGCCGCGCCGACAAGAATCACACCGACAAGGATCACGATCGGAACAAGTGCACGCATTCGCGCAAGCTGCGGTGACGCCCGATCTCCGGTCAAATCGCTGCTCCGCCTTTCAAAACGACCGCTTCCGGTACAGATTTCGGGCCTTGCGAACGAGCCTCGTTGCATGCACGCCCGCCTCACCGCCCCCCAAGGAGCCACCGATGAGCGACGCCCAGGTCCGCCACTACCGTGTAGCCGACCAGCCCAAGGAAGAGCTGAATCCACTGATCTCACGCAGCCTGATCACGGGCGAGCGGGCGATGCTTGCACATGTCTACCTGAAGAAGGGCGCCGTCGTGCCCATGCATTCGCACGACAACGAGCAGATCACCTACGTCATCGATGGCGCGCTCGAGTTCAAGATCGGCAACGGCGGACCCGAAGGCCTCGTCGTGCGGTCGGGCGAAGTCCTGCACCTTCCCAGCAACGTCCCCCACGAGGCGGTGGCGCTGGAAGACACGATCGATGTCGACGTCTTCACGCCCCCCCGCCAGGACTGGCTCGACGGGACCGACGACTATCTGCGCGGCCCCGCCGCCGGGAAGGACGGGTAGCCCCATGGCCGGCAACCTGTCGAGCAGCCCCTGGATCTGGAAGGACGGCGAGTTCGTTCGCTGGGAGGACGCCAACGTCCACATACTCAGCCTCGCGGTGCAGTTCGGATCATCGGTTTTCGAGGGAGTGCGGTGCTACGAGACCGCCAGGGGGCCCGGGGTCTTCAGGCTTCACGATCACCTTCGCCGCCTCATGGCGTCGAGCCGCACCTATCGCATGCAGCCGTCCCACACGGTCGACGAGCTCGTCGAGGCCACGCTCGCGACCATTCGCCGCAACGAACTCGACAGCTGCTACATACGCCCCATGGTTCTGCGCGGTTACGGGGCCGCGGGAATGCACGGGAAGGGCAGCCCCGTCGAGACCTACATCCCCATGTGGCCGTGGGGGGCGTATCTGGGCGAGGACGCGCTCGCCAAGGGCGTCGACGTGTGCGTTTCGTCGTGGAATCGCCCGGCCCCGAACACCATCCCCAGCGGCGCCAAGTCGGCGGGCAACTACATCCTCTCCACCCTGATGGTGATGGAGGCGGAAGCCCACGGATACGCCGAAGCGATCGGACTCGGCCCCGGCGGGCTCGTGAGCGAAGGGAGCGGTCAGAACCTCTTCCTGGTGATCGACGGCGATGTCGTCACCCCGATCCTCGACGGGACATCCCTGTGGGGGATCACCCGCCACTCCGTGCTCAAGATCGCCGAGGACATGGGGCTCACCGTGCGCCAGCAGCTGGTGCCCAGGGAGATGCTCTACAGCGCCGACGAGCTCTTCTTCACCGGGACGGCGTCGGAGGTCACGCCCATCCGGTCCGTCGACGGGCTCGATATCGGCAATGGCCGGCGGGGGCCGATCACCGAGCGCATTCAGGCGAACTACCTGGAGCTGGCGCAGGGGATCGCGCCCGATCCGCGGGGGTGGGTGACCTACCTCGACTGAGGGCCGGCCGGCGCGGCTGGATCAGGGCGGCTCGTGCTCAGCGCGACTCATCCAGCGCCAGCACCGACCCCAGCAGCACGTTCGCTCCCCGCGTGACGTCGTCGGGCGCCGTGTATTCATCCGGCGAGTGGCTGATCCCGTCGCGGCTCGGCACGAAGATCATCCCGACCGGACCCAGTTCGGCCATGCTCTGGGCGTCGTGGCCCGCCCCGGACGGCATGCGCACATTCGTGTAGCCCAGGGCGTTCGCCGATGCCTCGACCATGTCGCGGAAGCGCGGGTCGGTGGGTGCGGCGAGGCTTTCGTAGAAGGGATTGAGGGCAATGGTGACGCCGCGGGCCTCCTCGACCGCGCGAGCCCGCCGTTCGATTTCGGTGAAGACGAGAGCGATCTTGCTCATCTCGAGGTCGCGGATCTCGAGCGTGGCCCGCACCTCGCCCGGCACGACGTTCGGCGCCCCCGGCACGGCCTCGATCCTGCCGACCGTGGCGACCTGCCTGCCCGGCATGGTGTTCGCGACCTCGTTGACTGCGCGGATCAGGTCGGCAGCGGCGACGAGGGCGTCGCGGCGCTGGGGCATGGGGGTCGTCCCGGCGTGGTTCTGCATGCCACGCACCGTGATGTACCAACGCCGGATGCCGACGATGCCTTCGACCACTCCGATCTCGATGCCGTCGGCCTCCAGAAACGCGCCCTGCTCGATGTGCAGCTCGAAGAAGCCGGCCATGCTGCCGGGTTCGCGCTGTGCCTCGGCAATCCGCGCGGGGTCGCCGCCGATGCGCGCGGTGCCGTCGCCGATGGTGAAGCCGGAGGCGGTGAGGATCTCGAGGTCGAAGGGCGGGACGCGGCCCACCAGCGCCCGGCTTCCAGTCTTCCCGCCTTCTTCGTTCGGGAAGATGATGACCTCGAGCGGGTGGCGGAGCGCGATGTCGCGTTCGTGCAGGGTGAGCGCGACTTCGATGGCGGCGGCCGAGCCGACGTGGCCATCGTAGCTGCCACCGGCCGGCACGGTGTCGATGTGCGACCCGACGATGATCGGCAGCGCGTCGGGGTCGGTGCCGGGGCGACGGCCGATGAGGTTGCCGGCGAGGTCGATAGAGACTTCGAGGCCGGCGCGCTCCATGACGGCGGCGGCGTATTCCCGGCAGGCGAGGTCGTCGTCGCTGTAGGCGAGGCGGGTGGTGCCGCTGTCGGGCGTGCCGCCGAACTGGCGGAAGTCGGTGAGCATCGCGTTGAGGCGGCCGCCGTCGACGGTGGGGGGTTGGGGGCGGGGCGGGCGTGAGCCGGGGGCCGGAAGGGATGCCCCGGAAACTGGGACGGCCGAGCCGGATGCGAATGCCGCCGCCACGGCGGGGGAGGCCTTCACGAAATCCCGCCGTGAGCAGGTCGCAAAGTCCCGCCTGGGCCGCGCTGGTCCTACCCTGCATGCTTGTCGATCGGTCATCTTTCAGTCATTCCTTTCACACTGGGGGGCCGCGGATACCTCCAGCCATGGGCGCCCCCCCAACCTAGAGCGAATTCACTTCATTGCACGAGGAAGCCTTCAACTTCGACGGCGATTACGGGGAGGGCTACGAAGCCCTCGCGCGTCGGGTGATTCCGGGGTACGACACGCTGTTCCCCATGGTCGGCGCGCTCATCGATCCCGACCTGCCGCGGGGCGCGCGCGTGCTCGTGGTGGGTGCCGGCACCGGAATAGAACTGGTCACTTTCAAGCAGATCCGTCCGGACCTCAGGCTCCACGGCGTCGACCCCGCCGACCAGATGCTGGAGCTGGCCCGGCGGCGGGTGACGGCCGCTGGCCTGGCCGACGGCATCACCTACCAGCACGGATACACCTCCGACGTGCCGCCTACGCCCCCGTTCGATGCAGCCACGCTCATCAATGTCCTCCACTTCGTGCCCGACGACGGCAGCAAGGCCGAACTCATCGCGGACATCGCCCGGCGGCTCAAGCCCGGCGGTGTTTTCGTCCTCTTCGACCTGCACGGCGATCCCGGTTCGGAGGAGCACGAGCGCTACATGCCGGCCTGGCGGCGCTACTGGAAGATCCGGGGGATGAGCGAGGCGGAAAGGTCCGACTTCGAAGAGCGTATTCGCCATGGGATCCACTTCTCCACGCCTGAGCGGGTCGTGGAGTTGGCTCGCGCGGCCGGCTTCACCCAACCGCGGCGCTTCTTCCAGAGCCTGCTATACGGGGGCTGGACCTTTCGTCGGGCAGGCGGGTGATCTATGGGTAGGGGAGCCGAAACAGCGGGGAGCCGGGACGCCGGCATGTCGCTCTGGATCAAAGGAAAGGTCGCGCTGATGCGGGTTCGGCCACGAGCGCTCATGTTTCTGACCGGGATTGTCCTTGCGGCCGCTTGCGCCGATCTCGCGCTCGAGCCGAATCAGATCCCGCATTCGATTGCGATCTCCCCGGAGGATGCCCGCGTCAAGGTCGGGGATGTCGGGGAGTTCACCGTGACCGTCGTCGACGAGGACGGACAGGTGATCCCGGGACCGCCGACGTGGGCGCCCGCCGAGTGGGAAGTCGCCGATCCGTCGATGGTCGAGTTCAGCCCCGGTGGCGGCTTCACGGCGCTCGACAACGGCGAGGCGAGGATCGGTGCCCGCTCGGCAGGACTGATCGCGCGCACCACGCTCCTGATCAGCCCGGGCAGCGTGCGGTTGACGGCGCCCGCAGTCTACCTGAACCAGGTGGTCCAGCGCCTCGACGGCACCGTTCCGTTGATTGCCGGGCGCAAGGCGCTGCTTCGCGTGTTCGTCACGGGCGACGAAGTCAGCTACTACGAACCCCGGGCCTATGCGAACTTCCTGCTCCACGGGGGGGTGATCCATACGGCCCCGATGGGCCCGCCGCATGTGATTCCCGATGCGGTTGACGAGAAGTGGCGCTTGCAGTCATTCAACGCCGAGATCCCCGGTGAGGTGATCCAGCCCGGCGTCGCATTGTCCGTCGAAATGGATCCCGACGGTGTGGTGCCCCTGCGACCGGGGAGCGAGCTCACGGTCCCGGCGGAGGGCACACTGGCCCTCAACGTGGTCGAGCTTCCCGTGCACTATCAGACGCTGGTTCCGGTGATTGCCGGGACCGACCCCCGCGAACAGATCCGCGTCTGGGCGCAGGACATGACCGCGGAGAGCGAGTGGCTCCAGTTTGCGCGCAGCGTGCTCCCGATCGGAGAGATGCACCTGACGATGCACGAGCCGTTCTACACCTCGGTCGACCTGAGCACCTTCGATGGCTGGCTGCAACTCATCAACGACATCCTGGCATTGCGGACCATGGAGAACGGCACGGGCTACTACTACGGAGCCTTCCATCGCGCCAACCTGACGGGGATTGTCGGGTTGGGCGCCATCGGCCGGCCCATCAGCATAGGGCTGAGTCAGGACGACACCTTTGCGCACGAAGTGGGGCACAACATGAGCCTCCGTCATGCGCCCTGCGGCGGCGCGGGAGGACCGGACACGAGATTCCCCTACAGGGATGGTGGCATCGGTGTCTGGGGATACAATCCGGCTGGCGGAGGCATCATCGATCCCGATCAGTTCAAGGATCTGATGGGGTATTGCGATCCGAGTTGGGTCAGCGACTACAGCTTCCTGAAGGCTTTGAACTTCCGGCTCCGGACCGAGATCAGGCCGGGCGGGGCGGATCGTGTGGATCGTCGGCCTGCCGAGCAGACGCTTCTGCTGCGCGGCAGAGCGGTCAACGGTGAACTGGTGCTGGAGCCCGCCTTCCTGGTGGAGACGCAGCCCGTGCTGCCGGAGCGGGATGGTCCCTACCGTCTGGAGGGGTTCGGTGCCGGTGGTCGCATCGTCTTCTCGTTCGACTTCACACCGACGCCGCTGGAGTTCGGGGGAGGAGACTTCGTCTTTGCCGTCCCCTACGACGCGGAGTTCAATGGCGCGCTGGAACGGGTGGTCCTGTCAGGGCCCGAGGGCGAGTTCACGCTGGGGCCGTCCAGTACGAGTCCCATGGCAATCATCACCAACCGCGACAACGGGCAAGTGCGCGCCATTTTGCGCAACTGGAACGGCGGCCTCCATCTTGTGGATGGAAACACCGAGATAATGGTCAGCGACGGTTTGCCCGACGGCGTGCGATAGGAACTCCGCAGACTGCGGTAGAACGCGCGGGCGCTCCGCGGAACCCGACCGCCCCCAGCGGCAACACGTAACGGCCACCAACCCGAAGTGAGGTTAGCCATGTCTGGAACCAGCAGTAGATCACGTTTGGCGACGACCGCGTTCGCGCTGTTCGCATCGGTTGTCCTGGCGGGGGCGTGCGATGCCGGACCGGACGCGCCGGCGTCCAGTGCAGTCTCCTTCGAGGGCGCGCGGGTCATCGTGGGGGACGGCGCCGTTATCGAGGACGCCGTGTTCGTGGTGGACGGCGGCTCCTTCGTCGGCGTGGGCGCTGCCGGCGATGTCGAGGTCCCCGAAGGCGCGGCCCGGGTGGACCTGAGCGGCAAAACCGTGATGCCGGCAATCGTGAACGCCCACTTCCACCTCAATCCCGGGCGCGAGGCGCGCACCGAGCAGCTGCAGCACTCGGCGTACTATGGCACGGCGCTCGCGGTAAGCCTGGGTCTGGACGACGGCGACGCGGCCTTTGAGATGCGCGAAGAGATGTTGGCCAATGGCGCGCGCTCGCAGACGGCGGGCCGCGGGATCACGTCACCCGAGCCGGGCCGCAGCGAGGTCCCGCACTGGGTCACCACCGAAGATGAGGCGCGCGCGGCGGTGCAGGAGCTGGCCGCGCAGCAGGTCGACATCGTGAAGATCTGGGTGGACGACCGGGGCGGGCAGTACGAGAGGCTGTCGCCGGAGCTCTACGGCGCCGTGATCGACGAGGCGCACGCCAACGGCCTCCGCGTGACCGCACACGTCTTCCGCCTCGAGGACGCGAAGGGGCTGCTGCGGGCCGGCGTGGACGCCTTCGCCCACGGCATCCGCGACATGGACATCGACGACGAGGTGGTGGAGTTGTGGCAGGAGCGCCCGCACGTCGTGCTGGTCCCCAACCTGCCGGGGCCGGGCGTGGCCGAGAACTTCGACTGGCTGTCCGGGACGGTGTCCGCCGAGCAGATCGCCGAGATGAACGCAAACTCCACGGATCGTCCGGCCGCTCAGGAAGCCTACGGGATTCAGGCGCGCAACCTGGTCCGCCTCTACGGAGAGGGCTTCCCGGTGTCGTTCGGCACGGACGGCGGTTCGCCGTGGGCGGTCCACCAGGAACTCGCCGACATGGTGCGCACGGGCATGTCGCCAGCCGATGTGATCGTGGCGGCGACGAGCACGTCGGCCGAGTTCGTGGGCGCCGACGACCTGGGCACGGTCGCGGCCGGCAAGAGCGCCGACTTCATCGTGCTCGACGCGAACCCGCTGGACGACATCACCAACACGCGTGCGATCAGCGCGGTGTATCTGAGGGGGGCTGCCGTGGACCGCGACGCGATGAGTGCGCGCTTGCTGGGAGCGGGATGATTGTCGCCGTGATGTAAAGTCTGATTGACAATATGTAAAGTGGCCTTTACATAACGGTGGCCTTCACCCGTCGCCGCGCTACGGGTCCAAGGCCAACGGGCGGCAATAGCCTGCCGCGTCGGCCATGGTCGCTCTATTCCAAACTCAATTCCCTGGCCCTGTGATCTTGTATTCCATCGGCGGAATCTCGCCGCGCAGGTGTTCGATGAAGTAGTCCCAGGTCCGGCGCACCGCGTAGGGCTCGCTCGAATAGCCGTGGTTGCGGTTCGGCAGGACGAACATGTCGAAGTCCTTGTTGTGGCGGATGAGCTCGTCGATCAGGCGGATGGTCATGTTGGGATGGACGTTGTCGTCCAGCGTGCCGTAGTGGAGCAGCAGCTTGCCCTTTAGGTTCGCGGCGATGTTCTGGTTGGCCTGGCTGTCGAAGCTGTCCGTGCCGTCGGGGTTCTCGACGAGCAGGCCCTGGTACTTCTCGCCCCAGGGGAAGTGATAGCCGCGGTTGTCGTGATTGCCGGCGCCCGAGACGGCCACCTTGAAGAAGTCGGGCCAGCGAAGGATGGCGTCGGTCGACGAGAAGCCGCCGCCGGAATGGCCGAAGATGCCTACGCGGTCGAGGTCCATCTGGGGATAGCGGCCCGCCAGCTCCTTGAGCGCGGAGATGTGATCGGGGATGCCGTTGTCGCCCATGTTGCCGTAGTAGGCGTCGTGGAAGGCCTTGGAGCGGAGCGGCGTGCCGAAGGCGTCGATGGCGAAGACGATGAAGCCGAGTTCGGCGAGGGCGCGGCCGTTTCCGCGGCCGGCGGCGGAGAAGTCGTACGTGGTGACGGCACCGATCTGGGGGCCTGGATAGATGTAGTCGACGACGGGGTAGCTTGCGTCCGGGTCGAAGTTGGAGGGGAACCAGAGGAGGCCGTAGACGCTGGTGGTGCCGTCGCGGCCCTTGGCCTCGAAGGGGACGGGGGGGATCCAGCCGGCATCTTCGAGGCGGGAGATGTCGGCGGTTTCGACGGTCTGGACGGTGCGTCCGTCGCGGTCGCGCACGACGGTGGAGGGGGCCGTCTCCGGGGTCGAGTACTGGTCGACGAAGAAGCGGCCCGATGGGGTCGGCGTGATCTGGTGCACCGCGTCCTCGGCGCTGATCAGCTGCAGGCCGGAACCGTCCAGGCCGACGCGGTAGAGGTGGATGAAGTATGGGTGGCGGCCCTCTTCGCGGCCGACCGCGGTGAAGTAGGCGGTGCGGCTGGTTTCGTCCACCGCGATGAGCTCGACGACCAGCCACGGGCCGCTGGTGACGCGGTTCCTGAGGTTGCCTTCGCCGTCGTAGAGGTAGAGGTGGCCGAAGCCGTCGCGTTCGGACCACCACAGGAACTCGGACCCGTTGCCCAGGACGCGCCAGGCGGGGGCGTAGCGGGTGAACTGGTTGAGTTCGACGTAGGTCGGCCCGGTTTCTTCGAGGAGCTCGGTGGCGCTGCCGGTGGCGGCGTCCACGCGGAAGAGTTTGTAGCTCTTGAAGTCGCGGCTGCGGTGGGTGTAGAAGACGTGGCTGCCGTCGGCGGTCCACTGGACGTCGGTGAAGGCGGTGTCGCCGGGCGTGAAGTTGCCCGGCTGCGGCGGGATGTCGGCGCGGACCGAGGTGGCGGCTTCTACGTCGAGGATCCACAGCTCGGAGGTGGGGACGATGGAGTCTCCGGGGAGCGCGTAGGCCCACGAGTGGAGGATGGGGCGACCGTCTGCGGCTTCGAGCAGGTGGAAGCGCTCGACCTCGCGTTCGTCGTAGCGGTGGGTGGCGATGCGGCGGGAGTCCGGCGACCACTGCATGACGGGCGAGCGCTCGCGGTTGGCGCGGCGGCTCGTGATCTCCTGGCAGCACCCCTCGGGGATGGCGCCGTAGCCGAAGTCGGTCTCGCCGTCTTGGGTGAGCTGTGTTTCGGTGCCGCTGGCGGCGTCGCGCACCCAGAGGTTCTCGTCGCGGGCGAAGGCGATCCAGCGGCCATCGGGCGAGGGGCGCTCGGCGTCGGAGGGCGCGGTCGCGTTGGCCGGTCCGGCGCAGGTGTAGGCCTGGATGTCGCAGGTCCACTGCACGGAGTCGGCGACCTGGAAGCGGATGGCACCGGTGCCGTCCACGAAGTCGAACTCCTCGAAGGGGAGCGCGCGGCCTTCGTAGGCCGTGTCGGCGGCGATGGAGAGGGCGGCGGCCAGGCGCGCGTGGTCGAAGGCGGAGCGGCGGGTGGCGGCGGCGGGATCGACAACGACGAACTCGTGGCCGGACGAGGTGCGGCTCCGGAACCAGAAGCGGTCGCCGTCGAAGAACTCGGGCACGACCTGGTCACCGGACATCAGCCTGGCGGCGTTCCATGGGAGGAATTGCTCGGCGCGGGCGTAGGCGCTTTCGGTGACCTGCTGGGCGGTGAGCGGTGGCGGCAGCTGGGCGACCAGGACGAAAAGGGCCAGTATGGCCGCGGCTTGTAGAGCTGTGCGTAGCAACGTCGACATTGTGACCTCGCGGGGTGGATGAGCAATCGCAGGGCCGATATAGTGACTCGGACGGGGTAGTTGAGCCAGACCCCCGCATACCGATAGCCCGCAGGAGCACGCCGATGCGCCATTCCGCCGTTTTCCTCGCCCTATGCGGCGTCCTCGTGCCGGCGACCGTCTCCGCCCAGGAATCCCTCGACCCGGAGCGGGACGCGATGTATGCCCGCTACATGCAGATCCCGAGCATGATCAAGGGCGGGATCATCTGTCCGGATGTCGGGCCTCTCGGCGGAGCCGCGTGCGCCGTCAACTGGATGGCCGACGGGCAGAGCTTCTGGTTCGCGGAGGGGCAGCCCGACCAGACCGTGATCTACCGCACCGATCCCGCGACACACGCCACCGAGCCGTTCTTCGACACCGAGCGTCTCCGCGAAGCGTTGACCCCGGTGCTGGGACACGAGCCGCCGTATCGGGGGCTGCCCTTCGACAGCTTCACCTTCGCGGGCGACGGCGAGCTCCTGGTGCGCTTCACCGTCGAGGACCGGCACTTCGAGCTCGATCTCGAGGACTACTCGGTGAGCGCCCGGCCGGCGGCCGAGGCCGAGGCTGCCGCGCGAGCCGCGCCGCGCGTGGTGCGCGAGGGATTCACCAGCGGTGCCCCCGCCGTCATGGAGGTGCCGTCGCCCGACGGTCGCTGGCTGCTGTCGGAGAAGGACGACGACCTCTGGGTGCGCGCGACCTTCGACGGGCGCGATCACGCGGTCATGGAAGACGGCGAGGAGGACTACGCCTGGAGTGTCGAGGGCGCGATGTGGGCTCCCGATGGCGCGCGCGTCGCCGCGATGAAGCAGGACAGCCGCCTCATGGAGCGGGTGCCGATCCTGCACTGGCTGAAGCAGACGGAGGAGGTCGAGTACGCGCCGTACGCAAAGGCCGGCAACCCCCTGCCGCGCCAGGAACTGCACATCGTGGACATCGTCGGCCGCCGCGCGGTCGAGGTCGATGTCGGCGAGGACGAGCAGGTCCTCAGCCCGGTCGGATGGCTCCCCGACGGGTCGGAGTACCTCTTCCTGAGAATGTTCAGGACCTACCAGACGCTGCAGCTGGTTGCCGCAGATCCCGCCACGGGCGAGTCCCGGGTCGTCCTCGAAGAGACACAGCCCACCTTCATCAAGGGAATCGGGACGACGCCCTCGTGGCGCGAGCTGGCCCGCCCGCTCGCAGACGGTCAGCGCTTCCTCTGGATCAGCGAGCGCGACGGCTGGGACCACATCTACCTGTACGGCATGGACGGCCAGCTCATCCGCAGGCTCACCGAGGGAGAGTGGCCGGTGCTCGGCATCGTGCATGTCGACGAGTCGGCCGGTCATGTCTACTTCAACGGGCATATGGAGGATGAGAGGCCGTACGACACACACCTCTACCGTGTCTCGCTCGACGGCGGCGCCGTGGTGCGCGTCACCGAGGGAGAGGGTCAGCACAGCGCCACGGTGTCGCCCAGCGGCGCCTACATCGTCGACACGCATTCGAGCACCAGCCGCCCACCCCGCACCGAAGTGCGCACGACGGACGGCGAGTTCGTGTACCTCGTGACCGAAGCCGATGTGAGCGCCCTGGACGAACTGGGATGGATCCCGCCCGAGGAGTTCGTCGTGAAGGCCGCCGACGGCGAAACCGACCTCTACGGGGTGATCTACAAGCCGCACGACTTCGACCCCGGCAGGAAATACCCGGTCATCGACTACATCTACAACGGTCCCTTCATCAGCTGGGTCCCCAAGACCTTCACGGACGGGCGTGGCCTCAGCCAGGCGGCGCTGGCCCAGCTGGGCTTCGTGGTGTTCATGGTCGACGGACGCGGGACCACCGAGCGCGGCAAGGCCTACCAGGACCTGGTGTACCGGAATTTCGGCCGCAACGAGATCCCGGACCACCGGGCGGCCATGGAGAATGCCGCCGCCACGCGGCCCTGGATGGACCTCGATCGGGTCGGCATCCACGGCGGCTCGTGGGGCGGTTACATGACCGTGCGCGCACTCGTCCTCGAGCCCGACTTCTACGATGTGGGCGTCGCGGTCAACGGCGTCTACGACATCCACGACCAGAACGCGTGGGCGATCGAGCCCTACATGGACCGTCCCTGGGAGAACCCCGAAGGCTACGAGTACGGCTCAAGCCTGCGCCTGGCCGACCAGCTCAAGGCGAAACTGCTGCTGATCCACGGCACCAGCGACGTCAACGCCACCTTCTCGGCCACGATGAAGCTGGTCGAGGCGCTGATCCGCGCCGGAAAACCGCACGACCTGATCGTCGTCCCCGAGCAACCGCACTGGTTCACGGGGCAGAGCGCTGCGTTCACCGATGCGGCGCGGCGGCAGTATTTCCAGGAGCACCTGCTGGGGCTGACGGGGAGGGAGAGGGAGGTGATCCCATAGGGGCGTGTCCTCATGCAAGCCTGTTGCGACGCGCCTTCAGGAGCCGTGAGGAGAGATGACCGGATATCTGTTCGTGGCGGTCGCGGTCCTCGTGGCCGTGGCCGGCTGGAGGATTCGGCACCGGCTGCGTCACCAGACCCGGAGCGGGGTGACGGATGAGATCGTCCATCAGATCGAGACGCGCGGCCACGTGGACGCGGAAGATGTCGAGCCGCTGGACATGGAGCGAGCGCGGGCCGAGGAGGACGAGTTCTGGACCCAGACCTGGGACGAACCGGAAGACGACTGGTAGCAGCCTGGTCGACCTCGACCTGGCTGCGGCTCACCCGGATCGAGGTGAAAACGCCTGCGCGAACGCCTGGCGGAATACCCCCTCGCCCCCGGGCCGCAGCCCCGTGATCGCGCCGGACGCCAGCGCCGCCGCGGCGAACGTTTCTCCGTAGCCGCGGGCGCAGGGCATCACAACGAGGTCGGGTGCGAAGGTGACGATCTGGCAGGGGACGTGCAGGACCGGTCCCTGGGTGAGGAAGGGGGCGCGCCGGGCCGGGTCGAAGAGGTCGAGCGGGGTGAGGTGCTCCAGAACCTCCGGGACGCCCGCACCCACGAACGCGAGCATGCAGTGGCCGTCGCCGGTCTCGGTGAAGCCGGTGTCGGGCGGAGTTGGCGGCGGCGGTCCTTCGCCGAGGTGCCAGATGGCGACCTGGGTGCGGTTCATGCGGTTGATGACGAGGGGGCCGTGCACGCCGACCCCGCCGAAGCGCTCCGGAACGGACAGTCCCATGGGCCGATGGGTCGCGACCTGGCCGTCCTGGTAGTCCCAGCGGGGGCGGTGGGACAGGTCGACGAGGAACGGGCCGGGGTGGCCGCGCTCGTCTTCGTAGCTCAGCACGACGGTCCAGCCGTCGCGTGATTCGGTCGCCGCGGGGATCGCGCCGAAGGAGACCGGGGAGCGCCGGAACAGGGATCGGGGCCGCGCGGTTGGCTCGGTGCTCATGCACGCAACCTTGTGCCCCTGGGGTCGTAGAAGTGCGGCGATTGCACCGTGGCGGAGAACGTCGCCCTCTCCCCCGGCTTCTCTTCTTCCTGGAGAGAGATGGTGGCCCCCTTCGCGGCATGTCCGTCGCGCACGAGCGCCATCCCATACTGCCAGCCGAGGGTGTCGCTTTGGCGCGTGGTGCACACGTACCCGACGACCTCGCCGCCGTCGACCACCACCGAGCCGTCGCGGGGGGACTTCCCGTCGCGGGCCGACCCCTGCCCTTCGTCGACGCGGAAGCCCACCAGCTTCATGCGGCCCGGCTGTTTTTCGCAGGCGCGCAGCGCGGGAGCGCCGACCTTCTTCGACGCGGTGTCGCGGTGGTCCCACATCCAGCCCATGCCGATGTCCGTCAGGGTGACGCGCTGCTCCGATTCGGCCTCGATGATGATGTGGCCCTTCTCGGCGCGGAGGCAGTACTGCGCTTCGAGGCCGAAGGGGCGGATTCCGAGGTCGGCGCCAGCTTCCATGAGGATTTCCCACAGGTACTGGCAGTAGCTGGACGGGGCGTGCAGTTCGAAGGAGAGTTCGCCGACGAAGCCCAGGCGCAGGCAGCGAGCCTGGACGCCGTCGCCGACGGTGATGCGCCTGCACGCCATGTACGGGAAGGCCTCGTTCGAGACGTCGTCGGTGGTGACGCGCTGGAGCACCCTGCGCGCGTTGGGCCCGGCGATGTTGAGCGAGCCCAGCACGTCGGTGAGGTTGACGAGGTTGTAGTCCCAGCCGTCGTGGCGGGTGTGGAAGCGGAACCACTCGACCGTCGCGCCCGCGCGGCCCGAGCTGGTGGTGAAGTAGTAGTCGTTTTCGCCTTCCTTGACGACAACGCCATCGTCGATGAGTTGGCCCATGTCGTTGCACATCGCCGAGTACTTGCAGCGGCCGGGGTGGGCTGTGCGCATGTCGGAGATGTAGACGCGCTGCAGGGCATTGAGGGCGTCCGGGCCGAAGATGCGGAACTTGCCGAGCGGCGAGCTGTCGAGGATGCCGACGTTGGTGCGGACGTTGCGGATTTCGTCGCGGCAGGTGAGGTCCTCGCGAAAATATCGCGCGCGCTGCCAGGGGCCGGCGCGGCGGAAGATGGCGCCTCGGGCGGCCTGCTCGGCGTGCAGCGGGGTGCGCTTGTGCACGTCGTGGCCGGGGCCGGCCAGCGTGGCGAGGCTGGGCGGGGCGAGAGGCGGGCGCACTGTGGTCGCCGTCGCGGTCTCGACCGGGTCGCCCCGCAGGTCGGCCATGATCATGGCCAGGTTCTGTCCGGTGACGCGGTACTGGCCCGGCCCCAGGCCGAATCCGCCGAAGCGCTTGGCGAGTTCGGGCACGTCGAAGCCCTGCGCGGCGGATTCCTTGACGTTCTTGTAGGTGCCGTCCTCGTCGAGGTCCACGAAGGCTTTGGCGCCGCGGCCGATGCCGGGTCCGTGGCGGATGTCGCAGCCGGCGACCGGGCCGGGGAGGGCGTTGGCGTCGCGCGGGGCTTGGGCGATTGCGTGGCGCGGGGCGTCGGCAGCTACGTTGGCGCCCGCACGCACCGTGCCACCGCGACCCGACGCTGACGCCCGAGACCCCGCCAGCCTCCCGGAGGCCTCGATGGAACGCGGGTCGCGGAGGCCGGTCATGCTTCCGGCCGCGTACACGCCCGGCGGCAACTCGGCGGGCTGGTAGCTTTGGGTATGGGCGCAGTAGGCCAGCTTTGCCTTGGCCGTGGCGAGCGCTCCGATGCGGGGCTGCATCCCCGCGTTGGCGACGAGAAGATCGCACTGGAAGTGACTGGAGCCGCCGCCGTTTAGCGGTCGCAGTTCGCACGCCTTGACCCGCTTGCGGCCCATCGCCCGCGAGGCCGCCCATCCGGGAAGCACGGGGATCCCCCGGTCCTCGAGTGCGGCGACGAGTGCCGGGTCCTGCCGCCCGGGCTCGCGTGCGTCGGCCACTCCCCGGATCTCGACGCCGAGGTCCGCCAGGTCCACGGCGGCCTCCAGGCTCAGGTCGTCGCCCACGCTGAACGCCGCCACTTCGCCCGGCTTCACCGCATACGTCCTTGCGAGCCGCCAGGCCGCCCCCGCCTGCATGACGCCCGGCCGGTCGTTGTGGTTGAAGACGAGCGGCCGGTCCGTGCACCCCGCGGCGACCACCACCGTCTTCGCGCGGCACTCCCAGTGGCACTCGCGGAACGGATCGTCCTCGGTGCCGATTGTGAAACCGGTCACGAGGTTCTCGCCCCATACTCCTGTCACCGGCGAGCTTGTGAATACTTTCACATTCTCCGCAGCCTGCACCCGGGCGGCCAGTGCCTCGGCCCGCCGGTGCAGCGGCTCGCCCTCGAAGTCGCGCACCCGCCACGCCAGGTGTCCGCCCAGCCAGGGCCGCCGCTCGAACAGGCAGACCCTGAGTCCGCTCTCCGCGGCCGCGAGCGCCGCCGACATGCCAGCCGCGCCGCCGCCGACGATCGCGACTTCCGCGTTCATGTAGCGCTCGGCGCGCAGGCCGTCCCGGGTGTATTCTCGTGTCGGATCCAGGACCCCGGTGCCCGCCATCCGCCGAAGTCCGTTCTGGAAGAGCGGCCACAGACCGTACGGACGGTGGAAGAGCCGGTAGTAGAATCCCGCCGGCATCAGGCGGTCGAAGGGATTGATGATTCCGAAGAAGTCGGTCCTCGGGTCGCCCCTCACTTTCTGGGCGCGAACCGACATCCCCGCCCGTAGCGCGGTCGTTTCGGCGCACTCGTTCGGCACCCCGTCGATCGCCATGAAGGTGTTGGACGACTCGCCCTCCAGGCTGTACAGACCGCGGGGCCGGTGGTACTTGAGGCTGCGCCCGAAGACTCGCACGCCGGCGGAGAAGAGCGCGGAAGCCACAGTGTCGCCCGCGAACCCGCGCACGCCCCGGCCGAGGAAGGTGAAGTCGAGCGGCCGGGCAGAGTCGACGCGGCAGGTCGGGCCGGGCGGCAGGCGTCCGGGCGGCAGGCGTCCGAGCGACAGTCCGCCCTCGACCGGGGTCCCTTCACTCATCGCCACCACCCTCCAACTCGCGGTTCGTCCCCGGGTCCCGCGTCGTCCGGAACCACACCCCGCATCCCTGGCCGTGGTACCACCACTCGTCCTGCGGCGGCGCCTGCGGCCCGTACGGGATCATCCGGAACTGCGTCCAGCGGAAGTGCTCTTCAGCGCTCAAATCCTCCTGCTCCGGGCGCGGTCCCCGCTCCTGCCCCCCGAAGGTGAACTCGTACACGTCGCGCTGGCCGCACACGGGGCAAGTCAGCCGGAAGGTCATCTCGCCCCGCCCATCAGTCCCAGTGCCCGTACTTCATGACCGCCGCCGTCTCCCCCGAGTACCGGCCCTCCAAAAAACGTTTCAGCTGAAACGCCTCGAGGATCTCGGGCCGCTCACCCGTGGCCATGTAGTCCGCCATGTATTTCCCCGCCACGGGCCCCGACTTGAACCCGAAATATCCCCAGCCGGCGTCGAGGTAGAGCCCGTCGTAGGCCAGGTGACCCTCCATTATTGGCGCCATGTCCGGCGTCATGTCGGCGAGACCCGACCAGATGCGCATGAAGCGCACGCCGCGCAGCGCGGGCATGAGCTCGATCAGCGCCTCGGCCTGGTGCTTGAGGTAGTACGCGGTGGCGTCGTTCGTGTAGTTGACCTGCGGGTCCATGTGCGCGCCGGTCGCGATTTCGCCCTTCAGCGTCTGGTTCGCGTAGACGTGATACGCGCCCGAACTGAAGACGTGATGCAGGAAGGGTTTCATGGGATGGGTGACCATCGCCTGGATCGTGAGGGGGTGGATCGGCAGTTCGATGCCCAACATCGCGGCCACGGCGGAGCTGTAACCCCCGGCCATGATCCCGAGGCGGTTGCACCCGATGGCTCCCAGACTGGTTTGCACGCCCGTGACGCGACCGCGATCCGTGTCGATCCCCTGGACCTCGCACCCCTGGTGGATGTGCACGCCGTGCGCCGCCGCCCCCTTGGCCAGCCCCCAGACCACCGCATCGTGCCGCACGATGCCGCCCGGTGGATGGTACAGCCCGGCCTGGATCGGAAACGCGGGACGGTCGGAGATATCGAGCCCCGGGATCAACTCCCCGCACTGCTGCGGGTCGAGCAGCTCGGACTTCACGCCCATGTGGTTGTGCGTGCTGGCCAGCATCCGGTACCCGTTCACTGCGGCCTCGCTGTGTCCCAGCAGCAGGGCTCCGCAGTTGAAGAACATGAGGTTGAAGTCGAGCTCGTGGGTTAGGGTGCGCCACAGCTTCAGTCCCTCCTCGTAGAGCCGCACGTTCTCGGCCGTGCGCTGGTTGGCGCGGACGATCGCCGTGTTTCGCCCCGACCCGCCGAAGCCGATGTAGTGTGACTCGAGGACCGCCACGTCGCGGATGCCGTGCGTGCGCGCGAGATAGTAGGCGGTCGCGAGGCCGTGGATGCCGCCGCCGATGATGACGACGTCGTAGTGGCGCTTGAGTGGCGCGGGACGCCAGAGGCGCCGGAGCCGCAGCCAGTTGAAGCTCGGCTTGACGGTCAACCGATCACCGAGTACGAGGAATCCGGGTTCAGCGACCGGCGGCGGCTGAAGAAGCCGATGTCGCAGGTCCGTCGCGTGTACGTGAGCGGCATGGTGACCGGGTCGGCGTCGTGGTCGCGTCCGCATTCGACCTGGTCGATGAGCTCGGCCATGAGCTTGCCGGCCACGGGCGCATTCTTGAACTGGTTGCCCGAGGTTCCCACGGCCATGTAGAACCCCGGCAGGTCGGACTTGTCGTAGATCGGGATCCAGTCGTCGGAGACGTCGTACAGGTCGACCAGCCCGCCCGTCTGACCCGGGATGCCCAGGCCCTTCAAGCGCTGTGCCTCGCGCATCACCTGGGTCTCCCACTGGTGGGTGAAATTGGTGTTGTAGTCGTCGGGGTCTTCCACCCACTCGAGCACGTCGCAGGGCGGGTCCTCGGAGCCGATCAGGATGTGGTTGCCGGTGGTGGGCCGCGAGTAGCACCCGATGTCGCCGTCCGAGATGAGCGGCGCGAGCTGGTGGTAGTCCATGCCGGCGGGGGCCGGGACGTAGCACACCTCCTGCTTGAGGGCGCGGGTGGTGATGTTCATGCCGTCCAGAACGCCGGCCATGCGGTTGATGATCGCCGAGTGGGGTCCGCCCACATTCACTACGACGGGTGCGTGGATCCGGGAGCCGTCGGCGAGGCGTATTCCAGCGACGCGGCCATCGCTCTTCAAAACCTCAACAACTTCGGCATTGAAACGATACTCGCCGCCATGCGCCTCGCACGCCCGCTGCAGGTTGTGGCAGGCGAGGGTGGGATCGTCGATGTAGCCGGACTCGGGGATGTAGACGGCGCCGCCGACGTGCCCGCCGGTGGGCTCGCCGAAGCGCTCGTCGTCGGTGGTGACCGGGGGGCCGTAGTTGCGGGTGTCCATCCAGGGGAAGCGCGCGGCGATTCCGTCGGCGGTAAGGTCCTCGTACGCGACGTGCAGCTCGTCGAGGGCGGCCATGACGTTCACGAGGTCCTTGTTGCGCTCGTTCTTCATGACGAGGCAGCCGGTATTGACGTATTGGGCGAGCCCCATCTCGTCGGCCACGCCCAGGTAGCGGCCCCAGTCGAGCCAGTAGAAGTAGCTCTCGCGGGCCATCGCGCAGCCGTCGGGTGTGGAGTAGTGCAGGCGGATGATCGCGCAGGTGTTGCAGGTCGAGCCTGAGCCGGCGGTCGGCTGCTTGTCCACGTTGAGGGTGCGATAGCCGCGCTTTGCGAGCTCGAAGCCGGTCGCGGTGCCGATGACGCCCGCGCCGATGATGATCGCGTCGTAGTCCTGGTTCATTCGGGTTCCCGTGGCTGATTACTGAACTGGCAGGAGGCGCAGACCGGTAACATAGCCCACATCGAGTTCGTCGCGCCGGATGCCCCAGACGTGGGTGGCGGTCACGTCCAGAGGCTGGAAGGATTCGGGGACGGTGATCCGTTTGATCGGACCGTCGACCGCCCCCTTGCGCACGGCGTACCATACACCCGCGGAGTCCAGTCCCAGGGGCGCGAACCAGATCTCGCCGTTCGACATGAGGCGTATGAGACGGATCGGGGGCCAGTGTTCCGGCTTGTGCCAGGCTGTGCGCAACCTGCTCTTCAGCATCGGGGAGGCGTTGGCGGTCCCCATGGTCGCGGCTATCATGTCCGCCCACTCATCTACTTCGGCCTCGATCTGGGCCTCGGTAAGAGGGATGGGTGGCAGCTGGACTGTGCGGGCCCAGAGCGTGTCGCCTTCTGTCGATATCTCGATGAGCTCGACCAACCCCGGAGTCGCCACGGGTGCACGGTTTACCACCACGCTCCCGTTCAAGTGGTCCACGGCAAAACCGTCGGGGATGACCCAGGCCTGCGTAAGCGGGATGGGACGAGAGCCGATTTCGACTTCGAACGGTGTTTGCCAGTTCCGAAAGTTCAGCTGCGCCAGCTCCTCGGTGCGCCAGACGCCGCTTTGCTCCACCATCCGGAGCACCGGGAGGTACTCGGTCGGATCGCTCGTCGGGGAGCCGCCCAGCAGAGCGGTAGAGGGCGCGGCTGCAAAGCTTCCGTCGTTGAAGTGGTTCCGCACCTGAACCGGAAAGCCCCGGTGCGCGATTTCGAGTGGGTATGGGCGGGTTCCTGTCAGTTCGCCGTCCGGTGTAATCATGGTGATTCGGAGTCGGTCACGTACGTAGAAACCGCCTGCAGCCAATCCGAGTCTGCCGGCGCCCTGGAACTCTCCCGGTCCTTCGCCCGGTCGGCCCAAGCGCCTGACCAGGGCTCCGTCGGGTGCCCAGACCGTGACTTCGGAAGCTTGCAAGTCCAGCACGTAGACCCTGGACCCGTCGGCGGCAGCACGGACATCGAGGAAGGGCCCGAAGAATTCGTCGCCCTGCACCTGGTCGTCGATCTCGTACTCGGCCTCGGTGGTCCAGTCCTCGAACGGGGTGGGCGCGAAAGTGCCGTCGCCGCCGCAAGCGGCCAGCAACAACGGCGCGATCGCACAGAGTGCCGCGGTCCTTATCCTGCTCATGAATCCAATCCTCTCTTGTCTCGGCCACAGCGGCCAACAATGGTGATTGGGACACGCTCTTTGATCACCGACTGTAATCTGGAAGGATCTGGACCATGAAGACGAGTCCACTGTTGCCCGTCGTCGCGCCGGCGCTTGCCGTCGCTATGGCCGTGGGAATGCCCGCGCCCGCTCATCTCTCCGCCCAAACCCCCGAGGTCATCGTCGGACCCAATCTGCGCGTTGGGCCAGGCCAATACAACGAGCCCTGGATCGCGGCCAGCCCCGACAATCCCGACTTCCTGATCGCGGTGACGCAGACCGGCGGCATGAGCTTTCCGGATCCGACGTTTGCCCAAGGCTTGTCGGCCCGCAGCAACGCCGCGTTCGTGAGCCGCAACGGGGGGATCACGTGGGAGCCTCTCACGCTGCCCGGCGACGAACCGGGCGCCTTCGATCCCATGGTGGTTCCGGGCCCCGACGGCAGGATGTGGATCCTCTACTGCTATGTCGGCGCGAACACGATGGGCGGCCTGCTCCCCGATCAGCCGGTGCGCACCAACGGCACGATCATGGTGTGGTCGACCGACGACGAGGGCGCGACCTGGGTGGGGCCGGCGCGCCTGCGCAGCCCCGTGCCGCCCGACCACGCGCGGATCGCCGCGGACTGGAGCGACGGTCCCAACCGCGGCCGCCTCTACGTCGTGTGGAACGACGTGCGCGACTCGTTCATTCGGGACGACTTCCAGCTCTTCCTGCACACCCTCGACGACGGGGGCGCCACGGTGAGTGAGCCGAAGCTTCTCGCAACCATCCCCGGCGGCAAACTCGTCGCCACCGAGCCGGTCGTGCTCTCGGACGGCACGCTGCTCGTCACCTTCTACCAGTACTTCTTCCCGCTGAGCGACGAGATGAACGCCCAAATGCCCTTCTTCACCATGCGGTCGGAGGACGGAGGCGAGACGTTCACCGATGTCGAGGTCGCTTTCCGGCTGGGCACCCACTCCTGGCCGTACGCCCAGACCGAGATGACCAGCGCCTTCACGCTCCCGATCGTGATCTGGGACCGCACCGACGGACCACACGGCGACAACATCTACGTCGTCTGGGATCAGGTGAGCGACGGCACCTCCAACATCTGGTTCCGCCGCTCCACCGACGGCGGACACAGCTGGTCGGACCAGATGCGGCTCAACGACAACGACCCGCCCGGTCCCGGCGCTCCGCTGGACGACCGCATGATCCCGGTCGTGGAAGTCAACCGGGACGGCGTCGTGGGCGTGGCGTGGTACGACCGGCGCCGCGACGAGACGCGCCGCTGCTGGGAGCTCTTCTTCACGTCGTCGTCGGATGGCGGTGAGACCTTCGGCCCGAATATCCCGGTGGCGAGCGCGCCGTCGTGTCCGCCGCCGACCCACGCTCCCGTGGCGCGTGTCCACAACCTCGCGGCCGACCCCGACGTGAAGGAACTGGCCGACGAAGAGATCGCGGAGATGGACCTGGTCCAGCGCATGACCGTGGTGATGGCCCAGCAGAGCCGCGCGGCGCGGGGGCAATACTTCGGCGATCTGGGCCACGCCCGCCTGGAGGTCTCCTTCGACAATGCGCGGGGGAACCAGCCCGGTCATTACCTGGGGCTCGCCGGCGACGCGAACGGCGCCTTTCATCCCCTCTGGATCAGTCGCAGGAACGGGATTGACGAGTTGTTTGCGACTACGGTGGAGGTTGTGGCCGACGCTCCGGCCACACCGGAGGGCGAGGAGACGGACATCACCGGCGAACTGCTCGTGGTGACGGGTCCGGTCGTCTACGATGCGGCCGGTGGGACGGCAACCGTGGAGGTGCAACTGCGGAACGTGTCGGACGGCGTGGTACACGGGCCGGTGCGGCTGCGGGCCGAGGGCGACGGGGGCCGGGAGTGGTCGTTTGCGGGGAAGATGGGGTCGCACGACCGGCTGCCGCCGGGTGGGGTGAGCGAGCCGGTCAAGGTGGAGTTGACGGTCGGCGCCGGTGCCGATGCGCGGCTGGACTTCCGGGTCTTCGGACGGGTTGGGAGTTGAGGTCCCTTGCAGATTGTCAATCCGAATGACAATCGGCGATCCCTAGGACACCGGCCGCCGCCTCACCGGAACGCTCAACCGGCTCTGGTACTCGCCACCGTGATGGAGCGTGATCGTCGCTGTCCGCGCGTCCGCCCCCGACTCGTGCGTGACCCGGCCGCCGCTGTTGTAGTTCTTCTGTAGCCACACCGAATTCGGTGAATTGAGGATCAGGCGCAGGCGGCTGCCCTGGGCGATCTGGCGCGCGAAGAACTGGAAGCCGTTGAAGCGGTACAGGTTGACTTCGCCCGGCGTCACTAGCTCTTCGGCCGTGCGCGAATTGCGGTAGCGGGCGCGCATGATGTCGCCGGTGAGGAAGACGCTGGATCCGTCGGGGCGGATCTCGTAGACGGTCACCATGAAGTCGGTGTCGGGCACGTCGAGGGTCATCCAGGCGTCGAACTCGACGAATCCCGCGAGGTCGGTCTCGGCCTCGAAGGGCTCGGTGTGGTACACGAGGCCATTGCCGAAGAGATTCACCGCGAAGTGCTCGCTGAGCGGCTGCTCGCCCCAGAAAAAGTGGGCGAGGTTGTTGCCTGATTCGTGGTCTTCGAGCTCTCCGGGCCGGGTGTCCAGAGGGTCGTAGACGTAGGAGTCGGACGGGGTGTCGCCGGTGGGCTCCGGGGCAAGCGTGCCGGAGTGGAAGATGTCGTTGGGGCGGCCGTCGGCCGAATCGAAGTAGTAGGTGAGCTGGTCGTTCGCGACTTCTTCCAGCGCGTCGGCGTACTCCCAGGCGCCGCGGCCGGCGATGTAGACGGCCACGCGCTTTTCGAGGAACCAGGGGCGCGGGCCGTCCTTCAGCGTCCAGTCGTACCACGCCTTGCGCAGGGAGTCCTGGGGGACGAGGGCGTTGGGGCCGAACTCGAGGCCGCCGACCTGGTCCACCGAGGTGCCGACGCCGCCGTGATTCCAGGGGCCGATCACGAGGTAGTGCATGGCCTTGGCTGCCTCGTTACCGTGGCGCATGTGCATGCGGTAGTGCTGAAGCGCGCCGCGCTGATCGCCGTCGTAGTGGCCGGTGATGGTGAGGATGGGGATGTCCATCGCCGCGAGTTGGGCCGGGCTGGGAGCCGAGGCCAGCCAGTACTCGTCGGGTGTGGGGTGCTCCATCCAGGTCTGGAAGCGCGTGGTCGGGTTGCCGACAATCCGGTCCAGTTCCGCGAAGGGACGGTGGTTGAAGTAGCGCTCCGCGAAGGCTTCGTACCACAGCTCCGTGTCGCCGAAGATCGTGCTCTGCGCGGCGTTCCCACTGGTGAAGGTCAGCCAGGTCATGTTGTAGGGGACGAACACGTTGTGCACGAAGGGAAAGTCGGTCCCGAGGTAGGCCGCAGCCGCGGGCACGATCGACTCCAGGCTGGGCGGCAGTTCCTTCGCGGTCGTCCACTGGTCCCACCCGCCGTACGAGGCACCGTACATGGCCACCTTGCCGTTCGACCACGGCTGCGCCGCCAGCCATTCGACGACGTCGTGGCCGTCCTTGTCCGCATCGTGGAAGGGCTCGAATTCGCCCTCGGAGTTGCCGCGCCCGCGAACGTCCACGGCGGCGAAGACATACCCCCGCTTCGCGTAGTAGCGGGCCTTGCCGTGGTAGACGTCGCTGATGTAGGGGGTGAAGCCAAGGATGACGGGCAGCGGTTCCGTGTGGTCGGCGGGGCTGTAGATGGTGCCGTGGAGATTGGTGCCGTCCCGCACGGGGATGGTCACGCCCCACTCCATGCGGACATCGGAGAGCTGGGGAGCGGCGGGCACCGGAACGAGCAGTACGGCCGCGCAAACGGTCAGCCATCTGGATGACATGAAGAACCTCCCCCTGGTTGGGCAATCGGGTGTCACCAGCCAAGGTCGGGACCCACCATACATGGGGCAATGGCCGTTGGTCCTTCTACTAGATTCGACGTCATGCCCGCACTCGCAGCCCCCCTTCATGCACTGCCGCTGGATGTCGTGCGCGTGCTCGCGGGGGGCGTGCTCTTCGTCTATTTCCTGAACGCGCTGCGGCAATCGAGTGATTTCAGCGATCCCGACGGCCTGATCGATCACCGGCTGTGCGTGCGGCTGTTCCCACCGCTTCGGATCAGCCTGTTTCAGCCGGGGATGCCCGGGTGGCTCTTCCGCGCCATCCACCTCGGCGCGTGCGTCGCCGCCCTCCTGGTGATCGTCGGCTATCACCCCCGCGCAGCAGCCGCCTTCCTCTTCGCGGCAGCCGTGTCGACCTATCGCTGGAACGTGCTCGTCGCGTACCTGGACGACTGCATCGTGCACCTTTGCTGTCTGTGGCTCCTGCTGCTGCCGGTCGGCCACACGCTCACCCTGCCGGACCTGCTGGGCGGCGGCATGACCTCGGGCGGCTGGGCCGCGACCCTCGCCCAGTGGTCCGGCGTGACGGTCCCCGGCACCGCGCCCCGCGTCTTCATGGCGAATCTGGCGCTCATCTATCTGGTCGCCGGTGCGTACAAGTTCTCGAGTCCGATGTGGCGAAACGGCTCCGCTATGCACGCCGCGCTCAAGATGCCCATCGCGCGCACTCCAGAACTATGGACGCTCGGCCACCGAACTCCGCTGCGGCTCGTCACCTGGGGCGCACTCGTCATGGAGCCGCTGTTCGTCCTGATCTTCGTGCTGCCCGCGGGCTCACCGGCGAAGTGGGTGCTGCTGGCCGCCGCCGCAGTCTTCCATCTCGGGATCATCGCCACGCTCAAGATCCCCTATTCCAACGCGCTCATGCTGGCCGCGCTGGTGCTCCCTTTCGGCCCCGAGATCATGCAGGGCGGACTGGGTCTGCCGCCGCCCACAGCAGCCCCCGCCGCCGGAAACGGTCCCGCGGAGGCCGTCGCCATCACTCTGATCGCGCTGCTGCTGATCATGATCCCTTGGGAAGCCGCGCACACCCGGCGCCGCGTGGGCAGGCCTTATTCCAGCAACGGCTGGGCCAATCCGGTGCGCTCCCTCCTGTGGGTGTTCGGGCTCTTCCAGAGCTACCGGCTCTTCGACTGGGTCGATGCGCGCAACTACCATGTCCGCTACAAGGTGCGGAGGCTCCACTCGGGCCGCAACGAATCGCTCGAGCCGCACGAGCTCTTCCCGGACAGCATGCGCCACCTTCTCCTCCAATCCTACTTCCTCGACGACATCTGGTTGCAGATGGAGCCCGACAAGCTCGACGCGGTCCGCAATTCCCTGCTGATCCGCCACGCCCGCCGGTTCGCTCGCGCCAATCCGGATGCGGGTGAGATCGAAGCGATCGGCGTCGTGCAGCGGATCACCGCGGACAACCTCGACCTGCAGCGGGGCGAACGGCGCCTCCTCATGCGCTTCACCTGCAGCGGCGGCGAGGTCGTCGTGCACTTCCCCGACTGAGGGCGGGCAGCCGATGTGTGGAATCGCCGCAATCCTGTCCCACGACGGTCCCGTCCCCGAGCGGGCGCTGCAGCGCGCGACCTTCGCCCTGCGCCACCGCGGCCCCGACGGCGAAGGCACCTGGATCGCGCCGTCCGGCCGCGCTGGTCTGGGTCACACCCTCCTGGCGATCACCGACCCCGACGGGCACCAGCCGATCTCCAGCGAGGACGGGCGCCTTCACATCATTCACAACGGCCAGTTCTACGACTACCGGCGGATCCGCGCGTCGCTCGAAGCCCAGGGCCACCGCTTCCGCACCCGCTCCGACAGCGAAATTGCGCTCCACCTGTACGAGGACATGGGGCCCGCATGCCTGAAGCACCTTCGCGGCCAGTTCGCGTTCGTAATTTGGGATGAAGAGAGCGGCGTCCTCTTCGCGGCGCGCGACCGATTCGGATTGAAGCCCCTCTTCTACGCCGAGCATGAAGGCCGCTTTTACCTCGCATCCGAGGCGAAGGCCCTGTTGGCGGCCGGAGTCGCACCGGGATGGGACGTGCGGGCCGTCTACCACGCGCTCCACGCCTGCCCCGACGAGAGGATCTCGCTCTTCGCGGGTATCTCGCAACTGCCGCCCGGGCACTTTCTGCGCGCCAGCGGGTCCGGCGTTCGGGTGGAGCGCTACTGGGACCTGCCGCTGCCGCCGGGGCGGTCCCGGCAACGCACCGGGCAACCTGCGCACTCCGTCGAGGCCTGCATCGAGCGCGTTCGCGAACTCACGGAGGAATCGATCCGGCTGCGCATGGTGGCATCCGTTCCCGTGGGGTGCCTGCTGAGCGGAGGGCTCGACTCGTCGGCGGTGCTGGGAGTGGCCGCATCGTGCACCGACGATCCCGTGGCCGCATTCACGGTCGGCTTCGAACGCCGGGACTTCGACGAGAGCGCCGGGGCGAGAGAGGCCGCGGCCGCGGCGGGCGCCGAGCACCACGTGGTGACGCTGAGCGACGCCGAACTGGCCGACCACTTCGCCGACGCCGTGTGGCACGCCGAGACGATCCAGTACAACACGCACGGGGCCGCGCGGTATCTGCTCAGCCGCGGCGTGCGGGACGCCGGGTACAAGTCGATGCTCGCCGGCGAGGGCGCCGACGAGGCCTTCTTCGGCTATGAATTCCTCCGCGCTGCGACCGGGAGCGCCGGGGCGGCCCACGGTTCGGGCATTGGCAACCTCCCACGCATTCTTTCCCGCCTCCCCCGCATCCTGGCGGCCCTGCTGCGCTCGCCCGCCCGCCACTATCCCGGCTTGGCCGCCGCTTCCCCCTGGCTCGCCCGCCTCGCTCTCCTCCTGCCGGCGGCGCCCTCGCTCTTCACGCGTCTCGCCCGGGGCCTCGGCCACATCCACTCGACGTTTTCGCCCGACTTCCGGGACAGCTTCGCCGGATACGACCTCTACCGCGCCTACTACCGCCGCTGCCGGCGAACCGCCGACCTGTCCCGGCGCGAACCGTCGCGGCGCCTTCTCTACCTCTGGCTGCACTCCCTCTTCGTCAACTACCACCTCGCCGCCGACCGCCTCGACATGGCACACGGCGTCGAGGTCCGGCTGCCCTTCCTCGACCACCACCTCTTCGAATACGCCAACAGCCTCCCGGTCTCCCTTCTCGCACGGCATCCGCGCGAAAAGCACCTCCTGCGCGAGGCGATGCGGTCGTACATCCCGGACCCGGTCTACGACAGGGTGAAGCGCCCGTTCATGGGCCCGACCGCGGTAACGGCCGATGGCGGTCCCCTCCACGATTTCCTGCAGGACACGCTGCGCGGCGAATCGCTGCGGGCAGTGCCGTTCCTCGACCACGCGGCGGTGCTGCGTCTCCTCGACCAACTCCCCACGCTGCCCGACGAAGACCGTCCCTCCCTCGACTCGCTCCTGCTGATGTTGGCGTCGGTGGCGGTGATGCAGGAGCGTTATCGGCTGTAGGATACTTGGGAGGGAAGCCCGACCGCTTGCGGCTTGGGCATGCAACCACTCTCGACTGGTCCACTCAGCCTACTCCACAATGTCATGATAACATTACATTATGACAAGTAAACTATACATTTCTATGAATGAAATGGTGCGGGTGCGTAAGGCCCGACGCGCGTTTCGCGAGTTCCACTCCACATGTTTCTGGTCCTACCGCAAGGATCTGGAAATCGGCCCCGCCGATGTGGACTGGGTTGCCGAGACGTTAAAGAAAAACGGAGACATGAGGGCCTGGCGGATGGCGGGGCGACTCGTTGGGGCCGGTGATCAGACAACACCGATCAACTGGGCTCGCGACTCGGCATGGCGCTTCATGCCTTTGGTGGAGGACGAGACGGGCGGCCTGTTGCTGCACGAGATCGACCTGGCAATCAACAAGGTGCTGACGCTCGCTGGTCGTGACGAGGTCCGCGATTTCGTGGACCTGATGCAGGCGCACGACCGTATCCTCCCTCTGGGCGCCATGGTCTGGGCAGCCGTCGGGAAGGATCCGGGGTTCACGCCGAATTCGTTGCTCGAGCACTTGAGGCGCCGCGGTCGCTACCGGCCCGAGGACGTGGCGAAGCTCTTCCTCGCCGCCCCCTTCGATCTCGTCCAAGCGAAGACGGATTGGCGGGCGGCACTCTCCGACGCGGACGACTTCATCCGCCAACGACCGCACGAAGAGGTGGGGTGCCTGTACTATTCGCCAAGCCGTGATTGTTTTGCCGCGCCGTCGCCCGGGCTATCTCTGGAGGAACAGGGCCTGGTAGCCCACTTCGGTCAACCGGGAGGCATCCTGCCGAGGGTTGCCGACCTCCCGGACTAACTCGCCGCCGGCCTCACCACGACCGTGACCTCGACATCTGCCAGCAGCCCGCCGTCGTCGGCGCGGCCACGCAGCACGTAGGTCCCCGGCCGGTCGAAGGTGACGTTGACGGTCCATCGGTCGTCCTCGGGCAGTTCGGGCGGCACCCACAGCGGCGACCAGGGTGAATTGGCTCCGGCGCGGGTGTCCTCCCACACCTTCACCTGGGGTGGATCGAAGGTGACCGCGGCATCCGTCTCGGCTCCGTCTGCGCCTTCGTCCCGGCGCCGGTACAGGAACCACGACATGAACAGCCCATTCACCTTCTGCACGGTGATCCGAGACGGGGGCGTGAGCTGCCTGCGGCTGAAGGTCGGCGGCGCGTTCCAGATCGAGTCGGCGCGCGCGGAGTCCTCGGCGGTCTCGGGTACAGTGGGCGCACGGCGGCGAGATCTCAACAGGCCGTCGTCCTCCACGAGAACGGTGATGTTGACCGGAACGCCGACGCTGGCTTGGCGCTCGGCAGGGCCCTCGAGGGTGATCGTCGGCGGCTGGTTGCCCCGCACCGTCGCGTTGCTGGACCCGGCTCCGAGCGCGCCCGTCTCGGACATGATCACCACATTGTCCACGACGTAGTCGGGCCGGAGCGTCGCGTACGCCCGCTCGGTGACCCCGTTGCTGGTCAGGGTCCACACCAGTTCCTGGTCGCCCCAGTCGGCAGGGACGCGGACCTTGAAGACGAAGCGGTTGCGGCGCGGCAGGAAGTGGGTCGGCTGACCCCGGTCGGCCGGGCCGGGAGAGAAGCCATTGTGCTCGCCGACCGGCACGTCGATCTCTTCGAGCCAGTTCCGGTTCATGTAGCCGAAGAGGAAGCTGAACGAACCGTCGTCGTTGCGCTCCCAGCCCTCGAAGGCAGGGGCCACGTTCTGGCCGCGCTGGTAGGTCTGGGCGGTGGCCTCGGGCGGGAATGCGCCGGCGACGAACAGCAGGATGGCGAGCGAAAGGGAACCGGTCACCCGGCCGGGCCGCAGGGCAATGCCAGCCTGGCGTCGCAGACTCGCCAAAGCCGCTACCGCGAACCTTCCCCCCACGCCGCTACCGGTTCTCGCGGCCACGGTTCGCACCCGACGCATTGCCCGTCTGGTCGCTCTGGCCTCCGGCCCCTCCTCCATCCTCCACGTAGTACCGCGGATTGCCGTTTGCGGGGATGACCATGCAGAGCGGACATCCGACCACGTGGTCGTTGGGACCGAGTGCAAGACGCTCGCGGCGGAGGGCCATCTCCTCGACGAACTGCTCGTCGGTGAGCGCGACGCGCATGCCGAGATCGATGAACATGTTGGCGACCGAGCGGTTGCCCGAGCCCTGCCAATTGCGGGTGTCGGGCACGTTGCGGTTGGATTCGGAGGTGTCCATGTAGCCGATGATGTGCAGGACCGTGCCCCTCGGAAGGAGCGGCTGGTGGTCCTGGTCGTAGGTGTAGCCGCGGACCCAGTTGTGGTCGTAGCCGACGCAATTGATGGTCTCGACGTTGAAGCCCCAGATCGCCTCGAGGCACATGCGCATGCCGGGGGCGTGCAGGTGGGGTTCGAAGGTGACGATCTTGGTGTGCTGGTTCAGGACCTGGTAGGCGTGGAGTTCCTGTCCGGCCTCTCCGGCGCGGATGTCGATGTCGCTGGCGTTGCCGAGGCCGAAGAAGGCGCGGCGGTACTTGGGCTGGTAGTCGGGCGGGTGGAAGCGGAAGCCGATTTCGAGGTGGGCGCGGGTGTCGCGGCCGTTGGAGTGGAGGTGGAGCGAGTTCGAGACGACGGATGACCCTGCGCGCAGGAGGCGACCGGCGTCGGCGTCGAAGAGGTCGGGTTCGCGGCCGACTTCGTGGACCGGCCAGCTTGTGGTTCTGGGTCCGTCGCCCGCCTCGGCCTCGGGGACGCGGGTGCTCCAGATCATGTGGTGGACGACGAAGCGGCCGCCGACGGTGTGGCGCCCCTCGTGTCCGCCTTCTTCGTTGCGGCCGACGTCGTTGACCTCGCGGATCTCGACGGATTGGACGTAGCGGTCTTCGGTGAGGCCCGTCGGGATCGGCTCGATGTCGCCCCACCAGTCGGGCACGTCGCCTTTGACGAGCACCTCGGGGAGGCGGACGATCAGGTCGGGTTCGCCGGCGACCCACACAACGTCGTCGTCGAATTCGAGCATGGGCGGGAGGTCGGCGGGATCGCCTTCGGGCGTTCCGGCGCGCCACCACTGCTCGAGCGCGTCGATCTCCCGGTCGTCGAGCGACATGTCGTCCTTGAAGTGCTGGATGCCGATGTCCTTCTCGACGTACCAGGGCGGCATCGCTCCCATGCGGTCGCGGATCCGGGTGCGGCGAACGATCTGGCTCGCGTAGGGCTCGACCTCGTCGAAGTGCACGAGCGACATGGGGCCGACACCGTTGTCGCGATGGCAGCGTACGCAGGCGCGCTGGAGGATGGGTGCGATGTCGCGGCTGAAGGTGACGTCGTCCGGGGCGGCGCGGGCTGTGGGCACGTCCGCGGGGACGGCCGCGTCGGCTCGTGCGGCCGCTTCTGTCTGCGCCGCGAGCCCAGAGCCAGCGACTGCCGGCAAGGCGAGTGCCAACGCCGCGAGAGAGATTCCGTTCAGCTTCATGATCGACATCGGCGCGCCTCGTTCTGTTGGGGCCGTTTCGGTGGGCCACGGCCCAAAGTCTACCCGGCCCGCCCGCCCTGCGCAAAACCGCAGCCCGGCCGCCGGCCACCATCCCGGTCGATGGTTGACCCGCCGAGGCCGGGACGCCCACCTTACCCCGACCCGCCCCACCCCTCGCCACGCCCCACACCCCATGCGACATACCCAACTGATCACCGCAGCACTCCTTGCCCTGCCATTCACCGCGTGCGGCCCCGCGGACAGCGGATCGGGCTACCCTCCCGTGGCCGACGCTCCCGACGCCATCACCGTTGCGTTGCCGGAGGGCGCGGAGGCCCTGTCCCTGCTGGACGAGCCGCTCTACCCCGCACCTGCTCCGGCCGAGGTGGCGGCCCGGCAGGCAGAGGACGAGGCCGCCGCCTGGGCCGACTTCGAGGCCGATCCCGGCGACGCGGACGCGATCATCTGGCTCGGTCGCCGCATCGGCTACACGGCCCGCTACCGGGAAGCGATCAACGTCTTCGCCACAGGAATCCACTTGCACCCCGAGGACGCGCGCATGTACCGCCACCGCGGGCACCGCTGGATAAGCGTCCGCGAATTCAACCGCGCGATCGAGGATCTGTCCCGCGCCGCCGACCTCGTCCAAGGCCAGCCGGACGAGGTGGAACCGGACGGCCAGCCGAACGAGCGCGGCATCCCGACGAGCACCCTGCAGTCGAACATCCACTACCACCTCGCCCTCGCCCACTACCTGAAGGGCGACTTCGAGGCCGCGCTACCGTCGTACGAGAACTACTTCGCGGTGACCACCAACCCCGACCAGCTCGTCGCGATCTCCCACTGGTGGTACATGGCGCTGCGCCGCCTGGGTCGGGACGAGGAGGCCGCGGCTGTCCTGGAGCGGATCACGGCCGACATGGACGTTATCGAGAATACGAGCTACCACCAGCTGCTCCTGATGTACAAGGGTGAAATCGACGCGGACGAGCTGTGGGATCCCGAGAGCGAGGACCCCTCCGGCGTGGCGATCGCCTACGGAGTCGCAACGTGGCACCTCTACAACGGGCGCGCGGAGCAGGCCGAGGAGATGTTCCTGCGCATCCTGGAAGGCTCCGGCTGGGCCGGGTTCGGCTACATTGCGGCGGAAGCCGAGATCGCGCGCATGGGCGGCTAGCGCACCAACTCGGCCCCGACCAACTGCGCGATCGCGGCCAGCGTCGTCTGCGCCGCATTCAGCCCCAGCCGGAAGTCGTCATCGGTGTAGGTCGTCCACACATCCGTGGGCTGGTGCCAGTTCGGGTTCCACCCGGCGCCCCACATGCGCTCCCCTCTCATTCTCCCGCAGGCTGATCGCCGCAACGATGTTCATGAAGGGCGTTGAGTCGGTGTTGGTCATGTGGGGGCCTACCGCGGCGGGGTAGTCGGTGGCGTAGTTCTCGTTGGCGGCCTTGAACAGGAACGCCAGCTCCATCGACTCCCGGACCATCTCCGAATTCGACTGGAACTCGATGTTGACGTCGGCCTCGGGCCTCTGGTCCCGGCTGACCTGGCCGTCGGGTCCCGGCGCACCGTGGTCCCACAGCATCATGTCGTGCTGGATCATCCCCAGCCACCGCGGCTCGGGATACTGTCCGGAGCCGGGCGGATCCTCTACGCCCTGCAGCTCCTGGCGCTGTGCGACGTACGCCCGCGCGCCGTTCAGCCCCGTTTCCTCGTTGTTCCACAGCGCGAAGCGGATCGAGCGCTCGGTCTGCACGTCCGGCGAGCTGAAGATTCGGGCAAGTTCCATTACCAGCGCCGTGCCGGACCCATCGTCGTCCACCGCCTCGTTCACCCCGTGCCCGTCCATGTGCGCGCCGATGATGTACATCTCGTCCGGGCGCGTCGTGCCGACCTTCGTGCAGTAGACCTGGGAACGCTCGCCGTCGACCGGCTCCTCCCGATTCAGCTCCCGGATGCGCTCGTCGGGCTGTGCCATGAGGTCGCGGTTGACGCCGGTGCGGCCACGGTAGCCAAAGATGGTGCTGCCGCCCGAGCCGGGCCCGCGGCGTCCGACCCGCCCGCCGGTGGCCGTGGTCAGGTCATCGTCCTGCTGCTGCTGCGGGCGTGCCCGCGGGGGGGCTGCCCGGCGCTGAGCCGGAGCGCGCCGGGGCTGCGCGTCAGCCGGCGGGAACGTGTAGAAGATCCGCTCGGTGCTGGTGCACCCGAAGTCCTGCAGAGTGGCTTCGATCCAGTCCACGGCGTCCCGGTTTCGCTGCGTCCCCTGCCGCCGGTCCCCGAACTGCGTGAGTCCCTTCAGCGTGTTCTTGTAGTGATCGAGTGTGAGGCGTTCGACAAGGGTGGCCACTGGGTCCGCCGATTCCTGCGCGTCCACACGGCTGGCAGGGAATGACCAGGCGCTCGCAACGGCGGCGAGCACCGCGAGTGGGTACCAGAGAGTGCGGGCCGATGTGGCGGGACGGCGTCCGAACATGAAATCCTCCGCGGGCTGGTCCGGGCGGCAGCCCGCCGTCCCGGTACAATTGGCGACTCCGAGGTCGGTACCGTAGACGCGTATGCCGCATGTCGCAAGCGCCCGGCGGGAACCCCGCGATGGGCTTATTTTACTTGGGCTGCTTCTCAGTCGAACCGCTCCCGGCCTGGCCCCGCCGGTCCGGAGAGCTTCGAAACCGTATGGAAGAACAGGAGTTCATGGCGCATATGCAGGTCTTTGAGCGACTTGGCGAATACAACTACGAAAAGGTGGTCTTCTGCAACGACAACGAGTCGGGACTGAAGGCAATCATTGCGATTCACAGCACGTCGCTGGGCCCCGCGCTCGGCGGCGTTCGCATGCTTCCCTACCCCACCGAGGCAGAGGCGCTGGACGACGTGCTGCGTCTGGCGCGGGGAATGACCTACAAGGCCGCGATCAGCGGCGTGAATCTGGGCGGCGGCAAGTCGGTGATCATCGGCGACGCACGGACGCCGCAGAAGAACCCGGCGCTGCTTCGCGCCATGGGCAGATTCGTCGACGGGCTGGCTGGCAACTACATCGCCGGGCAGGACATCGGCACCAACTCGCACGACATGGCGGTCATACGCGGCGCCACCCGCCACGTCGCCTGCGTGAACGAGTCCGCGGGCGGCGCGGGCGATCCCTCGCGGACGACCGCGTACGGAGTCACCTGCGGGATCCGGGCCGTGCTGAAGGCCACGACGGGGAACGATTCCTTCGGGGGCCGGCACATCACCGTACAGGGACTCGGCAACGTGGGATACGCGGTGGCGAAGTTCTGCCACGAGGCAGGGGCGCGGCTAACGGTGACCGATATCGCCGAACCGGTCCTGGAAAAGGCCGCCCGGGAGTTGCATGCCGAAGTGGTGGGCCCGGACGATATCTACGATGTCGAATGCGATGTCTTCTCACCCAATTCGATCGGCGCGATCATCAACGACGACACCATCTCGCGGCTGCGCTGTCCGGCGATCGCGGGCGGCGCCAACAACGCCCTGGCCGAGCCGCGGCACGCCGACGAGCTGACCGCGCGCGGGATCATCTACGGGCCCGATTTCCTGGTGAACTCCGGCGGGTTGATCCGGTGCCAGGAAGAGGTGCTGGGCAAGCCCACCGAGGACTTCACGGTCTACGCCAAGGTCGCCAACATCTACGAGCAGACCCTCGAGGTCATAAACCGGGCCGCCGAACTGGGGATCAGCACGGCCGCGGCGGCCGAGTGGCTCGCCGAGGAGCGGATCGCGGGGGGACGCTAGAGGAGTAGCCCATATTCGGGGACTCCCGGCCCTCACGTCTTGTGGACGTGCTCCGGCCCTGGGTACACGCCGGTTCGCACTTCCTCCGCATAGCGCGCGACCGCCGAGCGCACCTCCGCCCCGAGCTCCGCGTAGCGCTTCAGGAAGCGCGGGTTGAACGACTCGTTCATCCCCAGCATGTCGTGGAGCACCAGCACCTGCCCGCCGCAGTGCGGACCCGCCCCGATCCCGATCGTGGGGATCGAGAGCACGTGGGTGACCTTCTCGGCGATCCGGTCCGGCATCAGCTCCAGCACGATTGAGAAGGCGCCTGCATTCTCCAGCGCCCGGGCATCGCGGATCAGCTTTTCCAGGGCACCGGCGGCGCGTCCCTGAACCCGGTGGCCTCCCAGCTGGTGCACCGACTGCGGCGTGAAGCCCAGGTGGCCCATCACCGGAATGCCGGCCCTGGTCAGCGCCTCGACCGCGGGGGCAAAATCGGCGCCGCCCTCGAGCTTGACCGCGCCCGCGCCCGTCTCCTTTAGGATCCGGCCCCCGTTTCGCACCGCGTCCTCCGACGACACCTGGTAGCTCATGAACGGCATGTCGACCACGACGAGCGCCCGCGGCGCCCCCCGGCAGACCATGCGCCCGTGGTAGATCATCTGATCGACCGTGGCGGACAGGGTCGTCTCCTCGCCGCACAGCACCGATACCACCGAGTCCCCGACCAGGATCGCGTCGACGCCGGCCGCGTCGATGAGCGAGGCGAAGAGCGCGTCGTAGCCGGTGATCATCACGATCGGCTCGCCGGCCTTCTTGCGCCGCGCGAAGTCGAGGACGGTGACGGAGTGGGCGGGATTGTCCGCTGGCGAGTCGTCGCCGGCGGTGGAGATGGTCGAGTAGGTCATGGTCAGAGTTTGGCGCTGAGGATCATCGACGGCTACTACGGAAAGAGGATCTCGCCGGTGACGGCGTCGGTGACGGTGATTGCCGAGGTGGGACAGTTCTCCGCCGCCTCGATGATGTCCTCCCCGGGGCCGCACGCCGGGTCGACCACCTCGGACTGCCGCGATTCGTTGTGCGCGAAGACGCCCGGAGCGATCGCCAGGCACATCGCGTTGCTCACGCATCGCATGTGGTCGACCGAGGCGCGCACCTGCGGCGGCTTCCCGCTCATACCGGCCACCTCACCGGCAGCGACTTGACCGACCGGAACTGGAGGCTGGGCTGATACTCGACGGGGCCGACGAGCTCGAAGTGCTCGAACCGCTCCGCCAGCGCCCGGAAGATCTCCTGCCCCTCGACGCGCGCAAGCGTGGCGCCGAGGCAGTAGTGGATCCCCGAGCCGAAGGAGATGTGCGGATTCGGCTGCCGCCCGATGTCGAAGTCGTCGGGGTGCCAGAACACCTTCGGGTCCCGGTTCGCGGCCGCCATGATCCAGCGGATCCGCTGCCCCTTCTGCATGGTCCGGCCCCCCAGGTCGACATCCTGGGCCACGATCCGCTGCGTGGACTTCACGGGCGGGTCGTAGCGCAGGCATTCCTCGGTGGCGAGCCGGGCCATCCCCGCCGGGTCGGCGCGCAGCCGCTCCCACTGGTCCGGGTGCCGGATGAAGGACAGCAGGCCGTTGCAGATCAGGTTCATGGTGGTCTCGTGGCCCGCGAACAGCAGCAGGCCCGTGTTGACCAGCACCTGATGCCGCGTGAAGACGCCCCGCGACTCGCCGCCGGCAAGCACCGAGATGAAGTCGGTGCCGTCACCGCCGATCCGCTCCTCAACGAGGGGCGCCGCGTAGTCCACGATGCCGCGGATCGCCTCGACCAGGGGCCGAAAGCGGTACGGCTCGCCACGGTTGATGAACAGGATCCCGTCGGCCATGGCGCGCAGTCGGTCGCGGTCCTCGTACGGCACGCCCATCATCTCGGCGATGATCCGCACCGGAAGCGGCGCAGCGAGCGCGGTCAGCACGTCCATCGCGCCCTTCGGCTGGATGTCGTCCAGCAGCTCCTCCACGGCCGCGCGCACGAACGGCCGCCACTTCTCCATCGCCTTCGGGGTAAAGTAGCCGTGGACTACACTCCTCTGATCGAAGTGCTCGGGCCGGTCCTTCTCGACCAGCTGGTCGGCGCGGAAGTCGCGAATCTCGTCAAACAGAGGCACGTCGGCCGGATCGACGGGCGGATACGGCGGCGCCGCGGCGTCCTTGATCACCGCCGACGAGAACAGTTCGTTGTGGCGCAGGATCCACACCAGCTCGTCGTAGCCCGTCACGAGCCAGAGGCCGAAGCGCTCGTTCCAGTGGACCGGCTCGATCTCGCGCAGGCGCCCGAAATAGGTGTACGGGTCGGCGATGACCTCGGGTGCGAAGAGATCGTCGGTGAGGGTGGTGGTAGCGGGCATGTGCGTCCGCCTACCCCTCCACCCGCGTGAACCGCAGGTTCTTGACCCGGCCCGCGTCGACCATCATGGCCTGGTAGCGGCCGTCGTCCAGCGCCGAGAAGCGGAAGGTCATGCCGCGCCGGCCGCTGAGAACGCCTTCGGAGACCGCGAGCAGCGTGGCCGGGTCGAGTCGGCCCGCGTGGAGGGTTAGCCCGGCGGCGCCCTCGTCCCGCAGGTGATAGGTGGTATTCAACTCGGGGCTGTAGAAGGATCCGGCGTAGCGCGTGCGGTCGGGGATGTCGGGGCTCGGTCGATCCTGCGGAGCGTCATCCTCCGCTGGAGCCCCGGCCTGCGCCTCCGACGCCGTGACTTGCTCGGCAGGCTCCATCCGGTCGTCCAGGTAGATCTCGGCCGTGCTCGCAATGAGCGCCATGGGATCGATCTGCGAGCGGTTGCAGAGGGCCACGAACGAGTAGCCGGCCTCGGGATAGCGCGACATGCCCGCGCGGTATCCGACCCACGCGCCCCCATGGCCAACCGTCGCCAGGCCGCGATGCTCGCCGTGCGCGATGCCGAAAGCATACGGGATCGTGTCGCCCGAATTGAGCACGCCGCGCTCGTGCATGAGCGCCACCCAGTCAGGCCCTCCGACCGTGCCGTTGGTCAGATTGCGATCCCACGCGACCCAGTCCTCGACCGAGGTGAAGATGCCGCCGTCGCCGACCATGTCGAGGGTGGTCACGTGGATGCGAAAGCCGTCGTCGGTGGGCGCATAGCCGATCGCGCGACCCGGCACGATCTCGTTGTGGTCGTCGTGGAAGTGGGTGTGCGTCATCCCGAGCGGGCCGAAAAACTCGGTCTCGGCGAACTCCCGCAGGCTCTGGCCGGACACTCGCGCCACGATCTCGCCGAGCAGGAAGTAGCCGGCGTTGCTGTAGAGGTACTCGGCACCGGGCGTGAAGTTGAGCTCGCGCTGCCGGTTGATCGCGTCGAGAACCTCCTGGTTGGTGTAGAAGTCCTCGGTCCGGTTCCCCGCCAGGGCCATGAGCACGATGTAGTCGCGCACTCCCGACGTGTGGTGCACGAGGTGTCTGATGGAGGGAGGATCCGCGTAGTCGGGGAATTCGGGGATGTAGCGCTGGACGGGAGCATCCAGATCCAGCTCGCCGCGAATGGTCAGCAGGGCGATCGCGGCGGCCGTGAATTGCTTGGAGACCGAGCCGATGCGGAAGATCGTCGCGGGGCCGTTGGGGATGCCGTGGTCGAGGTTGGCGGTGCCGTAACCGGTGGCCTGGATGAGGCGGCCGTCGTGGATCACGCCGAGGGAGCAGCCGGGTCCGTCGGGGCTGGCGTAGTCGGCGAAGACGGCGTCGATGCGGGAGAGGGTCTGTGCGTCCTCGCCCGCCGGGGCGTTCCCTTCCCCGGTGGGGGCGCAAGCGGCGAGGGCGGCCGTGGCCAATGCGGCCGCGAGGGCGGTGGTGCGCGTAGCGGCAAGGGCAGTGGCGCGCGAGGCCGCAGGCGAGGCGGCCCGCCCGATGATTTGCGCCCTGCGGACGGGGGATGTGCTTACTTTCATCCATGCAAGATCATGGTCGCCGCGTTGGCGCGGCAAGCGCCTCACCGACAGCCGTCTACACCGAGCGCGCGGAACGCTTCGACGGGGAGGCCGCGGCCAGGCGCGGGACGATGCGGGTATATGGGAGATTGCGTCTCGCCCTCTTCACGGCTGCCATCTTCAGCGCGTGGTGGCTCTTCGCCGCGGGGCGCGACACGGCCGCCTGGCTGCTCCTGGCCGGCGCAGCGGTCGCCTTCGGGATCCTCGTCGGTCGGCAACGATCGGCCCACCGGGAGATGCGGCGCGCGGAGCTGATGGCCGACTTCAACCGCGAGGGGGTCGCGCGGGTGGCGCGGCGATGGGACGACCTGCCCCCGGCACCCGGCGCCGCCGCCAGGGACCACGACTACGCTGTCGACCTGGACCTGCACGGCCACGCTTCGCTGTTGCACCTGGTCGGTGTGTGCGGCACCAACCCCGGCTGGAAGACGTTGCAGGGGTGGCTACTCAACGGTGCCGATGCAGACACGGTCGCGTTGCGCCAGGAGGCGGTGCGCGAAATGGCTGAAGCGCTGGACTTCCGGGACCGTGTGGCGGCGGAAGGCCGGCTCATGGCTACGGGAGTTTCTGAAGACACCGATCCGTCGACCGAGCACTTCCTCCGCTGGGCCGAGAGCGATCCCTGGTTGAAGGGGCATCGGTGGCTGTGGATGGCCAGTCTCGTGCTCGCCCCGGTCAATCTGGCGGCCATCACTCTCTATGCGCTGGGCATGGTGCCCACCCCTGTGCTCGCCTGGCCGCTGTTGATCTCGGCTCTGGTCCTCGGGCGGAAGTTGAAGGCGATACACGGCGTGTTCGCGGAGGCGGACGACGGCGAATCCGGAGTCAGAGGCTACGGCCCCCTTCTCGAACACCTCCACGGCACAACGCTTCGGTCGCGCCATGCGGCTTCGATCCAGCGGCGACTCGGCGCAGAGCCGGAAGCCGCCCCTCATTCACGCGCCGCGCCCGCAGAGATCACCGTCCTGCGGCGGCTCCTCGACATGGCCGATGTCAGGCGCTCGCCCCTCTTCCACTTTCCCCTCGCCCTCGTGTTGCTATGGGACGTGCACGTGCTGGCAGCCCTCGAGCGCTGGAAGGCACGGTCTGGCCACCGTGTGCGGGACTGGCTCGACGCGGTGGGCGAAGCCGAGGCACTGGCCGCGCTCTCCGCCCTGGCGGCCGACCACCCCGACTGGCCGATGCCGATGCTGGACCCCGGCACCCGCACGGTCCGCGCCCGGGCCCTCGGGCACCCTCTCCTCGCACCCGACAACTGCGTTCGCAACGACATCGAGATCGGGCCCGCGGGCTCGTTTCTCCTCGTGACGGGCTCCAACATGTCCGGCAAGTCCACCTTGTTGAGGGCCTTGGGGCTGAACGCGGTCCTGGCTCAGGCCGGCGCCCCGGTGTGTGCCGGCGAGCTGCGGATGCCGCCGTTGCGCGTCGTCACCAGCATGCGCTTCGAGGATTCGCTCGCCGACGGCGTGTCCTTCTTTATGGCGGGCTTGCAGCGGCTGAAGATGGTCGTGGACGCGGCTCAATCGCCCGGCAGCGCCGCTCCTCGCGCCCTCTACCTCCTCGACGAGATCCTGCAGGGCACCAACAGCGCGGAGCGCAGAATCGCGGCACGCACGGTGTTGCGTCATCTCCTCGAGACGGACGCCATCGGCGCGGTCACCACCCACGACCTCTCCCTCGCCGACGCCGAGGACCTGGTGGCGCAGGCCGTCGCGGTGCATTTCACGGAATTGGTGGACGAAGGCGCCGACGGTCTCAGCTTCGACTACCGCCTGCGCGACGGGATCGCGACATCGACGAATGCGCTGAAGCTGCTGGAGATGGCGGGGTTGGGGCAGGGTCCGGGGAGCTGAGGTCTCACCGCCCGCCAACCTTGCTGATTGGGCATCCAATGCGAAATCAGCAAGGTAAATCCAGCAGGTCCCGGAAGCTCAGGTGTTCGGCCGCACCAAGTTGGTGGATAAATTGCCGTGCGTCGTCCTCTGTCGGCGGGTGCGCGAGCGCTGCCCCGAGAATAGCTCGCACAGACTCGCTACGACCAATTGGTACTCCGCCGTCCGACCCATCCGTGTTCACCCAGGCCTTGAACACCTGGAAGGCCTCGACCGGATGACTCTTCGACAAATCAACCAGGCAATCCAACACCTGGAAACTCGGCTCAGCCGCCCCAGCAAGTTCGAGGAGTCGCGTGAGACTGCGGAATGTCCATTCCGGATCGAAGCGACCGGACGCGATCCACCATCCCAGAGACTTCAAGTGTCCCATTCGGTCGCGCCCGTTTTCCTTCAGGAGTCCGAGCAGTTCTTCCGCCAGCCGCCTGAATCCCTCTACCACATCGGCGGAAACATCAGTCTCGTCATCGGAAAGATCTCTCCCTACCAGCCATATCGCTCGGTCGGCGTCACCCGGTTCGGCGTTCTCAAAGAACCGCCTGAGCAGGGCATCCTCGTCTGCCCAGGCAACCAGGCCACGACCGGCCAGGATGACGAGGTGCTCCCCGAGAAACCCTCCGATACTCTCTCTCGTGGTCGAGTCGCGCTCTACCAGCTCGTCAAGGCGATCCACAGCCTCCAGATACTGGTGACGGAGAAGCTCGAAAGGCAAGTTGTACACGGGGCAAGAGCGCAGATACGTCTCCCATGCGGCATCTCGGAGCTTCGGGTGGTCGTCGGGGAAGATGCTCCCTACGTGCTGCCTTGCCCAAGCCTCGTCAAGCAAGACAAGGTGCGGGAACCATTCTCCGTAGACCGATCGGATGGTTGGCGACGGATCGATCGCCGGATCGAGATGTCGTTCCAGCCTCACGCGAACTTCGGGGATTCTGTCCATGCTGAAGGCGCCGGGTCTTGCCTCGCTGGTCCCCATCACAGATCGATAGACCCACAGCGAATAGTCGAATGCCGCGCGCAGGGCGGCTCCTCGGACGGTGTTCAAGGACCGCGTCAACAGGCTACTCGCAGGCTGTGAATCCGCCTCGGGAGAGGGGTCCGTGTCGTCTGCCATCGCGACGACAATGGTCCACACGGCTCTCCGCAATCGAATGTCGACCAAGTCGTCTTTCAGACCCTCCGACAACAGCCAGATACAGCGTTGGCGTGCGTACCTCCACTCTGAGTCATCGTCGCGCTGCGCCGCAATCGATGACATGAGGTCGATGGTGGCAGTCCAGTCGATGGGAATCTCGTCGCGTACGGCCTGCGACAGGCCTGCCAACACCGCACTGACGTAGCGAACCGACCCTTTCAGGAACAATTCGCGCGCCTCCAGGAACTCGGCAGGCACCTTCGCGACCACCGCCTCCAGCGTTCGCGCAAGGCCTTCCTCGTCTGGCGCCATGGGATCCCCGGATGACTTCCACGACTTCACGTATTGCGCGATCTCTTCTGCCGAACGAGACCCTAGCTCCTCTGCGGTGACGGGGCTCGTTGGACCAATCGCCACCGCGGTGGATGAAGTGAAGTCCGAATTCTCGGGTTCGCCGATTTCGTCGACAATCAGGGCGTATTGCTCCTTCCATTCGTCGTCCAGGTGCTCATGAATCCAGGCGAGTCGGCGTCTCTGCCAATGGATTGTGCACACGCGCCGCTCCTCGTCGTCTCCGACAAACGAGTCATGGAATGCCGGTCCGTCGGCGATCCACTTCATCACGCGGTTCTTTCTCACATCATCCAATACCGGAAAGACTGTGCCGAGAAGCCTGCTGTATTCGTGCAGCAGACGGTCATCCCGAAAGTGGTCCTCACACACTGCGAGTTCCGCCGACAATTCGGGATCCTGGCTATGCCTTTCCGAAGCCAGGTGGAAGATCATCCGCTGGAACATTGGCGATTTCCGCCGAGCCAGGGATTCGACCACAGTCGTGAGCATGACCCCGTTGTCGACGAGCTCCACGGATGCGTCCCTGATGGCGTCAATCAGTGCATCGGACAAGTCATTGAGCCGGTTTTGGCCGGGTCGCTCGATTGCTGGGCGCCAGATCGCCCGGTCGTACCTGCGTAGCTTGTCCGATTCGAGTGCGTTTTCGAATACATCGCACAGCATGTCGAGCACTTTGATTCCGCCAAGAGTGACCAGACCCGGCAAGCATCGTTCGACAAACTCCCGATACTCGTACGGACTAAGCAGACCGACGATGCGACTGGAGAGCATTGCGACCGTGGAGGCTGCCAATTCTGTAGTCGACCGGCCTTCCTCCTCTCCTTCGCGCTCACCATTGGAACTCTCAACGCCTGTCTCGTAGGGCTGAGAAGGTTCGCGAACGGCTCCCTGACCGGCCGAGTCGACGACACAGCGGATGGTCAGCAATGAACGGGCCAGTTTCATGGCAGCTCCGCCTTCTCCGACACTAACCAGGCGCTCGACTAGAGATCCCAGGGCTTCACCGAGTGGAAACTGGATATGCCGCTGTCGCGATATCCAATCGGCTTCGTTGGTGGCCCACTGTGCCATCGATCTGGCCGGGAGATGAATCGCGGCGCCCGCCAAGTCCTCGTGGACGGTGATGTTGTCCGTGTCGGGAATCTGACCGATCACCCTGGCTACTCGAGTCGGTGCAACGGGTGCCATCCTCGCCAGGTACTTGGATTCCGGCCAAGTGGGGTAGTTGACGAAATCCCCGCGTTGCCGCGGGGGCGGCGGATCCTTGAAGAATCCTTTTCCCACCAGAGGCTCGATCCACTCAGGCGACTCTAGCCTAGAAAAGAAATAGCCGTGATTGGCGGCTCCCTTCCCGATGAGCTCCAGCGCTTTCGCCACGGTGGCGGGGCTAGGCATCGCCGGACTCCTTCAGGAGGGCGTCGATCGCGTCCAGGTCGTCGAAGGTTGTGGGAAGGAGGACGCTGGTGAGGAAAGCCTCGAGCTCCCTGATCCTCTCGCGGAGTTCGTTGAGGCCGGGGAAAGCGCGGTGGTGGGAGGTGTCCTGGAAGAAATCCCACATTCCGCTCCAAGCACGATAGCGTCTGTCGCGAAGCGGTTTGGCCAGGGCGCGACCAGAGGGATCGAGGTAAACCAAGGTCCGCTGGAACTGTGCCCTGCGAGATGGACGATCCGAATCCACCCAGTCGAAGAAGTCGTTCAGCTTCTTGAGGAAACGGTAGAGATGCCCATCGAATGGTCCCGTCCATCCGCTGGACTCGGTGTATCCTTCCGAATTGCGCATTGCCTTCTCGAGGGCAGCCCTCAGGTTGAAGACCTCATTCTTCATGCGCCGTGCAGACCTTCCTTTCGCAGTCGGCACCTCGATTTCGCCAATCTTCTCCATAAGCTCCCTCATGCTGTGTGCCGACTGTGCCAAACGATCAGGATTCGCGGCGTCGTGCAGGACCTGAAGTCCGCCGAGATACATCGCGCCGAGTTCCTCACCGCGCTCGCAAAGGGCGCCATGGAGCCGCTGTTGCTCCCGAGACAGGGGGACCGATGGTTTCGGGTCAGGATGGGCATGGGATTCGTGATCTTCTTCGGCACCACGGCTTGGCGGGGTCATCTGGGTCCTGCGGTGGGAAGAGGTTCGACTTTGTAACGAAAACCCGGCCGCCAACGGCAGCCGGGTACGGTCGCTTCTCTGGCGGTCTCCCCGTGGTACCCACCTTCCGACCGGGACAGGAGTTTTGGAAGCTGTCGGGTACGTAGTAGCCCTGGACTCGAATGGGCCACTCGTCCGCCCAAACATAGTCCCACTCTCTCCTGGCCGGAAGTGAGGCGCCGGGCATGTACCGCCCGCTCATAGCTGTGGCTTGCAGGTATCTCGCCCGGTCCAATTACTATTGAGGCACGGACCTTGTGGCTCCCGTGGCTCTCGTGCTGCCTGGCCCCCTAAACTTCTGACGGTGCGAGGCTCCAAAAAGCTCGAACGAATCCAAATGCCCACATCCCCCCCACCCCTCACCCTCGTCATTCTCGCCGCCGGCCGCTCCACCCGGTTCGGCCGCCTCAAGCAACTCGTCCCGATCGGGCCGGGTGGGGAGGCGCTCCTCGACTACGCCCTCTACGACGGGGCGCTGACCGGCTTCTCGCGCTTCCGCCTTGTCATCCAGGAGGCGCTGCGGGACGACTTCGACGCGCACCTGACGCCCGCGCGCGCCGCCGGCCTCGACATCCGCTACGCCTATCAGCGGATATCGCAGCCGGACCTCGTCGACGCACCTCCTCCTGGCCGCACCCGCCCGTGGGGCACCGGGCACGCCGTGCTCACGGCAGCCGAGCATATCGATGGTCCTTTCGCGGCCTGCAACGCCGACGACTTCTACGGGCGGGGGGCCTACGCCGCGCTGGCGGGAGCGATGCGGGGCGCCGAATCGGCTTCCACCGCCGCAAGACGCACTGCTGAGCCGCCCAGAAGTAATGCAGACATTACATTGTGTAAACTCAACATTACATACCGGAATGCCCAGGCCCATGCCTTCACCGTCGGCTACCCCCTCGATGTCACCCTCTCCGAGAGCGGAGGCGTCTCCCGCGGCATCTGTGAGATCGACGACGAGGGCGCTCTGCAGCGGATGACCGAGGGCCTGGAACTCCGCCGCGCCGGCAACCGCGTCGTGGGCCGCGACTCTGCCGACAGGCCGGTTGACGTCGCCTTGCAAACTCCTGTCTGCACCAACCTCTGGGGCTTCCAGCCGGGGATCCTCACCCCTCTGCGCGACCTCTTCTCCGCGTTCCTCGCTTCGGGACCGGGCCTCGACCGCGAATTCTTCCTCTCCGAGGCGGTCAACGACCTCATCGCGGCCGGCCGCGCGCGCTGCACCGTGCTGTCCACACGTGAGCGCTGGCTCGGCGTGACGTTCCCGAATGATCATGCCGGAGTGGCCGAATCGTTGCGGGGGCTGGTAGACTCGGGGGTCTATCCGATGCGCCTTTGGGACGCTTCGCCACACCCTTCCCGCCGCGACTGAGGCCGAATGCAACTCACCACGCTCGACTGGATCGTCATCGCCCTGTACGGGCTCACCGCTCTCGCCATCGGCCTCCGCTTCGCCCGGCGCGCGGGCTCGGGGGCCGACGAGTTCTTCCTGTCGGGGCGCAAGCTGCCGTGGTGGCTGCTGGGCACATCCATGGTCGCGACGACCTTCTCCACCGACACGCCCAACCTGATCGCGGACTTCGTGCGCAGCGGCGGGGTCGCGCAGAACTGGTCGTGGTGGGCGTTCCTGATCACCGGGATGTGCACGGTCTTCTTCTACGCCAGGCTGTGGCGGCGATCGGGCGCGCTGACCGACATCGAGTTCTACGAACTGCGCTACGCCGGAAAGCCGGCCGCCTTCCTGCGGGGCTTCCGCGCACTCTACCTCGGCGTCTTCTACAACGTGATGATCATCGCCACCGTGACCCTCGCCGCGACCAAGATCGGCGGGGTGCTGCTCGGGCTGGACCCGCTCACGACGGTGCTGATCGCGGGGTCGGTGACGGTGATGTACTCCGCGACCTCGGGGCTCTGGGGCGTCGTCGTGACCGACCTCATCCTCTTCGTGGTCGCCATGATCGGATCGATCGCGGCGGCGGTGTTCGCGCTCCAGCAGCCCGAGGTCGGGGGGCTTGCCGGCCTCGTTTCGCACCCCGAACTGCAGTCGGCGATGAGGCTCCTGCCGGACTTCTCCGACTGGACCGTCGCGGCGGGGATCTTCATCATCCCGATCGCGGTGCAGTGGTGGAGCGCCTGGTATCCCGGTTCCGAGCCGGGCGGCGGCGGCTACATCGCCCAGCGCATGCTCGCCGCGAAGAACGAGAAGGAGTCGATGAAGGCCACGCTGTGGTTCAACATCGCGCATTACGGGCTGCGTCCGTGGCCGTGGATCATCGTGGCGCTTTGCTCGATGCTCGTGTACCCCGAGCTGTCGGACATCCAGGCCCGCTTCCCGGATCTCGACCCCTCGCTGGTAGGCAATGACCTGGCCTATCCAGCCATGCTCGTGTTCCTGCCGGCCGGGTTGCTGGGGCTGGTGGTCGCGTCGCTCGCCGCCGCGTACATGTCGACGATCAGCACACAGCTCAACTGGGGCTCGTCCTACGTGGTCAGCGATTTCTACCGGCGCTTCGTGAATCCGAAGGCAAGCGACCGGCGGCTGGTGGCGGTCGGGCGGCTGTCGACGGTGGGGCTGATGGTGCTGGGCGCCTTCATCGCGCTTCAGCTCGACACGGCGGGACAGGGCTTCCAGATCTTGCTGCAGATCGGCGCGGGAACGGGGCTCATCTTCCTGCTGCGCTGGTTCTGGTACCGGGTCAACGTGTGGAGCGAACTGGCCGGCATGACCATCTCGTTCCTCGTCGCGATGTACTTCGCGTTCGTGCACGGCGCGCTGGGCCTCGAGCCGCTCACGTCGTGGGCGCAACTGGTGATCGGCGTCGCAATCACGACGGTGGGCTGGGTCGGCGTCACGCTGGTGACTCCCCCCGCGCGGTCCTCGACGCTGCAGCGCTTCTACGACAAGATCCGGCCGATGGGCAGGGGCTGGCAGCGGGTGGTCGACGTGGGCGACGGCCCGCAGGACGCCGACTCGATCACCGCGGCATTCCTGGCGTGGTTCCTGGGTTGCGTGCTGGTCTACGCGGCGCTGTTCGGGACAGGGTATCTGCTCTACGGGCAGGTGCTGTCGGCAGTGGTCGCGCTGGCGATTTCGGCGGGCGCGGGGGTGTGGCTCTTCCGGCTGCTGCCGAGGCTGGGTTACTCGGATTGAGCGTGGGGGTTGGAGGGGGAGGAGGGCGACCCGGGCAGGCGCGGGAAGGCGGCACGGACGGACGGCTGAGCGGCGTGCGCGGTGAGCCTGCGCAAGGTTCGAGCGGGTCGCGCGGTGAGCCGGGGCCCCGCTGGCGGGCCATCGCCCCCGGCCGCGTCAACCTGATCGGCGAGCACACCGACTACAACGGCCTCCCGGTCTTCCCGATCGCGATTGACCGGGGCGTACACATCGAGTTCCGCGTCACGGACGATGGGGTGGTGCGCCTGGACAGCCCTGTGGCGCGTTTTGACCCCTTCGCGTTTCAGCTGAAACGTCCCATCGTGGCGGCGGACCAGGGAGACTGGTCGAACTATGTGCGGGCGGCTGCGCGGGGGTTGCTGGAGCATGGGGTGCGGCTGAAGCGTGGGATCGAGGGGACGGTGACGGGCGACGTGCCGATTGCGTCGGGGCTGTCGTCCTCGTCGGCGCTGGTGGTGGCTTCGGCGCTGGCGTTGCTGAAGGCGAACGGGGTGGCGGTGGGGCGGGACACCGGGGCGCGTGTCGGCGCGCGGGCCGGGGCGCGCATCTCCCGCCTCGAACTCGCCGCGCTGATGGCGCGCGCCGAGCGGTTCGTGGGGCTCGAGGGCGGCGGGATGGACCAGGCCGCGTGTCTTCACGGTCGCGAGGGGCACGCGCTCCGCATCGAGTTCGACCCGCTGCGGGTGACGCCGGTGGCCGTGCCGGAAGGGTGGCGGTGGGTGGTGGCGTCGTCGCTGGTGCGCGCCGAGAAGTCGGCGGGCGCGCGCGAGGCGTACAACGAACGGGCAAGGCAGTGCCGCGAGGCGCTGGGGGTGATGGGGCAGTCGACCGTCGCGCCGCCCACCTACCGCGACCTGGCTGCCGTGGACGATCTCGGCGGGCTGTTGCGGCATGCCCGCCGCGTCCTCGCCCCCGTGCTGTTTCGCCGCTTCCGCCATGTCGTGACGGAGGGGCGCAGGGTGGCGCTGGCCGAGGTGGCCATGCGCGACGATGACATGGGCCGCTTCGGTGAACTCATGGTGCGGTCGCACGAGAGTCTCCGCGACGACTACGAAGTGAGCACCGGGGAGCTGGACGCTATCGTCGAGGTGGCGGGGGGGGCGGGGGCGGCGGGGGCGAGGCTGACCGGTGCCGGCTTCGGTGGCTGCGCCGTCGTGCTGTGCGACGACGCCACCGTCGGGCCGGTCATGGAAGCCCTCGCCGCGCGGTTTTACGCGCCGCGCCTGGGCAGGCCGCCGACCCGGGACATGATGTTTGCCGTGAAGGCGGGTGGAGGGGCGGGGGTGGGGGGAGGTTAGTCCCCCTTCACCAACCGGATAACCTGCGGGTGCTCCACATCGTTGATGTCACGCTGCACCCCGAACACCTCATCGGCCCCCACGCGCATCAACTCGAATCGCGCCGGCGTCTCGACAGTCCCCAACCACACACCCGACGAATCCCACACGTACCACTTCTGGGCTTCGTCACGCCGGGCCAGACCCAGGAATTCACCTGCCCAAACGTTCCCTTCGGCGTCCACGATCACGCGTTGGTAGGCCGGTTTCTCGTCGGGCCTCGGCAGGCTTTCCAGCAGGTCCCTGATGCGCGGCCTCGGATTCGGGCCAAGCCGCGTCTGCAACTCGCGGTCGACCTCCTCATCCGACACCGCCAGCGACACACCGAGAATCCTGGCGATCCGCCGGACTTCGCCCGTTTGGCCGTCGATCGTGGAGTATTCGAGCGCGTCGGCGGTGCCGACCGCGACCGTCCCATCCCCGACGGGTACGGCGTGGGTATTGCGACCCATGAGCGGTATCACGTCGGCAGTCGGTACCAGGATGTGTTCGTGTCCGGGGACATTTGCCACTGGATGTGCGGACATCCGGTCTTCGGAAAGCCGAAGTACGGTCGCCACCGCACGCTGCAAGCCGTCCGTACGTCCTTCTTCGAGCACGGTGTACCCGCCATCCCACCCCCACACGACCTCCGAAGGCACGGGGTGACGAAGTGGCTGGACTCCCCGGGGCAGGCGAAAGGTGGAGATCAGCCCCGACTCAATGTCGAACTCGGCGCCCGTCCCATTGTTGTCGGCTCCCAGAAGCCTGCCGCCGCCCGTCGACACAACCGTCCAGAGAAAGCGAAACTCTCCCGGCCCTTCGCCCGACCCGCCGAACGCGCGCTGAAATCGGCCATCACGATCGAAGACCCGGATCTCCTGGGATATCCCGTCGGCGACGACGAGATGCTCCCCCGCGCGCAGCATGTCCCGCACGCGAAAGAAGTTGTGCATGTCGCCGGATCCGGTTTCGGCGAGATCCACTGCCGGCTCTTCCTCGAGCCGCCATGCCGCATCGCCGGCCCAGGCGGGCGCGACCGACTCGACAATCGTCACGTCGAGGCTGTCGCGGGAGGCGCTCGTCGGGGCCGTGTCGGCTTCACAACCGGACAGGGCCACCGCGGCCACTCCGGGGAAAGCGGCACGGGCGATCGCGCCGGCGCGTCTCGCGGCCTGGCGCATTCTCACCTCGCGCCCGGCCTGCTCGAAACCTCCGGCCTGTCCGGCGCTCCCCTGCCCGGCCTGGGGCCTCCGCCGCGCCGCCACAGGTCGCGCACCCTCCGCACGATCTCCTGGAATTCCAGATCGCTGCGCAGGGGGTCCCACATGGAGCTGTTCCTCAGCGCGACCAGCGCCGGATCGCGACTCTCGACGGCTGCATCGAGGTGTTCGAGAGCTCCGTCGCGGTCGCCCAGCCCCACGGCGATGACCGCCATCTCCACATTCGACACCAGCTCGCCACGAGCCAACCGGTCGGCAGTGTACCCTTGCCGCCAGCGCCAATAGCTCTGCGGATCGCCTTCGTCGAAGGTCTCGTGCAGCCTCTCGATCGACGCCGCTGCCTGGGGCGTTTCGCCCTGCGTAGCCAGAATCCGCTGTTCGCGTACGCCGACCGCGCCGGCGTAATGGCCCTGCAGCAGGTGCGCATCCTCGAGGCCGGACCAGGCCGGAAGCATGTTCGGATCGGCCTCCACGATCGTCGTGAACACGGCTGCGGCGCTGTCGTACTGGCCTTCCTGGAGCAGGCGATGAGCCCCTATGAGGGGTGACTCCCGCCCGAGTCGGCGTCCGAATCGGGTCGATTCCAGCAGGTAGCGCCGCCGGAGCGAATCCTGCGCGACCTCTGCGGTCTCGCCACCCACCGCCGTCATCTCGCCGCCCCGAGCCATCATGCCTGCCAGCCCCGCACCCAGCTGATCGAACAGGACGACCCTCGCCGCCGCGACCTCGTCTTCGGCGCCACCCAGCTGCGCTGCCCTCTGCACGTCCTCCTGAACCTGCGCCAGGACCGCCGTCGGCAGCGAATCGTCGTCCGGCGCCTGCATCAGGTGCACCCCTGCCCTCCACGCCAGTGGCAGGGCGAAACCGGAATCCAATGCGACCGAACGATCGAAATAGCCCAGGGCCGCCTCGAGCGCCTCGGGCGTCCTCCGCTCCAGCTCCCGCTGCCCCTGAAGGAACGCGCGGTACGCCTCCGGATCGACCTCCGCAACCCTCTCCACCTCCTCGATCACCTCGTCGCCCAGCTCCCCCTGCACCGATTGCGCGATTTCGACCGCAATCTCGGTCTGCAGGCGCAGAATGTCCCTCAACTCGCGCTGGTAGCTGCGCGAAAGCATGTGCGTATCGGTCGCCGCGTGCAGCAACTGCAGCGATATCCGCACACTGTCGCTCTCCGACGTCATGGCCACGGAACCCGTGACGACCGCCTGCACCCCCAGCTCCGCCGCGATATCGGGCAACAGCATGTTTGAATCGGCGTAGCGCTCCGCCGACGTGCGCGACACTACCCGGAGGCTGGTCAGAAGGCTGAGCTGGGTGATGATCTCCTCGTGGAGTTGGCGAGCGAAGAGGTCGTCCCCTTCGGCGAGGTGCGCCAGGGGAAGGACCGCGATGGCCGTGATGGGCGCATCCGGATCCAGGCTGGCAAACCGTGCGGCTGCGTCGGACGCGGCAGGGACCTCGGCCTCGCCATCCCCCGTCACCGCGCTCCGCTGGAACCACAGCGCGCCCAGGCCGACCGAGACCGACGTGACGATCAGGAGTGCCAGACGCGGCACCAGAGTCACTCTCGCGCCGCCCTGCTCTTCGCGTGTTTTCGCGAGCCCGTCGGGGGTAAGGTCGTAGACCCAGGCGAAAGCCAGGACGATCGGCAGGCCCAGGAATGCCAGCACGACCACCGACTGCAGCACCCAGTCGGGCGCGTTGAAGGCCGGGAACACGATTTCGCCGAGCTGAAGCACCACAAAGGCGGCCGCGACGTACACGCCGCCCGTCCGAACGACGCGCCGACGCCGCAATTCGCGCCAAAAGGTTCCCAGGCCCTGTCTTCGCTTCATCGCTTCATTATTCCCCGTTTTGATTGTCGTCCCAGTCTCATTATGTATACCACACTCCAATAGTGGGACCCCCGAGGGCCCGGTTCTGCTAGCTGGGCCGGGCAACCGGGAGGGAATGTCGGCAAGCGGTCACGATCGAAAAGTGGCCTCCGTGACCCCTCCCCCCCCAAAAAAATGAGGGAGCACGCGAGAGGCTGCGTGGATATCTTGCCAACCGGTCAGTCAGCAACTATTGGAGACCCGGTGCCCGACCCGGTCGCCGCAACCGCTCGTGCGGGAGGTAGGCAGCATGGCCACCAACGACAGGCTGGAATGCGTGCTGGAGAATCTGTACAAGGCGGCACTGGGGGATGTCCCGTGGGTCTCGACGGCTGCCTTAATCAACGACGCGCTCCAGACGACGGGCCACGGCGTAGTGGACGGGGATCCGCTGCCCAGGCGCGAGCCGGAAGTCTACACGGCCCGCTTCTTTGTGGGTTCGGACCGTCGGCAGGACTTGGAGCATTTGTACTTTCGCGACTACTTCCTGCGGGATGAGGCCATTCAACGGCTCTACGGCTGTCGTGATGGCGACTTGATTTGCAAATCCGATCTCTACACGGCAAGAGAGAGGAAGGAGTCCGCCGCATACAATGAATTCCGACGTATCAACAAGATGGAAAACGGCCTCTTCCTGCCTCTAATCGGGCTGGACGGGTGCGCGATCGTCTGGACGTTCGGCAACTCCACTGAACGCGGAGGGTGGGGACACGATCAGATCCAGGCCATCAAGCGTCTCGCGCCCCACATGCGCCAGTTCGTCCGAGTGCGGCGTGCGATGGCCGATGCCCACGCTTTGGGCACGTCTCTCGCCGACATGCTTGAGAACCGGCATTCGGGCATTATTCAGCTTGACCGTCGCGGACGTATCCTGGAGGCTAACGATGAGGCCAGGAACCTCTTGCTGAAACGCGAAGGGCTCCGCGACGAGAAAGGCGTTCTGGTCGCCGAGGACCAGGTGGAGAACGCGGAGCTACAGCGCTTGCTGTCGGCGGCGTTGCCCCCTTTCGGTCTTCAAGGTGCCGGAGGTTCGATAAAGATAGCTCGCAGGAAAGCTCGATTGCCGTTGGTCCTTGACATCCATCCGGTGAGGGGAATGGGCGGGGATCATCCTGCCTGGCAGGTCAGGGCGCTGGTACTGATCGTCGATCTGGAAGCAGGAATGCGGGTAAACGCTGACCTGGCGGGTGCGGTTCTGGGTTTGACACCGGCGGAGACCCGTGTGGCCGTGGGGCTGACCACCGGCCAAAGTGTAGCTGGCGTTGCGGGCAAGCTGGGCTGCGCAGAGAGCACGGTCAGGACGCACCTCAAGAGCATCTACCGCAAGCTGGAGATCAACAAGCAGACCGAACTCGTGCAGAGGGTCTCGTCGCTGCAAGCCCTGCGAGGGTCATTCCGCTAACGGGAATCCCGCGCGGCAATCCAGGCCGGATTAGATCCGACTCCACCTCCCCAAAAGAGGGGATACCGCTTCGCCTATCCGCTTCATAGACTCGTTTCGATTTGGTCCACAAGGCGAGGAGGTGCGAAATGGCGGCATGGCGAGCCACGGACTGGCGAAGCTCGATCACATTCTGGAGGGTCTGGCATCGCACGCGAATCGAGGACGCGAGCGTTACCGTCCAGATACGGTGGCAGGGCCGCATCGGGATAGCCGCACTGCTTCTGGCCGGTGCCTGCGGAGATGGAGACTCGCCAACCGATCTCCCCAAGGAGGGGCCGGATCTGATGGTCTCCACTCCTGAAGCTCCAGGCAGGGTGGCCCACGGACACAGTTTCTCATTGGACGCTACTGTGCTCAACCGGGGTACCAGGACAGCGGGCAGGACACAGGTACGCTTCCTGCACTCCGCCGACCAGACCATCACCCCCGACGACGCCGTGTTGGGCTCCGAGTTCACGGACACTATTGCAGTGGATGATCTGTATTACGCGAGAATCGGCGTGGAGCCTCCCTACGGGGAGATCGGGACGTTCTACTACGGGGTCTGCGTCGATCCCCTACCAGACGAGATCGACCCTAACAACAACTGCTCCAGTGCCGTTGGGGTCGAGATCTACCTGGCGCCCCCGCGCGGCTCCGTTGTCGACAGGACCCATGAGTCCCTGACGAGCAGAATCGCAGGCTCGGGGCAAACGAGTTACCAGATCTATCGCAGCTACTCCGAGGGGGGGGACTACGAACTGGCGAGAGACCTTTCGGGCTCCGGCGATGTCACCAGGTACGTCGACGGGGGTTTGGAGCCCAATACGGTGTACTACTACAAGGCGATAGCCTGCAATGGTCCGGAGTGCTCGGAGGACTCAAACGAGTGGGGTGGCGTCACCGAAGTCATAGGGCCAGTTGACATTCCCGCGGTCCCCGACATCCGGGGAGAGAAGGTCAACATCCCGTTCGGTACCGACAAGGCACGTGTCCATTGGGACCCTGTGCCCTGGGCAACGTACTACAGGGTGTACCATGACAACGACCTCGACGCCGAGGTGTCGGCGCCCGCCACGAGCTACTTCGACAATGATCCCAACACCTTCTTTGGGGCGTACCAGACCACCACGTACAGCGTGAAGGCCTGCAACAAGGCCGGGTGCTCCGACTCTTCCGACACGGTCGTCATTCACCTCTCCGCTGCCCGAGGGACCTGGTAGACATCGCAGGGCAGTTCCAAATCTTGTCCCCCCTACTCCCCTTATTTGACATTCGGGATGGTTCGTCACACTTCTCTGCTGGAGAACCGGCGTTCGAACATTGTCCAGCTCGACTGGCGGGGACACATTCTGGAGGCCAACGACGGGGCCAGGAACATCCTCCTGAAACGCGATGGGCTCTGCGACAAGAAGGGTGTCCTAGCTGCCGTCAACCAGACGGAGGACGCTGGGCTACGGCGCCTGCTGCGGCAGGCTGTGCCCCGGTACGGCCGTCAGGGCGCCGGGGGCTCGATGAAGATCACGCGCAGGAACACTCGAGCGCCGCTTATCCTTGAAATCCATCCCCTGCGAGGAATGGGCGGAGACGATTACGCGAGGCGGGTAAGGGCACTGGTGCTGATCGTCGACCCTGAGACGCGTCCCAGAGTAGACCCCGAGCTGGCAGGTCTCGCCCTGGGTTTGACGCCCACGGAGAGCCGTGTGGCAGTGGCGCTGACAACCGGCGAGACTGCGACCGGGATCGCGACGGCGCTGGGCTGCGCGGAAAGCACGGTCAAGACGCACCTCAAGCGGGTCTACCGCAAGCTGGGGATTCGAAAGCAGACCGAGCTCGTGCAAAGGGTTCTGTCACTGGGAACCCTTCAATAGACCTCCTCCCAACCTTCTGAGCCGCCCCATCCGCAGTCTTGATGTGCCCCTTGGACATCGCCGGATGAATCGCCCCCGAATCACCACGCAGCTCTGAGCCGCGTAGGGGTCCACCCTCGCCGGGGGTCCCCCAAAAAGGGGATGCCGCCACTCGTATTCTCTCCACATCCTTCTTGGGATCGTGCTTTCAACCGGGGCTTCCAGATGCGAGAGGGGGGGATCTTTCATGGTGTCAATACGCCCCCATGACTCCGGCCGGAGTGGCAACTCCGCAGCGCCATTTGGGCTTCAGTGGCTGCTGATCCTGTGGTTGGCTGCTTGCGGTGGGGACGAAAGCGGCACCGAGCCCACCGACGACAACCAGGCCCCAACGGCCGTGGGATCGATCCCGGAGCAGATGGTCACTGCCGGCGAAGTCGTCTCCCTTGACCTGACATCGTACTTCAACGATCCCGACGGGGACGCGCTGACCTACTCGGCCACGACTTCCGCCCCGGCGGTCGCGTCCCCGACGGCTTCCGGCAGTACACTGACGATCGCCGGGGTATCCGGCGGTACGGCGACGGTAACCGTCACGGCCAGCGACCCGGGCGGCCTCACCGCTACGCAAGACGTCTCCGTCACGGTGGAACGCCCCAACACGGCACCGACAACCTCGGGCACGATCCCTGCCCAGGCTATCGAGGTGGGTGGGGAAGTCTCCTTCAACCTTGCGGAATACTTCACCGACCCCGACGGGGATGCGCTGACCTTTGCGGCTTCCTCGTCCAATACCGACGTGGCTACGACGCAGGTTTCGGGCACCCTGTTAACCATCGTCGGCATAGCACCCGGAGATGCCACAGTGACTGCCACGGCCACCGATCCAGGCGACCTGTCTGCAGAGCAGACGGTCATGGTGACCGTGGAAGAAGCGTCGATGGACCGGCAGATCCTGACGACCTTCTACATCGCAACCGAGGGGGCAAGCTGGGGCACCAACACGAACTGGCTGAGTGAAGGGGCATTAGGCGCCTGGTACGGCGTCACAACCGACGATGATGATCGCGTCACGCACCTCGAGCTCCCGGACAACCGGTTGAAAAACTCGATCTCGCGAGAGCTCGGCGGACTAACGCAGCTCGTCCGGCTGGATCTGAACGACAATCGGGGTTTGGAGGGCATGATCCCGCGACAACTCGGGGATCTCGAAAACCTGGAATGGCTCGACCTCAGCGAGAGTCTCTTCTTCGCGCGTGGCACGCTTCCCCCGGAGTTCGGGAAGCTGAAGAAGCTGAAACATCTTGACCTCAGCGAGATCATTTTCTTTGGTACCGAGGATCCGACGATCCCCGCGGAATGGGGGGACATGGAGAGCCTCGAGAGGCTGGACTTGAGTCATGTCGGACTCCGAGACAAGCTGCCCCCCCAGCTCGGGAATCTGAAGAATCTGAAGTGGCTCGACATCAGCTACAACGTCTTCGAAGGCTCGATTCCACGCGAGTTCATGAATCTCGAGCTGGAGAGATTCCACTGGGTGGCAACGCAGCAACTCTGTGCTCCGGCCGACGACGAATTCCAGGCATGGCTCAACGCGATTCCCGACCAGAAGGGTCACGGAACCTGCGCATCGGGTGGATAGGGTGACGAACATGGGCTCCAAGCCGGCGAGCAAGCGCCGACCTGCTGCAAAGCGGTGGAGAATGATCGACGCGGTGAGACTCGGCTCGCTCCTCCTGTGGCTGGGCTGGATGGCCGGTTGCGGCGGAGACGACGGTGGCACCGGACCGTCGGAAGACAATCAGGCCCCGACTGCGGTAGGCTCGATCCCCGCGCAGACTCTGACGGCCGGGGAAGTCGTGACTCTCGATCTCGGCTCCTCCTTCAATGATCCGGACGGAGACGCGCTGACCTACTCGGCCACGACATCCAACCCGGCGGTAGCATCGCCGACGGTTTCGGGAAGCACCTTGACGATCGCGGGAGTCTCGGAGGGTTCGGCAGCGGTAACTGTCACCGCCGCTGACACGGAGGGCCTTACGGCGACCCAGGACGTCTCCGTCACGGTGCAGCGTCCCAGTGCAGCTCCGATAGCCGTTGGGATGGTATCTCCACAGGTCATCGAGGTCGGCGGGGAGGCCTCTCTCAACCTCGCGGACTACTTCAGCGACCCCGACGGGGACGCGCTGACCTATGCGGCGTCCTCGTCCAGTACCGCCGTGGCGACGACACAGGTCACGGGCAGCATCATGACCATCACGGGACGGACTGCCGGCAGCGCCACCGTGACGGCCACTGCCACCGACCCCTCCGGCCTCTCCGCCAGCCAGATGGTGATGGTGACGGTCGATGAACCATCAATGGACCGCGAGATCCTGCGCACACTCTTCATCAACACGAACGGCGCGGGATGGAGCAATAGTGGCGGCTGGCTGACCGAGGCGGCACTCGGCACCTGGTACGGCGTCAGGACCGACGAACTGGACCGTGTCGTCAGACTGGAACTCCCCGACAATCGCCTGGCAAGATCGATTCCCCGGGAACTCGGCGAACTGAAGCAGCTGGTTCGGCTGGACCTTAGCGAAAACGGCATGGAGGGAGTGATACCCCGCGAACTCGGTGATCTGGAGAATCTCGAATTCCTGGACCTCAGCAACAGTCTGTTCTTCGCGCGCGGTACGATCCCGCCCGAACTCGGGAACCTGAAGAAGCTGAAGTGGCTCGACCTCAGCGAGACCATCTTCTTCGGGAGAGGAGGACCAGTTCCCAGTCAATTCGCAAACCTCGAGAGCCTTGAGAGGCTGGACCTGAGAAGGGCCGACCTGGAGGGCAAGCTCCCCGCACAGCTGGGCGATCTGACGAACCTCAAGTGGCTGGACATCAGCGGCAACTGGATCGAGGGCGAGATCCCGCGCGAGTGGATGAAGCTCAAGCTGGACTACTTCCATTGGAAGCCGATCATCGACGACGTGCCGCTCTGTGCGCCCGCCGACGACGAGTTCCAGAATTGGCTGAACTCGATTCCCGACCACGAAGGGGGCAAGACCTGCGGCGGATAAGGCGGTCCCTGCGGTCAATCCGCAACCGCTACCCCACCGATTCTGCTTAACCGGAAAGATGTCATGAACAAGCAACGGTGTTCCCAGCGATCCATCCCGCAATGGGTTTCGGCAGCGGCCGTCCTGCTGCTCGCGCTCGTCGTGGCGGCGGCGCCGGCGGGCGCTCAGGACCCTCAAGCCCCCGAGGGGGTCGGTTCCATTCCCCCCCAGACCATCTCGGCGGGCCAGTCGGCGTCTGTCGACTTGACTCCGTTCTTCAGCGACGCTGACGGAGATGCGCTGGCGTACGCGGCCACCGTCTCGGATGTCGGGATAGCCGCGGTCTCCGTGTCGGGCAATGTCCTCACGATAGCGGGCGTGTCCCCGGGCACGGCAGTCGTAACCGTCTTCGCAAGCGACCCCGGCGGCTTGTCGGCCACACAGCGCACTCAGGTCACGGTTGCCGCGCCCAATCGGGCACCGGAGCCGGTCGGGACGATCCCTCGACAGACCCTTGCCCCGGGCCAGTGGGTCTCCATCAGCGTGTCCTCCTATTTTCGCGATCCGGACGGGGAGACTCTGAGCTTTTCGGCAACGACTTCCGACGCGGGCGTAGCCGGCGTCGAGGTTTCGGGCGACATCGTCACCATCACCCAAGCAGGCACGGGCACGGCGATCGTAAACGCGGTAGCACGCGATCCCGGTGGTCTGTCGGTTCAGCAGAGCATAACGGTCGCAGCGGGTTCGGATGGGGTAGCGCCCACCCCGACACCCGAGCCAGAGCGGCCCGAGCCGGTCCAACCCGAGCGGGCGCCCCCCGAAGCACCACAGCCCCAGCGGGCGCAGCCCGGCGCACCCACAGTGGTCGAGGTGGGTGCCGGTGGGCAGAGCGCGGTCGAAGCCCGGCAACCCGCCCCCTTCCCGCCACGGCTACTGGCGGGATTCGTGGAATCGACGGGGTATACGCTCGCCCAGGGTCGAGGTCACGCAAGCGTGGGCTACCTGGGCGCCAACCCGTTGGCACAAGCGGCGGAGCTGGGAGATTTTTTGCCCGGTGCAGCTCAGGCCTCCTACGGTGTAACCGACGATCTCACAGTCACCGCAGGCTCCGGCTTCTTCTACTACAACGTCGGCGCAGGCGATTCCGACCTGTTTCCTTACTTCGCGCCCAAGTTCCGCGCATGGCATAACGATCAGGTCTCGGTTGCCGTCACCGGTTACCTGGGGCTCTGGCTGGCAGAGGAGACCATCACCTACTACGGAGGCTCCGTCGCAGGCTCGATGGCGGTGAACGACGCAGTCAGCGTGCATGCCTCCGGCGGAATGCTCGGGATTTCAGCAACAATCTTCGGTGAAACCCTTAACGAGCAGGTCGGCGTCGTGGCGGTCGGCGGCGACTTCCATGTCACGCCGGAGCTGGGGCTGGCCGGTGAATTCCGGCGGGTCGGGATCGAGGATGGAACCAACATCGTCACGGGCGGCCTGCGGTTTCTTCGATCGGCCATAGCCGGCGAGTTGGGCCTCGCCTACTACTTGGAAGACGGGTCGGAGCTCCGCCCGATCGTCAGCCTGGCATACCGGTTCTAGATTGGCGGATTAACGCGGTTCCCTAGGCCTGACGTGGTCCGAGAATGACAAGCACGGATGTCATTATGTAAAGCACGCTTTACATGAGGTTTGGGGGGAGAAGCCTGTGAGGGATGCCCGGTTGGCCTGCGCCAGGCTCCACGCCCGGCTTTAGGTTCCAATAGCACACCCCGGAGCACACGCCCCAAGACCCCCCAGGTGACCCGAAATGGAAGAATCCCTCCCTCTCAACTGGTTGCACCTCGGCATCGGACTTGGAGCCTTGGCGATCTTGGCGTTGGTCGCCGACTGGATGAAGTCCCGAGTCATCGCCAAGACCGTGGGACGGGTGGCTTCCGAGGCGCAGATCTCGCTCGACGACGGCGTTCTCAACAGAAACGTGCTTCGCCGACTGGCCCCCATCGTGCCTGCCATGGTTGTGTACTACGGCATCGTCCCGGCTCTGGGGGTGACCCAAACTGAGGCGGAAGCAGGGACGGAAACCCAGGTTCTGATCGTCTTCTGGACGGCCGTCCGCCGCCTTGCCGCCGCATACATCGCGTTGACCATTGCCCGAACGCTGGTCGCAGCCTTCGACGCCTTCGGCGCCATCTATTACCGGACGTCCCCCGCTTCGATCGCCAAGCCGATCAAGAGCTACGCCCAGGTCTTCACCCTGGCCGTGTATACCGTTGCCGGCGTGGTCATCGTCGCTATTCTGCTGGGGCGTTCTCCTGTCGCTTTCCTCTCCGGCATCGGCGCGCTGACCGCCCTCCTGATGCTCGTCTTCCGAAATACGCTCGTTTCGCTGGCCGCAAGCATTCAGATCACCGCCAACGACATCCTCCGAATCGGCGATTGGGTTGAGATTCCGCACGCAAACGCCAACGGCAGTGTGATCGAAATCGACCTGCACATGACGAGGGTGCAGAACTGGGACAAGACGATCTCGACCATCCCGAATCACAAGCTGATCGGGGACTCGTTCAAGAACTGGCGCGGCATGTCCGAATCGGGCGGACGCCGGATCAAACGGGCCATTCTGATCGATGTGAATTCGGTGCGCTTCCTGGAAGCGGAAGAGGTCAACAGGCTCTCCGGACACCCGCGCCTGCGCGGTTACGCAAGAGACAAGTTGGACGAGGTGGCGGACTCCGATGCCGAGGCAGCGCAAGGGAAGGAACAGGGTGGGACACAGCTGCAGGAAGTCACCAACCTGGAGATGTTTCGAGCCTACGTTGAGGCATACCTGCGTGCGCACCCGAAAACTCACCACGAGATGACCCTTATGGTCCGTCAACTCGCCCCGGGTCCCCACGGCGCACCGATCGAGATCTACTGTTTCTCGAACGACACGGAATGGCTCAGCTACGAGGCATTTCAATCGGAGATCTTCGACCACCTCTTTGCGATTCTCCCCGAATTCGGGCTGAGGGCCTTCCAGGAGCGATCGGGGAGCGATCTGCCACGCAGGAAGGAGCCTCTTTCGGTGGCTGACGGGCAGACCCCGTAGGCGCTTCCAACAGCGCCACGTTGCCCGCCGTGCTTGTGCGAACCACTGTTCTCGCCTGGCGTCACGTTGCCAAGGAGGATCCCATGCGCCGCTCACAGTCCCGCTTCGCCTCCCCGACCCTTCTCCTCGTCGCTGCGGCCACGATCGCCCCGTCGGTGCAGCACCCCCTCGCCGCGCAGTCGCGCTCGCCCATCGATTCCAACACCCGCTGGACCCTCGCAGCGGTGGGCGACGTGATCATGAACCGGCGGACGGCGCCGTTCGATCATCCGGGGGACCCGGGATTTCACGACCTGGCCAACATCATTCGCGGAGTCGACGCGGCGTTCATGAACCTTGAGCAGTCGGTCTTCCGGCTTCAGGAGTTCACGGGTTGGCCGGCGGCGGAAAACGGCGGCAACTACGAGGTCGGTTCGCCCGAGACGCTGCGGGACCTGGTCGATATGGGGTTCAACCTCTTCAACCGGGCCAACAATCACACCACGGACTACGGCGTCGAGGGGATGCGGCTGACGAACCGGCTGATGGACGAGTGGGGGCTCATCCATTCCGGGACGGGCGAGAATCTGGGGTGGGCCAGCCGACCGGGGTATCTGGAGACGCCGAAGGGGCGGATCACGCTGATCGGGATGGCGTCGACCTTCACGCCGATGTCGCGCGCGGGAAGGGCCGGGCCAACCGTGCAGGGGCGGCCGGGGCTGAATCCGCTGCGCCTGAGCACCCGCTACGAGGGGTCGGCGGAGACGATGGCGGCGCTGCGGGATATGGCGCGCAGGCAGGGCGCGGACGTGTCGGATGACGACGACGGGCCGGTGCGGGTCCTGGGCAGGACGGTGTACCCGGGCGACGAGGACCGCACCGTCGTGTCGCTGAACGACGCCGACCGCGAACGGGTCCTGCACGAGGTGCGCAACGCGGCCGATCAGGCCGACTACGTGGTCGTCAACAGCCACTCGCACGAGCCGGGCAACGCGTCCCGGGTGCCGCCGCCATGGATGGAGGAGTTCGCGCGCCAGGCGATCGACGCGGGCGCCAACACCTTCATCATCCACGGACCGCACCAGCTCCGCGCGGTCGAGATCTACAACGGCCGGCCGATCTTCTACTCGCTCGCCAACTTCATCTTCCAGAACGAGACGATCGACCCGATGCCGTCCGACCAGCGCGACCGCTACGGCATCCCGCTCGACCGGCTCGCCTCGGAGATCTACGACACCCGCTTCCGCGTCGATGAGGACGGCAATCCCACGACGGGCTTCCCGACCGGCGCCGAGTGGTACGAGAGCGTGGTCCCGGTCGCGACCTTCGAGGGCGACGAGGTGGTCGAGATCGTCTTCCACCCGATCGAGCTGAGCTGGAAGGCGCCGAGGGGCCGCCGTGGCACCCCGCGCATCGCGCCCGAGGAGCTGGGCCGCAAGATCATCGAGCACCTGGCCGCGCTGTCGCGGCCGTACGGGACCGAGATCCGGTACGAGGACTGCCGGGTGTGAGGATCGCGTCCAGATCGTGCTCGGCGAGCACCGCGTCGATCCCGCGCGTCCGGCTCAGCAACTCGTCCCTGGCCATGTCGGCTTCGTTGCGCGTGCGGTCGGCCTCGACGTCCATCTCGTCGGAGATGTCGAAGCGGGCCTGACCGTACCTCATGGCGCCCGCGCGCGCGTGCTCGAGGTTCCACTCCCGCAGTTCGGTGAGGGTGTGGACCGGCGCATCGGGACCCAGCGTCGCGAGCCACGCGTTGAAGTCGCGCTTCGCGCCGTACTTGAAGTTGACCGAGCAGTCCCCGTCGCCGCCCTTCGCCTGATGGCCGCCCGCGCAGAAGCCCCACGTCGCGAAGTTGGCGTCGGGGTCGGTGGTGGCGTAGCTGGGCACGTCGGCCGGGTCGACCACCACCGCGCCCTGGGCTTCGAGGACCGCGATGGCTTCTTCCATCAGCGCGCGCTGCGCCGCGTTGAGGCCGCCGCGGGTGCGGTCCTCGCCGTCGAGCCGGATCGCATCGTAGTAGAACGCGCGCGGGATGCCGATGCGGGCGCCGCGGAGCCCGTCCGGATTCAGGAAGGGCCGATAATCGCGCCCGGGCGGCGGCTGGCAGATGTCCGTCGCGGGATCGTTCGGGTCGGGCGCCGCGCTCTCCATGCCGCCGAGCAGGATGGCGGCGTCGGCCACCGAGCGCGCCATCGGGCCGGCCATGTCGTGGTCGAGGGTGACCGGCGCGATGCCCCAGCGGCTGATCCGTCCCAGCGTCGGGCGGATCCCCACCAGCATGTTGGCGTTCGACGGGCTGATCACCGAGCCGCCGGTGTCGGTCCCGACGTTCGCGGCCCAGAAGCTCGCCGCGGTCCCGATGCCGGAGCTCGAGCCGCCGGTGCTCAGCGCGGGGCGCCCGTCGAAGGTGGCCGGGCGCGGGTCGCGGCGCGGATCGTACGGGTTGTAGGCGAAGCCGGTCAGCGCGTTGTAGTTCCCGGGCATGGGGTTGGGCGGCCCCGCCATCCAGTTCGCGAACTCGGTGAGGCCCGCCTTCGCGATGATGATCGCGCCCGCCTCGCGCAGGTTGGTGGTCAGCGTGGCCTCGTAGGGCGGCACGAAGCCGTCGAAGGCGAGAGCCCCCGCGGTGGTGGGGAGGTGGGTGGTGTGGATGTTGTCCTTGAGCGCGACGGGGATGCCGTGAAGGGGTCCCCGCACACTCCCGCGCGCCCGCTCCGCATCGAGCGCGTCGGCTTCGGCCAGCGCGTTTTCGTTGATGGAGATGGCGGCGTTCAGTCGCCCCTCGTAGAGCGCGATACGCAACAGGTACGCGGTGACGAGCTGCCGGGAGGTGAGCTCGCCGCGCTCCATCGCGGCCTGGAGGTCGGGGATCGTGGCTTCCACGACCGGGAAGGGCTCGGGCTCCGCGGCGGGACCGGCGCAAGCGGCGAGGGCCAGCGCGAGGGCGAGCGCAAGAGCCAGCGCGTGGGCCAGCGGCACCACTGGCCCGAGGCCCACCGGCGAGAACGGTACCACCGAGGGGTGCGCCCGCCCGCTCTTGGACCAGCGTGAAAAGTAATGTCGACACGACATTATGTAATGTCCTCTTTACATCATTTCCTCTGCGGACGCGTCAGGCGGCGTGCCAAGCATCCAGCACCGCCCGCTCCTTCTCCCTGCTCATTCCGAAGCGGCGCTGCTCCCACTCCGCCGCGGGGCGCGTCCTGTGCCAGTCGAGGGTGTCGCGCGTCGTCACCGCCAGCGGACGGAAGGTCAGCCCCGCGGCCACCGCCGCGCTCACATCGACGTACATCAGTTCGTCGCCCGGCACCCACGAGGGCAGATCGCCCCACGCCGTGACGTCGTTCGCCTCCAGGAAGTCCGACGGCACCCAGGTGAACTTCACGGGCCGGGTCGTCACGGAGCGGATCCCGTACAGCATCTCCGCCATCGAGAGCCGGCTCTCGGGACCCGTGGCGTTGAAGTCCCCCATGATCCCTTCCTCGGCCATGCGCACCGTCCACTCGGTAAGGTCACGCTGGTCGATGATCTGGGTCGAATGGTCGGGGTTGCCCGGAGCCAGCACCTCTCCTCCCTGCTCGATCCGCACGGGCCAGTAGGTGAACCGGTCGGTGGGGTCGGTCGGGCCGACAATCAGCCCGGGACGGATCACCGTCGTGCGGCCCGGGAACGCCGCGTGCGAGATGTCTTCGCTCAGTCGCTTCATCAGCCCGTAGTGCGCGTCGTCGCCGTCCTGCCAGCCGTCGGGCGGCTCGAAGCGGGGGTAGTTCTCCGGCACGGCGGGCTCCCACAGCACGTTGTCCTTCTTGGAGAAGTCCATGTCCTCGAGCGCGTAGGCCGAGATCGACGAGATGAAGATGTACTGCTTCGCCGCGTCCTTGAGCAGTTCGGTGCTGAGCTGTGCCCAGCGATAGTTCTGGCAGTTGTTGTCGAAGACGACGTCCCACGTGCGCCCCTCCAGAGCGGACAGGTCGCCGTCGCGGTCCCCGACGAGGCGCTCGACGCCGTCCGGAAGGTCCGCATCGGCGCGGCCCCGCGTGAAGATGGTGACCTCGTGGCCGCGCTCCACGGCGTACCGGACCGTGTGCGGCCCGATGAATCCGGTGCCGCCCAGGATCAGGAACCGCTTCGCCGCGGGGGACCGGTCGGCAACGGGGGCGCAGCCGGCGCCCAGAACAAGTCCTGCGCCCGCCACCCCGGCGGTCAGAAGGAAGTCGCGCCGGTTGGGGGCAAAAGCATGCGGGTCGGTCGCTCGTGGGGGGTGCATTCTCGCGTCTCCTTCGCCTGGTACAGGGGGTCTTCGGTTGGATGACCGTAACGCTCCCGTGGCGCTTCGGCCATGGCGGACGGCAGCCCGCGAGAGCCCGTCGGCTTGCCGCCAGGTCACGTGCGCGCACATTGTAGTATGGGAGCTGCGGCCCGCCCGAGGCGCTGGAACCGTCGGCTCCAACATGACCGCTCTTGCAGGAGGATCTGCCCATGCGAACCCGCCCTGTCCGCTCGCACCGTCCGTCGTACCCCGTGGCTGCCGCAGCGCCCATCGTCACGCGCGCCGCCCTGGCACTCGCCATCCTCGCCCTGGTGGCCACCGCTCCCGTCGCGGCCCAACAGTACGCGGCCAACAACGGAGGCACCCACGAGGCCGAGGTGACGTTCAGCAAGGACGTCGCCCCCATCCTCCAGGCCAACTGCGAAATCTGCCACCGGCCGGCGTCCGTGGGCCCGATGTCGCTCATGACGTACCAGGAGGTCCGCCGCTACGCATCGCGTGCACGAGATCTTGTGTCGAAGCGCCTCATGCCTCCCTACCACCTCGACACCGGGGTCGGAATCCAGGACATCAAGGATGACTGGCGGCTGAGCGACGAGGAGATCGAGACCGTCGTGGCGTGGGTGGACGCCGGGGCGCCGGAAGGGAATCCGACCGACCTGCCGCCGCCGATCGAGTGGCCGAACGAGCAGAAGTGGCAGCTCGAGGACATCCTCGGCCCGCCCGATCACGTGATCAAGTCGAAGCCGTTCGACGTGTCCGCCGAGGGTGGCGACACCTGGTGGCGGCCGCGCGTGCCGACGGGGCTGGACGAGGACAAGTGGGTGATGGCGGCAGAGACGCGTCCCTCCTTCCCGGCCGGCCGCCAGGTCGTCCATCACGCGATCCCGCGCCTCCTGAGGCTCAACGACGAAGGCGAGTACCGGCGCATCCAGAGCCTGTCCGAGTATGCCATGGGCAAGGTTGGCGAGATCGTGCCCCGCGACGCGGGACGGCTCCTGAAGGCCAGCGACATGATCGAGTGGGACGCCCACTACTATCCCATGGGATACGACGTGCCCGGCGACCAGTTGGAGCTCGGGATCTGGTTCCACGAGGAGGGCTACGAGCCGGAGTTCAACCAGGACCTGCGCCTTTACCCGCTCCGGGGCGACATCGCGCTTCGGCCCGGCGGGACCGCGATGACCCAGGGATTCCACCGCTGGGACCACCCGGTGCGCCTCGACAGCTTCCAGCCGCATGGCCACGTGCACCTGCACGCAATGTCCATGCAGGCGGTATATCCCGACGGCAATGTCGAGCTGCTGAGCATGGTCACCGACTTCGACGCCCGCTGGCACCACAGCTACATCTACGAGGACGACGTCGCGCCGATCCTCCCGACGGGGACGGTGCTCGTCCTCACCGGGTGGTACGACAACACCGCCGAGAACGAACTCACGCCGGATCCCGAGATCTGGTACGCACGCGGCGCGCGGACGATGGATGAGATGTCGCACGCGTGGATCGCCGTCACGCACCTGACCGAGGAAGGCTACCAGAAGGTGGTCGAGGAGCGCGAAAGCCGGCTCGCGACCGACGACAACGGCGGCAACGGCAACTGATGCGCAGCACGCAGGTGGCGCGGACTCTCATCGCGGCACTGATCCTGATCGCGGTCCAGGCGGCCGCGACCGGGCCCCTGCACGCACAGGAACGGCGCCTGCCGCTCGCGCCCATCAAGCCCAGCGGCGAAGAGGTCGCGCCCTTCTTCGAGGGCTGGTACCGCAACGACGATGGCACCTTCACGCTCTCGTTCGGCTTCTTCAACCTGAACCGCGAGCAGATCCTCGACATTCCGATCGGCCCCGACAACTTCATCGAGCCGGCCGAGTTCGACGGCATGCAGCCCACCCACTTCCCGGTGCGTCCGCGCCGGGACCGGGGCGTCTTCCACGTCACGGTGCCGGCTTCGTACGAGGACGGGGAGCAGGCCGTGGTGTGGACGATCACGGCAAATGGGTTGACGAACGCGACGCCCGGGCGCGTGGGAATCACCGCGCTACAGCTGGACTACGGGCCGCGGGCCATGGGATCGGTGCCGCCGGTCGTGCGATTCAGTCCCGACGGGCCGGAAGGCCAGCACATCCAGGGCGTGTGGGGGGAGCCGCGCACCGCCAAGGTGGGCGAGGCGCTCACGCTGACGCTGTGGACGGAAGAGGTCTCGGTTCGCGCGCCCGACGACATGGTCAACCAGGTGGTCGACGTGGGGCTGAGCTGGTTCAAGCATCAGGGGCCCGCCGGCGAGATCGCCGTCGATCCCAGGCGCGTGGTGGTGGAGGGCGGCACCGGCGAGGCCACCGCGAGCGTCGTGTTCAGCGAGCCGGGCGAGTACGTGCTGCGCGCGCGCATCGACAACTGGGACGCGAACGACAGCACCGGCGGCGACCAGTGCTGCTGGACCAACGCATACGTGCGGGTCACGGTCACGCCCTGACGTGGCGGTCGCCCCCGACGTGCGCGCAGCCCCCTGACATGCCTGTCATCGAGGCCAGCGAGCTCACAAAGCGCTACGGAACGCGGCGCGGCAAATCCGTTCTGGCGGTGGACCGGGTGTCCTTCGCCGTTGAACAGGGCCAGGTTTTCGGCTTCCTGGGGCCCAACGGGAGCGGCAAGACCACCACGATCGGCATGCTCGTGGGCATCATCAATCCGACCGGCGGGAGCTTCCGTCTCTTCGGAGCGTCCGAGCCCCGGGATCTCGTCGCCGCGCGGGCGCGGGTCGGCGCCACGCTGGAGACGCCGAACTTCTACCCGTATCTGAGCGGCCGCGACAACCTGCGCATTGCCGCCACGATCAAGGGAGTCGGGCGTCCGCGGATCGAGGAGTGCCTGGAACTGGTGGGACTGGCCGACCGCGCCAGGCATCGGTTCAAGACCTATTCGCTGGGGATGAAGCAGCGGCTCGCCCTGGCCGCCACCATGCTGAACGACCCGGAACTCATCGTACTGGACGAGCCCGCCAACGGTCTCGATCCGCAGGGCATGAAGGAGATCCGCGAGATCATCCGCATCCTCGCCGGACGGGGCAAGACGATCTTCCTGTCCAGCCACCTGTTGTGGGAGGTGGAGCGCACCTGCACGCATGTGTCGATCGTGCGGAAGGGAAGAATCGTCGCGACGGGCACGGTCGCCGAGGTCGTGAGCGGGGCCACGGCGGCCTTCATCAAGGCGGAGGACCTGGACGCGCTCGCGGCCGCGCTGGAGAAATACCCGGGGGCGTCAGCTGTGCGTCGGTCCGACGGCGGCGTCATCGCGACCCTCGAGTCCGACGACCTCGCGAGTGTGAACCGCTACCTGGCCGGGCTCGGAATCCACGTGTCGCACCTTGCGCCGCACCGCCAGAGCCTGGAGGACGCGTTCATGGATCTCACCGAGGGTGATTTCGACTCCATGACGGAGATCGCATCGTGAGCGCGGACGCGAGGACGGCATCCGGACCCGAGAGCGCCGCGCCCCGCTCCGGGATCCTGAGGGTTCTGTTCCGGATCGAGCTACTCAAGACGGCCAAACGGGCGGCTTTCCTGGTCACGACGGGGATCTTCGCCGCGTTCAACGTGATAATCGCGATCAACGCCGTGCGGATGGCAGCCCGGAGACCGAATGTCAACTTCGCGCTTCCGGACAGCTGGCCCGAGATACTCCAGCCTCCGGCGAACATCGGGCCGTTCTTCCTCGGCGTGACGATGATCCTTCTTTTCGCCCCCGAGTTTTCCTGGCGAACCGCCCGCCAGAACGTCATTGACGGTCTCAGCAAGCAGCGCTTCTACACCGGGAAGATCATCGTGCTCGCGTCCCTTCTGGGGCTCTTCCTCGTCCTCCCCATGGTGATCGGGAGCGTCGCCACTCTGTTCAGCCCCAGCGAGAGCGGTTCGCCGCTCGTGGGGCCCGAGGACTTCAACTACATGATCGCCTACGGGCTGGGGTTGCTGCTGTGGGGAAGCGGGGCGTTCATGCTGTCGGCACTGTTCCGGTCGTCGGGGCCGGCGATGGGAATCATGTTCGTATACCTGCTTGTCGAGCAGATGCTGTCCCAGCTGATCGCTCAAGCGAGTGAGTCGCTGCGCTCCGCGTCCGATTTCCTGCCATTCGTGACCTTCACTGACGTCATCGACACCCGGCTGCACTACCCGGTACGGCTCGCGCAGGAAAACGCCATGCGTGCCGAGCAGGGACGAGCGCCGCTGGAATTCCACGACTTCGAACTTCTGCTCGGCATGATGCTGGCCTATAGCGCAGTCTTTCTGGCCGTGGCATTCGTGAGCATGCGCAAACGAGATCTCTGACAGCCCGGACGATCCGGCGAGACCCAATTTCATCCACGACGGAGCCAGACATGGACACCAACCGGCGCGATTTCCTCAAGACAACCGTAGCCGCCGGAGGCGTGCTCGCCACCGGCACGGCGGCTTCTGCGCTCGCGGGCAGCACTGGCGCGGACGCTCCCATCCCGGGGACCGAGTCGACCCCGCAGGACCAGGCCGCCAATCCGCTCAAGATCCTGATCCTCGGCGGCACCGGCTTCATCGGCCCCCATCAGGTCCAGTACGCACTCTCGCGCGGTCACGAAGTCACGCTCTTCAACCGCGGCCGCACGAACTCGCACCTCTTCCCCGAGGTGGAAAAGCTCGTCGGCGACCGCGAAACCGACCTCAGCGCGCTGGAAGGGCGCAGTTGGGACGCGGTCGTGGACAACTCGGCGACGAATGCCCCGCCCTGGGTCGAGCGGAGCGCGAATCTCCTGAAGGACACGTGCGAGCGGTACATCTTCGTTTCCACGAGGTCGGTCTACGCCGACACCAGCCGGGTCCCCATGACGACCGACGCGCCGGTGTGGACCTACGAGCGGGCCAACGTGGAGCCCGGCGCCGAGCGGCTGCCCTACGGACTCGGCAAGGCGCTCTCCGAGCAGATCGCGCGCGACGCCTTCGGCGAGGACCGCACCATCGTCTTCCGGCCCGGCCTCATCATCGGCCCCGGCGACCCGACCGACCGCTTCACCTACTGGCCCGTGCGGATCCATCGCGGCGGCGAGGTGCTGGCGCCGGGCGACGGCACCGACCCGGTCCAGATCATCGACGTGCGCGACTTCGGCGACTGGCTGATCCGGATGGCGGAGGCGCAGGAATCCGGCACCTACAACGTCGTCGGGCCGCGCACGCCGCGCCCGATGTCCGAGCTGCTGTACGGGATCCGCGCTGTGACGACCGCCGAAACGACCTTCACCTGGGTCGACACCGACTTCGTGATCAGCGCCGGGCTGCGCCCCTACGGTGAGCTGCCGGTGTGGCGCCCGGCGCGCGACGGGGCCGAGGGCTTCGCGCGGTTCGACCTCACGCCGGAGGTCGAAAAAGGCCTGACCTTCAGGTCGCTCGCCGACACGACGGCGGCAACGCTGGAATTCCATTTCTCGCGGCCGCCCGAGCGGCAAGCGGCGCTGCGCAGCGGGGTCAGCGCCGAGCGCGAAGCCGAAGTTCTGGCGATGTGGCGCGCCTACCAACGGGCCTAGCAGCCCGTCGTGACCAACTACAATGTAAAGACGACATTACAATATGACAAGTAGAGTTGACATTATCGGACATGGTGCTACGACAGAGCGGTATTCCGCACCGACGCGCGCCTATTCCTCACTGGCGCTTGCCGCCCTCCTCCTGGCCGGTTGCGAGACGCGCGAAGGCGTCGATCTCGTCCTGCGCGGCGGCGTCGTGGCCACGGTGGACGCCGACGGCACCATGGCCGAAGCCGTCGCGATCGACGACGGATGGATCGTCGCGGTGGGCAGCGACGCCGACGTCGACCCGCTGATCGGCACGCAGACCGAGGTCATCGAGCTCGACGGCCGCTTCGCCGCCCCCGGGTTCATCGAGGGACACGGCCACTACATGAGCCTGGGCAACTCGAAGACCATCCTGGACCTCAACGACGCCGCCAACTGGGACGCGATCGTGGCGATGGTCGCCGCAGCGGCTGCCGAGGCCGAGCCCGGCGAGTGGATCCGCGGCCGCGGCTGGCACCAGGAGAAGTGGGACCAGCCGCCCGAGCCCGCCGTCGAAGGCAACCCGACCCACGCGTCACTCACGGCAGTCAGCCCCGAGAACCCGGTGCTGCTCGGCCACGCATCGGGCCACGCCGGCTTCGCAAACGCGCTGGCGCTGGAACTCGGCGGCTACACCCGCGACTCCGAGCCGCCACCCGGCGGCGAACTGGTCCGCGACGAGAACGGGGAACTCACCGGGCTCCTGCGCGAGACGGCCCAACGGCCGGTCTCCGCCGCCTTCGCCGCGTCCCAGTCGGGCCGCACCGCGGAAGAGATCGATGCCCAGTTCCGCCGCGAGGTTATGCTCGCCGCCGAGGAGGCGCTCTCCAAGGGCGTGACCTCGTTCCAGGACGCCGGGACCGGCTTCGGCACCATCGATCGCCTCATGGAGATGGAAGCCGAGGGCGCACTGCCCGTCCGCCTCTACATCATGGTGCGCCGCGCGTCAAACGAAGAGATGGACGCGCGCCTGCCGGACTACTACATGCCCTCCGAAGGCGACGACTACCTCACCGTGCGCTCCATCAAGCGCCAGATCGACGGCGCGCTGGGCTCCCACGGCGCCTGGCTCCTCGAGCCCTACGAGGACATGGCCACGTCCACCGGCCTCGTGCTCGAAACCGTCGAGGACATCACCGGCACCGCCCACGTCGCGATCAAGCACGGCTTTCAGGTCAACACCCACGCAATCGGCGACCGCGCCAACCGCGAGGTGCTCGACATCTACGAGTCCGTGTTCGACTCGGCCGGCGGCACCGGCGGCCTCCGCTGGCGCATCGAGCATGCGCAGCACGTCCATCCCGACGACATCGCGCGCTTCGCCGACCTCGGCGTGCTCGCGTCGATGCAGGGGGTGCACGCCACTTCCGACGGGCCGTGGGTACCGCTTCGCCTGGGCGACACCCGCTCAAAGGAGCGCACCTACCTGTGGCGCAACTTCCTCGAGGCCGGCGTGCCCATCAACAACGGCACCGACGTCCCCGTCGAGGACATCGACCCGCTCGTCAGCTTCCATTCCTCGGTCACCCGCCTCACGGCCGACGGGTCCATCTTCTACCCCGAGCAGAACATGACGCGCATCGAGGCGCTCCGCAGCTACACGATCAACAATGCCTACGCCGCCTTCGAAGAGCAGTACAAGGGCTCCCTCGAGGTCGGCAAGCTGGGCGATGTGGTCGTCATCGACCGCGACATCCTGACCGTGTCCGACGCGGAGCTGGCCGATGCGCGCGTCGACGTGACCATCGTAGGCGGAGAGGTGAGGTATGAGCGTTAGAGCGCGACGGTTCGCATCCGGCTCCCGCCCCGGCTCCGAACCGGCGGCGATCCCCCCACGGCGCGCCTGCATGATGCCCGCCCTGGCCACACTGGCCACGATCATCGCCTGCGAGTCATCCCCCGCGCCCGGCGAAGGCGCACAGCAAGAAGGCGGCGCAATGGCCCAGCCCACTCCCATCGAGCACATCGTCCCCGAAGGCGTCGCGCGGCTCCCGGTCTTCACGCCGGCGGTGCGCGTCGGAGACCTCGTCTTCCTCTCGGGCGCGATCGGAACCCCACCCAGCGGCGAACTGCGCGTCGTCGAAGGCGGCGTCGGCCCGGAGACGAGTGCAACCATGGACAACATCGGACGCATCCTCGAAGCAGCAGGGCTCGGCTTCGAGGACCTGGTGAAGTGCACGGTATTTCTCGCCGACATGGCCGACTACGCGGCGATGAACGAGGTCTACGTCACGTACTTCGAGGGCATGGAGCCGCCCGCCAGGTCCGCCATGGCCGGCAGCGGCCTGGCGCTCGGCGCGAGGGTCGAGATCGAGTGCATCGCGCGGGGGAAGTGAGGCTGGCCGCGACGAGGTAGCGCCCTCGGCGGCCGTCCTCGAAAGGCGACAACAGCGCGCACCAGGAGGATGACATGACAGCCCGGACCCGAATGGCATGCGTTGGCTGGACCATCGCCGGAGCGTACATGGCTGCCGCCATCGCGGCCTGCGACATCGATCCCGACCCGGCCGACCGGCCCGATGAACTCGACTACAGGGTAAGGGACAGCGCCGGAATCACGATCGTCGAGAGTGGGCGGCCAGCCCCCGATTCCAGACTCGGCTGGCAGGTCGGCGCCGCGCCGCAGCTCTCCCTCGGCGCCGCGGTAGGCGAAGCGGACTACCAGCTCTACGAGGTCGGCGACGCAACCAGGCTCGCCGACGGACGGATTGTCGTCGCGAACGGCGGTTCGAATCAGCTGCTGGTGTTTGATGCGGCGGGCAACTACCTGACCGCCTGGGCGGGCCAGGGTGACGGCCCCGGTGAGTTTCGGTCGCTCGCCCGCGTGGCGTACTCGCCCGGCGACTCGGTTCTCGCCGGCAATTCCCGGGACGGCAGGACGTCCTTCTTCGACATTGACGGCACCCACGGACGGACAACCATGCTTCAGGGGAACCCGGGTCCGTTCATGAGAGCGATGGGAAGAGAACAGGACGACCACATCGTCATCGATGTTCTTCCGGACGGCTCTCTGTTCACCAAGACCACGGAGGGCTACGAAACCACGGGGTTCTGGCGATGGCAATCTGCCTTTGCCCTCATGACCGCCGATGGCGGCACCACGGCAGCGCTTGGCGAATACCCCGGACCCGAGATCTACTCCGAGAACGTCTTCGCCGAAGAGCAAAGGATGGTCTACGTCACACCTCTCCGGCACCCCTTCGGCAAGTCCACGTTCACGGCCGTGTGGGGCGACCTGGTCGCATTCGGACGCAACGAAGCCTACGAGATCAGGGCTTTCTCCAGCGACGGATCGCTCGCCCGCATCGTCCGTCGCGACTACGTGCCCGGCGCACCGACGCAGGAACAGCAGGATGCGCACTTTCGCGAGCGCTTCGCGGATCTGTCCGATGACGAGCGCACGTCCAGGCTCGGAGTCGCCGCGAACGTGCCGATGGTGGAGACCTTTCCCGCCTATGCCGGCGTCGAGGGTGACGCTCTCGGCTACCTCTGGGTCCGCGAGTTCAAGCGTCCCGGTGACGAGAGCGAGAATCCGGTTTGGACCGTCTTCGACCCGGAGGGCCGCGCGCTGGGGTTTGTCGAGACCCCGTCGGGGTTGACGATCTACGAGATCGGCGAGGACTACATCCTGGGCAAGCGAACCGGCGAACTGGACATCGAGTCCGTTGAATTGTGGGAGCTAACCCGCACCGAAGGGGACTGACACGTTTCAGGTGAAACGTCTTTGCGGATCGCCCATCGGCGCAGAGGTGGTGCGGTCGCGGGCACAGGCTACCTAGCCGTAGTCGGCAGCGCTCCGAACCCGGAGTCGTGAATAGGTTGCGCACCGCTTCGACCAGGATCGCCATCTGGGCCTCCCAGGGCTCGTAGTTGGGTGACTCCAGGACACGGGCCTCAATCAGCAGACCCCAATCCCCCGTGACAACCCTTCGCGAGATCTCCAGCAGCGCTGAACGGTCAGCGCGAGTGAGATCCTAGGACCGCAATCTTACTCTGGAGACCGACACCGCTCGGCACCCGTTCTGTATCGAGGCCCTCATGGGCCGCTTCCACCAGCACCACGCTCAGTCCAGTCTGTCCAAATAGCGCTCGGTACTCCTCCTCGGCAAGCACCACCCAAGTCGGGTTCTTCTCCGTGGGCGCCCTGAGCCCCTTCGGCAGATGCGCTGCGGCTTGCAAGGAACCTACTGCGGCACTACGCTAGCGGCCTTGCCCTGCGGCTCACGGGGTCAAGTCACCCCCAGAAGTGACGGAGAGTTTTCACGGCTTCCATGATTGACAACGTGTACCAGTCTGCCGCTAGAATCCTCGCGCTATCGGTCACAAACGAACTCTGGCTAGCTATGGGTTACGGCAAACGGCCAAGATACGGAGCGCTCTTCCAACGCTTCAGACCAAAATGGCGGGTGGATGTTGAGGATTGCCTCCTCAGGGAGATGGTCGGTGGTCTAACAGCCGCCTACATCCTCGCCAATGCTCTTGAAGAAAAAAATATCGACAACGTTATCAGTGTCTACGTTGACGGTACCCATGATGTGCCCATGCCCGATCTGTTCAGAACGTTTGGGTTTCTTTCGCGACAGGATGCTCTGATCCACTTTAGCGAGGCGATTCGTGAGTATCATGAGGCAGGTCGGCGGTCTACAAGCAATCGTCTGAGCAACTGGTCAGAGATTCTGATCCGTCGGATTGGGATCACACGCATTCCTGATCGGCAGCTTTCGACTAAGTATAGTGCCCCCGATTTCCCTGGACAGTAGTTTGTCAACCCTTCAGGGGTCCGGGAGAGAGGAGGCACTGGATGTCTCGGAGTACGGAAGAGCAGGATTTGGCGAAGAGCCACGGACGGCCGGAAGGCTTGCCGAAGCGGTGGAGCGCGCAGCGGAAGGCCGAGGTGGTGATGCGGCTGCTGCGGGGCGAGGACATCGGCGAGGTGAGCCGGGAGATTCGGGTTGCGCCGCCGGAGCTGGAGCGGTTGCGCTCAGCTACGCCCAAGCCGCGCCATTAAGCGCTACCGGCGACCCCTGCGAAGTGTCGTATCCAGTGGACGGCATCGAGTGTAAGAAGTGCGACTATTACGATGATCCTTGGGGCTGCTATGGCGCTTCGTGCTGTTTCGAAGGGACCAGTGACTGCATCTACTGGGGGGGTTGCGAAAACTGACGCACTCCAGAGGTAGGTGGTGTCAATGGGCGTTCGTCCCCATGCTGCTGGTGGCCTCTGTTCCTGTCGTCGGCAGCGGGATGACGCAGTCAATAAGTCCCGATCGACATCTGACCCAAACCACGCTCTTCCATTCTGCTGGTCACCCCGATGCCCGAGTGGCTGAGATCGGCGAACTGCGGGGCGCGGTCTACTTGGCAGCCGACCATTTCGTGTTTCTTGACGCCAGTTCTCAGCTCTTGGTGTTCGTGGATGTCTCGACCGGTGCGGTCGCATCGGCCGGTGGCAAGGGTGACGGACCCCAAGAGTTCAGGTCGGCTGGGTTGCTGAGCCGATCCGGCGATGGCGGTGTAACCGTTTGGGACAGCCAACAGGATCGAATCAGTGTCGCCCATGTCGTAAACGGCCGAGGGGACGTGTCTGCCGCGCCAGGATACGATAGATCGCTCTTGATGGGGGACTTGGGAACGCGTCCGGTAGCCCGGTACAGGGACGGCACGGTGGTGATTCGCACCAATGCCATGCCGAGTCGGGATCAGTTTCAACTGGTTGACCGTGAACCGGGCGTTTTCCGGGACGAGCACCAATACTGGCTCGTAGTGCCAGGCCGGAAACGGCGTCTGATGTTCGACGCGATGTCGTCCGAAAGGTACAGTGCGACCTCGGCTACTGGAAGCCGTGCTACGACGAGTCTGATCTTCGGACACTTGTTGATCCACGCGCAAGTCGGACAGCATCTCGCTGTGGCTCAGACTGACCTGGGCACGGTCCGGGTATTTGACGACGCCGGAAACGTCACGTCAGAGATTCCGTTGCCACCAGGAGTTCCGGTTTCGGATGAGCGAATTGAGGCAGAGCGGAACCGCCTCCTGACAGACAACGACGCCATGTCGAAGCGAATATCCCAGGGTTCCACGGGTGACTTCGACTTCGGAGGGCTGTGGAGGAGGCGTGGGGAATTCATTCGTGCCGTCCCGGCGAACCGCGTGGCGCCTCCGATTGATCACATGGTGGGCGATCTGGGCGGTCGCCTGTGGCTTCGGCAGGTTCGGCCAGATGATGACCGGGAGCACTGGCAGGTTTGGGATCCCTTAGGACCCAACCTGATGTTCACGCTGACGCTTTCCGATGGTGAACAGATCCTCGACGCGGCCGGGGATCGGGTGCTGCTGCGGACCACCGATGAGTTCGATGTGGAGTACCTGCTCGTCAAGGAGATCGCGAAACAGGGTCAAGGGTGCGCCTCATATGAATGAATCGAGACCGGAAAAAGCACGCGCTGGCTGGCTGGAGAGAATCACGAATCTTGCGATCCTCGGTACACTCCTCATTCTGCTCCTGAATCCTCCAGGCCCGATCGGAAGCCGGGTCAGTCGTCAGGTGGCCGAGACACGGGAGCGGCGCACCATCGAAAACCTGTGGGGCGGGTTGACGGCGCCTCAAAGCGACGTAGGCGACGAGCAGGCCGCCGCCGGCGCGCCGATCGTAGTTGAGTTCTTAGATTACCAATGTCCGGCTTGCAAAGCGGTAGCCCCTGCGGTTGCGGAAGCTTGGAAGAAGGGTACAGCGACCATTGTCATTCGACATCTGCCCCTTGAGGAGATCCACCCCTTGGCGAGGGAAGCGGCGCTCGCGGTCGTATGTGCCGAACGGCAGGGACGCCTTCGCGCAGCACACGAAGCCATGATAGGCGACGGCGACTGGGTGCCACTGCGGGATTGGCTTGGCATGGCAGAGAAGGTTGGGATCGGCGACCTGGCACGGTTCGCAGAATGCCTGGGCGGACACGACGCGGAACAGAGGTTGGCCAATGACCTTCAACTGGCGGCGGCGCTCGGGACCTTCATCAAGCGCTACAACAATGGCTGGCTTCTCCAGCGGCACGGGTACATGACCCCGGCCCGGGTCCGCGAGAAGCTCAGCAGAGGGGCGGCCTGATGTTTAGGCCGTCCACTTGTCCAGAAAACCGTATGTGGACGCCCCCGGGTGGGCAAGCAAGGACTCTGAGACGAGTTGGTGGCAGTCTGGTCAGGTACTGTCGTATGTTCGGCCTCTTGATGCGGCCCTTATTGGCCGCGGGCCCGTATGGTGTTCGTGAGATCAGATCCAAATCGGAACCACGGGCTTCTGAGGCCCTCGGTTTTCTACTGGTTTTTCTGATCCCGTCTCGCTGACTGTTTGCCCTTACCCCGTTCTTGCGTCCTGCTGCCACCTCTCCCGGGCAGCTCCTCTGCTCTCGTTTCTCTCCTTTCGCCGTCCGCTCAGGCGGCAGCGCGAACCCGGTAGGTCTCCTTCCTTGTGGCCAGCGCCCAGACCCTCCGCGCCATCCGGTTGGCGAGGGCCACCGCGACCACCTTCTTCGGCTTGCGTTCCAACATCCCGGCCAGCCACGGATCCGTCTTCTCGCCGCCACGGCTCGCGTGCCGGACGACCGCCATGGCTCCTGTGATCAGGAGCCGTCTGAGATCCCGCTGGCCCATCTTCGATATCCTGCCCAGTCTTGGCTTTCCCCCGGTCGTGTGTTGCCGCGGCACCAGACCGAGCCAGGCCGAGAAGTCGCGGCCGCGCCGGAAGCTCTCCATCGGCGGCGCGAACGCTTCGAGCGTCAGCGCGGTGATGGGCCCGATCCCCGGGATCGTCATCAGCCGCGCCGTCTCTTCGTGCTCCCCCGCGCTCGTCCGGATCTTCCGGTCGAGTCCGTCGATCTTCTCGTCGAGCTCGTCGATCCGCTCGAGCAGCAGCCATCCCAGCTCGACGACCGCCTCCGGCAGGCCACACGCCTTGTCCTCGAGAACCCCGGCCAGCTGCACGATCCAGGTCCTGCCCTGCGGAGCGACCACGCCGTACTCGGCCAGGTGACCCCGAAGCGCATTGATCGTCTGCGTGCGCTGGCGCACCAGGAGGTCGCGCGTGCGAAAGAGCATCCCCTGCGCCTGCTGCGCCTCGGTCTTGACCGCCACGAAGTGCATGGTCGGTCGCTGCGCCGCTTCCGTGATCGCCTCCGCGTCAGCCGCGTCGTTCTTGCAGCGCTTGACGAAGGGCTTCACGTAGATCGGGGGGACCAGCCGCACTTCGTGGCCGAGCGCCGCGATCTCCCGGCCCCAGTAGTGGGCACTGGCGCACGCCTCCATCGCTACCGTACACCCCGGTTGCGAGGCGAGAAAGCTCAGCAGCTTCCCGCGGCTCAGCTTCTTCCGGTACGCTACCGACCCATCCCCGTTCGCCCCGTGTACCTGAAAGCTGCGCTTTGCCAGATCGATCCCGATGATGCTAACCTCTTCCATGTGGATGCCTCCTCCCTCAGATGGTCGACCAATCGCTTCAGTACCATCTTGGCACATCGCGATGCCGCCGGGAGGGGGCGTCCACTCCATCGGAACCGGTACACCTGTCGTTTGAAGCCTGTAGGCCGCCGCGTACAGCCGGGGCACGTGGCCCCTCCGCCCGCGGTTACAGCGCCGCCGTCGCTCCCCCTCCCGGTACGCTCCGCGATGTCTCCTAGACCTAAGAGGGGCCTTTAGGGCGTGAAGTCGACCAATGGTGGCCCGAGTTGCCAGCTTCGCCTCCGGCCCGGACCCACCCACCTGTGAGGTTGGCCTGAAGCTTGGGCGCGCGAGAGCGAGGCCGAACAGCGAAGGAAGCTCTTAAACCCCCTGAAAAAGAAGCGGAGGGACCGTCCCGCCCTTGCGACTCGCTCATGAAACCCATACGGCGACGCCCTGCAGGCTGAAGCCTATGAAAATGAGCACCAAGGCCCCGCGTGACCACCGTTCGTGCTGTTCGGGGGGCATCGACCCCTCAGTCAACATCCCGCTGTCCCCCACCCGGACCACGCTGGGTGGCAGGCCGTGGAAGAACAAAATGGCGACGCCGACGAGATCCAGCACGAGACCAACAGTGGTTAGGATGTCTGCCATGGATACGAAGGTGGCGTGCGCCGTGGAGAGGAGCAACCGGGTGGCCTAGCCGCCTGCTCAGAATCACCGCTGTGTCGATTTGGCGGGACGGTCGACCGCTTCGGGGCGTCGGTCCTGCTAGGCCGTTTCACCTAGTTCGATTGCCGGCACTGCATCTCGGCGGCGACCATGATTCACGGTGACAACCCCCGCAATTCCGCGGCTACGCCGCCTTCCACCTCGTCGAGCCACTCGCCGGCGGCCTGCGCCTCCTCCGTCAGCCGAGCCAGCCTGCGTCGCTGGTCGTCCGACGGTCCCGTTAGCGATCCCGTGGTCGATGGTCCGCCATCGAAGTTGCCGAGCAGGCCGGTCCACCAGTTGCGCACGTTGCTGTTGATGTCGCGCCACTCGTCGGCTACCTCCTCGATCTCGGCGGCCAGCTCCTTCGCGCGCTCCAGGTCGTCCTCGTCGATGTCGTCGGCACCTTCCAGCGCCTCGAGTGCCTCGTTCGCCTCTCGTTCCAGGTCGTAGGCGGCCACGCCTTCCTCGTAGGCCAGCCGCTTGAGTTCGTGCAGTTCAAGGGTGAACTCGTAGCGCGCAAGGCGGTCGGCCTCCGAGACGCGCAGCCGCTCGTCGGGCCGCACGGTGAGGTCCTGCTGGCGGCGCTCGTCGCCGACCCGCATAACGACGGAGAACTCGCCCGGCAGCACGAACGGCCCGTCGGGGCCCGAGTCCAGGTTCGGCACGTCGTAGCGGGTGGTGTCGTGCGGGATGGGGTCGTGGCGCAGGTCCCAGGTCACGCGGTTCAGGCCGGCTGCGCCGGGACCGTCCAGCATCCGCACAACCTCACCCGACGCGTCATGGATCTCGAAGCGCGCACCGTCCTCGACCGCTTCGGGCAGCCAGTAGTCGAACCACGCGCCGTAGGCCGGATTCGCGGCGCGGTACATCCCCTGCCCCTGTGACGGCACGTCGTTGCGGTAGAGGAACATCGTCGCGGGGCGAGGCGGCGAGAAGATGGGCTCGTCGATCTCCGTCATGGTGGCCGCCACACCGTCACTCTCGATGTACAGCAACGGCGTGATCAGCCCGATGTCGTCCAGGACGTAGATGCCGCGGCCGTGCGTCCCGGCGACCACATCGTTGTCGCGCGGGTGGATCTCGATGTCGTCGACGGGCACGGCCGGCATCCCCGAGCCGAGGTGGCCCCAGGTGGCGCCCCGGTCGATCGAGGCGAAGGCGCCGTCCTCCGCGCCGACGATCAGCACGTTCGGGTTGGCGTGATGTTCGCGGATCACATTGACGGTCGCGCTCGCCAAGGTCCACGCGAGCGGCCGCCACGTCGCCCCCAGGTCCTCGGTCACGAAGATGTACGGCGCGTAGTCGTCGTCCCAATGGCCGTCCAGGCTGACGTACGCTCGCTCCGCCTCGAAATGCGACGCCTCCACCCAGCTCACGTAGTAGGCAAAGGGCGGCGCACCGGTCGCGGCGAGGATGTTCGCCGTGACATCGGTCCAGGTCATGCCATCGTCCTGGCTCACCTGCACCGTGCCGTCGTCCGCGCCGGTCCAGATCACCCCCGCTGCAGCGGGCGACTCCGACACCGCCGTGATCTCGCCGTACCCCGACGTGCCGTCGTGCTTCGACAGCGTCGTCGAGTCCGGCATCATCCCCATGATCGGCAGGCTGTCGGGGTCGATCCCCCGCGTCAGTTCCTCGGTCGCGCGCCAGCTGTCGCCCCGGTCGTCCGAGATGAAGAGGCGGTTGCCGCCCAGATAGACGCGGTTCGTGTTGTGCGGCGACACCAGGATCGGGGACTTCCAGTCGAAGCTGTATTCGTCGGTCGTGTCCTGCGGGAAGGGCTTGAGCGCCTTGCGGTCGCCCGTCGCCATGTCGACCCGCATGATCCCCGCGTTCTGCGAGGTGATGTAGGCGATGCCGGGGTCCGAGGGGTCCGTCTCGGCGTACATCCCGTCGCCGTAGTCGACGACCTGCCAGTCGCGGTTGAGGATGCCGTGGTAGCGCGTCGTGCGGCTCGGCCCCCGGTACGAGTTGTTGTCCTGCAGCCCGCCGTACACGAAGTACGGGTCGGACATGTCGAGGTCGATGTCGTAGAACTGCTGGATCGGGATGTTCGAGATGAAGGTCCAGTTGTCGCCGTTATCCCAGGTCGAATACAGGCCGCCGTCGTTGCCGAGGATCATGTGTGCCGAGTTCTCGGGGTCGATCCACAGGTCGTGGTGGTCGACGTGCACGCCGGTGTTGTACACGACTTCCTGCGCAACCGTGGCGAAGTTCTCGCCGCCGTCGGTGGTCCGGTGCAGCGCGCCGGCGACCAGGTACACGGTCTCGTCGTCGTTGGGATCGATGCGCAGCTGGCTGTAGTACATGGGGCGCTGGTTGAGCTCGTTGACCCGCGTCCACGATTCACCACGATCGGTCGACTTGAAGATCCCGCCTTCCTCGGCTTCCACCACCGCCATGACCAGCTGCGGATTGCGGCGAGACACCGCGAGGCCGATACGGCCCATGTCGCCCTCCGGCAAACCCTCTGTCAGCTCCCGCCAGGTATCGCCGCCGTCCGTGCTCTTGTAGATGCCGCTGCCGGGCCCGCCCCCGATGAACCCGTGCGCCCGCCGCTGGCGCTGGTACATCGCCGCGTAGAGGATCGCGGGGTCGGACGGGTCCATGGCGAGGTCGGTCGCGCCGGTGTTGTCGTCGATGTAGAGGAGCTTCTGCCATGTGGCGCCCCGGTCGGTAGTGCGGAAGACGCCGCGCTCCTCGTTCGGGCCGAAGAGATGGCCCACCGCGGCCACCCAGACCTGGTCCGGATCCGTGGGATGCACCACGATGCGGCCGACGTGCCTCGTGTCCTCGAGCCCGGTGAGCCGCCACGTCTTGCCGCCGTCCGAGGAATGGTAGACGCCCTGCCCCCACGGCGAGCTGTTGCGGTTGTTGGCCTCGCCGGTGCCGACCCAGATCTCGAGCGGGTCGGACGGGGCAAGCGCGATGTCGCCGACGGAGAGGTTGGGCTGATCGTCGAAGATCGGCGTCCACGTTGTGCCGTGGTTCACGCTCTCCCAGACGCCGCCCGATGCCGCGCCGACCAGGATGTGCGACTGGGTGCCCGGCACGATCTCGACGTCGCTGATGCGGCCGCCCGCGATCGCGGGGCCGATGTAGCGCCAGGTGAGGCCGGCGGCGACGCGGTCCGGGGTCTGGGCGGTGGCGGGGGTGGGGGTGACGGGCGCGGCGGCCACACATGTGAGGGCCAGAACCAGAGTGGTCGTCGTGGAGCGCTGCATCATGGCTTCTCCGACTGAGGGGGCGTGACACCGGTGGGTACTTGTCGCCGGCAGCGGCGAGGGTGCAAACGTGGCAGTGCCGGAGTCGTCAGGGCAAATCCCACGGCTTCAGGCTTGGAATCCAGCGCGGCACATTGGCCTTGTAGCGGCGGTAGTCGTCACCGAATCGCCGCTCGAGGCCCGGCTCCTCTCCCCGCAGGAGGTAGGTCGTGTAGAGGAGGAAGAAAGCGAGCATCCAGCCGGCCACCGGCCATGAGCCATAGAGGAGCGACTCGCCGGCCAGGATGAGGAGCCCACCTGTCAGCATCGGGTTTCGCACGTACCGGTAGGGTCCGCGGACGACCAGCTTGCGGGGCGGATCCCACGGCGCGGGCGTGCCTTCGCCCCTGGTCACGAACAATCTGGCCGACCACACGGCCAATACGAGGCCGTCCGCCACCGCGAGCCAGCCGATCCAGAATCTCACTTGTGTGGGATTGGCCGGCATCGTGTCCCATGCGGAGCCCGTCGACAGCCAGAGAATCAGCGCGGGAATGAAAACGAAGGCGGTCCCCGGAAGGATGATGATGCCCTTGATGAGTGACGGATTCATTGCGTTGGGCAGGGTAAGCGTCGGGCCGCAGGGATGAGGCTCCGAAGGTAGAAACCGAAGCTGGCGTGCACCAGCGGCGCACTTGTCCTGTTTTCCAGCCGCGCCGTATGTTCTCGCGGCAATCCAACCCTCTACGAGATTCCATGAGCCAGGACGAAACCCGCATATCCGAGGTGGAGGCACGTGCGCTCTGGCGTCGGGCGGCCGAGCTGCAGGCCGAGGCCGCTCGCCGCCTCGAAGAGCGTTCGCGAGAGCTGGCTCCGCGGGGAAGTCCCGCCGACGCGGTGGAGGTCGACGGATACCGCCTCGCGGATGTCCGGGCCGCTGCGGAAGATGCCGGAATCTCGCCCGAGTTCGTCGATCATGCGCTGGTGGAATCTCGCAACAGGGCTCTTGTCGAAGGAACCCAGGAGCGCCCGTCGGCATTGGCAGCCCGTTTCCTGGGCCAACCGCCGCTGACGCTGGAGGTCTCCCGGGTGATCCGCGCACCGGCCGAGGAGGTCTACGCCGCCATGCAACGGATCCTCCCGGGGCGCCCGTTTCGCCTGAGTCTCGTCGATCACCACGGAGCCGACCCCCTTGATGGTGGCGTGCTGGTCTTCAAGGTCCCCGCCTACTCGTACACGGCATCCACGGCCGACCAGTCGTTCGCCTACGAGATGGCGTGGATCGACCTGAAGCAGCTGCTTTTCAGCCTCCGGCGCCTGGACACCGATCCGCCTGCCACCGAGTTGACCGTGCGCGGGAGCCTGATCCACAGCCACAAGCTCAATATGTGGGTCGGGGGCAGCATTTCGGGGGTGCTGGCATCGCTGAGTGGCGTGGGTGGTGCCTTTGCGGGCGGGGCCGTGGGCGTTGCGCTCGGCATCGGGGGCCTCGCCGCCGGTGCGGCAGGCTTCCTTGCTGGTGGATTGGCGGTCGGGGGGCTGGTGATGCTGGGCTGGCGTGCGGTGTATCGCTACGCGTTGCGCCGGGGGGACAAGGCGATCCGGAACCTGATCGGCTCGATAGCCGTCGACATCGAGACCGGTGGAGGCTTTTCGAGCCCGAACCCTCTTCCCAGCCCCTTCCAGGGCTTCCTTGGGGAGGGCCAGGGCGGGTAGGTATCAGGGTCGGGCCGGAGGGACGAGGGCGCGGTGGTCGGGGCCGCGGCTGGTGTGGACGAGCAGTTCGAGGTCGCCGTTCATGATGTCGTGCAGGAGTCTTGGCGACAGGTCGACCGCACCGGTCATGTCCGGCTCTTCGGGGCCGCCGAGCCGCAGGACCACGACCGGACCGTCCTCGCCCGACGTGCGGCGCAGAACCGTGCCGTAGACGTCGGCGGGTGCGAGGTCCGGGATCGTGATGCGGTACGACAGCGTGCCGGTGGGGAGGTCCACGCCCAAGACGGCGTCGACTCCGTCGCCGCTGGGGGGGTCGGTGGCGATGCGGACGGGGGGCGGAGTCCTGCCGTCTGCCAGGGGCGGGGTGCGGAGGGGGGCGCGGCGCCTGGGATGCGCGGCCTCGTAGGCGAAGGCGAAAGCGACCAGGCGGGCGTCGTCGAGCGAGCGGCCCAGCAGTTCGAAGCCGACGGGGAGGCCGCGCTCGGTGAAGCCGGCCGGGATGGTGAGCGCGGGCAGGCCGGTGTGCGCGCTCAGGAAGCAGGTGGCGCCGGTGGGCGCTGCGCCGATGAGGGCGGTCTCCTGCCGCATGGTCGGGTAGGCGAGGGCGTCGAGGTCCTCCCGGTCGAGGAAGTCGACGACTGCCGCCGTCAGGGCGCGCCGCCGCTCCATGGTCTCGGTGAGTTCGGGCGAGTCGCGCGTGGCGCGTGCGTTGCGGCGGCGGAAGTTGCCGTCCAGCGCTTCGTGGTGGAGCCCGGCTTCGAGGATCTCTTCCAGCGACGAGACCGGCGCGTCGGGTACGCCGGCCAGGTAGTCCATCAGGTCGAACTTGAACTCGAAGTCGATCAGGCCGGTGTTGGAGAGCAGGTCGTCCATGTCGGGGATCGTGACGTCGACGACCGTTGCGCCGAGGGCTTCCATCTCCGCGAGGGCATCGCGCATCACCCGCGTCACGGTGCCCGCGCTTCCCCGCCCCGACATCCACTCCTCCAAAACGCCGATGCGGGCGCCGTCCAGGGCGGCGGGGTCGAGCGCAGCCTGGAAGTTCGGCGTTTCCCGCCCTTCCAGAATCGCGGTGGCCGGATCGGCCGGATCGGGGCCCACGGTCGCGTCGAGCGCGATCGCGAGATCGGTCACCGTGCGGGCCAGCGGGCCACCGGTATCCTGCGAATGCGAAAGCGGCAGAATTCCATCGATGCTGGACAGCCCCTTGGTCGGCCGCAGCCCGAAAAGGTTGTGCACCGACGCCGGGATCCGGATCGAGCCGCAGGTGTCGCTGCCCCATGCCAAGGCTGCGAAGCTGGCCGCGACCGCCGCGCCCGTCCCGCCCGAGCTGCCGCCCGGATTGCGAGCCGGATCGTACGGGTTGCGCGTCTGCCCGCCCAGCGAGCTGATCGTGGTGATCCCGGCGGCGAGTTCGTGCAGGTTGGTCTTGCCAAGAATGACCGCGCCCGCATCGAGAAGACGTTTCACCTGAAACGCGTTGTCGGCCGGACGGAGTCCCGCCAGCGCCAGACTCGAGCCGGTCGTTGGCATCCAGTCCAGGTCGTAGTTGTCCTTCATGAGGACCGGGACGCCGTGCATTGGGCCGCGCACCACTCCGCTCGCCCGCTCCGCGTCCAAGGCCGCCGCTTGCTCCCTCGCAAGCGGATTCAGGCGAATGATGGTGTTGAGCGCTGGGCCCGCACGATCGTAGGCCGCGATACGGGCGAGGTATTGGTCCACGAGATCGACCGACGTCGTGCGGCCGTCCTGCAACGCGGCCTGCAGGTCCGTGATCGACGCTTCCGCGACGTCAAAGTCGGTTTGCGGTCCCCCGGAGGGACCCGTACAGGCCGCGACCACGAGTAGCACCAGCAACGCGATGGTTCGCGGACCACGCCCGAATCGCCCGTTGCTTCCATCCGCCCGACACGTATTACGCCACATCATCAACCCAGGAGGTAGGCTGCGATACCGCCACCGATAAGAACAAAAGACGACAGGAATGCAAAAACAAGCCACCTTCCCACGGTCTTGCCCCAGCTCTCGCCGAAATAGCGCCGCAGAGCCAGCAGGTAGTACCAGATGTGACCGGCAACAATGCCCAAAGCCACCAATGTCGTAAACAGACTGCGCGGAAAGATCAGGTAATTCGGCAACAGGGCGACCAGCGAGAATGCCTGCAGGTGGATCACGAGCACCAGGTGTTCGACGAAGAACCTTCGTTCGCTGCGATAGACCAGGGCAAGGATCAGGGCATACAACGGCAGGGAAAGGATAATCACTGCCGTCATGCGGCGCGCTGTTCTTTCAATCACGGCTACCGGATCGTGGTAGTAGCCGATCAGTAAGCGATAGAACAACGGAGAGAAGCCGCCGCTTCCGCCGGGGTCCAACGAGATGTATGTGGCCACCGTGCGCCAGTTCATGTCGTCGATCCCACGCTCCAGGATGTCGTCCAGCCGGGTGCGTTGCTCCGGCGCCAGCTTCGAACGCACGGATTCGATCTGCTCCGACGTGGGCTCCCTGTACTCGGACCAATCCATGGGCTCGGAAATCGCACGGGACAACCAGCCGCTCGAAATCAGCACCGCCAGCACGCCCAGGTGCACGAAGCACGCGAAAAGGAACAACCTGAGCGGCGACACGTAGTTGGCACGCCGATTCCGGGAGAACTCGATGGACAATTGGCCCGGTTTGAAGAAAAGCAGCTTCAGGGTGCGAAAGACCCTTGAGTCGATTTCGAAGGTGTCCGCCGAGAAGTCCCGTAGCATGGGCCACACAGACCGCATGTAGTTCCGGTCGCTTTGACCGCAGCGGGCACAGTACGAGCCCGGACGCTCGTCGCCGCAGTTTGGGCAGGTGGCGACGGCGGAAGGTTGGTCCCGGGCCGATTCCGCGTCGGGTGTTGCCGCCTTCATGACAAACCCCTAGCCGGTCACGAAGATCGAGAAAAAGAATGCGGGAATCAGCACCAACGAGTAGAGCATGTACGCGCCGATGGACTTGGCGATGGACAATGCCCAGCCGTTTTCGTAGTAGCGTTTCAGCGCGATTACGAAATACGGGTACGGGATGAGCAGGGAAACCGCTCTAACCACCGCACCCGGCCCCGAGTCGGGGAGCAGAAGTGCTGCCGCGTAGACAAGAAAGGCGAACGTCTGGATGTGGATCGCGAAGACCAGATGCTCCACGTAGAAGCGCCTCTTCCGAAAGTACAGGGCGGCGAGGATCAGCCCGAGGAAGGGAAGTACGCAGAACATCGCGATCGGCATGTTGGCGAGGAAGCGCCGGGGGATGACCGAGGGATCGTGAAGGATGTCGATCATCTCCCCCAATATGAATCTCTCGATCCAGTTCCGCTCCTCGGAGTCCCCTTCCAGGATCGCGGAGAGGACGATCTGCCTCCCCGTATCGTTTTCCGGCCGGGCAATGATATCGTCGAATTTCCTCCTCTGGTCCGGGGATAGTGCCTCCCGGAAAGCCGCGAGATTCGCTTCAGTAGGGATCTCACTCAGTACGTTCTCACGGTCTTCCTCGGACACGCCCATCTCGACCACCCGGCCGAAGTCCCCCGACAAAGACAGCAACAGGAAGAACACGAAGCTGGCGAAGATGTAGAGCCTGACCGGAGACATGTAGCTGGCCCGGCGATTCCGGGAGAACTCGCTCGTCAGGCGTCCGGGCTTGAAAAGAAGCAGCTTCAAGGTGCGGTACAGTCTCGAGTCCACTTCGAATGTCTCGCGCACGAACTCGCCCGCAACCGACTTGAGTGCACGGGCGTAGTCACGGTCGTTCTGCCCACAGCGGGGGCAGAAGTGCTCCGGGCGTTCCCGTTCGCAATTCGGACAGATCCCGCCGTCCGCGGTCGCGTCGGTCACGATCTTGTCGGGGCCGGACTCGGACATCATTCCCTCTCAGGCGGGTGGCTTGACGCGGAAGGCGCAATCTGTCTATCGGAGCACTGTCGCGCCAGAACCGGACTCAACGAAGTGGCGCCATCCTCCTGGGGGCCCGAAGGGTGCCATTTGTCGGCCACTTCGGCCCGATTTTGGCCGACAACCGCCGGTTTCCGGCTTTCGCCCCGCTGCATTGTCAGTTTCGCAGCACCCGCACCACGCGTCCCTGCCGGTCGTAGAAGACGGCCGGGCCGGACACCACGTCGTCGGAGAGATCGATGGCATTCCGTCCTTCCACCGCGCTCGCCGACGCGCTGGAGCGCTCCGGCAGGATGAACCTGTCCGCCTCCTCCAGATTGACCGTATAGCCGATGTCCGCCAGCGATTGAATCGTGATCGCGCTCAGGTAGTCGGTTCCGATCGCCAGGAAGGGCGTCATCAGTTCGTCCCCGAATACCGATTCCCGCCAGTGGCCGTCCACCGTGCCATAGGTTGGATCGTTTTCGACCGGAACCCTGGCGCCCTGGTAGTTGGCGCCTCCCGCGGAAACAAAGGCGGCAATCGCCCTGGGACCCACGAAGTGCGTGTCGGCGCCCTGGGTTTGATACGAGGAGTTTCGCAGCAGGTCCAACCTCGTCCAGGTACTGCCGGATAGCCCGAGCAGGTGTCCGAACCCGTGGAGGATCAATTCGTTCACATCTCCCCGTGCCAACCCGTCAATGTCAAGTTTGAGGGCCGCGATCATTGGCAACTTCGAGGACTCGCGGTATCCGCAATTCGTGATCCTCAGACCTGCGCCGGGCCCGTTGTTGAGATCTACTACGGCGACCATGAGGAGCAGGTCGTCCAGTACGTCCTCCTGGTAGTCGTACTCGAGGCCTCCGCAACTGATCGTGCCCGGTTCCCACTCGATATCCTCCAGATCGCTGCCCTGTACGACCCTGGCCCAGCGGTCCGCTTGCGCCAAGACCTGGGAGCGGAGTTCGCGCGCGCCTTGATTGACCAGAGCGATATCGAACCGAAAACGGTGGGAAGGATCGCCGCGCGCCATTGCGAGAACATTGGCCGAGGGCATTTCGGGTGCGAGGGGCGGGGCGTCACAGGACGCGGTGGAACCCGCGAGAAGGACGACGAGGCTGATTGCATATTTGTGTTGGGTGTTCATGATCGTCCCTTTCTGTCAAAGAACCAGATACGACGCCATACACGGATGGGCAGGGGTTGTTTCCGTGTTCCCCTCCCTGCGGCTACCAACCCCGGCGTCAGTTTCGCAGCACCCGCACCACGCGCCCCTGCCGGTCGTAGAAGACGGCCGGGCTGGTCACCACCTCTTCGTGGATACGGATGGCGGGCCCGGCCTCGGTCGCGTTCGCCATGGCGCTGGCACCCGGGAGGGTGTAGGCGTCGGCCTCCTCCACATCGACCGTGTAGCCGATGTCCGCCAGGGACTGAATCGTGATCGCGCTCAGCTGGTCCGCGACTCCCCGTCGCAGCCCCGAAGACATCAGTTCCGTGCCGAACACCGATTCCCGCCAGTGGTCGTCCATCGTGCCACCGTTTGGGTCGTTCTCGACCGGGACCCTGGCGCCCAGGTAGTTGGCGCCCCCCGCGGCGACAAAGGCTGCGATCGCCCTTTCACCCTCGAAGTGCGTGTCGGCGCCGGGGGTATCCCTTGACGAGTCGTGCAGCAGACCCAGCCTGCGCCATGAGCGGCCGAATCCCAGCATGTGTCCGAACGCGTGGAGGATCAAATCGTCCACTTGCCCCTGGGGCACTCCTTCCACGTCGAGAATAATGGCCCCGACCAGAGGCAGCTTCGAGGACTCGCGGTATCCGCAGACGCTGGTCCTTACACCTGTGCCGGGTCCCTCGTTGAAGTCGTGTACGGAGACCATGACGAACACGTCGTCCAGCACATCGTACTGGTGATCGTACTGAAGGCCTCCGCAGCCGATTGTGCCCGGGCCCCACTCGATATCCTCCAGGTCGCTGCCATCCACGATTCTGGCCCAGCGGTCCGCCTGGGCGAGGATTCGGGAGCGCAGCTCAAGTGCGCCCTGGTCCACCAGAGCGACGTCGAACTGGAATCGGTGGGGCGTAGCGCTGCCGATCGCGTTTGCCGGGTCGGGATCGACTTCGCCCGCCGTGACGATGGCAGGTGTGGGCATTTCGAGCGCGACGGGCGGGGCGTCACACGACGCGGTGCCGCCCGCGAGAAGGGCGATGAAGGCGAGCAGGGAGAAGAAGGTGATGGTCTTTTGCCGATACGTATTCATGATCTTCGCCTCCTGTCAAAAGGATCAGGTAGGGCGCTGTACACGCATTAGCAGGCGTTGTTTCCGTGTTCCTCTCCTTGCGGCTGTCCCCCCCACGCAATCCATTGCCACCCCAGTTGGGCGGCCCGTCTCACCGAACGTGAAAGCTCCTGGCAGCAGACCGAATACGCCGTGTCGGCACAGATCGGCGTTTGTCGGCCACGTCGGGTCGTGCTAACCGTCCCCGGCCGATGCCAATTCGTCGAACATCTCCGGGTTGGGATCTATCTCCACGGTCTCGCCATCCCTGTGGACGACCACCTTGGTACCAGTCGCACGGGCGATTTCGTGGGCACGTCGCGCTGCGCGAAGGAGAGCCGCCATGACGTCGGCGGGGTCGGTGATTCTCCTGTCCTGGTTCGGTGCGTCTGCCGGCATCGACTATCCCCTGCTTTCTCGCTCGATCAGTACGGGTACGGTATTGCTGTTGTCGTACCAGAACCATTCGTCGACCTCGTGGCGGTAGGCGTCTCTGAAGTTACGCCATCCCGAAGCAAACCGTCGCCGGATCACGTTTTCCAGAACATCGTGCCCGCCCTGCGACACCCTGAGTCTGACACGCTTGATGGCTTCTTCCGGGGTGGGCAGTGCGAGGAAGAAAAGAGTGATACGATAACCTTGGTCTCGCCACTTCCTGATTCTCGCAACGTATCTGCGACCTGATAGCGTCGTCTCGAACGCGAAGCTGCGCCCGGCGCGAACGTGACGGTTGATCTCGGACAGCATCACCCGTCCAGAGCGAATCGCCGCGACATCGGGGTGGAAGGGAGAGAGACCCTCGGCGATCAGATCGGCGTTGACGAAGGTGGGACAGTCGGCTTCCCGTGGCAGATATTCCCGGGCGAAGGTCGTCTTTCCGGCGCCGTTGGGTCCGGCGATGATGATGATCCTTTTCGCGGCCACTCCCAAAAGAATCCTCCACAGGTATCGTCATGGGTCCTCGCGCAGGAAGCGCGCCTATGATGCCGACAGTCTCCCCTCCTGGTCAATGAAGCACCGCCAGGATCAGTGCCGCCAGCCTATCGGGGCCTCATCCCGCCAGAGTCCTGCTGCACCCGCGCGGCGCGCCCCTGCCGATCGTAGAAGACGACCGGGCCGGACATCAAGGGCCAACAGAGATGGTCTTCGTCCTGGCCCTCCCCAATGCCCGAGGGCGCGCTCGTGCCCGGCAGGATGAAGACGTCGGCCTGCTCCACGTCCACCGTGTAGCCGATGTCGGCCAGCGACTGAATCGTGATCGCGCTGAGTTGGTCCGCGACTCCCGACCGCAGCCCCGGAGTCATCACCTCGGTACCGAATACGGACTCTCGCCAGTGTGTGTCCACCGAACCCCAGGTTACGTCGTTCTCGACCGGGACCTTTTGCCCCGCGTAGTCGGCGCCTCCCGCAGCGACAAAGGTCGCGGTCGCCCCGGCACCCACGAAGTGCGGGTCGGCTCGCTCGTTGTGCCTGGCCGGGTCGCGCAACAGGCCCAGCATGGGCCACGAGTTGCCGAACCCGAGCATGTGGCCGAACGCGTGGAGGATCAAGTCGTCCGCATCCCGCTCCGACACCCCGTCCAGGTAGAGCCTGATGGCACCGATCAGCGGCAGCTTTGAGGAGTCGCGAAACCCGCAGGTCCCAACTCCCACACCCGTGGCACCGTCCTCGGTCCGGTCTCGTACGGAGACGAGGACAATCACGTCGTCAACCAAGTGCCTCTGGAGGTTGTACTCAAGGTCCTGACAGCGGATTGTGCCCGGTTGCCATCGGATATCCTCCAGGTCGGTGGCCTTTACGATTCTGGCCCACCGGTCCGCTTGCGCGAGGATTCGGGAGCGAATCTCGCGGGCGCCATCGTCGACCAGCGCGACTTCGAAATGGAACCCGTGGCGAGCCGCCTGGCCGACACCGACCGCGGGGTCGGCAGGGCCGGCCGTGGCGGTGAGATCGGAGGCCATGGGGTTGTCGGGTGCGAGGGGCATGGTGTCACAGGACGTGCTTCCGACCGTGAGCACAATGAAGAGGGTGATGCTGTTCTGTCGATGGGTATTCATTTCTTCGCCTCCTTCAGACTTGCATACCGCGGTCTACACGGACCGTGGTGCGTTGTTTCGAGGTTCCCTTGCGGCTCCCACCCCCGCGCGGTCCATTTCCACCCCACGCGGCGCCCCACCCCACCTCCGCCGCCAAACCTCACCCTGCAAACCAGGCCGCACCCATGTCCCGCACCACGACGCGACCCATGTTCGACCACCTCGCCCGCGCCGCCATCGCCGCCCTCCTCCCCGCCGCCGCGCTGGCCGCCACCCCGCACGGCGCCGCGCCCCAGGACGCGCAGCCCGACATCGCCCTCATCACACAAGCCACCCAGGGTCTCGCGCTGCGCGAAATCGGCCCGGCGCTCATGGGCGGGCGCATTGCGGACATCGCGGTGCACCCGGGCGACCCCACGACCTGGTACATCGCGGTCGGGTCCGGCGGCGTCTGGAAGACCACGAATTCAGGCGTCACGTGGACGCCCTTGTTCGACGATCAGCCGTCGTATTCGATCGGCGCGGTTGCGATCGATCCGTCGGACCCCGACGTCATATGGGTGGGCACCGGCGAAAACGTCAGCGGGCGGCATGTGGCCTGGGGCGACGGCGTCTACCGTAGCCGCGACGGCGGGGGCACCTGGGAGCAGGTCGGGCTGGCCGCTTCCGAGCACATCGGCAAGATCCTGGTCGATCCGCGCGACGGGAACACCGTGTTCGTGGCGGCCGAGGGTCCGCTGTGGTCTGCGGGCGGCGAGCGCGGGCTCTACCGCACGGACGACGGCGGGGAGACGTGGCAAGCCGTGCTCACCGTCGACGAGAACACCGGCGTCACCGATGTCGAATTCGACCCGGTCGACCCGGACATCATGTACGCGGCAACCTACGAGCGCCGCCGCACCGTCTGGTCGCTGCTCGCGGGCGGCCCGGGCTCCGGCATCCACAAGTCCACCGACGGCGGCCGCAGCTGGCGCGAGGTCACCGCCGGACTCCCCGCGGGCGACATGGGCAAGATCGGCATCGACGTGTCGGGCGCCGACCGCAACATCGTCTACGCGACCATCGAGGGCGGGCCCGACGACCGCGGCTTCTACCGCTCCGTCGACCGCGGCGAGAGCTGGGAGCGCCGCAATTCCTACATCTCGGGCGGGACCGGGCCGCACTACTACCAGGAGATCGAGGCGTCGCCCCACGACCCCGACCTCGTCTACCAGATGGACGTCTTCATCCACGTCACCCGTGACGGCGGCGCCACCTTCAGCGAGCTCGGCACCGGCCGCGAGAAGCACAGCGACAACCACGCGCTGTGGATCGACCCCGCCAACGGCCGCCACCTGCTCGCCGGCACCGACGCGGGCCTCTACGAGACCTTCGACGAGGGCACGACCTGGCGTCACTTCCCCAACCTGCCCATCTCCCAGTTCTACAAGCTCGCGCTCGACAACTCGGCGCCGTTCTACAACATCCTCGGCGGCGCGCAGGACCTGGGCACGCTCCACGGGCCGTCGCGCACGATGAACCTGGAGGGCGTGCGCAACCGCGACTGGTACGCGCCGATGGGCGCCGACGGATACGCTCTCGCCTTCGATCCCAGCGAGCCCGACATCGCATTTATCCAGTCCCAGCAGGGCAACCTCCAGCGGGCCAACCTGCGCAACCACGAGCTCATCGGCATCCGTCCCCTGCCCGCCCCCGGCGATCCGCCCGAGCGCTGGAACTGGGACTCGCCGGTCATCGTCAGCCCCCACGCTGAGGGCCGCATCTACTACGCGTCGCAGCGCGTGTGGCGGAGCGACGACCGCGGCAATTCCTGGACGGCCGTCAGCGGCGACCTCACCCGCGACGACAATCGCTACGAGCTGCCGATGGCCGGGCGCGTCCGCAGCGTCGACGCGGTCTACGGCAACACGGCCATGTCGTGGTACTCGACCATCACCGCGATCTCCGAATCGCCGGTGGCCGAGGGCGTCCTGTACGCCGGCACCGACGACGGGCTCGTCCAGGCCAGCGAGGACGGCGGCGCGAACTGGCGCCAGGCCGCTCCCCCGCCGGGCCTGCCCGAGCGCGCCTTCATGAACGACGTCAAGGCCTCCCAGCACGACGCCGCGACCGTCTTCGTCGCCGCCGACAACCACAAGGAGGGCGATTACAGCCCCTACCTTTTCGCCAGCACCGACCACGGCCGCACCTGGCGTTCCATCGCGGGCGACCTGCCGGACGGCGTCATCCTCTGGTCGATCGAGCAGGACCACGCCGACCCCGACCTGCTCTTCGCCGGCGCCGAGAACGGCATCTATTTCACCCCGAACGGCGGCGCCAACTGGGTCAGGCTGAGCGCGGGCGCACCCACGATCTCGTTCCGTGACCTGGAGATCCAGCGCCGCGACGATGATCTGGTGGGAGCAACCTTCGGCCGCGGCTTCTACGTCCTCGACGACTACGCGCCCCTGAGACACATGGCCGACGGTGCGCTTGCCGCAGGAGCGGTCCTGTTCCCCGTGCGGAACGCCTGGTGGTACGTACCCAACGCCCCGCTGCAGGCCCCCGGCCAGCCGACCCTGGGCACGACCTCGTACACCGCGCCGAACCCCGACTTCGGCGCCACCTTCACCTACTGGCTAGCGGACCCGCCCGAGACCGCGCGCGCGGCACGGCGCGATGCGGAGCGGGCCGCCCGCGAGCGCGGCGAGGACATCACCTTCCCCGGCTACGACGCCCTGCGGGCCGAGGCGCTGGAGAGCGGCCCACGCGTGGCGATGCTGGTGCGCGATGCCGCGGGCGACCCTGTGCGGCGCGTCATGGGCCCCGCGACCGAGGGCCTCCACCGCGTCACGTGGGACCTGCGCCGCCCCGCCCCCGACCCCGTCGACTTGCGCACGCCGGGCTTTTCGCCGCCGTGGGCAGGTTCGCCGCGCGGCCCGTTAGCGCCGCCGGGTGATTACACGGTCGAGATAGCGCTGATCACGGAGGCCGGTGTCGAGCGGGTGGGCGACGCGCAGGCGTTCACGGTAAAGCCGGTGCCCAACATCGACACGGCAACGGACTTCGTGGCCGCCATGGCCTTCGCAGAAGAGACCGCCGACCTCCAACGCCGCGCACGGGGCGCCGCCGCCGAGATCGGCCGCGCGCGTGAGCGCCTCCGCCACATGCGCGCCGCCCTGGACGAGACCCCTGCCGCGAGCGACGACCTCTACACGCGCCTGGAAGGCATCGAGGCCCGGCTGGCCGGCATCGCGGCAAGGCTGCAGGGCGACCCGGCCCGCGGCGCCCTCAACGAGCCGAGTGCACCGTCGATCATGGGCCGCATCGGCCAAGTTGCCGGGGGGCACTGGGATACGCGCCAGGCGCCGACCGAGACGCAGCGGGAGAGCCTGGAGATCGCTCGGCGCGGGTTCCAGAGGGTGTCGATCGCGTTGCGGACGCTGCTGGACGAGACGCTCCCGCAGCTGGAGGCGGATATGGAGGCGGCTGGTGCGCCGTGGACGCCGGGGAGGAGGGTGGGAGGGTAGCCTGCCGAGCCTCCCGGCAACTGCGCCGCCTGGAGAAGGGCGGGCACCAGGTCCACTATCTCCGCCAGCCCTTCAAGCGGGAACCGGACTTTGGCGCGACTGGAGTCCTGTATGACTTCGCGGACTTGTTGTGAGATCGGCTTCGTCAGGGGTGAGAAGTACCTGCCCACGGCCGACCGCTGGCTCTTCATCGGACGCGGCGAACGCCACGTCCTCACCGCAACCGTCCTGGACGATCCCGACACGGGCGCGTCCTCCCTGCGCGTGACCGCGGGCCTCAGGGACGACCGCTACACGGGCGCACCCACCAAGACCGGAAGTGCCGACGCCGACGCGGTCATGGCCGCCTGCACCGACCAGACCATCGCCGAGGGCCAGGGCGGCAGGAGCGGCTGAGGCCGACGAGACCATCGGCTGGATTCGGCCGGGATACCGCGTGACATCGTCTTCGAGCAGGGGGTAAGCGTGCTGTTCGGGGAACTGTAAGGCATGAGAATGACAAGCGTAGTTGTCATTATGTAACCTCTGCTTAACATATTTTTGGGGAAGGACGGGACCATGAGAGCCGATCTCCTGTGGCTGAGCGTCGCCACTGTCACGACCGCATGCACCCTCGCGGCCTGCGGCACCGACCCGGATCCTTCCGGCACCGGACCGGAGACCGTCGTCGAAACCATCGGCGATACGACCGTGGTCCGGACTCTGTCGGGAAGCGCCTGGGGCGCCGAAGCCGGCCTGGTTCCAGAGGTTTCGATCGGTGAGCTGGACGGACCCGAGGAGTATCTCTTCGGAGACGTCTGGTCGATCGCCGTCGACGATGACCGGAACGTCTTCGTGTTCGACGGGCAGGCCCAGCACGTGCGCGTCTTCGACTCGGCGGGGGTATTCGTCGAGACGCTGGGCAGGCAGGGCGAGGGGCCGGGCGAGTTCAGCCGTGCCGAGGCTATCGCGCTTCTTCCGGACGGCCGGCTGGTGGTGCGCGATCCCGGCAACATGCGCGTCGAGGTCTTCGGTCCAGCGCCCGGCCAGACGGACCAGTGGCAGTACAACACGAGCAATCTGTATTCGGCATCGCCGCTCTACACCGACGTGCACGGCCGCACCTTCGTGCACACCCTCGATCTGGCTCGGCGCGCCTCGGGCGACTTCGTCATGCATCTGGTCGTGCTGGGGCCGAACGGCGCGCATGTCGACACGCTGCCCGAACCGTCTACCGAGTATGAACCTCCGACGCTGACGGCTGAAGGGCGCGGCACGACGACTCTTTTCGTGCCCTTCAGTCCCGTGCACCTCTGGACGGTACACCCAGGCGGGCGTTTTCTCGCAGGGCTTCCCTCCGAGTACCGGATCGACCTTCCGCTGGACGACGGCGTGCTGCGAATCGAACGCGCCGCCGATCCGGCTCCGGTAAGCGACGAGGAGCGCGCCCATCACCGCGAGCGCACAGTGCAGATGATGCGTGAACGGGACCCGAACTGGACCTGGAACGGCCCGCCGATCCCGCAGCACAAACCGTTCTACCGGGAACTGCTGGCTGGCCGGGGCGGACGGATCTGGGTGCGCCTGCAGACCGAGGGAGTCCCCGTGGACAATGAGAATCACGACCCGGAGAATCCCCGTTCAGCCTCGGTGATCTGGCAAGAGTCCACACGCTACGATGTCTTCGAGCCCGACGGGACCTATCTCGGAGTCGTCGTGCCGCCGGACGAGTTCTCGCCGCGTCCGAGACCGGTCTTCGATGGGGACTACGTGTGGGCGTCGACCCGGGATGAGCTGGGGGTCGAGCGGGTGGTTCGGTTCCGGATCGAGGTGGGCGGGGGCTTCTAACTCCCCGCCCGCACCAGATCGAACTCGCGCGCGACCGAGTTGAAGGCGCTGAACACGCCCAGGCCGTCCCGGATGTTGCTCGGCGGTTCGTTCAGGTCGCGGGAATCCTGCACCCGGTTGTTGTAGAGGTCGGTGTATTCCTGGTTGACCCGGTATACGATCGCGCGGTGGCGGCCCAGGTGCTCGAGTTGCCGCAGCCCGATCGCGTGGAAGTTCTCCTCGGTCGGGGCGCTCCGTATGCGGAATCGGCCCGCCCCTTGTCGGATGAAGTCGGGAAAGATGGACTCGGCCTCGGGGTCCATCCCTTCCACGTCGACGAAATGCAGACTGGAGCCCGGGTTCTCCCAACTCACCGTGACCTGCAACGACTGCAGCGCGCCCGGCTGAAAACTCCCGGGCGCGAGTTGGGGCACTTCCAGCATTTCCTTGTCGAGCTGGACGCCGTCGGGGGGTCCGGGAACAACCGTTTCGCCGGTGGCGGTACGCCCGAACGCCGCCACCTCGATGCGGAAGAGATCACCTTCACGGATCTGCAGATCATCGCCCAGGTAGCCGTAGGTGCCGGGCTCTTCCAGGCGGGACAGAAGCCACCGCTCGCCGCCGCGTGTCAACGTCACGGCGGCGTCGTCAACGGTGGGCGCAAGGGCCGGATCCTCGCCCAGCGGCACGGTCTCGGTCAGCCGGATGTCGTCCGCCGGCTCGCCCGCGAACAGGAACGCCTCCACGACCACCTGGCGGGCGTCCTCCTCGGGGCTGGTCGTCACATCGGAGCACGCGAGCAGGCAGGCTGACCCGACGAGCAGCGAGAGGACCCCGTCACGTGTTGGCCGGATGCTGGGTAGTTTGCCGGTATTCATCTATCTCCTCCTGCGTTTCTATCGATTGAAGCGGACGGAAAGGTTCAGAACCCGCCCGACATAGTTGACGTCGGTGACGATCGCGGGGGTCGCGTCGAGTTCGAACTGGCGATACCAGACGTTGGCGCGGTCGTAGGCGTTGAAGACCGAGACGCCCAGGTCGCCGCCGTAGTCGCCGAGCGAAAAGCGGTAACGCGCGCTGAGATCGAGGCGGTGATAGGCCGGCAGCCGCAGACCGTTCTTTGCGCTCACGTTGATGTAGCTGAACGAGTTTCCGTCGAGGAGTTCGACGCTGTATTCGCCCTGGGGAGCCGTGTACGGAGTGCCCGATCCGTACGTCCACGTGGACGCCAGATCCCAGCGTCCCAGCGACAGTGTTCCAACGGCTTTGAATTCGTGAAGCTGGTCGTGGAGAGCAGGAAACGAGCTTCCTCCGTTCAGCTCCGGGAAAGTGTTGCGCGCCTCGGCCAGCGTATAGGAGACCCAGCCGGTGAAGGCCCCGAACTTCTTCTGGGCGAGGAACTCCGCGCCTTGCGCCAGTCCTGTTCCGGCGTAGAAGAGGTTGAGCGGGTCGATGTCGTTGCGACGGAACCTCAGCGAGAACTCCGACAGCCCCGTCGTCTCCTTGCGGTACAGCTCGACGTCGAAGAGAAAGCCGTCGGTCTCGTACGACGCCCCGGCCACCAGGTGGTCGGATGCGGTCACGTCGACGAGGTCGCCGTCGGCGAGCAGCCAGAAGTCCCGTGAGCCCTCGGTGACGTTCTCGTTGACGACCCGGTTCACGAACTGGTGGTACCGTCCGGCCGCGGCCTTCAGCGTGACCTTGTCGGTCAGCGCCAGGCGCGCGGAAGCGCGGGGCTCCAGATAGCTCCTTGCCGTGGTCTGGTCGTATGAGACGCGACCCCCCGCCGTGAGCGAGAAGCGATCCGTGACGTCCCAGGTGTCCTGGGCGTAGGCCGCCACGCGCGTGGAAGACTGAGTCTGGTCCAGGATCGTGATGCTGTCGTTCCTCACGTAGCGGTACTCGGCGCCGGTCGCGCTGAACCACCCGCCGAAGAGGAGCTTGTGGTTGGGCGAGGGTCTCCACTCGTTGTCGGCGCGCAGGGTGAGGTCGGTGAGGAAGTTGTCCTCCGTCGACTGCAGGTCGCGCGTAAGCGTGGCTTCGGCGGTCTCCGGGTCCGAGATGGTGACCTGGGTGTTGCGGCCGTAGTCGGAGGTGTACTCGGAGTAGGCGGCGAGCACATTGCTGGTGAGCCCACTCGCCCACTGACGGCCCCAGCGGCCCGACAGGCCGCGATTGCCCCAGTCGGTCAGATCACCGATGGCGGTGGTGAAGTTCCGGTCGCCCGCCTGGCCCCTGGGGGTAAACGACAGGGACCGCTGCTGCGACTTGTCCAGGTAGTCGCGTCCGCCGTAGAGGCTGAAGGCAACGACGTCCCGGTCGCCGGGGAGGTAGGTCAAGTTGGCGTTGAAGTCGTAGAAATGGAAGTCCGGCGTTGCGACATCCTGATTCGTGGAGCCGAAGAGTCCTCCCGCCCCGCCGAAGCCGCGCCCGCCGCCCGGTCCGCCGCCAGCGGGTGCCTGCGGTCCGGTGCTGATGTTGAAGACGTCGAAGATGCTGTTGTACAGCCCCGTTCGCACCACGTCGGTGTAGGAGCGACGTCCGGTCACCAGCAGATTGGCCTTCGAACCGATCGGGGTCTGGAAGGTGCCGCTGGCGCTGAGCAGGTTGAGGCCGGCCCCATAGTGCATCTGCTCGGGGTCGCCGGTCTTGCCGGTCATGTCGACCACACTGGACACCCGCCCGCCGTATTGGGCCGGGAACGCGCCCTTGAAGACCTGGATATCCTTGATCGCGTCGGCATTGAAGGCGCTGAAGAAGCCGAAGAAGTGGTCGACGTGGTACACGGTGATGCCGTCGAGCAGCACGAGGTTCTGGTCGGGTGTGCCGCCCCGCACGTAGAGCCCGGAAGAGGACTCGCGCGTGCCGCTGATTCCGGGCAGGAGCTGCAGCGAGCGAAAGATGTCGACTTCCCCGATGGATGGAAGCACGGCCATTTCCGCAGGCGACGCCGAGACCCGGCTCACGCCGTCCGTGGCCTTTACCAGGCGGTATTCGTCAGCTACGAACTCGACTCCCTCCAGGTCCACGGGCAGCGGAGGAATCTCGATGTAGAGCCGGTCGGTGAAATCGGCGTCCACGGTCACTTCGGTCGGCGTATAGCCGATGTGGACGATGCGGAGGCTGAAGGTTGTGCGCGGGGCTCCCACCACGGTGAAGAAGCCGTCCGCGTTCGTGTTGACCTGGTACCCGGTCCCGGCGACCGCGACCGCGGCGTGCACAATGGCCTCGCCGTTCACGGAATCGCGGACGACTCCCTGGATGGTGCGGGTGTCCTGGGCTTCGAGGGTGGCGGCGAGTGGCGTGATGGCGCCGAGGAGACTTGCAAGGAAGAGGAAAAGACAATGCCTGCTCGGCGGATCGCCTGAGGCCAGAATCACGGCAGAGAATCGTCTAACTACTTACAGGGCTGCACGATCTGCGTTTTCTGTCGTTGGACTGGACACTACTGGACCGTGCCGCGAAAGCGGGAAAAGCGGACCTGAATGGCGGGAATCGGCCCGCACGGAGGCGGTCCTGTTTCATCAAGCTCTCGACGAATGTCTCTTGAGATCCGGTGGCCCATTAGGAACATAACCTCCGTCTTCCCGTCGCGACCGGCTTCCGATGGGAAGGCGGGGGGAACCGCCGAGGCTTCGGCGGTTGCAAGCGCAAGGTGCGCGCCCTACTACGCCTACGCGTCGGATCGTCCTCACCACGTTCCCGCACCTACGCGATAGGCTTCGTGCCAGCAGTCCGGCCAGCCACTATCCGTGATCTCGTGGGCGTCGGCCTGCCGGCGGGCTGCCGCGCTTCGCTTGCCCACCCTCGTTCGGACGCCGGGAGACCCGCCATCCGAACGAGGGTCCGATCCTGCCTCCCTCTCCGCAAGGGAGGGGCAGACCACATCAGGCACCATCAACCCAAGAACGAACCGCCTGTGAAGAGAAAGCGGGGCGGGTTCATGGTGCACTGATCCATTACATTGGTGTCCCACGGATACCGACTCGTTGCGGCGGGCGCCGCGGTTGTCCCCGTGGCGGTTTTCGTGTATCGGCGGCCCGAGCGCACTCCCGACACACCCGAATTCAAGCCCGCGAGGGAGAGGTTGACACAGTGATCGTCTTCGGCTCCACCCCGATCGTCGAGCGAGCCGAACCGCGGCGGATCTTGGCAAGCAGTACTCATTTCTGGCTGTCGTTGGCGTGCCTGGCCGTGGTGCCTTCGCAGGTTCAGGGGCAGGAGGCACCGGACCGTCGGGAGGTGGCGGGCCGTTTCATGCTCGAAGCCGGGATCGTGGGGGACAACCAGTGTCCCGGACAATACGTCGGCATCAACGGGCGGGTCGCGGGGCCGGTGTCGCTGTACGGGATGGTGGAGACCTACCGGTGCGCCGGCCCCTACGTCACGGACCTGGGCGGCAACATCGGCATGACCGGGGTCGCCATCCCTCTGTTTCCTCAGGCCGGGTCGCGCAACCATATCGGCGCCTCGGTCCTGCTTGGACGTTCCAGTTGGCTCGTTCGCCCGAGGTTGCGCGTGGGGATGCACTACGACGGCAGCGACTACGTTGAGGCGACCGCCGGCGCGAGCCTGACGTTCGGTCGGCGCTACGGGGCGCGCTTCATCCTCCACGTCGACGAGTCCGACGAGCGCTTCCAGATGGGCGGATACGTCTCGTTCTGAGCCCCCCCGCGGAAAACGATGTCGCGGGCTTGACGTGAAGCGTGACTTACACTCTTGGTCGATTGCGAGCGCGTTCCGGCAAGAGACCGAACGTCTCCCTCAAACCCCTCGCCCGGCTTTGGGCGTAGTGGCTGATGGCCGTCCTCGCCGCTGCCCCGATTGCGTGGCTTGGGACTTGTCGCGGGCAGAACCGATGCGCCTATCGGCTACACATTGCTACAACCTGCTGATGACGGTGGTAAGGAGAGCATGAGTGATGGGAAGGGCCCAGAACACGCTGGAATCGTCCAGCCCGGACGCTTCCCCCAGATAGAAGAGCCCAAGGCCGAGGCCGAGACCCGCTGCCGAACCGAGCAAGCCCCGGCTGAACCGAGCCCCCATGATGCTTGCGACCGCTGGTGGTCCCGCAACCATGGTCGCCGTGCCCAACAGCAGCCCGCCCGTACAATCACCGGTGCTGCCAAAGCAGTTCAGGAAACCGTAGAAAAACGCGGCCTCCGACAAGGCAACGGCTCCGAGCGTCGGCCAGAAGACCCTGTGGAAGGACGGTGCCTCGGCGGAGTCGGAATCCGGTCGATCTCCGACATGGGGACCGGGCAACAAGGCCAGTTCGACGATCGTGAGCCCCTCGACATTGCTCGTCGTATAGAATGGACTCCGCCGCACTTCAGCCATCGCCGCGCTGAGCGGCGCTGGTTTCATGGGTGGCGGCGCGGCTTGTGCGCCCGCGCCGATCGGGAAGGCTACGGATGCCGCCAGCATGAGGCTCGGCACGAGGGTGCGGGCGATTCGTGGTTTGGTGATCATTGCCCAACTCCTGTTCGATGGCACTCTGGTGCTACCCTCCGGCGGAACACAGGGTGACACCTGCTCGCGAACGGCGGTCGCGAGGGCCGAGTATCCAGAACGCCCCCGTTGAAAGGGCGGTCGCTCGTGGCACGTGAAGGCCGATCCCCGCGCGGCGGCGCCAATCTCATCCGCCAGCGGAGCGGCCCACGCGAGTACGCTCGTCCGGTGAGGTGTCATCAAATGTACATGACTTGACGTGTCGTCGCCTCCGCGACGGCTCAGAGGCCGTTGTCGGCCGATCAGGGGGCTATTCGGGTAACCTACGGGCCGCAGGATCGACTGAGACCGACGATCTCGGGTTCCCGAGGGGTAGGGGTAGGGCGAAATCGGTGCGCGGCAGGGAGCGCCGCCGTCGCCAAGAAGTGACGGGTCGCCCGTTGCCCCCCGCCGTCCGTGCGGCCGACAACCGAGAGGCCGAGGAGCTTGCCCGCGACAGCTCGGCCACCGCCTTCTCGGGCGGCTCGCGGGAGCGTCTCTTGCGGGGCGGCCGCAGGGCTAGCTTGGAGCACCGTTAGGCGCTCAAGCCAGCTTACCCCCTGGGGCCACGCTTCGCGCGTCCCCGAGCGGGGCTGGCGGGGGGGCGTGCCCCCCTCTGACCCCCGGAGATCGTCGCCGCCGTAGCGACCGCCGAATACACTCTGCGGACGGTCCCCGGAGGCGAGGTTCCCGGGGACGGCGGGGCCGACCGAATCATCAGAGCCTTCGATCCCTGTCCTCGTCCTCGTAACCTCGCGGAGACAAACCACGCGGCGGCCACCGAGGCGGCGATCAGCCGTCTCGGCCAATCCGTCCGCCCGCGCTCCTGGCTCGCTTCGGCGTGGTACCCGTCAGGGATCGAGGGGGCGGAACCCCTCGTTAGCCTCGTATACCCCACAAGGCGTATGATGGGTTGGCCACCGCAGATGGGGGAGGACTACTACAGTGAGCGACAGCGGAATCATCGGGCAAGCCTACGGGCGAAAGACCCACGCCCGTGAAGTGGTCGCCATCGACGAAGCCGGGGACGGGTTGTGTTGGGTCCGCCTGACTCGGTTCGGCGACGATTGGCTCCTGATTCGCTCCGATGCCCGCGACGTGTCACGCGCGGTGCGGAAACTCCGCCAGATTCCGGCAGGCGAGCAGTCGGAGCGCTTCCCGGAGGTCGGGCCATGAGCTTGTTCCTCTACCTTGCCCTCGGGGCTCTGGCCGTCGCCGTCATCTTCGGACTGTCCACCGATGTGCGGGCCGCCGCCCGCCGCCTGTTTCTTCGCCGCCGTGAGTAGCCCGCAGAGCCGTGCCGCACCTCCCGCCGCGGACGCGCTCGGCGAGTCCCTCGCGCTTCCCAGCTGCCGGGTCCAGGTTACAGGGGCTCACGACGGGTCAGAGAGGGCTGCTAGCTTCGTTGAACAGGTCTCTCGCCGTTTAGGGTGGCGATGGGAGGCCCGTGACGGCCGGGGGAACCGTCACAGACTGCTTGTCCCAACGAAGGAGGTCCCCATGCTCCGTGGTATCGCGCTTGCGCTGTTGGCGATCGCTGGTTGTTCTGATGTCATCGGTCCCAGCCACACGCCGCCACTTTGTGGCGCGCCTCAGCGGATCTACGCGATCAGCCAACATTCGATGACGTACCTCTCGTGCTTCGACCACCCGTACGCTTGGGACGACGCCGGTGCCCGCCACAGCGGGCGCAGTTCCGATACATCGGTCGTTACCGTGACCAACAAAGTCCCATCGCCCGAATCAGCGCCGTACGAAGACAACATACTCGTCCTCACTGGTCACACCCCGGGCACTGCTGTGATCACCATCGAAGCGACTGCTTCTGGTAGGGTGCAACAGCACATCCATCCGATTACAGTGCGGTTGGCGTTGGATACGGAAGTCACCCGTTGCGATGCCGAACCAATCCCGGGGGTCGAGGGAGCGACGCAGCTGGCAATGGATGCGTGGGGGAAATCGAATGCCAATCTAAGAAACCTCACCGTGGCGGGCGTGGCTGGCCGAGACACGGTGCTGCACGTCTTCATGGAGCTGATGCCGGCTTTTACGCGGGCGGAATGGACCATGAGCGCGGTAGGCGGGCCGATGTCGCAAGAGAACGTGCAGTGCGATCTGACCTTTGAGTTTGAGATCCACGATGGTGTACCGCAGATCGAAGGGTCTTAGCAATCTGTGCCCTTGGTTGGAGGCGGCCGCTTGGTCGTGGCCGATTCCTCGGTTCCGTCGCCGAACGGGAAAGCGCCGCGAGGTCCTGGTCGCCAAAGTTTGCGTTTAGCCGGACGGGCTCGCCGATCCGGTAGGACTCGACCAGTTCGGGCGCCGAGACGGTGAACGACCGCCGTGCCGGTTCGCCTGGCCCCAGCGGCCCTACGGCGCAGGGAGCCGACGTTCGGCCTTCCGGGGTCGAGCCTTGGCCGGGCGGGCTTTCCTTGGGTCGCACGGAGGTCGTTCGGGGGTCCGGGGGTATCCCCCGGCCAGAGGTTTTCGTGACACGAAAACACATCTGGCTCCACGGAAACCCGCAGAAACGAACGGCCCGTGTCGCGCTCGCCGCGAAAGCCGACCGGGCCGCAACTCTGGACGACGCGCCCGCCCGGCGCGAGGTTTCAAACGCGCAGATCGTGTGGTCCATCGAATCGGAGGTATCGAACGATGGCACGCACGAAACGAAGCCGCCGGAGCTACGGCGCCGGCGAGTGGGGCCGGAACCGGGTCCGGGTCTTTCCGGATCCGAAAACCGGCCTCTTCCAGATTGAGTGGCGCGAGAACGGGCGAAGGCTCACCCGGTCGCTGGGGCACCGCGATTGGGTGAAAGCCAAGCGCCAGGCGGACGAGTTCGCCGCCGGGTTTGCAAGCCCGATCCTCAGCGGCAAGGCGGAAGCCAAGCCCCAGCCGCTCACGCTGGATACGCTTTTTGAAATCTACGGCGAGGAGGTGACGCCGACCAAGCGCGGACGGTCGCAGTACCACGACCGGGCCGCGATGAGGATGTTCCTCAGCTTTCTCGGACCGAACCGCGATCCAACCACCTTGTCGCAGCGCGACTGGGACCGGTTCATCCGGGAGCGTCGGGCAGGGAGTGTCGGCCCGAGCGGAAAGCCGGTGTCCGACCGAATGGTCGAAAAGGACCTGAAGTTCCTGATCGCCGTGCTCAACTGGGCTGTAAGGTCCAAGGACGAACGGGGCCGACCGCTCCTTGAAGCGAATCCCCTGAGAGGACTCAGGGCGCCCAGGCAGAAAAACCCGGCCCGAATCGTTCTGGCCGAGGAGGAGTATCAAGCGCTTTTGCGTGTGTCCTGCCAAGTTGGCTGGCGGTTCCATGTCGCCCTCGTGCTCGCGCACGAGACCGGACACCGTATCGGCGCCATCCGTAAGCTCCGCTGGGCCGACATCGATTGCGAGGGCGGGATCATCCGCTGGCGCGCCGAGAACGAGAAGACGGGCTATGAGCACCGCACGCCTGTCAGCCCCCAAGCGCTCGCCGCTCTCGACCAAGCAAGAGAGAGAAGCCCCAGCACCAAGGGCATCCTCGTGCTGCCCTCGCCGCAGGATCCGTTGAGGTGCGTAGGCTCTTGTCAGGCGCGCGGTTGGTGGCAGAAGGCGGAGCGACTCGCGGGGCTCGAACCCAAGCGCGGGAGAGGCTGGCATTCGCTGAGGCGCAAGTTTGCTTCCGACCTGATGGACCAGCCGCTCAAAGTCCTCTGTGAACTCGGCGGCTGGAGGGAGGCGAAGACGGTCCTCCAATGTTACCAGCGAGCCGACGAGGGACAGCTCAGGAAGGCTCTGGAAAACCGCCGGAGGGCTCGCGCCTGAGACTTTCGCAATTGGCGGGAACGCAAGGGCGGGAATCGGGTCAGTGATTCCCCTAAGTTCAATCACCCCAACCAGATGTGAATCAGATAGGGTTTGCCTGCTCGGCTTGTGCGGTTTGTTCATCGACACATCTCCGGTTTGTGTTCTGCCGCTTTTGACAGACACTCGGGCCGGAGCGTTAGTGGAAGGCGTTGGAGCGGCGGTTCGAAGAGTTGTATTACTAAACAATTATGTTTAGTATTCGTACGCTTGCCAGAGGCGCCGAACCCACCCTTCGACCGGAGGCTGCCATGCTCCCCCTCGACGACGACGCTCTCGACCGCACCTTTTCCGCTCTTTCCCATCCGGCCCGCCGCGCCATCCTCGGCCGCCTGGCCAGGGGTGAAGTGGCGTCGGTCACCGACCTGGCCGAGCCCTTCGACATGTCGCTCGTGGCCGTTTCCCGTCACGTGAGGGTGCTGGAGGACGCCGGGTTGATCAGGCGGAAGAAGGAAGGGCGGTCGCGCCTGTGCCGCTATGAGCCGGGTCCCATCGGCGAGGCGAAGGACTGGATCGAGATGCATCAGCGGTTCTGGTCGGCGCAGTTGGACGCGCTGGCACGGTACCTGAAAGACGCGGAGTGACGCCGATGACCCCGATGACAGAGGCGCTGCGCCTGGTTCGCACCGTGGCCGGGAGTCCCGAGCGGGCCTTCGAGGCGTGGACCAGCCCGGAGCAGGTGAGTCGCTGGACGTGCCCGGACCCGACCGCGAGCGTGGATGTGGAGATCGACCTGCGGGTGGGCGGTCACTACTTGATTCGGATGCATGTGGAGGGCGGGCCGTTCACCGCGCACGGCACCTACCGCGAGGTCGATCCGCCCCGCCGGCTGGTGTACACCTGGGGCTGGAAGGAAGAGGCGCACGCGATGAAGGCGGAGACGGTGGTGACGGTGGAATTCGCGCCGGTTGAAGAAGGGACCGAGATCCGGCTGACCCACTCGGGCTTTCCGGCGCCGGACGACCGGGACGGTCACGCGGAGGGGTGGAAGATCTGCGTGGACAGGTTTGCCGATTTGGTGGGTGCGGAATGAGGGGCGGGATCGCGGGGAGCAAACGGCCGCGTGTGGCCGGGCGCGCGTGGGCCGGGCGAACCGGCCTGGCGGCGGTGGCGCGGGCAACGCGGACCGCAGTCTTCCTGTGTGGCGCTGTCCACGGGGTCGTCGCCGCTCAACCCGTCCCGAAAGTCCTGCTGATCGGCATCGACGGGGTGCGTCCCGATGTGCTCGCCGAGGTGCCCACGCCCAACATCGACTCGCTGGCGGCGACCGGCTGGTTGACGACGGAGGCGCGCACCACGACCCCGTCCGTCAGCGGCCCGTCGTGGTCGTCGATGCTGACCGGTGTCTGGCCCGAGAAGCATGGCGTCACGAACAACAGTTTCACCGGCCGCGACTACGACACCTGGCCCGGCTTCCTCACCCGCGCCGAGCGGGAGCGCCCCGAGCTGGCCACCTTCGCCGCGCTGGACTGGCTGCCGCTCGCGGAACTCCCCGAAGGCGGCCCCGTGGTGCCGGCCGCGATCGACAAGCGGGTCGTGGTGGACGGTTACGACCTCGGGTGGGCCCAGGCCGACGGCGAGGTGGCCGCGCAGGCCGCGCTCCACCTGGTCGAAGCCGACCCCGACGCCATGTTCGTCTACCTCGGCAACCCCGACGAGACCAGCCACCAGCACGGCTCGATCGGTGCGGAGTACCGCGACGCAATCGCGCTCGCCGACTGGCACGTCGGCATGCTGATCAACGCGGTGCGCGTCCGGCGCCACACCCACAACGAGGACTGGCTGGTGCTCATCAGCACGGACCACGGCCGGCGCGAAGACGGCGGTCACGGCGGGGACTCGCCCGAAGAGATGACGATCTTCATCCTGGCGAGTGGGCTGGGCGGCAGCGACGGCGGCGCGGCTGATGCGGGAGGCGCGGGCAACCCCGCCAACTGGCCGCCTCCCGGGCCCGCCAACATCGTGGACGTCGCCGTGACCGCGCTCGCCCACCTCGGCTTCGAGATCGACCCGGCCTGGGGGCTGGACGGGAGGCCACTCGGGGAACCGCGATAGCCGCGCCGTCCCGGCGGTGATCTCCTCGCCGCGGCGCCCCAGACCGCCTTGTCCGCGAAACGGCGGCAGCCGTATGGTAACGGTCGCCCTTGCCCGCCCACCCAATCCGGGAAAGAGTGACCACATGCGGATCGCGAAGACCACCTGGCTGCTGCCGTTTCTGGTGCTGCTCCCCCCGCCCGCCTCGGCGCAGGAGCCCGGGGGCGCGGCCATCGAACTCGAAGACCCCGAGCGCGCGGAGCGGCTGTACCGCGCCCACTGCGGGCGCTGTCACGGGGTGCAGGGACTGGGCGGCGAAGGTCCCCTGCTGGCCCAGCTCGTGCTGCCGAGGGTTGCGGACCAGACCCAACTCCAGCGGATCATCCGCAACGGAATCCCGGGGACGGGCATGCCGGGCGCGCGGGCTACGATCCTCGATGACGAAGCGGTGGCGCTGGTGGCCACCTACGTGCTGTGGCTCGGCGAACAGACCACCGCCGATGCGTCGGGGGTCACCGGCGACGCCGAGCGGGGACACGATCTTTTCTGGGCCGCGGACTGCGCTTCGTGCCACATCGTCGCCGGCAGGGGCACGGCCGTGGGGCCGGAGCTGACGATCATCGGGCTGCGGCGCGGGGCCGAGTACCTGCGCGAGGCCCTGAGCGCGCCCGCGGCCAGACTGCCCGTCGCTCGTGCGGGCGCCCGGAGCGGCTTTTTCGAGTACCTGCCGGTGCGGATCGTGACCCGCGGAGGCGACATCTACAACGGGATGCGGATGAACGAAGACTCCTTCACCATCCAGCTGATGACGGTCTCGGGCGCCTTCGTGTCGCTGGAAAAGAGTGACATCGCCGAGATGGAGAAGCGCGTCGGGCACTCGCTGATGCCGCTGGCGCAGGACCTCGAAGACGACGATGTCGAAGATCTCGTGGCGTACCTGACGACCCTGGGGAGGGGATCATGAACAAGTGGAGTCGCACTGCCTGGGCGGCCATCGTCCTGGCCCTGGCGCTCGCTCGGACCGCCTCCGCGCAGGTCCCCTACGAGCGGCTCGTCGAGGCGGATTCCGAGCCCGAGAGCTGGCTGACCTACTCGGGCAACTACGCGTCGCACCGCTTCTCGCAACTCGACCAGATCAACGCGGGCAACGTGGACGATCTGCGCGTGGTCTGGGCCTATCAGATGGACGACGGGCTGATCGAGACGACGCCGATCGTGGCCGACGGGGTCATGTATGTGACCGAGCCGCCGAGCACGGTGTCCGCTCTGGACGCGCGCACGGGCAAGCGGCTGTGGAAGTGGACGCCGCAGATGGGGTCGAATGTGCTCAACATCGGTTTTCCGCGGGTGAACCGGGGCGTGGCGGTGCTGGATTCGACGGTCTACGTGGGCACTCTGGACGCTCACCTCGTTGCGCTCGATGCGCGGTCCGGGGCGGTGCGGTGGGATGTCGAGGTCGCCGACAACGCGATCGGGTTTTCGCTGACGCTGGCGCCGCTGGCGCTCGACGGGATGATCATCGTCGGGGTGTCGGGGGCCGAGGCGGGGGTGCGCGGGTTCATCGACGCCTACGACCCGGAGACCGGCGAGCTCCTGTGGCGCACCTACACGATCCCCGCGCCCGGCGAGTTCGGGAGCGACACCTGGGGCGGGAACAGCTGGGAGACCGGCGGTGGATCCACGTGGCTGACCGGCTCGTATGATCCCGAACTCGACCTGCTCTACTGGCCGATCGGCAACCCCGCGCCCGACTGGAACGGGGACGTGCGACCCGGCGACAACCTCTACACGGACTGCCTGCTGGCGCTCGATCCGGACACCGGCGAGATCGTATGGTGGTTCCAGTTCACCCCGCACGACACCCACGACTGGGACGCGAACCAGATCCAGGTGCTTGTCGACGCCGAGTGGGAGGGTGAGCCCCGCAAGCTCGTTGTCACCGCCAATCGCAACGCCTTCTACTACGTCCTCGACCGCGAGACGGGGGAGTTCCTTCACGGCACCGAGTACTCGAAGCAGACCTGGGCCGAGGGGTTGGACGAGAACGGGCGGCCGATCGTCATTCCGGGCACCGACCCCACCGAGGAGGGCAACCTGGTGTGGCCCAGCCTGCAGGGCGCGGCCAACTGGTTCAGTCCCAGCTACAGCCCCATGACGCGCCTCTTCTACCAGCCGACGCGGATCATGGGGGCGATCTACTACAAGGCCGAGGTCGAGTACGAGCCGGGCCAGCCGTACTACGGCGGGGGCGAGCAGGCGCTGCGCGGCGAGGAGGCCGGCGGCGCGGTGAAGGCGCTCGACGTGCTCACTGGCGAGCTCCAGTGGGAGTTTCCGCTGCAGACGCCGCCGTGGGCCGGGGTGATGGCAACGGCGGGCAATCTGGTGTTCGGGGGAAGCGAAGAGGGCAACATTTTCGCGCTGAACGCCGAGACCGGAGAGCCGTTGTGGAACTTCCAGGCGGGCGCGGCGGTGCGGAGCGGTCCGATGTCGTACGAGATCGACGGCCAGCAGCGGATCGTGAACTCGGCGGGCGGGACGCTGTTCGTGTTCGGGCTGCCGGGGGGCGGAGGCGCGGGCGGCCTGGGCGGCGCGGGCGACAACGGTGGCTCAAGGGACGGCGCGGCGGGCCCGAACGGCAGCGACACGGGGGCCGAGCCCACCCACCGCCCCGTCGACCTGGCCATGCTCGCAAAGATCCGCGAAGAGGGACTGCAGCGCTCCCAGCTCCCCAACACCCTGTCGTACATGACCGACGTGCTCGGCGGTCGGCTCACCAACTCGGCGGCGATGGACCGGGCGCAGGAGTGGGCGCTCGGCGAAATGGAGCGGATCGGTCTGGAAAACACGGTGCGCGAGCCCTTCATGAACTACGGAGCGAGTTGGGACAACGAGTACGCGTCGGTGCACATGCGCGAGCCGGTCTACCAGCCGCTGGTGGCCTACCCGATCGCGCATACGCCGGGGACCGGCGGCAGGCAGACGCTCGATGTCGTCATCGCAGACGTGCAGACGCGCGGCCAATTGGAGCCCCTGCGCGGGAAGCTGCGCGGCCTCGCGGTCCTGTCGACGCCGCCGCCGGTGATCAACCTGGAGCGCTTCGCGACCGGCACGCCGCGTCGCACCGACGAGGAAATGCGCGAGCTCGAAGAGGACGTGATCCCGCCGCCGCCGGGCCCGGATTCGTACTTCTCGCGCCTCTACCCCGACCCGCCGGCCAATCCCGAGGTGCTCACGGCAGCCGAGCGGCTGGCATTCTATGTGGAGGAAGGGGTCGCGCTGGTCCTCGAATCGAACAGTGGCTGGCCCGGGGCGGTGCGTGGTTTCGCGCGGCCCGGGGCGAAGGTCGACCGCTGGGACCGGGACGCGACCCTGTCCTCAGTGCCGATCGTGGCGGTCACCCCCGAGCACTACAACCGCATGTACCGGATCCTGCGTCGCGACATTCCGGTGCGGGTCGAGGCCGAGGTGCGCAACATCCACGGCGACGCAGCCAGTGAGGCCCGCAACGTGCTGGGCGAGATCCCCGGCACCGACCTGGCCCACGAAGTCGTCATGCTCGGCGCCCACTTCGACAGCTGGCACGCGAGCCCCAACGCCAGCGACAACACCTCGGGCACGGCGGTGATGCTCGAGGCGATGCGCATACTGAAGGCGGTGGGGGCCCAGCCGCGCCGCACGATCCGCATCGCGCTCTGGTCGGGCGAGGAACAGGGCATCTTCGGGTCGTCGGCCTACGTCGAGAAGCACTTCGGCACCCCGGACAGCCCCGGCGGCACCAAATCCGCCTACGACGACTTCTCCGTCTACTTCAACCAGGACTACGGCCCCGGCCAGTATCGCGGGGTCTGGCTGCAGGGCAACGAGCACGTGCGCGAGCTCTTCGGCGACTGGATGGACCCCCTGCGCGACCTCGGCATGACCACCATGTCACCACGCAGCGTCGGCTCGACGGACCACATACCCTTCGATCGCGCAGGCTTGCCGGGCTTCCAATTCCTGCAGGCGCGCGTGGGGGGCACGGGCGGGCACACCAACCTCGACTTCTATGACACCCTTCCAATCGACGACCTTATCAAGAACGCCGTCATCATGGCGTCGTTCGTCTACAACGCGGCCATGGACGACATGAAGGTGCCGAGAAAGGGATCGTGAGAATGCTGTATGGAATCTACGGAAGTCACACCCCCGAGACCTGTCCGATCTACGTTGCGAAGAACGCCCTGGTGTTCGTGGACATCGCCGAACTCAGCCCGGCACAGCTTGCCGACAACTACGGGATCCGTCGGATCGAGGCTCAGTATCATTCGGCGCTGGAACACACGTTTCTGTGGATCGTCGAAGCGGATGATCCTCACAAGATCGAAAGGTTTGCGGTCGATACCGGCCTCGCCTCGTTCAACAAGCTCGAGATCGTGCCGGTGCACACCTTCGCCCAGACCGTCGACCGCTTGAAGCAGACCCACTACCTCGGACAGGCCTAATCGCTAAATGAGCAACCCGGACCGAACCGGAATCGCCCGCACGATCGAGATCTTCGAGGCGTGCCGAGAGCCCCTCTTCATGGTGCTCGACGGGATATCGCAGGACGACCTCGACTGGCTGCCCGCGCCGGGGATGCGCGGAATCGGCAAGATGTGCCGTCACATGTATCGGGTCGACATCTGGTTCCTGAAGCGGCTCGGGATCGAGCCCGTGATCACGCACGACGCCCCGGGACCTGCGGATGAGATCGCCGGGCGGATGCGCCGGATCCAGGAGCAGATTCTGGCGGAGGTGGAAGGGTGTGAGAGCGACGCGGACCTCATGGCCGAGCGCACCTCGCTCGACGGGAAGTCCGGGGCCCGGCTGGGAGTGGATGTCGTGCACATGGCGCAGCACTATCTCTATCACCTGGCCCAGATGACGTACCTGCGCCGGATCCGCGACCGGGCCTGGAAGGCGCCGCTCGACGCGTGGGAGCACGCCACCCACCTGATCGGCGACCGGGTGTTGGAGTAGACCTCCGGTCGCCCACGGTGATTCCTCCGCCGTGGGCGACCGGTGGGCGGGGCCAGGCGCCCCGCTGCCAGGCTACCCGTGGTCGTCGTGTACGTGCGCGTGCACCGGAGTGGTCACGAAGTCGGCGTGCCCACTTCCGACCGCGCCGTGCATGAGCATGAAGGTCACATCCGTCTCGCCCTCACTGACGCCGTGCAGGTGGCCGCCGAATTCGCCCGGGGTGTCCTGCTCGAACTCGGCGATCGACTCGTCCTCGATGCCGACCTCCAGGTAGGTGTCTGCTTCCAGCTCGACAGCGTTTCCTTCGTGGTCCACGAAGACGACCCTGATGTGCGGAGTCTCCTCGCCGACATCGACTTCGAGTTCGCCTGTCCACGATTGCGTTTCACCGTCGTAGGAGGCGATCACGTTTCCGCTCATGATAAGCTGGACGCCCTCGGCCTCGGGGTGTTGCTCCTGCTCGGTCATGGATTCCGTGCACGCGGCGGCAGCAAGGGCAAACACGACTGCCACCGCAGCCAGCACATTGTAGTATTTCGACTTCTTCATCTTGTATTCTCCGTAGATTTTGTATTCGATAGTCATGAATCGTTTCACTGAACCGTGTACCGGGGAAATCCTCAGAACACGACTCGATAGGTCACACTCAGACCCCTCCCGCCCTCAGGCATGATCTCCTTGACTCGGGAAAGGTGGTTTCGGTATTCCGTGTCCGTGGCGTTATCCAGCCTTACGGTGAGGATGTTCAGCCGCCCCGCCAGAGTGAGGCGCAGCCCCGCCGACGCGTTGAGGACGGCGTAACCGTCGGTCGGCGTCTCGAACTCACCGACACGTTCTTGTTGGGCGGCCATTTCGGCTTCCCCACGGACCCACCAGCGCGGCCGCTCGTACTTCAGAGCCGCATGTCCCTTGAGCGGTGGAACCAGCGGCAGAGCTTCGCCCGTCTCCTTCAGGCTTCCTCTGACCGACGAGACCACTCCCTCCACCGCCAATCCACCACCGGCGTGAAGGTCCACGCTCGCCTCGAAACCCCTGAACACGGCGTGGTTGCTCCGGAACTGGTAAATGGGAAGGAGCACCCGGCTCAGTTTGCCGGTATCCTCCCCGTAGACATAACCCTTGATATCGTTGTAGAAGCCGGCCGCCTCCGCTCTGAGCCGGTCGGACTCGTAGCGCAGAAATACGTCCAGACCCCTTCCGACCTCCCCTTCCAGGGACGGGTTGCCCACCTCGAAGGAGTAGGCCGCCAGGTGCGGCCCCTCCGAATAAAGCTCGTTGATGTCGGGACTCCGGTACGCCCTTGCGGCGCTGGCGCCGAGGCTCAGGCCCGACCCGGCGTTGTACAACACTCCCACCGATCCTGAAAAGGAGTGAAAGCTGCGATCGCGGATTTCACCGATGTCCGAAACCCTGTCTTCTTCCACAGGATCGGCCCCGACCAGGTCGTAGCGGAGACCCCATGAGATCAACAGCGGGTCCAGATCCATCTCTTCCATGAAATAGGCGGCCGCCTGGGTCCTTCGCGTATTCGGCGTGTAGAGACTGCCACCGTAACCGAAGTCCTCCCAGGACACGCGGGTACCAAGCGCACCCGCCGTGAAAGGGCCCCATTCCTGGTGCCTGGCCAGCATGTCGCCACTCAGATTCTGGCGAGTGAAGAGCGTACCCAGAATGTCCGGCGGCTCGATCTCGCGGTGTTCGTACCAGGTGTAGCTCGCGTCGAAGCGCACCTGGCTGAAGAATCCGCCCGCTTCGTCGACGATGGTCTGGAACCTGGTCGAACCACGTTCCATCTCGACGCGGACGCCCTCCTCGTGCCCGCCGACGAACCCCTCGGGAATTCCGTAGTGGTTCCGGTACGCTCGCACCGCCGAGCCGAGGTGGCCCCATTCGGTGATGTACGCGGCTCCGGCCCCCCCGCTCAGCGTTTCTCCGTCGGTGTTGCTGAGCGTGCCGACGGGGGTTTTGAGGTCACCCCCCCTTCGCACGGCCGCTTCTACACGCACGGGTACATTTTCCGTGACGCCGAACAGCGTGCTGACGCTGCCGGCCAGAGAGCCCGTGACGGTCTGCGTCTGCAGCGTTCCCGCTCCCGTTACGTGGTGGGGAACGTTGGACGGGATCTCGTCACGGATGACGTTGATGACCCCGCCCAGTGCGTTGCCGCCGTAGAGCAGTGCGCCCGGGCCGCGCACGACCTCGATTCTCCGCGCAGAGGCCGGATCGAGCGCGGAGGTGTGGTCGGCACCGGCATTGGACGCGTCGCCCACCCGGGTCCCGTCCTCGAGCATGAGGACGCGATCCCCGCTAAGCCCGCGAATTACCGGCTGGGTCACGGTCGGACCCATGCTGGTGGCCGCCATTCCCGGCATCGAGGCCAGCGTGGCCGCCACGGTGCTCTCCATCTGCCGCTGCAGTTCGTCGCCCGCCATGACGCCCACGGGCCGGAGCGTCTCGGCGGCTCTGCGTTCGCTGAGCGTCGCCGTCACCACCATGCCCTGAACCGCGATCGGCGAGGCAACCAGTTCGATCTCCACGACCGCCGACTCGTCCTCTACCGTCGTTTCGATCGTGGTACCCTGATAGCCCAGCCGCTCGACGCGGAGCCTGTATTCACCCTCTTCGATACCGGTGAGGTGGAAGGCCCCGTCCCCATGGGTCACTGCCCGTGTCCCCGACCCGACGACCCAAACGGTTGCACCCGCGAGCGGGTCTCCCGTCTCGCCGTCGCGCACCACGCCCTCGATCTCGCCCTCGTGCTCCGGATCCTGCGCAAGGGCGGTTCCGGGGAGCATGGCGATGCCCGCAGCCAGGACAAGGGCGATGGCCCGTCCGGCCGTGGTCACGGTATGGACTGGTGGTGAAAACATGTGGGTGCGGGTTCAAGTCACCGGAGAGTATGGACCTCCGGTGAGGGCGGTCATCAAGAGGCGCAAGCAGAGGTCCGGAGCGCGGCCCCGGAACGCGTCTTCAGACCGGTGGACCCCGGGGAATGACCGAGCCGAGCAGAATCGCGGCGCACTTGGCCTGGTATGCCTCACGTTCCACTTCCACGACCCGGATGAGCGGCGCAGGATCCGCCTGCACCTCGATTTTCGGCGGGGTGGCCGCCTGGAACAGCGACCGCACGACCTGACAGAAGAGGTGGCCGTGGTGGATGGCGCAGTCGCTGTTCTCGGGCGACTCGACGTGCAACGGCGATCCCGTACGCTCGGCGTCAAGGAGGGAATCCGCGTGCGCAAGGGCGTTCGTCGACCCGATCTGGAACAGGGCCAGACATGCAGCGGCAACGCGCCACAACTGCTTTTTGCCCTTATGGCCAACGAACAAACTCAGCCGCCTTGGTCCAATAGCGAAATCGCCGGATTCATCGTCAACAGTAACTGTCGCGCTCACATCGTCAAGTTGGAAAGCGCATGCGGCTAGAAGAACGCGTTGTCCAGCAGGTGAAACCTGAGGACGGCGTTCGGGCCACCTTCCCTGCCCTTTCGGAGCCCCTTGGCGATATCCACCCGCACGATCCCTTCCATGAAGACGAGGCCCACGCCGACCGCATAGAAGTCCTCACTCGCAGCCGAAGCCCAATCGCCGAAGACGGAGACGCGCAGGAACCTGATCGGCCGCTGAAGGTCTACCCTGGCCATCCGGATCCGGGACGCGCGAACGGCATCCGAGTGTCCGCGGAGCCAGTCGCCCGTGGCACCGATGCGCAACAGGTCCTGTGGCGCCGGATCTCCCCAGACCCGGGCCATGCCCGCCTGCAGGCCCAGTGAGGTTCCCGCGGGCAAGGGAAAGAGCAACGCACCCTCGACCGTGGCCCTCAGATGAGGATTGTCGCCGGCCCATCCTCTCACGATGACGCGGCCGCCGCCACCGGCCGACGCGAAATCGAAGCCGCCCCACCACGGCCTCCATGCCGCCGTTGCTCCCAGCCGGTCCAGCCTGGTGTCGGTCGCGATATCGTGATGCCGTTCGGCAAGGATTCGCAACGACAGCCAGTTCTTCTCGTTGCTGCGGGGCAGGAAGCGGACAGAGGCATCGTGCGCCCAGTGGAAGTCGGCCGGTTCACCGGTGTCGTAGGGACCGGGCGAACCGGTGCGCTGTTCCCCCGGATCGCCGTTGCGGAGCGCTCGGTAGAAGGAGACGAGAATACGGCTCCGCGGGTGATCGTGCCACAGGGTGAGATCGACGTCCGGCATCTTGAAGCGCGCAGTCCCGATTCTGGCGGTCAGCTCCGCGGTGCCCCATCCGAAGTCGCGGCGCAGACGGGTGCCCACGGACACTCTTTCCACCTTGTTGTAGCGCAGGAGTCTGAGCGTCTTGCCTGGTGGGTACAGGATCCATGGACTCGGTGCCGGGTAGGCGTCTCCACCTTCACCGACGCCGATCGCCTTCAAGTCCGAGGCGATCCCGGCGAGGGCCGCATCGTCCATCCCACGGTCGTCCTCCCACAGGGTTGGGGGAAGGAACACGCTCGTGGTCAGCGCCTCTCGGTCCGCGGGCGTGATCGTGAGAACCTCGGCTGGATCTTCGGATTCCCGTTCGCCGCTGATGCTGTCGCCTGCCTGGCTCCACTGCTCCAGAGCTTCCGCGGCCGTAGCCGGCGTGCCCGCGGCAGGGTCCGCTCCCCGCTCCCGGATGTCCTCGATCGCGAGCGTCCAGTCGATGGTTATCGGGACCGTGGGATCCAGGGGTGCCGTGGCGGTGACACCTCCACCCACCCCGACGTGCCCTCGCCACATCACGCTCCGGGGCAGCCAGTGACGCCCCTCCCAGAGCCCGTAGTCCGCTACTACCGTCGAGATGTCCAACTCCATCGTCGGCATCGACTGGTTGACGACGCCGTTTGCGAGCCGGTCGAAGAGGCCGGAACGGCCGCTTGCCGAATCGGCCGGGGCTTCGGCGCTGTCCTCACCGCTGCGCACGTGCAACCCTGGACGCCACCGTCCACCCCGCCGCACCTGCCAGTACAGCTCCCTGTCCGCCTTCTTGGCCAGCCGATACGCGACGCGCGCGAGTCCGAAGGATTCGGGGTCGATCCACATCATCGCGGACAGGAGGCGAATGTGGCGGTAGCGCGGAACTGCGGTCACCGCGACGGCCCGTACGACCTGTCCGCCGCCGAGCCCGACCGTGATCGTGTCTCCCGAACGGAACTGATAGTAGCGCTCCGAATCGGCCTGGAGTGGGCTGTGCACGTTGGCGCGGGCGTCCCTGGCTCCCGCGAAGACCGCCAGGCCGAAGTTGAAGGGATCCTCCAGCGGATCGGCCGCGAAACGCTCCGCCCTCAGTCCCGGAAAGTCATTGCCGGGCCCCATCCCCAGTTGGCGGAACCGGGCCCCGAGGACATGCGCGACGTTCGGCTCGGCGCGGGCCCACCTGACGCGAACCGCGCGCTCTCCGTTCACCCATGGCCGATGGCGACGCAGGGTGGGGCCCTCGACGCTCAGCCGTTCCCGGATGATGGCCGTGTAGGAGTCGATCATCAGCCGGCTGGAATCGCGGGCGGCCTTCGCCCCGAGCACGAGGCGGCGGGCGGTCTCGTCGAGGTAGGCATCCTGCGCGGTGTCGGGCGGGGTGTCGGGCAGGGAGTCGCGTTCCTGGGCGCTTGTCGCGGCGTGCACGGCAATGGTGAGGATGAGCGCGATGGTTATGGGAGCCAGCGTTCGCGCTTCGATGCCCACGATACTCCCTGCTGCGGAAAGTCATTCCCGGGGTTGTCGGTCATACCCCGCACGCGCACAGGGAGTTCAGCTGCGGCCCGGGGCGGACGGTCCCGCTATCTGCGCATAGACGCCCGCAACATGAGTCCGTGACCCAGCGAACTGCCATCGCGATCGCCGAACATGTTCTCGAGCGCGATGCTCGTGGAAGGTCCGAATTTCACCCGCCAGCCCAGACGATAGGCGCGCGTGTCCTCGCCGGCCAGGGAGACGTCAGCATATGGAGACATCGTGGCCAGGCCACCGGGCGCATCGATGCCGTAGTGGACCTGCGCGTTGATGCGTGCGTCCTCGCCGCCGATCCCCACACTTCGCGTAACGCCGCTCAAGGTGCGCTGTGACCAGAGACGGTCCGCTCCGCCCATCGCCGCGCCGTAGAGAGACCTGATCCGCATCGAGAATCCCTGCTCGGTCCCGTCGGGATCGAAGACGATGGAACCCGATACGCCCCACTCCTCATAGTCCTGGTCCTGGTGGGTGATCAGTGCCCGGGCGTTTGCGTCGATGGTCAGGCCGATGTCGCGTTGCGAGAAGCGTACGCCACCGCCCACCTCCAGGCCCTTGCCGGTCTCGGCGTCACCGCCGTCCTGGCGCAAGCCGGTCTCCAGCGAGAGGCCGATCATGCCGCGCTCTCCGACCAAGAGTCTGCCGGAACCCTCGACGGCCAGGCGGATCCGCCTCGTGTTTACCTGCTCGGCGGGTATGCCACCCTGGCTGCGCTCCGAGTCCAGGTCGGTGAAAAACGCGTCGGACTTGATGTCGAGGCCGAACCCCGTGGCACCGCCAGACGACAGGAGTTTCCCCCGCGCCCCGAAGGCGGCGAGTTTCATCCCGGTCGCGACGGCATCATTGTCCAGAGTAGTGGTCAAGGTCCCCGAACCGCGGCCGAGCAGCCCCCAGGCACCGAGTCGATCGGTGAGGTCTAAGCGCAGGTAGGGGTGGATCCCGGTCAGGGTACTCTCGACTATGCCGTTGCGGTTCGGAGCGCCCTCCAGCGAAGCCCCGGCGAAGTTCCCGTCACCCTGGCTGCGAGAGAGGAGCACTCCGCCCAGGAATCGACCGCGCTGGTAGTCGACGCCTACCAGGCCGCTGGACACCTGACCATCGAGCGTGACTTCGGCCTCGGTGCCGGAAAAGCTGGTCGTGGCGCCCCGGCCCCATGCGGTCCAGCCGCTCGCCGCGCTCTCCGTCGCTTGCGCATGGACCGTCGAGTAGCGGAACGCACTCCCGCGCAGGATGTCCATCCATCCCGCGTCCGGGTGGCCGGCGCCCATCCTCCCCTGATTGAGGCCGCCGATGACGAGGGCCTGCCCGCCCGCGGAACCGCTGAACAGCCGATTGTCCACCGCATCCACCACCTGACTCGCCACGGTTCGCCCAAAGCGCGACAGCCACGCCCTGGTGACGGCGAGGTCATCGTCGGTGATGGTGCCCGTTGCCGTGCCCATGCCCAGGACGGTGTTTGCGGGGTTGCTCAGCGACACGGTGAAGGTCTCGTTCTCTTCGTCCACAACGTCGTCCACAAGAGCAATCCGGATGGTGTCGGCGGTCTCGCCCGGGGCGAAGATCAGCGACCCGGAGGCCGCGGTGTAGTCGGCGCCAGCGGCTGCAGTGCCGTCGGCCGTGGCCCACTCGACCGTGATCGCCTTGCCGCTGGGTGCGGCGAGAGCCACGGGGAAGGCGATCTCGCCGGCGCTCTCCAATGCGCCCGCGTCGGTGATGGCGATGGCGGGAGCGTCGTCGTTGTCGGATATGATGACCTCGGCGCTGGAGGTCCCGGACACGACGTACCTTTCGGCAGTCAGGACCGTTGCCCGGACCCGTCCGTCGTCTTCGTCGAGTTGATCGTCCTGTGTGGCCACCGCCAGCTGTGCCGTATCGGCGCCGATCGCGAAGGAAACGGTTGTTTGGTATGGACTCGCGATTACGTCGCCCACCTGGCCTACCTCGACTTCCACGTCAAGAGGTACGCTGGTGTCTCCGAGCCGGATCACGTTGAACTGAGCCTCTTCCCCTTCGGTCACTCGCCGGTCTACCGCCGTGATGTGCACTGCGGGCAGGTCGTCGTCGATGACCTTGACCGATGCTCTCCCCGGCGGAGCAATGACCTGGTTCGCGCGCTCCCTGATGCGAGCCTCGATAAGACCGTCGCTCTCGTCAAGCCGATCATCCTCTGTCCGAATGATCAGAACTGCCTTGTCTTCACCGACCTCGAACGCAACGCTGGTCGGAATCGTCCCCAGGGTGACGTTCCCCTGCTGCGTCACTGCAACCGGGACGCGGAGCGGCACCGTCAGATCGCCGATCCGGGTCAGGTTGAAGCGAACGTCCTCTCCCTCGGTCACGTTGCCCACTGCCGCCGCGATGCTGACGACTACCCGGTCGTCGTCCTCGACGGTGACCGAGGCGCTCCCGGGTTCCGACACCGCGTGACCGGCTCCCGCAGCCACCATCGCCGTTACCACCCCGTCCCGCTCGTCCAGTTCATCGTCTTCGGTTCCGACAACAAGCACCGCTCTGTCGCCGCCGACGGGGAAGGCAACTCCGGTCGGGGGCACACCCGAAATTACCTTCCCGGCCTCTTCCACCTGCACAGGGACGTCGAGGGGTACGGTCAGATCGCCTGCCCGGCTAACGACAAACCGAACATCCTCGCCTTCGGTCACTTGGGGGACTACCGGCGCGATGCTGACAGCCGGCAGGTCATTGTCCGCAACCGTGACGGACGCAGTCGTTCCCGGTCCCGACACGACTTGACCGGCGACCCGATGGACGGTCGCCTGGATCGCGCCGTCCGCTTCATCCAGCCCGTCGTCGTCGGTGTCCACAATCAGCTGAACTCTGTCCATCCCGGCGCCGAAGGAGACGGATGGGGGCGGGGCGTCGAGGATGAAGTCGCCCTCATCCTCAACGCGGATGGACACCTCCAGCGCCGCGGACAGATCCCCGACGCGTGTCACCTCGAATTGGGCGGGCTCGCCCTCGGTTACCGGGCTTGCCACCGCTTCGATGCTCACCACCGGGAGGTCGTCGTCCGCGATAGTGCCCGTCGCACGCACGTCTTTGAGCGTGGCGTGCACCGGCTCGGCGAGGACCACCGAGAATGTCTCAGCGGGTTCGTCGATCTCATCGTCGAGCAGGCCGATGACGACCTGTCGTCGCATCTCGAAGGGCCGGAACACGACCTGCCCGTTGGTGCCGACGTAGTCCCGGTCGGTCGTGGCCGTGCCATCCTGTGTCGCCCAATCGACCGTCACGTTGCGGTTGGTCGGCCTGTCCATCCGGACATCGAATACGATCTGGTCGTCGGCCTCGTCGGCTACAGCATCGTCGATCTTGATCTCGGGGATGTCCGTCTCCAGGATCAACACCTCAACCGTCGCCGCCGGCGCCCGCTCATAGTCACCGCCAGTCGCTCGATGAATCAGGGTAACAGGGGGTTCGACCAAAGCGTCGTCGTCGCCGGGAACCGTGACGGTCACTTGTTGCGCGGTCTGCCAGTGCCCGGTGGGGAATGCCAGGGTTGAGGGACTGACGTCGACGGGCAGATCCGCGCTCGCCGCCACGGAGACGGTGACGTCTTCGGTGGGCTGCGAGGCGAGAGCTACGGTGTAGCTGCCACTGCCGCCTTCCTCGATGTAAAGTTCCTGCGGGGACACGGTGATCCCGCGTTGGTCGTCGTCCTGGATTGAACCCGTGGCCGCGCCCAGGAGCTTGACGTTGACCGGATTGCTGAATCGAATCGTGAAGAATTCTTCGACCTCGTCGACATCGTCGTCGATCAGCGGCACCTGGATAATGATCGGGCCCGTCGTCCCGGTCTCGAAACTCACGGTGCCCGAGCTCTCCGCATAGTCTTCTCCCGCGACGGCCGTTCGCTCCGATGCCGTCCACTTCGCGGTACTCCAATCCGCCGACACCAGCCCTTCCGTCGGTGTCGTCAGCTCGGCAACGAACTCGATGTGCGCGTCGCTTTCCGAAGCGCGTCCACTGGTGATGTCGATCGCAGGTTGGCGGAAGGCGTCGTTGATGGTGACGACGGACTTGGCGGGCTCGGCGGCAAGCAGGCCGGACGGGACCGCGCCGAACGACAGTTCGACGGTCTGGTCGTGCTCGAACAGGTGGTCTTTGTGGGCCACGAGGGTGAAGCTCGCGGCGGTTTCTTCGGCTTCGAAGACGATGCTTGCCGGCACCCCCGAGTAGTCGGCCTCGGAGACACGCTCGCTGTTCAGGGCGACGATGGGTATCTCCACGGCGCTCTCGCGCGCGGCTCCCAGCATCACGCTGATTTCGACCGCGGAGCCTTCGTCTACTTCGTAGCTGGTGGCGGCGAAGGAGACCGGCGTGGCGCTACCGCTGTCGGGGTCACTGCCAGGGTCACCGCCACCGCCGCCTCCGCCATTGCCACCGCCTCCATTTCCCCCACCGCCACCGCCGCCTCCGCCGTTGCCACCGCCTCCATTTCCACCACTGCCACCGCCGCCTCCGCCGCCTCCGCCGCCCCCATTGCCACCACCCCCACCCGAGTCGCCATCGTTGTCGACGAGGCTGACGATGGTCGAAGGGGGGCTGCCGACGCGCTTGCCGGGTGGCAGCTGGCCGAAGTAGACCATGACCGACTCGCCGTCGTCGTCTTCGCTGTCGTCGGTGGCCGTGACCGTGAACGTCTTCCTGGTTTCGCCGGAGTTGAAGACCACGCTGGGCGGCACACCCGAGTAGTCGTCGGTCGTCGCATTACCCTGGTCGGTGGTCTCGATCGGAATCTCCACGCGGCGGCCCGGGTCACTGCTCAGGCGCACCTCGACCGTGGCGGCCGCTCCACCCTCCGTCGCGGTGTAGGAGGGCGATCCGAAAGAGGCGCTGACGACGGGGTTCGGCGGGGGCGGCGGTGTACCATCGATCGTCAGGGTGACCGTGACCTGCTGACCCTCCGCCCAATCCATGACCTCCAGATCGATCCACCTCAGGGATCCATAATTCGAAGTCTGTCGTGAGAACGCGTCGTGCGCACTCAGTTGAATGGAGCCCAGGCTGAGTGTGATGGTCTCGTAGTTGGGAGGAAGTCCAGGTTCCATTCCGAATTGCAGGTGTCCCAGGTGGGCGTTCTGGTAGATCTGACGGACAGTGTAGGTCGTGCCGCCATGGGTGAACTGGCTTGGTTCGAGGGAACCCCACTGTTCGTAGTCGTCGACATATCCCCACCAACTGATCCCGGTGCTGGGAGGCGCGTCGAGACTTACCCCGATGGTCATCGTGGCACTCCAGATCGTGGTCGTCCGTTGCTGGGCCGCGGCGCCATCGGCGAGGCCGAAAACCCCAACACCTGCCACCATCGCGGCGGCAAGTGTCGACATATGGCGGTTGAGCCTACGGGAGTTGGCGACGCCGGAGTGTATCGGATCATCTATGGAAGGGCGTGGCATTGTACAGGGGATTGGAGTGACCATGTCTGTCGGACGCGTGTCCGATTCCGTCATGGCACCGAGTTACACCCCTGTCAGCCCGATGGTCCCCCTGGTTCCAGGTTGCGCCCGCCGATCCCGAGCGGACGCTCCCGTTTCGCGGCTCTAGCCAGCCATTTTCCGCAGCTGCGCACTTCCCATGCCGATCGACAGCGCGATCCACATGGCCGCCAGCGGCGCGGTCGACATCGCCACCCAGGCCAGCGTCAGCCCCAGCGCGGCGAACATCCCGTCGATCCCCGCGCCCGCCGCGTCACCGAAGCGGTACAGGAAGACGTCCACGACCGGCTTGGCCTTGTACTTCTCCGACGGCGTCACAACGCTGAAGAGCGTCTCGCGGGAGGGCCTGGAAATCGCATAACGGGTCGCGCGATGCACGGCCTGGAAGATCAGCATCACCCCGTAGACAGGCCACATCGCCAGCACCGCGAAACCGGCCAGGGTGACCAGCGGCAGCACCGCCAGCGTCCATCCCACTCCCACCTTCCGGATCAGGTGAGTGGTGATGAATACCTGCGTGATCAGCGTCACGATCTGCGCCACATAGTCGAACTGGGCGAAGCTCCCCACCAGCTGACTGAACGTGTCGGAGTCGTTGAGGATGATGTTCGCCTGGGTGAAGTAGATCATCGTGTTCGAGATGGCCATGAACACGACCCACAGCCCCACCCCCAGCAGGTACGGCGACGTGACGACCGCCCGCGCGCCATCCCAGAAAGTGCCCCCGATCTCGCCGCCGTCCGCTTCCGCCGCCGAATCCCCGTCCGCCGCTCCGGCGCCAGCCGACCCGCCCCCCGCCTCACCCAGCGCCGACGCATCCGATCGCACCGCCATCCTGTCCAGCATGAGCATCACCGCGATTGCCAGTGCAAAGCACCCGGCCCCGGTCAGCATCAGCCCGGCCGGCAGGTACGGCGACTCGGTCATGAAGCTGATCAGGCTGGTCGCCCAGCCGCCCGCGAGCGCGCCCAGGGTGCCCCCGATCCCGACGAACGCAAACATCCGCTTCCCCTGGTCCACATCGAAAATGTCCACCATGAAGGCCCAGAACACGCTGGTGGTGAACAGGTTGATGACGGTCAGCCAGATGTAGAAGGTGTATCCGATCCCGCGCGAAAGCCCGGTCTGGGCGTCGGTCCCGATCAGCCCGCCCCCGGTGCGCACGTCCTGGATCAGCAGCGCCGCGAACCCGATCAGGCACACGATCACGAAGAGATACGCGATCGGAATGAAGCGGCGTCGATTCATGCGCGCCACGACGCCGCCAAAAGCCAGCACCGCCGCCAGCGAGGCCACCGAGGTCGCGACGAACAGCCACCGCAGTTCATCCATTCCCCGCGCGACCCCCATCGCCTCGCGCACGGGGCGGAGGAAGAAGTAGCCGCAGAGTACGAGGAAGAAGAAGAGGGCGGACATCGTGGCGAGGGGGAGTTCGCCGCGCTTCATGTTCAACATTTTCGGCACGAGTGATACTCCCGATCTGCGTCCTGCGCCCGTGGATTCACCTTGACGTTCCCGAAAAGAAGCCCATTCTCCATCGGAAGCAAGCCGCACGCTCCGTTCCCTGCCGGCACTCTTCCCGCAGCCGCTGGGCTGGAGACAGGGCGTCGACCACTCACGACACGGTGTCCCAACCGGCACCCACGGAATCTCCCTTGAACCCACCGTCGGAAGCCGCGCCGCGAGGCCTGGTCGCTCGCCTTACCGGAGCCCGGCCCGAGGAGACCGGGATCGTCCTCCTCTCGGCCGCGTACTTCTTCTGTATCCTTTCGGCGTACTACGTGATCCGGCCGATCCGCGAGGAGATGGGCGTGGCCGGCGGCGTGGAGAATCTGCCGTGGCTGTTCACGGCAACGCTGGTGGCAATGTTGCTTGTACACCCGGTTTTTGCTGCAATTGTGTCGCGGTGGCCCAGGAAACGGTTTGTTTCGCTCACCTATCGCTTCTTTATACTTAACCTTTTTGTTTACTATTTGTTGTTGACGGGCTTGTCCGACGATACGGCATTGCTCTGGGTGGGGAGGTCGTTCTTCGTCTGGATCAGCGTCTTCAACCTCTTTGTGGTGTCGGTGTTCTGGTCGTTCATGACCGACATCTATCGCGAGCGCCAGAGCCGGCGGCTGTTCGGCCTGATCGGTGTAGGCGGCACGCTCGGCGGGATCGTCGGGTCCTCGATCACGGCGTTTCTCGTCGGCGAACTCGCCCCGGCCACGCTGCTCTGGTTCTCCATCCTGCTACTGGAGTGTGGGGTGCGGTGCGTGAAGGGGCTTGATCGGCGCGTGGGCCGGCTGCGGGCGGGCGGAAGGGCGGGCGCGGCGGGCACGGACGAAGCCGGCGCGGCGGCGGAAGCCGAACCCGAAACCGAGGACCGCGTCATCGGCGGCACTGCCCTCGAGGGAATCCAGCGGGTGTTGGCATCGCCCTATCTGCTGGGCATCTGCGCCTTCATGCTCCTGTTCACGGTGGGATCGACGTTCCTGTACAACATCCAGGCCGAGATCATGTCGCGAACCTTCTCCGACCCGGCACAGAGGACATCTGTCTTCGCGCGCATCGACCTCGCCGTGAACACATTGACGCTCTTCACCCAACTCTTCCTCACGGGGCGCATCATGAAGTGGCTGGGCGTGGGGTTCACCCTTGCACTCCTTCCGCTACTCAGCATGGCGGGGTTTCTGGCGCTCGGCGCCGCGCCGGTCTTCGCGGTCTTCGTCGTGTTCCAGGTGTTGCGGCGCGCGGGCAACTTTGCCGTTGCCGTGCCGACTCGCGAGGTGCTCTACACGGTTCTGCCGCGGCGTGACAAGTACAAGGCGAAGAACTTCAACGACACCTTCGTGTACCGCGCGGGCGACCAGGCGGGTGCGTGGTCGTTCGCGGGCCTCGGCGCGCTGGGGCTGGGCACGGCGGCTCTGGCCTGGACGATGGTGCCGGTGGCGGGGGTGTGGCTGGTGGTGGCGCTGTGGCTGGGGAAGAGGCAGAGGGGGTTGGCGTCGAGCTAGCTCAGAACGCCGAAACCCCCGTAATCGTCTGTCCCAGGATCAGCGAATGGACATCGTGGGTCCCCTCGTAGGTGTAGACCGACTCCAGGTTTGCCATGTGGCGCATGGCCGAGTACTCGGCGAGGATGCCGTTGGCGCCCAGCAGCCGGCGCGCTTCGCGGGCGATGTCGCAGGCCATGTTCACGTTGGCGCGCTTGGCGAGGCTGACCTGCTGCGGGGTCATCGTGCCCTGGTCCTTGAGGCGGCCCAGGCGGTAGCAGAGCAGCTGCCCCTGTGTGATCTGGGTGAGCATGTCGGCGAGGCGCACCTGCTGGATCTGCTTGCCGGCGATAGTGCCTTCGAACATGACGCGCTGGCCAGCGTAGCTCGACGCCTCGTGAAAGCAGGCCATGGCGGCTCCCACGGCACCCCACGAGATCCCGTAGCGGGCCTGGGTGAGGCACATCAGCGCGTTCTTGAGGCCGGTCGTGCGGGGCATGACCGCGTCGTGGGGCAGGCACACGTCGTCGAGCACGAGTTCGCTGGTGTCGGACGCGAGCAGCGAGAGCTTGCCCTTCTGGTCGCGCGCGCTGAAGCCCGGCGTGTCGGTGGGCACGACAAACCCGCGAATGCCCTTCGTGTCGCCGGCCACGCCGGTCTGCGCCCAGACGACCGCGACATCCGCCATCGACCCGTTGGTGATCCACATCTTGGTTCCGTTGAGCACCCATCCGTCGGTCGTCTCGCGCGCCCGCGTGATCATCCCGGCGGGATTCGAACCGTAGTCGGGCTCGGTGAGGCCGAAGCAGCCGATCTTCTCGGCGGACGCCAGGCCGGGCAGCCAGGTCCGCCGCTGCTCCTCGCTCCCGAAGGCGTAAATCGGGTACATGACGAGCGCGCCCTGGACCGACACGAACGAGCGCACCCCGGAATCCCCACGCTCCAGCTCCTGCATGATCAGCCCGTACGCGACGTTGTTCAGCCCCGCGCACCCGTATTCCTCCGGCAGATTGGCGCCCAGCACGCCCAGTTCGCCGATCTCGGGGATCAGCTCCGTGGGAAAGCGCTGCGCCACATATGCCTCTCCGATGATCGGCACGAGCCGGTCCTCGACCCAATCGCGGACCGTGTCGCGAACCATGCGTTCTTCTTCTGAAAAAAGGGCGTCGATGTCGTAGAAGTCCGAGCCCTCGAACCTTGCGGCCATGAATGTGGTCTCCGTGGGGGATGGATGGTCAGGTGGTCATTGCGGCCGGCCGCGGAAGCGCAGAATGCCGTACGTCAATTCCATGCCCGCGCGGCCCCCGAGCCAGAAGGTGGCGAGGACGGCGCCCAGCCACCCCCCGATGAGCATGCGGGACGGCTGTTGCACGAAGTAGATCCACAGCGCCAGCGCCACGGCCAGGACGGCGCCGCACACCCAGCCGATGCGCTTGGCCCGTGCCCGCGCCGCCGCGATGCAGCGTTCGCACCACAGATGCCGGTCCAGGTTCGAGGCCGGGTCGGTGCGGTCGCAATTCACGCAGGCGATGTCGGCGGCCAGATCGCGATGGAGTGCGGTACGCTTCACGGGACAGCCCTCGTCACCCTGTCCTCCCTGCACCTGCGCACCGTTCGGCTGACGCGTTCTTCACGCAAGCGCCCTCTTCACCGCGGCGGCGAAGTCGGCCGTGCCGTCGGTGCCGCCCATGTCATGCGTGCGGGCCGCTCCGCTCCTAATCACCGACGTGACCGCCTTGCGGATGCGCGCGGCCACGTCCTCCTGCCCGACGTGATCGAGCAGCAGGCAGCCGGAGAGCAGCAGGCCGGTGGGGTTCGCCACGCCCTGTCCGGCGATGTCGGGCGCCGACCCGTGCACGGCTTCGAAAACCGCGTGGTCTTCACCGATATTGCCGGCCGGCGCAAAACCGAGGCCGCCCACCAGCCCCGCCATGAGGTCGCTCAGGATGTCCCCGAACATGTTTTCCATGACCAGGACGTCGAAGCGGTACGGGTCCAGGACCAGGTACATTGCCGTCGCGTCGATGATCCGGTCTTCGAAGCCGACGCGGCCCGCATAGTCCGCCGCCATGCGCTTGCCGACATCGAGGAACAGCCCCTGGGTGTGCTTGAGGATGTTGGCCTTGTGGGCCAGGGTGACCTTGCCGCGCCCGTTGGCGACCGAGTAGTCGAATGCGAACCGCACGATCCGCTCCGAACCGTAGCGCGTGATGATCATCACGGATTCGGCCGCCGCCTTGGGGTCGCGGTCCATCCCGATGAAGTGCTCCACGCCCACGTACAGCCCCTCGGTGTTCTCGCGAATGAGGACGAGGTCGATGTCGTCGTAGCGCCCGCCGGGGAGGATCGTGCGGACCGGCCGCACGTTCGCATACAGGTCGAAGGTCTTGCGTATGGCCACGTTGACCGAGCGGAAACCGGAGCCGGAAGGGGTGGCCAGCGGCCCCTTGAGAGCGACCCGGTTTCGCTCGATCGAGTCCGTGGTCTCCTGCGGCAGAGGACTTCCGTGGGTCGCCACCGCCCCCACACCGGCGGACTGGTGGTCGTAGTCCAGCCTCGCCCCGGCCGCGTCCAGAATGCCCAGGACCGCCTCGGAGACCTCCGGGCCGATCCCGTCTCCGGGAATCACCGTGATAACGTTACTCATACGAGCATGTGAGTATGATTGCGGTCGTCACCCATCGTCCTGTCCCTTGAAGTCGAGCGCCGCCGAGTTGATGCAGTAGCGCATTCCGTTGGGGCCGGGGCCGTCCGGGAACACGTGGCCCAGGTGGGCGTCGCACTTGCTGCAGACCACCTCGGTGCGCCGCATGAAGAAGCTGCGGTCGTCGCGCTCACCCACGTTTTCGGACTCTGCGGGGCTGTCGAAGCTCGGCCAGCCCGTTCCGGAGTCGAACTTGGCCGACGACTCGAACAGGGATTGGCCGCAGCAGACGCACATGTAGGTCCCGTCCTCCTTGTGGGCCCAGTACTTGCCTGTGAACGCGCGCTCGGTCGCACCCTTGCGCGTGACCTTGTATTGCTCGGGGGTGAGCTTCTCGCGCCATTCGCGATCGTCCTTCTTCTTTGTCTTCATCTTTGGTCCTCAATCCTCAAATCAGGTATCCGCCGTCTACGGGAATCACGGCACCTGTAATATGGCGTGCTTCCTCGGAGCACAGGAACAGGATCACCGAGGTAACGTCCTGCGGGTCTCCCAGACGGCCGAGCGCGCTCCTTTCGCGGGCTCTGTCGAGCATCTCAGCTGGGACACGCTCGGTCAGTTGCGTGGTGCGGATGTATCCGGGGGCCACCGCGTTCACATTCACGTTCGAGGGCCCCAGCTCGACCGCCGTGCTGCGGGTGAGGCCGATCAATCCGGCCTTGGAGGAACAGTAGTTCGCAAGCCCGAATTCGCTGGACAGCCCGTGGACCGACGATACGAAGATGATCTTTCCGTACTCCTGCGCGCGAAAGTACGGAGCGGCGGCCCGCGTGAAATAGAAGGATCCGGTAAGGTTCGTGTCGATGACCGCATTCCATTCCTCGTCCGACATCCGCCACAGGGCCCGGTCGCGCCCGACGCCCGCGTTGTTCACGAGGATGTGAAGGCCCCCCAGCCGGGCGTTGGCCTCGGCTACGAACTCGCCGGCCTCGACGGGATCGCGAACATCGCCGGCGCACGCGAAGACCTCCACTCCCCGGCGCGCGAGATCCTCCTTCAGCACGATGGCGGCGTCGTGGCTCTCGGGGCCCGTGTCGAGGTAGTTGAACGCCACGTTCACCCCGCTGTCGGCCAGCGCAATCAGGGTGGCGCGTCCGATCCCGCTGGAACCGCCGGTGACGATCGCGCCCTGGCCCCGCAGCGGCGGTGGGTCCGCGAGCGGAGCCGGCCTGCTTTGGGTGGCCACTTCGTGCAGCAATTCCTCGACGGCGCCGCCGACGCCGGACTGGCCGCTGTCGGCTTCGCCGCTCATGCCGCCGGACTGATGACGATCGGCCGGGCGGGCGTCGTCACCGCTCATTCCGGTCCCTCCACGCCGTGCTTGATCGAATGTCCCTCGACGAGGAACACGATCTCTTCGGCGACGTTGGTCGCCAGATCACCAATACGCTCAAGGTTCTGGACCACCAGGATCATGTTTACCCCCGGGGAGATGTAACGCTCTTGCTGCTGCATGTACGAGACAATGAGATCGAACGCTGAATGCCGCAGGGTGTCGACCACCTCGTCCTCGGCAATGACCGCCCGAGCGGTGTCCGCGTCGCGGTTTACCAGCGCCCCCAGCGCCCGGCTCAACATGGACCGGACCCGGTCCCCGATCTCCCATATCTCTCGTATCTCGGGCAGCGGAGGGTGTGCAGCCGCGCGATGGCCCGCCCCCGCAATGTTGACCGCATGGTCGCCGATGCGCTCGATGTCGCGGCAGGCCTTGAGGACTACGAACACAAAGCGGAGATCCGTCGCCATTGGATGTTGAAGCGCGAGCAACTCCACGACGCGGTCGTCGATCTCCACCTCCAGCTGGTCGATCCTGTCTTCGGTGGCCCGGATCTCCTCGGCCCCGGCCACATCCCTTCGCGCCAGCTCGTCCATCGCCAGCCGCACCAGCTCCTCGGCGCGGCCCGCCATCTCCAGGAGAAGGTTCTGCAGCGCGTCGAGTTCGCTGTCGAAGTGGCTGCGGGGCAGGTTGGCTGCGGTCATTCGACCCGGCCGGTGAGATAGAACTCGGTGCGCCGGTTCTGTGGGTTGGTGAACAGCGTCTGCGTAGGAGCGTACTCGATCAATCTGCCGGAATCGAGATACGCGGTCATGTCCGCAAGCCGCCCGGCCTGCATGTGATCGCAGGTGGCAAACACGATCGTGCAGTCTTCGCGAAGCGCATGAATCAGCGACTCCACCCTGGTGGCCGCAACCGGATCGAGCGAGGCGGTGGGCTCGTCGACCAGCAGCACTTCCGGCTGCAGCGCGAGCGTCCGCGCAATGCACATCCGGCGGCGCTGTTCGGTGGACAGTTCGTGCGCGGGCGCTTCGAGGGTTTCGGCGCCTTCGGACCATAGCCCGACCGTCCTGAGTGCCGCCTCGGCGAGTCCGTGAAGGTCGCCCTCGACACCCTGGGAGCGCAGTCCGAAGGCCAGGTTGTCGAAAACGGACCCGGGAAAGAGGGCGGCGTCCTCGAAGACCATTCCGATTCGGCGCCGGATATCCGCCGGATCCACTGCCGCCGCATGGAGGTCTCTGCCGCCGAACCGGACTGTTCCCATGGTGCTCGCCCCCGGGATCATTTCGTTCATTCGATTGAAGGACCGCAGAAGGGTCGTCTTCCCGGAACCCGCCGGTCCGATGATCGAGACGATGGAGCCTCGCGGGATCTCGATGGAGACGTCGGACAGCGCAGGTCTTGCCCCGAACCGAACCGTCAGCCCCTCGGCCGACAGCGCCGGTGCAGCCTGGTTCTGGACGGTACGTATTCCCTGGTGCGTCGCGCTCATCCCCGTGCCTCGCTACGCCTGCTTCGGAGCTGCCACAGAACAAGGTTTATCAATGCCACCATGAAAAGGAGTGCTACGGATGCGCCAGCGGCAAGGGCGAGGAAATCCGTATGCGGGCGAGCTGTCCACGCGAAGATCTGCGACGGCAGCGCCACAAGGGGATCCCGCGGCGATCCCGGCGCGAAGGTGGTGAACGTGGCCGCGCCGATGATCAGCAGCGGAGCCGCAGCCCCGACCGCCCGCGCGAGTGCCGCCGAGCAACCCTTGAGGATGTCCGGCGCCGCCGCGCGCAGCACCTGATCCCGCACGACCTGCCACCGCGTCGCCCCCAGGCCAAAGGCCGTCCAGCGCACGGATTCCGGGACGGCCGCAAGCGCCCTCCTGGAGTTGGCGATCACCATGGGGACCGTCAGCACCGCGAGCGTAAGGCCGCCGGCGAGAATGCTCGGTCCCAATTCCATCCCCCGCACGAACAGCGCCAGGCCGGCGATGCCGTACACGACCGACGGGACTCCCGCAAGGTTGGTCAGGATCGATGCAAGGGCTCGCACGGAGCGGGTGCGCGGAGCGTACTCCTCCAGGTAGACGGCGGTGCCAACCCCCATGGGAACGGCGATCGCCGCCGTGATGAGGGTGAGCCAGAGACTCCCTGCCAACGCCGGGACCAGGCTCATGGACGGGATCCCCGCGGGTTGCCCGGATAGCCCCTCCTCGCGAGCGCGCCACCGAAGGCGTGCATCCCGTAGGTGAGCAGGAACAGCACGGCCGCGACCGCGAAACAGGCACCGTACTGGATGGTTCCGGGCGCGAGATCGCCCATGCTTGCCTGTGCCAGGAAGGTTGTGAGAGTGCGGACTCCTTCAAGCGGGTTCCAGCTGACCCCTGTCGGGTGGCCCGCGGCGAGGGTCACGATCACGGTCTCGCCCACCGCACGGGTCATCGCCAGAACGACTGCGCCCAGCACGCCGAGTTTCGCCGCGGGCAAGGTGAGACGCAGTAGCGCGCGCTCCCTGGTCGCCCCGAGGGCCACCGCCTGGCGGAGCAGGGATCGGGGCACCGCGGCCAACGCCTCCCGGGAAAGCAGGACGATCGTGGGGAGTATCATCAGGCCCACGACGAGGCAGGCCGAGAGCCCGTTGAACGCCTCCAGCCGCGGCCACACATTCTTCAGCGCGGGGGTAACGAAGTTGAGCGCAAAGTACCCGTAGACAACTGCAGGGACCGAAGCGAGGACCGTGACCGCCGCGGTCAGAATCGCCGCGGTGCGTTTGCCCGCGTAGTACTCCAGGAAGACCGCCATCATGAGACCGGCGGGCAGCGCCACCGAAGTGGCGCCGGCCGCGATCTGCGCCGTGCCGGCCAGCAGCGGCAGGATGCCGAAACCAGGCTCCTCGGTCGAGGGCGTCCACGAGAGGTCGGTGAAAAAGCTGGACAGCGGCACTTCCTGGAAAAATCGTACCGTCTCGAGGCCCAGAGCACCGACGACAGCCGCCGCAGACACAGCCGCCAGAACCGTGCACCCCAGGAGCGCCCAGCCGATGAGACGCTCGCCGCGGTCTCCCGATGCGTGCGTACCGGCGGACCGGAACGCCATCACGGGGACCCCACTCGCATGCGGGTCAACAATTCGAGGCCGCGCTCGTATTCCGCCGCGGGCAGGGGTGCGTACCTGGCGGGCCGGCTCAAGCGCTCCGCCGAGGCCACATAGTGTTGGACGAAATCCTGGACATCGGAACGCGCCAGCGATGCCAGGGCGACGTAGAGGTACAGGTCGCGCGCCAAAGGGCTGTAGCGTCCGTCGGAGATTGCCTCTTCGGTCGGAAGAACGCAGCCGAACCCCGTGTCGACCGCAACGGTCCGAACGAGAGCGTCATCCGCGGCGATCACGGCGGATCCGAGGTAGCCAAGGGCCCACTGGTCACCCGCAACTCCGCGTGCAATCAGATTGTCGTCCTCGGTCCGGTAGTAGTCCACACGGCTTGCACCCGGACGGCCCATGACCACATTGGTGAAGAAATCGAAGGTTCCCGAGTCGCTCCCCGGTCCGAACAGCCGGATGGTCTCCGCAGGCAGGGCCGGCCGCAGATCTCGCCAGCTTTGCACAGGACTGGAGGGCTCCCACAGGCGCGCTAGCTCGCCGAGAGTGAGACACAGGGGAGCCGCGTTGGCGGGATTGACGACGACCGCAATTCCGTCCCTGGCCACGGGAACCGCAAGGTATTCGATCCCCTCCGCCCGGCATCGCGCCGACTCCGCGGTCGAAATCGGTCTGGACGCTCCCGAGACGTCGATTCCTCCCTCGCACAGGCGACGAAGTCCGCCCCCGGTGCCGGAGATACCAACCACGATCCTCGTCCCCGGTCGCGCCGCGGCAAGATCGTTCGCCACGGCCACCGAGAGTGGATAGAGGCTGCTGGAGCCATCTACCCGCACAACGCGGCCGCGCTGACCGTCGCTGCCACCGCACGCGGTCATGAGCAGGGCCAGGAGCCCCGCAGACCAGGTCGGTACCCGCTGCGCGAGCGGCTTCATGGCGCAGCAGGGATGGTGAAGGTGATCGTGGTGCCCGCTCCCCAGATGCTGCCGGCGTCGACCTGCCCACCCATGCTGGACACCAGGTGGCGAACGATCGCCAACCCCAGACCCGTCCCGCCCTCCTTGCGGGATCGGGCGGCATCCACGCGGTAGAAGCGCTCGAAGATCCTTGGCAGAGCGGAGGCGGGGATGCCCGACCCGTTGTCTTCGACGGCGACAACGAGGTGACTTTCAGAGGACCCGATGTCGACCGAGATTCGACCGCTGTTTTCGGGAACATACCTCAACGCGTTCTCGAAGAGGTTCCTGAAGATCTGGTAGGCCGCCGCCTCGTCGCCCAGCGCGCCGCCGCTCCCGACGATTTCGAAATCGACCGTGGGCCGCGTTGTCTTCTCGCGCAACTCCATCCAGGCCGCCCGCGCCACGTCCTCCAGCACGAACGGGACCCGCTCCGGGCGCCATGCTCCCGACTCGTACCTGGACAGGTCGAGCAGGTCGTCCACCAGACGCTGAAGCCGGACCGTGTTGCTTTCGATGGAGTTGAGGAACCGACTGCGAAGTTCGCCCGGCAGGCTCTCGTCGAGCACCGTCTCGGCAGCCGCCCGTATGACCGTCAGCGGCGTCTTGAGTTCGTGCGAAGCGTTGGCGACGAAGTCCGAACGGACCGCCTCGAGGCGCCTGATCTCGGTGATGTCGACGATCAGGACCACCGCCCCGCCCTCCGTGCCCCGCTTGGTGCGCACTTCGATCTCACGGTCGCCGAGCTCCAGTTCCTGGCGCCCTTCGCGGCGCACGACCGAGGCCTCCAGCAGGTCGCGGAGAACGGGATCGCGCACGATCGACCCGACTGGAGAAAACGGTATGACATCGGTCAGCCCGAGGAGCTTCCGCGCGGCCGGATTGATACGCAGGATGCGCGCGTCGTCGGTCAGCGCCATCAGTCCTTCGCCCACCTGGTCCATGAGCTGGGCAAGCTCGTCCCGCTCACGGGTGACTCGGGCGACCTGCTCTTCCAGCTCGCCACGGACCCGGTTCGCGGCCGATGCCACCGTCGCCAACTCGACCACCCGCGGAAGCCTGACGCGCGCCCCCGGGGGCTCACTCGCTCCGATCCGTCCCAGCAGGACGCGGATGTCGTGCAGGACCCGCACCGTCCGGCCCGCCCCCCGGTCGAGCGCGACGACGACCAGGGTACCCAGGGCGAGGACCGTGAAGGCGGCCCACCGGGCGAGACCGGACGCGGCGTCGCGAATCGGCTCGGCAGGCGCGCCAAGTCGAACGACAGCCTGCTGCCCACCCCGATACAACCGCACTGCGCTGAACAGGTACACCTGTCCGTCGATTGCGCTGTTGCGCGTCGACGACGACCTCATGCGGTTCAGCGCACCGGCCACTTCAGTGCGGTGGCTCACGCCCGCGTGCTCGTCCACGGGGACGGTCCCGAGATTGGAATCCGCCAGGAGGCGCTGGTTCGCGTCGAAAACGCTGACCCGGTAACCCGTGGTGAGCGCCAATGTGCTGGCAACGCTATCCAGGGCGAGTTCGCGTGACGCCCGCAACTGCTCGGCGCTCAGCACCGCGGCCGCCGCAAGGTGCTGCTGCCCCTGCGAGTACATGATCCGCGTCGCCGCGACCCGCACCGCGAACCATGTAGCCGCGACGGTCAGCACCACGCACCCGGAGGTCGCCAGTGCGGTCGCCAGTCTGAGCGGGACCCTCATGGCAGACTTGCCCTCAAGTCGTCCTCGGCTCGCGAAACCTGTACCCGAACCCGCGCACCGTCTCGATCCAATCCCCGGCCGAGCCCAGTTTGGAACGCAATCGACGGATGTGCATGTCCACGCTCCGGGTGCGAATCCGCGCGGCGACCTCGGGTTCGATATCCCGGACATCCGCCAACAGCTGGTCGCGGGTCCGCACCTGCCCCCGGCGCTCCAGCAGCGATCTGAGCAGTCTGTATTCCGTGGGGGTGACCGCGACGGTGGAGCCGTGCAGGGTGACCTGCTTGGCATCCAGGTTCAAACCCAGAGGTCCCACCTTGAGGAACCGGCCACTGGACGTGGACGCGACTCCCTCCGTCCTGGCACGCCGCAGGATGGCGTCAACCCGAAGTACGAGCTCCCGGGGACTGAAGGGCTTCGTCACGTAGTCGTCGGCCCCCATCTCCAATCCCTCGATCCGCTCCACCTCCTCCCCCTTCGCCGTAACGACGATCACGGGAAGGCCCCTGGTAGCCGGGTCGCGGCGGATGGAGGCGAGCACCTCGTCACCCGACAGCTCCGGCAGCATCCGGTCCAGGATCAGCAGGTCCGGGATGTCTCCGTGCAGGGAGTTCAGCCCGCTGACGCCGCCACTCCTGGTTGCGACGCGATACCCCGCTCTGGTGAGCTGGTGCGCGACCACGTCGCTGATCCCGGGATCGTCCTCGATGACCAGGATTCGGGGCCTCGGCTCCCGGCCCTTCTCCCCGGCGCGATTCCCGATCAAGTCAGCCGCTCCGTCCGACCTCGTTCACGATCTCGAGCATCTCCTCTTCCGAAAGCGTGTGATCGCCCTCCTTGGCGACATCGAAGATCCGCTGGCACAGTTCGGCATCGTCGGAATCGTAGCCCCGGCCCGCCAGCCAGTGCTTCACGTTGGAAATACCGGACATGGGCCCCACTTCGATCTCCTGTGCCCGGCCCACCATCGATGCCGGCACGCTCGAGTAGACCCGGTCGGCCAGCCAGTCGGCACCCTTGGCCTCGGCCTTGACGATCGCCGCCGCGTGCACGCCGGTCGCAGTGCGAAAAGCGTCACCGCCGAGCACCGGATAGTTGAGCGGCAACGGCAGATTGCACTCCCTGGAAACCAGCTCGCAGTATGCGCTGAGATGGGTCAGATCGGCGTCGTGGACGCCGGCCAGCGCCAGATTGACCAGCAGGAGGTCCATTTCGACGTTGCCCACGCGCTCCCCGATGCCCAGGGCCGTGCCGTGGATGCGGTCGGCGCCCCCCTCTATCGCCGCCAGCGCATTGGCCAGACCCAGCCCGCGGTCGCGGTGGCCGTGCCAATCCAGCTTCACGTTCTCTCCCGAAGGGCCGATGATCGCGTGTTTTACGAACCGGACGAGCGCTCTCACGCCCGAGGGCGTCGCGTGCCCCACCGTGTCCGAGAGGCAGATTCGACGCGCCCCCGACTCGATCGCGTTCCCGTACAGGGCCCGCAGCGTGTCCGGGTCAGCCCTGGTCGTGTCCTCGGTCACGAACATCACGGGCAGCCCCTCGCGCACGCCGAAGGACACCGCGGCTTCGGATGTCCGCAACATGTGATCCAGAGTCCACCCCTCGGCATATTGTCGGATGGGAGAGCTTCCTATGAACGCGGCCACCTCGATCCGGACGCCGGTCTGCTGCGCGATCCGGACAATCGGCTCAATGTCGGAAACAACCGTTCTGGCGGCGCAATTGGCTTCGATGGACAGCCCCGCGTCCCGCACCTCCTCACACAGGCGGGTCACGTCGGCAACCGCTCTGGGTCCTGCCGCGGGCAGACCGACATCCGCCGCATGGATGCCCAGCCCGTCCATCATGTGGATCAGCCGGATCTTCGTGCCGATGGGAGGGTCGATGGCCGAGGGGGACTGCAACCCGTCCCGCAGGGTCTCGTCGTCGAGCTCCACATGCCGGCCCCAGGCCAGCGTGTCGAACTCCTCCACGTTCCAGTCATGGATCAATCGGCTCTCATCCATCTGGACACCCCGCACTTACTTCCGAATGGTCAATGATGCTCAGCGAGCCGTCGAAGCCTCGGACTACAGCGCCGCTTCCGACAATGGACTGCCGCAGCCGGGATCCCTCGACCGTCGCTCCGCCGCCCACGATCGTGTCCCGCAGGACAGAATCACTCACGCGGGCACCCGCTTCAACGGTAACGTTATCGCCGATCCGGCACCCGGTCACGAGTGCGCCGGCTTCGATCCGCGAAACGGGAGAGACGACGGACTCCTCCACGCGCGCGGTCTCTGCCACGCCTCCCCGGCTCCCCGCGATCAGGTGACGGTTCGCTTCCAGCACGGCACCGGCGTTGCCGGCGTCCAGCCAGGCTCCCACCGGCGCGGTAGCGATCCGCGCCCCCGCGTCGACCATGTACTGGAAGGCGTCGGTGAGATAGTACTCGCCGGAAGGTGACGGGCCGGCTGCAAGCGTGTGCCTTATGCCCTCGAAGAGGAGTTCGTGGTCCCTGACGTAGTAGAGCCCGATGTTGGCCAGCCGGGAGACCGGTTCGCGCGGCTTCTCCACGATGCGCCGCATGTCACCGGCGTGATCCGTCACGATGACCCCGTAGCGCTGATAGTCATCCACCTCCTTGGCCCAGATCACACCCGCCTTGCCGGGGTCCAACTTCCGGGCGAGGCCCAGATCGGCCTCGAACAGTGTATCGGCGAACACGATCAACAGTGCGTCATCGACCCACGGCTCGGCCAGACCCACGGCGCCGGCCGTACCATCCTGCACTTCCTGCACGACGTAGCGCGGAGTCACGCCAGGATACCTCTCCGCGACGTGTGCCCGGATCGCCGCATCGAGGTGCCCCACAATGAAGACGATCTCGTCAACCCCCGCATCGAGCAGATCGTCCAGGAGAAAATCGAGGACGGGCTTGCCGGCGATGCGGACGAGCGGCTTGGGGATGTGGTGGGTGTGCGGCCTGAGCCGGGTACCCTTTCCCGCGAGAGGTATGACGGCTTTCATCGAAGGGAGCTTCGCTCATCGGTCGGGCCGCGGCGGCCCCGGCGCGCCGATCGTCGCCTGGCCCGCACTGCGGCTAGGTCATCATGGAAGATAGCCTGCGCCCCGGTTGACCGTGGACGTGCGCTTCAGACAGCTTTGGATTCGTAACTTGGCACGGGGTGCAAGAAGACTGCGGGCTCCACCCCGACCTGGCCCTCCCTCGCTCCCGAGAAACGATGATTCGCAAAGCACTCCCCGGCCGAACAGCGCGCACGAGCGTCGATCGTGACCACCCCGAATTGAGTGGTCGGACGTATGCGATTCCCTTCGGCGCTGTCTGGGAGGCGACTTTGATGCTGGTTTCGGGAGGACTGCGCGGCTGGACGCAGGTGTCAGCCAACGAGAGCGCAGGCATCATCGAAGCCAGCGTGCGCGGCAACGTGCTTCCGCTTCAAGCCAGGGCGGTGATCGTGATTGCGCTGGACGCCGACGCCCAGACCCGGGTGGACGTCAGCATCGAGCGACGTCGCCGTGGCGGAGTCCCGGGCACGAACGCACGCCGAATCCGGCGCCTCATTCGCGCTCTGGATCTCTCCCTCGATGCGCGGCCGGAGCAGATACTGGCCGGGCGTTCCGTCGGCCGGAGTGCGGCAGCGGTGAATTCATAGTGTTGTGCCGTGCGGCGACGTCTCTGCTTGTCGCCTTCACGGCAGCGGCCTGCGCCGGCGATCCGGTCGAGGAGAGGTCGCCACCTCTGCCCGGCGAGCCCGGCACGGCCTCTCGGGGAAACAGCGAACCGGGTGCGGCGGCGGGCACGACGTATCGTCGCACGGTAGTCTTTGTCGACACCTCGCGGGACACTTCGATGTTCGTGCCATGGGAATTCGCGAACCGCGTGGAAGCAAACAGCATCCTGCGCTCCACGCGCGGCTGGCTCGGTCGGGCCGGGGAATGGCGTCTTTTTGTAGAAGAGGATTGGACGACCGAACCCACACGCGCGCCCTGGCGCATCCTGCCACGCGGACCGGCGAGGCTGATCGTGGGACTGGAAGACGCCCTGCGCGAAATCTACTTCCAGGAGGGCGTTCGCGATCTCTCGGTGCGAATGGGTGAAGCCATCGCCGAGTGGGGCGGGCAGCAAGGGGAGACCTACCGGCTCCTGAACGGGACCACCCGCCTTGCAGGTGTGGAGACGAGCGGCCTGGTGCTGGACGCCTTCACCGCCCGGACGAGCGAGGCCGACGAAGCCAGCGAACTGGCGCTGTTGACCGGGGGTGACAGCTTCCAACTCCTCCTTGCCGACTCGGAGGGTGCCGGACCCTATCGCGCGTGGGCGCGCCGCGACACCGTGACCTACTCCTGGCCCGAGGTCGATGTCACCTGGCCGGAGGTGCGCAGCTTCGAACGCGCCCGGCGCGATATCCCGGTGGCGTGGGCCATCGCGTCGACCGAACCCTTCCTCTCGGGCGAGTTCGAGGCGGTGAGTTCCCACCAGCATACGATGCGCGGCACCGGCGCGCGTCTCCCCGCCCTCGGCGTATACGAACTCGCGGGGCACGTCACCATCGGAACCGATCGAATCGCCGTGAAGGGCTTCCTGCGCCACCTTCAGCGATGAGCGGACACGGCTCATGAACGACGCGCTGCTGCGCGCCATCGTGTCGATCGTCGCCGGTGCGCTGGCCGGCGGGCTCACCAACACGGTGGCCATCTGGATGCTCTTCCACCCGTACCGCCCCCCGACGCTCTGGCGGTGGCGTGTACGGCTGCTCCAGGGCGCGGTCCCCAAGAACCAGGCACGGCTCGCCCGCGCCATCGGTCACGCGGTCGGCAACCGCCTCCTCACCGAGGAAGACCTCACCCGCGTGTTCGCCGAGCCCGAGTTCCGGGAAGCCTTCGACGAGGGGCTGGAGCGCTTCCTCCACGAACTGCTCGAGGTGGAACGCGGCTCGCTCAGCGACATCCTCGGTCCGGAGGTCATGGCCGAGGCCGCGCCCATCATCGACGAGGTGCTGGACCACGCGATCTCCCGGATCGAGAAGCACCTCGAATCGACAGCCTTCGAGGAGGCGGTCGAGCACAGGGCGGCCACCCTGTCCGATTACCTGGCGGATCAGCCGGTATCGGACATCCTCACACCGTCGCGCGAGGAACGGATCGCGGATGCGGCCGAAGAATGGGTCGCGAACGCAGCCGAAAGCGAAAAGTTCCAGCGGACGGTCGACGAATACCTGGAACACGCCGCCGAACGGCTGCTGATCCCGTCGCTCACGATCCGGGACCTGCTGCCTCCCGGCGTGACCGGCACGCTCCAGCACGCCATTGCCGACTTCGTCCCTCTTGCGATCCGGCGCATGGGCAAGGTGCTCGAGGATCCTGGTGCCCGCCAGCGCTTCGAGAGGGCCATCCAGGACGTGCTGGACCGTTTCATGGACGATCTCCGCTTCCATAAGAAAGTCGTCGCCAAGATGGTCCTCTCGGGCGACGCCGTGAAAAAGGCCCTCAACACCATCCAGGTGGCAGGCGCCGATCGGATCGCCGTCCTCTTCACTGAGCCGAAGGTCGAGGCCGCGCTGGACAGGAACATCCACCGCGCCATCGAGGATCTGCTCGACCGACCTGTGACGGACGTCCTGGGCAATCCCGGCGATCCGGAGGTGATCGAGGCGTCGGATACGATCTCGTCGTGGCTGGCGGAACTCGTGCGGGATCCCGCCGCCCGGAGCTTTGTGCGCGAGAGGGTGGAAGCCGCCCTGGGCCGGGCCTCGAAGCAGACCTGGGCAGAGCTGATCGATGACATTCCGCCGGATCGGGTATCGGAATGGGTCGTGACCGCGGCACGGAGCGATGTCGCGGGAAACGTCTATCGGGAAGCGGCCCGCCGCATCGCCGCCGCGGTCCTGGAGCGCCCCATCGGCCGTCCGGCCCGATGGCTGCCGGCAAACGCGACCCACAGCATCCAGAGTGCCCTCGGCGATCCGCTCTGGTTGTGGATGCAATCCCAGATCCCGGCAGTGGTCGCGAAACTGGATGTCGCCCGCAGAGTCGAGGAAAAGGTCCGCGACTTCCCCGTGGCGCGGATGGAGGAGCTCGTCCGGAGGGTAACCGAGCGGGAGCTCCGCACGATCGTCTACCTGGGTTACGCCCTGGGCGCCTTCATCGGGAGCATCCTGGTCCTGGTCAACTACCTGCTGGGGTAGCAGCCCGCGCCCCGCACCGCCGCCGAATCTGGCAGGGCGACGTCACCGGGATTCATCGGCGCGCCGCCGGGTGAGCAGTCAGTCCTTCCTGTCCTTCGATGGCGCCACGGTCTTGAAGTGTTGGCGCGTTCGGCGCCTCTCGGAGGGACGCCGGTCCCGCCTCAGCAGATCGAGGGGGGTGAAGTAGCGCTTCGCCTTGGCTCGCCGCGCGGCCCGTCCCAGAGCGTTCTCCAGATCCCGAACCTTCTTTTCATCGTGCGCCCCGATGCGCCTGCGCCCCGGATCTTCCGAATCGCGGTCCGGCTTGCCCGGCATACCCAGGAAAATCCCCAGCGCCACCGCCACCAGCCCGATGAGAATCTTGGCCAGGAGGGACATTACGCGCCTCCCGATGCGGCCGGATCCGGTTCTACCGCATCGTGGCGCCTTCGCGCCTCGGCCAGGTAGCCCGAGCGGAGTCCGATCAGGTGCGAGATCTTCCGCATCAGGTAGTCCTCCCGGTTGGCCAGTTCACCGTCCGCGAGCACGATACCCCACATCGCCTCCGCAAGCACCATCTTCTGGCCGGTGGAGTAACTCGCGTTGATCATGGTCGTGAATCCCCACAGGTCGACGTTCCGGCGCCGCTCGTCCTCGGCAAGCGCGATCAGTTCGTCGGCAGCCTCCCGCTTCAGTCCGAAGTGCCGCCGGACGAGCGCCCGCAGGTGCCTCCGCTCGCCGGTGCTGAAGTAGTCGTCGGCGTGGGCGACCTCGAGCAGAAGCGCACAGGCGGCCACCCGCAGCCTCTCGGCCGTGCGAGGCGGGTCCGGATCTTCGGCATCGACCGCCATTTCGCGCGCGAAGAAGGATTTGAACCGATCAATCATCATTGCGTTCCCGGGTCGGGGCGGCACTCGCGCCGGACCCACTCCAGATAGGCACCGGCTCCGTCCACCACATCGTGCACGAGCAACTCGGGCACATCGTACGGGTGGAGCTGCTCTGCCCGCTTCAGCATCCTGGGAAGCAGCCGCCGAACTGTCTTGAGAATGACGACCGACTCCTCGTCGCGATGTACCTCTCCCTCCCACCGATAGATACTCACCGCACCCGGGAGGATGTTCCCGCAAGCGGCAAGCCGTTCCTCGATCAGACCCCGAACGACCGCTTCCGCCTCGCCGGCTCCCGGTGCCGTCATCAGAACCGTGACGACGTCGCTCCCGCCGCGCGCCGGGGGAACATCAGCGTCGCCGCTCGTCTTCACGCGTCACCCGGACGCGACGAACATCGTCTGTTGGACCGAACCCGCGTGGTAGAACGACTCGATCAGATCCGCATGGCGCTCGGCCACGACATTGCGCTTCACCTTCTGGGTGGGCGTGAGCATCCCGTTTTCGACCGTGAACGGGTCGGCCAGCAGGCCTACCTTCTTCGGGGTCTCGAAGCTCGCAAGGTCCCGCATCTCGGAGTAGAACTGCTCCTGAAGGAGCTCCTGGCACTTCGATTCGGTCAGCAGCGTCCGGTCGTCCAAAGCGCCGAGATCCGCCTCCGCGGCCCAGGCGCGCAGCCGCTCGAAGGCGGGCACGACCAGAACCGCACAGAACTTCCGGCCCTCGCCAATCACGACCGCCTGGTCCACGAACGCGTTCTTCTTCAGCATGTTCTCGATCGCCTGGGGGGCCACGTACTTCCCGCCCGAGGTCTTGATCAGATCCTTCTTGCGGTCGGTGATTTTCAGGAAGCCGTCGCTGCTGAGCTCGCCGATGTCCCCGGTGCTGAACCAGCCGTCGTCCGCAATCACCTCGCGGGTCAGCTCTTCGAGCCCGTAGTAGCCCTTCATGACCTGCGGCCCGCGGATGAGGATCTCGCCGTCGTCCGCGATCCGGACCTCGGTCCCCGGAACCGGGCGGCCCACCGTGCCGATCCTGAAATCTTCCTCGGTGTTCACGTTCGTGACGGGAGAAGTCTCGCTGAGCCCGTATCCCTCCAGGATCATGATCCCGGCACCCAGGAAGAAGCGGTTGATCTCGGGTGCCAGCGCCGCCCCGCCGCTCACGAAGAAGCGCAGCCGTCCGCCTATGCCCGCCCTGAGCTTCGAGAAGACGATGCGGTCCGCGATGGAGTACTGCCACTGGAGCGAGGAGGGGAAATCCTTGCCCTCTTCCCTGCACAGCGATGCCCGGCGCGCGATTCCGGCGGCCCAAGCCACCAGTTTGCCCTTCGCGCCACCCGCGTCCAGCACTTTCTGGTAGACCTTCTCGTAAAGGCGGGGAACCGACACCAGCACGGTCGGCCGCAACTCCTTCATGTCGGCCGCAACGGTGTCGATCGAGCCGTGGGTGATCGTGCACCCGGAGGAGAAGAAGAGGTAGTCCACCATTCGCTGCAGCACATGCGACAGCGGCAGGAAGGAAAGGCTGTTGTCGTCGGGGCCCACGGGAAGCAGCTGTTCGCTGGCCCAGATATTGGACGCCATGTTGTTGTGGGTGAGCATGACACCCTTGGGCGTTCCGGTCGTCCCCGAAGTGTAGATCAGCGTGGCCAGGTCACCGGGATTGGCTCCGCGCGCCTGCGCGAGAAAGTCGTCGGGGGTGGCGTCATCGCCGCGTGCGAGGAAGTCGTCCCAGCTCACCGCACCACTGCCCGCAGCCTCGGCGTCGAAAACCACGATCTCGATGTCGCGGTCCGATCCCGACACGGCTTCGCGCACCTTCTCCAGCTGCTCCGCATCCGAAACGAAGACGACCGAAGCGCCCGAATCCTTCAGAATGTACGCGACCTGCGCCGCCGGCAGCGTGCTGTAGATGGGCACATCCACCACGCCGGCGCACAGGCACGACCAGTCGGCAAACGCCCACTCCACCCTGTTCCCCGACAGGATGGCCGCCCGGTCACCCCGGTTGACGCCGGACCGGGCGAGCGCCGCCGCTCCTCGTCGCGCCACGTCCTGCACCTGCTCGTAGGTGTAGGTGCGCGCCCCGTCACCGGTGACGTTGTAGGCGCATCGGTCTCCCAGACGGTTCACGACCTGCAGAAAGAGGTCGATCAGTGTCCCCGTCGGGACATCGGCCTTGTTCGCGTAGTAGTGGATGGTGTCGGACACGGGTCTTATCCCCCTTCGAGAACAATTTCAACCGGAATATCCTGCCTCAGAGAAAACATTACAGAGCAATACTTCTCCCGGGACAACTCGATGGCGCGCTCGACCTTGGGCCAATTCGCGCGCGCCACCCCGGTCACCCTGAAAACGAGCCGCAGGCTCTCGTAGTGCTGCGGTGGAGTGGCCCGCCTGCCTCCCCCGGCCTCTACGTCCAGGCTGTCGAAATGAACGCGCCCCTTCTTGAGTACCACCCGCACGTCGATGGCCATGCACGCCGCCACGGCGAGCAGCACCAGTTCCATCGGTGACGGACCGGTGGCCGAATCTCCGTCCACGATCATCTGGGGCCCGTCGACGGGGCCGCCGTCGAAAACGAGGCCGGAGCCGGTCCAGGAAAGCCGAACCTGTTTGTCCGCACTCACTTCTCAATCATCCCCTCGCTGCGAGGATCAGGGTTGGTCGCCGTCCGCGTTCGCTTCCCCCCGAATTTCATTCAGAGTCCTTTGGGCGTGCGCGATGTGCTCAGCAGCATCGGGCTCCGGCGGGTCCCCGGCAAGAAACGCTTCGAGATGCTCCACCGCCTCGGCCTCCTGGCCCTGCCGGCGCAGGATGAAGGCGATCCCATAGTGCGCCCCCGGTGCATGGGAGTTCCTCCGCAGGACATGCCGATAGGTCTTCAACGCCTCCGAGTCCATGCCCATGCGCGTGTAGGCGATCGCGATCTGCTGGAGGACCACGGGATCTCCCGGCGACTCCTTCAGGGCGAGCCTCAGGGAAGTGAGCGCTTCGTGAAACTTGCCCTCGTTGGAAAGGGCCAGTGCTTCCTCGTAGTAGTCGACCTTATCCGGACGTGCGGACCCACCAAATATCTTGCTCCACATCGACATGGACGAAGGTCACCGTCTCTTTCCCCGGGTGGATCGACCGCTCAGGGCCGGGTTCATGGTCTTCCAAGCTATCGGATTCCGTTTTCGGGACAAGACCGACACGAATCCGACCCTGGACCGTATAATAGCGGGTGTAAGGGCCTTGCAGGATCAAGGCCCGGGGATTCGAAGTGCGATACGGAGAACCGACATGAAGCACGCGTGGCAATGGAACGAAGACGCAAGGAACGTCGCCCTGATCGCCGGCTCGGCGGCAGCGGCGGTGATCGCGACGGTAGCGTTGACCGGGGGAGACGGGCCGCCGCCGGGCGTCGCCTATCGGACCCTCGCGGAACCGGCCCGCAGCTACGAAGTGGTCGAGTCCCTGTCCGGGACGAATCGTCTCTACGGCACCGTGACAACCCGCGATGGCACCACGCACGAAGGATTCCTGCGCTGGGATCGCAACGAGGGCAGCTGGAGTGACCTGCTCGACGCCACCAAGCTGGATCGCGGCTTTCGCGGGCTCTCGGGGATTCGGTTCGGACACATCGAACGCATCGTCTCCCTCGGAAGCACCCAGGCCCTGATCCACACGCGGTCCGGGCAGACCGTCGGCATGCAGGGAGAGTCCACCGACCTGGGGCGTGCAATGCGAGCCCTGGTCGTCGACCCACCGGGCGCGGGCCGGGCCGATCTGGAGTGGCGGGACGTCCGTTGGATCGACTTCCACTCCGCACCGGCGAAGGCCAGCCCCGCGGAGGGCCGTCTCTACGGCACGCTGACCACCGGCCGCGGGGCGGAATTCACCGGCTACATCGCCTGGGACCTCGACGAGATCTACTCGACCGACATTCTGGACGGCGAGACGCACGTCCGCGACGGCGGGGTTTCCTACCAGATCCCCTTCGGGGCCATTCAAACCATCAGCCAGTATGGCCCCATCGGCGCCCACGTCGATCTTCACACCGGCGAACGGATCACCCTGTACGGCACCAACGACGTCGACAATGCAAACCGCGGAATCACCGTCTCCGATCCGGGCCTCGGCCAGGTCACGGTCCCGTGGAACTACTTCTCGAACGTCCGCTTCCACGGAGCCGAAGCCGAGGAATCATGGCGCGACTTCGACGGGGGCCACTCCCTGCGCGGCACCGTAGTCACCAGGACCGGCGCCGAAGTCTCGGGAGACATCAAGTGGGATCGCGACGAGTATTCGAGCTGGGAGATGCTCAACGGGTCGAGCAACGGCGTCGAGTTCGACATCGAGTTCTCGAACATCGCCCGCATCGTCAAGAATGGTGATGCCAGCACGGTCTACCTGCGCGACGGCCGGTCCTTCGACCTGAGCGGCAGCAACGATGTCGACCGCGGCAACCGCGGCATCGTCGTCACCAATGGCGATCAGGCCCGCACCATCCCCTGGGACATCTTCAGGGAGCTGCGCCTGGACGGGTAACGTCCCCGTTCCGCGCGGCCGGACGGCGGCGCCCTACTTCACATCCCCCATCAGCCGCTTGATGAAGGGACTCGCGAGCAGCGCCACGAATCCGGCCGAACCGATGATCGTCGTGACCGCAAAGAAGAGCGGCGACGGCTCCAGCGCCTCCAGCCGCCCAGCGACCAGCCCCGCCACCACGTTGCCCAGCGACGTCGCCACGAACCACAGCCCCATCATCTGACTGATCCGGTTGGGGGGAGCAAGCTTGGTGACTGCCGAGAGCCCCACCGGTGACAGCGCCAGTTCCCCGACCGTGTGCAGGAAGTACATGACGATGAGCCACGATGCCGATACCGGCGAGTCGGGCGTCGCATTGGCCGCGCCCCACGCGATCACGAAGAAGCCGGCGGCGAGACCCAGCAGCCCCAGCGCGAACTTGACCGGCGTCGAGGGATTCCGGTTGCGGTTGGCGAGCCACACCCACAGCCAGCCGAAGACCGGGGCCAGGCAGACGATGAAGAACGCGTTCACCGACTGCAGCCACGACGCCGGGTAGCTCCACGACCCGATCGTGCGGTTCGTATAGTTCTCGGCGAAGAGGTTCAGCGACGAACCCGCCTGCTCGAAGCCCGACCAGAAGATCACGGCCAGCAGCGCGAACCAGAAGATTGCCCCGATCTTCTTCTTCTCGTCGACATTGTGCCCGCCGAAGAACATCAGGTAGAAGAAGTAGACCACGACGACCCCGCCGATCACCCAGGCCAGGCCGCCCGCGATCTGCGGGAGGGTGAGCGGAATCGATCCCTGCGACACCAGGACGCCAAAGGCGACCAGCGCGAGGGCCAGCGCGGCGCAACCACCGAAGAAACGGCGGCTCAGGCCGGCGATCTGCTGCGGGGTCCGGTCGCTGCGGAACACCCCGGCGTCACCCAGCCGGCCGTAGCCGAGGCGGAACTGGATCAGTCCCAGGACCATCCCGAAACCGGCCGCCGAGAATCCCAGGTGCCAGTTCCAGCTCTGGCCGAGCCAGCCACAGATGATCGGTCCGACCATTGCCCCCACGTTGATCCCCATGTAGAAGATGGAGAACCCCGCGTCACGCCTCGCACCGCCTTCCGGGTACAGGTCCGCGACCACCGAACTGACGTTCGGCTTGAGCAGTCCGGTCCCGATGATGATCAGGATGAGTCCCAGGAAGAAGTTGAAGTCATTGGGGACGGCCATGCTGAAGTGCCCGGCCGCGATGATGCATCCACCCACGAAGACGGCCTTGCGCTGCCCCCACAGCTGATCCGCGACCCAGCCTCCCGGCAGGCCGAGCAGGTAGACCAGCCCGGCATAGAGGCCATAAATGGCGCCGGACGTCGCGACATCCAGTCCCATCCCCGGATTCTGGGCGGTCGTTGCTTCGGCCAGGTACAGGATCAGGATCGCGCGCATCCCGTAGTAGGAGAAGCGCTCCCACATCTCCGTGAAGAAGAGGGTCATCAGCCCCCGGGGATGCCGGGTCTTCGCTGCTGCGGTCATTCGGGCCTCTGTTGTGGCTGGATACTAAACAATAATGTTAACTATCATCGACGGCGGCACACGGAGAACCGGCCGACGGGCAAGCTATGGCATGGGCAACGTCACGGCGAACGCCCCTCCATGATGGCGCGGAAGACGGGCGGGTCGATGTTGCCGCCGGAGACGACCGCCACGACGGGGCCGTCGGCAATGCCGGGAACTCCCCGCACCGCCGCGGCAACGCCGGCGCTTCCCGCCCCCTCCGACACCACGTGCGCGCCCCCGGCCAACAGGCGGATCGCCGCGCACACCTCGTCGATCGAGACGACCAGCGACCCGGCGAGCAGCGTGCTGGCCAGCGGCCACATCTCCTCCAGCATGCTGGTCGAACCGATTCCGTCCACGAACGACCGGTGGTACTGCACGTCGACGGGACGGCCGGCGCGCAAAGACGCGGCAAAGGGCGCCGCGGTGTCGACCTCGGCCGCGAACACCGGCACGCCCGGGGCGAGGTCTTGCAGAGCCGCGGCGATCCCGCAGGAGAGTCCGCCGCCGCCGTACGGCACGACCACTGCGCTCACGTCGGGGAGTTCCTCGACGATTTCGATGCCGATCGTGCCGTTCCCTGCGATGACCGCGGGGTCGCTGACCGGGTGGACGAAGTGCCCCTTCTCGGCCGGGTGTCCATGGTCGCGCAGAACGCCCCACCACTCGTCGAAGGGGAGCGGTGCCGCCGTCGCCCCGAGCCGCGCGATCGCATCGAGCTTCGTGCGGGGCGCCGTCTCCGGCACGACCACGCGGCAGGGCACGCCGAGCCGACGCGCGGCGAAGGCCACGCCCTGCGCCATGTTGCCGGCGCTTCCCGTATACACGCCGCGCGCGAGCAGTTCGGAATCGGCGAGCGCCATCGCGTTGGCGGCGCCGCGGATCTTGAAGGACCCGATGGGCTGAAGGCATTCCAGCTTCACCCACACCTCGGTGGGCAGCCCGGGGACATCCAGCCGAATGAGCGGCGACCGAATGGCCGCATCGGCGATTCGGGCACGGGCGGCCTGAATGGCGCCCAGGGCGATGGGTCCGACCGGCTCCCTCATCCGCCGCGCAGCGCCGTGGCGATCCCGTCCGCCGCGCGGGCAATGCACAGGTCGCCGATCTCGCGGCTCATCCCCCGCGCGTCACCCAGCACGCCGTTGGGCGTCACCGCGCGAAAGCCGTCCTCGAAGATGCGCTCCGCCACGGAATCGTCGAACGACACGACCGTGCCCGCTTCCGCCAGCTCCCTGCGCACCAGATCGGGCCGTATGCACAGCATCTCGGAACTCTCCGCGATGTCGGCGTGCCCGCCTACCCGGTGCACGAGGTCGGGGGCCAGGTCCTCCACCGCTCCCTCCCACAGCGCAACGAAGCCGTGCAGATCGGTGTAGGCGCGCACTTCGCACCCGGCCCCGGCCGCCGCGCGCAGGTCGTCGACCATGTCGGCGAGGGGGGCGAAGTTGCCTCCGTGCGACGGAATGAAGCAGATCGTGCGGAAGCCGTGCCGCGAGAGGCTCTCCGCGTAGTCGACGCAGACGGCCTTGAAGGTCTCGCGCCGCAGCGAAAGGGTGCCCGGGAAGCCCATGTGATGCTCCGAGCACCCGACCCGGATCGTGGGCGCGACAAGGGCCTTGCCGAGCCGGCGGGCCACCTCGAGCGCAAGGCGGTCCCCGCGCGCCGCGTCCACCAGCAGGGGAAGGTGCGGGCCGTGCTGCTCCACCGCGCCCGCCGCGATCACCACTGTCGTGAATCCGGCCGCGAGGGTGCGCTCGACCTCGGGCCAGGTCATCTCTTCGAGAAGCAACGTTGTGTCGTCCATGCGGCAACCTATGTTGGAAGCGCCGTTCGCTCCAGCCGCGAGGATCCCATGACAGGCCCCGACCGCATAGCCCTCGAGGACCTTCCGGCGCACGACCGCGCCGAGGTCCCACTGGAAAGCGGCCGTCCCACCTCGTCCGGTTCCGCGCTGGCCCGCTTCCTCTATCCGAAGCCGGCGAAGCGCACGGTTGGCGCCATCTTCAAGTGGTGGGAGAAGCGCCGCCTCGCCTACACCGCGATGATCAGCGCAGGGGGTGCCGTCTCGCTCGGCTCGCATGGGCTGCTGACATGGCTCGAGGGCGGCCCCATCGAGTTCCCTCCCGCGCTCGGAGTCCTGGGGATTCTGCTGCTGGCGAACGCCTGCTACACGCTCGGACCCCTCACGGAAGCCACTCTCCACAAGATCTGGGGGCGCGACGTGCTGCCGGTGGGTCCCCACCTCTTCCGCGCCGGCCTGACCCTGTCGCTCGGGATCGCATTCCTGCTGCCCATGCTCGGCGCCGGCGTGCGACTGGCGCTTCTCGTCTTCAGGACCCTGCTGGGCGCGGGGTAGCCGCGGCGGCCCGCCGACTACAGCTGCCCGGTCACCAACGGCACAAACCGGACAACTCCGAGCTCCTCCCGCGTGAATCCGTCCGCCTCCCGTCGCCTGCGCACCATGCTCTGCCTGGCAGCCGCCGGACCGACCGGCATGACCAGCCGCCCTCCCACGCACAGCTGCGCCAACAGCGAATCCGGGATGTGCGCCGCCGCGGCAGCCACCACGATGGCGTCGTACGGGCCGTGCTCGGGCCACCCTTCCACGCCGTCGCCATGACGGACGCACACGTTCCCGTACCCGAGCGCCGCCAGTCGCTCGCCGGCGCCGGCCGCCAGGACAGCGTGGCGCTCCACCGAGTACACCGCCTCGCAAAGCAGGCTCAGCACCGCGGCAGCATACCCGGATCCGGTGCCGACTTCCAACACGCGATCCGCAGCCGTCAACTCCAGAGCCTCCGCCATCCATGCGACCACGTAGGGCTGCGAGATCGTCTGCCCCATGCCGATTGGAAGCGGCCGGTCCGCATACGCATGGCGGGCGTGCTCCGTCCGGATGAACTCTTCGCGCGGCACGGTCTCCATCGCCCGCAGCACACGTGGATCGCGCACCCCGCGCCCGGCGACGTGCCGCAGCAGCATGCGCCGCTTCGCCCTCCCCAGCCTGTCGCCTCCGCCTCCCAGTCTCCTGAGGGCGCTCCTCAACGAGGCTCCGCCGGCGTGACCGACCAGAAGTCGATTCCCCCGGACTGGTGCTGCAGTTCGATGCTCTCCACCACTTCCAGCGTCCGCAGGTCGATCACATCCAGGGTGCCGGGCACCGACCCCACGGACTCGTTGGAGACGAAGGCGTACCGGCTGTCGGGGCTGGCCACGACGCCGTGCGTGACCGGTCGCGAGGTCGCGATGCGGGCGAGTTCGGTGCCGGCGTCCAGGTCGAAGACCGCGACCGCCTGTTCGCCCTTGAGCGTCGCCACCAGGCGCGTTCCGTCGGCAGTGGCTTCCAGGTTGTAGGGCGCCTGGCCGGTGGCGAAACGTCTGGAAACCCTCCAGTCGCCGGTGTCGACCTCAAGCACTTCCCGGTTCCTGTTGCAGGCCACGTACACGAAGCGGTCGGCCCGCGTGCCCGCCGCCGGCTCTACCCAGGTCGGGCTGCACACCCGGTCGGCCATCGCCGCATGGTCCATCTCGCCGCCGGCGCCTTCCGCGGCCCCACTGTCAAACGGCCCCTCGCGCCCCGGCGAGAGATCGAACTGCGCGCTGACCTCGAACGTCTCCACGTCGATCTCCACGAGGCGCTCCGAATGCATGCACGCGGAGTACTGCCTCGTGCCGTCCGCGCGCACGCGGCTGCCGTGGGGCATCAGGCAGGTCTTCACGCGCGCGACCTCGATCATCTCGGGGGTGTACACGACGGAGACGTCCGACGGCACCATGTCCCCGTGCAGGTTGAAATTCACCGCCATCAGGAACTGGCCGTCGGGCGTGAGGCCCATCGTCGCCGGGAAGAGCCCCAGCCGCGTCCGGGCCACCAGCGTGTCGGGCCCCGCGTGGAACTTCCACAGGTATCCCCGCGGCGTGCCGTGCGCGATGGTGACGTACCAGTAGCGCCCGTCCGGCGACACGCTGATCCCGTGGGCGCCGTCGTTGTCCCCCGGCATGATCCCGACCGGGATCTCCTTCTCGACCACAACGCCCTCCCCCGGGGTGAAGGCCACCCGGCTCACCAGGTCGGAGGACTCGTTGGCCACGTACACCCGGTAGGTGGGCGCCTGGGCCGGCGCGGACTGGGCCGGTGCCGCTTGCGCCAACCCCGCCTGGGCCAGCGCCGCCCCACCGGCAATCAGCGCGAGCAGCCCAATGACCGCCGGAACCGCCCTCCTTGCGCTGCGGATCACGACACCGGCGCCTTCTTTTTCGGCTCCACCTTCACGACCCACAACCCCGAGTGCATGTCCGAAACGAAGACATGCCCCTTGAACAGCTGTGGCCCCCACGCCATCGGCGCATTCGGGACCTGCCCGCCCGGCAATCCCGTCGTGAACCACGCCATCTCGCGCCCTTGCTTGTACAGGTCACCCCTCAGCTCGCCCGAGACATCCACGACCCGCAGCCCCGCCTGGTAGTAGGCGACGTACATCACGTCGTCCTCGACCCAAAGGTTGTGGGCGCCGGCCTCCGGCACCTCGTAGCGGGCCACTTCGCGCAGATTCTCCGGGTCCTCAAGGTCGAAGATGTGCACGAACCCGCGCGATCCGTCGCCGGGGTATCCGTTGCGCGAGATGCACTCCTCGCAGTCGAAGATCTCGTCGCCGACGAAGAGGTAGCGGTGTCCGTCCGCGTTGGTGTAGGGGAAGGCGAAGTGGGTGTTCCCTTCGGGGTAGGCGAAATGGCTCACCTCGACGGGCTCGGTCGGGGTGCCTCCCCAGCTGCCGTCGCCCGCGTCCAGGATGTAGATGCCGTCGTTCCAGTACGACACGTAGGCCATCCCCTCCACGACCCAGATGTCGTGGAGATACTTGCCCGGCGACTCGATGCCCCAGCGGCCGACCTCCTCGACATCGCTGGGATCGGAGACGTCCAGGATATGCACGTCGAAGGTGCCGTTGTGGATCGCGTAGAGGATGTCGCCCGAGAAGAACACGTTGTGGACCCCACCCGTGAGCGTCTCGGTGAATTCATCGGCGACGACGGGATGCGCCGGGTCGGTCAGATCGAGCAGGACAACCCCGTTCTTGCGGTCCGAAGCGCCCTCGCGGGTGATCGCCGCCACGGTGCCCCTGCTGTTCACCTTGACGTCGTTCACCACGCGCGCGTCCACCTCCACCTGGTCGGTGAGAATCGGGTTCGCCGGATCGGTAACGTCCCACACGTGCATTGCCTGTCCCGACCCACCCCCGCCGCCGGGCCTTCCGCGCGTCTCCACGATCACGCGCTGAGCCCCGGCCGCGGCCGCCGCGACTTCGGGTGGAAGTGCCGGCATGCCGCCGCCGCCCCCGGTCAGCACATGCGTTCCCGTGTACACGTAGTCGCGCCCGTCCACGCCGGTGAAGGCCCAGAGGTCGGACGTGGGATACGGCCCGGCCGTCGCGCGCCCGGTAACGGTCACCTCGTGCTCCACGCCGCGCTCCGAGACATCGATGAACGCCAGTCCGGTGCTCCCGTTCGCGGTCGCCGCGATCCGGTACAGCCCGGGCCGCTCGGCTACGAAAGCTCCGTCCGGGTAGATCGACGCCCCCATGTCCGTCCTCTCCTGGAAGGACGCGACCGTGTAGTCGACCGCCACGCGCTCCACGGCAGCTCCCTCCGCGTCGCGCGCCACCGCCGAGAACCGCACCACGTCTCCGGTCCGCGCACGCTCGGCCCCCGCGACCTCGACCGTGGCCACCGGATCCTCTTCCACCTCGAGCGAGAACGTCGCCTCGATCCCCTCGGCCACCGCGGTAATGATGGCGCCGCCGGGCCGGATGCCACGGACGAACCCGCGCTCGTCGACTGTCGCCAGGCGCCGGCGGTTGCTCGTCCACACGATCTCGACCGACTCCCGCACCCGGTCGCCCTCGGACAGGGCGCGAGCGTCTAGCTGCACCACCGATCCCGTGAAGAACCGCACGCCCGGATCCTCGATCTCCAGCGACACCACGGGAGGCCCGACCACCCGCAGCGGCGCGGTGAAGTTGCGAATCTCGGGGGCGCCGGTCCCGCTGGCGGGCGGCACCCGAATCGCCATGCGCAGTTCGGTGTCGCCCTCCGCCAGGCCCTTGATATGACCCTCGTCCAGCACCGCGAACCGCGAATCGATCGTGCTCAGAATCCGCACGCCGCGCAGCGCATTGCCGTCGTGGTCGTAGGCCACGACATCGAAGTCCTCGCCCATCTCGAGGGAGTCGCCCACCTCGACGACGATCTCGACGGGTTCGGCGCGCACATCGCCCACCCGCGCCCCGATCCGGACCGCGGGCGAGTAGTTGAGCAATCCCGGAGTCGCCGCAAGATCCGGAAGCTCCTCCGCCTCCGCCCCGGCGGCCCCGGGCTCGACACCCTCGGGCTCGGCGACCGGTTCCTCAACCGGATCTTCCCGAGGCGGTTCTTCGGAAACGGTTGGCGTGGAGTCGGCCGGCGGCGGAGGCGGCACGGAATCGACCGTGACCCTCGACGCGCCCCCGGCGCCGCATCCCATTGCGAGCATGGAGGCCGCAAGGACCCCCGCTGCGAATCTGATCATTGAGCCTCCTGCGTGAGTATCCGCGGCGCCCTCTGCGGCGCTCGGATCGAACCGGCATCACTATATGGTATGGTATCGTGGCGCGAAGTGCGCCGGGAGTTAATACACGGACACTGGGGCTGCAGGTTCCGTTATGGGAACCGAACCCGCCATTCTTGGCGGATCCAAGCCCCGCGAATAGGTTGTCGCATGACCGCGTTTTCCGAGAGAGTCTACGCCTGCGTGCGCCGAATCCCGAAGGGACGCATCGTGAACTACGGGGGGGTCGCGGCCCTGGTCGGCCAACCGCGCGCGGCCCGCGGCGTCGGATACGCCCTGAGCCACCTCCCGATCGACACCGACGTGCCCTGGTGGCGCGTGGTCAACCGCCGCGGCGCCATCTCCACATCGTCCCTCAACGGGGTGGCCCAGCGCCAGAGAGCCCTGCTCGAGCACGAGGGCATCGAATTCGACGAACAGGGAGAAGCATCGTGGGAACGTTTCGGATGGGACCCGCACGGATGAAAACAAGCTTGGCCCTCGTCCGTGCTGGACCGGCTTTCGCGCTGACCGGGCTGGCACTCGCCCTGTTCGCCTGCGAGAGCTCCACCCCCAGCTTCCACGCCGCGTATGCGGAGATCGTGGCAGAGGAGGACGCCCGGGGCGAGATCGGCCTCGACCGCATCGGCCACCATTTCGCGAGCGAGGATCCCGCGATCCGAAGGCTGGCCGTGCGAGCGTTCGGGCGACTGGAAGACCCGGGTCTAATCGAGCGCATCGGCGAGTTCCTCGGCGACGGGGATGTGTCCGTGCGCGCCACCGCGGCCGCCGCCGTGGCGCAGGCGGTTTTCGGCGCCCCGTCGGAGCCGGCCGCGCGTGCGCTCGCGGCTCGCATCGATGTCGAAACGAACGCGTCGGTCCTGAGCAGCCTTGCGACCAACCTCGGGCGCATCGCTCCGGGAAGTCCTGCCGCGCAGGCCGAGACCGACGCGACTCTGGTCCGGGTTGCCGCTCGTCTCCCGTCGGCTGCGGACGACCCCGGGCTGATCGCTCACGTGGCGCTGGCCCGCGGGATCGATGCGTTTGCGAGGGCAATCCAGCCCGACGGACGGCTGAGCGCCGAACTCGTCGCGGTCGTGGGGTCATTGGGCTCGGTGGAAGCGCCTGCCGGCGGAGTCGTGGTCACGCGTGCGGCCCGGGTCAGGCGTCTCGCGGCAGCCGCGCTTGTCACCACCGGCCAGATCGACGACGACGATGCCCGGGCGCTCCTGCTGGATACCGACTGGGGCGTGCGCCGGCAGGCCATGATCGCAGCCGCCCGGCATGGGACGGCTGCCGCCGAGGTGGTCCCCGCAGGCCTCGCCGACCCGCACTGGCACGTCCGCGTCGATGCGCTCGCCGCCTTCGACCGGTGGCTGCGTCGCGAAGCAGGCTGCGCAGCGATCCTCGACGCGATCGCCGACCCGAACCCGCATGTCGCGGCGACTGCGATCGGTCTGGCCGCGCGTCCCTGCCCCGACCTCGTCGCGCAGGTGGCCGCGCTCGACGCCCGGATCGCCGAGATGGGCGACCCGGACGCCGATTGGCGGGCCCCCGCCCGTGCGCTTCACGCCCTCGCGGCGATCGCACCGCAGGCCGCCGCCGAAGACGTCACGCGCCTCGCGGCCCACCCCAACCCCTTCGCGCGGGGCTGGGCGGCGCGGGCCGCGGGCGTGCTCGGGGACCACGCCACCCTGGTCCGGCTCGCCGCCGACCCGGTCCCCAACGTGCGTGAGTCCGCCCTGCGCGGCCTCGCCGCCGCATCGGAAGCCGGCGCCCCACCGCCCGCCGACCTGCGCGACATCTACGCCGGCCAGCTCGCGGCCGACGACCCCCAGCTGGTCATGACCGCCACCCGTCTGCTCGTTGAGCACGCCGGTGCCGACGCACCGCTGCCCCAACTCCTCGACGCCCTCGCCCGCCTCTCCGCCGCACAGCGCCAGACCGAACGGGACGTGCGCGTCGCACTCCTCGACGGCATCGGGGCTGTCGGCGGCTTCAACCCCGACGACCTCGCCCCATACCTCACCGATTTCGACCCCGTCATCGCCCAGCGCGCCGCCGCACTCCTCGCCGAGGCCACCGGCGAGACCCACCAGCCCGCGCCGCAGACGCTCCCCCGCAGCCCGACCCCAACCGCCGACCGCCTGGCCGAACTCGAGCGCTCCGCCGTCATCCTCCACATGGCCGGGCTCGGCGACATCGTCATCGCGCTCCGCCCAGACCTGGCCGCAACCAACGCCGACCGCTTCGCCCGCCTCGCCGCCGAAGGGCATTTCGACGGCCTCACCTTCCACCGCGTCGAGCCCAACTTCGTCATCCAGGGCGGCAGTCCCAACGCCAACGAGTACTCCGGCGACGGCCCCTACAGCCGCGACGAGATCAGCGGCGCGGCCCATTGGCGCGGCACCGTCGGCCTCTCGACCCGCGGCCGCGACACCGGCGATGCGCAGATCTTCATCAACCTGGCCGACAACCTGCGCCTCGACTTCAACTACACCATCTACGGGGTGGTGGTGGAGGGGATGGATGTCGTCGACGCCGTGCAGGAGGGCGCCGTGATCGAGAGCGCCGAGGTGGTGGCCCGGTGAGCCTGCGAGAGACCGCTTGGACCGTCCCGGGAGCGCACGCGCGGCGTGGCCGGCCCGGTCGCGCAATCCTGGAGCCGCAATCGCCATGATTACCTCGCTCGCCATCGCGCTCCTCGCCCTGCAGCCCTCGGTCGTCCTCCAGACCCCCGACACTGCCGACGCCCTCGCCGCCCGCGTCGAGATCCGCCGCACGGCCTACGGCGTCCCGCATATCCTCGCCGAAGACCTCAAGGCGATGGGGTTCGCGCTCGGCTACGTCCAGTCCGAGGATTACGGCGAGTCAATCGCGGTGGGGATGGTGGCGAGCCGCGGCACCCTCGCCCGCCATCTCGGTCCCGATGAACTCAACGCCGACTTCGCAGCGCGCGACAGCCACGCTCGCGCAGTGGAGACCTTTCACCGCCTCGACCCACGCACCCGCCAAGTCTACCTCGGCTTCGCGGAGGGCGTGAATCATTACATCCGTCTCCACGCGGACGAGTTCCCGCCCTGGGTCTCCCCCGACTTCACGGGCGTCGACGCCCTCGCCCGTGACGTGCAGAGCTGGAGCCGCGCCGACGCGGCCCGGTTCGTGGCCCGGATGCGGGCCGAGAGCACAGAACCTGGTAGCGGCGCAGCCGATGGCGGACCCGACGGGTCCAACGCGTGGGCGTTTCACGGGTCGCGCACCGAATCCGGGCGGCCGATCCTCCTCCGCAACCCCCACCTCCGCTGGGAAGGGGACCACGATCTGCTCGAACGTCCCTCCGGGCTGACCTACTACGAAGCGCACGTGCGCGTGCCGGGGGTGATCGACTTCTACGGCGACTTCCGGATCGGGACGGCGTTCGGGATCATCGGCGGCTTCAATCCGCGCCTGGGCTGGGCGACGACCAACAACTATCCGCGGCTGTCGCAGGTCTACAGGCTCGACGCGCACCCCGACCTGGCGGACCACGCGCTGCTCGACGGGCGGCCGCTGCCGCTGACCCGGCGCGAGGTTGCGGTCGACTATCTGACCGGCGGCGGGGGCACCGCCATCGAAACGCGGACGACGTGGCATACGCCGCACGGGCCAGTGATCCACCGCACGGACGACCACGTCTACCTGCTGAAGGACCCGCGCGACGGCGAATTCCGGCGCGGCGAGCAGTTCCTGCGGATGATGATGGCCTCCGGCCTCGACGAGTGGCTCGCCGTGATGAGGATGCGGGCGCACCCGACGTCGAACTTCACCTACGCCGACCGGGACGGGAACATCGCGCACTACTACAACGCGCGCCTGCCTCTGCTGCCTCACCCGGTGACCGGCGACACGGCGGCGCACGCGGCATCGAGCGCCGACATCTGGTCCGAACTGGTGCCGTGGGAGGACCTGCCCCTCTACCTCAATCCACCGGGCGGATACGTCCAGCAGGCCAACGATCCGCCCGACTACACCAACCTTGCCGTCCCCATGGATCGCGACACGGTTCCGCACAATCTGCCGGAGCGGAGGCTGCGTCTGCGGAGCCAGCTGTCGCTGGACCTGGCCGAGGGGGCTGGGCGGGTGGGTGTGGAGGACGTGATCCGGCTCAAGCACTCGCCCAGGATGCTGATGGCGGAGAGGGTGATGGACGACCTGCTGATCGCGGCGCGGGAGGCGGACGGAGTGGGGAGCGATCCGGCTGCGGGCGGGCGGGATTCCCGCGACGACGACCTGCTGCGCGAGGCGACCGAAGTGCTCGCGGCCTGGGACCGGACGGCGGCCGCCGAGAGCCGCGGCGGCGTTCTCTTCGAGCGGTGGGCGGGGGAGTACTTCGGCGCAGCTCCGGACTCGCTTCGGTGGGGGGAGCAGTGGGACCCGGAGCGGCCGATGGAGACCCCGCGCGGACTAAGTGATCCGGCGGCGGCACGGGAGGCCCTCACCGCGGCCACCCGGTCGCTGCGTGAGGAAGGGGTGCCGCTCGACATTCCCTGGGGAGAGGTGCACCGCGTGATTCGCGGGGACGTGGACGTGCCGGTGTCCGGCTGCCCGCCGACGCTGGGATGCTTCCGGGTGCTTCTGTACGGGGAGACGGACAACGGCCGGCGAGCGGCCAACCGAGGTGACTCCTGGGTGTTGCTGGTCGAATTCGAGGACACTCCAAGGGCCTACACGGTCCTGTCGTACGGGCAGACGGCCCGGGTGGATTCCCCCCACCACGCGGACCAGGCGGCCATGTTCGCCCGCGGAGAGATGAAACGGGTGGCATGGACCGAAGAGGAGATCCGGGCGGCCACCATCAGGCGGTACAGGCCCGGCAGCTAGCCCGGAGCGGGGATTCCGCCAAACGCCTGAGTGGTCAGTTTGCGACATTTGGGCAAATTGCGCTATAGTGGAAGCGCCAGTCGTCCCATGTGACGCAGATCCCCATTGACGTATCCACCAGTTGCGCGACAGATGTGTTCGCAGTCCTGTCAACTTGACGGGTTGGCTGCCGAGGACACGGCGGTGCGGTCGAATACGGTCCAACTCGACCCCACCGAGCCCCGTCTTGGCGGCATCCTGGAGTTGGGAGCAGTTTCAGCCGGTATCCAGCCGATCCACCCAGCTCACTGACAGGACACCAATGAACGCCAGGAACCGGCAGTCACGGCCCGCCATCATCCGTCGCGGCGATTTGGCCGCCCATCTCAGCGCGATCGCGGTCCTCGCGGTGATTGCGCTCGCGCCTCCCTCCGCCGCCGCGCAGACTCCCCCCACCCCCCCGCCCCTCGACCTGGCCACCCTGTTCGACCCCGGGAACCTGGTGCTCGACGAAAATGGCGACGGCGTGCCCGACCGCCTCGGCGCGGCGCTGATTCTCGCGCCCGATCCCACCGACGCCGAGCGGGCCGCCGCCGCCGAGATCGCGGCCCGGCTCGGATTCGAGACCATGGCCCTCGACCTGCCCCTGCGACGCGCTCCCCGGCCCGGCGAGATCGCCATCCTGATCGGCGAGCGCGCCGTTGCGGCCGCGGGGCTCTCCGGCGACGACTTCCGCCGCGGCGCTCCGGCACCCGGCCCCTCTCCCGGCGCCCTCCCCGCCGACCCCGACGGCCCGGCCCGCGCACCCACCGTCGCCACCCTGACCACCGCCTCGGGCGACCGTTTTGTCGCAGTCCTGGGCGACGACGACGACACCCTCCTCCGCGCAGCACGCCTGCTTGCCGGCGCCCTGCCCCACATCGCCACCCTCTCCGGCCCCTCGCTCACCGACGTCGCCGACGAGCTCGCCACCTGGCTCAGCGCAGGCGACAGCACGGCTCCCTCCCCCGCGATCGCCTTCCCCCAGGCGACGCTCAGCCAGCCTCCCGGCGACGGAGGCACCGGCAGCACGGCATCGTCCGTCCACCTCCTCGCCACCCTGGCTTTCGACGAGGGCGCCGAGGGCACCACTGACGCCGCCGCCCTCACCGCCGACGCCCTCGACCGCCTGCAGCTCCTGGCCTGGGAGCGCATCGGCGATACCGCTACCGGACCCGACTCGGCCGACCTGCGGTTTCCCGGGCTCGCATCGCTCACTGTCGCTGCGGGGGCGCGCCAGGTCGTGGTGCCCACCCTGGCGGCAGGATCGGGCGGCGGCGCGGCGGGGGGCCGCCCCGGCAGCGGCGCCAAGGACGACCTCGACCTCTCCAACCTGTACACCACGGACGGCTTTCTGGGCGGCGGCGAGATCCCCGACCGGATCGACGTGGTGGTGGTGCCGGGCGCCGGGGCCGAGGGCGTGCCCGAGTTGGCTGCGCGCATGGCGCTGGAGGCCACGGGGCTGACGATCCCCCTCGTGAGGCGGCCGGACGAGATCGAGGCCGCGTCTAGCGAGCCGACGACCGTGCTGGTCGGGAGCGACCATCCCCTCGTGGCCGAGCTCGCCGACAGCGGCAGGGTCGCGCCGGGTGAGGTGGGCGCTGGCCACGGCCTGATCGAGGTCGTGCCGGATGCGTTCGGGAGCAAGCCGAGTCTGGTGGTCAGCGGGGCGGACCACGCGGGCGCGACGCTCGCGACCAGGAAGATCGCCGAGGTCTTCCCCAACGTGAGCTCCCGCGGCGACGGCAATCCCACCTTCGACGACATCGAGTACGCGCTGTGGGGTACCCTCGCGGGTCGCACGCCGGCGGGCCAGGCCGCGATCGGGCTCTACAAGCTGGACGGGATCGTCGCCGAACTCGCGGGCGAGGACATCGCCTCGGCCGAGATCCTGATGTCGGTCGAGAAGCCCGCCGAAGGACTGGCTGATGTCGTGCGCCAGCGGGCAGCCGCGCTGGGGGCCGACGAGGTCACGGTCACCATCGACAACCGCGACGTACAGCGCGCGGCCGAAATCTTCACCGAAGACTTCACGCTCCCCTCCGAGGTGGACGACTTCTGGTCGGCCTTCGACGACCGCATCGAGCCAGGCATCGAGCGCGGCGCTCCGGCCCACATCGGAGCCCGCCTTTCCGAGCCCCCCGAAGTCCGCCGCTCCATCGCCGACGAGGCCCGCCGCCGCCTGATCGAAGCCGGCGCCGACCCCGAGGCCACCACCGTCGAGGTCCTGTCCGCCTTCAAGCAGGGCTTCTCGTGGCTCCGCGAATCAGTCGCCCCGCGGCTGGCCGGCGAGGAGATCGGCGAGATCGTCATCGAGTTTCTCCGCAACTATCCCCCGGCCGAGTGGCCCCAGCAGGCCATGCAGACCCCGGTGCGCTGGCTGCACGAGATTTTCCCCATCGATGAAGTCCTCACGACCGATCTGGGGCTCGTTGTCGGCCAAATTCGCTTCGAAATGGCCGACAACGGCCCGATTTACCGCGTCCGGGCCACCGCGCCGGACGGAAGCACGCTCCTGGAGGACACCTTCGACCCGGCCTGGGTCCTCCGCCCCTACGTCGACCGCTTCCAGGACTACGAGCAGGTTCGCGTCACCACCGGCTGGCTCACCGCCACGACCGACGGCGACACCCTCGCGCACGAGCGCATCGTCACCGACCCGGAGCGCTTCTGGGACCGCTTCCAGTCCCGGACGCTGCCGGCAGTCTACGACTACGTCATGGACCGTCACGACGGGAACCCCCGCGGCGGAGGCGCGGACGCCCCCTTCTTCGGCACCCTCAACGTCGAACTCGAGCTCAGCGAGCCCGACTACCGCCTTGGCGTCGACAACGAGATCATCTCGCCGATGGACGCGCTGCACGAGGAGATCTACTTCGGCACCATCGAGTTCTTCCACCTCATCGGCCGCAACGCGCGCGGCCAGGACCTCACCTACCCCGGCCGCATCATCCCCGTCATGCGCCCGAAGTCGGACGGCGCGCCCGGCACCGGCCGGATCACCTTCACCGGCTTCGCCACCGACCGCCCCGCCGTGATCGTCCGCTACCAGACGCGCGACGGCGTCAGCGGTGAGCGCCGGCTCGACATCCCCAAAGTCACCATGGAGCGCCCGAGTCTGCGCCGCGCGGTGGTCGCGCCGGGATCTCCCGCCTATCCGCGGCTGGATCTGCGTGTGCGAGTAGACTCGGAGGATGACGAACGGGAGACCCTTCTGAACATGGCGTCACCCCAACAAGTCGACGCGCGCATGCTATCCGCCGAGCAGGTCGCGGCCACCCTCTCCAACCTTGGCGACCTGCGCGGCGCGGGGCTGTACGCCCCCGCCCTGGCCTGGGACGACGTCGGCGAGATCGGCGTGTGGGCCGAATGGACCCACGAGCACAACGACTCCATGCGCGTCACCGCCGTCCTTCCGGCGAACGGTGTCCCGGCGCCGCTCCCCGTCTGGACCGACCTCCTCCCCGAGGACTGGAGCTACACCGGCGAACGCATCGTCCAGTGGGACACCCCCATTCCGCCGCCCGAAGGCCACGAGATGGTGGCCAAGATGAGCCACGCCTTCGACGAAGCCACCATGTACCGGGTCGGCGAGAGCTACCTGGGCAAGACCACCTGGGCGATGGACCTGATGCCGCCGATCACGGCCACCCACTGGTCGCGCGTCAAGGCCACCACCTTCAAGCCCACCGTGATCTATTCGGCGCGGCAGCATGCCAACGAAGTCTCGTCCACAAGCCACGTCCTCCGTCATGCCGAGCTGCTGCTCACCGATTCGGCGCAGCGGGCCAGGCTGGACAAGGTCAACGTCGTCATTCATCCCTTCACCAACCCCGACGGCGCGCAGCTCGCCTACGACCTCTACCGGATCACGCCGGACTACATCCTGCACGCGGGCTACCTGGCGTCGCTCGGCATGGACGCGACCTCGGGCGGCGGGCAGGACTTCCCCATCTACCCCGAATCGAAGGTGCGCGGGCAGCTCTGGGACCGCTGGCTACCCGACATCTTCCTCAACCCGCACGGCTATCCGAGCCACCAGGTCGTGCAGCTGTTTTCGGAGTACACGGGGCTTGTGCGGCGCGGGCGGGTCACCGAGCGGAACTGGGGGTTCAACAAGGGGTGGTTCATGCCCGGGTTCGGGTACATCGACGATCCCCGCTTCCCCCGTCACAAGGACGCCGCGTTCAAGATCCGCGACTACATCACCCGCGGGATCAACTCCAATCGCGATGTCTTCGAGATGAACCAGCGGAACTACGATCGCTATCGCCGGTACGGGGCGGCCTTCGATCCCGACGTCTTCCGCCTGCCGCTGACCGACAGCGTGCTCATCGAGATGCCCCTGAAGGGTTCGCGGGGACCGTCCGGCGGGGGCGGCTTCAGCCCGGACATCACCATCTGGAGCGGCACCACGGAAGCCCCGGACGAGACCGCCTACGGCCCGTGGATGGAGCTGGTGGCCAAGGCGGGGCTGTCGTGGGACCAGGCGATCCTCGACTACCTCTACGACGGCGAGCACGAGGTGGAGCGGAGCGGCTCCGCGTTTCGCGGCGGCATGACCCTCGGAATGCAGCGACCGCGCCCTCCCAGGGACAAGGAATGACCAACGCGGGCCCGGCCGGCGGGCGCCAATGATCGGAGACTCGATCGATCTTGCGCGCCTCCACGCCCGGGACCGTGAACTTTTGACCGAACTGGTTCGGGAGCTGAGTCCGCGGATCTGGATGGCGATCCGGCACTACGCCCGCGACGACGATGACGCGGACGATCTGCTGCAGGACTGCTGGGTCCGGATCCTGGAACGTTTGGAGGCATTCAAGCGCCGCGGTTCCTTCGCGGCCTGGGCGATCGCGGTGAGCAGGAATGTCTGCAGGACGAAGCTGCGTCGCGCGCGGCGGGAAGGCGCGCTGACGGTGGCCGTGGAGGACATCGCCGAGGTGGCGGGCGACCAACCGGATTCCCTGGAGGAGCTTCGGCTGAGCCGCGAACGCGAGGTCATCTACGGAGCCCTCGCGAAGCTCCCCGACCGGGAGCGGGACGCGATCGTCCTCAGGGTGCTGGAAGGGCGAGACACCGACGAAGCGGCGGCGATTCTGGATGTTGCCCCGGCCACGGCTCGCTCCCTGCTCCAGCGCGGCATGTATCGTCTGCGGACGATGGAGCGGGTACGAATGCTGCTTGCGGACCGGATTGACGAATGACGCATTTTGACCCCCCACCGTTCGTCCTTCTGTCATTTGGAGAGTGTGTCTCGTGCAGTCCGACCGCTCCAGTGAAAGAAGGAAGAAATGAGGAATCGGCGTGATATCGTGTTGACCGTTCTCCTGCTCGGCGTGGCAGTACAGGTGCTCGTCGCGGCCCAACGGGTGCGCCCATCGGGCGGCGCAGCCACCCCCGCGGCCCAACTGGCTGTGGGGGATGCTCTGGCCATGCTCGAGGGTGTTGGCGGCGACGGCAGTCCGTTGTCCGTTCCCCTTGCCAACGACGAGGGTGCCGTCACGGTGCTGTTCGCGTACCACTCCGAATGTGCCCACTCCGACACCGTGGCCTCGGACTGGACGAGCTTCTTTGCCGACAGGACCTGGGGCGCGGGCCGTACTCGCATCCTTGCATTGACACAGGATCTGCCGGGTCCGGCGGTGTCTTACGCCGAGCGTTTCGGCTGGAACGTGGATTTGCTCAGCATGCCGGACGCCGTCCCGTCGGACATCGGGTATCCCCTGGTGTCGCGAACACCCTGGGTATTCATCTTCGATTCCGGCGGAGTGCTCCGGTTCCAGGGCCATGGCGGCGAACTGGACCTCGTTGAACAGGCCGTCGAATCCATAGCGGCGGTCGCACAATGAAAACCGGACTGGAGGATTCCATGATGAAGGATTCCACGATGAATTGCCGCCTCTTTTCCGGCGCTCTTGTCTCCATGATTCTGATTCTGGGTGCGCCTTCCTGCGGCAGCGAACACGCCGGCGATTTGGCCCCAGTGCAGATCGGCGTGCAGGCGCTGAAGCTGGTTTCGCCGGCCGACGACGCACTCTGGGAAGTCAGGGACATCCTGGAGCATCGCGGCACCGTGTGGGCCCTTACGGGGTCGGCTCCATTCGTTCACGGGTTCACGCCCGGCGGGGCGAGGGTGGCCGCTTTCGGGACCGCTGGCGAAGGACCTGGCGAGTTCCGGTATCCCCACGGTCTCTGGCCAGGCGACTCCGAGGGCACGCTCACGGTGTGGGACGCCGGCCGATCGGCGGCATTGACGGTTTCGAATTCCGGCAAGCTGTTGGCGTCCCGACCGTTTTCCGACCCCGGGGTCATTCGCACCGACATTCGCACGGTGACCTTTGGAGACCCCTTCCGCGTCTTCAAGAGACATGACGCGGTCGTACTGGGTCGCTACGACTCGGGAGTCTCGAGCGCCGACGATCTCTGGCGTGGCAGGCTGGTTCGTGTTTCCGAGAAGGGCCAGGCTGCCGAGGAGGTGCTCGTCGACTTCGATCGCGACCTGCCTGGAGCCGTCCAACGGCCTGGTGCGCCCTCGGTGCTCACGCCTGTGCCGCTATGGGACGGATGCCCGGACGGAGCGGTCGCCGTGTTGGATCCGATCGATCGCAAGCTGTACATGTTCGGGCGCGGTCAATCCTCGCCCGTTGCCATCGCACTACCCTGGGAACCCACCGAATTGCAGCGGGTCGAGAAATTCCGCTACCTGAGGCACCAGCTGGCCGCAGAACTCAGGAACCAGGACGTCCCTGCATCCGAAATCGACCGGATCGCCAAATCGGTGCTCATCGACGCCGAAGGGATGTTCCCCGACGAGGCACCGATCGGGGTCGACCTGAGGTGCAGCCGGGACAGGGTGTGGATTCAGGAGTTCGACGGAGACTCGCACCCTCTGGGATACGGGCCGCGCTGGCGCACCGTTTCGCGACAGGTGTCGGGACCCCGCTTCGCCCAGATCAGTTTCCCGGCCGGCTTTGTACCCTACCGCATCACCGACTCGCGCGCCGTGGGTGTCGTAACCGACGATTTGTCCCTGCAGCGCCTCGCAACAGTTGATATTTTCGCCGCCGTGACGGCTGTCGCGGCCCTGACAGGTCCAACCGACAAGGAGTTCCCCGGACAATGAAGAAGAAGACCACCTGGATTGTGATCGCCGTGATTGTGAATGTGTTGCTCTTGGCGCTCAACCTGGGGGTGCCTGAAAGGGCGTCTGCAGGGTCGTCGAGGGGAATGTATGACTGTTGCAAGGAATCGTCCCGGGGCGGAGAGTACTGCTGTGACGAGTGTTGCTGGATCGCTTGGGGTTGCGGCGACAAGGAAACGTGCGGGGACGCCTGATTTCGATGCTTACGGATCCTGACCGACGCAAAGGGGACGGGGAAGGGTCTGTGGACGGGTTCCGGCGCCGAATCGCCTCCGGCTTTGTTGGACTGAGTGCTCTCTACGGGGTATACGCCGTCGGGGCTTTCTTGGCACTCGAACCGGAAGCTTCAATTCCTTATCGGATTGTCCTGGTCTTCGGCACGGCGACTTTTCCCTTGACGGTATTGCTTGCACCTTCCCTGTTCGTTGCAGCCCTAGACGATTTCGACCTATATGGCACAACTAACGCGCGCATCCGACGACGTCGTTGGGGGTTGGTTGCGCTAGTTGCGTTGGGAGCCGGGCTCGCATCAGCCCTAGGTCCAGCAGTGTTTGACTACGCGTTGAAAGCCATTGGGCACACGGAGCATATCCAGGTTCCGCGCGAGGGGATGGTTGCCGATGCGAATGCCCGCCTAATGATACCCCCTGCAATTGCCCTATTGGTATTTGTGGCTTGCTTGGCCGGTGCGATCGTCGGTCGTCAGACAACCGGACTCTCAGACGCCCCAAGAATACTCGTTCGCTGGCTCGCGGGTGTTCTTCTAGTCGCATTGTTCTGGGTTACCATGGTTGCCGTTCACGAGCTGATCTCCATGCGCGGCCTGCTTTCCCCAATCTGGCTGGCAATGGCCCCACCGTTAGTACCGTTTCTCCTCACCTGCGTCCTGGCGCGAGACGACTGTGTCCGTATCGCCCGATCCCTGGTCGACCGGATCCGCCACCGGCAGGAACGCATGGATCCGCTGGTACTCGATGACCTGGTGACTGCCATCCAACGGGCCGATGACGCTGACTCGGGCATCGCGGGGGCGACCGCCGATCACCAGCCGGATCCCGAAATGGTGGCGCTCCTGACGAGGCTGGAGGGCCTGGAGCGTCCCCGCGCTGCTGCCGACGAGTCCCGTGTGCGCGAAATCGTGAACGCCCTCACTGCGCCACCTCCGAGCGTGGTCAGAGATGTGCCGCAGCGGGCTGACCCTCGTCCGCCTCCGGGCCGACTTCAGACGGCGGGCGCCGTCGTCGGGTGTTGGGCGTGTCTCTCGACCGCGCTGCTGCTGCTAGGTGGCGCTGCCATCGGGCCGTCCACGATCGCCTCCGCTTCAATAGCCGGAGTGCTCGGCGCGTGGGCCACGGTTGAGATTGCTTGCCGAGAAAAGGACAGGGCTCTCGCTTCGGCGCCGGTCTGATCTCGCCTCGAACCTCGCCACTGCGCAACCGCCATGTGCGAATGTCGCAAAATGACCCCCCATACACCGTGCCTATCGGCATTCACCGGGTGCGACGATGGAACTCGGTCATGCACCGATTGGATAAACCAGTCCCACGAATGGAAGCTGGCAACGCAGATGATCACTCCCCACACAACTCCCCCGCTCCTCGCGCTGCTCGGCAGTACATGGGCGCGCAGGCAGATACGGTTTGCTCTCCATTCGGGCAACGCGCTTCGAATCATCGGGCCTGTCGTCTATGCCTCGAGCTGGCGGGAACTCCGGGACCTCACGAAGCGCCATCCCGGATCGCCAGCTGTGGTCGATCCCTATTTCGGCGGCACCAGCAACTCGTTCTCGGGCAGGCGGGACTACGCGCGCGCCGATTGGTCGTCGGTGCCGCTGATCTGTTACGCGCAGTTCGGCGCGCGCCAGCAACGGCAGGTGGAACAGACGGGCATTGAGCTTGCGGCCCACGTGCGACCTGGCGGCAGCGAAAACCTCCCCGTCATCGATGCGGCCATCCTTCGAAGTATCGATGCGCAAAGGCCTGCGCGCCTGCTGAAGCGCATCGACGCGAGCGCACACAAGCACACGACAACGCTCTTCGCTCGCGCATTGGAACACGCCATCAAGCCCTGCTCGGTCGTAGGCCTGGCTGCCAGTCTGCACCTCACCGTGCGGACCCTCCAGCGCCGATCCAATTCTCTCGCCATCCCTTCGCCGAAGTCGCTCATTTCCCTGGCACGGGTATTCACCGTGGAGCGACTGTCCGAATGGAGCCGCCAGCCTGCGGGTGCGGTGGCCGTGGCCCTCGGATTCTCCGACCGATCGAACTACCGAAGACTTGTGCGCCGGGTCTTCGGCGCTCCGCCTGGCCGGATACGGCAGCAGGGCGGCGCGAAGTACATCGAAGATGTCATCGTACGGGAGCTGGACAACTCCTGCCGCCGCACAAAAGCCGAGCCCTTCGGCTGGGCCAGGGGATTGACGACGGTCGGAGAGCCCGCGGCGGTCCCGTCGTGAGGGGAACCACCGGCGAGCGGTCCGGATCCGACGCAGACGGTCACCCTCACTCCTGATCCCCCTCGTCGGACTCCGGATCCGACTCCCGGACCTCGCCAGCGGACAGGATCAGGCGCCGCATCATGCGCCGCACGGCGTGCATCAGCGACCGATCCTCGTCCGTCAGTCCACGCACCGAAAGTTCGATGTTGGGTGTGATCCTGATGCGCGACCAGGTCTCCACCGGACCTCGCGAACTGCCCTGGCGCCGCCGACCGATATTCTCAAGTGCGCCCAACAATTCGGCAAGATGATGCGCCGCTCCGAATCCGGGTTCCTCACGCATCATCTCGGAAGCGTACTGCACGGGCGATGGGGGCGCCGGGAGTGACTCGGGCGCCGGGGGTGACGCGGGCCCTGCGGGTGACGCGAGCGCCGGGGGTGATGCGGGCTCCGGTGCCGGATCGGGTTCTGCGGGCGGCGCCATCGTTCGGTCTGAAAACTCCACTTCAGCGCGATCAGCCATTCGCAGCAAACGAGACTCCATTCGGTCCCGACGCGCCCTTGCCGTGTCAAAGGACCGTCCGGAATCGCGCACAGTGGCGATCGGCTTCTCTGGCGCTTCCATCTCCGGGAGCCGAAGCGCGGTCGGCGGCGATGACACCAGTTCCGGCGTGACGGCGACCCCTCCGTCGGCGACCCGGGCGATTACCGCCGGTGCAACCCGCTCGAACACCTCGCGGAGGTCGCTCAGGGACAGCGGCGGCACCGTGCCCTCCTCCTCGGCCTCGCGAACCCGCCGGATGAAGAGCAGCCGGTCGAGGAACAGTTGCGGATACCGTGTTCTCCGCCCGCGGCGACCAACCTTGGGAAGCAGCTTTTCCTGCACGTAGTAGGCAATCGTCCTGCGGTCGAACCCCGACTCGCGCTCCAGTTCCCTGGCTGTGTAGCTCGGCATTACATCCGATTCATCTGTTGTTATATGTCATCTGCTGACGTTGTCTGTTGACATTCACTCGATTCCCTCTTACTGTTCAATAACTGATGATTTACTGCCAACTAAAAGGAGGCGCAAATTGGACCACGTCAAGACCGCCCTCTCCGCCCTGACGCTCGGAGAGCCGGCCACGCACCGGGGGTTGACTGTCATCCCCCTCGTTTCGGAGATGGGGGGCGCCCTCGAGTACCTCCTCCTTGAAGACGGGCTCGACAGGGATCTCGTCACCATCCGCGAAGTTTCGGAAGGCGGCAGCGTTCCCGAACTCACGGTGGAGAACCGGTCCCGGCTTCCGCTCCTCATTGTCGACGGCGAGGAGCTGGTGGGCGCCAAGCAGAACCGCGTCGCCAATCTCACCATGCTGATCCCGGCCGCGAAGACCACGAACATTCCCGTGTCGTGCGTGGAGGCGGGACGCTGGTCCTACAGCAAGCGGGACTTCGGCGTGACCGACCGGGTGCAGAATGCCCGCGGACGCGCCGAGAAGCTCCAGGACGTGCGTGAATCGATGCGCATGGGAAGCGCGCCAAGGTCGGACCAGGGGCGCGTGTGGGCATCTCTCGAGGAAGAGGCGGATGCGCTGGAAGCGCACTCGCCCACCGGAGCGATGAGCGAGCTTTTCGATCGCCACGCGGACGCCCTCGGTGACTTCGTCAAGACGATCGAGGCGAAGGATGACCAGATCGGCGCGATCTTCGCGATGGGAAGGGGCAGGTTCGGCCTCGACCTCTTCGACAAGGCTTCGACCCTCGGCGCCTTCTTCCCGAAGCTGATCCGCAGCTACGCCGTCGACACCTTGCGGCGGCGGCGTGGCCGCGATGCGTCCCGGGCAGCGGACCGTGCCGCGGCCTTCCTGCAGACCGTCATCGACGGCGTCTACGATGATCATCCGGCGGTGGGTCTCGGAAGGGATGTCGGCATCGTCGGCCACGGGCTGGTCGCAGGCGCTCTTGTCAGCGACGAAACGGTCGTCCACCTGACGGCGTTCTCGGAGCCCCGACGCGACGAGGACCGCCCGGTCCGGTCCGAATACGCCCCGTATCGGCGCAGGCACGATTCGCTCCGCAGGCGCTACGTCGACTAGGACTAACGCGCCGGACCCCCGCGCCGCTGGCGACTGTGGGCGGCGCGGGGGGCACCCCACACGCCCTCCCCCACGCCGCGCAGCCTGTCGCTGTCCACCTTGCCCACCGAGATATGCGGCATCGCGTCGCGGATCTCGATGAAACGAGGGACCATGAACCCCGCCATTCGGGCCGTGCACCAGGCGTGCAGTTCCGCAGGCTCCAACTCCGCGCCCTCACTCGGGACCACCACCGCCTTGACGTCCTCCTCCCCCATCGGCGAAGGGACGCCCAGCACAAAGGCCTCCGCCACGTCGGGATGCCCCTCGATCAGACGCTGGAGCTCCCAGGCGCTCACGTTCTCGCCCCGCCGCCGGATGAAATGCGCCAGGCGGTCGACGTAGTACACCCAGCCGTCCGCATCCCGGTAGGCGAGGTCCCCCGTCCTGAACCAGCCCTGCCGCCACGTGTCACGGGTTGCCGCGTCGTCCTCTTCGTAGCCCAGGAAGTGCACATCCGGACGGACGGGACGGGCCTGGATCTCCCCCTTCGCGCCGGGAGGAAGGGGCGTGCCGTCCTCGTCCGCGATCCGGATTTCGAAGTCGGGACCCGCTACACCACAGGAGCCGACAGGCTGGTCGAACCCGGGCACGGGCACCGTGAGAGGCTCGGCTTCGGTCATGCCGTAGGTGTCCACGATCCGGATTCCGAGCCGCTCCTCGAGCGGACGGTGGAGCTCCGGCGTCATGGGGCCGAAGATCCCGAGGCGCAGGTGGGAGGTGGCCGCCCGTTCCTCGCCGCCCGCCGGCCTCTCCCAGAGGATGCGCGCAGTCGCAGGCAGCCCCGAGATCACGGTTGCCCGGCTACTCCGCACCTCGGACCAGAAACGCGATGCGGAGAACCGGGGCACCAGACCGAGCGCTCCCCCCGCGATCGCGGTGCACATGGTCACATGCAACTGTCCCGCGATGTGAAACAGTGGCAGCCAGGCGTGAAAGACATCGTCCGGTCCCAGCCCCACGGCTTCCGCAAGATTCGCGGCGCCGCGGCAAAGCTGGTTGTGGGGGATGACCGCCGCCTTGGAACGTCCGGTCGTCCCCGAGGTGAACATGATCGTCGCGGGATCGCCCGGAGAGGGATCGGCGCCCGTCCACGGAACCGCGCGCTCGGCCTCGCCACCCCCGATCAAGCCGCCGCCCGAGGCGCGGTCGACCACCACCACGGCGCGAATGCCCACCTCGGCCGGATCGGGCATCGACCCGAGCGCCGAAGCCTCGGTCACCAGCACCCGGGCGCGCGACCGCCGCAGGTGGTCGGCCAGGATGCGGCCCTTGTGACCGCGGTTCAGGGCCACATAGGTGGCTCCGGCGGCGTGAGTCCCCAGCAGAGCCCAGACAGCCGCGGGGCGGTTGTGCATGTAGCCTGCCACCCGCGCCGCACCCGGCCGGGCGCCCAATCCGCGAAGAAACCCGGCCCAGCGCTGGATTACGGCCCACGATTCGGCATAGCTCCACCTCTCATCCCCCCACATCAGAAAGGGACGCGCACCGGTCGCAGCCGCCCGCGCCCGAAACACCTCCGGGGTGCTCGCGTTGTGCGCGCCCACAAGGCGCCCCAGCCGTTTGATTCCGGAAACGGCGACAGGTATGGTGTCCTCCTTCCGGGGATAGGCCCCGCAGGCTACAGCGCCGGAGAATACCGACCATGCCCGACCCTCTCAAGATCGAGCGCCGCGGACGAGTGCTCGAAGTCACCCTCGACCGCCCAAAGGCCAACGCCATCGATGTCGCCACGAGCATACGCATGGGCGAGGTGTTCTCGGACTTTCGGGACGACGACGGCCTCTGGGCGGCGATCCTGACCGGCGCGGGCGACCGCATCTTTTCGGCCGGCTGGGACCTCAAGGCCGCATCCGAGGGCGAACACGAGCGGATGGATTACGGACCGGGCGGATTCGGCGGAATCACCGAGCTTTGGGACCTCCACAAGCCCGTCATCGCGGCCGTGAACGGCATCGCGGTGGGCGGCGGGTGCGAACTCATGCTGGCCGCGGACCTGGTGGTGGCAAGCGAGGCCGCGGAGTTCTGGTTCCCGGAAGCCCGCCTCGGGAACATGGCCGACGCCGGGGCGGTGCAGCGCCTGCCCCGAAAGCTCCCGTTCAACGTGGCCATGGAAATGCTGATGACCGGCCGCCGCATGTCTGCCGAGGAAGCAAACACCTGGGGGCTTGTGAATTGGGTCGTGCCGCCCGACCAGGTGCTCGCCAGAGCCCGCGAAGTCGCCGACGGACTGGTTCGCAGCGCGCCCCTATCGCTTTGGGCGATCAAGGAAGTCGTGCGGGGAATCGACGGGGTGTCCGTTCGCGACGCCTTCAGGGCTCTCCACGACAGGCAGTTTGCGACCTATGAGCGAATGCTCGCCTCGGACGACCACAAGGAAGGCCCCCGAGCCTTTGTAGAGAAGCGGGAACCCCGGTTCAAGGGGCGATAGACAGATACTGGGCCAACCACGCCAAGCCGCGACCTGTCCGTGATTGACACTCGGATGGAGTGCAAGTATGGTGACGCTTGCTCAAAACCCCCGCACTGGAATCCGAGGAGAAGCGCGATGAGACGAAAACGCGTAATAAAACGATGTAAATCGTCACACAACCAAGGTCAGCTGGTTCTGCTGCTGGCCCTCGCCTTCACGTTCACGGCGCTGCCGCGCACCCTCGACGCCCAGTCGATCACCGGCACCGTGCGCGACCAGGGTACGGGAGATCCGGTGGCGTCGGCCCAGGTCTTCCTCGAAGGCCTGAACCTCGGCGCCCTCACCCAGGCCAACGGCTCCTACACCATCGGCGACGTGCCCGCCGGGAGCCACACGCTCACCGTGCAGTTCCTCGGCTACAGGTCCGAGTCGGTCGTGGTGACCGTCGTAGCCGGGCAGAGCGTGGTCCAGAACTTCTTCCTCAGCCAGCAGGCGCTCCAGCTCGACGAGTTGGTCGTGACGGGTACCGCTGCCGCAAGCCGCGTACGCGAGATCGGCAATTCCGTGGCCGTCCTCGACGCCGGCGTCGCGGAAATCCAGCCCATCAACAACGTCTCGGACCTCCTGCGAGGCCGGCTCCCCGGAGTCGTGGTGCAGCAGGGCTCGGGCGATGCGGGCACGGCGTCCACGATCAAGATCCGCGGCAGTTCCACCATGCGGCGCGTCAACGACGGACCCCTCGTCTACGTTGACGGCGTGCGCGTGAGCAACCGGATGGAGAGCGGCGGACGCGACGTCTCCCGCATCGACGACCTCGACCCCGCGATGATCGAGAGCCTCGAGGTGATCAAGGGGCCCGCGGCTGCAACGCTGTACGGCACCGAAGCCGCCAACGGCGTCATCAACATCAAGACGAAGGGCGGCGGAGTCGGCGCGGCGCAGTGGAACTTCACCATTCGACAGGGCTCGCAATGGTTCCAGGACCCCGCCGGGCACACCCCCACGAACTGGGGCGTGAACCCCAATACGAACCAGATCGAATCGCTCAACATTCTGGAGAACCAGGCCGAGTCCGACCTGATCTTCCGCAACGGCCACACGCAGTACTACGGCATCGACGTGTCGGGCGGTACCGACGCCTTCCAGTACTTCATCGGCGGCTCCGCCTCGTCCGACGAGGGCGTCACCGAGAACAGCTGGGCCAAGAAATACAACGGCCGGATCAACCTGAGGGCGCAGCCTGCGGACGATCTGGAGATCTCCGCGAACGCCGGTATCGCGCTCGTTCGGCTCCGGATCCCCAGCGACTATCCCTACGAAGAGGCGGTCTACGCCGACCCGACCCGCCTGGGGTCCGGTGACGCGCGCCGGGGCTATCGCAGGGCGACCCCGGAATCGCGGATCGAGAAGGACTTCGACCTCAACGACGCGAATCGCATGACCGCCGGGCTCACCGCGAAGCACACGCCCTTCGACTGGTTCACACACAGGCTCACCTTCGGGCTCGACGTCACCGACGCGCTGGAGAGCTATCTCGACAACTTCCTGAGCCCGGAATCGGCACGATTCTACTCCCCGAACGCGGCGCTTGGCGGCAGGTTCCAGAACCGCGAGTCGGTCATCTACAGCACCTTCGACTATGCGGCATCGGGCACGCGGGACATTTCCGAGGCACTCCGGTCCACCACCTCCATGGGCTTTCAGGTCTACACCCGGACCATCGAAGACCTGGTCGCGGACGGTGACCGGTTCCCCGCCCCCGGCCTGTCAAGCGTGAGCGCCGCCGGGATCCGCTCCGGATCCGACGCCATCATCGAGAACAACACCGTCGGCGTCTACCTCCAGCAACAGATGGGCTGGCAGGACAGGCTGTTCATCACAGCGGCGATCCGTGCCGACGACAACAGCGCATTCGGTGAAGAGTTCAACCTGGTCTACTACCCGAAGGTCAGCGGTTCGTGGGTGGTGAAGGACGAGGCAGGCGGCTCGGGCTTCCTCAGCTCCTTCCGGCTTCGCGGCGCATACGGCGAGTCGGGACAGCAGCCCGACGCCTTCGACGCGCTGCGCAGCTTCACCACGAGAGCCTCGCCATCGGGACAGGCGACGCTGCGTCCCCTCTCTCCCGGCAACTCCCAGCTCGGGCCCGAGCGCGGCGTCGAGATCGAGGCCGGCTTCGACGCCACCCTGTTCAACGATCGCATCTCGATCGACCTCACCTACTACGACCAGACCACCAAGGACGCGATCGTGGCGCGCAACGTGCCGCCTTCGTCCGGGTTCACCACGCAGCGGTTCGTCAACATCGGCGAGATCAACAACCGCGGCATCGAACTCGGCCTGGTCGCCCGCGCGATCGAGACGCCGTCCTTCGCCTGGGACGTCAACGTCAACCTGACGACGAACCGGAACCGGGTCGTCGAGCTGGGCCTCGGCGAGGGGAATTTCCTGCAACTCGGATGGACCACGAGGCATGCGGAAGGCTATCCGGTAGGCTCGTTCTTTGCCCCCGAAGTGCTCTTCGCCGAGTTCGTTCCCGGCACCGACCAGATCAACCGCGAAACGATGCGCTGCGACAACGGACAGGGTCAGCCGGTTGCCTGCGATCCGGATGCATGGATCTATCAGGGCCACCCCGACCCGAACGTCGAAATGGCCTTCGGTTCGTCCTTCCGGATCGGCGAGCGGCTGACCATCGACGCGCTCGTGCAGGGCAAGATCGGCCAGACGAAGTACGACCTGCAGGGCTGGTGGAGGTACGCCGCCTTCCAGCAGACCCGACTGAACCTCTACCCGCAGGAGTACAACATCAACGAGGTGGCCGAGGCCCAGTTCGGGGCGAGCGGCGAGTTCGCCCTCTGGGTCAACGAGGCCTCCTTCGTCCGCTTCCGGGAACTTTCGGCGAGCTACAACATGCCCGACTCCTGGGTGCAGCCGCTCGGCGCAAACCGCGGCAGCCTCACCCTGGCTGCACGCAACCTCGGAATGCTGTGGACCAACTGGCAGGAGTGGCCGCATCACGATCCGGAAGTGGTGGACCCCAGCAACACCTTCTCAGGCAACCGCGAACCGCAGGAGGATTCCGCGGTCCCGCCGCTGACCGGGCTGACGCTAACCGTCCGCCTGGGCATGTAAGGGAGACCGGAACCATGATGAATCGACCAATGAAACAATCGATCAGAACCGTTTCTCTCGTGCTCGCCATGTCGGCCCTGAGCGGGTGCGACGCACTCGATGAACTGCTGAGCGTGGACGCCCCTTCGCGGGTGAGCGCCAACGACCTCGAAAACCCGGCCTCGGCCGGACTGCTCGTGGCCAGCGTCGCGAACGAAATCCGCTGTACGCTGACCTACTACGCGGCGGCAAGCGCCCTGACCGGAAACGAATGGCGCGACGCCTCCAACAACTCGGTGCTGAACATCTGGGACCAGCGGGTGCACGACACCAGCGGATACGGCTCCCAGTACGCCAGCGCCGACTGCGGAAGCGGCCAGCCCGCCCTCTACCGGCCCATGTCACGCACGCGCTGGCTCGCCGACTACACGCTGGGCCTCCTGTCGGAGTGGACCACCGAGGAGGTGCCGGACAAGATGGCCTACGAGGCCGAAGTGGCCCTATATGCGGGCTATTCCTACATCATGTTCGGCGAGTCGATGTGCACGGTCGCCTTCGACGAGGGTCCCGAACAGATGCCCGCCGACGCCTTCAACCTCGCGATCGCGCGCTTCGACCAGGCGATGGCCGCGGGCGCGAGCGGCGACCTCCTGCACGCAGCCCAGGTCGGCAAGGCCCGCGCGCAACTCAACCTGAACCAGAAATCCGCGGCCATGTCCACCGCGACATCCGTGCCCGACGGATTCTCATTCGAATTCACCTATTCGAACGCGGAGGCGGTGACCCGCAACAAGCTCTGGGAGTTCAACATCGACCACGAGAACGTGACGGTCGCCGAGCCATACCGCGACGTGCAGTATGCGGAAGTCCCGGACCCGCGCGTCGCCGTCATCCAGACGGGGAACGCGAACTCGCAGACCGGCATTCCGATCTGGATCTCCAGCAAGTATCCCGATGCTTCGGCTCCGATCGAGCTGGCCGGATCGGCGGAGGCACAGCTGATAATCGCCGAGGCGCAGATCGAGGCCGGCAACCTCGACGGCGCCGCCTCGATCATCAACGCGCTGCACCGCAACGTCGAAATCCCGGAATACGCAGGCGACATGACCGCCACCGCCCTCATGACGCAGCTCATCTATGAGCGCGCCGCCGAGAACTACCTCGAGGGCCAGCACCTGCAGGATCTGAAGCGCCTGAACATCCCCCTCTACCCGCCGACCGGAACCGACGACGGCTTCGGCGGCGCCTACGGTGACGAGATCTGCTTCGAGCTTCCCGCCACCGAGTTCCAGAACAACCCGTCGATCTCGGGCAGTTGACTTGATCCGCAGGGTTCATCCGGGAGCCCGCGGCGGACACTTCCGTCGCGGGCGCCCGCGCCCCCCAAGGCTCCAGCGGCTCACCCGCCTTCTGCCGCTCCTCGCCCTGGCGGCGTCCGCGACCGCATGCCGCACCTGGCAGCCCACGACGATGAGCCTCGAGCAGCTGATCGCCGAGCAGCGTCCCGAACGCGTGCGCGTAACCGTACCCGGTGGCGCACAGATCACCCTGCGCAATCCGATCCTGGCCAACGACTCACTCGTTGCGGCCGTGGCGCCCGATCCCGGCGTACCCTTCGCCACCGCACGCCCCGGCGTGCCCGCCCAGGCCGTGGAAGGCATCGAAGTGGCGCAGTTGAGCCGGGGCAGGACCATCGCCCTGGGCATCGGCATCGTGGCGATCTCACTCGGATGGGCCCGGTTCGCGAGCGACAACAACTCCGGGGAGCCCCAGGTGGATCCGCCTCTGGAGAAGGACGGCTTCCGCCCAGGCGAGACGGGCGGCTTTCGGATCGTCTGGCGTTTCCCCAGGTGACCGGCAGCCCGCCGCCGCGGGCTGCCTCAGGGCGGAGATGGCGCCGCCGTCGCCCGGACCTTCGCAGCGCACCGCTGGAAGCACGGCCCCGGGTGATGTATGGTTGACCTTCCCAGCCCCCGACCCGCCCCCATCCAGCCGGACCGAGCCGGCCGGACCCCGAGGAGCGCCACATGGCCCATGACACCCTCTTCTCGAAGATCGTTCACGGCGAAATCCCCGCCGACATCGTGTACCAGGACGACCTCGTCACCGCCTTCCGCGACATCCGTCCGCTCACCCCCACGCACGTCCTCGTCGTACCCAACCGCGTGATCCCCACCCTGGCGGACGTCTCGGACGAGGACGAGGCCCTGCTGGGGAGGATGCTGCGCGTGGCGGCGGACATCGCCGAGCAGGACGGCATCGCCGAGAACGGCTACCGCGTCATGATCAACTGCCGCGACCACGGCGGCCAGGAGATCTACCACCTCCACCTGCACCTCCTGGGCGGGCGGCCGGTGGGCCCGATGGTCGCGCGGTAGGAGGCGGCGCATGTCGACATGGGTCGTGCTCCCGCGCGGGCTCCGGGCCGTTGCGGCAGCCATCGCCGCGCTGGCTGCACCGCCCGCCGCCCAAGTCCCGCCCGCCGCCGCCCAGACCCCACCCGGCCTCGATCGCGTCCTGGCCTTCCCCGACCCCATCCCGGGCGAGGAGCTGCAGGCCGACCGCGGCGCCGTGGGCGCCTGGCACCGGATCCGCAAGCTCACCACCACGGCCAGCATCCTGCACATCACGGCCCACCCCGACGACGAACACTCCGGCATGCTCACGCTGGCCAGCCGCGGGTGGGGCGCCCGCACCGCGCTGCTGAGCCTCAACCGGGGCGAAGCGGGCGCCAACGCGATCGGCCCCGAGCTCTTCGACGGCCTGGGCCTGATCCGCACCCGTGAACTGGTCCTCTCGGGCCGCTACTACGGCCTCGATGACCTTTACTTCACGACCGCCGTGGACTACGGCTACTCCAAGGTGGTCGAGGAGACGTTCCGGAGTTGGAACCGCGAGGCCGTTCTGGAAGACATGGTGCGCGTGATCCGCCTCAATCGCCCTCTCGTCGTGGTGTCGCGGTTTCACGGGAGCCGCCGGGACGGTCACGGGAATCATCACGCGGCCGGGGTGCTGACTCCGGAGGCCGTCGCCGCGGCGGCCGATCCCGACCGCTTCCCGGAGCAGATCACGCGCGAGGGGCTGCGGCCGTGGCGGGTGCCGCGGCTCTATCGTGGCGGCGTGCGCGTAGGAGAGCCGTATGACGTGGCCGTTGATGCAAACGGCTACAGCCCGCCGCTCGGGGTCACCTACCAGCGTTGGGCGAGTATGGGGCTGAGTCTGCAGAGGTCGCAGACGTCCGGGCGGATGAGGCGGGGTGGCGGGCAGGTGTATTGGTATGAGCGGCTTGTGGGGACCGAGACGGGCACGCCCGGCCCACAGGAGGGCGGATTTGTCGGCCAGATTCGGACTGAAATGGCCGACAACAGCCGGGAAAGTGGCTTTGTCGGCCAAAATGGGCCCCAAGTGGCCGACAACTTCTTTGCCGGGCTGGACACCAGGCTGACGGGGTTGCCGACGCTGCTGGGTGAGGAGGTCGATCGCGAGGTGGCCGAGCGGCTGGCCGAGGTGCAGGAGGTGATCGACGGGGTGGTTGGCGAATTCGATTTCACCGCGCCGGAGGCTTCGGTGGCCGAACTCGGGCGTGGGCTTGCGATGTTGCGCGCCGTGAGGGGTGGGGCGGGGGTGTCGGTGGAGATGGGGTTCCAGCTGGCCGTGAAGGAGCGGCAGTTCGAGGACGCGATCGTCGCTGCGGCAGGGGTGGAGGTGGTGGCCGAACTCGATGCCGCAGCCGGGGGTGCGGTGGTCGTGCCGGGTGAGGAGGTGGGGGTGGTCGTCGGCGTCGAGAGCGCGATTCCGGACCGCATCGAGGTGGCGGAGGCGCGGGTCGTTCCCGGCGGCGGCGAGGTGCTCGCAGCGTCGGTCGGCGGACGGTCGCAGGTCCGGATTCCCGCCGATGCCAAAACGGAGGCACCGTATTTCCATCGTGGCGGATTGGCCGAGAATCACTACCAAGTCTCCGATTCGGCGGACCTTCAACTGCCGTGGCGGCAACCCCGGTTCTTCGCCGAGGTCGACCTGCTGGTGGACGGCATTCACATGGCCCGAACGCAGCCCGTTGTCGGATGGGTGCCGAACCTGCCGTACGGATCCGTGGCGCGGCGCGTGGAGGTGCTGCCCGCGGTGTCGGTGTCGGTCATGCCCGGAGTGCGGGTCGTGCCGCTCGACAGCGATGGGGGCGCGGGTAGGCCGGATCGGGGCGCGGGTGAGCCGGACCGGGATGCGGGTAGGCCGGGGCGGGGCGCGGGCGCTCCGGAGCGGAGCGGCGGCGGCCGCCCGGCCGCGAGCCGCGCGATCGAAGTCCTCGTGCGGATCGAGGCCCACGCGCCGGATGTTTCCGCCGAGGCCGAGCTCGAGCTTCCCGCAGGCTGGACGGCGATGCCGGCGTCGGCACGGCACGACTTCCGCAGCCGCGGCGAGGTGGTCGAGGCTTCCTTCTCCATCACGCCCGCACCGGATTGGAGCGGTGACGTCGTCGTCGATGCGGTCGCACGGGCGACACTGGACGGCACCACCCGCGACTACCGCACCGGCTACCAGACGATCGACCATCGGGATCTCCCGCTCGCTCGACTGCGGCACGCGGCCCGCACGCTGGTCCGGTCCGTGGCGGTGGCGCCCCTGGACGGCGTGACCGTCGGCTACGTGATGGGCGTGGGCGACGATGTGCCGGCCGGGATCGAGGCGCTTGGCGCGACGGTGCGGCTGCTGGGAGAGGCCGACCTTGCCGGCGCGGCGCTGGACGATCTCGATGCGATCGTCGTGGGCACGCGGGCGTACGCGGTGCGGCGCGATCTGGTCGAGAACAATCAGCGGCTGCTCGACTACGCGCGCGGCGGGGGCAATCTGGTGGTGCTCTATCAGACGCAGGAGTTCGTCCCATCCGCGATGGCGCCCTATTCCGCGTCCCTGCCCCGCGGCGCGGAGGAGGTCTCGGAAGAGGACGCGCCAGTGGAGTTGCTGGTGCCGGACCACCCCCTGCTGACCACCCCTAACCGCATCTCCGAGACGGACTTCGATGGCTGGCTGGAGCAACGCGGTTCGAAGTTCTTCACGGAGTGGGACCCGGCGTACACGGCGCTGGTCGAGACACACGACACCGGGCAACCGCCGCAAATGGGCGTCTGGCTGACGGCAGATGTGGGCGCGGGGCGCTACAGCTACCTGGCGCTGGCGCTGCACCGGCAGCTGCCGTACGGGGTGCCGGGGGCATACCGGATCCTGTCGAACGCGCTCTGGCCCCGGGTGTCGGCCAGGTGACCGGGTAAAGCGGGCGCTACGTGACGCTCACCACCGCCGACTGGATCGTCGTCGCGCTCTACGGCGCGCTCACGCTGTCGATTGGCCTGCGCTTGGCGCGGCGGGCGGGACGCAGCGTCGACGAATACTTCGTGGCCGGCCGATCACTCCCGTGGTGGATCGCGGGCACCTCGATCGCGGCCACCTGGTTCGCGAGCGACGCACCCCTGGCCACCGCCGCGCTCGTCCGCCGCCAGGGGGTCTTCGGCAACTGGCTGTGGTGGTACGAGGCGGCCGGCATCTTGATGCTGACGTTTTTCTACGCGCGGCTGTGGCGGCGCGCCGGGGTGCTGACCGACGCCGAGGTGATCGAACTGCGCTACGGCGGCGCGCCCGCGCGGATCCTGCGGGGGTTCTCGGCGGTCTACCAGGGGCTGGTGAAGAACGCGGTGGTGATGGGTTGGGTGATGCTGGCGATGGTCAAGTTCAGCCAGGTGCTGCTGGGCTGGGACGCGGCGCTGACCCTGACGGTGTGCGTGGGGCTGGCGCTGGTGTACACGGTCGCGGCGGGGCTGTGGGGGGTGGTTGTCACCGACGTGCTGCAGTTCGTGGCCGGGATGCTGGGGTCGATCACGCTCGCGGGGATCGTGCTGGCGCGGTTCGGGGGGGCCAGCGGCATGGCCGAGGCGATCCGGGAGCAGCCGGGCGCGCCGGCGGGTGCGCTGGACCTGGTGCCAAGTGTGGCGAACGCGTCCTCGCTCGAGATGCTGTCGTTCCTCTGCCTGATCCTGATCCTGTGGATGCGGAGCGGTCAGGGCGACGGGTACGCCGCGCAGCGCCTGTTCGCGACCCGCGACGAACGGCAGTCGGTGATGGCGTCGCTATGGTTCGCGTTTGCCGGGACGGTGCTGCTGACCTGGCCATGGATCGTGGCCGGGCTGGGGTCGCTGCTGGTGTTCCCCGCCGGCCCGGGCATCGACCCGGCGCTGGCCGCCGACCCCGAGCTCGCGTACCCCATGATGATCCGCGAACTCATGCCCACCGGGCTGCGCGGCCTGATGGTCGCGACCTTCCTCGCCGCATTCATGAGCACGATGGATACGCACCTGTGCTGGGGCGCGTCGTACATGGTGAACGACATCTACCGCCGTTTCGTGAAGCGCGAGGCGTCCGAGCGCCACTACGTGACGGCGTCGCGGGTGGCGGTGGTGGGGCTGGCGGTGCTGGCCGCTGTCGTCGCGTGGCAGATGGAGTCGATCCAGCGAGGGTGGATCTATATCATAGAGTTGACCGCGGGCGTCGCGGTGGTATGGCTGCTCAGGTGGTATTGGTGGCGGGTGAATGCCTGGGCGGAGATTGCCGCCATGGCGGGCTCGGTGGTGCTCGCGAACGGGCGCCTGCTTCTGGGCGCGGTGCAGGCAGTAGTTCCGTTGCCCGTGGCGTTCCTGGACTTTGCCGACCGCTTCTACGCGCCCGAGATGGACCTGGTGCGGGCGGTCGTCATCCTCGTCACCTGCACGCTGGCCTGGCTGATTGTGATTCGTTTCACAAGCCCCGAGAAGGACGAAGTACTGGACCGCTTCCACCGCAAGGTGCGCCCCGGCGGCTGGTGGGCGCCGGTCGCGGCGCGGACGGGCATCCGATCCGCAGATCCGCCCGCGGCCCGCATGTGGACCGGATTCGCGTTCGGTGCGCTCTTCGTGTACGGCAGCCTGCTCGGGATCGGTTGCATGCTCACCGGACGGGCTGCGGCCGGCGCGGTCCTGCTGGTGGTGTCGATCGCGGCCGCGGTCGTAACCGTGAGACTCGCGGACCAGGACACGGCCCCGGCCCCACCCACCCCACAACCACCCGCCAACGCCCCATGAAGATCGTCCTCGTCGGCGCCGGCAGCCGTGAATTCGGCCCCGCCTCCATCCGCGACCTTCTGCTCAGCGACCCTCTCTGCGACAGCGGCATCGAGATCGCGCTCGTCGACACCGATCCGTCCGGCCTGCCCCGCACGCAGTCCTATGCGAAGGCCGTCGCGGAGCGCCTTGGCCGCTCTGCCACGGTGACCAGCACCACCCGGATCGACGATGCGCTGCCCGGCGCCGACGCCGTCATCCTCGCCATCGAAATCAACCGCTACTTCTACTGGGCGCAGGACTTCCATGTCCCCCGCGCCTTCGGCTTCCGCCAGATCTACGGCGAGAACGGCGGCCCCGGCGGACTCTTCCACGCGCTCCGCAACATGGGTCCCACCGTCGATGTGGCGCGTGCCATGGAACGGCATTGCCCCGATGCCTGGCTCGTCAACTACACCAATCCGCTGACCAAGCTGTGCGAAGCGGTGCGCCGCCTGACCGACATCCGCGTCGTCGGCCTCTGTCACGGCGTCTTCCACGGGATCGAGCAGATGGCCCGCATCCTGGAACTCCCGCCCGAGCGCCTCGACGCGCGCGCTAGCGGCCTCAACCACTTCTCATGGTTCGGCTCGGTGACCGACCGCGAGACCGGCGAGGACCTCTACCCGCGACTGGGCGAACGCGAGCGAGCGGGCGACTGGATGCACGACTGGGACGAGATCGCGCTCAGCCGCATTCTCTTTCGCGTCTTCGGACGCTTCCCGAGCCCCGGCGCCAACCACATCGGCGAGTACATCCGCTGGGCGGGCGATTTCCTGGCCAGCAGCCCACTGCAATTCTTCTACGACCCGGCGGAGGGGCATCCCTGGGAGACCGGCGCAGTGCCGACCTGGATCTACAATCTGGGCGACAATCCAACCGATACGCCGCTGTTCCCGGAGCGACGTCGGGATCGGGCGCGGGGGAGTCGGGAGGAGCGGGCAGCGGACTCACTTGCGGAGGCTCCGCTGGCCCCCTCAGGCGAACTCGCCGCTCCCCTCCTTGAAGGCGTCCTTTGTGGTGCGGAAAACTACCTCGCCGCAGTCAATGTCCCCAACGCGGGTTACGTCCCCGGGCTGCCTGACGGTGCGGTTGGCGAAGTACCGGCCACGGCGGACGGATCCGGCCTGCACCCCGTTGCCATGGACCCCCTCCCCGAGGCCGTCCTCGCCCTGCTTCGACCGCAGGTCAGCATCAACCGCCTTCTAGTGGACGCATTTCGGGACCAGTCGCGGCAAACGCTCCTTCAGGCCCTCCTGCTGGATCCCACGACGGAGTCCTACCGGCAAGCCGTCGGCCTCGTCAACGAGATGTGTCGACTGCAGCGGGATGTGCTGCCGGAGATGGTCTGGTAGAGCCATTCGGCTATTTTGGTCGTCATGAGAGAAATGACTGCCAAGGACGCCCAGAACGACTTTGGCCGCTTGCTGGATGTGGTTCAGAGCGCACCCGTGCGCGTCACCCGGAACGGAAGAGCCGTAGGTGTCGTAATGTCCGTGCGTCAATTTGAACGGATGCGCGGTGCCGCCTGGGAGAACCTCACCGCCACCATGGACGCGTTAGGCCAAGAGGCAACCGACAAGGGTCTCACGGAAGCCGAACTGGAGTCGCTCCTGGCCGATCAGAGCTGAGCGGGTCGTTGTCTTCCTGGACCGTCTGACAGGCCGTTAGCGCGGCGCAAGACCCCTACATCCCCCCCGGACGAGCGCGCCAGCGTCTTCAACCACTTCCCAACGATCGGCGGGCGATTCCCGGTTGGGTCCCCCTTTTGGGGGATGGGGAGCTGACCGGACCGACCCTAATGTGACTAGCGGGGCTCGGGAACCGTGGGCGAATTGCGGCCACACCGCGCTTCCATCAGGCCGGGGAGGGATGCATGAACCGCTATCGCGTCTTCATCTTGGTCGCAGCGACGGTCTCGACCGCCCTGTTGGCGTACGCCTGTGGCGACGGGACCACGGAACCTCCGCCGCCCGATCCCCCGCAGCCGACGACGGTCACGGTGAGCCCGGCCACGGCCCAGCTCACCGCACTGGGCGCGACGATACAGCTCTCCGCTGAAGTCCGAGACCAGCACGGGCAGGTGATGGGTGGTACCTCCGTGAGCTGGGCGAGCGCCAGTCCCGCTGTGGCGACGGTGGACGCGACGGGTCTGGTCACCGCTGCGGGCAATGGGACGGCTACGATCACGGCAACGGCGGGCTCGGCTTCGGGTACGGCGACGGTGACCGTGGCCCAGGAGGTGACCGCAGTCGCCGTGTTACCCGCGGCCGACACGTTGGTGGCGCTCGGCGTCACGGTACGCCTGGTGGCAGAGGCGACCGACGCGGGCGGCCATGAGGTCGCGGGCGCGGAGTTCTCGTGGGCGTCCAGCAACGACGCGGTGGCGACCGTGAACGAGTCAGGCTTGGTGACCGCTGCGGACAATGGGACGGCTACGATCACGGCAACGGCGGGCTCGGCCTCGGGTACGGCGACGGTGACCGTGGCCCAGGAGGTGACCGCAGTCGCCGTGTTACCCGCGGCCGACACGTTGGTGGCGCTCGGCGACACGGTACGCCTGGTGGCGGAGGCGACCGACGCGGGCGGCCATGAGGTCGCGGGCGCGGAGTTCTCGTGGGCGTCCAGCAACGACGCGGTGGCGACCGTGAACGAGTCAGGCTTGGTGACCGCTGCGGACAATGGGACGGCTACGATCACGGCAACGGCGGGCTCGGCTTCGGGTACGGCGACGGTGACCGTGGCCCAGGAGGTGACCGCAGTCGCCGTGTTACCCGCGGCCGACACGTTGGTGGCGCTCGGCGTCACGGTACGCCTGGTGGCAGAGGCGACAGACGCGGGCGGCCATGAGGTCGCGGGCGCGGAGTTCTCGTGGGCGTCCAGCAACGACGCGGCGGCGACCGTGAACGAGTCAGGCTTGGTGACCGCTGCGGGCAATGGGACGGCTACGATCACGGCAACGGCGGGCTCGGCTTCGGGTACGGCGACGGTGAAGGTGTGATGCACCGTTGTAAGTGACTGTAATAAAACATCTTGCGGGATTCGCTATCGAGCGGTTACCTCATTGCATCCCTCTTCCCGAACGGGAATCCAATCGACCGCATCGGAGGTTCTTGGACGTAACCGATGGACCTCGCGGAGTGCGCTCTAACCTTGCGGCTCCAGCGCAACCAACCTGATCACGCGCACGGTCTGCACGTCAAGCTCGTCAGTCTCAATGTAGGCCATCAACCCGCCGGGGCCGAACGCGTCCGGCGTTTGTATCCCCTCCGGCGGAAGGGTGCCGATGTAGTCCCCATCGGGCGTCACGATGTCGGTGGGGCCGTCGCTGTCGCCCGTCGGACCCCGGCGCTCGACCCAGATCCGATCCTCCCAGTCCACCTTGATGCCGGCGATTACCGGCACTTCGTCGGCGAAGGCGAGTTCCTCCGCACCCTCCCGCTCAAACTGAACCGGAAATGAAAGATTGGCTCGCCCATCAACCTCCAGGAGTGACGCCGTGGTCTCGCGATACCGCTCGCGTTCGGCCTCCATGATTCGGTCGTCGACCGGAATGGGCGCAATCGGGCGCTCGATCATTCCGGCAACGCTTCCGTCGGGGCCGATGAGCTTGATGCGGTAGCCGATCGAGTCGACCAGCGCGAGACGGCCATCGGTCAGCAGGTCAAGGGCGAGCGGGGGCTCGAATGCACGGCCGGCCGACATCCGCATCACCATTCCGGCGGACGAGGACTCGCTGTCCACGAGATCCTCGTCTTCCCCCGGCAGTTCCCAGGCGGTGTAGAGGACTTGGGCCGCCGTTCCGTCGAGCGGAAAAGCGTAGATGGGGCGTCCCTCCCCGACCTCCTCCTCGTCGCCGATGCGCAATAGCATTGGGGTAACCAAGCGGCCGTCCGGAAGCGCCAAGTCAGCCCTGACCACTCCCGTCGTCATCGGGTCCATCGCGACGCGCCGCACGAATTCGCCTCCGGGGTTCAGGAGATCGATCTGCGCGAGCCCCATCACCGTGTAGGAGCCGTCGCGGGCGACGATCAACCCTCTGGGGGAGTTGAACTCGCCGGGGCCTTCACCCTGCCCTCCCGCCGTGCGGATCAGCGATCCGTCCGGCCCGACCACAAGGGCGCGCGCGGACTGGCTGTCCAGGATGTGCAGATTGGCTTCTTCGTCGAATCCCACGGCCCGCACGCTGCCGAAGGTGTCCCAAGTGTCGCCCACCACCGACCCGACGGTGAAGACCTCCTCGGTCACCGCGTTCACGATCCCGTCCGGGCCATCCAAGGTTCCGGCGGCACCCGTATCCGGCCCGTTCCCGGCATCGCCGCAGGCTACCAAGAGGGCGAGAGGAAGGAGCGGCGCGAGGCATCGCCCTCGCGCTGTTGTCGCATTCGCCATCGTCAGGTTCCTCATTCTCGACCCTTCCCTCACGCCAAGGAGATCGTGCAAGTCGTTCGCAGGCGCGCGGAGACCCCAAAGCTCTCAGCCGCCCGGCTCTTCGTCCCATTCAATGTTCGCCAGAAGCCTGTCGCGGACAACGTTGCCTAGCCGTTCTCGTGGCGAGAAAACGTCAGCAGTGCGACCTTGAGAGGGTCGGGCGGGGGCGCGGCGTGGCCACGCGAGTCAATGATGGCGAGACGGAGTTGAACGATGTACGAACGAACGCAAGCGGTACTGATCGCCATGGCGTGGGTGGCGTTGGCCGGTTGCGGGGACTCCGAGTCCCGAAGCGACTGGACCACGCTGCGGGACACGTTGCCTTCCGGCGCGGTCCACGTCACGAACATCCCGGCGGCGAACGCGTCTCCCACTTGGACGCTCGTCGAGGAACTCCGTATCGGCTCCCTCGAAGGCACCGGACCGGACGCTTTCGCCTATCTGAAGGGCCTCGTGGCGCTGCAAGGCGGGGGCTTCGCGGTCCTGGATTCCCAGGTTCAGGAACTGCGCGTCTTCGGCCCCGATGGCGCTCACATCGCGACCCATGGCGGGAGGGGACAGGGACCCGGCGAGTTCGCGGACGCGAACGGCATCATGCTTGGCCCCAACGGACGCCTCTGGGTCCCGGATGGGCGCAACGGACGCATGTCGGTCTTCGATCCCGACGACGGCTTCACAGAGTCCTTTCCGTTCGACGACGGCAACTACGGCTGGGTTTGGAATGGCGCGATGGTGGATGGGAACCGCATCCACCGACCGTGGTGGGACGGGACCCGGAGACAGATTCGCGTCTACGATCTAACGATGACGCTGGTGGACTCGATTCCGTTGCCCAACGATGAACCGGAGAACGAAGAGTACGATCCCGAGAGGCAGCCCGGCACGTTCTACCAAGCGCTGGACCGCGGCTACATGCTGTACGGGATCCCGTTCTTCGCTTCCGAAGTCAGGCACATCGACTCGCGAGGCTCCATCTGGTCCACGCGGGACGGCGATCCCGAATACCGCCTGTCGCGGTGGGAACCGGGGGCCGATTCGACTCTCGTGGTCGAAACCCGTCGTCCGACCGTCCCCGTGCCGGAGGTCGAGCGCGACTCGGTGATCGACGCGATGCGGCAGATGCTCGCGGACAGGGGCGTGAGCAGCCAGTGGGACTGGTCCCGGATCCCCAACGTCAAACCCGCAGTCGAGGCCATCTTCCAGTCGGCCGAGGGCAACCTGTGGGTGCGCACCCCGTCAGCGGACGGAGGGATTCTGTTCGATGTCTACTCGGGGGAGGGCAGCCATCTTGGAACGGCGAGCCTGGGAGCGGACCTCAGCCTCTGGGACGAAGTCGCCCCGGTTGTGCGGGGCGACTCCGCCTGGCTGATCGTTACGGACGAGTTCGACGTGCAGTACGTCGTCCGTGCCCGAATCTCACCATGGAGTAGGTCGATTGACTGACCAAGACCTGATGATGGTGCGGGAATCGCGACCGAACTTGGCCGGAGCAAGTCGCACATCCACAGGGTGGTAGAGCGACTCGGCATTGAGATCGTGAAGCAGAAGGGTGAACGCACGAGAGGTCAGATTGCCCACTTCATCAGGGCCAAGGATTACCCAAGGATATCGGGGGACCTGACGCCTTCCTCCGACGAGGAGTCGGATCACGAGGTCATGCACGGCACGGGCAGCTTCTACCTGATCTCTCTTGAGCCGGATCTCGATCCCAACCGTTTCAAGGTGGGGTTTGGGGCAGATGTGAACGAGAGATTGCGCCGCCACAAGACGTCCGCGCCGTTTGCCCGAATCATCAAGACCTGGCCATGTAGGGCGCTTTGGGAAAAAACTGCCATCGACTGCGTGTCTCAGGGTTGCAAGCGTCTACACACGGAAGTGTTTCGCGCCCAAGACATCGGGGAGGTGCTTGGGAGGGGGGACTCGTTCTTTGGGTTGATGCCGGATCCCATCGATGCCGAAACCTGAGGGCAGCCTGAGGGCCATCTCAGATAGCGCGGACGGACGGGAGAGTGATGCGTCCAATTCCGGTAGCCGACCGGGGTAAGTCGGACCGAGGCCCCCGAAGCAGCCCGCCGTCTCGGGCTCGAAGCGAGCACTACGATTGGGACGGTCGGGGGGGAGTCGGTGAGGCGCTGGCTCAGGGCCGGTACCGATCCCAAGCAAGCCAGCCAGCCAGCCAGCCAGCCAGCCAGCCAGCCAGCCAGCCAGCCGACGCGACGTTGAACATCGCGCACTGGCCAAGGGGTGCTCGGCCCCCTTGGAACCCCCGACGCCCCGCGCACGGTCACCCTCCCCGGATTCGTGCCGCCGGGATCGCTTGCGCCCATGCATCTACGACTTCCATAGTCAGTGGCCCCTGTCGGGCTTGACGGGACCTGATCCATGTGGAGGCGTGGCCAAGATGCATCGGAGACTCGGACCATTGGTTATCGGTGGAATGGCAACGGTCGGAGCGCTCGTCGCCGTTTTGGGAGCTACAGGCATCCGTGCCCAAGAGGTTGTCGATCTGCCTGCCGAGGATATTCCGCTCCCGGCGGAGTTCGAGTCGGTGTACCGCGTCGGCTCTGCGGACGCGGTGGCCCGATGGGAGGAATTCTCCTCCATCCAAGGCGCCGGCTTCGACGGTGCGGGGAACCTGTACCTGCTGGATGGTGCGGGCGCGGGGGGCGGAGGGCGGGTCGTTGTCGTGGATGCTTCCGGACGCCATGTCGGAGACTTCGGGCGCGCGGGCCAGGGTCCGGGCGAGTTTCAGACGGCGTCGCAGCTGGTCGTATGGGAGGACGGAGGAGCGTTGGTTGGCGACATGATGAGAGGATACCACATCTTCAGTCCCGGTGGCGGGTACGAACGCACGGTGCGGGAGTCGGGTCCAGGATTCGGCTTCGGAATCCGTGCGGGTCTTCGATCGGAGCGGACGGGGTCTCGGACGGTGTTGGGCCGGGACGAACGCTCGATCCTCCGTATTGACATGTCCTCGGAGGAGGTCGAGGATCGGTTGCTGGTCGAAGCTTGGGCTCCACGAGCTACGACCGATTTCCCGGACGGTGCGGGTTTCGAGACTGTGCTCGCCGCGCTCGCCGACGCGGAATGGGGATTTGAACCGGAGGTGCTGTTCGACGCGCTGCCAACGGGCGGGATCGCGTTTTCCGATTCTACTGCTTACGCAGTCAAGCTCACCGATGCCTCCGGGGCGGTCTCGCGCATCCTACGCCGACCAATACGACCGCTGCCGGCGACGGAGGAGTTGAAGCGGGCGGAGCGGCAACGGCGGCTCGAAAGGGAGAGCAAGCGGACGTTTACCTCCCTGAGCGGTGGCGATCCGCCGCCGCAGGTCTCCGAGATGATCAGCCGCATTCAGTCTACACGGCGGGAGGCTCTTGATAACATGCTGTTCCACGCCGACGTGCCTGTGATAGCCGCCGTGCGCGTCACGTGGGACGGAAGCCTGTGGATCGAGCGGAGCACGGAGCCGGGTGCAAGCGATCCGGGTCCCATCGACGTGCTCGCACCGGACGGGCGCTACGTCGGAACCTTCCCCGCCGGGCGGCGCGGAATGCCGGACGCCTTTGGTCCCGACGGTCTGGCAGCTTTCCTCGGCACGGACGAGTTTGATGTCCCGGTCATCACCGTGAGGCGATTGCCGCAAGATGTCCGGTAGACTCCCGGCCCCGTGTCGATGAGCGCGTCACGGAGCAGGGCCACGGGTCATCGGTGGTGGTGAAGCGGCTGCGGCGGTTGGAGCGACAAGACAACCTCCCGGAGCCGCCGACGGGTTGACGCATCCCACGCGGCGATCCTGACGATGCGCGGATACGCTCATCGGGGCGGTCACGCGAGCGCCAAGCCCACGCCGGCGATGCGCGTTTCTTGGGGGGATCGAAGGGGGGCGGAGCCACCCCTCGCCAGCCGCAGTGTTCAACACTGCGTGTGCTGGCTGACGACCACTAAGGGTCGTGAGCCAGCCCCTGCGGACGCCTTAGAAACGTCGCTCCGGGCACCGCCCGAAACAGCTTCGGCCGGGCTGTCGCGGGCCAGGCTGCCGGCCTCTTGGTCGAGGGCCTCACGGGCGACGAGGACGAGTCCGTTCCCCGTGGCGATGGCGCCACTCTCTGCCGCCCGCCGCGTTCTGCTCTACCGTATCACCTCGGGGATCCGAGATCGTTGCTCTCAGGCGATGCCACGGCCCGTAGATTCCCCGGGATGCCCCCATCCACCCGGAACCTGCTTCTGAGTCTGGCGCGGAGGTGTCAGGTGGTCGTGCCCTCGCTCCCGTTCGCCAGATAGGCCGCCCAGTCGTCCATGAGCCGCCGCCTCCGCTCGAACAGGTCGGTGCGCCGGTACGCGGCTTCCACCTTGTTCTGGACCACGTGCGCCAGCGCGGCCTCGACCACCTCGCGGGGGTGATTCGTTTCCTCCGCCGCCCAGTCCCGGAACGACGACCGAAACCCGTGCGGCACCGCCGCGATCCGGTGCCTCTGGAGCAACTGGCGCAGCCGCTTCTCGATGAGCGGCTTTCCGTTCAACCGCGTGAACACCAACCGGCTGCCCTCTCCGCCCAGCGTCCGGGCCTCCCCGAGGATATCGACCGCGCGGCGGCACAGCGGCACCCGATGCTCCCGCTTCGCCTTCATGCGCGTCGCGGGCACCGTCCACACCGCTTCGCCCAAGTCGATCTCCGACCATTCGGCCCAACGCACCTCACCCCACCTCGCCGCCGTCAGCACCAGAAACTCGAACGCCAACCGGGCCACCGGCATCTCGTCTGCCGTCCTCGCCTTCCCGATCGCCGATCCAACCTCCCGATGAGGGAGCGCCTTCATGTGCTTCACGACCCGGTTCTGCGGCCCGAGCACCGGTCGGACCCGGTCGCAGGGGTTGTCGGTCCGGTACTCCATCGCCACCGCCCACTCGAACACCGAGCGCATGCGCTGATGCACCGACTGCGCCGTGGATCCCTTCGAGTGCCAGATCGGAGTCAGGATCTCCAGAACGTCGGCTGTGGCCACCTCCGAAACCGCGATCTGGCCGATGCGCGGGAAGGCGTAGCGTTTCAGAGTCGATAGCCAGTCCTTCCCGTGCTGCTTGCTGCGCCATCCGGCCTGCTTCTGCTTCAGGACGCGCCCGGTTGCCTCGGCGAAGCTCGGGATGCCCCGTGCCCGTCGTCGCTCGGCGAGCGGATCGCCGCCCTCGCGGGCGAGCTTGCGGTTGGCCCGCGCCTTTTCGCGGGCCTCGGCCAGCGACACGAGCGCGACGCTGCCGAGTCCGAAGTCGCGGCGGCGGCCGCGAATGACGAGGCGCTGCACCCAACTGCGTGCACCGCTCGGCTGAACGTAGAGGTAGAGTCCATTGCCGTCGCAATGCCTCCCGGGAGGTGCGGAACGCACGAAGGCGGCCGACAGCCGCTTGTGGGGATGGCGGCCCTTCGGCTTGGTTCTCCGGATCGGAGCAGGCGTGTGGGTTACGTCATCCATTACCTCATAATATGTGGGATCGGGTCGGAAGTCAAGGAACGTGGCAGGAAGACAAGCGGCGAGTATGTGTAGGATAACCTATTATTATGCAATGATATACTGTACTTCCTCGAACGCCCTTGGATGTTACTGGACCCCATTAGGAGACAGTGACGGTGACCGTGGCCCAGGAGGTGACCGCAGTCGCCGTGTTACCCGCGGCCGACACGTTGGTGGCGCTCGGCGTCACGGTACGCCTGGTGGCAGAGGCGACCGACGCGGGCGGCCATGAGGTCGCGGGCGCGGAGTTCTCGTGGGCGTCCAGCAACGACGCGGTGGCGACCGTGAACGAGTCAGGCTTGGTGACCGCTGCGGACAATGGGACGGCTACGATCACGGCAACGGCGGGCTCGGCCTCGGGTACGGCGACGGTGACCGTGGCCCAGGAGGTGACCGCAGTCGCCGTGTTACCCGCGGCCGACACGTTGGTGGCGCTCGGCGACACGGTACGCCTGGTGGCGGAGGCGACCGACGCGGGCGGCCATGAGGTCGCGGGCGCGGAGTTCTCGTGGGCGTCCAGCAACGACGCGGTGGCGACCGTGAGCACCTCCGGGCTGGTGACCGCCGTCGGCAACGGGACCGCGACGATCACGGCGATGACGGGATCGTCGTCCGGCAGCGGGGCTGTGGCGGTGATGCAGGTGCCCGACTCGGTGGCAGTGTTGCCGGCTGAAGCAACCATCGCTGCTCTGGGCGATACCTTGCGGCTGGCAGCGGAGGCGTTCGACGCAAACGATCATTCCGTAGCGGGGGAGGAGTTCTCTTGGGAGTCCGATGCCCCGTCGGTGGCGACCGTGAGCACCTCCGGGCTGGTGACGGCGGTGGGGAACGGGGAAGCGACGATCACGGCGAGTGTGGGAGAGGCCGACGGGTCCGTAGCGATCAGGGTGGTGGAGTTGACTGGGCTGGAGGCGTATGTCACTCAGGCCGTGCAGTCGCGAAAGCATCCGGTTCCCCTAGTGGCGGGCGAGAGGGCCTTGCTTCGAGTCTTCGTTACCGCCGCGCATCCCACGACCGTCGACATCCCTCCCATCCGAGCACGGTTCTATCTGAACGGAATGGAGAGGCACGTAGCGGACATTCCGGCCACGATGACGCCCATTCCCACGGAGGTCTTCGAAGGCGATCTATCCAGGTCTGCTAACGTGGGGATCCCCGCCGAGATCATACAACCAGGTTTAGAGATGGTGATCAATATCGATCTAGATCGGATACCAGATACGGTGGCGACACGAATGCCGGCAACAGGCCGCATTGCCATCGAAGTGCACGAGATGCCCCTCTTCGACCTGACGCTGGTCCCCTTCATATGGAGCGAGACCCAGGACAGGTCCATCGTAGACCTGGTCAACACAATGGCCGCGGACCCCGAGACTCACGAAATGCTCAGTAACGTGGTAACGCTGCTGCCGGTCGGAGGCTTGGCGGTGAGGGCGCACGAGCCGGTACTGAGCACGACAAATGATGCCGGGGCGCTTCTTTCCCAGACCGTAGCCATCCGGGCCATGGAAGGTGGCAGCGGCCATTACCTTGGCATGATGTCCCGGCCGACCACCGGAGCTCACGGTTTGGCGAGCCGCGCCGCTCGCTCCACCTTCTCCCTGCCCCATCCCTTTGTTATAGGACACGAACTCGGACACACCTTTGACCTCGATCACGCTGATTGCGGGACCTCGATAGGGGGGCTCGACCCTTTGTTTCCCTATCCCGGCGGATCCATCGGCGTATGGGGATTTGACTTCCGGGACGGTGGCAGGCTCGTGCCACCAGATTACACGGACCTGATGGGGTATTGCAATCAGCGCTTTTGGATCAGCGACTACCACTTCACCAAAGCGCTCCGCTTTCGACTGGCGAACGAAGGTGCGCCTGGGGCTGCGGCCACGGTCGCCCCCGTCCCGTCGCTCCTCCTGTGGGGCGGTGTTGACGCGGATGGGTTGCCCCGCTTGGAGCCTGCCTTCGTGGTGGACGCTCCACCGAGCCTTCCCCGGAACGGCGGCGAATACGAGATAGCGGGACGCGCGGCGAACGGGCGCGAATTGTTTTCACTCCAGTTCGACATGCCCGCGACGGCCGACGGCGACGGAAGCTCTTCTTTCGCGTTCGTTCTGCCGGTGCAACCCGGTTGGAAAGGCAACCTCGCCAGCGTCAGCCTTTTCGGCCCCGAGGGCTCGTTCACCCTGGATGCGGAAAGCGACCGGCTCATGGCGATCCTGCGCAATCCCCGCAACGGTCAGGTCCGGGGGATTCTGCGCGATCTGCCGCCCCCCACCCAAGCCGCTGCGGATGCAGCGGTGCTAAGCGCCGGAACTGGTCTTGAGGTGCTGTTCAGCCGGGGAATCCCGGTCGCGGAAGCCTGGCGGTGGTGACGAACCTCCCCGCAATATTCGGCGGGCGCAGCACATCCGCCGCTAGACAACAAGACAGTCGGAGCGGCGGTCCGGTACCGTCCCGCGGAGACCGGAGAACGGCGGGCACCGCCGCAGTTGAAGCCTTACCAGTTGTTCGAAGCCCGACCAAAGTCCTCACAGGCATTCAGGAATCCGAATACATCGTCACCGAACCATCATCCGGCTGTCAGCGGTGCTGCCGGCGGCCGTGGCACGCGGTGGCGACAGCGATGACCGAGCACGGGCCCCTCGGTATTCCGTTGGGCCAAGAGGCAACTGACAAGGGTCTCACGGAAGCCGAACTGGAGTCGCTCCTGGCCGATGAGAGCTGAGCGGGTCGTTGTCGATACCAATGGGCTGATCAGCGCTGCACTCGGCCAACAGATCTGACAGGCCGTTAGTTGACGCGGCGCGAGGCCCCTACATCCCCCCCTTATCGCTCCAGAGGCCACACCTGCACCGTCTCCACGCCCAGGTCGTCCGTAGCCTGGCCGAGGATGTAGTCGGCTCCGATCTCCAGGACGGTCAGTCCGTCGGGCGTCTCGACAAACCCCAGCACCCGCCCTTCGGGATTGAAGACCGTCCATAGCGGCGCCGGCCTTTCCACTCCGGGCAGCGTGGCCTCTCGCACCCATAGGTGATCCAGCTCGTCGGTGAGGAGCGCTCGGAATGCCGGGAGGCTCTCCACCAGCGGCATTCCCTTGTAGCCTTCGCGCGTCCATTCGAGGCGATCGCCAGTCAGGCTCGTGCGCCCGAGGGCTTCATCGATCGCCTGATCGACCTCATCGCGAGTGGGTGCACGATTCGCGTAGTCGCGGCGAACGATTTGCGTGAGTGCGCCGGTTGCCCTGTCGTGAACACGTATTTCGTAGTAGTCGTCCGGTGCGAGGACAACCGTTTCACCCCAGGACGCCTCCCTCAGCGACCGGCTGAACGGGAGCAGGCCGAAGACCGCGATGCGACCCTCCATGTTGATGAAGGATTCGCGGCCCGGATGGTCACCCAGCGAGACGAGCAGGCTTCCGTCGGCATCATGCAGCGTATAGGTGAACTGCTCGCGCCTGTAGCCCGGGCCGCCGCCGGAATCCACGGCCCGCCCAACGACGGTGCCGTCGCTCAAGGCCATTCGCGGCTGGCTGGGGCGGTCGGCTGCCTCGAGGACGAAGGACCGCCCGAGAGCTCCGTCGGAGTCGAAAACGGCGATGCTTGGGGCCCGTGTGTCCCACGCGACTATGGAATCGCCCGGCCAGAGTGCCACGCCAGCAAGGGCGGTGAATTCTCCCGGCCCTTCTCCCGTTCGTCCCCAGGTGGCCTGGTGCATCCCGGAAGCTTCGAATACGCGGATTTCGCTTGTTCCGGCGTTTGCGAGGACGATCCGGCCGTCCGGCAGTATCACGGCATCGTCGACCTGGTGCAGCATGTACGCTTCCTCGCCGACCACGTCGCCGATGGACACCGAGGGCTCCGGGCCGATTCGCCACGGCAACCGGGAGTCGGCGGCGGGGCGTGCGTTTTCGACGATCCGGATGCCGGCGCTGTCCCGGACTTCAGAGACCGGCAGGTTCCGCAGCTCACTGTCCTGGCAGCCAGCGACCCAGGGAACAACAACCGCGAACAGCAGCGGGAGGCCCGCGAGCGCCGTAACCAGGTTGAACGTGGAGTGTGACTTCTTCCCGAGCATTGTCCGTGCCCCCCTCTGCGCCTGCTCTTCTCTTTAACGGCTTAGGAGAAAATGGAGCGCGAATCCGGCAATGGCAACTAAAGACATAGGAGGAGGAGCTGTCCCTGCCTTGGCACTGCCATCGAATGACAACTCAAGTTTACATGATGTAAATCCGAGTTGACATGATTCAGTCTCGCACCACCCCCAGCGTCACCCGCGACGGATATTCCGGCCCCCGATAAACCGTCTGCTCCGCCGAGACATATTGATCCGGCGTTGCCCGGTACGTATCCACGAACTGCTGTGTGTTGCGGTCATACGCCGGGAACCAAGAACTCTGCACATGCACCATGATCCGGTGGCCCGCCTTGAAGGTGTGATACCGGTCTCGCAGGTCGATGTGGATCGGCGTGACCTCGCCCGGCACCATCGCCTCGGGGTTCTCAAGGCTGTTGCGGAAACGGCCCCGCATGATCTCGCCGGCCAGGTGCATCTGGAATCCGCCCATGGGCACGTCGCAGAAGGACGAGGCGGGGGCGTCGTCCGGGTAGACGTCGATCACCTTGACGATCCAGTCCGAGTCGGTGCCCGTGGTCGACACGAAGATGTCGGCCAGAATCGGCCCGGCGATCGTCAGGTCCTCCTCGAGCGGTTCCGATTGGTAGACGAGGACATCGTCCCGAGCCGACGCGAACCGCTGGTCCTCGACCTTCCACAGGTGCCCGAGGGTGGTTCGCTCTTCGGCTGAGAACGGCACCGGGTTATTGGGGTCGCTGGTGTAGCTGTCCGAACCCCCGGACCCGGACGGCTCCTCGGAGGAGAGCGTGCCGTCCTCGCCGAGGTATAGCGAAACCTGCTCGACACCCGCCGGCGGCCAACGCTCATGGGTCCGCCACATGTTCGAACCGGTCTCGAACACAACGGCCTCGGGCGCCGTCCATCCCTCCGCCCCCCGCAGATGATGCTCGAAGAACGGGAACTGCACCTCCCGCTGGAAGGTCACCGAGGTCTCATCGACGAACTCGATGCACCCCAGATGGTCGCCCAGCATCCGGCTCCACCCGCCGTGCAGCCACGGCCCCGCCGCAAGAACGTTCTCGGTCCCCGGATTCTCCGCCTCGATGGTCCGGTAGATCGACATGGGGCCGTAGAAGTCCTCGGTGTCGAACCACCCCGCGACGTTCAGGATCGGGTGCCGGATGTCGCGCAGGTGCGGCAGCGCGTTCTGCCGCTGCCAGTAGTCGTCGTAGGTGTCGTGCTCGATGAAGTCGTTCCAGGCCGGGACATCGCCATGGAAGTACAGGTCGTCGATGTTCGCGGCCGAGCCCGCCTCCATGAAGAAGTCGTAGCCGGAGTTGGTGCCGTAGTCGAAGCCACCCGGCCGCACGTCGGTGGACGCATCTCGCCTGCGTGCGTTTCTGGCGAGCCAGGAGAAGGCGTACATGACCCTGAAGGCGCCGTTGTGGTGCCAATCGTCCCCGATGAACATGTCGGAAGGGGAGGCTTGAGGTGACGACGCGGCGAGCGCCGGGTGCGCATCCACCATCCCCATGACGGTCTGCCAGCCCGGGTACGAGATCCCCCACTGCCCCACCTTGCCGTTGTGTCCCTCCACATTCGCGAGCGCCCACTCGATCGCGTCGTAGTTGTCGGTGCTCTCGTCGACCGTGGTGGGGCTCTTGGGCTTGGGCGCGAGGGGGCGGATGACCTCGAATTCGCCGTCGGACCGGAACTTGCCGCGCACGTCCTGGAAGACGAAGACGTAGCCCGCGCGGTCGAACTCGGCCGAGGGCCCCAGCGGGTTGCGGTACTGGCCGGGATCGTACGGCGCGATCGAGTAGGGGGTGCGGAAGAGCATGATCGGCACCGGCTCGGTCGGGAACCGGGGGGTGTAGACGATCGTGTACAGCTCGGCCCCGTCGCGCATGGACACCATGTGCTCGGTCTTGTGGTAGTTGGCCGCGATCCAGGCCAGGTGGGCCGGGTCACCACCGTTCGCGGCCTCGCGGGTGCGCGTCCAGCCCGAATCTCCGGCAGGCGTGCCGGGTGAATCGCAGGCCCATGCGCCGACGAATAGCAGCAATGCGATCTTCGTTCTCATCTACTCAAGCTCACTCCAGGGGGTTCGACCAGGAGGTCGGCTCGGGCGCGGCGGTCGCCCGTCCGCGCCCGCACTTTTCATGCTGATAGATACGCATCGTTGCCGACGGGAGCGAGTCCGTCGATATTCGGCGCATGACTCCGACAAGCCCACAGGTCAGACCCGTTACGCCGGTGATTGGCGCCGAGGTTGTTGGTTTGGACCTCGACGACGTCAGCGATTCCGACTTCCGCCTGATTCACGACGCGCTGATGGATCATTGCGTGATCTTCTTCCGCGACCAGGACATCTCGATCGAGAGCCAGAAGGCGCTGGGCGCGCGGTTCGGCGAGTTGGTGGCGCACCCAAACGATCCGGGCGTCGATGGGCATCCCGAGGTGATGCCGATCCATGCGGACGGGAGTTCCAGGCGGGTTGCGGGTGAGCAGTGGCATTCCGATGTGTCGTGCGATCCGCTGCCGCCGATGGGGTCGCTGCTGCGGCTGCACACGGTGCCCGAGACCGGGGGGGATACGCTTTTCGCCAACATGTACGCGGCGTACGAGGCGCTTTCCGATCGCATGCGGGCGTTTCTCGACGGACTGACCGCGGTGCACGACGGGGGGCCCTACTACCGCGAGACGAATCGGCTGATCGGTCGCGACGACGGGGGGCGGAGTTATCCGGCGGCCGAGCATCCGGTTGTGCGCACGCATCCCGTGACCGGTCGCAAGGCGTTGTTCGTGAACCAGATGTTTACCCAGTACATCGTGGGGCTGCCGGCGGCGGAGAGTCGGGGGATTCTGGCCTTGCTGTACGAGCATGTGACGCGCCCGGACTTCCAGTGCCGGTTCCGCTGGCGGAAGAACTCGGTGGCGTTCTGGGACAATCGGTGCGCCCAGCATCATGCGATATGGGACTATTGGCCGGCGACGCGGTCGGGGTATCGGGTGACGATACGGGGGGAGGCGCCGAAGTGAGGCGGAGGCTGTACGGTTGCCGGACGTAAGCCGATCAGTCAAGCCAAGCTGTAGTAACAATTGACACAGCGGCCAGTCCCAGGCGATCTTCGAGTATGGCTATACGGCAAACTCGAAGTGTCTCGCTGCCACCGCAGCAGGACGCCTTCATAGAACGATTGGTCTCGCGCGGGCACTACAGAACTGCCAGCGAAGTGGTCCGACATGGACTTCGCCTCTTGGAGGAAGCTGAGCACCGAAGACTGCTTGAGAAGTGGATCTGCGATGGGCTCAGTGAAGAGGAGATGAATAGGATCCCGCCCGAGCTGATGGATCGCGCCAGGGCGCATTTTCGCCACCTCGTCGACACTGCTCTTAGGGAAGTCGACGCCGGCGATGTGACCCATGGGCCTACGGCCATGGATCGGTTGAGAGGAAGTATCGAGGGACAAGCCTGAGGTGCCGGCGGGCTACCGGCTCAGCCGGGCGGCTGAGGAAGATCTTGCGGAAATCCTGTCCTACGTGTCGGATCAGTCGGGGCCCAATCGTGCCTTGAGGATCCACGGGAGGTTCGTGGCGGCCTTTGAGCACTTGGCCGATATGCCCGGCTCCGGCTCGAAGCGCACGGAACTCACTGGCGAGCGAGTCCGGTGGTGGCGGATTTTCAAGTGGGTTGTGCTCTACTACGGGGACAGTTCACCCATCACGATCCTGCGAGTAGTTCACACTGCTCGCGCGCTCGATCGCATCCTTGACCGGGACGGTTTCGGGCCGTGACTGGCAATCCCGTCAGAACTCGAAGACCGCCAACTCCCGGTTCAGTTGCAACACCATCACATCCGGGTCGATCAGCACACGCTCGGGGTCGAAGTCAGCCCTGATCACGAACTCGGCCGACTCCCCGGCGCCCAACACCACCTCGGTCCGGGCGTCGCGGTAATCCTCGTTCACCACCGTCCGGCTCCCATCGTCACCCTCATCCGACCACCGCTCGCCCGCGGTCGCGCCCACCTGCACGGCCATCCTGCTGGTGCCGACATTCTCCACCGTCCCCCGCACCACCCACTGCCCGCCCTCCCGCGTCTTCGTCACGTCGGAGAACCTGTACTCGGGCACCACCACATCGAAGAACCACTGCTCGGCGAAGGCATCGAACGCCGTCGTGTCGGGCGCGAAGTCGCGCAGCACGGCCAGCATGTCCTGAATGACCGGGAAATCCGAATCCGGATTGTACTTCGCGATGAAGGCCTGGAGTCCCGCAAGGATGTTCTCCCGCCCCATCTCCTGCTGGAGCATCCACGCGACCCAGCCGCCCTTGTCGTAGGTGACGGTGCCATCCCCGGCGCGCGTTCCGTCGATCTTGACCATCGGGCGCTCCGAGTCCACAAAGCGCTGGTCGCCGTACTGCTGCTCCAGACGCTTGCTGAACTCCATCCTGTAACGGTCGCCGTACACCTGCTCGTGCAGCAGCGTGGTGGCGTAGTGCGACATCCCTTCGGACAGGATGTTGCCGCCGGGACCCCGGCCGGGCGTCAGCAGATTGCCCCACCACTGGTGCGCGGCTTCGTGCGCGACGACCAGAAACGCCACGTGCGACCTGGGATCGCTCCTGGCCAGGAACCCGATCCCCTCGCTGAAGGTGATGTTGGTGGGGAAGCCCTGCGCGTAGGTCGCGAACGCCGCGAATTCGGAGATCTTCAGCAGGTCCCACGGGAATGGGTAGAACCACTCGGAATAGTACTTGCGCGCGGCGTCGAGGGCGGCCGACATCTCCTCGATGTTGTAGTCATGCTCAGGGTGATAGTAGATCGCGGTGCCGTCGCCCTCCTTCACGGCGAACTTGCCCGCCACGACGTTGAACAGTGCCACGGGGTGGTCGGTCTCCCACACCACCGTGCGCCGTCCGTCCGACACCTCGTCGCTGACCTTCTGCCCCACCCCGTTGGCCGTATACTCCTCGGGCAGCGTGATGCGCGTGCGCGCCGTGAAGGGCTCGCCGCCCCATCCGAAGAGAGGCTCGGTCTCGCCCTCGTAGAAGTCGTCGGAGTAGTCCCTGGGCTCGGAGGAGTTGTCGCCGTCGACGCCGATCCCCGGGTCGTACCCCGGAATCGGCACGAATGTGGGCACAAACGCGGTCAACAAGACCCCGGACTTTAGGATGAACTGAGTGGCCCCGGAGGCGCGCTTGCTCATTCCGCGCGGGAACTCGAGTTCGTAGCTGAAACCGATCGTGAGTGAATCGCCGGGCCCAAGCGGGTCTTCGGGCGTGAAGACGAAGAGGTTGGACCGATCGTCGGGCTCATGCTCCTCCCCGTCCAGCGTCCATTCGATCGGGTCCCACTGACCGGCGGTGACGGGGATCTGGTCGTAGGGGTAGTCGCGATGGTTATGGAAGGTGTACTCACCCCTCACCGCGGCTGTCCGCTCGGCAGGCTCGAAGTCGAGGTCGACATCGACGTTGGTCACCGACGGCATTTCGAAGTCCGTCCAGGTCGCAACGTTCTCGCGCCAGTAGTCCTTGCCCGCCTCCTCGGCGGCCTCTCCCTGACGGCCCGCCTCGCCCCCGAAGTGCAGCACCAGGGCGAGCACGATCGCCGGCACCGCGAACGGAAGCAGGCGCAGGGCTCCGATCAGCAGCGGTTTCGGCCGGATGCGGTGCACGAGCCGGGTGGCGTCGAAATCCTGCCGGGCGAACCATTTCACCGCCAGCACCACAAGGGGCGGCACCATGCTCAGATAGAGGATCCGGTTGAGCAGCAATTCGCGCCCGTTCAGCGAAAACGCGCCCATGTCGCTCCACTGGACGGCATCCCACGCGATCCAGTTGAGCGCCCAGCCGAAGGGATCGTCGAAGACCATCCTGTAGACCGTGTACACGATGAGCACCATGCCGATCGCGTACACCGCGTAACGGTTCCGGAAGAAGGCGAACAGCGCCGTCACCAGTGCCGTCCAGAAGATGAAGGTGGGCACCAGCACACCCCCCCACGTCGCGACGAAGGGGAAGATGTCGAAGTTCACCGGGCTGCTCTCGAAGAGCTGCTGATAGAGGATGACCCCCCAGCTCGCGACGACGCCGATGGCCAGGATCAATCCCGCGACCACGCTGTTGCCGATGGTCTTGCCGAGCAGGATCGAGCCGGTCCCGACGGGCGTCGCGTGAAAGATCTCGGCCAATCTGCGGCCGCGCTCCCGGTGCAGCGATTCGACCGTAAAGAAGAGCAGCAGGAAGCAGATCAGCAGGCTGAGCGTATTGAGTTGCCGCACCGCGACTGCGCCCGAAGTGAGGAGCAACGGCGAATTGAACGGACCGATCGCGATGAGCGTGTTGACGATCGACTGGTACAGGATCAGCGGCACGAAGAGATACATGCCGGGACGCCGCACGAGCTCCCGCACCTCTTCCCTGCCGATGACGCGGGCCGCCTTCCAGAATCCCAGCGGCTGCGTGGCCATGCCGAGGTCGCGCAGGATCGCGTCCGCAGAAGCCGGCTTGTCTCTAACAATCATGCAGATTCCCGCGTGATTTGCATGACCGGGTCACGGGGAAGGCCCGGGCTGCTGAGCGCCCGCAGAGGCGAGCGGAGCGAGCCGGAGCGGGCGCTCAGCAGGGACGGTGGTCGGATCGATATGCTGGCTGGCCGTAAGGGGCCGTCGTTGAGTGTGGTCGCCACCGTCCTTCCCAATGTCCTGAATGGATACACGAGCATCGAGGCTCGCATGACAAGCACAGGAGAAGGGAAGAACACATGATCAGCATCCTCCGCACCGTCGGAATCGACATCTCCAAGGACTGGCTCGACGCCTTCGCCGCCCCCGAGGGGAGAGCGTCCCGGTTCCCGAACGACAGGGCCGGCTTCCGGAAGCTGATCGCCTGGATCGGCTCCGGGATCGACCGGATCGCGTACGAACCCACCGGAGCCTTCCACCGCGACTTCGAGGACACCCTCCTGAAGGCCGGGCTCCCCCTGTACGCGATCAACCCCTTCCAAGTCCGGTCCTTCGCCCGCTCCATCGGGCGGCGCGCCAAGACCGACGCGGTGGACGCCCGGATGCTGGCCACCATGGCGGCCGCTGTCGAAGACCTGCGCCCGACCCAGGCGCGGTCGGAGCGACAGCGCGACCTTGCCGAGCTCCACCAGATCCGCGACGCGCTGGTCAGGGATCGCACCGCAACCACCAACCGGGGCAAGAACTTGCGCACTCCCGTGGGCAAGCGGGTCACCAGGCAGAGGCTGCGGCAGATCGACCGCCAGCTGAAGCTCATCGATACCGAGATCCGGCAGCGGATCGGGGAGGAGAAGGCAATGGAGCGCCGGGCCGAGATCCTGACCTCGATCCCGGGCATCTCGGACATCACCGCCGCGGGACTGATCGTCCATTTGCCAGAACTGGGTATGCTCACTCGGTCGCGCGCCGCCAGCCTCGCCGGACTCGCCCCGGTCACCCGGGAGTCCGGACACTGGAAGGGACGGAGCTTCATCCAAGGCGGCAGGCACCGGGTCCGCAGACTGCTCTACATGCCCGCGGTGGTCGCGGTTCAGCACAATCCCGACCTCAAGCGCAAGTACGAGGCGCTCGTGGCCCGGGGCAAGCCGCCGAAGGTCGCCCTGACGGCGGTGATGCGGAAGCTCCTCGTCCTCGCCAACGCCCTGGTGCACCAGGACCGCACTTGGACGGCACATCCGCCGCGCGAGTACTCCTGCCCGGCCTTCCCGACGCCCAGCCCGGCGGGGAGCGCTCACGGATGATCGAGCCGGGGAGAAGCGGACACCGCAACCGAGCCGTCGCGAGACACGCCGCGAGGCAGGTCTCTACAAAGAAAAACGGCTTCCGCTTGACATGGATACTCAACGGTCCTCGTTACCTGCTCGCGGCGCCGGCGGCGGAAAAATCTCGAGCCGCTGCCGCCCCTGCGCAGCCGACCCCCGTAGCTGATCGCGGCGCCGGAAACGGCGAGCAGACCGATCGCACCGAACGCAACCCGACTCAGCAGGAACCCCGCGTCGGGCTGCAGCACCGCCGTGTTATAGAACTCGACCCCGCGATCCACCTTGAGGAAGGTCTCGTTGAGCCAGCGGTAACCCGACGGGTCCACAAGCATCAACGCCCGGTTCGCTTCGGGCGACAGCCAGTCGGGCGACCAGAGGGTCAGGAAGCCGAGGGTGACCAGGAGCACCGCAATGGGAAAGAAGAAGACGATGATCGGGCGGCGCGTCCAGGTCCCCAGAAAGAACGGTACGCCTGCGAAGAGCAGGATCTGGGGCAGCCCGAAGAGCAGGGTGGGGTAGAGATAGTTGCCCAGCGCGAACGGGCCGATGTGCCTGGCGTCCTCCCCCGTCGCCACGATGTGGTTGAACACCGTCCCCATGCACAGATAGAGGATCCAGATCGCCAGGAAGATGCCGACCGCGCCGGCAAACTTCCCCCACACGTACTCGCGCGGGGTCAGGCGGGTCGAATGGAAGACCTCCGTCACCTGCAGTTCCAGGTCGCGGATCACGACCAGCCCGGCGGCAATGGCCAGGAACCACGCCCCGATCCCCATGACCACGATGCACTGGATCATGCTCTGGGCGAAGACGGAGGTCACATGAGACCGTTCGCCGCCCACTGTCGAGTCGCCCGAGGAGATCACTACCGCCCCTTCGGACCAGAGCCAGGCCATGAGCAGAAGGATCGCGAAGAGAACCCAGTATGCTGGGCGGCGCAGTCCCGTGAGAAGCTCCCGGCGCGTGACCTCCCACCACCTTGTGAAACTGTTCACGAGCCGGATCCGTTCGCCTGCGCCAACAGCAGATACGCGTCTTCCAGCGTGGGCGCCACCGATTCGAAGCCCTCCGGCAACCCGCCCTGTGCCGCCTCCTCAGGGGGCAGATGGATCCGCACCTGGTTGCGGCCCTCGATCAGGATCGCCTGCGTGATCCGGCAGCGCTGCTCGATGTCGGCCAGGTCCTCCTTGGCCACCGCGCCCTGGTAGATCGTGCCCGTCAGTTGCTCCCGCGCCTCGCCCGGCGTCGTGTCCGCCACGAAGTGCCCGTCGTACATGATCGCCACGCGCGGACAGAGCACCGAGATGTCCTCGACGATGTGGGTGGACAGGAGCACCGTGCGGTCCTCGGCCAACTCCGCGAGGAGCCGATAGAAGCGGATCCGTTCCTCGGGATCGAGGCCGGCGGTGGGCTCGTCAACGATGATGAGCCGCGGGTCGCCGGCGAGCGCCTGCGCAATCCCGAGCCGTTGCTTCATGCCGCCCGAGTACCCTTTCACCTTGCGCTTGGCGGCGTAGGACAGGTTGACCCGCTCCATCAACTCCGCCGCGAGCCTCTTCAGCCCCTGCGGCGCCTGCACGCCCTTCAGTACGAGCAGGTAGCGCAGCATCGCCTCGCCGCTCAGGTGAGGGTAGAACCCGAAATCCTGGGGCAGATACCCGAGTTGCCTGCGGATGCGCCGCGGGTCGGCGACGATGTCCTCGCTGTTGAACTCAACCGTCCCGGAGGTCGGCTCCAGCAGCCCCGCGACGATGCGCATGAGCGTGGTCTTGCCGGCGCCGTTGGGCCCGAGCAGGCCGAACATCCCCTTCGATACGTCGAGCGAGACGCCCTGCAGCGCGGCGACGGGGCCGGGGTAGACTTTTACAAGATCTCGGATCTCTAGCATGGGTTTGTCCGAAGTTGAAGAAGAGCTAGGCGTTGGCGCACAACTCGACGGCTTGTGCAAGAGAACGCAGCGGGTCGCCGCTGCGAGGGATGAATTCGTGGGCCATGTACCCGGTGAAGCCGGTGTCTCGAATCGCGCGCACGATCGCGGGGTAGTAGAGCTCCTGCGATTCGTCGATCTCGGCGCGCCCGGGGACCCCACCGGTGTGGTAGTGGGCGATCCACTCGGCCGCATCGGTCAGCGTGCGGATGATGTCGCCCTCCATGATCTGCATGTGGTAGATGTCGTAGAGGATGCGCACGCGGGGCGAGTCGACGGCGCGCATCACCTCCAGTGCGTACGGCATCCGGTCGCCGATGTAGTCGACGTGGCCGCCCGACTTCGAGTTCAGCACCTCGACCAGGATCGTGACTCCCTCCGCTTCGGCAATCGGCGCGCACTCGCGTAGACATCGGATCGAATTGTCTATCGCGCTTACGTCGTCCATTCCGCGGCGGTTTCCGAAGAAGCAGATCACGTTGGGGACGCCCTCGCGCGCGGCCCGCGGGATGTGCTCCTCGAAAGCGCCGATGATCGCAGCGTGGTTGGCAGGCTCGTTCAGCCCGTCCTCGATGGTGCCCGCACCGACATCGCCGCACGAGACGACCAGGCCGTGATCGTGGGCGACGGCCCACTCGTCGACCGTGAGAAGGTCCATCGCGGTCAGGCCGATGTCGGCAACCGAGGCGCAGAACGGCTCCAGCGGAATGTCGGCAAAGCACCAGCGGGCCACGGATTGGACGATCCCGGTTTGGGAAGGGGTCCCGATGTCAGGCCGAGCACCCGCTTCCGGGCCGTCGGCGCGGTCGGCCAGCCGCGCGTGCAGCGGCCCTGCAGCCCCCGGGGCGATCAACCCCAGCGACGCGGCTCCGGTTGCTTTCAACGCCTGGCGGCGCGTAAGGTTGGGCAACTTTCCCTCGGCATCCATCGGTGGATTCCTCTCACTGAAGCAAGACCGCGTCAAGGCGGCGGAAACGGTAACGCATGAAGCGAAGGCAGGCCATTGGTGTGCTGGGCGGGGTCGTAGGCGGCCCCCTCGTCATGCCGCTCGACGAGCTGGAGCGAATGGTGGCGTGGCGCGAGCGGGTGCGGGCCTCGGCGGTGCGGCGAGGAGCAACCGGTGCCGCGACAGCCCAGACCGCGTCGCTGCTGACGCCGGCCCGCGCCCGCGTCATGGAGGCCCTCGCCGAAGTGATCATCCCCGCGACGGACACGCCGGGGGCGTCGGAAGCCGGCGTGACCGAGTTCGTGGCCGCGCTGGTGGACGGGTGGCTGGACGACGACGATCGGGACCGCTTTCTTGCCGGGCTCGACACGGTGGACCCCGCGTGCCGCGAGCGCTTTGGCAGCCCCTTCGCGGAGTGCGCGCCGGGTGATCAGGCGGCCTTCGTTCGCGGCCTCGACGAAGAACTGACCCGTCTGCGCGAGGATCCCGCCGCAAACGCATCGCAACACTTCTTCCACGACATCAAACGGTTCACCTTGACCGCCTACTTCACGTCGGATGTCGGACTCGACGCGCTCGGGTACCGAACGACCTTCCGCACCTTCGAGGGGTGCGCGCCGCTCACCCCCGCGGAGGCCGGCCGATGATCGCGCGCCGGGACCTCTTCCACATCCGCGCGCGGCGCCAGGAATTCGACGCGATCGTCGTCGGCTCCGGCATGTCCGGCGGCTGGGCGGCCAAGGAGCTCACCGAGCTGGGCGCCAACGTCCTCATGCTCGAGGCGGGGCCCATGATCACCCCCGAGCGCGACTACGCCGAGCACCTGCCCACCTACGAGATGCCGTACCGCGGCTGGAACGACCGCAAGGCGGTGGCGGCCGAGCAGCCGGTCCAGGGCGAGTGCTACGCCTGCGACGAGGTGGGCCGCAAGTTCTTCGTCAACGACATCGAAAACCCGTACACGACCGACCCCGACAAGCCCTTCCTGTGGATCCGCGGACGGCAGGTGGGCGGCCGGTCGATCATGTGGGCGCGGCAGTGCTACCGGCTGAGCGACCTCGACTTCGAGGCCAATGCGCGCGAAGGGTACGGGGTCGACTGGCCCATCCGCTACGCCGACCTGGCTCCATGGTACGATCATGTCGAGGCGTTCGTCGGCATCAGCGGGCAGGCGGAGGGGCTGGCGCACGTTCCGGACGGTGTCTTCCTCCCGCCCATGCAGATGTCGTGCGTCGAGGAGCACGTGGCGGGTGCGATCGCGAGTTCATTTGGCGGCGAGCGCCTCATGACGATCGGGCGCACGGCGGTCCTCACCCGCGACCACAAGGGGCGCAGCGCCTGCCACTACTGTGGCCCCTGCCACCGCGGCTGTCGCACCCGCAGCTACTTCAGTTCGATCAACGCGACCCTGCCCGCGGCCGAGGCGACCGGCCGTATGACATTGCGCCCCAACAGCGTGGTCGCCGAAGTCGTCTGGGACCCGCGCGCCGGCCGAGCGACCGGCGTCCGCGTAATCGACGCCGAGACCCACGACGAACTCGAATTCCGCGCCCGCACGGTCTTCCTCGGCGCCTCCGCGCTGGAGTCCGCGCGCATCCTCCTCAACTCGAAATCCGCCGACTTCCCGGATGGCCTGGCCAACTCGAGCGGCGTCCTCGGCAAGTACCTCATGGACCACACCATGGGCGTTGGCGCCCGCGCGACCTTCCCCGGCTGGGAGGACCGCACCACCCGCGGCCGGCGCCCCAACGGCATCTACATCCCCCGCTTCCGCAACGTCACCGAGCCTTCGCCCGACTTCCTGCGCGGCTACGGGTACCAGGGTTCGGCTACGAGGGCAGGCTGGGGCCGGGGCACGTCAATGCCGGGTTTTGGAGCGGATTTCAAGAGCGACCTGCTCCGCCCGGGCCCCTGGTCATTCGGAATCAGCGGCTTCGGCGAGTGCCTCCCCCGCGAGGAGAACCACGTTGCCCTCGACCCCGACCAGGTCGACGCATGGGGAATCCCCACCCTGCGGATCAGCTGCGAGTGGAGCGACAACGAGCGCGCCATGATGCGCGACGCCGCCCTGCAGGCCGCCGAAATGCTGGAAGCCGGCGGCGGCCGCGACATCACGATCGACACCGACATGACCCCGCCCGGCCTCACCATTCACGAGATGGGCACGGCGCGCATGGGCCGCGACCCGGCGACCTCCGTGCTCAACGCCCACAACCAGGCCTGGGACGTACCCAACCTGTTCGTGATCGACGGCGCTTCGATGACCTCGTCAGCGTGTCAGAACCCGTCGCTGACGTACATGGCGTTTGCGGCGCGCGCGAGTCATTACGCGGTGTGGGCGGCGCGGCGCGGGGAGATCTAGGGGGGGGCTGCCGGGGATGTGGTCGAGACGGACAAGCGTGGGCATTGGCCAGGTCGGGCTTGGGGCAGCATTCTGGCTCATCGAGTCGGACTCGATAGCCCTCAGAATCCTGGGCGTTGCGTTGGCCTCCCGAGGTGTCAGCCAGTTCGTGATCGCGTACCGCAACCACCCGGATCGGATCGCGAAGAGGGAGGCGAAGCGGGCACTGCCGCCGCGTCGGGACGGCTGAGCGCGGCCCCGGCGACAATATCTACGACCGCTCCAGCGGCCAGAGCTGCACATACTCCACATGCAGTTCGTCACGCGTAACCAGGAGCACGTAGTCCTCACCGATCTCGTAAATCCAGAATCCGTCTTCCGGCAGTTCGGCGTTCCCCAGCAGCAGTCCCTCATCGTCGAAGACGGTCCAGACAGAGCCCGGCCGATCGTCTCCGGGAAGCTTGAATTCCTCGACCCAGAGGTGGTTCACCCTGTCAACGATGACCGAACCAAACGCCGGCATGTGCTCCGCCACCGGTATGGACTGGTACTCCCTGCGCCTTTCCGCCTGATACTCCTCGATTTCACTCGGCGACAGATTCACGGGATACCAGGATACCCGTTCCTCGATGTACGCCTCGACTTCCTCGCGGGTCGGTGCAGGAGCCGTGTCACCCCACCGTACGATCCGGGCCAGCGTCCCGTCCTCCGCAAACGCCCTGATCTCGTAGCGATTTTTCAAACTGTGAACGACCAGGTCGCCCCAGGGCACCTGGGCCACGGTCGCGCCGAAGATCGGCTGGTACATGGTCGCCTGTCCGTTCCCTCGTTGACGATGTACCGTTCATCGCCAGGGTGCTCGCCGAGCGAACTGCGCAGCCTGCCCTCGGCATCCCGGATCTCGACCGCAACCGTGTCGAGGGTGTGGGGGTGCTGTCCGGCCAGGATCAGGCCGCTGGCCGTCACAGCCGCCGGTTGGACAAAGCGCGTATTCGGATCGCGACGGTCGATCTGCAGGACGATGTTGCGGCCGAAGTTCCCCTCCGAGTCGAAAAGCGAGAGGCCCCGACGGGGTCCGTACCAGGCAGCAATCGAGTCACCTGGCCAAGGCTCGATATGCAGGAGATCCCGGAACTCGCCCGGCCCCTCCCCCCGGCCTCCCCAAGTGTCGAGATAGGCACCCGACGAGTCGAAGACCCTCAGTTCGATGGTGCTGCCGTTCACGACGACAATTCGCCCGTCGCGCAGCCGAACAGCATCCGTAACGCCTCCGAGCATGTACGGGTCATCGCCCTCGAGAACGCCGATCGAGACGGTCGGCTCCGGTCCGATTCGCCATCCCAGCCGCGAGCCCTCGGGCGGTCGCGCGTTATCGACTATGCGCACACCCGCGCTATCCCGGACTTCGCTCTGCAGGTCGCCAGAATCCTGCCGATCCTGCTGGCACGCCAGCACGCCAAGCGCGAACAATACGCCGACAATGCGAATCGTCATCTTTCCCTACTCCGATGTGTCTACGGACCGCTCAAGCGGCCAGAGCTGAATGGACTCCACGCCGAGTGCGTCTTCGACGTGCCCCAGGATGTAGTCCTCACCGATCTGGGTGATCCGCAGACCCGTCGGTGTCTCTACAAATCCCAGCACGCGCCCTTCCGGGTCGAAAACGGTCCAGAGCGGGGTCGGCCGCTCCTCGCGGGGGAAGTCGTATTCCCGGACCCAGAGGTTGCCTGCAGCGTCTGGCAGGATCGCTGAAAAGGCCGGAAAGGTTTCCGCGAGCGAAGTGGACTGTAGAGCTTGGCGCATCCGGTCGATCAGCCCCTCCGGCAGTCCGGGCGAGGATGCCACCATCCCGACCTGTTCCTCGATCCACGGTTCGAGATCCGCCTCGGCAGGTGCGCGCAGGACGTGCTCGCGCCGAACGATGCGGGCAAGCGTTCCGTCTGCCCGAAACGCCCGTATCTCGTAACTGGTGGTGGGACTGACGACTATGAGATCGCCCCAGAGGCCGGTTACCAGCTCTCGACTGTAGGCGATTCCCGAGAGTTCCCGTTGTCCGCGTTCATTGGTCGTGACGATGAAGGGCTTGCTGGGATGCCTGCCCAGCGATCCCACGAGGGCGCCCTCTCCGTCCCAGATCTCGACCTCGGCCGTGTCCGCGCCTTCCGGATCCATGATGGACAGGATGGTTCCGTCTCGGCGTGCGGCAACCGCGCGGGGACGTAGCCAGATGGTGTCCTGGCCGCTCTGCAACGTAAACGAACGGCCGTAGTCGCCATTCGAGTCAAACACGGAGAGGCCGAGACCGGTCGAGTACCAGGCGACGATCGAGTCGCCCGGCCAGGATGCGACGCGGGTCAGGCTCCGGAATTCTCCCGGACCCTCTCCGGATCCTCCCCAGGTGGCCAGGTGGGTTCCGGATGCGTCGAACATGCGGACCTCTTGCGTGCCAAAGTTCGCCACCACGATCCGCCCATCCGACAGCCTCACCGGATTGAAGGCCCAGTTAAGCATGTAGGGCTCCTCACCTTCCAGAACCCCGATTGAAACCGCCGGCTCGGGCCCGATCCGCCATCCCAGCCGCGACCCGTCAGCCGGACGGGCATTTTCCACGATGACGATCCCGGCGCTGTCGCGGATTTCGCCGTAAAGCCCGGGCGGCCTTCCCGCGTCCTCCTGGCAGGCAACCGTGGCTGCCGCAACCACACCAGCAGCGATGGTAGTCAGTCGTCCACTCACTGCATGTACCTCCCCTCAGCCTTCCGACCGCGCCAGTGCCCACAGCTGCACATGCTCCACATCGAGTTCGTCAAAGGTCGTCCCCAGGACATAGTCTTCTCCGATCTCGTGGACCCACAGACCCTCCGGCGTCTCGACGTAGCCCAGCACCTGCCCTTCCGGATTGAAGACGGTCCAGAGTCGCGGGGGCCGCTCTTCCTCTGAGAATTCGTACTCCGCAACCCAGATGTGGCTTACCGCGTCGGACCTCACCGACTCGAACGCCGGAAAGTGCTCCGCAACCGGGACGGACTCGTACCGACGCCGCGATTCAGCCGCCGGTGTGAGGGTGCTGTAACCGACCTGGCGTGCGATGTAGGCCTCGACCTCGTCCTCGGTGGTCGCACGCGGGACATTGTCGCGCCTCACGATCCGGGCCAGCGAGCCGTCCAGCCGGAACGCTCTCAATTCGTAGCTGCCGGTGTGACCGACGACTACCAGGTCGCCCCAGGTCGCCCACACGGGCTCGCGTCCGAAGATCGTCCAGTAGAGCATCGACCGCTCGCCGTCGCGCAGGACGTACGGTTCCAGTCCCGGGTGCGTACCGAAGGAGCTCCGCAACTCTCCCTCCGCGCCCCGGAGTTGCGCGACGATGGTGTCGGCATCCTCGGGCATGTGAATAGCCAGGATCGATCCGCCCCGCGTGGCGTATTCGGGTCGAAAGGACCGCCAGAGGCTTCTGAATTCGCCCGGGCCCTCTCCCCGGCCACCCCAGCTCTCGAGGTGGACCCCTGACGCGTCGAACACGCGCAGTTCGTTCGTCCCTCCATTCAGGATGACGATCCGCCCATCACTCAGCCTGGTCGCGTCCATGACCCAGTCGAGCAGGTAGGGTTCCTCACCGTCCACGGCACCTATCGAGACGATGGGCTCCGGCCCGATCCGCCAGGGGAGCCGGGAACCCTCGGGCGGCCGCGGATTCTCGATGATCCGGATTCCCGCGCTGTCGCGTGTTTGTGTGGGGAGAAAGGGCGGCGATTGCTGGCCCTGCTCGCACGCCAGCGCCGCCACAGGCAGCAGCGCAAGGAGAGGATTCAGCTTCATGAGTACCTCCCGGTGCAAAACGGGCGCATCGGAACATTCCCGCGCCCATAGGGCCAGTCTATCTTGAAGAATCGTTCCCGCAGCGCGGATCCGCCATGACAGCACAGGTTGACGCGACCTTCCTCAGGAGATGCCTCGGCACTCTTCTCGTCCTGGAACAGAGTGGCAAATTGCTCAAGAAGCGGCTGACACCCTATTTCGCAAACAGCCGTCAGGTCGACCGGAGAGAGATCGAGCGGGACTATGTGGTGTTCAGGGAGGAAGTGCGGGAGCCTCGGAACTAGCCGGTTCCGATTCAACCTTCCAACCGCTCCAGCCCCCACACCTGCACGTACTCCACGTTGAGCGCGTCCCAGGCCGTCCCCAGGATATAGTCTTCTCCGATCTCATGGATCCACAGACCCTCCGGCGTCTCGACAAGTCCAAGCACCCGGCCTTCCGGATCGAAAACGGTCCAGAGCCGGGGGGCTTCTCGTCGTATGAGAACCGCCGTTCCGCTGAGTACTCGTACTCGGCAACCCAGAGGTGGCCTACGGCGGCGGATATGACCGATGCGAACGCCGGAAAGTGCTCCGCTACCGGAACGGCCTCGTATCCCCGACGCCACCGCGCCCTCCGGCTCCCGGGCATGTCGGCGGCCCATGTGAGTTGTCCGTCGATGTACGCCTCGACCTGGTCCGGAGTCGGAGAACGCGGCACGTGGTCGCGCCTGACGATCCGCGCCAACGAACCGTCCACCCGAAGGCATCCCGTTCCTGGTCGATGCCCGCGATTGGGCTCGCTTGCCCGAGAGGTTCCATAGGGAGATCGAGCGAGACCACGTGGTGCTGACCGAGGGCGAGCTGGAACACTAGCCAGCCAGATCACGGCGGCCCCGTCCGTGGCCGTTTGTCCGCAAAGGGGGGCGTCATCCTGCACGTAGCCCGGAGAGCTTGACGTTATAGGTATCTTAAGGCCCAGATTTCGACTGAAAGGCTCAATCTGACAAGTTCAAGATCTTGCTGATATTTCCTATATATGACTAGATTAGCGTAATCTTGGCTGGCGAACATTGGGACTCTCACCAAACTGCGCTTCGGAAGCACCCTCCCCCATGACTCTGGCTGTGCAAAGCTGGCGGATCAACCACCGTTCCGCCGTTTCACTGATCTTGGTCGTACTCTGGATCGCCGCCTGCGACAGCCCGCAGTACCCGGAGCTGTGCGGGTCGATCCCCGAGCAGACGATCGTGGTGGGCGAGACGGTCACCGTGGACCTGTGCTTCGACGATCCCGACGGGGAGATGCTCTCCTTCGAGGTGTTCAGCTCCGATCCCGGGGTAGGTACCGCGGTGGCGACAGGCAGCACGGTGACGGTCACGGCGATCTCGCCGGGGGTCGTGCTGGTGACGATGGTCGCGACCGATCCGACGGGCCTGAAGGCGCAGCAGAGCTTCCGTGTGGTGGTACCGAACCGGCCGCCGGCAGCGGTGGGCACGATCGACGACCGGGAGCTGATGGTGGGGGACTCCGCCGTCATAAACGTTGCGGGGCACTTCAGCGAGCCTGACGGGCAGGTGCTCAGCCACGCGGCGGCGGTGACGGACTCAAGCCGGCTCACAGCCTCGGTGGAGGGTGCTGTGGTGTCCCTGGTCGCGGTGGCGAAGGGCACGGTGGTGGTGACGGTGACCGCCACGGATCCCGGCGGGCTCACGGCGACGCAGAGCTTCGAGGTCAAGGTGCCCAATCGGCCGCCGGTGCCGGTCGACTCGATCGCGGCGCGGGAGATCATGGCCGATCGTAGCGACACCCTCGATGTGTCGCCCTTCTTCAGCGACCCGGACGAGGATCCGCTGACCTATGTGGCCGCCGTGTCGGACAGCGCGGTGGTCGCCGCGACGGTGTCCGACAGCACCGTGACCGTGACCGGACTGGCGAAGGGCGAAGCAGTGGTGACGATCACTGCCACCGACGATGAGGGGCTGTCTGCCACGCAGCGCTTCATGGTGACCGTGCCCAACAGGCCACCGGTCGTGACGGACACGATCCCGGCGCAGACGCTTTTCAAGGACGAGGCCGACACGCTCAAGCTGGCGGCGCACTTCACCGATCCCGACGGCGATCCGCTAACCTGGCGCGCCGAGGCGTCGGACAGCACCGTGGTCGCGCTGGGACTCTCCGCGACGGACGGCACGCTGATCGTCGCGGCCGTGTCGCAGGGTGAAGCGGTGGTCACGGTGACCGCCACCGACACCGAGGGCCTGAACGCGCAGCAGAGCTTTGCGGTGACCGTGCCCAACCGCGCCCCGGTCGCGACCGAGACCATTCCCGCCCACGTGCTCCACAAGCGCGAGATGGCAGCGCTGGACCTCACGCGCTACTTCAGCGACCCCGACGGGGACGTTCTGGAGTATGAGATCGAGTCGACGGACACCCTTGTGGCCACGGCAGCGGTCACAGGCGCCACGCTCACCGTGCAAGCGGGAGTGAAGGGCGAAGCCACCCTCACGGTGACCGCCACCGATCCTGGCGGCCTGGCCATCCGGCGGAGCTTCGCGGCTACCGTGCTGAACCGGGCCCCGATTGTCACCACCCCGATCCCGGAGCAGACGATCTATCTGGCGCCGCCCCATACCGTGGACGTGTCGGCCCACTTCGACGATCCCGACGGGGATACCCTCAGCTACTCGGCGGAGTCGTCCGACCGGAGAGTCGTTCAGGTCCAGATCAGCGGAAGCAGCATCCTGCTGACCGCGCAGCGCAAGGGCACGGCCGACGTGACGGTCACCGCCACCGATCCCGACAGCCTGAACGCGCAGCAGAGCTTTGCGGTGACCGTGCCCAACCGCGCCCCGGTCGCGACCGAGACCATTCCCGCCCACGTGCTCCACAAGCGCGAGACGGCAGCGCTGGACCTCACGCGCTACTTCAGCGACCCCGACGGGGACGTTCTGGAATATGAGATCGAGTCGACGGACACCCTTGTGGCCACGGCAGCGGTCACAGGCGCCACGCTCACCGTGCAGGCGGGAGTGAAGGGCGAAGCCACCCTCACGGTGACCGCCACCGACACCGAGGGCCTGAACGCGCAGCAGAGCTTTGCGGTGACCGTGCCCAACCGCGCCCCGGTCGCGACCGAGACCATTCCCGCCCACGTGCTCCACAAGCGCGAGACGGCAGCGCTGGACCTCACGCGCTACTTCAGCGACCCCGACGGGGACGTTCTGGAATATGAGATCGAGTCGACGGACACCCTTGTGGCCACGGCAGCGGTCACAGGCGCCACGCTCACCGTGCAAGCGGGAGTGAAGGGCGAAGCCACCCTCACGGTGACCGCCACCGATCCTGGCGGCCTGGCCATCCGGCGGAGCTTCGCGGCTACCGTGCTGAACCGGGCCCCGATTGTCACCACCCCGATCCCGGAGCAGACGATCTATCTGGCGCCGCCCCATACCGTGGACGTGTCGGCCCACTTCGACGATCCCGACGGGGATACCCTCAGCTACTCGGCGGAGTCATCCGACCGGAGAGTCGTTCAGGTCCAGATCAGCGGAAGCAGCATCCTGCTGACCGCGCAGCGCAAGGGCACGGCCGACGTGACGGTCACCGCCACCGATCCCGACAGCGTGACGGTCCAACACACTTTCGCCGTGATCGTGGGCAATCAGGGACCGCTTCCGGTCGGGCAGTTCCCGGATCTCGCACTCGCCCCGGGCGACCGACTGACCCTCCCGATCAGCAGGTACTTCGGCGACCCGGACGGGGACGCCCTCGAATACACGGCCAGCACCTCCGAGCCCGGCATCGCAACGGCCACCGCCCGCGGCAGCGACGTCACGCTGACAGGCGTGTCGGACGGTCAGACCACGCTGACGCTCACCGCCACCGACCCGGACGGCCTCACGGCCACCCAGACCTCCCTCGTCACCGTCGCGGGCCAGGGTGGCAACACGCCCGAGCCGGTCGAAGACATCCCCGCACAGACCATCTCGGAAGGGGGGGATCGAACTCTGGTGGTCTCGGGCTACTTCCAGGATCCGAACGGAGATCCGCTCGCCTACAGCGCCGCCACCGAGGACCCTGGTGTAGCTACGGCGTCGGTGTCCGGGACGATCGTGACGCTCAGGGGCGTGGCGTCGGGCCAGACTACCCTGACGGTAACGGCCACCGACCCCGGCGGCCTCTCGACCACCTTGAGCACGCTGGTTACGGTCGTCATTCAGGGACAGGGGCCTGTCGCGGTGGAGCCCATACCGGAGCAGAGCTTGGAGGTCGGCCAGACCAGAACCCTGTCCGTGGCCGACAACTTCCAGGATCCCGATGGCGGCAGCCTTGACTTCGCCGCGGTATCCTCCGATCCAGGAATTGTCACGGCCGCGGCATCGGGAAGCGACGTCAGTCTGACCGGCGTGTCCGAGGGACGCACCACGGTGACCGTCACGGCCACCGATCCCGACGGCCTCTCGGCATCACAGACGGCTTCCGTGAGGGTCGAACCGAAGGGGCAGGCCCCGGTCACCGTTGGCGACCTCCCCGGGCAATCGCTCGTTGCGGGCGGGTTCGCGATCTTCGACGCGGCGCCCTACTTCCGCGATCCCGAGGGCGCCGACCTGAGCTACGACGCGGGGACGTCGGACGCAACGGTTGCGACAGCTTCCGCAACGGGCAGCACCGTCAACGTGCGAGGCGTCTCGGCGGGCAAGACCACGCTCACCGTTACGGCCACCGACCCCAGCCGGCTCTCCGCCACCCAGTCCGCAGAGGTGGACGTCTCGACTCCGCCGGTCAATGGCGGCCAACCAAGAACCGAGGTGCACATCTTCAGGCCGGAGAGCGTCGAGGAGAATATCGGTGAAGTGCCATTGTTCGTATTGGCGTGGACCACAGAGAATCGTGCGCCGACCGAGTCCATCCCCGTGCGGGTCTGGCTGGTTTCGGGCACCGCGGACGAGGGGGTTGATTTCGAAAGCCTTACCCAATCGATAGAGTTCAGCCCGGCGGATTTCACGTTCCAGAACTCAGTGTACGAGGCTGCGAAACAACTTACGATCACCATTGTCAACGACTCGGAAGCGGAGGACGACGAGACGTTTGGCGCGACCATGATGCTCGAGCACGCCCGACCGTTCGTCACGCTTGTGAGTCCGAACTACCCCGATCAGCTCATCATCACCATTCTCGCCAACGACCAACCCCGCCAGGGCCGGTAACAGGACCAGGCGGCCGTTGTGATCGACACTCAGGGGACCCGGGCCCACCCTCAACCCGCACCCAGCGGCGGCGCTCGATCCCCACGGGCAGCCCGTCCGGCGTGAATCCCGCCGGGACCGTCAGCGCCAGGAACCCCGTGATCGGGCTCAGCAGCCGGTTGTCCCCCAGTCCGTACTGGTCGGCCGGCGCCGGGTTGGTCTCCGCGTCCTCAGCGATCAGCGTCACCGGATGGTCGAAGACCTGTTAGCGTCGCCGGCCCGATCGAGCACCTAGGGCTCCTCGCCCTCGACGGCACCTATGGATACGATGGGCTCCGGCCCGATGGACCACGGCAACCGCGAGCCGTCGGTCGGCCGTTCGTTCTCGATGATCCGGATTCCCGCGCTGTCGCGTGTTTGTGTGGGGAGGAAGGGCGGCGATTGCCGGCCCTGCTCACAGGCGAGCGCGGCCACGGGCAGCAGCGCAAGGAGAGGATTCAGCTTCATGAACACCACCCGGTGAAAAACGGGCGCATCGGAACATTCCCGCGCCCGTAGGGCCAGTCTATCTTGAAGGATCGTTCCCGCAGCGCGGATCCGCCATGACAGCACAGGTTGACGCGACCTTCCTCAGGAGATGCCTCGGCACTCTTGACCACGCGCTGGCAGCGTGGCAGCGCCACGACCGCGACGACGTAGAGTACGATGTGTTTCGCGCCGCGTGCGTCAAGGAATTCGAGCTCGTCCTGGAACAGAGTGGCAAGTTGCTCAAGAAGCGGCTGATACCCTATTTCGCAAACAGCCGCCAGGTCGACCGGCTTGTCTTCAAGGATGTTTTTCGGCACGCAGCGAAGCATGGCGTGATCAACGCGGACGCCTGCGAACGATGGCTGGAGTACCGGGACAATCGCAACGAGACCGCACACGACTACGGTGAAGTCTTCGCCGAGGCCACTCTGGCCCTGCTCCCCTCGTTCCTCGCAGACGCCCGCGAACTCGCCGACAGACTCGAGGAGCCGCGCCGTGCCTGATCGATTGCACCTGTCGTCCCGACACCGCAGCATGATCGGGAAGCTTCTCGCTCTTTTTCTCCCCGAAGTCGAGGTGTGGGCATACGGGAGTCGCGTGAACGGTCGCAGCCACGACGGCAGCGATCTTGACCTGGTCCTGCGGGCGCCGGGCCTGCGCCCGATCGCTCTGGGCCAACTTCGAGATTTCACCGAGGCCCTGACGGATTCCACCATCCCGTTCCTGGTGGAGGCCCGCGACTGGGCCCGCCTGCCCGAGAGGTTCCAGAGAGAGATCGAGCGGGACTATGTGGTGTTCCAGGAGGAAGTGCGGGAGCCTCGGAACTAGCCGGGCAACAAGCTGCCTCGGCACCCTCAACCACACTCCGCGTTGACGGTCGCCGGGCCCGGCATGACATTCGGTCCGATGCGCAAGCCGCGAGCCGTGCCGGGAGTGCTGCGGGCACTCAAACCGATCGACGCTGCCGGGTTCGGCTGCGCGCTGGCCTACGGTGTGCTGTCCTGGTCCGCCCGACAGTCGGGCGAGCCGCCGCTAATCCTGTTCCTCGGCCTCGCCGTGTGGGCCGCCCTGCTCACCTTCGGCCTCTACGCATACCATCGCCGCAACCCGGAAGAACCGCTTCCGCTGGGCCGACTCTTTGCATGGGCCATCCTCTTCCGCATCTGTGGACTGCTCGGCGGCCCGATCTACGAGGACGACTTCTTCCGCTACCTCTGGGACGCGTTCCGCTTCGCCCAGGACGGCACCCCCTACGGGATACCGCCGGAAGCCTTCTTCGCCGACCCCGAAGTGCCCGCGCACTTCCAGCGAATCCTCGACCAGGTCAATTACCCCGAGCTGCCGACAATCTACGGGCCGGTGACCCAGCTCACCTTTCTGTTGGGGTACGCACTCGGCCCCGGCAGTCTCGTTGCCTTGCAGGTGCCGCTTATCCTCTTCGATCTCCTTGCCATCGGACTGCTCCTTCGCCTGGCGCCAGCGCGCGCGGTGCTGCTGTACGCGTGGTGTCCGCTCGTGATCAAGGAGATCGCATTCACCGCGCATCCCGATGGTGTCGCGGTCTCCCTGCTGCTTACGGCGGTCGTGCTGGGCCAGCGAGAACGGCTGCGCGGTGCCGCCGTATGCCTCGCGCTGGCCGTTGGCGCCAAAGTGCTGGCGCTGCTGGTGGTGCCGTTCGTACTCGCTCGGGCCCGGCCGGTCCACTGGGCAGTGTTCGCGGGCACACTCGTGCTGCTCTACCTGCCCTTCGTCCTGCAGGGCGGCACCGACCTGGGGACGCTGGTGGTATTCGCCCGGGAATGGGAGTTCAACGCGGCCGTTTTCGGGCTTCTGAAGCCCTGGATGTCCAATCCGGCGGCCCGGGCAGTGTGCGGGCTCGCACTGGCGGGCGGTGTGGCCTGGTACTATGTGGTGTACCGGCGATCGGCCTCGACGTCCGTTCCGCGCGGCGACTGGATCTACGGTGGGTTCCTTGCTCTGTGGCCGGTCGTGAACGCCTGGTACCTGTTGTGGCTGCTGCCCTTTGCGGCGATCCGGCCGAGCGCCTGGGCCTGGACGGCGTCGGTGGTAGTGCTGCTTTCATACGTGACGGGACTGAATCTGGACAACCTGCAGATGGAGCCCTTCGGACATCCTTTCTGGGTGCGCCCGGTGGAGTACGGCCTGATCGCGCTGGCGATGCTGTATGACGTAAGACGGCGCGCGCGCCGGGGCAGGAACGGTCGCCCACCGGACAGGGCGGAAGGTCGGTAGGCGTGTACGCAGGGATGACGGTCGGCGTCGTGGTACCCGCGCGGGACGAGGAGCAGAGTATCGGGTCCGTCGTTGCCGACCTGCTCGCGCTGCGCGAAGAGGACGGCGTGCGCGTGGTCGACGATTTCGTCGTCTGCGACAACGGATCGACGGACGCGACAGTGACCCGGGCGCGAGAGGCGGGAGCGCGAACGGTGCGGCAGGAGACGCCGGGCTACGGACTGGCCTGCCTGACGGCTCTCGCGGCCCTCCGTCCGGTCGATGTCGTGCTCTTCACGGACGGCGATCGGTCATTCGAGGCCGTGCAGGGACTCAGGCTGCTCGAAGCCGTCGCCGGCGGAGCCGATCTGGCCATCGGCTCACGCGCGCTGGGCCGTCGGGAACCGGGTGCGCTGTCGTTGCCGCAGCAGGCCGGCAACCGGGTGGCCAGCCTGCTGATTCGCCTGCTGTGGGGGGCGGCGGTGACTGACCTGGGCCCCTACCGCGCCATTCGCGCCGAGGCGTTGAATCGCCTCGACATGCAGGATCGCGCATACGGCTGGACCGTAGAGATGCAGGTCAAGGCCATTCAGCACGGCATGAGGGTCGTCGAAGTACCTGTGGATGCCTTGCGACGCCGTTTTGGCCGCTCTAAGGTGGGAGGCACTGTGCGGGGCGTCGTTGGCGCCAGCGCAGGGATCCTTTCGATGATCGTGGGGTTGCACTGGCGACAGGTGCGCTCAGGCCAATCGGCGCGCTCCCCGAACCCCCAGGACGAAGGAAGTACGCAGCTATGACACGGTGGACACGGGCGCGAGGCACATGCGCCCTTCACACGGCACAGGTCCGTTCATGGGGGCTGCTCTGCCTCCTCGCGCTGGGCGGGGCATCGTGCGACCAGCCCTCCGCCGAAGCGTCCTGGGCCGACCACGACCCGACCAATACCGAGCGGCTCGACCACAGCGAGTGGCAGGCGCTGCTCGACGCCTACCTGATCACCGACCACCCTTCCGGCATCAACCTGGTCGACTACGCCGGGCTGCAGGCAAACGATGCGGACCGGCAGCGTCTCGTGGACTACATCGACTATCTGCAGGGACTGGACCCGCGACAGTACGCGAAGGACGTGCAGATGGCGTACTGGATCAATCTCTACAACGCGGTGACCCTGCAGGTGGTCCTGGACGAATATCCCGTCGAATCGATCAAGGAGATCCACGAAGGGGTGATCCCCGGCACGGGGCCGTGGGGTGACATTCACGCGATGGTAGCCGGGCAGCCGCTGACGCTGGACAATATCGAACACGACATTCTGCGCCCCATCTGGCAGGACAACCGGATCCACTACGCCGTGAACTGCGCCAGCATGGGCTGCCCCAATCTGGCCCCGGAGCCATACACCGCCGACAACCTGGAGCGGCTGCTGGAGCAGGGCGCGCGCGATTACGTGAACCACGTGCGGGGCGCGGAACTCCTGGACGAAGCGTTCGGCGTCGTCTCCAGCATCTACTACTGGTACCACGAGGACTTCGGGAACTCCGAAGCCGGCGTGCTCGAGCATCTCCGCAAATACGCGGAAGGCGACCTGGCGGACCAACTCCGGGACTTCGACGGGTCGATCGACCACGAGTACGACTGGAACCTGAACGCGCCCTCCACTCCGTGACGTGCGGTGCGGCGTCCCCGCGGGGGAACGCGGGAAAACGCCGCATGCCCGCCGAGATCAGAGCTGCTAGTCTAGAAGCCTTCGCCGAAGCTGCCGCCGAACCCGACGCTGAGGCCCAGGCCGAAGATCCGCGACTTGGCGGTGTTTCGCCCGCCCACCACCTGTCCGAAGAATGCGCTCAGGCCGACGGTGCCGGTCAGGTCGGCTAGCAGCCGGCCGCCCACCATCTGGGCATCTTCCTGCAGACCGGGGAACCGGCTCGGCGAGAACCCTTCGCCGCCGATGTCGATGCCGGACAGCCCGTTCACAATCCGGTAGTCGGCACCGAGAGTCACCCGGCTGCCGAGCGGGACGAACAGAAACATGTTGACGAACATGTCCGCGGGGATGTCGACCGTCTCGCCTGCCGCACCGGCCCCGCCGACGGCGTCGGGGTTGACTTCGGTGCTGGCCCGGTTGCGATAGCCGACTTCCGCCGAGAGCCCGAGGGCGTCCCAGAACTTCCCGACGACGAGCGATGTCTCAATGCCGTTGCCACCGTCGCCAAGTGAATTGATGTAACCGGTGTCGTAACCACCGGCGATGATCGCGCCCACCCGAACGGCAACGCTGGGCGCGTCGCTGATCAGTTCGTCAACGACCCGCCAGGTGAGGGCGACGTTGGTATCGAACAGGCCGCTATAGCTCTCCTGGCCACCGGCCGGGCCGACCGCTCCCTCTACAAAGCTCTTCGCCCAGGCAGTTTGCACGTCCACCGCCACTGCGTCGTGAAGCGCGTAGTTGAAGCCGATCCACATCGTGTTCTGCGCGAGGTTGGCGCCGGTCGCTTCCAGCGGCCCCTTGGTCGTGGTCGTCTCGCGGTAGAATTCGTGGGCGTTCTGATTGACGTACGAAAAGCTGAACGTGCCGGTCCCGGGCTCGCCGATCCACGCCGAACCCTGCGCCAGGGCCGGGCGGACCGCCAGGCACGTCATGAGAATCGATGAGGCCAGGACTGCTACGAAATATCTATTGACGTGAGACATGTTCGTGTCTCCTTCCAGGATGTGTAGGCTCGGCGCACCAGGTCGGTGCGCTTATTCCGCGGACTCCAGCTTGAAGCGCCGGCTAAGGAAGTAGTGCACGACCTCCATGCGGATCCCGCAGTCTTCGACCTCCGGGCCACAGAGCACCTGGACCGCCTCGTCGTCCGGGGATCCGGTCTCCTCACCCTCGTAAACCGCCGCGAGGCTGGCCGTCAGGCTGAGCGCCCGATCGCGGTCAAGCTCGTCCTTCTGGAGCGGACAGTCGTCACAGACCAGCACCTTGAACGTCAGCGCCTTGCCCTGCGAGTACGCCTTCCGCGGGCTGATCTGGCCGGGCCCGTGTCCGATCGATCCGGACGGTGGCACCGGTGTGGGGGTGAATCCGACGGTAGCTGCTAGCAGCACGGCGAAACAGATTGAACGTGTCATTGGGAGACACCCTTTCATGGATTTTGGCTTTGTCAACGCCACATGGCCTGGTCCCTCGTTGGGACGCGTTGTGGCCGTCTATACCCAGCAACATTCCATTGGTTTCAGTGGTCGTGTCAAGCACCATGTACGGGTTCAAGTGATCGGCGCCGATCGCAGTGGATCAGGTGTTGTCTGCAACTTTCTGCCGCAGGTTCTTCCGGTGGTAGATTGCGGACTCAAGATCGCCGCGATGGGCGAGACGGGTACGGCCTGAGGATGATGGTAAATGAATGCTGTAAATGGGGCGCGGCTAGCCAGTCGCAAGAGCTGGGAGTTCCTAATGAATCGACGTGCTTTACTGAGAGCAGGGGCAGCCGCGGCCGCGTTGCCGATCTTCACGGCAGCGCGCGGCCTCGCGGCGATCGCGGCTCTGCCGCAGGTGGCGGTCCGTCCGCGCGACCTCCAGCAGCTCCTCGACGAGTCGGCCGCGAGCCTCGGCGTCGTCGGCGCCCAGCTCGCGGTGTTCGACGGCGAGGCGGTCCACGAGTTTGCAACCGGTCTGGCGATCCGTGAGCGCAACCTGGCCGTCACGCCGGACACGCTGTTCCAGATCGGCTCGACGACCAAGGTCTTCAACGCCGCTGTTGTCATGGCCCTGGTCGACGAGGGAACGCTCGACCTCGACGAACCCGTGGGCAGCTACCTCGACGGCGCGCCGTTGACGAGCGACGTCCCGCCCGTCGACATGACCCTGCGCCAACTGCTCTCGATGTCGTCGGGACTCGACAACGGCCCGTACACGGATCACGGTCGCGGCGATGACGCCCTGGGCCGGTACGTGGCTTCGCTTGCCGAGCTTCCCGGGATCTTCGAGCCGGGCACGGCTTACGGCTACTCGAACGCGGGCACGGCCGTCGCCGGGCTCGCCGCCCAAAGAGTGATGGGGAAGAACTGGGAGACCCTGCTCGCCGAGCGGGTTTTCGAGCCGCTCGGGCTCGAGCATTCGGCGACCTTCCCCGAGGATCTCCTCTATCACCCGGTGGCGCTCGGCTACTCGCCGACCCCCTCGAGGCCCGAAGGCGAGCGGGTGCCGTTCTGGGGGCTGCCGCGCAGCATCGCCCCGGCCGGGGCAACCCTGTGCTGCAGCGCCGGCGATCTCGTGCGGTTCGCCGGGATGTTCCTGCGAGGCGGGCGTTCGGCCGACGGGCGACAGGTGTTGTCGGATAGGGCCGTCGAGACGATGCACACGCCCGAGATCAACATGCCGACCCGGATCATTGCCGAGAGATGGTGCACCGGGCCCTACTGGAAGCGCTGGGGCGGCGAGGTGATCTACGGACACAGCGGCACCAACTCCGGCGGGTCCTCCCTGCTGCTCTGGTGTCCGAACAAGGGCGTCGCGGCCGCGACGATCGCCAACGTGCCGAGCCAGGGCTACCCGCTGGCCGACAAGGTGTTCGACACTCTCTTCCCCGAGGTCTTCGGCATCGACAAGCCCCAGACACCGAAGCCGGACTCGGTGACGCCCCAGGAGGTTGAGCTCGAGCGCTACGTCGGGCAGTTCGAGGCGGTGGGCAGCCGGTTCTCGTTCTCTGTGGATAGCGACCGGCTGATCGCGCGGTCGGAGATCGGCAGCGCTTTGGAGTCCGAGCTGATTCCGTTAGGCGGCGATCGGTTCCTGCCGCGCGATCCGGCGATGGGCGGCAACCGCGGCTGGGACGTTGCCTTCTGGGGCGACGACGGCAACGGTCGCGCGACACATTACCTGAACGGCGTCTTCGCCATGCGCCGCAGCGGCTGATCGCTTCCCGGCGTTCATGCGTGCCTCCCGGAACAGAGTGGGCGCATCTGAACATTCCCGCGCCCGGCTGGCCAGCCTATCTTCAAGAACCGTTCCCATAGCGCGGATCCGCCATGACCCTGCAAGACGCCGTCGACTCCCTGTACCGCATCGCGGTCGCGGAGGGGAAGGCGACATCCACCAAGAGGCTGGACGACTTGGCGCATTTCTGCATTGTGGAATTGGCAACGAGAGGGCTCTCGGACGCTGCAACGGAAGCCAAGCTGCCCGGCGGTGGCCGCGAGAAGTCGTGGGATGTCGCCTGGAGCATGGACGACAAGCCCCGCCTGGCGATCTCGCTGAAGTCGCTGCTGAAGAATCTCGGCGGTACCGTCCCGAATCGTGTCGACGATCTGATGGGCGAAGTTACGAACGTTCAGATGTACTCGCCCGAGATCGTGACAGGCTACATCATGCTCTTCAACGTGGCCGAAGACTCCTACAGCCATCTCCACCAGAGCACGTGGGCGGAGCTCCTCAAGCGCCGAGTCACCCGACTGTCTGGACGCCGACCGCCATCGTGGAGCATCGGGATGATCGAGGCATCCCTGTTTCTGGAGGTCGATTTCTCGGACGGCCCGCGGATCGTGTCCGGGACCGACGATATCGCGCCCTTCTTTGACCGGCTCGTCACGCAGGTTCGGTGCAGGAACCCGATACTGGAGCGCGAATCATGACACAGCCGATCATGGCCACACGGGATTCCGGGCTGGAGGCAGTCGTCCGGCGGCACTTGCCGGAGCTGGTGCTATCGGACAGTTCGCTGAAGACGGCACTTCCGGGCATGGCGAGGAATTCGGCAGAATCCGCGCGGGTTGCGGCCGCCGTCCACGAAGTGGCCACGGCACACCGAATCTTTCGCGGCGATGCCCGCGACCTCTCGGTGCTTGCTGACGGATCGATTCATCTGGTCATCACGTCTCCGCCATACTGGACGCTCAAGGAGTACAACGACGGCGCGGACCAGCTTGGTGCGATCGGTGACTACGAGGATTTCGTATCCGAGCTGGCTCGGGTCTGGAGCGAATGTCACCGCGTCCTCGTACCCGGCGGGCGCCTGGTGATCGTGGTTGGTGATGTCTGCCTGTCCCGCCGCCTTCACGGCCGCCACGTCGTTGTTCCGCTGCACGCGAGCATCCAGGAGTCCTGCCGACGGCTGGGGCTCGACAATCTGGCGCCCATCATCTGGCACAAGATCGCCAACGCCAAGTTCGAAATGGGCCCCGGGGGCGGCTTTCTCGGAAAGCCCTACGAGCCCAACGCCGTCATCAAGAACGACATCGAGTTCATTCTCATGCAGCGGAAACCGGGTGGATATCGTAGCCCGTCGCCCGCCGCACGGGCGCTGAGCATGATCTCCGCCTCGGACCACCGCGAGTGGTTCCGTCAGATTTGGACAATCCCGGGAGCCTCGACGCGGGATCACCCCGCACCGTATCCGCTGGCGCTGGCCAGTCGGCTGATCCGGATGTTCTCGTTTGTTGGGGACACGGTGCTGGATCCCTTTCTGGGAACGGGGACAACGTCGGTGGCTGCGGCATGCGCCGGGAGGCACAGTGTGGGTGTCGAGGTGGATGGGGAGTACCTCGATATGGCGCGACGGCGGTTCCTGGATGAGACAGGGGGGTTTTTGGGAAGGGCGGAGCTGGAGGTCGGCGGAACAAACTAGCCCAACGGCGGCGCACTCTCCGGCGGACGCCTGTACCCCGTCCCCCGTTCGAACGCGTACCCGAACCGCAGCAGCATCGCCTCCGTAAACGGCCGCCCCAGGAACTCGAGGCCCACCGGCAGCCCCTCCGGCGTGAACCCCGCGGGCACCGTCAGCGCCGGGAACCCGGTGATCGGGCTGAGCAACCGGTTGTCGCCCAGGCCGTATTGGTCGGCCGGCGAAGGGTTGGTCTCCGCATCCTCCGCGATCAGCGTCACCGGGTGATCGAAGGTGGCGTAAACGAGCGCGTCGAGGTCGTGTTCAGCCATCGCCACCAGGACATCGCGCCGGATCCGGTCGCGCCCGAGCAGATACTCCAGGTAGCCCGGATCGCTGGTCGACTTGCCCAACAGGCCGGACATCCCAGCGGCCCGCCACGGCGTGACCCGGCCGCTCAGCAGAATCGAAGCCAGCGTCTTGTACGGGGCGTTTGCATGCTCGGACAGGTAGGCGTCGGTCGCCCCTTCGGTTTCATGCACGTTGCTCCCGAACACCGAGTTCACCGTCTCGATCCCGGCCACTGCAACAGGGTCCACGACCTCGGCCCCGAGCCGCCGCAGCTCCGCCACCGCCGCGTCGATGCGGGAGCGCACCTGCCGGAAACCCTCCGAATTCGGATCCACCGACTGATCCATCGGATCGCGGATGACCCCGATTCGCGCCCCCTCCAACCCGTCGCTGCCAAGGCCGCCCTCATATGACTCCGGCACACGGCCCACGGCGCGCGCGGTCACCGGATCGTTCGCATCGTACCCTGCGATCGTGCTGAGCAGAATGGCCGCGTCCGCTACCGTGCGCGTAATCGGGCCCTGCGTGTCGGTCGTGGGGTTGGCGGGCATCAGGCCGAACCGGCTGACCAGTTCGAGCGTCGGACGCAGCCCCACCAGCGACGCCACCGCGGCCGGTCCGCGTATGGAACCGCCCGTATCCTCACCGATGCCGACCATGCCGAAGTTGGCCGCGATCCCCACGCTCGTGCCGCCCGACGAGCCACTCGGGTTGCGCAGCGGGTCGTACGCGTTGCGGATCACGCCGAACCCCGACCCCACATAGCGCGAAGCGAACTCGCCCATGTTCGTCTTGGCGTGGATGATCGCGCCCGCATCCTTCATCCGCGTCACGATGGTCGCGTCCCGTTCCGGCACGAAGTCCGCGAAGAGCGCCGAGCCGAAGGTCGTGGGCATGTCGCTGGTCTCGACCTGGTCCTTCAGCAGCACCGGAATGCAGTGCAGCGGCCCGGTGAGCCCGCCGTCCGCGAAGGCCTCGTCCAGCCGCGCCGCCTCTTCGAGCGCCCGCGGATTCAGCGTCGCAACCGCATTCAGCCGCGGCCCCTGCTTGTCGTACGCCTCGATCCGGTCCAGGTACGCCTGCACCAGCCCGACGCACGTCAGCTCACCGGAAAGGAAGGCGGCGTGCGCCCCGGCGATCGTCGCTTCCTCGACCTCGAAGCCCTGGGCCGACAGTTGTCCCGTGCCCGATGCAAGCGTTAGTCCAACAACTCCGACCACAGCTCGTAATGTCAACATTACATTTCGTAACCTTTACCTGACATTCGACAACGAACCTGCGTGATTCCACACCGCATTATGTAGCCGCCGATCCCCGCGCGTGGCAACCATCGCGGCGCTTCGCACACTGGCCCACCCCCCCGCCGCGCGGTACGATCCCTGCACGCCTGCGCTCCACCTGGCGAGCGCGGAAACCACCCCCCTCCCGGATGCGAGCATGACCCGAATCGGCTCCCACGTCGCCGCCCTCTCGCGCACCGCCCTCGCGGCTCCCACCCTTGCGCTCACCGCCGCCCTGGCGCTGACCGCCCTCGCGCCCCACGGCGACCTCTCCGCCCAGCCCGGCAACCGCACCTACGCGGCCTCCGCGCACGGCGGCAACTACATGCACAACTTCTACTTCCCCCCGGCGCCCTCCTCGTCGCCCTGGTACCCCGAGTGGCACCCCGGCGGCGAGCGCGTCGCGGTGGCGATGAGCGGATCGCTCTGGGAGGTCGACGTCGCGACCGGCGACGCCTTCGAGATCGTGCACGGCGCCGACTACTACTCCTCGCCCAACTACTCGCCGGACGGCGCGTGGCTGCTCTACACCGCCGACGATGGCGGCGGCACGATCGACCTCGAGGTCATGAACACGGCCACCGGCGAGCGCCACCGCCTCACCGAAGGCGCCGACATCCACACCGACCCCCGCTTCTCGCCCTCCGGCGACCGCATCGCCTACGTCTCGACCGCCCCGAGCGGCTACTTCAACATCTACATCCGCCCCTTCGCCGACGGCGCCTGGACCGGACCCGATATCGCCGTCACCTCCGACAACTCCTTCGGGGGCGACCGCCTCTACTTCGGCCCCTGGGACATGCACATCTCGCCCGCCTGGCTGCCCGGCGGCGACGAGCTCCTCATCGTCTCCAACCGAGACGTCGCCCTCGGCAGCGGCAACGTCTACCGCATCCCCGCGCGGGCCGGCGGCATCGAGGACCGCCAGGTCGTCCTCGCCGAGCAGACCCTCTACCGCACGCAGCCGCACGTCTCCTACGACGGCCGCCGTTTCGTGTACTCCTCCACCGCGGGCGCCGCCGACCAGTTCCAGAACCTGTACATCCAGCCCACCACCGGCGGCGAACCGTACAAGATGACCTTCTTCGACCACGACGCCTTCCACCCGCGCTGGTCCCCGGACGCCGAGTGGATCGCGTTCGTGGCCAACGGCGGCGGCGCAGGACACACCGGCGGACTGCCGCAGCTCTACCTGCTCGAAGCCAACGGCGGCAAGCTGCGCCGGATCGACATCACCGAACGGCACTGGGCCCGGCCCATGGGCACCCTGTCGGTGACGACCGTGGACCAGGACGGCGAGCCCCTCGCCAGCCGCATCCACCTCACCGCTTCGGACGGCAAGTCCTACGCCCCCACCGACGCCTACGCCCGCGTCGCCCGCGCCGGCGACCGCATCTTCCACCACCCCGGATCCTTCACGGTCGACCTCCCCGCCGGCGAAGCCGAAATGACCGTGGTCCGCGGCTTCGAGACCACCCCCGTCACCCTTACTGCGGTGATCAACCCCGACGAAACCAACGTCGTGACCGTCGGCCTCTCAGAGATCTCCGACCTCTCCGACGAAGGCTGGTTCTCGGGCTCGACCCACGTCCACATGAACTACGCCGGCAACCTGCGCAACAGCCTCCCCAACTTGATGATGATGTCCGACGCCGAAGACCAGGATGTCGTCGCCGAGCAGGTCGCCAACAAGGACAACCGCATCCTCGACCACCAGTTCTGGATCCCGGGCGGGGGCCCGCACCCGCTCTCCGAGCCCGACCGCCTGCTGGTCGTCGGCCAGGAGTACCGGCCGCCCTTCTACGGCCACGTCTTCATGTTCGGCCACCGGGACCACCTGATCTCTCCGTACGCAATGGGGTACGAAGGCACGGCAATCGAGAGCCTCTACCCGAGCAACACCGACATGATGCTGAAGGCCAAGGCACAGGGCGCCACGACAGCCTACGTCCACTCCTTCTACAACGGCGATCCCCTCGAGGGGAACCTCGGCGGCTCCAAGGGATTCATCGTCGACGCCGCGCTGGCCGCTGCGGACGCCGTGGAGTGGTCGACCCCGCAGGACGGATGGCCCCCGGTGTACGCCCTGTGGAGCAACGACATCCGCGCGACGGTGGTGGGCGGCGAGGACTCGATCTCGAGCCTGCACGCCACCCCGCTCGTCGGCTCGATGCGCACCTACGTCCGCACGCCGGACGGCGAACTCACCATGGACGGGTGGTTCGAGGGGATCCGCGATGGCTCCTCGTTCGTCAGTTCCGGTCCGCTGATAGAGTTTGCCGTCGATGGAAGAGAGCCGGGAGAAGAGCTCGACCTGAACGCGCCCGGCGACGTCCATGTGAGTGGCCGGGTGTGGGGCGTGGTGCCGATGGAAAGGGTCGAGCTGGTCGTCGACGGCGAGGTGGTCCGCACCTGGCAATTCACCGGCGACCGCAAGGAGATGGCGATCGACGAAACCATCGCCATCGGCACGAGCGGATGGGCCCACCTGCGCGTGACGGGTGGCCGCGAAGATCGCTGGCCGCTCGATACCGCGTACCCGCAGGCGTTCACCAACCCGGTCTGGATCAAGGTCGCGGGGCGCCCGATCCGGAGCGCCGCGGCGGCCGACTACGCGCTCCGCTGGATCGACAAGCTGCAGGCCATGGCGGACCAGTGGCCCGGCTGGCGGTCCGAGCGGGAGCGCGAGCATGTGTTCGCGCAGTTCGAGGATGCGCGCGAGGTCTATCGGCGGCGCGGGGCGGAGGCGGGCGCACCGCCCGGCGACGCGGCAGGCAGCCCCGCCCCGCCCCGGCCCACCGTCACCGAGCAGTCCAGCGGGACCACCGAGGTGCTGCAGGCCATCTCCCCCGTCTCGACCGAAACCGTGTGGGTCGGCGGGCACGGCGGCGTGATTCTGCGCACGATCGACGGCGGCGCCACGTGGGAGACGATCGCCGCGCCCGGTGGCGATTCACTCCAGTTCAGGGATATCCACGGGTTCTCGTCGCGGGTAGCCGTGGCGCTCACCGCGGGCCAGGGCCCCGTGTCGCGCATCTACCGCACCGCCGACGGCGGCGAGAGCTGGACGCTCCGCTTCCTCATGGATCACCCCGAGGGCTTCCTCGACTGCCTCGACTTCTGGGACGGCCAGCGCGGCTTCGCGTACGGGGACAACTTCGACGGAGTGCCGTACATCCTCGTCACCGAAGATGGAGGACGCAGCTGGGCCCGGGTCGGCGCCGACGCGGCGCCCGCAGCCAACGACGGCGAGGGCGGCTTCGCGGCCAGCGGGACCTGCGCCCGCACGGGGGCAGCCGGGCACGGCTGGATCGGCACCGGGGCGGGCGGGTCGGCCCGGATCCTCGCCACGGACGACCACGGTGCCACCTGGACCGAGGTCGCCGTGCCGATGGCGACCGGCAACGCAGCCGGGATCTTCACCCTGGCCGTCGATGGCGGCGCGCCCGTGATGGCGCTGGGCGGCGACCTCGGCACTCCCAGGGAGGTGGTCGCCGATAACGCCGCCGCCAGCCGTGACGGGGGGCGGAGCTGGACGAAGTCCCCGGCCGTGCCGATCAGGGGCGCCGTGTACGGGAGCGCGGCCGGCGGTAGCAGCGACGCCCGGCGCGTGGTCGCCACGGCGCCGACCGGGACCGTGTTCACCGCCGACATGGGGGCGACGTGGCACGCCATCCCCGAGGTGAGTGCCTGGGCCGTTGAGTTCGCCGATGGCGGCCGCGTGGGGTGGGCCGCGGGCGGCGACGGGAGGATCTGGAGGATCGTGTGGTAGGTTGCTGGGGTTGGGGGCGGGGGCCGCCCCCGGGACAGTTGTTGCAGGCTGGCGGCGCCCTGCGCAGGGTGGTGCTCTGCGCAACGATGGTGGTGGGCGCCGCCGGCGCGCTTCCCGCCCAGGAGCGGCCGCCGCGGATCGAAGGCAGGGTCGTGGACCGCACGACGGGAGCCGCGGTCGAGGGCGCGACGATTTCGCTGGCACGGCTCCGGGAAGGGGTGGCGGACTCGGCCCGCACCGAGACGGTCACCGATCGCACGGGGATGTTCCAGTTCGAGAGGGCGCTCTCCGGCGACTACGAGTTGACGGTCACCCATGTCGCCTACGGCACCTTCGGCGAGGAAGTCACCGTCGCAGCAGGCGATCGCATCGCGCTGCGCGTCACCCTGTCCCCGACGGCCATCGCGCTGGAGCCGGTGACGGTCGAGGTATTCAGCGAAGAGGCCCGGAGGGATCGCGCACTGGGCACCGCCCGCCGGAGGCTCACGACGGCCCAACTCGAACCGCTCACCAGATCCGGCGACCATCTGGCCAACGCCCTCGCCCGTCTTCTCCCGGGAGTGCGAGTCCGCAGCGGACGCAGTCAGCCGGGCCAGCTCGTCTGCCTCGAGTTCCGCGATCCGGCTTCATTGGCCGCGGAAGGGTGCAGGACGCCGCTCGTCATCGTGGACAACGTTCGTCAAGCCAACGGTCTCGTCACCCTCAACACCCTCCCCATCTCGCACATTCGCAGCGTCGAGGCGGTGTCGCCGGGCGAAGCAGGTGTCCGCTACGGCGCCGACTCCAGCTACGGAGTGATTCTCATCGAGACGGTGTCCGGCGGCGCTCCCCTGCCCCAACCGGGCGAGGCCCTCGGCCGCCCCTACGGAGACAGGACCTACAGCTGGGCGCTCGAGTCGCAACCCTATCCCTGGGCAAAGGCGCTCGCCACGGCTTTCACCACGAACGCGGCGGGTCTTCTGGCCGGATACGCGGTGTCGCGATCGTGCCTCAGCTTCGACGACCTGTCGCAACACTTTGTCGGGGCGCGTTGCAGCGCGCTGGGCAACGCCGGGTCGCGCGTGTTTCTCTACGCGGCCCCCCAGATCGGCGTCGGCTACCTGACCCGGCGCGTGGGCGCCACCGACCTGTCCCGGGGCAGCATGTGGAAGAACGCGGTCGCGGGTTCGGTCATGGCCGCACCCGGGATCGTGCTGGCGCTCACGAGCGACGAGGACGGCTTTCCCGCTTCGACGGAGATCGGGGTCATCATGGCAGTGATCGGTGCTCCCGTGGCGACCGTGGTGGCGGATCGGCTGTTCCGCCGGGTTCGGCGCTAAGAGGTCGGCGGGAGGCTTCGCGGCAGCCTGGGCGCCTGACCCCTGTGTGGGGGCACCCATCGGCATCGCAATGCCATTTGTCGGCCAAGATTGTGCAAAAGTGGCGGACAACCTCGACTGGGTGCACTCTGGGGCGCTCTTTTGGACATCCGGGCTGGTATTTTGAAGCGCTTTCCGCCAACCGGCGGACGGATGGACCACCACCGACGGAGGAATGATGTCGCAGAAGGGCAGACTCGCCGCGTTCGAACACGTCACAACCGGCACCAGGAAGGTTCTGGCAGCCGTTCCCGAGGACTCGATGGGCTGGCGTCCGCACGACAAATCGTGGACGCTCGGAGAACTTGCCAGCCACCTGGCCAACCTCCCGAACTGGACCATCCCGACCCTGATGTCGTCCGAGTTGGAGCTCTCTCCCGCCGCCGGGGGGCCTCCGCCGAGAGACGCGTTCGTCACGAGGGACGAGATGTTACAGGCTTTCGAAGACAGCACCGCCGCGGCCCGGACCGCGATCAAAAACACGTCGGACGAAGAGCTTGCCAGTCCCTGGACGCTGCTCATGGATGGCGAGCCACGCTTCACGATGCCCAAGGCCGCCGTACTTCGCACCTTCGTCTTCGACCACATGATCCACCATCGGGCCCAGCTTGGCGTCTACCTGCGTCTCCTCGAAGTGCCCGTGCCGCAGACCTTCGGTCCGACCGCCGACTTCCCCAACATGTAGGAACCGGACAACCGCAACCAGGGCTGCCTCGCATGCGAACACTCGATCCAGGGGGGTTCGACCTCCTCACTTTCGACTGCTATGGCACGCTGGTCGACTGGGAAGCGGGGATCATCGCCGCAGCGGGACGCGCCTGTGCGCACCACGGCGCGTCCCCTGGCGAAGCCGAAATCCTCTCAGCTTTCGGTGAAGCCGAGCATGTGGTGCAGGGAGAGCGCTACCGCAGCTACCGGGAGGTGCTGGCGCTCACGCTCGACAGAATGGGCGCCATCCTCGGCTTCCGGCCAACCGCTGCCGAATGCGACGCGTTCGCGGCCTCGGTCGGAGACTGGCCGCCCTTCCCGGACACGGTGGATGCCCTGCGGCAACTGGGCGCTCGCTACCGTCTCGGCATAGTTTCAAACGTCGACGACGATCTCTTCGCCGAGACCCGGAAACACCTCGGGACCGACTTCGACTGGGTCGTCACCGCGCAGCAGGTCGGGAGCTATAAACCCGCTCCCGCACACTTCCGGGAGATGGTGATGCGCTCGGGGATTTCCAGGAAACGCACCCTCCATGTCGCGCAGAGCCTCTTTCACGACATCGGACCCGCGTCGGCCCTCGGGTACACCACCGTGCACGTGAACCGGCCCAGCCGGGGGAGCGGGAGCGGCGCGACACCTCCGTCGGCGGCGCGTCCCGACGCCGAAGTCGCCGACATGGCCGGCGTGGCTGCACTGCTGCTGGGCGCCCGATGAGCGCCGACGGCTCCTCCGGCACTCCCGACGGCCGCGACGGCATCCACACCATTCGCGCCAGCGGCATCCACCGCGGCTGGAACGGGATCCACTACAAGACCGGCCTCTCGGCGAAGAACGTCCCGGCGCGCGAGCTCTCCATGAACGTCGCGCGGATCCCCCCGGGCGGCGTGGCCTTCGCGCACATCCACGTCGACTTCGAGGTCATGCTCTACATCCTCGAGGGCACCGTGCGCCACGACTTCGGCCCCCACCTGCGCGAATCGATCGTGAACCACGCGGGCGACTTCATCTTCATCGAGCCGGGTGTTCCCCACGAAGTCATCAACATCAGCGACACCGAGGACGTGGTGGCCGTCGTCGCCCGCTCCGACGCCTCGGAGTGGGAGAACATCGTGGACTACGACCGCGAGACCGGGAAGGTGATCCCCAAGCGCGAGGCGAGCCGCGACGGGTCGTAAGCCCGGGTTGTCCCCGCTACGTCGAAGGCAGCGTCACCGCCACACCGCGATGAACACCGACCCGCAGCCTCACCGCCACACGGCGATGACCAATGCCTGCGCCACCAGCGCCACCCCGTTGAACCCTATGTTGAGCCACGCCAGTCCCGCCTTGCGCCCTTCGTATGTGACCGACTGGTGCGTGACCGGAAGGACAAAGGCCACCAGCGCCAACAGCGCCACGTGCACGCCGACCATGGCGCCACCCGCGTGCTCGGCGATCAGCTGGGCCAGCACGTAGGCGGTCACCAGCGACAGCACGAAGCCCACGCCGTGGGTCTTGAGGGGATTGAAGCCCTCCTGGAGCTCCTCTTCGGTGGTCTCCATCAGCGCGATCCAGCGCTTGCCGAACAGCGGGCCGTACCACAGGGCGCCGATCACCATGGGAACGATTCCCGCAACCAATACCGCCAGCAGATTGACTTCGTGCATGGTTTGCCTTCTCCTCGGGTTTGTGGTGGGCCGGCAGGGCGTTACCGGTCCGGTTTCGTCTTCAGAATCCTGTAATCGTAGCGAAAGCCTGCGATCCTGCCAGCCTGAATATGGCAGAAGCAGGAATGTGCGGGATTCAGGATGTAGTTCACCTCGCCGATCACAACGGCACTCGGTACCCGAAGGACCGCGGATGCCAGCGAATCGAGCCATCGGTCCCCGATCTTCTGGGTGTCGGGGTGAAGACCGGGCGTTGCCCAACCGTTCGGCAGATCCCGCGCGTCGACATCCAGCACGAGCTCTATCGGAATGCGCACGCGCAGTCTCCGGTAGGTATGCAGGACATCGGGCGCGCGCAGTTGGACAAGCAATTCCATGCTTGCCAGGGCCAGGCTGCCCCCCAGATAGACTGCACGACGCCCGGGACTGTTCCAGCGCCCTCCGTACCGGTAGGGTCCATCGCCGGAGAGCATGTCTTCGACCGTGCGGGCGCGCTCCGGCGCGGCCAGTCGCCACGCGTCGATCAGGTCTGCCACGGACGGTCAGCTGAAGATGCCGTCGCGCAGGCGTCCGATGAGTTGTTCTACTTCCCTGCCGCCCACCTCGGTGGACGCTCGCGTCAGCGGCGATTCGCCCTCGAGAAGCTCATGCCGGTCCCTCAGCCAGCGGCGGGCGGCGCCTTCGTCGCCCTGCATCATTTCGTAGGCCATCGCGACCAGGCGGGCCACGCGCAGAAGTCGATCCGACTCTTCGGACTTGAGCGTGCCGGCCTTCCGCCTGCGGGCCAGAGTCGTGGGCGACAGCCCGATGACCTTGGCCAGCGCAAGACGTCCGACTCCCACGGTGCCGGCCACCTCATCCAGCGCAGGGAACGGCAGGCCACGCCGAACGACAGCTACCGCTCCTTTACGCACGAGTAGTGGATACAGCGTCGACCCGCTTGGCGGCCTGGAGTACATTGAGAAACTGCCCATTTGGTATTCACACAACTTCCATATGGGCATACATTAGTCGATATCGACCGGGCGCGCAACGGGTTTCACTCGCGGCGGCGTTCCGAGGATAGCACGGTGCCGTGGGCCATCATCGAAGGCCGATTGCCGCCGGGCGTGGACTCAGCCCGCAAGCGGCCTAGAACGAGTTCGCCATCCGGTCCAGGAATGCGCGCTCATCGGCGGTCAGCGCCCGCGCCCCAACCTTCCGCACCTTCTGCAACAGGTAGTCCACCTCGTCGCGATTGATCTCGTGCAGCCGGTCGCGGGGAATGGCGTCCCAGCGCTTCAGGGCGTCGGCATCGGTGACCTCGGGCGGCACTCGCGATGGGGTCGCGCGCACGACCACCCGGCGGTGGCGGCGGCGCTCCCAGGCGCGCAGGAAGATCCAGCCGGTCACGAGGCCGCCCAGGTGCGCGAAGTGGGCGATGCCATCCGAGGCACCCGTGAAGCCCGCGAACAGACTCGACCCCACCATGAAGAGCGCAAGCATGCGCGCCTGGATCGGCAGGACGCCCCAGATGTAGATGTCCTCGCGCGGCCAGTAGCGGGCGAACCCCACCACAACGCCGAAGATGGCACCCGATGCGCCGACTACCGCGGCCGTTGGGGAAAAGGCGAACGAAAGCACGGCGCCCCCGACCCCGCAAAGGATGTAGAACCAGATGAAGGTCCTGCTGCCCAGCCGCTCTTCCAGCCTCGGCCCGAAGAAGAAGAGCATGAGCATGTTGAAGAAGATGTGGGCGACGTTGGCGTGCAGGAACGCGTACGTGACCAGCGTCCAGGGTCTGAACAGGACCAGATAGGGGACGAACGCGAAGTCGGCCCGCACACCCGGATTGAAGGTGGACAGCAGGTAGATGACCACGTTGGCCAGCAGCAGGCGCTGTACCCAGGGTGTCATCAACAATCTGCTATCCTCGTCTTCACCGGGACTTTCGCGTCATCGTCCCCATCTCGCGTTCAAATCTATTCCCGGGCGCACTGCCGGACCATCAGGCGAGGGGAGCGCCGCCGGAGAGGGTCGTGCCGGCAAGCCGCTCCGTCATGCCGTTCAGCCGCGGGCCTGCAGCTCACTGGGGAGCAACACGGCGTGGATGAAGGAATGGACGGGGGTCGCGACTCCGACGGTTGCCCCCAACCGCACGGCCGCCCCGGTCCAGGCGTCGAGTTCGGATGGGCGACCCGCCGCGATGTCGCGCTGCAGCGACGAAGTTCCTTCGGCCGGGAAGGTGTCTACGGTGTTCATCGCGAACGAAACCGCGTCGTCTTGCAATGACACCCCGTGGGCAGCCGCCGTCGCCGCGATCTCTTTCATGGCCCGCCGCAGAAGGGCCCGGGTCTCGGGCAGGGTGCGCACCGGCCCCAACGGCATCCGGCACGCACCGCAGACACCGCCCACCGAGCACACGAAGAGGAACTTGAGCCAGATTGCTGCATCGATGTCGGCCGGCACCTCGGCGTCGACTCCCGCGTCGCGCAGGGCGGCCACAAGCGCGTCGACCCGGGGGGACCCGCCGCCGTCCCACTCGGCAATCGCCACATACGGGTCCACTCCGATGTGCCGGATCTCGCCGGGCGCCGCCACCTCGCTGATGATGCGCGTAAGCCCCTTGCCAATGCGGCCGCGTCCCACGGCCGGAGCCAGGGCTTCGTGGACATCGACGCCGTTCAGCAGCGGCAACACCAGGGTGCCGGGGCCCAGCAGCGGCGCGATGCCTTCGCAGACGGAGGCCAGCTGCATCGATTTCACCGCCACGATGACGGCGTCGACCGGACCGATGTCGCCCGGGTCGTCGGTGACGGCGGCGGGCCGCACCGTAAAGTCACCTCCCGGCGAGCGCACGCCGAGGCCCCGCTCGCGAATGGCCGCCAGGTGGGCGCCGCGCGCGATCAGGGAGACCTGGTGACCGGCGCGGGCCAGGACGCCGCCGTAGTAGCCGCCCACGCCCCCCGCGCCGTAGATGGCGATGTTCATGGTGGCGAAGTTACCCTGATCCGGGGCAGGCTCAAAGTCCGTTGGAACCGCGCGGCCGCGCCGCACGAACCACCCGGTCAAGCGACAAGGGGAAGGCATGTCATGATTGTCCGCCATGAAGGGACACGCGTATCGGTCCCGCAAAGCTCCGCCGGGCCAGGGGCCCGTTCGCCGACCGTCCTGCGGCGCGTCCCGGGAGCGCTTCTCCTGGCCTGCGCAGCCGCCCTGGCCGGCCTTCCGCCCACCCCGGTCGCCGCCCAGACCCCCGAGCAGCGCTACAGCGACTGGGTCCGGCGCGATTTCCGCCCGCAGGAGTACGAATTCCGGCGGGGCCGCACGATCGACGGCCTGCAGGCTTCGGGCGGGGATCTGCTTCTCAGCCCGTCGTCCGACGGCAACACCCACGGGGGAACCTTCCGGCAACTCGAGGACTTCTGGTACCTGACCGGCCTCGAGGTCCCGCAGTCGATGCTCGTGCTCGACGCCGACCGGCGCCGCTCGCTTCTGTTCATGCCGTCCCGGGATCCGCGCTTCGACAATCCGGGCAGGCCGAACGACTTCCCGGGACGCCCGCTGCTGGACGATTATCAGCTGCGAAGCATGGCGGGGATCGACGAGTATCGGGACATCGCGGAGCTGGACGCCTATGTTCGTGAACGGCTGGCCGAAGGTGCCGTGCTGCGCGTCAACGCAGGGGCGGCCGGGCCGGTACCGGAGCCGGCGGTGCCGCTGATCGGCGCCGTCGAAGCCCCCGCCGCCCTCATCCACCGGCTGCGGTCCGACTACGCCGGGGCGGACATCGTGAACGCGTTCGAGGTCGTGGCCCGGATGCGCATGGTGAAGACGCCCGCCGAGATCCAGCGGATGCGCGCGGCTGCGGATGCGACCATGGCCGGGATCCGTGCTGCCGCCGACCGGATTCGGCCCGGGGTGGACGAGCGGAGCCTGCAGGGTGAGTTCGAGCGGTCGTGCCGGAGCTTCGGTGCGCAGTCGATCCCGTTCACGCCGATCGTGAAGTCCGGCCCCAACAGCCTGTGGCCGTGGCGCGTTCTGGCCGCGCACTACAACCGGCGCAACCGGGCGATGGAGGACGGGGATCTGGTGATTCTGGACGTCGGCTGCGAGGTGAACGGGTATGTGAGCGATGTCGGACGCACATTCCCGGTGAACGGGTCGTTTTCGGATGTGCAGCGGGAGAAGCTGGAGGTGAGCAATCGGGCGGCGGAGGCGATCATCGCGGCGGTGCGGCCCGGGGTGACGCTGCGCGAGTTGACGGCGGTGGCCTACGACGCCATCCCCGACGATGAGGAACCGTACATGCAGACGCCCTCGTTCTTCGGCCACCACATCGGCCTTTCGGCGGGCGATCCCGCGCTGATCGACGAGCCGTTGGCGCCGGGGATGGTCTTCACGGTGGAGCCGTGGTACTACAACCACGACATCGGCGTGTCGGTGTTCGTCGAGGAGGTGGTGCTGGTGACGGAGGACGGGGTGGTGGTGCTGACGGCGGGGCTCTCGAGGGACCCGGATGACCTGGAGGCGATGATTCGGTAGGCTCGGCCGACTATCGCACCACGGCCCCCAACACGGCTACCGCCTCATCCAACTGCTCGCCGGTCACGTACGGCGCCGGCCCGAGGCGCAGCACGCGGCCCCGCGAGTCGGCGTAGACGTTCCGTCCTCGCAGCTTGCAGGCGACCTCGCCGGCGCGGGGTGTCTCCAGCGCCAGGAATCCTCCCCGGCGCGACAACGGCACGGACCGGTCGCGCGTCAGCACGGCAGGATCCAGGTCCAGCGCGTCCACGCCCGCGGCCAGCCGCCGGATCTGCGCCAGGCTGATCTCGCGCAGCCGCTCCGGGTCGAGGCCCTGCTCCCGGAAGAACCTGAACACCGCCGCGGCGCGGTAGTGACTCACCGGGTCGTACGTCGAACCGGCAAAGCGCAGATGCCCCTCACCGTACTCGACACCGCCTCCGCCGCGCGCCTGTGCGAGCGTCCCGAACTCGGCGAACCACCCCGTCAGCACGGGCCGCAGCGCGCAGTCCCGGGGAAACCTCAGAAAGCAGTTCCCTTCGCCGAGTTGGCAGTACTTGTACCCGCCGCCCAAGACAAACGCGTCCTCGAGCCCCCTCTCCACCACCGAAAACGGAACCGCGTTGAGCGAGTGGTACGCGTCCACCAGCAACTCGGCGCCCACCCGCGTGCAGGCGCGCGCCACCCCATCCAGCCCGTCGACAATCCGCGCGTCGCGGAAGAGCACCGACGATACCAGCACCGCTGCCGTCCGGTCGTCCACGGCCCCGGCGAGCGCCTCGGCCACCGCCCCCCGACCGCCAGGCCCGCCATCGCCACCCGTCGGCACCCGCACCACATCGATCCCCTCGGCTTCGAGCCGGTCCAGCTGGCGCCGGATCGTGTGGAACTCGCCGTCGGTCGTCACCAGGCGAGGCCGGTCCCGCAACGGAAGCGCCGACAGGAACCGGATCAGCAATTCGTGCGTGTTCTGCCCGAGCGCGATGTGTCCGTCCGGGTCGTCCAGCAGGCGACGGTATCCGGCCCTCACCTCGTCGGCAACTTCGAAGGCCCGCCCCCACTTGTCGTCCACCATCTCGGCGGCGTCGAGCCACGCCTGCCGCTGGGCGTCGAAGGCGGCATCCGGCCAGGCCTGGTGTGAATGGCCGGTCAGCAGCACCCGCTCGGAGACACGGAAGCGGCTGTAGTGCCGGGCGAGCTCGGGAGGGGCGTGCCCGGCCGCGCCGTCCGGCTGCGCGCTCACAAGGCGGACCTCATCTGCCACAGGTCCGGAAACGCCGAGGTCATCGTCGTGATCAGGTAGGCCACCCCGGCGCTGTCGCCAGTCCCGGGCTTATTGCCAATCGTGCGTTCCACCATCTTGATGTGCCTGTAGCGCCACTCCTGGAACCCCTCGTCGAGATCCACCAGTCGCTCGCAGAGGTTTACCAGCCCCGGGTCCGAGCGGTACGCCTCGACCAACATCTCCTGCACCTCGGGATTCGGCTGCACGGGGCGGGTGACATCACGGGCCAGCGCGCTTTCCGGGACCCTGTACCCCCTGCCAACCAGGAACTGCAGGAAGGCGTCCCAGAGCGACGGCTCCTCGATTCTTCGGTTCAGCTGTCGTTGCTCGTCGGGATCCGGGAAGCCCTTGAGGACCCTCGCCTGCTTCATTCCCAGCGCGAACTCCAGCTCCCGGAACTGCGCCGACTGGAAGCCGCTGGCCGTGTCGAGGCGGTCGCGGAAGGACTCGAACTCGACGGGGGTCATGGTCTCGAGGATGTCCAGCTGGCCCACGAGCACCTTCATGATCGACCGCACGCGCTTGAGGGTCGCGGCCACCCGGGGCTCGTCGCCGGCCACGAGGAGTCCTCGCGCGTGGTCGATTTCGTGCAATGCGGCCTTGAACCACAGCTCGTGGACCTGGTGGACGATGATGAAGATCATCTCGTCGTGCTCTGGCGGGTCGGCCAACGGCCGCTGCAGCGACAGCAGCTCCGGGAGCATGGCGAAGCGCTGATAGTTCATCTCTTCTCGGTGTTCACTCATCTTCGGTCTCCGGGCCGTAGGCCCCCGAAGCCGCGCCAAACCGCGGCGTATAGTTGTCCAAAGTCTCGTACTGCGATGGCCAGGGCAGCGGATATCCCAGCGCGTAGGCGGCGTGCCTTGTCCAGTATGGATCCCACAGGTGAGCGCGCGCCATGAGGCAGAGGTCGGCCCTCCCCGCAGCGATGATCCCGTTTACGTCCTCGAACGACGAGATATTCCCGACCGCCATGGTCGCGATCCCGACCTCGTGACGGATGCGGTCCGCAAAGGGCGTCTGGAACTGCCGGCCGTAGCGGGGCTGCTGGTAGGGCACCGTCTGGCCGGCCGAAACGTCGACCACGTCGCAACCGTGAGCCTTGAGCGCCCGCGAGATCTCGACTGCGTCCTCTGGTTCGTTGCCTCCCGGCCACCAATCGACTGCCGAAAGGCGCACCGAAAGCGGGCGCTCGTCGGGCCACAGCGCGCGCACCGCGTCGACGACGTGCAGCGGAAAGCGCAGCCGGTTCTCGAGCGTGCCGCCGTACCGGTCCGTGCGCCGATTGGTCAGCGGGGACAGGAAGCTGGCCAGCAGGTAGCCGTGGGCCATGTGGATCTCGACCATGTCGAAACCCGCCTCGACCGCCATCTCCGTGGAGCGCTCGAAGTCGGCCAGCAGCGCGTCCATCCCGGCCTCGTCCAGCTCCGCCGGGGTCGGGCTGTGCTCGAAGAACCCGATCGGCGAGGCCGACACGATGGGCCAGCCGCCCTCGTCCAGGGGCTCGTTGGGGCCCTCCCAGTCCAGCCGCGTGGATCCCTTGCGCCCCGCGTGGCCGAGCTGGATTCCGATTTTCGCGCTTGTGAAACGCTTCACAAAGTCGGCCAGGCGCCGCCACGCAGCGACGTGTCCGTCAGTATAGATGCCCGCACACCCCGGCGAGATCCGCCCGTCGCGCCCGATCGCGGTCATCTCGGCCGTCACGAGCCCCGCGCCGCCGATGGCACGGGAGCCGAGGTTGACGAGGTGCCAGTCGTCGACCGTCCCGTCCCGGGCCGAATACTGGCACATGGCCGACACGCCCACCCGGTTGGCCAGCGTGAGCTCCCGCAGGCGAAACGGTGTGAACAGGGGGGGCGGAGGCGAGCGGTCACCCGCGGCCCGCACCATCCCCAGCGAAGCTTCATGCTCCTCGATCGACACCCCGGACTGGATCTCGGCCCTCCGCGCCACCCACCTGTCCACCTCGTCCACGAACCCCGGGTCGCGCTGGCGCAGGTTCTCGTGCGAGATGCGCAGGCTGCGGGTCAGGAGCGAGAAGGCGAACTGCTCGGGCTCCAGGCGGAAGTAGCGCTCGGTGTCCTCGAACCACTGGAGGCTGGCCTGCGCCGCCCGCTGCAGCGACTCGACCGGGCGGCGGCGCTCGGTCTCGTAGGCGGCCAGGGCATCGGCGAGGGGACCGGCACCATCGCCACTCGCGCCGCGCATCGCCTCGGCCAGCGCGATCCCGTCGAGCATCGCCAGGCGCGTTCCGGAGCCCACCGAGAAATGGGCCGTGTGCGCCGCGTCGCCGATGAGCACCACGTTGCCGGCCGACCAGTGCGCATTCACGATCGTCGGGAACTGCCGCCAGACGGAGCGGTTGCAGATCAGCGGATGGCCCTGGAGTTCCTCCGCGAAAAGGCGTGAGAGGAAGCGCACCGTCTCTTTTTCGCTCGCCGTGTCCATCCCCGCGCGCCGCCAGGTGCGCTCGGTGGCCTCCACGATGAAGGTGGCGCGGCCCGAAGCGTCGTACTGGTACGCGTGCACCCGCCACAGGCCGTGCTCGTCCTCGCGGAAGTAGAAGGTGAAGGCCGGGAACGGGCGCGTCGTGCCGAACCACGCGAAGCGGTTGGGGCGCAGGTCGACCGCCGGCTTGAAGGCGTCGGCGAAATGGCGCCGCACCGTGCTGTTGATGCCGTCGGCGCCGACCACGAGGTCCGCATCCAGATACGGCGCGAGATCGGCGACATCGGCCTCGAAGTGGAGCCCGACCCCCACCTCCCGGCAGCGACGGTGCAGCAGAAGCAGCAACTCCCGCCGCGACAGCCCCGCAAAGCCGTGGCCGGTCGACTCAATGCGGCGGCCCTGGTAGTGGATGTGGATGTCGTCCCAGTGGTAGAACCGCTCCTCGATGGCGCGCAGCGTCGGTGCGTCGGCGTCGGCGACCTCCTGCAGCGTCGCGTCCGAGAACACGACCCCGAACCCGAAGGTGTCGTCCGGGCGGTTGCGCTCGAGCACCTCGACCGACCGGCGCGGGTCGTCCTTCTTGAGGAGCAGCGCGGTGAAGAGTCCACCGGGTCCGCCCCCGATGACGTTGACCTTCACGGCTACCCGTCCCGCACCAGGCCGCCGCCGATGATCAGGTGCTGGATTTCGGTCGTCCCCTCGTAGATCCGCAGCGCGCGCACGCTCCGGTACAGGTGCTCGACGGGATTTGACGCGAGCATGCCCCGGCCCCCCAGAACCTGCAGCGCGCGATCCACGATCCGCTGCGCGGCCTCGGTGCAGAACGCCTTGGCCATCGCGGCCTCCGTGGTGATGCGCTCAGCGCCCCGGTCCTTCTCCCACCCCGCCCGGTACGCGAGCAGCCGTCCGGCCGTGAGTTCCGTGGCCGACGCGGCGATCTTCTCCTGGATCAGCTGGAACGACCCGAGCGCACGGCCGAACTGCCGCCGCTCCCGCGCGTGCCCGACCGCCTCCCGCAGCGCCCGCCCGGCCATCCCGCACGCCGCCGCCGCCACCGTGGGACGCAGCCGGTCCAGCGCCGCCATTCCGGTCTTGAAGCCGGTCCCGGCCACCCCGAGCATGGCCTCGGCCGACACCCGGCAGCCATCGAACCGGATCTCGCCCAGCGGATGCGGCGCGCTCATCACCTGCGCGCCGGCGAACTCCAGCCCGTCCGCATCGGCAGGCACCACAAAGCAGGAAATACCGCGCGTGCCGGCCCCCGGATCGGTCGACGCGAACACGACGTAGAAATCCGCGACCCCCGCGTTCGAGATAAGGGTCTTGCCGCCGTCGATCCGGTAGCGGCCCGCGTCGCCCGCCGCCGCCGCGTCCGGCGCCCTCGCGTCCGATGCCGCACCCTCCTGCACCGCAACAGTCGCCATAGCCGCCACATCCGACCCCGCCTCCCGCTCGGTCATCGCGAACGCACCCATCGCCTCGCCCGCCATCGCGCGCGCCACCCAGCCGCCCGGGTCCTCGCCGCAAATCAACCCGGGCGTCGAGCTCAACCCCTGCAGCGCAAAAGCCGCGTCCGCCAGCGGCGACCACCACCCCAGCACCTCGCGCGCGACCACGCAGCCGCGCACATCCCCCTGGGCGATCGGACGGAACAGTCCCGCGCGCCCCATCAGCCCGACCAGCTCCCGCGCCCGCACCCGCGCCTCGCCGTCGCTGTCCGGGTCGTGCCCCTCCCCGATCTCCTCGCGGCAGAACGCCACCACCCGCTCCCGATACTCCCGATGCGACGGATCCACGAACGCTGCCACCGCGTCCAGCGAGAGCCCGCCCGCGTCAAACAAAGCGCGGCCTCCGCTTCTCCACGAACGCATGGTAGGCCTCGCGGAAGTTCGGGTTCAGCATGCACACCGCCTGCGCCCGCGCCTCGGCCTCCAGCGCATCCTCCAGCCCCATGTGCGCCTCGCCGTTCAGCGCCTCCTTGGTGACCTGCAGCGCGAACGACGGCCCCCGCGCCAGCTTCTCGGCCAACTCGGTCGCCGCGCCCACAACCTCGCCATCCGGCACGACCCGGTTGTACAGCCCGATCCGGTGCGCCTCCGCCGCATCGATGAACGCCCCGGTCATGAGCAGCTCCGTCGCGCGCCCCATCCCGACGATCCGCGGCAGCAGCCAGGCCGCCCCCATGTCCGCGCCCGACAGGCCAACCCGCGTGAACAGGTACGCGATCCGCGCCGACTCCGCCGCGATCCGCACGTCGCAAGCCGTGGCAATGACCGCTCCCGCGCCCGCCACCGTCCCGTTCAGCGCCCCGATGACCGGCTGCCGGCACTGCCGGATCGCCCCGATCAGATCGCACGTCATGCGCGTGAACTCAAGCAGCCCCTCGAAGTCCCGTTCGAAAAGCGCCCCGATGATATCCTCGACGTCGCCGCCGGTACAAAACCCGCGTCCCGCACCCGTGATCACGATCGCCCGCACCTCCGGCTCCGTATCGAGCGCCCGAAACGTGTTCCGCAGCTCATCGTAGACCTCGAACGTCAACGCATTGAGCCGCTCCGGCCGATTGAGCGTGATCCGCGCCACCTTGCTGTCCGTATCGCAGTCGAGCAGAAACGAACGGGGGGAGTCGAGGAAGGGTGATTTCAGATCGGTCATTTCTGCTCCTCGCCGTCGGCCGTACGCCCGGCGTCCGCCCCACCCGGCTGCGCCTGCGGGATCACCGCCGTGGCCTCGATCTCGACCACCGCACGCGGATCGACCAGCTCGGTGACGGCCACCAGCGCCATGGCCGGAAAGTGCTTGCCGAAGACCGCCCTGTAAGCGGCCCCGATCTCCGCCAGCGATCCGCGATAGGCGTCCATGTCGGTCACGTAGATGGTGAGCCGGCCGACATCGGCGACCGTCCCCCCCGCTTCCTCCACCACGCGCAACACGTTGGTCAGCGCGGCCCCGAACTGCGCGGCGAGGGTGGCCCCCACCCCGATCTGCCCCGCCACGAACAGCACGCGGCCCCCCTCCGGCGCGAGCATCCCGTTGTTCCACCCGCGCGGACACCCCAGCGCCTCCGGGTTCCGGATCTCGAAGGTCATCGCGCACCTCCCCCGCCCCGGATCACGAGTTCGGCGCCCTGCATCGAAGCCGCCTCTTCCGGCATGAAGGTCATGACGGCGTGCGCCACCTCGTCGACGGTGATCATGCGTCCGCCCGGCTGCATCTTCTCCAGCCCCGCGCGGACCTCCTCCGCGTCGCGGCCCGTCTTGGCCGAAATCTTCTCGATGTTCGCATCGGTCATCGGCGTGTCCACGTAGCTCGGGCACACCGAGTTGACGGTGACGCCGGTGCCGGACAGCTCGTCCGCGAGGCAGCGCGTCATCCCGATCAGCGCGTGCTTCGAGGCCGCGTAGGCGGTGATGTACGCGGCGCCGATCAGGCTGGCGACCGACGCCACGTTCACGATCCGGCCCCATCCCCGCTCGATCATGCCTGGCAGGAAGGCCTGGGCGACGAGGAGCGGCCCCGTCGCGTTGACGCGGTGGACCGATTCCCACTGCTCCAGCGACACCTTCAGGAAGGGCGCCGAGCGGGCGATTCCGGCGTTGTTGACCAGGATGTCGACCGCGCCCAGGAGCTCCTCCGCCCGGGCGGCCATCTCGGCGATCGAGTCCGGGTCGGTCACGTCACAGACCACCGCGTGCGCCGTGCGGCCCGCGGCCCGCAGCTCCTCGGCGACCGCCTCGATCTCGCTCTCGCTTCGCGCCGTGACGACGACGGCCGCGCCCTCCTGCGCGAGCGCCCGGGCCACAGCCACGCCGATGCCCCGCCCCCCGCCGGTGACGACCGCGCCGCGGCCAGCCAGCGTCGGCGGGCGAACGACCTTGTCGCTCACCCGCTCCTCGGCCCGCTCTCGCAGCGGCTCGCCTGCATCACGCGTCACCCGGTCGCCTCCGGTTGGATTCCCTCGAGCGCCCCCCGCTCCAACGCCGCGAGCCTCTCCGCCACCGCGTCCACCACGATCCGTCCGAGCACCTCGATCGTCGCGCGCCCTTCTTCGGGGCTCGCCGCGGCGGGATCCCCGCAATAGGCATCCCGGACCCCCGCCTCCTCGAAGGTGGCCACGCCGGCCCCGATGGCGACCGACAGCGACGCCGGGTTCTCCGGCAGCGCGCGCCGCACCTCGTCGCGGACCAGTTCGGGCGCGGCCGCCATCACGACCGAGCTCTCGTAGCGACCCGCGTGACACGCGCCGCTCTTGAACTCGGCCGTGAGGCGCGACGCCCAGCGCCGCGTGGTCAGGTCGGGGTGGACGACCGGCATGGGGCCTTCGTGCGCGGCGGCGGCTTCACGGATGGCGGCCAGGTGGGCCGGGTCGAGGTGCGCGTTGACCACGACGAGCGCGGCCACGCCCTGCCGCTGCAGGGAGGCGGCCACGTCGGCCAGCAGGGCGGTGAAGGTGGCGGGACGCAGGGAGATCGTGCCCGGAAAGCCGGCCGCGAAGGGAGCGGCGGTGTAGGCCAGGGGCGGCAGGATGAGGGGGTGGCAGTCCAGGGCGCGGAGTCCGGGCAGCGCGGCCTTCGCGGCCGCCGCCGCGATGACGACGTCGGTCTCGAGGGGGAGATGGGGGCCGTGCGCCTCGATCGCGCCGACGGGGAGCAAGGCGAGGACCGGGGAGCCGTGTGAGGTGGTGGCATTCCCGTCCGCTCGCCCGCGCACAAGACCGAGTTCTTCGAGTTCGGTCCACGTCGCATGACCCCAGTGGCGGCTCTCCATTGACCTTGGCTCCATAGTTTCTAAACATAGTCCTCCCCCGGCGGTCCGTGGACAAACCCTGCGTCGCTCCGAGGGCGGATCCCACGGGCTGTCAGGTCCCTGCCGCCATCGACCCCCGGAGTATCCCGGTTCGGATGAACATCGCCGACTATTTTCTCGACGACCGCGTTCGCGAGGGACTGGGCGGCCGGATCGCGCTGCGGACAGCGGACGGGACGATGACCTACGCGGCGCTCCAGGCGCGCGCCAACCAGTTCGCCAATGCCCTGAGCGAGGCTGGGGTGCGTCCCGAGGAGCGCGTGCTGATCGCGCTGCCGGACGTGCCCGACTTCGCCGCCGCCCTCTTCGGCGCGATCAAGATGGGGGCGGTCGGGGTGATGGTGAACTGCTTCCTTGGCGAGCGCCGGATCCGCGAGATCTGCGACTACGCGCGGGCCGCGGCCGTGGTCCTGCAGGCCGACCGGGGCGAGGTTCTTGCGCGCGCGGCGGCGTCAGCGCGGCGCGTTCCCCGGCTCCTCGTTCTCGGAACGGACGAGGATGACGCCAGAATTGACAACGCTGCTTTACATTTTGACAACTTCACTTCACATTCCGACGATCCGGCGATCTGGCTCTTCTCGGGCGGGACCACCGGACTGCCCAAGGGCGTCGTCCAGAGCCACGCCTCGTTCGTCAACTCGACGGAGCGCTACGCGAAGGGGGTCCTCGGCTACGCCGCCGGCGACATCACGCTGTCGGTTCCCAAGCTGTATTTCGGTTATGCTACCGGGTCCAACCTTTTCTTCCCCCTCGCGGCGGGCGCGTCCGCGGTCCTCTTCCCGGAGCGCTGCACCGCCGACGAGCTCTTTGCCCAGATCGCCCGTCACCGCCCCACGATCCTGATCAACGTCCCCACGATGGTGAACCACATGGTCTCGCACCCCGACGCGGACCGGCAGGACCTGAGCTGCCTGCGCCTCGCGACATCGGCGGGCGAGGCCCTCCCCCCCTCCCTGCACCGCCGCTGGAACGACACCTTCGGCGTCGAACTCCTCGACGGCCTGGGCACCGCCGAGATGTGGCACGTCTTCATCTCGAACCGCCCCGGCGAGGCGCGGCCCGGGACCCTCGGCACCGCGGTGCCCGGCTTCGAAGTGCGGCTCTGCGACGATGACGGCCGCGAGGTGGCGCACGGCGAGGTGGGGCGCATGCGGGTGCGGGGCGGATCCCGCGCGCACGGCTACTGGCAGCACCCCGACGAGACCCGGCGCGCGTTCGGGCACGACTGGTACGTCTCCGGCGACATGATGACCCGCGACGAGGACGGCTACTTCACCTACCAGGGCCGCGACGACGACCTCCTCAAGGTCTCGGGGAGGTGGTTCTCGCCGCGGGAGGCGGAGGAATGTCTGCTCGCGCACCCCGATGTGGCGGAAGCCGCCGTCCTGGGCGTCGAGAACGAGGACGGACTTGTGGTTCCGGTGGCGTTCGTGGTGCTGGAGGCGGGCGGCGATCCCGTTGCGGCAGACGCCTCGGACCAGGACACCGTCCCGAGTACGGCCCGCGCGATTCGGTCCACCCTTCAGGCACACGCCAGCGCCCACTTCGAGTCCTACAAGGTTCCGCGCGCGATCCACATCCTCGACGACTTCCCGCGCACCCATCTCGGCAAGGTGGACCGCGGCGCCCTCAAGCGGCTGACTGGCAGCAAGGCATGAGCGGCTCCTCGCGTGCCGCCGGCACGGGCGGCCCTTCCGCCGCGCGAGTGACGGCCCCCCTTCGCATCCCGGTGCTGCTCGGCTCCGTCCGGCGCGGCCGCCAGTCGCTGCGCGTGGCCCGCTTCGCCTGCGACCGGCTGCAGGGGGCCGGCGCCGAAGCTCCCCTCCTCGACCTGGCCGAATACAACCTCCCGATCATGGAGGAGCGGCTGCACCTGCTCGACGACCCGCCGCCGGGGCTGGTCCGCTTCTCCATCGCCATTCAGGAGGCCGACGCGGTGGTGGTCGTCAGCCCCGAGTACAACGGCTCAATGCCGGGCGCACTCAAGAACGCGCTCGACTACATTCATGGAGAATGGAACCGCAAGCCCGTCGGCATCGTCACCGTGTCGGCCGGAGGGTTCGGCGGCGTCCAGGTGCACTACTTCCTCCAGCTCCTCTTTCTGCGGCTCAAGGCGCTGCCCGTGGCGGGGATGCCGGTGTCCAACGTGTCGCGGAGCTTCAGCGAGGACGGCGAGCCGATGGAAGACAGGTACGACAAGTCCTTCGCCGGCTTCATCGAGACCCTCGAGTGGTACACGAGGGCCATCAATGCAGCCAGGGATGCGGAGGAGGGTTGAGTCATGGGATCCTTCTACCTCTCCACGCCGATCTACTACGCCTCGGGCGAGCCCCACCTGGGGCATGCCTACACCACGATTCTGGCCGATGTCCTCGCGCGCTACCACCGCCGCGCTGGTGACGATGTGCTCTTCCTCACGGGAACCGACGACCACGGGCAGAAGATCCAGGAGGTGGCCGAGGAACAGGGATTGACGCCGCTCGAACTCTGTGACCGCATGGCCGCCCGCTTCCAGGCCGCCTGGGACGACCTGGGCATCTCCAACGACCGCTTCATCCGCACCACCGAGCCCGGGCACAAGGCTGTTGTGAGCGCGCTTCTGGAGCGCCTGTACGACAACGGGTTCATCTACGAGTCCGAGTATGTGGGGTGGTACTCGGTCGGTCAGGAACGGTACTTCACCGAGAAGGAGATCGGGCCGGACCGGGTGGATCCGATCGCCGGGGGGCCGGTCACGAAGATCCGCGAGAAGAACTACTTCTTCAGGATGAGTCTCTTCCGCGACCGGCTCGTCGAGCACATCGAGAAGAACCCGGAGTGGATCGTGCCGGCCACGCGGCGCAACGAGGTGCTCGGCTTCCTGAGCAAGCCGCTGGAAGACCTTTCCATATCCCGGCCCCGTTCGCGGATCCACTGGGGCATTCCGATCCCCTGGGACCCCGACCAGGTGACCTATGTCTGGGTGGACGCGCTGACCAACTACGTGACCGCCTCCGGGGCAATCGATCCGGCCGCGGCGAAGGACCGGCGCGGCTTCGGCGATCCGCTGCCGTCGCGCTGGCCCTGCGACGTCCACCTCATGGGCAAGGACATCATCACCACCCACGCGGTGTACTGGCCCACGCTGCTGATGGGGGCCGACCTGGCGCTGCCCCGGAAGATCCTGGCGCACGGCTGGTGGGTTGTGGGCGATACCAAGATGTCCAAGTCGCTGGGCAACGTCGTGGACCCTCTCGCGCTGCGGGAGACGTTCGGCACCGACGCCGTACGCTGGTACCTGATGCGTGAGATGGTCACCGGACAGGACGCGTCGTACACGCCCGAGCGCTTCCTGACCCGCTACGATGAACTGCGCAACATCTTCGGCAATCTGGTCCACCGCACCCTGTCCATGATCAGGCGCTACCGCGGCGGCACCGTCCCCGCGGCACCGGCCGACGGCCTGGCGGACGAGACGAAGGCAGCGCTGGCGGCCTACCAGCTCGCCATGGACGGCTACCGCCTGCACGAAGGCTTCGCGGCGGCCATGGATCTCGCGCGCGCCGCCAACGGGTTCGTCGAGGCGCGCGAGCCCTGGGCGCTGGCCCGCAAACCGGAGTGCGCGGACGACCTGGACCGCACGCTCGCCACCCTCGCCTACACGCTGGCGGTCCTCGCCTGCCTCTTCGAACCGGTCGCCCCGGGGAAGGCCGCGGAGCTGGGCCGCCGGCTGGGGCTCGGGAACATTCCGCTCTTCGAGGAGTTGAACGAACTGAATGTTTCCGGTCTCGGCGTGAGCGTCGGGGCCCCACTCTTCCCCCGGGTCGAGCTCGACTGAGTCGGGCGCGCGGGCTACGGTCGCTCAAGCCCCCGGCCGGACCCCCATTGGCAGCGCTTGACCGAATCGGGGGCTCAGGGTATCCTTGTCAGCACATGTCTAGGGAAAAATTGACCGTCCTTTTCTTGCGGGAGGGGACGGAAGCGATCCGGCAGTATTCGCTGCCGCGAAGATTCGTGCGCCGCGGATTCCTTGCGGTGTGCGCTACAGTCGTATTCGGCGTGGGCGCCACCGCGTTCCTCCTGTACGATACAGGTGCACGCACCCGCGCGACTTATCTCGCCAGGGAGAACCGTCTGCTCAAGGCCGAAATGGAGCGTATCCGCTCGTCGGTCGCCGAGTTCGACGAGCAGATGGCCACGCTGGCCGAGAGGGATCGCAGGGTGCGGCTCATCGCCGGGCTGCTCGAGATCGACCAGGAGGTCTTCGAGGTCGGCGTCGGCGGACCCGGGCTCGAATACCCGGATGAAAGCGAGCTGTGGCCGCTCGACCGAGAGGTTTCGGAGGCGACCTACGCGATCCGCTACGACCTGGCGGTTCTCCTCCGCAAGGCGGATCTGCTCAATCGCAGCTTCGCCGAGACCGAGGAGTCCCTTGAGACGCGTCGGGAAAGACTGAGATTCACCCCGTCCATCCTGCCGATTCGCGGACCGATCTCAAGTGCCTACAGCGCAAGCAGATTGCACCCGGTTCACAAGCTCTACATGCCTCACGGCGGCATCGACCAAAACGCGCCCGCCGGAACACGGTTCGTGGCGACCGCCGAGGGTGTGGTGAAGTTCGCCGGCTGGAAACCCGGATTCGGCAACACGGTTGAGGTCGACCACGGCTTCGGAGTGACCACGCTTTACGCGCACGCCTCGAAGCTGCTCGTCCGGGCCGGCAAGCGGGTTCGGCGCGGAGAGGTGATCGGCCAGATCGGTTGTACCGGCGTCTGCACGGGGGCGCACGTCCACTACGAGGTGCGCGTCAACGGCCGGGCCGTGGACCCCAGGAACTACGTGCTGCGGAGCACCGCCCAATAGCGGTTCATTGCTGCCGGTTGCCTCTGAACCACCCGCCACACAGTTTTCCGTCTTGATGCGACTCATTTCCGTTCTTACTTTGGGGCGGAGATTATCTTTTGTTCGGCCAGTTTCCCAGGTCTTGGGCCAGCTCTCAGGGAGTTTAAGTGATGACGCGACGCAATAACGGTATCGGTCTGGTGGCAATCCTCGCCTCCCTGGCCTTCGCGGCTTGCGGTCCGGCGGATGTAAGCGTGGTGGTCGCCCTCGGCGACGACACGGAGTCCACGCCGCTCGACAATGTGGAGGTTCAGATCCTGCCATACGACCGCGACCAGGTTTTCGACTCTCTGGAGGCGGAGGCGCCCACACCCGAACCCGCGATTCCGGCCGATCTGTTGGCCGCGCGCGAGGAGATAGCACAGGCCCAGCAGAACTGGCTCGACCTGGAGACACGGTGGGGCACGTTGCGGGACACGCTGCAGAGGCTCAACTCCAGGCTCGAGGAACTCAATCCGGGTGAAGGCCTCTACCGCGCCATCTTCAACGAATGGCAGGATCTCGAAGCCGAACTCAACCGGGCAGAGCGGCAGAGGGATGGGGCGTTCAACAACTTCAACGATCTCCAGCAGGCTGCGATCGAGCGGATGGACAGCATGAGGATCGTCCAGGCGGACTGGGCCGATCAGGCGTTCGTGGACGTGTCCACGGTGATCATGGCGAAGCTGGACATCACCGGGCTCGACATCGTGGTGGATACGACCGACGCCAGTGGGATCGCGGACTTCCAGGACGGGGTCGCGCCGGGCATGTACTGGGTCCACGCGCGCCACGAACTTCCCTACGACGAGCTGTACTGGAACGTCCCGGTCACCGTCTCCACGGACGCGCCGCTGGTCCTGCGCCTGAGCCGCGACAACGCGGAGGTCAGGCCCATTTTCTGACCGCGGGCCCCATCGCACGGTCCCGACTGTGAACCCGCGCCTCGACATCGATTCACGCGGCGTGGGGGTGGTGACGTTCTGCGACCCCGATCGCGGGCAGAACGTCCTCACTCTTGAGGTGATGGAGGTCCTGGAGTCGGCGGTCCAGGAAGCGGAGGAAGCCGCGGCGAGCGGTGTTCTCCGGGCGCTGCTTTTCCGGTCGGCCAAGCCGGGCTCCTTTATCGCGGGGGCCGACGTGAAGGCGATCGCGGCGGTCGAGGACGGTCGCGAGGGCATTGAAGCGGCGCGGCTGGGGCAGGCGCTGTTCGAGCGGATCGCCTCGCTTTCCGTGCCCACCGTGGCGGCGATTCACGGCACCTGCCTGGGGGGCGGCACCGAGTTGACGCTCTCCTGTGACTATCGGGTGGCCGCTGACGACGAGCGCACCCGCATCGGGCTGCCCGAGGTGCAGCTGGGGATTCTGCCCGCCTGGGGAGGCACCACCCGTCTGCCCCGCATGGTGGGGCTGTCCGCGGCGCTGGGCGTCATCCTCACGGGCAAGGCTCTTCGCGTTTCCAAGGCCCGGCGGATCGGGCTCGTGCACCGCGTTCTGCCGCGGCAGCAGTTCGACGAGCGCAGCCTGGAGATGGCTCGGGCGCTCGCGCGCGGAGAGGGGCTGCCGCCCGGACGCAAGGGACGCCGCCGCGGGCTCGCAACGCGGCTGCTGGACGGTACGGCGCCGGGACGGGCCCTCGTGCTGAGGGGCGCGCGGGGACGGGTGCTCAAGCGCACCGGGGGGCACTATCCGGCGCCGCTCCGAGTCCTCGACGTGATCCGCCGGAGCATGGGCCGAAGCGTGGCCGAGGGATTGGAGCTGGAAGCCCGTGCGGTGGGGGACCTGGTGGTCTCGCCCGAGTGCAAGAACCTGCTCTTCCTGTTCCAGCTTCGCGAGGCGGCGCGGAAGGGGCCGGGGGGGGCGGGCGGGGGCGCCGAGGTGGAACGCATGGCCGTGATCGGGGCCGGGCCGATGGGCGGCGGCATCGCCCAGGTGGCGGCCTACAACGGCATCCCCGTCCGCATGAAGGACATCCGTCATGAAGCGGTCGCGGGCGGTCTCGCCCATGCGCGGGGCATCTTCGACGGGGCGGTGAAGCGGAGGTCTCTACGCAAGCGCGAGGCGAACCGCAGGATGGGGCTGATTTCGGGCGGGATCGACTACGCGGGGACGGGGTCGGCGGACGTCGTGGTCGAAGCCGTGGTCGAGAACTTGGCGATCAAGCGGGCCGTGCTTCGGGAGGTCGAGGCGGCGGTGCGTCCCGGTGCGATCATCGCCACGAATACGTCTTCGCTGTCGGTCGACGAGATGGCGGCCGCGCTGGAGCGTCCCGAACGGTTCGGCGGGATGCACTTCTTCAACCCGGTGCATCGCATGCCGCTGGTCGAGGTCGTGCAGGGCAGGGAGACCGACCCGCGTACGGTGCAGACACTTGCGGCGCTTGCGGTGCGGCTGGGCAAGGTGCCGGTCGTCACGCGCGACGCGCCGGGGTTCCTGGTCAATCGCATTCTCGCGCCGTGTCTGAACGAGGCGGGGCACCTTCTGGACGAGGGGTGGGACGCCGCAGCGGTCGATCGCGCCTGGAAGCGGTTCGGGATGCCGATGGGGCCGTATCGGCTGATCGACGAGGTCGGTATCGATGTCGTGGGGCATGCCGGCAGGACCATGGCGGAGGCGCTCGGCGACCGCATGGCTCCGGCGGCGTCGATGGTGGCTCTCGCGGGCTCCGGGAGGCTGGGCCGGAAGGGCGGCAGGGGTTTCTACCGGTATGTGAAGGGCAAGGAGCAGGACTTCGATCCGTCGGTGTACGCCGACCTGCGGCTTCCCGCGCGCCGATCGACGCCGGACAAGCCGCTCGTCGTGGACCGGCTCTTGCTCGCGATGGTCAACGAGGCCGCCCGGGTGCTGCAATCGGAGATCGTCGGGTCGGCAGCGGATGTGGACCTCGGGATGATCATGGGGACAGGGTTTCCGCCATTTCGCGGCGGTCTCCTCAGGTACGCGGACGATCGGGGATTGGCCGAGGTGCTGGACGGGCTGACCGCCCTTCACGACGCCCATGGCGACCGCTACCGGCCGTGTGCGCTTCTGACGGGACTGTGCGAAGCCGGCGCAACCTTCCACGGGGCGTTTCCGGGCGGCCAGAACGGACAGTGACAGTGCGATGAAGCGCCACGCCCGCATCGGGCTCACGGCCGGCGCTCGATGAAGCCCCCTGCCGGCATCGTGCTCGCGGCCGGGGCGTCCTCGCGGATGGGCGGGCCCAAGGCGCTTCTGGATGCCGGCGGCACCACCTTCACGGCCCGTCTGGTAGAGACGCTCCGCGAGGGCGGCTGCGCACCCGTCATCGTCGTCGCGGCGTCCGATGCGGGCGAGTTGGCGGCTGAAGTGGCCCGCTGCGAGGGCCGGCTCGTGGTGAACCCCGGCGGAGAGGGCGGCCAGATCGGATCGCTGCGCGCCGCCCTGGCATATCTGCGCGGCCTTGACGATCCCCCGCCCGCGTTCGTCTTTTCGCCTGTCGACAACCCTGCCGTGACCCCGGAGACGGTCCGCCGGCTGATCGCGGGGTGGCGGGGCTCCGAGGCCACCGTCGTGATGCCCAGATATGGAGAGGAGCGAGGCCATCCCGTGCTGGCTGACATGACCATCGCACGCGAGTTCCAGGAACAGGGGCTGCGGGAAGGAGCGCGCAGCGTGGTGCGGCGCGACCCGGACCGGGTGTTCGAGGTGGCGGTCGGCGACGCCGGGGTCGTCGACGACATCGACACGCCGCGCCGGTATCGCGAACGGTTCGGGGGCGCGCGCCAGGGATGAGGATCTCTGCCGCGCAGGTAGCCGCCCGAGTGCTGGAGGCGCTGGAGAAGGGGGACCGCATCTACACGGCGGTCGTGGTCGATGCGCCGGACCGATCGTTGATCGGGCGGCGATGGTGGCTCTCCGGCAGGCGCAGCCGCGGCACGCTCGGAAGCCCGGCCCTGGATGAGGCGGTGGCCGCGGCGGTGCCGTCGCTCTTCCCCCCCAGGGAATCCCGGGGCGCGCTCAGCCGGGACTTCGAGTACCGCGAAGGCGGACGCACCGTCACGGCCCGGGTTTATCTGGAGCTGCACGGCCCTCCGGCGCGGATGGTGATCGTCGGCGCGGGGCACATCGCGATCCCGCTGGCGAAGATGGGAGCGATGCTGGGGATGCGCGTGGAAGTGCTCGACGACCGGCCCGAATTCGCCGCCGGCCACCGGTTTCCCGACGCGGCGGCGGTGCGCGTGATCGACTTTCGCGATCCCTTTGCGGCGACCCCGCTCGGCCCGTCGGACCACGTGATCCTGGTGACGCGCGGGCACAGCTTCGACTACGAGTGCCTGGTGCGACTGCTGCGCATGGAGGCGCCGCCCGGCTACGTTGGCATGATCGGGAGCCGGCGGCGCGTGCGCGCGACCCACGAGCAGCTCGCCCGCGAAGGCTTCACGACGGCCGACATGAAGCGCGTGCGGGCGCCGGTGGGACTGGATCTGGGCGGTCAGACGCCCGCCGAGATCGCGGTCTCGGTCGTGGCCGAGATCATCCTGTACCATTCGGGCGGGACGGGGGCGCCTCTGGTGGAGAAGGAGCGTGTGGTTGAACGTTTCTTCGGGGGTGTTCGGGCCGGCGACCCCGCGAGCAACGCCCCGGCGAGCAAGTCAAGCGCGCCAAGCGAGGAATGACATGGACGAAAAGGAGCTGATGGGCCGACTGGCGGGGCTGGAGGAGCCTGCCGTTCTGGCCACGATCGTATCGGCGAAGGGATCCACGCCGCGGAAGACCGGTGCGCGGATGCTGATCGGACGTGAGGGCGTCATCGCGGGAACTGTCGGCGGCGGCTGTGGCGAGGGCGAGGTGATCGCGGCCGCTCATGAGCTGTTCGAGGGCGGCCCTCCCGCGACTGTGCGCGTCGACCTGACCGACGACTTCACGTCGTGGAGCCCCGCGGTGTGCGGGGGCATCATGAACGTGTTCATCGAGCGGGCGAATCCGGAGCGCTTCGGAGGCGGTTGAGCGCCCTGCCCCGCGCCGGCGACTGGGTGGACATCCACTACAGGCGCCTCGGCCGTCCCGAAGAGGTCTTTCGCCAGCTGGTGCTTGAGAGCGGCGCGGCCGGGATCGTCACTTTCCAGTCCCATACGCCCATCCAAACGCCCATCGCTGTCGGCGGCGCCACCATCCTCGAGCCCGGTTCACCGGTCATCTGGTTCACCTTTCCGGGCGAGTGGCACGACATCGGCCTCTTTCACCGCGCCGACGGCACCTACACCGGACTCTACGCCAACGTCCTCACGCCCGTCGAGCCCCTTGGCGCGCACGCGTGGACGACGACCGATCTGTGCCTGGATGTCTGGGTGTCGCCCGGCGGGGTTGCTCAGGTGTTGGATGAGGCCGACCTCGACCGCGCGGAGGCGGATTCGCTGATCGACGGCGAACTGGCCGCGCGGGCGCGGAGGGAGGCTGACGCTCTGCTGCGCGGATACCGGGCCGGCGCCTGGCCGCCGCCCATCGTCGGCGAGTGGCCGCTCGGCAGGGCGCGAGCTAGCTCCGCAGGCGCTTCAGCTCGGGAAGGGTCGCCACGAAGACGAGGGTGATCAGGATGGCCGACGCCACGCAGTAGCGGCACCAGGCCTGGATGACCATCGCCTCGAGGTAGGTGAGGTAGGCGCTGAACAGCACGCCGGAGAGCGCCCCGGCGAAGAGCAGGAAGGGGATCGCCCGGGAGCCGGCCGCCGACGGCCGGAGGCCCAGGATCGACAGGACCAGGAGGGCCAGATAGCCGCCGAGGCCGATGGCGGAGACGGGGATCGGGCCGATCCACGCGTACTGCGACGACTGTACGACGCCGCAGGCTCCGGAGCCGCAGGGGATGGGCGGCGTCCATCCCAGGTTGTAGGCAACCAGGTAGAAGGCGAGGAACACGCCGATCAGTGAGAGGACCGCCACCACCATTCGGTTGACCGGCCCGGAGGTGGATGCGTCTGCGCTCAATTCTGCTCGCCGGCTTCCATCGCCTGCTGGACATCGATGAACTGGAAGCCGCCCAGGCGTCGCGCGCCGCCCTCCCCTTCACGATGAATGAAGATGGTGGGCGTAGCGGCCACGCCGAGCATCTGTCCAAGGGTCAGGTTCGCCGTGACCACATCGGCGTGCATGTCACTGTCCAGGCAGCTCTCAAACGCTTCGGTATCGAGGCCTACATCGGCGGCAAGATCGTTGAAGTGGCCGAACGGGCTGTCTGGCCGCGACCAACTCGACAGGGTGCTGAAGACCGCGTCGTGGTAGTCGAAATACCGGTCCTGATCCCCCGCGCACCGCACCGCGCGAGCAGCCAGGAATGAATGCGGCAGGTTCGGCGTCGGGAAATCGTAGTACACAAGCTTGGCCTGGCCTGTCTCGATGTACGCCAGATCGACCTGCGGCTTGACCTGGAGGGCAAAGATCCCGCACGCCGGGCATTGGTAGTTGCCGAATTCCATGATCGTCACAGGTGCGTCCGGGTTCCCGTAGACCGTGCCCTGCGCCAGTGCTACCAGTTCTTCGTCGCCAATCTCACCCAGATCGATCGGTTCGCTTGCAGCCGAGCCACCGCCTCGCAGGGCGAAGCCCACGACGGCCACCCCAGCCACGGCCACAATCCCGATGACGATATAGAAGTTCTTCATTTGTGCTTGCTCCCGCTTGGTGTTTGTCCGGGCTGCCCGCCCGCCTGGGACGTGGGCAGAACCATGGCAAAATGCGTTGTTTGTGGCGTATAGACAATACTAAATATAAATGTTAAGTATCATCGAATCGTTAGTGCCTCGAAGGTGGCGGCCGTATCCTCGAACCCGGGCAGGACGTAGTCTGCGCCGGATTCGCGCAACTGGTCGCTGGAGAACCGCCCCGTCGCTACTGCAACGGTGGTCGCTCCGATGGCCTGACCGCACTCCACGTCCCGGGGCGTGTCTCCGATCACGACGGTGTCCTTTCCGTCGAAGGCGCGTCCCCAGTGCGCGGACGCACGGTCGAGTGCAAACTGCGGCAGTTCGTTCCGCAGCTCGTGGTCCGATCCGAAGCCGCCGACAGGAAAATGATGCCAGAGCCCCGCGGATCGGAGCTTGAGCCTGGCGCCCCGCTCGACGTTGCCGGTAACGAGGCCGAGAAACACGTCGTCGCGCGCGGCCAGTCCGCCGATCAGTTCGCTCGCGCCGGGCAGGACCGTCACGGGATCCGCGTCGATCCTGGACTCGAGTTCGCCGACGTAGCGCTCCCAGAACCGGGGCAGGCCGGCTTCGATGTGATCGGGGGCAAGGCCGGCCGCGCCGAGAAGGTCGCGCATGATGCGCGGGTCGGTCTTGCCGGCGAAGTCGTAGTCGGCGACTGGACCGGCCGTGCCGTAGGTGTGTTCCAGCGCGATGCGGAAGGCCGTGACGGCGGGACCGCCCCGGGTCAGGGTTCCGTCGATGTCGAAGAGGAGGAGCACGGCCGCGCGGGTTCGGCAAGGGGCGGTTCAGGCCGCCGGGTCGACTGCGAGAATCTCGCCGAGCAGCGACGTGTCCAGGTTGCCGCCGGACAGGACCGCGCAGACCTTGCGCCCGCGCGCGTCAACGCGGCCGGATAGCAGCGCGGCGACGGTGGCCGCGCCCGAGTACTCGACCACGAGCTTGCGCCGGGTGATGAGGTGGGCCGCGGCGCGCCGGATGTCGTCGTCCTCGACGAGGATTACGTCGTCCAGGAAGGCGGCCGCGTGGGCGTAGGTGAGGTCGCCGGCACGGGTGGGAGCGAGGCCATCGGCGATGGTGTCGATCCCGGGCAGCGTGGAGGGCCCGCCGGCATCGAGGGCGCGGCGCATGGTGGGCGCACCCACCGGCTCGACGCCGATCAGCGCCGCGTCCGGCTTCAGGCGCCGGAGCGCGGCCGCGCAACCCGCCATCTGTCCTCCGCCCCCGATGGGAACCAGCAGGGTGTCGACCTCGGGCCAGTCCTCGAAGAGCTCCAGCGCCACCGTTCCCGCCCCGGCGATGATCCACGGATGATCGAAGGGCGGGATCATGACCAGCCCCTCGGCCGCCGCGATCTCCTCGGCGCGCACCCGGCGGTGCTCGGAGGTCGTGCCCGCGAACTCCACGCGCGCGCCCAGTCGCCGGGCACCGTCGCTCTTCACCCGGGGTGCGGTGGTCGGCATCACCACAACGGCTCTGACGCCCTTCAGCCCGGCCGCAAAGGCGACCGCCTGGGCGTGGTTGCCCGAGGAATAGGTGATCACGCCTCGGGCCAGCTCTTCGGCAGTCAGGCGCGCCATGAAGTTGCAGGCTCCCCGCGCCTTGAACGCACCCGCCTTCTGCAGGGATTCGCACTTGAGCCGAATCCGGCCGCCCGTCGCATCGGACAGGTCCGCGTCGGGGATCAGCGGCGTTCGCACCACGGTCCCGTGTATCCGCTCGGCGGCGGCCTCGATCTCGGCCAGCCCGACCAGGCCGGTGCGACGCCGGCTGGGAGAGCTATGCGTCTTCGTCATCACCGACGACCCGCGCCACGTCGACCACAGCATCGCCCTTGTCCAGGTTGACCAGGCGCACACCCTGCGACGCGCGCCCGATCACCCGCATGTCCGACACCGGCTGGCGGTTCACCACGCCGTTGCGCGTGATGAAAATGAGCTGGTCGTCGCAGGTCACGGCCCTGACCGTCACCACCGGCCCCGTCTTCTTCGACAGCTTGAGATTGATGACGCCCTGTCCGCCCCGCTGCTGCAAGCGGTAGTGGCTGATCTGGCTTCGCTTGCCCATTCCGTACTCGGTCGCGCTGAGCAGCGTCAGGTCCGGGCGGCGAACCACGACCATCCCGACCACTTCGTCGCCCTTGCCCAGGCGGATGCCCATCACGCCTTCGGTGAACCGTCCCATCGGCCGCACGTCGGACTCGTTGAAGCGGATGGCCTTGCCCAGCCGCGTCGCCAGAATGACCTCGTTGCTGCCGTCGGTGATCCGGGCATCGATCAGTTCGTCGCCCTCCCGGAACTTGATCGCGTAGATCCCCATTGCGCGCACATTGCCGTACGCCGACAGCGGGGTCTTCTTGACCACGCCGTTCCTGGTGCAGAAGAGCACGAAGCGGTCGCCGCTGAACTCCCGCACGGGCAGCACCGACGCGACCTTCTCGCCCCGGGCCAGATCGAGGAAATTCACGATGGGCTTGCCCTTGGAGTAGCGGCTGCCGTGGGGGAGGCCCCAGACCTTCACCCAGTGGCAGCGCCCCTGGTCCGTGAAGGCCATGAGGTAATCGTGGGTGGAGGCGACGAACAGGTGTTCGACCCAGTCCTCGGCCTTGGTGTCCATTCCGCGAAGTCCGCGACCGCCGCGCCGCTGGGACCGGTACGTGTCGATCGGGATGCGCTTCACGTATCCCTGGCGCGACATGGTGAGGACCACCTCTTCGTCGGCGATCAGGTCCTCGACCTCGAAGGACGCAACGCTGCCCTTGATCTCGGTGCGGCGGTCGTCGCCGTAGCGCAGGGCCACCTGGCGCAGCTCTTCCTTGATAATCTCCATGCGCACCGCCCGGTCGCCCAGGATGTGAACCAGCTCGGCGATCCGCGCCTGCACCTCGGCGAGTTCGGTGTCGAGCTTTTCCTTCTCGAGACCCGTCAGACGCGCCAGCCGCATGTCCAGAATGGCCCGGGCCTGCCTCTCCGAGAGGTCGAAGGTGCTCCGCAGCCCCACGGCCGCCTCGTGCGTATCGCGCGACCCGCGGATGATCCTGACCACTTCGTCGATGTTGTCGACGGCGATGCGCAGCCCTTCGAGGACGTGCTCGCGCTCCCGGGCGGCGGCGAGGTCGAACTCGCTGCGCCGGACGACGACCGTGTGACGATGGCCGATGAAGTGCGTGAGCATGTCGCGCAACGGCATGATCCTGGGGACGCCGTCCACGAGCGCGAGCAGGATCACCCCGAAGGTGGACTGCATCGGCGTGTGCTTGTACAGCCGGTTCAGGACAACGTGCGGCACCGCGTCGCGCTTGAGGTCGATGACGACGCGGAGGCCGTCCCGGTCGGACTCGTCGCGCAGGTCGCGGATCGCAGTGACCTTCTTGTCGCGCACCAGACCCGCGATCTGCTCGATCAGGCGGGCCTTGTTCACCATGAAGGGGATCTCGTGGATGATGATCCTCGCGGGTCCGTCGTCAGCTTCCTCCACTTCGGCCTTGGCCCGAATGACGACCCGCCCGCGGCCGGTGCGGTACGCTTCCTCGATTCCCTCGGTGCCGCAGATGTGTCCGCCGGTCGGGAAGTCCGGCCCCACGATGTGCTCCTCGAGCGCTTCCTGCGGCAGGGCGGGGTCGTCGATCAGCGCCAGAAGGCCCGAGACCACCTCGCGGAGGTTGTGGGGCGGGATGTTGGTGGCCATGCCCACCGCGATCCCCGAAGAGCCGTTGATCAGCAGATTGGGCGCCCTGCACGGCAGGACCGAGGGCTCCTGCAGGCGTCCGTCGAAGTTCTCGTCGAAGCGGACAGTGTCCTTCTCGATGTCGGCAAGCAGTTCCATCGAAAGGCGCTGCAGCCGCGCCTCGGTGTACCGGTAGGCGGCCGCCGAGTCGCCATCGATGGATCCGAAGTTGCCCTGGCCGTCGACGAGCGGGTAGCGCAGAGAGAAGTCCTGGACCATGCGGACCAGGGCATCGTAGACGGCCGAGTCGCCGTGCGGGTGGTATTTCCCGAGGACCTCGCCGACCACGGTCGCACACTTCTTGTACGCCCGCCCCGGCGACAGCCCGAGTTGGGACATCGCGTACAGGATGCGCCGGTGGACCGGCTTGAGTCCGTCCCGCACATCGGGCAGGGCGCGCTGCACATTGACGCTCATCGAGTAGTCGATGAACGACTCGCGCATCTCCTGTTCGAGGATGCGTTCCAGGATCCGTTCGCCGGTACTCGTGGGGTCGTTTTCGGACATGGATTCGCGAAGTGGAATGGACCATCGACCGGTTGGCCGCGCATGGACGCGAGGGCGCTCGCAAACGCCCCGAATAGCCTTTTAAACTAACGGTTTAGGGCGGGTCGCTCAAGGCGCTTCTGGACGGGCAGGACTGCGGTTTGATGCGCTTCCCGTGGAGGTGCCTCGGAGCGAGCCCGTCACGCCATCGCCACGAAGTCCACTCCGTCCTCCAGCCCCTCCCCCACCGCCGCCGCCCGCACCGCTTCACGGCCCGACGCCCGCGCGACGGCTCCCACATGGAGCGCGTCCGGGAACGCCCGCGCGGCCTCCGCCTCACACACCGGCGCGCCATGGATCTGCTGCCCGATCTTGCGCGGGTCGACCTCGACGAAGGCCCGCACCTCGACCCCCTGCGCCGCGAACTCGCGGGAGAGACTCTTGCCCGTGGGTCCCGCGCCCCAGACCACCACCCCGCTTCGGCCACCGAGCATGCTGCGGCGCAGGTGGTGCACCCGGCAGGCACGGAATGCGGCCAGCGAATACGCGGCGTGGTTGCGGCTCAGGCGGCCCGGATCGTTGCCCCAGTCGAGAAGGACGCGGGGCACGGAGACGAAGCGGTGACCGCTCCGCCACAGTCGCAGAAGCAGGTCGTAGTCTTCCGGCCAGACGCGGTCGCGGTAGCCGCCCGCCTCGGCCAGCACCCGCGCGTGGAACATGAAGGTCGGGTGGGCGAGGGGGCACTCGACGAAGATGTTGGCCGCGACGGCCTCCCAGGTGGTCATGGCGTTGAGCCAGGCCGCGTATTCGGCGGCCCGCGGGGTGACGCAGGACGCGGGGACGTAGCGGATGCCGGTGCCACAGCCGGCGAGGCCGGGCGAGCGCCGCAGCAGATCGAGCTGGGCGGCGAGCCGTTCGGGGTGGCAGCGGTCGTCGGCGTCCATGCGCGCGATGTAGGCGCCCCGCGCTTCGGCGAGGCCGCGCTGCAGGGCATCCACGATGCCGCCGGGGCCGCCATGGTCGCCACACAGCAGCCGAAAACGGCCATCGCGCTGCTGCCAGGCCCGCGCGATCTCGGGGGTGGCGTCGCGGGATCCGTCATCCACCACCAGCACCTCGAAGCGGGAATACGTCTGCGCGCGGAGCGACTCGAGCGCCGCGTCCAGCGTCGCGGCCCCGTCACGGACCGGCAGGACGACGGTTACGACGGGGTTGCCGGACATCGCCCGCTCGCGACAGCCCCCCCGACCAGATCTCGCAGGAACCGTCCTGTCACGCTCTCCGGCACGGTCGCCACGTCCTCCGGCCGACCCATGGCCACAACCTGGCCTCCGCCCGCACCCGCGCCGGGGCCCATGTCGACCACCCAGTCCGCCTCCCGGATCACGTCAAGGTCGTGCTCAACCACCACAAGGGTGTTGCCCGCCTTGACCAGCTTGCGGAGCACCGAAATCAGCTGAGCGACATCCTCGCCCGACAGACCCGTCGTCGGCTCGTCCAGGATATACAGCTTGCTCCTGCCCTTCCGCGCGGCGGCCCCGATCAGCTCGCGCGCGATCTTCAGCCGCTGGGCCTCTCCACCCGAGAGGTGCGTGGCGGGCTGCCCCAGCCGCAGGTACCCCAGCCCGACCTGCTGCAGATGCCACAGCGCCTGACCCAGCCGCGGCTCGCGCAGGAAGAAGCGTATCGCGTGGTCGACCGTGAAGCCGAGGACGTCGTTGATGTTCTGGCCGCGCACCTTAACTTCGAGCACCTCGGCACGGTAGCGCTTGCCGCCGCAGACCTCGCACGGCACATGAATATCGGCCATGAAGACCATCTCCACGCGCACGAACCCGGCGCCCGAGCACTCCTCGCAGCGACCACCCTTCACGTTGAACGAGAAGCTGCGCGCGTCGAGCCGACCCTTCCGCGCGGCAGGCTGGCTCGCAAAGATGCGCCGGATCTCGCTCCACGCCTTCACATAGGTGACCGGGTTGGAACGGGGGGTGCGCCCGATCGGACTCTGATCGATGAGCACGACGTCGTCGACGTGCTCCAGCCCGGACAGCGCCCCATACGACCCGACGACTTCGCCGAGGTGTTCCTTGGCCGAAGTCCGGCCATCGCCCAGTTCGCGCTCCAGCGCGCGGTAGAGAATGTCGTGGACCAGCGTCGACTTGCCGGATCCCGACACGCCGGTAACCACCGTCATCGCGCTGACGGGGAACTCGGCTTCGATGCCGCGCAGGTTGTGCAGCGCCGCGCCTTCAAGCCGGATGCGCGCGCCGTCGACCGGGCGCCTCGACGCCGGCGGCCACTGGTCATGAGCCTCGCCGGACACGAGTCGTGACAGATACCGGCCTGTATTTGTCATGGAACCGGTCAGCGCCGCCGGAGGGCCCGTGAAAACGACCTCTCCGCCCTGGTCGCCGGACCCGGGACCCAGTTCGACGACATGGTCCGAACTCTGGATGGCGGCCGCGTTGTGTTCGACCACGACGACCGTGTTGCCACCGTCGCGAAGGCGTTGAAGAAGCGCGAGCAGTGCGTCGATATCCTGGGGATGAAGCCCGATGGACGGCTCGTCAAGGACGTAGAGCGTATCCACCAGGCGCGTCCCGAGGGAGTTCGCAAGGGAGATCCGCTGGGCCTCGCCGCCCGAGAGCGTCCGCATCTGCCGGCTCAGGGTGAGGTAGCCGAGCCCGACGTCGACCAGAAACCGGACCCTGGCCGACAGTTCGCGGAGGAGGGACGCCGCGATCCGGGACTCCATGAGCCGGAGTTCGAGACCGTCCAGCCAGTCGGGCAGATCCTCGATCGGCAGGTCGCAGACTCTCCCGATGTCGAGTCCGCCAACGGTGACGCGGCCTGCCTCGGGACGCAGCCGGGAACCGCCGCAGGCCCTGCAGATCAGCGGGCGCTGATACTGGCGCAGGAAGATTCTGATGTACTGCTTGTACCGTTTGCGCTCCTTGGAGCCGAGGAAGCCGATGACCCCGCCGAACGACCCCTTACCGTACAGGACCGCATCGTGGAAGGACTTGGGCAGTTCGTTCCAGGGCGCGTACGTGGAGACCCCCTCGCGGCCGGCGAAGCGCCGCAGGGCATCGCGTTCGCGGACGTAGCGTGGCTTTGCCCAGGGATCGACGGCGCCCTGGTCCAGAGAAAGCTCCTGGTTCGGAACGATCAGCTCGGGGTCGTACTCGAGGGTCGCCCCGAAGCCGGTGCAGGTGGGGCAGCTGCCGTAGGGATTGTTGAAGGAGAACAGCTTCGGCTCGGGCTCGAGGAAGGTCTCGTCGGGGTGTCGTGGACAACGGAAAGCCTCGGAGAAACGGAGCGACCCTTCGGGCCCGGCGCCCCACGGCACCACGACCGCCTCGCCTTCCCCCTCGCGGAAGCACGTCGCCAGGGAGTCGGCCACGCGGTCGGTCCAGCTCCGGTCCGGATCCTCCATCACCTTCATCCTGTCCACAACGACCAGGACTTCCTGCGCCCGGGCAAGATCGGGGACCGTGGCTCCGGGCTCCGCCTTCGGGTCCAGCAGCGCCGACAGTTCCGCGGTCACGCCATCCGCCAGCACCCGCACGAAGCCCAGCGAACGGAGGTTTTCCGCCACCAGTTGATGGGACACCTGGCCGCTCCGCGTGAGCGGGAAGGCGATCATGATCCTGGTGCCCGCGGGCAGCGCCGCGACCTTGTCGGCCGCACCGCTCACCGTGTCGGGGCGGACTTCCCCGCCGCAGGAAGGACAGTGGGTGCGACCGACGCGGGCGTACAGGAGCCGCAGGAAGTCGTGTACCTCGGTGGCGGTGCCCACGGTGGACCTGCTCGATGTCGTGGGGTTGCGCTGCTCGATGGCGACCGACGGGGACAATCCCTCGATCCGGTCCACGTCGGGCTTCTCGAGGCGGTCGAGGAACTGCTTCGCATAGGTGGAGAGGGCCTCCACGTAGCGCCGCTGGCCCGCCGCGAACAGCGTGTCTAGGGCGAGCGAGGACTTCCCCGAACCCGACGGCCCCGTGATCACGGTGAGCGCGCCGCGAGGCAGGTCGAGGTCGATTCCCTTCAGGTTGTGCTGGCGCGCGCCCCTGATGCGAATCGGCTGATCCATTAGCGCATGAGCCTCCCGGCGACCTCATATTGCGGGGCCACCCGTTGCCTGGAGAGGCGGTTTCCCCGACCGTGGAACGGCTGCCTCGACAAAGCGGCCGCCCCCGTCCTTCATCAATCTACCAACACGCGCACCATGACAATGGACATCTATCCCCGCACCGACTACACGGGCCTCGGCCGCTACCTCCCCGACCGATCCCCCATCAGCGCGGATCTGAGCGACAACCGAAACCTCTGGGGCGCCCACCCGGCCGCGCTCGAAGTGCTCGTCGGCGCGGGGACGGAGACGGCCTCCGAGTACCCGGGCAGCTATGCGGAGCGACTTGTGGACGCCGTTTCGGCGATGCTCGGAACCTCTGCGGACAACGTCACCACCGGAGCCGGCGGGACGGGCGTGCTCGACGCAATAATGCGGGCGGTCGCCCCCACGACGATGCGGTTCCTCGACCCGGGCTGGCCGGCCGCGGGGATGCTGGCGCGGATGAACGGGCACGACCCCATCCCCGTGGAGTGGCATGCCGGCCTGGACGACCCCGTGGCGTTCGCGGGCTCGACCCCGGCGATCGTGTTCGTCGCGAACCCGGGCAACCCCACCGGCCAAGCCCTGCCGGACGAGTGGATTCGCGCCGTCTACGAGCACACCGAGGCGACCGGCAGCATCCTGATCATCGACGAGGCGTACGGCGAGTACAACCGCGACTTCTCCGACCGCACGCCCTACCACATGGCGCTGGCCGGCGAGCGGACGATCTGCGTGAAGACGCTGTCCAAGGCGTACGGTCTTGCCGGTCTGCGCGCGGGATACGGTGTTGGCAGCCCCTCGCTGGTGCTTGAAGTTGACAAGGGCCGTGGTCCCTTCGTGGTGTCGAGCGTGACGTCCGCGGCAGCCGCAGCCGCCATCTCGAGCCCGTCCTCGTGGCTGGCCGACACGATAGCCGACACGCGCGTCAACCGGGAGCGTGTGCGCGGCAGCCTGCTTCACCGAGGCTACGACGTCCCCGAATCGGCGTCGAACTTCGTGTTCATCCTGCGGCCCCGGGAAGAGCTGGACGACATCGCCGGCCGCCTGGAGCGCGTCGGCGTGCGCGTTCGCCCCTTCGCCGGTCCCACGAAGCTTGCCAACGGTCTGCGCGCCACGGTGGCGCCCTGGGACAAGATGCAAAGGCTGCTGGACGGACTCGACCTGGTCGCCACGGGCGCGATCTAGCAGCGGATGACGACCCCGTGAGCACCGGGTACGAAGAGGAGGTCCTCGGCAAGGCGTACGATTCGCGCCTGATGGCCCGCCTGCTGCGCTATCTGCGCCCCTACAAGCTGCCCGTCGCGGGCGCGATCGTCCTCCTCATGCTGGCATCGCTGCTGGGCGTGGTCGGTCCGTACCTGACCAAGATTGCGCTGGACGAGGCCATCCCGCGGGGCGACGGCGGCCAGCTCGCCTTCCTGGCGATCATCTTCCTCGTTGCGACGGTACTGATCTTCGTCTTCCAGTACGCCCAGGCGCTGGTCACCACCTGGCTGGGCCAGCGGGTGATGTACGACCTGCGCACCCAGGTCTTCCGCAAACTGCAGCGGCTCGACCTCGCCTTCTACGATCGCAACCCCGTCGGCCGCCTCATGACGAGAATCACCTCGGACGTGGAGACGCTGAACGAACTGTTCAGCTCCGGCGTGGTGACCGTCTTCGGCGACCTCTTCATCCTGTTCTTCATCGTGGCGGCGATGCTGCAGATGGATGTCGAGCTGGCGCTGGTCACCTTCAGTGTGCTCCCCCTGGTTGCGTACGCGGCATTCCTCTTCCGGTCGCGCATCCGGGGCGCCTACCGCGACATCCGCGTGCGGCTCGCCCGATTGAACGCGTTCCTGCAGGAGAGCTTCACGGGGATCCGCATTCTCCAGCTCTTCAACCGCGAAAGCACCGCGCTGCAGCGATTCAAGGTTCTCGACGACGACTATCTGGGGGCGCACCTTCGGTCGATTACCTACTACGCGCTCTTCTTTCCGGTCATCCAGCTCTTCACCGCCGTGGCGCTGGCGCTGATCATCTGGTACGGAGGAGGGGCCATGATCCAGGGAGCGGTTACGGTCGGCGTCCTGGCGGCCTTCCTGGACTATGCACGACGCTTCTTCCGCCCCATTCAGGACCTCTCGGAGAAGTACAACCTTCTGCAGGGAGCGATGGCATCCTCCGAGCGGATCTTCAGGCTCCTTGACCGGGAGCCGGCGATTCAGGATCCGCCGCTGACCGCCGCAACCCGTGCGCCCGCGCCCGGTGAGATCCGGTTCGAGAACGTCTGGTTCGCGTATGGCGGCGGGACCGATGGGGACGCGTCGGGCACCGGCTCGGAACCCAACTGGGTGATCCGCGACGTCTCCTTCACGGTCGCTCCGGGTGAGAAACTGGCGATCGTGGGGCACACGGGGGCGGGGAAGACCACCGTGATCAATCTGCTGATGAGGTTCTACGAGCCCCAGAGGGGCAGAATCCTGGTCGACGGGATCCCCATCACCGAGCTCCCGATGGAGCAGCTGCGCGAGCGGATCGGGCTCGTCCTGCAGGACATCTTCCTCTTCAGCCAGTCGGTGGAGTACAACGTGCGGCTCGGCTCCGGCGAGATCGACTCCGGAGCAGTGAATTCGGCGCTCGACGCCGTGGGCGCCACGCCCTTCATCGAGCGGCTTCCCGAGCAGGCAGCCCAGCCCCTTGGCGAGCGCGGCGCCAGCCTTTCGGTCGGCGAGCGGCAGCTGCTCTCCTTCGCACGCGCCCTCGCGTTCGACCCCGCCATCCTTGTGCTGGACGAGGCGACGAGTTCCGTCGATTCAGAGATCGAGGCGCAGATCGAAGCGGCTACGGACCGCCTGATGGAGGGGCGCACGTCGCTCGTGATCGCCCATCGCCTGTCCACCGTGCAGGGCGCGGACCGCATACTCGTCATGCACCATGGGCAGCTCGTCGAGGAAGGGAGTCACAGCGAACTCCTCGCCACTGAGGGGCTGTACCGCCGCCTTCACGAACTCCAGTTCGCCGGGGCGGCGGCGTAGGGGCGCGATCCGCGACCCTGCACCGGGTCGTCCCGGTGGCGACTACGTCGGCTGGTCCAGCGGCCTGACCAGCACCTCGCTGACGGAGACGTGGGGAGGAGAGGTCACGGCGTAGATCACCGCGCGAGCGACATCGTCGGCGTGCAGCGGTTGCTTGTCGGACCAGCGCTCGGCCCAGTCAACGCGCGCCTGGGGGTCGGGGACCGTGTCGATCAGCTCGGTCTCGACAAACCCGGGCTGGATGTCGGTAGCGCGGATGCGATGCTCGGGGCCGAGCTCCAGGTGCATGCCCCATGTGATCGCCCGCACCGCGAATTTCGTGGCCGCATACACCGTACCGCCCGGAAAAGGCCGCCGGCCGGCGATGGAGCCGACGTTGACGATGTGGCCGCCGCCCTGCTTGAGCATGCAGGGGAGAACCGCCCCGATGCCGTGAAGAACACCGTTGACATTCACGTCCATCATCCGGGTCCAGTCCTCGATCCGCGTTTCCTTCAGCGGAGACAGCGGCATGATGCCGGCGTTGTTCACCAGGATGTCGACCCGTCCGAACGCTTCGAGCGCCGACCCGGCCAGCGCGTGCATATCATCGAGGCTCGTCACGTCCGTGCTCACGGCCAATGCACGTGATCCCTTCCCTTGCAGATTCCGCGCTTCGGCGTTGATGCGTTCGCTTCGGCGCGCGGCCAGCACGACCGCCGCCCCTTCGCCCGCGAGCGCGCGGGTCACCGCAAGACCGATCCCCGACGATGCACCGGTAATGATCGCCACTTTGCCTGCAAGTCGATTGTCCACTGTCGGTTCCACTGGCTTTCTCTCTCTCCCGGACCGTACTATTCCCGTGTAGTTGCTATTTGAGATGTCGGCTTGTTACTCCCGCGATGATCCTTTTCTGATCGCGGGGTGTAGCATCATGCCTCTGCCCCGAGAGGCAATGATAGCCGACGGAAGCACAAACAAGAAGCCGCCCACTCCGTGAACAAACTGAATCCGACGCACCTGTCGTCGCATCGTCCCCGACGCACCCGACGCCGCCCGGCAGGGCGCCGGACGGGGGACGAGCGAGTCGCCTATGAGAGTTGCGTTCGGGAGGGAGCATCCCTCTCCGACCTCGACCTCGACCTCGCCCGGTCATTCCTCGAAGGCGCGCTTCCGGAAGACAGGTCGCTGCTCGAGGCGCTTCGCGACTACGGGCTCATTCACGGCGATGATCCGGACTGGAAGATCACCAACGCAGCACTGCTGCTCTTTGCACGGGCACCGGCACGTCACTGGAACCCCGGGGCCGGTGTGCGGATCATTCGCGTGGCGGGCACGGTCCGCATCCTGGGACACCGTGACAGCCTTGCCCGCATCGGATACGCGGGCCCCCCTCTCGCCACCACGATCAACGAGAGCATTCGCCTTGCGCGCGAACAGATTGAGTTCTCCGAGCCTCTTCACTACATCTTTCTGCGTCATACGCCCGAATACCCCGAGGCCGCGTGGCGCGAGGCAATCGTCAACGCAATTGCCCATCGTGACTATGGAGTAAGCGCGGAGACCGAGGTCGTCTTCTATGACGATCGGTTGGAAGTGACAAGCCCGGGTCTTCCCGTTGAACCGTTCTCCTTTGCAGATGTTGAGGACGACAAGGTTGTGCATGCGGCCCGGAATCCGTTGTTGGCAAGGGTCCTTGTCGATGCAGGATACATGCGCGGCGAAGCATCCGGGCTTGGGCATGCTCTGAAGGCAATGGCGGAGAGTTTTCTCAAGGAACCGACACTGGAGGCCCGCAACGGTCATTTCACGGTCGCCCTGCGCAACGAGCCGGCACTCCCGACCGCCGGCCCGGGCTGGAAGCGGCTCGTGCGCAAGCTTGAAATAGATCCCGATCAGAAGCGCATTCTGCTTGCCCGTCCCGATGGTTTCACTCTCGGGGACTACTCGCGTCTCAACTCGGTTCGCCGGAACGAGGCGAAGCTGCAGGTGCGCGAACTGGTGGACAAGGACGTCGTCACCCCCGAATCGACGGACGACGGCCCTGTCTACTATCTCACCGCCGATCTCGACGACCAGCGCTGGTTTCTTGAAGATCGAATACCCGGGCTTCGCGAGCACTTTCGCGGCGGCTCACGCTTGCGAAACTCCGACTATCGCAAGCTGTTCGAAACCACCTATGCGGCGGCGAGGCGCGAACTCGACTATCTGTCCGAGAATGGGTTTCTGACGGCCACGGGAAAGGGGCGCGCCCTGCACTACCAGCCTGCTGTCGGACTCCGCAAGCAATCCGGGTGACGAAACCGCCGGTCCCCAGCGTAGTTCCATTCGTCGTATGTTCCATGCCCGGGCTTTGCAGCAATCGTACCGAAAGGAAATAGTCATGAGTCTTGTAGCAATCGCCGCGGTCCTGATCGTCATCGGGGCTATCGTCCGTTCCCTCCCTGCCGGCAAGAGCAAGATCCCCAACAAGCTGGCCGGTTACGTCGTCATGGCCGTGGGAGTGGCCGTGATCCTGCTCAACACCTTCGTGATCATCCGCGTGGGTGAGGTCGGCGTCGAACACTTCCTGGGACGGGTCTCCGAGAGGCAGCTCGAGCCCGGGGTGCGGGTGATCAATCCCCTCGCCAGCGTCGAGAGGATGTCCATTCGGGAACAGTCCTTCCCCGCGCAGGGCAGCGTGGAGCAGATCGAGGCGCAGACTTCCGAGCAGCTCAATGTCGCGCTGGAGGTGTCGATCATCTTCCAGATCAACGGAGGCAATGCGCCCAGCCTCTACCAGCGGATCGGATCCGAGAACGAGATCAAGCGCCAGATCGTCCTGAATGCGGTCAGGAACGGGGTGCGCGACGCGGTGGCCACCAAGTCGATCAACGACATCTTCTCGCCCAATCGGCGTGATGTGGCCAACAGCATGCTGACCGAGATCCAGGCCAAGGCCGGTGACCGCATCGAGGTCAGGGACGTGTTCGTGCGCGACATTCAGGCACCGTCCCGCGTCCGCGAGGCGATCGAGCAGAAGCTGGAGCGGGAGCAGCAGGTCGCCGCGGAGGAGTTCCAGACCCAGATCATTCAGGAGCAGGCGCGCCAGCAGGCGGAAGAAGCCAAGGGGATCGCCGAGGCCCAGCGCATCATCTCCGAGGGGCTGAGCCAGGAGTACCTGACCTTCTTCTACATCCAGCAGCTGTCCGAGATGCCCGAGGGGTCGCTAGTCTACGTGCCGACCGAGGGAGGCATCCCGCTGATCAGGAACCTGGGCGGAGGCAGGTAGGCCACCGTGCCACGAAGCAGGAAACTGGGGGTCGCAGCGATCGTTGTCCTGGTCGCGGCGGCCCTCTGGCCTGGTACAGGCTGCTCGCCCATGTATGTGATCAAGGCCGGGTGGGCCGAGGCCAGGATCCTCCGTGGGCGCCAGCCGATCCCCGACGTAATTCTCGCGCCCGGGACCGACGAGCGCACGCGCGGCAAGCTCACCCTGGCGCGCGAAGCACGGGAGTTCGCCATGAACGAGCTCCAGCTCGACGTCGGCGACAGCTACACGACCTACACCGAACTCGAACGGGACACGCTGGCGATGGTGCTCTCGGCCGCCCATCGCGACCTCCTCGTGCCGCTTACCTGGTGGTTCCCCATCGTGGGGCACGTCCCCTACCGGGGGTTCTTCGATCTCGACGATGCGCTCGCCGAGCAGAACAAGCTGGAGGAGGAGGGATTCGACACCTATCTCCGCCCGACCTCCGCATTCAGCACGCTGGGGTGGTTTTCGGACCCGCTTCTCTCCACCATCCTGCGGTATGACGAAGTCGAGCTGATCGCGACCATCATCCACGAACTCTCACACAATCACCTGTTCGTACCCGGCCAGGTGCGCTTCAACGAGAGCTTCGCCACCTGGGTGGGCCGGGTCGGCGCCGTCGAGTTCTTCTGCACGCGCCCCGGAGGTGGCCCGGACACCGTCTGGTGCAACCGGGCGCAGGACCGATGGCAGGACGTGCAGCACTTCTCGCGGTTCATCGACGGCCTGGTGGACGAGCTGGAGTCGGTGTACGGGGACTCCAGCCTGACCAGCCGGGAGAAGATCGAGCACCGGCAACGGATCTTCGACCACCATCTCGACCGCTTCCGCACCGAAGTTCGTCCGCGTCTGGCGTCCCTGACCTTCGCCGGCTTCGACGCTCTCCCACTCAACAACGCCACCCTGCTCAGCCGGAGGCGGTACTATCACCGGCTGCCGGATTTCGCTGGCCTTCTCGACCGGAACAATGGCTCGCTCAAGGACGCCATCGATGCGCTTCAGGCCGGCCTGGCCAGCGCGGAAGACCCCTTCAGCCTGCTCCCGGAAAGCCCGGGCCAAGAGCGGCGGAACTCTACCTGACGGCCCGGCCTACCCCTTCCGGGCTGTAAAACGGCTGCAGCCTTTTTTAGCTTTGAGGTTTGGCCGTTTACGCGCGCGGACCCCAGGGGTCGCGCCGCCGCACCGACCCACCCCGCCATGCCCTCAAACGCTGACAAGGCCTACGACGCCGCCGCCGTCGAACACCGGTGGCAGGCGCGGTGGGATGACGAAGGCACGAACAGCTTCACGCTGGAAGAGCTTCGCACAGCCGCCCGTCCCTTCTTCAACCTCATGATGTTCCCCTATCCCTCCGCCGAGGGACTGCATGTGGGCAACATCTACGCCTTCACCGGCGCCGATGTGCACGGGCGCTTCAAGCGCATGCAGGGGTACGACGTCTTCGAGCCCATCGGCTTCGACGCCTTCGGGATCCACTCGGAGAACTTCGCGCTGAAGACCGGGGCCCACCCGATGCGCCTGATCCCCGGCAACGTGAACAACTTCACCCGTCAACTGCGGCGAATCGGGGGCATGTTCGACTGGGACCACACGGTCGATACGACCGACCCCGCCTACTACAAGTGGACCCAGTGGCTCTTTCTCCAGTTCTTCAACCGCGGCCTGGCCGAGCAGAAGGAGGCGCCGGTCAACTGGTGCCCGTCATGCATGACCGTGCTGGCCAACGAGCAGGTCATCGTCGGTGCGTGCGAGCGCTGCGGGGCGGGGGTCGAGCAGCGGTTCATCCGCCAGTGGTTCTTCAAGATCACCGATTACGCCGATCGGCTGCTCGACAACCTCAAGCACATCGATTGGTCGGACACGACGCGGAAGGCGCAGTGGAACTGGATCGGGAGGTCCGTGGGGGCCGAGCTGCGCTTTCCCATCGCGGGTGCCGATGGCGAGCAGCCGCAGGTCGCCGTCTTCACCACACGTCCCGACACGGTCTTCGGGGCGACCTACGTCGTCCTGGCCCCGGAGCATCCGCTGGTCGACGCGGTCACCAGCGACGCCTGCCGCGAGGAGGTCGAGGCCTACCGCGAGCGGACGCAGGCTCTGGATCTGGTGGCGCGGAAGAAGGTCGAGAAGCACAAGACCGGCGTCTTCACCGGCGGCTACTGCGTCAACCCGGCAACAGGAAAACGGGTTCCGGTGTGGATCGCGGACTACGTGCTGATGGGATATGGCACGGGCGCGATCATGGCGGTGCCCGGGCACGACGAGAGGGACTTCGACTTCGCGCACGCCTTCGGGCTCCCGATCACCCGGGTTGTCGCGGACGAAGGAGAGGACGCATCCACTCCGCTGTCCATCCCCTACGAGTACCCCACCGGCACGCTCGTGAATTCGGGAAGGTATGACGGACTGCAGGTCGACGAGGCCAAGGAAGCGATCGTGGCCGACCTGGCCACCGCCAGTCTCGCCGAGGCGAAGGTCACCTTCCGGCTGCACGACTGGTGTATTTCGCGCCAGAGGTATTGGGGACCCCCGATCCCGATCATCCACTGCGATCACTGCGGCGCAATGCCCGTCCCCGAGGAAGATCTCCCGGTCGTGCTGCCGCATGTTGAGGACTTCCGCCCCGATGAGTCGGGCATCAGCCCGCTGGCACGCGTCCGGGAGTGGTTCGAAGTGCCCTGCCCCACCTGCGGCCGGGACGCCACCCGCGAGACCGATGTCTCGGACACCTTCCTCGACAGCTCCTGGTACTTCCTGCGCTACCCGTCGACCGATTTCGAGGACAAGCCCTTCGACGCCGAGATCACCCGGCGCTGGCTGCCGGTCGACACCTATATCGGCGGCAACGAGCACGCCGTTCTGCACCTGCTGTATTCGCGCTTCATCGTCATGGCGCTGCACGACATGGGGTGGCTGGACTTCGAGGAGCCGTACGACCAGTTCCGCGCTCACGGGCTGATCATCCGCGAAGGCGCGAAGATGTCCAAGAGCAAGGGCAACGTGATCATTCCGGATCCGATCATCGAGCGGTACGGAGCCGACACGTTCCGCGTGTACCTCATGTTCCTGGGCCCGTTCGTCGAAGGCGGAGACTACCAGGACCAGGGGATCTCCGGTCCGCACGGCTTCCTGCACCGTCTCTGGGAGTCGGCGGTTCCCGCGGGCGGCGACCTCCCGGCGGCCGACCCCGATCCCGCCGTCGAGCGCAAGCTCCACCAGACCATCAAGCGCGTCACCGAGCAGGTCGCGACGCTCCGCTACAACACGGCCATCGCCGCGATGATGGAGTACCTCAACGCCGCGCGCGCCGGCGGCCGCACGCCGTCCCGCGGCGAGATGGAGCCCCTGGTGTGCATGGTGGCTCCCTTCGCGCCTCACATGGCCGAGGAGCTCTGGCAGCGTCTGGGCCACGCAGGGAGCATCTTCGACGGCGCCAACTGGCCCGCGTACGACCCTGCCAAGTGCGCCGAGCAACAGGCCCGCGTCGCCGTGCAGGTGAACGGCCGCGTGCGCGGCACCGTTTCCGTGCCCGTCGGCGCCGATCGCGACGCGGTCGTGGCGGTGGCCATGAACGAGCCCAACGTCGCGCGCCACATGGAAGGGATGGACGTCCGGCGGATCGTCCACATACAGGACCGGTTGCTGAACTTCGTGGTGGCGCAGGCCGCCGCGATCGGAAGTTGAAATCGATGGAGAAACGAGGCTGACGCGATGTCCCAGGCCGTGGGCGTGACCATAGGCACCGAGAAGCTGGCAATCGACACCATCAAGGTCCTGGCCATGGACGCGGTTCAGGAGGCCAATTCCGGTCATCCGGGCACTCCCATGGCGCTGGCGCCTTTCGGCTACGTCCTCTGGACTCGGCACCTGCGGCACAATCCGGGCGATCCCGGCTGGATCAACCGCGACCGGTTCGTCCTGTCGGCCGGCCACGCCTCGATGTTCCTCTACAGTCTGCTCTATCTCGCGGGCTACGACCTGTCGCTCGACGACATCCGGCAGTTCCGCCAGTGGGAGAGCAGGACGCCGGGCCACCCCGAGCATGGCCACACGCCCGGCGTCGAGACCACCACAGGTCCGCTGGGCCAGGGGGTCGCCAACACCGTCGGGATGGCGCTGGCCGAGCGCTGGCTCGCCCACCGCTACAACCGGCCCGGCCACGAGATCGTCGATCACCACACCTACGCACTGTGCTCCGACGGCGACCTGATGGAGGGGATCTCCCACGAAGCCGCCGAAATCGCTGGACACCAGCGGCTCGGCAAGCTGATCTGGATCTTCGACGACAACCGCATCACGATCGAGGGTGCCACCGACCTTGCCACCTGCACCGACCAGGCACGGCGCTTCGAGGGCTACGGATGGCACACCCTAACCGTCGCAGACGGCACCGACCTTGAGGCGATCGACAGGGCCCTCATCGCGGCGCGCGCAGAAACCGACCGTCCCTCGCTGATCGTCCTCCGCACGACGATCGCGGAGGGAAGCCCGAACATGGCTGGCCTGGCCTCGACCCACGGGGCGCCGCTCGGAGCGGACGAGATCGCCGCCACCAAGCTCAACCTCGGCTATCCCTCCCTGGAGCCCTTCCATGTGGAACCGGCTGCCCTGCGGCACTGGCGCGACAGGTGCGCGGGGGGCGCGGCAACGCAAGCGGCTTGGCAGCACCGCTTCGAGGCCTACCGCGCCGTCCACCCCGAACTCGCCGCCGACCTGGCGCGAGCTGCCGCGGGCGAACTACCCACCGGGTGGGAGGACAGCCTGCCGGACCTCGCCCACGCCCCGGCCACCGCGACCCGCAACCACTCCGGCAAGGTGCTGCAGAGCGCCGCCGCGGCCATCCCCGCCATGATCGGCGGCTCGGCCGACCTCGGCGGCTCCAACAAGACCGACATCGCGGGCGGGGGCGACCTCCTGGCTAACAATCCCGGCGGGCGCATCATCCACTTCGGGGTTCGCGAACACGCCATGGGCGCGATCATGAACGGGATGGCGCTGCACGGCGGTGTCCACCCCTTCGGGGGCACCTTCCTGGTCTTCTCGGACTACATGCGCCCGGCGATCCGGCTCGCTTCCCTGATGGGGCTCCCGGTCACCTACGTCTTCACCCACGACAGCATCGGCCTCGGCGAAGACGGCCCCACACATCAGCCCATCGAGCACCTGGCCGCCCTGCGAGCCATCCCCGGCCTGCTCGACCTGCGTCCCGCCGACGGTCCCGAAACGGCCGAGGCGTGGCGCGCGGCGCTCAGTCACCGCACGGGCCCGTCCTTCCTGGCCCTGACGCGCCAGACGGTCCCGCACATCGACCGCGGCGCCGGCCATCCATCCGCCGATGGCCTTCACAAGGGGGCCTACACCCTGCGCGAGGCCCGGTCGGGCCGCCCCGACGCCATCGTCATCGCCTCGGGTTCGGAGATCGGCACGGCGCTCGAGGCGCGGAATCGCCTCCAGCAGGACGGCATCGACGTGCGGGTGGTCAGCATGCCGAGCTGGCGCCTGTTCGCCGGGCAGACCCGGGCCTACCGAAACGAAATCCTGCCGGGCGGCGTACCAAAGGTCTCGATCGAGGCCGGCAGCACGATGGGGTGGAGCCGCTGGGTCGGCCCGGACGGCATCTCGATCGGGATCGATCACTTCGGCGCGTCGGCCCCGTTCCAGGAGGTCTATCGCCGGTATGGCGTGACGGCCGAAGCCGTGCGGAAGGCGGTGTGCGAGAAGGTTTTGCATTAGCCTTGCACACACACGCCATGGACGGGCGCCCCGAACGTTCTGCGCGACTTGGGGGTCCAAGGGGGCAAGGGCGTCCAGGGGCGCTGGCAGGAGGGCCCGTCGCGGCATTAGCAAAGGGAATGGCCAACGGAACATGATCGGCGCTCTAGCGAAGATGTGTTGGGGAAGGGCGACCCTTGCCCCAATGCTTCCGATTCTGCTCCTCGCCGGCATCCCCGCATTCCCGGTGCGCGCGCAGGATACCACCTCCGTCATGCGGATTCGCGGGCTTCGCGTGGAGGTTCCCCGCCCCTCCACGACCACCGGCGGCACCAGCGCGGTCGAGATCGCTACCGACTCTCTGAGCGTGGTCGCGGCGCCGACGGCGGCGGAGTTCCTGCGCCGCATGCCGCTGATACAGATGCGCGCCAATTCGCGCGGCGAGGTGCAGCCGGACTTTCGCGGCGCCGACGACCGCCAGATCGCCGTCCTCTTCGACGGCGTCCCGATCACGCTGGGCTGGGACCACCGCACCGACCTGTCCATCATTCCACTCACGGCGGTTCGGTCGGTGACCCTGCTGCGCGGCCTCTCCTCGATGACGCACGGTCCCAACGTCCTTGGCGGCGCCCTGGAGTTCAACGTCGCCCGCGAGCCGTGGCCGCAGTCCCAGGTTCCCCGGTTTACCGGCGCCTTCTCGATCGACCAGCAGGGCGGAAGCAGCATGGACGCTACGGTCGGGACTTCTGTCGCGGGCGGGTCGGCCAACTGGGTCTTCAGGGCCGGTGCGGGATACCGCAACAATCCCGGTGTCCAGTTGCCCAACAGCGCCCTGTCCCACCCGAGGCTGAACTCCGAACTCCTGACCGGCGATGGCGGGCTGCGGCTGAATTCCGACCGGCAGCTGGCTGACGGTTTTTTCACCATGCGGTACGAGGGGGATCGCGGTTCCTGGTTCTCCACCCTGGCTACGGCCTCCAACGGTCACCGCGGCATTCCTCCCGAAGCGCATGTCACCGACCCCCGGCTGTGGCGCTATCCCGACCAGAGCCGCCTGCTGATCGCGATGTCCGGAGGTACGGGCGAGTGGCAGACCGGGTTCGGCAACGGCAACCTGGAGGCCACCCTCGGCCTCGACCGCTCATCGACGGAAATCGAGCAGTACGCGTCGAGCGCCTTCCATACGGTTGTGGACGGCGAAACCGGAGCGACGACGACGGCTACCGGGCGCTTGCTCGGCGATCACCGTTTCAGCGCCAGCGCCGAACTGCGCAGCGCCCTCACCATCGCCAACGTCAGCCATCGCGAGTCCTTTGCGGACGGGCAGGCCTTCGACTACCAGCAGCGTCTGTGGAGCCTGGGCAGCGAGTTCGAACTCGGAAACTGGGACCTTCCCGGCACGCGGGGCGGGAGCGCGATGTGGACCCTGGGAGCCTCCCTGGACGGGTCGGACACGCCGCTTTCAGGCGACAAGCCGGCCCTGGCGTCGATCTGGGACTGGGGAATGCGGACGGGCGTTACAGTGCTGGGGTCGGGAGGGAACGTCCTCTACCACGCCGGGTTCAGCCGCCGCACACGCTTCCCCTCGTTGCGCGAGCTGTATTCGGGGGCCCTGGGACGGTTCGAGCCAAATCCGGAGCTGATGCCCGAGAACCTGAAGGCCGGCGAGGCGGGGGTCACCGTGACTGCGGGCGAGGACCGGTTCCAGGTGGTCGCGTTCCACCAGCGTTTGAGCGACGGTATCGTGCGGACCAGCACGGTTACGCCGGAGGGCACGAGATTCAAGCGCGTCAACCGGGACCACGTGCGATCCAGCGGTGTGGAGCTGCTTGCCGCTGGGAATCGCGGGCGCTTCAGCTTTGGCGGGGATCTGACGCTGAAACGGGTCCGCATCCAGGACCCCGGCATTTCAGGCGGGGACCAGCGGGCGGAGTACCAGCCGACTGTGTCGGGCACCTTGAATCTGGGTGTGCTCGCGCCGAAGCAAATCAATGTGACGAGCTTCCTCCGATACCGGGGCGTCCAGTACTGCGAGAACGTGGAGGTCGCCGGGCTCGACAGAATGGACGCCAGCGCCACCCTCGATATGGAGGCGGGTCGGGTATTCACGATTGGCGGCAGTGGAGCGGGACGGCGCATCGCGGGGACCGTCGGGGTCGCCAACCTCACGGATTCCACCGTGCTCGATCAGTGTGGACTGCCTCAGCCTGGACGCACCCTCCGGATCCAGTTCAACATCCGCTGAAGCCTCGCATTGCGGGCTGCGAGTTGTGCGTTCCCCCGCTCTTGGATCACTTCAAGATCATCTACAGTTAATCTTGAGTTTATCTTCAGATCACTTCGAGCACGCTCAGCGGCAGCCAACCCACCTTGCCGTCCGCCAGGACGATCTCGGCCCACTCATCGGCGCGGCGGTCGATCCGCACCCTGGTGCCTTCGTGCACGGTGAACACCGTCAATCCGCCCTCTTCGGAGGGAGCGCTCAGGACGCGCGCCTCCGCAGGCATGACCACGGCCTCTTCGGGCCGGCCCAGCCCTGCTTCGCGGGCAAGGAGTGTACCGCCTAGCAGCACGGTCGCGGCGAGAGACCCGTATACGGCTCTCCTGAGCGCCGTCCGCCAGCCATGCGGTCGCCCGAGGACGAGGAGCACGGCGGCCATACCCAGGGCGATGTAGCAGACGGCGACGATCGTCCCCAGCCATCGTCCCGGGATGAGCGCCATCCACCAGTCCACGACCGATAGCACCCAGAAGCGCGGCAGCGGCTCGATCCGGTCCTGGAGCATCTGGTCCACCAGCGCCAGGTTGGCCTGGATGTCCTCGCCGCGGGGGTTCAGTCGCGCGGCCCGCTCGTAGTTGAGGACGGCCCGCCCGATCTCGCCCAGGCGGAAATGCGCGTTGCCCAGATTGTAGTACACCTCGGGCGACTCGAAGCCGCCGTCCAAGACGGCCGTGTACCGGTCGGCAGCCCCGGCGAAATCGCCTTCCTGGTAGAGGCGGTTGCCCTCGCCGAAGAGGGCTTCCTGGGCAGTCAGGGAGTTGGACGGGGGAACGGGGGGAACGGCGGCCGCCGCGAGGAGCAAACCGACCGCCAGGAGCGGGCCAGCGACCCGGAGTCTGCTGTTCGCACCGAGCCCACGGACCGTCCGCCGCCGTCCTGCTGCGAGCCGCGCGCCCCTCATCGCGACAGCTCCCGCGCGAGATGGCCCATGATCGCCGCCGCACGTTCCAGCACCTTCTCCGGCGGCTCGCGATCCGCGCCCGCCGGCGCAAACCGCTGTCGGTCACAGTCGTCCAGGCAGGCAAAGAGGCGTGCGAGCGTTTCAGCTGAAACTCCGCGCCGGCCCGCAATCCGCCCCGCCTCGTCCCGCACCAGCCCCGCCTCGGCGATGTTCAGCTTGTCGGCCAGCAGTCCCTCCAGCGAACCGGCGACCTCGGCGTAGAACTCCCTCGGGTCGCCCTTCGCCAGACCGCGGGCCCGCGCGAGCCGCTTCCTCGCCATGCGGCCGGCCCGCCGCACGCGCGCATAAGCCACGTCGCCCTCGAGCCGGTCCCGGTGCCGGCGCAACGCCATCGCTCCGCCCACCGCGACCAGCGGCAGCAACAGAATCACCCAGAACGCGCCGGTTGCATGCAGCGGCAGGTTCGCCCGCACGAAACGGGGCGCCCCGATGTGGATGAAGCGAATCTCATCGCGGATGGTCTCGACCGCCGTCGGCACCGCGCCCGTCCCCTCGCCGCCCACCGCGTCCCCCGTCACGGTGACCTCCAGCGGCTGCGACCTCGAGGTGCCGTACCCCCCCGACGCCGGATCGAAGTACGCGACCTCGATCGCCGGGATGGTCAGCTCGCCCGGAACCCGCGGTATGAGTACGTACTCATGGGTTCTGGTCCCCTGCAGGCTGCCGCCGCCCTCCGAAATCCGCTCGCTCGTCTCGGGCGGAAACGCCTCGAACTCCTCCGGAAACTCGATGTCCGGCTCCGGCAGCGTCCGCAGGTTGCCCGTCCCGCTGTATTCCACCGTGAGGGTCACGGCCTCGTTGGTCTCGACCGCGGCGCGGTCCACCGAAGCGGAAACGCCCAGGCTGCCCACATGTCCCGTAAATGACCCGGGCCGCGCCTGCGCGGGAAGCGGATCGACCTCGATCGTCACCGGGCGCGACGCCACCACAACTGGAACGCGCCGGTCCAGCAGACCGGACCGCCCGAAGATGTCGCCGAAGGGGTCGAAGGCGCCGCGGTCGCGCACCCGCACCTGCGCCTCGACGCTCATGGGGTCCAGCGTCTTGGCACCGGGTCCGGTCGGGAACAGCATCATGCGCCGGACGGTCGCCGTCAGATACTCGCTCCCGTCCCGCACGACCCGCTCCGCCTGGGGCGCCGTCGGCTGCTCCAGTTCCTCCGACCAGAAACCCGTCGCCTGCGGCAGCGTCGTGATCGTATAGGACTGAACGGGAACCCGGGTGAAGATCCGGTATTCGACCGCGATCGGCTCGTTCTCGAATGCGCGGGTTTTGGAAACGTGAGTCTCGATGAAGAGGTCTTCAGCCGAAATCGCCGCGCCCGGATCGCCCGCATCCGCACCCGCCTGGGGTGGAGGGGGAGCATCCGACACCGTCAGCGTGACCGGCTCCGTGGCCACGGTCCGATCACCGGCCGTAACCGTGACCGTCCCGATCTCGAAGGTGCCCTCCTCCAGCGCCTGGAAGCGGTACTGGTATGTGATCGCCATGCTGGTGCGCCCGTTCACGATCTGGATCGAAGTGGACGTGCCCGCGCTGAGGAAGCTGGCAAAATCCTCCATGTCGGGCAGCACGGGATCCTGCTCCAGCTGCTGCGTGCCCGAAACCTCGACGTTCAGCACGAACTGGCGCCCAACGCCGACCTGCGGGGCGCTCAGGAAGGCACGGGCGGAGATCTCCTGGGCCGAGGCGCCACCGGGCACGCCAACCACGGTCCATAGGATGAAAAAGCTCGACCATGTCCAACGCGTTGCGAACCTGGATCCGACAAACACCCCTACCGCGCCTCCTCGCCTGCGGGAACGACCGTGATTGTAATGTTGCGAATGGTGTCCCTCATCCTACCAGTCCTTCCTGGGGAGCCGACCGCGCACCTGGGCCGCCTTCCGGTTCACCTCGCCCGGATCCTCGGTGATCGCCTGCAGGAGGCGCTCCGCCTGCTCGGGAGTCATCTGGGGCGGAGGCATCTCGGCCTGTCCCTCTCCGTCCTGCTGATCCTGCGGCGGTGATTCGCCCTCGGGCTGGCCATCCTGCGGCTGGGGCTGCTGCCCACCGTCCTCTCCCTGCGAGGGATCGCTCTCCTGTTCGCCCTCCTGGCCGTCCTGGGGCTGGTGCTGGTTCTGTCCCTGTTCCTGCTGGTCCTGGTTCTGCTCGTCGCCCTCCTGGCCTTCGCCGCCCTGTTGCTGCTGCTGTTGCTCCAGCTGCTGCAGCGCCAGCTCGAGGTTGTGCTTGGCGTCCTGGTCCCCGGGATCCAGGCGCAGGGCCTGCTTGTAGGCCTCGGCCGCCGGTCCCGGCTGCTGCTGCTTGATCAGCGCATTGCCGAGGTTGTACATGGCGCCTGCCTGCCATTCGGGATCTGCTCCCTCGGCCGCCTCCAGGAATGCCTCCATGGCGCGCTGGAACTCCTGGCTCTGGTAGAGCGCGTTGCCCTCGTTGAAGCGGGCGAGCGGCAGGCCGGGCACCTTTTGGAGCGCTTCCAGATAGCGGGCGTGCGCTTCCTGGTAGCGCCCTTCGTCGTAGAGCCGGTTTCCGGCCTCGACCTCGCGGCGGCCCTCCTGGGCGGCGGCCGGTACCGCCACGCCGATGGCTACAGCCGCACAAAAGAACGAGCGAAGGATGCTCATGAGACTTCCTCCAATACCCCGGTCCGACGCCTCCGCCTGCCTGGCACGATGAACTCGGCGACGAGCAGAAGCAACGCCGCACCGAGAAAGATCTGAAATTGTTCCTCGAACTGCGTGACTTCCCGTGATTCTACCTCGCGGCCGCCGTCTTCGATCCGCTCGACCAGACGCTCGAGGCCTCCGGCGCCCTGTCCGATTCTGTGATATTCTCCGCCGGTCTGCAGGGCGATATCCTGAAGGGCGGTCTCGTTCAGGCGCGTGGTGATCACGTTGCCCTGATCGTCGCGGCGGAACCGGCCGCGCGCCTCGACTCCCTCCACGTCGGGGAGCGGCACCCCCTCCACCGATCCCACGCCGACCGTGTGAACCGTCACGTCCGCCTCCGTCGCCGCCGCGATGGCCTCGGCGAGGCCGCCCTCGTGGTCCTCTCCGTCTGTGACGATCACGACGATGCGGTTCTCCGCCGGGGTTTCCTCCAGCGCCTCCACGGCCACCGTAATCGCCTTCGCGAGATCGGTGCCCTGCGTGGACATCAGGGTCGGGTCCATCGCAGTGAGGAACATCATCGCCGCGCCGTAGTCGGCCGTGAGCGGGCTCTGCACGAAGGCGTCGCCGGCGAACGCCACCAGGCCGATGCGGTCTCCGTCCAGCCGCTGAATGATGCGCCCGATCTCGATCCTGGCGCGCTCCAGCCGGTTGGGCGTGATGTCCTCGGCGTACATCGAGCGCGAGACGTCGAGCGCCACCATCACGTCCTGTCCCTGGCGGCGCAGCGTCTCCACCCGCGTGCCGAACTGGGGGCGCGCCAGCGCGAAGCCGAGCAGGGCGACCGCGCCGACCACGAGGACGCCCTTCCACCGCACGGCCGTCACGTTCACGGACGACCGTAGCCGACGCACCAGGTCGTGATCCCCGAACCGGTCCAGCAGGGCGTGACTGCGGCGGCTCGCGTACCAGTACAGCACGGCGAGCAGCGGAACGAGGGCCAGCGCCCACAGCCACGGACCGGCGCCGAAGCGGAACATCAGGGCAGCGTTCTCAGCCAGGTGCGCCCGAGGACCACTTCGGCGAGCAGCAGAAGCAGTCCCACCGCCAGCGGCATAGTGAAGCGTTCAGCGTAGCTTGTGAAGTTCTGCACAAGGATCTCGGTGGTCTCCAACTCGTCGATCTCTTCGTAAATGGCCTCGAGGCTCTCACGATCGGTCGCGCGGTAGTAGCGCCCCCCGGTCGTCTCGGCGGTGGTGCGCAGCACCGGTTCGTCGACATCGACACGCGTGGTCACGTAGCGCCGCCCGCCGAAGCGGTCCGTCACCGGGACCCGCGCCATGCCCCGCGCGCCCGCGCCTATGGTGTAGACGCGCACACCAAGGGCCTGGGCTGCCTGGGCGGCCGTTACCGGGTCGATTTCCCCCCGGTTGTTGCGCCCGTCGGTCAGCAGAATGACCACCTTCGACGCGGCTTCGCTCGCCTGCAGCCGCTTCACGGCGGTGGCCAGCCCCATCCCCACGGCCGTGCCGTCCTCGATCATCCCGACCTCGAGCTCGGCCATCAGCGACGTCACCACTGAGTGATCCAGGGTGAGCGGCGCCTGCGTGAACGCCTTCCCCGCGAAGATCACCAGGCCAATCCGGTCGTTGCCGCGCCCGTCGGCGAAGTCGGAGGCCACCGCCTTGACCGCTTCGAGCCGGTTGGGAGCCAGGTCCTCGGCCAGCATCGAGCTGGAGACGTCCAGCGCGAGGACGATGTCGATCCCCTCCGAGACGACATTCTCGCCGGTGACTCCGGTCTGCGGCCGCGCGAACGCCACGATGAGACAGACCAGCGCCAGTCCGCGCAGCACGGCTGGCAGGTGCCGCAGCCAGCGTCCTTCGCCGCCGTCGGCGCGAGCGAGCCCCGCAACATCGGGGTGGGTGAGCGATCCGCGCCGCCTCTTCCCCCGCGACAGGTACCACCAACCCAGCAACGGAACGACGCCCAGGAAGAGCAGGAACCAAGGATCCTCGAAACGAAAGATCATCGGCCACCTCCTGCGGTTTCGGCGGCCGCGGCTGGGGGGCCAGCAGCTTCGGCTGACGCCCCCGCGGCTTCGGCGGCTGCGGCTGTGGGCCCAGTGGCTTTGGCTGACGCCCCGGCGGCTTCGGCAGGCTCGGGGCCTCGGGCTGGGGCGGCGACGGGCGCGTCCGGCCTCTCCGCACTCTCAGCCTCCGGGCCCGGCCCGCTGGTCATCTCCACCAGCGAGCGAGCTACGCTGAGCACCTCCCGCGACGCTTCCGCCCCGGGACGCAGCTTCGCAAACTTCACCAGGTCGCAGCGCACCAGAAAGGTGTGGAACGTGTCCGTGATCCGGCTGCCCAGCGCAGCTTTGCGAAGTCCGGCGACCACCTCGCCCGTAGTCATTTCAAGGGCGGGCACTTCGAGTTGTCCTTCGACATAGGTGCGGATGATCTCCGACACCCGGACGTGCCACGTCTTCACCTGCCCGCGATCCAGCAGCGACGACCGCCCCAACTCGTCGAGCGCCTCGAGCGCCACGAGGTGGTGTGGGCGCGGCGGCGTCTTCGGCTTCACGATTTCGGCCACGGGGCGAGCTTGCATCCGGCGTCGCGCGTACAGAGCGCCCGCCCCGGCAGCGGCGGCGAGGAGCAGCCATGGCACGAGCGCCCACCAGTTGCGCGCGATCGACAGCGGCCCCCTGATCTCGCGGATGTCGCCGGACTCGTCCAAACCGACGCTTTCGACCCCGATACGATAGGGGTCGGTGAAGAGCGTGCGCACGGCGCCGTCCGGGCCCACCACCGGAATCTCGATCGGCGGCAGCTCCAGCTCGCCCAATTCGAAGCTGGTGAGGGTGAGTCGGGCGGCAGAGGTCGCGAGGTCGCCGCCAGACGAGGCATCCCCGTCGCCCGCTGCCGTACCGGCCGCCGCCACCTCGTAGCGGAGCACCTCGAACGGCGCGACATCGAGCGAGTCCGCCCACTCGACCGACCAGTCGGCCGGATGGTCCACCAGCAGCAGCACCGAGACCGGGTCGCCCAGGTGGATGACCGTCGTGTCGACCTCCATGACGACGCGGAGTCCATCGGGATTCGGCGCCTGAGCGGAGATGCCGCCCACGCCCGCGACCACGCCTGCCACCGAACCCGCCAGCACCCCAATTGCCGCAAGCACCCTCACCCGGGTGACCCCCGCACTCCACCCCATCACCCTCACCGGACCCGCCGCCCCCGCTCCTCGAAGAAGCGTCTGAGCGCCTTTTCGTACGGCACCCCTGTGGTCACGTCGATCGAGTCCACCTTGCTGCGCCTGAAAACCTCGTCCACCCGCGCCCGCGCCGCCGCGCGCCCCGCCCCGTACCGCCCCTGGAACGCCCGCCCCGACGTATTCACCACCACCCGCTCCCCCGTCTCGGGATCCTCGAACTCGACAAACCCCATCGGCGGCACCTCGGCCTCCCGCAGGTCCCCCACCCGCACCGCGACCAGATCGTGCCGCCGCGCCGCCACCGACAGCGCCTTCTCGTACCCCTCGGCCAGAAAGTCCGACACCAGAAACGCCACCGCCCGCCGCCGAGTCACCCGCGCCAGATACTCCAGCGCCCCCGCGATGTCCGTCCCCGTCCCCTCCGCCGGGTGGTACAGCAACTCGCGCAGCACCCGCAGCGCATGCCGGCGCCCTTTGCGCGGCGGCACAAATCGCTCGATCCGGTCGGAGAACAGAATCAGCCCCACCTTGTCGTTGTTCTTGATCGCGCTGAAGGCCAGAACCCCGCAAAGCTCCGCGGCCAGCTCCGACTTCATCCGCGCCCGCGTCCCGAAGTGCGCCGACGCGCTCACGTCCACAACAAGCATCAGCGTCAGCTCGCGCTCCTCCTCGAAGACCTTCACATGCGGCGAGCCCGTCCGCGCCGTCACATTCCAGTCGATCCCGCGGATATCATCGCCATAGCCGTACTCGCGCACCTCGGCGAAGCTCATCCCCCGCCCCTTGAAGACGGAGTGGTACTCGCCCGAAAACACGTCGTTCACCAGGCCGCGCGTCGTGATTTCGAGCCGGCGGACCTGCTTGAGGATCTCTCGCGGAATCATCGCCGGGCCACGCCGCCGCGCCGCACTGTAACGATAAGTTTACATTTTGTCATGTCTACTTTACTTCCTGTACCCCCTACGGCACCTCGATCGTGTCCAGCACCCGCGTCACCACGTCCTCGGTGGTCACCTCCTCCGCCTCCGCCTCATACGTCAGAATGATCCGGTGCCGCAGCACGTCCATCGCCACCGAGCGCACATCCTCCGGCGTGACATAGCCGCGGTGCCGCAGAAACGCATGCGCGCGGGACGTCTTCGCCAGGCAAATCGTAGCCCTGGGCGATCCGCCAAACGCGATGAGCGGGTCCAGCTCCCGCAGGCCACACTGCGTGGGTTCTCGCGTTGCGAAAACAAGCTCGACGATATAGCGCTCGACCTGGCTGTCCATATAAATCGTCTCGGCCGCCCGGCGCGCCTGCAGGATTTCCTCCGGCGTCACGACCGGAGTGGCCTCGGGCATGGGCCCCGTTCCCATCCGGCGCATGATTTCGAGCTCCTCGTCGCGGTCCGGATACCCCACCGACAGCTTGAGCATGAAGCGGTCCACCTGCGCCTCCGGCAGCGGGTAGGTCCCCTCCTGATCGATCGGGTTCTGCGTGGCAAGGACCAGGAACGGCGACGGCAGCGGGAATGTGTTCTCGCCGATCGTGACCGTGTGCTCCTGCATGGCCTCGAGCAGCGCCGACTGGACCTTGGCGGGCGAGCGGTTGATCTCGTCGGCAAGGATCACGTTCGCGAAGATCGGGCCCTTCTTGGTCTTGAACTCGGTCTTCTGCGGGTCGTAGATCAGCGTCCCGATCAGGTCCGCGGGGAGCAGGTCCGGCGTGAACTGGATGCGCTGGAACGAGGTCTGGATCGCGTCCGCCAGCGTGCGCACGGTAAGGGTTTTCGCGAGCCCCGGTACACCTTCCATGAGAACGTGTCCGTCAGAGAGCAGCCCGACCAGCAGCCGCTCCACCATGGCCTTCTGTCCAACGATCACCCGGCCCACTTCACCCAGGAGGCGGTCGACGAAGCCGCTGGCCTCCTGGATCTTCGCTTGTATGACTTCGATGTCTCGGTTCATGCCACCTTGTTGCAACTGGTTGTGGGCGAGAAATGCGCTGCCGCAGAGGAGCGCCACGGGGTCCGAAAACCCCGGATTCGTTTCGCAGACAATTTTAATGGATGAGCGGCGGCGGGGAACGGTTGCCGGGTTCGTGCGCAGCGGCGGAGGGGCGTGGCCGCGACGTTCCTGCAGCAGTACTGTTCACATATGAAGACCCCGATCAAGCAAGCTTTGCTGAGCATCTGCGCCGCCATGTTCTGCGTGGCGGTCCTGGTGGCTTGTGGCGGTGACGGCACGCCCGGGGTAGGCGCCCTGGTACGGGACAGCGCCGGAGTGCGGGTCGTGGAGTACGAGATGTCGCCGGGGCACGCGGCGCCGCTGGCTTTGTCTCCTGAGCCGGTTTACAGCTACGGGTCGGGTCCGGGCGCCTACCTGTTCGGGCGCATTTGGGATGGGGTTCTGTTCGGTGATGGCCGCGCCGCAATCTACGACGTACAGAGCTCCGAGATCGTCGTTCTGAGACCCGATGGTGCCGAACATTCGATCCTCGCGAGTTCGGGTGAAGGGCCGGGCGAGGTCGGACTATTGACGAGCATGTTCACATTGGGACCCGACAGCCTGATGGTCCTCGACAGAGGCAATTCCCGGTCAAGCCTCTTCGTGAACGGATCACTGGCGGGCACGGAGACGCTCGTCGAACTCCAGCGCAACACTTCACTCTGGCCGCAAGGGATCGATGCAGCCCGCAGCTTCCTGGCAGCCACCTCTTCATACCGCCGCGGGTTCGAAGAGGAGTGGCTTCAGGGTCACATGGCGCGGCTCGACCTGGAAACCGGGGCCGTCGACACCGTGGCTTCCTACGACTACGTGCCCAGCGACGCGAATCCCTCGCCCGGTATCGGTTCCGTCACGGTCGCCGACGGTCGTTTCGTCTACACGCGATCCGACAAGGCGGCGGTCACATGGCTCGGCGCGGACGGCAGGGTCAGGCAGATCATGCGCTGGCAGGCCGAGCCGGAGCGCCTGACCGAGGAACACCTGGAGCGCTTTGAAGAGAGCCTCCTGCCCCGGTACCGTTTTGCCAATCCCGATGCCCCAATCGCAAGAATCGAAGAGATGGTGCAGGAGGATGTGGCCCGTCGTGCGGTCGACCTGGGCAAGCCGCTCGCGCTGTTCAGGTCTCCGTTCGGCGACGCAGTGGGTCGTGTCTGGCTCCCGGCCTACGAACTCGGGGGCCCGCGCGAAGGATCGCCTCCCTACATCGTTCTCTCCCCGGACGGAGAGTGGCTGGGGAAGGTGGACACGCCCCCCGGCCTGCGCATCCTCGACGTGGCGGGGGGCCGCGTCCTCGGCGTGCTCAAGGACGAGATGGATGTCGAGAACGTGGTGGTCTACGAACTGATCAGCCGCTGAGCGCCGGGCCTTTCACCCCTGCGCGGCCTTCCACGCCTCCAGAATCTGCGCCTCGAACTCCATCTGCGCGTCCATCGACGCCGGGCCGAACTCCAGATCGCCCCCGCGCAGGCCCGCGCCCATCTGCTCCCCGCGCTCCTGCGGCAGCGATTTCCACCACTGGAGCGTGTCGAGGGCGGTGTCGGCCAGCGAGCGCGCGGTAAGGCCGGCGGCGAACGCCCGGTCGGCCCGGAAGCTGGTCGCGCCGGCGAGGGGGCCGTCCTGGCTCGTCCACGGCGGCAGTGAAAACTCGGGCACGCCCCGCTCGGCGAGGAAGGAGCCCGGCACCCAGGTGAAGCGCATCGGGGTCGAGGTGATCGCGCGAATTCCGTACAGCAGCTCCGCCATTCGCAGACCGCCCAGAGGCGCCACCGCGTTGTAGGTGCCGCTCACCCGGTCCTCGCAGAGCCGGACCGACCACGCCGCGAGGTCGCGCGCGTCGATGTACTGGCACGGATCGTCGGGCGCGCCGAAGGCCAGGATCTCGCCGCCGCGGTCGATGCGCACCGGGTAGTAGGTGAACCGGTCGGTGGTGTCGCCGGGGCCCACGATCAGCCCCGGCCGCGTGATCACGCAGCGATCGTCGCCGTAGGCATCGCGCACCGCGTCCTCGCACAGGACCTTGAGGTGGCCGTACCAGCTTCCCGCGTCCTCCGATTCCGGCTCCGGCAGAACCACCGTCGCGTGGTCCTCGGTCGTGCCGCCTTCGGGCCATTCGGGCGCACCCGGAGCCGCCTTCATTGTCCCGTTCTCGTCGTACCAGCTGGCGTATACCCCTGCCGTCGACGTGAAGAGGTAGTGGTCCGTCGCGTCCTTCAGCAGCTGCGCGGAATCGCGGACGTGCCGCGGCACATAGCCGGAATTATCCAGCACCACGTCCCAGTTGCGTCCCTCCAGCGCCTCGAGCTGCCCGTCGCGATCCCCGACGAGCTTCTCAACCTCGGGAAACAGGTGGGGATTGGTGCGCCCACGGTTGAAGATCGTGACCGAGTGGCCCCGCTCCAGCGCGTATTCGACCATGTGCGGGCCGATGAAAGCCGTGCCGCCCAGAATCAGGACGCGGAGGGACTGCGGCGCCGCGGAGACCTGGTCGTCGCCCGACGAGACCGTCCTGGCATGCGCCGGTGCGGGGGAAGTCGTCGACCGCAGCGCAAGGGCGCCCGAGGTCGCGGCCACGGTTCCGAAAAACTGTCGGCGGGTGGGTGTCATGAGATTCCTCTCGATGCTCAGAGCGAGGTTTCGACTCGGCGTCAACCTAGTGTCGTGTCCCGGAAGTTCGCGAGTTACCCTGCCTCGCCACAGCCGGTGGGCATTGAGGATGGAAGAGAGCAGCGTTGGCTGGCCCGCCCGGGACTGCAATCCGGGTCAGCAGCCGCACCTATCCCGGCGGCGGTTGACAGATGTCGCGTCCTCCGTCCTGCGCCGACGGCAGCGCCACACCGACCCAGACATGCAGCGTCGTATCCCGCGCTTCGCTCCACTCGACCGCGACATCGAGTTGGGCCTGAATTCCGCCCCGGAACTCGAATCTCACGGGCTGGCCCGGGTTCGCAATCACATCGAGACTGCTGTCGCCCAGCTTGTCCTCTGCCCGGATCGTCCACTCACCCGAGTGACCATCCCAGACCTGCATGCAACCGTCCAGCGCCAGCCCGGCGACGGGGACCACCGGGCTTTCAAGCGACGCGCGCCCAGCGGTGACCGTCAGACCCAGCCAGCTTCCCCCGTCGCCGACAATCCGCATCAGTTCGAAGATCTGACCCTGCGCGGGGATGGTCGAGGCGAGGATCGCGGCTGCGACAAGCGTTGCCAAGCGGCACGCACGCACAGCCGGGCCGGCCATTGCCGTCCTTCGATCCGCACACGCCGGGTCCCCTGGGCTACTCATATGCTCATATGCTCACATGCTCAGTTTCCGCGTCCGCGCTTCGCCGGCGGAAGGTCGACCACGCCCCGAACATCCGAGAACCGAATCCGTTCACGGCGGCCATCGGTGACGACCAGATCGCCGTCCACATCGCGCACATTGACCCCACCAGCGCCGACTTCGTCGATCCTCACGCTGCCGCCGATCGCCTCGATCTCGATACTTCCCGATCCGTCCTCAATCATAACCCCGCCCGTCACGCCGTGGATGGTCAGGCTGCCGGACCCGTCGCGGACCTTCACATCGCCGCTCACGTCCTGGATTCTCAGGCTGCCCGAACCGTCCTCGACGAGGACCGATCCCACGTTCTCAATGTGGGCACTGCCGGATCCGTCCTTCAGTTCCACGTCGCCCAGGCCGTAGATCGTCAGGCTGCCCGAAGTGTCTTCAACGTACACGTTTGTTGTCGCCGGTACTTCGATCTCCAGGTCGATGCGGGCGTAGTTGTTCCCCCATCCCCAACGCTGGCTCGGGTAGTCCGTGCGGATTCGGTGGCCGTCCAGCGACACCTCGAGACCGTTGAGCCGGTCGCGATCGGACGCGCACAGCGTGGCCGAGACGCGGATCGCGCTGCTGCCCGCGGCGCCGGAGATGGTGAGTCGACCCGCCCCGGCCTCGACCTGCAGGTCCCCGTCCGCGGTGCCGTGGAGTTCGATGTCGTCGCGGAACTCGCATTGTCTCTGGGCTGACAGTCCTGCGGGGAGGAAACTCACAAGCGCAACCATCCAGATCATCCTCTTCGCCATCGCCTTGCCCTTTCTCGTGGTGGGGCCGAATGAGTCCCGGACGCACTCTCCAGCGCGGTCCACAGGATTAGGCACTTATGACGAGACGACCGGCCCTCCGGTTTCCGGGCTAGCCGGGAGCGCTTTCCCCGACTACCAGGTCCGCAGCGACTCCCGGTCCACCACGACCCCCGCCCGGATCACGGCGTGGATGCTCTTCGTGTTGGCGACCGATTCCAGCGGGGAGGCGTCGAGGACGACCAGCGTGGCCTCGTCTCCGGGCTCGACGCCCCAACGGTGGCCCAGGAAGCGCGAGGCGTCGGTCGTTGCGCTGCGAAGCACCGCCCAGCGGGACAGGCCCGCGGCCTCCAGGAGCTCAAGTTCGCGGTGAACGGAGTATCCCTGAAACACGCCCGGGTTGCCGCCATCGGTCCCCGCAAGCATCAGGACACCGGCGTCGGAGAGGGATTTCACCGCCTCGCTGCTCGGCTGCGTCAGGATGCGCTGGTAGCCCAGCCAATCCTGAAAGGCGGGTAGCGAGGGGTCGAAATCACGATACATGTCCCGGAGCGGCTGGGGCACGGCCTCGGTCAGCAGGGGATCGTCGAGGAGGCCGGGGTCATCCACCATGCGCGCGAACTCGCTTTGCACGGCCAGGGTCGGGATGTGGTAGGTGCCCGATTCCACCATCAGCGCGGCGAGATCGGCGGGGGGCGGTTGGGGGCCGGGGGTGTGGGTGACCGCGTCCGCTCCGGCCAGAACCACGTCGCGCACGTCATCCCAGGTGCCTACATGAACCACCGTCTTGAGGCCGTGCCCGCGGGCGGTTTCGAGCACGGCGGTCAGGGTGGCAAGGTCCACGGTCGGCATGCTGCGGCCGCCGTAGCTCTGATGGTCGTACACGATCTTGACGACATCGGGGGCCTTCCCCGCTAGATCGGCGACCTCTCTGCGCGCGTCCTCCGGCGTGTCGACAATGCGCGTGGGCACCCCGTACTCGGAGCAGTGGCCGTTGGTGGCGGTCAGGCACGGGCCGGCCGCAAATAGCATCGCGCCTTGGGGGCCGTCCGCGCGCTGGCCGTCGCGGAAGCCCAGGATCATGTCTTCCGGGCTGAAGAGGTCGAGGATGAAGGCCACGCCGGTGTAGAGGGCCGCGCTCGCGGTTCCCTGGGGGCCGAGCAGTTGGGGCATACCGCCGGGCGAGGCGTTGCCGAAGGAGTGTGTGTGAACGTCGGCGAGGGCGGGGATGACGAATCTGCCGTCGAGATCGAGGACGGTTCCGTCGAAGTCCGGGGCAAGGGCGTCGGCGAGGATCGCGATGCGTCCGGCCTGGATGACGACCGCGCCACGGTGGACGGTTTCGTCGGCGGGGTTGAGGACGACGGCCCCGGTGAGAGCCAGATCCTGTCCCGACAATCCCAACGGCAGGACGAAAAAGGGCAGCACGTTCTTTGTGATCGACTTCACCATTCTCTCTCCGGGGGTTGAATCATCGCAATCGGATCGCGCCACTACGGTATCCTAACCTCCGAGCGGTCAAAGACCAGTTGGCAGTCACCGGTCGCATTCGCTGATGAGGACCAGGGTGCCACGCTGATGATGTACATATCCGTACGGCCATATTAGTGCGACGTTTCTTGGCCAACACACTGGGTCCTTGGGGACCAACCGAGGGAAGCTCAATGGAATACACTCACGTCGCGGCGCCATCGTCAGGGTTTGGAACGTGGGCGGCTGCTCGGACGGCAAACCCATTTCACATCGGCGGCACCGACAGTGACGTTGTCGCCGCATACGAACCATTGCTCAGGATGGCGCGCCAAACCGGGCAGGCAGTCCAGATCCCAGCCCCAGGCGAGCCCGATGGATGGTCCCTCGAAGTTGCGAGGGTGACCAGCGGACCCGAAGCCCTCGTGTTTCGGGTCACCGCCCCGGACGGCCAGACCGTGTTGAATGCGGTCGTGGGTTCAACCATGGGTTGCTTGATCGAATCCCTGGGTCCCGGGTTGTGCAATTGGCCAAGCGCCGCAGTCTGGCTTCCGGACTTCTCCCTGTGCGTCGCCCGATGCTGGCTTGTCTCTAACAATCATGCAGATTCCCGCGTGATTTGCATGACCGGGTCACGGGGAAGGCCCGGGCTGCTGAGCGCCCGCAGAGGCGAGCGGAGCGAGCCGGAGCGGGCGCTCAGCAGGGACGGTGGTCGGATCGATATGCTGGCTGGCCGTAAGGGGCCGTCGTTGAGTGTGGTCGCCACCGTCCTTCCCAATGTCCTGAATGGATACACGAGCATCGAGGCTCGCATGACAAGCACAGGAGAAGGGAAGAACACATGATCAGCATCCTCCGCACCGTCGGAATCGACATCTCCAAGGACTGGCTCGACGCCTTCGCCGCCCCCGAGGGGAGAGCGTCCCGGTTCCCGAACGACAGGGCCGGCTTCCGGAAGCTGATCGCCTGGATCGGCTCCGGGATCGACCGGATCGCGTACGAACCCACCGGAGCCTTCCACCGCGACTTCGAGGACACCCTCCTGAAGGCCGGGCTCCCCCTGTACGCGATCAACCCCTTCCAAGTCCGGTCCTTCGCCCGCTCCATCGGGCGGCGCGCCAAGACCGACGCGGTGGACGCCCGGATGCTGGCCACCATGGCGGCCGCTGTCGAAGACCTGCGTCCGACCCAGGCGCGGTCGGAGGGGCAGCGCGACCTTGCCGAGCTCCACCAGATCCGCGACGCGCTGGTCAGGGATCGCACCGCAACCACCAACCGGGGCAGGAACTTGCGCACTCCCGTGGGCAAGCGGGTCACCAAGCAGAGGCTGCGGCAGATCGACCGCCAGCTGAAGCTCATCGATACCGAGATCCGGCAGCGGATCGGGGAGGAGAAGGCAATGGAGCGCCGGGCCGAGATCCTGACCTCGATCCCGGGCATCTCGGACATCACCGCCGCGGGACTGATCGTCCATTTGCCAGAACTGGGTACGCTCACTCGGCCGCGCGCCGCCAGCCTCGCCGGACTCGCCCCGGTCACCCGGGAGTCCGGACACTGGAAGGGACGGAGCTTCATCCAGGGCGGCAGGCACCGGGTCCGCAGAATGCTCTACATGCCAGCTGTGGTCGCGGTTCAGCACAATCCCGACCTCAAGCGCAAGTACGAGGCGCTCGTGGCCCGGGGCAAGCCGCCGAAGGTCGCCCTGACGGCCGTGATGCGGAAGCTCCTCGTCCTCGCCAACGCCCTGGTGCAGCAGGACCGCACTTGGACGGCACATCCGCCGCGCGAGTACTCCTGCCCGGCCTTCCCGACGCCCAGCCCGGCGGGGAGCGCTCACGGATGATCGAGCCGGGGAGAAGCGGACACCGCAACCGAGCCGTCGCGAGACACGCCGCGAGGCAGGTCTCTACAAAGAAAAACGGCTTCCGCTTGACATGGATGCTCAACGAGCTTGGAAGAAGGCACGCAACGCAGGGTAAGTGCGGACCACGGCGCGAGCATGACGTCTAGTGCCCGGTTCCGGTTACGTTGGAAGTTGTGACCAGACCCGCTCTTGGGGTTCAAGTCCCCCCACTTCCGCAGGCTCGCCATGCCCACACTCGCACCGACCCTGGACCGCATCAGGGAAGCCGGAGTTGCCAAGCGCGACCCTTCAATCACCAACACCCTACGCTGCGGCGTTGCGGATCTGGAGGCGTCCGGAATCCTCGACGGCGTCGTGAAGGCCGGTGATCGGGCTCCTCTCTTCGCTCGGCCCAACCTGGACCACGAGACGGTGCGGCTCGCGCGGGTCCTTCGGAGCGGGCCGGTCGTGATCAGCTTCTTCCGCGGGCGCTGGTGACCCTACTGCCGCGCGGAGCAGGCTGCTCTCCAGGCACTTCTTCCCGAGATTCGCACGCGGGGCGCGACGGTGCTGACGCTGTCGCCGCAGCTGCACGACTTCGCCGCCGCCTGGGCCAGGGAAGACGGGATCGAATTCGATGTCCTCGTGGATTCCGGGAACGGCGTTGCGCGGTCCTACGGGCTGACTTTCCGGATGACGGAGGATCTGCAGGACATCTATCGCGACAGTTTCCGCATCGACCTGGCCCGGTTCAACGGCGATCTGACCTGGGAGCTGCCGATCGCCGCCACCTATGTGGTTGGCCGGGACGGGGTCGTTGCCTGGGCGGGGGTGGACGTGGACTATACGCGGCGGCCTGAGCCGGAGCAGGTGCTCGGGGTGTTGGACGGAATGGGGTAGGACTGTGAGCGCCCGTGTGCGCTGCTGGCCTATTCCCTGACGAGGACGATCCGGGCGCCATTCCCGAGCGGTCGCAACTCGATTCGTCCCGAGTCGACTACCTGTCCCTGGTAGATGAGCGGGCCTTTCTGCAGCCACTGCCGCCATACGCGTACCTGGCCAATCGAGTCGACTTCGAAGTGGTGGACGGTGTCTCCGTCATCGAACCGGAATACTGCCATGCCGGCTCGATTGTATTCGAAGAAGACGTGCTCGAGCTGTTCGCTTCCGTCCTCGACCGCCCAGACACCATCGATTGGCGTGGGGCTGCGGTTGTTGTAGTTGGCGGCCCAGTACGAGAAGCCCCAGGCCCCCGCGAGCACGCCCACCACGGCAGCACCGCGGAGCACCATGGCCCTGCGGGATGAGTCGATGTTGAGGAGCACGGCCTCGGCAAGCCGCCGCACGTGCGGTCGGACCACGATCACGAGACAGACCAACACGAGTACGGAGGCCGGCAAGCCGCCAATTCCGAAGAGGATGTCGGTGAGGATGATGTTGGTGACTACCGGGAACAGAGCAAGGGCGCCGACCAGGGCCGTCCGCGGCCAGATCAGCAGCAGGCCGCCCCCGATTTCGACCAGGGCGATGATCGTTCCGTAGATCGTCGAAAAACTGAAGTAGTACCAGGTCAGCCAGAATCCACTGACCTCGCCCATTGGCTTCGTGACCTCTGAGTCGAGCACCGTGAATTGAGACCCGTTCAGTTTCGCAAAGCCATAGGCGATCATGATCACCGCGGCCAGCCATCTCGCGATCCGGGCGCTCTTGGTCATCCGGGGCCCAACACGAGCCGGTATTCCGCGCGCGCTTCCACCGCCTCTCGCGAGAAGAGCATCGGGAAGTAGTCCTGGTCGGCCCAATCCTCGGTGAGATTGCCGTAGTAGGGGCTTCCCGGCCGTCCGGACTGGCCGGGCGCGTTGGTGAACAGTGACCCGTCCAGGTCGGCGAAGTCGACGATGTGACGGTAGGTAGCTCCCGTCGCGGCCACGGTGCCCGCGCCTCCCGACCGCTCCGCCGAGGGCAGGTCGTATGCCGTCACCAGGGCGTGCGGGAATTCGTTGCGGTGGTCGCGTCCCCAGCGCCACTGGGCGGGGTCGTCGCCCTGGTCGGCGGTGATCCGTTCGATGGCGGCGGCCAGGACGCTTTCATAGTCGGCCGACCCGGATTCACCGGGGTTGTTCGTGTACGAGTCCAGAGCCTCCCTGTCGAGCCGGCGGTAGATCGCGGCCGCCCGGCTCGCCCGGTCGAAAACGCCGTCCCACGCGGCGAGTTCGGCACGGTAGGGCTCCAGTGCCGCGTCGGTCGCCGTCCATCCCCGGAAGATTGCCGCATGGGTGGCGGCCGAAGCCGAGTATGCGTCCTGCTGCAGTTGCCGCGAGTCCTCCAGAGTGAAATCGCTGCCTGCGTTCAGCACCTCCTGGACCCGCGCGAAGCGGGCGTATGGGCCTGCGGTCTTGAAGAAGAGCGGCGGATCGTATCCGGGCGGATGGATGTCGTGGTTGGCCGTGCCCACCCAGCCGCGCTCCGGATTGAGTTCGGTGGGAAGGTCGTCGCGGAAGCCGTCCCACTCGTATTCGCCGGTCGCCGGCACCGGCAGCCGTCCGTGCCAGTTGGGGCGGCTCGGCGAGAGGGCGGCGGCCTGCCAGGCGATATTCCCGTCCGCGTCTCCGCAGATCATGTTCTCGGTGGGGGCGAGCCAGTAGCGCAGCTCCTCGAGGAAGCCGGCACAGTCGGAGACCACGTTGAGCCGGAGCCCGGAGAGATACCCCGTGGTTCCGGGCTCGTGCATGGTCGAGCGCATGGCGTAGGCGAGGTTGTTGTCCGGGTCGCGGTGGAAGATCGGGCCGTGGCGTGAGAACTCCAGTTCCATGGTCACGGACTCACCGTCCTGCACCTGGACGGTCTCGGTGATGGTCCGCACCTCCTCCCAGCCGTCGCCCCAGCGCACCTGTTTGGGGTCATCCGGGTTCACCTGCTCGACGTACACGTCCGACTGGTCGGTGCCCACGATGGTCAGCCCCCAGGCGATGCGTCCGTTGTGTCCGATCGCCACCCCGGGGAGCACCGGTTCGGTCGAGCCGATGGCGGTCCAGCCGGGTGCGTCCAGGTGCACTACGTAGCGGAGCGACGGGTTCGTGACCCCGCGGTGCGGGTCGTTGGCGACGATCGCGTGTCCGCTCGCGGTGCGGCTGCCGTGAATCGCCCAGTTGTTGCTCCCGGGGGAGGTCTCCCGCGCACCCAGGTTGAGCGCCATCTCCGACCCCGTCCAGCCGTCGTAGGGCGCTGCCAGCGGCGGGCTGCTCATGGCGTTGCGGAATCCCGTCACTCCGGCTAGCAGTTCATTCGAAATCAGCGACAGTTCGACGCCCGCGGGCACCTCGAGTTCGCGCCAGGGGGTGGGATTCGCCTGCCGGTTGGCTTCCTCGGCTCCCAGCTCGGCCACCTGCTCGGCCAGCCGCAGTTCGCGGCGCACGTCCCCGACCGGCATCGCGGTCTGCATGCGCAGCAACGGCGTCTCGGCGGTCCACGGCTCGGGCTCGATCCCCGTCAACTGGAACTCGACGGGCAGTTCTCCTACCGCTGTAGCGTGGTCGATGTAGGCGTTGACTCCGGCCGCGAAGGCCTCCAGGATGCGGCGGCCCTCGGGGTGGTAGCTGGTGTACTCGTCGTCGTCGAATGGGCCTCGGAACTTGAGCAGACGCGCGACACGGTCGTGCTGGAGCGCCTCGGACCCCAGCACTTCAGAGAGACGTCCCTCGCCGGCCCTTCTGTACATCTCCATCTGCCAGAGACGATCCTGAGCCTGTACGAAGCCCTGGGCCAAGAAGAGGTCGTCGAGGTTCGAGGCGTAGATATGGGGCACACCCCAGGGGTCGCGCAGCACCTCGACTTCCGCCTGCAGGCCGGGGACCTGGATGCTGCCTTCGATTTGGGGCAGGTGCGCCTCGGCGAGGTCCTCGAAGCTGGAGATGGGTGCTTCGGCGCAGGCGGCGATCAGGGCGAGGAGGGCGAGGGTGGTGATGGTGGGGGGGCGGGGGGGGTGGGCGGATTCGGGGGCGCGAGGCGGGTGCATGGTTTCTCCGGGAGAGTTCGTTCTGTTCGGGGCGGTGGGCAATATTGCGACTGGGTGCGGTGCCGGAAAGCATGGGGGGTGCGGTAATGGGTGCAAGAACTCTCCGCGGCATTCGTGCGGCGATGCTTCCGAGCTGGATCACGGTCCCGAGAACGCCCCGGAGAAAAGTGCGCAGGCTTGCGCCGGCTGGCTCTCACTGTGGAGGCTGCACCAAGGGCGGTCGGGTGCTTGAGTTGCGTTGAGACGGCAGTCCAGCCGTTCGCGAAACCACCCTCACCACGGACTCGTAAGTTCAACCTATGCAAGCCGCGCATAGCCCTACCCTGGCCAGCCTCTCGCGCGTAACACATCGATACGGACCGGTGCTGGCGCTGGAAGGCCTCGACCTAGAGGTCCGGCGTGGCGAGGTGCTGGGCGTACTGGGGCCAAATGGCGCCGGCAAGACCACTGCCATCAGCCTCCTCCTCGGGAGCCTGCAGGTGCAGGAGGGCGTGGCGAGCGTCTTCGGCTCTGCGCCGGGAGCGGCCGAAGTGCGGGTGCGCCGCGGGGCGATGCTCCAGATCTCGGGGATCTCCGCGAACCTAACCGTGCGCGAGCACCTCGAGCTCTTCCGTGCATACTATCCGGCCCCGCTCTCGACTGCGCACCTGCTCGCCATGGCGGGCCTCGAGGATCTCGCCCGGCGCCGATACGGGAAGCTCTCGGGCGGCCAGAAGCAGCGGGTGATGTTCGCGCTGGCGCTGGCGGGCGATCCGGAGTTGCTGTTCCTGGACGAACCCACAACCGGGCTCGACGTCGATGCCCGGCACCGCCTGTGGAACGAGATTCGGGCCCTCCGGGAATCCGGACGCACCACCGTCCTCACGACCCACAACCTGGACGAGGCCGACGCGCTGGCCGACCGCGTGGTGGTTATCCACAACGGGCGGCGGATCGCGGAGGGCACCCCGGCGGAGATCAAGTCCCGCACGGCGGGGCGGCTCGTGCGCTGCGTCACGCGTGTCGGGCCCGATGAGGTGGCGGGCATGCCCGGCGTTGTCCAGGCAAAGACGCGGGGACAGCATCTTGAGGCACTGACAACGCAGCCCGAGGTTCTGGTTCGGGAGCTGCTCGTCCGCGACGAGGCGCTGGCGGATCTCACCGTCGTGGCCGCGGGACTCGAAGAGGCGTTTCTCGCGCTGACTAGGGACACCACATGACCCCGGGTCGGCGCTTCCGGATCTACCTGCTGGAGGCGCGCTTCCAGGTCTTGGAGGTGTTGCGGGAGCCCACGTTCGCTATCCCCACCCTGACGTTCCCGCTCATCTTCTACCTGTTCTTCGGCGTGATCATGGGCACGCGCGGGGTGTCGCTGGCCGTGCCGACCTACGTTCTGGTGACCTACGGCGTCCTCGGCTTCCTCGGCCCGGCGCTCTTCGGTTTTGGAGCCGGGCTCGCGAACGAACGCGACACTGGCGTCCTGCTCCTGAAGCAGACCACGCCCATGCCCGCCGGCGCCTACCTGTTCGCCAAGGTCATGGCGGCGCTGATCTTCGGGGCGGTTGTCGTGGCGGCCCTGTTCCTGACGGCCGCCCACGCGGCGGGGGTAGCCCTCTACCGCTGGCAGTGGTTCGCGCTGGCCGGGGTGCTGCTGGCCGGCGTGATCCCGTTCTGCGCCCTGGGCCTGGCGATCGGCGCGTGGGCCAGGGGACGCTCGGCCGTGGCTGTGGTCAACCTTGTCTTCCTCCCCATGGCCATGCTCGCCGGGCTCTTGCTCCCCATCTACATGTTCCCGGATGTCATGCAGGACATCGCGCTCGCGCTTCCCGCCTATCACCACGCGCAGCTCGCGCTCAAGGTCATCGCCATGGACGCCGGGCAGCCGGTCCCGATGCATCTGGCGGTTCTGGTGGCCGAAACGCTCGTATTCCTCGCGTTGGCGGCGCTCGGGTTCCGGCGCGCGGACAGTCTCTCGATGAGGAGGTCCCGATGAAGAGTGTTCGTCATCTCATTGGCGGGAGCCCGACTTGGCTCGTGATCGGAGTCGCGGTCTTCACCGGCGTGCTCGCAACCCTGCCGGTGCCGCAGGCCGCGGAGGGCCCGGCCCGAGGAGTTCCGCAGGAGACGTTCGCGATTGTGGATGTCACGGCGTTCGACGGCGAGGCCTTCCGGCAGGGATGGGACGTGTGGGTCGAGGACGGGAGGATCCTGCACGCCGGCCAGAAGCTGGACCTGCCCGAGGAACTCCCGCGCCTGGACGGGCGGGGCTATACGCTTGTCCCGGGGCTGATCGACGGCCACGTGCACAGCTTCCCCTCGACGCTGAGAGACGCGCTGCGTTTCGGGGTGACCACGGTGCTGGACCAGTTCACGGACCCGGCCTTCGCCGCGGCGCACCGGGCCGCGCGCGTCGAGGTGGCGCGCGGCACCGAGGCGGACCTCTTCTCCGCCGGCATGGCGGCGACCGCCCCCGAAGGCCACGGCACGCAGTTCGGGATTCCCGTGGAGACGCTCACCGGCCCGGACGAGGCCGCGGCGTGGGTGAGGGCGCGCCAAGACGAGGGCTCCGACTGGATCAAGATCATCTACGAGGACGGCAGCGCCTTCGACATGGAGTTCCCGTCGCTCGACGGAGAGACCGTCGCCGCGGTCATCGCGGCCGCACACGCGGAGGGACTCGCCGCCGTGGTGCACGTGAGCACCCTCGAAACGGCTCTCCAGGCGACGGCTTTCGGCGCCGACGGTCTGGTGCACGTGTGGAACGACGAGGTCGTCTCCGCGCAGGACGCCCGGCGCTTTGCGGAAGCTGGCATCTTCGTGGTTCCGACGCTCTCGATCATGGTTTCGGCCGAGGACACCGCAGTGGCGGAGCTGCTGCGCGAGACCGACGAAGCGATGCTCTCAGCGATCCAACGGCAGACACTCGCCGGTCGTTTCCCGGGTGGCCTCGCGGAGGGCGGAAACGTGGCGATGGAGAACGTCCGAAGGCTGCGCGCGGCCGGAGTGCGGCTGGTCGCCGGCACGGACAGCTCGAACCCGGGGACCGGGGCGGGAATCTCGATGCACGGGGAGCTACGTCTGCTCGCACGTGCCGGCATGGGAAGCGCAGAGGCGCTGGCGGCGGCAACTTCGGTGGCGGCGGACGCGTTTGGCGTTGCGGAGCGCGGCCGGATCGCCGAAGGCCATCTCGCAGACCTGGTGCTGGTGCGCGGCGACCTCGAGGAAGACGTGTCGCGCAGCCACGACATCGTCGCGATCTGGAAGGATGGGTATCTCGTGGAGCGCGTGGTCGGCTCTGCTGGGGGCGAGCCTCAGGCCGAGATTACACCCGCTCCGGGGGAAACTCTCGTCGCTGGCTTCGAGGACGGGTTCGAGGCGAGTTTCGGCGCATGGGATGTGACGACGGACCAGATGACCGGCGGCTCCTCAAGCGTCAACGTGGGCGTGCGGGACGGCGCGCTGGTGGTCACAGGCGAGATCGCTCCGGGGCTCGCCTTCCCCTGGGCGGGCGTGATCTGGATGCCCGGCGCGCAGCCCATGCAGCCCGTGGACTTCTCTGGCCGGGAGGTGATCCGCTTCCGCACGCGCGGGGATGGTCGGCAGTACTCCGTGATGCTGTTCAGCAGCGCGCAGCCGGCCGGGCCGCCGCCCACCGTGACGTTCATCGCGCCCGAGGAATGGACCCAGTTGGAGATCCAGCTGGAAGACTTCCCGACGGCCACACCGGAGATCATCGCGGGGCTGGCGTTTGTGGCGCAGGGGCCGGTGGGGGCCTACGCGTTCGAGGTGGATGAGGTGGAGGTGAGGTGAGGCAGCGCGGTGGATGAGTCTGATGGACAAGTTCCAGACCGGCTAGGACGAGCCGCTGCTGCGCACCTTGTACGTGGATGCCGGGCCATCCAGGTACGCCCGAAGCCGGAGCGGCGACCCCGAAGCCTTCCCAACTCTAGGCTGCCGAGGGAGTGGGATTGGCCTGCGGCCGTCTCCGGCTCGAACAGGTTCGAACCCCGTGCCCGTTTCGATTGCTGATACTGGACCGAAGGGGTGGGATTGGCCTGGCGGCCGTCTCCGGCGTTCGCGCCTGGCGGCGCGACCGCCTTCGGCTCGAACAAGTTCGAACCCCGTGCCCGTTTCGGTTGCTGACACTGGACCGAAGGGGTGGGATTGGCCTGGCGGCCGTCTCCGGCGTTCGCGCCTGGCGGCGCGACCGCCTTCGGCTCGAACAAGTTCGAACCCCGTGCCCGTTTCGGTTGCTGACACTGGACCGAAGGGGTGGGATTGGCCTGGCGGCCGTCTCCGGCGTTCGCGCCTGGCGGCGCGACCGCCTTCGGCTCGAACAAGTTCGAACCCCGTGCCCGTTTCGGTTGCTGACACTGGACCGAAGGGGTGGGATTGGCCTGGCGGCCGTCTCCGGCGTTCGCGCCTGGCGGCGCGACCGCCTTCGGCTCGAACAAGTTCGAACCCCACCCCGTCCGTTTACTGTCGTTGCACGGACGGGGTGGGATTCGAACCCACGCGGGCAGATGCCCACACGATTTCCAGTCGTGCGCCTTAAGCCACTCGGCCACCCGTCCTACTTTTTGCCGGCTGAATCGGGGCGCCCGGATTCGAACCGGGGACCTCTGCGACCCGAACGCAGCGCTCTACCGGACTGAGCCACGCCCCGTGAAGATGAGTCTTCTGATTTCCCTGCCAGCGGGTCTTGGAGATGACGAGGAGGTTCCGAGCGGAGGCGGAGGGACTCGAACCCCCAAGTGCTCGACGCACGCCGCATTTCGAGTGCGGTGCCTTACCAATTAGGACTACGCCTCCTGGGGTCGAGGGATCGTGGACATGCGCTGGCGCTTGCCCGACGAGGGGGAAGTGGGTTGGGGCGTCCGCGCCGTTGGCTCGGACGCAAACCCGTTTCTCCCTTGTTGACACGGTGCCGTGGGAGTGGGATTGGCCTGTGGCGGCTTCGCCGTCCTCGGCCGTCTCCAGCGGTCGCGCCTGCAGGCGCGACCGCTTCCGGCTCGAACATGTTCGAACCCCATTCCCTCCGATCGCTTTCGCTCAGCGGAGGGAGTGGGATTCGAACCCACGTGGTCGCTAGGACCAACGCCTTAGCAGGGCGCCGCTTTTAGCCGCTCAGCCATCCCTCCAAGTAGCCCCGCCTGGGCTCGAACCAGGACTCTTCTGATCCAGAGTCAGACGTGTTGCCAGTTACACCACGGGGCTATGTGTTTTGTCGCCGCAAGCCCTGACGTTACGTCAGGGTAGAGCCACCGGTCGGACTCGAACCGACGACCCCGTCATTACGAGTGACGTGCTCTACCAGACTGAGCTACGGTGGCGATGTTTGGGGCGGGCGGCAAGCAGGCGGCCCGGTGCAGCTGCCTCTGCCAGTGGAGCCGAGGGGAGTCGAACCCCTGACCTCAGCGTTGCGAACGCTGCGCTCTCCCAACTGAGCTACGGCCCCCTCCTCTGCAGTGTCCCGCGACGGGATCGCAGGCGTCCATGGGCGCGACAGGACTCGAACCTGTGACCTCCACGATGTCAACGTGGCACTCTAACCAACTGAGCTACGCGCCCTCATCCGGCGGTCGCACCGGTGAATACGCGCCCGGGAGGACTTGAACCCCCAACCCCCTGATCCGTAGTCAGGTACTCTATCCAATTGAGCTACGGGCGCTCTTGCGAGCCTCGGCTCGCCCAGTACAGTGCCCACGACAGGACTCGAACCTGTACGTCCTTTCGAACACTGGTCCCTCAAACCAGCCTGTCTACCAATTCCAGCACGTGGGCGACCAGCTCCTGCACATAGTGCTCGGGGAGGGACTCGAACCCTCACGGGGTTAACCCCCACAGGATCCTGAATCCTGCGCGTCTACCAATTCCGCCACCCGAGCGTGGCACGTCGGCACTATTGCAGTGGAGCCGAGGGGAATCGAACCCCTGACCTCCTGAATGCCATTCAGGCGCTCTCCCAACTGAGCTACGGCCCCAATGGTGCGAACCATGCGCCAGGAACACTCGCTCCAAGACCCGAATTTTCAATCATCCAGCCAACAACCGGCAGCGGGGCTGACGGGACTCGAACCCGCGGCCTCCGGTGTGACAGACCGGCACTCTAACCAAACTGAGCTACAGCCCCTGCTTCACTGCCCAGCCGGGGCGGACCCCGGCCGTATACCCTCACGGGGAATCGAACCCCGATCTCCACCTTGAAAGAGTGGTGTCCTAACCGTTAGACGATGAGGGCGTCACCCCGTCGTACAGGCCCGGAGGGACTCGAACCCCCAACCGCCGGTTTTGGAGACCGGTGCTCTACCAAATTGAGCTACGGACCTGTGGCACTCCCATGGCCAGGGGCGGAATTGAACCGCCGACACCGCGATTTTCAGTCGCGTGCTCTACCAACTGAGCTACCTGGCCTGTAGCAGCATCGTTCCGACAAAAACCGACCGGGTCCGTGCCGAAAGGCCGAAACCCTGGAGGGTCCGGTCTCCGGTGGCCTGGCCGGTCTACGTCAGAAACGCCGCGCGAGGCGGCGTTCCGTGAATCTGATGCAATCATAGCGGGGGCGGGATTCGAACCCGCGACCTTCGGGTTATGAGCCCGACGAGCTACCAGACTGCTCCACCCCGCAGCAAGATCTTTAAGTTATCTGTTTCTCGGGGAGAGGTCAACGACCGGTCCGGCCACTGTCAGTCGTCGGCTATACCAGTCGATCCATCCGTTGGAGAAGCCCAGGAATTTCGCGTTTCGGGTGATGGCGACGACTTCGCGGCGGGTCATCTTGGTCTCGCGCTCGAGAACGTTGGGGTTCTCCCGGCTGAGCGCGAGGGTTCGCACGGCGAAGAAGAGCGGGAGCATGCAGAAGATGCGAACTCCGTGGTGCCGGCGGGGAATCATGCGAATGTACGCCCGGGCCGCGGCCAGGTGACGGTCCGCCTTCTGCACCAGCCGGGACAGCGCGGACATTGCGGCCCGCTGGTTCTCCGGCTCGAAGAGCTTCGCCGGGCTGATCGTCGAGCCCGGAAGGAACTCGGTCGGGACGTATACCCAGCCGCGGTCGCGGTCCTCGTGCAATCCGCGTATGACGTTCACGGTCTGCAGCGCCAGGCCGAATTCGCGGCCCAGCCGCATCATGCGATCCTGACTGGCTCCGACGCCTCTGAGGCGTAGCGTGAACAGTTCGGTGAGCAGATGGCCCACGCGCCCCGCCACCTCGTGCATGTAGTCGTCGAGATCGGCCTCGGTTTCGAAGACGGACCCGCGCCGCGTCCAGCGCGCCATTCCAGCGCTCGATTCTCCCACGCGCCGTACAAGGATCGCTCGCGCATCCGGGTCCAGCCGATCCAGCTCCTCGAGGACCGCGCCTGCGTTGCGGGCTACCAGGGCGTCCGGCGTGTCCTCTTCAGCCGCTTTGAGCCGCTCGATAAGCGCTTCACGTCCCGGCCTGGCGCCGAGGACACGCCTCCACTCGTTCAGCAGGGCGATCTTGTCGCTGTCTTCCAGCTCCTGGTTATCCTCGAGATAGTCGGAAACGCGCAGAAGCAGGTAGGCGACCTTGATCTCTCGCCTCAGCGGCTCGGGGAGGATTTCGATCCCCACGGCGAAGGTGCGGCTGGACCGAATGAGCAGTTCCCGGAGTGTTGCCATGGTTGATCTTCGGGAACGCCATATGTTCCGTCAATGACAGTCGGCAACCGTCTTGCCGGCCAGCCAACGGCCAGGCCCCCGCCCGGACAGCATCGGCCACTCCGACCTTGGCCGCCCGTTGGAGTGCGGTTATGATTCTAGTCGTGGCGCGACCGTAAACCGTTGCGCAGGAGGCTACGCGGAGGCGGGGAACGATGACGAATAATCTCCCGCAGAACGAGATTGAGGGGTGGATCGCAACCCATCCCCGATGGCAGTATTGGGAAGGCTCGATCCGCAAGAAATACACCTTCCCCTCTTTCCGCAGCGCCGTCGTATTCGTCAATCGCGTCGCCACGATCGCCGATGAACTGGATCATCATCCCGACATCACGGTCAAGTACAACGAGGTCATTCTGAGCGTGTCCACGCACGACGGAGGCGGGGTCACCGCGAAAGACTTCAAGCTGGCCGAACGGATCGACTTCGCTACTTCAGCACGCTGAACGGATCGCTTCGACCAGGATCTTCAGCCCACGTTCAAGGTCACCCCTGGAGATTGTCGCGGGCGGGGTAAGCTCAACAACCCCTGCGGCTTCTCCAGCGGGCAGCACGATCAGCCCGCGTTGCAACACCCCTTCGGCGATTTTCGCGGCAGGAGCGGCCCCCTGCCCCTCCTTCAGTTCGATGCCCAGCATGAGGCCTCGGCCCCGCACTTCCCGGACCGCGGGATGGTCCGCCAGCTCCTGCGAGAGATGGCTCAGCGCCCAGTCACCGAGGCGTTTCGCTCGCTCGACCAGACGATCCGCCTCGAGCGCGGCCAGGAACCCGAGCCCGCCCGCGCAGCTGAGAGGATGGCCCAGGAAGGTGCTCGTGTGGATGGCCTCGCCGGTCGAGGCAGGCCATGCGTCCATGACCGACCACGCGCCGCAGCAAGCCGATAGCGGCATTCCACCCCCGAGGGCCTTGCCGACGCAGACGAGATCCGGCACGGCAGCGTCGTGTTCGCAGGCCAGGAGGGTGCCCGTTCGCCCCATCCCGGTGAAGATTTCGTCCGCGATCAGAAGGCCTCCGCCGGCCCGCATCCGGGCCCCGAGCTCCGCCAGGAACCCGTCCGGCGGGATGCGGACGCCCGCGCGGCCCTGAACCGGTTCCACGATGGCGGCACCGACAGGCATGGCAGCCTGCGGCGACAGGAGGTCGGTCACCCGGTCGAGCACGATGGCCGCCTGGGCCGGTGACGAAGGGAACGGCAGGTAGTGAACGTGATCCACCAGCCTGTCGTTGAACGGGCGGCGAAAGTGTTCGCGGTGAGTCGTCGCGAGCGCGCCCAGCGTCAGCCCGTGGTAGCTCCCCTCGAAGGCGATGACACCGATGCGCCCGGTTGCCAGCTGAGCCGTCTTGAGGGCAGCCTCGACGGCGTCGGATCCGCTGAGACCGAGGATTGCCCGCGACTCGGGCCAGGGCATGTGCCCCGCCAGCGCCTCCAGGAACTCCACCTTGACGGCCGGTGGATGGATATCACCCATCCCGTGCACCAGCCGTTCCGACTGGGATGCAATCCGCTCCATGACGGCCGGGTGCCGATGTCCCGCGAAGGCGACTCCGAACGCGCCGGAAAAATCCAGGTAGACGTTGCCGGCGGCGTCCCGAACCTCCGACCCCCTGGCATCCGTCCAGAACGGAGGAGGGCGATCGAGGAAAGTGACGTTGCGGCTCTCTACCCGCGAAAGCCGCGCGGCCCACTGGCGGCTTTCTGCGTCAGTTGACAAACGTGATCCACCCCATGAAGCCGAAATAGGCGACCAGCAACAGGAATCCCTCGATGCGCCTGACCGTCCTCGCGCTGGCCACGACGGGCCATACCAGCACCGAGAGGATCAGCACGGCTGGCAGTTGCAATCCCAGGATCGACTCGCTGACGGGATAGCCCCGCACCAGCGCCGACACTCCCATGACAGCGGTGATGTTGAAGATGTTGGAGCCGACGATGTTGCCGACCGCGATATCGGTTTCCTTGCGCGCGGCGGCCACGATCGACGTGACCAGCTCGGGCAGTGAAGTTCCGATCGCAACGACCGTCAGCCCGATGAACTCGGGGCTCGCGCCCAGCGCCTCGGCCAGATAGATGGCTGCGGCCACGATGGCCTGGCCACCGAAACCGAGCCCGGCAGCCCCCGCCGCGACCAGCCCCAGATTGCGCAGCCAACCCGGTGCCGCCAGACCAACCTCGGTCTCTTCCGCGAGGCTGCCCACCTCTTGCCGAATGTTCTGTATCTCGTCTTCGGCGGTCCAGAAGGTGAAGGCCACGTACACGACGAGCAGGACCAGCATGATCACTCCGTCTCCCCAGTCGACCTCCAGATCCAGCACCAGGGGGAAGACGAAGATCGTGATCAGGATCATGATCGGCACATCGCGGTTGATCACCCGGTCTGCCACCGCCAATGGGGTGACGAGCGCCGTGGCTCCCAGGATGAGACCGATGTTGGCCAGGTTGGAGCCCAGGACGTTGCCCATCAGGAGCCCGCCCTCGCCGTTCAGCGTGGCGATGACGCCAACGACCAGTTCGGGCGCGGACGTCCCCAGCGACACCAGCGTTAGCCCCACGACCACGGGGCTCGTACCCATCGCGGCGGCGATCCGGGCCGCACCGCGCACAAGCCATTCCGCCCCGAAATAGAGTGCGCCGAAACCGCCGAGGAGGAGCAGAATGTACCCCAGCATCGTCAGTTGCGCCTCTGCCGAATCCAGTGCAGCACTTCAGCCAGTGCTCCGGTATTCACGATGTTTGTTGCCTGCAACCATCCCCTCCGGGCCTGGTCTACGCCGTAGCGCACATTGTCAAGCCGAGCCACCGAATGAGCGTCGGAATTTACAACGACGCTAACCCCGAGTTCCCCGCAGAGCCAAAGACCGCGATGATCGAGGTCGAGGCGGCGGGGATTGCTGTTGACCTCCACGGCCACCTTCAATCGGGCGGCCGCGCGAAGCACCTCGTGCACGTCGACGGGGTATGGGTTGCGGCGTCCCAGCTTGCGCCCTGTGGGGTGCCCGAGGATGTGCACGTACGGGTTTTCCATCGCTCTGATGATCCTGTCGGTCATCTGGACTTCGCTCATTTCGAAGGCTGAATGCACCGAGATGACGACCAGATCGAGGTCGGCTAGCACTTCATCGGCATGGTCGAGGGACCCATCGGGAAGGATGTCGACCTCGCAGCCCCGCAAGATCCGAATCTCGGCGAAATCGCGCTGCACCCGGTCGATTTCTTCTCCTTGCTCCCGCAGCGCCTGCGCGTCGAGGCCTCCGGCCACGCGAGTGGAAGGGGAATGGTCGGTGATCGCGACGTAACTGTATCCCCGGTCGGCCGCGGCCTGCGCCATCCGCCTGATGGTCGCGGCCCCGTCGCTCCAGGTGGTGTGCATGTGCAGGTCGCCCTTGATGTCTCCGCATTCGACCAGCCGGGGCAGCCCCGCTTCGGCCCTCTCGATGGTCCTCCCGTCCTCCCGTAGCTCGGGCGCGATCCACGGCAGCCCGAGGCGCTCGTAGGTCCCGGCTTCGCCATCCTCGTCGCCGATCCCCATCGGCGTCAGCTCCAGCCCGCGGCTCCGCGCCCTCGCCTGCAGCGCCTCGATGTACGCCGGCGGACCGGTAAGGTGATGCGCAATCTGCTCCACACGGCTCGGCGGAGCCGCCACCAGCCTGATCTTCACCCCGTCGCAGGTGACCTGCAGGGGATTCTCGCCCCGCCCGCCCTCGACCCTCACTTCCGCATGGTCCGCAACGCTGCTCCACAGCGCGTCGGGCGCGGCGCCGCATACCAGGTCGCAGGTGGCGACGATCCCGGTCCGGCGCCGTACGTCCCCGGCGAGCCTGACCTCGAACCCCTGCCCGGCGAGAAGCGACGAGAGCCGCCGCACCGCCCGGTCCGCCCGCGACAACAGGGACTTGCCCGCCAGGGCCGCCCGCGCGGCCAGGCCCCGCTGGAGCCGCGCCACGACCCCCGGTCCGAACCCATCCAGCTTCACGACTTCGCGACTGGCCAGCATCTTCTCGAGCTTCTCCACCGAATCCACCGCCGCCTCGCCCAGCGTCCGGGCCCGGGTCGCGCCGACGCCGTCCAGGCGCATCACGTCGACAAGCCCCGCAGGGATCCTCGCCCGGTATGCTTCGAGTCGCGGCGACGAGCCGCGCAGCACGAGGTCCTCGAGAACGCCGGCCAGTCCCTTCCCGATCCCCGGCACGGTGCTGAGATCGACCCCTCCCTCGATCATTTCAGCCAGCGGATGGTGGAAGCGGCGCAGCGCCGTAGCCGTCTTGCGATAGTGCGCAACCCGGTGGGCATCGCCGCCGTCCAGCGCCATCAGATTCGCCAGTTCCGCGACACGGCCGGCGAGCGCGGCGTTGGTCAACTTGCCCCCTCGATTCGCTCGCGCAGCTCGGCTTCGTCCAGCACCTCCACACCGAGCTCCCTCGCCCTGGCCAGCTTGGACCCCGGATTCGCCCCGGCCACGAGCAAATCCGTCCGCGAACTGACCGACCCCGTCACCCGCGCGCCCAGCCCCTGCAGGATCTTCTTCAACTCGCTCCTCGAATACCCTTCCAGCGCGCCCGTCAGCACCACCCTCTTCCCCGCCCAATCCTCCGCCGCTTCCTCCGCCGGCGCATCCGGCACGGTCAATTCGAACCCCTTGGCGAGCAGTCGATCGAGGGCGTCGGACACCCGTGGTTCATGAAGAAAGCCGAGGATCGCCGTCGACATCTTGGGCCCCACGCCGTGCACTGCCTCCAGGTCTTCCGGTGAGCCTGCGCGAAGCTCCGCGATTCCGCGAAAGTGCAGCGCCAGGTCCCTGGCAACCGTGGCGCCCACTTCAGGAATCCCGAGACCGACCAGGAACCGGGCGAGTTCGACCCGGCGGCGGTCCGCGATCGCGCTGACGAGGTTGCGCGCGGACAGCTCTGCGAATCCCTCCAGCGGGACAAGGTCCTGCTCCGTCAGGTCGAAGAGGTCGGCCAGTTCCTTCGCGAGGCCCTCGTCCACCAGGAGGGCGGCCGTCTCGCCGCCGAGCCCCTCGATGTCCAGGGCGCCCCGCGACCCGAAGTGCGTGATCCGGCCCTTCAGCTGCGCCCGGCAGGCGAAGTGATTGGGGCAGACCGTGAACGGGCCCTTCTCGACGGGGGGGGTATCGCACGATGGGCATGCCTCCGGCATCGAAAACGGCGGCTCCCGCTCCCGCCCATCTTCATCGACCCGCTCGACGACCTGCGGGATCACGTCTCCCGCGCGCTGCACCCGCACGAGATCACCCTTGCGCACGTCCTTGCGTTCGAGCTCCTCCCGGTTGTGCAGCGAAGCCCGCGACACGGTCACCCCGCCCACCTCGACCGGCCGCAGCAGCGCCACCGGCGTCAGCACCCCGGTCCGACCTACGGACACGAAGATCCGGTCGATCCGGGTGATCTCCTTGCGGGGCTCGAACTTGAAGGCGATCGCCCACCTGGGGTGATGCGACGTGCTGCCCAGCCGGCGCCTGGGCGCCAGGGCGTCGAGCTTCACCACCACACCGTCGATCTCGTAATCCAGCGAATCGCGGTCGGCGTCGAAGCCGCGATGGTATTCGGCAATCTCGTCCACCGACGCCATGACCTCAATCCGCTCCGGCGTGCGGAAACCCCACGCTTTCAGCGCAGCCAGGCCCTCGGAATCGGTATCGAAATCGGCGCCCTCGACCGCCATCACGTCGTAGGCCAGCACGGTCAGGGGCCGCTGCGCGGTGATTCGCGAATCGAGCTGCCGCAGCGCCCCCGATGTCGCGTTGCGGGGGTTCTGGTACGGCTGATCCTCCGCCTCGATCCGCCGCTGGTTCAGCGACTCGAAATCGCTCAGGTACATGAGCGCCTCGCCCCGCACAGAGAGGAACGCGGGAGCCCCAATCTCCTCTTCGCGGAGTCGCAGCGGGACGGACGGGATGGTGCGCACGTTCTCGGTGACGCCTTCGCCGACGCGGCCGTTCCCCCTCGTCACCGCGCGGTCTAGGACGCCGTTCACGTACACCAGTTCCACCGAGGCGCCGTCCAGCTTCGGCTCGACCACGTACCGGATGTCCACGTCGTCGAGCGCCTTGCGCAGCCGCTCGTCGAAACGGCGCACCGCGTCGAGGTCCTGCGCCGAATCCAGCGACAGCATGGGCACGGCGTGCTCGAAGTTTGGGAGGCTGTCTCTCGGGTCCGCGCCGACTCGCTGCGTGGGCGAATCCGGCGTCGCCAGCGAGGGATGAGCGGCCTCCAGCGCCTGCAGGCGGCGAAAGAGGATATCGTACGCCGAGTCGGCGATCTCGGGCCGGTTTTCCACGTAGTAGAGACGGTCGTGGCGGTTGATCTCGGCGCTCAGCCGCTCGATCTCGGCGGCGGCCTCCTCGCGGTCGAGAGCCTGCGGGTCGGCCTGTTCGGCGTCGTGCTGGGTCATGGGAAACGCTAATCCGCGGCGCGGCTTCTGTCCACGCGAGACCTGAGTCGTCGCGCGCGCGGGAACCTGAGGCTCCTGTGCACGCGACCGCCATGCGGCTAACATTCAATGCCCGTATGACGTTTCATCACCCAGGAGGTTTCCGGATGCAGTTCTCACGCGGCCCGATCCGCCAGTTCGCTCTCGCTCTCGCCACGGCGGCGGCCATTCCTGCCGCGCTCGCCGCGCAGATGGAACCCACCACCCTCCGCGGTGCCGACGAGGGGGACGGCCCCCACGAGCGGCTGATCCTCCGCGGCGCCACGATCATCGACGGTACCGGCGCCCCGCCCATGGGCCCCGTGGATATCGTCATCGAGGGTGATCGGATATCCGCAATCCAGACGGTTGGATATCCCGGCGTGCCGATCAACGAGGACAGCCGCCCCTCGGGCGCCACCAGGGAGATCGACATGACCGGCATGTTCATCATGCCAGGCTTCGTCGACATGCATGCCCACACCGGCGGCGGCGGCAAGGCGCCCCAGCCCGAGTACACCTACAAGCTCTGGATGGGGCACGGGATCACCACCTCTCGCGGCGTCGGGCACGGGCCCATGATGTGGGCGCTGGAGGAGAAGGCCGCTGCCGAGCGCAACGAGATCGTCGCACCGCGCATGTTCACCTATGCGCGGCCAGGCGAGGCGTGGGACAACGGCCCGGTCGACTCGCCCGAGAAGGCGCGTGAGTGGGTGCGGTGGGCCGCCGAGGTGGACGTCGATGGCGCGAAGATCGACGGCCTCAAGCTCGGCGCGATGGACCCCGACATCATGGCCGCGGTCATCGACGAGGCGCACATGCACGGCCTCGGCACCGTCGCCCACCTCGGCCAGATGGGCGTGCCGCGCATGACCGCGCTCGACGCCGCCGAAGTCGGCCTCGACATGATGACGCACTACTACGGCCTCATGGAGTCGATGCTGACCGACTACAGCGTCCAGGCCTGGCCCCTCGACTACAACTACCAGGACGAGCAGCACCGCTTCGGCAACGTCGGCCGGCTCTGGTACCAGGCCGCCGAGCCCGGCTCGGAGCAGTGGAACGACCTCATCGACCGCTTCCTCGAACTCGGCTTCGGCCTCGACCCCACGATGACCATCTACGAGGCCAGCCGCGACGTGATGCGCTCCCGCGAGGCCGACTTCCACGAAGAGTACACGCTGCCCAGCCAGTGGGACTTCTACCAGCCGTCGCGCCGCGCGCACGGTTCCTACTGGTTCTACTGGACCAGCGAGGACGAGTACCACTGGAAGCGCTTCTTCAACAAGTGGATGCACTTCCTCAACGACTACAAGAACGCCGGCGGACGCGTCACGACCGGATCCGACTCCGGCTTCATCTACAAGCTCTACGGCTTCGACTACATCCGTGAGCTCGAGCTGCTCCGCGAGGCCGGCTTCCACCCCGTCGAGGTCATCCGCTCCGCGACGCTGTTCGGCGCCGAGGAGCTCCACGATCCCAAGGGCACCGACATCGACTTCGGCATCCTGCGCGCCGGCCTCAAGGCCGACATGGTCGTCGTGGACGAGAATCCGCTCCAGAACCTCAAGGTCCTGTACGGCAACGGCGCCGTGAAGCTCAACGACGAGACCGGCGAGACCGAGCGCGTCGGCGGCATCAAGTACACGATCAAGGACGGCATCGTCTACGATGCGCAGCAGCTGCTGGCCGACGTGCGCGAGATGGTCCGCAAGGCGAAGGAGGAGCGGGCGGTTTCCGAAGACGGAGAGAGCTGACCGCCGCGGACAACTGAGCGTCTCAGGACTCGCGGTTTGAGATGAAGGGCGGCCAGGGTGGTCCGGCAGGGCGGATCATCCTGGCCGACAACCTCCCCGTTCTGCGGGCGATGGAGGGGGGGAGCGTCCAGCTCATCTACATCGACCCGCCTTTCAATACCGGGCGGGCGCAGGAGCGAACGCGCATCCGGGTCGAGCGCGACGAGGCGGGAGACCGCACCGGCTTCCAGGGCGCGCGCTACCGCACCAAGGTTCTGGGTCGCAGCAGCTACGACGACCGCCACCCTGACTTCCTCGCCTTTCTCGAACCGCGGCTTCGAGAGGCGCACAGGGTGCTCGCGCCCACGGGGTCGCTCTTCTTTCACATCGACTACCGCGAAGCGCACTACTGCAAGATCCTGCTCGACGAGATCTTCGGGCGCGCGTCGTTCATGAACGAGATCATCTGGGCGTACGACTACGGAGCGCGTTCGAAGCGCAAGTGGCCGGCCAAGCACGACACGATCTTCTGGTACGCGAAGGATCCGGGCGGCTACACCTTCAACTTCGACGAGATGGACCGGATTCCGTACATGGCGCCGGGGCTGGTCGGCAAGGAGAAGGCGGCGCGGGGGAAGACGCCCACGGATGTCTGGTGGCACACGATTGTGAGCCCGACGGGCGGCGAGAAGACCGGCTACCCTACGCAGAAGCCTTTGGGGGTGCTCGAACGTATCGTGAAGGTGCACTCGAACCTCGGGGACACCGTTCTTGATTTTTTCGCTGGCAGCGGGACGACGGGCGAGGCTGCCGCGCGGCATGGGAGGGACTACATTCTGGTCGATTCGAACCCGGAGGCGGCGCGGGTGATGGCGGAGCGGCTGCGGGGCTACGGGGTGGAGTGCGTTGGGTTTGGGAAGGCGGAAAACGATTCTGGCCGAGAGGGGCCACCATGAATGAGCAATACGAGGGCTTCCGTGACCCGACCGGGCTTACGCGCTGGGCCGCGGCATCTCTTTATGCATACCTGGCCCTTTCGCTCATCTCAACATGGCCCGATGTCCGCGACCTGTTGGGTTCCGGTGGCGAGGAATTGGCATTGGGGCTCAGGTTCGCGGTCCTGCGCGCCCTTGCAATGATGGCAGTCATGCTGGCCAACGGAATCCTCGTGCTTAGCTGGATTCATCGCGCCAACCGCAATGCCGGGCATCTGGGTGCCGCCGACCTGAAGTACACGCCGGGTTGGGCGGTGGGTTGGTACTTCGTGCCGATCGCCTGGTTCTGGAAGCCTTATCAGGCCATGAAGGAGATCTGGAAGGCCAGCGCCGACCCCGCCGATTGGGGCGGACAGCCGGTGTCCCCGCTACTGCATTGGTGGTGGTTCCTGTGGATTGTACCGTTCTGGGGAGGATCACTGGTGAATTGGGCGGTAGGGCGCAATCTCGGCGAGGCCGGCGCGGAGACGTTGGAAACGGTTACGAGCGTCGCCAGCAACGTGTTGGATATCCCGTTGGTACTCGTCCTGCTGGCCATCATGGGGACGGTAAACCGGATGCAACTGGCACAACACAGGGAGCAGGCGGCGGCAGACTGAAGATCGGCCCTGGGGACGCAACTCTACCGCTGTCCCGTAGCTTGCGGGGTGGAACTTGACCCGGCACGGGAGGATGGGCATGGAGACCCAATCGACTGCAAACGAACAACGATACGGCTTCAGGGACCCGACAGCACTCACGAATTGGACTCGCGGCCTGCTTTGCGCCTCGGTCGCCGTGAGCGCGTTCCTGTTGTGGACCAATTTGACAGAGTATCAGGCACTGCTGCGCGGTGACACTGTGCCCCTGCTACCACTTTGGGCGATACCCGTTCTTCCCTCGGCAGCGTTGCTGACCGCCGTGGTCATGCTTGTGTGGGTTCACCGGGCGAACTGCAACGTGCGTGCGTTGGGCGCGACCAGGTTGAAGTTCACCCCCGGATGGGCGGTCGGCTGGTTTTTCGTCCCGATCGCCAACCTGTGGAAGCCCTTCCAGGCGATGCTGGAGATCTGGCGCGCCAGCTTCAACCCGCGTGAGTGGCGGCGTCAAACCGGATCACCACTCCTGTGGTGCTGGTGGTCGTTGTGGGTTCTCAACATCGTTGCCGTCAATGGCATGGAATTGGCTGGGTTGATCGGCATCTTTGCGGATGATGCGAATGGTGAAATCCTGAAATCCGCCACCGACGCCATCAGGGCGGGCTTACGAATCCCTGCAGCCCTGTTTCTCGTTTCCATCATCGGCCGGGTGCACCGCGTGCAGATGACGCATCACCGGCGGCAGGTTGCGGCGGGAGATGCTTGAGTCGTTGACGGCGCCTGCGCCCTAACCCTCCGGGCGCAGCTCCACCGCCGTCCCGTAACACATCATCTCGGCGGCGCCGCGGCTGACTTCGGCCGACTGGAAGCGCACCGCCAGGATTCCGTTGGCGCCGAGCACCTCGGCGTCGGCCATCATCCGGTCCACCGCCTGCTCCCGGACCTCGGCCAGGAGCTTGGTGTATTCGGGAACCTCTCCGCCGGCCAGATTGCGAAGGCTGGCCATCAGGTCCAGGCCCAGGTGGCGGACCCGGACCGAGCTGCCCCTGACCATGCCCAGCGTGCGTGCCACCCGGTAACCCGCAACGTTCTCGGTCGTGGCAATGATCATCGATGGACATTCCGGTAGGGGTCGGTGCCGTATTCCTTGTAGCGGTCCCAGATGACGTGGGCGAGCAGAACGAGGATGCCGATCGCGATGCCTCCGGTGGCGAGCTTCACCACAATGCCCGACGGAGACCTTACGAAGGACCACGCGCCGTAGGCCAGCCACGCGACCACCCCGGACGTGGTCAGAATCCAGCCGATCGGCATGGTGATCCGGGTTCTGATTCGGCCCCACACCGAAACGCCGCCGTGCGCGAGGGACAGATCCTGGAGATTCTCCTTCATGGAGCGGAACAGGGCGACCTCGCGGCGGAGCTCGCTCGAGGTTTCCAGGACGCGCTCCACGGCCGCCCTCTCGGCGGGGGACACCTCGCCGTCGAGGAAGCGCATCAGGTCTTCCTGACTGACCCTTGCCGGAATGTTCTTGCTCATGGGCTGTTCCCCGTCTCGCGCAGCACAGTCGCCAACGCCCGCCGTGCGTGGAAGAGACGGCTCGCGACCGTCCCTTCCGGAATGTTCAATATCCTTGCAATCTCGCCGTAGCGAAATCCCTCGATCTCCTTCAGTACGATGATCTCGCGGTGATCTTCACTCAGCTGCTCCAGCGCTTTCCAGAGCTGCTCTTTCGCCGCCTTCCTTTCCTGGATCCGCGCCGGGCTCTGCTCCGGATCGGAAGGTTTCATTTCGAGACGTTCGTCCAGCGCTTCGAGCCGGAAACGAACCTTGCGCTTCCGGAGCGCATCCCTGCACTGATTTCGGAGGATCTGGAAGAACCAGGGGCTGAACGACCGCTTCAGATCGAAGCTCCGCAGCGATCGCCACGTCTTGATGAACGCGTCCTGCAGGGCGTCCGTGGCATCGTCCCGGTTCCCCATCATTCCGAGGGCCACGCGCATCCCGGGACGCTCGTAGGCCCGTACTATCGGTTCGAAGAATCTGGCGTTGCCTGCCTGGCACTTTTTCAGGAGTTCGCGTTCCAGGTCAGGTAGCAAGCTGCCTCCCGGTTTGGGTGACACAGTCGGAGAAATTACGGGCAAGGCCGCCGAATCATTCTAACGGCTTTGTTTCGGCACACGGTCATACCGAGTGTTTTGGGACATCGGAATGTTCGGATCGGACGCCTGGCCGACCACAGCGGGGCTGGCGGGCTCCACGTCCAAACCACACCTTTGGCTGATGTTCGACAAACCCTCAACGACCTCAACGGACAGCCTGACCATGGAACCTGCCTGCAGCCGGCTTTGCCGCGCCATCCTTGCGACCGCGATCGTCTCTTCGCTTGCAGCCGTTGCCCCCGAACCAGCCGCCGCGCAGGATGTGGAGTACCCGGCCGGGTTCGACGAAGAGGCTACGTACTATCCCGAGGCGCTCGGCCCGCTGACGCGGCCCATTACGACGAAGTCGCCGCGAGCGCAGAAGTTCTTCGACCAGGGCGTCCAGATGATGTACGCGTTTACCCCGCTGCGCGCGGCGCGCTCCTTCCGCCAGGCCCAGCGGGACGACCCCGACTGCGCGATGTGTTTCTGGGGTGAAGCGTGGGCCTGGGGACCGTACCTGAACGGCGGGATGGGACCGGACGACGCGCCGCGAGCGCACGAGAACATCATGAAGGCGCAGAAGTTGGCCGGTGAGCACGCCAACGAGGTCGAGCGCGCCCTGATCGAGGCGATGGCGGTCCGGTATGCGCCCGAGCACGACGCCGACATGCGCAAGCAGCTCGACTCGGCCTATGCGCGCGCCATGGCTGACGTGTACGAGCGGTTCCCCGACGACCTCGACGTCGGAACGCTGTACGGCGAGTCGCTGATGCTGCTCGAGCCGCGGCGCGGCCGCTGGGACATCGAGAAGCCCGCGGTGCAGAAGATCCACGGGATCCTGGAGGACGTTCTGGCGATGAGCATCGAGCATCCCGGCGCCTGCCATCTCTACGTCCACGCGACCGAGCCCACGATCAAGCCCGAGAAGGCCGAAGGATGCGCCGACCACCTCGGTGCGGCAATCCCGGGAGCAAGTCACATCCAGCACATGCCTTCGCACACGTACAACCGCATCGGGCGCTGGGGCGACGCCGTCAGGGGCAATCTCGCCGCCTGGCACTCCGATCTCCGCGCGGACGAGGACCTTGCGTGGGCCATCTACCCTTCCCACAACCTCCACATGCTGCTCTTCGCCGCGTCCATGGACGGACAGGGCGCGATCGCGATCCAGGCCGCGAAGGACTACGGCAAGATCGTCCCGAGCGGGAACTTCTACGAGGGCATGACGCTTCTCCGGTTCGGCCGCTTCGACGAGATCCTGGCGCTCGAGGACCCGCCCGAGGGCGGCATCCAGCGCGGATTCTGGGACTTCGCGCGCGGGTACGCGTATCTGCGGCACGATGAGCCGGGGCGCGCTTCGATCTACCTGGAAAAGGTGCGCCGTGCGGCGGAAAAGACGCCCGCGAGCGAGACTTTCCGTGGCCATTCGGCGGCTGATCTGCTGGGCGTGGTCGCCGGGATCCTCGAGGGCGAGATCCTTCGCCACGACGGGGATGACGACGCCGCGGTCGAGGTGCTGGAGGCGGCAATCGAGGTCGAGGATGGCCTGCGCTACGACGAGCCCGAGCCGCTGAACTTTTCCGTGCGGCACTGGTTGGGCGACCTGCTGCTGGAACTGGAGCGCCCTGAGGATGCGGAGCGCGTCTTCAAGGCCGCGCTCGAGGACCATCCCATGAACGGATGGTCGCTGTTCGGGCTGGAGGCGGCGCTGCGGGCACAGGGCCGCACCGCCGAGGCCGAAGAGGTGCAGGGCCGGTTCGAGCAGGCCTGGGCGAGATCCGACACCTGGATTCGGGGACCGATATTCGAATAGGCGCCCGATCGGCCCGATCGCGGGCCTTCCAAACGGTGGCGGGGACAGCGGGAAGCCCGCGCTTAAGTAATTGCTTGGCAACCTCTTAGGCGCTTCGTATCCGGAACCACGGAACGCTGGAACCCAGCTTGACGCGTGGGTATGCGTCAAGTAGCTTTGGTGTCCTAAACAATAATCATTCTTATTAGCGATAACGTACGGAGCCTTCAGCGGATGAACGATGCTGCAATCCTCTCGGTAGCCGGCCTTCGGGCCAAGGTTGCGGATGAGGATCTACATATTCTGAAGGGCCTGGATCTGACGATCCGGCCCGGCGAGATCCATGCCATCATGGGTCCGAACGGGTCCGGCAAGAGCACGCTCGCCAAGGTGATCGCGGGTCATCCGGGCTACGAAACCACCGGTGGGTCGGTGACCTTCGCGGGCGAGGACCTACTCGATCTGGAGCCCGACGAGCGGTCGCAGGCCGGGGTCTTCATGGCCTTCCAGTACCCGGTCGAGATCCCCGGCGTGTCGATCGCGAACTTCCTGCGCACTTCGCTGCAGGCGCGCCTGGAGGACGACGAGGAACTCGACCTCTTCGACTTCCAGGAGCTGCTGATGGACAGGATGGAGCTTCTGGACATGGACCCGTCCTTCGCGCAGCGGCCGGTCAACGACGGATTCAGCGGCGGCGAGAAGAAGCGGAACGAGATTCTGCAGATGTCGGTATTGAAGCCGTCGCTGGCAGTCATGGACGAAACCGATTCGGGGCTGGACATCGACGCCCTCAAGATCGTGGCGCAAGGGGTGAACGTGCTAAAGCGCGAAAACCCCGACCTGTCGGTGCTGCTGATCACGCACTACCAGCGCATCCTGAACTACATCATCCCCGATGTGGTACATGTGATGATCAAGGGCCGCATCGTGGAGTCGGGCGGGCCGGAGGTGGCGATGGAGCTTGAAGCGCGGGGTTACGAGGAATACAGGAGAGCGCATGTCGCCTGACCGCAACGGGCCCTTTGGCCGCCGCAGCCGGGCGGGAGAGGCGAGGAGAAGCTGATGCCAAGCAACGAAGTCATACAAGGGCTAGGGCTGGATGACTACAAGTTCGGTTTCATAACCGATTCCGAACCGGTCTTCCGCACGCGCCCGGGTCTCGACGCCGATATCGTGCGGCAGATCTCTGGGCGCAAGGACGAGCCGGAGTGGATGCTCAAGCGCCGCCTCAAGGCACTCGGGATCTACGATTCGAAGCCCATGCCGGAGTGGGGCGGCGATCTGTCCGAACTTGAGGAAACGCTGGAGCAGACCTACTTCTACGTGAAGCCCCAGGAGCAGATGGAGCGATCCTGGGACGATGTGCCCGAGAACATCAAGGAGACCTTCGAGCGGCTGGGCATTCCCGAAGCCGAGCGGCGCCTCCTGGCGGGCGTGGGCGCCCAATACGATTCCGAGATGGTCTACCACTCGCTCAAGGAAGAGTGGGAATCGAAGGGTGTGATCTTCGATTCGATCGAAGACGGGCTCAAGAATCACCCCGAGCTCTTCCGCAAGCACTTCGGGACCGTCATTCCCGCCGCCGACAACAAGTTCGCGGCGCTCAACTCGGCGGTCTGGTCGGGCGGCTCGTTCGTCTACATTCCGCCGGGGGTGCAACTGGAGACGCCGCTGCAGGCCTACTTCCGGGTCAACCAGGAGCGGCTGGGCCAGTTCGAGCGCACGCTCATCATCGCGGACGAGGGATCGCGGGCGCACTATATCGAGGGGTGCACCGCCCCTGTGTACTCGACCGACTCGTTCCATTCGGGCGTGATCGAAATCGTCGTCAACCGGGACGCCTTCTTCCGGTACACCACGATCCAGAACTGGTCGAACAACATGTACAACCTCGTCACCCAGCGGGCGATTGTGCATCGGGGCGCCCACATGGAGTGGCTGGACGGGAACCTCGGTTCGAAGCTGACGATGAAGTACCCCTCGTGCTATCTCATGGAAGAGGGTGCGCACGGCGAGATCATGTCGATCGCATACGCCGGTGACGGACAGCATCAGGACACGGGCGGAAAGGTCATCCACGTGGCCCCCAACACGTCCTCCAGCATCGTCTCGAAGTCGATTTCGAAGGGCACGGGCCGCTCGTCCTACCGGGGGCTGTGCAAGGTGTACGACGGCGCCACGAATGCGAAGTCGAATGTGGAGTGCGACGCGCTGCTCATCAACGAGACATCCCGGACGGACACCTTCCCCTATATCGAGATCGACGAGCGGAGCGCATCGGTGGGACACGAGGCGACCGTTTCGAAGGTTGGAGATGAACAGCTCTTCTACCTGATGAGCCGGGGGATGGACGAGGCCGAGGCCATGGCGCTGATCGTGCGCGGCTTCATCGAGCCGATCGCCAAGGAGCTGCCGCTCGAGTACGCGGTCGAGCTGAACCGGCTGATCGAACTCGAGATGGAAGGGAGCGTCGGGTGAGCCGGGTTGTGACTGAACCGGAGAAGCCGCGCGAGGCCTTCGGCACGGATGCGATGCTGAAGGCGGGATCAAGCGATCCGGAGTGGTTGCGCACGCGACGCGCGGAGGCATGGGACGTCTACCTCGACACGCCGCTGCCGTCCACGCAGTCCGAGGAATGGCGCTACACGGATCTGTCGCGCCTGTTGCCGATGGACGCGCTGGTCCCCGCGGACCCGAGCCTTGGGGCGCCCCCCGCCAGGAACGGCGACGGAACGGTGCCGGCACCCCTGCGCCGCTCGATGGCGCAGGATCGCCACAGCGCGGGCCGCATCGTCGAGGTCGACGGGGCCATTGTCGAAGTGGAACTGAACGAGTCCCTGTCCCGCCAGGGTGTGGTGCTGACATCGCTGCGCAAGGCCGCGCGGAGTGGCGACCCTCTGGTCGAGCGTTTCCTGGCGACGAAGGCCGTTCCCGCGTCGGAAGGGAAGTTTCCGGCCTTGAACGCGGCCTTGTGGACTGATGGGGTTTTCCTGAAGGTGCCCGCAAATGTGCACCTCGACGGGCCCATCCGGCTGAGCCGGTGGGTCTCGCACTCGGGAAGCGCCACGTTCACCCGCATTCTCATCGTGGCGGAGAGTCACAGCCAGGTCTCGTTCGTGGACGAGTGTCTGTCCCCGGATTTCGAGTCACCCACGCTGGTCAACACCGCGGTGGAGCTGTTTTCGCGCGCAGGGGCGCAGATCCAGTACGTGTCGCTTCAGCGGATGGGGAAGGGCGGGTTCTACCTCGCCAATCAGCGCACTCTTGCCGAGCGCGACTCCACGCTGGACACGCTCAACGTCGCCCTCGGCGGTTCGGTGGGGCGCGTCGACCTCAACGCGCGGCTGCTGGGACCCGGCGCCAACAGCGACATGCTGGGCCTTTATTTCGGTGACCACGACCAGCACTTCGACTTCAACACCAGCCAGGATCATGTGGCGCCGCACGCCCACAGCGACCTTCTGTACAAGGGTGCGCTCGACGACTCCGCGCGGGGAGTTTTCCGCGGGATCATCCGGGTGCACAAGGGAGCGCAGGGAACCGACGCGTACCAGACCAACCGCAACCTGATCCTCTCGGACAGGGCGATCGCCACGTCCCTGCCGAACCTCGAGATCGGCGCGGACGACGTACGCTGTTCGCACGGGGCCACGGTGGGCCAGCTGGACGCCGAGGCGCTCTTCTACCTCATGAGCCGCGGGCTCGATCGGGAGCGCGCGGAACGGCTCGTGGTCCTGGGATTCCTGGGCGAGGTTCTCTCCAGACTGCCGCTCGGCGGTGTCACCGAGAAGGTGACGAAGGCAATCGCGGCCAAACTGGGTCAGGCGAGGTAGGGGCAGGCCATGCCGAGGAGGAAGTCGGCCACGGTCACGCCCGTATGGACCAGGGCCGCGGCTGCGGCCGATGTGCCGGTCGACCAGCTCAAGGCCGTGCAGACGGACAGGGGATCTGTTGTCCTGGCGAACCACGAGGGCACCATCTACGCGCTCGAAGACCGGTGCTCGCATCAGGACTACCCCCTTTCTGCGGGCGAATTGGAGGACGGCCAGGTCGAGTGCTCGTTTCATGGGGCCAGGTTCGATGTCTGTACCGGGCGAGCCACGCAACTCCCCGCGATTGCCCCCGTTCGAACGTTTGACGTCGAGGTGCGGGATGGCTCGGTCTACATTCGGCTCGACTGAACCGTCGGCCCCCCGTGCGGGCTGAGAAGGGGGATTCGCGTGCTGGCTGCCTCGGCTCTTGATATCGACACCATCAGGCAGGACTTTCCCATCCTCCATCAGACGGTGGACGGAAAGCCATTGGTCTACCTCGACAGCGCAGCGTCGTCCCAGAAGCCGCGCCAGGTTGTCGAGGCGATCACCCGGTACTACCTGCGCGACCACGCCAATGTGCACCGCGGCGTTCACGAGCTCGCGCGGCGGGCCACGGAGGCCTACGAGAACAGCCGGGTGCGGATCGCCCGCTGGGTGAATGCGGCCGACGCGCACGAGATCGTGTGGACGCGGGGCACCAGCGAAGCGCTCAACCTCGTGGCTTTCTCCGTGGGCCAGGCGCGCGTGGGTCCGGAAGACGAAATCGTCATCTCGGAGATGGAGCATCACTCCAACCTGGTCCCCTGGCAGCTTCTGGCCGCTAGGACGGGCGCCCGCCTTCGCTATGTGGGACTTACCGACGACGGCCACCTGGATCTCGACCAGCTTGCCGCACTGCTCGGCTCCCGGACGAGGGTCGTATCGTTGCCGCATGTTTCCAACGCGCTGGGCACCATCAACCCCGTCGTGGAGATCGGTGCGCTGGTCAGGAATCGGACGGATGCGGCCTACATCCTGGACGGAGCCCAGGCCGCGCCCCATCTGCCCATCGATGTGCAGGCGATCGGGTGCGACTTCTACGCATTTTCAGGCCACAAGATGTGCGGCCCGACGGGCATGGGCGTGCTGTGGGGCAGGAAGGACGTTCTCGAGGAGATGCCACCGTATCAGGGTGGCGGGGAGATGATCGAAAAGGTGTCACGGCAGTCGAGCACCTGGGCCGAGGTGCCCCACAAGTTCGAAGCGGGCACTCCCAACATTGCCGGCGCGGTGGGAATGGCCGCCGCGGTCGACTATCTGGACGGCGTGGGGATGGATGCCATTCATGAGCACGAGGCTGCTCTGACGCGCGCCGCGATGCGCCAGCTGGCCGAAGTCGACGGGCTCCGCATTCTCGGCCCGGCCAACGTTGAGGAGAGAGCCGGCGTGATTCCGTTCGTGATCGACGGCACCTCGGCGCAGGACGTTGCGACCATCCTCGATGCGCAGGGAATCGCGGTGCGGGCCGGCCACCACTGCGCCCAGCTGGTTGTCGATCGCTATGGGCTGTCTGCGACGACCCGGGCATCCTTCTACCTTTACAACAGCAACGAAGAAGTACATCGGTTGGCCCAAGGGGTGCGTACTGCCAGAGACCTTTTGTTGTCTTGAAGTTCGCGACCCCGAGGCGCCACACGACAACCCAATCACGAGGTGAGATCGATTGTTCGCATCATCAGACATTGACGTCCGGCGCTCCTGCGCCCTCTTGCTGGTCATCCTGGCTGCGGCCTGCGGCGGCGACGCCGCGGAGGAAGCGGAACCGCCCGAGCCGGACCCCCTTGTCTCTACAGAGACTCCTCGCGAAACGATGACCGACGCCGACTACGGTGAACTCGAGCCGTCGGAAGTCGGACTCAGCTTGCCCTGGACCGGCAATCGGGTGTCGCGGGATCCCGACCCCGAGGACGAGCCCGCACGGCTCACTGCGGTCAGCACCGCCCGTTCGCGGGGATACGACCGCGTGGTCTTCTCTTTCTCACCTGCCCTGCCCGGGTATCGGCTGGCGCTGTCCACGGAGGCCGGCGGAGGATGTGATGGAACCGAGCCTGCTTCCGACGCGGCCACACATCTGGTGGTGGAGTTCGAGCGGGCGCTGTCCAACGATGGCGGCTCCCCTCTGGTCGGGGATCGCTCCCGGTCGACGGACTTTCCCGCTCTGACCAGCGCCGTTCAGGCCTGCGACTCGGACGGCAAGGTCCGGTGGCTCCTCGGGACGACCGGGATGGTGGACTATCGCATTATGGAAATGTCTGTCAATCCACGCCTGGTGGTCGATCTGCGACACCCATAGCAGGTGGATGTCGGCTCGTGCAAGTGGCGAACCGAGTCAACTCCGTGTAGGATAGCAGTTGATGTTGAATGTTGCAGGCTGCTGACAATGGGTCTTGCACGAATGGAACTTCCCTGCCCGGCCGGGATAAGACGTAGGACCGCGCCCACTTACCGTGCAGCAGGTCAGTGTATCATGCACAATTGGGAGAGGACATGACCCGGAGAGTGATGATCGGCTCGATGGCTGTCCTCGGGGCGTTGACGCTGGCATCGTGCGGTGACGAAGGCGCGAGCGACCCGCCCACGGCACCGCCAGCCCCTCCCGTCAATCCCACGTCCGGCGGCAGGTGCGACAACGGAAGGGCCGCACAGTACGCCTGCGACCGGGTGGACCTGGTTTCGAAGCTGGAAACGCACCAGTTCGATGCTCAGTCGTTGGTGAGCGACCTGTGGGGATGGACGGATCCCGTCACCGGTACCGAATGGGCGCTGGTAGGACATTCCAGTGGAACCGCGTTCGTCGGACTGCAGGACCCGACAAAGCCCCTGTATGCGGGAGCGCTGCCGATGACGGACGGGGCCACGTCCAGCGTGTGGCGCGATATCAAGGTGTACAGGGACCATGCATTCATCGTCGCCGACGGAGCCGGACCGCACGGGATGCAGATCTTCGATCTCACGCAACTGCGCCAGGTGAGCAGTCCGCCCATGACCTTCTCGGCGACGGCGCACTACGACAACGTTGCGAGTGTACACAACATCGTGATCAACGAAGAGACCGGGTTCGCCTACGCGGTGGGCAGCAACAGCGGGGGCGACAACTGTGGCGGCGGACTCCACATGATCGACATTCGCAATCCGACCAGCCCGGAGTTTGTCGGATGCTTCTCGGACAGTTCGACGGGGTTCAACCAGACCGGCTACACCCACGACGCCATGTGCGTTGTCTACGATGGCCCCGATACCGAGCACCAGGGCCGCGAAGTCTGCTTCGGGGCCAACGAGACCGCGCTGAGCATTGCCGACGTTACGGACAAGGACGCGCCGGTGGCCATCGCTGCGGCCCGCTATCCCGATTCCGGCTATATCCATCAGGTCTGGCTGGACGCGGCTCAGGAATACCTCTACATGAACGACGAACTCGACGAGTTCGGGAGCTTTACCCAGACCAGAACGCTCGTCTGGGATGTCAAGGACCTCGACGATCCCATCATCGCGACCGAATTCCTGGGCTCGACCGCCGCGTCGGACCACAACCTCTATGTCCTCGGCGACCTGCTGTACCAGTCCAACTATCGGGCCGGCCTGCGGATACTGAACATCGCGGACCGTGAGAACCCGACAGAGGTCGCCTACTTCGATGTCGAGCCCAACGGTGGCGACGTGCCCGGGTTCGATGGCAGCTGGAGCAACTATCCGTTCTTCAAGAGCGGAGTGATTGCGGTCACTTCGATGGAGGGCGGGGTGTTCTTCCTGAGGTATTCCGGAAGCTGACCTGTCCGACCGCGACACGCGTGCCCAGGTCATTTCCTGCACTGCCGACTCCGCCAGTGCCGCTGACCGGCAGTCCGTCTGGCAGCCACCTTGCGCCTCCGCGTATATTGCGCCGATGAATCGCACCTGTCACAACGCCCCCGCGCGCCCCTGGGGAGTGTTCGCCCAGACGCTCCCCGTACTTGCCCTGACGCTGGCCGCCTGCACCCCTGGCGACGCCCCCGCCGACCTGCTCATTGCCGGCGGCTCGGTGGTCGACGGCACGGGGAGCGAATCGATGGCAGCCGATGTCGCTGTCGCCGGCGATCGAATCGTCTTTGTTGGCGATGCCGCCGATGCGGGGGTTCGGGCTGCCGACACCATCGATGCAGCCGGACTGATCGTGACGCCGGGGTTCATCGACATGCACTCGCATGCCGAGTTGGACGCGGATCATGGTCGCGACGCGCGCGCCTTCCTCTATCAGGGGATCACGACCGTGGCGCTGGGCATGGACGGGTTTGGCAGTGCAGAGGTCGGCGCGCAGTTGGCCGCCTGGGAGGAGGATGGAATCGGCGTTAACGCATTCCTCTTCGTGGGGCACAACTCGGTGCGGGCGTGGGTGATGGGGATGGAGGACCGCGCGCCCACCGGTGAGGAACTTGACGCCATGCGGGCGCTGGTCCGTCAGGGCATGGACGAGGGCGCGCATGGCCTCTCGTCGGGGCTGTTCTACTTGCCGGGGAATTACGCCGAGACTGAAGAAGTCATCGAACTGAACCGCGTCGGCGCGGAGTATCCGGGGGCAATCTACGACACCCACGACCGGGATCTGGGCGCGGCCTATCCTTCCTTCGGGTATATGGAATCGATCGCCGAGGGCATCCGCATCGGAGAAGAGGCGGGGACGAAGGTCATCTTCAGCCACTTCAACTCCCAGGGCGCCCACAACTACGGGCGCGCGCACGAGGGAGCCGCGCTGATCGAAGCCGCCCGCGGGCGCGGGGTCGAAGTCGCGGGGGCGCATCACTCCTATACGGCCACGCAGTCGAACCTTCGCTCGTACACGGTGCCGGGATGGGCCGTGGACGGCGGTGACACGGCGATGGTGCGGCGCTTCGACCACCCGGACACGCTGCAGATCATCGATGCGCAGACGCGGGAGATGCTCGCGATTCGGGGCGGCGGTGAGCGCATTCTTTTCGCGGACCAGCGGCCCGACCTGAACGGCAGGACGCTTCAGGAGGTGGCCGATGAATGGGACGTGGACGCGCCATCGGCCGCCCGCCGGATCCTGCGTGACGGAAACGCGTCCGTGATGAATCTGGGACTCTACGACATCGAGAACATCCGCGACCTGGCCCAGCGGGACTGGATGATGACCTGCACCGACGGGCGCGATCCCGGCCCGACGCGTCCCGTCACCCACCCCCGCGCCTTCGGGTCGTTCACGAAGAAGATCCGCGACCTGGTGCTCGACGAGCGGCTCATCGCGCTGCCGTTTGCCATCCGCTCTATGACGGGCCTCGCCGCCGACTTCCTGGGGTGGCCCGACCGCGGCTATATCCGCGATGGGTACGCCGCCGACATCGCCGTGCTGGACCTGGATGCCGTCGAGGACATGGCCACCTACGAGAATCCCCACCAGTACTCGCGAGGGACGGTCCACGTGCTCGTCAACGGTGAGTTCGCCGTGCGTGACGGGGAAGCCACGATGGCGTTGGCAGGACGCTCGATCCTTCGCGGCGGCGCGTCATACGATGGCGGGCAGTGAGGTCCTGGCGTCGCGCGACGGCGCCCTCCTGACCCTCACCCTGAACCGCCCCCACCGCCTGAACGCGGTAAACGTCGGCCTGTACGAAGGCCTCGTCCGCGGCCTCGAGCGCGCCGACCAGGACAGCGAGATCCGCTGCGTCATCCTCACCGGCACCGGGCGCGCCTTCTGTGCCGGCGCCGATCTCAAGGAACACCGCAACACCGAGATGACCCGCGAGGAGCGGCGCCACTACACCGCCATCGCTCAGCGCGCCAACCACCTGATCCAGACGATCGGCACCCCGGTCGTCGCCGCAGTGAACGGCCACGCCGTCGGCGCAGGACTCGAACTGGCCCTGTCGGCGGACTTCGCCATCGTGGCCGAGGACGCCAAACTGCGCCTCCCCGAGATCGCCCTCGGCACCTTCGTGGGCGGCGGCGCAGTCTACACGCTTTCGAACCGGGTGGGTGTGCCCAAAGCCCGCGAGATCATCTTCCTGGGCGACTTCTTTTCGGGCGCCGACGCGGCCGACATGGGAGTCGCGAACCGCGCCGTGCCCGCAAGTGACGTGCTCCCCGAAGCCACGCGGCTGGCCCGCCGCCTCGCGCGCCGGGCGCCCATCCCCCTGGCCGCGGCAAAGCGGCTGATCGGTCCCGCGGCAGAGATGTCGCCCGAAGAGGCGCTGCAACGCGAGCAGGCCGCCCTGGAGGCAATCTTCGAAACCTCCGACTGGCGCGAAGGCCTGGCCGCCTTTCACGAAAAACGCCCGCCGAAGTTCCGGGGGAGATGACGCTCGGCCCCATCTTCGAGCCCCGCTCGATCGCGGTCGTCGGGGCCAGCTGCAACCCCACGAAGCGGGGTCACCAGATCCTGCGCGCCCTTGCCGATTCCGGCTACGCGGGTCGCGTCTACGCGGTGAGCCCCAGGGGCGGACGCCTGCTGGGTCACAAGGTGCACACTTCTGTGGATGAATTGCCGGAGGCGGCGGATCTGGCCGTGATCTGCACGCCGGCGGCCACCGTGCCCGATCTGGTGCGGGCCTGCGGCGAGCGCGGCGTTGCCGGCGCGGTGGTGCTCGGGGTCGGATTCGGCGAATCCGGTGCGGCGGGGGCCGACCTGGAGGCACGGCTGCGCGAAGCGGCGCACGAAGGCGGCGTCCGCGTCGTCGGCCCGAACACGTCAGGGCTGCTCAACCTGCCCATGGGGGTCAATCTGATCGGGGCGCGCGGCGTCCGGCCCGGAGGCATCGCGCTCCTGGTGCAGTCCGGTAACATCGCGCTGGACCTGATGACGCGCGTCACCGAGGACTCCCGCATGGGGATCTCGATCTGCTGCGGCCTGGGCAACGAAGCGGACGTGGGGTTCGGTGAAGTGTTGGCATTCCTCGGCGACCATGACGACACCCGGGTGATCATCGCGCACATCGAGGGCTGCAACGATCCTCGCGCCCTGCTCCGCGCTGCCGCTTCGGTGACGCGCCACAAGCCCGTCGTCGCCATCAAGTCGGGCCGCACGGCTGTCGGCGCCCAGGCGGCTCTCTCGCACACCGGTGCGATCGCCGGGCCGTACGACCGCCTGCGCGCCGGGTTCGCGCAGGCCGGCGTGGTCGAGGTCACGCGCACCGACGAGTTGTTGCCGGTGGCCGCCACGCTGGGGTCGCAGCCGTGCGGCCCTGCCGGGACCGGAGTCTCGATCCTGTCCGATGGCGGAGGACAGAGCACGCTCGTCGTGGACACCCTGCACGAGATGGCCGTGCCCTTGGCGAACCTCGCTCCCGAGACGTCGTCCGAATTGCGCGCGTGCCTCGGTCCGGCCGCCGCCGTGTGCACTCCCGTGGACGTGGCCGGCGCGGCCGACGCCGACCCCGGCGTATTCGCGCGCGCACTGGAGGTTATCGCGGCCGATCCGTCAGTGGGCGTCGTGCTGGTGGTCGGCCTTTTCGGCGGGTACGGAATCCGCTTTTCGGATACGTTCGCGGGAGTCGAGGCCGAGGCGGCCCGGTCGATGGCGGCGTCGATGCGGGCGCTGGGCAAGGGGCTCGTCGTCCACTCGCAGTACGCATCGCATGCGAGCGCGGCGCTGGACGCGTTCCGCGAGACCCACGTGCCCGTGATCGGGTCGCTGGAGGTGGCCTGCCGGGCGACGGCGGAGTTGCAGCGTCGGGGGTCGAGGGCCTCTGGGCCGCGGAGGTGGCAGCTAGAAGGGGCAGTGCCCGGGTCCGCAGCGGGCGACTCGTTCCCGCACGCGGCGGTCGATCGAGCGACTGAACGACCTCATCCGGTCATCGCCGCCGTCAGACGTGAAGGGCGCGTCGCCTGCAGCGAAATGGAATCCCGGGAGCTGCTGGGGGCGGCCGGACTGGTGTTCGAACCGGTGGAGGTGGTGCGGTCGGCCGACCAGGCCGCGGCGGCAGTCGGCAAGGTTGGCCAACCCGTCGCGATCAAGCTCCTGTCGCGTCACATCACGCACAAGTCGGACATCGGAGGTGTAGCGCTCGACGTGGCGACGGCCCAGGGGGCGCGGGACGCCTTCGCGAGCATCGCCAAACATGCGAGGACCCACGCGCGTGCGCAGGGGCTCCCGGCCGAGGCGCCCGCCGCAACCGTTTCTCCGATGTTCGAGGCTCCCGTCGCCGAGCTTCTGGTGGGCGCGTATCGCGATCCCCGCCTCGGACCCGTGTTGACCATCGGGGCCGGTGGGATCTGGGTCGAGGTGCTGCGCGATGTTGCGCACCGTGTGCTGCCGGTGGACGAGGACGAGATCGAGGCCGCGCTCAGGGAGCTGAAGGTGAGCGCCGTGCTCGCCGGTGCGCGTGGAGGGCAGGCCGCGCGGCTTGGGCCCATCGTGGCGGCTGCTGCCGGGGTAGCAGAGTGCGCGGTGCGGTGGCCGGACGTGGCGGAAGCCGAGGTCAATCCTCTCTTCGTCTACGGGGACCGCGCGGTGCCCGTGGACGCGAGGGTGGTGCTCACCTCAGGGCCGTAGCGCCACCTTCACCGCTCCACTGCGGCGGTGGTCATACGCCGCGCGCAGCGCGTCACGGTATTGGTGGAGCGGGAAGACGTGGGTCACCATCGATTCCAACGCGCGCGGATCGGCGAGCATCCGCTCCAGCGCAATCTCGAAGGTGTGCAGGCGGCCGCCTGCCCAGTCCTCGACACCGTACCCCACGTAGCCCTCGAGCCGCAGCTCTTTCGCCCAGAGGAAGGTCAGGTCCAGCTTGCGGATTTCCCCCGCGCACCCGAGCAACACGATCCGGCCCCGGGGAGACGCGAACCCGAGAGACTGCATCAGGCTCGACCGGTTGCCCACGCAGTCGAAGACGAAATCGAATCCGCCCCCCGCATAGACCTCGGGGCCGACAACCGGCATGTAGGCCATGGCGCCCGTGTCCACCAGGGCCTGCCGCGCCTCGTCCCCCGGAGTGATCGTCTCATCCGCCCCGAGCGCGGACGCCAGCGCGACTTCATGGGGACGCTTCGCCTGCGCTACCAGACGGCCACGGTAGCCGAGCGTCCGCAGCGCCCAGATCGTACCGAACGCGATGGTGCCACTGCCGATGACCAGGATCGGACCCGGCGACCGCACCGCCCCACTCTGCAGCACCCCGTGCACCCCGATCGCCAGGGGCTCGGTGAGCACCGCCACCCGGTCCGGGATGTCCTCCGGCACGGCGAAGACCTGGCGCCTGTGCGCGATCATCTCCTCGCCCCATCCGCCCGGCAGATTCCTGTGGTAGCCGATGGTCAGCCCGGCTGCCAGCTCATCGCCGGCCACCTCCAGCGGCCCCACCTCACCCGCCATCTCGCATGTGGAGTGCGCGCCCGATGCGCAGGACGGACACCACGACGCCGCTTCCCAACCCCGGGCCTCGCAGTGCAGCATCGGGTCGACCACGACCCGGTCCCCCACCGCAACGTGCGTCACGCCCGGACCGACCTCCGCCACCCGGCCCAGGATCTCGTGTCCCAGCACCGCCGGGAACGACCCGAAGGGCTCCATCGCGGGACTGGACTTGTAGGACACGTTCCCCAGGTCGCTACCGCAGATCCCGCAGAGGAGGACCTCGATCCGCACCCAGTCATCTCCCGGGATCGCCGGGGGCGCCCTCTCGACCAGCCCCAGCCTGGACGCCCGCCCGTACACGAACGATCGGCTCACACGCCCGAGACTCTTTGCCAGGACGTAGCCCGGAATGGTTACGTTGAACTCGACGGCTTTCACAGGCGGCTTCGTGCGTTGCGGGGTCCGATGGGCCAGGGTCGGGTGTTCCGTGGTCTGGTGAGGTGCACGGACGCCCCGGAAGTCGTAAAGTGGTGCGGAGCGGCCTTTCGGGGAAGGATTCCACATGAAGACAGCCATCATCGCCGGCTGCCGAACACCCTTCGTCAGGGCCGGCACGCACTTCCGCGGCCTCACGGCCATCGATCTCGGCCGGCACGCGGTCACCGAGCTGCTGGCGAGGACGGAACTGCCCCCCGAGACCGTCGACCATCTCATCTACGGGACCGTAGTTCACGACACTCAGGCCCCCAACCTGGCCCGCGAAGTTGGCCTGGCCACGCTCCCCGACCGCGTCCCCGCGGTGACCGTTTCGCGCGCCTGCGCCTCCGCGAATCAGGCGATCGCCGACGCGGTCAACCTCATCGAGACGGGGTGCGCCGATGTCGTCATCGCGGGCGGCGCCGAATGCCTCTCCCGCGTCCCGATCCTCGCATCCGAGCGGCTGGCGCGGACCCTCGTCTCGGCCTCGCGCGCGAAGACCCTCGGCGCCCGCCTCGGCGCCTTCACCCGCCTCCGCCCCCGCGACCTGATCCCGGTCGCCCCAGCCATCGCGGAGTACTCGACGGGCGAAACGATGGGCCAGGCCGCCGAGCGCATGGCCAAGGAGAACGGCATATCGCGGGAGGATCAGGATCGATGGGCGCTGGGGTCGCACACGAAGGCCCACGCGGGCACCGGGGACGGCCGCCTCACAGCCGAGATCGCGCCGTTCTACGTCCCGCCCCGCTACAATGTCACCGTCGAGCGCGACAACGGGATTCGCCCCGACACATCCATGGACGCCCTGTCCGGCCTGCGCCCCGTCTTCGACCGCGAATTCGGCTCGGTCACGGCCGGGAACGCGTCGCCGCTCACCGATGGCGCCTCGGCCGCCCTGCTGATGTCGCCGCAGAAGGCGCAGGACCTCGGACTGGAGCCGCTCGGCTTCGTCCGCAGCTACGCCGTCACCGCGCTCGACCCGGGCGGCCAGCTCCTGCAGGGGCCCGCCTACGCCGCGCCCATCGCACTGGATCGCGCCGGCGTGACCATGGCGGACATCGATCTGCTCGAAATGCACGAGGCCTTCGCGGCGCAGGTGCTGTCAAACCTGCAGGCGTGGGATTCGGATGACTTCTGTCGCAACGAACTGGGCCGTTCCGCCAAGGTGGGCCACCCCGACCCCGACGTGATCAATGTGATGGGCGGCTCCATCGCCGTCGGCCACCCGTTCGGCGCCACCGGCGGCCGCCTCACGACCACGCTCCTGCACGAACTCCGGCGGCGCGACGGCCAGTTCGGGATGGTGACCGTGTGCGCGGCCGGCGGGATGGGCTTCGCGATGGTGTTCGAGCGCGCGTAGGTCGCGGCCCGGCCCGCGCCGCGCCCGCTAGTCTCCCCTGGCCGCCCTCATCGCCGTCCGGATCCGCTCCTCGAGCCGCTGCGGAAAGAGCGACCCCACGTAGACGTCCTTGCCGTTGCGCAGCGTCACCTTCACGGCCTGGTTGCCGCGGATGGTCCAGGCAGTCTTGCCCCCCCTCGGGCGAATTCCCCACCCGCCGAACTCGCGTAGTGGGCGATAGGTCAGCCCGCGAACGGCTTCGATCTCCGAAAAGGGGACTCGTTTGCGACATAGGTGGATCGGACCGAAGGCGACGTAGACCTGGTCCGCCTGCACTTCGACGTCGAGGCGCGCGAACAGCGTCCCGATCAGGATGGGAAGACCGAGCGAAGCCGCCATGGCCGCGACGGCCCCCAGCATCGACATGGACCCGTCCCCCCCCGGGCCCGACTTGTAGAGTTCGTACGCCACCGCACCCGCGGCCGCAAGGCACGCGGTCAGCAGAATCGCCACCACCCAGGCGGGCGCCCAGGTCCGTTCCCGATAGAACCCGTGTCTGGTTTCCATGCTTCCGACTCCGTCCTCGTGGTGCTAATCGTGGTCGCTCGCCAGCTCCCGCAACGCACGTTTGACGTAAACCCGCACCATCGCCCGACGCCACTCGGCATCGACAATGATGTTCTCCAGCGGACGGCACTGCGCGTAGGCGCGCTCTGCCAGCCCATCGATCGCACGATCGTCCAGCCGCCTGCCGACCGCAATCTCGTCCCAGCCGGCCAGCACCCGGGGCCGCGCGCCCAGTGCCGACACAACTCCCTCAATACGTTCAACGGCCCCGCTTTCATCAAGATCGCAGACCGTCGCGACCGAAAGAAGCGGAAAATCGATGGAGTGCCGCTGCCGCAGCTTCCGGTACGCACTGCGGCGCCCCGACCCCCCGAGAGGGATCCTGATCCCCGTCAGAATTTCGTCCGGCGCCCGCCGCGTGTTCCAGATCCCATCGGTGATGAAGAACTCGCCGGCAGGGACCGTCCGCGCGCCGCCGGGACCCACCAGCTCAAGGTCGGCCCCGAGTGCAATCAGATTCGGCGGCGTGTCCGCGGAATGGGCCGCCACGCACTTGGCACCGACCCTGGTGACGTGGCAGACCGTCCCGTCCTTCTTCAGGCAATACCCGAGCGCGCCCCGCCAGAACTCGGTCTGGTTGTAGTAGGTGCAGCGGGTGTCGAGGCACACGTTGCCACCAATCGTCCCCATGTTGCGCAGCTGCGGGCCCGCGACGAGCCCCGCCGCGTCCGCGAGCCCGGAAAAGTGCCGCCGCACGAGCGGATTGGCCGAAACGTCGGAGAGCGTCTCGAGCGCACCGATTTGGAGGTGGGAGCCCGATGGGCTCAGGGCGACGCCTCTCATCGCGGCGATGCGGTTCAGCGAGACAACATGAGCGGGCGTGAACAGGCGGTGCTTCATATTCGGCATCAGGTCCGTGCCACCCGCCATGGGCATGGCCTCCTCGCCGAGCCCGGCCAGAAGCGCGACTGCGTCCTCGACCGTGTCGGGACGGTGATAGCGGAAGGGATGGAGCCTCAGCATGCGTTCAGCGGGCGCCCTGGCCCTGTGGACGGTCGGGCCCGCCGTCGACGGCTGCGTCCGCAAAACCGCCTTCGTCGCCCCGCTCGCCAGGCCGAAGCGGCCGCGCGACCATGATCCCGTCCTGCCCCTCGATCCGCAGGATCCGATCGGCGAGCGACTCTTCGCTGATCTGCACGTGGGATCCCACGAGCGGGGCGTGGAGAAGCCTCAGCACGCCGCCCCGCCGGACCGCGATCCCGGTGTGCGCGATGTCGAGGCCGGGCACCGTGCTGGTCGCGGCGATGATGTCGCCTTCGCGTATTCCGGGCGCCGCGGCCTCGATGCCGTGCTCCGGGAGGTAGTGGCGAGGCATCGACCGAAGCCGCGTCTCGGTGCTAGCAATTTCTGCTAGCACAGCCGGGTCGGCCAGCTGCCGGTACGCATCCGGGTGCGTCGACATGAAGTCGAGGGGCGACTCGTCCTCCACACCACCCAACTCGCGCGAGACCGCCTCCACCAGCCCCAGCGCCTCGTTGTCGGCGATCCACTCGCTGAAGTAGTGAAGTCGGCTGGGGTATCCGTCGAGCTCGCCGCCGCGGTACCGGATCGCGGTGAGTTCGCGGCGATAGGCCGCTGCGAAGCGGTCGAGGTCGTCAACGAGGCCCCGAGGCGCCGACCAGGCGAGGCGCGCCATGACGAGCACGTTTTCGACGAAGGTGACGCAGTCCAGCGCCTCCAGGTTGATGACCAGGCGCTCGGGACCGGGGACTTCGAGCGTGTGTGGCTCGTAGCGGGTGCCGACGAGGCGCTCGCCGATGGCGCCGAGGAGGTCGCCGAACCCGGTGGCGTTGGCGACGCGGGTGTCCATGGCCCAGGCCACCTGTTCTCGCGCGGTCTCCCAATCCTGCGCCGTACCGGTTGTGGGGCGGTCCTGGGCGCTTGCAGGGCCAGTTGTCACGGCTGCGGCTGTGACGGCGACGGCGGCCGCGGCAACGGCCGTGACGACGCTGGCGCCGACGCTGCCCGAGAGCATCGGCCACCTCATGCCGGCCTCCCCTTCCCGGCGGCCTGGATCGCGCGCCACACCCGCGGCGGCGAGAACGGCAGCGAGTTCATGCGCACGCCCACCGCATCGTAGATGGCGTTGGCGATGGCCGGAATCGACGGATGCAGCGGACCCTCTCCGGCTTCCTTGGCTCCGTACGGCCCTTCCGGGTCGATCGACTCGATGATCAGCGACTCGAGCGCGGGGGTGTCGAGGCTGGTGGGGATCCGGTAGTCGAGGAGCGATGGCGCGTTGTGCAGTCCGGCACGGCCCTGGTCCGCGGTCTTGAAGATCTGTTCCTCCATGAGGGCCTCGGCGAAGCCCATGTACGCCGACCCCTCCATCTGCCCCTCGACGAGCACCGGGTTGAGCGCGCGGCCGCAGTCGTGCGCGATCCAGATCTTGTCGACCGTCACGAACCCCGTCTCGGCATCGATTTCCACCTCGGCGACGTGCGCGGTGAAGGAGTAGGCCGGAGACGCCCCGATCGTGGCCCCGCGGTAGCTCCCGTGCACATCCTTCGGGGTGTTGTACGATCCGGTGGCGCCGAGGGTGCCGTACTTCGCCTCGGCCAGGTTGAACGCCTCGCGCAGGGGCATCGCCGTACCGGTGTCGCCGGCCTGCAGTGCGAGACCGCCCGCCAGCAGCACCTCACGCGGCTTCGTGCCCCACTCCTCGGCCACCGCCTCCTGCACCATCGCCTTGATCCGCCGCGCGGCGTCGATGCACGCGTTGCCGAGCATGAAGGTGACACGCGACGAGTAGGCCCCGAGGTCGACCGGGGTGAAGTCGGTGTCGCCCGCAAGCACGCGGATGTGCTCGAGCGGGACGCCCAGCTCCTCGGCCACGATGTAGGTCACCATCGAGTCGACCCCCTGCCCGATCTCGGAGGCGCCCGAGAACACCGCCACGCGCCCGGAGCGGTCGACCTGGAGCTGGATGCCCGACTGCGGCATCTCGTTGGGGTAGACCGGGTAGTTTGTGCCCGTGATGTAGGTCGAGCCGGCCACGCCGACCCCGCGGCCGAAGGGGAGGCGGCCGAACTTCCGCTTCCAGTCGCTGGCGCGCTCCACCGCGTCGAGGCACTCCAGGAAGCCGTTGGATGTGACGCGCAGGTCGTTGACGGTGCGGGTGTCCGAGCCGATGAAGTTGCGCCGGCGCAGATCGATCGGGTCGATTGCGAGCGCCTCGGCGATGCGGTCGAGCTGCACCTCGAAGGCAAAGCGCGGCTGGACCGACCCGTGCCCCCGCTTGGGTCCGCACGCGGGCTTGTTGGTGTAGGCCCGGGTGGAATGGAAGCGGTAGGCGGGCATCTGGTACGGGGCGGTCAGGAGCTGGCCCGAGTAGTACGTCGTCACCAGCCCGAAGGACGCGTATGCGCCGCCGTCCAGGACGATCTCGGCGTCGACCGAGGTGAGCATGCCCTCCCTCGTGGCGCCGGTGCGGTACTGCATGTGGAAGGGGTGGCGGCCGCGGTGCGAGTAGAAGACCTCTTCGCGGGTGTATAGGATCTTGACGGGCCGGCCGGTGATCATGGCCAGCTTGGCCACGCAGAACTCGAGGTCGAAGGGCTCGGACTTGCCGCCGAACGCGCCGCCCACCGGTGGCTGCACGACCCGCACGAGCGCCGGGTCCACCTGCAACACGCGGGCGAGCTCGCGGTGCAGGTAATGGGGGACCTGCGTCGCCGACCACACGGTCAGCTTTCCGCTCGGTTCCGCCAGCCCGATCGCGCAGTGGGGCTCGATGGGCGTGTGGGTCGTCCCCTCGAAGAAGTAGTCGCCCTCCACCATCACATCGGCATCCGCCAGGCCGCTGTCGACATCGCCGAACGCGAGCTCGACCACCTTGGTGATGTTCCCGTTGCGCCCCCGCTTGCGGGGCTCGTGGATGTACGGGCCACCCGAGGCCGCAATCGCTTCGTGCGGATCGAGGTAGACCGGCAGCTCCTCGTAGGTGACGTCGATGAGGTCGAGGGCGGCGATGGCCGTTTCCTCGTCCACCGCCGCCACCGCGGCCACGCCGTCGCCCACATAGCGGACCTTGTCCACGCAAAGCGGATACTCGTCGGGCGTCCAGGGGATGATGCCGTAGGTGGTGGGCATGTCCCGGCCGGTCACCACGGCGTGCACGCCGGGAAGCGCCTCGGCGCGGGAGGTGTCGATCGCGACGATCCGGGCGTGGGGGTGGGGGCTGCGCAGAATCTTGCCGTGCAGCATGCCGGGAAGTTGGATATCGTCGGTGTAGCGCGCGCGTCCGCTGGCCTTGGCAAACCCGTCCACCTTGCGCATGCGGCGACCGATGGTGGCGAGTTCGGCGGCGGCATCGGACTCGCGGCCCGATCCGTTGGGCGATGCCCGGCGGACGCTCGGCGAGGGCTCGCGCACAACGGCGGGCGGGGAGCCGGTCCTGGTGCCGCGTCCGCTCATCAGTCCCCCAGCCTCGCGGCCGCCGCCTCGACCGCGTCGTAGATCTTCTCGTACCCGGTGCAGCGGCACAGGTTGCCCGCGAGCGCGGCGCGGATTTCGGCGCGGGTCGGCGATGCGTCCCGATCGAGAAGCGCCACCGCGCTGCAAAGGATCCCCGGCGTGCAGAACCCGCACTGCGCGGCTCCATTCAGGTCGAACTCGTCCTGCACCGGATGCGGCTCGGTCCCTCTGGCGAGACCCTCCACGGTGCGCACTTCCTTCCCCTCAGCCTCCCAGACCGGCGTGATGCACGACAGCACCGCCCGTCCATCCACGATCACCGTGCAGGCGCCACAGTCACCCTTGTCGCACCCCTGCTTCGACCCGGTCAGCCCGAGTCCGTAGCGCAGCGTTTCCAGGAGCGTGTAGTGCGACGGCACCCCACAGACGCGCTCGTCGCCGTTTACGCGCAGGCGGACTACTTGCATCCGGAGCATACCTCCTTCCCCCTGGAACAATATCGCAATACGGGCGCTGCCGCCCGCCCGCGCGTCCAGCATCTGGAATCCTGCCGCGTTACCGGGTAGACTTGGACAGCGATACCGAAAGATCGACCCCTACCGAAGGACTCTCAATATGCCTTATCCCGAGATGATGGTCGCCCCCATGAGGTCCGACATGGTGCGCATGGGATTCCAGGAACTCCGCGACGGCGAGCAAGTCCAGCAGGCGATGGACGCGATGGACGGGACCGTCCTGGTCGCGGTCAACTCCATCTGCGGCTGCGCGGCTGGTATATTCCGGCCCGCCGTCGCCATGGCACTGCAGGGCGACAAGCAGCCCGATCACATGGTCACGGTCTTCGCGGGCCAGGACATGGACGCCACCGCGGCGGCCAGGCGACACCTGATCGGCTACCCGCCCTCGTCACCGTCGATCGCCCTGCTGAAGGACGGCGATGTGGTCTTCATGCTCGAGCGCTTCCAGATCGAGGGCCGGTCGGCGCCCGCAATCGCCACCGACCTGCAGACGGCGTTCGCGGAGCACTGCTGAGCTGATTCGGGGGCCTACGCCTCCGCCTTCCTGCAGGCCAGCCAGCCGTCGACCGAGTACTTGCCCGGTCCGTACGTGAAGAAGAAAAGCCAGGTGAAGCAGTACAGGGCCGCAAGCTCGCCCCCGTTCAGGATCGGCCAGAAGCCCTGCGGCACATGCACCATGAAGTACGCCACGGCCATCTGACCGCAGGCCACGAAGGCCACGGGCCGGGTGAACAAGCCGATGGCAATGAGGAGCCCGCCAATGAACTCGATGATCCCGGCCAGGCCCATGAGGCTCATCAGTTCGGCCTGATTGCGCTCCAGCACCCCGAAGAGCTTCTGTGCCCCGTGCTGGGCGAAGAGCAGACCGGCCACGACGCGAAGGGCATTGTGGCTGAGCACCATGAGTCCGGGGTTTTCCTTGTTGAACATGTTCGGGTAGCCTCCTCGGGTACGGGTAAGCCGCGGGCGCGCGGCCATCGCGGGCCGCAGCACTTTGGAGAGAACCCGCTGAGGGTAGGACTTCGGGAGACCGAACGCAAAAAGGGAGATCCGCCCGCGTACGGTCTCCGTGCCAAACCCCCCGGCGTCGCATCCGAATGTGCGCCGCGCCCTCCTACCGGAGCCTCTTCCGTTCCTTGCGCTCCTGCCGCAGCCGGCGCTTCGCCTCGCGCTTTTCCGAGCGACGACGGCGGCGCGCCTCGCGCTTCGACTCGCCGGCGTAGCGGTACTTGATCTCGACCGATCCCATGAGGGCGAAGCCGTCCACCCGCAGGTAGGGAGCGCCCTCGCCAAAGGGCGTGGCGTCGACCTGGCGCTGCTCCTCGAAGGAACCCATCACGGCCGAGCCGGCACACTCCACGTAGAGCCCCGGCGGCACGATGATCTCGACCGATCCCATGACGGACAGCGCCGATACCGCCGTCTCGCCCGGGCCAAATTGCGCCTCGCGGAGGTCGATCATGGCCGATCCCATCACGGCCACCGCATTGGTCTGCCGCGCCGGAATCCACCGCCCGGCCCGCTTCGTCTCCCCGAACACGGCGATCGCGCGGTCGGTGGGTCGAATGCGCGACGCGGGAAGATCGGGCGTCGCCCGCTTCAGCCGCGCCAGCGACGGATCCTGTGTGGTCGCGGCAAGCGGGCCGGTTTCGATACCGTCGATGGCCATGCCCAGGTCGGTCATGGTGCGGGCCGCGAGCGCCAGCTCCGCCCGCCGTTCAAAGTCCTCGACCGTCAGCACGTCCCGCGCAAAGCATTCGCTCAGGACCTCGATGGTCTCCTCCCGGGCCGAGGCCAGCGGATCCTCATCCCCAAGGCCCACGTCCGGCGGGAGCGGCCCGCCAGGATCGGGATGCTTCCCGTCACTCATTCAAGCAGGACGGCGATGACCGTCCCCCCACATTTCTTGCAGAATCGCGCATCTTCGTCGTGCCCGGCGCTGCGGCACCCCGAGCACATCATCTCCTCCGTGCCCACCATCACCGTCGGCGCTGCCACTCCGGCCTCCCGTGCGGTCTGTGCGGCATGCGCCAGTTCGACGCTGACGATTCCCGTCGGCACGGCGATCATGCCATACCCCAGCAGCATGATCAGCGAAGCCAGAAACTGCCCGATCGTGGTGTCCGGGGTAATGTCGCCAAACCCGACAGTCGTCAACGTGACCACCGCCCAATAGACGGACGCCGGAATCGAGGTGAAATCCGTACCCTCGATGGGGCTCTCGATCAGGTACATGATCGAACCCAGGACGACCACCAGTGTCATGACGGTGATCAGGAAGACGATGATTCGGTAGCGGCTGGCCGCCATCGCGCGCGCCAGCGTCCTCGCTTCGCCCAGGTACCGCACCAGCTTCAGCACGCGGAAGACGCGCAGCACCCTCAGCACCCGGATGATCGCCAGATACTCCGAGCCCGGCAGAAGGAGGCTCAGGTAAGTCGGGATGATCGCCAGGAAATCGATGATGCCGAAGAAGCTCAGTGCGTAACGGCGTTTCGATTGCACCGACGCCAGCCTCGCCGCGTATTCGAGCGTAAACAGCGCAGTGAAGACCCACTCGAGAACGTACAGCAGCTGGTGGTGCGACTGCGCGATCGACTCCACCGAGTCGAGCATTACCACAATGACACTGGCCAGAATCGTGAGGATCAGGGCGACGTCGAAGGCCCGCGCCCCGGGGTGGGTGTCGGTCTCGAAGATGATGTCGAAGAGGCGGCCCCTCCATACCGGACCATTCTGCACGCGATTCGTCGCCGGCGTCATGCGGGGATGGCCTCCTCCATCGGCCTACTCCACCGCCTCGCCGATGCCGCTGGGACAGGACACCCCGGTGCCCCCCAGTCCGCAGTACCCGCCCGGGTTCTTGGCCAGGTACTGCTGGTGGTACTCCTCGGCGTAATAGAAGGCGGGCGCATCCACGATCTCCGTCGTGACGACCCCGAAGCCCGCGTCGGACAGCCGGCCCTGATAGCGGTCGCGCGACTCCTCCGCCTGGTACCGCTGCCGGTCACCGACCGTGTAGATGGCGCTCCGGTACTGGGTGCCCACGTCGCCACCCTGGCGCATGCCCTGAGTCGGGTCGTGCCCCTCCCAGAATGCGGCGAGGAGCGTCTGGTAGGCGATCCTGTCGGGGTCGAAGACGACGAGCACCACTTCGGCGTGCCCGGTCCGTCCAGAACACACTTCGGCGTAGGTGGGGTTGGGGGTGAGCCCGCCCTGATACCCGACTGCCGTCGAATAGACGCCCGGCAATTCCCAGAAGATCCGCTCGGCGCCCCAGAAACATCCCATCCCGAAGTGCGCCTGCACGAGTCCCTGCGGGAATGGGGACTTGATCCTGTTCCCGCTCACGTAGTGTGCGTCCGGCACGCTCAGCGGCTCGGCCCGGCCCGGCAGCGCCTCGTGCGGCTCGGGCCTGCGGAGCTTCACACTACTCCCAAACATTTGACGCAGATCCATAGCCCAAGGAAGGTAATAAGGTTCACCGGATTTTTCCTCCCATGCCCCGGAGCCCCCGCCCGTGCCCTGGACACTCAACCCCAACGCCGCTGCACCCGGACGCTATCCCGAGCACCTCGAGGCAATCCTCGATGCCGGTGCCCACGAGGCCGCGCGCGCCGAAATCGGCTCCTGGCCCGGATATGAGCCGACGCCGCTCCGATCCCTGCACCATCTGGCTCCCCGGTTGGGGCTGCAGTGGGTGGGTGTAAAGGATGAGAGCGGCCGCTTCGGACTGGGGAGCTTCAAGGCACTGGGCGGGGCATACGGTGTGCGTCAGGTGATGATGGGTGAGGATACGGACGCGGACGCGAAGGGCTTCACGGGGCCGCCGGATGCGACGCGGGGAGGTCGGCGCGGGGATCGCGGCGAAGACCCGACACCGACCGGCAGCGGGCGGGACCGTTCGGCGCCGGCGCCGGATGCCACGCGCCGTGAAGACCCGGCGCCCACCGTCACCTGTGCTTCCGACGGCAACCACGGCCGCGCCGTCGCTTGGGGCGCCCGCATGTTCGGCCTGGACGCCGTCATCCATCTCCCAGGCCACGTCACCGAGGTGCGCGCCGAGGCGATCCGGTCGTTCGGCGCCCGCGTGGTGCGCGTCGACGGCGAGTACGACGACGCGGTCGCGCAGGCCGCCCGCGATGCCCGCGACAACGGATGGACGGTGATTTCGGACACGTCCTACCCGGGCTACATGGAGATCCCCCGCGTGGTGATGGTGGGATACACGGTCATGGTCGAGGAGGCCGCCCGGCAGGGGCCCTCGCCCACCCACGTCTTCATCCAGGGCGGCGTCGGTGGTCTCGCGGCCGCGGTGATCGGCCACCTGTGGGAGCGGCTGGGGCCGGATCGTCCCGTGGCGGTCATCGTGGAGCCGGAGACGGCCGACGGGCTGTACCGCAGCGGTGCCGCGGGCGAGCCCCGGGCGGCGCTGGGCGACCTGGACACGATCATGGCCGGGCTGAGCTGCCGCGAGATCTCGCCGCTGGCCTGGGAGGTCGTGGGCATCGGTGCGCATGCCTTCATGACCGTGCGGGACGAGGGCATCGCGCCGCTCATGAGGGCGGCGGCCCGGGGCGAACTTGGCGACCCGTTCGAGGGCGGGGAGTCGGGGGTGGCGGGGCTGCTGGGCCTGGTCGAGGCGGCGGGCGACGCGGAGCTGCGCCGTGCGATCGGGCTGGACGAGCGGTCGCGAGTGCTGGTGGTCAACACGGAGGGCGCGACCGATCCGGAGCTGTACGAGCGGATCGTGGGAAAGGCGGCAGCGGGCTGACACAAGACTGCGCCTTCCCCCCACTCCACCGCCCGAATACCTTCCCGGCAGTCGCACTCCACTTCCGACGAGGTCTGCAACATGAGCCAACCGTTCTACACCGCCCGCTCCGCCGTCGCCAAGGTGGACGGCATCCACCGCCGCGCCACCCTGGAGGACGGCACCGAGGTCGATTTCGGCGTCCACGGCCCGATCAAGGCCCACTACCGCCTGGACGACGAACCCGACCGGCCACTCCCGGTCGACTACCTGGTCGCGGCGGCGGCCGGCTGACTACTCGGGACCCTCAACGGCGCACTGGAGGTGCGCGGGATCCCCATGGCGAACGACGCGATCAGCGTGAAGGCGGAAGGTGTGAACGAGGTGGTGGACCGCATGGTGGTTCTCACGAAGATCCACGCCCACTACACGATCCGGCTGCCCGCCGGCGCCCCGCGGGACAAAGTCGACCGGGCGCTGTCCACCCATGTGGCGAAGTGCCCGACGGCGTGCAGTCTGAAGGGGGCGGTGGACGTCACCTGGTCGGCGGATGTGATGGAGGCGTAGGACCCCGACCTCAGGATGCCGGGGCGAAGCGCACCCGTGCCACACGCTGGACGCCGAGCGAGTCCGCGGTCACACCGTAAAGCAGCGACTCCGTTGCCCACGGCGCCGGGTAGTCCTGAATGCGGCGCGGCCACCGGTACTTCGCGGTGAGTGTCGTGCCGTCATAGACGTCGGCCTCGCGCATCGTCGCCCCGCTGGCCGGCGTCTTCTCGATCCACAGGCGGTCATGCCGGTCGAAGAACATTCCCGCCAGCGGAGGTTTGCGCTCGGGAATACCGAAGGGGTGGTCCACTATCCCGGCCCGGTCCACCTCCCGGGCCATGCGGGTCTGCGCCCATTCCCGGTCATCCGCGCTGAGTGGCGGTCCAGGGAACGAAGGACCCTCGATCAGCGACACGGTGCCGTCCGGCGCACGGTAGTTGATCGAATACTCGGACGTGACCGCCTCTGCCCATGCACCTCCACGGGCGTGGGCGTGAACCCACCTCGGTCCGAACGGTTGATGAAGGTACGAGACACCCCTGAAGGGCCCCCTTTCGACCGGCACCGTGGCCTGGCCTGCGGACTGTCGCTCCGCGCCGGCCAAATAAAGGGTGTCCACCGCGCCGTCAGCATTGAGGCGCAGTCGAACTTCCCGGCTCCCCTCGCCGTCAAACAGGGACCCAACAGCGACCAGTTGGCCGTCCGGGTCGAAGGTGAAGGGACCCATGACTCCGACCATGCCGACGTTGGGACTTCTCACAACCCTCTGAAACTCTGCGCCCGCCGAATCAAGGCTGAACGCGCTGAACCGGGTGCTCTCGCGCACCCAGAGTCCGTCCTCCGGACCGAACTCCAGAAAGGAGGGGTCGGTCAGTTCACCGGGACCCTCGCCGGGACCGCCGAAGCGGTAGGCGAAGCGTCCGTCGGGCTCGAAGACGCGAATCTCGCTGGTCCGCGTGTCGGTAACGATGATCCGTCCCCGTTCGTCAGTCGCGATATGGCCGATGTAGGTGAACAGATAGGGGTCGTCGCCCTCGAATTCACCGATCTCGAGGTCGATCGTGCCCTCGAAGGTGGGGACATCGGGTAGGACGCCGGAATCCGCGCTGCCGTCTCCACCGCCGCACGCTGCCGCCAGCAGGATCGCCACCCCAGTCATTGCCCGAGCCGACGCATGCACCATGATTGTACCTCCGCATCTATTTGGATCACCTGGACTTTGGCAAGGTATCCCTGGGAGGTGCACGCAACAATTCGAGGAGGAACTCGACCGCCGTCGGAGATCCGGTTCTGCCCAGCCAGTATACGGCTCTTTCACGCACCTCCGGATCGGGTTCCATGCGGGCGAGTTCGATCATCTTGCCCACGAGCTCGGTCTTGACGGCCTCGTCCTCGGATTGATTCACATTGCGATAAAGGGCGTAGAAGATGCGCTCTCTCAGGCTGGATTCGCTCAACCGCCCGTAGGCTTCCACCAGGCCTGACACTTCCAGCGACGGGCTCCGCGACCAGGCGTCAAGGGCGTCCGAGCGAATCTCGGTCGCCTCGCTTGCGTCGAATGTCAGATCGTAGAGCCATGTCTGTGCCTGTTCGTCCCCCCCCTCCGCGATTCGTCGCAATCTTGTTATGAGAGCGGTCTTCAGCTCCTCGGTATCGAGTGCAGGATAGAGCCGAATCAGGACTCCGGCTTCGACATCGTTGCGTCTTCCCAATGCCACGATGGCGTCTTCGCGGAGATCCTCCGGTTTGGACGCGTCCGCCACATAGACTTCGAGAGCGGTGAGGGCAGCCGCGCTTTCGCTGCGCCGAAGTCCCTGGATTGCCGCCTCCTGGATCTCCGCGTCGTCCGATTGAGTGAGAACGTTCGCGAGGGCGTCCACGGCTGCCTGGGTGTCGAACCGCCGCAGGCCCTGCACCGCCGACCGCCTGGTCTCTGAATCCGGATGGCCAGTGGCCAGCGCGATCAGTTCCCGCTGTGCTTCCTCGGTCTCTTCGCGCGCGAGTCGCTCGACCGCGTATGCGCGCAGATTGACGGAGCATTCGTCATCTCGTTCAATCACACCGCGCAGGATGTCGATGCGATCCGTGTCCAGGCGCATCAGTGCCGTTAGGGCCTCCTGCTGGACCGAGGCGTCCTCACAGTGTTCCGGCAGTTGGCGCCTGTTGTTGAGCCTGATCACCCCATCCGAAAGAGCCTCCCACAGGTCGCCAAGTGACGTAAACGTGACGTTGTTCAACCGCACAACCGCATCACGGTCCGTGTCGGACAGCAGTTCAAACGCCGCTTGGGTCCTTTCTTCGACAGTGTCGACGGACGGTATTGTAATGGTCGCAAGGGAGTCCAGGGTCGTCGCCGTGGCGGTCGCCACGGAATCCAGGGCAGGTGCCATCACGGTCGCAAGCGAATCCATGGCCTGCGTCATCACGGTCGCGACGGTGTCCAATGCCGGTCCGATGGCCAGTTCCACCTGGCGCAGCACTTCCTGAGCTGCACGGGGATCGCCCTGCTCCGCCATCTCTCCGAGGATCCGAAGACGGAGCTGGCGCGCGTCATTGACGCGATGGTAGTCCAACCCGTCAACCGAAATGGTATCGGGAACGTTCTCCAGCATGTTGTCGAGGAGCAGGACAGCCTGTTCTTTCTGGCCCAACCCCCGGTAGCGGGCAAACGCTTCCCAGTAGTAGGAATCGCTGACGTGGTATCCGGTGGGGAAGCGCTCGCGGAGTTGCCGGAAACTGTCGGCGGCCTCCTCCCACTTCGTCTGGTTGATCAGCGACCTCGCGTTCAGGAACAGCCTTTCCTCTACAACATTCTGGGCGGAAAGATGGCCGCTTCCCCACGCAGACACGGATCCGGCAGTCACTACCGTGGCATCCGCCACCATCAGCAGGGCCAGGGCTATCCCGGCAGCTGTCACCATCTTCTTGCCACTGGTTGTTGCGAATCGGCTCTTCATCTTTCTTCCTCCGCTATTGTTGACCGCATTCACACGTGCGGCTCGGTCTCCCCTTGTCATATCTCACCTTCCGCGCTCGCGGCCCGCAGTCTTGTCAGCGTGCCCCGCCGCTCCATGCTCTCACGCGCCAGGGCCCACTCGAAGTCCGGCGCGCCGGGCCCCAGGCCGGCGATCTGGATCAGGACGAGTTCCAGGTCTTCCAGGAGGACCTGCTCGATCGGCGAACTGAAATCGGACAACCCCAGGAACATGCGGGTATCTACGAGCAGTTCTCGCGCCCACAGCGCCAGATCCTGCTGGGATTCGGGGGTGCGCCGATCCGTCCGGAAAGCCGTGAGCAGGGTGGCGGCTCTTCCCAGGTGCCGGGCCGTGATGTAGTCGTGCTCGGGTTCAAATCGGCCGCGTCGAACCGCCGCGAGCTCCACCGGAGCGTTGACCGTCACCAGGGAGCGAGTCTCCAACTCCACGCCTTCGGGCATTTCGAACGATGCGGCCACAGCGGCGATTTCGGCGCTCGCCACCTCCGTAGACAAAGTACCGGGATCTTCCGCCTCGCCCGGCTCCTGCTCCGCCGCTGCGACGATCGGCGCCCTCACTTCGGGCACCGCGGCATTGGGGGTCGCGACGGCATTCGGTGCCGCCATCTCGCCGGGTTGCGCATCGCGCGTCCCGCGCCCGAGTGCAATGCCCAGCACGAGGGAGGCAGCCGCTGCGAGCGCCGCGACCCATCCTGTCGTCCCGCGCCGGCCGGTCCACGCCGGGCGCCAGCGGCGGGCCGCGCGAGCGTCACCGGAGGCCGAAGCGGCCGTACGTCGCAGCGCCCAGGACGTCTCGATCCGCTCCCACATCTCACCGCGTGGGGGCGGCGGCGGGGCGTGGTAGCCAGGCGCGGGGATCGGGGCATCGGCAGCCAGGTCGCCACCCGCAGGCGCACCTGTCTCGCCGCGCCCGCCGGTCGCGCCCGAAGACGCCGCAGCGGTGTCCGCCAGACCCTCTTCCACACCCCTCCAAATCGCTTCCGCAGGGACTTCGGACGGCTCGTTGTAGCTTGCCGCCGCGCGTCGGAGGAACTCCGCAAACCGATCGAGGTCCCTCATGACGCCCACTCCCCCGCATGCACCGCCAACGCCTTGCGCAGCCTGCGCCTCGCGCGGAAGAGCTGCGACTTCGAGGTCCCCGTGTGGATGCCGAGGATCTTGCCGATCTCCTCGTGCGTGTAGCCTTCCACATCGTGGAGAATGAACACGGCGCGGCTGCGCTCCGGCAGGTTGTCGATCGCGCGGTGCAGATCCGCCCGGACATCGGGTTCGACGGAAGAGCGGGCGCGCCCGCCGCGCATGCCCTCGTCCAGCTCGACCTCGCGGGTGCGGAAGCGCTTGATTTTGCGCAGTTGGTTCAGCGAAACCGTCGTCGCGATCGCCGCGACCCAGGTGCCGAACGCCGCTTCGCCGCGGAACATTCCGATCTTGGTGAATGCGCGCACGAATGTTTCCTGCGTGAAGTCCTGCGCGAGATCGTACTCGCCCGCAAACCGATAGCACAGCCGGAAGATCCGGTCGACGTGCGAATCGTACAGCGTGCGCGCGACCGTCTGATCTCCGTCCTTGAGCCGCTGTATGAGTTGCGCTTCGGTCACCGAGCCGAATCTCCGGTCGTGCGCCGGTTCGTTTCCTGTCGAACCGGTGACACCGGTCGGGCGGGGGTTGGTTGCACTGCCGCGATCGGTCGCGCGACTGCCGCCCTGGCCGGGAAGGGGCATGGTGCCGGGGGCCAGGGGCCCGAACTTCGGCGCGGCGGCGGAGTTCGACGACGACATCCCTACCGCCCGATCCTCAGCCGGGTGACGTAGGGTGTGCCTGCGCCGTCCGCACCGGCGAAGAGCAGGTACTCCGGGGTCGCATGGGCACCTCGCTGGTACGTCAGCGTCACGGTTTCCGGAACCGCAAGCCGGCCGACGAACACCCCGTCCTCGCGGAACACATCGATGGCCCGGCCGGGCTCCACTAGCGAGGTCTCAGGAATCACGAACATGTGGCCCGCTCCGTCCACGAACATCTTCTCGATGATCGGCTTCTTTTCCGGCAGCGCGCGCAGCTGGTCCGCAAGCACATCCGGCCTTTCCCCGAACAGGCGGCGCACCTCGTCCCGGTCGGCCTCTTCGACATCCGCGGGTCTGGCGTCGATCAGCGAAGCGATCAACGTGGTGTCTCCTTCGAGCGTGCGCTTGTAGAGACGGTACTCCCCGCTCTGCGCAAACCAGAAGCTGCCGCTGCAGTTGAAAGTGCGTCGAAGCGCCGGGCCGATCCAGACCGGCCTGCGCATCCCCATCGACGGCATGTCCGCCATCGTCTGGGTGAATTCCAGTCGCGGCAGCGTGTCCTGCTGATCTCCGTCCGGCAGGACCCTCAAGGGATAGGTGTGGATCAGATCGATATCGGACAGATCACCCGTCCTCTCCTCATTCGGAAAACGAGTCGCCCACTCCAGGTAGCGGCCGTCCTCCGCCAGGCTGCACCGCTCGGACGCGGCTCCCCCGTTGATCCGGCGTGTAAGCACCCTCGCAAATCCGCCGTCGGGACCGAATACCGAGTACCGCCTGGTCATCGGATCCGTGACCCACAGGGTATCGCCCGGGCCCATGGCCAGCGCCTGCGCCATCCGGAATTCGCCGGGTCCTTCGCCCTGCCCGCCGACGGTCCGCACGTGGGCGCCCTCGGAATCGAAGACGTGGATCTCCTGCGCAAGTCCATCGAGCACGAAGATGTTGTCGCGGGAGTCCGTCGTAAGCGCGCCAACGGCGCCAAAGTAACCGCCGGGAGGACCGTATAGCCGCAGATCCTCTTCCAGCGTCCATTCGCCGGTCGACTGCCAGCTCGACGCCAGAGTGTCTTCGACGATGCGGGGGCCGCCGTCATCCTGCGCGAATGCACACGCACCCAGAGCCGCCGTCAGAATCACACCTGACTGCGGGCGCATTTGCCTGAACGGGCCTGGAGCCATCGATCCCAACCTCACGAACTCGGATTGCTACATGCGACCATACCGTGTGGACACCACGATTGCGTGATTGGTTGCAGGTCGCCTACAGCGGCTCCTCCGGCCCCGCCAGATACCCCGCCTCAACAAACGCCATGATCCCGAACAGCGCGCCCCACGAGTGGAACGGATCGCTCGACAGCCGCTCGTCGTCGCCCGCCCCCGTGATCGACGAGTAGTTCTCGCTCACGTACCCCTTCCTGCGCCACTCGGACACGAACATCTCCAGCGATCGCCGCGACAGCTCCGACGCCACACCGTAGGCCTCCGCTTTTCGCAGTCCGAGGTAGGTCAGGAAGTTCAAGGGCGGCCATATCGCGCCCTTCCAGTATCGCTGGCGAGGGAAGGAGGGATCGTCGCGCGTCGTGGAGGGGAGGACGTAGTCGCCCCAGAATTCAGCCGGATTGAGCAGATGCTCCCTGATCATGCGCTCGGCGCGCGGCGCGGCGGGCACTCCAGCCAGCAGGGGGTAGAACAGCGTCGGCGAGCGGCGGGTCGAGGGCCAGCCGAGGTCGGTGCGATAGTTCAGGTAGTAGCCGCGCTCCTCGACCCATAGGCCGTCGAGCGCCTCCGAGAAGCGACGCGCCCGCCCGGTCAGCTCCTCCGCCTCGGCGTCCCGGCCCAGCAGAGCCGCCAGCTCCGCCAGCGCCAGACAATCGGCGATGTAGAGGCTCGTCAGACCCACGTCCTGCAGCTCGAGCGTGTTCTTCTCCGGGTTGAAGGGGACGTCCTCGTACATCGGTGAGTCGTCCATCCCGGACTCGTAGCCGGCGGTGGTCTTCGTGCGCACGGCGGGCTCGTCGAACGGGTTCCGGGCCTCGTGTGAACCGTAGCTGAGCAGCCCCTGGTTGAGCCGCTTCGTCGGCCACCAGCGGTTCCAGGCGAGGAGCGGATCGAAGGCGGCTTCCAGGAACCACCGCTCTGGGTACCGCCGGTAGACCTCCCGCACCATGATCCCGCCCACCGGCGGCTGTGACCGATCCCACGACTTGCTGCCGTTGCCGCGGTTGTCGTTGGGCAGGAATCCCTCGGCCGTGGCGCCGCGCAGGTGCTCGATGACGTTGGCGAGGGCCAGTTCGCGGTTGTCGAGCGCGGTCATGTAGGCCAGGAAGAAGTTGTCCCAGCCGAAGAGGGCGACGCCGCCGTATTCCTGGTTCCAGAGACGGCCCACGGTCGACACCACGCGGTCGTGGCGGGGCTCGTAGATGGTGTTCCAGGCGATGCCGGAGGTGACGGCCAGGTAGGCGTCGGCGAGATCGCCGTAGCCCTCGGCGCGGGCTCGAAGGGACTGCTCGGCGGCATTCAGTGCGGCGCGGATATCGTCCAGACTGCGGGGCCGGCCGGTGGAGATTCCCGCTGCCTGGTCGAGACGCACGACCCGGTGTGGAAGCAGGGTCTCGGTGTAGGGGTCCTGCTCCGCGATGCCCGCGACATGGATCGTGTGCGTCCCGGACGGCAGCTGGGCGACGGGGCCGTCTTCGCTCGATTCGACCACTCCCGCGCGATTCCAGGCCAGTCCCGCACTGACAACCAGCTCGTAGTTGCCACCGTTGTCGGCCATTTCTGGCCGATTTTGGCCGACAAATGCCGTCTGCGGATCGTTGTCGGCCATTTCGGCCCCATTTTGGCCGACAAATTGCGCTTCGCCTGCGTCGCCGGGCTCACGAGGCGTCACCAGCACCACAAGATCGCCGCCCGCATGCCCCGCCTCGACCGTGGCCGAGAGCCCCTGCCACTCGATGTCGAGCCGCATGTACGAGCCGTCGAGGGCGTGCACGCCGGGTCGGATCACCTCGACATCGTCGCCGCGCCGCCCGATCAGCGCGTCGCCCAGGTAGCCCTCTTCGAGCCATGCGTGCCGCTTGATCGCCAGGTCGACGGCCAGCCCTTCGGGCAGCAGGACGTAACGCAGCACATCGCGGCTGTCCCAGGTGTTCCAGCCGCGCGCGAGCCCGGCCTGTATGGCGCGGTACTCCGGGACATCGCCCACGCTGTCGTGGTATTCCGAAAGCCGATCGGGCCATGGGTCGGCGGCGGCTTCGGTCCCGGCAGCGGCTTCGGTCCCGGCGCCGTCGGGTTGATCGGGCCGAGCCGAATCGGAGCCCGCTCCCGTCGATGTCCCCCGATCCCCGCACCCTGTCACACACGACAAGACCACCACCGTGACGATGCCGCTGAACATCCGGATGCGCATTCGAGGCCTCTCGGTTAGGTTGGCTCCTGCTCGAAACCTGGAGCCGCCTGCATGTCCTTTCAACCGCTCGACATCGCCGCGTTTGTCGGCTTTCTGCTCGTTGTCGTCGGCGTCTCGCTGTACGCCTCCCGCGGAAAGCACGACGCGGCCGACTACTTTCTGGCCGGGCGCAACCTGCCCTGGTGGCTGATCGGCTTCTCGCTGATCGCGTCGAACATTTCCACCGAGCACTTCGTGGGGATGGCGGGCCGGGGCTACGAGCTGGGCCTGGCCATCGCCAGCTACGAATGGATGGCGGCGGTCACCCTGGTGCTCGTCGGACTCTTCTTCCTCCCGAAGTTCCTGCAGGCGGGCATCTACACGATCCCGGAATTTCTCGAGTTCCGCTACGACGTGCGCACCCGCACCCTGATGGCGGGCTTCATCATGGCGGCCTACGTCTTCGTCGCACTCGCCACCGTGCTCTATTCAGGAGCCCTCGCGCTCGAATCGATCTTCGGGATCGACACGAACCTCGGCATCTGGCTGATCGGCATCCTGGCCGGCGGCTACACGATCTACGGCGGGCTCAAGGCGGTGGTGTGGTCCGACCTGATCCAGGGGTTGGCGCTGATCCTGGGCGGCATCGTGGTGACGGTGCTCGGATTTCGCGCGATGGGCGGGATCGAGCCGTTCCTGGAAGCCGCCGACGGCAAGCTGCACACCGTCCTCCCGTGGAATCACCCGGAGATGCCCTGGCTCGCGGTCTTCATCGGCGGGCTGTGGATTCCGAACCTCTTCTACTGGGGACTGAACCAGTTCATCACGCAGCGGACGCTCGCGGCGCGCAGTCTGGCCGACGGGCAGCGCGGGCTGTTCCTGGCCGGGTTCATCAAGCTCGTGATCCCGTTCATCATCATCTTCCCGGGGATCATGGCGGCCGAGCTGTTCGCCGATCAGGTGACGAACCCCGACCAGGCCTACCCGGTCATGATGCGCGAACTGCTTCCCGCGGGGCTCACCGGCGCCATGTTCGCCGCGCTCTTCGGCGCCGTGATGAGTTCGCTCGATTCGATGCTCAACTCCGCCGCGACCATCTTCAGCGTCGACCTGTACAAGCGGCATCTGCGGCCCGAGGCGTCGTCGCGGAGGCTGATGGTGATCGGGCGGTGGACCACCGCGGTGCTGGTGCTGGTCGGCTGCCTGTGGGCGCCGGTGGTGGCCAGCGCAGGCAGCGTCTTCGAGTACATCCAGATGTTCTGGGGCTTCATCTCGCCGGGGATCGTGGCGGCGTTTCTGTTCGGGCTGTTCGTGCCACGGACCCCGCCGGCCGCCGCATTCGGCGGAATGATCCTGGGGATTCCGGTCTACGGACTGCTGCTGTGGCTCTTCCCCGAAGTCGCGTTCCTGCACCACATGGCGATCACCTTCCTGGTCATTTCGGCGTTCATGGCGACCCTCACGTTACGTCAGGGTTTGGATGAGCCGCGCAGGCTGCCCAAGTCGGCGGCGCATGTGGATCTGGAGCCGGCGCCGGGAGCGAAGTGGTGGGCGGGGGCTGTGATCGCGGGGGCGGCGGTTCTGTATGTGATTTTCTGGTGAGGGGAGCAAGATAGTCCATGGGTCGACGCAAGCGGCTGATACAGACGATACTCCGGGGCCGGTCGGACGCGAATGTTCGCTTCGACGACTTGCGCGCTCTAATGCGGTATCTTGGATTCGACGAGCGTGTCCGGGGCAGCCACCACCTCTTCGACAAGGAAGGCATTGTAGAAATCGTCAACCTGCAGAGCCGTGGTGGACATGCCAAGCCCTATCAGGTGAGGCAGGTTCGGCGGTTGATTTTGAAGTACAAGCTGGGAGGAGACGACTGATGCACAAGTACGAGATCATTCTCTATTGGAGCAACGACGATCAGGCGTTCGTCGCCGAGGTGCCCGAGTTGCCTGGGTGTATGGCGCACGGAACCGATCAGGAGACCGCGTTGCAGAACGTCAAGGACGCGATGCAGTTCTGGATCGAAAGGGCACAGGAGTTGGGACGGTCCGTGCCGGAACCCAAGGGCGAGCGTTTGATGCTGGCCTGAACGCACACCGCAAAGACCCGAGGCTATTCTGCGCCGTACAAGCTGCATCGCCCTCGCGGCGGCGATCGCCGCTGCCGCTTCCGCCTGCTTCGACCCACCCGCCCCCACCCCCTACTGGGAAGACCCGGCCGTCTTCGCCGAGAACCGGGAGCCGCCCCGCGCCTCGTTCACGCCGTTTTCGACCGTCGATGCAGCCGTCGAGGACCGGCCCGAGGACTCTCCATTCCGGCTCAGCCTGAACGGCGACTGGCGATTCCACTGGGTGCCCCGCCCCGACGAGCGGCCGCGGGACTTCTTCGAGGAGGACTTCGACGCGTCCGGGTGGGCGGTCATCCCCGTTCCCGGCAACTGGGAGTTCGAGGGCTATGGATATCCGGTCTACCGCGACGAGTTCTACTCCTTCCCTCCCAACTCCCCCGACATCCCGGATGACGACAACCCGGTTGGATCGTACAGGCAGACGTTCGAGCTTCCGGCGGATTGGGACGGGCGCGAGATCTTCCTACACTTCGACGGGGTGTATTCCGCGTTCTTCGTGTGGGTGAACGGCGAGCGGATCGGGTACAGCGAGGGGAGTCGGACGGCGGCCGAGTTCCGCGTGACGGACGCGGTGCGGCCGGGGACGAATGTGGTCGCGGTCGAGGTGTACAAGTGGAGCGACGGCAGCTACCTGGAGAGCCAGGACTTCTGGCGGATCAGCGGGATCGACCGGGACGTGTACCTGGTCGCGATGCCGGCGACGCATCTGCGCGACTTCTTCGCCGAGGCGACGCTCGACGATGCGTACGAGGGCGGGCTGCTGCGGCTGACCGTGAATGTCGCGAATCGCGGGCTGGGGTCGGCGGGTCCGCACGAGGTGCGTTACGAGTTGCTGGACCCGGAGGGGCTTGCGCTGTGGACGGAGCCACAGGTGCTGTCGCTGGACGTGCCGGTCGGAGGCGAGGCGGAGGCGACGGGCACGATGGTGGTGGAGCGGCCGCGTCAGTGGACCGCGGAGACTCCGGCGCTCTACCGGCTTGTCATGTCGCTCGTGGGGCCGGAGGGCGAGGTGGCCGAAGTGGTTTCGGCGCGGGTCGGGTTCCGGCGGGTGGACATCGTCGACGGGATTCTGAGGGTGAACGGGCGGCCCATCGTCGTGCGGGGCGTCAACCGGCACGAGCACGACCCCGACCGCGCGCACGTGGTCGACGAGGCGTCGATGATCGAGGACATCCGGCTGATGAAGCAGCTGAACATCAATGCGGTGCGGGCCGCCCACTACCCGAATGTGCCGCGCTGGTACGAGCTGACCGACGAGTACGGTCTCTATGTCGTGGACGAGGCCAACATCGAGTCGCACGGGATGGGATTCGAGCCGGGGGTCACACTGGCAGGACAGCCCGACTGGCTGGCCGCGCACATGGACCGCACGGTGCGGATGGTGGAGCGGGACAAGAATCACGCGTCGATCGTGGTGTGGTCGCTGGGCAACGAGGCGGGGGACGGGGAGAACTTCGACTCGACTGCGGCGTGGATCCGCGCGCGCGATCCGAGCCGGCCGATCCTCTACGAGCCATCCGGCGAGCGCGACAACATCGACATCGTGGCGCCGATGTATGTGCGGCCCTACTGGCTGGAGCGGTACGCGCGGTCCGGTGCCGAGAAGCCGTTTCTGCTGGTGGAATACGCCCACGCGATGGGGAACAGCGTGGGCAATCTGGCCGACTACTGGGAGGTCATCGACTCGCATCCGCAGCTGCAGGGCGGGTTCATCTGGGACTGGGTCGACCAGGCGATGCGTGCGGCCGACGAGCGCGGGCGACGCTACTGGGCGTACGGCGGAGACTTCGGGCCCGCCGGCATGCGGAACGACGGCAACTTTCTCGTGAATGGGCTGGTGTCGGCGGACCGGCAGCTGCATCCGCATGCGTGGGAGGTGATGAAGGTGTACCAGCCGGTGCGGGTGACGGCGGTGGACCTGGCGGCAGGACAGATCGCGATCGAGAATCGGTACGATTTCAGCGACCTGTCGGGATTGGCGGGAAGCTGGGAGGTGCTGGCGGACGGCGAGGTGGTGGCTGCCGGGACGCTGCCGGCGTTGACGACGGCGGCTGGCGGTGTCGACACGGTGACGCTGGCGCTTCCGCCGCTCGGAGACGCGGCTCAGGGGGGCCCTGCCCCCGAACACGAGGGGGATTCCGGAGCTTGTCGGCCACTTTTGCCCCAAAATGGCCGACAAACTCGCATCGTGCCCCGGCCCGGCGTCGAATATCTGCTTGATGTCACCTTCTGCACCCGCGCCGATGCGCCCCTGGTCCCGGCGGGCCAGGAGGTCGGGTGGGAGCAGTTCAAGCTGCTGCAGGGGCCGCCGATCCAGGCTCCTCTGCCGGGCGGACCCCTGGTGACGACCGAGGCGGCGGACGCCGTGCTGGTGACGGGCGATGACTTCGCGCTTCGGTTCGACCGTACGCGAGGCATTCTCGCTTCATTGGAACTGGAAGGCCGCGAGCTGCTGCTTTCCGGCCCCGCGCCCAACTTCTGGCGGGCGCCCACCGATAACGACTACGGAAGCGGCCAGCCTGTTCGGTCCGGGGTCTGGCGGCTGGCAGGCCGTGCGCCCGGACGCCACCTCGACTCGTTGACGGTCACCTCCGCGGCCGACGGACGCCGCGCCTCGGTCACCAGCCATTTCTCCCTGCGGGCGATCGGCGCCGACTACACCCTGTCCCACGAGATCCACCGCAACGGAACGGTGGCGGTCTCCGCACATCTGACCGATGTCCACGAGGACCTCCCGGAGATGCCCCGATTCGGCACCATCCTCACGCTCCGCGGCGACCTCGATCAGGCAGAGTGGTACGGCCGCGGCCCCCACGAGAACTACTGGGACCGCCGCACGGGTGCCGCCGTCGACCGCTACTCGCGACCGGTGGCGGGACTCGCACACCCCTATGTGCGCCCCCAGGAGACGGGCACCCGCACCGACACGCGCTGGGTGGCGGTCACCGACCGCTCCGGGACCGGGCTGCTCGTCACGGGGCTGCCCACCGTGTCCTTTTCGGCGCTGCCCTACACGCTGGAAGACCTCGACGCAGGCGAGCAGAAGACGCAGCGCCACTGGGCCGATCTGGTGCCCCGCGACGAGATCACCCTGCACGTCGACCATCTGCAGCAGGGCGTCGGCGGCGACGATTCCTGGGGCGCGGTCCCGCACCACGAGTACACCCTGTGGCCCGGCGAGATGCGCTTCCGCTACCTCCTGCGGCCGCTGCGGCCAGGCGAGGATCCGGCTCTGGTGGCGCGCACACCGATGCCAGACGGAGCGGCGGCGGCCGCCGTGATGGACCGCTCGCTCGCGTTCGACCACTTCGGCGAGCGCAACCTCGTGGAGCACCTGGCTCGGGGGCGGCCGGTCGAGGTGGTGCCCGCGTCGTCGTCTCTCTACTCGGCGGCGGGCGACGCCGGGCTCGTCGACGGGGTCCGCGGCTCGATCGACCGGCGGGGCGGGCACTGGCAGGGCTACCAGGCCGACGAGATCACCGCCGTGATCGACCTGGGGGAGGGCGCGGGGGTCGAAGCCGTGAAGGTGGGGTTCCTGCAGCATCCCGGGTCGGGGGTGTACCACCCGCGCCGCGTCGAGGTGGCGGTGAGCGGGGACGGGGAGCGGTTCGGGCGGCCCACCGCGCATGAGGTCAGCAGCGCGCCGGCAGGAGCCGGGGCGGACGCCGAACCCCCGGCATTGGGGCGGATCTACGTCGAGATTCCGGTGGAAGCCGAGGTGGCGAGGGCAGTAAGGGTTCGGGTCCTGGGCCTGGGCAGGGTACCGCGAGGCTGGCCGCACGAGGACCAGACCGCGTGGACCTACGTCGACGAGATCATCGTCCGGTAGCCGGCCAGGGGCTCGCTGGCAGGACACCTGCTGGCTGGAGACGGAGCCGGGCCCCGAGGGAACAATTCCACTGTGATCCGCCTATCAGGTATTAGTCGAGTTGGGTCCGCGATCACGTGCATAGCTGAACAACGAGTCGAAAATGGAACGCCCCGCCGAAGGAATCTGCTACAGTGACCTGCTACCGCCGCCGTCCCCTCATTCGATTCCCTGGCATCTCGGCGCACGGCTGAGGGCTGTCCTCCTGCTGAGCCTGACAGGCTGTGTCACCTCTCCCGACCTGCCTGCGCCGGCCGTGATCGAAATCGTGTCGGGTGACAACCAGATCCAGGGACGGGGGCGGAGCCTCCACGAGCCCATTGTGGTTCGCGCACTCGACGACCTTGGCGCGGTCATGCCCGGCGTAACAATCGAATTCTCGGCTGGACCGCGAAACGGCATCACGGAACCCCGGACGGCGGTCACTGATTCCGTGGGAGAAGCTGCAACCATGTGGTTGCTGGGTGATATCGCGGGCACCCACACCCTTTTCGCTTCGGCTCCCGAACGCGGCGGTCCCAGCGTCCAGATCACCGCAACCGCCCGACCGGGCGATTTCGACATCCAGATCGTAGCCGACACTGCGATCTCCCCTGAACGCCTGGCCGCCATACGCGCCGGAGCCGAGAGATGGACCGCCGTCATCGTGGGTGACGCTCCCGATGAGCCTTTCGAGCAGGGGTTTGTCCCGGCACATCATTGCGAAGGCATCGAACAGCTCGTGATACCTCCTGGTGGCGCGGTAGATGATGTGTTGCTGGGCATCCGGTACGAGGAACAGCCAGAGATCGCGATGAGGATGGGGATTTGCGCCCTGCGGAACACGGCCCCCCGGCCGTTGATCCTCTATTGGAGCATGTCCCCCGAGATCCTGGACCGGGCGGGCGAAAATCTGGAGGGATGGGCAGCGCACAGAATCGGTCATCTGCTGGGCTTCGGATGGCAATGGGGTAACCAGCTTCGCAATTGGGCACGGCGGGACGGCCTGGGAGCGGACACACACCTCCCGGATCCGCTTGTGATCGCCGCTTTCGATGCCGCCGGAGGAGTCGATTGGAGCGGCTCGAAGGTTCCGGTGGAGAATGCTCAAGAGGGGGAAGTGGACATCCACTCGAGGGGATCGGTGATGGGCGACGAGCTAATGGGCCCGGAGGGCTTGGCGGGCGGACCTTTCAAAGCATTCAATCAGCTTCCGCTAAGCGAAATCACCGTTCAGTCCATGGCCACCATTGGGTACGAGGTCGACACCAGCAAGGCCGACGCCTATGCGCTGCCGCCACCCGGCGCCACATCGGCAACGGACACTGCAACTCCCGGGGGCGATCCAGGGACTGACGTCCGGTTACGCACAGTCGAGATCCGGGACGAAACAGGACGCCTGGTCGGTGTGATTCAGCGGTGGTGAGCGGCGGGCACGAGTTAGGCTAAACCAAGCCACCGGCGCGGTCCGATCTCGGGGGACGAGCCACTGGACTTCCTGGACGTCCGTGCGACCGCCACAGGTGCCGAGTGCAGGCGTCGGTCGAGCCCGGGCGGGTCGTCCGGTCAAGTCCGCACCTCTTGCGTTACAAGATGCCAACTCTAGCATACAGCAAGTATGATCTGATGCCTGCACAAGGAGGTACCGCAGTGAGTCGCCTCGCCACTCTCGCAATCGTTGCTACCACCACACTCGTCGCTTGCGGCCCCGCCGGGAACGACGCTGCCGCGGGCGATGTCGAAGCCCCGCCGGAGGATGCTCCCCCGCCATCCGCTGTCCAGCACATGCCCACCGACGCCGAGCGCACCGCCATTCTGGCCGCCGTGCAGGGCATTTTCGACGCGTTGGCCGAGGGCGACGGCGAAATCCTCCGCGAGATCATGCACCCGGATGTGCTGATGCACTCGGTGGAGCGGGCCGCTGACGGCAGCCGCTCCAGTTCCACCTCGACGCGCGACCAGTTGATCGCCCGGCTGGAAGGGAGCGAGACAGTCCTGACGGAGCGGATGTGGGACGCGGAGGTGCGCGTCAGCGGTGATCTCGCCATGGTCTGGACCCCGTATGACTTCTATGTGGGCGAGGACCTCAGCCACTGCGGGGCCGACGCACTCCTGCTGACAAGGAACGACGACGAGTCGTGGAAGATCATCGCGCTGTCGTGGACGCGGTTGCAGCCGCCGGTGTGTGATCTGCATCCGGAGGGGCCGCCTGCTTGAGAAATGGCAAGTTGCCAATGCCAAACGTGGATTTGACCCCCGATCCGTCCCAAGGGTATTCTAGAGCATGAATCACTTGGATCGCATCACCTTGGAGCCGGAAAATAGGGGCGGGAAACCGTGTATTCGCGGGCTTAGGATCACTGTGTACGATGTCCTCGAGTACTTGGCGTCCGGGATGACAGAAGCGGAAATACTGGCGGATTTCCCGGATCTCGAACCAGACGACATTCGAGCGGCGTTGACTTTCGCGGCGGAGCGCGAGCGCAGGCTCGTTTCGATCCCGCCCCGGTGAAACTCCTGTTCGACGAGAACGTGTCCCCGCGTCTCGTCGCTTCGGAGCAGAAGAGGAAGCAGCGTTCTTGGCGCTTTCCCAGGGAATTGGCTATAGCCCTTCCGTGGTCTGCGGCTGCAACGAGACCAACCGTATCACGCGAACGACCTGCACCCCGAACTCGTCGGTAGTGATGTACGCCATGAGCCCGTTTGGCCCGAAAGCTGTGGGGATCCTGACTCCGTCGGCCGGCAGCGTTCCGATATAGCCGCCATCCGGGGTGACGATATCAGTGCGCCCCGGTCCGGTCCCGTCCTCGCCCCTTCTCTGAACCCAGATCCGGTCTTCCCAGTCGACCGCGATGTTGGCAATCACCGGGACCTCGTCCGCGAACGTCAGCTTGTCCACGCTTTCGCGCTCCACGCGGAATATGCCCACGTTGCTCGGCACTTCACGGGCGACATAGCGTTCCCGCTGCGCATCTCTCATCGCCTCGGTCACCACGAGCGGCGCGATCGGCCGCTCCACAGCACCCACCACCTGACCGTCCCGCGAGATCAACTTGACCCGGTAGCCGATCGAGTCCACAACCGCCAGGCGGCCGTCGGAGATTGCCTCGAAGTGAAGGCGTGGTTCGAAGGCCAGGCCTGCCGAGAGTCGACCATCGGGCCTTGCGGCGCTCCTTCTCCCGGCGTCTTCCTTCGGCAGCTCCCAGGCAGTGTAGAGAACTTCCGGTTGCCCGTGCTCGATGGGGAACACTTCGATGGGTCGACCCGGGGGTTTCAGTGACGGCAAGCCGCTGCGCCGTCTTGCGAGATCGGTACTGTCAGCACGAATGACGGTCGAAACCAGGCTCCCGTCCGGGAGTGCCCTGGTGTTCATGAAGGGACTTCCGGTGATCGGATTCACGGGCATCCTGCGCAGGTGTTCCCCTCCTGGAGCGAAGACATCGATGGACATCAGACTACCGACCACGTACCCACCATCTCGATAGACATGGAGCGACGAGGGCGACCGGAATTCCCCGGGTCCCTCCCCCGAGCCCCCCACCATGCGCACGAAGCTCCCGTCCGGGCCCACCACCACGATTCGGTCCGCCCCACTGTCGAGAATGTGTGCGTTGCCGGCTCCGTCGAAGGCAACGTCCGTAACCCTGCCAAAACTCTCCCAGTCCTCGCCCATGTACGCACCGACGGTGTACACGTGCTCGGTGCCGGCGGTCAGCATGATGTCGGGGCCCTCCAGGGTGCCCGGAAGACCGCCGACACTGGGCCCGCCCGTGGAATCGCCGCACGCGAGGGTGCCGCCCAACGCGCTCGCAATCAGTATCCGAACCCCGGTTCTCATCCGTGGAGAGTCTCTTCGCCGGCCGACCTTCCGCAAGTCCCTGCAACACGTGCCTCGGCCGTTCGTGAAACACTACCTTCCAACCTGACCCCGGAACGGAAGTGGACATGACACTGCGACGACTCTTCATGGCTGGAGTGACGGCATCCTGTCTTGCCTGTGGAGCGGAGCCGAACCCACCGGAAGTCACGCTCGCGATCACCGGACAGGCGCTGATCAAGCTGGACCCGCGCCTTGTCGCGGAGACGCCATTCGCGACAGTCGGGCCGATCCTCGCCGGTGCCGACATCGCCTTCACCAACTTCGAGATGGCCGTGAATGGGGAGGCCAACCCCTGTGGCGTCCCGGCCGACTACGTGACCATCACGGGCGACCCCGACATCCCGCGCCCGATCCGCCCCGGCAACACGGGCGGGCCCCACGCCGTGTCCCCGGTCGTGATGGAGTACCTGGCGGGCATGGGGTTCGACCTGATGTCGCTCGCAAACAACCATGCATGGGACCTGGGGGAATGCGGCGTTCGCGAGACGATCGAGGCCGCCCGGGAGCACGGAGTAGCGTTTGCGGGCACCGGGACCACGATGGAAGCGGCCCTCGCTCCGGCCTATCTGGAGGCTGGCGGGGTGACGTTCGCGCTGGTGGCGTCGACCACGAGCCGGGACGAACGGGATCTGCTGCTGAACAGCGTGAACGGGGTCTGGCTGGGTCATCAGGAAGATTGGGACCGTAACCTCGAGGCGGTCAAAGAGGCGGCGGCGAATGCGGATTTCGTCATCTACTACCAACACCTTCAGCTTGACGATGGGGATTTCGAAGAGGTGGGCCCGGGAGCGCAGAACGAGGACGGTCACTATCCCGTGCCCGATCTCGATGCATGGCAGGACGAATTCGCCCGAGCGATTGTCGACGCCGGGGCGTCGCTCTATCTGGGCGGTGGCCACAGGGGGTTCGATGGCGTCGAGTGGTACCGCGGGCGCCCGATCCTGCGTCAGTTCGGCGGGCTGGCCTATCACGCGATGCGCGAGCCGGGCGGTTACCCCGGAGAATTCGCGTTCTGGGGCCTCATTGGTCTGCTGACCGTGGCGGATGAACAGGTGACGGGAATGGAATTCGTGCCCCTGCTCCTGAACGAGGGCGTCGAGTTGTTCGAGGCGGGTGACCGCATCGAGTTTCTTCGTAGACGCGGGCTGTCCGAGGTTGCCACCGGTGTCATGGCGGATTCGATTCTGGGTCGATTCCGGGGGCTCTCGGAGGCTTATGGGACGCCGGTTGTGGTTAGGGATGGCCGGGCGTTTGTTCAGCCTCCGGTTCCTTAGAGGGGTCCGGATTTGGTGGACAAATGATCAACTCGGGCTACGCTGTGGTGCCAGTTGCAACGAAGTCATCCGAATCACCCGGACGACCTGAATTCCCACGTCGTCGGTCTCGATATACGCCATGAGCCCGTTTGGCCCGAAGGCGCTGGGGATTCGGACGCCGTCGGCAGCCAGCGTCCCGACGTAGCCGCCATCCGGCGTGACAATGTCGGTGGGACCTGGTCCGGTCCCGTCCTCCCCCGTCCTCTCGACCCAGATCCGATCCTCCCAGTCCACAGCGATGTTGGCGATGACCGGCGCTTCTTCTGCGAAGGTCAGCTTGTCCACGCTTTCCCTCTCGATGCGGAAGATGCCCACGTTGCTCGGCACTTCACGGGCGACATAGCGTTCACGTTGCGCATCCCTCATTGCTTCGGTCACCGCGATCGGCGCGATCGGCCGTTCCACGGCGCCCACCACGCGACCGTCACGTGCGATCAACTTGATCCGGTAGCCGATCGAGTCCACCACCGCCAGGCGGCCGTCGGAGGTCCCGTCGAAATGAAGACGTGGCTCGAACGCGCGGCCCGCTGAAAGCCGCGAGGTTCCAGCGGTGGAGGACCTTGCATTCTCCCTTCCTGCATCTTCCTTCGGCAGCTCCCAGGCAGTGTAGAGGTGTTCCGGTCGTCCGTGCTCGATGGGGAACACTTCGATGGGCCGGCCCGGGGGATCCAATCGCGGCAACCCACGACGCATCCGCGCAGTGTCGGCCCGCAGCACCGTCGAAACCAGGCTCCCGTCCGGAAACGCCTTGGACCGCAGGAAGGGACTGCCGGTAAAGGGGTTCACGGGCATCCTGCGCAGGTGTTCCCCTCCTGGAGCGAAGACATCGATGGACGTCACACCACCGACCACGTAGCCGCCGTCTCGAAACACATGCAGCGACGAGGGCGACCGGAATTCCCCGGGTCCCTCCCCCGAGCCCCCCACCATGCGCACGAAGCTCCCGTCCGGGGCCACCACCACGATCCGGTCGGCGCGCATGTCGACAATGTGCGCGTTGCCAGCACCGTCGAAGGCAACATCCGAAAGGAGGCCGAAGCTCTCCCAGTCCTCGCCCATGTACGCCCCGACGGTGTAGACATCCTCGGTCACGGCGGTCATCATGACGTCCGGGCCCTCCAGGGTGCCCGGAGGACCGGAGGAATCCGGTGCGCCAGTGGAATCGTCGCAGGCGACGCTTGTCAGCACGCCCGTGATCAGTGTCAGGATCCGGGTTTTCATCATCTGCCAGGATTTCCTTGGGTTGAGCTCCGCCGACCGTAACGGGATCCAGGAAGGCGCTCAAAAACTAATTATTTCGTTTATCGATGTCACCTCGGAGTGTGTCTCTGGCCCACCTCGGTGCCGATCGGTAGATTCGCCCCATTCCGCAGACCGTCAGTCACGTCCGGAGGGCCCATGGATCGCCCATCTCCCCTTACCCGTCGCCGCTTCATGCACGTGACCGGCACCACCCTGGGCCTCGGCGCAGCATCCGCCTGCGCGTCCAACACGCGGTCAGGCAACGCAGCCGCCCCCACCGTTGCAACCGGCACCACGACCGACCGCACCTACTCCCCCACGGGCTTCGACCCGTGGATCGAACTCGACCGCGCGGCCTGGACCCAAAACGTCCGCGAAGCCGCGCGTCTTGCAGACGGCCGCCCCATCCTGGCGGTCGTCAAGAACAACGCCTACGGCCTGGGCGACCGCGCCGTCGGGCCGCTTCTCGCCGACATGCCCCAAGTGGGTGGCATCGCCGCCGTCCGCGTCGAGGAGGCCCTCGCAATGCGGGAAGAAGGCGTCACGAAACCCCTCGTCGTCATGGCCGAGGGGTCCGAGGACGAGATCGAGGAGATGGCAAGGCATGGCGTGCTCCCATCCGTCTGGCTGGACGATGCGCCCAGGCGGCTGCAAAGCGTGTCCCGGCGACTGGGCCGCCCCGTGCCCGTCCAACTCTTCATCGACACGGGGATGAACCGCGAGGGGATGCCCTACACGCGCGCCCGCAGCTGGATCGAGGAACTCGTCCAAAGCGAGTACGTCGACGTGAACGGCACCTACACCATGTTCACCCACGACCTCGATTTCGACCGCGAGCAGCACGCGCGCTTCGAGGAGCTGCTCGCCTGGGCCCGCGGCAAGAACCTGCCGCTCGGCACCCTCCACGCCTCACCCACCTTCGAGCTGTTCCACCTGCCCGAGGCGCACTACGACATGGTGCGCCCCGGCAACGCCCTGTTCGGCAACCCTCCCGGCGGCGAAGAAGCCAGGGACATGGCCGACCTCAAGCCCGTGTTCAGCCTGAAAACGCGGGTAGTGCGGGTCGAGCACCTCGAGCCGGGCGACAGTGCGGGCTTCAACCGCACCTTCATGCCCGACCGGGCCACTTGGGTGGCGCTGCTGCCGATCGGCCGCACGGACGGGTACCCATCCGAAGCGAACGGGACCTGCGAGGTGCTGATCAACGGGCGCCTGTACCCGGTCGCCGGCGGCGTGAACTCGGCCCACACGATCCTCGACATCGGCGCGGAGAAGACCGTCGAGGTCGGCGATGTCGCCACCCTCATCGGGCCCGATGACCCGGCCGTGCTCCCCCACACCGTCGCCGAGCGCACGGAACTCGGGTTCCTCCGCATCATTCAGGGCATGAATCCGCGGCTCCCGAGACGCGTGGTGTAGCGGCCGCAGATGTCAGCCCGGGCCGGCACCCTGGTAGCGGTAACCGCCGTAACGATACTGTCGGTCGCGGTCGAGCCCGTGCCGGAGCGCGCCAGCCCTCCGGAGCCAGCCCCTCCGCCGGGGAACGCCGCTCTGGTGGAACCCTCGCAATGCTGCCCCTACTACCCCTACGACGGCTCGCTCACCTTCGTCCGCATCCGCACCGCCTCGCCGTACGGCGGATCCCGGCGCCGGGGTGGCTGGGGCGGCTGGGCTCACGACTACCCCGACGCCGACATCAACATCTCCGCCATCCTCCGGGAACTGACGCTCTTCGACACCCGCGAGCACCCCACCGGCGGCAACGTCCTCACCTTCGACGATCCGCGCCTCACGCAGTTCCCGATCGCCTACGTGTCGGAACCCGACGAGTGGCGCGTCACCGAGAGCGAGGCCGAGGGGCTTCGGAACTACCTCATGAAGGGCGGCCTAGTCATCTTCGACGACTTTTTCGCGCATGAGATGGCGAACCTCGTCCATCAGATGGGTGTCGTCTTCCCCGAGCTGCGCTTTCTGTCCATCGAGGAGACGCACCCGGTCTGGGACTCGTTCTATCGCCTCGAGCCGCTCTCCATCTACCTCGAAGGTCCGCGCAAGTACGGCACGCCCAACTTCCTGGGCCTCTTCGAGAACAACAACCGCAACGGACGGCTGCTCGCCATCGCAAACGCCGGCGCCGACATCGGCGACCTGTGGGAGTGGGCCGCCGAGGGCTGGTATCCCGTCGACCCCACGAGCGAGGCATTCCGCATCGGGGTCAACTACTTCATCTACGCGGTCACCCACTAGGGCCAGGTCGAAATGGACACGCAGCGCACCCGTGGCCCGCACCCCATCGGACTTCTCGGCCTGGGCATCTACCTGCCCGAGCGCGTGATGACGAACGACGAATGGTCCGAGCACGTTGACACCTCGGACGAGTGGATCCTGGCGCGCACCGGTATCCGTACGCGGCGGATTGCAGCGGATGAAGAGAGCACGGCCGATCTGGCGCTGGCCGCGGCCCACGCAGCTCTGGCGGACGGCGCATTTGAGCCTGCGGATATCGACGAAATCGTACTGGCGACCGACACGCCCGAGGTCTTCGCGCCGGACACGGCGGCGTACGTACAGGCCCACCTCGGCGTCGGCAACATTCCGTGTTACGACCTGGCCGGCAGCGGCTGCGCGGGGTTTGTACTGGCGCTGGATGTCGCGCGCTCGCGGGCGCTCGCCAACGGGCGCCGGATGCTGGTGATCGGGGTGGAGCTGATCACCCGGCTCATGAACTGGAACGACCGAAACACCTGCGTGCTCTTCGGCGACGCGGCCGGCGCGGCAGTGGTGGGGTCGGGCGCAGGCGCAGTCGAAATCCTTGCCGCCACGGCGGGAACCGACGGCACCAAGAGCGACATCCTCGGGCTGGAGACTGGAGGCACGCGTCAGCCCGTCACCATGGAGCGGGTGCAGCAGGGGCTCCACAAGAACCTCGTGATGGACGGACGCGAAGTCTTCCGCCAAGCCGTCCACCGGATGAGCGCGGCATCCCTGCAGGTGCTGTCCATGGCCGGCGTCTCCATGGACGATGTTGCCCTCGTGGTACCCCATCAGGCCAACCTGCGCATCCTGAATGCAGTCGCGGCGCGCCTGGGCCTCTCCGACGATCGGGTCTTCATCAACGTCCAGAAGTACGGCAACACGGGCTCGGCGTCGGTCCCCGTGGCCTTGTGGGAGGCGCGGGAAGAGGGGCGGATAAAGCCGGGTGACCTGGTGCTGCTGACGGCGTTCGGGGCCGGGTTTCACTGGGCGGCGATGTTGTTGCGGTTCTAGGAAGCCCGCGGACAACATCCTCCGGGCATTCGAGCGGAGATGCATCCACGGACTGCCAAGCTCCAGGAGAGCGTTTCAGCTGAAACGTGTACTGTAATGTTGACATTACATAATGTCGTGTTTGCTATACATGCTGTGTCTGTGAAGCCGCGACAACTACCGATTGCCGGCCGGCCGATCCCGCGCCCACCCGGGCCCCTGCGGCGCCTCGGTCCGCTCCCCCGCTGCCCACGGACGCTCGAAATACCGCTCAATGGTGCTGACCACTCGCTCGGCGTGCGCGATCTGTGTGGCGGCGTTCGTTTCGTCGCCAGCACCCGCGCTGGACGCCAGCGTGCCGGCGCGGGCCTGAGCACGCCGCAGACCCCACTCCGCAGCCGCACGCGCCTCGGTGGTTGCGTCATCGTCCGCGGCGAGCGCCAGCAGTTCGACGACGACGACATTCTGGACCACGCGCACGAGCGCCGCGTCCGTCGCACTCGCGGACCGGTCCCATGCGTCATCGACCAGCCGCCCGACGACTTCCTCAAGGCTCGGCAGCGACGCGTCGCGCGCATGGAACGCGACGACACGGGCGGTGCGGGCGGGCGCCAGGACGCCCCCCACGATCTCGCTCGCGACCGTAGTGGCTGCCCCAATCTGATCGAACGCCGGACCTGCGCGGTTCGACCACGCGGGTCCGCCCGCTACCCACCCAAACGATCGCGGCGCCAGGATCTCCAGCACCGACTCCGGGATCGCGAGCTGCTGCGGCGCCAGTGCATCGTTCAACAACGCCATCGCCCTGCGTACCCGGTCCGCCGACACCAGCTCCGTCACCGGCAGGATGTCGCCGCGCACCCCGTAGCGGTACTCCATCCCGCCGATCGTCTTGATCGCGGCTTCGTAGGTGGCGCGGTGGCTGAAGTAGACCGGGGCAAAGCGCTCGCGGAGCTTGTGCATCGGCTCGCCCGGCTCGATCGCACGCTCGTCGAACGAGTCGATCATGAAGCGCCGGACCTCGCTCACGCGCTCGAACTCGTCGAGGACGTCGCTCCCGTTGATCCACCAGGTCGCGTCCGGGTGCGAGTTGTCGGCCCCTGCGTCAGGGTTCGTGATGAAGCGCCAGCCGCGCTCCTGGGCTTCGAGGAGCAGGCCGCTCAGGAACGCCTCCTCGCTCTGACCGGGCGGCGGTGAGGCGTAGGCGTAGCGGATCGCGAGGGTGTCGTAGGCACCGGGGCCCGCGCGGTATGCCCCGGACAGGTCGAGGCGTCCATCACGCAGTTCGATCACCGGCGCGGGATAGTCCATCACCGACGCGTGCCCGTCGCTGATCGAGATGAAGTTGTGCGCGAGTCCCAGCGTGTGCCCGATCTCGTGGGCCGAATGCTGGCGGCGGCGCATCATCACGAACTCTTCGCCGTCGACGCCCGGCGGCGCGCCCGCGTACCAGTCGCCGTCCACCCCGGCCGCGCCCGCAAATGTGTTGTAGTTGGCCAGCGACCGGTACGAGTCCATCCGCACGGCGGCCTTGATGATCTCTCCCGTGCGGGGGTCGGCGAACGACGGTCCGATTGACGAGCCCGCCTCAGTGCGGTGGACCCACTGGATCACATTGTAGCGGGCGTCCATCGGATCCATGTCGGCGGGCATGTCCTCGACCCGGAAGGCATCGATGAACCCGGCCGCTTCGAAGACCTGGTTCCACCACACTCCGCCGATCTTGAAGGCCGTGCGGTACGGCTCGGGCACCGCCGGATCGAGGTAGTAGATGACAGGCTCGACCGGTTCGCTCATTTCCGCCGAAGGGTTAGCCTTGACCAGCCGGTGGCGGCGCGCCAGCGCTGTCTGGTAGTCGTCGTCGAAGGGCTTGCCGAAGTCGAAGTAGCCGGTGGCGAAGACACCGATCCTGGGGTCGAAGCGCCGGGGTGTGTAGCCGTCGTCGGGGAGCATCACCAGTGAGTGATGCTGCCGTAGCGTCATCGCCCGCCCGTCCGGTGTGTGGCGCTGGATCTCGGCCCCCGGCCTGTCGCTCTCGAAGGTGAGCGACGCTTCCACCTCAGTGTTCTCCGGGAACGCCTTCGTGCGGGGCAGGAAGATGGCGCTGCGATTCGCATCGAGCCGGTAGCTGCCCTGGTTCGCCGCCTGCAGCCGGGCTGCGATGCCGACGACATCGCGCAGGAAGAACGATGTCGCGTCGACCAGCACCCGCCCATCATCCTCGGCGACCGCGGTGAACCCTCCGACCGTCGAGGTGGGGAACGACTCGTCGACGGACCGCACGAGCGCTTCGGTCGGATTGGTCTCGGCGCGGAAACCGGGGTTGTCGAGCACGAGCAGCACCTTCGGCCCGACCCGCTCGAAGTGCGCGAGGTAGGCGCTCTGGATGTTGCCCCGGTCGAGCCCCAGCGCGTTGGAGCCGACTCCGGTCGCGAGCGACGTCAGGTAGAGGAACTGCTCGTCCCAGCGTCCGACCTCGAGGAGGAGCCGGCCCGCGGCGTCGTCCCAGTAGAGGGGGAAGTAGCCGGGCTGGGCGTCCATGCCGAGCGTGTAGTCGGCAATGGTCGGGAGGCCGTCGTCGGTCGCGGGGGACTGGGTGGCCGCGGGGATCGGCAGGAAGATCAGGACCGCGGCGAGGAAGAGCGTGGTTGCGGCCGCCACGGGAGACCGAGGGGGCAGATGCGGGATGGCGGTGTTCACTGGGCGCATTGTCGGACAGTCCTTTTCGGGGCTGAGGAGGTGGCGGGCACAGGGGCTCAAGGCTTGTTTTCCCAACCTGCGTATTTCGTAATGGACAAGGCGGCCGGCCTGTCAGCGAGGCTGCCGGCGCCGGATCCCTTCGAGCAGGTCCACGGACACGCGAGTACCGTATTCGGTCCCGGGGCGCTTGCGTGGGGGTGAGACGCAGCTCATTCGGGGATCAGTTCGCGTGGCTCCCGCTCCCTCACATGGCGGCGCATCCAGTCGAACATCTCCCACACGGTGTGCAGGACCGATTCGCGGGCCCGGTAGCCGTGGCTCTCGTGGGGCAGCATCACCAGGCGGACGGTGCCTCCCAGGCCCTTGACGGCGTGGTACATGCGCTCCGACTGGACGGGGAAGGTGCCGGAGTTGTTGTCGATGACGCCGTGGGTGAGGAGCAGGGGCTCGTTGATCTTCTCCGCGTGCATGAAGGCCGACATGCGGAAGTAGACTTCCGGCGCCTCCCAGAAGGTGCGGCGCTCGTACTGGAAGCCGAAGGGCGTCAGGCTGCGGTTGAAGGCGCCGCTGCGCGCGATGCCGGCGGCGAAGTCGTCGGAGTGGGCCAGCATGTTGGCGGTCATGAACGCCCCGTAGCTGTGCCCGGCGATCCCGATGCGGTCACGGTCGGCCACGCCCATCTCGACGAGCTCGTCCACCGCGGCCTTTCCGTTGGCCACCAGCTGCTCGACGTAGGTGTCGTTCGCCGTGAAGCCGCCGACGATCGGCATCGCGGCGTCGTTGAGGACCGCGTACCCCTGCGTGAGGAGCAGGAGGTGCGAGGCGCCGGAGATGGTCGTGAAGCGGTGGGCCGAGCCGCGGACCTGCCCGGCTCCGTCCTCGTCCGCGAACTCGCGCGGGTAGGCCCACACCAGTACCGGGAGACGCGTGCCGGGCTCGTAGCCGGCGGGAAGGTACAGCTCACCCGAGAGGGGAATGCCGTCGTCGCGCTCGTAGTAGATCTTGCTCTTCGTGATGCCCGCGAGCTGGGGCTGGGGGTTGGGGAATGAGGTGAGGGCGGTGCGGGCGCCGTCGTTGGTTGCGACCAGGTGGTAGTTCGGGGGCTCGTCGCTGGTTTCGCGCCGGATGACGATCCGGCTGGCTCGTGCGTCCACCAGGCCGACCACGGTCTCGTAGCTGTCCGGGCCAGAGTGGAAGAGTCGCTGCAGCTCGGCAGCCGCCAGGTCCAGCCGGTCCAGGAATGGCCGGTCGCCCTCGGGGGATCCTCCGGGGCCTGCCAGGAATATGCTTGTGCCGTTCATTCGGGCGACGGGTTTGCCGGCCGCGTCCTGCGTCATGACCGGGTCGCCGGGGTTGCCGTACCAGTCGTCCGTGCTGCGGTCCCAGAGGAGTGCCGGCTCGCTGCCGGGGGAGGAAGCCTGTACGGCCCAGGTGCGCGTCCGCCTTGTCGGCCAGTCGAATTCGTAGACCAGAGCGGTCTCGCCGTCCTCGCCCCACAGGACCGGGTAGCCGAAGCCGAAGGCTCCTGAGCCGAGGCGGTGCTCGGTGCGGATGAGTTCGGTTCCCTCCCCCTCGAAGGGCGCCGCGAGGGTCAACACGCGGTCGCGGTGGGGCACGTCGCGCGCCGGGTTGCCTCCGTCGAGGGCTTCCACATAGGCCAGGACGGCCGGCGCGCCAGGCCGCCACGAGAATTGGCGGAGGCCGGCTCGGCGAAAGCCCAGATGCTCCGGGCCGCCCTCGTCCAGGGGCAGGGTTGCCAGGGTTCGGAGGGGCTGACCGTCGCTGCCGAGGACCTCCACTTCCCTGGGGAAGCGGGTGTCCGGCACGAGGTACGAATAGGGGCGGACCGTCCGGACGGAAAGGAAGTACTCGCCGTTGGGCGACGGCTCGAGGGACTCGTATACCGCGGGAGCGCCGACAGGCCGCGTGTCTCCACTGGCAGCGTCGACGAGGGTGGGCTGCGACGTGAGGTAGTAGTCGAAGAGCGCCTCGTCGTGCGCATCTTCCAGAAGGTCCTGGAAGGTCCAGGACGGGGCCGCCTCGCCCCCCGATTCCTGGATGACCGGCCCGACGGGGATGCTCGCCGGCACGGGCACGGGACCGCGGTCTTCGGGGACGAAGTGGCAGAGCAGCGAACCGCTGTCGGGCATCCAGACGCAGGGCTCGCCGCGGGCGCCGTTCAGCAAGGGGGCGGTGAGCGCGCGGGCGGTGCCCGTTTCCGGATCGGCCAGCCAGAGCGCGACGCCATCGGAAGTGGTTCGCGTGAAGGCGAAGCTGTCGCCGGCGGGCGACCAGAGCGGTGGCCCCAGGCCGTCCTCGGCGCCGGTCACATCCTGCGTATCACCACCGTCCAGGTCGACGACCGAGAAGCGCACGAAGGGCGGCGCCGCGTGCATGCCGTTGGTGACCGGGCTGATCCTGCGCCCGGCCAGCCGCAGCATGGGCGCGGCAAGATCCTCGATCCCGGGCATGCTCTGGCTGTGTGCGAGGATCATCCAGTCGCCGGACGGGCTGACCACTGCCTGGGGAAACGGCGCGGCGTCCAGAATGCCCACTACATCCGGGGGTGGCGTGCGATAGGCGTCCTGAGCGACCAGCGGGCCGGGTGGCGGCAGGAGCAGGGCGGCGAGGGCGAACATGGGTGCGGCGAGGCGACGAATCGTCATGGTTCAAGCTCCTGCGCGGATGGATCTCGTTGTGCTCAAACTAGGCTCCGCGGGGCGGGTGGGATAGCTGTCGTCAGCCGCCCCCCACCCCCGCAAACTCCCCCTCGTTGATCACCACGAAGGTCCCGGTCGCCTTTGCCACCACCTCCCCATCAGACGCACGCCTCGCAGTCCCTTCCATCTCGACCAGCTTCCGCTTCCGCGCCGTCTGGCGACCCTCCAGGAGCAGCTTCTCACCCTCCCGGGCGGGCTGGCGGTAGCGGATCTCGCAGCGCGCGGTGTAGGCGCGGGCGCCGCGCAGGTACAGCCAGTTGGCCATGACGTCGTCGAGGGCGCTGTAGAGCATCCCGCCGTGGATCACGCCCGGGTAGCCCTGGTGGTTCTCGCCCGGGGTGAACTCCGAGACGCAAGCGCCGTCTTCCAGCCGGAAGGTGAGGTGTAGGCCGATCGGATTGTCGGGGCCGCAGACGAAACACCGGTTGGCGACGCGGGGCTCGCTGCTCAACTGACCGCCCTCCGTCCCGGCACCGCCGGTACCTGGATCGGCTCCAGCCCCGCCGACTCCAATTCCGTGTTGAGTTCGGCGACCTCGTCAGAGTACACCCCGCGCAGCCGCGTGAGGGCCCCTTCCAGCTCGGTCTCCAGATCGACCAGGCGCTCCAGGAGTTGCTCGGTGGGTCGCGCATCCAGGTCCTCGCCGCGCTGGGAACTCGCCGCCGTCATCACGAACTGCAGGTGGCTGCGAATGCGCGACGGATTCGCGAACCCCGCGCCGCGCGGCTGCACCAGGACCTCCTCAACGCCGGTCAGCGCCGAGTTCGCCCGCTCGGCCGCATCCCGAATCGCGTCGTTCGCTTCACTTCGGTCGGCCGCGCCACCTGCGTCGCTCCGTACCTGCCGCAGGCCCTCGAGCGCCTCGTCGAGCGCGTCAAGCCGGTCCCGCGCGCGGATCAGGTAGTCGAACTGGGCCTGCAGATCCGCAACCGTGATCTCCTCCTCCAGGCGGGGATCCATGCGGACTTCGAACTCGGTCCCGACAAAGGGGATCCCGTCCGCTTCTTCGATCATCACCGCGTAGATGCCTGGCACCGCCCGCGCGGACACCCGTCCGGACCGCGGCGGCGGGTAGTCCAGGTTCCAGTTGAAGCGATTGAGGCCGGGGCCGGCGGCGACATCGGTGAAGGTGCGCACGGGGTCGCCGTCCCGCTCCATGATCCGCACCGTGACCGTCCCGGTCGCATCCGGTGGCCGGCTGAAGTAGAAGGTCGCGCCTTCGGGCGGGTTCCTCGCCTTCATGTAGCGGGGGATCATTGCGCCGTAGACGTGATCGCGCACGTAGTGCCCTTCCCGCTCCTGGGCGGCGGTGCGGTACGTGGGTCGCACCGGGTAGAGGACGAGGTCTCCCGCAGGCTCCCCGGCCTCCACATGCCGCAGCGGCGTGATGTCGTCGAGGATCCAGAATCCCCGACCCTGAGTCGCTACCACCAGATCCCCCCGGTGCACCACAAGGTCGGTCACGGGCGAGGGCGGAAGATTGAGCTGGAGCGGCTGCCAGTGGGCGCCCGCGTCGAACGAGGCGAAGAGACCGAACTCGGTGCCGGCGTAGAGGAGCCCGGCGCGCTCGGTGTCGACGCGGACCACGCGGGTCGGGTGGTCGGGCGGCAGGCCGTTGGTGCCGTCGGTGAGAAGGGTCCAGGTCGCGCCGAAATCGTCCGTGGCGTAGATGAAGGGGCGGAAGTCGTCGAGGCGGTAGCGGTAGACGGCCATGTAGGCGGTGCCCGGCGCGTGCGGCGAGGCATCGATGCGGTTGACGGTCGCGGGCTGCGGCATGCCGGGCGGCGTGATGTCGTTCCAGGTCGTGCCGCCGTCGCGGGTGATGTGCACGCGTCCGTCGTTGGAGCCGGTCCAGAGCACGCCCGCGTCGTGGGGCGATTCGGCGATCTGCAGGAGCGACGAGTAGATCTCGACGCCGGTCACGTCGGGAGTGATGGGGCCGCCGGCCTGCCCGAACTTGCTCGTGTCGTTGCCGGTCAGGTCGGGCGAAATGACGGCCCAGCTGCCGCCCTGGTCGCGGCTGACCGCCACGTACTGCGAGCCGTGGTAGAGCACGTCCGGGTCATGGCGTGAGAAGAGCACCGGCGCGTTCCACTGGATCCGGTAGCGCAGTTCGCTCTCCGGCGCGCCGTCCTGGCGCTCGGGGTAGGGGCGGATCTGGCGGAACTGCTCGGTGCGGCGGTTGTAGCGGGCGAGGCGGCCGCCGAAGCACCCCGAAACGACGATGGCGGGGTCGAGCGGATGGACCGTGACCGGGCCCGTCTCGCAGCCCCCGTGCGACTCCCAGTGCTGCAGGCTGATCCCGGTGCCGGTCGCCGAACTCGGCAGCGACAGGGTCGAGTTGTCCTGCTGGGATCCGTACACGCGGTAGGGGAACTGGTCGTCCACGGTCACCGAGTACATCTCGGCGGTGGGCTGGTTGAATTGCGACGACCACGTGCGCCCGCCGTCCACGGTCACCACCGCGCCGCCGTCGTTCCCCTGCACCATGACCGCCGGGTTGTCGGGCGAGATCCACAGGTCGTGGTGGTCCGAATGCGGCATGGGGATCGACTCGAAGCTCTCGGCGCCGTCCGTGGAGCGGAAGAACCCGCCGCCCGCTACGTACACGACGTCAGGGTCGGTTGGATCGGCGAAGATGTTGTAGAAGTACCAAGGGCGACCCAGCAGCCGCGGGTCGTCGCTGACCAGCGTCCAGCTGTCCCCGCCGTTGAGCGAGCGATAGATCCCCGATCCCGGCGCGGCCTCGATGATCGCGTAGAGCCGGGCCGGATCGGAGCGGCCCTGCGTGATGCCGATCTTGCCGATCAGCTCCGACGGGAGGCCCCCCGCGAGCTTCTCCCAGCTGTCGCCGCCATCGCGGCTGCGGTAGATGCCGCCTTCGCGGGCCCCCGAGATCATCGTCCAGGGCTTGCGCTCGGCCCGCCACATGGCGGCGAAGAGCTCGTCCGGGTCTCGCTCGTTCATGAGCAGTTCGATGGCGCCGGTGGAGTCCGATACGGAGAGGACGTTTTCCCACGACTCACCGCCGTCGCGGGTGCGGAAGACGCCGCGCTCCGGGTTCGGGCCGAAGGGGTGGCCAGTGGCGGCGAGGTAGGCGACGTCGGGGTCGTCCGGGTGAATGCGGATGCGGCCGATCTGGCCGGCTTCGCGGAGGCCCAGATAGCGCCAGGTGGCCCCGTCGTCGTCGGAGCGGTAGACGCCGCGGCCGGTCGAGACGTTGCCGCGGATGGCGTCGGAGCCGGTGCCGACGTAGAGGACGTCCGGGTTGGACGGCGCGACGGCGACCGCGCCGATCGAGCCGATGGGGATGCCGTGGTCGGAGATGTTCTCCCACGCCTGACCCGCGCTCTCGGTCTTCCAGACGCCGCCGCCGGTGGCGCCGAAGTAGAAGGTGTGCGGCTTGGTGCGGACGCCGGTCACGGTGGTGACTCGGCCGCCTCGGAACGGGCCCAGTTCGCGGTAGTGCAGGGCCTGGAGTTCGGTGGGGGGGACCTGCCAGCTTGCCGGGTCGGAGGGGTTGAGGGGGGGTGGAGGCGCGGATTGGGGGGTCTGGGCGGCGGCCGCGGATGTCAGCTGCCCCACGGTCAGCGCGGTCAGGCCGAGGGTTCGGATCGGCAGGGTTGCCCGTCTCGGCAACCCTGACGTTACGTCATGGTTGGTCACGTTGTGCTCCTGTTTGCGTTATCGCCCTGCCAAAGTTCATCCGCTATCTCGTCTTTCGCGGTCGAACCATGCCCCGCTGCTGGTCATTCCTGGCTCTGCCGGATAATCCTCTCAACTTCGTTGTCGATAATCTTCTGCTTGAACCGGAGAATGGCGTTTCCCGCATGTTCGGCCCGCTCTTCGGGCGGCAGACGTTCCTGGCTGTCCATGTAGTCCTTTTTGGCCTGTCGGATAAGCTCTGCACGTGTACCCATCGGGTCACCGTACCAGGCTGCGTACTCGGCCCAGGTGATGCCGATTCGCTCCGGCACCTGGAATTCGGTGACGCCGGACAAAATCAGGTCGACGACGACCTGCTCTTCTTCGGTTGGTTGCCGCATCGATACTCCTTGAGACTTTCACAGCGTGGCCGTGGCCTTCGCTGGACTTTGCCGTTAACCGTCAGAAAAATACCCCGCGGATGCATCGCCGAGCCAAAGCTCATCAACGATTTCGTCTTCCGCGGCACTGTGGAATGTAACGGTCGCCCAATCGTCGTCCTCGGCAGCTTCCGGAAGGTGCCAGACGCCCTCGGGAACGATATCCCAGTGGCGGGCGAGATCGGTGGTGCCGACGACGGGGTGATCGTCGCGCACGGGCCCTTTCGCGCCCGGACTGCTGATCGCCCTCGCCCGCAATCCCACCCCGCCACCGCCGGAAACACCCTGGTGAATGACGCCGCACCCACGAAACGAGACCAGCCGCTGGACACTGTTGCGGTGTCGCTCCGGCACGGCCATGCGCGCGCCACGCCGCAAGAGGAAGAGGCGGCAGAGGCGGATCTCGTTGCGGCGTGCGGCCCCCGCGAAAAGCTCGATCGGGATGGTGCAGGTAGCGTGCGGCTGATCGGGCCGGCCCTGCAACTCCGCGGTCAGTTGCCCAAAGCCCGCCTTCAACACGGCCCGCACCTCGGGGTCGGCGAAGACCCGCTCGTGCAGCCGTCGCAGAAGCGGCAGTGAATCGGAGTCGGGCTTCACATCACCGGCGCACGAGGTCTCGCGACATGCCGGCCGCCGTGAAGTTGGGCTCGACTCGGGGCCGGCAGGGCTGATACTCGAGCGTCCCGCACTCGGGGGGAGGCACGGCGGCCGTTATGCTCGGCACCACCGGCAGCTCCAGCCTGGAGGGATGGTCGGCCGAGTGGTGCACGGTGTTGATGCCGGGCAGGTTGATCGGCATGGGACCCCAGTCGGTCGCGGGCGTGACGCTCGGCGCCAGGATCGCGAGTTCGAGCGCGTGTCCGGCGCGGAAGACGTGGCCCACTTCCGGCAGCGAGATCACGAATTCGTAGACTTCGCCCGGCACCAGGGGCTCGGAGCGGTCGTGCGGATGATGCGTCCAGTGCTCCGACGTCATCCCGGGATCGATCGCGCGGTGGGACGCGCGCAGGAACGCACGCTGCAGGTAGAGCGTCTCGCCGTCCGGCCCGACGTCGTGGAGCACGACCATGAAGTCGGTGTCTTCCGCCTCCGCGCTGGCGTGCAGGACCAGGCGCGCCGAGCCAAGAATCGGGACATCTTCGTCGAATGGCGCCGTACGGTAGATGAGCGATCCCAGCGGCGCGGGCGGAATCGCGAACATGTCGTTGTTGCCAATCAGCTCGGTCCCCATCGGATAGACATAGGTAAGCGGCCCGGTCTGTCCTTCACCCAGCGCGCCCGGAGTCAGTGATCCGTCCGCGGCGAGATTCCAGCTGCGCCGCTCGGTCCCGGGCACCGGCCAGTCCGCGAACGTCTCGACCCAGCCGGGCTTCAACTCGCCGTCGACGACTCCGGTCTCAAAAAGCACGGTCACGTCGGGCTCGTCCTCGATCCCGTTCTGCTCGCCCTTCAGCCAGCGGTCCATCCAGCGCAGCACCTGCTCGTGGGCCAGCGCATTGCCGCCCACCCCGTGACCGCCGTTCTGCAGGATCAGCTTGCGGGGACCGGTCAGCCGCTCGAAGAGACGGGGGCCGCCCATCGCGGTCTGCTGGTCCTGGTAGCCCTGGATGATCATCATGGGCACCTCGACCGCGTCCACGTAGGTCTCGGTGGCCCGGCCCTTCCAGTACTCGTCGTCGTACTCGTGATCCCTGACCTCGTGGAAGGTCATGGCGCGAGGCTGCGCCGCCTGGACGGCCTCGCAGTGCGTGTCGCCGGCACCGATCCGGTGCGCCACCCCGACGCCCTCGATCCACGGCTGCGCCATTTCGCCCCACCAGGCCGCGAAGCCGACGTTGAACATTCCGCCGGGGCGGAACGCCTCCCGGTAGAGCGATGCGGTCAGGCCGCCCGCGGCCAGCGCCTTCAGGTGCTCGGGATGCTGGGCCGCCGTAAAGAACTGGGTGTGGCCCGGGTAGGAGACGCCGTACATCCCCACATTTCCGTCGCTCCAGGGACGTGTGCCCAGCCACGCGACCAGGGCCGCGCCGTCAGGCCCCTGCTCCGGGTGAAGGATGCTGAACGTCGCGCCCTCCGAGCAGCCGCTCCCGCGCACGTTCGCCCCGACCACCGCGTAGCCATTGCGCACCGCCTTCTGGAACCAGGTGTTGGTGGCGATGTCGGCGCCGCCGCTCTCATAGGCGTCGTAGTCGAGGATGACCGGGTACTGTCCCTCCTCCGCCGGGCGATACGAGATGTACGCGAGGCGCACGCCATCGGGCATGGGTGCATAACCGATCTCCCGAAAGATCCCTTCCAGCCCCTCGCCCTCGAGGACCCCGGCCGACACGATCTCGGCCAAGCCTCCACCGCCGACCCCCGCCGCCGCTTCCTCGGCGACGCCTTCCGTATCCGGCGCTCCGCCTCCCGAATCGCAGGCCGCGAGCGCTACGCCCGCCGCCAAACCGAGATAAATGATGGGCACACGCATGATCAACCTCCCCAGACCTGCTGGTACACTCGGAGCCAGTTGGCCCCCATTGCCTTGCGGACTTCCTCGTCGGTCCATCCGCGCCGGCGCAACCCGTCGATCACGTTGGGCAGCTCGGCGATGCTCTCGAAACCGCGCACGAAGCGCCACGGCTCGCTCACCATGTCCGCGGTTATGATCTCGGCGTTGATTCCGCCGCCGTACGGGATCGCCATCCCGTCCACGAAGTCGGTACCCATGCCGACGTGGTCCACACCCACGCGGTTCTTGATGTAGTCGTACTGGTCCACATGCTCCTCGATGCCGACATGCGGGGTGGGCCCGGTGTTCCCCCGCCCGCGCACATGAAAGTCGTTGACCGCGGTGATGCCGATCACACCGCCGGTCCCCGCGATGGCGTCGATGACCCGGTCGCTGATGCAGCGGTAGTTGTCCGCGATCGCAGCGACGTTGGTGTGGCTGCAGATCACCGGAACGCCGTCGGAGATTGCGATGGCGTCGAGGGTTGTCCGCTCGCCGGTGTGGCCGCCCACGTCGAGGATGATTCCCAGCGAGTGCATTTCTTCCACCAGGCGGTGGCCGGCCCGGGTGAGGGGCCCATCGGGCTCCAGGCACCCCGAGCCGAACGCGTTGGTGACGTTGTAGCAGAGCCCGACCTGGCGCAGTCCGATCTCGTGGAAGGCGCGGAGTGACGTGGCCACACTGCCGATAGGGGAGTTGAAGGAATCGCCGAGGACGGTGGCCGACTGCCAGCAGAAGACGTTGGAGATGACTCCTGCCGCGTGCGCCGCTCGAATGTCGGCCACGGACTTGGCCAGAACGACTTCGTCCGCGTATTCGTCGAAGAAGCGCAGCAGCGCCGCGAAGCTGGCCATGTCCGAGGGTCCGCCCGCGACACCGCAATGGACGCCGCCCTCCTGCATGCCGCGCAGGTGCGACAGGCGCATCGCGCCGGCGAAGAGCCCCTCCACCACGATGTCGTCCTGGGCGGTTGGACGTTCCGCCCCACGACCTCCGACGGCGGCGTCGGCCACTCCGGCGTCGGCCACCTCGTTACCTTCCGCCTCCCTCGCGCCGGGTGCACCGCCCGCTGCCACCATCCCCGGCACCACCCCAACCGCCGCCAGCCCCTTGACGAAGTCACGCCGCTTCATGATGCCTCCTGTCCACGGGCCCCGGCCCGCTCGGCCGCACGCTGCCAGATCGCGTCGAACATAGGCTCGGTGAGCTTGCCGGTAAACGTGTTCTGCTGGCTGGGATGATACGAAGCGAGCACCGTCACGGCCCCCAGATCGACCTCCGTTCCATGGCCGAACTTCGGGCGCGGACGCGGAATGGCCACGCCTCGTTCCGCCAGCATGCCAAGCACCACGGCGAAGGCGAAGCCTCCCAGCGGCACGATCGTGTGCAGGCCGGGCCACAGCAGGTCCATCTCGCGGCGCAGAAACGGCGCACATCGATCCCGCTCACCCGTCGTGGGCCGGTTGCGGGGGGGAGCGCACCGAACACCGGCGGTGACGTACGCGCCGCTCAGCGCCAGCCCGTCACCCCGGTCCCGGCTCAGCGCCTGGTTCGCGAAGCCGGCCTTGTGCATCCCCCGGTACAGCCAGTCGCCCGCGCGATCCCCGGTGAACATCCGCCCCGTGCGATTGGCCCCGTGCGCGGCAGGAGCCAGGCCCACCACCAGCACCGACGCCCCCGGATCCCCGAACCCCGGCACCGGCCGGCCCCAGTAGTCATCGTCCCGGAAAGCCGCCCGCTTCTCGGCAGCGATCTTCTCCCGCCAAGCGACCAGCCGCGGACACAGGCGACACTCGACGAGTTCATCGTGCAGAGCGCGAAAGGCGGCCCTCCGGTCCACGCCGGGCACTCCGCTAACCAGCGGCCTCGGCGTACGCCTTCGTTGCATCGAGATCCGCCGCGATCGCCTTCGCCACCACGCCCTTCATCAGCGGGGTCACGAGTCTGGCAATCAGCTTGTAGGGCCTCGCTTCCATCACCATGTCCAGCCGTGTCCCGCGGCCGTCCGCGCCCGGCTGCACAGTGAAAGTCGTGTCCCAGATCGTGCCCCCCTGGTCCGAAACGAAGCGGACACGCTCGTCAGCCACGTATTCGGTCACCTCCAATACCGTGCTGGCCTTTCTGCTCCCCATGAGCCGCGTCTCGCGGAATCGGGCCCCTACACCCGTCTTCACCTCCGACAGGAACTCCACATGCTCGATGTGCGGCACGGCCCTGGAGAAGTTGGAGATGTCGGCGATGGTCGCAAAAACCACCCCGATCGGAGCGTCGATCGTGCGGCTGAGTTCGGTGCGTGTCATGGCGGGCGGCGGTCTTTCTGGAGGAGGGTGGATCAGCCTGCTTGCGTCGGTCTGGCCGGAACCATAGATATCGGCCCGCTGATCATACCCGCCCCCCCAGCCCACAAGCCACCTTTCGATGACCTCAGCCTACTTCACGCCCCACACCTTCAGCTTCCTGGGCGATCTGGCCGCCAACAACCACCGCGAGTGGTTTCTGGCCAACAAGTCGCGATACGAGGCGGACGTCAAGGACCCGGCGCTTCGCTTCATCAACGATTTCTCCACGCCACTCAAGGGGATCAGCCCCCACTTTCGCGCCGACCCGAGAGCCAACGGCGGCTCCCTCTTCCGGATCTACCGCGACACCCGCTTCTCGAAGGACAAGAGCCCGTACAAGACCCACACCGGCATCCAGTTCAGGCACGAGGCGGGCAGGGATGCGCATGCGCCCGGCTTCTACCTGCACATCCAGCCCGGGCAGTGCTTCGTGGGCTGCGGCTCCTGGCGTCCGTCCGGCCCGGCGCTTCGCCTGATCCGGGAATCGATCGACGAGGATCCCGAGGCCTGGAAGCGGGCGTCGCGCGGCGCGGGTTTCCTCAGGACCTTCGAGCTCTCGGGGGATTCGCTGATCCGGGCCCCTGTGGGATTCAGCGTGGATCATCCGCTCATCGAGGATCTGCGGCGCAAGGACTTCATCGCGGTTGTTCAGCTGAGCGAGGATGACCTGACGTCGAATGACTTCCTGGACAGGTTCAGCGCACTGTGCCGCACGGCCGCGCCATACCAGAGCTGGCTGTGCGGAGCGCTCGGCGTGCCCTACTGATCCCCGGTCGGGTCCACCAGCGTCGCCGTGACGATGTAGTCCATTTCGGGGAAATCCTCGCAAGGTATTCGTTCTCCCTGGACGCGACGTTCTGCAGGATGCGGCCGTTCCCTCCCCGGTCGGCGGATTCCCCGTATCCGGAATGGATCTGGTCGACGACATCCTTCCCTTCGACGACCGTGCCGATGGGGGCGAAGCCCATGGCGTCAAGGCGCGCGTTGTCCACGAAACCGTCCAGCATCCGTTCGGGCGGTTCACCGTTGGTCGCCGGAGCCGTGTTGCTCGCCGGCTGCGACGCGCTCACCCTCGACCGCGAGCCGGAAGTCGCTCACGTGGAACTCGACAGCCCCGATGTCAGCCGGATTGCCTTGGTTATCTCGCAGTGGTTCATCGAGGTGGAAGGCCCGGAGTGTGAGGTTCCGGGCGATCCGGGGTGCCTCACCAGGACCCAACTCGTGGAGGCTGACACCAGCACCGTATCGCTACCGTTTTCGGAGTCGTACCCCTTTGATCTTCGACTCCAATTCTATGCCGAGGCCTTTACCAACCCTCCCGTCGAGGCCACCATCGCGATGAAGGTGTACCCGGACGATGAAGAATGGTACAACGACTCCCGGTTGCTACCGCTCATGAACGACGATGGAGTTCAAGAGACAATCAAGTTCCAGTGCCACCACCTCAGGCTCCCCGGCGGTTGCTTCCGCCTCTACTCGGACCTTCTCCTACACGACATGGGACCCCAATTGGCCAGTAGTTGTACGCAAGGGACCGCGCCGTCGGAATGGAATACTGCGCGCCTGGTCAGCCTTGGTCACCGCTCGGAATTCCTTCACGATGGACGTGTGCAGCGGATACGGGACGCGATTGAACTGCACGGCGGCGAAGCGGACGGGTCGCGCGACATCTTTCGTCGCCTGAACCAGCTGGCGCGAGATCAGGTACTCGCCTTCCTGCGATCCCTGTAGACGCGGCTCGCGCGCCCACGCTGCGACTCATCGCGTCTGGGACGAACAGCCACCTGCCCCACTTGGGACGGGCGTCCGTCTCCGAGACGCGCTAGATCCTCAGGACTTCGAACACGTTCCGCATCAGGCCGAATCGGTGAAGGTCGACCAGCCGCTGGCCCTCCATGAACAATTCGGCGAAGCGCCTCCCGCAGAACCAGTTCTGCCATCGTGGTGTCGCTTGAAAGCCCTCGTGCGGCGTCGGTCCCGGAGCGTGGCAGTGCGGTGCGGGAGCGCTCGCGGGCGGCGGGGACGACGCACAGCTTCGTGCACCTGTTCACGCTTGGACCAGCGCATCGTGGCTGAACCTGGTCGAACGGTTCTTCAGCACGCCCGATCCAAAGCAAGAACTATGCCAAGGGCTTTTGATGGCCAGCCCGTTACGGCAAACTCTGCACCACCCAACCCCGGACCGCTTCCGGAGGCAATATCGGGAGCGACCCGGGGGCAGGTGGAGAGGACTTGACTAGAGAACCGAGATCCGGCCTATTCGCCAGAAACCCGACCGCTACCGGGTGTGACAACCGGTTTTGGGAGGTCTACCCGTGATTGTCGTAGCATTCCGCGAAACATCTACCCCACCCGTCGTCCTCCTCGCGACAGTCCGCCAGGCACGCGTCAAGCCCACCGCCGCCTCCGCCGGGGCAGCCGCCAGTACAAATGTCCCCGGGTTCGTCCTGATAGTGGTAGACGGTACCCCAGTTGTCACAGTCTTGGGGGCCCGTCGTAAAGCTCGCCCCTTCGTCGAGGCACATTTCAAATTCACCGCATAGCACGTCAAGGGGCGCGTCCTGACATGCGGTCGTGGACTGGGCTACCACCGGGCTTTCTGTTGCAGTGGCTACGGCAACCAAGAAAGCGGTTACAACAAACAGTGCCTTTAGGATGCTCTTCATGGTTCAGTCTTCCTTTCGTGGAAGGACACGATTACCGACATGAGCGCCGGACGATCTATTAGAACGACAGAGACGCCATTGATGGCGAAACGTCGGTAAGAGCGATTGCCGGGGAGTGTCTGAGAGCCCAGATACTCCCCAGAGCTGATTGAGTACTTGTCCAAGACTCGAAAGGCGTTTTCAGTCTCCCCGCCCGGAAGGACGTACAAGGTGTCGCCTCGGGAGGCCACATCATAACCCGAATGGGGGGGCGGGGAGAGCAGACGCGTTGAGCGGCTTGCACCGATGTACTCGCTGACGACGTTAGGAAAATCAGTGTGTTCAACGTACGGGTAGGCTGACACGGAATCGGTTCCAAAAACGAACCATCCGTTGCCAGATTCGAAGGCGTATCCCCACCGGCCATTGGGGGCCGCAAAGACCTTTCCGTTCCACTGCAAATGACTAAGACGGTGGAATCCATCCCACGGCGCGGGGATCGGTCGCCCTTTCGATCCGACCGCCGTGACCAGTAACACTGGTGCGTCGCTGGATGTTGTGGAGAGGGCGTAACCGCTGCCGTCCGTCAACGCCACAATGCTCCTTATCAACCCGGCATTCTCCAAGGGGACGGGTACCGTGCGCAACACGACTCCGTTCGGTGAAAGCCACAGGAGCCGCTGCCTCCCGGTATCCGCCAGGATAACTCCCCCTGTCGCAGGATCAGCCGCTATCGCTCGAACGCTACCGAGCTCGTGGGGGCCTTCTCCGGTTTGGCCCCAAGACCACCGTACGCCGGTGCTGTCGATACGATGCACTTGCTGGGATCGCAAGTCCAGCACGTATACGCCACCATCCGGCGCGGGTGCCATCCTGTGTGGACCGACAAGCACCGTGTCGTCCGCAAACACCCAACCCACGTCGTACGCAGTCTCATGAACGCGCCTATCGCCCGAACCTGCCGAGAACAGCGGTTCTCCCATGATCAGGGTGTCCCGTTGAGAGCAGCCCAACTGAAGGGCACAGGCCGCCAGCAGCAGAACGCGGCTCATGGAATGTCTGGTGCTAGTCGCGCGGCTAGCCGTTTCGCGGCTTCCTCCGCGCCGGTAGGGTTAGCACGCACGAGTGAAGCGACATGCTCCACGAACGTTATCCGGCCCTCGGAACTCACCCCAAAAAGGGCCGGGATCCCCGTTATCCCGGCCAGCGGCCGTATGACTTCCCAACGCACTGGCTGATGGGGAAAACGCTCGTTGGCCGCCTGCAGGACCGCGTCGAAGACTTCCGGCGCCGTTCCGTCCTGCAACACCAGTCCGCCGACTGAAACCCCCGCATCCATCAAGCGTTGGGCCACGTCGCCAATGGCCGCTAGCGTGGCCACACACTCTCCCGCTCCGGTCACTACGAAGACACCGCCGCCTCCCAGTGCCATCGCCCCGAGCTGGGCTTGAAGCTCTGTGGTCGCTCGCCGGTCGCGGCTTTGATCGTGCCAAGCGTTGGCAATAAACAGCCCGCAGATCAGAGTCAACGCACCTGCGTACCAGTGGAGCTTGGCCAAGCTCCAGCCTGCGCCGACACTTCGCAACAGCATTCCGGCCCGGCGTGTTCCTTCGTTCACTCTGACACCTCTGTCTTATGGGTTCTTGCAAACGGCGACAGACCAGGGCACGGAATCCGCGTCATGCTTCTCCTCCCCTTGACTGGGTCTTGGGTCCACGCTCGGGGTGCGCGAGTCCTCGGGACCATTGTAAGAGCCCCGATCTACATTGAGAATGACAAGTATGGCCCGGTTAGTGACATTTTCGGCACTCGGGGTGCGGCTGTCAGGCTTTACCGATTTTGGGCAGACGCAACGGCACGATGAAAACCTGTCGCCGTGCTTCCAGAACCCAATCGCTCAAGCTCATGCGTGGAAGTTGGCTGGGAGCCCTCCCTGTGAGTTCTTTGACAGAGCGACTCCAGGCCGACGCATCAGAGAGGCCCAAACGCCTGGCGATGACCTCACGGTTCAAGCCGTTCCGCTGCAGGACGTAGCCGCGCAGAAACCGCAACCAGCGTAAGGCTAGTGCGATTGAGTACCCGCGGCGCCGGGCCACCCTTGAGAGGTACGCTGGGCTGTAGTGAAGAGCTTCAGCTACGTCTCTCAAAGTAACCAACAACGCCCTTGTGTCGCCTTTGTGGCTTGTCCTCAGGCCTTTTTGCGGATCGTCGGGCGGCCCCAGCCCGGGGATGCCCACGACCTCCTGGTATGCCATCAGGCGAAGTGCATTGATCGCGAGGTCTGGACCAGGGCAGGCTTGGATGAACGGTTCGATCGCATCGGGAAACAATACCTCGCCCGTCCTTCCGGCTTCGCGCGTCACTTTGGATGGCCCTCTTCGGTCGGTTTTGAGCTGAAGTCAGTGCTTCCCGCACTCCGTTTCCCTCCCCCTCTTCAACTGCCAGCAAACAAGACAACCGACCTGTGTTTGTCAATGGGCATCGAAAATGCAGGGGTATTGGCCATTGCAAATATCATGATTATTAGGCATAGAAAATATTACAACTATGAGCAGCGAAAATCTCAGGATTGTGGGCATTAAGAATGTTAGGGTCTGAGCGCTGGCCTGCGGAGGGAGCGGAGCGACCGAAGCGGGGCAGCGTGCCGGGAGCGCGGTCGTCATGACGGACCCTGTTCCGGCGGGGGCGATTCGGCGTCTATCCGGTTCGCGAGGGGATGGATCGCCTTGGAGAGCTCGGCGTGCCGGCGCATGCGATAGCTGTTGCCCCGGATGTTGACGATGTGGCACCTGTGGAGCAGGCGGTCGAGCAGCGCGGCGGCCATGACCTCGTCGCCGAGGATGCGGCCCCACTCCTCGAAGCCCTTGTTCGAGGTCAGGACAGTCGAGGCGTGTCCGTAGCGCCGGTTGATGAGCTGGAAGAAAAGGACCGCCCCGCTCTGGGTGACCGGCAGGTAGCCGATCTCGTCCACGACGAGGAGAGCCGGGTGGGTGAGGGTCTTGAGACGGCGGTCGAGCCGTCCCGCGGCCTTGGCCTCCTCGAGGGAGTCGACCAGGTCGGTTAGGGTGCCGAAGTAGATCTTGCGCCCGTTCTCGGCCGCCGTGATCGCCAGTCTGATCGCGAGGTGCGTCTTGCCCACGCCGGGTCGGACACGCGACGTAGTGCTCACAAATCCAGTGTTGTCATCCGTTATCGGTGGCACCCGCTGTGCGGTCGTGAGCTGGAAGTCTGCGGGCGCCACGTCCTGGGCGGCGAGGGCAGCTTTGTCGTCGTGCTTCCTGACGGGACCAGGACGGAGATCCCCGAGTGGATGACGAAGGCGGACGCGGGCAGCGGGGCTCAATTGGTCACGTCTCCACCCACGGTGTCTGTTGCCGCACTGCGAGCCCTCAGGCTCCTCTTTGACGCCCACATGGATAGCGGTGAGCCTTCGGCCGGCCACAATGACTCCGCTTCCCCCGGCATCCGGCGGCGCAAGGACTTCATCGCGGTTGTTCAGCTGAGCGAGGATGACCTGACGTCGAATGACTTCCTGGACAGGTTCAGCGCACTGTGCCGCACGGCCGCGCCGTTCCAGCGATGGCTGTGCCGGGCAACCGGCGTGCCGTACTAACCCCCCGCCGGATCGACCAGCGTCGCCGTAACGATGTAGTCCATTTCCGGGAAACTCTCCTCGAGGTACGCGTTGCCCCTCGCGGCGACGTTCTGCGAAATCGGGCCGTCGCCACCCCGATCCGCGAGCTCGCCGTATCCGGAATGGATCTGGTCGACGACGTCCATGCCCTCGATCACCGTGCCGATGGGCGCGAAGCCGTCGATATCGAGGAGGGTGTTGTCCACGAGGTTGATGAAGAGCTGGGTGGTGCGGCTGTTGGGACCAGCCATGGCGAAAGTCACCGCGCCGCGGACGTTGGACGCCGCGACCCGATCGTCCCGGATGGGCGCATTGCTCCACCTCACCTGGACCTGCGGCTCCCCATGCATGCCGAACTGCGCCATGAAGCCCTCGATCACGCGGTAGAAGCGCACCCCGTCGTAGTAGCCGTTCTTGACCAGGTTGTAGAGACGGTCCGCACCGTTGGGGGCCTGCGACCGCGTCACCTCGATGACGAAGTCGCCCCTGGTCGTCTCGAAACGGGCCTGGAATGACTGCGGGGCGGTCTCCACGAGCTGATCCGGGAAGTACAGCGCCCGATTGGCGGGAAGGTCGGCGTCGTCTACGGTTTCACCGCTGTCCCCGCCGCAGCCTGCAAGGACGAAGAGCCAGACGGGGATGAGCGCCGCGCCAGCCGGGATCCGTGTCGTTGTCGTCATCGTGTAGCCGTCCTTCGATTTGGATTGGAGTCCGCGCTGCCTAGAACGCGCCACGAGTCGCAATGTAATGCACACATGACGAAAGTAGAGTCGGGGGGTGGCGCGGTGTCGGGTAGGGTCCGGTGCATTCTTGTCCGCGCTTTCGCTTGGTGCTCAGTCCGGCTCCCATGCGGTCCGTTTCCACTCCCCCGCTTGTCGAACCGGACGTGCGGATTTCCCGCATCCGGCTCTCAGCCGGGATCATGCCTTCGCCCACGGAAGGTCTCTCGTCGTTGGCCCAAGGTGCGTCAGGCCGCAGCGATCCCGCAGCCGTTCGTCGGAGAAGCGCACGTAGCCTCTCGACCGCACCTTGTGCTTCCGCCTGAACCACTGTCGCAGCCGCCGGGTCGCGTGTGTGTCCACCGCCCTGTAGGCCGGGCTGACCTGACCGAGGGTGAAGTAGTTCGCCCAACCGGACATCATCCGGTTGAGACGCGCTACGACCTCCTCTGCCGGTTGGCTCCCGCACCACCGAGCCGTTTGCTCGCTGATCCTGCGGCAGATGCTCTGAACGCTCGCCTTGCTTGGCCGGGTCCCGATGTACCGGCTCCCGTCCGTTGGGCGATAGTTCCGGCCGATGCGGTACCCAAGGAACTCGATCGGCTCCTCGGGACATCGGAGGCATCGGGTCTTCTCCGCGTTGACCGGTAGCTTCAGCCTGTCCATGAGCCCGTTGACCACCGCCAGCATCTCCGCCGCCGGGGCCTTGCCGAGCACACAGAAGTCGTCCGCGTAGTTCACGATCTCCGCGCCAAAGCGCCGGGCATAGCCCCGCACTTTCCAACCGAGGATGAACCGCCGCATGTAGATGTTGCTCAACAGCGGCGAGATCGGAGCCCCTTGCGGAGTCCCCTTTCTCTCCTTCCGCGCCCGGTTCGTGCGGCGGCTGCCGCCCTCCCCGTCTTCCTCGACCACCGGCATCTCCAGCCACGCCTTGACGAGTCCGAGCATCCGCCCGTCGCTCACGCGCCGGGCAACACTCTTCATCAATTCGGCGTGCGGTATCTCGCCGAAGTAGTTCGAGAGGTCCGCATCGATCACTTCGTTGCGGCCCGTGTGCAGCAGGCGGTGGATCCGCCTGACCGCGTCTTTGGCGCTTCGTCCCGGCCGGTATCCGTACTGCTCCGGCTCCAGGTCCGCCTCGAAGATCGGCGACAGCACCAACATCGCCGAAGTCTGCGCAACCCGGTCCCTCAGGCATGGGATGCCCAGGGGACGGAACTTCCCCGGCTGCTTCTTCGGGATGAGCACCTGTCTCACCGGACTCGGTTTGTAGGTGCCTTCCTTCAGATCCCGCGACAGTTCCCCGACCCAGCGCTCCACTCCGTGCGCCTTGACATCCGCGACCGTCACTCCATCGACTCCTGCCGCTCCGCCGTTGCGCCGGACCAGCGCCCATGCCGCCAGCAGGAAGTCCTCCCGCCATACCTTGTCGACAAGGGCGTGAAATCGCCGTCCGGGTTCTTCCTTCGCTTTCGCATGTAGCACGGTCTGGAGTTTCCGAACGCTCACCGACCCTGTTAGGCTCGCGCCAGTGGTCATGTCCCTGCCTCCTTTCCGTACCGCTCCCAACTCAGGGCCCCTTCCCTCGGCGGGCATTACCCCGCGTCTTCAGTACTACGGGCCCATCCGCCACCCTGCCGGCCCGGCCTGCCCCTCGCGGGATTCCGTTTGCCGCGTGCCACGGCACCGGCGGGGCTTCCCGTGTTGCTGCGCTTTCCATCTTCCATGCATGCCGACGCCATTACCCCGGCGGATACCGGCCGGTGCGTCCGTCGCTCGCTTCCCGGCCAGCCATCGGCCTTCCCCTGATTACAGGAGGGTCGGCTTCCGCATCTGGTGTTTCGAGGCCTGCTCGGCGTTCACTCGCGTTCCGGCCTGCATGGTCGCTGAGCCGCCCAAGGCGGCCCTTCTCTCCAAGGAGCTTCAGCCCATGTCGTTGCCTCCATGAACCGCCCTGGCCGCTACCAGCCGGAGCGACAGTTGCTGGGTGGGGTTCGCACCCACTAGGAAAACACGCCTTCCACGGCGCACTGTAATGTTCTCCTTACATTCCGGCTTTCAGGTCGACCATGCGAGGCTCCAGCTCCCCTGACCGGACCCAAGGGGAGACAGGGGGGTAACGAAGACGAGTCGGGAAAGCTTGTATCTTGACTCTGTCAGACCCACCTGGTCGTCATCTGGAGAAGACGGAATGCACGGAATCCGCCGCACCATTGTTTCACTTCCGACCGCCGTCGTGTTGGTCGCCCTTGCCTGCGGTGGCGACTCCACCCCCACACAGCCCACGGGTACCCCCAACCTCCGCCCCACGGCGGCCTTCAGCAGCGATGTCACCGAGGGCTCGGCCCCCCTCGAGGTCCGCTTTGACGCGAGCGCCTCGAGCGACCCCGATGGCAATATCGTCAGCTACGACTGGGCGTTCGGGGATGGCAACACCGGCTCGGGCCAGACCACCACACACACCTATCCCGACGCCGGATCCTATACTCCGCAGCTCACCGTAACCGACGAGCGCGGCGCGTCCCATTCGCAGAACGGCGCTCCCATCACGGTCAACAGCCCGCCCGGCACCGGCGAAAACGAGATCGCGGGAGTGGTCTGGCACGACGCCGATGCCGACGGCGTGCGCGACGAGGACGAGGGGACGATCCCCGCCATGGTGGTCTTCCTCGACGAGAACGAGAACGGCGTGCGCGACTCCACCGAAGTCACGGTCGTCACCAACGACGACGGGGAATACATCTTCGAGGGCCTCGATGCGAACCGATCCTACACCGTCACCCAGGAGCTCACCATCGGCTGGACCAACACCGCGCCGGGGCGTCCCGCCGAAGCGCCCGACCCATCCGAACCGGCCGTCGCCGCGATCATCGGCGGCGAGGAGGCCACGCCGGGAGAATTCCCCTTCCAGGTCGCGCTCGTCACTGCCGCAGGCCGACGCCAGTTCTGCGGCGGCACCTTCATCGACGGTAACTGGGTGATCACGGCCGCCCACTGCGTCGACGACAATCAACCGGAGGACATCAGGGTCCTCGCGGGAGCCCACAACAAGCTCACCGACGGTGAACTCATCAACGTCGAGCGCATCTACATCCACCCGGCATATGCATCCGAAGCCTCTATTTCCAGCGACGTCGCCCTGCTCAAGCTGAGCGGCGAGCACATGTTCCCCCGTATCGAGCTGCTAACGCCCGACCGTGTGGACCTGTCTGCTCCAGGTACGATCGCAACCACCATCGGGTGGGGGCTGACGTCCGACGGGGGCCTGTCGTCCGACGTTCTCAAGAAGCTCGAGGCCGAGATCATCTCCAACGACGAGTGCAAGACCCACCTTGCCGAGAACATCCTGGACAGCACGATCTGCGCGGGGAAGCTCGGTTCCAGCGAATCGATCTGCAACGGCGACTCGGGCGGGCCGCTCATGGTTCCGTATCGCAGCCGCTGGATGCAGGTCGGAATCACCAGTTTCGGCACGAACGTCTGCTACCAGCCGACCGCGTTCGCGCGGGTATCGGCGCTTGTCGACTACCCCATCGGTGTCGTTCCGCCGGAATTGTCGGGAGCGGTGGTCGTGGACTGGAGCGGCGGCGAATCAACAGCCGAGGTGAACTTCGGGAACTTTCGGTAGCAGTAAGGGCATGTTTAGGTTAATTCTCAAGTAGTCAACGAAGGACCCGCAGATATCGAGACAGACATCATGAATTCGCAGTACATCAAATCTGCCCGCCACGCTTGCCAGCGGTTCGCCGTGCTTTCCGCAGCCACGCTGCTACTCGCCGGATGCGAAGCGCTGACACTGGACCGGGAACCTGAAGTCGCTTACGTGGAGCTCGACAGCCCCGATGTCAGCCGGATCACCCTAATTACCTCGCAATGGTTCATCGAGGTGGAAGACCCGGACTGTGAGATACCTGGGGATCCCGGGTGCCCCCGCCGTATCCAACTCGTGGAAGCTGACACAAATTCAGTGTCGCTACCGTTCACGGAGTCGTATCCCTTCACCTTCCGGCTTCAATTCTATGCCGAGGCCTTTACGAACCCGCCTGTCGAGGCCAGCGTCTCCATGAAGGTGCATCTGGACGATGAGGAATTTTACAACGACTCCCGTGTTCTTCAGGCCATGAACGACGATGGTGAGCAGGAGAAGATGACCTTCCAGTATCAGTACCACCTTCGTCAGCTCCCGGGCGGTTGATCGGAGAACGACGCACGGCTCGTATTCCTGTCCGGTTGCGACCGGTCGCTGGGCTGCTGTGGCTTCTGGTCGCCTGGGCCTGCCAACCTCAACCGCCATTCGCCGAGACCGAACCCGGCCTGCCGCTGCCCGATCTCAGCGAGTCGGAACAGATGGCGTTCGCCATGGGTCGGGCTCTGTTCAACCGGCCGTTCTCGCCAGAAGAAGGGCTCGGTCCCCTGTTCAACCAAGACCGTTGCGGCTCCTGCCATGACCTTCCCGCCAGTGGGGGACATGGGGCCGAGCCGGTCGTCAAGGTCAGCCGCTTCGATCCCGTCGAGGGGTGCAGCACGCTCTCCGAACACGGGGGTGACCTCCTGCAGCAGGTCGTGACACAGGCTGGACGCGCTGCCGGGTTGACGCTCGAGACGATCCCCGGCGGGGCAACAGCGGTCGCCGAGATTCGTGCTCCCAATGTATACGGACTGGGTCTTGCAGCACGGATCAGTGAAGTCGAGATCCTGCGGCGCGCCGATCCGGACGACCTGGATGGCGACGGTATATCCGGCCGTCCCAATCTGGACTCGGACGGCCGGGTCGGTCGTTTCGGACGCAAGGCTCAGCACGCCACGCTGCGAGGCTTCATCGAGGAAGCACTGCGCCTCGAGATGGGGATCACGACCCCGGAGAACCCGCAAGAAGAGCGCCCCCAGGGACTCGAATTGCCTGCGGGAGCCGACATCGCGCCCGACCCCGAGGCCACCGAAGAGCAATTGCAACTGCTGGTGGACTACATCGACCTGCTCGCACCGCCCAGGCGCCGTCTTCCGGAAGACGCGGAAGCCCTGGTCGACATCGAAGAGGGGGAACGTGTTTTCGAATTCATGGGATGCGACGCTTGCCACATCCCTGTTTTCACCATCGATGCAGCCGTGTCGCCGGCATTCGCCGACAAACGCTTTCGCCTCTACTCCGACCTGCTCTTGCACGACATGGGACCCGAACTGGCCAGCACCTGCACAGTTGGGACCGCACCGTCGGAGTGGAAGACCGCCCGCCTGGTCGGCCTCGGTTACCGTTCGGAGTTTCTGCATGACGGACGCGTCCAGCGGATCCAGAACGCGATAGAACTACACGGCGGCGAGGCGGCCGCTTCGCGCGACATCTTTCGTCGCCTCAATCCGCAGGCTCGACGTCAGGTTCTCGCCTTCCTGCGGTCCCTATAAGAACGATGGGCGCGACCCCCGTCCCGGCGGGTCGCGCCCATCTACTACCACCGCGAGAACATCCCCGCGGCCAAAGACTCTATGCCCTGGGCAAACACCTCTGGAGCAGGTCGTTGTCGATGTTCGGGTTGTAGAGCGCTTCGGTGGAGGACATCGGAAACTTCGTGGGACGTCCCACCCCAACTCGGTCCGGGTCGTTGAGCACCTCGAAGACATCGCGCACGAGGCCGCTACGATGCAGGTCGACTATGCGCCGCCCTTCCATGAAGTGCTCCGCAAACCGCTCCCACAGGACGATCTCACCCATCTTGACCGGATCCGCTGGAACCTCGTGGCCCGGCAACCCTACCGCCGCCCGCAACTGATTGAGGATCCCGGTCGCGCCCGCGAAATCCCCGCTCCTGGCCATCGCCTCGGCGATGATCAACTGCATCCCGTCGGAGTGCAGCATCGGGATATCGTCGGTTTCGGCGTTGTACTTCCACTGGCTGTAGTGCGGCGTCTCGTTGTCCGTCGCCACCTCGCCGTCGAAGTATACCGGAAGGCGCATGTCGGGCATTCCGCTCAACGGGTCAGCCATGAAGCCCGGCTCGTCGCTTTCTGTGATCAGCGGCCACCACTTGTGCATCAGGCCAGCAGCCTCATTGTAGTTCTTGGTGGTTAGCAACACGATCGAGTTGATGCTCTCCTGGTTGAAAATGGCGTCGTACGAGAACCCGGCCGGGATGGCCGAAGCGTCCGCGGCGGCACCTGCCCAGTCGCCAAGGATCATTCTCGTCTCCGCCCTTCCGGCGGTCGCGGCCAAGGCGTATTCGGGCCGGCCCGCGGACTGCGCGGCCGAGATGGCCCTGGTGAGTTTGCTCTCTGCCTGCTGCAGCAGTTGCATGTCGGTAACAAGTGTCCCGGTTGGCTCGGCCACTGACTCGCAGAACGTCATTCCGTTCATCATGTCGGCCAGGCCGCCGCTCAACTGCACCTGTGCCGTGAGCGGGCTGGACCCGGCCTCGGCGTCACCCATCACCCTCTTGAACCGCTCTTCGGCATCTTCCGCGAACCACTGTGCCCTAAGCCACGCGTTCTGCGTACCGCCAAGGCCGTTGCGGGTGTAGTCCGTCCGCCCGTGGTCCGTATCGTCGTAGCCGGACCAGGTTCCGGTATGCTGGTAGACATCGGCCAGCAGAGCCTGTTGGACCACCCAGCTGTCAATTACCTCGTGTACGGCGCCCTCGACACCGTTGGCAACCGCGGGCAGCGCGCTGTCCAGGTCGTCCGCCGTGTAGCGCTGCGGATCGGACACCGTCAGGATATCGCAGGCACCGAGAGCCAGGATGCCGACGGCAACCGCAGTCGAACCTCCAAATTTTGACGTGTTCATCGTCGGCCTCCCCTAGAATCTTGTCTTGAACGACAGCTGGAACCGCCTCGGTTGTGGCAACCCGAGGAAGGGCGACGTGCTGAAGTCGTCGCCGCCCCTGTACTGCTGGTTCGGGTCCGGGCAGTGGCAATCGTCCCACCAGTGGAGGTTATAGCCCGACAGGGTCATCGATGAGCGGCCCAGTCCGATGGAACCCATCAGATCCTGTGGAAGCACATAGGATACGGACAGTTCCTGGAGCCTCACATGGTCCCTCTTGTCGATCGGGTAGAGGAGCCTGAACATGTCGAGCAGCGAGTCGCTGGCGGGTGTAGCGTAGCACCTGTTCGGGTTATCATTCGGTCCACACGGCTGGTTGGGATTCAAGAGTTCGAGGAATTCGTCGTACGCCAGCTGTCGTACACCGTAGCCCCGGTCGGAGTTGCTCATAACCGCGCCCCACTCACCGCGGAACTGCACGGCGACTCGGAGAGACTGGCCGATCGCAAAGTCGTTGAAGATGGAAGCCAACTGTTCCGGCTGTTGGTTCCCGACATAGGTGAGGTACGCCGAGCGGCTGTGTTTGCGGGTAGTCGGATCCCAACCGGTGATAACACGGCTCCGCTGCTCAAAGATCGGAAGGCCCACGTAGTTCCCACCGAGGCTCCGGTGATAATTCCAGCCGGTCAATTGTCCATTTGCGTCGTACACCGCCAACGAGTCCTCCACGGCGGTCTCTCCGAGGTCCAGGATCTCGTTGTCAATCCACTCAAAGTTCACGCCCGTCGACCAGCGGAAGCTGCTCCGGTCCATGATTGTGGTGTTCAGGGCGATCTCGACGCCCCTGTTGAGGATCTCGCCGACATTCTGCAGTCGGCTCGAGCTGAAGCCTTCACTAGGCGGCAGCGCGATGCCAAGGAGGGCGTTCTGCGTCACGGCATGCCAATAGGTCGCGTCCACGCCGATCCGGTCGTTCCACAGCCCCATTTCGAGACCGGCTTCGTACTCCAGCTTGTTCTCTGGCTCGAGATCGGAGTTCCCCGGATTGCTGGGACGCACACCAGCGACATCTTCCAGCACCGTGTTGGGCACGTAGGTCTGGAACTGCGCAAAAGCGCCCGGCGCCTTGCCGGCCATGCCCAACGCGGCCCGCACCTTGGTGCTGCTGATCAGGCCGGGCAGCATACCTGCGGGTAGATTGTAGGCCGCGTCGATCTTGGGGTAGACCTGGAAGCCATAGTTGACTCCAAAGGCGCTGTTCCCGTCGATGCGGACGGCCGTCGTTATGAAGAGGTTGTCGAAATCGAACCGGGTCTGCGCGAAAGCGCCGATGTTGACCTCCTCGAAGAAGGTCTCACCAGCGAAGGTTCGCGCCGCGCCGGACACGGTCGTCACGCCCTCACCCGCATAGTCCTTACCGGTGGCCATCGACGTCGAAGTGATGTCCCAGTATCCCTGGGAGCCAAAGGCGAGCGTTCCCGCGAGATCACCCAGGAAAGGAAGGGTCCAGTCGAGGTTGCCGATGTACTCGGCCGTGAATTTGCGGGCCTGCCGATAACCGATGTTCCGCTCACCGTTCCTGCCGATATACGTGTAGTGGCGACCGAAGGGCATCCATCTGGTCTTCTGATCGTTCACGGCATCGAGGCCGAAGGTAGCCCGGTGGGTGAAATTCGGCAGCGGGTTGTAGTTCATGCTGATCGACCCGGTCCAGCGGTCGGCATCGGAAAACGTTTCGAGGGCCTGGGCATCGGCCACGTTCACGTCGAGCCCGCCGCCATAGGGCTCCTCAGCCGTTGCGTTGAGCGGGTTCACGAGGAGCGCGTTGGTGTAGATCCCGAGCCAGTTGTTGCCGGACTGCACCGCCCAGATGCGGTTCCTGACGTAACCGGAGGTGACCCCGATGGTCAGGTTCTCGCCCGCCGTCCAGTTCAGGTTGACGCGCAGGTTGGCCTTTTTCTGATCGTTGGGCTTGATGGACCCTTCCTCGTATGCGAATCCGGCGGACACGAAGTAGGTCACTTCGTCCCCACCACCGTCGACGGTCAGGTCATACGTGTTGATGAGGCCCTTTTCGATCAGCGACTGATTCGGATCCAGCGCAACCGTCCCGTCCGAGCCGCGGAAATTGCTCCGCAGGCTGGTCGGGAAGTTCCTTCTGTGCTCGTTGAATCCGGTCGTCACGTTCAGTGAGAAGTTGGCCGGGCTGTTGCTGCGGCCGCGCTTCGTGAAGATCTGGATCACGCCGCCGGACGCCTCGGACCCGTAGAGCGTCGACGCAGCGGGGCCCTTCAGGACCTCGACGCGGTCGATCTCATCGGGGTTCAAGTCGGAGAGCCGATCCTCGCCGGCCCCGCCGCTGAAGGCGCAGCAGGTGGTCGAACCGCCGGCAGAACTGCCCCACTCGGTTTGCCGTGAGTCAACCCGGACACCATCGATGTAGATGACAGGACGCTGACCGAGGCTGAAGGAGTCCGTCCCACGAATCCTCAGCTCACGTCCCGCTCCCACGCCGCCGACCGTTCCGATCGAGCGGACACCAGGGATGCGGCCTTCGAGGGCCTGGCCAAAGCTGGACAGCGGAGTGACCTCCGAGACGGCTGTCACGTCCAGAGACGCCGCCGATGTCCCCAGCTTCCGCCGCTCCACGGCACCCGCCGTGCCCGTGACGATCAGTTCGTCCATCGCCACAGCCGAGACTTCCATCTCGAACTGTACGCTGGCGGCACCGCCGGGGGACACCGTGGCCTCCTGCGTCTGCGTTCCGTAGCCGACGTAGGTGGCCTGCACCGTGTAGGTACCGGCCGGAACACGGTTGATCAGGAAACGACCGCTCACGTTCGACAGCCCGCCGAGCGCAGTCTCCAGGATCGAGATCTGGACGCCGTTGATCGGCTGTCCGGTGGTCGCTGCAACGACCTGGCCGGTGACAGTTCCGTCCTGCGCGGCCGCCTGGGCCGGCAGAAGGAATGCCACCGCGGCCGCCACAGCCAGGAGAGAGGAGAACCTCCCTCCCTTGGTAAGGTGGTAGCGTTGGGTCATGTCGCCTCTCCTATTTGTGGAGGTGGGTGACTAATTCGCGGTCGAAGGCCCCGTGCCGTACGCCGCTATCGTTACCGCAGCGCCACTGCGGCAATGTCCAATCCATAACCTTGGCATAGTACTGTTTGCGCGCGCGAGGCGCAACAAAGGAATGCACAGCCGTGTCGCAGCCGCCTAGAAGATCTCCCCGAGTCCCTGCTCTACCCGCTCCGACAGGGAGGGCACGGCAAAGGCCATGATCCGGGTGGTTTCGCTCCGGATGTAGTACGGATCGCGCTCCGAGGCGCCGTCGTGGAGCAGTTCCACGAACCCGAGCGGTTCGCCTGAGTCGTCGAGATAGTCGACTCGGAGCAGGGGCCGGGTCGTGCCCATGGCGGGCTCGGCACCGTACCCGCCGATCGCGAGCTGGTCGACCCGTTCCATGAAGTTGGCGAAGCCCTCGTCGGGCGTGTCATCGCCCACTGCCGTCCACTCCCCCGCCTCGGTGCGCGCCATCTCGCGGGTCCCGCCGCCAGGGACCTGGACCCGCACGGTCGCGACATCATCGTCGACGAAATGGTGCAGCCACCGCTCTCGCAACGCCCCCTCCCCGATCGCGAAGGGCCGCGCGATGTCGCCGCCGATGACGTAACCCTCCCCGGTCGCGGGTTCGAGGGCGTAGCGATCCTGGCCGCCGAACGCCGAATCCCCCACTACAAGGAGGCGCCGCTCGTCGACGAAGCGCACTTCGACGCTCTCGGAAGCCTCGTCGAGCCCGAAACGATTCGTCATTTCGGGAGACAGCACTCCCAGCTCTCGAATTACCCTCAGTGTCGCGAGGCGGCCGACCAGCGTGCGGCCCGGCGCCCCCGCGGGATACTCCAACGTGTCGGTGCGCTCCGCTCCGTCGATCTGGATGGCCCAGAGAAAGGCACCGTCGTCGTCGCTGCGCTGTTGGAGTTCGACCTGCTTCTCCGGCGCGCTGTAGTGGACGGACACCACGTCGGTCGTGTCCCGCTCCCAGATCAGGGTCAGAGCCTCGTCCACACCGCTCGTCGTGTCCCGCATCCACGTGAGCAGCGCCCCGATCACCGCGAGCGCGAGAAGGCCTCCGTGGATCTTCAGGGTGTTCACGGGGAGTCCTCTTCCGCTCTTTCGGGAGCCTTCCGGCGGCTGTACAGCGTAGCAACTCCCGCCGCGGCCACCAGCGCCGGGGCTCCGAAGATGATGGCGTAGAACCATCCGACGTCTTCGGCCTGGGTGTGCGTGATCGGCACATCCTCTTCCGAAACCACCTCGCCCGCGAAGTCTTCTTCCCCGCCGAGCCAGCGCACTCCGTCGGCGACGACGAACCGGTTCATCTCAATGCGGAGGAGGACCAGGTCGGTGAAGATCTCTGCGTCACCGAAAATGAGCGCGCGCATGCCCGCGCGGGGCGACGTGGACGCGCCATCCGTCGGCTCGTCCTCCAGCCACTCGACCGCGGCCGCCAGCCCATGGCTCTCCTTCACCTCGGTGTCTTCGTCAAAGCTGAAGTCGCCGTCCAGATCGGAGTAGCTCGAGGGGATCGAATTGATGACGAGGCTGGTCCGGCGTCCCGGCACCTCTTCCGCCACGGTAAAGCTCCCGGAGCCGATAATCACGATGTCGCCGCCGCTGCGGCCCCCGGTCGTCACGGAGGGGTGCGTCGAGAAGCGGTTCGTGACGATGAATCGTCGATCGGCCACCGTCGGCGGATTGCCGGGCAAGAAGCGCTGGTCGTCGATGATCATCGCGGGATTGTAATCGACACCCAGGTAGTCACGCAGTTCCTCGATGGGGAAACCCGAGCCGGACTCCATCGCCAGGAGCAGGGCGCCGCCCCGGTCCAGGTATTCCCGCACGGAGTTCATCTCGGCCTCCAGGAAGCCCCGCTGCGGCCCCAGGATCATGACGATGGCCGCGTCGTCGGGGATGCGGTCGCCCAGGCCTTCCGCGATCCCGATGTCGCGCACCTCGTAGTTGAGGAATTCCAGCATCTCCCGCAGCGCCCGCGGCGGCGGCCCCTGATCCACCTCCGACTCCATCCCGGGCCGCCACGGCTCACGCAGCGACGGCGGCTGGTCTGCTTCCGGTTCGTCGGCTGAGAGTGGGTCGTTGAATTCCCCGTGCCCCTTGGTCATGTAGACGAAGCGGCGCGCCCGGTTCAACTGGAGCAGCGCCTGCTGCACAAAGCGGTCCAGCACCCGAAGCCGCCCGCGGGCCTCGTCCAGGTCGAGCAGAAAACCGATCTCCTCCGTGCGGCCGTTGACGCGCAGGAAAAGCTGGCCGTCGTTCCGGGCGTTGAAGTCCTCGGCCGCGTCAGGATTCGAGTAGCGGTCGTATTCCGCGATCGTGACCTTGCCCGTGGCCCGCGCCAGTTCGTCGAGGTAGGTGCGGACCTCGTCCTTGACCGCGTTGACTTCCGGGAAGAACAGCGCCGCCTCGAGCGTGCCGTCCATGTTGCGTACGATCTCGCGCACCGACTCGCCCGGCGTGGCCGTCTTGAAGTAGCTGAAGTCGGCCGTCTGGTTGAGCGCGGACGCGATGTAGCCGACCAGTACCAGCGCCGACCCGCCGAGCGCCACGCTCAGGCCGTTCGTGACCGTCTCGCGCACCCGCATGGCGTCGACCCGCGCCGCACCCGCGCTGCCCCCTCTCGCCAGCGCCCACTGCGCGCCCAGCACGGGGAACAGCGATCCGGCCAGCACCATGGGGGAGGCCACGAGAAAGAAACGCCGGAAGCGGATCTCGGTCCTGATCTCTTCAAACTCGATGCCGAGCAGTTCCATGCCGCCCTCGGTGCCGGGAACGTAGCCCGCCAACGCCAGCGCGCATCCTGCATACCCAAAAGCAAACACCGCCTCGACCGGACGCCTCTCGTCATCCGCGCTCCGCCACATGGCAAACCGCCACACAGTGGCCGCAACGACCGCGCCGCTGCCGAGGATGATGAGGGGAAGGTGCAGCCATGCAATCCCGTCGAGGACGCGGACCCCCGTGAACACCACCACGAGGCCCGCGAGGACCAGCCAGGTCAGCCAGGCGTGCTTCATTCCCATCGCTTCGCCTCCATGACCTTGGTTGCCGCGAAGAGGAAGAAGTAGATGAGGGCGAGGTAATACACCACGTCGCGCAGGTGGAGCAGACCCTGCATGAAGCCCGAGAAGTGCCGTCCGTGAATGGCGAAGGCCGCGAAGACGCGTGACAGCGGCGACCCCACCCTCTGGGAGAGTATCCAGAGCAGGAACATCACCGAGGTGATGACGGCCGCAACTGCCAGGGCGACCAGTTGATGCCGCGTGAGGGCGGTGGCGAAGACGCCGATCGCGAGGACACCCGCGCCGAGCAGGATGAGGCCCAGGTAGCCGATAAGGATGTGACCGATGGCGATCTTGCCGTTGACGAGGATCAGCAGCGGCATGTAGACCGTTGCCAGCGTGATCGCCGTAAGGAAGGCGAGCGCGGAGAGGAACTTGCCGAGGACGATCTCCCAGTCCCGCACCGGTGACGTGTCGAGCAGGAGTTGCGTGCCCGTCTGGCGCTCCTCGGCGATCAGCCGCACGGACAGCGCGACCGCCGCGATCGACGTGAGTCCGCTGGTGAAGTAGAAGAAGATTTCCAGCACGCGGCCCGAGAGGAGTTCGCCGCCGTCAGGACCCAGCGCGGTGCTGTAGAAGAGCAGGCCGTCGAGCAGGAGGACGACCGCCGCCACGATATACCCCATCGGGGAGCGGATGTAGGTCTGCAGTTCGCGCCGGAAGATGATTCCGGTTGCTCCCGTATTCATGCCGTCGCGCTCCTCATGCCTTCGCGCCTCCCACCAGGCCGACGAACACGCGCTCCAGCTCGCGCTCTGCCCGGTTCAGCGCGATCACGTCGTGGCCGGCCTCGACCAGCGCGCGGCAGACCGCGGCGCGCACGTCGGCCTCGCCCTCGACGTGGTAGGTCGCCGTGCCGGTCGCGGCGGCGCCACGCTCGGCTCCCCCTGCGCGGCGCACCCGGGTAACGCCGGCCACCGCGGCGATCACGGCCTCGGGGTCGGCGCCCGCATCCGGCCCGGCACCCGCGCCCGGCACCCCCGTCGGCGACGCGGCCCCATTCCCCGCGCGCACCGTCACCGCCATGCGGCGCGACATCAGCAGCATCTCGCCCAGCTCGGCCTCGCTCCCCGACGCGACGATCTCGCCGTCGTTGAGGATCAGCAGGCGGTCGCAGGTCTCGCTGATCTCCGGCAGGATATGGCTCGAGATCAGGATGGTGTGGCGGTCCTTCAGCGCGCGGATCATCCCGCGCATCTCCATGATCTGCACCGGGTCGAGGTCGTGGGTGGGCTCGTCCAGAATCAGGAGCTCCGGCTCGTGGATGATCGCCTGCGCGACCCCCACCCGCTGCCGATACCCCTGCGACAGATGCCGGGTGGGCATGTCCCGCACCTCGGCGATGCGCGCGTACTCCTCTACCTCGGGGACCCGCTTCGCCAGCTGCTCCCGCGGCATACCCTTGAGCTGTCCCACGAAATGCAGGTAGTCGCTGACCGGCATGTCGCCGTACACGGGAGGCAGTTCGGGCAGGTACCCCACGCGCTTCCGCACCTCGTGGGGGTCCCGCAGCACGTCGAGGCCGTCGATCGTGACCGTCCCGGAAGATGGGCGCAGACCGCACGCAAGAATGCGCAGGAGGGTCGTCTTCCCCACACCGTTCAGACCCAGGAAACCCACCGTGTTGCCCCGGTCGATCTCGAAGGAAACCGGGCCGAGGGCTCGCTTCCTGCCGTAATATTTCGTGACGTCGGTCAGCTGGACCATTCACACCCGCAAGCGCTGAAACGTTTCCTGCGGCAAGCATCTGCCGGAAAAAAACCTAGATGGAGACCGGGTGGGGTCAAGGCCGACGGTCTCCGGGTGGCCGGTGCTGAGCCGAGTCTCGCCCGGCCATCAGCGCGTCCGGTCGAAGCGGACGTTGCGCACGCGGCCCGCGGCCAGGACGAAAGACACCGCCCGGCCGTCCTCGAACTCGAAGGCAAGTTCGAACCCTCCCACGCCGAAGACCGGGTCGTCGGCCGGCTCGCCGCGCCGCGTCAGCACCCGGTCGATGCCGCTCGGGTGGCGCAGCACCAGCCGGCCCTCGTCCGCCGCGAGCACCCACGTCGCTCCGATCTCCTCGGAGTGGTAGGGACCGGTGAGCGACGCCAGTAGGCCATCTGGCACCTCGGCCCCGGCCGGGTCCGTCTCCGGTGCGGTCATCGACTCGGGCGCCGCCGCAGCCTCCTCGGTGAACGCGTCCTCCAGCAGGATGTCCTCGACCGCTGCGCTCATCGCGCCCGGGTTGGCCGTCCCCACATTGCAAAGCGCGATGACGGTGGTTCGCTGCTCCGGGTAGCGGGCGATCATCGTGCGGAACGCCATGAAGCCGCCGCCGTGCGACACCCGGCCGAGCCCGCGCCGCGGTTCCACGGAGAGCCCCCGCGCGTACCGGATCGTGTCGCCACTCGTCAGCACACCCCGCTCATACATCCGCTCCGCAAACCCCGGCACGCCCAGCACGTCCTCGTAGAACGCCTGGTCCCAGCGCGCCAGATCCTCCACCGACGAATACAGTCCCCCGTCCCCCACCTTGTCGAACGCCATCAGGTAGTTGGTGCGCCAGCCCCCGTCCGTGCCCGCGTCGTAGCTGAACACCCGATCCCGCACGACTTGGGTGCGGTCGTCGTGGAAGTGTGTGCTGGTCATCCCCAGCGGCCGGAAGATCTTCTCGTCAGCGTACTCCCGCAGCGACCGCCCCGTCGCCCGCTTCACGATCTCCGCCATCAGGACATACCCCGAATTGCTGTACAGATGCTCGCTGCCGGGCGTGAAGTTGAGCTGCTTCTGCCGGGTGATGAGCCCCAGCATCGCCTCGTCGGTGAGGATGTTCTCGAAGGGGGTCCCCGCCAGGTTCATGAGGGTGAGGTAGTCGCGCACCCCGCTCGTGTGGTGGACGAGGTGGCGGACGGTGACCGCACCCTGCTCGTAGTCCGGAAACTCCGGAATGTGCCGGCGCACCTCGTCGTCCAGCGACAGATGCCCCTCGTGCGCCGCGATGACAATCGCCGCCGCCGCGAACTGCTTCGACACCGACGCGAGGTAGAAGACCGACCGCTCGCTGAGAGGGATGCCGTGGTCCATCTGGCCCATGCCGTAGCCGCGGGCGTACACCAGGGTCCCGGCCCGGGCGACTCCGACCGCGCATCCAGGCCCGTCCGTCCGGTCGTACTCGGCGAAGACCGCGTCGATCCGCTCGCGGGTTTCGGGTGTAAGCTGAAGGCCGAGAGTGGTTTGGGGGATGAAGAGCGACGTGATTAGTAAAGCAGAGCTTACATTATGTAATGTGCGCCTTACATTCGGTGTCGAGTACATGGTCTTTCCGTTCTTACAGCGACCTCAGGAAGCGCACGACTGCCTGGCGTGCTTCGTCGGGCAGCGCCAGGAAGGCGTCGCGTGCGGGGGCGGCCTCGCCACCGTGGGCCGCGACTGCGCCGGGAACATCGTCGGCCCTGCTGTCGTGGAGCAGCAGGGTGCGGTGGCGGAGGCCCCAGAGCGGCGCCGTGCGCAGTTCGCCCGGGGCGGCGTCGAACCCGCACACGTCGGCCATCTCCGGGCCCATGTCGTGCAGGAGCATGTCGGAGTAGGGCGCGATCGTTCTGCCGGCCAGCACCGTGGCGGGCGACGGGCCGGTGCGCAGTTCCTCGCGGTGGCAGGAGGTGCAGCCGATCTGCCTGAACAGTGCCGCTCCCTGCGTGACCGTGTCCCGGGCGGCGGGAGAGAGGTCGGGGTCCGGCGCCGGCGGCGCGAGGAAGCGGACGTAGTCGGTGAGCTGCGCGAGGGTGGGTGCGTCGATCTCGGGATCGGGCATGGGATCGGCCTCGGGGGGGATGGGGACCCCGTTGACGGGCTCTTCGGCGGTGTGTCCCGGGACCGTGAAGCCGAGCTCGAAGCGCAGCGCGGTGGCCACGAAGTCGCGGACGGTGGAGGCGTCGCCCTTGCGCCCGAAGCGGGCCGTGCGGCCGTCCGCCAGGCGCGGCAGACGCCCCGAGATGCCGTCGCCGTCGCTGTCGTCCGGATCGGCCCATTCCGCCAGGACCTCGTCGGGCACGGCCTCGAGCAGGCCGAGGCCGAGAAGCGGGGGCGCGGTCACGCGGGCGGTGGCGGTGGCGGCGGCGGGCACCTCTTCGGGCCCCATCCCGTGCGCGATCAAGAGGTCCGTCGCGCGGCGCTGGATGTTGTCGCCCCCCTCGGCCACGAGGAGGTCGCAGCGGCCGTCCGCGAACCGGGTCGCCTTGACGACGCGGACCCGTGTGCCCCCGCCCCCGACCACCGGCTCATCGTGGCAGTCGCTGCATCGCTCGGCGTTGTAGAGCGGGCCGAGCCCCTCGTCGGCGGTGGCGAGGCGCTCGAAGAGGGCGCGGCCGAGGAGGAACCGTCCCCGCTCCCCGCTGTCGAGCCCGGCGACCGCCTCACCCAGGGGTGGCGGCGGTTCCGCAGGCTCCCCATCGCCACATCCGGCCTGTATGCCGGTCAGGACGATGTACGCCGGGAGCGCCGCCCACCTCCGGCGCCGGCCGGCCGTCACGACCCGGCTCCCTCCGTGACCCCGGCATCGAGAAGCATCCCTCGCGCGGTGACGATCGCCGCAAGGATGCCGCGAACCCTCACCCGCGTGTCCGCGCGGCCCACGAGCCACGCCTCGAAGAGCGGCGGCATCGTGCGGGCCTCCTCTCGTCTCGAAACCACCGATTCCATGTAGCGGGCCAGCGCCGTGCGCGAAGGTGCGTCGGAGCCGGTCAGGTCGAGGACCCGCGACCAGTATTCCATTTCTTCGTCGTGCCCGAGCTTGAGCATGTCCTCGACCACGGGATCGAGCGTCATGCCGCTCTCCGCCGCGTCCACAAGGCGCAGTTCGCGGGTGCCCAGGTCGTTGAGCAGACCCGTTCGGGCCTCGGGGGCGGCACGGGTCAACTCGACCAGCGACTCGCGCGGGAAATAGAAGAAATCGCGTGCTGCGGTCCCGGCGGTGAAGCTCCCGCCGTCCCAGGTCGCGAGCACCTGTCTCGAATCCAGCCACGCCGCCGGGTCTTCCGCGACGCGGGCGACGACCACCTCGGCCCCGGGTGACAACGTGAAGTTCCGCGCGTCCCTCACTCCCGCGGCGGCCCCCACATCCGCATCCATCAGCCTCCGCTCGAAGAGGCGTTCCCGGTAGAGCGTCTCCACCTCGTTATATCGGGGGCGATACAACAGATGGAACCCCTGCGCGCTCTGGGTGACGCCCGACACCTGGCCGGGTTCCAGCCGGAACGCGACCCTGTCCAGCGTGGACGGAAGTTCTCCCGGCCCGAAAAGCCCGAGGAGTCCACCCATCGCCCGGGAATCGATGTCTTCGCTCTCGGCCACGATCGTAGCCCACCCGCCTCCTTCCGCGATGGTCGCGAGCAGGCGGTCCGCGGTGCGCTGCTGGAGGAGTCTCTCGCTGGAGGATGTCTCGGGACCGACCCGACGGAGCACATGCGCGATCAGGCGCAGCGAGCCCTGCTGAAAGATCGCTTCCGCCGACGCCAGGTCGTCCAGGATGCTGGCGCTGAGACGCTCCCTGCGATCGGCGTTGAGAATCGCTTCCCGGCGCTCCAGCCACGTCGCTGCTTCGCGGACCTCGGCCCCGTGCAGGGAGTCCCCGGCGGCGGACCGCTGCGAGAGCGCGGCCGACGCCACCCAGAGGTCGACCAGCGGCACGACCGCGGCTGAGTCCAGCGGGAAGGGCTGGGCGAGAACGAGGAGTTCGGCGAGCCGTTCTTCGGTCAGGGTCCAGTCACCGGCCCGGGCGGCAAGGCCCCGGTCGGAGAGGTCGCTGCACGCGCTCAGGCACAGGACAGCGGCAAGCCAGAGGCAGGCTCGCCGGATCGGGTCGGTGCCCCAGCCATCCTCGCCCCGCGTCGGACGACGATGCGGTTTACCCACAGGCGGCTACCGAACGACGACCGTGATAGTGTCGGCCACCGGAGGATCGAGGGGGATGTGGACGCCGTCGGCGACGACCGCGATGATGCGGTGCTCGCCCGGCGTGAGGTCCTCCAGCGTGAATTCGGTCTCTGCCTGGCCCATGTGGAAGTGAACGCCCGGGTCGTTGGGGATGGGAATCGCCCAGTCCACGTCGCCGTCCACGACCAGGTGGTGATGCCCGGTTCCCGGGTCCATGTTGCCGGCCATCACGATCTCGAGTCCCTCTACCTCCATCACCACCCGGACCGGACCGGCATCCAGCTCCGCCCCGTCCGCCGGCTCGGTGATCATCACCCGCGCGGGCATGGAGGCCTCGTCGGCCATCCCGGCGTCGGCCTCCGGAGCCTGATCTTCTCCAGCATCTCCCCCACCGCACCCCAACACCAGCATCGCGATTCCCAATCCGACCGTAACACGCATGGTTCGCCGCTCCTCGTACTCGGAAGGCTCGTGATTCCGTGGCGCGGATTCCCGGCAATCCCGGGTGCGCCGAGTCCTCACAAGGTGCGACGAAGAGCGGATCGGCGCCAGACCGCACACCTGCCCGGACCTGCCGGCCGCTATCCGCCCCGGCGCAGCCAGATGAGGACGACGCCGCAGTCGGTACCCAGGCCCGAATACTGCGGTGGAATGCCGGCTAAACCGCGATACATCTCGATTCCGGCGACCGAGATCGGATTGACGATGTCGTTGATCGAGAAGGCTCTGAGCCCGGTGAGCATGACGCCGTCGAGGTAGACCCTCGGGGAACACGTTCCGCGTCCCCTGCGGAACCTGAGACGCCTGTCGATGGGACTGCGAGCGTCGGCAACGATCGCGACACCGGGGAACCTGATCAACGCGTCGGTCAGTTCGATCGGGTTCCAGTTCTCGATATCCTCGCGGTCTACGAAGTTGCCCCAGCCATCCTCTTCCCTCTGGTAGAACCCCGCGCTTTCCAGGTTTCGGTCGCGCCGGTCTACCGCCACTTCGATCGCGTCGAGTGCGATGGCGTCGACGGCGAGCACGACCTGTATGTTCGTGACGTGTCCCGTCTGGACCCGGATCGATTCCGAGCGCGGTTGGTATCCCAGGTGCGAGAATGCGACTTCGTGCCGTCCCGGCATCAGTTCGGGCAACATGAAACGGCCATCGGCGTCGGTCCTCGCCACGTGGCCGGCCTCTGCAACATTCACGACGACCTCGGGCACCGGATCTCCGCTTACCCGGTCGGTCACCCTGCCCACGATCCCCGTCATCATGCCTGCGTACGGATAGTCTGCCGGGGTCATTGCGAGAGAGAATTCTCCGTGCCGGACAACGCGCAGATCACCCTCGAGACGTTCGTAATCCTTGTGAATCAGTTCGAGCTCATAGGCTCCCAGGGGAATGCCTTCGAGGACGAACTGGCCCCGGGCATCGGTGACGAAGGTGAAGTCCAGCGGATCGACGACAACAATGACGCCCTCGACAGGCTGGCCTGTAACTTCGTCCACGACGTTGCCGGTAACGGTGACAGCATCGGTTTCCCGGTATTCCTGGGCCAGCACGGGTCGCGGGAATGCGAAGCCGGCAAGCAACAGCAGCATTGCGGCTGACGCTAGTCCGCTTGAAACCTTCCGCATTTGTCCTCCGATCGGGTTACCGACACTATGCCCGTCGAATCCAGATCAGGACAACTCCGCAGGACGAGTTCAAGCCCCAGTACTGAGGCGGCAACCCGGCCTGACCCTTGTAGACTTCGACGCCAGCCACGGCGATGGGATCCACAAGATCGTCGATCACTGCCGGCTCGTCGCCACCCCTGTGGATTAGCGCGCCGTCGAGATAGACGGCCGGATAGCACGACTGGCCCGCCCGGCGAAACATCACGAAGCGGCGACTGGGCATTTGAGGGTTGCTGACGACTCTCACGCCCGGGAACCGGATCAGCGCATCGCTGAGTTCCATGGGATTCCAGCGCTCGATCTCCTCGCGGTCGACGAAGCTTCCCCACCCGTCACTCTCGCGCTGGTAGAACCCCACCTCCTGCAGCGTGATATCTTGCCGCTCCACGGTCACCTCGATGGGGGCCAGTTCGATCGCCTCGACGGCCAGAGCTACGTCCAGGTTGCTTACGCGCCCCACTTCGATGGCGACAGAGTCGGCGCGCTGCCCGTAGCCAAGGTGAGTGAACGAGACTTCGTACAGGCCGGGGAACATCTCGGGAATGCTGAAGCGCCCTTTCGCATCCGTGGTCGCCGCCCGGCCTTGTTGCGCAACCCTCACGACCACCTCGGGGACGGGCTCCCCGCTTGTCTGGTCGGTCACCACCCCCGCGATGCCCGTTACCAGCCCCTTGTTGGGGTCGTCCGAGGGGGTCATGGCCAGGAAGAACTCACCCGGCTGATCGACGGAGAGACGCCCCTCCATCCGCTGGAAGTCCTGGTGGACAATCTCGATGTCGTACGCGCCCCGGGGGACTTCTTCGAGGATGAACTGGCCGTTGGCGTCCGTGACCAGCGTGATGTCGAGGCCGACAATGCGGACAATGGCCCCCACGGCGGGCTCGGCCGTGGTCTCGTGGAGCACGTTGCCCGTTACCGTGACCGAAGCGCCCGCAGTCTCCTGCGCGCGGGCCGACTGCACGGCCAGGAGCGCCATCACGGTCATGTACAGGGCCATCCCGAACTTGCTGGCCAGGGTCACCCGCCTGTCAGTGCGTTCGGGGCGAAGGAGTCGGTCGGCGTTGTGGGGCATCGGGGCCTCGCGGGAGTGGTGTTGGGCGGTTTGACAACGGTCGGCCGGCGCCGGGCACGTGCATTGTCATACGCTCTTTTGACAAATGGATTGCAGGGAGGGTTGGCCCCCGCTGCCTGAAGGAGGAATACCCGAGTCGCGGGTTCAGGTTCCGGATTGTTCCTATGTTCCGGGCTTCCGGCGGCGTGGAAATCGGAGAGAGCCGCGACCTCGAGATTCGCCTTGACACTCATCGGGCGAAAACCGAATGTTCGAGTTATGGAAAAAACCGGATTCGACAGTCAGGGCGAGCCAGGGCTGTGCTGGCCCGTGGAACTTTTTTCTGCGAGCTGAGGAGCTCCACCAGCCGTTGAACAGACGCTTTGGCCGGTCCACGAACGGCCGCGCTCGCACCTTCCTCGCGCTCTTTTCGCTTGCGTCCTCACTCCTGGCGTTGGCGCCCGGGCTGTTGGCCGCAGAGCAGATCGTGCCGAACGGCCGCATCGATCCCGACACCGTTCCCCGCCCTTCCCTCGAGGCCCGGCGCGCCGCCACCGCGATCGTGCTCGACGGCAGCCTCGACGAAGCAGCCTGGGCGGCGGCCGACTCCACCAGAGGCTTCTTCTACGAATCCATCCCGAATCAGGGCACGCTGTCTTCGGAGCGTACGGTCGTGCGAGTGCTCTACGACGACCAGCGCCTCTATATCGGCGCCGCGATGTACGACAGTCGGGCCGAGGCGCTGGTGTCGGCCGGGATGGAACAGGACTTCGCGACCCAGGACTCCGACATCTTCGGCTTCGCCCTCGACACATATCTGGACCGCCAGAACGCGTTCCTGTTCGCGGTGAACCCGGCCGGGGCGCTGTTCGACGCGCAGGCGTTCAACGATCAGCAATCCGTGAACCGGGCCTGGGAAGGAGAAGTCGAAGTCTCGACAGCGATCTACGACTGGGGATGGGTGGCCGAGGTCGCCGTGCCGATGACCACGCTTCGTTTTCGCGAGGTGGAAGGCGTTCAGAGCTGGGGACTCAACTTCTCACGCCGCATCCGGCGCATTTCGGAAGACTCCAGCTGGGCTCCGCTCCCGCGGCAATTCCGCGTCTACAAGATGTCGCGCGCGGGGACGCTGACCTCCCTTCAGGGGCTCGACCAGGGTCGCAACCTCTGGGTGAAGCCGTTCGTGAACGGAGTGCGGACCGACGGGTGGCGGGCGTCGTCGCCGGGCGAAAAGGTGGAGGGCGGCTTCGACCTGAAATGGGGGGTCACGCCGCAGCTCACGCTCGACCTGACCGCGCTGACCGACTTTTCCCAGGTCGAGGTGGACGAGCAGCAGATCAATCTGACCCGGTTCTCGCTGTTCTTCCCGGAAAAGCGTGATTTCTTCCTCGAAAACGAAGGGATCTTCAGCTTCCAGGACGCGCGGGTGCGCAACTTCCGCACCGGTTCCGGCCCGCAGAACTTCCGCCTCTTTCACAGCCGCCGCATCGGGCTCTCGGCGGACCGCGCTCCCGTGCCGATCGCCGGCGGCGCGCGTCTGACCGGCCGCGTGGGAGGTTACGCGGTCGGCCTGCTCAACATGCAGACCCGCGACGAGGTGGGCAGCCCCGGGGAGAACTTCTCGGTCGTGCGGCTGAGGAAGAACATCCTCGGAAGCAGCGACATCGGCTTCATGTTCGTTAATCGGGAAGGCACCGGCGCGAGTGTCGCCGACTCCTACAACCGATCAATCGGCGCCGACATGAACCTGCGGCTCGCGGGCGGGCGCATGCTGCTCAACTCCTATTTCGCGGCCACGGACGAGCCGGATGTGACGGGCGACCGGGTGACGGGGGCATTCGAGGTCGCGTGGCGGGATCCCGTCTGGAGCGCGTCGATGCTGCTGAAGACGGTGGGCGACAGCTTCAATCCCGGCGTCGGATTCGTGGGGCGGCGCGGGATTCGGCAGGGGTTCGTCACTCTGGGCGCGCATCCCCAGCCGTCGATTCCGCGGGTGCGCGAGATCAATCCATACGTGGACGTCAACCTCTTCTCGGATCCGGGGTGGGCGCTGGAGAGCCGGGAGATCAAGCCGGGGCTCGGGATCTCGTTTCTGGACAGCAGCGTGCTCACCTTCGAGTACTCCGCTTCGTACGAGCGGCTGGCCGAGGCGACGCCGATTGCGGGGGTGGCGGTTCCCGAGGGCGAGTACGACTTCGGCGCGTTCACGACCAGCTACCAGTCGAATCTGGGGCGGAAGCTGGGCGGCAGGCTCTCGCTCACGCGGGGGGGCTTCTTCGACGGCGACAGGACATCGGTGACCGGCAGCGTCACTCTGCGGCCGAACGCGCACTTCTTCCTGGAGGGCTCGGCGCAGAGCAACCGGCTCACCCTAGCCGGCAAGAGCTTCGACGCCAACCTCTTCGGCGGGCGCTTCAGGTACGCCCACAACACCCGCACCTTCCTGAGCGCTTTCGTCCAATACAACGAGACGACGGACGAGGTGCAGACGAACCTTCGCTTCAACCTCATCCACGCCCCGCTGAGCGACGTGTTCGTCGTTTACTCGGAGCGGCGCGACCGCAGCCCGGAGCCCGGCCGGGCCGCGCTGACCGACCGGGCCGTGACGCTGAAGGTTACGAAGCTGCTGGCGTTCTGAGGGCCGCGGGGCCCGCGCCAGGCCGCGCTAGCTGTCGCTCGTCATCCGCGGCTGCCCGCCGTACTCCTCGAACCACTTCATCAGGTAGAGCTGGGTGCGCATGAAGTTCGACGGCTTCGAGCCCGTGCCGTGGGCCTCTTCGTAGAACCGGAGCATCTTGGTCGGAACTCCCAGCTGCTTGAGCGCCTGGTAGTACTCCTCGGTCTGCGCCATCGGGGTCCGCAGGTCGTCCGCACCCGTGATGAGGATCGTGGGCGTGGTGACGTTCTCGACGTACATGAGCGGTGAGTGCTCCAGGTACTTGTCCGGGTTGTCCCACGGATAGCCGTGGTAGCGGTAGTAGCCCCAGACGTGATGTCGGCGGTGCCCGCGAAGCTCATCCAGTTGATGACCGGGCAGCGGACGCCGGCCGCGGCAAAGCGCGTGGTGTGGCCGATGACCCAGCTCGAAAGGACGCCGCCGCCGCTGCATCCGGTGACGTACATCTGGTCTTCGTTGACGTAGCCGCGGTCGATGAGCGCGTCGACGCCGGCCATGAGGTCGTCGTAGTCGACCGAGGGGTAGCCGTTGTCGATCGCGTTACCGAAGTCGGTGCCGTAGCCGGTGCTTCCGCGGGGGTTGGTGTAGAGGGTGACGTAGCCGTTCGCGGCGAAGTTCTGGTAGGGGTAGCTGAAGCCGACGTTGTACATCCCGTGCGGGCCGCCGTGGATGTGCAGGATGAGGGGGTAGCTCTGGCCCGGGTCGAAGTCGGGCGGCTTCACGATCCAGCCCTGCACCTGCGTGCCACCGGTGGATTCGTACCAGATCTCTTCGATGTCGCCGAGGCGCTTGTTTGCGAGGACGTCGGCGTTGACTTCGGTGAGCTGGCGGATCATGCCCGGGTTGCCCAGGTCGAAGGCGACGACATCGCCGGGCTCGTGCGGCGAGGTTAGCGTGCCGACGGCCTGCCCGCCGGGGGTGGCCGAGGTGAGCGAGAGCATGTGGACGCCTTCGGTAACCTGGCTGACGTCGCCGCCGGTGGTGGCGTAGTGGACGTTCTGGGTGCCGCGATCGCCGGCGGTGAAGAACACGCCGCGCGAGTCGTCGGACCAGTGCATGGCGCCGATGTCGCGGTCGAGATCGCCGGACACGAGGCGCGCGTTGCCGCCGTCCGCGTCCATGACGAACAGCTCGGTGGTCTTGTAGGTCTGGGCGGTCCAGGGGAAACCGGTGTAGGCGATGCTGCGCCCGTCGGGCGAGACCGTCGGCCGGGCCCAGGGGCCGCGCTCGGACGTGAGTTGGCGGATGTCGCCACTGGCCAGGTCGAGGGCGTAGATGTGCGACTCGCGGTAGAGGTTGTCGGCGTCTTCCATGTTGCCGTCGAAGAGGAGCGTGCCGCCGTTGGGCGTGAGGTCGTAGCCGACGTTGCCCACGCCGGGAACGAAGGTCGAGCCGGCGTTCCACTCGCCGCTGGTCAGTTGCCGCGCCGTGCCGCCGCCGCTCGGGACGCGGAAGAGGTGGGTGAAGCCCTCTTTCAGGAAACCGATGCGGTCGTACCGGTAGTGGATGCGGTCGATGATACGCGGCGCCGGCGTCCAGTTCGCCCCCTCGGGAGGCGCGGGCAGGTCGATCGGCCACGGGTTCGAATGCGGTACGAGGCGCTGGAAGTAGAGGTACTCGCCGTCGGGCGACCACTTGAAGTTGCTCGGCGTTTCGAGCTCATGCGTGACCTGCGTGACGGAGCCTTCCGCATCCATCCAGCGCACGAAGATCTGTTGCCCGCCGGGGTCTCCGGGCGCCAGGAAGGCGATGCGTGTGCCGTCGGGTGACCACCTGGGGCTGGACCCTTCGACCAGAGACCGCTGGCGCCCACCGTCGGCGTCCATGACCCGGATCTCCGAATCGAAGCGATCCTCCATCTTGTTCACCCACGACTTCGCAAAGACGATCCGGCTGCCGTCCGGCGAAATCTGCGGGTCGGCGACGCGCTCCATGTCGAGGTAGTGCCCCACGGTCATGAGGTCGTCGGCGTGGGTTTCCTGCGCGGTCGCGTGGGTTGGGGGGAGGAGGGCGGCCAGGGCGGTCACGGCTGCCGCCGCGACGCACGCCCGGGCCATCGCCGCGGTGGGAAGGATGGGGCGGGTGCACGACGCGGTGAATCTGCTGCGCATGGGTAGCTCCTGAGTTGAACTGCGTACGGTCGGGTCGTGATGATAGTATGGGCTGGTCGGCTGCACCGCATGACTCTCACGGACTGCCATTCATGAACGTCCACCTGATCGACGGCACCTACGAACTCTTCCGGCACCACTTCGGGGCGCCGTCGGCGATGGATCGCGATGGCCGCGAGGTCGGGGGACTGCGCGGCGTGCTGGCATCGCTCCTCGGCATGCTCGACGCTGGCGCCACGCACATGGCCGTGGCCACCGACCACGTCATCGAGTCCTTCCGCAACGAGATGTGGCCCGGCTACAAGACGGGCGACGGGATCGATCCCGTGCTGCTCGCGCAGTTCCACCCCCTTGAGGACGCGCTCAGGGCGATGGGCGTGCCGGTCTGGCCCATGGAGGAACTGGAAGCCGACGACGGGCTTGCGTCAGGGGCGGCGCTGGCCGTGCGCGACCCCCGCGTCGAGCGCGTGTACATCTGCACGCCCGACAAGGATCTGTCGCAGTGCGTCATGGGCGACCGCGTGGTGCAGTTCGACCGTCGCAAGGGCGAGGTGCGCGACGAGGCGGGCGTGGTGGCGAAGTTCGGCGTCGGGCCGCGGAGCATTCCCGACTACCTCGCTCTGGTGGGCGACAGCGCCGACGGCTTCCCCGGAGTGCCCGGCTGGGGAGCAAAATCCACCGCGGCGGTGCTGGCCCGCTACGGCCACCTGGAGAACATCCCGGGCCACGTGATGCGCTGGGACGTCAAGGTCCGCGGCGCGATGCGCCTGGCCGAGTCGCTGCGGGTCAACCGCGCGGCCGCCTTCCTCTTCCGCGACCTCGCCACGCTGCGCGACAGCGCGGTCTTGTTCGAGGATGTGGACGAGCTCGAGTGGCGCGGCCCCGAACCCGCGTTCGAAGCCCTCGCGGAGCGGCTGGGCGCGCCCGGGCTGTGGAGGCGGGCGTCGCGGATTCGGCGTCATCCTTCCTGATGCTTCGCTGACGTGCCGAGCTTATAGTTTACTGAATATGCTGGCCTGCTCTTCCACGAGGTCCCAGAGACGTGAGGTCGATGGCCCGAAAACGCCACCTAGTCAACCCCCCCATTCGCGAAGCGGTACTGGACATCCGAATTCCCCAACAGGATTGCGTTGATCCGAACAGCCTGCGGAAAGCACTGGATTCCGTCGGAGGATTCCCGGATGTCCAGGATCTCAAGCGGGAATCGCTGACTATCCAGCTCTCTCCGGAAGGAAGCCCGCAGTCTCACGTTGAGGATCAGGTGGCGGGTGTCCGAGGTACTACTGACGATGGGCTTTGGATTGTGCAGTATAGACAGGACGGGATGACTTTCAGTCGATTGGCTCCCTACTGTCATTGGGAGGCGTTGTCGGAGAAGGCGCGTCCGCTCGCGAGCACGTTTCTTCGCGTTACCGAAGCTCCCCATGTGGAGCGGCTCGCACTGCGTTACATCAATCACTTTCGGTTGCCGAATCGCGATCCGACACAGTATTTCGTGTCCCTTCCCTCTTTTCCGGAAACGTTGCCGCTTGGGGTAGAGAACTTTGTATCCAGAATCACCGCTCGTGAGTACGTGGAGGATCTATCGGTACATGTGACGCATGCACGGCTCGACGACCTTGCTCCCGACAGGGCAGGCTTCATCCTGGATATCGATGCCTTCGCGGCAACCAAAGTGAGTCCCGATGTAGACCAATTCTGGGGAACTTTCGACCGCCTCAGGAATCTGAAGAACAAGGTATTCTTCAACCTCATCACCGAACGTAACGCGGAGCTCTACGAATGATGTGGGTACGAACCGTTTCTTCGACGCCCGGAGGGTCGAGCTTGCCCACATCAGGCGCTAGCGGTCGGACCAGGACAGCAGATCAGGAGATCGCACGAGCGGCGCAGAATACCAAGGGGGAGTACTACTTTTCGGCCGTTCACAACCTCATCAATCTGTTTGAGGAATCGGATGGCATGGAACAGGAGACCATGCTTCCCAACACGTTTGCCAGGGCGAGGAGATTGCTCGACACCATTCCCAGTGGCTTCCCGGTACCCGAAATCGGCCTGGACCCGGATGGCGAAGTGGCTTTCGACTGGATACGGAGTGACCGAACGATGGTATCCGTCAGTATCGGAGCTGATGGTGATCCCAGCTATGCGGCCGGGCTCGTCGACGGTACCGCGTATGGCTTTCTCCGTTGGACTGATCGATTCCCCCGAGCGCTGACTGACCTGTTGAGGCGCCTCTACCACCCCGAATGATCCCGATGGGCGAGATCGCTCGCTTTCTCTTTCATCGGAGCGACTTTGCTCCGGCGAAAAAGGTTGTCAAGCCCGGCGCCTTTCTTCCCAGGAACGGACAGACTTCCGTCTTCGACATATTCGGTTTGGCAGAATCCGGGATTCGAGAGATTGGGGAATCGGTCGGCTCACACCGCGGCATTGACCCTCGTGGACGAGGCGAGATCACACACGTCGATGTCGAAGATGCGGGGCTACGCTTTGAACGAGACGACACGCCTCCGCGACACGGCAACCTCATCGGGTGGCCCTCCGAGGGGAAGCGGAAAGACCTGAACAAGGATGTCGCTAGACGCCTCGCCATGCGCGCAGTGCTGGTCCTTCACACTTGATCCGCCCTTCGTCGCCAGCTTGTAACGTCGAGCTCTCTGTAATGTGAACAGGTGATTGTACACTTGACGCACGGAATATGATCCGCTAACTTGTCTATGTGGATGCGTCATCGGTAGTTACGTCCTGTTCGTCTGTTAGGCGGTCAACTTCTTTCATTACCCGCTTACCGAACACCGTTTCCATGATTTCGCGGCCCGTCTTCTCCCCGATGTTTCGGGGCACTGTCCGCTTCCTCTTCTTCCGGGGGTGATTAGCAGCCATGGAAAACGTCAACCTCCTCACTCTGCTGGATCGTTTCAACTGCAATGAGAAATGCCGGGACGCGCTCGAGGCCATTCGCTGGCCTAGTGGCGTCGCGTGCTTGCGGTGCGGCGACACCGACATCACCGAGATCGCGTCCCGGCACCAGTTCCGGTGCGTGGGGTGCAAGTACCGCTTCACGGTGACGGCTGGAACGATCATGCACCGCTCGCACCTGCCGATTCGCACCTGGTTCCTCGCCATCTATCTGATGTGCCAGTCCAAGAAGGGCATGAGCGCCCACCAGCTCCACCGGATGCTCGGCACCACCTACAAGACGGCCTGGTATCTCTGCCACCGGATCCGCGAGGCGATGGGCAACGACCCCTTCACCGGCCCCACACTCGTCGGCGTGGTCGAGATGGACCAGACCATGATCGGCGGCAAAGCCAAGGGGAAGGACTGGCGGGACAACAAGACTTGGGTGGCCGGGGCCATCGAGCGGGGCGGGAAGGTGCGCATAGAGCGCATCCCCAACATCAAGAAGGGGACGATTCAGGACTTCGTGCGCCGGAACATCAGCGACGAGGCCGACGCGATCTACACCGACGAACTCCGGTCCCATGTCGGGCTGGAGACGGACACCAGGCGTCACGAGAGCGTCAACCACAGCGCCGAGGAGTGGGTGGTCGGCGACGTCCACACGAACAGCGTGGAGGGCGTCTGGAGCCTGTTCAAGCGGTCCATCGTGGGTTCGTTCCACAAGATGAGCGTGAAGCACATGGATCGGTACCTGGAGGAACTCGAGTGGCGGTTCAACAATCGGGACAACCCGAACATCTTCCCCGACACGCTCCGGCGCATCATGCGGACTGATCCGCTGGAGTACCGGACGCTGGTTGGGTAGTAGTAAGTTGCGGGCGCCCCGGTGGCCGCCGAGGACGCCCGCTGCAACCCGACACCTGAAAGGGGAAAAAGATGTCGAGGACTAATCGTCGAGCGATTGAATCCGAGAATGCTGAGCTTCGAGCCGAGAATGCTGAGCTTCGAGATTGCGTCGCAACTCTCGAAGAGCAGAACCTTGTTCTCGAATCCCTTGCCGGAGACGCTGAAAAACATCTCGCGCAGTGTCAACGGAACTGTGAGAACCTGAGTCACCAGAATCGCGAACTGCGGAAGGAGACCGAGCAGCTGGAGAGTCTCCTTTCGGCGCACAGGTTCGATCCCGAGGACGTGTAGTGGTGGTATCCATGTCCGAAAGATATCCCGAGACCCTCGCGCTGCGCCACTTGGTGGAGTACCGAACGCTGGTCGGATAGTGACCGCAGGGAGTGGTTTACAGCAGCGGGGCGTTTGCTTCCTTCCGAGAAGCGACCCCACCGGGACGGCAATCCCGATGGGGTCCGAAAGCCCCCGTAGCTCAGCAGGATAGAGCGCGTGTCTACCAAACGCGAGGTCGCTGGTTCGAGCCCAGCCGGGGGTGCTTGCGATCCGCGTGACCGGAACTGGAGGGTAAGCGGCCGTTGGCCGCGTGTCAATGTCTCCGGCTGTGTTCTGGCTCCGGTTTCCCCCAATACCTTGGGAGAAACCCCCTCTTGCGCCGTTCGCGAGCGTAGCCTACTCTGCTCGTGTCCCAACCGTGCAGGAGCCCATGTCGGGTTACCTGCCGAATACAACAGCCGAATTATCTCGGTCGAGGGGTAGCTCCCCGAAGCCACGGCGAATAAGCAGGACAATCCACTTTCTCCTGTGTGGTTGGGACAACGGCCCGGCTCCACGTCCCGGAGCCAGGGAATCGTCCCAGATACAGGAGAGTCCACCATGTCCCGCGCCATCGTCGCGGCCGTTGCCGCCGTCCTATTGTCCGGATGCTCCATACTGCTTGTGGAAGGTCCTCGCGGTGCCGCGTTCCGGGCACCGGGCGATCCCGTCGTCTGCACGGACAAGTCGCTTGCCCCGAAGGTGGACTTCGCTTGGGGCGCGCTCAACGCCTCCGTCGCCGGGTTGGCCCTGACCGACAACACGATCGTACTCGGGACAAGCCAAGAAGACCGGATCCTGACCAACCAGGAAAAGAGCGCGGTCGTGGTCGCCGGCCTGGTGTGGGCCGCGGCCATGGGATACTCATGGAACGAAGGCAACAAGCGACTGAAGGAGTGCCGCGCCGCGAAAGGCGTGTTCTGGAACGAGTATCTGCGCGATCGCATGGCGCGGGACACGGTTCCGGCAATTCCCTTCCTCCGATGAAAGCGGTCAAGCTGTCGGCGCTGCTGCTGATGGCATGCGTCGACATCGTGCCTATCGTTGCGCCGGTGGAGCCCGATCCCCCTCCCCCCCCGCCGCCCGTCTACCCGATCCATTTCGAGTGGGACGACGAAGGCATGAAAGCGGCGTGGGGCAATATGGCCGATTCGGTCGCGAAGGCATGGGGCGAGGCCCTCGGCTACACGCCCGCGGACAATCCGCCGTGGCCGTATTGGGGGCGCCAGGACCTGCCCTCCGGCACCACCATCCGGGTTACGGACGGTGGCGGCCTGTGGGGCATCGGTTCCGGCTGGGGCATGATCGAGGGCGGCCCCGACCGGTACGGCATCATCAGCCTCGGCGGTGGTGGTCCGAACTGCTCCTCCACCCTGCCGGGTACGCCGGAGTGGGACGGCCGGTACGAAACCTGCTATGCCTACTCCGTCTTCCTCCACGAGGTGGGGCACGTGTTCAACACCAATTGGCCGAGCCGGTCTTGGTGCCGGGAGCCGCAAGGCTGGACGGACGAGATCGCCGAGTGTACGGCCGGCACGATACCGCTGAACACTGCCCCGAAAGCGGTGGAACGGTTCAAGGTTGCGCTGGCCGAAGCGGGTCTCGAGTGGCAGGCGGGTGATGGCGTGCCGTTCACCTTTTTCACTGGCCCCCACCCACTTCCTTGGTGCAGTGGTGTCGATGTGATGTACTCGGCACTCGTCGGTGGTGGTGGTGTCGGCCTGTCCATTCCCTGGATCACCCCGATGCTGCTGGACATGCTGGGTCCGAACTACCGGCCGAACTACGAGCGAGCGACGTGGTTCGACAAAGAGGACGGCAACGCCTACCGGCTGTCCGTCAGCCCGCGCTGCGTCAGTGAAATTCAGCCAAGGGGATAGATCCCGATGGCACGACAACTGACCATGGAACTCATCGTCACCGCTACGTTTTTCTTGCCATTGACAACAGTCAGGGGACAAGAATCCGATACCCTGCTCGACCGCTTCATGCTGTTTACCGAATGCTCTCCTGTCGCTATGCTGACCCGCATAGAAGACGAAGACGGTGACCTGAAGCAATTCACCGTTGAACGACTTGAGCGATTCGTTCGAAGCCGACTGAGACAGGCGTCGCTCTATGAAGGGAGGCCACGCTCCGCCCTTCCGTTTATCAGGGTAGATGTCAGCATTGTCGGTCCCACATTTCACGTCAGAATGGCGTTGTGGAAGTCGGTGAACGATCTCGCCAGCCAGACGGGATACTACGCTCCAACTTGGAATCGTAGTGCACTCGGCTTGCATGGTTATACGGTCAGCCATGTCTTGGGATTCTTGGCTGACCAGTTGGATGACTTCGTTGACGAGTACCTTCGGGTCAACGGCGAGGCTTGCCACTCGTAGTATCAACCAGACCTCCCTTCCCCTCTTCGCTTCGTCAGTTCCTCCGCCGATTCCTCGGACAGGAAGCGCATGAAGTCGCCAGCAATGGCGATGACTGTAGCCGGGACGTACCGATAGGAGGGCTCCTCTTCTCGAATTGGCCCGACTCGCTTGCAAGATTCTGGATGCTCGTCCCTAAACCGATCACACAGATTGCGGGCCAGTTCGTCGCGAGCCTGCAAGTTTGCTACGATCCGGTCCACATCCTTCTTGGCTTCTTCGTCCGAATAGGGCAACCGAAAGCGCACCGCCGATGACTTCCGGGCAGCTTCAATCATCTCGGCGAAGGTCATGATGCGGTGATCGTCGAATCTCTTCTCGTTCTCTTCGTGCGAGGCCGGGCTGGAATCATCAGGCGGCTCACGCCTGCGCCGTCGCATGAATCCGGCCAGAGGCACCCCCACACGAACGACAAGCAGTACCCCCGCCGTCGCCAAGAAGAAGGTCGCCCACGGATCACCCGTCACTTCTGGCGGCCCTTGGGAATGTGCGCGTCCAGGCCCACTTCGCTCAACACGATCTCGTTTAGCCAGTCCTTTAGTGCCCGTAGGTCCATCTGAGGGGGATCGTTCTCGCTCGGGGGCGGCCTAATTGCATCTGGACACGTCGTCTCGAACCGCCGAAAGAGCGCGTTGGCGGTATCGTACTTCCTGGCTTGCGGCCACTCGGGATCGATGAGGGACGACTCGAGTATCATGTCGAAGGCGTCCCCGCCCGGCACGACATGTCGGCTCGTCGCTGCGGAGTTTCGCAGTTTCTGGTGCCCCCGCTGCCGTACGAAGCCAACGAAAGGGACCCCCACACGAATCACGAGGATTGCCCCCGCCAACATAAGGAGGAGCGGTGCCCACCACGGATCGTTACCCATGACCCTCCCCCCCAATCCTGACAGTGCCGGGACCAATACTTCCCCCGCAGGTCGCCACCAGCGCTTGATCGCGCCTTTCCAAGTCTCGGCATCGCCCTCGATTCCCGCCCAGCCGATCACCCGCTCGGCCCAGCGCACAGTCTTGGCTATCCGCCTGAAGCGCGTCAACTTGCTCATTCCGCACGGTATCAGCCCCGCATCCGTGCGTCAAGTGTACAATCACCTGTGAACATGACATTTTGTCAACTACTGTTTACATTCCAACCGTCTTGAGGATCCACTCGGCGATCAACTCCATCGACTCGACCGACCAGGTCTCCTCGATGGTCGCGTACTCGGACGGCGCGCCTGTCTCCGAATGCTGGAAGAGGTGATTGTGGTCGGGCAGTGCGTGGATCTCGTAGTCGGTGTTGCCGCCGCGCTGCAGGGCGGCCTCGATCTCGCGCAGGTTTTCCTCGAAGGGGACCTGGAGGTCCTTCTCGCCATTGATTGCCAGAACGGGAACCGTGACCTGTTCGATCACCGGCGCGGGATCGTAGGTCAGGAAGTAGCGGAACCAGGGGCTGTTCACCTGCTGCACCTGCATCTGCACGACGCGGTCGAACGATGCTTCGTCCGTGATTCCGGCCTGGGCGCGCTCCGCTTCGGATAGAGCCTCGAAAGCCGTCCGGGCGGTCTGGGTGAGCATCTCCGCCGCGCGGCCGGGATCGGACTCCGTCTTCAGGATTTCGTAGGTGGTGCGCTGCTGGGCCTCGCTCTCGGCGATCTGCTCCTCGGTGGCGCCGCCGGCCCGCGCGATGAGGGCCCCCTGTGCGTACAGGATCTCTTCGCCGGTGATGCCCGGTCCCGCCATCATCACGATGTAGCTGACGTCGTCCGACCGGGTGGCCACGATCGGCGCGATCAGGCCGCCCTCCGAGTGTCCCGCGAGACCGATCGCGCCCTGTTCGACATCGTCGCGGGTCTTCAGGTAGGCAACGCCCGCGAGCACATCCGATGCGTGGTCCTGCGAGGTGGCGGTCGCGAAGTTGCCGGTGGACTCTCCAACGCCGCGGTCGTCGAAGCGCAGCACGGCGATGCCGCTGCGGGTCAGGTGGTCCGAGAGGACGAGAAAGGGCCGGTGCCCCATGAGCGCTTCGTCGCGATCCTGCGGCCCCGAGCCGGAGATGAGGATCACGGCCGGGAAGGGGCCGCCATCCCCGGGCCGGGTGAAGGTGCCGGCTAGCTCGTGGCCGCCATCCGGGTTCGGGTAGCTGACCTCTTCGACGTGGTAGGGGAGCGGTTCCTCGGGATTCTGGGGTCGGGCCGGGCCTGCCGCTTCTTCCTCCGACACCCGTTCGAGCATCAGCGGGAGCGCGTTACCCGCCTGGGTGAACGTGCCGTCGATCTCCTGGCCGTCACTCGATAGGTCTCCCTCGTAGGAGCCGGCGATCATCGGCATCGACAGGGAGAGACTTGCGCCGCTGACTGTCGTGGATGCAACGGGGACTTCGGCGTTGCCCTGGTCCACCGAATACATGACAGCGCTCAGGGCACCGTCCTCGGCGACGATCGCGAAGCGCATACGCAACTGCGCCCCGCCGAGTTCGAGCGCCCCCATCCAGTTGCCGACGAAGGCCGCCGGGTCCGGATCCTGGGCGGTCGCGGCGCCACCCAGGGGCGCGAGGGTGACGGTGATGCAGATCAGTAATGTCCTCATTCTTGTGGTCCTTGCGGTTCGCTGGTTCGTACGCTCGCGTTGTCGGGCGCCATATCGGCAACTAACGCATCTTACCATCATTCTGTTCATTACGTAGGAACGTGCGCGACAGATTGCCCCACCTTGGCGGCTGTGCGCCGAAACTCCAACAGGGAGCCTCCCCGTGAATCGCACGATACACCCTCGGCTGATCATCACCCTCGGCCTTGCCACCCTGGCCATCGCATGTCTCGCACCCGTCTCTGCCCTTGCACAGCAGCGCCCGGGCGGCGGAGCCGGCGCATTCGCCAACAATCCAGGCATCCGGTTGTGGACCACCCTGGATCAGCGGTTCGACGACTTCGCCACCCAACTCTCTCTCACGGAAGCGCAGACGGAACTCGCCACCATGGTCGTGGCTGCCTTCCGTGAAGAGAACGAGGGCGCCCTTCGGCGCTACGACCGCATTGCGTCGCAGATGCGTGACCGCATGGGAGGTGCCGCCAGGGGTGGGGCCGCCCGTCGCGGCGGTGCCCAGGGCAACCGTCAGGGCATGCAGCGCCCGGGTGGGGAACTGCGCGCCATCCTCCAGGAACTCGGTCCGGCGTTCGAGACGCTGCATGCGGACATGACCGAACTGCTCGACGAGGATCAGGCGGAGAAGCTGAGCGAAATATTGGCGCGCCGGCGGCCGGGGAACTGACTCACACCTTCGCCAGGCCCACCCGGCCCTTCCCGAACACCGCCTCCAATGCCCGGATCGTATCCCGGTCCGCCTTGACCCTCAGCGTCCGCGACCGCAGGCGCGGTGCCGGAGATCCGTTCACCTCGCCTAGCACCAACTCGACCGGGGCCGATCCGGCGCGTTCCTCCATGACCGCGCGGGCCTTCCCGAATGCGCCGTCGGCGAGCTCCCTGTCCGGGTCCACCTCGATCCGCACCACGAGCCGGCCGCTGTCGGGCACGCGCTTCAGCGGTTCGGCCGCATCCAGGAATACGGGCGGGTCCTCTTCGTCGCGGTCCCGGTCGCTCACCTTGCCGCGCAGCAGAACGACCGCATCGGTGTGCAGCGTATCCCGGTAGGATTGCCACACGTCCTTGAAGGCGAGGACGGTCGCCGTGCCCTGGAAGCTCTCGACGGTGACCTTGCCCCACTCCGAGCCGTCGCGCCGTGAGATCTGCCGGGCGACCGCGGTAACCACGCACGCCATCTCGATCGTGTCGCCCGCGCGCGCCTTGAGCGCACCGGCATCGAGCTCGTCAAAGACGCGCACCACCTCCCGGTAGCGGTCGAGCGGGTGCCCCGAGATGAAGAATCCCAGCGCTTCCTTCTCGCGGGCCAGGCGGTCGCGGTCATCCCACTCGGGCACGGTCGGAAGCTGCGGCGTCGGGCGCTCGACCCCCATCGCCTCGCCGAAGAGCGAATGCTGGCCCACTTCGGTCTCCTGCAGGCGCGCCATCGCCTCGCCGAAGGCAGCGTCGAGGCCGGCGAGCATCTGGGCGCGGTGGCCGAACGAGTCCATCGCCCCCGAAGCGATCAGCGCCTCGCAGGCGCGCTTGTTCAGCGCCCGCGTGTCGATCCGCTCGAGGAAGCCGAAGAGGCTGTCGAAGGGGTCGCCGTCGGCGCGCGCTTCCAGGATCGACTGAACCGCCGCGCTGCCCACGCCCCGCACCGCGCCCAGACCGAAGCGGATCGTGCCGTCCCCGACGACGGTGAACTTCCAGCCGCTCTCGTTCACGTCCGGCGGCAGGACGACCAGGCCGTCGTCGAGTGCGGGCAGGTAGCGGCCGATTTCACGGCACTCGCCGATGTACTTCACGACATCGTCGGTCTTGTCGAGCACCGACGACAGCAGCGCGGCCATGAAATCGGCCGGGTAGTAGCGCTTCAGCCATGCGGTCTTGTAGGAGAGCAGCGAATAGGCGGCCGAGTGGGACTTGTTGAAACCGTAGCGGCCGAAGGTCTCGATCTGCTCGGCCAGCTTCGCGGCCGTGCCGGGTTTGAGGCCCTTGGCGACGACCCGCTCCCTGAAGTTGCCCAGCTCCGACTCGATGAGCGCCGCGTCCTTCTTGCCCATCGCCTTGCGAAGTACGTCGGCGTCACCGAGCGAGTAGCCGGCCAGGTCGTTGGCGATCAGGATCACCTGCTCCTGGTAGACGATGATCCCGTAGGTGGACTCGAGGATGTGCTCCAGCCCCGGCGCCGGATAGGTCACCTTCTGCCTGCCGAGCTTGCGCTGGATGTACCGATCGGTCATGCCCGAGTCCAGCGGCCCGGGCCGGATCAGAGCGTTCGTGGCGACCAGGTCGTCGAAGCGGTCGCAGCGCATCGCCCGCAGCTTGTCGAGCGCGAGGCTGGACTCGAACTGGAAGACGCCCGACGTGCCGCCGCTCGCCAGCATCTCGTAGACGCCGGGGTCGTCGAGGGGGACATCGTCCATGGCGTCCGACTGGAAGACCGCTCCTGTGTCCGGGTGGCGGAACTCGCCGAGGCGCGCCTTGACCGACCTCACCGCGTCGTGGATGACGGTGAGCGTCTTGAGCCCCAGGAAGTCCATCTTGAGCATCCCGGCGTCCTCGAGACAGTTCATGTCGTACTGGGTGACGATGTCCGGCCCGTCGTCGGCGCCGGCCCCGGCCCTACCCCGGCTCCCGTTCCTGCCTCCCTTGGTCTGCGTGCAGATCGGCACGTAGTCGTAGAGCGGCCCCGGCGCGATCACCACGCCCGCCGCGTGCACCGACGCGTGGCGCGACAGCCCCTCGAGCGTGATCGAGTAGTCGAAGAGGCGCTTGTGGCGGTCGTCTGATTCATAGAGCGCCTTGACCTCACGGATCCGCTCCACAGCCTGCTGGACGGTATAGCTCTGCCCCGGCTGGTTGGGGATCATCTTCGCGATCCGGTCGGTCTCGCCGACGTCGAAGCCAAGAACGCGGCCCACGTCCCGGATGACCGCGCGGCTCTTCATCGTCCCGAAGGTCACGATCTGGCCGACGGCGTCACGGCCGTACTTCTTGCGCACGTACTCGATCACCTCACCCCTGCGCTCGTAGCAGAAATCGATGTCGATGTCCGGCATCGAGATGCGCTCTGGGTTGAGGAAGCGCTCGAAGATGAGGCCGTAGCCGATCGGATCGAGGTCGGTGATCCGCAGCGCGTAGGACACGAGCGAACCGGCGGCCGATCCGCGGCCCGGGCCTACCGGAATGCCCTGTTCGCGCGCCCAGCGGATGAAGTCCCAGGTGATGAGGAAATAGCCGGCGTAGCCCGTCTTGAGGATGACGTCGAGTTCGTAGCGCAGGCGGGCCTCGACCTCGTCGGGGAGGCGCTCGCCGTAGCGCTCCCGGGCGCCGGCCTCGGCGAGGTGCACCAGGTAGTCGTTGTCATCGGTGAAGGGGTCGGGGAGCGGGAAGCTCGGCAGATGGTACTTCTTCTCGAGGGTGAGCGAGACCTCGTCGGCGATCTTTAGCGTGTTTTCGATGACGTCGGGGCGGTCCGGGAAGGCCGCTGCCATCTCTTCGGGGTTCTTGAAGTAGAGACCGTCGTCGTACTGCAGCCGATCCGCGTCGTCGTGGTTCTTTGCGGTGCCGATGCAGACGAGGATGTCGTGGGCGGGATGGTGCTCGTGCTGCAGAAAGTGGGCGTCGTTGGTCGCGACGACCGGGAGTCCCATTTCTTCAGCCAGAGCGAAGATCCGCTGGTTGTGTTCGGCCTGGCCGGGCGTGCCGTGCGCCTGCACCTCGAGGTAGTAGCGGTCGGGGAAGGCGTTCGCATACCAGTCGGCCACCTCGCGCGCCATCTCGTCGTTGCCTGCGTTGAGGTGGCGGGCGACCTCTCCGGCCATGCACGCCGACGTGACGATGAGGCCCCCCGAGTGCCGGGCCAGGATCTCCCGATCCAGCCGCGGACGGTAGTAGAAGCCCTCGGTGTACCCGATGGACGACAGCTTTATGAGGTTGCGGTAGCCTTCCAGGTCGCGGGCCAGGACAACCAGGTGATAATGCGCCTTGCCGCCCTGTCCCGAACGGGCCCGTTCCCGCCGGTCCCCGGGCGCGACGTACGCCTCCATCCCGATGATCGGCTTGACTCCCTCCTTGCGCGCCACCTTCTGGAAGTTCCAGGCGCCATAGAGGCACCCGTGGTCGGTGAGCGCCAGCGCCGGCATCTCGTATTCCTTCGATTTGCGAACCAGGTCGTCGAGACGGTTCGCGCCGTCGAGGAGGGAGTATTCGGAATGGGTGTGGAGGTGGACGAAAGACAATGGCTGCTATCGCCTCTGCATCACCATGTAGCCGAATCCGAGATCGTACCGCAGCACCGACGCGGCGTCCCCGTCGCCCTCGAAGGTCAGAAGGGTCTCACCATCGCTGAAGGTCATTCCGCCGCGAAAGTCGAGATTGCTGCCCTCCTGGGCGTCTTCGGGCACCTCCTGATCCGCCTGCATGAGCATTGTGGAAGTGAGGCCATCGTCGCCCGCCGCGATCCGCACGACGGCCTGGCCAGCCCGGGCCGGGCCTTCGAAGACCCCTTCGAACCAGGCGAGATCGCCCTCGAAGGTCGTGGGCTCCGGGGTGGCGTCGCCGACCATGGCGTCGATGATCTGCCGCGCCAGGTCGGAGGGACTGGCCGGCCCGGCGGTGTTGACCAGTACCGCGACCGCGAGCTCTTCGTCGGGCAGGTAGAGCGACTCGGTGAGGAAGCCGTTGATGCCACCGCCGTGGTGGATCGCCCTGTGCCCCATGATGTCGCTGACGGCGATGCCGAGGGCGTAGCGAAGGCGGGTCCCGTCGTTGAGGTCGCCGGGCTCGATCAGCTGCGCGTAGGACTCGTCGGTGAGCACCTCGCCGCCGTGCAGCGCGCCCAGCCAGGTCGCGAGGTCCCCGGCGCTGGAGCAGAGCGAGCCTGCCGCGAAGGGGACGTTGTGGACGATGTACCCCTTGTGCTGGAGGCCGTCCTCTCCCATTGCGTACCCGGTCACCTTGCCCTCGTGGATCTCGGTCTCGCTGCAGTAGTGGGAGCGGTCCATTCCGAGCGGCGCGAAGATCTCCTGCTCCACGTAGTCCTCGTAGCTCATCCCGGATGCGTCCTCGAGGATCATTCCCGCGAGGTAGAATGCGGAGTTGTTGTAGATCTCGTGTTCGCCGGTCGCGAAGTCGAAGGGATGGGCGGCAACCAGCGCGAGCAGGCTGTCCCGGGGGACGCGCCGCACGAAATAGGGCCGTGCTTCGGCCATCTCGGTGTAGCCGCGGATCCCAGACGTGTGGTCGAGGAGTTCGCGCACCGTGATGCTGTTGCCCTGGGTGGGGAAGTCGGGGAGGTACTCGGCCATGTCCCCATCGAGGTCCACGAGGCCCTGTTCCTGCATCTGCAGCAGCCCAGCCGAGGTGAACTGCTTGGTGACCGAGCCGATCTCGTACATCGCGTCTTCGGGGGTCGGGACCCGGAGTTCGACGTTGGCCCAGCCGTAGCCGCGAATCGCGACCGTCTCGCCGCGGTGCACTACGGCGACCGACGCGCCGGCGATCTGACCTTCCCGCACCGGCGCCATCATGATCTCGTCGATCATGTCGACGTGGGCCGCATGGTCGGGATTGCCGTAGCCGACCCCTTCAGCGCCGTGCTCGCCGACGCTGGTACCCGTATCGGGGGGAGCCGCGCAGCTCGAGGCAATCACCACCAGCGCGAAGAGGGCGGCGATGGAGCGGGTGAAGGTGCCCGCGTTGCTGGCGCGGCCTGGCTGTTTGGCTTGCATGGTGACCCCTACTCGATGCATTGGAAGGAATTCATGATTTCGTCGAGTTGAATCATGTACTCGTACTTGTCGCGGGACGGCGCGTAGAGCCAGGCGTCGATCAGGTACATGCGCTGCTGGCGCGTGCAGATGACCGCCCGGGTGATGAACGGTCCGGCTGCCGGATATGAATCGGGAGGATTCTGCCACACGGCCTGGACGTTGTACGCCTGCCGGCCGCCGTGGTCGACCGGGCCCGCGAAAATCACGTCCCGATTAACGATCTGCGGGTAGTCATAATACTGGTCGACGATTCGCGCCCTCCACTCCAGCAGCTCCTCGCCCCCCACTCCCTCGGGGATCGGACTCTGCCAGGTGACGGAGAACTGGCGGATGAGTTCGGACGGATCCGGATTGTCGTTGCGGAAGATGTGCACCGAGTCCAGCAGCTGGTAGTTGTAGACCTGGGGCACGACCAGGTTGAAGCCGTGTTGCTCCCTCAGCGTCCTGGTGAGCGCCGTGTCGGGCCCCGTGACGAACATTCTGGCAAGTACCCAGCTCCTGTACTGGCTGTCGAAGATGTCGGACAGCTCGGGGAGCATCTCCTGGACGATGCGGGCATCCTCGTCCATGTCCGTGTCCTCTTCCAGCACCACCAGGGTGACGAGCTGTTCGCGTGCCCAGACCTCTTCCACCTGAATGAGCTGCGGCGGCGCGACGGGCTCGTCGATCTCGGCCAGCGGCGCGGCCATCCATGGGTCCGACGCCTTGCCGATGAGCAACAGCTGTCTCAGGCGCCGCAGACCGGCCCAGGCCTCGGCCGCGGGTTGTTCGTAGCTGACCCGGAAGGTCCGTTCGTCCCGGACGGTGAAGACGGTGCGGCCCAGGGTGGAAAGGGCGGCGGGCTCGATCTCGCTCCACAGCTCGGGCGACGCGGTCACGACGATGGCGTGGACATCGCCCATGGCCAGTGGAAGGGTGTCGCAGGTCGCCGCCCCGAGGATCGCCCCGACGGAGAAGGCGGTTGCAAGTGCTGCCGGTGCTCGACTGCGCATTTCGTTCATTCCCCTATATTGGATTCGAGCCGGCGCGCGGTGTGCCGGAGAGATAGACTAAAGCACTGGAGGGGCTCCGGTCCATGGCGCGGCATTCACTCCCACTGGCGCAGACTCTCGCCGTCCTTGTTGCAGTTGGTTTGCCGCTCGCCGCGTGCGCGTCCGGCGGCGCCACCGAGACCCCCGCGGAGTCGCCACCACCCGCCGCCGATGCCGCGGTGGAAACTGCCGCCACACCCGCGGAACCCGCCGCCGAAACACCCGAAACCCCGCCGGATGCTGCACCGGAAGCGCCTGCAGGTGGCATCTTCACCGACACGCAGGCCCAGCGGGGGCGCACCACCTTCGACGAAGTCTGCTCCGAGTGCCACACCACGAGCGAGTTCCGGGGCCGCACATTCCAGCGCAACTGGGGACGCCGCACCGTCTACTCCTTCTTCCGCACCATCCGCTCCACCATGCCGGACGACAATCCGGGGGGGCTGGAAGAGCAGGTGTACCTCGACGTCGTATCGTACATCCTGAGCATGAACGGACACGAGGGCGGAGCGGCCGAACTGGACGCGGATTCCCCCATGCGTGACGTTCGCATCGCGCCAACGGAACCGTAGCGTTGAGCGGGGGGGACGGCAAAGGTAGTCCGGGGCCTTTTGTGGATGCGTCTCCGGCGCGGGTCTCGGCAAAGCGGAGCGCGGTAGACCGCCGCCGTTTCGTGAAGGTGGCCGCGGCGGGAACGGGTGCCATCCTCGCCGGAGCCCAACCCGAGGCGGCCGGCGCAGATGCGGCTTCCGCCAGCCTTGGCCCGGCTGCGACCTCCGCCCCCTGGGTGCGCACCCGCCAGACCCCCGATATCGCCGTCGTAGGCGCCGGTGCCTTCGGCGCCTGGACCGCGCTCCACCTACAGCAGTCCGGCGCGCAGGTCACCCTCGTCGACCAGTACGGCCCCGCAAACTCACGCGCGACTTCCGGAGGCGAGACCCGGGGCGTCCGCACCGGATACGGCGGCCACCCCCACGAGCTCCTCTGGATGGGATGGGCCAAGCGGGCCATCGACAAGTGGAACGCCTGGGACCAGCAGTGGCAGGAGATGCTGCTGCCGCGCGTCTTCTTCACCACCTCGGACCTGATCATGCGGGTCGAGTGGACGGACTTCATGGAGTTCACGCGCAACAACTGGGACGAGTTGGGCATCCGCTACGAGGTCATCGACGCGGACGAGATCCGGCGGCGCTGGCCGGTCATCGACGTCACCGACATCACGGTCGCGCTCTGGGAGCAGGACGCCGGCGTCGTGCGGGCCCGCCGCGCAATCGAGTCGGTTGCGCAGGTGTTCGAGCACGAAGGCGGCCAGGTGCGGATCGCGCGGGCCGCAATGGGCGGCTCGACCAACCGCAGGCTCAACGGGCTCGACCTGCAGCCAGGCGACGATCTCTCCGCCGGGACCTATGTATTCGCCCTTGGACCCTGGTTCCCCAAGGCCTTCCCGGAACTGATGGGCGACCGGCTGCGCATCCCCATCGGCCATGTCGTCTACTTCCGTACTCCGCCCGGGGACAACAGCTTCAGCTATCCCAACCTGCCCAGCTACAACTTCCCCGGCGTGACCGGCTGGCCGGCGCTCGGTCCCGACAACCGCGGCTTCCGCGTCAGGACCGGCGGACGTGGCGGGGAGGACGATCCCGACACCAGCCGCCGCTGGCTTGAACCGGATGAGCTGGAACGGCCGCGCGCCTTCGTGGCGCAGCGTTTTCCCGGGCTGGCGGACGCGCCGATCAGCGAGACGCGCGCGTGCCACTACGAAATTTCGACGACCCGCAATTTCTTCTTCGACCACCACCCGGACTACGACAACGTCTGGTTCGCCGGGGGAGGATCGGCCGAGGGGTTCAAGTTCGGGCCCGTGATCGGTGAATATCTGGCCGGAAGGGTGCTCGGGACCGAGACCGACGCGGAGCTGATCGAGGCGTTTCGCCTGTGGGTGGAGGAGTCCGAGGAGCGCTGAGAGGCCGCGAAGGGGGCCGCTAGTTATCCCAGGGGGACACGTGCGGGCAGGCCTTGGCGTGAAAATCCGCAATTGACTTGAGGATTTTCACGATTACTGTTCTGCATGCTTATCGATCGCCCAACACCCATCGAACGGATTCATCGGGCATTTTCGGTCAACCCGGTGGCAGCGCTGACCGGGCCAGGGCAGTGTGGCAAAACGACGCTGGCCCGCGAATTTGCCGACCGCGCCGAGCAAAGCACCTACTTCGATCTCGAAGAGCCTTCAAGCCGCCGCCGCCTGGCCACCCCCGAACAGGCGCTCGGCCGACTCCGGGGGCTTGTCGTCATCGACGGAGTGCAGCGGTCGTCCATGCTCCTGGAGACGGTCCGGATTCTGGTGGACAGGACCGGCAACGCGGCGCGCTTCCTCCTGGTCGGCAGCGCGGCGCACTCGTGGAGCAGGCGCGTGTCGGAGTCTCTGGCGGGCCGCGTCGGACGCGTGGATCTGGGCGGTCTCAACCTGAGCGAGGTATCGCCGACCGACTGGCGAAGGCTGTGGCTGCGCGGCGGTTTCCCACGGTCCTACCTCGCGAGTCCCGACGGCTCGGTGATCTGGAGGAGGAACTACGTCCGCACCTTTCTGGAACGGGATCTGCCGCAGCTCGGGATCACCATCCCGGCGGAGCGGCTGCGGCGCTTCTGGACCATGATCGCCCACTCCCACGGCCAGACCTGGAATGCCGCCGAGTTGGCCCGCTCCCTCGGAATCAGCGAAGGGACCGCGCGAAATTACCTGGCCCTGTTCGCCGGGACGCGCATGGTTCGGCTGTTGCCACCGTGGTTCGAGAACATCCGGAAGCGCCAGGTCAAGTCGCCCAAGGCGTATGTTCGCGACACCGGCATCCTGCACACCCTCCTCGGCCTGACCGGCGAAGAGGAAGTCGCGGGCCACCCCAAGGTCGGGGCGTCCTTCGAAGGGTTCGTGATCGCACAGCTCCTGGCGGCGTTCGATGCGCGGGACGCCTTTTTCTGGAGAACACACGGAGGCGTGGAGCTGGCGCTGCTCGTCCGTGACCGGGGAGCGCGTTTCGGCTTCGATTGCCAGTTCGCGGATGCACCCGTCGCGACCCGCCGGATGCGGACGGCGCTTCGCGATCTGGCGCTAGATCACCTGTGGATCGTGTACCCGGGTGAGGAGGCCTACCTTGTGGACGATCGTATATCGGTGCTACCCGTCTCGCATATTCAGGACAAGGCGCGGGAACTGTTGGAGTGCCGAGTGGAGAACGGGCAGCAATGGAATGACGGTGTGCCGTTTCGACGGTACATTTGATTTCGGCGGTCCGGAGGACTCGGGCCGTCGAATTGAGAGCCTGCCAATGAGGACTTGGAGAAGCCCAATGCGCACGAAACTCTGGACCCTTCTGCTCATCCTCGGCCTTGCCGTGGCCGGTCCGTTCGCGGATTTGTCCCCCGCCTTTGCCCAGACCGGAGGCACCGCCCAAGCACTCGGCGATTCGGGCGCGGAGGCTCCTGCAGCCGCCGTCACCTTGACCGAAGCTGTCGACCCCTTCGAAGGCTTCGACGCTTTCGTGGCGCGGATCATGGACGACTGGCAGATCCCAGGGGTGGCCGTCGGGGTGGTCCACGACGGCGAGATCGTCCTCGCCAGGGGCTTCGGCTACCGCGACGTCGAGAATCAGCTGCCGGTGACCGAGCACACGACCATGGCAATCGGCTCCAACAGCAAGTCGTTCACCGTGACCGTGATGGCGATGCTGGTGGACGAGGGCAGGCTCGACTGGGACCAGCCCGTGCGCGACTACCTCCCCGACTTCCGCCTCTACGACGAATTCGCGACGGCCGAGATGACGCCCCGCGATCTGGTCACCCACCAGTCCGGGCTGCCGCGGCACGACAACGTCTGGTACGGACGGGCCGCCAACCGCGAGGAGATCTTCGCGAAGCTGCGCTACCTGAAGCCGAATGCCTCCTTCCGGAGCCGCTATCAGTACCAGAACCTGATGTTCATGACCGCCGGGCACCTCACGGAGCGCCTCACCGGGAAGGATTGGGGCGCGCTGGTCGACGACCGCATCTTCACGCCCCTCGGAATGGATCGCTCCAATACGTCTGTGGACGACTCGCCGGGCTCGGGAGACTACGCCTTCCCCTACATCCTGCGCGACGGGGTGTTGCACAAGGTCCCCTTCCGCAACATCGACGAGGTCGGCCCCGCGGGGTCCATCAACTCGAACGTGGTCGAGATGCTGGCCTACATCCAGGCCCACATGGACGGGGGCGTCTACAACGACACCCGCCTCATCTCGGAGGAGACCTCGGCCCTGATGCAGCAGCCTCAATTCGCGATGCCCGGCGATTCCGAGTATTCCGAAGTGGGGCCGGGCAGCTACGGCTTGGGCCTCCGCGTGGGCACCTACCGCGGCCGCAAGATGGTGCAGCACGGCGGCGGCATCGACGGGTTCATCTCGTCCATGTCGTGGCTCCCGCGCGAGAAGATGGGCGTGATGGTGCTGACCAACCGCTCCGGGGGCATGAACCCGGTGCCGATCATGGTCGCCTACAACGTCTACGACCGGCTGCTAGGGCTGCCCGAGGTCGACTGGAACAGCCGCAATCTCGAAGAGCGGGAAGAGCAGGACGCGCGCGGTGCCGAGACCGCGGCGGAGATGCTCGCCAAGCGGGTCGAGGGCACGCGTCCCGGCCATGCTCTGGCGGCCTACGCGGGGCGGTATCATCACCCGGCGTACGGCAACATGGACGTGAAGGCCGGCGCTGACGGCCTGACCATCTCATACGACAACGACTTCGTGCTCGAGCTCGAGCACTTTCACTACGAGGTCTTCAGAATTACGTCGCTGCCCAACATGGTTCCGGTTACCGGGCTGGTGACCTTCACCACCGACTCGGACGGAGCCGTGAGCCAGGTGGCGATCCCCTTCGAGCCCAACGGAGCCGACATCGTCTTCGACCGGCTCGAGTCCTGATGTAAACCCGCCTTCCGGACGGGCGTAGGTGGTACACATGAAGTGCTTGATGGGTTGGAAGAGGCCGGTGTCGCTGGACGCGGCGCCGTTTTCGCCGAGGACCGGGCGCCATCCGAGGCAGGTGCGCCTGCCGGAGACGACGATCGGTTTGCTGGGTGTGCTCCTTTTTCTGGCGGCTGCCCCGCCGCTTTCCTCCCAGGTCGGGGCCACGCTACGCGGCGTGGTGCGCTCGGGGATGACCGGCGAGGTGCTGTCAGGGGCGGCGGTGCAGATCGTGGGAACCGGCGCGATGACCGTCACCGGCGACGACGGACGCTACGCGATCCTGACCGTACCGATGGGCGTTTCGGTCATCCGCATCACCCACCCCGACCACGTGGGCCTGGTCGAACGGCTCAGCGTGGACGAGGCGATCGTCCTCCTGCGCGACTTCGAGATGATGCCGCCGTCGTATGTCCTGAATGAGGTGGTCGCCCGCGCCCTGCACCGGGTCGAGATCCCGGACCGCGAGATCCAGGGCGACGAACTCCTGGGCAACCGGGGGGTGCGAGAGGTGCTCGATGGCGTTACCGGAGTCACCCTCGTCCGCACGGGCGGCGCCGTGGGGATGGGCTACCACATCCGCGTCCGCGGCGCGAAGAGCTTCACCTTCAATCGCCACCCCGTGGTGTTCATCGACGGGGTGCAGGTCCGGGCCCTCGGCATGGGTGGCGGACTGGGCGCGCTCGAACTCATCAACCCGGGAACGATCGCGCGGATCGAGGTCCTGAAGGGTCCGGCGGCGGGTGCGGAGTACGGGCCGGATGCGGCGGACGGGGTGGTGCTGATTACGACGCGGCGGGGTGGGGAGGGTTGGTAAAGAGGCACCCCACTGTAGCAACGAAGTGGGGGCGGGCACCGATCGGCACCCGCCCCCACCATTGTTCGATCAGCCTATGTTTTCGTTTCCGTTGGTCTCCACCAATGGCAGTTCCCAGCAGGTCACGGTGCCGTACTCGGCGCCCGTCTGGTCGAGTCCGTTGGGGTGAATTGACCCCGGCTCGCCCAGGAATGAGATCTGCTGAGGAGTTCCCCGATACTGCAGCATGTCGTTGAAGCGCCATGCCTGTTCGACGAACAGCTCCCGCGCACGCTCCGCCAGCACCGCGGCGATCACATCCGCCTGTGATGCAGAGGCTCCCGCGGCCCACTCCGGCAGCCCCGCTTTCGCACGCAGGCCGTTGATTGTGCCAACCGCCGTCGCCAGGTCGTTCATCTGGGCCGACGCCTCGGCAATGATTAACTGAGCCGCTTCCCATGATGTCATCGGGGCTGGATCGCCACGCGACGTGTACTTGTCCGTGAAGTAGTGGATCGTGGAGAAGTCGAACGCCTGGTTGCCGATTGTCCTGACCGGCACCCTTGGGTCCGGCATCCCGTCGTTCTGCGTCAGTTCGCCAGAGTCGTTCACCGTAAGGTCGCGGAAGTGGTCCGCCACCGACCCGTGCTTGCTGACCCCGTCGTTGGTGTCGTTGAGCCGGCGGTGCAACTGGTTCACGCGCGTGTCGATGTCCGCGGCACGGTCAGCAACGAACTTGAAGCCCTCCGGAATCTGCTGGGCGTCGGAAATCGCACCTGACCAATCTCCCATGTCCAGTTTGGCACGGGCCCGACCGCCGTACGATGCGGAGACCAGGGTGGCGTCACCAGCGCTGCTGATCGCTTCGGTGAACTTCTGCACCGCCTCGCTGAACACCTGGTCGGGCTGCATCTCCGGGCCGCCATCGAGGGCCATCGAGCAAAATCCTTCACCCAGGGCGATCAATGACCAGCCCCCATACAAGCGGACGGTCCCCTGCATCTGCGCCTTGTCCGGTACCTCGGCACCGTCGAATTCGGCCAGCTTTGTGAAGACGTCCTCGTTCTGGAACCTTGCGGTCTGCAGTGGTGTGTAGATGCCGTAGTTGCTCGCACATGAGCCTTGCGCCAGCTGGCTTCCAGACGATGACTGGAGACTCATCTTCCGCTGTCCCCACTCGCGCATGTTGAGATTCCCCGATGTCGGAATCCACTCGTCCGAGTGGTGCGATCCTGCGGCGGCGAAGTTGCTCCAGGCACATTCGGCATCCCCGATAACCGAGTTCACCAGGACGGTAGCTAGCGCCGGGTCAGCCAACGAATTCGCGTCCACCTTGCCCGGAATGTCGACCTCGAGAATCTCGCCAAGGTCGCACGCAGCCGCCAACAGAATGCCCGGCACCAGAAGGCCGATCGCCGTCCGCCGGGCAGCGTGTCTGATTCTAGTAGTCATGGAATCGCTCCCCATCTGGTCGTGTACTTCGTTCAAGGCCCACATCAGAACGTGATCCTGAGGGTCGTCGTGAGCGTTTTGAGCTGAGGCCAGCCTTCCTGATTGTAGGCGCTCAGTCCCGCGGTAGAACCACCGAGTTGGTTCGACACCTCGGGATCCATCTGTTTCACACCAAATTTCTCGGCGTCGCCCACCCAGAGGGTCAAGAGGTTGTTCACGGTAACATTGATGTTCACCCGTGACGCGTTGAGGCGGGTTGCCCAAGCGCTTGGCAGGGTGTAACTGGCGGAGACCGTACGCAGCTTCGCGAAGTCCCCACTGATGATCCCCGGTTGCCACAGCCCGATCCCACCAAGCGATTCGTAGCCGAGGAGGATCGGATCGGTCCGTTCCAGGATTGCTCTTGAGTTGATGAAGAAACGGTGCTGTGCGGCGATGTCACCGCTGATGAGCGTACGCCCGCCAACATAGTCGACCAGTCCATACAGCTGGAGGTTGCGGCCGATCGAAATGGTGGCGTAAGCACTTCCTTCCTTGTCGGGAATCGGTTGTCCCCAATAGACGCTCGGAGCACTCGCACACGGCACCGGAGCGCCACCGCCGAGCGAGAGATTCTGGGTCTCGGCGCTAGGGAGCACCTCCCCACCCTCGCACATCACGTTCGTGGCGTTGCCGTCCTGGACAGTCGCACTGACCACGCGCTTGTGGTAGATGCCGGCAAGCGGTTGGCCCTGAACATGGTACTGGCCACCCGAAGTCCACTGGATGATCGCTGGCTGCCCGCCCAGATCCGAGATCTCGTTTTCAGTTGTCGAGAAGGTACCACCGATGTCGACGCTGACGTTCTCTCCATTGAAAACGGTGGCGTTGATACCGGCTTCGATGCCACTGTTCCTGACCTCCCCGATGTTTCGGAATTGCACTCCGGGAAAACCATTCGAGGGGAGCGCCGGCACCGAAACGATCGCGTCGCTGGTCGTTTGATCGTACCAGGTAAATTCCAGCCCCACGCGGTCGTCAAGAACGCTCGCGTCGAAGCCTATCTCGATTTCCGTGCCCACCTCCGGCTTTAGATCGGCGTTGCCGATGTTCTCCGGGGTGACTGTGGAGGCGCCCCCAGGTCCGACCGAGGGCTCATACGTTCTCAGCGCGTCAAAGACATCCGGCTGGCGGCCCGCTTTCCCCCAGGCTGCCCGCAGCTTGAGCTGCTGCACAAAGCCGACGCTTTGGGCGAAGAAGTCCTCGTCGCTGATCACATACGACCCCGAGAGCTTGGGATACACTACAAAGTCGAAGTTTTCACCAAAGGCCGAGTTGTCGTCACCTCGCACGGCCCCGGTCAGGAACAGCTTGTCTCCAAGACCGATTTGCTCCTGAAGAAAGACCCCGAACGTCTTGTTTTCCCGGTAGTCTTCGTCTGCGCTCCGGGTCGAGCCTGATGGGATCGTCTCCAGAGATTTCACCGGAAACGTCGTGCCCCGGCCCCAGAGTATTTCCGACTTCTTCTGGTAGTACTGGACACCCCCGCCCGTGTTCAATGTCACGTTGTCCATGGGCGACCACTGGCTGCTGACCTGATAATCAGCCGAAACGTAAGCGGTTCGCTCGTTGACGATCGTTTTCTGGCCCGTGTTGAAGAAGTTGCCGAGGTTACCGGTGGCCAGATACAGCTCCGAGTTGGTGCGGTAGCCAAAGTCGCCTCCAAACACCAGGCGGTGGTTCATCCAATCGCTCGGCCGCCATTGGGCTTGAAGGCTGTATGTCGTTCGGTCAACATCCGTGATCCCTTCGATCTCATCCTCATATGCTTCGGGCAGATAGGCGATGTAGCCCCGGGAGGGTCCATCGAGGGCTTGTGGCGTACCGCTCCCAGGCTCACAGCCGGGTGCCGGGCAGGACCAGATCACCGCCGTCAGCAACGGCTGCTGTGCCGAGGCCGATTCGAGTTTGGACCTGTTGGCGCCCAAGCTGAAATCGAACTTGAACTCCTCGCTGGGAGCATAGGTCAAGTTTGCGCGCCCTTTAATCGCGTTCTGCCAGTTGTAAGGCACGGGCCCTTCCTGGCGGTCGAATTCTCCGCTGATGAAGTAGGTGACGGTCTCGGTGCCGCCACTCACATCCGCGCCGTAGGACTGGTTGTGACCCGTGCGGAACCAGTTGCGGCCACCGTCCAGAAGCCCAAAGGTGTCTTCCAGGTCGTGCTTGAGAACGTTGACCTCGACGATTTCGCCCGAGGTACTCTTGTAGTAGGTGGGCGGCACCAACTCGATGGGGTTGGGCATCCAGGACGCACCCTGCCGCATACGGACGTTCACCCGTGGTGCGCCGCGAGCACCTCGCTTCGTAATGATCTGGATCACGCCGTTGGACGCTTCCGTCCCGTAAAGGGTGGCAGCCGCCGGTCCCTTGATCACCTCGATGCTCTCGATCTCATCAGGGTCAAAGTCGTTGATCCTGGATGGTGAATCGCCACAGTCTGCACCGACACCGCAGAGGAGGCCCGCGTCGCCATCGTCGCCATTCACGCGAATGCCGTCCACCACGACGATGGGTGTCGCCGCAAGTGTCAGGGAAGCCACGCCTCGAATACGTGTGATCCCCCCCTCTCCTATGGCGCCACCCGTGTTCATGATCCGCACACCCGGGACCGCAGCCGAAAGGAGCTGCTGCACGTCCGCCACCGGAGCCCGCTCTTGAAGCACTGCCGCATCAACACGCCCGATGGCGTTTCCGATGGACCGGGCCTGTTGCTCCCCGATAGTGCCTGTAACGACGATCTCATCTAGCGAGATCGCCGTCTCTTCGAGCTCGATGGTGACCGGCTGGCCAGCGGTTGCGGTCGCCGTGGCTTCCCGGAAGCCGATCATGAGGACGCGCAGCGTGACTGTCCCCGAGGGCGCGTTGAGGATGAGAAACCGTCCCCGGTTGTCGGTGAGGCCACCCAGTTCGGTGCCCTCGATGACGACCTGCGCACCGGCCAGGGGACGCTGTGTCGTGCCCTCGACCACCGTCCCGGTGACGGCGTCCTGTGCGGCAAGTGGTGCGAAGACCAGAGCCAGGGCCAGGAGACCTCCGGCTCCTCCCGCGACAACTCCCCGTCGTGCGGGGAGGAATGGGTTCCAACGGCCTCTGGGTCTCATGGCATCCTCCTTCTGGCATTTGTGCGCGCTCCACGCGAGCGCGATTTAAGGATACGGGGTCGCCGCCTGTACCGCAGCGGCGACCCCGCAAATTCCTTTTCCGGGTCGACAACTACCCGCTGATGTTCTCGTTACCTTTTCTTTCCACTTCGGGCAGCTGGAAGCATGTCAGGTTCCCGTACTCCGCCCCGGTCTGATCGAGCCCGTCGGGGTGGATTGATCCTGGATCGCCCAGGAACGGGATATTGAATCGCAGCATGTCGTGAAGGCGGTGACCGCCCAGCACGAACAGCTGACGACGACGTTCCTCCTTGACCAGATCCATGATCTCGCCCGCTCCGACCGACGCGGTGACCGCGGGGAGCATCGCTGCCTCGCGCAAGCCGTTGATCTTGGCCAGAGCGCCGTCCACATCGCCCTGCATGGCCATGGCCTCGGCCTCGTACATGCGGGCTTCGTGCCAGTGGACGAGAGGCAGAGGGTCGCTCCTGGAGTTGTACTTGTCGTGATAGTAAAGAACCGTGGCGAAGTCAGCCGCTTGAGTTCCGTCGGTCTTGACGTTGACCCGAGTGTCCGGGACCCCGTCTCCGTCCGTGGGCATGCCGTCCGCGCCGATGGTCAGGTTCTGGTAGTTGTCGGCAATCGAACCGTGCGCTCGGAACCCGGTGGGCGCGTTCAGGCGCTCGAAGTAGTAGTTGTAGCGGCGCGACTCCGCGTTGTCGCGGGTCACGTTGACCACGAAACCATCGGGGATTTGACCTGCGTCCGCCAATGCACCGGCATAGTCACCCTTGGCGATACGAACCCGGGCTCGCCCCAACTGGGCTTGCATGGTCAGAGTTGGGTCTCCGCCCCCCTGTGCCAGTGAAAGTGCGGTGCCAAATCGCTGTTCCGCCTCGGCCTGGACCTGCGCCGGCGTGAGTTCGGAGCCGCCGTCGATGGCCATGCTGCAGAAGCCCTCGCCCATGGCCACCATGGGGAAGGCCCCCCATACCGCCACGCTCGCTTGCAGAGATGCGACATTGGGCACTTCGTCCGCCGGGAACTCGGCGAGCCGTGAAGCCACGTCTTCGGACTGGAAACGAGCGGTGTGCAGCGGCGTGAACATCGGATAACCCCAGCCCCCGCAGGTTCCCTGCGCGTATCCCGCGTCGCTCGCGTAGATCTTGCGCTGTCCCCAGTTTCTCATGGTCAGGTTCCCGGAGGTGGGCACGTACTCGTCGGAGTGGTGCGCGGCGCCTGCCACGTACTGGTTCCAGCTGCACTCGACCTCGGCTATCACACCGGTCGCAAGCACATTCGCCAACGATGAACTGTTCAAGTCCTCTTCCAGGACCTTTCCGGGCACGTGCACCTCGAGGATCTCATCCAGGCTGCACCCGGAGAGCACGAGGAACGAAGCGGCGAACAGAGCCGCACCTGCCAGCCTGTTTCTTGCTTTCATTTGTTTTCTCCCTATGAGCTAGAATGTGAACCGAAGGGTGGACACGAAACGCGTGATCTGCGGCCACCCCTCCTGCACGTACGAGTTGAGCCCGAACTGTCCGGGGCTCTGGCGCGCACGCTCGATATCCATGATCGGATGTCCAAAGGATTCCTTGGACTTCTGCCACATCGTCAAGGCATTGTCGATGGACGCGGTCAGGGACACGCGGCTTGCCCACATCTGCTGCGCCCACGACTCAGGCAGCGTGTAGGATGCTGAGACTGTACGCAGCTTGATGAAGTCGCCATCCACAACGCCGGACTGAGCCAACCCATCTGCGCCGAGTGCCTCGTACCCGAGCAGAATCTCGTCCGTGCGCTCCAGAATCGCGCGTGAGTTGAGGAAGAACCGGTGCTGAGCGCTGACGTCGCCTAGGCTCAGAGTGTGACCGCCCACGTAGTCGACCAACGCATAAAGTGAGAGGTTTTGTCCGATCCTGACGTTGGTGTAGACACCACCCTCGATGTTAGGGATCGGCTGTCCCCAATACACTTCGGGCGCGCCCGCGCACGGCACGGGAGCCCCACCGCCTTCGGAGAAGTTGGTGCCTTCGGCCACCTCACCACCCTCGCACATGACGTTGGTGGCCACGTTCCGTCCGCTGGACCCATCCAGTGTTGCACTGACGACCCGCTTGTAGAACTTTGCGCCGAGTGGGAAGCCTTCGACGTGGAACTGCCGGTTGAGACTCGAAGCGCTTTGGACGATCGGCGGCTGCCCGCCCAGGTCGACCACCTCGTTGTCGAAGGTCGAGAAGGTTGCGCCCATATCGATGCTGAAGGCATCCGACCGGTAGACGGAACCGTTGATCGCCGCTTCCAGGCCCCGGTTGCTTATCTGGCCGATATTGCGGAACTGCACTCCCGGGAAACCCTTGGAGGGAATCACAGGGACCCGCACCAGGGCGTCATCCGTTCTCTGGCTGTAGACGGTGAACTCCAGCGCGACGAGGTCGTCCATCAAGCCCACGTCGAAGCCCATTTCGATTTCAGTTCCCACCTCGGGCTTGAGGTCCGGATTACCGATGTTCTCCGGCGTCAGGACCGAAGCCCCTCCCGGACCAACGGTCGGTGCATAGGTCTGAATCGCGTCGAATACATCGGGCTGCTTCCCGGCTTTCCCCCAGGCAACACGCAGCTTCATGGTGTTGACCGCACCGAACGCGTCCCGGAAGAACGGCTCGTCACTGATTACGTAGGAACCGGACAATTTGGGGTACACGACAAAGTCGAAATTTGTCCCGAAGGCGCTGTTGTCGTCGCCGCGGACAGCCCCGGTCAGGAACAACCGGTCACGCCACGCGATCTGCTCCTGCACGAAGACACCGAATGTCTTGTTCTCAAGGAAGTCCTCTGCGGCTTGCTTCGTCGAACCCGAGGATACGGTTTCGAGCGCATCGACCGGGAAGGTCTCGCCGTGCGCGAAGGTCGACGACTCCTGTCGCTGGTAGTACTGCACACCACCCGAGGTAGTAAAGCTCAGATTGTCTCCGAGGTCGTAGATCCCGTTGGCCTGGTAGTCCATCGAGAAATAGCTGGAATTGAGGTTGATGACGCTTTTGCGTCCCCAGGGAGTAAACTGTCCGGGTGGTTCCCGGTTCGTCGCCCGATAGAGTTCGGAGTTCCTGACGGCGCTGAAGTCGCCGCCCACAATCGCTCGATGGGTGAACCAATCGTACGGCTCGTGTCGTGCCTCGAGAGAGAACGTCGTGCGGTCCACATGCTGGAACCCCTCGATGTCTTGCTCGTATGCCTCGGGCAGGTACGCGATGTAGCCCCGGTATCCGCCATCGATGCGGCTCGGGGCATTGACGTCTCCGGCTTCGCAGCCGGGTGCCGGACAAGCCCAGATGATCGCGGTCGGCAGTGCCTGCTGGGCCGAGGCCGACTCTGCAGTGCTGCGGATCGCACCCAGTCCAAAGTTCAGTTCCAGCTTTTCGGAAGGCGTGTACGTTAGATTCGCACGACCGCTCATTCGGTTCTTCCAGTTGTACGACACGACGCCCTCGTCGCGATCCCAGTCTGCCGAAACGTAGTAGGTGATCTGCTGGGTGCCGCCTGTCACGTCCGCCCCGTACGACTGCGAGTGTCCTGTCTGGAACCATTCGTTGCCGTACACGTCGCGATCGATCTGCAGGACGTTGAAGGAGGCCACCGTGCCCGGCGTGCACTTCAGTCGCTCGTCAACGTCTACGGTTTGGGATACCCCATTGCAGTTGTACCAGACGTCCGGGAACATGTTGTACACGTCCGGATAGAAGTTGGCGCCCTGCTTCATTGTGACGTTGATCCTGGGCGCACCCGTCCGGCCCCGCTTCGTGATGATGTTGATCACCCCGTTGGAGGCTTCCGTGCCATACAGAGTCGCGGCGGCGGGCCCCTTGATGATCTCGATGTTCTCGATCTCATCAGGGTTGAAGTCCGCGATGCGCGAGGGCTGGGAGTTCCCGTTAAAGGCGTACCAGCCGAACGCTGGGTTGCTCTCCTGTCCGTTCACCCGGACCCCGTCCACGTAGACGAGTGGCTGAGCCCCTAGCGAGAGGCTGGCGATCCCGCGGATGCGGGTGGTTCCGCCCGCGCCAATCTCACCGCCGGCCATGGATACACGGACGCCGGGTACTGTTGCGCTGAGCATGCGCTGAATATCCTGGGCAGGTGCCAGCTGCTCCAGGTCGGCAGCGCTGACCTGCCCGATGACGTTCCCGACCGCTCGGGCCGACTGCTCGCCGACCACTCCGGTAACCACGATCTCGTCGAGCGAGATGGCGGTTTCCTGCAACTGGATCGTCACGGCCTCCCCGGCGGTGGCCGTCGCGGTGGCTTCCTGATACCCGATCATGACCACCCGCACGGTGACGCTCCCACTGGGCGCGTTGAGGATCAGGAATCGGCCACGGTTGTCCGTGAGGCTCCCGAGCTCGGTGCCTTCGATCAGCACCTGAGCTCCGCCAAGCGGACGTTGCGTACCGCCGTCCACCACCGTTCCGGTGATGTTGTTTTGGGCGGACACGGGCACGAAACTCATGGCAAGGGCCACGAGCAACGCCGCCGAGCCCGCGATGACTCGCCCAGCGGCAAGCCTGGGTCTCGAACGCGAAGTCGGTCTCATAGGAACTCTCCTTTGATTGGTTGTGAGACTCCTCCTGCGACACGGCGCCAAGATACGGTTTGGCAAGTACCGTACGCAATAAGTACGCATTGCTGTATACAATGCGCAAAACTGACCCCCCCCGGTCAGGAGGGGACAACTTGGTAGTCCTCGGGCGGGTCGGCCTCCAGCAGGTGCTCGACGAAGTAGTCCCAGCGACGCCTGACATAGTAGGGATCGCCGCCCGCTCCGTGGTTCAGGTTCGGCAGGATGAGCATGTCGAAGGTGCGGTTCGCCTTGATGAGCGCATCGACCACCTGCATGGTCAGCGCCGGGCTCACATTGTCGTCCATTTCGCCGTGGATCAGCAGCAGCTTCCCCTTCAGGTTGGCGGCGTGGGTCGCGTTGGCCTGCTGGATGTAGTTGGCGCCGTCCGGCTCCATGAGCCCGTGGTATAGCTCGCCCCAGAGCGCGATGTAGCCGCGCTGGTCGTGATTGCCGGCGCCCGAGACGGCCACCTTGTAGAAGTCCGGCTGGGTGAGGATGGCGTGCGTGGACATGTACCCACCGCCCGAGAAGCCGTACACGCCAACGCGGTCCAGGTCCATGTACGGCCGCGATGCCGCCAGCTGCTTCATCGACGACACATGGTCGGCGAGTCCTCCGGCGTCCTGCAGGTTGCCGTATGAGAAGTTGTGGAAGGCCTTGGAGCGCATCGGCTTTCCGAGGCCGTCGAGGACCACCACGAGCGCACCCAGTTCGGCCGTCGCCTGGGCATCCCACAGGACCCGCGACAGGGGATCGGCGACGCTCTTGGGTACCCACGCCGTCTGGGGGCCCGGGTACACGTAGTCGATCACGGGGTAGACGGCGTTCGGGTCGAAGCCGGTGGGCTTGACGATCAGGCCGTAGAGGTCGGTCACGCCGTCCCGCGCCTTGGTCACCACCATCTCGGGAGGGGTCCAGCCCAGCGCCGTGAGGCCTTCCAGCGAACCACTCTCCATCGTCATCACCACCGAGCCGCTCCGGTCGCGCAGCACGGTGATCGGCACCGTGTCGACCCGGCCGTAAGTGTCCACGAACCAGGTGCCGCCGGGGCTGGCCGCAACGAGGTGGTGGGAGTCCTCGGGGGTGAGCCGGCGCACCGGTCCGCCATCCAGACCCACACTGTAGAGTTGGGTGTAGTAGGGGTCGCCGTCTTCGCGCCCGCTCCCGGTGAACCACACCGTGCGGGCGTCTTCGTCAATGTGCAGAATCTGCCGCACCAGCCACGGACCGCTGGTCACCTGGCGCTTCAGGTCGCCGGTGCGGCCGTCGTAGAGGTAGAGGTGACCCCATCCGTCCCGTTCGGACCACCAGACAACTTCGTCGCCGCCGCCCAGCACGCGCACATTGGGGCGTGTCGCCAGCGACGGCGTGGCCTCGCAGTAGGTGGAACATCTCTCCTCGATGATGGTCCGGACCTCCCCGGTCGCCGGATCAGCCGCCTCCAGGCTCACGGCTTTGTTCCCTCTTGTGAATCGAAGGGCGTAGAGGGCCGTTCCGTCCTCCGCCCACCAAACGTTCTGGAAGGTGAAGGGCGACTGGAAGATGGATATGAGCGGATCCGCGTTCAGCCGGGTCACTTCGCCCACTTCCGTGTCCACGATGACCATGTGGGCCATGGGAATGACCGAGTCGCCGGGTAGCGCGTACCGGTAGGCGTAGTGCCGCGGCCGCTTCGAACCGTCCTCGGGAGCGCCCTGCACGAGGTGCATCTCAAGGACGCCACGCTGGTCGAGCTGATGCGTGGCGACGTAGCGGCCATCCGGCGACCATAGCGCGGCGGGCGGCACCGGGATGCCGAAGCGGCGGATCGTCACCGCCGACGTGTTGCCCTCGGGCGAGGACGCGTAATCCCAGTATGGCTCACCGTCGTCGGTGAGCTGTGTGCCGCCTTCTTCCCCGTCCGTTCGCACCCAGAGGTTGTGGTCGCGGGTGAAGAGGGCGCGGCCACCGTCGGGAGAAACGAGTTCAGCGGGCCCGAACTCGGTCGAGGCGTCGCGCTCCGAACAGGTGTAGGCGCCCAGGTCGCACCGCCACTTCACCGCCCCGATGTCCAGCTTCAGCGCACCGCCGCCGTCGATGAACTCAAGGGTGGTGAAGGGCATCCGCGTCGGGTCGTACGATGTGTCTGCCGCCGCAGAGAGCGCAGCCGCGAGGCGGCCGTGGTCGAAGGCGTCGCGACGGGTCCGCGCCGTGGGGTCGACTAGAATGAAGCGCTCGCCGTCCGCGGTTCGCACACGGTACCAGAACCGGGAGCCGTCGCCAACCCAGGTCATAGGGCCCAGCGGCACCCCGGTCAGCAGGCGCGCCGCATTGCCTGGGAGGAACTGCTCGGCCCGCGCGTAATCGGCTGCCGTGACAACGGGGCGAGTCGTCGATTCCTGTCCCTCAGCGGCGACCGCGGCACCGAAACAGGCGAGGACGAAGGCCGCCGCCGACGCCACCCTTGATCCGTCGTTTCCTTGCAACATCGCTGGACTTCTCCCATTTCTCATCGGATGCCGACCGCGGGTTGGGCGAGCGCCGTCCACCCGATGTCAAACGCTCGGGCGAAGATGCGTGTCCACGGGAGTGCGCGCCACCAAGGCCGCCGGGACCCGCTGCCCGCCCCTCAACGGAGGTCACAATGATCCGCCGCACCGCCGCCTGTTCACGTCTCTGGCTCGCCCTCACCTTCGCCATGGGCATACTCGCGCTGGGAGCCACAAGCGGCCCCATCGCCGCGCAGGAGGAAGGCTCGATCAAGGTCGAGGGCCCCGGCTCCGCCAACTTCGAGCTGGCCGCCCGCTTCGCCCCCTACAAGGTCAGCGACCTGGTCCATTCCCTGCGCGTCACGCCCCGCTGGATCGAGGACACGGACCGCTTCTGGTACGAGTGGGAGACTTCCGAGGGCAGGCACTTCTACCTCGTCGATCCGGGTCAGGGCAGCCGAACCGAGATTTTCGACAACGACCGCATCGCCGCGGAGCTGACCCGCATCACGCGGGATCCGTGGGACGCACAGCACCTGCCGATCCGCGCGATCCGCTTCACCGGGCCGAACACCATCCAGTTCGATGTCGAGTCGTCCCTGGACGAGGAGGTGGAAGAGGACGAGGACGAGGAGGAAGACGTCGAGGAAGAGGACCAGGAGGACGAGCAGCAGCGCGGCCCGCGCAGGCCGCAGACGCGCAAGAAGGTCCACCACTTCGAGTACGACGTCACCACGAGGACGCTGCGCGAACTCGAGGACTACGAAGAGCCCGACAGCCACCCGGGCTGGGCGAGCGTTTCGCCGGACACGGCGTGGGTCGTCTTCAGCCGCGAGTTCAACCTCTGGATGATGAGCTACGAGGAGTACATGAAGATCGTCGAGGCCCGGCGCGGAAAAACGGGTGACGACGCCGAGGAGGCGGAAGAGGACGTGGAGGTCGAAGAGATCCAGCTCACCACCGATGGCGAGAAGGACTTCAGCTGGGGCTCGCAGGGGCGGGGACAGAACGACGAGGAGACCGAAGAAGAGCACGAGAAGCGCCAGCCCTCGGGGACGACCTGGTCGCACGACTCCCGCTACTTCGCGCTCACCAGGCAGGACCGCCGCGAGGTCGGCCACCTGTGGGTCGTGCACGCCGTGGGCAACACGCGTCCGAAGCTGGAAAGCTACCGGTACGACATGCCGGGCGAGGAGAACGTCACGCAGACCAGCCTCCACGTCTTCGACATGGAATCGCGCGAGATGGCGCAGATCGACGACGAGCCCTGGAAGGACCAGCGCATGGGGATCTTCAACGCGCCCCGACCCGGTGGCGGCGGAGGCTTCTTCTTCTTCGGAGGGGGCGGCGGCGCGGGCCGCGACGAGCCCAACATCACGAAGTGGCTGTCGGACAGCAGCAGCGAGCTGTACTTCTGGCGCCGCAGCCGCGACCAGCACCGGGTCGACGTGATGAGGGCGGACCCGTCAACCGGCGAGGTCACCGCCGTGATCGAGGAACGCTTGAACACGTACGTGGAGCACCAGACACCCCGCCGTTTGGAGGGCGGGGATCTCATCTGGTGGTCGGAACGGGACGGGTGGGCGCACCTCTACCGACACGCGCCGGACGGAACTGTTCGCGCTCGTCTTACCGAAGGCCCCTGGCATGTCGACGCATTGATGGGAGTGAATGAGGAGGGCGGATACGCGGTTCTGCGGGGCAACGCGCGCGAGGAGGGCGAGGACCCGTATTACATGCACCTGTACCGCGTCGGCCTGAACGGCAGCGGCCTGACTCTGCTGAATCCCGGCGACCAGGACCACCAGAGTGTGGTGTCCGAGTCCGCGCGGTATTTCGTGGACAACTATTCGCGTGTGGACACGAACCCCGCGTCGGCGCTCTTCGACGCGTCCGGGCGTAAGATCATGGACCTGGAGACGGCCGACCTTTCGGCGCTCGAGGCTGCCGGATACCAGTACCCCGAGACCTACCAGGTGAAGGCCGACGACGGCGTGACGGACATCTTCGGGGTCATGTACAAGCCCTACGACTTCGATCCGGCGAAGCAGTACCCGATCGTCGCGTACGTCTACCCCGGGCCCCAGACCGAGTCGGTGTCGAAGTCGTTTTCGCTCAATTCGACCGAGCAGGCGCTGGCGCAGTTCGGCTTCATCGTCATCACGATCGGGAATCGCGGCGGCCACCCGGACCGCTCGAAGTGGTACCACAACTACGGGTACGGGAACCTCCGCGACTACGGCCTGGCCGACAAGAAGGCAGGGATCGAGCAGTTGGCCGACCGCCACGGCTTCATCGACATCGACCGGGTGGGCATCTACGGGCACTCCGGCGGCGGCTTCATGTCGACCGCGGCGATGCTGGTCTACCCCGACTTCTTCAAGGTGGCGGTGTCGTCAGCCGGGAATCACAACAACGACGTCTACAACGCCAACTGGTCGGAGAAGCACGACGGGGTCAAGGAGGTGAAGGACTCGACCGGGGCCGTCACGGGCTTCGAGTACGACATCGACCGGAACTCGGACATCGCGGCGAATCTGAAGGGTCACCTGCTGCTCACGACGGGAGACGTGGACAACAATGTCCACCATGCCGGCACCTTCCGGATGGCCGAGGCGCTGATCCGCGCGAACAAGCGTTTCGACTTCTTCATCTTCCCCGGCCAGCGCCACGGCTTCGGGAACATGAGCAACTACTGGTTCTGGCTGCGCGCGGAGTACTTCGTGAAGCACCTGCTGGGCGACGACAAGTGGAACGTGGATATTCTGGAGTTGCAGGGGGATCAGCCGAAGGGGTAGGGGGGGCACGGGATAGGGTGCCGCGCCGGTTTACGGTTTCGCACGGCACGCGGGACGAAGTCGGGCTGCAGCGCTTCCTTAGCGGACGCCTGCACCATCTCGGCAAACATTCCGTCGGAGCCAGCGAGCGCCGCCGCGGCCGTGCGGTCTTCCGCAATTCTTTGGACAATCCCGGTAAGCCTTGGCACTCTCAATAGCACCGCCAACGCGATTGCATCGGGAGCGTCCATGATATTCCCGTCCATGAGCCTGCGCTCCGTGGCCACCGCGATGCGTTCGAGCTCGGCAGTTGTGGGAACCCCGTCGTCGACCACTATCGCAAGGGCACGAAGCGCCACGCCCACCGTATACTCGTCCGACGTAGTGTTCTCCAGTGCGACGATGGTGGCCAGCAGCGCATCTCGTCCCATTGCGGCCAACTCGTCTGCGCAACACCCCATTCGGAGCAGGGTGGCCGAAACCGCAGGATCCCGCAGTGAAGCTATGGCCGAGCGGTAGTCGCTCCAGACTTCACCCCATTCATCGTAGCTCTCGATCGCAGGACGCCCTCGGTCCCAATTCTCGCTCCGGGCCTCCCGTATCAAGGCGTCGCGCAAAGCTGGGCTGACCTGTTGGCCCGCCTTACCCAGGCGGTAGACGAAATACATGGCTGCATCGCGTTCCCGGAAGTCGTCGGAAGCCAGCATGCGCAGAGCCTCCTCCTCGCTCAACGGTGGCAACTGCTGAGCGGCCAGCCCGTGTCCGGACACGCTCCAAAAGGCCACCACAAAGGTGCACAGCGTCACAGCGATGGTCATCGGGCTCTACCTCCAGTCGATGATTCAGGATTCACCGACACCCCAGCTCCCGCCAGCCCCGCTCGCACCCCAGCGCTCTGAGCGCCGCCGGGTCGCGCTCGGCGACCGGTCCCTTGCTGCCGCGCAGCACAATGGGAAGTTCGTCGGTGGGTGGGGGTGCGCGCCCAAGCTCCATCGTGCCCGCGCCCAGCACCTCCAGGTTGTCGCACCCGGGCTCAAACCCAAGCCCGCAGGCGCGTTCGAACTCTCCCGCTGCCCCCCGCAGGTCGCGATCCGTCTCGGCCATCAGGATGCCGAATTCGTTGCAGGCCCAGCCGGATCCGCGGTCGCAGTAGCTCTGCTGCATGATGCCGGTGTAGTCGCACGCCCGCTCGCTTCCAGCTTCGCACGCATCACGCCAGAACGGGTAGTACTGGCCTGGATGGTTGTCCCCCAGAGCGCCCGCGAAGCTCAGCGTCGCGAAGACGGCAGCCCACAGTCCCACCGTCGCGACCCGCCGCCTCGTCGGCACCGCCTCCTTGGCCGCCGCCCACGCGACACCCAGCCTGGGCGCGAGCGCGTCGGCCGCCTTGTCGAGGGTCGGCGCCAGCAGGTTCAGGATCGGCACCGGTAGCAGCTTGTCGTAGAAGGGCGGCGCGCCGATCGCGTTCAGCGCAAAGACGCTGACGATCACTCCCGTGCCGTAAAGTACCGCGAAGAGGACTCGGCCCAACTCCGACCTCGGCGATGTCGCAGGATCGGTGAAGAGCAGGTGCAGTCCCAGGAACACAGCGATCGGGATGTACGCGTCGTAGAAGAAGTACTCGCCTGTAACCGCCAGATACGCGGCGCTGAAGCCCCAGATGGTGAGCACCGCGGGCATCGTCATCGTGGCGACCCCGAAGAGCAGTTGTCCGGGGAGGGCCGCCAGGAAGATGATCAGGAAGATGTAGGGCGGGATGTACTGTGACTGGGCGATCTCCACCCCCAGGGTGATTCCCGTCGTGCCCGTCGCAATCAGCGCCAGCGACGCTACCGCCAGCGCGAACGCCGACGGGTTGAAGATGTGCCTCGAGCGTCCTCCGACCCGCCAGCGAATGAACTCCTTGCCGACATAGACCAGGACGATCATCGCCAGCTGCAGGAAGAACCACTCCAGGTGGAACCAGAGGAAGAGGTTCACGCTGAAGACCACCGGCACAGGCCCGAACCCGAGCGTGTGGCGACCGCGACGCGTCCAGTTGAAGAGCGCCTCGAGGGCAACGGCGAGAACCAGCTGGGCGAGGATGAACGGCGCGAACTCGTACACCGCGGGCACGAACCATCCCCACCATGCCAGCACCGTTCCCTGCGCCAGGAGCTGGACCCAGTGCGGCCTGATGGCCTGGAACTCGAGCACCAGGGCCTCTCCGGAACGGCGGCGCGATACCGCAAGCCAGACAGTCCACGCGAGGACGCCCGTCGACGCGCCCGCAAATGCCCAGAAAAGACCCGGTGTGGCCCGCGCACCCGGGATCAGCAGATAGGCGGCCAGGACCCCGGCAATAGCGCCAGGCAACAGAAGGGGTCGCATCTCACGTACACCCGAGTTCCCGCCAGCCCCGCTCGCACCCGAGCGCCCGAAGCGCCTCGGGGTCTCGTTCGGTGACGGGTCCCTTGCTGCCACTCAGCACGATCGGCAACTCGGCCGGCGGTGGCCTCCCGCGCTCGAACGCCCCCGGACCCTGCGCGAGGCGCTCGTCGCCGCCGGCCAGCATCTGCAGGTTGCCACAGCCGGGTCCGTACTCCAACCGGCACGAGAGCTCGAATTCGCTGGCGGCGCCGACGTAGTTGCGGTCAAGCGCCACCAGGAGCACGCCGAATTCGTTGCACCCCCAGCCCGAACCCTGGTCGCAGAAGTTCTGCAGCATGACCCCGGAGTAGTTGCACGCACGTTCGCTGCCCGCCTCGCAGGCGCCGCGCCAGAAGGGGTAGTACTGGCCGGGATGGTTGTCGCCGACGCCCCCCGAGAAGCTCATTGTCGCAAAGGTCGCGCCCCAGAGTCCCACCGTGGCGACCCGCCGGCGCGCCCCACCAGGCAGTTGCAGCCGGCCCATCGCCGACAGCTTCTCACCCAGGCAGTTCGCCGCGCGGTCCAAGCGGGGCGCCAGCAGGTTCAGGATCGGCACCGGGAGCAGCTTGTCGTAGAAGTTGGGCGCGCCGATGGCGTCCAGAATGGCCGCGCTGGTGACGACTCCCGTGCCGTAAATCAGGCCGAAGAGAATCCTGCCGCCATCCGAACGCGGCGAGGTCGCCGGGTCCGTGAAGAGCAGGTGCAGCCCCAGGAAGACCGAAACCGGGATGAACGCGTCGTAGAAGAAATAGATCCCGGTCAGCGAATGGTACAGCAGACCGAAGCCGAGGATGGTGAGCACCGCCGGCATCGTCATCATGGCCACGCCGAAGAGCAGTTGCGCGGGCACAGCCGCCAGGAAGATCACCAGGAACATCTGCGGCGGGATGAACTGGCTCTGCGCGATCTCGATCCCCAGCGTGATTTCCGTCGAGCCGGTCGCGATGAGCGCCACGGCTGCCACCGAGAGCGCGAGCGCCGACGGATTGAAGATGTGCCGCGAGCGCCCGTCCAGCTGCCAGCGGATGAACTCCTTGCCGGCGTACACCAGCACCACCATTGCGAACTGGAAGAAGAACCACGCCCCGGTGAACCACAGGAAGAGGTTGACGCTGAAGATCACCGGGACAACGCCCAGGCCAACGGCATAGCGCCCACGCCGCGTCAGCGCGAAGAGCCCCTCCACGGCGACGGCAAGCAGCAACTGCGCCAGGATCATCGGCGCCCAAAGCTGAACCATGTCCACGAACGTGCCCCACCATACCAGCAGCGCCCCCTGCGCCAGCGTCTGCATCCAGTGCGGGGTACGGATCACCACTTCCAGCGTGAGTTCCTCGCCACTGTCCCGGCGCGACGCGAACAGCCATGCGGTCCAGATGAGGATTCCCGCCACGGCAGCCGCGAAGGTCCAGAAAGCAGCCGGCTCGCCGCGCACCGCCGGGTGGAACAGGAACGCCGCCAGCGCGACGGCGACCGCGCATGGAAGGAGCAGCGGTCGCAACCCGACTATGGGTCGCACCTAAGGGCCTTTCGGGCGGCCCGGGTGCACGGTTGTGATTTCCACTGCGCCCGAGCGCCCCGCGTCGCCGTAGCGGAAGAAGGCATCCGCCGGCGACAGAACCCGGATGCTGCGGATTTCCTGGGGATTCTGGTTGAGCAGCAGCGCGGCCACGTCGGCAGGGAGGCTCGGCGGCTCCAAGCTCGCCATCTCCGTCATCGCCGGCGGCGAATACACGATGACCCCGTCCATCGCGAGAAGCGCCGGGCGGCATCCCGTGCCGAGGTCGAGCAACTCCTGTACGGAGGGCCTGCGCCGGGACGACTCGATGCAGAAGGTCACGCCCCCATGGCCCCCCTGCTGGCGAATCCGCAGTCGCGGCGGCGCCTTCGACCTCAGCACCTCGAGCAGCTTGTTGGTCCGCTTGGCGGCCTCGGCCACTGTCGCCGGCGAAATGAAGTCCGATCGGCGTCCGGTCAGCTCAGCCTCGCGTTCCGGTCCCGTCGCCGCGCGAACCTCGACACCCGGCAGAGCAACCGCGACCGGGGTCAGGTGCACCTCCCAGACCTCGCCGGGCACCACGCTAACCAGCTGCTCCACGGCCTCATAGCCGGGACGGTGCACCGAGACGACCAGCGCCCCGCGGGGCACCGCATCGAGGGCAAAATACCCAAGCTCGTCCGAAATGCTGCCGATATCGAGATCGGGCAGGTGCACGATCGCTCCGGCAACCGGCACCCCGGAGACGGCATCGAGGACCTCGCCCTCCACCTTGATCTGGGCGGATGCGTGGGCGGGGTCGACCAGCAAAAGGCCGGGGGCGCTGCCGGCAAGAACCAGCCACGCCCCCGCGAAAAAGCCCAACCGCCCCCCGGGATGAACCCACCGGAGGGCGGTTGCGACCATCGTCAATACAAGCCTCGCCCCTACACGCTGAAGCAGAGGCTGGAGACTTTCTCATTCACCTGGCACTCGTCCAGGGAAATCGGCATGCACGAGGCCCGGCGTGCGACCGTCGCCTCGTATACTACCCCGCCACCATCGAGGTGCGGGTGGTCCCAACGGTGCAGATCCCAGAGACGCCGGCCCTCGAGCCAGAGCGTAAGGTGCCGCTCGCGGTCGAGGATGTCCCAACCCGACATCGAAGTCATGTTGGCTCCACCGCCATCGCCACCGGTGATCGAACCGATCGTACCGTCGGACTCGAGCGGATCCAGTCCATGGTGTGCACGCATCTCGTTGATCTTGGCCATTGCCCCGGCTAGGTCGCCCGCCATCAGCGCCGCCTCGGCCTCGATCAGTCGCATCTCGGTGCCCTTGACGAGCGGAATGTCGTCGTCGCGGGTCGGATACTTGTCCTGGCGGAAGTGGATCGTCTGGCCGTCGGCCCCGTTGCCGCTGGGGCAACCACTGCCTTCAGCCGAGCAGTCCGTCCACGGCGTGCGCGGATCTCCCGCTCCCACGGTGCCGGCAAGCGTCATCCAGGCGGAGACCTCATGACGGCCGTGCGTCTCGTTCCATATCTGGCTGGTTTCCCTGCTGGAGTTGGACGAATACGCCGCGGCAAAGACGAAATCAGTCGGAACCTTGGTCGAGTGGGCAACCGCGTTCGAGAAGTCACCCAGACCCATGTACACCTGGGCCAGGCCACCCTCAGCGGCGTTCACGATTTCGGAGTCTCCAGATGCGTTCTGGATCGCCCGATCCAACAGTGCGATCGCACGCCGGAACGCGGCGTCGCGTTCCATGGCATCGCCAGTATCGACTTCCCCAGCCGGTCCCGGGTTTTCGTCGTCGTACGGCTGACTGAAGATCACCTGGCAGAAGTTCTCGCCGAACCAGCGGTTGGCGAGTCCACCGAAGAGGTGGGCCCTGGCGGTCTCGGGATTCCCGTCGAACTGGTAGCCCTCGATGTTCCGCATCCGGATGAGTCCGGCTTCGGATACCCAGCGCGCACGCTGCACGCCGGCCCAGAAGCCGTTGGAATCTTCGGAATCAAAGAGGCCTCTCCGGTACCGTCCCGTCGAGAAGTAGCTTCCCGACCCGACGATCTCGTCGGACAGGCGGGCGGTGGTGAAGGAAAGGTCGTCGTAGGACGCCGAGAAGTCGGCGGACATGCCCGTTACGAGCGACCTGACGCCCTGCGCGGTGTTGAGGTCGTCGTCCAGAATCCGTCCAGGATTCTTGACGTCGAAGATGCTCTCGTCGCAACCGGTTGTCGCAACGGCCGCCACAAGGGCGCCCATGAACAGCCGGCGTGTCTTTATCGTTTTCATTTAGTCCTTATCTCCCCGGTTAGAAATCGACCTGAACCGACAGCAGGAAGCTGCGCATCGGCGGCAGGTTGTAGTACTCCTGCCGGAAGAGCACTTCGGCAGACCCGTCCTCGAAGGCCTCGGGATCGACGCCCTCGAAGTCGGTCATGGTGAACAGATTCCTGCCCTGGAGCCGGACCGTGGCCGAGCGAATGGTTGCAGGAAGGAAGTTTTCCGGCACCCGGTAGCTGAGCGACGCCGAGCGAATCTTGAAGAAGTTCGACGGCTGCGTCCACATGCCGTAGCGCACGACCGAAGGATCGCAGAGCGCGCGCTCTCCCGCAGTCAGCGCGTCGCGCTGTCCGGCGGCGATGGCGTCGAAGGTGGAACGGCACAGAGGCCACACCTGTCGGCGGGTGTTCTGATACGCGGTTCCCGAAGAGAGCCACATTCCGCCCATCCCCTCGCCGACGACGTCGAGCGTGAGGCGCTGCGACAGCGTCATCGTGCTGCTGATGCCATAGGTGTACTTCGGGGTGGTGGAGCCGAGGCAGTGCTCGGTGTAGCTGGGCGCCGCGACTTCGTCTGGATTCTGCACGCGGTCGTGACAGAACGCCGGGAGCGGGAAGTAGACCATCTCGCCGGGCGTGCAGCCCTGGCCGATGTAGCCGTTTCCGTCGAATGTCACGCCGTTGGACAGCTCGCTGGTGCACTCGATGGGCGCCCGCACATAGTTCCGCCAACCGATGTTGATGCTCTCCAGGTCGCCCAGGTCGATGACCCGGGACTCAGCGGTGGAAAGCCGGAGCCCGACATCCCACCCCACGGTGTTGCTCGCGAGCATTGTCACGTTCACAAACGCCTCGTGACCGGCGTTGGTCACCTCGCCGACGTTCTCGAGCTGCGTCCCGACAAAGCCGCCCGACGGCAGCTGAGTGACCGGGATGAGAGCGTCGAAGGTGCGCTGGCTGAAGTACTGGTACTCGAAGGCGACACGGTCGCCGAGGGTGGTGCCCTCGAAGCCGGCCTCCCACTCGCGTGTCCGCTCGGGACCCAGTACCGCGTTGCCCAGGTTGTCGGGCGTGACGCCGGGCTGGCCGTTGTCACCCGCGACCGACGCCCACGTGCGTGCTGCGTCGAAGAGCCCGGGCGCTTTGCCGGATTCGCCGAACGCGCCGCGCAGCTTCAGGGTGCCGAAAGCAGTCGGGAAGAAGGATTCGTCGGAGATCACGTACGAGAAGGAGCCCTTCGGGTAGGTCTCGAGTCCGAAGTCCTGCCCGAATGCGGAGTGCCCGTCAACGCGCAGGCCACCGGTCAGGAACAACCTGTCGCCGAGTCCTACGACCTCCTGCACGAAGAATCCGCCGCTGGTAACCGTGCTGTTGGTCTCGAACGCTTCCGTCACCGCGCCAGACTGGAGGATCTTGGCTCCCGGGCCCGCGAAGTCCCGGCCACGGCCGAAAGTCCCAGTCACGAAGTCGTTGTAGAGCTGGCCGCCGAGAGAAAACGTCGATGCAAGTCCGAAGAACTCCTGATTCATTGTCGCCGCGTAGTCCAGCGTCAGCTTTCTGAAGGTACTCTCGTCGGTCTCGCGGTCGCCGCCCTGGACATAGAAGTACCCCCACGGGCGCTCCTCGAAGTAGGTATGCCGCACCCAGTCGATCCCGGTGTTCAGCCGGTGGTTCATCCCCTCCACGGGGTTCCATAGCAAGTTCACACCGGTGGTGAAGTGATCGTTGACATTGGTGACGTCCATGTCGAGGAGCTTGCCGTCCTCGTCGTTGGTGTAGTCACTACCACCCCGGAACACGTTCAGCAGCAGCCCTTCGGCGTTGTTGCCGTCGGGAACCCAGGTGATGGCTCGGTGCGAGTAGAAGGTATTGAACCGGATGTCCAGGTCCTCGGCGGGAGCAAACGAGAAGTTGCCCCGCATGTTCCATGACTCCTCACCCTGTGTCGGTCGGGCCACGCCATTGTCGTTCACGCCCGTGTCGAACACTCCCTCTTCGGAACCCCAGCGGGCGGACATGAAGTAGTTCATGCGCTCCGCGCCGCCGCGGACCGACAGGTTGTAGCTCTGCAGAGATCCGTTCTTCAACCACGATCCGCTCGCGGGACAACTCGCATCCGCAGGGAACTGCGGGTCGCCGCCGGGGAAGTTGCTGTCCCCGGTAAAGTTGCAGTTGTTCATCCCCAAGCCGGTCGGGTTCACGTCCGCGGCCGGGCCGATGTGACCCAGCGTATTCAATCCCTGGTCGATCGTGAGCGTCCAGGCCGGCGCACCCGCGACTCCACGCTTGGTAAAGATCTGGATGACGCCGCCGGCCGCCTCGGTCCCGTACAGGGTTGTGGCAGCCGCGCCTTTGATCGTCTCGATCCGCTCGATGTCGGCGGGGTTGATGTCGTCGAAGGGGTTCGTCTGCTGGTTGGCCTCCTGCGAATGCACTAGGCCCCGTTCGCGAATCCGTACACCGTCCACGTAGACGAGTGGGGAATTGCTGAACGACACCGAGTTGTTTCCGCGCAGCTTGATCGTCGACCCGGCGCCAACCTGACCGCCGTTCGTCAGGACGGTCGCACCCAGCGTCCGGCCCTGGAGGATGTCGGCGACGTTCTGGATCGGCGCGGACTGGAACGATTCCTCGTTGATCTGACTTACCGAGTTGCCGATCTCGCGCCGTCTGGCGGCACCGGCCGTTCCAGTGACGATGACGCCTTCAAGGCTGATCGCCTCGGAGCGCAGGTCGAAGTCCTGGATCGTGGCGTCGCCGGCGGTGACGGTGACCTCCGCGGTCAAGGCCGTGTAGCCGATGTACTGCACCTGTACGGTGTGGGTACCGGCCGGAACGTTCTGGAGCAGAAACCTGCCCACGTTGTTGGCCAGAATCCCGATGTTGAGTTCGGGGATGGCGACCTGGGCGCCCGGGATCGGTTGCCCGTTGGCCGCGCTTCGCACCGCGCCTGTGACGGTACCGGTCTGCGCCAGCGCGGGCGCCTGGACCGTACCGATCAGAACGGCGGCGGTGAGAAGCGGGAGGGCGATCCGGCCGGACGCCCTGCTGATGCTTCCTGGTGACATAATGCCTCCATCATGAGGGGAAAAAAACGGTGACGCAGTCGTGCGTCGCCGAAACAACCTTCTGGACAGTGGTGTTTTGCGCAAGTTGCGGGCGATTCCGGTGACTTCGGCGGGGTGCTAGCGACCTATCGGGATGACGATTCTCATTCCGGGCACCAACTGGTCGGTCAGATCGTCGTCGGGATTGGGCCCGGAGTTCTCCTGTCCTTCGAACCCGAGGTAGGCGAGCACGGCCGTGCCCCCGACCAGCGCCGCCGACAGAAGGATGCTGCGCCCGTGGCTCGCGTCCTTCCGTTCTAGCGCCACAATCGACTCCAGCGGTATTCGAACCTGACTGTGCGCGGTTGGACTGGTGAGCAGGAAGGTTGCCGAGTCCCGGCTGAACTCGACGAACCGGCCGTTGATGAATCCCTGATTGCCGCTGGCGAAGGCGATGTGCCTGGCCAGTTCCTCCGGGGCGAGGCGCAGGCGGACCCGCTGCTGCGCCGGCAGCTCCTCGATCCGGGCTTGCTGGTATGTGGCGCAACCGGTTCCGAAGAGGAAGACGGCGAGAAGGACTGCCGGGCGGCCGGGAAGTCTCTGCTTCAGGTTCGTGAATCGCGACATCGGGAAACGGGTCTGGCGTGAGTGGTGCCTGGGCTTACGGATAATCTGTCACTTTGTGGCCGTACGTAAAACAGGCGACTCGCTTTCAGTGTTACTGACCACCCGCACCCCGCCCGTCACGACCCCACCCTCGATTCGGCCTCGACTTCCTCGAACACGGCACCCGGATCGTCCAGCAGCGGTGCCTCCGCCCCCTTCAGGTAGCGGTCGAAGAAGGCCACCGTCAGCGCGTTGATGATCTCGTGACCGCGCTCCGGCTCGATCCCCGGCGACGCCCCTGGGATGAACAGCACCAGGTCCGAGAAGCTGCCGTGATTCGACCCGGCGATGGTGAGGTCGTACCAGTCGCCCGTCGAGGCCGCCTTGAGGCCCGCATCCGTCTCCCGCACGTCGGCCATGAGGCGCTCGATCGCGTCGTTGTAGGCCGCGATCGAATCCGGATCCTCGAAGGGCGGCGTCTCGGCGGCCGTTTCGCCGTGCATGAGCATGAAGGGCCGGGTGGTCCCCTGAGTGGGTGCGACGCCGAAGAGCTGCCCGTCATGGTCGATCGCCGCCTTCACCCGCGCGTCGACGGAACTCATTTCGATCGAGTTCGCGCCGCCGAAGGACCACCCGTACATCCCGATGCGGTCGAGATCCAGGCGCCCGGCGAAGGGGCCGTCGCCCGTGTTCAGCATCTCCAGCTGGTCGATCACGAAGGCGGCGTCGGCGTTCCATTGGGGGAAGACGTGCTCGTCGAGGTAGTCCCAGCTGCCGACTGCGTCGCTGTACAGGTCGCCGGTGGGCTGGGGGAAGGTCAGCGTGTCAGGGACGACCGAAGAGCCGTCCGGCAGGAACTGCGTCTTGTTGAAGCCGTTGTGGCCCATCGAGACCACGACGTACCCGTGGCTCGCCAGTTCCTCGGTGGTGAAGGTGCTGGTGAAGCGCGTCCAGCTGCCGCCGTGGCTGTACACCAGGACCGGGAACGGGCCGGGCGCGGGCGCCGCATCCTGAATCGCGTTGGTGCGGACGTGGGTGACCGGGACGAAGTCCTCGCCATCGCCGAACTCCGCCATGTCCGCCACGTACATGGCCCCGCCCTCGCCGGCGTCGTCGGTGGGATACCACACCCGCACCGCGACCGAGCGCAGGTCGTTGGGGTCACGAGTGAAGGTCTCGGGGCGGCTCTCGTCGGTCCACCGGTACTCGGTCATCCCGATCGCGTGGGGGCCCGTGGGCGGCGCGAAGGGCCGCTCAGGCGGCGCGGAATCGCCTCCGCATGCGAGGGTGAGCAGCGCCAGGACGGGAATGAGCCTCTTCATTGGGCTCCTCCTGGAGCCGCGGGGAAGGCCTCTGCCCCGGGCAGCGGTGCGCGCAGCCGCACGAAGAGCAGGTTTCGGACGCGGCCGCCGCCGATGCGCAGACCCGTGACCGCGCCACCAGCGCCGCGCTCGAAGCGCACCTCGCGCATCCACCAGTTGTCCGTGGCGAATTCGTCGGGGGAGCGCGGCTGCAAGGCGATCGCGCCGTGGCGGATGTGGTGCGCGACGAGCCCGTCGTCTGCCGTCTCGATGTGGTAGAGGGCGTCGAGTTCGGGGCTGTAGTAGCTGCCGGAGTATCCCGCAAGCGTGGCGGGATCGGGTGTCTCCGGTGGCTCGGCGTCGGGAGCGGCAGGGGGCGCGCCGCCCTCTTCCTCCTCCTCATCCTCCGGGAAGGCGCCGGCGAGCACGACCTCGGCAACCTGGCGCGCACGGCCGCCCGGGTTCCCGTTGGCCACGTTGGTGAGGACCACCACGCCGACGTTGGCCTCGGGGTACCAGTTGACCTGGGTGCGGAAGCCGGCGTCGCCGCCCGAGTGGCCGATGGTGCGCAGGCCGCGGTGCTCGCCGAAGATGACGCCGTGCGCGTAGGGGATCGTGTCGCCGTTGTTGAGGATGCCGCGGGTCTTCATCGTCGCCATGACCTCCGGGCCGCCGACGGTCTCGTGGCGGAAGTTGTCGAGCCAGCGCGCGAGGTCGTCCGCGGTGGTGAAGAGGCTGGTGGCGCCGGCGTTGGCGTAGCTGAGGACGGACTTGGTGTAGCGCGGGCGGGCCTCCTCCGAGCCGTCGCCGTCCGCGGGGACGGGGGCATAGGAGTAGGCGCGGCCCGGAACCACGTGCTGGTGGTCGTCGTGGAAGTGGGTCCGGGTCATGCCGAGCGGCTCGAAGATGCGTGACGCGGTGAACTCGGGGAAGGACATGCCGCTGGCGGCCTCGACGGTCTGCGCCATCAGTGTGTAGCCCATGTTCGAGTAGAGGTACTCCGAGCCGGGCACGAAGTTGAGTTCGCGCTGGCGGGCCATCAGGCCGAGGATCTGCTCGGTGGTGATGACGTCGTCGAGCCGCCAGCCGGAGATGCCGAGGAGCTGCCACTGGTCGCGGATGCCGCTCGTGTGGTGAACCAGCTGGCGGACGATGGTGGGGTACTCGAACTCGGGGACGATGTCGAGGTGCTGCTGGACGGGGTCGTCGAGCCCGAGCGCGCCCTCGGCGGCAAGCATTGTGACCGCCATCGCCGTGAACTGCTTGGAGACCGAGGCGACGTGGAAGACCGTGGCGGGCGTGACGGGGACGCCGTGCTCGATCTGGGCGTAGCCGTACCCGCGGGAGTAGATGATGTCGCCGTCCCGGATGACCGACACCGTGGCGCCGGGAGAGCCGGGGCGGTCGAGGTCGGCGAAGACGGCGTCGATTCCGCGTGCGATGGACGGATCGACAGGGCGGTCGGGCGCGCAGCCGGAGAGCAGGGTGGTCGCGAGCGCGGCGGCAGTTGCGGGGCGGCCCATCATCTCCACACCTCCACGATGTCCTGAGCGATCATGCCCAGCGTCTCTTCCAGCTCGAAGAAGCTGCCCGTGCTCTGGTTGGTGAACACCGAGATGATCGTGGGGCCGCCTTCATAAAGGAGGATGCCCACGTCGTTTCCGGCGTACGGTGGCCAGTCGCCCGTCTTGTGCGCCACGGTGACGCCCTGGAAGCGAACCATGCGCGGCAGTCGTGTTGTATAGAATTGATTGGCCATAATGCCGACCATCTCGTCGCTGGCGGCCTGGTCGGCCAACTCGCCCTGCAGAATCTGCTCCAGCAGGCGCCCCATTTCCTTCGCCGTGGTGCGCCCCAGCCAGATCGTGGAGTCCCCCTCGATCCCGAAGAAGCGCTCGGCGGACCCCTCGTCCGACGGGAAGCCGCGCTCGAAGACTTCGCGCTCGGTGAGCGACGCGTTGGCGGGGTCGGTCCGGATCCAGGTCTCCAGGAAGAGCCGGTGCGTGGTGTGCTTCAGACGCGTCTGCTCGTAGCCGTTCGCGGCGAGCATATCGTTCACCCGGTCCATGCCGACGAGGTCGATTACCATGTCGGTCGCGGTGTTGTCCGACGTGATGATCATCTGCGTGACCAGCCCGCGAAGCGTCGGATTCAGCCCGGGAGCAAACGTCTGAATCAGCCCGCTGCCCCTGCGCATGTCGTCCGCGCCCACGGTGTAGCGCGCGTCCAGGTCGAGGCGCCCCTCGGCGTGGTCCTGAAACGCCCTCACCATGATCGGAATCTTGATCACGCTCAGCGTATTCATCGGCAGATCGGGCCGGATCGCGATCTCGCGCCCCGAGGGGATGTGCTTGGCCCACAGCGAACTGGTCGCGTCGAGGCTGGCTTCGACGCGTGCGGCGAGGTCGTCGGGCGCGGTGGCGGCGTCGGCAGCTCCGGGGGCGCCGTTGCCATCGGGCGCGTCCGCGGATGGGACACACGCCGGAAGCACCAGTGCACAGGCCATCAGAAGGAGGAGGAGGGAGGGCGGACATTCGGCCACGGGAAACGCCGGACGCATGGGATGTCTCCTGCTGCGGGTACGGGGGAAGGACATAGTCGGAAGCGCGCTGCGGGGGGGCAAGCGCCTGGCGCTGGGGCGAACCGCCATTGGGGACCGCCATCGGCGACCACCCTTTGCGAGCGAGCCTCCGGTGCGGCAGCTTGGGCATGTGAACCATTTCACAATCAGGCGCCAGCCAGGAGCCCCTAGAATGAAGAACGACGCCGCAGCCGCGCCCCGGCCCGAACGACCAGGCTCGACCGCGCACTGTACCCCCGCTCCCACGCGGATCGGCTTGACCCTTCTTGCGGCCACCCTTTTCGCCGCCTTCACGGCCCCGACCGGCGCGCAGGAGGCCGACCCCGGCGCCCCGGCCGCCGCCCGCCTCGTGATCCTCGGCACTGGAACACCCAACGCCGACCCCGATCGCTCCGGCCCGGCCCTGGCCGTGGTGGCGGGCGGCCACGCATATCTCGTCGATGCCGGCCCGGGGATCGTTCGCCGCGCGGCGGCAGCCGCCCTCGAACACGGTATCGACGCCCTGGCGGCTTCCCGGCTCGACCGCCTCTTCATCACCCATCTGCACTCCGACCACACCGTCGGGCTTCCCGACGTGATCTTCTCGCCCTGGGTGCTCGAGCGCCTGGAGCCCATCCGCATCTTCGGCCCGCCCGGTACGGCCACCATGGTCAATCACGTCCAGGCCGCGTGGCGGGAAGACGTCCACATGCGTCTCTTCGGCCTCGAGCCGCACGACTACAACCCCGACGCCTACCAGTCGCCCGTCACCGAGACCATCGGCGGGCCGATCTACGAGGACGAGAACGTGCGCGTCACCGCCATTCCGGTGCTGCACGGGTCATGGCCCTATTCCCTCGGCTACCGCTTCGAGACCGACAACCGCACGATCGTGATCTCGGGAGACGCGCGCCCCAGCGAGTCACTGGTCGATGCCTGCAACGGCTGCGACATCCTCGTCCACGAGGTCTATTCGGCCGAGGCCTTCACGCAGCGCCCGCCCGAGTGGCAGGCCTACCACGCGGACTCGCACACCTCGACCGTGGAGCTGGCCGACATCGCAACCCGGGCCCGCCCGGAGCTCCTGGTCCTGTACCATCAGCTCTACTGGGGCGCAACGGACGAGGACCTGCTCAGAGAGATCCGCGAGGCCGGGTACACGGGCCGCGTGGTGTCGGCGGCCGATCTGGATGTGTACTGAGCTTCGATGGTCGCGCAATAACCGAACATATGCCGAATTGTGGTGTATAAGAGGGTGGAACACTAACAGACCACCGCAGCCACTCCGGAAACACACGAATATGTCCGCCGACTCAGCCGCCCTTGCCGCCCCCGCCTCCGCTCGAACCTCCGCCGACTCAGCCGCGCCAGCCTCAACCACCCCAGCCCCCACCCACTCCACCACCCCGCCCTCAGCCGCCCCGGCCGCACGTGCCCCATTTGCGCCTGCCCCTTCCGAGCCAGCGCTTCACCAGCCAGCCCCACCCTTCCCCGACCCCGGCATCGACCCCCTCGGCGACGAGATCGCGCTGCTCTGCGCCCACATCAACGCCGCCACATACCAGCTTCTCTGCCTGCTCGCGCGTTACGACAAAGAGGGACACTGGGAAGGATTCCGCTCCTGCGCCCACTGGCTCTCCTGGCGCACCGGCATCTCGATCGGGCCGGCCAGGGAGAAGATGCGGGTGGCCCGCTGCCTACCGTCTCTGCCCCTGATCTCCGGCGCCCTCGCCAAGGGAGAGATCTCCTACTCGAAGGTCCGCGCCTTGACCCGCGTCGCCACCGCTGACGACGAAGCCGAACTGCTCACCTTCGCGCGCCACGGCACCACCGCCCACGTCGAGCGACTGGTCCGCACGTGGCGCCGCCTTGACCAGGACTCGGACTCTTTGGCCGCCCGCGCCGAGCGCCGGAGCTTGTCGCTGTGGCTCACCGACGACGGCAGCTACGAACTGCGCGGCCGGCTCACCCCGGAGGTTGGCGCGCTGCTGCTCAAGGCTCTCGAGGTGGCCGAAGACCAGCTCTACCGCGCCGAGCGCGAAGCCGGACGCGAGCACAAGACCTCGGCGAGCCAGCGCCGCGCCGACGCCCTGGGGCTCTGGCTGGAGGAGCAGGTCGAGCCGCAGGTGCAGCTCGTGGTGCACTCGTTCGAGGGCGGCGGGGAGAAGGTGGAGGCACCGGCCTCGCTGGTCACGGAAGACGGCTCGCGCGTTTCAGCTGAAACGTCTGCGCGGCTCGCGTGCGATGCAGAGGTCGTGCCCATCAAGCGGCGCGTGGACGGCACGGTGCTCGACATCGGGCGCCGCAAGAGGACCGTGGACTGGCGGCTGCGCAAGGCGCTCGAAGCCCGCGATGGCGGGTGCCGTTTCCCCGGGTGCGGATCGCGCACGCGCACCCACGCCCACCATATCACGCCGTGGGCCGAGGGCGGGGAGACAAACATGAACAACCTCGTGCTGCTCTGCCCCTTCCATCACCGGGCGGTGCACGAGGGGGGCTGGCACGTGGAGATGGACGAGCGGGGAGTGCCCGGCTTCTTCAATCCCCTGGGTGCGCGCATGCCCGTGGCGCCAGCGGCTCCGGATGTCAGCGGACTGGTGCCCCGCGAGGCCCCGGCCGATCTGCCAGCGGACGCCCCGGCACCCCCAACGCAAGACTTTGGGCTGGCCCACTGGCATGGGCAGCACCGCATCGACCCCCCAACCGGCAGTACCCTGTGGCATGGCGAGCGCGTCGACTTGAACTGGGCTCTGGAGTGGTTTCTGACATCCTAAACATTATTGTTTAGTATTATCCGCCTTCGGCGCCGGATCCTCGTCCTTCAGCTGCATGATCCGCCTCACCAGGCGGTCTCTCCAGGCCGCAAGCGCCGCGACCGCGCCCTCGCCGTACATCGCCGTCGTCCCGTCGGCGATCGCGTCGATGACGCCCTCGCTGAAATCGGGAGCAGGGTCGAGATCCTTCCAGATCGTGCGATAGGCGTCGCCGTACATGCGGAAGTAGCTGCCGGCGCCGCCGTCCGCGTTGGCGTGGGCGGTCCCCAGCGGGCCCATCAGCGCCCAGCGGAGGCCGAGCCCGTCCCGCATGACGATGTCGACGACCTCGGGTGAAGCCACTCCCGTGCCGACGAGCGAGACCGCTTCGCGCATCACCGCGGCCTGCAGTCGGTTGAGGACGAAGCCGGGCGCGAAGCGGTCGAGCACGACCGGGGCCATGCCGGCGCGGCGGAGGAGCGCCACGGTGGAAGCCTTGACGTCCGGGCGGGTGTTCGCGCCCGCGAGGACCTCGACCAGCGGGATCACATGCGGCGGGTTGACCGGGTGCGCCACGATGCAGCGCGCGGCGCCCGGCAGTCCCTTCGCGATCTCCGTCATGTCGTTCGCCGAGGTGGAGCTGCCCAGCACCACGTCGGGGGCCGCCGCCGCGTCCAGCACCCGGTAGATGGCCTGCTTCGCCGCGATGGCCTCGGGGCCGCTCTCCTGCACGTAGGCCGCGCCGTCGAGCGCCTCCTCCAGGGTCTCGCAGCGCGTGATCCGGCGCTCTTCAGCCTGGGCCTCGGCGAAGGTGTAGAGGCCCAGGTGGACGTCCTCCTCCGCCGAGGTGCGGGCCCACGCTACCGCGCCCGACACTTGCCCGGGGTCGGAATCGAACACGCGGGTCGAGAATCCGGCGCGCGCAAACACGCGGATCCAGCTCCTCCCGATCACGCCTGTACCGACGACGGCGACTGTGCCGGGCGACGTGGAGCTGGACGTGGACGCGACGGACATGGCGGTTCCTTCCCGGCGTTTGCAGCGAGGACGGGTGGTGCTCCCCTCGCGCATGCGCCCGCAGACGTGAATACTGAAATGACAAGCCCACACTACACGGGGACGTCGGGCTTGTCACACACCTCTTCTACACGGACCCAGGCCCGATGCCCAACCTCGACGACCGCTGGAACCACGCCGACGCCTTCGAGTACCTGGCGCGGGTGGGCCGGATGCCGCCGACCATCATCTGCGTCGCCTGCAACGGCGGAATCCAGGGCAAGGAGTCGAATCCGAACCTGCCCGAGACGCCGGAAGAGATCGCCGAGTCCGTGGCGGGCGCCTACGAGGCCGGCGCGTCCATGGTCCACGTTCATGCGCGGCAGGCCGAGTTTCCCACCCGACCGGCGGTCACCACCGAACGCTGGCTCGAGGTCAATGCGAAGATTCGCGAGGCCTGCCCGAGCATCATTATTAACGACACGACGGGCGGCGGTCCCGGCATGACGAACGAGGAGCGGCTGCAGTGCCTGGACGCGCGGCCCGAGGTCGCGTCGCTGAACCTGACGCCGGATATGAGCCGCTTCCGGATCCCGGCCCGGCCCGCGCCGCTGCCCGATCCACGCCCCGAGATCATCTACGACGAGTGCCTGCCCTTCTCGTACCATCAGATCAAGCACTTTGCGACCGAGATGAAGGCCCGCGGTATCAAGCCGGAGCTGGAGACCTACCACCCGGGCGGTGGATGGGTCATCCGCTACCTGATCGACGAGGGGCTGGTCGAGAAGCCGTACTGGATTCAGACGGTCATGGGGTACCAGACCTCGAGCCTTCCCACCGTCGACAACGTGCTGCAGATGATCCGCGAATTCCCCGAGGACACGGTCTGGCTGACTTCCGGGATCGGTCCCCATCAGATCCCGATGACGACGCTCGCCACCATGCTCGGCGGGCACGTCCGGGTGGGATTGGAGGACAACGTCTACTACCGTCGCGGTGAAAAGGCGAAGAGCAACGCCCAGCTGGTGGAGCGAGCCGTGCGGATCATCCACGAGCTCAACCGCGAAGTCGCGACGCCCGCCCAGGCGCGCGAGATGCTGAACCTGTCTCCAACTCCGACTGCATATGATTGACCGACACCCTTTCCCGACCGACCGACGCCCTCTCCAGGCCCTCCTGGCAATCGCCCTCCTGGCGGCCGCATGCGGGCCCGCGGACACCGGATCGGAAGCGGGCGCCTCCGTCCCCTCCGGAGACGTCGAGGGCCCCTTTCCCCGCCCCGAAGGCACCTACGAGGTCCGCCTCGACCCCACACACATGGTCCCGATGCGAGACGGCGCCCGGCTCGCCACCGACTTCTACTTCCCCGAAGGCGCCGAGGAGCCGCTGCCGGTCATCCAGATTCGGACGCCGTACGGGAAGCTGCCGCATCGGCGCGAGAACTCGGCGGCCCGCTGGTTCGCGAGCCACGGGTTCGCAGTGGCAGTCCAGGACATGCGCGGCAGATACCAGTCCGAAGGCGAGTACTTCGTGTCGCGCGACGACCGCCGCGACGGCTACGACATGGTCTCCTGGCTCGCCGGGCAGCCCTGGTCGAACGGCCGCATCGGCACGTACGGCTGCTCGTACCTGGGCGAGAACCAGATGCAGCTCGCCGCAACCCGCAACCCGAACCACGCCGCCGCGCTCCCCCAGGCCGCCGGCGGCAGCCTCCGCTACTTCGGCCTCTACTTCGGCGGCGCGACCGAGCTGGCCGCGAGCCTCGGGTGGTTTCGCGGCGCCGGCAGCAAGGTCTTCTACCGCGTCCCGCCCGGCACACCGCGCGACGTGATCCTCCAGGTCGAGGAGATGATCAATCCGGCTCCGAGCCCCGGCGGACTCGACTTCCAGGCCGCGTGGCGCACGCTGCCCTACATCGACATGCTGAAGGCGGCCGGCGCCCCGCCCACCGACTTCGAGGACTTCATCTCGCACGAGCCCGGCGACCCCTGGTGGGACCACATCGGCTACGTCACCCCCGAGGACCGCTTCGACGTCCCCGCCCTGCACGTCAACTCCTGGTACGACCTGGGCGTCTCGGAAACGCTCAAGCTCTTCAACCTGCTCGGCGACAACGCCGAGTCCGACCGCGCCCGCGACAACCAGTTCGCGATCATCTCCCCGACCGACCACTGCACCTCCGAGATCGCGACCTCGCGCACGGTTGTGGGCGAACGCGACCTGGGCGACGCCCGCCTCGCCTACTGGAACATCTACCTGCGCTGGTTCAACCACTGGCTCAGGGACGGCGGCGAAGGCGACTTCGACATGCCGCACCTCCAGTACTACCTGATGGGCGCCAACGAGTGGCGCACCGCCGACACCTGGCCCGTCGAGGGCACCGAGTTCCGCCCCATGTACCTGCACAGCGGCGGCAGCGCCAACACCCGCGACGGCGACGGCCGCCTCTCCTGGGACGCCCCCACCGCCGACCAGCCCCCCGACATCTTCACCTACGACCCCGACGACCCGGTCCCCACCATCGGAGGCCCCGTGTGCTGCACCGGAACCGCCGACGCCCCGGCCGGCGGCTTCGACCAGTCCGCCGTCGAGGACCGCGACGACGTGCTTGTGTACACCTCCGAGCCGCTTACCGAGGGACTCGAGGTCACCGGCCCCATCGAACTCGTCCTCTACGTGTCCTCCGACGCCCGCGACACCGACTTCGTCGCCAAGCTGGTGGACGTCCAGCCCGACGGCACCCCGATCAACGTCCAGGAGGGCATTCAGCGTGCCCGCTACCGCGAGGGCTATGGCCGCAAGGTCTGGATGGAGAAAGATCAGGTCTACCAGGTGCGTATGGACTTGCAGGCAACGGCGAACCACTTCCTGCCCGGACACCGCATCCGCCTCGAGGTCACCTCGTCGAGCTTCCCGCGCTGGGACCGCAACCTGAACACCGGCGGCAACAACTACGACGAGACCGACTGGGTGGTGGCACGCAACGCCGTGCACCACGCGCCCGGTCAGGAGTCCCACGTCGTGCTGCCCGTTGTCCCCCGAGAGGAGCAGTAGCGTGATGGGATCGAGAGGATTGAATATCAAGGGCGGCCTTGGGGGAGCGGCCATGCTGCTCGCCCTGGCCGGAGGGCTCTCCTGCGCCTCCACGGGTGAAGGGTCGACAACCTCACGCGGCCGGGGCGACATCACCAGCGAGGAAATCCAGGCCACTTCGGTGGACGACGCGATGGAGGTGATCAGCCTTCTCCGGCCCCAGTGGATGCGGGGCCGCTCGGCGGGCGCCACCATCGTGATCAATGGTCAACGCAGCACCCGGGACCGTCTGGCCACGGTGCCCGTCGGCTCGATCGTGCGGATCGAGTTCATGTCGGCAGCCGACGCAACCACCCGCTTCGGGACGGGGTTCTTCGACGGGGCCATCGTGGTGACGCTGCGATAGCGGCGCGCCCTGGTCAGCTGCAGCCCGCGAAACGGAGGAGTTGGGCGATGAGACGGAAGAGACTGACAACGCAGGCCGGTTTTCTCGCAGCCGCGACGCTGTTCGCCCTCGGCGGAGGCGTTGCGTGCGCTTCCTCGGGAGAGGGCGGACTGTCCACTCGGGGCAGCGGCGACATCACCCGCGAGGAACTCGAAGCCACTTCCGTGAACGACGCGATGGAGGCAGTCGCCCTGCTTAGGCCGCAGTGGCTCAGGGCGCGTCCGGCCCGAACCCCCAACGATCCGATACCTGTCGTGGGGGTGGTGATCGACAACATGGCTCGCGCCACACGTGAAGATCTGGCTCAGCTTTCCATCGGACAGGTGGAGCGGATCGTCTTCATGAGCGCCGCGGACGCCACCATCCGGTTTGGCACCGGACACACGGGCGGAGCCATCGTCGTCACAACGCGGAAGTAGCAGGCCGTTGCCCCGAAGGGGACCGATGGCTAGAATGCGCACGCTAAAATGGCGACATTACTAAGCCTTCTTCGTTTCGTGCCAACAGCCTTCGGGCGAGGACAATGACGCGGCTTACCACAGGTCACTCTTCTACCACAATCCGCGCTGTCGGTCTCATTGCGATCGCGATGATCGCAGGGGGATGCAGCGGGCCCGCTCCCGGCATCGCCCGGGGCGAGATGCTGTTCGACACCTGCTCTCCCTGCCACGGCGACGACGCGGCCGGCGACCAGGAACTCGGCGCCCCGGCCATCGCGGGGGCCTCCGACTGGTACATGACCTACCAGATCGAGAAGTTCCAGGAGGGCGTGCGCGGGTACCACTACACCGACGCCGAGGGGCTGCGCATGCGGCCCATGTCGAGGGCGCTGTTCGCAGACCGCGGGGACATCGAATCGATTGTGGACTATGTATTCAGTCTTCCGATCCCCGACCCGGCGCCCACCGCCGAGGGTGACGCCGAGGCCGGCGAAGCCGAGTACGAGGCGCTATGCTCGAACTGCCACGGCGTCGATGGTCGTGGAATCGATTCGCCGGTTCCGGAGCTGCGCGCTCCCTCGGTGCTGCACCTCAACGACTGGTACATCGCCTCGTCGCTGCGGAAGTATCGGGACGGGGTGCGGGGAGCCGTGCCGGGTGACGGAGCAGGCGCGGTGATGCGCGGCCCCATGGCCGGAATGTCCGACGAGCGGATCGACAACGTGACTGCCTACATCATGACGATGCAGCGCCTGCCGCGCCGGATCCCCGGTCCGCCGCCGGAGCCGCTTCCGGAGCTGATCGTCGATGCGTCGATTCTGCCCGAAGGAGTCACCGTGGACATGGCCCGCGAAGGCCAGGAGATCTTCCACGGCGAGGGCATCTGCGTCACCTGCCACCTGCGCGGCGGCGAGGGCGGGCCGCTGGCGCCGAGCCTCACCGACGCGACCTGGCTCAACATCGACGGCGAGTACGAATCGATCGTCGACATTGTCATGACCGGCGTCCCGCAGCCGGTGGAGCACCCGGGCCAGATGCTCGCCCGCGCCGGAACCTCGATCACCGACGACCAGGTGCGGGCCGTCGCCGCCTACGTGTACACCCTCAGCCGCTGAACCATGGAAGAGAAAGTGTCCCCGGATACACCGACCCACGCAGAGCTTGCGGCGCAGATTCCACCCGCGCCCGAAGACGAGGTGAATGACGCCATCGTCTTCGCCAGGAAGACCCTGAAGATCACTGTGGCTCTGGCGGTGGGCTTCATCGGCGCCGCCGTGGTCTGGACCTTCGTGCTGCAATCATGAACAGATTCTTCGAATTCTTCGAATTCAGCTGGTTTGGGCCCCTCATCGAGGTGGGTTCGTCCTACGCGGAGCAGATCGACGGGCTCATCCTCACGGTGCTGATCATCGTGGGGGTGTGGTTCCTCGCGGCCGAGTACATCTTCCTGCACTTCATCCTCAAGTTCCGGGCCAAGCCTGGACGCCGGGGCGAGTACATCGACGGGAAGAACAAGCGCCACAAGCGGTGGATCACGATTCCCCACCTCTGCGTGCTGGTCTTCGACATCCTGATCATCGTGGTCTCGTTCCGGGTGTGGCACGACATCAAGATGGACCTGCCGGATGATCCCGACGGGGTCATCCGGGTGATCGGGCAGCAGTGGGCGTGGACCTTCCAGCACCCCGGCGCCGACGGCGAGCTGGACAGCCCCGACGACATCTTCACCGTGGACGAGCTTCACGTGGAGAACAACAAGACCTACCACTTCGAACTGCAGTCGACGGACGTCCTGCACAGCTTTTCGGTGCCCGTCTGGCGCATCAAGCAGGACGCCATTCCAGGGCGCAGCATCACGGGGTGGTTCGAGCCGACCAAGACAGGCAGGTTCGATGTCCAGTGCGCCGAGATCTGCGGGTTCGGACACGGGGTGATGGCCGCCGAGGTCATGGTCGAGGATGCCGAAACACATGCAGCCTGGGTGGCGGCCAACACGCCTGTCGCGGCGGCTTCGGCCCCGAGCGGCGCCACGCCCGCCTCCCAGTAGCGCGATAAGAGAGAGACGGAGGACCGAGAGAGATGGTTGAGCCTGCGGTCGATCTGACACACGGACACGCTCACGACGACCATGCGCACCATGGTCCCCAGGGCTGGCTGAAGTACCTGTGGTCGACGGACCACAAGGTCATCGCCGTGCAGTACATGTTCACCGGCATGTTCATGGCCCTCATCGGGGGCTTCATGGCATATGTCTTCCGGATGCAGCTGGCGTTCCCCGGAATGCCCGTGCCCGGATTCGGGATGGTCTCGCCCGGCGAGTACAACGCACTCGTCACCAACCATGGCACCATCATGATCTTCTGGGTGGCCATGCCCGTGCTGCTGGCCGCCTTCGGGAACTTCCTGATCCCGCTCATGATCGGGGCGGACGACATGGTCTTCCCCAAGATCAACCGCCTCTCCTTCCAGGTCTTCTTCGTCAGCACGATCGTGATCCTGGCGTCGCTCGTGGTGGAAGGAGGTGGCTTCGCGGGAGCCTGGACGGCCTATCCGCCGCTCTCGGCCGACTCCACCTACAACCTCACTCCACTCGGGAGTACCCTGTGGGTCATCGGGGTGGGATTGGAGTTCGTGGCGTTCCTGCTTGGCGGAATCAACTTCATCACGACCCTGATGAACTCGCGTGCGCCCGGGATGCGCGCCTTCGACGTGCCCATCGTGGTCTGGATGATCGTCGTCGCCAGCATCCTCTTCATGCTGTCGGTCGGTCCGCTGCTGGCGGGCGCGATCATGCTGATCTTCGACCAGACGATCGGCACCGGCTTCTACAACCCGGCCACGGGCGGCGACCCGATCCTCTGGCAGCACCTCTTCTGGTTCTTCGGGCACCCCGAGGTATACGTGGTGCTGCTCCCGGCAATGGGCGTTGTGGTCGAAATCATCTGCACCTTCGCGCGCAAGAAGCTGTTCGCCTATCGCACGGTGATCTTCACGATCGTGGCGACCGGCGTACTGAGCTTCTTCGTCTGGGCGCACCACCAGTTCATTGCCGGAATTGATCCACGGATGGCGAACATCTTCACCATCACCACGCTATTGATCTCGGTGCCCATTGCGGAGCTGTGCTTCATCTACATTGCAACGCTGTATGGGGGGTCCATCACGCTGTCCACGCCCATGCTGTGGGCGCTCGCGTTCGTGGCGGAATTCCTGATCGGGGGGGTGACCGGGATCTTCCTGGGTGCGGCGGGTGCGGACATCTACTTCCACGACACGTATTTCGTCCTCGCCCACTTCCACTACACCTTCTTCCCGATTGCGATCATAGGGACATTTGCGGCCTTTACCCACTGGTTCCCGAAGATGTTCGGCAAGATGATGGACGAACGTCTGGGCAAGTGGCACTTCTGGCTGACCATCATCCCCTTCAACCTGATCTTCATTCCGCTCTTCGTACTCGGGATGGGGGGCCAGCACCGCCGGATCTACAACTACACGCACTTCCCGGAGCTTTCCGGGGCGATGTTCCAGAACATCCGGATCCTGGCGACGGGCGCCCTGCTGGTCATGCTCGCCGCGCAGTTCATCTTCTTCTACAACTGCTGGAAGTCGTGGCGCTCCAGGGAGAAGGCTCCGAGAAACCCCTGGAAGAGCACTACCCTGGAGTGGACCACCGAATCGCCCCCGCCGCACGGCAACTGGCATCCCGACCGGATGCCGGTGGTCTACCGCGGCCCTTACGAGTACAGCGTGCCAGGCCGCGAAGACGACTACTGGCCGCAGAACGAACCCAAGTAGCGAGTCATATGCCAATGCATGACAGCGTGAGGTCGATCTGATGAGGCCGATCGCAACAACGCGCGCCGCCACCGGCACCGCCACCGGTAAGCTCGCGGTCTGGTGGATCCTGGCCTCCGAAGTGGTGATCTTCGGCGGACTGCTCGCCTCCTACGTCATGTTCCGCCTGGGACATCCGGAGTGGGCTGACGCCGCTGCGGTCACGAACACGTACATCGGGGCCTTCAACACCTGGGTGCTGCTCACCTCGAGCCTCACGGCGGTACTCGCGCACCAGGCCGCCGAGAAGGGCGACGGCAAGAGAGCCGCGATGTTCCTGTATTGCACCATCGTCGGCGCTCTCGTCTTCCTCGGAGTCAAGACCTACGAGTGGTGGTACGAGATCTCCCACGGGTACACGATCACCTCGAACGGATTCTGGGCGTTCTACTACACCGCCGCCGGCCTTCACGCCTTCCACGTGATCGCGGGCGCGGTGATCATGGCCTTCGTGGCCAGGGACGCCGCCAGGGGCCGCGAACTGCACCGCGTCGAACTGATAGGGATCTACTGGCACTTCGTCGATATCGTGTGGATTTTCCTGTTCCCTCTGCTCTACATCGCGAAATAACCCATGGCCGGTCACTCGGAAGACAAGGGATTCCTCGGCAATCACTACGTGAAGGTCTATCTGGTGCTGTTGGTGTTGCTGGCGGTCAGCATCGCGGGACCGTGGGTGGGCGAACGGCTGAACCGGCCGGTCAACATCTTCGGGGCGCAGTTCAGCCTCGGCATCGTGATTACGCTGATCACGGCGTTCGGGATCGCGGTCGTCAAGGCCTGGCTCGTCATCAAGAACTTCATGCACCTGACCATCGAGCGGGTGATGCCGAAGCTGTTCCTGGCGGCGTCGGTGCTGTTGCTGGCCCTCTTCTGGGGCGGCGTGGCGCCGGACGTGCAGCTGCACTCCGGGCGGATGTGGGAGAACGTGGCTGCGCAAGCCGCGGTGGACCGCGGGCTCCCGGATGCGGAGGATCACGCTGAAGAGGAAGAGCATGCCGAAGAGGCCGGGCACGCGGGCGACGCGGAGGGCGAACACGCCGAAGTGAGCTACGCCGGGCTGGTACCGACCGCCAAATCGACGGACAACCTCCTTCCCGGTGGGTACAACTTCGTGCACGGCGCCTTCTGGACGGTGGTCGTGCTGGTGGGGATCGGGACCAACGCCGTTGCGATCATTCTGTCGATCGGGCTGCTGCTGCTGGCGCTGGAGATGCTCATGAAGATCCCCATGCTGCAGCGGATGGTGGGACCCGTGCTGGACAGGCTCATGCGGCTGCCCGGCGTGGGCAGGATCCGCAAGCTGCTGCCGGGCGGCCAAGAGGCCTGAGGAGTAAGAGCGGCCATGACTGCACGCGCGAGGATCATCCCGTTCCGGCCCCGGCCGCACAGGGCGAAGAAGATTGTGTCCAACGGCGTGCTGGGCATGATCCTGTTCGTCTTCGTCGAGGTCATGCTCTTCGCGGGGTTCATCTCGGCGTTCGTGATCATCAAGGCGCGCGCGATCGGGTCGGTGTGGCCGCCGCCAAACCAGCCGCGGCTGCCCTTTGCGGAAACGGCCGTCAACACGAGTGCGCTCCTCGCGAGCGGGGTCGTGCTGCTGATCGCGCATCGGATGTTCCAGCGCGGCAACCGCGAAATCCGGACCCTGCTGGCGGCGGCGACCGTTCTCGGCGGTGCCTTCGTGGCGCTGCAGGGGGTGGAGTGGCTGGCCCTCATCCAGGAGGGACTGACCATGACCTCGTCGACCTACGGCAGCCTTTTCTACACGATCATCGGGGCGCACGCGCTGCACGCGGTCGCCGCGATCGGAGCGCTGGTGTGGGCTTTCGGCCGGCTGCTGGCGGACCGGCTGACGAAAGAAGCCCTTTCCACCGTGGCGCTCTTCTGGTATTTCGTCGTCTTTGTGTGGCCCTTCCTGTACTTCCAGGTGTATCTATAGACATGGTGAATCGCGACAGGACCCGATGGAGTCGGCGCGTGGCGCTGACCGGAGCGGCGCTCGCCCTTGTGGTGACGGCCGCCTTTCCGGACACCCTGCACGCCTGCCCCGTGTGTTTCGACCGGGATGACGAGGCGCGGATCGCCTTTCTCGCCACGACCGGCCTGCTGACCCTGCTGCCGCTCGGCCTGGTGTTCGGGACCGGGGTCTGGCTGCGCAGGCGGGCGCGGGAGATCGCGGAAGAGGAAGGGCGTGACGGGGAGCGGGATCGGGAGTAGATCCGTTCCGCGCCGTGCTTGCATATTGCTGTCTGTGACAGTAACTTGCTGTCATGGCCATTCAGATCACCGTCAGGGGCGTCCCCGAAGAGGTGCGCGACGAACTCGCAGCACGTGCCGCCTTGGCGCGGCTGTCGATGCAGGAGTATCTGCGGCGCGAGCTTGAGCGGATCGCGTCGCGACCGTCGCTTGATCGCTGGCTTGAGGACGTTCGCGAAAGGAAGGAGCTGGCGGGCACGCGAGTGGGCGCCTGTGGCATCCTCGCGTCCCGGGACTCCAAGCGCCGGTGACGGCTGTAGCCGACCCGTCCGTCCTGGTTGCCGCCCTGGTCGATTCGGGGCCGGATGGCCGGTGGGCCGAGTCGGTGATTCATCGGTCAGCACTTGTCGCCCCTGCAATGGTCGTCGCCGACGTGCTGGACATCCTCGCCCGACTGGAACGCCGCGGTGCCATCTCCCACATCGAGGCCAACGGCGCCCGGCGTGACCTGCTTCGGCTGGACATCGAGCTCGTTTCCTTGTTGCCGTTCGCCGACAGAGCGTGGGAGCTTGGTCAGACCCTGCCTGGCGGCTCAGCCTGGTATGTAGCGCTGGCGGAGGCTTTTGAATGTCCGCTGGCGACCCTGGACCGGGGGCTGGGCCTGGCGGAAGGGCCGACTTGCCGCTTCGTGGTACCGAGCATGCTGGACGAGGTTCTTCGCCGCGTAGTGGCCATCGCTCAACCGGAGATGATCATTCTCTTCGGCTCTGCAGCCCGCGGCGAAATGGGCCCGAATAGCGATCTGGACCTGCTGGTCGTCAAGTCGGGTGCCGATGCGCTTGATCTGATGCGCGACATATACATGGGCCTGATAGGCGTAGGTACCGCCGTCGACGCCCTCGTGGTCTCTCCCGAAGACCTTGAGCGATACAGGGACAGTCACGGGATGGTGATCCGGGAGGCACTGGGAGAGGGGAAGGTCGTCTATGAAGCCGCGTGAACGGTTTGCAGGCGACGATCCACGAGAGTGGTTGAATCGTGCGCACAGCAATCTTGCCCGCTCGAAACTCAGGGCGCCCAATGTGTATCTGGAGGACTTGTGCCATGACGCGCAGCAGGCGGCCGAGAAGGCACTCAAGGGACTGTTGCTCGCACGCGGGATACAGTTTCCACTGACCCATGACCTGTCTGCGATCCTGTCATTGGTCGAGCAGGTAGGCGTGGACATCCCCCCGCACGTCTTCGAGGGTGCTGCGCTGACGCTCTATGCGGTGGCTACGCGATATCCGGGACCCATGCGCCCGGTCACCGAAGAGGAGTACTCCGACGCGGTGAAGGTTGCGGAACGCGTGGTGCGATGGGTCGAAGAGGTGTTGTGATCAGAGCACGCGGCCTCACCGCCCCAAGGCGGCTTCCAGTCCCGCGATGAACGTGGGGTCGCCTTCCGGGATCGGTCCTACCCACGAGAACGCCACGGCTCCGTCCCGGTCGATGACCACCGACGTGGGCAGCCCACGGGCGAGAAAGACCTCGCGCGACACTGCTTCCGGATCGAGCGCGATGTCGTACTCGACGCCGAACTCGTGGACGAACTCGACCACCGCGGCCGAGTCGGCCGGAAGGTCGACGGACACGCCCAGGATGCGCAGCCCCCGGTCCCTGTAGTGCTCGAACAGCGACTGCAGGTAGGGCGTCTCCTCCTTGCAGGGATGGCACCACGTCGCCCACAGGTTGACCAGCAGGATCTCGCCGCGATAGTCGGCAAGCGAGACCGGCGTGCCGTCATCCAGGGAGGCGGCGGTGAAGGCGGGGGCCGGGTCGCCGCGCCGGAGGGTGGCTTCCTCCGACGGGATGCATGCTGCGATCTGCGCGGCGATGGCCACGGCGAGGAGGCGCTTCCCGCCCACGATCACCCTCCCGGCGGCGTGATGAACTCGGTGCGCAGCGGCCCCACGCCGTGCACCTGCACGACCGTCTCGCCCTCGGCCCACATGTACGCCGGCACACCCGCGGCGATGGCGAGGTAGCTGCCCGGTCCGTACGCCGTCGCGGCCTCCCGGTCCAGCGTCTCCCCGATCCCAACGAAGAACCTGCCGGACAGGACGGTCATGTGCTCGGTGATCGGGTGGGTGTGCGGCCCCAGTTCGAACCCGGTCTGGACTTTGAGGCGGAAGACGAAGGGCTTCCCTTCCGCACTCGAGTCGCCGTACAGCGCGAGGTATTGCATGCCGTTGTCGGGCTCTCCCCAGGGCAGATCGGCGCCTTCGTGGAAGATGTTCTCTTCGGGAGCCGGCTCAACGGCGACTTCAGCGTCCCGCTCGCCGACATCGTCGACAGTCGCTTCTTCGGCGGGCGGCGCTTCCGCGCATGCGGCCAGGACGAGCAGGGCGAGCAAGGCGTTCGCGCCGCGCGTGGATCGTGAATCGGCCATGCAGGCATCCTCCTGTTGGATCTGTGATCGAGGGAAAGATACGGTCTTCAGGCCGCCCTTGCCGCGTCCGCCCGCTGTCAGCGATGCTTACCCTCCCACCTGCCGCCAGGAGCTGATGCCGTGAAGAACATGTCGCCATGGGCCATATGCGCCGCCGTTCCGGCCGCCCTCACCCTTGTCCCCGACGCCGCCTCCGGTCAGTGGACCAATCGCTACCCCCGCGTGCAGGGCTACGGTCATCACGTCTATCTGGAGGGCTACGAACTCCCGGTGCTCACGAGCGGGCCGATCGATCCGGCACCGTCGCCGGATGGACGGCACATCGCTTTTTCGGCGCGCGGATGGATCTGGGTGATGGACCTGGCGACCGGCACCGCGCGGCAGCTCACGCAGGGGCGCGACATGGATTCACGGCCAGCGTGGCACCCCTCCGGCGACCGGCTCGCCCTGGTGCGCGACAACGACCACGACACCCGCATCGTGGTGGTCGACGCGGCGTCGGGCGACGATATCCGCACCGTCGACACGCCCGCCATCGACCTCGACCCCGCGTTCTCGCCCGACGGCGGCACCCTGTACTACACGTCCGGGCAGGCAGGCACCCTCGATGTATGGGCACTCGACCTGGCCACCGGCGAATCCCGGGCGCTCACCAGCGAGTCCGGCATCGAGATGAAGCCGCAGCCCCGCGCGGACGGCAGCTTCGTGGTGCTCGTCAAGCGGCCTGATGACCGCGTCGAGTTGCGGTCGGCCGACGGTAGCCCGACGAGTGTGCTGGCCTCGGGGAGCATCGCGTCGATGGCACGTCCCGCGCTTTCCCCCGATGGACAGACCGTCGCGCTCAACTGGCCCACCCAGGACGGCTGGGATCTTCGTGTCCACAACGTCGATCAGCCAGGGGCGCCGGTGCTGCTGACCAGCGGTGGGCTCCCCCTTACTCCCGCGTGGAGTCCGGATGGCGAGTGGATCTACTACTCCGAGGCCGACGCCCGCGAGGCGTTTCAGCTGAAACGGATTCGTCCGGCCGGCGGGGCCGTGGAGGATGTGCAGGTACGCGCGTGGGAGTGGGCAGCGGGTACGGCTCGCCTACGCATCCGGACCACGATCGCGGGAGAGAGCGGCGGCGCACGCTCCGGTGCGCTCGGCGACCTCGCTCCGGCCCGCCTGAACGTTCTCGATGCGAGTGGGCACCCCGCTGTGCCCGACCGGAAGGGCGTCCACTTCGACGGGGCCAATGGGCGCGTCTTCTTCTACAGCCCCGGGTTGATCGAGGTCACGGTGCCGGCTGGCGAGGTGACCGTGTCGGCCGTCCAGGGGCTCGCGACTCCGGAGGTTACCGCCACGGTTGCCGCCGCACCCGGATCGATCACCGAGGTCTCGCTCGAACTGACCCCCGTTTGGGACGCGCGCGCCGCCGGATGGGCCTCGGGCGACCATCACTTCCACCTCAACTACGGCGGGCAGACCAACCTCGACCCCACGGACATGGTCCTGAAGATGAGGGGCGAAGCGCTCGACGTGGCCTCGCCGCTCCTCGCCAACCTGCACAATCGCTACGAGGACCAGCATCTGTGGGGGTGGGAGAAGTCGGACGCCTCACCCTTCATCCGCTTCGGCCAGGAGATCCGGTCGCATTTTCTCGGCCACATGGGATTGATCGAGACGCCGGAGCTGCATTGGCCCTGGGTGTGGGGACCGGGCTACGAGGTCTACGGGACCGACGACCGCACCAACAGGGAGGTCCTGGACTTCGCGCACGGCCAGGGGGGTCTGGGGTATTACGTGCACCCGGTTTCGGTGCCCGACCCCTTCGCCGAGGGTGGTGCCGGAGGGGTGCCCGTCGAGCTCGTGGCCGACGCGGTGATGGGCGATGTGGACGCGCTCGAGGTCGTGTGCCTGTGGAGCAATTCCTTCGGGACATCGGCCCTGTGGCACAGGTTCCTGAATCTCGGGCTCACGGTCGCACCGTCGGCGGGGACCGATGTGATGCTGAACCTGTACCGCACGATGGCGGTGGGGACGACACGGGTCTATGTGCACACCGGCGAACAGCTCAACTGGCCGGTCTACATCGAGGGGCTGCGCGAGGGCCGCTCCTTCGTGACCAACGGCCCGTTTCTCGACTTCGAAGTCGGCGGCGCGGGGCCCGGCCGGGTGGTCTCGTCCGGGACGGTGACGTGGACTCTCGATCTCGCCACGGCCACTTCGGTCGACACGGTCGACATCATCGTGAACGGGCGGGTGGTGGCGTCCCATCCGGGTATGTCGTCGCCCGGGCGGCGCAGGTATTCCGGTGAGATCGAGCTGCCCACGGGCGGTTGGGTCGCGGCCCGTGCTCGCGGCGGCGCGACGCGCTGGCCCTCAATGGATGAGGCGCCCTTCGCGCACACGGCTCCCGTGTGGATCGGGGCGCGGGGCGGGACCGATCCCGCCGCCCGGCGCGAAGCCGCCGCCGAGCTGCGGGACATCCTGACGGCTTCCATCGCGCGACTGCGAATCGGGTACTCCGGGACCGACATCCCGCGCCTGGAAGCGCGCTTCGCGGAGGCGATGGCGCGGCTTGAAGCGCTCGCGGAGGGAGAGTCGGACGGGGAGCCACAGCTGGACGCGCGCCCGGCCGGGGAGCTGCGCTGACCCATGAGCGAGCGCCGCTACGATGAGGAGGAGGTCGCCCTGATTCTGCACAGGGCGGTCGAGGCGGCCGCGACCGATCAGGAAGGCGGCGCGGGCGTGGGACTGACGCTTGCCGAACTCAAGGAGATCGCCGCTGAAGCAGGGATCGATGCGTCCCGGGTCGAGGCGGCAGCCACGTCGTTGGAAGTGCGCCGCGAAAGGGCGCTGACCCCTTCATCCCTGGGTTTGCCCCCAACGGTGCAGATCGAACGAGTCGTTCCGGCGAAGCTGGACGCCGACCTCCTTCCCCAACTCCTCGATCTGATCCGCAGCGAATTCGCCCGGCAGGGGATAGTGGAGGAGGTCCTCGGCGGGTTCGAGTGGCGTGCGCGCAGTGTGATGGGTGGGCGGTACGTGTCCATTCGGAGCGAGGGGGACACCACGCGGGTGCGAGTTCTCGGGAACTATCGCGACGGGCTGCTGACGTTTGCCTTCGGACCGGGGCCGATTCTGGCCGTCCTGGGCGGACTGCTGGGGGGCGCGCTCAGCGGTGCCAACCCTTTCGTCATCTTTCCGGTGGGGCTGCTGGCGTGGGCATCGGCGCTCGTACCCTGGCGGGCCCTTTTCGGGCGCGAGCGGAAGGCGCTGCGCCGGGTGCTGGACGCGATCGAGCGGCGGCTGCGGGAGCGGTCATGAGGCGCGTGGCAGGTTCGCGGTGCGGTCTCGCAGTCATCCTGCTCCACGTGTGCATCGCGGCATGCGGCTCTGACACGCCGACCGTCCCGCCACCGCCGCCGCCAGAGCCACCCCCGGACCCCCTCCCCCAGCCCGTCGCGATCCCCGCGCAGGGCACTGCTTCGACCTTCGATATGGTGACATGGAACCTGCTCAACTTCGGGTCCACCGGGCTGGGGCCGACGGATGAAATCCTTCAGCTTGCGCGGATTCGCGACGTGATTCTGGGCACCGACGCCGAACTCTGGGGCGTTCAGGAGGTGTCGCGGGCGAGCGCGTTCGAGAGCCTGCTGTCGAACCTTCCGGGATACGCCGGCCTGCTGGTGAACGACACGAGCGTTGTCGGCGGGACCGATTCCTACACCGGCGGGGAGATCAAGGTGGGGCTGATCTTCAAGTCATCCGCGGTTGAGGTGACCGGGGCGCGAGTGATCCTTCCCGAGCTGGACTACGAGTTCGCCGGTCGTCCGCCCCTTGAGGTGCGCGTCCGATTGAAACATGCCGGCGCCACTCACGAAGCGGTCGTGATCGTGCTGCACGCGAAGGCCAACCAGGACGTCACTTCCTGGGAACGGCGCGCCGCGGCGGGCGCGGGCCTGAAGGAGCACCTCGAGTCCAATCTGGCCGACGACATCGTGCTCGTCCCCGGTGACTGGAACGACGACATGGACGAGTCGATCACCTCGGGCCGCGACACCCCGTACCGGCCGCTCGTCGACGCGGTGCCCGATTGGGTCTTCCCCACTGCCGCGCTGAGCACCACCGGCGAAACCTCGATCCTGGGCTACGACGACGTGATCGACCACATCCTGGCATCGGACGAGGTCATGGCGTGGTACGAGTCCGGGTCGGCGCTCGTCTACCGGGTCGACGAACATATTCCGGACTACGAGGACACCACCAGCGATCACCTGCCGGTGCTGGTGCGGTTCAGGCTGCCGGGGAGTTGAGGCGCTCGGCCAGGGACCGCCACCAGCAGCACCACCGCCGCCACGCCCGCCATCGCCGCGCCGAAGACGAATGGCGCCGCCGGGCCGAACCCCTGCCAGCCGAAAAGCCCCTCCCACAGCACGCCCGCCAGCAGCGAAGCCGGCAGCGTGGCGAGGCCGATGGCAGCCGCGTAGCCGCCGTACGCTGTCCCGCGCTGTACGGCCGGCACCAGATCCGCGACCAGCGCCTTCGCCGCACCCGCCGCAAGCCCGTGATAGCACCCGTACAGCAGGTACAGCACCGTCACGTGCACGATCGTGTCGGCCAGCGCGAAGCCCAGGTACACGAGCGCGTACAGCCCCCACGCCGCCGCCACGACCCGCTTGCGGGGAATCCGGTCGGCGAGCGAACCCGCGGGCGTCGACACGAGCGTGTAGACCACGTTGAAGGCGAGCAAGAGCCACAGGATCCCCACCACCGAGAAGCCGCGCTCCTGCGCCCTGAGTACAAGGAAGGCGTCTGCGGAGTTACCAAGCTCGAAGATCACGGAACAGACGACGAACGCCGCAAAGCCCCGCCCGAGTCCGCGCAGCCCGAGTCGAGGACGGCCAGTTTCGCTGCGGCTACCGGAGTCACCGTTGGCATCCTCCCCACCCTGCCCGTGCCCGGTGCGCTTGCCGACCTTCACATCCCTGGCGGCCACAGCCAACACGGCCACACCCAGGAACGCGGGAAGCAAGCTCCACATCACCAAGGAGCGAAACGTCTCGGCCTCGAGAAGCGCCCCGCCCCCCTGCACCTGCTGCACCACCCAGATCGACACCGCGATCCCGACCACCGCCCCCGCCGTATCGGCCGCCCTGTGCAGCCCGAAGGCGAGGCCCCGGCGCTCGGGTGGCGTCGAATCGGCGAGCAACGCGTCGCGTGGCGCCGTGCGCACCCCTTTCCCCACCCTGTCCCCAAGGCGAATCGCCGCGATTGCGCCCCACGTCGTCGCGAGCAGGTAGAACGGCTTGGACAGCGCCGAGATCGCGTACCCGACCACGGCCGGCCACTTGCGCGTCCCGAGCCTGTCCGACAGCCAACCCGAGTAGAGCTTCAGGATACTCGCGGTCGCGTCGGCGAGGCCCTCCACCAGGCCGACGGCCCAAACCCGCACGCCCAGCACGTTCGATAGGAAAAGCGGCAGGACGTTGAGGAGCATCTCGCTCGACACGTCCGTGAGGAAGCTCGTGCCGCTGGTAGCCCAGACGTTGCGGTGGAGTTTCGATCCGGCGGCTGGCTTGTTCATTTGGCCGGGCATTGGAGAGTGACAGGGCCATCAGGGTCTTTGGAGGGACGCCCTCACTGAATCATAGTCCGCTGGCCCGCCCAACGATCCGTTTGTTCGCCAAATCAACCGGTTGCCCACACATTGCCACGGCACCACGCACCGCTACGCGCCATCGAGATACTCGCATGGGACACGACTTTCCCTACACCCGCACCGCCAACCGCCGCGACTTCCTGCGCTGGCTGGCGGCGAGCCCGTTGCTGGCGGCGATTCCCGGTTGCGCCCAGTCCGTCCCCATGGCGACCGCAGGCGACCTGGCACCCGCCCCCGACACCACTCCTCCCCGCCCCACCCTCGACGACCTCGTCACCAGCGCCGCCGACGCGCTCGACGTCTTCGACATGGAAAAGGTGGCCGAGACGGCGATGCCCCCGGCGCACTTCGGTTACATCCAGACCGGCGTCGACGGCGAGTCGACCCAGCGCAACAACCGGGAGGCCCTGGAGCGCATCTACATTCGTGCGCGCAGGCTGGTCGGCGTGAGTGGGCTCGACACCCGCGTCACGCTGTTCGGGCGGGAGTGGCCGTCGCCGATCATGATCGCGCCGTGCGGGAGCCAGCGGGCATTCCACCCCGAGGGCGAACTGGCGACGGCGCGGGCCGCGCAAGCGCAGAACCACCTGCAGACGCTTTCGACCGTGAGTTCGACCGGGGTGGAGGACGTGAACGAGGCGCGCGGCGAGCCGGTCTGGTATCAGCTCTACGCCACCTCGAACTGGGAGGTCACGCAGGCCGTGGTCGAGCGCGTGCGAACCGCCGGGTGTCCGGTCATCGTGCTCACGGTGGACCTGCCCGCGGGGAGCAACCGCCTCACCGGGCGGCGCTGGTCGCGCATCGACGACCGCAACTGCACCAGCTGCCACCGTCCGCGGGGCCGCGCGCCGAGCATCAAGCCCATGTACCAGGGCACGGTGTACCGGAGCAGCGACTACCGCACCGCCGGCATGACCTGGGACTTCATCGGCCGCCTGCGCGAAATCACCGATCAGCGGATCGTGATCAAGGGGTTGATGACGCACGAAGACGCCGCGATCGCCTTGGACAACGGGGTCGACGGGATCTGGGTCTCGAACCACGGGGGCCGGGCCGAGGGCAGCGGCCAGGCGACGATCGACGCCCTGCCCGAGATCACCGCGACGGTGGGCGGCCAGGTGCCCGTCATCGTGGACAGCGGTTTCCGGCGCGGCAGCGACATCTTCAAGGCGATCGCACGCGGCGCGGACGCGGTGGCGGTGGGCCGTCCCTACCTGTGGGGGCTCGGCGCCTTCGGACAGGATGGCGTCGAGCGCGTGCTCGAGATTCTGCGAAACGAACTGGCGATCACCATGCGGCTCGCGGGGACGCCCTCGCTGGCGAGCATCGTCGAGTCGTCCATAGGAGCGGGGTAATGGCAAGAACGAAACCAACCAGGGAGACATCATGCGAAAGCTCATCCGGACCACACTCGGCATCGCGGTGCTCGCGCTTTGCGCGGCCTGCGGGGATACGGGACCCCAAATGATCACCACCGACAGCGGACTCCAGATCGAGGTTCTCCGCCAGGGCGACGGCGCATCGCCGACCATCGACGACGAGGTTGTCCTGCACTACCGCGGAACCCTCACCGACGGATCGCAGTTCGACTCGTCCTACGACCGCGGCGAGCCCGCGACCTTCCCCGTGAGCGGCGTGATCGAAGGGTTCGGCGAGGCGGTTCAGTTGATGTCGGTCGGCGGCCACATCCGCGTGACCATCCCCTCGGAAAAGGCGTACGGAGAGGACGGCGCAGGCGCCGTGATCGGCCCCAACGAGGACCTGATCTTCGAGATCGAACTTCTGGAGATCGTTGGGAGTTAGGGCGGAGGCATCGTTGCGGCGGGGATCTCACGCGCTGGCACACGTGGCCCGAGGCAGAGGATGAGACTCGCGCTCCCCGCGCGGTGCGTGCTCCTGATCCTGGCGGGCACCGCATGCGCCGGCGGTGGAGCCCAGGCGCCCGTTGAGGCTCCAACCCCCGATGAGGACGGCTACGTCACCACCCGGAGCGGCCTCAAGTACCGGGTCATCAGCGAGGGCACCGGCCCGAAGCCCACCGCACGGGACCGCGTGGTGCTGCACTACAGCTCCAGGACCGAGGACGGCACGGTCGTCGATTCGTCATATGAGCGCGGCGCGCCCGATGTGCTCGCGCTGAGAAACCTCATCCGCGGCTTCCGCGAAGCGCTGCAACTCATGTCAGTCGGGAGCCACTACCAGGTCACCGTCCCCGGGCGGCTGGCCTACGGCTGGGACGGCATCGACGGCGTGGTCGGCCCCAACGAGACGCTGTTCTTCGAGATCCAGTTGTTTCGGATCGTGGAGCGGTGATGACGACAGCCGCTCGTCCCCCCGCCGGTGCCGACAGAGTGCGTGAACTCATGCGCACACTGGGCCGCGCGGCCCGGAGCAACGGGAGGATCTACCTGGTTGGCGGTAGCTCTGCGGTGCTTGTCGGGTGGCGCGAAACGACCGTCGATGTCGACCTGAAGCTCGATCCGGAGCCGCGTGGCGTGTTCGCTGCGATCGCGCGCGCGAAAGAATCTCTGAACATCAACGTTGAACTCGCTGCCCCCGACGATTTCATCCCGATCGTGCCCGGGTGGCGGGAACGCAGTCCGTTTATCGACCGGCATGGACCGGTGGACTACTATCACTATGACTTTTATGCCCAGGCGCTGGCCAAGATTGAGCGCGGGCACGAACAGGACTTGTCCGACGTGAGGGAAATGGCCCGGCATGGCTTGATCCGGCCTGAACGGATGATCGAATTGTTCCGGGCGATCGAGTCGGCCTTGGTCAGGTATCCGGCAATTGATCCGGGCAGTTTTCGGGACAAGGTGCATCGCGCCGTAAGCGAGATATCCCGGTGAGGACCGTTCCCGCGGACCTGCCCGGCGCCGACCTGATCGCCTCTGGAGTCGAGGCTTTGCAGCGCGGAGAACCGAGCGTGGAGGCGCTTCTCGTCATGGTGGGAGAATCGCGTTTGCGCGCGGCAGGATTGGAGCTTCCCCAGTGCCCCACCCTCACACACTCTCCTGAAATCGCACTCTACAACGCTATCAGCGCCGAGCATCCGACAGACACCCATTCCAGGTACAACGCATTGATCCGTCGCCTGGTGAGCTTCGAGCGAGCATTGGAACGGCTGAGCCGTGGCGGGTAGTGACCGCCCCGCGCGGTCTTGTCGGCCAGTCCCACTACGGCTTCGAACGCGACCGTGAATCTGCTAACGGCCAGTCCCGCGCCGAGTCCGAAGCCCTGCAAATCGTACTTGTCTTCTGGGTCGAGGGAGGGGTCGGCCTTGACGACACCCCTCCCCTTTTCGAAAAGAGCGTAGATTCGGGGCCCCTGACGCCTGCCTAGACCCAGCCGGACCCGACCCGCATAGTGGTGATCACGCCTTGTGTTGTCGTCGTACTGAACGTTCCATTGAACCGCTTGGGACAGGTATTGCAAGGACACCCAAATCGGCCGCTTCGGTGAATCCAGGACCACGTCCAGGCTTGCGCCAAGGGACGAAGGTGAGCCCTGCCTGACTATTGCTCCGTGCACGCCCGGAAGCACGGATATGTGCAGACCCCCCTCTTCCTCCACAGCCGGTAAGGAATCCACCTCCTGACCATGGATCTTGGACACCGGCACCGTAGCGGCCGCCAAGGCGACGACGATAAGGCAAAAGGGCTGCCTACGCGACAAGATGCAGTAGCACGACGATGGGAACATCTTTCGGGAACCGGTTAGGAAACCATTTCGCGACCGCGCGAACGAGCAACGGGGCGCAATAGGCGCCGCCAGCCACCAGCACGACCGCAAACGCCAACGGCCCGGCGATGACCATCACCAACGGGGCAACCACGCCCAGCACGGCGACCGCCGACAGCCACTTCGCCCAGGCGCTCATTTCGAGCCCCGCGAGCCAACGGGTGACCGCTCCGTTTGTACGTTTCCTCATGGTTCCAACTTCCTTTGGAGGGTGGGTTTGAAAGCGCGAGCAGTTGTCGCTGCCGACCGTTGTCGGCCAAAATGGGCCGAACATGGCCGACAAACCGGGCCTAGAACATGCTATTAAGCCAAAGGAGCACGAACGCCCCGTAAAACAGCGACATCGTGACCAGCGCCACCCTTCGCCACATGGGCGGTCGGATCGCCTCGGGCAGGAACTTCGTGTTGATGTAGAGCAGGTGGAGCGGCGAGATCACGAAGACGACGCCGGCCATGTTGGCGCCGAGCTGCAGCAGGACGATCGGTGCAGCCAGTTTCATGGCGATGATGCCCCACACTGCCAGCACGCCCAGCACCGTGTAGTAGACGAATCGCACGTCGCCGCCGCGCCAGTTGCGCACCTTGCTGGAACCGGTCCATAAGATGTCGGTCATCGCGCGTGTCATGCCTTCGATGATGTCGAGCTGGGTCTTGAAGAGCACCCAGACGGCCATCATCGCGATGACGCCGCCGAAGATGGCGCCCGCCTGGCTCGCCATGGCGTTGGCCAGCGCGGCCGCGACCGAAAGGCCGCGGATGTCGGTGCCGCCCTCGATGAAGGTGACGTAGAGGACCGCCGGGAGAACCATCCCGAGCATCGCGCCCACGAAGTAGACGCCCCACTGGTCGGCCCGCACGATGCGCCACCAGCCGCGCCAGCGCTCCATGGCGGCAGAGGATGTGTCGAAGGTGTAGCCGGTCGGCGAGAGAGCCTTGCGCTCACCGCCGACGGCCGCGGGGATGTAGCCTGCCCGCTCGCCCATCCCGTAGCCCTTGTCGCGAGCCCAGTTGGAGAGCGTGAGATTGATGACGCCGCCGGCACCCGAGTAGGCCGCGAACGCCCCGATCAGGAACCAGTCCACGCCCTCCGGGATGAAGCGGAAGGACCCGGCGGTCGTGTCGTAGCCGACGAGTCCCGCGGCAGCGGCAACCCAGGTGTCGCCGGAAACGAAGATCGCGGCCAGGATCAGAAAGCCGCCGATGATCGCCGCCACCAGGATCCAGTTGAGAAGCTCGAGCGTTCGCTCGATGCGCTTGCCGAAGAGGAGGATTCCGACGCACAGGGCGAACGTGCCCACGCCGATCCAGTACACGATCAGCTCCTGCCCCGGACCCGCGAGTTCGCGGAAGATCAGGAAGAAGATCGCGCCCGCGGCCGCGGCCGCCCAACCGGGCCACCCCACCTGGAGGAAGTACAGGAGGGCGTAGAACACCGCCCAGAACTGGGACCCCGGCTTCGTGCGCATGAACCCGGTCACCACCGGCTCGCCGGTCGCGATGGTCCAGCGCATCAGTTCGGTGTTGAGCACCGTCTGGAGGAAGGCGGCGACCAGCGTCACCCACAGCAGCACCAGCCCGTACTGGACGAACGCCGCCGGCCCGAGCAGGAACTCGCCGCTCCCGATCGAGGCCCCCAGCACAATGACGCCCGGACCGACCACCCCGAGCCATGAAAGCCCTTTTGGCTTGGGCGGAGCCGGCAGTTCGGCCTTCTCGAAGGGCTTGAGTCCCGAGCGCGCCTCGGGCGGGGGTGTGTTCATTCGCTCACCGGCCGCTTGCCCACCCAGCGGTCGTACCACTTCCGCATGTAGAGCTGGGTGCGCATGAAGTTGGACGGCTTCCTGCCCGTACCGTGGTATTCCTCGTTGAAGCGGATAATGGCAGTGGGAACGCCGACCATCTTGAGCGCCTGGTAATATTCCTCGCTCTGCGTCATCGGGGTGCGTAGGTCGAGTTCGCCAGTGAGGAGCAGGGTGGGCGTGGTGACGTTGTCGACGTACATGAGCGACGAGTGGTGCAGCCACTTGTCCGGGTTGTCCCAGGGGAGTTCGCGGAAGCGGCGGTAGGCCCACATGGCCACGTCGGCTGTGCCGGCGAAGGACATCCAGTTGATGACGGGACAGCGGACGGCGGCCGCGGCGAAGCGGTCGTCGTGGCCGATCACCCAGCTCGACAGGACGCCGCCGCCGGAGCAGCCGCCGACGTACATCCTGTCCGTGTCGATGTATCCCCGGCCGACGACTTCGTCGACGCCGTGCAGGAGGTCCGCGAGGTCGCGCTCGCCGGGATAGCTGTCGTCGATCGCGTTGCCGAAGTCGGTGCCGTAGCCGGTCGAGCCGCGCGGGTTGGTGTAGAGGACCACGAAGTCGTTGGCGGCGAAGTTCTGGAACATCCAGTTGAAGCCCACGTTGTACATGGCGTGGGGGCCGCCGTGGATCTCGAAGATGAGGGGATATCTGCGGGTGGGGTCGAAGCCGGGTGGCTTGATGACCCATCCCTGTACCTGTGTGTTCTCGGTCGATTCATACCAGATTTCCTCGATGTCGCCGAGAGCGACGCCCTCCAGCACATCATCATTCACATCGGTCAGCCTCGTCACCGATGTGCCGGGATTCAGGTCGTAGCGGACCACGTCGCCGGGGTTCCGGGGGGCCGAACGGATGCCGACTGCGGTGCCGCCGGCCATCGAGGTGAGCGAGAGCATGTGGACGCCGTCGGTGATCTGCTGCACGTCGCCGGCGGGGGTGGCGGAATAGACGTTGGAGGAGCCGCGGTCGTTGACGGAGAAATAGAAGCGGCTGCCGTCTGCGGCCCACATCATCGAGCCGACGTCGCGGTCGAGGTCGGGGGTGAGCTTGCGGATGCCGGTGCCGTCGATGCCGATCGTGTGGATCTCGCCGACGTGGTAGGTCTGGGGGGACCACTCGTAGCCGGTGAAGGCGACCGTGCGGCCGTCGGGGGAGACCGACGGGCTGTTCCAGAGGCCCTGGGTGGGGGTGATCTCGCGGGTCTCGCCGGTGGCTACGTCGACCGCGTTGATGGCGGACTCGAAGTAGCGCATGTCCCAGTCTTCCTTCATGAGGCCGTCAAAGACGATGGTGCTGCCGTCGGGGGTCCAGTCGTAGCCGACACCGCCGTAGATGCCGATGTAGCGGGAGCCGACGTGCCACTTGCCGTGGGTGAGCTGGCGGGCGGTGCCGCCTTCGGCCGGGACAACGAAGAGGTGCACGTAGGCGGGGTCGGTGAAGCCGACGCGGTCGGCGCGGAAGTGCATGTTCTCGACGATGCGGGGGGTTTCGGTCCAGTTGGCGCCTGCGGGGGCTGCGGGCAGGTCGATCGACCAGTCGCTGGGGAGTTCGCCGGGGGTGTACATGGTGAACGAGATCCTGGTGCCGTCGGGGGACCACTGCGCGTTCATAGGGGTGTCGGGAACGCGGGTGACCTGGGTGACGGTGCCCTCGGCGTCCATGTAACGGACGTGGATCTGGGCGCCGCCGGGCTCGCCGGGGGCGGTGAAGAGGATGCGGGTGCCGTCCGGGGACCAGCGTGGGGAGGATCCTTCGATGAGGAAGCGTGGCCTGGAGCCGTCGGCGTCCATGATGTGGAGGGCCGACGCCCACTCGTCTTCGATCTTGTCGACCCAGCTGCGGGTGTAGATGACCTGGCTGCCGTCGGGGGAGAGCTGGGGGTCGCCCACGCGCTCCCAGTCCATGTAGCGGTCGACGGTGAGGCGGGCTTCCGCGGTCTGGGCGGCGGTGGGGGTGGGGGTGAGTACCGCGACGCAGACGAATGCGGCGACGGCAAGTGTCACTGAGTTGGTCGAAAGACGACGGAGCGGTTGCATCGGCGGGCTCTCCTTACAATGCGCGCGACGGGCTGAGTTCGTGTCTTCAAGTGGGGACTCACGAGCGGGCGCGTCAAGCAGCATTGTAACCTGGGAGGTATCAGGTTACTATTGGATTACAATTGAAGGAGGATTGTTGATGAAGAACCCACCGCACCCCGGGCATTCCGTACGCCATGACTGTCTTGAGCCACTGGGACTTAGCGTGACTGACGCAGCTCGCAAGCTAGGCGTTAGCCGCAAGCAGTTGTCCGATGTGGTGAATGGGCGCTCGGGTATCTCACCTGTAATGGCCATTCGACTGCACAAAGCCTTCGGCGGAGGAGCCGAGACCTGGTATCGACTTCAGGCAGCCTACGACCTGGCACGCGCAATGGAGCACGCCGACCGAATCGACGTCGAGCGCCTGACGACCGCCATCACATAAACCCCATGCCAAACAGAAGCTCGTCTTCCTGGACCCTCATCGAATCGATCCTCGCGGGCTCCGAGGCCATCGTCGCCCTCGGAATCACCCTTGAAGACCTGGGCGAGGACACCTGCGTCCTCAGGATGTCGAAGCGGCTCGATCTGACCCGCGGCGACGGCACGATCTATCACGGCGGGCCGGTGGCGTCGCTGATCGACATCGCCGGCGACATGGTCGTTGCGGTGCGCGCAGGCGGAGGGGTCCCCACCATTTCGCTGCGGGTCGACTATCTGCGCCCCTGCACCGGTCCCTTCCTGCTGGCAACCGCCCGGCTGCGGCGCAGCGGCCGGACGATCTCGGTCTCCGACGTGGACGTGCACGACGACCAGGGCCGCCTCTGCGCGGTGGGTCGCGGCACCTATTCCTCCATGGTCGGCTGACGCGATGAAGGCCGTTCTCTACGACCGCCACGGCGGCGTCGACGAACTCTACCTTGGCGACCTCCCCACCCCCACCCCCGCCCCCGGCGAGGCCCTCATTCGCATTCGGGCCTGCGCCCTCAACGGCTTCGACCCCATGATGCTCGGCGGGACCACGGGGCTGCACATCCCGCTCCCCATGACCCCGTGCGGCGACGCGGCCGGCGAGGTTGCGGGGTTCGGTCCCGGGACGGACGCGGCGGGGTGGCAGGTCGGCGACCGCGCCATGATCGACCCCATCATCGAAGGCCGGGGCATGCTCGGTGAGAAGGCGCCCGGGGCGGCGGTGGAGTACCTCACGGTCCCGCTGGAGAACCTGGCGCGGATGCCCGATGGCGTCTCGTTCGAGCATGCCGCCGCCCTTCCCGTCGCATACGGGACAGCCCTGCGCATGATCGAGGAACGCGCGCGCGTTCAACCGGGCGAGACCGTGCTGATCCTCGGCGCCACCGGCGGCGTCGGCACCGGCTGCGTCCAGCTCTGCAAGCGCATCGGCGCGCAGGTGATCGCCACCGGCAGCTCGTCGCGGAAGCTGGCGCAGCTGCGCGCCCTCGGCGCCGACCATGTGATCTCGTCGCGCTCCGACGAGCTGGTCAGGCTGGTGCGCGGCATCGCGGGGCGGCCGCGCTACCACGATCCGGACTCGGGCGGGGTGGACGTCGTCATCAACTACATCGGCGGCGCGACCTGGGCGGCCAGCCTGAAGGTGCTGCGCTTTCAGGGCCGCATGGTCACCTGCGGCGCCACCGCCGGCTACGACCCGCCGACCGACATCCGCTACATCTGGAGCTTCGAGCAGACGATCATCGGCTCGGACGGGTGGAGCCGCGAGGGCCTTGAGCGCCTGCTGGGCATGGTGGCCGCGGGCGAGCTGGAGCCGGCGATCCACGTGGTCAGGCCCATCGAACGCATCCGCACGGCGATGAGCGAACTCATGGCGAGAGAGGTCTTCGGCAAGTCGGTGCTGACGCTGTGAGCGGGCCGTCGCCCGGCAAGGCCGAGGGCGCAGCCACTGTTCAGAGCGGCGAAGCCCGCAGACCTGCCGGGGGCGACCCGGTCGACTATCCGATCGCCCAAAAGATCCCGCGCGCGGTCCTGGACGCCGAGGCCGAGCGACTGACCGACCTCGCCGGCGCCCCGGTCCACCGACGCGTCTCCGGCTACGCCCGCCTGGCCGGCCCCGGCTTCATGGGCGCCGCCCTCACCCTCGGCGCCGGCACCCTCACCTCGTCGATGCTGTCGGGCGCGGCGTTCGGCTACCGCACCCTCTGGCTGATCTGGCTTTCGTGCGGCCTGGGCCTCTTCATGATGGCCGCGATGGCCCGCTTCACCTGCAAAGGCGGCTTCCGCGTCATCCAGGTCCAGAATCGGCGCCACTCGTGGCTGATCGGCTCGCTGATGACGGCGCTCGTGGGTACTGCGGCCGTCGCGGTGATCTTCAACTTCGGCCAGGTCGCCCTTGGCACCCACCTGATCGAGTCGCTCGCGCCCTTCGCCGGCTTCGCCTTCCCGGCCGAGTACAACTGGGTCGTCTACGTGGCGGTGACGAGCTGGCTGATCCTCAGTTACGGGCGCCGCGGTGGCGCGGGGACGCGGCTGGTCGAGTGGGTGATGAAGGCCGGGATCGGCGTCATGATCGTCGCGTTCGGGGCGGTGCTGCTGGTCGTGGGCGTCGACTGGGGCGCGGCGGCCCGCGGGGCATTCGTGCCGTGGCTGCCGGGGGGCGGTGAGGGGCTGGACCTGTTCATCGCATCGTCCGCGGCCGCCGTGGGCGTGATGGACTGGGTGTTCTTCAACTACGCCGGCCTGGGGCGGGGCTGGGGCCGCAACCACGAATCACTGGCCCGCTTTGACCTGTTCGCCGGACTCTTCCTGCCCTTCGTGCTGATCAACTTCCTGGTGATCGGCGTTTTCGCGGCCACACTCTTCCCACAGGGGATCACGCCGGAGTCGGCGCCCGAACTCGCGGCCGCGCTAATGCCGTTGCTGGGCCCCACCTGGTCGCAGATCCTCTTCTACGTGGGCTTCCTGGCAGTCCCGATCACGACGACCGTCGGCATGAGCCTGGCCGGCGCCATGGCCATCCACGAGGCCTTCGGATGGGAGCCAGACACCTCGTCGTGGCGCTGGAAGATCAGCGCGCTGCTGCCCCAGATCGCGTTTCTGGCGGCGTGGAACGCGCGCCCCGTTTGGCTGGTGATCGCCATCGCCGCCTTTCTTTCGCTCGCCAACAACGTCGTCGGCTGGTCCATGTACCTGCTCCTGAACGACCGCGAGGTCCTCGGCGCCGACCGGAGTAAGTCGTACCTGTGGAACCTGGGCATCCTGCTGCAGGTGACGCTGCTGAACGGGATCGCGATCACGTGGGTCTTCAACCGGCTGGGGTGGTGGTGATGGACGGCCTCCAACAACTCCTCGAGCGGCGCATCGGACCATGGTCGGGGCGCGTTTGGGGACTGATCCTCAACCTGGCCGGGAACGGGTTGACGCTGTGGGGCATCTCGTCGCTGCTGCGCACGGGGAGCGGCTGGGCCTGGATCGTGATCGGCGGCGTGGTGACGGTGATCTGCGTGGCCGCACTGGCGCTTCCCGCGCGATCCGGGGAGCCCGGGGAGTGAGCGGCGCCGGGCCGGCCGGCGGGCCCGATCCCCGGGAATTCAATCTCGGCTACTGGCTCAGCGACGCCCGGGCCGAATTCCCCAATCGCGTAGCGCTGATCGATCTGTCGCGCCCGACCCCGCTCGAAGTGACCTACTCCGAACTCGACGAGCGCATGGACCGAGTCGCCAACCTGCTGTCGGACAACGGCATCGGGATCGGCGACCGTTTCGCGCTCAGCGTCGGCAACCGCTTCGAGTTCGTCGAGATCATGTTCGGCGCGATGCGCTGCGGCGCGGTCCCGGTGCCCCTCAACTTCAAGCTTTCGGCCGAGTCGCTCGCGCACATTGTCGCGGATGCCGACTGCCAGGCCGCGTTCGTCGAGACCGCGGCCACGGAGCGCTCGGCAGCGGTGATCGAGCGGCTGGGAATCGAGAGGCGGTGGGAGGTCGGCGGCCCCGGCGCGGGGACCGGACGGGCAAGCACCGGCTGGTTCGACTATGCAGCCGCCCTTGCGAGAGCGTCAGTCGACTACGAGCCGCCCCTTCTCGGCGCCGACCACCCGGCCTTCCAGCCCTACACATCCGGGTCGACCGGCAAGCCCAAGGGCGTCGTCCTTTCCCATGAGGGCCAGCTCTGGTGGGTGCGGTGCCTGAAGAAGCACTGGCCCGCAGGACCGGGCGACCGGGCGCTCGCGGCGGTGCCGCTCTACCACAAGAACGCGATGGCGGGGGCGGTCAAGCCGCTGCTGCAGGCGGGCGGGTCGGTGGTGATTCTGCCCGGGTTCGAGCCGGTGGCCTTCCTGCAGGCGCTGAGCGTTTACCAATGCACGCAGGTCGGCGCGGTCCCGGCGGTCTTCACCATCCTGCTCGACCATATGAACCTCATACGGAAGCTCGACTTCTCGGCACTGCGGAAGGTCGTGCTCGGTTCCGCCCCGGTTCAGCCCGAGTTGATGGACGCGGTCGAGCAGGCGTTCGGCGTCGAGGTCGGCGAGAGCTACGGCCTGACCGAGGGCGGCCCCGTCATGCTCGGGCCCCCACTCGACGGCCGTCCGGTGCCGAGGGGAAGCTGCGGCGCGGCGTGGCCCGAGGGCGAGATCAAGCTGGTGCGCGACGGCGTCGAGGATCCGCGGTACGGTGAGCTGTGGGTCCGCAATCCCGGCGTCACGACTGGGTATCACAATCTGCCCGACGTGAACGCGGACCGCATCCGGGACGGCTGGCTCGCTACGGGCGACCTTTTCCTCCGCGACGACGATGGCTTCTACCACTTCCGGGGCCGCACCGACGACATGTTCAACTCGGGCGGCGAGAACATCTACCCCAAGGAGGTGGAGGACCTGCTGTTGTCGCACCCCGATGTGCTGGATGCGGCGGTGCTGCCGGTGCCGCACGCCGTGAAGGGCTCGGTGCCGGCGGCGATGGTGAAGCTGGCGTCGGGATCGGCGCTGACGGCCGAGGGGCTGAAGATGTACACGCTGGAAAAGGGGCCGGCGTACGCGCACCCCAGGCGGATCGTGCTGGTTGACGAGATGCCGTTGACGGGGGTGGGGAAGGTGGATCGGGCGGGGGTTCTGGAGGTGTTGCGGGGAGTGGCTGGCTAGTTTGCCTGCGGCCGATGTCCTTCTGATTTGCGATAATAGCCGGTGTGATGATCCGTTTTGTGGGCTACTTCAAAATCCAATCTTGAATTAGCACACCCCATCACCCCGCCAACACCGCCATGCACCGCCCCGGCCCGTGAACCCCGGTCACCACCGTCCGCCCGATGTCGGCCGATTTGCTTGGGCCCGAATGCAGGCCCACGCCTGCCGGCAGGTCTTCCTGCAACTCGGTTAGCGCATCTTCCAACCGGGCGTAGACGCGCCCCTCGGGCACCCAGATCACATGGACCGGCGGCAGCAGTTGCACCGCCCGCGTGCCGGTTGAAGGCAGGATCAGGCTCCCCGACTCGGCCACCGCGCCCCAGGCCACTGAGACTCCGGCCCCCGCGTGCGCGGCGGCAACTGCCGGCAGCCGTGGCCGTAGCTCGGTCGGCACTTCCGGCCCCACAGCGACGCCGACAACTTCGGGCTCGAGGCCCCGCAGGAAGTCGGTTAGCCAGTTGCTCGGTGAACGCCGGGAATCGGCCTCCACCACCTCTCCCCCACTGCTTGTGAAACGTTTCACAAAGGCGGCCGCGGCATCGTCGGCAACCGGCGTCTCCAGCGCGCCCGGATGCGGCAATCTCGCGCGGCTTGCCGTCGCCTGTGCGACCCGTGCGAGGATCCGCTCCCGTGACCGGGCACTCACTCGATCCCCTTCCGCCACAGCTCCCGGAAGGTGCGCCTGCTCGGCTTCGGGAGCGCCCGGTCGCGCGCCCAGTCGCCGAGCATGGGCAGCGCGCGTGCGGCTCCCGTCGCGCCCAGCCGCGACCCGATCTTGCCGGCCATGCGATACAGCCCGGGCCGCGTCGCCACAGTCGCCATTCCCTTCAGCGCTGCTCTCTCCTTCCACGGCGTCAGTCCCTCCTCCTGGGCCTCGCGCCGCCATTCCAGCAGCAACTCGGGGATCGGGATCCGCACCGGACAGGCGTCCTGGCAGGCGCCGCAGAGCGAGGACGCGAAGGGCAACGGCATCGATTCGTGCAGCCCGAGCAGGCCCGGGTCGAGCACCGAGCCGATCGGTCCGGAGTAGACGTAGCCGTAGGCGTGGCCGCCGGTCTGCCGGTAGACGGGACAGGCGTTCAGGCACGCGCCGCAGCGCACGCAGCGCAGGGCCTCCCAGGCATGCTCGTGGGCCAGCACATCCGTGCGGCCGTTGTCGACGAGAACGACGTGCACTTCCTCGGGGCCGTCGTCGTCGGGATGCGTGGCCGGACCCTGGATGAGCGAGGCGAAGCAGCCGATCGGCTGTCCGGTGGCCGCCCGCGCAGTCAGCTGAAGGAAGCCGGCCAGATCGGTCATCTTCGGAATCAGCTTCTCGATGCCGACGATGGCGACGTGCACTCGGGGCAGCGACGTCGTCAGGCGGATGTTGCCCTCGTTTTCGATGAGGGCCACGGTGCCCGTTTCCGCGACGAGGAAATTGCCGCCCGTGATCCCCATGTCCGCATGGATGAAGGCGTCGCGCAGGACGAGGCGGGCCGCGCGCGCGAGTGTGTCGGGGTCCCCGTCCGGGTCCGTGGCGAGCCGCTCGGCGAAGAGATCCTGAACCTGCTCGAGGCTCTTGTGGATGGCGGGCCCGAGGATGTGACTGGGCGGTTCCTTCAGGAGCTGGAGGATGTACTCGCCGAGGTCGGTCTCGAACACCTCGATCCCGGCCCCCTCCAGCACGGGATTCAGGTCGATCTCCTCGGTGACCATGCTCTTGCCCTTGACCACGCTCCCGACCGCGTGCCGCTTCGCCAGGTCGAGGACGATGTCGCGGGCCTCCGCCGCGTCCGACGCCCAGTGCACCTGGGCACCGTTGGCATGGAGCTGCTCCTCCGCCTCGGCCAGGTAGCGGTCCAGGTGCGTCAGGGCGTGGTTCTTCACCCCTTCGGCCCAGCGCCGCCATGCGTCGGCGTCGACCTCGGCGTATCCCTGGCGACGCTTCTCGTCGAAGGCGATGGTCGCGCCGGTGACGGCCTCGCGGACGCCGGGCTCGTCGCGGATCGTGTCGCGCGATCGCTTGACGTAGTCCCTGATCTCGACTGCCACGTCAGCGGGCCCCGGTTGGCGTACGGGCGCCGTTCACGCCGCGCCACAGTGCGGTCGCCAGGTGCACGAACTCGATGCCGCACTCACGAGCCCGGCTGCGCCCGTCGAGGTGCAGCACGCATCCGCCATCGCCGGAAACTACCCAGTCGACCTCCGGCAATGTGTCCAGCTTGCGATCGGCCATCGCCGCGGAAACCGCGGTCATCTTGACCGAGAACAGGCCGCCGAAGCCGCAGCACTCCTCCTGGGCCTCCCACGGCACGACTTCCGCGCCGGCCCCTTCGAGGAGCACCGCCGGCTCGGTCTCCAGGCGAAGCTCGCGCAGTGCGTGGCACCCCTGGTGCACCGCGACCCTGCGGCCCGCCAGGCCGTCGCCGAGCTCGGTCACGCCCAGCCGCCGAACGATGAATTCGGCCAGATCCCAGGTGCGGTCGGCCAGCGCCGTGGCGGCGGCGGTGCTGACGGCGGACGTGGTGGTGCCCCCCGCAAGCCGCGGATAGAACTTCTTGACCATCGTCGCGCACGACCCGCTGGGAAGCACGACCGCGTCGGCGCCGGCGAAGACGTCGAGCGTGTGTTCGGCCATGCGCCGCGCCTCCGGTATGCGCCCCGCGTTGTACGCCGGCTGTCCGCAACAGGTCTGATCGGGAGGGAAACTCACCTCGCACCCCAGGTGGCGAAGAAGTCGCACCGTATCGGCGGCCGCGTCCGCGAAATAGTGGTCGGCGAGACAGGTGACGAAGAGCGCGACGTTCATGCGAAGAAGGTAGCCACCCCGGCCGCGATCAGCGCCAACCCGATCGGCCGCGCCAGCCGCGCCCCGAAGGGCAGCGCGGTCTCGGCCACCATCACCGCCATGAGCAGCGCCATCCACACCAGGTTCGCCATCCCCACCACCAGCGCCAGGGCCATGAGCGTCCAGCAGCACCCGACGCAGTGCAGCCCGTGCTCGAGGCCGAGCCGGGTGTGGCCGGCCGCACCGGGCCTCCAATTCGAGAGGAGGAAGCCGGCCGGGGAGCGGCAGTGCGAGAGGCACGCCTCTTTCAGCCTCGTCAGCTGGAAGGCGCCGGTCAGGATCAATGCGGCCGCCGAGAGAGTGGGCGCGTGCATGCCCGACGGCACGGGGAGCGCGAGGGCGACGAGCGCGAAGTGGATCGCCGCCGCGAGGGCGCTGAAGCCGGCCCATGCGAGCATGTAGCCGCCCAGAAACGGCGTCACGGAGGCGAGGGGGCCGGACGCCGGCGCGATGTCACCGCCGGGTCCGCCACCCGCCGCGACCCGATTCAGCGCCCGCAGCCACGGATACACCACCGGCGCCATCATGACGGCCGTCATGGCCAGCCACATCGAGAACACGGTGAGGTAGTTCAAGGAGCCCATCGGAACCGCGACCACAGCCCATGCGTCCCGTCGTTCGAGAACGCGAACTCGCCGTCGTCGCATTCGGACGAACCGGTCGCGATCACCTGCGTGGAGTCGTGGATCTGGTTGTAGATGTTGACGAAGTTGACCGGCTCGTCCCGGTCCCGGCCCCGGAGGGCCTCGATCGCACCCCTCAGCACCCCGGCGATCGTCACCGATTTGCCGCCCTGCTCCTCCTCGATCCGCACCGGCGCCGTCCGCGTCGGCCGCGCGTCGGCCACGAACCTCGCCAGGATTCGCCACGGCCCCCCGCGCGCACCCGTCAGGATCTCCTCGACCGCCCGCTGCTGCTCGGGAGACGCTTCGTCCGAGATCACGATCGCCTGCTTCCATCCCCCGTCGGCCATCACCGGAGGCGATTCGAACAGCACGACCGCGCCGACCCCGGACAGCTCCACGCCATCCACCCGCCCGTCGTCGAACCGGATCGCCCAGAAGCCATGGCAGACGTCGTGCGTGCACTTCTGGCTGAAATGAATATGCCCGGGGCACACCGCCGTGCAGTTGCAGTTCTCGAAGAGGAGCCCTTCGGCCCACCAGTCGGTCAAGGTCGCCTCCATGGCGTCAGCTTGCGTCCGTGCGTCAGCGTGCGTCAGTGCGTCAGCATGTAGATGATCGCGTTGATTCCCACGGCGTACGCGTTGGGTGAGAAGAGATAGAAGAACTCGTCATCCTCCCCTTCGCGCTCCCACCCGTCGGCGATGTCGGTGTTGTGGGTCATGATGACCATCAACCGGCCCGATTCGTCCATGATTCCGTGCAGCGCCGGCGTCTCGCTCTCGCGCCCCCGCTCCGACGTGCCCATCCGGCCGCTCCGCCGCCAATACTGGATCGACGGCACCTGGGGGATGCTGTCGACGGAGTAGAGCGTGTGAAAGAGCACGTGATCCTGCGGCACCTGGACGATCGGATAGCCCGGCAGCACCTTCGCCATCTCGATCACCCAGTTGTGCCAGGCGAACTCGCCCCAGAAGTCATCGGCCCAGAAGAAGCCGCCCTTGAGCAGGTAGTCGCGCAGACGCACCGCCTCGATCTCCTTGAACTGGATCGTCCCCACGTCCGATGCGAACAGGAACGGACAGGCGTAGAGGTCCGGGTCCGTGGCGGAAACGACGGCGTGGAAGGGGTCGCCGCGCTCGTCGCGCGCGATGTTCGCCCTGGTCAGCTGCGAGAGCCGCAGCGGCAAATTGCGGTCCCCGTCGGGGTAGTCGGTGTCCCAGCCGGTGCCCAGCCACTCCCGCCGCACGGGCTGGTAGCGGAGCCGGCAGAAGGTGAATTCCCCGTACTGGGTTGCTTCCGAGGGTTTGCGAGGGGGCGCCCAGCGGCGGCGGCCTCCCCATTGGCCCGCCAGAGGCTCCGCCATCACCGCAAAGAGAGGGAGGAGGAGTCCCAGCGTGGCCACCATGCGGGCGGCGCCGCGCCGTGGCCGACGCCCGGGTCCGGTGCGAAGATGCCTCACGGTCGCTTCAAGTCCCCGCAAGTCCCTTACCGATCTCTTCGGCCGACATCAGCGACAGGGCGCAGAAGGTGAGCGTCCCGTTCGCGCATCCGCTCGACACGATCGTCGGCGCACCCACCACGAAGAGGTTGTCGTGGTCGTGGGTGCGGCCCCAGCGGTCGACGACGCTCGTTGCCGGGTCGTCGCCCATGCGGCAGCCGCCGCCCGGGTGCTCCCAGAGGCGGGAGCTGCGCGTGCTCATCATCGAGCCGCCGGCCGCGCGCGCCAGGTGCTCGAAGCGGCCCAGGATGGTCTCGTGCGTGTGGCCTTCCAGGTCGAGGGTGGTCTGCGCGGGGCGGTAGTCGATCCGAGGCATGGGGTCGCCGAGCGCGTTGGTGTTCGCGCCGTCGAGGGAGAGGCGGCTGTCGCCGTCGGGGAGGACATCGTAGTAGGAGCGGATGCGGGCGGTGGCGCCAGATTCGTTGCGCTCACGCCAGTCTGCCATGACCTGGTCTCCCCACAGGAGGCTTCCGGCGTCGCTGCGGAGTCGCGGCGCTCTTCCCACGGACGACTCCCAGAGGCGAATGTCGTGGCGTACGTAGCGGTCCAGCGGCCCGGGGCTGGCAAAGCGGTGGGTCAGGAGGCTGTTGTTGGCGAAGATGCCGGGGTAGAGGCGCATCGGCAGGTCGATGAAGCCGCTCACGTACCAGTGGCCGGTCATGTAGCGGCCGACGTTTCCGGTGCGGTTGGCGAGGCCGTCCGGGAAGCGGCCGTGCGCGGACAGGAGGAGCAGATGCGAGCTCCAGGCGTGCCCGCCGGCCAGCACGAAGGTGCCCGCGCGGAACTCGATCGGCTCGTCGGGTGCGTCGCGGTCGACGGCCTGGGCGACGGCGATCCGGTCGGTGCCCGGCTCCAGTTCTAGGCGCCGGACCAGGGTGCGCGTGACGAGGTCGATGCGGCCTGCGGTGAGGAGCTGGTCGAAGGCGAAGTCGGGGGTGTACTTGGCGCCGGTCGGGCAGACGGCGCAGGTGTCGCAGCGCTGGCAGACGTTGCGGCCGCGGTAGGGCTCGGTGTTGCGCGCCCACGGCTGGGTCCAGAAGGGGATGCCGGCGTTGTCGGTCCATTCGCGCATGCGGGCGAGGTTGTAGGACAGCGGGAGCGGGGGCATGGGGTAGGGCTTCGAGCGCGGGTCGCAGTCGGGGGGACCCTGTTCGCCCGCCGCGCCGATGCGCTCCTCGGCCTCCTGGTAGTACGGCTCGAGGTCGTCGAAGGTGATCGGCCAGTCGAAGCCGACGCCGTAGAGGGAGCGGAGGCGGAAGTCTTCGGGCGAGTAGCGCGGGATGGCGCCGCCCCAGTGCAGGGCCGAGCCGCCCACGACCATCTGGCGGTACATCTCGCCGGTGCCCGTCTGGTCGGGGATGTGGTCGTTCGGGTAGGGGTTCTCGCCGTAGGCAAGCATGCGGGCGCGGGTGTTGCTGCGCTCGGCGAGGGAGGCGGTGCGCTGTCCGGCCTCGATGATGGTGATGGATGCGGAGGTGCGCTCGGCGAGCCGTTCGGCCACCATCGCCGCGGTGATCCCGGCCCCGATGATGCAGACGTCGCTCTCGATGACGCGGCTCATGGGGCGCCTCCGGAAGCGGCCATCGGAGCCGCCACCGGCGCCGGCTCGCCCAGCGCGCCCTCGAGTCCCCGGCATTGCTGTTTGGCGATTGTCCGGCGGTAGCACAGGTCGGTCGCGATTGGCGATGCGAAGAAGTGCGCCATGAGGGCGACGGCGATGTGGTTGGCGTTGGCGGGTGCGCCGAGGCCTGATCCGGCCTGGCCCACCGGCGCCGCCAGCCGCTTCCTGCGGGCGGCCACGTCGAGGGCGCCAAGATCCTTGCCGAACCGGGCCTGGCACTCCTTTTCGAGGCCCTCAAGCTGCGCCACCCATCCCGGTCTCGGGTCCGGGCCGGAGTATCGGGTCTCGGGCACGAGGTAGGGGTGGGCAAGCTCGGCGACCGGTTCCAGGCCATCCGACCAGCGTTCGAATGCGGCGACGGCGCGCTCTCCGCCGTCAGCGCCGAGTTCGGCGGGGAGGACGGCTTCGGCCACGGCGCGGAGCGTCTCACCCCGGAGGGGCACCGGCTCGCTGCCGGACGATGCGGCACCCGGCGTGGCGTCGGCCCCGGCGCCCGGTTCGCGACCTGCTTCGGGCGCGCACCCGGTGACGGAAGCCGCAGCTACAGTCACCACCGACTGTTTCAGGAACGACCTGCGAGTCTCGGACATCGAATCAACCGCCTATACGGGTGTCACCGCTGGTTGTCTGCAGTATTGCTTGGAATACCGGGATTCGTCAAATGAAACAACGTCAATAATGACAACTGTGCATTACAATTTGTAAAGTAGATATTACATTCGGTTTTCGGTGGGCCGCTCTCGTGAGGCGGCGGGTAACCGAGGGCAGGCGGTGTGCTCATTCCAGGTTGCGCATCACCAACTCCACGCAGTCCTCGGGGGCGAGCTTCTCCGTGTCCAGGTGGACATCCGGCGTGTCCGGGCGCTCGTATGGGCTGTCGACGCCGGTGAAGTTCCTGAGTTCGCCACGCATGGCCTTGGCGTAGAGGCCTTTCGGGTCACGTTGGGCGCAGGTCTCCAGCGAAGCGTCGACGAAGATCTCCAGGAAGTCGCCCGGCTGGAAGAGGGTGCGGGCGAAGTCGCGCTCGGACTGGAAGGGGCTGATGAAGGACACGATCACGATCAGGCCGGCATCCACCATGAGGCGCGCCACCTCGGCGATCCTGCGGATGTTCTCGACACGATCCGCTTCGGTAAAGCCTAGGTCGCGGTTGAGGCCGTGGCGCACGTTGTCGCCGTCCAGCAGGTAGGTGTGACGGCCTTCGATCACGAGACGCTTTTCGAGGAGGTTGGCGATGGTGGACTTGCCCGACGCGGAGAGGCCGGTCAGCCACAGGCAGCGGGCGCGCTGGTGTTTCAGATCGGCGCGCTTTTCGGCGGTGATGTCGAAGTCCTGCCACTTGAGGTTGCTTGCCCGCATGAGCGGGTAGGTGATCGTCCCGGCGCCCACGGTTGCGTTGGTCGCACGGTCGATGAGAATGAAGCGTCCCAGCTCGCGCGATTCGTCGAAGGGAGCGAATGGCACCGGCTGGGCGGTCGCGAGGTTGACGACGCCGAGATCGTTGAGCTCGAGCTGTGCGGCGGCGAGTTCGCTGCCGTCGGACACGTCCACCCGGTGCCTGATCCGGGTCACGGTGGCGCCCACTTCGCACGTGTGCATCTTCAGTCGGTAGGGGCGCCCCACGGCGAGCGGTTCGTCGCCCATCCACACGATCCGCGCCTGGAACTGGTCGGCGACTGCGAGCGGGTTGTCGGCGGTGCAGATGACGTCGCCGCGGGAGACGTCGACGTCGGGCTTCAGGGTGAGGGTGACCGAGTCGCCCTGCGAGGCGCTGTCTCGGGTGCCCTGCCAGACCACGATCGACTCGACCTCGGCGCCGGTTCCTGCGGGCGAGATGCGGACGCGCTCGCCTGGAGACACCGTGCCGGCTGCGATGCGGCCGCAGTAGCCGCGGAAGTCCGGGTTCGGGCGGTTGACGTACTGGACCGGCATGCGGAAGGGCCGACTTGCGGCGGGCTGCTCGATCTCCACCGTCTCCAGGTGCTCGAGCAGTGTGGGGCCGGTGTACCAGGGCATGTGCGTGCAGCAGCGTGTCAGATTGTCGCCCGTGAGAGCGGAAACGGGGACGGAAGACACTTGCGCGACGCCAATCTCTTCCGCCACCGCCTGGTACGCCGAGGCGATCGCCTCGAAGGTGTCCCGGTCCCACCCCGCCAGGTCCATCTTGTTGACCGCGAGGACGATATGGCGCACCCCGAACATGGCCGCGATGCGGGTGTGGCGGGCGGTCTGGGGCAGGACTCCCTTGCGCGCGTCGACCATCACGATTGCGAGATCCGCGGTGGAGGCGCCGGTCGCCATGTTGCGCGTGTACTGCTCGTGGCCGGGCGCGTCGGCGACGATGAAACGCCGCCGGGCCGTCTGGAAGCCACGGTACGCGACATCGATGGTGATGCCCTGCTCTCGCTCATCCTGCAGGCCATCCATGAGGAGAGCCAGGTCGGGCGCGTCGCCCTGGGTGCCGTAGCGACGTGAGTCGTCCTCCACCCCTTCCAACTGATCCGTGAACACCTGGCGGCTGTCGTGGAGGATCCGCCCGATGAGCGTGCTCTTTCCGTCGTCCACGCTGCCGCAGAGGACGAACCGCAGGATGGCTGGCATCAGAAGTAGCCCTCCCGCTTCTTGCGCTCCATCGAGGCTTCGCCGTCGTGGTCGATGAGGCGGCCCTCGCGCTCGGAGTGGTCGGCCGAAAGGGTCTCGGCGATGACCCTGGCGAGGGTGTCCGCGTCGCTCTCGATGGCGGCTGTCAGAGGATAGCATCCGAGTGTGCGGAAGCGGACGCGGCGTGGTTGCGGCGACTCGCCGGGGAGAAGTGGCATGCGGTCGTCGTCCACCATGATCAACTGGCCATCGCGCTCGACCACGGGGCGCTCGGCGGCGTAGTAGAGTGGCACGATGGGGATCTCTTCGGCTGCGATGTAGTGCCAGATGTCCGCTTCGGTCCAGTTGGAGAGCGGGGAGACGCGCAGCGATTCGCCCGGCTGGAGCCGGGTGTTGTAGAGGTTCCACAGTTCGGGTCGCTGGGTCTTGGGGTCCCACTGGTGCCGGGCGTTGCGCAGCGAGAATACTCGCTCCTTGGCGCGCGATTTCTCTTCGTCGCGGCGCGCCCCGATGAAGATCGTGTCGTAGCGTCCGGCGTCGAGCGCCTGGCGCAATGCGACGGTCTTCATCACGTCGGTGTAGTGGTCCGATGCGTGCGTGAACGGGGTGATGCCGGCGTCGGCTCCGTCCTGGTTCGTGTGGACGACGAGTTCCACGGCGACCTCGGCCGCGACCCGGTCTCGAAAGGCGATCATCTCGCGGAACTTCCAGGTGGTGTCGACGTGGAGCAGCGGCATGGGAAGCGGCGCGGGCCAGAACGCCTTGCGCGCCAGGTGCAGGAGGACCGACGAGTCCTTGCCGATGGAGTACAGCATGACCGGCCGCGCGGCGGTTGCGATGCCCTCGCGGATGATCTCGATGGCTTCCGCTTCGAGGGACGAGAGCCAGGGGCCGGGGCCTGGCCGGCTGCGTCGGTCGGATTGCGGCGGGCTAGTGTTGTCGTACATGGATCCCCATTCTAATGGCGCCCCGACGAAATCTCACGGAGAAAGACCATGAAGCCGAAGGAAGCCCGCAGCACATTGGATCGGCGACACTTCCTGAAGACCACGGCCGCGGCCGGGCTCGTTACGCTGCCGGGGGCTCAGGCCCTCGCGGGAAGCGCGGGATCTCCCGGCGGTGCGCGCGCCCTACGGCAAGGCGGGTCCGCGGGCGCCGGCATCGACGATGATCCACTTGGAGTCCGCGCCAGCTTCCCGGTCACGGAAGAGCTGGCGTATCTGAACACGGCTTCCGTGGGACCGGTGCCCGTGCCCGTGCGCGACGCCCTGCACGCGTACGCCGACAACAAGATGCGGCGGCGCAATGCGGCTTCGGGCGGCGAGTCCATCCGGCGCGCGCGCTCCCGGTTCGCGAGCCTTTTCGGGGCCGACGAGGACGAACTCGCATTCCTCTACGCGACCAGCGGCGCGGAGAACGTCATCGTCAGTGCCATGGACTGGCGGGAAGGCGACAACGTGGTGGTCGACGAACTGCATTTCGTCACGACCTTCGTGCTCTACCGCGAACTGGAGCGCCGGGCGGGGATCGAGCTGCGGATCATCCCGTCGCGCGACGGGGTCGTGACGGTGGATGACTTCGCTGCGCATACCGATGCGCGGACCCGGCTGATCAGCGTGGCGTGGGTGTCGAACCGGAATGGCTTTCGCTACGACCTGCCCGCTCTGGCCGACGTGGCGCATGCCAACGGGGCCTACCTGTACGCCGACGCGATCCAGGCGTGGGGCACCTTCCCCACCAACCTCCACGACGAGGGGGTCGACTTCGCCTGCGGCAACGGATACAAGTGGCTGCACGCCGACTTCGGGTGCGCCCCCTTCTACGTCCGCCGCGAACACCTGGAGTGGATGACCTCGGACCGGTTCGGCCACAGCCAGGTTGCCGAGACGCTGCCCGGTCACCGTTTCCGTCTGAAGACAAGCGCCGAGAAGCTTCAGTACGCGAATCCGGCATACGGTCCCGTGGCCGCAATGGATGCGGCGCTCGGGTTCCTTGAAGGGGTCGGGCTCGATCGCATCGCGGCGCATACACAGGGACTGGCCGGCGAGCTTCGCGCTGGCGCCGAGGCGCTGGGAATGCGGCTGTTCACGCCGCCGGACAATCCATCGGCGATCGTCAGCTTCTACCACGGGCTCGACCACGAGCGGTTGGCCCGGGCTCTTACCGACGAGGGCGTAGCGATCACCTTCCAGGAGGACGGTCGGCTGCTGCGCGCGGCCGTGGGGATGTTCAACAACCGGGAGGACGTGGACCGGTTGCTGGGGGTGCTGGCGGGGCTGGTGTAGCTCAATGGGCCGGAGGCGATTGTTGGACCGTAGAACCCTGCTGAAGATCGGCGGCATGAGCCTGATCGGAAGCGCTTTGGGCGCGTGCTCGGTGCGCTCCCGGTCCATCGACCGGCGCTTCCCGGCGCTGGCGCCAGTGCGGGCGGACTGGGACCGTGTGATTCGCACTACCGTGGGCCTGCGACCGTTCCGTCCGGCCGGGTTCCAGCTGCGCGCCGACCGGCTCGACGAGACCACGGTGATCCACAACTACGGTCATGGCGGGGCGGGCATGTCGATCTCGTGGGGCACGGGGCAAATGGCCGCCGAGATGGCGCTCGACCACGACAGCCGCACCGCGGCGGTGATCGGCTGCGGGGTCGCTGGGCTCACCAGTGCGCGTCAGCTCCAGCGGCGGGGTTTCGATGTCACCATCTACGCCATGACGGTGCCCCCGAACACGACGTCAAACATGTCGCTGGCAGGCTTCACTCCCACCTCGGGGCTCGTCGAGGATGATCTGCGGACCCCCGCCTGGGACGCGCAATTCCGTGAGGCCGCCGAGATCTCGTACCGCCAGCTGCAGCTCCTGGTGGGGCGGGGATACGGCGTGTCGTGGATCCGCAGCTACGCGCTGAGCGACAACGAGCCCCGCGACCGGCAGAGCGACGAAGAACCGGAGCGCGCCCCGCTGCTCCCCGCGCACCTGCGCACCGGAAGGACGCGGCTTGGCCCCGGAGAGCACCCCTTTCCGACCCGCTACGCGACCCGGCGCACCCAGCTGCGCATCGAGCCCACGATCTATCTCGAGGCTCTCGTGCGCGACTTCGTCGACTTCGGCGGGCGCATCGTCATCCGCAAGTTCAGCGCGCCGGGGGAATTGGCGGCGCTGGACGAATCGCTCGTGGTCAACTGCACGGGCCTCGGAGCCCGTGATCTCTTCGGCGACACCGATCTGATTCCAGTGAAGGGACAGCTGACCGTGCTCGTGCCCCAGCCGGAGGTGGACTACGGCACCTTTGGGGGTCCCGGGCCGTCCCGGGGCGGGCTCGGCATCCACATGCAGCCCCGCAGCGACGGAATCGTGCTGGGAGGCACCGCGGAGCGTGGAGAATGGTCTTTGGAGCCCAACCGCGAGGCGATGGAGCGTATCGTGGCAGGGCACCAGGCGGTCTTTTCGGCGATGCGTTTCTAAGCGGGCGGGACATCACACGGACTGTCCTCATGCTCCTCGAAACCCCCTTCCACCCCCGCACCGCCGCGCTCTGCCACAGCGGCCGCTGGCGCAACTGGTCCGGCTGCGCCAGTGCGCTCACCTACGAGCCGAGCCACGAGTACGAGTACTACGCGGTGCGCAGCGGCGCGGCGCTCTTCGACATTTCGCCACTCCGCAAGTATGAGATCACCGGTCCCGACGCGGCCGCCCTGGTCGACCGTGTCGTCACCCGGAGCGCCGCCGACTGCCCGGTGGGGCGCGTGCTCTACACCCCCTGGTGCGACGAGGCCGGCAAGATCATCGACGACGGCACGGTCCAGCGCATGGCCGCAGACACCTTTCGCGTCACGGCCGCCGACCCATCTCTTCGCTGGTTCCAGGACTGCGCGCTCGGCATGGACGCCGCCGTCCGCGACATCTCGCTCGATCTCGCCGCGCTCGCGCTGCAGGGCCCCACCTCGCGGGACATCCTCGCCCGGCTCGTCACCGGCACCGACATCGCTGCGCTCCCCTTCTTCGCGCTGGCCGAAGGGCGCATCGGCGCGGCCCCGGTCACCATCACCCGCACCGGCTACACCGGCGATCTCGGCTACGAACTCTGGGTCCACCCCACCCACGCGCTCGACCTATGGGACGCCCTCATGGAGACGGGCCGGGGGTACGGTCTCGCGCCGGCCGGCCTCGACGCGCTGGATGTCGCCCGAATCGAGGCCGGGCTGCTCCTCAAGGAGGTGGACTACGTGTCGAGCTGGACGGCGCTTATCGAGTCGCGGAAGTCGTCGCCCTACGAAGCTGGGCTGGGGTGGGCGGTACAGCCGCGTCCGGGCCGCGACTTCGTGGGCGGCAAGGCGCTCGAGCGGGAGGCCGCGGAGCCGTCCTCCTGGGCCCTGGGCGGCCTCGAGGTCGACTGGCCGCGCATCGAGGAACGCTTCGCCGCGGTCGGGCTGCCGCCGCTGGTGGCCGGACGGGCGTCGCGCGACGCGGTGCCGATCTACGCGGGCCGCGGCCAGGCCAGGGCACGTCAGGTCGGATACGTCACCAGCTCCACCTTCTCGCCGATCCTCAAGAAGTACATCGCGCTCGCCACCATCCGGCGGGCCTTCGCCCGGCCCGGCACCCGGGTGCAGATCGAGCTGACCGTCGAATTCGTGCGCCACACAGTGCCCGCGACGGTGGTGAAGACGCCGTTCTTCGATCCGCCCCGCAAGCGCAGCTGAGCCCCATGGCGCGAAAGTACGACGTGATCGTGATCGGAGGCGGCCACAACGGCCTCGTCCACGCCGCCTACCTGGCTCGCGCCGGGCTCGACGTATGCGTGCTGGAAGCACGGCCGCTCGTCGGCGGCGCCACCGTCACCGAGGAGATCTTTCCGGGCTTCAAGTACAGCGTGTTCTCGTACGTGGTCAGCCTGATGCGCCCGGACATCATCCGCGAGCTGGAGCTGCCCCGGCACGGACTCGCCATCCTGCCGCTCGAGAGCACCCTCACGCCGCTGCCGAACGGTGACCGCCTCTATCGCGACGCCGACCACTACCGCACCTGGCGCGAGATCTCCCGCTTCTCGATCCGCGACGCCGAGGCCTACGACGAGTACGGGCGGTCGCTCTTCTACATGGCGCGCGCTGTGAAGTACCTGCTGGACATCGTCCCGCCCGATCCCGCCCGGCTGTCGCCCGGCGACATCTCCGGCATGCTTCGCCTGGGGCGTCACTTTCTGGGACTCGAGCCGGACCAGCTGCACCTGCTCGTCAAGCTGATGACCATGAGTTCGGCCGACTTCCTCGAGGAATGGTTCGAGACCGACGTGCTCAAGGCGACACTGTCCGCGAGCGGGATCATCGGCACTTTCCTCGGGCCGCGCTCGCCGGGGACCGCGTACGTCCTGCTCCACCACTACATGGGCGAGATCGACGGCCACTTCCGCGCGTGGGGCTTCGCCAAGGGTGGAACGGGCGCGGTGGCGAACGCCATCGCATCCGCAGCGCGCGAGGCGGGAGCCGAAATCCGGACCGGCGCACCCGTCGCGCGCGTGCTGGTCAAGAACGGACGCGCCACCGGGGTGGCCCTCGCCAACGGCGACGAACTGCGGGCAAAGATGGTCTCGTCGAGCCTCGACCCGCACCGCACCTTCCTCGACCTGGTCGACGAAGACCAGCTCCCCGACGAGGTCGTCGAGGGCGTGCGCGGCTACCGCTTCCGGGGCTCCTCCGGCAAGGTGAACCTGGCGCTCGACGCCGCCCCCGACTTCAGCTGCATGCCCGGCCACGGCCCCCACCTGCGCGGCGCCGTGTCGATCAGTCCGTCCATCGACTACCTGGAGCGCGCCTACGACGACGCCAAGTACGGCGACTTCTCGCGGGATCCGTACATCGACATCGTCATCCCCTCGGCGATCGACCCCGGCATGGCGCCGCCCGGCAAGCACGTCATGTCGTGCTTCGTGCAGTACGCGCCCTACGAGCTGCGCGAGGGCACCTGGGACGAAGAACGCGAGGCCTTCGGCGACACGGTCATCGACACGCTGGCCCGCTACATCCCCAACCTGAAGGACATCATCCTGCACCGTCAGGTGGTCACGCCGCTGGACATCGAGCGTACCACCGGGCTGTCGCAGGGCAACATCTTCCAGGGCGAACTGACTCCGTCGCAGCTGTTCTTCCTGCGGCCGGTCGCGGGATACGCGAAGTATCGGACGCCGGTGCGAGGCTACTACCAATGCGGTTCCGGAACGCACCCGGGCGGCGGGATCATGGGTGCGCCGGGGAAGCTCGCGGCGGGCGTGGTGATGGGGGACCTGGGGCGTGGACGTGGGCGTGGACGGCGAGCCGGGCGCGAACGCGGGCCGGGGTCCACGCACGCGCCGGGGTCGAAGCACGGGCTGGGTCGGGGCTGATGATGAAGTACGACGCGGTCCTCGTCGGCGCGGGCCACAACGCGCTCGTCACCGCCTGTGTGCTGGCGCGAAGGAAATGGAAGGTGCTGGTGCTGGAGCGCCGTCAAGCGATTGGGGGCGCCGCCGCGACGGAGGAGATCTTCCCGGGATGCCGCGTGAACGTGGCCGCACAGGATGCCGGACTCTTCCGGCGGGACCTTGCGTCGGATCTCGGTCTCGACGCCCACGGGCTCGAGTGGGTGCGCCCCCCGGCGGTTGCGACCTCGCTGGTCGGCGGCGGCGAAGCGCTGACGCTGTGGCGGGATCCGGCATCCACGCACGACGACATCGCCGCCCACAGCCGGGCGGACGCGTCGCGTTTCGCCGAGTGGGCCGATTACCAGCGCTCGATGGCGCGCGTCCTGCGGGTCGCCCTCGACCACCCCGCCCCGGCCCTGCACGACCTTACCCGGAGAGAGCGCATCCGACTGCTGCGCCCCATGGTTCAGGCAGCGAGACTGGGAAGGCGCCGCGTGGTCGAGCTGCTGCGCGTTCTCCCCCTGCCCGCCCGCGACCTCCTCGACGACTGGTTCGAGAGCGAAGCCCTCAAGGGCATGCTCGCCGGCACTGCGTTGCTGGGCGCGAATCAGGGCCCGAGCGCCATGGGGGGCGCTTTCCGCATGCTCTACCACGCCACCGGCAGCCGGACTCACGGCTTCCGCTCGTCGGCATTCCTGAAGGGCGGTCTCGGCACGCTGTCGGAGGCGTTGGTCGCGGCGGCGCGGGCGCACGTGGCCGAAGTCCGCACCAGGACGGAGGTCGATCGCATTCTCGTGGAGGACGGGGCCGCCACCGGGGTCCTGCTGGCCAGCGGCGAAGAGGTCACCGCCCGCTGCGTGGTCTCGGGGCTCGACCCGCGCCGCACCTTCTTCGGGCTCGTGGGCGCGCCCCGGCTCGGCCCCGAATTCAACCGCAAGATCGGCAACATCCAGATGCGTGGCACCACCGCCGTGCTGCACCTCCTCCTCGACGCGCTCCCGCCGCTGCCCAACGCCGAGCAGCGTCTTGCAGGCCACACCCTGATCGCCCCCACCCTGGACTACCTCGAGCGCGCCAGCGACGACGCCAAGTACGGCCGCTGCTCGGCCCGCCCTCATCTCGACATCGTCATCCCCACCCTCCACGATCCCACGCTCGCGCCCCACGGCCGCCACCTCGCCTCGATCCAGATTCGCTACGCGCCGTACCACCTCCGCACCGGCACCTGGGACGATCCCGCGACGCGCGGCGCCCTGCTCGACAGCGTGCTGGAGGTCCTCGACGACTTTCTTCCCGGCACTCGCGAGCGCATCGTCGACCACCGCCTCTTCACTCCGCTCGACCTCGAGGCCCAGCTCGGGCTCACCTGCGGCGACGAATACCACGGCCAGATGGGGCTCGACCAGTTGCTCTTCATGCGGCCGGTCGCCGGAAGGGCCCGGTACCGGACACCGGTGGACCGGCTGTTCCAGTGCGGCGCGGGCACCCACCCGGGAGGCGGCGTCACCGGGGTTCCGGGCCGCCTCGCCGCACGCGAGATTCTGCAAGGCCCGCCCACCGGCGGCACCTGATTAGCCAAAGTCCACCCAGGAGACACCTCATGACCCCGACCTTCGACATGGCTCTCATTCAGCGCGGAGCCCGGCTGCGCCGCTCTCCGTACTTCGACGCCACGCTGCGAGACGGCTGCAAGAGCTATACGGTCTACAATCACATGTTCCTGCCGACGCGGTACGACGATCTCCATGCCGAGTACGAGAAGCTGCTGACCGGCGTCACGGTTTGGGATGTGAGCGTCGAGCGGCAGGTCGAGATCACGGGGCCGGACGCCTTTGAATTCACCAATCTGCTCACCCCCAGAGATCTGTCCAAATGCGCCGTCGGCCAGGGAAAGTACGTGCTCATCTCCGCCGACGACGGGGGGATCGTGAACGATCCCGTGCTGCTTCGCCTGGGCGAGAATCACTTCTGGCTGGCGCTGGCGGACAGCGACGTGCTGCTCTACGCAAGGGGCATCGCGATCAACGCCGGCCTCGATGTCCGGATCCGTGAACCGGACGTATCCCCCATGCAGGTGCAGGGCCCGAAATCGAAGGAAGTCATCCGCAGGCTCTTCGGGGAGGAAACGAGGGATTTGCGCTACTACTGGTTCCGCGAGACCGATCTCGATGGCATCCCGGTGGTGGTCACGCGGACCGGCTGGAGTGGGGAAGTCGGCTACGAGATCTATCTGCGCGACGGGAGCCGGGGGGTTGAACTGTGGGATCGTGTGATGGACGCGGGCGCGGACCTGGGCATCACGCCCACCGGCCCGTCCGACATCCGCCGCGTCGAAGCCGGTATCCTCAACTACGGCATCGACATGACGCTCGACACCAACCCCTACGAGGTCGGCCTCGGATGGCAGGTCGACCAGGATCAGGAAGGGGACTTCATCGGCCGTGAAGCGCTGGCGCGGATCGCCGCGGAGGGACCCCGGCGGCTGCTTGCCGGCATCGAGATGGAGGGCCCGCCGCTGGACCTGAACATGACCCGGTGGCCGGTCTATGGGGACGGATCCGGCCGCCAGGGCAGCGACCAGATCGGGTCTGTGACTTCGGCGGTGTATTCCCCACGGCTCGGGAGGAACATCGGCTACGCGATGGTGCCGGCCGCATCGGCACAGCTGGGAACGAGGCTGCGCGTGGCCACGCCCGAGGGAGAGCGGGCCGCCAGGGTCGTGCCCAGGCCGTTCGTGGATCCGGGGAAGGAAATCCCGAAGTCATAGTGGGGATCTGGACCTGACAGCGCCGGATCTGTAGGTTTCGCCCGCTGGACGCGACGAAACTTCAATTGACAGGACAAGACATGGCGATGGACCTCAGCTGGAGCAGGGACTCCGGAATCCGGATTGCGACGATCAGCGGCCGGATTGATAGTGCCAACAGCATGGACTGCCATGAGGCGCTGGGATCGGGGGTCGGGGATGACGACCAGGCCATGCTCCTGGATATGGGGGGAATCCGCTACCTCAGCAGTGCGGGTCTCCGTGTCCTGCTCATGCTGGCCAAGAAGTTTACCGGTCCCGGCAAGACCTTTGCGGTCTGTGCACTCGAGGACCACATCAGCGACGTCATCACCGTGAGCGGTTTCAGCCAGATCATCCGTGTCTTCGGCTCCCGGAATGAGGCGGTCGGGGCGATCAGCGGTACGCCCAGCTAGACTTTCACCGGCGCGCCCTGGCAGCCACCAGGCCGTCGACCCCGGGGGCGCGTCCGGCCTGACTGCCCGCTTTCGATTCCGCAGGAAGCCACGTCAAGCAGAAAGGCAATCCATGGCCGCCCCACCGGCACAAGGTCCCGGCTTGCGATTTGCGGCCAACGAGCGGCCGCCCAATCCGTTTTCGGTGATCGTCGGACTGCAGGCCGCAATCCTGGTATCCGTGCCCGTGGTTGTGGTCACCACCATCGTGACCCGCGTGGCGAACCAGAGCGACGCCTACCTTTCCTGGGCGATCTTCGCCAGCATGGTCATCGGTGGCCTGGTCACGATCATCCAGGCGAAGAGGATCGGCGGAATGGGGGCCGGCAGCCTGACGGTGATGGGTGCTTCCGGAGCTTCCATCGGAGTCGCCGTGCTCGCTCTCGTCGCGGGTGGACCCGCCCTGCTGGGAACGCTGGTCGTGGCCGCGGCGCTTTGTCAGTTGATCCTCGCATCCCGTTTGGCGCTTCTGAGGCGAATTATCACGCCCGTCGTATCGGGTACGCTCACTGCTCTCGTCGCAGTGACGGTCATGCCCATGGCCTTCGCCATGCTGACGCGAGTCCCGGAGAGAGCGCCGGCGGCCGCGGCCCCCACGATCACCGTGGTCACTTTCCTCGCGGTGGTAGGCCTCATGCTTCGCGGGCCGCGGTTTGTACGCGCCTGGACGCCTGTCCTGGGCATGGGCGCAGGCTGCATAACCGCCGCGACTGTGGGGCTGGACCTGGGCTTCGGCGCGAACTTCTGGGTGCTCCTGCCAGGCTTCCTCTTCGTCACCTTCGTGATCACGGTCAGGCAGGTCAGCGACTCCGTCCGCATGCAGCGCCTGTCACGGCGCGAACCGAAGGCCATCGATTTCCGCAGGGTCCAGGGAGGCGTTGCGGCATGCGGGGCCGGCACGCTCGCTGCAGGGTTCGCGGGTGTACTGCCGCCCTGGCCGTACGCGGCCGGGATCGCACTCGCCGAAGGTATCGGCGTGGCTGCCAGAAGGATCGGGATCTTCATCGGCGTCTTCTTCATCGCGCTCGCGTTCGTGCCCAAGATCACCGCGCTGGTCATGTCGATCCCGCCCCCGGTTCTCGGCGCGTACATCACCGTCATTTTCGGACTCGTTTTTGCGCAGGGCATGCGGGTCATCTTTCAGGAGGGCATTGGACGGCAGATGTCGCTGATCGCGGGGCTCTCGTTCTGGATTGGCGTGGGCATTCAGTTCCAGGCGATCTTCCCCGGCCACCTGGGCACGCCAACCGGCCGAATGCTCGCGAACGGCCTCACGGCCGGCGGACTGTCCATTCTGCTCCTCAGCCTGTTCATGGGCCTCACCGGGCCCCGCCGCCACAAGACCGAGATCGCGTTGAGTCCCGACCGGCTCCCCGACCTCGACCGATTCCTTCTCGACTTCGCCACGAGGTACAAATGGGGCGCGGCGGCCAGTGATCGCCTTCGGGCGGCGGCCGAAGAAGCGCTGCTGAGCCTCTTGCGCCAGGAAGAGGACGAACATGCTCCCGCTTCTCAGGGGCGGCGGCTGCGGGTTCTCGTCCGCAACATGCGCGATGGTGCCCTGCTGGAATTCACGGCAGCCACTCACTCGGGCAATCTTGAAAACGAGATCGTTCTCCTTGGGAATCGACCCGACCCCAACTCCGAGCGCGATCTGTCGCTGGCGCTGCTGCGGCACCACGCCTCGTCCGTGAAACACTGGCAATACCACAACGTCGATGTCCTGACGGTGCGCGTGAGCAGCTAGAATCTGACCCGGACCCCCAGCTGCGCCCTCCGCGTGTCCCCCAGGCCGCTGCGGATCGACCCGTCGAAGTTGAAGAGGAGCGATCCCTGGGCGGTGTCGAGCGAGTTGTCCGCATTGGTGAGGTTGAAGACCTCGAAGACCGGCTCGACGGTACGGCCACCCCCCATGTCGACGGGGCGGGACAGCTTGATGTCCCAGGTGAAGAACTCGTTGTTGCGCCGCAGGGTGTTGCGCTCGAGGATCGTGTTGTTCGCACAGATCCGATCCGCCGCCAGGCTGGCGCGCGCGCCCGGTGTGGCGCAGCTCTCCGAGACCGGCGAGGCCGACAGGTACCGCACGATGTTGCTGAACGCGATCTCGCCCGGGAGGTCGAACGCCAGGTAGCCCGTCGTCTTGTGCCGCCGATCCCGATCGGACCACCCGTACTCGGGGGCCAGATTCGAGGGGTCGGCGTAGCGGAAGGTGAAGGGGTCGCGCTCGTTGTCGTCGTCCGACTTGTCGAAGGAAAGAGTGTAGCTGACGTCGAAGGTGAGCCGTCCTCCGAGGGCTTCCTGGCCGCGCAGACCGGCGGTCACCGCGTGGTAGCGGGAGCGAGCCGAGCTTTCGGCCACGGTCAGGGTGCCGATCCCGCCGCCCGACGGGTGGGTGCCGATCCCGAAGGGCGATCCGAAGACCGCGTCGTTGCGGTTCACGAATCGGAAGAGATTATCGCCGCGCGCATGCTGGTATGAGACGCTGGCGGCAATCCCGCTCGACAGCTCCCGGTCGAGTGCCGCGGCGAACGACCAGGTGCGAGGCAATTCCAGGTCCCTGGATGTGACGTGAATGTCGGGGAGGAAGGGCGCCGTCGTGGTCCCGTCGATGAGGTCGCCGATCGCCGGCGGCCCCTGCCCGGGCAGACTGAAGCTGCTGCGGAAGAAGATCTGCTGGAACGCCCCGTTCGTCGTCACGCTCTGGGCGAAGACCAGGATCGGGATGCGCGCGTGGTAGGCGCCCGCGTTCAGCCGCACGACGGTACGGGCGTCGCCGGATGCGTCCCACGCCAGTCCGAATCGCGGCTGGAGATTGTCCAGGTCGTCGGGTATGGTCCCGTTGGAGGGGAATCGCGGGTCGCCGAGATAGGGACTGTAGAAGGTGGCTTCCGGCTGCACCACGACATCGGGGTGCCAGGTTCCCTCCCAGCGCAGACCGAGGTTGAGGGTGAGCCGGTCGGTCGGCTTCCAGGTGTCCTGCACGTAGAACGCCAATTCGTCCACCCCGAAGTTGCCCTCGCCCAGGCGTTCGGGGGCGACCCCCGGCACCGTCCCCGACTGCAGGTAGACGAGCACCGGTCCCGTGATGCCGGTGCCGGCCGGACACTGCCCGGTCGCGCTGTCCGACCCATCCGAGCATGTGACGTACCGGCTTCCCTGTGTCACGAAGTTCATGAACCCGTCGACCGAGTCGAAGATGTAGCGGCCGTTGGCGAAGCCGATGAACTGCTGCGAGATCCCCGTGCGGTTGTACTCGACGCCGGCCTTGAAGAGGTGGCGATCCCGGAGCCACGACCAGTTGTCCACCACCTGCAGCCGGGTGTCGTACGCCGGGTCGATGGGGAGGAAGAAGGGCAGGCCGATGCGGAAGCCGTCGGCGAAGTCCATGCCGATGTCCGGGAAGGGCCGCCCGCCCAGTGCGCGGAACTGGGGCGTCGCCGGCGGGTTCGCTCCGGGCATCAGCGGACCATCGTACCAGCGGACGCGGTCCTCGCGCGCCCACTGCACCCGCAGTTCGTGGGACAGGGTGCTGCTGAGCAGCGACCGCCAGCTGGCGTTGAAGGCATGCGCCTCGTCGGTCTCGATCCCGTTGGCCGAGAGTCCCCACGAATCCACGTCGAAGGTGCCGTTGAGCTGCTCCGACCAGTTGTAGTTGTACTTGAAGGAGACCTGGTTGCGCCCGTCGAGGTGCAGATCGGTCTTGACCAGCAGGGCCCGGGCGTCGTCGGTGCGGGAGATGGGTCCGAACTCGCTTTCGAAGAGGCCCGGCCACTGCGTGGTCAGAAAGTCCCGCAACCGGGCCAGATTCGCCGGGTCCACCACGACCCGGCTGGCCTGTTTCGTCTCGGTCGCCACCTGCTGGTCGTAGGCCACGAAGAAGAACGCCCGGTCACGCGCGATCGGCCCGCCAACGGTGAAGCCGAACTGGCTGCGCAGAAAGTCCGGCTTGCCCGCCTGGGTTGCCGCGGGATATCCGGCCGACACGCCGTCCCACTGGCCGAAATAGTGCGCAGAGCCCTCCAGCTCGTTGGTGCCGGACTTTGTGATCACATTCACAAACCCGCCGGCCGACCGGCCGAACTCGGCCGTGGCGCCCTGGCCCACCACCACGACCTCCTCGATGGCGTCCTGGCTGAATGTGAAAGCCGGCCGTTGCCCCCCTCGCTGCTCACCGAAGAAGGGATTGTTGAAATCGGCCCCGTCCACGATGAAGTTGTTGAAGATCCCTCGCTGCCCGCTGATGTTGAGCTCGTCCCCATCGGGCCCCTGCGAGATCGCGACGCCGGGCGTGAGCAGCGCGAAGTCCAGGTAGTTGCGACCGTTGTTGGGAAGCCCGTCCACCACCTCCTCCGAGAGCCGGGTGGAGCTGGTCACGTCCTCTGGATGCACAAGGTGTTCGCGATGCCCCTCGACGGTGATCCCCTCGAGTTCAACCGCGCCGAACTGCAGCGTAAGGCCCAGCTCCTCGCCGACGCGCAGGACGAGGCCGGGTGCGTTCGCGGCCCCGAGCTGGTCCTCGGCCCGCGCGACCACGTCGTATGTGCCGAGTGGAAGGAGCGGCCGCACGAAGGTGCCTGAAGGTGTGGTCCGCACGGTGGTGAGCAGCCCCGTCTCCCGGTGCGCGAATTCGACGACGGCTCCCGGGATCGGCGCGCCGGCCGCATCCAGGACCATGCCCCGTATGACGCCGGTGGAGGCTTGCGATTGGCTGGAGGCCGGGCTGGACGAAACCGCGAGGAGGACGGTGAGGGCCAGGAGTGTACCGGATTTCATGGTATGGGCTTCGCTCGCAGGTGCGGGGCGCTCGCGTAGATGTCAGGTTTGGGAGTGCGGGTCGGGATACGTAGAATGGATATAGCCTGAAACGATGACACAACATCCATGCGGTCCTGTCGTGGCCACCGGGCTTTCGCTTTCCCTGCTCTTGGGAATCTTGTCAGCGGGCTGCGACGGCGGAAGCGGCATCGGCACCGGTCCGATCACCGAAGCTGATCTCGTCTGCGACCTGGACCCCGACTACCTCTCCGACGGCGGGGTTGGACGGGATGGCATCCCCGCGCTGAGCGATCCCGTGCTCGTCCCGATCTCTCCGGAGGTGCCGGCCAATTCCTTCGTCCGCGACCATGACCGCGTGATCGCCGTGCAGGTGGGGGCGGAATGGATCGTGATCCCGCACAACATCATGTGGCGGCACGAAATCGTGAACTTCAACGGCGATGATCGGATGGTGGTCACCTACTGCCCACTGACCGGGTCGGCTCTGGCCTTTCAGCGGCAGGCGGTCGACGGCGCCGAAATGCGCGTGTCCGGACTGCTCTACCAGGCCAACCTCGTGATGTACGATACCAACGTCCCCGAGTCCTTCTGGCCCCAGATGTTCGGCGAGGCGCGCTGCGGCCCGCGATCCGGAACCCGCCTGGCGCGGCTGCCCGTGGTCGAGATGAGGATGGATGGGTGGAAGTCCCTGCACCCCGACTCGCGCATGGTGGGCGCCCCCGGCGGGTTCGAGGACTGGCGGCTCTACGTCCGCAACCCGTACGGCGATGATTACGAGGACCCCCACAACGCCGACTTCGTCGACCAGCCCATCCCGCTCCAGGATCAGCGGTTGCCACCCAAGGAGCGCGTGCTGGGCCTTCCCGGCGGTTTTTCCGGCTCTCCGCCGCAGGCTTTCCCGTTCAGCGTGATGGCATCGGCGGGTGAACACGCCGTCTTCTCCTTCACCTGGCAAGACGCCCCCGCGATGGTGATCTGGGACGGCACCAGAGCGGCGGCCATGGCCTACCGGCAGGAGATCGGCGGCCGACCCGCCCGGTTCGTCGCCGGCGAGCAAGGAGTCGTCGACGACCTGACCGGCACCACCTGGGCCGTCGACGGAACCCCCATCGCCGGCCAGCTGGCAGGCACGGGCCGCCGCCTCCGACCGATCAGCGATGCCTACGTCGCCTTCTGGGCCGCCTGGGCCGCCTTCCACCCGGGGACGGAACTCCTGCAGGGCGGCCCGTAGCCCGCGCGGCGCAACAGGAGCCTTGCGCCCGGCTCCCTCCTTGCGGAATCTGAGACACCAAAACCCCGCAGCCACGGAGACGGACCCTGCCATGCCACAGTCTGCCGCAAACCCCCGCAACCTGCTCCTGCTCCTGGCGGCCGCCGCTGTCGCGGTGGTGCTGGTCTGGTACCTGGGCAGCTCACCACACGACCTCGTGATCCTGAACGGGCGCGTCATGGATCCGGAAACCGGACTCGATGCTCCTCGCAACGTCGCGATCCGGGACGGCACGATCATGGAGATAACCGAGGATGGGCTCGAAGGCGTGGACACCATCGACGCCACCGGCCTCGTCGTCGCGCCCGGCTTCATCGATCTCCACGCCCACGGTCAGGACTCGGTGAGCGAACGACTGCAGGCGCTGGACGGCGTGACGACCGCACTGGAAATGGAGATCGGCGTCTACCCGGTGGCCTCCTGGTACGCGTCGCGCGAGGGACGGACCCTGCTCAATTTCGGAGCGACGGTCAGCCACCCGAATGCGCGGACCAAGCTTCTCGCGGGCATCGATGTCGGCCATCAGGCGACCCTGCCGCCAGGCGTGAACGAGTCGATGGGATCGGACATCATCTACGAGTCGCTGGACGATGCCCAGACAGCCGAGCTGACCGCGCTGATGGAGGGCGGCCTGGAAGAGGGCGGCCTCGGTTACGGGTTCGGAATCACCTATACCCCCGGAGCGTCCCGCACCGAGATCTTCGACCTCTTCGTGTCGGCCGAGGCGCACGGCGTGCCGGCGTACGTGCATCTGCGGGCGGCGGACGAGGGCGGCAATCTCGGGCCCTTCCAGGAAGTCATCGCCAATGCGGCGGCAACCGGGGCATCGCTGCACATCGTCCACCTCAACTCCTCCGCCGACGAGTCGGCCATGGACGCGGTGGGCCTGGTGCGCGGGGCCGCGGAGAGAGGGCTGGACGTCACCACGGAAGCGTATCCCTACACCGCTTCGTCGACCTTCATCGAGTCCGCCCTGTTCGACCCCTGGGAGGGGCTGGACGACTCCGAGTACCAGCGACTGCAGTGGCCCGGCCAGGCCGAGCGGCTCAACGCGGAGACCTTCGCGCAGTATCGCGAGCAGGGAGGATGGGTGGTCATCCATGGGCGCAACGAGATGACCAACGAATGGATCGTCGCGCAGCCGGACGTGATCGCCGCGAGCGACGGGATCCCCTTCCTCTTCCTCTCCGTGCACCCGCGCGGGGCCGGCACCTTCGCGCGCATCCTGGGCCACTATTCGCGCGACCGCGGCGTCATCAGCCTGATGGACGCGCTCGCCAAGATGACCATCCTGCCGGCGCGCCGGGTCGAGGGTGCGGCGCCGGTGATGGCACGCAAGGGACGCGTGCAGGAAGGCGCCGACGCCGACCTGGCGCTCTTCGACCCGGAGACGGTGCTGGACATGGCCGATTACGACGCCCCGGCGACTCCTTCACGCGGATTCATGCATGTGCTCGTGGGCGGGACGCCGGTGGTGCGGGACGGGACTCTGGTCGAGGGGGTGTTGCCTGGTCGGGCGATCAGGCGGGGGAGTGTCCCGGTATCGTAGGGCTCGGTCGGGTTCGCTACGTACCCGGCTGCACGCTGGCTCGACCTGGGAATTGGCTCATCCAGCCATGGAGGCGCCCATCATTCCTGCCCATACTGCGGCCGACTTTGCTTGTCGCCGTTTCTCACGGAGGGGTGGCGACTTCGATTGCAACGGCACATTTTGGAGGGCATGATGGGCTTCGATACACTCCGGGCGGCTACCAGGCTGCGAGACGAAGCGGGCTTCGACGAGACCCAGGCTTCGGTTCTGGTCCACACCTTCGCAGAGGGATTCGCAGAGCGATTTCCGACGAAGCGGAACCTGCAGGAGGTCGACACGTCGCTCCGCAGCGAACTGAAGCGGGTTGAGACCTCGCTACGCGGTGACATGGAGAAGATGGAGACCTCGCTGCGCGGTGACATGGAGAAGATGGAGACCTCGCTGCGCGGTGACATGGAGAAGATGGAGACCTCGCTGCGCAACGGGATGCGAGACCTCGAGCATCGCATGACAATTCGGTTGGGTGGGCTCATGGTTCTTGGGATGGGCGCGCTGCTTACGCTCGAGCGGTTGTTGTCGTAGACCAACGCCCGACCCGGGGCCCACGTTGTCCCGGATCGGCGAACGAGCCACTTTGCAGGCTGCCGCGAACACCCGATTTGCCCGGAGGATTGCCATGACACGCCCCCGCCCGGTTCCTTGCCGGCCTCCCTTCCTTTACGTTGTCTTCGCCACCGTCATCTTTGCCGGTCCCGCCGCCGCCCAGCAGCGCCTCTCCCTGGACCAGTACATGGACATGGAGACCGTGTCGAATCCACAGATCTCGCCCGACGGACGGCGGATCGTCTACACCCGCGGCTGGATCGACAGGGTCAACGACAGCCGCAAGTCATCCCTGCGGATGATGAACGCCGACGGCTCCAGAGCCCGGCACCTTGTCGACGGGAGCGGCGCCGCGTGGTCTCCCGACGGCACCCGGATTCTCTACACGGCGGCGGGAGATCCGAAGGGTTCCCAGCTATTCGTGCGCTGGATGGACGCCGAGGGGCTGAGCACTCAGATCACCCGTCTCGAGAACGGGCCGTCCAGCCCCCGCTGGTCGCCCGACGGCAACTGGATCGCCTTCACGAGCCGGGTGTCCGACAGGGCCGACTTCGCCGGGGTAGACCTTCCCGACCGGCCTGACGGGGCACAGTGGGAACGCGAGCCCAAGGTCGTCGAGCGGCCCGCCTACAAACGCGACGGGATCGGGTACGTCGACACCGGGTGGACGCATGTTTTCGTGGTGCCGGCGGGCGGAGGCACCCCTCGGCAGCTCACCGACGGTGACTGGAACCACTCTTCCATCGAGTGGAGCCCGGATGGGACCGAGATCTACTTCACGTCCTTCCGCGCGGAGGACGCCGACCGTCCCGAGCACTGGCAGGAGTCCGAGATCTACGCCGTGTCGCTGGCGAGCGGCGACATCCGCCAGCTGACGAACCGCCGCGGGCCCGACAGCAGCCCCGTCCCCTCCCCCGACGGGTCGCTGATCGCCTACACGGGGATCGAAGAGCACCGGGACACCTACCGGAACGTCAAGATCCACGTCATGAACCGCGACGGGTCCGGCTCGCGCGTCATCTCGGGCGACTACGATCGCCAGGTCGGCCCGATGACCTGGGCGCCCGACGGCGGCGGCCTCTACTTCAACGTCAGCCGCGACGGCTACCGCCAACTGCACTTCGCTTCGCTGGAAGGGGGCGTGAGCATGCTCACATCGGGCGAGCACCTCTTCGCCATGTCCTCCTTCTCCGAAGACGGCGTCGCCGTGGGCGTGATTTCGTCCGCACACGAGCCCGGCGACATCTACCGCTTCAATCTCACGCACCCCGAGGCGATAACCCGCCTCACCGACGTCCATTCCGATGTCCTGGGCCACACGACGCTCGGCGAAGTCGAAGAAGTCTGGTACGACTCGACCGACGACTTCCGCGTTCAGGGCTGGATCGTGAAACCGCCCGACTTCGACCCGTCGCGCAAATACCCCCTGATGCTCATCATCCACGGCGGCCCGCACGGCATGTACAACGGCGGGTTCAACTTCGCGTTCCAGGAGCACGCCGCGAACGACTACGTCGTCCTCTACACCAACCCCCGCGGCTCGACCGGCTACGGCACCGAGTTCGCCAACGCGATCAACCACGACTACCCGGGCGCCGATTTCCCCGACCTCATGAACGGCGTCGACGAGATGCTCGGGCGCGGCTACGTCGACGAGGACAACCTCTTCGTCTTCGGCTGCTCGGGCGGCGGAATCCTCACCAGCTACATCGTCGGCAACACCGACCGCTTCCGCGCCGCTTCCGCCAACTGCCCCATCGTCAACTGGATCTCGGCCATGGGCACGTCGGACGCGATCGGCTACTTCCGCACCTTCGAAAAGCCCTTCTGGGAAGACCCCGCCGAATGGATCGACCGGTCGTCCATCTTCTACGTCGGCAACGTCACCACGCCCACCATGTTCCTCACCGGCGAGATGGACATCCGCACCCCGATGCCCCAGACCGAAGAGATGTACCAGGCGCTCCAGTATCTGGGCATACCGACTGTCATGGTGCGCTTCCAGGGCGAGTGGCACGGCACCAGCCGGCGCCCGTCGAACTTCCTGCGCACGCAACTCTACCTGCGCAAGTGGTTTGAGAAGTGGGGGACGCACAAGAGCCCGATGACTACGGAGCAGGGCGGCAGGTGACGGTCACGGGGCGCCTGCGGGAGGACCGCCGTCCCGCCACGGCAACCGCCTCCGTCCATGGCATCGGCGGCGGCGCATCGCTGGTGGACGTGCACTTCCAGGGCAGCGCCACGATCATCGGGGTCGGCGTGCTGGAGCTCCCCGAGGGCGGCATCGCGCTCCTCGACCCGGGTCCCGAGGCGCGTTTGCACTCGCTGCGCGCCGGTCTGGCAGAGCTGGGGCACACGCTGGACGACGTGCGCGCGATCCTCCTCACCCACATCCACCTCGACCACGCGACGGCGGCCGGCGCCATCGTGCGGGAAGCGCCCCGCGCGATCGTGCATGTGCACGCGGTGGGCGCGCCCCACATGGCGGATCCGTCCCGCCTCCTTGCCTCGGCAGGGCGGATCTACGGCGACGCGATGGCGACCTTATGGGGTGATTTCCTACCCGTGCCGCAAGCGTCGCTCCGCGTTGTGGACGAGGGGGACGAGATTGCGCTGGGCGGCCGCCGCTTCGAGGTCGCGTACGTGCCCGGGCACGCCAAGCACCATGTCGCCTACTACGAAGCCGCGACGGGTACGGCGTGGGTGGGCGACGTGGGCGGAATCCGGATCCGTGGCGGGCCCGCGATCCCCGTGACCCCGCCGCCGGACATCGATGTCGAGATGTGGAAGGCCAGCATGGACAGGGTTATGGCGTGGGACCCCGGGCGGATCGTGGCGACACACTTTGGGCCGTACCGGGATCTCCATGCCCACTTCGCCGAGTTGAGCGGGGAGCTGGACGCGTGGGCCGGTTGGGTGCGCGACTCGCTGGGCAACGGCGCCTTCGCCAACGACCTGGAGCGCGCCCGGGCATTCTCCGACTGGGTGGCGGCCCGTGTCGGCAAGAGGGCGCCGGTGGGGCATGCCGGCAGGTACGCGACCGCATCCGGGTTCTTCGACTCCTGGTGGGGGTTGGCGCGGTACTGGCGCAAGCGGGAGCAGCAATAGCCCGGACGGGAGTCGCCATGGCTGAAGGGAGGCCACAATGCGGGCCCTCACCCGTGTAATCGCTACTGGCTGCCTCGCCGCCGCGGTCCTGACGGCCGCCTGTTCCGGCGCCGACGAACCCACCGCACCCGTCGCTCCACCCTCCCCCTCCATCACCATCCAGGTATCGCCCGCCACGGGATCCGTCGAGGTCGGCGACACGATCCGCTTCACGGCAACCGTGACCGACGCCTCCGGGCAGCCGGTCGCCAACCCCGCCATCAGCTGGTCCACCTCGCAGACGAGCCAGGCATGGGTTCGCGATGACGGCCTCGTAACCGGCGCCGGGCCCGGCACGCCCACGCTCACCGCCACCAGCCAGGGCGCGACGGGCACTGCCACCCTGACCGTCGTCGCATCTCCGATCGGCGCGCTGCTCCTGGACGTTCGTCGCCAGCACGGTCTGATCGGGCTGGCCGGCGCGATCGTCACAAGCGCCGGGCTGGTGGATGTCGGCGCGGTGGGGACGCGGGCGCACGGGTCGCTCGTCCCGGTCACGATCTACGACAAGTGGCACCTCGGCTCGATCACCAAGTCGATGACGTCGACCGTGGTCGCCCTCCTCGTCGAGCAGGGCACCCTGGAATGGACCACCACGCTGGGGGCGGCATTCCCCGACCTGTCCGGCATCCACCCCGATCTGCGCCCCGTGCCGATCGAACCGATTCTCGCGCACCGCGGCGGCTTCACCAACGACCTGAGCCAGTTCGCGACCTGGACGCAGATGGTCACGAGTACGGATCCGCTGCCCACCCAGCGCCGCGCCTTCGCCATGGAGGTCCTCGGCACCGCCCCGGAGTTCCCGCCACTGCAGACCTATCACTACTCCAACGTGGGCTACATGATCGCGGGCGCCGTGGTCGAAGCCGCCACCGGGCAGCAATGGGAGACCCTCATCCGGACAAGCCTCTTCGCGCCGCTCGGAATGGACGACACCGGATTCGGCGCGCCGGGAGTGCGGGGCGCGATGGACCAGCCCCGCGGCCACCTGGGACAGGGGACTGCCAGGGTTGCACTGGAACCGGATGACCCGCGCGCCGACAACCCGCCCGGCATCGGTCCTGCCGGCACCGTACACGCGACCATGCAGGACCTGGCACGCTATATCGCGATGCACCTGGCGGGTGAGCAGGGGCGGGCCGACCTGCTGCAGCCCGGGACGATCCAACGGCTGCACACGCCGGCCGAGGGGTTCAGCTACGCGTCCGGGTGGGCCGTCACCAACAGGGAATGGGCGGGTGGGCGAGCCCTGGCCCACTCAGGCAGCAACCTGCGCTGGTACGCCGTGGTCTGGATGGCGCCCGAGCGGGACTTCGCGGTGATGGTTGCCACCAACCAGGGCGGGGAAACAGCATTCGAGGCGACCGACGCAGCGGCCGGGCGCCTGATCCAGCTGTATCTGGCGTCGTAGCCGCCCTGCCGGCGCGTGGACTGCGCTACCGCTCGATCGCGTCCCTCACCACCTCCAGGAACCGCCCCACCGGCCTCGCTCCCCGAGGCGTCTGCGTGAAAGCCAGCACGATCAGCCCGTTCTCCGGGTCGACGAATGCGTTGGTGCCGTCGGATCCGCCGTGCGCGAAGACACCGTCGGCAGACACGCTCCACCCGTAGCCGTAGTACGAAGGCGGACCGTCCGAGCCGGGGTTCGTCCGGATCTTGGGCGACGTCATCAGCGCCACCGACTCCTCCGACAGGTAGCGCCGGCCGTCGTACACCCCGCCGTTCAGGAACATCTGGCAGAAGATCACGTAGTCCTCGGCCGTCGAGATCATTCCGCCGGACGCGCGCACGAAGGGGACCTGCGGCTCATCGCCCGGCGTCCACCCCGGCACCCAACCGCCTTCCCCGTCGCGCTCGTAGTAGACGACGGACATGCGGTCGAGCTTGCCGTCCATCTTCTCGTCGACCTCGTGGTGATAGCTGTCGTGCATTCCCAGCGGCGTGTAGATCTCCTGGTCGAGATACTCGTCCAGCAGCATCCCGGACGCCATCTCCGTCAACGCTCCCAGGGTGTTGTAGCCGGGGTTGTTGTAGCTGTAGCTGGTTCCGGGCGTCACCTCGGCGCCCACATCGCCGAAGCGCGCGACCTCGAGCTGGAGGGTGGGCGCGTTCGGGTGCCGCGCACTCGGCTCCATGTACGGCTGCAGGAAGAGCGTCGGGATCCTCAGCCCGCTGGAATGCGACAGCAGGTGCCCGATGTTGATGAAACCGGCCCTGTAGTTGTCCCACGACGGGATGTGCGCCCGCACGAGATCGTCGTACGCCAGCTTTCCGTCCTCCACGAGCATCGCGATGCCCGTCGCGACCACGGGCTTCGTGTTGGATGCCATCCGGAACAGGGTGTTCGGCTCCATCGCGATGTCGCGCGCCCTGTCCCGCCACCCCAGCGCCTCGTGCAGCACGATCTTGCCGTCCCTGGCCACGAGCAGCACGGCGCCCACAACCTCGCCGCTCGCAATCGCCTCCTCGTACAGCGCCACGCCTCCAGCGAGGACTCCGGCCGACATCCCCACTTCGGCGGGCGTTCCGCGCGAGACGACGGTCCCCTGGGCAGTCAGCGGCGCATCCGCGACCGCTGCCCCCAGTGCAGCAACGGAAAAACCGAGTGCTAGCACAAAATGCTTGCAGTTTCCAATCAATCTTCTCATGACCCGCTCCCTCTCGTTGCCTGCACCAGGTACTTGAGCGCGAACGACCCGATCCAGTGCGACCCGGCGTAGTCTGCGTCGAACATTGTCTCGAACCCCGCCCGCGCGTGCACACCCCCAAGATCCCGCAGCCCAGCGGCCCGGGCATCGTCCGCCGGCAGGGCGTCCGCAATCCGCAACATGGCGTCCGCGCGCGTGAACGCAAGTCCGATCAGATGCGAGCGCGCACCCAGCACGGCCCGCAGCGAGTCGTTGGTGATCACGGCGCCGCCTTCGGAAGGCGGATCCTCGCTGGGACCCGCCGGAGCAGGATCGCGCAGAGTCGCAAAGTCGTCGGAGTTCAGAGGGGGAAGAAAGGCGTCCAGCCATGCCACGTAGGCCCCGCGCTCCATCACCATCGCCATCAGCGCCGCTTCTTCCAGGCACGGTGATACGAAGTCGGAACGTCCCGGTTCATACGCCGTCGGACACCGCCTGTCTCCACCGAAGAAGCGGACAGCGGCGTCCCGAAGCGCCGCCTCCAGTTCAGGCCTGTCACGCATCGCCTCGGCCTGAAGGCTCGTCGCGATCGCGAACGCCGTGTTGGGGTGCACGCCCGTCCTCACCGGCCCCTCGAGCTCCCCCAGGTAGCCGATCAGGCGATCGCTCACAAGACTCGTGACCGATTCGAGCCGCGCTGCCCAGATCGCCGCGTCGGGATCCTCCCAGGACGACAGTTCGCCTTGCAGAAGCAGCAGCCACGCCCAGCCATAGGGGCGCTCGAAGGAGGGATTGTCCGTCAGGTATTGCAGCTCCCCCGCAATGGCGGTTTCGGAGAGGTGATCCCTGAGCTTCTCGCGGATCAGCGGGGCTACCGCCAGCTCCGGCATCTCCTTGACCAGGCGGACCATCGTCCAGGTGGAATTGACCGCCGAGTGCCAGTCCCAGCAACCGTAGAAGGCGCGTTCCTGTTCAAAGCCGCGACGCCTCGTGTAGGCCACGTCGTCGATGTATCCCGCACGGTCCGGGCGCAGGGCGTGGGGACGGTCGATGCACGAGAGGGGCATCGCCGCGAGAGACAGGGCCATTTCGAGATCGAGTGCGCCGTACGGCGGGGGTGCCCGGGTCGTGCTGTCCGGTGCGGCGGTCATTGCCGCCGAATCATCTACACGCTCGCCGCCCGCATCGCTGGACTCGCCTGTCGTGCACGCGAGGACCGCGATGAGCGCGCAGGCTGCCGTGCCGTGCCCATACCCGGCTCGATACGGCCCCGTGCCGGTTGTTCGACGGCGAGCGGGGGCGTATCGTCCAGTATTGAAAGTCGGGCGGGCCATGGAAGGAAGGTCGTGGGAGTGCTCGCCCCAACGTGACGGTGGCGCGCGCATTCGGTCAAGGCATCTATCCTGGAAAGCGATATTGAAGCATGAGAATCGCAGTAAAGTGGGAACACGCCGGGAATGTCCTGATTGCCAGGCTGCTCGGGCGCATCGACAGCGGCAATGCCAGGCGTTTTCAGGATCTTCTCGAAGCCGAACTTGACAGCGACGAACAAATTCTGGTATTGGACTTCGAGAGAGTGTCCTTTATTGCCAGCGCCGGCCTTCACGCATGTGTTGTTGTTGCCAGGCAGATCAGGAAGCTCGCACTCTGCTCATTGTCAGGCTTCAATCGCGAGATTGTAGCCGTGAGCGGATTCGACAAGATGTTTGAAGTATTCGAGTCCCCGGCCGAGGCCGTCAGAGCCCTCGGGACAGCTGATCCCGATGGGAATTGATGCCCGGCTATTCATCCGTACTCAGGAGCAACCGATACCATGAGTGATTCGCGGGAACGGGCGATCACGGTCAAGAGCATGGTCGACTTCAACATCGTCGGTGACAACATACTTGACATCGCGGATTTCGCGGTTGAGAAGTACGAGTTCAGCAACGAGACCAGGCTGTCGGCAAACGTGAGGGCAGAGGCGCTGAACCGGGTTCGGGAAGCCCTCTGGCGACGGGTGGAAGAGCTGAAGATGCGGCGGCAACAGATCCTGCAGGGCATGTTCGATCTCGCCGACGACACGGTGAGGCAGGTTGTCGACGAGGGCTGATTTCTGAAGAATGAGCGCTTCGGACACTGTTTGAAGCGTTGGCCGGACAGGCCATGAGCCTGTCGGGCAATTTTGATTGACACACAAATTTGATCCACCAGAGGCAATTGACCGGTATCCGGCGTTTCCGATTCGGGAGCCGCGTGCCGGACCCAAAATTGGAGTTCCACTATGAGTGCGGGCACGAAGCGGGCTATCCGCATAGCGATCGTCGGCTACGCCTACCGCATGCCCGGCGGCATTGTCGACGACGATGACTTCTGGCGTCTGCTGAGCCAGCGCGACATCGTCCGCGAACCCATTACCGACCGGTACGGCAAAGGCTATCAGCCTATCGGCGGATTTTCCGGCCCGGGCCGTTTCGGCAGCGCGTACGAGGGGCTGATTCGTGACGACGGCGAGCAGCGGATGGACCCCGGTCTCTTCGGCGTGTCCCTCCATGAATTGACCTACATGGATCCCCAGATCCGCATGCTGCTGGGATGCGCCTGGGAATCCTGCGAACGGGCGGGATGGGATCTGCACGCGTTGCGAAACAGCCCCACGGGTGTGTTCATCGGGTCCCAGGTCTCGTCGACGGCCAACTGGCGCGCGATGTACGGAACCAACGAGTTCTCCATCCTGAGCCTCGACGCCTCGATGCTGGCCAATCGCATCTCCTACCACCTGAACCTGATGGGGCCGTCGGTCTCCTGTTCCACGGCCTGTTCGGCTTCTCTCACCGCCCTGCACACGGCGGTCAACGCGATTCAGCAGGGTGACTGCGACCGCGCCCTGGTGGGAGCTGCGGCCTATCTGGGCTCGGCCCGGTGCAGCGTCTCCTTCAACGCCCTCGGCGTCATCAGTCCCGACGGCCGGTGTCATTCGTTCGACGCGGACGCCAACGGCTACATGCGCGCCGAGGGATCGTTCGTCTTCGCGATCAAGCCATTGGAAGCCGCCGAGAGAGACGGGGACCACATCCATGCGGTCATCGAAGCCACCGCGGTGAATACGGCGGGCACCGCCGACGATATCGGTGGACTCGCACAAGGCCGGTACATCACTGCGCCGACCCGTCATGCACAGGTGCAACTGATGCGCGCTGCCAGTGAGCGCGCGGGGCTGGCGCCCGAGGACTTCGACTACATCGAGGCCCATGCCACGGGCACGGTGGTGGGCGACCGCATCGAGGGCAATGCCATCGCCGAGGCCTTCGGCGGTGTCGAGCGCGACGTGCCCCTGCGCGTGGCCAGCGTGAAGAGCAATGTGGGCCATCTGGAAGCGGCCGCCTTCAGCTGCGCGCTGCTCAAGGTCATCGTGATGATGCAGCGCCGCACCTTCGCGCCCATCTCGAGGAGTTTCCTGGCGCCCAACCTGGAGATCGACTTCGACAGCTGTCCGATGCAGGTGCAGACGACATGCGAGCCGTTTCCGGACCGCCCTGTCGTGGTCGGGATCAATTCCTTCGGCTTCGGCGGGGCCAACGGGCACTGCGTGGTGCGGGAATACAGCCCCGTGCAACCCAGGGTGTGGTCGGTACCGCTGGCTCCCGAGTCGGGCTACATGATTCCCCTGTCGGCGCGCACCGCGGGGGCCCTGACGGAGAGCGCGCGCCACCTGCGCCGGGTCCTGGATGAGCAGGATGTCGACCTCTACACCCTGGCAGGGAATCTCGGCCGGCGCCGCACCCATTTCCCCACCCGCACCGCGTTCGCGGTTCGCGACCGTGAAGCACTCGCTGGAGCGCTGGATGCGTTTGTTGAAGACCCCTCCCCTGTCTCCACCGTCGAGGAGGGCGAGCGTCGCGTGGCCATGGTGTTCGCCGGGCAGGGCACGCAGTGGACCGGGTGCGGCTGGGCGCTCTACGACGCCGATCCCGTGTTCCGGCGGGTGGTGGATGCCGTGGAGAAGGAGTGGAGGCGGCATTCCGAGGTCTCGCTGCGGCATGCCTGTTTCACGGCGAGCCAGGAAGAGTTGGATGAGGTGCAGCTGGCCCAACCCGCGATCTTCATGATCCAGTGCGCACTGGTGGAGCTGTTGGCGACCTGGGGCGTTCATCCCGATTGCGTCGTGGGCCACAGTTCCGGCGAAGTGGCTGCCGCTTACGCATGCGGGGCGCTCTCACTGGCGGACGCGATCCATCTGGTGTTTCACCGCGCGACTCTGCAGCAGCGCGTGGCTGGATCCGGCCGCATGCTGGCGATCGGACTCGACCGGTCCGGGGTGGAGGACCTGCTCGACGAACTCAGCGTTGCGTTCCGTTCAGGAAACCACCAGCCGCAACGGGTTGAAATCGCCTGCGAGAACTCGCCGGCCAACACCGTCATCTGCGGCAAGGAACCCGCGTTGCAACCTGTAATCGCGGAACTCGACCGCCGCGGCCTGCAGAACCGGCTGATTCCGGGGAACATCGCCTTCCACTCAACCGCGATGGACCCGCTTCGCAACGACGCCATCGAGGCCCTCTCCTTCCTGAACGAGTGTGCCTTCGACGCCGATGTGCCGATGGTTTCGTCTGTCACCGGGGACGTGGTGCATAGCCTGGACAGCGCCTACTGGTGGTCCAACATCCGGGAGCCGGTTCGTTTCGCCGCCGCGATGGACACGGCGAGGCAGGAACACCGGCCCCACGTGTTTCTCGAGATCGCGCCGCACAGCGCGCTTCAGCCTCTCATCCGGCAGTGCCTTGAAAGCGGCTCTCCGTCCGCCGACTGCATACCTACGCTCATGAAGGACGAGGACGTGTGCCTCGGCTTCCAGAACGTGCTGGGCGCCCTGTACAGGACCGGCGTCGGGCTCGATTTTGCGTCGCAGTACCCGCGCCCCGAGCCCATCGCCCATCTCCTCCCCGGCCACCCGCAGGAAGTGGCTACTCCCAGCGACGACATGTGCGACGACGAGATGTTCGTCCAGCGGGGCGAGTATTCGCACGGTCCACTGGTCGGCCACCGGGTCCCCTGTGATCACATCCTCTTCGAGGCGCGGCTTTCCGAAAGGGATTTTCCCTGGCTGACCGACCACAGGGTGCATCGGGCGCCGATCTTTCCGGCCGCCGGCTATATCGAACTGCTCCTGCAGGCGTTTTCCGGGAATCCGATCAACATCGAGGAGATCGAGTTTCTGCAACACACGCCCGTCGGCAAGACGCCCGTAAGGCTGCAAACCGCGCTGTTCCCCGTCCCCAACGCACCGGACCAGTTCACCTTCACCATTTCCTCCCGATCCTTTGAAGACGATGACGCGGGCACGCTGCACTGCCGGGGCCGGGTACGTCGGGTGGATTCCAGCCACCCGGTAGATGCCTTCGCGACCCTGGAAGAAGTCTTGGCCTCGGACTTCGTTCCCGAACCCCTGAGCACCGGCGACGAGTTCTACGAGCAGATCGAAGCGGTCGTGGGCGACGACTTCGAGTTCGGCCCCGAGTTCCGCAGCATCAAACATATCGACATGGATGCCAACTCGACCGACATGCTGCTGGACATCGAGGTCGACGAAGGGCTGTGGGTGACTGCCCAGGAGGAGGGGTATGTCATGTATCCGCCGTTGACGGACGGCGGACTCCAGATCTTCCTGCGCTACCTGATGCGTCTGCCCGATTTCTTCTCCATGCCGCAGCGCGCGTGCAACGTGACGTTCTTGCGTCCTCCCACGGGGCCCAGGATCGCCTGCCACCTGGTGGATACCGGCGAGTGGTACGATGTGGATGAACGCGGACAATACACCAAGCCGCTGGGCGAACTGTACATCGGACGCCTGAGTTTCTACGACCGCGCCACCGGTCACCTGATCGCCCACATCGGCGAGTACCACTCCTTCAACAGCAACCCCCGCTGGAGCGACGTACCGGACAGTAAGCACCTGATCGAATGGCAGCCCGGGTTTGTGCCTCCATCGCCGTCGATCGGCGACGCGATCCGGGACGGAGAGGTCGATCCCGCGGCTCTGATCGCCGCGTTCGAGCAGGGGGCTCTCGGGAACCGGTACGCATGTCATGTCATCGAGGTCGCTGGTGAACGGAAGCCCGATCGCACGATACTAAACAAATGTGTTAAGTCTCTTTCGGATCGGGACGCTCAGACCGAGTTCTGGGTCCTCGGCAGGGATGAGGACTGCACGCGGGCTCACTACGACGCCTTCAATCATCAAGAGGCAGCGATTCGCTTTGCCGCGCTCGATCCCATGTCGGAGCAGGCACAGGACCTGGAGATGACATCCGGTCTACTCCGCCCAGCCGCCGCTGAAATCCTGTTCCTGCACCCCGAGGCCGCAGAGTTCGGGCCGGAGCAGTGGGCGCTCCTGCATCGCCTGACCGTCGCCGGCGGTCTCGCGCTGGTATGCCACGCCGAGGGCGACCTGGTCGAGCCGGGCGAGGGGTGGACGAGCGTGCACGCCGGGAAGCGCACGACGCTTCTTCAGGCGCCCCAGCGCCATGCCGACCCGGTCGACGCGGACGACGCGACCGACACTTCGCGTCCGCGGTGGGTGATCGGCCAGGCGGACAGCTGGGCTTCGGACTGGGCGGCCCTGCTCGATTCACCCGAGGTCCACCAGGTCCCATGGGCAAGGTACGAGGCTGGCGACTTCATATCGCTGGATGAGTGGCCCTGGGCGGCCGAGCTGGCGGCGATCGACATCTTCTGCGGCCCCGATCGCACGGATCCAACCGGCGAACGGGCGGTTTGGCAGCTGGTCTCCTTCCTTCAGGCCGTCGCCCCATTCCGCTTGGAGAATGCGACCCGCAATTGCCGCCTCACCATCGTGACCCGCGGGGCCGTCTGCGACGTCGACGATCCGCGCGGAAGCGCGCTATGGGGAGCCGTCCGCAGCATCGCCCTGGAGCTACTCGCCGAGGACACCGGAATCGATTTCCAACTCGTCGACCTGGGCGCGAAGAGCGACCTGGATACACTGGCTCTTCTCGACCGATGCAACCTGCGCGAACGTGAATTGGCGGTGCGGGAAGGACGCCTTTGGACCCCACGCGTGATCAGTGTGCGACAGCGCGCACCTCTGGTCCCTGCAGGCGAAGATCCGTCCTACCGGCTCCGTCTGGACAACCCGGGCCAGGTCAGCGGGCTGCAGATGACGACCTGCGAGCTCCCCCCTCTGGGCCCGGTCGACGTGGAGATCGAGGTCGCCGCGGCTGCGTTGAACTTCCGCGACGTCATGGTCACGCTGGGCCTTCTGCCCGCCATGGCCTACGAGCGCTCGGCGCTCGGACGCGAAGTGGGCATCGAGGGCAGCGGAACGGTCCGGCGCATCGGCGATGGCGTGAAGCGGCTCCGGGTGGGTGACGAGGTGGCCGTTACGACGGGTGGCTGCATCGGCAACCGCGTTGTGGTCAATGAGCACCTCGCCTTCCTGAAGCCGGCCCGGATCAGCATGGAAGAGGCCGCGTCATCGCTGTCCGTCTACGTAACGGCGTACTACTCGCTCATCCATCTTGCCCGCCTGCGGAAGGGACAGCGGGTCCTCATCCACTCGGCCATGGGCGGTGTCGGACAGGCCGCCATCGCCCTGGCGAAACATGTCGGCGCGGAGATCTACACCACTGCGGGCAACGAAGACAAGCGGGATCGGCTGCTCGCGATGGGCGCGCGCGGGGCCTTCGACTCGCACAGCCACCAGTGGTACGACGATCTGATGGAGGCCACGGACGGCGAGGGCGTCGACGTGGTGCTCAATTCGCTCGCCGGGCATCACATCGCGCTCTGCCTCAAGGCCCTGCGCCCTTCCGGCTGGCACTGCGAGATCGGCAAGGTCGACATCTACACCGACAACTCGCTCAGCATGCGCGTGTTCCGCAAGAATCTCCGTTTTGCCGCGATCGATGTCGACCGGCTGATGCTCGACGATCCCGTGCTGTCACATATCCTTTCCCAGGCCTGTCTGGACTTGATGGCGGAGGGCGCGGTGCGTCCGCCCGCGCTCACGGCATTCCCTTACCGGGACTACGCCAAGGCACTCCGCATGATGACCACCGGCCAACACCAGGGGAAGCTGCTACTGACGGCGCCGCCGGCCGGCACGGACCGCGGTTTCGGGATCGCCGATACGCGACCCTTCCTCGACCCCGACGCCACCTATCTGCTGACAGGCGGCCTGGGCGGTTTCGGCCTCCGGTTCATTCCCTACCTGATTGCCGTGGGTGCGCGGCACCTGACCCTGATGGACCGGGATCCGGAGAGGGGCCGCGACGCCAACTGGATTCGGCAGAATACCACCCTGTCGAAGATGGATCAGGACTACGAAATCGACATCGTGGCCGGGGACGTGCGAAAGGAAGCCGACGTTGACCGGTGCATCACCCAGCTGGAACGGCCCTTGAAGGGAGTGTTCCATCTGGCGGGAACGCTGGAGGACCGCTCGTTCCTCGACACGTCTCCCGAGTCGTTGAGCAGGGTATTCGCGCCCAAGGCCCGGGGCGCCCTGAATCTGCATCGCGCCACCGACGAATGTGATCTCGACTATTTCGTGCTGTTTTCCTCCATCGCGTCGACCTTCGGCAACCTGGGACAGATCAACTACAGCGGCGCCAGCGCTTTCCTTGACGGACTGGCGGCCTGGCGCCGCGGGCGCGGCCTCCCGGCGCTTTCCTACAATCTGGGGCCGGTCACCGAGGTCGGCATGGCGGCGCGCAGCCTCCATGTCATGCGGATGATGAGAGCCGCCGGCATGACGACCGTTAGCGCCAACTTCGCGATCGCCAATCTCGACTACGCCCTGCGCACCATGCCCGACCACGACCACCTCGTCACCGCGCTGTTCTCCAACCCGCCCTGGTCCATCGATTCCCCCGACTACATGCGCAACGGGCGGCTCGTGAACAATCAGGCGGCGTTCGAGGTGGATGCGGGCGGCGATCTGACCGTCGAGGGGGTCGTTGCCCAGATCTCCGCCAAGGTGGCCGAGCTGTGTGGCCACGAGGAGGGCGAGATGACCGAACCTCTGTCGAGCTTCGGGCTTACCTCGATCTCGGTCGCGGAGTTGGGCGCTTTCATTCAGACGCAGTACAACTACCAGGTGAGCGCGCTGGAGCTCATGACCACCGCCACGGCCCTGTCACTGGCACAGACCATCGTCGAGGGCGCGGCATCGGACGGCGAGGCCGAGGCTGCGGCCGAGGTTGACGGCTCATCAACCGCTTCCGAGCAAATTCGGTACCGCACGCGACGGCGACGCTCGCCCTTCGCGAACAGGATCGAGGATCACTTTCCCAACGGCGGGCCCGTTGCGATCGCCGGCGCCAACGGATCTGGTCATCGCGTGACGTCCTCAACGGTGCCGAGGACCGCCTCCATCGCGCGCGATTGATTTCAGCATGGACGCCGTATCCGCGACCAGGCATCCGGTACCGCCACTGACGGGGACCCTGCCGCCCGATTGCCAGCGCGACCTCAACACTCTGCGCCGCTCTGTCCGCAACGCATTCCTGGACACGACTCCCGCCCCCGCCGTCGCTCCCGCCGATTTCCGCCATGTCCTGGTCACCGGTGCAACCGGTTTCATGGGACGCTTTCTCGTGCGGGACCTGCTCGCGCACAACGCCAACCTGACGCTTCACTGCATTGTCCGGGCGGACTCGGCGGAACGTGGCTTCGAGCGGTTGCGGGCCAACATGCAGCACGCGGAGACCTGGGATGATGCGTTTGCGCCCCGGATTCACGTGTGCGCCGGCGACATCGAAGAGTCCCGCTTCGGACTCCCGGACACCGATTTTGAGCGGCTTTGCCGGGAAATCGATGCTGTTTACCACCTCGCGGCCACTTTGAGCCTCAACGCATCCTACAGGTCCATTCGCCGCGTCAACACGTTCAGTATCCAGAATGTCCTGGCCCTGTGCCTGAACACACGTCTCAAGCATCTGTTCCATGTCTCGACCATGGGGGTGTTCCCGGAGTACATCTTTTCGTTTGCCCGCGAATACCGCGATTGTCGCATAGACGACCACATGCAGCCGAACCTGGGCCGCATGAAGAGGGCAATCCCGCTCGGATTCCTCGGGTATCCCTGGAGCAAGCTGGTGGCCGAACAGGCCATCCTTCTTGCGCACGCAGCGGGACTGCCGGTCGCGGTCTTCCGAATGGGGCAGACCAGTCTTGCCTCCACCGGCTATGTCCAGCCGGGCAACATCGCGCAGCGTCTCTTCGCGGCCACCGTCGATGTCGGCATGATCCCGCGCGGATTCTCGATGCAATTCACCGATGACCCGGTGGATATGTTGAGCCGAATCTGCATCGCCATTTCCCTGAACGGACATCGCCGCTTCACGATTTACAACTGTTGCAACCCGACCCCTTCATACCGGACCATCCGTCTCGCGGAGTTCGGGCTGGATTATCCGGAGGTCGCGTACCTCACCTTCAAGCGTGCCTGCCAGGCTCGGGGCGACGCGTCTCCGCTTGCCGGGAACTGGGCCCTGCTGGATCACCTCGCCCCCTATTGGTTCAGCGACGCCGAATCGGTCCAGACGCTGCCGATCTCCGACCGGGCGATGCGCGAAGACTGTCCGTATGCCGTCGAATGGCCGGGCCCGCTTACCCGATACGTGCGCTACAGCCGCTGGATCAGGAACCATCATGAAGAGTGGCCCCATCCGGTTCCACATCGGCACCTGAGTCTCGACAACCTGCTGAACCAGGCCAGGCGCTACGCCGAAAACAACGGAGTGTCCTTCGATTCCGCCTACCCCGAATGGATGCTCGAGGGACTGACCCGTCTCGTTGAAGGCTTCAATTCTCCAGAGGCCGGCCTGATGAGGAGCCGCATCGGTTACTCCGCGTTCGATCTGTGCCGAATACTGCGCAACAATGCCGAACTGGCCGGAGAACGCCGGCGCTTGCCCGAAATCGAGCGAGAGAGAATCGTGCGCCCCGTGTTCATTGTGGGCATCAACAGGACCGGGACGACCTTCCTTCACCGCCTGCTGGCCCGGGACCGGCAGTTTTGGGCCCTGCGGGCCTACGAGTACGTGGAACCCGTCGTCCCGGACGGCGACTACGCAGCAGTCGCCGGCACGCCCGACGATCCGCGCCGGATCAAGGCAGCCGATGTGTTCGAGGCCTCGGGCATCGTCGATTCCTTCGCCGGCATCCACCATATCGCGCTCGACGAACCGGAAGAGGATATTCCGATCCTCAGGCTGTCCTTCAAATCATGGGTGTTCGCAATCCGGTATCGCATTCCCGGGTACCAGCGCTGGCTCGAAGAAAGCGGCACCAGGGAGGCCTACCGGCTCCACCGCCGCACCATGCAGCACTACAACTACCAGCGCCGAGCGTGCCACCCCGGGCAGCAGGGGCAATGGCTCTTCAAGATGCCGACCCACCTCATGGAACTGGGGGCACTGCTCGAGGCGTATCCGGACGCCCTGTTCATCCAGACGCACCGCGAACCGGTCGAATTCATGGGATCCTGGTGCAGCCTGGTGGAACGCGTTCGTTCCAAGGTCAGCGAACCGCTCCCACGGGAGGTAGTCGGTACCGAGCAGTTGAAGGCGATGAGTCGCATGCTGGACCGTGCGGTCGACTTTCGGCAATCGCACCCGGAGCTCGATCACCGCTGGCACGACGTGAGCTTCTACGACCTGGTCCGCAACCCCATGGCGGTCATCGGCGGCATCTATCGTCGGTTTGGCTGGTCGGCGGATCCGGAATCGATTGAAGCAATGAAAGCCTGGTTCTGGAAGCAGGAGGAACAAAGGCGAGCGGAGAAGCAGCACAAGTACGATATCGCGGACTACGGCCTGACCCCCGCCAAGGTGAATGCCGCATTCGCCGGCTACCGCGAATTCGTCGCGCACCGGGTCGGTGCTTTCGTCGCACTGGACGAGGCCAGGTGAACCATGCGAACGCGCTCCTCAAGGCGTGCGCCCACCCTGGGCCGATAACGTCGCAATCACAACAATGCGGCATTATTCATAACAATGAATGGATGTCCTGCTGTCCATCCGCGATCCATCAAGTTCGCCCCGGCTCACCCGTGGTTGGCGCCTACTCGATCTCCGGCCGTCTCAGGTGCCAGTCCGTCCCCTTCTGGTACGCATGCACCACGCTCAGGATCTTGTCGTCCGCGAACAGGTTGCCGAGCAGCGTGGTCGTCAACGGCATCGTGGTCGGGCTTTCCGCATCCGGATTGCGCTCGCCGAACTCGTAGGGGACCACCGCTGCCGGGTGTCCGGTCTGATTGGTGAGCCCGACCAGCCCCGAGCCGCTCACGAACATGTCGAAGCCCTGCATCAGTTCCGCCATCTGATTCATCAGGATCAGGCGACGGCGCTGCGACTGGACGAAGTTGAGCGCGGGGACGTCCCTGCCGCCCCGGAACCTGCCGCGCCGCCGGCGCTCGTCCTCATCCAGGTCTTCGGGGATCTGCTCGAGATCGCCACCCGGCGCGACGTGGAAGTCGAAGGCCGCCGACGACTCGACGCCCAGCGCGTTCGAGCGGAAGTCGGGGATCTCGGGCATGGGCTGCGGGTCGGCGCCGAGCGCACGCAATCCATCGACGAAAGACTCGGGCGCGTCCTCGTCGAACCCGATGCGCATCGCGGCCAGGTCGGGGTCGGGATCGAAGCGGAAGGGTGTGGTGAGCGACGCCGGGTCCTTCACGTCCGACCCGTGGATCGCGTTGAAGACGAGCGCACAGTCGAGGGCGCTCCGGCACATCGGCCCGGTCTTGTCCATGCTCCACGACAGCACCATGCCGCCGTAACGGCTCACCCGGCCGAATGTGGGCCGCAGCGCGGTCAGTCCGCAGCGCCGCGAAGGCGACACGATCGACCCCTGCGTTTCGGTGCCGATGGCGAAGGCCACGCAGCCGGCCGCCGTGGCCGACCCCGGACCCGCCGACGACCCGCTCGACCCCTCGTCCAGGTTCCACGGGTTCAGGGTTCTGCCGCGGTACCAGCGGTCGCCGCGCGCGAACTCGCCGGTCGCGAGCTTGGCCACCAGAACGGCGCCCGCGTCGCGCAGTCGCACCGCCACCTCCGAGTCCTCCCGGGTGAACTGGTGGCTGAACTCGGCCGAACCCCACGTCGTGCGCGTCCCCGCAACGGCGAACAGGTCCTTGAGCCCGTAGGGGATGCCGTGCAGGGGTCCGCGCCAGTCGCCCGCCGCGATCTCGAGGTCGGCCTGACGCGCTTCCTCCCGCGCCCGGCCCTCCAGAATGGTCACCGCACAGAGGAGAACGGGATCGAGCCGCTTGAGGCGCTCGAGGTAGACCTCGGTCAGCTCCGAGGGCGACATGTGCCGTTCGCGGATCAGCGCCGCGAGGCGGTGTACGGGGAGGAAGACGACGTCTACTTCCTCGGTGGGAACCGGGCCGCTCCAGGGCTCGATGTCGATTGCCGTGCGCTCGAAGGGATTGCCGCCGGTCTCGTGCCAGAGCTTCTCCATGAGGGCACCGGTTCCGCCCGGATAGGCCTGGAACTGGAGCGCCGGCGGCTCGCCGTTCCCGAGGGGGACCGGAGGCGGCGCCTCCTGGGGCGGGGTCTGGGGGATGGGTGGCGTGAGCGCGGGGGCTCCGGATGAGGCGGCGCGTGCGCCGGTGACCGGCCCCAGGGTGCCCGCCGTGGCCGCAGCAGCAGCTGCAGCAAGGAACCGCCGTCGCTCGATCGAAGGCTGACCGGCAGCGATTGTCGTGTCTGCATTACGTCTTGTCATGTTTACTTTACTTTCTGACCGTTGCGGTCTCCCATGGTCACCTGTCACCTGTCACCCGTCGCCTTCACCCGTCGCCGATCTGCCTGAGCTTGTAGACCCCCACCGTGAGCAGCGGGACGACGACGATCGCCATGAAAATGAAGCTCATTGCGTTGTATCCCATGCCAATCAGGTCGATGAGCCCGACGCGCGACAGCAGATAGCCGGCCACAAGAAGGAGTACGGCCGTCAGCGGCCGCATGCGAGCCGGCATCCTTCCGCCGCGCGACCGGTAGACGCTGTCGATGCGCTCGTTGAATGCGTGGATGAGCCCCGACCCGGTCTCGATCAGCGTCCCGAAGAGGATGAGCTGGAAGGTGATCTGGAAGGGACGCGAGCCCAGCATCTCCAGGAGGTGGTTGGCCGGCACCGGCCGATCGAGAACCGCCGGGTACTGCCCCACCAGGGCCAGGTAGAAGAGGACGGCCGGGATCATCGCGATCGGTCCGGCCAGCGCGCCGGCCCGCAGCGCTTCCCGGCGGCGGCGGACATGGCGCGTCGCGAAGAGCATTGCCGGCACCAGCGCCACGAGCAGCGCGGCGTAGCGCACGCCTGACGAAAACCATCCCGCCCGCACCTCTCCGCCCTCCAGCCCCGCCGCGATCCGGTCGCCGAAACTCGCCATGCTCCACACGAAGAGCACCAGATAGGCGCCGTAGAGCAGAAAGGACCAGCTGGCGAAGAACCGCTCGATCGTCTCCGTCCCCTTGAAGACCAGCACCCCGATCGCCAGCAGAAGCCCCACCGCACCGATCCAGCCGGGCAGCTGGAACGTCTCCAGGAGGAAGGTGCCCGCCGCGGCCCCGATCACCGCGAGGATCAGCATGAGCGCCGAGAGGTAGCCGACCTCGTACGAAATCCAGCCGCGGCCCAGCAGGTGCTGGAAGTACGAGCGGTAGTCGTAGCTCTCGAACGCGCGCGCGAACTCGAAGCCGACCATGCAGGTGATGCTCACCACGATCGTCGCCGGCACCATGGCAAGCAGCCCGCCGATGACCCCGTACTCGAGGAAGAACTCCACGAGTTCGCGACCGGTCCCATACCCGCCAGCGATGATGATGGATTGGAAGACCAGCCCCGGGAGAAGGTAGCGCTTGAACCAGGACGGCATTCAGGTCACCCGTGGTTTGGGAGGGAAGCGCGATGGTCCCACGCAGCCGCGCCGACGTTCACGACCCGCCGCCTATCCACCCGACACTGCCTGCATGAAGAGCACCGTGTCGCCGTCCGCCACCGGCCCGTCCCACCCGTCCATCCAGCGGGTGTTGGTCCCATTGTGGAAGCAGAGCACATGGCGCCGCAACTCTCCGGCCTCGTTGAACAGGTGGGGTTTCAGCCGCGGCTCGCGCTCGAGGAGGTCAGCGAAGACCTCGCGCAGGGTCGCGCCCGACGCGGTGAGTTCGCGGACACCCCCGGTTGCGGGATCGAGCAGCGAAGGGAGGGTGACGGTTACGGCAGGCATCGCTCCGTTTGGCCCAACCCCTACCGTATCCCCGACATCAACTGTGGGCTCATTCTACCCGTCGTGTCTCACCGATGAAGTTGCGGCCCCCGAACACCAACACGCATTCTCGCCATCGAGAACCCACTCACGCAAATCTCAAGCTCGACCTTGGCTGTCCTGCGACATGCTACATTGGAAGTCCTGTTCCCGCACTCGCGAGCGAAAAGCTACCTCCAGATGGATTGAAAGTCGGCCACCAATGACTGCGGTCAGCGACACCGTCATCCGACAGATGGTTGAGGCCATCGTCGACGTCAGCAACCCCGAACAGGTAATTCTCTTTGGATCGCGGGGCCGCGGGGACTTCACAGAGCGCTCCGACATCGACCTGATCGTGGTCGAGGCCGAGCCATTCGGGCCGGGTCGGAGTCGCCACAAGGTGATGAACCGGCTGTATCGCGCCGTCTCGGGGTTCGGTGTGCCCGCCGACATCCTGGCTTACTCCCTCGACGATGTAGAGTATTGGCGCGACTCGCTCAACCACGTTCTGGCACGTGCGCTTCGGGAAGGCAAGGTTCTGTATGAGCGATCCTAACGAGGCGTTGGTCCGGGAGGTACAGGACCGCGTCGGGACAGCCGAGTAGTTGCCTATCGGCGTGGGCATCAGCCGACCCATGCCGAGACGTGCAGAATGCGCGGCAGGATGGCCGGCAGATTCGTCCAGCTCTCTCCCAGATCGGTGCTCGCGTGCAGGGTTCCCGATGTCGTCCCGAAGTAGACCCCGCCCGGCTCCAGGTTGTCGGTCGCCATCGCGCCCCGCAGCACGGTGCCCCACGCATCGAGGGCGGGCAGCCCCGCCGATGCCGAGTGCCAGCTGTCACCGGCGTCGGTGCTGCGGAAGACCTGCAGTGCCCCGCCGAGCGGCACCCGGTACTGATCGGCTTCGAGCGGCGCCGCAAACAGATACCTGCTGGCCCGGTCGATGACGATCGGGAACCCGAACGCAACATCCAGACCTTCCTCGTTGCGCTGCCAGCTCTCCGCCCCGTCCGCGCTGCGGAACATCCCCAGGTGATCCTGCCGGAAGATCCGGTCGGGGTCGTCCGGATCCTGCGCGAGCCCGTGGACGCAGGTGCCGATCCCCTTGTGGTGTTCGTCTTCGAGCGCCGCCGGCACGCCACCGTTCTTCGGCGTCCAGGTGGCCCCGCCATCGTCCGTGCGGAACACGCCCACGGCCGAAATGCCGCACCACATGCGGTCGGCGTTCGCGTAGTCGAAGAGCAGCGCGTGGCAGCAGAGGCCGCCGGCGCCCGGCACCCATGCGGGCCGGGTCGCGTGCTCGTTGAGCGCGGTTACGCCCTGCCAGCTCTCGCCGCCGTCGGAGCTGGTAAAGAGCCCCGCGTCCTGGACGCCCGCGTAGATCACGCCCCGGTTCTCGCGCAGCGTCCAGATCTCCCGCAGGCGCCTGTCGTCCCCGTCCGGGTAGGCCGGCCCGCTCGCCAGCTGCTCCCAGGTCTCCCCGTCCGGAGAGACATGCAGGGCGGGCCCGTAGATCTCGCTCGCCACGGCAGCCATGAAACGGCCATCGGCGAGGCGCACACCGGCGGTCACCTTCCACCCCTTGAAGAACGGCCCGCTCACCGTCCACGCGCGGCGATCGCCGCTGTCGACCCAGAAACCGCCCTTCCCCGTCCCTACCATCAGCCTTACGCTCATGACATCGTGTCTGCCCGTTCGTGTGGATTGCGGCCTACCAAACGACCGCCCGCATTTTCGCGAACGCGGACGCATCGGCGCAAATCCCGCTTATGTGAGGGAATGTGAACGATCCCCGCCCCGTCGTGCTCTTCGACGGCAACTGCAGCTTCTGCAACGCGACCGTGCGCTGGACCGTGAAGCGCGACCCCCTGGCACGGCTTCGATATGCGCCCCTGGCCTCCGAAGCCGCCCGCCGCGTGGTCGCGTTCAGCGACCCGGACTGCAACTTCGACTCCCTGCCCGACGCCATCGTGCTCGCCGACCGGGGCGGCGTCCACACGGCATCCACCGCCGTCCTGCGCCTCACGCGGCACCTGCGGTTCCCCTGGCCCGCCCTCTCTCTCGCCCTGATCGTGCCCCGCCCCCTGCGGGACGCCGTCTACAATGTCTTCGCGCGCAACCGCCTTCGCTGGTTCGGCCGCGCAGACGCCTGCGAGGTCCCGCCGCCCAGCCTCGCGGCCCGCTTCCTCGACGCGGACGAAGTGCCCGAGCGCGAATAGCGAGCAGGAAACGGCCGCCGGAACCGCGTCATGCGACTCCGGCGGCCGTTTTGTTGCCCCGCTGACGTCGGGCGGGCGCGCACCGCCCGATCACCCAGCGTGGCCCCGTCGATCAACTCTGACTGCAGTACGCGTTCCCCGTCACGTTCTCGTTCGCGCTGCACTCCGCCAGACTCGGCGGGAAGCAGTCGTGGCGGCCCTGCATGAACGCCACCGCCCAGGAGCTGAGTCCTTCTCGCGAGAACCGCGCGTTGTCCTTCAGCCTGCGCGCCTCGAGCCACAACTCGAAGTTGCGCTCGCGGTCCAGCGCCAGCCACGCTTCTTCGTCCGACGAAGCGGACACCGGCGGTACACCCACCCGGTCGCGCACATAGTTGATCTTGTCGATCGCGCCGGCGCGGTCGCCCATGCGGAGCATCACCTCGGCCTCGATGAGCCGCATCTCGTGCCCCTTGGCTAGAGCGTAGTCATCGCCGCGGTCGGTGTACTTGAGCTGGCGGTAGAAGGGCTTCACGCCGCCACCCGAGGTCTGGTTCATGTCCCTCCAGGGCACCCGGGGATCCGTGTCGGGTCCGATGCTGTCGTTGTACATGCCCCAGACGGTGATCTGCTTGGTGCCCTCGTGGGTGAACTGGTAGACCGAATTGATTTCTCGTCCCGTATTGTTGGAGCGGTGGGCCGCCCACACGAAATCGTCCGGGATCTGCGACGCCAGGGACTGCGCCTGGGAATAGTTGCCGAGCATCAGGTGCGCCTGCGCCATGCCGGCGGTGGAAGCCACGGCAATGGAGTCGTGTCCCCCGCTTCCGGCGCGGCCGATCGCGGTTTCAAAGCGCTCGATGGCACGCGAGTAGTGGGCGTTCACGTCCATGACCTCGCCACCATCGGAGGTGCCGTCCCCGTCCCGGTCCTCGCCGCCGAAGACGGCGATGCACAGGTTGTCTCCCGCGATCCGGTTCGCCCAGCCGGCCCACATGTAGGCCGCGGTGAGGAACGGGTTCGTGGCAGCGTCGGACTGGGTCTCGTTGAGGCGCTGGATTCCCGCAGCGGCTCCCCAGCGAGCCAATTGCAACGGGTTCCAGCTGGTCTCGGCGTTGACCACCGTCAGGCGGCCTTCGCCGGCGTCCTGCAGCCACGGCTGCGTGGCATCGGCGTCGAGATCGGTGGACGCCGGTCCGCCGAGCCAGGCCAGGTTGTCCAACCCCACCTCGACATCGGCAACCACGCCGACCAGTACGGTCTTGCCGGCGGCTTCCTCGTTGAGCGCATCGTCAACGATGGGCCCCGGGTTCACGACATCGAACAGGTCACAGGCCGGAAGCAGGGCCAGGAGCGCGGCAGCGCCGAGCAACCGGCAACTTTTCTTGAAAGTGTTCACGCTGTCCCTCCTTCCCTAGAAGTTGGCCCGCAGGCTCACGGAGAACATCACCGGAGCCGGGAGCTGGTAGTACTCGTAGCGGGCCGGGAACGTCCCTACGCCACCGTAGTAGCCCACGGTCAATTCGGGATCGATTCCGGCGCCTTCGGTCCATTTCCACGGGTTCTGCACGGTGGCCGTCAGCGTGCTGCCGGTCGCTCCCGGAATGACGTTGTCGGGAATCTGGAGTGACGCCGACACCGTCCGGATCTTGAAGAAGTCCGACGGTCTCATCCAGAAGTCGAAGTTGGGAGTGGGCAGCTGACAGCGGGCCCTCCAGACGGCAGGGGCCGAACCCCAGGCCGAAGCATTGTTCGGATCGTCCAGGCCCAGATCGTTGCACTCGGGCCAGAGCCCGCGCCGTACCTGCTGCCACGGCATGATGTTGAACTGGTACTGGCCGCCGTGGAATTCACCCAGCGCGTAGATCGTGAGCCGCTTGAAGAGGTTGATCGAGGTATTGGCGCTGAGGACGTGGGTCGGGTAGATGGGTCCGTAGTAGTGGTTTTCTTCGATGACCGGGTCGGCGATCGCGTCGGGATTCGACACATACTCGCCCCACAGGGACACGATCGGATAGCCGACGCGTACCCACTGCCCCAGAATCGAGCCCCATCCGAGGAAGAACTCGGGAGCCTCACCGAGATCGAGGACCTCGCTCTTGGTGGTGGAGACCTGTCCCGTCAACTCCCACCGGAAGTTGTCGAGCGTGACCGGCACCGTGGTGACCGAAACCTCGATGCCCGTGTTCTTGAACTCGCCGACGTTGCGCAGCTGAGAGTTGAGGAAGCCCTCGGACGGCGCCGCGGTCACCGGCATCAGCGCATCGCTCGTGACGCTGTTGTACCAGCTCACGTCGAAGCCGATGCGGTCGTCGACCATCGACCCCTCGAAGCCCAGCTCCAGCTCGGTGGACCTCTCGGGTCCGAGTTCCGGGTTGCCGAGGTTGGCCGGCGTAACGCCCGCCTGGCCTTCGTAGCCCGAAATGGGATTCCAGGTCCGCACCGCGTCAAAGGCGCCCGGCGCCTTGCCGGACTGTCCCCAGGCGGCGCGCAGCTTCATCACCTGCCACCAGTCGAAGTTCCAGAATCCGGCATCGGAAAGGACGTACGAGGCACTCACCTTGGGATAGACCTGAAGTCCCAGATCCTGTCCAAAGGCGCTGTTGCCATCGACCCGGACACCGGCAGTCAGGTACAGCTGGTCGTTGATGCCAACGACTTCCTGCGCGAAGAACCCGGCGTTCACCACCTTGAGGAGATCTTCGCTGGCGGTCGTCGTGGCACCGGAGGTCAGCGTCTTTTCTCCCGGGCCGCCGAAGTCTTCCGAGCTGCCGTAGGTCGTGTGATCCCAGTCGCTGAAGAGCTGGCCGCCTGCCGAGAACGATGACGACAGGGTCTCGCTGATTTCGTGATCCCAGGTCGTTCCGAGGTCGAATGTCAGCGTGCGGTGTTCCCACTCGTTCAGGTTGCGGAGCCCGCGCGGCTGCAGCACGTGGTCGAAGGGGAAGTTCTGCTGGTTGAAGGCCGTGGTGTAGTCCAGACCCAGAGTGAGCCGGGTCGTGAGACCGAGCCCGTCCGCGGTGTGGGTCGTCGTCAGGCCACCCACGAAGTGTTCCACCCGGCCACTGTTGGTGATGTCGAAAAGGATCAGATCCGGATCGCCCTGGAAGTTGTCACGGTCCACCGCCGCGTTCGTGTAGTCCTGCGAGCCGCGCAGCACGTTCAGCATGAAGCCCGAGCCGTTGTCGCCCATCTCCATGTAGTTCGTGGTGCGGTGGATGTACGAGGTATTCAGGTTGATGTTCAGCGAAGAGGCCGGCCGCATTCCGAAGTTCCCGCGAATGCTGTACGAGCGGTCGTCGTTGTTGTCGATGACTCCGTCGTCGTAGCTGAATCCGCCCGAGACGAAATAGCGCACCACGTTGGTGCCGCCCGAGACCGAGAGCTTGACCTCACCGAGACCCCCGTACTTGTACCAGGGTTTCGTGAAGCCCCAGTCGTCCGTCTGTCCGAGGGTGGGGCCCATGGCGTTTGCGGTCATGAAGCGCGTGCCGCCGGTCATCTCGGCAGTCCAGATCGCTTCCTGACCGGCCCGCCCCTGCTTGGTGAAGATCTGGATGACGCCGCCCGCCGCCTCGGTGCCGTAGAGGGTCGTGGCCGCCGAACCGCGCACGATTTCCACCCGCTCGATGTTGTTCGAGTCGATCAGATCGAGAGGGTTGGGCGAGGTCTGGGCACCCTGGGGGCCGGGATTGATGCTCGACCGGTTGTTGTAGATGCCCGAATTGTTGTTCATGCGGACACCGTCCACATAGATCAGCGGCTGGACATCCTGGCTGATGCTGTTGATCCCTCGCAGAACGATCTTCGATCCCCCGCCGACCTGGCCCTCATTGCGCCACTGCTGGAGGCCCGTCGTTTGTCCGTTCAGGATTTCGGTTAGAGACTGCGAAGGCGTGAACTCGAGCGTGGCCGCGCGGATACTTCCCACGCTGTTCCCCACCTCGCGCCGCGAAGAGGCGCCCGGGGTACCGGTCACCACGATCTCGTCCAGTTCCAGCGCCGTCTCGCTCAGGCGGAATTCCAGCACTGCAGCCTGGCCAGCCGACACCTGAACGGTCTCGCTCATGGTGCGGTAGCCGATCCGCTCCACGAAGACTTCGTGGGTGCCGGCGGGAACGTTGAGGACGACGAAGCGCCCGTTTTCGCCCGTTACGCCGCCGAGCCCCGTGTCTCCAACCCGGATCTGCGCAACACCGATGGGGGAATTGTTCGACGCGTTGAGCACGCTGCCCGTGACCCTGCCGGTCTGTGCCGCGAGGGCCGATGGCAGGAAAGCGGCCACCGCGGCGGCGAAGAGGAGGAGCCTGGGTGTCCGAAGCGTCCGGACAGCCTGAAGTGCGGAAATGGGAACGTTCATGTGGACCTCCTTGCAGGGCCAAATCCTGCGGATGGGTGGGGACGATGAACTCCACCTTATGCACGGAGTCTGTTGTATGCAAGACTATATGCAACGGGGTGTTTTCCTGCCCGTTGTCCTACCGGCCGATCGGGATCCTCACGATGGGAAATCCCGGCCGGAGAGCATTCCGGTTGGTGGGGTCCGAGGTGCCACCGTCCGAGGAGCCGATGTGCCCGGCCAGCGCCACTCCCAGCACGCCCACGGCCACCACTCCGCCGGCCAGCAGGCCACTCCGCACCGCCGAAAACTTCTGCACATCGATACCGGTCACGTCGGCGCGCGACACCCGCAGCGTATCCGCCACCTTGGCGCTCCGCTGCAATTCCGGAACCAGTCCCGGGATGGGCACCTCGAGCACGAGAACGTCCGGCTCGATCGCCAGCAAGTTGCCCAGGAGGGTCTCGCGGGCCATTCCCGTGGTGGACGCGGCGCGCACCTGGCCCTCGGCCGTCAATCGGGTGCGAACCTGCTCGCCCGGACTCGGGTCGCCGGTCACGGGATGGAAGGTGGTGCAGGCGGGCACCACGAGCACTGCGCCGAGCGTGAGCATCGACACGATTGGGCGGAAACCGGTCAGGCGGGATTTCTCGAACATGAACATCAGTCTATCATGTTGAATCGAAGTGGCAAATCAAATGATGGAATTCATCCTGCAAGGAGTGCCAGCCCCATGTCCGAACGGACTCCCAGACGTCATGCCCCGACGCACGCCGTGTCCACCGCGGTCTTCCTCGCCGCCGCGCTCGCCGCCATGGCCGGGGCGCCCGCCCAGGCCCAGGACACCCCCGACTTCCGCGCCGAGTTCCAGGGCCAGTTCGAAGCGTCCGCCCGGAAGCTGGTGGCGCTGTCCGAAGCCATGCCGGCCGAGTCGTACTCCTGGTCGCCGATGGAAGGGGTCATGAGCGTGGCCCGGGTCTACAGGCATATTGCCAGGTACAACTACATGTATCCGGACCTGAACCTCGGGGTGGAACCGCCGGCGGGAGTGGAGTACCAGACGTTCGAGGAGGGTGGAAGCGACAAGGATGAGGTCGTCGCCATTCTGGCCGCGTCGATGGACCACGTGCGGGCTGTTGTCGACGGAATGTCCGATGCCGACCTGGCCGCGCCCGTCGAACTGTACGGAAGGCAGGTCGCCAGCTGGTCCGTCCTCCTGCAGCTGATCACCCACATGAACGAGCACCTCGGCCAGTCGATTGCGTATGCCCGCATGAACGGGGTCGTGCCTCCGTGGTCGAGTTAGACTCCATTCGATGCATTACCATGTAATGTCGACATTACAATTTGTCATGCTGGCATTACATTTGTTGTCGGCTGGGCTGCTCCACCGCCTCCTGCCATCGAGGAAGACCCTCCGGCGCATACTCGTCCTCATGCTGGCCGCGGTCTGGGCGGCCCCAACCAGCGCCGCACCCCAGGACACCACCCGGGCCCGCGCCATGCCCATGAACATGGCCATGCCGATGGACTCCATCCGCGGCTCGGGCGACATGATCATGACCATGCTGCGCAACCCCATGCTGCCGGGTCTGCGGGGCGTCAGCCCCTCGGTCGACCCCTTCCTTCCGGGCGAGGGCGTCGACACGGCCACCCTCGCCTGGGCAACCCCCCGCGAAATTCTCCACGTCGCCGACGGCGACACCGTCGCCCTCGAGGCCCGCATCGTGAAGCGCAGGATCGGCGGGCGCACCTTCGTCATGTACGGCTTCAACGGCCAGTACCCCGGCCCGCTCCTCCGCGTCGCCCAGAACACGGAGATTGTGATTCGTTTCACAAACTCCATCGACCTGCCGTCCACCATCCACTGGCACGGCCTCCGCCTCGAGAACCGCTTCGACGGCGTCCCCGACGTCACCCAGGCCCCGGTCCCGCCCGGCGGCGAGTTCATCTACGAGGTCGTCTTCCCCGACGCGGGCCTCTACTGGTACCACCCGCACGTGCGCGAAGACATCCAGCAGGACGGCGGCCTTTACGGCAACATGATGGTCGACCCCGCCCGCGACGACTACTTCGGTCCCGCCACCCGCGAGGAGTTCATCATGATGGACGACCTCCTGGTCGACGGCGACGAACTGCTCCCCTACGGCCGCGACGCCGCCAACTTCACGATCATGGGGCGCTTCGGGAACGTCATGCTGGTCAACGGCGAGGAGCGCTACGCCGCGACCGTCCGCCCCGGCGAGGTCGTCCGCTTCTTCGTCACGAACGTGTCGAACACGCGCAGCTACAACGTCAGCTTCGCCGGGCACGACATGAAGCTGGTGGGCACGGACCTGTCCCGTTTCGAGCGCGAGATGATGGTCGAATCGCTGGTCATCTCGCCGGCCGAGCGCTACATCGTCGAGGTGCGGTTCGCCGCCGCGGGGACCTATCCGCTACTCAACCAGGTCCAGGTTGTCGACCACATGCGCGGCACTTTCTACGCAGCCGTCGACACCCTGGGCGCCGTCGTTGTCGAAGGTCCTGCGGTTGAAGAGGCCGACGCCCTCCTCTCCTCCCACTCGATCATGCGAACCGATGCGGTCCTCGAAGCCGAGCTTGCGGAATTCCGACCGCACTTCGACCGGCCGGTCGACCACGAGCTCCTGCTGACCGTCGATATCGAGGGGCTGCCCATCCTGGTTCAGCAGTTCATTTCTATCGACACGATCTACCGGCCGCCCGTCGAGTGGACCGACGGCATGCCCAACATGAACTGGCTGTCGACGTCGAACGAGGTGCGGTGGATCCTGCGGGACGTCACCGGCCGCAGCGCGGATGGGGCGGGCACCGGTGATGCCCCGGGTGACGCCCCCGAGAATGCCGAGATCGACTGGCAGTTCCGGCTCGGTGACGTGGTGAAGATCCGGCTGCGGAACGACGCGGATGCGTTTCACCCGATGCACCATCCGATCCACCTGCATGGGCAGCGGTTTCTGGTGTTGTCGCGCGATGGTGTGGCGAACCGTAATCTTGCCTGGAAGGACACGGTGCTGGTGCCGGTGGGGTCGACGGTGGATCTGCTGATGGAGGCGTCGAATCCGGGGGAATGGATGATTCACTGCCACATTGCGGAGCACCTGGATGCGGGGATGATGGGGTCGTTTAGGGTGGTGCGGTGAATCACCTGCGCACCAGCCGCGTCTCCGGATACTGCGCATACCACCCGAACCAGAACGCTCGATGCGCCGGCAGCCGTTCCAGCCGCGCCCCCGCCGGGCTCACCAGCCCACCCTCCCCGACCGTCCACCGCGCCCCGCTCTCATCCATGACCGCGTCGTCGCCATCCCACCGGCCAAAACGCCGCCCCTCACTCTCATAAACCCGGCTCGCCCCACTCCGATCGGTCAGGACCACGAACTCCCGATCACCGAGCGCATCGTGGTACACCCTGTTCCGCGACAGGAAGTCCACCTCGATCGCGAGCTGCTCACCGGGGCCCTCGGCGAACCGTAGCGCCAGCACCTCGTCCTTGTTGTCGAGGCGGTCATCCAACTCGGGCACGCTGAACATGAGTCGGTCGGTGCCGAAATAGTCGCGATAGGCCATGCCTTCCCGGTAGTCGCGCTCGTGCCCCGTGTCGAGAGACAGCACACGTGTGTCGGGATGGCGCCTGAGCCATTCGCCCCATGTGGTGGTGACGACGTAGCGCCGCTCGAGCGCGATTCCCCGACCGACGAGCGGGCCGACGGCGGGTTCGCCCGCGAAGGTCGACCAGAGCGATTTGGTCGCGTGATCGTACATGAGTTTGTTCGAGCGATAGAGGAAGCCGCTGGTGCCCAGTTCGTAGTGCGTGCCCTCGAAGGCCGACCGATAGAGGATCATGGTGCCGCACAGGGTGCAGTACACTCCGGTGTAGTGCTCGCCGGCAATGGCGTCCTTGAACATCTCGTGCCAGGCGAGGATCCGCTTGGGATAGGCCCGCGCGTCACCGTCGAGCACGATGCCGAAGACCACGTTGTCGTCGTCCAGGTAGTCGGCTTCCGCGCCGGAGATCATCGTGGGGTGGTCGAGGGGCGGGATTCCGTCCTGGGGGACGCCGCCCCAGCGGATCTCGTCGAGCCGGATGTTCGCCGGCGGGTTGTAGTCGAAGTACTCCTCGAAGCGGGGGTCGAGGAACGCGTACAGCGACGCCTTGAACTCGGCGTAATCCGGGTGCGTGCCAGGATCGGTCCGCCAGATCCAGTCCCACCACCTGTCGGGGTCGTACCCCAGCTTCTGGCCCGTCCCACGCTCGAGGATCGAGATGATGCGCCGCTCGATCCAAACACCCTGCACGTACCGGTGCAACTCGATGAGCATCGACGCGTAGGCGTCGTCCCAGTTCTCGAGGATGATCTCTTCCGCCTGGTCCGCCTGGTCGGGGTCCACGGCGGCGAGGAGGAAGAACGTGTCGATGGGAGGATGGCCGACCTGGCCGGAGTGGGACGCGAGAAGCGTTGCGCAGGTCAGGAGCGGGAAGATTGCACGCATGGTCATCCAATTGTATGGAACCGCCGTCCACGCCGCTTGTCTTATCATTGTGGGAACTCGACAACACATGAGGGCTGCAGAATGACAGAGATCAGCAGGATCGGCATCCTGGGCGGCGGGAATCTCGGCAGGTCAATCGCCAGGGGCCTGGTGACCTCCGGATCCTTCGATCCAGGCGACGTGGCGATCACGAGAAGACGGTGTGAACTGCTCGACGACCTCGCCAAAGAGGGCTTCTTCGCCACCTCTGACAACCGCAGTGTCGTCGAAGGCGCCGATGTCGTGATCCTCTGCGTACAGCCGCAGCAGATGGAGGGGCTTCTGGAAGACGTCGCCTCTGCGCTCGACCCCGCCAAGCACGTGGTGATCTCGACCGCGACAGGCGTCTCGATCGCGGACTTGCGCCGGTGGGTCGCACCCGATATCCCGGTGCTGCGGGCCATGCCCAACCTCGGGATCGCGATCGGCGAGTCGATGACCTGTCTGGCGGCCGACGAAGCCTCGGTCGACGCAGTGCCCGTGGCCGAGTCGGTCTTCAACGCCATGGGCTCGACGCTCCTGATCCGGGAAAACCAGATGACGTCGGCCACGGCGCTCTGCGCGTGCGGTATCGCGTTCTTTCTGCGGGCGATCCGCGCTGCGTCCCAGGGCGGGATCGAGATCGGCTTTCACGCCGAAGAGGCGCTTCAACTGGCATCCCAAACGGCGAAGGGAGCCGCCGCGCTGCTGCTCTCGAACCGCAACCACCCGGAGATGGAGATCGACAAGGTCACAACCCCTCAGGGGTGCACCATATCCGGCCTGAACGAGATGGAGAATCGCGGCTTCAGCTCGGCAATGGTCCGGGGCATCATCCGGTCCGCCGACAAGGCGGGCGCGCTTTATCAGCCCGGGGAGTGACGCTCGATCCATGCGTCGGGAGTGACCGCGCCTGCCCGTTCGATCAGCTCTCGATCCCAGGACACCAGCTGGCCGTCCACTGCCTGCGCGACGGCGGCATAGAGAGAGTCGCCCGCGCGAAGGAAGTTTGGAGTGCCTAGCTCGATGGCTCCTCGAAGCACCGCCCGGTTCACGGAGTACGTCGACATCCGGGGCGATGCGAGCATCTGATCGGTAAGGCTGCGACCGTGCTCGGCGCTCCGATACCGACGGGCCAGCGCGCACGCGATCTCCAGTTTCGCGAAATCCGGCAGGACGATCGGGAGTTCCCGGGCCGCGACCCGGGACAAGAAGGCCCGGCTGGGTTCAGACATGGCATCCGTCTCATCCGCGGCCGAGACCCACACACTTGCGTCGATGACAAGAGCTGTCACTTCGGCTCAAGGCGGTTCCGGTCCGCCTCCAACTCCTCCCTCGCGGAACGGCCTGCCGGCGCCCGTTTGATCGCTTCGTCGGCCGCTTCCAGCCAGGAGCGAAGCCAGGCTGAAGAGGTCTGGTGGGCTTCCCCGCTCTCTTCCTTGCTCAACCAGCGCCGATAGAGCTGCGTCGTGACTTCCCGCACGGTGACGCCCCGCAGCGCTGCCTCCGCCTTGACCTGCCTGTACAGATCATCCGGTATATCGATAGTCGCTTTCATGCGATCATGCTAACCGTATTGCTGTATACCCGTCAAGAGCATGTCCTGTCGCGCGACCGCGTCGAAAACCCTAGTCTGTCTGTGAGGGACGTAGTCATCGTCGCCGCGTCCCCGAACCACGCAGACCCATCCGAAGGAGCCGCAAGAATGACCACGCGCCGCTTGCTCAGCCGAGCCGCCCTTACCGCCACCTTCGCCGCCCTCACCGTCGTGAGCACATTCCCGGCCGCACCCGCGCTCGCCCAGGAGGGTCCCACCAGGGAGAACACCTCGAACCTGCAGCGCCTGAAGCACGTGCCGCTCGAGGTGGGCCCCCAGTTCAGCCGCTCCGACGTCGAGATCGAGCAGGAGCTGCACCGCCCGTTCGTGTACGCCAGCCGGATCATGAACCCGACCTTCGGCTTCGACATCATCTCGATCGAGGACCCGAACAACGCCGAGGTCATCTACGAATGGCGGATCGAGGACGCGGAACTGCACGTCGGGCTTGGCGGCATGGACCCCAAGTACTTCAAGCACGACGGGCGCTACTACCTGGTGCAGTCGATGCAGTTCGCACCCGGCGGGCCCAACGTCGATCTGGGAGCCGTCGTCTTCGACGTCACCTCGCTGCCCGACACCGAGGGCGTCCGCGAGGTCGGCCGGATGCGCGCGTCCGACACCCCGGGCGGCTTCCACAACATCTTCATGTACAAGCATTCGTCGGGTGCCCCGCTGCTCTTCGCCACCACCAGCGGCCAGCACGCAAACGTCTATGACATGTCGCAGTTCATCCAGGGCGACAGCGCGCAGGGACTCGTCGGCCAGATGCCGTGGCCCTCGACCGCCACCCCGTCACCCTACGGCATGCTCCAGGGCTACCACGACTTCTACGTCGCCTTCGACCACGCGACCGGCAAGGACATGGCCTACGGGGCCGGCCTGGACGGCTACTACGTCTATGACGTCACCGACCCCGCCAACCCCGTCCTCGAGACCTCGATCGTCGGCGTCCTCGGCGTGCAGCTGGCTCACACCATGAGCGCCACCCCCGACCACAAGTACGCCGTCGGGCAGACCGAATACCTCTACTCGCCGGTGCGCCTCTACGACCTGCAGCCGGGCCTCTCGGGCGAAGTCGAGACCATCAACGAGGAGATGGCGGTGTGGACGCCCAACTGGAAGGGCTTCACCCACAACCACGAGATGCGCTGGCCCTACGTGTTCGTGTCGTCGTTCGAGGACGGCCTGTTCGTCTTCAACATGCGCGACCCCGCGAATCCCTCGACTGTGGCCTACTTCGACACCTTCCACGGAACCCCGCGCCGCGGACTCGACCCCCGCACCCTGGGCGAAGGCGACACCGGCTTCAACGGCGCCTGGGGCGTCGACGTACGCAACGCCGACGGCCTCATCGTGGTCAGCGACTTCACCACCGGCGTCCACTTCATGAAGCTCGACGGCTTTGACGGCTGGAATGGCGCCGATTGGGGCATGCCCAACGTGTCCAGCGTCCAAGATTGGGACAACGCGCCCCGGCGTGTGATTCCGTAGGAGGGAACCGAGGCTCGCACCGTGAAAGAGTTCCGAGGACGAGTGTTGAGATCGCGATTGCGGCTTCCACTTCCACTCTTCGCGGCGCTTCTGTGCACGGCCCTGGTCGGTGCCGCCGCTGTGGTGCCGGCTACCGCCCAGCCCGTAGTGCCCCCATGCGAGCCCGTCCTGGACCACGCCACCGCGGAAGTCGCGCACCTCGCGCGCTTCAACGTCGGCCCCACTCCCGGCCGCGAAGGCTGCGGCCTGGCCGAACTGGTCGGCGCCTGGTCGCCCTTCGGCCTCGCCGTCATGCGCTCCGGCCACCTCGACCAGGAGCTGCGCCTCGTCCTCGACCTCCCCCCGGCCGAGGGCGGGACGCGTTACGTGGCCTGGGTCGCCACCCCCGCCCTTGACCGGATCGAGGCGCTCGGCACGGTCACTCCCGGCAAGCCCTTCGCGGCCCCGGTCCACTGGAACAAGATCGTGATCGTGGTCAGCCGCGAAGACGGCGCCCCGGCGGCCGATGCGCCGCGCTGGAGCGGTCCCGTTGTACTGCTGGGACGGTCACGCAGCGCCCTGCTGCAGAGCCTGATGGGGCACTCGATCTTTCGGCGCGCGGAGATGTAAGGGAAGAAGCGCACCCAAGAGCATGTGCGACGCTATCGGATTATGTATCCTCCAGCTACAAGCTTCTTCAAGTACTCGCTGCCGGTCATTGGGCAATCTACCAAGCTAAGAAACTGGTCTTTGGACAATCGGCACTGCCGAGCCATGCGGGCGATGAGCCCGGAGCCCACCTCGCCTCGTCCATGGGACATCCGGGTAAAGATCTCACTGGTCTTACCATCGACGGAGAGCCAGTAGAACACATGGTGGCTGTCGCTCCGATCGAATCCTTTCTTCCGAAGTGCACGGTCGATCTGGCGCTTGCTCCTGACGGGCACCCCAATATTGACTAGGTCGATGTGCCAAGGAACTTCAACACGAAGTCCCGCATTTCACGCCCACCGCGGGTGAATCCGGCCGGATCCTTGGGAGCCAGTATCTCTCCGACTTCTCGTGCCTCGGCCCGAAGGTCAAGTTCTGCTTCCTCGAGAGTGCGCCCCGAACCCATCACGCTCCACTTGGGATGCACCAGGTAGATGACATTCCCGGTTTCTTCGGCTTCCACCTTGATCGCAAAACGCTCACCCATCACGGTCACGCCGTCGCCCTCCCCGGCGTCGATACACTGGCTTTCATTCATGCGGATTGGGTTCATGGAACCCCGCTGAACGGAGCCAGCGGGGTTGCCGCGTCGCACTCTGTACCGTGTCGCCACCTTCTTCACCTTGGACGCCATCTATCTCCTCGGACAGTCGTTGTTCGATCGAGCCGGATCCCGGTCGCCCAACCATTATAATCGGGCCTTCGCACGATCGTTGGAGGGCCCGTCCAACGACGCATGTTCCGACCCATCGAAACCTAACGCTCCGCCCGAAACGCCGCGATCAGCTCCGCCTCGCGCGCGGGCGGCAGCCCTGCTCGCAGTTCCTGCCGCTCCCCGTCCTGCGCGTTGAACCACTCCAGCGTCTCGACGGCCGTCTCTTCCAGCGTCCGCATCTCGAAGCCGGCGGCGTAGGCCTTGTCGCCGTTCACCTGCATCATGCCGAGGTAGTCGCCTGTCGGTTCGGTCCAGTAGGTGAGCGAGGGCACGTCGTGGTCCCGCAGGAATACGGCGTCGAGCCAGACCAGTTCGGCGTCGGAGCCGATCGCGGCGCGCGTGCGCTCCAGCAGGCTCCCCATCGTGAGGGGCTCCGGCGGACCGACCACGTTCATCGTGCCGGTGAGGTCGTCCTCCACCGCCTTGATCATGAACGCGGCCAGGTCCCGAACGTCGACGTGCTGCATGGGATCGTCGGGGGTGCCGGGGGCCAGAACTTCGCCGCCGCGGGCGAGGCGCACCGGCCAGTAGGTGTAGCGGTCGGTCGGGTCGCCGGGCCCGACGATGTAGGTGGGGCGCATGACGAGGTGGTTGTCGGGGAAGGCGCCCCGGGCCGCGTCCTCGGCGAGGGCCTTGAGGGCGCCGAAGGTGATGCCGTTGACGATCTCGATTTCGGGGTCGTCGATGGTGTCGACCGGGGCGTCCTCGTGAATGTCGGTGGTCAGGTAGGGGATGTAGACGCCGGTGGACGAGACGAAGAGGTACTTGCCCACGGAGCCGCTCAGCGCCTCGGTCGAGAGGCGGACCCAGCGCGGGATGTTGGCCGAATTGTCGATGACGACATCCCACTCGCGGCCGGCGAGGGCCCCCAGGTCGCCGTCGCGGTCGCCGATCAGGGTTTCGAGTTCGGGGAAGAGGCCGGGGTTGGTGACGCCGCGGTTGAAGAGGGTGACCTCGTGGCCGCGCGCGAGCGCCGCGCGCACCTGGTTGGGGCCAACCCAACTGGTGCCGCCCAGGATGAGGATGCGCAGCGGCGTTTCGGCCAGCGTACCGCCCGTTTCACACGCGGCGAGGCTGAAGCCGCCGATGGCGACCGTGGTGGTCTTGAGAAACGCACGGCGGCTCAATTCCGTTTTCATCGTCATCCTTTCGTGTTCCACCCGCTCGGTGCGCGGCCCACTCGTGCCGGCACTTCGACCCTCCCGAATCCAACTACCTTAAGCGCCACTATGGACAACCCCGAAGCAAAACACAACCGGACGGCGCCGGGCGCGGCGTCCACCTCGGGGCGGCCACCCGCCGAATCGTGGTGGGAAGTCTTCGTCCACGCGGTGAAGGGCACAGGCGGCGACCCGACCGCCGGCCCGCTCCGGCGCGCGGTCATCCTGCTGGCGATTCCGATGGTGCTGGAAATGGTCATGGAGTCGCTCTTCGCGGTGGTCGACATCTTCTTCGTCTCCAGGCTCGGGGACCAGGCGATGGCGGGCGTCGCGCTCACTGAGTCCGTCCTGGCGCTGATCTACACGGCGGCGATCGGCCTGAGCATCGGGGTGACGGCCATGGTGGCGCGCCGGATCGGCGAAGGCGATCGCGAGGGGGCGGCGCGCGGGGCGGCGCAGGCGATCTTCCTGGGCGTGGCGATGGCGATCGCCTTCGGGGTCGCCGGCGTCATCTTCGCCGCCGACATCCTGCGTCTGATGGGCGCGGACGAAGCCGTCGTGGCCATGGGGCTCCCCTACACGCAGATCATGCTCGGGGGCAACGTCGTCATCATCCTGCTGTTCCTGCAGAACGCCGCCTTCCGCGGGGCCGGCGACGCCGCGATCGCGATGCGCGTGCTCTGGATCGCCAACGGCCTCAACATCGTCCTCGATCCACTCCTCATCTTCGGCCTGGGACCCTTCCCCGAGTTGGGCGTGAAGGGCGCGGCGATCGCGACCACCATCGGTCGCGGCACGGCGGTGCTGGTCCAGATCTACACCCTGCTTCGTCTGGGCGGCAACCTCCGGATCCGGCGGCCGCATCTGCGCATCCAGCCCGCGATCATGGCCCGGCTCGTACGGCTCTCGGCGACGGGCACGCTGCAGACGCTCATCATGACGGCAAGCTGGATCGGGCTGACACGGGTAACGGCGCTGTCCGGCACCGAGGCGCTTGCCGGCTACGTGATCTCGATACGGATCATCCTCTTCGCGATCCTGCCTGCCTGGGGGCTCTCCAACGCGGCCGCGACGATGGTCGGTCAGGGGCTCGGCGCCGGCGACCCCGCCCGCGCCGAACGCGCCGCGTGGATCGCATGCAAGATGAACCTCGCGTTCCTCGGGGCGGTCAGCGTCGTCTTCATCGCCTTCGCGCCGGCGATCGTCGGCATCTTCGGAGGGACCGAGGGTGCGTCGGCAGTCGCCGTGACCGGCCTGCGCATCGTCTCGATCGGCTTCGTCTTCTACGCCTACGGGATGGTGCTGACGGCGGCGTTCAACGGCGCGGGAGCGGTGTGGACGCCCACCATCCTCAACTTCTTCTGCTTCTGGCTCTGGGAGATTCCGCTCGCCTGGTTCCTCTCCGTCTCGGGCGGACTCGGCCCCACCGGCGTTTTCATCGCCATGACGGTGTCGTTTTCAACGCTGGCGGTCGTGAGCGCCATTTTGTTCAAGCGCGGGAAGTGGAAGCAGGCGACCGTATGAACGTGGCGCAGCGCCCACGTCTGACCGGACGGCTCGCTGTTCGCGTGTGGGTTGACAAGTTGACAGGCCCCAGGGATATCTATTGTATATCTTGAATAGTCGACCAGGGAGGCAACGTGGGTGCTCGATCACATGTCGCGAAGTGGGGAAGCAGTCTGGCTGTCCGGATTCCCAAACCGATTGCGGAGCAGTGGGGTGTTCGCGAGGGGTCCAGGATCGAGATCGACTCTCGTGGTGATCAACTCGTGATGCGCAAAAGGGCCTATGACCTCGAGCAGATGTTGGCTGAAATGACGCCCGATACACTCCACGCCGAGGTGGACACCGGCTCTCCTCAGGGGCGAGAGGAGTGGTAGCAGGCGCATATGTGCCCGACGCCGGCGATATCGTGTGGCTTGCCTTCACGCCGCAAGCCGGACACGAACAGGCCGGGCGCCGCCCCGCGCTGGTTCTGAGCCCGCGAGACTACAACCGGAAGAGTGGGTTGGCGCTTTTCTGTCCGGTAACGTCGAACAGGAAGGAGTATCCGTTCGAGGTCGGGCTACCGGCCGGCGGCGACGTCACCGGAGTAGTATTGGCCGACCAGATCAAGAGTCTGGACTGGCGGAGCAGAAGGGCCCGGTTTCTGTGCGGCGCTCCGCCGGCCGTGGTTGGCGAAGTCCTGGACAAGTTGTCGGTCCTGCTCGGTGGATTCTGAGCGATGAAAATCCGGTCGCCAGGACTCCTCGTCGCCGCGGCAACGGCGGGGCTGTCCGCATGCTCCCAGACGACCCCCCTGCCGGAGGCGCTCGCGGCTCCCGTGCCGGCGTGCTACGACCGCTCCACGCAACCGCAAACGGCGGTGGTCGACAGCCACCTCCACTTTCGCCCCTTCGGCGGCGCTCCCGTCCCCTTCGACGAGGTCATGGGATACCTGCGCGCCACCGGCGTGCGCTTCGTGAACGTCTACGGGATCGGACAGATGCTCCCGGTGGACTCGCCGTGCACGTACTACCTGGACTGCGTGGGTACGCCCGCGCTCCCCACGCTGAAGAACGACTTCGCCAACGCGACCAGCCTGCTGGCGAATCCGCCCGCGGACATTCACGTCACGCTCGCGATGACCTTTCCCGACCTGTCCCGGCCCGAGTCGGTGGTCGCCGGGATGGAACTGCTGGACAGGGAGTTCCCGGGAATGTTCGGCTGGATGGGCGAGGTCAACCTCGTGAAGCAGGCGCTCTTCGGGAATGGGCACGAACCGGTGCCAGGCGAGACCATCCGCCAGTGGGCTCCCTTCATGAGTCTCCTTCGCGAACGCGGCATGCCGATCGCCATTCACTCGGATCTGGGCAACGACGAGGACCACACCCTCTACCTCCCTCTCATGCAGGAAGTCCTCGACCGCTACCCCGACAACCGTATCGTGTGGATGCACATGGGGCTGTCGCTGGAGCTGACCACGCTGCCCGCGGCCGAGCACATCCGGCTCATGGCGTCGATGCTGGACCGGTATCCGAACCTGATGCTCGACATCACCTGGCGGATCATCGACGACAACTATTTTTCGCGGGCCGACTACCAGCCGCTGTACGTGGAGTTTCTGAACGAGTATTCGGAGCGGATTCTGCCCGGGACGGACTTTCTGGCGTCGTCGAACAAGGATTTCGAGGTGTACGAGGGCGAGCTGGAGGTGACGAGCCGGATTCTGCAGTTCGTGGATGACGAGGCGTTTCGGAATATTGCGTTGGGGGGGAACTACTTCCGGCTGCTTGGGCTGGGGTATGAGGCCCCGGCGGTGTGTGTGGAATGACCCTTCAATGGTAAACTAGACATTACATTTTGTAATGTTTTGTTGACATTCTGAGGAGCGACGGGACCGCCCGCCCCGCCGCGGTCCCTCCTACGACACCGGCCGCGCGTCCGGCCAATCCCCGCGCTGCACCACAACCTTCCCGTCGCTCACCACCATCAGCACGTCCTGCACGACGCCGATGTCGTCGAGCGGGTTGCGCTCCAGGACGATCAGGTCGGCTTCGAGCCCGGGGGCGATGGCGCCGATCTGGCCCTCGAGCCCGAAGAGTTCGGCGGCGGTGGTCGTGGCGGCCCGCAGCGCCTCGAGCGGGGTCATGCCGATGCCGACCAGTTCGATGAGCTCGTGGGCCAGGGTGGTCGTGCTCTCGGGACCGTAGCCGGTGTCGGTCGCGGCCACGATCTTCACGCCCAGTTCGTGGGCGTTGCGGGCCATCTCGCGCACGCGAGGCAGCATGTGGCGGCCGCGCACGTTGAGGACGGCGTTGTCGTAGTCGCCGCCGGGGATGGTCAGATCGCTGACGATCGCGATGGTCGGCACGACGAATGCGCCCCTTTCGGCCATCAGCGCCAGCGTCTCGCGGCTCATGTAGGTGCCGTGCTCGATGCTTCGCACGCCGGCCTCGACCGCGTCCCTGGCGCCGGCGTCTCCGTGAGCGTGGGCCGAGACCGGGATCCCCGCGGCGCCGGCTTCCTCGACGATCGCCCGGAGTTCGGCCTCCGAGTAGAACTGCTTGCGCGGGTCGGTGTCGGGCAGTCCGGCTCGCTCGGTCGCGTTCGTCTTGACGAAGTCGACGCCGCGCGAGACGATTGCGGCGGTCATGGCGCGCACCGCCTCCTCGCCGCGGACCTCGCTGCCATAGAGGTGCCCCAGCTCGGGATGGTCCTGGAAGAACGCCTCGGCCGCGGGCGGGCGGACGTGGTATCCGGCGGCCAGGTACTGCGGCGCTTCGAGGTGGCCGGCGGCCTGTAGCTCCCGCATCCCGACGTCGACGTAATGCGCGGTGCCCATGCTGCGCATCGTGGTGACGCCGGTGTGGAGGGCGCGGCGCGCGTCGGCCGCGGATGAGACGTGGACGTGGGCGTCGAGGAGGCCGGGCGCGAGGTAGCGGCCCATCAGGTCGACGCTGGTGGCTCCGTCCGGCGTGTCGGCGGCGCCTTCGGTGATCGCGGTGATCCGACCGTTCTGGACGACGACGGTGGCGGGCTCCGAGACGGTGCCGTCGTTCACGTCCACGACGCGCGCGTTGGTGAGGACGAGGTCCTGGGCGGTCAGCGGCGCGCCTGAGCCTGCGAGAAGGATGGCGGCTCCGGCCAGCGCACTCCAGCGATTGGCGGTCGTCATTCGTTTTCCTCTTTCAGCATGCGGTCGAAGAACTCTTCGGCGCGGGTGTACATGTCGATCCGGGCCGCCGGGCGCAATCCGTGCGTCTCCCCCGGGTAGCTGCGGCTCTCGAAGACCTTGCCGTGGCGCTCGAGTTCGGCGACCGCAATCTCGAACTGACGGTACGGCGCGCGCACGTCCAGTTCCCCGTGCATGATCAGCAGCGGCGTGTCGATATTCTCGATGCGCGCCAGCGTGTTGCTCACGGCGTAGATTTCGGGCTGCTCCTCGGGCGATCCCGAATGGCCGGTCTTGATGAAGATGCGGCCGATGCGGTCGGCGTTGGTGTAGGCGTCGCCGAAGTCGTAGATCCCGGCCATCGGCACCGCCGCGTCGAATACGCCCGGCACGCGCGCGATCGCCGCCATGCTCGTGATGCCGCCGTAGCTGTAGCCGTAGATCCCCACCCTGCCGTTCGTATAGTCCTGCGTGCGGAGGAAGACGCCCGCCGCCGCAGCATCGCGCGCCTGCCCGTTGGCCCAATCGTTTAAGCCGAGGTCCTGAAACTCGCGGCCGAATCCGGAGCCGCCGCGGTAGTTCACCGCCAGCACCACATAGCCCCGCGAGGCCAGGTACTGCTCGAAGAGGTTCTCGCCGTGCAGGTACGAGTTGGTCCCGCCGCCGTGCACCTGCACCAGGGCCGGGTGGCGGTCGCCCGGCGTGTGGCCCGGCGGCATGTACAGGAATCCCTGGATGTAGAGGCCGTCGTGGCTGCGGAAGGAGATCTCGACGGGGTCGACAACCGTGTTCCATTCCGCGGCGAAGTTGGTGAGGCGGCGGAGTGGGCCTCCGGCAGAGGGGATGAGGTCGACGTCGGAGCCGCGGGTCGGTGTGGCGCGAGTGAAGGCGAAGGTCTCTGCCCCGGCGGAAGCGGAGATGGAGCCGAGCGACCCGCCCATGTTGGTGACGCGCGTGGCTACCCCGCCCGCGACCGGAACGGACCACAGGTCGAAGTCGCCGCGTTCATGGTAGGGGAAATGGATGCGCTCGCCGTCGCCGGACCAGAAGATGCGCATGCGGTGCAGCCAGTCGGTGGCATGGATCTGCATCTCCACCGTGCGTTCGGTGTTCGCGGCCGGGTCGAGGATGAAGATGTCGGCGAGGTCCTCGTACCAGTACCCGTCCTTGTGGGTCCCCAGCAGCGCGATCTTCGTGCCGTCGGGCGACCATACGGGCTCGGTCGAGGCCATCAGGGTGCGCGAGACCTGGCGGGTGTCCATGGTCTCGATGTCCACCACCCAGATGTCGTCGTGCCAGTAGTCGGCGGCGTTCGACACGTAGGCGATGCGGCGGCTGTCCGGGGCCCATGCGGGCGACCAGCGGAAGTCGTCGGGGGCGAAGGCGTCGAAGGTGACCTGACGGGGCTCGCCGGAGCCGTCGGCGGGGACCACCCAGATGTCCTGGTAGCCGGAGCGGCCCGAGTAGAAGGCGACGTGCCGCCCGTCGGGGGAGACGCGGGGGGCACGTTCGTTGTCGTCGTCGCTGGTGAGGCGGGCTGGCTCGCTGCCAGCGACGGCGATGGTCCAGAGGTCGGCGTCGCGCCGGAAGACGATGCGGTCGCTGGACGGGAACCAGGAAGGGGAGGCGCCTTCGACCCAGAGGGCACCGGTGGTGGGGGCACCGGTCCCGTCACCGGATGCTCCGGCCGCGGAAACGCCGGCCTCCCACCCCGTCGGCACCAGGTAGATCCCCGATCCCTCCGGCCCCGTGGCTGACACCGCCACGTACCGCCCGTCAGGACTGATTTCGCTGCTGCCGGCCCGGCCGCGAGAGCCGAAGATGTTCTCGAGGGTCAGGTCGAGGGGCTGGGCTGACTGGCTGGATTGGCTCGAGGCGCAGCCCAGGAGGAGGGCCAGGGTCACGAGTTTGGGCATGTGTTTCATCATCGGTCGGTCACGTCTCGCTCGGGGACCATGGGTCCACCACAGCCACCCCCGTCCCGTCGAAATCGCGAGTGTTCCGCGTAACTACGATGGCACCCAAGGAATCGGCGATTGCCGCGATCTGGCAATCAGGCTGTGAGGCAGGTCGGCCGATTGCACGGCGCAAGGCGGCAATCCTTGCGTAGCTGCGGGCTGCCCAGCTATCGAAGGGCAGCACGCGGTCTGCAAAATCCTCGCCTACCACCGCCTCGACCACGGCAGCCAGCCGGTCGCGACGCGCCCCCGACGCCATGATCGCAATGCCGTAGCGCAGTTCCGCTTCCCCGACCGCTGTGAAGAACAAGCTCCCCGCGGGGCGGCTCCCCACCCACGCCTCAACGGCCGGATTCGGTAACGGACGCAGGAGTTCGGAAACGACGTTGGTATCGAGAACGAACATTGGGCGGCGGTTCAGTCAAATCCCGGGGGTTCACGCATCGGTTCTCGCGCCGGGAGGTCCAGTTCCACGCCTCCCAAAGGCGCGACACGGGCGCGAATGGCCTGGGCCAGGTTCACTGGCTCACTTTCCCTTCCGACCACTTCACGCAGGATGGTGCGCACCTCTTCCTCCATTGAGCGACCGTTGGTCGCCGCGCGCACGCGGAGCTTCGTCTTCACCTCGTCGTCGAGGTTGCGAATCGTGATACTGGCCATCGCCGGTCTCCTTCCGTGCCCTGTCCATTTCCATCGTATGATTGCAATGCAATCACGTCAAGGTGCCCGGCACAGCAATGCTGCCTCCCGGGGCTCTGTTGGCCGCCTCGCTTGCCTTGATTGATTGGTGGACTCATCGTAGCATCCGTGTCGATGCCGGTCTCGGGAGGCCGGTGTAGCATCTGCGGCGGCAAAGGAGAGCAAACCATGGCCCACCTGATCGGTCTACGAAGATCGAAGGGGGGCATGGGTGCGTTGGTGGGAATCGCCATCGCCCTCTCGCTGCTGGTCTTCAACGCCGTTGAGGGCTCCCACACGCACACTGGGACCGACCTTTCGGTCGTGTGCTCTGTCTGCAAGGTCGGTCACCAGGGTGTGCCAACATCCGCTGCGGCCGCACCGGTCATCGTCGAGCCGGGCGTTCTTCGCGCCCCCGCGCTTCCCGGACACCGGCTGACTGCCGGGATCGTCCATCTCTCCCCTCATCGCAGTCGCGCTCCACCGCTTCCCGTCTCTCTATAGCGATGAGCCCTTCTGCCGGCCCGAGTGTCGGCGGAAGACCTGTCAATGGTTGCGTCGGTGACGGCGCACCCCACTCGAGAGATGGATACACATGCAGACCGCCGAATCGCGGGCGGGGCACGCGCCCCTTCTGGAGGCCCGCGGACTCAGCAAGGACTACGGTGCCACACGAGCCCTTGACTCCCTCGACCTGGCCATAGCGCCGGGAGAGGTCTATTGCCTCCTCGGCCCCAACGGCGCGGGGAAGACCACCACCATCAATCTCTTCCTCGGATTCGCGGCGCCATCGGCTGGTCAGGCGCTCGTTTCCGGCCTGGACGTGTCCACGCACGACCGCGAAACGAAGCAGCGGCTCGCCTACATACCCGAGCAGGTGATGCTGTACCGCAATCTCAGCGGACTCGAAAACCTGGAGTACTTCGCCGCATTGGGCGGGAAGGGATCGCTGAGCCGGGAACGATTCACCGAAATCCTGGTCGAAGCCGGCCTGGAGCGAGACGCGGTCGACCGACGCATATCCGAGTACTCCAAGGGCATGCGGCAAAAGGTCGGTATCGCGATCGCCATTGCCAAGGAGGCCGACGCCCTGCTGCTCGACGAGCCGACATCCGGTCTCGACCCCAAAGCCTCCAACGAGTTCTCGGCACTGGTCGAGCGGCTCAGGAAAAACGGCGTCGCGGTGCTCATGGCCACTCACGACCTGTTTCGCGCCAAGGATACCGGGACCCGCGTGGGCATCATGCGATACGGACGCCTGGTTACGGAGCTGAGCACGGACGAAATCGGCCACGCCGATCTCGAGCGTATCTATCTGGAACACATGCACGATTAGGGGACATCGATGATAAAGCATATTGTCCGCAAGGAGTTCGCCGACGTGGTACGGGACGGCCGGTTTCGCTGGTGCTCGATCCTCGTCGGGTCGCTGCTGCTGATCTCCCTCGGCCACGGATGGGTCCAGGCACGGAAGTCGCAACAGGAGCACGCGGCTGCGCAGTCCACCGCGCGCGAGCACTGGGAGACGCAGGGCGAGAAGAATCCTCACTCGGCGGCGCACTACGGCATCTATGCGTTCAAGCCGCGCCTTGCGCTGTCCTTTGTCGACGAGGGCGTGGATCCGTACACCGGCACGTCGGTGTGGCTCGAGGCTCACCGGCAGAACGATTTCCTGCTGCGGCCGGCCCAGGACGCGACGGCGGCCCAGCGCATAGGGGCCCTGACCGCGGCACAGGTACTGCAGCATCTTGTGCCCCTGCTCATCATCCTGCTGACCTTTGGCGCACTCGCCGGCGAGCGGGAACGCGGCACGCTGCGCCAACTGCTGGCTACCGGAATCGGCCGGCGCGAGCTGGCCGTGGGCAAAGCGCTGGGCGTCTCCGGTGCGCTGGCGTTGCTGCTGGTGCCGGCCGCGCTGGTGGGGGCGGCAGCGCTGGTCGTCGCAAATCCTGGTCCGGCGGCATCTCCGTTGGCTCGGGGCGCTGTCCTCGCCGGCGTCTATCTCGCCTACTTCACCGCCTTCCTGGCGCTGTCTCTGGCCGTATCCGCGTGGGCCCGCTCGGCGCGCACCGCTCTGGTGATCCTGCTGGCCGTGTGGGTGGTGAACGGGCTCGTGGCGCCGCGGGCCGCGGTGGATCTGTCGAAATGGTTCCACCCGACGCCTTCCGCATTGGAGTTCGCCCGTACCGTGGAGCGCGAGATGGCCACCGGCGTGGGGGACATCTCCCGTCCGGACCGGGCCGCGTCGACCGAGCGTCTGCTTGCCGAGTATCGAGTGGAGGAGGTGGAGGATCTGCCCATAAACGCAGTGGGCGTCTACCTGCAGGAGAGCGAGGAGTTCGGCAACCGGATCTTCGACCGCAACTACGGCGCGTTGTGGGACACCTTCGAGCGCCAGGGCACCGTGCACGAGACGGTGGCGGTGGCGGCGCCGCTGCTCGCGGTGCGCACGCTCTCAATGGGACTGGCCGGTACGGATGTCGAGCAACACCGGCACTTCGCCACCGCCGCCGAGACATACCGCCGCGATCTGATGCGGCGGATGAACGGCGATATGACCGAAAACTCCCTGACCGGGGACTTTTCCTACGCCGTTGGGGCCGAGGTCTGGGAAGCGGTTCCGCCGTTGCAGTACACCGCCCCGACGCTGGCCTGGGTGCTCGGCAACCGGATCCTGTCACTCCTCGTTCTTGGAACGTGGCTGGTCGGAGCGATCATTGCCGCCGCAGTGCGGGTACGGCGCGCGGAGGTGGGGTAGGATGACCGCGCGAACCGTCCTGCGGAACGAGTGGCGTCTGCTCATGGCCGATCGGGCGCTACGGATCGTGCTGGGCCTCTTCGCCCTGCTCCTTGTCTATGCATTGGTAAACGGCGTGGTCTGGCTGCGGTTTCAGGAGCGCACCGTGGAGGCCGTGGAGAACGGCAACGTCGAGCGCACCAGCGCCCTGGAGCAGGAACTGGTTGCCATCGCGAACGGTGGTGAACCGTCTTCGCCCTTCGCCGATCCGCGCTCACCGCTCGTGCTGGGTGGGCCCAGCGGCAGCCACACGGCGGTGCTGGAGCCGGGTCCTCTGACGGCCCTGGCGGTCGGGCAGAGCGATCTCCTTCCGTATTACTACGACGTCAACGTCTACACCAACGAGTCGTCGTTTCAACAAAACGGCGAGGTCGAGAATCCCCTCAACCTGATGGTGGGACGCTTTGACCTGGCCTTCGTGGTGGTCTACCTGCTGCCGCTGCTCATTCTGGCCCTGAGCTTCAACGTTCTCTCGGAGGAGCGCGAGCAGGGAACGCTGGCGTTGACCCTCTCGCAGCCCGTGTCGGCTCTGCGGGTCGTGACGGCAAAGCTTGCATTCCGGGCACTGCTGGTCCTGGGGATGGTGCTTGCAGTCTCGCTGCTCGGCATTCTGGCCACCGGGGGCCCTGGCTCGGCTGACCGGGTTCTTCTCTGGTGCGCGGCCGTCGTCACCTATTCGGTCTTCTGGTTCGTGCTCGCGGGGTGGGTCAACACCCTGCGGCGGTCCTCGGCCTGGAACGCCACGGTTCTGGTGGCGGCGTGGCTGGTTCTCGTAGTGGTGCTGCCGGCAGCGATCAACATCGCGGCGGGCCTGCTGCACCCGCTGCCGTCTCGCGTCGAGATGATCACGGCCCAGCGCGATGCGTCGAACGAAGCCGTGAACCAGCGCAGCGAGCTACTCGCCCGATACCTGGAGGACCACCCTGAAATGGCCGAGGGCGTGGTGGCCGACGAGCCCGGCCTGGGCGCTCTCGCGTGGGCGGCCACGGATGCCGTGAACCGCCGCCTGGAGGAAGTGACGTCGGAACACGATGCCCGGCGCGCCGATCAGATCGTCCTGGTTCGCCGCTACCGCTTCCTGTCGCCGGCGCTCCTGGCCCAGGAAGTCCTCATCGACGCCGCAGGGACCGGCGACGCCCGCTTCGCGCACTTCCAGTCGCAGGTACGGGCTTTCGCGGAGCAGTGGCGGGAGTTCTTCGTGCCCGCAATCCTCGCCGACGAGCAGATGAGCGCCAGCGTGCTCCCCGAAATGCCGAAGTTTCACCTCGTGGACGAGGAATCCGCGGAGGTCGGACGCCGCGCCACGGTTCCGCTCACGGTTCTGGGGGGACTCGTGCTGCTGGTGGGGGCGGGCGCCGGGGTCAGGCTCGGCCGGGTGCGGGGGGCGGGCTAGGGATGGGTCTCCGCAACACGCTACTCGTGGCACGGCGGCAGGTTGGCGCGATGCGCGAGGATCGCTACGTCGTGTTCCTCCTGGGGCTCGTCGTCGCGCTGGGTGTCGTCTCCGTCCTTGGAGCCCGGCATCACACCGCGAGTGAGACGGAACAGCGTGCCCGCTACCAGGGGCTGGTCGATCGCCAGTGGGCGGAGCAGCCGGATCGTCATCCACACAGGGTGATCCACTACGGCTTCCTGGTCTTCCGCGAAGAGGCGCCGCTGGCGTTCTTCGACCCGGGCGTCGGCGCCTACGCGGGGACGTCGCTCTACCTGGAGGGGCACCGGCAGAACAGCGCCAGCTTCGGCGATGCGCGACATGCGACTGCAATGCTGAGTTTCGGGCGTCTCACGCCGGCCGCCGTGCTGGGGCTGCTCCTGCCGTTGCTGGTGGTGGCGGCGGGTTTTGCCTCGGTCAGCGGCGAGAGGGAAAAGGGTACGCTGCGGCTGCTTCTGGCCCAGGGTGCGACTCCGGCGCAAATCATGGCGGGGAAGGTGCTGGCCATCTGGGCAGTAGCCCTGGCGGCGGCCCTGCCTATCGGGGCGGTCGCGGCCGCATTCGTCACCGCCGGAGGCGAAGACCAGCCCTCGTTCGCTCGGATACTGGCGCTTGCGGCAATCTACGCGGCATACCTGGCAGGGTGGGTTCTGCTTACCGTGTGGGTCTCGTCGCGCAGAGCCTCTTCCCGGGCCGCTCTCGCCCAACTCGTCGCCATCTGGGTCGTGCTGTGCGTTGCCGCCCCGCGCCTCGGCTCCTCCCTTGCGGCCGCGCTTCATCCCCTGCCGTCGCGCTCCGAGTTCACCGCCGAGGTGGAGGAAGCACAGAGGCAGGTGGGGGACAGCCACAACCCGGACGATCCCTTCTTCCGTGCACTGCGCGACGAATACCTGGCGCGCTACCAGGTGGCGTCGGTCGAGCAGCTTCCGATCAACTGGGCAGGAGTGGTAAGCCGCGAGGGAGAGGCGGTCACCAGCCGGATCAACGAGGAGCATCAGCAACAGCTGCTCGCCGTTCATCGCAGGCAGGACCGGGTCATGGCGTGGCTGGGACTGCTCTCTCCCCACCTGGCGGCGCGAGACCTGTCGATGGCGGCGGCGGGAACCGGGCCGGAAGCTGTGGAGGCGTTCCGCGCCGAGGCCGAGGCCCATCGCTACGACATCATCCAGCGGCTGAACGACCTGCACGTCCACGAGATCCACTTCGAGAACGACCGCGCTCAGCGCATTGCGCGCGAGCGGTGGACGCAGTTCCCGGTGTTTCAGCCGGACCTGCCTTCGCTCCGCCGGGCCCTGGCCGATCGTCCTCTTTCGCTGGCCGCGCTGGGGCTGTGGATCGCCCTTCCTCTCGCGGGCCTCGGTCTGGGTCGCAAGCGGCTGCCGCGCGTGGGCGTGGACCGCCCCTCGAAATGACAGCCGACAAGGTGAGGTTTGAAAGCGCGAGAGCGTGGGTACGCCTCATTCGGCTTGAACTCGCCCGGGTGATCCGCTCCGGCGGCGTCACGGTTGCGGCGGCTCTCCTGCTGGCGCTCGGCATCCATGCGAGCTGGCAGGGAAACCAGAGAATCCAGACGGCCGAGGCCGCCGCGGCAGCGGCTCAAACCGCCTACCGGGATCAGCTCGCCCATCTCATGTCCCGCTATCCCCCGACGACCGAGGCGGGCGAGTTGTTGTATTACCTGGCAATTCCTGCACCACAGCCGCCATCCCGACTGTCGGCGCTCGCAAGCGGCAGGGCGGAGGTCGAGACGGCTAGCCTGCGCATCAGGCTGCTGGCCCTCGAAGGACAGCTCTACGAGCAGGAGACGCTGAATCCGCGCCTCGCAGCCGCGGGGCGCCTCGATCTGAGCTTCATCCTCATCGCCCTGCTTCCCCTCTTCGTCATTGCCGTCACCTACGACATCGTTTCGGGAGAGCGTGAGCGCGGCACCTGGGACATGGCGCGGCTCTTCGCCCGACCCCGGCGGCTGGTCGCCGCAAAGATCGGCGCGCGCGTGATCCTCGTTGGGGGCCTGGTAACGACACTGGCGGTGATCGGGGCATTGCTGACGGGCGTCGAAGGCGATGGCCGCGCGGGCTGGGCAGCCGCGCTGATCGCCCTGCACACCCTTTTCTGGTTCGCGCTGTGCGTGGGCGTCGCCGCCGGACGTCGCTCCTCAACCGCCAACGCGATGATCCTGGTGGGTGTGTGGGTGACGTTCACCTTCCTGGCTCCGGCGGTCCTGAGCTTGGCAAACGCGATCCTGCACCCCGTGCCCGAGGCCCTGGAGCTGACCGTGCGCCAACGCCAGGGATACCACGAAGCGTGGGATCTTCCGCCGTCCGAGACGATGGAAGCCTTCTTCAGGGACTACCCGCAGTGGAGCGGCTGGACCGTCCCGGAAGACGAGTTCTCCTGGGCCTGGTATTATGCGATGAATCACCGGGGCGATCAGGCCGCCCGGGATGCCTCCCGCGCCTACCGGGATGTCCTGACACGACGGGACGACTGGGCCGGCCGATGGTCCCTGCTGGTGCCGCCGGTCGCAACACAAATTGCGCTCGACCGTCTCGCCTCCACCGATCTGCCTGCCCAACTCGCCTATCAGGACGCGGTCCGGCGCTACCACGAGCGCCTCAAGGCCCATTTCCAGCCGCTACTGTTCTCGGCCGTGCCGATCACTCAGGTGAACTGGGAGCAGGTACCCACCTTCGAACCGGCCACCCCCACCGGCAAGGCATCGCAAGCCGGATTCCCGGCCGCAGCCGCGCTGATCCTGATCTCCATCTGCACGCTGCTGCCTGGCAGGATCAGGCCACGATCTTCCCCGGATTCATGATCCCCTGCGGGTCCAGCGCCGCCTTCACCGCCCGCATCGCCGCCACCCCAGCCGCACCGAACTCGGACTCCAGGTAGCCGATCTTCCCCATCCCGATCCCGTGTTCGCCGGTGCAGGTGCCTTCCATCGCAATAGCACGATGCACGATGCGCGCGTTGATCGCTTCCGCCTCGGCCAGCTCCGCCTCGGAATCGGGGTCGATGATGAAGACGGCGTGGAAGTTGCCGTCGCCCACGTGCCCCACGATTCCCCACGGGACGGTCGCGAGCTTCATGTCGTCCCGGGTCTCGGAGATGCATTGCGCGAGCCTGGACACCGGGACGCAGACGTCGCTCGTCAGCCCATGACAACCCGGACGCAGCGCCAGAATCGCCGGATACGCGTCGTGGCGCGCCTTCCACAGGCGGGCGCGTTCGTCTTGCCTGCGCGCGTATTCGAATGACGTGCCGCCGAGGCCCCGGCTGATCTCCTGCACAAGGGCGCCGTGGGCCTCGACATCGGCCTCGGAGCCGTGGAATTCGAAGAAGACGGCCGGCGACTCGGTATACGAGAACCCCGAATAGCGGTTGACCGCGCGCATGGCCGTCCCGTCGAGCAGCTCGGCGCGGGCGAGCGGGACGCCCATCTGCACGGCTTCCACCACCGAGCGCACGGCTTCGTCCATCCCCGGGAACGAACACACGGCGGCCGCCATCGCCTCGGGGACCGGGTGCAGGCGCACCGTCAGTTCGGTGATCACCGCCAGCGTCCCTTCCGATCCGACCAGCAGATTGGTGAGATCGTATCCGGCCGACGACTTGCGTGCGCGGCCCCCCGTCCGCACCACCTCGCCGCTGGCCAGCACGACCGTGAGCGAGACCACGTTGTCGCGCATGGTGCCGTACCGCACCGTGGTCGTCCCGGAAGCGCCCGTGGCCGCCATCCCGCCGAGCGTCGCGTCGGCGCCCGGATCGACCGGGAAGAACAGCCCCGTGCCCCTGAGCTCGCGGTCGAGCTGCATCCGCGTGACCCCTGCCTCGACTGTCGCGTCGAGGTCGTCCGGACGGATCGCCAGCACCCGGTCCATCCCGCTCATGTCGACGGAGATCCCGCCGCAGACCGCCTGCACGTGCCCTTCGATCGAGGTGCCGGCCCCGAAGGGAATGACCGGGGTGCCGTGACGCGCGCAGGCCCGCACCGCGAACGCAACCTCGTCGGTGGACTCGGCGAAGACGACCCCGTCGGGCGGAATCACGGGGTGGTGCGAGTCGTCCTTGCCGTGATGGTCGCGGACGGCGGCGGCCGTGGAATAGCGGTCGCCGAAGCGGTCGCGGAGCTCGTCGTCGAGGGCGGTGATGGCGGCAGCAGCGGCGGTGATCAGTTCCGCTTCGGCCATATGCCGCTTCCGGTTGGACCGCGGTTCGGGAAAACCCCGGGGAAGATCGGATCGGGGAAAAGCGGCTCGGCCAGGAGCGGTGTGGTCACGTGGGGAAATCGGACGAGGACGGTGTCGAGAACCGGGCCTGTCGGCTGCATGAACATCCTTTCCTTGCAGCTTCCCACCCTGCGAAATCCGGTGTAGGACGAGAAGCCGAGTCCTCCGCCAAGGACCGCGCCATACCGTACGGCATCCCCTTCGGAGCTGGTGAGGGCCGTGATCAGGAAGGCCCCGGCTCCAACGGCGTCCAGAAAGGGCAGAACCCTCTCGATGGTGCACGAACCAGGGGGTGCAGGCTGATCGGCAGAAATGTAATCCGGCGGGCCGTCCACAAAGGCGAGCGAACAACCGGACAAGAGAACCAGGGAGCCGACCAGCAACTGTCTTGCGAGCATGAGCGACCTCTCATCGGGATGGATTTCGGGGTGAAAACCTAGTGTGCGCATGCAAAGGGCAGCAAGGAACCTCGGCCCGCCGCGCACTCCCGGTGGCGGGTTGTGTATACGGGTTTTATTCGGTATACTGTCCGCCCCATGTCCACAATGCCGAGAACCAGGCGAGACGCCACGGAAGCACTCCGCCGCGCGATCCGCGGAATCGAGGAAGCCGGGTCGCCGGAGCAGCCGTGTTTGCCTTTGGGTGTTTCCAGGATCGACCGGGTCCTCCCGGGAGGCGGGCTGCGCCTGGGCTGCATCCACGAAGTGGCGGGGGATGAAGCCGCCACCGGGTTCTGCGCGGTCTTGCTGGCGCGTGCCCTGGCGGCCGGAACGCGCGGCGGGGTGCGGGTGGCGAGCGCCGGGACGCGCCACGGCGACCCGCAGGGCGCGCTCCTCTGGCTCGCCCGCGACAACGACCTGTACGCGCCCGGTCTGGTCCGTTTCGGCATCGAAGCCGGGCAGCTGCTGGTCGTTTCGGGGCTGCGCCGACAGGACGACATGCTGTGGGCGATGGAGGAAACGCTCCGCTGCCGGGCCGTGAAGGGGGTGGTGGCCGAGACCGGGGAGGTGGCCGGGAGGGGAGGGGTGGCCGGGAGGGGAGGGATAGGCCTGGCGGCGGGGCGGCGCCTGATGCTCGCCGCCGAGGGGACGGGGGTGCTGGGGCTGGTGCTGTCGCGCCGTGACGGCGGGCGGCGGCGGGGTGGGGGGGTGCGGGCGGCCGTCAGCCGCTGGCGGGTGACGGGCGTCCCGGGTGGGGCCGGAAGTCTGCGGCACCGGAGCGCCGGCAGCTCGAAGCCGCTGGAGGCGGACGGCACCAGATGGCGCGTCGAGTTGCTGCACTGCCGCGGGGGCCGCCCGGCGGAGTGGATCGTGGACCCTTGCGCGCCACGGCCCACGGCGGACATCCTCGTCCAACCCCCGGAGTACCCGAAAATCCCGGAGCACCATGGCCAGCCAGCCGGATACCGTCGATCAGTCGGACCGAATCGTACCGATCAACCTTCGCCAGAGCGGCCGGACCCCAGTGGAGCTGCTCATCTCCACCCGCGTGCGGAAGTCTCCGTACTGGCACCTGTCCCACGAAGCGGGTTGCTGGCGCGCGACGACCTACAACCGCATCTACCATCCGCGGGGCTACGTGCGGCCCGAAGACGGCGGCGCGGCGGCCGAGCACGAGGCGCTGACGACGCACGTCACGCTGTGGAACGTCGCCGTCGAGCGGCAGATCCGGGTGCGCGGACCGGACGCCGAGAGGTTCACCGACTACGTCATCACCCGTGACGCCACTCGCATCGAGCCGATGCATGGGAAGTACGTCATCCTCTGCAACGAGCGGGGCGGCATCCTCAACGACCCGGTGCTCCTTCGCCTGTCCGGGGACGAGTTCTGGTTCTCGCTGGCGGACTCCGACCTGCTGTTCTGGCTTCAGGGCGTCAACGTGGGACTGGGGATGGACGTCGAAATCGACGAGATCGACGTGTGTCCGCTCCAGATCCAGGGGCCGAAGTCGCTGGCGCTGATGGCCGATCTGGTGGGTAATACGATTCGCGACATTCCGTACTACGGGCTCATGGAAGCCCAGATCGCGGGGTGTTCGGTGGTGATTTCGCAGTCGGGATTTTCGGGCGAGAAGGGCTACGAAATCTATCTGCGCGATGCCACCCTGCACGCCGAGAAGCTGTGGGCCGCGATCCTCGAGGCCGGAGAGGCGCACCAGCTCATGGTGATCGCTCCCGGCCATCAGCGGCGCATACAGGCGGGCATTCTGTCGTGGGGACAGGATATGGATCACGAGACCGTGCCCTTCCAGTGCAACCTCGCCTACCAGGTACCCCGCGAGAAGAAGGGTGACTACATCGGTCGGGCCGCGCTCGAACGGATGCGCGCGGAGATCGAGGCGGGTCGGCCGCCGTTCTCCATGGTCATGGTGGGGATGAAGATGGGCGGGAGGGCGATCGACGACTACGCGCCCGATTTCTGGCTGGTGTCAGGCGCCGACGGGGGCGCTGCGATCGGGTACCTCACTTCACCGTGGCATGCGCCTGAACTCGGATGCAACATCGCGATGGGCTACGTGCCCGTGGGGATGTCGGCGGTGGGCACGGAGCTCACGGTGTGGTTGCCGGACGAGTACGCAAGCGAGCCCGGCGAGCCTGACCGGGCGCGAGTGTGCGAAATCCCGTTCCGTCCTTCGGTCAACCCGAGCGCGCGCGAGGTGGTGCATGCGCGGGGGAAGGACGCGGCGAGGTAGACGACTGGCCGTTGCGGTCCGCGACAGTCGAACGAACGGCCGGGCAAAGGCGCCCGAAGCCCGCGGCTAGGACTTCATCCGGCTGCCGGCCGGATCGAACAACGCCCCGCCCACCGCCGCCACCGTCACCGGGAAACACTCGTTCATGTACATCACCTGCAGCCGCTCGCCAACCCGGGCACGCTCGACCGGCAGGTAGGCCATCAGGAGAAACTTGCCTACTGTCGGTCCCATCCCGGCGGAGGTCACGCGGGATTCCCTTCCCAGCGCGTCCACGATGCGGTCTCCGTCGAGCGTCAGAATCGGCTCGTTGCCTCCGGTGGGGAAGCGCGCGATGCCGGACGCGCTGGTGTGGTCGTCCATGGTGAGCGTGCAGGCCCTCGCCACCGGCCCCTGTTCGCGGGCTTTCAGATAGGCGGCCTTGCCGATGAACTCCGCCCGCTTCACGCGGGGCCGCGCCAGCCCGGCCTCGACCGGTGAGTACTCGGAAGTGAGCTCGGAACCCATAAGCAGGTAGCCCTTCTCCATGCGCCCGGTGGTGCCGTAGACGCCGATGCCGACGGGCCGGATGTCCAAGTCCCGGCCAGCGCCCCAAATCGCATCCCAGAGTGCCAGGCCGTGCTCCGTGCGGGTGTAGATCTCCCAGCCGCTCTCGCCCACGTAGGAGATGCGAAGCATCGTGGCGGGGATGCCGTCGATCAGGACGCCCCGGGCAGTGCCGTAGGGGAATTCGCGCTGAGTGAGCCCGCGACCCGCGACCTTCGAGAGAAGCGCATGTGCGTCAGGTCCCCACACCCCGAGTGTGGTGATCGCGGACGACCGGTCCTGGAACTGGACTGATCCGTCGGTGGGCAGGTGCTTCTGGAACCAGAATGCGTCGCGGGCGCCGTCGAACACCCCGGTAACGATGCGGAACCGGTCATCCGCCAGCCGCTGGATGGTCAGGTCGGCGCGAAAGCCGCCATCGGGCGTCAGCAGCGGCGTGTAGATCGAGCTTCCGGACGGTCGGTCGCACGCGTTGACGGTCATGCTCTCCAGATACGGGACCACGCCGGGACCGGACACCTCGAAGATCTGGAATGCACCCAGATCCACGACGCCGACTTTCTCGCGCAGGTGCAGGTGTTCCGCGTTGATGATGGGCGACCACCAGCGCCGGTCCCACTCGTGCGGGCGATCCGGGACGTGGTAGCGCGCCACCAGGTCCTCGTTCGAGGCGTACCACTGCGGGCGCTCCCACCCCCGCGCCTCGAAGTACTCGGCCCCGAGCGCTTCGGTTCGGGGGTGGAACGGCGACCGGTTCACGCCCCGCTCGGACTCCCACTGCTCACGCGGATGCACGATGCCGTAGGTCTTGAGGAAGTGCTCGCGGCAGCGCGCGCGGACGTGGTGCCCGGTGCGCTCGTGGGGCTGGAAGCGTGTGACGTCCGACTCGTGCGGGTCCAGGAGGCGCGGGTAGCCGTGCGTCATCCACTCGGCGAGCAGACGCGCCGAGCCGGGGCCTTCACGCACCCAGACCGCAGCCGCCGACCAGAGGTTGGCCACCTCGGCGGTCTCGCCCAGCAGCTGCTGGGTGTCGGGGGTGAGAGAGAGCAGGCCGTTGATGGCGTACTGCATCTCGGTGCCGTCCAGCAGCTCGCCCATGATCTCGCGCGCGTGTTCGAGTTGCAGCGCGAAGTCGCCGGGCGTGAAGGGCATTTCGGTGGGGGAAAGCTCCGCGTCCGCGATGGAGGGAATCTCCTCGGGCCGCATCACAATGGGGCGATGCGCGTAGGAGCCCACCTCCATGGCTCCGTCGCTCTGCCTTTCATACATGAACGAATCCATGTCGCGCACGATCGGGTAGCCGATCTCGTTGCCGGTTTCCAGCAGAAGTTCGACGGGGCCGAAATCGGCCATCTGGTGCACGGCCGGGGTGAGCGGAATGGTGGCGCCGGCCATTGCGGCGATGCGAGGGCTCCAGACGCCGCAGGCGACAATCGCGTGCTCGACTTCGATGGTGCCGCGGGAGGTGGCCACCGCCCGGATGCGGGGGCGGCCGAAGGGCACGGGGTCCACTTCGAGGCCGGTGACTTCGGTCCTGTCCAGCACGGTCAGGACGCCCCTGGCCAGGGCCCGCTCTCGCATGATCGTGCCCGCCTGCACCGAGTCGACGACGGACACGCTCGGGGTGTAGAAGCCGCCGAGGATCACGTCCGGGTTGACGAACGGCACCCTGGCGACGACTTGGGCCGGCGTCAGCAGCTCGCTCTCGATGCCCCACACGCGGGCCGAGGTCATTCGACGCCGGAGTTCTTCCATGCGCTCCTCGGTGCGGGCGACCTCGACTCCGCCGCAGGTTGTGTTGACTCCGAGCGCTTCGTACTGGCGCTGGCTCTCGAGGGTGATCAGCGCGATCTCGCGGCCGTGGTCGGTGGGGAAGATGAAGTTGGACGCGTGGCCGGTCGATCCGCCGGGGTTGGGGAGCGGGCCCTTGTCGATGAGCACCAGGTCGTCCCAGCCGAGTCTGGCCAGATGCTCGACCAGGCAATTGCCGACGATGCCGGCTCCGATGACGGCGACCTTCGCCCTGGCCGGCGCGACTCGTGGTGCGCTCATGAGCGGGCCGGCTACGGCCTCAAGTCACGCAGTCGCCTTCCGGCCCGCCAGATCTCCTGGTCGGCCATCTCGCCGAGTTCCGCGTCGAGATGCTTCCGGTAGTCGGCCTTGCCGCACGCGTCGATGACGATCCTGGCCTCTTCGCCCGTCCTGACGCTCTCGTAGAGTTCGTCGAACAGGGGGGCCACGGCGTCCCGGAAACGGTGCCGCCAGTCGAGTGCGCCCCTTTGCGCCGTGGTCGAGCAGTTCCGGTACATCCAGTCCATGCCCTTCTCGGCGACCAGCGGCATGAGGCTCTGGGTCAGCTCTTCAACCGTCTCGTTGAAGGCTTCGGACGGGGAATGGCCGTTCTTGCGCAGCACGGCGAACTGGGCTTCGAACACGCCCGCGATCGCGCCCATGAGGATGCCGCGCTCACCGGTCAGGTCGGACCACACTTCCCTCTGGAAGTCGGTTTCGAAGAGGTAGGCGGACCCGACCCCGATGCCCAGCGACACCACTCTGTCCAGCGCACGCCCGGTGGCGTCCTGGGAGATGGCGTAGCTCGAGTTCAGACCCTTGCCCTGCACGAAGAGCCGCCGGAGCGACAGCCCGGACCCCTTGGGAGCGACGAGGACGACATCGACGTCGCCGGGTGGCACGATTCCGGTCTGTTCGCAGTAGGTCACGCCGAAGCCGTGGGAAAAGTAGAGACATTTCCCCGGAGTGAGATGAGACCTGACCTCTTCCCAGCATGCGATCTGCCCCGCGTCGGAAAGCAGGTACTGCAGGATCGTGCCCTGCCTGGCCGCTTCCCCGATCTCGAAGAGCGTCTCGCCCTCGGTCCACCCGTCGGCGATGGCCTTGTCCCATGAAGGAGAGTCCTTGCGCTGGCCGACGATCACCCGGAACCCGTTGTCCTTCAGGTTGAGCGCCTGGCCCGGTCCCTGGACTCCGTAGCCCAGCACGGCAATCGTCTCGTCCTTCAGGGTTTCCAACGCCCGCGCCAGCGGCCACTCGTCCCGGGTTATTACAGTCTCCTGCTCGTCGCCTACGCGTATCTCTGCCACGGGTTCGTCCTCATCCTTGAGCGGTTTTCAGTCGTCCTTCATACGATAGTCTATTCCCACAACGCCTACGCAGGCGCCCATCTGCTTCACGGCCCGGCGCACATGGTCGGCGTCCGAGCGCACCACCAGCTCGAGTTCGTGGAGGGTGCCGTGCGTCGCATCGCCCCATGCAACGCTCAGGATCTCGATGCGATGGCGCACCAGGCACGCCATGAGACGCAGGAGCAGGGCACTGCTGTGCTCGGTCAGCACGGACACCGTGTAGCGGGCAGTCACGGGACTGATTTCAGCCGAGGCGGATTTCCGCGCAGCCGGCTCCAACCGGGATCATCGGGAAGACGTTGTCCTCCCGCTCCACCATGACGTCCAGCAGGAACGGCCCCTCCGTTGCCAGCATCTCGTCGATCGCGGCGTCGAGATCGGCCCGGTCGGCCACGCGCCTGCCCTTCACCCCGAAGGCCGCGGCAACTTCCACGAAATCCGGATTCGCCAATTCGATCTGGGAGTAGCGGTTGTCGAAGAACATCTCCTGCCACTGCCGCACCATCCCCAGGTACCCGTTGTTCAGGACGATCGCCTTGACCGGGATGTCGTCCTGGACGATGGTCGCGAGTTCCTGCACGGTCATCTGAAAGCCGCCGTCGCCGATGATCGCAACCACCGGACGATCGGACCGCGCGATCGCCGCGCCCATCGCCGCCGGCAGCGCGTAACCCATCGTTCCCAGACCGCCCGACGTGATGATCCCGCTGCCTCCGTCGAACCTGTAGTAGCGGGCCGCAGCCATCTGGTGCTGCCCAACGTCCGCCAACAGAATCGCGCGGCCCGCGGTCAACTCGGACAGGCGGTGGATCACCTCGGCCATCCGTATACCGGGGGTGCCCGGAAACAGGTCGTCGTCGATCACACGCGCGTGCTCGATCGCCATGCACTGGTGAAACTCGTCCAGCCACTCCTCATGCGAAGCAGCAGCGACCCGGTCCGCCATGGCGGCCAACGCTTCCTTCGCGTCGGCCACGATTCCCACGTCCGCAGGCACGTTCTTGCCGATCTCGGAGGCGTCGATGTCGACATGGACCACCTTCGCCCGGGGCGCGTACTTCGCGAGGTTCCCCGTGACGCGGTCGTCGAACCGCATCCCGACCGCGACGAGGAGGTCGGCGTCATCCGTCTTGAGGTTGGGCCCGTAGTTTCCGTGCATGCCCAGCAGGCCGACGTAGAGAGGGTGTCGGGTGGGCAGCGAGCCCAGCCCCAGGAGGGTGCAGGCGAAGGGAAGCCCCGCCGTTTCGACGAAACGTTTCAGTTCATCGCGGGCGTCCGACAACAGCACGCCCTGTCCCACGAGAACCAGGGGCTTGCGGGCCCCGTCGATCAGGCGGCACGCCCTCTCGACAGCGTCTCGGTCCAGCGCCGGCCGCGGCTCGTACCCGGGGATATCGTGGGTCGGCGCCTGCGCCTCGGGCCGGTACTCGAAGCTCTCGAACTGGGCGTCCTTGGTGATGTCGATCAGCACCGGTCCGGGGCGTCCGCTGCGGGCGATATGGAGCGCTTTCGCCACTGCCGCCGGAATCTCGCTGGCCTCCGTGATCTGACAGTTCCATTTCGTGAGCGGCGCGCTCACCGACATCACATCGGTTTCCTGGAACGCGTCCGAGCCGAGCAAGGGCGACGGAACCTGTCCGGTAATGCACACAACCGGTGTGCTGTCCATCTTTGCGTCGGCGATGCCGGTGATCATGTTGGTGGCGCCCGGCCCGGACGTGGCGATGCACACACCCGTCTTTCCCGTCGCGCGCGCGTATCCCTCGGCGGCGTGGATCGACCCCTGCTCGTGGCGAACCAGCACATGGCGGAGCGTGTCCTCGAAGTCGAGAAGGGCATCGTATACCGGCATGATTGCCCCGCCGGGGTATCCGAACACGAGGTCCACTCCGCCTCTCACCAGGGCAAGGACGAGGGCCTCGGCTCCCGTCATTGTCTGTCCCGGCCGCAGCAGGTCTTCCCCACGCTCGGGGAACCCTGTGTCCCTCCTGGGGGCGACTACGGCGGTGGCGTGCTCAGGCATGATGAATCCGATCTGTCGTGCATCCCTGCGATGCGGGGGACACGGTGCGCGCGTACCTGTAGAGGGCCCCCGAGGTCGCGCGCAATGGCGGCGCCGTCCAGGCACTCCGGCGGGCTTCGATCTCGGCTGGTGCAATGGCCGCCTCGATCGTATTACGAACTGCGTCAATCCGTATGACGTCCCCATCGGCAAGCAGGGCGATCAGCCCCCCCTCCTGTGCTTCCGGCGTGATGTGTCCGACCACGAACCCGTGCGTGCCGCCCGAAAAGCGGCCGTCCGTGATGAGTGCGACGTCGCCGCCCAACCCCCTCCCCATGATCATCGAGGTCGGCGTCAGCATCTCCGGCATGCCGGGTCCGCCCCGCGGCCCTTCGTAGCGGATCACGATCACGTCGCCCTTCCGGATCCGCCCTTCGCCGATTGCCCGGTTCGCCTCGGCCTCGCTGTCGAACACCCTCGCGGGGCCCTCGAAGACCTCACCCTCCTTGCCGGTGATCTTCGCCACCGCCCCCTCCTCGGCCACATTCCCATACAAGATCCGCAGGTGCCCGGAATCCTTGATCGGGTCGTCGAGACCGTGGACCACCCTCTGATCGGGGGCCAGCGGGTCGGCCGCGGCCGCATTCTCAGCCAGCGTCTGCCCCGTCACCGTCATGCAGTCGCCGTGGAGCAGCCCTTCCTCAAGCAGCATCCGGATCACGGCCGGCATCCCGCCGACCCCGTGCAGGTCTTCCATCACATAGGGCCCGCTGGGGCGGAAGTCCGCGAGCAACGGCGTGCGGTCGCTGATCCGCTGAAAGTCGTCGACGGTCAGGTCCAGTTCGAGCGTCCGCGCTATAGCCAGCAGATGAAGAACGACGTTCGTGGATCCCCCGATCGCAATCGCCAGTGTGATCGCGTTCTCGAAGGCCTCGCGCGTCAGGATCTCCGATGGGCGAAGGTTGCGCTCGAGCAGGAGCCGGATCGCCGCCCCGGCACTCCGGCATTCGTCGACCTTGTCCGCGCTGGTCGCGGGGTTGGACGAACTGTAGGGCAGGCTCATGCCCATGACTTCGATGACGGAAGCCATCGTGTTGGCCGTGAACATCCCTCCGCAGGCACCCGCACCCGGGCAGCTCAGGCGCACGATGCGGCGGAACTCGTCGGAGCTGATGGTCCCCGCCAGCCGCCGCCCCAGCGCCTCGAACGACGAGACCACGTCCAGCCGGTCCCCGTTGTGGCGTCCGGCCGCGATGGTCCCGCCGTAGATCATCAGGGCGGGCCGGTCGAGGCGGCTCATGGCGATCATGGCGCCGGGCATGTTCTTGTCGCAGCCCATGATCGTCACGAGGCCGTCGTAGTGCTGCGCCGACGCAATCGTCTCGATCGAATCCGCGATCAGGTCGCGCGACGGCAGCGAATAGCGCATCCCCGCCGTCCCCATCGAGATCCCGTCGCTCACCCCGATCGTGTTCGACACGAAGCCGATCATCTCGCCCGCCTGCACGCTCTCTTTCACTGCGCCAGCCAGCTCGTTCAGGTGCATGTTGCAGGGGTTGCCCTCGTAGCCCGAGCTGACGATGCCCACCTGCGGGCGATCGAGGTCCGCCTCGGTCAGGCCGGCGGCAAACAGCATCGCGCGCGCGGCCGGACGGTCCTGGCGCTGCGTCAGTTCCCTGCTGATGCGGTTCAGCATTGCGGCAGAACGTTTGACCTAGGATGCACGGGTCCCGTAACTCCTGTCCGGGGGGGGTGCGGCGGGGCACGAAAAAGGGACGGAATTATATGTTTACCGCGCCACGGTCGCAAGGAAATCGTGAGGGGCGGATTCAGTCCCTGTGCCGCATGAGCTGCAGCAGTCTGGTCGTCGTGTTCCAGTTGCGGATCGTCATGCTCTGGTACACGGGCAGCGAGGCGAGTCGGCTGAGATGACTCCGGGACGCCTTTTCGATGAGCCGCGAGAAGTAGAGAACACCTTCACCCGTCCAGGCTTCGTCCACGCCGGGCCTGATGCGGACATGCTCCAGGGCGGCGGGCGCCGTCAGGGGAGGTATCAGGAAGAGGACGTCGTAGCGGTAGGCATCCGGTCGCCCTCCGAAACCCGCCGGCGCTTCCTCCACCACCGCCTGCATCTGCGCGTGGGATCGCAACGTGACTTTCGCCTTGTAGTCGAACGCCGCCTCCAACATCGCCTCGATTCGAACCTTCAACGAGCCGAGGCCCGACGAAGCCGAACGGAAGATCACGTTCCCGCTCTGGATGTACGTGACGACGTCGCTGAAGCCCTCGGCCTCGAAGCACTTCCGGAGCTGGGCCATCCGGATCACGTTCCTGCCGCCGACGTTGATCCCGCGCAGGAGGGCCAGGCAGGTCATGGCCGAAGTTGCCGCGCTATCGCGAATTGCGTGCCACGAACGCCGCCAGCAGGAGGACGATGATCGGCACGGCCGCCTGTCCCATCTGGCCCGCCCGCAACAGCGTGAAGATCGCGCCGAGCATGACGACGACCATGGCCGCGGCGGCATGGAAGCGCGTCCTCTTCACAAGAAGCCCGACGCCGCCAGCCGTTTCGGCCACCCCGATCAGGTACTGGAACCACGCGGGATAACCCCATGCGCCAAACTGTTCGACCATCATCCCGCCCAGCTTGGTCACGCCCTGGAACAGGAAGAGCAATGCCAACACGATCGATACCACGGTCGTCAGCTTTCCTGCCTTTGCCTTGTCGGTCACTGGTGTACTCCTTGTGGTTCGCTGCGCATACCTGGAAAACCCGGGAGAAAAGTACGATGTGACCGGGGTCCGGGACACGCGGTCCAACGAATTTGCGTGCGGCTCCCTGCCGCGCCGAGGGCTGACCCGGCCCAACCCTCACGTTACGTCAGGGTTGGGCCGGGGAGCGTGGCCAGCAGGGTGGCGAGCTATCGCGACATCGCGGCCGAATACGCCGCCAGATCCCGCAGCGTATAGTCCTCCGCCACCACCTGAAGGAGGCGCACCCGGTATCTGTCACGCTTCCACCGGTCGGGCACCCGAACCTCCAGGAGCGGTCCCGATGAAAGCGCTCCCGAGACAATGATCTCTCGGCGGGCTGAGTACGACGCGTCGGACTGGTAGAGCTCGAGGCCGGGTGCCGACACCGAATCGAGGCCAGGACCTTCCACCAGCAGCATTGCACCGATGTCACGAGCACCTGGGGGCGCCGTCAGCTGAAGCGTCAGAACGCCCGGATCCGGCTGCAAATCCGGTGGCTGGACAACATCGTCGCCGCATCCCCAGACGAGGGTCGTGGCAACCAGGAGTGCCAGTCCGAACAGGATCGGACTCGAATTCCGGAGCACCCGGCTTCTCGAAGCGCGAGCACGAGCGTTGCGAGCGGCCGCGCCTGCCACGGCAGTGTGCCTCCAGCGCCTCCGGTGCCCTGTTCGTCCACTCTGTCCACCTGCAGCCAACGCGCCGGCCGTGCCGGGAACGGACTTGGGCGCGGCAGACGTCGTCTTCCCGCAGCTCGCTTCACCACGCTCGCAGCGCGCGATCCACGAGAGCAGGTCGCCGAGATCGTATGTTCCGTTTCCGTTGCCGAGCAGGTCCAGCGCTCCAAGCTGCGCCCCGCTCAGGTCATGCTCGCCGAACAGCGCGGCCGCAGCTGCCTCCGGAGTCATCCCTTCGAGCAGGATCAGCGCTTCGTCCAACTCGTCCTGCGCCGGCTCGTGGTCGCGGCTCCGATCCGCCGAGGCCCCGTCGTCGTCGCGGATGTTGACGACGAGGTCCGCACCGCGCCCGTCGTAGCCTCCGCCTGACGCCCTCACCCAGAGCCTCACCTGCTCGTTCGCCGTGTCGGCGTCGTGGGCCGCCGTGACCTTGACGACCCGGCCTCTGTTCCAGTACGGGAGCCCGAACGTCCACGTCGACCAGTCGACCTCGAGGTCCGTGCCATCCGTTCCGGTGACCATTACCGTCACCTCGCCTGTCGGCCGACTCGTCGGCACGACCAGGAACTCGGCGCCGTCCTCACCTCCCTCATCGACGGTCAACTCGGTCGGCGCCACCATCAGGCGGTCTGGCGGGAGTTTGATCTGCAGACTGCCGTGCCCCGCCTGGATTCCGGCTCCGGTTCCCACTGACCTGGCCGAGTGCGGGTGGACCAATATGTGCAGTCGCCCGTCCTGGTCCGGCATCATCCTCGCCGTGTACTCCAGGCCCGGGCGAACTTCCGTATAGTCCCACACCAGCACGCCGATGTGCGTCGAGTCCACGGTCGTGAGCCAGTGCGTGTCCCAGTCGATGTCTTCCTCGGTGAAGCCCTCGACCCGCTCGCTGAAGGTGATCCGCGTGGTGAAGGGTCCGGTTGCCGTCCCGGCGTCATAGTCATTGCCGGGTGGCTGGACGCCCTCGAAGGTGATCTCCACGCTGGGGCCCGGGAAGCGGTCGATGATACGGATGGTCCCGCTGCCGATCTCGTTGCCGTCGTGGGTCACCCCGAAGGTGATCCTCTCGTCCCCTTCCTCGCGCTCGTCGCCGATCGCCGTGAAGGTCGCGCCGACGGAGCTGGAACCGGTCGGCAACGTTACCTGATGGCCCTCGGCCTGCTGGTCCGCGTCCGGCGGCGTCACGTTGTAGTCGTGATCCGGGATCGCGTCGCCGCGGAGCTCGAACGTAACCATCTGGTCGGCGGCGAAGCTCTTGCCGTTGGTGATCGAGACTGTCGCGATGGACGAGGTCTCGCCCTCCTCCATGATCTCGTCGTGGCTTACCGATAGCTCCACATCCGGGATGTCTTCGTCGTCGGTGATCTCGACCGGGGTACGGCAGCCGCCCTGGCATGCCTCGCCCTGGACGTCCGAGAGCTGCACTTCGGACGGGTGGCCGGGAAGCATTTCGAGGACCAAGTCGAAGCTCTCGTCGCCTTCGCGCACATCGTCGTCAACCAGGGTCAGCGGCAGCTCGTGTCGCTCCTCCCACACCCCACCTTCGAGCGTGAAGTCCGCTTCCTGCACGGTGATCGTCTCGCTCACGGCCCCGTAGTCCCCGGGCGAGGCGGCGGTCCCGCTCCTGGCACTCACCGAAAACGTGAACGTCGCCCCGCGCGGCATTCCGGCGGCCGCTCGCGCAACAACGGTCACCGACGGATCCGACTCATCCTCTGCGAACCGATAGGATTCTTCGGCAAAGGATACCTTCATCGCCGGACCCCCCTGTGAGACCACGTGCACGGTCGCTGCCGCGTCCCCCGTGTCGTAGCCGCTCACGGAGCCGAGTATCGCCGTGAGGGCACCGCTCTGCGTGACGCCAGAGGAAAACAGGGCCCGGGACAGGTTGAGGTTGGCGACGCTCCCCTGCGCCGCGAAGTTGAGCTGGTGCGAGGTGCGCGACAGCCAGTCCTGCTCCTGCGAGAGCAACAGAGTCACCGCCACGGGAGCGTCGAGCGGTGCCTCGCGGGTGGCAGTCAGCACCAGAGTTTCCAGACCCGCGATGATCGTGTCGCGACTCGCGGCCAGCGTGATCTTCGGCAGGACCTCCAGGATGCGGATGGTCTGCGTGCTCCCGATGGCTGCGCCGCCGAGAGTCGCCGAGACCTCGATCGTCTCGTTCCCTTCCATGGAATCATCGTCGACCGCCGTCAGCGTCACGCCCACCGAGGTCGAGTCTGCCAGCATGATGACCTGATGATCTGATGCCTGGTCATCACCGTCGGCAGGCGCGACCGTGTAGTCGGTACCTTCGGTCGCCGTGCCAGCAAACGCGAACGTTACTGTCTGATCGAGGGCGAAGGTCTTGCCGTTGGTGATCGACACGGTCGCGGTGGACGATGCCTCGTCCTCCTCGCTGATCTCATCGGCGCTGACCGAGAGGTCCAGGGTGGGAATGTCCTCGTCGTCGTCGATGAACACCAGGTATCGGCACTCGTCATCCCCCGAGCACGGGGTGGTGTCGGGGTTGAGAAGCTGGACCTCCTCACTCGCTAGTCGCGGGGTATACTGCAGGTGCACTCGGAAGCTCTCTCTTCCTTCGCGGACATCGTCATCGAGCAGGGTCACGGCAACGCTATCACTTCCCACCCATCGGCCATTCTCCAGCGCATAGTCCTCCTCTCCCGGACCCGGCACCTCGGAAAACGACGCAAAGTCTACGGCCCCAGCCGCGGTGAGTTTCGGCCTGGACGCCGATCTGCCTTCGCTCGTCACCGAGACCACAACGCTTGCTCCGCGCGGCAGGCCGGCGGCCATCCGGGCGGTCACGATCAGATAGGTGCTGTCCGCGTCTTCCTCGAACAGATAGGAACTCTGCGTGAGCGAAACCGTCACCGCAGGGCCCGCCTGCGAGATTACGAATACGGTCGCCGTGGCCTCGCCCGTGTCGTAGCCATCGACCGAATCCACGGCCACCGTAAGATTGCCGCTTTGGACAACGCTCGAGGAGAACGCGCCCGCCACGAGAATCAGGTCGGTATCCGCATCGCTCGCAGCGAAGGTCACATCGTGGGATGTGTCGGAGAGCCAGCTCTGTTCCTGGGTCAGCCGCACCGTCACGATCAGGGCGTCGTCGAGCGGAGCCTCGCGCGTCAGGGTCATTGTCAGAACCTCCACGCCCGCGATGATGGTGTCGCGGCTCGCGGCCACGGTGATCTTCGGGTCCTGCTGTTGCATGGCCTCAAGGGGAGTGGCGGCGGCGAGTGCAGCCATGGCAACGATCGCTTCTGCGAAGCGGCGTACCGGATGACGTGCCCGATGCCATGGCCTTCGCAGCCGGGACACCGCAAACTGAGAAATCGAAACTGGCGCTCGGCCAGTTGCATTGGAGTCTTTGCCTTTCTGGATTCCGCCTGCCATTTCAGTCCACCTCCTCGCCTGCCTGGTTGGGCATTTGGCGCTTGTCGTTGAGAAAACCGCGGGCCGTTCGGTCCGCCTCGGGTGATTTTCCGAGTGGTTCATTAAGACGGTTTTTGTCGCAATCCGTTCCCCCGGTTCCGGATGGTTCCGCAGGTCCACGGCAAGTCCACGGCATATTGATATTCGGTTTATATTCGGTTATCCTGCACGGGCCATGTCCCGTAAACGAAATCCCGCGATCAAACCCGGTGCGCCTGCCCTATCGGAGCCGCGCATCTCCCGGCGCATCCTCGCCGCCTGGCTCCCCTGGTGGCCCAGCGAGCGACTCGCCGGGCACCGTCCCGAGGCGCGCAGCCACCCCTTCGTCACCGTCGCCGAGAGCAACGGCAGGCTGATCATCGACGCCACCAATCCCCGCGCCACCCGGGCCGGCCTCACCCCCGGCATGCCCCTCGCCGACGCGCGCGCCGTCGTGCCTGGCGTGATCGTCCGCCCCACCGACCGCGCCGCCGACGCCTTGGCGCTGGAACGCCTCGCGCGCTGGGCCGACCGCTTCACCCCGCGCGTCATGCCCGACGGAACCGACACGCTATTCCTCGATATCGCCGGCTGCACGCGTCTCTTCGGCGGCGAGCGGGCGCTGATCGCGTCACTGCGGAGCGCGCTGGAGGGCTTCGGCCTGACCGTGCGGCTGGCCCTCGCCGACACGCCCGGCGCGGCTTGGGCGCTGACCCGCTACGGCACCGAGAACCCCATCGTCGTGCCTTCCGGCGCCGGCTCCGACGGGCTCAAACGCGCGCTCGCCCAACTGCCTGTGGCCGCGCTGCGACTGAGTGCCGATGTAGCGGAAGCGCTGGTCTCCTTCGGGCTGGACAGAATCTGTACCTTGTTCGCCATCGAGCCCGTCGAACTGATCCGGCGCTTCGGCACGGAACCGGTCAGGCGGCTCGAGCAGGCCCTGGGCCAGATCGACGAACCGATCGTGCCGCTTCGTCCCCTGCCCCCGCGCGAGGCCCACCGTGCCTTCGCCGAGCCGATCTCGACGGCAGCGGACATCCGCGCGGCAGTCGACGGCCTCCTGGACGATCTCTGCGGGGACCTCGGCCGCACCGGCGAAGGCGCGCGCCGCCTGCACCTCGTCTGCCACCGGGTCGAGGGCGACCGGCGGACCCTCACCGTCGGCACCAGCCGTCCCCTCCGCCGCAAAGAGCCCCTCATGGGCCTCTTCGCCGAAAAACTGGACCAGGTCGAACCCGGCTTCGGCATCGACGAGATCGTCCTGGCCGCCGACGCCGTCGAGACCATTGACGAACTCCAGACCGACTGGTCCGGCGAGGCCGCCGGAGGTTACCGCGCCGCCGACGAGGAAGAGCTGGCGGACCTGCTCGACCGGCTGGGAAACCGGTTTGGGTTTGGCCGCATCGGCCGGCCCATCCCGCGTCAGAGCTGGTTGCCGGAGCGCGCGGCTGCGCGGGAGGGGCTGATGGAGACTGAATCAGCCGCGCATTCCAGGTCGATCGCACACTCGGGATCGGCCATTCGCCCTGGGTCCGCCGCGCACCCTGCGGCCGCCGCCAACTGGCCGCAGGACCGCCGCCGACCGCTTCGGTTGCTGTCGCCCCCGGAGCCGGTGGAAGCCGTCAACCTGGAAACCGGCGGCTCACCCTGCGGGTTTCGCTATCAAGGCCGCTTCCACCAGCTGCACGCGGTTGAAGGACCCGAGCGGCTGGAGTGCGAGTGGTGGCGCGAAGACGGGCCGGGCCGCGACTACTATCTGGCCGAGGACGAGGCGGGTTGTCGCTACTGGCTGTATCGAGAGGGTAACACGCTCCCCCGCTGGTTTCTGCATGGGGTTTTCGCGTGAGCGGACATTCAGACGCGAACGTCCGCTTCGACCCCGTGCGCCGACTGCTTCGGAAATTGGGCTTTGCCGAGCGACAACGAGGCAGTCATCATATTTTCCGTAATGAATCACCAGTACGAAATCGCCATCCAGTGGAGCGATGAGGATTGCGCTTTCGTGGCCAGAGCACCGGAACTCCCCGGATGCATGGTCACGGCCATACGAAAAGAGCGGCTCTGGAAAGCATCGAGCAGGCGATCGCACTCTGGCTCGATACCGCCAGGGAGTTTGGTGATCCCATCCCGGAGCCCAGGAGCACAACCCCGCTACCAGGATAGAGACCGGGACAAACCGCGTGCGGCACATGTGCTCGCCCGCCACGGTAGTCTCTCTTTGATGTTCGGGGTGTATTCGGTTATTGTTCAGGGGCCATGTCCTCTGAACACACTCCGCGGCCATCGCCTACCGGCCCCCCCTACGCCGAACTCCAGGTCACCAGCAACTTCTCCTTCCTGAGGGGCGCCTCCCACCCCGAGGAGATGGTCGAACGCGCTGCCGAGCTCGGCTATCGAGCCCTCTCCCTTACCGACCGCAACACGCTGGCCGGTGTCGTCCGCGCCCACGAAGCCGCCCAGCGCACCGGCCTCCACTTCATCCCCGGCGCCCGCCTCGACCTGACCGACGCCCCCAGCCTCCTCTGCCTCCCCACCACACGGCACGGCTACGGCGCCCTCTCCCGCCTCATCACCACGGGACGTCGGCGCGCCCCCAAGGGAGAATGCCATCTCACCCGCCAGGATGTCGCCGCGGCCGCCGACCCCCACGGCCACGTCTTCATCGCCGTCCCCACCACCTCACCCGGCGACGACTTCGCCGACCACCTCGCCTGGTACCGCGACCACCTCTCCGCCCCCCTCCACCTCGCCGCCACCCACTACCACCGCGGCGACGACGACCGCCGCCTCGCCCACCTCGCCCGCCTCGCCGAGACCCACGGCATCCCCCTCGTCGCCACCGGCGACATCCACCAGCACGACCCCGCGCGCCGCCGCCTCCACGACACCCTCACCTGCATCCGCGAACACTGCACCATCGACAACGCCGGCTGGCGCCTCGAGGCCAACGCCGAACGCCACCTCAAGCCCCCCAGCGAACTCGCCCGCCTCTTCCGCAACCACCCCGGCGCCCTCGCCAACACCGCCCGAATCGCCGAGCGCTGCCGCTTCTCCCTCGCCGAACTCCGCTACGAGTACCCCGACGAGGTCGCCGACGACGGCCGCACCCCCCGCGAAACCCTCGCCACGCTCACCTGGGCAGGCGCGGCCGAGCGCTACCCGGACGGCACCCCGCCCAAGGTGCGCAAGATCATCGAACACGAACTCGCACTCATCGCCCAGCTCGAGTACGAGCCCTACTTCCTCACCGTCGAGGACATCGTGCGCAAGGCCCGCGACCTCGGCATCCTCTGCCAGGGCCGCGGTTCCGCCGCCAACTCCGCCGTGTGCTACTGCCTGGGCATCACCTCGGTCGACCCCGCGCAGATCGACCTGCTCTTCGAACGCTTCATCTCGGCCGAGCGCGACGAGGTCCCCGACATCGACGTCGACTTCGAGCACGAGCGCCGCGAAGAGGTCATCCAGTACATCTACGGCAAGTACGGCCGCGACCGCGCCGGGCTGACCGCGACCGTCATCACCTACCGCGCCAAAAGCGCGCTCCGCGACACCGGCAAGGCCATGGGCCTGAGCGAGGACGTGATCGGGCGGCTCCTCTCCATGGTCTCGTGGTGGTCGAAGCCAGTGGGCGAGCAGCGCGCCCGCGAAGAGGGCTTCGATCCCTCCGACCGGCGTCTGGCGCTCACCCTCGAACTTGCCCGCGAGCTGTGCGGATTTCCCCGACACTTGTCCCAACACACAGGCGGATTCGTGATATCACGCGGGCCACTCTGCGAGATCGTCCCCATCGAAAACGCGGCCATGGAAGACCGGACGGTGATCGAGTGGAACAAGGATGACCTGGAGGCGTTGGGTTTGATAAAGGTCGACGTGCTCGGGCTCGGGATGCTCTCGTGCATCCGCAAGGCCTTCGCCCTGCTCGAGGAGAATTGCGGCCTTCGCCACACGTTGGAGAGCGTGCCGCAGGAGGACCCGGTCACTTACGGGATGATTCAGCGCGGCGACACCGTCGGCGTCTTCCAGATCGAGAGCCGCGCCCAGATGGCCATGCTGCCGAGGCTCAAGCCGGCCACCTTCTACGACCTGGTCATCGAGGTGGCGATCGTGCGTCCGGGACCGATCCAGGGCGACATGGTCCACCCCTACCTGCGCCGGCGTCAGGGCCGCGAGCCCGTCGAGTACCCGTCGGAAGAGCTGCGCCAGGTGCTGCGCAAAACGCTCGGCGTCCCCCTCTTCCAGGAGCAGGTCATGCGGATCGCCATCGTCGCGGCCGGCTTCACCCCCGCCGAAGCCGACCAGCTCAGGCGCGCCATGGCCAGCTTCCGCAATCCGGGCACCATCCACAGCTTCCGCGACAAGTTCATCGACGGCATGACGGCGCGCGGCTACACCCGCGACTTCGCCGAACGCTGCTTCCGCCAGATCGAAGGCTTCGGCGAATACGGCTTCCCCGAAAGCCACGCGGCCAGCTTCGCCCATCTCGCCTACGTCTCGTCGTGGCTCAAGTGCCACCATCCGGCGGTCTTCGCCTGCGCATTGCTTAACAGTCAGCCGATGGGCTTCTACGCGCCGGCCCAGATCGTGCGCGACGCACGCGATCACGGCGTCGAAGTGCTGCCGACGGACGTGAATCGGTCGCAGTGGGATTGCACTCTGGAAGGGGCCGCCCTCCGCCTCGGCCTCCGCCAGATCCGCAGGCTGAAGGAGGACGCCGCCGACCGGCTCATCGCAGCCCGGGGCGACGGCTACCGCTCGCCGCTCGACCTGTGGGAGCGAACCGGGATTTCCCCCGCCGTCCTGACCCGCCTGGCCAGCGCCGACGCCTTCACTTCGATGGGACTGGATCGCCGTCAGGCCGCCTGGGCGGTGCGCGCGATCAGCGAAGCCGGGCCGCTTCCGCTTTTCGAGTCGGCAGAAGGCGATCGGGCCGGCAGCGATCAGGCCGCTGCCGTTGGCAACCGAGAGCACCCGGTGCCTCATTCGGGCGACCGCCCGGCCCGGGACGATGCACCCATCCGCCCCGAGCCCGCCCTCCCCGCCATGTCCGTAGGCGAACACGTCGCCGCCGACTACCGCACCACGGGCCTGTCGCTCAAACGCCACCCCGTTGCGCTGCTGCGCCGCCGCCTGGACGAGCGCGGCGTGCTGCCCGCGAAGGATCTCGAAGGGCTGTGCGACGGCGACCGAACCGTCGTGGCCGGGATCGTCCTCACCCGCCAGCGCCCCGGAAAGGGGATCGTCATGTTCGTCACTCTGGAGGACGACACCGGCACCGCCAACCTCGTCGTTTTCCCCTCCGTCTACGAGAACCAGCGCCGCGACACCCTCACCTCACGCCTGATGATGTGCCGCGGCAAGGTCCAGAAGGTCGACGGCGTGATCCACGTGATCGCGGAACGCATCCATTCCCTGAACGACTGGCTGGCGGAGCTGGGGACGCCGGGTGGGGTTATGGGCGCGGCAAGCCTGCCCGGCGACGGAAGCGGCGCTGCACGAAGTGACGGGCGTAACACATCGTTCGTCGCGCGGGGGCGGTTCTTTCACTGAGGAATGGCTATACTATCCCTACCAAAAGGCCCTTGACACAGTGAAACCTATGCGATATCAAGAGATTCAGCGACAGTACTTGCGGAAGCGACAGGACGAGATTTGGAAGACCGTCCAGAGACTGACCAGGCGAACCAGGCCATGGGCATTTCGCACTGAACTCGGAAGGTAGTGCCATGTACCGTGTCGTCATCGAAAAGGGACCAACCAGCTATGGAGCACATGTCCCAGAGCTCCCCGGATGTGTCGCTGCAGCGGAAACGCGAGAGGAGGTCTTCACATTCATTCGCGAGGCCATTCAGCTCTACCTGGAAGAACTCACGAAGGATGGACTTCCGATTCGTGAGCCCTCTTGATCCAATATGATCATCCCCAGACTGATGGACGTTCGTAACCATTGACATCGCGCCCATCGACTTCCTACGTTTCAGTCTCAACCCCGGTGTGGGTCTACGCAAAGTCGACCTAACCGGCCCCCGGCGGAGGCGGCCTTAGTCCGTCTCCGCCGGGCCCTATTTTGCCCTGAACACCGACACGATCGGAAACCATTCCCCTATCAGAGTCTCCTTCTTCGTAGACGGCTTCAACCTGTACCATTCCGTGCGGGAAACTGGCCAGGATCACCTGAAGTGGCTGGATATTGCCTCTCTGTGTACAGCGCTTGTGGGAAGGATACGATCACCTTCAGCTCAGCCAACTCGCTTAGCCGAGATCTACTATTTTTCCGCAATTGCCAAGCATTTGGAGAACCAGGGCGGCCAAAAAGGCTCGCCTACCGCGCGCCACCGGGAGTACATCCGAGCTATCAAGCATTTCGGGGTGATCGACCGCCTCTCCAGCTTCAAACGGAAGACCCGGAGCGGCCACGTCTACCATGAAGAGAAGGGAACGGATGTGTGGCTTGCGGCCACGCTGATTGAGTCGGTGTTTTCTGGTAGATGTGACGCTGCCGTGATCCTGTCTGGCGACACGGACTTCGCACCCGCTACCCGGATGGCAAAGAAGAAAGTGCCGATATGGTTTGCTCCTCCCCCCCGGAAAGCACCGAATCCGGCAAGACGGCGTCACCACAACGAACTTCGCCAAGCCGCCACTGGAATCCTGGGCCTCAAATCTCGTGACTACACAGCGCACCAGTTGCCGGATCGAATCCTCGCTTCAGATGGCAACTTGGTGGCAAAGCGACCGAAGGAGTACGCAAGTCCCAAATCCAAGAGCACGACACCTCCTGTGCCATGACTCCACGGCGTCATCTCGGCGCACTGCCTGGTCGTTTTTCCCAGCGGCTGCTCCGAGTCATCACCCCGAGGCTTCGGACGCCCATGTCGTGATCTGCCGACCTCACTCCTCATCCCCCACAAACTCGCACAGCGCGAACATCTCCACCCCGAGTTCCTGCAACCGCCCCGCCCCCGGCAGCTCCGGCAGGTCCACCACGAACCCGGCGCCCACCACCTCCCCACCCATTCCCCGAATCAGCTCGATCGCCGCGGTCGCGCTGCCCCCAGTGGCCAGCAGATCATCGATCAGCAGCACACGCGTCCCGGCTCCGATCGGCGCAACGGCCTGCATCTCCAGGCGCGCACTCCCATACTCCAGGTCGTAGTCCACGCCTCTCACCTCGCCCGGCAGCTTCCCCGCCTTCCGCACGGCCACGAACCCCACGCCCAGCTCCTGCGCCACCGGCACCCCGAAGATGAAGCCGCGCGCCTCGATTCCGACCACAACATCCGGCGCCGCGCCCCGGAACCGGCCGACCAGCGCCACCGTCGCCTCCCGAAAGCCATCCGGATCCTCCACCAGCCCCATCACATCGCGGAAGTGGACCCCGGGAATGGGAAAGTCCGGAATCGCGCGAATCAGGGACTTGATTCGGGCCGCCAGCTCGTCGTCGCGCTGCGCGCCCTCCGGCACCGGAGGGGTCGCGGGTGTCGGGGCTGTGTCGGGAGTCGATGCGGCCATGTGCGCATTCGTGAGTTGACCTTCGGGAACATCAGGCGATAATGCTGGAAACAAAACGTTGCTGATCAGGCACATCAAGGCCGAAACGCACCTGCATGACGACACTTTCTGTCGCTCCGCTGGCCATCGCCCTCGCCGCCCTCACCCTCGCTGCATGGGTGGCCCTCGCCATAACCGCCGTATGCGACCGCTACAAGGTCACGGGGCTCGACGACGTCGCGCCGCCCAGCCCCGACGATCCCCCGCTCTCCCGTCTCTCCATCATCGTCACCGCCCACAACGAGGAGCGCTCGGTCGAACGGGCCCTGCCCTCGCTTCTCGCCCTGCGCTACCCGGACTACGAGGTGATCTACGTCAACGACCGCTCCACCGACGGCACCGGGGAGATCGCTGAACGCTTCAGCGCCGAGGACGCGCGGCTCAAGGTGCTGCACATCGACGAGCTCCCGCCGGGGTGGTTCGGCAAGCCCCATGCCGCCCAACGCGGCGCCGACGCCGCCACCGGCGAGATCCTGCTCTTCACCGACGCCGACGTGACCTTCGCCCCCGATGCCGCGGCCTGCGGCGCGCGCCATCTCGTCCGGGAGCGACTCGATCACCTGGCTGCGGCGCCCCGACTCACGCTCACCGGCACCATGCTCCAGGCCTGCACGATCGCATCCCACCTTCTGGTCGGCGCCAAGCAGCGGCTCTGGAAGGTGCAGGATCCTCGGAGCTCCGCCTTCTTCGGTGTCGGCTCCTACACGATCATGCGCGCCTGCTCATACCGCGCCGTCGGCGGACACGCACGGGTCGCGCTTCGACCCGACGAGGACCTCCGGCTGGGCCAGGCCGTGAAGCTGTCCGGGATGCGATCGGCTTTCCTGAGGGGCGAGGCGCTCCTCGCGTGCCCCTGGTATGACTCCCTCGGGGGCTTCGTCCGCGGACTCGAGAAGAACTTCTTCGCCGCCCTGGACTACAGTGTCCTCATGGTGACGGGCGCCACCGCCACGCTCGCCTGGTTGTCCATCGGCCCGCTCGTGATGGCACCGCTGCTCCTGTCGACCGGCCACGTCCCGGCCGCCCTGCTCTTCGCGGCCTGCCCGCTCGTCTACTGGACTGTCGCCACAACCGTGTCACGGGACGACTCCTACCCCTGGTGGAGCGCGATTCCCCTCCCGCTGGCCATCCTCGTCATCGCGTACACGATCTGGCGGTCCGCGCTTCTCACCATCTTCCGCGGTGTGATCTGGGGCGGCCCGCCGATCCCGCTTTCCGAGCTGCGCGCGGCGCGGACTCGGGTGCGGGACTGACCCGGCCGAAGAGGGCTTTCACGTTTCAGCTGAAACGTCTTTCGCGGTCTCAGGCTGCGTCAGCGATAGCCCTCACCAACCACGCACTCAGGAGTCGCGCCGCGCACCCACGCAGCCAGCATTTGCCACTCCGGATCATCCGTTGACGCCCAGCGCCGGGGACCGCCGTGGAAGTAATCACCCCCTGCCGTGGCCGCGAGAGGGTGTGTCAGCAGCCGGCTCATCATCGGTTCGCCGGGCTCCACGTAGCGGCGCGTGACCGCGTAGTTGCGCTCAGTCTCCTCCTCGTTCCAGAAGTCGCGGCCCTCGGGGATGGGGCGGGCAAAACCGCGCGTGCCGGACTCGTGACAGTGGACGCATTCCACGTCGCCCGGGCGCTTGTCGAGAAAGACGCGCTGCACACATTCACCAAAGAAGTCGAAGTCCAGACTCGGAAGGGACGGAGGCTCCACCGGATCGGCCGCGGCCACCCAGTCGGCCATCGCACGCCACTCGGGGTCCGACTTCGATTCGAAGAACTTCCCGCCGACATGGATCGCCGCCCCACCGGCCGACGCCACAAGTGCCTTCCTCAAAAGCCGGCTCCGATCCGGATCCCCGGGCCTGACGAGCCGCGAAACGACACGGAAATTCCTGCGCGAATCCTCCTCCGACCAGTACACCTGCCCGTCGTCGGTCTCGCGGAGTCGCTGGAGACGAAGCGGCGTACCCTGCTCGGCGTGGCAGGTCACGCAGGGCGCGCGCCCGGGTCCCCACCCGCCCCGGTCGGCCAGGAAGATCGGCTCGACCATCTCGCGGTAGCGCTCGAAGCTCAGCGGCCCCTGGCCCGCAACCTCGCCGGCACCGGGACCCGACGCCGTCAGCGCGACGGCAAGCGCCAGGGTGGACCGCCCGAGGGCAGGTCGCCAATGCCACGCCATCGCCACCCCGCTCACCGGAACACCACCGTCTTGTTCCGCTTCGGCACCTGTCCCACGGGAATCCGGGCGATCTCCCTCATCTCCTTCGTATCGACGACAGACACGTCGTTCGATCCGGCGTTCGCCACGTACAGGTAGCGGCTGTCCGGCGTCATCGTCAGCCAGTCGGGGATGTGGCCGACCTCGACGCCGCCGAGGTATTCCAGATCGGGCAGCGACCAGGCATAGACGTGCCCGTTGGGCTTGCTCGTTGACCACAACTGGCGCCCGTCCGGCGGATGCTATTGGATTCACATCTGCTTATGGACGTTCAACTTACGAGCTTGGCTGGGTGGGTTCCCGCCATTTGATTCCCGCCGATCGCGAAAATCTAGCTGCGGGGTCGCCGACGAGCTTCCAAAGCCTTCCGAAGCTGTCCTTCGTCGGGCCGCTGATAGCATTGCAGGACCGTTTTGGCCGTCTTCCAGCCTCCCAGCTCGCAGAGCACCTTGAGGGGCTGGTCCATCAGGTCGCTCGCAAACTTGCGCCTGAGCGAGTGCCAGCCCCTGCCCGGTTTCGGTTCGAGTCCCGCAAGCCTCTCGGCCCTATTCCACCACACTTGCGCCAACGTGGGTCCCACGCAAGTCGAGGGATTTCTAGGCGAGGGCAGCAGCGGCGCTTCCCCGGATTCGGGGTTTCTCCTCCACGCCTCCTCCAGCACGGCAAGCGTCTCGGCGGTGACGGGCGTGATGTGTTCGTGGCCCGACTTGTCGTGCTCCGCGCGCCAGAAAATGGCCCCGCCCTCGAAGTCGATGTCGCACCACCGAAGCTGGCGGATGGCCCCGATGCGGTGGCCGGTCTCGTGCGCGAGCACGAGCGCGACACGGAATCGCCAGCCGATCTGCCGCGCGACGCGGAGAAGCGCTTGGTATTCCTCTTCCGTGAGAACAACCCGGGTCGGGTTCTTCTCCGTGGGCTTTCTGAGGCCCCTGAGCGGGTTCCGGTCGAGGAGCAGGCGGCCTTGCTCGTCCCTCGACCTCGCGGCCCAATTCAGAACCGCGACCAGAAACTTGAGGTCGTATTCGACCATCCGGTCGCTCACGGGCTTGCCGCTGGGACCGATTCTGCCCGCGCGCCGTTCCCGGATGAAGCGGTCCCAGTCCCTTTGGGAAAGGGTGCCCGGGTCGCGGTTCCGTCCGAAGAACTGGAGGAACATGCGCATCGCGGCCCGGTCGTGCCCCCGGGAACATCTGCCCTTGGTGGGCGTGACCTCTTCGCCGTAGATGTCAAAAAGCGCTCCCAGCGCGAGCGGCTCCGGCTCGGCCTCCGCCTTGCCGTTCAGGTCCGGGCTTGCGAACCCGGCGGCGAACTCGTCCGCCTGCCGTTTGGCTCGGGTCCAGTCCCGGTGACCCAAGGACCTCGTGAGCCTGCGCCCGTTCTCCCGCCACTCGATCTGGTACAAGCCGGTTTTCCGGTCGGGAAACACCCGGACGCGGTTCCGGCCCCATTCGCCGGCGCCATAGGAGCGCCGACTTCGTTTCGTGCGTGCCATCATTCGATTCCTCCGATGATGGACCGCACGATCTGCGCGCCTCAAAGCTCGCTGCGGGAGGCCGTCCGCGCCAGATTTCCCGTTCATCAACGGCTCGGGCCATAATCGCGGTCGCGGCCCGGCAAGCGCCGCTGCAACACCGCGATCATCATCACAAGGTCGCGGCGAGCGTGCCGTACGACTCGGCCAAGCGTGTAACTTGCTCGTCCAGCCACTCGATTCGCGTCCGCAAGGATTCGTTCTCCCCGCTCTGCCGCTCGACGTGCTGCCGCAAGCCTTCGTTCTCCTCGCTTTGCCGCTCGACGCGCCCTTGCAAGGCTTCGACGCGCTGCCTCAAGGCTTCGACTTGCCCGGAGTGCCGCCGCTGTTCCGTTTCGTACTGCGCGGAGAGCCTCTTCAAGGCCTCCGTCAACTGCCGTTCCAACTCGCTCATACAGTTCCCTCACTCTCTCGACAGCTTCAACGCCGGAAGGTGTCCCGGTTCCACCCACCAGGGCGGATCGGCCAACACCCCGTCCGGCACCACCACGAACCGCTCGCCCTTGATCACGTGGAACACGAGCCCCCAGGTGTCCTCCTCCAGCTGGGCCATAGTCCGCCTGGCGTCCGCGATGTCCCGGTTCAGTTCGGCGCGGGTCTCGATCCGGCTCTGGATGCTCCTCGACAGCCACTGCATCGTCGCCCAGCTTCCGCCGAAGAAACCGAGCCAAAGGCTCAGGCCTACGATCAGCGGCCGTTGCCACGCCGTTGCCAGCAACTCGTGCATCTTCCCGGTCGCCTCTTCCGTATCGCGCTCGATTGTACCGAGCGCGTTCCTCGCGACGCGCCGCGAGTTCTCGCCGAGCCGCTTCAGCTCGCTCGCGGTCAACTCCTCGATCTCCCTCCGCTCGCTCTCCAGCCTCCTCCGAAGCCGCTCGGTCAAATCGTTGGCGGTCGAAGTTCTCTCCATACAATCCTCCTTTCAGCCGCCACCGGTCTCCGGTCTCGGGGTCCAGCGCGGTGAGGTAGTCCTTGCCCTGGCGCGGCACTTCGAGACCCGCCTCCCGCAGCGCGGAGACGACATCGGCACGATTCCGCACCATGCCGTGCTCGACGCGCTGGAGCAGGTAGTCGCGGATCAGGTCTCGGGGTGAGGATTCGAGCCGTAGTCCGGCCCGCAAACGTGCCGCCTCGATGTAGGCGCGGTGGCCGGGTTGCTCCACCCTGGCCCGCGCCGGATCGTCCGGTCGAGCCCAGCCGTGTTCGGCGTTGAAGGCGTCCCGGAGCGGGCCGAAGGTCTTCTCCCAGCCCGGAGGGGCAATGTTGAGGCTCCGCCCGGTCTCCAGGTCGCACCGCGCGGCGAGGATGTGGACGTGAGCGCCGCCGCCGCGCTCGCGATGCAGCACGGCCGCCCATGCGTATCGGTCGGGTTCGAGCCCGGCCCAGGCCGTGTCCTCGAAAGCGTCCAGAACCGCGCCGATCTGTTCGTCGGTCGGTTGGTCCTCCGGCGCCCACGCGATCACGCCGGAGGTGTACCTGTGCTCGAACTCCAGCGTGTCCGCCACGTCGGCCACTTCGTTCGGATCGCCGCGCAGCACCTCGACGCCTTCGCGCGGCTTCCCGGCCGCGTCCCGCTCCCCGAGGAGGTAGTTGGCCGCGTTCCGGGCCGATCCGGTCCCGTGCGCGAGAAACTTAACGTGCATCGCGGTCCGGGTTCTCGAAGCGGGCGAGCGCCGCGAGCGCCCGCTTGATGGCGATGAGGTGGCCGATCACCTCGACGGCCTCGACCGCCCCCTTGTGGGTATTAGCCCACTTGGCGATCTGGTTGAGGTTGTTCCCGATTCGAGAGACCTGCCGCGTACGGTCGCGCTCGACCTCGGCCGCGGGGACCGTCCAAGTCCGCGTGCGCGCCATCGCCCGGCGTATCAGCGCCGAGAGCGGCACGCCGGCGGCCTTCGCCTTGGCCCGCCAGTCGGCGGACTCGTCCGGCGTGAGGCGGACGGCGACGAGGATCGGGCGGCGCCTAGCCATCGGGCTGCGCCGTCACGGGGGGAAGGGGGGCGACGCCCCCGCCCGCGCAATCCACCGGAGCGCGGGGCTTGTTGGGGATCGAAGGGGCAACGTCCCTCGCCAGCCCGCGGTTATACCGTGGGTATGCTGGCTGACCCACCTTAGTGGCGTCCGACAAGCCCTGCGGCGACGTGTCCGAGACGCGTCGTCGGCTGCCGCCAATACAGTGGCGGCGCACCACCGCAATCGCTCCGGGGAGCCCGTTCAGACGGGCCTCCCGAAGCGCGGCCAACGGTGGGATGGTGGCCAGCGATGCCGGGCCATCCATGTACCGCCGAAGCCGGAGCGGCGACTGATCCCGCCAGTGCCCCAGTCGATGGGCACGAGCACCGGTTCCGCCGTGGGGTGGATCAACCTGACTACGTGCGTCTCCTCCGGTGTTTTGCCTCGTTTGATCGTGCTGCCCTTCACGCTTCGGTGACCCGAAGGGCGGCATCCTACGGAGTTCATCCGCAATGGGTTTCAATCCGGCCGTCCGGGACGAAGGCCGCCGACGCCGATCCGCGCCCACCTTCGGGGCTTCTGGAACCGGACCGTCCCAAGGTCTGGACCGAAGGCCTTCATCACCAAGGCCGTCGGGAACGGCGCGTCGGGGTCGCCGAGGGTAGTGCTGACCCGCGTCCCGAACTGGCGCTTCGGCGTCTCTATACCTGAACGCTGAAGAGCCGCTCGCCAGCAAGTCAACCCGTCCGGAATCTCCTATTGTCCGGTAACGTATGAGGAGGGCTGATAACGTAAAGCAGCCGGAGGAGGTGGCCGCCAACGGGGCGAAGAAACGCCCCCGTTTCTTCGGAAGCACCGCCTCGCCTTGGGTGTCCGCGGGCTCCCGGAACACCGAGACCTTGATGTTCCAGATCTATGGGTGGGAGGTTGCGAAACAGCTCAGAAGGCGGACCCGTGTGGGAGTCGAGTCTGCCGGGCCGTGTCAGCCGTCAGCCCGAGAGTGGCGTGCGAGAATGCCGTGGATTTCGCCGGGATTCAGGGCGACATCCCAACGCCAGCGTCCGAATCCGCCATGGGCGTTGACGGCCTCAGCCCATTCGGCGAGGTACTTGCGCTTGGTCCTGTCTTGATCGCTGTCCCGGCCCTTCGTTTCCAGTACCAGCATGTCGCCCGACTTGAGCCGGATCAGGAAGTCTGGACGGTACTTCCGCACCACGCCCCGATGGACGTAGAACACCTCGAAGCCGAGATGGTCGTTCTTCACCCACGCGGCCACCTCCGGGGCGTGGTCCAGCGCGAAGGCGTCCGAGGCCTCCCAAGTGCCGTCGAAGACGCAGAAGTTGATATGGCTGCGGGCTGCGGGTCCGCACGGCTTCCCGGTAAACCAAGTGCGCATGTCTCCGGTGGCGCGGATCGGCTGGTCACGGTCGAAGATCGGCTCGATCCTCGCGGCATTCTCGTGTCGGATGGCTTCCCAGATGTGCTGCACCACCTTGGTCATGTTCAGCGTGACGACAAGCCGCCGCTTGAAATCGGCGGCAGCGAAAGGTTCCGGAGTGACGACGATCCTGCCGGATCGCATGAAACGTTCGACGAGCCGGACGAGTTGCGCGAGCAGGAACATCTGGTCCCCCGGCCAGTTCGCCCCCATCTGGTCGTACACGTCCCGTGCCGTCTCGAAGACGATCTTCTGGGTGCGAAATTCGCGGGCGAGGCCTTTCAAGCTTATCGAGTCGATCTTGGTGGTGTCCGGCTTGCCGTCGATGGTCGGCGCGAGTTCTGCAAGCTGCGCCGTCTGGGCCGCAGCGAGGTACAGCGGCTCCACCTGGTCCATGTCAAGCGACAGTCGCGGGCGGTAGGCGTGATCGACGCGCACGACGTTGGGCCAGGAGATCGAGAAGTCCGCTTCTCTGTCCGCGACCGGCTCGATGGCGGTCTTGGGCTTCTGCGGAGGTGGCGGGCCGTCCTCCCGGCTCTCGTGGGGCAGGAAGGTGAAAGGCACGCCGAAGACGTTGACGTGTTCCGGCTCAAACAGGCCAGTCTCGGCGTTCACGTCATACGATGTGCGGCGAAGACCGCGCCCCACCACCTGCTCGCACAGAAGCTGGCTGGTGAACGCCCGGAGGCCCATGATGTGGGTCACCGTCTTGGCGTCCCATCCCTCCGACAGCATCCCGACCGAAATGACGTTCTGAATTCGCTCGCCCGGATGTCCCACACGGCCCACGGTGTCCACCTGCCGACGCAACAGTTCGGCCCGTTGCTTTCTGGTGAACTTGCGGCCGCCGCCGTTGGGCGCAGGGGTCCTCGCATCTTCGGTCCCGATTTTGGCAATCGGTTCCTCGGCCGCCTCGGCCGCCGCCAGAACCCTTGAGTCGATATGCAGGGTCCGCTCCGGGTCGCATAGCTCCTCGATTCGGACCCGCTTGCGGTCGAACGCGTGCTTGATCCGGGCGGCCGTCTCGGTTCGGTTGGCGACGGTGATCATCACCGGGGGCGTTGCCGCGCTCTTCTCAGTCCAGTCCTTGGCCGTCTCGCGCCAATCGTAGCCGAGCAGGTAGTAGCCGTTCGTCACCAAGTCCGGCAACGGTTCCTCGGGCTTGGCCCGGCGGTTCAGGTCGTCCTTGACCTCGGGGTCCTGGTAGATGTGGTAGAGGCGCGACTTGTAGGTCTTGGCGTCCGGCACCGCATCGTCGCGGATCACCACCCTCGGCGTCTTCACGAGGCCCGCCTCGATTGCGTCGTTCAAGCCGAAGTCGCTCACGATCCATCCGAACAGCGCTTCCTCGGAGCTTCGCCTGCCCGACGGCACGAAAGGCGTCGCGGAGAAGTCGTAGCAGGCGAGAATGCCCCGCGCCCGGTGAATGCGATCCAGTCCGCCCACCCATTTGGTCGCTTCCTCGACGGTGCTCTTCAGGACCCCTTTTTTTGCCTTGCCGCCTGCCGGCACCCGCCAGGCGTGATGTGCCTCGTCGTTGATGACCAGCAAGTTCCGCACGCTCGCCATCTCACCGAGGACCTCTCTGACATAAGCGGCATCGCTCTTGGGGCCGCGCTTGTCGACGCCCCGCCTCTTGGCGATCCGCTCCTCCGTCTCCCAGTTGAGCGCGTGCCAGTTGCGGATCACGACCTTGCCACGGCGCAGCTTGTCCCGCAGCGCCGGAGGCACGACGCGGAACTCCTCGTAGTAGTTCTCGGGGTGCGAGGGCCTGAGAACAGCCAAGCGGCTTCGCACAGTAAGGCCAGGGGCTACCACAAGGACGTTCTTCGAGAACCGGACATCGCGGGGGTTCGCGACCTTGTTGAGGACGTGCCAAGCGATGACCATGGCCATGACCACGGTCTTGCCCGATCCTGTAGCCATCTTGGCGCAGAGCCGCTTGAGCGCGCCGCCGTCGGACGGGGTGTCGATGCCCACCCGCTCGCTCGGCGACGCCTCGGTGAGCCAGATGAGCGTTTCCGCCGCCTCCAGCTGACAGAAGAAGAAACGGCGGCTCTCGAACTCCTCGGGATCGTACCAGTGCTCCAGAAGCCGCTTGGTGATCCCCGTCACGCCGGGATGGCCACTCTCGCGCCACGCCTTCACCCGCTCCCGAATCCGGTTGACGAGCGGAATCTCCCGGAACACGCCAGGATCGTCAAACGCGGCGGCGTCTCCGGACGCCACCACATACCCCGCGGGCCTACGGCCCTCGTCAAGATTGAACAGCCGGGTCACCCTATCGTAACGCCAATGCCGGGTCGGCTCTTCGTACGGGGAATTGACGATCAGCCGATCAATGGTTGCGCTTGGCACTATCCGGGCTCCGGGGGAACCAGCGGCTCCAATCGGGCGATCAGATCCGGCAGGTCGTGGCGAACCGTATCTCCTTGGCGGGCCACCTGCCTAACCGGTGAATTGAGCAGGCGGTGCCAACCCATGAGGTCTAGGCCGTCGGAGTTGACCAAGGGCTTCGGGTTCATGCGTCGTCGCCGGGTGGTGTGGGTGGGCGCTTCCATTCGGGCGGCGCTACTAGGTAGATCACCGCCCAAGAGATGATCAGCATCAAGAAGGTGCGTGGGCTGAGGATTGCAACGACGGCCAGTATGGCCAAGGCGTAGAGCAATTGCTTGGCGGTCACGTGGGCGACTGTGTGGTTGGCAGCGATGCCTCGCCGGCGGTACCGGCGCACTTCGAGTTGATTCCCCGAAGGATGTCGAGTTTGGCGCCGATCCAGACGGTGCGATTCGTGAAGTTGGGGTCAGTCATAGTCTCTATCGTCGCCAATGCTGCGATCCCTCTGGGAAGATAGCTCCCGGACCGAAACCCTCTAGCCCACGCCCCCAAGCCAGCGCGTCCAATATGTCTTCTGACAGCTCGCCATCCACTTTTGAGTCGAACTTCGCAAAGTGAAGTACGACTCCACCCTCTTTTCTCCGTTGACCAAAGGTCGCCTCCAAAATCAAACGATCGTCGATGCGTTGTGCCGTACGCAGGAGTCGTGATGGCCTGCTTTGCGTAGATCTAGGAGGTATGACACCGATCGGAGCGTTTAGACATAGACTATCACGATCTTCGTCACCCGGAAGCGCTTCTGACTCGAGGGGAGTGCTGGCCAAGCTGCCACGCCTGCGGTGGCTGCTGACCACAGTTCCTTCATGGATTACCATCTGGTAAGTATGTTCCGATGTGAAGGTTACCTTATCACCACCCTTCAATGGCCAAACAATCATTGGATCCTCCTCAGTTAGTATAATGGTATAAGGGAGACACACATTACCGCAGCTCCACGATCTTGAGGCTCTCAACGCCCCGGTCGTCCACGATCTTGACCGCCGCACGCCTGTGTTCGCCAGCTTCGAACGGAAGCGAAACCGTGCCCCGGTACGCTGCCATCCGTGCCGCGTCAATCTCCGCCTTCAGGCTTTTCGCCAGCTTGGCCCAGCCGTCCTTGGCACCGGCCATCGGAAAGAACACTTGGCGTGGGAACAGGCTGCGTCCGTCGTAGTCGGGGTCCAGCATCCAGAGTGCGATCTTGTCGGCGTTGCCGGACTCGACATTCCCGGTCTTCGTGTTGTAGTAGTCGAACCCTTGCACCGAGACGCGGAACTTGCCTTCGTCCTGCCCCTCGGAAACGCGTTCGAGCGCCACGTCGGGCTGGCCGACGAGCCAGAAGCTCTCGTTGCTCGCCCGCTTCTTCTTGAGGTCGTCGGTCAGCAGGTCCGCATTCATCTGCGCCTTGAGCAGGGTTACACCGGGCCATTTCGTCTCGTCGATGTCCTTGGACGCCTCGGGATCGAACTGGAAGCCTGCGAAAACGACTACCCTCGGTCGCGGAACCAGGAGCGACGCCTCTTCGATAGCGCGCGCCACCTGCCTTTGCTCCATCGGCGCATGATCCGGCCCGAACGACACCACTGCGCGAGTGCCAAGTGCGGCGTCTTGGGCACCCGGCGCCGCCCGGCCTCGTCTCTCCCTCGGCATGAAGATGCTTCTGGCCGGGCAACGGCTCCAGCCGAACAAACGCGACGCGTTGGCCACCCTTGCCCCGAATGCCGGTCTTCAGAAGCTCGTCGCGCCAGTCTCCCTGCCGGACCGTCGGCCCCGTCCGAGCCACCGAGTCGTCCGCCGGAGGCGCCTCCCGCTCGGCCACTTCGTCGAGAGGGAGCGCGGTGGGGGCAGGGACCGCCTCGATCGTGAACGGACCCGTGACGCGCGTCTTGGATCGGTCCGGGTGGGGCTGGTCGTAGAGGACAACTTCGGCAGGAGGCTCATCGTATGCGAGCGTCCCTGCCGATACCTTGGGGACGCTCTGGTACCGGAAACCGCCCCCGACTCCCTCATCGGGACGCGCCAAGTCGTGGTAGTCGAAGTTCGCCGTCATGAGGCGCTGCCTAGCCAGGGCGGTTGCTACGCGCGAGGTATCGCATGTGATCCAGCGCCTCCCCCATTGCTCAGCGACGTATGCGGTGGTTCCGCTGCCGCAGGTCGGATCGAAGACGAGATCGCCTGGGTCAGTGGTCATCAGGATGCAGCGCTGTATCACCTTGATGGCCGTTTCGACCACATAGCGCTTGCCGGTGGGCGACATCGGCGCGGGCCAGATGTTGTTGATCCTCCGCCCCGGAACCTCGTCCTCGTACTTCTTCCACATCAGCGAGGTCTGCCCCTCGAGCGCCTCCAGCCTGCTCAACTCGGCGAGCCGGTCCATACCCTCCTTGGAGATCCGCCAATGGCCGGTCTGGCTGCAATGGAAGACGCGTCCGTCGTACTCGTAGGGCTCTGACCGCCCCGTCGTCGAAACGCCCTGGGAGTCCAGAGGCATGCGCCGATAGACCCGAGCATCTGGAGGCAGATGGGCATCTGGGTCGAATCTCTCCTCGGGCGTCGGCTTCCGACATTCACCGCCCGGCAGTTCCACCATCACGTGCCAACTGAAGGACTCGATCACCTCGCGCCGGGTGAGCGGTTCGTACAACTGACGGTACTTGGCTTGTTTCCTGTCCTTCGCGTACCAGAGCAGGTAGTCCGAGACCTGGGGCAGTGTGTTTGCCGCACTGCCGCCGGTGGTCGCGTAGGAGATCGTCGCCAGCCGGTTCCTTGCGCCGAAGACGTCGTCCATGACCACACCGACTCGATGGACGTTCTCGTGGCCGATCTGAACGAAGCAGCTTCCGCTCTCATGGAGAAGTTCGCGGGCCAGCAGCAAGCGGTCCCGCAGGTACGACAGGTACGAGTGAATGCCGAGTTCCCAAGTATCCCGGAACGCGCGAATCTGCTCGGGCTCGGCGGTCAGGTCGGCATCCTTGCCGTCGGTCACTTCGCGCCGGTTGACGAACGGCTGGAAGTTGGAGCCGTAGCGTATGCCGTAGGGCGGGTCCATGTAGACCATCTGGACGTGCCCGCCGAGACCCTCCTTCTCGATCAGGCTGTTCATGACGAGAAGGCTGTCACCCGCGATCAGCCGGTTGGTCCAGTTGTGCCGGTGACGGTAGAACTCGATGGCTTGTCGGAGAGGAGGGTTCTCCTCCGGTGTAGCGAACAGCGATCCCTGCTCTTCGGTGGCCTTCGTCTTCCGTACCGCTTCGATGATCGTCCGAGGATCAATCCGCTCGTGGACGTGGAGTGACACCGTAGGCACTTGGAACGAAGTCTGCTCCGCCTTGCCGGACCAAGTGAGACACGGATCGAGATGCGGATCGTGGGCATAGGTCTTCTCGCCGGCGTCTCGGTCGGTCTCCGGCGTGACCAAGCCCACGGGCGGGTTGTTCACCCGCTCCTTGCCGGGATGCTCGTACGTGGCGATGTTCCGCTCCGCCTTGCCTTTTCGTCGCGCCATGATCGCCCTTGGGGTGCCGGGCACCGCACCGGTTTGCCGATGCCGCACGGAATGCCTCGGAGAATCATACCAAGTTTCGGTGGTTCCCGGCGAGCCATCAAGCACCGAGACTCGGCTCGCCGCAGATTCGTGATCCCACGAAAAGCTGGAGCTTGGTCTCCGATGACCATCGATTGCCTTCGGGGGAAACCAACCCGCCCGCCAAGGGCAGCGGCAACCTCGTCCCCCCGGAATCCGGTGATGATGAAACGGAGGTGGGACGGCTACCGTGGGAGTGAGCCGGAGAAGCCGGGTGCAGCGCCGTGCTCATCGGCTCGGTTCGGTGCCCCGCGCGAACAGTGTGCCGATCTACGTCAAGGCGCTGGGGGTGTAAGTCGGTTCATCGGCCCGCGGCCGCCACGCATGTCCGGGAGGGTCACCGTTCCCACTCCTTCCCCAGGGCATCCCTCACCGCGTACCGTCCTTTCAGCCAACTCCAAGCATATGTCGGAAGCTGTCCCTCCAAGGTGGTCGGCGCTGTCGCCGTCAGCGTCAACACGCCCAACCGGTAAAACAGACCGCCCACGACAGTGACTTCTCCAGCGATCCCTTCGGCTGTTTCCTGCTCCAATACCTCCATCTTGAGCCGTCCATCCACGTCCACCTCGAACAGTCCGGCATCCATGGGTTTCGGTCCCGCCCAATAGATGGCTTGGCCCAACAACCCCACCAGTGCATTGGTCACCTCACATACCGCCACAACATCCCCCCCGCGAAGCTCAAACCGTGTCCAAGGCCCTTCTTTCACTGCGGTCCTTCCTTCAGTAGCGCGGCCACGAGTGCCGCTTGTGATCCGGTGCCCCTTCTGCGTGGAAGATAGCGGGAGCGCGGGAACTCCGGCAGTAGAAGTAGACGGTCACGGCAGCCAGCCGGGGGTGGTAAAGGCGGCGATCGCCGCGCATGTGACCCGCACGCGCACGTCCCGCGGTCCACCAGCACGCCGCGTTGCTCCATGGCCCGCAGGATACGCCCCAAGTCCCTCCACACGACGCAATCGAAGACGATGTGATCCGGTCTCGTTCGCCCGCCTCGGCACTTCCGCCGCGGCCGCTTCGAGTGCCTGTCTCATCCGCTCCGCTCCTTGTCCGGGGTGAGGGGGACAAGGTTGCGGCGGGAGATCTCACGAACGAATCGCATGTGGTGTGCGGACATCACCTAAATCCCTGTGACGCAAGGGTTCGTCTACCTTGTGGCCGTGATGGACTGGGCCACCCGGCACGTCCTCTCCCTGGCGGCTGTTCAACCGGATGGACGCTTCGTTCTGCATCACAACGTCCTCACGGTGGCTGTTTCTGGACGACGGAAGTAGATGCGATCCAAGGGCAGAAAGCGCAGATCGTGCAGCCCTGTAAGTAGTTAGACGATTCCCTGCTTGGATTCGCCCCGTTCTCAACCTGCCGGCCCGTAGTTCTCTCGAAATGCCCGTGAGAACGGGCGGGCACGGCCTGTGAGACCGTGAGGAAACCGGCGAGGGGCCAGCGGCGACCTATCGCTGGACGACGCCGTGCTCCATACTTGGAGGATCTCGGCGCGGCGCTCCAGCGGGCCGCACCGCTGCCCGGACGACATCGCTCGCCCAGGACGAGGGCAGCAGGGCTTCGAGGACCTCCGCCGAAGCGGCGAAAGCGGGCGCGGGAGTCCAGCCATTCAAGTCAGGTTTTCCCGCTTTCGCGGCACGGTTCAGCAAGATCCAGTAGCACGACAGAAAGCGCAGATCGTGCGGCCCTGTAAGTAGTTAGACGATCTTCTGCCGTGATTCTGGCCTCATGTACTCCGCCCGTCCGGCGAAACCGCTAGGCCGTGCCCCGGCGACCCCTGCAGCGCGTCGTTGGTCACTCGCGAGATCGGCAGGCTCGGCATATCCAGCTTCTGCACGACCTTCCGCTGCGCGAAGTCCACCACGTAGACGCCGTGATAGTTGGAGATCTGGACGAACAGGCGATTCGTCGATCCGTCCGCATGAGTCTCGAACGCCATCGGCCGCACGCCCCCGTCGGCGTAGCCGCCCGTCGTGCGGCCGCTGAAGTGGAGGGACCAGATCGCCTCGTCGATCGAGGTGTCGATGATGGTCAGAGTGCGCGCGCCGATCATCCCCGCCGCGACGTGACGCCCGCCGGGAGACATGAACACGTTGTGCACTGTCCCCAGCGTCCGGATCGACTTCACGACCTCGCCCTTCTCGAGATCCACGACATCGACACAGCTGCACCCCTGGATGATCGCCACGTACACTTTCCGCCCGTCGTTGCTGATCGCGACGTTGTGCGGCCGCCCCGAGAGCGGAATCCGCTCCGCGACCGTCATCAAGTCCGTCGGCACGATTTCCAGCGTCCGGTGGATCTCGTTGCTGAAGTAGAGGGTGCTCCCGTCCGGCGCCGCCGCGACCCCGTGCGCTTTCGGGATCCCCTCGATGATCTGCACGACCTCGTTCGTGGCCGGGTCGATGATGTGCACGTTGTCGCCGGCCGAATTCGTCTGGACGATCCGCACCTGGCCCGCCTGGGCCGCTGCGGGGGCGAGCGTCGCCAGCGCCAGCGAGAAAGTCAGAGCGAACAAGCGTTTCATCGCAACCTCCGGAGTCCGCGTCAATCTGCTGCCAAGGTACGACCGGGTGTCGTCAGTGGTCCATACCCGAAAGCGCGAAAACGCTGACCTCCGCCACAGACCCTAACGTTACGTCAGGGTCGTAACACGTCTCGCCCCGTCACATACACGTGCAGATTCGGAATCCGGATGGGTTCCACCAGCCTGAGCCGCCAGAGAACCGCGCCGCTGACGCCGCCGGGCGGGAGCACACCCTCGGTGCCCAGCGCCGCATCGTAGACGAACCGCGCCCCACCACCGCCGACGCCATTGTCCGCGTTGAGAACTTCCGGAGCGAACTCCGCAAACGTGTCGTCCATCCCGCTCCCGAATTTTCGGATTTCGACCTCGATCGGGTCAGCGATCGGAGCGGCCGAGTTGTTCTTCAACCGAATCCACAGGTCGAGCACGCCGGTCTCCGCATCGTAGGCGCCTGGGTCGTTCACCAACTCGATCCGTCCGGTGACATCGACCGGCTCTCCGGCCGCCGCCGCAATCGTCGCATCAGCTCCGTCCTCGATTCGAATCTCCGCAGTGTACACCTGGTAGGTCCCCGACCGCGCGTCCGCCCACACCGGATGAAAGCGCCCGTCGGCCGACGCGGTCAGCCCCATGTAGTCACCGCCGTTCACCCAGCGGGAAGCCGCCGACAGCAGCCCAACCCGCAGCTCTCCTTCCGGTCCGCTGAAAGTGGTCGGCGTCGGCAGCAGGTTCCCCGAGCCCATCGGCCGCGATAGCGCGCTCGACACGCGATGGGATGCCGTAAAGCTCTCCCCACCATCGAACGAAGCCGCAAAGTACTGGTGGAACGCAAACTCCGACGCAGCCTCGCGGGTGTCGTACCAGGTTACCCCCAGAACCCCGTCGCCATTGACGGCGACAGCGGCCTGAAACTGCTGCGTACCCTCGACCCCGGTCGGCGCCACCTGCCTGGGCTCGCTCCAACTCGACCCCCGATCGTCCGTCCACGCCAGGACAATGCGAGGCGGCCCCTCCGAGTAGTCCGGCCACACTGCGTACACGCGATCCCGAAAGCGCTCGCTCCGGTCCACGGCATACAGCACCCATGATCCGCCGCGAAACCGCTCGGCACCCTCTCTCGCCCCGCGCAACTCATCCCCGGTCATCTTCACCGGCCCCGGCTTCGGCTCGGCAAATGTCACGCCCCCGTCCGTCGAGACGACCGTCCACATTCGCGATTCAGTCCAGCCGGCCGTCTGCTCCGGCGTGAACGGAAAGTCCACAAACGGCACCATGATCGCCCCATCGGCAAACACCAGCATCGGATCCACATTCAGCCCGCGCTCCCCCGCGCCGTCGATGAACTTCACCGGCCCGATCCAGCTCCGGCCGTCATCCTCCGACCGAAACACGCCCAGACTGTACTCGAGGCCGCCGTACAGCACGCTCACGTACAGCCGCCCCGCGAACGGCCCCGTTGTCTGATCCGCCACAAGCATCGGGTGGTCGTAGGATGCGCCGAGGTTGTACACATCCGACCAGGTCCGCCCCTCGTCCTCTGACCGGTACGAGTGCAGAAACGCGCGCGTACGCCCGATCTCATCCGGTCCTGTAGCGAGGGTGAGGAAGAGCGCCGTTCCCGCCGCGGTAAACGCCACCTGAGGATCGCCGCCACCCAACTCTCGCTGCTCCGGGAAGATGATGTCGTCCCAGACGATGCCACCGTCGTGGCTCACATATGCCTTGGTGGCGCTGCCGCCGTCGCGCCGCGTGAACGTGATCGCACCGGCGAGAAGGTTGCGCGGGTTCCGCGGGTTCGCGGCCACCATGGTCTCGACGTGCGGGCGGTCCCCATCCCTGCTCACCAGGTAGTCCGGGCCGATGACGATGCGGCGATCGACCGTCGCTTGCTGGGCCGTACCGACCGCACTCGGCATCAGGAGCGCGGCGGCAAGCAGGACCGGAAATCGCAATACTGTAAAGTACACATTACAACATGTCATGTTTGCCATACTTTCTAGTGCCCGTGGGGCCACGCTCTGTCAGTGCTCAGCGTCGCTAGCGACCCGCGGCCGCCAGCGCCCCTATCACCACATCCGCCAGCTTCGGCAGGTGGTCGCCCATCCGTGAGTCGTCCGAATTGATCTGGATCGCGACGGCGACGCCATGTTCGGCGTAGTAGGCAACCAGCGAGTTGTACCCCGGGAAGAACCCGCCGTGACCATAGGTCAGTCCGTGCTCCCCCTCTTCGACGAACACCCCGAGGCCGTATCCCAGATGCGGTTTCGCGCTGTCGGTCGGAAAACCGATCTCGAACAGTTCGGGAAGATCGTCCCCCTCGATGGCCTCGCCCTCGTACAGCAGCTTCGCCCAGCGCACCAGTGCCTGCGGGTTGTTCACGAGGCCGCCGCCCGTCCACTCCTGAAGGGGATGGACCACCATCTGACCACCGGCCACGATCTCGAGCGGAGTATCGAAGAGCCGGGCACTCGCGTGCGCGTAGCCCTGCGCCAGCCCGGGCAGATCGCGCCGATCGGCGGGCAGGGTCAGATCGAGTTCGAACGGATCCAGGAAGAGCTCGTCGAGCAGGTCGTAGTACTCGCGCCCCGTGGCTTCCTCGATCGCCAGACCCGCGAGGGTGTAGTGAACGTCGCTGTAGTGGTATCCCTCGCGGGCGGGGAACAACGGCGCGGCATCCAGCACCGACTCGGCGATGAACTGCTCCGGGGTCATGTAAGCATCGGGGTCACTGAACACCTCGCCCAACCGCGACGCGAAGTCGGGATCCTCGAAGTACGGCTGGATCATGCCCGCGGTGTGATTCAACAGGTTGCGCACGGTCAGGTCCGCGTGATTGGGCACCCGCGAGAACCATTCCTCGTCGCCCAGCCAGATCGAGACCGGCGCGTCGAGGTCCAGTTCTCCGTTCATCGCCAACTGCAGAGCAACCGCCGCAACGTAGGTCTTCCCGATGCTGCCCGAGCCCATGCGCAGGTCCGGCGTCATCGGAATGTCGTCGTCCACGTCCGATTTGCCGGTGGCGAAGCCGTAGACGCTCCCGTCCGGGAGAATGAACGCCGCCGTTGCGCCCGGGAAGTTCTCGTCGGTGTCCTGCGCCTGCGTCCACGCCCCGTCGAGTTCGGCCTGAAAGCGCTCAACGAGCGCCGCAGCGGCGTCCGGTGACAGTGTGGGCTGGGCCTCGGCCGCTGCATCGCCGGTCGAATTCGACCCCGGAGCGCAGGCCATGGTGAGCAGGAGGCCCAAGCCCGCCAGACGAGTATGGCCGAAACCTGCAAGGCGACGAGTACGCCGCGGGGAGATCGTGCTCAAACTTGTGTCGGACATGACTTGTGCTCCTGTTCCGGACCGTTCGCGTGCGGGCGAGGCCACCTCGCCGCCTGCCTTGGTGGAATATATGTTTCGGCATGCTTCTCAACTGCGACATGGGCGAAAGCTACGGGCCCTGGAAGAAGGGCGCCGACGACGCGGTGATGCCGCTGATCGACTGGGCCAACATCGCGTGCGGGGCCCACGCCGGGGATCCCGACACCATGGCCCGAACGCTCGAGCTGGCCGCCGAGCACGGTGTGAAGGCGGGCGCCCACCCGGGCTATCCCGACCGGCGCAATTTCGGGCGCCTGCGGCTGGACTGGCCCATCGACTCGCTCGTTTTGGAGATCCAGGCGCAGATCGGCGCACTGCAGGCCGTTGCCACCGCGCTGGGTACGCCGCTCAACCATGTGAAGCCGCATGGGGCACTGTATCTGGCCATGATGGCGGACGATTCGCTGCTGACACGGCTGGCCGAGGGGGTGGCGGCAGTGGATGACTCGCTCGCCTTCGTGCTGCAGGCGACGCCGGATCGCGACCGGCACGCGGAGTTGCTCGAGCACACGGGACTGCGGCTGGTGTTCGAGGCATTTGCGGATCGGGGCTACTCAGCGGACGGACGGCTGCGGCCCAGGTCGGAAGAGGGAGCCGTCTTGACGGACGCCGACTCGGTCGCTGCTCATGTGGGATGTCTCCTGCGAGGGTTCGTGGATACGCCCACCGGCCCGCTGGCCGTGTCGGCCGAGACTCTCTGCGTGCACGGCGACAATCCCTCGGCCTTCAAGTCGCTGCGCCGCATCCGGAAGCTGGTGCCGCGCCCGGCATGATCGCGTTTCCCGGGCCGGTCAGCGTCCTGGTCACCCTCCCGGTCGCCCCCGACCGTGACGGGATCGCCCGCGTGCTGAGCCTGGAACGGTTCGCGCAAGAGAGCCTGCCCGGGGTGCGGGCCACGATCCCGGCCTTCAACCGCCTCCTGGTCGAGGGCTCGCCGACTGACTGGGATCCCGGCGAGGTCGAGAGCGTTCTCGAAGCCGGGGCACGGGCCGCGCTGCGGGCTGCGCCGACCTCGCCGACGCACGCGGCGACCCCGACCGTTTCTCTCCCGGTGTGCTACGACGTCGACCTGGCACCCGATCTCGAAGAGGTGGCAGAGATGGCCGGACTGCCCGCGCCTGATGTCGCACGCCTCCACAGCTCCGCGACCTACCTCGTGCTCGCGACGGGCTTCGCCCCCGGGTTCGCATATCTGGGCGATGTCGACGCCCGCATCGCCACGCCGCGCCGTCGCTCTCCACGTGCCCGCGTGCCGCAGGGCGCAGTGGGGATCGCCGACCGGCGCACCGGCGTGTATCCGGCCGAGGGACCGGGTGGCTGGAGTATCGTCGGCCACGTGCCCCCGGCCCTCTTCAAGGACGCCGCCGAGCGCATCGCGCGTTTCACGCCCGGCGGTTCGGTCGAGTTCCGCCCGGTCACGCGCAAGGACTACGAGGCGGAGTGCGGCTGACCACGACCGGCCGGACCGGGGAGCCGCACGGCGTGGTGGACCGCCCCGGCCCGTACTGCACGATCCAGGATCTGGGAAGGCGCAGTGGGCGGCGAGCCGGACTTGCTCCCGGTGGGGCAATGGACCAGCGCGCGTTCCTGTGGGCCAACCGGCTGCTCGGCAACGACCCGGGCGCCGCCGCGCTGGAGGTCACCCTGGGCGGGTTCGCCCTCCGCTTCGCCGTCGAGACGGTCGTGGCGCTTACCGGGGCGGACTGTCCCGCCACGCTCGATGGCGCCCACACGGACGCCTGGCGGACCGTCCGCGCGCGCGCCGGGCAGGTGTTGCGACTCGCCTATAGCGCGACGGGCATGCGCGCCTACCTCGCCTTCCCCGGCGGCCTCCAGACCGACCGCGCGTTCGGCTCGGCCTCCTCCGTCGCCCGCGACGGGCTGCCCGGGCTCCTCGGCCGACCACTCCGGGAGGGCGAATCGCTGCGCTGGGGCGCTCCCGACCAGGCGTGCCCGAGCCGCCATGTGCCCGCCCATCTCGTACCGCTCGCGAGCGGCGAATCAAGCCTCACCCTGCCCCTGATCGTCGGCTACGAGTGGCCCGAGTTCTCGGAATCGGACCGCCACCGCGTGTTCGCAGCGGAGTGGACGGTGAACCCGGCAAGCGACCGGACCGCAGTCCGGCTGGACGGTCCCGCGCTGACGTCCGGACCACGCACCCTCGACTCCACGCCTCTTGTCGACGGCACGGTCCAGGTCACCGGGGACAGCCGTCCGCTCGTCTTCATGCGCGACCGCCCCACGATCGGCGGCTATCCCAAGCTCGGCGGAACCGACCCGATCGCGCTCGACGCCCTCGCGCAGGCCCGGCCCGGAACGCAAGTCCGATTCGTCCCGGCCGATCCGGAAGCGATCCGGCTGGCCATGGCGCGCCGCGAAGACTTCTTCGAGATCCGTCAGACTGAAGGCAGGTGACCCGGCGCTCGTGAGGACGTGAGCTAGAACCGCCCCGCCGAAAACGCGTCCAGCCCCACCCCCGGCTTCCCCTCCAGCATCAGCCCGGCGAGTGCCCACCCGCTGCTCGGACCCAGCGTGATCCCCAGCATCTGGTGGCCGGTATTCACGTACACGTTTTCGCGCGACGGCAGCTTCCCCATCACGGGGAGCGAGTCCGGCACGATGGGGCGCATCCCCACCCAGGCGCGGCCTCCCTCCTTCGCCTCCGGGATGTCCACCTCGCGGCTCACGATGCGGCGCAGCGACCGGATCCGCGCCGTGTCCATGCGGCGGTTGATCCCCGACAGCTCCATCGTTCCCGAGAAGCGCAGCGTATCCTGGAAGGGGGTGAGCCCGATCTTGGCGCCGCCCAGGTAGAGCGGCTGGCGCAGCTGGTTCCTCGGCTCATCGATGGTGACCGAGTACCCCTTCCCGGCGGTCAGCGGAATCGACCACCCCAGCATGCGGCTCAAGGAACCGGTGTGCGCACCCGCCGCCAGCACCACGGCATCGACCGCCACGTCCTCCTTCGAGGTCACGATGGCCCTGACGCGCCCGCGCTCGGTCCTGAACCCCGTCGCCATCGTCTCTTCGTGGACTTCCACCCCACTCGCGCGCAGCGCCGCCCCCAGTCCCGCGGTCAGCGAATCCGGCCGCACATGACGGTCCGCGCCCACGAAGAGTCCGAACCTGAAGCCCGGGCGCAGCATGGGCTCGCGCTCATACACCTCGGACTCGGTCAAATCGGTGCAGTTGGTCGCGCCGGCCGCGGTCACCAGCTTGACCTCCTTCTGCGCCGCGGCCGCCTTGTCGGAGTCGCGGAACACCATCAGCACCCCAGACTCGTGGCACTCGAACTCCACACCGTCCGCGGCCAACTCGTCGTAGCGCTCCATCGTGAACCGGTTGAGCGCGGCGATGGCTGCGATTCCGCGCTTCTGGTCGGCGTGGTTGCAGAACGAACGGAACCGCAGCAGCCACGGGGCCAGCTTCAGCAGCGCCGCAGGCTTGATGTACAGCGGGCTGTCCCGCCGCATCATCCAGCTGAGCGACTTCAGCGTAAGGCCGGGCGCGGGGAGCGGGCTCGAAATGGACGGACAGACCCAGCCCGCATTCCCGAAGGAACAGCGGCTGCCCAGCGTCCACGACTCGATGACGACCGGGTCCGCGCCGAGTTTCCGCAGATACCAGGCCGTCGAGAGCCCGACAATCCCCCCACCCACGACCCCGACCCGCATCAGGACGGCCGGTACCCCGGCCCGCGCACGATCCGCCCCGGCTTCGCGCCCGTGTGCTCTCCGCCGCGCAGCACCTGCACGCCGTTCACGAACACATCCTCGACGCCGACCGACAGCTGGTGCGGGTCCTCGAAGGTGGCCCGGTCGCCAACACCCGCCGGGTCGAACACCACGACATCCGCATGCATCCCGACCTTGAGCACGCCCCGGTCGTGAATCGACAGCCGCGTCGCGACGGCCGAACTCATCTTGCGGATGGCGTCTTCCAGGGGGATGACCCCCTCGTCCCGCACATACTTGCCGAGAATCCGCGGGTAGGTGCCGTACGACCGCGGGTGGACCATGCCGGTCACGTCGGCGGGGTCGAAGCCGGAGGCGTCGGTGCCGATCTTGATCCACGGCTGCTGCAACTGCAGCGCGACATTCTCCTCGGCCATCATGAAGATCACCATCCCCGCGTGGCCCCCGGTCATGAGGGTGATTTCCATGGCCGCCTCCACCCAGTCCACACCCATCTCGGCCGCGACCTCGGAGAGCCGCATGCCCACATAGCCCTCGGCGCCGGTGGGTTCGGCGCCGGAACCGGCCTCGCCGACCGAGGTCACCAGCACCCCTTCCGGTGTGGACAGCGTCCCGAAGTTCTCCCACTCGGGCCCGTCCGCGAGCACCTCGGCGTGGATCCGCTGCCGGACCTCCGGATCGGAAAGGTTGTCGAGGAGCGCACCGTCTTCCGACGCCCACGGCGGGAACAGCGCAGAAATGCCGGTCCCGCCCGCGATGTACGGATACATGTTTGCCTGCACGTCGATCCCTGCGGCCCGCGCTGAATCGATTTTCGCGATCGCCAGCGAGGCCTTGTGGTGGTTCCGCATCCCCGCCGCCTTCAGGTGGTAGATCTCGACCGGCACCCCGGCCCGCTCGCCGATCTCGATCGCCTCGTCGATCGCCTCCAGGAACCGGTCCGCCTCGGAGCGCATGTGCGTGATGTAGACGCCGCCGTAGGGCGCCGAAGCCGCAACCACCTCCGCCAGCTCGGCGGTCCCCGCGAAGTTGCCCGGCGGGTAGATCAGCGCGCTGGCCACCCCGAACGCGCCATCCTCCATGGCCCACCGCGTCACGGCCCGCATCGTGTCGAGCTGGGCCTCGCTCGCCGCGCCCGCCGCCTCGCCCATCGCGTACACCCGCACCGTCGTCGCGCCCACGAACGACCCGAAGTTCGGCGACGCCCCGTTGTCCGCCATCGCGTTCAGCCAGCGGTCGAAGCCGCGCGGGCCGGAGAAGTCGTGCCTCGCGCCCTGCGCCTCGGGATCGACCAGCCCCGCGCCCGCCTCCGTGTTGGCGTTGGCGGGCGCGTTCGTCCACCCCTCACCCATGATCTCGCTCGTGATGCCCTGCGTGATCTTGCCCAACAGCCGCCCGTCGCCGCCCAGCAGCGGCCCGCGCGCGTGCGACTGGATGTCGATGAAACCGGGAGACACGACCTTGCCGGAAGCGTCGACTCGCGCGGCCGCGTCCACCGAAGCCAGCCCGCCCGCCGGCGTCACCGCCGCGATCCGGTCGCCGCGAATGCCCACGTCGCCGTAGAACCAGGCCGCTCCCGTGCCGTCGACCACGCGGCCGCCCTCGATGACCACGTCCATCGGGCCCCCGGCGCCGCTCGACCCGGAGCCCCCTGCGCCACCACCCGCCGAACCCGCGCCTCCGCCATCCCCGCAGGCGCCCAGCACGAAAACCGTCCCGAGCGCGACGGTTTGCAGCACGTGGCCACGGGCTGCCGGAAGCCGCGGCCGGATCTTCGCTCCCATCATCATCACTCCCTCAATTCTCTCGCTCGTAGACCAGGCGGCCGCCCACGTACACCTGGCTCGCCCACGTCCGAATGCTCAGCGGATCGCCGTCGAAGACGACCACGTCCGCGTCCTTGCCGACCTCGAGACTGCCCATGCGATCGGCCACCCCCAGCGCCTCGGCGGGGCTCAGCGTGACCGCGCGCAGCACATCCGCCTCGCTCATTCCGTGGCCGAGGGCGATCGACGCGTCGATCAGCAGCCACTGACCGGCAACGCCCGGCCCGAAGGTGCCGAACCCCCGCGAAAAGCTGGCGAGCGAGACGTGCACACCTGCCTCGTTGAGCCACACCGCGTTGCGCTCGTCGACCCCGCCGTAGTCGCCGGCATTCGGGATCTCCTCGCCGGAGATATAGGGGTGCGAAATCGGCCCGAGGATCACCGGAATCCCGCGGTCCGCGAGCTCGTCGGCCATCTGATGCGCGCCCGCGCCCCCGTCGATCACCAGCTCGAACCCGAACTCCTCGGCCAGTTCGATCGCGACCCTGATGTCGCGCGTCGCGTTGGCCTGCACGCGCGCCGGAATCTCGCCTCGCAGCATCCGCGCCAGCGCCTCCATGCCGAGGTTGCGCGGCCCCTCGCCGTCTCCGCCCGGGCCGGCCATCCACTCCTGCGCCTTCACCAGCAGGTCCCGCAGCTGCGCCACCACCGCCATCCGCGTCGACGGCGAACGCGACTGTTCGCGGTAGGTCGCCGCCGGACGTCCGCCCAGCGTGATGTCGATCGCCGCCGGCTCGCTCACGATCAGGTCGTCGAAACGCGCGCCGGCCGTCCTCACCACCGCGCCCTGCCCGCCGACGACGGTCGCGTCGCCAGGCCCGATGTACGTCGCCGTCACGCCCCCCGACAGCAGCTCGCGCACCCGGATCTCGCCGGCCTCGCCCGACCCGAAGGTCCCGAACGGCGCAAACGCCTCGATCACCCGCAGCTCGGGCGTCAGCGGGTTCGGCACCTCGTTCATGTCCTCGCCGGCCAGCCCGTAGTAGCTCATCGCGTCGATGATCCCGGGCATCACCACGCTACCGCTCACGTCCACGACCTCCGCGCCCGCGGGGATGTCCACGTCCGCGCCAACCGCGGCGATCCGACCGTCCACGATCAGCACCGTCCCCCCTTCGATGGGGCCTGAGGAGATGGGGTAAACCAGCCCCCCGGTGAGCGCCACGGTCTGTGCCTGGACCCCGGCCCCGGCGCCCTGGACCGCGGCCATGGCCAATGCGGCCACCCCCATCGCCCCTATCCTGGCCCGCCGGCTGGCCCATTCGACCATGCATTCGCCCACTGCCCTGCGCGCTGCGCCCTTCGTTGGGCGGATCATTGCACCTCTCCTTCCCGGTCGTACGCCAGCTGCCCATCCACGTACACGTGCGTCACCAGGGTGCTGACCTCGTACCAGGTCCCGTTCAGCACGATGATGTCCGCGTCCTTGCCGACCTCCAGGCTCCCGACCCGATCCTCCACCCCGGCGATCGCGGCCGGGTTGATCGTGACCGCCTCGAGCGCGTCCTGCTCGGTCATCCCGTAGCGGATCCCGAGTCCCGCGTTGCCGCGCTGCCACTTGGACCCCACCACCGGGTCGTCCGTGTGGAAGGCGAAGCGCACGCCCATCTCGTTCATCACGGTGCCCGTCGCCATCACCTCGTCGGACAGCGCCACGCGGGTGAAGAGCGGCAGCCCCACCACGTCGATCCCGGCCTCGGCGATGTCGTCGGCGACCTTGTAGGCCTCGGTCGAATGGTGAATCGTCAGCCCGAAGTCAAACTCCTGCGACAGGCGGATGATCGACAGGATGTCGTGCGCCTGATGCACGTGCGAGCGGATGCGGTCCTCGCCGGTCAGGACGCGGACCACCGCCTCCATTGCCAGGTCGCGGGGCGGCGCCGGGCCCTCCTGGCCGCCCTCCTCCCACGCATCCCGCCGGGCCTGGTACTCCTGCGCCTCGATGAACTTGGCGCGCAGCAGCGCCGTGACCGCCATGCTGGTGGTCGGCGACTGGTCGGGGCGCTTCCGCCCCATCGCGATCTTGAGCCCGCCGCGCTCGCGCACGATGCGGTCCTCGATCGACGCCCCCCAGGTCTTGATCACGATCGCCTGGCCGCTCGACACCTCGCCGCTCCCGGGCCCGGTCACGACCGTGGTCACGCCGCCCTTGACCGCGCCGTTCCAGAAGGCGTCGTCGGGCGAGAGCACGTCGCGGATGCGGTGCTGCGGGCCGAACCGCGTCGGGAACTCGTTGAGGTCGCCGGTGTCGGCGCCGATGTGGGAGTGGTTGTCCAGCATGCCGGGCATGATGACCATCCCGCTCACGTCGATCACTTCGGCGCCCGTGGGCGGGGAGACGTCCGCGCCGATGGCGGTGATCACGCCGCCGGAGAAGACGATCGTGCCGTTCTCGATGGCGGGCCCGGCAGCCGTGTGGATGCGGGCGCCGACGAGCGCGACGGGGGTGGTTTGGGGGGCGGCGGGGGTGGGTGCGGCGGCAAACACGGCCAGCGCCACCCCGCCACATGTCAACCCCACATTACATTTTGTAAATCGCACTTTACATTTGTCCTTTCTGTTGGCGCCTCGCGCCCGGGCTCGACATCCCCGTCAGGCCTCCCAGATCTCCCCCAGCACCCGCTGGAAGTTGCCGCCAAGTATCCCCCGGATGTGCTCGTCCGTGTAGCCCCGCCGGATCAGCGCCTCGGTCAGGTCGAACATGCGCTTCGGGTGGTCGACGCCCTCGATGTCGATCTTGTCCCGGAACGCGTACGAGTCCTTGTAGGCGGCCTTGAGCGACTCGTATTCGTCGGTCGGCATGTCGTCGTAGCCGTGCAGGTCGACGTCGCTGCCCACGCCCAGATGCTCGACGCCGATCAGGTCGCGCACATGGTCGAAGTGGTCGATATAGTCCTCGATCGTCGTCGGCTCCCTGTCCTTCACGAACATGCGAACGCCCGTGATTCCCATCACGCCGCCCGTCGCCGCCATCGCGCGGATCGCCTCGTCGGTCTTGGTGCGGGGATGCCCGCCGGACAGCACCCGGCTGTTCGAGTGCGTGAAGAGGACGGGCCGCGACGAGATCTCGCAGGCGTCGAGGGTCGTCCGGTCGCCCGAATGCGAGACGTCGACCGCCATCCCGACCTCGTTCATCCGCTCGACGATCGAGACGCCGAAGTCCGAGATGCCGCCGTCGACCCGCGCGGTCGCGCCGTTCCCGATCATGTTGCGCGAGTTGTAGGTGAGCTGCGACACCCGCTGTCCGAGCCCGTAGAACAGGTTGACGTCGTCGGGACTGTGGAAGTGGGACGAGGTCTGCAGGCCGATCATGATCCCCACGCGCCCCGACCCGTGCACGCCGGCCAGGTCCTCGACCGAGTCGATCCGCACGAATAGGTCGGGCCTCGCCGCGATGAAAGCGTTGTAGCCCGACACGAAGAGCAGCGAGTTGTGGTACTGGTCGTCAAAGTCGCGTCCGCCGACGCCGACCGCGATGTGGAAGACATCGATCTCGGAGTCGCGGAAGTCCTGCTCCTCCTCGGCGGTCATGCCGCTCAGGTCGGGGCCCCAGCGCTGCTGAATCGACCGCGAAATCACCAGCGGCGACAGCATGTCGATCACGAGCGATCCGGTGACCAGATCGATGCAGCGGGTGGAGTATTCCTGGGGGGTGGTAGAGCGACCGCCGCGGCCCCGGGCCAGCAGGGCGAAGCGGCCGAGGTTCAGGAAGGGTGCGGCGATGGTGAGGCCGGCGGCTCCGGCAGCGGCTTTGACGATTGCTCGGCGGGGGACACCACGTCCGTTGGTTGGGTCTGACACGGCCTCGCCTCCTTGTCGTTGGTGCAAATCCGTGTACTCGGCAGGGCTGCCGCCGACAGTCTACCGCCCTTTCGAGCCACAAGCCACCACGAACGGAATCCCGCGCTGATGGCTCTCTGATTGACCGACCCCTCGCTTCAACTACCTTCTCTTCGTCCACCCTCCACCATTCAACATCCAGGACCTGGAGAAGCACCGATGGCCACCAAGGCGTTGACTGCGCGTCTGTCCCGCCGCCAACGCACTCTGTTGAGCCTTTTTCGTGGACTGGGAACCCCGATTACCAGACAGGATTTCCAGAAGGTTCTTTTTCTGTACTGTCGCGATTGTCAGGGCCGGGGTGTTGATCCTCCCTACGACTTCGTTCCCCATCGACAGGGTTTCCGCTCGTTTACTTCGGACGCGGACACCGGAAAGCTCCTCGGTCGCGGCATCCTCGACACAGACGGCGACGCGTTTCTACTGACGCCAGATGGAATCCGCCTGGCGACACACGAGAAAGATCGCCATGTGAGTGCTTTTGCCCGCCGATTTCGCGGGCTCGGAGCTGACCACCGAGAGACGCTCGATCAAATCCCCACGCAGCGACCGGTGCAACGCACTGTGACCTTGGCCACAATTGGCTACGAAGGACGAAGCTACGAGGGATTCTTCAATGGACTGCTTCGCGCCGGCGTATCACTACTCTGCGATGTTCGTCGCAATCCCCTAAGCCGCAAGTGGGGTTTCTCCAAACGACGTCTGTCCGAAGGGTGCGAGCGTCTTGGTCTGGATTACAGGCATCTTCCTGAACTCGGGATTACCTCCGATCGACGCCGCAATCTGGCCACCCAAGACGCGTACGATCGGCTTTTCGAGGCCTACGAACATGAGACCTTGAATCGGGAAGGGGAGTCGTTGTCCCGCATCAGAGAATGGATCGAGGCTGGACATCGAGTAGCTCTGATGTGCTACGAACGGCTCCCCCGACAGTGCCATCGCTCTCGGGTGGCCACGGCGGTGGCTGAACTACCAGGCAGACTCATTCTCCCCAAACACCTCTGAGCTTCCGTGCCTCGGGAACGCGTTCTTATCGCGGTCAAGACCTATCCAACCCTTTCCGGCAAATACGGTGAGACCGTGTGCACTGCAGGCCTCCGGGAAGATGGCTCCTGGGTCCGCATCTACCCGGTTCCGTTCCGGCGCTTTGAGGAAATCAGTCGCTACAAGCTCTTTGAGTGGATCGACTGCACGCTCCAGCGGAACGAAAAGGACTTTCGTCCAGAGACCTTCCGGATCCTGAATCCATCCGATCTTCGCCGCGGCCAAAGGCTTGGAACCAGCGACGCTTGGAGGGAACGCCGGAATAGCGTGCTGAAGAAGGCGTCGATCTACGATGAGTTCGATCCTCTTGTCCGAGCAGCCAAAGCCAACGAAATCTCTTTGGCCGTCTTCAAGCCTGCCCGAGTTATTGACTTCGTCTATGAAGAGGCCCCGCGCGAATGGGATCCTGAGCGGCTGGCCAAGATGCGTGGGGCGATTGATCAGACCGATTTGTTCGACGACAACGAATGGCGATCGACATTTCGAGTAGTCGACAAACTGCCCTACAAGTTCTACTACCGCTTCACGGACATCAGCGGAAAGACAAGCCGCCTCCGAATCCTGGATTGGCAGATCGGGGCACTTTACTGGAACTGCTTGCGCGGCTCGGATGGCGACGAGAAGGAGGCCCTGGCCAAGGTGCGCCAAAAGTACTTCGACGAATTCACGAAGACGGACCTACACTTCTTCCTCGGAACCACGCTCCGGTTCCAACTGGTCGCCCCGAATCCCTGGACGATTGTCGGCGTTTTTCCGATCCCCCATGAGCGGCAACCAGATCTGTTTCCGTCTGATTAAGGCCGCCCCTCGTCACGCAATCGCTTCCAATCCAGACCGCCCAGCCGGACATCCCTGCGAAGCTCCCGCAATTCCCGAATGGCGTCTGCCACGTCTGACCGGTCTTCCACCCTATCCGAGCGGCTCGGCCCTTCCTCCTTCGGTCTCTGCGTCTTACGCCCCCTCAAGACGCCATCCCCCGATACCGATCGAACCACCCCACGATGTACTTGATCTTCTGCATGAAGTGGCTCGGCCTCACCCGAATCCCGTGCGGCTCCCCTGGCACCTTCACCAGCACCGCCTCGACCCCTTTCAGCTTCAGCGCCTGGTAGTACTGGTCCGATTCCGACATCGGCGTGCGGTAGTCCTCCACCCCGGTCATCACCATGGTCGGCGTGGTCACGTTGCCGACCAGCGAGATCGACGAGCGCTCCATGTAGTGCTCCGGGTCCTCCCACGGCATCGCCCGGAACCAGTACTTGGCCACCGTAATCGGAATGTCCGAACTGACCGCGAAGCTGTACCAGTTGATCACCGGATAGAGCACCGCAGCCGCATTGTAGCGGTCCGTCTTCCCGATCGACCACGACGACAGGACGCCGCCGCCACTTCCGCCAGTTATGTAAAGCTGCTCCGGATCCACGTACCCAAGTTCGATCACCGCGTCCACGCCCGAGTCCAGGTCGAAGAAGTCGTTGCCGGGGTATGAGTGGTGGATGAGGTTGCCGAATTCCTCGCCGTACGAAGTGCTCCCCCTCGGGTTGGTATAGAGCACGACGTAGCCTGCGGAAGCCATCGATTGCTTCTCGATGTCGAATCTGTCGCCGTAGTTCGCGAACGGCCCACCGTGGATCTCCAGAATCAGCGGATAGCGCCGCGACGGATCGAATCCCGGCGGCTTGATGATCCAGCCATGGATGTCGAGGCCATCGTGCGACGACGGCCACCACAGCTCCTCGACCTCGCCGAGCGTCTTGTGCGCGAGGACGTCGTCGTTGACGCCCGTCACGACGCGCGTGCCGCGGTCGGCCCCCACCGCCACCTCGCTGAGCATCGTCGGCGTGGTCACCGTGTAGGCGAACGTCCCGCCCGGCCCCACCGAGAAGCTGCCTCCCCCGTACGCCGACCCGGTTCCGCCCATGTTCTCGGCCACGACATGCACCTCGTCGCTGCCGGGTTCCACGTAGGCGACCTTCGTGTTGCCCATGTCCGCGTAGGAGAAGTAGAGGCGCCCCGAATCCGGCGACCACGCGAGTCCGCCCACGGTGCGGTCCAGCTGGGCGGCCACCTGGCGCGCACCCGAGCCGTCGCGGCTCGCCATGTACAACCCGGTCACCTGGTACCCCTGATAGCGGTCGTCGAAGCCGGCATACGCGATCCAGCGGCCGTCGGGTGAGACCGCGACGCCCCCGTCGGGCCCCTTGCGGTCGGTCAGGGCGCGGATCTCACCGTCCAGCGAGACCTCGTAGATCTCGGTGTTGCGGTTCTCCAGCTCCCAGTCCGGGTGCCGGTTCGCCTCGATCAGCACCGACTCGCCGTCGGGCGACCACACCGGCCGACCCCTCCCGGAGCGTCCCACATAACCACCGTGGTGATAGTCCCCGCTGGTGATCTGCCGCGGCGTTCCCCCGTCGGACGGGATCACGAAGAGGTGCGTGAATCCGTGCTCCAGGTCGCCCGCGCCATCGAAGCGGTGCACCAGTTCGTGGATCAAGCGCGCGGGTTCCGCCCACTCGGCCCCCTCGGGCGGATCCGGCATGGAGATCAGCTGCATCCCCGCCTGCGGCACGAAGGAGGAATAGACCACCATGGCACCGTCCGGCGACCAGGCGGGCACCCGCGGTCCCTCGGTCAGGTTCGTGATCTGCATTGTGGCCCCCGTGTCCATCCACCGGACGTGCAGCTGGTCGGAACCGGTCCCGTCCGAGATGTACAGAAGACGCTGTCCGTCCGGCGACCAGCGGGGCGAGGTGTCCGACTGCTTGCCCGTGGTCAGGGAACGCTGCCCCGAACCGTTGCGGTTCATGATCCACAGGTTCGAGAAGTTGCGATCGGTATGCGGGTCCGACCACTGGCGTACGAATACGATCTGCGAGCCATCCGGCGAGATCTGCGGGTCGCTCACGTATTCGAGGTCGAAGACGTCCTCGGCGGTGAGCACGTCCATGCCCTGCTGGGCGCTCGAGGTGGCGGCGGTCATCAGCAGCGCCGCAAGGGCCAGGGGCACGAGGAGCAGGGCCGGGAGCGCCGGCCGCGCCATGGGCGTTACCGGGACGGCGGTTGGAACAGGCACCGAGAATCTCTTCATCACACTATCCGGCGATGCGGGAGACCACGTACCGGCCGTGCACCTCTCCCGCGATGAACTGGGTGACATCGTAGGGGCCGTCGAGCAGGCGGGAGAACGCCCGACGGGTCGAATGGCGCCAGCCGATCGCCTCGTCGAAGCACCGCGCCTCGATGGCCTCGATGTCGTTGGGAATCAGTACCTCGACTACGTCCATATCCTCGTGCGGCAACGACGCATCCTCCCCCGGTCGGACTACGGCGGCCGCCTCACACCGGACAGCTGCTGCCTCCGCGGTGCCATCCTCCACCGCACCCGTCCCTTCGCGCAGATCCCACCTCACGATGAACCGGTCGGTTCCCAGCTGGTGGAGCTCGCTGTCCGATTCCCCGTACATGTCCGGGACGAACTGGTCCACCTTCGCACCCAGCAGGTTGAGGTTGAGGTGGGCGTTGCGGGCCACGAGCGGATCGAAAGTCCAGTACATGGTGCCCACGCCCGTGGCCTGGAGTTCCTCCTTTTGCGCGAGCTTGAGCCGCTTGCCGATCCCCTGGTTGCGAACCTCGGGGCGCACGGCCAGCATGTGCGACCAGTGGGCCAGCTCTCCGCGCCGGATCCCGGTCACTCCATAGACCAGGCCATACAGTTCCCCCGCCCGGCCGAAGGCGCCGGTCACTACCCCATGCATCTTGGCGGTGACCTGCATCATGCTGACGGGCACGACCTCGGAGAAGTCGCGGCCCCACGTCTCCCGCTGGAGGTCGACGCAGGCATCGAATTCGGCGCGCGTCCTGACGGGCCGGATTTCGATCTCGGCGGGCCGACCCAGTACCGGGTCGCGGGCGGGAGCTGGAGGAGCAGCCATGACACTCCGGGGGAAAGGACTGTTCATCGGCGACTTCAATACGGTCATCCTACGCCCCGAGGATGGGATACGGCAAGGTATACGGACTTATCGACAGAACTGCGGTACATTTTGTGTTATGTTAAAGTTTGGACCGATCGATCTTTCGCCAGGGAAGGCTCGGTCACTGATCCACTTGAAAACATACCGGGATTCGCGCCACCGGAAAGGTCCACCCGCCCGGAAATGGAGAGTCAATGGCTGCCGCAAAGACGGTGACAATCGACCGCGGAACGCAGGCTTACGAGCACCTGCGGGAACTAATCGTCCTCGGACGACTCGCCCCCGGCTCGCGCCTGATCGAGACGGAGATCGCCGATCGGCTGGGCCTGAGTCGCACTCCGATCCGAAGTGCCCTTCAGCGTCTCATGCAGGAAGGCTACATCGCGGATCCGGGGATCGGGCGCCAGAGCCGTCCCTACGTTTCGCCGCTTACCCAGGACGACGCTCGGGAGCTCTTTCACATCGTCGCCGACTTGGAGGGCCTGTCCGCGTGGCGGGCAGCCGGTCTGCGAGACCGCAAGGCACTGGTCCGGGAACTGAACGATCTGAACACGGCGATACTCGCGGAAGCACGTAAGGCGCGCCCCTCGCGCGATCGGATCCACCGGCTCGACAACCGTTTCCATCGCTGCTACGTGGAGGGCGGCGGCGGCCCCCGCCTCCTGGCGCTGCACGATTCGATCAAGCCCCAGGCCGAGCGGTACACGCGGCTCTACATCGAAGCGCTCCTCGACGAGCTCTCCGTCTCCGTCGCAGAACACCAGAAGATCGTGGACAAGATCGAGACGGGCGACACCGACGGAGCGCAGACAGCCGTGCGCACCAACTGGCACAACGCGGCCGAGCGGCTGGCCGAGGTGATCAAGCAGTCCGGCGAACTGGGAAGCTGGTAGGGCACGGCCTTCCCACCGCCAAGGGCCTGACCGGCGCAACCACCCAACCCAGGCCGCCCAGACCACAGTTTCGGGAGAAGATCCATGATTGTTCGCGAGCGTATCAGAGGGTCCGGACCAGCCTTTGTAGTCGCGCTCCTTGTCGCATTCGCCTTCGCTCCTGCCGCGGCCGCACAGCAGGGACTGGAGGGCCTGGACGCGGAAATCGAGCAGATGATCGGCGACTGGGGTATTCCCGGCGCCGCGGTCGTCGTGATTCAGGACGACGAGATCACCTTCGCGCAAGGCTTCGGCGTGAGGGAACTCGGCGGCACCGATCCGGTCGACGAGCACACGATCTTCGCGATCGGCTCCGCTTCGAAGGCGTTCACCGCCGCCGCGATCGCCATGCTCGTGGACGAAGGGAAAGTCTCCTGGGACGACCCCATCGTCGATCGCGTGCCCATCTTCCAGCTGAGCGACCCGTACATCACCCGCGACCTGCGCGTGCGCGACCTGATGAGCCACAACTCGGGGCTGCTCCGCGGCGACCGCCTGTGGTACGCGAGCGGCCGCACCCGCGAAGAGGTCCTGGAGCAGGTCAGGCACCAGCCGGTGACCTTCCCGCTGCGCTCGACCTTCCAGTACAACAACACGACCTGGATCGCGGCCGGGAAGGTCATCGAAAACGCCGCCGTGATGAGCTGGGACGACTTCCTGGCCTCGCGCATCTTCCGGCCGCTGGGCATGACCCGCAGCACGACATCGGTTGAAGGGCTCGACAGGCTCGACAACGTGGCCACTCCGCACCATCCATCGCTGGACGGGACGGTCATGGCCATCCCGTATCGCAACATCGACAACGCGGGGCCGGCCGGATCGATCAACTCCAGCGCTCTGCAGACGGCCCAGTGGATCCGGCTGCAACTGGGGCTCGGCGAGTACGAGGGAGAGCGGCTCATCTCCGAGGAGGCCATAGCGGAGACGCACACCAGCCAGATGCTCATCCCCAACACGGGCACCTGGGGGATGATCTGGCCCGAATCGGACTTCCTGACCTACGGGCTCGGCTGGTTCCTGAGCAGCTACCGCGACGTCACGATGATCTCGCACGGCGGCAACATCGACGGGATGACCGCCTACGTCGGATTCGTCCCCAGGCGCGGCTACGGGATGGTCATCCTGGCCAACCTGAGCGGCGCTAACGGGTTCAGTTCCGCTCTCTCACATCGCATCATCGACCGCCTGGAGGGCGGCGAAGGCCTCCCCTGGAACGAGATGATGCTCAAGACCTTCGGCGAGGCGCTCGAGCAGCAGCGCGCCGCGGCCAGGGAGGTCGAGGAGAGCCGGGTGGAGGGCACCTCACCCACGCTGGAGATGGCCGAGTACGCCGGCACCTACGTCAACGACATGTTCGGCGAGTTCACCGTCACCGAGGACGGCGGTGTCCTCAGCGCCACCTTCGGCGCCGGTTTCGCCGGACCCCTCGAGCACTGGCACTACGACACCTTCCGCAGCACCTGGGGAGGCAGCGCCGGCGGGGAGGAATTCCTGCGCTTCGAGATCGGGACCGACGGCAAGGTGGCGGTGCTTCACGCGGAGATCGAGGGGAGCGTCGCGTTTGGGAGGCAGGAGGGGTAAGTTCCGGCTTGTCCCCCGCGTACGGTCTCCCAAAGAGTTGTTTTGACAGTCCGTCCGGGAGACAATGAACCGATGAACCGCACCTTGCTCGCTATTCTTCTCACCGCGGCCACCGGTGCTTGCGTTGCCGAGACTCCGGCGGATGGCCCGTCTCGTGAAACCCTGCCGAACGGAGCGATGCTGGTGCGGTATCCCAGCCTCCCCGCAATCGATTCGGTCGGCCCGGAGATCACCGAAGCCCATGTGGACCTCAGGATCGGCACGCGCGATGGCAACGACCCCAACTACATCTTCGGCGACATCCGAGGCGTGCAAGGAGCACGCGACGGGACGATCTACGTCCTGGACTACCAGGCCGTGGAGGTGCGGGCGTACTCTCCCGAAGGCGTACATCTGCAAACGATCGTGCAGCATGGCGAAGGCCCGGGCGAGATCATGGAAGCCAACGGGATCCTGCTCTCGGGCGACACCCTCCTCTGGATCCACGACCATAGTCAGTACGCCATCATTGGTGTGGATCCCGCCGGAGACGAGCTTCGCCGCTTCGACAAACCGATCAGGTCGTACGGGTACATATGGGATGGAGCGTTCGACAACGAGGGACGTTACTGGAGGGAAACCGACCATTCGGACGAAGACGAAGAATACCGGGAGCCGGAACCGGGGCTGCTGACGGGCTCCTTCCGCAGGTACTACAAGTCCTACAACCTGTCCACGGAAGCCGTCGACTCCGTATACCTCGGCGAGGGCAGCTACCGAAGCTACATGGTGGCCAGGGAGGACGGACGAACGTTCTACGGTATCCCCTTCGACCCATCGGGGGTTACCGTAGTGAGCCCGTCCGGGGACTTGTGGCACGCGAACACCGCGTCGTACCGGCTCACGCGCACCGGGGAGGACGGAGATACGCTCGTCGTGATCGAGGCCACCGTGCCCGTGCTCCCCGTGACGTCCGAGGACCGCTCCAGCTACGTTCGGCAATGGGTCGACCGCGATCCTGAGGCGCGTCGCGGGGCCGAAGCAGCCGCGGAAACCATGCGGGACGTCAAACCCGTTCTGGAAGGCTTCTTCCTGGACGACGAGGGGCGGCTCTGGGTTGAGCGGGCCACCCCGAACGAAGTACCCCCCTTCTACGACCTGTTCTCCCAGGACGGTGACTACCTGGGCTCCGTGCGGCTCGCGTTCGAGCCCCGGGGCAGCAGCAAGCTCTCGGTCCGGCACGGCCACCTCTACACGTGGGTCGTCGACGAACTCGACACCCCGTTCGTCGTGAGGGCCCCGGTGTCATGAACCGGATCCCGCGTCGCGCCCAGGGCGGCGAGGGAACAGCCCCCGCCGGGTGGTGAGCGTCCCGATCGTCGAAGGGAGCCCCCACACCGCCGACGTCATCGTCATCGGCGCCGGGATCGTGGGGGCTTCCTGCGCGCACCAGCTCGCCGAGCGCGGCCTGTCGGTCATCGTCCTCGAACGCGAGGTCGCCCCTGCCCTCGGCTCCACCGGGCGCAGCGCGGCGGGGGTGCGGGTCCAGTTCACCACGGCTCCGAACATCGCGCTGTCGATGTACTCGCTGCCCATCTACCGCACATTCCGCGAGCGGCACGGCTTCGAGGTCGGCTACCGCGACATCGGCTACCTGCTGCTCGTGCCGCCTGACCGCTGGGACGATCACCTGGCCTCGGTCGCGCTGCAGCAAAGCATGGGCGCCCCTGTCGAGGTGCTCGCGCCGGAAGAGGCGCCGCGGTTCGTCCCGATGGACACCGGCGGCCTCGCCGGCGTGACCTACGGCCCCTGGGACGGGGTGATCGATCCCCACATGGCCACGCATGCCTGGGTCGGCATGGGTCGCCGCGCCGGGGTGCAATACCATTTTCGCGAGGCCGTGACCGGTCTGCGGCCCGAGGGTGAAGGGTGGCTCGTCGAGACAGGGACTCAAACCTTCTCCTGCGGACACATCGTCAACGCGGCGGGAACGTGGTCGGCACTCATCGCCCGCCTCGCCGGACTCGAAGTCCCGGTTCGCCCCAAGCGCATCCAGATCTTCCTGAGCGGCCCGATCGCCGACGAGCGCGTCTACCCGCTCACCATCGACCTGGGCACTGGCGTCTACCTGCGCAGCGAGGGCGATCGCATCCTTTTCGGCATGGACACCCACGCCGACGACGGCTTCACCGAGGGAGTCGATTGGGGCTGGCTGGAGCAGGTGCTGCTGGCCGGTGTCGACCGGTACCCCTGGTGGGTGGACCTCGGGGTGGACCGCCAGGGCAGCTGGTGGGGATATTACGGCGTCACGCCCGACAACAACCCGGTAATCGGCTTCAACCCCGGCGCCTCCCGCTGGGTCGACGCTTGCGGCTTTTCCGGCCACGGCATCATGCATGCGCCGGCGACCGGCCTCGCCGTCTCCGAGCTGATCGCGGACGGACACGCCCACACCCTTGACGTGACCGCCTTCCGCCACGGAAGGTTCGAGGACGCCGAGGTGGCGTTGGAGGCCAATATCTTTTGAAACCCGGACAGAAAACATGCAGCTGAGATTCGCCGAAGAGGTCATGCTCCTCCTGCTCGATGACGAGGGAGAGAGGTTCCTGCGGGTACCCGACTGGTCCCTGAGGTACGCCCTGGGCGGCGGAGTGCTGATGGACCTGGCGTTCGAGGACAGAATCGATACCGATCTGGAGAAGCTGGTTTTGGTCGACTCGACTCCGTTGGGGGACGAGCTCCTCGACCCCATGCTGGCCGAGATCGCCGACAGGGAAGGGACGCACAACGCGCGGTTCTGGGTGGAGCGCGCCGCCGCGCGGTCCGGCGAGATCCGCGAGGCCGCCATCGAAAGGCTCATCGGGCGCGGCATTCTGGAGCAGAAGGAGGACCGCTTCCTGTGGGTCTTCCGCTCGCGCCGCTACCCCGTCCTGGACGACGGCACCGCCGAGCGCGAGGTGAAGTTGCGGATCATGGAACTGCTCTTCAGCGACATGATTCCGACCCCGCGCGATGTCGTGATCATCTGCCTTGCCGACGCGTGCGGGATCTTTGCCGAACTGCTCTCGCGGCGCGAACTGCAGCAGGCGCTGCCGCGCATCCAGTTCCTCCGTCAGATGGACCTGATCGGCCAGGCGGTGACCGCGGCCGTGTGGGACATCGAGGTCTCGCTGGCGCAGGCGATCCGGCCTCACTTCGGGTAGCGGCGGGGCCAGAGTCTCCCGCCGTCTCGGGGCCAGTCGCCCCCGCCGTCTCGGGCCTGGCCGCCTCCGCCATCTTGTCAAGTAGGCTTTACATTGTATAATGTAAACCTTACACTTTGCGCCCCCGCGACAGGACAGGAGATCCAACCATGGCCGACACCCGGCTGAAAAACCGCGTCAGGCAGCACCGCAAGGCGGAAGCACTTTCGCAGCAGAAGCTCGCAGAACGCATCGGCGTTTCACGGCAGGCGATCCACGCGATCGAGACCGGCTCGCAGGTTCCGTCGACGAGCCTGGGACTGCGCATGGCGCGCGTCTTCGGGTGTGATGTGGAGGACATCTTCAGCCTCGCCTCGGATCCGGGGATCCGCGCCCGCCTGGCCCCCGCGCCACCGGGGCACGCGGCCGGGTCGCGGGTCGCGCTTGGCCGGGTCGGCGACCATTGGGTCGCACACCGCCTTCCCGCACACGGGATGACCTCCGCCGACGGCATCCTGACCGGCGAGGGTGACGGGACCGACGCCGAGGTCACGCCGTTGTCAGGCGTTGGCCAGCTCAAGCGCAATGTGCTGGTCGCGGGGTGCGCGCCTCTTCTCGGGGCGGTGTCGCACAGGGTGGGACGGCGCTTCAACGACGCACGCGTGACCTGGCTGCGCGCCGGGTCCGGCCGTGCGATGAAGCTGCTCTCGGCGGGGCTGGTCCACGTCGCGGGCCTGCACCTGTCGGCTGGCAGCGGAGAGGACGACACCGCCGCCGTGGCCCGCCGCGCCCTGCCGGGCCGCAAGCTGCTCGTGGTCAACCTGACGCGTTGGCGTCAGGGTCTGGTGGTGCCCGCAGGCAATCCGCGGGGAATCGGGGGCGCCGCGGATCTGGGGGGCTCCGATCTGCGGGTCGTGCAGCGTGAAAAGGGATCCGCGGCCCAGGCCCTGACCGCCCGGACCATGGAGGCGGCGGGGTGCGGATTGCCCGACGGCGGCCCCGTGGCGGAGGGCCACGCAGAAGTCGCGCGCCTGATTCGCTGGGGCGCGGCGGACGTGGGGGTTGCCATCGAGAGCGCAGCCCTCGCCGAGGGACTCGATTTCGTGCCCCTCACGGAAGAGCGCTTCGACCTGGTGGTTCCGGCGGCGTTTGCGGAAAAGGCACCCGTCTCCCGCCTCATCGACGCCCTGGACGATCCGGCATTCCGCACCGAGGTGAGCCATCTGCCCGGTTACGACGGGTCGATGAGCGGGCAGGTCACGACCGTCGAAGCCGCGTGAGGACCCGGGCCCGCCGGGCCGCACAGCGCCAGCGCGGGGGCGATGGCCGCCTGTGCGCAGCCAGCCTCCGCGCCGTTGTGGTTCTGTGCGCCGCGGCCGCACTCGCGGGGTGCGGGGCCGCCGGGGCCGATCGACAGCCGCTGCGCGTCTTCGCAGCCTCGTCGCTGACCGACGCGTTCCGGGAGATGGCGGGCGCCTTCGAGGGGGCCCACCCGGACACCGATGTCGTTCTCGTCTTCGCCGGAAGCCAGGTGCTGCGCCTGCAGATCGAGCAGGGCGCGCCGGCCGATGTCTTCGCCTCGGCCAACCCGCGCCACATGGCAGCGCTCGTCGAGGGCGGGCTGGTGAACGGGGAGCGCGTCCTGGCCCGCAACGAGCTGGTGGTGATCGTGCCGCCGGCCAACCCCGCCGGGATCGAGTCCTTCGCCGACCTCGTTCGCGCCGAGCGCATCGTGATCGGGACGCCGCACGTGCCGGTCGGGGCGTATGCGCGCGAGGCGCTGCGCCGCGCGGGGTCCGGGGGCGGCGGGGGCGCCTTCGAGGAAGAGGTGCTGGACCGTATTGTCTCCGAGGAGAGCAACGTGCGGCTGGTACGCGCCAAGGTGGAGCTAGGTGAGGCCGACGCCGCAATCGTGTACCGGACCGACGCCGTCGCCGGGCGGGTGCGGACGGTGCAGCTGCCGCCCCGGATCAACGTGCGCGCGCACTACCTGATCGGGATGGTGGAGGGCGCCGGAAACGCAGCCGCGGCGGAGCGGTGGGCCGAGTTCGTGGCCTCGCCGGAAGGGCGGCGCATTCTCTCACGGCACGGCTTCCTCGCGGAAACGACCGCCACGGCGCAGTAGCACCCCGTGGAATACCCTGCCAGAGCGGTGAAGCGCCGCCGTTCTCTCGCGGAGCGCGTGCCGCTGCTGGCGGCCATCCCGATGCTGGCGATTCTCGCGGTGCCCCTGATCGCGCTGGCGGGAGCCTCGTCGCCCGGTGACATCGCCGCGGGCGCCCGCCACCCGCTCTTCGCCCCCGCCCTCTGGCTGAGCACCCGCACCACCCTGGTCAGCCTGGCCGTCATGGTCGTGGCGGGCACGCCCCTGGCCTGGTGGATGGCGGCCCACACGGGACGCGGCGTGCGCATCGTCGAGACCCTGGTCGACCTCCCCATCGTGGTGCCGCCCGCGGTGATGGGCATCGCGCTGCTGGAAGCCTTCGGACGCAACGGCCTCTTCGGTCCCGCGCTTTCGGCACTGGGGCTCCAGATCCCCTTCACCACCACCGCCGTCGTGGCGGCCCAGGTCGTCGTCTCGGCCCCCTTCTACATCCAGGCGGCGGCCGCGGCCTTCCGGCGCGTTGACGAGGACCTCCTCATCGTCGCGCGCACCCTCGGTCATTCTCCGGCGAGCGCCTTCTTCCGGGTCGCGGTCCCTCTCGCTCTGCCCGGCATGGTCGCGGGGGCCGCCCTGGCTTGGGCCCGGGCGCTGGGAGAGTTCGGCGCCACCCTGCTGTTCGCGGGCAACTTCACGGGCTCGACCCAGACGATGCCGCTCGCGATCTACACCGCGCTGGAGTCGGATGCGCGGGTCGCGGTTGCGCTGGCCCTGGTCCTCGTCGCGGCGAGTGCGCTGCTGCTGGTGCCCCTGCGCGCGGTCCCGGCGCTGATCGCGCGGCGTTTCGGCGCGGGGCGGGATGCGGAGAGGCCGCCGCTGCAGGGCTTCGCGGGGTCCTGAGCCGTGCCCTGGAGCGTCGAGATCGAGGTGCGCGCCGGCGCCTTCCACCTGGACGTGCGCATCGAGGGTGACCGCGCGCCGGTGGTCGTGATCGGGCCCAACGGATCCGGCAAGACCACCCTGCTGCGCGTCATCGTCGGGGCGTACCGTCCCCACGCGGGGCGGATTCACGTCGGGGACCGGCTGCTCTTTGACTCCGAAGCCGGGATCTCTCTCGCCCCCGAAGAGCGCCGGATCGGCTACGTGCCCCAGGGCTACGGGCTCTTTCCCCACATCTCCGTCCTCGACAACGTGGCCTTCGGGCTCGCGGGCGGGCCGCGGCGCATTCCCCGAACCGAGCGCCGCCGCACCGCTGCGGAAATCCTCGCCGAGATGGAGTGCGACCACCTGGCCGGGCGGTATCCGGCGACGCTGTCAGGCGGCGAGAAGCAGCGCGTCGCCCTGGCCCGCGCTCTGTTGCCCGCGCCCGAGATGCTCCTCCTGGACGAGCCGCTTGCGGCCATGGACGTCGCCGCGCGGCGGGGCCTGCGCGCCTATCTCGCCCGCCGTCTGGCCCGGCGCGGCAGGCCGGCGATCGTGGTCACGCACGATGTCCGGGATGTGCATGCGCTCGGGTCGCCGGTCGTTGTCGCTCTGGAGGACGGCAGGGTGGTGCAGAGCGGTTGCCCGGCCACCCTGGCGGCCAGGCCGGCCACGGACTTCGTCGCGGAGTTCTTCGGCGCGGACTGAGCGCACCGACGTGCCGCACGAGCTTGCCTCGGCCCTCTGCCTGCGGCCCTGCGCGCCGGGCCAATCTGCCGGACGACCCTCGGGCTAGCGGTTCGCCTCCGACGCACGCCGAAACATGTACCTGGCCGTAAAAGACAGCACCCCGTTGTACAGTTCGTTTCCGAGCACCGACGCCTCGACCGCGCGGATCCCGGCTTCGTAGCGCACGCCGATCCCGACGCCGTTCCACTCGACTTCGGCGCCGACGAGCACGCCGAGGTCCAGCGCCCGGTGGCCGATTTCCTCGATGTCATCGCAGTCCGTGTCCTCCAGCTCGCAGCCCAGCAGGGCCCCGACCGACACGCCACCGAACAGGTGAGGGCGCACCATGCCGCCCAGCGAGGTCCGCAGCTCCGCGAGCAGGGGCAGCTGGATGTACGGAAGCTTGAAGAGTTTGGTGGGGCCGCTGCGAGGATCGCCCAGCAGGGTCTCGACCCGGGCGCCCTTGTCCGAGAAGTAGAGCTCGGGCCGCAGCGAGAACATCTGGCCGAAGGCGATGTCGCCAACCGCGCCGATCATCATCGTTGTCCGCGCGACGACATCCCCGGAACCGCCGCCGGTGAAGCTGGCCCGGCTGAGGCCGCCGATGACACCGAAGGACATCTGAGCCGAAACCGTCGCAAGAGGCGCCGCGAGCAGTATCGCGGCAATCAACGCTACCCGGTGGAATCGCCCGCGAGCGCCACGGTGACGGTTTGGGAGCGCCCGGTTGCCGCGGTCACCGTTGCCGGCGTGACTCGTGGGTTCGCGACAAACTGCTGCTGACATCTCATCTCCAGGTGGGTGTCACGAAATGTAGCCGCTCGGACGGGTCTGTTCGATAGATGCTTGCGTGGCGAACGGTGCGACCGGCATTCTCCCGTCATGGATACACCAAGGCCAGAGAGCGGCCCATCGGCGAAGGGCGCCCAGTCCCCTTCGGCCAACGGGCACACCCGGGACGAAGCGTTCGCCGAGTTGCTCCTGCAGACGCGAATCGATCTCGCCGCAGTTCATCGGATCACCGTCCTCGAGGGGCTGCACGAGGGTACCTGGAACCACTTCAGCGCCGCCGTTCCGGGCCGTCCCGGCTACCTGCTGCTGTCCCCCGGCCAGACCCACTTCTCCCGGGTCACGGCTTCCGGCCTGCTCATGACCGATCCCGAGGGCAACGTCGTCGAAGGCACCGGCATCCCGAACATCAGCGCGTGGGCCATCCACGCCCCGCTCTACCGCGCCCGGCCGGACATCTCCTGCGCGCTGCACGTCCACTCGCCCTACGTGACGGCCATGGCCTCGACAGAGGGCTGGCGCCTCGATACCCGCGGAGGGCAGCTCGCCGGAGTGTTTCACGGCAACGTCGCCTATTTCGACTACGAGGGGATCGTCACCGAGGACGACGAGGGCGAGCGGATGGCCGAGGCGCTGGGCGGCAAGAGCACGCTTATCATGGCCAACCACGGCGCCCTGGTGACGGCAACGTCCATCGAGGTGGCCATGCTGCAACTGCTCTCGCTCGAGCGCGCGTGCATGACGGAGTGGATGGTCCAGTCCGCCGGCGGGAGGATTCGCCAGGTTCCCGTCGAAGTCGCCGAGGCCGTGGCCGCGACAGCGCCGGACGGTTTCGGCGAGCGTGGATACCTGGACGGGATGAAGGCGGTGCTGGATCACCAGGGGCAGGACTACGCCGCCTGAGCGGGGCCCGGGCCGGGCGGGACTTTCACCTCTTGCTCTCCGCCAGCGCACGCATGTGCCACTCCCTCAGCGTCGCTTTCTCGACCTTTTCCGTCGGCGTCTTCGGCAGCACCTCCAGGAAGCGCACGAACTGAGGGACCATGTAGCGGGCCATGCGGCCGCGGCAATAGTCCAGCAACTCGTCCTCGGAGAGCGCGTGCCCCGGCCGTAGCGCGACCGACACGGCCACGTCCTCTTCCGTATACTCGCTGGGCACGCCGTACGCCGCCGCTTCCAACACCGCCGGGTGCGCCTCGATCACCTGCTCGATCTCGTACGCCGAGATGTTCTCGCCGCGCCGCCGGATCGCGTCCTTCCTGCGCCCCTCGAAGTAGAGGTTGCCGTCGTCGTCGAGGCGGCCCAGGTCGCCGGTGTGGAACCAGCCGCCGCGGAACACCTCGCGGTTGAGGTCGGGCATGCGGTAATAGCCGGTCAGCATGAGGTGGCGGTCTTTGTCGCGCGTGGGCCGGACGACGATCTCGCCGATTTCGCCGGGGGGCAGGGGCCGGTCGTCGTCATCCACGATCCGCAGGCGGAACTCGGGGATCGCGCGGCCGCACGCCCCCGGCGGGTAGGGCTCGCCCGGTTCCTGGAAGACCATGATCCCGCCCTCGGTCGAACCGTAGCCCTCGACCAGCGTCAGGCCGAACCGCTCCTCGAAGTCGTCCTTGAAGGCGGGCATCGGCACGCCCCAGCCGAGCCGGGCCGGGTTGTCGGCGTCGTCGGGGCGCCGCTCCTGCTTGTGGATGAAGGTCAGCGTGGCGCCCATGAAGTCGAAGATGGTGACGCCGTAGCGCCGCACGTCCGCCCAGAAGCGCGACACGCTGAACCGCTCGGTCACCACCGCCGTGGCCCCCAGCCAGAGCGCGGGGCCGATCGTGCCGATGGCCGCGTCCCAGTGGAAGATGGGATAGGGACAGAACAGCACGTCGTCCGAGCGCGCCCGGATCGAGCGGCTGAGCAGGTGGGCGTGGCCGAGGACGTAGCGGTGGGACAGCTCGCAGGCCTTCGACATGCCCGTGGTGCCGGATGTGTAGATCAGCAGCGAGGGTGCGGAGGAGGTGGGTTGGGGCGCGGGGGGCACGCCGTCGTCGTCGACCTCCAGCGCCTCGAGTGGAAGGGTGGCGAACGATCGTCCGTCGCGCGACAAGGCGCCGCCGTCGGAACCGGCCCCCCCGCGCACGATGAGGCGCTCCACGCTCACCAGGTCGTCGCCGACTTCGAGCACCGCATCAACCAGCGGGTGATCGACCACCAGGTCCCGCGACCCGGTCAGGTTGATGGCGTGCGCCAGTCCCGGCCCACGGAATTCGGTGTTCAAGGGCGCCCACACCGCGCCGGCCCGGTTGGCCGCGAACCAGAGGGTAGCCGCTTCGGCGCAGTTGGGAAGAAGGGTCGGGAGGATGTGCCCGGCCACCCGGTGGTGCCGAAGCCCCGCCGCCAGTGATCGGGTGCGCTCCTCGAAGGCCGCATACGTCAAGTCGGCGTCACGGAAACGCACGAAGTACTTGTCGGGGCACGTGCGTGCCCTTTCGGCAAGGGTCGTCACGATTGTGTGGGCGGCACCGCCGAGGGCGCCTGCCCGGGCAGCGGCGGAGACTCCGGTTGTCATGGCCTCGCCAGAGGATTGGGAGAGTCTTGCAGGGTGACGGCTCCCAGTCTGGCCGTTGGTCTCTCCGATGGCAATACGCGGGTACACGTTTGTTGCCTGCGAGCGCATAGTGGACTAGCGTGACTCTCTATTCACGCTTATGACGCTAGAACCGGACTTTTTGTCGTATGGATTGGAACCTGTTTGCGAAGTGTGTGGGAGGCGCCAGCCTGGTCGGCCTCGTCGTCTATCACGCTGTCTGCGGCTACTACCACTATCGCTTCTACGCGCGTCGGCGCGCCGATCCGGATGCGTGGAAGATCCAGCCCGAGCGCTTCCTGTCCCCCAGGATGCAACGCACCGCCGTGCTGGCCGGCTCCCGCAACATGCTCCTGAGTGGCGTGCTGACCGGAATTCTGGTGTACGGCGTTGTGGAAGGCGGTGTGAAGACGGCGATCTACACCGATGTGGCGGAGTACGGCTGGGCGTACACCCTCGGCATGACGGTTGTGCTGTTCGTCATGATGGATTGCATCGCCTACTGGGTGCACCGGGCGCTCCACATCAAGTTCCTGTTCAGGCACGTGCATCGCTTTCACCATCGCTTCGTCGCGCCCTCACCCTACACGGCGATTGCCTTGCATCCGGCTGAATTGCTCGCGCTGCAGGGCGCTACCCTCATACCGCTGTTCTTCATTCCCTTCCACGCGGTATCGGTCATTTGCGTATTGCTCTACATCCTGATCTTCAACATCATCGACCACTCCGGCGTAAAGCTCGCATCGGCATTGCCCTGGCAACCCCCCTCGGTGTACCACGATGATCATCACCACTACTTCCACGTGAACTACGGGCAGCACCTGATGATATGGGACCGGTTGCACGGCACCTTGCGAAGGGAGAATCGACGCTACGACAAGGAGATCTTCGGCGGCCGCGGCGCTCCTGTCGGCAAGGACGGTGGACAGGGGGACGAACCCGGCCCATTCGTCAAGTACTGACGAAGGGTTTTGACAGTGGGAACGGTTCCGTGGGATGCGTCGCCGGACCTTCCATGGAAGATCTTCACGGGTCCCGTCGCGCAGTGGGCCACCCAGCCCACCTTCCTGATCGGCGAATACGTCATCATCCTGTGCGCCTTTACCGCGTTCATCCACGCTCGTAGAACCGGGCGCGCAAACCTGCTGGTCTGCCTTGCCGCGCTCGCCGCCGGGACCGGCAACGATCTGATCTTCATGGCGCTGCCGCTGGTTGACAACTTCTGGCAGGCCCAGGCGAGCATCATGCTCAACCCGCGCCTGCCCCTGTACATCCCGTGCATGTACGTGGTCTTCATGTACTGGCCCACGGTTGCCGTACGCCGGCTCGGCCTGGGGCGTTGGTCGACGGCCGCGCTCACGGGGCTGGTCGCGTGCATGCTCTACGCACCCTATGACATCGTGGGTGCCAAATTTCTTTGGTGGACCTGGCACGACACCGATGCCTCAATCGCTGCGCGCCTGTTCGGAGCACCTGTCAGCAGCAGCCTGTGGGTGCTCACGTTTGTGGGCTCCTTCGCGCTGTTGCTCGATATCGTCCTGCGGCACAAGGAGGTTACCCCAAGGAGTTTCCTGACCGGCCTCGCTCTCGTCGCTTGCGCCTCCACGCCGATAATGATGGTGCAGATAACGGCGTTGCAGACCATCGACGGGGGCACGCCCGGCAAGCTGGCGTTTGGTCTCGGTGTGGCGGCCTATGGCACGGTGGCCTTCCTCAGCCGCCGCGCGGCGACCCGCCGCAAGCTCCCCGTCGACTGGCTGGGTCTTGCGGCCGCCGCCGCCTACCTGCTCATGCTCACGGTGAACATGACACTCTTCGCACCGGAAACCCACGTCAGTACCGGCGTGCACCAGATGCCCGGCCCTTGTGACGTTGAAGAGTCGGATATTCTGGGCGGCACGCGAAAGAAGTTTCTGTGCATCGACGACTACGAAGAGGACTTCACCTTCGCCTGCACCACCCCACCTGCGGACGGAACCCGGTGGTTCACGATTTGTGGCAAGGCGCACACCAACTACCCGGCCTATTCCGCCGCGGTTGGCAGTCTGTCTCTTGTGGGAATCGCTGTCTTCTCGATGTTCTTCGGCGTCTTGGCACGCGTCGCCCGGCGAGGCGGTGCCCCGGGATAGCCCGCACGACCCTCTGCCTCGCCGCCGCTACGAATCCTGCGGGGTCAGCCAGATGGACAGCCAGTCGCCTACCAGCGCCGGCCTGTCCTCCCCCTCGATCTCCACGCGGCAACCCAATGTCACCTGGCGCTGGCCAGGCTTGCGGTCGCGCACGTCCTTCACGGTGAAGTGCCCGCGGATCCGCGATCCGGAGAGGACCGGGGCGACCAGGCGCACGCGCTCGAAGCCGTAGCTGGCGGGATAGCCGTCGCCGATGCCGCCGTCCATGGGATAGCGGTAGATCTGGTAGAGCATGGGGGTCATGAGCGACATGGTGAGGAAGCCGAAGGAGATCGTGCGGCCCCAGGGGCTGTGCTCGGCCGCGTACTCCGGGTCCACATGGTGCGGATCGGGGTCCTCGGTGATCTCGCCGAATGCGCTGATGCGGTCCTGGTCGACGACGATCCAGTCCGAGACGAAGGTGCGGCCAACGGCTGCGTCGACGGTTTCCGGCGTGATGTAATCGCGGGTCATTCGGACGGGGCCTCCTCGCCGAGAATCAGTTCGCGGCGTTGTTGTTCGGTGACGGACTTCCTGAGGCGGCCGGAGGACAGCCAGAAGACGGCGCCCAGCAGGAAGCAGGCCACGATGACCATCCAGGCGACGGGGATGCCCGCGCCGGGTTCGTACGGGTCGCCCAGCGCGAGGACAACGAAGAGCAGGGCGGCCAGCGCCGAGCCCACAGCGGTGACGATGCCGCCGGGGACTCGGTAGGGGCGGCGTGCATCGGGGCGCTTGATGCGCAGCTTGACGACGCCGATCGAGACGAGGGCGAAGATGATGCCGAAGCAGATGGTCGCGGCGCTGACGATCGGTGCGATGGCGCCCTCGCCCAGGACGACGCCGAGTCCGCCCAGCCCGCCGACGAAGAGGAGGGCGCCTGTCGGCGTCCCGTGGCGCGCGTGGATCGAGCCCAGAAACGTGGGGAGCATGCGGGCGCGGCTCATCGCGAAGTAGACGCGCGACGCGGCGATGATCACCGCGTTCCAGGTGGTGAGGATGCCGATGAAGCCAGCGGCGAGAACCGCGCGGCCAAGGAAGGGCGACGAGAACGTCTCCTGGAAGGCCGTCGCGGCGGGCAGCTGGTCGTACTCGAGGAGCTGCTGCCACGGCACGATCATCGAGCCCGACATGATGATCAGCACGTAGAAGGCCCCCGCGCCGAGGACCGCCAGCACGATCATCAGCGCGGCGGCGCGGCCGCTGGTGCCGGGGGCGCGTTCCTCCATCAGCTGCGGCACCACATCGAACCCGGCCAGGAAGAAGGGCGCGGTCACGAACGCCGCGATGATCCCGGGCATGATCGACCCGCCCTCGCTGCGCAGTATGGCCGGCTCGAGGTTGCCCACGTCGCCGAAGAAAAAGGCGGCGCCGATGAAGACCGCGCACAGCGCCAGAAAGCCGTACGTCATCAGGTCCTGGAAGCGGGTGGCCTTCGAGATGCCGCGGATGTTCATCCACACCAGAACGGCCATCACGCCCAGCCCCAGAGCGAGCTTGCCGGGCCGCACGGGTACGTCGAAGAGGGTGTACCAGACCGGGCCGCCGAAACCGGGGAAGAGGCTCTCGGCGAGCACCCCAATGGCGATGCCCTCCCATCCCGCCACCGCCGTGTAGATGAACGCCAGCGTCCAGGCGGTGATGAAGCTGGTCCCGGTGCCGAACGACTCGTACGTGTAGGCCAGTTCGCCGCCGGAGACGGGAAACATCGACGCCATCTCGGCATAACAGATGCTGATCAGCGCGATGAGCAGTGTGCCCGCGGCAAAACCGATGCTAGCTCCCACCGGGCCGGCCGGCTCCAGCCAGTAGCCCAGGTAGACCATCCACCCCACTCCGATGATCGTCCCGAAGGCGACAGTGAAGAACTGGACCCTGCCGACGGCGCGCTTGAGGACCGGTCGGGCGGGTTGGTCTGGCATTGGCATGCTGCGGTGCGGGGCTCTGGTGGGAATGGGCCTCGGGTCGGCGGGACCGCTGCGTCGCTCAGGTCCCGGCAGCGCGTGAGGCATCCGACTATGCGTTAGGCATCCGGCAATCAGCTTTCCCCGCGCATTGCGTTCGCGCAAGTTGGATCGGTCGATTGTCCGGGGTCCGCGCTGCCCATTGGCGACAAGCTTGTCCCGTGTGGAGGTTGGTTCTGATGAAAAAGGGTGTCCAGCTCTGCGCCTTCGCGTTTGCCGCCCTGTGCATCGCCTGCGGCCCTCCGCCCCAGGAGTTCGCCTCGGGCACGGCCATCGAGAACGTGGCCGTCGTGGACGTGGCAGCCGGTTCGGTGACGGAGGGCCGCACCGTGGTGGTGCAGGGGCGAAGGATCGCCGCCGTCGTCTCGCCGGACGACCTCGCGCTTGGCGACGGCGTGGAGCGCATCGACGGTGGCGGCGGCTACCTCATCCCGGGGCTCTGGGACATGCACGTCCATGAGTTCTCCTCGTTCTTCGCGCCCGCGCTGCCCCTCTACATCGCCAACGGCGTGACCGGGGTGCGGGACATGTGGGGCGAGCTGGACGTGGCCCGGGAAGCGTGGGAGGCCATCTCGACCGGAGAGCGCGTGGGGCCGCGCGCCATTGTCGCCGGCAACATCACGGACGGGGCGAACCCATGGTTTCCGGGGTCCGTGATCGCGGACGGCCCCGAGCGGGCCCGGTTCGTAGTCGATTCGCTGGTGGATGCCGGCGCGGGCTTCATCAAGGTCTACTCCGCGCTCGAGGCAGACGCCTTCGCCGCCATCACCGAACAGGCAGCCGCGCGCGGGGTCGATGTCGCCGGACACGTTCCCTTCTCGGTCCCGGCTCGCGACGCCTCGGACGCTGGGATGCGAAGCATGACGCACATGTTCGGCGTCGTGGAGGGCTGCTCCTCAAACGATGCCGAGGTCCGCGCGGCGCGGGCCGAATCGATGGCCGCCCGGGCCGAGGGCGGCGCGTTTTCCGACCCCTTCTTCGGAACCGGGCTCTACCGGACGATTCTCGACGCGGCCGACGACGACCTCTGCCGCGAACTGCTGTCGCACCTGGCCGCCAACGGCACCTGGCTGACGCCCACCCTCGCGGTGCTGACCACGATGGCTTCGCTGGAGCGGCTTCGGGGCGAGGACGATCCCCGCATGCAGTACATGTCGTCGGCCATCGTGCAGGGTTGGATGACGCCGTTCCCCGGCATGGCTTCCGATACGCCCGACGCAATCGAGACCAGGGTAGAGTTTCTCGACCGTCAGCTCGCCGTAACCGGAATGGCCGCGGCGGCGGGCGTGGGCGTTCTCGCGGGAACCGACACGCCGAATCCGTTCGTCTACCCCGGCTTCAGCCTCCACGACGAGTTGGAGTTGCTTGTGCAGGCGGGGCTGACCCCTCGCGAGGCGCTGGCCGCGGCCACGACGGCTCCGACCGAGTTTCTCGGCGCCACCGACTCGCTGGGAGCCGTCGCCGAAGGAAAGCTGGCCGATCTGGTGCTGCTCGAGGCAAATCCACTTGAGGAGATCGGGAATACGAGGCGCATCTCCCTCGTGGTCGCCAACGGGCGGTTCATCAACAGGGAGGAGATCGGCGCCCTGCTCGAGACGGCAAGGCATGAGCGAGCCTCGGGCCAACCTTGACAGGGTCCGGCTTCACGGGGGTATTGTTGAGGCGTCAGGCCGTTCCCGGCCGGTCATGCGTTCGGGAGAGGCCCGGCTCCCGGGAAACATGCCAGGCCCTCTAGTAAACCAAGGAGTTCGGAATGCGCCTGAATCGTTCGATGACCAAACTGTCCTTCCTTGCCGCCTTCGCGTTGCTCACCGTCCTCGCCGCCTGTTCCAGCGGCAGCGGGGGTTCCAGCGGGCCGCGGCGTGACCCCAACCTCATCACCGCCGAGGAGCTGGCGGAGTTCACGACTCTGACGGCCATCGACCTCGTTCGCCGTCTGCGGCCGCGCTGGCTGACGGGACGGGGCGCGGGCACGGGTGGTTCGAACACCCCGCAGCTCATCCTCGACGGATCCCGGATGGGAAATGCTGCGAGCGAACTGCGGTCCATCTCCGTCTCCGACATTTCGGAGCTTCGGTACCTGAGCGCCTCGGATGCCACGATGCGGTACGGAACCAATTACCCCGGCGGGGCGATCGTCGTTACCAGCCGCAGCAGGTAGGGTCAGCGCAGCAGGAAACGCCGGGAGAAGTCGGCGAGAACCTGCGCGCAGCGCTGGATTTCCGTCACGCTCACCCACTCCTGGGCGGCGTGTGCCTGTGCGATCGAACCGGGGCCGAAACACACCGCCGGGGTGCCGGCTTCGTTCAGGAAGCACGCGTCCACCCAGGCGGACATCCCCTTCACGGCCCCGGGCAGACCCGCAGCGGCGCACGCGCGCTTGAGACCTGACACGAGGCTAGAGTCCTCCGCCACCTCGGTCGCGGCGCGGTAGAGTCCCGCCTCGATCCAGGCGCTGAGTTCGGGACAGCCGCGGCGGGCGCGCTCCAGCACCTCGGCGGCCTCGATCATCGCGCTCTCGGCCGTCTCGCCCGGCAGCGTCCGCCGCTCGACAACGAGATGACACCGGTCCGGGTAGACGGACGGCGCGCTCCCCCCCGTGATCGTCCCGGCGTGCAGTGATGCGGGCCCGAGCAGCGGGTGATCGGTCTCCCGGGCGAGCCGGCGAGCCTCTTCCTCGAATGCGACCAGGACGTGGCCCATGTGCGCGATCGCGTCGATGCCGAGTTCGGGCCTCGATCCGTGCGCGGCCCGGCCTCGCGCGAACGCGTCGATCCACAGGAAGCCCTTGTGGGCCGGCATGATCGCGAGGCTGGTCGGCTCGCAGACGACCGCGGCGTCCGCCCCGGTGCCTTCCGCGACCAGAGCCTCCATGCCCAGCGACGCGTGCTCCTCGTCGGCGGTCAGTGCGACGATCAGTTCGCCCGGGATCTCCTCGTCGGCCAATTCCGCGGCGACCGCCAGCGCGCACGCGACCCCCGACTTCATGTCGGCAGCACCGCGGCCGTGGATGCGACCGTCGCGGACGGCCCCCGAAAACGGCTCCGTCATTCCCGCGACCCCGACGGTGTCCAGATGGCCGTTCAGCAGCAGCGACGGACCCAGGCCCGCACCCCGGCATGCGACCACGTTATAGCGTCCGGGGGCGACTTCCGTGCAGCGGGGCTCGTAGCCCCAGTCGCGAAGCCACCCGGCGGTCAGCTCGGCGACCGCTCCCTCGCCGTCCCCGCCTGACTCCAGCACCGGGTTGACGGAGGGCGTGCGCACGAGCGCCCGCGTCATTTCGACCGGGTCGGCGTCCTTCAGGAGACGCGTCGACCCGGCACCGTGTGATTTGTGTCCCCTCACCGTTCGCCCGTCCGGTCTGTCCCGAGGTCTGTGTCCATTTTTCGTCAGTTGGTGTGGAAAATGTACACTTTCACACGCTGATCGCCCTGTCGCCCGGACAGGGCCCAATCGGCGATAAAGTCAACAGGAATATGGCGATGTTGGCCCTTGGGGGCGTGGGGCGGACGCGAAGCCGGTGAATGGCACGGAACTTGCTCAGTCGGACCAATACGAGGCGCGCGGACACGCCGCACGTTACACACACTCAGGCCAAGGGAGGGAGCTATTCGCAAGTTGACTGTCAATCTGCTGGGCGCCGCTGCGCTGTTCGCTGCCGGCGTAGCTCTCCTCCGTCAGGGAACCCACCGGCCCGAGCCGCCCCAGGCAAAGGTCGATGACGTTCCTCCGGGCGAGACGGTACCTGGCAAGATCAAGCTCGAGAGGCTGAGGGAACTCGGTATCTAGGTTGGCACGGTGGCACGGCACTGCCGCCACCGGCTGACTGCCCGTCGTCGGAGCGAGACGACCAGAGCAAGGGGGGCGGCCCGACCGGTCGTCCCCCTTCGCTTTTTGCGCGCCCCCCGCGCCGCGCCTACTCCTCGAAGTGCGCCGTGTTCTTCTCGATGTAGTCGTGCCACTCCGGCGGCACATCGGTGTCGGGGAAAATGGCCTGCACGGGGCACTCCGGCTCGCACGCTCCGCAGTCGATGCACTCGTCGGGGTGAATGAGATACTGCTCGCCGACTTCGTAGATGCAGTCTACCGGGCAAACCTCGACGCAACTGGCGTCCTTGGTACCGATGCAGGGCTCGGTGATGATGTATGTCACACTACCTCTTGGCCTTTGCCGTTGTATCCAAAACGGATGTAGATGATTGCGGAACTTGCGGCGGGTGGCAACCCCGGCCGCTGCCCGCGGGAAAATGCACGGCGCCCCTGCCGCATGCCGCTACAGCGACCGCCGGAAATGACTTGCGGTCGCCGCGAGGGCCGCTTCGAGGCCGGGCGTCACCGCGTCCAGGGGGTGAACCGCTTCGAAAGTGTGTCCCGATCCGTCGACCACCTCGAGCTGCGCGTGCGCCGCCGCCCGGGCAAGGCTCCGCGCCTCGGCGACCGACACCGTCTCGTCCTCCGACCCGTGCACGATGAGCCACGGCGCCGTCACTCTCCCGGCCGCGCCGATCACGTCGAACCGCTCCCGATTGCGCTCCAGGTCCTGCCAGACCGACCTGTGCAGCGGCATGTCCTGGCCGGTGCGGGCGTTCGCGACGTACACCACGCCGCTGCGCTTCCACTCCTCGCGCCACTCGGCTGGCCAGCGCTGGAAGGTGGACACCGCCGCCCAGGTCACGAGCGACGCAACATCATGATGCTCTGATGCGGTGATGATGCTCGTGCCGCCGCCGCGGCTGTGGCCCAGCACGCCGACCGTCTCGGGGCGGACGCCGCCGCTCCACTCCCCCGCGATCAGCTGATCGAGCATCCAGTGCACGTCGCCCACCTCGTGGCTGATCGTGTTCCGCCCGAAGGCGTCCAGGTCCGTGAAGTCGAGAAGATTCGCACCGATCCCGTTGCGCGAGCCGTTGAAGGAGACGACCAGGTGGCCGTCCGCGGCGAGGCGCTCGCAGAGAAGCGGGAAGAAGCCCCAGTCCTTGAAGCCCTTGAAGCCATGGACGACCAGCACCGCCGTGCGGGGCTCGCTCCCGGCGAGGCGGCGGACGTCCGTGCGGATGACTTCGCCGTGCGGGGGCGTCGCTTCGCCGCGCGTGAGGACCACGGACCCGGCTGTCATTCGCCCGCTCTCCATGCCACGTCTCCCTTGCCTGCACGGTGGTTCTCGAGGCGCGCCGCCGCGAAGAGGTAGTCCGAGAGGCGGTTCAGGTACCGCACCACGCCTGAGTCCACGGCCGACCGTGCCGCCAGCGCCACGACCCGCCGCTCGGCCCTCCTGCAGACGGCGCGCGCGTGGTGGAGGTGGCTGGCTCCCGCCGTTCCCGCCGGCAGGATGAAGTGCCGCACGGCCCCCGTGACCTCCTCGGCCGCGTCGATCCACGACTCCATTTCGGCGATGCGCGCGAGCGGAAGATCGGGAAGCGACGGCACCGGACGCCCTTCGCGGGGCGGTGGCGTGGCAAGGCAAGCTCCCAGGGCGAACAGGTCGCTCTGCAGCAGGCGCAGCCGGACGCGGGTCTCGCCGTCCCGGACATGGGCCAGTGCCGTGCCGATGACGGCGTTCAGTTCATCCACAGTCCCGTAGGCCTCGACGCGGACGTCGTCCTTCGGAACCCGACCGCCGCCGAAAAGACCGGTCTCGCCGTCGTCGCCGCGCCTGGTGTAGATCTTCATCAGGGCCGGAGCCTGGTGAACTTGCGGATGGCCATGGCCTTTTCGAGCAGATTCGAATCGGGCTTGTCGTCTTCGCCGTCCAGGTTGGAAAGGGCGTCGCGCAGGTCCAGCATGACTTCGAGCATGACCTGGTCGCGCTGAAAGCCGAAGTCCAGCGCTTCCATGCGGGCCTGGTCGCCCGATTTCTCCGCCTTCTGATACGCCTCCATGTAGACGCTCTCGAGGCTTCCGATGATCCTGGATCTCGCTCGCATGAGGATCTGCCTGCCGGTCCGTGGCCTGGGTGGAGGCACGGCGGCGCGCCTGCGGTCGGCCGCCTGCCCATTGTATGTTGAAGGGTAGCGGCATCGAAGCGTACCTGGCGAACCCCGCCACGGCAGCGCCCCAACCCGCGATCCCGGGACAGAAGGAAAATGGTGAATCTGAAGGAGTCGGAGGCCGTCGGCGCCGAACCCTCCGCCGAAGTCGTCGCCAGGGCGAACCAACTGTACTGGCACTCCGACGAGAGTGTCAACGCGCTCGCGCGGGAGCTGGATCTGTCCAAGGGCGCCCTGTACGAGATCATCGTGCCGCTTCCGGCCGGACTGCCCTGCCCCGTCAAGGAGGGCGAGCTGTCGTACCCGAACCGGACGGCCCGCGACCGCGGCTTCGTCACCTGCGCGGAGTGCGGATTCGAGGACGAGGAGGACCGGGTGCGCATCCGCATGGAGCTCGAGGAGGAGCAGCACGCCTCTGAGCCTCCGGCACCCCTGCTCGCCCCCGATCCTGCGCCGCACGGCGCGGTTCCGACGCTCCCCGAGCCGCCTCCGGCCCGAAAGCTCGAGACGCTGCTCGCCGCTTCGGCGCTCCTCGGCCTGGCCGCCGGGCTTTTCCTGGGCGGCATCCTGCGGCGCAGGTAGCGGTCGATGGACGACGGACTGCCGAAGCGAATCGAGCCGTTGGCGGGCGACCCCCGGTCCATCGTCACGCCGGACGCGTTCTCGGTTACGCCCGACCTTCTCGGCACCCCGCTCGCCGAGCCCTGGCGGCGCTTTGCGGCGCTCATGGTGGACCTCGTCCTGATCGGATTCCTGCAGCTGCTCGGCTGGCGCATACTGGGCGGCATCGTGGGGCTGACGCTCTTCCGCATGGCCACGCGGCGCCCGGACGGCACCGCCGGCGGCCCGGTGCGCAAGATCGCGCTGGGCTGCGCGGGCACCTTCGTGCTGATGCTGGCGATCGGGATCACCTTCCTCCCGTCGATCCTTCGCAATGCATCCGAGCGCGTGGACATCCCGATCGCCGTGCAGATCGGGGACAGCGTCGTGGGCGGCGCCGAAGGGACGCCTCCGGCAAATGTCGCCGAACTGGTGGAAGAACTGGTCGATGTCGCCGACGACGTCCGGGACCGCGACCAGAGGATCGCGGACCTCGAAGAGCAACTGGCGGAAGCCGAGGCGCCGTCGACGCTGTTCACGTGGATTCGCGACGCGGCCGACGAAGCCGGGCTGGTCTTCGGCTGGGGCACGATCTACCTGACGCTGTTCCTGGCGCTGTGGGGCGGGCGCACGCCGGGCAAGAAACTGTTCGGCACGCGCGTCGTACGCCTGAACGGCCAACCGCTCGGCCTGTACATGTCGCTGGAGCGCGCCGGCGGGTACGCGGCCGGCCTGGCCACGGGGCTGCTCGGGTTCGCGCAGGTGTGGTGGGACCCCAACCGCCAGGCGATTCACGACAAGATCGCCGAGACGGTGGTCGTGCGAGAGGGGATGGCGAAGCGGTCGATCGGGCAACAGTCCCCCGCCGCGGGGGTGGCGGTAGCCGCGGCGACAAGGCAGGATTCTGGTGGCGGACGCGGCGGCCGGGACGGCGGCGCGGCCGGAAAAGGCAAACAGGGAACAGGAGCGGAATAGAGTGACAGGCCAGGACGAACGTAAATGGTGGGGCCGCGCCGCGGTGGCGGGGCTTGCGGTGCTGGCCGTGATGGCGTGCGGCGGCGGTGGGGGGGAGGGATCCTCCGGTGCGGATGAGGGCGGGCCCGAAGCGGCTGGCGGCAACCCCTCACAGTCCATCCCGACCTCGATGCTCTCCGAGGGCGCAACGAGCGCGCTCCCGCCCGCGCAGGAGGTCCAGCTGGCCGATCTCGGCTACGACTACGGTTCCGAGGACGCCCCGATCAAGGTCGTGGAGTTCAGCGACTACGGCTGCGGCTACTGCCGCCGCTTTCACACCGACATCTTCCCCACGCTCAAGGAGGACTACGTCGACGCGGGCCGGGTGCACTGGAAGTACGTCACCTACGTGAGCGGCATGTTCGCCAACGGCATGGTCGCGGCCTTCGCGGCCGAGTGCGCCGGCGAGCAGGACCTGTTCCCCCCGATGAGCAAGCTGCTCTACGAGCGCCAGGGCGACTGGAAGAGCATGAGCGAACCCTATCCGGCCTTCGAGGCGATCGCGGAAGAGGTCGGCGCCAACACCGAGCAGTTCCAGGCGTGCATTGCGGAGCAGCGGCCCCGGCCGCGAGTTCGCAGCGGCATCCTGAGCGGCGCGCGCCTGGGCGTCCGCGGCACGCCGTCCTTCCTGATCAACGGCATCCCGTTCGTAGGCGCTCAGCCTCTCGAGTTGTGGGCCGACATCTTCAAGGTCATCGAGGAGGAGGCGGGGCGGGAGACGGGCGAGGCCGACAGCTGAACCCGGCCCTCTGTTCAGACGCGTTGGTGGTCGGCGCGCCAGTCCTCAACGGCCTGCTTTATGGTCTTCCGGTCCGCCAGTTCGCCCGCGAGGACCCGGCGAACCAATTCGGCCAGTTCTGCATCGGAAGCGAAGCGCAGACCGATTAGCTGGTCCGTCGTCAGCTGTCCGATTTCGCCCTTCAGGTCGTCCGGCAGGAGCCTCTCCAGACGGAGGTGCTCCTCCAGGCGGATCACCCGGTCCTGCACGGCCGTTGAGAAGCGCCGCGCATAGAGAAGGCCAATCGCCGTACAGGCGGCGACGATGAACAGGGCCAGGGTCCCTGCGCTATAGTCCACGACGAGCAGGTATCCGATGCCTATCGTAGCGGCCGTTGAGAGATAGCAACCCGCGAGGAACAGCAGTGGAGGGCGCTTGGCGTGGTTCGCGTAGTTCTGGGTCTGGGCCATCACGATTCCGGATTCGGGTGCCGTATGGTCACGCGCATGTAATGTGTGTTCGGGCGACGCCGACGCAAGCCGCGATCACGGGCTGCTTTTCCTCGTCCAGACCGGCTCTTGCCGTTTGGAGTCAGTAATGAGAACACGACATTATGTAATGTTAACATGACATTATCATGATCGGTTTACCCACACTAGCCGGCCGGGACAGGAGGAAATGGGGCTGATGTCAGGGTTGGGCGAGAGCTGGCGCTCGGACGCGGATGCGCTGCGCGACCTGGGATTTCGGCACATCCTCTTCCTGTGCGTGGCCAACTCGGCACGCAGTCAGATGGCCGAGGGGATCGCCCTCTATCTCGCGCCCGCCGGGGTCAGGGTCTCTTCCGCGGGCTCTGAGCCGTCGCCGGTGCGCCCGCAGGCGGTGGCGGTCCTGGCCGAGGTCGGGATCGACATCTCGGGGCATGACTCCAAGGGGGTGGACGCCGTGGTCACGCTGTGCGCGGAGGAGGTGTGCCCGGTCTGGCTCGGGGACGCGCACCGGGTGCACTGGGGGCTGCCCGACCCGGCCGCGGCTCGGGGACGTCCCGGGGCGCGACTGGACGCTTTTCGGGAGGTGCGGGACGAGCTATGGAGGCGGCTGGCGGTGGTGTTCGCGCGGTAGACGGGCCTCGTCGTTTGCCACCTATGGGCTGTGAGCGATCCCGCCGAATGTCTTGTCCGTGCCACCCCTCATCTCGACATCCGGCAGGCGGCAATTCTATATGCGATGCCCGGTTAACGACGGAGTGTCCGCCGGCAAGGTACCCTAGAGCTATATATGTGACAATCCTGAAAGTTCTGGGGTATGTCCACCGCTGGCTGCAAGTTGACTGTACGCGTATTCTTCGTTCGTCGCGGTTGTGGCGTTAGGCTTTGCCGTGCCAGTCGTGGCCCAACTTGTGCCGTGCTTCGAGGATTGCCATGGGAAGGCCATGGACCGGGAGGGGACCATACCGTTCTATGAGAACGACGCGCTCTTCAAGCTGTGCCTAGATATCAATTGCTAGGAGCCCGTCGGCCCAGCAAACACCCCGCGTCAAGGGTGGCGGCCGTCGTTGCGACAGCCGCCACCCTTGCGTGTGGGCCCGAGACGGTCCTGCCCCCTACCCTGTCCCTCGTATCTGTTGCCTCCGTCCCCGCCCCGCTCGGGGGTGAGTACACCATGGTCCTGCTTGATGACGATCTCGTCTGCGTGACCGACTATTTTGAATTTCAGGTGCATTGCATCGGTCGTGACGGCGTCCTCGTCGGAGTGTTCGGACGCGAGGGAGAGGGCCCGGGTGAGTTCGCTCTGGTGGGGCCTAGCCTTTTCCGCCGTCCCGACGGCACCGTTGGCGCAGCCTCCATGAATCGGTTTTCGATCTTCACGCCCACTGGCGACCTGCTCAGTGAAGCGATCTTGCCCGTGCCCCTCCTGGTACCGGCGTCGAAAGTTTTCAACACGACGCTCACGGGCCAATACTGGGCGGGGGGAGTGGACATGACTCCGGTCGAGATCGACGTGGCAGCGGGAGTTTTCGTCTGGCACCGCGAGGACATTGACGCCATCGCCGAGACAGAGTGCGGCAGGGTTGCATCGGGAATCATCTCGCCCTCCGGGGGCTGGACGTTCCCCGCGTGCCAGCGCGAACTCGTTTTTCTCGACCATCGTGACGCACCCACGGCCAAGGTCATTCAGTCACCGACCTATTCTGAAGAGTTCCCGAGCCAACGGGATATCGCCGACATCGCAGCTCGCAACCGTAGCTTCGCTCTGCAAACGGATCTCGACGTCTACAGGGAGACTCCCAAGCGGAATCACATGAGCGTGGCGCTTGCGTATGACGACCGCGGCCGACTGTGGGTCGCAACCCGACGGGACCGCGATCGGTTCTCCTACTTCGATCTCTATGTGGGCACCGCCTACGCCGGCTCGGTGCAGGTCAACGATCGCCTCCTGGGCTACGACCTCTACGGGTCTACCCTGGCCGTCTTGGTCGAGCGGCCGCCTGACGCCGACGGGATTTCCGCGCGAGCGGTGGACTGGTACGACATCGACGAGGTCGATTTGGGGCTTTGACTTGAGCGCGTGCAGGCTGGAGCGTGCCGAGGAAGGCAAACCGTAGATTGAGGTGGTTCATCCAAGCCTTGGCGATGTCGCTGCAGTTCAGGAGACTCCCCAGCATGACGACTCCAAGTATTCCCCGATTAGCCGCCGGGATCATGCTCGGCTTTGGCTCACCAGCGCTCCTAGCTCAAGAAGTCATTGAACTTCCAAGCCGGGACATCCGCATCGACCCCGAGTTGGAGGAAGTCTACCGGGTCGGAGTCGTTGAGGGGGAGCCGTGGGAGATGTTCGGTCAAGTCAAGAAGGTGGTCTTCGACGCGGAGGGCAACTTGTTCGTGTTCGACGGGCTGGGATCCACGAGCGTGAGGATTCTGGTGTTCGACTCCACGGGAGGCTTCCTGCATGAGTTCGGTACCTCGGGCCAAGGTCCCGGTGAGTTCAACCACCCGGTCGCCTTCGCGGTGTTGAGGGACGGAACGACGGTCGTGAGGGATCTCGGCCACCGCGCCTATCAACTGTTTGACGATTCTGGTCAGTATCTTCGCATGGTGCGCACGAGCGACTCACCTGGTGGCGTTGCCAGCTCGCCTGCGATACGGGCCGATCCGCGCGGCGGAGCCGTGTTCGCCGGTGGCTTGTGTACCAGCGTCAGCCTCCTCGGCGGCGACGGCGGTGCCCCAGCTACGCCCCCGACGTCCCGTCCGGTCATGTGGGTGGGACTTGAGGGCGAAGTCGTCGAGACCGATACCGTGGTCGATGGTTGGCTTCCTCCACGCGGGGAGCCTGTCACAGGCATGGCTGAGAACATCATGATAGGAGGTGGCTCGCTCGCCGACGAGCTTGCACAGGTTGGCTTCCCAGCCAGTTTCGAGCCGCCGCTCCTGGTGGGAATCCTTCCGGATGGTGGCATCGTCCACTCCGACTCGTCCACCTACGCTCTGAAGATCACCCCATCGGGCTCAAGAGACGCCTTAGGCCCGGACGGACTGGCGGCGTTCATCGAGTTCGACGAATTCGACGTGGCCAGCGTGGTGGTCCGGAGGCTCCCGACCGACGTTCGCTAAACGATCTCGACGTCTACAGGGAGACTCCCATATATTCCTGTCGCGGCCTGTTGAGACAGTTCGCAGCCCACCGTTTGGAGCGATCGATGACATCAGGATCCCCCGGTTCCCGGCTTGGCGCCGCGAAGGGCGCGGCCTTGATCGCGCTTCTGCTCGGCCTGCTCGCCGCGCCCGGCTGCCGCGAATCGACGCTCGGGCCGGATGTCCCCGAAAACAACGTCGTGGTTGCCGACGGCCGCCACCGGGGAGACGACCCTTACGAGGTGAACTCAGCCGCCATCGACGGACACCGGCTCACCATCGAAGTCTCCTACAGCGGCGGCTGCCGGAGGCACGACTTCACCCTGGTGATCTCGAAATCGTTCCGGGAGTCGGATCCTGTGCAACTCCCTGCCGTGCTCGCCCACGATGCGAACGGCGACACCTGCGAGGCATATCCGACCGAGTCCCGCGTCTTCGACCTCGCTCTGGTCAGGAGCCGCTACCAGCAGTCCTACGGACCCGGTCCGGGCAAGATCGTGCTGCGAATCGCCGGCGTGCCCGGTGACGATCTCGTGTACGAATTTGACGAATAATGGGGCTGATGGCAGGGTTGGGCGAGAGCTGGCGCTCGGACGCGGATGCGCTGCGCGACCTGGGATTCCGGCACATCCTCTTCCTGTGCGTGGCCAACTCGGCACGCAGTCAGATGGCCGAGGGGATCGCCCGCTATCTCGCGCCCGCCGGCGTCAGGGTCTCTTCCGCGGGCTCTGAGCCGTCGCCGGTGCGCCCGCAGGCGGTGGCGGTCCTGGCCGAGGTCGGGATCGACATCTCGGGTCATGACTCCAAGGGGGTGGACGACGTAGTCCGCCCGGTGGACGCCGTGGTCACGCTGTGCGCGGAGGAGGTGTGCCCGGTCTGGCTCGGGGACGCGCACCGGGTGCACTGGGGGCTGCCCGACCCGGCCGCGGCTCGGGGACGTCCCGGGGCGGCCATGCTGTTCCAGATGTACGAAGGATTCTTCGGCTCAGAAAAGACCAGGACGTTACTGAACGCAGTGGACGGACAATCGGGAACGTCCGTCCCTCTTTCGCGACGGAATCCACTGGACGGCAAGAGCCGTCCTTGGACGAGGCCGAGCGATCAACCGCGAACCTTGCAAACCCACGGACCGTAGCCAATGGAGTGGATACCTCAGCCCTTCCACCCAGCCGCTGCCGGGGACCGACCGAGGAGGATCCGAGAAAGAATCCGCAAGTTATGGCCTTTCAGCGAATGATCCGGAGCCATTCACCATTGATGCCGGGGGGTGCTGGTCCGAAGGAACTCGTAGCAGATAGGTGAGGAAGGCGGAGACGGACTGTGCCGGGCAGTTTCGATGGCCGCACTTCCGGCAGGCAGGGCCGCCAGCGATCCCTGCGCGCTTGTTCACCCGAGAGGCCTCGAATTAGGGGGCAATCCGGCTTATGATCCGGGATCTGCGGCGGTTCAGCTCAGCGGCGCACGTTCAGGCCGACCCGAACCGTCTTATAGTGTCTCGGCTCCCAGCTTGTATCGTGCTGAGCGCCGATGAGGCCGTGCGTGAACGCCGCCTCGAGGAAGATGCGGCGCCCCTCCCTGCGGAGCATCTCGACGCCCAGGCCGAGCAGTGCGCTCACCTCGAGCGGTTCGGAGAAGCCTCCGTGGTCGTCGTAACCGGGCGCCACACCGACGAGCACATGCGCGATCTCGCCGACCGGGTGCCTGTAGGTGATGGGCACCTCGATGCTGTGGACCATGCAGCATTCGTCTCCCTTGTTGACGTAGAGCACGCCGACCTGGAAGCGGTCGCCCAAGTCGTAGTGCACGCCGGCCTGGAACCCGAGCCTCGTTTCATCGAACTCGTAGAGCCACGATAGGAGCCCACCGAACTGGAAGCCCACCTGCGCCGCGGCGGGCGGGGCGACGAGCATGATGCTGGCCGCCAAGGCTCCCTGCATCAGAATCTTCTTCATGGTCGCTACCTCACCGTGTCGGAAGCAGTGACTTCAGGGCGCCCAGGTTGTCGCCGCGGACGATCAGGTTGTCACGCGGGCTGGCCTGCTCGCTCATCCCCTTGTCGCGCACAGGCAGCAGTCGTGGAAGGGGCACGGCCAGGTGATGGTCCTCGACGAAGACCTTCCCCTTGAAGTGAAGCCGTGGCAAGAACCCCTCCCGTGGCGCGTTGGAAGCACCGTTGGCGATTCCGCCCATCGGACCAACACCCGTCAAAGCTAGTATCTCCGTGACGGGCGCGCAGGCTGTGGAGGGCGATTCCATCTCCGCTCACCTGACCTCGGACGAGGGCTCCCAGTACGGCGTTCGACAAGCCACTGGCAGCGGTGTCCGACAGACCTGACACCTTATGACACGTCATTAGCAGTTCGAGGTCTCGCCGAGGAGCGTCCCCCGGTGGCGGTGCGTTCCCGGTTGCGGCGGTTCCCCGAGCGGAAAAGGCTCGGTAGAGGGGAACCGACGATGATCGCTCACCTGAAGGGCCGCGAACGGGCGCTTGAGCCCTTCGGCCTGACCGGCCGCCGGGCCGAGTGGATCGCGCTGGCGAGCCTGCACGGCGGCGTGTTCGCCCGCGCGCAGCTTTCGGATTGGCTCGGGGCCAGCCGCTTCAAGGTGCTCCGCCTCATTCAGGCCCTGACGGAGCGAAGGCTGGCGACCGAGGAGACGGTCCGGGGCCTGAAGGTCTGCCGGGTCTGCGCGCGCGGGGTCTACCGGACGCTCGGTGCCGAGGACGTCCGCCACCGCAGGATCACCTCGACCGAGGTGGTCGTTCGCCGCCTGCTTTCGTTCGACTACGTGGTCGAGCATCCGGGCCTGCCCTGGCTCCCGACCGAGTCGGAGAAGGTGAGCGCCTTCGAGGCGCTCGGCATCGATCGCTCCCTGATGCCCGTCCGGGTCTACCGGGGCGCGGCTGGCGGCGCGCGGCGCTACTTCCCGCGCGGGATGCCCGTGGCGCTGGACTCCCGCCGTGCCGTGTTCGTCCACGCCGATCCCGGCTACAACACCTCGACCGCGCTCCATTTGTGGCGGGACCGGCACCGGAGGCACTGGGAGGCGCTACGGGAGAATGGCTTGTCAGTCGAGGCCGTCGGGGTCGCGTGCGCCCGGAGACCGCTCGACCGGGCGCGGACGATCCTGGGGAACTGGACCAATGCGGACGCGGCCCGTCCCGTCCATCCGCCCAGGACCGTCGCCGCTGCCCGGCGCGAGGCGGCATGGGTCGAGAACGCCATCCGGGGCATGGACGACGCGACGGTCGAGGAACTGGGCGACCCGCCCGGAACAGTGTCGACCGAGTCCGTTGCGGGCCAGCTTCTCGGCTGGAAACTGGGTAGGTGTAATGAGAACATGACATATTGTCATGGCGACATTACATATCCACCCTGGGCGCGTGTCGTGATCATCACACCTGACCTCGGAAGATGGGTCAACCAGCCCGCCCTCTTCAACTCCATCGAGGAGGAGGTCGCCGTGTGGGCCGCCGACTCCGACTCCTCGCCCTCGCCGGCGCCGCATCCAACACCACCTCAAAGTCTTCCTCATACCCCACACGGTTAGGCGGGGGCACATACCGCGACACATCGATCTCCGCCCGCTTCAACTCCCTGTCGAATGCGTCCAGATCCCTCTGGCCCGCCTCTTCCGCAGTATCCCCAGTGGCGTACACGATCCTCCCCAGCCTCTGATCCTGAAGCTTCAACCGCCGCCGCATCAGCTCCGCCTCGACGAAGGTCTCGCGAATCGCCGGGAAGCGGTAGCGGAATCCGTCGTCATCCGCCTCCACGTCGGCGTCGAACTCGGCCGCCAGGCGCTCCATCTCCTTCAGGATCAGCTTCGGGCTCACCTGCTGGTCCTTGAGCCCGGCGCTCACGTGGCGGATCGCATCGCCGACGGGGATCCAGCGCACGGTGCCCACGCTGCGCGCGTAGACGAGCCCCAGCAGCAGGCGACGGATGTTGCGCCGCATGCGCGACCGGTTCTCGCCGCCCAGCCCCAGCGCACGGACGATGGGGATGCCGAAGAAGAGGCTGCTGAAGGAGAACGGCACCACGCCGAGCCCGTAGAAGATGAGCGGATCGAGCGGGGGGGTGCCAGGAGCCGCGACCACGAACGCAGGCGCCAGCCCCAGCACGCTCGCCATCAACAGGTTGAAGCCGTTCATGGCGCCGATTCCGAAGTTCGACCCGGCGCTGTTGCCCGTCAGCTTCTTCGGGTACTCCAGCCGCATCCAGGCGGGCTTGGGCTCGCGGGCGCGGACCTTCCCGTGCGCGCTCTTCATCAGTTCGGGGAAGGCGTAGACCACCTCGCCCGCATCGGAGACCTGCGGGTCGCCGCCGTAGGCGCCGGTCAGCCGGCCCATCTCCTCGTCGGCTTCGCCGGCCGGCAGCGCGGTGTGCTCGACCAGCTCCGATGACGTCAGCACGCCCTTCCGCGCGCGGATCAACTGCAGCACGCTGCGGTCCTTCTGGAGCTGGGTCGGCTTGGGCTCGTCGGGGCCGAAGATGAAGGCGAAGACCCGCTTGTAGAAGGGCGGACGCGCGTCCTTGGGCAGCCGCTGCGCGTGCGCGTGGCCGTAGTAGAGGCCGCCGCGGTGCCACCCGCGTCCTCCCAGCAGCCAGTGGAGGATGAAGAAGTCGCCCAGGCTGAATCCCCCGCGCCCGCCGAAGCCGCGGTCGTCGCGGTTCGCAAACATGAGCGCCAGTAGGGCCACCACGAAGACGACGAAGTAGACGACGAGCATGACCGCCGTGAACACCTTGAAGCCGGTCTTGAAGGCCGACCAGGCGGCCCTGCGGAAGCGCACCCCGAACGGCTCCGCGTCCCGCGAGATGAGCTTGGGGTCGAACTGGTAGAGGAGGTCGCCCTCGTCCGAGACCTCGAGGTGGCCGCGGTGGGTCTCGAGGAGGGACTTCAGCGCGGTCTCGGCCTCGTGATCCGGCATGCCGGTAGCGGAGACGACGTCGCCCAGGGTGGCGCGGCCGCGGAGGCCGCGCAGGGCGGACATGACAGTGGTGTCGGGGGGGGTGGGCTGGGATGCGACAATATCGGACACTGGGCGACTTTCAGGATTGTGCGGTGTAGCGTGGCTATGAAGACGAGCGTGGCAGGACCTGGAATTGCTGGTACGTGGTTGCCGGAAAGATCCTTTCCGATGGAGGTGGCGCGCAACCGTGCGGAGGGTGGGACGGCGCCCGTACCCAGCCAAAAGAGAGTCGAATCCGGCGGCGCACGGAGGTCGCGCCCCCTTCTGCAACACAGGAGGCTCAATGCTGATCAGTCGCTGACGGGAAGTCTTAGCCTGACTCCGGACCCACCGCCAGAGAAGAGGAGCAGCCGCCAATGCCGAAGAAGAGCCTGCCCGACGCCGTCTTTCTGCTCGGCCCACCCTACCGGCGGCTGACCGTGATCAATCCCGACCACCCGTTGCGGCCGAGCGGAGGCGGCTGGGTAATCACCTGGCACCTGGGCAATCCTGGTTGGCACACGGGCGCCGGCCTGGTTGCCGATCGCCCGGCGGGAGTTTCGCTGGCAATCATTCTGCCGGATCGGGAGGATCGTCTCTCCGTGCTCCGGGTACTCCGCGCGATCGAACAGTCCCGGCCCCAGGCGGTCCTTCCCTACTACGAAGCACCCACGACCCGGGACATCACGAGCGTGATTCGCCGCGAGCCTACATGCCTCGCAACCAGTGTGGCGGACTTTCTGGAGTGGAGGGGGTTTTCGCTGGAACCGGTTACCCGGAGCATTATTCGACGAACCGTTCAACTGAGTTCGGAAATACAGACGGTGGGTGCCCTGGCCAGGAATCTCTACATGTCCCGGCGCGCCCTGGGGCGCAGGCTCCTGAATAGCGGACTGCCGGTCCCCTCTCACTGGCTGCACATATCGAGAGTGCTCAGAGCCACGATCAAGCTGCAGAATTCGGACGCCAGCCTGTTCAGCGTCGCGTGCTCTCTCGGTTACTCCGATGGCTTTTCCCTGAGTAACCAGATGCGCCGTCTTTGCGGCATCAGACCAATGGAGGCACGAGAAAAGTTGGGGTGGGAGTGGGTTTTCGAGACGTGGCTTGCGAAGGAAGCCCAGCTTGGCAGCATCTCTTCGAAGGTCGTGGATCGGCGGGCTTCAATCGCCGTAGTCCCCCAACGGGGACACCGCCAGGCGATGACCTCTTCCGCCCATTGACATGTCGACCGAAACCACCACCGGTGCCGCACAGCGCGACCTCCCTGCCCTGAGGCTGGAGCTCTTTGGGGGTCCGCTGGTTTGGCGGCACGGGCGAACCGTCCGCATTTCGCCCCTTCAGACCGGACTGCTGGGTCTCGCGTTCGGAGACAGCGCAACGCGCATTCCCCGGGCTTCGGTGCAGCGACTCCTTTGGGAATCGCACGACGACAGGGTCCTCAGACATCGACTGAGCCAGCTCATCTATCAGATGAATCGAACTGTCGCCGCAAGAGTCCTGGAGCCCGATGGTGAGCACATCCGCGTGCACCGGCACCTGGTCGCCTGCGATGTCGATGACTACCTGACACTGACGGACTCGGAAGACTTCGCCAAGGCGTGCGACATGCTGGAGCGTGGATTCCTTGCTGCCTGTCATCAGAGGAGGACGGCCGCTCTTGCAGACTGGATCGAGGAACAGCGCATACACAAGCGCCTGCATCTGCGACGGGCTGCCCTTGCCGTGTGGGAAAAGGCCGAGGCGGCGCACGATTGGTCTCGGGCCCGCCGAGCCTCCGAAGTGCTGCTGAGGCTCGACCCTCGCGAGGAGACGATCCTGCGGCGAGTCATGCGTGCGCGCGTCATGGCAGGGCAGGTGCGGGAGGCGGAGGCAATCTATTGGTCTTTCGCCGAGCGCATCGACCCATCCGGAGAATGGATGCCGGAGCCGGCAACGAGCAGACTCCTCAAGAACGTCAGGGAAGCGTACCGCCGTTCGGCACAGCGCTCCGACAGGGCAGCCGGTTCCAGGGACGACCCCGCTCTGGTCGGCCGGTCCTCCGAGTTGGCTGAATTGACCCGCAGCCTGTATCGCAGCGACGGCAGTGGCAGTTGGCGCACCATTGCCGTGTGCGGCGAAGCCGGTGTCGGCAAGACCAGACTGGTGCGGGAGGTCATCAAGAGCGCACGTTTCCGCGGCTACCGGGTCATCGAAACGAGCACGTCCCGGCTGGAGAGCGAGATCGCGTTGGGCCCGCTTCTGGAGCCGCTGAGCGAACCCTGGGTGCTACCCTTCCTGCGGACGCTTACCGAGCCCTGGCGTTCTGCGATGCTCTCCATGCTGCCCGAATTGCAGGAAGGGATGAAGCGCTTCCGCGACGCTCCCCTTTCCGCTGTCGCAGGCGTGTCCCGGCACATGTGCGAGGGTTTTCTGCGCCTCTTCACCGCCATCGCCGAATCGGGCAAGACGATCTTTTTCATGGATGCGTTCCACTGGGCGGACGACGCGACCATTGCGGTCCTCGAATTCCTGCGAAGGCGTTGGAACAACAGCGATTTCACGCTTCTCACGGCCTACTGCGAGGAGGAACTCAGACCGGACCACATGGTGACCCGTTTCCTTCAGGAAGAAGATCAGCAGGCCATCGCAATCCGCCTCACCGAACTGGACGACGCAGCAGCCGTCAAGCTGGTCAGGTCGGTGGCCACCGTCGACGCTGCCGAGTCGCGGCTTGCCAGGCTGACGCGGACAGCTGGCGGCAACCCCAGGTTTCTGATCGATCTGGCGTCCAGCGCAACTGACGAGGTGATCCCGGGCGATTTCCACGAGCATGCGGCTGTCCCGCCTTCCGTGCGACAGGTTGTCTCCCGCCGTCTTGCGAGACTCGACGATACAGCGCGAAGCGTCGCTTTCGGCCTTGCCGTGCTGGGCCGGACCACGTCGGTCGACCGTCTCTCAGTGGTATCCGAGGACACGCGCGCCAAGTGCCTCAACGCTCTTGATCGGCTCCATCGTCTCCGCCTGGTCGATTGGACGCCGCAAGGCGTTCGGTTCCGGTACGATGTCTTTGGCCAAGCGGTGTACCAGCAGATCCACCCGTCCAGGCGCGCCGTCCTTCATGCCCGCACGGCCGAAGTTCTTGGTCGAGCTTCACCAAAAGCTCCCCCGCTGGAGGTCGCCAGACACTATGCTCTGGCGGGCAGGCCAAGACTTGCCTCGATGTGCGCACTTGAAGCGGTTCAACAGGCCGATGCACAGGACGTTCCATCTCGCTTCCGCACACTCCTCGCCGCTTACGAATTGAGCGAGGGTTCGCGTCGTCGAATCATCGCGGCTTCGCTCTCGCGCACCTGCTACGACCTGAATCGACTGGGACAGACAATCCGCTTCGGAGTCGAGGCGCTGCAGGACGGCAAATGCCTGCAGCCGTCGGAGTCGGTGGTCGTCCAGCTCGCCGTGGCCAAGGCCCGACACAAACTCAACCTGGCGGACACCGAGACATCGCTGGCCGAAACGGAAGAAATCGAGGAGCGCGCACAGGCAGTCGGCGACGCAGCGATTCTGGCTGCTGTGGTTGAGACCAGGGTTGAGATTCTGGAACGGTCAGGAATGCGGGACGCGGTCGTCAGACAGCTCGCGCTGCTCAGAGCGATGGATGTGCCTGCTCAGCCCACGGCCCGATGCCGGATTCTCTCCACCCTGGCGATTGAAGCCGGCTACGGGAATCCGGACTCGGGGCTCCGAGCGGGGCGCGAGGCAGTGGATCTGACACGAGCGCAGGGCTTGTCCGACGAAATGCTGCCGGCCCTCGTGCGCTACACCGAAGCGCTCATGGCCTGCGGCCTTCTGGCAACCGCCCAGGGCTGGGAAACGCTGTCCAATACCACAGCGCTGGCCGCCGCCAGCGGGCACCAAAGGCGTCACGTGCTCATCCTGCTGGCTTTGGCCGAGTGGCACATCGTGACCGGCAACTACGAAATCGCCGACCGAGTCCTGGATGAGACCAGGGCACTCACGCGGGAGATGGATTGCCCGGAAACCCGAACTCGTGAACACCTCGTGCGTGGTGCCCTTGCGGTTTCTCGCGGAGACCTGGATGAGGGGCGAGCAAGGCTGAACGCACTGATCGATGTCGAGTGTCAGGAAGGCGATCAGAAACAGGCTGCTGTTCCCGGGAGACTGGCTGACGAACTTGCCGCTTTCGAGGGCACGCTGCTGCTGGAACTGGGCCAGCTGGGCAGGGTCAGCCAGATCGCCGAACGGCATCCCCTTGGGGAATCGCTCGCCGAAGCCCCTCTCGGCCTGATTCTGTTCCACGCCCGTCTGCGGTCCCGAACTGGGGACTTCTCCGGTGCCAGGGAACTGCTGGCGCTCAGTCTTGAAGCAAACGCCTCGATCCGGCCACTCGTTTGGCTGAGGTTGTCGCTCGAACTCGTCAGGCTCGCCCGCCGGATCGGAAATCCACAGCCCCAGCTCGCCAAGCAGGCCCGCGACCGCGGCACGGAACTCGGCCTGAGTGGCCTGGCCCACGAGTTCCAGCCGTATTGTGATGACTGAAGCCCAACAACGTCAGCGGCCTATCTGCTAGCCCCCCGCAACCACCCCACCAGCAACCCGATCTCCACCTCGCTCAGAATCTCATCCGGCCCGAACGCCGGCATCCGGTCGTTGCGCTCCCCGTAAAACCGCGGGTGCGACGCGTCCCTGACAAACCCCTCCAGCCACTCCCGCGACCCGAACCCCGTCAGCACCGGCCCCAGGCTCCGTTCAAACACCCCGCGGTATTCATGGCACTCCGTGCACCCGATCCCCTCCGCCGCCAGCAACTCGGCCCCCTCCGCGATCTCATCCCGGTCCGCCTCGTCCACCGCCGCCTGATACGGCAGCGCCGCCTCTGCCGACAGCGCCTTCACCACCTTCGCGAGATCCGCCTGCCCCGCCTCGTCCAGCCCCGCGATCCGGCTCTGCACCATCCGCACCATGCGCCCCCGCGCGAACGCCGTGCCGCCGAAGTACTCGGCGTCGCCACGCGCTCCGGGTGCAGCAGCCCGGCCAGCCACTCGCGGCTCGCGAACCCCTCCAGGTCGGCGGCGGTCGGCGGCTCGGCCAGCTCGCCGCCCAGGCCGTCGTGCCCGTCGTAGCTGTGACAGCTGGCGCACCGCTCCGCGAATAGCCTCGGCCCCTGCGTGAGGGGGTCGCTCCGCAGCAGCGTCAGCGCCCCCGTCGGCGGGATCCCGTCCGGCCCCGCGGCCAGCTCTGCCACCCGCGCCGCGTCCGCCTGGGCCGACTCGAGCGCCGCCACGAAGTCCGGGTCCGCGCGGTCCTGGGCGTAGGCCTGCCAGGTCAGCAGGGCGATCCCGGCCAGCACCGCCCCCGTGAACCCCACGTTGAATCGGTGCCCGAGCCGCCACTTCCCGGCGAAGGGCATGAGCGCGACCAGCGTCACCACAACGCCCGGGATCACCAGCGCCCCGATGATCTCGGTGCCCGCCGGGAAGTACTTCAGCCACTGGAAGAGGAACATGAAGTACCACTCGGGACGCGCCGCGGCGAAGGGTTCGGCCGCGTCGGCCGGGGCGCCGAGCGGAGCGCCGCCGCTACGGATTACCAGGTAGAGCACGGCGGCCATCACCGCGAGGCAGGCGACGGCATCACGCAGGGCCTGATCGGGCCAGAACTGACCGGTCCGCACCCCGCCCGACACCGCGTCCGGACCGCCGCCCTCCTCCCCCTCCACCGCATCGCCGGGCTCCACGCCATCCATTTGCGCGCGCAGCCCCCCGGTCGTCACCCCGTGGCGCCGGAAGAGGAACACGTGCGCCGCAATCAGCGTGATCAGCGCGCCGGGAAGCACGCCCGCGTGCAGCGCGAAGAAGCGCGTCAGGGTCAGATGGCCGTAGTCCGCGCCCCCGACCAGCACCTCCTGTAGCGCGGGACCGACGAGCGGCGTGATCGTCGCGATGCTCGTGGCCACCTTGGTCGCCCAGTACCCCTTCTGGTCCCACGGCAGCAGGTAGCCCGTCAGCGACAGCCCCAGAACGAGGTGCAGCAGCGCGATCCCGAACCAGAAGTTGACCTCGCGGGGGGCCTTGTAGGCGCCCGCCACGACCACCTGCATGAGGTGTAGCACCAGCAGCACCATGGTCGCGTGCGCCATGTAGTGATGGATGCCCCGCAGCATCCAGCCGCCCGCCATGACGTTCTCGATGTAGTAGACGCTCTCCCAGGCGCCCTGCGCGTTCGGGCTGTACGACGCCCACAGCGCGAGCCCGGTGATGAACTGCACCACAATCGCGAACGTCAGCGTGCTCCCCCACACGTAGCGCCACTTCGGGCCGCCGGGGATCGACTCGACGAGCGCCAGGCGCAGGAGCCGCCGATAGCCGGTGCGGTGGTTGAGCCAGTCGAGGAGTCTGTGGGAAACGAGCCCGCTGCGGTCTCCCGGCGGCTGCGGCGTCACGCCACCGGCTCCTTCTCGGCCCGGCCCGGGAGGAAGTTCTGGAACCGGACCCACACGTCGTCGCCGCGGATCTCGACATGGAGCGTGTCCATGTCGCGCGGGCTCGGACTGGCCGGGTCGTTGACGGCCCCGGTCAGATCGAAGCTGCTCTTGTGGCAGGGGCAGACGAACCGCGACCGGTCGGCGGCGACGTTCACGAAGCAGCCGGCGTGCGGGCAGACCACGTTCAGCGCCTCGACCGAGTCCCCCGTGCGGCGCAGGTAGACCGCGCCCACCGGCAGCTGGCGGTGCGTGTTCCAGGCGTCGACCCGATCGGTCACCACCCGGAACTTGTGGGGCACGCCGTCGTCGGGGACGGCCGCCAGCTTGGTCACGGGGATCAGGTCGGCCTCGCCGCTCGAGCGTCCGAGCGGATCGAGCGCGACGCGGATGCCCGACCACAGCGGTGCGACGAGGGCCAGTCCGGCTGCTGCGATGGCGCCAACGCCCGCCAAAAACCCCCGGCGGGGCCGGGAGCCCGGTTGGGGCGATCCTTCCTCTGCTGCCTGTGGCTCAGGGGTCATGGCAGATCGGGGCAGGTCGGGTGCGTTCGGGACGTGAATGGACAGCCGATGAAGAGTATTGAAGTCGGTGGAACTTTGCGAGATGACTGCGGGTATACTAAACTTTTAGGAGTTCGGCCCGATTGTCCCGGTGGGCGTGCCGCCGGGGGAACAGCGGAGCCAAGATCGAATCCCCTGCCGGAGGATCAAGCGATGAAGGATCGGATCGACCAATTGCAGCGACGGCTCGCGGCCGCGACTCGCCTGCGCCCAGCCCTGTTGCCGATGCTGGCCGTGTGCGTCGCGTGCGGCGATGCCGGGCGGACAGCCACCGACCAGGACCCTTCCGTCTGGACCACCGAGGCGGAGTACCAGCTGGGCGGCGCCTACGAGACGGGCGTGTGGTTCGAGAGGCCCCTCGTGCGGATCGACCCGGAGCGAAACCGCGTCTTGGTCGCGGACGCGAGCACCGCACGGATCAGCGTGTGGACCCCCGAGGGCGCGCTGACCAGCCTGCGAGGCCGTATGGGCGAGGGCCTGGGAGCGTTCGGCGGGGCCGGAGGCCTCTTCGTCGAGGAAGACGGCACCCTGTCCGTCATGGATGGGAGCGGATCGCGGTTCGCCTATTTCGCGGCCGATGGCGAACACACCCGCACGCAACTCGGGCCGGGAACGAGTCTCAAGTACGAAGGCATGAGCGTCAGCCTGGCGCCTCCCCGCGACGGGGTGTACCTCGGCACCGCGCGGGTCCGGCCGGCCCGCGCAGCGGGCGTCGGCCCCTTCGCCGGAGTCGGCCCGGTGCCGCGTGAGCCCTTGCTGCGCGTCCAGCGCTCCGACACCGGAGAGTGGCTCGATCCCGAGCCGCTGCTCTGGCTGGACATCAGCAACCGGGCCATGATCGCCGAGTTTCCGGACGGCCGCAGTATCTTCGGAGGCCAGTTCTTCGGAGATCCCGATCAGGTTCGGTTCGAGCCGGGTTCGGCCATCGTGATGCGAACCAAGGGGGGCCCCGGTTCGGTGGAGCTGATCGAAGTGGACGGAGCCGGGGATACGCTTTGGCACCGGCGACTGGAGCTCGAGCCCCGCGAACTGACCCCCGAAATGGTGGACGAGGTGCTGGAAGACAGGCTCAACATCCTTGCGCCGTCCCGCGCCGGAAGGCCGACCCGGCAGGAATTTCGGGACGTCTTCTACGAGGCGCTCTACAAGCCCGAATACCTGCCCGCTGCCGAAGGACGGCCCATCCCCACATCCTCCGGCGAGATCTGGTTCAGAACGCACGAGGTCGAGGGCGACCTAAGGGTGCACTACGCGGTGCGCCGGGGCGACATGGACGAGCCGCCGCGCCGTGTGCTGCTGCCCGAGTGGCTGCGGGTCAACGACGCGACCGAAACGCATGTCTGGGGCGTCCGGCGCGATGAGATGGAGGGTGCTCACGTGGTCGGACGCAGGCTGGTGCCGGTTTCCTGACTTCGGCGGCGGGCATCGTATCGGGGCCGTCGGTGTTTACGCTGCGCGCCCCGTCCTCCGCGGGCCGGTTTGTAGTCGTATGTGGCCTGACGCCCCGTCCCTCAGGGTGTTGAGGTGTAGTCGTATGTGGCTTGCATTTCGTGAAAATCCGCAAGGCGATTACGGATTTTCACGAAATGCTGCGTGCAAGGTTACGGACGCCCACCCCGACGCGCTCGATGCGCGTGGGCGGATGCACGCCCCGGCTCTACCCCGGTTCGCCGGACTGCCGCCGCTCAGCGAGTTCGCAGCAACTCGATGCACGCGCCCGCGGCCAACGGCGCTTCGATCCCTTCCAGCACCCTCGCCAACACGCCGGTCACGTTCGCCACGGCAAAGCTGATTCCACGTAGATTCATCTCCACCGGCACCCCCGGAATCGGCCTCGGATACGGCGAAGCGGCGACCACCACGTCGCCACCGGCCCCCTTCCGCACCTCGATGCACTTACGCGGACAGTCGGCGTCCACCACCACACCCACCGCCGAGGGCAGCGACCCCGGCCACCACCGTTGCCCATCATCCTCGGCCGCCGCCACCACCACACCCCCCGCCTCGGCGAGCCGCCCCACCGCCCCAGCCAGCGCTTCGGCGTGCTCCTCGCGGAGCGTCCCCAGGCTCAGGTTGACCACGCGGATGCCGTTCGCCGCCGCCCAGTCGATCGCGGCCACCAGCGCACGGGAACTAGTCCTCAGCCGGTCCTCGAAGACGCGCACCGCGAAGATGGCCGCGCCTGGCGCTTTCTCCTGGATGGCCGCGAAGACGGCAGTCCCGTGGCCGAGACGGTCCACAAAGTCATCCTCGACAGCGCCGGAGAGGTCGATGCGGATACCGCCGGCGACACCGGCCACATGCGGATGACCGGGGTTGACACCGCTGTCGATGACGGCGACGGGGACGCCCTGGCCGGTCAGCGCCAGGAGCGACGGCGAGTCAATGCACACGCGCGCGTGATTCAGATGGCAAACTCCGCCCCAGTATTGCGGTGGTCCGTCGTCATCAACTAATGCCTCGCCAGCCTGAGCGACACACCGCCAACCGGCTCCTCCCGCGACAGCACCACTTCTGTCGTCGCCCGCGCCACGCCGGTGCCCGCGGTCACGGTAATTGTATGGCGGTCCACCGGGACGCCGCAGATGCGGAATTCGCCCAGCCGATTGGTCACGGCCTCGGCCGTCCGGGCCTGGCCGATCATTCGGCCGGAAAGATTGCGCACCGCTATCCATTCCGCCACCACGTTGATGGCCTCCACCGCGCGACCCTGCCCATCCGACACATCCCCCACCAGGATTCCCGTCCGCTGGTTCCACTGTTCCACCTGGCACGCCGCGGCAAGCAAGTCGTGCACGGGAGGTGCCGTGACGCGCACCGTCGTTGTATCGCCCGGCAAAACCCTTGCGTCGGCCACCGCGTATTCGCGATCCACGCCCATCAGATAAGGGCGGACGTGTGCAAGTCGATAGCTTCCCTCCGGGAGCCCCTCAAGTGCGAAGCCCCCGCTTTCGTCGAGGGCCGTCTGGATTCCGGTACCCACAAGGGCGATTCCGTCCCCGGCCACCCCTCCTGCGACTTCGCCCAGCACAGTCCCGCCAGCCTCGGCATAGGCCACCTGTCCGGTTCCCCGTCGCACCGCCCGCAGCACCCGGCCCCCTTCCTCCGCGATTCCTGCCAGCCTTGCGCGCCGGCCACCCAGGAGGTCATGACTCTCTTCGACCATCATCGGCATGCGGATGAACCACTTCGAGACGATCCATCCGCCGTCGGGCAGGCCCAGGAACTCCACACGGCCACCGATTTGGTCGCTTCGATGTTCCGCCGCCAACCCGGGCAGGCCGCGGTAGTCGAAATCAAGCCAAAGGAGCTCGCCGGTTTCACGGGACAGCCAGAGGACGCCTTCAATGTCAGTGCGGTTCGAACGGAGGCTGATGGGCCGAAACTCCAGTCCAACCAACCCGAGGCGAGACTCGTCGCGGGCGCGGAGCCGCAAGCAGTGGGTGGCGAGAAAAAGGTCGGAAAGCAGGGTGTGTGCATCCGGCGCAAAGAAACGATATCCGCCCGCTTCATCACCGACAGCCCAGCCGTCCGCGATGAGCATTTCCACCGGATGGCTCTTGATCGGCCGCCCATCGGTCGACTGCCCATGCGTGCTTGTCTCACTGCGAATCTCCAGGGATCCTGGCTCAAGTTCCCGGACATGTCTTTCGAGATCGTAGACGTACCGTCCCACCGAATCCGAGACGCCTACCGCGCGCAGGGTCTTTCGGGCCCTGTCCCACACCTGGTGGGTTGTCTCACCGAGTGCAGCCTCCAGCTCGCATCTTCGTTCTCCCGACGCCTGGATGCCCGGCAGGGCGATCGGACGGTGACGCAGTGCGATCCGAACCGTGATGGTGTCGGCCGGTCCCAGATCGAAACTGTCCACCGTCCTGGTGCTCATCCCGAGACGCTCCGCGCGAAGGCTGTAGCTGCCTGGTAGCGCGGCGACCAGGAAGCGAAACGAGCCGTCGGCATCGACCAGGAAGCGCTGGATGTCGCGGCCGTTGCCGTCGACCAGCGAGACAAGCGCCCCGGCAACCGGAATCCGCGATTCCGAGTCCACAACGACCCCATCGATGACCTGTGCGGCGCCTTCCCGGGCGTACACGGCGCTCGCCGCACCCAGGATCAATGCGGTCAACTGCCGCGACCGTCCGCCAAAACGCGCTGAACTCATCGCTCGACTCGCAAAAGGAGGGTTCTGTGTGGAGTTTCGGGAGCGATTGTGATCTCGTGAACTCCGGCAGGGAATAGAAGGGCGAGGGTTGAAGCTTCTTCGAACGCGCGACGATTAAATTCTTCGTCGCTTGTCAGCGCCGCCACCTCCAGGCGAGTCCTCTCGGGTAACCAGCACATTCTAAACAACCCTGAAGCATTGGTCTGTCCCTGAATCCTCGGTCCGCCTGCGCGGTTGCCTTGCGCGCTGCGAGACGCCGCTATCGCAAGCACGGTCGCCCCGTCAACGGGATCCCCCTGCGGATCGGCCACGAAGACGGTGAGGAGACCGGGACCGGTTGTCGTTGGCCGCCTGACTCCGCGGCAGACCTCATCCACCACGTCTTCGATCGACGGCGTCCGGAAGTCGACCCGAACCGGATTGGACGATTCAGGCCCCACATCGACATCGACCGGCGCGGGCTGGAACCACAGGCGCTCGAGATAGGGATGCGTGTAGTAGACCGAGTAGGTGTACGGGCCCAGGTGATCAAGCTCGAAACGACCGGCGGCGTCTGTGACGACCTCCGTCCCCTCACCGTTGATGAAAACGCGGGCACCCGGCAGGCCAACCCGAAGAGTGTCGAAGACAGTGCCCAGGATGCGCCGGCCGCGGTCGCCCTCAAAGACGATGTCGTCTTCATCATGCACGCGCAGCACCTCGCCGTGCTCCATGATGATAGCCTGCAGGGAGGCTGCGGGACTGCCCGTGGGGGAGTCGACCGTTTCACCGGGGCGAAACATCCGCAGATGCCATGACGGCACAATCCATGTGCCGTTCGGCAGCGTCCTGAACTCCACCCTGCCTCCGGGAGAGGCCCGCATGAGCCGAGGGTGGACGTTGAGGTTGACGTAGCGGAAATCCAGGCTTTGCAGCTGGGCCGTGACCGGGTGAAGCCACATCGTACCCGTCATTTCCGGCACCTCGCGACCCGGCGCGGGCTCAAACTCCAGACCCACCAGCTCTCCGGATTCGCCCTCTCTTTCCCTGATCCGAAAACAATGCGTGTCCAGAAAGAAACCGGAGTGGAGGACGTCCGCGTCTGGTGCCCAGAACTCGGAGCCCCGAGGCGACAAGCGCACGAATCCGCCAGCCAACAGCGAGTCGGCGGGACGTGAAGTGAAGGGGGCCGGGGCCGACACCTCGGTGTAGGAGCGGTCTTCCCGCTCTACCCTGCGGCCTCTGTTGTCCAACCGGCGCTGAATCCGGAGCATCTCGTAGCGGTACAGTCCACGCTCCCGGGTCCAAGCGGCTGCATCGAGGGCCTTCCGCGCCTCCTCCCACGCTCGGGCAACGGCCAATCCTTCCTGCGGACGGACACGGCACCGGCGATCCGCCTCCGCTTCAATCCCCCGCAGGGATACCGGCTCGATCCGCGCGATCAACTCGATTGTCATCGTGTCCGTGGCGGCCAGGCCGAAGGACTCCGACAAGGTGGAGGCGTAACCGATCCGGTCGGCCCTGACGCTGTATTGGCCAGGGTAGGGTGCCGAAAGCTGAAATAGGCCGCTGGGGGATCGCGTGAGCACCCGCTCGACCGCCCGGCCACTTTGGTCGACCAGGCTCACCATCGCACCGCCGATCCCACTGCCCCCTGCTGCGTCGACAAGCCTGCCACGGACCAGCTGGGCATGGGCGGATTGAGGGAAGCCGACCAGGAGCCACAGAAGGGCCAATAACGTTGGGGGTGAGGTTCTGGCCATGGACAGGCTCATTCTCGACGTGTGGTCCGACTCTCCCGGCGCCGCTTTGGAGTCGTGCTTGTCTAAACCTACCTTCGCGGATCCGCGATCCTTACCACGCTGGGGTGCATCCAGACACGACGTGCGGAGTTGTGTTTCTTGAATATCCGTACTTGCACTGCGGATTTTCAAGGATTATGGTACACGATGCTCATCGATCGCCCGACACCCGCCAGACGTATCCGCGAGGCTCTCGAGGTTCATCCCTGTGCCGCGCTTACCGGCCCTCGTCAGTGCGGCAAGACTACATTGGCCCGCCAGATCGCGGCGGAAGCCCGCGCGACTGCCTATTTCGATCTCGAGGCGGCGACCGACCGGCAGCGACTCACCGCTCCCGAGCAGGCCCTCACCCGGCTGAAGGGGCTCGTGGTCATCGATGAAGTCCAACGGATGCCCGCGCTCTTTGAAACGTTGCGCGTGCTGGTCGATCGTCCGGACAACGAGGCACGTTTTCTGCTGCTGGGCAGCGCATCGCCTCAACTGGTGAAGGGCGTTTCGGAGTCCCTCGCGGGACGGGTCGGGCTCGTGGACCTGGGGGGCTTCAATCTGGGCGAGACCGGAGCCGATGCCTGGCGAACGCTCTGGGAGCGTGGAGGCTTCCCTCGCGCTTTCTTGGCGCGCTCAGGGAAGGGCTCCGCGCTGTGGCGACGGGATTTCGTTCGCACGTTTCTGGAGCGGGACATCCCCCAGCTCGGAATCACCATTCCGGCGGAGAGCCTGCGGCGCTTCTGGACCATGATCGCCCACTATCACGGTCAGACCTGGAACGCGTCCGAGTTCGCCCGGTCCCTCGGGTCGAGCGAAGCGACCGCCCGCCGGTATCTCGACATCCTGGCCGGAGCGTTCATGGTGCGCGTGCTGCCGCCCTGGTTCGAGAATCTGAAGAAGCGGCAGGTAAAGGCGCCGAAGGTCTACGTCCGCGACACGGGTCTTCTGCACACGCTTCTCGGGATTCCGCGCGAGGACCAGCTCCTGGGCCATCCCAAGGTCGGGGCCTCGTTCGAAGGATTCGTGATCGAGCAGCTGGTTGGCGCGCTGGACACACGGGATGCGTACTACTGGGCGACCCACGCCGGAGCCGAACTCGATCTCCTCGTCCTCCACGGAGGCAAGCGATACGGTTTCGAGTTCAAGTTCGCGGACGCGCCCGGGACGACCCGTTCGATGCGCGTGGCGCTGGAGGACCTGAGCCTGGAGAAGCTGTGGGTGGTTTACCCGGGCGACGAAGGATACGCCCTCGACGACAGGATATCGGTGCTTCCCGTGGCGGGGATCGCGGGACTGGCGGCTCATTGGCGCGCCTGATCCCCTGCATGTTGCTCGTACACGGCCAACTCCACCGGATCTCCGAGCGGGTTGTGGATGACGAGCAACCGATTCGAAGACGCCGCGATCAACGGCGGCGGGTCAGTGAGTGCGTACCACTCGCCGCTTTGATCCCTCACCACCAGAATGGTCGGATCGCCGTAGTTCAGCACGCCCTGCACAAACGGGATGGCAAGCAGCTCGGAGCTGGCAACGGGCCTCACCGCGGCATGAAAGGACTCGCCCCAGTCCCTCAGGTCCTGCAGCGAGCGCACCGGGGTCTCCGGGGCGGCGGGAGCCACGTAGCCGGGGATGGCGAGCCGGTAGGACTCGGGCTCCAGCGCGTCGCGGTTCAACGGCACCACCCAGATGCTGTCCGAGATCGTCGACACTGCCCAGGCCGTGTCGTTGGCGGCAGCGAAGTAGGTCTGCCGCATGTTGCCCCAGGGAAGACTCGGGTCGACGTCTGCCGGGAGGACATCGTTCGTGTTCAGCCCGTGCATCAGCTGAGTGCCGTCGGCCGAGTACACGCCCAGCGCCGACTCGGACCTCCCGAACCCCTGGCCTGTGAACACCAGCCGACCATCGGTCAGTACGGCGAAATCCGAGACGTAACCGAGGCGGATTTCGATCTCCCGGTCCAGCTCGCCACCGCCGGTCCACACGGAGACACGGCCCCCTTGCCCGCCGGCTACAAGAAGCCGTCCGTCCAGGAACACGATATGGCGGGCCGACGTGAATTCCCCCGGGCCTTCCCCGCTCCGACCCATGGTGGCAATGAGCGATCCGTCGCTGTCGAACAGCTTTGCGTTGCCCTCCGACACATCGGCGATCGCGATGCGGTCGCCATCCCAGCGCGCGCCCGAAATCAACGCGATCGGTGATTCCGGGCTCTGCTCCGGTGTCACCACCCGCACCAGCCGGAACATGTCGGCGAAGGGCATCTCGGTCGGGACGATGGTGCGGCTCGGGCCTCCGTCGTCGCACCCGGTGAGGGCCAGGAGGGCCATGATCATGTGCGCCACGACCGGCCAGGGTGTGCGCACGGACAGGGTTGGTCTGCTCAATGCCTACCCTTCCGGTTCCAGCGCAACCAGCCTGACCACGCGCACGCTCGGCACGTCCATCTCGTCGCTCTCAATGTAGGCCAGGAGCCCGCTGGGGCCGAAGGCGTCCGGCGTCCGGAGCCCGTCCGGCGGCAGGGTGCCGATGTAGTCCCCGCCGGGCGTCACGATGTCGGTCGGACCGTCGTCCTGGCCCGTCGGACCTCTTCGCGCCAGCCAGATTCGGTCCTCCCAGTCCACCTTCAGGCCATACAGCACCGGCAGCTCGTCGGCGAAGGTACGCCCCTCCACGCCCTCGCGCTCGACCTGGGCGTTGATCCGGGCCCCGCTCTCAACCACCGCCGCCTCGGCTTCGCGGTAGCGCTCGCGTTCGGCCTCCATGATCCCATCGTCGACCGGAAGCGGCCCAATCGGCCGCTCGATGGTTCCGGTGACGCTTCCGTCGAGTCCGATGAGCTTGACGCGGTAGCCGATCGAGTCGATCAGCGCCAGGCGGCCATCGGTTAGAAGCTCGTAGTCGAGGCGGGGCTCGAAGGCGCGGCCCGCCGACATGCCAATGCGCATGCCGCTCTCCAGCGAGCCGCTAATGTCGAACATGTCTTCGTCCTCCTCGGGCAGCTCCCAGGCGGTGTAGAGGATTTCCGGATCGGTGCCGTCGAGCGGAAATATGTGGATCGGGCGGCCCACTTCGTCTGCCTCATCGTCGTCACTGCCGAAGCGCACAAACTGGCTGGTGACCAATCGGCCGTCGGGAAGGGTCACCCCGCCCATGGCGATTCCCGTCGTCATCGGGTCCATGGTGATGCTCCGCACGAACGCACCGTCGGGTTCAAGAAGGTCGATCCGTGAGAATCCCATCACCGTGTAGGAGCCGTCACGTCCGACAATCGCCGTCGTGACGTTGCCGAACTCTCCGGGCCCCTCTCCCTGCCCTCCGACCGTGCGGATCAGCGACCCGTCCGGCCCGACCACCACGATGTGATCGGCCTGGCTGTCGAAGATGTGCAGGTTGGCCTGGGCGTCGAAGTGCACCGAGCGCACGCTGCCGAAGGTGTCCCAGTCGTTGCCCGCAATGGACCCGACGGTGAAAACCTCCTCGGTGACGGCATCCACGATCACATCCGGGCCGTCCAGGGTTCCGGCGGCGCCGGTGGCGGATTCGTCCCCGGTATCGCCGCAGGCCACCAGGAGTGCGAGCAGTCCGTGGATTGCGCGGCGCGAGCACCGAGAGCGGTGAGTCGGCGGGCTGGCAGGGAATCGCGGTCGCGTTGTAGTCGTTTTCGTCGCTGTCGGCTTCGTCATTTCGGCTCGTCCCTCTTCCTGTTCCCTATTCTCGCCCCAACCGTCTTACTGCCACGGTCTCTACATCCAGGTCGTCGGTCTCGACAAAAGCGACAAGGCCGTCCGGGCCGAAGGCGTCCGGCATCTTGATCGAACCCGCCGGATACGTGCCGACATACTGACCGTCCATGGTCAGGACATCGATGGGACCATCGTCGTCCCCGGGCTCCTCTCCATGCCGCTGCACCCAGATTTCACCGGACCAACCCGTCTTCAGGTCGCGGACAATCGATACCTCATCGAAAAACTCCAAATCGTCGATTCGCTGCCGCGCGCGCTGCAGGTCGGGCGCTTGGCGTACGCCGTTGATCACAATCACACCCCTGGCGCCCCTCGCTTCGAGTTCCTTGAGCCGGCGGTCCTTTTCGTCTTCGATCACCCGGTTCGTAACGGGGATCGGCCGCTGCGGCCGCGTCAGGATCCGCCAGACCCCCGTGCCGGGTCGCGCAATCTTGATCGCGTAGGCCGACGAGTCCGAGAAGGCCACGCTTCCGTCGGGGAGCACGCCTGGCAAGATGTCCGGCCCGAAAACCCCGGGGCGTGGCACACGGTAGTTCGTTTGGCCATCAATGGGGATCGACGTGTTGTCTCCACCGCTCGGCAGCCACCCGTCGGCGATGGTGTCCTTCGTTGCCGCATCCCCAGACAGGATGAGGCGCTCCACCGGTCGGGACCTGTGCGGGGTGGTGCGTGCCCCCGTGCCCCCCATGCTTCCCGAGAGCATTTGCGCCCCCACGGCGGTAAAGATGGCCTCGCCCCCGGGGTCCGGATAGATGTCCGTGATCCGCAAATCGCCCCCTTCCAATGCCATGGCCACCATGCGCTCGATCTCGCCGTTGGCATCGAAGATGTGGTAGGCGCGGTGCCCAAGATCGGCGATCACCACCCGTCCATCGCGCATGACCGCGAGCCCGTCGGGACTGCTGAATTCGCCCGGCCCCTCGCCCGACCGCCCCAATGTGCGGACGTACTGGCCGTCAGGGTCCACCACATGGATGCGGTCCGCCTGGTTGTCGAAGACGTACAGCTTCCCCTCGGAATCGAAGCCTACCCGGCGCACGTTTCCGAACTGCTCCCAATCCTCACCTGTCATCGTGCCCACGCGGTACACGTCTTCGAGGTCGGCCTCCAGGCGGCGGTCTTCCGCCGGCAGTTCGATGATCTCCTGGGCTGCCGCTGGACGGGCAGGCAAAAGGGTTGCCACGACGAGGGCTTGCGCGACCACTGCGACTGCATGCCTGCGTTTGTTCATCTTGTCACACCCTGTGTCAGTGTTTGCGGCATTCTACCCCCGCGGATCCGCGATTCGCGCCACGCTGGCAACATCAAGCTCGTCCAGAGCCACGCCATACAAGTGGCCATCGTGGATCGCTCTCAACCTGAATCGCCCGGAAAGCACAACTCGCGACTTCCGAGTGGAGCCCGGCTTCACGACAACCCATTCCTGCTGTTCGCCCCGGACGGCCTGGCTCAGCCAGAACTCGCCATTCTCGCCCGTGAAGATACCGGTCGCGACAGACCATCCTTCTGCCATCTCGAACTCGATTCGACGCGGCAGGTCTGGCTTGTCCTCACGAAGACGCGCCTCGAAGTTGGCCATGTCACGGTCGCTGACCGGACGTGCCCTCATCCCCGTGTCAATCGTGTCGGCCACGGGCACTCCGTCGCGGATGCGGATGCGAGTCAGTGTGCCGGCTATCCCGTCGGCCAGCACCGCCAGGGAATCGCCCATCACCACGAAAGTGCCCGAAACGCCCAGTCCAGGCTCGAAATTACCCCCCAGTCGGCCGCGCGCATCCCACCGCCCGGAATCGATGTGATAGCTGGCAAGCGTATCCACCCGAGACCCATTCGGATGGAACAGGAGGACGTGACTGAAGGGGTCGCTTCGGGCAGATCCACCGAACGAGTACCACCCCACGGTGGCTCCGATCAGATAGTCATCGGGCAAGGGAAACACACCGGCCAGCGGAACTTCCATCCCGTCAGGCGCGACGGGGCGACGCTGCTGCCGGACGGTTTCGAGGTGTTCGCCGTCGAGACTGAAGCGCACGATCCGTCCCAATCGCGGGTCGGTCACAGTGACTATCGAATCCACCCTGGGGACCGATGGCAGGAGGAATTCGCCAGGCCCGCTCCCTTCGCGTCCGTATGCCGTCCTCAAGACGCCATCGTTGTCGAAGCGCAGCACAGTCGTGTGGCCTCGGTCGACGACCCAGATTCCCCGTTCATCGACGACCACGCCTCCGATCCGGGCAAAAAAGCCACCGGCGAACTCGGAGGGGATGACGGTCTCGGGGACTTCACTGGAGAGGTCCACGGTGTCCGTCTGGGCTGCGAGCGCGATTGGCGCGAAGCCGATGACGATGGCGACACTCGGGACATGTAGAGACAACACAAGGCGTGACTTGGGGGCGCTCCGCGGTGAAATGGCGGCGTTGGGGCGATGCCTGGTCTCGTTCATGCTTCCAACCCTGGGGTTTTCCTCGTGTAATCCTACCGCGATGGATCCGCGATTCTTACCACGCTTGGGATGTCGAGCTCGTTCTTCAAGATCCCGTAGAGGTGGGTTTCGTACGCGGCCTTCAGCTCAAATCTCTCCGGAAACACGACGTGCCACCTCCGCTGTGAGCCAGGCTCGACGATGTCCCACTCCTCGTGCCGGCCTGCGACCGAGGTCCTCACCCAGATCTCATCGTTCCGGCCAACCAGAATCCGCGTCGCGAACGAGCCCGTGTCCGACAGGTCGAATGTATCCGCGACCAGCGATCCGTTGCGGACCGTGAGGCGCGTGAGCATCCCTGTGACTCCGTCGACCAGCACGGCCATGGAGTCGACCACGGAAGTCCACGCCCCGGATTCGCCAGTTGGTGGGTCGAAGATTTCATCCAACCGCGAGGGCCATCTTTCCGTTTCGATGTGGTAGCTCGGCACTGTGCTCAGCCGGCTGCCGTCCGGGTGGAAGAGGGGCGCGGCCAGCGTACCCAAGCTGGTCGCCGGACGGCCTTCCTGAGGCGCACTTGCCAGGTGATCACCGTCGAGGTCGAAGCGCACCGCGCGGTCCAAGTCGGGACCGACGGCCGTCGTTACCGGATCAAGCCGCATGTCCGATGTGAACAGGAGCTCGGCGGATCCGCTGCGCTCGCGTCCATGCTCCGCCCTCAGCCGCCCATCCAGATCAAACTGCAGCACCCTCGCTCCGTCACGGTCAGTCACCCAAATGCTCCTGTCCGAAACGACAATTCCGCCAATCCGCGCGAATTGACCCCCATCGAACTCGGCGGGGATCACAGTTTCGAGAGCGTGCCCGGAGAGGTCGATGGTCTCGGTCTGATCGATCAGGTGCGAAGGTGCAGAGGCGACGACCATTGCGAAACCCAGGCCTCTGCGAAGCTTCATCGCCATCTTCCTTTCGAAGCAAGGCAGGGCCAGGCTGCCGGCAAACGGAGATTTGGAAACACGGGGTTTCCCTTACAACAGCGCCCACCCGGAAAGCGTGCAATGTCCCCCTCGCCAGACAGCGGGAAGGAAGATGGACATGTAAGCCATACCTTACATTATGTCGTGTTGACTTTACATTGCGCTTTTGGTGAAGCCATGTGCGGTGCCTGGGCGCGGAAGTGCATTGTTGCACGTCTCAGGCGCGTGATCTGTTACAAGGGCAACCTGACCCATGGCCATGCACCAAGCGAACGATGACCCTGACATCTGGACGACCACCGTGACGATCATTCGGGATAGGCAAGAGGACGGCAGCCAGCTTGTCGCGATCATACGAGCGATACTGCCTTGGTGCGTGTTGTTCGTGGCGGCCGGCCCACTGCTCCGATTCCGCTGGCCTCCATACGAATGGTCGGGTTCGTTTCTGCGCTGGTTGTGGGTCATTGTGAACGATCTGTCCACTGTGCTCCCGTTTACACTGTTTGCCGCTGGCGTGGTCGTAGCCCGGAAGCTGGGGTATTCTCGCCGGGCCGTACGAAGTGCCCTCGTGATCGGCCTTGCCTTGGGGTCGGTTGCCTACTTCACCGAGGCCTGGATGGCGCCGGTGGTGGAGCACCAATACAGTGCCAGCTTGGGGAGCGACACCGAAAACTCTCGGCGGTTTGGCGCTGGCACGCCGGTAGGCATTCTGCGGAATCTCGACTTTGTTGAGGCAAACCCACCGGAGCAGTACAGCCTGAGGGTTAGAAATCCCGAACAGAGCCCGCCGAACATTCTCCGTTGGCGTCTCCACTATCCAATCGCCATGGCTGTCTTCGGCCTGGTCAACGTATTCCTCGGCCTGCTTGCCGCCGAGTTGACCGTAGATCTCAAGCGGGGAGCTCGAAGAACCGCTTTACTCGCGTTCGGAGTCCTGGGCGGCATCGCATTCTTTGCCGCCCTTGTTCTTGCAGCACCCATGGAGCCGTTTCTCAGTCGCGGGGAGTTTCGGCCAGGCGTGCCGGCCGCCTGGCTGCCACTGTCCGTCCCACTGGCCGAAGGCCTGCTCCTGGTGTATCTCACCCGCAGTCGGCGGTATGGATGAGCGACACCTCGTCGGGCTCGGGAGTTGACATCGAGGCTTTCCGACGAGGCGACCCGGATGCGTTCCGGGCGCTGCTGGAGTCCCACGGTCACCTGATCAAGGCCATCACGGGGTCCTACGCACAAGACGGTGACGAACGAGACGATCTCTACCAGGAGGTCTGCGTCCGAATCTGGAAGCAGAGGCTCCGCTACGAGCACCGTGGATCTCTGTCGGCATGGATCGCCAGGCTGACGCATCATCATGCTCGCAACTGGCGCGCCAAGAGGATGGCACGGGCTTCCGCAATGAATCGCTACTCGGTTGAGGTCGTCCCGGTGCAGGACGCGAAGGAACTCCTCGGCGACCCGGGGAGGCTGTTGAACTACCGGCGTTTCCTCGATACGCTGGAGCAAGCCCTGGCGAAGCTTCCGGCCCGCCAGGCCGAGGCCTTCATAGTCGTCCACATCAAGGGAAACAGTCCCGGTGCGGCGGCTAGAAAACTGGGAGTAAGCCCCGCCACCATACGGTCCCATCTCCGCCACGCGAGGATCAAACTCCGCACTCTGCTCAAGGCTTCCAAAGATGACTTGTCCTGATCTGGCTGCTCTCCGGCGAGCAGGCACTCCCCGGAGCGATCCCGCGGTGCTCGAGCACCTCCAGACGTGCGAGGAATGCTGGCTCGACTGGCAAATTCAACAGGGCGCGCGCCTCCTGCACGATAGAGAGTCGCACACCGGTGGTGAAATGAGTGACCCGGACCGAAGCGTCCTCACCCGGATTGCCGCCCTGGCGCGCGAATCCGACATGTTCACCAACTGGAAGCAGCTTGCCCTGTCGGCACTACTGATCGCGGTCGCGGTCCTGGCCTTCCTGATGTTGCGGGGTGGTGCCGCGGACCCGATCCCGATCACGAGTGCCTTGGCCTATGCCGCCGCGGGTGGAATCTGCTGGGCGCTGTACCGCTGGAGACGTGAACGGAAGGCGGCCCGGGACTCGGGTCTGCAGGAGCCGCCGGAAGACTTGCCAATCCCCTGATCGCCGACCGATGCTGCGCTGGAACGGGTGGCCCAACGCGGGATGGACCAGAGCGGGGACACCAGCGCTGCAAACCATAGAACGGAAGCTCCCTGACAGCGTCGCCTGCAGGTTCGCTGGTGACGACGTACGCGCAGCGATCATCAAACCCGATTGGAAGCCTGTCGGACGGCAGGGCGGCGGTTCCGCGATAGCCCAATTCGTCATCGTAGATGTCCACGACTCGCGTACTCGGCCCTGTCGCTCGTTCCACCCAAACCGCGTTGCCGGGTGCGGCGACAACATCGAGCCCAATCGGCAGGTGCTCCGGCCAGAATGGGTAGAAGTCCTCCCAGGTCCCGCCGGCAACGGGCGGTCTGGGGAACCTGTCCTGAAGCTCTCTGATCACACGCCGTCGCTCGGCTCCGTCGACCCGGATGTTCGGGACGGCCAGTTGGATTGCCGTGTCCAGTTCAAGATCGTCGGGATCAAAGAGGCAGATACCAGCCGACTCCGACGGAAGCGTTGCCAGTAGTGCTGGGCGCGCGTCCCACAACCGCCTGGTCCAGCCGTCGTACGGGGAACGCGGAGGGAAAGACGTGTACGAGCGGTCCGAGAACCGGTTGCGCACAAAGGCAATCGGTTGCAGCGCGAGACCGTCGGGACCTGCGTTGGCCACGCCAAGCGTCTGTCTACCAGTCTTGTAAAAAGAATCGAGCTGACGGACGCCACCCGTGACTGCCGTGATCGCCCGCCTATCGCCGATCCCAGCCAAGTGTCTGACCGCGAACGGACCCTCGATTTCGGCGCTCGTACCGACGCGATTCACAAATTCGCCATCGGCGGTAAACAGGTGCAACGGCCCCAGATCGTGGACCAGCACGTACCCGTCGTCCAACGAGGCCACCTGATTGTACTGTCCCCCACCTCCTCCATGGTCGCCACGCTGTCCCTGGAATTCGCCCGGTCCCTCGCCGATCCCGCCATAGGAAGCCAGCATGTTCCCAAGCGTATCGTAGACAACCACGCCGTCCGTACCATCCAGTACATGGAGGGCGTCGGTACTCGGAACCCATGCCACACCCAAAACCCGACCCAAGGGGTTTGGCAGCGCGTTGCCAAATGGCGGGCCAGGTTGTAGCAGGAGGTCGATCTCCCGCACCTCGGTTGGCTCCGCGACCGCAACCGCCTGCTCACACTCCAGCGCAAGGTCGGGAAGCACCTGGGGTGGATCTTGGCTGCGGTGTGACGCAGTCAAGGTGAGGCAAGCCAGCAAGAGGATCGATCTCCCCACCTTACACTCCTCGCGAATCCGGCTCGTGCTGGTACAAGGTGAGTGGTTCGGTAGGGTTGTTCGGGCGTGATGGTGATCTTCGTCGGCTTCCGCCTGTGCCCGACACATTGCAGCCGGCCGGCTTGATCACCGCACTCACCTCCAACCGTAGTGTATCCCCGACCTCGTCGGCGCTGCTCGTTCCGACTACCCTTGCTTCGGCCCTGAGCGGGCAGGGGACCGTGGTGTCTACTGGGCCGGGGCTCTGCAGCTTCATTCGCGACTCCCCCAATGCCGATCCCACCTGAAGTCCCTGGTGAAAAGGTATACCGCGCCACCAGCCCCCCGTCCCGCACCTCCCCTGCCCACCGTGACAACTGCGACAACAGACTCCATGTCGAAGGTATCAATGTGTTCGTTAGGGACCCACCTTCCGTCCACGTACAACTGGCCGCACTGGTCAAACAGGCTGAGCACGCACACGCGCCGCCCGTGCGACACTGCGATGTACAGCCATCGCAATAGCTCCGTGTTGTCGTCGCTCTTGCCCTTCGCCTCTTCCAAGCGTGCGCCTTGGATCAATCGGTAGCCGCGAATCGAATTCGGATGCCTCCCAAGTTGCCGCCTGAGCCAGTCGTCGCGTTTCTCGTTTTCCACCGTCACCTCGACACCTTCGAGACGGAAGGGCTCGGGCTCGACCTCAAAGTCTATGTCGTAGCGCTTGCCTCCTGTAAGCCTGACGAGGGGAGATCTCATATCCGTGTAGCCGATTCGCCGTACTACGACGTAATAGCCGCCAGCCACAGGGGCCGTCAGGACAAAACGGCCGAAGCTGTTCGATGTTGTCGCGGCGACCCGGACGTTGGCGCTGTCAAGGAGCTGAACCTCCGCCAGCGCTACGGGATTACCGCTTGCTGCGTCCAGCGCCCTCCCCGAGATCTCCTGCCCTGAGAGGCCGTCGGTCGGTGCGACCGTCGTGGCAGCTAAGGCGGTCCAGGCCGCCAGCCGACGGCAACTGAGTTCAGGGCACATGAGCCTTCCACCGAACAAACGCATGAACAACCAGCCTATGCCAAGGCGAACGATCCGAAGACAATGTCGCTCGGATCTCAGGCGGAAGTACCGGACAGCGTGATTCACGTAGTCCACGGGCCATATTGAGACAACATAGGCAGCGCTCCCTGCAGAAAGAAACATGCGGTCATGCCGATCTATTCTGATCCACCTAACTCACGCTAGACGATTTCCTGCCGGGATTCGCAGCTCAGGCGACCTGCCTTGTTGACATTTCGCCGCGTTTGGCCTCGGCCCAGTCCATGTGGGAGCTTCCTGGGCCGATCTACCCCACCCCCACCACCCGATCCACCCCCCGCAGCATCTCTTCCCGGTGCGTGATCAGCACGGTCGTCCGCCCCCGCATCACCGCGCGATACGCGCCCACCACGTGCGCCTGGGCTTCCGCGTCCAGCGCGCTCGTCGCCTCGTCCAGCACCAGCACGGCCGGATCCGCCAGCAGCGCACGCGCGATCGCCACGCGCTGACGCTCCCCCGCCGAGAGCTGGCGGCCATCCTCGCCGACCACCGTGCCGAGCCCGTCGGGCAGCCGCGCCACGAAATCGCGCAGCCCGGCGCGCTCCACGGCCCGCAACACCGCCGCCTCGTCCGCGTCCGGGCGCGCGTACCGCACATTCTCCAGGATCGAGGTGTTGAAGACGAACGCGGTCTGGTCGACGAGGGAGACATTCGCGCGCAGCTCCGCCAGGCTGATGTCTCGCACATCCCTCCCGTCCAGCAAGACACGCCCGGAATCGGGGTCGAGATGGCGGACAATCAGGTCGGCCACCGTCGACTTGCCTCCCCCTGACGGACCCACCAGAGCGACCACCTCACCCGGCGAGACGGTCATCCCGAACCCCTCCAGCACCGCGCCACCCCGCCCGTGCCCGCACGACACGTCCTCGAAGACGAGCTCCCCGCGCACGGGGCCCAGCGCGGCCGGCGCAGGCGCGTCCACCACCTCGATCGGCTCGTCGACCAGTTCGTGCACGCGGCGCAGCGAGACGCGCGCGGTGGCGATCCCCGTGTACAGCCCCATCAGGCCCTGCACGGGACCGATCAGGCGCATCTGGTAGGCCATGAACGCGGTGAAGGTGCCCAGGGTGAGCGCGCCGTCGATCACGCGCGAGCCGCCGTAGAGGAAGACCACCGCCGTGCTCGCCGACAGCAGCAGCCCCGGCAGGCCCCCCGACAGGTAGCGGAGCCGCTGCATCGACATTAGCGAGCGCACGAACGAGTCGTTGTGTTCGCGGAAGCGGCCCGCCTCGCGCTCGGCGGCGTTCGAGGCGGCGACCAGGCGCACCCCGCGCAGGGTCTCGATCAGGAAGGTGCCGATGCTCGCGCTCCGTTCGCGCATGACGCGCACGCGCACCTCGAGGCGGCGGCGGTAGCGCACGATCGCCCAGATCGCGGGCGGCAGAAGCGCCGCGGCGGCCAGGAACAGCTGCCAGTCGAGCACGAGGAGCATGGCCACCGTCCCGACGAGAAATGCCACGTTCCCGATCCACGCCAGCGCCGTGTCCGCGAGCACACGCTGGATCTCTCCCACGTCGTTGTTGATCCGCGACATGATCTCGCCGAGCGGCGTCCGCGCGAAGAAGCGCGGCGACAGGCGCTGCAGGTGCCGGTACACCGCGAGCCGCATGTCGAAGAGGATCTCGGCCGACACCTTCGTGTAGCGCATCCCGCTGGCGAAGTTGAGCACGAAGCTGGCGGCGGTGACGCCCGTGAAGAGGACGACGACCCGGACCAGCGCGCTCAGGTCCTGCCCGAGAAGCGCGTCGTCGACCAGGGTGCGGGTGAGGAACGGGACGTAGAGCGCGAGCGCGGTCCCGGCCAGGTTGAGCGCGAGGATGACCGCGAGCCGCCACTTGTAGGGGACGACGTACGCGAGTCCGCGCCGGAGTTCGGCGTCCAGAATGGCCATCAGGGCGCCTCCGCGCCGGACGGGTTGCCCCTTAGTTCGCCCGGGGGCCGGTTCCCTCCGGGATCATCACGAAGCTGGTCATGTCGGCGTCGAAGGTCACGGTCCGCAGGAACTCGTAAGTGTCGGCGTCGTAGACGTCGATCGTCGCACCGGCGTTGTAGATGTAGAGCAGCTCGCCGTTGGAACTGATCTCCAGGCCCATGCGGGGACGGCCCGGGAAGCGCTGGCGGCTCTCCACGCGGCGCCCCTCGATGTCGAAGGTCCAGAACTCGTAGTTGCCGATCTGCTGCACCAGCCCGTATGCCTTCTGGCCGCCGGGCGCGAGGCGGAAGCTGACCGGAGAGCTCGGCCCCAGGGTGAAGAAGTCGACATCCCGCTCCGCGAGGTTGACCCGCGCGATCCCCATCATGCGGCGGTTCTGCACCGGGTCGGTGAAGTTGAAGAGACCGGTGTGGAACCCCTCGTCGTCGTGGGGGCTCGTGGGGAAGCCGAAGCTGAAGCGTCCCAGCCCCTCTTCGATCGGGCGGGACAGGTCCCAGCGGTCCACTTCCGTGAACTCCTCGGTCTCGAGGGCGATGATGTTGCCCCGGCTGAAGAAGTACAGGTAGTCGCCCTCGGGCGAGAACATCAGCCGCGCCCTGCGGCCGCCTTCGCCCTCCGGCCAGGGGATCGTGTCGGTGACTTCCTTCTCGGTCAGGTCGTACTTCAGCAGCACGGCCTCGTCGATCTCCCAGCGGTCGATGCGCTTGGTGTAGCGCATGGTGTTGAGGATGATGAACTCCTCGGCCGGGTCGACCTCCATCCCCCAGATCCGCACCTTCCTGTCCCCCCCGCGGCTGAGGGTGAAGCTGTCGATCGACTCCTGGCTCGCCACGTCGATGATCTCGATCTCCTCGAACTCGGCGTCGCGCACGTAGATGCGCTCGTGGTTCTTCGAGAGCGTGAGGCCGATCGGGATGCCGATCGAGGTCGGGATCTTGTCCACGACCTCGAGGGTGTTCTCGTCGATGACGTGGATCGCGTGGTCGTACGCCGCCATGTAGATGACGCCGTTGCCGCCGCCCTGGGCGATGGCGGTGCCGGGGAGGGCGAGCAGGCCGGCCGTGAGGAGCGCTGCGGTACGCATTACGGGAAGATCAGGTCGATCTTGCGCCAGTCCTTCTGCGCGGCGGCGCACTTGCCGGTCCAGTCCGGCGCGTGATTCAACTGGTCCGGGACGTGGGCGGGCCAGAAGCAGGCCAGGTGGCAGTCGAAGAGGTCGCGTTCGACGGGCTGACAGAGTCCGGCCGTGCCGCCCGTCGAGTCCACTTCCCAACCGGGCGCGAACACGAGCGAACACCCCAGCGGGATGTGCGGCCCGGACTGGCCGGGGCCACTCTCGAGCGCGACGACATCGAGGTCGGCGTCGCCGTTCGCGGGCGCGTCGGCCGTGCCCCCGTTCGCGGCCACCGGTGATCCGGAGACCTCCTCGGGAACCCCCGGCGCCACGTGCGCCTGAATCCGCTGCGCCTTCTGATTGATGGCTTTCAGATGATCCACTTTTTCGCCTCCTCATGTCACCGCGCCATCTGACCGGTCACGATGACCAGTCAGCTGACGCGATCGTCCTTCATGCGTTGAACTGATCCAGATAACCCGGGTTCTTGACCGCGATCTCGCCGTATACCTCCAGGCAGGTGTTGGTCCAGCTCCGGATCCAATCACAATAGTGCAGGTTCGCGTTGCCCGTGTCGCCGTAGCGCACATGGGCCTCGTGGTAGCAGCCGCCCGCGCAGAGCGGCCGCGCCCAGCAGGTGTTGCAGTCGGTCTTGTTGGCCACGTGGTGGTGTCCCAGGAACTCGAACTGCTTCTTGCGGTCGAGACCATTGTGGACCGAGCCGATGCTGTGGTCGTCCGAGCCCGCGAAGCGGTGGCAGAGCGCGACTTCGCCGTCGGTGGCCACGCCCATCAGACCCAGTCCGGCGCCGCAGGGGAACGCCTTGCTGACGCCCTTGTGGATCTCCTCGATCGTGTCCTTGACGTTCGAGAACCCGTGGTGCCTGTCCTCGACCGCGTAGTCCAGGAACTCATGCGCCAGCTCCTCGAACTGGCCGAGCATGCGGTCGAAACCGGTGTCCTCGATCGCGTAGCCGCGCCCGTCCGCGGTTGTCACCGGGGCGAATCCGACCTCCCAGAACCCGATCTCGTTGCGCAGATGGTGGAAGATCCGCGGCACGTCGAGCGTCTGGCGGGTGAGCGTCACGCGGGCCCCGATCGGGCGGGTGCGGTGGCGCTCCAGCAGGCGCTTGATCTTCGGCATCGCGTAATCGTAGCTGCCCATGCCGTTCTTGAAGACGCGGAACTTGTCCTGTGTCTCCTTGGGCCCGTCGATGCTGACCGTGACGCCGATCCGGTTGTCCGCCAGCCAGTCGATGACTTCGTCGCGGAGCAGCGTGCCGTTGGTCGTGAGCGAGAAGTCGACGTCCTTCCCCAACTCCTTGGCGCGCTCGCGTGCGTAGGCCGCCGTCTTCTTGAGGACCTTGAAGTTGAGAAGCGTCTCGCCGCCGAAGAAGGTGAGGTGCGCGACCGGCAGATCGCCCGATTGCTCGAACATGAAGTCGACGCTCTTCCGCGCGGTCTCCTCGCTCATGTAGTTGGGCGCGGGGTCGCAGGTGGTGTCGACGATCTTGTCCTCGCCGTACTCGTAGCAGTACGTGCACGCCAGATTGCACTTGTTTGTGACGTTGAGGACCATCGTGGTGAGCGGGAAATCGGCCGCTGGCAGCACCCTCGGGAAGGTCTCCTTCGGGGCCGTGGTGAAGCCGATGGCCTGCACGCGCATCAGTTCGGCGAGGCTCCGGCGGACGGTGCGCTCGCCGAACCGCGGGGCCAGGGCGGTGACCAGGGCCTCTTCGCTGGCGGCGCCGGCGTCGAGGGCCTGCAGGACGCCCAGCGAGGCCTCGTCGAGGTGGAAGACGGCGGCCGAGGGGACCAGGTAGAGGAAGGTCTCGCCGCCGGCTTCGAAGGGGTGGAACTCGCGCTGGGCGAGGAAGGTGGGGTCGGGTGTGGTCAGGCCCGATGCGGCGGCTCCCAGGCCGGGCGCAGCGGTTGTCGCGACGGTGCTCATCTTCCGTTCCCCATGTCCGAAGTTCTGCGCGGCACGCCCGGGCCCATCTGGACCCGCCAGGGCTCCCACCGCATGTAGAGCGGCACCGTGACGATCAGGTGCCCGCGGCCCCGCACTTCCTCGCCGTTCGGGCCGCGGTAGGTGGCCACCGTCCAGACGTCGCCGACGTTGTTGCGCATGCCGTCGCGGTCGGGGTTGGGGCCGTCGAGTGCCGGGTGGAAGAGGCCGTTCTCGTCGAGCGATCCCACGTAATCGAGGTCGTCGTCGTCGAAGATCGCCGAGTATTCCTCCAGCGACCACTCGACGTCTACGAAGCCGAGATCCAGGTCGTCGTCCGTGTCGGGCTTGCCGTCGGCGCCGTTGCTGAAGGCGGTGGCCTCGAACTGGGCGTAGCCCTTCGGGAAGGCGCCGCCACCGAGCCGCGCCATCCCGGCTTCGGGCGTGACCAGGATACGGTCGACGGTCCCGTAGACGGTGAGGTGTCCCGGGACCGGGCGGCCCGCCAGGAACACATCGCGCGCGCCGGGCGCTGCATCGTCGCTGGCGGTCACTGCGGCGGCGAACATGTCGGGGGCGCTCTGCGTCACGCTGACGACTTCGACGCCAGGGCCGAGGTCGAGGTCGGCCGCGCCCAGTCCGGTGGGAAGGTTCGCGCCGTGCACGGTGACGGTCGCGCTGCTGCCCGAGCGGAGCGCGCCGGGGTGCAGCCCCAGGACCACGGGTCCGTCGACCCGCACCAGCGTAACGTCGGGCCCGAATTCGTCGTAGTCGCCGGCGAACCAGCGGCCGTTGATCTCGTTCCAGCCGCGCTCCACCATCATCACTTCGCGCAGCGCCGTCTCTTCGCTGTCGCCCTCCAGGGAACGGCCGCGCCACTGGTACCCGGTGTAGACGATCGCGCGCCCGTCGCGCTCGACCTCGTCGCCCGACCGCGCGTAGGCGTAGCGAATACTGGTGTCGAAGTTCCCTTCGTCGGCGCCCTGCGAGATCTCCACCGTGCCGTAGATCGGGCCGCGGCCGGGGTCGTGGCCCCGCAGTGCCCACGTGCCGGCGATCCGCGGCGGACGCATCGTCGCCGACCACGACGTCCAATCGGCGGTGGTCAGCGGAAACTTGCCGAACAGCTCGTCGATCGCCTTGTCCATCGGGTGGCGACTGTCCGTCGCGTCGGGATCGGGCGGCCCGGACCGCCGGAACCCCTGCGTGTCGGAGAGCGGATAGTACCCGCGGTGCATGGCCATCAGCAGGTCCCACTCTTCCTTCGTCCTGCGCTGGGTGACCACGCGCCCCATCGAGTGGCAGCTGCTGCAGGTGCGGGTAACGTCCTCGTCACCCTCGTACGACCAGTCGATCAGGCGGCGCTCCACCTCGAAGCGGGCGGGGCGCAGTTCCTCGGGTGCGATGCCGTGATGGTCGGAGAGGTATCGCACGATGTCGCGGGCGACCTCGGGCTCGAGTTCGACATCGTTGAGCGTGACCATGCGCCGGATCGACTGCTGCCATCCCTCGGGCGTCTTCCGCATGTACGAGACGCGCGTCATCATGCCGTCGTCGTCGACGCGGTGGCACTGATTGCAGGTCTCGATAACCAGCTGGTCGGCGACGGCGATCCCGGCCTCTTCCTCCGCCTCCTGGGCCCCGGTGGCGAGCAGCAACATCGAAACAACTGTTCCGGCGGTGGCGAGGCGTTTCATCCGGGCGGATCGGCTCCGTCTTCGGGCATCGTCGATGGCGAGCCTTTGTGATTTAGCACCGGCGCTGGCCCGCGTCAAAAGTTTGCCGTCAGCGACCGTCAGCGGGCGGGCGGTGTGCGCGCCAATCAGCGCTCGGGCCCCGGCACCAGCACCCCGTCCGCGATCAGCAGCGCCACCACCCCGATGAAGTTGGCCAGGTCGATCGGCGGAAGGTCTTCGCGTGCGGCCCAGTCCGAGTACGCCTCGTAGAGCGCACCCGGGTTCGGCGAGCCGGTGGCGAGGTGCACGACGCGGAGCAGGTCGACGTCCCGGAAGAAGCGGACTCCGCCGGGAAATCGCGGCGTGACGAGCGCCGGCGCCAGGCGGATGCGGTTCCCGATCACCAGCGGACGGTCGACGGTGTCGCGGCGTCCCACCCGGAGGCGTCCGGAACCGAGACGGAGCGCGTGGAATGCCGCCCGCACTTCGGGGTCGTCGCGAAGTGCCTCGGCGTCGGGCCCGTCGGGCGAGTTGGCTTCGGCAGCAGCCTCGGGCCGGTCGGAGAGCCAGCGGGCGCGTCTGTCCCAGAAGTCGGCCGCTTCCGCGTCGCTAGCCGGTTCGCCTGCCCCCTTCCCAGCCGTCCCGGCGACTTGCGTGGCGAGTTCCTCGCGCAACGATCGGTACATCTCGCGCTCGCGTCGCTCGTAGAAGTCGGCGGCCGCGCCCGCGAGCTCCGGCGTGCGGATCGCGGTGTTGACCGTGACGGCCGCAAGCCACGCAGAGGCCAGCGCCTTTTTCACCCCGTACGACGACATCGGGTCGGCGAACGAGGCCGCATCGCCCACGAGCAGTGCCCGGCCCACCGCAAACTCCGACGACGTGTACATCGACGCGGTCACCGCCCAGGCGTCGCCGACAGCCCCGGCGGAGGTTGTGACGGATCGCATGAGGGCGGTGTTTTCGATCTCGGCCTCGAAGGCAGCCGAAAGGTCGGCGGCCCCCTCCATGACGGCCTGGAGTTCAGGGTCGACCATCACCGCCACATGACGCTCGTGCTCCGAGGTGGGTACCGACCAGGCCCAGCCGCGCCCGTAGCTCTCCACGAGGGCGTGCGTGGCGTCGACGTTCCCCCACCCGTCCTCGCTGCGATACCTGCGCACCACCGCGAGCGTCGGCGCCTCGGCCTCGAGGACCCGGTAGCGGCGCGCCAGCACCCCCGCGCGGCCGGTGCAATCCAGCACCCAGCCCGGCTCGATCTCGACGCGCTTCCCGCTGTCGAGCGCGACCTCGACCCGCCACTCCTCCCCATCAGCCTTCCGCTCCGGCAACCTGGCCACGCCCCCCACGATCTCGGCCCCGGCCCCCGCCGCCGCTTCACGCAGCAACCCGTCGAACCGCGACCGCAGGATGTGGAACCCGGTCGCGCCCCCCGCGAAGTCGTCGCGGCGGCCCTCGCCGCCCCACAGCGCCGTGTTGCCGCCGTTCGGGTGAAATCCCCCCGCCTCCACCACCCCCAGCAGCCCCGTCGCGGCCAGCACCTTGCGCGTGCTGGGCGGCAGCGACTCGGCGAGCGACTGCGCGGCAGAGTCCGCATCGGGCGAGCGCTCGACGACCACGACCTCATGCCCCCACTGCGCGAGCAGCCGCGCTGCCGCGGCGCCCGCCGGGCCACCGCCGAGGATGAGGACTTGGGGGGTTGGGTTCATGCTTGGTCCGTGGTGTTCGGTATCATCCGGCAGGCAGGGCGGGCGCGTGAGCTGGCAGGCGGAAGGAACCTCCGATACCATGATTGCGGCTGGCTCCTAATCTGGCGCCTGCAAGGCAGAACGCGAGGGGGAGCGGGGAAGCCAGCGTGATAGGCTGGAGGCGGTGTTTCTGGTCACGATCGAGGAGTAGGTCGAATGAAACGAACGGGGAAACGAAGCCTCAAGGAAACGCTGTCCGCTCCTGAAGCCCTCACGGAGGAACTGACGCCACCCCGCGCAGAGCACCTCCATCGCAAGCCGTTCCCGCTCGAATAGTCAAGATGAACGCGGCCACGTCTCGTACTTGAGCCGTCCACGTGTTCGCTGTAGCTTATCGGCCCCTCGCTTCCGGGTCGTTGGCCGACTTGGACGCGAGCACGGACGCCCCCATCGTCTAGTGGACTAGGATACCTGGTTCTCAGCCAGGAGACCGGGGTTCGATTCCCCGTGGGGGTACTTCCAGGTCGCTTAGCTCAGTCGGTAGAGCACTACGCTCACATCGTAGGGGTCGCTGGTTCGAGTCCAGCAGCGACCATTCCGGTCACCGGCTTTTGGTGGCCCGGTCCCCTGGTTCCACGGAAATGACGTGGGACACGGGCATGTTCGGATGGGACAGGGGGACCGGATGGGAGACCACTCGGTCTTCACCTTCGCAGTCTTTTCAGGCACGCACTCGCGTGACTCGCGATGCCGTCCTTGAGCCTTTCCACGATCGGGTGATCCAGTCCTTCCGACCGGGCGGCCGCCGCAAGATCGGTGAAACGGTCGCTATCAGGAGCTCTTTCACGGCGATGTGCGCCGGTGCGCATCCAGAACGGCCTGGAGATCGATGGTCTCTATCGGAAGGTGGGACTTCCGGGTCTCGGGTACCCCTTCCCCGTGTATGCTCAGCGACAAGTCCAGCGCAGCCAGAGTCTGCAGCACCTTCCCTAGCTCAGCTCGCGGCTTTCCCGCTTCGATGGCCACGATCCACTGGCGCCCGACGGCAGCGGCGCGCGCAAGTTGTTGCTGGGTCATTCCCCGCGACCGCCTCGCCTGCCGGATCATCAGGCCGAAATCGACCGGTGTACGGATTCGCATGACACAAATTGTAGCCGTTCGGCGACTTTTGAGCAATATGTCGATGAACGACGACGTTTGGGCAATGTCGTCGAACAGCGACATTTCATTGTAAACAAGCTTTTCCGTACATTTCGACCCGGGGGGAGTGGGGGGGGGCAATCCCTTGCGTGAGGGATTGCGTGCAGTTAGACTAGTCTCCATCTGGTCTGTTAAGTGTTTCTCATCCAGGATCCAGTCCGATGTCCCGAATTGGCGCATTTGAAGCCAAGACGCACCTCCCTCGCCTCCTGCGCCGCGTTGAGGCGGGAGAGCGGTTCGTCATCACCAAGCACGATCGGCCCGTCGCAGAGCTGGTTCCTTTCCAGGCTCGAGACACGGGCAAGATCCGGGCAGCGATCGCCGACCTCAAGGACTTCCAGGAGACCCACAGCCTGGGCGGTCTGTCGGTTCGTGACATGATTGAAGAAGGTCGCAAGCGCTGATGGCCTATGTGCTCGATTGCTCCGTGACCATGGCATGGGTGTTCCCGGACGAGGCGACGGAAGCGACCGAACGAATGCGAGATTCTCTGGTCGGAGGCAGAGCCTTTGTCCCGGCCCTCTGGCCGATAGAAGTCGGAAACGTTCTTCGTGTAGCCACCTCCCGCCGGCGAATCACCAGGGAGGACTGGGCACGAATCCGCAACAACCTGGCGGCGCTGCCCATCGAGATCGATCCAGTCTCCACAGCGCGCATATGGGGCAGCGCTCTCGACCTCGCCCATGAAAACCGGCTTTCCGTTTACGATGCCATGTACCTGGAATTGGCCCTGCGCTTGCGACTACCCCTGGCCACGCTGGATCGTGCTCTGGCCGCCGCAGGAGCCGCGAATGGAGTTGATCTGCCCGCCATGACCTGACCCGCAGGCCCAGTCCCCCTACGCCAACACCGGCATCCTCGGCTTCCCAGCCCCCACCCGCTCTACCCTCGCCCCCGGCTCCCACCCCACCACCCTGCCCGCCACCGCCGACGCGGCCACCGAGTACGGGGACACCAGGTACAGCTGACCCGGCCCGGAGCGGCCCGGGAAATTGCGGTTCTGGGACGACACCGAGACCTGCTCGGCCGTGCGGGTGACCCCCGGCCCGGCGGCGATACACGCGCCGCACCCCGGCTCGATGAACTCGGCGCCGATCTCGTGGAACAGGTCCAGGTACCCCTGCTCGCGCGCGTATTCCCGCACGTCGGTCGAGCCGCACTGGATGTAGCAGTTCACGTCGGGGTGGACGCCGAGGCCCCACCGGTCGCGGGCCTCGCGGAAGACGCGGGCGTACATGTCCATGTCTTCCTTTTTGCCGGCGGTGCACGATCCGGCGTAGGCGATCTCGATCGGCACCGCGTCGGTGAGCTCGTCGATGTAGAGGCCGTTCCCGGGATCGCCGGGCAGCGCGACCATGGGGCGCAGGCCGGTCGCGTCGATCTCGATGATCTTGACGTACTCGGCGCCGGGGTCGCTGTGCACGCCTTCGACCAGCGCTCGGGCGCGGGCCAGGGGCATGCCGCGTTCCTGCACGAGAAACTCGACCGTTCTCTCGTCGGCTGCGACGAGGCCCGTGAACGCGCCCACTTCCGCGGCCATGTTGGTCATGGTCGCTCTCTCATCCACCGACAGCCCTTCCACGACCGGGCCCGCGTACTCGATGATCTGGCCGATGGCGTGGCCGTCGCGCACGTAGGGGTGGCGCAGGATCTCGAGCATGAGGTCCTTGGCGGTGACGTTGGCGGGCAGCGTGCCGGTGACGACGACCTTGAACGACGGCGGGATGCGCGCGCGGACGTCCTTGGTGATCCACGAATTGAAGATCGCCGTGGTGCCGACGCCGAAGGCCAGCGCGCCGACCGCGCCCGCGTGGGGAGTGTGCGAATCGGTGCCGATGATCAGCATGCCGGGCTCGGCGTAGTCCTCGAGAATCTTGGAGTGGCAGATCGCCTCGGAGCCCATCACGTGGCCCTGCTGCTCGCCGTAGAGGCGGATGCCCTGCTTGTCGGCGAACTCCCGCTGCTTGACCTCGAGCTGGTTGGCGACCGCCAGCAGGCCCTGCTCGATCCGCTCCTGGCTCATCACCTTGTGCAGGAAGGTGAGGTGGTCGCGGAAGAAGAGGATCGTGTCGGGGTCGAGCACGTTGGCGTCGGCCCCCAGCTTCTGCTCGAAGAAGATGGCGGCCATCGGGGTCACGTATTCGTGCGAGAAGCGGATGTCGGCGCGGAAGAAGCCTGCTTCGCCGGGCTCGGCGTGGTCGGTGCCGATTTGCTCGGTGGCGGCGTCCACGACCCATTTGCGGGCGAAGATCTTCTCGCCGAGGGCCATGGGGCGTGGCGTGGAGCCCGCTGTGGAGCCGGCCGATGCCCGCGGTGCCGGCAGCGTCACTTCCCCCGCCAGCCGCGCCATGTTGAACTCGAACAGGCCGCCGTACTCGATGATCTGGCGGGTGATGTCGTCGGTCCCGGCGGTGAATTCGCTCAGCGCGATCGGCTCGCCGGAGCGGATGCGCTCGATGAGGCCGAAATCGGTGGTGGTGAGGATGCCGAGGTTCTGGCAGTTCTCATTGTAGATGCGCTCGATGCTCTCGCTGACGACGACCTTGATGCCGGCCATGAGTTCGGCGTAGGGGCTCTGCTCGCGGCTGGATCCCTTGCCGCGGCGCTTGCCGGCGACGGAACAGATGAAGCCGGCGTTCTTGACGGTGCCGCGCTCGATGGGGGCTTCGTCGGGGGCGTCCGGGGCGTCTGCGCTGCCCGTGCCGCCCGCGCCCGCGCTCGCGACCCGCAGGCCCAGGTAGGGGAATTCGCCCAGCGTCTCGTCGTAGAAGAAGCAGATGTAGGCAGGGGTGATCTCGTCGGTGCTGATCTGGTCGCGGAGTTGAGCCTTGAGCTCGGGCGTGAGGTCGAGGTCAACCCCGTCGTGGAGCTGGCGCCGGATCAGGTCGGCGTCGTCCGCGAGGAAGAGGACGCGCCCGCCGAAGGCGATCTCCGGCGGGCGCTTTGCGACGCTGCCCCTCAACTGAAGTCCGTCCCCCCGATCACGAAGTAGATGATTGCGGCAACGGCGATCGGAGCCACCCAGCGGATGAAGAAGCGCCACGCGCCGTAGTGGAACCAGCGCGGCTCGGTGCCGTCCATCAGTTCGCTCTTCGTCGACTCGCGGGTCATGAACCAACCCGCCGCCAGCGTGAGAAAGAACCCGCCCGTCGGCAACATCCAGTTGGAAACGAAGTGGTCGGCGTTCGAGAACCAGCCGACCTTGCCTTCGAAGATCTCGATGGTGGAGAGCCAGCCCGTTCCCGTGAACGACAGCGCGGCGAAGATGGTGAACACGAAGATCGCTGCACCTGCCCCGATCGTCGCCTTGTGGCGCGTCAGTCCGCGCTGGTCGATCAGGTAGGCGGACACTACTTCAAGCAGCGAGATCGTCGAGGTCAGCGCGGCCAGCGCCACCAGCACGTAGAAGAGCGGCCCCAGCACCACGCCGAAGGGCACCTCGGTGTAGAACAGCTCGGGCAGCGAGATGAAGAGCATCCCGACCGTCGAGCCGCCCACCTCGTCGCGCATCCCGGCCACCGAGAAGATCACCGAGAACATGATCACGGTGGCGACCAGCGCGATGATTGTGTCCAGCGCCACGATTGCTCCCGACGCCTTCACGACCGAGTGCTTGCGCGAGATGTACGACCCGTAGGTGATCATCGCGCCCATGCCGAGCGACAGGGTGAAGAACGAGTGGCCCAGTGCTTCAAGAACCGCGTCCGTCGTCAGGTCGGCGAAGTTGGGGCGGAAGATGAAGGCCAGCGCCTCGCCGGATCCGCTCATGCTGAGCGCACTGAAGAGCATCAGCAGCAGGATCCCGAAGAGGATCGGCAGAAAGAGCCGCGCGATCCGTTCGATCCCCTTGCTGACCCCGAAGTAGACGACCGCGATAGTCCCGATGCTGAAGCTCAGGGAGAGTGCCAGCTGCAGGCCCGCGTTGCTCACCTGTGTATCGAAGAGCTCGACGGGCGACAGGTCGGCCGGGAAGCCGCCGAGGGTCCACCCGACCGATTGCGCGAAGTAGTAGAGCGACCACCCCGCGATGACCGTGTAGTAGCTCAGCAAAATGAAGCCGGCCAGCACGCCCCATCCCCCCACCAGTCCTCCGAGCTTCTGACCCGCTGGCCATTTCGACGCCACGGCATCCTTCAACGCCCCCACCGCGCTCTTCTGGCTCCGCCGCCCGATCAGCAGCTCGGCCATCATGATCGGCAGGCCGACCGCCGCGATGCAGATCAGGTAGACGAGGACGAACGCTCCTCCCTGATTCTCCCAGGTGATGAACGGGAACTTCCAGAGGTTGCCGAGGCCGATGGCGCTGCCGGTGGCGGCGAGGACGAGGCCTGCGTTGGAGCTCCAATGGTCGCGGGGTTGGCTCATGGGTTTTCCAATCGGGGTCAAGGGAACCGGGGGCACCCGGTGAAGGGATCCGCGTATATTGTACCGTCTGACGTTGACGGGCCACCAGAGCAGGTACAGACTCGGCATTGCAATGAAAGATTTCCGCCTGGCGATGATGGATCGCGGCCGCAGCCGCTCGCGTGACGCCGCGCTTTTCCTGTCGATCGCCGCAGCAGCCTGTGGCGCCGACCCGGCAGCCGACACCGGACAGCCCGCCGCCGCCCTCCTCACCGCCGGCCCGGTGAGCGATGCCGGCTGGTACGCAGGCGCCTACGAAGGCCTTCAGCTGATCGGCGATTCGCTGGGTTTCCGCGTTTCCCATCAGCAGACCCGGACGCCCGCCGAGTTCGACGAGGCCTTCATTTCGTACGCCGAGTCGGGCTACGGTCTCATCTTCGGACACGGCTTCGAGTACCAGGACGCCGCGAGCCGCGCGGGTGAGCAGTACCCCGACGTCACCTTCGTGGTCTCGTCGGGCTCCCGGTCGTCCGCAAACGTCGTCCCCATCATCTTCGGGGCGAACGAGGCAACCTACCTCGCGGGAATGGCTGCCGGAGCCATTACGCAGTCGGGGACGGTGGGGATGGTCGGCGGCGTCGAGATCCCCAGCGCAAAGGGCACGTTCATCGCCTTTGAAGCGGGTGTGAAGGCGGTGAGGGCGGACGCGGCGGTGCTGGAGACGTTCATCGGCAGCTGGGACGACGCCTCGGCTGCGAAGGAAGCCGCCGCCGCCCAGTTGCGGCAGGGCGCCGATGTCCTGATCCACAATGTCGACGCGGCCAGCTTCGGCTTCTTCCAGGCCGTGCGCGAGGCCCGGGAAGGCGGCCGCTCGGCCTGGGCCTTCGGGATGAACCGCGACCAGAACGATGTCGCACCCGACGTCATCGTCGGCAGCGCGGTGATCAACATACCTCCCGTCTTCCTGCAGGCGGCCGTCGACTGGCAGGCGGGAACGCTGTCCGAGCCCGTCCTGACCGGGCTGGCAGGGGGTGGTGTGGAGTTCGTCCCGAACCCGGCGCAGGCCGGGGTCATCCCGCCTGACGCTCTCGCGCGTATCGACGAGGCGCGCGCGGCGATTATCGCGGGCTCGCTGGAGGTCCCCGCCATCGACTTTCTCGAGCCCGCGGCGGGGGAGCCGCCTTCGTCCTGACGGACGGGGGCCGCGCACAGACGGTGGTCGACGCCCTGCGGCTGTTGGGCGTGACGCGCCGGTTCGGGTCGGTCACCGCGCTCGACGAGGTCGATTTTGGGCTCGCGCCGGGCGAGATCCACGGGCTGCTGGGCGAAAACGGCGCCGGGAAAACGACGCTCGCGCGGGTGGCGGCCGGTATCCTGGCGCCTGATGCGGGCAGGATCGAGATCGCTGGGCGGCCGCTGGGCGCCGGGGGAGCCGGTGGGGCGCGCGGGCTGGGTGTCGCGATGGTGCACCAGCACTTTTCGCTCGTGCCGCGCTTCACCGGGTTCGAGAACGTGGCGCTCTTCAACGAGGCCGCGTGGACGCGGCGCGGAGTGGGCCGCCCCGGGTACAGGGAGCAGGTGGAGGCGCGTGCGGAGGAACTGGGTCTGGCGGTCGAGTTGGACGTGCCGGTCGGCGGGATGGGGGTGGTGGAGCGCCAGCGGGTGGAGATCCTGAAGGCGCTGATGGGCGAGACACGCGTGCTTCTGCTGGACGAGCCGACGGCGGTGCTGGCGCCGCAGGAGGTGGAGGGACTCTTCACCGTGTTGCGTCAGGTAGCGCGCGCCGGGGCCGGGATCGTGCTGGTGGCGCACAAGCTGGACGAGGTGCTGGCCGCAGCCGACCGCGTGACGGTGCTGCGGCGGGGGCGGTGGGTGCTGACGCGCGAGGCCGCGGAGGTGTCGGCCCGGGAGTTGGCGGAGGCCATGGTGGGAGCGGAGGTGGGGATGGGCGGCGGGGGTGCGGTGGCGGCGGGTCCGGGCGGGGAACACGCGGCGGGTCCGGGCGGGGAACACGCGCCGGGCCGGGGCGCCGAAGGGGTGCCGGGGCCGGGGGAGGCGGCCTGGGGCGACGAGGTGGCCGAGGGCGAAGTGGTTGCCGAGCTCCGGGACGTGACCGTTACCGGCGGGGGCACGGTGCCACTCCGCAGCTTGAGCATGGAGGTGCGCCGCGGCGAGATCCTCGGCATCGCCGGTGTGGGAGGCAACGGCCAGCGCACCCTCGCCGCGGTGCTCGCGGGGATGCTGCGGCCGGATTCGGGCGAGGTCGAGTTGCCCGGAGAGGTGGGCTGGATCCCCCAGGACCGGACCGAAGAGGGGCTTGTGAATGAATTCACAATCACCGAGAACGTCGCCTTTGCCCTGCACGGAAGGGAGGATCACCGGCACGGGCCGTGGCTCGACTGGACAGGCGTGGGGGAGGCTGCCGCGGCTCTCGTGCGCGACATGGACGTGCGTGCGGATTCGCCCGCCGCGGTCGCGGCCGTCCTCTCGGGGGGCAATCAGCAGAAGGTCGTCACGGGGCGGGAGTTCCTGCGCAGCGGTGACCTGCTGGTGGCCGAGTCGCCCACGCGGGGTCTCGATGTGAAGGCGACCGTCGCCGTCCGCGAGCGGATCGCCAACCTCGTGAAGAGCGGCGAGCGCCCCCCCGGCGTCGTGCTGATCTCGGCCGATCTCGACGAGATCCTCGAGCTGTCGCACAGGATCGCGGTGATGGTGCGGGGGCGCCTGATTCCGGTGCCGCGCGAGGACCACAACCCCACCGCAATCGGCGAGCTGATGCTGAGCGCGCACGGAACCGAGGCCCGATGAGCACCGCCTCCCGCGCGCTCACCCCCGTGCTGACCGCCACCACCGCCCTCCTCGCCACCCTGGCCGTCGCGGCCGCCCTCCTCGCGCTCGGGGGCTATCCGCCCGGCGACGCCTTCGCCGCCCTCTTCCGGGGCGCTTTCGGTTCGTGGGACCGCTTCGTCTCGTTCACCCTGGTGCGGGCCACCCCGCTGCTCCTCACCGGCCTGGCCGTCGCCTTCGCCTTCAAGGCGCGCGTCTGGAACATCGGCGCGGAAGGCCAGCTTCACGCGGGCGCGCTCGCCGCCGTGGCCGTCGCGGTGGCGCTGCCCGGCGCCCACGGCCTGGTCGTCATCCCGGCCACCCTCCTCGCCGCCGCCGCGGCCGGGACGCTGTGGGCGGCGGTCCCCGCGGCGATGAAGACCGGAATGGGCGTGGGCGAAGTGATCACGACGCTGCTCATGAATTTCGTGGCCCTCTTCATGGCCCAGTTCCTGGTGCAGGGTCCCTTGCGCGAGTCGCGCGGCGTCTTCAACCAGACCAACGAAATCCCCGCGGCGGCACACCTCCCCGGACTGATCCCCGGCACGCGCCTTCATCTGGGATTCCTCATCGGGGTCCTGATCGCGGTCGCGCTCTGGCTGTACCTGACCCGGACGCCCGGCGGGTTCCGGTTGCGCGCCGTCGGGGCATCGCCGCGCGCCGCCGAAGTGAGCGGGCGGTTCCGCGCACAGCCCGTCGTCTGGCTCGCGTTCCTCGCGTCGGGCGCGATCGCGGGGCTGGCCGGTGGGGTGCAGGTCGCGGGCGTGACACACCGCATGTACGAGGGGCTCTCGCCCGGTTGGGGCTACACCGCGATCGCGGTGGCGCTGCTGGCGCGGCTCAGTCCGCTGGCGGTGGTGGTGACGGCGATCGTGTTCGGGGCGCTGAGTGCTGGGGGCGGGGCCATGCAGCGCGATGCGGGTGTGCCGGAGGTATGGGTTCGGGGAATCGAGGCGCTGGTCATTCTCGCCGTGCTCGCCGTGGACAGAAGCTGGCAGGCGCTGGCGGGCCGAGGTTCCCGTGGCTGAGTTCGGCGTCCTCTCCTCCTTCCTCGTTGCGGCCGTTGGACTCGCGGTGCCGCTGGCGCTCGCGGCGCTCGGGGAAACCGTCTCGGAGCGGGCGGGCGTGATCAACATCGGGCTCGAGGGCTCGGTGATCTGGGGCGCGCTCGGGGGGGCGCTCGGGGCGCTCGCGTTGGGGCCGTATGGAGGATTGGCGGCCGGGGCGGTCGCGGGAGGGATGGCCGCGCTCGTCTTCGCCGTGTTCGCGGTGTGGCTGAATACAGACCAGATCATCACGGGGACTGCGGTGACCATTGGCAGCCTGGGCTTCACGGGGGCGGTCTTCCAGAGCCGCTTCGGCGTGACCGGCCTGGCGCTGGAGCTGCCGACGGTGCCGGCGTGGGAGGTGCCGCTGCTGGCGCGGATCCCGGTGGTGGGGCCGGCGTTTTTCGATCAGGCGGTGACTGCGTACCTGGCGTATCTGCTGGTGCCGGTGCTCGGCTGGTTCCTCTTCCGGACGCGCTGGGGGCTGTCGCTGCGGGCGGTCGGCGAGTCGCCAGAGGCGGCAAATGCGGCCGGGGTGCCGGTGGTGCGGACGCGGATGCTGGCGGTCGTCTTCGCGGGGTTGGCAGCGGGGCTGGCGGGCGCGCACCTGAGCCTGGTGCACACGGGGACCTTCGCCGAGAACATGTCGGCCGGGAAGGGGTTCATCGCGATCGCGGTGGTGGTGCTGGGGCGGTGGAATCCGAAGGGCGTGATTGCTGCGGCCCTGTTCTTCGGGGGGGCCGAAGCGCTGCAGTTCGCGCTGCAGGCGGTCGACGCGGATCTGCCGTATCCGCTATTCCTGGCGCTTCCCTATGTCCTCAGTCTGGCTGCGCTGGCGGGGTGGTTCGGGAGGTCGAAGGCGCCCGAGGGGCTGGCCCTGCCGTGGCCGCGGTGATGCTTCGTGGAGCCCTGTCGTGTGGGGGATTCTCCGTCGTTCTGGCGATGCTGGCCTGGGGCGGTGCGGCCCACGCCCAGCAGCCGCTCGTCGCGGACCGCCCCGACTTCACGGAGGCAACCAGTACGGTGGGCCGTGGTGTCTTTCAGTTCGAATTCGGCTCCACCTTCGGCATCGACGATTCGGACGGCGTGACCGCCCGGACGCACTCGTACGGGGAGCCCCTGCTGCGCGCCGGTGTTCTTTCCGACCGACTGGAACTCCGCGTGGGCGCGGGTGCGGTCACACTGTCCACCGAGTCGCGAGGGCATTCCGCGACCGAGTCCGGGCTGGAGGACCTCTACCTGGGCGCCAAGCTGGCCCTCAACGAGCAGCGCGGCTTTCTCCCAGCCACCGCGATCCTGCCGCAGCTGACGCTCCCCACCGGCGGCGATGCGTTCTCCGCCGGGCGCAGCCTCCCGGGCGTGAACTTCCTGTACAGCTGGGACTTCACCGAGGCGGTGTCATTGGCGGGCAGCACCCAGGTGAACGCTGCGGTTGGGGACCAGAACCAGGACTATCGGGAGTGGGCCCAGTCGCTGTCGTGCGGGGTGGCCCTGGGCGAGCGCGCCGGTCTGTACGGGGAGTGGTACGCCTTTGTCCCGTCGGGGCTCGATGTGCCCGCGGGGTCCGCCGGCAAACCGACCGAGCACTACCTGAACAGCGGACTCGCCTGGCTCGCAAACGAAAATCTCCAGTGGGATGTCCGCGTCGGATTCGGGTTGAATGACGCGGCCGAGGACATGTACGTCGGCGCAGGGGTGGTGTTCCGGGTACGCTAGCGCGCTATCGCCGCGCGGGCGTGCCGTATGCGCACCTTCACCGCGGCGGTGTCGGTCTTCACGGCCCGGTCGAACAGGCGCTCGACTTCGGATCGCAGCGAGGCATCGTGCGCAGCCAGTATGCCGAGGCCGTTGTAGGCCCATGCGCGGATGAACGTGCGCCTGGACTCGATCAGTTCCATGAGCGCGTCTTGCAGGCCACGACGCTGGTCGTCGTCGATGTGCATGTGGGGCAGGGTCTGCAGGATGTGCAGCACGGCGTGGGGCGCGAACGGGCGACCCAGGAGGCCCAGAAGCGTCGCCGCACTTGGCCCGCGCGGCGGCGTGCCCCGTTCGGCGAGGTGTTTGAGCACCCACGTGGCGCCCACCTGCAGCTCCATCTCGTCCGTGGCGGCGAGGTCGACGAGCCTGCCGACCGGGCTTTCCGGCGCGTCCCGCAGGTCATCCGCGACCGCGCGGAAGGGCGCGACGCGCTTCCCGTCGTAGCTGCGCAGCGTGGCGGCGATGTCCATCGTGGATAGTTACCTTCCCGGGATGAAATACCGCAAGATTGCAACCGTGGCGGCACTCACCGCGCTGGTGTGTTGGCCCGTGCCCTTCGCCGCCGCCCAGCAGGACCACGGAGTCGTGGGCGCGGGGCTGCGACTGCGGCAGCTCGACGGCGTGAAGCGCGTGCTGATGATCGCCGCCCACCCCGACGACGAGGATACCAGCGTGCTCGCGACCCTCGCGCGCGGGATGGGGGCCGAAACCGCCTACCTGTCGCTCAGCCGCGGCGAAGGCGGCCAGAACCTGATCGGCCCGCGGCTGCACGAAGGACTGGGCGTGATCCGCACCGGGGAACTCGTCGCCGCGCGCGCCCTCGACGGCGGGGAACAGTTCTTCACCCGAGCCTTCGACTTCGGTTATTCCAAGAGCATCGACGAGGCGCTCGAGCTGTGGCCGTTCGACGCGGTGCTCCGCGACGTGGTGTTCGTGGTGCGCAAATTCCGGCCGCACGTGATCGTCTCGGTCTTCTCGGGGACGCCCCGCGATGGCCACGGCCAGCACCAGCTCGCCGGAATGGCCGCGCGGGAGGCCTTTGCGGCGGCGGGCGACCCGGAGCGCTATCCCGATCTCGCCGCGCGGGGCGTCACCCCGTGGCAGCCGACCAGGCTGTACCGGTCCACGCGGTTTTCCCCCCGCGACGCGACGGTGAGCGTGCCGACGGGCGACTTCGATCCCCTGCTGGGGCGGTCGCACTTCCAACTGGCAATGGAAAGCCGGAGCCAGCATCGCTCCCAGGATATGGGGTCGGCCCAGTACATGGGTCCGCGCGCGAGTTCGCTGCGGCTGGAGGCGTCGGTGAACGAGGGAGTGGAGGACGACGGCATCTTCGCGGGCGTGGACACCACGCTCATCGGACAACTGGGCACGCCGCTGCCTGCGAGATGGCCCGCCGACACCGAACGGCGGCTCGATTCGTACCGAGGCGCGCTGGCCGACGCGGGACGCGGGTTCTCGGCGCTGCGGGCGGATGGCGCTGTGGTGGGGCTGGCGAGCGCGGCCGCGATTCTGCGCGGCCTCGTTGACGACGCTCCGGACGGCGACGGCAAGCGGGTGCTGGAGCGGCGCCTGGGGCAGGTCACCGAAGCGCTGTTGGCCGCTGCCGGCGTTGTGACCGATGTGCGGGTGGGACGCGATCTGCTCACCCCCGGCGAGTCGGTCGTTGTTGACGTCAATCTGTGGAACGGCGGTGGCTTCGACCTGTCGGGGGTAGCCCCGCAGTTGCTGCTCCCGCCGGGCTGGGATGCTACGCCCACCGAGGAATCCGCTGTGGGGCCCTCGGGCTCGCCCTTTTTCAGGGCCCCGGTCGCACCGACCCCCGAAGATGGGCGGGTGCCGGGCGGTGCCATTGCGCGCTGGAGCTGGCGGGTCGCGGTGCCTTCCGATGCGCCGTCGTCGGCACCGTACTATCTGGACGCGCCACGCGACGGCGCGATGCACGTGTGGCCGGACGACGGGGCGTTGTGGGCGCTGCCCTTCGATCCGTCGCCGATCGGGGCCCATGTGAGCATGGAGCTGGCCGGGGATGGTCGGTCGCGGGACCGGGTGGGGTCAACTGACGGGGTCGGGATCGCGGAGGCGGTCGGGCTGGCCGTCGAGCGCCAGGGCGAGTACGTCGGGGTGGACAAGGCCGCCGGGGAGTACCGGGAGCCGGTGCTGGTTGTGCCGGCGATCAACGTGGCGGTGAACCCGCCGTCAATGGTGTGGCCCAGCGGTGCCGCCGGGGTGAGGGCAATCGACGTGGTTCTCACCAATACATCCGCGACGGTCCGGTCCGGGTCGGTGCGGCTCGAGACGCCGGACGGGTGGGATGTCGAGCCCGCAAGCGCGCCGTTCGCGCTGGAACCGGACGGCGCGAGCGGGTCGTTCACTTTCGCGGTGACGGCTCGCGGCGCGGTTGCGGACGGGTCGCACACCTTCCGCGTGGTTGCGCGCGAGACGGGTGGCGCAGGTGTGGCTGCCGGGGCGGACGCGGGCGCCGATTTCGACACGCAGTTCGACATCGTCGACTACCCCCACATCCCCAGGACGCTGATGGCGCGCGAGGCAGCGGTGCGCGTCTCGGTCTTCCCCGTCGCGGCGAACACCGGGTTGCGCGTCGGCTACGTCATGGGGTCCGGCGACGACGGTGCCGCCGCGCTCAGGCAGATGGGCATGGAGGTGGTCGAGCTGGACGAGGGGCGGGTGCGGGGCGGTGACTTCGCCGAGTTCGACGTGCTCGTGCTGGGCGTGCGCGCCTACGAGACGCGGCCGGATCTCGTCGCCGCCAACGAGGCGCTCCTCGACTTCGCGCGCGGCGGCGGCACGGTCATCGTCCAGTACAACAAGTACGAGTTCCCGGCGGGCGATTTCGCGCCCTATGCGGTCACGATGAACCGGCCCCACGACCGCGTGACGGACGAGAATGCGGCGGTGACGATCCTGGCGCCCTCATCACCCGTCTTCGCAGGGCCGAACGCCGTGGGCGCGGGCGATTTCGAAGGGTGGGTACAGGAACGGGGGCTCTACTTCCTCGGAGAATGGGACGACCGCTTCACGCCCGTCATGCAGATGGCCGACCCCGGCGAAGACCCGAAGCAGGGCAGCCTGCTCGTGGCCGAGGTGGGAGACGGTCTCTACGTCTACACGGGGCTGGCCTTCTTCCGGCAATTCCCGGCGGGGGTGCCGGGCGCATACCGGCTGTTCGCGAACCTGGTGTCGATGCGCGCGGAGGACTGGAAGCGGGCGAAGCCGGTCAGCTGAGCGCGCGCTCAGGCGGGGCCGAACGCGGCATTCGAGCTGGGCACGAAGACGTCTCAGCGGTGGAATAAGTAAAAAAAACATTACACATTGTAATGTCGCCTTTACATTATGGGCTCAGCGGCCCACCCGCGTTTCGATCAAGAGCACGCCGTCGGTTCCCCGGTGGCCGTAACGCAGCGCCGCCGCCGGACCGTACAGGAAACGCACCGAAAAGATGTCGTGGGTGCTCATGCGGTAGACCCAGTCCGCCGCTTCGGCTCCGAGGAGCACACCGTCCACCACCACGGCCGCGCAACTGCGGGCGCTCAGGCGCAGGGCGGTGACCATGAGACACCCCGGATCGCCCAGCCCGCGGCCGGGCCTGAAGCGCGCCCGTGGCACGTAGCGTCCGGTCAGTACCTGGTCGAGGCTGAAATAGCGCTCGCGCAGGTCGTCCATTTCGAGGGGACCGATGACGCTGCGGGACGAAATTCCCGACGCCATGCGCTCGACGTCCGCCGTGGTGGTCACCTCGACCTCGATCCCGTCAAGGGCCACGGGACCCGGAGTGATGTATAGCGCCAGCACTTCCTGCCCGTTGATCGGCACCTCGGCCTCGAGGCTCTCGTACCCGAGGCGAATCACCCTGATCGGATAGAATCCCGCCGGGACCCCCTCCATCCGGAAATACCCCAGCTCGTCGGTGACCGTGCTGCGGTTCAGCGCGGGGATGGCGACGATCGCCACCGCCACCGGGACGCCGCTCACGACATCGAGCACCTCACCCTCCAGCGTGACCCCGTCCGCCTCTTCGGCGTCCTGGCCCGACAGCAGCCCAGGGGCGGCGATGACCGCCGCGGCAAGGAGCAGAGCATCCCACCGCGGCCGGGCACTACCCGGCAAAGCCTGCGCGAGAGCCTTGCCGCCGCGCATGACAGCATCCTTCATCATCTACCGATGCTTTCCTTCGTCAGTCTCCGAACGATATGCCCATCGCTTTGGCGGAGCGGATGAGTTCGTGATTCTCCGGCACCGTCTTCAGCTTGTTGACCGCCTGGGCAAGCGGCACGGGCCGTACCCTGGGCGGGTCCAGCGCCACCATGCAGCCGAAGTGTCCCCCCTCGACCAGCTCGACCGCCGCCGTGCCGAACCTGAGAGACAGAATGCGGTCGTACGCGATTGGCTGCCCTCCGCGCTGAAGATGCCCGAGCACCAGGCTGCGGGTCTCGTGCCCGGTGAGCTCTTCGAGGCGCCATGCGATCCGCTTGGCAATGCCCCCCAGGCGCCTTCCGCCGCTCAGCGACGGCTTCTCCAGATACGATGCCTCACCACCTTTCGGGAGCGCTCCTTCGGCCACGACGATAATCGCGAACTCGGAGCCCTCGGCCCACCGTTCCCCGATCTTCGCGGCCACCTTGCGAAGCTCATACGGTATCTCCGGGATGAGGATTACATCGGCCGTGGACGCGAACCCCGCGAAGAGCGCGATCCATCCGGCGTGCCGTCCCATGAGTTCGACCACCATCACCCGCTGGTGGGCCTCGGCGGTCGAGTGCAGTTTGCCGATCGCATCGGTGGCCGTCTGCACGGCGGTGTGAAAGCCGAAAGTCACCGTCGTCGCGTCCAGGTCGTTGTCGATGGTCTTGGGCACGCCGACAACCCTGAGGCCCTTGTTCGCCAGTTCCGCGGCGATTCTCAGGGAACCGTCTCCTCCGACCGCGATCAGGCAGTCGATCCCCAGTTCGTCGATCCTGCTGATGACCTGGTCGGAGCGGTCGACCATCTCGATGGTTCCGTCGGGCCGCTCGACCGGGAAGGAGAACGGGTTCCCGCGGTTCGAGGTCCCGAGGATGGTGCCGCCCCTGTGGGTGATTCCACTCACTGACCGCTCCGTCAGCGGGACGACGCCGTGCGGCTTGAACAGGCCGCTGTATCCCCGGCGGATGCCGACGATGTCCCAGCCCTTCCCCTGGGCCGCCAGCACCGCAGCCCTGATGACGGCGTTCAGTCCCGGAGCGTCGCCGCCGCCGGTGTTGATCGCGATTCGCATGATGCTCCAGTCTCGCGGCTTCCCGCCTTCCGCGCAAGCACGGCTTTCGCCAGCATGGATCCTGGCTCGGCACGCGGTGCGGATTCCCTCGGTGCCCTGCTACATTGCGTATCCCAGCAAAGCCGGAGGTCGCTTCAGTGCCAGTTACCAGTAAAGCCGTCCGCGACGCGCTCAAGACGGTGAAGGATCCCGAACTCAACCTGGACCTTGTCGTGCTCGGTCTGGTATATGACATCGAGGTCGAGGGATCCGCCGCCAATGTAACCATATCGCTCACGACGCCGATGTGTCCCGCCGCGGGACAGATCCTCGACGAGGCCAAGGCCGCGGTGGCCGGTGTGGACGGGGTCGAGGATGCCGAGGTCGAGCTGACCTTCGACCCGCCCTGGACGCCCGACCGGATCAGCCCGCTGATTCGCTCGGCACTGGGGATCTGACCCGTGTCCGTGCGCGGAAAGGACGATGCGATGTCGCAGCAAGCGGAAGAAGAGCTGAAGGCGCGAATCAGGAACGGCCATATCCTGGAGTCGCCCGACGAGATGACTCCGGGCTACAGGAAGTCGATCATCATCCAGCTGACCGTCCAGGCCGACACCGAGCTGATGAGCGCGCCGGCGTACTGGCTCGCCGCCCGCCACGCACCGTCCACGAACACCCAGGTCAGCGCACACGCGATCATTCAGGACGAACTGGCGCACGCCAACATCGCCTACCGGCTGCTCGAAGACATGGGCGTGTCGAAGGAGAAGCTGGTCTACGGCCGCGAGCCCCACGAGTTCAAGCACCCGTACGGGTTCGACCAGCCGCTCGACAACTGGGCCGAGCTGGTGGTCGCCAACGGCTTCTTCGACCGCGCCGGGATCTGCCTGCTGGGGGATGTCCACCGCAACACCTCGTACGGTCCCCTCAAGCGGGCGCTGGTGAAGGTGGACATGGAAGAGACCTTCCACCTCCGTCACGGCGAGGTGTGGATGCGGCGGCTGGCGCGGGCCGGGGGAGCGGCGACCGAGCTGCTGCAGCGGTGCGTCGACTGGATGTTCCCGATGACCATCGAGTGGTTCGGTCTTCCCGACGACCTGAAGCGCCACAGCGGCCAGCTGGACTACCAGCTCAAGGGGCTGACCAACGACGAGCTCCGCCAGCTGTGGATGTCGTCCACCGTTCCGCTGTGCGAGGGTCTGGGCCTCTCGGTGCCCGCGCACTACGACGAGAGCGCCGAAGAGTACGTCCTCGACTACCCCTTCCCCTGCGAGTACGACCCCGAGGCCAAGCAGTGGCTCTTCGGTGACGGCGAGATCACCTGGGATGCCGTCTTCGAGCGCTGGAAGGGGCGGGGGCCGATGAACGAGCGCTACGTCGAGTCGGTGCGGAGGTCGCGCAGCTCGGTGTCGTCATGGCTCAACTGACTTCCGGCCTGGCGACGGCGGCCGCACCGCGCTCCCGGAGCAGGCGTCCCCTGAAGACGCTGTTGGCCATGCGGCCGATGGCGCTGCCGGATGCTTCGGGCGGCCGGGACCGCTGGTCGGACCCGCTGACGGAGACTCCGACCGACGCGGCTGCAGCGGTGCGGGCCGTTCTTGACGAAGTGCTGGATCCTGAGCTGCCGATTTCGCTGGTCGAACTGGGGCTCGTGTACGGCGTGGAGTTCGAGGACGGGACGGCCCGGGTCGACCTGACCTTCACGGCGACGGCTTGTCCCTGCATGGATTTCATCAAGCAGGACGTGAGCGACCGGATCGCGATGGAGCCCTGGGTGGAACGCGTCGAGATCAACGAGGTGTGGGACCCTCCCTGGACCACGGCGCGGATCTCGGAAGCGGGGCGCAGGAAGCTCGGGAGACTGGGGGTGAGCGCGTGATCGGCGAGCGTGTGTACGAGGTGTTCGCGCGCAAGAAGCGGGGCGAGCCGCTCCGCCATATCGGGTACGTCGACGCGCCGGGCGACGAGCTTGCGCGGGTCTATGCGTGGAAGACGTACGACGAGGAGAACTGGTTCGAGATGTGCGTGGTGCCGCGCAGCGCGGTCATCCCGGTCAACCGGGACGACGGACCCTGGGCCCGGAACCGGCGCCCGGCGGGGGCTGACGGTTGACCGCCTCGACCCCTTCGCCGCTGGCGCGCCATATCCTAAGCCTGGCGGACACCAAGCGCCTGCTCGGCATCCGCTACAGCGACTGGATACTGGGCGCCCCGTCCATCGAGACCGGGATTGCCGCTTCATCGATGGCGCAGGACGAATGGGGGCACGCCCGGCTGCTGTACTCGATGCTGAAACGGCTCGGCTCCGACCCCTTCGAGGTCGAGCACACCCGGCCGGCCGAGCGGTACTACTCCGCCCCCGCGCTGGACGATCCCTTCGCGGACTGGGCCGATTTCGTCGCGGCCACGGTGGTGGTGGACGGCACCCTCTCGGTCGCGCTGGAGAGTATCGCCGGCGGCAACTTCCCGCTCGCGCGGTCACGCGTCCCCAAGATGCTGGCCGAGGAGGAGTACCACCACCAGTTCGGCGCGGCGTGGTTCTCGCAGCTCGCCGGCTCGGCGGGCGAAGGCGCTGAGCGGGTGGCCGAGGCGGCGCGCGCCATGTTGCCCTCGACGCTCGCGTGGCTCCTCCCGGACGACGGCGTCCAGCACGATCTCGTCTCCGACGGAAGCGTGCTGCCCGGCGACGAGGTGCGCGACCGGTGCGAGGCGCGGCTGGGCCCCACCCTCGAGGCGGCCCGGATCCGCCTGGACGATGTCGAGCCCGCGCGCGCCGGCTGGGACGAAGAGCGCCGCCGCGGCCCCGGCGCTCCCGCCGAGGAGGCCGTCGAGCGGGCGCGGGGCGATCGCAACCGTGCCCTTTTCGTCGAGTAGCCCCCCGTGAAGCCTTCCACGCAGCCGACCCCGGGCGCAGCGCCTCCCTGTCCGTTCTGTGGAGGGAGCCGTACGGAGGTCATGTCGCTCTTCGGAAGTCATGCATCGCTTACGACCTGCTGGTGCGCGGACTGCCGCAGTCCGTTCGAATTCCTCCGCTGGCGCGGCGACGTGCCGGACGGCGGGAAGACCGGCGGGAACATGGACCGCCCCGCGGGTGTTGAGTAACGTTCCCGAGGTGTGCATCTGATCCGCAGGAAGGAGTTGTAGAGCTAGACCATGCCCAACCACACTGACCAAATTCCCCTCCGATCGCCGACGGCTGCCCGGCTGGCCCTGTTCCTGGCCGTGCTCTCCGTGGTCGCGCTTCCATTCCTCGCCTGTGCCACGGGAGAGGTTGAACTGCCCAATCCGCGCCGCCTTGTCGTCTATTCCGGTGCCCGCGTGGCTCCGACCAAGGAACAGATGGAAGAGGTGGACGCCTGGGTTCGGGAGCAGATGGACAGCATCACGCTGGACCCCTCGTTCATGATCATCACCAGCGCCCAGGAAGGGCCGGTCTATCCCTGGGAGCAGCTGCGGCTGAACACGCAGGGCGACTCCGCGACCATAAGCCTGCAGCCCACTTCCGACGCGAGGGGAGCATACCTGATCTACGCCCATCTCCACCTGATGGCCGCGCAGGACCGGCTCGACCGTTGGCTGCCCGAGGCGGTGGGGGCCGACGACTTCGAGCTCGAGATGGCCATCCTGTCACAGGTGGCCGATGTCTGGCTCTACCAGCGCTCGATCTTCGATGCGCGTCCCTACAGCATTCTCGACGAAATCACCTACGCCAGCGAGAACGGGTATCTGGACGCGTTTATCCTGACTGCACGTCCCGATGCCTTCGTCGAAGCGCGCAAGCGGTGGCAGGAAGAGAACCCGGACGGGACCGCCGCCTACGTGGATTGGTTCCGCGAAACCTTCGAGCGCGACCCGCCGGGGTATAGCAGTCCGTAGGGCCCCGGATCGTCAGGCGGGGCCGCTGATCGTCCACCCCGAATCCACCGTGCCGGCGCCTTCGCCGCGCACATGGATGTCCACGCGGCCCGTCAGAGCCAGACGGGCATCGGTGACCCTCCCTCCGAAGAGGGCGAATCCGTCCACCTGGATTCGTTCCGATGCGCCCGCCGCCGACGCGGCGATCATGGCGCCGCCCTTCCATTCCTTCGGGCTCAGCGCCTCGCCCCGCCTCAGCCTGAGCCGAAGAATGCGTCCGCCGTGCGGATGATCATACGCGTCGATAACGCAGTAACTTGCTTTTGCTGCCGTTGCTTGTGCGGTATCCATCACAGTCGTCTGTCTCTCGGTGTCATTGCCGTGGGCACGAGTCGCTCGACACTACACTAGAACCCCGGAAGGCGAAGCGTCAACGGATGATCGAGGAACCTCGCGAGACGAACATGGCAGAGCGCCCATTGCTGGAGAATCCCGAGGAGATGCGGCGTTCAGGCTACGTCGTCGTCGACGCGATCGTGGACCGCTGGGCCCGCCTTGGCGACGGCCCCGCGTGGCAGGGCGCAACCAGGGACGTCACCGAACCGATGCTTCATGGTCCGCCGCCCGAAGAAGGCCGCGAGCTCGCCGAACTTCTCGATACGGTACTGGGCGATGTATTGCCGCTGGCCGGGCGGATCGACCATCCTCGCTTCCTGGCCTTCATCCCTTCCAGTCCGACCTGGGCGTCCGTGCTGGCCAGCTTTCTCACCACGGGCTACAACGTGTTCCAGGGGACCTGGCTCGAGTCGTCCGGACCGTCGCAGATCGAAGTCACGGTCACGGAGTGGTTTCGTGAGTGGATGGGGTATCCCGAGAGCGGTGGCGGTCTCTTCACGAGCGGGGGCTCGGCGGCCAACCTGATGGCGATCGTCGCGGCGCGGGAGGCGGCGGGGAATCCTGCGTGCGGGACGGTGTACGCGTCCGAGCAGACACACGCATCGGTGAGCCGCGCCGCACGCATTGCCGGCATCGACCCCTCGCTCATCCGCGATGTGCCCACCGACGATGCCCTCCGTATCCGGCCCTCCCGGCTCGTCGCGGCCATCCGGCGGGACCGGGCCGCAGGCCTTCAGCCGTTCTGCCTGGTGGCCAACGCGGGGACGACGAACACAGGCAGCGTCGACCCGCTGGCGGAGTTGGCGGCAATCGCGCGGGCCGAGGGAGTCTGGTATCACATCGATGCCGCCTACGGAGGATTCGCGGTGCTGGACCCGGGGACCCGGCCCCTGCTCGAAGGGATCGAGCTCTCCGACAGCCTCACCCTCGATCCTCACAAGTGGTTCTTCCAGCCGTACGAAACCGGCTGTCTCCTCGCTCGCGACGCCACCCGGCTCGAGGCGGCGTTTCGCATCATGCCCGCGTACCTGCAGGACGCCCAGTGGGGCCCGGAACACGTCAACTTCTGCGATCGCGGACTTCAGCTCACGCGTGTGTTCCGCGCCCTGCGCGTCTGGCTGTCGGTGCAGCGGTACGGCGTTGCCGCGCATCGTGCGGAGATCGGCAGGGCAATCGCATTGGCCAGGGACGTGGAGTCCCGGATCCGGACCGCGGGGGAGCTGGAGCTGCTGTCCCCTCAAAGCCTGGGAATCGTGTGCTTCCGGTATCGCGGCGACGGGTCGGTCCCGAACGACGCGCTCGACAACCTCAATGAGCGCATTCAGGACGACATCGTGCAATCGGGGTTCGCAATGATGTCGTCGACTCGCGTGAAGGGCTGCTTCTCGCTGCGGTTCTGCGTTCTCAACTACCGCACCACCGAGGAGGATCTCGCGCGCACCCTGGATCGGATCGTCGACGCGGGGCGGAGGCTCGGCTCGGCGCACCTGGCCGCGGAGAGCGCGCCCGCGTGAAGAGGTGGGCGGTGTGGGCCGGCGCAACCGTTCTGCTGGCCGCCGTCTTCGTCCTTGCCGGCCTTGGCGGGCCGTTGCCGTCGCTGGTCGCGGCCAGCTGGCTGATCCTCATACCCGCGCTTTCCGCTGCCCGGAGATTTCCGCCGCCGGAGCAGATTCGGGACGCGCGCGTGGGTCTGTACCTGAGTTCGGCGGTGGCGCTCATCGGAGCCGGGGGCGTGACTCTCCTGGCATGGGGTGGCATTCCGGGCGGAGAGAGCATTCGGCCCGGCTGGCCCTCCGCCTGGACGCCCGCACTCGGCACGGCAGCGTTGCTGACGGTGGCCGGGCTTGTCGTCGCCTATCTTTTCCGCAGCCTCTCCGTTCTCCGCGGCTGGCGGGAGACGGAGGTCGTCCATGCGATCATGCCCGGCTCGGGCAGGGAAAGGTGCCATTTCGCAGTGCTGACCGCGGCAGCCGGATGGTCCGAGGAAGTCGTCTTTCGCGGCTTCCTCCCGGTGTTCCTGATTCCGTGGTTCGGTTCGTACCTGCTCGCCGCCCTACCGGTCAACGCCGCATTCGGTATTCTTCACGGTTATCAGGGTCCGCATGGCATGGCGCGCGCGGGGTTCATGGGGCTGGTCCTGGCCCTCGGCGTCGCCTGGACGGGAAGCCTGTGGCCCTCCATCCTCGCTCACACGGCCCTCAATCTCCTGATCGGGCTCGTGCTGCACAGATCACTTCTCGGAGGGCTTCAGTGGAAATTGACCTCGCGTTGACGGCCGACGCGGCAACGATCGATGGATCCGGCAAGCTCAACCTGCTGGGGGTTTTCGACCAGATCGCCGTACAGAAGTTCCCGGCAAGGCACGGACGCCTGGCACTGGTGTTGCGCTTTCTGGGCGGCGCGGCCGACGCCGGAACGCACAATCTGACCATCAAGCTGACAAGTCCCGGCGGGACCGAACTCGTCTCCCTGAGTGGCGAACTCAACGTCAGGCCCGGTCGGGGCAGCTTCCAGACCGGCATCCGGGTGCCCCACGTGATCAACCTGGACGGGATCGTCTTCCAGGAGATCGGCATCCACACCTTCGACATCACCGTTGATGGGCGCCATCAGGCGACCCTTCCGCTCACCATAGCGCGGCAGAGGAAGATGACATGACACAGAGCGCGTCGGGAGCGATGCCCCACAGGGTCGTGCGCCTCCGGGTCCACCCGGTCAAGGGGGCACGGGGCTCCGATGTCGAGACGCTGCAATTCGAAGAGATGGGGCCGCGCTTCGATCGCCGCTGGATGGTGGTCAGGCCGGACGGCGGCTTTGTCACGCAGCGCGAAACGCCGCGCCTCGCCACCATCCGGCCGACGCTCGCCGGCGACTCCCTCACCCTCGAGGCGCCGGACGCTCCTGCGATCGACCTGCCCCTCGCCCCACAGGGAGAGCGGCTCCGGGTGACCGTCTGGAGCTCGGTCGTGGATGTCCGCACGGTGTCGCCAGCCGCCGATGCCTGGCTGTCCACGCTCCTCGGCAGCGCCCACCGCCTGGTCTTCATGCACGACGAGGACGTACGTCACACCGATCCCGCATACGCGGACGGACATCGAGTGTCGTTCGCCGACGGCTATCCGGCCCTCCTCGTCTCCCAGAGCTCGGTGGACGAGCTGGCTCGGCGCGTCGGCCGCGAGATTCCCGTCGAGCGCTTCCGCCCCAACATCGTGGTCAGCGGCAATCGTCCCCACGAAGAGGATTTCTGGAAGGAATTCACGATTGGCGGCCTCCCCTTCCGCGGCGTCAAGCTGTGTGCGCGCTGCAAGGTCACGACGACCGACCAGGAGTCGGGCGTCCTGGATCCGGAGCAGGAGCCTCTGCGAACGCTGGCCCGCTACCGCCGCATCGAGAGTCTGGTCTACTTCGGCGTCAACACCGTGCATCTCGCCACCGGGCAGATCTCCCTGGGCGACACGCTCGAGGTGCACGATCGCGGTATCGTTCGCGGGGCAATCTAGAAGGCCGCAGCGGGAGCCCCGCTCCATTCGGCCGGCCATGCGCCCACGCCGGATCGCAGCGCTGCATATATTTCCAGAGCGAGGATTCCCGCGGCCTGCTGCCCCGCCCGCCGCGTGAAGGGACTCAGCCCAGGGAGCGCGAATGTCGGTAGCCCAGATGCGTAACCGCGTGCTTCCCCGGTTCATCGAGGACGAGATGCAGCACTCCTTCCTCGACTACTCCATGAGCGTGATCGTGCAGCGCGCCCTGCCCGATGTTCGCGACGGCCTCAAGCCCGTGCACCGCCGCATCCTCTACGCCATGCACGGCCTCGGCCTCCAGCCGGACCGCAACTACAAGAAGAGCGCGTCGGTCGTGGGCGAGGTGCTCGGCAAGTACCATCCCCACGGCGATTCCGCCGTCTACGACGCCCTCGTGCGGATGGTTCAGGACTTCTCGCTGCGCTATCCGCTGGTCGACGGCCAGGGCAACTTCGGCTCGATCGACGGGGACTCGGCGGCCGCGTACAGGTACACGGAAGCGCGTCTTTCCGAGGTCGCCACCGAGCTCCTCGTCGAGATCGACAAGGACACGGTCGCCTGGGAGAACAACTTCGACGATCGCCTGAAGGAGCCGACCGTCCTGCCGGCGCGGTTCCCGAACCTGCTGGTCAACGGCAGTTCCGGCATCGCGGTGGGCATGAGCACCAACGTGCCGCCGCACAATCTGGCCGAAGTCGCGGCCGCGCTGCGCCTGCTGGTGGCGAACCCCGGCTGCGGCGTCGAAGAGCTGATGGAGGAAGTCCCCGGACCGGACTTCCCCACAGGCGCATTCATCGTGGGCACCGACGGCATCCGCAGCATGTACGAGACGGGCCGCGGCCGGATGATGATGCGGGCCAGGGTCGTCACCGAGTCGGTGCGCGGCGGGCGCAAGCAACTGGTGGTCACCGAGCTTCCCTACGCCGTCTCCAAGTCGCGGGTCATCGCCAACATCACGGCGCTGTCCCGGAAGGGCGCGATCCCCGAAATCGCCGATCTCCGCGACGAGTCCGACCGCGAGGGCATCCGCCTGGTCGTCGAGCTGAAGCGGGGCGCCGACGCCGACCGGATGATGGCCTTCCTCTTCAAGAAGACGGCTCTGCAGACCACCTTCGGCGCCATCCTCCTCGCGCTCGACGGCGGCACGCAGCCCGTCGAATTCACCCTGAAGGACCTGCTTTCCCGCTACCGGGATCACCGCCTCGAGGTCATTCGCAGGCGGTCGCGCTTCGAACTGGAGAAGGCCGAAACCGAGCTTCATATCACCCTCGGGCTTCTTCTCGCGCTGGCGCAGATCGATGAGGTGATCGCGCAGATCCGGGCCTCGAAGAACCGTGCCGAAGCGTCGGTGAGACTCCAGAACCGCTTCGGATTGAGCGACGCCCAGGCCGACGCGATCCTGAAAATGCGCCTCGCCCGCCTCACCGCGCTGGAGGCCGATCAGTTGCGGGCCCGGGAGGCATCCCTGCGCGCATCGATCAGGGATCTGCGGGCACTGCTCGGCGACGAGGCGCTTCAGCTCGCCACGATGCTCAGGGAGCTGGACGAAGTCGTCGAGCGCTTCGCCGACGAACGTCGCACCGTCATCCTGCCGAAAAAGAGCAGGGCCGACCTGGCCTACGTCGAATCGGGCGTGGCCGACGAGGATGTAGTGGTGACGCTGACCCGCCTGGGCTATGCAAAGCGCGTCCCCATGCACCTGTACCGCCGCCGCACCAACGCGGGCGTGGAACTGGCCGACATGGCGCGCTACCCGGGCGACTATATCGAGCGCCTGATGGTGGCGCGCAGCCAGGGCTGGCTGCTGTGTTTCACCAGCCAGGGGCAGGTGCATTTCCTCAAGGTCGAGGATATTCCCGAGAGCACCCGCACCGCGCGGGGCCGGTCGGTCTGGGCGCTCCTGGGCGTCGATCAGCACGATACGATCGTCGCGACCCGCTCCGTCGACGACCTCGAGAGCGACCAGTACCTGCTGTGCGCCACCCGCATGGGGTTGATCAAGCGCACTCGCCTCAGCGAGTTTTCCAACCCCAAACCCGGCGGCCTGATCGCGTCGCGGGTGAGGCCGGGCGACGAAGTGCTGGATGTTGCGCTGGCCGGGGGCGACACCGAGCTCCTGCTGTTTTCGCGGCAGGGGCGCGCGGTCCGCTTCGCGGAGGAACAGGTAACCGTGGTGGGCCGCGTCGCGCAGGGCGTAAAGGGGATTGGTCTACGGGACGGAGACGAGGCAGTCGGTCTGATCGTTGTGAAGAGAGAAGCGTCGGTGTTGTGCATGACTGAATCCGGTGTCGGAAAGCGGACTCCGGTGTCGGATTTTCCCCTGTATCGTAGGGGTGCGCTCGGCGTCGCGGTCATGCCTTCCTCCGCCAAGAGCGGCCGCCTCGCCGCGGCACTCGAGGTGCTGGACGATGACAACGTGATGCTCATTTCCGCGAGCGGCGGCATGACCCGGGTCGCGGCGAGCGATATCGCACTCCGGGCCCGCACTGCCCCGGGTGAGCCTGTGGTGCCCCTGACTCCCGGCGACCGGATCGCGACCGTCACCCGCGTGCACGGCGACCCGGGCGTGGCCGACGAGGCCGACCAGTTCGACCTGCTCGGCCCGGGACCCCGGTCGTGAAGTTTCTCATCCTCGGCGGCGGCACCCAGGGCACGGCCGCCGCGTTCGATCTCCTGCGCGCACGCGGGGTCGACTCGGTGGTGATCGCCGACCTCGACACCAGTTCCCTGCATCCCTGCCTCCAACCCGACCTCGGCGGCCGCCTGACACTGACCCGGGTCGATGCGTCGTCGTCGAGCCAGGTCGCGGCGGTCATGGAGAGTGTCGACGCGGTGCTCTGCGCGCTGCCCTATCACTTCAATCTCCCGGTCGCGCGGCTGGCCGTCGAAGCGGGCGTCCACTTCACCGACCTGGGCGGCAACACCGCCATCGTCAACGAGCAGCGGAAGCTGGACGGCGAGGCGCGTGCGCGCGGCATTTCGGTCGTTCCGGACACCGGCCTTGCGCCCGGCATGGTGAACATCTTCGCGCAGGCGGGCATCGACGCTCTCGACTCGGCCGAGGCCGTGCGCCTCTGGGTGGGCGGCCTGCCGCAGGATCCCAGGCCTCCGCTGAACTACGAGATCGTGTATTCCCTCGAGGGGATGCTCGACTATTACGTCACCCCGGCGGTAATCCTGCGGGACGGAAAGCGGACCAGAGTGGACGCGCTCTCCGAGATCGAGCATCTGGACTTCCCCGAGCCGATCGGCCGCCTCGAAGCCTTTTTCACCGGCGGCGGAACGTCGACCCTGCCCCAGCGCTACGAGGGCCGCGTGAGCACCCTCGAGTACAAGACGCTGCGGTATCCCGGCCACGCTCACATCATGCGTGCGATTCGCCAGCTGGGGCTTCTCAGCGAACAGGAGGTCGAGCACGGCGGCCGCCGCATCAATCCCCGCAAGTTTTTCATCCAGCAGGTCACGCCGTGTCTCTGCGGCAATGGCGCCGGCGACCTGGTCGTGGTTCGCGTCGAGGCGACGGGTCAGAGAGACGGCATCGCGACGCGCGTTCGCTTCGAGCTGACGGACCGGCAGGATCCCGCGACCGGCCTTACCGCAATGGCGCGCACGACCGGTTTCTCCCTGTCCGTCACGGCGCTCATGCAGGCGCGCGGCCAGCTGCCCCCGGGAGCCGGGACGCCAGACGAAGTCATTCCGGCCGCACACTACATTGAAAAGCTGCGCAAGCGCGGCATTCACACGGAACGATCCGAACGTCGTTCCACCCAGCACTGAACCCAACAATCCGAGGATTTCAATCACGATGCAGACCACCCAAGACGCCGGTGCCGAGACACCGCTTCACCCGGCCCGGCGCTGGCGCGTCGCTACAGTTCCCGCTCTGTTCGCGGTCCTGTCCGCCGCCATGCCCATCGGCGCCAGCGCTCAGGAGCTGACCAAGCCCGGCGAGAAACGCTTCGGCGAAATCAGGCAACTCACCTTCCAGGGCGAGAACGCCGAGGCCTACTGGGCCTTCGACGGGTCCAGCCTGATCTTCCAGTCCACCCCCATGCCCGGCGAGGGATGCGATCAGATCTACACCCTGGACCCCGAGACCGGCGAAACCAAACTGGTCAGCACCGCCGAGGGCCGCACAACCTGCGCGTACTACTATCCCGGCGGCGACCGGATCCTCTACTCGTCGACCCACCACTTCAACCGGGCCTGCCCGACCCCGCCAGACTTCTCGCAGGGATACGTCTGGCCGGTGTACCCGAGCTTCGACATCTTCGCATCGAACACGGACGGCTCCGATCTCCGCCAACTCACCAGTTCGTTCGGCTACGACGCCGAGGCCACCTTTTCGCCCACCGGGCACCGAATCGTCTTCACCTCGATGCGCGACGGCGACCTCGACCTTTACTCGATGCTCCCCGACGGCTCCGACGTTCGGCGCATCACCGACCAGCTCGGCTACGACGGCGGCGCCTTCTACAGCCCCGACGGCACGAAGATCGTGTGGCGCGCCCACTATCCGCAGACCGACCAGGAGCGCGAGGACTACCTTTCGCTGCTGGCCGAAGGGCTCATCCGGCCGTCAGCGCTCGATATCTACGTGGCGGACGCCGACGGATCGAATCGGCGCCAGTTGACCGACAACGGGGCCGCGAACTTCGCACCCTACTGGCACCCCTCCGGGGAGAGGATCATCTTCTCGTCGAACATGGACGATCCGCAGGGCAGGGACTTCGAGCTCTACCTCATCAACGTCGACGGCACCGGCCTCGAGCGCGTGACGTGGTCCGAGGGCTTCGACGGCTTCCCGGTCTTCCACCCCGACGGCACGAAGCTGGTCTTCGGCTCCAACCGCAACATGGCGCACTTGGGCAACACCAACCTGTTCCTCGTGGAATGGCGGGACCGGTAGCGGCCGGATCAGGAGCCGTGGTGGACGCAGAAATGTAATGTCAACATTACTATTTGTAATATTGACTTTACATCCGCCACGACCGGATCAGTCCGCCGGCTGCCGGATCACCCGCAAGAAGCGCATCAGCACGCGGTAGGTCAGCCCCCAGATGACCTGGCCCTCCACATGTACGCTGGGGAAGTGCCGCACGACGCCGCCGTACCTCCAGGTATAGGTCCCCCGGTTGGCTTCATCCTCCATTGCGCGCACCGGGAACCAGTGCACCGACGCGACTTCGTGACTCGCCACGCGGGCGCCGGTGCCGGCGTCCACGCGGAAGACGAAGGGCCAGATCGTGATTGGCGGAATCCGGACGGCCACGGGCCGCAGTGCCTCGATTCGCCCGAGCAGCGCCTGCTTCGCCGCGAGGTCGACCGCCGTTTCCTCGCGAGTCTCGCGGATTGCGGCGGCCGCCAGTCCGGCGTCCGTGTCGTCGAGGCGGCCTCCGGGAAGCGCCATCTGGCCGGACCATGGATCCCGGGCGGATTCGGCCCGCCTGATCGCCAGGAAGTCGCACCGGGCCACCGGCGGGTCGGGGTCGCCGGGGGGCGGGCGCAGGACGACCGCGACGGCGGCGTTCTTCCGCCGGCGGTCGGGCTGCGCCGACGCGATGGCGCCGAATCGCCCATTCAGCGCTCCGGGGAGCCGCGACAGGAGCACCGCGATCGCCGTTGCCCAGGTCCGCGTCCCGGCTAGACGCCGGCGCGGTCAGGCCCCCAGATGTGCTTGTGGAGCTGGGTCTGGAAGCGCACGGGCAGTCCGCTCTCAAGGATCCGGGCGGCCAGATCTTCCAGGCCCTCCAGCCCCCAGACCGGCGAGACGAGGAGTGCGCCCAACGATCCGCCGCGCACGCGCTGGTCCAGCCCCTGGCGGCGGATGACGTTGGCGGCCCACTCGAAGTCGGCGGCTCCATCGACGACGAACTTGACCTCGTCGCGCGCCGTGAGGTGGTCCAGGTTCGACCAGAGATTCCGCGCTTCCTCTCCCGAGCCGGGGCACTTGAGGTCCATGATGCGGTGCACCCTCGGATCCAGCACGCTGATGTCCAGCGCCCCGGAGGTCTCAACGAGGACGGTGTGGCCTTCTTGCAGCAGCCGCTCGGCCAGGGTGGCGGCGCCCGGCTGGACCAGGGGCTCCCCGCCGGTGATTTCCACCAGGCGGCACCCTTTTTCGCGAACTGCCGCGACGACCTTGTCGACATCCATGCGCGTGCCGCCGTGGAACGCGTACGCGGTGTCGCACCAGACGCACCGCAGCGGGCACCCGGTCAGGCGTACGAAGGTGCACGGCAGACCCGCCCAGGTGGATTCTCCCTGTATGGAGTGGAAGATCTCGGTCACGCGGACCGTCCGGGCCCGCTCCGTTCCCCCCTTCACGCAGGCTCCCCGTTCCCGCTGCCCGCCGTCTGCTGCACAACGGCTTCGTTCAGCAATCGCTGAACCTCATGCAAACTCAGGGATTCCGCCTGCTCCACCACCGCATCCCGGGACGGCCCGCTCCACAGCAACGGAGTCTCCACGTGGCCCACGATGCCGAGCCCGGTGTCGGCCCAGCGCGGGAACACCAGGTAGCCCGTGACGGGGGCCTTCAGATCGGCCGAGCGCTCGGTCTCGATCGACACCGTGTAGGGACTGCCGTCGCAGGCCTCGAAGGCCGGGGGCCGGGTGTGAACGGCGAAATAGCCGCCCAGCGTGCGATCGTCCTCGCCCTCGCCTGGCCCGGCGGGGCCGGTCACGTCCTGTTCCTCGCCTGCCATGATGCCCAAAGTCGTTCGGTCCCGTGTTGATGTGCTGTCCGGCCGCATCCCTGCCCGCGTGCGTCCCCGGCTCCGAAAGCTAAACCGGAGCAGCCGCGCACGAACAGCAAACCCGTCCCATCGGGACATGCTCGCGCCCATCTGCCCGGCCACGGCCCCCTGGCCCTATCTTCCTTTGGACATGCGACACCCACCCCCCACGCACAAGAAGCGATTCGAACATTGAGAGCTGCAGTGTTCCACGAGAACGGCGGCCCGGAAGTCCTTGCCGTCGAAGACATGCCCACGCCGAGCCCGCGGCCCGGCGAAGTCAGGATCAAGGTCGCGGCCTCCTCTCTGAATCACCTCGACCTGTGGATGCGGCGCGGGCTTCCCATCGAGATCCCGATGCCGCACATCGGCGGTTCGGACATCGCCGGCACCGTCGACGAACTCGGCGCCGGCGTGCACGGTTCGTGGCTGGGGAAGCGCGTCGTGGTCGACCCTTCGCTCAACTATGACTGGTACCGTCTGGCGAGGCTGGCGCACGGACACGCGGCCCCCCTCGAGATCATCGGAGAGCACACCCAGGGGGGCTTTGCGGAGTTCGCGGTGGCCCCCGCCGCGAACCTGGTGGAGATCCCGGAGCACGTCTCGCCGGTTTCGGCCGCGGCGGCCGCCCTCGTCGGGGTTACGGCCTGGCACGGCCTGATCTCCCGCGGGGGACTCCGCGCCGGGCACCGGGTCCTCGTCACCGGAGGCAGCGGCGGCGTGTCGACGATGGCGGTGCAGTACGCCAAGGCGGCCGGGGCCGAGGTGTTCGCCATCACCTCCTCGGCGGATCGCGTCAGGCGCGTGCGGGCGCTCGGCGCCGACCATGTCTTCGACCGCACGGCCACCCAATGGCCGAAGGAGATCTTCAAGGCCACCGGAAAGAGGGGTGTGGACATCTGTCTGGATTCGGTCGGCGAGGCGATCTGGCCGGATCTTGTGCGCGCCCTGGCCGTCGGCGGCCGGCTGGTGTCTTTCGGTGCGACAACCGGTGCTTCCGGCGCGGTCGACATCCGCCTGCTCTTCTGGCGCCAGCTCACCATCATGGGGTCGACCATGGGTACGCCGGCGGAGTTTCGCGACGCGATGCAACTCGTCTTCGACGGCACGGTCGTGCCGCCCGTCCACGAGGTGATGCCGCTCCAAGACACCCGCAGGGCTCATGAACTCCTGGAGGCCGGCGATGTCTTCGGGAAGATCGTCGTCGAGCCGCACGGGGCGGCCCGGTGAGGATCCGGGACGCGCAGGCACGGGTCGACCACTGGATCAGCCGTTTCGAGGAGGGCTATTGGCCGCCGCTGGCGATTCTGGCGCGCCTGATGGAAGAGGTCGGCGAGCTGTCGCGGGAGGTCAATCACCTCTTCGGCTCCAAGCCCAAGAGGGACGACGAGGCGCCTGCGGAGCTGGAGCTGGAGATCGCCGATGTGCTCTTCGTGGTGATCTCGCTGGCCAATCAGCAGGGGATCGACCTCGAACGCGCCTTCGCACGCGTCATGGACAAGTATGAGGAACGGGACGTGGGACGCTGGACCCCCAAGGCGACGGGGCCTGGCGGCAACAGGGAACAGGCCGGCGCGTAACACATCCGCTCCGGGCGCTGTCTTGATTCATATGGACAACGGCGAAACAGACGCGATCCTCGTCGCACGCGTGCGGCGCGGGGACAGCCGCGCCTTCGACCAGCTCGTCCGGCGTCATCTCCGGGTCGCCCACGCCGTGGCGCGGGCAAAGCTCGACAACCCCGGCGATGCCGACGACGTGTGCCAGGATGCCTTCATCAAGGCGCTGGAGCGAATCGACGCCTGTCGCAACCCGGACGGGTTCCGCGCCTGGCTGCTGGCCATTGTTCGCAACACCGCCCACAACTACAGGGAATACCAGCGCGTGAGAGCGACGAGCCCCATTGAGACGGCCGTTTCCGCCGCGTCGCGGGACGACCCCTTCGCCGACGCGAGAAACGCCGAACTGCGCGGCCAGCTCGGCGAAGCCATGCAACACCTCACCGATCTGCAGAGGAGAGTCCTTGTTCTGTACGATCTCGAGGGGTGGAAACACGGCGAAATCGCTCGGGAGCTGGGGATTTCCGCCGGTTCCTCGCGCGTTCACCTTCATGTAGCCCGCAAGGCCATGCGAAAGCGCCTTTCGGGTACCCTCGCTCCAGGAGTCCTTTGAGAGATGACTGATCTGCCAAACGGCCGGAGCCGAAAAGACGACGGTGCCCGGGCGAAACCCGGTGGCGACGTGTTCGAGCTCGACCCGGTGGCCCGTCCGGAACACTGGAAGTCGCTGCTCGCCGCTATCAACGAACGGGCCGCGCCGATTCTGGAGGCACGGCGGCACCAGGGCCTGGCGGGTACCCTTGCAGGGTGGAGAAGGCCGGTGTTCACCGGCGCTGCCGGCCTTGCAGCTGCCGCGGTCGCGATCCTGCTGCTGCTCCCGGCCGAGGACGGTACTCCCGTCGAGACAATGTTCGCGGAGGCGATGATGCCCTGGTCCGTCGCGGCCTGGATGGACGGGAGCTACACGCCCACCGTTGAAGAGCTGGTGCAGGCCGTCGAAGAGGAGTACACACCATGAGCCGCAAGTCATCGGCCATTGCCCTGCTCGCAGCGGTCTTCTTCGCGGGGGTCGCCACGACCCTGGCGATTCTCCGCGTCGCTGACCACCGCGAAGGACGGGGTTGGGATTCGCAGCGGCGGGCCGTCTGGGCGGGGGATCGCCCTTCCCGTCCCTCGGCCCGGCCCGGCGACTTCCCGCCCGGGGCATCGCCCTTCATGGAACTGGCGCGCACCCGTGTGACGGACCGCATGGCTCGCGTGCTGGACCTGAACGACGAGCAGCGCGCGCAGATCGCGGATGCGTTCGAGCGGCGCCGCGTCGCGTCACAGGAAGCGATGAACGAGGTGCTTCCCAGGCTGCGCAGTCAGGTGGACTCGATCAACGCCGAAATCGAGCGGATCCTGACGCCCGAGCAGCGAGATGCGTACCGGGAGTACCTGCGCGAGGACCGGGAGCGCTTCAGGCGCAGGGGGGGGCCGTCGTGGTCCCGGGACCGCACACGCTGGTGAGCCGCGACTAGACGGGTATCGGCGCGGCCTCGTCGGGCGACCGGACCGCACACCTTGCCTCCGGCCCGTTTCCGGGCATCTTGTCACCTGCCTGCAGCGCCTGGGCCGGGTGGTTCCATCAGACAAGGTCGGCGAGACGTCCGCTATACATGAAGCGCATCCTCATTACCGGTGCCGCCGGTCAGATCGGCACGGAACTCGCCACCGCCCTGGCGGCCCGATATGGGCTCGGCTCGATCCTCGCCACCGACATCCGCGATCCGGCGGAGTGGGCGGTGCGGAGCCAGGCGGCACGGCTCGACTGCCTCGATCTGGACGCCCTCAGGGACATTGTGGTGCGCTTTCGCGCGGACGCCATCCTGCACTTGGCGGCGGTCCTCTCGGCGTCGGCCGAGGCCAATCCCCTGGCGGCCTACAAGATCAACATGAACGGGCTGGTGAATGTCCTGCAGGTGGCGGCAGATCACGGGTGCCGCGTCTTCGTGCCCAGCTCGATCGCGGCGTTCGGCCCCGGAACCCCGCGCGACCCCGCCCCGCAATCCACCGTCCAGCGCCCCACGACCATGTACGGCGTCACGAAGGTGGCCGGCGAGCTGCTCTGCGACTACTACCACAGCCGCTTCGGCGTCGACGCGCGGGGTCTGCGCTTCCCCGGCCTGATCTCCTACGCGGCGCCCCCCGGCGGCGGCACGACCGACTACGCCGTCGAGATCTTTCACGCCGCCCTTGGCGACGGCCGCTACACCTGCTTCCTGCGAGCAGACACGCGCATGGACATGATGTACATGCCCGACGCGATCCGTGCCGTGATCGAGCTGATGGAGGCGCCACCCGACGCGCTGACCTACAGGAATGCCTTCAACATCACCGCGATGCAGTTCACGCCGGCGGAACTTGCCGAGGCCGTCAGGGTCCAGGTCCCCGACTTCCGGATCGACTATGACCCCGATCCCGTGCGCCAGGACATCGCCGATTCGTGGCCCGCGCGGCTCGACGACTCGGAGGCCCGCGAGCAGTGGGGCTGGCAACACCGGTACGAACTCCCGAACATGGTGGCGGACATGTTCAGGGGGTTGAACGCACAAATGGCCCGCGCAGGCGCGGCTTCCGCCGGAAGGTAGCCCAGACGATGCCGATGGACCGCCTGGTCACCGTGGTCGATGGACTGGTGGCCGGACTCGAGCAGCAGGGAACCGCGAAGGGTGCCGAAGTGGTCGTGCGCGAGGTGATCCCGCCTCGAGACGGACAGGGCCCGCGGTTCCTCCTGGAAGGCCAGGGGGACAAGCCCTTCATCCGCATGAACGCGAACTCGTACCTCGGGCTGAGCCTTCATCCCGAGGTGATCGAGGCCGAGGAGGTCACCGCCCGGGCGATGGGCGCCGGGCCCGGGGCCGTGCGGTTCATCGCGGGCACCCACTCGCAGCACACGGCGCTGGAGCGCGCCCTTGCGGCGTTTCACGGTCGCGAGGAGGGGATGATCTTCTCTTCGGCGTACGCGGCGGTCGTCAGCGCGCTGGTTTCGCTGACCGACAGGACCACCCTCGTCCTCTCCGACGAACTCAACCACAACTGCATCATCAACGCGATCCGCATGTCGCGGCCGGCGGGCAAGGCGATCTACCCGCACCTCGACTTGGACGCGCTCGACCATCAGCTCGAGGCGAACAAGGGCAAGGCCCGGCGCGTGATCGTGGTCACCGACGGCATCTTCTCGATGCGCGGCGACCACGCGCCCGTCGACGAGATCATGGAGATCGCCCTGCGCCACGACGACGCCTATCCGGAGAACGTCGTGGTCCTGGTGGACGACTCGCACGGGGTCGGGGCCTTCGGGCCCAGCGGAAGGGGTACCGAGGACTACACGAACAGCCCGCCGTGCGACCTCCTGGTGGGCACGTTGGGGAAAGCCTTCGGTGTGAACGGCGGCTACGTGGTGTCGAATTCGTCGGTGATCCGGTTCCTGCGCGAATCGTCGCCCCTGTACATCTACTCCAACCCGATCACGGCGGGAGAGGCCGCGGCGGCCATGAAGTCGCTGGAGATTCTGACCGGCCCTGGCGGCGCGGCCCGCCTGCAGCGCCTTCGCAACCTGACGAAGCGGTTCGAATCCGGGCTACTGGAGCGCGGCTTCGAGATCATCCCTGGCGATCATCCCATCGTCCCGATCATGGTGCGCGACACGGGCGAGACGCGGCGTCTGGTCGCCGCCCTCTTCGATGCGGGGGTTCTGGCCACCGGACTCGCCTACCCGGTCGTACCGCGCGGCGACGAGTCGATCCGCTTCCAGATCAACGCCGACCACACCGAGGCCGGGATCGACTACGTCCTTTCGGCGTTGTCGGCCGCTCGCGCGGCGGGGTAGGAGCGCGTCGCTCGTCCGCCAGCCGGCTCAGCTAGAACCTGGGATTGACGGTCAGGCTGAACGAGACCGACAGGCGCTGGTAGTAGTCGCCGCTGAAATTGGTTTCCGCCCTCGTCCAGCCGCCGCCGATGCCTGCACGCACGCCCTCACCGAGAAAGCGCGTGATCTCGGCGTTCACGATGGTCGCGTTGTCGGCTTCCTCTCCGGGCACCAGCGCTTCCTGCGGGTGAATGTAGCGCTTGACGTTCCAAAGCCCGCGGAGGTTCAGCTGGGTATCGTCGCCCAGCTCCACGGTTGCTTCGGCCCGGATCCGTGCGGCGTTGTAGTCGACTCGCCTCGAATTCGAGCGGTTGCGGGTCGCGTTTGCCGACAGGCTGACCTGAAAGCCGTTTGATTCACGACGGTCGAGCCTCAGTTCGCCGCCGGTCTGCAACCCGTTGTCCGTCCTGAGCAGGCCAAGCCCCTGCTTCGGATAGCTGTGATGGTGGTAGGCTCCGAAGAAGGTCAGCACAGTCTGATCCCGGGTGTCCGCAGCACCGAAGAACAGTTTGCTGACCCCCGCCTGAGCGGTCAGCGTACGGCGATCCAGCAGATCGAGTACCTGAAGCACTCTCGGCGCAGCGTAATCCTTGATCTCGCCGGCCACCCGGCCAAAGACCGTAAGCCCCGTCGCGACCCCCTTCGAGTAGTTCGCGTCGAGCGACCCCGAGCTGTAGCCCGGTGGAAGGTAGAGCGGCATCGGCGGACGATCGGCAATCAGCCTCGTGTCAATCGTGGGGGTGACGACCAGCGTGCCGCCGCGCAGACGCTGCCTGTAGCTGCCCCGCACGAGCCCGGACAACTCTCGCGGCGCATAGTTTTGAAGCTGGAAGCCGGTGGTCACGAACTGCCTCATCCCCCCGTCGAATTCCACACGCAGGGATCGGTCGTCCCGGGCAAGAAGCGTGAGCGTGCCCCGGGTCCCCATTTCCCCGGCTCCCGCCAGCGCGCGTTCGGTGGAATCGATCTGCGGCACCGTGATGGCCGAGAAGTTGCCACCGTACAGCTCGGTGCCCACGGCCATGGTAACGGAGAGGTTTTCGAGACGGACCTGGGCGGCAACCGATCCGGCCTCCGCCCCGAGTGCCGTCACAGCGATCGCCACCACAATCCAGCGGTTCATTCGCCCCTCCTCCGCGCCTCTTCACGAAACTCCTGCGCTCGCTCCAGCAGCTGGTCGCGTCGCACGATGACCTCGTCCCTGAACGTCTCCAGTCGCTCCAGTCGCTGCTCGGGCGTCAGCGGAAGATCCATCCCCGTGGAGTCGGTGACAGCCACCGTGGGATCGTCCACGCCGGCCCCGACGGGAACTTCGTTGATATCGAAGCGGTCCAGCCTCGCCTCGAAGTCGGCCGTGCTCCTGTCACGTTCCTGCCGCCTCTTGAGCGCATCGATTTCGTTCACCACGTCCTCAAGCAGGTTGTTGTCCCGTCTGGCCTGTTCCTCGAAGCGCTGTGCCTTGTTCCTCAGCTGGACCGGGGTATCGGTTTCCAGCACGCGGACATCCGGCATGGGCCGCAGCTCCAGGGACAGGCGTGGTCCCAACTGGTTCTCGACCTCTTCAAGGCGCTGACTCCATCGACTGAACTCGTCGATCCGATCGTCGATGGAATCGCCGAGAGGCGTGCGCAGGATTTGCAGGTTCAGCAGGTCGAGATAGCCGTCCAGTGCGCTGATCAACGCGTCCCCAGCCTCGTGCCATTCTCTCAGCGCCGCCCGGACTTCGCTGTCGGCGCCCGTCCTTTCTACCGATAGCTGCTGGATCTCGGCCAGAAGACGTCTGCGGCGGCGTTCGTCAGTGTCGCGCACCTGCTCCAATTCCTCGTTCAACGTCGCCCACTCGGCATCCACGATTCCGTATTCTCCAAGCGCACCCTGGTAGTTGTGATAGGCGGCCTCGTACGCCTGATCCCAGGATTCGACCACCGACAGGGCGTTCTCCTGCGCCGCCAGGCCAAGCGGCGCGACCATGGCCGCCAGAGCGGTCGCAGCCAGCAGGAGCAGGGGCCTCATCTTCCTATATCCCGTACTTGTCGATCTTGTACTGCAGGGTGCCCTTCTTGATGCCGAGCAACCGTGCGGCCTCCGCCTTGACGCCTCCCGTGCGGGCAAGCGCCTGACGGACCAGCCGCTCCTCGATTCCGTCCATGGTGCGGCCGAGGTCCATCCCGTCGCCCAGCGCGTTCCCGGCCAGCTTCATCCCGCGGGCATCCCCGAGGTTGGCCAGGAAAGGAAGATCGCTCTCCATGAGAACGTCGCCCTCCGCCAGCACCAGCCCGCGCTCGATCACGTTTTCAAGCTCCCGGACGTTGCCGGGCCAGTCGTACTCCTCCAGGCGCTTGAGAGCCTCCGGGTCGATGGCCATCACGTTGGAACGGGTACGAGCCTGGAGCTTCTCCACGAAGTGCTCCGCCAGCATTCGGATGTCGTCCTTGCGATCCCTCAGCGGCGGCACTTCCACCGGCACCACGTGTAGCCGGTAGTACAGGTCCTCGCGGAAATCGTTCCCGGTCAGCAGCTCTTCGGCGGGTGTGTTGGTCGCGGCGACAATGCGCACGTCCACCGGGATCGTCTTTTCCCCGCCCAACCGCTCGAGCTCCCTTTCCTGGAGAACGCGGAGGAGCCGCACCTGGGTCGCGGAAGAGATGGTCGAGATCTCGTCCAGGAACAGTGTGCCGCCGTCGGCGAGCTCGAAGCGTCCCCGGCGTTTCTTCTCGGCGCCGGTGAAGGCACCCCGCTCGTGTCCGAAGAGCTCGGAATCCAGCAGCGACTCGGGCAGCGCGCCGCAGTTGACGCGGACGAACGGGCCCTTGTGGCGGGCGGAACGCGCATGTATGGCGCGCGCCACGAGCTCCTTGCCGGTGCCGGATTCGCCGTAGACCATCACCGTCGAATCGGACCGCCCCACCCGGTTTACGAAGCGCTTCACCTTCCTGATGGCTTCGGCCTCCCCCACCATCTCCCCATAGGGGACCTCGAGTCCGTCGTCGTCCTCGCTGCGCAGATAGGTGTTCTCGACCCGCAGCGCCAGATTCTCCTGCTGCAGGCGCAGCCGCTCGTCCCGCTCCTTGAGTACGCGATCGACCTTGATCGCGAATTCCTCATAGGAGAAGGGCTTCAGGACGAAGTCGCAGGCACCCAGCTTCATGGCCTCGACCGCCTTCTCGACCGTGCCGTAGCCGGTGATGACCAGCACGTCGGTGTCGGGAGCCGTTCCCTTGACTTCCGCAAGCACCTTCAGGCCGTCGACCCTGGCCATCTTCAGGTCGGTGATGACCAGATCTGCGCCCTCGTCGTGCAGCAGGCGCAGGCCTTCCTTTCCACCGCTGGCCGAGAGGGTTCTGTGGCCGCGGCGGCGCAACAGCAACTCGAGTCCTTCGCGCATCGAGTCGTGATCGTCGACGATGAGCACGCGCTTTGAAGCGCTCATCCTGTTCCTCCCCCCCGTGCGACCCTCCGGTCAGCCCCTTCGATCGGCAGGTCCTCGAGGCCTCCGAAGTATACGTGGAACTCCGCGCCATGCCCAACCATTTCGGCTTCCGCGGCTTCCCGCTTCACGAGCTCGACCCGGCCATAGTTCGCCTCGACCAGCTTTCTGACGATTGCGAGGCCCAGACCAGCCCCCTGCTCCTTGTCGCCGACAAAGGGCTCGAAGATGCGGTCCTGCAGATTCGCCGGTATTCCCGGTCCGTTGTCGCGAATCGCGATCCGTATCTCGCCGCGGACCTCCTCCACCGCAACCCACACCTCGGTGCCCGCCTGCGCCGCATTCCTCAGCAGATTCAGCACCAGGCGTTTCACCTGCAGCGGATCCGCCGAGGCGAGCACGGCCTCGGGCGGCAGCTGCCTGTGCAGGTTTCCACCCTTCTTCTGCAGCTCGACCTCTGCCAGGGCCGCCGCCTCACGGACGGGCTCCCGCACGTCATGGAGCACGGGCTGGGTCTCTCCGGGACGGGCAAACCCCAGGAATTCGTCAATGATTCCGTTCAGCCCGACGACCTCCGTCCTCACTCTCTCCAGAATGCGGCGCCGCTCCTCCGGGTCTTCGGTGTCCATCGCCGCGGCGGAGAACAGCTCCAGACCCCCAAGCGGGTTGCGGATTTCGTGGGCCACCTGGGACAGCATCAGGCGCATCTGCTCGTCTCTTCGCTGAATCCCCGACCTCATGCGCTCCATGGCGCGGGCCAGACGTCCCAGTTCGTCCTCGCCTTCCAGGGTGACCGGGCGGTCCATCCATCCCCGCTGAATGCGTAGCGCGGCCCTGCTGAGCGACTGCAGCCGCGCCACGATCCCGCCGGCGAGGCTCCACCCGATGAGCGCGGCCAGGGCGGCCGCCCCGGCGGAAACGGCAATCACGGTCCAGCGCAGGTTGTCGAGGGGCCGCAGGTGGTCGGCGGGGATCAGGACCCCGAGAAACGCACCCTCCGACAGATCCAGGATCCCGTACTTGTAGAACCGCTCATCCAGTCCCTCGAAGAGCTCTGTGGTGGCGTGCCCTTCCTGCCAGGCCTGTGTGACCGCCGTGGACAGGTACGGTTGCACCCAGCTCAGTTCCTGGCCGATGCCTATCGAGTCGGCTGGCGCGGTTGTAACGACAGCCATTGCCGCCCGGTCGCCGGGTTCCCAACGGAAGATGTCGGCCCGGTCCACATAACTCCTGACCAGCCGCTGCAGCGAATTCTGGTAGTCGCGCCACAACTGATCGTCTTCCTCCTCCGGCTCGAGGATGAGAAGAAAAGGCAGATCGTCCTTGAGCTGCAAGTCGGCCGCCACGCCCGCGATGGCGACGAGCCGCTGATCCAGCGCCTCCTCCAGATAGCGGCGGGCCGTGCTCCACGACAGGAGCCCCTCCAGGGCGGTGGCCAGGATGGCAAACGCGACGAAGAGGACCGTGAACCGGTTGCGCAGACTCAAGGGCCGGTCCTCATGCGGTGGGGGTCAGGAGGTGCCGCAGGGCACGTGGTCCTCCTGCAAGTCCGTAAACTCGACAGGGGGCAACGCCCTGGGCGCCCTTACAATGTGAAAGGGCCGCACGATCCGGCGTGCGGGCGCGCAGAAATCACCCGGCACGCGCTCGAAGAGCTCTATCTTCGTCCCGCTCGCCACGGTAACCACGCCCCTGATCTCGACGGAGTCGCCGACCTCCTCACGCTGGCCGATCAATCCCGCCAGTGCCATCTCCCTTTCCCAGTCGATCACCGGAGCAGTGACGCTGCCGTCTCCCGTGTGGGCTTCCCAGAAGACCTCCCACGCCGCTTGCGTCTCCGCAGTGCCACCTCCGTCCGGAGCCCTGAACACGATGGACGTGTCGCTGCCGATCCAGCCGGTTTCCGTGCCCTTCTCGATGGTCGCGAACGGGAGGCTGCCCACGTACGCCGATCGGAAACCCTCGCCTACCGTGTAGTTCCTCACCGTGATTGCCGCCTGAATCACGCGCGCTGCCGCGACGTCGGGGCCGGATCCCTGGGTAGTCAGTGTCGCGAAAGTCCCCGATGCGCATCGGGTCCACTCCTGCGTCTGTCTCTGCCGGCTGTCGCTGATCTGCACGGTAATGCGGCTCCTGCCCTCCCCGCAGTCGGGATCCTTCACGAGGTCCAGTTCCGAATAGCCCACCAGATTCTGCCGTTCGTCGTCGTTGAGCGACTGGATCAGGGTGGCATAGTCGCCGGCGAAGATCAGTGGCAGGCCGGGGTTGGGCCGGAGATCCTCCTCGCCGACGGTTTCCTGGTAGCCGATCTGCTCAAAGATCGTCCACGACCCGTCGGATTTCCACGTTATCGTCTGCTGCAGCCACCCCAGTTCCAGGTAGAGGGGCGTCTCCACGGTGACCTGTACTTCGCCCGATTGGCCGAAGCGGAGGAGCCCGCCGTTGGGCCCGGTCATGTCGCATCCGGCAAAAAGCGTGCAAATTGCAGTCAGACTTGCAGTTACAAGTGTCTTGCGGATAATTCTACCTCTTTCCTCGCTTCTGAATCCAGTGTATCTTTCCATCGCCATGTCCTCCAATGCCCGTCTACGCAGGCTGCTCGCTGAGCGAAGTATCAAGTTAGGCGATTTTACCCTCGCCAGCGGTCGCCGTTCACGTTATTACGTAGACGCCCGGCTGACCACCATGTGTGGCCTGGGCCAGGTGCTCGTCGGTGAAGTTGGTTGGCAAGCCATTCAGGCAGCCGGGTGGGCACCAGACTTCGTGGGGGGCATGACCCTCGGCGCCGACCCGGTCGCCTACGCGATCGCCAATCACGCTACCCGGTCCGGTCACAGCCTCGATGCGTTCACCGTGCGCAAGCGGCCGAAGGGCCACGGCACGGGCAGGCAGATCGAAGGCGGGCTCCCCGCGGGTGCGCAGGTCGTGGTGGTCGACGACACGGTCACCTCTGGCGGCAGCCTCCTCGAATCCGTGAAGGTGGTGGTCCGGCACGGCGCGATCGTCGCGGGGGTTCTCGCGCTGGTTGACCGGGAAGAGGGCGGTCGCGAGCTGCTGCACGAAGCGGGCTTTGACCTCCGTGCCGTGTTTACCGCAAAGGACCTCTGCTGACCGGGCCCATTGCCCGGCAGGCAGCGTTGCCGCGACGAACTTCCGCCCGCGGCCGCTCAGTCGACGAGTCGCAGCGGCATGATAAGACACAGGTAGTCCAACTCCGCGTCGCCTGGCTGAACGATAGCTGCTCGCTCTGAGGTCATGAAACTGAAGGTGACCTTGTCGGAAGGCATGTTCCTGAGCACTTCCAGCAGGTAGTTGGCGTTGAAGCCGATCTGTAGCGACTCGCCCTCGTAGTCCACCTCAAGCTCGTCGTGCGCCTCGCCCAGATCGGGCGTCTTCGCATCGAGGTGCACCCTGTCGGGTTCGAACGAAAGCTTGATTCGGTGGGTCTGGTCGCTTGCCACGACCGCCATCCGCCGCACCGCGGCCTCCATGGCCGCCTTGTCTATCTCCGCAGTCTTGTCGTTGCCCTTCGGGATCACCTGCTCGTAGTTCGGGTACTTCCCGTCGATCAGCCGGGTGTAGACTTCCCTGGTGCTCGAACGGAACCCCAGATAGTTCCCGCCGCGAGCCACCGTCAGCTCTCCATCGCCGTCGAAGAGACGCTCGACCTGTCCAAGCGCCGCAGGCGGGACGATGAAGTCGGCGGTTCCCGCGGCGGAGGACCCCGCCTTGACGCTCATCCTGGCAAGGCGATGCCCATTCGTCGCCACCATGCCCATCCGGGATTCCTCCAGCTCCCAGAGTACCCCGTTCAGAATCGGCCGACTCTCCTCGTTGGAGACGGCGAACGACGTTGCCTGAATGAGGTTCCGAAGCGACTCCTCGGACACCGTCCAACCCTCCTCGAAGTCGATCGCCGGAAAGTTCGGGAATTCCTCGCTGGCAAGCCCGTTGAGCTTCACGCGGCTGTACCCGCATCCGATCTCCAGCTGCTGGCCCCTTACACTGAACTCGACCGGTTCGTCGGGGAGCTCGCGCGTGAGTTCCTGAAGCTTCCGGCCGGGTGCCGTGATTGCGCCCGGCTGCTTCACGTCCGCGTCCACCTTGACGCGGATGGACACGTCGAGGTCGGTGCCGCTGACCCACAGGGCGTTGTCCTCCGCCTCGAGAAGAACGTTCGAGAGAACGGGCAGTGTGGTCTTGGTCGGTATGCTTGCCGAGACCGCGGCCAGGCCCTGGTGGAGGTTCTTGCGGATGATGGTCAGTATCATGGAGTACGCCTGTTGGGATAACCAGTGGGAATCCACGGACCCCGATGGTCCTCTTTTGAATTAGTAATAGAGAAACATAGAGTCGTCATCATAGAGACGGTGGAAAAGGTGGATAAAGGACCACGAATGTGTCCCTGAGCGTTGCATCGTAACAGGAACAGGTGGCGGGGCTGCTTGTGGGAATATCTGGAAAGTGTGCTCCTTTTGCCACCCGAAACACGCGGATTGTGGAAAACAGGCGTCTCTCAACGACTTTCCCACCATGTTTTCCACAACTTCCGTCCAGTGCACGCCGAGCGCGGCCCCGGTCCGATCATGCGGCAGCCACGAGTTGCTTCCGCAGGGCGTCGACGCGAATGCGAAACGCATCATCGCTGGCAATCTGCCGTTTGACCTTGCGGATCGAGTGGATCACGGTGGAGTGGTCGCGACCTCCGAAGTAGTCGCCGATCCCGGCGAGAGGGATCTCGAGCAGTTCCCGGATCAGGAACATCGCGACCTGGCGCGGCACAACGATGTTGCGCGAGCGGCGACGCGAGGTCAGCGCGGTGGCGCTCACACCCCAGGCTTCAGCGACGCTCTCCCGGATACCCTCGGGATCCAGCGGCGGGTGCGCCCTGAAGTCGTCGCTCCCGGCCAGGGCGGCGCGGGCGAGCTGCAGGGTCACCTGCTCGCCCGTTACCGAAGAGAGCGCGACGAGCTTGATGATGGCGCCCTCGAGCTCTCTGACCGAAGACCGGCAGCCGCGGGCGATGAGCTCCAGAATCTCGAAGGGCAGGGAAACGCCCTCCTCGTCGGCCTTCTGCTGCAGAATCGCGATGCGGGTCTCGTAGTTCGGAGGCGTGATCTTGGCCACGAGACCCCACTCGAAGCGGGACACAAGCCGCTCCTCCAGCCCCTCGAGGCTCTTGGGCTGCCGGTCGCTCGTCAGGACGATCTGCCGGTTTCCGTTGTAGAGGACGTTGAAGGTGTGAAAGAACTCCTCCTGGGTGTGCTCCTTGCGCCTGAGAAACTGCACGTCATCCACCAGAAGGAGGTCGTACGAACGATATCGGGCGCGAAAAGCGTCGGTGGTGTTCCTGTAGATCGCGGTGACCATTTCGTTCACGAACTGCTCGGCCGGGATGTAGCAGACGTTGGCGTGCGTCCCCGCCTGCAGCATTCCGTGCGCGATCGCGTGCATGAGGTGGGTCTTCCCCAGCCCGGTGGCGCCGTAGAGGAAGAGCGGGTTGTAGCTGCGCGCGGGATGTTCGGCGACGGAGCTGCTGGCGGCGTGCGCCAGGGCGCTATTCTCGCCGACGACGAAGCGGTCGAAGGTGTAGCTCGGATTCAGCCCCGACGCTCGCTTCCTGCCCGGGCCGACAGCCTGGCCGGCCACCGGCTCCTCGGGTGCCTCCGGAGCATCGACGATCGGCGCGACGGAGAGGTCGGGCGTGGCGCGCGTGGGCGAGGACTCGACCGAGGTGACCCGGAGGGAGACCGGATGCCCAACGATGCTGCAGGCGATGTCGTGCACCATCGAGCCGTACTTGTCTTCGAGCCACTCGGCATGAAAACGGCTCGGCGCATGGATGTGCAGCACGCCACCTGCCAGCGATACGGGGGTGGCGCTGGTCAGCCAGGTGGAAAAGCTCTGCTCGGGAAGGCCCGGCCTGGCCCGCTCGAGAATCTGCTCCCAAAGTTCTGATACGACTGGTTCCATCCGCTGCCATGTGGGGAGAAAGGGGGCGCCAAGCTATGCCCTGCCAATGACGAAGTCAAACCCGGGATTGTGGAAGACAAGTTGCGGTTGACCGGCCGCGCCGCTCGCGGATACCTTACAGGGCTGTGACCAATCGACCGGGGCGCCCGGACCGCCCTTCAGGACGAGGTACTGGAAGAAATGAAACCGACATACAGGCCGCGGAACCGCAAGCGTCTCAACAAGCACGGATTCCGCTCACGCATGAGCACGAAGGCCGGCCGCGCGACACTGAATCGGCGGCGGCGGCGGGGACGCCGGGCGCTGACCGTGCGCATCGGATCCAAGCACGGAAGCTAGGCCCGCGCAGTGTCAGGCCCGAGCGGCCGGCAGGGGTCGGACCGCGAGCGGCTTCCCAGGACGGCGCGGATCCGTCGCGGTCCCGAGATCCGGCAGATGTTCAGGGAGGGACTGCGGAAGCGGACCCGTTCGCTGGACTTGTACTTCCGTCCCGCAACCCACGAAAGGCCCCGGATCGGGTGGGTCGTGCCCAAGCTGGGATTTCGGATAGTGGACAGGAATCTTCTCAAGCGTAGAATCCGGGAGATCGGTCGCAGGAAGGTGCTCAGGCTGCTTGCGGAGAGCGGGTGCGGCATGGACGTCCTGGTGCGGAGCAGAACATCTGCCTACCGGGCGACGTATGCCCAGCTTGAGCTCGAAATGTCCAACGCCGTGGAGGCTGCATGCTCCGAGTCGTGATGACCGGAATGATCCGGTTCTACCAGGTGGTCATCTCCGGCCTGCTGCCTCCGGCGTGCCGGTACCTGCCCACCTGCTCCGAATACACCCGCATTGCGATTGAGACCCACGGTCCCCTGAAGGGTGGTTGGCTGGGTATGAAACGCATCGGCCGCTGCCATCCGTGGGGCGGCTGCGGGCTCGATCCGGTACCGGAGCGCAGGGAATCATGAGGCCGCAACTCAGGTTCTTCCTGGCGCTGACGCTGATGATCGGCGTCTTCGTCCTGACGGAGATGCTCTTTCCGCCCATCCGGCCGGAAGCGCCGCCGGAGGGCGAGTTCCCCTCGGAGTCTGTCGAGCCGGAGAGGCAGGCGGTTCCCCCCGCCGTGCCCCCGGGTGCGGACGAGGAGGCCCAGGAACCCCTGGTGCCCACCGAACCCGCCGACGAGGTGCTCGATCAGCTGGTCACCGTCGAGACGCCGCTCTACAGAATCGTCTTTTCCAGCTACGGCGGCGTCGCGCGTTCGATCGAGCTGCTGGGCTACGAGTCCTTCACCCGCGATGGCCCGGTACAGCTGGTGCCCCCGGGCGAGGAAGTGCTGCGGGGACTCTGGGTGGCCGGCAGCGGCGGAGAGACCTTCGATCTGGCCACGTACCCGTACACCGTCACGCCCGCCGATGGTCTCCGCATCTCCGAGGGCGGCGGCCCCCGAACGCTGACCTTCCGGTACGACTACCCGGGCGGTCGGTTCTTCAGTGAAATCCGCTACACCTTCACCGCGGATTCATACATCGTGACGGTGGACGGGGAACTCCCGGCCATTGATCGTGCCGCGCTCTTCGTCGATCTCGGTCAGGGGATCCCCGTCAACGAACTGCGGGAGTCGGACGACCGCCCGATGATGGCCTACTCCGGAAACCATGTCGACGACGGCATCCGGTCGAGGCCCCTGTCGCGGGTCGACGAGCCCGAGATCATGGAAGGGCCGCTGCGTTGGGCGGCGGTCAAGAGCAAGTACTTCGTCGAGGTGCTGCTTCCGGGGGACGGGTCCGGCGGGACCAGCTTCCTGGCGGGGGTCCGGGTGGAGCCGGGCACGATGGGCGGCCCACTGCGAATAAGCGTGGGGACACCCATCTCGGATGCGGGCAACTATTCCTACCGCGCCTATCTGGGACCGATCGAGCGGGAACGCCTGGTGGCGATCGGCGACGACCTCGAGGAGGTCAATCCGTACGGCTGGCGGTTCCTTCGCCCCATCATCCGCCCCTTCGTCGGGATCGTGCTCTGGCTGGTGAGGTTCATGCACGAGAGCCTCTTCCTGTCCTATGGCTGGGTTCTCATCGCCATGGGCGTCCTGCTACGGGTCGTGATGTGGCCGCTCAACCGCAAGATGATGCTCTCGCAGGTCAAGATGATGGCGCTGCAGCCCTTCGCCGAGGAGATCAAGCAGAAGTACAGCCAGGACCAGCAGCGGATGCAGCAGGAGACGATGAAGCTCTACAAGGAGCACAAGATCAACCCGCTGTCGGGCTGCGTCCCCATGCTGATTCCGTTCCCGTTGCTGATCGCGCTCTTTTTCGTCTTCCAGAATACGATCGAAATGCGCGGCGTGCCCTTCATGTGGCTGCCGGATCTGTCGTCGCGGGATCCTCTCTACATCCTGCCGGTCGCCATGGCCGCAAGCCTCTACCTGACGCAGAAGCTGACGATGAGGATGTCCGGAAACACGGCGAATCCGCAGATGAAGATGATGCTGTACATGATGCCGATCCTGATGCTCGTCCTCTTCTGGCGGTTCCCGTCGGGGTTGAATCTCTATTACGCCACGATGAACCTCGCGTCCATCCCGCAGCAGATCCTGATCGGGAAGGAGCGCAGGAAAATGCAGGCAGCCGGGCCGCCGAAGCGCCCGACCTGACGCGGACCGGGGTTGTATGGATCGGGCGGACCCCCTTCTCGACACCATCGTAGCGCAGGCTACGCCGCCGGGGGTGGGCGCGGTCGCGGTCGTCCGCCTGTCGGGTCCCATGGCCCGGCAGATCGCCGCCGGCCTTGTGGCTGACCGATCCGCGATGGACGACTGGGCCGAGCGCACCAGCCGGCTCAGAGTGCTCCGCCGGCCCGGGTCGGGCGAGGCGCTCGACCACGCCCTCGTCACGCTGTTCCGGGCGCCGAACAGCTACACCGGAGAGGACGTGGTCGAGATCTCGACGCATGGCGGCGTTTCCATCCCCGCGAGCGTGGTGGACGGATGCGTGGCCCTGGGGGCGCGCCGGGCCGAGGCCGGGGAATTCACGCAGCGCGCGTACCTGAATGGGAAGCTCGACCTCACCCAGGCGGAGGCGGTCGGGGACCTTGTGGCCGCGAATTCGCCGAGGGGGCGGGCCGTGGCGCTACATCAGCTCGAGAGGGGACTGGGTGAGCGCATCGCGCACCTTCGCGTCGAGGTCATCGGGTTGTCGGCGCTGCTGGTGCAACACATCGACTTCCCCGAGGAGGACGAGGCGCCGACGCCCATCGATGCCATCGTTGCGCGTGCCGAAGAGGTGGCGGACGAGGTTGATCGCCTCCTGGCGACGGCACCGGCCGGCGAGCTGTTGCGGGAGGGGGCGGTGGCGGTTCTCGCGGGGCAGCCGAATTCCGGTAAGTCCAGTCTGTTCAACGCTTTAGTGGGAACCGAACGCGCCATTGTAACCGCCGAGGCGGGCACGACGCGGGACGCGATCGAGGCTGTGGTTTCCATCGACGGCTTTCCCTTCCGCCTCGTCGACACGGCGGGACTCCGAAGCAGTTCCAACCAGGTGGAGCGGCTGGGTATCGAGATCGCGCACCGGTATCTGTCGGCGGCCGATGTCGTACTGTACTGTCAGGAAGCAGGCGGCGGGACGAGCGCCCGGGAAGCCTCATTCATTCGGTCGCTGTCCTGTCCGGTGGTGCGGGTTCGCACGAAGCAGGATCTTGCTCCCGCGCGTTGGTCGCCCGGGCCGTCCGATGTGGCCGTGTCCGTGGTGACCGGCCAGGGCCTGGCGGCTCTCGGCGGTGCGTTGAGCGATCTGGTCTTTCAGGGTGTCGTCGAGGGCCGCGACGAGGTGCCGGTGGTGACGAGACGGCGCCAGGCTGATCTATTGGGGGAGGCGAGGGCGGAGATCGCCGGATTCGGGCAGGCCCTGGCGAAAGGCGTCCCCGCGGAATTTGCGTCGGCGCACCTAAAGACGGCCGAAAGCGCCCTCGAGGAGATCCTCGGCGTGGTGGCCACGGATGACGTCCTGGACCGTGTTTTCAGGGACTTCTGCATAGGGAAATGAGCGCTTTGCGACTGAAATACGATGTGGTGGTTGTCGGCGGCGGCCATGCCGGCACGGAGGCGGCAGCCGCCTCCGCGCGCCTTGGCGCCAGGACGGTGCTGATCACCCCCGATTTGACCCGAATCGGCCAGATGAGCTGCAATCCCGCAATCGGCGGGATCGCGAAGGGTACGGTCGCACGCGAGGTGGATGCCCTCGGAGGCGTGATGGGACGCGCCACCGACGCGGCGAGCATCCAGTTCCGCATGCTCAACCGTTCGAAGGGCCCGGCGGTTTGGGGGCCGCGCTCCCAGTGCGACCGCGCCCTCTACCCGATCGCCGTACGCCGGATTCTGGACGAACTCGACAACCTCGACCTCTTCCAGGAGCTCGTGACCGGGCTCAACTTCGATGGTCGGGTGCGTGGCGTGGAGACACGGGGCGGCGTCACCTTCGAAGGGAAGGCGGTCGTGGTGACGGCCGGGACTTTCCTCCGAGGGAAGATCCACGTCGGCGGTGCGGTGGCGCTGGGCGCCGGGCGCGCAGGCGAGGGGCCGTCGATCGCTCTGGCCGAGGCGCTGGAGGCGCGCGGGCTCAGGGTCGCCCGCTTCAAGACCGGCACACCCCCGCGAATCGACGGGAGATCGGTGGACTACGCGCGCTGCGAACGTCAGGAGGGCGACAGCGAACCCTTCCGATTCTCCTGCTACGCCAACGAGCCCTATCTGGAGCAGAGACCATGCTGGGTCACCTGGTCCGGGCCGGGACTCAAGGAGATCGTGACGGCGAATCTGAGCCGCAGCGCCCTGTACGGTGGCGAGATATCGGGCCAGGGCCCGCGCTACTGCCCGTCCATCGAGGACAAGATCAACCGATTCCCCAACGCGGCGCGGCACCAGGTGTTTCTCGAGCCCGAGGGACTGGATACGACCGAGTTGTACGTGAACGGACTCTCCACTTCGTTGCCGGCCGATGTCCAGGTCGAGTTCCTCAGGTCTATTCCGGGCCTGGAGGAGGCGAAGATGACCAAGCCCGGCTACGCGATCGAGTACGACTACTTTCCGCCCGATCAACTGCAACACACGCTGGAGGTGCGGGAGGTGAGCGGGCTCTATTTCGCGGGACAGATCAACGGAACCACAGGCTATGAAGAGGCCGCGGGCCAGGGGCTGATCGCCGGGGCGAACGCGGCGCTTGCGGTGCAGCGCAGGGACCCCTTTGTAATCGACAGGGATCAGGGGTACATCGGGGTTCTCATCGACGACCTGGTCACCAAGGGTGTGGACGAGCCGTACCGGCTGTTCACGTCCCGCGCGGAGTTTCGCCTGCTGCTCAGGCAGGACAACGGCCCGGCCCGGCTGGGCACGCTGGCCCGCTCCATCGGGATGCTGACCACGGAGCAAGCGTCGGCGCTCGAAAAGCGGTTGCGCCTGGCGAAACGCGCGATGGCGTGGTTCCGTGAGCGGATTCTTGCCCCGGAAGAGGTCAACGGGGTTCTGGCGGCGGCTGGCAGCGCGCAGATCGTGCAATCCGCCCGTGCGCGCGAACTTCTGAAGCGTCCGGGGGTGGGCGCCCGAGAACTTCTGGATGCGGCAGGATCGGATGCGCCGCAGCTCGATGGCGATGTGCTCGCCACGGTGGAGATCGACACGAAGTACGAAGGATACGTCCGCCGGGAAGCCGAACGCGCCTCGCGGCTAAGGGAGCAGGCGGAGTTCGCGATCCCGCCGGAGACGCCGTTCGCGGACTTTGCAACGCTGTCACACGAAGCGCGGCAGAAACTAACGCGTGTTCGACCGGGCAACCTGGCCCAGGCCAGCCGCATTCCGGGCGTGTCCCCCGCCGACCTGCAGAACCTGGTGATGGAAGTTCGCCGCCGGGCTTCGGCCGGGAACTCCGCGTCCGCGGCCTCGCGGCAGACTTCCCGGGTGGGCTCGCCGCCCTCTTCCGGTACCACCAGGCACATGTCCAAAGCCTGAGGGTTGCCAAAGGCAGGGCGCCTCTTGTTCCACGTGGAACAACCGACCGGGAAGACACCTCAGCGCGAAACCCCCTGTTTCACGTGGAACAATCCGACTTGTGTTAGGTTTTCGACTGGGAACGGAGACGGAAACGGGCTCGCTACCCCAAGATCACCCACCAGCAACCCGGAACAACCGCTTGAGCCGAATCATCGCCGTCGCAAACCAGAAGGGTGGGGTCGGCAAGACGACCACGGCCGTCAACCTCGGAGCCGCAATGGCCAACGAGGGCGCCAGGGTTCTCATCGTCGACATGGATCCGCAGGGAAACGCCTCCAGCGGACTGGGCATGGTGGATCGTGACAACATCAGCACCATCTACGACGTCTTGGTCCGCGGCCTCCCCGCATTTCGGGCGATCCACGACACCTCCTGCGACCCAAGACTCAAGCTGGTGCCGGCCAACCGCGATCTGGTGGGTGCCGAAGTCGAACTGGTGGGTGTGCGCGACAGGGAAATCATCCTGAGAGAGGCTTTGTCGTCCCTTGCGCTGGACTGCGACGTCGTCCTCATCGACTGCCCTCCGTCCCTGGGTCTTCTGACCCTGAACACCCTGGCAGCAGCCGACTCCGTCCTGATTCCTATACAGTGCGAATACTATGCGCTGGAAGGACTTAGCCAGCTTCTCAACACAATCAGGCTGGTCCGTCGGTCATTGAATCCCGACCTTTCGATCGAGGGCGTGCTCCTCACCATGTATGACCAGCGCCTGAGCCTCTCGCGCCAGGTCGCTACCGAGGCCAAGAGGTATTTCGGGTCCAAGGTCTTCGAGACGGTCATTCCGAGGAATGTCAGCCTGGCAGAGGCGCCGAGCTTCGGATTGCCTGTCAGCGACTACAGTCCCGGGTCGGCCGGCGCACGTCGCTACGCGATCCTGGCGAGAGAGATCATGGCGGCCGAAAGAGGAACACTCACTACCACGGGAGCGGCAAGAAGATGAGCAATGGCGACCGATTGGGCCGCGGCCTCGGGGCCCTCCTCGGGGATTACATGCAGAAGACGGACGAGCCCCTGGCTGACGCTTCAGCGCCAACCGGACTCCCGGTCAGGGCGATTGCTCCCAATCCGTTCCAGCCCCGGCGCAGCTTCGACGCCGACGAACTCGGTCAGCTCGCCGTCTCCATAAAGGTCAATGGACTGCTTCAGCCGATCCTGGTGCGGAGGACCGCGTCGGGACGCAGCTACGAACTGGTAGCAGGCGAGCGGAGGCTCCGGGCATGTAAGCAGTTGGGCTGGAATGAGATACCGGCACAGGTACGAGAGGTGGACGACCGAACCCTCCTGGTGCTGGCCCTGGTTGAGAACATCCAGCGCGAAGAACTCGGCCCGTTGGAGGAGGCCGAGGGGTATCACGCGCTCAGGAACAATTTCGGCTATACGCAGCAGGAAATCGCCGATGCGGTGGGAAAGAGCCGCTCGGCGGTCGCGAACATGCTGCGCCTCCGCACCCTGCCTCCCTCGGTTCGGCGGATGGTCGAGGACGGCTCGCTGTCGATGGGCCACGGCCGGGCGATTCTCGGGCTCGACGATCCCATCAGGGCAGCCGACGTCGCGCGCGAGGCAGCCGCCGCCGGATGGTCCGTTAGGGAGACCGAAAAGCGGGTGCGCAATCTCGCCAACGGAATCCCCAAAGATCGTAAGCCCCTGAAACCCAAGGAGTTGGATCCGGCGGTGGGCGCCCTGGAGGTGGCGCTCGGAGATCACCTGGGGACGCGTGTTTCGATCCGTTGGAAGGGCGAAGGACGCGGCACGGTCCAGATCGCCTTCAAGGGCGCGCGTGAACTCGAGCGCGTCTTCGCGGCCGTAACCGGCCAGGATGCCGCGACGATCGTCGGATGACGTCCGAGCGAGACGAGCGAAAGCTCTCGATCATTGTCATGCCGGATTGGGGACCGGCCCCCCGGAGCCTGGTCATCCGCTGGAAGCGCGCCCGCGCAATGGCAGTCGGAATACCGTTAATCATGGTCGGACTTGCGGTTATGGCGGTCAGCTGGGTCTTCCTGGCGATGAAGGCGGGCACTGCGGATGATCTCCAGGCGGAGAACCTCGCTCTCATCGCCAGCCGGGACAGCATGGCGGTCCTGGCCGAGCGCCTGGCCGGACTCGAGGCGCGGGAAACGCAGCTTCGCGTCCTCTCTGGCCTTGAGCGAAGTCCTGATGCCGCTCTCTGGCTGCCGGGAGCGCCCGGCGCTCCTGCGGGGGACTGGAACCCGGCGGGCGACACCGCGGTGAGCCCCACCATGTGGCCACTAACCGAGCGGGGATTCATGACCCAGTCGCTCCTCGCGGGCAACGAGGGCGGGCACCCGGGCATAGACATCGCGGTCGCGAGCGGATCCTACGTCAGGGCGGCCGGGGGCGGCGAGGTAATGGAAGCGGCGGAAGATCCCGTTTACGGCCGGTTCGTGCTGATCGACCACGGGAATGGTCTTTGGTCGCGATACGGGCACGCACTATACTTGGTTGTGAACAGGGGTCAGAGTGTGCGGCGTGGCGAGGTGATCGCGATTTCCGGATCGACCGGCAGGTCCACAGCACCCCATCTTCACTTCGAGATCCTCAGAAATGGCCGAGCCATCGACCCATTGTCGATGGTGACGCCTCCGTGAGCGAAGTCGGGAACATTTCGAGAGCCCACAATGGGAAGAAAGGTGGCAGCAATATGCCGAAGGGTCGTACGGTCCCAGCCATGCCCGAGACGGTCATCTCCATCATTGGCCCTGGAATGCGCGTGATGGGCGACTGCGAATCGACCGACACTATCCGCGTGGAAGGCGTGATCGAGGGGTGCGTGCGCGCCAAGAAGGCGGTCGTGGTCGGAAAGGGTGGCCGCGTGGTCGGCGACATCAGCACCGCCGACGCCAAGATCGCCGGCTCGGTGAACGGCGCCCTGGAAATATCATCCCGTCTCGAACTGGCGGCCACCAGCGTTGTCGACGGCACGATCCGGGCGGCCAGAATGGTGTTGGCCGAAGGGGGCGTCGTGAGCGGGAGCGTGAAGGTCGGTCGCGACGCCGTTTCCAAGGCGGACGGGGCGGGGTCCAACAGCCAGGTCGCGGCCCAGCCGGCCAGGAAGGGCAAACCGGCTGCGCGCCCAGGTCGAGCCGCGGCCAAATAGGGCGAATCCGCCCATATGCGCGGCGTTCCGCTCGGCGAAATCGTTCGATTTCTGGACGATGTCCTCGACGTAACTTCGGCGGCGGACTATCGCAACGCACTCAACGGCCTTCAGGTAGAGGCGAGCGGTCCGGTCGAGCGCGTTGCGGTGGCCGTGGACGCCAGCGAAGCGGTGATTGGCTCCGCAAGCGAATGGGCCGACCTGCTGATCGTACACCACGGGCTTTTCTGGGGCGGATTGCAGCCTCTTACCGGTCCGCATTTCCGCCGGATCAAGGCACTGATCGAGAGCGGCACGGCACTGTACAGCGTCCACCTTCCCCTGGACTCTCACCCCGAGCTCGGGAATTGTGCCGTTCTCGCGCGCGCCCTCGGCCTTGTTTCCCTGGCTCCGTTCGGCGAATACGGTGGCGCGCCGGTGGGCTGGTGGGGAAGACCGGGCCTGCCGGAGATTGCACCATCCGCGGCTTCGGGCGGCAGCACAACGCCGGAGGCCGGCGACGAACACGCGGCCGACGCTGCGCTGGCGGCTGCCACACAGCCGCTCGAAGCGCTGACGGATCGCCTCGCCGAGGTGCTCGGAGGCGAGGTGAAGACCCTGCCGGGCGGACCGGCCGATGTCGCGTCCGTGGCCGTTGTCACCGGGGCGGGCGCCTCCACGCTTGCCGAGTCCGCGGCGCTCGGAATCGACGTACTGGTCACCGGCGAAGCGCAGCACCATCATGCGATCGAGGCGGCGGAACTGGGCGTGACGGTCCTCCTGGGCGGGCACTATGCCACCGAGACCTGGGGGGTGAAGAAGGTCGCCGAGCTTCTCCGGGACCGTTTCGGAATCGAGGGACGTTTCGTAGACTCGCCAACAGGGCTTTGACAGATATCCTGCGCGGACGCACACGCTCCCGTGGGCGACTGGCGGCCTTTCCGTTCATTTTTGCAGCATCCATCCGTGCCGCAGTCAAAGGAGTCAGCATGCGCGTTTCCACCGTGAGCGCCGCCTTCGCCGTCATCATCCCACTGGCACTCGCCGCCCCCGCGGCGCTGTCGGGCCAGGTCCCCAGCCCCGCCGATCATTTCGGCTTCGACATGGGCACCGAGCGGCAGCTGGCCAACTGGGACGACCTCACCTCGTACTACGAAGCCCTCGCGCGCACCAGCGATCGCGTAGCGGTCGACACCCTGGGGCCGACCACGCGCGGGCGCCCCTTCGTGATGCTCACCATCACGAGTCCCGGCAACCACGCGCGGCTGTCCGACCTGCACGCGATTCAGCAGCGGCTGTCCGACCCGCGCACCGTCGGCAGCGGCGACGAGCTCGAACGCCTCCTCGACGAGGGCCGCACGGTCGTGATGATCACGCACGCCATCCACTCGACCGAGGTCGGCAGCGCCCAGGTGGCCGCCAGGCTGGCCCACAACCTCGCCTCGTCCACCGACGAGAAGGTCCTGGAGATCCTCGACAACGTGCTTCTGCTGCAGATCCCGTCGCTGAACCCCGACGGCACGCAGTGGGTGAACGACTTCTACAACGAGCACGTGGGCACGGAGTTCGAGGGGCGCTCGCCGCCGTGGCTGTACCACTTCTACACCGGCCACGACAACAACCGCGACTGGTACACCTTCTACCAGAACGAGACGCAGCACACCGTCCGCGCGCAGAACGACTGGCACCCGCAGATCGTGCACGACATCCACCAGATGGGGGGCTCCGGCGCGCGCATCTTCTTCCCGCCCTACATCGATCCGATGGAGCCGAACGTCGACCCCGGACTCGTCTCGGCCGTCAATCAGCTCGGGGCGTACATGGCCGCGGAGCTGACTTCGCAGGGGAAGAAGGGCGTTGTCATCAATGCCATCTACGACGGCTTTCACCCTGGGCGCGCCTACATGCACTACCACGGGGGAGCCCGAATCCTCAGCGAGACCGCGTCCGCACGCCTGGCCACCACCGTGACCGTCCCGCGCGAAACCGTGGTAGGCGGCCGCGAATACGAGGCTTCGGAGGCGGCCTGGAACTTCCCCTGGCCCTGGGAGGGCGGTGCGTGGGGACTCCCGGATATCGTCGAATACCAGTTTTCGGGGGCGATGGCGCTGCTCACCAACGCGGCGAAGAACCGGCGCTTCTGGCTCGAGAACTTCCACGGCGTGAACCGGCGCGCGGTGGAGGGGTGGGACGAGTGGCCCGCGGCCTGGGTGCTCCCGGCGGGGCAGGAGAACCGGGTCGGGATCGAGAGCATCATCCGGATTCTGACCATGGGTGACGTGGAGGTGAGGACGGCCGAGGCCGACTTTGCGGCCGGCGGCGCAAGCTACCCGGCCGGCTCCCATGTGGTGCTGATGGGTCAGCCCAATGCGTCCTTCGCCCAGACACTGCTCAGCGAACAGGAGTACCCGGACCTGCGCGAATTCCCGGGTGGGCCGCCCAAGCGTCCCTACGACGTGACCGCGCACACGCTGCCGCTGCTGATGGGCGCGGAGGCTCACGCCCTCGAGGCGGTACCGGATGTTGCGCTGAGCGAGCCGATGGAGGTGGCGTCGGTCGAGTATGCGCTGCCCGACGGCCTGGCCGGTGCCGGCGCGCCGCGGGTGGGCATGTACAAGGGCCATCAGGAGCCGATGATCGCGGGGTGGACGCGGTGGATGCTGGACAAGCACGGCATGCGGTACGATTCGCTGCACGATGCCCGGATCCGGGCCGGGTCGCTGGGCGACGACTACGACGTGCTGATCTTCCAGAGCCAGTCGGACCGGTCGATCAGCGAGGGGCACCAGCCGGGCTCGCTGCCGGAACGCTTCACGGGCGGACTGGGTGAAGAGGGACGCGCGGCCGTGCGCGAATTCGTCGAGTCGGGCGGGCGGCTGATCGTGATGGAGGAGGCCGCCGATTTCGCTGCCAGCGTGTTCGGGTTGGGGGTGACCAATGCGGTCGACGGGCTGTCCAACACCGACTTCTACGTGCCCGGATCGATCCTGCAGGTCGATTTGGAGCCGGATCCCCTCGCCACCGGCTACGACGGCGGGACGCCCGTGTGGTACTGGCGGAGCAGCCGCGCCTTCGACGTCGACGACGAGCGGGTCGATGTGATCGGGCGGTACTCTCAGGACGACCCCGTGGTCGCCGGCTGGGTGCTCGGGCCCGAGCGGCTTGCCGGGAAACCGGCGCTGCTGCGTGCGCGGGTCGGGAGCGGCGAGGTGATCCTCTTCGGATTCCAGCCCAACTACCGGGGCCAGAGCATCGTGACCTGGCCGCTCTTCTTCAACGCCATCGCGGGCGGGAGGCTGATCGGATGAGCGTGGGGGCTGATTGCATGACGAGGAGCCAGATCCGATGAGCGTGGCGTCCGGCATAACCTGCCCCCGCTGCCAGCATCGGGAGGATTCGGCGACGGCAAACTTCTGTTCCCGGTGCGGGTGCGAGCTGCACGGGCCTGCGTGCCCGGCGTGCGCGGCCCCATCCGCGGCGGATGACCAGTTCTGCAACCAGTGCGGGGCGGGGCTGCATCCCGCGGCCGGGAAGGTTGCCGGTCTGGGCGCGCGCGTGCCGTGGGCGGTCGCCGCCCTGCTCGGGGTCGCCCTGGTTGTGGTGTTTGTCCTGCGGGGAGGCGGCGGGCGGGAAATCACGCTGTCGCCGCCGCCAGCCGCCGGGGGTGGCCAGCAGGCGCCAGTGACGGCACTTGGGCCCACCAGCTCTGTGGACCTCGACTCCATGACTCCGAGACAGGCCGCAAGTGCGCTCTTCAACCGGGTCATGAGAGCAGTGGAGGCGGACGACCGGGCTCAGGCCGACATGTTCCTGCCGATGGCGATCGCGTCCTACGACCTCATCGCCGCGCTCTCCCTGGACGACCGGTTCCACCTTTCGCTTCTGCACGCCACGGCCGGCAACGGCGATATGGCGTTGGCTATCGCCGAGGACGGGCTGGCGTTGCGGCCCACCCACCTGCTCTGCCTGGCCGCGGCCGCCGAAGGTGCATTGCTGGTCGGCGACCGCGAGAGGGCGGCCCGGTACTATCGCACCTTGCTCGACGTGTACGCCGAGGAGTCGCAGGCGGGACTGGACGAATACGGCCAGGGGGAGGACGGTCACGCGCGGCTGCTGCCGATCCTGCGGGCCGATGCCGAGGCGTATCTCTCGGGGTCCTCTTGAATGAAGGGTCGGTCATCATGATTCAGTCACCCCTCGCACTGGCGACCACCATAGCCGGCGTCACGGCGCTGGCCTTCTGGCTCGACTACCGGTTTCCCGCGCTCGGGAAGGTGGGCGCGTCGATGCTGGCCATCATCTTCGGGGCAATCCTGTCGAATACGGGGCTCGTCCCCGCCGCGTCGCCGGTCTACGACGTCGTGCTCGGGCCGGTCACCTCCGTATCGATCGCCTGGCTGCTGCTGTCGGTGAACCTGCGGGACCTGAAGAAGGCGGGGCCGCGCATGACCGGGGCGTTCGCCGTCGCCGTCGTGGGGACCATGCTGGGCGCGTTCGTGGCGGCGATCCTGTACCAGGAGCGCTTCGCGGACGATACCTGGCGGATCGCGGGGGCGCTGACCGGAACCTATTCCGGCGGGTCGGTCAACTTCGTGTCGGTGGGCCGGGAGCTGGGGCTGACCGGTGCCCTCTTCGCGGGCCTGAACGCCGCGGACGCGGTGATGACGGGGCTCTGGCTCGGCGCGTGCCTGATGCTGCCGATGTGGCTGGGGCGGTTCTACCCCTCCGCGCGGCCGGAAGCGGAGGATGACGCCGAAGCCGCGCCCGCCGAACGCGCCGACCACCACCCGTACTTCATCAAGGAAGGCCTGTCGGCCACCGGTATCGCGAACCTATTCGCGGCGGGCCTGATCCTTGTCTTCGCCTCGGGATGGCTTGGGGAGAGCTTCCCGGCATGGCTGAACGAGACCATTCCGGTGATCCCCTCAATCCCGCAGATCCCTGCCATCGTGTGGCTGACGACCCTGGCCCTGATCCTCGGCCATTCCCGGTTGTTCCGCGAAGCACCCGGCGCGATGCAGCTGGGGTCGATCGGGCTGCACTTCTTCTTCGTGCTGATCGGGATCATGTCGCGATTCTCGGAGATCGCCGCCGTCGGCTCCGAGGTGTTCTTCTTCACCCTGGTCGTGGTCGCCATCCACGGCGTCTTCGTCTTCGGCATGGGGAGGCTGCTGCGCCTGGACATCGGGACCGTGGCGGTGGCGTCGCAGGCGGCCGTGGGGGGGCCGTCGAGCGCGCTGGCCGTGGCGATTTCGCGCGAGTGGCGGCACCTCGTGCTGCCCGGGGTGGTGATGGGGCTCTGCGGGTATGCCGTGGGGACGTACCTGGGGCTGGGCGTGGGGTATCTCCTGAGGTAGCAACGGGCCGCCGTTTGCGCGGGACGGGGCGCTCTCGGGGCCCCCTTCCATGGTGCGCCATGCCCGATTTTCTTATGATTTACGCCCCTGTTCGCCGGGGAAGTGCCGCCTGGTGGTGCCTCCGGCGACGCCGCGCGACGGCATTGGCGAAGCGGTTCGGGGACACAGAATCGACATCGGAGATGTAGCGGAAGTGATTCCGTCGGAAACGCATAGAGAGGGTGGCTACGCGCCCAGCGGCAAGGATACGGGCAGGGTGAAGCCGAAAGGCTCATCCCGGATCCCGGCGCACTGCGGCATGGACACGATCCCCATTACCTCGCGGAAACCGTCGTGGCTCAAGGTGCGGTCCCCCGGGGGGCCGAACTACCTGCGGCTGAAGCGCATGATGCGCAGCCAGTCGCTGCACACGGTCTGCGAGGAGGCCGGCTGTCCCAACATCGGGGAGTGCTGGGAGGCGGGGACCGCCACCTTCATGATCCTGGGCGATGTCTGCACGCGCGCCTGCAAGTACTGCGCGGTGGCGCACGGCATGCCCACCGAACTCGATCTGGACGAGCCGCGCCGCGTCGCAGAGACGATCGCCGCGATGGAGCTCGACCACGTCGTCATCACCTCGGTCAACCGGGACGAGCTCGCCGACGGCGGTGCGAGCATCTACGCGGCGACGATTCGCCAAGTGCGCGACCGGCTGCCGCACTGCTCGGTCGAAGTGCTCATCCCCGACTTCAAGGGCGATGAGGACGCGCTCCGCGCGGTCATGGAAGCGCGCCCGGCGATTCTGGGCCACAACCTCGAGACGGTCGAGCGGCTGCACCCCGAAGTGCGGCCCGGCGGCCGCTACTGGCGCTCAATCTCGTATCTCGGGAGCGCCAAGCGGATCGATGCCTCGATGCTCACCAAGACCGGCATCATCCTGGGGATGGGCGAGGAGACGGGCGAGATCCGCCAGGCGATGGCCGACCTGCGCGAAGCCGCGGTCGACATCCTGACGCTCGGACAGTATCTGCGCCCGTCCCGCCAGCACATCCCGGTGGCCCGTTGGGTTACGCCGGAAGAGTTTGCCGACTGGAAGCGGATCGGCGAGCAGGAGTACGGCTTCCGCCACGTGGAATCCGGGCCGCTCGTGCGGTCCAGCTACCACGCAAAGGAGCAGGCGCGCGAGGTCGAGGCGGGCGGGCCGGGGAACATTCGCGAGGTTATGGAGGCCGATATCCCGGCGCCGGCGGAGAGGCCGGGGCTGGCGGGCAACGGGACCGGCGGGACCGCCGGTGTGGATCAACCCGCGCGGCGCCCGGAATTGGTCCAGCTTCGCACCGCGGCGCGGTCCACGACGCGCACCGCCGCGACCGGGAGCTGATGGAATGACGCAAGCGATTGGCGAGATGGAGGCAAAGGTGAACGGCACGGAGCTTTCGACGGTCGACGAGGAGATCGACGCGGCGGCCGCTACGGGCGTGGAGGGCTTCTCCCGGGAGGAACTGCACGCCCTGCTCGCGGACATGCTCCTCTATCGGCGTTTCGAGGAGAAGGCCGAGGAGGCGTACGCGATCGGCAAGATCGGGGGATTCTGTCACCTGCACATCGGGCAGGAAGGCCTTGCGGCTGGTGCGATCAAGCCTCTCCGGGCGGATGACCCGGTCATCACTGCGTACCGGGACCATACGATGGCGATCGCGAAAGGGATCACGCCCCGGGCGGCGATGGCCGAACTCTACGGCAAAACCACAGGCTGCTCGGGCGGACGCGGCGGGTCCATGCACCTGTTCGACCCGTCGGTGCACTTCATGGGCGGGCACGGCATCGTGGGCGGCCAGATTCCGCTGGGCGCGGGACTGGGGTGGGCGATCCGCTACCGCGGCGGCGATCAGGTCTGCGTGTGTTTCATGGGCGACGCGGCCGTAAACCAGGGAGCCTTTCTCGAGTCGCTGAACATGTCGGCGATCTGGCGGCTGCCGGTGATCTACGTGGTCGAGAACAACGGCTACGGGATGGGCACTGCGTTCTCTCGCGTTTCGGTCACCGATATGGAGGCGCGGTCGGGGGCCTACGGTATCCCGGCGCACACCATCAACGGCCAGGACGTGCTGGAGACCCATCGTTTCTTCGCCGACCTGGCCGAGACCGTGCGGGCGGGCGGGGGGCCGCAGTTCGTCAACGCGCTCACCTACCGGTTCCGCGGCCACTCGATGTCGGACCCGGTGTCGGGGACCTACCGGTCGAAGGAAGAGGTGGAGGCACACGTGACGCAGCAGGACCCGATAATGATCCTGCGCGACCGGATGATGGAGGCCGGGCTGCTGACGCAGGAGGAGATCGAGGCGGTCGATGCCGAGGTGCGCGCGATCTGCGACGACGCGGCCGACTTCGCCGACGCATCGCCGGCCCCCGACCCGTCGACGCTGTACGATCACGTCTACGCCGAGGTGAACGAGCACGGGCGGCTGTTTTTGGATGGACGGGGCGCGGCGCCCGGTGCCGGAGGGTTCGCGAATGGCTGAAATGACCTATCGCGACGCTCTCAACGCCGCCATGTGCCAGGAGATGGACCGCGACGACTCGGTCTTCCTGATGGGCGAGGAGGTCGCCGAGTACGACGGTGCCTACAAGGTCTCGCGCGGGATGCTGGACAAGTACGGGGACCAGCGAGTGGTGGATTCCCCGATCAGCGAACTCGGCTTCGCGGGCCTCTGCGTGGGCGCTGCGATGACGGGCCTGCGACCGATCTGCGAATTCATGACCTTCAACTTCTCGTTCCTTGCGCTGGACCAGGTCATCAACGCCGCGGCCAAGATGCTCTACATGAGCAACGGACAGATCCCGGTCCCGATCGTGTTTCGCGGACCTTCGGGGGCGGCGCTGCAGCTGTCCGCCCAGCATTCGCAGGCGTGCGAGACCTACTACGTGCACGCGCCGGGCGTGAAGCTGGTCACGCCGGCGACGCCGGCCGACGCCAAGGGGCTGCTGGCAGCGGCGATCCGCGACGACGACCCGGTCGCCGTGATGGAGGGCGAGCTGCTCTACAACGTCCGCGGCGAGGTTCCGGACGGCGAATACGTGATTCCGCTGGGCGTGGCGGAACTAAAGCGCTCCGGCGGCGACGTCAGCATCGTGACCCACGGGAAGATGGTGCATGTGGCGCTCCAGGCCGCGACCATGCTCGCCCGCGAGGACATCGAGGCCGACGTGCTCGATCTTCGCTCGATCAGGCCTCTCGACGTGGACGCGATCCTGAAGACGGTGGCCCGCACGAACCGCGTGGTGTACCTCGAGGAGGGGTGGCCGTTCGCGGGGGTGGGCGCGCAAATCGTGTCGCTCATTCAGGAGGAGGCGTTCGACGACCTCGACGCGCCGGTGGTTCGGGTGACGCAGGCCGATATCCCGATGCCGTATGCGAAGAACCTGGAGCAGTTGGCCAAGCCGAGCGTGAAGTCCGTGGTGAATGCGTGCAGGCAGGTGCTGTATCTTCCTGTCGCCTGAGTCCGTGATCCCGATCCCGCTTCGCTGCCGCACCAGTGCGCCGCGGCGCGGGCCAGAACCCGAGAAGGCATAGAATGGCAACCAAGGTCCACATGGAAGCCCTGTCGCCCACGATGGAGGAGGGCCAGGTCGTCAAGTGGTTGAAGGGAGAGGGCGACGCGGTCGCGCAGGGCGAAATCCTTGCAGAGATCGAGACCGACAAGGCGACGATGGAGCTGGTGGCGCGCGGGACCGGCGTGCTTCGCAGGATCCTGGTGGGCGAGGGGGTCGCGGCGCCGGTGGGCGACGTGATCGCGGTGATCGCGGAGGCGGATGAGGACATCGCGGCGCTGGTGGAGGGGCTGGGGGGCGGGGGTGCGCCGGCGGGTGCGGGCGCTCAGGTCGATGGAGGGGCACCGGCGGGTGGTGATGGGGCGGTGGCCGGCACCGAGACGACGATGGCGCAGGCGGGCCAGGCCGCTGCCGCGACCGCAACTGCGAGCGCGACGGGCCGGGTGAAGGCTTCCCCGGTGGCGCGCCGCCTCGCTGGCGACCTCGGGCTCGACATCGCGGCGGTGCAGGGATCGGGGCCGGGTGGCCGCGTGATCAAGCGGGACATCGAGGCCGCCGCCAAGGCTGCCGCTGCCGCGCCCCCGGTGACCGTGGCCGTGCCTGCCGCGCCCGGGGCCGAGTTCGAGGACCTGCCGCTGTCGCAGATGCGAAAGACGGTCGCGCGCCGCCTGGCGGAGTCGCTCGGGCCCGTACCGCACTTTTTCCTCACGGTCGACGTGGACATGACACGGGCGCTGCAGGCGCGAGTCAGGATCAACGAACTGCTCGCCGCCGAGGGCGCAAAGGCGTCGCTCAACGACATGGTCATCAAGGCCACCGCCGTCGCGCTAACCCGCCACCCGGATTGCAACGCCTGGTGGCAGGGCAATTCCATCCGCCGCTTCAACCAGGTGCACATGGGCGTTGCGGTCGCCGTGCCCGACGGCCTCATCACACCCGTCGTGCGGGACGCGCACGCCAAGGGCCTCGGCCAGATCAGCACCGAGATCCGAGAGCTCGCGGGGCGCGCCCGGGAGAAGAGGCTGCAGCCTCACGAATACACGGGTTCGACCTTCTCCATGTCCAACCTCGGAATGTTCGGGATCGAGGAATTCACCGCCGTCATCAACCCGCCCGAGGCGGGGATCATAGCGGTTGGGGCGGTGGAGGAGCGGCCGGTGGTAGTGGACGGCCAGGTGGTCGTGCAGCCGCGGATGCGAATCACGATGAGCTGCGATCACCGCGTAATCGACGGCGCCCAGGGCGCACGCTTCCTGGCCACGCTCAAGTCGTTCCTGGAAGAGCCGGCGGCGATTCTGGTCTAGCAGCCCGTGGACAATACCCTCCCGGCATTCGAGCGGCGGTGCATCCGCGCTGGGCCGCGGGTTCGCCCGTCAAGTAATGTCATGAGAAGGTTACATATTGCCATGTTTGCTTTACATTCACGTCCTTTGAAGCTCCGCTCCGCCGTCTTCGCCGCCTCGACCGCATGCCTTCTGGCCGCGACGGCGATCGCCGCCGTTCCGTCCTCCGCGTCGGCCCAGGATGCCGCCGCCGAGGACGACGCCATCCTCGTCCGCGCCGCCCGCATGATCGACGGCAAGGGCGCCCTCACCGAACCCGGCGCCGTGCTCGTCGAAGGCGACCGCATCGTGGCGGCCGGCGCCGAAGCGGTTGCCATGTCGGGCGATGTCGTCGTCGACCTCGGCGACGCCACCCTCCTTCCCGGCCTGATCGACCTCCACACCCACCTCACCGACAGGGTCGGCACGCACTGGGAGGAGGTCCTCACCACCACTACGCCCTCCCAGGCGGCGCTCTGGGGCGCGGCGAACGCGCTCACCACCCTGCGCGCCGGCTTCACGACCGTCCGCGACATGGGCCCGACCTGGCCCTACACCGACGTTGATCTCCGCGACATCATCAACGAGGGCGCGCTGCCGGGGCCGCGCATGCAGGTCGCCGGGAACTACGTCTCGTCCACGGGCGGCGCGGGCGACGCGCGCCAGTTCTCGATCTACGTGGACGTGCCGGTCGTGCGGAACCTCGCCGACGGGGTCGATGCGGTGCGCGCCGCCGTGCGCACCAACCACAAGAACGGGGCGGACTTCACCAAGATCCTGGCCACCGGCGCGGTCCTTTCGCAGGGAATGTCACCCGGCGCGCAGCAGTACTCGGACGCCGAACTCGCGGTGGCGGTCGAGGAGACGAACCGGTGGGGACGCTTCACCGCCGCTCACGCCCACGGCGCCGAGGGGATCAAGGCGGCGATCCGCGCTGGCGTGCGCACCATCGACCACGGCTCGATGCTGGACGACGAGGGCATCGCGATGCTGCGGGAGAGCGACCACACCTACTTCGTCCCCACGCTGTACGTCGGCGTGATCGTCCCGCGCGACGGCGCGGCCCTGGGCATCCCCGAAGCACAGATCCAGCGCTCCACCGAGATGATGCGCTACCGCGAGACGACCTTCCGCCGCGCCATCGCGGCCGGGCTGACTGTGGGTTTCGCGACGGACGCGGGCGTCTTCGAGCACGGGCACAATGCGCGCGAGTTCCAGATCCGCGTCGAGGCCGGCCAGAGCGAGATGGACGCGATCACTTCAGCCACCAGCGTCTCGGCGATGATCATGGGCTGGGAGGACCAGGTCGGGTCGCTGGAGGCCGGCAAGTACGCGGACGTCATCGCGGTGCCCGGCAATCCGCTCGACGACATCACCGTGCTGGAGCGCGTGATGTGGGTGATGAAGGGCGGCGAGGTCTACCGGGACGATCCGGCGGAGGGTCGTTAGCGCTCGCTCGCCCGGCCCCGAGTGACGGTCCGGCTGCTCGCCGCGGGCTGTTAGCTTTTCACGGGCTGTCCTGGCGGTGCCTCCACGCGCCGCCCGGCAGCGCTACCGCGGGCCGCCTTGGCGGCGGTCCCGAGTCGAACCCTGAAGAGAGGTCCTTCCCTTGGCAGGCAATTCAAACAACAAGACAGACTTCGACGTCGTCGTGATCGGCGGCGGACCGGGCGGCTACGTCGCCGCGATCCGCGCTGGCCAGCTCGGCCTGAAGACCGCGTGCGTGGAAGCGGACAAACTCGGCGGCGTGTGCCTGAACGTCGGCTGCATCCCGACCAAGGCGCTTCTCAGCAGCGCGCTGCTGGTCAACGAACTCAAGGGGGCGGCCGGCCACGGCATCTCCTTCGACGGGTACGCAATCGACCTCGGTCCCGCCCAGCAGCGGAGCCGCAAGGTCGCCAACCGGCTGTCGACGGGCGTCGGCTTCCTGCTCAAGAAGAACAAGGTCGCCCACATCGAAGGCTACGGGCGGCTGCTCGGCGGCGGCGCGGTCGAGGTCGACAAGGGCGGCAGGAAGCAAACCGTTACCGCGGCCAACATCATCATCGCCACGGGGTCGCGTCCGCGCAGCCTGCCCTTCCTGCAGATCGACGAGGAGCGGATCTGGTCGTCGACCGGGGCGCTCTTCCAGGAGGACGCGCCGGGCACGCTGGTGGTCGTCGGCGCGGGCCCGGTCGGCATGGAGTTCGCCGACATCTACAACGCGTACGGCACCAAGGTGACCGTGATCGAGGCCCTGGATCGGGTGCTGCCGCTGGAGGACAAGGACTCATCGCGGACCGTGGCGATGAGCTTCAAGAAGCGAGGGATGGACATCTTCACCAGTGCGCGGGTCGAGTCCACCACCGTGAAGCACGACGGGGTGTCGATCGCCTTCACCGACAGGAAGGGCAAGGCACACACGCTCGATGTCGACTACGTACTATCGGCCGTGGGCAGGATTCCGAACACGGAGGATGTGGGACTCGACGAGGCGGGAGTGAAGCTGACCGAGCGCGGCGGCTTCGTCGCGGTCGACAGCGCGATGCGGACGAGCGTGCCCGGCGTCTGGGCGGTCGGGGACTGCGCGGGCGAACAGCTCCTGGCCCACAAGGGGATGCACGAGGGCGTGGTCGCGGCCGAGCACATCGCCGGAGTCGGTCACCACACCGTGGACTACGGCAACGTGCCCAACTGCACCTACTGCCACCCCGAGGTCGCCTCGGTCGGGCTGACCGAGGAGCAGGCGCGAGAGAAGGGGCTCGACATCGAGATCGGGAAGTTCCCGTGGGTCGGGAACGGACGGGCCCTGGCCGCGGGCGATTCCACCGGGTTCGTGAAGGTGATCCGCGACAGGAAGTACTCGGAGGTCGTGGGCGCCCACATCGTCGGGCCGCACGCAACCGAGCTGATCGCGGAGTTCGTCATGGCACGCCACCTCGAGTCGACGGTGGAGGAAATCGACCTGGCCATGCACCCGCACCCGACCCTGTCGGAGGCGGTGGCCGAGGGGGCGCTGGGGGCGCTCGGGAGGGCGTTGCATGTCTAGACGCCGCGCGCGTGGGCCAGACTGGTCGGCGATGGCCCCGCCACCGCCGTATCGGACGCCGCGCGCGACCGTGTTTTCGGGCATCCGCCGGGGCTGGCTCACGACCGTGAGTGGTCGTAAGCCAGGCTGCTCGGCCCGCGTTTGTCGGAGCGAGCCCGCGTTCGCGAGGACGGACGATATCATTGGCCAAAACGATTTGCACATCGATCACGATTACATTCAATTTGTGCCGCCTCCGATACTGGCCCGTCCCGGGCGGATGTGTCCCCCCGACCGGTTTCGCGGATCGGCGGTTCGCGCAGGCCAACTTTCGACACACCCGAACCCAAGCCACCGAGACAGAGGGGGTAACACGACGATGATCTTTGACCAGCGCGTCCCATCGTCGGGAGCCGAGCCGCTCATCGCGGTGCGCGGCGTGAGGCTTTGTCTTCGTGGCTGGCGACCGGGTTCCGGGAACCGGTGAAGCACGACGGACTCGCAGTCGCAGAACGTCGCGCCCGGACAGGGCGAACTGACGTTTTGAACGTCCCCCCAATGCCGTCGGACTACGTCGACGGCTACGCCAAGGCGCGTGCGATCGACCGGAAGGCCGCGGACAACTACATCGCGCACACCCATATCGGCGATCCGGTCATGGACGAGATCGTGGAGGACCTGGCGGGGCTGCCTCAGCGTCGGGTGCACGAGCTCATTAGCGCGGGGATGGACGAGGATCGCGATGGTCTCAGGAACGCGCCGCAATCGCTGCGCGATTTCTTTTTCGACGCGCCGCCGCCCGATCCGGAGTGGCTGGATCACAAAGCCTTTCAGCCGGGCATACGGTCCTTTCAGAGGAACTCCGTCGCGGTCCTCTCGGCCTTCGTGGCGGGCGTGCTGATCGACGGCTTCTCGACGCTGATCGCCAAGTCGTTCGTGCAGACCGGGCGGATATTCGACAACGGTGTCTGGCGGCTCAAGCAGAACAACCGCCATCAGGTGGAGATCTTCCTGCCCGGCGGGCTGGAGCGGTTCGGCGAGGGGTGGAAGCTGTCGGTCCGTATCCGGTTCGTCCACGCGCAGGTTCGGAGGCTGCTGGGACAGACGGAGGAATGGGAGCACGATGCGTGGGGCGTGCCGATCAGCGCCGCGCACATGGGCTACGCGGGCGGCCTGCTTCGCGGCCCGCACCGTCAGGCACTCGGAGTCACTGGGAGCGCGGTACACCCCGGAGGAGCGGGCCGGTTTCCATGACGTGTGGCGTTACGCCGGCCACCTAATGGGCATTCCGGAGTCCATCCTTTTCACCGACGAGGAGCACGCGCTGCACCTGTACCGGATCGGCTCCGTTTGCGAGCCTCCTCCAACCGACGACGCGATCGTCATGACCAATGCGCTGATCAACTCCGCCCCTCTGGTCGCGAACATCAGTGAGCCGGCAGAGCGGCGCAAGTTGGTGAACAAGGTCATCTACCCGGTTTCCCGGGCGCTGGTGGGCACGGATCTTTCCGACCAGCTGAACTTCCCCAGGACGAGGGGCATGCCGTTCCCCTTGCTCGCGTACCGGATAGACCAGCGCATGCAGCGGATCAAGTCCTGGAGAAGGAAGGGAGGATTTGCGGTTTTTGCGACCCTTCTTGAGGCGTCGGCCTATGAGGACGCCGGTCTCAGCTACCGGTTGCCCGACCACGCCCACGACGAACTGTCCACCAAGTGGTGAACGGTCCGTAGAACGCTCGCGGCGCGGACTTCGTCCTCCAGATGCTCGGCGCCCGGAATGCTGCCCGGGGAGCGCCCCCTTGACCCTGACGTAACGGCGGATCGCGCCAACCGCGAATGACGGTAAGAGATCCATAAGTTCAATCAGGACTGCACGATCTGCCACTCTTGCCGATGATAGTGGAGCGGTGCCGTCGTGTGCCGAGAGCGGGAGTTGCGGTGCCGTTTGGCGGGAGCGCTGCGCGTCTCGCGACTTCGCCGAATAGTCGCAGAGGCATGCAACGACGGGGTACTACGTTCGGCCCATTCTTGCCGGGTGGCGGTTCGAACTCCGCGCCGCGCCAGGAAAACGTTCGGCGGGCTACGGGGTCGTTGCCAGCAGCGATCACGGACTCGTTGCTTTTCGTCAGAACCGGTAGGCGACGCTGACGATGGGGCGGATCTGCGCCTCCGCGTCGACGTAGTAGGCGAGACCCGCTTCGCCGCCGACGGTCCGATGGAGGAACCTCAGCCCAGCGGTGACGATGTTCGTTCCATGTTCGATGCCGACGCGCCGGAATTCGGCGGCGAGCGCCAACTCCGTCGTTACGCGGAAGTCCCCCCCGGCCGTGAAGACGCCGAACCGGTGGGTATCGGTTTCGCCCGACGATGTCAACGAGTACCCGACCATTCCGCCAGAGGCGTGCAGGATCAGGCCGCCGGCCACCGCGACGGAGCCGGCGACCGAGCCTCCGTAGAAGGGGCCGGTCTCCTGCGCGAGCAGCGACCAAGCCGCGTAGGCGCCGAGGGCGACGGAGACCCGCGCGTTGCTCCATGCGCGGAACTTTGGCGCGAGATAGGGAAGAAGCTCGGAGTCGCGACTGCGCGCGTCGATGACGAAGCCGGATCCCGCCGTGAGGGTCAGCTCGTCCGTGACGCCGTAGGATGCCTGGCCCGCCAGGGGCCACAGATCGCCGAAGTCGAAGAACTGCGCGGCCGGGACGGCACCCAGATAGCCCGCGCTGACGTGGCCCCGGCCCGCGGCGAGGGTTTGCCCCGTCGACTCGACGTAGCCGCCCAGCAACCGGGGAGGGAAGGGGTCGGGTTGCCGGAGTTCGTCGGCGAGCCGGGCGGGCTCCGACTGCTGGGGCCGTTCGGTGTCCGGTTGTGCGGGGAGGCGCGCGTCGTCATCCGGGCGGGCGGTGACCGCGATGCTCTGCCGTGCCGAGAGACCGGCGGGATCGCGCGCCATGACGTTGACCATCGCCGCGCCCGCGCCCGCGTGCGCGATGGTGACGATGCCGCTGGAGACTGCGACGCTCACGGCGGCCGCGTTCGACGTTGTCGCCGAGATGCTCAAGGCGTCCCCCTCGGGATCGGCGAAATGGGAGGACACCCCGATGGACACCCATTGGCCCGGGGCGAGGGTCTGGGCCGGGATCGCCCCGACGGGTTCCGGTGCACGGTTGGGCGTTTCGACCGAGACCCGCGTGCGCTGCGTGGCCGACAGGCCGCCGGGATCGCTGGCGAAGACGGTCAGGACCGTCGTGCCCGGCGCCACGCCCGCGATCGTCAGGACGGCGCCGGAAACGGAGACCGTCGCCACCCCGGCATCCGAACTGGTGGCCGCGTAGGCCAGCGCGTCGCCGTCGGCATCCGCGAAGTAGGGCGACAAGTCGAGCGACGTGGTCTGGCCCGGCGCGACGGTCCGGGCGGGAACGGACCCAACGGCCTCAGGGGCACGGGGTTCCTGGGCGAGGGCGGACGCCGCCGACCAGAGCGCCGTCAGCATTGCGACGGCCAGCGCCGCCGACCTTCTTGCACGGTTGGGTCGGGAACACCGACGATCATTCATGACATGTCTCCAGGTTGTGACGAGGCAGCAATTCCGGCGCGGGTCGACGGAGCAGGTCAGGGTCGCCGGAGCGAGGGTTAGGCGGACGCGTGGAAGGCGCGTTCGAGGAAGCCGTCCATGTCTCTCCGTCAGCATCCTATCGTCCTTGGCGAGACTCGAAATCGAATTCAAACGCGGCGGGGGCAGTCTGTAGCGGCACCTGCGCATGCGACGCGGCGGCGACGTCCCAACTGCCGCGCAGCCTGCATGGGGCGTTCGCGGAGGGAGGTGGAATCAGGCCCGTGACGGACACGGCCTCGGTCTGGCCGCCGCGCATGTCGCCGACGATCTGTGTTCCGACGAGCGCGCTGCCGATGTAGGCGCCTATCCTCACATTTTCCAAGGGCAGGTTCGCGGTCACCGTTGCCTCGACCGTCGCCCGGACGAGGCTGCCGCCCGATTCTCCGCGGCAAGCGGTGATGGTGCCGGACATCGGGGCGACGACTTCGACGGGAAAGGACACCGTCGCCGTGAGGCCGCCGGGGTCGGTGGCGACGATCTCCACCGTGGTTGTCCCTTCGTCCAGCCCGGTCACCGTCACCCGATCCGTGCCGGACACCGCGGCACGGGCGACCGTGGGTTCGAGACATTAGCGGAATAGCGCAGGACATCGTCGGTGTTCGCGTCGCTGAAGCAGAACGTTCTCTCGACCGTGTGGTCCGGGGCGGTCAAGACGGATTGGGGCGCCGCGCAGCTCACCGGCGCGACCGGGCTTTCGCAGGCCGCGATGGCGCACGTGGCCACCAGCGCGAGGGGCTCAGGCAAACGCTTCGTGGATCGGAACATCGTGGTGGTCGCTTTCTCTTGCGGGGATGTGGGGTTCGGTTGGGTCCGGCACGGCGGTCTTCTCACCGTTTTCACCGCCGCGCACCCGAGGGATCGGGGATCCCCCGGCTGAAGATCATTTGCAAGTCCTGGGCATCCGCCGCAGCCGCGGCGGCGAGGGGCCCGGGGGCCGCGTCCGGCGCACCGTCGAGGATGCCCCGGATCCGGCCGGTTGCCGGATCTCGCAAGATTGTCATGGGACGGTCGGTGTCGCGGTCGAGGCCGATCGAGCCGCCCGGACCTTGTAGCGTGATCGCCGCCAGGTCCTCCGTCCATGTGACCGGCACGGCGAACGAGAACCCGGCACGCTGGTCCTCGGTGTCGGTGAACTCCGCCATGGCGAAGGACAGGGAGAACAGCACCGTGCCCGCCCCGTCCGTCCCGGTGAACGACCAGGGGCCGCCGACCTCCGGCAGCGCGGGTGGGGCGTCGATGAAGAAGGAGGGCTTGAGGCGCGGCGCGCCTTCGCCGTCCAGACCGCCCCAGACCATCAGGGCGCGGCCGGAGGTAGCTTGGGCGACATCCGCGGCGGCGATCAGGATCGAGCCGGTTTCGGTCTCGAGGCGGTAGCGGACGGCGTTGGTGAACTGGTAGTCGCTCGTCCAGGTGGGCTCGCAGTAGGACATGAAGTCCGGCTGGCCCGGCGGTACCAACTCGCCCCTGCCGAAGTCGTAGCCCCACGCGCCGATGTTACCCATTACGTAGGGATAGTAACGGTCCGGGCCGCCCGCTCCGCCGCACGGCGCGTGGTACAGGTTGCGGTTGTGGCCGAACTCGTGCGCGATCGTTTCGGCGTCGAGGATCGAGAAGCTCGACCAGCTTCCGATGCCGTTCGCCACCCCAAGGAGGCCGCCCGGCCACGTGGGTCCGGCCATGACCGCCAGGTAGTGGCCGCGCCCGCCCTCGGCGACCCGGATCATCTCGGCCTCCGCGAGGAGTTCGAACCCGTCGTTTGTGGACGTTGCTACGGGCGGGTGCGCCGTCGCGTCGATTTCGGAGACCGGCAGCAGCAGGTGCGTGCGCTCGAACAGTTCGTGGCCCTCCGGGTCGGCGGCCATGGCGTCGACCGTCGCGATGATCGAGGAATCCGGACTCTCCCGCCAGATGAAGGGCACCAGCGTCACCTCGAAGACCGGCATCGCGCGCACATCCACCGCCATCCGGCCCGCGGCGGGGATCCGGCGCGCGACGCCCAGCGCCGGATCGAGGGTCCCGTCCGGATCCGGCTCGATCACGACCTCGAGACCGGGCTGGATCACCCGGCCGGGGATCTCCGCGTTCACGGACTTCGACAGGGAACTCTCGTCGATCTTCGCGGGGATGGGATCGGACGTCCCGGGAATGTCCGCCACGTGGGTCACCGCCCCGTCCCGGTAGAAGGTGGCTCGCACGGAGGGCATGGCGGCGGCTCCTTGCGTCGCCGTCACGAACACGCGCAGCAGCGCGGGCTCGCCCGCGACCAGCGGCACCGGGAACTCGCGGGACTGGACGGCCTGCCCAAGATAGGCGGCCGCGTCGCCGTCACGGGCGCAATGCGCCACCCGCTGGCGCGTCACCCCTCCGAGCCAGTCGAGGAACTCAGGGTCCGCCGGCGCGCACAGGCCGGTCCCGGTCGTGTGCAGGTCCTCGAGATGCTCCAGCGCCGTCAGACCCAGGGGAAGGGGGCCGGCCAGACCGGCGTTGCCGGCAAGGCCCAGACTCGCAATGTCCGTGAACTCGAGCAGCCCCGCCGGCAGCGGGCCGCTCAACTCGTTGGACGAGACATCGAGGACCTCTAGACTCGGAAATGTGCCAGCCCGCGCCCGCGCACCCATCGAGTGGTTCGCGTCGTCCGTCATCCCTGCCCGCAAGGCGCTCAACCCGTCCATTTTCCGCGAGACGGACGTCAACCGGCTCTCGTCAAAGTCCAGCCGCCAGGGATCGCTCGATTCGCCCCACCGCTCCGAGAGGGACGGCCTTCGGGCGGCGCGGGAGACAACCCACTTCGCACCGGCTAGGCGACCGAGTCCCGACGGAATGCTTGTCAGCCGGTTCCCGTCGAGTTCCAGCACACCAAGGTTGCTCAGTTCCCCCAGCTCCCACGGGAAGGACGTGAATCCGTTCGAGGAGAGATCCAGGATCCGAAGGCTTGCGAAGCCGCCAGGCCGATGTGGGATGGATGTCAGGCGGTTCCCCTCCAGCACCAGCAGCCGCAAACGGTTCAACGCGCCTAGTTCCTCGGGGATGGACGTCAACTCGTTTGACGCCAGCCAGAGGGCTCGAAGACTGTCCAGGCGACCTAGTTCCGGCGGGATGGAGGCGAGCCGGTTCTCATTGAGGTCCAAGTCCTCCAAGCTGGTCAACCGGCCGAGATCCGGGGGAATAGACGTCAACTCGTTTGACGCCAGCCAGAGGATCGTAAGGTTCTCGAAGCGACCTAGTGGCGGGATGGAGGCAAGTCGGTTCCTATCGAGGTCCAACAGCTCCAGGTTGCTCAGTCGGCTCAGTTCCGGGGGAGCGGATGTCAACTCATTGCAACAGAGCCACAGCTGCTCCAAGGCCGCAAGCCCGCCCAACTCCGGCGGTAGGGATTCCAATCGGTTGAAGGACACCGCAAGCACCTCCAAACCGGCTAGCCGACCCAACTCGGGCGGCACGGAGGTCAGCCTGTTCCGATGGAGGTACAACAACTTCAGTTCGGCCAACTCGCCCAACTCGGGCGGGATCGGCCCGGACAGCCTGTTCCCCCAGAGGCTCAGCGTGTCCAGCTCGGTCAGCGCGCCCAACTCGGGCGGGATCGGCCCCTCCAGTCCATTCCTCACCAACTTCAGGCTCACGACCCGTCCGTCCGCGTCCGTTTCCACGCCGTGCCATGTTCCGAGCGGAGCATCGGCCAGCCAGTTGCCGGACTCCTCCCAGTCGGGTCCATCCGTCCCCTCGTACAGGGCTGTAAGGATCTCGCGGTCGGACAGCGGCGGGCATTGCACACCCGTCCCTTCGTGTTGTGCAATCCTGCCCAGCCACTCCTCGAACCAAGCCTCGACCGGAGCGCACAGGCCCGTGTTCATGTACCGCAGTTCGTCGAGCGGCGTACGGGACAGCGATGGCGGCAACCGCCCGGACAGATCGGGGTTGTCGCCGATCTCGAGACGGGTCATCGAAGCCATGTTGCCCAAGCTCGCGGGCAGGCGGCCGGCGAGCCCGTTCTCAGCGAGATCGAGCACGGTCACCCTACCGATGGAATCGGTCTCGACGCCGTACCAGTCCTCCAACACAACGCCGCCCAGCCAGCCGTCCGAGTTCGTCCAGTTTGAGCCATCGCCCGTCCGATGCAGGTCTTCGAGCGCCTGGGCGTCTAACTCATTGCAGTATGGGCCCTCCACAAACCGAATGCCCTGAAGCCCAGTAACGAACCGGCGGGTGCCCGGGGCGCATAGGCCGTGATTCCTCGTAAAGCTGAAAGTGGTGAGGCTACTCAGCTTCAAGAAGCTCTCGGGAATCAAGCCGGTTAGTCGGTTCCCGCCAAGGAAGAGCTCCACCAATTCCGTGAGGTTGCCGAGCTCGCTCGGGATCGTTCCAGCGAGATCGTTGCCTTGGAGTTGCGCGTATTCCAAGTTGACCATGCCCCCCAGTTCTGCCGGGATGGTGCCTGACAGTTCGTTGGATGCAAGGCTCATCTGGTAGACGTTGGCCAGATCGCCTAGGCTCGGCGGGATGGAATCCGTCAACTCGTTGCGGGCGAGCGAAAGAGTTCCAAGGTTGGCCAGCCGACCCAGTTCGGCGGGGATGGGACCGGACAGATGGTTGTCGGCCAAATCAAGCCGGACGAGTTGAGCCAACTGGCCCAAGTCGGATGGCATGCTGCCCGACAGCCCGTTCTCCTCAAGGTTGAGTTCGGTAACCCGTCCGGTCGCATCCGTCCGCACGCCGTGCCAGTCCCCGAGTGGCGCATCGGTCAGCCAGTTGGTGTCATTGACCCAATTCGGCCCGTCGGTTGCGTTGTAGAACGCGACGAGGATGTCGCGGTCGCCGGCCCGTGCCATCGCCATCGCGCGGAGTTCGGCATCCGATGCGACGGCCGCCGTCGGCGGATCGACCACCGACTCGTCGGCGCAGGCGGCAACCCATGCAGCCGCCAGGAGCGTGGCTGCCCGAACGCTCGCTTGCCACGCGCTCCGCGCCGGCTGCGGCTGAATGCGATGGAGTTGAAGTTCGGTTCTCATGTCGTCCAATCTTTTACTCTACCCGTCTCCGCCACGCTGTCCGTCGAGCGGGCCGTATACGCGGATTCGGATGGCCGATGGGTCTCGAGCAGCCCGGCCGCGCCCGGCCGAGGGCGCGGCGATCGTCAGCCGAGCGCCATCGGAGCAGTTGTTGCGCGTGTTGGATTCGTCCGTCACGGCATCGACGCACAGGCCGATGTAAATGGTGCCCGGCGCGCTGCCGGCGTTGACCGAGATCGTTAGCGGGAACGCACGTTCCTCCTTGGCGCGCAGCGGCGCAAACGAGTACGACTCGATCTCGGTGTCATGGGCGCTGATGATCGGATTCGGGGACCTCATGGCGCGGATCCTGGTCGCCCCCGACGCGACGGTGCCCTGGTTGCGGACGTGGAACGTGAACGTCGCCGATTCGCCCGGCGTCAGCGTAGCGGAGACTGGCACCACTTCCGTGAACGTGAGGTCCGGTCCAGGTGCGACGACGGTGGCCTCGAGGGTCTGGGTGGCGGTGAGCCCTCCGGGGTCGGAGGCGGACACGGTGATCGTCGCGAAGCCCTGAGCGAGTGCCGCGATGGTGAGGATCGAGCCCGACATCGAGACGGTGGCCACCGACGGGTCCGACGACGACGCGCCGTAGCTGAGCACGTCCCCGTCGGGATCCGTGAAGTGCACCGAGACATCGACCGTCGCCGTCTCGCCGGTATGGACCGTCTGGTCCGGGATCGAGCCTGAGATTTGCGGGGCCCGGTTCGGAACGGTGGCCCGGAAGGTCTGGGTGGCGGTGAGCCCTCCGGGGTCGGAGGCGGACACGGTGATCGTCGCGAAGCCCTGAGCGAGTGCCGCGATGGTGAGGGTCGAGCCCGACATCGAGACGGTGGCCACCGACGGGTCCGACGACGACGCGCCGTAGCTGAGCACGTCCCCGTCGGGATCCGTGAAGTGCATCGAGACATCGACCGTCGCCGTCTCGCCGGTATGGACCGTCTGGTCCGGGATCGAGCCTGAGATTTGCGGGGCCCGGTTCGGAACGGTGGCCCGGAAGGTCTGGGTGGCGGTGAGCCCTCCGGGGTCGGAGGCGGACACGGTGATCGTCGCGAAGCCCTGAGCGAGTGCCGCGATGGTGAGGGTCGAGCCCGACATCGAGACGGCGGCCACCGACGGGTCCGACGACGACGCGCCGTAGCTGAGCGCGTCCCCGTCGGGATCCGTGAAGTGCATCGAGACATCGACCGTCGCCGTCTCGCCGGTATGGACCGTCCATCTCGCGATCGAGCCGACCGGCTGCGGAGCCCGGTTCGCGGCGGGGCCGGTGCCTCCGCCGTCGCCGCAACCGGCGGCCACGATGGCCGCGAGCGCCGCTCTTCGCCAAATCGGCGAGCGGAGGCTGCGGCCGAGGCAAGGCGAGCCTCTATGTACGCTCTCTAGGTCGTTTCGCAATCGTAGTCGGTGGACCAGGACAGCGCGCCCGGATTCTGCCCCGCCTCGCAGCGACTGAGCGCGTCGCCGCTGAGCCCGAACTGCGCACACGCGGTGGCGAGTGCCGCGTCGAGCGCCTCCTGCTGGGTCGATCCCATGCCGGAGGCGGACGCGGTGCGGTTGTCCATGGTGACAGTCACGTCGCACTGCCACCCGGACGCGCCGGTCACTTCGGCGCACGCGCCGACCGCGAGAACAAGGACGATCAACGTCGCGGCGAGTCGAAAGCGGTTCATGGTTCTTTCCTTTTCTCAAAGAGGATCGTCGCGCCGATTGCCAGGTCGCGGTGCGCACTTGCACCCTCCGGCGGGGCACTCGGTTTGACGCGCAGCACAGCGTTTTCAACCACCAGGAAGCTGCTGGCCGCGCTGTTGGTGGCCGTCTGGTTGCTGGAGGAGAGGACGGTTACCCGCGTGGACCCGGAACAGTTGTTGGTTGTATCGGACTCGTCGGCCACAGCGTCAACGCAGAAGCCGAGATAGGCGGAACCGCTGCCGGTCAGTGTAATTGTGTAGGTGATGTCCAGCGCTTCGGAAGCAGCCAGAGATTGTATGTCGTCAGCAGTTCCGAGCTCCCGGTCGTTGGTCGAGATTGTCGAGTCGCCCGAAAGGAACGTGCGGAGCTTGGTTGCGGCCGCCCTGGCGCTTCCCGCGTTGCGAAGTGTGGTCTTGACCTGGAAAGAGGTTCCGCTGGTTACAACTACCGTTCTCGGTGTAAGCGACCCGAATTCGAGATCCGGCGCGTCGGAGCCCCCGACGGTCACCCTGACGCCTTGGGAGCAATTGTTTCGCGTGTTGGATTCGCCGGCGACGGCGTCCGCGCAGAGCCCGAAGTAGAACGTCCCGGACGCCTGGCTCGACAGCCTGACCGTTCCCGTGATCGTCCTATTCTGCCCCGCCGCAAGGCCGGGAGTCGAGTTGCTGCCGATCTCCGTGTCGGTGGTCGAGATCGTCGAGTTGGTCGACTCGTAGAGCCGGAGCGTGGTTGTGGGGGCCGCAGCGGTCCCGGTGTTGCGGAGAGTGAAGGTGGCCTGCACCGATCCGCCTGGCGACCCCGTCACCAAGGTCGGCGTGACGTTCGTGAACTCCAGATCCGGCGCTCCGGCCGACCGGACGGAGACGCTGAACCGCTGGGTGGCGCTGAGCCCTCCGGGATCCCTGGCGGTCACGGTGATCGTCGCGCTTCCCGCGCCTGCTCCCGAGATGGTCACCGTCGAACCCGAAACCGTGGCCCGCGCAACGCTCGAGTTCGACGAGGTCGCCGAATACGTCAGCGCGTCGCCGTCGGGATCGCTGAAGTATTGCGACGCGTTCACCGTGGTCCGACCGCCAACAGTGATGGTCGGCGAGGGGATGGTTCCCACCGGACGCGGGGCACGGTTGGATTGCGAGACGGTGGCGCGCGCCTGCTGGGTGGCGCTGAGTCCTCCGGGATCCCGCGCCGTGACCGTGATGGTCGCGCTGCCCGCTCCCGCTCCCGTGATGGTCACCGTAGAGCCGGACACCGACACCCCGGCCACCCCTCCGTTCGAGGACGAGGCCGCATAGGTCAGCACGTCGCCGTCCGGATCGCTGAAGTATTGCGATGCATTCACCATCGCGCGTTCGCCAATCGTGATCGTCCGCGAGGGAATCGACCCCACCCGGCGCGGCGCGCGGTTTGGCTGGGGCACCGTCACGCTCACCTGCTGGGTCGCCGTTGCCCGCTCGTCGTCGCTCGCCGTGATCGTGACGGTCGCCGTGCCCGGTCCCCGCGCGGTGATGGTGACCGCGCTGCCCGACACGCTCGCGCGGGCGACCGCCGCGATCGAGGAGGAAGCCGTGTAGGTCAGCGCGTCGCCGTCGGGATCGGTGAACGAGCCCGCGACGTCAAGCGTGACCGTCTGGCCCACCTCGACCGTTTGCGGCTGAAGGGTGCCCACGGGCGCGGGCGGGCGGTTGGGCACCGTCAGGCGGAAGGACTGGGTGGCCGAGAGCCCTCCCGGGTCGCTCGCCGTAATGGTGATGGTGGCGCTGCCCTTCGCCTCCGCCGTGGCCGTGATCGTCGACCCCGCCACCGTGACGCCCGCCACCGCGCCGTCGGACGCGCTGGCCGCATAGGTCAGCGGCTCCCCGTCCGGCTCCGAAAAGTACTGGGCCGCGTCGACCGTCGCGCTGGCGCCCACCCGCACGGTGATGTCCGGCGGCATGCCGCGGGGCTGCGGCGCACGGTTCGGGACCATGACCGCGAAGCTCGACTGGCCTTGGAGCCCCCCGGGGTCGCTGGCCGTGACCGTGACCGTCGTGTTGCCGGGCACGACGCCGGTGACGGTGATCGAGGTGCCGGAAATCGCGGCAGTGGCCACCGACGGGTTCGACGACACGGCCGTGTGGCTCAGCATGTCGCCGTTCGCGTCGTTGAAGCAGGCGGCGACGCTCGAGGTCTCGCCGACGTTGACCGTCACCTGCGGAAGCGGGCCGCAGGAGGCCGGAGCCATCGGACTCTCACAGGCGGCCCCCCACAGTGCGATCAGGAGAGCCGAAATGCGCCACGGTACGCGGGGAGCGCCTGCAACGGGATGGGGCCAACGGGGGGAACGATGGATCATCGATCCGACACTCCTTTCACATAGTGGACATCAGTCGAATGGAATTGCGGCGCGGGCAAGGACGCGCTCGGATTGCGGGCGGAACCGGGAATGCGGACTCGAACGTTCACGGACGGAGTGTCCTCACCACGCGTCCGTCCTTGTCACGCACCTCGACGGGGCCGCGGATCACGTCGTTGCCGAGATCAATCGCGCGGCGCTGGTGAGCGCGAAGCGCCGCAGCGCCCGGAAGCCGGTAGGCGTCGGCGAGATCCATGCGCACGGCATAGCCCAGGTCCGCCAGCGACGCGATCGCCACCGCGCTGAGAGGACTCGATCCGGGCGCAATGGAGGGACTCATCAGTTCGTCGCCGAAGACGCTCTTTCGCCAGTGCGAATCGTCGCTTCCGCTGCGGGTCCCCTTGTTTTCGACCGGGACCTTCGCGCCCGCCGTGTAGGAAGCGCCGCCCACCCCATCGAACGCCCGTATGGCCTTCGCGCCCGCGAAGTGCGTGTCCACCTCCCTCCCCGCCGCAAGCGAGGGATTGCGCAGGAGCCCGTGGTAGCCCCACAGGGTGCCGATACCGAGCACGTGGCCCATCTCGTGGAGGATCACGGACTCGAGCGTGCCATTCTCCTCCATCCGGTCCAAATCCGCGGCGTCGAACTCCATCGCGCCGAGCCAGGGGAGTTGCGATGCCTCGCGAAGCGAGCAGAACCCGGCCCGACCCAGGGTTTCGCCGACACCGTCGATTTCAGCAACCGCCGCGATGATCAGCAGGTCGTCGACGACCCGCGCATTCTGTTCGTAGGTCTGCTTGGGGAATCGGCAGCGGACCATGCCCTCGGGCACCGGCATGTCCTGCAGCTCGGTGTCCGCCAGTATCGCCATCCAGCGCAAGCGGGCGCTGTCGAACGCCGTCTTCTGGGCGGCGGTCATCGCGGTGGCGAAGCGAAGCTCGATCTCGAAGGAGCCCGGCGGTTCCTCCTCTTCGCTCACCGTCACCTGAAACGACTGGATAGCCCCCAGCCCGTCCGGGTCAGCCGCCGCCACGGTGATGTCCGCCATGCCTTTGCGCGCCCCCGTCAGCTCGAGCGTCGCTCCAAGGACCTGCACCGAGGCGATCCCGGCAACCGAAGACAAGGCCGAATACGTCAGCGGATCCCCGTCGGGGTCGGTGAAGTACGTCGATACGTCCACCGTCGCCGTCTCACCCGTCCGGATCTCGTGCGGCGGGATCGACCCCACGGGGCGCGGCGCCCGATTGGGTTGGGGCACCGTCACGCTCACCTGCTGAGTCGCCGTCGCCTGCTCGTCGTCCCTCGCCGTGATCGTGACCGTCGTCGTTCCCGGTCCCCGCGCCGTGATCGTCACCGCGCTGCCCGAAACGCTTACGCCGGCGACCGCCGAGATCAGGGAGACGGCCGCGTAGGTCAGCGCGTCGCCGTCGGGATCGGTGAATGAGCCAGCGACGTCGAGCGTGACCGATTGGCCCTCCTCGATCGTCCGGGCGTCGATCGCGCCCACCGGCACCGGGGACCGGTTCGGCACCGTGAGCCGGAAGGACTGGGTGGACGAGAGCCCACCCGGGTCGCTCGCCGTTATGGTGATCGTGGCACCGCCCTTGGCTTCCGCCGTAGCCGTAATCGTCGACCCCGCGACACGCACGCTCACCACGTAGGCGTCCGACGAGCCGGCCGTATAGGTCAGCGCCTCCCCGTCAGGATCCGAGAAGTGCTGGGACGCGTCCACTGTTGCGGTCTGGCCCGCCCGCACGGAAACATTCGCCATCGTGCCGCGAGGCTGGGGCGCACGGTTCGGGACCATCACCGCGAAGCTCGACTGGCCCTGGAGCCCCCCGGGGTCCCTGGTCGTGACGATGACCGTCGTGTTGCCCGGCGCGACCGCGGTGACGGTGATCGTGGTGCCGGCGAGGAAGGTGGTAGCGACCCGAGGATTCGACGACGTGGCCGTGTAGGTCAGGACATCGCCGTTCGCGTCGTTGAAGCAGACAGCGACGTTCGAGGTCTCGCCGACGTTGACCGTCACCTGCGGGAGCGGACCGCAGGCGACCGGTGCAACCGGGCTCTCGCAGGCAACCGCCAGCACGCTCGACAGGAGCGCCGACGACCCATAACCCGGCCGAACGCAAAAGCGTCGCTCAACCGCCACCGGGAAACGCCCGCGGATTCGGTCGAATCCCGCCCGCGCGGCACTCCGCCGTCCCCCTCGGCTCCGTCGGCCGCGAATCTCGCGCGCGCCGGCGCTTACTGTATGGCGGCTGGGCGGCTGGGCGGCTGGGCGGCTGGGCGGCTGGGCGGCTCCCTGCCGCGAGCCTACAGAACCCGCTGACCCTACGCAAGGGCTTGGTCATCCTCGTCCTTTCGAGTCGCACTGTGCTTTTTCGGGAATGCCTCGCCTCCGACCGACGCATTCACGATAACTGCCCCCTCCTACAGGCGCCAATAAGAGAAGAGGCTGATCTTGGTCCGCGTGAGGCCAACGGTGTCAATCGGCGACCAGGACCGGGGCGGAGCGTTCTCGAGCCAGGCCGCCGGAAGGAACACCGAGCGGATGGCCGTCGCTGGCCAAGTCCGGACTCAAAAGCATCTCGGCCCACCCGTCGAGACTCGATTGCCACCGACGCCGCAGCGACTTGCCCTGGATCGCATGGCCGGTTGGCCGATCAACCGTGAAGACACTTCGGCTTGCCCGCAGTCGTTCGAGACACGTAGTGCCGTCCGGCGCTACGGCAACGGCTCGACCGTGCTCACGTCCAACAAGGGCTTCGAGGAGTGGAGCCGCATCCTCGGCGACGAAGTTGTGGCCGCCGCCCTGCTCCACCGCTGCCATATCGTGAACATCCGGGCCAACGGCTACCGCATGCGCCGCCACGCCGAACTCTCGAAAGCAATCCATCCGCTCGCGAACCGAATAGGCGACGAATCACCGGCGTCCGGAGAAAGTTCACTCATGACGACCGCACTCCCGGCCCGCTGCCCCGCTCCGATCGCTCCGCTCACTACGCGGGGCAGCCGACGAACCGGGACACTCTCCATGCCGATTGACAGGATCGTCCGCACTTGCGGCGGACGGGCTTGTCGGACGCCGCTAGGGACGGGGAGCCAGCCTACCCATTGTCATACAACGGGGCTGGCGAGGGGCTCCGCCCCTTCGATCCCTGAACGACACGAAGTCCTGCGGAGTTAGAGCGGTAGATAGCCCCTGCCTGCCACCCGAACCAGTGGACGATCCGCCAGTGGCGAGCCAAGCCGCTATTCCCCCGGCACCGCATCGCCCTCCGTGCCGTTCATATGATCTGCGCTCCAACTTCTTCCGCAGCAGCTTCGAATTCGTCAACTACGTCTCGCAGACACCGGTTGCGGACCGACGAGGGTGTGTCGTCCGCGACTGGTGCCGCGCGTTCGTAGATGTCATTGCCGATAATCTCGGCTCGAACAAAGGTCGACCCTCGCCCGCGTCGCGAGAATGCGCGCTTCCAGAGGTCCATTTGCTCCGACCAGACACGACGGTCCGATAGATCGGTTAGCCGCCGACCCAAGCTACTGGCGAGAGAAGCGTACTTCTCCGTTTTCTCCTCCTCAGTGGCCTCGGGACCCTCCCATCGTGAGGGCTTGCGGATGAAACGGTTGATTCGGACCACCAGCTTCTTCCGCAGGTCCGCAACTGGTCGTAGACCACCGTACTCGTCCTCTCCCATTTCGGCGAGGCGCCGACTCAGTGCCTTGATCGTTGCCCAATGTCTCTTCTCGCTCCGCCGGGGGCCAAGACCGAGCGTGGGTCGCCACTCCTCGTGAAAGGCTTCCAGCGCGCGAAGAATCGAAGCGACGAGAGTGAGTCGGTCGTAGATCGGAGACGCTTCCGTGGGCTGTGGCCTTTCGATTACTTGGTCGACGGCATCCAGTAGGCCCACGAGTTGCTTGATAGTGCGGCGACCGGAAGTAGTGTGTTCTGGAAGCTGCTCTTGAAGGTCCGCCAAGAAGAAGCTGGCTGCATGCAGTCGCTCTCGAAGAACGCGCTGGGCGTAGGGATCGCGGAGGGCGGAGATCGCGTTCTCTGCCGATTCCAACACGTGCCTAGCTTTGTCGCTGGTGGTTGGAAGGCTGTCACCCTGGACTTGATCGAGGTGGGTAAAGGCCAAGATCAGCTTGCGTCCGTTGCCGGTGCTCGCAAGCTCGTCCATGATTGCGAGTGCCGCAGCTTGCATAGGCTGTGCGGCCGTTGTCCACGAGAACCACCGCGTCTGTCGCATCGATGAGTCGACTCAATGCTGTGGACACCGAAGACGACGATTTCGGGGTGTGTCCTAAGCCTTGACCATCGAACAACACGAGCTTGGGAGCCCGTCCGCTCTTCCACCTAGGAGCAAACGGGCCGGCGACACGAATCCCACTTACCAGGGGCGTCAGGAGTTGACCCCACAGGGGCCGGTAGTTACTCGAAAACCGCGAGACCGACCGGAGAAACTCGCCGCGCTCCTCCGCGGGCCAGCTTCCGCACCACGTCAGAGGCCAACCTTGCGGCGTTCTCGTTAAGGAACTCGCCGGGAGCAGACCGAAGCGCTTTTCGATTTCGTCCATCAAGGGATCAGCAATCTCGCGGACATCTGTGTCCTTCAGCTCGGCCTCGTGTTCCTCTTCCAACAACTCCTGGATAACGTCTTCGTTCTCCTCCGATTGATCGTCTTCGCTCAACAGCAGTGTGGCGCGGACTCGCTCTCGCAGCTGCCCCGCTAGGCTGCGGAGTCTTGTCAGGGAGCGCGTGAGCAGCTCGTTCGTAGCGGTCAAGTCGATACCCACCGCCTCGCCCCCAAGCTCGCCAATTTCCCCCTCGCGCCCCTCGTCTTCATCACCAAACAACCCGGACCGCTGCGTCGTGGTCGGCCCTCGTCCGAGCACGTAGCTGAAGCGAAACCGCTGTTCGACATGGTCCAGCAGACGCGGGAGCACGGTCGCATCGTCTTCCCCTCGAATAACCGCGAGGAGTGCCGCAGAGATACATTCGTTCAGATGCCCACGGGCTTGGTCACTCGAAACAAACGTGACAACCGCCCGCCACGGGGCCTGGCCTAGGATGATCTCCGTATCGTGTATGGTGCACTTCGCAGTCGAGGTTGACGGAAAGCGTTCCGTGGCGGGGTGGGTGCCAATAAGCTGCCGGACAAGGGTCGTCTTCCCAGCACCGGTCGTGCCAACGAAGAGCACGTGCCGGAAACCATCGGGCTCACTCGCTGGAAGCGGAACGAAGTCTTCGCGGAGAGCGCGAAAGTTCACCGCTCCGGGGACATCCGGTCGTTCGGTCATTCTCGCGATCTCTCTCTCCGAGTCAAAAGGGGGCCGCACTCATTGCCGCAGAAATTGCACCGTTCGAGCCTACGTGCTCTCCCCTCCACCCGGCAAGGGCGTCTTCCTGCGCCCGTCCGCTGATCTCTCAGCGGCGCGGGAAGCCGGGGGTTCAAGGGGGGACGCAGCGTCCCCCTGGCCAGACCGCGAATGTTCAACATCGCGTGTGCTGGCTGAGCCACGGTAGCGTGGCTAAAGCCAGCCCGTTCGGACGCCCGCGAAACGCTTCCGAGGCGCCGCTTAGGGCTTCCGGTACGCGGCGGGACGCACGCGGCGCCCTTCCGGGCTGAGGTCGGCAATCTCCCGGCACGCGGGCGAGATCTACGCGGTCGAAGGCGGGGGCGATGTCGAACCGGCGACATTGACGCTCCCCGAACACTCTTCGAGTTTCCCGACAGGGCAATTCCCGATTTGCCCGCGTCCATCCGGCGCGCACCTGGCCTCTGAAAGGGTAACGACATGGGCAGCTCGCATGATGCCGTCATGGAGTACATGGTAGACGAACTGAAGAAGGACCCCGGTGCGAAGAACAAGACCTTGTTCGCCGGTGCCCTGGAGATCGACGAGTCGGTCGGGGAGCTTACGCTGCAACAGTTTCACGCCAAGTATCGGCTGCCCGCGACCCGGAGGATAGCGCCGCCGCCACAGCCCGCACGGCAACCGAAGGCGGACCCGGCGCCCGCCGCCGTGCCCGCACCATCCGGCGACGGAGCCGCCGTCATGGAGTTCGTGGCGCGGACGCTCGAAGCGGACCCCGGCATCTCGAACGCGGACCTGTTCGCGGGTGCCCGCGAGATCGACCCCTCCGTCGCGGACCTCTCGGCCCGGCAGTTCCATGCGAAATACCCCCTCCAAGTGAAGGCGCGGCTCGCAAGGGACGCAGCGGCTGATCCGGAGGCACCGCCGGAACCGGATGCGCCACCGGCTGAGGAGACCGCTGGAGCCGATGCGCCGTCGATGGGGACGGGCGACCCGGCCGCCATCCGCCGTCTGCTGCTGGATCTGGCCAAGGAAATCGCGAACGCGGAGAGTCAGGCGGAAACCATCGGGGTCATGGCCCGTCTGGATGACTATGTGGCCGAGATCATAAAGGCGGCGCAAAGCTGATTCATCCGCCAGCCTCGGTGGACGGCGCGGAGCACGACGTAGAGCCGTACCGGACCGCGAAAACGACATAGGGTGCCGATGCGCACCCCGGCGCTCCGGACGTGCGCACCGGCGGGGCGGCGGTAGCCGTAGCGCGCAAAGGTCTTGCGCCTCGTTGTCCCGGACGGCCGGGGCCGCAGGGCTCGTTCGGACGGGGCTGGGAGCGACCCGGCAGTCCGAGTGACTGCTGCGGGTTCGGGGCCGTGCGCGTTTGCGCACCCAGCCCCCGCCCCCTCGGGTCGCTCCCAGACCAAGCGATCCCTGCGCGGGAAGGCGATGTGAGCGCCACTTCGAGGCGGCGGAGGACCCGTTGGCCGACCGGCCGGCCGGTGGACTGTCCGGTAGCGCTGGCTAAAACCGGGACGCACCGGCCCGGCTCGCCGTTTGGCCTTCCCGCAGGGATCGCTGGACCGGAGCAACCTTCCGCGGAGGATGGCATGGCGTGTCCATGCCGATCCTCCCCCATGGCACGCCAAGGGCCATGGGCGGGGGGTTGCTCCGGCCACGCCCGCCAGCGCCCGCGCGTCACGGCCGCTCGTCCGGACGGGGCGTAACTGAAAGCCGTCCACCGATATGGCGGACCAGCGGCCTGTCCGTCGGAACGAGATTTCGTGTCCGGTCGACCCCGATGTCGAACGGACACTCCCGCTACGGCCCCGAACCGCGCGGAACCCACCCCTCGGATCGGCTTGGGAGAACATGTCCTTACGCTGGTCAAGAAGCCTGCCGTGTGCGAAGTTTCCTTCGCGCAGATCGTGCAGTCCATCACGCGAGGAATCGAATGATGGCACGCACGAAACGAAAGCGCCGGAGCTACGGCGCCGGTGAATGGGGCCGGAACCGGGTCCGGGTGTTTCCGGATCCGAAGACCGGCATGTTCCAAGTCGAGTGGCGCGAGAACGGGCGCAGGCTGAGCCGGTCGCTCAAACACCGTGACTGGCGGCGCGCGAAGAAGCAGGCGGATCAGTTCGCCGCCGGGTTCATCGACGCGCCCGACGGCAATGCGGAGCCCGAGCCGCTCACGCTGGACAAGCTGTTTGAAATCTACGGTGAAGAGGTGACGCCCACCAAGGCGGAGGCGTCCCAGCGGGCCGACCGGGCCGCGACGAGGATGTTCCTCGGATTCTTCGGACGAGGCCGCAAGCCTTCAACGCTCTCCCGGCGCGACTGGGACCGGTTCATCCGGGCGCGGCGCGCGGGCAAGGTCGGAGCGAGCGGCAAACCGGTGTCCGACGCGACGATCGAACACGATCTGAAGTTCCTGATCGCCGTGTTCAACTGGGCCGCCAAGTCGAAGGACGAGGAGGGCCGGCTGCTCCTCGGCTCGAACCCGCTGAAGGGTCTGAAGACGCCCACGGAGAAGAACACGACCCGGGTCGTGTTGTCCGAGGAGGAATACCAGGCGCTTCTCGGGGTGTCCCGGGAGGTCGATTGGCGGTTCCACGTCGCGCTCGTGCTGGCGCACGAGACCGGGCACCGAATCGGGGCTATCCGCCACCTCAGGTGGCCGGATATCGACCTTGAAGCCCGAGCCATCCGGTGGAGGGCCGAACACGAGAAGACCGGCTACGAACACCGGACTCCGATGACGGCCGAGGCGGTCGCCGTCCTTGAGGAGGCGCGAGAGCGGAGCGCCGGGACCGAGGTTGCTCCGCTGCTGCCCGCACCACGAGATCCGTCGCGGTGCGCGGGCCGGACGCTGGTGCGCTTCTGGTGGAACCGAGCCCAGAAGCTCGCGGGACTCGAACCCAAGCGTGGGCGGGGCTGGCACTCGTTGAGACGCAAGTTCGCGAGCGACCTCATGGAGCAGCCACTCAAGGTCCTCTGCGACCTCGGAGGCTGGAAGACCGCCAAGACGGTGCTCCAGTGTTATCAGCGAGCCGACGAAGGACAGCTTCGGAAGGCTCTGGAAGCCCGCCCGAGACCTCGCGGCTGAGGGTTGCAATTCGGCGGGAGTCAAACAGCGGGAATCCGGCCTGTCAATCCTGTAACTCTAACGACCACAGAAAGATACAAACATGATTCCGCATGCCGTAACGTCAGGGTTGGCCCACCAGCTCACCGGGGTGGTCAGGCCAAGCTACGTCGCGCCCACCAGTTCCAGTGCCGCCAGCGCCAGCACCTGCGTGCTCGCGACCAGGTCGTCGATCGCGCAGGATTCGTCGGGCTGGTGGGCCTCCTCGAGGGGGCCGGGGCCGTATGCCACGCAGTGCTCAATGCCGGCGATGCGGGCGAAGTGCTTCTGGTCGTAGGTGCCGGGGCTGGCGACGAGTTCGGGCGGGCGGCCGCAGACGGTGTCCACCGCGTTGGAGAGCGCGGCGACGAGGGGCGAGCCGGGGGGCGCGTGGACGGGATGCACGATCATGCGATCCTCGATCGTGAAGCGGCGGGCGGGGTCGTCGCGCTCGGTCGCCGCGACCAGGCGCTCGATCTCGGCACGCACTTCGCCAAAGTCCTCTTCCGGGATGAAGCGGCGGTCGAAGGTGGCCACGCAATGGTCGGCCACGCAGGGCGACTGGGTCTCCGCTCCGGCCTGGCCGCCGGTGATGGCGTTGACGTTCAGCGAGGGGTGACGCGAGGCGTCGGGGACCACGGGCAGGTCCGAGCGCCGTGCGGCGAGGTCTGGGCCGAGCCTGGTGCGAATGGCTTCGAGGAGGGTGCCCATGTCCTCGATGGCGCTGCGGCCGAGGTGGCTCATGCTGCCGTGGGCGGCGTGGCCGTGGGCGACGATGTCGAACCAGAAGACGCCCCTGTGTCCCACACACACACGAGTCGGGCCGAACGGCTCGGGGATGATTGCGTAGCCGGTCTCCGCGGCCGAGATGACCCCCGTCTCGCACAGGTGGGCGACGCCTGCGAACCCGCCGCTCTCCTCGTCGACGGTGGCGCTGATGTCGACCGCGCCCGCCAGTTCGATGCCGGCCCGGCGGAGGGCCTCGATCGCGAACAGGGCGGCGGCGATGCCGGACTTCATGTCGGACGCGCCGCGACCGTAGATGCGTCCGCCCTGCACCAGGCCGGCGAAGGGGTCCACCGTCCAGCCGTCGCCGGGAGGGACCACGTCGAAGTGGCCGTTGAGGTGCAGCCGGGGGCGTGAGGCGCGGCCCTCGCCCCGCCCCACGACGTTCACGCGCGGGTGCGCCGGGGTGTGCTCGGGACGGCCTTCCGCCGCGATGTACTGCACCGCGAGTCCGGCACGCGCCATCCGCCGGCCGATCAGCTCGGCGCACTCGGGGTAGGCGTCGCCCGGGGGGTTCACCGTGGGCACGCGGATCATGTCGACCGTGAAGGCAACGATCTCGTCGCGCGCGGCCTCGACTTGGGCCAGAACGCGGTCCGCGGCGCGGGCGTTGCTCGGTCGGGTGGCGTGGTTCGGCACGCTCGGATTCCTTGCGGGGGACTCGGCCGACTCGCGGCGCGGGGTGCCCGCCGGGCACGATCCGCGACCCGATGGGTTCCATGATGTCGGCTTCTCTTTACATTCTGCCACCTTCCGGCGTCACTCGAAACCCCGAAAGAGACACTCCATGACCTCCATGTTCAGCCTTGCGGGAAAGACTGCGGCGATCGTCGGCAGTGGTTCCGGAATCGGCGAGGCGGTTGCGGTAGGCTGCGCCGAGGCGGGGGCGTTCGTCTCCTGCCTCGACATCGACGCGGACGCGGCGGCCCGCACGGCGGCGGCGATCCGCGAGGCGGGGGGCGATGCGGACTCCGCAGGGCTCGACATCCTCGCGGGTGAGGCCGTCACGGCTGCCTTCGCCGGCCTCGCAGCCGCGCACGGATCGCTCGACGTCGTGGTCTGCACTCCGGGGGTGAACGTGCGCAAGCCGCTCCTCGACTACACCGACGACGAGATCGATCGGGTCCTGGGGCTCAATCTCAAGGGCGGCGCACACGTCATCCAGTCGGCCGGGCGGATCATGACTGAGCAGGGTTGGGGGTCGATCATCCTCTTCAGCTCGATCCGGTCGGTGGTGGTGGAGCCCGGCCAGAGCATGTACGCCGCCACCAAGGCGGGGATCGTGCAGATGGTTCGGACGGCGGCGGCCGAACTCGGGCCGGCCGGGGTGCGCGTCAACGCGGTCGCCCCCGGTGTGATCGACACGCCGCTCACGGCGCCGATCAAGGGGAGCCCGGACTGGTACGGCGCCTACGCGCAGCGGAGCATCCTCAACCGCTGGGGGAGCGCCAGCGAGATGGCGGGGCCGACGGTATTCCTCGCGTCCGACGCTGCGAGCTACGTGACGGGGACAGTGCTCTTCGCGGACGGCGGCTGGACCGCGATCGACGGGAGGTTCACGCCGCCGGGGATGTGAGGCGGGGGGGCAGTGCGCCGCGGCCGGGCAGTACGCCGCGGCTTTCTTCGCCGCCGCATCGGGCCCGCGCGAAGCCGGGGTGACCGGCTCCTACAGCTCGACCTCGACGCCTCTTACTGTCAGCAGCCGGGCCAGCGCCTTGCCGATCTCGTTGTCGGGCGTCGACGCGCCCGCCGTGATCCCCAGGCTGAAGGGTCCCGGAGGCAGCCAGTCCCAGTCGGTCACTTCGGGAGCGTGCGGATCCAGTTCGGGCTTGTGATGGATCGCGCCGGTGTCGACATCGATGCACGCCGCGTCCTTGATGTGCCAGGTGCGGGTGTACTCGCGGCACAGGTGGGCGAGGTGGTTGGTGTTGGAGGAGTTGTAGCCGCCCACCACGATCATCACGTCGGGCGGCTCCTGCATCATCTCCAGCACCGCGTCCTGGCGCTCCTGGGTCGCGGAACAGATGGTGTCGAACGACCGGAAGTGCCCATGCGCGTGCTCCTCACCGAACGACTCGGCCATCATCTCACGCAGGCGTGCCGCGATGGCCAGCGATTCCGTCGCGAGCATGGTGGTCTGGTTGGCAACGCCGATCTTTTTCAAGTCCCTGTCAGGATCGAACCCCTTCGAGGTGCGCTTGCCGTAGCGCTCCATGAACTCGCCGCGGCTGAGGCTGCCCGGAAGATCGCACAGGTAGGCGCCCACCTCCTCGGCCTCGCTCATGTTCCGTACGATGATGTACCTGCCGCCTTCGTGGTGCAGGACCTGGCTGGCCGTCGCCCTCGACTCCTCGTGGCGGTACTTGCCATGAATGACCGCCGTGAACCCGTCGCGGGCGTAGCTGGCAACGCGCTTCCACACCAGCAGCACCGAGCCGCAGGTGGTGTCGACGAGGACACAGCCGGTCGTCTTGAGGGCGTTCAGATCGTGCACGGTGACGCCGAAGGCCGGAATGATGACGACGTCGTCGTCGGTCAGATCGGTGAAATCGAAGGTCCCGTTGTCGTCCGGATAGATGAACTCGATTCCCTTTTCCTGCAGCCGGTGGTTCACGTGGGGGTTGTGGATGATCTCGCCGACCAGGTAGACGCGCTTGTCGGGGAACTTGTGGCGGGTCTGGTAGGCGTAGTCCACCGCGCGGTCGACGCCGTAGCAGAAGCCGAAGTCCTTGGCCAGGCGGACGCTGATGTCGTCGAACTGGTCGACGTAGGCGCGCGATCTCAGGCGTTCCAGGAGTGCGGAGTGGTATTCCGACTCGATGAGGGGCTTCACCTCGGCCTTGAGCCCGAAGCCTTTTCGAAAATACGTGTCTTTCATGGCTCCTCGCTTGGCACCCGGGTGCGGGCAGCCTGGCGGCCCGATGCGGACCACTCGGCATCCCGGTGGCGGGCCATTCGGCACCCGGGTACGGGCGAGGAATATACATTGGATGATCGTCGGGGGATAATCCCCGGCGCATGCAAAAGGGACGAGACCTTGCTGAGCAGATTGATCCTCCTCTTCGTTGCCGTGCCCCTGGTGGAGCTGGCGATCCTTCTTCAGGTGGCCCAGGTGATCGGCCTCGTGCCCACCATCGCGCTGGTCGTGACGACCGGGGTCGCGGGGGCGGCGCTGGCCCGCCACCAGGGGCTGCGGGCCTTCCTCGCGGTGCAGCAGGAGCTGGCTTCGGGCCGCCTGCCCGGACGCTCGCTTCTCGACGGACTCTCCATTCTCGTCGGCGGGGCCTTCCTGCTGACGCCCGGGATCCTGACGGACATTGCCGGGTTCAGCCTGCTCGTGCCGCTGTCCCGGCGCTGGCTGCAAGGGGTGGTGAAGCGGCGGCTGGAGCGTCGCATCCGGGAAGGGACGGTCGAGTTCCGCGTCTTCTCGCCCGGCGAGGAGGCGGCATCGCGGCGCGGCGAAGTGGGCACCCATCCTCCAAATCAAAGAGATCGATGAGCCAAGACATTTCCTTTCTGGAACGCCTCCTCGACGCGCCCGGCCCGTCGGGGTTCGAGGCCAGGCCGGCCGGCGTCTGGCGCGGCGAAGCGGAATCGTTCGCGCGGGTGTGGGCGGACGTGGTCGGGAACAGCTACGCTGCCGTCCGGCGCGATGCCCGCCCCCTGGTGCTGCTCGCGGGGCACATCGACGAGATCGGCCTTCAGGTCACGCACGCGGACGAATCCGGGCTGCTCTACTTCGCGGGGATCGGCGGCTGGGATGCGCAGGTGCTGGTGGGCCAGCGGGTTCGGGTTCTCGGCGCGGCGGGCGATGTCCCGGGCGTGATCGGCCGGAAGGCCATCCACCTCATGGAGCCCAAGGAGCGCACGCAGGCGGTGAAGGTGAAGAAGCTGTGGATCGACGTCGGCGCGGCCTCGCTCGACGAGTTGAAGGAGATGGGGGTGCGGGTGGGCGACCCGGCCGTGATCGATGCCGGCATGGTGTGCCTCGCGGGGGACCGGGTGGCGAGCAGGGCGATCGACAACCGGGTGGGAGCGTTCGTCGTGCTCGAGGCGCTCCGCCTGCTGGGTGAAGGGAGCGGCGTTGCCGGGGCGGTGGCCGTCGCGACTGCCCAGGAGGAGATCGGGTACTCGGGCGGCGGTGCGAGGACCAGCGCCTTCGATCTTTCGCCGGATGTGGCGCTGGTCGTGGACGTTACCCACGCGACCGATGTCCCCGGAGTGGAGAAGACCGAAGTGGGCGAGCACTCTCTGGGGGGCGGTCCGGTTCTCACGCGGGGGTCGTCGACGCATCCCGGGGTGTTCGAGATGCTCGCCGAGACCGCCGAGGCCAACGAAATCCCGTATACGATCCAGGCGGCGCCGCTGCGCACCGCGACCGATGCGGACGGCATCCACCTGGCCCGCGGCGGCGTACCGACCGGACTGGTGTCGATTCCGAACCGGTACATGCATTCGCCCTGTGAGATCGTCGCCATCGCCGACCTCTTCCACGCGGCGCGTCTCCTGGCCGCCTTTGTCGAGCGGCTCGACGAGGGCGTCGACTTCGCCAGAGGGTGAGCAGTCTGCCCGCAACTTGCCTATATTGAGCGGCTGACCTTTTCACCACTGGAACAAACTGAATGATCGACGCACGCTACACTGTCAGGGAATTGCAGGAAATGCGGGAGGAAGGGCACCTCTCGGACGCCCTTCTGCGCCATGCCGTTCGGAGCCTCTACAAGTCCGACGACCGCTACAACTGGGTGGGTGTGTACCTGCTCACGGACGATCGGCTGGAGCTCTGGCTCCACAACTACATGGGCACGCCGACCGAGCACGCGAAGATCCCGGTGGGGCAGGGCGTGTGCGGCACGGCGGTCGCCCACGGAGCGAACCAGAACGTTCCCGACGTGTCGGAGTTCGAGGGATACCTCTCGTGCAGCCCGAGCGTGAAGTCGGAGATGGTGGTGCTCATCCGGGCCGGCGGCGACATTTTCGGTCAGTTCGACATCGATTCGCACCTCGCGGACGCCTTCAACGAAGTCGACGAGGCAGCGCTTCAGCTGATCGCCGACAAGCTCGCCGAGCAGCTCGCACGCGAGCGCCGCTAAGGCGATCCCGCACGCGGGGATAGCCCGCGGACCCAGCAGGCCACGGGCTGCCAGGGCCCACAGCACTGGAGCGGTACCGATGGCGCACAGACCATGAGCGTCCGTTCCTTTCTTGCGCCCAACCCGGGCCCGCTGACGCAATCGGGGACCCGTACCTACGTGACCGGCGGGGCCTCGGCGGCGATCATCGACCCGGGACCGGCCATCGAATCCCACCTGGTGGCGCTGGCGGGCGCGGTTGCGGGCGCGCGCTCGGTCACAATCCTCCTTACCCATGCGCACAGCGACCACTCGGCGGGAGCGGCCAGCCTCGCCCGCGCGGTCGGCGCCGAGGTCCACGGCCCGGGCGGCGACCTGGCCATCGAGGACGGGCAGCGCTTCGCCACCAGCGACGGTAACCTCGTCGCCGTCTCCACCCCCGGCCACGCCCGCCGCCACTTCTGCTTCCACCTCACGAGCAACGACTCGGTCTTCGTGGGCGACCTGATCCTCGGCGAGGGCGACACCACGTGGGTAGGCGAGTACTCCGGGGCGGTCGCGCACTACCTCCGCTCTCTCGACAGGGTCGAAGCCCTCGCGCCCCGGGTCCTGCACCCGGCCCACGGCCCCACCATCCGCGACCCGGCCGAGACCATCGCGCGCTACCGCAACCACCGCCTGGCCCGGATCGACATGGTGCGCCGCGCCCTCGCCGAGGGACACACCGGGGCGGCCGCCATCACGCGGCGGGTGTACGGCGAACTGCCGCCCCGAATCCACGGCATGGCCGTCACCGGCGTGGAGGCGATGCTGGACTACCTGTCCCGCCCCGAATAGCTTGGCCGAATGATACCGAAAGCCCTCGCAGTCTCCCTGACCGGCATCTGCGGACAGGACGGTGTGATCGTCGACGAGGACCGCCTGCTCGTCTACGAGTCGGACGCGCTGACCGCTTACCGGCACCGGCCCAGCGCAGTTGTCCTGCCGCGCACCACCGAGCAGGTGCGGCGCGCGGTCGCGGCCATCACGAGCCACGGCCTTCCCATCGTGCCGCGCGGAGCGGGCACCGGGCTCTCGGGAGGCGCCGTGCCGCTTGGCGGGGCGGTCATCATCGGCACCGCCCGCATGAACCGCATTCTCACCATCGACGCAGCCAATCGCAGGGCGGTGCTGCAGCCGGGAGTCATCAACGCCGAGTTGTCGGCCGCGGCGGCCGCGTACGGCCTCTACTACGCCCCGGACCCCTCGTCGCAGACGACCTGCACGATCGGGGGCAACGTGGCCGAGAACTCGGGCGGTCCACACTGTCTCAAGTACGGGGTGACGTCGCGCTACGTCACCGGGCTCACGGTCGTCCTGGCCGACGGCTCGGTCGTGCGGCTGGGCGGCCAGGGGCGGGAGACGCCCGGGTACGACCTGGTCGGTCTCTTCGTGGGATCGGAGGGGTGCTTCGGGATCGCCACCGAGATCGAAGTGGGGCTGCTGCCGGTGCCGGAAGGCGTGCGCACGCTGCTGGGGATCTTCGACCGCATCGAGGACGCCGGCCGCGCCGTGTCAGACATCGTCAGTGCGGGGTTGCTGCCGGCCGCGATGGAGATCATCGACGGGCCCACGATCCGCGCCGTCGAGGACAGCGTCTTCGCCGCCGGCTACCCCACCGACGCCGAGGCCGCCCTGGTGATCGAGTTCGACGGTCTGGAAGCCGGGCTGGACGCCGAGGCCGCGCGTGCCGCCGAGTTCTGTCGCCTGGCAGGAGCCCGCGAGGTGCGCAGCGCGAAGGACGAGGAGGAGCGGCTCGCCCTGTGGAAGGGGCGCAAGAAGGCGTTCGGGGCGATGGGCCGGATCGCGCCGGACCTTCTGGTGCAGGACGCCACGGTCCCGCGCACGACCCTGCCTGCGATCCTCAAGGGCATTTCCGAGATCGGCAAGCGGTACAACCTCGTCGTCGCGAACGTCTTCCACGCCGGGGACGGCAATCTGCATCCGAACATTCTCTTCGACCGCCGCGACGAGGACGAACTCGAGCGCGTCGAGCGGGCGTCGAAGGAGATCATGCAGATCTGCGTCGACTCGGGGGGCACGATCACCGGGGAGCACGGCGTCGGCCTCGACAAGAAGGACCACATGCCGCTCATCTACGGACGCCGCGAGCTCGACACCATGTGGGGGATCCGGCGCGTCTTCGATCCCGAGGGCGTGATGAATCCCGGCAAGGTCCTCCCGGAAGAGACCGACCCGGAGCGGGCGACCTGGCCCGGCGACCCGTCGCGCGAGGAGCTGGCCGTCCAGCCGGCGCACGCATGACCGGGGCCGTGCTCACCGCCGGACTCGCTCCGGACGCCGTCGTCTTCCCCGAAACGGCCGAGGAGGCGGAGGCCGTGGTGCGGTCCGCCAACGAGGCCGGCACCAGCCTGCTGCCCGCCGGGCGGGGATCGTGGCTCGGCGCGGGGGGCTGGGGGCGCGATGGCGGCCGCATCGTGTCGACGGCGCAGATGGACGCCGTGCACCACTACGAACCCGCGGACCTCACCCTGACCGCCGGGGCGGGGATCGGCCTGGACCGTCTGGCGCAGGTGCTCGAGCCGAACGGCCAGTGGCTGCCGTTCGACGCACCGGCGTGCGATACCGGGACGCTCGGAGCCGCGGTGGCGTCCGGTGTTTCGGGCCCGCTTGGGGCGCACTATGGGGCGACACGAGACAATGTCCTGGGGCTCGAGGTGGTGACGGGCGACGGCCGCATTCTTCGCATCGGCGGCCGCGTGGTGAAAAACGTGGCCGGCTACGACCTCGTCCGCCTCCTGACCGGCAGCCGCGGCAGTCTGGGCATCATCACCCGCGTGTCGGTCCGCCTCTTCCCGCGCCCCGAGACCGACGTCACGCTGCTGTTTGGCGGGGAGGTCGCGGCGGTGGTGGCGATCGCGCGGCAGGTGTGCACGCACGAGGTGTCGGTGGCTTCCGTGGAGGTGATCGAGGGGGATGAGGGCGGCGTCGGCCACGCGGCCACCGTCGCGGTGCGCCTGCTCGGGGCCGTGGGCGAGGTGGAAGAGAGCCGCTCGCGCATCGCGGCGGCGGTGGGAGCGGAGCCCGTGGCGGCGTTGCGCAACGGTGAGAGCCGCGGGTTCCACGAGGGGCGAATGGGCTGGGAGGCGGGCGCGGCGATGGTCGCGCGGCTCGCGGCGCTGCCCGATCGCCTCGCAGACACGATGGAGCGCGCCCGTGCCATCGCCGCCCTGACCGACGGCGCGACGTGCGCCGATGCGGTGCGGGGGGTGGTGCGGGTGAAGGGGTCGTGCAGTGCCGGGGAGTTGGGCGCGCTGGCGGAGGGTCTGACGCGTGGGCGCCGGGAGATGGAGGCAGCGGGCGGCACGCTGACGCTGAGCGATGCGCCTGCCGAACTGGCGGCGGCGGTGGGGTGGACGGGGGGCGGTGGGGGGGAGGCGGGTCTCACGGCACGGATCAAGGCCCTCTTCGACCCGAATGCGACCCTCGCCTCGCAATGCCCGTGAGCACCGCGACGGACACGCTGGGCCAGGCGCTGAAGGAGCAGGAAGAGGGGCTCCTCAACTGCGTACACTGCGGATTCTGCCTGCCGGCGTGCCCCACCTACCGGCGCCTGGGCGACGAAGCCGATTCCCCGCGCGGCCGCCTGCACCTGATGCGCGCGGTCGTGGAAGGGCGGCTGTCCGCGGATTCCGATGCCTTCCAGCTGCACATGGGTCGCTGCCTGGGTTGCCGCGCGTGTGAGCCGGTGTGTCCGTCCGGCGTCGCCTACGGCCAGCTGCTCGAGATGGCACGCCATGTCGGCGGAGAGGCACGGCGTCCCCCGCTCCTGAATCGATTGCTGCTGCGCGTCTTCGGGACCGGCTGGATGGCCCGTCCCGTCATGTTCGCGGCGCGAATCCTGCGCGCAACGGGCATCCCGGCGCTGGCGGCCCGGTTGCTCTCCGGCGACGCGCCGCCCAGGGGTCCGCGTCTGGGGGTGGCCATGCTGGCCGCGTCCGGCCCGGCGGGTTCGCTGCCCGAGCAGCCTGACCCGGCCGCGAGCCCCGGCAACGGCACCGGCACGAGCCCGGGAACCACCAGTGCCCAGAGAGAGAGCGCGCGCACCACCCCGGGCGACACTGCGAAGCCCGTGACCGTCGGCCTCCTCACGGGGTGCGTCCAGGCGGGCCTCTTCTCCCGCGTGAACGATGCCACCGTGCGCGTGCTCGAGGCCAACGGCTACCAGGTCGTTCCGGTCGCGGGTCAGGGGTGCTGCGGAGCGCTCCACGCCCACTCCGGGGACCTCGAGGCAGCGCGCTCCATGGCCCGCCGCAACGTGGAGGCCTTCGAGGCCGCCGGCGTCGACATCCTGGCCATGAATGCCTCCGGGTGCGGCGCGGCGATGGCCGAGTACGGCGCCCTCCTCGCCCACGACGAGCAGATGGCGGAGCGGGCGGCGGCGGTCGCCGCGCGAGTCCGGGATGTTTCGGAGCTGTTGGCGGAGCGCGGGCCCGTCCCGGGTGGCGCGGTGCCGATGAAGGTCACCTACGACGCTCCCTGCCACCTCCTCCATGCACAGGGAGTCGCGAGCCCGCCGTTGGCTGTCCTCGACGCCGTGCCGGACCTCGAAGTGCTGCCTCTCGCGGGAGCTCAGGAGTGTTGTGGCGGCGCGGGCATCTACGGACTCACCCACCCGCGCCTGGGCGGCTGGATCGGTGCGGACAAGGTACGGAGCGTTCTCGACAGCGGAGCGGCCGCCCTTATCACCGGCAACCCCGGGTGCATGATGCAGATCGGAGCCGGTCTGCGCCTGTCCGGGAGCCGTGTGCCGGTCTTGCACCTGGTGGAAATCCTCGACGAGAGCTATCGGCGGGGTGGCCGCTACCGGCGGGACGGCCGCTACGAACCGGAGGCGCCATGACACGGCTCAGCGTGACCACGCGGGAAGCAGAAAATCGGGCGGCCGAGTGCGTCGCGCTGCTGCGGACCCTCGTCACAACGGAGTCGCCCACCGGCAACGAATCGGCGAACCTCGCCGTGGCCGAGATCCTGGAGGATGCGCTGGGGCGCGCAGGGGGTCGGGTCAAGCGCCTGCCATCGCCCGGGCTCGGCACCCACCTCCTTGCCCGATTCCGCGGCACCCAGGACACGGATGAAGGCACTCTGCTCCTCGTGGGGCACATGGACACGGTCCACCCCATCGGCACACTCGAGCGGCTCCCGTATGCCGTGACGGACGGGCGGATCCAGGGTCCGGGCGTATACGACATGAAGAGCGGCGTCGCGGCGTCCATCTTCGCGTTGCAGCTTCTCGCGGAGAAGGGCGCGGGTCCGAAATCGGACATCTCCTTCCTGATCACCTGCGACGAGGAGTGGGGTTCGCCCACCTCGCGGGAGCGGATCGAAGCGGAGGCACGCGCGTCGCGGGCGGCGCTGGTCGTCGAGCCTTCGGTGTCCGGCGGGGGCGTCAAGAGCCGCCGCAAGGGCGTGAGTGCGTACGTTCTCCACGTTGCGGGCAAGCCGGCGCACGCGGGAATCGAGCCGGAGGCGGGGGCAAGTGCGGTGCACGAACTCGCCCAACAGATCTGTCGCATCTACGACCTGGCAGACGCAGCGGCGGAAACGACCGTGAGCGTGGGCGTGATTTCGGGAGGCACCGCCGAGAATGTCGTGGCGGAAAGTGCGAAATGCACAATTGATGTGCGCTTCTGGACGCTGGACGAAGCGCAAAGGGTCGATGCGGCGCTGCGGGCAACAACACCGTTCAACAAGCGTTGCAGTCTGAAGCTGGATGGAGGCATAAACAGGGGCGCACTGGAGAAAACACCAGCATCAAATCGACTGTTCAAGAAGGCCCGTCTGCTGGCCGGACAACTTGGTTTCGAACTTGGTGAAGGCAAGACCGGCGGAGGGAGCGACGGCAATCTGACCTCGGCGGTGGGCTGCCCGACCCTCGATGGCCTGGGTCCGGACGGCGGCGGCGCACATACCCTGAACGAACACATCCTGCTACGCGAAATCCCGCGGCGGGTAGCACTGATGGCCGCCCTTTTCGAACAGTTGTAGAAAGGGCCGGGCGAACGGGCTTCGTCGTCAAAGTTGCCATCCATCCGGGGCTCGTGTATTGTATGAAACCGTCTTGACGGTGCCTTTTTTTGCCGATCCGAAGGGGTCGCGTGAACTCACATCCGGAGACTTGTAAGGGATGGACGCAGCAATGAGAAAAAGCTACGAGGCCGCGCTCAAGCAGGCAGAAGACGAGCTGGCAAGCCACGAGCAGCGCGGAGAGGCGCTTCGCCAAACCGTTGATGCGCTGAAAAACCTGTTGGATTTGGGTGCGGCGAAGGCGCCGCCGGCCAAGCGGCGTGCGCCGGTACGCAGGAGAAAGTCGAGAAGGAAAGCCACGAACCATCCCCCGATCCCGACCGGGCTCTTCCGGGGAATGGGGCCGACGGCAGCCTACCGGAAGTTCGTGGCCAGATTCGGCGCCGACCACCCGGTTCCCGCCATCCGCGACGCGCTCCTGGCTGGCGGCGTAAGGACCAAGTCCTCCACGTCATTGCTTACGGGCATCCATTCGGTTCGGCGTCGCGATGCGATGAAGGCGAAGGCTGAAGCGGCGAGCGGCCAGGGGAACGGCGAGTAGCTGCGTCCAGCGATTTTCAGACGCAACCACAAACACAAGCGTTCCAAGCACATGCGAATCAGCAGGGCTGTCCTTCGCGAAGTTCCCCTTGAACTCAGGGAGTACTTTGAGATCAGCAGTGGCGGCACCAGGGCGCGCCGCATCCTCCTGCTGACGCTCGAAGCGGACGGGATTACAGCCTGGTCGGAATGCGTGGCCGGCGAAGCCCCGGGCTATTCCTACGAGACGGCCGACACCGCCTGGTTCGTCCTGACCCGCTGGTTGTTGCCGGCTCTGGTCGGCAGCGAGTTCGACGACGGCCGCGAGCTGCATCCTGTACCATGGCTGCGGGGTCACCCCATGGCCCGCGCGGCGATCGAAATGGGCGGATGGGACCTGGAGGCCAGGCGGCGCGGTGTATCCCTCAGGGACCTCGTCGGAGGGACGAGGGATGCTGTCCCCGTTGGCGTGTCGATCGGCATACAGAAAAGCGACGAGGAGCTTTGTGCCAAGGTCGAGCAATACATCGATGAGGGTTATCGCAAGATAAAGATAAAGATCAAGCCGGGCAGAGATGTAGAGATGCTGGGTGCTGTCAGAGAGCGCTTCCCCGATGTGCCCATAATGGCTGATGCAAACTCTGCATATGCGCTGCCCGACGATCTGCCGCGCCTGAAAGCGATGGACGACCATAACCTGATGATGATCGAACAGCCGCTTTCATATGAAGACGTGCTCGATCATTCAATCTTGCAGAAGCACATCGATACGCCCGTTTGTCTGGACGAATCGATTCGGTCGCCCGGCGACGCCCGCCTGGCTCTCAGCCTCAACGCCGGCAGGATCATCAACATCAAGCCGGGCCGCGTGGGCGGTTTTGCGTCGTCGATTGCCATACACGACGCCTGCCGCGCGGCCGGGTGGCCCGTCTGGTGTGGAGGCATGCTTGAATCCGGCATCGGGCGGGCGTACAACGTTGCGCTTGCCACGCTGCCCGGCTTTACAATTCCGGGAGACATATCAAACTCCAGGCGATACTGGTCAAGAGATATTGTATCGCCGGAGTTTGAAATGAAGGACGGCTTGATGCCCGTGCCCGATGGTCCAGGGATCGGCGTTGCTCCCGACATCGAGCGGATCAAGGCGATCACCACGCGCAAAGAGGTATTCGAGGCGTAGTCATCTGCCCGGCTGTCAGACGGGGCGCAGGCAAGTCGGGCAGTAGCGCCATCGCCTGTCCAGCGGCTCGCCGCAAGAGCAAATGCGCTGGCGCGTTTGTCCGCACATGGGACATCCGGCAGAACCCGGGGGGAGGGTTCCGTCGCAGCTGTCGCAGTGCAGGTCGGCGCCCCGCGTAACCGAGATAACGTGTGCGGCCTCGTGCGGCGTGGTCACGCCCTGGGCGGACTGGCGCATGGCGTCGCGCGCCATCGACTCCATCCCGTTGCGACGCGCCAGGGTGCGCAGCGTGGTGATCGAGGCGCCGCTCATGATGGCGGTTCGCATCTCGTCATTGACCGCCAGCACCTCGAAGACGCCGCTGCGGCCGTGATAGCCGTCGCTGCACACCGAGCACGTCGCGCCCCCGCGCCCCCAGCAGCGCGAACACTGTCTTCTGACCAGCCGCTGCGCGACGACGCCCGCAAGACCGCCGGCGATCAGGAAGGGCGGAACCCCCATCTCGATGAGCCGGACGATCGCGCTCGGGGCGTCCACTGTGTGAATCGTCGTGAGGACGAGGTGCCCCGTCACCGCCGCCGACATCGCGATCTCCGCCGTTTCGCGGTCGCGCACCTCGCCCACGAGGATCACGTCGGGATCCTGCCGCAGAATGGCGCGCAGCCCCGAGGGAAAGTCGACTCCCGCCTTGCGGTCGATCTCCATCTGGGCCACGCCGGGGAACCGGTACTCGACCGGGTCCTCCAGCGTCACGATGTTGATTCTGCCGGCCGAAAGTTCAGAGACGGCCCCCGAGAGCGTGGTCGTCTTGCCGCTCCCCGTGGGGCCCGCGGCGATCAGGACGCCCTGGCGCTGCTTCAGGATGCTCCGAAGTCTCCCCAGGTCGTGCGAAGAGAAGCCCAGCGAGGACAGGTCGGGGGGCGCTTCGCCGGGATCCAGAAGCCGCAGCACCGCCTTCTCGCCATGGTGCGTGGGGATGGTGGATACGCGAACCGTCACCTCTGCGTTGCCCTTCCGGATGGCGAATCCCCCGTCCTGAGGCCGGCGGCGCACCGATATGTCCAGGCCGGCCATGATCTTGACGCGCGAGATGGCCGCGCGGTGGGTGCCCGGAGGAAGCTCGGTCGCCGTCACCAGGCCGCCGTCGACGCGCAATCGTACGCGAGATCCCGCGCCCATCGTCTCGATGTGGATGTCGCTGGCCCGGCTGTCCATCGCTTTGGCGATGATGTGGTCCACGATCTTGACGATCGGAGTCGAGGCCGCCTCCTCTTCCAATCGCCGGACGTCACCCCCGCCTGTAGGAGCCTGCGCCTTGTCGAGTCCTTCGAGAAGCTCCGGCAGCGCGCCGCCGTACGCGTCCAACACCCCCTGGGCGACCGCCGACGGGGCTGCGACGACCGCCTCGACATGACACCCGGACTGAAACGAAAGGTCGTCGATCAGCGCCGTGTCGAGAGGGTCGGCCATGGCGACGGTCAGAACCCGACCCTCGATGCTTAACGGGAGGACGCCCTTGGCGCGGGCCAGCGCGGCATCGATCCTGGCCAGAGCGGCGTCGTCCGGGCGCAGCGGCGGCTCGACAACCGCGAGATCGAGGTGCGCGGCAAGGGCTTTCGCGATCTGGCCCTCATCGACCATACTCCGGCGCAGCAGTACTTCGCGCAGACCGCGCCCGGAGCGGCGCTGCTCCTTGCGGGCCCCCGCGAGGGCCCCTGCAGTCAGCGTGCCACCTTCCAGAAGGAGTCGACCGAGCAAGTCGTCGTGCGTTGCCATGATGGCGAAAAGCTGGAACGCCCCGACGGGCACTTCCATGGCTCGATGGGCATCGATTTTATAACTCGTTGTCATGACTGGTGTTACACTACCTATGATGATTGTCGTTCCCTTATCAGTTCGTGTTTCCTGAACTGGATGCTGATCGACGCTCTCGGACACTCTCGGAGGGTAACCGTTCGGCCAGGCCGTGATGGCTTGGACCCGGACGAGGTTGGAGGTGCCCGTAATCATAGGCGATCCGTCGATTCTACTCGCCGTGCCTCCCCCGACGGGAGTGGATTACACGGCTTGTCCGTACGGTTACTTCTCGGAACGTGAAAGCCAGTGTGGCCAAGGCGGAGGGACGCGCGACTCCCGACATTCTCGAACTCACTCCGACGCTTCCCGGGACGGTAAGAGGTAGTGCCGTGGCCACGTCCCTTGGCGTCACCCCCAGAGTAGTCGGCCTTCAGCGCCTTGCAGGTCCTCTTGGGCATTGAGAAGACTACGCGCTACCTACTGTCACCCCTGCATTTCCGTGGCGAGCACCTTGCTCTTCGCACCATCGCCATAGGCAAAGATGTAGTCGCCGCATGGCGTGATCCAAACATGGTTTCCCTGCCCCAGCGTTCCGCTTTCCCACGCTGAAGCCATCTGGTTGCCGACACGCTTTGGGAACCAGCGACTCCCATCACCGCGGGTCCGGGCGGCGTACGCCGCCGGGTTGCCGCCCACCCGTTCCCAGTTCGTGGCTATCCAGTCGTGCAGACGGCGCTGATAAAAGACCGGCCACCCCGTGTGCTTGTCAGTTTCTGGGGTCGCGCCTGCCCGCAGTGCGGTGTAGAGTAGGCGCAATGCCCACCTCTGCGCGATCGTGCGCTGGGGATAAGGCTTGATCTGATCCTTGTAGTCCCACCCACTCTCGTGGAGGTAGAACACCCTACGTAGCCACTCTTCGGGGGGATCCAGGAGGTCGATCAGTTCTTTTCGTTTCATTCGTCGTCTTCCGAACTGAGTAGCACCCGGATCTTGGCTATGTCCTCTGCCATGGGAACGCTATCCGCCTCGATCTGAACTGCATGCTCGGTCTCGTGTGGGGGAGTGGGCGTTGTACCAATAGGCGCGGCGAAGCACCTCCCAACGTTCGGTGCCGTAGAGGCGACGATGCGTCACGGCAGCATACTTGTACAGAATTGATACCACATCAACGTGATGATTATTGCGGGCACCCACGACAGCCAGTGCTCCTTTTTTTTCTGCTTTTTCACGGGTTCCGACGCTTCAATCCGGTTGATGACCTGGATGGTTGGCCGCTGATCCTCCAAGCGGTTGATGACCTGGACGGTCGGTCTTGCCTCGCCGACCGGAGCACCATAAGCGGTGTCCCCACTTCGTTCTTTGGTCCGTTCCTCATCCATTCTGTCCCCCATTGGTTCATGGTGCGCGCCCGCAATGCCGGCAACGCCGGCGACGCTTCGGACGGATCGTGAATGTCGGCGGATCGCCCACCGCTATCAAGTGCCCGTCGGCTCCATCCGAGCCGTTCGACGACCTGCAGCACCCGCCTAACCGCACCAGCTCCCGGTTAAATCAAGCGTTTCCCCTCCACACCCCGATGGGCGCGAGTCGCCCTCATCGCCTGCGAGGCTGGCCACCAAGAGGGCGAGCTTGCCCGCAATGACCCGGTAGCCGCCGTTACGAGCGGTGCGCGGAAGCGTTTGCGCGAGCGTCCGCCGGGCTGGCTCCCGACCTTATTGGGTGGCCGGGAGCCAGCCGACGCAGTGTTCAACACACTGCGGTCTGGCCAAGGGGGCTGGGCCCCCTTCTAAACCCCCGTTTTTTCGCTGCGGCTGCCGCAGCTGCGGTCGCGATGCCGTGTCCCCGACCCCGTCGCACGAAGTGTTGAGTTCTCAACATTGTTGTGTTACGATTCCATTCACCCGTGAGTCCGAGTCGTGAGGACTTGACGAGATATCGCCGAATGGAGTGCCAGTATCGTGAGCCAACTTCCCCCGCTGAGCCGACGCGAACGCGACGTGATGGATGTCCTGTACGAGTTGGGCGGCGCCACAGCGGTCCAGATTCGGGAACGCATGGCCGACCCGCCAACGGACTCGGCCGTCCGCTCGATCCTACGCATCCTCGTCAACAAGCGACATCTGGAACGGACCCCGGAGGGCCATCGCTACGTCTATTCTCCGACGATGCCCGTGGTGCGGGCACGACGCTCCGCAATGCATCGGGTCCTGCGGACGTTCTTCGGAGGCAGCGTCGAGGGGGCGGTCGCCATGCTGCTCGAACTCGGCGAAGGCGACCTTACTCCAGACGAGCGCGAGCGCATCAAGAGGATGATCGATGAAGCCGAGGAGGATGGACGATGATCGGCCTGTCCATCACCGCCGCCGGAGCCGTCGGTCTGGTTGCGAAGGCGACGGTGGTCCTGTCCGTCGCCCTCGTTCTTGCCTGGCATGCGAGACGCGGTTCCGCGAAGACCCTGCATCTGTTGTGGACGACGACCTTCGCGGTGCTGCTCGTGTTCCCATTGCTGAGCCTGCTGGCCCCTTCGTGGGACCTTCCCATTCTTCCCGCCCGGACCACAGCAATCGAGTACCATTTCCCAGAAGAGACAGCGAGCGAGCCATCAGCGACGGCTAATCGTCCCACCTCGGGTCGCCAACCGAATGCCGTGGCTCCAGTCCCGACCAGATACCTGCCGTTCCCCCCTCGGGCCGACGGTTCGGTCCCGATGACTCTCGCCGCAGGCGTGTTCCTCATCTGGGCACTCGGCTGCGGGGTTGGGCTCGCCTCCCTCGGCGTTGCCGCCCTTCGTTTCCGGAAGCTCGTGCGGGGGGCGACCCCGATTCGTGATCCGGACTGGACACGATCGATGGATATGCTCCGACACCGGACGCGCGTGCGCCGTGACGCTCGGATCCTGTCCAGTGCCCAGGTTTCCACACCCATGGCGGGCGGTTCGCTGAGGCCCGTGATTCTACTTCCCGCGTCTGCTAAGAACTGGACGTCCGGCCGGCGCGAGATGGTCGTGTCGCATGAGCTGGTGCATGTGCGTCGACGGGATGCGCTGTGGCGACTCGTGGCCGGTGCCGTGGGTGCGCTGTACTGGTTCCATCCGCTGACCTGGCTCGCATCACGCCTCGCGGCCAGCGCGAGGGAGCGCTCGTGCGACGAGGAAGTCCTTGCTCTTGGCGTACGCCCTTCGGCATACGCACGCCACCTCTTCTCACTTGCGTCCGAGATCGCCCCTGGTCCACCCGTCCTCTCGCTACCCGTGGTGCAACACCCGCATTTGGAGAGCCGAATCATGTCCATTCTCAAGCTGCATCGACCGCATTTTTCTAGAATCCGCACCCATGCCGCGCTGGCGATAGTCGGTTTGGTGGGGATGGTTGCAGCCTGTGCCAGACCCGTACGCATGGATCCGGCCGCGAACTCCACGCCACAGGTTGAGACCGAGCGACTCCCCGAACGTCCCGCCGAGGACCCGGCACCTCCAGAGAATCCGGCACCAGCGTCGGCGTCGCCGTCCGACAGGATGCCAGCAGAGCCCCCCGCGACGGCTCCTATCGCGGCTGCCCCGGTAGTGTCGGAAGCCCTCGCATTGCAGGAGATCGAGTGCGAAGCGGGGAGGTTCAACGGCATAATGCGGGAAGGTGAATCGACGACGGTACAGGTGTCCGTAGACGGGATGTCGCTCTGCATGCGGACGAGCGGCGGCGTCGTGATGACCGCAGACGGTACCACGGTCGCGAGCATGGATCCCGGCAGTTGGCTGGTTCTTGCTTCCCGGGCCGAGAGGTTTCACCGGATGGCGATCACTTCCGGCCCAAGTGGCTTGGAGTACGAGTGGAGCATCGATGGCCGCTCCCAACCCTTCGGCGACGAAGCTCGCGACTGGCGCAACCTGATGTTGACCGTGTTGGCGCGCTCCCAAGAGGCCTGGGAGGTGCGCGGCGAGGAGGGAAGCCTGCGCCGGGAGATGGGATCCCACCAACGGCATGTCGCGAGTCTCCGCCGGGAGATCGGGGCTCACAAACGGCACGTCGCGAGTCTGCGCCGGGAGATCGGGTCCCACCAACGACACGTCGCGAGTCTGCGGCGCGAGATCGGGGGCCACGAACGGCACATCGCGAGTCTCCACCGTCAAATCGCGGGTCACGAAACGAACGTCGCAAGCCTGCGACGGGGGATGGCTCGGATGACATCGGCTGAGACTCAGGAGGCGTTGCAAGTCGAGATAGTACGGGCCGAGGGCGAGATACGATCCACGCGCCAAGCCATCGGCGAATACGATCTGGACCAACAAGTGGGCGAGATCAGACGGGAGATCGAGCGGTACGACCTCGACGGGACGGTCCGAGACATCGAAGACCAGATTGAGCGATACAACCTGGACGGGAAGATCCGGGACATCGAAGCCCAGATCGTGCGGTACGATCTGGACGGAAGGATCAGAGAGTTGGAAGCGCAGATCGAGGCGGGGGACGCCGACCGTCGTGCCGAGGGAATCGAGCGGTCGATGCAGGACGATGTCGCCGCGTTGCGGCGCCTGATCCACGCTACCGGGCAAAGGCGCTGATCATGCAACGGAGTTGGACGCTGCTCGTCGTGACGTGGATCGCCCTCGCCGGCTGCGGCGACACCGGGTCTCCGAGCGACTGGACCACGCTGCGGGACACCCTGCCCTCCGGCACGGTCCACGTCACGAACATCCCGGCGGCGAATGTATCGCCAACCTGGACTCTGGTCGAGGAACTCCGCGTCGGCTCCCTCGAAGGCACCGGACCGGACGCTTTCGCCTATCTGAAGGGCCTCGTGGCGCTGGAAGGCGGGGGCTTCGCCGTCTTGGATTCCCAAGTTCAGGAACTGCGGGTCTTCGGCCCCGCTGGGGCTCACATCGCGACCCATGGCGGGAGGGGACAGGGACCCGGCGAGTTCGCGGACGCGAACGGCATCATGCTTGGCCCCAACGGACGCCTCTGGGTCCCGGATGGGCGCAACGGACGCATGTCGGTCTTCGATCCCGAGGACGGCTTCATCGAGTCCTTTCCCTTCGACGACGGCAACTACGGCTGGGTTTGGAATGACGCGATGGTGGATGGGAGCCGCATCCACCGACCGTGGTGGGACGGGACCCGTAGACAGATTCGCGTCTACGATTTGACGATGACGCTGGTGGACTCCCTCCCGTTGCCCAGCGATGGTTCGGAAGACGAGGAGTACGATCCCCAGAGCCAGCGCGGGACCTTCTACCAAGAGCTGGACCGGGGCTACATGATGTACGGGATCCCGTTCTTCGCGGACGAGGTCACGTTCATCGATTCGCGGGGTGCCGTCTGGTCCACCCGGGATGGCGATCCCGAGTACCGCATCGCACGGTGGGAGCCGGGCGGCGGGGACACGACCCTCGTGATCGAAACCCGCCGTCCCGCCGTCCCCGTGTCCGAGGTAGAGCGCGACTCGGTGATCGACGCGATGCGGCAGATGCTCGCGGACCGGGGCGTGAGCCGCCAGTGGGACTGGACCCGAATTCCCACCGTCAAGCCCGCCGTCGAGGCCGTCTTCGAATCGGTCGAGGGCAACCTGTGGGTCCGGACTCCGGCAGCGGACGGCGGAGTTCTCTTCGATGTCCACTCGGGGGACGGCGGCTATCTCGGAACGGCCAGCTTGGGGCCGGGCCTCAGCTTCTCGGACCAAGTCGACCCGGTCGTGCGGGGCGACTTGGCATGGCTGATCGTGACCGACGAGTTCGACGTGAATTACGTCGTTCGCAGCCGAATCGCGCCAGCCGAACGAAGTCCGTCCTGAGAAGCTGGCGCTCCGGGGATGGGAGCGTGCCCGGAGCCGGTGGGCTGGGCTGGCAGGCCGATCCGTCCACGATTGCGGTGGCCGTGTGGTGGTTAGGGCCGAGGGGGTGGAAGCCTCGGTCCGCGACGTTCGCGCGAGCGCCGATTGGGGGGATCGAAGGGGGGCGGTAGCACCCCTCGCCAGAGCGCGAATGTTGAACATCGCGTGGGCTGGCTTAGCCACAGTAGCGTGGCTCAGCCAGCCCCTGCGGACGCCTCCGCAAACGCCGCTCAGGGCACCGCCCGAGCGAGCAGTGCGAGGACTCGGTCGTTGCTCACCCCGCTCCGGTCGGGCTATTCATGAACGCCCGGCTTTCGAGGACAGAGGGTGAGCATGGTAACGGCAAGGGTGACGATTACGACGGTGGGTGGCGGCCTCGCGGACGACGAGGGCAAGCCATGACAGAGCCCGCCGATGGCAATGATTCGAGGAACGCGGCCCGGCGCGCAAAACTGTTCGGTCGGCCGGTTGCGTCTTTGGACAGGCCCGAGTTGATCCGCTGGTTGCGGAAGTTCACCAACGCACACCCCAACCCGACCGGCATGCTTGCCCGCGAAGCACACCGCTGGTTGGTCGAACTCGAACGCTGTGGAGATCGAGAGCCCCGTCGATGACAAAGGCGACCCCTAGCGACGGCGGCGCTCCCGCCACGAGCCGCATTCCGCCCTACCCTTACCCCTCGGGGACCTGAGTTCGTCGATCCTGGGCGATTGTACGACCCGCAGGATACCCGAAATGCCTGCAGAAACCCCGGAACCGCCTTCGAGGCCGTGGGCGGATGCCGCGGCACGTCATGTCAGGTCTCGGTGCCTGGCCCTCCGGCCCTCCAGATAAGCCGCCCAGTCCTCCATGAGCCGCCTCCGCCGCTCGAACAGGTCCGTCCGCAGGTACGCCGCCTCAACCTTGTTCTGCACGACATGCGCCAGCGCCGCCTCGACGACCTCCCTCGGATGGTCGGTCTTCTCTGCCGCCCAATCCCGGAACGATGAACGGAACCCGTGCGGCACCGCCGAGATTCCGCAGCTAAGGAGCAACCGCCCCGGCCGCTTTCTGGTCAAGGGCTTCCCGCGCTCGTTGACGAACACGATCGGGCTCCCGCCGTCGCCCAATTTCCGCGCCGCGTCAAGGATCTCCAACGCCCGGCCCGACAAGGGCACCCGATGCTCGCGGGCGGTCTTCATCCGGCTTGCCGGAATCGTCCACACGCCCGCATCCCGGTCGATCTCGCTCCACAACGCCCCACGGACCTCGCCGCCCCGCGCCGCAGTCAGGACCAGAAACTCGAACGCGAGCGTGTCGACCTTCCCCGGCTTTGCCGCCCGCACCTTCGCGATGGCCGCCGCCACCTCGCCGTGAGGCAGGGCCTTGCGGTGCGTGACGACATCGTGCTGCGGGCCGAGCACCGGCAGGAGCCGGTCGCACGGGTTGTCCCCCCGCCAGTCCATGGCGACAGCCCATTCCAGCACGGCACGGATGCGCAGACGGACGGCGCGGGCGACCTTCGGCCTCGCGTGCCAGATCGGGGAGAGCGTTTCCAGCACGTCGGCGCTGGTGATCTCCGAGACCGGCACCTTGCCGAGGCGCGGGAAGGCATACATCTCCAGCGTGCGGATCCACAACCTCGGGGTCTTCGGGCTCCGCCATCCGCCGCGCTTCTGCTCGATCACGCGCCGCGCGGCCTCGTCGAAGGTCGGTACGCCGAAAGACCGGCGCTTCTCGGCCACTGGATCGCCGCCCGCGCGGGCCAGCTTCCGGTTCGCCAATGCCTGCTCGCGGGCCTCGGCCAGCGAGACGAGGACGACGCTGCCGAGACCGATCTCACGCTTGCGGCCCCGGACGACGAGCCGCTGGATCCAACTGCGGGTTCCGGTCTTCTTTACGTAGAGGTACAGTCCGTTCCCGTCGCAGTGTCGTCCGGGGGGAGCCGAACGCACGAAGGCGGCGGAGAGCCGGTTGTGGGGATGCCGGCCCCTGGGCTTGCCTCTCCGGCGCTGCGTGCGGGAACTGGTGACATTATTCATTCCCTAATCGTAGCCGGGATGGCAGTAGATCACAAGGGATGTAGCCGGTGGATGAGAGTAGGAGAGACTCTTCCTAACCTGTGACAATACAGGTTGTTACAGAACTCTACGGACGCCTATGGACGACACTGGATTTCAGTGGTCCGCTCTCATGGCTGGATGGGACGACCGTGCGCAGCCCGCTGCCGCGCTGCTACAGAGGCGCTACAGGCTCGGAGTGTTGGGCCGCAGATCGAGAGTGACCTCGGCCGCCACATGGCCGACGTCGGCGCGCTCCTTCACGGCATCGCGCAGGCGCGGTTCAATCTTCCGATAGGCCGCCAGAACACCGTCGCGCAGCCGCAGCCGCAACACCTTGATCGCGTTCACGTCGGGACGGCTGGTCCGGGTCTCCTTCTTGGCCTCCTCGAGGTCGCGCGGCGTGATCCCGAATGGCACCACCCCCACGTCATCATGCCGCTCGGAGTCGAGATAGTGAACCGAAACGCTGACATCGCCCCGCGCCGTCTGATGCGAAATATCCCCAATCGCGCGAAAGCGGGCAGCGAGCGGCCCGATCTCGGTTCCCTGTGCCGCCCTGCGGTACCCCGACTCGACCAGGCCGAACAGGCGCCGCATGCGCTCCGGAGTCGTGGAGTCGCCGTCGGGAATGTCCGTGTCCAGTTCCTTGCCACGGGCCTGACGGTCGTTCAAGGACAGCGCCCGCTCCATGTCCCTGCTGCGGGCACGGTCGATGTTTTCGAGAATTCTGTCTGGATTTGTCCTGTAACTCATCTCACCTCGCGGGAGTCCTCCCTGCCTCTGTGCTGACGTCCTGCGCGCCTTCTCAAGCGGCGAGAACGATAACGCCATACGGTTTGCCCGGCCAGAATCGGCGGCATAGGTTGGTGCGGCAACCGGTGCGCGGGTGCATTGCCGGTTGTCCGACAAGACCCAATCGACCGGAGTTCTCCCAATGCCTCGAAGCATCATCCTCGCCGTCTGCGTGTGCGCCCTTTCCGCCCCCGCCTCGACGCTCGGCGCACAGACCGCGGACGGAAGTCTCGCCCACGGCGTGCCCGCCAACCCCAACGCCACCTATCACATGGCGGACACGCTGGTTACGTCGATGAACACCCCGACCGGGTCGATGGACGTCAACATCACGACAAGCGCAGCGCTGGCGGTGGCCTTTGAGGCCGATCCGGGAGGCGTGCGGGTCACGGCGACCGTGCAATCCCTGAGCATGACCATGGCGAACCCGATGATGGGGTCACAGACCATCGAACCCGAGGCAACCGGCGACTACGTATTCGTCCTAGACCCGCACGGCACCGTGAGCATGGTGTCAACCCCGGAGATCTCGGGCCCCGCGGGGTCGTCATCCACCGTCGCCGGCATGGCTTACGAGATGTTCCCGCTTCTTCCGGGCGCCGCTGTTGAACCCGGCGACAGCTGGGTCGACACGGTCACCTGGTCGCAGGAGACCCCGGAAGCAACCGCGGCCACCACGAGCGTGTACACCTATACCCTGGTCGGCGACACGGTCGTCGACGGAAACACGCTCCTGAAGATCGAGATCGCCGGCGAGGTGGAAACGACGGGCACTGTGGACATGGGCGGAATGTCCGCGGACCAGACCATAACCGGATCGGACACGGGACATGCCCTTTGGGACATGGCGCAGGGCCGGCTCCACTCGATGACGATCGCCCGCAACTACTCCGGCAACATGAGCACACCCATGGGCGCGATGCCCATGGAGATTTCCGGGACTTCGCACCGCTGGATGGAGAACTGACATGATCGATGAGAGCGCCGCCGCCACCGGGCTCCCGGAACAGACCGAGCTTCCGCCCCGACCGCCCTTCTTCGGTCGCCTATGGAGGGTTTTCGTGCAACCCGGTGCCCTGTTCAGCGAACTGGCCCGAAACCCTGCCTGGTTTCCGATAACCCTCCTGGTGGCAGCCATCACCGCCGCGGTCATGTGGTTCACCCCGGTGGAACTGTTCCTGCAGGCGGCGATTAGCGGTGCTCCCGCGGAACAAGCGGCCGAGATTGCCGAAGGGATGGCGCAGGTTCCCCCCATCCTGATCAAGGGCGGGGCCGTCGGAGCGGCTTTCCTGATGACGCTCCTGTTCCCGATCGTCCTCGGCGCGATCACCTACGTCATCTTCGTCTTCATCCGCGGCGACGAGGCCACGTACAAGCAGCACCTCGGCGTGGTCGCGCACGCCGGAGTCATCAGCGCGCTGGGTGCGATCCTCAACGGGTTCGTCAACAATCGCGGCGGCACGCTCGAGCAGACGCTGTCGATCGGCACGTTTCTTCCGTTCCTTTCCGACGGCTATTTCACGGAACTGCTGCTGGCGCTCGATCTGTTCCAGCTCTGGGGCGCGGTAGTCGCCGGCATCGGCCTGGCCGCGATCGATCCCAGGCGGAGCGCAGGCTCCACAGCGGCAATCCTCATCGCGCTGGTGGTTGTGATCGGTTTGATCAGGGCGGCGTTCTAGGAAGTGGCCACGACCCCACCCGTGGACCGGGGGCCCACCGACACGGAGAAGAGGGAGAACGGGCGTCCCTGGCTCGGCCGCGCCGTGCTGGCAGTGGCTGGCCTGGCCGCGCTGTTCCACCTGTACGGCGCGGGCTTCGCGCCCTTCACCGCCCTGGTGCAGCGACCCGTCCACCTCGCGCTCATGGGGACGCTGGCCTTTCTGGGGGTCGGGGTGCGCGTGCGGCCGCGATCGAAGCTGGGGTGGGGGATCAACTTCACCTTCGCCGCGATCCTGGTGCTGTGCGCCCTCTACCTGGTGTCGCAGAACGAGGCGCTGGTGGCGCGCTCCGGGAGCCCCACCGCGCTGGATCTGGCGGCGGGGGCGGTGGTGGTCGGCGCGGTCCTCCTCCTCGCCAAGCGGGCGACGGGGTGGGGACTGGTGGTGGTCGCGACGGCAGCGCTGCTGTACGCGCTCCTCGGGCCGTGGTTGCCCGGCTTCCTGGCGCACCGCGGGTACGGTCCCACCCGCCTGATCGAGCAGCTCTTCCTGTCCACCGAGGGCATCTGGGGGGTGCCGCTCGGCGTTTCGGCCGACTTCGTGTACCTCTTCGTGCTCTTCGGCGCCTTCCTGGACGTCGCCGGCGGCGGCGCGCTTCTCATCGCGCTCGCGGACCGGGTGGCCGGGCGTACGCGGGGCGGCCCCGCGAAGACCGCCGCGGTGGCCAGCGCCTTCATGGGATCGCTCTCCGGCAGCGCCGTCGCCAACGTGGTGACGACCGGCACCTTCACCATCCCGCTGATGCGCCGCTCGGGCTTCCGCCCCTTCTTCGCCGGCGCCATCGAGGCCGCAGCCAGCACCGGCGGCCAACTCATGCCGCCGGTCATGGGAGCCGGCGCCTTCATCCTCGCGACCTGGACCAACATCCCCTACGGGCGCGTCGCCCTCGCGGCCGCCATCCCCGCGCTCCTCTACTACGCCGCGCTGCTCTGGGCCATCCACTTCCGCGCCTCGAAGATGGGGCTCGAGGGGTCGGCCGATTCGCGCGGCGAGGGCGTGCTGGGACGCATTCACCTCCTGCTGCCGGTTGCGGTCATCGTCGCGATGCTGGCGATGGGGCGCTCGCCGATGCGCGCCGCCTTCTGGGGTGTCGTGATCTCGCTGCTCGCGGCCTACGCGGTGCCGGCCACCCGCCCCGCCGTCGCCGACCTCGTGAAGGCGCTGCGCAAGGGGGCCTCGGGCGCGGTGCAGGTGGCGGCGGCGTGCGCGGCGGCGGGAGTCGTTGTCGGGGTCGCGTCGCTGACGGGGATCGGGCTGCGCATGTCCGAGCTGATCGTGGTCATCTCCCAGGGCAACCTCCTCGTCGCGCTGATCCTGACCGCCATGGGCTCGATCGTGCTGGGGATGGGTCTCCCCACCACGGCCGCCTACGTCGTTCTTGCCGCCCTGGGCGCGCCCGCCCTGGTCGAACTGGGTGTGCCGCTCCTCGGCGCCCATCTCTTCATCTTCTACTTCGGCTGCATTTCCAACGTCACGCCGCCGGTGTCGCTGGCCGCCTACGCCGCGGCCGGGATCGCCGACTCTCCTCCACTCAAGACGGCCTGGACCGCCATGGGACTCGCGGCTGCGGGGTTCCTGGTGCCCTTCATGTTCATCTATGCGCCGCCGCTGATCCTGTCAGGGACGCCGATGGCGATCGCGACCACGACCCTGACCGCGCTGATCGGCGTGATTGCGCTCGCCGGCTCCGTGATCGGGTACGTGCGCTCGCCCATGAACGCCTGGCGACGGATCGTCCTGATGGGCGCGGCGCTGGCGCTGATCACGCCCGGGTTCATGTGGGACGGCATAGGGTTGGCGCTATTATTGGTGGCTGGATTCGTGGGCGTCGACCGCGACGGCGGCGAGCACGCCCGACAAGCCTGAACCACCAAGTCCGCAGTTCAACCGGATCACCCGCATGAAACGACCCAACCTCCTCCACGCATGCGCCGCGCTCGCAATCGGGACCGCCGCATGCTCCGATGGCGCCTCCAGGGAATTCCTCAGCCTGGGCACGGCCGGCACCGGCGGCATCTACTACCCCTTGGGCGGCGCGATGGCGGCGCGCATGTCGGTCAACGATTCGCTTCGCCAGTACACCGCCGAAGTCAGCGGCGGCTCGGTCGAGAACGTGAACCGGCTGAGGGAGCGCCAGACGGACCTGGCCTTCGCGACCGGAAACACGGTCTACGAGGCCGCGACGGGCGGCCAGGACTACGCCGAGGCGGTCTCGGAACTGCGGATTCTCGCGCCCCTCTACCCCAACATGACGCACGTCGTCGTGTCGAGAAGCTCCACCGCCGCCTCGGTCGCGGACCTCAGGGGCGGCCTGGTCTCGGTGGGCCCCCCGGGCAGCGGCACCGAGCAGATGTCACGGCAGATTCTGGAGGCCTACGGGCTCACCTACGACGACGTAACGCCGCGCTACCTCAGCTTCAACGAGTCCGCCACCGCGCTCAAGGACGGCGCGATCGAAGCGGCGATCATCTCGGTGGGCTACCCCGCCGCCGCCGTGCTGGAAGCGACCACGACCGGCGGCGCCCGCCTGCTCGCGATGGAGCCCGAGCGCATCCAGCTCCTGCGCGAGAAGTACCCGTACTACATCCGCGGCGAGATCCCCGCGGGGACCTATCCCGGCGTGGACGAGCCCCTCGAGACGGCCGCGATCATGAACTGGGTCATCGCCATGGCGGAGATCCCGGGCGACGTGGTGGACGGCGTCATGCGGATCCTGACCGTCGAGAAGGACGACCTGGCGCAGGTGCACGACATGGTCAACCAGATCGACATGGCCACGCTCCGCGAAGCGCCGATCGAGCTGCACGACGTGACCCGCGCGTGGGTCGACGACAATCTCCCTTCGGCGAATCAGTAGCCGCCGCCGATCGGCCAGCCGCATACTCCGATGAGCTCACCGCTAACCTGCCAGCGCGACCGCTTCACGCTGCCCGACGACTTCCATTACCTCAACTGCGCCTACATGGGGCCGCTTCCCCGCGCGGCCGAACGGGCCGGCATCGAGGGGCTGCGCGCCAAGCGCTTCCCGCAAGCCATCGCCCCGCAGGACTTTTTCCGCCCCGTGGAGGAAGTGCGCGAGCGTTTCGCCCGCCTGATCGGCGCTCCCGAGCCGAACCGAATCGCCACCGTGCCCTCGGTTTCGTACGCCGTCTCGACGATCACCCGCAACACCAACCCCCCACCGGGGTCCAACATCGTCATCGTCCACGAGCAGTTTCCCGGAAATGTGTACCCGTGGCGGCGTCTGGTGGGGGAAAAGGGCGGCGAACTCCGCGTGGTGACGCCCCCGCGCGACGGTGGGCGGGGCGCCCGATGGAGCGAGCGGATACTCGACCACATCGACGCGGCCACCATCGCCGTCGCCATGGGCACCGTGCACTGGACGGACGGCACCCGGTTCGATCTCGCCGCCATCCGCGCGCGCACCCGCGAGGTCGGGGCCGCGCTCGTCCTCGACGGCACGCAGACCGTCGGCGCCGCACCGATCGACGTCGTCGCGCTCGACCCCGATGCCCTCATCGTCGCGGGATACAAGTGGCTGCTCGGCCCCTACTCCCTCTCGCTCGCCTGGTTCGGCGACCGCTACCTCGACGGCATCCCGCTCGAGGAGACCTGGATCGCCCGGCGCGACTCCGAGAACTTCGCGGGACTGGTCGAGTACGTCGACGACTACCAGCCCGGCGCCCTGCGCTTCGAGGTGGGCCAGCGCAGCAACTTCGCCCTCGTCCCCGCGTTGTCGGCCTCGCTGGAGCTGATCCTCGAGTGGCGTCCCGAACGCGTCGCCGCCTACTGCACGGCGCTCATGGACGGCGCCTTCGAGCGCCTCCGCGCCCTCGGCCTGCGCGTCGAGGAAGCGGCCTGGCGCAGCCCCCACCTCTTCGGCCTCGGCCTCCCGCCCGGCGCCGACCTCGAGCGACTCAAGCAGGCCCTCACGCGGCACCGCGTTGGCGTGTCCTTCCGGGGGAGCAGCGTGCGCGTATCCCCCAACGCCTACAACACCAGGGACGATGTAGAGGCGCTCGTAGCGGCGTGCACGGAGGCGCTGGCCGGCTGATCGCGGAGTGCCGGCCGCCTGATCGCGCGTCGCCGGCCGCCTGATCGCGGGGTGCCGGCCCGCGTAGGCCCGACAGCCGTGGCTAGCGGATCGTAATCCCCGGTCCGAACTCCACCTTCGCCTCGGCGCCGACTTCGATCCCGTTCTCGGCGAACCACCCCTGGCGGACCTCGAGCAACAGCGAAGTCGAGATCTCCGAGTCGACCAGCGTCTCGTCGAGCGGCTCCATCTGCTTGATCACCCCGATCCGGTTGCTGTCGTCGAAGAAGGCGACATCCAGCGGGACGTGGGTGTCCTTCATCCACAGGTAGCGCTCTTCGCTCCTGGGAAAGACGAAGAGCATTCCGGTTCCGTCCGGGACCGCGCCGCGGTCCATCAGGCCCTTCTCGCGCTGTTCGGGGGTCCCGGCGACCTCGGCCACGACGGTGTCAGTCCCGAAGATCACCCAGGCCGTCCCGGGATTGGGCAGCTGGGCCGCCTGTGCGTCCGCGCCGGGCGCGACGAGAACGGCCGCGAGCGTCGCCGCCAGCAGCGGCCCTGTCGATGCGAAAACCCTGCCCCCTGCGCGCACCCTTCGCCTCTTTCCGGTTGAAGACCTGCCCTCCCCTGCGACCACGCCCCACGGTAGTTTACTGCCCGAACCCTCGCCACGCCCATCCAGGACCAGGGAACACACCGTGCCCATCGACCCCGAGCTGCTCGAAATCCTCGTCTGTCCCGAGACCAAACAGCCGCTCACCGTGGCGAGCGCCGAGCTGCTGGAGCGCCTCAACGCCACCCTGGCGGACGGCAGCGCGGAAACCCGCGGCGGGGAAGCCATGTCGGAACCCGTGACGGAAGGACTGCTGCGCGAAGACGGCCGCATCCTCTACCCGATCCGCCAGAGCATCCCGATCATGCTCATCGACGAGTCGATCGAGGTGGGTGATCTGTAGCTGTCCACGGAGCGCGCCGCGGTCGTCATGTAAGGTAAACGCGACAATATGTAATGTCGCGTTTACACTACGCCGCCCACCAGGTGCCCCTTCGCCACCGTAACCGCCTGACCGATCAACTCCACGCGGTCGCCGCGATCCCGCACAGTGAGCGCCCCGCCCCGTTCCGACCGCTGCCGCGCCGACATCTCGGTCCTGTCCAGCACTCGCGCCCAGTACGGTGTCAAAGTGGTATGAGCCACACCCGTAACCGGGTCCTCGTCGACGCCGACCCAGGGCCCGAAGACCCTCGACACGAAATCGATGTCGGCATCCGCACCGGGTGCGGTGACCGCGACACAGATCGGGTTGCCGGGCAGCGCCAACCGGCCCAGGGCGCCGAAGTCGGGCCGGGTGGCAAGCACCTCTTCCTCGGTGCCGAGGACAACCAGATCGACCGTTCCCGAAGCCGCGAAGGCGGCCGCGGCCGGGTCGATGCCCAGCGCCTCGGCCAGACCCGCCGGCATGGGAGCCGCCTGCGCAGGGTTCGCGGGGAAATCGAGGCGCAACCGGTCGCCGTCGACGTGGACGGTCAGCGGGCCCGAGAGCGAATGGAAGCGCACCGGGCCCGGAACGCCCAATTCACGCAACAGCACATGGGCGCTGGCCAGGGTTGCGTGACCGCACAGCGGCACCTCGACCGCCGGAGTGAACCAGCGAAGCCGCCGCACACCCTCGTCGCCGGCCTCATGTACGAAGGCGGTCTCGGAGAGGTTCATCTCCCGGGCAATGTCCGCCATGGCCCTTTCCGGCAGCGCGTCGATCTCCAGACAGACTGCTGCGGGGTTGCCCGAAAACGGGGTATCGGTGAAAGCGTCTACGGTGTAGAATGGAATCCCTTGTCCGGTCATGGTTTTCGGGGTTTCGGAGGGGCGGGCAGCAAAGGCCGGAAGGCCGGTGACACGATGATGGAATCTACAGTCTCGAACGCTTCCGCAGCTCCCAAACAGGCCTGTACCGGGTGAGAGAGGGCGAGTCGCTCATCACCGCGGGCGGCTTTGCCCGCTTCTACACGCCCCTGGCGGCGACCAGCCTCCTTCTCACGGCGACCAACCCGATTCTGGCCGCGGCGCTGGCCCGCTCCAGCGACCCAATCACCGCGCTTGCCGGCTACCAGGTCGCATTCGCGGTCTGCGGCGTTCTCTACGCGCCCCTCCTCGTCGTGCAGCAGGTCGCCGCCGCGCGCCTCCTCGCGGGCGGCTCCTTCTCGCCGGTCTGCCGTTTCGCCTACCTCGTCGGCGCCCTCCTCTCGCTGCTCGGCGCGCTGATCGCCTACACGACCGTCGGCGACCTCTTCTTCGCGAACGTCATCGGCGTCGGCTCCGCGGTGCTCGACGAAGCCGTCCGCGCCATGCAGTGGCTCTGGCCGGTGCCGTTCCTCACCGCTGTCCGCGCCGCCCACCAGGGCCGCCTCGTGGCCGGTCACCGCACCTTGCCGATCGCGGGCGCGACCGGCGGCCGGACCGGCATCCTCGCCATCGTGGCCTTCGCGCTGCTCGCCACCGGCGGCGGCGCCTGGCTCGGGGCCGCCGCTTTCACCATCGGCATGATCGTCGAGACGCTGGTCGTGATGATCGCCCGCACCCCCGGCCTGCAGCTGGAGCACGAGGACTGCGAGGTCGACAACGAAAACGTCGCCCGCTTCTCGGCCCCCCTGATGCTCAACGTCCTGCTCTGGTGGGCGACGCCGCTGATCATCAACGCCGTGCTCGCACGAACCGCCAATCCTGACACCGCACTCGCCGCGTTCGCGGTGGTCGAAGCCGTGGCGTGGTTCATCGCCGCCCCGGTGGGACAGCTCCAGCACGCGAGCATCGCGCTGGTAAAGTGCTCCGAAACCCACCGTCGCGTCTGCACCTGGGGCGCCGTCGTCGCCTTCACGATGCTGGGCCTGCTCCTCCTCATCTCGATCCCGTCGCTGCGCGAGCCGCTTCTCGGCTACCTCTTCGCGCTCGACGCCGACCTGATCGCCGTGGCGGGTCCCGCGCTGCCCATCGCCGCGGCGTATCCGCTGCTCTACGGCATCCGCCAGTACTACCAGGGCCTCTTCGTCCGCTCGGGAAGGCCCGTCATGGTAGGTGTCGGAGCCGTGCTGAGGGTGACGACCATCGTCATCGCCGCGGTCCTGGTCCACGACGCGGGCGTCGGCGGCGCCGTCCTGGGCGTCGGACTGGCCGTCTTCGGCCTCGCCTTCGAAGGACTCTTCCTCATCCGCTACTCCCGGAAGGACGTGATGCCGGAGTTGCGCGCCAAGCGCGCCGCGGCCGTCAACCCGGAGGCGTTCGAGGGGGTTTCGGAGTAATCTTCGAGGGCGCCTGGAGTAAGAAGACACAACTCGGCGGGTAGCCGATTTCAACTCGCTCCGGACGTCGATCGATTCACGCTACGGAGGTTGCATTGAGGTGGTCCCGGTTTTTTGGACAGGTCGTTAAGGTGGATTCCATTATGGAACAGGAGGCACCGAGATGGCCAGGAAGAGACGGAGATTCACGGCGGAGTTCAAGGCCCGTGTGGCGCTGGAGGCGCTCCAGGAGCGCGACAGCGTGCAGGCGATCGCCGCGCGGCATGAGCTTCATCCGAACCAGGTGAGCGCCTGGAAGCGGCAGCTGGTCGACGCCATGCCGGAAGTGTTCGCCAAGGGCGGGAGTCGGAGGCTCGCCAAGGAGCATGAGGCGAAGATCCACGACCTGCACGCCAAGATCGGAGAGCTCACGGTCGAGCGGGATTTTTTTCGGCGCGGGTTGAAGCGCTGAGCCGGGCGGAGCGCTTCGGGATGATCGAGCCGGATGGACCGCTGAGCCTGTCGAGGCAGTGCGTGCTGCTGGGTATGAGCCGGTCGTCGCTCTACTACCGGCCGAAGGGGGAGAGCGCGGAGAACCTGGCCCTGATGCGGCGGATGGACGAGCTTCACATGGACTATCCGTTCTACGGGAGCCGGCAGATGATGCGGCATCTCCGCCGCGAGGGTGTCACGGCTGGCCGGCACCGGATCCGGCGGCTCATGCGCCTCATGGGGATGGAGGCGACGTATCGGCGTCCGCGCACGAGCGTGGCGAACTCGGAGCACCGGATCTTCCCCTACCTGCTGCGCGGCCTCGAGATCTTCCGTGCGGACCACGTGTGGTGCGCGGACATCACCTATATCCCTGTGACGCAAGGGTTTTTCTACCTGGTGGCCGTGATGGACTGGGCTACGCGGCACGTCCTCTCCTGGCGGCTGTCCAACACGATGGACGCGTCGTTCTGCATCGAGGCTCTGGACGACGCGTTCACCTGGGCGACTCCGGAGATCCTGAACACCGACCAAGGCGCGCAGTTCACCAGCGAGGTCTTCGCCGACCGGGTGCTGGGTGCGGGCGTGGCGTTCTCGATGGACGGCCGGGGCCGCTTCCTCGACAACATCTTCATCGAACGGCTGTGGAGGTCGCTGAAGTACGAGGCGGTGTACCTGCATGAACTCCACAACGGGCTGGATGCCCAGCGGATCATCGGCTCGTGGATCGACTTCTACAACGAGGTGCGCCCCCACTCGGCGTTGGCCGGGCGCACGCCAAGCGAGACCTACCGCAACGGCACGAGGGTGATGTGAACCGCGGATCACCACCGGGGCTGGCGGACACCCTCGCGAGACAGCGGCGGGGAGCGGGTGATACGCCCATTCTGTGCGCCGCGCGCCACAGGTGTCCAAGCCCCGCTCGCCGGTCGGGTCCCCCTCCCGGCGAGCGGGGCTCATCCTGGCATCCGTCCTTCCCCTTGCCGAAGAGGACAGCGGGGTGTAACATCCCTCTCAAGACAGAACACAGCGTAAGCTCCCGAGGGCTCTCGGAACCAGTCGGAGTCCACCTTAGCTTTGCCCTCGGACTGTCCAACGAAGTAGGACCACTTCACATGCCCTGTGTAACCGAAGCCCTCGCATGCTGGGTTTTCCTGGCAACGCCGGTGCCGCAAACCGCCGTGACGGGCGTAGTTCGGGACAGCGTTGACCTGGAGCCGATAGCGTTTGCGTCCGTGGCGGTAGAATCTCCGCCCGGGTCAGGTGTGATTCAAACCGCGAGTGCGGACCAGTACGGGGCGTTCGTGGTGTCTGGAGTCAGTGCCGCCGGGTCGGCACTGGTGCGTGTGGAGGCGTTGGGGTATTCGCCATGGGAGCGTGAGTACCAGGCAGACGAACTGGTCGATGACCTGAGAATTCTGCTGGCCCGCGAACCCATCACACTCCAAGGTGTCGAGGTAGCCGCACACCGAGCCGGCGATCCTCTGGCGGCGTCACCTGGCGTGTACCGAATTGACGCGGAGGTTGTGCGCGCGCAGCCGGTGGTGCTCGAGACGGACGTACTGCGGGCTACGGTGCTTTCTGCATCCGCATCGCCGTCGTCAGACTGGGTAAGCCTGCCGTTTGTCAGAGGAGGCACCTCGGAGGGAACACCGGTGCTTCTGGACGGCGTACGGTTGTTCAACCCATTTCACGTGGCCGGGTTCGTTTCTGCGCTGAACGCCGAGGCTGTCAAGAGCGTTTCGCTGGTTACCGGTTCTTCGCGAGACGCACTCTCGGTTGGTTCGCTGTCCGGCGCAATCGATATCGCCACCCGAGATGGCGCGCGAGACCGCTTCCATGCCAGCGGCTCGCTGGGCATGGCGTCGAGTCGGCTGACCGCGGAGGGTCCCATTGGAGAATCGGTCTCCTATCTGGTGGACGCGAGGCGGACCTACATTGATCTCGTCAGCGATGCCCTCGCAGGCATTGGGCTGCTGGGATCGGGAGTGCCATACTCGTTTGGTGACATCCACTCGAAGCTGACGGCGGACTTTGGAGACATCCGGCGCCTCTCCGTGACAGGCTACTGGAATGCAGAGTTGCTCGACTCGAGGCCGGAGGATGTGCCGCAGGGGGACGATGCGCTCTCTCGGGCACATCGGACCGACTGGGGCAACGGGGCGCTTTCGGTGCACTACCGGGACCGCATTGGCGAGGGCACGCTCATCGATATGGCCGTGGGATACAGCCGGTTCCGCGGTGCGTACATCATCTTCGAGGACAAGACGCACGATTCGGATACGGCCACCGTCGTAAACGCGAAGATGGCCGAATACCGCACCGAGTTGAAGCTGCAATACCATGCGGGACGGTTGACCGTCGATGGAGGACTACAAGCCACCCGGTCCGAAGGCGTGCATCGGGCACTGGGGAGTGAATGGGACGGGAGCGACGAAGACGGTCTTGTGCTCCCCTTTGATCTTTCGGCGTCAGTTGAGCGTTTCGGGGCCTACGTTGGCGCTGTTCTGCCTGTTGCCAGAGGCGTGAGCGCAGGAGGCGGATTCCGCGCCGACGCGTTCCTCGGAGTGGCGGGGACACTGTCTCCCTATGCGGAGGTCTCATACGATGCAACCGACTGGAAGGCGTGGCTGTCGGCGTCGCGTTCGCACCAGGCATTGGCATCGCTCCGCAATGAAGAGCCCGGTCTGGCCAGCTATCTGGCCTTCGACATGCTTGCGCCCGTTGAGGAGGGACCTGTCCCCCGCAACACTGCCGTATCGATCGGTTGGGACGGCCGCATTTCGGTCGTCAAGCTAAGACTCGAAGCCTATGCACGCCGGCTCGACAATCTGCGGTTGCCGCCGTTGGATTCGAATCCGTTCGAGTCGCCCGTGCTGGTGGCGCCCAGCCTGCGCGAGATCGGAACCGGCAGCGCCAGCGGGCTGGAAGCATCCTGGACCTGGACATCGGACCGAGTGGGCGTTCTGGGCAGTTACCGATGGTCACGAGTGTCCAGAACCGTTGCCGGAAGGAAGTACACACCACGGTTTCACCGGGACCACGAGGGCGAACTCAGCGCAAGCCTCACAAGGGGGCAGTCGCTCTGGTCGCTGCGTTTCTCGGCTCGTTCCGGTCAGCCGACCACACCGATTGCGGCCTTCGTGCCCTTTGTGGGACATCGGTTCCCGGACGCATCAGACCTCCAGTTGACCTATGATGTCCTCAACCTGGCGGGTGAGTACAACTCGGTCAGCTTGCCGCCGTACTTTCGAGTGGATTTGGGCTGGCGTGGATCATGGGACGTCGGCTGGTTCGGCGGCGGCAACGTATCGCCCTACTTCTCGATTGCAAACCTGTTCAGCTTGCCGAACGTCGTGGGCGCGGCTCCGAGCCTCGCGTACGGACGTACGGACAGGGCCGCAGCGGACGGCGGCGCAAGTGAACTCGTCTATGGACCCCAACTGCCCATGCTTCCCTTCTTCGGAGTTGAATTCCGCTTTTGACGGAGAGAACCCAAATGGCCGTCAAACCTGATATCATCGAGCGTCTCCGGTTCCTCGTGATCCTGGCAGCGTTGGGCGCAGCGGCCTGTGACTATGTGCGCCCCGACGAACTCTTCATTCCCGAGACGGACGTGATCGTCGTCGGTGCAGTGCTGAGTGCCGACTGGGCCAATGTGTACCTGACTGCCTCTCACCCCCATCGCCATCCGTCCGAACCTCCCCCGGCGGTAGCGGCGACCCTCACCGGGCCGAGTGGCGACGTCGCGTTCGACGAAGTAGTGGATTTGTCCCATTGCGGCGTCTTGATCGAGGGACTGTGGCATGGGCCGGCCATTTGCCTGAAAGCGACGCTACCAGATCCAGTCCAGGCGGGGAACGTCTATTCGATACGCGGCGGGACCCGGCTCGGTGGGTTTTCCGGAGTCACCCGGGTACCCGAACCGGTGGCTATTAGCGATCCTGCGGGCGACGTCGTGCTCCACGCGGAGGCCGGGTACGGGGGCAGTACGATAGCCAGCCTGGACCTGCACTTTGAGAGCCCGGAGAGCGTGGGAATGGTTATCGCTTCCGTCGCGAACGCGGTTCAGGTGGTGGCGGACAGCACGGGGGATCTCACGACCCAGCCGATCCGGGTGGCATATGTCATCCCACGGGAGTTCCATTCCGACCAGTCCCGTGCCGAATTCGCCGTTTGGGCCGATGATCGGGAGTACCCGTGGCTGCCGCCCGAAGTGCACTTCAACGTATTCCTGGCTGGACTGGATGCGCCCATGAGTCGATTTGCGCAGTTCCGTGACGAGAACCTGGTCGTACCGCCATGGCCGGACTTCGGCCTCGACGGTGATGAGGGGATTTACGGGTTCTTCGGATCGGCATCGCGCTCACGGCCGATACCCGTGGTTGTAAAGGTGCCTTAAGGGCTCGGCGTCCCCTCAGGCCACCCGCCGCTTCCGCTTCAGGAAATCGAGCATGATGTACTGCCCCAGCGTCATCGTCGACGTGAAGTAGGCCTTGCCGCGGGCGATCTTCGTGATCTGCCGAACGAACCGCACCAGGTAGGCGTCGTTGGCCAGCATGAAGGTGTTGATCGGAATGCCCGCGCGGCGGCAGGCCGAGGCCTCGCGATAGGTCGCACGCAGGATGTTGCGGTCGAGTCCCGCCGAGTTCTTGTAGATCTTGCCGCGGGGCAGGGTGATCGCGCTGGGCTTCCCGTCGGTGATCATGATGATCTGCCGCATGTCCTTCTTCTGGGCGCGCAGCAGCCGCCGCGCCACCTCCAGCCCCTCCGCGGTGTTGGTGTGGAAGGGGCCGACCTGCGCCCTGGCCAGACGGGCGAGCGGAATCTCCTCGGCGCGGTCGCCGAAGGTCACGACCCGTAGCGAATCGCCCGGAAACTCGGTGCGAATCAGGTGCGAGAGCGCCAGCGCCACCTTCTTGGCGGGCGAAAAGCGGTCCTCGCCGTAGAGGATCATCGAATGCGAGATGTCCAGCATGACGACCGTCGCGCACGAGGACCGGTAGTCGGTCTGGTGGACCATAAGGTCCTTGTAGTCGAGGTCGATCGGCACCTGCAGCCCGTCCCTCGCGATCGCGTTCTTGAGCGTCTCGGGGATGTCGAGGTTGAGCGTGTCGCCGAAGTCGTAGGGCTTGCTGCCCGCGTCGGCTTCAACACCTGTAGCGTATTCCTGAGTCTCGTGCGCCCCGATGCTGGAACGCCCCAGCGAGCCCAGCAGGCTTCGCAGCGCACGGTACCCGAGAAAGTCGAGCCCCTGGCGCGTGAGGTTGAAGTGCACCTGGCCCGCAGCTTCGCGCGCATCGTCGACGAACCCCTCTCCCACGGCCTCCCCGGTCGCCCCTCCGGAGGGGGACGGGTTGCCGTCGAGGGTGATGTACCCCTCGTCGACCATCTTCTGAATCAGTTCATCGAGAAGGTCGGCGATCTCCTGCTGCACCTCGGGATTGCCGGGGCCGTCGCCCCGCAACTCGTCGACCATCTCCTGCGTGAGCTGCCCGCTCTGGACGAGTGCGCGCAGCAGCGCCTGTTTGAGCGCGTCGAGCGAGGATGTATCCTCTATCCCGGACCATCCCCAGTAGGGGTGGAAGTGGGGACCACCGGCGAAGCCTCCGTCCAGAAGGAACTCGGAGAGCATCTCCATGAGGCCCTCGAGGTTGAGGGCGTCGAGCAGCCCCTTCCGGTACTTGGTATAGGTGGTGAAGCGCATGGATGAAGACTACGGATCAGACGGGCGGGACGCCACGACCGGGGGCGGGCCCCCCGACCCGGTTGGATTCCGGCGGGCGCTCCAGGCTCACTTCGACCTCCACCACCGCCCTCTGCCGTGGCGCACCCACCGAAATCCGTACCGTGTGCTGGTCTCGGAGTTCATGCTGCAGCAGACCCGCGTCGAGACCGTTGCTCCCTACTACGAGAAATGGCTGAAACGGTTCCCGGGTTTCCTCGAACTCGCCGACGCGACGCTGGACGACGTGATCCTCGCCTGGAAAGGCCTCGGGTACTACTCCCGGGCGCGAAACCTCCACCGGACGGCGCAAATGGTGCGCGATCGGCACGGTGGAGAGCTGCCCCAGGACCCGACCGCGCTCAAAACGCTCCCCGGGATCGGCGACTATACGGCGGGCGCGGTGGCAAGCATCGCCTTCGACGTGGCAGTCCCGGCCGTGGACGGCAACGTCCGGCGCGTCCTGGCGCGCCTGCTGGACATCGCGGACCCCACCCCCGCCCAACTCCGCCGCGCGGCGACCCGGCTGCTCGACCCCGACCGCCCCGGCGACCACAACGAAGCCATGATGGAACTCGGCGCGACCATCTGCACCCCACGCGCGCCCCGTTGCGGCGAATGCCCCGTCGCCGCTTCCTGTGCCGCACGCGCAGCCGGGACCGTGTCCCGGCGCCCCGCCCCCCGCCCACCCCGCCCCATCCCGCGAGCCGACTACGCCACCGTCGTGGCCCTCGACCCGGCAGGCCGGGCCCTGCTGGCAAAGCGCCCCGAAACCGGCCTCCTGGCCGGCATGTGGGAATTCCCGTCGGCGCCGCTCGCGCCCACCACCGCCTCACCCGGCGATCGACCACCGCCCTCGAGCGCCCCCTCGACGCGGCCCCGGCGCGCCGCCGCCGGCCCCGACCCCACCCCCACCGCCCTGCACCACCTCGCCACCTTCGGCTACCACGGCCAAGCGGCCACCACCCTAACCCCCGTCCCCCACGCCTTCACCCACCTCCACGCCACCTACCACCCCGTCGTCGTACACTGCGACCCGGACGCCCAGGCCTGCCCCTCGGACGCCCCGGCCCGCCCCCGCTCCCCATCCGCGCCCGACGACGACATCCCCTCTGACTCCCAGGTCAACGCCGGCGCCCCCACCACCGCCTGGATACACCCCTCCCGCTTCGACGAATGGGCCCTCCCGGTCGCGCAGCAGAAGATCGCCGCGCTGGTCAGCAGTTCACGCGCTGCCTACGGCCTCGATCGCCGGTAACCGCCCCCGCGCGTCCGGCTGATCTTCTGGTCGGCCACCAGTCCTTCGAGAACCAGCTCGCAGGCAGCGGCCTTCAACCCGTCGGAACCGTCCTCCGGCGCCAACCCCAGCAGATTCGCCAGCTCCAGCAGCCCCGGCACCTGGCCGAACCCGACCACACACGCCGATGCCGCCGCATCCTCCGACACCTGCATCACCCCGCCCGACTCGAAGTACTCGACGATCGCATCGACGTCCGCACCGGCACCGTAGTTGCCGAAGGTCGCCCCCGCCGCCGCCGAAACGAGCTCGCGGGCAATGCGTCCGGCCCCGTGGAGTTCGCCCTCGTACTCCAGCTCCATCTTTCCCGTGACGGCGGGGAGCGATGCGTAGATGTCGCCGATGCGCGGCACCACGTCGCTCTCGTCCTGCCTGATCGCACGCTGTTCGGCGCTCGACACGAGTGTCTCGAGGACCGCGATGGGCATGCGCTGGCTGACCCCGCTGCGCTGATCGACGCGCGGCTCCATGCGCGCCAGGAAGGCCATGCGCTCGACCACTTCGCGCACGAACGGCGGGATCTGGAGCGGGCGTCCGTTGCGGCGGGTCCACGCCTCCTGTTCGGTGATCGCCATGCCCGTCGCGACCTCCTTGGGGTAGTGCGTGCGCACTTCCGAGGCGATGCGGTCCTTGAGCGGCGTGATGATCTTGCCGCGCGCGGTGTAGTCCTCGGGATTCGCGGTGAAGGCGATCAGCAGGTCGAGGCGCAGGCGGATCGGGTAGCCTTTGATCTGGACGTCGCCCTCTTCGAGGATGTTGAAGAGGCCGACCTGGATCCGCGGCGACAGGTCCGGCAGCTCGTTCATCGCGAAAATGCCGCGGTTGGCGCGCGGGAGCATGCCGTAGTGGATGGTGAGCTCGTCGGACAGGATGTGGCCGCCGCGGGCCGCCTTGATGGGGTCGAGGTCGCCGATGATGTCCGCGATCGTCACGTCGGGGGTTGCCAGCTTCTCCAGGTAGCGCTGCTCGCGCCCCAGCCACTCGATCGGGGTGTCGTCGCTGTGTTCGGCGATCATCCGGCGGCCGTGCTTGGAGATCGGCGCGAGAGGGTCGTCGTTTACCTCGCTGCCCGCGATGACCGGGATGCGGTCGTCGAGCAGATCGACCAGCTGTCGGAGAATCCGCGACTTCGCCTGCCCCCGCAGCCCCAACAGAATGAAGTCGTGCCGCGACAGAATGGCGTTCACCAGCTGCGGAACGACGGAGTCCTCGTAGCCGCGGATGCCGGGAAAGAGCGTCGCGCCGGCCTCCAGTTTGCGGATCAGGTTGGCGCGGAGCTCATCCTTGACGGGTTGCGAGCGGTAGCCGGAGGACTTGAGGGCGCCGAGGGTGGTGGGTGCGGATCGGTTCATGTGGGTAAGTTAACCACGGGATGGCCGCGCGCGAGGCATCAATCGGGCGCGGTTCGCGGGGCCTGAGCGATCCCGAGCAGAGCAAACAGGAGCCGAAGTGTCCGAACCAACGCCCGGCAGCCCGGTGCATCCGCATCGGTATCAGCCCGAACTGCCGACCGACAAGCTGATCATCCGGGAGTCACCCGGACCCGAAGCCGAACCGCTGGATGTCGTGTTCGTGGGCGCCGGACCCGCCGGACTCGCGGGTGCGATCGAGCTTTCCCGCCTGGTCGCCGAGGGGAACGAGGCGGGCGACGGCGTCGGCGACGTCATGATCGGCGTCCTCGAAAAGGCCGAAGCGCTGGGCGACCACAACCTATCCGGGGCGGTCGTCAACCCGCGCTCGTTTCAAGAGATGTTTCCCGGTATGTCATGGTCGGACTTACCGTTACGGCGACCTGTCGATCGCGAGGCGGTGTATTTTCTCACCGAGCGGAACCACCTCCGCATCCCCGCGCCGCCCACCATGCGCAACCATGGCAACCACATCGCGTCCATCTGCGAGGTGGTGCGGTGGCTCGGCGAGCGCGCCGAAGAGCTCGGCGTCATGATTCTGCCCGGCTTCCCCGCCGACGGCCTCCTCGTGGACGGCGACGACGTGATCGGCGTCCGGACGGCGCCGCGCGGCCTGGACCGCGACGGGCAGCCGGCGGGCGGCAGCTACATGCCGCCGATGGACCTCACCGCCCGAGTGACCGTGCTCTCGGAAGGGACGAGGGGCGCCCTCTCGCAGGCCTACCTCGACTGGCAGGACGTAGGCTCCACCAACCCCCAGATCTACTCGCTGGGGGTGAAGGAGCTGTGGGAGGTCCCGCGGCCGCTCGACCGGATCATCCACACCATGGGGTGGCCGCTCATGAAAGACGGGTTCGGCGGGACCTTCGCCTATCCCCTCGCCGCCGACCTGGTCGCGCTCGGCCTCGTCGTCAGCCTCGACTACTCGAACGCGCGGCTCGACGTGCACGGGCTGCTCCAGCGCATCAAGCACCACCCCCTCTTCCGCCGCATCCTCGAGGGCGGCGAGATGGTCGAATGGGGCGCCAAGACGATCCCGGAAGGCGGCTACCATTCGCTGCCGGAACGCCGGCACGGAAGCGGCATCTGCATCGTGGGCGACGCGGCCGGATACGTCGATGTCGCGTCGCTGAAGGGCATCCACTACGCCATGCATTCGGGGATTCTGGCCGCCCGCGCGATCTACGCGGCGCTCAAGGCCGACGACACTTCCGAGGCGGGCCTGGCGCCCTACACCAGCGCCGTCGACGATTCGTTCATCGCCCGCGACCTGAAGCGCAACCGGAACATGCGGCTGGCCTTCAAGAGCGGCTTTTTCCTGGGCGGTGCGAAGGCTTCGCTGGCGACAGTCACCGGAGGCAGGGCTCCTGGAGGGGTGATTCCCACGGAGACCGACGCGGCCGAGCCGAAATCCATGGGCGAAGCGGTGGAAGTCGCTGGACCGCTGGCGGTGTCGAAGGTGGACGCCGTCTTCAAGAGCGGGAATCAGACCCGTGACGACATCCCGTCACACCTGACTCCAGGCGAGGACATACCCACCGAAGTTGCGGAGATGTACGTTCACCTGTGCCCCGCGGGAGTATATGAGCGGGACGGCGATCAACTGCGCGTGAACGCACCCAATTGTGTGGACTGCAAGGCGACCGACGTGCTGGGCCCGAGGTGGGCGCCGCGCGAGGGTGGCAGCGGTCCGCAGTACCGGAGAATGTGAGGAGAAGATGAGCGACCGACCGAGCGGAAATGTGGCCGACGTACCCCCCGCGGGACCCCTGTGCTTTGCGGGAAGAATCCGGATCGAGGTCGGCGGCAAGCAGATCGACGACACGGACGACGTCGCTCTGTGCCGCTGCGGCCATTCCAGCAACAAGCCCTACTGTGACGGGACCCACAACCTGGTCGGATTCGACGACCCCGGGGTGATCCTGGGCGGGCGCCTGGTGCCGGGCGTTGACAAGCCCGCCGATGACGATCCGGTCGTCATCGTCTGCGCCAAGGACGGACCGCTGCTGGTGCGCGGGCCGCTCACCGTGGTGGCGTCGGACGGCGCGACCGCCCAGGGCACGAAGGGGGCGCTGTGCCGCTGCGGTCTGTCGACGACCAAGCCGTTCTGCGACGGGTCGCATCGGGAAAGCGACTTCTCGGCGGAATGAGGTGGAGGTCTTGCTGACCCGTAGCCGTCGCATACTGACCCTGACGTAACGTTAGGGTAGTCATTTGCCCCCAACTTTGAACTGTTTGCCCCCCAACTTTGGAAGAGGAAGTGCCGTGCAGACCCGAGTACTCATAACATTCACCGCCGCAATAACTTGCGCCGGATGCGCCACAACCGGCGGATCGCCTCCGGACGGCACCCTGGCCTATGATGTCCCGTCACCGCCGACCGCCGTCTACCACATCGTCGACACGGCCGGGGTCTACGTGAACTCGCCGGTGGGAAGTCTGGACATTCCGGCCACCTCGTCCACGACCCTGAGCATTGCGTTCGAGCGGGATCCGCGTGGGGTGCGGGCCACCGGCAGCGTGGAGAGTTTCCAGGCGTCGATGTCGAATCCGATGCAGGGGACCACGAACGCCGACCTGGACGACCTGAGCGGCACACTGGAGATCGTGTTCGGCCGCCGCGGGGTCGAAGAGGTCGTCTCCGTCCCCCGGCTTTCGGGTCCGGCCGCGCAGCTGTCCCCATTCGAGCACATCGCGAACGACCTGTTCCCGCGCCTGCCCGATGCGGTCGCCGATCCCGGCGCCAGCTGGGTCGACACGGTGACCTGGTCGACGGACGACGGGACCATCGAGACGACCTCCAACTCCGTGTACACGTACACGCTGGTGGGCGACACCGTCGTCGACGGACGGACGCTCCGGCACATCGCGGTCGCGGGCGACGTCACCAACGAGGCCGAATTCGTGCAGGGCGGCACGACGATGACGCAAAGCATCACCGGATCGGCGAACGGCTTCGTGCTGTGGGACGCCGAGCGGGGACTCCTGGCCCATGCCTACTTCGACCGCGATCTGGAGGGGAGCATGACGATCCCGGGCATGGCGTCCTTTGACATGAGCCTAGCGGGCCCGGTGCGGGTCCGGCTGCAGAACTGACGGGCGGCGAAGGCCGCGATCCAGCCCACTCAACCGCGGCGCCGGCCGCCGCCCAACCGACATGAACTCAACGAACGCAATCCGCATTCACGAACTCGGCGGGCCCGAAGTGCTCCGCTGGGAAGAGGTCGCGCTGCCCGACCCGGGGCCCGGCGAAGTGCTGGTCCGGCACCAGGCCGTGGGACTGAACTTCATCGACACCTATCACCGCAGCGGACTCTACCCGGTGCCGTCGCTGCCGACCGCGATCGGGATGGAGGGCGCGGGGGTGGTCGAGGCGGTGGGACCCGTCGGAAACGGGTCGGGCGACGGGGCCAGCGAAGCGCCGTCCTTCCAGCCCGGCGACCGGGTCGCGTACGGATTCGGCCTCGGCGGCTACTGCGAGCGCCGGGTGATGCGGACGGAGCAGCTGGTCCCGATCCCCGACGGGGTCGACTCGGAGACCGCCGCGGCGGCGATGCTGAAGGGCATGACTTCGTGGTACCTGTGCCGCCGCACCTATCGCCTGAGCGCGGGCGAAACCGTGCTGGTGCACGCGGCGGCCGGCGGGGTGGGCACGATCCTGTCCCAGTGGTGCAAGGCGCTCGGCGCGACCGTCATCGGCACCGTGGGCAGCGCCGAAAAGGGCGAGGTGGCGCGCGAGCACGGCTGCGACCACGTCATCCTCTACAAGGAAGAGGACTTCGTGGACCGCGTGCGCGAGATCACCGGCGGCGAAGGCGTCCCGGTGGTCTTCGACGGCGTGGGCAAGGCCACCTTCGACGGCTCGATGGAATGCCTGGCCCGCTTCGGCATGATGATCACCTTCGGCAACGCCTCGGGCGCCGTCCCTCCCCTCAACCTGTTGCGCCTGAGCGCAAAGGGAATCACCGTGGCCCGCCCCTCGCTCGCACCGTACATCGAGCGGCGCGCGGACCTGGAGGAAGCCGCCGGCGAGCTGCTGGGGCACATCGAGGCCGGGCGAATCCGGCTCACCATCGGCCAGCGTTTCCCCCTCGCCGAAGCGGCCGAAGCCCACCGCGCCCTCGAGTCCAGACAGACCCACGGGTGCACTGTTCTCGTGCCGTGATGGCCCGACTGCGCGTGGCCCTCTAGTCACACAACCAAAGCGATCCCACGCATGACCAATACCGCGACCCTGACCCCAACCTCCCCCCGCACCGCCCGCCTCCTCGCGTCGCTGGGCATCAACGACCTGAACCCCGGCGGCTTCGCCGGCGAGTGGATCGGCTCCGGCCCCCAACTCGACGTCCACACGCCGATCGACGGCACCCGCATCGCCACCGTCCGCCAGGTCACCGAGGACGAGTACGACCACATCGTCGCGCGCGCCCACGAGGCCTTCCTGCAGTGGCGCACGGTGCCGGCCCCCAAGCGCGGCGAGGTCGTCCGCCAGATCGGCGAGCGCCTGCGCCAGCACAAAGCGGCGCTGGGCGAACTCGTCACCCTCGAGATGGGCAAGATCCTCACCGAGGGCGAAGGCGAAGTCCAGGAAATGATCGACATCTGCGACTTCGCGACCGGCCTCTCGCGCCAGCTCTACGGCCTGTCCATGCACTCCGAGCGCCCGGACCACCGCATGTTTGAGCAGTGGCATCCGCTGGGCGTGGTCGGCGTCATCACCGCCTTCAACTTCCCCGTCGCGGTATGGAGCTGGAACACGGCGATCGCGGCGGCGTGCGGCGACGCGGTCCTCTGGAAGCCGTCGAGCCAGACGCCGCTCACGGCAATCGCGTGCACCCGCATCGCGGCCGAGGTGGCGCGCGAGAACGGGCATGATCCCGCAATCTTCTCGTTGGTGGTGGGAAGAGGGTCCACGGTTGGGGACCGGCTCCTCCATGACCGGCGCATTCCGCTGGTTTCGGCCACAGGGAGCTGCAGAATGGGGTACCGCGTTGCGCGGGTCGTGGGCGAGCGCCTGGGTCGCACGATCCTCGAACTCGGCGGCAACAACGCCATCGTGGTGACGCCCCACGCCAACATGGACCTCGTCCTTCCCGCCATTCTCTTCGGATCGGTCGGCACGGCGGGGCAGCGCTGCACGAGCACACGCCGCATCATCGTCCACGAATCGATCCGGGGCGAACTGGAGCGGCGCCTCGTCACGGCCTACCGGGACGTGCGCATCGGCGACCCGCGCGACCCGGCCACCCTGATGGGCCCCGTCGTGAACCACCAGGCGGTCCTCGACCTCGAGAGCGCCGTGCGCCGCGTGCAGGACGAAGGCGGCAAGATCCTCTGCGGCGGCGAGCGCCTCGGCGGCCCCGACTTCCCCGGCGGCCACTACGTCACCCCCTGCATCGCCTCTGCGCGCAACGACTTCGACATCGTGCAGGAAGAGACCTTCGCGCCGATCCTCTACATCATCGGTTACGGCAGCGCCGACGCGACGCCCGCCCAGGCGGTGGACGAGGTGCACGAGGCCATCGCGCTGCACAACGATGTTCCCCAGGGGCTGTCCTCAGCCATCTTCACCGATCACATGCGCGAGGCGGAGCTCTTCCTGTCCCACCGCGGCAGCGACTGCGGCATCGCCAACGTCAACATCGGCACCAGCGGCGCCGAGATCGGCGGGGCGTTCGGCGGCGAGAAGGAGACCGGCGGCGGCCGCGAGTCGGGATCGGACGCGTGGAAGGCCTACATGCGGCGCCAGACGAATACGGTGAACTGGAGTCCGGAGCTGCCGCTGGCTCAGGGGGTGCGGTTCGGGTAGGACCGGCTGGGCCAAACCGGCAACGCTGCCGATCACCGAACCTCTGCTCCGTTTGAGGGGACCGAGGGGGTTCGGACGTTTCAGCTGAAACGTTTTCGCGCCTTGATCGGGATTGCCGGGCACCCGTGGAGTGTCGGCGGGACGTTAGTGGCGAGGCCCGCGGCCCACCAGCGGCCCGAGTCCCGCTCGTTCGAGTCGCCGATTCAAGCGCGGCAGGTCATCGGCGAGCATCGCCTCGAAGGCGCGCATATGGACGTCCAGCTCTGCCGACAGCTCGTCGAAGACCGCCTGGTAGGCGTCCACCGGCGTCCCATCTCCCCGCTCCAGGTGGCTGCGAAGCCCGGTCAGACGGTCGTTCAGCTTGATGGGGAAGGCGATCTTGTCCTTCGGGCTCTGGTTGCGGAGCTGATATAGCTCTCCCGCGGCCGCTTCGATTCCAGCCGCGAAGGCGGACACGTCGCCGCGTAGGGCAGCGTCTTCGATTCCCGTGACGATAGCGTCGGCCTGGGCAACGAGATCCCGCGCGGTCATCACGGTACGGTTCGCCCGGCTCTCGGCGTCGCGAATGGCCATGGCCAGGCGGAACTGATCGGCGAGGGCGGTGGCGGGAACGTCCTCGAGCCGCGGGTCGGGCTGTACCTCGAAGGCCGCCTCGCGAGTCACGTCGCCGACGGTGAGCCGCGCCCGGTAGCGGCCCGGCGGGGCCCAGGGTCCGACAGCCGGATTGCCGCCTTCCAGGACGATGCCCGGGAAGGACACCGCGCCCGGGTAGCGGAGGTCCCAGCGGGCCCGGTGGGTGCCTGCGTCCAGGTCGTCGTCGACGAGAGTTCGTCCGTGCTCACCGTCGTGGGACAGGACCTCGAGCAGCACGCGCCCCGGCTGGCTCACGCGGAAGTCGATCACAGCGGGGACGGCCCGTCGAATCGCAGCCGCGGGACGGAAGAGGTGCACGTGGGGGCTGGCGGCGTCGGCGCCCTCGACATTGGCGTCCGCGCCGGCGAACTCCGCGTCGAGCTGCCGCAGCGTCTCGATGTCGTCCAGCACCCAGAAGGAACGGCCGTGGGTGCTGATCACGAGGTCGCGCTCCTCGACCGAGATGCCCGTGACGGGCGTGGTGGGAAGCTGGAAGGACAGGTCGTTCCAGGTTGCGCCGGCGTCGAAGGAAACGTGCACGCCCTGCTCGGTGCCCACGTACAGGAGCCCCTGACGCTTCGGATCCTCGCGGATTACACGCGTGAATGCGCCATCGGGGATGCCGTCGCTGATCCGGGTCCAGGTCGCACCGTAGTCGTCGGTCTTCCAAACATACGGAGACCGGTCATCCATCTCGTACCTGATGCCGGCCACGTGCGCGCGCGCAGGACTGTGCGGAGACACCTCGACGGTCATGACGCGCGTGTGCGGGGGCATGTCGGGGGGCGTGACATCGTCCCAGGTGGCGCCGCCGTCGCGCGACAGGTGGACGAGACCGTCGTCGGAGCCGGTCCAGATCGTCTCGGGATCGTGCGGAGAGAGGCCGATCGAGTACAGCGTGCCGTAGATCTCGGGCCCGTCCTGGTCGAGCACGATGGGGCCGCCGGAGTCGTCGAGCGTCTCCGGTTCGGCGCGCGTCAGATCGGGACTGATCTTCGCCCACGACGCGCCCTCGTCACCCGACCGCCACAGGTGCTGCGACCCGACGTAGAGCGCGTGCGGCGGGTTCGGGGCAACGGCGATGGGGTAGGTCCAGTTCCAGCGCTCGGGCATGTCGCGCGCGGGCTCGCCCATGACGATGCGCGGCCACGGCTGGATGTCCGTGACCATGCCGGTCGCCCGATCGTAGCGCGTGAGGGTGTTGGTCGCGCCGGCGTAGAAGATGTCGGGGTCGGCGGGATGCTGCGCGATGTAGCCCATCTCGCCTCCACCCACGGCGTACATCCACTCCGTGCTCGGCCCGCGAGGGTTGCGCAGATGCCCCGGCTCGGACGACACGCACGCGGTGGAGTTGTCCTGCTGCGCGCCGCACACGTGGTAGGGGAAGTCCGTGGTCGTCGCCAGGCGATAGATCTGGGCAGTCGGGTATCGCATGGAGGTCCAGGAGCGGCCGCCGTTGACCGTGACGACGCCGCCCCCGTCGTTGCCGTTGATCATGCGCAGCGGGTTCGTGGGATCGATCCACAGGTCGTGATGGTCGGCGTGGGTCTCGGGGACGCTTTCGAGGGTCCGCCCACCGTCGGTCGAGCGCATGAGCCGGAAGTTGAGGATGTACAGCGTGTTGCGATCGGCCGGGTCCGCCTCCAGACGCTGGAAGTAGAACGCGCGCTGCCAGATGTCGCGATGGCTGTTGACGAGTTCCCAGGAACCGCCGCCATCGTCGGATCGGTATAGTCCGCCCTGTTCGGCTTCGACGTTGGTCCACACGCGGTCCGGGTCGGCGCCCGAGACGGTGATCGTGACTTTGCCGAGGACGCCGGACGGCAGGCCCGGGTTGCGCGTGATTTCGGTCCAGGTGTCGCCGCCGTCGGTGGACTTGAAGATCCCGGATCCCTCGCCGCCGCTCCAAAGGCGCCACGGCTTGCGATACACCTGCCAGAGGGTCGCGTACAGGACGTCCGGATCGCTCGGATCGATGACGAGGTCGACGGCTCCGGTGTGCTCGTCGCGGAAGAGGACTTGCTCCCAGGTCTTGCCGCCGTCGGTGGTCCGGAAGACTCCGCGCTCGGCGTTGGGCCCGAACGGATGGCCGAGGGCCGCTACGTACGCGCGGTCGGGGTTGGTGGGATGGATGCGGATCCGCCCGATCGCGTGCGTGTCGGCGAGCCCGAGGTGCCGCCAGCTCTTCCCGGCGTCGTCGGAGCGGTAGACGCCGTCGCCCTGGAGCACGTTGGCGCGCAGCTGCACCTCGCCCATGCCGATGTAAACGATGTCGGGGTTGGAGGGCGCCATCGCCACCGCGCCGACCGATGCGCTGCCGACCTGCCCGTCGGTCACCGGGTTCCATGTGGTCCCGCCGTCCGTGGTCTTGAAGAGCCCCCCGCCCGTCGCGCCGAAGTAGTACTCGAACGGGCGCTCGGCGTGGCCGGCTACCGCGATCGAGCGTCCGCCGCGGTCGGGGCCGATCGACCGCCACTCCATGGGAGGGAGGAGCGAGACGTAGTCCTGGGCTGCGAGGCCCGGCGGCATCGCCGTCGACAGCGAGAGCGCGAGCACTGCGGCACCGAACCAACCGGGTCCGGCGCGGCGATACATGCGCAATGGGCCGCTTCGTTTCATGCGTTCACAACGTAAAGAGAACATTACAATGTGTCGTGTCTAGTATACATTTGCCACTCCAAGGCTACATCTCTGCGTTGCTCGGGCGGCTTTATCCACGGGCCGCCGGCCGGGCCGGCGGAAGTGCGCCCGGCGGTAGTACATGTATGGAAACCTCCCGCCTGCCGCCAGCAGGTCGCCCTGCGAGTCGGGACCACGGCCTTGCCATGCGCAATCGATTACTCCTAACTCTATAGTTGCAAATGGCGGTACCGCAGCCAACTCCCCAGTCCCTGGAGCCAGCACCGAGTGAAAGCCCTGCCGACGCTTGCCGTGGTTGCGGCCCTCGCGGGTTGTACGGGCCCGGCCAGCCCCTACCCGCCCGGCTGGCTCAGCTACGGTTTTCCGTCCCCGCCACAAGCCGTCTACGAGATAACGGACACCGTCGCGGGCATCGCGAAGTCACCCGTCGGAGATCTCGAAGTCGCGGGGGAATACGAGATGTCGCTGGACCTGTCCTTCGCAAGAGCCCCGGAGGGCATGCGGGTCAGGGGCATAGCGAATGGATTCGAGGGCACCCTGTCCGATCCCGTGCAGGCAACCGGGGCCACGGACCTCGAGTACCTGGCCGGAACCCTCGAATTCCTGCTGAACCGGCGCGGCGTTGTCGAAGTGGAGTCGTTTCCCGAACTGTCCGGCGTGGACGCCGAGGTCTTTTCCTTCGCCGAGCTCGCCTACGACCTCTTCCCCCGCTTACCGGACACCGTCGTGGAACCGGGCGGCACCTGGCTGGATACGCTGAGGTGGCACACCGACGGAAGGGTGACCGAAGTGATCTCCAGAACGGTCTACGACTACACCCTGGTCGGAGACACCGTGGTGGATGGACGCGGGCTTCTGCACATCGCGGCGACGGGCAAGGTGGACCTCAGGATCTACACGGGAATCGCGGGCAACCTGACGCGTCAGACCATGAAGGGCTCGTCGACCGGCGTCATCCTGTGGGACCCCGAGAGCAGGCTGGTCACCTCGCACGAATACGAGAGGGATCTGGAGGGGACGGTGTCGAGGCCCAACCGGGCGCCCTTCGCTCTGCGCCTGACCGAGGTCGTACGGATTCGTCAGGGATTGTAGACGTAGACGACCGGCAGCCTGGAGATGTCCGTGATGCCCCTGTCCGTGTGGTGGTAGATGTTCATCCGGCCCGTTCCGCAGTCCCCGAACGCGTCGCAGGAAACCGTGCCGACAAGGCCGCTCATGGCGGTTGCGCCCACCTGCCGGCGCAGTTCCGCCCGGTCGATGTGCAGCCTGTCATCCTCCTCCACGGCGACGGCGTCGATGGCCGAGAGGAGCATGGTGGTCGCATCGTAGGTGTGTGCCCAGTAGGGTGATCCGGGGAACCCGCCGTGCCTTGCCTCGAACGCTGAGAGCACCTGCGCCCCGCTCCGCCCCGTCACCTCGTTGACGTTCGAGCCATAGTCCGATTCCGGTCCGGCGAAATAGATCCCCTCCGATTGGGGCGTCTCCAGAAACGCCGAGACCAGGAGCGCGGCTGCGGAAATCAGCGTCGTCCCTTCAAGTCCGTCGAAGGCTTTCGCCTGCGCGGCAAAGGCCGACCCCTCCGTGACGAACAGCGGGAAGAAGATGGCCTCCGGGCCCGCGGCCGCGAACTCCACAAGAACGTCGGTCATGTCGGTCTCGCCCTTCTCGATTCGGGCCTTGGCCGGCACCTCGCCCCCGAGGGCCGAGAACGCGTCCGCGAACGCCGCCACGAGGGCCGAGGTATACGGGTCACCGTCCTGGACCGTGGCCACGCTCCGCAGCTCGAGCTGATTGTAGACGAAGTCCGACAGGGCCCGCGCCTGGTGCAGGTCGTTGGACGCCACGCGGAAATAGCCGGCGTGATGATCGGGCGCCTCGTTGCCGGCCAGGTCGGAGGTGAGCCGGGGAGAGGTGTTGCTCGGCGCAATCATGACCAAGCCCGCGTCGGTGACGACGGGCGACGCCGCCACGGCTGCGGCCGAGCAGTTTGTGCCGATGATTCCCGCCACTTTCGGGTCCCCGAGGACTCCCATCGCACCTGCCCGCCCGCCTGCCGGCGAACAGCTCGTGTCGACGGGATCGCCCAGTTCAACCTCGCGCCCGCGAACGGGGCCAACGTCCTCGACGGCGAGTTCGGCTCCCTGGCGGGACACGGCCCCGAGCGTCGGCGCGACCGTGACCGCGAGCAGCATGCGGAGCCGCACGGCCTCGCCCGCCTCCAGCGTGACCGCGCCCAGCGGACCCGGCTCGAAGGCCGGCGGTGGGGGCGGTTCGGCCGGACTCTCCTTGCACCCCGGCGTCCCAAGAACGGCGACCAGCGCCAGGCCGGCCAACATCATTCGCTTCTGCACAAATCGCTCCTTGTCAATGACGTAACGCATTACGGCGTAAAGTTTTCGTGGCCCGCACAATACGCGCATAGACAGCCAATACTGCTAACCCTAACGCCGGGGTTCCGGGGCGCGCCACTGCCCGCCGCCGCCGGGGCGCGGATGCTCGCCTAGACGGCCCGTTCGTATACGATGGCGTCCAAAACCTGGACCACATCGAGCCCATGGTCGTCGGCAACGGCCTGGAGGTCCTGCCCCGCGTCCACGCGACCGGCCAGGGAAGCGGTCTCGACATCGGACCCCGCCACCACCGGTCGTCCGAACGCGACGCGCGGGTCGATCACGACCGTCTTGCGGTTCCCGGAACCGAAGGGCCCGAAGGGATACAGTCGGATCGGCAGACCGTCATCGTCCCGATCGATCCGGTCCAGAGCGGCCGAGAGCATGTGCCGCACAGCGACACGAGCCGACCGCGACAGCTTCAGCAACTGCTCGATGCGATCGAGAAGGATATCCTGGCCCGATGTGCGCAGTTCGTCGCGCAAGAGCAGGCGCTTGACCCCGAGGGTCGCCTCGGCCGACGTGATCGCCCGGCCAACCGCGGCCATCCTGCTGAGATCCCGCGAGCGGAAGGGCATCAGCAAGTGTGCTTCGATGACGTTGTTGAACGAGATCAGGCCGCTTGAAGCCGGAGCGTGTATCAGCGGCTCGATGTATGCGGATCGCCTTCTTCGACTGTACGATCGGCCGACCACCCAATGGCGGAGTGTGCCGCTCGGCAGGCCGAGGTGCCGGGCTACGGCCGAAATGGTGTAGACCGGGGTATCGCGAATGTCGTTCGCGCCGGATTGCGAGGGGGCCATGGGCTCTTGGACCGCTGGAGTGCCGGGGAGTCCTCTACGCTATGGGCCCGGCAAAGGGAGAGCAACGTCTGTCTTTGCCGGGCCCAGCTGGGGATGTGTGCGCCTGGTCACTCGTCGTCATCCAGGATGGAATGCAGGCCGAGGGCCGTCAGTCCGGCCACGGCCCCGCGCAAAACGGAAGAGCCGCGATCGCGCCGACGCTCCCGCTTCTCTGCATCGTCCAACAGTTCCGCCTCGAGCGCCAGGGCATCGGCAGCCTCGTCCAGGGCGAGGGCGCGGGCCTCGAGCAGCGCATTCTGCGCTTCCTCGTCCGGGTCCAGTTCCGGCAGATCGCCGAAGACGAAGAGCAGATTGCCGTCATCATCGTTCTCGATGCCGACATAGCCCGACTTCGACATCTCCATGAGGCATTGTTCGACCTCGGTGAAGGTCAGCCCGGTTGCAAGAACGCCCTGCGTGACGGTCAACGTGCCATCGTGCTTCTGCGCGGCCTTCATGAATGGCAGAGTGAGCGCTTCGGCCATGTCTTCGGCTTCCAGCTTCCTCGCCGCCCTGGCATATGCCGACTGGAACTCATGTAGCCACCTGGGAATGAAGAAGGCGTCGATGCCCCACCACGCAAGCAGTACGACCGTGAAGATCGTCATCGCGAGATCCGTGTCCTCGATGATGGACGGAAGGCCAGCGATCCCGCCGAAAAACCAGATCAGCATCAGCCACCCGTGCTTCCTCAGATAGAAGCGGTGGCCACCGAGCCACCCGGTCACCAGCCACAGAATCCACGCGCCCTGCGTGTTCTTGTCGACCACCCCCGACGGGGCCAAACGGGCATTCAGTTCCTGCTTTGCCTGCGCCTGCGCCATCATGTCGGAAAACCCCATTGCAGCTACCTCCTCCGTGAGAAATGACAATGGCCGCGACAACCAGTTGCCAACCCGTTGTCGCGGCCAATAGGACCCGCGGCCACAAAGAGGAGTGATGACACCCGCGCTTAAACGCCGGCAGGCCGGATGAGATGCGTGCTCATCCGGCCTGCCGGCGAGGTTCCAGGGCGGGTTGCCGTGATTCCCCTGTGCCTCGAAGACCTTAACCTAATAGCGAAAATCCCGGAATCAAGCCTTTGTTACCTTTGCGTTACAATTGGCCGCAAAACCCTAACGTTACGTCCTGGTTCGGCGGGGCGACCGCATGAAAAACCCTCTCTTCACCTCCGCTCGCGAGCGCCGCCTCTGGCTCTGGACGCTGGCCGTCGTGGTGGCCATCTACTCGACCCTGGGGCTGGCAGGGACGCTGGCCGAGGTCCTGCGCGACCACCCCATGCTGCCTGCCGTGTTCTTCTTCCTCATGTTCCTCACGGTGGCGGCCATCGTCGGAAGTGGGCTGAAGAGGCGTCCCGGGGGCCGCGATGTGTGGATAGTGCTCGGCGTCACGGCCGTCTACGCGATGACGGTGCTCCGCATGGGCATCGGCCCCGAGGAGCGCACCCACCTGATGGAGTACAGCATCGTCGCGGTCCTGATCTACAACGCTCTAAGCGAGCGTTCGGAAAACGGCCGCCGGGTGCCGGTGCCGGCCTTGCTCGCGTTCGTAGTGACTGTGCTGGTGGGCTGGCTCGATGAAGGGATCCAGGCGGTGTTGCCGAACCGCGTCTATGACAACTTCGACGTGTTCAGCAATGCTGTCGCCGCTACGATCGGGATCGTGACGAGTGTGGTGGTCGGGTGGGTGAATGCGGCGGTGGATCGGGGGCGGGCGGATCGAGAGCAACGCGACCCGGGGGAGACGATGGACATAAGGCCCGCCCTTGCCGAAGACGCGGACTTGCTTGCGAAGCTCAGTCGCCGCGTAATCGAGACAAACTACGCGGGATTTCTTCCCCCGGACGTTCTCGACTCCTGGCTCGCTGGCGATGCAGTGGAGCAGTACATGGCAGCGCACCTGGCGACGTGCCACGTTGCGGAACAGAACGGCGAGTTGGTTGCCGTCTACGTCATTGATGGCGATCTGCTCGATCTCCTCATGGTACATCCGGTCCGACAGGGTCGTGGTATTGGAGGGAAGATGCTGGCACATGCCGAGGCTCGCCTCTTCAAGTCACACGAGGTGATCCGGCTCGAGAGCTTCGCCGCCAACGTTCGTACCAACAGGTTCTATCGTGCGCGGGGCTGGCGAGTATCCGGGGAAGCAACGGATGCTGACACGGGGATGGAGAAGATCCTGTTTACGAAGGAAACGCGTCAGTCCAGCAAGCGTTGACGTCGCTACCGGGGTGGCTCAGCGCTCCGGTCCAGCGGCATCATAACGATGGACTGCACGTCGAGTTCGTCTCGATACCGACCGAGCAAGTAGTCCGTGCCGATCTCGAAGACGTAGAGACCGGGCGGAGTGTCGACCTCGCCAAGCCATGCGCCCTGCTCGTCGAACACGTACCAGGAGGACCCCTCTTCCCAGGGGGGCCGGAAGCGCTCCGCCCAGAGATTCTGCCCGGTGTCGACAAGGAGGCGCCGGTAAAGGGGCATTCGTTCCGGAAACGGGATCTCTCGCAGGTAGCGGGCCCAGGCGGCGGGTTCGTAGTAGCGGGGCGCGACGGAATAGGCCTCGCGAAACCGCCTCCTGTCCTCGTCGGAAACTCGGCGTTCCGGGATCGCCCAACGGATCAGCCGGGATAGCTCGCCATCCGTGTCCCATCGTTCGATGCTCGGCTCGATCCCTTCTCCGGCGTATACATGGTCCCCGCTGGCCGCGTGCCCGGGAATCCCTACAGAAAACGGCAAATACATGCCCGGCGAAAGCCCCTGAATGCCGTGTTGCCACCTGGGGGATCCCTGCAGGCCGGATATCTCGTTCATGAAGCGACCGGTGCGTGAGTACCGGCTGAGGGTCCAGACACCGCCCGGCACGACGCTCCCGCTGCCGAGGCGTGAACCGCCGGACGGAGCATTCAACACCAGGACCGTTCCATCGGCGAAATGTGTCTTGGCCGTGCGAGACCCCATCCCCGGCGCCGCTTCCACCCGAATGGTCTCCAGCACGTCCCCACCGCGGTCGAAAACGGAAATCCGGCTCTGAAGGTTGTCTGATGCCCAAATGGTGTCACCGTGCGCCCATACCTCCTGCAACAGCTGGAACTCCCCCGGACCCTCTCCGCTGCCTCCGAGACTGCGGATGAAGACGCCGGCTGGATCAAAAAGGCGCAATAGCCTCGCAAGGCGGTCGACTACGACGATGGTCCCGTCTTCCAAGCGAAGCGCTTGCGAGACCCCCTCGAACACGTAGTTGAGATCACCCGATACCTCGCCAATCGTGAGGATGGGTTCCGTGCCAACGCGCCATCCGGTCCCCGCGGACCACGCCGGTGCGCTGCTCTCGACAATCCGGACGCCGGCGCTGTCGGTGATTGAGACGGATTGCTGGGGTGACAGGGGGTGGGGAGCGGCGCATAGCGTGAAAAACGCGGTCAGCGCGGCCGCGACCATTTGCGTGGGGGAGCGCCGGTGTGGCATTTCTTGGACCTCATGTGGAGGTTAGCTGATCTTCCTCCCCAGGCGGATCTTCCGTCCCTTAGTACATGGACAACGGAAGTACGCCGGGGGTTGCGGGACGACCGGGTTGTCAGGCCCGCCGCTTCGAGCGCGTCCGGGAATATCCGGTAGCCCAGGTCGCGATCGATGAAATAGACAGTTCTCAAGCGGCCTGTTCGTAGAAGACGGCATCTTTGATCTGGCTGACCTTGAGCCGATAGTCATCGGCGAGCGCTTGGAAACTCTCGCCAGCGTCATAACGGTCGACCAGGGCGGCGGTGGAGATGCCCGACCCCGCCACGGTGGGCCGACCAAAGGAGATTCGGGGATCGATCACAATTGGCTTCGTGTCTTCCGACCATGCTGGACGAAGAGGGTATAGTCGGGATGGCAGCTGATCATCATCACGGTCTACACGTCGCAGGTAGACGCCAAGCAATTGCCGCATGGCCAGTTGCCCGGACCTTGAGAGCGTGATCAACTCGCTCAGCCGGTCCAGAAAAAGGTCCTGCCCCGAAGTACGCAGTTCATTGCTCAAGAGAAGGCGCTCGATCCCGAGCTCCTTTTCCGCGTAGTCAATCGCTTTGCGAACCGCGGCCATGCGGACGCCGTCCTTGGTTCGGAGGGCCCGGAGGACATGCGCTTCAATAAGGTTGTTGAAGGAGATCAGGCTGCTGACCCCCGCAGGGGCCTTTATCAGTGGCTCGGAGACGACGCGCTGTTCTCCCCCTTGGGAGGATCGACCGTGCAACCAATAGCGAAGAGTGGCCTGCGGCATCCCCAAGCAGCGCGCCGCGGCGAGGAAAGTGTAAGCGGGTGCCTCACGGATATCCGCGACTGTGGACTGCGCTGTAGTCATGGGCTGGTGGTACTGCCGGACGTGGTCGAGGGTCTGCCTCCATTTGACCGAGAGCCTTGCAACTAACCTGTCGGAGTAGTGCTTCGAGATCAACGGCGAGACTCGTTCGCCGCTTAGTTCGAGCCAGCTAACGAAAGGTTCGCGCCGTTCGCTTTCCTTAGCGTTTCCGTAAAGAAAGGAAGTTTTGATAAGCCGAGTCAGAATTGTAATCTCGACGTTACATATTGTAATGCCGCCTTGTCATTTGAGCTGCGCCGCCATCAAAACCATGCTGACCTCGAGCTCGACCGTCTCAACGTGGCACCCGTCCCACTCCATCTGCACCTCGACGCCCTTCCGGTTCCACGCTCGATACCCATCGGCCGTGATCTCGACATCGTAGGTGCCGGGGCGCTCCCAGGCCCCCTGCAGGCGACCAGGTCCGGCGGGCTCCATGGTCTCGCGGTAGGAACCGTCCATCAGCATCCCGGCTAGGTCCGAGCCGAGCAGCTCGCCCGTCAACGAGTCGCGGACCGTGACATTGATGCCGTGCACCAGTTCGTCGGTGCAGACCCCGAGCAGGGGGAAGCCGCATCCGTGCACAAGCAGAGCGGCCAGGACGATCGCGAACCGTCTCATGTGGGTTCCCTTCGGCGACGCGGGGTGCTACGCAATACTCGCAACCGAACCGATGGTCGGCAATCCGGTTGTCCCGCCCTCCGCCCCTCCGGTAGCTTGACTTTGCCGATTCACCCTTTCAACCCGCAGGAAACGACATGTGACGAGCCGCCTCTTGCCGACCATTGCATTGGCCGCTACGCGGTCTTCAGGCACCCTTTCCGTGTCCGTCCTCCTCGCCCTCACAACCCTGGCCTGCCAGAGGGACAACCCGGCGGTCGGCGATCCCCGCACCGAAGTCCGCGACAGCGCCGGAATCCGCATCATCGAGAACCCGCGTCCTCCCGAAGGCTCGCGGCTGGATTGGCGGATCGGTCCGGAGCCCATCGTCTCCATCGGCGAGCGCGACGGCGAGGAACCGTACCTTCTGTCCTTTGTCCGCGATGCCACAGTGCTCCGCGACGGGCGAATCGTCGTGGCGAACGGCGGCTCGAACGACCTCCGCTTTTTCGACGCCGTAGGCGGCCATTTGGCAACGCGAGGGGGCGGCGGCGAAGGACCCGGCGAATTCGAACGCCTGCTGGGGATCGAGCCGTGGCCGGGCGATTCGATCGTGGCATGGAGGGCGCCGCGTGCCGGCTTCTCCGTCTTCGACTCCGATGGCAACTACGGCCGCACCTTCACCCTGGCGGACGCTCGATCTACGCCAGGATTCCTGTGGTCTGTGAAGTCCCCCACGAATGACGGCGGGATGCTCGTCTACTCGAATCGGGAGGCTGCGGGGACTAACGACATGCGAATCACGGATGTCATGAGTGTGCAAATCAGAGATGGCGAAGGCGAGGTGCTGAATTCGCTGGGGACGCACCCCGGCCCGGAGCAGAGCGGGATGCTGTTGGCCACGGTCTACGCGAGAGGATTCGTCGCGGAACTCTGGGGCGATCTCGTCATCATCAGCACAAACTACCGCTACGAGTTGAAGGCCTTCACCAGAGACGGCGTGCTGGCACGGATCGTCCGGCGCGGTCATGAGCTGCGCGCGCCGACCGAGGCAGAGGTCTTTGCGTACATCGAGGCGGTTTCCCGTCCCGGGACGAGTCCCCAGGAGAACCGTAGCCGATTCCAGTCCGTGCCGGTCGCCGAGCACTTCCCCGCGTACGGTGCGGTCAGGAGCGACCGGGCAGGCTACCTCTGGGTGCGGGAATACGACTTTCCGCTCGAGGAAAGGCCTGCTCCGCTGTGGACCGTGTTCGATCCCGACGGACGGGCCCTGGGATTCGTGGAAACGCCGAAAGACTTGAGGATCTTCGAGATCGGCGAGGACTACATCCTGGGGACGTATCGTGACGAGCTCGGGGTGCAGTCGGTGCAACTCTGGCCACTGGAACGGACCGGGGAGTAGGACGAATCGCCGTAGCGACCCTCGCCATCCAATGGCATCACGGTCCAAGCGCGCCCACGGGAATCACGGTGGCCCGGCGTCAATCACGGAATTGCAATGGTCTCAGCAATGGATATGCAATCATTGTGGCGGTGGAATCGCATCTGGGGCAGGTCGACGCTTCAGAAACCGGTCATCGCGCAGCCCCGCTTGTCCCCCCCTCCACCCCTCCAATAGCTTGACCCCGCTGATTCAACGTCCCCACGCACAGGATTCGCCACCGTGAAGCACTCTTCAGCCCAGCGCCCAGCCCTCGCGGGGCCGCTCGCCCTCGTCGCGGCTTTGCTCGCCGGCCTCCCGGCCCTGGCCGCCGCCCCGCCCCTCGCCGCCCAGCAAGTCACCCTGGACCCCGAGTTCCTCGCCGGCTACTCCTGGCGCAACCTCGGCCCGGACCGGGGCGGCCGCTCGATCGCCACCTCCGGCGTCAAGGGACGCCCCGACGAAGCCTACTTCGGCGCGACAGGCGGGGGCCTCTGGAAGACCACCAACGGCGGCGACGACTGGTTCCCCGTCACCGACTTCCAGATCGGTTCGGCGTCCATCGGCGCGGTCGCGGTGGCCGAAACCGAGCCCGACCTCGTCTTCATCGGCACCGGCGAGACGTGCATCCGCGGCAACATCCTGCCGGGCGACGGCGTCTACCGCAGCCGCGACGCGGGGGCCACCTGGGAGCACGTCGGGTTCGCCGAGTCGCACGGCATCTCCAAGATCCGCATCCACCCGACCAACCCGGACATCGTCTATGTCGCGTCGTTCGGCAAGTACGGGGTGCCGAGCGAGGAGCGCGGCGTCTTCCGCTCGACCGACGGCGGCGACACGTGGACAAGAGTCCTCTTCCGCGACGAGCGCACCGGCGCGATCGACCTCGCGCTCGACCGCAACAACCCGGATGTCCTCTACGCGTCGCTGTGGGAGGCTTTCCGCACGGAGTACACCTTGTCCTCCGGCGGGCCCGGCAGCGGCATGTTCAAGTCCACCGACGGCGGCGACACGTGGACCGAGATCACGCGCAACCCCGGCATGCCGCAGGAAGGCGTCGTCGGGCGCATTGGGCTGGCCGTCTCGAGCGCGAACTCGAACCGCGTCTACTCGCTCTTCGAGCACGACGACGGCGGCCTCTTCCGCAGCGACGACGGCGGCGCCACCTGGGAGCTCATCAACGACGAGCGCCGCATCCGGCAGCGCGCCTTCTACTACACGCATGTCTTCGCCGACCATCACGACGAGGACGTCGTCTACGTGCAGAACACCTCGTTTTTCTACTCGACCGACGGTGGCGCCACCTACGAAGTCATCAACAACGGCACCCACGGCGACTTCCACGACTTCTGGATCGACCCCGACGACCCCGCGCACGTCGTGGTCGCCAACGACGGCGGCGGTGCGGTCAGCTTCACCACCGGCAGCGAGTGGACCGACCAGGAATTCTCGACCGCGCAGTTCTACCACGGCGTCACGACCGCGCACATCCCCTGGCACATCTGCGGCTCGCAGCAGGACAACAGCACGCTCTGCCTGCCGTCCGACTGGAACGCGACGCGCTTCGAGCAGGCCCTGGCCGACACCGCCGGCGATGAGGGCGCCCGCGCACCCGCGATCACCGAAGGCTCGATGGACGTGCACTACCGGGCCGGCGGCGGCGAGCCCGGCTACATCGCGCCCGATCCCGAGGACCTCGACGTCTTCTTCTCGGGCACCAACAACGGCCGCTACATCGACAAGTTCAACCGCCGTCTGGGCACCTCGCGCGAGGTCAATCCCTACCCCTGGTTTTACTCGGGCGAGCCCGCCGTCGACATGGTCGAGCGCTGGCAGTGGACCTTCCCGATCATCTTCTCGCCCGTCGATCCCAACACCCTGTACGCCTCGTCCAACCGGCTCTGGCGCACCACCGACGGCGGCACCAACTGGGACGCGCTCAGCCCCGACCTGACCCGCGCCGACCCCATGACGCTGGGCCACTCCGGCGGCCCCATCACCGGCGACATGAACGGCCCCGAGGTCTACGCGACCATCTTCTCGGTCGGCCCGGGCAAGCGCGACACCGACATCATCTGGACCGGATCGGACGACGGGCTCGTGCACGTCACTCGCGACGGCGGGGCCAACTGGGCCAATGTGACGCCACCCGACATGCCCGACTTCGGACGCGTCAGCCTGATCGACGCCTCGTCCTTCAACGACGCCGCAGCTTACGTGTCGGCTCGCCGCGCGCTCCTCGACGACCTCCGACCACACATCTGGAAAACGGACGACTTCGGCGAGACCTGGACGCGGATCACCAGCGGCATCCGCGACGACGCCTACGTCAACTCGATCCGCGAGGACCCGCAGCGCGCCGGACTGCTCTACGCCGGCACCAACCACGGCGTCTACATCTCGTTCGACGACGGCGAGGTGTGGCAGGAGCTCAACCCGGGGCTGCCCGACATCCCGATCACCGACGTGATTCCGGAGCACGACGAGCTGGCGATGGCGAGTCACGGGCGGGGGTTCTGGTCGCTGGACAACGTGGCGCCGCTGCGTCAGCTAGAGGCGGGCACGACGGCGCGCGACCTGGTGCTGTTCGAGCCGGCCGCGGCGTACCGGTCGGCGAATGGCGTGGTGCTGTCGTGGTGGGTGGGGGATGGGGTTGAGAGCGCGGCCGATGCCAAGCTGGAAATCCTCGATGCCGACGCCGAGGTGGTGCGCACCTTCGAGCCTGCGGAAGAGGGTGAGGAGCGTGACCGGTGGGCTGGACCGGCGCTACCGGTTGGTGGCGGGCTGAACCGGGTGCGGTGGGACCTGCGCACAGACCCGGCCGCGACGTTCGACGGGATGATTCTGTGGGGCGTGCGCACGATGTCGCCGGCGGTGCCGCCCGGGACGTATGCGGTGCGGCTGACGGTGGGCGACCGGTCCGAAATGACCGAGGTCGAGGTGCGGCGGAACCCGTGGATCACCGACGTGACGGACGAGGACCTGGTTGCGCAGTACGAGTTCGGGATGCGGATCCGCGACCAGGTGGATGCGGCGAACTCGGCGGTGATCGTGATCCGCGACGTGAAGGCGCAGTTGGAGGAGCGGCTCGAGGCGTCGGACGATGCGGGGTTGGCGGAGGCGGGGGAGCGGCTGCGGGAGGCGGCTTCGGCGGTGGAGGCGGATATCTACCAGGTGCGGAACCGGTCGAACCAGGACCCGCTGAACTTCCCGATCAAGGTGAACAATCGGTTGGCCAACCTGCTGTCGATGTCGGAGCGGGGGGATGGGCGGCCGGGGAGCGGAATGTACGCGGTGTTCGAGATCATGGTGGAGAGGCTGAGGGGGCATCTGTTCAGGATGCAGGACGTTTGGGAAGAGGAGCTGGCGGAGGTGAATGCGGTGCTGAGGCGGTTGGGGATGGAGGAGATCGTGCCGGGTGAGGTGGTGGTTAGGGTGGTGTTGTGAGGGGGGGTGGGGTGAAGGGGGCTGCGGGTAAGAACTGATGCCACCAAACTCTGAACCCGGATTCTCATTAGTAAGTCTTGGGCCGCTTGCCGAGCCCGCCAATACCTTCATCAATAAGGTGTCGGATCTCGTTGAAGGAGTCTTCGCACCATACCAAATCCGGCGCGTGGCGAAGGCAAAGGCGGATGCCGCGATTACGCAAGCAGGATCTGAAATCGAGATTACTGACCTGCCTGTTGTAGTACAGTAATCACCTGACAGTAGGCCCAAGGAAAGGACGGTGGCCAGACCGGTCTCGCCGGGGTTAGATGAGAAGTGCTTCAAACCACTCACTAACCACGGAGAGGAGAACGAGAATGACCACCGTCCAAGCAGAGAAGATAGCGCGCCGCAAGCTGTCTTTGCTACAACTCGCCCAGGAACTCGGCAATGTCTCGAAGGCGTGCCGGATCGTGGGCTACAGCCGGCAGCAGTTCTACGAGATCCGGCGGAGCTTTCAGTTGCACGGCGCCGACGGCCTGATCGATCGGTTGCCGGGAGCGAGGGGGCCGCACCCGAACCGCGTTGCTGCGCCGGTCGAAGAGGCGATCCTGGCCCATGCGCTGGAGTACCCGACGCACGGTGCTCAGCGAGTCGCGGACGAGCTGATGCTGAGGGGGATCCAGGTCAGCTCCGGCGGCGTGCGGGGCGTCTGGATGCGCAATGACCTCCTGACCCGGCATCACCGGCTGCTGAGGCTGGAGGAGACGGTCCGAAAGCGGAAGATCAAGCTGAGCGAGGAGCAGATCCAGGCGCTGGAGCGCTTCGACCCCGAGTACCGTGAGCGACACATCAAAGTGGGTGCCACGGGCGAACTTGTGGCCGTGGACACCTTCTTCGCGGGCACACTGAAGGGCGTCGGCAAGGTCTACATCCAGACCGTGCTGGACTGCTTCAGCCGCTTCGTCTGGGCCCGGCTCTACACTTCGAAGATGCCGGTCACCGCCGTTCAGATCCTGAACAACCACGCGCTGCCCTTCTTCGAGGAGCACGCCGTGAAGGTCCAGACGATCCTGAGCGACAACGGCCGCGAGTACTGCGGCCGGCCGGACAAGCATCCCTACGAGCTCTTCCTGCAGCTCGAGGAGATCGAACACCGCACCACGAAGGTCGGCAGGCCTCAGTCGAACGGCTTCATCGAGCGCTTCCACCGCACGCTCCTCGAAGAGCATCTGAGAATCAAGGGCCGGACGACCTGGTACGAGACGGTTGCGGAGATGCAGAAGGACCTGGATGCTTACCTGGAGACCTACAACCGCCAGCGGCCACACCGCGGCCGCGGCATGAAGGGCAGGACGCCCTACGATGTCTTCAAGGCCGGGATCCCGAAGAAGTCCCCGGCACGGACAAAGTCCGCCAGAAAGGAGGTCAAGACCGCAGCGTAGATCTGACCTCGGCGAGGCCGGGTGTCAGGTGAATACCGTACTTGTACAACCTGCACAAGCGAGCTGCCCGCCGTTGGATCGAGGAAGAGGCACGAAGACAGCAGAACATGGAATCCATCGCATCAAAGGCTTTGCCGTTAGTTGAGGACGCCGCAGACCCAGCCGCCGTGGATGACGATTGGATAATCCACTTCTTCGACCAATGTCGGAACGTGAATAGCGATCAGATGCAAGGTCTCTGGTCGCGTGCGCTGGCTGGCGAGGCGAACGCTCCGGGGAGTTTTTCGAAGAGGACCGTTACCGCCCTGGCGGGTCTTGACGCGACGGAGGCGAAGTGGTTCACGGCATTGTGCAGTTATGTCTTCGTTGTTGATACTAGAATGTATCCGTTGGTCTTCAATGTCGAAGACATGATATACAATAAATTGGACATCACATTCTCATCCCTCAATGATCTTGCTAGTATTGGATTGGTCAGAGTAGGTGGCATTGCAGGATTCAAGGTAAAAGGCCTTCCTAGGGAGTGTACTGCGTACTACTATGAAAGGGCATTGCGCCTATGGATGCCAAAGGAATCCGGCAACGACCTTTCAGTCGGCAAGGTTCTTTTTACTAGGATAGGCAAGGAACTCGCACCCATTTGTGGGAGTAGGCCGATCGACGGCTTCTGGGAGTACGTCACGACGCAGTGGAAAGATTTCGCAGCGCCCGAGGCAAGCGAGACATGAGATGAGTGCTGCCCGCAACCCGCGCCTCCGCCCCACTGCGCAGCCCTGGCGGCCGTCGCATCCGTTCCCACCGTTGTTGAGACAAAAGCGGCATAACGAGACGGCTGGACAGCAATATGTCCCCTGAAAGTTGCAGAAAGAGAGAACCAGATGCCACCTTCGCTGACGATAGCAGACCTTAAGCAACAGAGCAAATCTCGTGCGCCCGTGCCACATCTCGGCCACTCTGTGGTCGGTCAGGCCGTAGTTCTGGACGGGCATAGATCTGGACGACTCTTGGAGTCGCACCTCGTTCCTACGGCACCGGCCCCAACCTTCCGAGGGCGGGTTCTCGGACTTCTGGACGAACTTGACACGCTCAGAGGAGTAGGTAGTTTCGGGATCCGGGAGAGATTGGACCATTTGCTGATTTGAACCCCGGAGTTCCTCAGACATGATCGTCACCTCCTCGAGAGTCGTTTGGACAGAATGAACTGGGATGGACTCCAAGAGACTGGAGCCGAAGTCAAGGGGTTCCGAACTAAGAAGTGTCGAATAGAAGACCGGAACGTCCGCCACGCGACGATCATAGGGGCCCATGTGCAGCATGGTGAATTCTGCCGCGTCGATTTCTCCCACTCGCGATTCATTGATTGCCACTTCCGGCGTACAGAATTCCGCGATTGTAATTTCACCGACGCAGTCTTTCGGGATTGCGATTTTCCACATGCGACGTTCATCGAGTGTAAGTTCCCCTACTCGCGGTGGAGCAATACACGGGTAGACGTGGCCCAGCTTCTGCTCAATCTTCCCTACGAATGGCCTCAAGTGGCTCGCGATTTGTGCCAGAATCTGCGAGCTAACTACAGAGTCCAGGGGGATGGACCCGCCGCCCGACGCTTGCTGTTCCGGGCAATGGCCTTTCACAGATCAACCCTATGGGAGACGTTCCTGGTTCGGAAGTCGTGGTACAGGGAACGATACCGGTTGCCTCAGCGACTCAGAGCTGGGATTCGTCTGGTCGGCTCGTGGGTCGAAAGACTAGGATGGGGTTACGGTGAGAGGCCTGGTCTCCTGCTCCTGTGGGGCGCGATGTCGATTCTCCTTTTTGGCAGCTACTATCACATCCAGGGGTTCGCCGACTCTCAGGTCATCAACGGTGGATTCCTCGAACAGATTTGGAGGGCTTTCGAGTTCAGCGCGCTCTCGTTTGTTGGGAGTGGCGAGCGACCCTCATGGCCCGAGGGGCCAACGGCAGCAATTGTAATCCAAGGTGCGTTGGGCATTCTGTTTATCGGTGTATTTGCCGCGGCTGTGTACAGATGGATTTCGATACGACAGGGCTGATCCTGTCTCCCAATTGGGCTCCGCACGTTCTTGATTTCTGGATTTGTGGCTCTGCAGCGCGCGGTGACATGGATTCATTGAGTGACGTGGACCTGACCTTCGTGGTCACCGATGAGGTCGATCCAGCGGATCTTCAAGGTAATCCAGTCACTGCGATCGACGACCAAGCTCGCTGCGACGCTTCCGTGTACACGCTAAGCGGATTCGCAGGCTTGGTTGACCCCCCGAGCCTTTTCGCATGGCATCTCGCTCTTGAAGGCCAACATATGGGAGTGTCTGAGGGGCCTGCAGCTGCACTGCTGAAAAGTCTTCGCCCCTTTGAGGACCATGCCGAGGACCTCCAAGTTCTGTGTCAGCTCGCTAGGGAGGCGGCGAATGCCCTGGAAGGGGGCCAGAATACGATGGCCTTCGAACTAGGTGTACTGGCTACTGCGGTCCGCAACACGGCACTTGTCGTGACACATTTCGATGGCATGCCGGATTTCTCGCGGAGCGCTCCCCTCAGGTTGCTGGATCACACGGTCGTGCCATTGCCGTTTCACGAAGCTAGGTATGCTGCGCTAGCTCAGGCCCGGAAGGCTGGTGAAGGAGTTGTGGCCGCGCCAAAGCTGTCCCATGATCAATGTCGACGAGTTGCAAGTTGTATCACCGAATGGATATCGCGCTGTATCCAGTATGTTGGAGGTCCTACCGCATGACACATCCCTTTGTTGAACGCGTCCGCCTTGAGCGGTTGGTGGTAGTAACGGTGAACGGTGCTGTGCCGCCTGACGCTCGGCACCTGTCTGGCCTTGGAAGGCCGGAGATCGAGAGGTGGTCTGTGCCCCTCGCTGTGACCTTTTCCGAAGTCACGGTCAGACGTATCCGACGTGCCGTGATCGATCTTGCATTGCGAATCCGCTCCTTTTCGTCCAATTCGCATCGAGGTGGCGGCTGGTCTACCGACGAGGACCTCGGTGATCTCCACGCTGATCTGGCTTGCCTGAAGAGTCTTTTTGCCCGTGGAAGCTCCGGTAGGTCTTAACGACTTGAGTAGCGGTATCGACTACTATAGTGCCCCCGATTTCTCTGGACAGTAGTTTAGCAACCCTTCCGGGGTCCAGGAGAGAGGAGGCACGGGATGTCTCGGAGTACGGAAGAGCAGAATTCGGCGAAGAGCCGCGGCCGGCCGGAGGGCCTGCCCAAGCGGTGGAGCGCACAGCGGAAGGCCGAGGTAGTGTTGCGGCTGCTGCGCGGGGAGGACATCGGCGAGGTGAGCCGGGAGATTCGGGTTGCGCCGCCGGAGCTGGAGCGGTGGCGCCGGGAGTTCCTGGACGGTGGCCAGCAAGGGCTGAAGAAGAAGAACCGGCCGGGAGGCGAGCTGAGCGGACCCGGGCAAAGCTGGGAGAGATGACGATGCGGGTCGAGTTGCAGGCGGAGCTTCTCGAAAAAAGGGGGTACGGGGACGAGCTGCGGAAGCTCTTGAGGCGCTTGGACGGGTGAGTCCGGCGACGAGGCGGCCGTACCCGGTGACGATGGTGTGTGAGACCTGGCGGGTCGCACGCTCGAGCGTGTATGCGCTGCGAGCGCAACAGGGCGGGCCAGTGACGCCCGATCGCCGGCAGCCCGGGAAGCGGGGGGCCGAAGACGGCACTGAGCGACGAGGAGCTTCTGCAGGAGATCCGGACGGTGCTGAAGGCGAGTCCGTTCCTCGGCGAGGGCCACTGCAAGGTGAAGGCGCGCCTTGCGGCCAAGGGGAATCCGGGTCGGCAAGAATCGGGTGCTGAGGCTGATGCGGTTGCACGGGCTGCTGGCGCCGGTGCGGCGGGGGCATCCCCGCGGAGACCGGAGCCACAGCGGCCGGATCCGCACCGAGCGGCCGGATGAGTTGTGGGGCACGGACGCGTCACGGCTCTGGACGAAAGCGGAGGGCTGGTGCTGGTTCTTCGCGGCCGTCGACCACTGCACCTCGGCCGTCGTCGGCTGGCAGGTTGCGAAGAAGGGCGACCGCTGGGCAGCGCTGGAGCCGGTTCGCCAAGGGGTGCGGGCCCACATGGACGGTTTCGACAAGGCCATCGCCCTGGGTCTTGGTCTGAGGCACGACTGGGGCTCGCAGTACCGGGCAAGGCAGTTCCAGGCCGAGATCAAATGACCCCGGCCCGGGCTCGCGAGAAGCTCAGCCGAAAGGCGGCCTGATGTCTAAGCCGTCCCCATGTCCAGAAAACCGTATGTGGACGCCCCCGGGTGGGCAAGCAAGGACTCTGAGACGAGTTGGTGGCAGTCTGGTCAGGTACTGTCGTATGTTCGGCCTCTTGATGCGGCCCTTATTGGCCGCGGGCCCGTATGGTGTTCGTGAGATCAGATCCAAATCGGAACCACGGGCTTCTGAGGCCCTCGGTCTTCTACTGGTTTTTCTGATCCCGTCTCGCTGACTGTTTGCCCTTACCCCGTTCTTGCGTCCTGCTGCCACCTCTCCCGGGCAGCTCCTTTGCTCTCGTTTCTCTCCTTTCGCCGTCCGCTCAGGCGGCAGCGCGAACCCGGTAGGTCTCCTTCCTTGTGGCCAGCGCCCAGACCCTCCGCGCCATCCGGTTGGCGAGGGCCACCGCGACCACCTTCTTCGGCTTGCGTTCCAACATCCCGGCCAGCCACGGATCCGTCTTCTCGCCGCCACGGCTCGCGTGCCGGACGACCGCCATGGCTCCTGTGATCAGGAGCCGTCTGAGATCCCGCTGGCCCATCTTCGATATCCTGCCCAGTCTCGGCTTTCCCCCGGTCGTGTGTTGCCGCGGCACCAGACCGAGCCAGGCCGAGAAGTTGCGGCCGCGCCGGAAGCTCTCCATCGGCGGCGCGAACGCTTCGAGCGCCAGCGCGGTGATGGGCCCGATCCCCGGGATCGTCATCAGCCGCGCCGTCTCTTCGTGCTCCCCCGCGCTCGTCCGGATCTTCCGGTCGAGTCCGTCGATCTTCTCGTCGAGCTCGTCGATCCGCTCGAGCAGCAGCCATCCCAGCTCGACGACCGCCTCCGGCAGGCCACACGCCTTGTCCTCGAGAACCCCGGCTAGCTGCACGATCCAGGCCCTGCCCTGCGGAGCGACCACGCCGTACTCGGCCAGGTGACCCCGAAGCGCATTGATCGTCTGCGTGCGCTGGCGCACCAGGAGGTCGCGCGTGCGAAAGAGCATCCCCTGCGCCTGCTGCGCCTCGGTCTTGACCGCCACGAAGTGCATGGTCGGTCGCTGCGCCGCTTCCGTGATCGCCTCCGCGTCAGCCGCGTCGTTCTTGCAGCGCTTGACGAAGGGCTTCACGTAGATCGGGGGGACCAGCCGCACTTCGTGGCCGAGCGCCGCGATCTCCCGGCCCCAGTAGTGGGCACTGGCGCACGCCTCCATCGCTACCGTACACCCCGGTTGCGAGGCGAGAAAGCTCAGCAGCTTCCCGCGGCTCAGCTTCTTCCGGTACGCTACCGACCCATCCCCGTTCGCCCCGTGTACCTGAAAGCTGCGCTTTGCCAGATCGATCCCGATGATGCCAACCTCTTCCATGTGGATGCCTCCTCCCTCAGATGGTCGACTAATCGCTTCAGTACCATCTTGGCACATCGCGATGCCGCCGCGAGGGGGCGTCCACTCCATCGGAACCGGTATACCCCGAACGAAACGAGCAGGCCGGCAAAGCCCCGAGAGCCTCGGCCGTCCAGGCACTTGCCGGCTTCCTTCAGGCTGGACGGCTGAGGGTTCTCGAAGTCCGCGGGCGATTTGTGGCCGAAGGCGGAATGGAGCCGGCGGGTAGTTGTAGAAGCCCCTCGATGAACGTGAAGACGGCGGCCCTCGGCCGTCGTATGAAACCGCCCCCAGTACAGCGCTTCGCGCACACAAGGCTCGCGAAGAAACTCTCACAGAGCGCATTGTCGCAGGCGTCGTCGACCAACTCGGCCGGCATCCCGGGGCGCCATCGCCCAACCGACGATCCGCCGGCTCCACGCGTCGGGCACCACGGCGCTGTACTGCCAGCCAGCCCGGACGCGCACCTGCGCGATGTCGGGCACCCACAGCTGGTTGGGATCTCGATGCCCAACTCCCGCACCAGACGTGCAACCCGCAATCCGGCTTACCCGCCCGCCTTCTGACCAAGAGCGCCGCGTGGATCCGGCGGGAAGCCATAGATTCCGCCGCTCCCGAAGCAGATCGCCTCGACCCTGTCCTTGAGTGCGGCGGCGCGGCGCGCCCGCGCCGAGGCTGAACAGACATCACTTCCATTAGTGAAATGCCAAGTGACTAGTGCGGTACAATAGCCAGACATTGGCAGTCATACGCCAAAAGTGCTAACAGTTTCCGCGCTTGTGGTTTACTGATTTCAAGAATACCTTGATCATGGGCATCGGATCCGAATTAGGGCACCACAACATACAAGCGGGGAGAGAGAAAGTATGGTACCGCATGGTTCAAGGGACAAGCGAAAAGCCCTGGGGGATGCCGTGCCTGCATCTGAAAAGTCCCACCGCTCAGAGCACCTCAGATGCGGACCGCCGGTTGATGCAAGATTGCGCGACCCTTGAAGTGGTCCTACTTCGTTGGACAGTCCGAGGGCAAAGCTAAGGTGGACTCCGACTGGTTCCGAGAGCCCTCGGGAGCTTACGCTGTGTTCTGTCTTGAGAGGGATGTTACACCCCGCTGTCCTCTTCGGCAAGGGGAAGGACGGATGCCAGGATGAGCCCCGCTCGCCGGGAGGGGGACCCGACCGGCGAGCGGGGCTTGGACACCTGTGGCGCGCGGCGCACAGAATGGGCGTATCACCCGCTCCCCGCCGCTGTCTCGCGAGGGTGTCCGCCAGCCCCGGTGGTGATCCGCGGTTCACATCACCCTCGTGCCGTTGCGGTAGGTCTCGCTTGGCGTGCGCCCGGCCAACGCCGAGTGGGGGCGCACCTCGTTGTAGAAGTCGATCCACGAGCCGATGATCCGCTGGGCATCCAGCCCGTTGTGGAGTTCATGCAGGTACACCGCCTCGTACTTCAGCGACCTCCACAGCCGTTCGATGAAGATGTTGTCGAGGAAGCGGCCCCGGCCGTCCATCGAGAACGCCACGCCCGCACCCAGCACCCGGTCGGCGAAGACCTCGCTGGTGAACTGCGCGCCTTGGTCGGTGTTCAGGATCTCCGGAGTCGCCCAGGTGAACGCGTCGTCCAGAGCCTCGATGCAGAACGACGCGTCCATCGTGTTGGACAGCCGCCAGGAGAGGACGTGCCGCGTAGCCCAGTCCATCACGGCCACCAGGTAGAAAAACCCTTGCGTCACAGGGATATAGGTGATGTCCGCGCACCACACGTGGTCCGCACGGAAGATCTCGAGGCCGCGCAGCAGGTAGGGGAAGATCCGGTGCTCCGAGTTCGCCACGCTCGTGCGCGGACGCCGATACGTCGCCTCCATCCCCATGAGGCGCATGAGCCGCCGGATCCGGTGCCGGCCAGCCGTGACACCCTCGCGGCGGAGATGCCGCATCATCTGCCGGCTCCCGTAGAACGGATAGTCCATGTGAAGCTCGTCCATCCGCCGCATCAGGGCCAGGTTCTCCGCGCTCTCCCCCTTCGGCCGGTAGTAGAGCGACGACCGGCTCATACCCAGCAGCACGCACTGCCTCGACAGGCTCAGCGGTCCATCCGGCTCGATCATCCCGAAGCGCTCCGCCCGGCTCAGCGCTTCAACCCGCGCCGAAAAAAATCCCGCTCGACCGTGAGCTCTCCGATCTTGGCGTGCAGGTCGTGGATCTTCGCCTCATGCTCCTTGGCGAGCCTCCGACTCCCGCCCTTGGCGAACACTTCCGGCATGGCGTCGACCAGCTGCCGCTTCCAGGCGCTCACCTGGTTCGGATGAAGCTCATGCCGCGCGGCGATCGCCTGCACGCTGTCGCGCTCCTGGAGCGCCTCCAGCGCCACACGGGCCTTGAACTCCGCCGTGAATCTCCGTCTCTTCCTGGCCATCTCGGTGCCTCCTGTTCCATAATGGAATCCACCTTAACGACCTGTCCAAAAAACCGGGACCACCTCACCTGTGGACCCCGATATTCCAAGTCAAAGTGACCTAGAACGTCTCTTCCAATCAAGGCACCCAAGCGTCCTAGAGAAGGATCGGGAGTAGTCGACACCTTGTCCACTAGTACGGGCTTCGAGTAGATCCGGTCACGCATACTGGCCACTCGGATGCAGCAGGGGCCGTATTCGCTACCATTTACCTCTCCAACCGCCAGTATCATGCTACTCTGGCCGAGATACTCAAGGCCAATGGTACTAGCCACCATAGTGCTGGTCAGGGTTTGCGAGCAACCCGTGTCGATGCTGCCGGCGATCACCTCCCACTTGGACTTGTCGTTCTCGTAGTCGGGATGATAGATGTACACGTGGCAACAAGCGCCAGTGGTCACGAGTCCACTCTCGGTCTCGTAGCAGGGAATACTAGTGATAGTGTCTTCTCTCATCTCGCTCGTCAGCTTCGCCAATGCCCACTCGTTCATTCTGATTCCACCACACCTTTGTAATTTCCGACGAAACAGCTCCACCGCTTCAGGGAGTGCCCGGCTCGGCGGTGGAGATTCATACTGGATAGTTTACGGTAACAGGTTCATGAACCGTACACAACACCGAGGACTGTCCAACGATGGTCGAGCCCGCATTTTGCCTTGCCGACAGCTAGAGAAACAGCTGCCTCAAGCCCGAACCTGTGATTGTCGCCTCTATGACAATGAGTCGGGCTCGAACTACCCCGTATGCACCTTCGGTCAACATCCCTTCGGAACAGCCGCGGATCTGGGGCGGTCCTAAGGCTTCAGCAGTCCCGAGTACGTCTATCCGAACTGACACAAGGCAATCGGAGAAGATTGTGGCTTTGCAGGAATACGGCAACAGTGTCTAGGGAAACTCTGCTCACCTGCCACACTTGGCCATGAAGCGATCCACATCGCTACGTTTGCTGTTGTGAACCTGCTGATTGTGCTGGCCCAGATAGGATATAGTGGATGAATGCTCCTGCCGGAATCCTAACGTTTCGCGTATTGTGTATAATTCCCTTCGATTTGGCGAACGTGGCGTCCTGGGTAGATTGTTCGTTAATAAGTGAGAGCACCTCGTTTCTGTTTCGGAAGTTCGCCCTACTATGAATAACCGAGGCGATCTTCTCGTACTCGGCGGTCAGCCCATCCAAACTCTCCTTGAGCTGTTTCCGATTGAGTGCGACGCCTTTGGCAAAGTTCCTGGATGCTCCATGAAACAAAAAGGTTGCATGTGGAGACGCATAACGTTCGCTAGCAGCTAGAAACACGATAGTACCGATCGAATCAACGGACGCGATGTTGTGAGCAATGAGCCTAACAGGCAGAGCTCGCAGCATGGAATAGAGATTCATACCATGTAACACAGATCCGCCAGGCGTAGAGAGCATCAGATAGATTGTCTTGGCACCCTTCCCGATCGCTTCGGAGCAGCCTGTAATCAGGTTGCGCTCTGCATCACCGTTTATCGGGCTAGAGAACGTTATATAGGCAATATTGTCTTTGGGGATGGGGCCAAAGCGTGAGGGTTGGGCTGACATGTGGTTGCTCCAGTCTTGGTTGACGAGGCCTCAAGATAGCGGAATCACGTGCGCACGCCAGCCTCGGCCACCTAGCGTCCGAGGGTTGTAGGTGCCCCTATCTGGGATAGGTGAGGTAGTTGAAGCAGGATGTTTGTACCCACCCGGGTACAGGATCCACACCGATCGCGCATCCGGAATCGCGGTAGGCGTGCACCTTGTGGATGTCTCCGCGCTTGAAGGTGCCCGCTCTCTCCCCGGCCTTGTCGTCGTCCCCGTCCTTGTCGGACCCGGAAAGTTCTGCATCGGCCAGCCCTTGAACCCGGAACTTCGCGTCGAACAGGTGGAGGCCGGAGTTCGGGCCGTCAGGGATCGAAAGCGCGATATCGGGGCGTAGCGGCACGGAGTAGGAATGCAGTGCGCATTCCGGCGATGCCGACCACCGATTCCGGCAAGCCGATCGCGGATTCCAGGCCATGCCGATCACCTTGGAGTGAGCGGAGGTCCATAGGGGCACTGGGGGTCGGGTTGAGGGTTGAAGTTAGGGTGTGGAGTCGGTCTTTGTCGAGTCGTAGAGCCTTCTCATCGAACCGCCCTTGAGGGTGATTCGGTGGGCGTTGTTGAGGAGTCGGTCCAGGATGGCGTCGCCGAAGGTGGGATCGCCGACGACGTCGTGCCAGTGGTCGACGGGGACCTGGCTGGCGAGCAGCGTGCCACGGCGGGCATAGCGATCGTCGAGGACCTCGAGGAGGTCGTGTCGTCCCTGGCCTGAGAGCGAAGCGAGTCCCCAGTCGTCGAGGATGAGGAGCCACGTCCGTGCGAGGCGCTGGATGAGCTTGGGATACGATCCGTCGCCCCGGGCGAGAGTGAGTTCGTCGAGGAGCCGGGAGACGCGGTAGTAGCGGGTCGAGATGCCGGCGCGGCAGGCCTGGTGGCCGAGGGCACAAGCAAGGTACGACTTCCCCGACCCGGTCGGACACGCGACGTAGTGCTCACAAATCCAGTGTTGTCATCCGTTATCGGTGGCACCCGCTGTGCGGTCGTGAGCTGCAGGTCTGCGGGCGCCACGTCCGGGGCGGTGAGGGCAGCCTTGTCGTCGTGCTTCCTGACGGGACCAGGACGGAGATCCCCGAGTGGATGACGAAGCCGGACGCGGGCAGTGGGGCTCAATTGGTCACGTCTCCACCCACGGTGTCTGTTGCCGCACTGCGAGCCCTCAGGCGGCTCCTTGACGCCCACATGGATAGCGGTGAGCCTTCGGCCGGCCACAATGACTTTGCTTCCCCGGCATCCGGAGGCTCTTGATGAAGGTTCGACAGCCGTTTCTGCCCCTGGGCTTCGGGTGCACCCATTGGGATACGCTTTCCCCGGAGGTTCGGGCGAGCGTGCTGGAACTCTGGATCGAGTTGCTGCGCGGGAATCTGCTGCGCCGGGAGGCTTCAGAGGCCGGAGAGGGCAAGGCCTCGTGAACCTGGCAAAGATCACACCACAGCACTTGGAGCGAACCGCGTACGTCTACATCCGCCAGTCGACGCTCAGCCAGGTTCAGGACAACCAGGAGAGCCGTCGCAGGCAGTACGAGCTGGCGGACCGGGCCCGCTCCCTGGGCTGGAGCCGGGTGGAGGTGGTGGACGAGGACCTGGGACGCTCTGGATCGGGGCGGGTCGTGCGCCCTGGATTCCAGCGGCTGCTATCCGCTGTGTGTCTGGAGGACGTGGGTGGTGTGTTCGCCCTCGAAGCCTCGCGTCTGGCCCGGAACAACAAGGACTGGCACCATCTGGTCGACCTGTGCGGGCTGACCTCGACGCTGATCATCGACGCCGAAGGGGTCTACGATCCCCACCACTTCAACGACCGGCTGCTCCTGGGCCTCAAGGGCACCATGAGCGAGTGGGAGCTGGGGGTGATGCGCCAGCGCTCTCTGGTGGCCCTGCGGGAGAAGGCGGAACGCGGGGAACTCTATACCATGCTCCCCATCGGGTTCCTCCGGACCCGGGACAACCGGTGCGAGCTGGACCCGGACCGGCGGATCCGGACGAGCATCGGGCTCGTGTTCGAGAAGTTCGAGGAGCTGGGAAGCATCCGGCAGGTCCTCCTCTGGTTCCGGCAGGAAGGAGTGGAGCTGCCAGCCGTCCAGTACGGGTCGTTCGGCCGAGGCGTGGTCTGGAAGCTCCCGGTCTACAACTCGGTGCACAACATCCTCACCAACCCCGTCTATGCGGGCGCCTACGCGTACGGGCGGACCCGCACGGAGACGGCGATCATGAACGGCGAGCCGAGAAGACGCCGCGGTATCCCCGTTGCCCAGGACAAGTGGGCCGTCTTGATCCCGGGGCATCACGATGGCTACATCGGGTGGGAGCGGTATCAGGCGAACCAGAAGCGGATCGCGGAGAATGTGCACATGAAGGGGCGGATGCGCCGCGGCGCTCCCCGGCGAGGCCGCTCGCTCCTTGCGGGGCTGCTGCGGTGCCGGCGCTGCGGACGACGGCCGCATGTCACCTACAGCGGCACCAACGGGCGGGTTGTCCGTTACAGCTGCCGTGGCGCGGCGATCAACCACGGGGCGGGTTCCTGCATCTCGTTCGGCGGCCTCGCTGCGGACCGCGCCGTGGAGGAAGCCGTTCTCGCCGTCATCCAACCCGGCGCCCTGGAGGCTGCGATCAGAGCCGCAGAGCACGCCAGGGAAGACCGGAAGCGGGACCGTGAGGTGCTGGCGCTGAAGGTGGAGCAGGCGCGCTACGAGGCGGAACGGGCACGCCGGCAATACGACGCCGCGGAGCCGGAAAACCGCCTTGTGGCCGCCGAACTTGAGCGCCGCTGGAACCGGGCCCTGGAGGCGGTGGCCGAAGTCGAACGGGAGTGGGTGGCCTTCGAGGCCGGCGAGCGCCAGAAGGACGAGAGGATCGACCGGGCGGCGCTCCTGCAGCTGGCTGAGGATCTGCCCGGCGTGTGGCACGATCCAGAGGCCGACATGCGGCTCAAGAAGCGCATCGTACGTACCCTCATCGAAGAGATCCTGGTCGATGTGGACGAAGAAGCGGCCCGCATCCACATGGTCGTTCGCTGGGCCGGCGGGCAGCACGCTCAGCTCTCGGTTCGAAAGAATCGCAAGGGGCAGCACCGTTACACGACGGACCGCAAGGTCGTGGACATCGTAAGGGAGCTGACAGCACTGCTCCCGGACGGACAGATCGCTCGCATCCTGAACCGCCTGGGACTCAAGACGGGCCGAAACAACAACTGGACGGCGGGCCGGGTCACCAGCCTGCGCCATTATCACGGCATCCCGGTCCATGACCCCGCGACCTGCGAGCAGGAAGGACTGATCACTCTGCAGGAGGCAGCCGCGTCCCTGGACGTCAGCCCGCCCGTCGTTGGCAGGCTCCTGCGGAGAGGGATCCTTCCGGGACGACAGGTCGTGCCGTACGCTCCGTGGACCATCCGGACCGTAGATCTCGACGAGCCCGCAGTCCAGGAATACGTCCGACGCGTGCACGCCCGCAGAAAGGCTCCGCGAACTCTGGATCCGGAGCAGCTAACTATCGGCCCCACAAGCACATAGAAAGGTGGTGCAGTATGTCACTGGATCGGGCGGGCCGCTGACGAGGACGGTCTGGCCGTCCCGGATCCATTGGCCGGAAGCGAGGCGGAGCACGAGGGAGCGGTCGAGACCACGGGGGGCCTTGAAGTTTAGATCTTCTATGGTGGCGTCGAGGTGGAGTTTGGCGATGCCCTTGAGGCGCACGTAGCGGCGCTGTTCCCGTTCGGTCTTCTCGCGTTCGAGGAGCAGGGAGAGGCGGTCGTCGAAGGAGAGTTCGGCGATGTCGGGCATGGCGGTCTGCTCCTCGAAGGCCTGGGCCATGCCCGTGAGCCGGAGTTCGTGGAGCAGGTCGAGGGTGGGTTGGCGAAGCATCTTTCGTCAGGACTCCTTTCCGTTCTGGCTAGCGGTGGTGTAGTACTGCGGCCCGCGGATGTGGGCGTGCTCTGCGGGCAGGGAGAGTTCGTGTTGCCCGGCGGCTGCGGTCTGGTCGCGGCCGGTGGCGAGGATGGACTTGACGGACCGGTAGCTCACCGTGCCGATCTCCAGCGCGTGGTGGCAGGCGGCTTCCAGACGTTCGGCGGAGTAGGCGCGTAGCAGACGCATGAGCCCGAGGCAACTGCGATAGCCCTGTTCAGGGTGGGGCCGGCTCTCGAGGAGTCGTTCGATGAACGCGACCGTGTGCGGTCCGGCTTTGCGGCCCCAGGCGACGAGCCGCGACGGCGTCCACTCAGCGTGGGCGCGGTGGGCAGCCGGCATGTGGGCCGGGTCGGTCGCGTATCCGCCCTTCCTGTGGACCCGGAGGTGCGCGGCGACCCGGCGGTGCTTGTGGAAGATCTCCACGGTCTGGGCCGTGAGCCTAACATCGACCTCGCAGCGGCCCAGCGGGTGGGGGACGCTGTAGAGCGCGTGCGCGACCTGGATGTGGTAGTCGATGTTGACCCGCGCCTTGCGCCACTGGGCGTACTCGTAGCGCTTGGCCGGAAGCGGCTTGAGCGCCGGCCGGTCCAGATCCTCGAACCAGCTGCTGCGGCTGCCTTCGGTCTTCTTGAACGGCCGCTCGTTCAGCGCGGCCAGCAGCGGCGCGACGGCCTCGCGGAGTTCGCCGAGCGAGAAGAACGTCTGGTTGCGCAGCGGCGCCATGATCCAGCGCTCGACGTGCTGGACCGCGGCCTCCACCTTCGCCTTGTCCCTCGGTGCCCGGGGCCGCGCCGGCAGCACCGTGGTTCCGTAGTGGGTGGCCAGTTCCTGGTACGTCGGGTTCAGGTCCGGCTCGTAGCGGCTGGCCTCACGGACCGCCGCCTTCTCGTTGTCCGGGATCACGAGTTCGGGCACCCCGCCCCAGAACTCGAACATCCGGACGTGCGACATCGTCCAATCCGGCAGCGACCGGCTCCGCGTCACGTCCACGAAGGTATGGTTCGAAGCGCCGAGGACACCGACGAAGACCATGGCGCCCTGCACCTCGCCGGTCTTCCGGTCCACGATCTCGAACTTCGGGCCCGCGTAGTCCACGAAGGCCTTCTCGCCCGCCCGGTAGACCTGCCGCATGACCACGTCGAGCTGCTTCCGCCACGCCCTGTAGCGCTCGCAGTACCAGCTGTACTGATAGCCGTCCGGATGAGCCGCGCGGTACTCCAGCCACAACAGCTGCAGCGTCACGCCCTTGTGGCGGTGTAGCTCCCGGTGGACGCGTCCCCAGTCCGGCTCTGGCCGGGGAACCCGCGACGGTGGCGGGGCCGGGAACAAGGCCGCCTCCAGCGCGGCGTCGTCCAGCCCCTCCGGCAACGGCCAGGAGTAGCCCGCCGCGCTTGCCCGCCGCACGTAATCGCTCACCGTGCTGTTGGCGACGCCGAGCGACGTGGCGATCTCGCGGTGGCTGCGCCCGAGCTCGTACTTCAGGCGCAGAAGCTCTCGAATCTTCCGCATGGACAACCTCTTCTGCGACACCTCTTCCTCCTCGTCTCCAGGGACCTCTGGCGAGGATGGAAGAAGACGTCGCTACAGCAGGTTCTCCAGCGCTCCTACTCGCTCACTCCAAGGTGATCGGCATGCACCGGAATCACTGATCGGCATGCACCGGAATCGGTGATCGGCATGGAATGGAATCACTGATCGGCATGCGCCGGAATCCGCAGCCAGTGTCCCTTGGGCGACCTGGAGAAGTGGACGTTGTACACCAGGCGCACACCCGACGCCCACTTGAAGGTCCCGCCAGCTGCGAAATCGATCCCGAAGGGACCGGTGGCCAGGCCTCCCGATCGAACGGGTGGAAGGGGATCCGCACCATTCTTCGCACGTCTTCCCACATGCTGTGCCACAACCTTACTTCATGATGTTGGCCGGTACACCTCTTGGGACACCAGATCAATCCGGTCAGTCGGGGCCATGTTGTTCACGAAGACCACGAGGTTGACGCCTTCGTCACGGGCGCTTGGAATGAGCATGCCAGCGCACTGTAGCCACGCGGCAGCGCCGCCGACGAGTTGTGGTTTCGAGAGGTCCTCCCCCATCACCATCTCGGACGTAATCTCACAGCGCTCAAGTGTTTCGAGATTCCGGAGATCCGCTACCGTCACCAACTTGACTGACAGATTGTGAGTGATTCTGGGCGTCCGAATGGGAACCGGCTGTCGACCGATGAAATGGTCCACCTCGGCAGCAGCTGTCCGGGATTGGAGTGAGCAGTAGAGAGCTTCCACCTCCGGGGGGTTCCACCTTGCGCCCCGAATGTTCGCCCGCAGAACATCGGTACCCTCGAACACCTGTCTGTAGACCACCCCTCGCCACTGGATGACCGTCTCCTCGATAGCGTCGAGAAGTGTAGGATCGAAAGGACGCTGCGGTGTCATACGCCCTACCGTGAATCAGGTGTACGCAGCCGATTGCAGGCGGTCGATGATCGTGAGGACTTCGTCCATCCTGTCTCCCGCGATGAGATCGACCGGCCTCTCTCCATCAAGGTCAATATGAGGACTGAATAGCCAAACTCGCGCGTCATCCGGCGGATACACCTGGGCGAGCTGGCCAGCCAACCACTCCAGCCGCAGAAGCCGGTCGAGGCTATTCGGCCGGGGCGTGGATCGGCCAGTCTGCCAACGCGAAACGGTCTGTGGGGTCGTCTCCAGAAGCTGCGCGATCTCTCGGGCCCTTATGCCGCCGGACTCCCTGATGCTGTCGAGCTTCCGAGCTACAGCGGTCGCCATGGATCCTCCGGTAGGTCAGCAGGAAATAAACATTCTCATCGACATTGTCGTAAACATCGACGTGAACGTCAAGAGAGGAGTCATGTCGAGGGTAGGAGTAACCCTCCGAATGAGTCCACGGGAAAGGCGGATACGCGACCCAACCTGTACAGGGGACTGCGGTATGCCCTGGAATGGGTGATCGCTCGCGGATGTAGGGGTCAAGGTGGGCGGCTATCGGCTGGAGCCCGCGTTGGGCGGCAAGCTCGTCAGGAGGTTCTGGACAGTCGCCCAGCCGGAAGGGTCAGCAGGGATAGGATCCCGGGCCTTCTTGGAGTTCCCCCAATCTGTCACGGACCGCCTTGAGCTCATCGATCACTGCCCGAATCTCCTTCTCCTGGATCCGGTCCCGCTTGCCAACCAATGCGTCCTTGAGAACATCGTTTGTGGCCCGCGTCACGTCTGCGAAGCTCAGTCCCACCGCCCAGTCGGCGAGTTCGCGCCACGCGATGTCCCGCGAGGCGGCCGGACCAAGCCGCACCTTCAGTAGCTCGGCGATTTGGGACTCGTCCGGCATCTCGAAGTGAAGAATGTCGTCAAAGCGGCGGAAGAGTGCCCGGTCGAGCACCTTGGGATGATTGGTCGCTGCCATCACGATGCTGTGGGAGTCGTCCTGCTCGATCATCTGGAGGAAGCTGTTCAGAACCCGCCGGATCTCGCCCACGTCGTTGGCGATCCCCCGTTCCGAACCGATTGCGTCGAACTCGTCGAAAAAGTAGACGCCCCTTGTCTGGCTGGTGGCGTCGAAGATCTGCCGCAATTTGGCCGCGGTCTCCCCCATGAATCTGGTGATCAGGCCGTCAAGTCGCACCTGAAGAAGAGGCAGGCCGAGTTCCCCGGCCAGGACTGAGGCTGACAGTGTCTTCCCTGTGCCCGGAGGGCCCACAAGCAGCAGCTTGCGCCTCGGCGATAGGCCGTGATCGAGGATCTCCCCGGCGTGGCGCTGTTCGCGAATGACACGGCCGATGCGATTCGCCAGGGACTCCCCGAGTATGATGTCTCCCAACCGCGACTTGGGGTAGGAAGCCTCGAGCAGGTTGGCCAGCTCTCCGCGCGGGCGGCCGATCGGGACGGGGGATCCCGCGCCACGCCGACTCTTGGCCCGATCGATAATGTCGCGCAGATCAGTGGCCAGTTTGCCGTGCCCCACCTTGGCTTCGTGCGCGGCGACCTGCATTGCGACCGAGATAAACCGGTCGCTATCGCCCTCGAGATGCGACCTCAGCAACGCCTTGAGTTGTTCGGCACTGGCCATGGGACATCTCCGGTTGCGCTAGTGGTATTCCGGATCGGTTGCCAACGTAGCGATTCGAGTGGGGGATTATAAAGCCAACTTGACGCAGGGCCGGAATCCTGTTAACTTCATTGTACGGTAAGTGATGATGATACAGGAGGTTACGATGGCTCAAGCACCCGGAAAAAGCCACAGAAGCGGCATCAGCGTCATGCAGGTAGCGGATATGTTCGCCACCGAGGAGCAGGCGGTCAAGTGGTTCGAGGGCTGGCACTGGCCAGACGGTGAAGTCGTCTGCATGCTCTGTGGTTCCTGCAACGCCTACCGGGTGAAGTCCGGGAAGCCGATGCCGTACCGGTGCCGGGACTGCAAGAAGTACTTCTCGCTCAAGAAGGGGACGGCGATGGAGAAGTCCCCGTTGCCGCTTCGGATCTGGGGCTGGGCGATCTACTTGGAACTGACCAACCTCAAGGGCGTGTCGGCCATGAAGCTGCACCGGGATCTCGGCGTCTCGTACCCGACCGCTTGGTTCATGCTCCACCGGATCCGTGAAGCGTTCGCCGACATCGCGCCCGTGTTCGACGGAACTGTCGAGGTGGACGAAGCGTACTTTGGCGGCAAGCGAGCGAACATGAGCAACGCTAGGCGGAAGGAACTGGCGAACGCTGGCCGGGGTCCGGTGACCATGACAGCGGTAGTAGCGGCCAAGGATCGGGAGTCCAAGCAGGTGGTCGCCAAAGTGATTGACCGGACGGACGCCGAGACCCTACAGGGCTTTGTGGACGATCACGCGACACAGGACGCGACGCTCTACACCGACGACGCGACGGCCTACAAGGGATCGGGCCGGGAGCATGAGACGGTCAAGCACAGTGCCGCGGAGTACGTCCGGTACTTGGAAGGCGAGACGGTCCACACCAATGGCGTGGAGTCCTTCTGGAGCATGTTGAAGCGGGCTCACAAGGGCGTCTACCACCGGCTCAGCCCGAAGCACCTACAGCGATACGTGTCGGAGTTCGCGGGCCGGCAGAACATCCGAGAGATGGACACGGTGGCGCAGATGCAGCACGTCGTTGCGGGATTGGTCGGCAAGCGGCTGATGTACCGGGACCTGACCGCTGACAACGGACGGTCGGCGGCGGCATCGTAGTGGCCCCCGGACTATGCGAACCGTTAGATTGGGGTGCTATGAGATCAAACGAAGTGCTCCAGCCTAGCGATTTGCCGCTCGTATCCGCGACGGAAGAGGGTCGAGTTGGGGGAAGAGAACGGCTTGCCCGCCCTGACGTAACGTCTGAGGAGTATAGCACCGAGTTTTGGCGGCAGGCAGACGCGAGCCCCGTCCTCGGTCAAGCTGTCGATGATGTTGAGGAGTTCAAGACATGCATCTTCTGTCGCGGCAAGATGGCCGACAATCTCGGCCGGTTTCTCTTGGCCGAGTTGCTCAAGTTCGGCCATTCGCTGCGTTGGATCGGTCGCGGGCGTAGATCTGTGACCTGACATCTTTCGTCCTCCTAGACGTTGGGGGTGTCGGGTTTCGCGGGCGTTCCGGTGTCGGGCCGGAGCGCCCGCAGTTACTTCTATCGAACGCGATTGCTCCCGCCGCCGCAAGTGATCCCGGTTGCGGCTGCCCAGCCCGACCCGTACCGTGTCTCCTGCTACTGACAGCGGGGAGCCCTATGTCGGGCCACCCGTCGAATACAACAGCCGATCCATACCCGGTCGAGGGGTAGCTCCCCGAGACCACCGGCGAATAGGCGGGGCCATTTCGTGGTTTCTCTCCGCGTGTCGGTAGCAACGGCCCGGCACCCGTCCGGGCCGTTGCCACCCTTCATCACCGGGAGACGCCCCCCGATGTTCCGACCTCTTGCAGCCTTCCTTCTGTTCACCGTTCTCGCCTGCGAGGAAGAGACGATCGCGCCCGACTTGCCGCCCCCGAATCAGCCGCCGGTGGTGTCGGGGTCGATTCCAGATCAACGGCTGACCGGGCCGGGCGATGCAACGACGTTCGACGTGTCGGTGCACTTCAGCGATCCAGATGGAGACGCACTGATGCACGAAGCGGTAAGTTCGGACACAGCGGTTGCCACGATCTCGATGGCGGGAAGCGCGGCGACGTTGACGGGCGGGAGTGCCGGGGGCGCAGGGGAGGTGACGGTGACAGCCCGCGATCCAGACGGTGCGGAGGCTTCGACGTCGTTCGGGGTGGTGGTGAACCGTCCTCCCGCGGCGCCGGTGGAGATCTCCGCTCAAACGCTGTGGCACGGTGCCACGCGAGTGGACATGGACCTGATCGGACATTTCATCGATCCAGATGGCGATGTGCTGACGTATACAGTCGCCAGTTCAGACACAGTGATCGTGCCCGTGGCGCTGCATCCAGGCCCCGTGGTGAGCCTTGCGGGACCAGTTCAGGGCGAGGCGACCATCACGGTCACGGCGCACGATCCAGACGGGCTGGAGGTCCAAGCCACGTTTCCGGTGGAGGTGGTCGAGAATCCAGACCGCGTGGCGCTGGTGGCTTTTTACAACGCCACGGACGGCCCGAACTGGCCCAGAAGCGACAATTGGCTGACGGACATGTCGCTGGAAGACTGGCATGCCGTGGACTTGAACGAAATGGGAAGTGTGTCTTGCTTGGGCGGCCCGTGCCGTTGGCCCGACGGCGACTGGGAAACACTACGAGTCCGCTCAATCGAACACCTTCCTTCCGAACTGGGGGATCTCGAAGCACTGGAGCGCTTGGCCATCGCGGGATCTTTCGGTGAGCTATCATCCGGCCCGATCCCCCCCGAGTTGGGCAACCTCGAAGCCCTGAAGGTGCTGGCCGTTAGGGGGCTGCGCCTTTCCGGTCACATCCCGCCGGAACTGGCCAACCTGAAGGCTCTGGAGCAATTGGTGCTCTGGGGCAACCATCTGTCAGGTCCAGTCCCCGAGGGGCTACGCGACCTTCCGTTGCTGGAGTATGTGCGCCTCACTCACGTCGTCAATCACCCGCCGGGCTCGCCTGAATGGCGACGCGACAACTCCGACCTGTGCGCGAGTCCTCCAATGCGCTCTTGGCTTGAAGAGAAGTGGGGAGAGAACTACGTAAAGCCTGGAGGCGGTATCCGCCCGTGCGACGAGGGGGGGCTTGCCGGGGCATACCTCATGCAGGCCGTGCAATCACGGGAATCTCCGGTTCCCTTGGTCGCAGGCGAGGACGCCTTGCTCCGTGTTTTCACCCTGTCCCCACCATTTCAAGCCCGATTCTACCTGGACGGCCACAAGACGCATGAAGTGGAGGTTGCCCGAACCGCCTTCGCCGTCGCCGGAGACGGGGCACACGGTGCCGGCGCTCGCCGCCATTTAGATTTGGCCTACGCGACCCCAATTCCTGGCGGCGTGATCCGTCCTGGGCTGGAAATGGTGATCGAAAATGAGCACGGACGGATTCCCGCCGAGGGTAGCCAAGCCGTTGACGTCCGGGAACTGCCGCCCTTCAACCTCACCCTTGTCCCGTTGCTGAAAAAGTACGGCGACGACCCCCGTCTCGACAGCATTTTCGCCGGAGACACGGCGTTCATCGCGAGGGCCGACAGCATGGCGGCAGATCCAGAACGAGGCAATTGGCGATTGTGGCACACCGCTGACCTCTTGCCCGTAGGGGCCATGCGCGTCACAGCCCACGCGCCCGTTGAGTACGATCCGCGGAAACAGGGCGGTAGCAGGACTCCCGGGGCGAGTGGGCTGCTTGCTGTACAGATTGTCCGAACCCTCGAAGGAAGCGGGGGCTACTGGATGGGGCTGGGGAGCATGTTTGGCGGCGGTGTCGCGATTCTCGGGGGATGGGTCAGCATGACCGGGGGATCGAGTCCCGCTACTGTGGCGCATGAACTCGGTCACAACTTAGGTCTTCTCCACACGCCGACATCTAGTTTCGCCTCTTTCGTCGATGCGAATTACCCGTACCCCGACGGTGACATTGGTGTGTGGGGGTTCGCACATCGCGAACTGCCTCGGGGAAGGATCCCCCCCGAACCCATCCTGGCTCACCGGCTTGTATCGCCCACCACGGACGACATTATGCGCTGGATCCAACTACATCCAGATGCATGGATCAGCGACTATCACTTCAATAATGCCCTCGAAAACCGTCTCCAAAAGGAGGGCGGCGCGGCTACCCGGATGGCTGCTTTCCGTGCGCCAGTCCGGAGTCTCCTGCTCTGGGGAGGTACCGGCGCCGGGACAGGCGCCGCGTACCTTGAGCCCGCATTCGTCGTGGATGCGCCGCCGTCACTGCCCGAGCAATCCGGCCCGTGGACATTGGAGGGGCGGGACGCGGGCGGCGCCGTGCTGTTCTCGCTGTCGTTCGCCATGCCGGAGATCGCCGACGCGGGCGAAGGGGCCGGGAGCTTCGCCTACACGCTGCCGGTCCGGTCGGGGTGGGAGGCTCTCGCCAGCGTCACGCTGTCAGGCCCCGGCGGCTTGGCGATCCTGGACGGCTCGACGGACCGGCCCGTGTCCATCTACCGCGACGGGGACGGCAAGGTTCGGGCCATCCTCCACGGCGATCCGGTGCAGGCGGATGGTGGGCCGGGAAGGCTGGTCGGTGGTCCCACTCTCGATGTGGTGACAAGTTGGGGGATACCACCTATCGCCGCTTGGCTACGGTGAGGGCGCATGGTATCTTGAACCGCATGACTACTGCGAATCGCTCCATGGATCGTGCCCAAGCGCACCTATCTGTCAAGCAGTCTGATGAGTTCGTTGAGTGCCCGGGCGACGCCGACGAGGTGATCCTCCGGGATCCGGCTACCGTATGTGAACTCTGTGAAGCGACTTTTAACGATCTGGGCCCAAGAGCAGAGCTGATGGTGGCGCACTACAGGAACTTCCTCAAGCACCACGAGAAGAATGGCACGGAGGGTCTCTTGTGATGCCCACAGCCGACGAGGATGACCCAACTCGCCAGACGGGGGTTGTCGTAGGAGAAGTTGGACGATTTCCGTGGTGGACGGGGGGGATCCATTGCTCGACATCTTCCGCTCCTTTCGGTGTCGAGTATCAGCGGGCGTCCCCGGCGGCCACCGGGGCGCCCGCAGCATTCTAGCTGACCAAGTGCCAATACTCCAACCCGTGAGCCGGTCCATGAAGAAGCCATCCGACGCAAAGGCAGTGAATCCCCGCTACCGGGGATGGAAGATGAGCGACATGGCGCGGGCGTTGCTGTTGCCCGTGGACCCGAAGCGACGGGCGGAGAAGATCGCGGAATGGAAGGCGGAGCGCCGGTCTGTCACACCGGGAAATATCGCCGGAGACCCGCCTGCCGTCTAGGTGGCTTTATAATCCCCTTCGAGTGGGCCCGAGGTATAGCTGGATGGGCGGACACTCATCGAGGTCTCGAAGCGAAGGGGCTCCACTCACGTCCATGCAATCCAATCCATCATCGTGAATCACGTCACATGAAACAATTGTTTGCGCCCGAATGTAATGTTCACTTCACATAATGACAACGCCACTTGTCATCCCGTCGTTCTGAGGGGTGACCTCGGGTGATCGACATGCCCTGGAATGGGTGATCGGCACGCGCCGGAATCGGCATTTGGGGCGAAGGACGAGTTGGCCGCTGCTGGGGGCTTGGCGGGGGATAATTGGCGGGGGTGTCTCGGCCGGGCCGCACACCTGCAAGCTTCCCCCCGTGCCGGTTCCCGATAGTTGCAGGTCGGCGCCGTCCAACTCGGCCGGGACTGCCATTGTCGCTCTCTTCTCCCCCTCCCTCCACCTCTTCCCACGCTTGCTGCCGTATTGGTCCGTAGCTACATTGATGCTACACCAAAGGAGGTCCAGAATGAGTACCGACACCGTTGTGCGCGCGAGAATCGACAGCGACACCAAAGCACGTGCCACCGAGGCGCTCAAAGCGATGGGCCTGTCCGTGTCCGACGTCATCCGCATGGTGCTGTTGCGGGTTGCGGAGGAGAAGCGACTGCCCTTCATCGTCCAGGTACCGAACGCGACTACCGCCCGGGCCATGAAGGAACTGGACGACGGCAAGGGTCAGCGTTTCGATACCGCCGAGCAGCTGTTCCGCGATCTCGATATCTAACATGCTGATCCCGGTTCGATCCTCGCAGTTCAAACGCGACGTCAGAAAAGCCAGGGCGCGAGGCAAGGATCTGAGCAAGCTGCGGGTGCTACTGGAGTCGCTGATCGTACAGGAGCCGCTAGCCACACGGCATCGCGATCATCCGCTTCGGGGCGTTTGGAAGGGACACCGGGAGGCGCACATCGAGCCCGATTGGCTCGTGATCTACTGCGTCAAGGGTGACGAATTGCACTTGGTGCGCACTGGCACCCACTCCGATCTCTTCAGGGAATGAGCCCACTCCGAAAGACACGCGACCGCCTTGGGAGACGCCGGTGAAGCACCGTCTAATGCAAGACGTTGATACTGACGCTTTGCTTCGTGAACACGAAGCCGCTGTCAACGGCAATCGCTAACGCAGGCAACCCCGCCCGGAGGCAGAAATGAAGAATAGGCTGAACCGACTCGACCGTGTTGCCGACCCCCGGGGAGACCGGACTGACCCGAGGAGGGTTCTCATCGATGAGGAGATCCGCAGGCGTGCCAACGCAGACGCGGATCGGGCGTTCGAGAGGGTCCAGGATGACCTACGGAGGTTGGTGCGGGACACTCGGAGCTCGGGGCGAGCAGACGGTAGGTGAGGTCAGGACGCTGGCGTCCAGTGCAACCGTTGCGAAGCCTTGAACCGAGGAACGCCGGCTGCTCATTGGACCTTTTCGTGGGGAACGCATTTGGTTGCCAAGCCGGCATGTTGGAGACGCTGGCTCAGATCTGATACCTGGACCAGAAGTCCCAACTCATCGAGGACGATCGCCGCCGGGCCCGACACCCCAAGCTTCCCCCCGTGCCGATTCCCGATAGTTGCAGATCGGCGTCGTCCAACGCGGCCGGGACTGCCATGGTCGCCCTCTTCCCCCCTCCCTCCACCAGAGGCAAGGTCCCGCCGGCTGCGAAATCGATCCCGCATCGCGTCCTTTTCGAGTGGGATCATCGGCGCCAGGCCGCCGCGAGCGCACGGCAGACCGCATGCGACCGATCAGCGTCCTCGACGGTCGCCTCTGGTTGTGGCCATGGTCGTGGCGCAGAGGTACCCTTGAACCAGACACCATCCACAAACGATGGCGGATCACAAGTGCCGTTGTGCGATGAGGAGCCATAAAGTGACGAAGCATTGGCGACACACCCGGTCCCGCGCCCGGTGGCGAAGCACCGCCTACGCCGTTTTGCTCCTGGTCGCGTCTTGCGGCGGGGACGAAGTGCAGGTCGCGCCGATCCCTTCCGTGCCGACCACAATCACAATCTCTCCCGCGACCGCGACGCTGGTTTCGTTGGGTGAAACCGTCCGTCTGACCGCAACCGTGCGCGACCAGGACGGCCAGAGCATGACGGGGATCACCGTGACCTGGGCAAGCAGCGATGCCTCGGTAGCCAGGGTCGCCGGCGATGGGACGGTATCGGCTGCCGCGAACGGGACCGCCACCGTGACCGCCACCGTCGGAGGGATCTCCGCTGGCGCTGACATCACGGTAGAGCAACGAGCCGCGAGCTTGAATGCCGTCTCCGGCGATCAACAGGAAGGGATCAGGGGGCACCTGCTGGACGAGCCTCTGGTGGTCCGTGTCGAGGACGACGGGGGCAGTGGCGTCGCGGGCGTGTCGGTAACGTTCTCGCCCGGCGCCGAAAGCGGCACCGTAAGTCCCGAAACTTCGGCCACCGGCGCCGATGGCCACGCTTCGACGGAATGGACCCTCGGGAACGGCCGCACCCAATCGATGGCCGTGTCGGTCGCTGGAGGACTCGCGACCGAATTCTCGGCAGGGCTCGTCTCGGGGCCATACCAATGCGAAGCGCCGACGCAGCCGACGATCGCTCTGGAACTCCCTCTACGCGCCATTCACGCGTCGGGGTACTGGGGGACCAACGAACAGGTCGTGGAAGAATGGATGCAATCCGGAACCGGACCTCTCGTGCCGCGTGACTATGTCGACTGGCTGAAGAGCCTGCATGCGAACTGGGTGGGCATTTCCGCCCCGCTCTTTATCGACGACAGCATGGACAGCTCGGTGGAGCGTGCAGACCCGGTGTTGGGAGCTTTCTCCGACCTCGCGCTTCGCCAGTTCATTCGCGACATGAAGTCGGAAGACATCGACGTGTACGTGACCCTTGCGATTACCGACGAAAAGGCTGCGAGAGCGGATCGCCCGGTGCAGCGATGGCAGCTCGGCTATTTCGGCGATCCCGGACAAGGCGTGCGGTCGGAGCATTGGCCGTGGCGCCCGGATCACCCCGATCACGAGCGCTTCGTCTCCGAGTTCTGGGAGAGCTACACGCGGCAGGCCGTGCACTTCGCGAGAATCGCCCAGGAGGAAGGGGCACGGATGTACTCGTTGGGCACAGAGACCGACCGGCTCTTTCGGACCCGTCCCGGAGGGTACAACCCGGTCGAGCATTTCGGAGAGGAACTCGGCTCGATGGTCGACCGGGTGCGTGCGGTCTACGATGGTCTGCTCACCTACGACATGCACTACGATGTCCTCAAGGTTCCGGACTTCTACGGGCCGGGATCCTTTTGCCTGTGGGACGATCTGAACCTCGATGTCATGGGGATCAGCGCGTGGTTCGACCTCGCAGGTGCCCCGCCAGCGTCGGTTATGAGTGTCGCAAGCCTGCAGATGGCCTACGACCGGATCTTCCGGGAATACCTGATTCCGCTATCGAATGACAATCCGGGCCGTCCGATCGTCTTTCTCGAGTACGGCGCGATGGACGTGGTTGCGACACCCTATAGGCCGGCCGACGCGTCCGAACAGGGGAAGCCCTTCGTGTTCATGGATGCGAATGGCAACGGAGTGGATGATGGCAGGGAGACCCAGGCCAACGTCTACCAAGCTGTACTCAACACGATGGAGTCCTATCCCGCGGTGGTGAACGGCCTGTTCTTCTGGGACAACTGGATGACGAGCGACGAGCTTTGGTCTGAATGGTGGGGAACCCGTCGGACCTTCAGCGTCCGCGGCAAGCCGGCCGAGGAGGTCGTCCGTGCTGCCTACGAGTCATATCGGCGATAGAAGCCGCTTGTCCCGTGTCGTTTTTCCGAACCAGATCCCACCACAGTTGATCATTGGGGCTCCGTGCGACCGTCATGGCCTTGCGGCGCACTCTATACTGGATGACAGTCTCCTCGAGAGCGTCGAGAAGTGTAGGATCGAAAGGACGCTGCGGTGTCATACGCCCTACCGTGAATCAGGTGTACGCAGCCGATTGCAGTCGGTCGATGATCGTGAGGACTTCGTCCATCCTGTCTCCCGCGATGAGATCGACCGGCCTCTCTCCATCAAGGTCAATATGAGGACTGAATAGCCAAACTCGCGCGTCATCCGGCGGATACACCTGGGCGAGCTGGCCAGCCAACCACTCCAGCCGTAGAAGCCGGTCGAGGCTATTCGGCCGGGGCGTGGATCGGCCAGTCTGCCAACGCGAAACGGTCTGTGGGGTCGTCTCCAGGAGCTGCGCGATCTCTCGAGCCCTAATGCCGCCGGACTCCCTGATGCTGTCGAGCTTCCGAGCTACAGCGGTCGCCATGGATCCTCCGGTAGGTCGGCAGGAAATAAACATCCTCATCGACATTGTCGTAAACATTGACGTGAACGTCAAGAGAGGAGTCATGTCGAGGGTAGTAGTGCGCGTACTCGTGGGCGAACGAGAAGCGGCGGCCCCAGGTCGAGTCGTCGCCGCTCCTTTTTTCGGCTGCAGAGGCCCCTGTTCGTACGAGAGACGATCGCGGCCGAGCCACACACCTACAAGCTTCCCCCGTGCCGGTTTCCGATAGTTGCAGATCGGCGCCGTCCAACGCGACCGGGACTGCCATGGTCGCCCTCTTCCCCCCTCCCTCCACCAGAACCGAAACTCCCCGTCCCGGCCCGAAGGGACCGCTGGCCAGGCCTGGCGATCGAACGGGTGGACTCTCCAGCACCGCCGTGATCTCGTCAGCCAGCCGGAAGAAGGTCCAAAGCTCATACAGAAGCGCGATGTCCTTGAGTTCGAGCAGATCCCAGACTTGGATCACCGAAACGCTGACGTAACCCGCAAAGAGGATTGGATAGATTCACGCTTGGCGTCCCCGTCCGAGCCGAAGCGGTCGAGACCGAGAACCCACCCAGAACAGCAAGAAGACCAGAATTGCCCGAAGTTCCCGTACCGTCGACTACGCAGGACAGTACCCGCGAGTGGGCCCGCGTCCGCCTTGAACGCATCGAACAGATGCTCGACGCAGACGGGCTCACGATCATTTCGCCGATGCAACCCGGTGTGGAACATCTGGTAAAGGTGTCGATCGAGGCCAGGGAAGACTTGAGACCGAATCTGGTCGTGATCCTCGACACGCCCGGGGGTGTTGTCGAGGTCGTTGAGCGGATTGTCCGCGTGCTTCGACACCACTACACCGAGGTCAAGTTCGTAATCCCGGATCGAGCGATGTCGGCAGGGACCGTGCTGGCCATGTCTGGTGACGATATCCTGATGGACTATCACTCCTGCCTGGGGCCGATCGATCCGCAACTGCAACTGGACGACCGTCTCGTGCCGGCGCTGTCCTACCTGGCTCAATACGAGAACCTGATCGAGAGGAGCAGAAGCGAGACACTGTCGACCGCGGAGTTGGTCCTGCTTCAGAAGCTCGACTTGGCGGAACTCCATCAGTTCGAACTGGCCCGCGATCTCTCGATCGATCTGCTGAAGCGTTGGCTGACCAGCTACAAGTTCAAGGACTGGGTCGAAACCGAAACACGGGGGGTTCCGGTCACGCAGGAAATGAAGGAACAGCGAGCCGGTTGGATCGCGAGGCAGCTGAACGACCAGGAGAGGTGGCTGACCCACGGTCGGGGAATCGACATGCAGACCCTGAAGGAAGAGCTGTCACTGAAGATCACGGACTTCGGTGCCGAACCACCGCTCAAGCAAGCCGTCTGGGACTACTTCTGGTTTCTGCGAGATCACATGGCGCGAAACGGATTGGTATCTTTCGTCCACACGCTCTACTTTTTCTAGAGCCCAGACAGGAGGCCTGCGGATGGAAAAGGATGACCTTGTAAGGATTCTCAAGAAGAACCCCAATATCGATCAAACGGCCATCGATCGTAGCCGACAGGCCGCGAAACAGCTCGCGGATGTAGGGGTCAAGGTGGGCGGCTATCGGCTGGAGCCCGCGCTGGGCGGCAAGCTCGTCAGAAGTTCTGGACAGTCGCCCAGCCGGAAGGGTCAGCAGGGATAGGATCCCGGGCGCTCTTGGAGCGCCCTCGACTCCGGCGTGGCACGGTCGACTGAAGGAGCCGCAGAAAGTAAAGTCTAGTTTACTTAAAGGAATGTGTAGTTTACATGTGTGCTCTACAACGCGAGCATCCGCCCCAATGTCGCTCGCAACGCGCTGTCGGTCGTGGCTGCTGTTCCTGGGCCATGGCTCCCGTCTTTCTCGACGACCGGAGCAAGCGGAATCGCGCCGACCCCCTCTAACTCTTCCGGAAACCCCTCGGCCGAAGAAACAGTCCGGTGGCCAGACCGACCGCCACTTCCCGGAATGCCGAAGAACCGAAACCGACCGCCAGGGTACAGGATCCACACCGATCGCGCGTCCGGAATCGCGTCGCGGTAGGCGTGCATCTTGTAGATGTCTGCACGCTTGAACGAACCCGCCCGCTCTGCGGCCTTCTCGTCGTCGGCGTCCTTGTCGTCCGCGGTGAGCCCTACGTCGGCGAGTGCGTGGACCCGGAACTTCGCGTCGAACAGGTGGAGGCCGGCGTTCGGCCCGCCGGGGACCCGGAGAGCGATGTCGGGAATCAGCGGCACGGAGTAGGAATGCTTGTGTCCCCTCCGTGACCTGGAGAAGCGCTGGTTGTACACAAGGCGAACGCCCGAATCCCATTCGAAGGTCCCGCCGGCTGGGAAAGCGGTCTGGAAGAGATCGCTGGCCAGCCGCCCCGATCGAACGGGTGGGCTCTCCAAAACCGCCGAGATCTCGTCAGCCAGCCGGAAGAAGGTCCAAAGCTCGTACAGAAGCGCGATGTTCTTGAGCTCGAGGAGGTCGCGCATGCCGTCCTTGTCGAGCGGGATCGTCGGGGCAAGGCGAATCCGGGAGAAGTGCTGGAGTACGCGGCGATATCCCCGCCGTCGCTGAAGCACGGTAGACGAGAAGGGGATCCGCACCATTCTTCCGACTTCTTCCCACATGCTGTGCCGGGCGATCGGCATCAACGACGCTTCCATTCGATCGCAATCCCGTAGCAGGTTCCGTTGGAACGCGTCGGGCCGTGCGGGGCTAACGGCAGACCGCATGCGACCGATGATGGTCCGTGCCTGTCCGATGAACGCTTTCACGAACCGGTTCTCGGGGGTATCGGTTGTCGGCCTGATCTTCCGCTCCGAGACGAATTCCGGGAGCCGCCAACCCAGTCGTTCAGCGAGCCTTGCTCCCGAAGGTGCGAGTGACGAGGCGACCACGGCCATCCCGGGCCGGGTCACGAGATCGAGTGGAGTGTGCGCGTCCACTCTGGTCATGGCTTCAATCCGTACGTCCCGGCGATCGCTGTGCCACAACCGGTGCGGCTCCCTGACGATCATCTCGAGGGCGGGAAGCAGGCGTGCTCGCTGGGGGGCGCGGTCGGAAAGGATGTAGCGCAGGTAGACGAAGGCGTGGTAGAGGACATCGTCGCGTGGGGCTGTGCTGACCGAGTAGCGGCCGGCAGCGGCTTCGCCCGCGGAGAATGGAAGGGAAGTTGCCGCGTCGGTTAGTTCGCGGAGCATGGCGTCGAACTGGTCGGTGCCGAATTTGCCCGTGACCAGTTCCACCTCTCCCAGGTGCGGCAGATTCAGGACGCCGACCGAGTTGACGAGGTTGAGGATGAGGGCATTCGTGCCCGCGCGGGTCCAATTCGCATTCGGTAGCTGGTTCGCTATCTGCGTCAGGGTCTGATCGTCCCCTTCGACTACCCATTTGCGTTCGCTCTGCAGGCGATAACCGCGCTTTGTTTCCGCGGCAGGCTGACCATGGCCGTAAGGGTGGACAGCGACACGGAGCGACTTTCCCACCCCGGCGGAACCGTTCATAGCCCGGTCACTCGATAAACGACGTGAAACCGCGGTCTCGAAGTCGGTAGAGCATTCTCAAGACTTTCGCGCCCGTTCGCGGGTAGGTCGGGGATTCGGTACCGGCGTTGGCAGCTTCCGCGTTGTCGGAATCCGTTTCGTCTCCCTCGGCGCCGGGATCGCCGGAGGGTGTTTGGGAGGGTGCCTGAGGTTTGGATCTGGTCACCAGGCGGCCTTTGACCACCTTCCAGTCGTCCAGCTTGACAGTCTGGTCTTTCTTTGGGACGTGGCCGACGCCATGCACGGCGAACTGAAAGATCTCTTCGAGAAGAGACTGCAGCTCCTGCTGGGGACCGTGGAACTTCGGGAGGACCTTCTGCAGGAGCGCCAAGTCGAAGGCGGCGTTGACCGCCGTGTTCGTATCCTTCGCCTGTTCCCGGGCCAGGTTCACGAATCGGGCGATCTCGTTCGCGACTCGGTATCCGAAGTGTCGGTGTTGTCGTTCGAGGATGCCGTGGAGTCGCACGAGGGCTTCCTGGTGTTCGCTGGTCTCCTTGCTGAACTCCTTCCAGTCGTCACGGCTGGGTTTCCAGTCGTCCTCATCTGATCGGCCGGATGGCAGGAGATCGAGTTGGCTTTGGACGCCATCGAGATTCAGGCCGGATGCGTCCTCGCTGTTGATGTCCTCCGAGAACCCCTTTAGGTCGACCTGGTCGAACTCGATGGTGAACGCGCGGTCGAGCACCTTCGGACTGAACATGTAGGTCGTTTCGTCTACGTTCACGGTCCCCGTGAAGACGACGTTGCTCGGCACCTTCAGCTTTCGTGGCACCCGCGGGCCTGACTCGGACTCACCGCTGTCGATAGCCTCGTCTTCGTGTAGCGGAATGGCCTCCCCCGATTCCAGCGCCGACAGGAAGTCGGAGAAGTAGTGTTCGACCCGGGCCAGGTTCATCTCGTCGAGAATGACGAAGAACGGGTGTGGCTTCCCGCCGACAGTCGCCGCTCTCTGTTCCTCGTCGCGGGCACGGAGCAGCAGGTTCAGGAACTCGGTGGTCGAGTACTCGTTCGTCAGGGGGTTGAGGTAGCCCAGCAAACCACGGTTGTCGACCCAGTCGGGGCGGACGGGGACGACGACGTAGTTGTTGAGGCGTTGTTCGACGAATTTGGTCGCGGGAAGACCGATTTCGAGTCCGTCGGGCTCTGGCGTGTCACCCTCCAGCACGCGGAGCCAGATTCGGTCGCCCAGTTCGAGGTTGGAATTGTACCACTTCTTGAAGTCGCCACTGAGATAGAGGTATGTCGAGCCCTTATGGTAGTGCGTCAGTGCAGTCTCGCCCCCGGGATACCGCAGCCGAATCCGGCGATCGGCCAACGGCGCATCCGGGCCGAGTAGGCTGAGCCTCGTAACCATCACCTGAGGAACCGTTAGCAGCGAATGCTTGAGGTGGGAGAGCCTCACTTCGATTTCGACGGCATCCTCAGGGATCTTCGTGGGCACTCTCCTGGTCACCGTGGGCTGGAAATGCTCCGCCACCGCCTTGCCGATCCTGGTTTTTCCGGTGCCCGAGATACCCGTCAGAATGGCAAGCCGCTTGGTCTGCAGGGCGAGGATGTAGTTGGCGACGAGTTCTCTGGAGAACAGGAGGCCGTGGTTGCGTAGCGATCGGTTGAAGTTCGCAAATCCTCCACTTTCGGGCTTCGGTTCCTGGTCTCCCGGCGAGCTATCATCATCTTCCGGTTGCTTTTGACCGAGTTGCCAAACAACCGATTGAGCGTCTAATCGGGTACTGGGTCTATCCATGCCCCGCTTTCGTGCCTCTTTGAGCAAACGGTCGAGAAACTCCAGGGCGTGTTCGTAAACGCCTCCTGCATCCTTGGCGGAAGGGAGCGGATACCCCAAGCGCCGATACGTGTTGGTGAACCGCTGACGCTGAAACGGCGGATACCGGTGTGGGTCAATCCCCATCATCAAGTACGAGGCCCAAGTGAGTCGCGTCCCAAAGGCCGTCGGAGGACACAAGGATTCTGGCACAATGACGTCGAAGGAGCGAATGCGGTCGAGGGGTGACTGGTCGCCCTCAGACCACATCCCCAACAGTGCATCCCGGGCGTCGGCGAGGTTTCCGTCGATCCAGGTGGTCAGCTTCGATCGATTGTGCCAGTGGACAATATTGTTGTCCCTGTGGTTGATCGCTGCCTTTAGCAGCATCGGCCAGTCACTGTCGTCGCGCAGCAGCGCGTCACGGGCTTTCTTCAACTCCTCAGCGAGCTTCGACTTGTAGTCTTCCAACTTCTCGATCTCCTCGTACCGCACCTTGGCAGTTGCGAGGTAGGAGTCCCACAGCGTTTTTGAGGTCTCGGTAGCCATGCCAACCCTGTTCAAGTAGTCGAGTCCCGCTTTGGTAATCGCGTAGTCGGAACCCTCGCTCCTAAGCAGGTCCCGGTCGTCCAGGTTCGCCAAGCGCGATTTGAGAGTGAAGTCGATGGTGGTGCGTGCGTGGAACCCCGAACGGCGACCAAGATACTCGGCCCACGGCTTCTGTAGAAGCGAGGAGCGCACGGATCCAGCTTCAGCGACGATAGTGAGCAACTTGGTGAGACCTTCCTGCTCGTCCAGAAACGCCTCTGCCTCGCCGAACTCGTGGTCGACGAAATCACGTCCCCGTTCCGTCAACTCCAGTTTGCCGTCCGCGTCCTCCGCGAGGAGTTCATAGTGCTGGATGAGGCTCCAATGAACATCAGTGTACTTGGGATTGACACCGCTCTGGGTCCAGATCGCGTGGGCGAGTTCGCGGTCTTCGCCCGAGAGATTGGCGGCGATCCAAGTGTCTGGGTTTCCTCCCAGTTCGGCCAAACTGCGACGGAGGCCCGTGACGAGCGTCTTCGGGCGGGCGAGCCACACCCTCAACAAGCGACGCATTACCCGGTACTTGGGAAGCCGCTCGACACGCACACGCCGGGCGTTGTCCTGAGTGCTGACCTTTTCGCCCTCTGCCATGGGGTGGCCCTGTCCTTGTTGGGGGAGCGGAACCCAAGCTAAGCGATAGCGCCTCGGTCGGGCTAACGTAGGCGCTGTCGCCGGATCACCCCCAGTCGAATCTCGCCTCCGCATGTAAAGAACACTTTACAAGATGACTAGCGCAATTGACATGTCCAATCCGCAGATCTGCTGGTTGGGAGCCGTGGGAGGCGAGACGCCGGACCGGTCTCATCCAAAGACACCCCAGCGCACTGGCGTCAGGAGTCAATGAATCGAGTCCCGGACGATTGCGTCATTCATTCTGCCCCAAAGTAGGGTCTTTGTGGACCGGTGGGCGGCGAAGCCACGAATCGAAGATCGCCCACCAGATAGCCAGGCCGAACGCTCCGTAGCTCAGGTCGCCAGCCAATTCGAGCAGGGCCTGGGCGTTTCCGAGGCTACGGACGACCTCGACATCCCCCAACACCCAGCCGAGCGCGTTGACAACGAGCGCAACTCCGGCAAACCAGCCGAGAATCCGCGCCTTTCGATGCCACCGATTCATGTCCATGCCGCACGATGGTGCACTTGGATGGGCCCCGCAAGTTCGGTCGCTCTATTTGCTGTTATTGGCTGTCCCTAGCGCACCGCCGCCGCCGCTCTGGTCACGGCGCCCACGATTGCGCCGTGTCCGCCGCCCCAACAGGAACGCCACGGGCCACCTGTCCACCCTTTGCGGATTCTTCGCCCGAGATGCGTCCGCATGAAGCGCATGATCACGAGCGCGTCGTGGCTTGCCATCGCGCCTTCAATCTCGCCGAACTTGCGGCGCCAGTTCTCGCTCCATCCCGTCTGGATGAAGGTTACGCGGATGTGCGGACCGGTATCCCGCAGCTTTTGGCGCACCATGTCCTCGGCCCGCGCTTGCTGCTCCCCGCCGCCGACGACAAGAACCCTCACGCCCCGCGCTGGCTTGCCCTCCGGTGCCGGAACTGTCTCGGACTCCTGTGCAGTGAGTGCGTTGTATCGGTCGGTCAAAGTGCTGTAGGACGACGGATCGATCCCGTATCCGCGAATCCGGTCCAGCACGCCCGTGGCGTCGTCCAGTCCAGCTTCGCGCTCCTGCGTCGCCAGACGGTGAAACAGGTCCCGCAGGACCTGGACCGCATCCAGGAACCTGCCGCGAGCCTCCAGGCACCTGGCCCGGGCAATCGTCGCGTCGTCCCAATCCCAGGCAGGCTCGTACCGGGACCGCTTCTCCAACAGCTCAAGGAACTCCGGCACGCCGACGCCGTCCTGAGCGAGCTTGTCGAGTCCATCCAGTGCCTCTTCGGCGGCTTCTGGATTGCCCTGCTTCCGGAACCCGCGGAGCGCCGAACGCAGATCAGCCGCCCGCGCGCTGCTGGTTCTTCCCTTGCTCTGCGAGCGCGCCTTGAGTGCGTGACACAGCGTTGGGCAGTGATCGAGGGCCGATTCGCACTCTGCCAATTCGTCGAGGACACGATCGCCTTCCGCGTCGATGATGGCGCTCGAGACGCGGTGCAAGTCGTCCTTTTCCTCTGGCAGTGCGAGCGCTTCGATCGTCTGCTCGATCAGATAGTCCGGTATGCGCGCCCCGGAGGCCATCGACGTGGTCATCACGTCGGCCGCGTGCGCGAGCTTGTTCCGCGAAAGCTGCTGTGCCTTTGCGATGCCGAAGTAGAGGTTGGCGTGTTCGACAAGGCTATTGGAGTAGGAATCCGCAGTCTCCGAGAAACGGATGCGCGTGAATTGCAAGTGACGCTCGGCATCCGTGAACTCGTGGTCATTCACCGCCCGTCCGAGCGCCAGTACGCCCAGGCAATAGTGGCCGTGCACCGAATACGCGGTATCGGTGTCGACCGACTGCTGAAAATGCTCGACACCCTTCGCGAGCCTGTTCACGAAGCCGGCGAGTTCGTCGCGGCCCAGAGGCAGCACGACTTCCTCCAGCGCGTCGAAGCCGCCAGCCAGGAGTCCCAGATCGGCGTGCACCATGGCATGGATATTGGGATCGGGATCGTGCTTCAACAGATCCCCCAACAACGTTCGAGCCCGGCGATGCTGGTGAAGTTGCCGAAGGCAGTGCGCCATGCGGCGGTGAGCGTCGAGGAGCATCCGTTCGGTCGGGGACACGCCCCATTCCTCGAGTTTCCTGCGGGCCTTCATGAGGAGTTCGAAGAGTGGTAGCGCTTTGGCCGCGTCACCCTTCCCCAGCAGCTCGCTAGCGGCATCGAGCAGCAGTTTGAAGAGCCCCGGTTGTTGAACCAGCGCGGGCACCTTCACGAACTGCGCGATCTCGGTCGTTTGGCCTTCCCGCCGGAGCGCCTCGGCGATGTATCGCACCGCAGCTACGGGAACCTTCGCCGATCCGCTGCCGAGTTCCCCGATTACCGGATTTGTCGCGTGCTCGCGAACGATGCAATCCCACCTCTCGCGCCTTGCCCATCCCTGGACTGCACCGGTCCAATACCAGTGTAGTCGCGACTGATTCTCCGCCGGCAAGTCCTCGCCGACCGGCTTTTCGAAAAGCACGTCCCGAAAGCCGGCATGAAAGTAGGACTGGTGGCGCCGCCCGTTCAGCGTGACCAGTTCATCGACCACGTCGTCCAGTTGATCGGGTTTGAGCGCTCCCTCAATCCCCTGTGCAGTATCAACCGCGGCCAGAATAAGCAAGCGGTCGAGCGTCGTGAACGAGGGTTGGCGGGTAGGATCGTCCTGCTCCGGATGGTCGTCCTCCGCATGCCCCTCGACAGCCTCCGCTTCAGTCGCTGCCGATTCCTCCGCCTCGACCGCCGCTGCGGCACCGGGCGCTTCGAGGAGCTCCTGGAGCCAGGCCCGTCCCACCTCGCCCGCGGGAGCCCCATAGAACCGCAGCGTCAACAAGTAGACAGCCGCCGCCCGGAAACCAAACTCGTCCACTATCCCGCGTGTCGCAGACCGCACCACCTCTTCCTCTGCGTCTACGATAGACAACGAAGCAACCTTGCCCTGATCGTGGGAGACGCCCAACCCGTCCAGAAACGCGATGACCATTGCCCGTTGGCCGGGAAGGTGGTGGCACCTCAGAAGTGGCGCAGCGACCTTGGGGTCTGTGAACGGAACGTGCCTGATCGCCTCGACGATCTTCTTTTCCGGCCATTTTGCTACCGTAGCAGGTCGGAAATTGCGGGCTCTCGCGACGATCTGGTTCAAACGCTTCCGCCCGCCTGCTTCATCGGCGAGATAGGACGTTGCGGCCGCCATCCGCTCGTCCGGGTTCAGTGCTTGCCAGAGGCTGACCGCGCCGAATCGCCTGGGACTGGTAATCAGACGCCCCAGAACAGGAGTAAGCCCTGTCCGGGACACGTCCGTGGAGCTGGATGAAACCTTCCGCATTCTTCGTCTTTGCGTTATCGATGCGCGCGGACTCGGCCGCATCCGGACCGACGACTGCGCCTACGCAGCCAGAGACAGACAATATACGAGGATGGTGTTGGCGATTGGTGATTTCGCTGATCGCGTTCGTAATCGGGCTGCCACAATGGCCGGTGTCGAGCCGCTGTTTGTGATCGAGTCCTGAGGGTCACAGATTACTTTGTGCGGCTCGGTTGAGCAGCAGCAACCACGCGAGACCGGAACATGAGGTGACCACATGGCTAACTGGAAGAACTGTCCCGCGGTCGAACGCCAACCGTTTCGGCTGAGCGGTGCGTGGGTATTCAAGGGTACGCGCGTACCCGTCTCTGCCCTGTTCGAAAACCTCAAGGCCGGCGCATCAATCGATCAGTTTCTCGAATGGTTTCAGGGCGTCGACCGCAGTCAGGTTGAAACCGTTCTCGATCACGAACTCGGCGAATTGGCAGAGACCGTCCCTTCGTGAGGATCCTGTTCGATCAGGGGACTCCAGTACCTCTTAGGCGTGCCCTGCCTGAGCATCCGCCGCGGCGAATGTATCGAAGTTCAGATCTGATGTAACGTCACCTTTACTACGCCACTGCCCGTTCCAAACGAACGTCGTGCGTGTGACAAGCCCGCAACGCGCGCTCCCCGTCGGGTTCGCGGTAGAAGATGACCGACAGCCGCCGTGACTCGTCCGTGACGGCATCAGCTGCTTCGACCCACTGCTCCAGGCGCCTCTGGCCCGCATCGAAGTCCATCCGAATGGCCCGGACTCTTTCCACCTCTGCGGCCAGATCCCCAAAACGCAAGCCACTGGGCAGGAATCGCCACCCTGACTTGTCCAATTCCGCCTTCAACTCCCTGTGGTAGGCTCCGATCCGGTCGTCATCGAGGACCTGACGGGACTCCACGCCGTAGCGTTCGAGCTTCTCCTGGAGCCGGGAAAGGCGGAACTCGACGACATCGGGATCGTTCTGGAGGGCCAGGAGTAGTTGGAGCACATCGACCTGAACGTCGTAGAGACTGGCCAGAAAGAACCGGTTGAGATCCGAGACCGCCGCCCGGGCGCTATCCTCCGACTTGATGTCCGCGGTCATCAGGAGCCCGTACTTGGAACGCAGCAAGCCCACCTCGTGATCGATCTTTGCCAACCTGTTGGGCACGTCGCTGGCGAACCGGCGGGAGTGTTCGAATTCGGACCGGATTTCGTCGATGCGTTCCGCCGCGGTCTCGAGCCGGGCGTAGTCTTCGGCGTCCAGAAGGGCTCGAACGCGTTCCACCGCTTCGGAAAGCCGGCCGAGCGTCTGCTGCACCCGATCGAGGCGTGCGCACAGCATGACCGACGAGACGGTCGAGAAGAGCATCACGGGTGCCACTACCGGCATCAAGGCACTGCTGGCGGCAACGAACGGCGCCTGCGCGACGATCCCGGTCGGGCCCATGACGGCTGTGCCGACCCCGGTGCCGATGGTCATCAGCGTCGCGGGATTGGCGGTCGCCAGGAAGACGTTGCCGGCGAGGAGGGAGGACGCAGCGGTACTGCCGGCGCCGAGCGTCGGGAGCACCCAGGTGCTGTCGATGGCTCCGCCGGACTGGATCGGTTGATTTGTGGACCAGGATTCGCGCAGGGCTACACTGGCGTCGCGGCCGAGGTCGACCAGGGCGAGGGAGTTTCCCTCGTGGGTCAGGATCTGGCCGACCGGGGCGTTGGGGACTCCGTTACGGGAATCGAGAATCTGCATGTGGCTCCTTCTTGGTTTGTCATCCCTTGTTACATCCCTATTCCTGAACGGGATTCTGTTCGACGCTGGCGGACTTGGCGGCCTGCGAACTGGGATTGTCATCGGCTTCGCGTTGCGCCGTGGTTTCCATGTTCTCCGACCGGTCGTACTCCACGGTAACGCCGCCCTGCCGCAGCCGGAGTCGTTCACCAGCGCCCGGTTCGAACGGGTTGGGAAGCCAGTCGCACTCGGGCCGCTCGGACAGCGCCCGTCGGACGCGAAGGATGCGCCAGCGCTCTTCCTTGCTGGGGGCGATACGACTTGCCGCGTTGAGTTCGCTCGATGGCAGATCGAAGCTGGTGCCATCGCCGGTTGTGGCCTTGACCTCGACGCACCAAGTCACTTGCTGGTGTGTGAATCGGAAATCGTAGCCGTGGCTGTCGCTCGTCTCGGGCTCCTCAACGTCCAGTAGCGGCACGACCCGGTTTCGGAACTCCGATACCCATGCGCTCGCGTCGATGCCGAACTTGTCCTTGAGGAAGCGGAAGGCTTGCATTTCTCCGATAATCCCTACGAATTCAGGAAGGTGGGGCGAGCCATACAGATGCGAAGTCTTTGGGCCGCGCTGGCCGACCTCGCCGTCCCTGCGGGGCTTTCCGCCACCACCGTCCGGTCCCGGCGAAGGTCGAATGATCCCTTTTCCTTCCGCCGGAGGCTCGGGAAGCTTCTTGAGGCGTTCAAAGATGTCGCGGTAGTTCTCGTCGGTGCTGTCGACAGGCTCAGGCCCACCAGCGACAACGAGCGTCGTCGACTCCCGTACCCTATTGCTGCCCCCGCCTGCGCACCGGATGCCCAATTTCTTCCGCATTGCCTCAATTGTGTTGCAACCAGTGACGGCAGCGTGGAAACCACTGTCGTCGACCGCCTGCTTCGCGAGCTCAAATAACTCGTCTTTGTGCCAGTTACGCAGGTACATGGAGTCGTCCAGACGGACTTCAGGTGCCTTCGCGCTTGACGTTGGTTTGGCTCCCTTGTTCTCGAGCCAGCACTCGTACAGTCTGCGCACCCCGCGTACCGCCTTGTCGAGGCGGTACTGATTGCCACGTGCCACCTCGAGCGGGTCCGGCTCAAGGGCCATATCTTGCCGCTTTAGCGCCGACCGCAATTCGTTGATCGATGTCACGTTGTTGAAGACACCGAGATGCGGCCTGGCCCCTTCGATTTTCTCGTATCTCGCACGGAGGACACCAAAGACCATGTCGAACGGCACTTTCCAGAAACTGGAGGACCATTCGGCACAAAGACGCGGCCATTCCGGATCTCTCTCGAGGCTCTCGTGCACCTTGGCGAGCTTGGAGAAGAGCTTGCCCCGGTCCTCAATGGGGTCACTGTTGTTCGATGTAACGACATGCCGGGCAAAGGCACGGAGGAATCGGGCGGCTTCGTACAGGCACCGCTTCGCCTGGGCTTCGGCTTGGGTGTTGCTGACCTGCTTGTACTCGCTACCGAGCGCCGCAAGAGCCTTGTTCCATTCCTTGAGCTCGCAGGCGACACCCAATACCTGCCACGTCCGAAATCCCATCTCGAAGTCGTCGTAGCACTCCTGTGCGTCCGCCAACAGTTCCTCGGTGGGCCAGCTTGGGGTTTTGTCATGCTCCGACAGCCATTTGGCCAAACCAGAGGTGTCCTTTGCGGCGTCATCGAGACCGTCCTGGGGGACCCGCAGGAGTTGCAGCACCGGCCGAATTCGGCGGACAAGCGTGGATGGGTCGCCGCGCCAGAGATGCCGGATGTTGGCGATGGCCACGGCGTCGATCTCCGCCCGGTCCAAGGCCGCCTCGATCTGGCTCCGGGTCGGTTGCGGACGGCCATGTAGGGCGCCCAGCACGAGGCGAAGATCCTTCAACAGATCCTGGCGGTCGAGAATGGCCTGACATGCGGCGGCGATCTCCTCGTACAGTCCGCCTTGAGCGATGTCCCGGTGCAAAACGAGGATGCGATCCCGAGAGAGCCAGTGCGCTCGCGGCTCGCTGTGTGCGACCCTCTGCCCCCCATCCACAAGCTCCACTTCAATTGAGGCGCATGGGCGGACGCGGGAACGGCGGAGCCGGGTGGCGGCTTGGCGCCACGCCTTGGTCGCGGGTCCCGCCGGGTTGCCGCCCCCGTGCGCGTGAAGGGCGAGCAGGACAACCGGAAGCCAGCCCAGGCCCGCCGCGTCGAGTGTTTGCGTCCCGTCCACGGCCTCGGCGCTCGGGCCATGGTCGATCCGGCAATGTTCCTCCAGCCCGGCCGCTCGTCTGGCTCCGAGCTTCACGAGGCGGTCGCGGAGTGGTTTACTCGACGCTTCCTCTGGCCGCATGGCGACGATCGGCTGGCCGTGTTCGCGTAGAAGCCGGGTCTTCCAACCGTGGTCTGGAAGATAGACATCCTTGAGTTTCTCGGCCGTGCGCACCGTCAACGTCCGAGGCTTGGTGCGAATGATGAACCGCGTCGGTAGGTGGCCCTCCGGGTCCAGGTGCCTCCATCCGTGGCGGACCTGGCCAAGGAGTACGTTGAACCCGCCCGCCGGAACTGCGTTGCGGACGTGGGTGCCATCCGCCAGCCTCTCGGCGACATCGGCCAGTGTTTGCAGGAGAAAGGGTCCCGTTCGCGCTTCCTCAGTCGGATAGACGTTGAGGCCGAGTCCCTCCAAAGCCTCGAGCGTCTCCGCGTCTTCGCCCAGCCGCTGGGCCAACGGCAATGCGAGCGGCGACAGGTGGCGGAAGTGGCCCTTCTGGCCTCGAAGAAGAGATCCGGGTACGAGCCAGCGTTGGTGCAGCGGTCGGGGGTCTCGGGCCAGTCCCCGGTCACCGCTAGGGGTGTCAACGAGCCAAGGCAGAGTCGACAGCCAATGCTTGAGCGGAGATGGGATCTGTTGTGACCACCAGCTCCTTTTGATCGTGACTTCCTCCCAGCCGTTCTTCCAGCGCGCGAGCGAAGCGAGGATCAGGTTCGACAGTGCCGTTCGGGCGGAATCGCCGAGATGTTCGCGGTGGAGTATCGGAAGTACAGTGACGTCCTGAAGCTTGTGCTCGAACCCCGACTTCCACTCGGGTTTGACCTGACCCAACACGGCCTGCTTCCAATCATCCCACGCCGGTGGCGGGACGATATCAGGGGCCGTGTCCGGGAGCTTTGGATGCTTGCGGCTCATCCGAAAAGGAATCGGCTCGCAGGCCGTGAGCCGCAGCCCGTCCACCACTCCCGCGCGGGCGAACAGGTCGGCGCGACCGGCGAGGTCGATCCCGTCCGGGTGGCCGCCGTCGACGCCGCGCTTGTCTCCTCGCGGAAACCACCGGTCGTCGCCCGGTGCCAGGAGCGCGTTTCGAAGCAATTCCTCGCCTTCCCCGCCGGACAGGCCATTGGCCAGCGTCTTCAGGTGATCGCCGGAGCGTGCGGCCCATCCCGATCCGAATACAGCCTCCTTCATTGCGAACCAGCCGTCGGTGCAGGCGACCGGTAGCCTGGCAAGCAGCGGCAACAGCCCCTCCGGTTCCTCCTGGCCGATCACCTCCAGCGTCCAGGACAGCGCGTCGGCGCAGACCGCCGCCTCGGGGCTGCCATGCTCCGCCGGTAGCTCCGGCAGCGACGGGACGATGACCTCTCGGAGAAGGTCCTCCCTGCGGAAGCTCTGCACGAACCGCCCGTCCAGGAACTTCTGGACTTCGGTGCGTCGGCGCTGCGATCCTTCGTGCGTCTCTACGTCCCGGTGGAGGAATGCGATCCGCTCCTTGAGAGAGTCCGGAACGGATCCGACGAAGTCCGCAGCGTCGTCGGCGCCATGGCGAGGCTGGAAGAAGATCCGAACGGTGTCGGACGCCGAAAGTAGCCGTCCGTCCTCGGTGGGTAGGAATCCCGCCTCGGCAAGAGGATCGTTGTCAGGGTCCTTCGGCTCGGACCGGAGCTCCGAGGGGAGCACGGATAGCACGCTGCTCAAGAACTTGTTCCAGCCGGGCGGCGCCTCCGCAGCACGCGATGGATCGGATTGGTCGTCCGCTTGGTGCTGGCTGACGTGCCTGGCCATTCGCTCCAAGGTGTACGCCCACTCCTCATTTCGCGGACCCGGAGAGCCACCGAGAGACCGGAGCAAGGCCTCGACGGGTTCACGCCGTTCGTCGAGCGCGGAAGACGCAACGGCAAAACCGGCATGTGCGCGCCACTCCTCCTGCCCAAAGGAATCGCCTGACGGGATACTCGGCATCGTTCGCGCAACACCAGGTCGCCGCCAACCGCCGTCGCACAGGATCAGCGCCTGCTGTTCTAGGGGGCGATAGCCATCCCGGTCGCGAGCGCGTTCACGAAGGCGCCGCGTCAGCTCGGGATCGTCGGACGGGGGCGAACCGGCCTGCCCAAGCAGATCGACCACCGCCCGCCCCCGCCACGCCTCCGCGGGACCCTTCACGAGTTCGAGGACCGCGTCGAGTGCCAGGTCTGTCACGAACTCAAGCATCAGTTCGTTGTATGCGTCATCGAAGTCGATTGTCTTCCTGTCCAGCGATCCGTAGGACGGAGCGTTGATGTGCGCGCCGATGCCGGTCTTCATTGTGGTCGGCAAGAAAATGACAAGAGCGCCCTGCATTGCCTCCCGTGTTTCCTCGACTGCGATGGCGACCTCGACCTGCTCCACCTCGGGCCATCGGTTCGGAAGGTGGCGGACGGCGGCGGCGATCCGTTCAGCAGCCTCTGGCTGGTTTTCACCGCCGAACACCCGGCTCCATACGTGGAACGAGCGCTCGGCGGTCGCGTCCAGCGCGGTCCTGCTGACCCGCAGTCGAGTGTGGCTAGCGCCAGGGATCCCCCCTTGGTCAGGTTCCTCCCGAGTGCCGGATAGCGTGCGCTCGGCGACTACTTGCCGTTTGAGTTCGACCACTTCTTCGTCTATCTCGCATCGAAGCACCGACAGGTGAGGCAGGAAGACCATCGCGGCTTCGTCGAGCGCCTCCAGTTGCTCTCGAACCGACTGGACCGCTTCTTCCGCGCTGCCAGCTCGTCCCCCGTCCAGTGGAAGGCGAATGACCGTCACATGTCCATTGTCGAGCAGCCTCGCCACGTGAGGGGGTGGATCCCCGAGAAAGCGCGGCAGCACATAGGGTGAGAGGTACTTCTTGACCTCTTCCGAGAGCCACTCCTCGACTTCTGCCACGCGTTTGATGCCGTTCCGGGACAACAAACTGAGCCGGTATTCGTCGAACTGGTTATCTGACCAGTCCACGACCGGCACCGGGCCGAATGCCCAATCTTTCGGTGCGTCACGGTCGAAGAGCCGCTTGGCCACTTGGGCGATCGGTTCAAGCACATCAGGGTCGAAACCGAAGGTAAACGCGATGCCCTCATCCGCCGAGGCCGTCGACCAAACCTCTGGACGGGTGGTCAGTTCGAGCACGCTCCGAAAGCCGAGTCCCTTGTTGCCGACGCTCTTGTTCGGATCCTTGGGGCTCTGCGCGAGTTGGCAGATTCCGCTGAAGTCCTCGTGGCGAAAGGGGAAGCCGCCGTTGGCGATCAGCAGCTCGGGCTGTTCGGAAGAAGATTTCAGCACGAAGGAGACCTGACGCCCTTCTCCGCCGCCTCCGTGCCCGAGGACATCGTGGGCATTTTGTAGCAGCTCCATGACAGCTCGTCCACGATACTCCTGCGCCACCTGATCACCCAGGCTGGCGACCGTCCGGTAGAGGCTCGTCCGATGCCTCAGTTCGTCGAGGAAGGTCCGCACCTGGCGCCGGGACTGCTCTTCGATGATTGGTTGGCTCGCCAATCTCTGCTGGCGATTGCGTTCCTTCTGCTCGTCAGGAGTCATCATGCGCGTCTCGTGGGTTCCATTCGTGCTTTTCCAGGTCTCCGCGTGGCATCGCTCATTTTCCCGGCCCACTAACCTGCCACTCCACCACCTCGAGCGACTCCCCAAGCAGCGCAGCCCCCCGCACCGGCGAGATCAACTCTTCACCCACGGCACGCCACACCAGCCGCCTGAACCGCTGCGGCCTCTCAAACGCCCCGAAGCCTTGGTCGTCTCGAATCGGCTCCGGCTCCGACGTGAGCCAGCCGCGGGCAAACGTCGCAAATGCCCGCCGAATCGCGGTCGGGCGAAGGACGCCGACTTGGCCGAGGCGGACCAGCATGGCCGCTGCCGAGACGCCGTAGGTGTGCTTGAGACGGGCGATCTCGTAGTAGGTGACGCGGCGACGGCTTGCTCCGACCTTTTCGAGGAGATCTCGGCCGGGGACGAGGAAGGCGCCGGCGAAGCGGTTCATGGCCGTCTCCAGCTTGATGACGTTGTTCTCCGTGGACCGGATGATCTTGTGCGCGAGTTCGTGGGCAAGGGTGAAGCGCTTGCGTTCCACATTCGTCCGCTGCGATACCACTACCGCATCGGCGACTACGCTGCCCTGCCGCATGGCCCGGCACGCCAGGCCGCTTATGCGCTCGGGGAGGTCGGCTTCGATCACCTTGATCCCCTTTTCCTCGAGGAGGGCGCACAGGCTTGGCACTGGATCCATGCCGAGGTCCCATTCCTCGCGGAGTTGATCGGCGCGCTCGTCGATCTCGGCTTCGGTGGCGATGCAGTCACAGCGGCAGTGCTCGAAACGGTCGCCGGTCGGCGGAATCCCGAGGACATCCTCGATGGTCAGATACCGCTCGAGGTTGTCGATCAGCACGGCTTCGGCCCTGGCGCGATCGCGGGTGGAAGTGCCCGAGTCCTTGCGGAATTCGAGGCCGTCGAGGACGTCGACACGGTCGCTCATGAGGAAGTCGAGCGAGATGTCGAGCGCCTCGCCGAGGCCCACCAGGACAGCCGAAGAGGGCATCATCTTGCCCGCCTCGTACTTGCTGATGGCCTGCGCGGTGACCTTGGGGTTCATCCGCTCGGCAAGTGCCCGCAGGGAAAGGCCTGCTCGCTTGCGGGCGAGGCGCAGTCGCTGTCCGAACATGCCGTTGTCCCATTCTCGTGTGACTTACGGTTGACAAGTTACACTGCTGGTCATATTGTTGTCAACTCACAGTTGAAGTACCTGAAGAAATCTGTGACAGTCAGAATGAGGAGGAGGAGGGGACGTGGAGAACGAGACGCGGCAACGGCCGCACATCATGGAGTTGATCGCCAACGCGCCCTGGGGCGAAGCTAAGACCTACCGGGAGACCTGGCCGCACGAGTACGTGGTCGTCAACCGGGACGGACAGCAGGAGCTGCTGGCTGAATTCTGCAGACGGATCAGCCGGGGCGAGGGGGTGGAGTGTCACTTCTTCCACCAGAAACGCCCGTACCTCTTCCTCGGCGACTACAAGTACTGGATCATGGTGGATTGGAGCGACGTCGACCTCGACGCCGGCGATACGGTGCTGAATCGCGCGCGTTTCTACCGCGACCGGCGGGATTTCGTCATTCAGGGGGGCGATACCGGGACGCGGGAGGACTATCCGGTTGGCCCGGCGCATTCACCGCGCGAAGCGGGCTCGGAGAAGGGCTGAGTCATTGTTCGACGCCAATGTTCGCCGCCAGCGGTCGCGGCAGCCATCGTTCGAACACATATTATCCTTGAACTCCTGTTGGCAAGACAAGAAGAGAGGGCGTGATTCCAGATGCGCATGCTCAACCCTCCCCACCCGGTCAAGATGGACACGCTGATGCGGATGCAGTTGTCCTACGACATCATCCGTATGCGGGGGCGCGAACGGAAACTCGGCATCGACCCATATCGGTCGGAGGAGCCGTCGGGGTCGGCGGGAGCGGGAGAGTAGCCGATGCATCCTTTGCGAAGCGACGATTCGCAGAGGGACGATGTGCAGAGCCAGTTGTGGGAACTGCAGACGGCACTCTCGATCAACAAGTCCGAACTCGCGCGCGTTTTGAGGGTCTCCAGGCCAACAGTCTACGAATGGATTGATGGTGGCCAACCCAGCGCCGAAAGCATCTCGAGGATTCGAACGGTGCTGGGGTTGCTATCCGAATCCCGGGTGTCGGCGAACAACCCGCTGTTCCCACGCTTCGTTAGATCTCGGGTCGAAGCTGGAGACACACCGATCCTCGACCTCTTGTGCGAGGAGGCGATCGAGGGGACGCCCATCAGGAAAGCCATTCGATGCGCGAAGGCGCTGGGCGATACCATCGACAATGAGCGCGAACGGCGCGAAGCGCGACTGAGGGTAGCCGGTTTCGAAGAGCCGGACTTCCAGCAACGAAAAGCCAATCTCGCCAGGAACGTGGCGCTCATGCGGTGGCCGCGCGAATAGACATGGTTCGCAAGCCCGACCGGGCGCGATCCTGGGGCAGACCGAGGGCAACAATGACGAAGGAACAGGAACGCGTCAGGGTTGCCTCAGGCCGACTTAGCCACGATTATCCACGAAAGGATAATTATCTTGTAATGGCTAAACTCGGATAACGACGACGATGACCAGAGACCCCTGGCACTTTCGCCGCAACGAACTTGCCGAACAGGTGCTCAACACACTTGCTCATGGCCCGGCTCAGGCGCTAAGCCTGTTCGCCCCACGACGAGCAGGCAAGACCGAGTTCCTCGTTCAGGACCTGGCGCCATGCGCCGAAGCGCGAGGACACCGCGTGATCTACGCATCGTTCTGGCAAGCCCCGCTCAGTCCGCTGGCGGTGCTGCTACACGCTCTTGAGAAATCGCGGGAGCGGGGGCGGCTGGTGGATCGGATTCGAACATCTGCCTGGAGAGTGGCTCCGAAACTGAAGCTCTCGGCAGCGATTCCCGGAACGGGAACGGGAGCCGAGGCAGAGATCGATCTCACCCGACTCAAGGGCGAGCCGCCGACCGAACTGCTCCTGCACCTTGACGATCTCCTGGAACGGCTCTCCAGGAAGGCCCGGCCGACCATCCTGCTATTGGACGAAGTCCAGGAACTGGCGCGCAGCCGCACAAACGCACCGCTCGTGGCCGCCCTGAGGACTGGTCTGGACAAGCGACGGGACGGACTCGCAACGGTGTTTACCGGATCCAGCCGCGCCGGCCTGGCGGCCATGTTCTCGAACCGTGAGGCTCCGTTTTTCCACTTCGCCACACCAATTGATCTGCCCACGCTCGGCAAGCCGTTCGTAGACCACGTTGTGGCAGTATTTCACAAAACGGCGAAACGAAACCTGGATCCCGACGGAATGCTTCATGCCTTCCGCAGTCTTCATCGCAATCCGTATTTTTTCCGCTTGCTGGTCCAGACAATGCTGTACGACCCGGAGCATACCATCGGCTCGGCTCTCGATCATGTCCGGGAACGGATTGCCGCGGACCTTGGCTACCCCGAGGCATGGTTGGCCCTAACGCCGATCCAGCGCGAGACAGCACGCGCCTTGGCGATGGGTGTCGTCAGGCCGTTCAGCCGAGTCTTTCGGGAAGCGCTCGGTGCTGCACTGGGTGACGAGGCCCCAAGCGCGGCGCGGGTACAGGCGGCGCTCCGGAGGCTGGAACGCCTCGGAATAGTCGACACTGCCCGAGGAGCGTGGGAACTCGCGGATCCGGGCTTTGGCGGATGGATTACCGCAGGAGGGGAGGGGCCGGAGCAGGGATGAGTAGTCGGCACTGACCGGGGACGGATCCGGCCACATCGATACGCGGGACGCAAGGTGAGAGAGACTATCCGAATGCCGGTCGGTTGCTATACTATCACAATAGTAGTACGATGATAGTAGCAGGCCGCCTTGAGGCACGCCGACGCCCCGACCATCCAGGAGCAAGACTTGAAACGCAGAACACTGAGCCGGCTGGGCGAGACCGAGATGGAAGTGCTCCACCACGTATGGGCGGCCGGAGAGGCGTCGGTGGCCGACGTGCACGCGAGCATCCTGGAGAGTCGCCGCGTTGCGTACACCACCGTGATGACTGTCATGAAGAAGCTGGCGCGGAAGGGCTTCCTGCACTGCGACAGCAGCGGTTCTCGCTACCTGTACACCCCGGCGCGTCCACCCGCCCAGGTGAGACGGGAGCTGGTTCAGGACCTTCTCGACCAGGTCTTCGATGGATCGGCCGCCGCCCTGGTTCAGACCCTGGTCCGGGGCGAGACACTGTCGGCGGACGAAAGTGCCGAGATCCAGTCGCTCCTGGCTGGAATGGCCGACAAGGAAGAGGACGATGTTTGAAGTCCTGACCCAGATCGGCTCCGCAGGCGCCATGGCCTTCTGGGTTCCAGTGCTCGTTTGGACGGGGCTCGCGGGGGCGGTCACGTTTTCGTTACCCCTGGCTCGCAGGCTGCACCCAATCGTGGGGTATCGGCTCCGCCAGGCACTTCTACTGGCGCTGCCGGCTTCCGTCCTGGCCGCGCCCTGGATTCCTGCCCCCGTGCAGCCCACACTGGCGCTTCCGCGGCCGAGTCTGCCCACAACACTCGATCCGGCGACCGCGCTGCCGGCGATCGATGGAACTTCCATGGGTACCGGCCCTGCGATCGGACCCGGCATCGCCCTGGCGCTCCTGGGCGCGGCAACGGTCGCCGTTCTCCTGCTGGCGGTCGTTCGTCTTGCGACGCTGGCGGCTGACCTCCGCCGGATTGGCAAGCTCCGTCGCGCGGCGCCCGGTGTTGGCGATCCGGCACCGAACCGGTTGCTGCGCACAATGTCCCGGCAGTTCGGCGTGCGGCGACCGGTGGAGTTGCTGGAGGGACCACCGGACAGCGTGCCCATGACATTCGGTGCGTGGAGGCCCGTGGTCGTCGTCCCCCGCTCGCTCCTCGACTCGCCCGAGTCGCTGAAGATCGTCCTTGCCCACGAGCTCGTCCACATTCGGCGGGCCGACTACGTGTGGGCTCTGCTCGATTGCCTCACGGCCGCGTTGTTCGCCTTCCACCCGCTCATTCGGGGGCTCCGCCGGGGGATCGAACGCTGCCGCGAGACATCCTGCGATGCCGAGGTCGTGGCCGCGGGAATAGTACGGCCCAGGCTATACGCCGAGTTGCTGGTGCGCACCCAGGTCCCGGGGCAGATCGCGATGCCCGTGGTGGCGGCAGGCATTTCGGCGCAGACCGTCACACTGAAGGAACGGTTGCAGATCATCAGGAAGTTCGCGGGCGTTCGGCCCACTTTGCTCCAACGGCGCGGCGCCGTTCTAGTGTCCGGGTTGCTCTTTGTCGTCATCGCGTCGATTGGCGCCAGCGTAGGCGGCAAACGGTGGTACGTGCCCACCCATGACGTGCTTGCGTTGCCCAGCGTCCTCGTGGGAGGTGAGATGCCGATGGACGGCGGCTCATGAGTTCGCGCTGCCACGTTGGGCCCTTTGCGGCATCCCGGTTGTCCCTCGCTCGAATGCGGCTCATCACACTTGTCGCGGGCACAACCCTGGCGGGCAGCGGGCTTGTTGCGTCATGCGGCGACGAGGGGCCGGGCCCGGTGCCTCTGGCCGACGCACCGCGGTACGGCATCCGTGACAGCGCCGGAATCCGGATTGCCGAGAACCCCCGTCCTGCACCTGATTCAAGGCTGGGATGGACGGTGGGCACCGAACCTCTGGTCTCGATCGGCACCTCGGAAGCCACGCCGGAGTTCCAGCTCTTTGAGGTTGAGGACGCGACCCGGCTCGCCGATGGCAGGATCGTGGTAGCGAACGGGGGCTCGAAGGAACTGCTGGTGTTCGACGCGACCGGGCTACACCTGGCGTCGTGGGGTGGTGAGGGCGAAGGGCCCGGCGAATTCGCCGACATGAACCGGGTTCGGCCGTGGGCCACGGATTCATTGATCGCGGACGACCCTGAGCGGGGCAGGATCTTGGCCTTCGACCTGGAGGGCAATCACGGCTGGACCATTTCGCTGCGCAGCCGGTGTGAGGATAGCGGCATAGTGGCGAGCGGGGTTCAGGCCCTCAAGGGAATGATGGGGTTTGCAATGAGCCCCGATGTTGTGATTGGCATTCTGCCGGACGGAACGCTCTTCACGAGGGACTACGAACTCTTGCGGACGCAGGGATTCTGGCGCCAGGATCACGCCTATGCATTGAGGACCGTTGACGGCGAGACACGCGCCTCACTGGGCAAGCACCCGGGGCCACAGACCTTCTCCGGCGGCAGCTATACCCAGGGCAACACGGTGTATTTTGCGCCGTTGCGGCATCCCTTCGGACAGACGACCCACACCACGGTCTGGGGAGATCTGGCGGTCATCGCAAGCACCGAGAGCTACGAGATCAAGGCCTACCGGAGCGACGGATCCCTCGCGCGGATCGTGCGCCGCGACTACGAACCTGGTACGCCCACCCAGGCCGAGCAGAATGCCCGCTTTCGCCGCCGGTTCGCGACGTTTCCAGAGGAGCGACGTGCGTACTTTGCCGAGGTGGCCGCCAACGTGCCGCTGGTCGACGCCTTCCCGGCCTTCGCCGGAACCGTGGGTGACGCCCTGGGGCATCTCTGGGTGGCCGAGTTCGAGCGCCCCGGCGAGGAGCACGACGGCACGCTCTGGACCGTCTACGATCGGGAGGGCCGTGTGCTCGGCCTGGTCGATGTGCCCGAAGGCCTCACGATCTTCGAGATTGGCGAGGACTACATCCTGGCGAAGGTGACCGATGACCTGGGGGTCGAGTATGTGCGGGTGTGGAGGGTGGGGCGGGTGGAGTGAGGCACGGCCAGGGCGTGTCAGCCCACTCAACCCTCGCTCCGTGCCGGGGTAGCATGGTGGCTGGCCAGTGCGTCCGACTCCGCAGGGCCGCTGCGGCCGCCCTCTTCTCCTCTTCCTCAGAGGGGCCGGCGACCACTACTCACCGATCGATTGGAAACCCCTACCGCGGCATCTCCACCTCATACACCTCGACAAACTCCCCGGCGAACTCACCCCGCCGGAGAATGGCGATGCGGCCAGCGGTCACGTCCAGCAACTCGTGCCTCGGTTTCGGGAGCGAGGTCGTGACCTCGACCGCACCGGTGCCCATGGCGCCCAACCCCTCTCTGAAGCGGTACCACTCGGGACGGAAGACCGGGAGGGTGACGGCACCAACCGGCCTGCCGTCGGGTCCGAGAATCGTCCACCGCCGCTCCAGCTCTTCTAGCCTGGCGAAGTCGCCGACCCAGATTCTCCCGTCGGCATCGACGCTGAGCGCCCCGAAGGCAGGGTATGTCTCTCGCACGGTCGACTGCTGAAGCTCTCTGCGCCGATCTGCCCGGAACCCTTCCGGGAACATCGCAAGGTAGAGTTCGGTCCAGGCTTCCTCTTCCTGGGCCGTGACCTGGCGGGGGGAATGTCCACCGCGAATCCGGGTGAGCGGGGCGGTCCCCTGGTAGAGGGTCACGTCGAGGGAATCGTTCGTGCCCACGACCGTGTGCTGCCCTCGCCCATTGAAGAGCGCGGTGGCGCCGAATCCGACCACGATCTCCCCGCTTTCGGGCGAAAGATGACGCTCCTTGCCGACCCACTGGCCCAGTGTATCGAGGACTTCCCATGAGTCGTCGCCGTGCACGAGAAGCACCGGACCCCGCTGCAATCCTGGTGGGAGGGGCGGCCGCGGCTCAAACAGGGCGAGGAACTCTCCGCTCTGCAGGCGAACCAGAGGCTGCACTTCGCCGCTTCGCACAATGCTCTGGACACCGGTCACGCTCCCCTGGGAGTCGAGGAAGGTGAATCGCCGCTGACGTCGGTCGTAGACGAAGAGCGTTCCATCCGCGCCGATCCCGATGCGGGCGATCCATGCGTACTCTCCCGGGCCCTCCCCCTCTCGACCCGTGCGCGCTCGAACATTTCCATCTCGATCGAAGAAGATGAGTTGGGATGACCCCCGGTCGGCGACTACCAGCGACGAGTCCGGAAGGAAGACCGCTCCCACGACATGTTCGAACTCGAGATCTGCGGCGGTCGAATAGATCAGCCTCGTCTCGAGCTGGGGAAGGTCCAGGGCGTGGAAATTGGAGATGCGGACGATCTCCACGGATGCGGAATCGGCGAGGGTGACGGTCGCGGGAGCGGGGGTGGCGTCTGGGGTCGGCCCTCCAACCCGATCATTCCGCGCCAGAACCCGGCCGTCAGCTCCAAATGCAAAGGGCACGGAGCGGTTGTCGGGATCCCAGAGGTCGCGGTGCGTCTGCACCTGGAGATGAAGGTGTGACATGGTTGTGTTGCCGGAGTTGCCGACCAGGGCCAGCGGATCGCCCCTGCGAACCCGGTCGCCTTCGCTGACCTGGAGCGTCCCTTGCCGGAGATGCGCGAGGACGACGAAATGGCCGCCTTCGAGTTCGATGACGATGACGTTGCCCGCCGCGTCCGCGCGATCGGTCACGAAGTTGGCACCGTCGGAATCCTCCATGTTGCCCCGAGCGATGACCACCGTACCGTCGGCAGGCGACACCAGCGGCTGCTCCCAGCTGTGGACGGACGCATTGCCCGTCTCGTCGCTGAAGATCGAGCCGTTGTCCAGCCGAACGAGATCGAGGGCGAAGCGCTGGTTGTAGGCTGAGAGATGGTGGCTCTGGAGAGGACTTGGACCGCCTTGGAGGACGAGCCACTCGCCATCGAAGGGTGGAGCGATCTGCACGATGTCGGCCTCTCCGGCGCCGAAGCCCCCGCCCACAAAGGCGCGACCGAGATCGAAGGCCAGGACCAATGCGGCCGCCGCCATGACGATGGTCGGCCCGGGGTTGGTCCGGCGGGAGACGAGGAACGAAGCCGCGACCCGCAGCACGGAGACGACGGCGAGGCCGACAATCAGTGGCATCAGCTCCGCCGAGCGCGGGAAGACCGCCAGGCACGCGGCGGCGGTCATCGCCCAGAAGCTCGCGCGCGCCACGGCTTGCAGGAATTGGGGCCGGTGCTCGTGGCCGCGAAATCCGCGGAATAGCCCCACATGCAAACGGCCTTTCCATGCCAGCCAACTGCAGCTCGCGACCGCCCAGACGAAGCCGAGCAGCAGCACGACCGCCAGCGCCTGGTGGCTGTAGAGACCGAGGACGCGGAGGGAGAAGAGGCCCAGGAGGGCCAGAAAGGTGAGGAGGGTTGTGATGATTTGCCGTGTCCTGTTGACATGTGCCATCGTGTGCAAGCCACTTCCTCGATAGGATTGGTTCCTGGACCGCCAACTCGGGGCGCTTCGGCCCCAGGAAGGAAGGTACCCCAAGGTGGTGAGGTATCGCTTGTCGACGCTGATGGCAATTGGGGCGGCCTGGGCCCTTGCACTGGTGTTCGCCACGCCGGCCGCCGCGCAGGACCGCCCCCTGACCGCGGACCTAACCGAGGTGTACCGCGTGGGCGGCGTGAGCGCACGCGAGTGGGCATTCTTCCAGCCCGCCCTGCGGGTGAGCTTCGATGGGGCCGGCAACCTGGTGGTGCTGGATGTTCTGGACAATCGAGTCGTCGTCGTCGGACCCGACGGGCAACTTGTCCGGGCTCTCGGTCGCAAGGGCGAGGGGCCGGGCGAGTTTCAGCGAATCAATGCGCTTGCGGTGTGGCGAGACGGCCGCGTCGCGGTGCCCGACAACGGACATCTCGCGATCCAGGTGTTCAGCCCGGAGGGCGAGTTCGAGCGGTTCGTCAGGTTGGATCGCGAGGACAAGCCTCTGTCCTACGACCTCGGTCACGAAGAGATTCGGGCCGATCCACTGGGCGACAGGATCATCGCTCAAGGGGTCGGGCGCGTGCTGGTTGAAATGATGAACCGGATGAATCGGCTCATGGGGCACCAGGAGGACGGGACTCCGCCGGGGGCCGACGACCGCGCGCTCGAGTCATTCGACGTCTCGGGCGATGTGATCGTGCAAGAGCCGATCCTGCAGGGATGGAGGGCGCCTCGCCCCGAAGTCAGCCTGTCACCCGCCGACCAGGAGGACTGGGCGAAGGTGGTCGCGTCGATGGAAGACCGGTACTTCGAGCCAGGCTTTTACTGGGACGTGCTTGCCGATGGCACCATCGCCTACTCCGACTCCTCGGCCTACGCCATCAAGCTCGCCTCTCCCGATGGATCGGTGATTGACGTGTTGAGGCGGCCGCTCTCGCCGGAGGCGGTGTCCGAACGGATCCGGCGGGGAACGATTGCCTCTAGGCTCCAACGCATCGAGGAGCGGTTGGCGGCGGGTCCGTCTTCAGCCGGGCCCTTGCCGCAGCGGGATCCCGAGGAGAGCCGCCGGAGGATTCGGGATCGCGGGTTCTACCACGAAGTCCCCGTGGTGCGGGGGATCGCGGCGACCTGGGACGGCGGACTGTGGGTACAGCGCCGCGGAGAGGATCCGTGGGATGATGAGGGGCCGATCGATGTGTTCGGCGCGGATCGTGAGTACGTGGGCACGCTGCCCGCCGGGGAGATCGGGATGCCGGAGGCTATTGGGCCCGGTGGGCTGGTCGTGCATCTGGAGCGCGATGAGCTGGATGTGCCGACGCTGGTGGTGAGTCGGGTGGAGGTGGGCAGGTTGTCGTACAGTAATCACCTGACAGTAGGCCCAAGGAAAGGACGGTGGCCAGACCGGTCTCGCCTGGGTCAGGTCCCTCCGACCCGCTTTCCCTTCAGTCTCGCGGTTTCGTCTTACCCACCTCAATGACAATGATCGTATCCGCCGATACCTGGGTCCTGAGGCCCATGACGGTATCCGCCTCGATGACCAACACTGTGTCCGCGGTAACCAATACCTCCGTGGCTGGGCCTCGCGTAACTGTGAACTCAACCCGCCGGTTCCGCGCGAGGGCTTCGCTGGCCGGGTCGTTCTCGCCATGCGAATCCGTCGTAAAGCGACTCGCATCGAGTCCACTCAGGGCCAGATACGCCTCGACAGCTTTTGCACGACGTCTTCCGAGGTCCATATTGAAGTCCTCCGGTCCACGGACATCTGCGTGCCCCTCAATCCTGACCTCCATCGCCGGATACTGGTTCAGGACCCTCGCTATGGTCTGTAACGTATCCTGCGCACCATCCGTAAGGCTGTCACTCCCGGATGTGAACCAGATCGCTCGCTCCAAGACAGCCGAGTCCGCTCCCGAGAGCGCTCGCTCGATCACCGCCGTGTCCGACCTCACCACAGGATATATCGTCATCACCGTGTCTTCTTTGACCGCGGTGTCTCGCTCCCCACCCGACCGCTCGACGCCCCACATCACGAACGCCCCGGTGACCACAGCCACGACAAGACCAACGACTTTTCCCGACCTGGCTGCACGCGACACCGCAACGAGCGGTAAGCCAAGAGTCGCTAACGTGGCAACAAACAGTGCCGTCACTCGTTCGTCTGAAGCACCAAACTGATACACAACTTGACCGATTGGAACAACAAAATAGACGATCGAAGCGCCATAGATTCCCAACGAGACCAATACCCAGAATCCCTCTCGCCGGCGGGTTGCTCTTACAAATACTCCGGTCATCCGACCCCATGTCGTCAATCCATCGCTTTTCCTTATCACTAGGCGTTCGTACGCTCCGATATCACCCAACGCGCCCTCTCGGCCAAAGAATTGACACAGCGTAAGCATGATCGCGACGCCTAAGAACATGGCGGTTACCCTCTGTGCGTCGATCGCTTCCTCGAATGCCGATCCGTCGAGCGGACTAACCTCCAATGTCGTAAGGCAAAGATACACTACTATTGCACATCCCAGTGCAAACGATCGCGCCTTGTCGCGGGCCAAACCGACAACAAACCAGAGCAGGACAACCCCAACGATCCATTCGACTCCGGCGCCCGGATAATCTTGACTCAGAACCCAAGCCAATCCCGTGCCGAGTATGGTGACAACGATGCCGCCTGCGACAACCCAACCGTTTGTCTCCAGGAGAGCTTCCAAGCCCAGGCTCGTCTTAATCATCTTCCTGCCGGCAGCCTTGTCCGCTTCCCGTTGGGCTCGGTAATCGCGTTCCTTTCCTTCCATATAGGTCTTCCAGTCACTTACCTGATCTCGCAGACCCTCTCGGAGATAATTCCCCGGCCGGCTTCGCGTGTTGGTCCACGTCACGGCGATACCATACATTCCCCTGAGTACGCGTTTCCTCCAAGTAGGATCTTTCGCGACGTTCTCGACCTGCGTCGAAAGCGTCTTGTGACGCACCACCAGCCGATTGCTCGTTCGCAACCAGGCAGTCAACTTGCGAACCGTCCTTTCCGCACTCTTGCGCCGGGTCTCGGCCCTGACGGCTACTAGCCCGCCGACACTCGTCATGAGGGCAATTGGGAGGACGATTCCGAAAGACCAGTCCAATACACTCGTCATCAGGCCGACTCTCCTTCGTGGTAACGTTCAAAATGTCAGATACCGACAATTGGCTTGGCAACGATCTTGTTGAGCGCACGCGGTTCGCCCACAAACTCGCCTCCACCAGGATCCACAACGGTATCATCCCGGCGGTCCACACGTACCTGCACAGCTGACTCTACATCGGCGTGTCCAGTGGATGATCCATACGGCGGCCTCGTCGCAAATGGCAAGGCTGTCCTCGCCCGTGGGTTCGCCACCGAGAGTGTTTGACGCATAATGACCCCACAACTGCTCCAGTGGTGGCAATAGAGCAACCCCACAAGGCAGTCACGAGCGGTCGTCGTCTCACGCGAGCCAAACCGGGTGGCTGGAGCACTTGAGCGAGAAGCTGCTTCCGCGGCTACTCACTCGACGGCGTGACCACGTAGCAGTTGCGGTCAGGCCGATGCTCTCGGGCCGGTACCTGATCGGGTTCAACCCCGTCCAATACGGATATCATATCGCTAACCACGGCAGGCGTGTTCACATAGTAAGAGTGCTCCACCGTTCCATGAACCACGCGGGTGCAGTCGATTTGCGTGACCTTTCCAGGCAAGTGAAACGGAGCGCGAGCGCCATCTGTGCCTAGACGGTCGGGGTTGCCCTTTGTGGCGTCGGAGGCGAGAAGGGGTATATCCTGCCGGTTGAAGTAGACGTTCACCCGCTTTGCGAACCGGGGAAGCGCCCGGAGTTTATGCGCGCATTCGAAGGCGTCATCATCCTCGTCGGCAGCCATAAGGAACACTTGGTCGAAGACACGAGGAATACGAAATCCGACGTGATCGATAACGGCTTGCAGGGCATGGCGGAGGACGTAGTTGCCCATGCTGTGTGCGATCAAGTGCACGCGTTGCTGGCAAGCGTCTTGCCGGGATATACCACGTAGATAATCCGCCAACTTCAAAATGCCTCGTGCCAATGCCGGACCCGAAGCTGCAGCATCGCGGCGATCACTGGCATAGGCCTTCCATGGTAAGAGGGAACCGTCCGATGGCCACGAAAAAACAGCAACCGAAGCACCTTTGTTGCCATTGATCGGGGCGAGCCTTCGACTTAGTTGGGCAGCTTCTCGCAGCCCTTCTGTAAAGGTCACGTTGTAGCCATGGATGAAGATAACCGTATCCTTTTCTTGTTCCAGCATTCTTGTCCGCAACGCGTCAAATACCTCAAGGCTTCCCAATATCGATTCTGCATCCGTGTCCTGTCCGGTCTCATCAGGTTTGAGGTTCTCTTCAGCGACGGTGACTGCGATCCTTTCATCATCAACCTCGGCCCTGCCAAAGCGCAGGTCCGCAATGCCATTCCTGCTAAAGCGCTTGCTGAAATGGGCGGGCGGAGCCTTTCGGTCTCGGTTAGTTGCAAAGAAAACACGCGACATCGGCCGTCCTCCTTGGGGTCGAGGGGCCAGCGAGCCACCGGTGTCATCTGGAAGGTGCGGTGCGGCCGCTGGGTGGTGTAGGTCTCAAGATGAGGATGCAGGCTCTTCTGGCCGCTCGCAACCTGGCTGCTGATCGCATGGTGATTGGCCCCGTAGGTTACCTCGGGCCCTCGTTCACGAAGTCGAGCCACTCGGGTTGACGCGCCGCTCGCCTTTAGACATCGTACTTGGGAAGCGTATACGCTAGAACATCACACGTATGCTTCCATCTCAACAGGCCAGGGCATGAAACAGAAGCTCACAGTCACCGTGGATCCCGAGGTTATCGTTGCCGCGAAGCGACATGCGCGATCGCGTGGCGTGTCGCTGTCGGCGCTGATCGAGCGCGCGTTGCGGGATGAGGCCAGCGTCGGCGAGCCGTCATTCGCTTCGCGGTGGAGAGGCCGGTTCCAGGCTGCGAACCGTGATGATCCCCGTTACGACGCTTTGGCACGGAAGTACCTTTGATCCTGATCGACACGGATGTGCTCATCGACGTCGCGCTTGACCGCGAACCGTTCTCCGACGCGGCTGCTGAACTGCTCGATCGCCTGCAGACCGGGCCGAAGCGTGCGTTCGTTGCCTGGCACACCCTGTCGAACTTCTACTACCTCGTCGCGCCGTCGCGAGGCGGTTCGGATGCGCGTGCCTTTATCACCGAACTGACTCGCTTCGTGGCTGTCGCAGAAAGCGGGACGAGCGCAATCGGCTTCGCTGCGGCGCTGCAGATGACCGACTTCGAAGACGCGATGCAAGTCGCTGCGGCCCGCGCCTGCGGTGCCCGCTTTGTCGTCACGAGGAACGCGAGGGACTTCAGGCGCTCCCCCATCCCTGCCATCACACCGGCCGCGGCGCTGGACACGTTGTTCTAAGCCGGACTCGCATCCCGTCCAGCGGAAACCTCGGCTTCGTCGGTACCCCCTATCCCGCCACCAGCTCGTACACCACCACGCTCACCCAATCCATTTCGTCCTGCACCACGCCGAGGACGAGTCCGCTGGCCACATCGAGAATCCGGAACCTGGGGGGAGCTTCCACCGTGCCCAGCCATTCGCCGTCGGGCGCGATGACGGTGTACGGCGGCACGTCGTGGATTTCGCCGCCCGGCTTGTAGGAGGGCAGCCAAATCCTTCCTTCGGCGTCGGCGAACGGGTTGCTGAAGAGAGGCATCGGGCGACCGACGACTGCGTCGTAGATGGCCATGGCCCGGCGGGTGGATTCCGTGATCTGCGCTTCGGGAAGGTTGGGGCTGTGCATGCGGACCTCCATCCGGTGCTCGGCCTCGATTGGCCCCAGCCACTCCTCGGTCAGGAGCGACGGTTCGGTCTGCCAGCGGACGATCTGCGTTACGGCACCGTCGGGCAGGCGCCAGGTCACCTCGGGCCTGTCGGATCTGGTCTGGACGAAATGCCCGTTGGCGACTGTGACCTCGCCGACAGGTCCGATCGGATTCCGCCGGAGCCCCGGCGGAATGCGAGGCCAGAAATCGTACGAAGCGACCGTGTCGAGGGCGTCATTCCCGAAGTCGTAGCGCGCCATGTGCCCAGCGAGCCACTCCTCTTCGAATCCCCATGCGCCCACGGAAGTGGCCATCAGAAGTTCGCCGGATGGGCCGATGCCCTCGACGTCGAGCCGTGCACCGCGTGGGAGGGCGGTGATGCGCGCGACCGAATTGCCGACGAAGAGGGTCGCGCGGGCGAGACTGGGGTCGGCCACAAGGAGGCTGTCTCGCCCCAGAACGAGTACCGCGTCGACGTAGCTGACTTCGCCCGGTCCCTCTCCAGCCGAGGCGAGAACCTCGTGCGTGGAGCCGTCGGGGCTGAACGCGACCAGTTCGGTGTTCCACATGTCGTAGACGACCGCGCTGCCGTCGGCGAGGAGGCGGCCGGGGCCGACGCCCTGGAAGGCGTAGTCACCCGGGTTGGCGCCGTGGCGGTAGCGGGGCTGGGTGGCGAGGTGGAAGGGGGCGGCGGGGGTTGGGGTGTGGTCGTAGGTGACGATGCGGATGCCGAGACTGTCGGCGGTGTGGGGTGGGGTGGTGGTGGCTGCGGGGTCGGGGGCGCAGGCGGTGGCCAGGGCGAGGAGCGCAAGGAGGACAAGGTGAAGGCGGGGTGGCATGGCTACTCTCCATCGAGACGGTTCATCCGCCCGAGCGTCCTGCCGTTGATGAGGCGATGACGACACGGCGACAGTGTAAGAATACACGAGACCAACCATCGGGCCATTTGCCCTCCCCATCATAGTGGTACAGAATACCTGTACAGATACGTGATTCTCTAGTGAACCAGATTCCAGGAGTCTTCTGATGATACGCGAAACAACCTACACCGGAGCTAGAAAAAACCTGGCCGCGCTCATGGACCAGGTAACCGATACCCATGAGCCGGTCGTCATCCGAAGGCGCGGGAAGGAGCCCGTCGCTCTGATCGCGGCTGAAGACCTGAGTGCGTGGATGGAGACGACCTACCTGCTTCGCTCGCCGGAGAATGCTGAGAGACTGCGAGCGGCTATGGCTCGGGCTGACTCCGGTGAAGGGGAGATTCTTGGCGCCGACGAACTGCGACGCCGCCTCGCTCTGGGTGGAGAGTGAGTGGATCACAGCCCAAGGAAGCTGTATTCGATCGTGCGTTTCTTGAGGACCTGACCTACTGGACTCGAACCGATCGCAAGCGGGCCCTGCGCACGCTCAAGCTGGTGGAAGCGATCCGGCGCGATCCCTTCGGTGGTGTGGGCAAGCCCGAGCGACTTCGCGGAGAGCTCGCCGGTCGATGGTCACGCCGCATCGATACGGAACACCGCCTGGTCTACCAGGTCACAGACGATCGGGTCCACTTTCTCGCGGCCCGTTACCACTATTGACGTGGAGGGGCCCAGCCGCCCCCCGCCCCTAACCCCCCCTCGGCGCCAGGCCATACGGCTCCCGCGCAAACACCTCGCGCACCATCGGCTCGAAGAACTCCAGCGGCAGCGAGTCATAGTCGGGATCGAATGCGCACTGGTCCCAGAGGTGACAGAAGTCCACGGCGTCCTGATACCAGGGGTGGTCGCGGAACTTGTCGCGCGCGTTGCGGTCGCGGCCGATGTGGTGGGCGTAGTAGTAGTACTGGAACAGGCCGTGGTGCCGGACGATCCAGCAGGTTCGCTCGGTGACGTAGGGGCGCAGCAGCAGCGCGGCCAGCTCGCCGTGGCTGTGCGGGGCCAGCAGGTCGTCGATGTCGTGCAGGAGCGCCGCCACCACCATCTCCACTTCCGCGCCGTCTCGATAGGCGCGGGTTGCGGACTGCAGGGAATGCTCCAGCCGGTCGACCTTGTAGCCGGCGACCGAATCGGCCAGCTCGCGGAGATGCGCCAGCACGCGGTCGGCGGTGCCGGCGGCGAACTCTTCCTCGAATTGTTCGAGCAGCTCGTAGTCCTCGCGGGTTCCGTCCGCCATCCTGGTGAAGCCTACCGTGGGGCCGCTTGGCGTTTTCATACCGCTAATCCTCGTTTTCCTGCGATGAGGCCTGCTCGTTACGCACCGTGCGGAGAAGCGAAGAGACTTGTCAAGGGCGACTGCGGCTGCGCATGCTCAAGGCCAGCCCGGCGCCTCACCGCTCTCGGTGCTCGCGCGGATTCATCCACGGGCTGCTTGCCTGGTGACAACGGACCGAGGGTATCGACCATGCATCACTCGATCAGCAGCCTTGCCCGGAACAGCGACGCCCTGACCGCGGTGTGGAACGGCGGGCAGCGGACGGAGCTTCCCTACCTCTGGCTGCGCGACAATTGCGGCTGCGGCGAGTGCCGCGTTGTGCAGACCACGGAGAAGCGATTCCACATCTTCCAGGTCGACAGGGATCTGAAACCGCAGCAGGTCGGCATCGAACGCACCGGATCCGAGGATGAGGCGATCGCGATCGCCTGGCCGGACGGGCATCGCACCCGCTATCGGTCGAGCGAGATCCGGGGCCTCCTGGACCGGCCCTCTGCCGAACTGTACTACTGGGATGGCCGGTTCCAGCCGCGCAGGTTCGACTATCAGCGTTTCCTGGCGAGCGACCGTACGGCGGCGGAGCTGATCGAGGAGTTTCTGAGGACCGGCGTGTGCGTGCTGGCCGACGCCCCCACCGAACCGGATTCGTCTGAGCAGCTCGCGGCGCGGTTGGGCCCGATCCGCGAGGTGCTGTTCGAGCGCATCCACAACGTCAAGCTCGATCCGAAGGGATACAACATCGCCCACACGGGTCTGGCCGTGGGCCCGCACAACGACTTCACCAGCTACAGCTGGCCGCCGAACGTGCAGGCGCTGCACATGCTGGTGAACGAATGCGAGGGGGGCGAATCCACGGTCGTGGACGGCTTCGGCCTGCTCAACGAGCTGCGCAGCGATCACCCGGACAAGTTCGACGTACTGTGCTCGGTGCCGGTGCCATTCCGGATCTTCAGCGAGGAACACGAGTGCTACGCGGTCAATCCCATGGTCGAGCTGGACAGCGGCGGAGAGGTCCGGATGGTGCGTTTCAACACCGCGCAGATGCAGGCGGTTCCTCTGTCGGAGCCTCGGGTGGGCGACTTCTACGCCGCCTATCACGAGCTTTCCCGACGCGTCAATTCACTCAGCGCGCAGGTGACCTTCCGGCTGGAGGGCGGACAGATTCTGTTGTGCGCCGGGCACCGGGTGTTGCACGGTCGCACCGCGTTGCGCTCGCACGGGCGGCGTCATCTGCAGGACGCCTACTTCGAGCACGACAACGTGCGCACCCACCTGAGGCTGCTGCGCCGAACCGGCCGGATATAGCTACGGATCCCGCGCCAGCGACTTGAGCAACCCGGCGATCATGAACAGCAGCACCACGCTCACGGGCAAAGCCGCGGCTATGGCTGCGGTCTGCAGAGCCTGGAGGCCATCGGCAAGCAGGAGCACGGCGGCCACCAGTCCCACGCCGAGCCCCCAGACGATGCGGAAGCGCTGCGGGGGATGAGGATTGCCCATGCTCAGGAAGGTGGTGATGACCAGGGTGCCGGAGTCCGAGGACGTGATGAACCACGTCGCCAATAGCAGGGTGGCCATGGCGGACATGGCCCAGGTGAGCCAGCCGCTGTCGCTCATTCGGTCCATGGTCGCGTAGAGCGCGGCTTCATAGTTCGCAGCCCGCACCAGTTCCATGATCCCGGCCGTCCCGACGCCGCCCGCGGCATTGAGTTCCAGGTGGATGGCATTGCCGCCGAAAATCCCGAACCACAGCAGCACCAGGCCGGTCGGGACGATCATCACGCCCAATATGAACTCGCGCAGCGTGCGTCCCCGCGAGATTCGGGCGATGAACGTGCCGACGAAGGGTGCCCAGGAGATCCACCACCCCCAGTAGAAGATCGTCCAGGCGTTCTGCCAGGCAGCATGTCCCGGATCATCGGCGATCCAGAATGACATGGGCACCAGGTGCCGGAGGTATTCGCCGAGCGAAGTGGCAATGAAACCGACCAGCCATGCGAAGGGGCCCAGGAACAGGAAGCACCCCAGCAGGATTATGCTCAGGACGATGTTCCATTCGGACAGGATGCGGATCCCGCGGCTCACGCCGGAGACCGCCGACAGTGTGGCCGCCAGCGAGATGACGGCGATGAGCGCGACCTGCGTGACGATACCCGGATCTATGCCGAGCAGCACGTTGAATCCGGTGGCCATCTGGCTCGCCCCGAGGCCCAGGGAAGTGGCGATGCCGAAGACCCCGCCGAACACCGCCAGCAGGTCCACCAGGTCACCGATCGGGCCGTAGATCCGGTCGCCGATGAGCGGGTGCAGAGCAGAGCGCAGCGTCAGCGGCAGCTTCTTGCGGTACCCGAAGTAGGCCAGGCAAAGTCCGACCAGGACATACACCGACCATCCGTGTATGCCCCAATGGAAATAGGTGACCCGCATGGCGTGCGCGGCGCGCTGCACGTCCAGCGACACGGCACCCTCCAGGTCGGCGCTTGGGTTGTTGGGGTAGCCTGCCGCCAGGCTGTTGTCGAAATAGAAGATCGGCTCGGCAATGGAGAAGAACAGCAATCCGATCCCGATGCCCGCCGAAAACAGCATGGCGAGCCAGGAGGACGTCTTGAACTCGGGCGTGGAGGCGTCGTCTCCGAGCCGAATCCTGCCGAACCGGCTGCAAACCAGGAACAGACAGGTGAACACGGTCGCGCAGACCGTCAGGATATAGAACCAGCCAAGCGTGCCCTCGATCCAGCCGCGGATGCGGCCGAAGACGGCGCCGGCGGCCTCCACGTCCCAGACTGTGGCGAGGACGAAGGCCAGGACGATGCCCTTGGCGGCCATCGCCATGGCGGGATTCAGCCCCTTCCACGGCCCGGTATCCGCCGTGGCCCGCCTGTGCCGCCCGCCGCTCATGCGTCCACGGTCGACTCGTCCACCGCGGAAAGCCCCAGCAGCAGCTCCCTCTGCGCCCGATCCCGCTTCGGCACCTCATGACACCGCCGGCAGCGCGCCTCGTAGGTCTCCGCACCGCCCACCTGGATCGTCGGCCCCTCCGCGGGCGCCGGCTCGCCGTCGATGAGGCGCTGGTTTCTGGTCGCCGGATCGCCGCACACGACGCAGATCGCATGCAGCTTGTCGATCCGCTCCGCGCGCGCCAGCAGCAGCCCCATGGGACCGAAGGGTTCGCCGCGGAAGTCCATGTCGGTGCCGGCCGCGATGACGCGCATCCCGGCGTCCGCCAGCGCATCGACGACCTCGCAGATACCGTCGTCCAGGAACTGGGCCTCGTCGATGGCGACGACCTGGGTGCCCGGGCGGACCTTTTCGGCGACCTGCACGGAGTTGGACACGGGCTCGGCGTCGATCTGCCGCCCGTCGTGGGACGAGATCCGGAACTGGCCGCCGTAGCGGTCGTCGAGGTGGGACTTGAAGAGCTGGACCCGCCGGCCGGCAATGAGGGCGCGGCGTACGCGCCGAATCAGCTCCTCGGACTTGCCGCTGAACATGACGCCGGCGACGACCTCGATCCACCCGTGCCTCGCCCTGTGCAACATGGCATTTCCCATACCGGTCAGTAGATCCCGGGAATGATTCGGTACTTCACGCGCGCCTGGTACTCGGCCCACTTTTCGGCCCCGTACTTCTCGGCACAGTACTTGTCGTCCAGACGTTGCCGGGAAATGAACAATCCGACGATGAAGATGAAGTAGGTCCAGGCCCAGAGATTGGTGAAGTAGCCGAATACAAGGGCGATCGACAGCGAAAAGAAGCCTTCGCCCAGATAGTTGAAGTGGCGCGCGACTCCCCACAGGCCACTGCACAGGATCTTGCGGTCGCCGGCCTCGATGTATACAGGCTCGATGAGACCGAGAAACTTGCGCTCGGGCCATCGCTTGAACGTGTACTTCTGCATGTTGGCGCCGCGCGTGATGCACCAGCCGACCAGGAACAGCGCGGCCGATCCGATGAGCCAGAAATACGTCCATCCCGGAGCGAAGCCGGGGTCCGGGTAAACGGCCATGCCCCACAACGGCAAAATGTAAAGCCACCCGTAAACCATGAGGCCGCCCCAGATCATCTTGAAGCCGAGCTTCTCATGGATCACGTCGTAGGTGTAAAGCTGGACGCGCTCGAAGATGAAATAGTCGAAGACGTAGAAGGTCAGGAACGCCGCATACAGGAAAACGCCCGGGTTGGAGTCTTCGCCGAAAAGCCCGTAGTGATAGGCGGCCCCGGACATGGCGTTGAGCGACAACATCGTCCCGCCGACGACATAGAGGTACATCTTCACATCGAAGCGCTCGCCAAAGAACGACAGCTCCAGAGCGCGCCCCTCCCACAGCGCGGCCAGCGGCTTCGCGATCCTGCCCTGCGATCCCCTGAACACCGCCAGAATTGCAAAGACAAGGCACAGCACCGTTCCGCCGGCCACCTGATAGACCGAGGACCGGTAGAACCAGTCGCGCGGCATCCCGGTGAGCTCGTTGGCCCAGACGATCACGGCGATCCCGAACATCAGGATCCCGTTCAGGCGATAGTTGCGGGGCTCACCGGTCTCCGGATCGATGACGTAGCCGGGAACCCACCTTCCCGGCAGGATCACCTGCGCTGCGAAAAACACGGCGAAGATCACCAGCGGAGTAAGGAGTCCGGCGATCGCTTCGGCCCCCGAGAGCTCGAAGAGATGCCCGATGCCAAGCCATTCGATCATGACCGATTTCCTCGTTGCACGGGGCAGGTCCGGGGTTGGGGTGGTGCAATGGTGCCACCCGACGGCGCTTGTCCGCAATAGCGCGCGCCGCCGCCGAGTGCGGGCTTGCGGGTGATCGGTTAGGGTTGGTGCAGTGACGGATCCCGACCATCGGAAAAGGCGAGTTGAACGCATGGCGACCTGGCAGCCCATGGAAAAAATCCCCCCGGCATTCGAGCAGCGATGGACCCGCGCCGGGCAGCTTCGCATGACCGTGTCGGCAACCCTGGCGGCCGCGGCCGCGCTGACGGCGTGCGGCGCTCCCCCGCCCCCGGAAGACACCTTCCTCACTCGCGCCGAGCGCACGGATTACCGCGAAACCAGCTCGCATGCCGATGTCGTCGACTTCCTGCAGCGCGCCGCGGCCACGTCGCCGTCCGTCCACTACACCACCTACGGCTACACGACCGAGGGGCGCGCCCTCCCCCTGGCCATCGCCGGCGATGTCGAAGACCCGAGTCCGGCGTCCGTCCGGGCTTCCGGCAAGACGGTCGTCTACCTGCAGGGCAACATCCACGGCGGCGAGGTGTGCGGGAAGGAGGCGCTCCAGATGTTGCTCCGCGACCTCCTGGCCGGCCGCCACGGCGCCTGGCGCGAGTCGATGGTCCTGCTGATCGCGCCCATCTACAACGCCGACGGCAATGAACGCGTGACCCTCACCAACCGCGGCCGTCAGCATGGTCCCATCGGCGGGATGGGCCAGCGCCCGAACGCCCAGGGCTACGACCTCAACCGCGATCACATGAAGCTCGATTCGCCCGAAGCCCGTTCAGTGGCGCGCCTGCTGAACGAATACAATCCTCAGGTAGCAGTTGATTTACATACGACGAACGGGACGCGGCACGCCTATCATCTCACATACTCGCCGCCGCTCCACCCAAACACGCCTGCGGAAATCGACGCTTTCCTGCGGGAGGGTCTCCTGCCCCATGTGACCACCGAGGTCCGGGACAAACACGGCTGGGAGTACTACTACTACGGCAACGCGGGCGGGCGCGGCGGGACCGAGCGCGGCTGGTACACCTTCGACCACCGCCCCCGCTTCAACAACAACTACCTCGGCCTGCGCAACCGGATCGCGATTCTGAGCGAAGCCTATTCCTACGCGTCCTTCGAGGAGCGGGTCCTCGCGACGTTGTATTTCGTCGAAGAGATCCTGGACTACGTGCACGAACACGCGGACGAGGTCCGCCGCATCGTCGCGGCCGCCGATGCCGCTACTGTGGTTGGCGACTCGCTTGCGTTGCGCGCCGCACCCGAGCGCTCGGCCACCCCCGTCGACATCCTCATGGGCGCCACGGTCGACGAGGTCCACCCACTCACCGGCCGCCCGCTACTGCTGCGCGCCGATACGCAGTACGTCGAGACCATGTACGAATACGGGACCTTTGCCCCGACGCTGCGGGAGCGCGTCCCCCAGTCCTACCTGATCCCCGCCGGTCTGCAGGAAGTCCTGACGCGCCTCGCAGCCCACGGCATTGCCCTCGAGCCCGCCGATGCGACGCCGGTGGACGTGGAGGCGTTCCGCATCGATTCGGTGCGGACGTCCGAGCGGCCATTCCAGGGGCACAGCGAGCAGACGCTCTTCGGGCGCTACGAGCCGACCCGGGTCACCCCGGCTCCCGGAGACATGTGGGCGCGCGCCGACCAGCCGCTGGGACGCCTGCTCTTCAGTCTTGTGGAGCCGCAGTCGGACGATGGCTTCGCGAACTGGGGGTTCCTCGCCGACCAGCTGCGCGGCGGCGAACCGTATCCGATCGTGAGGGTGTCCGGGGGGTGAGTTGCCCGGGGAGCGGGGCGACGCTGATGGGGGCCGAGGACGGCGCCTGATCGCGCTGGACGCAACGCGGCGCCCGTCAGATCACGCAGCTCTCGACAAGCCCGAGGTCCTGAAGGATGCACCGCAGCAGGTCGATCCCCACGGCGATGCCGCGCGCCCTCTCATCGGCTTCAAACCACGCAAATCCTACCGTCAGGCCCAGGTTGCCGTGGAGAAGCTCGGCCCGGGCCACGGGTCCGATTGACTTGGGCCGGAAAGTGGCTTGGACTGCGCCACCGATCGTGTTGACTCCGAGCGGCCACTCCTGATCCAGACGCCAGATCACCCCGAGCTGACCGAGTCCGGCGAATCCGCCTTCGTCGGACTCCGATCCGAAGGACCAGCCACCCGCGAGGAGCACATGGGCGTAGGCTTGTGGCGGGAGCACCTCCCAGGCGTCGAACTCGTCCTGTTTCCATCCATTCCTTCGCAGCGACAGCTGGAAGAGGTAGCCGCCCTCCAGGGTGGGCCTGAAAGTATTCAGGAACGACACGTTCCCTACCGCCAGGTGGCGAAAGCTGCGCAGGGCAGTCGGCGGGGCGCCCGCTTCCTGGGCGGCGATTCCGGACGGGAGCGGGGCGAGAATGGTGAAGCAGGCGAATACGGCCAGACCCAACCGCCAGCGTCCGCTTGAACCGGGCCGGCCGCGTGCGGAGGACGGATGCCTGTGGCTGCGGACGAGGGAGCGAGCGGTCATTGCAACCTCTGCCGAATGTGCGAGACCACAGTCGGATCGTTGAAGAGGTAGGCATGCCGGGAGACATGGACGTCCGAATGCCCTCACGTGGTCGGAAGGGGTGATCGAGTTTCCCAGCCATCGCATGGTCGTACTGTAGGGCACGAGACTGTCGCCTATGGTCCGCTCCAGGTACTCATAGCCGGACTCGCCGGTGCCGGGCGATCGCATGGCGATCTCGGTTTCCCGGTTCCTGGCCCAGAAGAAGCGGACATCGACCTCCTCCATGTGGCTCAGCGGGGCGGCGAGGTCGGCCTGCACTTCGCGCGCTCGCAGAAGAAGGTCCGCGTGCACGTCGTCAACCCCCTCCCAACCGCCGGGTTCCTTGAGCTGAAGAGCGTCGGCCAGGGGGTCCCCGTCGGTGCTGGCGACCGCCGGCCACGAGGGCAGCATCTGGTAGATAGCCGGCCAGGTCCTGACGGTCCTTCGAATCACGGGCGCCAATCGCCTGCCGGCGTTGTCACCGATGATCATCGCACGGGCGGCGTTCAGGGTTCCCGCCACCGGGGTGCCGACCAGCGTCACCGTCGACACGAGCTGCGCGAACTCGTCCGCACGCCCGGCCAACTTGCTCGCCATGACGATGACGAGTCCGCCCTGGGAGTGGCCCACCAGATCCCAGCGCCCATCGGCTGGCCGGCGGGTGCTCAGGAAGCGAAACAATTGCTCGGCGCTGTAGCGCAGGTCGGCCCGCCAGTCGTAGTGAAAGACGTTGAAATCCTGGACCTGGTTGTAGGCAACGCGCAGCAGCGACCCGGGCCGCAGCGTGACACCCGGCTTGAGGGAGCTCTTTGCGGGGGCTGCTTGCCCGGCCGTGTGCTCCATGGCCAGGAGCTCGAACAGCTCGTCGTCGCTCTGTCCCCGGATTCCCCGGATTATCCCTTTCAGCCTCATCAGTACGGGCCAGCCGACATCGTTGTCGTGCTGATCGAGCAGGGTGACTGCCCCTGTACCGGGCACCAGAAGCGCGCCCATGATGACTACGACTGCGATCCGCGACTGCCGAAGTAGAAGCCCAGAACGGATCCGGCCAGGGTTCCGAGGATCGACACGACTTCGGCGTAGGCGGAACCGAGGGATTCCGTCCCGAAATTGAGCGTGAGCAACAGGGAGCCGACGATGAGGAGCGCCAGCATGCTGCGGACGCTCCCTTCCGGCAGATTGAGCCCCTTGAGCGGGGGCGGATCGGCGCCGTCGGGCTTCTTTTCCCGCCAGCGTGCGAACAGCGGCAGCCCCACAAGCACCAGAGACAGCAGCACAAGGTGCGGCAGTACCAATTCCATCTGCAGAGACGGCTGAGCGCTGGCCATGTTGTTTCCGATCACCGTGGCCAGGCTGTCGATTACAGCTGCGAGGCTGTCCACCGCCTGTTGCGCTGCATCCGTCGCCGCGCTATTGGTGGGGTCCTGAACACGCACGAATGCCATTGTCCCTTGTTCCTGTGCATAAGGGGGTGCGAATGGATTGTCCTGCGGGGAGGTCGTCAATTATAAGTTATGCGACACTCGATTGCGAGGGCCGGCTACCGACTCATGCGCCGGGCAGCCGGTACGGCACGGCCTTTCCTACCGCTTCGTCGATCGTTTCCGGGGTAAGGAGAACGGTCACGGTGACAGTCAGCGCACCGGCGGCGGCAATGTTCAGGGAGAGCGCCGTCGCCGTCGCTTCGTCCGGAAGATCGGCGATCAGATAGAGGTCGCATTCGCCGAAAGCGTAGTAGAACCCTTCCATGGTGCCGCCCGCGCCCTCGATAGTCTGGCGCAGGGCAGCCCGGCGGCCGGTGCCGCCCTCGGCGAGCAGCCCCTTGAGGCCGGATTTCGTGTAACTGGTTCGGAACATGTACTTGGCCATTGTATTCTCGCCCTCCAGGGTGGCACGGTGCTGACTTGGTGAAATGTAGTCATCCCCGGCCCTGGTGTCGCAATAGAGCGACGTGCACAACCCGGTCGGCGAGATACGGATGCTTCTGCACCTTGTCGTAGAAGCGGGTGTCCGCTGTTACGAGAGGATAGTTCTCGTGAATTGCCAACGCGAGGTAAAAGCAGTCGTAGACGGGGTGCGTCAGATCTCGTGCGAGGCGTGCGCTGGAAGGGGCAAGTCGGCGCATTGAAAGGGGTGTGGCCAACGGGGCGGCCCGCAACAGGTCTACAGCGTCCGCGAACTGTTCAAGGTCCATCTCGCCGTGCAGGTGCTTTGCGGCGAGCGCGCTTGTCGCTTCTGCGAAGAGCAGATCGGGGGCCAAGAGCGTGACATCCAGATCCAGCAGCCGCGCAGATTCCTCAGAGAGGTTTTCGGCGACCAGCCATTTCACGGCCACGCTCGCATCGACCACGTAGCCCGTCACGACAGCGCATCCCGGTTCCGGTCGGCGCGTATGGTGTCCGTGCTGTCAATGGACGAGGCGAGACGCTGACGCATAGCCCGCGCCCGGTCGGCGAACGTACCCTCGGCCGGGAGCAGCGTCTTTCGGAGGATCTCGCGGTGTTCCGCTTCGGCGGACCTGCCGTTGGTGACGGCTCGCTGCTTGAGGCCGTCGATGATCTGGCGGGAGAGCTTGCGGACGGTCAGTTGACTCATGTTGTGCGCTGTCGTTGAGGTGAAGGCAATGCAGGCATACGCTATGGTATGATGGCAATGCTGTCAAATCGATCGTGCCCCGGGGTGCCTGCGGTCGAGGAGGCGCGTATCTTTGAAACCCCTCGCCGCAACCACTCCCCACCGCCCCATCGAGCCAGCCATGACACCGAATTCCTCCGCGCGCCGCGCCGCCCCCACCTCCCCCCTCACCGCCGCCACGGTCCTCGCCCTCCTCATCGCGATGGCCGCCGCGGCCACGCCGACGCCCTCCTCAGCCCAACAGACCGGCGCACCGGCCGCCAACCCCGCCGATGTCGAGTCCATCGAAGCCATCATGACGGCCGTCTACGACGTCATTTCGGGCGACGCCGGCGAGGCGCGCGACTGGGACCGGTTCCGCTCGCTCTTTGCGCCCGGGGCGACGCTCAGCCCGGTGGGCCAGCCGGACGGGGCCATGTACGTGCGGCGAGCGATCACGCCCGACCAGTATGCCGCGACATCGGGCAGCTACCTGGAGGAGAACGGGTTCCACGAGGTCGAGATCCATCGGGTGACCGAGCAGTTCGGGGTGATTGCGCACGCGTTCAGCACCTACGAGTCGCGGCGGCTTGAGAGCGATCCGGAGCCGTTCGCGCGCGGCATCAATTCGTTCCAGCTTCTGAATGACGGCACGCGCTGGTGGATCGTGTCGATCTACTGGCTGCAGGAGAGCGACGACCATCCGATTCCGGCGAAATATCTGCCGGGGAATTGAGGCACCTACGATGAAACGCAACCACCGCCGCAACGCCGTCGGCGCCGCCATCGCGGTCGCCGCCCTCCTGTCCCCCTTCCCGGCGGCCACCGAGGCACTTGCCCAGGAGGCGCCCGCCCCCGGCCAGCAGGTCGTCCTCGTCACCGGCGCCACCTCCGGCCTCGGCCGCGAACTCGCGATTCGGCTCGGCGCGCGCGGCGAACACGTCATCGTGCACGGGCGCAACGAGGAGCGGGGCGCCGAGGTGGTGGATGCCATCAACGCGGCGGGGCCCGGCAGCGCTCGCTTCTACCGCGCCGATTTCGCCTCGCTGGCCGAGGTCCGCGCGTTCGCCGAAACGCTGCTGGCCGACTACGAGCGGCTGGACATCCTGATCAACAACGCGGGGTTCGGCTCGGCGCCCGACGAGCGGTGGGTCACCGAGGACGGGCACGAGTACCGCTTCCAGGTGAACTACCTGTCGACCTTTCTGCTCACGCACATGCTCATGCCGCGGCTGCTCGCGAGCGCGCCGGCGCGGATCGTGAACGTGTCGTCGGGTGCGCAGACGCCGATCGACTTCGACGACGTGATGATCGAGAACAGCTTCAGCGGGGGCCGCGCCTACGCGCAGAGCAAGCTCGCGCAGATCATGTTCACGCACGACCTGGCCGAGGAGCTGGCCGGCACCGGGATCGTGGTCGGCTCGCTCCATCCCGCAACCTACATGCCGACCGAGATGGTGCGGCGGGCGGGCGCGACCCCGCGTTCGACCATCGCCGAAGGGGCCGACGCGACGATGCAGGTGGTCGACTCCGACGATTTCGAAAGCGGGCAGTACTTCAGCGGCCTGACCCCGCGCCGCGCCAACGCCCAGGCCTACGACGTCGAGGCGCGCGCGAAGCTGAGGCAGCTGAGCGAAGAGCTGACGGGAATCCGGTCAAGGCAGAGGAGATGAAGGGATGAGAGCGACGAATCGGCTACTGGGACCGCTCGCGCTGACGGCTCTGGTGGTCTTCCCGGCAGAAGGACAGGACCGCCGAACCCTCACGGCGGAGCAGCGTGCCGAATTGCAGGCGCGCCAGGCGGCCATGATGACCGCGCCCCGGCCCATCGAGGGCATCAACTCGATCTGGATCGACGAGCTGACCTGGATGGAAGTGCGCGACGAGATCGCGTCGGGCAAGACGATCGGCATCATCGCGACCGGCGGAGTCGAGCAGAACGGCCCCTACGTGGCGGGCGGCAAGCACAACTACGTGCTCGAGGCGATGTGCGACGCGATCGCGCGCGAGCTGGGCAACGCGCTATGTGCCCCGGTCATGAAATACGTGCCGGAGGGCGACCCCGAGAACATCCGCTATCCCGGCACCCTGAGCGTCCGCCAGGAGACCTTCCGCATGGTGCTCGAGGACGTGGCCAACAGCCTGAAGAGCCAGGGGTTCACCGATGTCGTGTTCATCGGCGACAGCGGGGGCAACCAGAACGGCATGTCCGAGACCGCGGACGAGCTCAACGAATACTGGGGCGGCACGGCGCGGGCCCACTACATTGAGGAGTACTATCGCGAGGACATCTGGAGCTGTGAGTACCTGAAGCAGGAGCTGCAGATCTTCCAGCAGCCGGACAACTGCACCGCGACGCGCGACCTCTATCACGACGACGTCCACTACTCGTCGATCGTGGCGACCACCGACCCGGAGCGGATCCGCGCCCGCCAGCGGATCGAGGCGGGGCTCTACTCGATCAACGAGGTGGAGCTGGGGCCCGTGGAGAGGACGCTGGAGATCGGCCGGAAGCTGATTGCATACCGGACGGAGATTACCGTGCGCGCGATACGGGAGAGTCTGGGACGATAGGCGGAGGGGACTACCGCCCCCCGATCCTCTCCTCGATAAGCCGCGCCGTCCGCTCGGTCCGCGCATCCGAAACCTGCCTCGCCAGCTCCAGCGACTTGGTCAGGTCGGCGATCGACACCCCGTTGATGACCGCCTGGCCCGTCTTCACCCGCTCGGCCCAGCGCACGGACGCCGGGTCGTCGAGCATCATGTTGAGCGTGATGCCCGGACTGTCGTGGATCCCGTCGCTGGGCATGTCGTCGGTGACGACGCCAAGGTCGCGCAGCACGTTCGGCGTGCCCGGCGGTGTGCGGTAGTACTCCGGGATGAAGAGGACGGCCGCCTCGCCGCCCCAGGCCTCGGTCAGCGCGGTGGCCACGTTGTCCATGCCGCGCTGATTCCCGCCGCTGTCGCCGATGAAGACGATGTTCTCGAACCCGTGCATCTTCAGGCTGTGAGCGACATCGGTGAGCACCGCCTCGAAGGTCTCCTGGCGCAGGCTGATCGTACCCGGGCTGGTCATGTGTCCGCTGGGCGGATCGATGTTGCCCTCGGGCACGGTCTCGATCACGGGCGCGCACAGCGCATTGCCGAGCTTGCGCGCGATGGCGGGACAGTTGGCGCGCAGCACGTAGTTGTGCTTGCCGGTCACCAGCCAGGGGCCGTTGGGCTCGACGCCGCCGGTGGAGACGATCGCCGTGGTCTTGCCGTCGGCGAGGGCGTCGCGGACGTCCATCCAGGTCATCTCCTCGATCCAGACGGTCTTGACCGGGGGCAGAGGGTTGGGCGTGTCGGCGCAGTTGTAGATGTTGGCGCTGCACTCGCCGCCTCCCATCGAGCGGGGATCGGGGGGCGGGCGCTCCGGCCGCCCGCCGCCGCCGGCCGCCCGCGCAGCCGCGAACCGCGCGCGCATCGCCGACATGTCGGGTGCCGGGAGCGTGCCCCGGTTGGCGATGGCCGTTCGGATCGCATCGGCCGTATGCTCCGCGCGGAACGCCACGATCTCGCGGGCCAGCTCGAGCGACTTCACCCGGTCCTCGATCGAGACGCCGTTGATGGACGCCTTGCCCGCCGCAACCCGCTCGTCGTACCGGACCGAAAACGGGTCGTCGTAGAACATGTTGAGGGTGATGATCGGGTCGTCGTGCATGCCCTCGTTTTCGCCGGCCTCAAGTCCGCGGAAGGCCATGTAGCTGGTCACCGAGTTGTAGTCGTAGTACTCCTGCACATGCGCCACGACGGCCGCGCCGGCGAACTGCTCGTTGAGCCGCTCGGCCACGGCGCGTTGTCCGCCCTGATTCCCGCCGCTGTCGCCGATGAAGATGATGTTGCGGAACCCGTGCATCTTCAGACTGTGCGCGACATCGGTGAGCAGGGCCTCGAAGGTCTCCTGTTGCAGGCTGAGCGTCCCGGGGCTGGTCATGTGACCGCTGGGCGGGTCGATGTTGCCTTCAGGGACCAGCTTGATGATTGGAGCGCAAAGGGCGTCCCCCAGCTCGCGCGCGATGGCGTCGCAGTTGGCGCGCAGCACGAAGTTGTGCTTGCCCGTCGCGAGCCAGGGCCCGTTGGGCTCGACGCCGCCCGTCGGGATGATAGCCGTGGTCTTGCCGTCGGCGAGCGCGTCGCGGACGTCCATCCAGGTCATCTCCTCGATCCAGACCGTGTTCGGCGCGGGAAGCGGGTTCGGCGTATCGCGGCAGTTGTAGATGTTGGCCGCACAGTTGCCGCCGCCCATGCTGTTCGGGTCGCGCTCGGGGCGCTGCTGAGCCTGGGCGACGGTCGAAGTGGCGAGCAGAGCTCCGATGAGCAGGGCGCTCTTCATGGTCATTCCTCCGGTTTTCGATAGGCGAGAGCTGAACGCATCGTACGTCATCGGCGGTGTGGTGGCGAGGGGGACAGGGGACCCCCAGCCTCGGCGCCAAGGTCACCGCCCTCTACGACGCCACGTCAGGGCACGCCGGCGCGGCGCGGTCATCCCCCATGAATCTCCCCTGCGGCCCGCAGCCCCGACTCGAGAGCACCGTTCATCCATCCCCGCGCTCCCGAGATGTGCTCGCCGGCGAAATGGATCAGTCCTTCGGACCGGGCGAGGGCGCTGCCGAGTAGCGCGTCCTGAGTGGGCGTGGGCTCCGCCCAGGCGGCGCGGCTCCAGGGATCCCGTTGCCATGAGTGCGACATGCCGGACGCGAAGTGGCCAGAGGCGCCGGGCAGGAAGTCCTCCCAGTGGGCGAGTACACGGGTAACGCGGGCATTGCCATCGAGTGCGTCGAGTTCGTCCGCGCGGGTGCCGCGCACATACGTGAGCAGGACGCCTTCGGGTCCCGACGCGTCCCAGGTGGCGTGCCAGAGTTCTTCGGGCCAGTCGGTCGTTCCCCAGCCATTCAGGCCTGCGGCCTCCCAGAAGCGCGTCCGGCAGCGGACGAATACACGGGTGGCGCTCTGGTAGCGGAAGCCACCGTTCATCGCCTCGGTCTTCGCGGAGGAGAGCGCTGGCGAAAAGCGAATGCTGGAGAGAAGGGGCACCGGCACGGTCACCAGCACCCTGTCCGATTCGTAGCTCTGGCCGTTGCGGGTAGTGATGCGGACCGTGCTCCCGGCGACGATGTCCGTGACGGGCGATGCCGTGACCACTCGGTCGCCCAGCTCGGCGGCAAAGGCGGCGGGCAAACGGTCGCTCCCGCCTCGGATCTTCACGAAGTCGGGCCATTCGGAGAGGAACGAACTCGGCGGAATCGTCGTCTGCTCGCGGTTCTCGTACCGGAGAAACAACCCGTCTTCCGGGTAGAAGCGGTCCAGCTCCAGTCCGAAGTGGCCCGCGTATCCCAGGGTCAGGTCGTGCTCGGGGGGAATGCGCGCGGCCCCTGCCTCAGCCAGGTGTCCGGAGGCAAACGGTGAGCGCACGGTGAGGACTCGCCCTCCCACGCGCTCGCGGGCCTCGAGCAGGGTCACGTCGTGCCCGGCCCGGGAGAGCTCGTAGCCCGCGACCAGGCTGGACATGCCCGCGCCGACCACGACAACCCGTAGCGGCCGGTCGGCCGGGGTCAGCGTTCCGGGGGAGTCTTCCGGCTCGACAGGGCTTGAGCACGAGACCAGGCCGAGGCCGGCGAGGCCGCCCGCCAGGCGAACGAAATCGCGACGGTCGATGGGTTGGTGATCCAGGTTGCCCAGGATGACTTCCGGTCTGTCCGCTGTCATGGCGCCGCGTATCGCCGCTGGCAGTCAGGACGCGCCGGACCGAACCATTTCGGCGAGGAGCATGATGTTCTCGACATGGCATTCGTCGTGTCCCGCCTCGACACCCTTGATTTGCCAGGGCCGGTAACCCTCAGCGCGTACATCGACATCGTAGACTCCGGGTCGCTCCCCGCCCCCGTTCAGGATATGACGATGCACTTCCATGGTCTCCCGGTATTCGCCATCCGTGAGAACGCCGGTCAGCGGTGAAGCGAGGGCTTCGCCCGTAGACGAATCCCGCACCTCGACGGTGATGGCGTAGACGAATTGGTCGGTGCAGGCCAGGCCCTGATCCAACAACCCACACCCCTGCACGATGAGGGCAGCCACGAGGATTGCACACCAGCGCATGGGCGTCCCCCTTCTCGGGTTCAGGTGACGGAATTCGGCGACTTTGAGGTCAGTTAATAGTAGAGTGGTTCAGGGAAGAAGTAGAGGCCCAAGCCACTGAACCCACAGAAGACCACCCAGCACCGAGCCGATCAACGTAGGGATGAGAACTCGCAACCTCCGGCCGCGAGGGATGGCGGTCACGAGGAACCGGTATCCGAGCACGAGACAAGCCAGGCCGAGCAGAAGCAGAAGGGACTCGGGGATGCCAGTGATCAGCGCCACCCACCCTTCGTCCGTGTGCGACGTGAAACGCGCACCGCGGAGCTTCGCGAAAAGGATGGGAATCGCTCCTATCCAGCGCAAAGGGGTTACCAATCCGACTCCGAGAACCAGGGGGAAGGTGCCGGGGCCGAATCGGCGGAGCGCAAGCACGCATCCGATGACCAGCAGGTAGGAGACGATCGGTCCGGCAGCCGTCCCGAGCGCCGCCTGCCAAGGTTCGGCAATTGCTGCTGCCGCCTCCAGGTCTCCCTCCTGCCAAAGCCTCCTGAAATCGCCGGTCCCCTCCCAGCTCACGGCGGCGTATCGAAGGACCAAATTGGGGAATCCGAAAGCGCGGTACACAACAAAGTGCCCGAGTTCATGAAGCAACACCGCGATTGGAAAGGCGATCGCTCCGCCGGCTACCGCGGCCCACCAGCTGCCATCTCGCAACCACCCGCGGCCCCGAACGCGACACGAGTTCACGGTAGAACCAGGGGGCCCAGCCACGAGATCCACAGAAGGCCACCCACGACGATGCCGATCAGCGTCGGCACCAGGGCGTGCACCCGTCGGCCGCGTGGGAAGGCGGTCACGAGGAACCAGTAGCTGAGCACGAGGCATGTCAGGCCGGGGAGCACGGCAAGCGAGGATGGGATCCCGGCGATCCACCCCGCCCATACATCGTCCTGGTTCCCTATGAATCCATCACCGAAGATGTTGATGCGGAGAACCAGGAATGCTGCCAGAGCGTGCAGGGGTGCCGCCAATCCCAGTCCGAGCACCAGCGAAAGAGGGCCGGGACCAAATCGGCGGACGGCAAACACGCAGGCGATGGCTGTCAGGTACGAAACGGCCGGACCGGCTGCTGCGCCGACCCCCACTTGCCACGGTTGGGCGATGGCCGAGGCAGCCTCCACGTCGCCCGCGCGCCAGAGCCGGCGGAATTCGCTGCTACCACCCCAACTTACGGAGGAGAATCGCAGCACCACGTCGGAAAAACGAAAAGCTGCATACGCCCCAAAGTGCCCGAGTTCGTGAAGCACGATGCTCAGGGGGCCGGCGATTGCGCCTCCTCCAACCGCGGCCAACCACCTTTCGGCTCGCAACTGCCTCCACATCAACCTCACGGGCGCGGGCGTTGGCTCGGCTCTATCGCTACTGGGAGACACGGGCCCCGCTGGCCACGACACTGGCTTCGAGCGTAGGCAGGTTGTATGCCCGGAACTGAGGTACATCCGTCTCATCGCGAATGGCCCCGATCAGCCGGCCGCCCCGCACGGCGTACAACGTGAGGCCCAAAGGAAGGTCCACCGAGGCCAAATGTGTGCCGTCTCTCGCAAATGCAGCCCATTCCACGGTGCTGCGATCCGGCTTGCGTATGCCCAGCCACACGCGCTTCATGTCGTCCACCACCATGCCAACGAGCGGCGGCCAGGTATAGGGCGCACCCTCTCGAAGCATGCTGGCGAGCTTTCGTGAAAGCCTGTTCGCGGTTGACTTCAATTCGGCTCTTGTGACGCCAATCGGTGTCGTCTCGTACGAAAGCAGGCGCCCGACGCCGCCCTGCATGTCGACAATTGAGACTTCCACGTTACGCGCATTGGCGTAAACGACCGATGAGTTGTCGAGAATCCGTACGAATGACCCTGGCGCGAAGGGGTGTCGGGTGACGCTCACGGCACTTCCATTGGAATTGCGCATTCGCTCCACCAGAAACTCACGCGACGGGAATGAGAACAACGAGTCGATCATGCTGTGATCGTCCCCGTGAAGGTGCCGTAGAATGTCGATTCGGACCTGCCCGACATCGGAGCCGGAAGCCATGAAGGGAGGAAAGAACCAGGAGAGGTATCCCGCCGACCCGGGGAACCTCCACACACGACCGTGACCTATCTCTCCCCGAAGATCGTGAACCAACGCGGGTTTGTCGCTCCCGGGAGCGAAGATGGACACGCGATCCAACGACCCATCGAAAACGAAAAGACTGTCTCCGGGGAGGACCTGGAGAGCGGCAACATTCTTGAAATCGCCGGGGCCTTCGCCTTCACGTCCGATCGTGCGCTCGTAGCTTAGGTCAGGGTTGAGAACAATGACACCCTTCGTCTGCAGGTCGGCGATGTATACGTGGCCCCTGGAGTCCGTGACCGCATCCTCTACGTAGGAGAGCGGAGCGTCAGGGCCGGAAGTGGCCTCCAGGACGGCCTCCAGCTGCGGACCTTGCGCCCAGTCGGATTCCGATTCCGAAGGCCCGTTGCCCGGACGATTGCCCGAGCATCCGAGGGTCAGCGCGAGGATTGGCGAAACGACTGGAACCAAACGGGACGGGGACATCGATCTATCTCCCTGCAGCTCAAGAAAGTTGCCCCACACTACGGGTCGTCCTTTGCCCATTGTTTCCCGCAGGGGATGATCTGGCTGGCCAATGGGACCGATTACCGCGGCGGATCAGCCGGCCAACGAGCTGACCGGCTCTCAACGGTCACGGAAGAAGCAGCGGGCCCAGCCATAGCACCCACAGCGGGCCACCTACAACCAGCGCACCAACCAGCGTCGGGACGACTGCTCGCGCTCTCTCGCCACGGGGGAACGCGGTAATGAGAAACCAGTAGCCGAGCACGAGGCAGGCTACGCCGAGCAGGAGGAGGGGGTTTGCGGGAATCCCGGTGCGCCGTGCCAGCCTCGCTTCGTCCATCCCGACGGTCCACTGCACGCCGACGAGCCTTACGGCAAGAAGCGGGATCGCAGGCAGCCAGCGCAGGGGGGTAACCAATCCGACTCCGAGCACCAGAGAAAGGGGGCCGGGGCCAAAACGGCGGACCGCAAGCACGCAGGCAATGAGCGTGAGGTAGGAGACGATCGGCCCCAGGGCCCCGGCGACTGCTTCTTGCCACGGCTGGGCAATCGCCGCCGCAGCCTCCAGGTCCCCCGCCTCGAGGAGAGCTTCGTGCGCCTCATCGGCCCAGCCGGCAGAGCCGAAATGCAGGACCGGATCGGGGAAGCCGAAGACGGTGTAACCCAGGAAGTGCCCGAGTTCGTGCAGCAACACCGCGATGGGGAAGGCGATCGCGCCGCCAGCGACTGCAGCCCACCAGCTTCCGTCCCGAAACCACTTGGTGGCCAAGTGTGGACTCCTTTGCACCAGCCGGACCCGGCCTTCATCCCCCCCCACAGCGCCGACATATACACTACACTTTACATTATGTCAACCGGAGTTGTCATTTTCGCGCTGCTTTTCACTACCGACGAGAATGCCGACGGACCGATTACCAGGATTCCGCGCGTCAGCCCTGGCCGTGAAGCGCCTCGATCCGGTCGACCATCTCGCGGGATTCCTGCCGACCGAACAGGCCGCCGAGGATCATGGCCGTGGCGCTGGCCCCTAGGGCGATGACCACCGGCGCCACGCCGATGTCGATGATGCCCAGTTGAACCACCATGTAGACGCCCGCGCCCGACACTACGGCTCCGACGCCACCGGCCAGGTTGGCCTTCTTCCACCAGAGGCCGGCGATGGTGGGGACGAAGAGGCTGGCACTGAGCACGCCGACCCCGGCCGTGTAGAACTGGGTGATGAGCTCGGGCGGGGAGAATGCCCACAGCAGGGCCGCGATCCCGATCACCCACGTCGAGCCGATGCGCACGAGGCTGAGGGTGCGTTCGCTGGCGCGGCCCCGCATTGCGCCGCCAAGGATGTCGTGTGCGATCGCCGAGCTGCAGGCGAGAAGAAGGGCGTCCGTGGTGGACATGACCGCGGCGAGTACGGCGGCGACGGCGATCCCGCGGATCAGGGGCGGAAACTGGGTTTCCATGACGCGCAGGAAGAGTTGGTCGGCGTCCTGGAGTCCCGGGAAGTCGATCCGGCCGACGGGCACGATGGCGAGGACAGCGGCGAGGATCATCACGCTGTAGACGAGCATGGACAGGTTCAGCGACATGCGCGCGCTGTCGGCGTCCTTGGCGGTGAAGACCCGCATGACGATGTGGGGGATGACCGGGATGGCCGTGGCCCAGATGACGAAGTAGCCGAGGTAGCTGGACACCGGACGGTGCGCCACCTGTCCGAGTTCGGGGGCGACAGCGGTCGCCTGGCTCATGATTTCGAAGGGCGATCCGACGCGCCAGATCAGCACCGCGGCCGTCCCCACTACGACCAGGACCATGAGCAAGCCCTGGATGACGTCGGTCCAGGTGATCGCGACCATGCCACCGAACGAGACGTAGACGATGAATACGACGGTGGCGATGGCCAGGGCGGTGTTGTAGGGGATGCCGAGCAGCGCCTCGGCGGCGATGCCGGCCGCCTTGAGCTGCGCCACGATGTAGATGGTGAAGGCGATGACGATGAGGATCGGGACCAGGTAGCGGACAAGCGCGTGCGGGTACCGGAAGCCCAGGAAGTCGGTGATCGTGAACTTGCCGAAGTTGCGGAGCGGCCTGGCGACGAGGATGGACGCGAGGGAAAAGCCGACCACCGACCCCCCGAAGAGGGCCAGCGTTGCGGGGATGCCCTGCGCGTAGGCGAGGCCCATGACGCCGATGATGGAGCCACCGCTGGCGAGCGCCGCCATGATGGCCATCGAGTTCACGGCCGTGCCGATACGCCTTCCGGCAACCCAGTACTCCTTGCTCGAGCCCAGGACCCTCTTCGATGCCCAGATCCCGATCCCGATGCACGCGGCCAGGTAGACCCCGACGAGGATGCGCTCGAGGAGCATCAGGGCGCCCCTCCGTCCTGCTCCGCGCCGGAGATGGAATCTGCCCCGCTCCCCTCGGATGCGGCGCCGACCCTGCCTTTGCGCCGCAGGAATGTGAAAAGGGTCGCCGTCGGCGAAATCAGCATCAACGCGGCGATGAGCCAGCCGAACAGGGCCATCCCGCCGATCTCGACGGTGCGCCAGGCAGGGATGAACGCGAACGCGGCGAAGGCGATGAGGAACGCGAGCGTCGCGCCCTCGCTGCGCACCATGGGGAAGAAGGATCTCATGGACGGCATCGTGCGCGGTGTCGCCGGTCGGCGCAACCGGTGCCGGAGTCAGTGAGGGCTCAGCCCTCCCCCATCCTCCGCGTGACCGACAGCCTCACTCGCCTCCCCCGCGCATCGTGCGTCGCCGCATCATAGAACATCTCCGTGTTCACGACGGGCGGCGGCGTGTCCGCCACATTCACCGCCGACAGTACAACATCGAACCCGGCCAGGCGCGCCGACAGGCTCACATCGAAGGTCAGGTGCCTGTCGATATTGCGATACTCCGACCCCGCCTCCTGGCTCTCGTCGATGTAGGACGAGGTCATGTTGGCGTAGGTCACCAGGCCGAACCCGTCGCCGTGCAGGCCCAGGTCGACCCGGGTCTTCAACTGCGGGACCGCGAAGGCGATCGGGTTGTACCGGTTCAGCTGGCCCACCGCCTCCGACGGCGCCTGGATCCGGCTCCCGTTGAACGCGAATTCCCTGGTGTCGTAGTTCAGCGTCCAGGTGCCGTCGAGACCGAGTGACATGTCGGGCAGGTGCCGCGAGAGCCCCGAGGGCAGCGGTGCGGGGAAATGGGTGTGGGCGTGCCAGTCGATGCCCGATGTCTTCATGCCGGGCCAGTTGGTGAGATAGATCTCCACGCGCTCGATCTGGGCCGCGTCGCACGTTCCGGTCCCCTTGCCGTCGGGACATGTGACGAGATCCTTGACGGCCTCGCGCGCCGCCCCGCCCTGGTCGTAGAGCCCGGTGATGCCGGCGTGCGGGATGACGTTGATCAGGTCACGGAAGTCGTAGCTCCAGTAGTCGACCGTGACTCTCGCCTCTTCGGTCATGGCGATCACGCCCACGTTGAAGGTCAGCGCCTCCTCGGGCACGAGGTCGGTCGAGCCGAAGCTGTCGATCGCCTTGTAGGAGCCGGTCTGGCGGACGAACTGGAGGGTCGTGACGGGATCGGTGTTGGTGTCGTCCACCGACGGCGTGCGGAAGGTGGTCTGGAGCGATCCGCGCAGCGAAAGGTTGTACCCGTCACCCTCGGCGAAGCGGTACCGGACGGCGAGCTTGGGGTCGAAGCTCGACGCGACGGAATGGAACTCGTAGTTGGCGGCAAGTTGCGCGTCCACGCGGTCGCCAAGGTTCAGCGGCAGCTCCGCGAAGAAGCGGTGCACCCTCTGCTCGTCGCTGTATGGCGAGAAGCTGTTGGTGAAGGTGAACGGGCCGCTTCGAACGGCACACCCTCTATCCCCTGGAACCGGGCACGGGTTGATCTCGAGGTTGCTCGCGTCGTTGGGCGTCGCCGACACGCCCAGCCAGCGAAACTGATACCCGAGCGCGTAGCTGACGATACCTCCGGGCACGCGTCCGGTCAGCGTTGCGTCGCCGACGAAATGGTTGGCGACGTTGTCCAGAAAGGCTTCCTCGTTGATCCAGTCCAGCACCTCCGGGCTGTTCGCAAGCGACGGATCGAACCATGGGTTGGTCCCGTTGTGATACGCCGCTCCCGGCTGAATCGAGGTGCGCCAGGCGTTGCTGAAGGGGTTGTAGTACATGCAGGCGCCCTGGCCGGGCAGCGCGCCGGTGGGGTTCGAGACCGTCATGCCCCCGATCGCGCCGGGGTCCGCGACCACCCCGACCCCGCAGTCGGGCCCCCCGAAGCCGCGGAACGCCAGGAACTTCCGATACGCGTACTCGGCCGGAAGGTTGGAATCGCCGCGCGAGCGGGCGAGCGTGGCACCTAGGTCGAGGTGTCCGTCTTCTCCAAAAAGCTCGATGTCCCTGTGCAGGGACGCCGAGGCGCGGTGCGTCTCGTTCTTCCGTTGCAGCACCCGGGATAGCTGGCCGTTGGCCACGATGCGGCCGTAGTAGTACCAATCGCCGTTCAGACAATCGTCGACCGTGGCGAATCCCACTGACGCCCCCTGATCCCCGCAGAACGCGACCCGGCCCGGATGCGACGGGCTGGTGAGTTGAATGCCGTCGTAGAGCCCCACCGGCGGGAACGAAGGCGACGTGCGCCAGCCCGGGTTTTCCGACCACGACGTCAGGGCCTCGAAGTTGTAGGTGGTGCGATCGTCGAGATCGCCATGGATTTCGCCGAACAGGCGAAGGAAGCGCGCCTCGTTCACGACGCCGGCCGACGGCTGATACCGGTACCGGCAGGTGTGCGTCTGCGCGAGACCCCCAAAGGGCGTGCAGCCGGGATCGACGAAGAAGCTGGGGTCGGACCCGACGTGGGCGTCGAGCAGTTTGGCCGACAACTCGTCGCGATTCTCGTTGCCGGTGAGGCTTGGGGCGATGAAGGCGCCGGGGTTGCCGATTCCGGACCAGCCTCCGCCGCGCGGATGGAAGGGCTGCAGCAGATGCTCCCTTTCGGCGGGGAGCAGTTCGCCCTGGGTCACGAATTCGCCCGAGATGATCGCGTGCGAGCTGCCCAGCTCCTTGCCGTAGATGGCGCCCAGGTTGCTGTTCCCCGAGCCACGGAAGTACTCGTGGGCGGCCTGGACCTCGAGCCCCTCGAAGCTCGCGCGGGTCACGAAGTTCGCCACGCCCGCCACGGCGTCGGACCCGTAGACCGCCGACGCGCCCTCCTTGAGCACTTCGATGCGCTCGAGCGCGATCGCCGGGATGCTGTTCACGTCCACGAAGCGTCCGCCGGTCATCCGGTACGGTACGTAGGCGTGGCGGCGCCCGTTGAGCAGCACCAGTGTCCGGGATGCTCCGAGCCCGCGCAGGTTGACGTTGGCGAGCGTTTCGGGCTGGAGCCCGGCAGAGCCGTTATAGAAGCTCCCCTGATCGGCCAGGGTGCCGTGGCTTGCACCGAGCTTGCGGAAGAAGTCGACCACGGTGGGCGAGCCCTGTTCGGCAAGCGCCCCCCGGTTGGACACCGAGACGGCGACCGGCAGGCTGATCGGCGGCTCCTCGAAGGCCGACCCCGTGACGACGATCTCCTCGAAGGTGATCACGCTGATCTGCAGGGTGAAGGGGGCGCTCGCGGTCTCGCCCTCGGTGACGGTGACCGTCGCCACGCCGGGGGCGTAGCCGATCAGGGTGACTTCGAGGGTGTGGGTGCCGGCGGGGACGCTGGTGAGCAGGTAGCGACCGTCGCTGTTTGTGAGGACGCCGATTCCGAGTGCCGGAATGGAGACGGTCGCGCTGGGCAGGGGTTGGGCGTGGCTTGCTTCCGTGACTGTGCCGGTGATGGCGCCGGTGGGTTGGGCGGTCGCCTGGGCGGGGGCCACAAGGAGGGCGGCGGCCGCGAGGAGGGTGGCGGCGGTCAGGAGTACGGCAGTACTGCGTGGGGGCGGGCTCATCTGGGTCGGGCGCAATGTCTGGTCTTTCAAAAAAAAATGTCAATCGAAAAATGAGTCGGCTACGCGTGCGCATCCACCCCTTCGGCCCACCACGTCGCGACAAGGGTAGCCGCTCCGGCGACCGCAAAGGCACCGATCAGCGCATACATGGTCCCGTTGAAGCTCTGGCCCACGAGCGCGCCGAGCGGCACCCCGATGAACGTGGTGAGCGAAGCGACCACTGCCGCGCCCACCCCCGCGATGTGGCCGAGGGGCCTCATCGCGAGTGCATTGAAGTTTCCGAAATAGAGGCCGATGCAGAAGAAGGCCACGAGCATATAGGCCATGAAAAGCCAGAACGGGGGAAGTCCATCGAAGGCGAGGGCCACTACCCACGCGACGACCGAGACCAGTGTGATGGACACCGTCGCGGCCCTGGAGAGCCGGCGCATCCCGAGCCTCATCACGAGGCGGCCGTTCAGAAGCGAGGAGCAGCCGAATGCGAGGGCGAGCACTCCGAACCAGAGCGGAAAGAGCGCGCCGGTCCGATAGGCGTCCTGGAAGATCTGCTGAGCCGAACTCAGGTAGGCGATGAACGGCGCAGACACGCATCCGGTGGCGACGGTGTATCCGAGAGCGGCCCGGGTTCTCAGGACTTCCAGGACGGCTGCGCCGATGTCCCGCGGGGACAGGGGCCGCCGGCGGGAGGGGGGCAGGGTCTCCGGCTGGCGAAGCGCAAACCACGTCAACGCGATCGCCGCGATGGCGAGGATGGTGGCGAATATCGCGCGCCAGCCTCCGAGCCACAGGATCCCCTGGCCGAGCGCTGGAGCGATGGTGGGAACGAGGATGAACACGGACATCGCGAACGACATGAGACGGGCCATTTCGCGGCCTTCGTACTGATCGCGCACCATGGCGATGGTCACGATGCGCGATGCCGCGGCCCCGAAGCCCTGCAGGGCCCGGCCCGCGATCATCACCTCGAAGGTGGGCGCGAAGATGCTCACCAGGCACCCGGCCATGAACAGCAGGAGCCCGGTGTGTATGGCAGCCCTGCGCCCGATGCGGTCCGAGAGCGGGCCGAAGAGAATCTGGCCGAACCCGAGCCCGAGGAACAGCGCCGTGATGACGAACTGGGTGTCGTTCGGGCGCAGCACCCCGAGGTCGCGTCCGATCGCGGGCAGCGCCGGCAGCATCGCGTCGATCGAGAGCGCGACGAGCGACATCAGCAGGGCGATGAGGGAAACGAATTCGCCGGGACGAAGGGCGGGCCTGGCGGCGGTGCGGTTCATCTCCGAATAGAACACATCCGGTGGGCGCGGTTGCCGGCAGTTGACCTTGCGAGCTGACCAACGCGCGCTCTGGGCCGAGGCCGCTCGGTGACCGTTGTCTCTTGTGTAGTACGTATGTATGACATTATGCTGCACTACACCAAAGGGGGATGGAATGAGCACGCGAACGGTACGAATGGATGCTGCCTCCGAAACTACCCTGGCCGACTTGCAGCGGCGGACCGGGCTGTCGATTTCGGAAGTCATGAGACGGGGCTTGCGGGCCTATGAGCGGGAGCTGGACTCGGACATCACGAGAAGTCCCTACGAGGTGTACAAGAACCTTGGGCTGCCAAGGGAGGGCGAGCGCGCACTCGCGCCTGCTGCGAAGGCCAAGGAAGCGGTGGCCGAGATCATCCGAAAGAAGCATGGACGATGATTCTGGTCGATGCCGGGCCGCTCGTAGCCCTCTTTGATGCGACAGACCACGACCACTCGGTCTGCCGGCGGACCCTGAGCCGACTCGACGAACGACTGATGACCACGCTGCCGGTTCTCACCGAAGCGTTTCACCTGCTGCGCCCGGGGAAGCATCGTGTCTCGGGCCTAATGGAGTTTGTCCGGGACGGCGGCGCTGGAGTCTTTGCGATGGAGGACGAAACACTAAAGCGCTGCTTCGACCTGATGCAGCAGTATGCGGATACCCCGATGGACTTCGCGGACGCCTCGATCGTCACCGCTGCGGAAGAACTGGGCACAGAAAAGGTCTTCACGCTGGACCGAAAACACTTCGCCACCTACCGAATCCGGCGCGGCTATCACCAGGTGCCGTTCAAGATGGTCGGGGATCCGGCAGGGCCGCACATTGTGAGGGAAGGCGCGGCCGAGCCCGACTGCAGAATCGCCGCCGTGTCGCCCTCTGCGGAGGCCGACGACCAGCCGGCCCCGCATTGACGCGCGCTACACCCTGCCAGCACATTCGACCCATGCGCCGCCCCATTGCTCTCTTTGCTCTCGTGGCCCTTTCGTGGTCACAGCTGGTCGCACTTCGTTGCGACATGGGGTCTGGTGCGCATGGCGAGGCCGATCACGCCGCCGCGATGACGCCGCCCTCGGGGGCTCACGACCAGCACCTCGCACCCGAGGAATCGCCGGCAGCCACGCCCGGCCAGCACCACGGCGACAGCCAGGGCTGCCTGATGATCCTGGCCTGTGGGGCGTCGTCGGTGCGGACGGCGCAGGTCGTGGCCATGACGCACCTTCCCGCCGCCTTCGAACGCGCGGACTTCTTCGCCAACCCGATTCCGGTCGCCGCCGACCTGGCGGTCGAGTCACCGCCTCCACGCCAAGCAGCCTGACACCCCGGGGCGTCCGACCGGGCGCTCCGCCTATTCGACCTCTCAGGCTGCGAGGCAACCATGTCCATGATGCGAATCATGGCGGTCGTGCATGCGATCGCCATTCCCACATATGCTGTCGCGGCGGGTGCGGCGGCCCAGTCGCCGCAATACGCGACCAACGGCGATCCCACGCTCGCCGTGCTTATAGACGAAGCGCTGCAGGGCAACCCGCGGGTGCGCGGGGCGCTCCTGGTGCATCGGGCTGCCCAGGCGCGCATCCCGCAGGCCGCGGCGCTGCCCGATCCGGCATTCTCGTTCACCCAGCACGTGCTGGGCCCTCAGACGCGAGTCGGTCCGCAGCTGTCGAGCGTGTCGCTCAGCCAGTCGATCCCCTGGTTCGGCACGCTCTCGGACCGCAGTGAGATAGCCGCGGCCGAGTCCGCGATCCGCCGCGAGTCCTACGAAGAGCAGAGAGCCGAGGTCGTCCGCCAGGTCAAGCTGGCCTACTACGATCTCGCCTACCTCGATCAGGCGCTGCGGATCACGGGCGAGGAAGAGCAGCTCCTGGTGCACTACGAAGCGCTGGCCCAGGCGCGCTATTCGCAGGGCTTCGGGCAGCAGCAGGAGGTGGTCAAGCTCCAGGCGGAAGTCACGCGGGTGCTGAACCGGCGGCAGGAACTGCTGCGGCAGCGCACCGATTTCGAGGCCGCGCTGAACGTGTTGACCAACCGGCCGGTGGACACCCCGATCCCCACCGTGACGATCGCCGACCGCCCGGTCGCGCAGGTCGACGGCGAGTCGCTGCAGGCGGCCGGCCTCGCCGCGAGACCCGAGATCAGCTCGGCCCGGTTGAGAATCGAGGGCAACGAGCACGCTGTGCGGCTGGCGCGCCGAAGCTCCCGCCCCAACTTCACCGTCGGCGTGGCGTGGGGGAACGTGCTGGGGCGCCGCGACGATCCGGGACTCGTCAATCCGCCCCCGGACAATGGGCGGGACCAGTTCAGTCTCACCCTCGGGGCCAGCGTCCCGGTGTTCGGGTCCGCGTACGAGGCGGGCGTGCGGGAGGCCACCGCGATGCTTTCCGCCGCCGAGGAGACCTACCACGACGCGGTCAACGGCGTGGCTCTGGCGGTGCGCTCGACCGCGTTTCGGCTCACTACGATCGACGGTCAGCTGGCCCTCTTCGAGCGGGCCCTGATTCCCCAGGCCGAACAGGCGCTCAGCACGACCGAGGAGGCCTACTCGGCGGGCGTTACCGGGGTGCTGGATCTGCTCGACAGCGAGGAGGTCCTGCTGGACGTGCGCCTCGGGCTGGCGCGCCTGCGGGCCGACTACATGAAGGCGCTGGCAGACATGGAGCGGGCCATCGGCTCGGCGTTCCCGGAGGAAGGATCATGACGAATCTCAACACGCTGCGTGCCGTCGTTTTCGTGGCCTTGGGCGTCGCGGCCGGGGTGGCCGGGACGGCGCTTTTCCCTGGGCGAGATTCCGCGGGCGAGCGCACGATCCTATACTGGCGTGCCCCGATGGACCCGACCTACACGTCCGATCAGCCGGGCAAGTCCCCAATGGGCATGGACCTGGTCCCGGTCTACGCGGACGAGGTCGTCGAGGGTGCCGGTGCGGGCGCCGCTCAACCCGCCATGCAGGACGGCGGCATCCGTGTGAGCCAGGCCTTCCTGCAGAACTTTGCAGTGCGCACCACGGAGGTGCGCCGGGGCGCCCTGCCTGTCTCCATCCGGACCGTCGGCATTCTGGCGCACAACGAGGAGCGGGTCGTCTCGGTGCAGACGAAGTACGAGGGCTGGATCGAGGGGGCCAGCGTCAACAACGTGGGCGAGACGGTCGCGACCGGCGACGTGCTCTTCGAGATCTACAGCCCGCAGCTCGTCACGACGCAGCGCGAATTCCTCGGCGCCATGGACTACGTGCGGCGCCTGCAGGACAGCGGCGCCTACCCCGAAGCCGTCGAGCGGGCCCGGTCGCTGCTGGAAGCGGCGCGGGAACGGCTGCTCTACTGGGACATGACCGAGGAGCAGATCGACGCGCTCACCGAGTCGCAGGTGGTTGCGCGCACCGTCCCGATCTTCTCGCCCGCCACCGGCTTCATCGTCGAGAAGATCGGCGATTCGATGGAGGGGATGAAGCTCGACCCGGGCATGACGGTCCTGAAGATCGCCGATCACTCGACGCTGTGGGCCGAGACCGACTTCTACGAAGACGATCTTCGCCACGTCCACGAGGGGCAGGCGGTCACCGTCGAGGCGGACGCCTTTCCCGGGCGGGAGTGGACCGGCCGGATCCTCTTCTTCCGGCCCGCGGTGAACCCGGAGACGAGGACGCTCACCGCGTTCGTCGAGGTCGCGAATCCGGATCTGCTGCTCCGGCCGATGATGTACGTCGACGTGACGGTGACGACGAGCGGGGCGGTCGATGCGGTGATGGTGCCGGCCGAGGCGGTCCTGCACAGCGGCGCCCGGGCGGTGGTGATCGTGGCGAGGGAGGGCGGCGTGTTCGAGCCGCGCGAGGTGGTGCTGGGCACCGAGAGCGAGGGGATGCAGGAAGTGGCGGCTGGGCTCGCCGAGGGTGAGACGATCGTGACCTCGTCGCAATTCCTGATCGACTCGGACGCGAATCTGAGGGCGGCCATCTCGCAGCTGCTGAGCAGTGCCGGCGAGGCGGCATCCGACGCGGCCGGCGCGATGCACGAGCACCACTGAAGGAGGCGGTCATGTTCGCAAGACTCATCGACCTGTCAATCCAGAACAGATTTCTGGTCGTGCTGGGGACCCTGCTGATCGTTGTGGCGGGGGCGTATTCGCTGGCTCGCACGCCCATCGATGCGATACCGGATCTTTCCGATGTGCAGGTGATCATCCAGACCGACTATCCGGGGCAGGCGCCGCGGATCGTCGAGGACCAGGTCACCTATCCGCTTGCGACGCAGATGCTTGCGGCGCCGTTCGCGCAGGTGGTGCGCGGGTATTCGTTCTTCGGGGTGTCGTTCGTGTACGTGATCTTCGAGGACGGGACGGATCTCTACTGGGCCAGGAGCCGCGTGCTCGAGTACCTGAGTTCGGTGGCGGAGCAGCTGCCGGCCGGGGTGACGCCCAAGCTCGGGCCCGATGCGACGGGGGTCGGGTGGGCGTTCGTGTACGCGCTCAAGTCCGATCGCCACGATCTCGGTGAGCTGCGCTCGATCCAGGACTGGTTCCTGAAGTACGAGCTGACGACAGTGCCGGGGGTGTCGGAGGTGGCCAGCGTGGGAGGCTTCGTGAGGCAGTACCAGGTCACGGTCGATCCGAACCGCCTGCGCGCGTACAACCTGCCGATCTCGGCGATTCGCGCGGCGATTCAGGAGAGCAACAGCGACGTGGGCGGCGGGCTGATCGAGGTTGGCGAGAAGGAGTTCATGATCCGGGGGCTCGGGTACATCCGGTCGGTGGAGGACATCCGGCGGATCGGGCTCGGCGTGGGCCCGGACGGAACGCCGATCCTGCTCGAGGACGTGGCGCGGGTGAGCGTGGGCGCGGAGAGTCGGCGCGGGCTGGCCGAGTGGAACGGCGAAGGCGAGACGGTGGGCGGCATCGTGGTGGTGCGTCCGGGTGCGGATACGCGGCAGGTGATTCGGGACGTGAAGATGCGGCTGGAGGAGATCGGCCCGGGTCTGCCGGAGGGTGTGGAGTTGGAGGTCGCCTATGACCGCACTTCGCTGATTGACCGCGCGGTGGGGAGTATTCGCACGAGCCTGTTGCAGCAGTTGCTGATCGTGGGACTGGTGTGTCTGCTGTTCCTGGCCCACGTGCGGAGCGGGCTGGTGGCCGTGATTGCGCTGCCGGTGGGGATTCTGCTTGCGATGATCGTGGTGCGGGTGCAGGGGCTGACCCTCAACATCATGTCGCTGGGGGGGATTGCGGTCGCGATCGGGACGATGGTCGACGCCGGGATCGTGATGGTCGAGAACGCCCACAAACACCTCGCGCGGTACGGGGGGCGGCGGCCGCACTGGGAGATCATCGCCGGCGCGGCGAGGGAGGTGGGCCCGTCGCTGTTCTTTGCGCTGCTGGTGATCACGGTATCGTTCATGCCGGTGTTCACGCTCGAGGCGCAGGAAGGGAGGCTGTTCAAGCCGCTGGCGTTCACCAAGACCTATGCGATGGCGGCGGCGGCGCTGCTGTCGGTGACGCTTGTGCCGGTGCTGGTGGGGTACTGGGTGCGTGGCAGGATCCAGCCCTCGGACCGCACGCGGGTGGGCCGGCTGCTGGGCGGTGCGTACTGGCCGGTGCTGGGGTTCGTGCTGCGGTTTCGGCGGTGGGTCGTGGCCGGGGCGCTGGTGGCGCTGGCCGCGACGGTGGTGCCGTTTTCGCGTCTCGGGTCGGAGTTCATGCCGCCATTGTGGGAGGGGGACCTGCTGTACATGCCGACGACGCTGCCGGGCGTGTCGATCACCGAGGCGCGGGAGATCCTGCAGCAGACCGACCGGATCATCTACACCTTCCCCGAGGTCCAGCATGTGTTCGGGAAGGTGGGGCGGGCGGACTCGGCGACCGATCCCGCGCCGCTGTCGATGATCGAGACGACGATCGCGCTCAAGCCGCGCGGGGAATGGCGGCCCGGGATGACGCCCGAGAGGCTGGTGGAGGAGCTGGATGCGGCGTTGCGCATTCCGGGCCTCACGAACGCGTGGACGATGCCGATTCGGAGCCGCATAGACATGCTGTCGACGGGTATCCGCACGCCGGTGGGGATCAAGATCGCGGGGCCCGATCTCGCCGAACTGGAGCGGCTGGGGCGCGAGGTCGAGGCGGTCGTGCGGGATGTTCCCGGGACCGCCAGCGTCTACGCCGACCGGGTGCTCGGGGGCAACTATCTCGATTTCGAGATCGACCGGGTCGCGATCGCGCGGCATGGCCTCACTGTGCGCGATGTGCAGGAGGTGATCCAGACGGCGATCGGGGGCATGAACGTCACGACGACGGTCGAGGGGCTCGAGCGCTACCCGGTCAACCTGCGATACAGTCGCGAATTGCGAGACGATCTCCCCGCGCTACGCTCGGTCCTGGTCGCGACGCACGAGGGTCACCAGGTGCCGCTGGGACGGCTGGCGGGCATGGAGTACGTGGTGGGTCCGCCAAGCATCAAGAGCGAGGGGGCCAAGCCCAACGCCTGGGTGTACATCGACATCCGGGACATCGACGTGGGGAGTTATGTGGAGGCGGCACGGGAGGCCGTCGCGGGAGCGGTGGCGCTGCCCCCCGGCTACACGGTTGCCTGGAGCGGCCAGTACGAGTACATGGAGCGCGCCGAGCAGCGCCTGGCGTATGTGGTTCCGCTGACCGTGTTCCTGATCTTCATCCTCATCTATCTGACCACGCGGTCCGTGACCGAGACGATGCTGGTGCTGCTGGGCGTGCCGTTCGCGGTCGCGGGCTCATTCTGGCTGCTGTACGTCCTGGGCTACGACCTGAGCATCGCGGTGTGGGTGGGGATCATTGCGCTGGCCGGGCTCTACGCCGAGACCGCGATCGTCTTCCTCCTCTACCTCAACGTCTCGTACAGGGACTACCGGGACCGCGGGCTGCTCACGGATCGCGGCGCGCTGGCCCAGGCGATTCGGCGCGGTGCGGTCAAGCGGGTCCGCCCCGTCATGATGACGATCGCGACGGACGTGATCGGGCTGCTGCCAATCATGTGGAGCGCGGGCGCGGGAGCGGATGTGATGAAGCGGATCGCCGCGCCGCTGGTGGGCGGGGTAGTGACGTCGGGGGCGGTTGTGCTGCTGCTGTTTCCGGTGGCGTTCTACCTGTGGAAGGGGCGGGGGTTGCCGCGGGAGGTAAAGGGTGAAGCACGCGCGAGCGCCGAGGATTCGCGAGGCTTCAGAAGGGCCAGAAAACCGGGGTCACGAGCATGACCACCACGAACACGACAGCGGTCAGAGGCAGTCCCACGCGCAGGTAGTCGGTGAACCGGTAGCCGCCGGGTCCCATGACAAGAACGTTGGCCGGATGGGAGACAGGGCTGGCGAAGCTTGCCGACGCGGCCATCGCCGTGGCCATCATCAGGGGGTAGGGGGAGATGTCCAGACTCTCGGCCGTGCCCAGCACGATGGGGGACATGAGGACCACGAGGGCCGCCGTCGGGATGACCTGGGTCGCCAGCGAGGTAACAACGAAAAGCGTGCCCATGGCGGCGAGGGGCCCGAAGTCCCCGACCGTCCTTACAACCGCCTGTGCAAGGAGCGCCGAAGCGCCCGCGTCCTGCAGCGCCACGCCCAGGGGGAGCATCCCGGCGATCAGGAAGACGGCCTTCCACTCGATGGAGCGGTAGGCCTCCTCCATGGTCAGACACCCGAACAGGACCATGAGGGCGGCGCCTCCCACGGCTGCGATGGAGATCGGCAGCCACCCGAGCAGGACGGGCCCCAGCGTAACGCCGAGGATCATGGCCGCGACCGGCGCCTTGCGACGCCGGGGTGGCGTCTGCACACCCTCGGTCAGAACAAGGAAGTTCGGATCCGAGGCGAGGACACGGAGATTCTCGCGAGGTCCGTGAACGAGCAGCGCGTCACCAGCGCGAAGCGGCAGGTCGCGGAGTCCGGTTCGATGGGGACGCCCCTCGCGCCAGATCGCGAGCACCATCAGCCCGTACTTTCTGCGGAAGCTGAGCTGGCGGAGAGTTTGCCCTACGAGTCTCGTATGGGGTGAGAGGACGACCTCGGCGATCCCTATCTGCTCGGTTTCGAGAGTGGGGCTCCCCTCCGCCCCCTTGCCCTCGACCTCGAGCTCTCGAATTCCCTTCAGTGCGGACAACCCTTCGGGCCGGCCCCTCACAACCAGCAGGTCCCCTGCCTGCAGGCGCTCGCCGGCCTCCGGCATCTCGATCGTCTGGCCTTCGCGAAGGATGCTGATCACCCATAGCCCCAGTGCGGCGCCCAATCCGCATTCCTTCAGCGTCTGGCCCGCCAGGAATGAGTCGCGGGGCACCCGAACCGCAAACAGTTCCTCCTGGAGGCTGTAGAGGTCGATGTGGTCGGCGGGGGCGACGGTCAGTTCCTCGTGTGCGCCCAGGTCCTCGACCTTGTCCGGTGGACCCTGGACCAGCAGCGTGTCCGCGGGCTGGAGGGGCAGATCCTGCAGGGGACTCGGCAGGGACATCCCGTCGCGCCGGATCGCCATTACGCGAACCCCGAAACGGACGGAAAAGTCCACGTCTCGCAGCGTGCGTCCCGTCAGCTCGGAGCCGCCGGGTATCCCGATCTCGGCGATTTCGAATTCGGGAGAGTCCAGCACCCTTACGCCCAGCTCCTCTTCCTCGATTTCGAGCGCGGAACTCTCGCGCAGCTGGTCCAGCCGGTCCACCGGCCCCTGAGCGACGATGCGGTCTCCCGCCCGGAGACGGAAGTCGGCGCCGGGCGAGGGTCGGGGGCGCCCGTCACGGATGACGGTGATGGCCTGAAGTCCGGCCACGGACCCGAGCCGGATTTCGCCGAGGCTCCTTCCTGCAAGGGGCGACGCCTCGGGCAGCCGCAGGATGATGAACCGCTCATTCAGCCCGTAGACGTCCGGCAGCACCCGTTCATGGTCCCCTCCCGGGCCCGCGACCTGGATGCGCCGCTTCGGCAACAGCCTGGGGACGGCCACGAGGATGAAGACGAAGCCCGCCGCCATCACGACCAGTCCTACCGGCGAATAGTCGAAGAGCCCGAACGGCTCGAGACCCCCGTTCCGGAGTGCCTCTGCGACCAGAATGTTGGGTGGGGTGCCGATGAGGGTGGTCAATCCACCCAGGAGGCACGCGTACGCGAGCGGCAGAAGAAGCCTCGAAGGTGGGATTCGGGTCTCCTTCGAGAGATCCATGATGACGGGCAAGAGGATCGCCGCCACGCCCACGTTGTTCATGAAGGCGGACGCCACGCCCGCGGTAACCATGATGACCAGGATGATGCGGGCCTCGCTTCCGCCCGCAAAGCGTATCACCTGTCGCCCGACCATATTGGCAATGCCGGTGTGCGCGAGTCCTCCGCTCAGCACGAAAACGGCCCAGACCGTCACCACGGCCGGATTGGAGAACCCGGCGAGGGCCTCGGCCGGTTCGATGAGCCCGGTCACGGCAAGGAACACGAGCGTGAGGAGCGCGACCAGGTCCATTCGGAGTCGCCCGTGCACGAAGAGGACGACATCCACCACCAGAACCGCCAGAACGAGAACGAGTTCCACCGTCAGCACCTGAGCCTCCCGCGCCGGATCAGCTGGGCCAGAAGAGGGGAATGAAGAGGGTGGCCGTCACGAGGAGGATCAGGTTCAGCAGGCCGCCCACCTTCACGAAGTCCATGAAACGATATCCGCCGGGCCCATAGATCATGACGTTGGTCTGATAGCCGAAGGGAGTGACGAAGGAGGCCGACGCCCCGAACATGACGGCGACGAGCAGCGCGTACGGGTTCACGCCTCCCTGCGTAGCCGCGAAGATCGCCACCGGGGTGAGCATCACGGCCGTCGCAGCGTTGGACACCACGGCCGTCATCACGGCGGTCAGCAGGTAGAAGGCCGCGATCAGCCCGATCTCTCCCAGCGGCGCCGAGAGGGCCACCACCCATCCCGCGATCAACTCCGCCGCGCCGGTGGTCTCGAGCGCCAGGCCGAGCGGAATCAGCCCGGCCAGCACGAAGATGACCAGCCATTCCACCTCCCCGTAGATCTCCTCGACGTGCACGCAGCGGGTGAACACCATCAGGATCACGCCGGTGAGCGCGGCCGTCATGATGTCGAGCACTCCGAAGCTGGCGCTGAGCACGACGCCGGCCATGATCGCCGCGGCCACCCCGGCCTGCGGCCTGTTCCCGGGCTGCGTCTTCACTTCCGCCAGGGGGACGAATTCCGGATCCTCGGCGAGGTGTTGGAGCGTGCTGGCGGTTCCGTGCACGAGGAGCAGATCGCCGACGCGGAGCGAGATCTCGGCCAGCCTTTCCTGTACGGTGACACCGTGTTGCCGTACGGCGATCACCGTCGCGTTGTGGCGTTGCGCAAAATTCGCATCGCGCAGCGTCCGCCCAACGAGACTCGAGCCGGGCGCCACGAGGATCTCCACCAGTCGGCCGCGCCCTGTCGTCAGGTCCAGTTCATGCTCTTCCCCCTCTCTCGGCGTTCTGAGTCGCTGTCGGTGCGCGAGCTCGAGGAGGCTCTCGGCGGGTCCCTGCACGTACAGGATGTCGCCCGGCCGTATGTGGCGATCTCCGTGAGGTGCGGTGATCTCATCTTCACCCCGTTCAATGTCCAGCACCGTAACGCCATAGCGTTCGCCCCACCTCAGCTGGGCCAGCGAGCGGCCGTTCGCCGGCGAATCCTCCGGGACGTGCAGTTCCGTGATGAAGCGGCGGACATCGTACTTGGCCGACAGATCCGGAGCCCCGAATCGCCGCGGCAGCAGCACCCGGCCGGCGGTGAACAGATACACCAGACCCACGGCGAGACAGATGAGGCCCAGCGGGGTGATCGAGAACATGTGAAGGTCGTCGAACCCTCGCCTCACCGCCTCGCCGTGCACGACGAGGTTGGTGGTCGTCCCCATGAGGGTGACGGTGCCGCCGAGAATCGAGACGAAGGAGAGCGGCATGAGATACCGCGAGGCCGGCTCCTCGGCCTGCTCGGCGAGCGCGACGAAAACGGGCAGAAAGACCAGCACGACGGCGGTGGTCATGAGAAAGGGAGACAGGAGCGCACAGATGAGGCAGAGCGCGAACATGCGTGCGTACTTGCCGCCAAGGGGCGCGGTGCGGGCCCAAGCCCCGATGGCTGACACGAGACCGGTCTTGCGGAGCCCCAGGCCCAACACGAGCATCGAGCCCACCGTCACGGTCGCGCGGCTGGACAGACCCGATACCGCTTCGGCCGGAGTGAGGATGCCGCTCAGGAGAAGGACGACCGGGACCGCCAGCGCGACCTGGTCCACCCGCACCCGGTCAAGGGCGAACAGCACAAGCGCCGCCAGGGTGAGACCGAGCACGAATGCGATGTCGAACGTCATCTGGCGTCCTCGCCTGTCGGCTGTCCCGGCGCGAGCCGGGTGGCGGACCTTGAGGGACTGGCCCTGGTTCACACCAGTCCGCTGATTCAAATCAAAGATACGACCCGGAGGTGTAGGCCAGGCACCGCCGATCGGCAAGGACGACTGATCGTGCAGTCCCGGTTGACTTCAGTCGATTCCCTGCCGCGATCCGCGCCCCCCTTGACCCTGACGTAACGGCGGGAGGTTACAGATTTCCATCGTGTTGCGATGATTGAGGCTACGGGATTGGAGGGCGCGATTCCCGCCGATTCGTTCCCGCTAAATGGGATCGAGCGCGCCGTTGCGACGGCTCGCGAGCGCCTTTCGAAGCCGGTCCTCGTCGGCCCTCTGGTAGCACTGAAGGACGGTTTTGGCCGTCTTCCAGCCGCCAAGCTCGCAGAGCACCTTGAGTGGCTGGTCCATCAGGTCGGACGCGAACTTCCTCCTCAGCGAGTGCCAGCCTCTGCCGCGCCGGGGTTCCAGACCCGCGAGCTTCTGGGCTCGGTTCCACCAGTAGCGGACCAGCGACCGGCCCACGCACCTTGAGGCGTCCGTGGATGCGGGTAGCACCGGAGTGTCCCCGGTTCCGGGATTCCTCCTTCGCGCCTCATTCAAGGCGGCGAGAGCCTCGGCGGTCATCGGGGTCCGGTGCTCGTATCCGGTCTTCTCGTGCTCCGCGCGCCACCGCACCACTCCGCCGTCAAGGTCGATATCCGACCACCTGAGGCTGCGGATGGCCCCGATGCGGTGTCCGGTCTCATGAGCGAGCACGAGCGCGACGTGGAACCGCCAGCCGACCTCCCACGATACCCGGAGCAGCGCCCGGTACTCCTCATCGGACAGCACGACGCGTGTCGGGTTCTTCTCCGTCGGCATCTTGAGGCCCCTAAGGGGGTTGGAGCCGAGCAGCGGGCGGCCCTCCTCGTCCTTGGACTTGGTGGCCCAGTTGAAGACCGCGATCAGGAACTTCAGATCGTACTGGATGGTCCGCTCTGACACCGGCCTGCCGCTCGGACCGATCGTGCCCGCGCGCCGCGCCCGGATGAACCGGTCCCAGTCGCGCTGAGAGAGCGTGGAGGGCTTGCGGCGTCGGCCGAAGAACTGGAGAAACATCTTCGTCGCGGCCCGGTCGGACCGCTGAGATGTCTCCGCCTTGGCGGGCGTCACCTCCTCACCGTAGATGTCAAGAAGCGTTCCCAGCGTGAGCGGCTCGGGCTCAGCTTCGGCCTTGCCGGCGGGCTCGTGGACCGCGAAGCCTGCGGCAACCTCATCCGCCTGCCTCTTGGCCCGCGACCAGTCGCGGTGTTTGAGCGACCTCGTGAGCCTGCGCCCGTTCTTGCGCCACTCGACTGGTATAGGCCGGTCTTGGGATCGGGGAACACCCTCACCCGGTTGCGGCCCCATTCGCCAGCGCTGTAGCTACGCCGACTTCGTTTCGTGCGTGCCATCATTCGATTCCTCTCGTGATGGACTGCACGATCTGCGCGGTTGGAAACTCGCGCGGGCGAGGTGTTTTCGCTAGTCAGAGTCGGGGCTCGGATCGTCCTTTGGCCGGGCGGATGCACGCTCGCGATGTCTCCAATCAGCTCGGGGAATAGTGGCCGGGTTACGCCGTACCGCGATGTGAAAACGACGAGGGGGGGCGATTCACATTTCGGCTCCCCGGCGATTCACACGGCGGCGAACCTCCATCCGCCGCGCTTACTGCGTCTTGCAGCCAAGCGGCCCACTCGTCGGTTGCCGAACGGGCCGCTATGGCCGTGACCGGAGCGACCCCCCGCCCCGAGGGCTTGGTGCGGCATAGCGGCGAGTGTGTATTCACACCCTCGCCCCTGCCTGCCGGGGTCGCTCCAGGCCAACAATCCCGTGCGGGAAGGCGAAAGGCGGGGCGGAACAGGCTCGTCCCGGACATGCCCGGCGATGCCGAACAGCTTGATGGCCAGCCGGCCGGCCAACACGTCCTCCTCCGCCTCGAAGCGGCGCTCGACACCCTTCCCGGAGGGAATGCTGATACCGAGCTGCCAAGCCGTCCAGTAGAGTCCCGTAACGGCTATAACCATCTGCTTTACATCGTGTTACAGCGATGACCATAGACATCGCGTGTCTCAAGCGGATTCGTAGTTTCTCCTTGCATCCGCCAATGGGTGGTGTATATAATGGTGGGTATGGCACTCCCCAGACGACCCCCGAAACGCAAGCCACGCGGCCAGCATCCACACAACGCGCTCACACCCGCCTTCGTCCGCACCGTGAGCCGTGCCGGACGCTACTGCGACGGCAACGGGCTCTATCTCGATGTCCGGCCCACTGGCAGCCGGGGATGGATTCAGCGCCTCACGATCCGGGGCCGCCGAACCGAGCTCGGGCTCGGCGGCTTCCCCCTGGTTTCCCTGAAGGAGGCCCGCGAAAAGGCGTTCGCCAACCGGAAGCTGGCCCGCGACGGGGGCGACCCTCTGGCCGACAAGCGGCGGGCCGAGTCCACACCCACCTTCGAGGAGGCGGGCCGCCGGGTCTGGAATCAGTTGCGGCCGGGATGGCGCTCACCCCAGCACGCGCAACTCTGGATAGGCAGCCTCGAGCGCCACGTCTTCCCCCGCATCGGGAAGATGCCGGTTTCGGAGGTGACGAGCGCCGACGTGGTCGGGATTCTCGCTCCGATCTGGCACGACAAGCCGCCCACCGCCCGGAAGCTGCGCCAGCGCATCCGGGCGGTCATGGAATGGGCCGTGGCGATGGACTACAGGCCCGACAACCCGTGCGACCGGATCGGTCCGGTCCTCGGGGCGCAGGGGAAGCCCGTGCGGCACATGCGGGCGCTGCCGCACAGCGAGGTGGCGAGCGCCATCCGGAAGGTGCGGGCCTCGAACGCGCGGCCGGTCGTGAAGCTGGCCATTGAGTTTCTTGTCCTGACGGCGACCCGCTCCAGGGAGGTGCGCGGGGCGGTGTGGAGGGAGATCGACCGGGACGAGGGCGTGTGGATCATCCCGGCCCCGCGGACGAAGGGGAATCGCGAGCACCGCGTCCCGCTTTGCAGTCGGGCGTCGGAGATCCTCGAAGAAGCGCGCACGCTCCGTCGCGCCAGTCCCCTCGTGTTTCCGAGTGTGGGCGGAAAGCCGCTCGGGAGCACGGCGATGTCGCAACTGCTCAGGGCGCTGGAGATCGACGCCGTGCCGCACGGGTTCCGGTCGTCGTTCCGGGACTGGGCGGCCGAGGAGACGGATCATCCCCGCGAGGTGGCGGAGGCGGCGCTGGCGCACAAGGTCCGCAACCCCATCGAGGCCGCGTATCGGCGGACGGACCTGTTGGAGCGGCGGCGACGGCTCATGGACGATTGGGCGCGGTATCTCGCGGGCGGGTGAGCGAGCACCGAGACCTGATTTGACGCTGCAACCGGGCTCAGAAGGCTATTCCCGGACGTTCAGGGGGCATTTCGGGGAACCTACGGGCCGTAGGAGCGCCTGAGAGCGTCGATCGCCGGTCCCCGAGGGGTACGGGTAGGGTGGAATGCGACCGGGCGGCAGGAGCGCCGGGATAACGCCCTCGCCGTCCGTGAGACGGGCGGCCAAGAGGTCGGCGAGCTTGCTTGCGACGGCCCGGTGGACGCTGTTCCGGACGGCGATCCGTAAGGCGGTTTCAGCGGCTCCGCCGAGGGCTGGCTCACGCTCTTAAGGTTCGTAAGCCAGCCCACGCCGTGTTGAACACGGCGGCTGACGAGGGGCTTGCCCCTTCGATCCCCAACAACGCCCTCGCTGACGCTCGGCGTTGTAACCCGTCCCCCCCGTTTGGGCACGGGTGATTCGCAAGCCCGTCCCAAGGACCAGGCCTCATGATCGTAGAGACCAGGCTTCCGGATCTGCCGCAGCAATCGTCTCACGGCTATGGCCGATAACGTCGAACTCATCCGTTTCGGCGGGCGCGGCGAGACTACCCGAAGGCGTCCGGCCGACTCGAGCCGACCGGCAGCATCTACCCAGCCGGATGACCCCGTCGTCACAACTCGGCGAAGAACTCCGGAAGAAGCCTGGTCGATTTCACCACCTCCGTGCCTACGCCGAGCTTCAGCTCCTTCAGGAGTTTGCAAAGTTCTAATCCGTCAATGAGGTCGATTGCCGACGCTCCGTCTCGTACGGCTTCCTGCCTTGCACCACTCGTGAACCGGCCCGTCGTCATGAACAGGCCCTTGTCTGCGCGCCCGGCCAATGCCCCTCTGAAGTCTCGAATCTCTCTCGGCTGTACCGAACCCCTGTACCTCTTGCACTGAAACCGCACGTGAAACGAGATGAGCTCGACACGCAGCACACCGGCCCCGTCGATGCCTCCGTCGCCAGACCGGCCCGTCACCTCGACCTTCGTGAAGCCCGATTCCCTCAGAACGCGCTGGCACAGTCGCTCGAAGGCGTCGGGGTTGAGGCCACGCAGGACATCCAATAGACGTTCCTTCCAATCGCCGCCGCTCGGAGTCGGCTTGCCCCCACCCTGGGGGTCACGCTTGCCATACAGCTTCTGCAGCTCCACCTCCGAACGAATTACCCGCCCGCGTGGAGTGATCGTCCAAATACCACGGGTCTTGTTGTCGACGACACCGACCTGCTTGAGGTCGGTCCGTGCCCACCCGAGACGGTAGTCAACTACTGTCTGCGGGCCGTCGCCATGTAGGATGTCGGAAACAGACTCCGGCAAGTCCAGGTATCGCGTGACATGTTCCGATATTTCCTGGTTGGACGCGGAACCTCCGGCCTTCTTCAGCACCTCCAGCGTCGGCCAACGCAACTCAGCCCGGGTGGGCACCTTCTTCTTGCCTTTCCAGCGTCGGCCCTTCTTCCTGGGAGTCACGCGTCGGCCTCCTGTCTTCCCGGTGCCTCTCGGGCAGCAACTCCGGTCGCGCCCAGGAACTCAAATGACCCGCCCGAGCCCCACATTCCTCCTATGGTCCGTATTCTCGCTCTTCGATGCATTCGCCGTCACACCTCCGGGTGGCTCAGGTCTCGTCACGACTGGATCCACCTACCATCGCAGAGGAAAACGCGAGTGCGCAAGGCGCTGGACGACGCGCGCTACGGGCGTTCGATACCGGTCGAGGGACGATGGCCCCGTGCCATTCTTTGGCTGCCGACATGGTCCCAACCCCACTGCGAGGCCTTGGCCGTGCACCTCGTGCGCGGACACGGTAAGCCAGAGGCCGCGGGGCCAGTATCCGGGGGTCCGAGGGGGGCGGAGCACCCCCTTGCCAGTCCGCAGTGTTCAACACTGCGTCGGCTGGCTTACCCACCTTTAGTGGCGTCCGACAAGCCCCTCGGCGACGTGTCCGAGACGCGTCGTCGGCGTGCCGCCAATACAGTGGCGGCGCACCACCGCAATCGCTCCGGGGAGCCCGTTCAGACGAGGCCCTTTCCGAACGGTGACACGGCCGTGTTGGACATTGTCGGTCAGCAGGTCCACCGCATTGGACCGCAAGGGGTCACGTGGTCGTGGGGGCATCCTGGCGGCCAAGGCCCTAGCGAGCTCCGAAACGCCAGAGCCATGACAGTAGGCAGGAACGGCGACCTGTCGGACGGCGGAGCGACAGAGCGGACACCTTATGTGCCCCGAAACCGGACATCCCATCTGCTCCCGACAACGTGGAATTCCCGGCCTTGCGGGCGCCGGCGCCGGTCCCTACCTGTGGTCGTGTCCATAACACCCTACCCGAAGGAGTCCCCACCTGTGAGGAACCTGCTCATCCCAACCGGCACCTCGGCACTCGCCCTGTTCGCTTTCACTTTCGCGACCGCGGCTCCGGTATCCGCCGGCGCCGACGTGCCGCCGGCAGAAGCCGTCGAGAGCATCGTCGAGGATGTGGCGAATGCCCGCATCGCCAACAAGCTCGCGCGGGCCATGCCGACCTGCTCCACGGTGCCGCCGACCGCCCAAATCATCATCTCACTAGACTACTACGTCAGTTTCGTCTTAAGGCGGTGCAGCACCTCGTGCTTCGAAATCGGCGGAGAGGAATGTCCGTGCACCATCGACTACTACCTGTAAGCACGCATGTGCTCGCTACCGCCGGGCTCGTCTTGGCAGCAGTGCCGCTGTGCGCCCAAAGTGGACCCGCGCTCATCCCGCTTGACAGCCTCATTTTGGAAGAAGACGACGAACACTATGTGAGCCAACCGCTGGCTGTGACGTTCGGGCCCGAGGGGCAGATCCTCATATCCGACGGGATCGCTAACGCTGTCCTCGAATTCAATCGCACAGGCACGTTCGTGCGTGCGTTCGGTCGGGCCGGCGAAGGCCCTGGTGAGTTCAGGCTCGCCGGAGGAGCGCTCGTGACCGGTGACATCCTTGCCGTGGTCGATGTGATGGCACTGGAGTTCGAGGTATTCGACTACCGAAGCGGGGAGCCGCTTGGCGCACTGCCGATGCGTCCGCAACTCATGCTGTCGACGGTGGCCGCTGTCGGCGACTCCATCTGGATCGCGGGCATCGACCGGGCATCATGGATGGCCATTGGCACGGTATCGCCCGGAGAGATCGAGGCGCTAGTTCGCAGCGGGTCGAAAAACCAGCACGCACTACACTTTGATCGCGTCGCGGTGCCTGAACCGTACCGCGCCAGCAGGGTCATGTCCGGCGCCTTGGGCCATGCGTTCCTCGACATCGGCGACAACGACTTCGTGATTGCGTTCGCAGGCTCGCCCTATGTGCTTCGATCAGGCACGGGTCCGACCGTCGACACCCTGCACTTGGAAGCGCGTCTGCGAAGGGGCTTCCCATCCGATGCGGAACTGGCCGGTGCCGAGTTGCACCCCGTCAACTTCGCCAACGAGATCTCCGTGCTCGGCGGCGTTTCAAGAGACAATGCGGGTAATATCCTCGTCGTGCACTCTGACCTGAATGTAGCCGACATGCAGTTCACCGGGGAGCGCATCTACGTCTCGGCCGTCGCGGCCGACGGGTCCTGGCAGTGCGCCGACACACCCGTGCCGCTCGCAGGCGTGGGATCGCCCCGTACGGTGTTGACCGGCAACCACCTGCTCATCGTCGATCAGGTGCCGACTGCTGGCGACGTGGCCACCGTACTGCGGTGGTTCGAGGTAGATGCGTCCGGGTGCGGGAGCGGTTGGAGCAGATAAAGGGTGGGCAAAAAAGCCGCCAACCCTGGGCTTGAGGGAAGGCCCGCGAGTTCCATCCAAAACTACTCCGGATGGTGCACATCGTACCAATGATAGCACCTCAACGACGGCCTCGTCAGCGACGATTCGGGCATTGCCGGATGCGGCTTACCGTTCAAAGTTGCCTGTCCGCCCGGCCGCGCCGGTGCCGGATGTTACGCCCTCGCCTGACCGCAACCAGTTCCTGCGAGAAGTTTAGTGCGGAGGTGCAGAGGGCGGCCGAGAAGGCTGGTGCAGTGTTGCAATGAGGGGGGTGCGCCCGATCGAACGATTACGTCCGCCCCGCAGTCGGCCAACGTCGCACGGGATCCCGCTCCGGGCGGCTGGCCCGCCCCCGGACAAGGCCAGCCAAAGAGCGCTCGCTAGCGGCGAAAACCCTTACGCGACTAGGTAACGATCCGACCAATCGTTCCCACACCACGGGTCTGTCTTCGCTCTCCGCTCCACGACCCGATGGAGGTGGAAGGGGGCGCTTGGTCGGTTGCTCGGTCTCCGTCGAGGGCGAACCCGCAGGAGAATGAGCCCACGGCCTGACCGAACGCTAACGTCCGCCAACGGCCAGTAAGGGCCGACGGAATCCCGCTCTCACTGGTGGACACAATGGCGGGTATGGCACTGATGACTACTACATAACTTGTTGGCATAAAACAGGTTACGACATCAGTAGAGGAATACCGGAGGGACTGCTGGCACGCTAGCGACCCGAAGGGGGGGCAGGGGTGCGCAAGCACACCCGGCCTCGAACCCGTACCAGGCCCTCGGACTGGGGGGTCGCTTCGAGAAAAACGGGCGTCCACTTGACATGGATACTAGCGTCACGGCCTGTGCCGCCCGCGCGGCACCGGTCGAACAAGCCGCGTGAGCGCAAGACGTGGCCGCAGCGCCGGATACGCGCCGGTCCGGGTGCGCACTGCGGAAGCGCCGAAGTGCGCATCGAACCCCCGTGTCGCTTGCGCGCTCAGGTACGGCCGTAAGTCGGGGGACGCCCATCGGTTGACGTCGCCCCCTAGAGCCGCACCGTATGCCAGACGATGCCGCCCGTCGGCTACGTCCGGGCACTCCTCCAGCCGCTCGCGGATCCACCCCTCGACCTCGGCCTCGACCCAGCGCACCACGCGCCCGCTCAGCCGGATCGGCGGGAGGCAGCCTCATGCCCGTGCTCTCCAGAAACGCGTGCACCTGTGTGTTGAATTGCTCCTCGAGGGTCTGCATTACTGCCGTTCCAGCCGCACCAGACCCCTAACGGTGAAAGGACCCTTCCCACGATGTCAACTCCTCGGAAATCGCCTAAGTGTCCCTCCTGTCCGATGTTGTCCCACGTGTCCCTCCTGTCCGGGACGCCGCCGCCAATGCGGTGGCGGAGAACCTCCGCGCAGAAGGCCGCGCCGAGGCTGGCGTGGGGGGTGCGAGGCCCGGCCGAGGGAGCCGGGCACGGACCCCGCCTCCGTGGACCGTTCGCGTGACCCCTTCGGCGACCGCGTCGAAAGCGTCCGCCGAGCTGGCTCCCGACAGGTCCCGCGCCGAAGCGCGCAAGAGATGGCGGGCGACGGGTTCGCCGCGATGGCCATCGCCCGATTCTCCGACCGACGCCGGTCGGCCATCGGCACGGACGGGCAGCCGGTTCTGGAGACGGCTCCCCCCTACGCCGTACCGACATCGGCGCGGAAACCCCGGGGGGTCTAAGGGGGGCGGAGCCACCCCCTTGCCAGCCGCAGTGTTCAACACTGCGTAGGCTGTATGTGGACGCCCCCAGGTGGGCAAGCACGGATTCAGAACCGAGTTGGTGGCAGTTGGCCAGGTACTGTCGTATGTTCGGCCTCTTGATGCAGCGCTGTTTGGCTGCGGGCCCGTATGGTGTTCGTGAGATCGGATCCAATTCGGCTCAGCGGGCTCAGAGGCCCATCAGCCTACGCTGGTTTTTCCGATCCCGTCTTGCCGACCGTTTGCCCTTACCCGTTCCTGCGTCCTGTTGCCCACACCTCCCCGACAGCGTCTTTGCTTTTCGCTTCTTCTCCTTTCTCCGCCCGGTCAGGCGGCAGTGCGAACCCGGTAGGTCCCCTTCTTTGTCGTCAGCGCCCAGACCGTCCGCGCCATCTTGTTGGCGAGCGCCACCGCCACCAGCTTCTTCGGCTTGCGTGCCAACATCCCAGCCAGCCACTATCCGTGATCTCGCCGCGCCGGATCGCATGCGTGACAACGGTCATCGCTCTGGAGAACAGGAGCCGCCTGAGGTCGCGCTGGCCCATTTTCGAGATCCCGCCCAGCCTCGGCTTGCCTCCGGTCGTGTGTTGCCGCGGCACGAGGCCGAGCCAAGCCGAGAAGTCGCGCCCGCGCCGGAAGCTCTCCATCGGCGGCGCGAAGGCTTGGATGGCCATCGCGGTGACCGGCCCGATGCCCGGGATCGTCAACAGGCGCGCCGTCTCTTCGTCCTCCCGCGCCCTCGCCAGGAGTTCACGGTCGAGTTCGTCGATCTTCTCATCAAGCTCGTCGATCCGCCCGAACAACAGCCTGCCCAGCTCGACGACCGCCTCGGGCAGGCCCGAGTCCCCGTCTTCGAGCAAAGCGGCCAGTTGCCCGATCCGGCTCCTGCCCTGCGGAGCGACGATGCCGTACTCGACCAGGTGGCCCCGGAGCGCGTTGATCGTCTGCGTGCGCTGGCGCACCAGCAGGTCACGGATGTGAAAGAGCATCGCCTGCGCTTGCTGGGCCTCCGTCTTGACCGCCACGAAGTGCATGGTCGGCCGCTCGGCCGCTTCCGTGATCGCCTCCGCGTCCGCCGCGTCGTTCTTCTGCCGCTTGACGAACGGCTTCACGTAGATCGGCGGAACCAGCCTCACCTCGTGGCCGAGTGCCGCGATCTCCCGGCCCCAGTTAGTGGGCGCCGGCGCACGCCTCCATCGCCACCGTGCACGGCGGCTGCGAGGCAAGAAAGCTCAGCACCTTCCCGCGGCTCAGCTCGATCCCGATGATGGTAACCTCTTCCATGTGGGTGCCTCCTCCCTCAGATGGTTCGACAACGATCGCTCAGTACCATCTTGGCACATCGCGATGCCGTCGGGAGGGGGCGTCCACTCCATCGGCTTACCGACCTTAGTCGCGCCCGACAAGCCTGTCCGCTGCGGTCGCAGACGCTCCGGTGCGGCCCAACAAGTCGGCTCCTTCGAAGCGCTCACGCGAACCGGGGATCCCGGCGTTCGTTTCCCTCGCGCACGCCGCCGCCTATGCGCTTTCCACCGCATACTCCTCTCAGGTGAACTACGGCCTTGCTCCCCGTGCGAGCTGAGCTCCTGCTTCAGCGTCTCCATAACCGGAACGCTGAAGAGCCGATCGTAACGAAGTCAACCCGTAGGGAAGAGGCTGTTGTCCGCCGTTGTCCGATGTTGGCCGAGAAGGAGACCCGGCCAAGGGAACGGAACGCGACCGGGTGATCGGTCGGTCGTAACTTGCTGGGTGTTCTCAGAACACGGTACTCTCATGCAGAATAGTCTATCGATCGCGAAGTTATCGTGCTGTATCCCGGCTCGTGATATCTACGCCCCGAGCGTGAGGAGAAGGGAGGCTCGAAATGCCGAAGCTGATGGGAGAAGTGACGGATATGCAATTGAGCAAACCCGCAGGAGATACCATGGTCAGGAACATCGTGAGGATCCTCGGCTTGGGGATCCTGGCCGGCGTTGTGGCCATCGCCGCATGTGGCGACAGCAGCACGGCGGTGCCGTCGGCCGGTTCGATCGCCGGCGAAGTGACGCTCGAAGGCCGCGGGCTCGATGGCGTGACGGCAACGCTGTCGAACGGAACAACGGCCACGACGGCCGCGGACGGATCATTCCGGTTCGATGGAATCGGACCGGGCACATACCAGGTGTCGATCAGCGGACACCCGGCGCACGCCGCATTCAGGGCCACATCGGTGTCGGCCACGGTCGGAGCCGAGGGCGGCTTGGCGACGGTCGCCTTTGGCGCGAGCAATACGGACCGCGACGCCCTGGCGGCGCTGTACAACGCCACCGACGGCCCGAACTGGGTCAACAACGACAACTGGCTGACCGACGCACCGCTGGGGGAGTGGTACGGCGTCGACACCGATGCTTCAGGCCGGGTCATTGGGCTTGATCTGTCCGGCTATTGGGATTCAGACAAAAGGGAAATAGTGCGCCACGGCCTAAAGGGGCCGATCCCGCCGGAGTTGGCAAACCTGGCCAGCTTGCAGCGCCTGGACTTCATCTTCAACTATCTGTCCGGGCCGATCCCGCCGGAGATCGGGAATCTCGGCAGCCTCGAACGGTTGAATCTGACCGCTAACCAACTCACCGGCCCGATTCCGCCGGAGATCGGAAGTCTTGGCAGCCTCGAATCATTGACAGTGCAAGCTAACCGACTCACGGGCCCGATTCCGTCAGAGATCGGAAACCTCGGCAGTCTCGAAAGGTTGGATCTGCACGGTAACCAACTCACCGGCCCGATCCCGCCGGAGATCGGGAATCTCGGCAGCCTCAAATCGTTGGTGCTGACTGTAAACCAACTCACTGGCCCGATTCCGCCGGGAGTCGGTAACCTTGCCAACTTGACCCACCTGTCGATCTCCACCAATGATCTGGCTGGCCCCGTCCCGTCGGAACTGGGTAGTCTCACCAAATTGCAATGGCTGTCAATAGACCGCAACAAAGCGCTTTCGGGTCCGTTGCCGCTGAGCCTGGAGGGTGTCCCGCTGGTGTCATCCAAGTATCACAACACCGGCATCTGCGTGCCCCTCGAAGCGTCATTCCGGACGTGGCTCGCCAGCATCGAAGACCACCAGGGCACCGGGGTTGACTGCCGCGCTCCGCAATCCGACCGCGACATCCTTGAGATACTGTACAACGCCACCGACGGCCCGAACTGGGTCAACAACGACAACTGGCTGACCGACGCACCGCTGGGGGAGTGGTACGGCGTCGACACCGATGCTTCAGGCCGGGTCATTGGGCTTGATCTGTCCGGCTATTGGGATTCAGACAAAAGGGAAATAGTGCGCCACGGCCTAAAGGGGCCGATCCCGCCGGAGTTGGCAAACCTGGCCAGCTTGCAGCGCCTGGACTTCATCTTCAACTATCTGTCCGGCCCGATCCCGCCGGAGATCGGGAATCTCGGCAGCCTCGAACGGTTGAATCTGACCGATAACCAACTCACCGGCCCGATTCCGCCGGAGATCGGAAGTCTCGGCAGCCTCGAATCATTGGCAGTGCAAGCTAACCGACTCACGGGCCCGATTCCGTCAGAGATCGGAAACCTCGGCAGCCTCGACGTGTTGGATCTGCAAACTAACCAACTCACCGGCCCGATCCCGCCGGAGATCGGGAGTCTCGGCAGCCTCCGATCGTTGGGCCTGACCGGCAACCGACTCACTGGCCCGATTCCGCCGGGAGTCGGTAACCTTGCCAACTTGACCCGCCTGTGGATCTCCGCCAATGATCTGGCTGGCCCCGTCCCGTCGGAGCTGGGTAGTCTCACCAAGTTGCAATCGCTGTCAATAGACGACAACAAAGCGCTTTCGGGTCCGATGCCGCTGAGCTTGGAAGGTGTCCCGCTGGTGTCATTCAAGTATCACAACACCGGCCTATGCGTGCCGCTGGAAGCGTCGTTCCGTGCATGGCTCGCCAGCATCGAAACCCACCAGGGCACCGGGGTTGACTGCCAATCCGACCGCGACATCCTTGAGATACTGTACAACGCCACCGACGGCCCGAACTGGAAGTACAGCACCAACTGGTTGACCGACGCACCACTGGATGAGTGGCACGGGGTTAGGACAGACCCAACGAGCGGAAGGGTCACCCAGCTTGAGCTCTTCGCAAACGAAGTCACCGGCGAGATCCCCCCTGACGTGGGCGACCTTTCGCACCTGTCGTACCTTGACCTCGACGGCAACAATCTTTCGGGTTCGATCCCGCCGGAACTAGATATTCGTTGTCTCGTGTAGTCCACTGGGGCACACCAGTGCGTTCATAACACGTTATTAGACAACCGTTTCAGAGGACATTCCCCAGCTCCATCGTCTCTTGCCGTCCATCGACATCCTGTGTATTCTTCCCTTTAGAGTGATTTGGGATGTGATACACACCAGCAGGAAGGACCGCATGACGAAGCGACCCAGGACGCTCACCGCCGCCTTCGTTCGGACGGTCGGCAGACCCGGCGTCTACGGCGACGGAAGAGGCGGGCGGGGGCTGAGCCTCCGGGTGTACCGGACGGTCAACGGCCGGATCACCAAGACATGGCGGCAGCGCGTCCGGATCGACGGGCGGCTCACTTCGATCGGACTTGGCCCGTATCCCGAAGTGACGCTCGCCGACGCGCGGCAGAAGGCGCTGGACAACAGCCGGAGGGTGCGCCAAGGCCAAGACCCGCGCGGGCGCGGCGTCCCGACGTTCGCCGCCGCCGCGCGGCGGACTATCGAGCTACACCGCGGTTCGTGGAAGGCCGGGAGCCCGCTGCCCCAGCAGTGGGAATCGACGTTCCGGCTCCACGCCGGCCCGCTCATGGACAAGCCGGTGGACCGGATCACGAGCGCGGACGTGCTGGCGTGCCTCGGCCCGATCTGGAACTCGATGCCTACCGCCGCGCGGAAGGCCAAGCACCGGATCGCCGCCGTGTTCCGATGGAGCATCGGCCGCAACTACCGCCGGGACAATCCGGTCGAGCGGGCGGTTGCGGCGTTGCCGAAGGCGAACGGCAGCGCCGCGAGCCATCACCGCGCACTGCCGCACGGCGAGATCGCGGCGGCGCTTCGTGCCGTCCGCCGGGCGGGGGATGGGAGTGTGGCCGCGTTGTGCGTCGAACTGATCGCGCTGACGGCGGTGCGTCCCGGAGAGGCGCGCGGCGCGCGCTGGGACGAGATCGACGTGGATGCGTCGCGGTGGACCATTCCCGCGGCAAGGATGAAGGCCGGGCGCGAGTTCACGGTTCCGCTCAGCACGGTCGCGCTGGACGTGGTGGAACGGGCGCGCGAGCTGTCGGGCGCCTCGCCGCTGGTGTTCCCGTCGCGGACTGGCCGGACGATTGCGCCGAAGACGGTTTCGCGGGTGCTCCAGGTTGCCGGGGTCGATTCGACTCTGCACGGGTTCCGGTCAAGCGCGCGGTCGTGGATGGCCGAGACCGGCGTCCCGGCGGAGGTTGCCGAGGCTTGCCTCGCCCACGTTCCCAAGAGCCAAGTCGTTCGGGCGTATCAGCGCTCCGACCTGCTGGAGCGTCGCGCCGAGGTCATGCAGGCGTGGAGTAACTACGTCACGCAGCGATAGGCCGCCGCCGTAGGACCCGGCTGCGATCGAAGATCTCCGGTCCCCGGGGCGTGCCGCGTAAGGACGAAACCGGCCACGCGGGCAGAGAGCGTCCTGTCGCGCTCGCCATCCGTCAGGGGGGCGAGCGGATTGGCCAAGGAGGCGAGCCCTTTACGGGTGGGACCGCTGCTTCCCGCTCCGGCGCGATGCGAGTGCTGCCCGTGCAACGGGCATGCTCCTTGCACGAGTGTGAGGCAGCCCGGCAGGACGAAGGCGATTTCGGTTCGTCGGTCGGCCGCGTGTTCCCCAAGGAACGCGGCGAGCCCTGCCGGGTGTGAATAGAGAGAGCGACTGGACGGGCACAGTCATTCGACATTCGCCCGGATAGACGCTATTCGACGGAAGCGGAGGCCCGGATGGGCGATGTCCTTCAGCGAATCTTCGGTCGGTTTTTGCTCGCGATAATGGGCATTATCGCGAGCAAAACGTCTGTGGTGGTTAGGCCTACCTGCTCCGTGGGAAAATCGCACGGATCCCCGGCTTGGTCAACCAACGCGCGTTGCGCGTCCGGCGGAATCGGCGGCCCTGCCTCGTAGAGGCACCGTTCGCGAACGACTCCGCATCCCGTACTCGCGACCACGGCTCCGCGAGGAAGTGTCCCCGTCGTGACTCGGCCTCCGGCGGCCTCGCGAGCGGGCCGGCTCATCGCCGCTGCCGCTTGGCCAACTGCGCCGCACCGCTGCGCCGGGCCAGCAGTCGCTCGCCGTAGCGCTGGACCATGCGGGCGCTCTGCCAGCGCCCGGCGTGGAGGATCGCCGGCAACTCGATGCCGGAGGCGATCATGTCCTGAACCGGTCCCACGCGCGTGCTGTGCCCGGCCAGGGCGGCCACGGCGTCGGCGGGGACCCCGGCGCGCCGGGCCATCGTCTTGTAGATGCGCGGCACCTGGCTGGCGTCGAGCTTCAACCCCACCGTGTCGTCCTTCCGCACCGAACGGAACATCCGCCCCTCGGCGACTCCGCTGCCGCGGAGCCATGCCTTCACGAGCCTCACGGTGTCGCGTGCGATGAAGACCATGGCGCCCGCCCCCTCCCGATCCGTCTTGCTCGTTCGCACGAGCAGCGTCGCGGATCCATCGACTTCCTCCGCCAGGTCGGACACCTCCAGCGACACCAGCTCGGACCTGCGTAGCAGCGTGTCGTAGGCGACCGCCAGCAACGCGCGATTCCGCGCGTCGATCAGCCGATTTCCCGCCGCCTTGATCAGTCGATTCCGCAGGCGCCAGGTGAGCCCCGCCACCTGGGTCTGCCGACGCCCGCGGGTCCGGTGCATCCGCTGTAGCGCAAGCTTCACCTCCGTGCAGCATCCGGGGTTCGCCAGACGAAGCGTCCTGTGGAGCGTCGCGATGCTGGACACGTAGCGGCGCACCGTGGCCGGAGCCCTGGAGCGTGCGATGTCGTCGACGAAGGCGACGACGTTGCCGGCGCTCGCCGGAATGGCCGCCACGCCATGATGCCGGCACCAGGTCAGGAACACCCGCAGGTCCGACCTCAGCGCCCGCTCGGTGTTGCGGCTGAAGGCGCTCCTCGCCGTCTCGAAGAACCCGGCCAACTGCTCCACCACCGCCACGTCGGATGCTGCGCCAGCCACGTCATCTATGTCGGAATTCGTCTCTGTTTCGTGCATTGAATGGCCCTCCGGTTCGGTCGCAAGGACCGCTCGTTTTGCTCGCGATAATGCCCATTATCGCGAGCAAAAACCGGAGAGACGACGATGCGCGCACGCCGACCGAGGACAGGCGATCAGAACGAGGGTGTCGAGTTATTCCCAACCAACGAGCGGGAACGGAGGCCGGTTTCCGCCCGAGGCGGCACGGCCGGCTACGCGGCGGGGTTCCTCGTGGCCATCGCCGTGTCGCTGGTCCTGCCCGTTCAGGCCCAGGCGCAGACGGTCACCACGCTGGTGAGCAACTTGGCTCAGTCTGTTGATAATACGCAGACAGACATTAGCAACAGCAGAGCACAAGCGTTCACGACGGGAGCCAACCCTGTTGGCTTGGCAAGCGTCGACATCAACTACGGGGGTACCAACGCAGCGTCCGCTGCCATCTGGACCACTGAAAGCGACGGCACTCCAGCCGCACTTTTGTATCAGCTCACGCCTCCCGGCAGTTTCTCCGCTGGGACCCTGACGTTCACGGCGCCAGCCGATGCAACCCTTAGTGCCCAGACGACCTACTCAGTCGTATTGACCACGACCGGTACCATGGACCTGCGTACAACGCTGTCGGACAACGAAGATTCGGGCGCAGCGGACGCGTGGAGCATTCACAATTCATATCATTTCGTAAATAATTCCAACTCTTGGCAGCAAACGAGCTCCGGCAGATCGTACATGATCGCGATCAAGGGCACCATCGTCACACCCCCCACCAGCTCCGCGCTGGTCTCGAACCTCGGGCAGACAGGTGGAAGCTTTTGGACCGTGGGCGGTTCGAGCAGTTTCGTGCATGCTCAGCGATTCACCACGGGCGACAACGCGGATGGGTACACGCTGTATTCGGTCCAAATCGGTTTCGGGAATTCGGTACCGTCGCAAAATGCGAAGGTAAGCATCTACTCGACGGACACGTCGGACAATCCAGCCAGCAGCCTGCTCGAACTGACCAACCCGGCTTCGGTTGAGGCCAACGAAGTGAATACGTTCACCGCGGGGACGGGTCTGACCCTGCTGAAGGAGACCGACTACTTCATCGTGGTGGAGGCCACCACGTCCACGAGCTTTAATATTGACGCGACCAGTTCCACCGCCGAGGACGCTGGCGCGGCGAGCGGTTGGAGCATCAGCGATGATCGGCGCAGATCCAGCAGCGGCACCTGGGGTTCGGTAACTGCCCCGCTGTTAGTCGCGGTCACGGGCGCCTTGGGCGCCGTCACCCTCACCTCAGTCGGCATCGATGCGCAGCACGAGAGCATCGGCGGGGGTCTGGAGGATCTGGTGTTCACGCTGACGCGCGAGGGCGCGACGACGGCGGCGCTGGATGCGACGGTGACGCTCACGCAGGCGGAGTCCTGGCTGGGCGATTCGGACCTCAGTCACGAGGTGACCTTCTCGGCCGGCGACGCCACCGAGACCCTGACGATCGCGGCGGGGGATTTCTCGTTTACGCCGACGGCCACGGGCACGCTGACCGCGACGGTGTCGGGCGACGGCATCACGGGCGGATCGGACATGGTCGAGATCATCTCGATCTCGGTGCCGCCGATCACGGTCAGCTACGACATGACCGAATACACCTTCGCGGAGGACGCGACGGACCCGGCCATCTACGCGGTGGCGACGCTCAATGCGGCCTATCCCCGGCCGCCTTCGTCCAACAACATCGATGTCGCCTCCGTGACTTCGAATGCAGGTACGGCCACGGGTCCCGAAGACTATGTCGCCTTTTCCGTGCAATTGCGGGTCTCTCCAAGCGATTTCGATCGTGACAGCGACACCGACCCGCACGTGGCCCGCCGGCTCATATCCGAATTGGCCCTCGTGGACGACGACATCTACGAGGGCTCCGAGAGCTTCGAGGCTAAGCTCCAATTCCTCGGCGGTATCCCAGCCGGTCTCGTGCGGTTCGCCCATCCCGACGGCACCACGTGCCTAGCGGCTCCTAGCTGTGAAGCGGTATACCCGGTGAACATCACGGACGAGGAGGATCTGCCGGTCCTGTCGGTGTCGGCGTCTCCGACATCGATCACCGAGGAGGACGACGCCACGACCGCGGCGATCTTTGAGAACGTCTCGACGGTGACGGTGGAGATCACGAACGGCAAGACGTTCGCGAGGGACACGACGGTCACGCTGGCCTTCACCGGGACCGCCACCCTGGGCACCCACTACGCCGTGAGCCCGACGGACGAGGAGACGGACGCGGGGCACCAGGTGACTCTGCCGAAGGAGACCGCCGCGGTACAGGTCACCGTCACCGCCACGGGGAACACCACGGCCGACAACAACCGGACCGTCATCGTGGCGGGCGATCTTGGCGGGACGGCCATCGGCACCAGCACCATCACGATCCTGGACAACGAGACCACGACCAACACCGTGCCCGGCAAGCCGACCGGGCTCACGGCGACGGCCGACGGGACCACGACGATCGACCTCGCGTGGACCGCGCCGTCCGACAACGGCGGCTCCGATATCACGGGCTACCGGATCGAGATTTCGCCCAACGGCACCTCGAACTGGACCGACCACGTCGCCCACACCAACAGCACCGCCACGAGCTACTCGCACACGGGCCTCGACCCCGGCACCACCCGGCACTACCGCGTCTCGGCGATCAACGGCGTCGGCACCGGCGAGGCCTCGGACAGCGACAACGCCACCACGTCCACCACCGTGCCCGGCAAGCCGACCGGCCTCACGGCGACGGCCGACGGGACCGGCACGATCGACCTTGAGTGGGCCGCGCCGTCCAGCACCGGCGGCTCTCCGATCACGGGCTACAAGATCGAGATTTCGCCCGACGGCACGTCGAACTGGACCGAACTCGTGGCCAACACCAACAGCACCGGCACGACCTACTCGCACACGGGCCTCTCTCCCGGCACCACCCGGCACTACCGCGTCTCGGCGATCAACGACAACGGCGACGGCGCGGCCTCGGACAGCGACAGCGCGACCACGGATTCCGCGCTTTCCAACACGGTGCCGGACGAGCCGACCGGGCTCACGGCGACGGCCAGCGGGACCGGCACGATCGACCTCGACTGGACCGCGCCGTCCAACGACGGCGGCTCCGCTATCACGGGCTACAGGATCGAGTTTTCGTCCGATGGCAACCCGCCCTGGACCAACCACGCAGTCACCAGCACCCCCGCCACGACCTACTCGCACACGGGCCTCTCCCCCGGCACCACCCGCCACTACCGCGTCTCGGCCCTCAACGGCGTCGGCTTTAGCGATCCTTCGAACATCGACCACGCGACCACCGGCACCACGGCCACCACGGTGCCGGGCGAGCCGACCGGGCTCACGGCGACGGCCGACGGGACCGGCACGATCAACCTCGCGTGGACCGCGCCGTCCAACGACGGCGGCTCGACGATCACGGGCTACCGGATCGAGGTGTCGCCCGACGGCGCCACGAACTGGACCAACCGCGTGGCCAACACCGGCAGCACCGCCACGAGCTACTCGCACACGGGCCTGTCCCCCAGCACCACCCGCCACTACCGGGTCTCGGCACGTAACGCCAACGGCGCCGGCGAGCCCTCGAACATCGCCAACGCCACCACCGGCACCACGGGCGCGGTGCCGGGCGAGCCGACCGGGCTCACGGCGACGGCCAGCGGGACCGGCACGATCAACCTCGCGTGGAACGCGCCGGCCAGGGACGGCGGCTCGACGATCACGGGCTACCGGATCGAGGTCTCGTCCGATGGCTCGAACTGGACCAACCGCGTGGCCAACACCGGCAGCACGGCCACGAGCTACTCGCACACCGGGCTCTCCCCCGGCACCACGCGCCGCTACCGCGTCTCGGCACGCAACGTCAACGGCGCCGGCGCGCCCTCGAACACCGCCATCGCGACCACCGGCACCGACGACGACGCGGGGGCGCTGGTGCTGACCGTAGAAGCGCTCGATACCGAGGTGACCGAGGGCGAGCCGGTGCGCTACCGGATCCACATGTCGAGGGCCACGTCCGGCGCGGTGGTGGCCTCGCTGTATCGCTACGAGGGCCACTTCGTGCCCGGCCGCCCGACGAGCGTGGTTACGGAAATCACCTCGCAGGGAAGCCAGCTGTACCGGGACATCGAGGTCGCGACGCTGGACGACGCGGTCCATGAGGAGGACGGCAGTCTCACGGTCAGGCTCTGGAAACCGGAGTCGAGTCGCTACGAGCAGGGCGAGGAGTACACGCTGGGCTCGCCGAGTACGGCGAGGGTGACGATTCTGGACAACGATCCCGAGGACACGGAGGGGGTGCCGGTCGTGACGATGGCGGACCACACCGTCAGCGTCGTCGAGGGACCGGACGCGGAGCTTGTGTTCCCGGTGTCCCTCGACATTCGGGCGGTGACGACGGCAAAGGTCCACTACAAGACGCTCGACAGCGGCGCGGAGGCCGGGAAGGACTACAAGGAGAAGTCGGGGACGCTGGTGTTCTCGCCCGGGCAGAAGGAGAAGGAGGTCCGCGTGGAAATCATCGACGACACCGAGGTCGAGGGAACCGAGAGGCTGCTGCTGCTGCTGACGGGCGGGCAGGGCGTGGTGATCGACGACGCGGTGGCGGTGGGCAAGATCGTTGACAACGACGCCTCGTCGGACGGAACGGACGGCGCGCTGGAAGAGGCGCTGGCCGTCGCGGCGGGCCTGACCCCGGACGAGGCCGCCCGGGCGCTGTTCGGCGAGGCGGCGCTGAGCGAGGCCCGGCTGGCCGCGCTCGACCGCCTGGGCAACCGGAACGGCCGCTACGACCTCGGCGACCTGCTCGCCTGGATCGACCGCTGCCGGCGGGGCGAAGCGCGCTGCGGCGCAACCCTGACGGACGCCCCTCCCCCCTCCGCCGCCGGCCTCGCCGTCGCGGCCGTGGCGGCCGGACGGCCGCGGATCTCCAGGCGCACCCGACGGCGCGGTTCCGGGCGGCGGGGACGAGCGCCGATCCCAACCGCGCGCCGCCGCCGGGGGCGCTTCGCCGGATACGCGCTCGCCGCGCTGCTCGCCGCGGCCACGACCCTGTCGTGCGCCGACGGGCCGGCGGGACCGGCCGCCTATGTGCCGGACCCGGGGCTGCTGACCGTCGAGTGGAGCGGGCCGGTTGCAGCGAGCCGCGATGTCGGCGTGCTGCTGGAGTTGGACGGTCCCACGATCGAGGCCGTGCGGGCTCCGGGGCTGGAACTCTACGAGTCCACGGTGCCCGGACCGCAACGGATCGTCGTGGCGGGACCGCTTGAGCAGGGTCCCCTCGTGCAGTTCCGGGTGCCGGACCGCAACCGGTCCGCTCTGTACCGGGTCCGCGTCATCGAGGTCACCGGAGACGACTACCAGCTAAGGGACCCGGCGGAGTACCGGGCCGTCATCATCTCGAACTGACCACCCCGGCCAGGATGGGTCCCCCGACGTGCCCGCAAAGGTTCGAGTGCGGCGGGGGGCTCTGTCCCGGCGGGCTCCATTCAACAGTAGCCCGGGCGATCATGGCCGCACGTCCCACGATTCGAGCGTGGACGATCGGCGGCCCCCGGCCAACGTAGGGCCACACGGCCCCGGGCCATTCCACGCGCGTGGCCGGGTGCTCAGCGGCTTCCGTCGGCACTGCCCGACCCCCGCCCTCCGGTCGCGCTCCATCCTTCCCGCGGAGCCCGCCGCGCGGTCGTGCGCGTCCCTGCATATCGGCACACATCGCAATCGCCTGGGACCATTCCTGCGCGCTGACGCCCATCCAACCCCGTCTTCACCGCTCGGGCCGTGGATATGCTGGAGAAGTTTCTCGCTGCGCGCGTGAGCGCGTTCCTCCGGGAGACGGGCATCAGCCCGACACGGTTCGGCACGCTCGTGATGAACGACCCGAACCTGATCCGCCAGTTCTCCCAGGGCCGCTCGCCGACGCTCAGGACGGCCGACCGCATCCTGGCCTTCATCGACCAATACGACCCCGACGCGCCCCCCGCCCCGAACCCGCCGCGGCCACGCCGGAGCCGAGCGGTCTGGCCGCGCGCCAGACCCAGACCGACGAGGAGCAGACCGATGACGGAACGGGAACGGACCGCCAACCCGCCGATCCGCTTCCTGAGGCTGCCGGAGGTGCAGGCCCGCACGGGCCTGTCGCGCAGCGCCATCTACGTCCAGATCGCGCAGGGGCGCTTCCCCCGCCCCGTCTCACTCGGCGTGCGCGCCGTGGGCTGGATCGAGGCGGAGGTCGAGGAGTGGATGCGCGAGCGGATCGCCAGGAGCCGGGGCAGGGAGAGCCGGAGCCCGGACGCCGAATAGATCTCCCTGGACGCTACTGGACGCTCTGGACCCTGCCGGACTTAGGAGATCTCCTAAAGTGTCCGATGTTGTCCGACGTGTCCGGGAGCGGTCGGCTGCTGGCGCATCGCGGCGGGGGGCTCCGTTCCAGGGCAGCCCCGGCGTCCGGCACGGCGACAAGGCCGCCGCCGCTGCCGACCATGGCTGCCCATCCCACGATTCGAGAGTGGACGATCGGCAGCCCGCGGCCAACGTAGGGCCACACGGCCCCGGGCCCGTCCACGCGCGTGGAACGGGTTCTCCGCAGCTTCCGTCGGCGTTGCCCAACCCCCACCCTCCGGTCGCGTTCCATCCTTCCCGCAGTGCCCCCGACAAGTGCGCCGGGGGCGTCCACCGCCGCACTGGCGGAGCCCGCCGGGCGGTCGTGTACGTCACTGGATATCTATATACGTCGCAGGCACTTAGGACCATTCCTACGCGTTGACGCCCTCCCAATCCCGTCTTCACCGTTCGGGTCATGGATACGCTGGAGAAGTTCCTCGCTACGCGCGTAAGCGCGTTCCTCCGGCAGACGGGCATTAGCCCGACGCGGTTCGGCACGCTCGTGATGGGCGACCCGAACCTGATCCGCCAGTTCTCCCAGGGCCGCTCGCCGACGCTCAGGACGGCCGACCGCATCCTGACCTACATCGACCAATACGACCACGACGCGCGACGCGCCCCGGACCCGCCGCGGCCACGCCGGAGCCGAACGGACTGGCCGCGCGCCAGAACCATCCCGACAAGGAGCAGACCGATGACCGAACAGGAACGAACCGCCAACCCGCCGATCCGCTTCCTGCGGCTGCCGGAGGTACAGGCCCGCACGGGCCTGTCGCGCAGCACCATCTACGTCCGGATCGAGCAGGGGCGCTTCCCCCGGCCCGTCTCCCTCGGCCCCCGCGCCGTCGGATGGATCGAGGCGGAGATCGAGGAGTGGATGCGCCAGCGGATCGCCAGGAGCCGGCGCAAGGAGAGCCGGAGCCGGGATGCCGGCTAGATCTCCCCGGATGCTGCTGACTTCTCTGGACCCTGTCGGACTTAGGAATCTCCTAAAGTGTCCGATGTTGTCCGACGTGTCCGCGAGCGGTCGGCAGCTGGCGTATCCCGGACTCGCGCCCGACGCACGGTCGGGCAGGCTTCCGATCCACCGTGCGTGGCCGATGGCGCTGCTCGGCTGAGGAGGGTGACGGAGGCGCCGGTGGCGGCGGCCGGTTCGCATCCGGGACGGTGCTGGAACCCTTCGGAAACCGGCTCGATTCGGGCTGTTGACACCGCTTGCGGCGGGCCTATCCGTGTAAGGCATGGAGACTCCGCCGACCCGGGATTCCCGCCGCCGATGGCCGTCCGGCCCGCGTGCCGGGGGGCTGTCTCGCGCTCTTAAGGTGCGTGAGCCAGCACACGCGATGTTGAACATCGCGGCTGGCGAGGGGAGGCTGCGCCCCCCTTCGAACCCCCGGCCTGTCGCGTCCCTGGCGGAGCAGCGGACGCGCGGGGGCGAGGCCCCCGAACCCCGTCGCCGGTGCGTTCATGCCTGAGCATCGCACCGTGATGGTCGCCGCCCGGGTCACGCCCGCGGAACACGCCGCCTGGCGCGAGAAGGCGGCCGCGGCGGGCGTGTCGCCGTCCGCGCTGCTGCGCGAGGCGATGGCGCGGACCCGGACCTGGACCGCGTCGGCGCGGGCCGTCGAGCGAGATCGCACCCGCCAGATCGCGCGCATCGGAAACAACCTGAACCAGCTCGCGCGCTGGGCGAACACACACGCCTCGACGGCCGAGGGCGTCTCGGTGATCGCCCACTTGGTGTCGTTCGAGCGGTCGCTGCTCGCCGTGGCACGCATCGGCGAGGAGGCCCGCGATGCTCGTTAAGTTCCTCTCCCATGGGAAGGGCTCGGCCCGCGCGGCGGTCGAGTATCTCGTCGGCGAGCGGGACGCGGCAGGACACGAGCGCGAAGGCGTCGAAGTGCTGCGCGGGAACCCGGACATGGTGGCCGCCGTGGCCGACTCCCTCGACTTCGAGCGCAAGTACACGTCGGCCGTGATCGCATGGGCGCCGGAGGACCGGCCGACCGGCGAGCAGATCGGAGCCGTCCTCGACGAGTTCGAGAAGACCGCTTGGGCGGGACTTGAGCCGGACCGCTACGCGTGGACGGCCGTCCTGCACCGCGAGCGCGGCGGTGGCGTCCACGCGCACATCCTCGCCGCGCAGTGCGACCTCCAGACCGGGCGGAGCCTGAACATCGCGCCGCCCGGCTGGCACAAAACCTATGCCCCGCTTCGCGACGCCTTCAACCACGAGTATGGCTGGAGCCGCCCGGACGACCCGGCGCGAGCCAGGGCGCAGCGGCCGGGCCACGTGGCCTACATCGAGGCGTCGAAGCTGCGGGCCGGACTCGAACACGAAGCGGACCCGCGCACGCTGATCCGCGACTACCTGGTGCAGCGCGTCGAGCACGGTGCGGTCAAGGGCCGCGCCGATGTGGTCTCCGCGCTGGAGGATGTGGGGCTGGAGGTGCCGCGCCAGGGCAAGGACTACATCACTGCCCGCGATCCGGACAGCGGCAAGCGGTGGCGGCTGAAGGGAGAACTTTATGAACGAGACTTCGAGCCCGGGCGACTTGACCTCCCGGCTGAGGAGCAGGCTGGAGGCCGACCGGAAGGAGATCGAGGAGACGGCCACGCGCGAGCTCAGGCGGCTTGGCGCGAGCTTAAGCGCCGTCAGAAGCGACGCGCTGCGTTCCATCGAGGCCGATACGGTCGAGGCGACCGGCCGGATGCGCGAGTTGCTGATGAGGGCCTGGCTCAGGCCGCTGGTGGTCGGCATGAGCCTCTTCCTCGGTATCTGCGGCGGCAGCTGGGCGACGATGCACTGGTTGTCGAGGAGCATCGACTCCCGGATCGAGACCCTGGCGGAGGTCAAGCTCAGGATCTTGCGGGCGCGCGACACCTTGGCGGTGATGCACGAGACGACCTGGGGCGTGGAGTTGCAGGAAATCAACGGGGATCGGTACGTGTTGCTGCCCGCCGACACTCCAGGCCGTCCGGCCTTCACCATGGACGGACGGCCTTACATGAAGCTCTCGAGAGAGTGAGGAGGGAGTTGCGTGACCGACTTGGAACGGCAGTTGACGACCGCATTGGAAAGGTTGTCCGAGCAGTGCGAAACGGAACAGCGGCGGCACTCCGGACAGATCGAAACGTTGCGCGAGCAGGTCGAAGCCTTGCAGCGGCAAGTCGAGCGGCTGAGCGCGCGGGTGACGGACTTGACCGGATACTCCGGCTCCTACGGCGCAGGGCCAGGGAGCGGGTGGAGATGACGAGGCGGCTGGTCGAGAAGATCAGGCGTCCCGGGCCGGACCGGGACTCCGGGCCGAGCCGGTGATCGAACTGCCGAATGGGCACGCCCTCCCGCTCGGCGGCGTTCAGGCGCTCGCCAGCGGTTCGAGGTTGTAGAGGAAAGCCCACCCGATGGTCAGCTCGACGTCCCCCAGCCATTCCATAGCCTCGGGATGGTCGGCCAGCGCGGGTAGCAGGGCCGAAATCACCCACGGGACGTCCGGAGGGTTGCGGAAGTCGCCGGGATCGCATCCCTCGATGAACCAGGCGGCCGCCGCCACGGTCTCGCGCCATGCGCGGCGCGGGCCGCCACCACCGCCTTCCGCCACCGCCAGCACCGCCACCGGCACCCCGTCCGGGGCAACGATGCGCGCCCGCAGGACGCGCGGGCCGTGCGGATGCGCGAGCACCTCCAGCTGCCACGGATCGTCCGGTCCCCGCAATGGCGCGGGAGTTGCCAACGCACCCGCCGCCGCGATCAGCCGTCCGTACGCGGGCGTCACGTGCTCGGCCATGCCTGAGCAATCCACCTGGCAGCATTGCCCCGTGTTCGCGGTCCAGTATTCGAGCATCAAGGGTCGATTCCCTCAGAATAGTTTGAAAGGCCAGCCGCCTGAGATCGTCACGCCCGGTCTGGGTGCGACCTCCGACCGGAGCTCCAATCAACAATAAGGCGTTTCACGCCCTCGGGCTCAAGGCTCTGCCCCCGCTTCTTGGCCCAAAGGTGTCCAGGGCCGGTCATCGTGCGGTCAATCGGCTGGCCTGTCGCGCGGCGCCCAACCGCTGCGTTGGTGGCTCGGCGGCCCCAAGCCACGCCAAGCGGCTTGATCGTGATGGTGAGGGATTGCCCCGTTCCTCCACGGCTTACCCGAACGGTTACGTCCGGCACCGTCCCCTTCGGTCCAGTGTATTCCGGCTCATATCTGTGTATCTGAAGTGATACGCGAGTGAGTCATAGACAACATAAATACTTGTTATCCACCAACTTACGGATATAGTCGCCGGTTCCGCCGGAACTCGGTAACCTGTCGAGGGTGTCGTTGCTGTCGTTAGTTAACAACAACTTGTCGGGCTCGGTGCCTCGCGGATTCAGCCGGATGTCGGGCCTGAAGGAGCTGAGCCTCTCCAGCAATCCGGCGATGAAGGGCCCCCTGCCGAGGGAGCTGACTGCTCTGAACCAGCTTGAGGCACTCCTTGCCGGTGGCACCGACCTATGCGCGCCATCGGACGCGGACTTCAGGGCTTGGCTGCAACGTGTACCCAAGACCCGGATCGCCCCGTGTATTGAGGGGGACCCGCCGGCGGCATATCTGACACAAGCCGTGCAATCACGTGAGTTCCCGGTCCCGCTGGTGGCTGGCGAGCGCGCGCTGATGCGGGTGTTCGTTACGGCCGATCGAGCAACCGACGAGGGCATTCCCCTGGTCCGGGCCCGGTTTTACCACGATGGTCGTGAAGTGCACGCGGAGGACATCCCCGCAAAACTCGATCCGATACCAACCGAAGTGGACGAGAAGAGCCTGTCGAGGTCGGCGAACGCGGAGATACCGGGGCACATCCTGCAGCCTGGACTCGAAATGGTGATCGAGATTGATCCGTACGGAACGCTGGACCCGGCGCTGGGCGTCGCCAGGCGGATCCCGGCTGAGGGCCGTGTCGCCGTGGATGTGCGGGCGATGCCGTTGCTTGACCTGACACTGATTCCCTTCGTCTGGAGTGAGACCCACGACTCTGCAATCGTGAACGTTGTCGGGGCCATGGCCGCAAACCCCGAGGACCACGAGATGCTCCGGGACACCCGCACACTGCTGCCGATCGGCGATCTTGGCGTGACGGCGCACGAACCCGTGCTGAGTGAGAACAACAACATGTTCACGCTACTCGCCCAGACCAGGACCATTCGGGCAATGGAAGGCGGTACAGGCCACTACCTCGGTATGATGGCGTCGCCGGTGACGGGGGGCGGCGGCTGGGCCGACCAGCCTGGTCGAGTGAGCGTTTCAGTGGCGGACGCAAGGGTAATTGCTCACGAACTCGGCCACAACATGAGCCTATACCACGCTCCGTGCGGCAGCGCGGGTGGCCCGGATCCTTCGTATCCGAATGCGAACGGGTCGATCGGCGTCTGGGGATACGACTTTCGCGATGGAGGCCGCCTGGTGCGACCCTTAACACCGGACCTGATGTCGTATTGCACCCCGGTGTGGATTGGCGACTACGGTTTCACGAACGCGCTCCGTTACCGCTTGTTCGACGAGGGCACCCCAGCGAGTGCCGCCGACACAGCTGCCACCACCAAGTCGCTCCTGCTCTGGGGCGGCGTAGGGGCCGACGAAGGTCTCTACCTGGAACCCGCCTTCGTGGTCGAGGCACCGAGCGCGCTTCCGGACTCCGGCGGTGAATACATGATCACCGGTCGATCCGACAACGCAGCAGAACTCTTCAACCTCAGCTTCACGATGCCGGAGGTGGCCGACGGCGACGGGAGTTCGTCTTTCGCCTTCGTGCTGCCAGTACGGTCCGGATGGGAAAGCAGCCTGGCCACTATCACGCTGTCCGGGCCGGACGGCACCGTCACGCTGGACGAAAACAGCAACATTCCGATGGCGATCCTGCGCAACCCTCGGACCGGGCAGGTGCGGGGCTTCCTGAGAGATCTGCCGCTCCCGACCCCGGCCGCCTTGGACACGGCCGGGCAAGCCGCCGGATCGGGGCTTGAAGTACTGTTCAGCCGTGGACTCCCGGGCGCGGACGCCTGGAGGCGATAACGAGCGTCCGGCAAATGATGGAGGGCGGGCGTGGCCCGGTTGTGTAGTGCTCTGGTGGACCTCCTAGCCTATGACAGGATACGCTAGGGATTTGACGCCAACAGAACTCAAGAACGGATGGATTACCAGACTCTACGACGACGCGGACTCCCGTCATTCTCGGGCATTCTCTCGCCATTTCAGTACGGTGGAGTCAGACATGACCCAACGGCAAGAAGCGCAGATCGTGCAGTCCTGATTGAACTTACGTGATCTCCTGCGTGCGCCGTGGAAAGGCGCGCCTTCCTAGCGGGTGCAAATCCCGCCCGGCAACTGTCGCTCCAGCCGGTAGCAACCGGAGCGGCTCATGGAGGTAACGACATGGGTTGAAGCACTTCGGTACGGGCCGCGCACGATACGCGACACCCTACACGGGCACGAAGCTGGAAACGGCGGAGACGGCCAAGGGAGGAGCTAAGTCGGAAGGCGGTTCAGCGACCACGCGGGCCGAAACGCGAGTGAACGCCGAGCAGGCCTCGAAACGTCAAACGCGGGAGATTTGCATCTTCCTGTGTTATTTGAGTTTACGGGATTCTACGGTTCGATTCCCTCCGAATGACTCCCCCGACGTTGACGGTGACCGGCTCCCCCGCCACGACCGTCAAGGACGTGATAGAGCCTGCCGCGGCCGGGTCCCGGTTCAGAGGCGGCAGCGGTTCCCCGTCGCACGCCCGGAAGTTATGGCCGCCAGGCGGGTGCTTTCACCAATTGGAGTCTCGCCTCGGGCAGCAGGTTAGTACCCGAATACCGAACACCCTCCGTATTGCTCGATCTTGGCATCCATCCGTTCCCAGAACCTCATCGCTTCAAGCTCGGCGACCGTCCAATACCTGCCGATTCCCATCGATCCAGGGCGGTAAACGTTGCTCGCGGCATTGGACAACCCCTGGTCTCGATCGCGGCAGCGGACACGTAGTAGCCAAGGTGGGAGGTATTCCACAGCGAGCTCCGTCCCTCTCCTGCCGACGTTGTTCCGGTTCTCCTCGTAGGCGTTCGAATCGCTGAACCACTCCCTGTACTTGGTCTCCGGGATCGGAATCTCGCTCGTGGGAAACGGCTCGGGGAATGGCGGCCAATACTGAGCGATGCCGGAATACGGATCGTCCCCATGGCTCAGGTGTAGCGCCTCCGAGGGAAAAGATGGGATGGCGTGACCGGCCCAAAGGACGTACTCGACTGGGACATTGACGGCCCGCAGCAAATGGATCAGGAACCAATTCGTGCCGTGGCAGCCCGCCGTGTAAGCTCTCGGTTTGTCGTCGGGCCCCTTGGTCTTTCCGACGACCAGCATGCGGGCGAGCGGAGAGTACCCCCGGTATCCCCAGAGGTTCTCGAAGTTCCCCGCGCTACGTCCACCGGAATAGTGCACCAAGTTGTATCGGACCCAGTCGATCACGTTTATGACCGTCTCGTAGCGGCTATCCCCGACGAGGTTCTCGCGGGCCATGAATTCACGGACGACGTTGGGGGACGTAGGCAGGACAATACCCGCTACGTCGTACCCCGTTACCGGACTGTTGACGGTCCATAGGTAGTCGGCGTAATTGCTATACAAGCTTCGGCTACTGAGTAGCAACGCCAGTTCGTGCTCCGAGAGGTCGTCGAGAGACCAAGGAAACGTGCCGAGCATTTCGAGCACGAGCGAGTTCGCGACGTTGGCCACGTAGAGATCTTCGGCGTCCTCAACTGAAAGAACTGTCGTCACATGGTCGTCGTCGGCAAGAAGAGTGGCGACCTGATTGGTCATCACTTCGGGGAGCCCCGGTCCGTCGCCGGGCAGTTGGCCGACGACCAGGTCGAGCTTCTGCTTGAGCGTCTGCGGCCATTCGGAATAGGGCCTCAGGCGGTTATCCGTGTCAAGCCACAACATCGCTGCCGCGATACGCGGGTTCTCTTCCAAGAATCGAGCCAAGTCAGCCGGGCTAATCTGCGGACAATCCAACCCCGTCCCCTGATGATCCCGAATGCCGTTCAGCCAGCTGTGGAGCGCCGCATAGGCGGGTACGCACAAGTCGGTGTCGTAGTAGTGGAATTCACTCAGGTTGGCGAGGTTGCCAAGCTCGCGCGGGATCGCGCCGATCAGGGAGCTCTCGCTGAAGTCCAGGTGCGTCAGGTTGGTGAGGTTGCCCAGTTCGTGCGGAATGGTGAGGTGGTCCCGGTTTTTTGGACAGGTCGTTAAGGTGGATTCCATTATGGAACAGGAGGCACCGAGATGGCCAGGAAGAGACGGAGATTCACGGCGGAGTTCAAGGCCCGTGTGGCGCTGGAGGCGCTCCAGGAGCGCGACAGCGTGCAGGCGATCGCCGCGCGGCATGAGCTTCATCCGAACCAGGTGAGCGCCTGGAAGCGGCAGCTGGTCGACGCCATGCCGGAAGTGTTCGCCAAGGGCGGGAGTCGGAGGCTCGCCAAGGAGCATGAGGCGAAGATCCACGACCTGCACGCCAAGATCGGAGAGCTCACGGTCGAGCGGGATTTTTTTCGGCGCGGGTTGAAGCGCTGAGCCGGGCGGAGCGCTTCGGGATGATCGAGCCGGATGGACCGCTGAGCCTGTCGAGGCAGTGCGTGCTGCTGGGTATGAGCCGGTCGTCGCTCTACTACCGGCCGAAGGGGGAGAGCGCGGAGAACCTGGCCCTGATGCGGCGGATGGACGAGCTTCACATGGACTATCCGTTCTACGGGAGCCGGCAGATGATGCGGCATCTCCGCCGCGAGGGTGTCACGGCTGGCCGGCACCGGATCCGGCGGCTCATGCGCCTCATGGGGATGGAGGCGACGTATCGGCGTCCGCGCACGAGCGTGGCGAACTCGGAGCACCGGATCTTCCCCTACCTGCTGCGCGGCCTCGAGATCTTCCGTGCGGACCACGTGTGGTGCGCGGACATCACCTATATCCCTGTGACGCAAGGGTTTTTCTACCTGGTGGCCGTGATGGACTGGGCTACGCGGCACGTCCTCTCCTGGCGGCTGTCCAACACGATGGACGCGTCGTTCTGCATCGAGGCTCTGGACGACGCGTTCACCTGGGCGACTCCGGAGATCCTGAACACCGACCAAGGCGCGCAGTTCACCAGCGAGGTCTTCGCCGACCGGGTGCTGGGTGCGGGCGTGGCGTTCTCGATGGACGGCCGGGGCCGCTTCCTCGACAACATCTTCATCGAACGGCTGTGGAGGTCGCTGAAGTACGAGGCGGTGTACCTGCATGAACTCCACAACGGGCTGGATGCCCAGCGGATCATCGGCTCGTGGATCGACTTCTACAACGAGGTGCGCCCCCACTCGGCGTTGGCCGGGCGCACGCCAAGCGAGACCTACCGCAACGGCACGAGGGTGATGTGAACCGCGGATCACCACCGGGGCTGGCGGACACCCTCGCGAGACAGCGGCGGGGAGCGGGTGATACGCCCATTCTGTGCGCCGCGCGCCACAGGTGTCCAAGCCCCGCTCGCCGGTCGGGTCCCCCTCCCGGCGAGCGGGGCTCATCCTGGCATCCGTCCTTCCCCTTGCCGAAGAGGACAGCGGGGTGTAACATCCCTCTCAAGACAGAACACAGCGTAAGCTCCCGAGGGCTCTCGGAACCAGTCGGAGTCCACCTTAGCTTTGCCCTCGGACTGTCCAACGAAGTAGGACCACTTCATGGTGCCCGAAAGACTGTTGGACCCGAGGGACAGCACCGCCAGGTTGGCGAGGTTGCCGAGTTCTGTAGGGATGGTGCCCGTGAGGTCGTTGTGGTTGAGGTACAGCGACGACAGGTTGGCGAGGTTGCCGAGTTCGAAGGGAATGGTGCCGCTCAGACCATGGGGTATCCACTCCCTCCCTTCGCTGTCATATCGGCCCGAGAGGTCGAGCCGCGTGACCCGGCCCGCCACGTCGGTGTCCACGCCATACCAGTCCCCCAGCGGCGCGTCCGTCAGCCAGTTGGTGTCGTTCGTCCAGTTCGGGCCGTCGGTGGTGTTGTACAGGATCTCAAGGATGTCGCGGTCGGATTGGGAAGCGCCGCCACAGACGCTACCCGTTCCCAGGTGCTGCCAGATGTCGTCCAGCCACGTCTGGAAGTCGGGTTCGTCGGGAACACAGATGCCGGTGTTCGCGTATTCGAACACCTCCACCAGCTCGAGATCGAGGAACGACTGCGGCAACGGGCCTGTCAGGAGCGGGTTGTCGCCGACCATGAGCCAAGTCAGCCGCTCGAGGGAGCCGAGCTCCGACGGGAGCGAATCTTCCAGTTGGTTATAGCTGAGCCACAGCGTTTCCAGATTGGCGAGCAGGCCCAGGTCACCTGGGATTTCGCCGTTGAACTGATTGCCGCTGAGATTCAGCCAGGTCAAGTTGGCCAGCGCGCCGAGTCCGTCGCCATTCGACGCCGGGATGTGTCCCCAGAGTTCGTTTTCGCTCAGATCCAGGCGCTCAAGGTCGGCGAGCCCGCCGAGTTCCCATGGGATGTCGCCGTAGAGCTGATTGCCGCTCAGGTCCAGCCACACCAGGTTGGACAGCGCGCCGAGTCCGTCGTCGCTGGACGCCGGGATGGACCCGCCGAGTTCGTTCCCGCTCAGATCCAGGCGTTCCAGGCTGGTGAGCCCGCGGAGTTCCCATGGGATCTCACCGTCAAGCTGATTGCCGCTAAGGTCCAGCCACACCAGGTTGGACAGCGCGCCGAGTCCCGCAATGTCACTCTCAGGGTCATAGTATGCGGGGATGTGCCCGTCGAGTTCGTTTCTGCTCAGATCCAGGCGTTCCAGGCTCACGAGCCTACCGAGTTCCCCTGGGATTTCCCCCGTAAGTTCGTTTCCGTTCAGATCGAGCTTCTGCAGGTGGGCAAGGCCACCCAGTCTCGCCGGGATCCGCCCGTCGAGGTTGTTGTCCGATAAGTCGAGCCCGATCACCCGCCCGGCTCGGTCCGTCTCCACGCCGTACCAGGTGCCGAGGTCATCGTCGCCAAACCAGTTGTCGTTGTGGGTCCAGTCGTCGCCGTTCGTCGACAGATGCAGCGAGAGGAGCACCGCGGCCTCCGGGTCGGCGACGCCAACCTGTACGGTTCCCGACACGCCCCCAACGGACCCGGTGATCGTCGCCGTTCCCGGTCCCACGGCGGTCACTACCCCTTCCGGGCCCACGGTGACGATCCGGGCGTTGCTGCTCAACCACGCGAGGGTTACGCCAGGCAGCGCCTCGCCCCGATGGTCCCGCACCTCCGCCTCGAGCCGGAGCGTATCGCCAACGGCGAGCGGCCGCGCCGATGGTGCCGCGATCGATACCGTAAGCGAACCCGGCGGTCCGGTCGGCTCGTCGGCGCAGGCGAACACCAAGGCGCACGCGACCGCGGCGGCAACCCACGCCCTCATGTGCAACCGCCTCCGGTCACCCTGATCTCCACTGCGTCCGGCACCGGATCCGATCATCGTGCTTCCGCTCCTCATGGGTATCAAAATGGCCCTGTTGTCGCGTTTTATCGATAAACGCGATATATATCCGATAACAGGGGATAGCAACGTGATAGACTGATCATTGCCCTGTCAAACACGTTTTGGGGGTGCCGGCCCGAATGCAGTGAACGTGGCGATGGTGCTCTGCGTCATGTCTTCGCCGTCGGTTCGCTTAGGGCGTCGGTGACCGCCTCTTGGTGACGACGCCCGCAGAGGCTATCGTCGCGGCTGCGTCGAAAGCTGGGAAAGGACGCAGCCAACCCGGCTTACATGCGCAAAGAGCGCGGGGATTGCTATTTCATGCCCGCAGATCCTCCGTGATGGTCGTCCAAGAACCCGCCGTTGTTGATTGCGACGAGACGCACGATCCTCTAGCCTCGCAGGTCTTTGAAGCGATGCTTAGGTTCCCGCCATTCAAACCCATCTTGCCCGCTTTCTAGGCACGGCGGAGTCAGATCCCGTCAAACGCCAGGAAACGCAGATCGTGCAGTCCTGTATGAACTGCCGTGCCATCTTCCAGTGCCGTCCATCGCCGTCCGCGTGTTGTCCAATAACATCCTGTAGTACATTGGTTTATAGGTGTTTTCGGTAATCTCCACGTCTCTTGCAGTCTAGCGGCATCCGGTGTATTCTTTCCGGTGTAGTGTTGCAATAAGTGATACACTCTCAGGGAAGAATACCCATCATGAAACGACCCAGGACGCTTACCGCCGCCTTCGTGCGCACGGTCAACCGTCCCGGCGTCTACGGCGACGGGCGCGGCGGCCGGGGCCTGAGCCTCCGGGTGCACCGGACGAAGACGGGCCGCATCAGCAAGACGTGGCGCCAGCGCCTTCGGATAGAGGGGCGGTTGACTTCGGTCGGGCTCGGGCCGTATCCCGAGATCACGCTCGCCGAGGCGCGCCGCAAGGCGCTGGACAACAGCCGGGCGGTCCGCCACGGAGGGGACCCGCGCGGGTGCGGCGTCCCGACGTTCGCCGAGGCGGTCGAACGCACCATCGAGTTGCACCGCGACGGGTGGAAGGCCGGGAGCCCGTTGCCCGAGCAGTGGGAGTCCACGTTCCGCCTCCACGCCGCGCCGCTCATGGACAAGCCGGTGGACCGGATCACGAGCGCGGACGTGCTGGCGTGCCTCGCCCCGATCTGGAACTCGAAGCCGGGTGCCGCCCGGAAGGCCCGTCACCGGATCGCCGCCGTCTTTCGCTGGTGCATTGGGAAGAACCTCCGCCCGGACAACCCGGTGGACCGGGCGGTGCTGGCGCTGCCGAGGGCGAACGGCAACGCGCCGAGGCATTACCGTGCGCTGCCGCATGGAGAGGTCGCCGCGGCGATCCGGGCGATCCGCCGGGTCAAGTACATACACCCGTCGGCGGTGCCGTGCGTCGAGATGATCGCGTTGACGGCCGTCCGGGCCGGCGAGGCGCGGGGGGCGTGTTGGGATGAGATCGACTTGGAGGCGGGCGTGTGGACGATCCCCGCTTCGAGGATGAAGGCCGGGCGCGAGTTCACCGTTCCGCTGAGCACGGGCGCGCTCAGAGTGCTGGAGCGGGCGCGGGCGCTGTCCCCCGACTCGTCGTTGGTGTTCCCGTCGAGAACCGGCGGCGCGTTGGCGCGGAACGCGCCGGGGCGCGTGCTTCGCCGAGCCGGGGTCGCCTCGACGCCGCACGGGTTCCGGTCGAGCGCGCGGTCGTGGATGGCCGAGACCGGCGTTCCGGCGGAGGTCGCGGAAGCCTGCCTCGCCCATGTCCCGAGAAGCCGGGTCGTTCAGGCGTATCAGCGCTCCGACCTGCTGGAGCGCCGCGCTGAGGTTCTCCAGGCGTGGGGCGACTACGCCACGCAGCGATAGGCGACCACCTCCGCCATAAAGGCTCAGAGGCCGTTTCCGCTCGTTTCACGCACATTTCGGGGTAGATACGGGCCGCAGAATCGCGCCAGATCGACGATCTCGGGTCTCCGAGGGGTTACAGTAGGGTGAACGCGGCCGTTCGGAAGAGAAGTGCCGCCGTCGCCAAGAGAGCGCCTTGTCATCGGCGCAGCTCTCAGTCGCCACCGCGTTCGAGTGCGGCCAACCACCGGCGCGCCTCGCTGGCGTGCGTGCCCACCGGGTTGGGGTGGGCGTTGGTGTACTTCCGCAACCAGCGGATCAGCTCGGGGCCGTCCAAGGATCCAACCGTGCGGCCGAACAGTTGTAGGCGGCGAGCCGCTGTCCGTACTTCACGATCGTCGGTTTGCGCGGTCATGTCTCGCCCTCGTCGTCCGCGGGGCCGACGTACACAATAAGGCCGATCATCGTGTCCGGGACGCTCGGGAGGCTCGTGAGCGGCAGTTCCATGTCTTGTCGGTCGCCACGGCCAAGCCTTTCCGGAGATCGGGCACCCGCCGGAAGACCTCAAATGGGCTCGCCGCCCATCATCGCAGTTGGCACCCTCGTCGTTTCCGTGCTCACCCCTTGTCCTCGAAAGCTGGGCCGTTCAAGAATAGTCCGACCGAATCGGGGTGAGCAACGACCGAGGCACCGGCCGCTCGTTCGAGCGGTGCCCAGAGAGGCGTTTCGGCGGCGTTCGCCGCGCTGGCTTGAGCCACGTTAGTGTGGACAAGCCAGCACACGCAACGTTGAACGTTGCGGTCTGGCAAAGGGGCACATCGCCCCCTTGAACCCCCAGCATGTCCCGCCCCCGCCGGGACGGCGGGTGGGCGGGGTGCTCCGCCCCCGATCGCCATCGCCAATGCGGTCGCTTGGCTCGCCTCGCGAATCGTCCTCTCATCGGCGGGCCGAGATCCGACGAACTGCGAGGGGCAGTCGCTCATCAGGCCGCGATTCGCCTTGCAAGATCGGCGGCCCACGCTGAGCTTCCATCATCCGTATCGAAAGACGCTATCTGCCACACTCCACTCGAAGGGGGACGCACGCATGGAAGCCGACCTGCGGAACCTGATCGACGATCCCCGGTTTCGGGCATACCATCGTGAGCTCGTAGAGCCAAGGGAATTCAACACGTTCGATGTTCTCCGGTACTCGGGTTACGAAATACGCCACAGCAACGTGCTGGCGTGGCTGCTCCGGCCCGCCGACACCCACGGAATCGGCTCACGGTTCCTGAAATGGTTCGTCAACCACGTCAACAGGCGACTCGCGGCGGATTCGGAGCGTCTTCCCGCTACCAGCTTCGAGGCGGCGAATGTCGATGTGTGGAGAGAGCGGGACTGGGTCGACGTCACGGTCCGCTTCAAGAAGGAGAAGTGTTTGATCGCCGTCGAAAACAAGCCGGAATCCGCGCACCCGCACCATCTTGCCCAAGTCATGGGCTACGAAAAGAAGCTACAAGAAAAGCACCAGGGCCACTCGGTGAGAAGCGTCCTGTTGACCACCTCGCCGGACGGAAGCGTGAACTTCCGGGGCATCGCCCATGTCGGTTGGGACTCCGTGCGCGAAGCCATCGGTTCGGTCCTTGCGGCTGGGGGGTTTCCGTCTCCAGCCGTGCAGGCCTTCATCCGGCAGTACCTCGACATGGTCGAGAGGTGGTTTCGTCCCGGTAGCGAGAGCTTCAAGGCGCTTCTCGACGACCATCGCTCCATCCTGAAGGAGATGCGCCGGGTCCTGGAGAAGGACGGCGACGACGGCGTCGGCGGGCGGGTATCAGAAGACCGGACAGAGTACCGCGACTCGCTCACCAAGCTGGTGAGGGAATCCAGACACGATCCGAAACAACTGCGGGCTCTGGTGGCAGACTACTTGAGGGGCCGGGAGGTTGCGCCGTCGCATTCCCACAACCCCTCGCGGACCGTTTACTGGCTTGGATGGACGGACGGGAGCCTGGCTGACGCCGCGCAGAGGATGGGCGGTCATCGTGGATCCCTTTCCTGGTACATGACATTCACACATCGCAATGTCGAGATGGATTTCGTTTTCTACAGCGAAACCGACAAGCAGCGGTCCTTCGTGGATCGGCTAAAGGGGTTCATGGAGAAGACGCCGATCAACAGACAGAAGCCAGACGAGTACTCCGTCAAGGACGCGGGCTACGGGTGGGAAAGGGTCTATCGGGAGGAGATCCTCTCCAACGAAGAGCTTGTCGGAATGTCAGCACCCGAGGTCAAGGACGAAGTGATCCGAAGATTGGGAGACTTGATGGATTCGGACGATTCGGAGTACAGACGCATTGACGACTACTTCCAGTGCCTCGCCTTCAGATCGGACGAGTTGGCATCCACCCAAGAGGACTCGCCGGAGGGACGACCTTGAACTGCCGCTTGAGGCGCAAGCCGTGCCGGTAATCCCCGGCAGCGCGGTTAGGGGATCGAAGGGGCGGAGCCCCTCGGCAGCCCCTGCCGGGGACGCGCGTAGCGTGGCCCCAAGGGGTGGGCTGGCTCTCCCACCTTAGCGTGGCAGAGCCAGCCCTGCGGGCACCTGCCAAGCCGTGCCGGAAACGAACGACAGCGCCGTCCAAGGGCGCGGCGACGATGCGGTGGGGCGAGGTCGCCTGCGAGGTTGGTCGCCTGTACTGGCCGCACGCTTCACAACGGAGGCGGGGTCGGCGGATGGGGTGGGGCCGAAAAATCACTTATCGGAGGCAGGAGATCGTCCGGTTAGGCGCTGGCCTCACTCCCTTCCGCACCCGCAACTTCGTCCGCCGCCGTCCCATTCGATCCGATGACATCCGGCTCATTTTTGCATATCGGAAGTGATACGGAGATCGTAGACGTGTTTCGTAACACGTTGTCATATATCAGTTTATGGTATTCGTGGATAGTTCTGTATGACTTTAGACGATGTCCTGCGTGCGCCGTGGAAAGGCGCGCCTTCCTAGCGGGTGCAAAATCCCGCCCGGCAACTGTCGCTCCAGCCGGTAGCAACCGGAGCGGCTCATGGAGGTAACGACATGGGTTGAAGCACTTCGGTACGGGCCGCGCACGATACGCGACACCCTACACGGGCACGAAGTGTCAATGGGCATCGAAAATGTCAGGGTTGTGGGCATTGAAAATGTCAGGGCCTGAGCGCTGCCCTGCGGAGGGAGCGGAGCGGCTGGAGTCGATGGTGTGACAGTCGCGGATGTCAAGGCGCACGGAGTGGAGCGCTGGATCGGGGAACTGTCGCGGGACCTGAAGGATGGCACCTACAAGCCGAGTCCGGTGAGACAGGTGCTCATCCCGAAGAAACAGCCGGGGAAGTTCCGTCCTCTGGGCATTCCATGCCTGAGGGACCGGGTTGCGCAGACGTCGGCGATGTTGGTGCTGTCGCCGATCTTCGAGGCGGACCTGGAGCCGGAGCAGTACGGATACCGGCCGGGACGAAGCGCCAGGGACGCGGTCAGGCGGGTCCACCGCCAGCTGCACACGGGCCGCAACGAAGTGATCGATGCGGACCTCTCGAACTACTTCGGCGAAATACCGCACGCCGAGTTGATGAAGAGTGTTGCCCGGCGCGTGAGCGACGGGCGGATGCTCGGACTCGTCAAGGCGTGGCTGGAGATGCCGGTGGTCGAGGAGGACGGTAAGGGCGGCAAGCGCCGCACGAACCGGGCGCGAAAGGAACGGAAAGGGACCCCGCAAGGGGCTCCGATCTCGCCGCTGTTGAGCAACATCTACATGCGGCGGTTCATCCTTGGCTGGAAGGCGCTGGGCCACGCCCGGCGCTTCAGTGCGGAGATCGTGAACTACACAGACGACTTCTGTGTACTCGGAAAGGCACCGGCGGCGGAGATGCTGGCGGCGGTCAACCGGCTCATGGAACGATTGAAGCTACCGGTCAACGCACAGAAGACCCGATGCCTCCGATGCCCCGAGGAGCCGATCGAGTTCCTTGGATACCGCATCGGCTGGAACTATCGCCGGACGGACGGAAGCCGGTACATCGGCACCCGGCCCAGCAAGGCGAGCATTCAAAGCATACGCCGCAGGATCAGGGCGCAAACGGAGCCACGTTACGAGGGCTGTCCAGCAGAGGAGGTTGTAGGGCGCCTCAATCGGATGCTGTCCGGATGGGCAAACTACTTCACACTCGGCCAGGTCAGTCCGGCCTACGCGGCTGTGGATGCGTACGCGGCCCTGCGGCTGCGACAGTGGTTCTGCCGGAAGCACAAGGTGAAATCAGGAAAATACGTGCGATTTTCCCACCGATGGCTGTGGGAGGAATGCGGCCTCACGCGCCTTGCGCTGACGACACGACACCTTCCGTGGGCGAAGGCATGATCCCGACTGAGAGCCGGATGCGGGAGATCCGCACGTCCGGTTCGATGAGCGGGGGCTGGAAACGTGACTACGGGAGCCGGTCTGCGGCCCGGAGCGAAAGCGACGGAATAGCCACCGGACCTCTACGGTCGGCGCGCCAGCCCTCGACTCTACCTTGATCCCCTCCCCCCTTGACCCTGACGTAACGTCAGGCCTTACCTTCCCCTCCATGAAATCCCAACAACTCCACACGGTCGGCCAGGTCGCGACCCTGGCCCGCGTCACCGTGCGCACCCTGCACCACTACGATCGCATCGGCCTGCTCGAGCCCTCGGGTCGTTCCGAGCAGGGCTACCGCCTCTACGCCTACGGCGACCTCGAGCGCCTGCGCCAGATCCGGCTGCTGCGCGAACTGCGCTTCAGCCTGGACGCCATCGGCCAGATGCTAGACGCTCCGGCCTACGACCGGCGGAGCGCGCTCGAAGCGCAGCGGGAGTTGCTCAGGGAGCGGCAGGAGAGGACAGACAGTATCATTCGCGGGGTCGACCGGGCCCTGACGGCGATGGAAGAGGAGACGGAAATGGACAGGACGGAGATGTTCGAAGGACTGGAAGAGTTCGACCACGAGCAGTACCAGGACGAGGCCGAGCGACGCTGGGGCCACAGCGACGAGTACAAGGAGTCCATGCGCCGCACCCGCCGCTACGGCAAGGGCGACTGGGTCCGGATCAAGGAAGAGGGCGAGACCGTGGTGGCCAGGCTGGCCGACCTGCTGGCCGAGGGCGCCCAGGCCGCCGGCCGCGCCGCGATGGACCTGGCCGAAGAGCACCGTTGCCACATCGACCGCTGGTTCTACCCCTGCAGCCACGGCATGCACCGCAACCTGGCCGAAATGTACACGGCCGATCCGCGCTTCGAGGAATACTTCGAGAAGCGCGCGAAAGGGCTGGCAGCGTTCGTCCAGGATGCGATCCGGGCCAACGCGGCGCGCTGGAGAAACCGCCAGTGACGCCCGACGCGGGCCCGCCAGCCGACCGGGACCAGGGCACCCGCTTCCGCAAAACCCTGACGCGGGTGCTCCTGGTCCAGGTCATCACCCTCGCCCTGCTGTGGTTCCTGCAGGCCACCTACCACGGGTAGGCCTGTGACGCCGGCCCACTCTCCCCGCTAGCGGCGCCCCCATGCACCCCATCAACTGGCTGATCGTCGGCGCCTACGTCGCGTACGTTCTCGTCGACGGCATCCGCCGCTCCCGCGGCACCCACGAGATCGAAGGCTACTTCCTGGCCAGCCGCAGCCTCCCGTGGTGGGCCGTCGGCCTCTCGGTCATGGCGACCCAGCTCTCCGCCGTCACCATGATCGGCACCACCGGACAGGGCGCCACCGACGGCCTCCGCTTCGTGCAGTTCTACTTCGGCCTGCCGCTCGCGATGGTCATCCTCGGCGTCACCCTCGTGCCGTTCCTGCGCGGCGCCGGCGTCTACACCGCCTACGAGTACCTGGAACGCCGCTTCGACTCGCGCACCCGCGCCCTCACCGCGTTCCTCTTCCTGCTCTCGCGCGGGATGTCGTGCGGCGTGATCATCGCCGCCCCCGCCGTGGTCTTCTCGGCGATCTTCGGCTGGCCGCTCCTCTGGTGCGTCGCCATGATCGGCATCCCGACCGTCGCCTACACCATGCTCGGCGGCATCCAGGCGGTCACGTGGGCCGACGTGAAACAGATGGTCCTCATCGTCTTCGCGCTGCTGGCGGTGATCGTCGTCCTGATCGTCCAGATGCCCGTGTCGCCAGGCGAAGCACTCCACATCGCCGGTGCCACAGGCCGCCTCAAGGTCTTCGACTTCTCGTTCAACATCAACGAGACGTACACCTTCTGGTCCGGCCTCATCGGCGGCACCTTCCTGATGCTGTCCTACTTCGGCACCGACCAGTCCCAGGTCCAGCGCTACCTGGCCGCAAAATCCGTCAACGCCGCCCGCACCTCGCTCCTGATGAGCGCCTACTGGAAGATCCCGCTCCAGGCGCTCGTCCTCCTCGTCGGCGTGATGGTCTTCGTCTACTACCAGTTCCAGGCCCCGCCGCTGCTGTACAATCCCGCCCACGAAAGCGCGGTGGTCGATGCCCGTGGCGCCGAGTACGAAGCGCTCCAGGATCGCTACGGAGAGGCGTTGGAGTTGAGGGAGGGCGCTGCCCGCCGCGCGGCGGGGCTGACCGCCCCAGATGCCGACCCCTCGGCCCAGGGAGGAGCGGCTGCAGCGCCGCAAGCGGCGCCAACGCCGGTGCTGGCCACCGCCGGCAACGATCCCGCCGCCCAGGACGCCGCCCGCCAGGCAGCCATGGAAGACTTCCTCTCCCGGGAAGCGTCCGTCCAGCTCATCCGCACCGAGGCGCTGGCCATGGCGGAGGACGTCACCGGCGAATCCTCCCGCGATGTCAACTACATCATCCCCCGCTTCGTCCTCAGTGAGCTGCCGATCGGACTGGCCGGCCTGTTCATCGCGGCCATCATCGCCGCGGCCATGTCCAGCATCTCATCCGAGCTGAACTCGTTGTCGACGACCAGCATCATCGACTTCTACCGGCGCTGGTTCCGACCAGAGGCGACCGACGCCCACTACCTCACGGTGTCCAAGGTCGCGACCGCGTTCTGGGGCGTGTTCGCGTGCTTCGTGGCGGTCTACGCCGTCAGCCTCGGCTCGCTCATCGAGGTCGTGAACCGCTTCGGCTCGTTCTTCTACGGCTCGATCCTGGGCGTCTTCCTGCTGGCCATGGTGCCGCGGGCGCGGGGGATCGGGGCGTTCCTGGGCCTGCTCGCGGGGATGGGCGCGGTCGCGGCTGTCACGTTCGGCGCGCCATCCGTGTCGTTCCTGTGGCACAACGTGATCGGGGCGGCGGTGGTGCTGCTGGTGGGTGTGGTCCTGTCCCGGACCGGGACCCCGGGCCGCTAACTACGGGCCGGCCTTCTCCGCGAAACTCAGCGGCTGGACCAGTTCCACGGGGGCCGGGAACTCCTCGGTGGGGAGCCAGCGGTACCACAGGTCGCCTGCCACCCGGGTCAGCGTGGCGTCGCCGCACGGAGACCCGGTTGACCGCTCCACCCCCAGCACGTCGACTCGACCCATCGCGTTCACCTTCAGGCGCACGCTGCCGCGAGCCACGTCCCCCGAACCCCGGATGATCGCCCGACAGGTGCCGGGGAGAAACACGAGTCTGTCCACCTCGAGCACCCGTTCTGGCGGTTCGACCGAGAATCCGCCGGTGGCGTTCGTGATCGCCGGCGGCCCGAAAAAGAGATCGAGCGGAATGGGTTTGCGGTCGGTGATCTCGACCGACTCGATGTTGTACTCCCTTTGCTCGACCGTGACCCGGGTCTGGCGCAGGACGAAGAACAGAACGACGTGAAGCACGGCCGCCAGCGACCAGCACAGGACGTAGAGCCTGCGCTCCGCTCTTTTCCGTCGTGCGATCGGGTCGCTCATGTCCTTTGCTACCCCCTGCGGCGATCGAGGTGCCGGTGGTACGCGCCGGCCCTGCAACGTAGCTTCCGCAAGATATCGCTTCTCCGCTTCCGGGACACCAGCCCATGACCTGCTGCCAGTGCCAGGGCATCGAGCAGATGTTCGATGACAAGATGGCGCGCCGCCAACTGCGCCACTACCGCCGCAAGGGTCCGGCCACGGCAACGCGGCGGCTCCTGGAGGCGATCTTCGCGGGAGGCATCGGCGGTCGCACCTTCATCGACGTCGGGGGCGGCGTCGGAGCCATCCAGCACTACCTGATGGACCGGGGCGCGGCAGGCGGCACCAGCGCGGACGCCTCGCCGGCCTACCTCGCGGCGGCGCGCACCGAAGCCGAGGCGCGGGGCTACGCTAGCCGAATGCGCTATGTCGACGGCGACTTCGTGGAACGGGCGCACGAACTCGATGCGGCCGACATCGTCACCCTCGACCGGGTTGTGTGCTGCTATCCCGACATGCCGGCGATGCTGGGCGCCGCGGCCTCTCTCGCCACGCGCACCGTGGGCCTGATCATCCCGCGCGGGACACGGCTGATGCGGTTCGGGGTCGGCGTCGCGAACCTGATCCAGCGGCTGCGCAGGCATCCCTTCCGCATATACGTCCACGACCCGGACGAGGTCGAGGCCGTGCTGGCACAGCACGGATTGTCACGCCGCTACCTGCGCGACGGGCTGGTGTGGCGCGTGATGGTGTTCGGGCGGAGCTGACGCATCGCGGCCCGACCTGGCCGCATCGCAACGGCGGGGGTCACGTTTCCCGGAGCGCGTAGGAGTCGGGCCATCACAAGGCGGCCGACAGCCGCAGATGGGCGCCGTCGAACGGCTCCCGCACAAAGTGGTCCAGGTCCCAGCGGAGCCCGGCCGTCACCTCGAAGCCCGACCGGAACCGGTGGCCCGCTTCCGTGATCAGTCGCTGATTCTGCGAGGTGAGCCAAGGCGCCTGGGAGCCCGCATCGCGGTCCAGAAGGGCGTAGGCCAGGCGGCCCGTCCATCCCGCCTCCGGGTACCGGAGGAGGGCCGCGCGGGCGAAACCCTCACGATCACGGTGCTCGCGGAGACCGCCCCCTCCCGGCGAGCGCCATTCGGGTCGCCGCACATGCGCCAACTCCGTCTCGACCGCCCACGGCGGGTTAAGGCGGGTCCATGCGCGGGCGCCCACGGTCACCGTCTGCTCGCGCAGAGTGAAGCCGAGCCCGCTCACGGGCGCCCGCCGCTCGGTATCCGCCCTCGCCCAGGTACCGTACAGCGCTAACGTCACGCGCTCAAGCGGTGTGACCTGGAGGAGTGCTCCCAGGAACGCGACCTGTTCGAGCTGGGTGAACGGAGCCCGACCGGTTGCCGGAAAGGTCACCTGTACCTCGCTTCTTCGGCTCGATCCCGCGTGCAGCTCCGCTCGCCAGCGTGACGCTGCGGCCCTCAGGGTCGTGCGAGCGGCGAGGGGAGCCCCCGCATAGTCGTAGTGGGCGTCCACCTCGTCCGCCCTCACTCCCAGGCCCTGGAAGATCGCTTCGTTGAAGGCGTCGAGCGTTGCGAGGCGCACCTCCAGCGTCCAGCTCCGCTCTTCCCTGTCTCTCCAGGAGCGTGCCAGCGCGACCTCCACGTCTGCGGACGGCTTGAAGAAGTGGACGCCGAGCCCCACCTGCACGGTCCACGGCGTCCCGAGCACGTCACGCCAGCGCATGCCGACCCACGGGTAGTCGCGCCGTGCCGTGAGCGATCGCTCTCGGCGGTAGCGTGCCATCAGGTCCACGGGGCCGGAGACGTGGATCTCCTGGCGCCAGTCCACGACGTTGAGGATGTGCGGATGGCTGATCGAGGCCCCAGCAATCCGAATGCCGTTGGGTAGCTCGGCCCAGCGAGCGTCTTCACTGGGATCGAAGAGGCTCGAGCGGACATCCAGATCGTACTCGTGGTCCATTTCAGGGTTGAGCCGCTGGAAGATGCCCTCCTCTGCCAGACGGCCGTAGTAGGCACCGTCGCGGTCGAGCATGGACAGCCACACCTGATCCGCCCACGCCGCGAGAGTCGCGAGAGCCACCGAGTCGGTCTCGCCCCCAGGGAAAGTCGCGGATCGCTCTGCGCCCGACTGGGCGCGGAGCGACGGCACGGCGAGGAGGGAAACTCCGGCTAGTACGGCGGCCAGACCCGCTGCCTCCCAACCACCCAATCCCGGAGGAGGGCCTGCGTCCCTAGCGTCGCCGCGCCACACGTTCAGCCTTTAGACCGCCGTGAGCACCGATTCACGCCTGCGCGGCGAACGGGGACGCGATCAAGGAAAGAGCCACCGTGAGAATCGTGCCTACGATGGTCGTCCGACATCTCATGACACCTCATCTCCTTACCGAGGGGAATCCCGCGCCGACGGAACCATGATGCTCCGTTCCCAGGTCGCCCAGTCCCGGACGGCAGATCGTCCAATCCCGGTTGACTTTGGACGATTCCTTGCCTTGATTCGCTCCCCCTTGACCCTGACGTAACGTCAGGGTCCCCAAGTCGCTTTGGCCCCCTACTCCGGCAACCGCAACGCCACCAGCCGCCCCGGCCGTCCCACCTGCACCACCACATGCTGCTGTCCCTCGTGGCTGTAGGTCATCATCCCGTACTGGCCGGCGCCCGGCATCTCCACGGTGCCCACGGGCTCGCCGGTCATCTTGTCGAAGGCGTTGAGGACCGGCGGTCCGTTGGCGCCCTCGGTCGTGTAGAGCAGGTCGCCCGCCACCATCTGGATCGAGAGGCCGCCGCCCCCCGCGCGTGACAGGTCCACGCCCTGCGTTGCCGTGTGATCGCGAATCGCCTCGGCGACCTCGCCGATGGGGATCCACCAGAGCCGCTCGCCGGTGTTCATGTCGTACGCGGAGAGGCGGTTGTACGGGGGTTTGGGGATCGGCAGCCCCTGCACGCGCGGCAGCCCGCCGCCCGCGCCCGCGACCCATTGGGAAATGGTGATGCCCGTGGTCGCGGGATTGTCGGGTTCGTCGGCGTCCGCGCCGGAACCGACCCGCCCGCCGCTGCAATTGCGCCGGTGCGACGCGTACAGGATCCCGGTCGTGGGATCGAGGGTGGCGGGGTGGGTGATGTTGAGCCCACCATAGCAGCGGATGTTCTCCGCGACCGGACCGTTGTAGCCCTCGTAGAGCCGCGGCACGAAGGGTCCGCCCACCCGGTAGCGGCTGATGATCTCCATCGCCTCGGCGCGCAGCTCGGGCGTGAAGTCAATCACGTCGTCGTCCGACAGGCCGATCGGCTCCATCGGCTCGGGCCATGTCGGCACCGGCTGCGTCGCCGCCGTCCAGTTGCCGGGCACCTCGGTCTGCACGACCTCCACCTCTTCGATCGGCCAGATCGGCTCGCCCGTCTCGCGGTTGAAGGCGAAGATCAGCCCGGTCTTGGTGGTCTGGATCACCGCAGGCACCGCCTGGCCGTCCACGGTCAGGTCCACGACGATGGGGACGTTGGGCAGGTCGTAGTTCCACTGGTCGTTGTGGACGGTCTGATAGTGCCACACACGCTCGCCGGTCCCCGCGTCGAGCGCGATCACGCTGGTGCCGAACAGGTTGTGTCCCGGACGGAAGCCGCCGAAGTAGTCGATCGTCGGCGGGTTGGTCGGGATGTAGACGATGCCGCGCTCGTAGTCGGCCGACATCGGCGCCCACGAGGACACGTCACCCGTATACTCCCACGCGTCGTTCTCCCACGTCTCGTGCCCGAACTCGCCGGGCCGGGGGATGACGTGGAACTTCCACCTGTGTTCGCCGGTGCGCGCGTCGAACCCCAGAATGTCGCCCGGGACGTTCTCGATCCGCGTCTGGTAGTACCCCTGCTCGGCCGAGTTGCCGACCACGACCACGCCGTCCACCACGATCGGCGGCGACGACGTCGTGATGTACCCGAGTTCGCGCGGGATGCCGTAGTTCGGGTCGTAGTCGTCCTCGGTGCCCTCCCAGGGGCCCCAGCCGTCGAGAAGGGGCGGCAACATGTCGACAACGCCCGTCTCCGGGAACCCCTCGATCGGCACCGGCTGTCCGAACCCTTCGACGTGGCGCCCGGTCTTCGCGTCCAGCGCGTGCAGGAAGAACCCGGGCGACGTGTAGTAGATCACGCCGCGCCCATCGAGCTCGCCGTACGCGACGCCCTTGCCGTAGTTCTGCCGCATCGAGCGCTCCCAGCGCATCGTATTCGGCTCGCGGTAGGTCCACACCGTCTCGCCGGTCGCAGGATCGATGGCCGCCACGGTCCGCCGCTCTCCCGCCACCGTGTACAGCATCCCGTCGATGTACGTCGGAGTCGACTTCATCTGCGGGTCGACATCGGGCCCGAAGTTGTTCGCATGCCACACCCACGCCACCTCGAGATCCTCGAAGTTGCCCGCGTTGATCTGGTCCACGGGGGAAAACCGGGTGCCCCAGGCATCGGCGCTCTGAAAGCGCCACTCGCCGTCGGGGTTCTGGCGGTCCTGGGCGATAGCCGCGGCGGGCGCAGCGAGCAGCAGGGCGGGGACGATGACCAAAACGGGCCGCATGGGGGGACTCCTGTTCATGGGGATCGGATGTCACCCCAATGGTAGGGTGGCCCGGGGCTGTGCGCTATGTGGCCGGAACGGTCAGCGGTCCGCGTTCCAGCGAACCCCCGTGGACATGATATCTCCATTGATTGTCACGTTGTCCCGCAGGCTGCCAATCAGACTGGCGGAGTCTTGATCACGGGTTGTCCCCCGCTCCAATTCCGCCAGTACCCGCTCCGGCCGCAGCGGCAGTCGCCGCATGCGAACCCCCGTCGCGTCGTGGATCGCATTCGCGATGGCGGCGGGGACCGTCCGGTGGGAAGGTTCGCCCGCGCCGTACGGGAGCAGATCGGGGCGGTCGGGGTTCGGGTCGCCGTTCACGATCACGACGTCGATGTGCTCGGGGGTGTCGGTGTGCGTGAGCGTGGGGTGGGTCCGCCAGTCCACGCTGGTGACCTTCTCGCCGTCGAACTGCACCTCTTCGTACAGCGTGCGGCTGATCCCGTGCAGCAGGTTGCCCTGGACGGTGCTTTCGAGCCCATCCGGGTTGATCACGAGCCCGCAGTCGTGGCCGCACACCATGCGCTTTACCCAGACGCGCCCCGTGTCGCGGTCCACTTCGACCTCGGCGATCGTGGCGACCGTGGTTCGGGCCCGATATGCGTATGCGATGCCGCGCCCGGTGAGGATGCGCTCGCTGCCGACCGCTCCAGGCGACGGGCGGGGATCCCAGCCGTAGGCTTCGGCGGCCGCCTCCACCACCGCGATCGAGCGGGCCCGGCGGTGCGCCTCGTCGTCGTCGCTGGAGCCGCGCAGGAGCCGCAACCGGAACTCGACCGGATCGGCGCCCGCCGCCGCGGCCAGTTCGTCGATGAAGGACTCGCCGGCGAAGGTCGTCTGCGGCCCGTTGGGATCGCGCAGGTTGCCGGTGCGGAGCGGTGTCTCGAATGCCTGCGGGAATCGGACCGGCAGCGTCTCCTGGCGCCGGTTCGGGATGTGGTACATGTCGTCGGGTCCGCGGCCGCCGCCGGGCGAGGGCCGCTCGGGACGGAGTCCCATGAGCTGGGCGATCAGCACCGTCCTGGCCTGGTTGTACCCGACGTGCGCGTAGTTGGCGATGCGGGCGCGGTAGTCCAGCGCGATCAGATTGCCCTCGGCGTCGAGGCCGCCGCGCAGGTCGATTGCGAAGGCGGGACCCTTGGTATCCCACCCGGTCTCTTCGTAACGCGACCACTGCACGCGCGCGGGGCGGCCGAGTTCCTTCGCCAGAAACGCGGCCTCGAAGCCGGCGTCGTCGGCAGCCGTGCGGCCGTACAGCTGCGGGCCGTCCATCCAGATCACGCGCACGCGGTCCGGCGGCATGTCGAGGAACTCGGCGATCCCGGTCCGGTGGCTGTACGGCTTCATGTCGTTGGTGTAGATCGTCATCTGGCCGTCGGACGGGTCGGCCAGGGCGTGCGCGGGACCGATCGCGGTGTGCCCCTGGAACGGCACGTCGTAGGCGGCCTCGACGACCGATGCGGCGCCGGCCAATGCCGCTTCCGGATCGCCCTGGGGCCGCGGGGGCGGACGGCCGCCGCCCGGCGCCGCCACAGGATCCGCGCTCCGCATGTAGTCGAACAGGTCGTCGGAGCGCGGGAAGGGCGCCGCCGCCGGCTTCTCCCACTGCACCACGAGCCGGTCCGCCGCCTCAATGGCCTGCTCCTCGCGCTCGCACACCACCGCGACGTAGTTGCCCCGGCTCACTACGCGGATGAACCCGGGAAGGCCGCTCACCGACGACTCGTCGATGCCGGCCAGCGTCGCGCCCACCACCGGGGGCCGCACGTTGCGGGCGTGCACCATCCCGGGCAGCGCCACATCGACCGCCCACTCGAGCGAGGCGTCGACCTTGCCGGGGATGTCGTACCGGGGGATCGACTGCCCGACCAGCTTGAGGTCCTGGACGGGCTTCACGCTCGCCACCCCGGTGGCCGCGTTGACGCTGCCGCCGGTCAGCGCGATGTCGAAGCGGCGTCCGCCGACCAGCTCTCCGTATGTCACCATTCGCGCGCGGTCGTCCCGCACCGAGATCACGCCATCACTCACGTCGAGCTCGCCCACGGGGACGCCGAAGCGCTCCGAAGCCATCTCGAGCAGCACCCGCCGCCCTTCCGCCGCCACGCGGCGGGACACCATCGCATCACGCTCGATCGCGTCGGACCCTCCCGACCCGCCCTGATCGACGGTCTTGTCGGTGCGGCCCATGACGAGGGTGGCCATGTCGTAGGCGATGTCGAGTTCGTCGCACATGATCTGGCGCGTGGCCGTCCCGGTGCCCTGGCCGCCGTCGGTCTTGCCGACGTAGAAGGTCGCGGTGCCGTCCTCGTGGACGACCAGCCAGGAGTCGAGCTGGAGGAAGTCGGGGTCGGGGTAGAGGGGAGGCTGGTTCGGGTCGGCGGCGGCGTCCCCGCGGCGCATGCCGGCCGCCCCGAAGCCGCTGAAGCCGAGGACGAAGAGCCCCGAGGTCTTGACGAAGTCGCGGCGGGAGCTGGTGCCGTCCCAGGGTGCGAGGGCGCGGTCCACGTCGGCGGGGAGCTGGGGCTCGTCCGCCCGGGGTCCAGGGCGTGATTGGTCCGTCCGCTGGCCACTCATCGGTCCGCTCCCCCATCCGCCATCGCCACCGCCGCGCGCTTCACCGCAGCCTGGATCCGGTAGTAGGTCATGCAGCGGCAGAGGACGCGGTTCATCCCCTCGCGAATCTCGTCGTCGCCGGGGCTGGGGTTGTCGTCGAGCAGCGCCGCGGCCGTGAGGATCTGGCCGTTCTGGCAGTACCCGCACTGCGGCACCTGCTCGTCGATCCAGGCCTGCTGGACCGGGTGCAGGTCGCCGTCCGCGGACAGCCCCTCGAGCGTCGTGATCTCGGTGCCCTGGGCGCGCGAGACCGGCCGGGTGCACGAGCGCACCGCGGTGCCGTTCATCAGCACCGTGCACGTTCCGCACTGGCTGAGGCCGCAGCCGAAGCGGGGCCCGCGCAGCCCCAGGTCGTTGCGCAGCACGTAGAGCAGCGGCGTCGACGGATCGACGTCGACCGTGTGGGTCTCGCCGTTGACCCTGAGCGTGATCTGGCTCATTGGCACATCCCTCCTGAAGCGAATGTCGCTATTGTGCCGCCCCGGCGACCCCACGGCAAGTCGAGTGACCGCGCGGGGCACCGGTTCATCCCGGCGCCCCGCGGACCGCTAGCTGCCCGATCCCATCCTGTCGACCGGAATTCCGCTGGGCACCTCCGACGGCGTCACCGCGGAGAGATCGCGCGCGGATTCGTCCGTGAGCGCCTTGAGGAATTCGAGCAGGTTGTCGATCGTCTCCTCGTCCAGCCTGATGGGGAGGAGAAGCGTGTCCCGGGTGACGAGGATCTCGTCGAAGTTGTGCAGCATGGTCGGCTGCAGCAGGGGGTCGACCTGGGTCGCATCGTACGCGTGCAGCGTGCTGTCGACGTTGTTGTAGTGCTCGACGAATCGCCTCAGCGTCGTGAACTGACCGACGTGTCCGTAGGGCGCCGTAAGCTCGATGTTCCGCAGCGGGGGCGTCTTGAAGCGGCGGCGGTCGGACGGATCGCCCGTGACGCGCTCACGCCCGAAGTCGTCGCGCCCGTCGATTCCGTCTCCCTTTCCGGGACCGAACTGGGCCAGCGCATCGTTGTGGAACTCGTTGCCGGGCATGGCATCCAGGATGTCGGTCTGATGGCAGTTGGTGCAGCCCACCGTCATGAAGTCGGACGCGCCCTGCAGTTGGCGGTCGGAGAGGCGGGCGTCGTCGCCCCGCAGGAAGAGATCCCAGGGTGAATCGTCGAATGAGAACTCCGAGATGATGAACCCCATGATGGCGTTCGAGGCATGCGCGTAGGTCATGTCGTCGAAGTCCGTGCCCGGATAGGCGGACTCGAAGAGCTCGCGGTATTCCGGGATAGCCCCGATGCGGAGCATCAGGCGCGACCACAGTTGGGAGAAGTTGTGATCCTCCCCGAATCCCTCGGCGAGTTCGTTGCCGGAGCCGAGCATCTCCTCGGCCGCGCTGATGGGGAACATTGCCGGAGCGGATGAGATGCCGAATTCGAAGACATCCTTCATCTCCTCGGTCAGATGCGCCCCGGCCGGCGTGCTGATCCCACCATCCGCAAGCGCCTCTATCTCGCCGCCCCACAGGAACTTGCGCACCCGATGCAGGTTGAAGAGGGCCATCGAGTGCCGGAGCGTGAAGTCGCCATCCGGGTGCGAGCGCTCCGGACCAAGACCCGAGGCCCCGGGCCCGATCGGCAACGACTTGCCATCGCCCGTCGACATCGCGGGCAGGTGACAGGTCATGCACGACACGTCGCGGTTGCCGCTCAGGATCTTGTCGAACGCCAGCGAGCGTCCGAGTGTGGCGAGTTCGCCGCGCACGGACGGAGGAGCGACGACGGGCTGAAGGTCGTTCTCCCGCACCAGCTCGCGAACCGCGTCGATCAGTTCGGCCCTTGGATCGGCGGGAGCGACGGGAGCCACGGGCTCGGAGGGAGCCACGAACGGGTCATCGCCACAGGCCAGCAGCAGGGTTCCCGCGAGCATGCAGGCGATGCAGAACAGGGTTGCAGGGTGAGGGAGAGTCGGACGGGAGGTGATGGTGGTCCTGCCTGGTGATTTCAGCCGAGTCGAGGGTGTCATTGGGTCCTTGTTCGAGTGGGGCTCGGGTGCGAGGGTTGATCGCGGTGTTGGCCCGCACTTCGCCCACAAACCGATTGCAGGCGGAACGGCGCAGAAGGGTGCCAGGAGGAAGGCTCTGCCAGGCGCACGACAGAGATCTGCCACGCGCACACACAGAGAAGGGAGTGAGCGGCACCGCGAAGGGAGTACGCTTTAGTGCGTTAGGTCGGTGCCTATGGATTGTGGGGTTTGTTCGATTCCCCGGAAGGGGACGAAGCCCAGCCAAGCATGCAATTGCGCTCGGAAGATCGAGTTCGAGCCCTGTTTGTCAATGGGCGTCGAAATCAGCGCACGCGTTGACACCGTAACCCATACCTTTCTTCCGGAGACTCCATGAAGAAGACCGACATCCAGTCCCGAGCTGTGATCGGCGTTGCGGCCGTCCTCGCGGCCGTGCTTCCCGCCTCCTGCGACCCCCCCGCGCCCGATGCCGTTTCCGCGGCCGGCCCGACCATCAGCCTCGCCGTCGTCGGCCAGGCCCTGATCGAGCACGACCCGCGGGAGTACATCGACGCGCCGCTCGCGACCGTCGTGCCCATTCTGGGCGCCGCGGACGCCGTCTTCACCAACCTCGAGGTCGCGATCTCGGGACCCGGCTGCAACTGCCCGCCCACCCGCGACGACATCTTCTTCCACGGCGCCGGGCCCGAGGTGCTCGACTATCTGTCCGGGATCGGCGTGTCCCTGCTGTCGCTCGCCAACAACCACTCGTGGGACTACGGCGACCAGGGCATCGTGTCGGGGATCGAGGAGGCGGCCCGGCGCGGGTTCACCTATGCAGGGACCGGACGGACCCTGGCGCACGCGGTGGCGCCGGCGTACCGGGAGGTGGGCGGTCTGCGCGTGGGACTCGTAGCCGTCGCGACGGTGAACGCACCGCCCGAGGCCGCGGCGACGGACACCGGTATCGGCGTCAACATGATGGCGCCCGGCGACGCCGCGGCCTGGGACCTGAACGTCGGCGCGATCGAGAAGGCCGCCGCCGGCAGCGACATTCTAATCGCCTACCAGCACTTCCAGACCGATGCGCCACAGGGCTGGCAGGAGCGCTGGGCGCACGCCGCCATCGACGCCGGGGCCGACCTCTACATCAGCCACGGCGAGCCGCGACTCGCGGGCGTCGAGGAGTACCGGGGCGGCCTGATCCTCTATGGCCTGGGCAACTTCATCTTCCACACCCGCACAGACATCGGGAACTACCCGGCGGACGCCTGGCAGAGCGTGGTCGCGACGCTATCGGTGGGGGAGGACGGCGTGCGCGAGGCGATCTTCACCCCGGTCGTGCTCGACGAGGGCGTCGCGGACGAGTTCTTCCTCGAGATGCGGGGATACCCCGAGGTGGCCGAGGGCGAGGCCGGCGCGGCGATTCTGGAGCGACTGGCGGCGATGTCAGCGGCCTACGGGACGGCCTTGGAGTTGAGTGGCGGGACGGCGCGCTGGCGAGCGGAACGCCCCGGCGGCGTGCTGCGGACCGCGGACGACTACATGGCGGCGGTCGAGGCCGTTCAGGACCCGGACTCCGACGGCCTTGCAGCTCACACCATCGAGAGCATGATGGACGAGTGGGGCGTGCCTGGGGTCAGCGTCGCGGTGATCCGCGACTTCGAGGTTCACTGGGCCAAGGGCTACGGGATCGCCGATGTCGAGACCGGCGCGGCGGTGGACACGGAGACCCTCTTCCAGGCGGCATCGATCTCCAAGCCGGTGGCGGCCATGGCGGTGCTGCGGGCCGTGCAGGGCGGCGCATTCTCGCTGGACGATGACATCAACGGCATCCTCACGAGCTGGCAACTGGACGGCGGCGAGTTCGCCCGCGACCGCCCCGTCACCCCGCGGATGCTGACCAGTCACACCTCGGGGCTCGGCGACGGCTTCGGCTTCCCCGGCTACGACCCCGACGACCCGCTCCCCACGACGGTGCAGATCCTCGACGGCGACGAGCCCTCCAACGTCGGCGACGTCTTCATGGAACGCGCGCCCATGACCGCCATGAAGTACTCGGGCGGCGGCGTCACGGTCATGGAACTGGCGCTCTCCGACGCCCTGGGCCGACCCTTCCGCGACATCGCCCGCGAGTACGTCCTCGACCCCGTCGGCATGGCGCAGAGCACCTTCGAGCAGCCGCTACCGCCCGCCCGCGACGCGAACGCGACCCGAGCCCACGACGCTGACGGCCGCGCCCGGGGTCCGAAGTGGCACGTCTACCCCGAGTTGGCCGCGGCGGGGCTCTGGACCACGCCCACCGACCTGGCCCGCTTCGCGATCGAGGTGCAGAAGACCGCGCGGGGCGACCCGGACCGGGTCCTCACGCGCTCGTCGGTCCTCGAGATGCTGAGCCCGGTGGGTGTAGGCCCGTTCGCCGTCGGGTTCGTGATCGAGCAGGAGGGCGAGGGCTGGTACTTCAGCCACACGGGAGGGAACTGGGGCTTCCGGGCGATCCTCAAGGCCCACCGCGCCAAGGGCTACGGCGTCGCGGTCATGACGAACGCCGATCGGGGCGGGGAGCTGATGATGGAGATCGCGGAGCGGGTGGCCCGCGCCTACGGGTGGGACTCGCTCGACGGGCCGGTGCCGCGGTAGTCGTTTCCCCTCTCTTCAGAATGAAATGGATCGTGGCCGAAGGGCCATCAACGTCGGAATAGTGTCGTAAGTAACCACGAAGACATGTCCGTGGGTCCCCACAACAGCGTGCTTGACCGGCTGTGGCAGGATCAACGAATTCAGATAGGCTCCGGTTTGCAGGTCATAGCGATCTATCCAATGCAACTGCCCATTGGTGTTGCCCGCGAAGAGCACGGCCAACGTATCGCCGCGTACTGACAGCGAAGTGCCCGAGTGCACTGTCTCCATCGGCAACCGAGTTGCATCATGCGGCGGGAATTCCGTGTGTTCCACATACGGCGAGGCCAACACCATCGCGTGCGACCGGAAAGCGAACCACCCGTTGCCGTTTTGGAATCCAAACACCCAACGGTCCTGCTTCCACTTCGCGATAAGCCCGGTTCGTTGTAGAACGGAGAGTTGGGCGAACGCTGCGGGGATGTCGACGGTTTGGATTTGTCGCCCAGCCCGGTCGACAAGTATCCAGGGAACCGGGCCGTTCGTGGCCATTACATAGTGGCCAGACTGGAGGACTACTACCCCCGAGACGTAGCCGGCTTCCAAGGCGAGCGGGACCTCGTCCAGCAGTAGGCCTTCCGAACTCAGAGTGAGTATCCGGCGATTCCCCGAATCAACGAGAACGACATTCCCACTACCGTCCAACGCCATCGCCCGTACGTCGCGTACCTCGCCAGGACCGCTCCCCTCGCGCCCCCATGACCAGTCAAGGATACCCTGTGCATCCAGGTGATGGACCCTACGGAGAAACGGATCAGCGAAGTAGACTCCACCGCGACCATCGGACAGCAACGACGTGGCGGAGGCTAGCCGGTCATCGCTGTCTTGGAAAACCCACAAGGTGTCCCACGCCGGTAGGGCACCCCTTCGTGAGCCTTGCCCTTCTGTGAAAATCGACGCTTGGCCAAGCGTCTGATCAGGCATACCCCAGAAGATCGTTGTCAACGGGATCAAGACTGCCAAGCCGAACATCCTCATTTGCTGGCTTCCGCTCCCTTCCACTCCCGCGCCGCCGCCACGACCCTCCCGACATCCTCCTCGTCGTTGTACACCCCGACGGAAAACCGCAGCGTCCCGCTCCGGATGGCCAGCTGAATCCCCGCCGCGCGGAAGTGATCGTGCAGCGAATTCATCGCCGGATCGTCGGCCGCGTAGTGCCTGCCGCCGCCGCTCTTCCCGACGCAGACGATGTGCGCCAGGTGCGGTCCGGGCCGTCCGCCAGCCACCGGAAGCCCCAAATCGAGCAGTTTGTCGGCCAAAAATGCCCCTAAGTGGCCGACAAACGCCTCAATACGGCCGATTTGCCACTTTTCGAGCAGCTCCAGCGCCGCTTCAGCCGCCGCCGCGCCCAGGTAGTTGTAGTTGCCGACATCGAACCGCAGCGCGCCCGGCCGGTACCGCAGCTCCCCCTCGGTGTAGGCGGTCTCGTGCGCGTCCAGGTCGACGCCGAAGCGCGCCAGGTGGATCGGCACCAGCGTCTCCGCGACCTCGCGCCGCACGTACAGGAAGCCGAAGCCGTACTCCGCCAGCAGGCACTTCTGCGTGGCGACCGCAAGCGCGTCGATCCCGAGTTCGCGCACATCGGTCCGCAGCGCCCCGACCGACTGCGCCGCGTCGACAAGCGTCAGCGCGCCCACCCGCCGGGCCTCCGCCACGATCCCCTTCACGTCGGTCACGAACCCCGGCGCAAACGAGATGCTGGGGATCGTCACGAGCCGCGTCCGCTCGTCCATCGCGGCGCCCATCGCCGCCACGGGCACATGGCCGTCCTCGGACGTCACCGGCCGCACCTCGATCCCGTGCAGCCGCGCCAAGTTGTGCCACAGGTAGATGTTGTTGGGGTGCTCCAGCGCGGGACACAGCACCACGTTGTCGCCCGCCCTCCACGGCAGGCTCGCGCCGAAGAGGTTCAGCCCCTCGGAGACGTTCTTAGTGATCGCCACCTCGTCGCTCCGCGCCCCGATCAGCCCCGCGAACAACGACCGCGTCCGCTCCACGACGGCGCGCATGGCGTCCTTGTCGCCCCCGCGCAGCATCCGCATCCGCAGGTGATCGTCGACCGCCGCCCGCACCGGCTCCGCGATCAGCGCCCGCGCCGAGATGTCGAAGTAGGCCTGCTCGCCGGCGCCCGGAAACAGCGCGCGAATCTCTGGGTTCATTCCCGTCTCGCCTCCGAACGCGCAACCAGCGATGTCCCCACCATGTCGCCCATAATATTAACAGTCGTGTTGCCGATATCGACCAGCCGGTAAATCCCCCCCACGATCGCCGCGACCTCGATCGGCAGATTGAACGCCTGCACATAGATCAGCGCGATCACGAAGCCTCCGCCGGGAATTCCCCCGGACGCCTCGGACAGCAACAACCCCAGCAGCAGAATCGTCACGAAATCGGCCGGCGTGAAGGCGACCCCCGCCGCCTGCGCGGTGAAGATCAGGACCGCGCCCAACATGGCCGACGTCCCGTCCTTGTTGAGTTGGGCCCCAAGGGGGAGGGTGAACGAGTACACGCTGCGGGGCAGACCAATCCTCCGCGCCGCCTCCATTCCGACAGAAAGGGAGGCGAGGCTCGATGTCGTGGCAGCGGTCGTGGCCCACAGGGAACCCGTGTCGCGCAGGAAGCGGCCCGGGCGGAAATGGCTGAACAGCCGCAGCAGCGTCATGTACCCGGCGAAGATCACGAGCTGCGCGGCCCACAAGCCGCCCAGAAAGCGCGCCATCGGCCCGAGCAGCTCGGCGCCGTAGCGCCCCACCGTCACCGCGATCAGCGCGCCGATCCCCACCGGCGCCGTCCAGATGATCATGTGCACGAGGCGCCGGAACAGGTTCGCGAGGTCCTCGTAGGCCGTGGCGAGGCGTTCCCGCGCGCCGCCCCGCAGCGCCATCGTCGCGACTCCGAGGAGCAGCGCCAGCACTACCAGCTGCACCACGTTCCCGTCGCTGAAGGCCCTGAAGACGTTCGTCGGGATCATCCCGAGCAGGATTTCCGCCACGCCCGGCACCTCGCCCACCGGCCCCGCGACCTGCTCGGTGAGCTGCATCCCCGCACCGGGCTGCAGAAGCGCGGCGGCCCCGATCCCCAGCGACAGCGCGATCACGTCCGTCGTCAGGTAGTAGCCCACCGTCTTGCCGGCGAGCCGTCCCAGCGTGCGCACATCCGCCAGCGCGGTGAGCCCCGCGAGCAGGTTGAAGAACACCAGCGGCACGGCCGCCAGGATCAGCAGGTTGATGAAGAGGTCGCCGACGGGCTGCAGCACGACGACGCGTTCGCCCATGACCGCGCCCACCACGACCCCCACGAGCATCCCGATCAGGATGCGGGTGCCGGGGCCAGTGCGGCGGTTCGGGCCGCCGGGCTCGGCTTCCGTCATCGTGCCGCGCCTGCCTCCATCAACTCCAGCACCCGCGCCAACATGTCCTCGTAGTACGTCGTCACGTTCTGTGGCGTGAGCGGCATCCACTCGTCTACCTTGACCGGGTTGCCTTCGGCGATCTCGCCGTTCGGGCGGATCGTGTGGCCGATGTTCCACATGAACCCGACGACGGGCTGGTCGGTCCCGGGGAAGGTGAGCACCTCGTCCCATTCCCATGTGTTGGAATAGCCGCCGGGAGGCATGCCGACCACGGGGCCGAGCCCGTTGTCGACGACGATCGAGACGAACTGGTCGAGGTGAGAGCCGCCGTGTGGTCCCGAAATGATGCCAAAGGGGCCACGGAAATGCACGGCCGCCGGCTCCAGAACGCCGTCCGAGTCACGCGGAGCGTGCGCAAGCTTGAAGGGGACGTTGTTGCTGTATGCGTCGCCCCGCTCGAGCGCGCCGAGGACGTCGTCCTCCAGCCACTCCATCAGCCAGGTGCCGTCGTCGATCGTCTCCGGCACACCGCCATCGTTGATGTCGCGAGCGGCGAAATCGCGGCGCTTGTCCTCGATGAAGGGGAGGGTGACGTCGCTGATGCGCAGGTTGCCGAAGGTGGTCCTGAAGGGGCGGGACTGCAGGCGCTGCATGGCGTAGGCGCCGAGAGAACCGCCGCGGCTGCGGGTGACGTCCATGACGAGGGCGTGGTCGAGGAGGCCGCGCTCGGACGCGAAGGCGATGAGGCGGTCGACGTCGGCGACCATCGACTCGCGGAAACCGCGCCAGATGATGACGAGGAAGGGGCGGCCGTCGTCGGGGGTGAGGAGGTCGAAGGTGGGGGTGTGGAGAGCGAGGGACAGGCCGGGGTAGCGCGGTTCGCCGATGCCGTTCCACGTGAGGTCTGCGGGGTCTGCGAAGGGGAGTGGGCTGCGAGCGGCAACCTGATCGTTGTGCTCGCGGAACTCCAGCCTGAGTGTGTCGGCCCGCAGATGTGGAGGGAGGGCCGCCGTCGAAAGGGTCATCGCCTCTGCCAGCTTCCACCGCAGCTGTGCGTGCGTGGAGTGCCGGATGAAGGCGGCGGCCGAGTCGTGCCAAGCCTCGACGGTCATGCCGTTGAGGCTGACGATCCGGGCACCGGGGAGATTCTCTGCCCAGCCTTCGACGGCCGATTCCTCCCAGTCGAACGCGCCCGAGGCGACACCTCCCAGGAAATAGTCCGCTTCCGCGGCACCGTCGGAGTAGTCCGGGAAGATTCTGGCGGGTGCCTGCCTCGGTGGTGCGGGATCCGGCCCGCCCGAGACATCCAGCCCCGCGCTGTCCGGAAGGGTCAGGCCGCCCGGCACGAGGAAGAGGTCGAGGTGGCGATCACGGCGAGCATGGCTCAGGCGCGCGAGCGCATAGTAGAGCGCTTCCTCGGTCTCGGCGGCGACCACATCGTCGCGCAGCGCCTTCATCGCGGCGATCGGGTCGAACCCGAGGCGCTCGTTCTTGACGGGCGAAAAGGCCTCCCGCCGCTCGGTGCGCGCGACGATCGTGTCGAAGAGGGCAGCGCGCAGGGCGGGGGTGCCGGTGGGTCCGGGGGGTGTCTCGGTGGCGTTACATGCGGCGATCCCGACTGCGACTAGCCCGATCACGCCGGTGCGAAACTGCTCTTGACGTTGTCTCATCCCGACAACTTGCGTCCTGGACGGGCTGCTGGCCAACTTCGTTCAGCATGCCCTGAACCGGGCACCCTGAAATCGAGGAGACGAGATGACCCGGACTGTCCGACTCGCCGCGGTGGCGAGCGCAATGTTCCTTGCGGCCGACGCCACCGCACAGTCGATCGAAGACGCCAATGCCGCCTTCGCAGACGGACGTTTCGTCGAAGCGGCCGACATCGGCGAAGCTCTGGGAACCTCCGACGGCTACGCCCTGGCGGCGAAGTCACTTGCGGTTCACGCGCACTATGAGGCCTCCGAAGAGGAGTTCCGCGAGGTTGTCGATCGCGCGATGCGAATGGGCGAGGAGGCCATAGGCGCCGACCCGAACAACGCCGAAGCGCACTACCAGTCCGCCCACGCCGTCGGCCGGTATGCTCAGCGGGTCGGTGCGTTCACGGCGCTCCGCGAGGGCCTTGCGGGCAACATTCGCGATCTGCTCGAAGCGGCCCTCGCCATCGAACCCGACTTTGTCGACGCCATGCTGGCTCTGGGCGGATGGCACGCCGATCTCGACGCTGAGGGTTTCATCGCGCGTCGCATGTACGGTGGCAGCAAGGAGGAAGCGATCACGCTCTTCGAACGCGCTCTGGAACTGGCCCCGGAGTACAAGGTCGTGCTGCACGCCTACGCCATCAGGCTGCCCAGGCTCGACGAGGACAACGGCATGGAACGCGCCAGGGAGATGCTCGAAAGGGCGCTTGAGCTACCGGTCAGGGACGCCTACGAGGAGTACATCCACCTGGACGTGTTGGACGCCCTGGACGACCTGGGGACCGGATAGCCCGAGGCTGCCTGCGCCGCAGCGGCCGAAGCGCGCCCTGCGGAGCCGGACCGCGCCCTCCTCAGTCGCCCACGATCGTCGCCCTCACCACGTGATCGAGCTGCGGGAATTCGTCATTCAGGTACGTGTTCCCGCGGTACTGGATCAGGCCCTGCATCGGTCCGTTGCCGTTCGGCGCGCCCTCGCCGTACCCGGAATAGAGTGCGTCGACGACCTCCATCCCTTCGACGACCTGCCCGAAGGGCGAGAATCCCATGCCGTCCAGGCGGCTGTTGTCCACGAAGTTGATGAAAACCTGGGTTGTGCGCGTGTTCGGGCCGCCCATCGCGTAGCTGATGAACCCCCGGGCGTTGCTCTGCAGCACTTCGTCATCGGGAATCCGCTGCTCTCGCCAGGCGGATGCGACCGCCGAGTCGCCGTGGATGCCGAACTGGGCCATGAACCCGTCGATCACCCGGAAAAACCGGACGTCGTCGTAGTAGCCGTTGGACACCAGGTTGTAGAAGCGGTCGGCGCCGTTGGGCGACCAGTCGCGGTTGACCTCGATCACGAAGTCGCCCTTGCTGGTCTCGAAGCGGGCCTGGAAGACGTCGGGGGCGGTAGCGGTCAGTGCGTCGGGGGTGAGGAGCATGGGATTGTAGTCTGGTCCTGATTCACAGGCGGAGAGGTAGGCGGTCCCCGCGAGTGCGAGGACGGCTGCGAGGAAACGGGGTCTGGCCCCTGAGCTGGTCACGTTGGCCTCCAGGTTGGTGTGCCGGTCCCGGGGTCGCTGCCCCGGTCGCGTAAGGACGATTGCCGGATCGCGTACAAAACGACTGAATCAATAATGTCGGACAACCGGGCCGAACGGGTAGTGTATCCTAGTAAAGAGGCCGACCGTCCGATTGCGGCCGGTGCCACACGATCACCGGCTTCCATCTTCCCCCGACAGACCTGCAGGAGGCAGACCGCAATGTGCCCCGCCCGCTTGAGCGCAATTGTTCCGACCACCATCGCACTCACCCTTGTCGCTGCCGCCCTGCCGGCCCAGGAGGTGATTGAGCTCCCCGGCCGGGACCAGCAGATCGACCCCGAATTCGAAGAGGTCTACCGCGTAGGCGTCCTCGACGGTGAGTCCTGGGAGATGTTCGGCCGGGTGGCCAAGGTAGCTTTCGACGCGCAGGGCAACCTGTATGTGTTTGATCGGGCACCGGACCTGCGGGTCCTGGTGTTCGACGCCTCCGGAAGGTTCGTGAGGGAGTTCGGTTCTGCCGGCGAGGGACCCGGCGAGTTCAACTTGCCCATGAGCTACGCCGTCCTCCGCGACGGCACCATAGTCGTCGGCGACATGGGTCACCGCGCCTACCAGATCTTCGATGCGTCGGGAGAGTTCGTACGAATGGTGCGGTCCGATTCCGGCACGACGGAGACGGGGCCGGGGGCTGCGCGAACGACGATCGGCGTAGCGGGGTCCATCCAACCGGATCCGCGTGGAGGCGCCGTCTACTCGGCGTCGTCGGGCATGAGCGTCAGTCTCGGGGCCGGCCAGTCCGACCGCGAGTCGCCATCCATCCGCCCGATCACCCGATACGGTCTCACGACGGAGGCCGTTCAGGCGGACACGGTCGTGCGGGGATGGTTGCCGCCGCGGGCCGAGGGACAGGATCTGCTCAGCGGCGACATGGTCACATCAGGCGGACAGAGAGTCGACATCGGCGGCATGCTCAGCGGTCTGTCAACGCCTTCCACTTTTGAGCCGCGATTGCTCATGGGCATCCTGCCCGACGGCGGCCTGGTCTACTCCGATTCGTCCGCATACGCGTTGAAGATCACACCGCCGGGGACCGGCAATGTCGCGCGTACCATCACGAGGCCCTTCGAGCCGGAATCGGTGACCGAGGGGATCGAGGAGGAATACCGCGAACTGCGCGAGGAGAGACGCGCGGAGGGGCGGGGGAATCCTGGCGGCGGAGGGGTCAGGATGGTCGAGTTCAGGACCAGTTCCACGGGGGGTGGAGGCACACCCCCACCAAACGCTCCGGCGTCGATGACGTTCAGCTTGGCGGACCCTCCCTTCTACCACGAGATCCCCGTCCTGCGTCGCCTGGTCACCACATGGGAAGGCCGGATCTGGGTCATGCGGCAGGGCGACGAACTGATCGGCGACGGGCCCATCGATGTCGTGACCGCCGAGGGCGAGTACGTCGGCACCTACCGCACCGGCGCGACCGAGATGCCCGACGCATTCGGCCCGGGCGGACTGGCGGCGTTCATCGAACTGGACGAATATGACGTGGCCAGCGTGGTGGTGCGGAGGTTGCCGGCCGAGGTTCGCTGAACCCGGGCAGCGGCAGCCGCCCACCTGCGCCGGCTGATCCGGAAGCGCCGCCCACACCGGGGCCGCGCCGCCCACGCCATTCTGCCGCACGAAGCAGCCTGGAGAAACCGTCATGCGCCGCACCGTCACGTCCCGCGCCCCCTTCCCGCACCGCGCGATCCTCTTCCTCTTCGTCCTCGTCGTCACCGCGGCCCAAACGGCGGCCGCCCAGACGTACTTTCCCGGCCGCCACCCGGACTGGGAGCGCCGCAGCCCCGAAGAGGCGGGCTTCGATCCTGCCGGGATCCAGCGCGCGATCGACATTGCGATAGCGGGGGAATCGCAGTCACCGCGCGACCTCTCCTTCAACCACCTCGGCACCTTCGGCCGCGAGCCCCTGGGCGACGCCGTCGGCCCCTTCACGGTCCGCGGTCCGCAGTCGGGCGTGATCGTGCACAAGGGCTACATCATTGCGGAGTGGGGTGACCCGGCGAAGGCCGACAACACCTTCAGCGTCTCGAAGAGCTTCCTGTCGACCACCGTTGGCCTGGCGTGGGACCACGGCCTGATCGGCGATGTCGACGACCTGGTGCGCGACTACATTCCGCCCATCATCCTCGACACCGGCGACGGGGAGCCCGGCGACGAGAACGGGCGCCGCCCGAAGCTGCTCTTCGAGTCCGAGCACAACCGCAAGATCAGCTGGGACCACATGCTGAGGCAGACGAGCGACTGGGAGGGAACGCTGTGGGGCAAGCCCGAGTGGGCCGACCGCCCAGACCAGGACCGCTCGACCTGGGGCACGCGTCCGCGCAACGAGCCCGGGACCGCGTACGAGTACAACGACACGCGCGTCAACCTGCTGGCGCTCGCGGCCACGGCGGTGTGGCGGCGCCCGCTTCCCGAAGTCCTGCGCGAGCATGTCATGGACCCGATCGGCGCGTCCACGACCTGGGGCTGGCACGGCTACGACAACTCGTGGGTCATCCTGGACGGCCGCGAGGTCCAGGCCGTCAGCGGCGGCGCGCACTGGGGTGGCGGCATGATCCTCAGCGCCTACGACCAGGCCCGCTTCGGTCTCTTCACCATGCACAAGGGCAACTGGGACGGGAAGCAGCTCCTCTCCGAGGACTGGTTCGACTTGGCGACCACCCCCGGCGAGGTCAACCAGAGTTACGGCTTCATGAATTTCTCGCTGAACACCGACCAGCGCCGCTACCCGAACGCGCCCGAGTACACCTGGACCCACACCGGCGCCGGCTCGAACCTGATCTACGTGGACCCCGAGAACGAACTCGTGATCGTGTGCCGCTGGATCCGCGGCGGGGCGTTCACGGACGTGGTGCACACGGTGCTGGGGGCGATGCGGGTGGCGGCGGGGAGCTGAGGGCTAGTTGTAGCCGATCCGGCCTGTGGCCGACGACCGCCAGACACCGAGGGTTCCGATCGTGATCCAGCCTAGGGCGTAGGCGAGGGTAATCAGGACCGGCTGCAGGCGAAACGGCAGGTCGCCGGTCAATCCCAGGCCGAATCGGAGGACATCCGGGACCGGAAACAGGACGAAGCGGGCGAGCAGTATCGGCCCACCCCTGACCAGTTCCGGTTGGCTCACCTCCGGGTCAAAGATCGCTACGCCCATGATGATCAGGCCGAGAACGGCCGTCCGGCTGCCACGCGGCAGCCACGCAGCGGTGCCGAAGGCCATGGACGCGATGGTGAAGGATGCGAGCGCACCCACCGGCAGTGCCAGAATCGGGGGTCTCACCGGATCCCACCCCATCGCCATGCCCAAGAGGACACATACGGTACCGAAGAGGACGGATAGCCCCACGGTCGCGGCAAGGGTTTCGGCGAATTGCTTGAGGACGAATCGCACCTCGTGCACCGGCTTTTGGAGCCACAGCGCCGCTTCGGATCCGATAAGGTTGCTGGGGTTGGCAGCCAGCACCAAAGGGATGGCGATGTAGCTGGCCAGAATCCCCATTGCCCAGTAGATGAAGTCATCGCCAAGAAGGTCGTTGCTCCGGGCGCGGATGGTCAGAAGGGACATGACGGCCATAAGAGCGACCACACCGCCCAACCCTTTGGTCCGGGATCGGACCAACAGGGTGATGCGCCTATGAAAGGGAACCAGGGACCGCGTCATCGCTTTCTCCGAAGAACTCCCTTTCCAGTCCGGCAACGGAAACGGCGTCGCCCGGTTCCAGCGTCTTGGTGGCTTTCGTACAACCACCCTCCAGAAACACTATCCTGTCGGCCAGGCGAGCTGCTTCTGCGAGGTCGTGGGTCGCGAGGAGCACGGCGGCTCCCCGTGCCCGGGCAGCACGCATCTGGTGCCGGAGCGCGCGCCGGGCGGGCGGATCGAGACCGGCGAAAGGCTCGTCGAGCACCACGACATCCGGGTCGCCGATCAAGGCGCAGGCCAGCCACAGCCTGCGCTGCGTGCCGTTGGAACACTTCCCGACCTCCTTCGCGAGAGAACGTCGATCCAGTGCGGCTCTCTTCAGGGCAAGAGAGTACTCGCTTCGGCGTTCCCTGCGCCCAACGGCCAGATCTGCGCCCCGCCCCAGCACGTCCAGGCCTGTCCAGCCACGCGGGAGTTTCGCGGACTCCGGCAGGTATCCAATTCCGTGCCGCCGCCGGTACTCGTCGGGCGGGAGACCACCCACCATGCAATCGCCACTGTCCGGACGCATGAAACCCAGCAACACCCGGAAGAGGGTCGTCTTGCCAGCGCCGTTCGGGCCGACCACTGCGGTGACCTCACCGGACCGGGCCCCAAAGGTGACGCCGCGGAGAACCGGGCGGCTTCCGAGGAACCGCCGGTACGACGCAACCAGGTCCTGCACCCGGATGCGGTGCTCGTCCGAGTTCACGATGCCGGGTTCGGGCGTTTTCGTCATCCGATCCTGCTCGACCTTGGCTGTTGGCGAGTCACAGATAGCAATACGACTATCCGATACGCAATCAACATGTCGTCTCGGACGAGACGATGCGAGCTATGGAACGGTCGAGACGATCGCTAGCAGCCCGGAAAATCGCTCAAAGGAATCTCTACTTGTGCAGATCGTCCACCCGCAGCTCTACCCCCGTCGCCGTCCGCACAATATCCGGCTGAATCCGCGGGATCGTCCGGCCCCGGAAGTGCGCCAGCAACGCCTCGACGGTCGCGAAATCACCGAGATCCTCCAGCGTGCGAATCGTCGGGAAGATCATGGGCAGCCGCCCGCGCCGATGCCGCTCCAGCGCCGCGCGGGGCGTGAGCCACACCGCATCGGTCATCTCGCGCCGGTCGTAGACGGCCCTCGATCCGGCGGGGACCCTGGCCGCGAAGAAGCGGGTGTCGAAGCGGCAGAGTCAAGGGGAACCGCATCGCGGCAAAGAATCACGTAAGTTGAACTAGGACTGCACGATCTGCCATTCTTGCCGCTATGCCACTTCTCGTTTAGCCGCGCAGCAGTAGCAGGAAGATCGGATCCGAAAAGCGGGAAGTCGAACCCCTTGTCAGCGCGGTGGAGGGAGCGGCAATCCCTTTGCCGTGAAGCAACTCGTGGCCACGGGCACCAGGTCGCCCCGAGAAGGCCATCGAGACGCCGTGGGATCCTGTGCGGTGGCGGCTCCTCAAAGCAGCTCTCGTGACTCAGCAAGCTCGAATTTACGCACGCCCTTGAGTCGAATGGTCACGCTATTGCCAGCAGGCACTCTACCGCGAGTTGAGTCACCAACTCCCAGAGCGGGTGCGCGTGGAGTCAGAGGGTCAAGGGCATGCTGGGGGCACGCGCGCCGATTTGCAGATTGCCTTCGGCGACTTCGCTGTTCCGGTCGAGACAAAGACGAGTTCAAGCCGCGACTTGTGGACAGGTGTCATCGCACAGTTGATTCCCCGCTATTACGCGCGACCCGAGATCGGACGGTTACGGCATCTACGTCGTGTTCTGGCACGGCCCAGAACACGCCAAGGGCCCGTCCCCGAAAGGGAAGCCCCCACGAACGCCGGACGAGCTACAGGATCGCTTGACTCAAGAATTGGCCACTGAAGCTCAACGGAAACTCTCGTGATCGTGCTGGACGTAAGTCCGCCGTGAACGGCAGAGCGAGAATAGCATTCCCATGCCCGCTGACCCCGCCAGTAACGCAACGTCCATCTCCTTACCGGGCGTCACCCGCCGCCCGCGCAGCGCGGAGGCGGGCGCACGTTCAGCGCAGCGAACCACGCCAAGAGCCCGGAATCGTCGGGCGTGCAAAGGCCGGGGTTACCAGAAAGGTGCAGGAACTTAAGCGCCGAGAGGTTGACCATCTCGGGGGGGATTGGTCCACGCAGCGCGTTACGCTCAAGGTTCAGACTAAACAGCGCAGTGAGGTTGGCGATCTCGGGGGGGATTGGACCGTTCAGGGCGTTGTCTTGGAGGTGCAGATTACCGAGCGCCGTGAGGTTCCCGATCTCCGGCGGGATGGGGCCGCTCAGGTTGTTGTCGTAGAGGTTCAGCCTTACTAGTGTCCCGAGATTCCCGATCTCTGGCGGGATGGAGCCGCTTAGGTTGTTGCCGCGGAAGTTCAGCGATTGCAGCGCGCCGAGGTTGCCGATCTCCGGCGGGATGTGGCCGCTCAGATCGTTGACAACGAGGCCCAGCTCCTTCACCCATCCCTCCCAATCGGTGCGGACTCCGGACCACCTGCTCACCGGCGCGTCCGTCATCCAGTTGTCCGACCACTTCCAGTTCGTGCCTCCTGCGGCGTGGTACAGGGCCTCCAGCGCGGCCCGTTGGTCGGCTGACACGGCGGCCAGCGCCGCGCAGCTCGGAAGCTGTGCGTTCGGTCCCAGCGTGGCCAGCCACTCCAGTAGGAGCTGCGGCGCATCGTCGGGCGTACAAAGTGCGGCGTTGTTGTAGAGACCAAGCGATTGCAGCGGCGCGAGGTTCAACATCTCGGGTGGGATTGGGCCGCTGAGGTCGTTGGCAGCGAGGTTCAGATACTTCAGGGCCGCGAGGTTTCCGATCTCCGGCGGGATTGGGCCGCTCAGGTTGTTGCCGGAGAGACCCAGACGAAAAAGCGCCGGGAGGTTGCCGAGCTCCGGCGGGATCGAGCCGCTCAGGTTGTTGCCGGAGAGGTTCAGCAACCCCAGGCCCGCGAGGTTGCCGATCTCTGGCGGGATCGGGCCGTTCAGGTCGTTGGCAGCGAGGTCCAGCCACCCCAGCGCGCCGAGGTTGCCGATCTCTGGGGGGATAATGCCGTCCAAACGGTTTAGGCTGAGTTCCAATCCCCTCACCCGCCCAATGCCATCAGCGGTGACCCCGTACCATTCGTTCAGCGGCGCGTCAGTCAACCAGTTGTAATCCCTCTCCCAGTTCGGGCCGCCCATCGCGTCGTACAGCACGTTCAGTGCCGCGCGGTCGCCCTCCGGTCCCGGCCATGGGTTTCGCTCCGGGTCAATCCAATGCCCGCCCTCCGCTCTCGGCCCGCCCACGACAGCCGCGCCGTCGGTCCAGATGTCCACCACTCCCGATTCGCAGCCCAAGACGGCCGGAGGATCCACGGTAAGCGACCTGTCTTCCGAACCGAACACCAGTTGTCCGCCTCCAATCGGCACCGACATCGGGCTGGGATTCCCTCTTGCCAAAAGCCTCACGTGCTCGCCGCCAGGCACCGGCTCCACCACGCCGCCGCCGTTGGTGCCGCATCCAGGCAGATGGGCTACCAGCCGCCCGTGACTAAAAGGATCGTGGGAAATCCTCATGTATTCTGCACCGACCGCTCCCCCGGCGCGGTAGCGGCCGCGCACGGGGTAGAGCCCAGTCCACACCTCCGTATGGCTGGGGCTCAATGTGACTTCAATCCCGTTCCGAAAGCGGTAATAGTCCGACTCGCAAACGCTCTCTCCTCTCACGTGGAGTTGTCCGACGTCCGTAAGCGCCAAGATGTATTCCGATTCGCATTCGAGGTCGTTGTGCAAGAGCTGCCCCTTCGCCAAGAACTCGGGGGCAACGCCGAACCCCTGTTCCCCGGCCAAGCCGATGTACTTGCTCGCGGCACCCCGAATCGACACGGTGATCGTGACCGTGTCCGCGATTTCCGGCCTTCCGGAGTCCGCGCCGGTATCCGCGCCGCCACAGGGATCGCAGAGGGTAAGGTGCACACCCAGCCCGCCGCTCACGACAACTCCCGCGCCCCCGGAGCGGTGTGCCAGATTGAGCACGGCGCGCCCTTCACGCCACTCGTCGTACCTGGCGAAACCGTCTCCCTCCGGCGCGCCCGCGCCCTGCAGGGCGGAGATCGAATCCCACGCCAGTACTTCGCCTTCCCGGGCCCACGGTCCTTGAAGCGACACCACCGCGACCGTGAACGCCTGCCTCGCCTCGCCACCGCCTCCGGTCGCCGTTACCGTTACCGTTGCCGTCCCCTTCGCCATGCCCACGACCGTCACCGTCCTACCTTCGACCGATACGGCCGCAAGGGCCGGAGCCGACGAAACCGCCATGTACGACAGCTCGCCGCCGTCCGTGAAGTAGTCCGCCGCGTCAACGGCTTTGACCGTCCCCACCGCCACCAGCGCCGACGGGATCGAATCCACCGCCTCCGGAGCGCGCTCTGGAGCGTCCGGACCGGTAAGTGCCGGGTCAGCCGTGTCGTCGAAACACGCCGACGCCAAGAGCGCTAGTGCTAGCGCTAGCACGGCCGGAAAACTGACCTTCAGAAAGCCACTCAAGATCGTCATGGTCCCGCAGGGTTTCTGGGAGCCGCACAAGATGAAGCAGAAAGTTAGTCGTCTCTAGGTAGCGGACAGCATAGGTGATCCAGATTGCGTGGGTGGCTGGCCCGGCGAACGGCCTGCTCGTCGGGACGCCCGTTGGCCAAGTGGCTCGCCCCGCTGCTCCATCAGAGCAGGGCACCGCTTCGAACAGGTCGTAGGCCGCCTCCACTTGGTTGCGGACCACATTGTGTCAACGCCGTCTGCAAGACCGCGTGCGGGTGGCCGAGTGGCGCATCCGGTGCATGGAGATACGGTGAGGAACCTGGAACGCCACGGCGCGCCGCATCTGGCCCAACTACGAATTCGCCAAGAAACGGCTTCCCTGCATCGAGTGCGTCGTCGTCCACGAGATGGCCCACCTCGTCGAGCCTAACCCTCACGTTCCTCGGAGCCACCGGCCGGACCCGGTTCCGCCTCAGCTTCTCCCGCGCCAACCGGATCATGCGCTTCCCCGCATCCCAGGCCGGGCCACCAGCCTCAATCCGGTGGCCCGCCATCTTCGTAGCCTCGCAGTCCACCCCGCCGGAAGTCAACGGGGCCACCGTGTGTGGCGAGGGCGCTATCCGCTGCTTATGGGATTCGGTTCGAGGGCGAGCGCGGGGAGCGCTTCTTCCGTTCCACGCTGATCCAGACGCTGTTCTACGGCATCTTCTCCGCATGGGTGCATACGCTGTTACAGCGGACTGGTCGGTGGCCCGAATCACGGCAGGAGATCACGTAAGTCGAACTGGGACTGCACGATCTGCTACTCTTGCCGTTCGACTGGAGCTGATTCTGCCGTGTCGGATTTGCGGGAGAACCGGAGCTGATTGGCGGGAATCCAAACCGCCGTTGTGGGTTCCCTCCGTGGCTTGGTGCGGTGGTAGCCGTTGAGGAAGCGGTCGCCGTGGTGCTTGTGAGACACCCCTAGCGACCCCCAACTACCAGGTGCTAATGATGCCATGAACATCGGCGAGACGGCCACCGCATTGGTCAAGCCAATCAGGCGGTGTAGTGGCTCGGAAAGACAACCAGAACGTGTCACTTCCCGCCGCACCCCTGTGCTGAGGTGTCACTCCGATGACATGCCGGAGCAGGGTTTCCTTGGAGATCGCCCAACACTGGGCGTCGAACGGAGAAACGCCGAGGCAGATGGCGTACTCGTAGTTCTGGTCACGCAGCTGCTGGAACGTGAAGACGCCCGATTTCCAGAGCGTGGAAAACTTGATCTCGACTCGCTTGCCGGCGATTACTCGATCAGCTTCGGAGTCTCCGCTCTTGGTAACGTCGAACCCTTTTGCGGCGCACCATCCTGCGACTAGCTGTTCTCCGATCTTGCCGACCTGTCTGGATGGTCGCGTCTTGATCCACTTGAAGGGACTATCAGACCACGGGTCAGCTTCGGCGCTCTTCACGTAGTCGTCGCGGAGGGTGCCCGCGATCGACGCCAGCAAACCGACCTCCGCGTCCCTTATCCGTCCCCTGGGCTCCGTAGTCACTGCCTTGCTCCGAACAGGTCACGTTGGCCACGTGGCTCTTGGAAACCAGAAGGATCGAATCCTTCCCAGCGAACTTCGCTTACGCCCGCAAACCGTTTCGCCATCACCTCCAGCGCCTCGGGGTTGTCGTCCACCAAGATGAAGCTACGTCCGAGTTCGTGGGCCGCCATGCCGGTAGTGCCGCTCCCCGCGAAGAAATCTAGGACTAGGTCACCGGGCCGTGAAGATGCCGTCACGATGCGCCGGAGGACGCCCAGCGGCTTCTGCGTGGGATACCCCGTTCGCTCGGCTCCGTTGGTCGGAACGATGGTATGCCACCAAGTGTCGGTCGGGAGTTTTCCGCGGGCGGCCTTCTCGGGTCCGACCAAGCCGGGAGCCATGTAGGGGATGCGCTCGATCTCGTCCACGTTGAAGACGTAGTTGCCCACGTCCTTGACGTAGAAGAGGATGTTGTCGTGCTTCGCGGGCCAGCGCGTCTTCGGTCGTGCCCCGTAGTCGTAGGCCCAGATGATCTCGTTCAGGAAGTTGCCCGGCCCGAACAGATCATCCATCAGGAACCGGCAGCGGTGGACTTCCCGGTAGTCGACATGCAGGTAGAACGATCCGTGCGGGGCCAGGACCCTGTACGCTTCCCGCAGTCTCGGCTCCAGGAAGGCCAGGTAATCGTCGAACTTGTCGTGGAAGCGCTTGGTGCCGAGCGTGGAGGTCTCGTACCGACGCCCCTGAAAGCCGATTCGATCTCCGTTCTTGGACCGCGTGGTCTTGATACGAGTTCGGCTCTGCGTTTTTCCGGTGTTGAACGGCGGATCAACATAGACGAGATCGGCTGACCCGTCAGGAAGACTCCGAAGCACGTCGAGGTTGTCCCCAAGAACGATCTGGTTCACCAATTGCTCCTCTCTGGCCCAAGTGCTCGTGTAGCCCCCTTCGCGGGGAATGGAGAGCGCTCACGACGACCTGCCGTTACGGACGACATCCTGGAAGCGCGCAAAACTCGTGCTTTTGGCAGTAATCGTGGTTGCGTCCAGATTACGGGATATCCTCTCCGCCATCTCCGCCGTATAGAGCCTCCCAGCCAGCAGGTTCCTCAGGTGGAGCTTCGGGTTGTCGATGCGGTCCGGTTGCGACGCGTCCACGTTCCCGAGATTCTTGCCCAAGTGCTCGCGGAGGCCTGACTCGTCCGCGAAGAACCACGCCTCGAGATGCCACTGTGCATACGCGTAGGAGACCTTGAGGTCCAGATCGTCAAGTGACCGTCCGATCCGACGCTGAAGCGGCTCCAGCTGTTCCATGGGGTCCCGACCATCAGCGTCAAGCAAGACCACCAACTTGTGAGGCCGTGGGACACTCCAATAGCAGGCGTTGGCTATCTTGATTGCCACATCGCTCGAAATCGCTTGGTGACGCGGCGGCTTGCGGACTTCAACGGATATTTCCTCGTGTCGCAGGTGTCGGAGGAGATTGGGCAGAGCTCGTCGTTCGGTCTCTCCCGACGCCAGGATGACGACGTGTCTGGACACCGCTCAGCCTCCAAAACCCTTGGTCTCGTGCCATTCGCCCAGTCGGAAGCCGGATGCATCAAGGGCCGTGCGGACGAGTTGGGGATCCGATTCCCCAACCACCTTTGTACCGCTCTCAGTACGTCGCACCAACAGGATCGCCTCGGGCAGGTCAAGCACATCCAGCAATTGCGGGGAATGGGTCGTGATGATGATCTGTGCCCCGTGCTCCGCTCGCAGGATATGCTCGGTGAACGCCGAAACCGCACCCGGATGGATGTAGTTCTCCGGTTCCTCAATGCCTATGAGAGTGCGCGTCGTCCCCAATAGCGCCGTCGTGATGGCCAGCATCCGCAGGGTGCCGCTCGAGCCCCCGGCTTGATGGATTCGGTATTTCAGCCCCGTTTCGTTGAATAATAGAGCCACCCGGCCGCCGTCGTCGAAAGTGCGGAAGGTGATCTCTTCGGGAACCCCCAGGATGTCGCGCGTGGCCGAGTGAATGCGCTCGAACCGCTCGTGGTCGGTCCTCATCAGGGTGTGGAGGCGAGCGGCCAGGTTCTGACCGTAACCGGCCAAGGCGGACGAATCGCTTTCCGCCGATGCTCGGCGCAACGCTCCTGTATTGGGATCGAAGAACCCCCAACCCCTTACGAAATCCGCCACGGCGCGAGCAGGGAACGACGCGTCCGAAGCGGCGGCTGCCAATGCGCTCCCTTCGGGCCGCTCTCTGAGTTGCACTTTTCCCTCGCTCCCCGACCACCACCAGCCCGCGCCGTCCTCGGTCCTCTTGAGAAGCTGGTGAGGGGGCTGGCCTTCGCGCAGACGGGACACCTCTTCGCGAACCGTGAAATCGAACTCCCGCCTCGCGAGGGCGACCGACCACTCGAACGCTTGATCGTCATCCCGGAAAGTCGTGACGAGACGCACTTCCCGCGCCTCCGACGCCTTGCAGGCCAAATGGACAAATCCGCCGCGGGACGTGACCGCGAATTGGAAGTCCCGCCGGATCGCATCGCGCAGGAAGCGCAGGGCATCCAGGACGTTGCTCTTGCCCGACGCGTTGGTGCCGATCAGAACATTGAGCCGACCCAGCGAGATGTCCTCGTTCTGAACACTCAGATAGTTCCGGAGCTTCAGAGACACGACTTGCAAGGTGGGTGATTCCCTCCGAAATGGACCGATTCTGTGGACTCAAGGGTGTCCAGCACCGACGCTGGGCGGTTGGTGGTGGTCAAACAACGTAGCGAAGCCCCATCAACCCTGTCCATCGCGCTGGGTCTGTCGGGCCGCGGCCCGGCTCCTTCGCAACCATTTCCCACTCGGGCCGCCAGTCGCTGGACTCCCGCCGGGCCGCATTCGTTCCAAGCCGGTCCCGGCTACGATACCTCGACTACGCTCCGCTCATGGCGGGCCGCATAGGGGCGACGCTGGGAAGCGATGAGGGAGAGAGTCGGGCTGTCACGGAGGCTAAGGGGCGCGCGCCCGCAGGGAACTCGCTCGGGATGGGATCGGCATCAGCAGCCCATCGTCTCTCCGGTTGGATTGAAACCAATCGCGGATGGAATACGTAAAGTACTGCCCTTCGGATCACCGAAGGGTGGAAGCGTAGCACGACCAGACGAGACGAAAACGCGGGAGACGACGCGTAGTTCGGGTTGATCCATCCCATGGCGAAACCGATGCCCGTGTCCCCCGACGGGGGCGCTGGGGGGATCGGTTGTCCGCTCCGGCTTCGCGGGTACATGGACGGCCCGGCATCGCGGGCGTCCATCCCGCCGACACCGCTTCGCGAGGCCCGTTGAACGGGTTCGCCCGAGCGCTCGCGGGGGTGTTCCGCCACCGCATTGGCGGCGGCCGACGACGGCGCTCGGACACGCCGCCGCCGGGGTTGTCTGACGCCTGTTTGGGCGGAGCCAGCATACCCTCCGTGGCCACGCTTCGCGCGTCCCCGGAGGGAGCTGGCGGGGGGCTGTGCCCCCTGTGACCCCCCCATCGCCAACGGCGCGTCATGAGTGCCGGACGCGCCGTGTGGGTGAAGATCCGCTCCAGCGAGGCGGAGCGTGCCGGGTGGCACGCCAAGGCGCGCTCCGCGGGCCTGACGCTGTCGGATCTGTTTCGCCGCTCGGTTGGCCGGGTGCACACCTGGACCGTGGCGCACGCCGACGTGGAGCGCGAGCGCACCCAGCAAGTCGCGCGGATCGGGAATAACCTCAACCAGATCGCTCGCTGGGCCAATACCCACAAGGGGGCCATCGAGGCCGTCGAGGTGATCGGCCACCTGACCGCCATCGAGCGTTCGCTCGCGACGCTCGCTCGCTTCCAGAGCCCGGACGGCGATGCTGACTAAGTTCCTCGCGCGCGGGACCGGCTCGGCCCGGAACGCGGCCAAATACCTCCTCGGGGAGCGGGACGCGGCCGGCAAGCTGCGCGAGGGCGTCGAGGTGCTGCGCGGAAACCCGGACATGGTGGCCGCCGTGGCCGACACACTGGCGTTCGAGCACAAGTACACCTCCGGCGTGATCGCCTGGGCACCGGAGGACCACCCCACCGACGAGCAGATCGAGGCGGTCGTGGACGCCTTCGAGAAGACGGCCTGGGCGGGACTGGAGCCCGACCGATACGCCTGGACCGCCGTGCTGCACCGCGAGCACGGCGGCGGCGCTCACGTCCACGTCCTCGCCGCTCGGTGCGACCTGGAGACCGGCCGCAGCCTCAACATCGCGCCGCCGGGCTGGGAGAAGACCTTCGGCCCCCTCCGGGACGCCTTCAACCACGAACACGGCTGGGCTCGGCCGGACGACCCGGCGCGGTCCAGAGTGCAGCAGCCCGGGCACCGCGCCTATGTCGAGGCGACGCAGTTGAGGGCCGGCCTCCGGCTCGAAGCCTCCCCCCGCGACCTGATCCGTGACTACCTGCTTCAGAGGGTCGAGCACGGCACGGTACAGGACCGTGCCGATGTTGTCTCCGCGCTGCGGGAAGCGGGTCTCGAAGTGCCGCGCCAGGGCAAGGACTACATCACCGCGCTGGACCCCGAGAGCGGGGACCGGTGGCGGCTGAAAGGAGAACTGTATGGAGAGAACTTCGACCGCGAACGATTTGACCGAGCGGCTGCGGAGGAGGCTGGAGAGCGAGAGACGGGAGATCGAGGAATTGACCGCGAGCGAGCTCGGGCGGCTCGGCGAGAACTCGCGGCGCGTCGCGAGGAACGCGCTGCGTACAATCGAGCGCGATACGGAGGCGGCGGCCGGGAGGATGCGCGAGTTGCTGGCCAAGGCGTGGCAACGGCCACTGATCGTCGGCCTGAGCCTTTGGCTCGGTTTCTTCGGCGGAAGCTGGGCGACGATGCGCTGGCTGTCGATGAGCATCCAGAACCGGATCGAGATCCGCGCCGAACTGGGCCGGGACATCGAGGACGCCAGGCGGACTCTGGCCCAGCTGGAGGAGGACACCTGGGGGCTCGTGTTCCGCGAGATCAAGGGCGAGCGGTTCGTGGTGGTGCCGGACGAGGTGCTGGCCGATCCGCCCTGGTGGAAGGTGGACGGAGACCTTCCGGCGTTGAAGCTGTTGAGAGAGTGAGGGAGCTGCATGAGCGAGTTGGAACGGCAGTTGACGGAGGCTTTGAAGAGGCTCTCCGCGCAGTACGAAACGGAACAGTTGCGGCACTCCGAGCAGCTCGAAGCTTTGCGGCAGCGCGTCGAAGCCTTGCAAGGGCGCGTCGAGCGGCAAAGCGAGGAGAACGAAGCCTTGCGGCAGCACGTCGAGCGGCAGAGCGGGGAGAACGCAGCCTTGCAGAGGCGAATCGAGTGGCTGGACGAGCAAGTTACACGCTTAGCCGCGTCGTACGGCACGCTCGCCGCGACCTTGTGAGGATGATAGGGGCGCTGAGCCAGCGCGGGCGCGGGCCGGACCGTGATCGCGATTATGGTCCGAGCCGTTGATGATGGTGTCCAGTCGAATGCCACCCGAACGCCGTAGCGCCCGGCGCGCCGTCAACCGCCCGTCTGGCGGAGACGCCGTCCCGGCGCGAAGTTTCAACCGCGCAGATCGTGCAGTCCATCGAGAGAGGAATCGAACGATGGCACGCACGAAACGAAGTCGGCGCTCTTACAGCGCCGGCGAATGGGGCCGGAACCGGGTGAGGGTGTTCGCCGATCCCAAGACCGGCTTGTACCAGATCGAGTGGCGCGATAACGGGCGCAGGCTCACCCGGTCGCTCAAGCACCGCGACTGGGCGAGGGCCAAGAGGCAAGCGGACGAGGTTGCCGCTGGCTTCGCGGTCCACGAGCCCGCCAGCAGGACGGAAGCCGAGCCCGAGCCGCTCACGCTGGAAACGCTTTTTGACATCTACGGCGAGGAGGTGACGCCTACCAAGAGCGAGAAGACTCAGCAGCGGGACAGAATGCAGATGGGGATGTTCCTCGACTTCCTCGGACGGGACCGGAGACCCGAGACGCTGTCGAAGCGGGACTGGGACCGGTTCATCCGGGAACGCCGCGCGGGCAGGCTCGGACCGAGCGGACGGCCGGTGTTGAATCGGACGATCGAGAACGACCTGAAGTTCCTGATCGCGGTCCTCAACTGGGCTGCCAAATCGAGGGACGAGCAGGGCCGCTTGCTGCTCGACTCGAATCCGTTGCGAGGGCTCAAGCTGCCCAAGGAGAAGAACCCGACGCGGATCGTCCTTTCCGACGAGGAATACGACGCGATGCTACGGGTGTCCCGCCGGGTGGACTGGCGGTTCCACGTCGCGCTCGTGCTCGCCCACGAGACCGGTCACCGGATCGGTGCCATCCGCAACCTCAGATGGACTGACATCGACTTCGAGGACAGGACGATCCTGTGGCGCGCGGAGCACGAGAAGAGCGGATACGAGCACCGTACGCCCGTGACCGCAGAGGCGCTCGCCTCCTTGGAAGAGGCGCAACGCAGGAATCCCGGAAACGGAGACGCGCCGGTGTTGCCCGCATCCAGGGATGCCTCGCAGTGCATGGGCAAGTCGCCGGTCCGCTACTGGTGGAACAGGGCCGAAGACGTTGCGGGGCTGGGACGCAAGCGCGGGCGCGGCTGGCACTCGCTGAGGCGGAAATTCGCGTCCGACCTCATGGACCTTCCGCTGAAGGTGCTCTGCGAGCTCGGTGGCTGGAAGGAGGCCCAGACGGTGCTCCGCTGCTACCAGCAGGCCGATACGGGACAACTCAGGAAGGCTCTGGAGAGCCGTCCGAGGGTCCGCACCTGATCCCAGTCGATTCGGCGGGAGTCAATCAGCGGGAATTCGCCCTTTGAATCCCGTAAGCTCAACGGCCACAGTAAGATGTGAATCTGTTGGCGCTTGCCGTAGCGGCGGGGTTCGACGGAGGGGGTGACCCAATGGGCGATGTACTCGATTGCTGCACCATCCAGGCGCGCATCCAGCCCATCGAGCACGGCCGCGAATGATGCTCCGCCCCCCAGGAGGGCCTCCCGCGCTTCGCCCACGACCTCCTCACCCGGCAGCCCGTTCGCGGCGACCACCCCAGCCAGCAGCCCCGTCTCCTCGACGGCCTCCCGCAGCGCGGCCGCGTAGTACGCAATCGCGGGAGGATCGGCGTCCGGCGGCAGCCCCAGCCTCTCGGCCGCGGCCTCGCGCGTCAGCCCGTCCCAGCACCGCGCCAGCGCGGCCTGCCCGTCGGCCGCGTCCACCCGCCCACCCGGGAACACGTACGCGCCCGGCACGAACCCGGTGGCGCGATTGCGGCGCAACAGCAGCACCTCGGGCCCGCCGGTACCCTCGCGCATCACCACCACGGTCGCCGACGGGACGGCCGCGGCGGGCACAGCGGACACGTTCTCAAGCGTCTCGACGAACCCCGGCGGCAGCCGCTCCGCGGGGATCTCGTAGGGCGGCGGGCTGCCTGCGGGACTCGGCCCGTCGCCGTCGCCCGGCGCGGCCCCGCCGGGATCAGTTCCCCGCGGCATGCCCGTCCTTCCGGGGCTCCGACGCCGCGGCCCAGCCCTTCTCCAGCCGCAGAATCACCTGCGCGCCACCAAAGTCGGTCCGCGTCCAGTCCGCCAGCTCATGCCCCCGCGCCTCCAGGTCCGCCGCCACCTCGTCGCTGATCCGCTCGATGGCGACCCGCGTGCCCGACAGGTGCCGGAACCGCGCCGCGTCGACCGCTTCCTGCGGGTCCATCCCGAAGACGAGCATGTTGAGGAGCAGCTGCGTGTGCCCCTGCGGCTGCATCGAGCCGCCCATGAGCCCGAAGGCCATGAGGGGATCGTCGTCCTTCGTGACGAAACCGGGGATGATCGTGTGGAAGGGGCGTTTGCGCGGACCGACCTGGTTGGGGTGGCCGTCGTCGAAGACGAAGCCGGCGCCGCGGTTCTGCAGCGCGAAGCCCAGCCCCGGGATCACGACCCCGGAGCCGAACCCCGAGTACACCGAGTTGATGAACGACACCATGTTGCCATCGGAGTCGGCGACGGTGAGGTAGATGGTCTCGGAGTCGGTGACGGCGCGGCCCGGACCCACCCGGTCGGCCGCGACGCGGGGGTCGATCAGCGCGCGCCGCGCGTCGATGTAGGACGGGTTGAGGAGCGACATGGGGTCGATCTCCATGTGGTCCGCGTCCGACACGTAGCGGTTCAGGTCGGCGAAGGCCAGCTTCTTCACCTCGATCAGGTGGTGGAGATAGTCGGCGGAGTTGTGGCCCATGCCCGCGAGGTCCATCGGCTCGAGGAGTTCGAGCATCTCCAGCGCCGCGATCCCCTGTCCCGCGGGGGGGAGCTCCCACACGGTGTAGCCGCGGAAGTCGGTGCTGAGGGGCTCGACCCAGCGCGGTTGATGGGTGGCGAGATCCTCCAGCGTCAGGAATCCGCCCAATTCTTCGAGGCCGTCGACCAGTTCACGTCCCAGAGCGCCTCCGTAGAGGACGCCGGGCCCCTCGTCGGCGATCCTCTGAAAAGAACGGGCAATATCGGGATTCGTGTGCCACTCACCGGCGCGCGGCGCCCGCTCGCCGTCGACCAGGTAGGTGGCTCTGGCGCCGGCGTCGCGCGCGAGCTTCTCGGTCGCGCCGCCCCACTGCCGCGCGATGACGGGGGTCACGGGGAAGCCCTCGCTCGCGATGCGGATGGCGGGCTGCAGGACCTCGCCGAGGGTGAGCTTGCCGAAACGCTCGACCAGGGCGTGCCAGCCGGAGACCGCGCCCGGCACGGTGACCGCTTCGGGGCCGGACCCCGGAACCCGGTCGTGCCCGCGCGCCTTCAGCGCCTCGACGGTCATCCCGCTGCCGCTCCGCCCGCTGGCGTCGATCCCGAAGAGTTCGCCGGTCTCGGCCCACCACACGATCGAGAAGGCGTCGCCGCCCATCCCGGTCATGTGCGGTTCGGTCACGTTGAGCACGGCCGCGGCGGCCACGGCGCCGTCGATGGCGTTGCCGCCCTGCTGCATGATCTCGAGAGCGGCGGCGGTGGCGAGGGGCTGGCTTGTGGCTGCGGCCGCGCGCGGGGCGTAGACGGTGGAGCGTCGCCCCATGTCGGGCTGCTGGGCGTGGATGTCCATGGGCAGGGTGGCCGTCACGGCGACGGCGAGGACGAGGTGTCGGGTCGGCATCGCATGTGTCCTTGGAGGTGCTGGGGGGTGTCGGAAGCGTCGGGCGACGGTTCATCGCCGGCCCGCTCACCGCCTGAAGTTAGGGACCGGCGGGGGCGGGCGGCCAGCCGTTTCCACCCGTGATGGCTGTTTCCGGCCCGCCGGTCTCTGCCAGAATGGCCGCTTTTCGTCCGGAGGTCCTGCCATTTTGGCCGACTTGATGATGTGTTTCTGCCAGTATGGCAGTACTATGACGGGTAACCAGGGACCGGGCTTACTCGTAGAGGTGGCAAGGTTCGTGCAGGTTCACGCGTTCTTCAGGTCGCGCGGATGAATCCTGCTGACTGCAGCGGTGTATGCCAGTGGGGTTCTGAAAGCGACAACCGAGATCGGGCGATGCCCGCAAAAGCGCCCCCCGGGGCGACGAGAGGTCATAGAACATGAGCCGACGGTTTACCTTGCCGGTGCTTCCACTTCGGGACACGGTAGTGTACCCGGGAGTGGCGGTGCCGATCTCCGCGGGGCGCCCCGGAACGGTCGAGGCGGTCCAGGAGGCGCTCGACGGAGACAGGCGACTCTTCGCCGTCGCACAGAACGAGAATCAGGACGATCCCGATCCGCGGATCCTGTATGCGGTCGGCACGGTCGTTCGAATCATCCAGACCCACCGCGTTCGCGGCGGCATCCAGCTCCTCGTCCAGGGGGAGGCGCGCGCCCGCGCGATCCAGTACGCCGACTACGGCGAATCGATGCTCCAGGCCACCCTGGTCACGATCGACCGACACGGACCTTCCGACAAGAAAGACCCCGGGTTCAAGGCACTCGACCAGGAACTGAGGGAACGGGCCGCCGAGCTCGGGACCCGGCGCGGCGTATCGGCCGAAGCACTGAACCAGCTGATCCAGGGAGTCGACGAGCCCGGCGCGTTTGCCGACCTCGTGGCCTTCTACCTGGAGCTGCCGACGTCCGAGAAGCAGCAGTTGCTCGAAACCCTCGGCGACGAGGACCGGATGAGGGCCGCGCTGGTGGCGGTCGAGCGGGAGCTGGTGCGGATCGATGCCCACGAGGACATCCAGGCCAAGGTCCAGGAGGAACTCGGCGAGCGCCAGCGCGAGATGCTTTTGCGCGAGCAGATGAAGCAGATCCGCAAGGAACTCGGCGAGGAGGGCGAGCGCGACGAGGCGGATGAGCTGCGCGACCGGATCGCCGAACTGGAGCTCAGCGACACCGCGCGCAACGAAGTCGAGCGCGAGCTGCGCCGGCTCAACCGCACGGCGCCCCAGTCGGCGGAGTACCAGGTCATCCGTACCTACCTGGAGTGGATCACCGAGCTGCCCTGGAGCGAGCGCACCGACGACAAGCTCGACCTGCACCGCGCCGAGGAGATTCTCGAGGAGGATCACTACGGTCTGGAGGATGTGAAGGATCGGGTGCTCGAGTTCCTCGCCGTGCGGAAGTTGCAGCAGGAGCGCTTCGGCGATGACGAGGACAAGGGCGAAGTGGCGGACGATGACGGGGCCGGGGTCGCCGAGGCCGTCGCGTCTGGCGCGGACCCGTCCGATGCGTCGGGGGCCGGCGAAGCCTCAGGGGCCGGGGAAGCGTCCGGCTCCGACGACGCTGCCGGGCCGGAAGACGGATCGTCCCCGGATGACTCCTCCTCCGTCGACGACCTCCTGTCGCGCGACGGCAGCAAGGGGCCGATCCTGCTCTTCGCGGGACCGCCCGGCGTCGGGAAGACGAGCATTGCCCAGTCCATCGCCCGTTCGGTGGGCCGCAAGTACGTGCGCATCTCGCTCGGCGGGGCGCGCGACGAGGCGGACATCCGGGGGCACCGGCGCACCTACGTGGGCGCGATGCCGGGCCGGATCGTACAGGGGATCAAGGAAGCGGGCACAAAGAACCCGGTCTTCCTGCTGGACGAGGTGGACAAGCTCGGTGTGTCCTTCCAGGGAGACCCCAGCGCGGCGCTGCTCGAAGTGCTCGATCCGGCGCAGAACTCGACCTTCATCGACCACTACCTGGGCATCCCCTTCGACCTCTCCGAGGTGCTCTTCATCGCGACCGCCAACTACGAGGACCGCATCCCGGCTCCGCTCCTGGACCGGATGGAGACGGTCGAGTTCCGCGGCTATACCGAGAAGGAGAAGCTGGAGATCGCCCGGCGGTACCTGTTGCCGAGGCAGATGCGGGAATCGGGACTGCGCGAGGAAGAACTCACGGTCGGCGACGATGCGATCCTGAGCGTGATCCAGAGCTACACCCACGAAGCCGGCGTGCGGCAGCTGGAGCGCGAACTCGGCAAGCTTGGCCGCAAGGTGGCCCGCAAGATCGCCGCGGCCGAGAGCGAGGGGATGGAGATCACGCCCGCGGTAGGGAAGGACCTGCTCGGCCGCCCGCGCGTCTTCCCGGAGCGTCGCGCGGCCGACGACGCGGTCGGCGTCGCCACGGGGATGTTCTACACGCCCATGGGGGGCGACATCATGTTCGTCGAGGCCAGCGTCATGCCGGGCGAGGGCAGCCTGCTCCTGACCGGCCAGCTCGGCGACGTGATGAAGGAGTCGGCGAGGGCCGCGCTATCGTACGCGAAGAGCCATTGTGAGCCTCTGGGCATCGACGAGAGCGCCCTCGAAAAGCGCGAAATCCACATCCACGTGCCGGCCGGCGCGGTGCCGAAGGATGGGCCCTCGGCCGGAATCACGATGGCGACCGCGCTGATCTCGGCGGTGTCGGGGCGCAAGGTGAGGGCCGACCTGGCGATGACGGGCGAGCTGACCCTCACGGGCCGCGTGCTGCCGATCGGCGGCGTGAAGGAAAAGGTGCTGGGTGCGGTGCGGGCCGGGATCCAGGAGATCATCCTGCCCCAGGAGAACGAGGCGCACCTGGAAGACCTTCCCGACGCGGTGCGGAACAACCTGACGGTCCATCTGGTCGAGGATCTGCACAGAGCGGTCGAACTGGCGATCCGCCGGCCGGCGAAGAAGGCGATTTCGTCGCGGACGACGGTCACACCCGAGGAGGTGGCGCCGATTCAGGCGTGAGGGCCGGCGCCCGCCAGGCAGCGCCCCGCGAGTCCCATCCGAGCATCGCGATGTCGCGGCTCGTTTCCGCGGGACCGCGGTGGGTGTGCCCGTGCTAGGCGACGACGATCCGGCCGGCGGGCCCTTCGACGACCTTCCCGAACACGGCTCCCCGCTCACCCCTGGCTTCGAGCTCGGCGAGCAAGGCGGCGGTCTGTCCCGGCGGGCTGGCGATCACCAGACCACCGGATGTCTGCGCGTCGGCGAGCAGGATGCGGGTCGCGTCGTCCACCCCATCGGCGTAGCTCACCGCATCCGCCGCATCGGTCTGGTTGCGGCGCGTCCCGCCCGGCACGTGGCCGGCCGCCACCAGCTCGACTACGCCATCGAGCACGGGAACGCTCGCCGAGTCGATCCGGGCCGACACGCCCGATGCACGCAGCATGTTGCCGAGATGGCCGATCAGCCCGTAGCCGGTGACATCGGTGGCGGCCCGCGCGCCGGCAGTCAGCGCCGCCTCGGACGCGGCCCGGTTCAGGTGCGCCATCATCTCGACGGCGGCGCGCAGAACGGCAGCCGGACACGCGCCCGCCTTGATCGCGGTGGCAACGATCCCGGAGCCGAGCGGCTTGGTCAGCACGAGATCGTCCCCGGCGCGGGCGCGGGCGTTGGTCAGCATGGTGTCCGGATCGACCTCACCGACCGCGACCATCCCGTATTTCGGCTCGGCATCGTCGATGGAATGACCCCCCAGCACGGAGATGCCGGCCTCTCGGGCCTTTTCGGCGCCGCCGCGAACAATCTCCTCTGCCAGTCCCTCCGCGAGGAGATCGCGGGGAAAGGACAGCAGGTTGAGTGCGAAGAGCGGTCGCCCTCCCATCGCATACACATCGGAAAGGGCGTTGGCGGCGGCGATTCGACCGAAATCGTACGGGTCGTCGACGATCGGGGTGAAGAAGTCGAGGGTCACGACCAGCGCGCGCCCGTCGGCAAGACGATACACGGCGGCATCGTCCCTCTGGCTGGCGTCCACCAGCACCCGAGGGTCGTCGGAGGGGATCATGTGACGCAGCACCTGCGCCAGCTCGGCCTGGCCGAGCTTACACGCTCAGCCGGCGCCGTGCGACAGGGTGCTGAGCCGTATCCGCTCTCTCTGATCGCGGTCTTGACGGGTCATGGTGAGAATGTAAGCGAATGGTGCCGCGGCAGGGGGTTTACATTGACCGATGCGGTGCCCATCCTCATGACATGATGACTGCGGATTTCACCACATGAACGCACCAGCCTGGTCGGCCCGTCAGGAGTTCGCCCGCGAGGTGGAGCGCCCGGAAGAGGACTTGAACCTCGCGCGGGCGGCGCTCCTCGTGGCGCAGGAGGAGTACGTCCAGCTTCCGGTGGCCCGCTACCTGGTGCGCTTCGATGTGCTCGCCGAGGAGGTTCGCGACCGCCTCGCGTCGGAGCGGGCGGAGCCGATCGTCCTCACCGAGACGCTCCGGCACCTCTTCGCGGTCCGCAAGATGCGCGGGAACCGCAACCACTATCACGACCCGCGCAACTCCTTCCTGAACGACGTTCTTGACCGCGGACTCGGGATCCCGCTGACGCTCGCCATCGTGCTGCTGGAAGTCGGATGGCGCCTCGATGTCCCGCTCGAAGGGGTGAACTTCCCGGGCCATTTCCTGGTGCGCTATCCGGGTGAAGCGGTTGAATTCCTGATCGATCCCTTCCATGGCGGCAAGGTCCGGCTTCGGTCGGAGGCGCAGAAGATCCTCGACCGGCAGCACGGCGGGGTGGTGCGGCTGGACGACCGCCATCTCAAGACCGCCACCAAGCACGACATGATCGTGCGGCTCCTGCTCAACCTGAAGGGGATCTACCACCGCACGAGGGATCATGGCCGGGCACTGGCCGCCGTGGAGCGCATCCTGGTCCTGCGCCCGACGGCGCCGTCGCAGATCCGCGACCGTGGCTACCTGCTCGCGCAGCTGGGCCGGCCCGAAGAGGCGGTCACCCAGCTGGAGACGTACCTGACCTTCGCGCCGGCGGCGCGGGATGTGCAGCGGGTGGAGGCGCTGGTGCGCGAGCTCAGAGCGAACGGCAAGCCCGGCAGTCAGTGGTAGGGTCGGGGCCGCCGCAGCGCCACTATGGGGATCCCGCGGGGGAGTACCGGGCGGCGGTGGAGGGGTGCGGGGTGGTGGTGCGCGGGGACCGGCGGCTGTTGCGGGTACACGGCCGCGCGCCTGCGCAGATGCTGAACGGGATCCTGACGAGCCGGATTCCGAGGGCGCCGGTGGGGGGTGTCGGCGACGCCGTCTACGGTACCATCCTCACCGCCAAGGGGCGCATGGTCAGCGATGTGGTGACCCTCTGGTTGGGGGCGGGTGAGGAGGAAGGGTTGGGGTTGAGTGTCGCGAATGCCGCGCATGAGGCGGTCATGACACACTTCGGGCGGTTTCTCCCCCCGCGGCTTGCGCGATGCGAAGAGCTCGGCGAGGGGACGCGGTTGCTCACGGTGGTCGGACCTGGCGCGGGCGAGACGGTCGCAGCGGTGTTTGGTGCTGCGCCGGAGAGCGGGTTTGCCCTGCTGGGCGGCGGACCCCTCGGCGGCGGCACGGTGGTGGCGCGTGGCGTGCGCCAGGTGCCGTCGTGGGATGTGTGGGTTGGCGCGGACGCGCTTTCAGATGTGTGGGAGCGGCTTCGAGAGCACGGTGCGGTTCCGGTCGGTGCGGGCGCGTGGGACACGCTGCGCGTCGAGGCCGGCTTCCCGGAGTTCGGCATCGACATGGACGACAGCACGATCCCCGTCGAGGCCGGGCTGGTGGACGTCGCGTTCGATCACGGCAAGGGCTGCTACACCGGCCAGGAAGTGATCGTGCGGATCCGGCATCGCGGCCGCGTGAACTGGCATCTGCGGGCGCTGCGGTTCGGGGACGTGGCTGCGCGGCCCGGGGCGGAGCTGTTCGAAGCGGGTGGGAAGAAGGTGCGAGGCCGGGTGACTTCGGTGGCGGATTCGCCGCGGTTTGGTCAGGTCATCGGGTTGGGGTATGTGCGGCGAGAGGTGGAGCCGCCCGGGACGCTGCGGTTGGGGAGTGGGGAGGGGGCGGAGGTTGGTGTCGAGGCGGTGGATTGAGGTGGATCAGCCAGGCGGCCGCCGGTCCCAGTAGTCATCCGCCCTCACATCCGTCCGCGTGATGTCGTCGTTTGTCCACGGCCGGGGCCCGTAATCGCGTTCGATCGGCCAGGTCTGCCGCAGCGTGCGCGCATCGAACAGGTTGCCCCCCACCATGACCAGGCTGACTTCGGACGACAGGCGGATGTCCTCGAGCGGGTTGTTGTCGAGCACTGCCAGGTCGGCGAGCTTGCCCACCTCGATCGAGCCGATGTCCTGCTCCAGGCCGATGAAGCGCGCGGCGCTGATGGTTCCGGCGCGCAGGACTTCCATCGGGGTCATGGCCTCGCCGAGCGCCCACATCTCCCAGTGTGCGCCCAGGCCGTCGACCTCGCCGTGCGCGCCGACCGCGACGTGGCCACCCGCGCGGGCGATGTCGGCGGCGCCCTCCGCCACAAGCGGGAAGATGAACTCGCGGGCCGGCTTCTTCACGAAGCTGCGCCGCACGGCGATCTCCTGCCACGGCGACCACTGTAGCTGCAGCGGGTCGAGCCACAGGTCACGCTCGCCAAGCCAGAACTCCAGCGCGACGCCCTTCGGGTAGTCGGTCAGCGTGATCTGCGGAGAGTAGGTCGCGCCGGCCTGTCCCATGAAGGTCGTCACGTCGCCGTAGGTGGGCACGGTCTGGATGGGATGCTCCCACCCGGTGTGGCCGCCCATGACGAGGCCCAGCAGGTAGAGGAAGTCGCCGTTCTCGGCGGTCAGGGTGATGCCGCGCTCGCGCGACGCCTGCGCAAGCATCTGGCGCTGGACGCGCGTGCACTGTTTGTAGTCCTTGAGCGACAGCGCGCCCTGGTCGGCGAGGCGGTTGACGGTGTTGCGCGCGTCGTCCATCGACGCAATGGCACGCACGGGGCCGTGCGGGGGGCAGACCAGGGTCTGTCCGGTGGAATAGGTGCGCGGGCCGATCACGCGCCCGGCCTCGGTCATCTCGGCGATGACGAACGAGGGGTCGGGCTGGGCGGAGGGGTCGTGGGTGGTCGTGACGCCGTAGACGAGGTAGCGCGCCGACTCGTGGCGGCGCTGGGGCGGGATGAAGGAGGTGCCCGCGAGGAGGAGGTGGTGGGCGTGGATGTCGAGGAGGCCGGGGACGATGGTCGTGCCGGTCACGTCGACGACGCGGTCCGCGCCCGAGGTGTCGCAGTCGCCGACGCAGGCGATGCGGCTGCCATTGATGAGGATCGTGCCGCGCTCGATGACGTCGGGGAGCGAAGGGGCGGCGGCGCCCGGGCCGGGTGTCGCGGTTGCCGATTCCGCCATGGTGATGATGCGGGCGCCTTCCAGGGCCAGGGTGCCCGTGGGCCGGGGGCGGGGGATGCGTAGCGAGAGGTCGCGGATGCTGGAGGACACTTCGCCGCCGTCGATGGTCACGGTGGCGTGGCGAGCGGCGGTGGCGTATTCCAGCATGCGGTTGTCCCGCCAGCGCGGATAGATGCCGCCTTCGTGCAGGCGCGTGACGCCCGGGCCCGCGGCATCGATGGTGAGCGGGCCGGAGGCGGTCAGGCCGGGTGGGGCCGGAGCGACGTGCATGGATTGCAGCTGCCTGAAGGCGACGTGGCGGCCGTCGGGGGACAGGGCGGCCTGCTCGGTTCCGGGTGGGAGCCGCAGGTGGGCCCGCTGGTCGCCGCCGTCCGGCGCCAGGGAGAGGATCGAGGGAGCGCCGCCGTCGAGGCCGGCGAAGTAGAGGCGGCCGTCGTCGCCGATGGTGATGTCGCGCTGGGGGCCGGTCGCGGTGAGCTCGCGGGCGACACCGCCGTTGGCCGGGACCTCGACGAGCTGCCAGCCGCTCCCGATCGGGGTCCAGGTGAGCGCCGGGTCCCACCGGTTGACGACCAGGGCGCCGTCGTCGGGGCGCCACGCGAGCTGGGCGTAGCGGCCGGGGGTGGTGGTGAGGCGCACCGGGGGGCCGCCCTGTGCGGGGACCTTCCAGACGTGGCCGCCGTGCACGTCGTCCCAGGATGTGTAGGCGACCCACCGTCCGTCGTGGGACCAGGCCGGGCCGGTCTCGAGGGGCTGATCGGCGGGATGCGGGTCGGCCATGGGGGCCGCGACCGAGGTGGCGGTGCTTCCATCCGTGCCCGCGGGGGTGAGGTAGCCTCGCGTGTCGGTGAGCCGGCGGGGACTGCCTTCGTCGCCCTCCTCAATCCACAGCCAACCGGCAGCCTCGAAAACGACATGACGGCCATCGGGCGAGGTCACGGGCGTGCGGGCGAAGCGCACCGCGAAGTCGTCGTCGGTGATCCGGCGCGAGGCGCGGGCCATTTCGGAGATGCTGCGCTGGACGCGGGCGCGGAAGGGGACGGTTTCGACATCGCCGCTCTCGACGTAGACGCGGCGGATGCGGCCGCCCTGGGTGATCACGAGCGAGCGGCCGTCGGGGGCCCAGCTGTAGCCGGGCAGGACGCCGATGTTCCAGCTCGGGTGATGATCGGTGGCGGCGGGCGTGATCGGGTCCATCAGGATGCGCTCGTCGCCGGTTTCGAGGTCGCGGATCCAGAGCGCGGTGCGGCCCATGTACTCGTGACCGCGGTACGAGGTGAGGCCGCCCGGGAGCTTGCGGGCGAAGGTCAGCCAGCGGCCGTCGGGCGAGACTTCGGCGCCGACCTCGCCGAGGCGGAGCGGGTAGGCAGGGCGTCCGCAGCAGGCGAGGTAGCGGGCGGTGCTCTCGGTGACGTCGTCGATGGTGCCAGTGGCGAGGTCGAGGCGGCGGATTCGGCGCTCCTCGCCGGTGAAGATCGCGGAGTTGAAGAAGAGGGTGCGGCCATCGGGGGTGAACGACGGGTTCTGCGCGCGGTCGGCGCCGTCCCAGAAGCCCGAGCGGGCCGGAGCGGTGGCGCCCGACGCGCCGAGGATGACCAGGTCGGTCGGCGGACCGCCCTCGGCCGGGAAGACCGAGATGACGTCGGTGGTGCGGTAGAACCCGACCGGCCCCTTGAGCTTGCGGGTGACCGCGATCTGGCGGCCGTCGGGCGTCCATTCCGGCTCCTGCAGGCGGTAGTCGACGCTGAGGTGGATGGCGCGCGGGTTGGACCCGTCGGCGTCCATCACCCAGAGGTTGTCCTGCCCGCCGCGATCCGAAACGAAGGCAATGCGCGTGCCGTCGGGCGAGTAGGTCGGGTGGTAGTTGACCGCGATGCCGCTGTTCTGGGTGAGGGGCTCGGCGTCGCCGCCGCCGGACGGGACGCGGTAGATGTGCCCCACCAGGTCGAAGACGATCCAGCGCCCGTCGGGGCTGATGTCGACGGACATCCACGTGCCCTGCTCGGTCGTGAAGTCGATCTCGCGGGGGGTGCCGCGGGCCAGGGTGGCGTCCCACTCGGTGACGCTCTGGGCGAGGGCCGGGGGGGTGGGGAGGAGGAGGGTGGCGGTGAGGAGCGCGGCTACCGGATGGAATGCGCCGGTCAGTGCGCCACGCGGGGCGCCTGCTTCAGGGGATGCTGACGTCGAGAACTTTGGTCGAGATGACATGGTTCGCTGGCTCCCCTGGGTCGAGGGTGGGTCGGGCTGGGAGCGTAAGTCGCACGGATGGCGAGGGCAAAGCAACCGCGCTGAAGAGATAGTCGCAAAACGACCCCCAAGGATCGACGGTAAACGCATCTGCCAAGTATCGGCCCAAAGCGCAGCCACCATCAAAGAGTGAGATTAATGGCATCCACGCGGTCGACATGGGCGGCTATTGTTTCGTCGTTGACGGCGACGAATCCGTCGTCATGCGGAAGTGCGACAATTCGCATGTGGCTCGCCTACCTGGGAACGGGTCCAGGTACGCTACGCCAGGCGAGCGGCAGGGTACCGAGCGGCTGGCGACAGCCGGCGATTGGCAATCGAGGTAAGAGGTGCAGATACAACAGTCTGAGTTCCGGACGGGTGCTCTGCGCCCGTCCAACGGACAGCAATAGTCCCAACCGTACATACTGTGCTGCCAGATTCCATGCTTCGACCTGGTGATCCGGCGGCCGCTTCTCGGCGCGTCGCCTTTGCTCTGATCCTGTCGCTATGCACCGCTTGCGGCGGCGACGAGCAAACCAGTGGTTCCGTGACCCAGTCCACATGGGTCACGGAAGCGGATGCACTGATTCGCGACTTTGCCGACGGGGACATTCTCTTCACTCGACCGATCGTGCGCGCCGATCCGGCCAACAACCGGGTCCTCGTGATGGATCCGACGACTTCACAGGTGAGCGCGTGGACCGTCCACGGCGAGGTTCTCTTCGTGGTCGGACGGAAGGGACAGGGCCCCGCTGAATTCTCTTTTCCGCAGGACATCATCGTCGAGGCGGATGGCTCATTCGGCGTGGCGGAGAGCTTCGGATCGCGTTTCACGTACTTCGAGTCGGACGGCACCCTGGCCCGGAGCGAGCAAGGACCGGGAACGAGGTTGGGGTATCAAGGCTTCAGGATCGAGCTCGGCTGGCCCAGGGACGGCGTTCACGTGGGTACTCCGTCGGTTGCTCCCAGCATTGTCGTAGGCACGGCCGGGGTTCGTCCTCTCGACCACTACCCGCTTCTGGGCGTGCGCCGGTCCGACAGCGGGGAGTGGGAGGATCCAAAGCCTCTACTGGCGCTGGACCACCGCAACCTGTGGACTGCGGTTGCTCGCCCGGGCGGTGGCTGGTCGTATGGAGGCCAGCCCTTCAAGGATGCGGATCAGGTCCGCTACGCGCCCGGCACAGCCTTGGTAATGCGACAGAAGGGTGCGCCCGGAACGGTGGAGCTGGTCGAAGTGACTGGAGCTGGCGATACCCTATGGCACCGGAACCTCCAGTTTGAGCCGCGCAGGCTGACCCGGCGAATGATCGTCGAGCAGTTGGACATCATCGTCGAGTCGCTCGCACCCGACAATCCAGAGATGTCGAGAGCGGAGTTGCGGCAGAGGTATGACGAAGCGCTGTACAAGCCCGAATACGTGGCCGTCGTACAGAGGCCGTTTCTCACCGCATCGGGCGAGGTCTGGCTGCGCACCAGCGAGGTGACGGACACGCTCAGGGTGCACTACGTGGTGCGGCGGGGCGAGTCGAGCGAGCTGCCCCGGCGAGTGCTCCTGCCGGAGTCGCTGGAGATCGGCGACGCTACGGAGACCCATGTGTGGGGGATCATGTGGGACGCGCTGGATGTCCCCTCCGTCGTCGGGCGGAGGTTGGTTCCGGTCGGCGAGGGAGGGTAGTGTCCCCGACGGACGCGCTCAGGGCATCCTAACGTCCAGTACTTTGGTTGAGACCACATGTTTCATGAGCTCCGCGGTGTCGAAATAGGTCGGCTTGAGGCGACGCTCGCTGGTGAGCTGGGCCTGGTCGACGTAGTGGGGTGAGTCGGGGTTTTCGCTCTGGCCGTAGTTGTGGAGCGTGAACGACCGGAGAGGGTCGGTGAACTGCACCAGGCGCAGGAGCCGTGAGCCGATCTCGACGTGGCGGAGGCCCAGCGAGTCGGGCGGGCTGAAGGTGCTCATGGCGCGCAGGGTGAAGACGCAGGAGAGGTCGAGCGCGCAGGGCACCCCACCTCCGCCGGGCGGCACGATCGAAAGGCCGCCGAGGGGCCAGGTGCGGCCGCCGCGGCCGATGCGAAAGACATCGCCGAGCGTGCGGTCGATGGTGCCGTAGGTGTCGAGCATGAAGGCGGCGGTGGCGTCGAGGGCGTCGAGCAGGCGCGGGAGCAGGGCCGCGGGGACGTCGTCCTTCTCCCAGAGCGGATCGCTGAGGGTCGCGCGGGCGTCGTCGTCGAGGTCGGGGAGCGTGAAGATCTGTTCGCGCCAGACGAGGTAGGCGTGGGCGGCGCGCGACTCCTGGCGGGCATGGCCGTCGAAGCCGAGGATACGGCCCGCGAGCGTCCGGAACTGCGGCGCGGCGGCCTGGACGCGATCGAGGTCGGCGTTGAGGGCTCGCCGTAGCGCGTCCTGCCAAGCCGCGGTGCCCACCCACATCTCGTCGAGGGAGAGTTCGACGGCGTCGTCGAAGGTGAAATCCCACGCGCCCGAGAGAACATCGACGGCCCGCACGCCGCGCGTGTTCCGGCGACCCGGCCTGTCGTTGTAGATGTACGACGGATAACGGTCGGCGGTGAGCGGGCTGTCCTCGAGCATCACATCGGGAGCGATGTTGTTGTTCTGCATGTAGCCCGCGGCGGGGGTCTCCAGCTGGACCAGGTCTTCGAGTGGGTGAATCCCCAGCCAGGCCGTCGCCGAGGTGTTGCCGGGCACGGGGCGGTTCCAGTCGTAGCCGTCGGGGCGAGACGGGGCGCGGCCCGCGCGGATGTACCAGGAGTCGCCGTGGCGGTCGCCGAACATGACGTTCTGCGGGAACATGCCGAGCCGCCGCATGGCCTGCTTCACCTCGGCGATGCTGGTCGCGTGGTTGATCTCGTAGACCTCCTGGTCGAAGTCACCGGCGGTGTGCATGTACGACGTGCTGACCACGTAGGCCTTGCCGTCCTGCCGCGCGACGACCGGCGAGAGGATGTCGTTGTGGTGGGTGTAGGCGAAGGTGCGTGTCACCGGATCACCGTCCAGCACCTCGATCGTGACGTCGTGCGTCTCCATCCGGCGCCACTCGCCGTCGTAGCGGTAGCGTAGCGAGTCGGCGGGGTCGACCTCGATTTCGTAGCAGTCGGCGACGTCGGGGGCGCCAGTGGTCATCCCCCAGGACACGTCGCGGGTGTGCGTGAGGATGAGCATCGGCCCGAGCGAGTAGCCCGCCGCGTGGAGATCGCCGGCGTGCATGCGCGACTCGTAGGTGAAGGCGCCATCGATGCCGCCGTGCGGGTCGCTCAGCACGATCATGGCGCCCGCGCGGGTGCGCCACGGGGCCAGGATCCACTCGTTGGAGGCGGCGTGAACGGACTGCGCCACCGCGTCCCGGTCGACGGCCGCCAGCTGGACCCCGCCGCGCGCGCAGTCCTGGAGGCCCTGTCCGGCCTGGTACCCGGGCCAGAGCACGAAGCGGGAGAGGACCACCGGGTCCCAGGGCTCGAGATCGGGCGCCCAGTCCGGGGTGCGGTCCGGGTGCTCGCTCATCCAGGCTTCCATGCCGGCGACGTAGTGGGTGTAGTTCTGCTGGAGCTGCGGGCTCAGCCGCCCCCACCCCGCCTGCGCCTCCTCGACGTGCCGCCACATGCGCGACTGCATGTCCGTGGGGATGGCGTTCGCGGTGGGGGGCCCGCCAAAACCCCTGGTCGGTTCTTCCCCGAAGGCCGCCGCCATCTCGCCCCGTCCCGCGAGAAACATGGTCAAGATAAACTCAAGTTGATCTTCGGCCTGGGCGTACCCGAGTCCGTAGAATCCGTCCTCCTCGGTATCGGCGATGATGTGCGGGACGCCCCAGGGGTCGCGGTGGATGGTGACCTGGGTGGCGGACTGGGCTGCGACGGGTGCTGCGCATAACGCAGGCACGATTGCCAAACCAAGCGCGAAGCGAACGCGCGCGGACCCCGCCCCGGAAGAACCGCGCCGCACTCTCAACCCTCGGCCTCCTGCGCCGGGAAGTAGTAGGTCATGTTGTCGAAGTCGATGGTCCAGGATCCGAGGGGCCAGAGGTACTGGTGGGAGATGAGGGCGTCGATCATGAAACCGCTACGCCAGAAGAAGTCGTCCTCGACGAAGACGTTGCCCATGGCTTGCGTCGCGCCCTTCATGAGGCCGTTCAGGCCGTGGGACTCGATCGACGTCCAGTAGTATGGGGTGCCTTCGATGGCGTTGGTCTCGAGGCCCAGAAGCTCGACGGTTTCGTCGACGAGGATCATTGGCATGCTCATGGCGAGACCTGAATCGAGGAAGTAGTTGATGCCTTCGTGGCCGTTCAGGCTGCCCTTGGCCACCATGAGGTGGGTGCCGGTCATGTAGAAGGGGAGTTGGGTGGGCGGGGTGTCGCCGAGAGTTGCCATGACCTGGGCGAGGGCCTCGGGGGTGCGTTCGCGCAGGGTGATGCGGCTGTTTTCGTAGTCCATGGTGCTCAGGAACTGCTTGAGCATCTGGGTGGTGAGGACTCCGTCGCTGGTCTGGCCGAGCGCTTTCCAGGTGGCGCCGACTACGGGCACGTTGGTGAAAGTGACGTCGCCCATGGTGACCGTTTCGGCGACTCCGAGGGGCTCCTCGACCGTCTGGCCGCCCGTGTAGGCGTAGCTCGCCTCGCGGTTGGCGACGGTGGTGAGTCCGAGGCTCGCGTAGATGTCCTTGTCGAGGTAGAGACGGTCGCCGCCGGTGTCGAGGATGAGCGAGACGGTCTGGCCGTTGACCTCCAGGTCGACGATCGGGAGGGCGCCGGGCTGGGTGATGTCGTTGGTCATCGGGACGTGCGCGATGCGCTCATCGGTCGCCCACTCGATACCGTAGGGCTCGCCCTCGAAGGCCTGCATGAAGGTGATGAGGCTGGATGCGCCCTCACTGTCTGTCGGTGCCGGAAGCTCGCCGGCCCTGGCGAACTGGTTGGTCTGATACCAGGTGAGGGCCAGGCCCCGCGTCGCGTCGCCGTGGTCCTCGGAACCCTGCTCGGTCAGCTCCATCATCCGGCGGTAAAGCGGCTCGGCCCGCCCGTAGTCGCCGACCACGTACGCCAGCCTGGCAGCTAGGTAGAGGTCGTCCACGTTCCACGAAGAGGGACTGCCGAGCGGCGCGATGACCTCGTCGGCCTCCCACATGTCACCCAGCTTGAAGAGGATGTCGGCGTAGGCCCAGCGGGCATTGTCGTCTTCGGGGTCGGCCGCGAAGGCTTCCGCGCGGGCGGCAAGGGCTGCTTCCACGTGCGATCTGAGCCGGAATTCTTCCTCTTCCGCGGCGGCCTCCCTGTAGGTGGGTTCGCCCTGGCAGCCCCAGAGGCCGAGGCTCACCGGAAGTACTGCGAGGGCGATCACGGCGATCCGTGGCGTGCGTATCATGAGTTGCTCCCTTCGGGTGTGCGTCCCAAGAATGCCCATAGCGCACCATTTTCCGAAAGAGGCTGGCAATGCGACGACGCGGCCCGGACGACGGGTATACTCATATGCTCATATTCTCACTCTCCTTCCTGGCCGGGGCCGCCCTTCTCGTGGCCCCCCCACCCGTCGCCGCCCAGGAAGACGTCATGACGCGGTACCCCTACGAGGACCGCACCGACCTCGACCTCGCGGCCATCTTCGAGCCAAAGTGGGACGTCATGATCCCCATGCGCGACGGCGTCCGGCTCCACACCGAGATCTACATCCCGCGGGGTCAGACCGAGCCGCTACCGATCATGCTCGAGCGCACGCCCTACTACGCCAACCCGCAGGAGCAGGACTACTCGATCCGGCTGGACTGGTACGAGGAGTTCTTCGACGAGGGGTACATCTTCGTCCTGCAGGACCTGCGCGGACGCTACCTGTCCGAAGGCGATTTCGTCACGCTGCGCCCCAACCGCAAGCCCGACGACGTCGACGGCACCGACGAGTCCACCGACTTCTACGACACCATCGACTGGCTGGTGAACAACATCCCCGCCAACAACGGCCGCGTCGGCACCTGGGGCATCTCGTACGGCGGCTTCCTCTCCACCCGTGCGATGGTCGATCCCCACCCCGCTCTCGCCGCCGTCTCCCCGCAGGCGAGCTGCGCCGACATGTTCATCGGCGACGATTTCCACCACAACGGCGCCTTCCGGTTCAGCTATGCCTACGAGGCGGCGGTGCGCTTCGAAATGCCCCCGGAGCTCTGGCCTCCCGAGGGCGCCTGGGACAAGTATACCCGCTACCTCGAAATGGGCCCGCTCTCCCGGGTCACCGGGATCCTGCGCGGCCAGTCGCGCATGTGGAACGACTACGTGGCCCACCCCAACCTCGACGAGTACTGGGAGACCGAGATGTGCGGCGTCTTCCCCTACCTGCAGGGCGTCACCGTCCCCGCGCTCCACGTCACCGGCTGGTACGACGCCGAGGACTTCTACGGCCCCATCGAGGTCTACAAGCAGCTCGAGGCGGACGACGAAGACAACGAGAACTTCCTCGTGCTCGGCCCCTGGCGGCACGGCGGCTGGACCTTCGACGAGGTCGGCCGGATGGCCCTCGACATCGATCTCGAGAGCGCCACCGCCCGCCATTTCCGCGACGAGATCCACGCCCCCTGGTTCGCGTACTGGCTCAAGGACAAGGGCTCGCTGCCCGCCGCCGAGGCGATCACGTTCCAGACCGGTTCCAACGAGTGGAAGCACTACGACAGCTGGCCCGCCGAGGGCATGGTGCCGCGCAACGTCTACCTCCGCGCCGACGGCGTCGTCTCCTTCGACGCGCCCGCCGCCTCCGCAACCGACGACGGCGCCTACGACGAGTACATCTCCGACCCCGACAACCCGGTGCCCTTCCAGTACCGCCCGATCCACTACGACCGCTGGCACATGTGGCAGGCCGAGGACCAGCGCTTCGTCGACGGCCGCCCCGACGTGCTCACCTGGGAGTCCGAGCCGCTCGAAGAGGGGTTCGCGATCACCGGCGACATCGTCGCCCGTCTCTTCGCCTCGACCAGCGGCAGCGGCGCCGACTGGATCGTGAAACTCATCGACGTCTACCCCGACGATCACCCCAACCCCGCGCTCCGAGGCTATCAGTACATGGTCGCCGGCGAGGTCTTCCGCGCCCGCTTCCGCAACAGTTTCCGCGAGCCCGAGCCGGTCGTCCCGAACGAAATCACCCCCTACACGATCAGCCTGCGCGACCGCGATCACCGCTTCCTGGCCGGCCACAGGATCATGGTGCAGGTCCAGAGCACCTGGTTCCCGATCATCGACCGCAATCCGCAGACGTGGGTGCCGAATATCTTCGAGGCGGTGGAGGGGGATTTTGCCAAGGCGACGAAGAGGGTGTATCGGTCGGCGGAGCACCCCACGCACATCACGTTGTTGGTGAATCCGGGGGGGTAGGGGGGGAGAAGGGTCGGGGGTTACGGTGCGACCGGCTGCGGCGGGGCGGCGCGGGTGGTGGGGTCCTCGCACATGGCCCGGCATCACGCCCTTGCGCCGCCCCGAGTGGCGCGCGCTGCTACGGCCGTATCGGTTTGGGCCAGGTCACGACGGTGAAACAGCGATCAAAGGTCGGCATAAGCCGTGGTATCCGCTTCCGAGTGCCACTCCTCAAAGGTTCGGAGCGGGTCGTCGAGCGGGGTCCCATATTGGTGCACCTTGCTGAGGATGACCCGCCCATCGAGGATCTCGTACGAAAGCTGGTCTCCCGGTTGCAGCTCGAGGGCCGCGCGGATCGGCTTCGGGATTGTGGTCTGAGCCTTTGAAGTAAGTCTGGTGACGATCACGACAATCACCTTACGGTTGATTCCTGCTGGTTTCTGGGGCGTTCCGCACGAACCCCCGGCTAATTCCCACCACGACTCCGCCGCAGCAGCACGTAGAACGCCCCCTGGCCCCCATGCGTGTGCTGCGCGGGCACGCACGCCAACACAAGCAGGCGGGTTGTGGGCTCGTTCAGCCACCCTTCGAGTTCGCCGCGCAGCACGCTCCGGGCCTCGGCGAGCGGATCGCGTCTCCCGGCGAGCGGATCGCGCCTTCCCTGCCCGGTAATGACGAGGACGCAGCGGAGGCCGCGCTGGGCGGACTGGGCCAGGAATGCAGCCACCTTGCCGGCAGCCTCTCTGCGTGAGAATCCATGCAAGTCCAGCCGGGCGTCGACCGCAATACCGCCGCCGCGCAACGCGTCGGCTTGACTCCGGTTGAGCCCGGCGACCGAGCCGATCTCGATGCGCGAGCCTCCCCCTGCGGAACCAGCCTTCCCTGCCCGTTTTCCACCGGCCCGGCGCTCGCGGACCACCCCGCCGTGACGCGCCCTGACGACCGCTTCTTCGACCAGGCGGTCACGCCCGGAAAGACGTGATACGCCACCCATCCGCTGCTCGAACTCGTCCTGTCCCTTCTCGTCTCGGTCGTCCGTCCGAGTCTGAGACACGCGGCTTGGCATGGTGATCCAACCATCCTGATCGTCACGGTTTTACTTTCGCGGTGTCATGCAATGTAACAAGTCATTCAGAAACGCCCCGACATCGACAGGATCGCTGGAGGCTTGCGAGGGGACCGAGCCGGGCAGCACAGTATTCGGATCAATGTGCAGTGGCGTATCTGCTTCCGCTGGACCGACGACGGACCGTGCGACGTCGAGATCGTGGACTATCACTAAGGGGACGTGACATGAACGCGAGGAACGGGATGAGACCGGTGCATCCGGGCGAGATCCTGCGCGAGGAACTCGACGAGCTCGGGCTGTCGGCCAATGCGCTGTCGAAGGCGCTGGGAGTGCCGGTTAACCGGGTGACCATGATTCTCAACGGCCAGCGGGGCGTGAGCGCCGATACGGCGTTGCGGCTGGCCCGGTATTTCGGGACCACACCCCAACTCTGGTTGAACTTGCAGAAAACCTGGGAACTTCGCCGAACGGAGATCAGGGCAGGTGGCAAGATCGCCGAGCAAGTTACGCCCCGGCAGGCGTCCGCGCGGGTGTCAGGATTGCTCGCCCTGGCGCTCGCCGCCATCACCTTCCTGTCCCTTGCTGCGCCGAGCTATCCGGCATCCGCCCAAACCACCCAAATCAAGCGCATGTTCGACGTCCGCACACCCATGCGCGACGGCGTCGAACTCTCCTCCGATGTCTGGATGCCGACCGAAGGCGGTCCATTCCCCACCATCATCGTCCGGACGCCCTACCTGAAGACGATGGCCATCGAAACATTCAGCCTGGCGGGCTGGGCCACCTACTTCGCGGAACGCGGCTACGCAGTCGTCATCCAGGACACGCGCGGGCGCGGCGATTCCGACGGCGAGTTCGGCTTCTTCTTCCAGGAGGGCGAGGACGGCTACGACACCATCGAGTGGATGGCGGCGCAGCCCTGGTCAAGCGGCGCCGTGTGCACGGCCGGTGTGTCCTACCTCGGCACCGACCAGTGGCTGGCGGCACGCGAGCATCCGCCCTCGCTGAAATGCATGGTCGCGACCGCCGCCGCCGGGCGCTGGATGCACGAGCTGCCCTACTACGGCGGCGCGTGGATGATGGCGTGGGCGCTGGACTGGATCAACAGCACCTCGGGGCGGAACATGCAGACGGCCAACGCCGCGGGGATCGACATGGAGTCCGTCTACTGGCACCGGCCGCTCATCACCCAGGACGACGCGATGGGCCGCGACATGCCGCTCTTCAACGACTTCCTCGAGAACTCCACGATGAATGAGTACTGGAATCGTCTCCACTTCACCGAGGAGGACTTCCGCGGACTCGATCTGCCCGTCCTCCACGTCACGGGGTGGTTCGACGGCGACCAGCCGGGCGCGATGTTCTACTGGGACGGCATGATGGCCCATTCCCCGGCCGCCGACGAGCAGTACATGCTGGCCGGCGCATGGGGTCACGCAGAGACGTTCATCGGCGGCACCCTCACCCTCGGCGACATGGAGTTCGAGCCCCACTCGATCGTCGACAACAAGGCGGAGCACCTCGCCTTCTTCGACCACTACCTGAAGGGCGCCGCCGACAGCTACGACCAGCCTCGGGCCCGGATCTACGTGGTTGGCGCCGAGGAGTGGCGCGAGTTCGACGAGTACCCGCCGGCCGATGTCCAGGGGACCAGTCTGTACCTGTCAAGCGGCGGCAATGCGAACTCCATCGTGGGGGACGGTGCTCTCGCGTGGACACCGCCGGAAGCCGACACGCCGCCCGACCGCTTCACCTTCGACCCGCAGAGGCCGGTCCCCGCTTCCGTCGGCCCAATGTACCTCGGCGAGGACCGAACCCCCCTCCACCGGCGCGATGACGTCCTGGTCTACACGAGCGAAGAGATCGACGAGGCCGTCGAGGTGGTGGGCCGGGTCGTGATCGAGTTCCACGCGGCCACCGACGCGCGCGACACCGACTTCGTCGCAAGCATCATGGATGTCTATCCGGACGGCAGGGCGGTCAAGCTGGGCCCCGGCATCGGCGTGGTTCGCGCCCGCTACAGGAATGGATTCGACCGGGAGGAACTTCTCACTCCCGGCGAAATCGCGCGCTACGAGATCGACCTGGGCCACATCGCGCACTCGTTCGAACCGGGGCACAAGATCCGCATCGATCTGTCCAGCAGCGCGTATCCGCAGATCGCACCCAACCAGAACACCGGCAACCCCGTCGCCACCGACACGGAATGGAACACGGCCCGGCAGATCATCCATCACAGCCGGGAGTATCCGTCGCGCATTATCTTGCCGGTGAGGGCGCGGAGGCGGGCTACGGACTAGACAACTCCCTTCCGGAAGCGAAATATGTAATGTTGGCCTTACAATATGACAAGTCACCATTGCATTCCGAGTTGGAGTGCCCAGCATCCGGAGGCTTTGGCGTTTTGTGAATCAGACACTTCGAGGTGAAAGCCCGGATCGGATCCCCTGGTACCTGACCGCGGTCCTCTTCGCTTCCACATGCGTGATCGTCGGGATCATCTGGGACATCTCGTGGCACCGGACCATCGGGCGCGACACCTTCTGGACGCCGGCCCACCTCGCCGTCTACACAGGTGGCCTGGCCGCCGGCCTGTCCTGCGGATGGCTGGCTCTGAAGACGACCTTTTCCGGCACCGGAACCGAAGTCGGGCGCTCGGTGCGGATGTGGGGCTTGCGCGCGCCGCTCGGAGCCTGGGTGGCGATCTGGGGCGCGATCGCGATGCTCACCTCCGCCCCTCTCGACGACTGGTGGCACAACGCCTACGGACTCGATGTCGAGATCCTCAGTCCGCCCCATGTGGTGCTCGCCCTGGGCATCTGCGCGATCCAGCTCGGGGCCCTGCTCATGGCGCTGTCGTGGCAGAATCGGGCGTCGAAGCGCGCACGGCGTCGGCTGGGCTTCGCCTACGCCTACAGCGCGGGGATGCTCCTGCTGACCCTCGCGGTCCTCATGATGGAGTACTCGCTCCCGAACGACTGGCGCGGACCGGCGTTCCACCTGATTTCGGCGGGCGTCTACCCTCTGGTGCTGTTCTCGGTGGGGCGCGCCGGACTGATTCGCTGGCCCGCCACCTGGGCGGCGCTGGTCTACACGGGCGTGACGCTTATCATGATGTGGGTGCTCCCGCTGTTTCCCGCGGAGCCGCTCCTTGCGCCGATCCTGCGCGACGTGGATGCGATGGTGCCCCCGGAATTCCCCCTGCTGCTGATCGTTCCGGCGGTCGTGCTCGACATGCTCCTGCGCAGGGCGTCCGGGCCCGGCCAGGCACCGGCGCGGCGTTCGGTGGACTGGGTGCTCGCCGCGCTGGGCTCCGTCCTGTTCGTCGGCATCTTCGGCGTGGTTCACTGGTACTTCGGCGAGTTCATGCTCTCCGAAGCGGCGCGCAACCATTTCTTCCAGGGTGACACCTGGGGGTACACGAGCGCGCCCGGCCCCTGGCAGCACGAGTTCTGGAACGAGAGCGGATTTTTGTCGAAGGCGTGGTGGGCGCTGCCGATCGGATTCGTGTCGGCGCGCGTCGGCCTGTGGGCGGGCAACTGGATGCTGGCGGTCCGAAGATGAGACGTGCTGCGCTGATCGTCGCGGGGCTCTACCTGGCGACCACGGGACACGTTGGCAGCAAGAACGTCTTCTTCACTGGCGAGGCCGGGCCATACCCCGTGTCCGTCGTCGTCCGTCCGCCCGATGTCGTTCCCGGCCTGGCGGAGATCTCGGTGCGGATTCCGGGCGGCGAGGCCGAAGTCGAGCAGGTCACCGTGCGCCCCGTGCGCTGGGACGCCTCACCAGAAGGGGGAGCGCCTCCACCGGACCAGGCCGTGCCCGTGCCGGGCGATCCGGAACTCTACAGCGCCGAACTCTGGCTGATGACCGTGGGCGCGTACCGCATCGAGGTGACGGTGGAGGGTGCGCGGGGGGCGGGGACCGCATCCGTGCCCGTGACCTCGGTCATGCTGGGCGTGCGCGACATGCCTCCTGGACTGGGCGCGGTGCTCCTGCTGTTAGGGGGATTGCTTCTCGCGGGAGCGGTATCGATCGCGGGCGCGGCCGTGCGCGAGAGCCGACTGGAGCCCGACGAATCCGTGAAAACGACCCATCGCCGCTGGGGATGGTTCGCGATGGCCTGCGCCGCCGCCCTGCTGCTCACCGGGGCGTACTGGGGGAACGCCTGGTGGGATGCGGTCGACCGGGATGTGCGGAGCGGCATCTTCGAGCGCCTCGCCGTAGAAGGTGTGGTGACCGGTGACAGCGGCGCCCCCGTGCTCGAGGTCCGGATCACCGATCCGTCGTGGCTGGGCCGCAACTGGAGTCCCCTGGTGCCCGACCACGGCAAGCTCATGCACATGTTCGTGATCGGCGCGCCTGACATGGACGCCTTCGCGCACGTCCACCCGGTACCGGTGGACTCCGCCACCTTCCGCGTTCCGTGGCCCGACCTGCCACCGGGGGAGTACCGCATCTACGGCGACATCGTGCACGAATCCGGGTTCGCGCAGACGGTCGTCGACACGGTGCTGGTAGACCCGACGGCGCTTGCGCAGGGGGAATCGGACTCGATGCTGGTACCCGACCCCGACGACTCGTCATGGCTAGGGACGGCCGCGCCACTGTCCGCCCCCGGCGCGACAGCACCGCTGTCAGACGGATCGACCCTGCAGTGGCTCGGAGCAACGGAACTACGCGTCGACGAAGAGACCGTGCTTTCGTTTGCGGTGCAGGACCCGGCGGGAAACTCCGCCGTGCTCGAGCCCTACATGGGGATGATCAGCCACGCCGCCCTCACCCGGGCCGATGGCTCGGTGTTCGTCCACCTCCACCCCGCCGGCACGATCTCCATGGGCTCGCTGTCGGTGCTCGCGCCTGACATGCAATCGATGAAGGAACCCGGTGCCATGGACTCCGTCATGAACGACGAAGTGGTTGGCACAGGCGCGAATGACTCCGGCGGTACCGGCACCGTCGAGTTCCCGTACGCCTTCCCTCAGTCGGGGGAATACACCATCTGGGTGCAGGTGAAGCGGGCCGGGACAGTGCTTACAGGAGCGTTTCAGGCACGGGTTGTTGAGTAGGCCGCTGGCTGTCCTCGTCGGGAAACAGGTACCGGGAAACCCCGAGCTTACAGCCACGCGAGAGCGCCCGAAGCAAGCTGTATTTACATACGGAGCCGTAGATCGTCCAAGAAGCTCGATCCTCACCTCCGCTCACCCTCCAACCTGACCAGGTACTGCTCGCCCAGCTCAGCCGTCTCTCGCGCCGTATAGAAGACGCCCGGGGGGCCGAAGGCGGTGGGGAAGCCGGGCGGGTTGATCAGGCGGCGGGATTCCCCGGAGGCCAGGGAAACGACGAAGACCTCGAACTCCTCGCGTGACTCCGTCCACGCCCGTAGCCAGACGTGGCCATCGGGATCGACGATGAGTCCCCTCCAACGCCGGAGAAGCGTCGGCTCCCGGGGTTTTGACATCTCTCGGCCGCCCAGGTTAATCACGCTGAAGTCTGAACGGAGCTCCCCGAACTCCGGCACCTCCCATTCCGGAAGAGCAATCGAGTCCGTCCGCAATGTGGACAGGTCCACCACCCAGAGAAACTGCCTTCCGCCATCCGAAACGACGATGCAATCCTGATGTCGCGCCCAGTAGGGCCGGGCCTCTCGTTTGTGAGAATTGCGAAAACGATCGTCGGGGGTGCGCGTGAAGACGATACGCTCCCAGAGGAGTTCGCGTCGGTTCGTTTCCGGGCGTCTCACCTTCCACAGTTGAAGTCGTCGGCTCCCGGCATCCAGCGAGTCCACCCCGAAGACCACCTCATCCTGGTCCATCGGCGCTACGAACTGCACCCCTTCGACGAAAACAGTGCGGGTCGGCACCAGCGTGGACCACCGGAACGCTCCTCCGGCGTCGAAGGACGCTACGTCGTTGCGGTCATAGACAACCAGGTTGTGTCCATCGAATGCCACATGTCCTTCGGCGATGTCGTCCACCCAGGACACGGGAACAGCCCAGTCGAACTCGCCGGGACCTTCCCCCTTTCGCCCGAATGCGCCCCGCTCCTCCAAATCACCCGAAAGGTGGACGATGCGCGGCCGCAGCTGGTCGTACAGGAACAGGCTGTCGCCCGCGCCGGCCAGCCCGCCGTAGGATCCGATCCACTCCTCCTCGCCGCCCAGGCCATAGGTATCGGTCTCGCGATACGAGTCGGCCAGCCATCGCGTCTCATCGGCCGACACCCGGCAAGAAATCGGCGCGACCTGACCTGACAGCGGTGCGCCAACGCCTGCCACCGCCGTGGCCATCGCCATCGCTCGCGCCGAAAAGACGGAGTTGCACATGTCCCCTCACCTCCCCCGCTGAAAGTAGAACCCCCCCACCTCCACCCCACCCGGATACACCCGCCCCCCATCCTCCCCGCTGTACACCACCCCGTCCTTCACCACATACACCACCTGCTGCGTGTTGCGGATATCCTCCAGCGGGTTCGCCCCCAGCACCACCAGGTCCGCCAGCTTGCCGGCCTCGATCGACCCCAGGTCCGCGCCCAGGCCATGGTACACGGCCGAGTTCCGCGTGGCCGTCTGCAGCGCATCCATCTCCGAGAAGCCGCCCTGCACGAACAGCTCCATCTCCCAGTGCATGTCGCGGCCCAGCATCTGGCCGTGGCCGCCCGCGTTGACCAGCACGCCCGCGTCGAAGAGGCGCTTCATCGCGGCGACCATTTCGGGCGCGTAGAGGTCGTCGTCCCAGAAGTGGGTGACTCTGCGGTACTGGCGCAGGCGGTCCGCCGTCGAGAACCGCAGCAGCTTCTCGTCCTCCCAGTAACGCTGTGACTGGTCGAAGTAGGCCTGGCCCGCGGGGCCGTTGTAGACGACCAGCAGGGTGGGCGAAACGCCGGTCTTGCTCGCCTTGAACAGCTCCACGATGTCCTGGTAGAGCGGCGTCAGCCCCATCGAGTGCTCCAGCCCGGTCACACCGTCGATGATCTGGGTGAAGTTCATCTGCGGGATACCGGCAGTTTCGGAGAGCACGTTCAGGCCCTGCTCGCGCGCGGCGGTGATCAGCTGGTGCCGATCGGCTCGGGTGAAGTTGACATAATCCTTCAGCGCCGTGATCCCCTGGTCGCGGCTGAAGCGGGCGTGCTCGTCGGCGTCGTCGTACGAGTCGATGGGGCGGTAGGTGCGCGGCCGGAACTCGCGAACGCCGTACATCGGCGCGCCCACCGAAAACACCCGCGGGCCGTCCATGCGCCCGGAGCGGATCATGTCGCGCAGCCACGGCTCCTTTTCCTCCGCGCCGTACAGCTCGTACAGCGTGGTGACGCCGTGGGCGAGCGCCGCCGTGATGCCGGCAGGCCGCTGCTCGATCAGGTGGGTCGCGGCGACCGGCTCCACCGCGTGGGCGTGCGCGTCGACGAGGCCAGGTATGACGGTGTGACCCGCGAGGTCGAACACACGCGCTTCCGCAGGCACGACCACATCGGGTCCCACCTCCGCGATGCGGTGTCCCCGGACGAGGATGGTCGCGCTCTCCAACACACTTCGTTCGGCATCCATCGTGATCACGCGGGCATTGGTCAGCGCAACGGTCGTGCCGGGCAGCGACACCTCGAACCGGACCGTGATGTCGGTCGTCTCGGCGCCCTCGGTCCCGGCCAAAATGTCGTCGAGCGTCTTCTCGTGGAGCATGCCGCCGCGCGCCCACGACACCGTCACCGCGTCGGACCAGGCGAGCCCCGCGCCGTCGGACCCGTCGATGCGCTTCGCGAACCCCACGCCGTCGTAGGCCGAGACCGTGACCGGCTTGCCGATCCACTCGAAGGGCGTCACGAAGCTGCGGTGGTACTCGCGGAAGGCGATCCAGCGGCCGTCGGGCGACAGGACCGCGCGTTCGCCGTGCGGAAAGCGGTAGACCGTCGCCCTTTCGGTGCCTTCGGGCCGGATGCGGCGCAACGTCAGCGTGTCGGAGAGGAATTCCGTGTAGTAGATCCACCTGCCGGTCTCGTCGAAGTGGACGGTGTGGGGCGCGCGACCCTGGTCGTTGGCGGTGCCCTCCACCCAGGCCACCCTGCGCTCCTCGCCGTCTTCGACCACGACGAGTTCGAAGTTGGTTTCCGCCTCGATGCGCGTACCGGTGATGAGGCCGCCGTCGCCGCGAATGAAGGCCAGCGTGCCGTCCGGGGCCACAGCCAGCCCCATATGCTGGGACGGGAATGACGAGACGGGCGTCGCGGCCCCGCCCTCGAGCGGTCGGCGGTGGACGGCGCCGAGTTCGTCGTCGGTCCAGGTCGCGTAGTAGAGCGAGCCGCCGTCTGAGTCGACCACGGGGCTGGTCTCGTGCGCGGCCGACTGTGTCAGGTTGCGGATGAAGTCGCCTTCCGCCAGCCAGATGTCGCCCAGCGCCTCGAAGACGATGCCCACGGGCGTGCGGTGGGCGAAACGGTATGACAATGCCCGGGTCTCGCCCTCCGGGAACTCGTGGGTGAAGCGGATCGCCTCGTCCACCTCGCGGTCCACCGGGGCGCGAAAGGGCACCTCGCGCATCTCGCCCGACGACACGTCGACAGCGCGGATCGAGCCGCCGAAGGCCAGGTACAGGTGCGTTCCGTCCGGATGCCAGTCCATGTTGGGCGAGACGCCGTAGTAGTACGGCCCCGACTCCTGGTGATCCCGGTCGAGCCCGCGCACCAGCACCCGCTCCGAGCGCGTCCAGAGATCCTGCAGGACAACCACCGTTTCCTGATCGTCCCGGTTGCCGTACGCGAGCCAGCGCCCGTCGGGGGACAGCGCGGGGTTGAAGGCGCCGCCGGGCCGCTCCCTGTGAACCCTGATCTCGGCGGTCCGCAGGTTGTACGTCTTGATCCGGGCGCCGCTCTGGTGAAGTTGCTCGTCCAGTTGCTCGAAAAACAGGACGTCGCGCGCGGAATGCTCCTGGAAGTGCGTGATCGGCTGGAACGTGGTGCCGGACGTGATTTCCCGCCGCGTGCCGACCAGGTTGAAGCGGTAGGCGGTCGTTGCAGCGTCCTGCTCGAGCGCCGACGCGTAGATGGCCCGGCCGTCGGCGGACCAGGAGCCCTGCACAACGGGCAGCTCCATCTTCGTGACGTTCTCGGTCGAATCCGCGCCCGCCGCTTCCGCATCTCCCGCGCCGCGATGCAGAATCCACACGTCCTCGCTGCCGCTCCGGTCCGATGTGAACGCGATCCACGTCCCGTCCGGGCTGTACCGCGGGAAGCTGTTCCACGAACGTCCGCTGGTGAGCGCCCGCGCCTCTCCGCCCTCGATCGGCATCTCGTAGATGTGCCCGAGCAGGTCGAATGCGAGGTGACGCCCGTCCGGCGAGACATCCACGCTGATCCAGGTGCCTTCCGTAGCGGTGAATCTGAGGGGGGTGGTGGAAGGAGCCCGCGATTCCTCGATACTCCACTCGCCCGCGTCCTGCGCGACGGCGGGGCCGGGGAGGGCGGCGATCAGGACGAGGGACGCGATGGGCGCGTATCTTGGCATGGAGTCCTCTTACGGCTGCGGAACACGGGTACCTGCCCGTCCGGACGGCGGCACCAGGTTCTCTCGGGACGCGATTGCAACATCCGGCTTCTGCCGACCACTATATGGCGGACACGCGCGCCGCGCAGGCCGGACGACGACGATCCTGTTCGGGATTCCTCTGGCAGCGTGCGATCAGACCGCAGTTCCTGTGCAGGTCTGCACGATCACCGCAACCCGGCGCTCCCTGGAGCCGAGCAGGGATTGATTTCGCGATCGGTGGGCTCGCCACGCGCGAAGCCTCCACCGTCACGGAGATCTCCGTTCGCGTCGATGACGCAGTAGCTGAACTGATCTTCGGTCGCGTGGATGTACATGAAGTGATTGAAGGAACCCCCGTCCTCGCGTGGGACGGTGCGTTCATCGTCTCGAAAGGAATCCGGCTTCTGCCCTCCTGCGCCCGTCACGAAATACCTGATGCCATCCATTGGCCGGAGGCGCGCGTACAGGTGCTGATGGGCCTGAAAGACGACATCCACACCGTGTGCGCGGAAGATAGGCTCGAGTTGGGCCCGCAACGTTCGATCGTCATTCCGGCACATGAACCGGAACCACCAGCATCGCGTTGGCGCGTATATCGGATGGTGCATGGCGACGACTTTCCAGCGCGCGTCGGATCGTTGCAGGGCCCCGGCAAGCCAAAGGAGTTGCGTCTCGTCCGATCCTCGCGTGAGCCTCGTCTGCTTTCTGCCGAGCGTATTGGTGTCGAGCACAAACACCTCTACGAGAGGCGGCTCGTCCGACTGCCGCCGATCCGGACGCCCGCCCCCGTCCCCCCGCCAACCAGGATGTTCCCCGGGAATCTCGATGGTGTAGTAGCGGAAGCCATCGGGCAAGCCCAATTCGGGCGTCGCCAGTTGGGATTCCACGGAGCAGCGGGGCGACGGCCGATACGCGCTTCCGTCCCGTGGAACGGGCCTCAGTCCCGAGTCGCCGCAGTGGTCCAGGTCGTGGTTGCCAAGCGCTGCGTGAATCCTCACTCCAAGGGAAAGAACGCCTCGGTACACATCGAGGAACCTGGTAGCGATGGATCGTGCCCCCTGGAATCCATACACGTTGTCCCCCAGCAGGAAGACGTGAGAAACGGGCGCCGCCTCGGCAGAGCGGCGGATCTGCGCCGCGACCAGGGAAGCGCGTTCATTGCCTGTACCCGTGTCTCCAACGAAAATGAACCGTGCCGCGCGCACCGTATCCTGGTGGAGCGCATCGAACTCCGCACTGCCGATCCACCCGGGCGAAACACCGGTGCCCGTGCCGCTTGCGCAAGCCGCCATGGCGAGCACCGGGACGCACCAGACGGCTCCCGCAACAACCCGGCCGCACCGGCCCGCCATGGAGCGATAGCGAATCCGGATAGGGGTTCGGCTCACACGGAACACCGTACCACTAGTTGCGATTCCCGGGTCGCGGGTAGACGGTCAGGCTCGCTCTTCCTCCGCCTCCCTCGTCAGCAACGATCAGAGCCCCGTCCGCCGCGAAGGCAATCCCTTCCACCTGACGATGCCACCGCGCGGTAAACCGCTTTGCGCCCAGGACCTCACCTTCCGGCGTCACCTCCGCGATCGCACCTGGATTGGCTGCTACGACGAAGTAGTTCCCGGACACGGGGTGTCGCTCGATCCCCGACGGACGATACCGGTTTGACCCGATTTGCCGAGCGAAATCACGGACAGGCACGATGGTCGGCGTGCCGGCGCTCAGCCGTTTGTCGTCAATGGACCAGCGGTACATGGGCAACCGCCCTGCGAGGCCTCTACTACGCGCATCCTTGCACATCAACAACAGTTCGCGTTGGTCCGTGTCAAACGACAGGCCCTCTATTTCACAATCGCGGCCGAGTCCGGTGGCATAGACGAAAAACAGTACGGATTCCCCGGCGGCCCCCTCGCGAAACTCATAGAGTCTGCCCGAACTCGTGACCAGGTACACCTGGCTGCCGGCTACCGCAATGCCCTCGAAATCATCGGCGATGGGAGCTGTCATGTCCGCCAGCTGGAATTCCTTAACAATCGAGCCATCACGATAGTCGATCTCGAAAACGACACCGACTTCGTCGTTGTGGGCGAGCAAGCGGTGGTCGCTGGTCATCGCCAGGCCGGAGATTTCGTTGAGACGCCTTGGGAGCTCCCAACGCGTCGCGGTCTCGGCCCGCAGTTCATAGGCCGCGAGAGAGACCCGGCTCTGAGGTGTCTGCGACCGATCCGTGCCTCCGGAATCAACCCCGGCCAGAACCAGCAGACATGAGATGCCTCCGAAGAGAAAACGCGCCCCGGCACGCTTCCATGACCCTGTCCCGATGGCCGTGTCGCTGTGCATCCCTGCCTCGTCTTTCGGTTATTCCGTGGCCGCCTGTGACTCATCGGGCACCTCGGGGACCGGCGCCGGTTGGACAACCGGTACGATTCGCCAACCGGACAATTCGGGCGGCTTCGCGCCGTAGTTGCTCTTCCAGACTGCCAGTGTTATCGCGACGAACATGAGCGATGCAAGGTACGCCACCGATGTGAGCTGGGTGCCGGTTGCAAGTCCGATTCCGATGGCCATCAACATGTAAACGGCATCCATCGGTTCCTTGATGGTGGCCCGAAAACGAACGGCGGCCACGATTCCCGCGAGACCAAAGGCCAGCGGGAGGCTGCCTTTGACCAGGAACACAACGAGCGCAATGCCGATCGGCGTCACGAGCAGGGCGTGAATGAACGATTGGCTGTATTTCTTTTGAGGGCGGGTCCATCCATACACCCAGGTAATCGGCAGGGTCACACCGAAGGCGAGGATCAGCGCGAGAAAGACGGGGATCGTAACTGCCGGATCCAGCACCTGGCTCAGGCTATCCTGGGGGCCGAGCCGACCGATCCCCTGCTGGATGTCCGCAAGCACGTCCGACAACTCGGTTGCGGTGGTGTGCAGCGTTCCTATCAGGAAGCGGTCGCGTTCCTGGGAGATGTAGAAGAGAACGCGCGGAAAGAAGTAAAAGGCGCCAGCAAGAGCAGTGAGCCACGACAGATAATAGATCACCAGGCGGACGATGATGTTCCTGAGCATGCTTGGTCTCCTTACTCGGCTAGAACATGGAGCCTCGAACATAGACACTCGTCATGTCGCGGCCCTTGATTACGGCAACGCTCACGGTAGTAGCGCGTTCCAGGAAAGACAGCCAGAACCCGCCTCCGGTGCCACTGTGCCAATCGTCGGCGTCCTCCGGGTCGCCGACATGGAATACCCGACCGACATCGGCCGCTGCGAACAGACCGAGCTCTCCGGGCACCAGCAAATGGATTCTCGCCAGCGCCAATCGCAGTTCGGCGTTTGCGTACAGCGAGGCGTCCCCGGCAAAACGGTTCCGCAGCAAGCCACGCACGGGACGGCCCTCCCCCTGGCTCAGACCGACCCACGCCGGACCACCCAGGAAGGCGCTCTCGTGGAAGGGATAGCTGCCCCACACCTTCTTTCCGCCCACTCTCAGAGCCAGCGTCGGGCTGGTCGGGAGAGGCGCCGTGAGGTAGGTGCGCGCCTCTCCGTCCACGCTTCCGAAGGCTGATTCCACATTCCATGCTCCCAAATAGCCGGCTGCGGTAACCCTGGCAAGGAATCCGCGCGTGGCGTACGCCGGATTGTCGCGGCCCTCGTACTCGATTCTGCCCTGTGCCCCTATCTGACCGAAGGATCCCGTACCATAGAGCGGTTCATTCAGGGAGCCGATGTAGTACTCCCTGTTCGAGTCCAGGGGAGTGTTCGACCACTTGACGATCGGCCCCAGACTGATGCCCGCCATGGTCTGAAACTCGAGGGCCGGGGCGAAAACGAAGTTGCTTTGCTGCACCTTGTAGAACGAAGAAGGATGTTCGAGGGCAGATCCATTGCCGAAACCCCTGAATCGGGTCACCTCGAGTTCCGAGTACTCGAGGGCCAATCTCGCGTCGATCCCGGACCATACACGGCGAAACGTGCCGACGTACGACCCAAACGATTTCAGGTCTCGACTGGCCAACCCCAGGGAAAAGGTATGCCGGCTGGCGAAGGGGTCCTTTCGGAAGCCGTAGTACGTCCGGGTGTGGAGCAACCGCGCGAACACACCCAGATCACGGTCTGCCCAAATGATCGGGCGCGTCGTCGGTTCCATGCCCCAGTCGAGCGCGTATCTGGAATTGACGATCGTACTCGGTGGACGCCGGTAGGGACGCTCATCGATGCTCGCTCCCTCGCCCTCGACAAACGAATTCCTTCCGCGAGAGTCGTAGAAGCGAGTCCTTGACACGCCGGCCCGGGAGGTGTTGGTGAATGTATCGCTCCCACCGCCCCCATCGATGCGCACGGTGATCCGGCCCTCCGCACCCGATACTTCCGCACGATCATCGCCACCCCGCAGGTAGAGTCGGACTTCCGTGGTTTCTTCGTGCCGGAAGGTCCGCTCGAAATAGGGCGGCCCCGGTACCGCGTCGGAATCTCCCGCCACACCGATGCGGACCAGGAGATCTCCATTGCCCAGATGCTCGAAGCGGGCATACTCGTCCTCGTCGGTCGCCTTGATTTCGACGCGGCGAGTGATCAGTTCGTAGTACCGGGTGACGAATTCCGGCAGCGCGTCCCGCCGCGCCTTGAGCGCCCTTGCGAGGGCTTCACCGACGAGTTCGTAGTACGGTCCAGGCAGCCGACGAACGGCATCGTCGATGACCGGATCCGTGAGTTCGCGGCGAAACGACTCGACCACTTCGTCCCACGCGGGCTTGTCGAGTTCTGCCAGAAAATCGCGATCCAGCTCCCAACCCGTCATCGTCAGGCCGACCACACTCGGATACGTGCCTTCAAACTTGACCGCATTCGGGAGCGCCATGCGTACCAGCATCATGGCGAAGCCGCCGTAGTGAATGAAGGCCTGGTCGCGATCCTCCGGTATCGGGAGCCAGGTATGGCAGTCGCCATCAGGGAAGCGCGCCCACCGCCACTGTCCGAAATGACGGTCTTTGTCATTGATGAGAAAGTCCATCAGGCGCGCCTTGAGAAAGGCCCGCGCATCGACGCGTTCGCACGCGCTGTCCTCCAGGTCATCCCACACGGTCTCCGTCCCGCTGACCTTCCGGGATCCGGCGAACCCGGGCGTATCGTCGGGCCCCTCGGAAGGGTGCAACTGGAGGGTCCCGATCAGCCCGGCGAAGTCCTCCCTGTATTGGCCGAGCCTCGCATCGTCGGGGATCACCACGAGCGTATGCTTCGAATGGAGGATACCGGTGGCCTCCATGAGAGGATCCACGACCAGCGCCGCCGCCGGCATCAGCGTGCTGATCAAGTCGTGAAGAACTTCACCCACGATCGTGTTCTTGATCGCGTCCTCCAGCCTCCTGGTGGGATCCTTGTCAAGAGATCGAACCGTGTATCGGCGGCCGTCCCGCCCCGTGAAGTGAAGGGAAATTGACTGCCCGAATCCGCCGGTTCGAAGCGGGGTCAGCCCGCCGCCGACCTCGTCCAGATCGAGAACTGCCACCTCGATGGGGGTCGTCCAGAGATCCCGGTAGTTGTCTCCATAGAACCAGCGCCTGGACGAACTGGCCCGGAACCGCTCTCCGGGAATCACCAGGTGCGTCCTGGCGCCCGGGGGCGGAATCGATCGGTGGATCCTCGATCCCGCCGCAAGTGTATCCTCCTGAGCCTCGGCTGCGGCGGGAATCAGCAGCGCGAACACCAGGGCGCATGGAATGACTGGCCGCTTCGGGACCGGGATCCATGAAACCAGCCAGGTCATCCGTCATCTTCTCTGTCGGTGATCGGCATCTCGACGGATTCGCCCCAGATGTGGCGGGCGAACCACTCCCAGTTGTGCCACATGGCGGCCAGGCGCTCGCGTGGCTTGGTGATTCCGTGGCCGAAGCCCTTGTAGATGATCAACCGCGTGTCCACGCCGACGTCCTGCAGCCCCTGGTACAGCTCGTAGGCGTTGGGTGTGGGGACGCGCGCGTCGAACTCGCCGTGCTGGATGAGAGTCGGGGTGGTCGCTTGCTTGATGTAGGTCATGGGCGAGGTCTCAGCGTAGATCTCGGGGTCGTCCCACGGGGTTGCCTCCAGGTACTCGCGGGTGAAGCTGTGGATGTCGGTGTTGACGTAGTAGGTCATCCAGTTGGAGATGCCCGCCCCGACGGAAATCGCCCGGAAGCGGTCGCTTGAGGTGGTGAGGAAGGCGGAGATGTAGCCGCCCTGGCTCCAGCCCATGGCTGAGACGCGGTCGGGGTCGGCGATGCCGCGGTCAACGAGCGCTTCGACGCCGGAGAGCACGTCCCACGCGTCGCCGACGCCCAGGTTGCGGACGTTGAGGGCGCGGAAGTCGGCGCCGTAGCCAGCCGAGCCGCGATAGTTGGGCATCATCACGACCGCGCCCTTCTCCAGCCATTCGAGCACGGGGTAGACGTAGCCGCCCACCAGCTGTGGGCGCGACGTGCCGGTGGGCCCGCCGTGGATGACCACCATGAGGGGGTAGGTGCGGTCGGGGTCGTAGCCAGCAGGCTTCATCAGGACACCCTCGATCTCGGCGCCGTCCTCGCTCTCCCACTGGACCACCTCGCGGGTGCCCAGGTCGCCCCAGTCGGCGACCTGTGCGGTCATGTCGGTGACGCGCTGCGGAGTGCGCGCGGCCCCGGCGCCCAGGGGCAGGCGGAAGATCTCGCCGACTGTCGAGCGGTCCTCGCCCTGGAGCGCCATGACCGAGCCGTCGCTGGAGAGGTCGGCCGTCATGATCATCTCGGGGGTGTCCGCCTCGAGGCTCACCTCGCCAGACTCCGGATCGAGCAGGAACAGGTGGCGCGCAGTGCGCTGGGACGCGACGAAGAAGATGCCGTCGTCGGTCCACGCGACGGGCGACGGGTCCTCGTCGAAGGCTGCGGTCAGGATCCGGGACTCACCGCCGCCCGCGGGAATCACGGCGAGTTCGGTGTTGCCGTAGAAGGGGTTTGCGCCCGCGGATGTGGAATAGAGGATGCGGGAGCCGTCCGGCGACCACATCGGACCGCTGTCGCGGCCTGGATTCGTGGCCAGCGGTCGAATCGTCCCGGCGCCGACGTCGACGACGGAGATGTCCGAGTGCGGAAACGAGTTGACCTGGGGCGTCGGGGTGTGGCCGAAGGCGATCTCACGGCCATCGGGCGACCAATCGAATGCGCTGCCGCCGAAACCGCCGCCTACGGTGTAGCTGCCTCCCTCCGTCAGGCGGCGAGGTTCGGCGCCCGCGCGCGCGTCCGCTACCCAGAGATGGGTCATGCGGAAGTCGGCGTCCTCGACGGCGTAGTCGCCGTAACGCTCCTCGCGCTCCTCGAAGTCGTCGGGCGCGGGATCGGTGGCCGTGAACGCGACCCGGCTGCCGTCGGGCGAGAACTTGAAGCCGCTGATGCCGCCCTCGTGGGAGGTGAGCTGTTCGGCTTCGCCGCCTTCCGGGCGGATGAGGTAGATCTGGGCGCCGTCGCCCCGGTCCGCGATGAAGCCGAGCCGGGACCGGTCGGGCGACCAGCGGTGGCCCGTGCTGTTCCCGGATTCGGTGCGAGTAAGCTGGAAGGGCTCGTCGTCTCCCACCACCAGCCAGATCTCCTGGTCGAAACGGTTTGCCTCCCAGTCGGTAGTAGTCACCGAAAAGGCGATCATGCTTCCATCCGGCGAGATCCGGGGACTTCCCGCCGACTCGAGCGCGATCTGGGCGCGGAAGGACTCGAGAACCGCCTCCTGTGCCGCGGCGGGTGGAGGGGCGGTGCCGAACAGCATGACGACAAAGAACAGGATTCCCACCGCGGTAGCAACGGGGGCCTTCAGCCCGGCACCAATGGGGGCCTTCAGCCCAGCGGCAACGGGAGCCTTTACAGCGGCGTCGACAGATCGCATGACTTCCTCACTCCTGAATGGGCGGTGATTGGCCTCGCCCCATGGTAGCTGTCCAGCGGCTGCGCACGCGAACCCTTTGGGATCTGGCGGCGAGTCCGGCGGCGGCACAGCTTGATCCCCGCCATGCTGACTCCATTCTATCCAATGCTGTCGCACCCCTGGGGCGGTGTCGCCTTCGGGCTGATTGTTGCCGCGATCGCTGCGATTCTCCTAGTGGTCTTTCGGCGCTTCCGGTCCGGCAGCGCCACCGGCCCGGCCCGGCTTTTCGGGGTGGCGGCCATGCTCGTCGGCGCATTCTCGGTCTTCGTCCTCGCCGCCGCGGCCGTGTCCATGATCGAGATCCGGCGTCTGGCCAGCGAGCATCCACCTCCCGGCGCGCTGATCGATGTGGGAGGCAACCGAATGCACATCCTCGCCGAGGGCGATCCGGGCGATGGGCCAACCGTCATCTGGATCCCCGGCGGCCATGCGCAGGGGCTGGCGCTGTACCACCTGCACGCCGCGATTCGCGGAGAGACCCGCTCGATCCTGTTCGACCGCCCCGGCACCGGGTGGAGCGATCCCGGGCCGTTTCCGCGGCGGACGGCGACCGAAGCAGTCGAACTCGCGACGCTGCTGGAAGAAGCCGAAGAAGAGGGCCCGTTCGTCCTGGCCGGTCATTCCTACGGCGGGCTGCTGGCCGCGAACTACGCCCGCCGCTACCCGGAGCGTGTGGTGGCCGTGATCCTCCTGGACGCCTCGCCACCCGACGCGTTCATCTACGCGCCAGCCTACGGCGCGTCGGCCCTCGACGACCTCGTGCGGGATGCCGAGCGTCAGGGCATCGACAAGATCTTCGGCGGGTGGACCAACCCGGAACTCGCGATGGCCGAGACCGAGACCGAAATCGGCGAGATCCTGCGCAAGCAGCGCCGCCTCCTGGCCGACGTGGGCGAGGCAATGGCGGCCAATGCGCGTCGTCCGGCGGCGTCGTTCGCCACAGCTTCGATCTTCCAGGAGTTCAGCGCAGGCATTGTATCGGCGGCGGCACCCGACGTCGTAGTCTACGACGGTGAACTCGATGACATGCCCGTCCTGGTCGTGATCCCGGACGAGAGCGCGGCCGGAATCATCGAGCCGCTCGGAATGGACGAGGCTGCCACCGCCCGCGCGATCAACTTCTTCGAACGGACGCGCGTGCGGTACCTGGAAGTCTCGAGCAATGCACGGCTGATCCACACCCCACCCGGCACGGGACACAACTACCCGTACGAGACACCGGAGTTTGTAGTCGAAGTCGTCCGGGACTTGCTTGCCGAGCTTCGTGGGGAACCGGCAGCCGACGATAGCGAAACCACGCCTTGAGGGCCGTCCGCCGCGGTTCGTCGGCCAAAAACCGGTCAATTTGGCCGACAAACTCCAATAATCGACCATTCCGAACCTGAAATGAATCGACGCCACTTCATTCACACCTCGGCCACAGCTGCCATCGGCACCGTTCTTTCCGGCTGCCGGACCGCGGAGCAGCACCCCATCTACTTCGAGGTGCACGGCCCGGAAGACGGCACACCCCTCTTCCTCGGCTTCCCCCTCATGGCCTCCTACTCTGCGATATTCGGCCAGGACCAGGCGGCGGTAAAATACGGCTACCTCAGCCGCCTCACCGATCGCTACCGAGTCCTGCTCGTCGACTACCCCAACGTCGGCAGGACCTTCGTCCCGGCACCGGACGAGATGACCCCCGACCGCGTCTACTCGGACCTCCTGTCCGTCGCCGATGCCGCCGGATTCGACCGATTCGCCTACTGCGGCCACCTGTGGGGCGCGATCAACGGACTCATGCTGGCATCGCGCTCGAACCGCGTGTCGGCGCTGGTGTGCGGGACGTGGCCGCCCCTCGGCGCCCCCTACGCCGACATGCTCCGCGGCGGCGAAATGCAGCTGGCCGCCCCTCCGCCGCACGCCATGGTGATCCTGCGCGACCCGGAGCAGTATGGGCAGTGGCGCACCTTCTACAGCGGCATGCAGGGGTGGCCGGAGGCCGAAGTGGCGGCCGCGATCACATGTACCCGGCTCGCGCTCATCGGTTCAGAGGCCGAGAGCTTGGTGGCGGGGATCCCGCTGCGTTTGTTGGAGCGATTCCGCGAGGCCCGCCCCGCACTGGAAGCGATGGGGTGGACGGTCCGCGAAATCCCGGGCGCGGGAACGGCGGCGATGCTGGACCCGGCGGTGATGGTGCCGGAGATGCGAAGGTGGCTGGACCAGGTCTAGTCCGCAGCCGGCGCCCTGCCTACCGGCCACTCCCGCTCCCGCCCAGCGCGTCCACCTGCGCCTGATACAACCGCCGCCCCTCCTCGAACGTCGCCAGCACCTCGGCCTTGTGCGCGGGGTCGTCCCAGCGGTCCATGGCGCGCAGTTCGTCCAGCGTCTGGTCGATCCAGCGCACGAAGAAGGCGGCATCGTCGCGCGAGCGGATCGGCTCGCCGTCGGCGATGACGAAGACGGGGTTGGTGTGCGCGAAGAGGTAGCTGTCCATGGCGCCGTGCTGCGGTGGACCCAGCACCCTCGCCGCGATCCACCCGCTCCCCTCGACCGGGATCTCCAGCTCGGCGTCGATCGACTTCAGGTCGCCCGTTGCGTCGACCCGGTGCACGATCCGCCCATTCTGCACGATCTCCAGCCCGTGCATCGTGAACAGCGACCGCGCCGTCGCGCGCACCGTGACCACATCGCCGCGCGACACCGCCAACTCCTCGCCCATGCCCTTGGGGGAATCGTCCGGATCGGCCGCGCCCGTGCCGCGCGCAACCTCCAGCGTCATGATCGGCCCGCTCGTCACGAACGCGCGACCCGCCGCCATCGCGTCGGCCCAGGCGTCGTAGTGCAGGTGATCCTCGCCGGTGTACACGTACGTCCGCGTGGTGCCGACCGCTGGGTGCCGCCAGATGTCCGACATGACGTCCGTGCCGGCGGTCCCCGGAATGCGCGACCCCGTGTTAAGGAGGCGGTACCACACCTCGGCCGTCCCGAGCTCGTCGCTCCAGATACACGCCACATCCACAAAGTCGGCCAGGCCGAGAACCGCATCGACGGGCAGCTCGCGCGCGGATCCCGCTCCCGCCGCGTCCGGATCGCGATGCCGGAGCCCGAAGGGGTGGACGTAACCGCCAATGCCGCCCTGCTCATGCACCCTCCGAAGCACCGACGCGTTGTCAGGGTAGAGGGCATGGTGCGCGGTCCCCACCGAGCCGATGTAGAAGGGAGTGATCAGCTCAATCAGGTTGAGCAGCGAGAGGTGCGCGAAGTAGCTGGGCCGGTACTCCTCGTTGTAGTAGACGATCGTGCGCGGACCGGTGTGCGGGTGCGGGTGCCCGAGGAAGTGCTCGAGGTCCTCGACCCGGCTGTTGCCCCAGTAGTTGGCGATCATGCCGTTGGCCACGTTCAGGTCCTCGGAGTGGGCCTTGTTGCGCAGGTCCTCGGGCGTGACGAAATAGTGGCCGCCGTAGTTGGGATGGATGTGGTTGTCGCCCGAATACCAGCCGTCCGCCGCCATGTCGATCCAACGGTCGAGCTGGACCTCGACGATGGTGTGCTCGCCGGCGCGAATGTCGACGGTGCGACTGGCGGGCTCGTACTCGAAGCCCCGCCAGGCTTCGAAATTGGCCTCGCCGACGGGGAGGGTCGCGGTGAAGCTGCCGTCGCTGTGGAAGTAGTAGTCCTCGGTGACGCTGACGACGCGCGGGTAGCTGCTGTGGGGGAAGTAGGCGCGGTCGTCGGCACCGGTCAGGTAGATGCGCGACGGCAGCAGTTCGCCGCCGGAATCCGTGACGCGGACCCGCAGCTGACCGGTGGGCTCGGACCACGCGTAGTCGTCGATCCGCACCCGCCTGGGCTCGCCGCCGCCCCGCGTGACGATGTACAGCCCGAATCCCATCCCGTTGTCGATGGTGCGCGGCTGGTCGTCGGTGCCGCCGTTGCGCGCGTAGACGATGTGCTCGCCGTCGGGTGACCACGAGGGGAAGTACTCGTCCGTGCGCGTGTGCGTGAGTCGCACGGGCTGGATGCCGCGGGGCGACTTCTCGCTGGGGACGGCGTAGAGGTCGTTGTTGCCCGAGGAGTCTGTGATGTAAGAGACGATGCCCCCATGCGGGGCGACGACCGGCGCCGCCTGGTAGTTGGTCTCAATGCGAATGAGGAGTTCCGCCTCTCCGGTCCCGGAACGCCACCTCCAGAGGGAACCCGAGCCGAGCGCGGCCTCGCCCCGCCGTGACACGAACACGATGTCCCCGGTCCCGCCGACCCAGTCCCCGGCCATGTCGTTGGCCAGCAGGTCGGCGATCACGGCCTCCGCCTCGCCGCGCTCCATGTCGTAGGCCCAGATGTCGAAGTTGCCGGCGCGCTCGGTGGTGAAGAGGATGCGGCCGCCGTCCGGCGACCAGCGCGGGCGCAGGTCGAGGAACGGGTGCGTGGTAAGACGGCGCGGCTCGCCGGTCGCCCCTCTGGCGTCCGTTCCTACCTCGGCGACGAAGATGTCGAAATTGCGGTCGATGTCGGCCGCGTAGGCGGATTGCTACAGGCCAAGATCACGGCAGGAGATCACGTAAGTCTAACTGGGACTGCACGATCTGCCACTCTTGCCGTTGGGTCGCACCCGATTCTACCGGATCGCGATAGCGCGAAACACGGGGTCGATTAGCGGGAATCCTCCGCCGGCCTTCACGGGTCTCCCTCCGGGGCACACCCATGAGCACGGGGCGTGTCCGTGAGGCCTGGAGCGGGCGCATGGCACTCGGCTGCCCTGACTGCTTCCAAGAGGGTTTCTGGCGGTCCCGGATGCTTGTCACCTGAGCCATCCGACGACTCCCTGCAGGCCTCGTCGCTACAACTCGCGGCACCAACCTATTGGTCGCTGTTCCGTCTTCCGCCACCGACAACGCGTTGGGGGGCAGAGATGGCGGCACTCACCTCACTGGTTCGCCATCCAAGAACCACCGGAGCCGGACAGCCAAGCGTTCAGCGTCGGTCGTCTCGCATTCCCAAATGACTAGCGCGGTCCACCCCATCCGCTCAAGCGCCTCGTAGTGCTGAAGATCGCGCGTGACGTTGGCCTCGAACTTCTTGCGCCAGTACTCCTGTCGCTCCGGCGACCTCGGCATTCGAGTGCGCGGACAACCCTCGTGTCGGTGCCAGAAACAACCGTGGACGAAAACCACCTTGCGTTGAGGACGAAAAACCAGATCGGGCCGACCGGGCAGGTCCTTCGCGTGAAGGCGGTAGCGGTAACCCATGCCGTGTGCGAGGCGACGAACGCGCATCTCGGGCCGGGTGTCCGCCGAGCGGATTAGGGCCATCCTCTTGCTGCGTTCGCTTTCCGTGAGTGTGTCCAGGCTGCTTGCCGAGTACGTCATGGCGACAGCCCATCCATGATGGCCTTGCCGAGTTGAGCAGCGAGAACTGGCGGAACTGCGTTTCCCACTTGCGTGAACTGACGGGCGGACGACCCGTGAAACACGAAGTCATCGGGGAAGGACTGGAGCCGCGCGCATTCTCGCACACTCAGCGTTCGAGGCACTTCTGGATGCAGATGGGAGCGGCCGCCACCTCGCGTTCCGCCCGCGATAACGGTCTTGGACGGAATCGTGGGGTCTAGCCTATCCACGCGGCCAAGCTGCTCACGTTTTCCGTACCGAACCTTCATGTACCTCTGTACGGACGTTGCCATATGTTTCCGGGTCTCTGCGTTCTTTAGCCCGGCAGCGCCATGGATTCTCAGCACACTGCCCGCGCCAACGCGGAGAGCGCGCGGCATTGGAGGGCGAGGTCGTCCGCGCCCTCGATGGCCTACTAGAAACAGCCTCGTCCGGTGCTGGGGCACACCAAAGTCGGCCGCATCAAGCATCCAAGGTTCCTGCACGGAATAGCCGTTCTCGCGCAGATGCCTGATCGCCTGAGCAAGCTGAACGCCATCATCCACATCGCGCAGCCCTGGCACGTTCTCGACCAGAAACGCCTTGGGTTGGAACGTGACTACCAATCTAATGAACGCGTACAGCAGGTTGCCGTTCTTGGGATGCGCGAAGCCGATCCTCTTGAAGTTGTCGCCGGACTTGGCAAACCGTTGGTTCGCGGCTATGGAGAACGGTTGGCACGGTGGTCCGCCAACGAACATTCCATCGAAGGGGGACTCTATCAACTCGCCTAGGAGCTCCGAAATTTCGTCGAAGCGGGATACGTCGCCCGTGTTCGTGGGCGGCCCCAACACCGTCCACTGTGGGCGGTTGTGGCGCAGCGTATCGCAGAACACTCTGTTGATCTCGAACGCCGCGACGTGCTCGCAACCCACAGCTTCTAGTCCGATGTCCATGCCACCGCACCCCGTGAAGAAGCTTACGCAACGCATCCCTGTGGTGTTTTTCCGCAACTGCTCAAGTTGCAGCGGCGGCGGTCCCGTCCATTTCCGGGTCTGCGAGCGCTCGTAACGCAGATCTTCGTAGGTCCAGCCAGCGGCGCGGAGAACGGCGTCGAGATGCTCCCCCGTCTGAATGGACTTGGAGATCAACGTGTGTTGCTCGGTCAGCATCCGGCTGGGCGTGGGCGCGTCAAGCAGCGGTAGCTGGGGGCTAGTCATGTGCGACAAACCCTGGATACTCAGCCTTTGCGCTGTCGTACGCCTCCCGCGCATCGGCCATGTTTAGGAAGTCAGGACGGTCATTGTCTTGCAGCCAGCGGTCGTAATAGCGGTGGACTGCCCGGTGGCAACTGGGACATACCGGCACCAGATCTTCGAGCCTCGTGCCGTCTCCCGTGACACGCGTTCCCGACGAGAGCGGTAGCAGATGGTGCAGATCGAGAACTCCCGCTGTCCATGGGTATGATCGCGCCGTGTCCATCACGCAGACATCGCAAACAGTAGTGGGTCGCGCGATGAAGAACTCATGACGGAGCCTCGCGTTCCGCTCTATCGTCACGTGCGCCCGTGTCAGCTTGCTACCCTCACGGAATCCGGTGTCCACCATGGCCAGAGTGATTCTCTGTCCGAAATCCGCCGCCGGGCGAACATCGCCGGAGTCAAACAGGCGCGCGAGCCGCTGGATCTCGGCGTCCCGCGTCCGTGACCGCGTACCGTCAACAGGCATCAGTTGCTCGAACAGATCAGCGGCGTCGCTTGCCGTCAGCGCAATGCTGAGAGTCTGGCCCTTGCTGTGGAGGTAGGAAAGCTGCGCGATCACCCGGAGGCTCTCACGCTCCTGTCGAATGTCCTGCCCTGCTACGACGCTGGGGTGCGCGGCAGCGGCCAGCGCAACGTTGACAAACTCGTCCTCGTCCTCGTCTCCGACGAATCCGCTTGATCCATACCCGCCCACGATCTCGGCCAGTGTGGCACTCGGCGGATCGACGCCCATCCGTGTCTTGGCGAGTAGGTACTTGAGCGCGAACAGAAGGGGATAGCGGAATGTCGCGTCAGGTCGCCAGTCTTGCAGGGCCGGTGACGGCTCAGTGAACGCGCAGGCGAGGAAGTGCAGGTACTCGTCGCACGTGACCTTGCCGGGGCTCGCCAACGCGTGTGCGACAGGTGTTGGCTCGGCTCGGCCGCGGACCTCGCGAACCAGAAGGGTGATCTTCAGAACTCGAGAGTAGTTTCGCCAAGCGGTGTGCGTTTGCGGAGCCCTGAAGGGGAGTCCCGTGACCGCCCGGAGGTCCTCCTTCTCGGCAACCTTGAAGTCATTGGCGATGACGTACTTGGCGATCTCACGCAGTTCGTCGAACTGGAAATACGCCAAGCGTCCTTGATCCCAGTGCCACATGGGCGGCCCGCGCCTCGTTGAAGGTCCTCGCTCTCGCCGACAATTGGTGTTAATGGTAGCCGTCTCGCAACCGCCCCGGCAACCCGCCAAGACTCGCTTGGGGCGCCGCCATGTGGCAGCAGCTTCGCTGGTGTTCTCAGGAGGCCGCCGTGGCCGACGCGCTGGAGTTTGGTGACCTTGGGATGCTGACATCTCGGTTTCATCGCTCGAACCCTCCCCCGCCACGCTCGGGACCCTGGGGCCGGGGGTGGCTTGATGGGAAGGCGGGTTATGCGCGGGCCACGTTCCTTCATCTCTCTCGCTGCGCGCTCGACGAGGTCTTGGACAGTGATCAGTGCTTGCTGCTCCGCGTCCCGCGGCCCCTTTCGGTACGGCCTCGCGCACCTTCCGCTCGATCTGCCGGGCGCTGTCAGCGTAAGCCTTGCCGAGCGCGGCCCGCTCGCCCTTCAGGTACCGGTCGAAACCCTCGCGCCAGCCCTCGACCAGATCCTCCCGGCCCCCGAAACCGCCCCGGCCAGTTCCGTTCACCTTCATTCCTTCTCCTCGTGCCATTCTGCATCTCTCTGCCTCGCCCTACTCTAATCTCTTTCTCCTCTCGTGTCTCGCGCGTGTTGGCAGAGAGGGACCACAGAAATCAACCGTCCGCGAAAGCGGGACAGCTCCAATGTGACGGTTTGGCCAGTTCGCCCTCGTCGTCCGTGAGGCCGACAACCGAGAGGTCGAAGAGCTTGCCGCCTTGGCGACTGGTATCGTACCATCCGTTAGGATGAAGGTGCCCCATGGGCGCATTGACAGAACTGAATCGCTACCGATGAAATGAGAGCGGACGGGTGACGGAATTCCCCTACCACAACGACCTGACACGATACCTATGTGTGCTGCCCGATCCGGGCGACATCCCCGACCCACCATCTGAAGTCGCGCACGCAGAACATTGGCAGGCTCAATACGTGGCAGCGTTGTGGTATCTCAAGACCTTCACGAGACCCGGCATCCTCGATTACTCAAGGTCCCTTTGCTTCTATTGGGCCAAGCACCGAGTAGAGAAGCTCGCCGGTTTCTACGTCTGCGCTGCAGCCGCTGAATCGGCAGCGGCAGACCTCAGATACGCATCGAACCCGAGTGACCCGAACACGCCGATCTACCTGTTCGAGTTTGCGTGGCAGTGCTCCGCGCTAGCGGCGCGCGGTCGTCGCTGCCGCATGCCGTCGGTAGCTCATCGTCAATTCGGTGGTGGAGACGAGAATTGGCTACCGAGGTGTGACCTCCACCAGCTTCCAAGAGAGCCCGGAGCAACGGAGCCGGCACTGTGGTCCCAACTGGAGACGGTGCGTGAGCACCTCGAAGGCTATCTGCCGCCCGACTACTGGCAGCGGCGTAATTGTCCTCCGATACCGGCAGAGACGGACTAGGCTACGAGACGTGCGCAAGAGAGGGGGGCCACCAACAGCAATCCGACAATGTCGAAGACAACGACCGGGGCCACCCGCCGGATTAGCCAGGCCATCACCGCGCCGAATCCCGAACTTGGGACGACATCCGGTCCTCCGGCCGGTCAGTGGGGCAGCGGCGACGGCACGGCAGCGCCAAAACCGGCCGACCCGGTCTCCCGGGCGCTCGGCGCCGAGCACATCCGTCATCGCCACGGCGCTTCGACCGAAGTGCTTCTGCGCCGCCTGCTCTCGCTCGACTACGTGATCGAGCACACCGACCTGCCGTGGCTCCCCACCGAGCAGGAAAAGGTTGCCGCGTTCGAGGCGCTCGGCATCGAGCGCTCGCTGCTGCCCGTGCGCGTGTAACCGGGGAGCCGCCCGGAGCACCAAGCGCCACTTCCCCGTAAAGCTGCCGGTCGCGCTCGACTCGGCCCGCGCCCTGTTCGTCTACGCCGACCCCGGCCACGACACCGCGACGGCGCTCCGGTCTTTGGGGCAAAGGCGCACCGCGGGGCTCTGGCGCGCGCTCCGGGGACTCGGCCGTTCGGTCGAGGTCGTGGCCGTCGCCCGCACCGGGCGCGAACTCGAACGGGCGCGGCGGGTGACGCGCGGCTGGGCCGAGCCCGGTGGTCTCGAGGAGCCCGAAGCCGGTGCGGCCGAGGAACTCGCCCGGATCGAACGGGCGCCTCTAGGGCGCGGTCCACATCCTCGAGGAGTTCGGCGGTCTCCAAGCCGCCCTGAAGCGCAGCGTCGCGCTCGAGAGGCAGACGCGCCGCCGGGGCGGCCGCGCGGATCCATCGACCGCAGGGCCGCATGGCGGTCCGAGCGCCTCGCAAGGGTGCGCTTACCGATGAGCGGCGTACCCGCTATGCCGCACCGCGGCGTAAAAACGACGCGGGGGGTCGTTTCACGAATCGGCCGTCGCGCGATTCACATGCGGCCCCTCGTCCATCCGATTGACATGGATACTCCCCTCGAAGATTATCCCTGCGGGAAGGCTGCTTGAGCGCCGCTTCGAGGCGGCGGGACCCCGCAGTTCCTAGCGCCCTTCGGTTCTCGCCCGTTGTCCCACTTCATCAACGGGTCTTCGGCTGGCGTCCTGCCATCACCGAGAGACTTCCTGCCTCCACGGCCACGATCTCAGTCTCTGGATAGACCAATCGGTCTGGGGTAGCTTTGAGTGTCGCTGACTTCATGGATCGCAGGACTGTACAGCCGGAATGCCGATGGCCCTGACAGATATCTTCGCCCGCCGATACGTTGACACGACTATTTGGACACGCTTTGGTGAGAACGAGCGGCGCTTGCTGGTTCAGGCTTCTCGCATCGTCAGCGAAGGGCTCTTCCACGAGATCGATCACCAGGTGTGGGATCACCTCGACAAGACCCTTTCGATGGAACTCGGTGTCGCGAGTCTCTCAGCGCTATCGGCCACCCATCCTGCGAGGCTAACTCCACAGCAACGAATCCCGGGCGCCACCTACCGTACCGCCTCGGATTGCCAGCACTTCATGTGCGCTCCGTACGACGGCTCTGTCTCACCGGACAGATTCGTCAAGGAGCGCATTAGCTTCGTGGAAATCGCGTTTCGAAAGAAGGAAGACCAGGTCGCAGCCGAGAACGCAGGCCTCGATCAGGCAGTCCAAGAAGCCGCGTTGACGGCCTCAAGAGTTGTCCCTGGTCAACACGCGTCTCGGCACCGACGTCTGGCGGCGGTGAACCGACGCTACTGGAGCGAAAAAAAGATACGGGACGCCAACGCGCAGCTGAATCGGGCTTTTGAGTCAGCCTGTCACGAACTCAATGTCCGTTTTCGGCAGGCGGAGTCGAATCTACATTACCACAACGGCTTCATCCAACTCGCTTCCGATAGCTTGACCGTCGGACAGGTCGAACAGCCGTTTTGGAGCCTGCTGCGGTCGTCCGTATGGCAAACCGTCGACCATGAGATGAAGGAAGCGATTGACCTACGTGACACGGGGGGACCCGATCCGGCTTTTCACGCGGCCAAGGCATTGGAGAGCACGATCAAGATCATCTCCGACTCGCGTAATTGGACTCGGGGAAATAAAGGTGGCGCAGTCCGCTATCTCGACAATCTCCGATCACGGAAGTTCATCGCCCAGTGGGAGTTCGACATCCTGCGCGGGTTCTTCGCCGCTGTACGGAATCCGTCCGCCCACGGTGCAGGGAGCGGGCAGCCCCTGAGCTTGTCGGAAGCGCAAACCGACTGGGCCATCGGATTCTGTATGATCTGGATCAGGAACCTCATTCGGCGAACGAAACGGACTGAGCGGAACTGATGTAGGCAGGCAGTATGCCTGAGCAAGTTGGCCCGAGTCGCGGCACCGGCCCGACAGGTCCCGAGAACCCGTTGGGTTACGGCTCCGCCGATGGCCTTCCTGCAAGGACTGATGTACCGGGAGCGACCCCAGGCGAAGGGGCAGGATGGCGTGCACATCCCAACCATCGCCGTGCCGTACCAGGCACCCCGAAGGGTGGGTCGCTCCCGTCAACGGCCCAAGCGCCCGCGCGCCACGGCCGCCACGGTGCACTCGCCGCAAACGCAATGAATTCCGCAACTTGCGGAATCGGCGGCGTGTCACATCCGAGCGTGATTATCGTGCACGACGACCCCAATGTCACATGTGCACTCTGGATCGGCAACGGCCCCCGTCCACGGGCGGTCAAATCCCGCGCCCGTGGAAGCGGCTCGAACGCCACACCGAATGGCCGTCGATCGTCCCTGCCGGAGCCATGGATCGGAGCATATCCTCCATCTCGACCATCCGGTGGAGGCAGGCTTGGAAGCCGCCCATTTCCTCGACCGCCGCGTCGTCCATGCCGACGATGGCATTCTCGATGCGCGTGATCTCGCGCCGGGCCGCAGCGGCGGTCCCGGGCGGGTGAATGGGACGTGGAGCCGTTTCCGTATTGGTCCAGTTTCCGAGGATCGTCCGCGCCCGGTCAAGCGGTCTCCGGGCGCACGCGACCCCGACGACCTCGACCGCCAAGCCCAGTTGCCTCAGTGCCTCCCAGAGCTTCTGGTGCCTGTCCCGCCACGAACGGAGCGCGGTCGAGGTGTCGTAGCCGGGATCGGCGTGGACGAACACGGTGCGACGCGAGTCCAGCGCCACCGGCATCCCGCGCGGGAAGTAGCGCCGCGCGCCCCCGGCGGCACCCCGATAGACGCGGACGGGCATGAGCGAGCGCCCCATGTCGAGCGCCTCGAACGCGGCGACCTTCTCGGATTCGGTCGGGAGCCAAGGCAGGTCCGGATGCTCGATCACGTAGTCGAACGAGAGCACGCGCCGCATGATGAACCTCGGTCGAGGTGATCCTCCAAAGGCGAGTACCCTCGGCACCGAGCGCCCGGTAGATGCCGCGCGCGCAGATCCGGCAGATCTTCAGATCTCCGACCATCTCCTCGGCGGCGAGCCTTCTCCGTGTCAGGGCCTGCACGAACCGGAGCGTCTTGAAGCGATCAATGCCGAACCATGCCGACAGTGAGCGGGTGAACACGCCGCCATGCAGGCTCGCCAACGCAATCCACTCGGCGCGGCGGCCCGTCAGGCCGAACGGCTCCAGCGCCTTCTCGCGCCCCTTCAGATGGTCGATCAACGCGACCGCCGTTGGTCGATGGCTTTGTACATGTGGGTTCGCGCTCCCGCAGTAGGCCCCGGACTCCGTGGTGGTAACCACATGGATGGTGAGGGTGTCACTGCCCGTAGCAATCGGGAGAGCGCCTTTGGCGGCGTCAAGTCGCATCTGCGGGCAATTGTCCCGAGCCGTCCGGTGCGGTAACGGATGCTGAACGGCTTCCGGCAGCCGCTCCTGCATCGGTTCCCGTAGAGCCTGACGAAGCGCTCGGGCGCGGTCGGGAAGTGAACGGCACGGGTGCCGCGCACTGGTCAAGCAGCCTTCGGCCAGCGAGATTTCATTGCGCAGATCGTGCAGTCCATCGAATCGAGGGAGGTATCGAACGATGGCACGCACGAAACGAAGCCGCCGGAGCTACGGCGCCGGCGAGTGGGGCCGGAACCGGGTCCGGGTCTTTCCGGATCCGAAAACCGGCCTCTTCCAGATCGAGTGGCGGGAGAACGGGCGCAGGCTCACCCGGTCCCTCAAGCACCGCGACTGGGCAAGGGCCAAGTGGCAGGCGGACGAGTTCGCCAGCGGCGTCACGATGCACGAGCCCGAAGGCAAGGCGGAGACCGAGTCCGAGCCGCTCAGCTGGAGAAGCTGTTTGAGTCTAAGGTGAGGAGGTGACGCCGACCAACAGTCGGCGGTCGCGGAGCTACGACGGGGGCGGGATGGAGATGTTTCTGGGATTCTTCGGGAAGGACCGGAGGCCCGGAACGCTCTCGCGGCGCGACTGGGACCGGTTCATCCGGGCGGGCGGGATCGGGCCGAGCGGAAAGCCCGTGTCCGACCGGACGGTCCGATCAATCCGGGGACGGACGCGAGCGGAGAGCAGTGACGATCCGCAAGCTCAGGTGGTCAGACATCGACCTCGAAGGCCCAGTGGTGCGGTGGCGGGCGGAGCACGACAAGACCGGCAACGAGCACTGGACGCCGGTGACAGCCGAAGCGCTTTCGGTCTTGGAAGAGACCCGTGGACACAACCCCCGGGATCGGGGACGTACCGCTGCTGCCAGCGCCGAACGATTCTTCGCGCTGCGTCCGCCGCTGGCACGCCAGCCGCTCGCGGAGCCGTTACCATTCAGAAGCCCCGACCACTGCCAAGGTTAGTGCGCCGCGGGGGGCGGGACCCGGCGTTGAGGGACTAACCTCTCCCAGGAGGACACCATGGCACTTGAAGCCCGCCAGGTCGAGATCGCCGTTCGCCGGGTCGCTTCCGGGATGTCTAGCCGGTAGCGCACGGAGTCCGGTGAGCTAGATTCGGGTTAGTAGCCATTCGCCAGTCGGACACCCAGGAGGACGATCCATGATTCAGAGATTCTACGCGGACAACTTCCGCTGTCTCGTGAACTTCGAACTGAAGTTCGACGAGCTGAATGTCTTCTTGGGCTCGAATGGCACCGGCAAGAGCTCGGTGTTCGACGTGCTGCTGAAGATTCAGAGCCTCGTCTACCGAGGCAGAAGGGTCGACGAGGTCTTCCGACGAAGGGACCTATCACAGCTTTACGCCGGCAACCACCAAGGCAGCGCCGGCGACCACGAGGACGGTGGCGTGCGGCAGAAGATCGAGCTTGATCTCGACATCGCGGGTCACTCGTACCACTACCGGTTGAGCATCGGGCACCGCGAACCCAAGCTAATGCGAATTGACGAGGAAGTCCTTCTGTGCGACGAGAGACCCATCTTCGAGTTCCGAATCGGCGACGCTCAACTGTACCGGGATGACGGAAGTCAAGGACCGAAGTACCCGTTCGATTGGACGCAATCCGGACTCGCTGCCCTGCATGAGCGGCACGACAACAAGAAACTGTCTCGCTTCAAGAGGGAGTTGGCGATGTGGACCATCGTCCGACCCTGCCCGCCGATCTTCGAGGAGGAAGCCAGGACGGAGGACGAGCTTCTGACACAGGCTATGACCAATTTTGTCGCGTGGTACCGCAGGGTCTCCCCTGAGCGGCTGGGCGCTGCCGTGGACCTACTGGGTGATCTCCGTGACGTGCTTCCCTCATTTGAGTCACTGAGTCTCATTGCCACTGGTGAAGATGCTCGTGCATTGGAAGCTGTGTTCAAGCGGCCACACAAGCGTTCGCGGTACCGGATCGGGCAGTTGTCGGACGGGCAGCGGGCGCTGATCGCCCTGTATTGCCTACTGCGTTTCTGCGACGGAGGGGGGGCGAGGGCCTCGCTGTTCGTCGACGAGCCCGACAACTACATCTCGCTGCGTGAAGTGCAGCCGTGGGTGGTGGCGCTCTCCGAAGCTCTGGGAAACACTCTCGAACAGGCTGTCATCATCTCCCATCACCCCGTGACAATCGACTACCTGGGCGGGAAAGCCAAGTGGTTCTTCCGGGACAACGACGGACTGGCGCGGGTGAAGTACGAACCACCTCCGTCGGCGGGGCCGGCATCCTATTCCGAATTGGTCGCACGGGGTTGGGAGCGGTGAGCGCGAGCGTGATTCTGCTCTGTGAGGACCTGCAGACGGACATGTTCGTGCGTCGCTTCCTCCGTTGCCGGTTTGGACGCCGGCTCCGTCGCCGGATTCACAGTATTCCGTGTGCGGCTGGGAGTGGATCCGGTGAGCAGCGCGTGCGTGAGCAGTTCCCCGACCAGCTGAGGTTGATTCGGGGTCGGCGGGGGGCCGTCCTGATCGTGGTCATCGATGCCGACACGGAATCGGCGGAAGCTCGTCGAACGCAGCTCCAAGGGCAGTGTGCGGAACGGGGCATCGCGGCTCTCCGAGCTTCGGATCCGGTTCTCGTAGTGGTTCCGCGCCGCAGTATCGAGACGTGGTTCCGCTACCTGAGCGGCCACGAGTTCGACGAGACGACCCGCTATCGGCATCTTCGGCGTGAAGCCGATTGCCAGCCACTGGCCGACCGGCTGCACGACATGTGCCACAAGGATCAGAAGCTCGCGGAGCCGACCCCGGTCTCGTTGGTTGAGGCGTGCCAGGAATACCCAAGGTTGACGGGCCTGCTACAACGATGATTCGCCCGTTAGGAGCGGCCACTGCGGACCATGCGCCGCGACGTCGGTCCCGTGGACCCGTCCCGTGCAGACATTGGTCAGTGACCATGCTGACCAAGTGGGCAGCGACATGGACGGTAACCATGTATCGGTGCGGTTGACCTCTCGCCAGCGCGCCATCGTGTCGGCGTGAGAGCCGCCGCGAAGCTCGGCTGAGTTCATGGAGCGCGTGCGGGCGTTCACACTCAATTATGGGAGGTGGTCATGGGCGAATGAACTAGCGGTGAATCATGGCTTGCGCAGGGGTGGGGCGTGGGCGATCTTCGGGAAGAACAAAAGCGAACCCTCCGGAGGCGGCAACTGGTGGAGGGCCAACAACTTACCCCCCCACTACGTTGGGGAGTTGGGAGGTCTATGATGACATCTTCAGCATATCACTCCTTCAGATCACGACGCAACCAGCTCTCGGGGACCTTGACAGCGTGGCTCTGTCTCTGGTAGTGGAAATCGCGCGGCGGGTGCTTCTCTACATCTGTAGGGAGGCACTTCACAGGTTGAGACCTGCGCCACCCCCACCGCTTGACGCTCTCGCAACAGCCAGCCTTGGTGCCGCCCTCCAAGCTGCGGCGACCGCCAGCTTGGGGCCGCGGCCATGATCGAGAGCAAGGGCAACATCAGAAGTGGTGCGAGCATCTTCATGGCGGAGGCACCGATCAAGGTCAACATGCCCGACGGGAAGTCTCTGGCCTGTCCGGCCGGCACCCAGTTCTCTGCCTACAACCAATTGGTGCCTGACCCCGAACGCAAGAGTATCGGAGCCCGCATGGTCGTAGAGGTTCTGCTCCATGAAGGAGACCGGGAAACTACGGAAAGCAAGGCATCGCTGCTTCGCAAGATTACTCGTGCCGAGGGTCGCCAGCGGTGGAAGAGGACCTTAGCCCGCATTTCTCACACGGTAGCCGAGTAGCGTCCTGAGAGCGGGATCTGGGGCGTTGTCTGGGAAGGGTACCGTGACCTGGGTGGTAAAGTAGCCCGCGGACGTAGCGGAAGGAGTCGTGTGTAGGGGGGATTGAGGTAACCGAAGGCCCCCAGGTGTCGGTGGGGCGCACTGGTCCCAGGGAGCGGGCCGGAGAAGAAGTCGGGAGTGGGTGGAAGGTCACCCTCGTAGTCGGGCGTGGACCCGTGCGAAGGCAGTAGCGGAGGGATGCGCGGAGTCCATGGCCACCTTGATCCTCCGCACTGAGACCGTGACGCGAGCGCCGATCTTGAGGAGCTTGAGCCGGAGGGTACCGGCGGTGGCGCGGGCCATGCGGGTGCCCACGAGCGCGCGCCTGAGGACATCGAAGAGGATCGACGCGAAGGCGGAGAAGAGGAGCCGGAGCTGGTTGGCGTCGAAGCGCGACGCCGAGGTCCGGTCTGAGAAGAGATCCAGCTGCTGTTCCTTGATCGTGTTCTCCATCTTGCCCCTCGGACAGTAGACGCGCTCGTAGACGGTGCGGGCCGAGAAGGTGCCGGCGGGCAGCGAGGTGACGACGAAGCGGGGGTTGGCCTTGCCCGGCAGGTGTTCCGCCTTCGCGACCAGGCGGCGCCGGCGCGACCAGCTCTTCAGCGTGGCGTGGAGGAACTCGGCGAACCGGCGTGCCGGGCGGCCGTGGCGGACGGCTTCGGCCCGGGCCTTGGCCAGTTCCGCGCCGATCTTCCCGACCAGGCGCGAGTTCTTCGCCACGCCGATGACGTAGTCCACCCGGTTGTTCCTCGCACCAGGCCATCAGCTCCTCGCGGGCGTAGGCGGAGTCGGCCCGGAGCAGGATCTTCAGCCAGGGCCACTCCGCTCGGAGCCGGGCGATGACGCCCTCGAGCGCTTCGATCGCGCCAGCGGCGGGATCGGAGTTGCCGGGCCTGAGCAGGGCGAAGAGCGGGCGGCCCCCGCAGGTGATGTAGAGCGGCAGGAAGCAGTAGTGACCGTAGTAGCCGTGAAAGCGCCGGCCCTCCTGGCGGCCGTGCACCTCGTCGTCGGTCGAGTCGATGTCCAGGACCAGCCGCGACGGCGGCTTGCCTTGCCACAAGTCGAGGAACAGCTCCACGAGCAGCGCCTGCAGCGCGTCCGGATCGTGATCGATCCTGTCATAGCGGCCAGGCTCCCCGCCGGCGGGCGCGTGTTCGAGACGCTGCAGCGTGCTCTTGCCAGCCAGCGGCGCACAGCCCTTCCGGCGTCCCTCGAGCTTGTCGGCCAGCAGGGCCAGCAGCGGATCGTGACGCAGATCGTCGTGGTCGTTGAGATCCTCGTAGCCCAGGGCAATGCCGGTGATGCGTTGCGCCAACAGGGTCCGCAGGGTGTGCACCCTGAGCCTGGGGTCGCGGTGATCCTTGAAGCACGCGGCCACCCGGTCGAAAAGCCCGACGAAGCGGTCGATCTCCCGCAGCAGCAGCGCTCCGGCGTTCGACGTGATCGATCCGCCGTCGAATGCCGCGGTTACCCGGCGACGCTGGAACCCTTGAAATACGAAGGATAGCGGCTTACACTGTGTCGGCATCGGTCCTCCCGTGTGGCTGTGGTTAAGTTGCTGGAACAACTGAACTTAACAGCCTCCAGAGGCCGGTGCCGCTTTATTGGTGTGAGAAATCCGGGTTAGCAACAGGAATTCTGGTGGGCGTGATCGCCGGACTCGTCCTTGAAATTGCGCGACGCTTCGTCGTGCCGATCTGGCCGTAAGCAATTCAACCGATGCTCCCAGTTGGAGTGGGGCTCTAGTCGGGCGGAAGGTGCGCGAGCCCCACCGACGAAGCGAATTGAGGGAGGCGGAGCGGCGCGAACGCCCGACCCTGTCGGCCATTGCGGTTGGGTCAGGGGGGCATAGCCCCCTGCCAGCCTCCCCCAGGGGACAAGCGAGTGTGGCCACGGGGGATTCCCGATGGAGTGGATGCCCGCTCCCGGCGGTATCGCAATGTGCCAAGATGGTACTGGAGGGACTGAGTCGACCATCTGAGGGAGGAGGCATCCACATGGAAGAGGTTACCATCATCGAGATCGATCTGGCAAAGCGCAGCTTTCAAGTACACGGGGCGAGGGCGGACGGGTCGGTGGCCTACCGCAGGAAGCTGAGCCGGGAGAAGCTGCTGAGCCATCTCGCCGCGCAGCCGCCCTGCACGGTGGCGATGGAGGCGTGTGCCAGCGCCCACTACTGGGGCCGGGAGATCATGGTGCTGTGCGATTACGACAAAGACATATCGTGGCCGGACTGTCCGGACATGGCTGACGAAAACTGACATCTCCGCGACGGCGTCCGTGACGGAGGACAAGAGGGGACGGAGGAGCGATTCCCGGCCCGGCCCCCAAGAGCGTCAGGGAATCGGCCACCGAGCCTCCGAATGGGAAAGTGTCTGACCTTCGTAGCGCGTGGCGCAAGAACGTCGGATGAGAATGACAGTTTCGGTGACCGCCGCGCTCGTTCTCGCGGCCTGTTCCGCGCCCGATGCTCGGCTTGTCTCCTGGATCCACGACGCCATTGAAACGGCGAGGTGGCGGGGAGAGGAGGAGGTGTCCACCCATCAATCGCCTGACGATCCAACCGGTCTCGGTCGAACGCAGCACGACCGCCGCTGCCCGAACTTGGCGGGGCAACACGCCTCGCGGGAATCCTCTACCGATGATTTGTGCACCTCCAGCGCCGTGAGTCATGACCGTGTACGCCCGCGAAAACGACATAGGGTGCCGATGCGCACCGCCGGCGCTCGGGTCGTGCGCACCGGCTGAGCGGCCGAAGCTTCTGCGCACAAAGGGGCTTGAGCGTCGCGGTCCCAGGCGACCGGGGCCGCAGGGCTCGCTCGGGCGGGGCTGGGAGCGACCCGGCAGTCCGAGGGCCTGCTACGGGTTCGAGGCCGGGCGCGTTTGCGCACCCCCGGCCCCTCCCCCTCGGGTCGCTCCCAGCCCAGCGATCCCTGCGCGGGAAGGCGGTTGGAGCGCCGCTTCGAGGCGGCGCCTGGTCGTCCATCCAGGGATGTCGGAGTCCTTCGGCATCGCGTGGGACGTGGGATCTGCCGCGCTTCTTTCGGGCTGTCGCCTGCCCATTCGGCCCCAAACCAAGTCGGGCATGTTAGGTTCACCACCGCTCTGCCAGTCGAATCCTGCCAAGCCGCATGGGGACTCCATTGTCGTCGGAAGAACGCCAACACTCAAGCGAGGAAGCAGCGGATCGCTTTCTCGATTCGGTGAACCGCTCCGGGTTCTGGCAGTCCATTGACCTCCGCATCTGTGCGATCCGTGGCGGTGGCCATTGGATCAATCTTGCCACCCGTGGCTTCCTCGACCACCGTGCCGCTCAATCTGTCCCCGAGTATTCTCCAGTCCATCGGCCAGATTTCCGTGCGTGGCAGATTGTGCTTCCGATCGATGAGTTGCCCGATGTGGTGCGCGGGATCGCGAGCGGAAAAGCGAAGCTGCGGTCTCAGACTGTTAGGTACCTCGGCAAGTCTGATCAGCCTGCGACGGCCATGAGGTACGGCTTCAGCGAGCTGGCTGCCCCGTACCACGATGCCGAATACGACCGATGGAGTTGCCACGCCTTGGTCCACTATGGTTCCTCAATGTGGGACGTGGTTCGGAAGGCGGGGCATGCCCCCGGGGAACTGGACGGCATGATTCGCGGCGGGCCGAACGCCTATGGCAGCTTCTCGGAACTGGTGCGCAGATTCTGTGGCCGCCCCGGAAAACTGGATGTCCGTGGCCATACCACAGCGGTCGAGTTGATCGCCCCCGTGGCGGTACGGTTCGATCGCGAGCGCGCGAACTCTACGCCCGAGCGTGCCACCCTCGTTGTATGGGCCGCCGCCGACATCTTCGTCGCGAAGGCGGAACTTGGATGGACGGTGGGAGCCACCGGACAGCCGTGTCGTCATGGTTCGATCGAACTCCGCGAGTGCCGATGGGTGCCTGACGGAGAAGCCGTCCGCGCGGAGGTAGATGTCCCGATCCGAAAGGGTGATTCGTTCGCCACTTCGTTCATCGTCATCGAAGGCCGGTGTGTGGACTGCATGCCCTTGCTCTTGGCGGAAGCGGGCGGGAACGTCCGGATCAAGGCCCACAGCGCCATCGACCTTGGTCTTGAACGCTTCCGGGAGCATCTTCAGCCCGATAGACTGCACAAGTCGAAGGAGTTCGAAGCTGCGGTGGGTCTGCTGTTCTTCTTCCTCGGTTTCCATGTGGATCCCGTTGGGTCGCAGGTCGGGCTGAGGGATCCTGTCGATCACCTCGCTCACGCCCCGGGATCCTCGGTCGTCCTCGTCATCGAGTGTACGGTCGGATCAGTCGACGCGGGCGGCAAGGTGGGCAAGCTCGTCGCCCGTTCACGGAGAATGGGGAGGGAGCTAGCCGAAAGCGAAGTGGTCGCGGTGCTCGCGACGGCGAAGCCCCGAGACGATCTGTCGGGGGCAGAGGTGGAGAAGGCCGCGCGCGACGATGTTGTGGTGCTGGCCCGAGAGGATCTTCGTGAACTCTGGGACGCAGCGCAGGACGGTGAGACCAGCAGTCAGGTAGTACACCGATTGCGCGAACTACGCTTGGGCGGGAAACGACGAGCCAGGAAGCCAGACAGTTGATTCATGGCTCTAACCGCATGTGCGATGGTCTTCCCGCAGGGATCGTTGGACCGGGAGCGACCCCAGGCGAGGTTGGGATGGCCGTGCACATCCCGACCGTCGCCGTGCCGTACCAGGCACCCCGAAGGGTGGGTCGCTCCCGTCAACGGCCCAAGCGCCCGCGCGCCACGGCCGCCACGGTGCACTCGCCGCAAACGCAATGAATTCCGCAACTTGCGGAATCGGCGGCGTGTCACATCCGAGCGTGATTATCGTGCACAACGACCCCAATGTCCCATGTGCACTCCGGATCGGCAACGGCCCCCGTCCACGGGCGGTCAAATCCCGCGCCCGTGGAAGCGGCTCGAACGCCACACCGAATGGCCGTCGATCGTCCCTGCCGGACCCATGGATCGGAGCAGATCCTCCATCTCGACCATCCGGTGGAGGCAGGCTTGGAAGCCGCCCATTTCCTCGACCGCCGCGTCGTCCATGCCGATGATCGCATTCTCGATGCGCGTGATCTCGCGCCGGGCCGCAGCGGCGGTCCCGGGCGGGTGGATGGGGCGTGGAGCCGTTTCCGTATTGGTCCAGTTTCCGAGGATCGTCCGTGCCCGGTCAAGCGGTCTCCGGGCGCACGCGACCCCGACGACCTCGACCGACAAGCCCAGTTGCCTCAGTGCCTCCCAGAGCTTCTGGTGCCGGTCCCGCCACGAACGGAGCGCGGTCGAGGTATCGTAGCCGGGATCGGCGTGGACGAACACGGCGCGGCGCGAGTCCAGCGCCACGGGCATCCCGCGCGGGAAGTAGCGCCGCGCGCCCCCGGCGGCGCCCCGATAGACGCGGACGGGCATGAGCGAGCGCCCCATGTCGAGCGCCTCGAACGCGGCGACCTTCTCCGGCTCGGTCGGGAGCCAGGGCAGGTCCGGATGCTCGATCACGTAGTCGAACGAGAGCACGCGGCGCAGGATCACCTCGGTCGAGGTGATCCTCCGAAGGCGAATACCCTCGGCACCGAGCGCCCGGTAGATGCCGCGCGCGCAGATCCGGCAGATCTTCAGATCTCCGACCATCTCCTCGGCGGCGAGCCTTCTCCGTGTCAGGGCCTGCACGAACCGGAGCGTCTTGAAGCGGTCGATGCCGAACCACGCCGACAGCTGTGAGCGGGTGAACACGCCGCCATGCAGGCTCGCCAACGCAATCCACTCGACGCGGCGGCCCGTCAGGCCGAACGGCTCCAGCGCCTTCTCGCGGCCCTTCAGATGGTCGATCAACGCGACCGCCGTTGGTCGATGGCTTTGTACATGTGGGTTCGCGCTCCCGCAGTAGGCCCCGGACTCCGTGGTGGGAACCACGTGGTTGGCGAGGGTGTCACTGCCGGTAGCAATCGGGAGAGCGCCTTTGGCGGCGTCAAGTCGCAGCTGCGGGCAATTGTCCCGAGCCGTCCGGTGCAGCAAACGGCTCGACCGTGCTCACCTCCAACAAGGGCTTCGAGGAGTGGGCCGCATCCTCGGCGACGAGGTCATGGCCGCCGCCCTGCTGGACCGGCTGCTCCACCGGTGCCACATCGTGAACATCCGGGCAACAGCTACCGGATGCGTCGCCACGCCGAACTCTCGAAGGCGATCCATCCGCCGGCGAGCCGGATAGACGCCGAATCTCCGGCGTCCGGAGAGGGTCAGTCATGACCACCGCGCTCCCGGCCCGCTGCCCCGCTCTGGTCGCTCCGCTCACTCCGCGGGACAGCCGCCGAACCGGGACATCTTCCGTGCCGATTGATACGCTCGGAAGTTGGGGAAGGCGGTTCGGTGTGGCCGCGAGACGGGGCAACCCTGTCTCGCTCAACATCTCCGTCTCCGTCTGCATATCTTTATTCTGTCCATTCACCGGGCCGCGCACCTCGGCTCCAGCCCCGTCGCCGATTGAATCCGCGTTCGTCCGACGTTTGAACCAAGGAGTGCGGAAAGCAGATCGCCGAGGATCCGATCCCCGGAAGCGGGCTAGGTCGTACCGCTCAGCCGCTCGCTCGCCAAGTGACCGGATATTCTAAACCCATCGTTGGAGGGAGCTCGACGTGAACGTCGAAACCAAGATTGTGCTCGCCCTGATCGCGCTCTTCGCCGCCGGAGCCGCGGTGTCGCTCTGGCTCAACCAGCCTCCCGTGATAACTGCCATCAGCGTGGGTCTGGTGACGACGGCCTGCCTCTACCGGTTCTTCGGGGGTGTCGAGGGTAGCACCTTCAAGATGGCGACATTCAAGGCGAGCGGGAGCGTTGCGGTGTGCTGTATCGCGGTGTGGTATGTGAACGGTCAACTCGTGGCACTCGATTCCAGGGTTCAGCCCGCACCGGCCGAGTGGATGGCCATGGACAGAACGGGCGCTCCGGTTGATATCAGAATCGGCCAAGACTCGCTCGTTTCCGACCCGTCGGTGCTCGCGGATGCTGTCTGGAGCGCCGCCGCCGTAGCGGGGACCTTTCGCGTAGAAGCGGGAGACGAGACGCTCGCGAGAATCGATCCGGCATCGCTCAGTTCGGTCGGCTTGTTCAATCAAGTGGGGATGCCGAGCGGTCAGGCCATCCAGTTCACCGAGGAGTTGGCTGTGGGAATGGAGGACGACCTGTTTCCGCCGTACCCGTTCCGAATCCGCGCCACCGGGTTTCGGGACGACTACAATGCCTATTCGATCCTGAGCCGGGACGACGACTCCGTCGTTGACGAAGGGGCGCTCTTCACGAAGAACTTCAAGGTCTTCGCGTACAACGGCCAGGTCTTTGCGGTTTTCGTGGCTTGGGCCGTCCACAACGATCCGGACAGGGAACCGTGGGCGGTCTTCGGGTTCGCGCAGCTCGAGCTAAGCGTCCAGAGCCCGCTGGAGTGACCCCGATGTTACCTTGCGGCGTTCCGAGGGCGTCCAACATCGGCGACCTAACACAGTCGCGGCAGGATGAAGCATCCTGCCGCCGGGTTGGTCGGGACGCCGCTCGCGTCCTGGGATTTCGGTGGATGTGGTGCGGCGTTGCAGGTAGCCTTCAGCGACCGCAGTGGGGTTTCGGATTGTGGTTGGCTGCGGTCGGCATCGCCATACAGCAGGTTGACCACCGGCCGCTCCTCGCCCAAGAGGGTCCGCCGGCTTCCGCCGGCACGAACGTGGTCGAGATTGACGTCAGCGGAAGTGCGGCTTCCGGGAGCAGTTCCTTTGCGATTGTTGACGCGAGGCTCACCTTCGAGCGGCTCGATTCTGTGTACTATGAGCTGGTGGCGTCCGTCTATGGTCGGTACGGCCAGAGCAACGGCGAGTTGATCTCCAAGAACTGGGGCGCGGCAGCCAGTTTCGATGCGACTCCCCAAGCGGATTTCTCGCTGTTCTCGTTTGCGGATATCGAGCAGAACCCGATCCGCAAGCTGAGGCTACGGTCGAGAATGGGAGCCGGTGCCAAGTGGCTGCTTATGCGCCAGTCCAACGAGGACAAGACATCGTTCAGCGCCGCCCGCCTTACCGCCTATGAGAAACACCAGATCGACGGCGAGGAACCGGAGACATCGAGTTGGCGGTGGAGTTTCCGCCTGAAGAGGGACTTGGCGGTCGCCTCGAAGACTGACCTTAGCGCAGCATGGTTCTTCCAGCCCCGCGTTGAGGCCATGAACGATTACCTGGTGGACGGGATCGTCCGAATCTCGCAGCAACTCACCGAGCGCGTGAGACTGACCTTTACCTTCGACTACTTCCACGACAGCGACCCCCCGGCAGATGTCCAGGAATCGGAGCGTCGATTCCTGTTCGGAGTGACCGGGCGCTTCTGAAGAAGGACCTTCCCCCTCGGCTACCAGCCGTTCGGATCACCCCTTGAGATCCGTCTTGTCGGATACCATGCGCTTCGAACCCCTCTTCTGGCGGAGGCGGCTTCCCGCCGCGATACTTCCGTTGCGCAGATCGTGCAGTCCATCAATCGGAGGTATCGAACGATGGCACGCACGAAACGAAGTCGGCGCTCCTACGGCGCCGGAGAATGGGGCCGCAACCGGGTCCGGGTGTTTCCCGACCCGAAAACCGGCCTTTTTCAGATTGAGTGGCGAGAGAACGGGCGCAGGCTCACCCGGTCGCTCGGGCACCGCGAGTGGACCCGGGCGAAGAGGCAGGCGGACGAGTTCGCGGCCGGATTCGTCGGACCCGAGATCGGGGGCAAAGCCGAAGCCGAGCCCGACCCGCTCACGCTGGAGATGCTCTTTGACATCTACGGTGAGGAGGTGACGCCCTCCAAGACGGAGCGTGTCCGGCACCGGGACAGGGTCGGGACGAGGATGTTCCTTGACTTCCTCGGGCGGGACCGAAGGCCCGAGACCCTGTCGCAGCGCGATTGGGACCGCTTCATCCGGGAGCGCCGGGCGGGCAGGATCGGACCGAGTGGGAAGCCCGTGTCCAACCGCACCATCGAGTTGGACCTGAAGTTCCTGCTCGCGGTGCTCAACTGGGCGACGAATTCCAGAGACGAGGAGGGGAGACTCCTTCTCGACTCGAACCCGCTGAGGGGCCTGAAGACGCCCAAGGAGAAGAACCCCACCCGGGTCGTCCTTTCGGAGGAGGAGTACCAAGCGATGCTCGGGGTATCCCGCCGGGTCGATTGGCGGTTCCACGTCGCGTTCGTGCTCGCCCACGAAACCGGGCATCGGATCGGGGCCATCCGTAACCTTCGTTGGGGGGACATCGACTTCGAGTGCCGCGAGGTGCGGTGGCGCGCCGAACACGAGAAGACCGGCTACGAGCACGTCACGCCGATGACGGACGAGGCGGTGGCGGTACTGGAGGAGGCGCGGGAAGTGAGCTCCGGCAACGGGGAGACGTTGGTGCTGCCCGCGCCGAAGGACCCATCATCGAGCATCAGCCGGGGGCGGGCGGTCTCTTGGTGGCACAAGGCCGAACGGCTCGCGGGACTGGAGCGCGAGCGAGGGAGAGGCTGGCACTCGCTGCGGCGGAAGTTCGCGTCCGACCTCATGGACCTGCCGCTGAAGGTGCTGTGCGAGTTGGGCGGCTGGAAGGAGGCCCAGACGGTGCTCCGCTGCTATCAACAAGCCGATGCGGGACAACTCAGGAAGGCTCTGGACAGTCGCCCGAGGGTCCGCACCTGACCCAAACCAATCGGCGGGAATCAATCAGCGGGAATCCGCCCGCCGAATCCCGTAAGCTGAACGCTCACAACGACATGCGATTTCAAGTGCTCATGTCGCGTAGGCGATGTGGCTGCCATCGGGGGACCAGCTCGGCTGCGAGTGGTAGCCCGGCCCGGTGGTGACCTGGCGCGCGGTACCGCCCTCGACCGGCACGACCCATATGCGGCCTTGGTAGGCGAAGGCGATGGAGCCGCCGTCCGGCGACCACGCCGGGTAGGTGGGCGAGGCGGTGACCGGCGGCGGGAAGTAGCTCTCCATGTACATCCGGCCCGCCCCGCTGCCGCCGGTGAGGTTCGGGTAGCCGCCTGGGAAGGGGTCGGGGTAATCGTACTGCTGGGCGGTGGTGGCGCTGGCGGAAAGTGCTGTCAGGACAGCGGTCACGACCAAGGCTGGGAGCGCGGAGCCTGGCGTCTTCATTGCCTTCTTCATCAGGAGGTCCAGGGAAAAGCGGTGTTTGGGTGAGTTGGCAGCATGGTAACGCCACCAACCTGCTCGCTGCGAACGCACGCCATGTCATTGCCACCAAAGTCCCCTGATTGTATCATGAATGTCGATTCGCATTACATGACATCAATCGCATTCACATTGATCGCAATGAGGATAGCACGATGAGCCAAATTACTGCCCGAGTACCCCAGCCGGTTGTCGACGCGCTGGACGCGGCTGCGGCGCAACTCAGGCGAAGCCGCGCTCAGGTCGTTCGCGAAGCGCTGGAACGGTACCTGGAGGACTACGACGATCTCGCGGTGGCCCTCGAGCGGCTCCGTGACCCATCCGATCCTGTTCTCGACTGGGATGAAGTCAGGCGTGACCTACTCGATTCGGATTAAGCGCAGTGCGGCCAAGGAGCTAGCCCGAATTCCCCGCACTGACCGGGTTCGCATCGTACGGGCCATCGACGGTCTTGCCGATGAGCCACTCTCGGGAAGTGCCCTGAAGGGCGAATTGCGCGGACTACGGCGCATTCGTGTCGGCCCTTACCGCGTCCTGTACGAAGTTCTGGATGGTGCTCTGGTTGTGCTTGTGGTACGCGTCTCCCACCGGCGCGAGGCATATCGTCGCTGATGACAACGGACGGTCAATCGGCCGACCGCCGCCGATAGTGCAACATCCGCGCCGCATTCAAGCCATCGGCTCCGGGTCAAAGGGAAGGGAAGGGCAAGAGCGGACGGGTAGCAGGGTAACTCCCGGTTGCCCCGCGCGCCGACATGGCGAAACTTGGGGCATCATCCAACCCGAGTTCGCGAGCGCAACCATGCCCAGAATCAACCGAAACACCCTTGGCGCCCTGGTAGTCACCCTGATCACGGCGGTCGCCACCACCACCACCCCCGCCCACGCCCAATCCCACTTCGAGTCGATGGACGTCTTCCAGCTCGAATACGCCGCCGACCCGCAGATCTCGCCCGACGGCGGCCAGGTCGTCTACGTCCGCACCTCGATGGACATCATGCGCGACCGGAAGCGCTCCGAACTGTGGATCATCGACGCCGACGGCTCCGATCACCGCCGCCTCGGCGATGGCGGATCGCCGCGCTGGTCGCCCGACGGCACCCGCATCGCCTACACCGCCGACGGCCAGATCCACCTGCGCTGGATGGACACCGGCGAGACAGCCACGCTCACCCAGCTCACCGAGTCCCCGAGCGGGCTCAGGTGGTCGCCGGACGGGCGCCACATCGCCTTCAACATGCTCGTGCCCTATCCGGCGCCGAGCCTGACCGCACCGCCAAAGGCGCCGCCGGGCGCCGAGTGGGCCGATCCGCCGATCATGGAGGACCGCTTCAAGAGCCGGCAGGACGGCGTCGGGTACCTCGACTTCGGCTACAACCACATCTTCGTGATCCCCGTAGACGGCGGGACGCCCACCCAGGTCACTTCAGGCGACTTCCAGCACTCGAGCGCCGCAGCCTGGCTGCCCGACGGCACCCACGTCGTGTTCTCGGCCAACCGCAACCCGGACGTGCTCGACTACCGCAACTCGGAGCTGTATATCGCGTCGGTGCTGACCGGCGATATCAGCGCCATCACCGATCGCCCCGGCCCCGACGGAAGCCCCGCCGTGTCGCCCGACGGCCGCCGCGTCGCCTTCGTCGGCTACGAAGACCGCACCCGCACCTACCAGGTCAGCCAGCTCCAGGTCATGAACCTCGACGGTGGCGTCCACCGAACCCTCACCGCCGGCCTGGACCGCAGCGTCTCCAACCCCGTCTGGGCCGCCGACGGCAGCGGCGTCTACTTCCAGTACGACGACGAGGGCAACTCCAAAGTCGGCTTCGCCACACTCGACGGCGACCTCGAGGTCCTCGCCAGCGACCTCGGCGGCACCTCGTACGGGCGTCCCTACGGCGGCGGCTCGTTCTCGGTCGCAGGCGACGGCACCATCGCCCTCAACCAGACCCGCCCCGACATGCCCGGCGAACTCGCCGTCGGCAGACACGGCGGCGCGGCCGCGCGCACCATCACGTCCCTCAACGCAGACCTCCTCACGGGCAAGATCCTCGGTGAGGTCGAAGAGATCTGGTGGGAATCCTCCTTCGACGGGCGCCCGGTCCAGGGCTGGATCGTCAAGCCGCCCGACTTCAACCCCAACCGCCGCTATCCCTTCATCCTGGAGATCCACGGCGGGCCGGTGTCGAACTACGGCGACAGGTTCTCCGCCGAGATGCAGCTTCTGGCTTCCGCAGGCTACGTCGTGCTCTACGCCAACCCGAGGGGGAGCACCAGTTACGGGGAAGAGTTCGGCGACCTGCTCTACCACAACTATCCCGGCCAGGACTACGACGACCTGATCTCGGGCGTGGACGCGGTCATTGCCGAAGGATACGTGGACGAGAGCAACCTGTTCGTCACCGGCGGCAGCGCGGGCGGGATCATGACCGCGTGGATCGTGGGCAAGACGAATCGCTTTCGGGCGGCTGTGTCGCAGAAACCCGTCGTCAACTGGATCAGCAAGACGCTGACCGCCGACAACTGGTACGGCTACTACTTCAGCCGCTACGAGGGGCTGCCGTGGGAGGATCCCGAGCCGTACTGGAAGTTCTCGCCGCTGTCGCTGGTGGGGAACGTCGAGACGCCGACGATGATCATCACCGGCGAGGAGGATCTGCGGACGCCGCTGTCGGAGTCATACCAGATGTTCCACGCGCTGAAGATGCGCGGGATCGACACGGCGGTGATTCGCCTGCCGGGCGCCTCGCACGACATGAGCCGGCGGCCGAGCCAGCTGATGGCCAAGATCGCGAACATCGTGGCCTGGTTCGACAAGTATCGGGCGATGCCGGCGGCGAGCTGACTCCGCATGCCAAGACGTGCCGGTGGGCGGGCCGCCGAGGGTGCGGCAGCAAAGCCGAGGCTGCTATCGGGCGGCAATCCCCAGATCCCGAAGGGCGACGGGGATGCGCCCGTGCAGGCCTACATCGCAGCCATGCCGGGGTGGAAGCGCGGGGCCGGCCGCCAACTCGACGCGCTGATCGAGCGCAGCGTGCCCGAGGTCCGCAAGGCGGTCCGATGGAATTCGCCCTTCTACGGCATCGAGGGCCAGGGCTGGTTCCTGTCATTCCACTGTTTCACGAAGTACATCAAGGTGACTCTGCTCAACGGCGGCTCGCTACGGCCCGTCCCCCCGGTGGCGTCCAAGTACGAGCACGTGCGCTATTTCCACATCCATGAGGATGACGAGCCCGACGAAGGGCTCCTGGTCGGCTGGCTCGAACAGGCATCGGCGCTGCCGGGAGAGGAGCTGTTCTAGTGCGATACAACCGGCACATCCGTTCCCGCCGGGCGCGCCCGCGCTACCCACCCGACACGCCCACACGTCACGCTTCGCGTGCCCCACGGATCCCTGCTTTGAAATGAAATGTCATGAAAACATTACATAATGCAATGTTGACCTTACATCGCGGCGTACTGCTGGCGGCGATCCTGCCGCTGGCCGCCACGCGACCCGCCCACGCCCAGGATCCGGAACCCACCCCCGACTCCCTCGCCACCGCCTCCCTCCCCCTCGAGCCCACCCGCACGGTGAGCTTCACCACCGACGAGGGCTCCTGGATCTCGGTCGACATCAGCCCCGACGGCGCCACCCTCGTCTTCGACCTCCTCGGCGACCTCTACACCCTGGCCGTCGACGGCGGCACCGCGACCCCACTCCTCACCGGCCCCGCCTTCGAGAGCCAGCCGCGCTTCAGCCCCGACGGCTCCGAGATCGTCTTCGTCTCCGACCGTAGCGGCGGCCAGAATCTCTGGGTACTTAGCGTCGACGGCTCCGACACGACCCAGATCACGCGCGGCAACAACAACCTCTACACCTCGCCCGAGTGGTCCCCCGACGGCGAGTACCTGGTCGCGTCGCGCACCTTCAGCCCACTGGGCGGCGCCGCCAAGCCCTGGCTCTTCCACCGCGACGGCGGCAGCGGGATCGCGCTGATCGACGAGCCCGACAACCTCAAGGCCATCGGTCCCGCCTTCGACCCGTCGGGCCGTTACATCTACCTGGCCCAGGGCAGCCGCGACTGGAACTACGACGCGGCCTTCCCGCAGTACCAGCTCATCCGCTACGATCGCGAGACCGGTCGCCAGGCCACTGTGACCGGCCGCTACGGCTCCGGCTTTCGCCCCGCCGTCTCCCCCGACGGCACAACCCTCGTCTACGGCTCCCGCCACGAGGACGCCACCGGCCTGCGCGCCCGCGACCTCGCCACCGGCGACGAGCGCTGGCTCGTCTACCCGGTCCAGCGCGACGACATGGAGAGCCGCGCGACCCTCGACATCCTCCCCGGCTACACCTTCACCCCCGACGGCACCGCCCTCATCGCGTCGTACGGCGGCGGCCTGTGGCACGTCCCTCTCGACGGAACCGAGCCGGCCCGGATCCCCTTCACCGCCAACGTGACGATCCACGCCGGCCCGCGCCTCGACTTCGACTACCCGGTTGACGACACGCCGACCTTCCGCGCGCGCCAGATCCGCGACGTGGCCCTGTCCCCGGACGGCAGCGAGATCGCCTTCACCGCGCTTGGCGCCCTGTATGTCATGGATGCCGATGGGGGTGAGCCGCGCCGAATCGGCGCGGAGGTCGACGGTGCCCTGTTCCATCCCGCGTGGTCGCCCGACGGCTCAACGATCGCTGCGGTGAGCTGGCGTGAGCCCGACGGTGGCCATCTCTGGGCGATCCCCTCGAGTGGCGGCGATCCACAGCGCCTCTCACAGGCCACGCACTACATGCAGACACCCACGTGGTCGCCCGGCGGCGACCGGATCGTGGTGCTGCAGTCACCCGTGCGCGCCCGTCTGCAGGGTGCCGGCGGCGGGAGCCGGCCCGACATCGCCTGGTACGCGTCGGATAGCGGCGGCCCGGGCGCGGCGACGGTCGTCGCGGAGTCGCTGGGACGCTCCCAGCCGCACTTCCGAGCCGACCAGGACGACCGCCTCTATCTGCACGCAGGCGCGCGCGGGCTGGTCTCGATCCGCTGGGACGGCACCGATGAGAAGGAGCACCTCAAGGTCACCGGCTTCTCGGCCAACCGCGGCGGTCCCGCGGCCAACGCGTCGTCGATTCGCCTGTCGCCTGCCGGAGGACGCGCGCTGGCCAAGGTCGGCAACGACCTCTACCTGATCACGGTTCCCCAGGTGGGCGCGGAAGCACCGACCGTCTCGGTCCGCAATCCCTCCGGCGCCCCGGTTCCGGTCACCCGCGTCACCGAGTTCGGCGGCGAGTTCCAGTCGTGGAGCGCGGATGGCGAAGAGATGGTCTGGGCCCTGGGCAACGCCTACTTCCGCTACAACCTCGCCGACGCGGAGGCGTTCGCGGACAGCGTCGAGGCAGCCCAGGCGGAGCAATCGGACGAGGACGACGCCCCTGCGGACGCCGAAGACCCCGAGGACACCCTAGACAACCCTGAAGAATCCGACGAAGAAGACCCGGCCGAGTCCGACGACGCCGCCCGCTACCAGCCCACCGAGATCCGCGTCGCCCTCGATGTCCCCCGCGACATCCCAACGGGAACACTCCTCCTCAGCGGCGCCCGCCTCGTCACCATGCGCGGCGACGAAGTCATCGAAAACGGCGACATCCTCATCGACGGCAACCGCATCGCCGCCGTGGGCCCATCCGGGACGCTCACCGTCCCCAACGGCACCGAGGTCCGTGACGTCTCCGGCATGACCATCACACCCGGCTTCGTCGACACCCACGCCCACCTCCGTCCGCCGGCCGGCATCCACACCACGCAGCCGTGGGGCTACCTCGCCAACCTGGCCTTCGGCGTCACCACCACCCGAGACCCCCAGACTGGCGTCTCGGACGTTCTCACCTACGCCGACCGCGTGCGCGCGGGCGACATCCTGGGTCCGCGCATCTACTCCACCGGTCCGGGCGTCTTCGCCAACTACCAGGCCCTGGAAGGCATCCGCGACCTCGACCACGCCCGCGACGTCCTCAAGCGCTACTCCGACTACTACGACACCAAGACCTTCAAGATGTACCTCGCGGGGAACCGCCAGCAGCGCCAATGGCTGGTCATGGCCGCGCGCGAACTCGAACTCATGCCGGCGACCGAGGCCGGCCTCGACTTCCAGCTCGACCTCACGCACGCCATGGACGGCTACCCCGCCATCGAGCACAACCTGCCCGTCTACCCGCTCTATCACGATGTCGTCCGCCTCTTCTCGGAGACGAAGGTCCTCAACACGCCGACGCTCATCGTCTCCTTCGGCGGCCCCATGGGCGAGATCTACTGGTTCACGAACGAGAACGTCCACGGCAACGAGCGCCTGGCCCGCTTCACCCCCCACGAGACCCTCGATTCCCGCACCCGGCGACGTGCAGGCGCTGCAGGCTCGGTCGCGTGGGCGATGGACGAGGAGTACGTCTTCGAGGACCACGCCCGCTTCCTCGCCGATGTCGTCGCTGACGGCGGCTTCGCAGGAGTCGGCAGCCACGGCCAGCTCCAGGGCCTCGGCTTCCACTGGGAGCTGTGGATGGTCGCCTCGGGCGGCATGTCGAACCACGATGCGCTCAAATCCGCCACCATCCTCGGCGCCAACGGCATCGGCCTCGAGACCGAGATCGGCTCGATCGAGCCGGGGAAGCTGGCAGATCTGACGATCATGTCGAGCAATCCACTCGACGATCTGCGTAATACCCTGTCGGTCGAACAGGTAATGATGAATGGGAGGCTCTTCGACGCGGAGACGCTGCACGAGGTCTGGCCGCGGCAGCGGGCGGTGGACTATCGCGGGTTCGTGGAGGACGAGCCTCCTGGGGATTGATTGCCGGGCGCGGCAGCAAGTCGACCCCTCGGCTTTCGAGGTGAGATGCGCGATAAGGAGCAGTTGGTGAGGATCTCCAAAGCAACCCGCGTGCCATTCGACGTGAGGCCTTGGACCCGGCGGTGGATCGTCACCACGACTGTGGCCACTGCGCTCGCGTGTGGTGTCGACTCACCACCGGCGTCCCTTGAGACTGGCGGCACTTGGACCACTGTACCGGCCTACGAGATCGGTAGCCAGGACGGGCAGCCTGCCGGTTTCCAAGGGATCTCAGGTATACGATTGGGGGATGAAGGCAAACGGGTCTATGTGGTTGATCCCCTTGAGTCTCGGGTGACCGTTTGGACGCCCGACGGATCGCCGCTCTTCTCGGTCGGCGGCCCGGGCGAGGGACCTGGAGAATTCCGTAGCCGTCCAGACGGGATCCATGTGACGCCTGAAGGATTTCAAGTGCTGGATAGGGATCACTTCGTCGTGTTCTCTCCCGATGGCCATCACTTGGCGACGGTACCAGTCCCCTCGTCGGTGAGCTATCGCGGATTTCGCTTTGACCCTCTGGCGATACTTGAGGATGGCAGCCTCCTTGTGTATCCCCGTGTTGATTCGGCCTACCGGATCGGATGGTGGGGCGACGATCCCATCGACCACCTGCCCGTCGTCCGACTGAGAGAGGGTGATGGACGTTGGACTGTCGATACGTTGGCGGTTCTTGATGCGACGAACGAGATCCTGGGAACCGGGGACCCAGACAACCTGGCTCTGACGATGTTCACGTATCAGCCGTACAGCGACTCGGACCAAGTGATCTACAATGCGCAATCCAACTCGGTGGTCCTGGTTCGCATGAAGGGTCTACGCCCAGGCGAGGTCGATCTGACAGAGTTGTCAGCAGGAGGCGAAACCGTCTGGTTCCGGAGAATGAGCTTTTTGCCGTTGGCTCTGTCGACGAGTGACCTGGACGACATGGTTGACGCGCTGGCCGAGAGCATGGCAAATGCCCGGGGATCGCCGGCGCTGCTGGGCGCCGCGAGGAGGGTCGCTGGAGAGGCTCTGTATGCGCCAGATCACTATCCGGCCGTGCAGGATGTAGCAGTGGCGTCCAATGGTGAGCTGTGGATGAGGACGTTCGAAGACGCTGGTACCGATTCGTTAAGCGTATGGTATGCGGTCCGCCTAGGTGGATCGGGGGATTCCTCGGTCAAGCGAATACTCGTGCCGACCTCATTCTCGCCCCACGACGCAACGGACACGCACGTCTGGGGCACTCGGCGCGACACTTTCGACGTTCGCTACGTGGCCGGCCGACGACTGGTTCGCCAAGGGGAGTCGGATTGATTACACGAGGCGTTGTGTTGCGTCGGGCCCTGTCCTGCTTGGTTGGACTATGCTGGGCTCCGACATCCGCATGGGCTGACAGCCCGATTGCACAACAAGTGTGGTCAACGACACCCGACATTGTCATTGGCGGTGAACCGGGAAGCACCACTGCGTTGGCGCGTCTTTCGAACGTGAAAGCCCACGCCAGGGGCACCAGAATCATGGTTCGTCAGGCTCAACGCGTTACGGTCTGGGATCCTGCCAGCCCACAAGAGCCCGTTCTGGAGTTCGGGCAACGCGGCGACACCCCACCCGTCGGCAGTCCCCGGGGCGCATACCTGGATTCAGCCGGGATCTGGATCCGATACGACGGTGGGTGGGGACGCTTTGCGCACGATGGACGGCTCGTGAGTTCGACAGCGAATCCACCCGATATGTGGCAGCGGACCGCCATCCTGGCTGACGGATCCTTCCTGGCCCGCGAACGCCGTCCGTCTTCCTCTCGCGAATTCACCTGGGACGAGGGACACCCGGGGTGGGAGATCGCCGTCGCTCACGTGTGGCTTGCCGAAGGGAGCTGGATTGCCGATACGCTGGCGATGTACGACTCGAGTGGGCAGACGTTCGCGGTCGCTGTGGGTAGAAGCCGGGAGTTTGCGAGTCAACCATTCGCCGATCACGACATGGTCTATTTCAGCGCACGCCACTACGCGGCGGGATTCGTTCAGAGGCGCGGGCTTGGTGGTGAAGTCCGCGTCGTCGAGATCGCAGCGGGCAATGACACCATCATGGATGCACGGGTCCCGGTGCGCCCGGTGCTTCTGGAACTCGAGCGCGCAGAAGAAGCCATCGAAACCCGGATGCGATCGGTGGAAGGAATGCTGCGGCAGTTCGGGGGCGACACCCTGTCGACTAGCGAGGTGCGCGCAATCGTTGAAGAGGCCCTCTACATCCCTGAGCAATTGCCGCTTGTGACGGCGGTCGTCCCGACGGTCTCGAATGAAATTTGGCTTCGCAGCAGCGAGGAAATCGACTCCGCAACGGTCTGGCACGTCCTTGATCGAAGCGACATTGGCACAGCACCCCGCCAGGTATTGTTGCCGGACTGGTTCCGGCTTCGCGACGCAACCAGGGATCACGTCTGGGGGTTACACATTGACGAACGCTTCTCGGGACAGGTGCAGGGGCGCCGACTGGTGCGACCCTGAGGCGCCGGTCCGTCCGATCGCCACGTCTCGTCAGGATCCCCAAATCCGACTATTAGTAGGGATCCATCCACCCAACCTGCCAGCCGCCATCGGAGAACCCGTAATGCCCTCCTCCCCCAGCCCATTCTGGCTCGCCCTCGCCCTCCTCACCCCACTCGCCACACCGGCCCAGGCCCAAAACCCCGACGCCATCTCCGCCGCCCTCGGCGACATCGAGTGGCGTCACATCGGTCCCGTGAACATGGGCGGGCGCGTATCCGCCATCCTCGGCGTGCCGGGTGATCCGCGGACCTTCTGGGTCGGCGCTGCCGACGGGGGCGTCTGGAAGACCAGCAACGGCGGCGTCACCTTCGAGCACCAGTGGGACGACGAGAACACCTATTCGGTCGGCGCCCTGGCGCTCGCCCCCTCCGATCACAACGTCGTCTGGCTCGGCTCCGGCGAAGCCGATCCGCGCAACTCGGTCTCCTACGGCGACGGTGTGTACCGGTCCACCGACGGCGGCGCGACCTGGACCCACCTCGGCCTCGACGACAGCGAGCGCATCAAGCGCATCGTCGTCGATCCACGCGACCCCGACGTGGCCCTCGTCTGCGCAATGGGCCACGAATGGGGCCCCAACCAGGAGCGCGGCGTCTTCCGCACCACGGACGGCGGGCAGTCCTGGGAGCACGTGCTCTTCGTCGACGAGGACACCGGGTGCTCGGACATGGACATCGACCTGACCAACCCCCGGAACGTCTACGCCGGCATGTGGACCTTCCGCCGCAAGCCCTGGCGCTTCGATGACGGGGGCAAGGAGACCGCGCTCTACGTCTCCCGCGACGGCGGCATCTCGTGGAAGAAGATCACGACCACGCCGGACGAGCCCATGGCCCGCATCGGCATCAGCGTGGCGCAGTCGCGTCCGAACATCGTCTACCTGATCACCGAGTATCCCACCGCCGGCACGCTTTTCCGCTCCGACGACTACGGCGAAACGTGGACGATGATCAACGACAACAAGAACCAGCTCAACTTCCGGCCCTTCTACTACTCGGACGTCTACGTCGACCCGTCCGACCACGAGACGATGTACACGCTCTCGGGCGGCCTGTCGAAGTCGACCGACGGGGGCCGCACCTTCGACCGCATCGCCAACGACGTGCACGGCGACCACCAGGCGTACTGGATCGACCCGTTCGACGGTGAGCGGATCCTCTCCGGCTCTGACGGCGGCATGCAGGTGTCGTACGACGGCGGCGCCAACTTCCACATCTTCCGCAACTTCAGCCTCGCGCAGTACTACCACATCTTCGTGGACGACCGCGATCCGTACTACGTGTGTGGCGGGCTGCAGGACAACGGCAACTGGTGCGGTCCGAGCCGCCTCAACGACCGGCGCGGCATCCTGCCCGGCTACTTCTACACCGTGTCCGGCGGTGACGGCTTCTACACCGTGCCGGTGCCGGGCCAGCCGAACCTGGTCTATTCGAATGCACAGGGCGGCTACTTCCGCATCACGGACATCAACTCGGGGCAGACGCGGTCGATCGAGCCCTGGCCGCTGATGATCGGCTCGCAGGGACAGGGCATGTTCCAGGCGCGGTATCGCTTCAACTGGGACGCGCCGATCGTCATCTCGCCGCACGATCCGGGCACCGTGTACTGGGGCGGCAACGTCGTCTTCCGCAGCAATGACTACGGCCACTCATGGGACGTGATCAGCCCCGACCTCACCACGGACGACCCGGAGAAGCAGCTCGATTCCGGCGGCGAGATCTACCTGGACAACACTGCGGCCGAATTCCACACCACGATCCTCACGATCGCCGAGGACGAGGTCGAGCCGGGCGTGATCTGGGTCGGCACCGACGACGGCAACGTGCAGATCAGCCGCGACAACGGTGCGAACTGGACGAACGTCCGCGACCGCGTTCCCGGTCTGCCCGCCGAGACCTGGATCGGCAACATCGAGGCGTCGCCCACCGAGGCCGGGACCGCGTACATGGCGGTCGACAACCACCGCCTCGACGACTTCACGCCGCACCTTTACGAGACGCGCGACTACGGAGAGTCATGGCGCGACATCTCCGCCGGGCTCCCCCAGGACGACTACGTGAAGGTCGTCCGCCAGCACCCCTCGAACCCGAATCTGCTCTTCGTCGGCATGGACCGGGGCATCTTCGCCTCGTGGGACCGCGGCGACACCTGGGTGGACATCCGCGGGAACCTCCCACGCGTCTCGGTGCGGGGCGTCAAGATCCAGCGCCAGTACAACGACCTCGTCATCGGCACCCACGGCCGCGGCGCGTGGATCCTCGACGACATCCAGCCCATGGTCGAGCTGACGGAAGCGATCGGCCAGGACGCACACCTCTTCGACATCCGCATGGCAACGGAGTGGGAGATGTGGGGCCGCACGAGCAACTTCGGCCAGAGCCGCTTCGCCGGCGAGAATCCCGACCCCGGCGCGTGGATCCACTTCTACCTTTCGGAAGACGCCGCCGAGGCCGCCGGCAACTCTGTCGACGTACGCATCACCGACAGCAACGGCACGCTCGTGCGCGAGTTCCAGCACCGCGACCCCGCGCCGGGTGTGAACCGCGCGATCTGGGACCTCCGCTGGAGCGGCGCCGAGCCGATTCCGGGACAGGGCCCTCCGGGCGGCGGGTTCTTCTTCTTCGGTCCGTCAGGTCCGCCCGCCGTGCCGGGCACCTACACGGCGACGGTCGCCGTGGGCGAGCAGGAATTGTCGAAGGACTTCCAGCTTCGCGGCGACCCGAACGTGGCGGCTTCGCAGGCCGTCTACGAAGAGCGGTTCACCGCGGCCATGCGTGCGCGCGACCTCGAGACGCAGCTCAACCAGATGATGGGGACGATGCTCGACCTGAACGGCCAGATCGACGGGCTCCTCGAGTCCATCGAAGGCAAGAACCTGACCAACGAGGAACAGGTGAAGACCGTCGCCGGCGACGCGCAGGATCAGCTGACCGCCGTGTCGAGCGAAGTTCGCCGTCCGCCGGGATCGATGAGCTACCGCGACTGGCCGCGCCTGATCGAGCAGCTCCGGAACATCTCCCGTGCCGTCGGGGGCCCGCAGGCGCGACCGACCGTCGGGCAGATGGAAGTGCTCACGGAGATCGAGGCCGGCGCGGCTCAGCGGGCGGAGGAGCTCTCCGGCATCGTGAACGGCGTGATCGCCGACCTCAACGCGCTCCTGGAGGACGCGCCGAAGATCATCACGAACTGGAGGCGGGTGATCAGCTGAAACGCACTACGAGCGCGCCAGTGCCCGGAACCTGAACAGCGCGAGCCACTGGTCGAAGGTCACCCTGGAGGGCGGCCCTGACGGGTCGAACCTCAGGTCGCGACCCAACCGGTGGACCTGTGTTCGTGTGAACTCCGGCCGCAGACACCGCCCGATCGTGTGGCCGTCCCGGCCAAAGCAGGTCCCGATGAAACGCTGATAGTCCGCGGCCTGCGATCGATCGACGAGCGGTCTCGTTCGACGGGCGAGCCAGAGCGCTACCGCCTCGACCCTCGGAGGAGGATCGAAGTCGGTCCGTCGAAGGCGCCGCGCGATCTCGACCTGCCACCACGGTTTTAGCAGCAGCGAGGACATGGATTCGCGGCAGTAGGGCCCTCCTGCAAACCGCTCCGCCGCTTCACGCTGGATCACGAGATAGGCGTCCTCCGGTGGTGAGGGGGCCTGGACCAGCCGACGCACGATCGCAGCAGTCCGGTTGAACGGGATATTCCCCAGGACCTTGAAGGGGGCATCCGGCAGCCGAAAGCGCAGGAAGTCGGCTTGGACGATCTTGACCCGGGCGCGACCACGAAACCGCCTGCGAAGCGCCTGGCACAGCGCTCCGTCGAACTCTACAGCAACGACTTCGCGGCAATGACGCGCCAACTCTCCAGTCAGAATGCCGCGTCCCGGCCCGATCTCGACGACCAGGTCTCTTCGCGCGACGGGGGCCTGAGCGATCAGGCTAGAGGCAAGCGCCCTGCTCCGCAGGAAGTGCTGTGAAAGGTCGGCGCGCCTGGGTGTCCGATGATCTGACCCAGGATTCCCTGTTGCCGCTCCACGGCTACTTGATCGCTGACTTGATCCCCATTGGGGACGACCTCGTTTTCATGGGTATCCCGGAAAGCAACTTCCGGCCAACAGGCGAACAGGAGGGCAATCTGCATCGCCTGGCAAACGGACGCGTCGCATGGAGCAGCTGGACCACACCCGTCTTTGAGAAACCGTATTGGGGCGGTCTGGCTGGGCTGACAAATGCTATCGCAGGCGATTCGATCTTCGTCATGGCATCGCTGCTGTACCCGGCCACGATTCTGAACGGCGCGGGCGATTCGGTCGGCACGATCGGCCAGCCGTCACCGTCTTTCCGTCGAATCCCCGAAATCCCGTTCGGGTATTTCGCCTTCCGTGCCGGAGAAGCACCGGATGTGAATCGAATGCGGGACCTGCTTGCGAGCTACGACTTTGTCCCCCGAATCGATGTTGTGGGCGGCGACTACCTCGTGTTCACGTTGGCCCGTCCCGACGGAGAGAAACTTCCCCCGTCCATCCGGGAAATCCACACCTTCGTGGAAGCCTACGACCGGCACACCGGAGCCAAGCTCTTCGAAGACGTGGCCCTGCCGGAGGGCAGCAAGGTCGTGGGGGGCGGCCGGTATCTTTACATCCTGCTCAATCCGGACATCCCGCCGTGGCGGGTCGCGAAGTACAGGCTGCAGGTACAGGAATGACGCGGATCGGCATCTTGCCGGTGGACCCATCGCGGACGAACCCTCTCAACCAGCCGGCAGCGCGACCGACGCGACGGACGGGATGTCCAATTCGTCCCTGTACACACCCCAGATCCGGGACTCCGTGAAGCGAAACGCATCGAACCGCTCGGGCAAATGCACTTCGCGAATGGCTCCGTCAGGCGTGATTCGCAGCCAAAGCCAAGCCCCCTTCAGTCCACCGGCGTCGAGATCGACGGGGTTCATCCACATCGTCCCGTCTGCACTGCAGCGAAAGTCCACATAGCGTGGCAGGTAGCTCGCGAGTTCGTGTGGCTGCCCAGTAACCGATTGCGCCGCCTGATTCAGGACTCGAAGGCTGTCCTCCGCGCTGAGCCTGCTCCACACATCTCCCGTCAGCTCGGCCTGCCTGATAGGGAACACCGCTCCGGCGAACTGGCGAGAAGTGACCTCCGTGAAGGGGACGGGTGGAAGGTCGATGGGGCGCACCTCGGCTCCTGATCCGTCGAAGCCACGGAGCTGGTTCGTCACCCGATCGTAGATGCGGATGACGTCGTCGCAAGCGGCCCACAACCGATACCAGAGCGGAAACCCTCCCTCGCTCGGGATGAAGTCTCCGGACGGGTCGTCCAGCACCTCACCGAAGGCCAGAAGGGTGCGTGCTCCACCTGCGTCCGGATCCACAGCGATGAGGTCGGGTCGCAGGAGCGAGAGACGGTAGTTCAGCACACCGGACTCCATCGTCTCGCTCGTGCGCGCGACGATGATCTCGCGGCCGAGTCTCGAGGTTCGCACCGAGGAGCCCAGCATGCTCATGCCGCCCCGCACGCTGCCACGAGGGAGGGAAGCCGACCGCAAGGGAATTTCGGCCCACTCCGCATCCGGTTGCGAGATCCGGATGATCGCGTGGCGCACAAGGTCGAGAGCCCATGCCTCCCCCTGCCACCCTCCGGTGACGAAGCCCGCGGGCATCGGGAAATCGCGAGGCCCTCTGCCGGATCGTCCGTGCGCGCCCAGGGACTCGCCGTCCGGGCCGAATCCGACGAAGAAGGGCTCGGCCGAGTTCAGGACCCAGACAGAGCCGTCGCTCAATACCTCCAGGTCTCGGACTACCGCGAGGGAGTCGGAGCCACCCACTACCTCAATGGCTGCTTCGCTCAAGTCGATCGGCGCGCCCGGCCCGCTGTCGACAGCCGTGTCATCGCAGTTCGCCAACATCGCTGCCCCGCACACAGCCGCAGCCGCGCGCAGGGACGTGCGCAGTTCGGCAGATCTCACAATCCTTCCATTGTATTCGCCACGCCCCACAGCGCCCTCCCCTCGGACTCCAGCCGCAGCCGCCCCACCGCCTCCTCCACAGGCAGCGTAACCTGCCGCTTCCTCGCACCGCGCGCCCGAAGCGACACCGTGCCATCTCCCGCCTCGCGCCGCCCCACGATCGCCATATACGGCACCTTCAATTGCGACGCGTCCTTGATCTCCTCGCGGAAGTCGACCTCGGCCGCGCGCGGGTGCAACCCGACCCGCAGCCCCGCCTCGGTCATGCGCTCCGCAGCAGCAGACCCGGCATCCGCAGCATCCGCCCCAATCACAATCACCCGCACCTGCTCGGGCGCGAGCCACAGCGGGAAATCCCCCGCAAAGTGCTCGATGAGGATCGCAATGAACCGCTCCAGCGACCCCGCGACCGCACGATGAATCACCACAGGCCGGTGCATCCTGTTGTCCGGCCCTGCGTACTCGAGGCCGAACCGCTCCGGCGCGACGTAGTCCAGCTGGATCGTGCCGCACTGCCACTCACGGCCAATCGCGTCCGTGATGGCAAAGTCGATCTTGGGGCCATAGAAGGCACCCTCCCCCTCTTCGACCTCATACGGTAGCCCGGTCTCTTCCAAAGCGGCCCGAAGTCCCCCTTCGGCACGATCCCACAGCGCGTCCGTCCCGATCCTCACCTCGGGCCGGGTGGCGAATCTGATCCTCGCCTCAAGCCCGAAGGCGCCATAGAACCTCACGATGAATCCCACTAGAAACGCCACTTCGCTCGCGATCTGCGCCTCCGTCACAAAACAGTGGCAGTCGTCCTGCTGGAACTGCCGCACACGCGTCAACCCGGAGAGCGCCCCGGTCACCTCGTTGCGGTGGAGCACGTCGAAGGTCACGTAGCGAAGCGGCAGATCACGGTACGACCGCAGCCGGGACCGATACAGCAGGTAGTGCGACGGGCAGTTCATCGGCTTGAGCGACGCGTCGTGCTCCCCGCTGCCTTCGTCAAGGATCATGAACATGTCGTCGCGGTACTTGCCCCAGTGTCCCGACGTCTCCCAGAGCGACTTGTTGTACATCAGCGGCGTCTTCACTTCGAGGAAGTCTCGCTCCTGCAGTTCACGCTCGAACCTGAGAAGCGTGTTGTAGAGCACCGTCCCCCGGGGGGTCCAGAAAGCGGCGCCCGGCGCGGACGCATGAAACTCGAATAGATCGAGCCGCCTGCCGAGCACGCGATGATCTCGCCGTTTCGCCTCATCCAGCCGCCTCAAGTGCGCCTTCAGATCCTTCTCGCGAAACCACGCCGTCCCGTAGATCCGCTGCAGCATCTGCCGGCTGCTGTCGCCCCGCCAGTACGCACCCGCCGTGCTCAACAGCCTGAAATGCCGCACATGCGAGGTGTCGGGCACATGCGGGCCGCGACAGAGGTCGGTGAACGTGCGGTTTGTGTAGGTGGAGATGACGTCGTCCGAGTCGAAGTCGGCCATCCTCTCGAGCTTGAGGGGGTCGTCGGCCATCCGGCTGCGGGCCTCCGGCAGGCTGACCTCCTCGCGCACGAACGTGCTCGCTTCCTCGCAAACACGTCGCATCTCCCTTTCGAATGCTTCCAGGTCTGCCGGGGTGAAGGGCTCCTCGACCTCGAAGTCGTAGTAGAACCCGTCGTCGATCGCTGGGCCGAACCCGATCATCGCGTCGGGCCGCAGCCGCCGGACAGCCGTCGCCAGAACGTGGGCCGCGGAGTGTCGCAGCACCGCCAGCGCCTGGTCGTCCTTCGCGGTGAGCACCCGGAAGGAACCCCCCTTTCGCAGGGGCGTGACGAGATCCTGGACCTCTCCGTCGACCTCAACGGCCAAGGCCTTGCGCAGCAACCTCTCGCTGATCGAGCGCACGACGACTGCTGCGTGCGTGCCTGGCGTGACCGCCAGCTGGGTGCCATTGGGCAGCGTCAACGCGAGGTCGCTGCCCAGGGATTGCTTCGACATGCCGATCCACCGATCCGGTAAAGGCGCCAAAGATAGCCGAAAACGCCCCCCAACCAGAATGGCCTACCCGTCGATACAGTCGCTCTCGGCCACCCACGCAGTAGCCGGCAACTGCCCAGCCGCCCCATCCGGGGCTGCCAGCAGCGGCGAAATCGGCGAGACGAATTCCGTCAGCCAAACCCGTGTTACGAGTTGAGCTCTACCCGGTCCCGCGTCTCCGATCGTGACACCGATCACTTCGACCGCGGCGGCCACGGGTCGTCCATCTTCGCGGAGCGTCGCGCGGCGCCACCTCAGCCGGCCGTACTCGATCGATGAACAGCTGGGCTCCACGCCCAACTCGCCGGTGAGCGCAACCACGAGCGAGTCCCACCGCCGTCGCGCATAGTCACCGGGCACTTCCTCGTCCAGCCGGTCGACGTACACGAGCCTGGAACCGCGGCCGGGCGCCTGGTTCCGCTCATGAGACGTGAACGCGTAGTGGTAGCGGCCGCGCGAGAGTTCCTCCACGACGGTCGCGCTGTCGACAATGATCATCACATCGGGCCGCGCCTGCCGGAGATCGCCGAAGGTCATGCCGAGGTGCACGTCGTCGACGGGAAACTGGGTGGAGAGGGGGAGCTGGATCACCGGCGCATCGGCGCAACTCAGAGCGAGCCACGCGAGCATCGGCGCCATCCCCCGCCGCGTCACTGACCGACGCCGCGCAGGTAGTCCCGCCCCGCAAGGTGCCCCGCGATCAGCGCCCCGTGCTCGCGACCGTTCTCGATGAAGATCTTGTTCGCGTTGTAGCCGGCCGCGATCACTCCCGCGATGTAGACGCCGCGGACGTTCGTCTCCATGGTTGCCGGGTCGTGTGCGGGAATCCCGGTTACGGGGTCGGTTGCGACGCCCAGGCCGTGCAGCAGCACCCGGTCCGGCCGCCAGCCGGTCATCGCCAGCACCCAGTCGTTCGCGACCTCGGTGGCCGCTCCGGTCTCGTCGTGCACGATCGTCGCCGTGCCCGGATCCAGCCGCGCCACCCGCGAGCCCCAGTGCATCGGGATCTCCCCGCTCGCGACGCGGTTGTCGATGTCGGGCCGGACCCACGGCTTCACGCCGCGGTCGAAGACTTCGAGGAAGTGCACCATGCGGACCCGCACCCCGTTGCGGTAGAGTTCCAGCGCCACCTCCACAGCCGAGTTGCCTCCTCCGACCACGATCACCTCCTGGTCGTAGAACGGGTACGGATCCTTGTAGTAGTGGATGACCCGTCCTTCCGGCTCACCGTCATCCAGCTCCAGCCGGTTGGGTTTGCCGAAACCGCCGGTGGCGATCACGACGGCGCGCGAAAGCAGGCTGTCCACTCTTCCATCCCGGTTGCGGGTGTGAACGACGAACGCGCTCCGCGCCGCCTCAATCCCCGTCACCTCCTCATACTGCCGCACCTTCAGCCCATGGCGCGCCACCACATGGCGGTAATACGCCAGCGCCTCGCGCCGCGTCGGCTTCGCCTCCGGGATCGTGAAGGGTACGCGACCGATCTCGAGCCGCTCGGCCGTCGAGAAGAACGTCATGTAGTACGGGTAGTGCGTCAGCGACTCGGTGATGCACCCCCGGTCGAGCACGACATTCCTCAGCCTGCTCTCCTTCGCCGCGACGGCCGCAGCCAGACCACAGGGCCCGGCCCCGACGATGACGAGGTCGAGCGGTTCCGCCTCCGCCGTCACCTCAGCTGACCGGCCGCCCGCCGCGCAGCACAACCTCGCCGGGCAGTGCATCGGTGAACTCGCCGTCGTCGATCGTCAGCACCCCGTTCACCATCACGTAGTCCACGCCCTCGCTGTAGAGGTCGGGCTCGAGCACCGTCGCGCGGTCCCGCAGCCGCTCGTAGTCGAAGATCACGACATCGGCCTTGTACCCCTCGCGCAGCAGCCCCCGGTCCTCCAGCCCGATGATCCGCGCCGGCAACCCCGTCATCGACCGGATCGCAAAGGGCAGCGAAATCGCCTTCAGGTCCTTCACATAGTGCGCGATCTTGCGCGTGAACGCCCCGAAGTGCCGCGGATGCGCACCGGGCCGCGACGCAAACTGCGGCACACCGTCGACCCCGCTCACACCGGCGTCCGAGGCCGTCGCCGTGTACTCCTGTTTGTAGTAGTTGACGACGTCCACATCGTGAATGCCGTATCCCCGGGTCCAGGCCCCGCCGAGCACGTCCGGGTACCCGTTGAGGGCCATGTGCACCACGACCTCCTGGAAGGTCGAGCCCATCTCCCCGGCCAGCTCGGTGAGCGTCTTCCCAACGAACGCGGCATCGGGGTAGTCCACCACCACCACCCGGTCCGCCCCGCCGTTGTGATCCACGATCCACGCGATGTCCCGCGCGATCCGCGCCCGCGTCTCGGGGTCGCCCCACCGCCGCGTGAGGTTCGCCCTCGCGTTGTCGAGCAGGCCCTCGCGCTGGTACACGGGGCTGTCACGGCCACCGCTCGTGTCCACGCCGTCGGGCACCAGGCTCCAGCGCGGGATCATCGGGCGCGGGCCGCCGCCGAAGGTCTCGTACGGGTAGACATCGAGGTAGATCTCGAGTCCCTCGGCCCGGGCCGCGTTCACGACCAGCGTGTCGTGGCCCGAACGCCCGAAGCTGGACCGCCCCCGCGCCTTGTGATGGCTCGCCACCACCCGGATCCCGGTCTCACGCGCGATATTAATCGTCTCCTCGAGCGCCTGGAGCCCGTCCACCGGCCAGTCGTCGACATTGCTGGGGAGCTGCCACAGGGGCATGGTGGCCTCGCTGCGCTGGTGCGCCACGTAGAAGCCGTCGTAGGGAGCGACCGCGGACGCCAACGCGACCAACTCTTCGGGGTCGCTGAAACGGGCTGGCCTGTACTCGATTCCCGCGCCGAGCCCCCATGCTCCGGCTTCCATCCCCTGCCGGACCAACTCCTGCATTTGCGCGATCTCGCGGGCCGTGGCGGGACGCTCGTAGTCGTTTCCCATCGCCTCGAACCGAATCGTGCTGTGACCCACCATCGGCACGAAGTTCATCGCGTGGCCCTGATCCCCGAGCGCGGCGATCTCCGCAGTGAGCGGCCACGCCGTGTTGCGCCCGTCCGCCCCGCCGATCACGGTCGTCAGCCCCTGGCTGTTCAGGCTCTTGGCCCGGCGCGCCTCGAGGTGCTCGGAGGTCATGGCACCGTCCGAGTGCGAATGCAGGTCGATGAACCCCGGCGAGACGTACATCCCGGCGGCGTCGATCACGCGGGCGGCGGTGGCGTCGGGCATCCGACCGATGCGAACGATCTCGTCGCCGTTGATCGCGATGTCGGCCTGGAACCAGTCGTTGCCGGTGCCGTCGAGGACGCGCCCGCCCCGGATCAGGATGTCGTAGTCCTGGGCCATGGCGGCCTGGGGTGTGCTCGCGAGTGAAGGGACAAGAGTCGCCAGCAGCAGGACCGCCGGCACACGGGCCCTCGCGCCGCGAACTAGGTGCCGTGCTGCCAGGGCGAGTACCGCCCTGCCCGGCCGGAATCGAGGTCTTCCCGGTGTAGTCATTTTGCGCTCAGCCTTCCGATGATTGCGCGACCCGGCGTCGCGCCCTGGACGTTCTCGCTGTCCCGGACGACGAATTCGCCGTTGACGAGCACGTGGATCACGCCCTCCGAATAGGACAGATCGTCCTCGAAGGTCGCGGTATCGATGATGTTGGCGGGGTCGAAGATCGTGATGTCGGCGTCGGTCCCCTCCTGCATCCGCCCCTTCCGGCGAGCCTGGTCGGTCATCCCTTCCAGCCGCCGCGCGGGCATGATCGTGATCTTGGCCAGGCCGTCCATCAGCGGCATCAGCCCGTCGTCGCGCACATAGCGGCCCAGGAAGCGCGAGAAGGTCCCGGCGCTGCGCGGGTGCGCTCCCGGCGCGTAGGGCATCCCGTCCGACGCGACCATGACGAAATCGGTCGCCAGGGCGTGGCGGATCCACTCCTCCCGCATCATGTGGATGATGACCGTGCCTCCGGTCGCCCGGTAGCTGTTGAAGGTCTCCTCGGTGAGCCGCTCGCCGGTGTCCTGCCACTGGAGGTCGCCGTAGCCGATCTGGAGGTTCTCCTGCCAGCCGGGGTCGAAGATCGTCGACTGGAGGCCCGTGGAGGCCCCCGTGTAGGGGTAGGCCTCGGTCGTGATGTCGAGTCCGCGGCTCTGCGCGCCGCCGACGAGCTTCAGCACCGGCTCGATGTTCCACAGGCTGGAGCTGTTCACGTGCACGATGTGGAGCGACGCGCCCGTTGCGGCGGCGTTGGCGACGACCTCCTGGATGGCGCTGATCTTCATGTCGCGCACGTGCGTGTAGATCGTCGTCCGCTCATAGGCGGCGAACTTGAAGACGTCGAGGATCTCTTCGAGCGACGCGCCTGGATAGTATTGGTGTGCCATCCCGACCCCGAGCGCGCCCTCCGAGAGCCCCTGCGCAAGCGCCGCCCACATGGAGCCGTAGCTGTCCGGGTGGACCGTCTCGTAGCGGGCTCCGCTCCCGATCGACTCCAGTTCGCGCATCCCGGCCTCGGGGTCGCTGTCGAGCATCCCGACGGCCCGCCTCAGCAGGTCCGCCCGGTCGGGCATCGCCCACGCCCGCGTCGACATGTGGGACACCGTGGCGCCGTAGTTGATGACCGCGCCCCGCCGGCCCCTCTCCGCAAGGAAGGTGCCGACGTCCGCCACGCCGCTCTCCAACTCCAGCGCGGTGGTCACGCCGTCCCGGGCCTGGAACTCGTTCGCGCGATTGGTCTGCCCGTGCGCGTGCAGATCGATGAAGCCGGGCGCCACGACGAGGCCGGACACGTCCACCTCGAGGTCGCCTGCGAGCGCCTCCTCCGAGATGGCGACGATGACGGAGCCGTTGATGCCGACGTTGCGCACCCCGTCCAGCCCCGTCTCCGGATCCATGACGCGCCCGCCGCTCAGCACGATGTCGTAGCGGTCCTGTGCGGCGGACGGCGCCGGAAGGGCGAGGGCGGCTGCCAGAAGGGCAGTGGCGAAGAGCGCGGGGAGCGCTGCCGGGAGTCCGCGGCTGGCCGGCACCGGGCCGAACGTTGCCCGCCCGGATGGCGCCCCGCGCCGGAGGCGACTGTGTGTGTTCCTGAGATCGTGCAACGGTCATCCCTCCGTCAAAATCGGGTGTTTCGGTCCTAAAGAGGTACCCACACGCGGATTTGACCGCAACCGCCGTTGCGCTGTCTTATACTGGCCAGTATATTCGGCTAGCCAGATAAACTGGACAGACAGGGAATCGTCGAATGACCGATTGGAATCTGCAGGACGCCAAGAACCGATTCAGCGCGGTTGTCAGGGAGGCGCTGGCGGGGTATCCACAACATGTGAGCCGGCGTGGAAAGCCCGCCGTGGTCGTGCTGGCCGAAGCCGAGTACGATCGCCTGCGCCGAGTCGAGGCCGCCAACGCGCCGTCGCTCGCCGACATGCTGCTGGCGGTGCCCCGGGACAACGAGGACTTCGAACGGCTGGCCGCCGACCCGCGGCCGGTGGCTTTCGGCCCGTCCCCGGCGGATCATGGGGGCGCGCCCCCCGCGGATTGCGAGCCGGTCCCGGAGACATCCGTCCGCACCACGCGGCCGGTGGAGCCTCCCCGCGTGGACTCCTGATGTATCTCATCGACACCGACATCCTGTCGGCTCTGCGAAGAAGAAGGCGCAATCCTCGGATCGTTGGCTGGATGTCGGCGCAACGGAGTGCCGACCTGCACCTGAGCGTGGTCACGGTCGGCGAGATCGAACGCGGGATCGCCGCACAGCGTGGACGGGACCCGGAGTTCGCGGATCGCCTTGCCGGTTGGCTGGACGATGTCCTGAGAGTGTACTCCGACCGGATTCTGCCGATCGATCTTGCGGTGGCCCGGCGCTGGGGCCGCCTGTCGCGAGCCCTCGGCCATGGCAGTGCCGATCTCCTCATTGCCGCGACCGCATTGGAGCACGGGCTGACCGTGGTTACCCGAAACGTTCGCCACTTCGAGCCCACCGGAGTGCCGGTGCTCGACCCGGCCGCGCCCCCGGATGCCCAATCCGTCCCATCCAGCCGTTGATCCGCCCCTGAACGGGGTGCATCCTTCATGTCATGAAGACACCCGAAGCCGAAACCCGCCGCGCCCTGGCCCGACTCCGCCGCGCGCTCGAGAAGGCCCGCCGCGAAATCAGTGGGCTCCGCAAATTGCTCGACCCGGCCGAAGCCGATGGCTACCCGGGCGACGACTACGCCGAAATGGATGACCACCTCGCCAGCGTCGTCGAAATGGTGAACCGGGAGCAGGCGCGCCAGCAGGCCAAGATCCTGCGGGCCGGTGGGATTGGTGGGAAGCGCCTGGGCCTGGGAAACGAGAGGTGAGGCGTCGCGACTTCCTGGCGGGCGGCACGGCTGCCCTTGCGGGGCTGGCAGGCCTGGCCAGGCCTGCCACGCCCTGGGTCGCGGCCACGGGTGACCGCGCAACGCTGGTAGTCCGCGGCGGCACCATCTACGACGGCACGGGAGGACCTCCGCGCAGCGGCGACATCGCCATCGACGGCGACCGGATCACCGGCGTCGGCCGGGTACCGGAGACGGGCACCGTCGAGATCGACGCGCGCGGCATGGCGGTCGCGCCCGGCTTCATCGACATCCACTCCCACGCCGACCTCTCCCTGCTGGTGAACCCGCGCGCCGAGAGCCGCGTGCGGCAGGGCGTCACCCTGGAGGTGGTGGGGCCGGACGGCTCCTCGATCGGCCCGTGGAGCGACGCCGGCTTCGAGTCCACCCGCGACCGCTACCGCCGCGATTTCGGGGTCGAGATCGACTTCCGCGACCCGGGCGGCTTCCTGGACCGCATCGACCGGGAGCGCCCCGCGGTCAGCGTGGCGTCGATGATCGGCCACGGGACGATCCGGGGGCTGGTGGTGGGCGGCGCCGACCGTCCGGCGACCGACGCCGAGGTGGGGCGAATGCGGGCGTTGGTGCGCGAGGGCCTTGCCGGCGGGGTGGTGGGGCTCTCGACCGGGCTCGAATACACACCCGGCAGCTTCGCCGGCCGCGACGAGCTGGTGGCGCTGGCGGGCGAACTGAGCGGCACCATCTACCCCTACGCATCGCACATGCGCAACGAGGACGACCGCCTTCTCGCCGCGCTGGAAGAGGCGCTGCACGTGGGCCGCGTCGCGGGGGTGGCGGTCCAGGTCTCGCACCTCAAGGCGCAGGGAGAACGCAACCACTGGAAGGCCGAGGCCGCCCTCGCGGCGATCGAAGCCGCGCGAGGGGCGGGGGTCGACGTACACTTCGACCGCTATCCCTACGTGGCATACGCGACGGGCCTCTCGAACCTGTTTCCCGCTTCGGCCCGGGCCGGCGGCACGGCAAGGTTCCTCGCGCGGCTCGCCGATCCGGAGACCGCCCCGGCGCTGGAACGGGCGTGCCGCGACAAGATCGCCCTGCTTGGCTCATGGGACGCGGTCCAGATCAGCCGGATCGGCGGCCCCAACGCCTATGCGCGGGGGCGGCGGCTCGGCGAGCTGGCCACCGAACGCGGTGAGGAGCCCTACGCGCTCACCGTGCGGCTCCTGCGCGAAGCCGGCGGCAGCGTCGGCATGATCGGCTTCGGCATGTCCGAGGAGAACACCGAACGCATGCTGTCCCACCCGCTCGGCATGGTGTGCTCCGACGGCGGCGCCTACGCGCCCTACGGCCCACTCTCCCGCTCGTCTCCCCACCCGCGCGGCTACGGCAGCTTCCCCAGGGTGCTGGGCTACTATGTGCGGGACCGGGGCGCCATGAGCCTGGAGACCGCCGTGCACAAGATGTCGGGACTGCCGGCGCGGAAGCTCGGGTTTGGCGACCGCGGCGTACTGAGAGCCGGCGCCGTCGCGGACGTGGTCGTCTTCGATCCAGACACCGTCCGCGACCGGGCGGACTTCGACAATCCGCACCAGTACCCGGATGGGATCCCCCACGTCGTCGTATCGGGCGTGCACACGATCCGCGACGGGGAGCAGTCGGGGCAGATGGGCGGCCGGGCGGTGCGGGGAAGCGGGCCCGCGGGCTAGCGGGCGGCGCTGGAGTCCCTGACCATGGCCGACGAGCGCGCGCTGGCACCCGAATGCGCGGAGCTGATCGAGGAGCTTGCGGGGCTGTTTCGGACGTCGGAAGGCATCTTCGGGTGCGACGAGATGTTCGACTACATGGCGCGCAGGGCCTGCGAGGTCCAGCGCGCCACCAACCCGGTGCTGCGCCGGTTCTGGGATGCAAGCGGCGGGTCCGTGCCCGCGGTCTGGCACGAAATCCCGCCGGTCCCCGTCGCCGCGTTCAAGGACATGCCCATCGTTTCGGGGGCAGCCGAGGTCGTGTATCGAACCAGCGGCACCAGCGGCGGCGCGGCGCGGCGCGGCGAGCACCATGTCGCGAGCGTCGACCTCTACCGCGCCGCGGCGCGCGCGAACTACCGCCGCCACCTCTTCGGCACCGGGGATACCGCAGCGGGTCGGGCCCCGAACGCCGCCGCGCGCACCGTCGCCCTCGTGTCCCTCATCCCACACCCCACGGCCGCGCCCGATTCATCGCTGTCGGCCATGGCCGGATTCATTGCGCAGGAACCCGAGATCGCCCACGCCACCTGGGCCTTCCATCCCCAGCGCGGCCTCGACGCCGAAGCAGTCATCCAGGCAGCAGGCGAAGCCCGGCACCCCATCCTCCTCCTGACGACCGCCTTCGCCCTTGTCCACCTGCTCGATGCGCTCGAGGAGTCACCGCTCCGCCTGCCCCCCGCCTCCCGGGTGATGGAGACGGGCGGCTTCAAGGGCCGGGCCGCGGAGGTCAACCGGGCTACCCTGTACCAGCGCGTAAAGAGCACGCTGGCGATCCCTGAATCGCACATCGTGAACGAGTACGGAATGACCGAGATGCTCTCGCAGGCGTATGACGGAGTGGCGGGCAATGCCTCACCGCCCGCCGATCGGATCCATCGCTTCCCGGCGTGGGTGCGAACGCGCGCGCTCGATCCGCTGGACCTGTCGCCGCTGCCGACCGGCGAGACGGGGCTGCTCGCGCATTTCGACCTCGCAAACGCCGCGTCGGTGTGCCACCTGCTGACCGAAGACCTGGGCCGCGTCACGCGAGACGGCGGAGTCGAGCTGGTCGGACGCGCTCCCGGCGCCGATCTGCGCGGCTGCTCGCTGGCTGCCGAGTCATTCCTGCGGGCGACGGGCGGGCTGGCTCGAAACCGGAGGAGCGGCGACGGCGCGGCGGGCCAGGTCACCCCTTGAACGCCCCTGACCCGTCGGTCATGGACGGCTGGGTCTGGCCACCGGCAACCCCGCCGCCCGCAACGTTGCTGCAGACCCGGGCGGGTGGTCTCGAGGTCCGCCATCCGGGTCGGGACCTTGATGGCGCCGACCGCCTGGTCGAATCGCTCCGCAGCGCGGCCGGAGGACTGGGAGCGATTCCGTGGAGCGAGCGTGTGGAAATCCTGGGCAGGGCCGGGGAGGGGTTCCTGAGCGGTCTCGATGGCAAGGGGTTGCAGAACGTTGCCGAAAACACCGGGCTGTCGCGGGAAATGACGGCAGAGGTGGTCGAGGGGATGGCCAGGTCGTGGTCCACCGGTGCCCTGGAACGCCTCGTCCGGTCCGAGTTTCCGGACCCCCGCGTCCTCGACGGCTTCGCCCCGGACGGCGGGCGGGCGATCACGGCTACCTCGCCGGGGATCACCCTCCATCTCGGTGCCGGGACCGTTCCGGGGGTGACCGTTACGTCCATGATCAGGGCGTTGCTTGTCAAGTCCCCGGTACTGGCGAAGCCTGGCGCGGGAGACGTGGCGCTCACGACGCAGTTCGCGCGGCACCTGGGTCGGGTTGATCCGCGTCTCGGCGCCGCCGTCGCGGTCCAGTACTGGCCGGGAGGATCGGCGGACTGGAACCGCTGGGAGCAGGCTCTGTTCAGCGCGGCCGATCAGGTTGTCGTCTACGGCAACGATGCCACCATTGAATCCGTACGCGCCCGCGCCCCCGCCTCAACCCGCCTCATCGAACATGGCCACCGGATCGGGGTGGCGGTGGTCGATCCCGACACGGCCCGGCACGCGGCTGCCGATGCGGCCCGCGCGGTGGCCCTTTTCGACCAGAGGGGCTGCGTCAGCACACACCTTCTCTTCGTGCTGGGCGACCGCGCGGCGGCCCGGCAGTGGTCCGGCGAGCTGGCCGACGCGCTGGAGGCACTGGAGGCGGCGCTACCCGCAGGCCAGGCGTCGGCAGGCGAGCTCTCCGCGATGCACCAGCTGCGGGGACGCCTGACGATGGTCTCTGCGGCATCGGGCGATACCGAATTGTGGTACGGAAAGGGCTCTCGCTGGACGGTGGTGCTGGGGACTCCGGAGACCTTCCAGCCAACCGGGGGCCGCACGGCGTGGGTACTCGGCGCCGACACTGAAGCGTGTCTGAAGGCGTTGTCCCCGCTGTCACCGGTTCTGCAGACCGTGGGAATCGCCGGCATCCGCGAAGAACGGCCTGCGTTCGTGCGTGCGCTGGCCCGGTTGGGTGCTACGAGAATCGTTCCGTTGTCCGAGGTGCCGTTTCCTGAAGCGGACTGGCTCCACGACGGACATCGGCCCTTGGGCGAACTCGTCCGTTGGATCGAACTTCACTGACGGCGGCAGCACCGGCGACGGGCTACCGCCGCGATTTCACTCTTCTTCGCTGCGTTCGGTACGCCACATGACCAACTGGCGGGTCCCCTTGGGTGTTTCTTCGACGCGAACTGTCAAGGTGTCGCCCTTGCGAATGCCACAGTCGGACCGGATCCCCAACGGGATCGTCAGCCGCCCTCCCGTCCCGACCGTCACGTCGCCATAGTAGAGCGTTCGGTAGATTGCCACACACACTCCTTGGTACTCGTTAAAACCGGACTGATCTCCGAGGGATCCGTCCCTCCGTGAGGCCGGTTGCGACCCTTGTCCTTGGGAATCGTGCACACGCAACGACCTCACGAAATCCTACACCCAAATAATAATCAAAGTGGCGTGGTCAAGTCGGGATAGTCGTGGAGCGCGCGCTGGCGCAAGGCGGACTGAATGAACACTTCTTTCCGGCTTTGCGTACCATCCACCATGCCTTCAAGATCAAGACAACGCGCAGAAAAGGAGCGACATCCGTGACGGAACTCGCCGTGCGGCTATCGGGCGTGACGAAGAAATTCGGCTCGCACACGGCCGTCTCCAATTTCGACCTGGAAGTCCCCCGTGGCTCCATCGTGGGCCTCCTTGGCCCCAACGGCTCGGGCAAGACCACCATGATCCGGATGATCATGGCCATCCTTCTCCCGGACAGGGGCACCGTCGAGCTCTTCGGCGGCTTCCCCGACTTCGAGCGCCGCAGCCGCGTGGGCTACCTGCCGGAGGAGCGCGGCGTCTACGAGAAGATGAAAGTCCTCGAGCAGCTGGTCTTCCTGGGCGAACTCAGGGGACTGGCCCGGCGTGAGGCCCAGTCCAGGGCGGGGCAATGGCTGGAACGGCTCGATCTCTCGGAGTGGTCGGCCAAGAAGATTCAGGAGCTGTCCAAGGGGATGCAGCAGAAGGTGCAGTTCATCGGCACGGTGCTCCACGATCCCGACATGCTCATTCTCGACGAACCGTTCAGCGGGCTCGACCCCATCAACCAGGAAGTCCTGGAAGCGATCGTTCGCGAGGAGCGCGAGCGGGGCAAGACGATCCTCTTCTCGACCCATCTCATGGAGCAGGCGGAACGTCTGTGCGAGCGGGTGTGCCTGATTTCGAGGGCCCACAAGGTGCTCGACGGCGACCTGAAGAAGCTCAAGCGCGGTGAGCGATCCGGGGCGGTGGCGGTGGAGTTCGACGGGGACGACGCCTGGCTGACCCGATTGGGAATTCACGACATCGAGTTGGTGGACGACGCCCATCACATCCCGGTCACGAACCGTGTCGGCCACGACAGGATCCTCGCGGCCGCCGTCAAGGAGGGGGTCACGCTGCGCCGCTTCGAGGTCCTCGAACCGACGCTTCGCGAGATCTTCGTGCGCCACGCGGGCGAGCAGCCCGCCGAACAACCGATGGCCGCGATGGGAGGTGCCCAATGAGACAGGTCTGGATCGTGATGCGGCGGGAGTACCTGGAGCGCGTGAAGACGAAGGGCTTCATCCTGTCCACGATTGCACTGCCGGTGCTGATGGTGGGGATGATCGGGCTCAGCGCCTTCCTCGGAATCCAGTCCGAACGCTCCCAGCGGGAACTGGCCCTGATCGACTACACGGGGCTGATCGGCGAGGAAGTCGCCAGCCGGGTCGAGGCGTTCGGCTACGAGATGGAGGTGATCGGGGCGGATGTGGGCCAGGAAGAACTGGATCGCCAGGTCATGGAGGACGAGCTCGAGGGCTATCTGGTCATCGACGACCTGACCGTCTCGGAAGGGGTGTTCGCTTACCGCGGGAAGGATCGACCGGGCAGCCTGCGGGCATCCCTCTTCGAAAGAATCGTCGTGGAGACGGCGCTGGAGCGGCATCTCTCGGCGCTCGATGACGCCGCTCCGGTCCGGGCGCTTATCGAGGGCGGCGAGCTCGACTTCGAATCGGTGGTCGAGTCCACCGACGGCGAGGATGCCGAGGTTGACCGGATCGCGGGCATCGTGGCCGGATTCGGCGGGGCATTCCTGCTCTACTTCACGATGCTGCTCTACGGCGCGTACGTGCTGCGATCGGTGCTGGACGAGAAGCGCAACCGGGTTGTCGAGGTGGTGATTTCGTCGATCACCCCGTGGCGGCTGCTGCTTGGGAAGGTCCTGGGGGTTGGCTCGATGGGGTTGACCCAACTCGGGATATGGTTTGCCTCGGCGGCGGTGCTGGCGATGTTCGGCGTGCCGTTCGTCGTGGCACAGCTGCAGGCGACGGAACTGGGAGGGATCCTCCAGTTCCTTCCGGGCCCCGGGGCGATCGCGCTGCTCGGGGGGTACTTCGTGCTGGGGTACTTCCTGTACGCGTCCATGTTCGCGGCCGTGGGAGCCATGTGCAGCTCCGAGGAGGAGGCGCAGCAGGCCCAGTTCCCCGTCATGATGCTCCTGATCATCCCCTTCGTCCTGCAGATGGCCACCATCGAGGGAAGCGGCTTCGCGTGGATGGACTGGGTGGCGCTGTTCCCCTACTTCAGCCCCGTGATGATGTTTCCGCGGGCAGTCGCCGGGGCGGTGCCGTGGTGGATGGTGACGCTTTCGCTGGTCTTCATGGCCGTGGCGCTGGTGGGCACGGCCTGGGTGGCAGGCCGGATCTATCGCGTGGGGATCCTCATGCAGGGGAAGAGGCCCACGCTGCGCGAGCTTGTGCGCTGGATCCGGACCGCGTGACGGTTTGCGGCAGGCCTGGCAGCGTCTGTTACGGCCGATAGCGCCTTACTGGCGGCGCACGTGCAGCTCCGCAAACCGCTGAATGAGCTGCTCGGCCTCGCGGGCATCCTCGAACCGCGCCAGCACCTCTTCCATCGTGCCGCCTGCGACCTCTTCGACGTAGCGCGGGTACCCCCTCAACCGTGAGCGGAGCCCCGCCGCGTCGAGTTCGGGGTGGAACTGGGTGCAGTAGATGGGCGCGTCCTCGAAACGATAGGCCTGGTGGGGCACTCTGGCGGACGAGGCCAGCAGGGTGGTGCGCGGGGGGAGCGTCGCGACCAGATCTTCGTGGCCCAGCTGCGCCTTGAAGCGGCTCCCGAGATAGGCGAAGACCGGGTCGGTCCTGCCGGCGGGGGTCAGTTCGACCTCGTAGGTCCCGACCTCTGCACGCGACCGGTCACGCACGACCTGGCCACCCATGGCCGCGGCCATCCCCTGAAATCCCCAGCAGGAAGCGAAGGCGGGCACGCGGGAAGCATGCACCAGGCGGAGGGAGTCGAGCGCCGTTGCCAGCCATGGCTCGGTGCTCGTGGCTGAATAGCTGCCGCTTCCGCCCATCAGGACGAGGTCAACGCCGTCCAGGTCGCGGTCGCGCAGAGGCCGGTCGAGCAGATCGAAGACGGCGATCCGGGCCGGGATGGACGCCATGATTCGCTGGAACGAAGCGATCTCGTGCGGACCCATGGGGTCGTCCGGGTCGCGGACCTGAAGGAGGAGGCAGCGGACGGGCTCGGCTCTGTGGTTGCTCATCGGGCTCGGGAGTGACTCGGGCGGGCGGTGCGGACGGCGCCCCGCTGGACGCTTCAGGTGACGGAGCGAAGCATGGCCGAGAGGTGATAGCGGTCAAACCCCTGCGCCACTTTCAGCGCCTCGTCCTGGCTGGGCTCGATGATGATCACCGCCGTGTGAACCGGTTCCTCGTGGTCGGCCCGGTCGGTGGGCAGGAAACCGAGCCGGGCCCTGCACGAGTCCGAATCCACGGGATCCTCGACGACCTCGAAAAAGACATCCCAGAACCTTCCTTCGTGGGTGAAGGTTGTCAGGTGCATGCCTGGTGGGTTGCCGCCGGTCCCCTGCGGGCCCGAGCCGCTGGAAGGTGTCAGCTTCTGCTCCATGAGGATTAGTCTAGCGAACGAAAAGAGTCGGCGCACCCTGCCCCCGGCGCACCCGGGCACGAGCTTGCGGGCGGGGTCCGGCTGCACCCCGTCATGCTCGTTGACATCGTCGAAAGCCGCATCTACCTTGCTTCGGCTTTCTTCGCGACGTTAGTAGGAACCCTATCCACCCAATAACCAGGCTCGGCAACGGGTCTTCGATGCCTACCCTCATATGAAACGGTTGTGGCTGGTGGCCGGGACTGTTGCAGTCCCGATCTTTCTGGCGGTTGCGTTGATCGGTGGTCAGCAGACCCCCGAGAGCGGCGACAATGCCGGCATCGAGGAACCGGACGAATTGTCCCAGCCGATCCAGTTCCCCCACAATACGCATGCCGGACAGTGGCTGATCGACTGTCAGTACTGTCACTTCTCGGCGGAGCGTTCGGTTGACGCCGGGATTCCACCCGTCGCCACCTGCATCGGCTGCCACCAGGTGGGGATCATTGACGGGCGGACCAACCCGGAAGAGGTCAACAAGATCCGGGAATACTACGATTCCGACACGCCGATACCGTGGCGGCGGATCTACAAGGTCTCCGACCACGTCAACTTCCCGCATTTCCGCCACGTGGCCGCTGGGGTCACGTGTCAGACCTGCCACGGCGAGGTCCAGGAGATGGGGGTGCTCGAAGAGGTGGCCCCGGAGGCGGGCAACCTGAAGATGGGTTGGTGCGTTTCCTGCCACCTGGAGCGCGGGGCCTCTCGCGACTGCACGGTATGCCACTACTAGTCCACTCTTCGGTGTCCTCATGAGCGACGGCCTCAAGCGGCGCGATTTCTTCAAGGTTCTTGGCGCCGGAGGTGCCGGTGCGACCGTGGCCGGGTGTTCCACGGGGGAGATTGAACGACTGATCCCCTACGTGACTCCGCCGGAGGAGATCACTCCCGGGGTCGCGACGTGGTATGCGTCCACGTGCGGAGAGTGCCCGAGCGGGTGCGGCGTGCGCGTGAGGACGCGCGAGGGGCGCGCGGTGATGATCGAGGGCAACCCGGATCACCCCGTGTCGCGGGGCGGTCTCTGTTCGCGGGGTGTTTCCGCGCTGCAGGGGCTGTACAACCCCGACCGTGTCGCCACACCCCTGCGCGCCGGCACCAACGGCTTCGAGCCGATCAGTTGGGACGAGGCTGCTGAACTTCTTGCCGAACGGCTGAGCGCTGGCGGGCGGCCCCTTTTCCTTACCGGGAGCAAGGGTCCCACCGAGCAAATGCTGCTCCAGGACCTGGCGGACTCGCTGAATGGGCGGCACGTCATTCACGACGCGCTTGACGACGCGGCGCTGCGCGAGGCGGTCAATATCGCCTTCGGGGTGAACACCCTGCCCAGGTACGACATCGGGGCTGCGCGGTTCCTGGTCTCCTTCGGGGCCGACTTCCTCGAGACCTGGATTTCGCCGGTGACGTTCGCCGCCGATTTCGCCCGCATGCACGGAGTGGACGAGGGCGAGAAGGGCCGATTCGTCTTCGTAGGACCACGGCTCTCGCTGACGGGCCAGAACGCGGACGAGTGGATTCCCGCGAAGGCCGGCTCCGAGGCGGCGATCGCGCTTGCTCTGGCCGGCGAGTTGGTGCGGCGCGGAGCAGACGCGGGTCCCTACACCGATATGGTGGCGCAGCATTCACTCGAGGACGCCGCCGAAGCTGCCGGAGTTGAAGCCGAAGCGCTGGGCGCGCTGGCGGATCACTTTGCCGAGGGGGATGCGCTCGCGCTCGGACCCGGTCTCGCCGGACAGCACGGGGAAGCGACCGCGGCGAACCTTGCGGTGCTGATCCTGAACGTGGCGGCCGGCAGCCTCGGGCAGACCATCCACGTGGATGCGACTCCGGAGGGGGCCACGTCCCCATACGGCGCGACCCGCGACGCGATTGCCGCCTTGGGAGCCGGCGAGTACGGCGTAGCGGTGGTATCCGGCACGAATCCGGTGTATTCGCTTCCGCCGGGGTCGGGCTTCCGTGAGGCATTCGCGGGCGTGCCCTTCAAGGTTGCGTTCACCACGGCGCTGGATGAGACCTCGTCGCTGGCCGACCTGGTGCTGCCAGACGCCCATCCTCTGGAGTCCTGGGGAGACAGCATTTCGGCACCCGGCACCTACGCGGTCCGGCAGCCCGCCATGCGCCCTCTGCCCATGTTCGATTCCCGGCCCATGGCCGACGTGCTTATCGATACGGCGCGCCGTCTTGGCAACGACCTCGGTGCGGGCACCTTCCACGAGTACCTGCGGGGGGCTTTCGACACGTGGCTTACCGAGTTCGGTGAGGCCGCCGGCGTGGTCGGTGATCCGAACGCGCTGTGGCGAACGGCCCTGCGAACCGGCTCGGTGTCCTATGCCGACGCCACGCCGTCGATCACCGCGCTTCAGGCTCCGACCACGGCGGTCGGCTTCGACGCACCCGATATCGGAGGCGACGGCGAGCTGACGTTGCTGGTGTACCCCTCGCCGCGCTTCGGCGACGGGACGCACGCGAACCGTCCGTGGCTGCTGGAGCTGCCGGATCCCGTCTCGAAGGTCATGTGGCACTCCTGGGTCGAGATGAACCCCGCGACCGTGGACCGCATGGGCCTTCGCGAGGGCGACGTCGTGAGCGTTGCGACGGGCGCGGGTTCCGTGGAAGTGCCCGTCTGGCCCTATCCCGGCATCCGCGAGGATGCGGTGGCCATCGCCATGGGTGGCGGCCACACCGACTACGGCCAGTTCGCCACCGGCAACGGGGTCAATCCGATGGGGCTGCTGAACGGCGCTGCGGATGCACACTCGGGGGCGGTGGCGCTGGTCTCGACGCGTGCGATGGTTGCGGCCACCGGGGCGTGGCGCCGGCTGACCTCCAATGAGGGCTCCAGCGACCAGGACGACCGCAACGTTACGCCGGCCGTGGCGCTTGCCGCGCTCGGGCACGCGGCCCAGGAGGCGGACCACGCTGCAGAGGGTGGGCACGGCCAGCTCCAGGAGCTGCAGGAAGGCGGCGGTTTCCGTCCGGTGGACACGGAGGGTCGTGCCGAGGACTTCCCGCTGCCGGGCTCGGACTTCGGCACCTATGGCGAGGACCATCCCCGGTGGGCGATGGCGATGGACCTCGACAAATGCACGGGGTGCGGCGCCTGCATTACGGCCTGCCAGGCCGAGAACAACATCCCGTGGGTTGGCGAAGTGCAGGCGACGAACGGTCGCGAGATGCACTGGATGCGCCTGGAGCGCTACTACGAAACGGTCGACGCGTCGCATTCCGGGCCGGTGGACATCCGCTTCCTGCCGATGCTCTGCCAGCACTGCAACAACGCACCCTGCGAGCCTGTCTGCCCGGTGTTCGCCGCCTACCACACTCCCGACGGCCTGAACGCGCAGGCGTACAACCGCTGCGTGGGGACGCGGTACTGCGCCAACAACTGCCCGTACAAGGTCCGGGTCTTCAACTGGTACCGGTATACGCAGGCGATCCCCGAACCCATGAACTGGCAGTTCAACCCCGACGTGACGGTTCGCGACAACGGCGTGATGGAGAAGTGCACCTTCTGCGTGCAGCGCATCCGCGAGGCGGGGAATCGTGCCGCGGTCGAAGGACGCGACATTCGCGATGGCGAAGTCTACACCGCCTGCCAGAGCGTGTGTCCGAGCGACGTGATCACCTTCGGCAACATCAAGGACCACGATTCGCAGGTCGCGGCCCTGGCCGAGGACGAGCGCACCTACCGGGTGCTGGACGCCCTCATCAACACGCAGCCGGCGGTCCACTACCTCAAGAAGGTCACCTTTCACGATGTGGAAGGGGGCGAGCACTAGATGGCGACCGCAGACCTGAGGGAGCGGGGGGCGGTCCCCAATCCCGACGTCGGCACTTACGAAGCCGTCAATCGCGATGTGCTCAAGGTGCTGTCCCGGCCCGGAAAGGCCTGGTGGATCCTCTTCGGGATGGCCGCGACGGGCGTGGGCATCTTCCTGGGGTCCTGGTTCTACCAGATCTATGCGGGGATCGGGGTCTCCGGCCTGAACGCGCCCGTCGGGTGGGGCGTCTACATCACGACCTTCGTCTTCTGGGTCGGTATCGCGCACTCGGGAACGCTGATTTCGGCGATCCTCTTCCTCTTCCGTGCGCCCTGGCGGCAGGCGATCTACCGCGCCTCGGAGGCGATGACGGTCTTTGCCGTGATGACGGCGGGACTGTTCCCGCTCATTCACGTCGGGCGCGTCTGGCACGCCTACTGGCTGATCCCGTATCCGAACGACCGCTTCCTGTGGCCGAACTTCCGCTCGCCGCTGGTCTGGGACGTCTTTGCGATCACGACCTACTTCACCGTGTCCGCGGTCTTCTTCTACCTGGGGACGATTCCGGATCTGGCGGCCGCGCGCGACCAGGCCCGCGGCTTCCGCAAGAAGTTCTACCAGATCACCTCGCTGGGCTGGCGCGGGACGGATCGCGAGTGGCACCACTTCTCGAAGGCGTACATCTACCTGGCCGCGCTCGCGACCCCGCTGGTGCTCTCGGTGCACTCGGTGGTGTCGTGGGACTTCGCCATGGCGATCGTGCCGGGGTGGCACACGACGATCTTCGCCCCGTATTTCGTGGCCGGGGCGATCTTCTCGGGGGTAGGGCTGGTAATCACGCTTGCCGTTCCGATGCGCAAGTACTTCGGACTCGAGGACTATCTGACCGTCAAGCACTTCGAGGCCATGGCCAAGTTGTGCCTGCTCACCAGCAGCATCGTCCTGTACGCCTACCTGACCGAGTACTTCCTGGCGTGGTATTCGGGTGAGCCGCCCGAGCGCGGATCGTTCTGGAACCGCGTGTTCGGGCACTACTGGTGGGCCAACTGGATCATGCTGACGTGCAACGGCTTTATTCCGCTCATGCTCTGGTTCCGGCGGGTGCGAAGATCCATCGCGGCACTGTTCGTGATCTCGATCTTCATCAACATCGGGATGTGGTTCGAGCGCTACGTGATCATCGTCACGTCGCTGTCCCATGAGTACGAACCGTGGGCGTGGGGACTGTACAGGCCGTCGATCGTGGAGATGGGCATCCTGCTCGGGAGTTTTGCCTGGTTCGGCTTCTGGTTCCTGCTCTTCACCCGATTGTTGCCGCCGGTGGCGATCGCCGAGATGAAAGAGGTGGTGCCGCCTCCGATGCGCGGCAGCGAGGAGGGCGCGACATGATTCCTGCGAAGCGTCGACAGGGGCACAGGGGCTTCTTCGCCCTCTTCAGACACCTCGATTCGACCATCGAGGCATGCAAGGCTTTGCGGGCGGCCGGCCACAAGGGCTTCCGGGCCTACGCGCCGCTGCCCGAACACCACCTGCTCGAAGAGGGCCTGGCCCTGAAACACAGCCCGGTGCGGGTGTTCACCCTTGCGGGGGCCATGACCGGCGCCGCGACGGGCTTCGCCTTCACGACCTGGACTTCGATGGACTGGCCGCTGATTACGGGAGGGAAGCCCGTCTTCTCGATTCCGGCCTACGTGGTCATCGCCTTCGAGTGCGCGATTCTCTTCGGCGCGCTGTCGACGGTGATCGGGCTCTTCATCAACGCGGGGCTGCCCAATCTGCGCCGGATGGTCGCGTATCATCCCGAGTGCTCCAACGGTGCGTTTGGCGTGTACGTGACGGCCCCGGTCGCCAAAGCCGATGCGGTGAAGGAGCTTCTGAACGGCTTCGAACCCGCGGAGTTGCGGGAGGATCCGGAGGGCTTCGATGTCTAGCAGGCCCCGGCGCAAGCCCCCACTGCTCGCCGCTTTGGCGATGACCATGCTCAGTGCGGCGGCGTGCACACCGCTCGACGACGCCATGGCGGCGATTTTCGGCCGGAGCATGCGCGACCAGCCCTCGTTCGATCCGTACGAGATGACGATTCTTCCGCCGGAGGGCACGGTCCCGATTTCCGCAGGGAATTACGCGGCGGGGCCCTTCGACCTGAACATCGGGCAGCCGGAGGGAAGCGCGGATGTGCCGCCGCCATTCACGCAGGAGGACATTGTCCAGCGTCCCGAAGTGGTGGACTCGCTGACCAATCCGGTGCCGCCGAGTCCCGAGTCGCTGGCGCGCGGCGAGCAGCTATACGAGCGCGTGTGCATCGTCTGCCACGGGCCCGATGGCGCCGGGACGACCGGCTACATCTTCGAGCTCCATCCACTCATGGCGGCCTACCCGCTGAATGGCGAGGTCGCGATCGCCAGGAGCGACGGATACATCTACGGGATGATCCGAGTGGGAAGGGGCGTGATGCCGTCGTACGGGCACCAGATCGGCCACTACGACCGGTGGCACGTCGTGAACTATGTGCGCGAGCTGCAGGGCCCTGCAGTCGTCGCGGCCGAGGCGGGGAGCTGACCGATGAGTTCGACCTCGATCCCCGGCGCGATCCCGGTCCGCTACCTGGAGCGGGGCGGAGTCCTCGGTAGAGTGCTTCAGGTCATGGTTCTGGTCGGCGTCGTGTCGTTCTTCGTGACGCTGTTCAGGGATCCCGGGCTGGCCTGGAAGTCGTACGTCGTCAACTGGAACTACTTCGCTTCGATCGCCATGGGCGGCGTGATGGTCGCGGCGGTGACGTGGATGGTGAAGGCCAAGTGGAACTGGTCCGTGCGGAGGATCCACCAGTCCTTCGCGGCCTACCTCCCCATCGCGTTCATCCTTTTCCTTCCCATGCTGCTCAATCTGCGGGAGGACTATTTCCCGTGGATCGAGATGATGGCGCACGACCCGATCGTGCAGAAAAAGGCCGCGTGGCTGAACGTCCCGTTCCTTCTGAGCCGGAATTTCGTGGGCGTGCTGGTCCTGTTCGCCATGGGGATCGGGTTCGTGTATCTGGCCGTTCGTCCCGACCTGGGCAGGGTCGGCCCGGCGCAGACGGCAGCCGAGCGTGACGCCAAGGGGCGCCGCTGGTGGCACCAACGCCTGATTCGGGGATGGGCGGGCCAGGAGGCGGAGGAGGACCGGAGCTATCACCGGATGACCCGGATGGCGCCGGTCATGGTGCTGGTCTACGCGGCGGTCATGACCATGCTGGCCTTCGACTGGGCCATGTCGCTCGAGCCGCACTGGTTCTCGACCCTCTTCGGGGGTTGGTTCTTCATGGGGGCGTTCTGGGGCGGGTTTGCGGCGACAGCGGTGGCGGCCGTGGCGCTCAAGCGCCGGACCCCGGGCTTCAGGGAACACGTCGGCTCCTCGGTCCTGTGGGACCTCGGCAAGCTCACCTTCGCCTTCACGGTCTTCTGGACCTATCTGTTCTGGTCCCAGTACATCGTGATCTGGTATGGCAAGCTTCCCTGGGAGCAGGCATGGATCAACACGCGGGCGGGCGACCCGTGGGGCGCCCTCTCGGCGGCGGTGATCGTGCTGTGCTTCGTGGTGCCCTTCGGGGGCCTCCTGGGCGTGCGGCCCAAGAAGACGCCTCGGGTTCTTCAGGCCTTCGCGACAGTGGTCCTGGCAGGGCTCTGGCTCTGGCACTACATGCTCATCTTCCCGTCTCTCCACCACGAGGGCGACGCTGTATTCTCGGTGGCGACGCCGCTGATCGGGCTGATGTTCCTGGGCCTGTTCCTCATCGCCGTGCGGTGGTTCCTGACGACCTTCCCCGCGATTCAGCTCTGGCAGCCCCAGGTGGACCCGGAGCCCCTGGAGGCGGAAGGGTAGGAGGGTTGCGGGGCCACGATTCGGCCCGGCAAGCAGCGGACCGCCTACGCGTCCTGCGGGCCGCTTGAAGGTGTCCCGGCGGCTGAATCGGTCTGGCGGTCGGCCCAGTTCCGCACTTCATAGCCAATCGAGCGCACGAGCCGGGCCTCGTGTGCGTCCAAGCCGGTCCGTCCGAATATGGTGCGGAGGACCCTCATCACACTTTCCGGCTTGCGGGCCTTGAAGAACTCGATCCGCGCGAGCCCCTGCTCCAGCGCGGCGTACATCTCTTCGAGCTCGGCGGCCGATGCGGGTCCCAGCGAGCGCTTGCCCCTGGGAAGTGATTCGGGCTCGATTCCCCCGGCCAGGAAGAGTTCGTAGCTGATCAGAAGGACCGCCTGGGCCAGATTCAGCGACGAGTAACCCGGATCGGTGGGGATGACCAGGACATCGTGACAGCGATCGAGCGCTTCGTTGGAAAGGCCGCGGTCCTCGCGTCCGAAGACGATCGCGACCTCTCCCTCGTGGGCCCGGCGCTGGATTCTGCCGGCCAGTTCGCGCGGACGCCGGTAGTTGCGCTGCGCCGTGCGGGCCCGCGCCGACGTGCCGACCACATAGGTCGCATCGGCGATCGCCTCGTCGAGCGTGTCGACCTGCCTGACGCGGTCCACGATGTGGTCGGTGCGGTGGGCAATCCCGGTGATCCTCCAGGGGTCGAACTCCGCCGGGTCGACCACGGTCAGACGCGAGAGGCCCATGTTGGCCATCGCCCGCACGACCCCGGCGATATTCACGAGATCCTGGGGTTCGTGGAGGACGACGGTCAGGCTCACCCGGCTTGCTCCTCGGGCTGACGCAACCTGCTGGACAGGAGCGTACCGGCGAGAATGAGAGCGGCGCCGGCGAAGTAGGGAAGCGACAGGCGCACGTCGAAGAGCGCGCCGGCCATTCCCGGCCCCAGAACGCGCGCAAGGGAGCCAACGCTCTGCCCCAGACCCAGGATTGCACCCTGGCGCTTCGGTTCCACGGAGCGCGACAGAAGCCCCAGCACGGTGGGGATCGTGCCGCCGTAGCCGATGCCGACCAGAACGAGGCCCAGCAGAAAGACCTGGGTTGTCGTCGACAGGCCCATGACCGCCAGTCCGAGAGCGAACGGCAATGCGCTGAGGAGCAGCAGGTTGCGCTCGCCCGTGCGAGGCACGACCCTGCGCACGAGTCCCCCCTGCACGATCGCCGAGACCACTCCCAGCAGGGCAAAGAGGTATCCCGCCTCGCGGGCACCGAGTTCGAAACGCGCCGCAGCGAGGAGCGACAGGGTCGGCTGCAGGGTGGCGAAGGCCATCGTGATGACCAGGTAGGTCCCGAGGATGAGGAGGATCTGCCGGGACGATGCGGCGTGGGCCACCGAGGTGCGGAGATTGAACCGCTCGGTTCTGTCGTGGGTCCCCGGCCGGCGCGATTCGGGCAGGAAGAAGAGGGCGGCGATGGCATTCGCGACGCACAGCGCGGCAGCGGTGTAGCCCGGGGCGGTCGGGGTGCCGGGCGACACCCCCGAAAGGATCCCTCCCAGCATGGGACCGATGACGAAGCCGAGCCCGAAGGCGGCGCCGATCAGCCCCATGTTGCCCGCTCTCCGTGCCGGAGGAGTCACATCGGCGATGTACGCCTGTGCCACGGGAATGGTGGAGCCCCCGATCCCGCCCACGATCCGGGAGAGAAACAGCATGGCCAGCGAACCGGCGCTCGCGAACACCAGGTACGCCGCCCCGCTGCCCACGAGCCCGAGGATGAGGACGGGCCGCCGCCCTACCCGGTCGGAGATCCGGCCCCAGATCGGCGCCATGACCAGCTGAACGAGGGAATAGATGCTGACCAGCAGCCCCGTCTGAAGGCCGTCCGCACCGAAGTCGCGGGCGTAGAGGGGAAGGAGCGGAAGAACGATCCCGAACCCGACGAGATCGACGAGTACGGTAAGGAAGAGTACCGGCAGACGCCGGGTGCCGTCAGTCACCCCGCCCGCCCCCGAATCGACTGGACTATTGGATCTCCCGGTCGCCACCGTCTTCGGAATCGCCTTCGGTGCCCGCTCGCAGCGACCCCTTGAAGTTGCGGATGCCCGACCCCAGGCCGCTGGCGAGTTGGGGCAAGCGCTTGGCGCCGAAAATCAACACCAGCACGGCCAGCACGAAAAGGATCTCCCGTATACCTATTGCGCCCATATGATCTCCCTTCGCTCGGGCGCGCTGGGCGACAGATTCGCCCGGTCAGCCACGGAGCAGGTCCTTTGCGATGGTCTGACGCTGCATATTGCTGGTCCCCTCGTAGATCGTTCCGATCTTGGCATCGCGATAGAACTTCTCAACCGCATACTCGCGGGTAAAGCCGTATCCGCCGTGCAAATCGATGCACTGTGAAGATACCCTCTGCGCCATCCGGGACGAATAGAGCTTGGCCATGGCGGCCTCCCGCAGGAACCGGATTCCGCCATCCTTCAGCCGCGCCGCGTTGTAGACCATGAGGCGCGCAGCCTCGATGTCGGTGGCCATGTCGGCCAACTGAAACTGCACACCCTGAAACTCGGCGACGGGACGCCCGAACTGCTCTCGCTCCTGCACATACTTCAGCGTGTGATCGAAGGCTCCCTGGGCCAGCCCCAACATCTGCGCGCCGATCCCGATGCGCCCCTCGTTGAGCGTCTCGATGGCGACCTTGTACCCCTGGCCCACATCGCCCAGGACACGGCCTGCGGATACCCGCACGTCGTCCAGAATCAATTCCGTGGTGGAAGACGCCCGAATGCCGAGTTTGTCCTCCTTCTTGCCGACCGAAAAGCCTGGCGTATCCCGATCGACCAGGAACGCCGTGATCCCCTTGTAGCCCAACTCCGGGCTGACGTTGGCGAAGACGATGTAGAGCCCGGCTTCGGCGCCGTTGGTGATCCACATCTTGCGTCCGTTGAGGACCCAGTCGTCACCATCCTGAACCGCGCGGGTGAGAAGAGCGAATGCGTCCGAACCGCTGCCCGCTTCGGAGAGGGCGTAGGCGCCTACGGTTCCCGACGTGAGCCTCGGGAGGAACCGCCCCAGCTGCTCCTGCGATCCCCATGTTGTCAGGGCGTTGTTGACCAGCGTGTTCTGGACATCTACCAGGACGCCGACCGAAGGATCCACGCGCGAAAGTTCTTCGACGACGACCGCGGCGGTAAAGAAATTGCTGCCGATGCCCCCGTAGTGCTCGGGTACTTCGATGCCCATGAAGCCGAGCTCGAAAAAGAGGGAGATCAGTTCGGAATCGATCTCCCCGGTTGATTCCATGCGGGCGACCCTGGGCGCGACCTCCGATTGGGCGAATTCGCGAACCGCTTCGCGAAACATCGCCTCCTCTTCGCTGAGCGTTGTCAGCGCGGGGGGATGGGCCAGGGTGGTCATACCTTCTCCATACACCGGCAGTTTTCGGCAGGGTTCCATGACTCTCGGCGACCTGGATGCACCAGCGTCACCGAAGGTCGGTAATCTAACCAAGAGACCAAACGCACGCGAAACCGCCGCCGCCACGCTTGACGCCTTGGCCCTTGACGGCTTTTTTTCTGTCGCTCCCGAACCAGCCACACGCAGTTCCGAAACACCGCAGCGGAGACGCCGAATGTCTCACATTCCCGATGGACTCAAGTACACGGCAGAACACGAATACCTCAAGGAGACGGACGAGCCCGATGTCGTTCTCGTCGGGATCACCGACTACGCCCAGGGCGAACTGGGTGACGTGGTGTACGTCGAATTGCCGGTGCCCGGCGAGAGCTTCGCGCCGATGGAGACGTTCGGCACGATTGAGGCCGTGAAAGCCGTGAGCGACCTCTTTTGCCCGGTCGCGGGCGAGGTTGTGGACGTCAACGATGCACTCGACGACGACCCCTCTCTCGTGAACACGGACCCGTATGGCGAGGGGTGGATGATCTCGCTGCGCGTGGACGACCCCGGTGAATTGGAAGAGCTGATGGATGTGGCCGATTACGCGGAGCACATCGGGGAGTAAATGTCGACACCGATAGGTCACCCCCCCGACTTTGCGGCCCGCCACCTGGGACCGCGTGACAGCGATGTCGAGGAAATGCTCCAGGTCGTCGGATGCACTAGCCTTGACGATCTCATGGACGAAACCGTGCCCGGCGCGATCCGGTTCGGGAGGCCGCTGAGTATTCCCGAAGGAGTGCCGGAGGCGGAGTTGCTCGAACGTCTCCGTGGAATCGCCGCCCGGAACGAGGTCTGGCGAAGCTACCTGGGGATGGGGTACTCCGGCACGATCACACCCGGCGTGATTCAGCGGAACATCCTCGAGAATCCGGGCTGGTACACACAATACACACCGTATCAGGCCGAGATCGCACAGGGCCGGCTGGAGGCGCTGCTCAACTTCCAGACGGCGGTCATGGACCTCACCGGGCTTCAGATCGCCAATGCGTCGCTCCTGGACGAAGGAACGGCCGCTGCCGAAGCCATGTCGATGCTGTACGGGCAGGGGCGGCGCAGACGCGGCCACGTGCTCCTCGTTGCGGAGGATTGCCACCCGCAGACGATCGGGGTCGTCACGACCCGTGCCGAGCCGTTGGGGATCGAGGTGCGAGTCGGGCCAAGTGCCGATTTCGCCTTCGACCACCATGTCTTCGGGGCCCTCCTGCAGTACCCGGCCACCGATGGCGGGGTGCACGACTATCGCGCCCTCTGCGAAGCGGCTCACGCGGCGGGAAGCCACGTCGTGGTGGCCGCCGACCTGATGTCGCTGGCCCTGCTGACCCCACCGGGCGACTTCGGCGCGGATGTGGCCGTGGGCAACGCGCAACGCCTGGGCGTGCCGATGGGCTACGGAGGTCCCCACGCGGCCTACATCGCCTGTCAGGAGAAGTTCAAGCGGCAGCTTCCAGGGCGCATCATCGGGGTATCGGTCGACCGGCACGGCAATCCCGCCCTGCGCATGGCCCTGCAGACGCGGGAGCAGCACATCCGTCGCGAGAAGGCCACCTCGAATATCTGCACGGCGCAGGTTCTTCTGGCTGTGATGGCCGGGATGTACGCGGTCTATCACGGACCTGAGGGGATCCGGCGGATCGCCCAGCGGATTCACAAGCAAACCACGACGCTTGCACTCGGTCTGGAGTTGGCGGGCAACGAGGTCGTCCACAAGACCTTTTTCGACACGTTGCGCGTGCGACCGGCGGCCTCCGCGGAGAAGGTGCTTGCCGGGGCCCGCGAAAAGCGGATCAATCTCCGGGATTTCGGGGACGGCACGGTGGGCATCGCACTCGACGAGACCGTTGTGCCGGGCGATCTGGACGATCTCCTGGCCGTCTTCGGCGCCGAGATGAATGCCGAGCGACTGGCTGCCTCGCACGAGCCGGGCGACTACCCGGCGCCCTTCAATCGCACCAGCGACTACCTCTCGCACCCGGTCTTCAATTCGTACCGCTCCGAGACGGAGATGCTGCGCTACATCCACCGTCTGGAGTCGCGGGACCTGTCGCTCAACACCAGCATGATCCCGCTCGGGTCATGCACGATGAAGCTGAACGCTACCACCCAGATGACGCCTGTCACGTGGCCCGAGTTCGGCACGCTGCACCCTTTCGCGCCGCTGGACCAGGCCAGGGGGTATGCGGAGATCGTGTCGGATCTGAGCGAGTGGCTGGCCGAGATCAGCGGTCTGCCGGCGGTTTCCCTCCAGCCCAACTCGGGGGCGCAGGGAGAATACACGGGCCTTCTGGTGATCCGTGCCCGGCACCACGCGAAGGGCGAGCATCACCGCGACATCTGCCTGATCCCGTCCTCGGCGCACGGCACCAACCCGGCGAGCGCGGTGCTCGCGGGGATGAAGGTGGTCGTGGTGCGCTGCGACGAACGCGGGAACGTGGACGTGGAGGACCTGGCGGCCAAGGCGGCGCAGCACGCGGAACGCCTCGCGGCAGTCATGGTGACCTACCCGTCCACCCACGGCGTCTTCGAGGAGGAGATCAGCAACATCTGCGACATCGTGCACCGGCACGGCGGCTACGTCTACCTGGACGGCGCCAACCTGAACGCGCAGGTGGGACTGTGCCGCCCCGGCGACTACGGTGCGGACGTCATCCACATCAACCTCCACAAGACCTTCGCGATCCCCCACGGGGGCGGCGGACCGGGGATGGGGCCGATCTGCACGACAGCCGAACTGGCACCGTATCTGCCCGGCCACCCCGTGGTGCCGACCGGCGGCGATGCCGCGATCGGTCCCGTGTCGGCGGCGCCCTGGGGCAGCGCGAGCATCCTGCTCATTTCGTGGGCGTACATCGCGCTCCTGGGCCGCGACGGCGTCACCGAGGCCACCCGGACGGCGATCCTGAGCGCGAACTACATGGCCGTGCGCCTGGAGGACCACTTCGAGGTCCTCTACTGGTGGGGGAGCGGGAGTGGCCGGGTGGCCCACGAGTTCATCATCGACATCCGCCCGCTGAAGAAGATCACCGGGATCACCGAGGAAGATGTGGCGAAGCGCCTGATGGACTACGGGTTCCACGCGCCGACCATCGCATTCCCCGTCCCCGGGACGATCATGATCGAGCCCACCGAGAGCGAGTCGAAGGCGGAGCTGGATCGCTTCTGCGCGGCGCTGATTTCGATCCGGGCCGAGATCGAGCAGATCGAACTGGGCCTGCAGGACCGGCAGGACAACGCGCTCAAGAACGCCCCGCACACTGCGCACGCCGTGACGGCCGACGCCTGGGTCCACGGATACACGCGTAAACAGGCGGCGTTCCCCGCTCCGTGGCTGCGGGATCACAAGTTCTGGCCGCACGTGGGCCGGGTGAACAACGCCCACGGCGACCGAAATCTGATATGCACCTGTGCGCCGATCGAAGCCTATGCCGAAGTTCAGGCCTAGGACTGAGGCCGGACCGACGGACAGCTGACGCGAGGAGAACACCCAAGTGGCGAAACTGACGTTCCACGGACAGTCGACCTTCACCGTCGAGATGGACGATGGCACCCGCCTCGTCATCGACCCCTTCTTCGACGACAACCCCACCTCGGACGTGAAACGTGCCGATGTGGATCCGGTGGACTACATCCTCTGCACGCACGGGCACTACGATCACTTCGCCGACGCCCTCCCGCTGGCCCGGGAAACGGGGGCCACCCTGATCTCCACCTTCGAGATCGTGTCCTTCGCCGAGACGCAGGGAATCGCCAACGGCCACCCGATGCACATCGGCGGCGGCTACGATTTCCCCTTCGGGCGCGTGAAGATGACGGCCGCGCTGCACGGCGGACAGGTCCACGGCGACACCACCGGACAGTTCACGACGGTGCCGGGCGGCTTTCTCATGGAGCTGGACGGAAAGCGCGTCTACCACGCCGGCGACACCGCGCTGCTGCTCGACATGCAGCTCCTGCGCGGCAAGGTCGACGTGGCGCTCCTGCCCATCGGAGACAACTTCACCATGGGCCCCGAGGACGCGGCCACGGCTGCCGGGTTCATCGAGCCGCAGGTCGTCGTGCCGATTCACTACAACACCTGGCCGCTGATCGCTCAGGATCCGGAGCGCTTCCGGGACCTGGTCGGAGACACGGCGACAGTTCAGGTAATGGAAGCGGGAGATGTCTTCGCCCCCTGAAGCCGTGGGCGGGAGACGGAACCCGGACGAGGAACTCGCCTGGCGCGTCCTTGTCGACGGGGCGCTCCCGGGCGCAGCCAACATGGCGCGCGACCACGCGCTGGCCGCGGAGCTTCGTCCCGGAACGGCTACGGTCCGCTTCTACGGCTGGACGCCCGCGACGCTCTCCCTGGGGCGCAACGAGCCGGTTTCCGCCGACTATCGGGGGTTTCTGCGCTCCAGGCCGGAAATCGGTGTGGTGCGGAGGCCCACCGGAGGTCGCGCCGTGCTCCACGATCGCGAGCTGACCTATTCGGTGGTGTTGCCGGCCAGGACCCTCGGCGGCCCGCGACGCGCCTACCGGCGAATAAACGAAGGGTTGGTGGACGGCCTGCGGAGGTTGGGGGTGGACGCCAATGCGGCATCGGGACGAGCGCTCCCGCCGGATGCGGGCCCTTGCTTCCTGGAGCCGGCGGAGGGAGAGGTCGTCGTTGCCGGCCGCAAGGTGGTGGGCAGCGCGCAGGTACGGATCGGACAGGCCGTTCTGCAGCACGGCTCGCTGCTCCTGGTCGCCGACCAGAGTTCGTTGTTCGCGGGGACGGGGGCTGCGGCCCAGCGCGCGAGCGATTCCTGGCAGCACACCGCGAGACAGGAGAGCGGGAAGCAGAACGGCAAGGGCGGCAACGGTTTGGCGCAACCGCTGCATTCCATCACGCTCGAAGAGGTACTGGGCAGGATCCCGCCCCGGGCCCGCCTGGTGGAGGCTCTGAGCGCGGGTCTGGCCCACCGCCTGGGAGGGCGCTGGGCAGAGGGCCGGATGACGGAACGCGAAGAGGCGCTGGCCGCGGACTACCAAAAGCGATACGGTTCCCGGGCCTGGACGTGGCGACGATGAGGCGCCTGTGGATCGCGGGGGACGGATGCCCGCCACCCGGGAGCGGCGTCGGCTGGGGCGTCAGGGTTGACAGTCCCAAGGGTCCTGCTCATTATGGCAAGCCGTTGCGACACGGGCCTTGGGGCCCATAAACTCGTTAGTCGCGTAGAGTCGCGCGACCAACTGATTACCATCAGCTCAGGATCGACCGCAGGAGGTTCCTTTGGCCAGCTTGATGCACGTCTTCGACGTACTGCTCCAGCTTCCAGGCATGGAAGCACCAGATCTCACCTTCACCGAGCAGATGATGCAGTCCTGGGATGACGCCGGCATCATGCGGTATCCGCTGGGTCTGTGTCTTCTTGTCGGCGTCCTGGTGATCATCTGGAAGTTCTTCGACATCTTCCGCAAGGCCGGTTCGACCCGACGCATCCTGCGCGAGGTCGATGAGCTTCTGTCGCAGCATCAGATCAAGGAAGCGCTGGAGGTTACGCGCGAGTCCAACTCACCTGCCGCCAACATCCTGCACGCCGGACTGGAGCGTCAGGAAGAAGGTACGGATCGCGTGATGAAGGCGATCGAGAACCAGGGGCTGATCGAGCTGTCGAAGCTCGAGAGCGGCCTCGTCGTTCTGGCCACGCTTACCAACGTGGCGCCGCTCCTGGGCTTCCTCGGAACGGTCATGGGGATGATCGCTGCCTTCCAGGCAATCGAGTTGGCGGGCGAAGTGGACGCCACCACGGTCGCGTCCGGGATCAAGATCGCCCTGACCACGACGGCTGCGGGGCTGGCGATCGCGATCCCGGTGAGCATCGCTCACAACTACTTCGTGTCCCGGATCGACAACCTGGTCATCGACATGGAGGAGTCGGCGCAGAAGATGATCGACGCCCTCTTCGCGATGCGGGCTGGACAGGGCGCCGGGGACTGATCACCTCCCGCACATAAGGCGTCCGTGGCGAGACCCCGCTTGAAGAGCATTCGACGGGGAAGCCCGCCCCGGGCGCCAACCCCCTGGGGGATGGCGGCTCACGCACTGTTGCTGACAGCAGTGGCCTGGGGCGCCATCCCCTTGTCTTGTCCCGTAGCGGGGCAGGAGACAGCCGCGGCGGCGCCCGACGGCGCGATCCCTGATTCGGTTCGCCGGCACATGGCGGAGGGGCGGTTCTGGAAGGCCAGCCTGGGACTGAGGAGCAGCCTCGGTCCATTGGAGTCGGTCGCGCTTGCGGACCGGATGGTTCTGGCCGAGGCCGAGGCAGGTTGGAAGAATTGGGACGGAGCCGTCGCGGCACTCACGGCCGGCGGAATCGACACGGCGCAGGCACCGGTGCGTTTCTGGTACATGCTGGGTGCGGCGCGCCGGGCTTCCGGGGACGACGACGGCGCGGCCGAGGCCTTCCGGCACTTCGTCGCGGGGGCGTCCGGGGATTCTCGCGAGGCCCTCGTTGCCCGTTCCTTTCTGGCTCGCCGGCTGGTCGCGGACGGTGAGCACGACGAAGCCGTCGCACAGGTCGAGGAGCTTTCCACCCGGTCTCCGACGATGGCGGGATGGACGGCTCTGGCGGCGGCCCGCACACTCGCCGAAGCAGGACACGCGGAGGAAGTCTCGCGATTCGTCGGGCTGATGGCGGATTCGTCCGCACTCCGATCGGCATGGCTGCTCGAGGCGGACGCCTGGGCGTCTTCCGGCGATACCGCCCGCGCCCTGGAAGCCCTTCGCGAGGCCCGGACTGCCGCCGAGTCCGCCGGGGCGGGCACGGGGCGAATGGCCAGGGAATGGCGGTACCGCCTGGCATTGGGCGACTCTGCGGGCGCCGTCGCCACAATGGAGGACCTGTTACGTCGGACGACCTCGGGGAGCGCAGCCCTGGCCGCCGCCAACGCGCACTGGAGGGTCGCCAGAGACTCGGGCCCCGGAATCCTCAGGCAGGTCGCAACGGCTTTCGGGCGCGCCGCCGAGTTCGGACTTGCGGTGCGGGCCTGGAGGGTGGCGATCCAGAGGGGAGCGGTACTCACCGAGTCCGAGAAGCTCGCCCTTGCTCGCGCGTACAACGGAAGCGGAGATCGTGGGAGCGCGGTGGAGGTATACCGCGAGCTCCAGGCATCGGAGGATCAGGCCGTGGGTGCCGCCGCCCTGCGCGCCTGGGCCACGATCAGGACCCGCCAGGGACGGCACGGAGATTCGCGAATCCTGCAGGAGCGGCTGATCGAGCGGTACCCTTCGTCGCCACAAGCCGTTGACGTCGTCTTCTTCCGCGGGGACGACCACCAGGATGCCGGCCGGCTCAACCAGGCGATCGAAGCGTACGGAAGGGCAACCTCGATGTCCGACACGGACCGGTCCGGGTTGGCCAGGATGCGCTGGGCGCAGATCCACCTTGCGCGGGGCGAGGCGCGCGAAGCGGCCCAGGTCTTCCGGGACTATCTGGAGAGGTATCCCAATGGGCGCCGCTGGGAGGAGGCGAGCTACTGGGCCGTGCATGCGGCGCGGGCCACGGGCGACACCACTGGCAGCAGCGACCTGTTGGACCGCCTCCGGACGGAGAGTCCCCTCTCCTACTACGCGCATCTCGCCGATGAGTCGGAGGACGGCGCCCCGGTGCTTCCCCTGGAGCCAACCACGGGCCCACCGCCCCTGCCCGATTGGCTGTCCAGAGACCTGGAGGTCCTCGCGGCACTCGACGAGGCGGATCTGCAGGAAGGTGCCGAGGCTCACGTAGCCTCTCTGAAGGCCGCGGCGTGGGACTCGACGGAACTCATGCTCGGGCTGGCGCGGGCATTCATCGACAGCGGTCGCGCGATCGACGGCATTCGTCTGGGATTGGAGCTGAGGGGGCGAGGGGAGGAGTGGAGTAGAGCGCTGCTGGAAGTCGTGTATCCCTTCCCGTTCCGGGATCTGCTGACTTCACGGGCGGAGGAGCTGGGGCTGGATCCCTACCTGGTCGCCGGTCTCATCCGGCAGGAGAGCGCCTTTGCCCCGGCGATCGGATCCTCGGCGGGCGCCATCGGTCTCATGCAGGTCATGCCGGCGACCGGCAGACAGCTGGCGCGCGCGCTCGGACCCCGCGGCTATCGCACGGAGTCGCTCAGGACCGCCGAGGTCAATGTCCACCTGGGCACACGGTACCTGGCGGACCTGATGGAGCGCTACGACGGCGACATCCCCATAGTCCTGTCGGCGTACAATGCGGGCCCGACCCGTGCCAACCGGTGGAGGCGTTTCCCGGAGGCAGAGGACCCGCATCGGTTCACGGAGCGGATCCCGTTCGTCGAGACGCGCGGATACGTCAAGAACGTGGTGCGGAACCGTGCACTGTACCGCTGGCTCTACGGCGGTCCTTGACGCCCCGAGCCACCTGTCGCCATCATGGAGCCGCGGCATCTCGGCCAGGATGGGCCGGGAGACGGCCGCGGAGCACCATCATCAGTTATTGCGGAGGAATGCGGGAATGGCGAGAGGGACTGTTAAGTGGTTCAACGACTCCAAGGGCTACGGATTCATCGCGCGCCCTGCGGGCAGCGATGTTTTCGTTCACTTCAGCTCGATTCAGGGAGAAGGCTTCCGAACCCTCGCCGAGGGCGACGAGGTTGAATTCGAAGTCCGCGACACGGACCGTGGGCCCCAGGCGGCGAATGTAAGTCGCGCCTGACAATTCGTCCGGTCCGCCGGGCGCTCCAGCAGCCACGGCACCGTCCAGGGCGGCGCCCATCATCATGGACATCCCGGCGAAGAACGCACCGCGACTGTTCCTGATCGACGCCTACGCGTTGATCTATCGGTCGTACTTCGCCTTCATCCATCGTCCCCTCACCAACGCGCGAGGGGAGAACACGTCGGCACCCTTCGGCTTCGCGAACTTCCTGTATGCCATTCGGGCCGAGCACCAGCCGGACTACATCGCGGTCGTTTTCGACGCGGGCCGCAGCCACCGCGAGGAGCTGTACCCCGACTACAAGGCAACCCGCGAGAAGATGCCGCGGGAGCTGCGCGACAGCCTTCCGCGCATTCGGGAGCTGGTGGAGGCATTCGGGGACCGTGTGATCGAAGTGGAGGGGTGGGAGGCGGACGACGTGATCGGCACCCTGGCCGCGCGCGCGGTGGAAGCCGGGCTCGAGGCGGTGATCGTCTCGGGTGACAAGGACTTCTTCCAGCTCGTCGGGGATGGTGTGCACCTGCTGAACCCGGGACGCGGAGGGCCGCACGGGGTCGGGCAGCAGTGGGTGGACGCGGGGGCGGCCCGGAAGAAGTTCGGAGTCGAGCCGGGCCGGGTGGTGGACTACCTGGCGCTGGTGGGGGACAGCTCGGACAACGTGCCCGGGGCGCCGGGGATCGGGCCCAAGACGGCACAGAAGCTCCTCACGGAGTACGGGACGGTCGAGGAGGTGCTGGCGCACGCCGGGGACATCAAGGCCAAGCGCGCCAGGGAGTCGCTGCAGGCGAACCGCGACGAAGTGCTCCTTTCCAAGCAGCTGGTGACGATCCGCACGGACCTGGAGCTCGACGCGGATCTCGAGGAGCTGCGGGTCTCGGCGCCGGACAACGAACGACTGCGCGCGCTGTACGTAGACCTCGAGTTTCGCACCCTGCTGGACCGCCTCGAGGAGGCGGATGGCGGGGGAGCGGCAGAGGCTGAGCCGGCCGTCACGGAACAGATCCTCGTCACCGATCCAGGGGAGCTCGCCGCGATCGCCCGGGCCTGCCGGGAAGCGGGGGTGATGGCGGTCGCGGTCCTGAACCGGACACTGGACCCCATTCGCGGAAAGGTCGCCGGCGTGGCCGTCGCAGCCGAATCGGGGCGGTGCTTCTACCTCCCGGTCGCACACGAGGCCGCGATGTCGCTGGAGCTGGGCGATATGGACGACGCTCCCGCGCCGAACCTTCCGGCGCTGGACAGCGAAGCGTTCGGGCCGATTCGCGAGGTGCTGGCCGATCCCGGGATCGCGAAGGTGGGGCATGACCTCAAGCGTTCCATGATCGCCTGCCGCCGTGCCGGGTTCGAGCTGGCCGGCTCCCTCCAGGACGTGCTGGTGGCGTCCTATGTCCTGGATCCGGGACGCCGCCGCAAGGAACTGGGCGCTCTTTCATCCGACCTTCTGGGCCGGGAGCTCACGCCCCTTGCGAAGGTGATCGGGACGGGGAAGAACCGGCGGCAATACGGGGACATAGCAGCCAGCGAGGCGCTTGCGTTCGCCTGTGAGCAGGTGGAGGTGCCTCTGAGGCTGTGGCATCGCTTTGAGGGTCAGATGGCTTCACAGGGGCTGGAGAGGCTCTTTCTGGAGCTGGAGATGCCGCTGATCCCGGTACTGGCCGACATGGAGATGAATGGCATCGGTATCGACGCGGGGTTCTTCGCGGCAATGAGCCGGCGTCTGGGCGACGAACTGCGGCTGATCCGCGACGACATCTACCGGGTCGCGGGCACCGAGTTCAACATCAACTCCACGCCGCAGCTGCGAGAGGTCCTCTTCGAGCGTCTTGGACTGCCGGTGGTGAAGCGCACCAAGACGGGGCCGTCGACGGATTCCTCCGTGCTGGAGGAGCTGGCGATCCAGGGGCATCGGCTGCCCAGCCTGATGATGGACTACCGCCAGTTGGAGAAGCTGCGCAACACCTATGTGGACGCGCTTCCCTCGCTGGTCAATCCGGACACGCGGCGGATCCACACGACCTTCAACCAGGCCGTCGCGGCGACCGGCCGTCTGTCATCGTCGGACCCCAATCTCCAGAATATCCCGATCCGCACTTCGGTGGGCCGCGAGGTGCGGCGCGGTTTCACGGCTCCCGAGGGTTCGATGCTGGTGACTGCGGACTATTCCCAGATCGAGCTTCGGATCCTGGCCCACTTCTCCGGTGACGAGGTCTTCGTGCGGGCGTTCAAGGAGGGCAAGGACGTCCACCGGGAGACCGCGGCGGTGATCTTCGACGTGCCGGTGGAGGAGGTCGCGGGCGGCATGCGCAACCAGGCCAAGACGGTGAACTTCGCCACGCTCTACGGTCAGGGGCCCTTCGGGCTGGCCAGGCAGCTGGGGATTTCGATGGACGACGCGAAGCGGTTCATCGCGCAGTATTTCGAGCGTTTCGCGGGCGTGCGGCGCTTTCTGGACGAACAGGTCGCGCAGGCCAGGGAATCGGGCTACGTCGAGACGCTGCTGGGGAGGCGGCGGTACATCCCCGAGCTGCGGGCCCGGGCGTGGAACGTGCGCCAGTTCGGCGAACGGGTGGCGCAGAACACGCCGATCCAGGGCACCGCGGCCGACCTGATCAAGGTTGCGATGATTCGAGTTCGCGAGGTGGTTGGGGACGGCCCCGGGGCGCGGATGCTCCTGCAGGTCCACGACGAACTCGTCTTCGAGGTGGAGGAGGGGCGCGTGGCGGAGCTGACGGACACGGTGGTGGATGTCATGGAGTCCGCCCTGGAGCTGAATGTTCCGCTCAGGGTCGACGTCGGCGCCGGCAGGACCTGGTACGACTGCAAGGGCTGACCACGAATCAGTCCCATCCAGCTATTGGAACGCCCTTCCGTTCGGCCCACACTTGTGCGCCCATGAACAATCAGTCCACCAACCGAAACGGAGGTTCGATTCCGTGAGCCGTTCAGTCAACAAGATCATTCTGGTAGGGAATGTCGGAAGCGACCCCGATGTACGCGTCACCAGTGCAGGGGTGAAGGTGGCGCGCATCTCGCTTGCAACCAATTGGCGCACCGGCGGCGACGACGCCGAGGAACGCACCGACTGGCACCGGGTCAATCTGTGGGGCCGTTTGGCGCAGGTTGCCGAAGAGTACGTCTCCAAGGGAGACAAGCTCTTTGTGGAAGGGTACCTGCAGTACGATTCCTACGAGCGCGACGGGGTCACAATCCCCACGGCGGAGGTGCGCGCCCGGGAAATGGTGATGCTGACCCCACATGCGTCATTCCGTGCGGATCTGTTGTGATCATTGAACTTATGGGATTCGGCGGACGAGTTCCCGCTGATTGACTCCCGCCGATTCGGATTTCAGCCCTGCGGCCTGCGGCGGCTCAGGATTGCCTGTCTGAGTTGCGCCTCGTCCGGCTGCTGATAGCAGCGGAGGACGGTCTTGGCCGCCTTCCAGCCTCCGAGTTCGCAGAGCACCTTGAGCGGCAGATCCATCAGGTCGGAAGCGAACTTCCGCCTCAGCGAGTGCCAGCCCCGCCGCGCCTTCGGCTCCAGTCCCGCGAGCGTCTCGGCCTTGCTCCACCACTGAAAGACGGAAGAGCGGTGCACGGACCGCATGGCATCCCTCGACGAGGGCAGCACCGGGGCATTCCCGGTCCCGGCGCCCATCCTCCCCGCCTCCTCCAAGGCGGCGATGGCCTCGTCGGTCAGCGGCGTCCGGTGCTCATACCCGGTCTTCTCGTGTTCGGCGCGCCACCGGACGGTTCTGCCCTCAATGTTGACATCCGACCAGCGGAGGTTGCGAATCGCGCCTATCCGATGCCCTGTTTCGTGCGCGAGCACGAGGGCGACATGGAAACGCCAATCGGCCTGCCGCGAGACCTGGAGAAGCGCTTGGTACTCCTCCTCCGTGAGAACGACGCGAACCGGGTTCTTCTCGACGGGCTTCCTGAGCCCCTTGAGCGGGTTCCTGTCGAGGAGCAGGCGGCCCTGCTCGTCCCTCGACCGCGCCGCCCAGTTCAGCACCGCCATCAGGAACGTCAGGTCCCATTCGATCGTCCGGTTGCCCACGGGCTTTCCACTCGGGCCGACCGTGCCCGCCCGGCGCTCCCGGATGAACCTGTCCCAGTCCCGCTGGGATAGGGTCTCGGGCCTTCGGTCCCTCCCAAAGAACTTGAGGAACATCGACATCGCGACCCTGTCGCGGGCTCGGGTCCGCGCCACCTTGGTGGGCGTCGCCTCCTCGCCGTAGATTTCAAAAAGCCGTTCCAAGGTGAGCGGCTCCGGCTCGGCTTCCGCCTTGCAGTTGGGCGCGTCGATGAACCCGGCGGCGAACTGATCCGCCTGCTTCTTCGCGCGGGCCCAGTCGCGGTGTTTCAGCGACCGGCTCAGCCTTCGACCGTACTCGCGCCACTCGATCTGGAACATGCCGGTCTTCGGATCCGGAAACACCCGGACCCGGTTCCGGCCCCACTCGCCGGCGCCGTAGCTCCGGCGGCTTCGTTTAGTGCGTGCCATCGTTCGAATACCTCTCTTCGATTGATGGACTGCACGATCTGCGCAACGGAATCTCGCTGCCCGAAGGCTGCTTGACCAGTGCGGCAACCGCACCGTTCGCTTCTCGAACCGCAACCGGGCATTCGCCGGACTCTTACTGGAAGCGATGGAGGAGCGGCTGCCGGAGGCCGTTCCGCATCCGGGAACGCACCGCACGGCCTGGACGAATGCCCGCGGACGCGACTTGACGCCGCCGAAGGCGCTCTCCCGATTCCTACCGGCAGCGACACCTTCACCAGCACTTGATACCTACCACGAAGTCCGGGTCCTACACTGCGGGAGCGGGAGCCCTCATGTACCGCAAAGCCACCGACCGACGGCGGTCGCGTTGATCCACCATCTGAAGGGGCGCGAGAAGGCACTGGAGCCGTTCGGCTTGACGGGCCGCCGGGCCGAGTGGGTCGCCTTGGCGAGCCTGCACGGCGGCGTGTTCACCCGCTCACAGCTTTCGGCGTGGTTCGGCATGGACCGCTTCAGGACGCTCCGGTGCGTGCAGGCCCTGACGCGGAGAAGGCTCGCCGCCGAGGAGATGGTCGGAGACCTGAAGGTCTGCCGGATCTGCGCACGCGGCATCTACCGGGCGCTGGGCGTCGAAGGCGTCCGCACCCGGAGGATCACCTCGACCGAGGTGGCCATGCGCCGCCTGCTCTCGTTCGACTACGTGATCGAGCATACCGGCCAGCCCTGGCTTCCGACCGAGTCGGAGAAGGTGGGCGCGTTCGAGGCGCTCGGCATTCACCGCTCCCTGCTGCCCGTGCGGGTCTACCGGGGAGCGGCTGGCGCGGGGCGGCGCTACCACCCCCGCGGGATGCCCGTGGCGCTGAACTCCCGCCGCGCCGTGTTCGTCCACGCCGATCCCGGCTACGATACTTCGACGGCGCTCCATTCGTGGCGGGACCGGCACCGGAGGCTCTGGGAGGCTCTGCGGGGGCTGGACTGGTCGGTCGAGGTCATCGGGGTGGCGTGCGCCCAGAGGCAGCTTGGCCGGACGGAGAAGGTTCTCGCCAACTGGACCTCGCCGGCCCGGTCCCTCGACCGCGCGAAAGTGCCCGCGACCGGCCGCCAGATCCGCCGCGAGATCGAGGGTATCGAGCGGGGCATACGCAGCAGGGACGAGAGCGTGATCGGGCGCTACGGCCGTATCCGGGACTGTCTGACGCGGCTCGCCGAACTCCGGGCAGCGCTCCCGACCGCGCCCTCGGAAGCGATGATCGACCGCTTCACGGTATGGCCTTCGAGCCGCTTCTCGGAGGGCGGGATTTGATCGCCCATGAGCGGACGCCGTTGCCGATCCAGAGGTGTCCGGCTTACATCAGGGTCGATGTGCACGAGAACCGCACTCGGACGGGACACACCGCAGATTCTGCAAGTCGCTGGCGTCGTTGCGTTTGTGGCGTAGCCACGGGGGCGGCCGTGACGGGCGGGCGCTGGTGGCCGTTGCCGGGAGCGACCCCCGTATTCGGCATGCCTCATACGGCACGGCGACGGTTGGGATGTGCACTGCAATCCCCACCCTCGCCTGGGTCGCTCCCGGTCCAGCAATCCCGTGCGGGAAGGCCATCGAGCCCGCGTTCCGCGCGCGGTTGCGCCCGTGGGCCGAAGCAATCGCCTCCAGGCCGGTCGTGGAGGGCTCGGAGCGAAACGTACCCGCCCATCTGGAAGAGCGTCAGGGTGCCCCGGAGGCCTCGCCGGAGGTGGAGGATGAAGTGTGCGCCGCAGCGCCGGGCGAACGAACCAGCGCTCCCGCCCGAGCCGGACGGACGTTCCGATGCGGGTTGCCGGAGCCCGCGAAATCGGAACGGCGGTAGGTCTCGACCATTCCGTACAGGGACACCGGCCCGGCGATCCGTCCCTTGATGCCGACGTAGCGTGCCGGGCAGGCGTCGCCGCTGCCGCCGACGAGGCCCGCTTCGAGCATCATCCGGCCAGCCTTCTCCTGCGCCTCGACCTGCGCGGGCACCAGCACCAGCCCCGAGAGCAACAGCTTCATCATCGCGACTTGTCCGAGCCCGGTTGTTCGGGCGCGAAACCGAAACGTTGGCGTCAACGTAAGCAAGGACGACTGGGCCGCCCGGTCGCGTTGGACCACACGAAGGCCGGTCCGGCGAATCGAGTGACAGTGGGGATGCCCGCCGCTCCGACGGACGGCTGGACGGCGAACGCTTGCTCCGCCGCTTCGAAGCGGCGCTGAACAGCCTTCCGGCACGGATCGTTGGCGCTGGAGCGACCCCTGGAAGGCGCGCGGCGAGTTGTGAAAACATACTCGCCGCTATGCCGCACCAAGCCCTCTGGGCGGGGGGTCGCTCCAGCCACGGTCGGTGCGGCCCGTCCGGCAACGGGCGGCCGGGCCGCGAGGCCGCAAGACACCGCGGCGCAACCGGATGGATGGAAAGCCCGGTGTGAATCGCCGGAGGGCCGATTCGTGAAACGACCCCCCTCGTCGTTTTCACGCCGCGGTGCGGCGTAGGCGCGAGCGCCGAGGGTGTCAATGGGCATCGGCGAACAGGCCTTGCCCGCCTGCCCGCTGACCCCGGGCGACCGTCGGCGCAAGCGGGGACGAGATTCCGGAGGTGGCCGCCGCCCTCCTCCGCGCCGACACCGGCGCGGAAGCCCCTTGGGGTCTAAGGGGGGCGGAGCCGCCCCTTGCCAGTCCGCGATGTTCAACGTCGCGTGTGCTGGCTCCCCGCCCTTAGCGGCGTCCGACAAGCCCGTCCGCCTGCGCCGCGGGCCGGCCCGGCTCGAGGCGGCTGCACCGGTCCCTTCGACGTGTTCACGTGCCCCGCGCTGGGACGAAGCGCTGGGATGCCCGGCCGTCCATGCATCCGCGAAGCCGGAGCGACGAGTGATCCCCGCTAGCGTCCCCGATGAGGGAAACGGGCATCAAATCCGCCGTGGTGTGGATCAAGCTGAACTACGTCTTCTCCCACGTTTCGCCTCGTTTGGTCGTGCTACCCTTTCACCCCGATCCGGCCGGAAGGGGACGAAAGCCGGTGCTGCCCATCCGCGCCGATCTCACCGGTCCTCTACGGGCGGGACCGTCCGCAACGGACCCGAGCTGGGCCTCCGAGTAGCCGGTGAGCTAGGCGAGGAACTCCCTGACCAGGCCCTTCCCGGCCCTCGACGGCCGGAAGTGGTAGCGGAACCTGACCAGTTCCCGCTCAATAGACGCGTAGGCGGCCTTGCCGTCGTGCGGGGCGATATCCGCCGCCTCGTCCCCTTGGAAGGCGCGGATGGCGTCGAGGGTGCGAATCCGTTCGTTGCAGAGTGTCCCGCTCATGCTCCCATGATTTGCTCGCACTCCGGCTCATGCTCAACTCTCGTTGGAAACTGGGCTCCCGCTCATACTCCTTTCTCATTGGACAACGCTTCGCCTTTCGCCATGTCGTACATTTGCTTACGATCCAATCCTAGGTGTCTGCTAAGCAACGCAACAGAGGAGAACATGACCGTCGAAAGCGGACCGGCTGAACTGAGAATTCGCAACCTCAGTGTCGGATATCGCCGAGGGCAGCCCGTGCTGGAAGGGCTCTCCCTCGACATCGTGCCCGGCGAGGTGTTTGCGGTGGTTGGGCCCAACGGTTCGGGCAAGACGACACTCTTCCGCACGCTTCTGGGTGTGCTTCCTCCAGCGGGCGGCGAAGCCACAGTGTCTGGCACCGACCCGGCCAACTACCGGCACTGGTACGGCGTCGGTTATCTGGCGGAAGACTCGATGTTTCCGCCCGGATGGACATCCGACGGTCTGCTCGCACTGGCGGTGGCCGCAGCCGGTCCCGACGCCGATGTCGAGCGCGCGTGTCGGCTGGCGGGATTGGACTACGAGACGTACGGCCTCGTGGACGCGCTCTCCAAGGGGATACGCCGCCGGCTGGCACTTGCGATTGCGCTGATGCGGCCGACCGCGTTGCTCTTCTTGGACGAACCCGAATCGGGGATGGATCCCGGGCAGCGCATTCGTCTTCGCAGGCAGATAGAGGAGATTCGCGGCCAGACTACGATCCTGGTCGCCAGCCACGACCTCGGCGAACTGGCTATGATGACCGACCGCGTTCTCCTGGTCGACCAGGGACGCGGACGTGTCGTGCAGAAACCGGATGGCGGGTTTACACGCGAGCGTTTGGAAGAGGAATTCCTGGAGCTGGAAGGAGCGGTGTCATGAACATCGTCGAGGCCTCCTTCAAGAACGCAGCGCGCAGCAAGTGGAAGCTTGCGCTGGTCGTCTTCCTGTTCGGCGCCGGGCTAGCTGCCCTCACAAACGCCTACGACGTACCGGAGGCCCTCGAACGCCTGCGCTCCGTGGGTGAGGAGATGGAGAGCGAAGGCACAGCACCGTCCGAGGAGCAGGTGGAAACCATGATGGGCGTTTCCGCAATGCTCCTTCTTTTCGGCGCGTTGAACATCGCCTTCGGCTTTGGCGCGATCATCTTCGCCTTCCTGATGCCGGGTGGAGTAGTCGCGAACGAGCGCTCGAGCGGCGCGATCATGCTGTGGGGGCAACATCCGATGCCTCTGCGCTTGTTCTACATGCAGCGATACGTCGGCATTCAGGTTGCTACTCTCGTTGCTCTCGTGGTCTTCGGTCTGACAGGCGCCTTGGCCGCCCTACCCCCTGGAGCAGCGCCCGCCACAGAACTGGGAAGGGTCGTGAGCATGGCCCTGACAGGTGTGCTCGCGTGCGGGATAAGTTTTGCCATCACCGCACTCGGCATCCGTCGAGCCGCGCTCATCGGACTGGTGTATTATTTGCCCTCGGGGGTCGTGTGGTCGCTGATCGAAGACTCCAGGCTATGGACCGCCCCGGCGGTGGAGTCGGCACGGGCCGTTCTGCCGTTCATCATCTTTCCCACTGGAGCTATTGAGGATCTTGCCGCGGGGTTCGAGTCCGCAGTGGCTTGGGACTGGGTTGCCACTGGATTGGTCTTCTATCACTTCGTACTGTGGACAGGTATCGCGTGGCTCGGCCTTGGCAGGATCCAGAAGCGGCCGCTAGCGCTGTGACAACGATGGCGCAAAACGATGGCGTAAGAAGTGTCTTCGAGTTTATCGAGGGGCTTACAAACAAGCGGCTCTCCCCTCGGCGCTCGGCACCCGCCCTCGACCGACTTCGAGAAGATGAATCATGCGGGAATGACACTGCGCACTGGTGCCCCGGAGGGGGGCGGGGACCCGTCTCCACGCTCACGCTTGCCATGGCGGACGCGGACGGCTATCATTCGGCCCCAAGACGTCAACCGTCCGTCAGTAGCGGGGCCGGTTCATACTTCCCATCCCTCAACCAAACCCGGAGAAGTCAATGACCAAGACATCCTTACGTGCCATGTTTCTAGCGGCCCTGCTGTTAGCCGGGACGGCAATGGTGCCAGCGGACTCAGTGCCCGCCTTTGAGGCGCTAGGGATTGGTGCGATGCCTGCGTGCGCTCAAGACGGTGGCGACGACGACTGCGATCTGGGGGACGAAGTCGTTCAGTGTCTCGACTGCTTGGAATGCCTGCTGGGTGGGGGTGGGTGGGGGTGCCTATTGGACTGCTTGGAGTGTGCTATGGGTTGCCCCGAAGAATAAGACAGGCCCCCCCTTCCGGGGTTTGTTGGCGCGGCTTTTGCCCGCGTCGATGGGAGGTTGCGCGGGCGTCGGTAAGGGTTATGCCCCTTCTACCGCACCCCCTCCGACAGCCGCTTCAGCACAATCGTCGGCACATCGAACTCGTCAAACTCCCAGTAAGCGATTAGGCCGCCGGGGCCGAAGGCGTCCGGAATTTCCACGCTGGACGGGTCGAAAGTACCCAGATAGGCGCGCTCCGGGTCGAAGACGTCGATGGGTCCGTCGTCGTCCCAGGGCTCCTCGCCGCGCCGTCGCACCCACACCCCCCCCTCCCAAGTTGTCTTCAGGCCCCGCACGACCGGCACCTCGTCGTGGAATTCCATCTCTCCGATGGCATTGCGCATCGCGGCCTCCATTCCCGGCATCAGGGCCGCCATCTCCAGCGCTGCGGCCACACGCGGATCGTCCGAGTCCTCCTCCAGCGCGGCGAGCCTTCGTTCAATCGTTTGCTGCCGGAGGCTCGTGGTGACCGGTTCCGGCGAGAAGGGGCGTTCCACCACATCAAAGACCGGTCCTCCGGGGCGGGCGAACTTGATGGCATAGGCTGTCGAATCGGACCAGACGATGGTGCCGTCGGGGAGCAAGTCCCAGTGAAAGTCGGCTTGGAAGCCGATCCGGTCGTTCATCATGCTTCCCATCATCGCCGTGGGATTGGATAGATCGGCAGGATCCAGCTCGTCGGCGGCTTCGCGCGACGCCCGCCAACTCTGCAGAACGGGAATGGCGGACACGACGTCGCCGGTGAGGTCGATACGTTCCAGCCCGCGGTCATCGACGCCCTCTTCCTGGCCTCGGGCTCCCAACATCTGCGCCATCGCGGCAGCCATTCTGTCCATCGCCGCCGCCGGCCCCTGCGCAATCAGGGCATCACCGCTCGGATCGGGCCGGATCGCCAGTCTCATGCCGCTGAACATGGCCATCGGACCCTGGTCGGTTCCCATTCGCACGAAGTGCTCGAATTCGCCGCCGGAACCGAAGATCTGGTAGGCCGAATGACCCAGGTCCATCACGGCGACGCGGCCATCGCGCCAAACTGCGAACATTACCGCCCGGTTGAACTCGCCGGGACCCTCGCCTTTGCGACCGACGGTGCGGACCAAGTTGCACTGCGAATCGACCACGACGATCCGTCCGGCGCCATCGTCAAGGATATGGAGATTGCCAGCGGCGTCGAATTCGACCGGCGAGCGGTCCTCGAAGTACGCCCACTCCGGCGCGGTGGGGCCGCCGACGCGGCAGCGTTCGGAAAAACCGCCGAGGAGCGGCCGGTCCTGGACGGTGGCCGCAGTGTGAGCCGTGACCGGCTCGAACGATGCTGCTGCGGCGATCAGCAGGGTGAGGGGTATGCGGCTTGAGTTACGGATTGAGTGGAGAGTAGTCTGAATGGGTCGTTTCATCTTGGTCGGGTTTTGCTGGCTTGTGACTGGGGCGCACCGTCCGGTGGTGGCAGCACTGCGATTCATGGATCTGGATGCGGTAAGTTACGGTCGGAAGGATGAGAATCAAGGAGCAATAGGCCGATCTTTTCTCCGATGTCACTTCACGGGTGGAATCTCCCGACTCTTCCTTGGTGTTTCCATCGAGAATCGGCCGGCTGCTGCCGCAGAACGCCTCAATGCGCGTGCTTTGCCACGCCGAGTCGCCTCGCCGGTTCACGGGTCGGACGCCTCTGCGACTGGCTCAGAGGCCGTTTCCGGGCGGTCGGGCGCTATCCGTGTCCGCACAGGTGGAGGTGCCCGTGCTCTACAAGCGCAGCATCGCCGAGAATACCCAACCTTCTGGTGGGCCCGGCGCCCAGCAGCTAGCTACAGCAACTATCTGGGATGTTGGTGCGATGGTCGGCCTGGCCACGCGAGCGGAAGATAGGCCCATCGGCATCGAGGCAGCGTTCGTGTACGGCCTCGTGCCCGACCGCTTCTGTTGCACCGGGGCGTCACCTTGCCCGGCCACCGTGTGTTCAGGATCGGTCTGGAGATCCCGCTGAGGTAACCGCGCACCAAGGAGCGAGAATGGATTGGCTGTCATCGCGTCACCATCGAACGGCTAGGGCCGTGATGATCGGAAGAAGAGCGAAGACGACCCGGATGCGACGCCAGGAGTCCCGCCATTCAGGTACGATTTTCCCGCTTTCGCGGCACGGTCCAGCAGGGTCCAGTACTACGGCAGAAAACGCAGATCGTGCAGTCCTGATTGAACTTACGTGATCTCCTGCCGTGATTCTGGCCTCTGGCGATCCGCTGACCCCGCGGGCCGCGGTGGCCTGATCCGTGCCCGGAGTCAGTTCGTGGTCCAGAAACCGGAGAGCGAGTCGCCCTGCGGACTGTCCCGGAGCTTCTCGAAGGCCCGGTTCCGGATCTGGCGGATGCGCTCGCGGGTTACGCCCAGAAGTGAACCGATCTCCTCGAGAGTCCGCTCTTCGCCGTCGTCGAGCCCGTAGTACAGGTAGAGGATCTTGCGCTCGCGCTCGGTCAGGTAGCTGTCGAACATGGTCTCGAGGTAGTGACGGCGCGCCACCGCCTCCACGTCCTCCTCGATTTCAGTGCCCTCGGCACCGGCGAAGCGCTCTCCGAAGCTGGCGCTGTCGCGGTCGCCCCGGTCGAGGGGAGCGTCGAGGCTCAGCTCTGTGGCGGCGACTCGACGCAGTGCCCGAACCGTATCGAGGGGCTCACCCATTTCCTGAGCCAGTTCCTGGTCGGTCGGGGTGCGGCCGAGTTGCTGAGTGAGCGCGGTGTTGGTGCGCGCCAGGCGCGCGAGGTTGGAGTTCTGGTTCAGCGGGATGCGGACCGAACGGGTTTGCTCGGCCAACGCCTGCAGCACCGTCTGCCGAATCCACCAGACTGCGTAGGAGATGAATTTGACGCCCTTGTCGGGGTCGAACTTCTTGACCGCCTTCAGCAGCCCCTCGTTGCCGATGCAAACCAGTTCGGCAAGCCCCAGGCCCCGGCCCTGGTACTTCTTCACATACGAGATCACGAAGCGGAGGTTGGCGGTAACGAGACGTTCCGCCGCCTCCTTGTCACCCGTTCGAGCTCTTCGCGCGAGTGCTCGCTCCTCCTCAGGGTCCGAAATGAGTGGATAGCGTTCTACATCCTGTAGATACTGATCGAAGGAATCGAGACCGCGCGAGGCTGCGAACAATGCCGTCCTCCTGAAAGGGTGAATCGTATCGCACCGCACTCACCGGATCCGGAAGCGTGCGCCAACGAAGGACGAAACCTCCCTCGTCGGCGGCTCCACAGAGCGGTAAGGGACAACCAGTTTATGCCCGGACCGGTTCCAAGTCAATTGTTTCCGTACGATACTGCGCTCGGAATCCGGTTGGACGCTACCGCGAACCGAGGAATGCCGAGGCGGGTCCGGCCGAGCGGCTGCGGCGCACCTGCCAGTTGCCAAAGGCGCTCAGAAGGCTCACGGCGTCGTAGCCGACTCGGAACTGGCGGCTCTTGAACCAGCCTTCCTCAACCGGGACGGCGAAGTCGAGACGCACCACATTGCGCGCACCGGACGGGAAGGCCATGCGCAGCCCCGCGCCGACCGAACCGCGCATCCCCGAGTCGGTGCCGAAGGGAACGTCCCCGCGCCAACCGGCTCCGGCATCCGCGAACAGGGTGATCCCCAGATCGAAGACATCGCTGAAGGGCCCGTCCAGCGTGATGCGGTCCTCCACATTGACGACGATCCGCTGCGCCGATGGAAGGTCCTCGCGGTCGTATCCGCGCACGCCGAACGGGCCTCCCAGAGTCAGCTGAAACGGGAGTGTGTGGTTCCATCCACCCGCCCCGGACACACCCATGACGAAGGTGTGTCGCCGGGTCTCGCCGGGATGCCAGTACAGGTAGGCTTCGAACTCGCCCAGAAGATCCTGGTAATCGCCGCCGTCCGCCCCGTCCGGGCGGAAACGTGCGCCTTCGACGAGCAACTCCGTGTTGAAGACCCAACTGCTCCCGGCGGCGCCGGCGAACAATCCAAGACGGCCATGGATCTCGCGGCCATCGCTGCCGAGGGTCGAGGTCCGACTGGTCAGCGATGTCCCCAGGGCCAGGAGCACCTGGGTCCCCACGCGAATGTCCTGCTCGCCGCGAATCGCGTCCAGGCCGCGCCGCGTGATGAAGCGAATGTTGCGCTTGCCTGCCAGGACATTCAGATACGCGCCCTTCCTGGGCATGACGTGGGGCCGGATGGCCTCGACCGTTGCGGAATCCGCCTCCATTCGCTGGGAGAAGTCGAACCCCGACACAACTTCGACGCCGCTAGGAAACCGTTCGAAGCGGACGTCCTCCCAGGACAGCCCCCCGCCAAGCACGGTCAGGTTGCCGGGGGTCCCGAGGCGGCGACCCAGCGTCACCTCCGCGTACCGGGTCTGGATGGGCAGACTGGCGTTGGTGAATGAGGCGTCGGCGGGCGCGGCGTAGCGGAAGAGATCCTCGCGCAGCGCGAATGTCTCGATGAATGCCCACTGCCCGACCTCACCGACAAAGGGATAAGCGATGGATTCGGTAAAGAAGACGCCGGTGCGCGTCCGCCCGCCCGAGATCTGTCCGTCGAGGCGCGTGCCGGCCAGCCGCTCGGTACGAAGCTGCGCCCCGAGATCCCGCTGCTCATCGCGGTTGGTGAGATAGACTCCGAAGAGGGTCCCCGTACCGAGAAAGTTCTCCTCGGTCGCACTGAGGTGCGTGATTCGCAATTGATCGTCCCACTCGGGGCGCACATCGAGCTTCAGAGACCAGTCGTCCCGGGTGACGACGACGACGTGGACCTCGTCTTCGCCCACGGGCACCGAATACACATGCGCCTCATCGATGAAGGGCAGGGCCCTGAGAATGCGCTCGGATTCCTCGAGCAGCAGCGGGTCGAAACAGTCACCCGCCCTGAACAGCACCTCGTCCTCGATGAAGCTGCTCCGGGTCCGCACGTGCACGCGATTGACGACCCACCTGGCAAAGGTGCTCATCGCGCCCGGCTCTCCCGCGGAATCCGCCGGAGGAGTCTCGAAGATCGAGTGGTTGTCGACAAAGACGTGGGTGATGACCGCCCCTTCACAACTGTTTCGCCGTTCCGGCTCGGGGGTCGGTTCCTGCGCGATCGCCGCTCTCTCTGCCGCTGCAGACCATAGCGCTGCTGCGAGGACCGCCCGAAGGACGGTGGAGGCGGTCATGTCGTCATCTGTGTGAGGCCGTTGCGGGCAGGGGGCGAGCCGGGACGCGGCGGACACCTGTCGGGGTTCCTGTGAAGATGATTAGACCGTGAAGCCCGGCAAAGGGTTGGCGACGCATGAGGCCGGCGATTGACGTGCATTCGGCGTCTCCGGTAGGATCACTTGCTCGATCAGCATCACAACATGGGAGACATATCGTTGCCGACATTTGACAGCGACGCGCTCGAGTATCACGCGGAAGGCCGCCCGGGAAAGATCGAAGTCGTTCCCACCAAGGCCGTCGCGACCCAGCGGGACCTCACCCTCGCGTACAGTCCCGGCGTGGCTGCGCCGTGCATGGCCATCCATCACGATCCGGAGTCGGCCTTCCTGTACACGGCGCGCGGCAACCTGGTAGCCGTCGTCTCCAACGGCACGGCGGTGCTCGGGCTTGGGAACATCGGGGCGATGGCGGCAAAGCCGGTCATGGAGGGCAAGGGCGTCCTCTTCAAGAAATTCGCGGGGATCGACGTCTTCGACATCGAAATCGACACGGAGGACCCTCACGAGGTCATCCGCTTCTGCCAGTTGCTCGAGCCGACGGTCGGTGGGATCAACCTGGAGGACATTCGCGCTCCGGAGTGCTTCCTCATCGAGGAGACGCTGCGGAAGACCCTTGAAATCCCCGTCTTTCACGACGACCAGCACGGCACCGCGATCATCGCCGGGGCAGCGCTGCTCAACGCCCTCGAGATTTCGGGACGGGACGCCGGCGATGCCCAGGTCGTCTTCAGCGGCGCCGGAGCCTCTGCGCTGGCCACCGCCCGCCACTGCCTGCGCCTCGGCGTGAAGGCGGAGAACATGCTCATGGTCGACCGGGCGGGAGTGATCCACGAGGGCCGCGAGCAGGGGATGAACGAGTACAAGATTCCCTTCGCCACCGCGCGGCCGGAGCGCACGCTGACGGAGGCGATGGACGGGGCCGACGTGGTCATCGGCTTGTCGGCAAAGGGTGTGATCACCTCCGAAATGGTGGCATCGATGGCGCCCCGTCCGATCATCTTCGGCCTGGCGAATCCCGACCCGGAGGTGACGCCCGAGGAGGTCGCCGAGGTCCGCGACGACGCGATCATCGCCACCGGCCGCTCGGACTATCCCAACCAGGTCAACAACGTGCTGGGCTTCCCGTTCCTCTTCCGCGGGGCGCTCGACGTCAGGGCACGGACGATCAACCAGCGAATGATGCTCGCCGCGACCCGGGCGCTGGCCGAACTGGCCCGCGACGACGTGCCTGAATCGGTGCTCAAGGCCTACGGCGACGACGCCTTCGAATTCGGACCGGACTACCTGATCCCGAAGCCGTTCGATCCCAGGGTTCTCCTGCATGTGGCGCCGGCGGTGGCCAAGGCCGCCATGGATTCGGGCGTGGCCAGGATCTCGCTCGATTTGGAGGAGTACCGGCACAAGCTCGAGGCCAGTCTGGGGCCCGGGCGCGAGGCGATGCGCAGGATCCTCGGCCGGGCGAGAAAGGAGCCCGCTCGCATCGTCCTGGCAGACGGCTACAACGAGCGCGTGCAGCGCGCGGCGGCGCAGGTCGTGCAGGAGGGAACCGCTCGCATCGTCCTGATCGGCAACCCCGACAAGATCCACCATCGAGCCGCCGAACTGGGGATCGAGCTGGACGGCGTGGAGTGCATCCACCCGCCCTCGATGGAGCGCAAGCGATACGCGTACGCGGACGAGTTCTACCGGCGGCGCGCGCGCAAGGGACTGACCCTCGCCGAAGCCCGAGCACGCGCCTACCAGCCGGTCTACTTCGCCTCGATGATGGTGCGTGCGGGAGACGCGGACGCGATGGTCGCCGGAATCGATTCCAACTATCCCGAGATCCTGAGGCCGGCGCTCGAGGTCATCGGTACGGCACCCACCGTGAACCGGGTCTCCGGGCTCCACATCGTCGCCTTCCGCGACCGCGATCCGCTCTTCTTTGCCGACACCACAGTCAACATCGACCCGGACCCGGCGACGCTTGCCGAAATCGCCATCTCCGCCGCGAGGTTCGTGGGCGATCTCGGGATCCAGCCGCGGATCGCCATGCTGTCGTTCTCCAACTTCGGGTCGGTGCGGCACCCCGAGGCGGCGAAGGTTCGGGAAGCCGTGAAGTGGGTCAAGCGCCTGGCGCCGGGGCTCGCGGTGGACGGGGAGATGCAGGCGGATGTGGCGGTGGACGAGCGCATCATTTCGCAGACCTACCCCTTCAGCGACCTCACCGGGCCGGCCAATGTCCTGGTCTTCCCGACCCTGAGCGCATCCAATGCCTGCTACAAGCTCATCAGCCAGCTGGGCAATGCGGAAGTCATCGGTCCCATCCTCCTGGGCATGGACAAGCCGGTTCATGTCCTGCAGCGCGGAAGCTCGCTGCTGGAGGTCGTGCACCTGATCGGCATCGCATCGGTAGACGCAAGGACGCCGCGCAGCCAAATTAGCAGGTTGGCGGACGCAAGAGGCGCCGCTGCGGACTGACCCGCAAACCCCGAATCACGGAATTACGAGAATGCTTGTTGCAGAAGCACCGATGACCGCTCTGCGCGGCGAGGGATTGAACCCGAGAGGTCTGGTTCGCCGGAACCTCGCGCCCGCGGAGCTATATGAAGAGACCCTGCGGCTGGGAACCGGAAGACTGGCACACGGCGGTGGCCTCGTCACGCTCACGGCTCCCCATACCGGCCGCTCGCCGAACGACCGTTTCGCGGTTCACGAAGCGGGTTCGAGCGGCCTGATCGACTGGGGCGACGTCAACGTCCCGATTGCCGAGGAACACTACGCCCTCCTCAAGTCCGAGATCATCGACCGCCTCAACGGAACCGATCTCTACGTGCGGGACGCCAAGGCCGGCGCCGATCCCCGCTACGGCATCAAGGTCCGTGTGGTCTCCGAGAGTCCGTGGCACGACCTCTTCGCCTACAACATGTTCCTGCGGCTGGATCCCGGCGAGGAAGAGGGCTTCGAGCCCGACTTCATCGTCTACCATGCCCCGTCGATGCAGGCCGACCCCCGCCGTCACGGCACCAATTCCGGCGCCTTCATCGTGGTCAACTTCACGGAGCGGGTCGTGCTGGTGGGCGGCACCTCGTACGCCGGCGAGATCAAGAAGTCCATCTTCTCGGCGCTGAACTTCATGCTGCCGGCCCGGGGCGTCCTGCCCATGCACTGCTCTGCCAACATCGGAGCCCAGGGCGACACAGCGCTCTTCTTCGGCCTCTCGGGAACCGGCAAGACCACACTGTCGGCCGACCCGCACCGGCAGCTCATCGGCGACGACGAGCACGGCTGGAGCGCCGACGGCGTCTTCAACTTCGAGGGCGGCTGCTATGCGAAGACCATCCGCCTCTCGCCCGAGGGCGAGCCGGACATCTACCGTGCGACCCGCATGTTCGGCACGATCCTCGAGAACGTCATCCTCGACGAGCGCACGCGCGAAATCGACTACGACTCGGCCGAGATCACCGAGAACACCCGCGCCTCGTACCCGATCCACTACATCGACAACGCGGTGCCATCGGGCATGGGCGGGCATCCGGACAACGTCGTGTTCCTCACCGCCGACGCATTCGGGGTGCTGCCCCCGATCGCCCGCCTGGACACGGCGCAGGCGATGTACCACTTCCTGTCGGGCTACACGGCCAAGGTGGCCGGGACGGAGCGCGGCGTGACCGAGCCGCGCGCGGCATTCAGCGCCTGTTTCGGGGCGCCCTTCCTGCCGCGGCCCGCAACCGTCTACGCCGACCTCCTCGGCGAGAAGACGCGCACCCACGACGCCAGGGTCTGGCTGGTCAACACGGGCTGGACGGGCGGCCGCTACGGCGTCGGCAGCCGCATGAAGCTGGCCTACACCCGCGCGATGCTCGCCGCCGCCCTCGAGGGCCACCTGGACAATGTCCCGCACACGGTCGACCCGGTCTTCGGGCTGCGGGTTCCCGGCCGGGTTCCGGGCGTCCCGGACGAGGTGCTGCTGCCGCGGGGAACCTGGGCCGACGGCAACCAGTACGATTCGGCCGCGGCGGAGTTGGCGGCGATGTTCAAGAGCAACTTCGAGCGCTTCGCGGGCAGTGCGTCCGCGGCGGTCAGGGCTGCCGGGCCGGCGTAGCAGGCCCTTGGCACGCGTCTCCGCCGCAGCGAAGCCTCCCGGGTGGAAGCCGGCCGGCCTGCTCGCCGCACTGGGGGTGCTGAGCGCCTGCGAGCAGGTCGAAAAGTTGCAGGATCAATTCCGCGCCCTCACTCCGCATGAAGCATACGGTGCCTCGCTCACTGCGGCCGGGCTGGCCGAAACGGCGCTCGGCAGGGAGTGGGAGTCGGCCGGCCGAGATGCGCTGGAGAATTCCGTCACGGTCACGCCTCCCTTCGAAGAGGAAGGCTACATCACGCCCGAGAATCCCTCGGCGGTGGCGTACCGCATCCACATCCCGCGCGGCCGCAAGCTGGTATTCGCGGTCTGGCTGGAGTCGGAGCACGACACGCGCCTCTTCATCGACCTGTTTCGCCTGCCCAACAACGAGAGCGACCCGCCGAGGCCGGTGTTCTCCACGGACTCGCTGACGCGCGTCTTCACCCACGAGGACCCGTGGCGCGAAGGCGAATACGTCCTGCGCGTCCAGCCCGAACTCCTCCGCGGAGGGACCTACCGCGTAATGCTGGGCGACGATGCCGCCTTCGCCTTCCCCGTCGAGGGTCACGGCAAAGGGTCCATCCAGAGCTTCTTCGGGGCAGCCCGGGACGGCGGTCGCCGCCAGCATCACGGCGTGGACATCTTCGCGAGGCGGGGCACCCCCGTGCTGGCCAGCGTGGACGGGACAGCGAGCCGGGTGAGGACGACCCGCCTCGGCGGCAAGGTGGTCTGGATCCGCGACCCGCTCCGCGAGGCCAGCGTCTACTACGCGCACCTCGACAGCCAGCACGTCAGCGACGGAGCGCTCGTCAAGCGCGGTGACACGATCGGCTTCGTCGGCAACACCGGCAACGCCCGCACCACACCGCCCCACCTGCACTACGGGATCTACCGCCGCGGCCAAGGCCCCATCGACCCCTACCCGCTGCTCGGACCGGCCCGCACAAGCCCGGCCGAAATCACCGCGGCCACAGCCCTCCTCGGCACCGACGTCCGTCCCCGCGACGACGGAATCCGCCTGCGGGCCGGCCCTGGAACCCGGATCGAGGTCCTGCGCGAACTCGACCCCGACCACCAACTGCGAGTCCTGGGCGCGTCGGGCGAGTGGTTCCGCGTCCAGCTCCCCGACGGCGGTGCCGGCTACGTCGCCGCGCGCCTCACCGAGCCGGTGTCCGCGCTCCCGGCCCGGTACGCGCAGCCCACCCAGCAAGCCCCAGGTTCATAGAGGCAAATGCGAGACGGCCCTGCCGGGCCCCACCGGAGAAACGACCCCATGGCCCGCCAGTACTGGCTCATGAAAAGCGAACCCTACGTCTACTCCATCGACGACCTCGAGCGAGACGGCACCACCCACTGGGACGGCGTCCGCAACTACGCCGCGCGCAACCTCATGCGCGACAAGATGCGGATCGGCGACCGCGTTCTCTATTACCACTCCAACGCCAAGCCCCCCGGCGTCGCCGGCATCGCCGAGGTCTGCCGCGAGTCCTACCCCGATTTCACCCAGTTCGACCCCTCGAACAAGTACCACGATCCCAAGGCCACCGAGGAAACCCCCCGCTGGTTCATGGTGGATGTCCGCTTCGTGGAAAAGTTCGACCGCGAGGTCGGCCTGCCCGAGATCCGCGCCACACCGGAGCTGGCCGACATGGTGCTGGTGAACCGCAGCCGCCTTTCGGTGCAGCCGGTGACGGAAGCCGAATTCGAGCACATCGTCGCGATGGCGGGGAGCCGGCCGTGAAACTACGGCGTCCTGCCCGGGCAGCCCATGGCGGCTTTGTCCACGGATTGCTCGCCATGATCGGCGGGGTGACCTTCTGCCTTGCCTGCACGGTCGCGCCGGACGATGCCCTGCAATCGGAGGTTGGAGAGTGGGAGCTTGTCGAGGATCTGCGGCTCGATGCGAACGCAGAAGATTTTTCTGTTGTCCGATGGGTCTTCGTCGGACCGCAGGGTGAGATCGTCGTGCATGAGCCTCAAGACATGCGGGTGCGGCTCTATGACTCGACGGGGACCCTGGTGGCTGCGGTCGGAAGGAGTGGGGAGGGGCCCGGAGAGTTCCAGCAATTGGGTTCTGTCTTCTGGGCCGCGGACACACTGGTCGTATGGGATGCGCGGTTGGACCGCGTGACGTACCTGCGACCGGATGGGACCGTGTTCCGCACGGCGACCGTCCCGTTCCGAGCACCGAACTGGGGTGCAGGCAGCAGCTTCAACACCTTCAATCCCACAGCCGTCGATGACCAGGGTGCAATGCTCGGGGTGGCCTATGCGGATGATGTTTCAATCGGCGGAAGGAGGGAGCCGATGCGACTGGTGGTTCTGCGGGTGTCGCGTGATGGCGACCCGAGCGTTGTCGCCGTGCCTCCGCGATGGGACGACGAACGGTGGAACGTCACCATATCCGGCCTCACGAACGCGGTTCCCTTCGCATTTCGACCGTGGCCCAAAATCGCACCGGATGCAAGCCGATTCCTTTTCATGACGGCTGATCAGTCGACCCTCGACGCCACCTACAACCTGACCCTGGTCCGCCCGACCCACGACACGATATTCGCGCGCTCCTATCCGTACGCCGCCGAGCCGATTCCCGATTCGGCAATGGACCGCGGCATCGCCGAGATGGTGCCGGAAAACGACCTTGCCCGCCGCTTCAGGGCCCTGGCCCGCGAACGCGCGCCCGTAGTGTATCCCCCGACAGCCGTTACGCTCGGCCTCGAAGAGACGATCTGGGTAACCCTGCGCCCCACGGACCACGGAACGCCCGTGCACGTGCTGAGCAAGACAGGAGACCCGATCGCTTCTCTTCTCCTGCCGAAGCGAACGCGCATCCAACAGGCCAGCAAGACGCACATGTGGGTGACGGAATACGACCCGCTGGATCTCGCGAGCGTGGTTCGCTACCGGATAGTTCAGCACCCCGGCACAGGCCCTGCAGGAGGGAGGGAAGAATGACGACCACCCCACACGCCCCCGTTGGCAATTACATAGCCGGTGAGTGGCTACCCAGTGACGCCTGCGGGAGGCTGGCCATCACCGACCCGGCCACCGCCGAGACGCTTGGCACCGTCCCCGACTCGGGACGGACCGAGGTGGACCGCGCCGTCGCGGCCGCCACCGCCGCCTTCCCCGCCTGGCGCCGCACCCCCGTCCCGGAGCGCGCCCGCGTATTCTTCCGACTCAAGGCGCTGCTGGACGAGCACCACGACGACCTCGCAGTGCGACTCTCGCGCGAGCACGGCAAGAACTTCGCCGAGACCTGGGGCGAGGTGCAGCGCGGCATCGAGAACGTCGAGCACGCCGCCGGGATGCCCACCCTGATGATGGGCGACACCCTCGAAGACATCGCCCGCGGCGTCGACTGCGAGACCGTGCGGCAGCCCATCGGCGTCTTCGCAGTGATCACCCCGTACAACTTCCCCGTCATGATCCCGCTCTGGTTCTGGCCCTATGCGGTCGCCGCGGGCAACACGGTCGTGCTCAAGCCGAGCGAGCAGGACCCGCTCACGCACCATCGCGTGGTGGAGCTCGCCGAGCAGGCGGGGCTGCCTCCGGGCGTTCTGAACGTGGTGCACGGCCGCCGCGAGACGGTCGAGGCGCTGATCGACCACCCGGACGTGGCCGGGGTGTCGTTCGTGGGGTCGAGCCAGGTCGCGAAGATCATCTACGAGCGCGCGGGGGCGAAGGGTAAGCGGGTGCAGGCGCTGGGCGGCGCCAAGAACCACATGATCGTGCTGCCGGACGCCGACCCGGCGATGGTGGCCGAGGCGGTGGTGAGTTCGGTGTTCGGGTCCGCGGGGCAGCGCTGCCTGGCGGGGTCGGTGGTGGTGGGGGTGGGCGACGCCTACGGGCCGATGCGCGAGGGCGTGCTGGACGGCGCCGCGTCGCTCAAGGTCGGGCGCGGGCTCGACGACGGCGTCGACATGGGGCCCGTGATATCCGGCGCGCACCGCGACCGCGTCAACGCGTTCATCGACGAGGGGGAGCGAGACGGCGCGCGGCTGCTCATGGACGGCCGCGGCGCGAGCGTGCCGGGGTACCCGCGCGGCCACTGGGTCGGCCCCACCGTCTTCGAGGACGTCACGCCCGAGATGCCGATCGGCCGCGACGAGGTGTTCGGCCCGGTCGCCGGACTGGCACGCGCGCCCAGCCTGGAGGCCGCGCTCGAGATGCTGGCGAAGAGCCACTACGGCAACGCCGCGTCGATTTTCACCACCTCGGGACGCGCCGCGCGGGAGTTCCGCTACCGCGCCGGGATATCGATGATCGGGGTCAACATCGGGGTGGCCGCGCCGATGGCCTTCTTCCCCTTCGGCGGGACGCGACAATCCTTCTACGGCGACCTCAAGGCACAGGGCCGCGACGCTGTGTCGTTCTTCACCGACCAGCGGGTGGTCATCTCGCGATGGTAAACTGCACCGCGTCCGGCAGGCCGTAGCTGACCGTTACCCCCTCACCCGGTCCCGCCACGGGCACGGCGTCGAAATCCAGCAGCAGCTTCCGGATCCGTCCGGTCACCCCATTCGTCACGATCGCAATGGGCCGATGTACAGTCGCATCGAGCCGATCCGAGCCGTTCGGTCCCGACAAGGTGATACTCGTCAGGGATCCCGCCCATGCGGGGTTGACCGGCAAGGTGAAGACGAAGTGTTCTTCGCCGCCATCCGCCTGGATCATCGGCGAGAAGCTCAGCGAGAACATCATTGCTCCACCGGCCCCGCGGCCTTCGATCCGGTAGGGGCCGCTGCCCGTCGGAAGGGACGGGACGGCGTCCACAACGACCGCCGGCTCTAGGGTCACTTCGTTCGGGCCGGTGCGGCCCCAGAGAACCAATGACGGCCCCCTGCTTCGATCCGCGGCCAATCGGGCGGCGGCTACTTCTTCGGCAAGGCGGTACTCCATTGCCTTGACGTGGTTGTAGTCGCTGATCCAGAAGGCCTGGTACGTACAATAGGACATCACGTCGGGGGTCCGGGGACTCCATAGCTTGCCGGTTTCCGGGTCGTGCCCCCATGCACCCGTGCGGCCACTCTCGTGCGGATAGTTCGGGTCGACTGACAGGCGAGCCCCGCAGGGTGCGTGAAGCAGGCTCATGCTGTGACCCACTTCGTGCGCGATGGACGACCCAGTCGTGTCCGCGAGGCTCGTCCTGCCTCCGAGATACGCCGCCCCCGACGCCGGAATGATTCCCACGTAATATCCTGGATCGCCGTCGGCCAATCGCAACATGTCGACGAGGGGCAGGAGCCGTGTCCGGCTGTCCGACACGTGAACGGTCTCTCGCACCGAGAAATCGAGGTCGCTGATGGGCAGCATCTTCACCATGTCCTGAAGCGCCTGACTTTTGAGGGTCATCCTGGACACCGCAGCGGCGAGTGACGGATCCTCCCATTCGAACTGCAGCGGTACAATGGTCAGCTTCATTTCAGGCATTTCGCGCACGTCCAGAGCGAGAGTGCCCGTTGCGGGGAGGCGTCGCTGGCTCCCGGCTCGCAGGGGCAGTTTTCCGTCAGGGTCCAGCTCCACCACCATTTCCAGCCCGGGGACCAGTACTTCGCCGGGGATCATCACATGATGCGCCGTTTCAAGACGGCTCTCGTCGGCTTCCAGCGGGATCCCACGCAACCCCTCGACCGTCATGTTGACGTCATGCACGGCCTCGCCGTCCCTGTAGAACGTCGCGCGTACTTCGGAATCCAAGTAGTTGACCGAATCGGCTACGGCGAAGACACGCAGCAGTGCATCCCGGCCAGCCATCATGGGAACGGTGCCCGCCTGGTTCTGCACCGGCTGGGTCAGGTAAGCCACGGACAGCTTCGCCAGAATCGACGAAGACCCCACGCACTCGTCCCCGCTCCATTCGCTCAGCCCACCCAGCCAGTCGGAGATGTTCTCGGTGGGAGGACTACACACCCGGGTACCGCCGAAGCGCAGCGTGTCGAGGTCCAGCTCCGTCATCCACTCCGGAATCACGCCATGAAGCTCACGGTTCTCGCTCACGTCAAGACGGGCCAGCTTGCGTAGGTGGACGAGTTGATCTGGCAGCGTTCCGATCAGGTTGTTGCTCCCGAGGTCGAGGGCGGTAACCCGGCCGTCCGCGTCCACGGTCACGCCATCCCATTCGCCCAGTGGAGCATCCGTAAGCCAGCCGGCCCCCCGTGTCCATCCAGGGCCGGCCATTGCTTCGTAGAGGTCGGCTAGAATCAGCTTCTCGTGGCGAGACGCGGGGCAGGGCTGGGACTTGAGCACGCTGATGTCGTTCAGCCACCGCTGGAAGGCGGCGCCCAGTGGTGGGCAGAGTTCGGTTTCCTCGTAATCGAACCAGTAGAGCGTGAGTTGTGACAAGCCTTCGGGCAACAGACCCGACAGAGGATTTCCGCTGAGGGACAAGCGTTGAAGCGCAGCGGCATCGACGATTTCGGGAGGCAATGCGCCGTTGAGCTCGTTGCTCGCGAGAGACAGAAGATGCAGCCTCTTGAGCTTGCCGATTGCAGGTGGAATGGGGCCGGTCAACGCATTGCCGTTCAGGCTGAGCTGGGCCAGCCGCGAAAGCGAGCCGATCGCGGGCGAGATTTCGCCGGTCAAGCCGTTGGATCGGAGGCGTATAGTGGACACTCGGCCGCTGTCCGTAGTCGCGACCCCGTGCCACTCGGACAGCGGCTGACCGGTCAGCCAGTTGGCGCTGACGGTCCAATCCGGGCCACCTGTAGCGTGATAGAAACTGGTGAGCGCTTCGCGATCAGGGTCGGTGCCCACGTCGATTGCCACGTTGTTCACAACTGAATCGTACCGAGCCGAAATCCGGGTGCTTCCCTCTTTCTGCGCGCTCGCAAACCCCGTCGTGTCAACCGTGGCGACCTCGGGGTCGGTGCTGGACCACTGGACGATCGCGTCCTCTATCCTGGAGCCGTACTGGTCACGCACGACGGCGGAGAGCTGCAACACTCCGTCGGGGACCGGCAGGATGGCGTAGGGGGGCCATAGGGAAATGGTGGTCGGCAAGGGGGGACCTCGGACAACGATTCCCGCGTTGGCGACCAGGCCGGCGTGGCTCGCCGAAATCCGCGCGCTTCCCTCGCTTCGTGAAGTCACCAACCCCGTCGAATCCACGGTGGCGATCTCGGGATCGGCACTGGACCACATCACCGCCACTCCCACCATCTCGTCGCCGTTCTGGTCAAGTACGACGGCAGTGAGTTGCACGATACCGTCGGGGAGGGCTAGGAGCGCGGAAGCTGGCGTGACCCCAATCGTGGTCGGCATGGGGACGAAGGGAGGAGGAGGTGGTGGTGGTTCCGGCTCCATCGTCGGCCCTTCACAAGCTGTGAGCACCAGGAGGGCGCACGACAAAAGGAAGCAGTGACTGATGGATGGCCTCTGTCGACATGCTGGGCCCAGTGTCTTGCTCCCCATGTTTTCCTCACGCTTCCATCCCCCAAACAGGGGATGCGCATTTTTAATAGGCTTATTATGTGTATAACATGAGACAAGAATGGCAGATACCGCAAGCTCGCTTCAAGGAAAGCCAGAGTGCCGCCATGATGGCGGCCTGAAAGCACACGATCTGGACGCGTTGCCCGTCGGGCGCGAATATACCAGCCGTCTTTTCGAGCACCCGGTCGAAGGGATTCGTGCGCGGTTTCCGACCGGACACTGACAGCAACCGGAGTTGCCATGGAAGCAGTAGCCAGCCGCGGCGCCGAGATCTTCGGCGAGCAGCGCAAGTACATCTTCGACTGCGTGACGCCCCTCTACCAGGAGCCCCTGGACATCGCCGAGGGCAACGGATGCCGGGTCAGGGACTACGACGGTCGCGAGTATCTCGACGCCTTTGCAGGCATCCTGACCACGTCGCTGGGCCACTGCCACCCTGCGGTGGTCGCGGCCATCCAGGACCAGGCGGCCCGGGTCGGCCATCTCTCCACCCTTTACGTCAACGACCGCCAGGTCGAGGCGGCGCGCGGCCTGGCCGGGATCGCGCCGGGCGACCTGCGCCGCACCTTCTTCCTGAACAGCGGCGCCGAGGCGATCGAGACGGCGCTGCAGGCGGCGCGCCTGCACACGGGCCGCACCGAGATCATCGCGCTGCGCCAGGCGTACCACGGCCGCACCAGCATGGCCTCTGCGGTCACCGCCCACGCCCCGTGGCGGGTGCTGCCCGCGACTTCGACCGGAGTCACGCACGCGCTCTCGCCATACCCGTACCGAGCTCCCTTCGGGGCCGCCAGCGACGAGGAGCTGGTCGAGATCTACGCCCAGGACCTGATCGAGGTGATCGAGACCACCACCAACGGCCGCCCCGCCGCCTTCATCGCCGAGACCATCCAGGGTGTTGGCGGATACATCGTGCCGCCGCGCGGCTACTTCCAGCGAATGGCCGACATCATCCGGTCGTACGGCGGCCTCTTCATCTCGGACGAGGTGCAGGCCGGGTTCGGGCGCACGGGCGGCCACTGGTTCGGGATCGAGCACTGGGGCGTCGTCCCCGACATCATGGTGATGGCGAAGGGGATCGCGGGCGGCATGCCGGTGGGCGCCACGATCACCACCGACGAGATCGCGGGGAGCTGGCGCGGCAAGACACTCTCGACCTTCGGCGGCAATCCCATCTGCATGGCCGCGATGGTGGCCACGCTCGAAGTCATGCAGACCGAGGACGTGCCGACGCGCGCCCGCGACCGCGGTGCGCAACTGCGCGCCGCACTCGACCGCCTGGCGGCCACCTACGCCTGGATCGGCGACGTGCGCGGCATGGGCCTGATGCAGGCGCTCGAGCTGGTGGAGGACCCGGTCAGCAAGGAACCGGCACCGCGCCTGGCGGGGATGCTGCTCAACGCGGCGAAGGACGAGGGCCTCCTCATCGGGATCGGCGGCCTTCACGGCCACGTCATCCGCCTGGGACCGTCGCTGCTGATCTCGGAGGCCGAGGTGGACGAGGCGACCGCGCGCCTGTCCCGCGCCTGCGCGACGGTGGAGGCGGCACAATGATCGCCGGACTCCCCCTCGACACCTGGATCCTCATGGCGGTGAGCACGCTGCCCGGGCTCGCCCTGGTGGTGGCCGCCTACCGCATCCACTCGGGGGGCGACCGGGCGCAGGGCAGCAGCGCGGCAACGGGCGACGTCGCTCAGTCAGGCGACCCGCGTGGAGCCGCCGAAAGTGGGCCGGAGGCCCCGCAGGCGAGGCCGGGCGGGAGCGGCGGCCGTGGCTGACGGCGGCGCCAGCGGCGCGATTATCGGCGTCCTCGTCTTCTACTTCGCCATCCTCATCGGCATCGGCTGGTGGGCCAGTCGCGAGAGCCGCTCCGTGTCGGGGTTCTACGTCGCCGGCAAGAAGCTGCCGTCGTGGGTGATCGCGTTCTCGTCGAACACGACCGGCGAGAGCGGTTGGCTGCTGCTGGGGCTGACCGGCATGGGGTATCTGGTGGGATTCCACGCCCTCTGGATCGTGCTGGGCGAGGTGATCGGGGTGGCGCTCGCGTGGTCGCTGGTGGCGCGCCCGTTCAAGGAATTCACCGACCGCTACGACGCGATCACGGTGCCGGACTACCTCGCGGACCGCTTCCGCGACCGGACTCACGCGATCCGGATTGTCAGCGCGGTGATCATCTTCAGTATGGTCTGGGCCTACACATCCGCCCAGCTGACCGCGTCGGGGAAGGCGTTTTCGTCGTTCCTGGGCACCAGCTACGAGGGCGGCGTGCTCATCGGCGCGGCCGTCATCTTCCTCTACACGAGCATCGGCGGCTTCAAGGCCGTGGCGTACAGCGACGTGCTGCAGGGCGTGCTGATGTTCCTGTGCCTCCTGGTGCTTCCGATCGTGGGGATTCAGCAGGCGGGTGGCTGGAATGAGTTGATGAGGGCGATCGGTTCAATCGATCCCGCGCTGCTGAACCCGATGGGCGAGCACGGTCTCACGGTGACCGGAGTGATGAGCGCGATCAGCTTCGCCGGCATCGGACTCGCGTTCCTGGGGGCGCCCCAGCTCCTGACGCGCTTCATGTCGGCCCGGAATCGGGGCCAGATCGGCGAGGGCGGGATGATCGCGGTCGCGTGCATCATCGTCTTCGACATCGGCGCGGTGCTGACCGGGGTCGCGGGGCGGGTGCTCTTCCCCGGCCTGGCCGACCCCGAGACCGTGCTGCCGATGATGTCCACCGAGCTTTTCCCGGCCATCGTGGCGGGGGTGATCCTGGTGGTGGTGCTCGCGGCGATCATGTCGACGGTCGATTCGCTGTTGATCCTGGCGTCGTCGGCGGTGGTGCGCGACGTCTTCCAGAAGGTGCTGAAGCCCGACTTCTCCGACCGGCAGCTGTCGGTGATCGGGCGGGTTCTCACGATCGTGATCGGGCTCGGCGGGCTCGCGGTGGCGCTGCCCGAGTCGCGGATGATCTTCTGGTTCGTGCTCTTCGCGTGGTCCGGGCTCGCGTCGGCCTTTACGCCTGTCGTCCTCTGCTCGCTCTTCTGGCGCAGGACGACGCGCGCCGGGGCGCTCTCGGGGATGATCGCCGGCTTCGGCACCGCGGTGCTATGGGTGCTGCTGGTGAAGGAACACTTCTACGACCTCTACGAGATGATCCCGGGGTTCGCGGTGGGCTTTGCCGTTACTATCGGAGTGAGTCTGTTCACGAAGCCGCCGCCTGACGCGGGTGCCGTGCTGGACGACGTGAAGCGCGTGGTGGGCGGGCCGTTCTCGGCTGCCCGCGGCCGGGGCGCGGAAATGCCGGCCGCCGGCGGGGACGGCTAGCCCGGGCAGGGAGCGGAGACGAACGCGATGGCGAAAAAGCGAAAGCCGAAGAAGGGCAAGCCCGCGAAGGGGCGGGGCAGCGGCAAGAAGGCCGCCGCGAAGAAGGGCGACCGCGGCAGCCTGATGGAATGGGTGCGATCGCTCGCGGTAGCGTTCGTGTTTTTCCTCATCCTGCGCATCTTCCTGATCGAGACCTACGTCATCGACTCCGGATCGATGAAGAACACCCTGCTGGTGGGCGATTTCCTGGCCGTCAACAAGCTGGCTCTCGGTCCCCGGATCCCCTTCACCAACATCCGCATTCCCGGCTACTCGGAGCCCCGCCGCGGGGACATCCTCGTCTTCGATCCCCATCACGAGGAGGACATGACCCTGGTCAAGCGGCTCGTCGGCATGCCCGGCGACACCCTCGAAATGCGCGACAAGGTGCTCTACCTGAACGGCGAGGCGCAGGACGAGCCCTACGTGGAGATCATCGGCGAGCGCGACCAGATCGACCCGCAGATGTACTGGCAGAACCAGAACCTGGTGGACGGGCCCGACGTCAACTATCACCCGACCTGGGACAACTGGGGGCCGCTGGTGGTCCCGGCGGGCCACTACTTCATGCTGGGCGACTACCGCGACGACAGCCTGGACTCGCGGGTCTGGGGCTTCCTCGAAGGCTGGCGATTCAAGGGCCGGGTGGCGTTTATTTACTTCTCCTACGACCGCGATTCGTTCAGACCCTTCCCCTGGATCACGGAGGTCCGCGGCAGCCGCATCGGGGACCGGGTTCGATAGGACATGACCTGACGGCGCGCGTCGCCGCAGGGATAACGGGCGACCCGCGGCGGAGGTTCGCCGCAGGCAAGACATGACGCCCGCCGCCGGGCGGGCACAACGGCCGGAGGATCAGATGAGGTCAGTGACGCGTGGGAAATTCCTGGGAATGGCCGCCGGGACGGCGGGTGCGGGGTTCCTGAGCGGGTGCGAAGCGGGACCAGGGGGAGCGGACGGCGGCGGCCTCGATGCCGACCTGATCGTCCACGGGGGCACCATCCACACGATGGACGAGGACAACCCGGTGGCGCAGTCGCTGGCGGTGCGGCACGGGCGCTTCGTGGCGGTCGGTTCCCGCGCCGATGTGGACAACCTGCGCGGCCCCGGCACCCAGGTGATGGACCACGGAGACGCGGTGATCACGCCCGGCTTCATCGACGCGCATACGCATCCGGCCGGCGCGGGGGTGCGAGAGCTCAAGGACGTGAACGTCGACGTGCGCAGCGTGGCCGAGATCAAGGAGCTCATGGCGGCGCGGGCCCGCGAGACACCGCCCGGCGAGTGGATCCAGGGCTTCAAGTACGACGACACCAAGCTGGCCGAGGGGCGGCCGCTGAACCGGCTCGACCTGGACGAGGCGGTGCCGGATCACCCGGCGGTGGTGGGGCACCGGGGCGGCCATACCAGCGTGTACAACTCGCGCGCCTTCGCCCTGGCGGGGGTCACGGCCGAAACGCCCGATCCGCGGGGCGGCGCGTTCTATCGCGAGGGCGGCGAGCTGACCGGCCTGGTTGCGGAGCGGGCCAACTACGTCTTCTCGTCGCTGATCCCGAACACCCACTCCGACGACGACCGCCGCGCGGGCGTGAAGCTCATCACCGAGCTGATGGCGAAGGAGGGGCTGACCTCGTTCCACGACGCGGGCACCTCGTCGAACAGCGTCGAGGCGTACAGCGCCGCCTACCGCAACGGCGAACTGAGCTGCCGCGTGTACATGATGATGCGGGGGCCGTACAACAGCCTCCGTCAGGCCGGCGTGTCGACCGGGCTCGGCGACGAGTGGCTGCGCGTGGGCGGGGTCAAGTACGGCGCCGACGGCTCGGCGTCGGAGCGCACGATGCGCATGAGCACTCCGTACGTGGGCCGCCCGGACGACTACGGCATCCTCACGATGAACCAGGAGGAGATCCACGAGGCGGTCGAGGTGGCTCACCGCGCCAACTGGCAGGTGGGGATCCACGCCAACGGCGACGTGACGATCGACATGGTTCTCAACGCGTACGAGCGTGTCCAGGAGCTGTGGCCGCGGCCGAACCCGAGACATCGCATCGAACACTGCTCGCTCGTCAATCCCGACCTTCTGGCGCGCATCAAGGCCGCCGGGGCGGTGCCGACGCCCTTCTACACCTACGCCCACTACCACGGAAACAAGTGGGTCGAGTACGGGCCCGAGAAGATGGAATGGATGTTCGCCCACCGGTCGTTCCTCGACTACGAGATCCCCGTGGCGCCGGCGTCGGACTACACGCCCGGGCCCTACCAGCCGCTGATGGCGATCCAGAGCATGGTCACGCGGAAGGATTTCGACGGGCGCATCTGGGGACCCAGCCAGCGGATCACGGTGCCCGAGGCGATGCGCATCTGCACGATGGGCGGGGCGTACGCGTCGTTCGAGGAGGACATGAAGGGGTCGGTCACGGTGGGCAAGCTGGCCGACTTCGCGGTGCTGGCGGCGGACCCGCACGATGCCGACCCGGATGCGATCAAGGAGATCCCGGTGCTGCGGACGGTGGCGGGGGGAAGGGTGACCTGGGAGGCGTAGCAGGACCGACGCCCCCGGAATCGGCTCTGAACCATTTTGGATTACGGCACCAGTTGATTGATATTCCAATATTGATCATACTGGAATAATGAAAACCACTGTTGATATTCCAGATCAGGAGTTGGCGGACGCGATCCGGTTCACGAACGCGAAGACCAAGCGCGAGGCCATCGTGGCTGCCATCATGTACTTCAACCGGCGCATGCGGATGGCGGAACTGACCAGGTTCGGCGGGACGTGCTCCAACCTGGTCACGCCGGACGAGGTCCGGGCCGCCCGTCAGCGGAGCTGAGGCAGTGCTTCTCGTCGATACTTCGTCGTGGATCCATTTCCTTCGGCCAGATGGCGATCCCGAAGTTCATGCGCGCGTAGAGACGGCGCTCGAAAACGGCGAAGCCTGCTGGTGCCCGCTCGTCCAGCTCGAACTCTGGAACGGTGCCCGGGGAGCGCACGAACGACGCGTGTTGCGGGAATTCGCCCGCGTCCTCCCCGAACTGGCAATCGACAGTGAGGTCTGGACCAGGGCGTACGAACTGGCGACACAGGCACGCGCCCGGGGAGTCACCGCTCCAGCAACCGATGTCCTGATTGCCGCCTGCGCTCTTCATCACGGGGCGGATCTGGAATCAGCCGATTCGGACTTCGACCACTTGGTGACTGTGGGAGCACCGACTCGATTGACGCAACTGCGAGATGTGGACTAAAGAGCCGGCCACGGCGGGCCCTGGTTTTCGGCCGACACCGGAGCCAGGCCCATGTACACGAATTTCTGGATGCGCTTCCCCTCGTAGGTCTCGGTCGTGTAGACGTTGCCCTTCGAGTCGGTGGCGATACTGTGGACGCCGATGAACTGGCCCGGCTGCCGACCTCCGTTGCCGAACGTCGTCAGGACCTCGAGCGACGCACGGTCCATCACGTAGACCCGGTGGTTGGTGCCGTCGGCGACATACATGTAGCGCTGGCCGGGATCGCGCGAGAAGGCGAGATCCCAGGTGGAGCCGCCGCCCAGCGTGCGCGGCGCGATCAGCACCTCGTCCACGAAGGTTCCGTCGGTTTGGAAGACCTGGATCCGGTCGTTCGGACGGTCGCAGACGTACACCAGACCGTCCAGCGACGGCTCCGCGCAGTGCACCGGCGTGCGGAACTGCTGGAGAGGCGGCGCGTCCGGATCGTACGGCGGGGTGGGCGTGTCGTCCGGGGCGTTGCCGTAGGCACCCCAATAGCGCTTGAACGCGCCGGTCGACGCATCGAGTACCGCCACGCGGCGTCCGCCGTAACCGTCTGCGACGTACGCTTCGTCGGCTTCGGCGTCGAACGCCACCTTGGCTACCCGGTTGAAGCGCGTCTCGCTGTGACTGTCGGGTTCAGACCCCACCTCCGGCTGCCCATAGGAGGCCAGAAACCGGCCGTCGCGCGAGAACTTGAGGATGTGCGAGTCGGTCTCCCCGTTGCCGCCGATCCACAGGTTGTCCATGTGGTCGACCGTGATTCCGTGGTTCGAGGCGGGCCACACGTACTCGTCGGAGGGACCGCCCCAGGAATTGACCAGATTCCCCTCGGGATCGAATTCGAGCACTTCGGGCGCGGCCCGGCAGCATTCGGCAGTTGGCGGATCGGCTTCCGCCCCCAACTCCGTGCGCGCATCGATCGAGGCGCGGCGATGGATGATGAAGACGTGGTCGCGAGAGTCCACGCCCACCCCGATCGTGGAGCCAAGCAGCCAATGCTCCGGCAGCGGCTTCGGCCAGAACGGATCCACTTCGAACCGGGGCGCCTCGGCGCCGTCCCCGGCTCCGGTGGAGGTCGCTTCATCGATCACTTCCCGACCGCACGCGAGCGCGATGGCAAGGCCGGCGACCGCACCGCCGATGAGGTGTCGTCGCTGCACGTTCATGGCCGTCTCCCTTTTGCGAGTTCGGAGTGGCGGGTGTCAAAACCTGTCGCCCCCGTCCAAGTCTAGCTTGCCCCCTTCAGCTGCACCACGATCACCTCGACAGGCTCCGGCCCCTCGTTGACGTCGCCGTGCAGCTCGCCGGGCGGATCCGCCTCCAGCCAGTAGGCGCTGCCGGTCTCCCAGGTCATGTCATGGCGCTCGCCGGCGTCGTTCACGACGGTCAGGGTGCCGCCCTTGAGCGCGATGATGGCGCGGGGGTTGTCGTGGCGGTGCATCGCCAGGGGCTGGTTCGGGACGATCACGCTCTTCCACACGGTGACGTGCTCGTTCTCGAACTGCGGCGTGCGGCCGGTGGTGGGCGCGGGATCGCTCGGTGCTTCGGCCTCCGCGTCGGCGGGATCGCCAGCGGGCGGCTCGGCGGACGGGGTGCAGGCGAGGAGCAAAGCGAGGAGAAGTGGTGCGGCCGGTGGGGTGATCTTCATGGGTGGCTCCCGGGTTTGCGTTGTGCTTGAAGGGCGAGTTCGGGCAAGATCGTGCGCTTGCCCGCTCGGGCGCTACTTTGGGCGTTCGCATCACGTTCCTTCGGCCCGGTCCGCCATGCCTCCCATTCGCAAGTCCGCTTCGACCTTCGTTGCCCTCGTCGTCCTTTTCGGCGCCCCGCCTGCCGCGAGCACGCAGGTCGTGCCGGCCGCGGGGGCCGCAGCGGCCATCGACGCCCTCTCATCCACCACCATCGCGCTGCCGAAGCTCAATGCACCTGTCGAGATCATTCGCGACCGCTGGGGGATCAACCACATCTACGCCGAGACCGAGTACGACCTGTTCTTTGCGCAGGGGTACGCGGCCGCGCGCGACCGGCTCTTCCAGTTCGAGGTGTGGCGGGCGCAGGCGACCGGGACTGTCGCCGAGATGCTGGGGCCGGACGAGCTGGAGCGGGACATGGGGTTCCGGCTGTTCAGATTTCGGGGCGACATGACGCAGGAGATGAACCAGTATCACGATCGGGGAGAGGTGATCATCCCGGCGTATGTGGACGGGGTGAACGCATACATCGCCGAGACCGAGGCCGATCCGTCGCTGCTGCCGATCGAGTTCGAGCTGCTGGGGATCCGGCCGAAGCGGTGGACGCCCGAGGTGGTGATTTCGCGGCACCAGGGGCTGCTCGGGAACATCGGCAACGAGCTGAACTACGGGCGGGCGGTGGCGGCGCTGGGTGACGAGATGGTGAAGCGGGTGGCGAACTTTCACCCAGGCGAGCCGGACATCGCGCTGGATCCGGCGATCGACGGGGATCTGCTGAGCGATGACATCCTGGGGCGCTACAACGCGTTTCGCGGGCCGGTGCGATTCCGGCCGGAGCACCTGGTGGCCGAGCACCGGGGCGACGCGGAGGCGTTCGCGCGGCTCGAGGCGGCTGCGGCGGGGGTGCGGGGAGCGGCGGCGGGCGGGCCGGGAGGCGTGGCCGGAGGCCGGCGGGAGGTCCCCAGCTGGCAGGATCCGGCGGCTCTGCAGGACGCGGTGGCCTGGCAGGATCCCGAGGACATCGGCTCCAACAACTGGGTGGTGAGCGGGCGCCTGAGCGAGAGCGGCTTTCCGATGATGGCCAACGATCCCCACCGCGCGCAGTCGTCGCCGTCGCTGCGCTACTGGGTGCACCTGGTGGGTCCCGGCTGGAACGTGATCGGCGGGGGCGAGCCGGAGATTCCGGGCGTGAGCATCGGCCACAACGAGTACGGGGCCTGGGGGCTCACGGTCTTCCGCACCGACGGCGAGGATCTCTACGTGTACGAGACCCATCCCGACGATCCCAACCGGTACCGCTACAAGGACGGATGGGAGGAGATGACGGTGATTGCGGAGGAGATTCCAGTGAAGGGACAGGATCCGCATCGCGCCGAGTTCAGGTACACGCGCCATGGGCCGGTGGTCTTCGAGAACCACGAGGAGAGGGTCGCGTACGCCATCCGGGCGGCGTGGCTGGAGCCTGGAGGCGCTCCATATCTGGCGAGCCTGCGCATGGACCAGGCCCGCACCTGGGAGGAGTTCGTCGAGGCGTGCAACTACTCCAACATCCCGGGCGAGAACATGATCTGGGCCGACCGGGAGGGGAACATCGGCTGGCAGGCGGTGGGGATCGCCCCGATCCGGCGCAACTGGTCCGGGCTGGTTCCGGTGCCCGGCGACGGCCGCTACGAATGGGACGGGTACCTGCCCATCAAGGCCAAGCCCAGCGTCTACAACCCCGACGAGGGCTACTTCGCGACCGCCAACAACCACCTCACGCCGGCCGACTATCCGTACATGGACGCGATCGGCTTCGAGTGGTCCGATCCGTATCGCTGGGCGCGCGCCTCCGAGGTCCTCGGCTCGGGACGACTCCACTCCATGGCCGACATGATGGCGCTGCAGACCGACTACCTGTCGATCCCGGCGCGCACCATGGTGCCGATGTTGCGGCACGTGGCGACCGGCGGCGGCGATGTCGAGCGGGCGCGCGAACTGCTCCTGGAGTGGGACTTCGTGCTGGACCCGCACTCGGTTGCGGCGGGGATCTACAATGCATTCGAGGCGCGGGTGCGCGGCAACGTGCATGCGCTGTTCGTGCCCGAATCCGCGCGGCGCCTTCTGAGCGGCATGGCTCTGGTGAAAGTGATCGGCCACCTGACCGCGCCCGGCGGCGAGTTCGGCGACGACCCCGTCGCGGGGCGCGATGCGGTGCTGCTTCGCAGCCTGGAGGAGGCGGTCGGCGACGTTCGCCGCAGGCTGGGCGACGACATGGCGAGGTGGCAGTACGGCCAGCCCGACTACAAGCACGCCACGATCTTCCACCCGCTGTCGCGCGCGGTGTCCAGCGACCTCGCCGACCTGTTCACCGTCGGGCCGCTCCCCCGGGGCGGCAACAGCCAGACGCTCAACAACACCGGGGGCGGCGACAACCAGACATCGGGTGCGTCGTTTCGGATCATCGTGGACACGGGGGACTGGGACCTGGCGATGGGCAGCAACACGCCAGGCCAGTCCGGCGACCCGGCGTCGCCCTTCTACGAGAACCTCTTCGAACTGTGGGCGAACGACCGCTACTTCCCCGTCTTCTACTCGCGGGAACGGGTGGAGTCCGTGGCGGCCGAGCGCACCATGCTGGTGCCGGGTGGGTAGGGCGCACGGGCGGGGCACCGCCGACGACCCGCGCTTCTTTCCCAGGGCCGCGCAGCTCAGGGCCTGGTTCGAGAAGCACCACGACGAGGGCGGCGAGTTGTGGGTGGGCTATTACAAGAAGGGAACCGGGTTGCCCAGCGTGACCTGGCCCGAGTCCGTGGACACCGCGCTGTGCTACGGCTGGATCGACGGGCTGAAGCGGTCGGTCGACGAGAAGCGCTACATGCTTCGCTTCACGCCGCGCCGCAAGCGCAGCCACTGGAGCGCCAGGAACCTCGGCCGCATGAAGGAGCTGATCGCGGCGGGGCTCGTGACCGAGCCTGGGCTGGCCGCTTACGAACGGCGGGATCGCCGCAAGGAGAAGCAGGCGTCGTACGAGCAGCCGGGAAACGTGGCCCTGCCGCCCGAGTACGAAGCCAGGATCAAGGCGGATGCGGATGCGTGGCGCTACTTCCAGGCGGCGCGGCCGTCGTACCGCAAGCAGGTGACGTGGTGGGTCGTCAGCGCGAAGCGCGAGGACACGCGGCTGCGCCGCCTGGGCATCCTGATCGAGTCGTCCGCCGCGGGAAAGGTGATTCCGCCGATGCGGTGGGGGGAGAAAAAGTAGCGCGGGGGCGAGGCCATCTCAGTTCGCGTCTCTCAGCCACTTCTCCGGCGCCACCGCCCGGCGTCGCTCGTCGGGGCGCTTGTTGAACCACCCGACCGTGAGCAGAACCTCGGCGGCCGCGTCGGCCTCGAGGCTGGCGTCGCGGTCGGCGAGGCTGGGCCGAAAGGCCTCCTGCACGACCTCGTTGGCGCGCTGCCGCGCCGCGTCGCTCTTCGGCCAGGGCATCTCGCCCCACATTCTGCCGCGGCGAATGAGGTACACCCGGTCGTCGCCCCCGAATCCCGTCACCGGATAGACCAGGTTGAAGTTCTCGATCCGCCCGCGGAATCCGGAGAGGTAGTCCCATAACTTTTCCAGCGTCTCCATGCGGTCGTGGAGACGGGCGGCGTACTCGAAGTCGAGGCGCTCGGTCGCGCTCTTCATCAAAACGGAAAGCATGTCGATCGGCGCGCGGTTGCGGGTCTCGAGGAAGGAGCGGGCAACGCTCAGGCGGGCGTTGTACTCCGACGCGGTGCAACGGCCGGCGCAGGGCGCGGGGCAGGTGCCGGTTTCGGCGCGGATGCAGCGGGGGGTGCGTCCGCCGGTGAACATCTCGATCTGATCGCCGAAGTGGATCGGGGTGTCGCTGGAACAATCGCGCAGGCCCGTGGCAAGCGAGAGTTCGTGGACGGCGTGGCCCAGCCATGTCGTCTGGCCGAAGGGGCCATAGTAGCGGGCGCCGTCGTCGAGTGCCCGGGAGGCCGGGATCAGGCGCGGCGCGGGCTCGCGGGTGATCTTGATGAAGCCGTAGCGGCGGTCGCGCTTGTGCTGGACGTTGTATTCGGGCTGCCAGGCCCTGATGAGATGCATCTCGCGAAAAATGGCGGCGAACTCGTTGGGGATGTAATCCCACCGGACCGAGGCGGCCTCGGAGACCAGGCGGGCCGTCTTGCCGGTCTCTTCGCGGAAGTAGGAGAGGAGCCGCGACCGGAGGCGCACGGACTTCCCCACGTAGAGGATCCTGCCGTTGGCCGATAGCCAGCGGTAGACCCCGGGGCGGTCCTCGGCGGCGGCGCGAACCTCGTCCCTGAGCGATTCGGAGTTCATGGCGCAGCAACTTCGCCATTTGTTCGGTATTCGTCAAACGCGGCGGCGGCCTGCTCACCGCAGTCCGTTCCGGCAAGAGGCGCGCAAGTTCAGTCCCATCCGGCTATTGCGGCGTCCCGGATCAGGTAGTATTGTGGCCCTCCATGGTCAGCCATGGACGGTCCATCGTGATTCGCGATCCGGTTTGGAACACCATCCGGGTGGACACCGTTGCCGCCGCGATCATCGATACGGCAGCTTTTCAGCGGTTGCGCTACATCCGCCAACTCGGTCTGGCCCACCTCGTCTACCCCGGCGCCACCCATACGCGCTTCGATCATGCGATCGGGGTCTACCACCTGGCAGTGAGGGCGATCCGGATCCTGAGATCGGGTCCGGCGCTGCCGCCCGAGGTCTGGGAGGGCGCGCGCCTGATCCCCTACGCGGCGCTGCTTCACGACATCGGTCACTACGCCTTCTCGCATGCTCTGGAGGAGCTCGAACCGGAACGGATCGCGGGCGACCACGAGCAGATGAGTGCGCTCTTCTTCGAATCGCCGGAGTTGAGGGCGGCGCTCGCTCCGCTCGGGGAGGGCGCTTCGCAGGAGATCTCCCGGATCATCAAGGGCACGGGCGACAGGGCGCTCCGCGGACTCGTGAGCGGCAGCCTGGATCTGGACAAGATGGAGTATCTTCGCCGGGACGCCCGTTTCTGCGGAGTTCCGTACGGTGAAGTCGACGTGGAGCGGCTGCTGGAGGGCCTGGCGATCCTGCAGGATCCGGTGACCGGCAAATGGGAAGTGGGTGTGCGCGCCAAGGCGCTGAGTTCGCTGGAATCGCTCCTGTTCTCGAAGTACCAGATGTTCCGGAACGTGTACTGGCACCACGCCGTGCGAGCCGCGACCGGGCTGTACAAGCGGATTGTGGAGACGGCGGTGGAGACGGGGATCCTGTATCCGCTCGATCTGATCGGCCCGACCGACGAAGAGCTGCTCTACGAGCTGGCGCGCCGGGCAAAGACGGCTTCCGGCCCTGAGGCGGAGCGGCTCGGTCGGCGCTGGCTGCCCGCGTTGAAGAACCGCAGGCTCCCCAAGCGCGCGGCGGAAATCCCGGCGTGGCAGCTCGAGGAACGGGTCCTCCCTGAATGGGTGAGCGGTGATACGCCCGAGAAGCGGCGGTGGGAGGACGAGATCGCGGCGGAGCTGGGGCTGGCGCCCGGCGAGGCGATCCTCGATTTCCCGGTGACCAAGGCCATGTTCCAGCTTGATTTTCTGGTCGACCGCGGGGGCCGGACGGTGCGTCTCGGGAGGAAGGGAATTCCGGGCCTGATCGATCTACCGAAGCTTGCGGAGCAACTTCACCGTACTGCAAGGGTGCTTCGCCTCTTCACCTTCGAGCCCAGGCAGGTGGATCCGGAGTGGCTGCTGGAAAGACTGGCCGCAGGGCCGGCGGCGACCGAATCCGGCGCCGGGACGGGGGCCGGAAAGGTCGGATTCAGATGAGGGCTCGCGGGGGAGTCGGGAGGCGGCCGGGACAACCGTTGAGGGAACCGGGAACGTCTGTAGTTGCGGGGGTAGAGAATGACGGGAGGCCGTTTGCCATCGCAAAACTGGGCCTTCGCGACGAAAACGCGAAGAAATTGTTGACAATGCGCGAGTACGACCGTACCGTTAACGGCTGTACAGGCCACGCGTGTCTACCGGACGGGCAATCCGGTGCGTAACGGAGAATCGAGAAAGAAAGATGGCCAGGAAAACGCGGCGTGGGAAGAGGAGGGTCAACCTGCTCACCGGGTTCGATGCGAGCCTTGATGAACAGACCGCCCTGGATCAGTATCTGCGGGATGTGAGCCGCCACGAACTGATCACGCCGGACATGGAAAAGATCCTGGGCGCGCGCGCCCAGAAGGGTGACGAAGAGGCGATCCAGGCACTCGCCAAGGCGAACCTGCGCTTCGTGATCAGCGTCGCCAAGAAGTACCAGAACCGCGGTGTTTCCCTTACGGACCTGATCCAGGAGGGGAACGTCGGACTGGTCACCGCTGCCCGGAAGTTCGATCCGGAGCAGGGCGTCAAGTTCATCTCCTATGCGGTTTGGTGGATCCGCCAGGCGATTCTGGCTTCGCTCGCCAACCACGGGCGTCCGGTGCGCGTACCGCTCAACCGGGCTTCCGACCTGGCACGCATCTTCCGCGAGAAGGAGCGGCTCAAGCAGGAACTCGGACGCGATCCGACCAGCGAGGAGCTGGGAGAGGCGACCTTCCTGACGCCGGCGCTCGTCGAGTCGCTGCAGACGCTGAACGCGGCCGAAATCCGGCTGGACGCCCCGATCGGCGACAGCGAGGACTCGCAGCTGGTCGAGCGCTTCATCACCGAGGAAGCCGCCGAGCCCGAGCTGGAGGTGGAGAACCGCCTGCTGACGGAGGCAGTGACCAACGCGCTGGGAACCCTGGATCCGCGGGACGCCAAGGTGCTCAGGCTGTATTTCGGTCTGGAGGGCGAGCGCGAGCACACCCTCGAGGAGATCGGCAACCTGCTGGGCGTTACCCGCGAGCGCATCCGTCAGCTGCGTGACCGGGCGCTGCGGCGCCTGCGTGAAGGCGAAAAGGGCAAGGCCCTCAAGTCCTTCGCGGCGTAGCTCGCCTCAGAGTTCTGAGACCCCACACCCCCGCGGCGGCAGAGTCGTCGCGGGGGTGTTGTCCTTGTAGGATGAAGCCGTGAGCAGCCAACGCACAGAGGGCCAGGTCGTCGAGTCGGTGGGGGGCGTCTACACCGTGCGCGTACAGGGCAGCACCGTGGAGGCCTCGCTGAGGGGGCGGCTCAAGCACGGCGGACGCGGGCGCGACAAGGTCGTCATCGGCGACATGGTGGAATTCGTCAGCCAGCCTGGCGAGGGGGCGGTGATCGAAGCGGTTCTGTCGCGCCGAACGCGGCTGGAGAGGCGGCCGTCGTGGAGCCGGTTTGCCAAGGTGTTGGCGGCGAACCTCGACCGCCTGGTGGTGGTGGCCTCGGTCGCGGACCCGCCTCCGTCGCGCAGCGTGATCGACAGGATGCTGGTGATGGGCGAATCCGGCGCAATGGAGTGCCGGGTCGTCCTCAACAAGGTGGATCTGGCGGGTGGCCGCGCGGTGGCGGAAGAGCTCGCCCGGGCCTACCGGGGTGCGGGCTATCCGGTGGCAGCGACCTCGGTGGTGACGGGCGAAGGGCTCGACGACTTCCGCGCGCTGATCCATGCCGGGTCGTCCGCGCTGGTGGGGCCGTCGGGGGTGGGGAAGTCATCCCTGCTGAACGCGGTCGATCCGTCGCTGTCCCTGCGGACCCGCGAGGTGGGCAAGCGGTCGCGGGCGGGCAAGCACACCACGGTCTCCAGCCGCCTCATCACCGTGGCCGGGGGTGGCCAGGTGGCCGACACACCCGGGTTCTCGGATGCGGGACTCGGAGACGTGGCGCCCCGCGACCTGGGGCGCTGTTTCGCCGACTTCCGTCCGTTTATCGGACAGTGCCAGTTCAACGACTGCATCCACCTGCACGAGCCCGGATGCGCCGTGCTGGCGGCGGTAGCGGAAGGGCGCATCCAGGGCGAGCGCCACGAGAGCTATCGGATGATCCTCGCGGAGCTATAGAATCCTGCATGGAACGAGACGCTCGCCTGAATCCCGCCCGGTTTCGCGAAATCATGGGGCACTACCCCACCGGAGTGACGGTGGTCACCGCTCTGCACCGTGACGGCACGCCCTTCGGACTCACTGCGAACTCCGTGACTTCGGTTTCGCTGGATCCGCCGCTGCTGCTGGTGTGCGTCTCCGAGAAGTCGTCCTCTCTCGGCGCTATCCGGTCGAGCGGCGCCTTCGCGGTCAACGTCCTCGGGGCCGGCGCGGCCGCGACCGCCGCCCGCTTCGCCGAGGTTGAAACGGAGCGGCGCTTCGAAGGAATCGGCTACAGCCTGGGGGATGACGGCGCTCCGATCCTGGACGGGGTCGTGGCCTGGCTGTCGTGCAGCCTCTACCGAACCTTCGAGGCGGGCGACCATCTGATTCTCGTGGGACGGGTGCACGGGGCGGACGCCGCCGGGGGAGACCCTCTTCTCTTCGTCAAGGGCCAATACGGAGCGCTGGAATCATGACGAGGGCACGCACCCTGTTCTGGCTCCCGTCGCTGCTCGCGGGCGTCGCCGTGGCCGCTGCCGTGGCCACCAGTGCGGGCATCCTGCTGTACAATACGCGCGGGCTGCCGCAGGCCGGGGCTGTGTTGCTGGCGGTAAGCGCCATCTCGCTCTTCGCCGGGATCTGGATGGGGGGCGGGGACGGGGAGGACGCGGTGCCGTCGGCGGCGCGCGGGTGGATGGGCTTCCTTGTCGCGCTCCTGGTCGGGGCGGCATTCGCCGGGTTGTGGGAGGCCATGAACGGCTTTGGGGCCACGGCGATGGCGCAGGGTCTGGGGCTGGCGTTCACCGCGGCGCTGCCATCCTACTTCGCGGGCGGCGTGTGGGGCCGCATGAGCGGATTCGCTGCGTCGCTCGGGGCCGGGGAACGGCTCCAGGTTCTCGTCGGCGGGCTCGGGGGCGTCGTCTCCGGCGGCACCATCGTCCTCGCGATGTTGGGCCAGCCCGTGCTGGCCGTCACTGTCTTCCTGGGTGCAGCCGTGCTGGCGTCGGCGGGTGCCCGCTGTCTGGGATGGATCTTCGATCGAGTCCCGCGCCGGAAGCCGGTGCTCCGGGAGGATGGGCGACCAGAACTGCACTTCGAGAGCTGGGAGACGGCGGTTCCGCAACAGCACGTCGGCGTGCTCTGGGACGATGGGATGGAACGCGCCCTCGACCCGCCTCCCGCCGGGGACTGGAGAGCCGGGGTGGCCGACACGCTCCATGAGGCCTGCGGAGTGCTCTTCATCGGCGCGGGCAGCTGGTTCTCGATGCCGGAGGATCGGGAGTGGCGGGTCTTCGAGCCGGACCACGACGTTCGCAACCTCGCCGCCAGGGGATTCGGCTGGGACGACGCGTTGCTGGTGGATTCACCCCTTCCCGCGGGGCCGGGGTGGACGGTGGTCGCGGAACGCGAAATGGCCATGGGCTTGAAGATGGAAGTGCTCCGCGAGGCGGGCGTCGAGCGGATCTGGGTCGGTGGCCGCCGGCGACTCCGTCCGGAGAGTCTGTGCGAAGTGGCAACGGAGGCCGGGTTCAGCGTGGCGGGCTACCGGGGAACGGGACCGGGCAGCGCGGGGCCGCCAACCCTCGCACCCCGCCACGACGAACTGTGGTGCTTCTACCGCTCGGCGTCGCCACCGGACTCGGTGCGGGGGATGGATGAGCTTCGCCCGGGGGGGAGGCCTTCCGCGCACGACGGCGAGCCATGAAGCTGGCACACCTCTCCGACCTGCACCTCGGGTACGGCGGACCGGGGCGCGGGCGGGGCAGCGACGTGCTGCGGGTCTTCGAGACGGCGTTGGAACGGGTCGCAGAGCTCGAGCCGGGGCTTGTGGTGATCGCTGGCGACGTCTTCGACAATCCCGACGTGCCTCCGTCTCCCGTTGCGGTCTTTTCCCGTGCGGCGGGGATGCTGCGCGAGCGTGTGCCAGGCGTGGTCGTTGCGGTTGTCGCGGGCACCCGAGACACGCCCGTCGACCCTGAACGGCACGGCCCCCTGGCGGTCGTCGGAGCGCTGGAATCGGTGGAAGTGGCGACGGTGGCGGTGCGGCGCCTGACGCTGCGAGACGGCGAGGCCAGCGTGACCCTGGTGCCGCACCCGGCTGTCGTTGCAGCTCGCCGGACCGCCGTGCGCCCCGACCCCGACGCGAAATGGAACATCCTCGTGATGCACGCCACCGTGGCGCCCCGCGACGCTCGCGCCCTTCGGATTCGGCCGCGCGACTGGGACTACATCGCCCTTGGGTCCAACCACACGCGGACGCAGGTTGCCGACCGGGCGCACTACTGCGGGTCTCTGGAGCGGATCGGGCCCGACCCATGGCGCGAGGCGGCTGTCGACAAGGGATTCCTCACCGCCGACCTCGAGACGGGGGAGGTGAGATTCCGGCCGGTGGAAGCACGCGCCGCAGTGAGCCTCGCGCCCGTTGACGCGACCGGCGGCAGTACGGCCACGGTTGCTCGCCGGCTTGACGAGGCGCTCGCCGGAGTGCCCGGAGGCATCGACGGGAAGCTTCTCCGTCTTCCGGTTCGGGGGCTCTCCGTCGATGACCTGGCCGTGCTGGACCGGGAGGTGCTGGGACGGATACGCCGCCGGGTGGTGGAGTTGCGCGTGGACGCCCTGCCCGCGAGGGGGTCGGCACCGTGAAGCTGCAGACGCTCGTGGGAGGAGCGCGCGGCGCCCGGGTCGACCTGCGCGACTCGCGCGGATTGGTTGCCGTCGTCGCCGAGCGGGACCCGGCGTGGCGCCTGTATCCGGGCACTCTCCACACGGCCTTCGGGAGCGCCGGGGCGTTTCGTGGCCCGGGGCCGGTGGTGTCGTCGCCGGATGGCCCGGTGAGGGTGGGTACGCCGCGCTTCGAGTCGCTCCTTGGCCCGATCCTGAAGAGGCATGCGCTCCGGCGGGAGGAGTACGCGGCCGTGTGGTACGGAGCCGGTCGGGTCGACACGTGGCTGTCCGTGGCGGGTGCGCTGCTGAAAGGTGGGGCGCGCGGCGTGAAGGCTGCTGAGAGCGCGGCGAGGGGTGCGCCTGGCGACGATGCGCAGGCACTGCGAGAGAAAGCCGCCGAGGTGGCGACCCGGGCCGCGGCCGCGAAGGTTGCCTGGATTCGGGAGCGTCAGGACGCCGAGACGCGGCTCCTGCTCCACCGGGACCGGGAACGTGAGCTGCGTGGCCGGGTGGCCGCGATCGAAGAGGCGGGGGAGGACGCCGACTGCTCCGTATGCGGACGACCGCTTGGAGAGCACGCCGATTCGGTGCTCGCCGCGCGCAGGGAGGAGTGGGAAACGGTGGTGCAGGACGGGAAATGGTGGCGGCGGCGCAGGGACCAGCTGAAACGGAAGCCCGGGCAGCTGGCGTCGCTGGAGCGTGAGGCGGCGGCGTTGCGGGCACGGATCGCCGAAGTCCCGGGTGAGGAGGTCGGCGGGGCGGGGGCGGCCGCGCGGCCCGTGATTGCATCCGCGCGACAGAGGTTGAGGAGGAGGATCCATCGCCAGGTGGTGACTCTGACGGGCGGCCGCCTGGCGGGGTCGTTTCCCGGCCTCTACGAAGAGTGGATCGAAGGCGGGCGGGGGGGCGGGGAAGAGATCGCGGTCCTTCGGATCGCTGCCCGAATCACGATGGTGGAACTCGCGCTGGAGAGCGGACTCGATCCGGGGGCGGTGGTCATCCCGGCCGGTCTCGAACGCCTCGGCGACGAGGACCTGCCGCGGGTGCTGGAGGAGTTGGCCGGCCTGGGCAGCAGGACCGGATTCGTGCTGGTCAAGGTGACCCCCGGGGTCGTGGCTTCGGCCCCGGAGTGCTTCGACCTTCTGTTCCGCATTGAAGACACGGCCCGGGGAAGGCGTATCCGCATGCAAAGATCGGGCGTGGGAGCGGTCCGGCTTCAGTCGGACTGATCTTCGGCGGCTCCGGCACTCGGGACCACTGGCGACGTTGCCCCGAGCGTGGTCCAGGCGTCGAAGCGACGCGCGAACTCGTTCGCTTCGGTCAGGTCCCCCCGGTTCTCGGCGTCCCTAAACAGGGCGTAATAGGCCCAGGCGTAGTAGTTGGGGATTCCGATGGTCGACAGGTCGGGCCAGTACTCCCAGTCATCCGGAATCCCCGTGCGGTGCACGAAGACCTGCTCTACCAGGACCTGCGTGCGCGTGATGTCGACCCAGGCGCCGACAACGCCCGTCAGGGCCGAGAGATCGTTGTTTGGCCTTACCCCGCGGTCAAAGAGGTCGCCGGGGTCGCCGGGCCAGAGCTGGTGGGCGAGACCCTGACGGATGACTTGCTGCCTGAGTCCGAATGCCGACGCCGCGGATCCGCTCGAGGCGAAGTAGACGGGGCGGTCGCCGATCGAGTTGGCTATCGCGGCCAGGGAGAACTGGTGCCAGGGATACATGTACTGCCCCGGGTTCATCGTCGCCGTGACCGGACCTAGGGATACCTGCTGCGTCTCCTCGATCGGGACCAGGCTCCGTACCACGCGATCGATCGTGGCGTCGTCCAGGTCCTCCCGGAAGATCGATCGCGACGGCTTCCGGATGGCATAATCGAGCACGATGGGCACCTTGCCGGCCGCCTCGGCCTCTGCCGGGTCCGAGGTGTACATGACGTCGGTGTTGTCCGCGGTGTAGGGCCGCTGACACAGGATGCGCGTGGGATCCGCCTCCGGGTCTTCCCCTTCTTCGCACGGGCGCGTCAGTTCGCGAAGCTGCCTGACGTACCAGTCCGTGTTCAGGTACGAGGTGACCGCGACTGTGACATCGCGCCGTATGCCCTCCACCTCCTGCAGGTACCAGAGGGGGAAGGTGTCGTTGTCCCCATTGGTGAAGAGCAGCCCGTACGGCTCGACGCTCATGAGGAGGTTGTAGGCCCAGTCCCGGGCGGCATGGTCCCGCGACCGGCTGGCCCACGAGAAGTTGAGCACCAGCGGAATGAGCGCGAGGGCGAGGACGGGGCCGCACTGGGTCAGCGACAGGCCGGACCTGCGGGAAACCCTTTGCCACAGGCTGATAATCCCCAGCCCGGCCATCAGTCCCCACACCGAAAAGCCCGCGATGAAGAAGTAGTCGCGTTCGCGCACCTCCTGCTCGCTGCCTGCGACGTCGAACGAAAACCCGTACTTGAAGTTCAGGTAGAAGACGAGGCCGACGGACAGCACCGCGAAGAGCGAGACCAGGTAGGCCCAGCTCACGCGGTCCCGACGGTAGTGTTCGAGCATTCCGAACACGCCCAGCCCGATGAAGAGCAGGGTGAGCGGTATTCGGCCCCTGCCGAAAAGCACATCCGTGGGCGAGAGTCCCCTGGCCCATTGCCAGTCGAAGTACTGCAGCCAGTTCCGCGCCTGGGACATGAGCGGCGCCTGGCGCGGAAGGAGGGGTGGCTTGTCGTACTGATCGCGGCGCAGCGCCGACGAGAGTTTCTCGCACCCGGCGTTCCCATAGGTGACGATGCTGCCGAGCGCGGAGCCTACACTCTCGCAGGTGGGCTGCGCCTCGTTGATCACCGGTGCAAGCCCGGAGCGAACCGGGAGCACGAGGTGGATACTCAGCCCAAGAACGATCGCGGGGATGCCGATGAGGTAGAGGCGATGGTTCAGCAGGGTCCTCGGGTGCACCAGCATGACGAAGATGAAGAGCGCGGGCGCGGCCAGGAAGGCCATGAGGTGGTTGCCCACCGAGAGCGCCAGGATGAACACGATGAGGACGAGGATGTTGTCGTCCTTGCCGCGCCCGAGGCGCTCGCGCCAGTGGAACGCCAGCCACGAGAGCAGGGCGATGGTGAACAGCGAGACGGTGTAGACCTTCTCGTTCACGTTCGACTGGTTCCAGACGGTGAAGGCGGTGGCGCTGACCAATACCGCGGCGGCCGCCCCGACGAGGCGGAAACGCCGGCTGTCCGAGAAGTGACCCAGGATGTGGTGTATGACGAGGAACCACAGCCCGTGCGCCAGGGAACTCATCAGCGCCGAGAACAGGTTGATGCGCACGGCGGTGGAGATGCCGAAAACGCCCAGGATGATCTCCCAGGTGCGAGCGAGGACGACGAAGAGCGGATTCCCGGGTGGATGGGGAACGCCCATGATGTGTGCCGTCGCGATGTATTCGCTGGTGTCCCAAAACGCCGTGGTCGGCGCGAGCGTGATCAGGTAGAGGAGCCCGACCGCGAGGGTTGCCGCTCCCGCCCACAGATAGGGGGGGCGAGCATTGGATTGGTGTTCCATCTCCGCTTTCATCGTCGGTGGTGTAGCTTTCGGACGCGGTGGTTTTCACGAATATACATCCCCCGGCACGGCGACGTGCGCAGCCGCCGAAAGTGGCCCGATCGAATTGGACGTCAAACCATCCCTTGAATCGTTTCTGGACAGCGCCGAACCGGGTTCTCGAATCCCGGTCTGGTGCGAGTTGCTCTTCGATTCGGACACCGCCGTAACCGCATACCACAAGCTCAAGGACGGAACCTTCGGCTTCCTCCTGGAGTCCGTCGTCGGCGGCGAGCAGTGGGCGCGGTACAGCTTTCTGGGAAGCCGCCCGCGCATGGCCTGGATGCTCGATGGCGACGAGGTCTCGATCTGGGGGCCCCGGCGGGGATGGCGCCCGAGCAGGGTGGACGATCCCCTTGAGGATCTGCTCGCGCGGCTGACCAACGCCACGCCCCGCCCCGATCCCCGCCTCCCGCGGTTCTGGGGGGGCGCCGTGGGCTACTTCGGATACGATCTGGTTCGCCGCATCGAACGGCTCGGCCCGGGGCCTCCCGATGACCAGGGCCTGCCCACCGCGATGTTCATGTTCTCCGATGTCGTGGTGGCGGTGGACAATCTCCTGGGCCGTGCGAAGGCGATCACGACCGTGGACACCGGGGAGGCTTCCTCGCGGGCCGCGCTGACCGCAGGCTACGAGGCGGCAGTGGCCAGACTCGAAGTCACGGTCGGCCGGCTGCGCTCCCGGAGCGCTCCGGAGCCGCTCGACCTCGCGCCGCCGGCGACTGCCGAACCCGAGCATGCCAGCAACTTCGCGCGGCAGGAGTTCATTGACGGCGTCCGGCGCGCGCAGGACTACATCGTCGCCGGGGATGCCTTTCAGATCGTACTGAGCCAGCGGCTCGCGACCCGTTTCGAAGAGGCGCCGTTCCAGCTCTACCGGGCACTGCGCACGATCAATCCGTCACCGTACATGTTCAACCTCGACTTCGGCGATTTCACGATCGTGGGGTCCTCGCCCGAGGTCCTCGTGCGGCTCGAGGACGGCGTGGTGACGGTGCGCCCCATAGCGGGAACGAGGAAGCGCGGGAGAAACCGCGCCGAAGACCGCGCGCTTGCCGGGGAGCTGGCTGCGGACGAAAAGGAGTTGGCCGAACACCGGATGCTGGTCGACTTGGGCAGGAACGATGTCGGCAGGGTCTCGCAGTACGGTACGGTGACGGTGCCCGAACTGATGAAGGTGGAGCTCTACTCCCATGTCATGCACCTCTGCAGCCAGGTCGAGGGAGAAGTGCGCGACGGGCTCACCGCGCTGGATGTGCTGTGCGCCTGCTTCCCCGCGGGGACGGTGTCGGGGGCTCCCAAGGTTCGTGCCATGGAGATCATCGACGAGATCGAGCCCACCGCGCGTGGTCCGTACGCGGGGGCGGTTGGACACCTGGGCTGGGGCGCCAGTCAGATGGATACGGCTATCGCCATTCGCACGATGATCGTCCGTGACGGGTTCGCGCACGTGCAGGCGGGCGCCGGGATCGTCGCGGACTCGAATCCGGAATCGGAGTACGAAGAGACGCTGAACAAGGCGCGGGCCCTGCTGCGTGCGGCCGCCATGGTCACCCACCCCGGGGGTTCGGCCGGGGTGCTCTAGACGTCCGCGAGCTCTCTGGACGCCCGCCAGTACCGGCCGGCCGAAGCTCTAGACGTCCGCCAGCTCGTCGTAGAGGTGAATGAGCGTGTCGATGCCGCGCTCGAAGCAGTCGGTGGCGAACCACTCGTTGGGGGCGTGCATGTTCGCCCCGGGGAGAGCGAAGCCCACCAGAAGGGTGCTCGCGCCCAGGATCTCCTCGAATTCGCCGACAATGGGAATGCTGCCTCCCTCGCCGGTCAGGACCGGCTGCGTGCCGAACGATTTCTCGAGCGCCCGGGTCGCGGCATCGAAGAGAGGGCCTTCCAGGCTTGCCCGCCATGGACGGCCGCCGTGGAGTTCGACCAACTCGAGCTGCACGCCGGGGGGCGCCACTCGCGCGAGGTGCTGTTGGAAGAGTTCGTGGACTCGCTCCGGCGTCTGCCCTGGCACGAGACGGAAGCTCACCTTGGCCATGGCCTTCGCGGGCAACACGGTCTTGGCCCCTTCGCCCGTGTAGCCCGAGAGCATTCCGTTGACGTCGCAGCTGGGGCGCGTCCACAGGCGCTCGAGTGCGGAGTAGTTGTTTTCGCCGCCGGTCGCGGGCACGCCGACCTCGCTGGCGTATTCGTCCGCATCGAAGGGGAGGGCGCGGATGCCGTCGAGCGTCTCGGGGGACGGGTCGATGATGTCGTCGTAGAATCCGGGAATGGTGATTCTGCCGGCGTCGTCGTGCAGACCGCCGATCACTTTCGCCAGGGCATTCGCCGGGTTGAGGACGGCGCCGCCATAGGCGCCCGAATGCAGATCCGAAGACGGACCGGTGGCGTGGATCTCGAAGTACGCGAGGCCGCGGAGCGAGAAGAGGAGCGATGGCAGGCCGGGTGCGAACATCGCCGAATCGGAGATGACGACGGCGTCGGCCGCCAGCCTCGCCCTGTGCTCCTTGACGAAGGGGACGAGATTGGGCGAACCCACCTCCTCTTCCCCTTCGGCCAGTACGATGACGTTGACCGGCAGGCGACCCCGCGTCTTCAGGTGGGCCTCGAGCGCCTTGACGTGCAGGAAGAGCTGTCCCTTGTCGTCGGCGGAACCCCGCGCGTAGATCCGCCCGTCCCGAAGGTCGGGTTCGAAGGGAGGAGAATCCCACAGCTCCAGCGGCTCGGGAGGCTGAACGTCGTAGTGGCCGTAGATGAGGATCGTCGGCGCGTCGGCACCGGCTTCCCTCCACTCGCCGATCACTACCGGATGTCCGGGAGTCGGCAGCGTCTCCGCTCGCAGTCCGGCGCCGGCCAGCTGGCTGCGCACCCATTCGGCCGCACGCTCGGTGTCGGCGTTGTGGTCGGACTTCGCAGATACGGAGGGAATGCGCAGAAACTCGTCGAGTTCCGCGTAAAACCTGGCGCGCTCCGAATGAGCGTAGCCGAGGGGGTCGCTTTTGCTGGAAGACATGGTGGCAGAGCGGCTCAGGTCAGGCCCTTGATCCCCCAGCGATAGATCCAGGTCATCAGCGCGGCGAGGAAGACGGCGCCCGCCATTCCGCCGAGACTCAGGGCTACGGGGTGGTCGAATTCCAGGATGCCCACCCCCAGCATGCCCCCTACGACCGCTCCGAAAGCCCCGATCATGAACAGCAGCCGCGAATGGCCAGGGGTCGTATCGGGCCGCTTGACGACCACTTTCATGCCGAGGCCGATGACTCCGCCCATCACAATCCAGATGCCAACACCGATCCAGTTTTCCATGGCCCCCAATCTATCGCTTTCCCATGCGCCGCTTCAACTCCTCCAGCCGGGCATTGATCGCTTCTTCTCTCCTCGATCTGCCCAACTCCTCGTCGAACTCCTGTCCGTCGTCAAAAGGTGCTTCCTCTCTCTGCCCGGCGCCCTCCGTTCCTTCGATCTTCTCCGCCATGCGGTCCAGCTCGCCGAAGAGGTCGTCGCTCTCCTGGACGGACCTGCGTGCGCGAGTCCGTCCCGCTGTCGCTTCGAGGGAACTCCGGTTCGCGCGCGCCTGCTTGATCTGGTCCAGCATCTCGCTGAACTCCGACTCGCGAAGGCGCAATTCCGCCTCGATCGCCTTGCGCTTTTCGGTCAGTACATGACAGCGCGCCTCGTGCTTCTCGCCGAAACTGGCGGCAATGTCCGCGGTCTCGGAATCGCCGATTCCCCGGGCGAGCTCTTCCCGGCGCCGACACACCTCGGCCTCGCGCTGCTCCACGGCAGCGCGCTTGCGGGCCAGGCTCAGCTCCTCCTTCAATGCCTCCAGCCCGGCCCTGGCGGAGACGGCCTCCCGCTCCATGCCCTTCAATAGCCCGTCCATGGCCTCCGGCACGGCGTCCCGCTCAAGTTCGCGGTTGAAGTTGTCTACGGCCTCGCGAAAGGCCCGGCGCAGGTTATCGAACATGGCAATAAGTCTAAACGCGGAGCTCCCGGCGCAGAACACTCGGCCGCTCCCGTGCCGTCAGCCGGTCGGCCATCCCGTGGAGCACGCCCCCTTCCGAGATGCCTTCGAAGAGGGCTGTTTGCGGCTCCGGGAGGTGGTCGCGGGACAGCAGTGCCCGGTCCGCGGCCTCCGTGACGGCGTGCGCCGCCTGACCTTCCACCTCCTGCAGCGATGCTTCGGAAATCCCCTCCTCCAGGAGCCAGGTCTCGAAGAGTCCGATCGGATCGCGGCGTCCCCAATGCGCGAACAGGTCACGCGAGAATGTGTCGCGGGCTTCCCGTTCGTCGTGGGTGGCGTGCCCCCCCATGCGGAAGGTCTCGGCCACGAGCACCGCGGGGCCGTCTCCTTCAATGCACCGCTCACGCGCGATTGCGGCGGCGGCATAGACATCGAGAACGTTGTTGCCATCGCACTTCAGGGGCTCGATGCCGTAGGCGGCCGGCATGTCCTCCGGATCTCCCGCGCCGTGCTGGTCCAGTCTGGTGCCGAGCGCTACCTGGTTGTTCTGGATGACCGTGATCAGCGGCACGCCGAGGCGAGCGGCGAAGACCATGCCCTCGTGGAAGGCGGCGGTGCGAATGGCGCCATCGCCCGTCCACGTCAACGCGACCCGGTCCTCGCCCCGGTTCTGGAAGGCGAGCGCGGCCCCGGCGGCCACCGGGACACTCGTACCCATGTGACTGACCGGCTGGATGACCCCCTGCTCGATGTTGCCGTAGTGAAAGTCGCGCCCGCCGGTGGGACTGTCGGCGGTACCGAGGTAGGAGGTGAAGCCCTGTTCGATGGGCAATCCCATCATGTGACTGGCCCCGGCGTTGCGGATCATGGGGATGACCACGTCGAGACCGCGGTTCAGCGCGGCGACGCAGCCGACCGTGACCGCCTCCTCTCCAACCCCCAGCCACGCCTTGCTGATCACTCCCTGGCGAACCCACCGCTTGAGGCCGATATCCTGCAGCCGGGTAACCACCAGATCGCGGTAAAGGCCAAGCAGCGCCTCGCGCCCCAGCCCGCCGACACGTGTTGCCCGCTCGGGATCACTCGCTATGCGGGTCCGGTAGCTCTGCGCGAGCCCCGGATCTGCCTGCCAGTTCCGGTATTCAGGCGGGTCGAAGACGGGATGACGCTTCAAGGCTGTTCGGGGTAAGAGTTTCCTGGCAGGGTCGTAGTATACGGGGCTCAAGTTAGAAACCGCCGGGTGCGGGGGGCAATGTCCCGGCCATGGCATCGAATGCCTTCCCCACGTACTATCGGCCAGGGCGCTGTTTGCAAACATGGGCGTTTTGTTGCGAGATTTCCGGTGCCAGCCAGCAACGATCCATGAGTCCACGCGCGCGGCGGGCTCTGTCACCCGTGTCGCCGACACATATCTGTCGCCGACGCACATCTTGAAGCTGATTGTCGAGCGGGCGAGTACGCCCGAAAGGCAACACCAGGACGCACTGAGTTGACCGAAACAGAAAAACGCCAGGTCGCCGCCGAGGTGGCCCTTGCCCTGCTCGTTGCGATGCGCGCTACCGATCTTCCCGCCGAGCGGCTCAAGGACGAAGATGTCAGGCTGACGATGCCGCGACGCCTGGGGCTGAGCGCGGTCGTTGATCGCCAAATCACGCTCTTTCGCGACCACGTTCGCCAGGGGCGCAGGCTTACGGGCAACGAGTTCGCCGAGTTCATCCGTTTGGTGATGAAACGTCCTGATGCGGCCGAGGTGTTCTTCACCATGGGATCTCAGCTGGCGGGCGCCAAAGTGCGTCGGGTGACGCACTGGGTGCCGCGGGTCGTACGTCTCTACGTCGCCAAGCGACGCCTGCGGCGCGCGTTGGTGAAGCTCTTCGGCCGTCGGTTGGGCGGATTCGTGTCCGGGTCGTTCGTGTTCGAGATGTCCGCTTCTCCGCTGGTTCAGGTCGACGAGAACGGCGACGCCTGTCAAATCATCACCGGGTTCTGCCAGAGGGTGCTCCACGACAGCGTGGGACGCGGCATCGTGGTGGCGAAGCAGCAGTGTGAGACCCGGGGAGACAGGGCTTGTCGCTGGGAAGCGGAAATGGGTTCGTGACCGGGGCTCGTCAGCCGTACAGCTGGTAGAGCATCAGGTACACCACCAGCCCCGTCACCGAAGTGTAGAGCCAGATGGGGAAGGTCCAGCGCGCCAGCCGTCTGTGGTCCTCGAAGCGCTTACGTCCGGCCAGAACGAGGAGTCGGATGACCAGCGGCACGACCACGACCGCAAGGATCATGTGGCTGAACAGGATGGTGAGGTAGACGGGGCGCAGGGGGTCCGGTCCCGTGAACGGGTGAGTGCCGGTGAGGGAAAACCGGATAACGTAGAAAACGAGAAACAGTCCACCGGCCGTAACTGCGCCGAGCATGCACCGTCGATGATCCCGGATCCTGCCGCGCCTGATGAAGCGGAAGCCGGCAACGAGCAGAACGGCGCTGGCGAGATTCAGGCAGGCATTTACCGCGGCGAGTGTGTCGCCGAATGACTCGGCGCTCATGCCGCAGCGGGTTGCGGCCTGCGCGCCGCCATGGCAACGGCCAGGGAGAGCAGGGTGGCGGCGAGCAGCGTGTGCGTCGACACGTACGGGGGAGCGAGACGGAACGCCACGGACAGGTAGCCGAGCAGAACCTGGCCGATCACGCCTGCTCCGAGAGCGACAGCCAGCCGCCGTGCGACGCGGTCGCGGGAACGCGCCAGGATCAGCCAAGTGTAGCGCAGCAGGACCACCGCGACGAGCACGCCCAGCGCGCGGTGCAGGAAGTGCAGCTGCACCATCGGGTAGTCGAGCGGGGGGATTATCCTGCCGAGACAAAGCGGCACGTCGGGGCAGGCCATTCCGGAATCCGTATGGCGTACGAGCGCCCCCACCACAGACTGTACGAAGACCAGCCCTGCTCCCCACATGCCGGCCCGCCTCGCCAGAGGGTCGACATCGCGGGCGGGGTCACCACCATGTGGTCCGGTACGCACCACCATGATCGTAACCAGCGCCAGGAAGGCGAAGGCGAGGGCCAGGTGCGTGGTCGAGATGGCGTCGGGGAGCCGGTAGATCACCGTGAGGCCGCCCAGCACCGACTGGACGAGGAGCAGGCCGAGCCCCGCGACGCCCATGTGGAAGAGGTCGCGCCTTGCAGGCAAGGTGCGCCGCACAAGCACCACGGCGACGGCGAACACGATCACCAGGGCCCCGGCCCACAGCCGGTGAAGATGCTCCCAGAAGACGCCGCCGGTCATTTCGGGCATCATCGTGCCGAAGCAGGTGGGCCAGTCGGGGCAGGCGAGGCTGGATTCGGTGGCGTGCACCACGCTCCCGAGCAGCAGCAGTGCGAGGGTCCAGAAAAGAACGAAGAGCAGGAGGGATCGCACCATTCAGTCGCAGAGGCCCTCCTCGAGCCATTCGTAGCGATTGGCCATGGCATTCCGGGCCACGCGGTACATCTGTGAATCGTCGTTTCGGCGGACCGCCCGGAATCGCTCGTCGATGCGGCGCCGAGCCAGCGCGCAGGCTGCGTCGGCCAACTCGATCGGGGTGCGGTCGGTCGGCGTCTCCTTCAGAAGCTTCATGGCGCGCACGCAGGAAGCCGAGATCACGAACAGGTCGGCACCGATATCCACGAACCGTCCGAGGAGTGCCTGCCGCTGCTCCAGTTTGGGGCCGAAACGAAGCATGGCGTGGAAGGTCGCGCGCGCCAGTTTCCTCGACTTGCGGTCCGCGTAGCGCATGTGTCCGGCCAGAGCGCCGAATTCCCCATAGCGCGGCCACCGCCCCCATCCCAGCCACCTTCCCGGGTACCACACGGCGTAGTGCAGGCCGGCCTTCAGCAGGGCGGCGATGCGCTGTCCGGCAGGCAGCCGTGCATCGATGACCGCACCGGCGACCGAGAGGTGATGGTCGACCGCTTCGCGAGCCATGAAGAGGCGCATGATCTCGCTGGTGCCCTCGAAGATCAGGTTGATGCGCGAGTCCCGCAGGTAGCGCTCCAGGGGTGCCGGATCCTCGCCGCGGGCGCGCAGCGAATCGGCGGTCTCGTATCCACGGCCTCCCCGGACCTGCACCGCGTCGTTTACCAGGTCCCAGCACTTCTCGCTGTGCCAGAGCTTGGCCATGGCCGCTTCCAGTCTTATGTCCAGCTTTCCCTGCCCGGACATGGCAGCGGCGAGTTCGACGACCGCCTCCATCGCAAACGCCTCGGCCGCCATCCGGCCCACCTTCTGCGCCACCGCGTCGTGCTTGCCGACCGGGGCGCCCCACTGCACCCGCTCCGCAGCCCACTTGCGCGACGTGCGCAGGAACCCCTTCGCGCCGGCGGCGCAGAAGGCGGGAAGCGCGAGGCGTCCGGTGTTGAGCGTGATCAGGGCGAGCTTCAGGCCCTTCCCCTCGCCCCACAGGAGGTTGTCCCTTGGCACCCTGACATCGGTGAAGCGAAGCACGCCGTTCGAGATGCCGTTCAGGCCCATGAAGCGACAGATCTGGGCGACCTCCACACCCTCCCAGTCCGTCTCGACGATAAAGGCGCTGATCGGACGGGCGCCCTTCACTCCCGCGCGAGCCGGGGTCCGCGCCATCACCACGAGCAGCTTGGACCTGGGCCCGTTCGTCGTCCACAGCTTTTCGCCGTTCAGGATATAGTGCTCGCCGTCTTCGGAGAGTTCGGCGAAGGTGGACATGTTTGCCGGATCGGACCCGACCATCGCCTCGGTGAGGGCGAATGCCGACAGTTCACCGCTGGCGGCGCGCGGCAGATACTTGCGCTTCTGCTCCTCGGTGCCGAAGAGCACCAGGGGCGTGGGGACGCCGATGGACTGATGCGCCGAGAGGAAAGCGGCCGTAGAGGCGCATCGACTCGCCACGAGGCCGAGGGCGCGGTTGTAGGACGTCTGCGAGAGGCCGAGCCCACCGTACTCGCGCGGGATCTTGATGCCGTACGCACCCAATTCGGCGAGTCCCTCCAGCACCGAGTCCGGCACCCAGCCTTCGCGGTCGAAGGCGTCCCCGTCCACATGCTCGACGACGAATTGCTCGAGGCGTTCCAGAAAGGGGGCGGCCCTGGCCGCGTCGTCGGGATCCTGCTCCGGATGCGGGTGGATCAGGTCGAGCGAAAGCCGCCCGCCGAACAACTCCTTCATGAAGCTGCGCTTGGCCCACCGGGCCTCGCGCGCACTTTCCGCGACCTCGCGCGACTCCTGTGCGTCGCTGATGCCCTTCCGGTCGTTGGATGAGGGGGCGTTCACGGTGCCTCCTTACGTAGTCGGCTTTTGTGGGTCGAGTGCGGCCACACCCGCATCAATCTCGGCTGTGTCTTCCGGTTCCAGAAGGGCCGCCAGCTCTGCCTCCCGCTGTTCGGCGTCCGCCTCGCCCACCCGGATCATCTCCGCAATGTAGTCGGGCTGGAACATGATGAGACTGAGGAAGTCGGGTGCCTTGGTGTGTCTGGTGCCGAGTCCGCGGGTCATGAATCGGAAGGCCTTCGGCAGTTGCGGCTCGTATCGATTGGCCAACTGCCCGAGGTCTACGGACGGCCGAATGGTGACGAGGCGGACGGGCCGCATTCCCCCGCGCTGGTCCGGCGACAGCCCCGCCAGCAGCCTGTTGACGCGCTTGAGTCGATGACCGTCTTCGTCGAGCATGTCGAGGAAGACGGAGTTCATCAGCACCCCCGCGACCTGGACCGGAGGCGGGTAGCCCTTGACCACCGGAGCATCGGCTTCCGAGAACGACCGCGCGCGGCGCGTGCTGATGGCCAGAATGCGGTCGGCGCCGAGGTGCAGGGCAGGCGACAGGGGGGCGGCAAGCCGGATGCCGCCGTCTCCGAACCAGTGCTTTCCGATCTGCACGGCGGGGAACACGAGAGGAAGGGCGGCCGAGGCCATCACGTGCTCGACGGTCAGCGTCGTCAAACGGGAGCGGCGCGTGGGGCGCTCCCATTCCATCACGCCCTCGCCCTGTACCCAGAGCACCGACTGTCCCGTCGAATAGTTGGTCGTGCTCAGGGCCACCGCCCTCAGACGCCCCATTGCCAGGTTGTAGTTGATTCCGGTGAGCTCGCCGTCGATTGCGTGCATCCTGTCGGCGAGGTAGGTCCGCAACGGATCGGTATCGAGGAGTCCTCTGACCTGTGGGCCCGCGCGGACTCCGCCCGAGACCAGCTGGCGCCCCCAGCGGAACACATGCCACGCGAGCGACGGCACGTCCGTGCGAAAGACATGCTCCACGTTCAGGCTGGACCAGAGGTGGAAGAGTTCGTCGGTGGCCTGCTCGAAGGTCCCGTGGTGGGCCGCGAGGTGAGCTGCGTTGATCGCCCCCGCGCTAACACCGGTGATTATCGGGGCCTGCAAGTGTGGAAACCGGCGGGACAGAAAGCGGAGCACACCGGCCTGGTAGGCGGCCCGGGCGCCCCCGCCGCCCATGACCATCGCCAGGGCGCCAGCGTTGCTTTCGTCTCGTTGGGGGTCTGCCATGGGGTCGTTCGGCGGTTGCCGCATCCTGGAACGGGGCGCAGAAAGGGGCGCAACGGTATAAGATTGGGCGGTGGGCCGCATCGTCAACTCGGGGGGCGATTTGCTACGATCATCACTGTTCCGTACCACACTCGCCGCCGGCGCGATGTTCCTTGCGGCTGCCGCCGTGGGATCGGGCAGTGGTGGGCGAGCGCCAGAAGGGACGCCGTCGCAGATCGCGCCGGGATTCGCCGGATCGGAATCGTGCCGCGCGTGTCATGTGGAGGAGTACGAGGCGTGGACGGGCTCGACACACGGAACCGCCGGCGGTCCACCGGGACCCGAGAGCGTGATCGCGCCGTTCGGGGGGGCCGCAATTCGATTCGCCGATGCAGTCGCATGGCCGCGGGTCGACAACCAGGGACGCTACCTCTTCGTGGTGGAGCGCGAGGGCCGTCCGCCCATGGAACTGGTGGTGTCGGGCGTCGTCGGGCGGGGCCACATGATCGGTGGCGGAACCCAGGGCTTCATCTCGCTGTTCCCGGACGGTACCGAGCGATTCCTGCCCTTCGACTACTCGAGGGACACGGGCGCCTGGTTCTGCAACACGGCGTTCGTGGGGGGATTCTGGTTGCCGGGAGCGGACCGCGCCCGTCTCCGCGCCGACGCCGGATGGCTGCCGATAACGGAAGACATGCGCCTGACCGAATGCGGTGACTGGCCTCCCGTGAGGATTCTCGGCACCAACCGACGTTTCGCGAACTGCCAGAACTGCCACGGAAGCCAGGTCGAGGTGGCGTTCCGCCCGGAAACTGGACGCTACCAGACGAGCCTGACCACCCTGCAGATCAACTGTGAGTCGTGTCACGGTCCAGCGCGGGCTCATGTCGACTGGGCGCAGGGACTCGCCGAGCCGGACAGCCGCACCGGAGAACCCGCCGGCGGCAGGGCTGGTCAGCCCGTCCAGGCTGCGGCCGCCGCGCCCCCCTCCGCAACCCGACTACACGCCCTCGATACGCTGGCCACCGACGCCTCGCTGGCCGTCTGCCTCCAGTGCCACGCCCTCAAGCGCGCCCTTGAAGACCCCGCCGGAGATGGCGCGGTGGACTACAGCCTCGGTCTTCCCGCCGTGGGCGATTCGCCCTACCTGCCCGACGGCCGCGTCGCCACCTTCGGCTACCAGCAGACCCACCGCAACAGCGCATGCTATCTCTTCGGCTCGATGACCTGCGTCGATTGTCACGATCCCCACTCGCAGGGGTACCGCGACGTCTTCGGCAACCCCCTGCGGGGCCGTTTCGACGACGGGCAGTGCACCGGCTGCCACGCGGCCATCGGGGCGGAGCCGGAAGTGCACACCTTCCATCCCGCGGGATCCGCCGGTGCCGCCTGTACCAGCTGCCATATGCCATACATCCAGCACCCGGAGCTGACCGACGCGGTGCCGTACGGGCGCTCCGATCACACGATCGCGATTCCGCGGCCCGGTGTGGACGAGCGTATGGGGCTCGCGTCGGCGTGCAGTCGCTGTCATGGCGACATGACGGTGGGGGATTTGGCAGCCCAGGTGGAGGAGTGGTGGGGGGAGGTGAGGCCGCACCGGGCGGAGGTTGCCGCGCTGATTGCCGCCAGGGCGCCTGGCGCGGCCCGGGCCGAGCTTGACCGCGCCCTGATCGAGGCCGCCGCGCTGGGCGACCGGCACGGGCTCGCCAAGGTGATGGCTGTGGACGCATGGGTGAGGGGGTGGATGGCACGGGAGCAGGCCGGGCCGGAGCGGACGCCGGGCGGGCTCGATGACGAGCCGGGCGGCGCCCTGGCCGCGATGGCGGCGGATGCCGATCTGGATGTGCGCGCGGTGGCGGCCGCCGCGCTCCACGCCACGAGGGGCGAGGGGGCGGATGTTCGCGCCCTGCTGGACCGGTTGCCCCGCGCCGAGGCCGAACCGGCGCGGCTGCAGGCTCGTTGGAGCGCGGCCCTGTCCCAATGGGCGGCGGCGGCCGAACGCGCGATCGGTGCCGAAGCGGGACTTCATTTTCTGCGCCGTGCCCAGGAGGTGCTGCCCGATTCGCCCGAGGCGCTGGTGGCGCTGGGGGCGGGATTGGCCACAACGGGTGCGGTGGAAGAAGCCGTCCAGGTCTACCTGGAGGCACTGCGGCGACGCCCCGACGATCCCGTCGCCCTCGTCAACCTGGGCCTGGGCCTGGAGACGCTGGGCCGCGGTGACGAAGCCGAAGCCGTCTACGAGCGCGCTGCCCTTGTCCGACCGACCGAGGCTCTGGCCCACCTGAACCTGGGCAATGCCCGCTTCCGGCGCGGCGACCTCGAAGGGGCAATCGGTGCCTACCAAGCCGCCATTCGCAACGACTTCGGCCTCGCACGCGCCCACTTCTACCTGGCGGTCGCCCTGGTCAACATCGGCCGCCCCGAAGAAGCGCTGCCCTCGCTCTACGACGCGCTGGAATTTGCCCCCGACGACGAAGAGATTGCGGATGTCATCCGCCAAGTGCGCGCCATGTTACTTTTACCGTCACCATGATGTCATCTCGAGCCCCTCTCGTCCTGCTCCTGCCGCTTTTCGCCGCGGGATGCCATTCGTATCGCCCCAGCACCGTCTCGGAGCTGAACGCCGGCGACCGCGTGCGCACCCTGCTCACGCAAAGCCAGCATGAGGAATTCCAGGAATACCTTCTCGGAGGCGACCGCCTGATCGACGGCACGGTCCTTGAAGCGGATCCCGGCGGGCTCCTTCTCGAAGTTCCCGTGGTGACCGTTGCCGAAGGGATTCGCGTAGAATCGTTCAGCCAGCGTCTCCGCATACCCGTCGAGGGCCTGGCGGATGTCGAGATCCGTTCACTGCACCGGAGCCGGACCTACGCCCTGGTGGGGATCATAGGCGCCGCAGTGGGCACAGTCATCTGGGACCAGTTCCGCAGGCGCTCCAGGCGTGAGACCACGCTGCCGACTGACCCCCTGGAAGATCGCATCGTCATCCAGATACCGTTTGTCACCCGATGACCGGCGTAACGCCAACGCTATTCCGCCGTACGGCTACCCGGGTCGCCCTGTTCCTGCTCATGGTCCTTGCCAACCCGTCCTGCTACGACGATGAAATCGGCTCGTCCCTTGCAATAGAATTGATCGGACCCGAAACAGGCCTGGTCGGCCAGAAGTTGTCGGTGCTCTACAACGTCAGCGGGCGCAGCCTGAGCGGAATCGTCTTCACCTGGGGCGACGGCGCAGTCGACTCGCTGGCTACCGCCGGCGCACAGACGGCCTCCGGCGCCAGGGAGCACACATACGATGTCGCGGGAATGTTCACCGTGCGAGCCAGGGCCGAAGATGCGGTCGAGGGAGTGGCGAGCGCCGAGGTGTTTATCAATATTCAGCAGAGTCAGTGAGTCGGTGCCGGCCCGGGAAATGCCCGGTGCCCAGCCCGACAGGAAACCACGTTTGAAAGGAGTCGAACAAACATGGTAAACCGATTGTTGGAATTCGTCCGTTCCCCCGGGAGCGGCGCGGCCCTTGCGGGGGCGGCCTTCCTCGCGTTCGCTCTGGCGGTCCCCGCCATTGCGCATGCCCAGGACGGCACAGTCACCGGGACCGTAACGGACGCCGCTAGCGCGCGCCCCGTCGGCTCGGTGCAGGTCTACCTGGTGGACACGGGCCTCGGCACCCTCTCGAGGGATAACGGCCGTTTCATCATCCTCAACGTTCCGGCGGGCGACTATACGATCCGCGCCGAGCGCATCGGCTTCACCGCCATGGAGGCCCAGATCACGGTCGGGGCCGGGGGTACGGTGCAGCAGGACTTCAGCATGTCCGCGCAGGCACTCGGCCTCGACGAGATCGTTGTGACCGGGACCGCGGGGGCCGCGCGCAGGCGCGAAGTGGGCAACTCGATATCGCAGCTCAATATCGAGGAAGAAGTCGTGGCCCCGCCCCAGAACGTGGACGCGCTTCTCCAGGCCAGGGTGCCGGGGATGTCTGTTACGCAGAGTTCGGCCAGCGTGGGCGGCGGCGCGATGATCCGCCTTCGCGGCAACGTCTCCATGACGCAGTCGAACCAGCCGCTCATCTACGTCGACGGTGTGCGCGTCCGCAGCCAGGGCTTCGCCAAGAACGTCCCGCCGATCGGCTACTCGGGACGGAGCAACAACGACGTCTCGAGCCCGCTGAACAGCATCAGCCCGCAGGACATCGAGCGGGTCGAGGTCATCAAGGGCGCGGCCGCAACCACGCTCTACGGCACCGAGGCCTCCGCCGGCGTGATTCAGATCTTCACGAAGCGGGGCAGCGTGGGCGAAGCGACCTGGACCGGCCAGATCAACCAGGGCGTGGCAAAGAACCTCACCTTCGGTCCCGATCCATCGTTGAGGCCGCCTTCGGAGAATCCGACCTCGCTTTCGGGCGGCCGGTCGGACTTCCTCTTCATCAACCCTTGGCTGCGCGGCCACAAGCCGATGTGCGACGACCCGATCGTCGTGGCCGACCAGCCCTGCGACAGCGGCCTCTTCAGCGACGTCGGCGCTCATCAGCAGAACTACGCGCTGAGCGTCGGCGGTGGTGCGGAGAACATCCGCTATTTCGTTTCGGGCGCCTTCGAGAACGATGACGGCGTACTCCCGAACGACAACGAGATGAAGTTGATCCTGCGCGGCAACTTCACCTTCTCGCCGCGCGAGGACCTGCAGCTCCAGTGGAACAACTCGTACACGAACGACCAGTTGGCCCACACGGCAGGCGGGAACAACGCTCACGGGATGACGCTGAACACCTTCCGCCGGGACCGCAACTACCTGAACGACGAGTCCTTCAACGCGATCAACCCGTTCCTGAACCAGGAGATCACGACACAGATCGACCACCTGATCACGGGATTGACCGCCACCTACTCGCCGATGGCGAATTTCTCGAACCGCCTGAGCATCGGATACGATCTGGCGCAGCAGGACAACCGGAACCTGCGGCCGTTCGGCTTCATCCGGGCCCCCTCGGGCATCCTCGCGACATCGCGTTTCGAGTTCAATACGCTGACCTTCGACTACGTGGGCTCGATGGACTTCGAGCTTCCCTCGGGCATCCGGTCGGCGCTCTCATTCGGCGGACAGTCCGTCACCACCCGCAGCGAGGTCACGACGGCCTACGGCGACAACTTCCCGGGTCCCGGTGACCCCGATGTCGACAACGCGGGCAACACCCTCGGCTTCGAGGATCGGACGCGCGTCGTCAACGCAGGCCTCTTCGTAGAGACCAAGTTCGACTTTTCGAACAAGTACTTCGTGATCGCCGGTGTCCGGGTGGACGGAAACTCGGCCTTCGGCGCCGACTTCGGTTTCCAGGCATACCCGAAGGTCTCCGGATCCTACATCATCTCCGACGAGGATTTCTGGAACGACACCTGGGGCTCGATGAAGATCCGTGCAGCGTGGGGCCAGGCGGGCCGTGCGCCAGGGGCCTTCGACGCGGTCAGAACTTTCGGTGCGGCAGGTTGGGGCGGAGTCCCGGCCTTCCTGCCGAGCAACGTAGGCAACCCCGAGGTCGGTCCCGAGACCACGACCGAGCTCGAGGCGGGCTTCGAGGGATCGTTCGTAGACGATCGTCTCGCGCTCGACTTCACCTACTTCACGCAGAACACTGCCCAGGCGCTGTTCAGCGTTCGCCAGATCCCGTCGCTGGGCTTCACCAGCTCGCAGCTGGCAAACGTCGGCGAACTCGCCAACAGCGGGATGGAGCTCGGGCTCACCTACAGCATCATCCGCAACGACACCTGGACCTGGGACCTTGGCAGCACACTGTCCCTGACCGATTCCGAGATCATCTCTCTCGGCGGATCGCCCAATTTCTCGATCGGCGGCTTCGGATGGGTGGTCGAAGGGGAACCCGCCCCGGTCATCCGTTCCGACTGCGTGACCAACCCGGATGCGCACGCGGATCCGATCATCGAGCAGGATTGCAACCACGGACCGAACCAGGCGACCACCATCGCGGGCATGCACACGACATTCCAGCTGCCGGGGGGAATCACCGTCGCGGCTCGCGCGGAGTACCAGGGTGGAGCGTACATGCTGAATGGCCCGCAGGCCGCGGCCACGCGTCGTTCAGTGCGCTGGGCCGGTTGCTTCGAAGCGTACAACACCTGGGAGACCCAGGGTTACGCGGCGCTCACCGCAGAGGAACGCGCGCGTTGCGACCTCCAGTTCTATCAATCCGATTTCGCCATCCAGCCGGCCGACTTCTTCAAGATCCGGGAACTCAGCCTGCAGGCGCCGCTTCCGGCTGCCTGGGCGGAGATGGCCGGTGCCTCGCGCGCCAACGTCACCATCTCCGGCCGGAACTTCTTCCGCTGGGTGGATCCGCAGATGCGCACGCTGGATCCTGAAGTCGGCGGCAACGTCGGCTTCAATACGCGCGTACGCTCGATGAGCGAGCACGTGCCTCCGCCGGCGTTCTACACCTTCGCACTGCAAGTCGTCTTCTAGGAGGGGCGAGACGAATGAAAAATATTGCAAGAATTGCATCGAGCATCACGCACAGGGTTGCCCTCCTGCCTGCCGCCCTGGTCACCGTCCTCGCGGCGTGCGACTTCGACGTCGTCAACCCGGGCCGGGTCCAGGAGGAATTCCTCTTCGAGGTCGAGGCGCAGGAGGCAATTGTGAAGGGCATAGGCCGGGCGACCGCCGAGGCCCAGAACTACATCGGCTACACGGGAGCGGCTGTCACCCGCGAAATCCACCCATCGGGTTCGACGGGGAGTTTCGGCATCACGGTCGAGTGGCAGAACGGCGAACTCGAATACGAAACCGTGGGCACGCACTGGAACCTTTCCCAGCGCGCGCGCTGGTGGGGCGACGACGGAGTCGCCAAGATCATGGAAACCGGCGCCTCGGATCAGGCTCTCCTGGCCGAGGCCTATCTGTGGGCAGGGTACGCGTACCGCCTGCTGGGCGAGAACTTCTGCGTCTCCGTCATCGACGGGGAGGCCGCCGGTGCCCGCAGCGTCTACTATGATCGCGCGATTGCGCGCTTCGATCAGGCGGCGTCGCTGGGATCGGGCGACATGGCCATGGCGGCCGTTGCGGGCCGCGCCGCGGTCAAGGCCTTCATGGGCGACTGGGCCGGCGCCGTTTCGGACGCGTCGGGGATCCCCGACAACTTCGTGTGGAACATGCCGTACTTCGCAACGGAGGGGAACCCCACGCGCAACCGCATCCAGTTCGCCTCACAGAACGAGCCGTACAAGGCGCACACGCAGAAGTTCACCAAGTACGAGGACTACGCCCTCAGTCCCAACAACCCCGAGGGCGACCCCCGGGTGCCGTACCGGACCACCGACGAAACCGGCGACGCCGCAGTCCAATGCTGCGGGCAGGTGCCGTGGTGGCCGCAGACCAAGTACGCGGATTCGGGTTCGGACATCCCATTGTCCAAGGGGACGGAAATGCGGCTGATCGAGGCCGAGGCCATGCTGCAGTCCGGTGACTGGCAGGGCGCGATGGCCAAGATCAACGCACTTCGGGCCGCAGTGGACTTCATGCCCGCCGAGGCTTCGAGCGCGGCGGAGGCGTGGACGGCGCTCAAGCATGAGCGCGGGGTCGAACTCTGGCTGGAGGGCCGCCGTCTCGGCGACTTCTTCCGCTGGAACCGCGACAATACGCCGGGCGACAGGCATCCGCTCGAGATGGCGTCGGGCAGCCAGCACGAGGGCTCGCACCTCGTGCAGCAGGATCTGTGCTTCCCGATCTCCCGCGGCGAGGTCGACACCAACCCGAACATCAACGGGCCGACCGGCTAACGCTGACCGGCCAGCAGGACCAACAGGCGGGGCGCTTCGCAATTCGCGGGGCGCCCCGCTGCTTTTCCCCAGCCCATAGATGCATCGCCGACAGCGCCGAGCGGCGACGCACTCCCCGGGCTACGAAACCGTGCTCTGCAGCACCCCCCGCCCGATCGCCATGATCCCAAGCGCGATGAACACCATGGCGAGAACCGCCCCCACCAGGTGCGGCCCGTAGCTCTTCGCCTCCGCCGGCCGCCGCTTCACCACCGTACTGGTACCCTGCGCGACAACCGCCGCCGCGATCATCATGAAGATGTGCCCGATCATCGTGGTCCCGAACGGCCGCGTGAACAGCACGACCGCCCCGAGCAGCACCTGCAGGTGGATCAGCCCGGTAAACACGGCCGCCAGCCGACGCATCGCGCTGGAGTACTCGCGCTTGCCGAAAAAGCCCACGGCCGCGTAGAGAATCACGAACAGCCCGCCGACGAGCACCAGAAAACGCAGGCCCGAGTGAGCGGCATAGAGCATGGTTGAGGCTCCTGAAGTCTGGATGTGAAACGGTGCCCGAAGTCTGGCGATTGCGCGCCCGCCGGGCAACGCATCCACCTCCCCGGCCGGCCCGCGCAGGGGCCGGGTCCACCTTCCCGGCCCTGCCCGAAGCCGAGCCGCGACCGTAACGCTACGGTTCGATACCGGCGCCGGTGCGGCCATCGCACCCGGGTCCGGACCGGATCTGCCACCAGGACACCCTGAACGCGACCCCCGCGCCGGTCATTGATCCCGGCCCCATCCGCGCATACCGTGAAGTCATGTTCAAGACGGGCTACATCCTGAACCGACGGGCCGATTCGATCTGGTTCCTCGGCCTCCCCTTCGCCGCGGTGGCGCTTGCCCTGGGCTTCCAGGCCTGGCTCCCGTACGTGGCCGTGGCGTCGATCAACCTGTGGGTCACGACCCCCCACCACTACGCGACCTGGGTGCGCAGCTACGGCATGCCGGAGGTGTGGGAGCGCTTCAAGGCACGCCTGATCGTGGGACCCGTCGCCATCTTCTCCCTCACCGCGGCCGGACTGATCTGGGCGCCCATCACCCTGCTCCTGCTCGTGTCGGCGTGGGACCACCAGCACAGCATCATGCAGCAGCACGGTTTCAGCCGCGTCTACGATTTCAAGGCGAAGACCGGCCTGGAGAGCACCCGCAAGTACGACCTCGCGCTGCACTGGATCCTCTACGGAAACATGTTCCTGCAGGCCCCAATGTTCCGCTTCCTGTGGATCCGCGAACTGCACCGCATGCAGATCCCCATCTCGGCCGGGTTCGTCGAGGGCCTGCTCATGCTGAGCTGGATCGTCACCGGCGGCTACCTGCTGATCTACCTCTTCCACCTGCGCAAGACGGTCAAGGCGGGGGCGCAGATCAACCCCATCAAGTACGCGTTCATCGCCGCCAGCTATTTCCTCTGGTACTTCGTGGCCTGGCACACCAACTCAATCCTGCTCTACGCGGTGGCCCACCGGGTCATGCACGGCGTCCAGTACATGGTGATGGTCTACTCCTACATGAGCCGCTCCGCGGCCACGGGCGCCTCCCGGCCCGGCTTGTGGAGCCGGCTTACGGGAAGCGGCCGCCTGCGCTGGTTCCTCATACTGGGCGGCGCCTACGCGGTCGCCTTCCAGCTGCTCATCAACCGCCCGCTCGACGAATTCGGCTTCGGCGTCGTCAACTTCGCGCCCTACCCCGCGATCCCGCAGTTCAACATCCCGGCACTGGACTACGCCGGCGGATACGAACTCTGGTCCCAGATGATGCTGTACGCCTACGCGCTGCTCCACTACTACGTCGATTCCTTCATCTGGAAGGTGAGGGACAAACAGGTGCAGAGGGGACTGTGAGCAGGCGCGGACGCAAGGGGCGCAAGCGGACCCCGGCCAGCAGCCACCCGGCAACGCGCGGTCGCGGTCCAGGCGGCAAGCGGCCAAAGGTTGCCGCAAGCCGGGCCGGTTCCAGGAGTGGCCCGCGTTCGTCCGGTTCCGCACCGGGCCCGCGCCCCGGATTCGAGCGCCTGCGCACCCTGTTCCAGCGTTATCGTATCCTCTTCGTCATCTACGGAGTCGGCGCGCTCGCCGGGCTGCGCGAGTTCTACCTGTCCAGGACCGGAGAACCCGTCGACTGGGGCAGCGACCGCTGGGCCGAGATGACGTCCGTGATGGAGCAGGTGAATCCCGACGATCCGGACACCGACTTCCTCGAGGGCGTGCAGTCCATCGTACAGGGTGACCAGGGCGGCTTTGCCACCCACTTCGAAGACGCCCTGGGAGCCGACGTCAAGCACAACGAATTCCTGCTGCGCGACTACGCCCAGTACCTGCTCGAGTCCGGCGCCGGCTGGCGGCAGGTCAACGACGCCGTGAACCGCTGGCGCGAGAACTTCCCGTTCTCCAACGAAAGCTTGACGCTGGAACTCGGCGCGGGACCGCGCAGTCAGGCCGACATCTCGGTGCTCAACCGCGAACTGTACGCGGTTCCGTGGATCGGAGACGCCGAGATCGAGTCGTACGAGGCGAACGGGCGGCGCGGCTGGCGCGTGCACATCACCTTCCGGCCGCCGCGGCCTGTCGATCTGCGGGAGGCCGTCGCGGCTGTGTCGATCCTGTCGGTCCCGGAGGCGGATCGGGTCCGACTCTCCGTGACCTGCACAACGTTGACGGATTGCACGGTGGCGCCACGCTCAAATCGCTGATTCACGGCGAAAACACTTGCGATTGCGGAATCCAGTCCTCACTATGACTGATGGAGCATCAGTGCACCGGGCGAGGCGTCTATACCTCACCCAACTCTACAAGGAGGAGACATGCGACTTCACGGACAGAATGGTGCCGGGCGTTTGGCGTCGCTCGGCGTCGCTCTCTCATTCGTGCTTGCCTTCGGGTTTGCGGAAAGAGGAGCGGCTCAGACAGGAACGGTGACGGGTGCCGTCCAGGATGCGGTGAGCCAGGCTCCCATTGCCGGAGCGCAGGTCTCGGTGGCCGGAACCTCGCTCGGCGGCCTGGCGAACAACGTTGGCCGCTACCTGATCATCAACGTCCCGGCCGGCGAGCATACGCTGCGGGTCGACATGATCGGTTACGGCAGCCTCGAGATGCAGGTGACCGTTCCGGCGGGCGGCGCAGCCACCGCCGACTTCAACCTCCGCCAGGACGCGATCGCCCTGGAAGGGCTCGTCGTAACCGGCACCGCCGGACAGGCCCGGCGCCGCGAGGTTGGCAACAGCATCAGCGCCATCGTGGCCGAGGACATCCAGTACACGGCCGTGACAGACTTCGGCGATGTGCTCCAGGGACGCACCTCCGGTATCCAGGTCAACGACCACAGCGGACAGGTGGGCGCCGCAAGCCAGATCCGGCTCAGGGGCAACAATTCCCTCACGCAGGGCAACAACCCGCTCATCTACGTTGACGGGGTGCGGATCGAGAGCAACCCGATCGGCTCTGACGACGAGGGGGCGCAGACGCCTTCGGCCCTCGACATGATCAACCCCGCGGACATCGACCGCATGGAGGTGATCAAGGGGCCTGCAGCCACGACGCTGTACGGAACGGAAGCGGCGGGCGGCGTGATCCAGATCTTCACGAAGCGCGGCGTCGCGGGAGCTCCCGCGTGGACCGCTTCGATCGAGCAGGGCGTGAGCGTCATGGGTCACCAGGGACCGGGTGCGGACGTCAATCCTTCGGGGCTGTTCCTCAACACCTGCCGCGATCCGAGCATCCTCAATCACCAGACCGGCCAGATGGGCGTAGACGAGCCCGGCTGCCCGGATAGCGGGAGCTGGTTCCGCAACGCCCACCACCAGGTCTACAATCTGAGCGTGCGGGGCGGCGGCGAGACGGCGACCTACTTCGTGTCGGGCCAGTACGGCGACCGGAAGGGCGTGGTCGACCCGCAGGGGGCGGACAACTACAACGTCCGCGCCAACATCTCCTTCCAGCCGGCCAGCGGGCTTAACGTTCAGCTGAACAGCACGTACGCGCGCCGGAACATCACCTGGATTCCCAACGGCAACAACGCTTCCGGCCTCTACCTGAACGTGTTGCGTGGAGACCGTGGCTACACCCCCGGGAACGACGACTCGCTGGTTCTGGAAAACGAGATCGTCACCCACCTCGACCAGTACATCACGGGTCTGGCCATCAACTGGGCGCCGAACAGCATGTTCTCCCACCGCATGAACATGGGGATCGACTACACCTCGTCGGACTTCATCGACTTCAAGGGCTGGGGTTTCTACGAGGACTATGCCGGGAACCGCGAGGTCGACCAGCAGTTCGATCGGAACCTCACCTTCGACTACAGCGGCAACTTCGCCTACAGCCCGTTCGAGAACATCAGTTCGAGTCTCGCGTGGGGAGGCCAGTTGTACGAGGAATACAACTACACCATCAACGGCTTCGACGAGTTGTTCGCCGGACCGGGTGAACAGATTCTCGGTGGCGGCAACCTGCCTCAGGTGTTCGAGGGCCGCATTACGACCCGGAACGGGGGCTTCTTCGTTCAGGAGGTCCTGGGGCTCAACGACAAGCTCTTCATCACCGGCGGGATGCGCTGGGACGGCTTCAGCACATTCGGGGAAGGCTTCGGCCTGGCCGCATATCCGAAGCTGCAGGCGGCGTACACCATTTCCGACGAGGACTTCTTCCCCTTCGACTGGGCCGAGACGTTCAAGTTGCGGGCCGCGTGGGGCGAGTCCGGCAAGGCGCCGGGTGCCTTCGCAGCCAAACGCACCTACTCGGCAACGTCGGCCGACGAGCAGGTCCCGGCCGTGATCATCTCCAACCTGGGGAATTCGGACCTGGGTCCCGAGGTGTCTTCCGAGTTCGAATACGGGGTGGACGGCTCGTTCCTCAACGGCCGTGTGAGCGTCGAGTTCACCGCCTACGACCAGACCACGCGCGATGCCCTGATCGGGGTCCAGGAGGCTCCTTCGGGAGGCACCGAGCAGGCGACGCTCAGGAACCTGGGTGAAGTCAGGAACTGGGGCACCGAAACGCTGGTCAACGTCGTTCCGGTTCGTACCGACGACATCGAATGGGACATCGGGTTCAATTTCAGCACCAACGACAGTGAGATCACCGACCTGGGTCCCCTCGAGGATCTGGGCACCAGCCGACAGCTGGGCCTGCCTCTCTGGATCCGCTGGGATGACATCATTCAGAACCCCGACGAGATCGGCGTGCTGCCGGACTATGAGAAGGGATACCACGGCAATCTGTTCCCCACCGAGACGGTCGGCCTGAACACGCGGCTGACTCTCTGGCGTTCACTGACGATCGACGTGGTCGGTGAGGGTCAGTACGGCATGGTGCGGCCCATCGGCATCGCGTTCCAGAACGTGCGCCGGCGCGTGTGGCCGGGCGACGGATGCCCCGCGATCCAGGATCAGTACTACTCGCTTAGCGGGTCGGGATCGTCGCGGGTCGCCACGATGGGATTGCCGGCGGCCGATATTGCCCGCTGCATTGGACCCTACTCCGACCAGGGCATGTGGACCGACGCGGCGGACTTCTTCAAGCTCCGTTCGGCTTCGGTGACCTATCGCCTGCCGGACGGCGTGGTCCCGGGTGCCCGCAGCGCCCAGATCGGGATTGCAGGCAAGAACCTGTGGACCAGGACCGACTACCGCGGTCTGGATCCGGAGGCCAATGACAACGGGTTCGGGGACTCGACGCCCAACGAGTACTACAACATGGCGCCGCCGAGAATCCTGATCCTGAACCTCTCCGTGAACTTCTGATTGGGGGGGACAGAAACGATGATGAAACGAACTGGAAAAGCGACCACAGGCGCCCTCGCAGCCCTCGTGGTGGCGTTTGCCTTGACCGCTTGCGAACTCGAGGTTCTGAATCCGGGAAGGATCCTGGACGAGGACCTGACCACGCGCGACCTCATGCCGATCCTGGTTTCAGGGGCTTCGGCGGAATTCAACCACATCGGCGACTTCTACGCCTTCGACATCGCTCGCCTGACCGACGACCTTTCCGGTACGGGCAGCTACTTTTCCACCGGGCAGTACCGCAGAGGTGTATTCGACAACGAGAACTCCGAAGGGCACTGGGAACAGACCCATGAGGCGGCGTGGGCTGCCGGGAGCGCGTGGGAACGGCTTCAGGAAGTGCTTGAAGCCGAAGCCAACACCTTCGATGGTTCCGCGCGCCTCTTCCTGCTGATGGGGCTGGCGCACCGCATCCTCGGCGAAAACTTCTGCGATGTGGTCTATGACAAGGGACCGCTGCAACCCCGTACTGCCGCCTTCGACAGTGCAATCGTGGCGCTCAATCAGGCAATCACGATTGGGTCGGCTGCCGGTGCGACAGCCTTCGTGACGGCCGCGCACGGCGGAATCGCGCAGGCGAATGTGGGGCTGGGCAACTGGTCCGCGGCAGTTCAGTCCGCGGCGCAGGTCCCGACCGACTTCGTGCACTACGCCATCTATCACCAGACGGCGAACAGCAACGGCGTCTGGAACGAATCCTGGGGCCGAGCCGAAGTGGGTGTGTGGGCTACGCCTGCCCAACGGGTGTTCGATGGGGATCCTCGCGCTCCGTACACGATCTGCGGTGAGTGGAACGACCCCAACAGGCCGCCAAACACTGATCTCGGCGTGTCGCCTACCGGTGTCTGCACCGGCCAGGGGAGCGGAGCCCACCAGGGCGCGGGCGGACTGACGGCGCACTACCGACAGGACAAGTACCCGGAGCAGGGCAGCGATGTACCGATCGTATCCGGGACCGAGATGCGCCTGATCGAAGCCGAGGCGGCTCTGATTGGCGGCGATCTTGCGACATTCACGGCCAAGGTCAACGAGGTGCGCGCCTTCTACGGGGCGGATCCGATCGAGCAGCCGGCTTCGGCCGGGGCGATGGAGTTCCCCAACGCCCAGGACGACGCAATGTCGATCCTGGACCGGGAGCGCTACCTGACGCTGTGGATCGAGGGGCGCCGCCTCTTCGATCTGGATCGATGGCAGCATCCGTTCCTGCAGGGCGGAACGCTGATCGGCCCGGGCGCCGAACCGCGCGTGTCGTGCATGCCGGTTCCCGAGATCGAGTGCACACTCAACCCGGAGATTCAGAACTCATCGGTTTGCACCTAGAGCGTCCGATGATGTAAAGGCGGCATTACATATTGTAATCTTGCGTTTACATGAAGTTGGAGAGCGCCCTCGTCGGCCTGAAGATGGCCGGCGGGGGCGCTTATTCGGTCGACCCGATGGGCACGCCTGCCTGCGACTTCCCGGTGAGCAGAAGCGTGATGACGATGGAAGCGCCCATGATCACCCCTCCGAGGATGATCGAGCTGCGGGTCCCGTCGAGCTCCTGAACCAGCAACTCGCTTATGTCCGCGACCGGAAACGACGCAGTGGTCGTCTGCCCGTGATCGGGTTCGCCCGGCGCGTGAACCGTCCCGGTGAGCATCAGGCTCGTCTCGGTCCACCGGGCGTCGATCACGTCGGAGAACTCGAAGGTCTGGCTGTCTGGCCCATCGCCCAGCACAACCCCCCGCACGTCGAGGCCGGCGCGGACATCGGGCTCCGGTACGGGCATCCGTTGCATCGACATGCAGCTCTGGGTCAGAAACGAGGCCGCGACGATGGCGGCTGCCACTGCTCTGGGCTTTCTCAAGGGTTCCTCACGCTCTACTTTGGATGTTCGGTCCATCAACGTTCGAGGGACTGCAGGTGTCAGTTTGAAGTAATGCGTTCGGTCGGTCTCTCGCAATTGCCGCTCGGACCAGCTGTAGAAAGACGAGGTGCGAGATGCTGACCCGAGCCACTACATCCGCAATTCTGACGGCGGCACTGCTGTCGGCGGGATGCGCATCCTCCGGAGAATCCAGCGGCTCAAGCCGTTCCCGCAACCTGATCACCGAAACCGAGTTGATGGAGGTTCCCCACAGCTCCTTGTACGAAGCCGTGAGGGCCCTGCGCCCGCGGTGGTTGCAGGCCAGAGCCGGGGCGACGTTCAGCAGCCCGCAACGGCAGACCGCCATGGTCTACATTGACGGACAACTGCGCGGCGGCCTTGGCGAGATGTGGAACCTGATTCCGGGCGAGGTCAGCGAAATCCAATACATGAGCGCCTCCGATGCCACCACCCGATTCGGCACCAACCACGTCGGTGGCGCCATCGTGATCACGACGAGGCGCCGATGAGCGAAGCGCCGCGCGTGCGGCCATTCGTGTGCTGAACCGAACCGTTGCCCTGGCCGGGGTTGCGTTTGCGTTCCTGATCGGTCTTCTGCTTCTGGCGGGGCCGGTCGAGCGCGCGTCGGCGCAGCAGACGCAGGGGATCAACGGCGACCGCGTCAGCGTCTTTCTCGACTGCGCGACGCGATCCTGCAACCTCAACTATTTCCGCACCGAGCTGCCCTGGGTCAACTGGGTGCGGATTCGCGAGGGGTCGGACGTCCACCTGATCATGACCAGCCAGGCCACGGGCTCCGGTGGTCGCGAATACCAGCTGGACTTCCTCGGCAATGGGGATTTCGACCACGAGGAACGACTGTTCTACCAGGCGCCGCCCACCGGTACGGACCGTGAAACGCTGGACGAGATCGCGCACACGCTCGCGGTGGGCCTGCTCCACTTCGCCACGGTCCACGGCTTCTTCGATTCCGTCGAGGCGTTCCACGAGATCGCGGACGCCATCGATGTGAGAAGCGGGAGCATCAACCCGCAGGACCGGGTGCTGGCGGTGGAAGAGGTGGAGGACCCGTGGGACTTCTGGGTGTTCCGTCTTGGGGGGCGCACCGAAATAAACGGCGAGAAAACGCGCCAGACCAGGCGGATAGACGGCAACTTCAGCGCCTCTCGCATCACGCCCACCTGGAAGATGAACTTCCGCGGGAACATCAACTACAACCAACGCGAAATCGAGCTCACCGATGCGCCCACGTTCGTCGATTCGAGAACCGACTGGGGATTCAGCGAACTCATCGCATATTCGCTTGCCGATCACTGGTCGATCGGCTTTCAGGGGGAAGTGCGCCGGATCGTCCGCTTCAACCAGGACTTCCGGGCCGAGATCACGCCGGCGCTGGAGTACAGCTTCTTCCCCTACGAAGAGGCGACGCGGCGGGCGCTCACCCTGTTCTACAAGATCGGGCCGGCCTACCGCCGCTACATCGAGGAGACGGTGTTCAGCCAGATGGAGGAGACGCGCTGGGAACAGTCGCTCGAATTCGAACTCTCACAGCGACAGCAGTGGGGCGACGCTTCCATCAGCATGACCGGCTCCCACTTTCTGCACGACATCGACCTCTACAACGTCAGGCTCGGTGGCGATATCGATTTTCGCATCGCACGCGGGGTCAGCATCAACGCCGAAGGGAACATCTCCTGGGTCAGCGACCAGATCTACCTTTCGGCAGCAGGCGCCACCGACGCGGAGGCCCTGCTCAACCTCCAGCAGCGCTCGCAGGACTTCAACTACTCGCTGCAGCTCGGCTTCTCGTTCCAGTTCGGTTCGATCTACAACAACGTCGTCAACAACCGCTTCAGCGGCGGCGGGGGCGGCTTCTGGTGGTTCCGCTAGGCTGAGTCCGGCCGGCCTGATGTCCGCACCGGACGCCTAGACCACCAGCCCCATCCGCCGCAGCGCGCGCTTGATCCGCTCCAGCTCCTCGCGCTGAGTGGTCGTGGGGGGATGGAGCGTGCCCTGGCGCACACCGCCGCCGTTGATCGCGCCGTAGAGCCGCATCAGGTCGCCGCGGTGCTCGTCGGTGCCCTCGCCGGCTTCCTGGAGCTGGCGGTTCAGGTTGAGGATCTCCAGGAGGAAGGCTTCGCGCTCCCGGTAGTCCTCGGCGGTGAGGGCGAGGTCGGGGTCGCCGCGGACCAGCGTGTGCTGCGTGCGCACGAGCCCCCGCGCCGAAAGCTCGATGGTGTACACGCCGGGTGACACGAAGGGGCCGCGCATTGCGAGGGGGCGCGGCACCACGGCGGGATCGTGCGGGGCCCACGCCGGCTGCTCGGTCGCCGGCAGGCCGTGGCGGAGATCCCAGTTCACGCGGTGCAGTCCGGCGTCGGACGGCACGGTCATCACGCGCACCACCTCGCCGACCGCGTTCCTGACGGTGAGCATGACGGGCCCCGACCCGGAGCCGAGCCGGTACGTGATGGCCGTCCCGTCGACCGGGTTCTCTCCCATGAAGACCGACTGCGCCCGGTAGGAGGTGTCCTTCCAGTAGTTCATGATCGTGCCGGGGCCGGGCTCGAAGAGCGCGACCGCGTCGGCGGCGGTCTCGCCGTAGCGGGCCAGCGCGCTCACGTCGTCGACGATGATCATGGAGCGGCCGTGGGTGCCGAGAACGAGGTCCTTCTCGCGGGGGTGGACGACCATATCGTCGTACGCGGTCGTGGGGAGGCCGGGCCAGCGCGCCCACGAATCGCCCCGGTCGGTGCTGGCGAACACGTGATGCTCGGTGCCGATGAAGAGCACCTCGGGGTTGTCGGGGTGCTCGATGAGCACGTTGATGGAGCCCGAGGGCAGGTCGTCGTGCAGCGCGGTCCAGCGCGCCCCGAAGTCCTCGGCGCGGTAGACGAAGGGACGGAAGTCGCCGTCGCGGTGGGCGTCGAAGGTGACGTACGCGGTGCCGGGCGCCTCTGCCGAGGCGGCGACGCGGCTGACGTAGGTGCCGCCGGGGAGGCCGGGCGCGCCGCCCGAGACCTCGTTCCAGCTGCGGCCGCCGTCCATCGACACCTGGACGTTGCCGTCGTCGGTGCCCACCCAGAGCACGGCCGGATCGAGGGGGGACTCGGAGATGGTGACGATCTCGCCGTACGACGACGTGCCGTCGTTGCGCGAGAGGGTGATGTCGGCGCCGCGCACGCCCATGATCTCGAGTTCGTCGCGGTCCTGCTGCCGGGTGAGGTCCTCGGTGCGGGCGAAGCTGTCGCCCCGGTCGCGGGAGATGAACAGCCGGTTGCCGCCGAGGTAGACCGTGTTGGGGTCGTGCCGGGAGATGAGACTGGGCGACACCCAGTCCCAGCGGTAGGGGTCTTCGCCCTCGGGGGCGGTGAGCGCCAGGCTCATCATGTCGCCGGTCACGTTGTCGAAGCGCGTCCACGAACCGTTCTGCGCGTTGATGTACATCGTGCGCCCGTCCGGGTCGGCTTGCTGGTACATCCCATCCCCAAACCCGCTCTGACGCCACTCGTCATCCACGATTCCCTCCCACGAGCGGGTCGCCGAGGGCCCCATCCAGGAGTGGTTGTCCTGCATGCCGCCGTAGATCCAGTAGGGGTCGCGGTTGTCCACGGTGATCCCGTAGAACTGGCCGATCGGCAGGTTGTTGATGCGCCGGAAGGTGACGCCCATGTCGTAGGTCTCGTGCAGCCCGGCGTCGCCGGCGAGGTAGAAGTGCTCGGGATCGGCGGGGTTGATCCACAGGGTGTGATGGTCGGCGTGCACGCCCACGTCGTAGGTGGGCCGCTCGGCGATCTCGGTGAAGGTGCGGCCGCCGTCCTCGCTGCGGTGGGACGAGGTGGCCAGGGTGTAGACGCGGTCCTCGTTGCTCGGATCGATGAAGACGTGCGAGTAGTACATCGGGCGGATGTTCTGGTCGCTCACCTTCTCCCAGCTCTCGCCGCCGTTTTCGCTGCGGTAGCCGCCCGACTCGTCGGAATGCTGAACAAGAATGTTTAGTATTTGCGGATTCGTGGCGGCCAGGGCGATCCCGATCCGGCCCTTGTCGCCCTCGGGCAGTCCGCTGGTGAGTTCGCGCCACGTGTTGCCGCCGTCGGTGGTCTTGTACAGGCCGCTGCCCGGGCCGCCTCCGTTGAACCCCCAGGTGCGCCGCTGGCGCTGGTACATGGCCGCGTAGAGGACATCGGGGCTGGAGGGGTCGATGACGAGGTCGATGGCGCCGGTGTGTTCGTCTACGAAGAGGACCTGGTCCCAGGTGGCGCCGCCGTCGCGGGAGCGGTAGACGCCCCGGTCGGGAGACGAGCGCCACAGGTTGCCCAGCGCGGCCACGTAGACGATGTCGGGATCGGTCGGGTGCACCTGCACGCGTCCCGTGTGGAGCGTCGCTTCGAGGCCGAGGTGCCGCCAGGTGGCCCCGGCATCGTCGGAGCGGTAGACGCCGTTGCCCCACGAGGTGCTCTGGCGGTTCTGCTGCTCACCGGTTCCGGCGTACAGGATGTCCGGGTCGGAGGACGCGATCGCCAGGTCGCCGAAGGTGCTGACCGGCATGTGCTCCCACAGGTCCGTCCAGCTGATGCCGCGGTTGACGCTCTTCCACAGGCCACCCGACGCGGTCGCGACGTAGATGGTCGACGGATCGTGCGCAAGGGCCTCCACATCGTGGATGCGGCCGCCGGTGACCGCGGGGCCGACGTGACGCGCGCCGAAGGCCGCCAGTTCCTCGGAGGTGATGGCCTGCTGGGCGGCGAGGGGGGCGGCGGAGGACAGGGTCGCGGCAAGGAAGATGGCTGAGTGACGAGCGGTCATCGTGCGTGATTCTCCTGGCAGAGGATTTCAGGTGTGGGACGGCCCCGACGCTTCCAGCACGCCGCGGACCGCCTCCAGCACGTCGGCCGGCATGTCGTCGGCGCGCAGCATCCATTGGAGGTAGTCGGGCGCGGAGCCGGCGACTTCGGCGAGCGCGGTGCCCTGGTGCTTGCCGCGGTTGAAGACGAGCCCGTCCGGCGTGCTCCTGAACCAGCGGTCGAACTCGGTCACGAAGGGGCCCATCTCGTCGCAGTAGGCGTGGAGCCCGTCCATGTCGCGGGGGAGGTGGCTGTAGCGTGCCAGCTGCGCGGTCAGCACGGCCGCCGTCGTGCGGATATCGCCCAGGGCGGTGTGCGCGTCCTGGTGGTCCCGGGCCAGGTAGAAGCGGGCGGCGGCCGAGAGGTCGCGCGGCTCCTCGCGGTGGAAGATCATCTTCATGTCGATGAGGCGGCGGTCCTTCACCTCGAACTCGATGCCGGCGCGCGCGAATTCGGCGATCAGGATGGGGAGGTCGAAGCGCCGGATGTTGAAGCCGGCCAGGTCGCACGGGTCGAGCAGCTTGGCCAGCGAACGGGAGGTGGCGCGAAAGGACGGCTCGTCCGCGACCATGTCGTCGGTGATGTTGTGGATCGCGGAGGCCTCCGGCGGAATCGGCATCCCCGGGTTGTAGCGGCGCACCCGCTCGAAGACATCGCCGCGCGGAGACACGCGGATCACGGCCAGCTCGACGATCCGGTCGCGCGAGAGGCTGAGGCCGGTCGTTTCGAGGTCGAAGAAGACGACGGGGCGGTCGAGAGCGAGGGGGAGTTCCATGGCCCGGATAGTGTAATGGTTGAGGCTTCGGCGCACATCCCGGAGCCCGCGCCTTGCCGGCCCGGAAGGCCGGACGTCACCGCCAATGTATATTCCTCCATGCGCGCCGTCGTCATAACCGAATTCGGCGAGCCCGAAGTGCTCCGGCTCGACACCGTCCCCGACCCGCACCCCGGCCCCCGCGAGGTCGTGGTGGGTGTGAAGGTGTCGGGCGTGAACCGCGCCGATCTGCTCCAGCGCCGGGGTCTCTACCCGCCGCCGCCGGGCGCCTCCGAGGTGCCGGGGCTGGAATTCGCCGGGGTGGTGGCCGAGGTGGGCGGCGGGGTGACCAGGTGGCAGCCGGGCGACCGGGTGATGGGCATCGTCGCGGGCGGGGGCTACGCCGAGCGCGTCGTCGTCGACGAGCGGGTGGCCGTCGCGATCCCGCGCGGGATGGACATGACCGCCGCCGGGGCGATCCCCGAGGTCTACCAGACCGCCCACGACGCCGTTTTCCGCCAGGCCGGGCTCGAGCGCGGAGAGACGCTCCTGATCCATGCAGTCGGAAGCGGTGTTGGAACCGCGGCCCTGCAGTTGGCGCGCCGCGCGGGGGCGCACACAATCGGCACGTCGCGCACCGCGTCGAAGCTGGAGCGGGCCGCGGCGATGGGGCTCGAGCAGGGCCTGCCGGGTGGCGAGGCGTGGGACGAGGCCGTCCGCGAGGCAACCGGTGGCCGCGGGGCCGACGTGATCCTCGATCTCGTGGGGGCTCCCTACCTGGCCCGCAACCAGGCCGCGATCGCGGTGGGCGGGCGCCATGTGGTGGTGGGCGTGCCGGGTGGAAGCCGGGGGGAGGTGGACCTGCGGCTCCTGATGGTTCGCCGTGCGCGCCTGCTGGGTACCGTGCTCAGGGCTCGCAGTGTGGAGGAGAAGGCCGACCTGGCCCGCGATTTCACCGAAAGGGTGCTCCCCGGCTTCGTCGACGGCGCCCTTGAGCCTGCGATAGACCGCGTCTTCCCCGCGTCCCGCGCGGCGGACGCACACCGCCACATGGAAGCCAACAGGAATTTCGGCAAGCTGGTGCTTGCGTGGTAGCGAACCCTACCAAGCCATATGTTACCTTGGGCTACCCGAGGTCAACCCCTGTCCCGGGAGCGACGACAACATGAACGGAGGAAAACGGAATGGACTTCGACTTTGGACTCGGCCCCCTGGGCACGATGCTCGGCTTCTTCGCCGGAATCACGGCTCTGGTGCAGCTCGGCCTGTTCGTGTTGCTGATCATGATCCTGCTCGACCTGAGGAAGTTCCTGCGCGATGGCTGCAGCCTGATGGGCAGGGTGGACCGCTGGCTCGCACGCCAGGAAGAGTCCAACTGAGCAAGCCCGGCAGGGATGTTGCGACGGCGGTGCGGTCCGTGATGGCTGAAGCGGCCCTGTGTCGCCTGTCGGCTGTGCTCGTCTGGGGTGCGGCCGTCGTCGCGCTGATCGCGGCTTTTCCGCCTTCCACGCTGACGGCCCAGGTTCCGCCCCAGACCGACACGCGCATCTACGACATCGTAGCCGCGTCGTCGCCTGAGCGGGTCGAGGCCGACATACGCGCTCTGGCAGGGTTCGGCACCCGCAACACCTTCTCCGACACGCTCTCGGCCACGCGCGGCATCGGGGCGGCGCGGCGCTGGATCAAGGCCGAGTTCGACCGGATCTCGGAGGCGTGCGGGGGCTGCTACGAGGTGGTGTACCAGCGCAACCTGGTTACATCCGAGGACAGCCCGCGCATCCCGCAGGATACCTGGGTGGTCAACGTGCTGGCCATAAAGCGCGGGACGCAGAACCCCGACCACTACGTCATCATGTCCGGCGACATCGATTCCCGCGCCTCGAACGGCTCCGACGGCGTGTCCGACGCTCCCGGGGCCAACGACAATGCATCCGGGATGGCCGGGGCGATCGAGGCGGCGCGGCTGCTTGCGGACTACGAGTTCGGCAACTCGGTGATTCTGGCCGGGCTGTCGGGCGAGGAGCAGGGTCTGTGGGGCGGGCGCCACATGGCGGAGGTCGCGCGCGACGAGGGCTGGAACATCATCGGCGTCCTCAACAACGACATGATCGGCAACATCGAGGGCGTGGACGGGGTGATCGAGAACAACACCTTCCGCGTCTTCTCGGAGCCCACGCCGGTCACCGACACCGAGCAGGACCGGGCCCGGTACCGCGTCTTCGGCGGCGAGGTCGATGGACCGTCGCGCCAGCTGGCCCGGTATGTCGCTGCCACCGCCGACGCCTACATCCCCAACCTGGACCCCATCATGATCTACCGGCTCGACCGTTTCGGGCGCGGCGGCCACCACCGTCCCTTCAACGACGCGGGCTTCGCGGCGGTGCGGATCATGGAGACGCACGAGAACTACACGCGGCAGCATCAGAACATCCGCACCGAGAACGGCATCGAGTACGGCGACGTCATCGAGGGCGTCGACTTCGACTACGCGGCGAAGATGACCGCGCTGAACGCGGCCGTGCTGGCCCGGCTGGCCTGGGCGCCCCCGGCCCCGGGCGGCGTCCGGATCGGCGGCGCGGTGCGGCCCTCCACCACCCTGGAATGGGAGGCGGTCGAGGACCCGGGGGTCGTGGGCTACAAGGTGTACTGGCGCGACACGACTGCCCCCCAGTGGCAGCATTCGCGGTGGGTCGGAGACGTCACCCGGTTCACGCTTGAAGGGCTCGTGATCGACAACTACCTGTTCGGCGTCGCCGCGGTGGGCAGGGATGGCAACGAGAGCGTCGTGGCGTTTCCGGGGGGGCAGATCGGACGGCGCTGAAGCCGTTTTCGTCGCGTGTGAACTGACCTATGCGCTCTTTTGGTTGATCAAGACATGGGCGAGGACTACATTCCTGCCGGTCATAACCTGTTGACAGCGCCATTGATGGACGAATTGCCGTGAGCGGAGGATACCGCATGAACTTCACCGAGGGTGAGAGGGGGGGCGGGGCGGCACGCAAAGACGCAGCGGCGCCATTGACCCGCCGAGCCCTGATAGGAACGGGTCTGGCCTCGCTTCTAGGCGTGCCGTGGGCGAAATTGAGTGCCGATGCCGCGCCGATTACCGGCCTGTCCCCATATCTGTCGCATAAATCACGGCTAGTATCGCAGGACGACGAGATCGTCCTGGGCGTGTCCGCCGCGTTCTCCGGCCCTTCACGGGGGCTCGGCACGGAGCTCTACCGCGGCGCCATGGCGTACTTCAACCAGGTCAACGAGAACGGCGGGGTGAATGGCCGCCGGATCGTGATGAAGCTTCTCGACGACGGTTACCAGCCGGATCCGTGCGTCGCCAACACGATCGAGCTCATCCAGGACGAGACCGTCTTCCTGCTCTTCAACTACGTGGGTACGCCGACGGTCACGCGGGCCCTGCCGGTGCTGAAGAAACTCCGCGACCAGCAGGTGTACCTCTTCTTCCCCTTCACCGGCGCCGAGCCGCAGCGCGAGCCCCCCTACGGCGAATTCGCCTTCAACCTGCGGGCCTCCTACCGGCAGGAGACGGCCGGACTCGTCGACAACTTCGTGGCGCTGGGGAGGCGGCGGGTCGCGGTCTTCTACCAGAACGACGCCTACGGGCGCAGCGGCTGGGCTGGGGTTCGCGAGGCGCTTGCCCGGCACGGCGAGACCATCGCCGGCGAGGCGACGTACATGCGCGGCACGCAGTTCAGCGCGAGCATGCGCAGACAGGTGGAGATACTGCAGGCGCGCGCTCCGGACGCCGTGATCTGCATCGGCGCCTACGCCGCCTGCGCCGCCTTCGCCCGCGATGCCGAAGATCTTGGGCTTCACATTCCGGTCGCCAACGTCTCGTTCGTGGGAAGCGAGAATCTTCTGGCGCTCATGCGCGAGGGACGTGCGGATGCGGACGCGCACACCCGCTGGCTGGTCAATTCGCAGGTCGTCCCGAGCTACGAGGACACGTCGCTGCCCGCCGTGCGCGAATACCGCGAGCTGATGGCGCGCTACGATCCGCCTCCGCCGGACAACGTGGAAAGGATCACGCCGGACGAACCGTATGAGACGTTCCCGCAGAGCTTTGTCAGCCTGGAGGGATTCGTGAACGCGAAGCTGATCACCGAGATCATTCGGCGCATGGGCGACGACCCGCTGCGGTCCGGGATCGAAGAGGCGGTCTTCGCCGTGCGCAACTACGACCTCGGCGTCGGGGAACGCGTGCGCTTCGGTCCGGATCGCCGACAGGGGTTGCAGCAGGTCTACTACACCGTCCCGGAGGGCGACCGCTTCGTTCCGCTCGAAGACTGGGACGCCAGGTTCGGCATCTCATGAGCCGCGCAAGACAGCGAAGAAAAGATGCCCTGAGGGTCAGGAAGCTCTTCCGCAAGACGCGTTTCGGGTTCTTCGCGCTCTTTGCGGTTGTCGTCGTCTCGATCTCGCTCCTCTCGATGACGAGCGTGTCCCGCGAACTGCGCGACGAGTACATCAGCAACAGTGAGAGCATCGCGAAGAACATCGCCGATTCCAGCGTCGACATCCTGCTCAACCGGAACCTGGCCACGCTGCAGTCGCTGATCGACCAGTTCGTCCAGATTCAGAGCATCCGGTACATCTACATCACCAGCGATACCGGCGAATACCTCGCCCACACCTTCATTCCGGGGATCCCGGACGAGATTCTGGCGAGCGACCCGTCCGCGACCGAGCCCGTCGAGCGAAGCCTGCCGGGGCTCGGGGACTTCATCGAGGTGGGCAGCCCCATCCTTTCCGGCGTGGCGGGGACTGTGCACGTCGGGATGGATCTGGAGCTTCTGGGACTGAAGATCCAGCGGGCGGTCGGCCAACAGATCTACCTGCTGTGCATCATCCTGGTGTTCGGCGTCCTGGCCTCGATCTGGCTGGTCAACCTCGCTTCCAAGCCGCTGGCCGAACTGCTGGAGTTCGTCGCCCGGCTGGCACGCGAGCGCGACGAGGCCAAGGCCGCACATGACGACCTTCTGGGCAGGGACGACGAGATCGGCGACATGGCCCGCCTGATGCAGTTTGTCGCCGATGGGCGGGAGCGGAAGGGCGGGGTGCGGACCGGGAGAGGCGGCTAGGGTGGCGCGGCGCACCCGGCAGGTTCCCAGAGCGGTCATCGCTCTCTTCTGCACCATTCTGCAGGTGTGCCTCGGAACGGTCTACGCCTGGAGCTTCTTCCAGACGATGCTCGTCAGGGACGTGGGCTGGACCTTCAGCCAGACGGCCGCCGCGTTCAGCATCACCATCTTCACCCTCGGGGTGTCGGCGGCGCTGGCGGGGCAGGCGCTGCCCAAGGTCGGCCCCAAGGTCCTCGCGGTGACGGGCAGCGTCATGTTCTCGGGCGGGTACCTGTTGGGAAGCCTGGCGCTGGCGATCGACTCCCTGTGGCTCTTCTACCTCGGGTACGGCGTAATCGGGGGCGCGGGGATCGGCATGGGATACGTGACCCCGGTGGCCACGGCGGCCAAGTGGTATCCCGATCGCAAGGGGCTGGTGACGGGAATCGTGGTGATGGGGTTCGGCGTGGGCGCCTTCCTGCTCAGCAAGGGCCTGGCGCCGCTCATGGTGGTTCAGGCGGAGGGCGATCTTCAGGTGGTATTCCTCTGGCTCGGGATCGTCTTCGCGTGCATCCTGATCCCGTGCAGTCTGGTCCTCAGTGACCCGCCGGAGTCGGGAGCGCCGGGCCAGCCGGCCGTGGCGAAGGCAGCGGCGCCCGAGAAGGTCGAGCCGGCGGCGCCGTACCTGCGCACGTCGCAGTTCGCGATCATGTGGATTGTGTTCTTCTTCAACATCGCGGCCGGCATTTCGGTAATCAGCTTTCAGTCCGAACTGCTGCAGGAGGTCTGGGGGCTGGCCGATCCCTCCATCGACCCGGCCACCCTCGCCGAATACGGGGCCACCCTCATCGCGGTGAGCTCGCTCTGCAACGGCGTGGGACGGTTGTTCTGGGGACTGCTGTCGGACCGTCTGGGCCGGGTGACCGTCTTCCGGATCCTCCTGGCCAGCCAGATGGTGGTGTTCGGCGTCCTGATGACCGAGACCAACCCCTGGATCTTCTCCACACTGGTCTGCTACGTGCTGCTCTGTTTCGGGGGCGGATTCGCGACGATGCCGTCATTCATCGTGGATGTGTTCGGATCGAAGAACATGTCCAAGATCTACGGGACCGTGCTCACGGCGTGGTCGGCGGCCGGAATCATCGGCCCGATGTACGTGGGCTACCTGAAGGACACCTACCCCGATCGCGCCGTCATGTACTGCTTCCTCATCGGAATCCTGATGCTGGCCGCCGGCTACGTGTTCTCGTATCTGCTCGATGACAGCAGGGTGCGGCTCGGCCGGCCGACGCTGTCGCAGACGCTGGCTCACTACGGGGTGGCGGTGCCGGAAAAAGGGTGAGGTGACCCGGCGCCGGATGGCTCGCGCCGGCCAGTCCTTACAGGCCCTTCCCGGATTGGCCCGACAGCCTTCTTCGGCTGACCCTACAGCACCTCTTCCACGCGGTGCCCCAGTTCGCGCAGATGCGCGACGATCCTGGCGACGTGGTCGCGGCCGCGGCTCTCGATCTTCATCTCGATGCCCACCTTCCCCACGGCGATGTCGCCGAACGCCCGCGTGTGCTCGATGTGCAGCACGTTGGCGCCCTCGATCGCGACCACCGCGGTGACCTCGTTGAGATAGCCGGGCCGGTCGCGCACGACGACCGACAGGCTGGCGAGGCGGCCGTCGGCCCACAGACCCCGGTCGATGATCCGCGACACCATGTTCATGTCGATGTTGCCGCCCGAGAGGATGCACGCCACGGTCTCGCCCGGCCCCAGCCGGACCTTCCCCTCGAGGAGCGCGGCCACGCCCACCGCGCCCGCCCCCTCGACCACCAGCTTCTCGCGCTCGAGCATGAAGAAGATGGCGCGGATGATTTCTTCCTCGTCGACCAGCACGACATCGTCCGCGAGCGCCTCGATGTGCGGGTAGGTGAGGTCGCCGATCTGCTTCACGGCGATCCCGTCGGCGAGCGTGTCGGACATCTCCACGTGAACGGGCGCGCCCGCCTTCAGCGACTGCACCGCGCCGGGAGAGGCGGCCGCCTCGACGCCGATGACGCGCACGTCCGGACGCTGCGCCTTCACCGCCGTCGCGATGCCTGAGATCATTCCGCCGCCGCCGATCGGGACCACGATCGTCGTCACGTCCGGCACCTGCTCGAGGATCTCGAGGCCCATCGTCCCCTGGCCCGCCATCACGGCGAGGTCGTCGAAGGCGTGCACGAGGGTGAGTCCCTCCTCCTTCATCAGGCGCTCGACCAGGGCCATGCCGTCCGACAGCGTCTCCCCGGTCTGAAGGACTTTGGCGCCGCTTGCGCGCGTGTTGCTGACCTTGATCAGCGGCGCCGTGTCGGGCATGACGATCGTGCAGGGGATGCCCAGCCGCGCGGCGTGACGGGCCAGCGCCTGGGCGTGATTGCCGGCGCTGGCGGCGATCACACCCACCTCGCGCTGCTCCGCTGGCAGAAGCAGCAGCTTGTTGAGCGAGCCGCGATCCTTGAACGAGCCTGTCTGCTGACGCAGTTCGGCCTTGAGGTATACCGGGCAGCCGGTGGCGTCACCCAGCGCGAAGGACTGCGGACACCCCGTCCGAACGACCTGCGATGCGATTCGCTCGCGGGCGGCGGCTACGTCGGCGGCGGTCAGCACGGCGAGGTCGTGCCGGGGCCGATCACCCCAGCGCCCTGGCGACGATCTGCTTCTGCGTGACGGCGTGGTTGTGGGGATTGCCCTCGGCGGGGCTCGCACGCTCAGGACGCGAGAGATGGCGCAGCCGCACCGTGGACGGAAGCACGCTGCGCAGCCGCGGCAGAATGTACGTCAGCGCACCCATGTTCATCGGCTCTTCCTGCGTCCACGTCACCGTCTCGACGTTGGGGTAGCGCTCGTGGAGGGCGCCGATCTCCGCCTCGGGGAACGGGTAGAGCGACTCGACCCTGACGAGCGCGGCGTCCGTGGCCGCGCCGCGGAGGTCCGATGCCAGGAGATCGTAGTAGATCTTGCCGGTGCACAGGATGAGGCGGCGGATGCCCTCGCGCGCGGTTGTCCCGTCGATGGTGGGATCGTCGATCACCTTCTGGAAGCCGCCGTCCACCAGGTCCCGCACCGTGGACGTTGCCTTCGGCAGCCGCAGCAGGCTCTTCGGGGACATCACGATCAGAGGCCGCTCCGGCTCGCTGAAGGCCTGCAGGCGCAGCAGGTGGAAGTACTGCGCCGGCGTCGACGGGTAGACGACGCGCATGTTGTCCTCTGCGCAGAGCTGCAGGAAGCGTTCCAGGCGCGCACTCGAGTGCTCCGGCCCCTGACCCTCGTAGCCGTGAGGCAACAGCAGCGTCAGGCGGGAGCGCTGTCCCCACTTCGACCAGCCCGCCGAGAGGAACTGGTCGATCATCACCTGGGCGACGTTGACGAAGTCGCCGAACTGGGCCTCCCAGAGCACGAGATCCCGCTCGGCGGCGATGGCGGCCCCATACTCGAAACCGATCACGGCGGCCTCGGTCAGCGGCGAGTTGTAGACCTCGAAGCGCGTGTTGGCCACCTTCGAGAGCGGGGTGCAGCGCTCTCCGGTCTTCGTGTCGCTGAGGACGAGGTGGCGGTGGCTGAAGGTGCCCCGCTGCGAGTCCTGGCCCGAAAGCCGCACCGGGATACCGTCTTCGAGGATGCTCCCGATGCCGAGCGCCTCGGCGTGCCCCCACACCACCCGGAAATCGAGGCCGAATTCCGTACCGCGACGGCTGAGCTGGCGAACCAGCTTGGGGTGCACGGTGAAGTCGTCGGGCACTGCGAGGAGCAGCCGATTGATCCGCTCCAGCCGCGCAAAGGGGACCCCGGTGCCCATCTCGAAGTCCTGACCCACCGCGCTGTAGCTGGACGCCGTCCACTGCGGGGCGGCCTTTTTTTCCGTCTGCACGCGGCCATCCTTCACGGCGCGCAGGTTCCGCGACATCGCGGCGACCCGCTCGTCGATCTGGGCGGTCGTCACCAACCCCCGCGCGACGAGTTCCCCGGCCCACTGCATCCGCACCGTGGGGTGCGTCGAGATCCACTGGTAGAGGACGGGCTGCGTGTAGCCGGGCTCGTCGGCCTCGTTGTGCCCGTGCCGCCGGTACCCCATCAGGTCGATGACCGTATCGGCGTGGAAGCGTGCCCGGTAGGCCATCGCGAGCCGCACCGCCGCGAGACATTCCTCGGCGGCGTCGCCGTTGGCGTGGATCACAGGGATGTCGTAGCCCTTGGCCAGGTCGCTGGAGTAGCGTGTGGAGCGGCCCTCGTTCGGGTTGGTGGTGAAGCCCACCTGGTTGTTGCCGATGATGTGGATCGTGCCCCCGACCTCGTAGCCGCGCAGCCGCGCGAGGTTGAGGGTCTCGGCCACGACGCCCTCTGCCGCGAATGCGGCGTCTCCGTGGATGAGGATCGGCACGACCATCGCCGGATCCCGCTCGGTGCCGCCGCTGCGGTCCAGGTACTGCTGGGTGCGCGCCATCCCGAGCACGACCGGGTTGACGTATTCCAGATGGCTCGGGTTCGGCGCCAGCGTGACCCGTATCGTGCCGCCCGAACGGAGTGGATAGTCCCCGGTAGCGCCGTGGTGGTACTTCACGTCGCCGGTGCCGGGATCGGGGACCCAGAGCGCGCTCCCCGGCGCGGCGCCCTCCTCGAACTCGGCCAGGATCTCGGCGTAGGGGACCTGCATGATGTGCGTCAGCACGTTGAGCCGCCCGCGATGAGCCATCCCGATCACGATTTCGGTCGCGCCCTCCGCCGCCGCCATCTCGATGGCCTCGTCGAGCATGGGCACGATCATGTCGATGCCCTCGATCGAGAAGCGCTTCTGGCCCAGATAGGCGCGGTGCAGGAACTGCTCCAGCCCTTCGACCTGCGTGAGCCGGTCGAGCGTGTGCACCCGGTCTTCGTCTGTGTATCCCGCGAAGTGCGTGCCCCGCTCGACCTGGTCCCAGAGCCACGCGACCTTCTCGGGGTCCTCCAGATGCTCGAACTCGTACCCGAGGGCGCCGCTGTACATGCCCTGCAGCGTGTCGAGGGTGAACGACAGCGGGGCGTCGCCTCCTTCGGGGAAGAGCACCGAAGTGGGGATCTCCTCCAGCTCCTGCATGGTGGTGCCGAAGTAGGCCGGATCGAGTTGGGGATGACCCGGGGGCTCGGTTCCCAGCGGATCGATCCGCGCCGCCTGGTGGCCGTGCTCGCGGAACGCCTGCAGGAGACGGGCTCCCCGCGCGACGAGGGGAAGGAGGCGGCGCACGTCTTCGCTGGAGGGCCCGGCGGCGGGTTCGGCGGCGGGCGTCGGCGCCGGCAGCCGCAGGGATTCGGGCGCGGGGGCCGCGGGTGAGGCCGCGACCGGAGCCCAGTCGGCCTCCGGGAGCTCCGACGGGTCGCCAGCGGGCGCTTGCGTGGCCATGTTGTCGCCGTTCGGGCGCTCGCCAAGCCGTCCGTCGAGGACGATCAGGCCGGCGTCCGCCAGCGCGGCGGCGTCGCTCTCGAAGAACTCTCTCCACTGGGGCGGAACGGCCTGCGGGTTCCGCGTGAAGTCTTCGTAGAGGGCCTGAACGTAGGCCGCGTTCTGGCTGTCGAAGTAGGTGCTGCTCATGGTGGACAGTAAGGTAGTTAGTTTTCCGACGGAGCAATACGCCGCGGGAAACGGTCTGCGGTTCGTGTGGCACGCGCCGACGAAGGGTGTGCGGATGCCTGCGCGAAAGATTAGCAAGGTTCGATGATGACGACCAGCGTACCGGAGTGGGACGTCCGCCTGCCTTGGCTTGCAGCCGGGACCACCTGGCGTGGCCATGACCCGCTGGCGATGGGCTGGAAGTCGGTCGTGCGCAGCCGCCAGGTGCACGGAGCGGAGACGCGGGTGCATGCGGCGCTTGCGGCGGGGGAACACGTCGCGGGGGACGGCGACGGACACGTTACGCGCGCCGCCGGGCTGCTCCTGACGGTGACGCTGGCCGACTGCGTGCCGGTGTTCGTGGCAGATCCGGTGCACAGGGCGGTGGGGCTCCTTCATGCGGGGTGGCGCGGGACGGCTGCGGGCGTGCTCGAGCGGGGCCTTGCGGCGATGGCGGATGCCTTCGGAAGCGACCCGGCGGAGCTCTTTGTCCACCTCGGGCCCGCGATCTGCGGCGAGTGCTACGAGGTCGGCCCGGAAGTCTTCGAGACGCTTGACCAGCCGGTGCCGCCCGGGGCGATGCCGATCGACCTGCGGGGCGTGCTTCGGCGGCGGGCGCTTGGCGCCGGGGTGGCTGCCGGACGCCTCAGCGTGAACGACGAATGCACCCGGTGCGGGGACGGGCGCTACTACTCGCATCGGCGGGGGGACACGGGGAGGCACCGGGGCTTCATCGGGATCCTGCCAAAGGTGGGGGTGCGGGCGACGGATGGGCCGGGGCCGGCGGACGAGGTGCGGGCGGCGGATGGACTGCGGGCGGCGGTGGAAAGCCGGGTGCCGGCGAGGCGGCGGCGGACCCGAGGGGTGCAGCCGGCGGAGGCGCGGCCGTGATCGACGTGCTGAGCTGGGCCGCGGTGTCGGCCTACGCGCTCGTGCTGGCGCTGCTGCTGCCGTTTGCGGGGCACCGGCTGTCGCTGCTGTTCCTGTCGCGGCGGGAGACACCGGCCGGGAGGGGCGATAACGCGCGGGCGGACGCCCCTGCGCCCCGCGTCACGGTGCAGCTTCCCGTCTTCAACGAGAAGCACGTGGTGGAGCGGCTCATCGACGCGGCGTGCCGGCTGCGCCATCCGCGCACGCACCTGCAGATCCAGGTGCTGGACGACTCCACCGACGAGACCACCACGCTCGCCCGGCAGCGGGCGCAGGACTGGCGGCGCCGGGGCGTGGACGTCGAGGTGCTCCACCGCAGCGTCCGAACCGGCTACAAGGCGGGCGCGCTCGCCGCGGGGCTGGAATCGGCCACCGGTGAGTACGTACTCATCCTCGACGCCGATTTCGTCGCCCCGCCGTCCCTCCTTGAAGAGCTGCTCCCCTCGATGGCCGACCCCGGCGTGGGGATGGTGCAGGCCCGGTGGGACCACCTCAACGAGAACGAGTCGTGGCTCACGCGGGCGCAGGGACTTCTCCTCGACGGCCACTTCTTTCTGGAGCAGAAGGGACGCTTTCGCGGGCGACGGTTCTTCAACTTCAACGGGACCGCGGGGCTGTGGCGCCGCCAGGCACTGATCGACGCGGGCGGATGGCAGTCCGACACCCTGACCGAGGACCTGGACGTCAGCTACCGGGCCCAGATCGCGGGGTGGCGCTTCGTTCTGCGGGACGATGTCGGCGTTCCGGCCGAGCTTCCGTGCACGCCGGGATCGCTCCTGGTGCAGCAGCGGCGTTGGGCGCAGGGCGGGGTGCAAACCGCCCGCAAGCTGCTTCCGCGGCTGTTTCGCGGCCCCTTCAAGCCAGCGGTGAAGTTCGAGGCCTTCGTCCATCTGTGCGGTCATCTCGCCCACCCCCTCACCTTCGCCCTCTCCCTCTTGATCGTCCCCTCCGCGCTGGCCAGGCAGAGGCTGGGGATGGACCGGCTGTGGTGGATCGATCTGGCGCTGTTCACCGCGGCGACGGCGCCGTTCATCGTCTTCTATTGGACCGCGGCGCGCCGGCGCACCCGAGACCGGGGCTGGACGGTGAAGGGCGTGGCGGGGACGCTGGCGCTGGGCGCCGGGCTGTCGGTGCTGCTCAGCCGGGCGGTGCTGCGCGGGCTGGGCCGGTTCCGCGACCCGTTCGAGCGGACGCCCAAGGCGGGCGGCGCGGGGCGGTCGAGCTACGAGGGCGCAAAGCGGGGGTTCGGAGGGCGGGGGCTGGCGGTGGGCGCGGGCGTGTTCATGGTCGTCGCGGGCATTGTTGCCGTAGCGGGCGGCCAGTGGGGGTCGCTGCCGTTCGTGGCGCTCTTCGCCTCGGGATATCTGGCGCTCGGGCTGGGGACGGGGTTGGGATTGCGGACTGCTGGAGCGCGTCCGTGAGCGGGGACCGGAGGCGTTCGGTCTCGGCCTCGACCCCCCCCGGGGGGGTGGGCGTCCTGCCGTGTGCCGGTGTCCTGGCGTATGCCGGACTCCTCGTGGCTGCGGGCCTCCTCGCGCACCCGTTCGGCGGCAGCCCGCTGGCGGCTCAGGAGGAGCGGACGTTTCAGGCCGTCAGGCCGCTGGGCCCGGGCACGGAGCTCACGGCGTCCGTGAGTCTGGGGGACGTGGACGGTGACGGGGCCCTCGACATCGTCGTCGCCAACGGCCGCCACTGGGCCGAGCAGAATCGAGTGTACCTCAACGACGGGCGGGGCGCCTTCACGCTGGCGCGGCGGCTCGGGCAGGAGGAGGCCGGCACCTATGCGGTCCCGCTCGCCGACTTCGATGGCGACGGCGACCTGGACATCGCGGTGGGGAACGACCGCACCCGGAACCTCGTCTTCCTCAACGACGGCGCGGGGCACTTCGCGGCCGGCGCCACCTTCGGCACCCCGAGTTCGACGCGGAGCCTGACGCTTGCGGATCTGAACAGCGATGGACGTACGGACATCCTCGTGGTCAATCGCGGGCGCCAGAACTTCATCTTCGCGGGGGACGGGTCGGGTGGCTTCGACGAGGGGACGCCGTTCGGAGCGGGGGACGACTCGACCATCGACGTGGTCGCCGCGGACCTCGATGGCGACGGGGATCTCGACCTCGTGCTCGCAAACCGCGACGGCGGCGCGAACGCGATTCACTGGAACGACGCGGGCGGCTTCGACCGGCAGAGCGGGTACGGCACGGGGAGCGACGAGACGCGCGGCGTAGCGGTCGGTGACGTGGACGGCGACGGCCTCCCCGACATCGTGACGGCGAACATCGGCGAGGCGAACGCGGTGTACTTCGGCGACGCGGACGGCGGTTTCGAGCGCACGCTGCCGTTCGGGCCCGGCGACGACCAGAGCTATGCGGTGCGGCTCGCGGACGTGGATGGCGACGGGGATCTCGACATCGTGATCGGGAATGTGGGCGGAAGGAACGCGGTGTACTTCAATGAGGGTGCGGGGGACGGGGAGGCCGTGGGGGTCGCCGGGTTCGCGGGGTTCGACGAGTTCCGCTTCGGGTGCGAGGACTGCGCGACCTACGGGGTGTCGGTCGGAGACCTGAACGGGGACGGGTTTCCGGAGATCGTTACGGCGAATTCGGGGGCTCGAAACGGGATCTTTGCGAACGTGCCGGCGCGGCGAGACTGAGGTGGGCGCGCTTGGGCTCCAAGGGTTACTGGTGGAAGGCCGATGCGAGCCGACTCCGCTGTATGAAACGGGCTGAGCCGCGCCTCTCCGATCGGGGCGGTCAGCTAGCCGGTCTCAGGTGGTAGTCAAGGACGTGGACGCCTTCTGAAATGGATCTTCGAGGCCAGGGTCGTCACGGCCGCGTGCGCCAAGATCCCAAGCCCGACATCGATCACTGGACTATTTGTGGGTTTTGCCAGAATGATGGGGATCCCAATTGCACCGCCAAGGATCGATCCAATCGCGGCTCTGCCTGGATCCGCTCCCGCTCCCCATGCGGCAGCTCCGACAGCCACGATCGGTACTGAGGCGGCGAGCAACTCGTAACCGTCGGAGGATCTGGCCAGCACGATCAATGCGCCCCCCAGGTACCCAACCAGCCCTAAGCCAGACGTAGCCACGAACACGCGTGCCGTCGAAACGACTGTGTCTCGGGGAGCTTCCTGATAGCGCAGCGATCCGGAACCCGGCACCAACGGCGAGCGCAGCTCCATCCGGTAGATGGGGCCACCCAACCACGAAGCGGCATGGAACGGACTCTTGCGAATCTCAGCGATTGCTGCGGACAGCGGCATAGGTTGCTGAGGTGCCCAGACATCCATCAGATGTGGACCGACCTGAGCTCCCACGTCCCAAGGGAGGACCAAGAGTGCGAATGCGGCCGAGCGGCGCAACATACAGTTTACCTCCACGGTTGTGATCCCGGCGTGAGCCCTTGTATTCCGATCACCGTGCCTGGCCATGGCAGCATTGCCCTTGATCTTGCGGTCATGAGCCGGAAGCTAGGTCGGCGAGCGCCACCAAGCGAGTGAGGGGGGTCATCCAGCCTCGGGTACCGGTGCGTTGCTCGTAGAGGTACAGCCCGTGTGTTGTCCGCCACATTAGGGTGTTTTTGGCCGACAACGGCGTTTGTCGGCCACTTTTGGCCCGATTTGGCCGACAACTAGCGCCCACACGGGCAGCCACATCGCGATCCGGGCCCACAGCGGCTGAGGCCAGACCCCGGTCGTCTCGTACGCCGCGAGCCCCCAGTAGCCGAGGAAAGCCAGGCCGCCCAGCAGCAGGAACGGGCGGTTGCCGCGCAGCGCCGCTACAGGGAGCACCCACAGCGTGTACCAGGGATGGACGGTGGGCGACAGGAGCAGGCCCGCGCCGATGATCCACAGCAGGGCTTCTTCGATGTCGAACCGGCGCCAGGTCACGTAGGCGACGACGGCGAGGACGAGCGCGGTGGCGGCAGCGCGGGCGTGGACCGGGTCCCGGATGAGCGCGGCGATCACCGCGAATGCGCCCTCGTTGGCCGACCAGTGGCGCGCGTAGGTGCGGAGGCCGTCGGTGAGCGCCGCGGTACCGACGCCGGCGAAGGGCAGGTAGAGGGTGGCGCAGACGGCGGCGAAGGTGATGAGGACGGCCCAGCCGTGTCGGCGGACGAGCGCTGGCAGGACGGCCGCCGGGGCGAACTTGACCAGCGTGGCAGCGGCGAGGAGGGCGCCGCGGGTGACGTTGGCGCGGGTGATGACACCACGGGCGCCGGCGCCGATGTCGCGATCCCGGTCGCCACCGTCGCGGTCCGGGCGGCTGCCGGCCCGGCTGCACACCAGAATCAGCCCCGCCAGGAGGAACAGCCCGACCGCATCGAAGTGGGCGCTCCAGGCCGTTTCCACGATCAGCAGCGGCGACCAGAGGTACCACACCAGGACGGTCGCGGGGTTGCGGCCGGTGCGGGTGGCGATCCGGTGCAGGAGAAGGCCGCAACCCAGGTCGAAGCCGAGCCAGAGGAGCTTCGCGGCCAGGATCGAGCCGCCGCCGACCACGGCCAATGCGCCGAAAAGGAGTTGCGCCAGCGGCGGGTATACGGTCGGCACATCCGGGTGGTTGATCTCGCCGTGCCAGGGAGTGCGGATGGCGGCGAGTGCCTCGTCGCCGGGTGCGTGGGCGTACGGATTGATCCCCTGCGTGAGGACGTGGCCGTCCCAGAGGTAGCGGTAGATGTCGTCCGACAGCTCGGGGGCGAGCGGAAGCAGGGCGAGGCGCGCCAGCACGGCGATCGTCCAGATCAGGGCGAGGGGCGCGCCGGTGCGGGCGGTGGTGAGGCCAGCGGCGCCGTAGCACAGGAACGCGGCCGCGGGGAAAAGGAGGCGAGGGAGCGGCAGGGCGATGCCGTGCAGCCAGCCGAAGGCGCCGAGGGCCGCGACCAGGAGGAGGCCGAGGGGGAGCAGGGTGGCCGCCGGGGAGAGGGCGCGGCCGGTGGGGTGGGGTGGGGGGGTGGGAGCGGCCTGCCGGGAGGTCACGCGGGCGTGAGCGGGATGATCGTCCCGCCGCGATCCTCCATTTCGGCGGCCATCGCGGGGTGGCAGGTGAAGATGAAGACCTGCCTCTCCGACGCGAGCTCGTGCAGGAGGTCGAAGGCGCGGTCGCGGCGCCAGGCGTCCCAGTTGACCAGGGTCTCGTCCATGAAGATGGGCAGGCGCTCGTGGCCGGTGTCGAGGTGATTGACGATCGCGAGGCGCAGCGCGAGGTAGACCTGCTCCTTCGTCCCCTGGGAGGTGGTTTGGCCGACCTGGATCATCCTGGACCCGGAAGGTTCGCGCAGGTAGAACGACTCGTTGCCCGCGTCGCCCATCTCGATGCGGTCGTAGCGGCCGCGGGTGACGTGCTTCAGGTACCGTCCGGCCCGCAGCAGTAGCTCGGGCTGATTCTCCTCGCGGAAGCGCCGGTCGGCCTCCCGCACGAGGCGCGCAAGCAGGAATGCGCGGTCGCGGCCCTCCTTCGCCTCCTGCTGACGGCCTCTGATCACGGCGATTCGTCCATCGACCGCGTCGACGGTCTCGCCCTGGCGGAGATGGGCGATTTCGCTTTCCAGACTCCCGATGGTCGCCCGCAGCGTCTCCGCCTGCTCGGCCAGGTCGTCGCGGCGGGCGACGGCGGCCTCTAGCCTCTCCGGCAGGTCTTTCCAGTCCTCGCCTTCCGCATCGGCTGCGGCGATCTCGCCGGCCAACCCGTCCAGGTCGGGGTTCTCCCTCTCCAGCTCCTCACCCAGGTCCGTCGCGCGGCGCAGTGCATCGAGCCTGGCGGCGGCCGACGCCGCGCCGAGATCGGCATCTCCGTCCCCCAGGTCGGCGAGCCGCGACACGAACTCGTCGCGCTGCCGGATGGCCGCCTCGCCCTCCGCCCGAGCCTTTTCCAGGTCCCCCTGCAGCCGGCGCCGATGCTGGCTGGCCAGAACCGCGCCCTCGCGTCCCTTGAGTGCCTTCTCCAGGACACCGATGAGGCCACCGAATTCGGCCTCCGCGTCCGCACCGGCACGAGCCGCGACCCACTCCCTCGTCTGGCGGATTTCCGTGGCGGTGCTCTCGACCCGTTCCCGCCGCTCTCCCACCACCCGCTTCCGCTCGGAGAGGCGGTCCGCCAGGTCGGCCATCCGCTCGATCCCGGCCGGCAGATCCAGGCTCGGCGCCTTGAGCAGCTCCGGGGCGATCGGGAGTTCGGCGACCAGGTCTGCGACCGCGCTCCTCGCCTTCCCGACCCTGATTCCGAGCGCCGCGATCCTGTCCGCCCTCTGGTGCTCGGCGTCGGCCACGGCGCGCCGGTACTGCCTGTATCGGCGCACGGCGTCCTGGCGCATGATGATGAGGATGGCCCCGGTGACTCCGAGCAGGACGGCGGTGGTGAGCGCGGCGGTGGCGCCGATTGTCATACCGCCGAGCGACAGTGTGGCGGTCGGGTAGAGGGCGGGCCATACGCCGAGGCCCAGCGCGGCAGCCAGCAGGCCGATCCCAGCGACCAGGCGAGCGGAGCCGGGCCGCATAGCAGCCGGGAGGCGCATCAGGCTGCGTCCGCGTTCCCCTTCCTCTTCAACCGTGAGCTTGGCGCGGGCGGCTTCGAACTCGCGCACCCGCTTGAGGAGCGACCTGGCCGGCACGGCAACGAGGGCGTCGAGAGGGACCTCGTTCCAGGGAGCGGAGAAGAGCGACGCACTCTGCTCGTCGCAGCGGGCCGTCATCTGCGCGACCTCATCCTCTGCGGCGGTGGCGTCGCGCTTCAACTCGCCCATGCGCATCGTCAGATTTGCCGCGCGGCGCACCCGCTCCTCCTCCCTCACGATCGCGGCGTCGCTGCCCTCTGCGTAGGCCTCGATGGTCTCGCGGCAAACGGCGATCTCGCGCTCGAGCTCCTCGACGCGCACCCCCGCCTCGCGATGCCGGGTCCGGAGTGCCTCCAGGTGCTCCCGGGGATCGGACGGGAGACCCTCCAGTTCGTCCGCCTCCCCGGCGTTCTCCAGCAGATCCTCGATCCGGACGAGCAAGCGGCGCACCGGGAGCAGCCGCCCGATCCGGTGCTCGAGCACCTCCCGAAGCGCCCTTTGAGCCTGTCTTTCGTCGCGAAGCGCATCGAGCGCTCTCTCTGCCGTCGTCTTTTCGTCCACCTTCGCCCGTAGAGCGCGGTCCAGATCCACCGCATCGCGCCTGAGCTGATTGAGGTCGGCCAATTCGTCCTGCAGGACCCGGTAGCGCGGACGGCCCCGGTTGTCGGGACGCCATTGGCGATTGGCCTCGACCTCGAACTGCGCCGCCACCTCGCGGGCCGGCTTCAGGCCCCTCATGCCGAGCGCCGCGACCAGCCGGTCCTGCACGATGTTCCAGCTCTCACCCTCGAGGCTGGCCAGCTCGGCCAGGGTGAGCGCGTAGACATGGCGGAAGACGCCCCGGTTCACATGACCGGCCGCGGCCAGGGACCGGTTGCGGATGTCTTCGGTGACGCCGTCGATGGTCAGCCTGCCGCGCCCGGCCGATGCCAGGCGGCGCTTGAGATCCACGGTCGTTCCGTCGTCGAGGCGGATGCGCGCCGACCCCTCGGGATCGCCTCCGGACCACGGCGTGTAGGGGTGGCCATCGCGGGTGGCGGGGCGAAAGCCGTACAGGAGATTGGTCAGGAAGGAAAAGAAGGTGGATTTGCCGCTCTCGTTGGGTCCCAGAACCACGACGATCGAGGGCAGGGGATCCGGCGTGCGGAGATCTTCCAGACAGCCGTAGCGGCCGACGTGAATGGACTCGAATCTCACTCGGTCAATTCCTCGGGATCGAGCATTCGCACCAGGATCTCTTCGCTTCCGCCCTCGAGCAGGCGATGCAGGTAGGCAGACAGGGTCGCGTCGCGATCGGCATCGAACCCGGCCAGATCGGTCTCCGACAGTCCCAGCGTCTCGCCGCCCGCCGCCACGGCCCGCGCGAGCTGCAGGGTCGCGCCCAGTACATCGCGGCGCCCCACATGCTCCTCGACGCGCACGCCGGGATGCACCTTCGCGCTCCGCACCTCGACCCCGATCACGTTCAGCCTCGCGGCGAACTCGTCCGCCATCGTCTCCAGCTCCTGCGGGTCGCGCAGCAGGCGCCAGATCGGGGAAGGCCCCTCGAGATCGACCGCCACCATCCACTCGGTCTCCGCCTCGGCGGGATCGGCTTCGCGGGCGGCCTCCCACGCTGCCGTCACCTCGCCGACCACGTCGTCCAGCGTGCGCGCGTCTCCCAGCGTGGCCACCGTGAGCTTCTCCCACCGGATCGGCGAGAACTCCCTGAATTCGACGACCGGCGCGGCCGGATCGCCCAGATCGACCAGCAGGCCGCCCCTGGCGCCGGTTTCCCCCGGATTGCGTCCCTGGAGGCTGCCGCAGTAGTGGATCGGGGGGTCGCCGGAGAGTTCCTGGCGGGTGTGCACGTGCCCGAGCGCCCAGTAGTGGAAGCCAGCCGCGCGCAGGGAATCGAGGCTGGAGGGCGCGTACGGCCCGTGCACGCGGTCGGCGCCGCTCCAGGCCACCTGCGTGTGCAGCAGCGCTACCTGGGGCAGGTCGGAGTCGCGTGCGGGGCGCAGCAGCCGGGAAAGGTCTGCGGTCTCGCGCGCGGTCGCGTGGCCGGCCGCGGTCACATGGCCGACGGTCTCTCCCGCGCGTCCGGTGATCGGCACCGTTTGCGCTGCTGCCGTCGCGACGACGGTCACCGAGTCGGGCCATTCGAGGTCGCCGGCGCGGGAACCCTGGCCGGGGTCGTGGTTCCCGGTGGCGTAGACGACCTGGATGCCCTCGTCGGAGAGCAGATTCAGCTGCCCGAGAAGAAAGCGCTCGGTCTCGAAGGAGAGGTAGGTACCGTCGAAGAGATCGCCGGCGATCAGCACGGCGTCCACGCTCTCAGCGATCGCAGTCGCGACGCACCGGCTCAACGCGGTGAGGGACGCGCGTCGCAGGCGGGCGCGCATAGCCTCCGACCGGCCAGCGAACGGGCTATCCAGATGGACATCGGCGATGTGAAGGAATCGCACGGTGGCTCCGCGAACAGGGTGTGGCACGACTCCCTAAGGTAACGTCTGGCGGTATCGGAAGGGGTTCGGTTAGCTTCTCCTTCATGATCGCCGTACGGATCCCCTGGGCGGCCGCCGAAAAGGCCGTCGATCACTCCGGAGTCGAGAACGGTTGCCCATGGCAGTGACGTCGCTCGGAGCCTCGGAACAGGCCGGCAGCCCACAAGCTCACGGGGCGGATTCCCCGGAGAAGTCGCAGGCGATTCACGACGTTCTCGCCGTCCTTCGGGCGGAGGTGGACGACTACCGCTTCCGGCTCCTCGAGAAGTTCGTTTCATTCTTCCTCGGCAAGGCCCCGACGGATTTCATCGAGGAGCGGGGGACGGATCATCTGGCGCGGGTGTGCCTCAACTCCTTCCAATTCCTCGACCGGAGCCGTCCCGACCGCGTGGATGTGGAGGTGATCAACCCCAGCGAGGACGAGGCCGGCTGGTATGCGCCGGTCACGGTCGTGCGGACCAACGTCTCCGAGCGGCCGTTCATCGTGGACACGATCCGCGAGTTCCTCCATTCGGCCGACCGCAGGATTGCGCACATCGTGTATCCGCTCATGAAGGTGGAGCGGAACGAGGACGGCACGATCGTCGACCTGCACGCGCCCGGAGAGCGCCATCGCACCGAGTCGATGGTCTATGCGGAGATATCCCGGGTTGCGGACCAGGAGGTGCTCGACTCGCTGCGCGACGAGACCACGCGCCGCCTCGAGGACGTCGTCAAGGCCACCGACGATTTCGGGCTGATGGTGGACAAGATCGGCGACGTCGTGTCGGAGCTGAGCTTCCGGATGCGCGATCTCCGCGCCAGCCGCTCCGAGTTTCGCGAAATCCAGGCTTTCCTGCGCTGGCTGCGCGATGGCGGGTTCGTCTTCCTTGGATACCGCTACTACACCTTCGAGCCTGTCGAGCCCGGTGGAGAGTCCGCCGTCATGGTGGAGCCCGGATCCGGCCTGGGGATTCTGCAGGACGAGGAAGGGTCGACCTTCGCGCGTCCCGTTCCGGTCAGCCAGCTGAGTACCGGAATGCGCGAGCGCGCCTTCTCCGGACCCATTCTCATCATCAGCAAGACCAACGCCGAGTCCACGGTGCACCGCCGGGCCCGGATGGACTACATCGGCGTCAAGAAGGTGCGCGCCGACGGGTCGGTGGTCGGCGAGCACCGCTTCCTGGGGCTGTTCACCTCACAGGCCTACTCCGAACCCGCCCAGGACATTCCCATCCTGCGCCAGAAGCTCGACACGATCCTCGACCGTTCGGGGCTCGCCGAGGGATCGCACGACTACAAGGAAGTCATCACGATCTTCGGTTCGCTGCCCAAGGAGGAGCTCTTCCTCGCCTCGGCGGACGAGATCGCCAAGGACATCCGCACGATCCTGATCCGCTACAACACCGCCGAGGTCTTCGTCTCGGTCCGGCGCGACGCCCTCGGGCGGGGCGTGTCGATCATGGTCGTGCTCCCGCGCAGCCGCTTTTCCGGGAGTTTCCGGCGCGAGTTCGAGGCGTGGGTGGTGGATCGGTATTCCGCCGAAATCCTGAACTATCACCTCGCCATGAGCGCGGGCGACCAGGCCCGGCTCCACTTCTACCTGGGCGGCCCCCCGGACCAGATGGCCGAGGTCGACGCGGAGGAGTTGCGGGCGACGGTCGCCGACCTCACCCGCTCGTGGTTCGACGAGGTGCGCGATCTGCTGAGCGAGGAGCGTCCCACCGACGAGGCCCGGCGCCTCGCGCGGCACTATCAACGCTCCTTCGCGCCCGAGTACAAGGCCGCCAACGATCCGGGCGTCGCGATCCGGGACATCCAGGAACTGGAGGCGATGCGCGACGAGGGCCGCACCGAGTCCGTTCGTTTCTTCGCCGCCGGACGCCACACCGAACTCAAGGTCTACATCAAGCACCACCAGATCATCCTGTCGGACTTCATGCCGGTGCTGGAGAACTGCGGCCTCCGCGTCATCGCGGTCTCGCCCTTCGATCTGCGTGAGGAGGGGCAGGAAGACTCGGTCATCTACACCTTCGAGGTGCAGACCTCGGAAGGCGAGCCGGTGGACGTGGAGGGCCGCGGCGAGGTCCTGTCCGAGACGATTCTGGCCGTCCGCGCCGGCGACGCCACCAACGACCGTTTCAACCGCCTGGTCCAGCGCACCGGGATGTCGTGGCGGGAGACCGAGGTCCTTCGCGCCTACGCGAGCTACGCCTTCCAGATCGGCGCGATCCCCAGCCGGCAGGTTCTGCCGACGGCCCTCGACAGCTACCCGAAGATAGGGCGGCTGCTCTTCCGGCTTTTCCAGGTGCGCTTCGACCCCGACAGTCCCGACACCCGGGAGGAACGGGACGAAAAGGTGGCGGAGCTGAAGCTGGAACTCGCGGAGGAGCTTGTCGGGGTGAGTTCGCTGGCCCACGACCGGGCGCTGCGGGCCTACCAGACCGTCATCCTCGCGACGATTCGCACGAACTACTTCCAGTGCGGCGGCTGCGCGCCGACGCGTCGGTCGGGGGGCGTGCCCTACGTCTCCTTCAAGTTCGACTGCGAGGTATTGCAGGCCGTCTCCAGAAGCCGGCTCAAGTACGAAGTGTGGGTGCGCTCGTCGCGGATGGAGGGGATCCACCTGCGAGGTGCCTCCGTGGCGCGGGGCGGCATCCGCCATTCCGACCGGCCGGACGACTTCCGCACCGAGGTGCTGGGTCTCGTGTACACCCAGATGGTGAAGAACGCGGTCATCGTGCCGAGCGGCTCGAAGGGCGGCTTCGTCTGCCTCCGGTCCTTTGCGGAGCGCGAGGCGATGGGCCACGAGGCGAAGGAGCAGTACCGCACGCTGATGCGGGGCCTGCTCGACATCACCGACAACCTCAGCGCCGACGGCGAGCCCCCCGAGCGCGTGATCCGCTACGACGGCTTCGATCCGTACCTCGTGGTGGCCGCGGACAAGGGCACGGCGCCCTTCTCCGACACCGCGAACGCGATCGCCGCCGACTACGGCTTCTGGCTCGACGACGCCTTCGCTTCCGGGGGCTCGAACGGCTACGACCACAAGGAGGTGGGGATCACCGCCGGCGGGGCCTGGGAGTCGGTCAAGCGGCACTTCCGCGAGATGGGGCGCGACATCCAGAACCAGTCCTTCACGGTCGCCGGCATCGGCGACATGAGCGGCGACGTGTTCGGCAACGGGATGCTTCTCTCACCGTGCATCCGTCTCATCGCGGCTTTCGATCACCGGCACGTCTTCATCGATCCCGACCCGGACGCCGAGTCCACCTTCAAGGAGCGCGAGCGGCTGTTCGCGCTGCCCCGCTCGTCGTGGGACGACTACGACCGCTCGCTGCTCTCGACCGGCGGCATGATCGTGCCCCGCGGGGTCAAGTCGGTGGACCTCACGCCCGAGGTGCGCGAGGCCCTGGGACTGCCCGCCGACGTGGAGACGCTCGACGGCGAAAGCCTCATTCGCGCGGTCCTGAAAGCCCCCGTCGACCTGCTCTGGAACGGCGGGATCGGCACGTATGTGAAAGCCAACCACGAGAGCCACGCCGACGCGGGCGACGCCTCCAACGACCCGGTCCGCATCGACACGAGCGACCTGCGCGCGAAGGTGGTGGGCGAAGGCGGCAACCTGGGATTCACGCAGGCCGCGCGGGTCGAGTACGCGCTCCACGGCGGCCGCATCAACACCGACGCGCTCGACAATTCCGGCGGCGTGAACCTCTCCGACCGCGAGGTCAACCTCAAGATCCTTCTCAACGAGGTCCTCAACACCGGCGAGGTTACGCGGGACGAGCGCAACCAGCTCGTCGACCGCCTGACCGATTCCGTGGCCGCGCTGGTTCTGAGCGACAACGAGTCCCACTGTCAGGCCGTCTCCTTCGACGAGTACCGGGCCCGCCGCAACGTCGACCAGTTCTGGACGCTGATGACCCACCTGAGCCGCTCGGGCCTTCTCGACCGCGACGCGGAGGGACTTCCCTCGTGGGATCAGCTCAGCTCCCGGAAGGAAGAGCATCAGTCGCTCACGCGCCCGGAACTCGCCGTCCTTCTCTCCTACGCCAAGCTGCATCTACAGGCCGCCCTCCTCTCCTCCGACCTTCCGGACGAGCCTTCGACGGCCGACTACTTCTTCGACTACTTCCCCTTCGAAGCCGTCCATGCGGTGGGGCGCGAGAGAGCGGTCAACCACAGGCTGCGCCGCGAGATCGTCGCCTGTCAGATGACGAACGACCTCGTGGACCTGATGGGGTCGACCTTCATCGACCGGCTGTCACACGAGACGGGCCGCGAGCCGACCGAAATCGCGCGCGCCTGGCTGGTGGCGGCAAAGCTCACCCAGCATCGGCTTCTGCTCAGCGAAATCCGGTCGCGCGAGGGCGTCGTGCCCACGGCGGTGATCTATCGGTGGACGATGGCGCTGGCCCGGGTCCTGGAACGCACCACGCGCTGGGTGCTCACGAACAGCGATCCGGAAGAGTCCACGACCGCGCTCATTCAAGGCAGCCTCGAAGGCCTCGGCGCGCTCCGCCAGAAGTTTCACGAGATCGTCGCGGGCGAGGACCGCGATGACTTCGTGAGGCGGGTCAGGGACGGCCTGTCGGGCGTCGACGACGAGGCGTTCGTGCGCAACCTGGTGGGGCTGCGATTCCTCGATCACCTCCTCGAGATCCTCCGGCTGGCGCGCACCACGAAGACCGATCCGGTCCGCGCCGCCAGGGTTTACTACTGGGTCACCGAGGAACTGCGGATCCCCTGGCTCATGCGTTCGATCGAGCAGTCGAGGGGCGAGGGACGGTGGCAGCAGCGCTGGGCGCTCGGGCTCGTCCAGGATCTGGGCGCGATTCGCCGCAACCTCACCGAGAGCGCGCTTGCCGGTGACGATGCCCTTGCCGGCGTGCTCGGCTACGGCGAGAGCGATTCCCGCATGGCCCGCTTCCACGAACTCCTGGACGAGGTGGAGGCGGAGGATCCGATCAGCCTCGCGGGGCTGTCGGTCGCGATTCAGCAGATCCGGTATCTGGCGGTGAAGGGGTAGGGGGACGTCCACGCACTGCCACGGGACTGCGGGGAGGCCTTGTTCAGTCGAGGCGAGGACGGAGCGTCAAAACGGCCATGCATGCCGACTCAATGTCAGCAGATCGACTTCGTCCTTTGTTACGACGTACAGCGACAAGGCGCCCCGGCCGACGATGGTCTGGTCTTCCGGCAAGCGAATGGTGCCTCGTAGCGACCCGGTCCGGTCGACAACGTCGTAGCGCCGGCCCGGAGAGTCCGCCCTCAGAGTCCGTTGAATCAACAACATCCCGCTCGGCCCTGGCTGAACCGCAATGCCCCCGGGGGAAGTTCTGTTCCAACGCGCCATCACGAAGGGGGGAACGTGCTCCGGCCAGGGCACGGGATCCATGAACCGGGCAATGTCGGGTTCCTCGCAGGCCTCAGGATTCCGATCCCCGGTTCCCGCGAAACACCGCTCTTGACTGGTCACCGGCGATTGGTCGAACGGCAAAGGATCCCCCCGGATCCATTGGCCGGTCGGTCTACGCCAGTCGACGCGGTAGGGATCGGGATGCGCGACCGCAATCCAACCATCCGGGAAGAGCCATGCCTGCCCTTCGGTGGCCAGCGGGCTCGTGTAGTAGCGACGACCGCCGAACTGCGTTCTTCCCCACTCGCCGAGGCGACCCTGGCCTCCAAGTTCAGCGATCGTCTCGTACTGTCCAGGCTCCCAAGTGAACACACTGCCGGTTGTAAGCAGGATCCTCAGCGAGTCGGCCTCCACGCGAGATCGAACGAGCCCATTTCCAGAAAGGGCGAACCCTTCGACACCCAGGATCCGACCAGCGCGATCGGCGCCCCAAGGGGGTTCAGTGCCGAGCCGGGCGATGAGTAGGGAAGCTGCATTCAAGGTCTCAAGGACGCTGTCGCCCAGCACCAGGAACGCCCGGTGCGTTGTCTGATCTGTGAAGAGGGTGGAATCCGGACCGATTGGGTAGAGAAACCCGGGGGACTGAAACTCGCCCGGTCCGTCACCGATGCTTCCCAGGCTACGTACCACCCCGGACCGGAAGTCCACAACGTAGAGAGATCGCTCCTGCGGGTCGGACACCAACACCCTGCCGTCGGAGAGTTCGCTGACACCCTGGATCAGCGAGAACGCTTTCCCACCCAGCGTCGCCTCCGCGGGAGGAAGTTCCACGATCGGGTAGTCCTGGCCATGCGCGGGCATCGGGGCGGCAAGCAGCGCCACTGGGAGGAGCGATGCCAGAGTGCCGAACAGCGCCTGGTCAGAAACGAGAGGTCTCCTCAAGGTCATGGTATCGGGCTGACAATCTCTCATGACATACCCTCCGCCGCCACATCCAGCAGCACCCCCTCCTTCACGCCCACGCTCGGCACGACGATCGACTCGGCCTGCACCAGCTTGGCGAAGTGGCGGTACACCAGCGCGGCGGGGAGGATCACGTCGGCGCGGTCGGGGCGCAGGCGCAGTTCGTCGATTCGCTCCGCGACGGTCATTGCGGAGACGAGCTGGATGACCGCGTCCACGCGGCGGACGGGCAGGAGTGCCGGCTGGCGGCGATCCACGTAGCTCAGGGCGAGCCTGGCGATCGCCTCGATGTTGCCGCCCGTGGCCGCGAAGGCGGTCGGCCCGGGGTAGGCGTGCGGCGGCGGAATCGTGAGGGCGGCGAGCTGGAGCCGGACCCAGGTGCCGAGCGAGTCGTGGCAACCGCTCGCCGCGGCAAGCGTCTCGAGCAGGCGCACGGTGCCCACCTCGTACGACTCGCTCCAGAGGATGCCGCTGTCGTCGACGAGCGAGATTTCGACGCTCCCTCCCCCGAGATCGACCAGGATCCACCGCCCGTGCGACAGGTCGACGCGGCTGCGCACCGCCAGGTGGACGAGCCGCGCCTCTTCCGCCCCGCTGATCGGCTCCAGCACGATGCCGGACTCGTCCCGGACTCGCTCCAGGAAGAGATCGCGGTTCGCGGCCTCGCGGGTCGCGCTCGTCCCGACCGCGCGGAACCGCTCCACGCCGAGCGTGTCGATCCAGTGGCGGAAGCGCCGAAATGCCCGCACGGCTTCACCCATGGTGCGCTCGTCCAGTCCGCCATCGATGAACACCCCGTGTCCCAGCCGAACCGGCACCCTGATCTTCTTGACGACCTCGAAGGACGACGGCCCGGCGAAGTCGGCGGCGACGAAGCGAATCGCGTTCGACCCGGCGTCGATTGCGGCGACGCGGGTCACGGTGCCGAGCGTCCTGGCGCTGTGCGTCGAGGTGCCATGCGGCTTCGGGTGTTCACCAGTACTCGACCCGAAGCCCCTCGATGCGGCTGTAGCTCCGGCGGTCCCTGGTGGCCACGCCGTAGCCATGCCGGACGGCGGTGGCGGCGATCATCAGATCGTGAGCGCCGATCGGTGTCCCGGCCGCCGCCAACTGCGCGCCGAGCGTCGCGTGCACGCGGGCCACTTCCAGATCGAAGGTGAACACAGGCAGCACATCGAGCCATCGCCGTGCGAACGCTTCCGCCCTTACCCGCGGGACGCCAGCGAGCCGGTGAACGCCATGGAGCATCTCGGACGCGGTGACTGCCGCGATCCCTACGGTTTCATTCTTCCAGTCCGGTGTGGCGAGCACCTGGTCCACGTCCAGATCACCCCGCTCCGCGGCGATCAGGACGCTCGAATCGATCAGTATGCCCAAGGGGTCTTCGGGACCTCCGAACGGTTGAGGAAAGCGATTCCGTCCTCTACCGCCCGACAGTACTCGTCGTCCATCCGGGGGGCGCCCCCGGCCGCGGCCCCCGCGCTGGCCTGAACCAGCGCCGCGAACTCGCCGCCCGTCAGCTTCCGTTCCGAGATGGGACCGATCCGGGCAACGGGCTTCCCGCTTCTCTCGACCACATACACCGCCCGCTTCTCACGCACCTGGGCGATGATGGAACCGAAGTTCCTGGCGGCTTCGGTGGCACTCACGACGCGCGTATCGGACACGGCGTCAATCCCCTTTCCCGCTGACGGCATTACACATATTACGCATGTTACGGAATATGCGTAACATCCGCAATCTCACCCTCCCGAAACATACGGAAGCTCCGCCTCCCGCCCCGGCCAGTGCCGCCGAATGTACCAGACCAGCACCGGGAGCGTCACAAGCATCGCCAGGACCCCATAAAGCCCCCAATCCCGGATCTCCTGCATCTCCGCGGCGACGTCGAGCGTTCCGTCGAACTCGTAGACATATCCGGCCAGCGTCGCCAGCAGGTTGTTCGCACCGTGAAAGACCATGGGGACGATCAGCGTCCGCGTCTGGAGGTACAGGATGGCGGTCACGAGGCCGACGGCGGTGATCCCCACCGGGTTCGCGTGCAGGCAGCCGAAGACGACGGAAGTCACGATCACGGCCCTCGCCATGCCCCACTTGTGACCCCAGCGGTTGAGCAGGACCCCGCGGAACGCCGTCTCCTCTAGCAAGGGCGCGGCGACCACGACCACGATCGGCATGGCCAGCTGGTACAGCATCGAGGGATCGCTCGGCGTATCGAGCGCCTCGAGCAGGAACTGGAGGGTGCCGGGCGAGACCACGGACAGCCCGTACGCGAAGACGTAAAACGAACTCAGCGAGAATGCCATCGTGGTGATCAGAAGAAGCAGCACCGGGCTCCAGCTGTAGCCCGCCGGCAACCGCCCCACGAGCCGCCGCATGTCCACCCCCGAGCTGCGGCAGACCCACAAGAGCCAACCCGCGAGCGCGCCGTATCCCGCCACCATCCCCGCGACCTCTGCCTGCGACGCATCCCCCATGTCCACTGGAGTCAGGAGTGAGAGGATATGAAGGGCGGCGTAGAGGATGAGGGTGACGAAGATCATCCATGGAATGACCGACCGCGTTCGCATGGCCGCGAAGGGATTGTCGGGGCCTCCGCTCCGGGCCCCACCCGCACGCATGGCTACCTCGCCCGCGCGACCCGCGGGGCCGGAGGACGGCTCGCCCGCCGGTCCCGTGGCCGCGCCCGTCGGTCCCGCGGCGCCCGACCGGCCCTCGTCTCCCGCTTTCGTGCTCGCTCCGTCCTCCGTCAACTGACCGGGCCGGGCCGTTTCGCCGCGCCGTAGTGGATGCCGTTGAAGAGGAGCGGGAAGGTGCCGTGGGGCTGCGACCGGAAGGTGATCTTGGGCCCGAAGAGGAACAGCTTCCCGGCGCCGATGTCGGCCTCGATCATGCTGGTGCCGCCTTCGAGGTGGTGCTGGCCCCACGCCCAGCCGCTCACCAGGGGCGTGGCGGAATCGTACCACGCGAGGCGGCGGACGTTGGCCGCGCCGTCGCCGATCTGGTAGACGGGGCTGTGGCTGTGCAGCACGTGCACGCGCTCGCCGAGGCCGTGGGTGATGGGGCTGCCGTGCTCGACGCGGATGTCGTGGATCGAGCCCGGGGTGAAGTAGTCGTCGCGGCTGAGTCCGTTGCCGGCGGCGTCCACCAGGAAGCTGGTGAGCGGCAGGCCGAACTCCTGCCCGAGCCGCGTGGAGGTGCCGACGGCGACCACCGCGCCGCCGTTCTCGACGAACTCGCGCAGCGCGGGGACGCTGGTCTCGTTCGAGATCGTGCCGACGCGGCTGCGCAGCGAGTCCGGCAGGGTGGCCAGGAACTCGTCGGTGGGGCCGCCGAAGCGACCGAAACCACCGCCGCCCATGGCGCCGTCGGGCAGGACGATGACGTCAAAGCGGTCGTTCAGGTTGCCGGCATCGATGTCGGGCGGGTAGATGACCTCGAAGTTGAACTCGAAGTCCTCCAGGACATAGCGGGTCCAGCCGGATGGCATCGAGCCGCCGTAGCGGTCCCAGAGGCCGACCCGCGCGTGGGTCAGCTCGAAGGTGGACGCGGGGGCCGCCGCGACGGCATGGAAGGAGATGCCCAGTTGGGCGGCCCAATCTTCCAGTTGGGACTGCGTGGCGGCGTCAGCAGGGATGAAGAAGGCACCCGGCTCGAAGGAAGTGCCGGCCGCGTCGAACGTCTCTTCAACCCAATGCACCTGACCGCCGCTCGCCAGGACGCGGTTGACGGCGGTGAAGGCCTCGTTGACGTGGTCCACCATGTAGCCGGCGGGGGAATCGGCGCCCGCGACGGTGCCGGGCAGGGGCTCGGCGAGCCACGGGATCGGCTGGAAGGGGCCGCTGAATCCGTCGAGAATGCGGTCGAACTCGACGCCCATCTGCAGCGCGAGGGTCCAGCCGGCGTTGTCGTACGGCGCGATCGGGGGGCCGCCCGGGTACTGGAAGTCGTTGGGGTGGTTCTGCGGCTCAAACATGTCGATCACGTGCGGGCGGAATGCCTGGGCGGTGACGACGACGTAGGAGCCGGCGGGGTAGTCCCTGCCCGCGACGTTGAAGTCGTCGGTGGCCTGATGGACGGTGATGCCGTTCTTGAGGAGCGTGTTCACGAACCGGGTGGCGGTGGCGAAGCTCCGCTGGTCGGCCGGCAGGATGTAGCCGCGGGCGTCGCGGTTGTCGGGGTTGCGCAGGTGGGCCTCGTAGTCGTCGAGAGAGCCGCGCGCGCCGACGTCCTCGGCGACCTGGTCGATCCAGTTGGGCAGGACGGTCCACGAATCGCGGCTGCCGCGCTCGATCGAATTCATCCCCATGCGCCAGATGTTGAAGAGCAGGTGCTCGCTGTTGCGGGAGGCGTAATCGAGGACGGCGCGGTTGGCGGTCTGGGAGTAGTCGACGGACTGGCGGAAGTGCCACGCGCCCGGGTTGACGGGCAGCGGCAGGTCGGCGTGGCTGATCTGGCGGTTGGGCAGGAAGGGGATCTCGATGGGGGTGGGATGGCCGATGGTCTCGGTGAGGAGGCCGATCATGTTCTTGAAGTAGGGCGTGGTGCGCAGGCCGCCGTTCCACCAGGTGGAGTAGCTGGCGCCGCGGCGCATGGTGGTGCCGCCCTTGCCCTCGACGACGAAGCGGTGGTGCATGGCCGAGCCGACCTGGTCGAGGCTGGTGATGATGATGGGGTCGAGGTTGTGGTTGGGCGGGTCGCGGAAGGGCGGGGCGAACATGACGGTGCCCTGCGGGCCGGTCTGGTGGTGGTTGTAGACGATCTGCGGGAACCACTCGCGGTAGACCACCCGGTTCATGTTCTCGCTCTCGGCGAGCGACGCCATGTAGAAGTCGCGGTTGTTGTCGTGCCCGGCGTACTTGTTGTAGAGGACGGGGACGCCCTGGGTGGTGCGCTCGAGGGGATCGTCGTGCCGCATGTACCAGTTGGCGACGAGGGCGTGGCCGTCGGGATTGGCGTGGGTGGCGAGGAGGATGACGTCGTCGAGGAAGCGCATGGTCTCGGCGTCGTCGCGGCTGACCATCTGCCAAACCAGTTCCATGAGCTGCTGGATGCCGAGCACCTCGGTGGCGTGCAGTCCGCCGTCGATCCAGATGACGGCCTTGCCCTCGGCGGCGAGCGCGCGGGCCTCGTCTTCGCTGACGCCCTCGGCGTGGGCGAGCCGCCGCGCGATCTCCTTGTAGCGGTCGAGGTTGGGCCGGTTGGCGGGCGAGGTGATGGTCGCCATCCACTGCTCGCGCCCTTCCGAGGTCTGGCCGATCGACTCCAGCGTCATGCGGTCCGACTGCTCGGCGAGGAGGTGCCAGTAGTCGGTGAGGCCCACGTAGTTGACGAGCTGGTAGTCGGTGCCGAGGCGGTAGCCGAACTGCTCTTCCGGGGTGGTGAGCTGGGCGGCGGCGGGCGCCTGGGGCGCGGCCAGGGCGGTGAGGGCGAGGGCGGCGGCGAGGGCCGTGCCGAATCGGGGGGAAGGAAGGGCGTTATGGCCTGCGGTCATCGGGTGCCTCGTCTGTTCTGGACGGTGTTTTCGGGCGGTTTTGCAGTGGTAGAGTAGCGTGCGGAGGCGGGGTGGGGAAAGGGTGGGCGGGTGGTCTGGCGGCGGTGAATTGCGCGCGGGGCGCCGGGGGCGTTGGCGAGAGCGGCAAGAGTGCGGAGGTGCCGGTGTGAGGCAGGTATCCCGTGCGTGAACCCGAGGAAATTGCGTTTCGGCTGCACATTGGGTTGGCAGGATAGGTTTAGTGACTGTTATATTGAACGATATAACTTTACCAGTCCATAATCCCGGACACTATACCATGCCCAACCCGATTCGCGGCACGCTACCCCTTCCGGTCCGACGATACCTGCGAAAGCTCGGATCCGATATCAGGGCCGCCCGTATTCGTCGTCGGATACGGACGACCACGATGGCCGAGCGGGCCCTGTTCAGCCGTACCACGCTACACAAGATCGAGCGGGGCGATCCCGGAGTCTCGATGGGCAACTACGCCACCGCCCTCTTCGTGCTCGGATTGCACGACGGGATATCGGAGCTGGCCGATCGCCGCCGGGACGGGCTTGGTCTCGATCTTCTGGAGGAACGGCTGCCGCAGCGGGTGCGGGGGCCGCGGGGATGAGGCCGGGCCCCATGGAACGCAGCATTCTGGTCCATGTCGATCTGCGCGGCACGCCCGTTCTCGCCGGACGCCTGTGGGTCCGGGTTCGTGGCAATCGCGAGAGTGCGTCATTCGAATATGACCGTGCGTGGTTGCGCCACCCCAGGCGCTTCTCTCTGGAGCCGGCGCTTGCCGTCGGCCCGGGCCCTTTTCACACGCGTGGGGCCCTGTTCGGCTCGATAGGTGACTCGGCTCCGGATCGCTGGGGGCGGGTGCTCCTGCGCCGAGCCGAGATTCGTCGGGCCCGCGCCGCGCGCCGGACGCCTCGTACACTGTTCGAGTCGGACTTCCTTCTCCTTGTAGATGACGAGGTTCGGGTCGGCGCGCTGAGGTTTTCGGAGGGACCCACCGGACCCTTCCTCGCCGAGCCGCGCCCCGGTCGCGTCCCGCCGCTGGTCGGTCTGGGCCGGCTGCTGGCGGCGTCCAATCGAGTGGCTCGGCGGGAAGAAGCGGATGAAGATCTGCGGCTGCTGATCGGACCCGCATCGTCTCTCGGGGGCGCGCGCCCCAAGGCGGCGGTCAGGGACCGGGACGGCCGGCTTGCGATCGCCAAGTTCCCCCTTGCCGATGACGACCGGGACATCGTGCTCTGGGAGGGAGTTGCGCTTGCGCTGGCCAGACGCGCGGGGATCGAGGTTCCCGACTCACGTATCGAGAAGGTGGCCGGGCGCCGGGTCCTCGTGGTGCGGCGGTTCGACCGGACGGGGACGCGCCGGGTGCCTTTCCTCTCGGCGATGAGCATGTTGGGCGCCCGCGACAACGAGCCACGGTCGTACCTGGAGATTGCCGACGCCCTCCGGTCGCACGGCGGGGCACCGAGGTGTGACCTGGCCGAATTGTGGCGACGCGTGGTATTCAACGTGCTCGTGTCCAATACGGACGACCACCTTCGCAACCATGGATTCCTGTACGAGGACGACCGGGGCTGGCGGCTTTCTCCAGCCTACGACCTGAATCCCACTCCGGTCGACGTCCGTCCCCGGGTACTCACGACCTACATCGATGAATACGACGGGACGGCATCGTTGGATCGAGTCCTGGCGACGGCCGAGTACTACGGTCTGGGCCTGGAGCGCGCGAAGCGGATTGCGAGCGAGGTCGGCCAGAGCGTGGCCGGTTGGCGCGAAGAGGCGATCCGGCAGGGGGCGTCGGTGCGGGAGGTGGACAGGATGGGGTCGGCGTTTTGGGATGGAGGGTGAGGCCAATGGCTAGCTCTAAGCGGTGCATGATTCCATCATCACCTGCTAGGCAACACTTCGACTACTCGCCGTTATTGGCACGACGGGCCGCCGCGGTGACTCGCTATGCCTTGCAGCCATCGCTGAAACGCTTCGTTGGACCTGAGGAAGGCGCACACCGTCTTCCAGGTCCGCGGGCGGGTGCTCCGCAATGCAGTGGTAACGGGACGCGCGGAGCGGGACGTGTCGGCGGACCTGCGCGGGGCGCTGCCGCCCGTCAAGACGAACCACTTCGCGGCGATCACCGACCCGAACGAGGTCGGTCCGTTGCTCCGGCAGTTGGACAACCTATTCCGGTGCGTTGGGCGCTCCGTCTCGCGCCTCTGGTGTTCGTGCGCCTCGGCGAGTTGGTCGCGGCGGAGTGGGCCGGCATCGACCTCGACGGGGCCGAGTGGCGCTACACGGTGACGAAGACCGGCAGGCCGCATGTGGCGCCCTTGTATACGGAGAGGCTCGGTTCCAACCCTGTCAACCGGCCGAATCGAGGCGGTTTTCCAAGACTTCCAGAGCCATCCCGGAGTCGCGTCGGCCGCCGCCAGTGGCACCCCCGTCCCCCGTCCGAAGAACCCCGAGCACGGCAGATCAAGGTGGAGTGACCCAGCCTCCTCGGGGCAGTCCGCTACTCCTTGGTGAAGAGGTCGCTGACGAACAATGGCGGCGCTGCCCCTCCTGCTATTTCAAGGTGACGACGGGGCCGTTGAGGGACAGCGTCAGCCGTCCGTCCCGCGCGAAGTAGCGGTCGAATGCGCCTCTCTCGACGGTCCTGCCCTGCCGGTAGACGTTGTAGATTCGCGCGAGCAGGAACTGAAAACCGCCTTCGGAACGTGTGACGCAGCAAACGGAGTCCGACTCGTGCGCCGAGATTCCGATTGCCCGCTTGCCGTCGGGCGACGTTTTCAAAGGGGTGATGACCCGATTGTCATCCAGGGTCACGATCAGGTTCGGACTCGACGTGCGTCCGTGTAGCGCCGCCTTTTCGGCGTATTTCATACAGAGGGTCTCCGGCTGAAGCGCAAGGGAGCCAGCGAGCGCGAAACCGAAAATCTGATCCAAGGGCTTGGTGTCTTGATCGAACTCCTCAGCTTCCGTGCCAGACGCGCTGATGCTCGCGCCGTAGGAACGAAAGGGAACGGTCGCTCCCAGCCCGAGCCCGTCGTCCGAGCGGCGGGCGTATCGGCGAAGCTTCTTCACCGACGCGATCTTGGCGAAGGCGTCTTCAAGGTCGCTGGACGCCATGCTGCTCTTGATTTCGCCGACCGCGATGACACCTTCGCACGGATAGTAGGTCGTGGCAGCGTCGTCGTTGATCGAGTACTCGGGACACAAGTGCTTCTCGTAGAGCACAACGTCCATCTGCTTGCTCGTGCCTCCATGGCTGTCGATGACGCAGCCCGAGCCGACAGCGATGCCTTCGGGTAGTAGGTGCTCTAGCTTCCTTCGGGTAGGGGCTTCCCTGGCCGATCCGACAAGTCCGGGAGTGGTGGCCTTGCCGGCCTGCGCGAAACTGGAAACGAGTTCGCGGCCAACGTCGATCGCGTAGCTTATGGGGTCGAAGTTTCTCTGCATTCACGGAATTCCCAAATCGAGAGCACCTCGGTTCGAGGGGAGAGCGGTTGACGCACTGAGTCTAGCCTGGTGCTGGTGAGCGCCGGGGCAGCAGCTACCGCAGGCGCCGCCGCCACGGCACATTCGGCGGCGCACGTCATGGGACCCATATCCGAAGGCCCATGGCCAGCGGCCACCGGAACGCTATAGAGGTGCTGGCGTTACCGCGGGACCGCATCGCGCGCCCGTGTGTCCTCGCGCCATCCGCGTTCCCTTCGCGCTTGCGCAAGCTCATAGCTGGCCTGCATCCGCATCCAGTGATCGGCGGTCCCCCAACCGACGGCCTCCAGCGCGAGCGCCATGTTTGCGGAGAGGCCAGCCCTGCCGTGCAGCAGTCGCGACAGCGTACCCCGCTCGCATCCGAGGTGTGCCGCCGTCTCGGTCACGTTCCATCCGACCTCGTCCATGCTCTCACGGATCAGTTCGCCCAAGTGTGGGGGGGTCACCATCGCACGCACTCGCTCGCCACCTGTGCCGTTCATGATCTGTCCTCCTTCCCTTCAGTGGTAATCTACCCGCTCAGTCGCGTGCGATCAGGTATCTGCGTTTTGGGTCGTTCGGACTCGTCCCGACCTCCCGCACGAGTCCGCGCTTCACGAGGCGGGCGAGGCGGGTGCGGGCGGAGCGTGTGGAAAGGCCGATGGCCTCCGAGATCGCGCGTGTCCCATGTCCCTCGCCGGCCTCTAGGAGATCGAGGATGGTGCGGTCCTGCGGATCGATCCTGGCCGGGCGCGTGGGGTCCGTCCGCAGCGTGACGCGCAAGCGGAATCCGACCTCCTCCCACACTGGCGCGGCCAAGCCGTCGTCGCGGCAGGCCGCGATCATGCGCTGCACACCGCTTCCCCACTGCTCGACCAGCCCCAACTCGTGGAAAACCCGGCCAAGGACCCGGTTCCGTAGCTTGGAAACCCCGCGCGGCAGGTCCGCCAGGGTCAGGCCGAAGGGCAGGAGGCCCGGATTCTCGACTTCGAGTCGATCGTCGAAGATGGAAATGCGGATGGGTGCGCCCCGCTGTGAAAAGTCCGTGTGCACGACCGCGTTGACGATCGCCTCCCTGACCGCCGCCGGGGGCAGACTCCAGCGGTCCCGCCGGCGGACGCGGCCGATGACGGCCCCGCGTAGCGAGTGCTTCTCGACAAAGGCCACCGCCTCGTTGATGGCCTGGATCGGTGGCACGTTGATGCGGACGTGGTCCAGAATGGACGCCTTGTCCGTCCCGGCGAACCGCCCGGCCTGGATCCAGGCATCGGGGAAGTGATCCAGACGCTCCCTTCCGAAGAGGAGCATACCGCCCACCGTTGGCACCAGCCTTCCCTGGTGTGGCATCAGCAGCCGCAGGGTCTCAAGGTGTCTGCGCCGCAGCTTTCTCACCGGGGCGAAGCACTCGGAAGCCAGTCGGAAGTCGATCGCTTCCGAGTTCACTTCCGGCATGGGCCACTCGTCGAAGGTCTCGCCAATCGCGAATCGTTGCATCTCGGCGATGAGCTGCGCGTCCGCCTGTCGATTGGTGGAGCCCACGCGCACATAGGTACCGCTCCGGAGGCCTGCCTGTCTGATGAAATGCGGTCGGGCGGCGCTCGGATGGACCCGCACGGCCAGCAGTTGTCGGTCCCGATAGCTCAGGACCTCGAAGTCCGGAAGAATCCTTGGTTGAATCGAGTCGCTGATCAGGTTGACGGCTCGCTCCTCCAGATCCATGACATTCGCAATCCCGCGTACATCCCTCGACCTGTCGGTGACGCCGATGACAACAGTGCCGCCGGCGGTGTTGGCGAAAGCGGCGACAGTGCGAAGAAACCCGCGCGGGGAGGACAGATCCCGCTTGAACTCCAGGGTCTTCCCCTCGGGTCTGCGGAGCATGTCGGCGAGGTCCATGGACGCTCTCCTGGTGCGATTCGGTGTCTCCCGGTCACTGGGCAACAACATGCCTGGACGGGATTCGGTGATCTGTACTCGGAAATATACTCTGAAGTTACATTCCTGACAGGTCTTCCGAGCTTACGGTATCAAACTGCGGTCAGCAGTCCATCATTCCGCGCCCGGAAGTCCGGAAGCAGAGCGGCCGCTTCGCTCGGCGTCTCGCCGGTCTCGCTGCGCGCGCGGTTCTATCCACTGGCGCCGAGGGCATCCTCCAGCGCGTCGAAGGGGAGCACGGCGCAGCGGATCCGGCTGGGGAAGCGCTTCACGCCCGCCAGCGCGCGCATGTCGCCGAATTCCTTCGGCAGCGGTGGGGCCTCGGCGGCCAGCCCGTCGACGAACGTCTCGCGCAGGCGGGCGATTGCGTCCAGGTCTTTTCCCCTGGCCACGGCCGTGAGCATCGACGCGGCGGCCTGGGAGATGGCGCACCCGCGGCCGTCGAAGGTGACTTCCGCCAGGTGGCCGTCCTCGACCCGCGCCCAGATGACCACGGTGTCACCGCAGAAGCGGTTGTGGGCCCGGCCGGAGGTCGCCGGCTCCTCCAGGGCGCCGCGATTGCGGGGCCGACGGAAATGGTCCCTAATGAGTGCCTGATGCAGTTCGTCGCTGCCGCTCGCCGCCAAAGTTGCGTCCCTTGCGTGGGAGGATAGACTCCAGAGCCATGGATACGATCAGCAACACGAACGCAGATCCGGTCCTCGCGCAAGCGGTCGAGTGGCTGGGCGAGGGGCGACGGGTCGCACTGGCCACCGTGACGCGGACCTGGGGGTCGGCCCCCCGGCGCGCAGGAAGCCACATGGCGATCGCCGACAACGGGGACTTCTCGGGCTCGGTGTCGGGGGGATGCATCGAGGGCGCGGTCATCCAGAGGGCGCTCGAGGTGATCGAGTCGGGGGTTCCCGGGACGCTGGAATTCGGGGTCACCAACGAAATGGCGTGGGAGGTGGGGCTCGCCTGCGGCGGCAGGGTCCACCTGTTCGTCGAGCCGGTGGTCGATGGGCCGATTCGGCCGGCGCGATGACGCGATGAGAAGCGATGTCCTGCGGGAAGTGGTCGACGCGCAGCGGGCCGGGCGCGATGTGGTCCTCGCGACGCGGCTGTCGGATGGGGCGCAGGAACTGATCGCTCGCGGCGCAGGATCCTCGCTTCCCGGGCTGGACAGCGACTCGGTTGCGGCCGCACTCGGGACCGGCGATCCGCGCACGATCGACACCGCGGACGGGGCAGTCTTCCTCCGGCCCTACGTTCGGTCGCCGCGGCTGATCATTGTCGGGGCGGTTCACATCGCGCAGGCGCTGGTGCCGATGGCGACGATCGCCGGCTTTCAGGTCACGGTGCTCGACCCCCGCGAAGGCTTCGCCACGGCGGACCGCTTCCCGGGCGCGGCGCTGGTCCGGGAGTGGCCCGACCAGGTGATGGGGGCGCTGCGGCCCGACAACCGCACCGGGATTGTGGCGCTCACCCACGATCCGAAGATCGACGACCCGGCACTGATCGCCGCGCTGGAGAGCGACGCTTTCTACATCGGCGCGCTCGGGAGCCGGAAGACGCAGGGTGCGCGGCGGGAGCGGCTGGGCGCGCTGGGGTTTGATGCTGACGCGCTGGGGCGGATCCACGGGCCGGTGGGGTTGCCGATCGGGGCGCGGACGCCGGAGGAGATCGCGGTGGCGGTGCTGGCGCAGGTGATCGGGGCGTTGCGGCAGGGGTAGGTGGTGGCCGCGGGGCGTGACGCCGCCGTCCGCTGTAAGCGCCGGGCCAGGTCCAGCGGGGAAGGCGGGCCGGGTACCGCTAGTGCGCCAACCGCGGCGGCACGCCGATGCGTTCCAGGTTGGTGCCCAGGACCTCTTCGGCCGCCACCGCGTGGGCCAGCAGTGCGTGGTCGGTGCCGCTTCGGCCGATCAGTTGCAGTCCGGTTGGCATGCCGTGCCGGTCCAGGCCGGCTGGCACGGTCACCGCGCACATGTCCAGCATGCTCGCCGGGCCGGTTCCCGACAGCATGGAACGGTTGACGGCGCGGTAGACGTCCAGCTCCGCGAGGGAGGCCAGGGTCGGGGGGGTGATGGGCAGGGTGGGGGTGGCGAGGAGGTCGACGTTGTCCGCATCCATGCGCGCGTGAATGCTCGCCGAAAGACGGCGGCGCAGGCGGAGGATCGCGACGTATTCGATGGCGGTCACGCCGTGGGCGGCCTCGAGCCGTTTGCCGATGATGGGATCGAGGATATCGGTCCACCCCGGGAGGTGGCGCTCCAGCGACTCGGAGCGCTCCGGCTGCACCAGTTCGCCGGCCAGATAGCGTTCGCCGGCCTCGTTCAGTTCGGGGGCGTCGAACTCGAGGACGTGTGCGCCGGCGGCTTCCAGCTCGTCCAGGGCATGCCGCACGGTGGTGGCGATGTCGGGGTCCGTTTCCTGCCAGAGGCCGCGGCGGGGAATGCCGATGCGGAGGCCGCGGATGCCCTCGCGTGGGGATTGGGCGGGGGCGGCGTGGCCGGTGCCGGCATCCGGGCCGGGGTGGCCGGGAGCGGCGTCCGCGCCCGGGGCGAAGCGGTCGATGAGGCCGAAGACGTGGCGGGAATCGGCCGCCGTGTGCGTCAGGAGTCCCACCGAGTCGAGCGTTGTCGAGAGGGGGACGACGCCATCGGTCGGCCAGCGTCCCGTGGTGTGGCGGTGGCCCACTACACCCGTCGCCGAGGCCGGAATACGCACCGATCCGCCCGTGTCGCTCCCCAGCGCGATCATGGCGGACCCTTCCCACAGACTCACTCCCGCACCTGACGACGAACCGCCCGGCGCGCGATGCTGCTCCGGGTCCCAGGGGTTGACGGGGGTTCCGGTGATTGGATTGAGGCCGACGCCTCCGAAGGCCAGTTCGACCGTGTGGGTCTTGCCGATGATGACGGCGCCGAGGCGCCTGAGCGTGCGGACGAGGAAGCCTTCGCGCTGCCAGCGCGTGGGGAGTTCGCGCTTGGTGCCGGCCCGGATGGGGAGACCTTCGACGCCGTACAGGTCCTTTACGGACACCGGGATGCCGGCCAGGGGGCCCGGGTCGTCGCCGCGGGCCACGATGTCATCGATGGCCTCGGCCTGGCGGAGCGCCCCTTCGGCATCGAAGACGATGTACGCCCCGAGGGTGCTGGCCTCGTGGCGGGCGATGGCGTCGTCCACCAGGGTGCGGGCGGAGGTCGAGCCGCTGCGGATTCGGGCGGCGATGGTGGCAATGGACGGACGGGCCATGGAGCCGTCTCACTTTCGGTGTTGCGGGGGTGGGTCGGTTTTGGTGCCCGGGGAAGGGAAATGCGATGTGCGGGTACAATATCGGGCAACGCATCCACTGATGCCCACACCGGGGGACGCGATGTCTGCACAGCTCCAGGGTCCGTCATCGATACCGTCGATCCGAGTGTCGGTCGAGAACGATGCCGGGATCGCAGGTGACGGCGACTTCGTCCTGTACTGGATGACCGCCGCCAGGCGGACGCGGTGGAACTTCGCGCTGCAGCGGGCTGCCGGGCACGGCGCTGTCCTTGGGCTGCCGACCCTGGTGCTGGAACCGCTGCGGGTGGGGTATCCCTGGGCATGCGACCGTTTCCACCGGTTCATCATCGATGGAATGGTCGACAATCAGGCGCGCCTGAGTGGTAGCGGCGTTGCCTACTATCCCTACGTCGAACCGTGGGACGGAGCCGGGAAGGGGCTGGTCGAGGCGCTCGCGGCCCGGGCGGCGGTCGTGGTCACCGACGACTTTCCGGCGTTCTTCCTTCCCCGAATGCGGAAGGCGGTCGCGCGACGGCTGAAGGTGCGCCTCGAAGCCGTCGACTCCAACGGCCTTCTCCCGATGCATGCCGCCGATCGCTCCTTTCCGACCGCGTACTCGTTTCGGCGGTATCTGCAGCGGCATCTTGGCTCCCATCTGTCTCGTCCGCCTTCGCCGGATCCGTTGCTCGCGGTGCGACCCGGGGGGCGCGTTGCGATTCCGCCCGACATCGCCGAGCGGTGGCCACGGGCCGATCTGCACGATCCGGCCTCCCTCGTCGCTCGTCTTCCCATCGATCACACGGTCCCGCCGGTCGATCTGCGGGGCGGCAGCGAGGCCGCCCGGGTGCGCCTGGCCGCCTTTATCGAGCGAACCCTGCCGCGCTACGCGACCGACCGCAACCAGCCTGAACTCGATGCAACCAGCCGTCTGTCTCCCTACCTGCACTTCGGTCATATGTCCGCGCACGAGGTTTTTGCCCGCGTCGCGGCTGCGGAAGCCTGGACTCCCGCCCGACTCTCCGCCGATCCCTCGGGGCGACGCACCGGATGGTGGGGAATGAGCGAGAGCGCGGAGGCGTATCTGGACCAGCTCGTCACCTGGCGCGAACTCGGCTTCAACCGATGTCTCCGCGTCGAGGGCTACGATAGATTCGAGGCGCTTCCCGCATGGGCCCTGAGGACGCTGGCAGAGCATGCTTCCGACCCCCGCGAGGCGATCTACGACATCGACCGGTTCGAGCACGCCCGCACACATGATCCGCTCTGGAACGCAGCCCAGAATCAGCTCCGGCGCGAGGGCCGCATCCACAACTATCTGCGAATGCTGTGGGGCAAGAAGGTTCTTGAGTGGAGTGAGAGCGGCCGCATCACGCTGCAGACCATGATCCACCTGAACGACAAGTATGCACTGGACGGGAGAGATCCGAATTCCTACACGGGGATCCTCTGGGTGCTTGGCCTCCACGATCGCGCATGGGGCCCGGAGCGGCCCGTCTTCGGCAAGGTCCGCTACATGAGCTCGGCCAACACTGCCCGCAAGTTCCGGGTCCGGCGCTATATCGAGGAGTACTCGAACCCGTGAGAGCCCCGACCGCACCTGTCAGCGCTGCCCGGCGGGAGTTCCCGAAGCCGATCCTGGTGATCAGCGAGTGCCTTGAGTTCGAGCCCTGCCGCTACGACGGTGCGCGCATAAGGTTCGATCTGGTGAAGGCGCTCGCGCCCCACGTGGAGTACCGGCCCGTATGCCCGGAAGTCCAAGTCGGACTGGGAGTTCCGCGCGATACGATCCGGCTGGTCGCGTCGGGCGACCGCAACCTCTTGGTGCAACCCGCGACCGGACGCGACCTCACCGACGACATGGAAGGCTTTGCGGCGCGGCACCTGGACGGTCTCGGCGAGGTGGACGGATTCGTGCTGAAGTCGCGGTCGCCGAGCTGCGGCCTGGGGCACGTCAAGGTTTTCGACGCGGCCGGGTCGCGGGGCGTGGTGCGGCGCGGCGCGGGTGTCTTCGCGGCTGCGGTGCTTGAGCGCTTTGGTGACCTGGCCGTCGAGGACGAAGGGCGGCTGCGCAATCACCGCATCCGCGAGCACTTCCTCACCAAGCTCTTCGCGTTGGCGCGATTGCGGGAGCTGGCCAGGACGGGAGGTGTCGCCGATCTGGTGCGCTTCCATGCTTCGTACAAGTTCCTGCTGCTGGCCTACCGCGAGCGGACGCTGCGGGAGTTGGGGCGGGTCGTCGCCAACCCACACCGGGAAAGGTTCGAGGCCATCTTCGCACAATACCGTGCCGGCTTCCTAAGGGCGCTTCGCGACACGCCGCGCTACACGTCCATGATCAACGTGTTGCAGCACATCTCGGGCTTCTTCAGCCAAGAGCTGAGCACGGGCGAAAGAGCGCACTTCGCGGAGGTGCTGGACCGGTATCGGGAAGGGCAGCTGCCCGCGAGCGCGATCGCTTCGCTGCTGGAATCCTGGGCGGTGCGATTCGGCTCGACCTACATCCTGAACCAGGCGGTGTTCGCGCCCTTCCCGGAGGCGCTTGCGAGTCCGGCGGATTCGGGGAAGGGTCGGGCGGCGGGTCGTTCTCTGGCTCGGTAGTGGCCGTCCGGGCGAACGGCGCCCCGAGGTAAGGTCAAGGATCCGGGATGAGTTCCATCGTGGTCGTCGAGATCACCTTCATCGTCATCGCGCCCATGTCCATGTCGAGGCTGGTTTGGCTCGATTGGCTATGGAAACGGCCCTCGGCAAGGTCCACGACCATCATTCCGGTCATGGTTCCGGTAGCGGTCACCTCCATGACCGCCATGTCCATGTCCATGTCGATCGGACCTTCGAACGAGATGGTCGCGAGGCTGCCTTCCAAACTGAGGAATGTGTACGTGGTCGACACCTCCACTGACACCGATCCGGCGGGGCCCATTGGGAGACTCATCGGTGCGCCCTGCGTCCACGAGTCCCCCGGGCTGACCTCCTCTTCGGGAAGGATGAAATGCCCCGTGTTCTGGAACAGGCTCTCCGGATCGAAGCCGTCAACGGTCGGCAGGCCCTCGGTATGCATGCCGCCAAGTAGGCGGCCACGGGTGTCGAATTCCCCGGTAAAGACGCTCCCCGCGAAGTCCGGCAGCATGTCCATCCTGGGCATGGCCACTCCCATCGTCGTGGCGGTCGAGTCGATCGTCGTCCGCATGCGGACCACTTCGTCCTCCACGCCAAGGACGAATTGCGTCTGATGAGCCCGCATGGTCATGAGAGGACCGGTCGACGGCATCATCGGACTATCCGTGTCCATCTGGACGGTCATGGCGTAGCGGGATACCTGTCCCTCCGGTGGGGCCAATCTCAGCAGGACCGGGGAGTCTGGCGACCCCGCGGGGGCCGGTGGGTCCTGTGCGGATAGAGTGAGCGCGGTCGAGAGAGAGAGGGCCGTGGCGGCCGCGATCCTGTGCAATCCTGCGTTCATCGGTCCTCCCAACAGTGCGATTGCGTTCAGCGTCCCCGGGTCTAGGTCTCGAAGAACCCGTCGCCGCTCTCGTGGATTTCGGTGCCGAAGAGGTGCCCGGACAACTCCAGCGTTCCCCGCATCTGGTAAAATAGAGCATCCGGACCTTCGGGTGCAATCGGAATCGGCGTCACCCGGGTGTGGCCGACGGTGACCCTGAGGGCAAGCGAGTCCGGTCCGTTGTCGGCGTGAATGGTGATGGCGTCAGGTGTGCCCCGCCCCGCCGGACCCGGCCACCGGGTGGTGATGTCGCGAATCGTGAAGACGCCCGCGAAACCGTGTTCGTCGGCGAGATAGAGGAACCGGCCGCCCTGAGTAGCGTCCGAGTCATCGTTCTCCTGCGCGACTCCCCCATAGAGCACCGAGTAGCTGCCCGCTCTCGCTTGGCCCCAATCCCACGTCACGCGCGACCAGGTGCCCCAGTTGTGATCGTGGTAGCTTCGCGCGTCCTCGAGTTGGTGACAACGCGCGCCCTCGCACACGCTTCCCGTGGCGCGGCCGTCCAGGAGCGGGACGGTGTAGCCGGAGACCAAGTCACTGCTGCCGATTTCGACCGGCGGCAGGTAGCGCCGCGTGCGCTCCGACACTGTGAGGTCGACGGTGAGGTGGGCGGGATCGCTCCTGCGTGCACCTGCTTCCATGGGCACGCGGGCGCGCAAGCGATAGGAACCGTCGGCTTCGATCGCTACGCTTGAAACGCCGATCGTCAGATCCGGGTCACCTTCCGTAAAGACGACGTTCTCCGGGCCAACCGTCACCGAATACACGTTCTCGGTGTCTGGTGCCGGAGCCACCCGGGTGGCCAGCACGCGGCCCCGCCAGCGCCCATCGGGGACATCACCCGCGACCATGTAGGTCAGGTAGAGCCATCCCGAGTCCGGGAGCAGGACGTTGAAGTAGTGCCACTCCGCCCAAGTCGTGTCCTGGGCAGCGGGGCCGTGGGGAATGTGCATGGCGTCGAGGGAACGGTAGAACTCGGCCGCGGATGGGCTACGCCAGCTGTGGTCGGCGTCCAGGTCTTCCCAGGCGCCCGCCAGTAGATCGGGGGGTGCGCCGAGGTCTGCGGCCAGGTTGGGGAGTGTCGCCCCGGCCGAGATCGGGATCAGGCCGGTGTCGGCCTCGAGGTAGAGAAGTGCGTCGTCGATCCAGGGGGCCGCCGCCGCGATGCGGTCGTTGAAGCGGGTTCCCGCGAGCACTTCGCGGTAGAGGAGGGGCGCTTGCTCGACGGCGAAGTACATCGAGCTGGCGCCGCCGGTCCTGAGCGTCTCCAGATCGATTCCGTCGGGCAGCACGATCAGGTCGCCTCCGCCCAGCAACTCCCTGTCGCGCGCCTGGTCCACCATGGCCTGCCCCACCGAAAGCAGGACGATCGTGACACCGACGCCGAGCGCGTAGCCGCCCAGAAGCAGCGCGCTGCGCCCCGATCGTTGGCGTACCGAGGCCCAGACGAGGCGCCCGATCACGGGGTTGCTCTCCCGTCGACGACTTCGATCGTGCGCCTGGCTCCCGCCGCGAGTTCGGGGTCGTGAGACGCGACGACCAGGGTGGTTCCGTCCGCGTTGAGCGACTGGAAGAGAGCGAGCACCTGCCGCGACGTGGCACGGTCCAGTTCGCCGGTGGGCTCGTCGGCAAGCACGAGCGCGGGTTCGTTGGCCAGGGCGCGGGCGATCGCGACGCGCTGGCACTGGCCGCCCGAGAGTTCCCCAGGCCTGTGGAGGAGCCTGTCGGCAAGACCGACCCGTTCCAGCACGGCGGCGGCTCGCTCGCGCCGGATCTTGCGGGACACGCGCGCGGCGGCGAGGGGAAGTTCCACGTTTTCGAGCGCGGTGAGCATCGGTAGCAGGTGGAACCGCTGGAACACGAGCCCGACATGCTCGAGGCGCAGCGCGGCCCGGGCCTCAACCGACATCTGCGCGAGGCTGCGGCCGAGAAAGACCACCTCGCCCGATGTCGGCGTGTCGACCCCGCCCAGCAGGTGCAACAGGGTGGACTTGCCGGACCCGCTCGGCCCGGTGACCGCGATGAAATCTCCCTTCGTGACCGAGATGGAAACGCCGCGGAGGGCACGCACCCGGGACCGTCCGGTGCGGTACTCGCGCGTCAGATCGCGCGCCGCAACCACGATCTCGCTCATGGTGCCTCCTTGTGCAGAATGGAAGCCACTTCGAGCCGGGTGGCATTGAGCGCGGGGATCAGTCCCGCGATCGCCCCGGAAGCGAGGAGCAGCAGGAAGGCGGTCAAGAGACTGTCCGCGCTGACCACGAAGAAGCGCACGGCCATCGGCAACCCGGGGAAGTCGGAGAGAATGGACTCGAGGTATCCCGCCACAAGCACCGACAACGCGACGCCGATGCCGCCCCCTACAGTGCAGAGGACCACGCTCTCGGCGGCGAGTCCGCCGACGATCCGTCGTCGTGACAGGCCGATCGCCCTCAGCGCCGCGATCAGGCCCAGCCTCTCGCTGACCGAAACGGCGGTGAGGGTGCCCACGAGCAGGGCGGCGACGAACAGGCTCACCGTTCCCAGGATCAGTGCCATCTGTCGAAAATAGGACAGGCGTGCACTCAGGCGTTCCGCGATCCCCGCCAGAGTGACGATCTCCACGCGGTCGACGCTGGTCAGGATCGCGGCGCGTACCGAATCGGGCTCGTACCCCTCCCGGACCCGAATCATCGCAAAGGAGATCTGATCTTCCTGCGAAGAGAGCGCCTGCAGGTCTTCGAGACGCAGCACGACCTGGGGGTCGCCCCGGGAGGCGAACGCGAACTCGCCGGTGCCGGAAACGCGCGCCGTGGTTCGTCGTCCCCACGCCCCGTTGCCGCCGGCGGGACTCAGTCGCAGCGTGCTCCCCCGTTCGGCGCCGAGGGCGGCCATCACGCCGGGATCGATCAATACCTCACCGGGCCCGGGGGTCTCCCCCTCGGTCAGGCGGTACAGGCTCCTGTCGTCGGGGTCCATACCCAGAGCAAGCGCCTGTGCAGAGTGTCCCGATCCATCCGGAACGAAGTCGCCGACCTGGGCGGTCACCGAGGCCGCGAGCACAGGTGCGATCCCTTCGACGCCAGCTACCGCTGCCACGCTGTCGCGCAGAGTCCGGAATCCGGGAACCGTGGCCTCGGTGTCGAAGGGAAGTGTGCCCTTCGGGGTGAGCCGCAGTTCGTAGCCGCGTGATTCCAGCAGTTCTCCGAAGCTCTGTGTGATGCCGCGGCCCAGCATCAGCATGTCCGCAAGCATCGCCGTGGTTACGGCGACACCCGCCAGGGTGAGGAGCGTCCGGAGAGGGCGTGTCCGGAACTCGCGGAAGGAATTGAGTGCGAGCATGAGCGCCGCCGGGGGTCCCCTAACGCCCCATTTCGTCGAGGGGGTCCGACGCCAGCATTCTGGTGCCCGCGAACACTCCCGCAGCCATTCCCAGCACGATGGCCAGCACCAGAGCCTCTGCCACGACCGTTCCGTTCACCTGTGAGAACACCAGCGTCGTGTCGTAGTAGCGCTGATAGTAGGCGTTGACGACCGAAGACGATGCGACCCCCACCCCGAGACCGGCCGCCCCGCCGAGTGTGGAGAGCAGCGCCGCTTCGGCAACCGTCCACCAGAAGAGGAACCGGCGCGGTATCCCCGTGAGCCGGGCGGCCGCGATGGGAAAGCGCCGCTCCTGCACCTTCAGGATCATGATGCAGGCCAGGAAGACGCCGCCCGCGATCAGGGTGATCAGCGCGATGGCGGTGTGGAAGCGGCTGACGACCCTGAAGGTTGTCGACGATCGCTCCGCCACCTCGTCGACGGGAAGGACCTGGGCGCCCGGCAGCAGCGGTTCGAGATCACGGGCCAAAGCGTCCAGGTCGGTGCCGGGCCCGGCGAGCAAGGTGAAATAGTCGACTTCGTTCTCGCGGTCGGTCAGCGCCTGGAGGTGCGGAAGGTGGAAGAGCACGCGCGGCCGCTCGGCGTTGAGGAGGGCCGGATCGGCCGGCGGCTCGAAGATGCCCGCGACCACCGCCGTGCATGGTTCGGCCTGAATCGTCGACCGCACACGGACAGTGGCACCGGTGGCGATCCCGGCGTCTTCGGCGAATGGACGTTCGACCAGGACCTCCAGGTCGTCGGGACACTCAACCCGCTGCGACTGCGCGGGGAGGGCTACCATGGCGGCTACCGTGGCCTGCACCAGGCAAGCCGGAAGGGATGTGGACAGGCGCCAGAGCCCGGTTGACATGGGCACTCCGGAAAGCGTGCGAATAGACGAGGCTATCGGAATCTAAACTTGAGACCGGCGCCGCACGCGGGTAGCATTGCCTTGTGACACACCCGATTCTACCGTCCGACCGCCCGGCCCGTGCTGCCGATGAGGGTGGGTCCGGCCCGGCATTTCTCTTCGTCGGGCAAGGCGTGCAGTACGAAGCGATGGCGCGGGAGCTGTACGAGACATACCCCGTATTCCGCGACGCTCTTGAGCACTGCGACGGTGTTCTGTCGGACCATTTGAGCCCGGGCCTGCTGGAGATTCTCTACGGGCCAGCCGAAATCCGCGGTCTCGTGCACCAGATCGGCTACGGACATCCCGTATCCTTTGCGGTGCAGTGCGCTCTCGCGCGGTTGTGGATGTCGTGGGGTGTGCAGCCGTCGTGCATCATCGGGCACAGCGCGGGCGAGTTCGCGGCCGCCTGCACCGCGGGCGTGTTCGGTCTCGACGACGGTCTGGTCCTGGTGGCGAACCAGGGCAGGATGCTGCAGGGGTTGCCGCCCGGCGGGTCGATGCTGGCGGTGCGGGCCACTGCCGCCGACGTGACTGCAGCCATCGACCCCTACCGAAAGAGCGTGGCGATCGCGGCCGTCAACGCACCGAAATCGGTCGTCGTCTCGGGGGATGAAGAGACGATCCGGGCACTTCAGGCGGATTTCGTGAAGCGCGATGTCCATTGCGTGCCCCTGGGGGTCGATTTGGCCTTCCACTCGCACCACATGTCACCAATGCTGAAGGATCTTCGCGTGGCCACGCGGTCGGTACACTTCAGCCCACCCGCGATCCCGTACGTCTCCAGTTTGACAGGCGGCCTGGCCGGCGATGAAATGCGCGACGGCGAGTACTGGGTCAAACATCTCAGAGAACCGGTCCGGTTCATGGACGCAATGCGCTGCGTCTTCGATTCGGAGCCGGGCGGGTTCATCGAGGTCGGGCCGGCGTCTCCCCTGTCCCGCTGGGGACAACAGTGCGCCACCGATGAGCGTCACCGCAACGGGGTGTGGATTCGGTCGATCGAGCCCGGCAGGTCCGACCGCGCGACGATGGCCGAGGGGCTGGCCGCGCTATCGTCGAGGGGCGATTCGGCGCCGCGAACGGAAGCGGCTTCTGGTGGCCAATCCGGCCGAAGTGTCAGCAGCCCGACATGGGCGGCCGAACTCGTCCGGCACTCGCTGGCAGACGCGATCGGGGTGCGGCCGGAACGCATTCGCCCCGAGCAATCTCTCGGCAGGCTGGGAGTCGACTCCCTGATGGCTGCCGAGTTCGTCGCCGCGATCCGGAAGGGCTCCAGCGTCGACCTGCCCGTCAACCTCCTGGGCGGCAACACGACGATCGCAGAGATCACGCAGTACGTGGCACAGAATGAGGGCGCACAGTCGGGTGGCCCGACCCTGATCCCTCTCCGCGAGGGAGGTCCCGAGCCTCCGCTGTTCTTCGTGCCGGCGGGCGATGGCGACCTCCTTGCTTTTCAGCGAGTGGCATCTCTTCTGGATCCCGGCCTACCTGTGTATGGCCTGCAACCGCCGAGAGCAAAGCACCTCCCGGAGCTTGTCGGCCACCGGGTCAGCTGGCTTGTGGCCCGTTACATCGACGAACTGGAGGTCACACACCCAAGGGGGGCCTATCGACTGGCGGGCTATTCGGCGGGCGGCGTGATCGCCGTGGAGATGGCTCGCGAACTGGTGAGCAAGGGCAGGTCGGTCGATCTGCTGATCCTGGATTCTCCCGTGCACGTTCCCGGGTGGGTGGCGGCGTTCCACTCGCAACTTCGGCACTTCTTCAGCTTCGTTCGACTATCGGCACTGGCTCGCCGCCTCGATAGTCGCTGGCTGAAGCGTACACTGCACGCGGTGCTGGACGAAGGTCTGCGCACCCACATCGACATCACCCGGAATCACGAGACTGCGCCTTATCCCGGCCGCATCACCTCTTTCCGGGCGCGGAGGTCCTGGATCCGTCTGCTCGATCTGACTGCAGCGGGCAGGTCATGGAGGAAGATTGCGGGCGAGGAGATTGTGGAGCGCCGGTTTCCGGGCACCCACTACGGCCTGTTTCGTGGGCGGAATCTGGGCGCCTTTGCGAAAGCGATGAATGAGTTTCTCAAGACCCACCGATCTCCTTCAGCCCCGCACCACTGACGCCCCGTCGCCCTTCAACCAGTCGCTGATTGCTGTGACGGCGTGCTCGTACCCGAGATCGGCCGCCTCTTCCGCCACACTGAAGTCCAGGATCCTGAATTCTTCAACCGGAGGCGCGATGTACACGTCCGTGAGTTCCGAGTTGAGACGTGTCCGGCGAACCTGGAGGCTTGAGAGCTGTGCCGCTCGTTGCAATACCGACACGATATCCGGAATCGGGGTGGATGCCGCAAAGGGATTCAAGCGGTTGAGCGCGACCCGCCACGCCGATCTGGTGCCCAGTTCCGTCAGCTGGGTCTCGAGTTCCACCGGTGGGACCACGTCCACGGCGATGACAGGTCCCCGGTGGACGTAGTCACGCGCTACATCCACCGGCAGATTGTTGATCAGGGAGCCATCGACATGGAGAGCCCCCCCGTCGGCAACAGCCGGGAGGATACCCGGAAGGCCGCTGCTCGCCCGTATCGCGCGCCACAACGGCCCCTGGCTGTGAACGACGGAATCGGCGCGGGTGAGGTTGCTCGACAGGCAGTAGTATGGAGTCCAGAGGTCTTCGATCCTGGTGTCCGCGACGAGCATCTTGAGCGTTCGGTCGAACCGGTGGCCGCGCATCAGTGAGAAGATTGGAAGAGTGTAGTCTCGAAAAGCCCATGTGAGCTCCTTCCTGATGAGCGGAAGCATCGTCTCGGTGTCGCCCGCGAGGGCATGGCGCGCACCCACGAGGGCCCCCATGCTGACTCCCACGATCAGATCGATGGGAATGTCGGCTTCCTGGATCGCCTTGATCACACCGATGTGTGCGAATCCCCGAGCACCTCCGCCTCCGAGGACCAGCGCGGATTCCCGGCGCAGCACATACCGCGCGATTCGCTCCAGATCGCTTTGCAGCCCCTGCCGCATGTGGAGATGCCGATCGACACCACGCTGACCGAGCCATCGCGCGGTTCCGCTCGGCATGGTCGTCTGGCGAGGGTGCAGCAGGATGAGCGCCGTCCGCATCCTGGTGCGTCGCGAACGTTGTTCGAGCTGGATCCTCTCTTCGACCTTCGAAGGCCTTCCGGGGTCGGATGCCGAGGCGATGATGATCACCTCGTCGGCCTGCCGGATGCATCGCTCCGTCCAGTTGGTGACCTCGGGATCCGCCAACAGGATCACGTACTCGGACTCGCCCTCCCGCCGATCGAGCCAGGCCTGAAGGCGAAGGTCTTCGGGGCTGCCCTCTACACTGCGGGCGTTGCCGGACGTTCCCAACGCAGCTGCAGCATCCGCTCTTGAGACAAGCTGGCACTTCGCACTCCTGGCCAGAACCTCGCAAAGGCTCCGCGCCAATTCGTCCAGTGTGGGATCGCCGCTCGCGGGGACAAGCACGACGTTCGTGTTTGGGCGGTCCACAAGTGCCGAGCTGGAGACGCCATGCAAACGTTCCGACAGCAGGCGCACAAGCCATCTGTTCAGCGTTGGGTATTGCTCGGCCAGGTTGCGAAAGTCGGTGCCGGTAAACTCGAGGAGCACGGAGTCGCGAATCGCAAAAACCGACGCGGCTTGTGGCCTGCGTGTCAAAACACCGCCCACCCCGGCAGCACCGCCCTGCACAAGCTCTTCCAGGACACGCGGTTCATCGCCATCGGCCACGGATATGACCTGGAGGCGCCCGCTGATCACGAGGAAAACCCTGTCCGATGATTCACCTTGCCAGAAGAGCATCCCCTCGCGCGGCACGTGGTGCCATATCGCGCGGCGCTCCAGATCGGCCATCATGGCGGGGTTCAGGTCGCCGAACATCTCGTTCAGGACCATCACCAACTGGCGGTGGTAGAACCTGGGCGTGACGGCCTGCCGGAGCCGCTCGGCAACGCGCGGGTGAGCGGCGAGATAGTGGTCCAACCCTTCCTGCGCCAACTTCACCAGAAGGACCCTGGCGTGTGCCCGGAAGGCCATGACGACCTCCTGCCCGGCGAATGCCTGCATTTCGCCCACGATGTCGCCGGGGACCAATGTTGCCACGACAAGCCCGTCCTGGCCGGCCCCTCCCGCAGCAACGTCGGTCAGCGAGACATCAAGTCGCCCCTGCGCCAATACGTAGAGATCCCGGCCGTGGGCTGCATCGTGCGACAGGAACGCATCCCGCTCGAGGACAACCCACTCCAGCACCGGGCGCAAGTCCTCCAGGCTCGACCGGTCTGCGGACCGAAACAGCCTGCTGTCCGTGAGAACCTGGACCGGATCCATGTCCGGCACGAGACTCGCCCGAGTGCTTCCCATCGCACCAGGAAGGTGCCGCGTGAGTAGCTTGCGGCTACCTCGTGCCCGAAGCCGTCATCCCGTCGGGGAAGATCTCGTTCCATCCCGTGAGGAAGCGGTCCATCTCATCCTCCGTCCCAATCGACACCCGGAGATAGTCGAGCATGGGCGGGAAGTCGCGGCCCACGGCGACATCGCGCTGGCGGAACGCCGCCCTCACCTCGGACGCCGGCCGGCCGGTGTTGACCATGAAGAAGTTGGTGTCTGACGGGATCACCTCGAAGCCCTGGCCGCGCAGAACGTTCGCGGTCGCGTCGCGAAGCGCAATCGTCGTGTCCCGGACCCACTTCTCGGACTCGTTATCCTCGAGCGCCGCCACACCGCCCCATTTTACGAGCGCGTTGATCGTGCCGGTGGTGTAGTCCCGCATCTGGTCGATCATCTCGGGCGGAGCGATCCCGTAGCCGAGACGCAGCCCGGCCATCCCGTAGATCTTGGAGAAGGTGCGGGTCACGAGAACCTTGCGGCCTTCCTTGATGTAGGGAACCGCGGTCGCGTAGGACGGATCCTGCACGAAGTGGTGGTACGCCTCGTCGATCAGGACGGGGATGTCCTCGGGGATGTTGTCGAGGAGGTGCCGAATGTCGTCGTCGCTGACGACCACGCCGGTCGGGTTGTTCGGGTTGCAGACGTAGACCATGCCGACGTCGCGGTAGTTGCGCTTCGTGACCTGGATCAGGTCGTCGATGTCCTGGGTGTGGTCGGGAAGGAGCGGCCGGGTGATCGCATCGGCGTCTACCCCCGAGGCGGCACGGTACACGGTCAGGAAAGTGGGCTCGACGCCGACCACCTTCTCCTCGTGCCGCAGGAATGCGAGCGCGGCCACCTTGAGCGTCTCTCCGGAACCGGCGTGCATGATGATGTTTTCGGTGCCGACACCGTGGTGCTCGGCAATCTTCTCATGGACATCGCCGTCGGGGTAGCCGTAGCGGTTCGAGTACTTCCAGGCGGCGTTCATGGCCGCCATCATCTTCTCGGAAGGCCCGTAGGGGTTCTCGTTGGAAGACAGCTTGGCGAGGTCGTCGTAGGGATCGACCGGGACGAGGCCCTTCGGGGGAGGCGGCAGCGTGATGCCGAGAGCGGATTTCGGCCGAAGCCCGACCGCGCCGAGAGCAGCGACCGCGCTGCCCATGAAGTGACGACGAGAGAACCTGGTTTTCATGCTGTTTTCTCCTTCTGAATCGGGGCGGGCCCTTGGCCGCTGCCGGTTGGTCGTGACCGGATCGTTCTGGAAAAATCATAGGCGGAAGGTGGCCCGTGCGCCAGTAAACGGAGCTGCTTGCGGCCCCGCAGAGCCGCACATTGCTACCCGCTCAGCACCTCGGCCAGATCCGCCAGACTGTCGAGATTGTGAACCGGCCGGTGCTCATCCACTTCGGGCAGGAGCGCCCTGATTCCCGCCGCCCTGGGTGCGAAGGCCCGGTAGCGCAGCAGCGGATTCAGCCAGATGACGGTGCGGCAGGACTTGCGCAGCCTGCGTGCCTGGGCTCGAATGCCCTCGCCGCCCTCGCGGTCGAGTCCGTCGGTGACGAGGAGGACGACCGCCCCCTGTGCGAGGAGCCGGCGGGACCAGTGCAGGTTGAAGGCTTCCAACGCCGCCCCGATCCGCGTGCCGCCGTACCAGTCCTGCACCGTCGTGCCGATGCGGTCGAGCGCGCGGTCCACGTCGCGGTCGCGAAGGAGCCGGGTGACGTTGGTGAGGCGGGTGCCGAAGACGAAGGTGTGGACCCGGTCGGCGGCGTTAGTCAGGGCATGGAAGAAGTGCAGCAGGACGCGCGAATAGGACTCCATCGAACCCGAGATGTCGCACAGGGTCACGATGGTGGGCCGGCGGGTCTTCATGGACTTGCGCTGGAGGGGCAGGGGGCACCCGCCGGTGCGGACGCTGGTGCGCAGGGTGCGCCGCAGGTCGATGAAGCGCCCCCGAGGATCGGGCTCGTGGCGGCGGGTCAGCACCGGGCGCAGGTCCAGCCGGAGTGACCGGATCGCTTCCTTCGCCTGCATCACCTCGGCCGCGGTCATCTCCTCGAAGTCCTTGGTGCGGAGGACTTCCGTGGGGGAAAAGGCCAGGCGCATCGGGATTTCGTGCGCAATCTCGCGTTCCGGTGCAGCGGCCGGAGGCCGTGCGGCTTCGTCTTCGGGCGACAGCCGCTGCGGGGCCCGAGAGGGCGGCTTCTCGACGGGGATCTGCGAGCGCGACAGGAGCGCGTTGAGCGCCTCGTCCGCGCCGAACGGATCGCGCCAGAAGAGCCGGAAGGCGCTCTCGAAGATGTGCCGGTGCTCGCGTTTCGAGACGAGCGTGCCGTGGAGGGCCCAGTAGAACTGCTGCCTTGCCGTGATGTCGACGGCCGCCAGCGCCCGGGCCGCGGTGATCGTGTGGCCGGGTCCGACGGGCAGCCCGGCGGCGCGGAGCAGGCGCACGAAGTGCGCGACGTTTTGGGGGAGGCGGCCGGGGTGGGTGGTGGTCATGCGGAACGGCCCGTGGGCTGTGAGGCGGCTTCCGCTCGCGCCTTGAGTGCCAACGCCATGGCATTGAAACCGCGGCGAATCAGTCGGCCGAACAGCAGCACCACCAGCGGTGTGAGGAGACCCGTGAACGCGTCGGTCGTCAGGTAGCGACAGCGGTTTGCGGCCGAAGCTTCCAGCCGCTGTTCACGACGGGCCGAAAGCAGGAACGGGTGGCCCATCTTCGTGCTCCAGGCCAACAGGTGAGGCCGATCGACAGCCTCGATCCGCTCAGGCTGCCGCAGCCTCAGCGGCCCCAGCGTCACGTACAGATCAATCGGCGAGCCGATTTCGAAGTCGGTTTCGATGCGCGTCGTAAAGGGATTCCACTCTCCGTATCGTTCGGCATCCACGAGTATGTCCCAGACCCGCTCGATCGGGGCTTCGATCTCGACAGCGTCGGAACTGATCATGCTCCTGAACAGGGCGATTCCTCCCTCGCTCGAGCGTGTTTCGCCAACAGAGCCTCGCTCTCCTCCCACAATCTTGCGCCCGCACCCTCGTCCAGGGCCAGCCGCGCCGGCTCCTTCTCCTGCATCAGATGCAGATAAACCCCGCTGCGCCGACCCATGTCCTGCGCGCAGCACGCGTAGACCACCGGCGCCGCAGCCTTTGCCGGCTCCGCAAAAAACAGCCGCATGATCGGCAGCAGCAGCGGCTTCATGAACGCCGGCGCCTCCCGCGCAAGGTTCGAGTTGACCGCCCCCGGACAGAGCGAATGCACCGCGACCCGCACCTCGCCACCCGCATTCAGCCTGCGCGACATGAGCTGTCGGATTCACATGTCGTTGTGAGCGTTCAGCTTACAGATTTCGGCGGGCGGATTCCCGCTGATTGACTCCCGCCGATTGGTTTGGGTCAGGCGCGGACCCTCGGGCGGCGGTCCAACGCCTTCCTGAGTTGTACCGCGTCGGCCTGCTGGTAGCAGCGCAGCACCGTCTGGGCCTCCTTCCAGCCGCCCAACTCGCACAGGACCTTGAGCGGAAGGTCCATGAGGTCCGAAGCGAACTTCCGCCTCAGCGAGTGCCAGCCTCTTCCTCGCACGTGCTCCAGGCCCGCGAGCCGCTCGGCTTTGTGCCACCAAGCGACCGCCCGCCCCAGGCTGATGCTCACCGAGGGATCCAGCGGTGCGGGCAGCACCAGCGTCTCCCCGTTCCCGGGGTTCCCTTCCCGCGCCTCTTCCAACACCGCTACGGCCTCGTCCGTCATCGGCGTGACGTGCTCGTAGCCGGTCTTCTCGTGCTCCGCGCGCCAACGCACCTCGCGGCCCTCGAAATCGATGTCCCCCCAACGAAGGTTGCGGATGGCCCCGATCCGGTGGCCGGTCTCGTGGGCGAGCACGAACGCGACGTGGAACCGCCAATCGACCCGCCGCGACACCCCGAGCATCGCCTGGTACTCCTCCTCGGAGAGAACGACCCGGGTGGGGTTCTTCTCCTTGGGCGTCGTCAGTCCCCTCAGCGGGTTTGAGTCGAGAAGAAGTCTCCCCTCCTCGTCTCTGGACTTCGTCGCCCAGTTGAGCACCGCGAGCAGGAACTTCAGGTCCAACTCGATGGTCCGGTTGGACACGGGCTTCCCGCTCGGTCCGATCCGGCCCGCCCGGCGCTCCCGGATGAAGCGGTCCCAATCGCGTTGCGACAGGGTCTCGGGCCTTCGGTCCCGCCCGAGGAAGTCGAGAAACATCCTCGTCTCGATTCTGTCCCGGTGCTGGACCCGCTCCGTCTTGGAGGGCGTCACCTCCTCACCGTAGATTTCAAAGAGCTTCTCCAAGGTGAGCGGCTCGGGCTCGGCTTCCGTCGTGCCCCCGATCTCCGGGCCGACGAACCCGGCCGCGAACTCGTCCGCTTGCCGTTTCGCCCTCGCCCAGTCGCGGTGTCCCAGCGACCGGGTGAGCCTGCGCCCGTTCTCGCGCCATTCCACTTGGAAGAGGCCGGTTTTCGGGTCTGGGAACACCCGAACCCTGTTCCGGCCCCACTCGCCGGCGCCGTAGGAGCGCCGCCTTCGTTTCGTGCGTGCCATCGTTCGATACCTCCGATTCGATGGACTGCACGATCTGCGCGTTTGAAACCTCGCGCAGGGCTCGCCCGTCGTCCAGAGTTGGCGGCCCGGCCGGCTCTGGCGCGGGCGCGCCACGGGGGCGCTGGTTTCCGCGTTTTGTGGAGTAGCCAGATGGGTTAACGCTGCACGTTAACCTCTGGCCGGGGGATGCCCCCGGACCCCCGAACGACATTCCGCGCGCCACCAAAGGAGTCCGCCCGACATGGCTCGTCCCCGGAAGCCCGAGGCCGAACGCAGGACCCGCACGATCGGCGTGCGCGTCACGACCGCGGAAGCCGCGGAGATCGCCGAGCGGGCCGGAGCGGCCCGCATGACGAGGGGCGGCTACATGCGCCGCAGGGCGCTGGGGCAGCCGGTCCGCGAGGCGGCCGTTCACCGTCTCGGCACCCGGGAGCGGGTCGAACTCCACCGGATCGGCGTGAACCTGAACCAGATCGCCCGGGCGCTGAACTCCGGGGCCTCTGCGCCTCCCGGAACGCTGGAGGCCGTCGAGCGGGTGGGCGAGCTTGCGGCCGATCTGCTGAGCGGCGAGGCGTTGGACCGTTGATCCCGAAGATCAACGGACTGGGGCGCTCGTTCGCCGGGGTCGCGGCGTACTGCCTGCACGATGCGCCGGAGCCGGACGACCGCCGGCCGAGGACATCGGAGCGGGTCGGGTGGGCCGACACCCGCAACCTCGCGACGTTTCGGCCGGAGCGGGCCGCGCGGCTGATGGCCGCGACCGCGAAGGCGGCCCCCGACCTCAAGCGGCTGGCGGGCGGGTCGCCAGGGGGCCGGAAGCTGGCGAGGCCGGTCCTGCACTACTCGCTCAGCTGGGCGCGGGACGAGACGCCCGACAAGCGGGAGATGAGCCGGGCGGTGGACGGGAGTATGGAGGCGCTGGGGCTGGAGGGCCACGAGGCGCTGATCGTCGCGCACGACGACACCCGGCACCCGCATGTCCACGTCATCGCCAACCGTGTCGATCCGGAGACCGGGAAGGCGGCGACGCTGGGCAGGAGCAAGCTCCGGCTGTCGCGCTGGGCCGAGGGCTACGAGCGGGAACAGGGCCGGATCCGGTGCGAGAGGCGGGTCAGGAACAACGAGCGGCGGCGGGCGGGCAAGCAGGTGCTTCGCCCCACAGCGGACCGGCATCGCCACTGGGCGCGCGTCCGCCGCGAGGGGATGCAGCCCGGGCGGGCGCGGCGGGCGAGGAAGCCGCGCCGCAAGGATCAAGTCGACATGGAGGCATGGCGGCATGCCGAGGCGGAGGCTTGGGAGACGGTCGCGGACGGGCGCGAGTCGGGCTTCCTGCACCTGGAGACCCGGGCGCGGAAGGAATGGGCCGAGCTGCACAGGCGGCAAGAAGAAATGCGGCAGAAGCTCGACCGGGAGAGCCGCACCGTGCTCGGACGGCTCCGGATCTGGCGGACCGAGCGCTCGTTGCGGGAACTGGTCGGTGCGGTCCGGGGCCGGGAGGATCTGGTCGAGGGCTGGCGCGAGGATCTCACCCGGAATCACAGGGACGAGCGGGCCGAGTTGGGCAAGGCACACGGCGGGAGAGCCCGGGAGATCGAGCGCGGTTGGCACAAGTTCTATCGAAGTAGGCTGGTGGAAGCGGAGCGGCGCGCATGGGCAGTGCGGGAGACGATGAGGGAGCGCCAAGAGACGAGGGAGCGCGGGAGCGGCCCGAGCATCATCATCCCCGTTCCCCGGCCTCGCCGGCCCAGAGGCCCCGAGCGTGGCGGGGGCGGGTTCGAGCGATGAGCCTTGCCTTCCCGGCCATCGCTACGCAGATCGTGGAGAAACGACTGATCCAGGAGTGGTTTCGGCACATCTACGGGCTCCAGCATCGGTCAGGATCAACGATCGCCCGCCTCCGAGGCACGGGTCGGGTGAGAGTCGGGCTCCAGCACAGCCTCGACGAGGAACCGGGGGATCCCGAAGCGAACCGCGATGGCTGCCGGATTCTCGCCCCGAGCCGTCCGCTCACGGATATCGCAGGTGAGGCATACGGTCTCCTGCCGGGGACGTCCCACAAAGAGCTTGCCGCAGGACCCACACCGCCGTTTCCCCTGCGGCCGCGACAGCGGCGGCAGCCGATCCGCCATCTTAGCTCGCTGGAGGCCGGGGCACTTGGAGGTCCTTGCAGATCTTTCTGGCGAGGTCCCGGTTGATCTCGTTGTGCCGGGGAATCGTCGAGACCCTCTTGGCCGCCCGGTTGATGTAGAGGGTGTGGTTCGCGCCTTCGCGCAGAAAGGCGCATCCGTGGTGTGCCAAGTGCCGCAGCAAGTCCCGGCGCTTCACGCCGTGACGGTGATGGGCTCTCTGATGACCGCACCGCCGTCGGCGTCTTCGCGGGCCATTTCCCGGTTGGCTTCGATCACCAAGGCGACGGCTTCCCGAAGGTTCGACCGAGCTTTTTCGAGGGAAGCGCCTTGGGTGTTGGCACCGGGAAACTCCTCGATGAAGGCGATGTAGCCTTCAGGGACTTTCCGGAACACCGCCATGCATCGCAGGTCCACTACTCAACTCCTTGTGACGCCGATGAATGCTTTGACGCTAGCAGTCACCCGGCGCTAGCGCCATCCTCCGCCCGGCCGTTCGCGACGAAACCGTCGAAGCCGAGGCCGGCGAAGGTAACGACTCGTTCCCGCAAGGCATCGGCTCGAACGCGCCCGAAGCTGTCCATCTTTCGCGACGGGTGCGGCTCAACGTCATTGGGAGAGATCGCACGGAGATGCGAACACCTCCGCAATGGAGCTATCGTTGGGATCGTGGGCGATACGGCCTCTTGTGACTGGTACTCCGAACAGATTTGCTCCGTAACCCTATAGTGGTATAGACCGTTACGATGTCGTTACCTCCCCCGAGGTCACCCGCGCGATCACCCTTTGCGCGGCGGGTAGCGGAATCTCACGGATTGGTGAGATCCTGTCTCATCCCATGCAGTCTCCCCGGAGGACTCGGCTTGGCCTGGGCGGGACGCGGAATTGACGCCGAGGCCTGCCCTACGAGGAGGTCGCGGGGGCGATCGCGACCGTGCGGCGGTCCGAGGCGAGAGTCTCGGTGAAGCTGGGCATCGAGTTCCTCGTCCTGACGGCCTGCCGGTCGGGCGAGGTGCGGGGAGCGCGGTGGGCCGAGATCGACTTGGACGGCGGGGAGTGGACGATTCCGGCGAAGCGGATGAAGGGCCGCCGGGAGCATCGGGTGCCGCTGTCGGCGCGTGCGCTGGAGGTTCTGGCCGAAGCCAAGGCGCACGCCCGCCGCTCGGAGTGGGTGTTTCCCTCCGCGACGGGGCTCATGCTGACGAGCATGGACTTCAGCGGTCTGCCGAAGACGCTTGGGGTAGGGGCCGTGCCGCACGGGTTCCGTTCGAGCTTCCGGGACTGGGCTGCGGAGCGCACCGACGCGCCCCACGCGGTCATGGAGGCCGCGTTGGCGCACGCGATCCGCGACAAGGTGGAGGCGGCCTACGCCCGCTCCGACCTCTTCGAGCGCCGCCGCGTCCTGTTGGAGCAGTAGGCCGAGTATCTGGCGGGCCGGAGAGAAGGCAACGGAGGCTGATCCGGCCCCCCGGTCCCGTCTACCTACCTCGACGGGCTCAGAGCCCGTTTCCGGACGACCCAGGGGGCCTTTCGGGTAATGTACGGGCCGCAGGATTGTCCCTGACGCACGATCTCCGGTCCCCGAGGGGTAGAGGGTAGGGCGAAATCGGTGCGCCGCAGAGAGCGCCGGCATCACCGGCGAGGCCGGGGAGCTTGCCCGCGACCGCCCGGTCGAGGCCGCTCCGGACGATGCCCGGAGCGGCCTTTCGGAGGCTTCCGCCGGGGGGCTGGCTGACGACCTTTACTGGGCGACAAGCCAGCCCACGCAGTGTTGAACACCACTGCGGTCTGGTAAGGGGGCTGTTGCCCCCTGGAACCCCCCCTGATGTCCGAGCTCTGACGGAAGTTTGCGGTCGGAGGCCGTCTCCACATCCCGGCGGCAGCCACTCGGCGATAGACGGAGGACTGTCCAGCCTTCCGTTTCGCCGCGCCGAAGGTGCGAGGGGGCTGGCCTCCGGTGTATCATGACTGACTGTTGGAACGAAGCCGAAGGGCGATCACATCAGAGCCGCGACCATGGAGCGACGATGGACCGGAAGACAACGGACGAGATGACACGGGACGAGGAGAGGGTCAAGCTGGTTGGAGATTCGGGATTCCTGCGGTATCACGCGGAGTATACGAAGCGCCGCGAGTTCAACGCCTTCGATGTGCTGCGCTATGCGGAGTACGAGATTCGCCACAGCAATGTGCTGGCTTGGCTGCTTGATCCGGATGGGACTCATGGGATTGGCCGGGCCTTCCTGGAGTGGTTTCTGGGCCAGGCGAGGTTACCCGGGAAGTTGCCCGCAAAGATCGTGCGCGGAGACGGCGGGCAGACCGTGGGGGTGGAGCGGGAGCTGTACCATGTGGATGTGGTGATTTTTCTGGAGAGCGATCAGGGTCGACACATTGTCGCGATCGAGAACAAGCCGGGGTGGGCTTCGCCGGAGCACTACGACCAGGCGCGAGGACACGAAAAACGCTTGAGCCCCGAGTACTCGGGCCACGAGATCCACAACGTGCTGCTCTCCTCGTCGCGGGAGGGAATCGACGGCGAGGACGAGATTGCGCATGTGAGCTGGAGGGATGTGGGCGCGCAGATCAAGACGATGTACAGCGCGGGCGCCTTCGGGGAGAGGGACGTGGCCGCCTTCATTCGGCAATACCTCGTGGCGGTCGGTCGGATGATCGGCCCGGAAGAGAGCGACGCGGACTACTTCAGGAAGCTGCTGGACAACCATCATTCGCTGCTGAAGTACATGTCCGGTGTCCTTGGCGACGAGGGGGGAGACGACAAGGTCCGGGCGATGGTGCCGGAGCGTCATGCGCACTACCGCGACACCGTCGTGCGGCTGGCGAAGGATTTCGGGCAGGAGCCGACCCGGTTGCGGGACGCAGTGCGAGAGATGCTGACGAGTCGTGGAATCAAGACAACGATCCGGTGGAACTGGCTGTACTGGGAGCTGGAAGCGGCGCAGGCGCTGGGGATTCCTACTTGGTGCTTACGGTGGTGCCTGGATTTCGAGTATCGCCAGATTGGTGTGTTGCTGGAGGTTCCATCGTTTGGCCGAGGAGCGGTGAAAGACCTGCTGGCCTTCGTGCGCGAAACGCCGATGGACCGCCGTCGCCGCGACAGGTATCCGATGAAGCCCAAGGAATACGGCTACTTCAACGTCTATTACCACCAGCTCGTCGGCGACGAAATCCTCTCTGGAACGTCAACCGCGGCGGTCACGGAGGCCGTGCGGCAAGCCGTGACTGAATTCCTGGACGCGGAGGATTCGGACTACACCCGCATCAACGACTACTTTCGGTGCCTGGCGTTTCGGCCCGAGGCGGCTGCCGCGGCCGTGGCGGCGAAAGCGAAGTAGGCCGGGTACTCGCGGGTCGTGGCGAGGACGAGTGGACAGCGCGGTGCGTCGGCGAGGCGAGACCGTGGCATGGCGCCACGCCTTTGCGACCACCCCGGTCGCGCCTTCAGGGGATCGAAGGGGCGGAGCCCCTCGTCAGCCCTGCCGGGGACATGCGAAGCGTGGCCCCAAAGGTGGGCTGGCTCTCTCACCGTAGGGAGCCAGAGCATACGGACGGCCTCCGTCACGCCTCTCTGCGATCCGCTCGGAGTGGTGTCCGGTTGGGGCCGTCGTGCCCAAGCTCCTCGGCCTCTCGGCCAGCCAGCCTCACGGACGGCGCTGACTCAGCCTTTCTCGACTACCGAGATCGTCCCGCCGTCGCCGTCCGTAAACGATAGGGTATGCTTCACCGCTCCTTGCACATCCTCCAGGACCTCGAATGTCGTCCGTTCTCCCGGAGCTAGATCGGTGTCGTCAAGATACGACCAGTCCATCCCGAGATAGACACCGTTGGCATCGTAGAAGCGGATCGTAACCCTTCCATACGAAATGGGTTGATAGGAGAAGTTGCGGACTGTGCCATCAACCTGCCAGTACCTGCCCGAACGGTGCCGGACACTCTTTTCCTCAATGAAGATGGCTGGCGTGGAAAGAACATCCTCCAACACCCCGCCGCTCATCGTGCCAACGGTCTCCCACACCGAGAAGGCCAAGGGCTCTCCCGCATAGTGTCTCACCGAATCGGCTAGCAGGCGCGCTTCGCCCGCCAGATCATTCACAGCCGAAAGAAGCTGTTGTCGGGGCTCTGCAAGATCCGAAAGCGCCCGCTCGGACCCACGGAGCATCATTGCAAGGGCAAGCAGGGAATCGGCCTCTCTTTGCACTGCCCCATACACCGCCGCCTTTTCGTGCAACGATGCGATCGCGTCGTTGAACAGTCCCGCCATGAACCGATTGCGCTCCTCGTGCGCCTCGTCCCTTGCGTACACGGTTCCCCCACGCTTCCTAAGCGGTTCAAGCGATCTCAGATTCTCCGACGCGCCATGATTCTCAACCAACTCGGCAATCACGGCGTCAACCGAACGTCCTACCTCACTGATCAGGACATCAAGGGAGTCGATCTTGGCTTTGACGAACTGACGCCCCACGCTTCCCTCCTCCCATCGGCCAAGTATCTCATCCCAGCCGGTTGCCTCGAGAATCAAGTCTCCTTCGCGGCGACGAGCGACATCAAGCTGCTCGAAGATGGCGTTGACCGTATCCGGCAACTGCATGGCGAGGTCCACGGAACTCTTGAATGTGCGAGCAAGGGACGTGTCGCCGGACTGTTCCGCCCTCTCCAAGGCAGCAAGCTGACCCGCGATATACGGGAACTTCACTGCTTCGGCCCTTGCTTCCTGCCACCATTCAGCCTCCGGCTCCTCCGAACAGCCCCCAATCCACGCCGTTAGCGCCGCCAGAATGACAGTTGTCGTGGCGTTCATCCTCTTCATCGTGGACCCTTTTCACGCCGGTTGTTGGTCAGTCATGCCCGCAAAGATAGGTGCCCATTAGCCTCACCGGCAAATCAAGTTGGACGCGGAGCCGTCCGGAGAAACTCGGTCCACTCGTGCACCGAGACGCGCCCCCGGTGGGGCCAGGGACCTCAGAGGCTCTTGCGCGAATACCTCTCTCCTCACCAGCAGCCTACGTGCGAATAAGCGTTCCTGTCGTGAGGGCAAATTCAATGAGGAGGAACATGAGAAAATGGATCGGACGGACGGCGGTTGCGTCGGCGGCGTTGGTCAGCGTGCAGGGGGCACTGCACAAGACCCCCACGAGGGCGCGTTTGCCGAGGGACTGGGTTGGCGGTTGTTGCTCGCGGATCGCTGCACGCCTGAGAGTGAGCAGAATCTTCTCGATTTGGTAGCCATGGGGCAGGTGACGCTGCTTGACGACTCCGTTAGGAATCGGACACGGGTACGGTCATACATGACTGCCGCGTATCATGCTGTCCCCTTCAGTGGTGCAAGTGGCGGGGCTCGGTAGACGTCATGAAGGTTCCGATATACCCCAGTTGTTGACGGGGACTCAGGTCAAGTTTCTGCGGGGGAATTGCGGTTGGGAGAAGTTGCCTTAGAAGGATTCCCCCAGCTGTTTGGATCGTGGACGACCAGGAGAGCGGCTTGGGGTATGTCACGAATGGCGCGGAAGTCTACCGGATGGTGAGTTTCCAGGCCGAGGCTGATGTGCGATGCCTGACGGATTCTATACTTGTCAGGATGGCGACCGGAAGGGAGGGGCCGAAATAGCCCGGTGAAGCTTGAGTATGCCGGCATGGGCGGCGTAGAGGACGGAACGGCGGGGCACGGTGGGACGGGAAGCGAACGCGATTGCAGAAGCACCTCGACCTATCTCCGAGCTAATCCGCACAGGCTCGCGCACTTTGTGGGTATTCCCGCGGACCGTTGCAATTGCCGATTCGGCGTTGGTAACGGAGCAGATGATGCCAAATGCAGTGTTCTGGAAGAGCGCGAGAACTGCGGGATCTCGCGACAGACCAAGGGGCTGCCCGGAACAGCGCTTCGCAGTTGAGGCGGGCGCGGGAGTCCCGCCATTCAACTCAGGTTTTCCCGCTTTCGCGGCACGGTCCAGCAAGGTCCAGCAAGACGGCAGGAAACGCAGATCGTGCAGTCCTGTATGTAGTTAGACGATTCCCTGCCGTGATTCTGGCATCAGGCGATCCGCCTGCGCGACAGCTCCTGCGCATAAGTGCACAGATGCAACTTGCTCAGCCCGTAGTATTTGAGTCCCTCCCGCAGCCCATAGTCGGTGAACGCGCCAAAACCGTCAAAATCGATCGGCCCCGCGGACCGATGCATCTCAGACCCGACGAAAACGATCCTGGGAGCCTCCCCGGGCTGGCTGGTCGGCCGAATCGTACCGTCGGCCAGAAGTCGATCGATCAACAGTCGGTTGGAGAGAAAGTGGACCGCGAACATCAACTCGTAGCCCTGACGCGACCGGCGTGCATTCAAAGGCATCACGCCTGCATTGAGCACCACGATGTCCACCCGGCCCGGCCCGCCGCGCCCATCCTGCAACTCGTCGCAGAGCGAATGCACGGAGTCGAGATCGGCCAGATCCACCTTCAGCATCTCCACCGAGTCCGAGCTGGCCAGTCGTCTGACCTCTTCGCCCGCGTCGGGATGGCCGCTCCGGCAGGCCATCAGCACATGCCCACCGCGCTTCGCCAGGTCGATCGCCACCGCCTTGCCGAGCCCGCTGTTGGCCCCGGTGACCAGGCACACCTTGCCGTCGATGCGGACGCTCTCGGGCACCGCGCGCAACGTTTTTTGTTGCGTGAGGCGGTCGGCGATCGCGCCGGACACCGCGGAGAAGATCCCTTTGCGCCTCATGGCCCCGCTTCCTCGACGGGGATCCCGTACTCCCGGCGGTAGCTTGCGCAGTACCTCTCCACAGTGGCGCCGTCGAGCCCGAAGTCGGCCAGCGAGTAGACGTGGCGGCCATGGCGACCCTTCACGTTGCGGGCCGATACGGCCTTCGCCGCTCGCTCGGCCTCTTCGCCGAAGTCGACCCCCGCGGCGCGATACACCCTGCGCAGCTCGCCCAGCGGGTCCGCGACCAGATCGTAGTACGATACATCGACGAAGACGCCGTCGGCGGCGGCTTGGCGCACTTCCATGGACCGATCAATCATCCGGCGCGTCTTGCGCATCCAGTGGGCCGCGATCTCGTCCGGATCGACATGATCGCTCAGCATGCCACGGCCGTGGGCCACCATGCTCAGAAAGGACGGAATCGATTTCCCGGGGTCACGATGCGTTTGCACAACGCAGACATCGGGGACGACATCCAGAACGACGTCCAGGTGCTCCATGTGGTGGGGAGTCTTCAGCACCCAGTAGTCCCCCGGCCGCTGCCAGTGCAGGATCTTCAGAATCGTCAACATGTACTCGTAACACCTGGTGTGATCCTGCGCCTCGAGCCAGCGCGAGTAGCTCGGCACGTGCATCATCGCTTCCGGCGACTGGCTCATGAAGGACAGGTCGAGCAGGAGGACATCCTCCTCGGGCGCGTCGTGTTCGACCGGGTGAATGGCGAGAAAGTCGGGCGCCAGGTACCGGATCGCCCGGGCCGCCAACCTGGCCTCTCGCACGCGGCGCCGGGGATCGCCGTCCTGTTCGCCGGGGAGCGGCACCGGGCTCAGCGATTCCCACGACCTGAGCGCCCGCGCCCGGGGATCGGCGGCGATCAACCGATGCAGCGTGGTGGTCGCGGTGCGCTGCAGGCCGGCGATGACGATGATCTTCCCGAGGTCGACGTCACGAATCCCCGGCTGCTCCCTCAGCAGCTGCTCCGCCCGCAGCCGGGTCGACAGCGCCGACACGATCCGTGAGCGTTGAATTCGCATGCCCAGCGGGGTCAGTCGCGCTTCCCTGTTGATCGATTGGACGAGGACCTCCAGGGGCTCCAGAAACCACTCGTCGCCGAAGTCCGTGAGGCCGGTCTTCCGCCTTGCCGCGGCGATCAATCTGTCGACACGCAGGTCGTCGCTGACCCCTATGCGCCGCGCCAGCCGACCCGCCCGGTTGAAGAGGGAAACCGACAGCGGGCGGTAGGGACGGCGGTAGTCGGTCGAAGTCTCCATCAGTTTCGCCGCGTGGTTCCGCACGGCAGGCGCCGTCCCCTTCCGGGCCGCGAGCGCCAACCCCTTCCGGGCCGCCTACCCCTCACGAAGGGCGCCCAGCTCCGAAAGCTTGACCAGCCGCGTCCGCGGTTGCGGATGTTCCGTTGCCCTGATCCACCGGAAACACATCGTGCCCGAGGCATGGCCGGCAGTCTCCAGCCAGTTCGGCAGCCCGGGATCCTGGTGGGCGACCACAAGTCGCACCGAGCCGTCCTCCTCGCAGTGGGCCAGGTGCTTGTTGGTGTGGATCGTGTGATAGCGATAGTCCAGCGATTCCATCCAGTAGTTGTTCAGCTGAAAGTTCCAGTGCTCGCACTCCGGCGGCACCGTCTCGATCAGCAGGGCTTCGTCCTCGGCTACAGCCCAGTGACTGTGGTAGTAGACGATGTTCGGGTCGCCACCCGCCTGCAGGGACACGTCGGGATCGAACATGGGCAGGGTATTCGTGTGCCTCTGGAAGCCGCGCGCCCAGTTGGCAAAGAGCATCGCGGCGCCCGCCACCAGCGTGCTGGCCGACTTGAGCCCCTCGTCGATCTGCTCGGGCGTCAGGGGACTGGGCCGCTTCTCGTCGTCGGGGCAGTTGATGCGCTCGATGTGCAGTTTGGCCGGCACCTCGGTCTCGCGGTCCAGGAAGGTCTGCCGGACGATCAGCGTTCCGCTCTCGGCAGTCATCGGCAGCCAGTTGTCGTCGTGGGGCCGGCTGCTCACGATCAACTCGAAGCGGCCGTCGGCGCCGATGTCGAGTTCCGCGGCCTCGATGTATCCGGTCGGCGGCATGCCTCCGCCCTGCCCGTAGTGCCCGGCCTGGGTGCCGAACCCGAGGTACTTGACGGTGTTGCGCCGGCCCGAGATCCGGTAGTCGAAATCGCCGCGGAGGGCAGCCGTCTGGTAGTAGTTGTCGGGATTGTCGCTGCCGAGCTTGACTGTCTCGTGGGCGACCCGGTGCAGCACGGGCACTCTGGGGTCGGCGTACTCCACGAACGCCATCAGGCCACCGCGGGCCAGGCGCGTCAGGTACCGGTAGCCCTCCGCCTGACTGAACGGATCACGCGGCGCGCCCGGGAAGGTGAGCGCGGCCCCCGCCGCCTTCAGCGTGTCGCAGAACTCCTCCCATGCCTTGCCGCTGACCACCCGTCGCTCGGCCGCGTCTGTCGGCGTCATGCCTCGAACCTTCAGCACCAGCAACGAGAGCCGGCGAAACAGCGACAGCAGCCCCACGACCAGTTTTCTCATCATGCTCCCACCGTTGCGTTCACCCGGCACTCGCTGAAGAGCTTCGACGATTGCCAAGAAACTCGGCTCCGCCTTTGCCCGTCAAGCGAGTCGAGCCTAAGGTTTCCCAACACGCAATCTCTTCATACGCGATTGGACCCACCATGAATGCGCCTACGCTCCGCTGCATCCACAGCCGTCTGCTCTCTCCCTTCATCGCCGCCATCACACTCCTCTTCGCGGCCGAGCAGGCTTTCCCCCAGGCCACCGAGCTCCGGCGCGGCCGCACCCTCTCGGAGACGATCGCCGCCGGGGACACCGCCCGCTACACGATCGACGCGAACGAAGACGAATTCCTGCTCGGCGAGGTGAACCAGATCTCCGTCAACGTTACGATCCGCATTCTCGGCCCCGACGGGACACAGATCGGACGCATCGGAGGCCTCGGTCGCGGCCCCCAACGCTTCAGCGGGCAGACATCGGACGAAGGCACCTACACGGTCGAACTCTTCGCCGCAGACGACGATGAAGACGCCGCCGGCAGCTACGAAATCACGCTCCTCCGCCACGAAGACGTTGCCACCGACCCCGAGAAGCTCACCGACCAGCTGATGTCGCGCTACGATGGCCCCCAGTCCCCCGGCGCCGCCGTCCGCGTGTGGCGAGACGGCCGTACCCTGTACTCCAAGTCCTTCGGCATGGCCAACCTCGCCTACGATCTCCCGTTCGAGGAGGACACGCGTACCAACATCGGCTCCACCTCCAAGCAGTTCGCGGCCTTCGGCATCATGCTCCAGGCCGAACGCGGCAAGCTGTCCCTCGACGACGACATCCGCACCCACATCCCCGAACTGCCCAAGTTCGACGAAACCATCCAGGTCAAGCACCTCATCACCCACACCTCGGGCCTCCGCGAGTTCCTCAACCTGCTACGCATGACCGGACGCCGCCTCGACCGCGGCGACTGGATCGACCGCTCCGAGCTCATCGACATCGTCCAGCGCCAGCCGGCGCTCCAGAACGCTCCCGGCGCCGAGTGGAACTACAACAACACCGCCTACGGGCTCGCCGCGACCGTCGTCGAGCGCACCTCGGGCCAGGATTTCCACGTCTTCATGCAGGAGAACGTCTTCGGCCCGCTGGGCATGACCGGCACCATGGTCCGGCCATCCATCCGCCACATCGTCCCCAACCAGTCCGAAGGCTACACGCCCACGCCGGACGGATACCGCCAGATCGGCGACCTCGGCGGAGCGGTCGGCGCCGGCGCCATCTACAGCACCATCGGCGACCTGCAGACCTGGATCGAGAACTACGCCAACCCCCGCGTCGGCACCCGCGAGAGCATCGACGAGATGATGACCTCGTTCGTCCTCACCGACGGCGATGAGACCGGCTACGGATACGGCCTCTTCATCGACGAGCAGGGCGGCCTCAAGCGCGTTCACCACGGCGGCGCCGACGTGGCCCACCGTTCCATGCTTGCGTACTACCCCGAGATCAACGCCGGCATCACGACCCAGAGCAACCACGCCCAGTTCAACAGCAACGTGACCTTCGACCTGGCCGCGGCGTTTTTCAAGGACGCCATGGAAGAGGAGGAGGAAGAGGGCGGCGAAGGCGAAACCGCCGACGAATTCGATCCCGACAGCTACGACCCGGAAGCCTTCGACGAGTATGTCGGCCGGTACTCGCTGGACGCGGCCCCGAACATGATCCTCACCTTCACACGTGAAGACGAGACCCTGTACACGCAGCTGACGGGCCAGCAGCGCCTGGAGATCGTGCCGACGTCGGACACGACCTTCCGCCTGCTCGCAGTCGAAGCTTCAGTCACCTTCCTGCGCGGCGAAGACGGCGAGGTCGAGGGCGCCACGATGCACCAGAACGGCGCCGAGCAGCACGTAACGCGCCTCGAAGGCGAGGCTCCCGAAGCGTGGGCGCCTACCGCGGAGGACCTCGCGGATTTCGCGGGCCGGTTCTTCAGCGAGGAATTGGAGACTTTCTACACCTTCTCGGTGGAAGACGACGCACTGGTCATGTATCAGCGCAGACTCGGCGACGTCACACTGACGACGGGCGAGGAAGACGAGTTCTCCGGCGGCGGCCTGTCATTCGCCTTCGAGCGTGACCGGAACGGGGAGGTGATCGGGTTCTACGTAAGCAACGGCCGAACGCGGGATGTGAGGTTCGGGCGGGTGGGGTGAGGGCCCCCAGTACTCTGGCCCGCATCACCTGCTCTGGCCCAGACTCTGGCCTCCAGTCGCGAGCTGTCCTCAACCATAAGGCGCCATTCGCCCGCCCCGACCATCCGGGGCCTCCTGGGGGGTTCAGCTAGCCGCCAGCCGAAACGTGTCGTCTCGCCACCGTCACAATCGCTGAAGCGCCGGTGATCGCACTGGCCGCCTGTCGTGCCCCGAAACCAGCCGCTGGCGTCCAGGCCTCCAGGCCGTTGGGATACCGCGTGGGGATGTAGTTGAGGTCGAGTTCGCGAGCGTCATCCAGTAGTTCGTCCAGCTCCGGGATGCGTGGGTCCAGGCGCTCGATCAGACTCCGAACGCTATGGCCCAGGACTGCCCTGGCTCCGCGAGCGTAGTGCACCGCCTTCACCGCCTTCTCGGCTGCCTGCTGAGAGGAGAAGCACGCATGAGAAAAAAAACCCCCTTCCTCGGCGTGACGCGCATGACGCAGGTCGTCCACCGCGGAATCGAGCCAACGCTGCGCCTGGGCTCCACCTGTCATCGATCGCCTCGCAGGATATCGACACCTTCCCGGCGCAACAGGTCGAACACCCCGAAGCCGTCGGCTTCGCGAGCAGCGAATTCATCGGGGGTATAGACGAGGAGATCGACGGTCATGGGCAGGGCATGGTCGAGTTCCCTGGTCAGGGCCAATGCGCGCTCCGGAGGAGGAAGATCCGTTTCCATCACTACGGCGAGATCCAGGTCGGAGAACCCATCGGCCTCACCCCTCGCCCAGGACCCGAAGACGATGGCACGCTTCACACGCGCCTGACGCAGCACAGACCTCGTTCGCCGACGCATCTCCTCGAAGGTGCAGGGCGCGGGAGCGGAGATTACGGTGATTTCCGACATTCGTGGTCGTCTGTGTCAGGCTTTGCGGCGGAGTGAGTCCGGAAAACTCCTCCGGGCTGCTACCAAGAAACCCTAGCGTTCGAAAGCCGCAATATCCAGCACTACGACGACAGGCTCCCTCACTCCACCGCCGCCATAACCTCGTCAACCCCGCCCTCGGCCATCTGCGCCAGGTCGTCCTGGTACTTGAGCAGGACGCCCAGCGTTCGGTGGGCCGTCTCCCGGTCGAGCGTGTGCCGGTCAAGCGCCATCAGCGCCCGGGTCCAATCCAGCGTCTCCGCCACGCCGGGCTTCTTGAACAGCTCCAGCTCGCGCACCTTCTGCACGAAGGTCACAACCTGAACGCTGAGCTGCTCGGGCGCCTCCGGAACCCGCGAGGCGAGGATCTCCAGCTCGCGGCCGGCCGTCGGATAGTCGATCCAGTGATAGATGCAGCGGCGCTTGAGCGCGTCGTGAATCTCGCGGGTCCGGTTCGAGGTGATGACGACGTGGGGGGACTCGGCAGCGGTCACCGTTCCCAGCTCGGGGATCGTGATCTGGTAGTCCGAAAGCACCTCGAGCAGATAGGCCTCGAAGGGCTCGTCGGTGCGGTCGAGCTCGTCGATCAGCAGCACCGGGGCCACACCGTCTGCAGGATCGAGCGCCGAAAGCAGGGGACGCCGGATGAGGAAGTCATCAGAGAAGACATCGCGGGCGAGGTGGACGGCATCCGATTCCGGGTCGCCAGAGGCCGACTCACCCCCCTCGGCCGCCCGGATATGGATCATCTGCTTCGCGTAGTTCCACTCGTAGGCGGCCGACGCGAGATCCAGTCCCTCATAGCACTGGAGCCGAATCAATGGACGGCGGAGGCCCGCGGCCAGAGTCTTCGCGACCTCGGTCTTGCCCACTCCGGCCTCGCCCTCGAGCAGGAGCGGACGCCCCAACTGCAGCGAGAGGAAGAGCGCGGTCCCGAGTCCGATGTCGGCTACGTAACCCTGGCCGCGCAACATCGCGACCGAGTCGTCGACGGACGCGGGCGCAACGAGGGGGCGCGGGTTGCTCCTCACGGGCCCCGCGCCCCTCTCATCATTCTCGACTGGACCGGGCTGTCGCCGGAGCCCGCTATCCGCAGGCCTCCACGGCGCGCTTGGCCATCACGGTCACCAGGTGCGCCCGGTAGTCGGCCCCCGCCGCCGTATCCGACAGCATCCCGTCGGACGACACCGATATCCCGGCTACCGCATCGGCGCTGAACGAGTCCGCCAGCGCGGCCTCCATCTCTTCCACCCGGAACACGCCGTCACCCGACGCGCCCGTCACGGCCACCCGCACCCCATCGGCCCCGTCCGCGACCATCACCCCGGCCACCGCGTACTTCGAGGCAGGATTGGCGAACTTCGCGTACGCTGCCCGCGCCGGCACCGGAAACCGCACGGCAGTGATCACCTCGTCCTCCTCCAGCGGCGTCATGAACATGCCCTGGAAGAAGTCGTCGGCACCGACCTCGCGCCGGTCGGTCACGATCGTCGCGCCCAGCGCAACACACGCCGCCGGGTAGTCCGCAGCGGGGTCGTTATGCGCCACCGAGCCGCCGATCGTACCCGCGTTCCTCACCTGCGCGTCTCCGATCCCGTCGGCCATCGCGGCAAGCGCCGGAATCCGGCCCTGCACGATCCCCGACCCGGCCACCTGCGCGTGGGTGCACATCGCCCCCACCGTAACCGAGTCGCCACCGTCGGCGATATCCGCCAACCCCGGCACGCCCGCCAGCGACACCAGGTCGGTCGGCGCGGCCAGGTTCAGCTTCATGACCGGCAGAATGCTCTGCCCGCCCGCGATCACCTTTCCGCCCTCGGCGCCACGAAGGGCAGCAAGAGCCTCATTCAACGAACTCGGTGCGTGGTATGTGAAATCGTTCACAATGTTCTCCGATCAGCCCTGGGCCTGCTGAATCGCCTGCCACACCCTCTGGGAGGTGGCGGGCATCGTCATGTCGTCCACGCCGAGCGGGCGCAGCGCGTCGATCACCGCGTTGATCACCGCCGGGGGTATGCCGATCGACCCGACTTCGCCGACCCCCTTGGCCCCGAGCGGGTTGTGGGTGCAGAGCGTCGTGTTGTGGTTGATGCTGAAGTTCGGCAGGTCGGCCGCGCGCGGCATCGTGTAGTTCATGTACGATCCCGTCTCGAGCTGCCCGTCGTCCTGGTAGCGGCAGTCCTCCATCAGCGCCTGGCCGATCCCGTGCGCGAGCCCGCCGTGCAGCTGGCCGGCCACGATCATCGGGTTGATGATCCGCCCGACGTCGTCCGACCCGGTCACCGCGACCAGTTCCACCACGCCCGTCTCCGGGTCCACCTCGACCTCGGCGACGTGCGTGCCCGCCGGGAAGGTGAAGTTGAGCGGATCGTAGAAGGCGGTCTCCTCGAGCCCGGGCTCCAGCCCCTCGGGGTAGTTGTGCGGCACGTAGGCCGTCAGCGCCACATCGCCCAGCGAGGTCGACCGGTCCGTCCCGGCCACCGTAAAGGACCCGTTCTCGAACTCGATGTCCTCGACCGAAGCCTCCAGCAGGTGCGCGGCGATCTTCTTGCCCTTCTCGATGACCTTCTCGACGGCGAGGTATATCGCCGTCCCGCCCACCGCCAGCGAGCGCGAACCGTACGTCCCCATCCCGAACGGGATCTTGGCCGAGTCCCCGTGCACCACGTCCACCGCGTTGAAGTCGACCCCGAGCATGTCGGAGACGATCTGCGCGAAGGTGGTCTCGTGGCCCTGCCCATGGCTGTGCGATCCGGTGAAGACCGAAACCGAGCCCGTCGGATGGACCCTCACGCTGCCGGACTCGTACAGCCCGGCGCGCGCGCCCAGCGACCCCACCACCGCCGAGGGCGCGATCCCGCACGCCTCGATGAAGGTCGAGATCCCGATTCCGCGGCACTTCCCGCGCGCCGCCGCATCGGCCCGCCGCGCCTCGAACCCCGCCCAGTCCGACGCCTCGAGCGCCAGGTCCAGCGTGGCATCGTAGTCACCCTGGTCGTATTGCAGCGCGACCGGCGTCTGGTACGGAAACTCGCGCACGAAATTCTTGCGCCGAATCTCCACCCGGTCCATCCCGAGTTCCACGGCCGCCTTGTCCACCAGCCGCTCGAGCAGATACGTCGCCTCGGGCCGCCCCGCGCCGCGCAGCGCATCGACCGGCACCGTGTTGGTGAAGAACGACTTGACCTCGCAGTAGACGGCCGGAGTCGTGTACGGTCCCGCGAAGAGAATGCCGTACAGGTACGTCGGCACGCAGGTCGCGAAGGTGGAGAGATACGCGCCCAGATTGGCCTTGGTCGAAACGTGCAGCCCCAGGAAGTTGCCGTCCGCGTCCAGCGCCAGCCGCGCCGTGCTGATGTGATCCCGCCCGTGCGTGTCCGACTTGAAGGCGTCGATCCGCTCGCACGTCCACTTCACCGGCCGTCCCAGCTGCCCCGCGGTCCAGGTCAGGATCGCCTCTTCCGCGTAGTGCGGGATCTTCGAGCCGAACCCGCCGCCCACGTCCGGCGCAATGATCCGCAGCTTGTGTTCCGGCAGCCCGAGCACGAACGCGCCGAGGAGCAGCCGGATCAGGTGGGGGTTCTGACTTGTGGTATAGAGGGTGTAGTCCTCGGTTGCGGGGTCGTAGTTCGCAATGGCGGCCCGCGGCTCGATCGCGTTGGGAATGAGTCGGTTGTTGACCACGTCGATCGAGACCACATGCGTGGCTCCCTCGAACGCCGCGTCGGTGGCGCCCTTGTCGCCGACTTCCCAGTCGTAACAGACGTTGCCCGCCGCCTCGTCGTGGACCTGCGCCGCCCCTTCGGCCTCGGCCGCCTCGATCGAGGCTACCGCGGGAAGGTCCTGGTAGTCCACATCGATCAGGTTGGCGGCGTCCTTCGCCTGCTCCCTCGTCTCGGCCACGACGATCGCGACGCAGTCACCCACATGCCGCACCTTGCCGATCGCCAGCGCCGGATGCCCCGGCTCGACCATCGCCGACCCGTCCTTGCTGTGGATCAGCCACCCCGTCGGGATGCCGCCCACGCCCTCCATGTCCTTGCCGGTGAAGACCGCGTGCACACCCGCCGCCGCCGTCGCCGAGCTCGTGTCGATCCCGCCGATGTTCGCGTGCGCCACCGGCGACCTCAGGATGTACCCGTACAGCTGCCCGGGCAGGTTGATGTCGTCGGTGTAGCGGCCTCTTCCGGTGAGGAAGCGCTGGTCTTCCTTCCGCTTGACCGATGCGCCGATCCCTGAACCGTTCGCACTCATGACCCACCTCCCATGGCCTGGGCGCCCGCCCGCACGGCCTTGACGATGTTGTGGTAGCCGGTGCAGCGGCAGAGGTTGCCCTCCAGCCACTCACGGACCTCGTGTTCGCTGGGGTCGGGGTTCTGGTTGGCCAGATCCACTGCGCTCAGCACCATGCCCGGCGTGCAGAACCCGCACTGGAGCCCGTGATGCTCGCGGAAGGCCTCCTGCATGGGGTGCAGGTCGGTGCCGTTGGCGAGCCCCTCGATCGTGGTGACCTCCGCCCCGTCCGCCTGAACCGCCAGACAGGTACAGCTCTTCACGGACGTGCCGTTCACGTGGACGACGCACGCGCCGCACTGGCTCGTGTCGCATCCGACGTGGGTTCCGGTAAGACCGAGATGTTCGCGCAGGAAATCGACGAGGAGCGTTCGGCCCTCGACGGTTCCCGAACGCTCCATCCCGTTCACGGTCATTGTGACGGTTGGCATGGGCGCCTCCGGGGTGGGGGGGTGTGGGTAGGCGGAACAGAATGGCAAGGGGTGCGCAGGTGCGCAAGCAATGGGGGCGGCGGTAAGATTCGCACCCGAAGCGGGAATCTCGAATCGGAGGCGGAATATGTACGGGAACCTCAACCAACTGCGCGGTGACCTAACCGCCAGGAGCACCTGGGAACGCCTTCAAATTGCGTCCGCCGGAGGTGAGGGTTCGATCGACGAAGCCCGCTTGCAAGAACTGCTGTTTCGGCACGCGGACTTCCTACCTCTCGGTGAGATTGACCCTGCGTATCAGGACGCGGTACCAATCTGCATGGAGCTCGGTACGCGCGCCGGGTCCGCCGATGCGCTGTACCTGACTGCAGTCCTTGACACCCCGCGCAGTCATGACATACTTGCCGTGAGAGGACCGGATCCACCGCGATGATCCAGGGAGCAAGAGGAATGATTCAAGCGCTGGAGGTCAGGGCGCGTGAGGGGCTGAGAATTTGGCTCAGGTTCTCCGACGGGTCTGCGGGCGAGGTCGATCTGTCGGACCTCGCTGGCCGGGGTGTGTTCCGGGCCTGGGACCGCGGTGGAGTCTTCGAGGGGGTCCATGTCGCTCCACACGGTGCGGTCGCGTGGAACGACGAAATCGAGCTTTGCGCCGACTCCCTCTACCTTGAATTGACGGGCAAGTCGGTGGAAGAGGTGTTCCCGGGGCTTCGCGCCGGGAGCTGATTTGCCTGAGGTCAGCCGCTTCTACGGAGTCGTCATCCGCATGTTCTTCCGGGAGCACGGCCCGCCGCACTTCCATGCGGAATACAGTGGCCAGCAGGCAGTCGTGGGCATCGATAGTCTTACGGTACTAAGGGGTCGGCTTCCGCCACGCGCGTTGGGAATCGTGAAGGAGTGGGCGTCGCTCCACCAGACGGAGTTGAGGGCGGCTTGGGACCGTGCCAGGCGCCAGGAGGCTCCCGGAAAGATCGACCCGCTGGAGTAAGCCCAGCGTTCTCCCCTTTGACACCAGGGTAGTCGCGTCCGGGGCCATGGGCGCAGAACCGCTCCCAGCGTACCCCCCTCCACTTGCGACCGCGCCGCCAGCTACCAGCTTTCCGACATGTTGCCCACGCCACTCGCCAGTCTCCTGGAGCCCAAGCCGATGTCTCGCACCACCCCATCCAGTCCCCGGCAGCCCCTGTCTGCCCTCGCGACCCTGCGGCACCCGCTCGCCCTCGCCATCGCGGCGCTGGCCCTTGCCCTCACCGCTCTGTCCCCCACCCCCACCCAGGCCCAAGGCACCCGCTTCCTGCGCCAACCCGACGTGAGCGCCACGCACATCGTCTTCACCCACGCCAACGACCTGTGGTTGGCCGGGCGGGACGGCGGCAACGCGACGCGCCTCACCAGCTCGGAGGGCGCCGAGACCGACGCCGCCTTCAGCCCGGACGGGCGCTGGATCGCGTTTTCCGGCCAATACGGCGGCAACACGGACGTTTACCTCATGCCGGCCGATGGCGGACAGCCGGAGCGGCTCACCTGGCACCCGTCCGCGGATGTCGTGCAGGGCTGGACTCCCGACGGCGACATCGTCTTCCAGTCGGGGCGCGACGGTGTCCCCACGCAGCTCTGGAAGTTCTACACGGTCTCGCCCGACGGCGGTCTGCCTGCGCCCCTTGCGCTGCCCCAGGCCTACCTGGGCGGAATGTCCGACGACGGCGCGCACATCGCCTACCAGGAGATCGGCTACTGGGACCCCGAGTGGCGCAACTACCGCGGCGGCCAGGCGCAGCCGATCGGAATCGTTTCCACCAACACCTGGGAGCGCACCACGCCCCCGTGGGAGGGCGAGCGCCAGATGGACCCGGTGTGGATGGACGGCGTCGTCTACTACATGTCGGAGCGCGACTGGGCCAGCAACGTGTGGTCGTTCGACCCGGGGACCGGCACCGAGCGCCAGGTCACCCACCACGCCGACTTCGACGTGAAGTCCCTGGGCGCGGGCGACGGGGTCGTCGTCTACGAGCAGGCCGGCTACCTGCACGAGATCGATCCGACCAGCGGTGCCTCCCGCCAACTCGTCATCGACGCGACCGGCGACATGAACTGGTCGCGTGCGCGCTGGGAGGCGGTTCCGGCCGCCCAGCTCCGCGACGCCCGCCTCTCTCCCACCGGCAAACGGGCGCTCCTTGAATGGCGCGGCGAGATCTTCAGCGTGCCCGCCGAGGACGGTTCCTGGCGCAACCTGACCCGCAGCCCCGGGGTGGCCGACCGTCATCCCGTATGGTTGCCCGACGGGTCCCGCATCGCCTGGTTCAACGACGATGGTGACGAATACGGGCTGGTGATCGCCGAGCAGGACGGGGCGAACCCGCGCCGCATCGAGATCCCCGAGCCGTCCTTCTACTTCCGCCCCGAATGGTCCCCCGACGGGGCCCGGCTGGCCTTCACCGACACCCACTACCGGGTGCTGGTGCTGGACGTGGAGTCGGGTGACGTGGAGCACGTCGACACCGACCGCTTCGCGCACCCGGAGCGCTCGATGAACCCCGTGTGGTCTCCCGACTCGCGGTGGATCGCGTACGCCCGACGGCTCGACAACCAGTTGCGCGCGATCTTCGTGCACGACACCGAATCCGGGGAGACACACCAGCTTACCGACGGCATGTCCGACGCGATCACGCCGGTGTGGGACGAGTCCGGCAAGTACCTCTACTTCCTCGCCTCCACCGACTACGCGCTCAACACCGGCTGGCTGGACATGACGTCCTACGACCGGCCGGTGACCCGCACCCTGTACCTCGCGCTGCTCAGCGCCGACGAGCCCTCGCCCTTCCTGCCCCGCAGCGACGAGGAAGCCGGCAGCGCCGGGGCGGAGAGCGCCGAAGATGAGGACGGTGGCGAGGACGCCCAGGACAGCGACGACGCGCCCGACGTGATCATCGACTTCGACGGGCTGGCCGACCGCATCATCGACGCCCCGGGACTCGACACGGAGGACTACGTGGGACTGGTTCCGGGGCCGTCCGGAACGGTCTTCGTCCTGCAGGGCGGCGGCTTCGGCGGCGGCGCCGTGCTCAAGTACTCCATCGAGGAGCGCGAGGCGGAAGACTTCCTGGAAAGGGGCGGACGACTCGCCGTCTCCCACGACCGCGGCAGCCTGCTCTACTTCAGCGGGGGCTGGCGCATCGTCAGTACGGCGCGTCCGCCCTCGGGCAGCGATGGCGCGCTCGACCTCGGCAGCCTGCGCGTGCAGGTGGAGCCCCGGGCCGAGTACGCGCAGATGCTCCGCGACGGCTGGCGGTTCATGCGCGACTTCCTCTACGTCGACAACCAGCACGGAGCCCCGTGGGACGACGTCTGGGACTGGTACGCGGCGTGGCTCCCGGACGTGCGGCACCGCTCCGACTTCAACCACCTGCTCGACATGCTCTCGGGCGAGATCGCGGTCGGTCACTCCTACGTGCGCGGCGGCGACTACCCGGATCTGGACAACCCCCGCACCGGTCTCCTCGGCGCCGATCTGCAGGAGGAGGACGGGTTCTACCGCATCGCCCGCATCTACGACGGAGGCGACTGGACGCCGGGTCTGTCCGGCCCGCTCTCCCATCCGGGAATGGACGTGCACGAGGGTGACTATCTGCTCGCGATCGACGGGGCCGAACTGCGCGCCCCGACCAACCCGTTCCGGCTCCTCGAAGGGACGGCCGGCCGCGCGATCACGCTGACCGTGGCCTCCTCACCCACCGCCGAGGACGCTCGCGACATCGTGGTCGAGCCCACCGGCAACGACGGTACGCTGCGACGCTGGGCCTGGGTCGACGCCAATCAGGCCCGCGTCGACGAGATGAGCGGCGGACGGCTCGCCTACGTCTGGCTCCCGAACACCGGCCAAGGCGGCTACCAGTACTTCAACCGCATGTTCTACGCCCAGCAGGACCGCGAGGGAGCGGTCATCGACGAGCGCAACAACGGCGGAGGATCGGCCGCCGACTACATCGTGGACATCCTCGACCGCGAACTCACCGGCTACTTCAACTCCCGCGCCGGCGACCGCAAGCCGTGGACCCAGCCGATGGCGGGCCTGTTCGGACCCAAGGTCATGGTCATCAACGAGCGCGCCGGGTCAGGAGGCGACCTGCTGCCCTACCTGTTCCGCTTCCGCGAGGTCGGCCCGCTGGTGGGCACCAAGACGTGGGGCGGGCTGGTCGGCACCTGGGACACCCCGCCGCTCATCGACGGGGGCGGCTTTGTCGCGCCCCGTGGCGGCTTCTTCGACGTGAACGGCGAGTGGGCAGTCGAAGCCGAAGGCGTGGCCCCCGACATCGAAGTGCGCAACGACCCCGCGCCGGTGATCGCCGGGGGCGACCCGCAGCTGGAAGCGGCCGTGCACGAGGCACTGCGCCTGCTCGAAAACGGTGGAAGGGTGACCTTCGAGAACGAGCCCCCGCCTCCGGTCCGCTGGCGCCGTCCCGGAGGGAGTCGGTGAAGGCCGAACTGGACGGCTCTGCGGCCAAACCGTAAGTCCACAGGGCAGACGAACGACATCAACACGCCAGGAAAGGACGAATCATGAAACGCTGGGGACTGTTTCTGCTGCGGGTGACCACGGGCTGGCTCCTCGTCATGTGGGGACTCGACAAGCTGGTCAACGTCGAGCACGGCCAGAGAGTGGCCGAGGCCTTCTACCTGGGCATCGGCTCGCAGGCCATAGTCCAGAACATATTCGGTGTCCTCCAGATCATCCTGGGTGCGCTGGTGGTCCTCGGCCTCTGGCGGAAGCGCGCCTACCCGGTGGCGTTCGTCGTCGTGCTGATCACCGCGCTCGGAGTGTGGAAGTCCATCATCGATCCCTGGGGCTGGTTCCTGGAAGGTTCGAACGTGCTTTTCTACCCGTCGGCGATCATCGCGGCGGCAGCCCTGCTCCTCTGGGGGACGATCGACGAGGACGAGATGACTCTGGACTCGAAGATTGGAGGCGGCGGCCCGGGGCTCTGAGCCGCTTGATGCTTGAACATCATGATGCGATGATGTTATGATGTCGCATGATGCGAACAACACTTACGCTTGACCCCGACATCTACCGCGCAGCCCGGACCCTCGCCCGGGAACGTGGAGAGAGCATGGGAACCGTCGTGTCCGCGCTGGTGCGCGAAGGGCTCCGGCCCCGCGAGCCCACTGTCCGCGTCGACGGTTTCCCGGTCTTCGACGTGACACCTGACGCACCGCCCCTCACCTCCGAGATGGTCCGCGACGCTCTGGAGGACATCTGACGAAGCTCCTGGACGTCAACGTCCTCGTCGCGCTCGCGTGGCCGAATCATGTGCATCACGGTGCCGCACACCGATGGTTTCGGGCGAATCAACAGCATGGCTGGGCTACCTGTCCGCTCACCGAATCCGGGTTTGTCAGGGTTTCAAGCAACAGGCGCGCCATCCCGGAAGCATGCACGCCGGGTGAAGCCATCGGCTTGCTCAGGCGGATTCGAGGACTCGCCGGTCACGTTTTCTGGGCGGACGACACTTCCCCTGCTGATCCGGGTGCTACGCCGTTCGGGCGTGTCGTGGGCTACCGGCAAGTCACGGATGCTCATCTGCTCGCACTCGCCATTCGCCGTGGAGGCGGACTTGCGACCTTCGACCGCGGTCTGGCTGAACTCGCCGGCCGTGAACGCGATTCGGTGCAGGTAATCCGATTCAAACCGTCTCTCGGCGACTGAAGCAGGGCCACGACCCCCTCTCTGGTTGGCCCAATCGCCCACCCCACCATATAATGTGAGCCAGATTACCGGCCCCGCCCTTATTCCGGAGTGAGGTGCAGATCGATGCTGGATGCTGAAATCATTCAATCGAGACGAGGCGGATTTACCCGCCGCAAGTTCATCAAGGGGGTGATCGCCGCGGGCGCCACCGCTTCCGCCGCGGGATACCTGTTCCGCGAGAGCGGGGTGCTCACGCCGATGCTGTCGGCCCAGGGCGCGGTCGAGCGGCTCGTGACCCTCAACGTCAACGGCCAGCAGCGCCGCGTGGACGTCCCCAAGCACGAGACGCTCGCCATGACGCTGCGCTACCAGCTCGGCCTCACCGGCACCAAGCTCGGGTGCGACCGGGCCGAGTGCGGCGCGTGCACCGTGCTGCTCGACGGCACCACCCACTACGGCTGCTCGATCCTGACCCACTCCGTGCGCGGCCGCGAGGTCACGACGATCGAGGGCCTCGAGAGCGACGGCGAGCTCCATCCGGTGCAGCAGGCGGTCATCGACGAGGGCGGCTTCCAGTGCGCGTTCTGCGCGCCCGGCTTCACGATGAGCATGGTCGGCATGCTGTCGAAGAACCCGACCCCGACTCGCGAAGAGGCGGCGGTGCTCCTTTCGGGCAACCTCTGCCGCTGCGGCGACTACGACAAGATCCTGAACACCGCGATGCGGGCGGCCGAACTGTCCCGCTCCCGGGCCTGATAGGAGAATCGAGATGGCTGAGAACGTAATCGGCACCGACATCTCCCCACCGGATCTTCGAGCGAAGATCACGGGACGGGCGCGTTACGCCGAAGATTTCCGCGCAGAAGGCATGGTCTTCGCGAAGCTCCTGCTGAGCCCCATGCCGCACGCGCGGGTCCGCAGCGTCGACACCAGCAGGGCCGAAGCGATGGAGGGCGTGCTGGGGATTCTGAGGGCGTCGGAGCTGCCCGTGCAGGAGCAGGGGATAGGAGAAGCCGCGTTGACGGACGAGCCCAAGTACGAGGGTGAGCCGATCCTCGCGGTGGCGGCCGTGGACGAGACCACCGCGGCAGCCGCGGTGGAAGCGATCCGGGTCGACCTCGAACCGCTCCCCTTCGTCCTCGATCCCCTCGAGAGCCTCCGCGAGGGCGGCCCCGACGCGCGCCTCGACGGCAACGTCGGCGGCCGCGGCGAGGCGCTCACGCTGAAGTGGCCCGACTCGGTCTTCGACGAAGCCGGGCCGGACAGGCTCCCCATGGGCGAGCCGGCGGCCGAATGGACCATCGGCGACGTGGACGCGGCCTTCGCGGACGCGGCGGTGATCGTCGAGGAGACGATCGTCCACCAGTCGGTCACGCATCACCCGATGGAGCCGCGTTCCTGCATGGCGTACTGGCAGAACGGGAAGCTCTTCCTGCACGGCTCGACGCAGTCCACCGAGCGCGCTCGCGGCGCCGTTGCCGCCATGGCCGGGATCGACATCGAAGACGTAGTGATGATCGGCGAGTACTGCGGCGGCGGCTTCGGCAGCAAGATCTCGGGCGTGCCGAGCATGGCGATCCCCGCGGCGATGTCCCGCAAGATCGGCCGCCCGGTCATGCTCCGGATCACGCGCTACGAGGAGAACTACATCGGCCGCGCCCGCGCCGGATTCCAGGGCTGGGCGAAGATCGGCTTCCGCGCCGACGGCCGCATGACCGCGCTCGACCTCTACCTGGTGCAGGACGGCGGGCCGTACGGGCGCGCAGGCGACTTCAACACCGCCGGCACGGTCGCGACCGCGATCTACCAGCCCGAAAACATGCGTTTCCGTGGTGTGCCGGTGTACACCAACACGCCGCCGCGTTCGGCCCAACGGGCCCCGGGCGGGGCGCAGATCGTCGCCATGCTCGAGCCGGTGGTCGACAAGGCCGCGCGCGAACTCGGCGTCGACCGACTCGAGATCCGCAAGATCAACGCGCCGGGCCACGACGGCTGGCTCGGCCCCAACCAGGGACCGTTCACCAGCGCGTACGTGCGCGAGGCGCTCGACCTGGGCGGCGAACTCTTCGGCTGGCAAGAGAAGAGCCAGCTTTCCGGGCAGCGCAACGGCACCAAGGTGACAGGCGTGGGGATGGGTCTCAGCCCCTTCACCGCAGGCAGCACCGGCCGCGACGGCCTCCTGGTCATCCGCCCGGACGGCAAGCTCTACGTGCACCAGGGCATCGGCAACCTGGGCACCCACTCGATCGCCGACACCGCCCGCCCCGCGGCCGACGTGCTCGACCTCTCGTGGGACCAGGTCGTGATCGTCTGGGGCGACACCAGCAAGCACCTCCCCTTCAGCACAGTGCAGGCGGGCAGCCAGACCACGCACGCCCACACCCGTGCCAACCACGCAGCGGGCACGGCCATGGTCGGGCTGCTGCAGGAGCTGGCGGCGGGGGAGCTCGGCGGCTCGCCCAGCGACTACCGCGTGAGCGACGGCCGCGTCTTCCGCGCCGGAAACCGCTCAGCCGGCCTCAGCTTCGCGCAGGCTGCGGAGCGCGCGATGGCGATGGGCGGCAAGTTCAGCGGCGAAGAGATGCCCGAAGACCTAAACGACGCCACCAAGGCGGCCGTGACGGGCCTGGCCGGACAGGGCCTCATCGCCGCGGCGCGCGACAACTACCCGCGCGAGGGCGCCGTCTTCACCTGGGTGGCCTCCTTCGCGCAGGTCGAACTCGACGTCGAGACCGGCGAGGTGGAAATCGTGGACCTCGCGTCGACCACCGACTGCGGCACGGTCATGCACCCGCGCAGCCTGGCGGGCCAGACCAACGGCGGCGTCTTCCAGGGGATCGGCATGGCGAAGAGCCAGCGCTGGGTCTTCGACCCTAAGTGGGGCATCCCCTTCACCAAGCGCTTCTACACCGCGCGGCCGCCGGGAATTCTGGATGTGCCGTTGAGCCCGCGCTTTGCGGCCGTCAACGAGCCGGACCCCCATACCCCGGTGGGAGCCAAGGGTATCGGCGAGCCCCCAGTGGGCGCTGGCGAGGCGGCCTACGCGTGCGCCGTGGCCGACGCCATGGGCGGACTCTGCCTGTGCCGAACCCCCCTCACCTCCGACATGATCCTGGCGGAGCTGGAAGGCCGGCCCCGGCCCTACGGCCTGCTGGACACGCACGTCTGACCGTGAACACGCACGTCTGACCAAGGAGAAACAAAGTGGCTGTCATACGTGACATGATTCCGCCGTTCGAGCTCTATCAGCCGGCGGGCGTCGACGACGCGGTTCGCCTCATGGACCAGTACGGCGACGAGGGATGGGTGCTCGCGGGAGGACTCGACACCTTCGACTGGTTCAAGGACCGGATCAAGCGCCCCGCGGCGGTGATCGACCTTGCGGCCGTGGACGAAATCCGCGGCATTGCCGACGGCGTCGGCGGCGGGCTCGACATCGGGGCCATGACGAGCCTCACCGATGTGGCCGAGCATGCCGGCGTGCAAAGCTCCTACCCGCTCCTCGCCGACGCGGCTGGCCTGGTGGCCACGCCACAGATCCGCAACCAGGGCACGCTCGGGGGGAACATCGTGCAGGATACCCGCTGCTGGTACTACCGGAGCGGGTGGCCATGCTACCGCGCGGGGGGCAACATCTGCTACGCAGCCGCCTCACGCGCCATGAACCGCGAGCACTGCATCGTGGGCGCGAGCCGCTGCGTCGCGGTCAACCCCTCGGACACCGCGCCCGCACTCGTCGCGCTGGATGCCGAGATGGTCGTCGTCAGCTCGTCCGGCGAGCGCACCTTCGCGGCTGCCGACTTCTTCATCGGACCAGACATCGACATCGAGCGGATGACGGTGCTCGAGCCCGGCGACCTCCTCACCCGCATCGTGCTGCCGGCCCCGTGGGAGGGCGCGCGCTGGTACTTCGAGAAGATCCGCGACCGCAAGTCCTGGGACTTCTCGCTGGTGAGCGTCGCGTCGATGCTGCAGGTGCAGGGCGGCGTGATCCAGGACGCGCGGATCGTGGTGAACAGCATCGCGCCCTACCCGGTTCGGATGGGTGCGGTCGAGGCTGCGATCCGCGGGCGCGAGCCCAGCGAGGAGACCGGACAGATGGCCGGGGAGATCGCGGTCGAGGGTGCGCGCGCGCTCCGGCACAACGACTACAAGATCGCGCTCACGCGGAACCTCGTGAAGCGGTCGATTCGGGACGCTGCCTGATACCAGCGGAGAGGCTAGGCCATGGAATTCCTTCGGCGGGCGTTGAACCCCTGGGGCGAGGACGTCCCGATCGGCGTGTCGTGGGACCTGATCTGGGCGGCGGTGATCATCGGCGCCGTCTTCGTGGTGGTGCACGCGCTCATGGTGCCGAAGAAGGTGGCCACCGGCGAGATCGACGAGAAGGAGGCCGAGGGCCTGCCCGAGAAGCTCCAGCGTCACACGGTCGGCGCGCGCGGATTTCACTGGTCGATGAGCGCGACCATGTTCGCGCTGCTGATCACGGCCTTCTTCCCCGTCGTCGGAATCCGGTTCCCCTGGGTGACCATCCACTGGATCGCAGGCGTCCTGCTGATCCTGACGGTCATCTACCACATCTACCACGTCTTCGCGAAGCAGGACTTCTGGACGATGTGGATCGACCGCCGCGACATCGAGGAGGGCAAGCTCGGGCTGAAGGCGGCGATGGGCCGGCCGGAGGGCGAGCGGCCGCGCGCCGGCAAGTATCCGGTCGACCAGAAGATGTTCCACCACGTCGCCATGATCGTGACCATCGGCGCCGTCGTCACCGGCGTCCTGATGATGTTCCGGATCGAGAACTTCCTGCTGCCGATGAACACCTACATGTTCAGCGACGCCGCGTGGGGCTGGGTCTACGTGATCCACGGCATCTGCGGGATCGGCCTCATCTTCCTCGTCATCGCCCACGTCTACTTCGCGATCCGTCCCGAAAAACGCTGGATGACCTGGTCGATGATCAACGGCTGGATCGACCGCAACCGCTACCTGGAGAACCACGACCCGGCGCGCTGGACGGTGGCCGAGACGGGGTCCGCGGCGGCCGACGCCGAGGGTGATTAGGTAGGTGGAACTACAGAGCGACGGTCTTCACCCCGTCACCTTCCTGTGCCGGAAAGCGCCCCGCAAATGAGCCGCGACGAGTTGAAGGGGCGCATCGACGCCATCGAGTCAGGGTACGAGTTCTTCCTTGCCTACGCGGCCCAGGGGCTGGTGGACGACACGGCCAGCAAGGCCGGCACCCAGGTCCGCGACTTTCTGCGCGGCTTCGCCGACGCGCTGGACGGTCTCGACGAGTCATTCCGCGCCCACCTCCCGGCCGGCGATGCCACCGACGGCGCCCTGGCCGTCCTCGCCCGCGACGCCGAGGCCTCGCTGGCGCTGGTGCGGCTCGTGGCGGCACAGGAAACGGTGTCGTCCCAGCTGATCGACAATCTCAACGCGTCGATCCACGTGCGGGCGCTGCTGACCGATGTCTTCGTGCTCGGGGAGTTGGTAGGGGTTTAGGGACAAGTGACCGCTGCACGAGGTCGAAGACAATTGCAACCTGCCGGAGGGCTGGCGTGCACGCTGTCGCTGACCGGCGTGTCGCTCCTGTTCCTTACGGTGTCGAGCGCGGACGGGAGCCAAACCGCCAGCGCTCGTGCGGTCGACCTGGAGCTTGCCGCCACTACCGAAGAGCTGTACACGGTCGGGACCTTCTCTGGACAGGACTGGGAAGCCTTCGGCCGGATCGCCGATGTGGACTTCGACGCTTCCGGGAACCTCTACATCCTGGACGAGGGGAACTACCGGGTCGTGGTGTTGGACCGGGATGGGGCCCTGGTGCGCATGATCGGATCGCAGGGAGAGGGGCCGGGTGAGTTTTCTGCGCCGTCGAGCGCAGCGATTCTCGAGGACGGTCGCCTGGTCGTGTACGACATGGGGTTAGCCGCATTGAAGGTTTTCGATCCGGCGGGGAGTCTTGTCGGTAGCACGACAATCAATCCGCTTCAGGGGATGCCCGGCAGGCCTTTGCTTCCCCTCGGGGCTGGTCGCCTGGTGACAACCGGAGGGATGAAGTTCAGGACGTCATCGCGGGACGAACAGGAGGAGCCGACTGCGGACGACCACCTCCGCGACATCCACGTCTTCATGTTGGATGGGTCCGGGATGGAGGTGCTGTACCGAGCCTGGAACCTTCCACCCGAGGAGATTGTGGAGGAGTTCGCCGCGACCAACGCGGCTGGGCGAAAGGACTTCACATTGAGGTTTCGGAGACTGCGGGCATTTCAGCCGCTGGTACACCTCGGAGTCCTGCCGGATGGGCGGGTCGCGGTTGTGGACTCGGTGGGGTACCGCGTGAAGCTGATCGGCATGGACGGCCGGGTGACCGGCGTGATCGAGCGAAACGTCGCGCCGGAGCCGGTGACTGAAGCCATTGAGGAGGCCGAGCGGGCTCGGCAGATCGAGGCATTGACTGGTCCGGCGAACTCCACGATCCGGCTCTTCGGTGAGGCCGAGACGCTCAGCGGGGAGGCGGCGGAACACCTCCGCGAACAGATGTTGTCCATGATCGAGAACATGCTCTTTCCCGACGAGATTCCGGTTGTGACCGGAATGGCCGTGGACGGCGAGGGACGGCTATGGATTGCTCGAACGGCTCGGGGCGGTAGCGGCGTTGGGCCCATAGACATCGTGACGCCCGAAGGCCAATACGTGGGCACGCTGACCCCAGACGCTCCCCGGATGCCCGACGCCTTCGGGCCAGACGGGCTCATGGCCTATATCGAGACCGACGAGATGGATGTGCCCAGCGTTCGTGTGAGCCGGTTGGTGTTGCTCGACGCGCCCAACTAGCAGAGCCCCCCGCTGCATGCGGGCTGCGATGCGGAGCCAATCCACGCCCTGCTCGCTGGCCCTGCTTTGACAGCGGGTGGTTATGGCCATAGTCTTTGGTATGGCCATAACTACGATCAAGTCGACCTACTCGCTCGACGTTGACTCTGTCCGGACGCTGGAGGCACTCGCGGACCGCTGGAGTGTCTCGAAGTCAGAGGTCATTCGCCGCGCACTGCGAATCGCCGCGATGACCGGAGACGACACCGATGGCGGAGTCGCCCTCGAAGCGCTCACCCGCTTGCAGGACAGGGTGCGTGAACGCGGCGTCGACCTGGACCGATGGGGCCGAGACCTGGATGCTGAGCGGAAAGCGGCAGGCCGCCGACTGCGCTTCGAAGGCGAATGATCCACCTCGATACGAGCTTCTTGATCCGCGCTCTGATTCGGGGAACGCCCGAGGACTCTGCTCTGAGGCGCTGGATCAAGGCGGGGGAGTCGTTGGCGATAAGTGCGGTTGCGTGGGCGGAGTTCCGATGCGGCCCGCTCCACCCGTTGGAATTGGCCGCAGCCGCCGCAATCGTCGGTCATCATCGCGACTTCACAAGGAATGATGCGGAGACTGCGGCACGGCTCTACAACGAGTCGGGGCGGCGACGCGGATCCCTGCCCGACTGCATGATCGCGGCTGTGGCACTCGCGGATGACGCTGCCGTGGCGACCACCAACACCACTGATTTCAAGCGGTTGAGCGAGTTCGGGGTGACGATAGCCGGGTAACTGTAACCCTTCCTGCGGTCCTCTTCGCGCGCAGACCCAAGGACCTGCCCTCAACCGATCGCCAACACCTCGATCTGGAAGATCATGATCGAATCAGGCGGCACCGGGCCGCTTCCCTGACTGCCATAGCCCAGCGCAGGCGGGATGATGATTCGGCGGATGCCGCCAACGCGCATGCCCATCACTCCCTCGTCGAACCCGCGCACGACCTGGCCCGCGCCCAGGACGAAGCTGAACGCGCCGCCGTCGAACGAAGTCCCATTGGTCAGCCATCCGGTGTAGGCGACTTCGACCTCGTTCCCGGAGGAGGCCGGCTCGCCCGAGCCTTCCGCGATGTCCTCGATGTAGAGCCCCGATGAAGTCCGCGTAAAGTTGGCCAGATCGATCCCGAGCGACGCCGCGAACTCGACTTCCGTGATGACCTGCGGGCCGGTCATGTCGTCCCCGCCGCAGCCTCCCGCCATGAGCATCACGGCTCCGAGAGCCGCGAGCCGCCGGCGCGCATTTCGCAACCTTGCGCTCAAGAATAGGCCCCCGCGGCTCTGGACCGCCGGTACTCCCGGAACGAGATCAGCTTCCGGCGCCCTTCGTCCCACAGCGTAAGGTGAAGGGTCTTGAGGCCGTCCCACATCGTCAATCTCGGGGCCTTCCACAGCTCCGGGTTCTCGTCGTGACACCGCTGGAGCCTGTAGTTGGGGATTCGCGCGCTCAGGTGGTGTACGTGGTGGAGGCCGATGTTGGCCGTGAACCACTGCAGAACCTTCGGCAACTTGAGGAAGGACGAGCCGTGCAAGCCGGCGTCGAAGTAGTTCCAGTCCTCGTTCCAACGCCAGTAGGCGTCGTCGAACTGGTGTTGCACGTAGAAGAGCCACACGCCGATCGCGCACGAGAGGAGGGTGATCGGGAGCTGGATCATCAGGAACGGCCCGATCCCGATGGTGAGCCACGCCCCCGCCAGGATCACCGCCAGCCCTGCGTTCGTCCACCACACGGAATGCCACTCGCGCTTCCAGGTGCGGGGCACGTCCCAGGGGAACCGGTGCTTGACGATGAAGTGAAATGCCGCACCGAGACCGAAGAGCACGACCGGGTTGCGATAGAGGCGGTAGCCGAACCGCTGCCCGACGGACATCGCCTCGTACTCCTCCACGGTACACGTGGAGATGTCCCCGAACGAACGCAGATCCAGATTGCCCGCGTGGGCGTGATGCATGGCGTGGGTCTTCCGCCAGTAGTGATACGGAGTGAGCGTGAGCACACCGATCACCGAGCCCACCACGCAGGCCAGCCTGCGCGATCTGAAGTACGACCCGTGCCCGCAGTCATGCTGGAACATGAAGAGCCGCATGATCAGCCCGGCCGCCGGGACGGCCAGAAGCAGCGTAAGCCAGTAGCCCACGCCAAGGCTCCAGTACATGAGTGCCCACGCTCCGACGAAGAGCACGGCGGTATACCCCATCTGCCAGGCGCTTCGCTTGTCGTCCGGGCCGAAGTAGGGGGCCAGGACTCTCTTCCAGTGTCTGACTTGTTCGCGGTCTGGTTTCATGTACGCGGGTTGGGTCGCCGGGAACGAGGAGGCCGGTTTGCCACGGGAACGCAACGCCGTGGCGGACTGCCATTTTCCGGCATTTTCTCTCTCGCGTCAACCCTGAGAGGATGCGCGCGCTGCAAGCACGCGACGCGCTCCCCCACGCTCCGGGGCGCGCCCCACGCACCCGACGCACGCTCCACGGTCCCGACGCGCGCCGCGGCGGACCCGCCGCCCGCCCCGGCGGTCGCCGGAACATTCCGAACCTGTCTGACCGCTGGCGGGTACGGTAGAGTGCCATGTCCCCGTTCCTTCAGCCGAGATTCCCTCCCATGTCCGAATCAACCGCCTCGGCCGGCAACGGATCGCCGGCGACACAGCCCGCCCGCATCCGCTGGCTCAAGGTGCTCGCTCCCGACGAGTTGCCCGAAGGCCGCGTGATGGCCGTCAGCTGCGGCCGCAAGACCGTCTGCATGACCCGCCACAAGGGCATCTACGCCGCGCTCGACAACAAGTGTCCCCACCAGGGCGGCCCCCTGGGCGAAGGCTCCATCGAGAACGGATGGCTGCGCTGTCCCTGGCACGGGTGGGACTTCCACCCGCTCACCGGAAAGCCGCCGGGGGGTTACGACGACGGTGTCGACACCTACAGGGTCGATGTGCGCGAAGACGGGATCTACGTGGGATTGCCGGAGGACGAGATCCACGTGGAAAGCGTATCCGACCTCATGGCCAAAACGCTGGTCAATTGGGGGGTGCGGTGGGTGTGGGGGATGGTCGGCCACTCCAACCTGGGACTGGCCGACGCGATCCGGCGCCGTGAAGCGGCAGGCGAGATGACCTTCGTGGGGATCCGCCACGAGGGTGCTGCGTCGTTCGCGGCTTCGGCGTACGGCAAGCTCACGGGGCGGCCGGCGGCCTGTCTGTCCATCGCGGGGCCCGGCGCGACGAATCTCCTCACCGGGCTCTGGGATGCGAACGTGGACCGCTCACCCGTGCTTGCGCTCACCGGACAGGTCGACACGCAGGTGCTCGGGCCCGGCGCCTTCCAGGAGGTCGACCTCAAGGCCGCCTTCGGGCAGGTCGCGCAGTGGAGCCAGCCCGTCCTCCACACCAGCAAGCACGCCGAGCTGATCAACCTGGCCTGCAAGAGCGCGATCCTGAACCGGGGCGTGTCGCACCTCATCTTCCCCGACGAAGTCCAGGTATTGCCGGCGGCCGAGGGCAGCAAGCCGGGAGGGCCGGCCGGCCGGATGACGCGCAGGACCATCGCGCCGCCCGCCGACGCGCTGGACGAGGCGATCGAACTGCTGCGCGGCGCCGAGCGGCCGGTCATCGTCGTCGGCCACGGCGCCCGCTTCAACATGGACCGGATCACGGCGCTGGCAGAACGGCTGCGCTGCCCGGTGATCACCACCTTCAAGGCCAAGGGGATCGTCTCCGACGCGCATCCGCTCGGCTGCGGAGTTCTGGGGCGGAGCGGCACGCCCATCGCGAGCTGGTTCATGAACGAGAGCGACCTGCTGCTGGTGCTGGGAGCCAGCTTTTCGAACCACACGGGCATCACCGACAAGAAGCCCACCATCCAGGTCGACTTCGATCCGATGGCGCTGGGCAAGTTCCACGCGGTGGACGTGCCGGTGTGGGGCGAGATCGGGGTCACGGTGGACCGCCTGGCGGCCGCGGTGGCCAAGGGCGGCGCGGCCTCGATCGACCACGGCGACGAGATTGCGGACCGGTGGCGGATCTGGCGCACCGAGAAGGCGCGGCGCGTGGCGGACGACCGGGGGGAAGGCGTCAACTCGGCGGCGGTCTTCGCGGCGCTCACGCGGGCCGTGGACGACGACGCGATCCTGACCGTCGACGTGGGCAACAACGCGTATTCTTTCGGCCGCTACTTCGAGTGTCGGCGGCACGCGGTCCTCATGTCGGGCTATCTGGGATCGATCGGCTTCGCCTACCCGGCCGCGTTGGGCGCGTGGGCTGCGACCCGGGAGGAGGGGACGCCGTTCAGCGGGCGCCAGGTGGTGGCGGTTTCAGGCGATGGTGGCTACGGGCAGTACCTTGCGGAGATCACCACCGCCGTGAAATACGGCATGAACATCACCCATCTGGTGCTGAACAACGACGAGCTGGGCAAGATCTCGAAGGAGCAGCGCTCCGGGAACCTCGACGTGTGGCAGACATCGCTCCACAACCCGGACTTCTCGGAGTACGCGAAGCTGTGCGGGGCGTTCGGGGTGCGGGTGCGGGAGGCCGGGGAGCTGGACGATGCGCTCGCGCGTGCGCTGGCCTACGACGGCCCCGCAACGGTGGAGGTCATTGCGGATGGGCTTCTGGTGTGATCGCGCGACGCCTCACCGCCGACTTGCCGGCACCCCGTACGGATACTGCTCGCTCAGGTCCACGTTCTCGTACGGCAGCGCGTCGAGGAACGTCGTCCCCACGAACGGCTTGGGCGCTTCGACGACCACGATGGTGCGCGCGTAGCCGGTCTCGTCGAAGCCGCGCCGGAAGTGCACGCGTGACTTGACGACGAAGATGTCGTAGTCGGCGGGGTCGATCGAACCGAAGCGGAAGTTGTCCGGGTAGAGCACCTGCTCGTAGGCCGGAGTGAGGAAGACGACGTTGCCGTCGCCGAAGGAAACCGCGGCGATCGCGTCGTAGCCGAAGCCCTCGCCGAAGTACTCCAGCGTGCCGACGATGCGCCGGGGCGAACCGCCGGACGGGGTGAAGCCGCCGATCTCCATGTCGAAGGGGTCGCCGGGCCGGGCGCCGGCCGCCGCAAGGGCTTCCAGCGTGGCGGGCGAGGTGATCGTGCCGTACAGGACGTTGCCGATCCCGGCCGCCTCGAAGGCGTTCAGGATGTGCGTCGCGTCGCCGGGGCGGTCGCTGTGGTCGCCGACAGCCACCGGGGTCTCGCCGCGTGAGATTGCCGCCGACACGATCTGCGCCGCTTCGTCCGGGGCGGGGTAGCTGCCGTTTGCGAAGTCCTCGCGCACGCGCCACATGAAGTCGTCCATGTCGTTGGCGATCCGGTCCGCGAGCGTCTGGTCGTCGTTGGTCATGACGTGGATCGTAGCGCCGACGTCCGGCACATCCGACCAGGGATAGCCGAAGAAGACGCTCACGTAGGCGTCGTTCTCCCGCGCCTCCCACCGCCGCGCCCGCTCCATGATGTCCATGGCGGGGGACTGGCCGGTCCACTGCAGCACGGTCGCCGTGATGATGCCGGGCTTGCGGGTGGCCGTGGTGGGCCGGTATTCGCCCAGCGCCGCGAGCCGCAGCGCCCGCGCCGCCCTCTCGCCCTGGATGTAGGAGTCGTAGTGGGGGAAGCGTTTGGTCACGAAGGCGAAGTCGGCGTGCTCCAGAAACTCGGCGTCCTCGTTGCCGTGCAGGTCGAAGGTCCCCGCGATGGGAACGCCGGGGCCGACCGCCTCGCGAAACCGCCGCGCGATCTCCGCCTCGGGGCGAGGGACGTCGCGAACGGCCATCGCGCCGTGCAGCGCCAGATAGACCGCGTCCACCGGAGGCTGCTCCTCGAGCTCGGCGAGCATGATGTCGAGGAAGTGTTCGAAGGTCTGCCGGGTGTTCCAGCTGCGCGACGATCCCCCGAAGACGCCGACGGGCGAGGTCAGCGGCACCAGCTCCACGTCGCCGAACTCGCGCGCCCGCTTGGTGAACCCGCCGACGTAGCCGCCGGAGGTCAGCAGCTCCTCGCCGGAGATCGGCTCGCTGTGGCGCAGCCAGTCGTCGACTTCGGTGTCGCCGCCGGGGCAGAAGGTGCAGGTCTCGTGCTGAAAGCGGGCGACCGCGATGCGGAGTTGGCCGGTCGTTTCGGGTGCTCCGAGACGAATCGTGGCGCCCTCTTCGTCGTCACCCTCGTAGGCGACTGTGCAGGCCGAGAGAGCCGCGGTCAGGGTGAGCAGCAGGGGAAAAGTCCTCATCACGTTGACCTCAAGTGTATGGTAAAGGGCGGCTAGCCCAGCGCGTCATGCAGCGCCGCCAGATGCGCGTCCGTCAGCCCGTGCATCTCGAACAACGAGACGCCCGCCGCACCCGCTTCCCGCGCGACCGCGACCGCCTCGCCCAGCTCCGCCGGTTCGAGTGCAGGAAGGTATAGTCCGGAGTTCAAGGGCGTCGACCCCAGCGCGGCGACCCCCTCGCGCACGCCGTCGCCGATCCAGGGGATGTCTTCGAGGTAGAAGCTGTGATACAGCATCGGGAAGACCCGGTCGAGTGGCCACTCGTCCCACGCCTGGCGGACCAGACGGCGCGCGATGGTCGGCGTCGGGAAGACCGCCGCGGTGATGGGCTTGTCCTGGGCGTGCACCGCGTCGGCCAGCTCGCGCACCGTTGCCGTGACACTGTCCCAGCGGAAGCGGCGCCACGCTTCGTCGGCGGGCGGATCCGGAATGTCGAGGGGGTCGCGGCCGTCGAGCGCGGCGAACTGCTCGCGGCACACGTCGCAGTAGCAGAAATCGAACTCGGGGAGCTCCGTGTCCTGCACGAGGTCGTAGGTCTCCCAGAGCCCGCGCGGGAGGATCACGTCGCAGTGGCGAACGTAGTCGAGGTGGACGCCATCGACGGCCGGGTTGGCGGCGAGTTCGGCGACCCGGCCGCGCAGGTACTCGCGGACGGGTTCGCGCGACGGACAGACCCACTTGTAGTAGCCGACGTACGGCGACCGCTCGAGCGAGGACTCCAGATTGCGGCTCACCGTGAACCACTCGGGGTGGTTGGCCTGAGCCCACTGGTCGCCGTTGCGGTTCAGCGTCCAGAACCAGCGGTGATACTCGAGACCCTCGGCGCGGGCGGCCTCCGAGACGAGCCCGATGTCGCCGCCGCCGACCAGGACGGCGTCGAGTCCGGCTTCCTTCAGCCGCGCGAATCGGCGCTGCCACTCGGCCGCGTCGTAGTCGCGGTTGCCGTGCACCCACGTCCAGGCGGTGAAGGGGGGCGGCGCGTCAGCCCGGGGAGATGATCCGGGCGCATCCACCTGCGGTGAGCAGCCCGTGAGGGTTGCGGCGGCCATCGCGCCGGTGGTCGCGGCACCCATGGCCATCGCGCTCGCAGCCGCGCTCCCGGCGACTGCACGCCCCGCGGCCGCGAGGAACTCACGCCGTTTGATCCGGGAGCCCGCGCCCGGGTCGCGATTCGGGTCGAGGCGCCGATCCGGGCGCAAGTCCCGCTTCATTGGCCTTCTCCGATCACGAAGCGCACCACGCCCCACCGCTCGGGGATGTGCATGTTGATCTCGCCCTGGGGCGACCACACCCAGTTGTGCTCGGGGTGGCGATCGTCGGGCGTTGGCGCGCGGGCCCGGCGGTACTCGCCGTCGACGACCTCGAGCGGCCATTGCACCCGGGAGAAGTTGATGCGCCAGGTGTCGCCGGGCTGGGGTGGCGCGCCGGGTTGGCGTTGTGCGCCGGGCTGCGCTAATCCACCGGGCTGGGCTGATCCACCGAGCTGGGCTGATCCACCGAGCCGGGCTGATCCACCGGGCTGGGCTGATCCACCGGGCCGGGCCGGCGTTCCGGGTCGGGCGGGCTGCTGGATGGGGTCGGCCTTGTCCGCCGTGTCCTGCGTGGTGGCATCCTCCGCAGCCGGGAGGGTGAAGCCTGCCGGCGGCACCAGCGCGGACCATGGGATCGCGATCTCAATACTCCATCCCACATCCTCGTCCGAGGGATCGTTCAGGGTGCCGTCGCGGCGGACCGCGGTGCGAAGGCCGGCCATGTCCCACCCGATGTTTGCCTTGCCGCGGCGCTGGTAGGGGCGGTCGAGGAAGAGGTCGAACTCGGTGCCCAGCGCGTTGATCTCGAGCTCGTAGTAGGCGAGCGCGTCGCCGTCGGGGTCGATGAAGACCTCGAAGTCGTGCTCGCGGTAGAGGATGGCGTCGCGGTCGGCGAGGGTGGCCCAGAGGTGGGGCTCTTCGAGCTCGGCCGCGATGTAGAGGTGGGTGTCGTCCCAGAGGATCCTGGCGCGGGTTGCCCACTGGGGTGCAGGCCAGTCGTCGCCGCGAATGTCGACGAACGGGGCGGTCCAGGGGGCTTGGTGCCATGCGCGGTCGGCCAGGTCGCCGTCGATCGCCGGTGGCGAGCCTGTGCGCGGGGACTCGTAGACGCGAACAGCCGGGGCCGCCTGCCCGTGAACCGGAGAGGAAGGACCATGCGCCGCACACCACACGGCCGCCGCGACCGCGAGGCGGCACATGGCGGCGTTGGGGCGCTTCGGCATCTCTTTCGGACCCTCCAGTTCATCGGCACTGTACATGTACACGGAAACTTGACGGATGCGAGTGCCGCCCACCACCTTGCCGCGTTGACAAGCGTGCGTGCGCCCGCGCCAATCCCCGGAACACACCCGAGAGAGACCCCATGGATTACAATCCCGACCTTCCCTGGTACAGACGTCTTCACTGGCAGGTATTGATCGCGATGCTTCTGGGCATCGGCATCGGCCTGTCTCCGGGAGGAGGAGCCGTCGCGGAGAACGTCGGATGGGTCGGCGGCCTGTTCATGCAGCTGCTGCGAATGATCATCGTGCCGCTGGTCATAACCTCGATCGTCTCGGGAGTGGCATCCGCCGGAAGCGGGCGCACCGTTGGCCGGATGTTCGGCAAGACGCTGGGATACTACCTGGTATCGAGCCTCCTGGCCGCCCTTACGGGCCTGCTCCTGTTCAACCTGATCAATCCGGGCCGGGGGTATCCGGTTACCGACACCGGAGCGGCGGCGCCCAACCTCGCGACCCCCGAATCGTTCGTCGACCTGCTCTATACCATCGTTCCCTCGAACTTCTTCGAGGCGGCCTCGGCGGGCGACATGCTGATGGTCATCTTCTTCTGCATCGTCTTCGGCGCGGCCGTCACGACGTTGCCGGAGAATTCCCGCACGAAGATCACCGGTCTGGTCGGTGCGCTATTCCAGGCGATGATGGCCCTGACGACCGGCATCATCAAGCTGCTCCCGATCGGGGTCTTCGGGCTGATGGTCACCATGGTCACCGAGACGGGTCTGATGGCCTTCGGCAACCTGGCTCAATACGTCGTGGCGCTGGGCTCGGGCCTTGCCATCCACTTCCTCATCACGCTGCCTCTCCTGCTGTACTTCTGGGCACGTGTGTCTCCATGGAACCACGTGATGAACATGAGGGAGCCGCTGCTGGTGGCGTTCTCGACGAGTTCTTCGGCTGCCACCCTCCCGGTCACCATCAAGACCGTGCGGGACAAGGTCGGAGTATCCGATCGCGTGTCGTCGTTCACGCTGCCCATGGGCGCCACCGTCAACATGGATGGGACGGCGGTGATGGAGTGCGTGGGCGCTCTCTTCATCGCGCAAGCCCTCGGGGCCGATATCGGCTTTGCGACGCAGGTCGTCGTGGTCCTCACCGCCCTGCTGGCGTCGATCGGCGCGGCGGCGGTTCCGTCCGCGGGACTGGTGGTGATCTTCATCATCCTCAGCGCGATCGGAATCGGCGACAATCCGCAGGCGATGCTGATCGTGGCCGCGATGCTCTCCATCGACCGGCCGCTCGACATGGCCCGCACGGCAGTCAACGTCTACAGCGACTCGTGCGCGGCGGCTGTGGTCGGGAAATGGGAGGGCGAAGAGGGGATTGACGCGGAGATACGAGGGTAGGGGGGCGCCGCTGCACCTGGGTGAATGAGGACCCCCTCTACATCTCCTATCACGATGAGGAGTGGGGAGTCCCGGTTCGCGACGATCGCGAGCTCTTCGAGCTGCTATTGCTGGAAGGGGCGCAAGCCGGCCTGAGCTGGTACACGATCCTGAAGAAGCGGGAGGGATATCGGCGGGCGTTCGATGGGTTCGATCCCGAGCGCATGGCCCGCTACGGCGACGAGAAGGTCGCCTCGCTCCTCGCGGACGAAGGGATCGTGCGGAATCGGCTGAAGGTCCATTCCGCCATCGGCAACGCCCGGGCGTGGTTGGACCTGCGCGAGTCCGGGGTGGGCTTCACGGACTTCCTTTGGGGTTTCACCGGAGGGAAGACGATCGTCAACGCGTGGCGCCGGCTGGACGATGTGCCCTCGTCGACACCGGCGTCCCAGGCGATGAGCAGGGAGCTGAAACGGCGCGGATTCCGCTTTGTGGGCCCGACGATCTGCTACGCTTTCATGCAGGTGGCGGGGTTGGTGAACGATCACCTTGTGACGTGTTTCCGCTGGAGGGAGTGTGGGGGGGCGGCTACCGTCCCGCCCCTGCCATGACCACCACCAACGGTCGGAGCGTGTGCAGCACGGTGATCGTGTCCCCCTGGGCGGCCAACACGTCGGGTAGCCTTCGATACACGTGTGGGCTCTCGTCCAGACCGCCGCCGCGGAGTACTACACCCTTTCTGTCCACCCAGTCACTCATCATCTCGCGGGACACTCTTCCGCGCTTCAGCACCTTGCCCGTGCGACGGTGGCGCTTCCCGCGCGCGGCGGTGCGGCTCATGACGCGGCCGGCACCGTGGACGGTGGAGTAGAGGGCGCGCGCCTGCATCCTGGAAGCGCGTGATTCGGTCTCGCGGCCGCGCGTGCCCTCCAAAATCACCGAATTGTCACCCATCGAGCCGCCCACGAACCCCTTCTGTCCGGGGAACGCCGGAGTCGCCCCTTTCCGCACCACGACAAACGTCCGTCCGCAGTGGTCCTCCTCCCAGGCGAAGTTGTGGTGGTTGTGGACCAGTTCGACCTCGCGGCCGCCGATGATGTCGACGGTCTTGCGCACCGCCCACTCGCGGCCGGCGTACGCGTAGCGGCCCGCCAGGTTCATCAGGTGCCAGTAGTCGTGGCCGGCAGGTGCGTCCAGGTCGAAGATCACCTCGGCCTCGGGCACGCGCGTGCCCCACTCGGCGCCCTGCCCGATGGCGAGGAACGACGAGGCGACGGTGTGGCCGAACCCCCGCGAACCGAAGTGCACACCGACCCAGATGCGGTCCTTTTCGTCGGCGAAGACATCGACGTAGTGGTTGCCGGATCCCACGGTGCCCAGCTGCTTGCGCGCCTTGTCCAGTAGCGCGGGTCGGTGGTTGCCGGGGACCGCGGCCCAGGCCGGATCGTCGAAGAGCGGGTGGTCGGACGGGGCGTCGGATGACTTGTTTGTGCCGCCGATCCCGAAGGTGAGTCCGGTGCGGATCTCGTCGCCGATGCGTTCCAGGTTGCGCCGAAGCCCGCCGGGCCTGTCGCGCAGGTCGTTCAGCCGCAGGTCGGTACGGATCGCCGCGTTGCCGCACGCGATGTCAAACCCCACGCCCGCGACGCTTACCTGGTTGCGGTAGGCTGCGACGCCGCCTATGGGCATCACGTACCCGAGGTGGCCGTCGGCCATGAGGGCGGCGTGCTCGGCTCGCTGTGCGACCCTGGTTAGCTGGTCAAGCGTCTGCTTCTCGTGTTGCCCGAATACCTGCATGGGTCCAGAGTCCAAGAGGATGGAAGCCCCGGGGGCGCGACAGTGGGACCGCGAACGGGGCGTCCAATGTACTCGCACAGGAGGGATCCGTGAAAACTCGTCGCCCTGGACTGCTTCGTCGCCTGTCGATCCTGTTGGGACCGTGCACCCTCGCAGCGCTCGCTGCCACGCCGGGAATCGGGTTGGGACAGGCCAGCCCGTCCACCCCGGGTCTCCAGAATGTCGCTGCCTTCGAAGAGTCCAGCCTGGCGCAGGTCGTCGAGCAGTTCAGCGTCGACCTGGGCGCGCTGGAACGCCGCTGGGCCGACATCCCGTACTCGACGGCGCGGCAGGAGCGCATGCGCGACTTTCTGGCTGGATGGGCCAAGGAGCTGGACGCGCTCGAAATTGCGCCGGACGACGTGGAGGCCAGCATCGATCTCGTTCTCCTGAGCAACGAGGTCGGCTACCGCCAGGAGCTGCTCGCGCGCGACGGGCGTCTTGTCGCCGAGGTGCTCCCGCTGCTGCCTTTCGCGGACGAGATTGTCGCCCTGCTGGACATTCGCCATTCGCGCAAGGAGGTCGACGGGCAGGAGATCGCGGGGAGCCTGGCGGCGCTGGCCGAAGCGGTGGATGAGGCCGACCGCGCGATGCGGTCCCGGGCAGCCGCCGGGGGGGCTGGGGATGGCGGGGCGGGGGAGTCGACCCCGACGCCAATCACCGGACTGCGGGCCGTGCGGCTACTCGCATCCTACACAAGCGCCCTCGGCACCTGGTACCGCCACTACGAGGGCTACGACCCGCTCTTCACCTGGTGGGCAAAGCAGCCGTTCGAGCACGTGGATGCCGCTCTCGGCCGCTATCTGATGACGGTGCGCGAGCGCGTCGTCGGGTGGCCCGAGGGCGCGGAGGAGCCGATCGTGGGCGATCCGATTGGGCGGGACGGCATGGAGGCGGACCTGCTCCGCGACATGATCCCGTACACGCCCGAGGAGCTGGTCGCGATCGCCGAGCGGGAGTTCGCGTGGTGTGATGCGCGGATGCTGGAGGCGTCGCGGGAGCTGGGGTACGGGGATGACTGGCGGGCGGCGCTCGAGCATGTGAAGACGCTGCACGTCGAGCCGGGCAGGCAGCCCGAGCTGATCATGGAGCTGGCCCAGGAGGCGGTCGACTTTGTGGAGGAGCGGGACCTGGTGACGGTGCCGCCGCTGGCGAACGAGGTGTGGCGGCTCGAGATGATGTCACCCGAGCGCCAGCGCGTGAACCCGTTCTTCCTGGGCGGCGAGGTCATCCGCGTGTCGTTCCCGACCGACGAGATGACGCATGACGAGAAGCTCATGAGCATGCGGGGCAACAACATCCATTTCGCGCGCGCGACGGTGCATCACGAGCTGATCCCCGGGCATCACCTGCAGGGCTTCATGACCGACCGCTACAACTCGCACCGCAACCTCTTCCGCACGCCGTTCTGGGGCGAGGGCTGGGCGCTCTACTGGGAGATGCGGCTGTGGGACATGGGGTTCCAGTCGACGCCCGAAGACCGCATCGGGATGCTCTTCTGGCGCATGCACCGGGCCGCGCGGATCATCTTCTCGCTGAGTTTTCACCTGGGTGAAATGACGCCCGACGAGGCCATCGCATTCCTGGTCGACCGCGTGGGTCATGAGCCCGCGAATGCGACCGCCGAGGTGCGACGCTCGTTCAACGGGAGCTATTCGCCGCTCTATCAGGCGGCGTACATGCTGGGCGGCCTGCAGATCCGGGCTTTGCAGGAGCAGCTTGTGGGCGGTGGTGAAATGACCGAGCGGGAGTTCCACGATGCGATTCTGAAGGGCGGCCGGATGCCGATCGAGATGGTGCGGGCGCGGTTGCTGGGCGAGGCGCCGCCGCGGGACTTCAGGGCGGGGTGGCGGTTCTACGGGGATCCGATGTAGCGGGAATCAGCGATGTATGCCGGTCATCAGAACCCCAGCACCCCGTAGTGTCCATCCAGAATCAGCCTCACCGAGACGTACAGTCCGAACGCCGGTATGAACACCCAAACCGCATTCGGCGCAACGACATACGTGTACAGCTCGCCCTTGGTGATGTGCCTCTGCCTCCTCGCCACGAAGAAGCTGACCCAGTACAGCGACGACACGTAGACCCACTGCCAGAACAGCATGGCCCCAACGATGCCGGCGAGGACAGCAGGCACGTAGCCGACTGTATAGGCCGCATACAGAACAAGTGTCGGGATGGGCGTAACGAAACCGTTGCCGATATCGACGGTGAAGCCGAGCGTCCGGCGATCCGAATAGGAATCGTCGTACATGCCGTACGCAGACCAGGCGTCCATCCAGGTGGTCGGGGACAGTATCCGCCGCAGCGGCACCCTGGTGGAAAGAAACTCGACGGCCGGCGTGCGCCCGGTTTCCCGGCGCCGCCTGCGCCAATACTCGGTCCGCTCCTCGATCTCGTCGCGCTTGAAAAAAAGACACGCCTCCCAGAAGCAAATCAGCAGATTGGTCGAGAAGAACAGACTGAAGAGTCCGTGGATGGCGTTGACGTCCCCGAGGACGTGGTAGCGCGCACCGATCCCGAGGAGCGTCAGAGCGGCAATGACCAGCGCCGCGAAGAGTCCGGCCGGCATCAGCCCTGTTGCGCCTTCCACTCCTCCAGCAGTCCCTGGTCCCGCTCCAGATTCAGCGCCACCTGATTGCGCCGCTCCTCGGGGAGCGTCCTGTACCAGTCCAACGTGTCCAGCGCCGTGACCGCGAGCGGCCGGAACTTGAGCCCGGCCGCGACGGCCTTGTGCGACCGAACCCGGGAGAGGCCCCGAATCGGCCCTTCCGTCGGCGGATACCACAGCTGGAACCGGCCCTCCCTCTCCGCGAGGAACTCCTCGTCGATCCACGTGAACGAGAGCGGCGTGCTCGTGATCGCGCGGATTCCGTACAGGAACTCAGCCATCGAAGTCGGGTCGAGGGCTGGCCCGGCCGTGTTGTAGGTCCCGCCGATGTCGCGCTCGAGGCACAGGATCATGAACTCGGCCAGGTCGCGCACGTCGATGTACTGCACCGGCGTGTCCTGGCTGCCGGGCGCGATGATCTCGCCCCCGTGATCGATGCGCACGGGCCAGTAGGTGAAGCGGTCGGTGGTGTCGCCCGGCCCCGCGACGACGTGCAGGCGAAGCACCGTCCCGCGCTCCTTGAAGCCGTCGGTGACCGCGTTCTCGCAGAGGATCTTGAGCGGCCCGTAGTACTGGTTGACGTCCTCGCTCTCGGGGTCCTCGATGGGAAGAAGCCCGGAGTCCTCGGTCAGCTCGTCCTGGTCGAAGTCGTACACCGATCCGGTCGAGGTGAAGAGGTACCGCCCCACGGAATCGCGCAGCAGCTCCACCGAATCGCGGACGTGGCGCGGGACGTAGCCGCTGTTGTCGATCACGGCGTCCCAGGTGCGGCCCTCGAGCGCGCCGAGCTGGCCGTCACGGTCGCCGATGAGCGCTTCCACGCCGGGGAAGAGGTCGGGGGCGGTGCGTCCGCGGTTGAAGATGGTGACGTCGTGGCCCCGGTACATCGCGTACCGCACCTGATGTGGGCCGATGAACCCGGTGCCGCCCAGGATGAGGATCCTCAAGGGGCGGGGTGCGGGGTTGGGTGGGGTGGGGATGAGGGCGGAGTTGGCCGGGTGTGGGGCGGAAGCGGCGAAGGCGGTCGCGGGGTTGAGCGCGGCGGCGCCTGCGGCAGTTGCCGAGGCGGCGAGGAATGTGCGGCGGGTGTGTGACATGTCGCTGTTCCGGTGTTGGTGAGGCTGGCTGGAAGACGTGTTCACATTCGGGCGCGAGGTGGTCGATCGCAACCTGGGAATCGGTGCGATCATTCCTCACTCCGTTCCGGGCAAGACTTCAAAACCGGCTTGCAGGAAGTGACGATCCGTCGTGAGGGCCCTCCGGATTCGCAGCTCCCGCATGACCACGAAACTCGTGCAGTCCGTGAACGAGAACCGCTTGTCGCGCCAGTCGAAGAACCATGCACGCGCTTTCGCGGCGCGGTCGGGGTTCATCCATACCCATTGCACTCGTGAACTCGCGTCTACCTGCGCCCACCAGCGGGCTGCCGCTTCCAGTCCCATTCGGGCCCTGAGCAGCGTCAGAGTCTCGTCTACCACATAGTCCGTCGTGACAAGCAGGCCGCCGCGGCGCAGCCAGGAATCGCGCTCGTCTCGAGTAGCGGCGTGCATCGGGTCGGAGGAGTCGGCCATCGCCATCCAGCCGGCAGTGTCGACGAACAGCTGCCGGTCACTCACCGAGCTGCCCGTACAGGATGCGGTCGTGGTCGGCGGCGGTCAGCCCGTCGGTCGAGCTGCCCACGGCTTTCGCGCCAAAGAGCGCGTCGTCTTCGGGGAGACCCCGGGCGAGACTTCCGCCCAAGGGCACGATCCGGAAAGCGGGACGGCTTCGGTAGAGGACGGTGAAATCCTCTCCCCGCCCCACGCGTTCGATGATGCGCCCCATTTCGCTACGGAGCGTCTTCACGTTGATGGTGGTCGACATCGGCCGTTATCCTCCCAGGATCAACTCAAGATGATATAGAGATCATCTCAAGTTTACCGCAGGCTCGACGGTTGTGGAAGGGAACCGACTGTCCGGTGCCCGCCCTGTCAGCGGAGTGCCAGACCCTTTACACCTCCCACCCCGGCCGGTAATCACGCGTCAGGAACCGGTTCGCCTCCTCGACGTTGGTGATGCGCATCGCGTCGGCGTCGTAGTGGATCTTTTTCCCCTGGCCGGTGCGCAGGGCGACGATCCCGAGCAGCATGACCTCGGTGAGCCGCGAGGCGTAGTCGAAGGGGCACGAGGCCTCGCCGCCCTCCTTGCACGCGTTCGCCCAGTTCATCTGGTGGGTGTCCTCGATGCGCGGATGCGTCTGGGGCACGGCGTGGGCATCCGCGGTGAGCGACTCGGGGAACAGGCGGGGATTGCGGCCATAGGTGCCGTGCATGAGGATGCCCCGCTCTCCCACGAACATGACGCCGCCGGTGCGGTTGAGGTCGACGTCGTCGGGGAGCGCCGCAGGGCGGGGAGGCATGAGGCCGCCGTCGTACCAGTGGAGGTCGACAGGCGGCATCGAGCCCCGCGCCGGGAACTCGTAGTGGGCGCGCATGGCGAGGGGGAAGGACTCGGGGTCGTCCTGCGGGCCGCCCCAGGGGGTGGAGGTGGCCTCGACGGTGGTGGGGTAGGTGAGGCCGAGGGCCCAGTAGGGGTGGTCCATGAGGTGGGCGCCCATGTCGCCGAGCGCACTGACCCCGAAGTCGACCCAGCCGCGCCAGTTGAAGGGGTGGTAGACGGGGTGGAAGGGGATCTCCTTCGTGGTCGGGCCCAGGTACAGGTCCCAGTCCATGCCGGTCGGCATCGGGTATCCGGCGTCCATGACATCCGCCGCGAGGGACATGATCGCGCCCTGGTGCCACTGCTGGTACCAGCCGGGGTTCAGTCCCTCCTTCCAGGGTGCCGGCCTGCGGATTCCCTGCGGCCAAATCGGGCGGTTGGTCCAGATGTGCACTTCGGTCACGTCGCCGAGGACGCCGGCCGCGATCCACTCGTTGATGAGGCGCGCTTCGTCGCCGGAGTGGCCCTGGTTCCCCATCTGGGTCACCACGCCCGTCCGCTCCGCGATCTCGGCCAGGGCGCGGGCTTCGTGGACGGTGTAGGTGAGCGGCTTCTCCACGTAGACGTGCTTGCCCGCCTCCATGGCTGCCTTGGCCATGGAAGCGTGAAGGTGATCGGGGGTCGCGATGAGCACCGCGTCGAGGTCGTCCTCGCGGTCCAGCAGCTCGCGGTAATCGGTGTATTGCCGCGCCTGCAGGAACTGCTCCTGCCAGCGGTGGCCCTTCTCGCGAGGGTTCCCGTCGCCGTCGACGAGGCGCTCCTGCACGCGCCTGTGCACGATTCCCCAGTGCACGTCGCTGATCGCGGCGATGTGCTCCGTGCCGAACTCCTGGGCGTTCTCCGTCCCCTGCCCGCCAACCCCGATGATCGCGAGGTTGAGCCGGTCGGAGGGCGCCTGGTATCCGGGCCCGCCAAGGACGTGCCGCGGCACGATCATGGCCCCCATGGCGAGCGTGGAACTGCGATTCACGAAGGATCTTCGGCTGAGTTGGTCGGACACGGGTGAATGCTCCGGTGGGGTCGGGGACTGCCGGTCCGGCGACGCCGCCCGACGAATCCATCTCGTCTTGCGCGGCGGGTCGCCGTTCCGGACGTTGTCGGTTCACAAACCGCAAACGGAGGTTATCATGGCCCGCTTCTCCCTCACGCGGCAAGCCCGCCGCCTGCTCGTCTCCCTGCTGCTGCTCACGGTGTTCCCGACCGTGCTCTCGGCGACCTGGTCGGTGATCGCGATCGACACGCGTACGGGACAGGTGGTGATCGCGTCGGCGACCTGCGTGGCGCAGGGCCGGTTCGCCAACTTCCCGTCCGCGGGGCTCATGGACATCCAGGCGATCGTCGTGCCGGGCGTGGCGGTTGCAGCGGCCCAGGCGGGTGTGGACATGACTCGCGCCAACCAGGAGCTGATCTATGCCGAGCTCAACCAGGGGACGGCGCCCGACCGGATCATCGAGATGCTCTCCGAGGACCCGCAGTTCGAGCGGCGCCAGTTCGGGATCGTGGACCTGCAGGGGCGCTGCGCGGGCCACTCGGGCAGCGGAAACGGCGCGGCGTCACTGGCGGTGGCGGACAGCATCCCCGCCGAGGGCATCTACTTCTCCGTCCAGGGCAACATCCTGGCGTCGGACGACGTGGTCCACCTGGCGGTCGCGGCCTTCAAGGACGAAGCCGGCACGATGGCCGACCGCGTGATGGCCGCGATGGAAGCCGCCGACGAAGCTGGCGGAGACGTCCGCTGCACCTGCGAATCCGAGCCGCTCCTCGGCCACGTGCCCTGCGACGGCAAGACGTCGCACGTGGCCTACATCCTGGTCGCGGACGCCGACGATCCGGAAGGCGAGTCGTTCAACGACGGCGAGTACTCGCTCTACATCGACGTGAACGACGAAAACATCGAGGAGGGCGAGAACGCCAACCCGGTCACGACGCTGCGGATGCGCTACGATCGCTGGAAAGCGGAGAATCCGGCCGAGCCCAACTGGTAGGGCGCCTACGCGTTGCCTTCCCCAGTCATCGCGGCGATGGCCGCATCCGCCGAATCGTAGATCGAGATCATGCCGTCGAACCCCGTGGCGGCCAGCACCTTCGAAATCGGCCGGCGCAGCTGGCAGATCGCGAAGGCATTGCCATCGCCGCTGAAACGCTTTGCGGTCATCAACAGGACCCGGAGCCCGGCGCTGCCGATGTAGGGAACCTCGGCGAAGTCCACCACGAGTTTCTTGTCTTCGGGCTTGATCCCGGACTCCAGCTCGCCCTGCCAATCCAAATAGTCCGAACTGAAGATTCGACCCACGGGCCTCGCTACCAGCACGTCCTCCGTGCGCTCCCAATTCACCTGGATTGCCATGACTCTTCGTTTCCTGTTGTCACCGTTTGACGTGCGGCCTCGCTGGGCCCCGACGTTTGGTCCACCCGTGGGCAACCGTGAACTCTACGCACGTTCGGCCCAGGCCGCCAGCAGTATCCCCTCCACCTCCATCATCGCCTCCATTGTCGCCGGCCCAAAGCCCAGTTCCGGAGGCTTCCGCAGACCCGACCGCATGGCCCCTCCGGGCCGATCGTCCTCACCCAGTCCATTCCACCACTCGAGGGTGTCGCGGATCGTGTCGGCGATGGGCAGGCTCGTGTACCCGGTGGCCAGGGCTCTGGAGAGGTCGACGAGGTGCGCACCGCCGAAGTCGCCGGCCGGCGAGTCCCAGATCGGGAAACGCGCATCCTGTTCCGCGACGAACCCGGCGTCGATCCAGTGGAACGCCGCGTTGCTGCCGCTGACCTGGCGGCAGGTCTCCAGAAACATTCGCATGTCCACCGGCTCGGCGGGACCGACCCCGTTGAACACCCCGCCGACCCCGTCTTCCAGCATTCGCACCATCCAGCCTCCGAGGTCGCGGGCGTCGATGAACTGGATCGGGTCCTCGGGGCTGCCGGGAACCGCCACGTCCCCACCGGCCGCCACGCGCACCGGCCAATAGGTCCATCGGTCGGACGTATCGCCGGGGCCGACGATGTAGCCGGGACGCACGATGTTGGCCCGCTCGCCGAAGATCTCCTGCACCGCCTCCTCACAGAGCGCCTTGAGAGGACCGTAGGTGGTGTTGGTCATCTCCTCGACCGTCGGGTCCTCGAGCCGGCCGACCTCGTAGTCCTCCGCGATGCCGTGCGGGGTCAGGTCCTTGTAGGCCGAAATCGAGGACACGAACATGTAGCGGCCCGAATCGGCCAGCAGCGTGGCCGAATCACGCACGTGGCGCGGGAAAAAGCCGGAATTGTCGATCACCGCGTCCCACCTGCGACCTTCCAGCGCTTCCAGGCCGCCATCGCGGTCGCCCACGAGCTTTTCGAGGTCGGGGAAGAGGTGCGTGTTGGTCTGGCCCCGGTTGAACAACGTTACGGTGTGTCCCCGCCCTGCGGCGTAGCGCACCATGTGCGGACCGATGAAGCCGGTACCGCCGAGGACCAGGATTGACATCGGCGAGGGAACGTCGCTGCCAGCATCTCCGTAGGGTCCGCATGCCACCCCAAGCCCGAGTGCGCCGGCGGCGGTTGCCGTCGTCCTGAGAAACTCTCTGCGACTCTGATGGGGCATTCCCGTTCCTCCCGGCGCTGCGGAAGCTGACTATGCAAAGCAACGGGGAATCTAGCAGGGCATGGATAAACCCGCACGAGCACCGAGCGCGGCGAGGCGCCGGGTTGCCAGGCGATGCTCGCCGGTGTTGCACAGGGTGGGGGGCTGCCCGCAGGATTAGGACCTTCCAGGTAACCCAGCCTCGACCTCGCAGAGCACCTGCGGATCAGTGACCGATTGGAGACCCAACCGATGCCGATGGACCGCCGCGTATTCATAGGAAAGCTGGCTGCGGCCGGTGGAGGCGCCGTGCTGACGCCGTCGCTTGCCGGACTGATCGCCCATAACCGGGCGAGCGGGCTCGCGGTGGCTCACCATCCGTCGCTCCCGGATGTGGGGCGCAGGGCACGCCGCCACCCGATCATCAAGCCATATGGTGAACTGGCGCCGAGCGTCGACTGCCCCGAGCTCGAAATCCCGGAGAGCTTCACCTGCCTGCGCATCAGTTCGGGGGGCCAGCCCTCCACCGTGACCGACGGGCTGACCGTGCCGAACGCTTTCGACGGGATGGCCGCCTTCCCGCTCCCCAACGGCAACATCCGCCTGATCCGCAACCACGAGATGGTCGACGACGCGGACGAGGGCCAGGCGACCGCCCAACCCGCCTACGATCCCCTGGGCGCCGGCGGGACCACATCGCTCGAGGTCCGCATCGCGGGCGCGGGAGGCGATCTGCGCGTCGAACTCGTCGACGAGTTCGTTTCGCTGGCGGGCACCATCGTGAACTGCGCCGGCGGGCCCACACCGTGGGGGAGCTGGCTGTCCTGCGAAGAGATCACATACGGATCCGAGAGGGGATACCAGCGACCGCACGGATACATCTTCGAAGTTCCGGTCGACGCAACCGGTCCCGTGGACCCGGTGCCCCTCCGCGACATGGGCCGCTTTGTCCACGAAGCCGTGGCGGTCGACCCCGATACCGGAATCGTGTACGAGACCGAGGACACCTGGTACGTACCGGACCGGCTACCCGGCGCGGGCCTGTACCGCTTCATTCCAAACGAACCCGGCGTGCTGGCGGCCGGCGGCCGGCTGCAGATGATGGCGATCACCGGCCAGCCCGGCTATCTGACCGCCCGTGGCCAGACTGCGGGGGACACCTATCAGGCGCATTGGGTCGACATCGACGACCCCGATCCCGCCGACGCCGAATCCGACCGCCTGGCCGTCTTCAGGCAGGGAGTGGCGAAGGGTGCGGCCCGGTTCGCCCGCCTCGAGGGCGCCTTCCACGGCGATGGCGGCATCTACGTGGTCTCTACAAACGGCGGCGATGCGATGTGCGGCCAGGTCTTCCACTACCGCCCGTTGACCGCCGACACCGGCGAACTCACCATGGTCTTCGAATCCCCCTCGCCCGAAGTTCTCGAAGGCCCGGACAACATCGTCCTGAGTCCGCGCGGCGGGCTGATCATGTGCGAGGACGCCACCGGCGAGCAGTTCGTGCGCGGCCTCAATCGCGAGGGCCAGATCATCAACCTGGTGCGGGCGCCGCATCCGGAGGGCGCGCGCCAGCCGGGCGAGTTCGCGGGTTCGTGCTTCAGTCCCGACGGCCGTGTGCTATTCTTCAATGTGCAGGGCTCCCGCACCGCCGGCGGTTCGCGGGCAAGCGCGACCTACGCGTTGTGGGGACCCTGGGAGGACGGGCCGCTTTAGGGGACGGGCATGGGCAAGGACAAGCTGCCGAAGATTCCATCGTTCGCCGAACTCGGAATCAGCGATGATGAGATTGAAGAGCTTGAGCGGGAGATCGCGGGCGAGGTGTCCGCGCGCAAACGGCGAAAAGCGGGCGAGGGTGCGCCTGCCCAAGACCGCGTAGCCGCCCCGGGACCCTCTCAGGCACGTGGCGGCCGCCACGGCGCTCCCGCGGGACCTGTGAGGCCCGGGGACGCGCAGGGGGTGAGCCGCGCGGAGAAGAAGCGCCGGGCGAAACAGGCCCGGAAGGCGGAGCGGCAGCACAGGAAACAGGCGAAACGGGAGGCCAGAAAAGCCATGCCAGCAGACGAGTTCGGTGCGATGGACTACGGCGCTGACTCCCAGGTTGCTCCCGGCCCCGCGCCCTGGGGCGGCCTGCGCGGCCCCATCAGCCTCCTCATCCTTCTCTTCACGGCCTGGTTCTCCAGCTCCTACAGGTCGATGCCCTCGCCCGTGCCGGCCAGCGCCGCGGATTCCGTCTTCTCGTCGGCGCGCGCCATGACGCACCTGGTGCAGATCGCCTCGGAGGCACGGCCCCCCGGGTCTCCCGCCCACGACGACGTGCGCGAATACCTGCTCGAGCAGCTGCGCGGCCTCGGCCACCAGCCCCGCGTCCAGACCGCCACGTCGTTCGTGTCGACGTCCTACTACACGCGAGCCGCGACCGTCAACAACGTGCTGGCCAGGATTTCGGGGTCGGAGCCCGGCGGCGGAGCGGTGCTTGTGACCGCGCACTACGACAGCCGTGAAATCTCGCTGGGCGCGGGCGACGACGGCTCGGGCATCGCGGCGATCCTCGAGGCGCTCCGAGCCCTGGGAGAGCGCGGCCAGCTGCGCAACGACCTGATCGTTCTCCTTACCGACGCCGAGGAACTGGGCCTCCTGGGCGCGCGCGCATTCGTGGACGGGCATCCCTGGCTCGACGACGTGGCGCTGGTCGTCTCGATCGAAATGCGGGGCGGCGGCGGCCCTTCGCTGATGTTCGAGACGAGCGAGAACAACGGCTGGGTGATCGAAGCACTGCGGCAGGCCGACCCCTACCCGGCGGCGAACTCCATGAGCTACGAGATCTATCGCCGCATGCCCAACGACACCGACTTCACGGCGTTCAAGGAGGCCGGCAAGCAGGGCCTCAACTTTGCCGGCGTCGGACGCGCCCACGTGTATCACCAGGTGTACGACTCGCCCGACAACTTCTCGGAGGCGACGCTGCAGCACCACGGCGAGCACGCGGTCGCGATGCTCGCGCACTTCGGCAACGCGGATCTGACCACCGTGAATGCCCCGAATGTCAGCTATATCTCCATCCCGCTTCTGGGGCTGGTGACGTACGGCACGATGTGGATCTGGGTTCTGGGGGTCGCAGCGGTGCTGCTTTGGGTGCTCGCGTTCATCGTCGCGGCGAGATCCGGGGCGCGGACCGGCGGCGTTGTGGGCGGGTTCTTCGTGTCGCTGGTCTTCCTGGCCCTCGCGGGTGCGATGGCGTTCTACCTGTACCGGTGGCGGACCGGCCATCACGTCGAGCTCGGGGCGCTGCAGGCCGGCTCGTTCCACGAGGAGGGGTGGTACGTGCTCGCCGTCGCCAGCGCGGCGTTTGCGGTGGCGGTGGCGGTGATCGGACTGTTCCGGCGGTGGTTGAGCGCGGCCGAGCTTGCGCTGGGCGCCCTCGTGGTGCCGGTGGCGGCGGCCGGAGCCGCGACCGTGATGTTCCCGCTGGCTGCGATGAACGTCCAGTGGCCCGCGATCGCCGGATGCCTGGGCGCGCTGGTGGTGGCCGGGGTGAAGGGCCGCGCGCCCATGGGGCTGATGCGGTGGCTCGGGGCGGTCGTCGCGGCGATTCCGGTCGTGGTCGTGCTGACGCCGCTCACCGAGCAGGTCTGGGCGGCGATGGGCCTGGAGCTGGCCGTGCCGCTGGCGGTCCTGATGGGGCTGGCGTTCGTGATGCTGGTTCCCGTGCTCGAAGCGGTGCGTGAACCGAACGGATGGTGGACCCCCCTCGTGGCCCTGGCGGGAGCGGGAGCCTTCCTGGCGGTCGGCATGTCCGCCACGGCCCCCTCGGCCGATCGGCCCGCTCCCTCGACGCTGGTCTACGCCCTGGACCACGAGACCGGCACGGCCTACTGGGGCACCGACCCCTCGCGGGACGAATCGGATCCCGGGACCGCCTGGGCCGTAGCTGCAGTGGGCCCGTTCGGCACGGCCAGCGCCGCCGATTCCCTCGACCGGTTTACGACCGGGCCGCAGCGTTACACCCTGGCGCGTGCCGAGCCGGTGGCCGTCTCCCCGCCGACGATCTCCATCGTGGGCGACCCTGCGCGCGACGACGTCATTCGGCTGGCCGTCGCCTCCTCGGTCGGTGCGGAAATGATGTTGTTCCGCTTCGACAGCGAGAACATTCCCCTGGCGGCCGTGAACGAGACTGCGGTGCCCGCGGCCGGCCCCGTGTCACGGCTGGAACACTGGGGCACCCGCGCGGGCGGAGTCCTGCTCGACTTCAATCGCAGTGCCGATGACGACCTGCTGCGCTTCACGGTCGTGGAGCACCATCTTCGCCCCGGTGAGCTTGTGGGCGCCGACAGATTCGCCCGGCCCCCCGAGCTGGCGCCGAACATCCGCACCCTGTCCGACCGAGCGATGATCCGCACCCGGGTCACCGTGGACCTGCAGGCCCGCGAGGTGCGGATCGAGGAGCAGGGCGCGGGCGCGGCGCCAACGGCGGATGCTGACGTGCCCACCGACACAACGGGCGTCTCGGCCGGGGCCACTCCCGAGGCTGCGCCGGAAGGGGATACGGCCGGGACTGTCCCGGCGGTGTCGGCGGACACTGCGGCCCGGGATACGATCGGGCGCTAGTCGTCGGTCAACTCACCGCAAACGTGCCTATCCGGCCCCGAAAATCCCCTTCGGCATGTGCATGCTCACCAGCATGTGCGGCACGTCCACCGTCTCCGAGATCTTCAGGTCACCCACAAGCGAGCACAGCACATAGGCCTCGTCGGGCGTGAGGCCGTGCTCGGCCACGAGGTAGTCGATCATGTAGCGGGTGGCCTTCCTGGCCGCCTCGTCGATCGTGACGCCGAAGCCGGTGACGGCGTAGAACTCGTCGGTCTCGTACTGGGGCTCGACCATGCCGCGGGTGTTCTCCATGACGTCGAGCTGGAGCACGATTCTCATCGGCGCTTCGATCGCCGTGCCGGAGACTTCGCCATCCCCCTGTGCCGCGTGGGTGTCGCCGATGGAAAAGAGCGCCCCCTCGACCTGGACGGGGATGTACACCGTCGTTCCCACCTTCATGTGACGGTTGTCCATGTTTCCGCCATTGGTTCGCGGCGGGATCGTCACCAGCATCGAGTCCGTGTCGGGCGCGACGCCCATGACGCCGGGGAAGGGAGCGAGCGGGATCGTGATGTTCTCGTTGAAGGGGACTTCGGTCGCGCCCGGCTCCATGGGAAAGCCCCGGATCCAGGGTTCCGTGAACTCGTCGGCGAGGAAGCCGAATCCGGGGAGGATCGTGGCCCATCCCCATCCCTCGACATCGATCTCGTGCAGCGTGACCGCGAGGATGTCACCCGGGCTGGCGCCCTCGACACGGATTGGGCCGGTCAGGGCGTGGATGAGATCGAAATCGACGTCCGCCAGTTCGTCTACGGTCGTGGTTTCGATGATCTGGCCGTCGGATGCCTCCTTGGTGCGCACTTCGACCACGGCGCCCGAGGGGACGGTCAACACCGAAGGGATCGTCCGGCTCCAGCGGTTGTGCGTGTTCTCTGTGCCGAGCGTGAACTCGGGTGTGGGGGCCTGGCTCTCCGGCTCGTCCGGTATGGGCTCGATCTCGCACGCCGCGGCGGCAAGGGCAAGGACGAACGCGAGGGCTACCCTCGTGGTCGGTGAACGGAACATGGGAGTGACTCCTTCCGTGGTGATACTCGTTCAAATATGTATGGTATACATTACAAAATGTAATGTTCTCATTACGTCATGGTCAGACTGAACGCAGCCCTTCAAGTGCTTCGGCGACCCGGTCGATTTCGGCGGTGGTGTTGTAGACGTGGGTTGAGATCCTGATCGCGTTGTGTCCGTCGCGCTGGTGCTCGTCGATGTGGATGCTCGCGCGCTCGTCGATGAGGGCGACCGCTTCGACGGCGTCGACGCCCTCCAGCTCGAAGATCGTGGAGCCGGGGCAGGAGGTCGCGGGCGTCGGCCCGCTGAGGATCGTCGCGCCGGGCATCTCGGCGAGCCGCGCCTTGAGGTGGTCGGACAGGTAGCGCGTGCGGGCGGCGATGTTGTCGATCCCCAGCGCTTCGACGAAGTCCAGCGAGGCGGCCAGCGCGGCCCGCACCGGCAACCCGGTCGTCCCCGGCGGCTGATACGCCGGCGCGTCGGGAGTGGCATCGTATGCGAACGCCGATTCCACCCGGTCGCGGGCCCCTGCGCGCACATGGAACACGCCGGTCCCCATCGGGCCCAGCAGCCATTTGTGCAGGCTGGCCGAGTAGGTGTCGCACCCCAGGTCGTGCAGGTCGACGGGGAACATCCCGACCGCCTGGGCGCCATCCACATGGCTCACGATGCCGCGCTCCCGGGCCATCGCGCACAGCTGCTTCACCGGGTACAGGTGTCCGCCGCGCGTGACGTGACAGAACGCGATCACGCGGGTCGCCGGAGTGAGCGCCGCCTCCACCAGCTCCACCACTTCTTCCTCGCTCTCGAAGGGACTCGGGATGAAGACCCGACTGACCTTCACGCCGCCGCGCGACGCCCGGAACTCCCACGGACGGCTCCCGGCGGGGTGTTCCTGCGTGGTCATGAGCACTTCGTCGCCGGGTTGCAGCCGCACGCCGATCGCTCCCATGTGCAGCGCCTCGGTCGCATTGCGGGTAAGCACCAATTCATCGGCCGCCGCGCCCAGGAGACTCGCAAGTCCGGGCACAACGCGTTCCGCGATGACATGGCCGAGCTCGTTCTTCCCCCGCAGGGGTTCCCGGGAAAGCGCGTCGTAACCGGCGGCGACGGCCTCGGCAACAGACGCGGGCGGCATGCCGAGGCTCGCGTTGTTCATGTATGCGGTGCCCGGCTCCAGGATGAACTGGGCGCGCACGTGGGCCCAGGCGTCGTCCTGCAGGTCCGTGGGGCGCGTCAGGGCCGGGCGTTCGGGTGTGCCGTCGGGGCCGGGCGTGCGGGAACAGGCCGAAAGCGAGGTGGCCGCGAATCCCGCGGCGCCAACGCCAAGGAAACCGCGACGCGAGAGGCCGCGGGCGGAGCTGTCGATGTCTCGGCTGTGTGGCATTCGGTTCGCCTGCAGATGTTGCAGATACAAGGTGTTGCGTGGAAGGAAGACACTACTGCCGATGTACGGCGCGTCGCCAGCCTGGTCCGCCCGGGTGCCCTGCCACTCTCGGCGTTCGTGCGGATCTGTCACCGGATCGCTGGCAGCCCTGGCATTCGCAAATTTGTATACAAACCCGTACGTTGATCGTTATGCACCAGGTCTGGGGAGCACGCGACCTGAGCAAAGCGGGGTGAGTTCGCCGGACCAATTCGAAGGAGGTACGGATGAACACTCGCTCACGCCATCTATTTCGGCTCTGCCTGGCAACTTGTGCTGCGCTCCTGTTGGGCGCCGCGCCGGTATTGGGGCAGCAGTCCGGCACCGTGACGGGGCTGGTGACCAACGCAACCAGCGGTCGGGCACTCTCCGGAGTGCAAGTCACGATCGCTGGGAGCGGGCTCGGCACGATCACGGGCAACAACGGGCGCTTTCTAATCCCCAATGTACCCGCGGGGCCGGTGACGGTCCGCGCGGACATGATCGGGTTCGGGGTGGCAGAGACCGAGGTGTCGGTACTGGTCGGCGAAACGGCGCTGGCCGACATCACGCTCACCGAGCGCGCCATCAGCCTGGACGAGCTGGTGGTTACCGGGTCCGCCCAGGAAACCGCCAAACGAAAGCTCGGCAACTCCATCTCGACGGTGAACGCCCTCGATGTAACTGCGGCGGCACCGATCACGAGCGTCGACCAGCTCATTCAGGGGCGCTCGGCGGGCGTGGCGATGAATCTCGCCTCCGGAACCGTGGGCCTGGGTGGAATCATCCGCATCCGGGGCATGACTTCCGTGTCGCTGAGCGGTGATCCGGTGGTGTACATCGACGGGATCAGAGTCGACGGCTCCCACGACCAGGGGGGTGTCTGGTTCGGCGGTATGGACATCTCGCGGCTGCAGGACATCTCGACCTCGGAGATCGAGAGAATCGAGATCGTGAAAGGCTCGGCTGCCTCCACGATGTATGGCACACAGGGCGCCAACGGGGTCATCCAGATCTTCACGAAGCGGGGCCGGACGGGCGCACCGCAGTGGAACTTCGAAGTCGAACAGGGCTTCGAGCGGACACCCACCGACACCTTCCCGGGCCGAATGAACCACCTCTTCCGGGGACCCGACGGCTTCCAGGCACGCGACCCCACGGAGCTGGTTGAGAATGGCTACCACAACCGCTACGCCGGTTCCGTGAGCGGAGGCGGGCAGTCGGTTCGGTACTTCATCTCGGGGAGCTACAAGGGCCAGGAGGCCTCGCTCAAGGGCGATGCCAACTGGAACAAGGTCATTTCCGGCCGCTTGAACCTCACTACGGTTCTCAGCCCGACCGTGACCGTGACGGCAACCTCCAGTCTCATCCACAACCGATTGCGGGTTCCCGACGACAACAACGCGCTGCACGGACTCTATTCGCAGTTTGCGAGCGGTCTGCCCTATACGGCTACGGTGGACCGGCCATACGGAGAGCGATTCGGGAGTGTGGCGGCCAACAGCACCCTGGAGAACCTGCAGCGGGTCCTGCGGGCGACATCCGGTTTCGAGGTCGTCCACCGGCCCAGCGACCGATTCAGCCACACGTTCCAAACCGGGGTCGACTGGTTCGCGGACGAGTTCACCAAGTTCTTCCCCTTCGGCTACGAGGGCTCGGGCAACAAGCTTGGCAACAAGCGAAACCACACCCGCACCTTCCGCGACGTGACCACGGAGTACCGCGCGACCCTTTCCAACGACTTGACCGACTGGTTCTCGTCGGAGGTCACGGGCGGCTTCCAGGGCAACTTCGAGAATACCGTCCGGGTGGACGCGCGGGGCACGGATTTCCCGGCGCCGGGGGTCAAGTCAGTTGACGCGACCTCGGTAACCACCGGGTCCGAGCGCCGTGTTGAAGAGATCAACGCCGGCGTATTCGCGCAGGGGACATTCGGATTCTGGGACAGGATTTTCCTTACCGCCGGCATGCGGCTGGATGGAAACTCGGCCTTCGGGAACGAGTTCAATACGCAGCTCTACCCGAAGGCGTCGGTAGCCTACAACATCTCCGAAGAGGGGTTCTGGCCCAGCGGCCTGATCCCGACGATGAAACTGCGGGTGGCGTACGGAGAATCCGGCCTCGCCCCTGCCCAGTTTGCTGCGGACCGCACCTGGGTGCCCGTGTCGGCGCAGGGAGGCCTGCCCGCCGTCACCCCCGGCAATATCGGAAACCCGGACCTGGGGCCAGAGCGTTCCGAGGAAATTGAAGTTGGATTCGACGCGGGGGTCCTGGAGGACCGGATCGGCGTCGAGGTAACCGCGTACTTCCAGAAGACCAGGGACGCTCTTCTCTTCAAGCCCTTCCCATCGTCACAGGGCTTTCTTGCCGATCAGCTGACCAACATCGGAGCGATCGAAAACCGTGGGGTGGAGATCGGCGTGAACGCGCTTCTCTACAGCTCTCAGGACTTCGAGTGGTCGGGGAACGCGCAGTTCGCGACCCAGCACAACGAAGTTACGGATATGGGCGGGGTCGCCGACCTCAGCGGCTTCGGCTACAGGATCACGGAGGGGTATCCCGTTCACGGCGCCTGGGGCTTCGACCTCGAAGGCTGGGACCCGAACACGCGGACGCACAGCCGCACCAGCGAACAGAACTTCCAGGGCCGCAAGGACCCGAGCTGGTTCGGCTCGTACTCGAACCAGTTCCGATGGAAGTCCGTCACCCTGTCCGCGATGTCCGAGTTCCGGGGCGGGATGGTGAAGAACAACTTCTCAAAGTACTGGTCCGCCCGCGTGCGCACAGGAGACGAGTACCTGTCCCTGGTCGAGCAGCCGAACGGGACTCCCACCCCGGCATCCGACTCGCTCTACAACTACACGACGACCCTCGGCTACACCGGCTTCTGGGAACCGGCCGACTTCTTCACGATTCGTGAAATCAGCGTTGGCTACGACCTTCCCGACGAGTGGCTGGTCAACTTGGGCCTGACCCGGTCGAGCATCAGGTTTTCCGCGAGGAATCTATGGATGTGGAGCGTGTTCTCGGGAATACACCCCGAGACCAACTGGGACGGAGCGTCCAACCTGCGAAATGCACAGGACTTCGACACTCTGCCACCGCCGAGGATCTTCCTGATGACCTTCCGGACATCGATGTGAGGGGAGGATGACATGAAATACGATCAGAAAGGAAGAAACACCATGGCGCGCAGCTGCAAGATATCTCGTGGCGTGACCTTCCGTTTGCCACCGCTCGGCGCGATCGGGCTCACGGCCCTGATTCTGTCGCTGCCGGCGTGCGAAGGGCTGTTCGAGGTGCAGAACGAGCAGGACATCCTCGAGCAGGATCTCGACCAGGAAGCGGCGCTGTCTCCTTTGGTGAACGGAGTCGCCGGAGACTGGATCGACATGTACGACAACGCGATCAACATCATGGGACTCGTTTCCTTTGAGCTGATCCACACCGGCTCGTTCCCGAGCTGGCGATCGGTGGAGACCGGCCTCATGGACCGGATCTCGAACGGAAACGGCGTCTACAACCAGATGGCACGGTCGATCTGGGTCGCGGACGACGCGGCTCGCCGGATCGCCGAGGGCTTCCCGGAGGCCAGATCCGAGCCGGCCCAGGTGCGAATGTATGGGGGACTCGGCAAGGTCATGCTCGCCGACAACTTCTGCGAAGGCACCATCAACGGTGGACCGGCAATGCCACCCGCGGAATTCTACCGGCTTGCCGAGGAAGACTTCACCGCTGCAATGTCGAGCGCGACGGGGGCGGGAGCCCCTGACTGGGCGATGCGGGCCCAGTTGGGACGAGCACGTGCTCGGTCCATGCTCGGCGATCATGCGGGCGCCCTGGCTGACGCGAAGGCGATCCCGGCCGGCTTCCGCTTCGACGCCATCTATTCCCAGAACAGCGGACGGGAACAGAACGGGGTCGCCAGCCTGACGCGCACCCTTACAAGGCGTGAAGCGGGCGTCCATCCCACGTTCTATGACGATCCTCGCTTCATCGCGGATCCAAGAACGTCCTTCATCGACCGGGGACCCAACGAAACCGGGCCGGATCCGACCCGAAAGTACGTGGAGCAGGAGAAGTACAAGCTGCGGGACTCGCCCATTCCCATTTCGACCTGGCAGGAAGCCCGCTTGATCGAAGCGGAGGCCGAGTTGAATATTGGGAGCGCTGAACGCGCGGTCGCGCTCATCAACGAGGTGCGCGCCTTCGTGGTTCTCGATCCCTACGAGGGAGACATGAGCCAATCGGCTGTGATGGATCAGCTGATGTACGAGCGTTCGGCTGAATTGTGGCTGCAGGCCCATCGCCTCTACGACCTCAGGAGAATGAACGATCCCTCGCTTGCTGGCCGCGACGTATGCTTCGAAATCGGCATCGACGAGTGGGAATCGAATCCGAATCTCGGAGGAAGCTGACAACTTCGCCGCGCTGCGGCCGGGCTTCGGCTCGGCCGCAGCGTCGGCCGTGGTGCTCTTTATCACGGTCCGGCCCGCATGAGATTCGTCCTCGCGGGCTTCGCCGGGTCGGGGAAAACGACCCTGTTCAACGCCATGACGGGCCTGGACGCGCCGGTGGGATACGGCGGCGAGGTACGGGTGGGTACCGTGCGCATCCCGGATCCCCGCGTCGACCTGCTCTCTCGCGTTTACGCCCCGAAGAGAACCACCCACGCCACGATCAACCTCAAGGATGTCCCGGGGGAGTACGGCGCCAGGTCGCAGGTCCTCTCGCCCGCGGCGCTTCAGCAGATCCGGGACCGGGAAGCGCTCTGCCTCGTGCTGCGCGACTTCGTCAACCCCGCCCTCGACGCTGCCCCCGATCCGCTGGGCGACCTGGAGGCCTTCCACGCCGAGTGCGTGCTGTCCGATCTGGGCATCGCGGAGCGCCGGCTCGACCGTGCCCGCAAGGAGCGGGCGGATGTGCAGGAAATCGGTGCTTTCGAGACCGCGGTCTCCGCGCTGGAGGAGGGGAAGGCCCTGCGGACCGTGCCCCGCGACGAACTGTACCGCGGCTTCCTGAAGGGATATGGCCTGCTCACCGACCTGCCGTTGCTGGCGGCGGTGAATGTGGAAGAGGAGAGTGCCGCCGAACCGCTCGACGAAGGGCTGGCCGCCGAGGTCGAGGTGCAAGGCGGTGCGGCGATGGTCCTGTCGGCCCGGGTCGAAGCCGAAATCGCGGCGCTGGACCCCGAAGACCAGGCCGAGTTCCTCGCGGACATGGGGCTGGGTGAGCCCACGCTGGACCGCTTCATTCGCGCGGCATACTCGCTGATGGACCTGATCTCGTTCCTCACCGTCGGTCCCGAGGACGTGCGGGCGTGGCCCATCCGCCGGGGGATGGTGGCGCAGAGGGCCGCCGGGCGGATCCACAGCGACCTCGAGCGCGGCTTCATTCGGGCCGAGATCATCCCGTACGAGGTGTTTGCCGAGTTCGGGTCGGAGCAGGCCGTGAAGGACGCGGGGAAGATGCGGGTGGAGGGGAAGGGGTACGTCGTGGCCGATGGGGACATCATGTATGTGCGGTTCAACGTGTAGGCACCCGCACCCTCATTGACTCCGGCGTTCCCCCCGGCAATCTTTCGAGGCCCCAAATCAATCCCGCGTAGCTCAGCTGGTAGAGCAGACGGCTGTTAACCGTCTTGTCGCAGGTTCGAGTCCTGCCGCGGGAGTTTCTTTCCGGTGGCCCACCGCGCCGCCGTCCCCTATTCTGACCGGGTGTCCCACCGCTCCGCCCCTGCCCCGGAGGCACCCATGTCACGCGTCCTTGCCCGCGTACCCCGCGCCCCCCTCTCCCGGTGCGCCAGCAACGCGCTCCCGCATCTCATAGCGGCCGCCCTCATCGCCGCCACCACCCTCCCCACCCCCGCCCTCGCCCAGGACGCGGGCGGCACGGACGGCGCCGACGAGGCCGACTGGGACGTCACCCTCGCGCGGGGCGAGGTCCGCGAGATCGACTTCGAGACCGACGAGGGGACCTGGATGTCGGCGGACATCTCCCCCGACGGCCGCTGGGTCGTCTTCGATCTCCTCGCGCACGTCTACCGCGTCCCGGCGGAGGGCGGCCAGGCGGAGAGCCTCACCCAGGAGAGCGGCGTCGCGGTCAACTACCACCCGAAGTACTCCCCCGACGGCATGCGCATCGCCTTCGTCTCTGACCGGGCCGGCCAGAGCAACCTCTGGGTGATGGACGCGGACGGGTCGAACCCGCGCCAGGTGCAATCCAGCATGGACACCCGCGTGACCATGCCCGAGTGGACTGCCGACGGCGAATACATCCTGGTGGCGCAGGGGGGCGGCATCTGGATGTACCACGTGGACGGCGGCACCGGGATCGGGGTCGTGTCCAGCGAAGGCGGCAGCGCGTCGTGGCCGTCGGTGTCCGAGGACGGCCGCCACCTCTTCTATCACGTGCGCACCCCGGGCGGGACCGTGCCCTGGGCCGTCGACGACATCTTCGCCGAACCGGTCGACGGCGCCCTCGTCCGCGACGCCCTCCAGGGCACCATGAACCTCCGCCGCATGGAGCTGGAAACCGGCGAGATCACACAGGTCACCAGCGGCGAGCCGTCACGCCAGTACCGCCTCTCGGGCGCCGGCGGATTCTCGGGCGAAATCTCCCCCGACGGCCGCCACATCGCCTTCGCCCGCCGCCTCCCCGACGCCACGATCGAGTGGAAGGGCCACGAGTTCGGCCCCAGCACCGCCCTCTGGCTGCGCGACCTCGACACGGGCGCCGAGCGGATCGTCATGGACCCGATCACGCAGGACATGTCCGAGGGGATGAAGACGATCCGCGTGCTTCCCGGCTACGCCTGGGCGCCCGACGGCGCCACCATCGTGATTGCGCAGGGAGGGAAGCTCAGGCGACTGGATGTTGCCAGCGGCGAAGTCGCGACCATCCCTTTCACCGCACGCGTCCACCGAGTGATCTCGGAGCAAGCCTACCAGGCCTTCCGCATCGACGACGGTCCTGTCCCAATCACCTACACACGCTGGCAGGCCGGCTCGCCCGACGGGGAACGCGTCGCCTTCACGGCCGCCGGCCGCGTCTGGGTCATGGACCTGCCCGACGGCACGCCGCGCCGCCTCACCTCGGACGACGCGAAGCGCTTCGAGTACTCGCCGTCGTGGTCGCCCGACAGCCGCTCGATCGCCTACACGACCGTCGACGAGAACGGCACCGGCCACGTCATGCGCATCAGCGCCGACGGCGGCAATCCGCGGCAGGTCAGCGGAGAGCCCGGCGAATATGCCCACACCCAGTGGAGCCCGGACGGCTCGGAGATCCTGGTCACGCGCGGCTCCGGCGCAACCGTCCGCTACCGGTCCGTGGCCCACAATCCCTGGTACGACCTCGTCCTCTTCCCGGCAGAAGGGCCAAGCGGAGGCGCCGAAACCGGCGACGAGGCCGCCACCGACCCCGGCCGCCGCGTCGTGCGCGTCCCCGGCAACACGCTGCCCACCCGCACCCAGTTCGTCAGAGGCGCCTTCGGCCCGGACGGGCGCATCTTCTACCGCACGATGGGCGACTCCACCCGGCTGCGCTCCGTGGCCCGCGACGGCGGCGACCCCCGCACCCACCTCGTCCTGCCCTACGCCGACGAGATCATGATCTCCCCCGACGGCCGCCACGCCGCCTTCAACGAGGGGGACAACACCTACCTCGTCCCGGTCCCGAGCGCGGCTGCCGGCATCGGCGGCGCGGTTGCGGTCAGCAAGAAGAACGGCAAGCTCCCCGTGCGGCAGCTCAGCCGGCAGGGAGGCATCTTCCCCGGCTGGCTCGACGCGAACACGGTGGAGTTCGGCAGCGCGGCCAGCTACTACACCCACGACGTCGCCGCCGAAACCACCGACACTTTTTCCATCGCGCTAGAAGTGCCCCGCGGCTCGCTCGCCAGCGGCACCGTCGCCATCACCGGCGCCCGCATCATCACCCTCGAGAACCGCGAAGTCGTCGAAAACGGCACCCTCGTCGCCACCGACGGCCGCATCACCTGCGTGGGCGCGGCGTCCGACTGCGACACAGCCGGCGCCGACCACACCATCGACGGCACCGGCAAGACCGTCATCCCCGGCTTCATCGACATGCACTCGCACTTCTTCCGCGAGTACCGGGGCATCATCCCGCCGAACGCCTTTGAAACGGCGGTCGCGCTGGCCTACGGCGTCACCAGCAACCTCGACAACTCGCAGTGGTCGCAGGACGTCTTCCCGGCGGCGCAGATGATCGAAGCCGGCGTGCTCGTCGGGCCCCGCACCTACACCACCGGCGATCCCCTCTACCGCGGCGACGCCGTCCGCCAGAACGAGCTCACAACCTACGAGGTCACCGAGGACAACATCGCGCGGCTCCAGTCGTGGGGCGCCGTGTCGCTCAAGCAGTACATGCAGCCGCGCCGCGACCAGCGCCAGTGGGTGTCCGACATCGCGCGCGACCGCGGCCTCATGGTCACCTCCGAGGGCAGCGACCTGGCGTACAACATGGGCATGATCATGGACGGCCAGACGGCGTGGGAGCACCCGATCAGCTACGTGCCGATGTACTCCGATGCGACCCGCTTCTTCGGACGCGCCGAGACCGTCTATTCGCCCACCTTCGTTGTCGGCGGACCGGGCCCCTGGAACGACGAGTGGTTCTTCCAGGAGACCGAGGTCTGGCGCGACCCGAAGCTCCGCCTGTGGATGCCGTGGAAGCAGCTTGTCCCGCACGCCCGCCGCGTCTTCCAGCGTCCCTTCACCGACTACAGCTACCCCATGCTCGCCCAGGTCCTCGCCGACTGGATGGCCGAGGGGGCCCACGGAGCGATCGGCGCCCACGGACAGCAGCACGGCCTGGCGTCGCACTGGGAGGTGTGGATCGCGGAATCGGCGATGGGTCCGATGGGCGCCCTGGAGCTCGCCAGCGTCGAAGGCGCATACTTCCTCGGCGCCTCGGAAGACCTGGGCACCCTCACCGAAGGCAAGCTCGCCGACCTCATGGTGCTGAACTCGAATCCCCTCGATAACATCCGCAATACCACCGACATCCTCCTCGTCATGAAGGGCGGATTCGTCTACGATGGGATGACCCTCGACGAGATGTGGCCCACCGAGCGCCCCTACGGCGCCCGGCCATGGATCCACGAGGAAGTGTGGAGAGGCGGGCCGCGTCCGGTGAACCGGTAGAGGCATCCGCGCGAATGGCATCATGAACACCCGGCTTTGGAGACTGTGGATGAAAGAGCGGCGCATCGGAGCACTTCTGGCACTGTCGATCCTGGCGCTGGCCTGCGGCGGAAGCGGTGAGGAGGATGCCCGCGACCCGGGTTCGGCAGCCGAAGCGGCGCCGGGTGTGCCCGACTTCCTCCCGGGTTCGCACGAGTTCACCTTCCACGACACCCGCGGCAACGCGGACCGCCCGATCACCGTCCGCTACCACATGCCCGACGGCTACACGCCCGAAACACCCATCGTCTTCGTGATGCACGGCGCGTCCCGAACCGGTCAGCGGTATTTCGATGACTGGGAGCCCCACGCCGTCACGCACGGGTTCCTCCTCGTGGTCCCCGAGTTCGACGCCGACAACTACCCCGGCAGTCAGTGGTACAACCTGGGCAACCTGTTCCCCGACACGGACGCGGCGGACGCCACCGGCGCCCACAACCCCGAGTCCAACTGGACCTTCACCGCCATCGAGCACCTCTTCGACGCCGTCCGCACCGCCTCGGGCAGCACCCGCACGACCTTCCGCATCTTCGGCCACTCCGCCGGCAGCCAGTTCGTGCACCGCCTCCTGATGACGCGACCGGACGCACCCGTCGAACGCGTCGTCGCCGCCAACGCCGGCTGGTACACCCTGCCCGACGACGACACCGCGTGGCCGTACGGGCTCGGTGGCTCCGGCTTCGAGGTCGCCGGCCTCGCCGCCCTCCTGCAACTCCCGGTCACCGTGCTGCTGGGGGACGCCGACACCGTCACAACCGCCAGCAACCTGCGCCGCACCCCCGAGGCCTTGCTTCAGGGTCCGCACCGCTTCACCCGTGGCCATACATTTCATGCCACCGCCCAGTCCGCGGCCGAGGCCCTCGGGGTCCCGTTCGCCTGGGTGCTCGACACCGTCCCCGGCGCCGGCCACAGCAACGCGCTTATGGCCCCGCGCGCCGCCGAAATCCTCGCCCGCTGACTGCAAAGCCCCCGCAAAACCGGAAACGCATCATGATTCGCAAGCCGACCATCGCCCTTCTCGCCTCTCTCGCCGCCCTCGCCTGGGCCGCGCCGCCGCTGGCCGCGCAGTCTGGCGCCTTCGGCAAATCGGTCATCATCGATGGCGACGAACTCCTCATCGCCGAGCCGACGACCAACTTCCGCCCCGGATCGGTGTACATCTACGGCAAAGCCAGCGGCGGATGGCGCGAGTCCACCGTGCTCCGCGCCCCCGATTCCGAGCGCGCAGACGGCTTCGGCACCATGCTCGCGATGACCGGCAACACCCTCTTCATCGGCCAGCGCGGCGGACCGGTCCACGTCTTCGAGCGTACGGGCGGCGGCGCCTGGCGGGCCGCGGCGACGATCGCGGGCGACGAGATCGCCGGAGAGTCCCCGGAGTGCCGCTTCGACGGTTTCTGCGGAAGCGACTTCGGTCTGACCATCGCCGCGCGCGACGACTGGCTGTTCGTGGGAGCGCCCGGAGCAGCCCCCGCCCCCCGGCGCGGCGGCGAGGCACCGGCCGAGCCCCAGGGCGCCGTCTACACCTACCAGCGCGGCGCGGACGGCCAGTGGACCCCGCGCGGACAGTTGCAACCCGCGGACGGCGCAGCCGGAGACCGCTTCGGCGCCGCGATCCTGTTCACCCCCAACGGCGCCCTGATCGGCGCTCCCCAGTGGAATGCCGCCGGCGACGACGGCGAACGCGCCGGCCGCGTCTATCATTTCCGCATGGCTGACGGGGGCTGGGAGCAGGGCGGCGTCCTCGAATCGGCCGCCGAATCGAACGCCAACTTCGGGTCGGCCCTCGCGGCCTCGGGCGACAGGGTCCTGATCGGGGCGCCGGGCGCGGACGACAGCCGTGGCGCCGTCTACACGCATTCATGGAGCGCCGATGCCGCGCGGTGGGTTCCCGCCGACGGACGGCTCACCTTCGCGGACGGCGAGAGCGGCGACCGCTTCGGCGAGGCCGTGGCCATCGCCGGCGACGACGTGTGGGTCGGCGCCCCCACCACGCGCGGGTACGAACTCGGCTCGGTCTTCGTGTACGAGGCCGCGGCCGACGGTTCGCTGCCCACCGAGCCGCGCCGCATCCAGCTTCCCCAGGAAGAGACGGTCGAGAGCGACCGGTTCGGCGGCCTGGTCGTCGCCGACGCGGATGTGGTGGCGGTCGCCGCGCCGGGCATGCACCACCAGGCCGGCTCGGTCCACGTCTTCGAGCGCGGCGACGGCGGCTGGGGCGACGGCGAGATGCTAGTGAGCGCGCCCGACATGCTCGCGGCCCTGGTCGGCGAGGAGCGCCGCTGCATCGAGGGGAAAGTCGGCCCCTTCGACTGCGACGAGGTCGAACTGCTGGCATACGTGCCGCCCTCGCTCCTGCGTGCCGGCGACCGCGCCCGCGGCGTCCGTGCCAACGACAACTGGGGCTGGACCGATCCGCTGACGAATCGCGAGTACGCGCTGGTGGGACGCAACGACGGCACGTCCTTCGTCGACATCACCGATCCCACCAACCCGATGCTGGTCGGCGACCTGCCCAAGCCATGGGGCACCCCGCCGTCCCAGCTCTGGCGCGACATCAAGACGTACAAGGACCACGCCTTCATCGTGGCCGACGGGGCGGGCGAGCACGGCATGCAGGTCTTCGACCTCACCCGCCTGCGCGACATCTCCGTCGATGAGATGCCCGCGCTCTTCGAGCCCGACGTGCACTACACGCGCATCGGCAGTTCGCACAACATCGCGATCAACGAGGAGACCGGGATCGCCTACACGATCGGGGGCGGAGGCGCCGGAGACACCTGCGGCGGCGGCCTTCACATGATCAACGTCGACGATCCCGGGAACCCCGAGTTCGTAGGCTGCGCCCCCACCGGCGGCACCCACGACACCCAGTGCGTCATCTACCGCGGTCCCGACGAGGACTACCAGGGGCGGGAGCTGTGCTTCAACTCCAACGGCCGCGTCTTCCAGATCCAGGACGTCACCGACAAGGACAACCCGGTCGTCGTCGCGGCCCCGTCCTCACCGAATCCGGCGTACATCCACCAGGGCTGGCTCACCGAAGACCACCGCTACTTCTACCAGGACGACGAGTCCGACGTGATCGCCGGCAACGTCGAGACCACCCGCACCCTGATTTGGGACGTCAGCGACCTCGAGGACCCCGTGCTGGTCCGGGAGTTCATGGGCTCCATGCCCGCGAGCGCCCACAACCTCTACATCAAGGGCGACCTGATGTACCAGGCCAACTACCTCTACGGCCTGCACATCCTCGACGTCTCCGACCCCGAGAACCCGCGCGAAGTCGGCTACTTCGACACGGCTCCGCACAAGGAAGGACCGGGGTTCGGCGGCGCGTGGAGCAACTACCCCTACTTCCCGAGCGGCACGGTGATCGTGACCAGCATGCAAGAGGGACTGTTCATCCTGAAGAGGAGGGTGCGGCCGGTGAGCTGAGGGGGGGCGGCCGCGTGGATGCCCGCGGATTTGTCGGCCACTTTGACCCGAAATTGGCCGACAACGGGTCAATCATGCGGTTTGTCGGCCATTTCAGCCGCGAAATGGCCGACAACATGGGCACGCTCGGCCTGGAAGATCCGGCCGAAGCGGATTCACCCTGTCACGCTTTGGGTCCTGAGTAGCGGTCTCGGAGGGATTCAGAAGGGGTTGACGACTCGAATGCCGCCGTAGTCCTGCTCCGCGCTCATGTCCTCGGAGTAGACGGCGTCGCAGCCCAGCGTCCGGGCGGCGGAGAGAATTGCCGCATCCCAATAGGAAAGACCGAAGCGGCGGCGGATCGAAACGGCACCCCTGAACACGCCGAGCGTTATGGCCTGGACCCGCATCTCCAACACCGGTTCGAGGAAGCGCACGGCGTCGTCGTCGGAGAGCCGTCCGGGCCGGGTGACGCGGGTCGCCTGGTGGTAGAACTCCTGCAGAACCTGCACCGAGACGGCGAGATTCGGCTCCGCCAGGAGTTTCCGCGCGCGAAGACGCTTGTTCTCCTCTTCAGGAAGGATGCTCGCCGCGTAGAGCAGCACGTTCGTGTCGACGAAGCGCACCCTGGTCGATCACCCGTCGATGTTGGCGCGACCGGCCGGATCCGCTTCCGCCCGGATCGCCGAACGGTCGTGGAGCGCTGCTCGAGGCAGGTTGTCGGCCATGCGCAGCCCAACGCCGCGCGCGTCGAAGTCGGCGAAGACCTGGTCGAACAACCTGCGCCTGCGCTCGAGGGCGGACTCGAGGGGTTGAGACTCCGGTGCCCCGCGTCGCCGGTCGCGGGGCGCGAGACGCCGCAGGAACTCTCGCACCAGCGCCGACACCGACGTGTCCAGTTCCGCCGCGCGGATACGGGCGTGGCGATGGGTTTCCTCGTCAACGGCTACAGTGATGTTTCGCATGGATACAGTCTCACAGTATTTGTGTCACACAGTATAACCTGCGTGTGAAGGATGGGTCCAGACCAGTAGGGGGTCCGCCGCGGCCGCAGTTCGCACAACATCGCGATCAATGAGGAGACCGGGTCCGTGTCCGGGTCATCACGGTTCCGCCTAACGCCGCCGCTGAGACCCCATCCGCTTTGTCACAGCCGTCGCTTGGTGCGAGGTTCCTTTCCGGAATCCCGCCCCGCCCGCCCTGGCCCCCATACGTCGTGAACGAAGTCGCCACTTCTGTAGTCGTCGGCATGCTCGGCCTCGTGCTCTGCATCGTGCTCGGTGGTGCCGTCCTGACAGCCGTCTGGGCGTTCTTCCGCCTGCTCGAATGCATGGCAGATCCGCACGTGTCGTTTGGCGGTGTCTGGCGGCGCTGCACGCACTTGCTTCCTTTCCGATCCAGCGGGAACACGCGGTCGGCCGAGGAAACAAGGCCAGATTAAGGCAGGCTCTTCCTACCGCCCCGGCCCCAGCAACACCGCGTTCATGAACAGCAGCTGCGTCGCCTCGGCGTACGCCCGGTAGTTGGGATCTTCCGCAAAGGCGACCAACTGTCCGCGTCCGTAGGGCTGGTGGATGAGGAAAGCCTTGTTGGCCAGCTGCGGCTGCGATTCCTCCCACACGATTCCGCCCAGGACGAGGTCGTCGAGGTCGGCGTAGCGGCCGACGTTCGTTCCGTCGTCGAGGGTGATCGGACGGAATACGCGGGAGCCTTCGACGAGGACGCCGATTTCGCCGTCGGTGCCGGCCGCCAGCCAGTGCTCCGTGTCGAGCACCGTGCGCAGGATCGCGCCGGGCACGCCCTCCGGTGACTCATCTTCCGGGGAGATGGCGTCGAGGTATTCGATGGGCTGGTCCGGGGTGCCGGAGTCTGGGGGATCGTCGCTCTCGGCCCGTCCGCCGCGGCGTTCGGTCTCGGTGGCTAGGAGCCCTTCCCGCGATGCCCAGCGCGAGGACTCCGCCATCGTGATGACGGTGCCGCCGTCGCGCATCCAGGCGCGCAGGCGATCCAGCAGCCCCTCGCCGACGGCGCTGCCGTAGTTGCCGCTCGGAAAGACGACCACGTCGTAGTCGGCCAGTCGCGCGCGGCCGAGGCTCGACGCCCGCACGGCCGTGGTCCGCTGTCCGTAGCGCCGTTCGAGCACGTAGCGGGCCCAGCCCACGGAGTAGCTCTGACCCGGCGAATCGTAGACGAGAAGCACACGGGGCTCCCGCAGCGCCCTCACCCGCCGGCTTCCCAGCGACATGCCCACACGCACGTACGCGTCATCGATCGCGACGACCTCGGCGCGGTGGCGGGCCCCGATGTCGGCCAGGCGGGCGCGAAGGTCCGCTCCGTTCTCGGACGTGCGAACGATCGCGGTACCTGTTCCGTAGCGGCGGCCGCCCAGCGTGAACTCGGCGCCCGCGGCGCGAACGCGGATCCCTTCCCGCAAGGCTTCCGTGACCGCGGCGGCCGCGTTGGTGCCCCACGGGATCAGGTAGCCGACGAGCGCCTCGGGCAGCGCTGCCGGGGCCTCCAGCGTTGCCACCGTAGTCACCGGCTCACCACGCGCGCCGGTCGCGGCCGTCTCGATCGCCTCCACATCCCACAACAGCGACTGACTCCAGGCGGTCAGGTCGTAGATCTCGTCGGATTGGCGGTTCGCGCGGCGCTCGATCTGCCGGCGGACGAAATCCTCCTCCATCGGGACGTTGGCGTCGAGGAGGTTGTGGATGAAGCCATGCGCGGGCTGGTCCAGCGGCACGATGAAGCTCGAGCTGGCGGACAGCGTGCGATCGCCGACCGTCACCGGCCCCGAAGCGCGGAACACCTCGATCCCGTTCTCAGTCAGCATCCTGGCAAGGCGCTCCGCCATCCCCGGATCGTGCGCCGAGTGGAGCACGATCTCCGCCGGGCCGCGCTGTCCCGCGGCCACCCCCTCACGCCGGAAGGCGAGATAGTCGCGCAGGATCGACTCGCGGTTCCGGGCCGAGGTGAGCGCGGTCTCGAGCGCCGCGGTGAAGTGTTGCAGCACCCCTTGGCCGTAGGTGAGCAGGTCCCCGTCCGACTGCCTCAGCCGGAGCGCGCGGGCGCTCGCCTGCTCGTAGGTCATGCCGAGGGCGCCGTGTCCCATCGGCCACATGTCGACGTAGCCGGGATAGAAGAGGTCGTACACGTCCCGGTTGAAGTACGCGAAGCCGCGCGCGTCGAACCGCGCCGCGATCGCCGACCCGAACACGTCCATCAGCGCGATCTGCCGCTCCCCGTACCAGGGGTTGGAGGGCGGGGCGGTGGGCGGGAAGAAGTAAGTCGCGTCCCCTCCCATCTCGTGCAGGTCCGCCACGATCTGCGGCCGATACTCGAGGAAGATGTCGACCTTCCCCCGCGTCTCGGGCTGGCTCTGGATGAACAGATCCCGGTTCAGGTCGAAGAGATAGTGGTTGCCCCGCCCGCCCGGCCACGGCTCGTCGTGCTCGGCCGAAAACGCGGCCTCGTCCGGCCAGCGGGCTTGCGCGACCTTGTTCTGGTACACGAAGCGGTTCCGCCCGTCGGGATTCTCAATGGGATCGATGAGCACCAGCGACTCGGACAGGATCAGGTCGACATCGGCGTCCCCGGTCGCGGCCAGCAGGTGGTACGCCTCCGCCATCGCCGCGCCGCTCGAACTGATCTCGTTGCCGTGGATCCCGTGCATGAGGGCGGTGACGACCGGGAGTTCGGCCAGGAGCGCCTCGGCCTCGTCGCCCGAGAGTCCCCGCGGATCGGCGAGCCGTGCGATCCCCGCCTTCACGTCGTCGAGGCGAGCCATCCGTTCCGCCGAACCGATCACGAGGACGACGAGCGGACGGCCCTCCCAGCTCTCCGCGTAGCGAATAAGGTGTGTGCGGTCCGGCACCGCTTCGGCCAGCGCCTCGATGTACCGAATTACATCGTCCGGTGGCGTGACGACCTCCCCGAAGTCGTGCCCCACCACCTCCTCCAGCGTAGGGATGTCGGGGTCGTAGCGGGTCCCCGGCGCGAGTTCCTGCACCTGGGGGGACACCTGGATCACTGTGGCAAGCGCGAGCGTGGATAGCACGGGAGGTTTCTTCCGGTTGGAGGGGCTCGAAGGAAGGGTGGCTTTACTATTGCACGATCCACGCGAGGTTGCACGGGTGCCGATCCTTCAGCGGGCCGATTGCACATTCTCGCGGTCAGCGGGGTCATACCGCATGAACCCATCCTTCTCGCGGAGGGGGCTCTCCATTTGAGCAGCCGCTGCCCCCCTGCTCAAGGAGCAAAGGAGTATCAGATTTCATGTCGATCGTCACCTTCTGGACGCGTGCCTTCCTGCAGGCCATGGCGTCCTGGTTTATCCTTTGGATCGGCCTCAGAGTACTCCTGGTGCTTGCCTGGCCACCGCAAGGCCGGTATCCCGGTGCAAGCTGGTGGCTTTGGACGACGACGACCGACTTGGCCCTCATACTCCCATTCCTGCTCTTCGCGGGGGGAGTGGCACTCGCTTCGGCTGTCAGGAATCTCCGTCTGGTTGTCCGGATAGCGATCCCGTTGGCCCTTTTTTTCGCCGTAGCATCATACTGCCTGTCCGCCTGGGCATCTCCGATACTGAAACACCACTCGGTCGACTCGCCTGCTGCTGCAGCCGAGGCTGCCCGATTCGGACCGTCGACACCCGATGTGCTGCTCGGCATCCTTCGTGATGTGGAAGCGAATCCTCCAGACCAATACAGCGTGGGAGTTGACGCGTTTGACCGGACTCCACCCAACGTGCTGCGATGGCGTTTGCATGTACCTCTGGCACAGGCTGTCTTCGGTGTGCTCAACCTTCTCCTGGGTGTGCTGGCGGCCCAGCTTACCGCCAATCTACGACGAGGGGCGAAGCGCAATGCGCGGCTTGCTATCGGCATCATCGGAGGGTCGGCCTATTTCCTCTGTTTGGCAGCGGCTTCGCCCATTCAACCGTTCTTGCAGGACGGGACGCTCCAGTCCGGCGTTCTCAGTGCTTGGGCACCGCTAACTCTGCCCCTCATCGAGCTTTTGGCGTTGCTTCAGTTGGTGCGCACCAGACACCGGTAGTTCGTGACTGACTCAAGGGATACGGGAATTGGCGACAGGAAGTCGGCAGTCGACATTGATCAGTTTCATAGAGGTGATCGATCATGCTTCCAAGGCGTGCTGGATGAGTTCTCACCCCTGATTCAGAGCATCGTTTACTCACAGCTGTTGCGGTACCGGCATGACCACGATGACGTGTACCAGGAGATTTGCCTGCGCGTATGGGAGCGGCGAACACAGTACTCTGGACGCGGCTCGCTGGCAGGATGGATCAACAGGATCGCGCATCACACATGTTTGAACTGGCGTCGTCAGCAAAGAGCCAGCGAGTCGAGGCAGGGTCGCTATGTTCCGGAAGCGGTCGCGTCAGCGAGGTCTGCTCGGCGCATGGCGGACCCAGAGCAACTGCTAAGCCGCACTGAGTTCATGAAACGACTGCGGCAGAGTCTGGCGACCCTTCCGGAACGACAGGCGGACGCCTTCATTATGGTCCGCCTCAAGGGATACACTGCGGGAGAAGCTGCAAGCGTCCTCAACGTCAAGACCGCGACTGTGCGGTCGAACTTGAGACACGCCACCAAGAAGCTTCGAAGGGATTTGAAGGAGTTCAAGAATGGACTGTCCTAGCTCCAAAGTGATCGGACAACTGGGGAAGCCGGACCGGGATCCGGAAGTACTGAGGCATCTGGAAGAATGTCCTTCCTGCTGGTTCGACTGGCAAATCGTACATGATGCGCAACAGGTGCTTTATCCGCGAGGCGAAGTCCGGCACGACCTGAATCAACGCGCCATGGCTCGAATCGCCCGCCTGCAGAGCCGACTCGAGCGTCGGTCGAAGGGCTGGGAATACGCGTTCTCCGGAATCCTGGTATCGGTTGGGACCGGGGCGTTTCTCCTGGCCCGGATGGGCGAAGCGTTTGTGGCACCCGTTTCCGCCGTGCTGGGTTGCACGGCAATAACGGCAATTGCAGCCAGCCTGTTCTTCTTCCAGCAGGAGGCAAACGAGCGGGGCATTCCATCTCGGGGCTCATGACGAAGACAGCGTTTCGGCGTTTTCCCCTCCTCGGGTGATTGCACGTTCCGCCAGGAAGCCGTGTCATACAGCGCGCTACGACTCGGCGCCCACTCGGTCGTCTTTGAACCACTTTCTGGGTCGGTTGGGTCGACGAAAACCACGAAACAACACACTGACTATGCTCTCATCTCCACTGTGCATCGGAAGCGTTCGATGACGGCGGAAGTCCCTGGCCCCGGACCCGTGACTATGGTCGGAACAGCGAGTGCCACGGCGATACGCGTTGGGGGTAGAGCCCATCGCACTGTTCGCATCGGAGTTGGTATTCGCCTTTCGATGGCCCTGTTTGTTCTCCAGATGGCGATGGTGCAAGCCATCCAGGGCCAAGTGGTGCGGGGCCGATTGGTTGAGGCTGCGGACGCCGCCGGGATCCCAGGTGCGATGATATCCTTGATTGACCGGAGCGGTCGTATTGCCGAGCAGATCCTTACTCGTGGCGACAACGGCTTCTTTGAGTTAAGGGCATCTGAGCTCGGCGAGTACCGGTTACGAGCGGAGAGGATTGGATACCGTACCACTTTCTCGGCGTTCTTCACCATCTCAGCCGGAGACACGCTAACGGTTGAAATGTCCGCACCCATCGAGGCGTTGTCACTCAAGGGAATCAGCGCCACTGTTGCCCCCAGGTGCCATGTGCGCCCCGACGAGGGGCTGGCCGTGGCCAAAGTCTGGGACGAGGCACGCAAGGCCCTTGCAGCAGCGACCTGGACGCAGGAGCGGGGGCTCTACAGGTATGAAATGCTGGGTATCAAGCGGTTCTTCGACGAGCGGGGGCGAAGGGTGGAACTCGAAGATCGAGTCTATGCACAGAGCCTCGTGCCTGTGCCATACGTTGCCCGCGCCGCCGACTCTCTCGTGAATGACGGATTCGCGCGCATGTCAGTGGAGGCTTCCGAGTTCTGGGCTCCAGACGCCGGGGTCCTTCTCTCCGATCTGTTTCTCGATACCCACTGTCTGCGGATCAGGTCTGGAGGAAGCGATTTGGTCGGTCTGGACTTCGAACCAGTCCCGAACAGGGTTGTGCCGGACATTGCGGGAACACTGTGGCTCGACAGGTCGACGGCGGAGCTCCAGCGTGTGGATTTTCGCTACGTGAACCTACCTGTGCCCCAGTGGCTGATGGACGCTTCTCCCGGTGGAGCGGTGCTGTTCCGCGCCCTCCCCAACGGGACGTGGATAGTTTCTTCCTGGCACATTCGGATGTTCAGCGCAGGCGCAGCCGAAAACCCTCTTACGGGTCGATTGGTGCCCACTCTGGAAGGGGTCACCACTACACATGGCGAGGTTCTTCGTGTGCTTAGCCCTGAAGGCGTAGTGTTCGAAGGATCACGGGGGCGTCGTGTCGTGGGTACCGTCGTCGACTCGCTGGGAGTTGGACTGCCGGGGGCACTCGTGTACGTAGAGGGAACGGGCACCGGGACCGAAACAGACGTCGACGGCAGGTTCGAGCTGGATCAATTGGGCGTAGGGACCTACGAGTTGCAGTTCACACATCCATATCTGGATCAGCTTTGGCACGAGCCCAACTCCATCGAGGTTGAAGTGGGTCCGGACATGACGAGTCTGGCAGAAGTGCGCTTTGAAGCACCCTCAAAGAGCGATGTCCTAGAAGCAGTGTGTGGGCGCGATCGCCCACCTGGCATCCCGGTGATCACAGCTGATCGCAGGACGGTGTGGCGAACAGGGATCCTTACAGGGAGGGTGACCGACAAAGACGGAACCCCGGTCAACGACGCGACGCTACACCTGTTAGCCAAAGCACACGAGACTCGGCTCCTCGCCGAGGTCAGGGATCCGAACACCTTCAACTTTGAAGATCAGCGGCTCCGTTGGTCGGAGAAGACCAGCCGATCGGGCTTCTACAGAGCGTGTTGGCTGCCCGCCGACCTGTCAATTGAGCTGGTGGTGCTCGTCAAGGACGAGGACGTGGATCGTCGCGCGCTTGGCGCCGCGTTGAGTCTTGCTGATCTTTATCCCGATCGCGTCAGGATACTCACAATCGACCCGAAGTCGCCACACACGACCCTGGATCTGAAGTTGGACGCGAAGGGCAACTGAATCGTGGAGGTGAGTTCGAACGGTCGGTGGGATTTGGCGCCGGGCGACTTATTCGGCCAGCACCTCCACAAACTCGTCCACCTCGTCCAGCGTGTTGTAGAAGTGCGGGCTGGCGCGCACCACTCCGGGGCGATTGTCGACGATGATCCCGCGTCCGGCGAGGTGCGCGACGGCGGCGCCGGGCTCGTCGTGCCGCACCAGCACGATCGCCGAGCGCGTCTCGGGATGGTCGCTCACCCGAAGGGAGAATCCGGCTTCGGCGCAGCGCTCCACCAGCCGCTCGGTCAGGGCGACGTTCTGCGCGCGGATCGCCGCCATCCCGACTTCGTCCACGATCCCCTGTCCGCCGAGCGCGGTGTGCACGGTCGCGAGCGCGGGCGTGCCGAGTTCGAAGCGGCGCGCGTCGCCGTGGTAGCGAAACTCGCCGGAGTTGAACTGGAACTGGTCCTCGGTCGCGAACCAGCTCGTGATGGTGGGTTCCAGCGTGGGAATCCGGTCCTTGCGGACGTAGAGGTAGGCGAGGCCGGGGCCGCCGCACAGCCACTTGAGCGGCCCGGACGTGTAGAAGTCGACCGCGGTCCCGGGCAGATCCACCGGAACCTGTCCGGCCCCCTGATAGCCGTCGATCAGGCTGTACGCGCCGGCTCGCCTCGCGATGTCACCGATGGCGCCCAGATCCTGGATCGCGCCGGTGGTGAAGAAGACGTGGCTGGTGGCGATCGCGAGGGTGCGCTCGTCGACCGCATCGGCGTACTGCTGCGGGTCGATGTGGACGCCGTCGTGGCTCTCCAGCACAACCATCTCGGCGTCGGGGCGCACCTTCCACTGGTAGAGCAGGGTGGGGAAGTCCAGCTCGGTGGTGACGATCCTGTTGCGCTTCGACCAGTCGAGGCTGGAGGAGATCGCCGCCAGGCACGCCGAGGTGGACGGCATGAGCGCGATCGTGCCGCCAGGGGCCGCGAACAGCGTCTCGACACTACCGCGCAGGTCGCCGAGCGCGCCCCACCAATGGTCGTACCAGGCCGCCGCGCCGTAGTCGTGCCACTTGGAGGCAAAGTCCTGCAGTCGATCTTCCGCGTTGGTCGACAGGGCGCCGAGCGAACACGAGTTGAGGTAGTTGCGACGCTGCAGGATGGGGAAGGAGGCGCGGATCTGGTCCAGGTTCATTTTGTGGCGGAGCGGAGGGTTGGTGTGGCGTGGTCCGGAGGAAAGCTACGCAAAAGCTCCGGCGGGCCGCGTTGCCGGCCTGGGTTGACCGCCCTCACTGGGGCCGCGCTGCGGGCTTGGGTTGACCGGCCTTACTGGGGCCCCGCTGCCGGCCTGGCTTGATCGGCGTCACTGCGCGCTGGGGCTGCCGGCCTGGGTTGACCGGCATCGCCGGAGGGCCGTGCCGCGGCAGTCCTACTCGCGTACCCGGAAGCGAACGACGGACTGCACCCCCACATCATCCTCCGTCACTCCAGTGATTGTGCCTTGTGCGAAGACCGGAGCCGGCACGGCAAGCAGCGCGACGGGCGGAGTCACTACACCGCGGTGATAGCCGCTTGGGTCGAAGACCTCCCACCTTTCGATGGCCTGGTAAGCGTCAGGGCGGCGCACCCAGATCTTTCCGTCCCTCGCGATGTCGAAGAGTCCCATGACCGGCTTGTATCTCGGGAGCACATGCGGGGGCAGTCCCATCGCCGCGGCCACCTGCTCCCGCTCGCGGTCCACGAGCAGTGAAGCGGTGCGGCGGAGCTCGACGATTCGGGTGGTGTCGCGCCGGGCCGACACTTCGAAGATGCGGTAGCGGAGCGTGTTGCCGTGCCAGAAGCTCCCGTCGGGGCTGGCCGACCAGAGAGGTCTCCAGAACGTCGGGGCCGAATCCGTGGCGGGTTCGCGCACGGGGAGTGCGATCGTGTCCACGGTGGCCAGGGTGAAGTCGGGGAGGACTCGTGTCTTGAGGACGAGCCGGGCCCACGGCGGCGAATCCGAAGCCTGTTCGTAGAGGAACCCCAGCGTGTCGGTTGCGGGCGCCCAGGCGGGGCCGGAATGGTGCTCGGCGGTCGACAGCACCGCTCCCAGGGAGTCGAAAGCCGTGATGGTTCGCGAGCCTCTGTCCATGGCCAGCAGGACACCCGCCGGATGCCAGACGATGCCGACCAGGTTCTGAAACTCGCCCGGTCCTCGGCCGTGGCCGCCGAAACGCCGCAGGAAGCCACCCTGTGCATCGAAAACGCGAATTTCCTGCGAAGTCTCGTCCGCCACGTAGATTGTGCTGGCTTCGTCCACCGCCAGTCCGGTGAGATGGCTGAAGACTTCCGGACCCGCGACCGTCGCGTTTTCCGGCGCACGTCCCAACCGGAGCTCTTCGATCAGCTCGAGTTCGGGCGACCGGTCGGCGGTGAGGAAGTTCATGTTGTACACGTGGACGGTGCCATCGGGGAGCGTGTCGACGTTGATGTCGTAGTCGGGGACGCGCGGGCTGCAGGCGGGAGATAAGGCCAGGATCACGGCCCACGCCGGAGCCGCGACCCGCGGAAGCGTGCCGATGGCCCGGAAGACCATAGTGCCGTTGTGGCTGGTGGGGTCTCGGGAAGCCGGGGCCTGTGGAGCAGACTCCATGGTGTATCCTTCGGGCCGAGTATGGTGGCGCGGAGCAGCTGATGATGGCGGACCCGGGCCCGTTCGGCCAACAATGGTAGCATGACGACCGAAGCGAACTACGATAGAGGCCGGGCCGTGCCGGGAGAGGATGAAGGGGTGGCGGTGTCGGCGCTGGACACCGAACGCGCCATTGCCGAGGCCCTCGACCTCGGCTTCGAGATGGCCGGCGTCGTCACACGGGGCGATAGCCGTCACATGGCCCACTTTCGGGAGTGGGTGGGATCCGGGCTGCACGGTGAGATGGCCTACCTCGCCCGCCCCGACGCGGTGAGTCGCCGCGCGGACCTCGACCTCACGCTGTCTGGATTCCGGAGCGCGCTCGTCGTCGCCCATTCCTACGCGGACGACGAGCCCGCCACCTCACCCGGCGACCCCTCCCGCGCCATCGTCGCGCGCTACGCCCGCGGCCGCGACTACCACCACGTCGTCAGCGACCGGCTGGAAGCCCTCGGCCGCCGCCTCGACGTCCTCGCGGGACGCCCCTTCCGGCGCCGCGCCTACGTCGACACGGGGCCCATCCTGGAACGGGAACTCGCCGCCCGCGCCGGCCTGGGCTGGTTCGGCAAGAACACCATGCTCATCCACCCGCGCCGGGGCTCCTACTTCTTCCTGGGCGTCCTCCTCACCGACCTGCCGCTGGAGGCGTCGGCCCCGTTCCGGGAAGACCACTGCGGCACCTGCCGGCGCTGCCTCGACGCCTGCCCGACCGGCGCCCTTCTGGGCCGCGACGAGGCCGGCGCCCCCGTCATGGATGCGACGCGCTGCATCTCGTACCTCACGATCGAACTGAAGGGACCGATTCCGCGCGAACTCCGCCCCGCGATCGGCAACCGCATCTTCGGCTGCGACATTTGCCAGGAGGTGTGTCCCTGGAACGAGAGGTTCTCGGCGCCGACGGCCGAGCCCGCCTATTCCGCCCGCACCGAACTGGACAACCCGGGGCTGATCGACCTGGCGACCCGGCTACTGGACATGTCCGGGAAGGCGTTCCTGCGCGAGTTCCGCGACTCGCCAGTCTCGCGGACGCGGCGGAACGGCCTGCTGCGCAACGTGTGCGTGGCCCTCGGGAACTGGGGGTCCGCGGAGGCGGTTCCGGTGCTGGAGCGGGCGGCCCGGGACCACTCGCCGCTGGTGCGCGAGCACGCGAACTGGGCGCTGGAGCGGATTGCGATCGACCGACCTCCTGCGCCAGTCTTGTAGAAGCCGAGCCGAACCGCACTGAAACCCAACGCCAGGCACCCCCATGAAACGGATCCAAGCCACCCTCACGGCACTCGTAGCCCTGGTCGTCCCCACCTCCGCCTCCGCCCAGCAGTTCGACCTCCTCATCCGGGGCGGCATGGTTCTCGACGGCTCGGGAAGCCCCGCCTTCAGCGCCGATGTCGGCATCGTGGGCGACCAGATTGTCAGCATCGGCAAGCTCCCCGACGCCACCGCGACCCGCGTAATCGACGCCGCTGGCAAGTACGTCGTGCCCGGCTTCATCGACATGCACTCGCACGCCGACCGCTCCTTCGCGTCGGACAACATCGAGGGGCGGCGGGCGCACAACCTGGTCATGCAGGGGATCACGACCTCGATCTTCGGCCCGGACGGGCGCAATCCGGTGTGGCCGATTCCGGACGAGATGGAGGCCTACCGCACGCCGGGCGTGGCCACGAACGTGGTGCCGATGGTCGGGCACGCGACCGTGCGGGGGATTGTGATGGGGGATGACTACGAACGCCCCGCGACGGCCGACGAGATCGCGCAGATGGCCGAACTCGTGCGCGGCGGGATGGAAGCCGGAGCATGGGGTCTCGGCGCCGGCCCCGAGTACCGACCCGGCCGCTTCAGCACGACGGAAGAGCTGATCGCGCTGGCGAAGGAGGTCGCGCCCTACGACGGGTTCTACTACTCGCACCAGCGCAGCCAGTCACCGCTGCCGCTCTGGCAGATCCCGTCGATCGTCGACGGGCAGCCGCTGACGGGCACCGAGGGGATGCGCGAGACGATCGAGATCGGGCGGGCGGCGGGGATCCGGGTGGTCGGCACGCACATCAAGGCGAAGGGCACCGACACCTGGGGCCATTCCCAGACCGACGTGCTCATGATCGAGGCGGCGCGGCGCGAGGGCGTCGACGTCTATCTCGACCAGTACCCGTACGAGACCTTCGGCGGCGGGCCCGTCGACGTGCTGCCCGACTGGGGCTACGCGCCTCCCGGGACCGATCGCTCGGGCGGGCTCGATTCGCCGCTCTGGCGCGATGCGGAGCTGATGAGCGACCCGAAGGGGAACCTGCGCGCCAACCTGGCCGATCCGGTCGCCGCGGCCGAGCTCGAACGCGACACGGAGTACATTCTGCGCCTTCAGGGTGGCGCGGACAGGCACATCGTCGTCTCCGCCCCCGACTTTCCCGAGACGGTGGGGCGGTACCTCGCGGAGATCGCAGCCGAAGCGGGGCGGTCGCCCTTTGAACAACTCGTTCATTTTGCCCTCGAATCGACTGAACTCGGGCCCGCTGGCGTGAGGTTCCGGCCCGTCGCCGGCCATCAGTTCGATGTCGAGAACTACATGCGGCAGGAGTACACGGCGACATCGACCGACGGCTCGGTCTCGCTCCAGACGCGGCCCGGGCAGCACCCGCGCTCGTACGGGGCGTTCGCGCGGAAGATCTCGCACTACGTGAAGGAGCGCGGGGTGATCACGCTGCCCTTTGCGATCCGCTCGTCGACTGGCCTGGCGGCGCAGATCGTCGGGCTGAAGGACCGCGGCTTTCTGCGCGAGGGCTACAAGGCCGATATGGTCGTTTTCGACTACGACGATATCACGTCCCCGGCGACCATCATGGAACCCGACCTCTATCCGACGGGTATTGAGTATGTGCTGGTGAATGGCCAGTTCACGGTGGACAACGGCGAGCCGACCGGCGCCCTGCCCGGGGAGGTGCTCGACCGGCGCGAGAAGGATGCCAGGGCGAGGGGAGTCAGTTGACGGATGTCCAGGCCCTTGGGATCAGTGACCGTGCTCGCGAACGGACGACGAGGGGTGTGCGGCGTACTCGCTGCTCTGCTGGCGTTGTTTGCGGCGTATAGCGATACCGCTGCCCAGTACTTCGACGATGACGACGGCGGCTTCTGGTCGGACCCCCAGGGCGAATTCTACGCCTACGGTCACGTGGCCGTCCCCGTGGGAGATTTCCAGACGCAGGTGGAACTTGGTGGCGGTGCAGGACTGGGAGGGGCGCTCTTCCTGAACCATGATCGCATGGTCGCGCTGCGGGTCGATGTCAGCGGCGTAGTCTACGGCAGCGAGTCCTACGACGCGCCCCTCAGCCTCACGATCCCGGTGGATGTGAGGGTGACCACGACCAATTCCATCCTCTCGGCGGGGTTCGGGCCCCAGATCTACCTGGCCCGCGGCGGATTCAGGCCGTACGTCTTCGGTACCTTCGGCTTTTCCTACTTCGTCACCGAGACGAGCGTGCGTGGGCACGGCGCCGAGGAGCCGTTCGCCTCGACCATCAACCTGGGCGATTTCAACATGGCGCTGAACGGGGGCGGCGGAGTCTCGGTCGAGGTCTACCGGGGCGAAGTCTCGGTTGCCGTGGACCTTTCAGCGTTCTATCAGCACAACGGGGTGGCCGAGTACCTTGTGAAGGGCGATCTGGGCCGCGGGCGCGACCGCCGCCGCTTTGCGCGGGACCCGATCGTGAGCGACGCCAACCTGGTCTCGTACCGGATCGGGGTGTCGATCGGCGTGGGTTGATGCGGGGGCGCGGGACGGAGCGTAGCTTGCATCCGACCGGCTGGACGGAACCTACAAGCCTGGGGAGAAGAGAATGAGACTCGGAATCGGACTTCACCGGGTTGTAGCGCCCCGACGCGAGACGAGCTTTGCGGTTTTTGCGCTGGTTGCGATCCTGGCGCTTCCTGTCGCGGGAGCGGCCCAGCCACATGGAGATGACCCAGGCAACTTCTGGTCCGGACTCCGGGGCGAGGTTGTGACCTACGGCCAGCTGGCCTTCCCGGTGGGCGAGTTCGGGGGACACGTTGGCCTTGGTGCAGGCGCGGGGTTCAACAGCACCTTTTTCCTGCATCGCGAGCGCATGGTGGGACTGCGGGTCGAGGGCAACATGGCCGTGTATGGCACCCGGTCCTTTCGGCCGCAGCCCACCACCACGGTCCCGCTGGACGTGCGGGCGCGCACCACCAACTCGATCATGTCGGCGGGGATCGGGCCCCAGATCTATCTTCTGACCGGGGCCGTGAGGCCGTACGTGTTCGGCACCGTCGGCTTCACATCCTTCGTTACTGCCACGCGCACCCGCGCGAACGCGACGAGTCCGCGCTGGCACGACAACGAAGGGCCCTATGCTTCGAGCCTGGACATCGACGATGTCGGAATGGCTATGAACGCGGGAGGGGGCCTCTCGATCAGGGTAAGAGACGGCATGGCCCTGGACATCGCGGCGGTGTACCAGCACAACGGGATCGCCGAGTACATGACCAGGGGCTACCGGAACCCGGACCACGTGGATTGGAATCGCTGGTACCGCGAGACGCTGAATGACCGCCGCTACGACCCGGAACGGATCGGCGAGCCGGTCGTGAGCGAGGCGAATCTCGTCAGTTGGCGCATCGGGGCGTCGTTCGACTTGTTCTGATTCGGGACCGCGCGAGCCCGGAACCCGGGCCCGCGCAACCCCGTTGTAGCTTTGCGGCCTTGCCGCGGCCGTTCTATCCGGCGGCTGCGAGTCGCTGGACCGCGTCGGCCAGCTTCGCGGCCTTGTCCGAGTCAGCCGCGCCGGCAACCTGGGCGTTGATCTCCGCCGCCAGCGAACGCAGCGCGTCGGCGCGGGCGGTGCCCGACATGCCTTCGGCGCTGGTCAGGGCGTCACGTGCCGATGCGATCTGCGGCGCCGTCATCCCGTGCCAGCGTTCCAGCTGGTCGAGGTAGGCGCGTGCGAGGGCGAAGGTGGCCGGCCACTCGAAGATCGGCTGGCCCTGTGAGTTGAGCTGGGTGAGCACGACCGAGTTCGCGGCGTCGATCTCGTTCTGCGTGATCGACTCGTTCGCGACGAGCTCGAAGACGTCGAGACCGCGGGAAATCTCGGAGTTGACGATCACGCCGTTGTACCAGTACACGGACCAGCTGCCGCCGGAGCCCTGGCGGGTGCCGTCCGAGGGGCCGCGGTCGTGGAAGCCGATTTCGACCGGGTTGTCGGGGTCGGTCCAGTCGATCAGCGAGATTCCGCCCTGATACCAGCCCTGGATCATGATGTCACGGCCCGGGATCGGAATCAGCGACCCGTTGTGGGCCACGCAATTCTCGAGCGAGGTCTGCGGGGCGGGCATCTTGTAGTAGCTCTTGAAGACCATGTTGCCGTCTTCGATGGTGAAGATCGCGTTCGCGCCCCACTCCATCGGATCCGACGCGCGGCACTTGGGCGCTCCGCCTCCGCCCCACTCGTCGGTGAACATGATCGTGGTGCCGTCGTTGTTGAAGGTGGCCGAGTGCCAGTACGAGAAGTTGGAATCGGCAACGGCCGCGAGGCGCGACGGGTTGCCGGGGTCGCTGATGTCCAGCAGGAGGCCGTAGCCGCCGCATGCGCCACCCGCGAGGCCGATGGCGGGGTAGACGGTGATGTCGTGGCACTGGGTGGGGCCGGGCCGGGGCTCGTCGCCCTGCTGCTCGGCACGCTCGGCCTGGATGCGGCCCTGCTCGTCCATGGCTGCCTGCAGCGCGGCGCGGTCGGCGGCGGTGGGCTCGCCGGAGCCTCCGCGCGCGGCGACGACGCTGTCCAGCATTGCCCGGGCCGCCTGCTCCCGCATGACCCGGGGCTGACCACGGCGGTAACCGACGATATCCCCTCGCTCGCGCGCTGCGGCGATCTGCTCGAGATCGGCCGGCGACAGCCCGTGCGTGGGAGGCGCGACCAGATCCTCGAAGATCCGGGGCGAACTCACGATCGCGGCGGACTGCGGGTCGTCGAGCGGCACGCGGATGACCTCGATCCGGAAGAGCGCCGAGTTGGGATCCTCGTCGGGTGAGAGGCCCGAGCATCCGGCGAGCTCTTCGGGCGGGCGCACCGACGACGAACCGGAGACGTAGATGTAGACGTTCTCGTCGTCGCCGGGGTGCTTGAGGACGGTGTGCGTGTGCGAGCCGCGGCAGGTCTGCACGTTCGCGACGTAGTCCGGATTCCTGATGTCAGAGATGTCGAAGATGCGGATGCCGCGCAGCCGGTCGTGGCTGACGGCCTCCGGGACGCCTCCGGGCTCGCAGTCGAGACGTCCGCTGAGCCCCTCGCCCGACACGAACAGCAGATTGTCGTACACCGAGACGTCGCTCTGTGAGGCCGGGCACACGTAGGTAATTGCCGAGGTCGGGTTCGCCGGGTCGGAGATGTCCCACACCTGGACGCCGTCGTAGTTGCCCTGGATCGCGTAGTTGCCGGTGAAGGCGAGGTCCGAGTTGGTCCTCCCCACGAACGGAGCCTCGGGCGGCGTGGTGGAGATCATCCGCATGTTCCAGATGGCCTCTTCCGCGTCGAACAGCCCCGGTGCGAGGCCGACCCGGGGATCGGGGGAGGGCGTGTTGACCCGAAGACCTGCCGGGTGCTCGAAGGTGGCCTGCGGGGCCGCCGCCTGCTCCATGGGCGGTGCTTCGGCGGGACCGGCTGGCGCGGGCGCCTCGGCCATCGGGGGCGCGGCACAGGCCGCGAAGACGAAGGCGGTCGCGAGGGAAAGGAGCGCCAATGGGCGCACGGGGGTCGGCGAACGTTCGTCCGCGCGGGTGATCGGCGTCATGTCACTTTGTCCTGAGAACGGGGTGGGGTGTGCCGTAGATGGGTGTATCTCAGCTGCTGGATCCACCGGAGGTCATCGCCTCCAGCATCAGCTCCATGCGTTTGATTTCGGAGTCCTGGTCGGCCTGAATATCGGAAGCGAGCTTGAAGACGAAATCGTCCAATGCGGCGCCGTCGGTGGCGAAGAGTTCGTGCACCATGGTCACGGCACCCTCGTGGTGCTGGATCATGTACTTCAGGAACAGGCGGTCGTAGTCCGGACCGCGCGCGTGCCGCAACTCCTCGAGTTGTTCGGGCGAGAGCATCCCCGGCATGTGCATGGCGTGTTCGGGTCCGTGGATCATGAGCCTGCCGTCGGCGATGTGGACTTCGGGGACTTCGAGCCCGCGGTCCCGCAGCCACGCCTGCATGACGTTGATCTCGTCCTGCTGGGCGTTGATGATGCGCGCGCACAGGATCTGGATGGTTGAGCTGGCCCCGTTTTCGGGCGCGAAGCCGGACATGACCAGCGCCTGGGCGTGGTGCCCGATCATTCCGGTCATGAAGTGGACATCTGCCTCGTGGTAGTGCTCCAGCGTGCCTTGGAACCGCGCTTGGTAGAGTGCCTCGAGTTCGGCGATTTTCTCCGCGCTGGGGCGGGTGGGGGCGGGGGCTGGCTCGGCTGTCGCCGTGGCGGGGGGCGCCGCGGTGGTTGGTGCCGAGGGCGCGGAGGTGGCACTTGGCCCGCCCGCGCACCCCTGGAATGCGCCGGTGAGGAGTAACACGGCAACCGCTGCCCCGACCCGGCGGCCGTTCCGACCCGACGGAAGTGCCTGCTGCCGGCTGTTACGAACGTCTGTGAGGTATTCGCTTTTCATCTTCACCCTTCTTCTACCCGGCGTCCGCCAGTCGCTGCACCGCGTCAACAAGTTTCTCGACCTTGTCCGTATCCGCCGCCCCGGCTGCCTGCCCGCCGAGCGTTGCGGCGAGTGATCGCAGCGCGTCACTCCGCGCCGAACCGGAAGCGCCTTCGGCCGCTGCCAGGGCAGCGCGGGCCGATGCGACCTGAGGGGCGGTCATCCCATGCCAGCGTTCGAGCTGGTCGAGGTATGCTTTCGCCAGCGCAAAGGTCGCAGGCCATTCAAAGATGGGCTGACCCTGCGAATTCAGCTGGGTCAGCACGACCGAATTCGCGGCGTCGATCTCGTTCTGGGTGAGGATGTCGCTGGGGGCCAGTTCGAAGATGTCGAGTCCCCGCGCGATCTCGGAATTGACAATGACCCCGTTGTACCAGTAGACCGACCAGCTGCCGCCCATCGCCATCCTCTCGGCGTTGGCCGGGCCGCGGTCGTGGAAGGCGATCTCGACCGGATTGTCCGGATCGGTCCAGTCGATCAGCGAGATCCCGCCCTGGTACCACCCCTGGATCATGATGTCGCGGCCCGGGATCGGAATGAGCGAGCCGTTGTGGGCGACGCAGTTCTCGAGCGATGTCTGGGCGGCGGGCATCTTGTAGTAGCTGCGGAAGATCATCTCTCCGTCTTCGATGGTGAAGACGGCGTTGGCCCCCCACTCCATCGGGTCAGAGGCGCGGCACTTGGGCCCCCCGCCTCCACCCCATTCGTCGGTGAACATGACTGCGGTGCCGTCGTTGTTGAAGGTGGCCGAGTGCCAGTACGAGAAGTTGGAGTCGGCTACAGCGGCGAGGCGCGTCGGGTTGGCGGGATCTGTAATGTCCAGCAGGAGCCCGTAACCGCCACAGGCGCCGCCGGCCAGACCGATGGCCGGGTAGACGGTGATGTCGTGGCACTGCGTGGGGCCGGGAGCCGGACCGTCGCCGTCGCCTGCAGCAACCCCGGCGGAAGCCATCATCTGGGCGATCATCTCGTCGATAAAGTTGCGCAGCGCGGTGCTGTCGGCTGCCGTAGCGGGGCCCTCGCCTCCGCGCGCCCTGACGATGCTGTCGAGCTGTGGCTGCACGAACGCGTCCGGCAGTATCTGCACCTGCCCCTGTATCTCGATTACAAAGGCGCCGCGCGCCCGCGCTTCTTCCAGGGCCGCTATTTCATCAGGCGCCGGCCCATGCATCGGCGGCGCGACCAGGTCATGGAAGATCCGCGGCGAACTCACGACCTCGGCGGCCTGCGGGTTTTCCAGCGGCACCCGAATGACTTCGATCCTGAAGAGTGCGGTATTGGGGTCCTCGTCGAGCGATCCGCCCGAGCAGCCCGCCAACTCTTCGGCGGGACGCACCGGAGCCGACCCGGAGACGTAGATGTAGACGTTGTCGTCGTCGCCGGGGTGCTTCAGCACGGTGTGCGTGTGCGAGCCGCGACAGGTCTGCACGTTCGCGACGTACTCCGGGTTGGCGATGTCCGAAATGTCGAAGATGCGGATGCCGCGGAGCCGATGGTGGCTTACCGCTTCCTGGATGCCCTCGTCACCGCAGTCCAGCCGCCCGCCGAAGCCCTCTCCGGACACGAACAGCAGATTGTCATAGACCGAGACATCGCTCTGCGAGGCCGGGCACCGGTGGGTCACCACCGACGTCGGGTTGGCCGGGTCGGAGATGTCCCAGACCTGTATGCCGTCGTAGTTGCCCTGGATGGCGTAGTTGCCGGTAAACGCCAGGTCCGAGTTGGTCTTCCCTACGAACGCGGGCTCGGGAGGCGTGGTGGACACCAGGCGGAGGTTCCAGATCGCTTCGCCGGCGTCGAAGAGACCGGGTGCCAGCCCGACGCGCGGGTCCGGTGAAGGTGCGTTGACATGCAGGCCGGGCGGATTGGCGAAGGTGGCGTTGGCCGCGGGAGCCATGTCGGCGGCCATTTCGGGATCGCCGCCGTACTGCGAGGCGCAGCCGGTCAGGGCGGGTAACGCAACCGTTAGAGAAAACAGCGCCGCCAGGCGGGTGAAGGTCCGGGAACTATTGTTCGCGGTGGGCGTCAGGGTCATTTCGATGTCCTGGATTTGGTGTTACGACGTAGCCCCTTAAAGACAATCCGACAGGTCGGTACGTTGAGACCGCTGCGGGGGCTGCTGAATTGGCATGGCTATCCATACTAGGCACGGCTCCTGACGGTTTCCAGTTTTCAGGGGCGTCGGTACTCGAATGCAGCCGAGTATCGTGCCGTGGAAGCCCAGGGTGTGGACTTGACCTGGGGGACTGTGTGGCGGAAGCTGCCAAAGCACCGTTAGCGACCTGAGGACCGCGACCTGAGGCCCGGACTTTCGACCGAGGACGACCTCGACTCTGAAAACTCCCGACGACGCCATCCTGCCGGGCACTGCTGACCCGACCCCGCAATCCGCAGGCATCTCCGCCACCCGAATCGCGCTGATCATCGCGCTGGCGCACGGGATCAACGATGCGTACGCCTCGTTCGTGCCGCCGCTGCTGCCGCGGATCATGGACGGGATGGGCATCTCGATCGCGGCGGCCGCGTCGCTGGGTGCCGGGTTCGCCATCGCGACGGCGCTGCCGCAGCCGTTCTTCGGGTACGTGGCGGACCGTTTCGGTCGCCGGGCGCTCGCGGTGGGCGGGGTGGTCGTGAGCGGGGTGTTCGTGTCCCTCATGGGGTTTGCGTCGTCCTACTGGGTTCTGATGCTGCTCCTCATAATCGGGGGACTGGGGGGCGCCGCATTCCATCCGCCCGGCGCATCCTACGCCGTCAGGCTGACCGAAGGGAAGGGCAGCGGCAGCCGCTATTCGATCTTCTCCTTCGGCGGCGCGATCGGGTTCTCGGCGGGACCGCTGGTGGCGGTGGGACTGGTCGCATGGGGCGGCATGGAGAGGCTGTGGGTCGCGATGCTTCCGGCGCTCCTGCTGGCTCCGCTCTTCTTCTTCAGCTTGCCCAGCGGCCGCGGCGAGGCCCGCAGTGCACCACCCGCGCCTCCTCCGTCCTATGTCCTTCGACAGCTGGCGGGTCCGTTGGGGATCATTTTTGGGGTGAGTTCGGCGATGGCGTTCGTGCAACGCGCTTTCCTCACCATGGAGCCGATCATCGTGGCGGAGATGGGAGGGTCGGAGACCCTGGGCGCGGCGGCGTTGTCCGTCTACCTGGGGGCGCAGGCGTTCGGCACGCTTACAGGCGGCTTGCTCGCCGACCGGATGGACCGTCCCCGCCTCCTCTTCCTGCTGTGCGCGCTGGCGCTTCCGATGCATCTGGCCGCGGTGTGGCTCGGGCCGTGGAGTGCCGGCGGCTTCGCGGCGATCGCCGGCGCGGGCTTTCTGGGGATGGCGACGCTGCCGCCGATCGTGGTGATGGCGCAGGAGATGTCGCCGCGCGCGCCCGGCGCCAGCTCCGGGATCGTTATGGGTCTGGCCTGGACGGTCGGCGCGTTGGGGGTCATGGGCACCGGGGCCGTCGCAGATGTGACGGGCCCCCACGCGGCGACCCTGATGTCGATGCCGTTCGCGGGCGTCGCGGCTCTGCTCGCGCTGCACCCCGGCCTCAAGTGGATGCCGACTGGACGGACGGACTGACCAGGCGCTTGACAGGCGACCGCGGCTGCGGCTGTATGTCATTTCAAGCGAGCAACCATTGAAGGGTGGTGAAACGATGAAGAGCGACCGTGAAGGCACACGTCGGCGCCCGGCAGCCCGATTCGACCGTGCGACCGACTTCGACCCTGCGACCGGCCTCGACCGGCGCGATTTCCTCAAGGTGGGTGCCCTCGGCGTGGCGGCGGGCGCCGTTTCGGGCTGCGGCGATTCCGGCGCTGGACAGGACGCGCTGTCCCGCGCGGGAGCCGTTCCGGCAACCCTCGGCGCGGCCCCCGACCACCCCCTCGCCGCCCCGCCCATCGACCATGTGCGGATCGGCTACGTGGGCGTCGGCGGCATGGGCACGGCGCACGTCCGCAACCTGGTGCGGATCGACGGGTGCGCGATTACGGCCGTTTGCGACATCCGCGAGGCCCATGCGCAGCGTGCGGCCGACATCATCGAGGAGGCGGGCCACCCCAGGCCGACCCTCTACACCAACGGCGAGAGCGACTTCGAGCGCCTCTGCGCCGAGGCCGATGTCGACCTGGTCTACAATGCGACCCCGTGGCGCTTCCACGTCCCCATCTGCGTCGCCGCCATGGAGAACGGCAAGCACGCGGCCACCGAAGTCCCCGCCGCGTACACCATCGAGGACTGCTGGAAGCTCGTCGAGACTGCCGAGCGCACGGGCCGCCACTGCGCGATGATGGAGAACGTCAACTACGGCCGTCCCGAGCTGTTGTGCCTCAACCTGGTCCGCCAGGGGTTCCTCGGCGAGATCCTGCACGCCGAGTGCGGCTACCTCCACGACCTGCGCGGCATCAAGTTCGCCGACGAAGGGGAGGGACTTTGGCGCCGCGATCACTCCTGGACCCGGAACGGGAACCTCTATCCGACGCACGGGCTCGGTCCGGTGGCCAACTGCATGGACGTCAACCGCGGAGACCGGTTCGCCCTCCTCGTCTCCATGAGCAGCCCCTCGCGTGGACTGCAGGATTGGGCGGCCGCCAACTACCCGGAAGGCGACCCCAAACGCGCCGAGACCTTCGCGTTGGGCGACGTCAACGGCAGCCTGATCCAGACCGCTCTCGGCAAGACGATCTACGTGGCCCACGACACGAACCTCCCGCGCCCGTATGACAGAATCAACAAGGTCCAGGGGACGCGAGGGATCTTCCAGGGCTATCCCGACCGCGTCTACATCGAAGGGCGCAGTCCGTCGCACCGCTGGGAGGAAGCCGAGACCTACTACGACGAGTTCGAGCACCCCCTGTGGCGGGCGCTCCGCGAGGCGTCGATCGGCGCGGGCCACGGCGGCATGGATTTCATGGAGGACTATCGGCTCATCAAGTGCCTGCGGGAGGGACTGCCGCTCGACATGAACGTGTACGACGCGGCGGCGCTGAGCGCGGTGTGCGAGCTGTCCGAGATGAGTGTGGCGAACGGGAGTGCGCCGGTGGAGTTCCCGGACTTCACGCGGGGGAAATGGCGGGACTGGGCACCCTGGCCGGTGGTTGGGGCGTAGTCAAGCTGGCACCAACCCCCGTACCTCGACGCGCTGCACCCCCAGCTCATCCCGCGTCGTTACCAGCGCCCAATCGGGCCCGATGTCCAGCAGATCGGCCGGGGCAGGAAGCACCAGGGTACGCACCCACCTGCCATCTTCATCGAATCCCAACCACTCGCTCCGCTCCCCTGGGCGCATGTAGTCGTGCACCCACAGCATGCCGTCGTCTCCCATCATGAGACTGTGGTACGCGGGGAACTCGTCCGGCACGATCCCGCTCTCCTGGTCCCAGTGGTTCTCGAAGCGCGTGCGCCAGTTGGGATCATCGTCGTCGCGGTAGCTTGCCTCGAGGTCGTCCCGATATCGCTCGACATCCTCCCGGGCTACGGCCAGGTCCGGCCCCTCCCAGCGGATCCGGCGAATCGTCGAGCCCGTCCAACCGATCAGCTCGACCTCGTAGTCGTCGCTGGTGCCGAGCCACGTTCCTTCGTCGGTCGCTGCCAGCGCCACGTCATGGATCCAGATGCTGCCAAGCATGGCAATGCCGGCGCCCAGGGACTTCTGCTCGCGGTCGGGGATCCTGTCGCGTAGCGTCGTTGCGGCGGTGTCGCCGATTTCCACGAAGCCCAGCGTAAGGGACACGCGGTGAACCGCCCCGGGTTCGACTCCCTCCTCGCCCATGCGGAGACTGTTACCCGTGAACGCCAGGCGCCCGTTCGGTGCGCACACGAAGTCGCGCAGCGGCAATCCGTTGTACAGAAAGCGGTACTCGTCGAGGAGGTCTCCCGCCCAGTCGTACAGGTAGACCCGCGCGTTCCGGGTGTCGTAAGCGACGATCGAACCCTCGCTTGCGCAGCCCTCCACAATCTGCACACTCCTGAACTCGCCCGGCCCTTCACCCGCGCGGCCGCGGCTCCAGAGGAGCTCCCCACCCGCGCCGAACCGCTGGACCCGGGAATTCTGCTGGTCGGACACGACCACGCTGCCGTCGTGGAGCCTGGCGCCGGCGTTGATCCTGCCGAAGAGGTACTCGTCCGGCCCACCGAGTCTCCCGACCGAGAGGATCGGTTCGGCGGACAGGCGGATTTCGGTGGCCGGTCTAGTCTGGGGCACCCGGGCGCGAGCGGGATCGGGTGTAGCGGTGAGCGCCAGTACCGGCAAGGCGGCGGCTAGAATCGAGCGGCGCACGGGACCTCCTGGTTCGATTGAACTCCTAACAACTTAGTTATAGTAGGAGATGCTGGGGGGAATGCAAGAATCCGTGAGGAAGGGGCCGGCCGGCCCGCCTAGAGATCCCGGGGCCAGAGTTGCGGCCGACCTCTTAGGGTGACTGCCCCGAAGTCGCGCATGTCGAGGGTCACGATCGCGCGTGCTTCCAAGCGCTCCGCCACAGCCATCACTACGCCGTCGACCAGGCCCAGGGCGAGGTCCCGGTAGGTCCGATGGAGCTCCAATGCCCTTTGCAGGTCGGACCGGCCGCCCCATTCGACGGTGTAGAGGTCGTCGGCCAAGTCGACGCGGAAGGCCTGGGCGACTGCGGGGCCGATCCTCCGGGGCACCAGATGGTCCAGTTCGGGTAGAACGGCCCACGGCAAAACCCATTCGTCACGACACGATCGAAACACTTCTACCATCGCCCTGTGCGTGACGCTTCGTACGTCGAGAAGCGCCAGCATGGCACTGGTGTCGGCCACTATCACCGTGCGCGACTAGTCGGAGAGCCCACTGGGTTTTGCTTTGGTATCGCTCGGAGACTGCGGAGATTCCAGGGTGCTGAAGTAGTCCTCCAACCCATCTTCACCGAAACCGTCGAGGTAGTCTTCATAGTTCTCGGCGAAGTGCGGATCGCCGCTGTCACCCATCCCTATGGACCTCGGCCAGGGACGCTCCGTCGACCGCGTTGCATACTCCGCCACCGCCTCGCGCACCAACTCCGCCGTCGACCGCCCCTTTTCGGCCGCCAACGACTTCAGCTTGCGATAGTCCGCAGCGTTCAGGTACACCGTCGTCTTGATCTTCTTCATGGCGTATATGGTATATGGTTACCATATATCCGACAAGAGAGCGGGAGCCGGGATCAACGCGACCTCAAGGGCCGTTGCGCCCGTCTGATCCCATCGGGTATCGTCCAACTGCCCTGCAACACCTGATCATCGGCGCTGGCGCAACACCCGGCGATAGAAGCGAGTCACCTGCATGAAGACCAGAACAGTCACCCTGGCCATCGCCCTCTTGGCGGTCATTGCTCCGAATCCCAACCCCCTCACCGCGCAGGTCCCCTCCCCCGAATCCGTCCTGGGCCAGCGCGTCGGCGCCGACTTCTTCCTGGCCACATTCGAGGAGTCGATCGAGTACTTCGAGCAACTCGACGACGCCACTGACCGTCTCGAACTGCGCGAAGTGGGGCGCTCGTCGTTCGGCCGGCCCGTCTACATCGCGCTCATCTCCAGCGCCGAGAACCTGCGCAACCTCGACCGTCACCGTGAGATCGCGCTGCGCCTTGCCCATCCGCGCGGCCTGACCGACGACGCGGCCCGCGCGCTGGCCGACGAAGGCCGCACGCTCGTCCACATCGACGGCGGGCTGCACGCCAGCGAGGTCGCGCACGCGCAGCACACCATCCAGCTCGCGTACGACCTGGTCACCGGCGATGACGACCCCGAGATCGCCGCCATTCTCGACAACGTGATCCTCATGCTGTGGCCGTCGATCAACCCGGACGGACAGACGATGGTCGCCGAGTGGTACCGCTCCAACCTGGGCACCCCGTACGAAGTCGCCCCGACGCCCTTCCTCTACCAGAAGTACATCGGGCACGACAACAACCGCGACGGCTACATGATCAACCAGATCGAGTCGCGGATGGCAACACGGGTGGCGCGCGAGTGGGAGCCGCAGATTCTGTACAACCACCACCAGAGCTCGCCGTTCCCGACGCGCATCTGGATCCCACCCTTCGCGGAGCCGATCTCGCCGCACGTCCACCCGCTCATGTGGCGCACGGTCAACCTGATCGGCATGGCCATGTCGCAGGCGCTCGAGGAGCGCGGCCAGAAGGGCGCCACGCACATGGGGACCGGCTTCGACAACTGGTACCCGGGGTTCATGGACCACGCCAACAACTTCCACAACGTGGTGTCGTTCCTGACCGAGACGGGGCTCTACCGCTACGCGACGCCGGGCTTCTACACGCTCCAGGACTTTCCGCCGCGCACGCGCGACCTGCGCCCGCAATCGCTGTACAGCAGCCCGTGGGAGGGCGGCTGGTGGCGCCTGCGGGATGCGGTGGACTACATGCTGACCGCGTCGGTCTCGGTGCTGGACATCGCGGCCAAATACCGCCGCGACATCCTCTACAACCGCTACCAGGCGGGGCGCGACATCATCGCGCAGTACACCGAGGGGCCGCCGTATGCCTACTTCGTGCCGCAGGAGCAGGACGATCCCGTGGCCGCCGTCGAGATGCTGCGCCGGCTCGCCTACAACGGGATCGAGGTGCACCAGCTGAGCGAGGCAATTACGCACGACGGTATCTCGCACCCGGCCGGGACCTGGGTCATCGCCATGGACCAGCCCTTCGCCAACTTCGTGCGCCAGCTCTTCGCCGTGCAGGACTACCCGGACCTGCGCCAGTACCCCGAGGGGCCGCCGGACCAGCCCTACGACGTGGCGGGCTGGACGCTGCCGTACCTGATGGGTGTGCGGGTGGTGGAGGCGGCGTCGCCGCTGGACGAGGGGGTGAGGGGTGCGATGACGGCGCTGGGAACAGGTGCCGCCATGCTCGAGTGGGATGCCGACATTGCCGACGCGGCCTCCTTCGATTCGCCGCTGGGCGTTGGCTTCGACAGCAACCCCGTTGCGGCGGCCATCGTGCCCGCGCCGGGCCGCGATTCCGGCGGAGGCACCCTCGTCGTCGATCCGGCCCAGAACAACGCCTTCAGGGCGGTCAATCAGGCCTGGGCCCAGGGCGGACAGGTGCGGTTCGTGCCCGGCGCCGCGGGGGCGGACGGAGCTGGCGGCACGTCGGGTCGCTACGCGATCAGCGGCCTGTCCGGGAGCGCCCGGAGCGACCTGGTGTCCCGTCTGCACATCCAATCGGCCACCGGGGGGTCGGCTTCGGGCGGCGCACCTCTGTCGCAGCCGCGAGTCGCCCTCTACCGCCCCTGGAATCCCTCCATGGACGAGGGGTGGACCCGCTGGCTGCTCGAGCGGTACGACTTCGCATTCACCAGCCTCCGCAACGCCGACGTGCTCGCCGGCGACCTGCGCGACCGCTACGACGTGATCATCGTGGCCGATATGGCCGCGGGACAGATCCTGAACGGATTCGCCAAGGGGACCGTGCCACCGCGCTACGAGGGCGGGATCGGTGCGGTGGGCGTGCGCGCCCTGGACGAATTCGTGCGCAGCGGCGGGACGCTGGTGACGTTCAACAACGCCAGCATGTTCGCGATCGAGCAGTTGCATCTGCCGGTCTCGAACGTCATCGCCGGCCTTGACCCGGCCGAGTACTTCATGAGCGGGTCGATCGTGGAGATGGAGGTGGACCCGTCACACCCCGTCATGTCGGGCATGCCCGCGCGCGCCAAGGTCGTTGTGGACCGCAGCCCCGTCTTCACCACCGAGGACGGCTTCGACGGCGCCGTTCTGGCCAAGTACCCGGCGGACGGCTCGCCGTTGCTCTCCGGCTACCTGCTCGGCGAGGAGCACCTGCAGGGATACGCGGCAGCGCTGGACGTCAGGCACGGAGACGGCCACGTGGTCCTGCTCGGCATGAGACCGCAGTGGCGCGCCCAGCCCTTCGGCAACTTCCGCATCGTCTTCAACGCGGCGCTGTACAGCCAAGCGGTAGCGGCGGCGGCCCCGCCAAATCCGGACTTCTGGGAAGCGCCTGAAAGGGAAGAGGACGAGAGCATGACGGAGGGAGGCCGGTAGCATGTTCGGCGAAGACTCGAAACGACCCCCTGACTTTGCGCAGTTCGCCGAAATCATCGAGGCCATTCGGGGCAGGGACAATGGCCGCTTCCAGTTTCGACAAGAGGGGCGTCGAGACATGGAAATCAGCGGCTGGAAGGAGGAAGAGAGCTTCGAGGCGACCATTACAGCCGAAGACGGAGAACCCATGCGGTTCTGGTGGTCGAAGACCGCGGAAAGGCCGACCGGGAACTACCCGGGGAATTGGCCGTTCATTCCCAACGTCGATACCACGATTTGGGAAGCAGGGAAAGACGACCGCGAGATGCGCGTGGCAGTGTGGACCACCGGATCCCAGGCCGATGTCGTCGACGAACTGATGCGGCAATGCGTCGACAGCGGCTGGGAGCACGATTCCACCAGCGGTGCGGTCATCAAGTTCAGGTCGGGGAACGTCAGTCGGTTGATCAGCGGGCTGCCGGTTGGCCTGCTGGAACACCAGGTCATCCTCTTCGAGAGCAGTTGAGGCACCGGGTCAAGCGCAACTGTTGAGTTCGGACGGCCTGGTCCCGTTGGCGATCAACCAACACTTGGGGGGCTTTGCCTGTCCTTGATGGTATGACTCGCACTATCGCCCTCGCGCTCCTGATCCCGACCGCGCTGACCGCGCAGCAGGGGACCATCACCTATACCTATTCCCAACAGTACGGCTTCGAGATCCCGGAAGACTGGAAGGAAGCGATCCCCGAGGCCGAGACCGGCACGGTGCTCCTTCATTTCGGCCCGTCGGAGTCGCGGATGATTCCGGCGCCCGAGGACGATGAGGGTGCAAGCCGGCTATCCGACCGTTGGCAGGGGCGGCTGCAGCGCCTGAAGACGCGATCGGCTTCTCGCGATGATCTGGAGATCCTGCGTGACGCCTGGGTGAACTACGCGGAAGGCATGGCCGTCGAGACGCGCGAGTTCATGGGGAGGAACTTCCTGATCAACGGCCCTCCGGCGGCATATGCATGGCGCATGACGAGCGACCAGGCGGAGCACCTTGGGCGCATGGTGATGAAGGCCACCGCCGAGCACGACGGCACATCGATCGAGGCGTGGTTCACGCCCGAGATCCCGGTTCCGGGCGGGCCCGGATCGTATGGCGGCCTTCCCGGCATGATTCTGGTCCTGTCGGTGGACGGGGGGCGCACCCAGTACTTCGCGACGGAGATCGCGCTGGGGGATGTGGACGCGGGAGTGATTCGCGCGCCGGAGGAAGGCGACGAGGTCTCGCGCGAGGAATATGAGGCGATCGTCGAGGACAAAGTCGACGAGTTGGAGCAGTTGTACCGGCGTCGCGGAGGCGGCCGACAATAGGGGGTGGCCTGTGGGCCGATCAGTGATCTTTCTGTGTTTGGGGGCGGCCTGCCTGCCTTTGGCCACACCCGTAAACGCGCAGGAGGAGTACCGGGTGCAGGGCGTCGTCGCCGACTCTCTGGGGACGGGTCTGCAGAGCGCCATGGTGGTCGCGCTGACGCGGCCGGACTCGGTGCTGGCCCGGTATGCGCTGAGTTCCGGCGACGGGACCTTCTCCATCAGGGGGCTGACCCCGGGCGCGTACATCCTTCAGGTCACGCTGATCGGGTATCGGACGCTCCGGCGCGACTTCGACGTCACGGATGCCGATGTGGACGCCGGCGAAGTGGTGCTGTCGATTACGGCTGTGGAGATGGACTCGCTGGTCGTCAGCGTCGAGCACGTGCCCTTCGTCAACCGGCGTGACACCCTCAGCTACAACGTGCAGGCGTTTCCGACGCCCCCGAACGCGACCGTCGAGGAGTTGCTGCGCAGACTTCCCGGGATCCAGATCGAATCGGACGGGACGATCACGGCGCAGGGCGAGGAGGTCCAGAACGTCCTTGTCGACGGCAAGGAGTTCTTCGGCCAGGATGCGACCGTCGCGACGCAGAACCTTCCCGCCGACGCCGTGGCGCAGGTCGATGTCTACGACAAGCAGTCCGACATGGCCGAGTTCACCGGGATTCCCGACGGCGATGAAGAGCGCACGATCGACCTCAAGCTCAAGGAAGAGGCGCGCCGCGGGTACTTCGGCCGGGCCAGAGGGGGCGTTGGCGGCGACGTGAACAATCAGGGCCGACTCGCCGCGCCGGTGGGCAACGAGGCCCGCTACGACGGGTCGCTCTCGCTCAACCGCTTCTCGCCCAATACGCAGCTCGCGCTGACCGCGAATGCGAACAACGTCAACCGGGCGGGGTTCAACTGGCGCGATTTTGCGGACTTCGCCGGCGGTGGCGGACGGGGCGGCGGGTCCAACGACGGCTTCACCGAAGCGCTCAGCCTCGGTGTCAACGGAAGCCGCGACTTCGGCGAGGACAGCTGGCTGAGGGGAAGCTACTTCATCAGCGAACTCGACAATTCCCAGGACCGTACGCTGCAGCAGCAGGCGCTCTTCGGATCCGACGTCGCGTCGTTCGTCGACCAGACCAGCAGCCAGGAGGCCGGGAACCGGAGCCACCGCCTGAACCTCAATGCGCAGCTCACCTTCTCGCCGGGCCACGATATGCGGTTGCGAATGGACGGCAATACGCGCGCTTCATCGCTGACTTCCTTCGCCAACCGGGAGACGCACACGCTGAGCGGCAGCATGCTCAATTCCGCAACCACCGACCGCCTGGTCGACGGGGACGACCTGGGCGGCAACGCGCGCCTCACCTGGCGCAAGCGGCTCAACGAGGACGGCCGCAGCCTGGTTGCCGAGGTGCGGAGCCGCGTGCAGGACACCGATCTGACCTCCGACCTGTCGTCCGTGGTCACGGGCGAGGTGCGCGAACAACGCGGCCGTGACGGCGACTTCGAGGAGATCCTGCAGGAGCAGTCACGGGTTGGGCGGACCTGGACCAACTCGGCGCGATTGTCGCTGACGCAGCCGCTCGCCGAGAGCCATACCATGGAGTTCTTCGCCCAGCGCAACGCCACGAGCGAGGACCGCGACAACTCGGTCCACGACCTCGTCGACGGCGTGGCCGTCTTCAACGACCGGCTGAGCTCGGGATTCGAGCGGGCGTACACCTACCTTCAGGGCGGAGTGCGCTACAGCCACGACGACGATCTCCGCTGGTTCACGGTCGGCCTTCGCCTTCAGAAATCGCAGCTTGACGGCGTCATCCTGGACCGCGACGAAACCATCGAGAACGGCTACACGCACCTGCTGGCGAACGCCCAGCTGAAACACGAGATCAAGGAAGGCCAGAACCTTCAGTTCCGGTACAGCGGCGGCAGTCGCGAGCCGTCGTTGACGCAGCTCCAGCCCTACTCGGACAACACCGATCCTCTCAACGTCTACTCGGGAAACCCGGACCTGCGCCCCGAGTACGCGCACGAAATCGATGCCGAATACCGCTTCTTCGATCAGTTCAGCTTCATCAACTTCTTCACCTTCGCCGGCTTCGACTACAACCACAACAGCATTTCCACGTCGCGCATCTTCGACGAGCGCGGCTTCCAGACCCGCATGCCGGTCAACACCGACGGCGAATGGTCCGGCAACATGGGAGCCAACTTCGGCACTCCGGTCCGGCGGCTGGGGATCGAACTCGACCTGGAGTACCGCATCAGCTACTCCGAGGGGACCGAACTGGTCAACCTGGCCTCCAACGAGAGCCGAATCCTGCGCAACACCTTCGAGGTGAGTGTGGACAACCGGGTCAAGGACCGGTTCGATGTGGAATTCTCCGCGAGCTTCAACCTGAACGATGTCGAGTACTCGCTGAACCAGGAGCTGGACCGGAACTACCTGAACAGCCAGTACCGCGGGGAAGCGACCTTCTACCTCGGTGCCTGGGAACTGGAGTCGGACTTCCGCTACCGCACCTATGATCAGGGCCTTTTCAGCGAATCGCGGAACGTTGCGCGCTGGGACGCCGTCATTTCCCGGCGGGTGCTGGACGAACGCGCCGAGATCGAACTGCAGGCCTACGATCTGCTGAATCAGAATCAGGGCGTCGCTGTCACGAATTCAGCGAACTACATCGAGGAATCGCGCACCGAGTCGCTCGGCCAGTACTTCATGCTCAGGGTCATGTACCGGCTGGGGAACCAGATGAGTGGCAGAGGTGGTGGACGCGGCGGGCGCGGCAGGGGCCGGTAGCGTCCGAAAACAGCGACTGGATCAAATGCAAGCAGCAATGCAGTTGAAACGACGTGATGGATACTCTTTGCCGCTGATCTCCGCGGCGGCGCTTGCCATCGTGGCACCCGGACCGGCCGGCGCACAGAGCGGGACCATCACATACACACGCACGATCGTCGCGGACTTCGATGTGCCGGAGGGAATGGCGGAGGTCGCGGAAAGGCTCGCGCAGGCGAGGGAGCAATCTTTCCTGCTTCATTTCGATCCTTCGTCCTCTCTCATGGTGCCGGCACCGGAGGACTCGGAGGCGGAGCCCCTTCCAGCGGTGTTTCCCATGACCAACAACAACCTCGACGCGGTGGTTGCGATGTACGAATCCGTGGCCGCAAGTCAGGAGAATGTGCTTACGCAGGCATACTCCAATTCCGACGGCGCTGCGGTCAGGGTGCTCATGCTATTCCAGGAGGTCCTGCGCACGGATGCTCCGCCGCCCGATGTCGAGTGGGATATCACCGATGATCACCGCACGCACCTGGGGTATCGCGCGACCAGGGCCACAGGGCGTGTGGACGGAGGCGAGATCGTCGCCTGGTTTGCTCCCGATATCCCGGTGCGGGGCGGCCCGGCGCTCTACGGCGGCTTACCCGGAATGATTCTGGTGCTCTCCCTGAACGGCGGAAGCACCATCTACGGTGCGACGGCGGTCTCGCTGGACGGTGCCGAGGACGAAATCGTGCCTCCGGCGGACGAGGGACGGGTCGTCTCACGGGAGGAGTATGCGTCCTTTGTGAGCGACGAGATCAGGGACATGAGACGTGGCTTGCGGTCACTCCGCAACCGGGCGCGTCACCTCGATGAATGCGCCCTCGGCGGGAAGAGCGGACACATGACGTTGTCCTGCTTTGACCGAGGCGGGGTCTGAACGGGACTGACGCTCGTCCGCTCGGTCCCCGGAAGGACGCCGTAGGGCTGCGAAGCGAGTATCTTCCGTCCGGATCGAGCATGTCGCCGTCCGCCTTCGAGGAGGTGCAGAGTGGGAGTCCGGATCGATTACGAGGTCGTGGGACCGGGGTGCAAGCGGTTGGTGAGTTCAGAGTGCCTGAGAGGCCGGATGGCCCTTTTCCTGCTCCTGATCGCCCCGATCGGTTTGACCGGGTGCGACGGCGCGCAGGGAGATCCGCCCGCGCCCACCTTCGACCGCGTCCAGCCCGAACTCTTCGGCACCCCCGGCGCTCAGCCCAACGCCTGGGCCGACTTCGACCGCGACGGCGACCTCGACCTCTTTGTGGGGATGCGCTACTCGGAGAACCGTCTCTACCGCAACGACGGGGGCCACTTCCTGGACGTCGCGCCCACCCTCGGTCTGGCCGATTTGGAAGACACACGCGCTGCGGCGTGGGGCGACTATGACGGGGACGGCGATCTGGACCTCTACGTCGGTTATTCCGCCACGGCCACCACACCGAACCGCCTTTATCGCAACGATGATCAGATCTTTGTGGATGTCACGTCCGGGCTTGTCGTGGACCTGCTGGGCAATACACGCCAGCCCAGCTGGATCGACTACGACGGCGACGGCGACCTGGACCTCTTCGTCGCGATGCGTGACCAGCCCAACCGGCTGTTCCGCAACGACGGGTCCGGGGGCGAGACCGCCCCTGGGGATCCCGCCTGGCGCTTCGCCGACGTCACCGAGGAGTCCGGCATCGGCGACCCACGGCGCACGGTCGGTGTCGCCTGGTTCGACTACGACCGCGACGGCGACCTCGACGTCCACGTCTCCAACCAGAACGGCGACGAGGACGCCTTCTTCCGCAACGAGGGCGACGGCACGTTCGTCGATGTCGCGTCGGCGCTCGGCATGAACCATCCGAACCGGGGCGAGGAGTACGGCAGCGTGGCTCCGGCGGTGACCGACTACGACAACGACGGCGATCTCGACCTCTTCATCGCCACCTACGGGCCGGACATCCTGTGGAGCAACAATGGCGACGGTACGTTCACGGACGTGACGGATCCCACCACCCTCGGCGTTGACTACCACTCCACCACGGCGGCCTGGGCCGATGTCGACCACAACGGTCTGCCCGACCTGATCGTGACCTCGTACCTGTCGGGGATCGCCGCCGTCGAGGACCACCTGTTCATGAACCGGGGCGCCGATGGCTTTGCCAACGAACTGCCCGCCGATCTTCTCGAGCACGGGCCGAGTCACGGCGTCGCCTGGGCAGACTTCGACCGGGATGGCGATCTCGACCTGTCGATCGCCAACAACGACGAGGCCGGCGGCACCCATCATCTGTACCGGAACCTGCTCGGGGCCGATGTCGCGGCGCGCTCGCTGCAGGTCGCGGCGACCGACCCGGAGGGGCGCACGATAGTGCCCGGCGCCGAAGTGCAGCTGTTGGACCACGATACAGGCGCGATCCTGGGCACCCGCCTGCTCGACTCCGGCGGCGGCTATTGCTCCCAGGGCGCGGCACCGGCCCACTTCGGGATTCCGGCGGGCGTGGAGCGGGTCGATGTGCACGTGACGTATGTCGCGGGTGGCGAGCGGTCGACGGTGGTTCAGGAAGGCGTGTTCCCGCCGGACTACCGCGGCGTCTGGCTCATCTTGCGCCAAGGTGGGTGACCCACAGGCGTGTGAATGGTTCTGTGTAATGTCGACATTACATTATGTAATGTGTAGATTACTTTTCTGTGCCGTCACGGGCGTCCTGGTCGGGCTAGTCGCCTGTTCACCGCCCAGTCCGCCTGTCTGGACCGATGGCGACTTCGGCGACTGGGACGGCGTGGCCCCGCTGGTGGTCGACCCGGCAGGCGACGTTCCCGCTGGCTCCCCTGTCGATCTCCGCGCCATCGCCGCACAGGATGATCCACGCTTCCTCCACTTCCTGATCGACCTGGGCGATACGGTGACCGCGCAGGGCATGCCGGGTTCGGTCGAGCTGGTGCTGGACGCCGACGGGGACTCGGGCACGGGCGGGTCGTACGGCGGGGTGAACGGAGCCGACCTGGTCGTCATCCTGACCCGGCAGGCGGACCCTGCGAGAGATGTCCACGGGGCTGGAGTAGGCATTCGCCGGATCGACCAGAGCGGTCCGGGGGAAGTAGAGAACGCTGGCGGCGTGGGCCTGGTGGTGTCGCCGACGCACTCGTCGGACCGGTTCGAAGTGCGGGTGGACAGGGGCACCGTTACCGGTGGGGCAGGTCAGCTGCTGGCTGTGGGGCCGGGGACATCGATCGTCGGGCGGCTCCGCTATCTGCGCGCCGGAGCGCTGGTCGACGAATCGCCACTGTTCACGCATCGACTCGCGACCGCCGCCGGCGAGCCTCCACCGCTGCTCGACGCCGACGCGCTGGCCAGGTCACCAGGAGCGTCTCGCGTCGTCGCCTGGAACGTCTCCGACTCGAGCTTCCACACCAACGCGGATGCGTTTCAGCGGGTTGCGGGCGCGCTACGGCCCGACGTGCTGCTGCTCGACGAGATCTACTTCTCCATCACCATCGACGAGTTGGCGGCTTTCGGTGAAGGTATCGGGCTCGGCGAGGATGTCTGGACCTGGTCCCTGGCTCAGGGCGGCGGGAGGCAGCGCACGGCCATCGGCGCGAGAGGCCTGAGCCTTCGGGGCGAGCCCGCAATGGCACGGATCGATCACGCGCCGGACGCGCTGGAGCAGTGGCTGCAAGAGGTTGGCGGCGAACCGGAAGCCCCACGGATGCCACCGCCCTCGGCGCTGGCGCGCAATGAAGCGAGGGGCGGTGTGTCCGCCACGGGAGCGTGGGTGACCATCGGCGGAGTCGATGTCCTTTTCGTCCCAGTCGACCTGCAGAGCGCGGGGTACGACGGATCGCCGCGGGATCGACTCCGCGAGCTTCAGGCCAGGACGCTGAACCGCGCGATAGCGGCTGCGGTAACGGGGCGGCCGGACGCGGGTGTGGTGGTGGCGGGTGATCTGAATCTCGTTGGATCCGCACGTCCCCTGGATGCGCTGCGGCGCGGGCTGGGGATCGGCGGAAGCGATCTGGAGGTCGCCCGCCTGGAGCGGCTTCGCGACAGATCCCTGGCTACGTGGCGGAGCATCTGGCGGGAAGACCCGTTCTCACCCGGCAGGCTGGACTACGTGCTGTATCGGGGTGGAGTGATCGAGATCGTCAGGGCCTTCGTGTTTGACGGGGTCGACATGTCGCCCGATGCACAGAACGCCCTGGGAATCCTGGAAACGGATACCGAAAGGTCGGACCACCTGCCGCTGGTCGTTGACTATCGGGTACGCTGAGTTGAGAGCAGCTACACGCCGCACCCACCCGGTTGCACGAGTTCATGGAGCACGACATAGGGTACATCCAGTTCCGTGAAGCCGGTCCCCCACACGCGATTCTCGTATGCGGCCCTGAACGTGACCCCTGACGGTGCCAGCACCCGGTATTCCGGCTCGCCTCCGCGGCCTATGACGAGCCACTGGCCGTTGTAGCCCTCAGGCGTGTCCGTTTCCTGAATCCAGACCCGCCCGCCGTGAGTGAGGAAGAAGGATCGGATGGGCGCGAAATACTCCGGCAGGAGCAGGCCGTCCTCGACGGCGTTCCGCAGATCCTCGGGCACGGATTCGCCCCTTCTTCGTGCCCCGCCGTACGGACCCTGTGCCATTTGCACCCCTTCATCGACGAACGCCCGGCGGGCACTGGCGGAGACCGGGCTAAGCCCTGCCTCGACACCGGTTTCGCGCACTGGACGGCCATTGACGTCGTAGTGGCGGACGACCACGCGGCTTGGCCGGTCCGGCTCCCAGTCGGCGATCACGACACCATTGCCGTCCGGCTGCACCTGGTATAGCGGCGAGATGGTGACCGGCTGATAGGTGAAGGTGCCCAAATCCTCGACCAGCATGCCCGTAAAACTGAACTTCAGAGCCAGCGTGTCGCGCGACGTCGCTGAACGGCTTCCGATCAGCAACGGTAGTTCGGCCCTCCGCAAGTCCGCTTCGCCGAGGGGCGGGATGTAGAAGCCCTGTCCTCCGGCGAGGGGGAGCGAAGTCCTCCATAACCGGGGCATGGAACTCGGGGGTCCATGGTCGGCCTCGGTCCTCAAGTGCGCCCCGGTCGGGCCGAAAAACGACGTATGGAGCGTCGGCCAATTCTGAATCCAAAGCGTATCGCCCGCGAAGCCCCAGTTGCCGACAACGGTGAATTCGCCCGGACCCTCGCCCTTGCCACCCACTGTCCGTACCAGGTCCCCATTCTCATCGAGCACGTTGACGACCGGGGAACCACCGGATGGCTGCACGTGGAGATTTCCGGCGGGATCCAGCTTCAGGCCGGGTGTTCTGGCGAAGGCCAACCATTCCGGTACGTTCAAGCCTTCTCCCAACCGGAGGATCTCGCAGGCTTCAACGGGTTCGGCTTCGGCGAGCAACTGGGCGGCGGCTTCGCTCACGGCGGTGGTCGAGGTGATCAGAACCGTAGCCAGTCCAGTGTAGCGGCTGATCCTCATGGCGAGTTCCTTTCCGGCAGTCGGGCGATAGGGATCCGTCTCATCGAATTCATACGGCGGCCGACCCCGGGGCATGTCGCGTGAGGCGAAGGCGCGCCGCTGACCACACGATGATGGGCGCCCGAATACTCTCTACCTGCGCAGCGTAACGTCAGCCAACTACTTTTGGATTTGAGAAGTGAACGGTAACACCGTACATTTCCGACAGCCGTGATTGTTCGTTCTGTGCGACACAGAGGACTTCGGGCCCTTCTGGAACGCGATGATCCCAGATACCTGAGCCCGGCTCAGGTTGATCGCGTGAGGAAGGTTCTGACCGTGCTGATTGCGTCAAGGAGCATTTACGATTTCGCGTCGGGTTGCCCGCCCGGTTGGAGGGTTCACAGGCTTCTGGGCGCACGGCGGGGCGTATGGAGCGTTTCGGTCTCCCGGAACTGGAGGATCACTTTCTTGGAAGAGAACGGCTTCGTGCATGACCTCGACCTGGAGGACTATCACTAATGGCAACCGTGAGAACCGAAGAATCCATCCGGATACGGATGACGCCGTCCCACCCCGGGGACTTCGTCCGCACGGAAGTTGTGGAAGAACTCGGCCTCAACGTCACGAGGGCCGCGAAGATCCTGGGGGTGCGACGCGCAACCCTGTCCGATCTGCTCAATGGACACGCGGCACTGTCTCCGGAGATGGCTCTGCGAATCGAGAAGGCCTTCGGGGTGAGCATGGATACGCTGCTGTCAATGCAGGCCTGGTACGATGCCGCCCGGATGCGCGCGCGATCAGACGAGGTTTGCGTACAGCGGTACGAGCCGGAGTAGCCGAAGATCTGTTTCTGGAAGGGCAGGAACGCCCGACCAGCGTAGCGATCAGTAAAGCAGGTACTCTGTGACTGACGCGCCAAAGGCCTCCAGTTCGGCGTCAACACCTGCCAGGATCTCTTCGGCCGTGGCATGGGCGTCCACGCCTTCCCGCAGCGACGCGCTTCCCCAGAGGATGTCGATCGGGGCCAGCTCCTCCTCATACTCGTAAGGGGGCTGACCCCAGGCGAAGTCGTGCGGGGCCAGTGCCCGAACCGCGACGAGGATCTCCACCGCAGTGCGGACCGGCTCGAAGGCCTCCGCGTCCGTGACGTGCAGCTGGGCGCCGCCGCACAGCGAACCCGCGTGTTTCTGGAAGGTCGGCTCGAAGTGGCAGGGGCGGAACGCGACGCCCGACAGGTGGGCGTGGGCGAGGCGGGCGACGAGGGCGATGGGGTCGAGCCAGGGCGCGCCGAACAGCTCGAAGGGCCGGGTGGTGCCACGCCCCTCCGAGAGGTTGGTGCCTTCGAGCAGCACCATGCCCGGGTAGACCACGCAGGAGTCGGGTGTGGGCAGGTTGGGGCTGGGCATTACCCAGGGCAGGCCGGTGTCGGCCCAGGACATGTCGCGCTGCCAGCCCTCGCATGGGATGACCGTCAGGTCGCAGCCGACGCCGCGCTCCTTGTTCAGCCAGCGTGCCATCTCGCCGCAGGTCAAGCCGTGCCGGAGGGGGACCGGGTGGAGGCCGACGAAGGACTGGTAGCCGGGCCGCAGCACGGCCCCTTCGCGCTTGACCCCCCCGATCGGGTTGGGACGGTCCAGCACAACGAACTTCACCCCCGCCTCGGCGCATGCTTCCATCGCCAGTGCCATCGTCCACATGAAGGTGTAGACGCGCACGCCCACGTCCTGCAGGTCGAAGAGGACGGCGTCGAGGCCGTCGAGCATGGCCGGGGTCGGTTTTCGGACCTCGCCGTAGAGCGAGTGGACCGGCAGGCCGGTGACGGAGTCGGTGTAGTGGTCCGATTCGATCATGTTGTCCTGCTTTTCGCCGCGGGCGCCGTGCTGCGGGCCGAAGAGCGCGCACAGGTCGAAGCCGGCCGCGCGGATCGCGTCGGCGGAGAAGGCGAGGCCGGAGGTGACCGACGCGGGGTGGGCGATCAGGCCCAGGCGCGCGTCGCGGAGCCGGGTGGAATCGCCGGCCCCACGCAGGAAGACGTCGATGCCGGGGTGGACCGCTGGCCGGGTCACGGCGCGCGTGCTCACTGCCCCGGCGGCGCCTCCGACAGCCAGTAGAACGGCCCCGCCGCGACCTGATCCGGCCAGACCTGGTCGAGCGTGTCCCCGTCGTACAGCCGGCCGTTCATCATGACGCGGTCGACGGTGTTGGTGTTGCGGATGTCGTCGAGGGGGTTGCCGTCGAGGATCACCAGGTCGGCGAGCTTGCCGATCTCGATCGAGCCGAGGTCGCGGTCCAGGCCGAGAGAGTGCGCGCCGATGATCGTGGCCACCTGCAGCGCCTCGTGCTCGGTCATTCCGCCCGCGTGGGTTGCCCAGAGTTCCCAGTGGTATCCGAGCCCCTGAAGCTGGCCGTGACTGCCGACGCCGGCTCTTCCTCCAGCACGGATCACATCGCGAACGAACGCCGACACCTGGTCGAAGGTGTGCACCTCGGGGTGGAACCAGCCGGAGGGTCCAGGTCCCGGCCCGGGCCGGCGCAGCGCCTTCTGGTGGATCTCCTCCATGGGCGTGAACCGCGCCAGCTTCTCGTCGCCCAGCACATCCTCGGTCGCGTAGAAATGGTTCTCGGCCCAGGGGCCGCCGTAGGTCACGAGGATCGTGGGCGTGTAGGCCATCGTCGAACGCGCCACGAGTTCGACCATGTCGGCGTACATCGGGAAGCCGGGCATGTTGTGCTCCATCCCCGAATAGCCGTCGATCGCCATGGTCATGTTGCCCTTGGTGTCGAGGCCGCCCTCTGTCGTGGGCATCAGCTCCAGCTCGCGCGCAGCCTCGATGATCCACTGGCGCTGCTCGCGGTTCCCGGCGCCGTACATCTTGATCGTCTTGGTGTCGTAGTAGTCGCTGTAGCGGCGCAGAACGCGGCGGGCGTGGTCGAGGTCCTGCACATTCTCGGACGAGAAGACGCCGGGGCCGGTCGAATAGATCCGCGGCGACAGGATCCGCCCCGCGCGCACCAGGTCCTCGTAGCTGACGACATCGGTGGTGCCGGTCTGGGGGTCGCGGGTCGTGGTCACGCCGTAGGCCAGGTTGGCAGCGTAGGACCAGGGTTGGGTGCGGAGGATATTGATCTGGGCCCTCAGGTGGGCGTGGGTGTCCACGAAGCCGGGCACGACGGTCTTTCCGGCAAGGTCGATCACCGCCGCGCCATCCGGGTGCGCGACCGTACCGGTGGCCCCCACCTCGGCGATGCGGTTGTCGCGCACGACGATGTCGCCCGATTCGAGCACCTCGTCGCCGTTCATGGTCACGACCCGCGCTCCCGACAGGACGACCACGCCGCTGGGCGTGTCGCGGGGGAATTCGACGCGGACGCGAACTTCCTCGGGGGCGTAGCGGGGATCGTCGTCGTCCTGCTCGGAGTCGTCGCCGCTGTCGCCCTGGTCGCCCTCTTCCTCCTCCTCTGCGGTATCGGGCGTGTCGGGATCGTCCTCGTCCGCCTCCGCCTCGGCTGCCGCTGCGACCGAGTCCTCGAAGGCCTCGGCGGCGTCGAGATCGTAGACGAGGTGCGCGTTGCCGATCGTCCAGTGGATCTTGCGGCCGTCCGCGCCCCACGCGGGGAACTCCCCGCCGATCTCGGTGAGCTGGCGGGCCGGGAAGGACGCGTTTTCGGGGTTGCCGACGTTGATGGTGGGGACATCGCCGCCGACGAGCGGGACGGTGACCGTGTAGAGGTGGTTGACGACGCGGGCCAGCGCCTGATCGCCGCGCGGGGCCATGGTGACCAGCGACGCGGGCGGCGATGCGCTGGAACCGGGCGGGCCGGAGCCTACCACGCGCACGTGCTGCTTGCGGTCGGTGCCGTCCCAGCGGAAGGAGACGAGGCCGTCGCCGCCGTTGTAGGCGTAGATGCGGTCGGGGCTGGCGGTGAAGTGGTGGTTCTGGTCGCGGGCCGGGGCGATGACGGTCGCGTCGCCGCCGGTGGCCGGGATCCAGACGAGGTCGTCGGCGCCGCCGGGGACGCCGCGGGTCAGGGCCTCGTCGTAGGCGCGGCCGGGACCGCGGACCGCGATGATGCGGTCGCCGCCGGGGGACCAGGCGGGGTTGTTGTAGAGGGCGGGGGCGGCGGTGAGGCGGGTGGGGTCGCCGCCGCCCGAGTCGACGCGGTAGAGGTGGCCGCCGGCGTTGTCGTCCCAGGTGGTGTAGGCGATGGACTCGCCGTCGGGCGACCAGGTGGGCATGTGCTCGTTGGCGTCGGACTCGGTGAGTCGCTCGGGGGTGCCGCCGGGCCAGTCCATGACGTAGACGCGGGCGAGGAGCGAGAAGGCGATGCGGTCGCCGCCCGGGGAGGGCACCGCGTCGCGGACCTGCTTGGCGACGAAGGTCTCGGTGTCCTCGATGCGGTAGTCGAAGTCGACCTCGGGGCCGATCGCCATCTCGACATCGACGCGGAAGGGGATCGGGGTGGGGTCGGAGGCGTCGAGGGGGACGCGCCAGAGGCCGCCGCCGTAGTAGGCGACGACGGCATCCGAGTCGGGGGTGAAGGACATGCCGGGGTAGGCGTCGCGGGTTGCGCGGGACTCCTGGTCGTCGCGCTGCACGGGGAAGGCCAGCCAGCGCTCGTCGCCGGTGTCGAGGTCGCGGATGCGGAGGCCGGTGTCGCCGATGTGGCGCGAGCCGTAGACGAGCCAGCGCCCGTCGGGGCTGAGGGTGGGGCGGAAGGCGCCGCCGTAGCGGAAGGAGCGGGTGGCCGACTCGCCGGTCTCGCGGTCGTAGACGGCGAGCTGGTATTGGCGCATGCCGGAGTTGTATTCCCAGCTGCCGGTGCGGTAGGCGTACCAGATATGGCGCCCGTCGTCGCCGAAGGCTGCGCCGGTCGTGCGGCGATTGGCGGGTTCGTCGATGAGCTGGATCCCGGTGCCGCCGTCGACGTGGTAGAGCCAGAGCTTGCCTTGTCCCGGGCCCTGTTTGGTGGCGATCACGTAATCGCCGTCGGGGGTCCACTCGGGGGACTGGTAGGAGCTGGACTTGCCCCGGGTGACCTGGACGGTGTCGCTCTTGTCCAGCGAGATGATGTGGATGGCCTCGCCGCCACTGCGGTCGGAGGTGAAGACGACGCGCCTGCCGTCGGGACTGAAGCGCGGCTGGCCGTCGAAGGCCATGCCCCGAGTGAGCGGGGTGGCGGTGCCGCCGGTGATAGGCAGGGTGTAGAGGTCTCCGAGGAAGTCGAAGACGAGGGTCTGGCCGTCGGGGCTGACGTCTACCGACATCCAGGAGCCCTCGGTGAAGCTGGTCTCGATGGTGCGGCCGGGGGCGAGTGGGAGGCCCTCCTGCTGTGGGTGGGGGTCGTCGTCGTCGTCCTGTGCGGCGAGGGTGAGTGGGACGGGGACGATCATGGCTGCGCTCAAGGCGGTCGCCAGGAACAGTCGAGCGCTCCGGGGTGTTGTGGAGGGCATCACTCCTGCCCGGGAAAGAGCCGCGACATCGTTTGACTGAGGGCTGCGCCGATCACTTTGCATCGCTCTTCTTCCACTCGGTAAGTCGAAAACCGTAACTCCGCCAGACGGCCTGTGCCGGTGGAGCGATCTCGACCGATACCTCGATGTTGCGGGTGGCCGCCGCAGGCACGGCCGGAGACTCGCTCACCGGCCCTCGTTTCCTCTGCCGCGCGACAGGGCGCGGTAGTACTCTTCCACGAGTGCCCGGTATTCCTCGGGCACGTCGCCCGACTGGTACAGGAAGATCTCGCCCTCGTCATCCACGGCGAACTCGCGCCGCAGCCGGAATTCGAGCTGCTTGATCGTCTCCACCAGTTCGCTCTGGAGCCGCAACACCTCCATCGGATCGGCGTAGGTGCGTTCGCGGTCCAGGGCGCGCATGGCGTCGATCATCTCCTGGAGTTCCTGCGGGTCGGCACCGATGCGTTCCAGCAGTTGGCCGAGCGCCTGGGTCTCGCCGATGCGCTCCCGCACTTCGCGGCGCATCTGGCGGATGGCTTCGGGGTCGAAGTTGCGGGGGCCGCCCTCGCCGGGACGCCAATCGCCGTCACGGTAGTCCCTCGCGCCGGGGGCGCCACCGGCCGTGCGCTCGCCGCCGGTCCGGTTGCCGCCAGCCTGCTGCCCGCCCTGCTGTTGTCCACCCTGTTGCTGTCCACCCTCCTGCTCTCCGCCTTGCTGCTCCCCGCCTTGCTGCTCCCCGGCCCCGAGACGGCGTTCCATCGACTCGAGGCTGCGCACCAGATCCCGGGCGGACTCGAGCGCTTCCTCCTGCGAATCGCCCTGGGCCCGTCCCTGAATCGCCTCTGCCGCCTCGTCCAGCCGGTTGCCGAGTGACTGGATCGCCTGCGCGGTCTGGTTTTCGAAGGCCTCGGCGTATTCCTCCTGGCCGGGGCGGCCGACCAGGCCGCGCGAATAAAGCAGGCGCTCGCGAAGCTGCGTCTCCCGGATCGTCTGCGTCGCTTCCTCCAGCTCGGCGGCGCCTTCCGTGCCATCGCGGCGAGCCGATGCGGCGAGCTGGTCCAGTTGGGCCAGGATGTCGCCCACCTCTTCGGCCATGTCCTCCTTGGTCTCGCGGATGCGCCCGATCTGGTCGGCTGACGGACGGCCCACCCTCGCCATCTGCTCCATGCGGTTCTCGACATCGTCCTGCTGGCGGGAAAGCTCGTCGACCCGCTGGCGCGCATCCTCCAGATCGCGCTCCAGGCGCTCATCCTGCGCGCCCCCGAGATCGTCCCGGGCATCGCGCAGCCGCCTCAGCGCGCTCCGCGCCTCGGCCACCCCCGCGCTGCCCCCACTCGCCGCCGACCGCCGCATCGCATCTGCGGACTGCTGCATCTGGCGCGCGACCTCCTCGAGCCGCCGGTCACCCGATTCGCGCGACAACCGCTCCAGCCGGCGCGCAGCCTCCTCGGCCTCGTCGGCGAGAGCCCGGGCCGCGTCGCTCCCACCCCCGCTCTGTCCCCCCTGCTGGGCCGCGGCCCGGCGTTGCTGCCGCTCCAGCTCCTGTTCCTGCCGGCGGGAGAGTTCGCGCAGCTTCTCGAGCAGCTCGTCGACTTCCTGGTCGGCGGTCTCCTGCTGGCTGCGCTGCACGGTCTCGTACTGGTTGCGGAGCTTGTCGGTCTCCAGCTCGAATAGGTCGGCCAGGTCCTCGGCGCTGGGGCCCTGCTGCCCCCGGCCACCGCCACCACCCTGCTGCTGCTGGGGCTCCTGCGACACGAATCGCTCGTAAGTCTCCTCGGCCCTCTGGAGCTGCCGCAGCGACCGCTGCTCGGGCCCGATGGCGCCGCTGGGCTTCACTGCCCGCAGCGAGTCCACTGCCTCGTTCATTGCCTCGACGGCTGTCGGGAGCGCCTCGGCGATGCGCTGAAACGCCTCGTCCGCGCCGCCTATCCCCCGGTTCACGATCCGCTGGCCGAGGGTCTCGACCTGCTCGCGCAGCCGCTCCTGGGTGAGCGCGACGCTGACGACGTTCTCTTCCCAGGTCGCGGGCGTGTAGCTGTCCCGGTCGCGCACCAGGTTGAAGGTCGCCGCGATGATCTGGCGCTGCAGCGCGGACAGGTCCTGCTCCATCTCGCCGCCGCCGCCACCGCCGCCCTGGCCACCGCCGCCCTCGGCCTCGCGGTAGTCGCGGCGGAAGGGTCGCACCTGCAGGAAGTAGATGTCGGTCATCGCCTCGCCGGGTGAGGGCGCGTTGTCCCGCGCGACGCCGTGGTACGAGATCAGGTCGCCCACTTCGAGTTCGTAGTCCTCCATGAAGACGGTATGACCAGCCGTGACCTCGGTGAGCGGCGCGCCGGTGGCCGAATGTATCCGCACGGTGTCCGACGGCCCGCCGTTCACGCTGTAGACGAGCGAGATGTCGGCGACGCCCAGATCGTCGTCGGCCCGGGTCTCCAGGAAGACCTCCTCGATCGAGCTCACCTGGATATCGCGTCCCGGCCTGCTGAACGAGATCGACGGCCCCTGGTCGCGCAGCACATCGATGCGGTAGTCGGGGGCGCCGGCAACCCACACATCGTCGCGGGCCAGGAACTTGATCCCGTAGAAGCCCTCTTCGCGGACGATGAAGGAAGCCGTGTAGGTCCCCTCGGGCCCGGTCTCCATGCTGATCGTGTCACCCGAGTCCATGACGAGCCGGGCAGAGGGCGTGGCGAGGGTGGGCGTCACGGTCAATTCGACGCGGGTCCCGGCCAGCGCGGCCACGTCGCCGCCGTACTCGAAGCGGCGCGGCGTGAGCCCCGTGTAGCGCGGGAAGTGGTAGACCATCTCCAGCCGGTCGACCGCCGGAAGGTCCGCGACGCCCAGTGTGAAGGTGCCGGAGCGGACCCCGTTGGCCTCGACGTAGTAGGTGGTCTCCTCGGCGACGTTGAGGAGCAGCCCCTCGTGGGCGCCGGTCCCGTCCTCGATCATGGGCAGCGACAGGAAGCCGTCCTGGTCCTCGGCGCGAGTGTAAAGGACGACGTCGTCGGAGTCGAAGCCGCGCAGCACGGCCGAGACCATGAGATCGGAGTTGCGCGAGATGATCGTGTCGCCGGGCTCGACCGCAACGCTGTACGGATTGACCGACTCGGCCGCGCGGACCGGGAAGAAGAGCGCCGACATACCGTGCCGCAGGAACCCGGGTCCGGCCAGAAGCAGCACGACCGATGCGAGGGTCAGCCCACCCAGCACGCCGGTGGAGCGCCGGATGGAACGCTGCTCGATGCGCCGGCCGTAGTCGATGCGCCTGCACCGCCAGACCGCCCGCTTCACGACCTCGCGCGACAACTCCGTATCGGCGAAACGGCCGCCCTTCGCGGACTCCACGGCGGTCAGCACGCGCGACTGAAGCGAGGGCTCGTTCTCCTCGAGGTACAGCGCAACCCGCTCGTCCGACACGGGGCGCAGCAGCGGCCAGAGGATCCACCGGGCCAGGAAGAAGGTGACCACCACCCAGAGCAGAATCCGCAGGCCGGTAACGGCGCCGGGCGTGAAGCGCAGCGCCTCGAGGCTCGATGCGGAGATCAGAAAGGTGAGCAGGACTCCGCCAATGGTCAGGGCGAGTCCGCGCAGCAGCAGCTTCAGCCGCCAGCGGCGGCGGACACGGCCTACAACCCGCAGGATTTCGCCGTCAGAGCGCCGGTTGCCCGTCCTTGACATGTTCACCCTCCTTGATCCGGTCGCGCGACAGTCGATTTGACAACATGGTCTCTGAAGCCATCAGCAGAAAGACCGCGCCCAGAAGATACCGCCAGAATGACTGGCTTTTTTCGAAATCCTCGCCCGCGATGTCGGCTGTCTCCTCCCCACCGCCGGCCGCGGCGCCCCCCTCCACCAGCGCCGCCGCGCCACCCACGGCCGCCTGAAACGCCTCCACGTCCAGCTGCGACAGGTCCGACTCGGCCACATCCACATTTACCGCCAGGGCGAGCGGATGCTCCGGCCGCTGTCCGGGCGGGCGGATCTCCCAGATTCCGCGCTGGTCGAGCCGCAGCACCGACTCGACGCCCTCGAGCGGCACCGAACCGCCCCCCGGCTCCAGCGCCACCGCGCCTTCGGGGATCTCCAACGCGCCCGCCGACTCGACCAGACCGGCCACGTTCACCGTCGATCCCGCCAAGTGCCACGCCGGCACTTCGCCGCGGCCGCCCAGGTGCCACGTCACGCGATGCACGAAGGGCAGATAGACGGGCTGCAGCGCCAGGTTGTTCCAGAACCGGTCGAGCCCGGTGGCCCAGATCATCACGCGGCCCTGCCCGCGGCGGCCCTCGACCAGCGCGGCCGACCCGTCGTCGAAGCGCGCGAGAACCTGGCCGTCGGTAACCGCCAGCGTGCGGGTGCGATAAAACAGGGCCCGCGAGAAGTCGCCCGACCGCGGCCCGCGAAAGGCCTCGAAGATGGCGTGATCGTAGTCGACGAACCCGATGTGCCGCTCTCCGCCGCCCTCGACCACGCCCCCGACGGTCGCAGGCAGGAAGTCCGCATGCACCGCCGGTACCGTCGAGCGCTCCCCGAGCACGAACAGCAGCCCGCCGCCGTCCTCGACGAAGGCGCGCAGCCGGTCGCCCGCACTGCCGCCCGGGAATGCTCCACCGTTCAGGATCACCACCTCCGCCTCGGCCAGCCGCTCCTCGTCCGGCACCGCCCGCGCCACGCTCGCCGCGAACCCCGCGCCCTCGGCGATCTCGAGCGCCCCGCGCAGATACAGGTTGGAGTCGCCCGTCCCCAGCGGATCGGCGATCAGCACCCCGAGGTCGCCCCCCGGAGACGCCACGAAGCTGAGCGTGTTGTCCTGCTCCAGCCCGCCGGCCACCGGTTCCGCAAGGCGCAGTTCACCGCGCGTGAACGGGGCCGTCAGCGTGAACGGCGCGAAACCCACCGCCGCCGCCCCGCCCCCCGGCACCATCACGGAAGCCGTCTCGATTTCGATCTCGTCGATGACCAGCACCACATCGGTCGCCACCTCGTCCTCTCCGGTGTTCACCACGCGCGCGCCCACCGTTACCCGTTCCCGCGCCCCCGCGCCCTGCCGCCCGAGTTCGAGGTCGACCAGCGCCAGATTGGCCGACTCGTCCCCCCCGATCACCAGGCTTTCGACCACAACCCCCTCCGGCAGCGTTGCATCCGGGTCGGGACGCCACCCCGTGCGCTGGAAGTCGCTGATCAGCACGACGCGCTGCCGGGGCAGGTTCGACGCGGCGAGCGTGGACGCGGCCAGCTTGACCGCCGGTGCGAAGCGCGTCGCAAGGGAGTTGGTGGTGAGTGTATCCAGGGCGGCGTTGATCCGCGCGGGGTCGGGGATCGAGCGGTGCAGCAGCGCGGGTGTCTCGGAGAATGCGATGAGCGACACCCTGTCGCGGGGACGCAGCGCGCCCACCACCGACCGTGCCCGGGACACCGCCTCGTCCCAGTTGTCGCCCATCTCCATGGACCACGACTGGTCGAGCATGATCACCACTTCCTCGGCCGCCGGCCCGCCCACCGACGCCAGCCGCCCGCCGCGCACGAAGGGGCGCGCAAACGCGGCGATCAGCAGCCCCAGCGCCGCCAGCCGCATGATCAGCAGCAGCCAGTGACGGATCCGGCGCCGCGACTTCTCCTGGAACGGGATCTTCTCCAGGAACATCAGCGAGGGGAACCGTATGGGCCTGCCCCGCTCCTGCCGGGTCAGGTGCAACAGGATCGGACCCGCGAGCCCTGCCAGCGCGATCAGAAACAGCGGGGTCAGGAAGCTCACGTGCCGCTAGCCATCCCCGCTCCGCACCATCCGCGCCGGGTCGGAACCGCCGCGCCGGTGCTGACGGAACATCAGATATGCGTACAACGCCTCGTCCAGCGGTTCGGCCGAGTTGAGGAGCACGTAGTCGACCTGTTGCTTGCCGAAGAGCTTGCCGAGGGCGTCGATGTGCGCCCCGACCTGCTTCTGGTAGGCATCGACCAGCTTCTCGGGCTTCACCGGCAGGAGTTCCCGCGTCTCCAGATCCTGGAAATTGGCCGCCTGCACGAAGGGGAAGTCGATCTCGGCGGGGTCGAGGATGTGGAAGGCCACAACATCGTTTCCCTGGGCGCGGAAGAAGCCCAGCCGCTCGGAGATCTCCTCGGGATCGTGGTAGAAGTCCGACACAAACACCAGGATACCGCGGCGGCGGAAGGTGCTCCCCACGCGCGCCAGCGGCCGGTCCCAGCTGCCCTGGCGTTGCGCCTTCACCCGCGCCACCGCGTGGAGCACCTTGTCGAGGTGGGCCGCGGACGGCCGCACGTGCTCGACCACATCGCTGTCGAAGGCATACAGCCCGACCCGATCCTTCTGCCCGGCGGAGAAGTAGGCCAGGCTCGCGGTCAGGAAGCGCGCGTAGTCCAGCTTGGTGATGTCGCCGGAGCCGTATCCCATCGAAGCGGAGGTGTCCAGCAGAAAGCACACGTCGGCGTTCGTCTCGGCTTCGAACTGCTTGATGAAGAAGCGGTCGGTGCGGGCGTAGAGCCGCCAGTCGATCCTGCGGATGTCGTCGCCCGGCATGTACTGGCGGTGCTCGGCGAAGTCCATGCTGACCCCCAGGAAGGGCGAGCGGTGAATCCCCTGCATGAAGCCCTCGACCACGGTGCGCGCAAGCAGCTGCAGATTATCGATCCTCGCCAGGATGACGGGGTCGAGGAACGACGCGCGCGCTACCGGCGAGGGGGTCGCCATCCGACCCTCCCTACATCCCCGACTTCGGAACCGGAACCGCGGTCAGCAGCATCTCCACCAGCTCGTCCGTCGTGCGCCCCTCCGACTCGGCGTGGAAGTTCGTGAGGATGCGGTGCCGCATGACCGGCAGCGCCAGCGCCCGGATGTCCTCGAAGCTCACCGTCAGCCGCCCCTCGGTGAGCGCGCGCGCCTTCCCCCCCAGAATCAGGTACTGGGCCGCCCGCACGCTGGCCCCGTGCGCAACCCATTTCTTGATGAAGTCGAGGCCGCCATTCGGGTTGGGCCGGCTGGCGCGCACCAGACCGACCGCGTACCGCATCACCGGCTCCGACACCGGCACGCGCCGCACCAGGTCCTGAAATGCGATCATGTCCTCGCGCGACACCACCGAGGTGAGTTCGGGCTCGACCTCGTCGGTCGTCTCGCGCACCACCTCCATCTCCTCGTCCTCTTCGAGATGCTCCATCCGGATGTGGAACATGAACCGGTCCAGCTGGGCCTCGGGCAGCGGGTACGTCCCCTCGAGCTCGATCGGGTTCTGGGTCGCGAAGACGTAGAACGGCGGCGCCAGCTCGTAGGTGTTGGCCTGCACGGTGACGCGGTGCTCCTGCATCGCCTCGAGCAGCGCCGCCTGGGTCTTCGGCGGCGTCCGGTTGATCTCGTCGGCCAGCACCACATTCGCGAAGATCGGCCCGGCCGCGAACTCCAGCCCCCGGGTCCCGTCCTCGCGCTGCTGAATGATGTCCGTCCCCGTGATGTCCGACGGCATCAGGTCCGGCGTGAACTGGATGCGCGAGAAATTCAGGTCCAGCACCTGCGCGATCGAGTGGATCAGCAGCGTCTTGGCGAGTCCCGGCACGCCGACGATCAGGCTGTTGCCGCCCACCAGCAGCGTCAGCAGCACGTGCTCGACGGCTTCGTCCTGTCCGATGATGATCTTGCGGACCTCGGAAAGGATCTTCTCGCGCCCCTCCTGGATGCGCTCGGCGAGGACGATGTCGGCCATGGGCTCGGCCGGGGCGGGAGTCAGGGTCTGTGTGGACAAGGGTTCACCTCTTCTCGCCGGTGCTTGCCGGCGCTTACCGGTTCAGCGCATAGATCACGTAATTGACACCGAACTTATAGGCTTCGTTAGAGAGATCGATAGGAAAGTACCCGAGGTCCGAGTACTCCCAGTAGTCGCCGATGTCGTTGTTGAAGTTGGCGATGACCATCAGTCGGCCTTCGGGATCGTCGTCCTCGTGCAGTCCCAGAAAGACCGGACGGTACTGCTGGAAGGTCGGCGGCGGAAGGTCGAGCGTCTCGATCTGGAAGAACGAATTGAAGATCGGCTCCTCCAGTTGGAGCGTCCGGAACCGGTGTCCCGGCAGAATCACGTTGAAGATCGCCTCCACCCGGCTCCACTCGCCCTGCCCCCGGAAGTCGTCCAGGATCAGGAACCCCCCCTTGCCCAGGTAACTGACCAGGTTGTCGACCTCGGCCTGCGTCGGCGCCCATCCCCCGGGCTCGGAGACATACGCGATCGGGTACCGGTGCAGTTCGGGGCTGTCCGCATCGATCACGTTGGTCCCGGTCGTGTTGGGCTCGAGCAGCGTGATCTCGTCGAGGATCTTGACGAAGTTGTCGTCGGCGTACGGATAGTCGTGCGCCCACCCCGGCCCGCCCCCGCGCCCGAACCCCCTGCCGAATCCCCGCCCGGCACTGTTGAACCGCACCCGAACGAAGGTGTACGTGGCGTCGTAGGGCACGTTCCCGAAGTCTTGAGGGGGTGAGGAGAGGGAGGGCGGCGATCCCCGCGCGGCGGCCTCATCTGCCCGCTCCGGCGAAGAGAGGACCGCGGCCACGAGGAGAAGGGTCGCCAGGGTCGTTGCGGCGCCGATTCCAAGCCTGGCCACCACTCCTTGCCTGGCCACCATTCCAAGCCTGGCCACCACCCGGTGCCTGGCCACCATGCCAAGCTTCGCCACAACCCCAAGCCCGGTCGCCATTCCACGCTGCCAAAACGTTTCAGCTGAAACGCGTTGCGTGACAGGACGCGGCACTTTCACGGGCGCGGCACTTTCACGTGCCTGCCCCCGCGCGAGCGGCGGGCGCGCCACTTGGCCCGTCGCCCCTCGCCCCCTCCAGCCCCCCCTGCCCGGACCCCTCCCGCCGCAGCTCCAGCAGCAGGTCGAGGGCCTCCTCGTAGTTCGGCGCGATCTCCAGCGCCCCGAGGACCGCGCTGCGAGCCGCGGCGCGATCACCCTTCAGGTGCAGGGCGCGGGCGAGTTCGTAGTGGGCGGTGGCGCGGTCGACGGGATCGAGCGCGATGATGGCGCGCCGTTCGAGGACCATGGCCTCCACATCGCCGGTCGCCTCCATCAGGAGGGCGAGGCGTTCGTGATCCTCGATATCGTAGGGGTGGACGTGCGCGAGGTCGCCGAGCGCATCGGCGGCACCCGCCTGATCGCCGGAGTCGTACAGCACGCTGGCGAGGGCGCGGCGGGCGTCGTAGTGGCTCTCATTGAGGCGCAGCAGGGCGCGGTAGTGCCGGGTGGCTGCCGCCGCGTTGCCCTCTTCCTGGTGGATGCGGCCCAGGTACCAGTGCGCGCCGTCCGGGCCGCCGTACCCGGGGAAGAGCTCCAGCGCGACCTCGAAGTGCTCCGCGGCCTCGGCGAGGCGGTTGTCCTGGAAAAGGGTGGTCCCCAGCGCCATGCGGGGCCCGAAGCGGCGGGGGTTGAGTGCAACCTCGGCCTCCAGGGTCGCGATGTCGGGAGGGGCGCCCAGCTGCGTCATCGCCGCCGGAAGGCCGGACTCACCGCCCACCGAGGCCAGGGCAGCCGCGAAGCGGTCCTGCAGGAAGTCGTCGAATTCCCTGTCGAAGTCTTCGAGGCGCACCCCTAGCGCCCGCTCGAACGCCTCCTCGTTGGAGGCGCCGTCCCGGTACGCCCGCAGCATCTCGACGATCGCCGGAAACCCGTGCCGCTCCTCGATCACCTCGAAGACCAGCGAGGCCTGGTAGTAGCTCTCGATGACCTCGCCCGGGTGCCGCGGACTCGAAAACCCGCGATCCAGCTCGCTCACCGGCCGCATATCACCCGAGGCCAGCGAACGGATGAAGCCCACCCCCGGCTGAAAGCCCCAGCCGGCCCCGGCCTTGCGCTGGTCGTGCACCGCGAGCCCCTCGGAGAACCACCGGGGCACCTCGTGATCGGAAAGCGCCAGGTGGAAGGAGTGCGCGATCTCGTGCCACAGCGTCGAGGCCCAGTTGAAATCCCCCCGACCCCGCGCCGCCGGCGAGTCGATGGCCAGCGCGGGTCCGAAGCTCACGCCGAGGGCCCCGATCCCCACGAGCCCCACCGTCCGCACCGAGAAGTCGGCGTGGCGAGGGTAGACCTCGACCCGGATGCGCGATTCGGGCGCGTCGCCGTAACGGCGTGCCATCTCCTCGTACGCACGTTCCGCGATCGGCTCCATGTACGGCGCGAGCAGGTCGGCCTCGGACTCGTGCAGGACTAGGTCGAAGTGCGGCGTCTCCACCACTCGGTACTCGGCGAAGGTGTCGAGCAGGTCGAGCGTGTTCTTGAACCAAAGGTTGAAGGGATCGCCCGCGAACGCCCTCTCGAGATTGGCGCGCCCGGCCTCGACCTGGCCCAGGCGGACCTGATTCAGCCCCATGAGCCCCCACGCGCTCCAGCTTCCGGGATCGACCCCGGTTGCCTCGCGGGCGAACTCCAGCGCGTCGGCATACTTGCGGTGATCGGCGGCCAACTCGGCGAGCAGCAGCAGCGGGCGCGTCGGTGTCGCGGCAAGCCCCCGCACCTGCTCCATGACGGACTCGAAGGCAGTCTCGTCGTGGCCCAGATGCAGGATGGCGGCCCTGGTCCCGAGCGCCTCCAGGTCACTCCCGTTCACCGCGAGGACGCGGTCCGCCTCTTCAAGCGCCTCGCTCCGGTTCCCCTCCATCAGGCGGATCCGCGCCAGGAGGGTCCGAGCCCGGGCCAGATTCGGGTTGGTCTCGAGCGCGACCTCGATGTGTGCCTCCGGGTTGCCTCCCCCCTCCAGTCGCGCGACCCGGGCCAGACCCAGCCGCGCGGCGGCGTGCGACGGGTTCTCGGCCAGGATCTCCCCGAACGCGGCCGCGGCCTCCCGCGCGTCGTAGCGTTCGAGGAAGAGTTCCCCTGTAGCGAGCCGCGCGGCGTGATCAAGGGGTCCGGCCGCGACCGCCTCGTCCAGTGCGCGCAAGGCGTCGTGGGCGTACTCGTAGTTCCAGCGGGAAAGGTGCAGGAGCGCCCGGCCCACCGCCGTGAGCTCGGCCGCCGAGAGGCTCGGGGCGGTGTTGTAGTAGTCGATGAAGCCGTCGAAGAGATCGCGGGCCCTCTCCCGGTCGCCGTAGCGATAGAGCAGGATGCCCAGCTCGACCCGCGCCGCCGCGCCAGCCGCGCCGCCCTCTCCTGCTCCCTCTTCGAGCACGGCCTGGGCCTTGGCGATTCGCCCCACATCCATCAGCGCGGCTCCCAGCAGCGCGCGCCCGCCCGCCACCTCGCGTTCCACCCCCCGTTCGGCCGCGCTCACGGCGCCGGCGTAGTCGCCGGTCTCGCGCAGCGCCGTCACCCACCCGGAGAGTGCGGCGGCGTCGCCGTCGAGCGCGGGCCCTCGAAGCGAGCGCGCCGCCTCGTCGTAGCGACCGGCCCGGAGCGCGGCGAAACCGTCGGCCTCCTGGGCCGTTCCCTGCGCGCTTGTGATCGGCAGAATACCGCCTGCGCCCACCCACAGCAGGGCCAGCCAGGGGGCCCGCGCCACCCGCCAAATGGCCCGACGATGCGTCACGATGCTCCCCGGTTTCGCCATGCCTGGAAGGACAGCACTAGCCGCCGTGGTGGTCCGTATGTCCCGCCCCCGTTTTGGCCGGCCTCCGGCGCTCCCGATGACTTGCCGGTTTGTCGCCTGTTGGCTCCACGCGGGCTCGGGTGCCCGCCACGGCGGATGCCCGCGCGATCGCGCGTTCCTGTGCACGAACGAGAGCGGCGAACACGCTCTTCGCCGACGGCTCACCCACCGGGAACCTGCCTGGTTTTCCTGTCATGTGTAGTCCTCCGATCAGTAGGTATTGCTCCGCCGCCTACGCTGGTGACGAGTCCCTCCCGCGTGAGAATAGTCTCATCTGGGCGGCCATCCGGATAGGGGCACTGCCTGTGTCGGGCCCGGCCCGAACCTGTCGTCTTGCGATAATGTCATCGATTAGAGTATCGTCTTGCAATATTCAGTTTGATGATGAATACGTCTTACGCCCTCGTTCAACGATAGCACGTCCCACCACATCCCCGCCGGAGAACCCCATGACCGTCGTGACCATCTCCTCCCGCTACCAAGTCGTCATCCCGCGAGACGTGCGCGAACAACTCGACCTGCGCCCGGGCCAGAAGGTGCAGGCGCTGCCCTTCAAGGGGCGCGTCGAGTTGATCCCCCTGGAACCGATCGAGGCCGCGCGCGGATTCGTCCGAGGGATCGATGCCACCGTCGCACGCGAGAGAGACCGGGTATGAACGCCATCGACTCGTCGGCCTGGCTCGAATACTTCGGCGACGGCCCCAACGCAGGCGAGTTCGCCGACGCCATATCCGAGACCGAACGTCTGATCGTCCCCTCGATCACGCTCTTCGAGGTCTTCAAGCGGATCCGGCTGCAGCGAGACCTCGACTCGGCGCTCTATGCTGTCGCGCAGATGCAGCGCGGCCGAGTGGTGGACCTCGACACCAACCTGGCCATCGCCGCCGCCGAACTCAGCGCGGAGACGGGCCTGCCCATGGCGGACAGCGTCATTCTTGCCACGGCCCGCGCGGCGGACGCCACGCTCTGGACCCAGGACGCCGACTTCGAAGGACTGACCGGGGTCGAATACCGCCGGTCCGCAACCCGCCCTACCCGCTCCCCGCCGCCGCCCGTATCTCCCTATTCTTGAGCGCCAGCTCCACGAGCAGATCCTCCAGTTCATCCTCGTAGCGCTCGAGCGGCAGCTGGGCCTTGATCCGCCGCAGATCCGCGATCCGCTCCTCGATCGCGGCCTTCTCCTGGTGCAGGGCCCGCAGCTCCGGAGACACCGCCTCGCCGCCCGCCGCACCCCCGAGCGAGGCCAGGAACACGACCCGCGCCAGCGCCCCGTCGCCCTCCAGGTCGTCCAGCTCCCGGCTGCCCTCGCCGTCGCCGTTGTCGTCGAGCATCGCGTGCTCGGTCAGCAGCTGGTTGTCGCCCTCGTACTCGCGCTCGACCTCCTGCAGGGCATAGCCGAACGCCTCCAGCATCGACACGCGCTCATCCTTGTCCACGTCGGCGCCCTCGTCGGCGAAGGCGTCCACGAAATGCAGGCCGAATCGGGTCATGTTCTGCTCGCGGCCGCTCCGCGTGGCGGTGATGATCGTCCGGTTCGGCGCCGACAGCGCGGCCACGAACGCCCCGGACGCGGTCGCCGTATTGACGAAGGTGACGCGCCGCTGGCCCAGCCCGTCGAGAAGCTCGTCCATGTCCTCGGGCGACAGGTCCGGCCCGGGGATGTTGAACCGGGCCTCGCTGCCCCGAAACGTCCCGTGCCCGGCCAGCAGCACGACCAGTTCATCCGCCGGCGCCATCGCCGCCCCAATCTCGACGAAGGCCGCGCGGATGTTCTCGGCCGTCGACCGCGCTCGAATCCGGGTCGGGTCCAGCTCGGTCTTCTCGCCCAGATACGTGATCCGCTCCGCCGGGACTCCGTACTTCTCGGTCGCCGCGTCCGCGAACCGGCTCAGCCAGCCGTGAAAGGCCTCCGTGTACTCGGGGTCGCCGCCGAGCCCCGAAATCAGCAGGATATGCGTGTTCTGGGCCTGAAGGGTTGGGGGGATGAGGGCGGCCAGGGCCAGCGCGGCGACGATGGCCGTGCGGAGCGCGACGCTCTGGAGTCCGGCGGCGACAGGAAGGTTCACGCCAACCCCCGCTTCCTGCGGTATCCCCACTCCGCCCCCATCAGCCCCGCCAGCAGCAGGAACAGGATGGGCATGTCCCACAGGTCGCGCTCCTCGGTGACGGTCACGCCGCCGCCGGTGAAGCGCAGGTCTTCGGGGAGCGTGGAGGCGGTTTCGGGGGTGTAGTAGCGGCCGCCGGTCTCCTCCGCGATGCGCTCCATGAGGCTGCGGCGCTGGCGGGGGTCGCGGAACTCGTCCGTGCCCGGGGCCACCCGGACGCTCGTTGCGGCGCTGCCGAGGGTGACCGTGTCGCGGCCGGCGTCGACCGATACCTCGAAGAGGCCGTCCATTCGGGGGGTGAAGCTGGCGGTGTAGCGGCCGTCCTCGGAGACGTTCCACTCCATCGGGAGCTCGCGCGCTTCGCCGGTCGGCAGGGTGACGCGGGCGTTGACCGAGGCGCCGTTGACCTCGACGAATCCGGCGTCGAGGACCGTGGCTTCGAGGGTGACGGGCTCGCCGGCTTCGACCGATACCGTGGAGGGCGCGGCCTCGACCGGGTCGGGCGTCTCGGCGACGAGCCAGCGAAGGAGTTGCCGCCAGAAGTTCTCGTGGCTCTGGTCCTCGAGGGGGACGGTGTGGTCCATCTGCCAAAGCCAGGTGTCCTGGACCGCGAGGACCATCGAGCGGCCCTTGCCGTAGCGCTGGAAGGCCATGACGACGCGGCCGGCGCCTTCCCCGGCGGGCGCGAGGCCTGGGTCCTGCTGATCGGCCTGCTCGTCGGTCTGCGCACTGGTGCCCGGCATTCCGGGCCGCTGCACCACCGTGCCTTGCAGCAACTGGGTGGCGCCCGGCTTGAGCTCGGTGACCAGGTTGGTGGTGGACACGGCGGGAAGCGAATCCCAGCGCGCGGCCGACTCCTCGGCCGTGCCGTCGATCCGGGTGATGGGATGGTTCGCTCCCCCGACCGTCGGCGCGACCTTGACGAAGGCGAGGCGCTCGGTGGGGGTGGCCCCGGTCGGCTCGTCAAGCACGACGGGCAGGACGTCCTCGAGCGGGGTGCCCTTGTAGCCGCCCTCGGCGAAGGCGCGGCGACCGCCCAGCATGAGCAGGGTGCCGCCGCGGGCGCTGACGAAGTCCGCCATCATGTCGAGCTGGTCGTGGGTGAAGAAGCTTGCCTCGATCGACCCGAGGACGAGGGCGCGGTAGCCGTAGAGCTCCTCGCGGGTGGTGGGGAAGCCCTCGACGAGCTCGAGCGGGTCGTCCAGGTTGCGCCGGAAGAACTTGTTCTCGGCGGTGCGCTGCAGCAGGACGACCTGGAGGTTCTCGTCGGCGCGCACGGCCCGCAGCATGAACGCGACCTCGTGGCGCGGCTCGCCCTCGAAGTAGAGGATCTTTTCGGTGCGGTCGCGGACCTGCACGACCGTGTGCACCGCGTTGTTCTCAATCACCCGCTCGCCCGAACGTCCCGCAATTCGGAAGGCGAGCTCGCGCGCGCCAGGCGTCTCCAGGGTGATCGCGACCGGGGCGACCAGCGGCTGGCCGTCGGGGGGCAGCGTCACCTGTTCGGTCGTCACGATCCGCCCCATGTCCTCGACCACGATCGGGACGATCTGCCCGGCGTAGCCGCGCGCGTCCACCATGACGTTCACCACCATCGAGGTGCCGGTCAGCGCGGTCTCGGGGACGTCCACGCGGCTCACCTGCACATCGGCCTCCATCTCCTCGTCGCCCAGCCCGACGGTGAAGACGGGAACCGACGCCGCCCGCAACGGGAGCAGCGCGTCGCCGACGGCTTCGTCGGCGTTGTCGCCACCATCCGACACGATCACGATGCCGGAGAGGGGGACGCCCTGCAGCTCGTCGCGGGCGTGGGCGAGTGCGCTGCCCATCCGGGTGCGGCTCCCGTCGAAGGTGAAGGCGTCCACTCCGTCGACCCTCGATGCCGCCGACGAGAACCGGAAGTAGCGCAGCGCGAACCCCTCGTCGAGCGCGGCCACAAGGTCGCCCTCCGGGTCGAGCAGTTCGGCCGCCTTGGCCGCGCGTGAAGTGCCGTCGCGGTCCTCGATGGTCATGCTGCGGGAATCGTCGACCAGCACGGCCAGGAAGTTGCGCTGCGGCACCACCGAGGTGAGCACCAGCGCGGGCTGCATCACGATCAGGAACATGACCCCGAAGAGGGCCGCGCGAAGTGCCCCGAGCACCCATCGGTCCCGGCGCCGACTGCGTCCGCGCGCGAACGCATAGGTCAGCACGGCCGGCACGCCCAGCACGACCGCGCCCAACGCAACCACCGTAAGCGGCCACGGCGTCAGGAAGGAAAGGTCGCCCTCCTGGAAGAGCACGGGCCGGTACTTGAAGAGGAACTCGAAGAGGCTGCTCATATACTCATACTCAGTGACTCATGGCGTAGATGATCATGTTCACGCCCATCTGGAACGCAAAGGTGGAGAACTGGAGGGGGTAGTCCGGTTGCTCCGCCCACTCCCAGGCGTCACCCAGATCCGTATTCCAGTTGACGATGACCATCAGCCGGCCGTCGTCGTCGTGGATGCCCTTCACATGGGGGACGAAGCCATCGCGCTCGCTGGTCCGCCCGCCCCAGCGCCCGTAGGCCGGCACCTGTAGGATCTCGTCGATGTCATAGAAGGTGCTGAAGACGGGGTGCTCCAGTTCCAGGTCGACGATCGGCCGGTTGGGGAGGACGAGGCCCATCTGGTACTCGAACTGCAGCCACTCCTGCGTGCCCCAGAAGTCGTCGATGACGAGGAAGCCGCCCGCCATCAGGTACTCGCGCAGCCCCTCGACCTCCTCGGACGAGAGGCTCATGTATCCAACCTCGAGGGCGTACAGGAACGGATAGCGGCGAATCCGCTCGTCGGTGAGCAGGACCGCGTTCTCGTAGCTGAAGGCATCGAGGTTCGTCAGCCGCTGCAGCACGGTCAGGAACTGGCGGTCGGACTTGGGATAGTCGGTGGCCCAACTGTTGCCTCGCCGCCCCCAGCCGCGGCCATAGGAGGAATAGGCGGCCCGGGTGAAGTAGAACTCGTGCCACTCGGGGGGCGGCGGGATCTGAGTGGGGTCGGGGGCGACGAAGGTGGGCGATCCGGTGGAAGCCAGCGCGAGCAGGGTGGCCGAGCTGGCGGGCTCCGGAGCGAGGAAGGCACCTGGCCCGCCGGGCGCAGAAACGTCCATTGCCCGCGTGGAAGCGCCGGATGCAGCCGCAACCGCCGTATCCGGTGCACTCGAATCGTTCAAATGCCCGACAGCCACGGCGAGCCCGATGGCCCCCGCAACCGGCAGCAAAATGGCACGCCGACCCGACGCCGCCTGAACGGCCCGCGAACGCAGCCCTGTCACAGCGCCGTCACCGCCAGACCCCGCTCGCGCCAACCTTACCTCCTCTTCCTTTTCCTCCTGTACGCCAACCGAACCGCGAACAGCCCGGCCAGCGTCAACGCCGCCAGCAGCGGCCAGAAGGTGTCGCCCTTAACCTTCCAGTAGTAGTGCAGGACACCCAGCCCCGCCGCAACGTAAGCGAGTCGGTGCAGCCGCTGCCAGCGTTTGCCCAGCCGGCGGATCCATCCCCGGGTCGACGTGACCGCCAGCGGAACCAGCAGCACCAGTGCCGCGAACCCCGCGGTGATGTAACGCCGGTCGACGACGTCGGCGAGGATGTACTCGAGCGCGAAGAGCTGCTCCATGCCCGCGTACGACAGGAAATGCACGCAGGCGTGAAAGAAGGCGAACAGGCCCACGAGGCGGCGCACCTGGACGATCCGGTTCCATCCCGTGAGGCGCCGGATCGGAGTGACCGCCATCGCGGCCAGGAGGAAGACCAGCGTCCAGCGCCCCTGGATGTGGATGATCTTCTCGACCGGATTGACGCCCAGGTCGCGCTGAAAGAACGCGACCGCGAGCCACAGGATCGGGGCCAGCCCGGTCACCCAGATGGCGGTCTTCAGCAGGAGAATCTGGCGCCGGGGGTTGGCTGGGCTGCGAAGTCGCGCCCCCGGTGCCGCCGCGTCGGCTTTCACCCTCAGAAGTACTTCTTCAGGTCCATCCCCTCGTACAGGTGGCCTACCTCGTCCGCGTATCCATTCAGGAATTCGGTATCGAGCCAGCGGTATCCGAAGAGCTTGCTGCCGTCGATCCGCTTTTCGCGCGACTGGCTCCAGCGAGGATGCCGCACATCGGGGTTCACGTTCGAGTAGAACCCGTACTCGCGCGGTGTCTGCGTCGCCCAGGTCGTGGGCGGCTCTTCGTCGGTGAAGGTGATCCGCACGATCGACTTGATGCTCTTGAAGCCGTACTTCCAGGGGACCGCCAGCCTGAGCGGCGCCCCGTTCTGGTTGGGAAGATCCTTGCCGTAGAGTCCCGTTACAAGGAGGGCCAGGGGGTGCATGGCCTCGTCCAGGCGCAGCCCTTCGCGGTACGGCCAGTCGATCCGCGGCCGCCACATGCGCTCCGGCATCTGGTCCGGGTCCCACAGCGTCTCGAAGGCGACGTAGGTCGCGCTGGCGAGGGGCTCGGCGCGGCTGATGATGTCGGCGAGCGGGAACCCGCGCCACGGCACCACCATCGACCACGCCTCGACGCAGCGGAGCCGGTAGACCCGGTCCTCGATGGTCGACGGATTGATGAAGTCCTCGAGCTGGTAGTCGGCCGGGTTGCTGCAGAGGCCGTCGACCTTCACCGTCCACGGCTCGGTGACGAGTGTGTGGGCCCGCTTCGACGGATCCTCCTTGCCTGTCCCGAACTCGTAGAAGTTGTTGTAGCTGGTGATCTCTTCGAAGGTGTTGGGCTCGTCATCCTGGGGGGCGAGGTGCCCGCCCGGGACCGCGGGGTTGGCCCGCGCCGGGTCCACTCCCAGGAGGGCTGCGGCCCCGATCCCGGCCGAGGCCCCGAGAAACTTGCGGCGGTTGATGTATGCCGACTCGGGCGTGATCTCCGAGGACGGGATGTCGCTGTTTTTCCTGATCCTGATGATCATGGGGATTCCTTCCTGGACTGCCGGAGGAGTGCCGTGGACGCTGTGTTGTGGCGCACCCGCATTTGAGTACACCTCAGCGTGCATCTTCGATCCGGCGGTCGGGCCGTGTCAAGACGGAGGTGGGTCGGCTCGTGTGTAGATGAATTGGGCCAGGGGCTCCGTGGGTGTGACGAGGTGGCCGATGGTGCGTGTCACGGTAAGGTTACCATCCGGCGTGACCTCATAGCGGTCCGAGACCCAGCCGCCATCCTCGATGGCAAGCTCCACGAAGGGGATGAGCTTGTCCCATGCCACCCATGCGGTGATCTCGACGTCGCCGAAAGGGTGGTCGAGCGTCTGATCGCTGCCGTTGAGCGGGAGTGTGAGGGGGGATGTGAGGCCGGTATCGGATATCTGAAGCGAGCGGCCGGTGAATTCCAGCGTCAAGCGCTCCGGGCGGGCGCTTGCGAGCTCGGTGTATGTGCGTACTGTGGCCGAATCGGGGGATGAAATCTCGCGGTGGCGTGTCTCGCAGCGATCATGGCTCCAGGCCCCCGCCCTTACCGACAATATGCATTCCTCGGTGGTAGTTCGCCCGATCACGACCAGAGGTGCCAGACGTTCGGGTGCCGGGTCGCTTGCGTCGCCGTCCAGGATCCAGGTGCCATTGTAGCGCTCGAAGGTGGCTGCGGCTTCGGGGCCGCTTGGTGCCTGGTATTGGGTGCAGGAGCTCATCAGGATGAGGGCAGCGGTGGCAAGCACCAGATCCTTGACTCTCGCTCCGGTGGCTAGTGCCAGGGAGAGAAGGTTATCGCAAGAGGGCTTGGTAGTCATATGTTATTGTATATGATACGGCATGGAATATGTTCCAATCTATATCATAGAGGACGTTCCATGCATCCGACCGTTCAGGACATTTCGGCCACCCTCAGGAACGTAAGAAAGGCCCGGGGCCTGAGCCAGCGCGAGCTTGGGATGCGGATCGGACTCACCCAGGCCCAGATCTCGAAGATCGAGGGTGGGCGTGTCGACCCGAGGCTGTCCAGCGTGGTGGAGTTCGCCCGGGGTGTCGGGGTCGAGGTAATGCTGGTGCCGCGGCGTGTCGTGCCTGCCGCGGTGACGTTGGGCGTCCTTCCGGCCAGCGGCAGCGCGACGGACAAGGCGCACGATGGCTGACATCGGCATCCTCGATATTCGGCTGCACGGCCGTTCGATCGGTACGCTCACGCGTCTCGGGCGCGACCGGATCGTTTTTGGTTTCGACCCGGGCTATATGGACGACCCGGAGCGGGCCACGTTGGGCCTGTCCTTCCGGGACCCGTTTGGAGGCCTGGTGACCGACATCGCGCCGACCAGGACGTGCGTCCATCCGTTCTTCTCGAACCTCCTGCCCGAGGGACCGCTGCGCGAATACCTCGCGCGGGCCGCCGGGATCGATCCACGAAGGGAGTTCGATTTGCTCGCGGCCCTTGGCGAGGATCTCCCCGGGGCGGTAACGACGGTGCCGGTCGACGCGGTTTGGGAATCGTCGGTCGGCAGCGGCAGCAGCGGGCGGGGAGAAGCGCGGCCAGCCACGCGCGGCACACCCGATTCGGCGGTCGGTCGGCGATTGCGGCCTCCGCCACCGCTCCGCTTCTCCATACCCGGGGTCCAGCTGAAGCTGTCCGCGGCCATGGCGGCCGGGAGGTTCACGATTCCGGTACACGGAGTCGGCGGGTCCTGGATCGTCAAGATGCCCTCGCCGGCTTTCCCTGGGCTGCCCGAACAGGAACACGCGATGATGAGGCTGGCGGGGCTGGCCGGAATCGAGGTGCCGGAGACGCGCCTGGTGCCGGTGGATGCAATCGAAGGCCTGCCGCGCGGGTTTCGCTCGGGCTCGGGTCAGGCGCTCGCGGTCAGGCGCTTCGACCGTCTGGACGACGGAACCAGGGTGCACATCGAGGACTTCGCCCAGATCCTCGGTGCTCACCCCGAGCAGAAGTATCTAAGGGCGGGTTACCGCGAGATCGCAGAGGTGATCGGCCGGGAGATGGGAGACCACGCGGTGACAGAGTTCGTTCGCCGGTTGGTGTTCTGCGTCCTGATCGGCAATGGCGACGCGCACCTGAAGAACTGGTCGGTGATCTATCCGGACCGCCGCAACCCGCAGCTGGCACCCGCGTACGACCTGGTCTCGACCATCGCCTACGTCGATGACGACCGAATGGCGTTGGAGTGGTTCAGCGGCATGCGCCGGTTCACGGACTTTTCGGATGATCTGCTATCGCGGCTCGCGTCGGGGTCGCGCCTGGCACAGAGGCCGGTGGTAAGGGCGGGACGAGACGCGGTGGAACGGTTCCTTGACGTGTGGGTCGTGGCAAAGGTGGACCTGGGGGTGCCGGACGAAGTGGTGGCCGGGATCGATCGGAATGTGGCCGCGGTGTTGCGTGGGCAGAAAGGGACACCCTGACTCGGCTCGTTTGTGTTTGATTTCCCCGTCCATCTGTTGTCCATCATACAGGAGGTCCCCCATGCGCCTACTTTCGCATTCTGACGTGACGCTCGCGGCCTTGACCGCGCTGGCCGCGCCGTCTCTGGCTTGCGCACCAGCCAGCCCCCCGTCTCCCGAGCACGCCGACCGAAACCCGCTCCACATTCTCGTGACCAACGACGACGGGATCGCGTCGCCCGGGATCCAGGAGCTGGCGGAAGCCCTGCGCGATGTCGGCAACGTCACGGTGGTGGCGCCGTGCGGCCAGATGAGTGGGAGCAGCATGTCGGTTCAGCTCGGCCGGGAGAAGCGCCTCGTTCCGGTCGGCGACGAGGATGCCCCCTGGGGACACTGCGTCGAAGCCACGCCCGCCGATGCGGCAATGATCGCACTGGAGGCGCTTGCCCCCGAGGGCGGCTTCGACCTGGTTGTGAGCGGGATTAACGCCGGGGCCAACACCGGTGACCTGGGGCACATGTCGGGCACGGTCGGCGCGGCGATGATGGGGGCCTACTACGGCGTGCCCTCAGTGGCTGCCTCCCTCGGCGGCCAGGAAATGGACTTCGGCTACCCGGCCGCCTTCATGGCGCGCTTTGTCGAACAACTGCGGCAACGGCCGCCGCTTCCCGGGATCGTGCTGTCGGTGAACTTCCCCGCGGCGCGCGAGGACGCGATTGCCGGGGTGGCGGTGGGACGGATGGGCGGCAGCTACATCCATTTCGGCTACGAGGAGGTCGAGCCGGAGGACGACGTTCGTGTCTTTCGGCCCAGCTTCACCCCGGCTGATGTGCACCCACCAGGCAGCGACACCGAGGCGTTCGTCGCGGGCATGATCACGATCGCGCCGCTCCGCTTCGACTGGACGGACGAGGAGATGCTGGGCGAGCTGGCCTCCTGGAATCTCGACCATCGGCTGGAGGCGGCTTCGGCAAACTGAGCTACCCCCACACCTCTCTGAACCCCGCCGCCATCCGAGGCCCCGCCCCCTCGTCTTCGTGCTTGAAGAAGACGTAGACGTCGCTCCACGCGGGGCGCGCCAGCGCGGCAGCCCAATCGCGCAGCTCGGCCTCGCCGTAGCCCGGACGCCGCAGCCGCGCGTACCCGAACCCCGCCGTATCGACGACCGGAGCCTCGCCTTCGCCCGTGTCGGCGGTGACCAGCGCGGCGCTGTGATCGGCCAGGGCCTGGTAGACCTCGTCAGTGAACCAGCTGGCGTGCCGGAACTCGAAGGCGGCGCGGAAGCCGTCTGGGGCACCCACCCCTTCGGAGAGGAGCACCAGGAAGTCGCTGAGGCGCTCCACGTCGGCGCGCAGATACGGGGGCAACTGGAAGAGGATGGGGCCGAGCCGGGGACCCAAGGCTCCCACCGCGGTCGTGACCAGATATTCCAGAGGATCGCCGGCATCCTTGAGGCGCTTCATGTGGGTGATCCTCCTACTCGCCTTCAGAACGAAAGCGAAGTCATCCGGGACTTGCGCGGCCCACTTCTCGAGCAGCTCTGCCCGGGGCAGGCGGTAGAAGGTGTTGTTGATCTCGACGCTGCTGAGCTGGCGCGAGTAGTACGCCAGCATCTTCGTGGCGGGCAGTTTTTCGGGGTAGAAGCTCCCCTTCCACTCCTTGTAGGAGAAGCCGCTGGTGCCGGTCCAGAGTCTGGATAGGCTCATCTGGTGCCTCGTGTCGATGGTTGAACGCCGACCGTTTCCGTATGATGTCCCCATGAACATCCGTCCCGCCATCCTGACATTCCTGGCGACCGCGGCAGCTGCCATGGCCACCTCGTGCGCCAGCTCCCTCGACCTCACCCCCTCCGACGCCGCCACCGTCCTCTCCGGCCACCACCTCGACCACCCCAACCCCGCCCTCCCCGGCCCCCACGAAGTCCTCACCCTCTACTACGGCAGCGGCACGGACAAGAACCGCGCCGAGTACCGCGACTCGGTGGCGATCCAGACCGAGACGGTCGACGCCTCCAAGCTGGTCAGCCTAGGCGCTTCGGCGAAGTCCCGGAACAGCTACTGGGGATTCTCGCCCGACAGCTTCCCCATCAACGCCCGCGTCTGGTACCCCGACGACCCAGGCCCGCACCCGCTCGTCCTGGTCGTGCACGGCAACCACAACATGCGCGACTTCTCGGACCCCGGGTACGACTGGCTCGGCGAGCTGCTCGCCAGCCGCGGATACATCCTCGCCTCGGTCGACATGAACTTCATCAACGGGGGCATCCGCGGCGAGAACGATGGGCGCGGCTGGCTCCTCCTCAAGCACCTGCAGGCGTGGCAGCGCTTCAACGACGACCCGGACGGCCCCTTCCACGGCCGCGTCGACATGGGCAACATCGCGCTCATCGGCCATTCCCGCGGCGGCGAGGCCGTGGCGCTTGCGGGCGCCTTCAACCGCCTCACCCGCTACCCCGACGACGCCTCGCTCGAGTTCGACTTCGGCTTCGACATCAAGTCCGTCATCTCGATCGCCCCCGTGGACGGCCAGTACCTGCCCGCCGACCAGCGCGCCCCGCTCAACGACTTCAACTACCTCGTCTTCCACGGCTCCCACGACGGCGACGTCACCAGCTTCCACGGCCTGCGCATCTTCAACCGCCTGCAGTTCACCACGGACAGCGAGGCCCCCGCCCCCGACTTCTTCAAATCCGCCGTCTACGTCTACCGCGCCAACCACGGCCAGTGGAACACCGTCTGGGGCGCGCACGACAACGGCCCCCGCAGCCCCCGCATCCTGGCGCTCGACGGCCTGCTGCCCCCCGAAGACCAGCGCGAGTTCGGCCGCGTCTTCGTCTCCGCCTTCCTCGACATCACCCTCAAGGGCCACGACCGCTACCGCCCCCTGTTCCGCGACCACCGCGTGGCCGGTGGATGGCTCCCGAAGACGATGTACATCACTCGCTTCATGGACTCGTCCTTCCGCCCCCTGGCCGACTTCGAGGAGGACATCGACGTCACAACCGGCTCCGCCCCCGGCGTGACTCTTCACGGCACCGACCTCAGCACCTGGCGCGAGGGCCGTCTCGACCTCCGCTCCAGCAACCGCACCAACACCTCGTCGTCCCAGCTCAACCAGGCGCTCTGGCTGGGGTGGAACAACAGCTACCGCGGCTCCGACGAGCCCGCGCCGCCCGCCGCCTTCACCTTCTCTCTGCCCGCCGGCCTGGCCGACGAGTGGTCAGCCGACCCCGAAACGACCCTCGAGATGCATGTGGGCGCCCTCGACGACGAGCCGGGCTCACGGGAGCACCCCGATGCCGGGGAAGAAGAGGAGGGGGGTGAGGGCGACCGCGACCGCTCTGCCCGCGAGGCCGACGAGGACCGCCGCGACTCTGGCGACGGCGACGAGGAAAAACCACCTCTGCAGCTGACCGTCGCGGCCATCGACGCCGACGGCGACACCGCCCGGGTCGGCCTGACCGACTACGGGGCGCTGCGCCGACCCCTCACGATCCGCGTGATGCGCCGCCGCGACCTCGAGGACAACCGCTTCGCCAATCCCTGGGAGCTGATCCTGCAGCATTTCTCCATCCCGCTCGGGGACTTCGCCCGCGCGAATCCGGCGTTCGATCCAGCCACCCTCCGCGCGGTGGCGCTGGTATTCGACCAGAGCGACGCCGGCACGGTTGTGGTCGACGATGTGGGACTGGCACAGCTCCACCCGGGTTTCCGGGCGGCTCGCGTGCCTCCGGGGTGAGGCCCCTCCTACCGGATCGCGATCCCGACGCTGTGCTGGTCCGCGCCGAGATCCAGGTGCGTGAATCCGTCGCGGTAGGCGTAGTCGATGCGGATGCGGTCGCCCTCGAACCCCGCCCCGAATGTGAGCGGTGAGCCGTCGTCGTCACCCACCCGCCGCACCGCGCCGATCCGCGCGATGAAGATGCGGCGCTGGACCGGCCACCACGCGATCTCGAGCCCGCCCGCGGGAACGATCTCGCCATCGCCCCGCCGCGCCACTTGCACAGCGCCGCCGATGTCGAGCGGCCCGACCGGAGCCCGGCCGTTCGTTCCCGCGCCCACCACCACCCGGCGCGCGAGCGGCGTCTCGTAACGGCCCAGCTTCAACGCGGAGCCCAGGTTCTGCACGGTGACGGCGGCGGTGATCGGCCCGAGCTCCCGGCCGAGTCCCAGATCCACCGCAACGGTGCTGCCGCTCAGTCCGCCCAGCCGCTGTCCGACGAGCTTGGCCGCGGTGCCGACCCCCATCCCGAAGAGCTCGTCGGCGAACCCCACCGCCGCAGTGTATTCGGAGGCGGCCCCGTGGCCCCCTCCGATCAGCTCCGCAGCCTCGCGGGGCAGTTCCAGCGGCGAGTCGGCCGATGTCCCATAGGTCAGGACGGACAGGCCCGCCGCCACGGTCCCGCCCATCCAGCTGCCGCTGCCGCTCAGCGCCAGGTGGGTGCTGCCGCCGATCCGCTGGCGGGAGCCCCCAAAGCCCTCGCCCGCGATCAGCGAGGGATGGTGGAAGATGGCGAGGTTACCGTCGCCGCCGGTCCAGAATGCGCCGCCGAGGGCCATCGCCCGCGCGCTCGATGTGAGTTCGAGGACGAGAGGACCCTTGCCACGCGACGACTGGTCCCCGTCCTGCGCGGCGAGGGGCAGGACTGGCGCAACGAGGAACACGGCCAGCGGGAAGAGGCGGAAGGCCAGGCCAGCCGGCAGAGAGTGCGACGAGCCCGCGGCACGGCAACGAAGTCTGTCGTTCTCTATCGGGTGTTCCTCTTGGTTGCAAAGGATGCGGGCGGGGAAGCCGCCGTGGCGGGGGCTCCCCTTCGCTCCGGTCAACGATAGCCCCCGGCTCCGGGGCCGGCCAATGTGCCGATGGTCCTGGGAGTGGCCGGCCCGCCGGCTCAGCCGCCGAGCTCCCGGGCCTCGACTACACAGCTGCGCAGGCACCGCGAGCAGCGCACCAGCACCCTGTCACGCACATAGGCGACATCGCCTCTCGGCCCGGTGCGAATCACGGCGCACGGACCCCGGCAGCTTGGGCAGCGCGGAGAGGCCAGGCCTTCCACGATCTGATCCATCAGGAGACGCTTCTGCCGTCCGGTGTATTGGCTGTCCATGACTGCTCAACGAATCGTGTGGCCCGGGTGTCTTATAAGGCTGGCATAAAATCCGGAAAAACCGAAATCGAAAGACATAGATCGAAATGATATCACTCCTGGCGGCGATGACCGTCACTCTTGCGACAGCGGGTCAGGACACACAGCTCAGCGCGAATCGCGATGCGACCGCGACAGCCGATCCCGGCCCGACCGATGTCGAGTACCACGGCAGTGACGGACAACTCGACGTCCCCAGTCCGAAGCTGGCGGATGCGGAGATCAGCATCGACGGAGTGGCAGACGAGGCAGCCTGGCTAAACGCGCCGGTGCTGACCGGCTTCACCCAGTTCGACCCGGTCGAGGGCGTGCCGGCCACGCAGCGGACGGAAGCCCGCGTGTTGCTGACCGACGACGCCATCTATTTCAGCGTCAAGGCATATGACGATGTCGAGGGCGGGGTGCGGGCCACTCTCGGTGACCGCGATTCCTACGGCTATTCCGACGACTATGTCCGCTTCATCGTCGACACCTTCAACGACCGGCGCCGTGGCTATGTCATCATGGTCAACCCGCTGGGCGTCCAGCAGGACGGCCTGTGGGTCGTGGGCGGTGGCGGTCGGCGGGAGCGGCGCATGGGTCCTCCGATCGACTGGAACCCCGATTTCGTGTGGGACTCCGACGGGCAGGTCCACGACTGGGGCTACTCGGTTGAAGTGAAGCTCCCCTTGAAGAGCATCAAGTTCAAGGAAGCTGAAATGCAGGACTGGGGTCTGCAGATCGAGCGGCGAATCGCGCGCAACGGCTATTCGGAGTCGTGGGCGCCGGTGACCGCGAATGTGGCCAACCGGATGGAGCAGTTCGGCCGGCTTACCGGACTCAGGGACCTGGATCCCGGTCTCTTTCTCGAGATCAACCCGGTGCAGACCTTCTCGAAGCAGGGTGTCTACGACGCGGACGCCGGGGCGCTCCAGCGCGGGGGCATCGACGGCGATTTCGGGTTCAATCTGACCTACGGGATCACGTCCAACCTGACCCTCGACGGAACCTACAACCCCGACTTCTCGCAGGTCGAAGCCGACGCCGGACAGATCCAGGTCAACGAGCGCTTCGCCCTGTTTCTGCGGGAGAAGCGCCCCTTCTTCCTGGAGGGGACCGAGATCTTCCGGTTGCCCCAGCAGCTCGTCTACACCCGATCGATCGTCAATCCGGTGGGGGGCGCCAAGGTTCAGGGCAAGATCGGGAATTTCAACGCGGGATTCCTGAGCGCTGTGGACGATGTCTCCAGCCCGGACGGACTGGATGACTCGGCCAATCCCGTCGTCAACATCTTCCGGCTGCGGCGCGATCTCGGCACCACGTCCAACGTCGGCATGGTGTACACCGACCGCACCCACAACGGAGACCGGTTCAACCGCGTGGCCGGAATCGACGGACGCTTCCAGTTCCAGCAGCGCTATACGATGACCCTGCTGGCTGCCGGCAGCCGCACCGCCGAGGGTACCTCCGACAGGACCACCGGCTCGCTGGTCTCTGCGCAGTTCGCCCGTTCGGGACGCAACCTGCAATTCGACGCCGGCATGACGGACGTGACCGACGACTTCCTTGCCGGCAGCGGCTTCATCCGGCGCACGGGAACGACGAACGTACGGTCCTCGGTGAGCTACAACTTCCGGGGCAAGCCCGGCGACCTCATCGAGCGCTTCGGCCCCAGCCTGGAGGTCGAGGGCTTCTGGGACCACGACGCCTTCTGGCAGCGCAACTGGGCCGAGGAGCGACGATTCCGGCTCGGTGGGAGCGTGTCGTTCCGCAACAACATCACGATCTTCGGGAATTACTCCCGCTCGTACTTCCAGTTCAACCCGGCGGACTACCAGGGGCTCTTCGCGATGGCGCCGGATGGCGGCTCGACCCCCTTCTTCCCCGATCAGTCCATCTTCCAGGGCCTGAACTCGGGAACCGTGTTCATCTGGGTGAGTCCATTCGACAAGGTGCGCAGCAACGTTCGCGTGACGCGCTCGCAGACGCCGCTCTTCGACTTCATTACCGACACCCCGGTCGACATCGCCGATTCGTGGTCCGGCAACGCCAGCCTGAATCTCTTCCTCACCACCAACTTCAGCTCGGAGGTGGGGGTCACTCACACCAGTCTCTACCGGCAGCGCGACGGGTCGCTCTATTCGAGCGCCACGATCCCGAGGGTGCGGGCACAGTACCAGTTCAACCGGGCACTCTTCGTTCGGGCCATCGTCGAGTACGGCAGCCAGGAGCGCGGTGTGCTGATGAGCCCGACGGGGGGGCAGGAAGTCTCCTACTGTTCGAGCACGTCGTGCACGGCACTGCAGGGGTCCGAATCGAACGACTTCTCGATCGAGACGCTGCTGAGCTACGAACCGACGCCGGGTACGGTCTTCTTTGTGGGGTATTCGCGGCGGATGGAGGACATGCAGGCCTTCCGGTTCCGTGATGTGCGTCCGGAGGCTGAAGGCGTGTTCATGAAACTCTCATACCGGTTTCGCAGGTAGGGACCTGCAGGACGCGCCACCCAGCCGGGTTGCGGTCAGATCCGAAAGAGTTGAATCATGCCGTGGGGCCGGAGCTGTCGGCTCGGGCCGCGCGCATCGTGAAGCCGGAGGAGATTAGATGCACTACGTGAAGACACTGGGCGCCGTCGCCGCGACCGGAGCCGTGAGCGTCCTGCTGCTCAAGCTGCTGGTCGCCGCGGCAAGCCCGCTTCTGGGCATGCTGTTCAGCGTGTTGATGATGAGCCTGAAGATCGGCCTGTTCGTTGCGGCCGGTTTCTTCATCTACCGGATGATCCGGAAGCGCCGGGACGAAATGGCGGCCTAGAGGGACCGCGGGATGGCCCTCTCGATGGACCGCGGGATGGCCCTCTTGAGGGGCCGCGGGACGGCCCTCTCGATGGACCGCGAGACGGCCCCCTCGATGGACCGCGGGATGGCCCTCTCGATGGGCCGCGGGATGGCCCGGAAGGACCGCGGGATGGCCTGGAGGGCCCCCGCTGCGGTCTGGAAGGGCCGCCTCCGTGCGGTGGTCTGGAAGGGCCACTTGACGGTTTCCCCTGCGGGCGGCTGTCCTTTGCCCTGTCGTAGTCCACACGCAGGCTCCGGCCCCCGAGCGTGGTACCGTTCAGGGCGCCGATCACCTTTTTGGCATCACCCTCGTACACTTCCACGAGAGAATGACTTTCCCGGACATCTATCCGGCCCACTCTCTTGCCGTCGAGACCCGACTCGCTGGCGATTGCGCCGAGTATGTCGCCCGGCCCCAGATCGTCGCGGTGACCAGCGGAAACGAAGAGGCGCACCCAGCTCGCGGGGACGCTGGCGGAAGCGGCCGCGGCTCCCCGCTTCGCCCCCGCCATGGGGCTTGACCGGCGGTCGAGGAGGAGGAGGGCGGCCGCGGCCACCTCCGCTGCGGTGAAGCGCTCCAGGAGAGACTCCACCAGCAGGTAGTACGGCGTGGCTTCCGGGGCGCGGGCGGCTTCGTGGAGGCGGTCGGCGAGTTCGTCGAGCGTCGCCGAAACGCGCGTTGCCCGGTCCGGCCGAACCCGCTTGAGCTTCAGTCCGGCTTCGGAGGCGACCTGCCTGAGGTGTCCGATTTCGCGCACGGCGGGCAACGTCCAGGCGGGTCCGCCGGCGCCAGTGTGCCTGATCTTCGCGATACCGGCCCCCGACGGCACCCCGCATGAGACGGTTGCCACCCCGTCGGCATCGTGCATGGCCTGCAGGGCTTCCCGTGCCTCTACCTCCTCCCCGGGACACAGCCACACCGGGACGGAGGCGTCGCCCGCCACGCCGGACTCGTACCCGTGCACGGCCAGGAAATCGCCCAGATCGGCCGCCTGATCGGCTGAAGTCGTGTAGAGGAGGACGTGACGCGTGGAATCCTGGAGCAGGTTCGACACCAGCGTCAGCACCGCCTCCGTATGGTCGCCCTCGGCCACCGTGAAGTGCAGTTCGCGCACCGCCTCGCGCCGCCCACCCGATTGTTTGCGGGGACCGTCGCCGGGTGGGATGGTGACCGCTTTCGCTGTGAAGCGCCGCGCCAGCGAGCGCAGGCCGGGTCCGAACGGGAGGCCGCAGAAAATGCGCTGGCAGCCGTTCGGCAGCCCCGTCAGCAGCGCCTCGAGGCGGTCGCCCGGCACACTCTTCACCAATCCGTCGCCATCGTGAAAAACAATGGCGCGGACGGAATCGATCTTCACCGTGCCGTCGTACATCGCGTCCAGACGGTCGATGGGTACGAAGAGAAAGTCGGCAAGCTCGGGGTGGTTCCAATTCGCGGACAGGGCGGCCGCCCGCTGTCCCGAGGCCTCACACAGCCGCGCCAGGGAGCGTGCGAGTTCCGTGGCCTGCCGATGTCCGGTGCACAGAACCAGGCAAGCCGGTGAACCGGCGCCGCCCTCGAGGCGCTCGATGAGCGGCGCACCGTAGGCCACCAGCGTGCCGCTGCCGGGCCCGGCCCGTCCAATGAGGTCGTTGCCGCGGGCGATTACGGGGATGGCTGCGGATTGGAAGGGGGTTGGCACCTCCATTCCCTCGGCTGCCAGGGCCGCCACGGTCTCGGGGCCGAGGGGCAGGTGCTCGAATGTTGTCATCGGGGGGTTGTCGCGGGGAGTCAGTGACCCGGGTCGCCGGGCTCCGGGCCCACCGCTTCTCCATGCTCGTAGGGCAGGACGTTCAGGAAGCGCTGGATCTCGTAGTCCATGCGCGATGTCCTGAGCCCGTCTGTAAGGGCCGTGACGTCCGTGAACGGTCCGTGACGATGGGCGGTGAGCACCACTGTTCCTTCTTTGCCGATGTAGGTGGCCCCATGGGAAGACTGCTTTGAACGCATGAGCCCGATGTACCTGGGGAGGTGCGTCTCCGCCTTCGCCAGAACTTCCTGCGGGCCCAGGGCCGTTTTTCGCTGATACCCTGCCATTTCGACTGATCTGCTCCTATTGATTGTCCTGAGTGCAGCGCTCAATGAACGTCCTAATCTCGCGCAGGACGCCCGAGTCAACCAGACTTCCGGCAGTGGACACGAGCGCCGGGACGTCCACAATCCCCTGCGCATGCGCCGATTCACGGTTGCGAACAACAGCGTCCGTGTAGCGATCGACATCCAGAACGGCCCTGGTCTCCGTCCGGTCGAGTCCGGCTCGAACCGCGATGTCCACCAGCGCGTCTATGCGACCGATGTCGGCGTGATCGGCAAAATGGGCCCGAAACAAAGCCCGGCGGACACGATGCGCGCAACCCCGCTCCCCCGCCAACTCACAGAGTTCGTGTGCCTTGCGCGTCCACGGGAGGAGTGCGGGCCGGGACGGACGGACGGCCCCGGCACCGTCGGCGAGCGCGAGTGCGAGGGCATGGCGGTCCCGCCAGGCGTCGCCACCCGGATCGATCAGAGCGCCGGGAGGAGGGCGCAGCTCGAGGCCGCGCCAGTCGACCAGCTCAGCCGCATCGGCCTCGTCGAACATGCAGGCGACAACGCACGAGACGGGATCGACGAAATCGAAGTAAACGGAGCGTCGAGTGCCCTGCGGGGTTGCGAACCCATCGGCGTCGCGGCTTATTGTCCGCTCGGTTCCCTGTGAATCCATCTGACCTTTCTTCCTCCTCCAACGGAACGAATAACGCTAACCGATGACCTTTTCGGAAAACATTGCAAAGCTGCGCCCATCGGCGACCGTAGCGGTGAGCACCCTGGCCAGGGAACTGTCCGCTGCCGGGCGCGACATCATCAACCTCGGCGCGGGCGAGCCGGATTTCCGCACGCCCGAGTGGATCTCGGACGCGGCCGTTCAGGGCATCAGGAACGGTCGGACGCGGTACACGCCAGCCGCCGGACTCCCGGAACTGCGCGCCGCCGCGGCCAGGTACATGACCTCCGGCACCGCATACCCGGCCGATGGCGCCCGGGTCGTCGTCTCGGCGGGGGCCAAACAGTCGCTGTACAACGCCTGTTTCTGCCTCTTCGGGCCAGGCGATGAAGTGATGATCGGGTCACCGTACTGGACCTCCTATCCCGAGATGGTGACGCTGGCCAGGGCGGAGCCGGTGCCGGTGGCCGGAAGCGCCAGCCGCGATTTTCTGCTGACTCCGGACGACCTGGAGGCCGCGGCCACACCGCGCTCCCGGGGCCTGATCCTTTCATCGCCGTCGAATCCCACCGGCGCGGTCTATTCCCGCGAGGAACTTGGCGCGATAGCGGAGTGGGCGAAGGAACGCGATGTGACGCTGATCTCCGACGAGATCTATCAGGAGATCCATTTCGGCGACGGCGGCGGCAAGGCGCCGGGTGCCCTGGACCTGGATCCGGACACCGTGGGACACCTTGTCGTGGCCAACGGGATGTCCAAGGCCTACGCCATGACCGGGTGGCGTGTCGGCTTCTCCTACACCACCGCCGAGCTCGCGTCGAAGATGTCGGCGTTTCAGAGCCACGTTTCGCTGAACGCCGCTACGCCGTCACAGGTTGCAGCGCTGGAGGCGCTGACGCGGGACGAGGACGCCGCGCGCGACAAGGCCCGCATGCTGGAGGCCTTCCGCCGCCGCCGAGGCCTCGTCACGCGCCTCTTCGACGAGCTTCTGCCGGGGTGCCCCTACGTGATGCCGGGCGGGGCCTTCTACCTGTACTTCCGGGTAGACGGGGTCTTCGACGATGAGCTCACCTGCGCCAACGATGTCTGCGCCCGTATCCTGGAAGAGGCAGGGGTTGCGATCGTACCGGGCGAGGCTTTCGGCGACGCCCGTTTCGCGCGCATGAGCACCGCCTCTTCGGACGAGGACATCGAAGCGGGCGTGCGGCGCATGGCCACGGTGCTGGGTGGGTGACCGCGACGCGGCGGGGGGAAGGATTCCCTCCGGCGCCCCCGACCCCTCGGCCCTCGACCACGACGCGCTCGAGGGGTACGTCCAGCGCCTCTACGCCACGGAGGACGACCACCTGCGCCGTGTGCGCGCGCGTGCCGACGAGGCGGAGATGCCCAGGATCCAGCTTCCGCCGGCCACCGCTCGGGCCCTTCAGGTGCTCGTGCGGGCGGCCGGTGCACGGCGAGTGCTCGAGGTCGGCACCCTCGCTGGCTACTCGGCGATCTGGATCGCGCGCGCCCTCCCGGCGGACGGCAGACTGATCACGGTCGAGATCAACCCCGAGCACGCATCGGTGGCGCAGCGGTCGGTCGAGCGGGCCGGGTTGGCGGATCGCGTCGACATTCGAGTCGGAGACGCCGCCGAATTGCTCCGTGAACTGGGCCCGGACAGGTCCTTCGATGTCGTGTTTCTGGACGCCGACAAGGAACGCTACACCACCTACCTGGAAGAAGCCGCCCGTCTGCTAGGACCGCGAGGGCTGCTCATGGCCGACAACGCCTTCTGGGCAGGCCGCGTGCTGGATCCCGAGTCCGACCCGCTTGCCGGCCATCTCAATCACTTCAATGAGGTCCTGTCGTCGGATCGACGTTTTGACGCGACGATTCTGCCGGTGGGCGACGGACTGATGGTGGCGGTGCGGCGATAGCCCGCTTAGCAGGCCGACAAGGCTGTTTCGGCCGCCCGCAGCGCAGAGGGCACGTAGCCGCCGCCGAAGAGCCGCGCGTGTACCAGCAGGGGGTAGAGCTGGTATGCGGGAAGGCGCAGCTCGTGATCGGGCTGCAGCGCCCACGTCTCCGCGTATGCGTGGTAGAAGGTCGCCGGGAAGCCTCCGAAGAGGCGACACATGGCCAGGTCCACCTCGCGGTGCCCGACATATACGGCGGGATCGATCAGTACTGCCTTGCCGGCTTGCCCGAACAGCACGTTGCCGGACCAGAGGTCGCCGTGCAGCAGCGACGGTCCATCGGCTTTCGCGGCCGGCGCCAGGAGCGTGTCCACGCGATGCGCGAGCTCCTCGATCACGGTCAACTGCTCCGAGGCGATGGCTCCGGCGGCCCTCAGCGACCACGCGAGTGGGAGGATGCGCTTTTCGGCCCAGAACTGGCACCAATCGTCAAACCATCCGTTTGCCTGATCGAGTGTCCCGATGACGTTGTGCGACGGCCAGCCGTAGCGATCCTCGGACCACGAGCGATGAAGCCCTGCCAGATTCCGTCCCAATTCCCGCCATGAGGATTTCGATGGGACGCCCTCGCCGATCCATTCCAGCAGAAGCCACGGAACCTTGTCCGCATCGCCGGACTGGGCCACCACAACGGGTACCGTGACAGCCCGGGAAGTTGCGAGCGCTTCGAGCCCTTCCACCTCCATTCGGAAGAGCTGATTAGCGGCGCCGGGGTGCCATTTCAGAAAGAAATCACCCGCATTGGTCTGCAGCTTGACTGCCTTGTTGATGCTGCCGCCGTTAACGAGTCTGGCACCCGCGACATGGGACCGTCGCATCTGGATACAGCCGAGCGCACTGTCGAGGACGGCGGTCGGTACCGGAACCGCACGACCGCCACCAGCCCCCCGAATGAGAGATTCCCCGGTGCGGCCGTGATCGACTCCTCCGGGTGTCGGTGCGGCTCTCAACATTGTTGGTCGGTCAGGGTGTCAAGTAGTCTGCCGCAGCAGCGCTCCAGAATCGTGTAGACCCGCTCGAAACCATCCGGCCCACCATAGTACGGATCGGGGACGTCCCTATTACCGCGCTCGGGATCGTAGTCGCGCATCATCACGATTTCGGCGTGGCCGTTGTGGGCACCGTAGCCCCGCATGCGCTCCAGCGAGCGCCGATTGCTGCGATCCATGGCCACGATCATGTCGAAGTGGGCCATATCGCTACGGTTGACCTGACGAGCGACGCCGGGCAACCGAACGCCGTGGTTCGATGCCACCGCGATGGATCTCGAATCGGGACGTTCCCCCGAATGATATGCACCGGTTCCCGCGGAATCGACGCGGAATCGGTCGGCCATGCCGCGAGAGTCGGCGAGGTGGGCAAAAATCCCCTCCGCAAGCGGTGAACGACAGATATTGCCCAGGCAAACGAAGAGGACGGAAGTGGGGGTCGGGACCATGCATAACAATAAGTGCGATATGTCTGCCAAGTCACTGTCAAGAGGCCGAAATCGGCTTCAGTGTTCAGGATTTCGGGGCAATACGGTTACATTCGTGTCAGGCAGTCCCCCCTTTTCATGCAAATCACTCTCTGGGCAATAGCAGCTTTTGACCGAAACGACAGACTTTTCAGCCTTCGAACTCTCTGAACTCCGCCTGGCCGCCGTTGAGGCGCTGGGATGGACGACTCCGACTCCCATTCAACACCGGGCGATTCCCCTGGTCACTGCCAGGCGAGATGTAGTTGGAATCGCGAGGACCGGTACAGGCAAGACCGGGGCTTTCATGTTGCCGGCGCTGGAGATGATCGAAGCCGGCGCAGGGCTTCAGGTCCTTGTGCTCTGCCCCACGAGGGAACTGGCACAGCAGGTGTGCGAAGATACCGGTGCACTCGCCAGGGGCTCGAAGGTCCGGTCGGCGGTGATCCACGGCGGTGTGGCCTACGGCCCACAGCTCGACGCTCTCAAGAGGGGTGACGAGGTGATCGTCGCTACACCGGGGCGTCTGATCGATCTGCAAAAGCGGGGCAGTGCCCGGCTGACGGGCGTCCGCCTTCTCATTCTGGACGAAGCGGACCGGATGCTCGACATGGGATTCCGTCCCCAGATCGAGGATGTGGTCAGGGGACTGGGCAAGCGGCCCCAGACGCTCCTCTTCTCGGCTACGATGCCGAATGCGGTCCACGACCTCGCACTTCGCATGACCCGGGAGCCTGCGTGGGTGGAGGCGTCCCCGTCGGGCTCGAGGGTCGAGGGGATCTCGGAGATCGCCTACTCCGTCCGGCCCGACAGGAAACCCGATCTCCTGGTCCATCTGGTCGGTCAGCCCGGGTGGGACCAGGTGCTGGTCTTCACCCGCACCAAGGTCGGCGCGGATGCGCTTAAGTCACGGCTGGATCGAGCCAGCGTTTCCTGCGACGTGATCCATGGGAGCCGTCAGATGCGCCACCGCACACGCGCGATGGAGCGTTTCACGCAGGGAGAGGTGCGTGTGCTGGTCGCGACCGACATCGCCCAGCGCGGTCTCGACATCGACGACATCTCCCACGTGGTCAACTACGACGTTCCGCTCGACCCGGGCGATTACGTCCACCGCATCGGCCGCACCGGAAGAGCCGGGAAGACCGGCGAGGCGGTGACATTCGTCACCTCGAGCGATCTCGGCGCGTTCCGCACACTCGAGTACGAACTGGAGCGCAAGCTGGAAAAGGTGCACCATCCCGATTTCGACTTCGCCGGCGGCTCGGCCACCGAGAAGAAGGACGCCGCGCCTCCGCGAACCCGCTCGGGTCGCGGCACGGGCAGCAGGGTCGGCGAGCGCCTCGATCCGGAGGAACTGGCGGCCCTGCTCAGTCACGACCGCGAAGGCGGCAAGACATGATCGTACGCCGATACGGCAGCTGGTATCACAGCGTCACGCCCAGCTTCAATCCCAGCGCGATGACCGAGATCGGGTTTCGCCGCGACCGCCAGCACTCGTTCCCGGCGGACGAATTCTCGACGGGGCACCGTCTCGTCGACGCTGGCGAGGTGCTGGCCCAGGCCGACGCCCCGGTCCAGCGCGACGCCGAGCGGGAGCTTCTGGTGAATCTCGAGCGCGCCCTCGACGAATGGATCGACAGGCTGCAGCCGGGTCAGGTGCTGGTCGTCCTCAACGAGCGCAACGACTGGCCCAAGACGCGCGAGCGCCGCGAGGGCATCATCGTCGAAGGCGAGAACCGCTTCTACTTCCACTGGTGGGTGGACCCGCCCCTGAAGGTCGGGATCTACGAAGCCGCGAAGGGCTGACCGGCAACGCCGCGGACTGCCAACCGGCCCCGGCATGGCTTGTGAACGGATTCACAAGCCATGCCGGCCACCCAGTCACTGGTCGGTTACGGGTCCCCCCCGCCGGTGCTTCTCGAACCACTCCCGCAGGTAGATCTGCGTCCGGAGGAAGTTCGACGGCATCGAGCTGGTGCCATGCCATTCGTTCTTGAAGCGCACCATGGCGGTCGGCGCCTTGTTGAGAACCCGCAGCGCCTGGTAGTACTCCTCGGTCTGCGGCATCGGGGTGCGCAGGTCGCCCTCCCCGGTCATCAGCATGGTGGGGGTTGTGACGTTGTCCACGTACATGAGCGGCGAGCGGCGCAGGTGCTCGGACGGGTCGTCCCAGGGGAAGTGCTCGAAGTTGCGGTACCAGCTGGCGCCATCGGTCGTCCCCACGAACGAGAACCAGTTCGTGACGGGGCAGTTCGCCGAAGCCGCGGCGAACCGGTCGGTGTGGCCCACCACCCATGAAGTCAGCACGCCGCCGCCCGAGCAGCCGTAGACGAACATGTTCTGGTCGTCGATGTAGCCCTGTTCGATCACGAGGTCGACGCCGGCCATGAGGTCGTCGAAGTCCTTGCCCGGGTACGCGTTCTTGATCGAGTTCCCGAAAGCGCTGCCGTAGCCGGACGAGCCGCGCGGATTCGTGTACAGCACCACGTAGCCGTTGGCCGCGTGATTCTGCCATCCGAAGTTGAAGCCGACGTTGTACATGCCATGCGGACCCCCATGGATCGCGAGGATCAGGGGGTACCTGCGGGACGGGTCGAAGTCCGGGGGCTTGATGATCCATCCCTGGATGTCGAAGTCCTCCACCGACTTGTACCAGACCTCCTCGACGTCGCCGAGAGCGACGCCCTGCAATACATCAGCATTCACCTCGGTCAGCTGGGCGATCTGGTCAGGGCTGCTCAGCGGGAACGAAACCACATCGCCGGGGCGCTGGTAGGCGGTCAGCGTGCCCACGGCGAGGCCGGAACCGATCGACGACACGCTCAACATGTGGTTCCCGGTCGTGACCGGCGTGACGCCGCCGTCCACCGACACGAAATGGAGGTTGCGGGTGCCTTCGCTCGACACGTTCACGTAGAAGCCGCTTCCGTCCTCGGCCCACATCGTGCCCGATGCCTGGCGGTCGAAGCCGTCGCTGATCATGCGGACGTTCGACCCGTCGCGGTTCATCACGTACAGCTTGCGCGTGATGTACGTGTCGGTGGTCAGGTCGTTTCCTGAGAAGGCGATGAGACTGCCGTCCGGCGAGGGACTGGGCGAGCCGTCGGGACCGGATCGGTCCGTCAGCCGGGTGATGGTCCCGCTGGCGACCGCGACGGAGTAGATGTCCGACTGGCGCCATTGGTGATCGGCGTCCTCGACGCGTAGCGACGTGAAGAGGATCTCGGCGCCGTCGGGCGTCCAGGCGACGCCGTTGTGGTTCCAGTCGCCGTCGGTGAGCTGACGCGCGGTGCCGCCATCGGCCGGCACGACGAAGAGATGGCTGAAGCCCTCGTCGATGTACCCCCGCCGGTCGCGCCGGTACACGAGCCGGTCCACGACCTTCGGCGCATCGGTCCACTCGGCACCTTCGGGACGGCCCGGCAGACTGATCGGCCACGGGTTGTCCGCATCGACCGACATCGTAAACGCGATCTGCGTCCCGTCGGGAGACCATTCCACATTGCCGGGCGAGTCTTCCAGGTGGGCGATCTGGGTCGTTGCGCCCTCGTCGTCCATCCACCGCACGAAGATCTGGCTGCCCTCGGGGTCGCCTTCGGCTGTGAAGAGGATGCGGTCGCCGCTGGGCGACCACTTGGGCGACGAGCCGTCCTCGACCAGCACGCGCGGCCGGCTGCCGTCCACGTCCATGATGTAGATCGACGAATTGCGGCGGTCGTTGACCTTGTCCACCCAGCCGCGGGTGAAGATGATCTGGCTCCCATCGGGAGAGATCTGCGGATTGGACACCGTCTCCCAGTCGAGGTAGGTGACCAGGTTGAGCGTGCCGTCAGGCTCGTTCTGGGCGCCGAGCGCCGCTGGAATGAGCATCAGGGACAGCAGGCAAAGCAGGGATGCGCGCGGTCTGGACATGGGAACCTCCGGTCTTGGGTCTGTGACGTTCGCGGCGTGCCGTTGGCGGTAAGGTAACTGTCGACCGGAGCGCCGCAATGCGTCCTCCACTACCGAAACAGCGCCGGATGGCCCCCTGTGTGCACAAAGATGGCGTGAGTGTCGGCCGGCACACGCCCGTTACGGATCCAGGCGATCATCCCGGCGGCGGTCTTGCCCGTGTACACCGGGTCGAGGATGACTCCGGCCCGGGTTCCGAAGAGCGCCATGGCCGCGTCTCCGTCGGATGTCGAGTGGCCATAGCCCGAACCCACGAATTCGTCGGTGGTGAGGACCGACGTCGCCACGCGCTTGACTCGCGGCACGAGGCCGAGGTCCGCGCTGTCCGCATCGCTCCCGCTCTCGTCGAGGATTCGGGCCGCGCCGACCGCGATGTCGCTGGCCTTCGCCAGAATCGTGGCCGCCGACTCGTCGGGACTCACTCCGACCAGCTGCGCGTCCCAATCGAGGATCGCGCAGCCCACGATGAGGCCAGCCATGGTGCCGCCGGAGGAGGACGAGGTGAAGATCCAGGGCGGTGGATCGCGATCCCCTCCCGACTGTTCGTACATCTCCACCAGGGAATGCACGTATCCCAGCGCCCCCCGAGGTGTTGACGCGCCAACCGGAATGACCAGGGCGCGTCCCCCCGCCGCAGCGATGCGGCGTGCCTCGGCGGCCATGCCCGGGTCCCGGTCGGTCTTCTCCACGACCGTCACGATGCGCGCACCAAGCAACCGGTGCAGGCGCGGGTTGCCGCGCCCGGGATCCTCGGGCTCGCCGTTGATGACCAGCGAGCAGCCAAGGCCGAGCCGCGCTGCAGCCGCGGCGGTCACGCGGCAGTGGTTCGAATGCGGCCCTCCCGCCGTCACGAGGTGGGTTGCGCCACGCAGCCGCGCGGGATCCAGCTCGTATTCCAGCTTGCGCACCTTGTTGCCGCCGAGACCCAGGCCGGTCCAGCCGTCGGCCTTGACCGAGATCTCGATGTCGGGCCGCAGCGAAGCCGCGAGTGCGGGGGCGGGGAGAAGGGGGGTGGGAGTGTTGGCCAGCCGGGTGCGGCCGATGCGCGCGAGGCGTGACAACACGGGATACCGGTCGTGCAGCAAAGCGCAGGACTCGCCGGGTCGCCTCATGCCTCCATGACCGTCACGCGACGCGCCACATCGGCCATCAGGGTGAGCAACTCACGTTCGTCTCCCACCGTGAGGGTCACGTGCTTGCCATGGATTGCGCTCTCGTGCACGACCGCCTGTGCTCCCGGAACGATCCCGACCGACTCGAAGTAGCGGAGCCGCGCAGGGTCGTGGTCCGAGACCGAACGCACGGTGATTTGGGCCCCGGCCTCCACCTCGTCGAGGCGGGGATAGGGAGTCGGGTCGATATCGCCGCCGCGGGTGGGTATCGGAGCACCGTGGGGATCGTTTGTGGGATGACCCATGGCCTCGGCCATGCGTTCCACCAGCGCATCGGAGGCGGCGTGCTCGAGGCGCTCTGCTTCCTGGTGAACATCATCCCAGCCGAAACCGAGGTGCTGGACCAGGTACGATTCGATAATCCGGTGGCGCCGCAGGACCTTCAGCGCCTCGCGACTCCCGGCACGCGTCAGCCGAACACCCCGGTACGGCTCGTGTTCCAGGAGCCCGTCCTCGGCAAGTCGGCGGATCATGCCGCTCACCGAGGCAGGCTGCACATCGAGCACCTCGGCGAGCTGACTGGTTCCGGCGGCTTCACCCCGTTCATTCAGGGTGTAGACAGCCTTGAGATAGTCCTCGACGGAGCGCGACAGGCCGGTGAACTTCATGACCCAAGATAATGGAAATCCGCGGCCAAACCTGCGATATTACTGCCCCATCAGGTGGTGTATCCAGCAGTATCCGCTGTAGGAGGCAAAGTGAACGACTCGGTCGCCGTGGACGCAAAGCGCATTCTGCTCCGTTATGGCACTCCGATCTCCATTCTCGACAGAATCACCAAGGAAGAGCGCATAGGACTGGCGCGCACCATCGCCAGAACGGCGCTGCCGGAGCGCGAGACCCGCCTCCGCGAACTGCTCGCGGAAGCGGGCCACATCAAGGCGGCCTCCTAGGGCTCCTGCAACTCGGCCGTTGCCCGGTTCGGCGGCGGTGCCGGATGCCTACGGGATCACGCGCTGGGCCTTGGCGAAGTCCCCGGCCTTCACGAAGGACATCCTGTCCAGGTCGATCCAGCGCCTGACCGCCGCGTTGATCTGCTCGGCCGTCAACGACCGGATCGCATCTTCGTGCTCCGTCTGCCAGGCCATCGTGCGCCCGAAGTAGAGATTGTTGCTCAGGGTGCCGGCCAGCACCTGGTCCTGGGCTCTCATCAGGTTGGCGTTTTGCAGGTACCCCTGAACCCCCGCGGCAACCTCTTCGTCCGTGAAGCCGTCGTCGAGCATCTTCTGGATTTCCTCGCGGAACGCGGCTTCCAGCTTGTCCCGGTTCTCGGGTGCGTAGATCGCAAACGCCAGGAACTGTGCGCGGGCGTCGATCGGATGAAGTATCAGCTGGGACGCGACGCCGTAGCTGAGCCCTTCCTCCTGGCGGATTCGGGTGGCCAACCGGGAATTCAGGAACCCGCCGCCGAGCAGATAGTTGGCCATTGTCAGGGCCGCTGCGTCCTCGTGGCTGTCGTCCATTGGGAGCGCCTGCGCCGCCATGAAGAATGCGTTGGCCTTGTCGGGGGTCTCGATCTGCAGGTCCGCGGGATCGATCTCCATGTACGCGTTCCCGATTCGCGTGAAGGCGACGGATGAGGCCCAATCCCCGAAAGCGTCCTGCACGATCTGGAGCGCTTCCGTTTCGTCGAAGTCGCCGACGATGGACATGGTGGCCGCGCCGGTCCCGTAGAACGTGTCGTAGTAGTCCCTGATCTCATCGAGAGTGTGCGCCTCGATCTCGGCGATCGACTCCTCCATCGTGGACACATAGTTGGGGTGACCCGGCTCGTGCGGGCTCAGATGACGCTGCAGGGCAAGCATGGCCAGCAGCTGCGGCTCCGATTTCTGGCTCTCCATCGCTGCAAGCTGCTGTTCCTTCAAAAGCTCGAACTCGTCCGCGGGGAAGGCCGGCTCGCGCAGGACTTCGCCGAGCAGCCGGAGTGCATCGGGGAAGTTTTCGCGGGTTGCCTGCACCCGGCCGGAAATGACCGATCCCCCGCCTCCGACCGAGATTCTCGCCTGCAGCCGGTTCATCTCGTCCTCGATCTCCTGGCGGGTGCGATTGGCCGTACCGCGCATCAGCATCGATGAGGTCAGTGAACCCGCCGAGCCGCGTCCGGTCAGACTCTCTTCCGTGCCGATCCGGAGCCCGAGCGTGGCGACAACGGTTTCCCCGCGGGTATCCTTGGAAAGCAGGGCGACCTTCATCCCGCTGGGCAGGTCGCTTGTCGCCGTCCGGCGGTCGATGTTCGCGGGGGATGGGTCGAACGCCTCGCCCTCGGCCACGGCCTCCGCGCCCCGGTAGCCCTCCACGACGGATGCGACATCGGGCGCGACCGGGATCTCCGCACGGTCGGGATTGTCGTCGGGTACGAAGATGCCCACAGTGCGGTTGGACGGCTTCAGGTAGCTCACGGCGACCCGCTGGACGTCTTCGGCGGTGACCTCGCGCAACCGGTCACGGTGTACGAAGAAGAGTCGCCAGTCTCCCATCGCGCCCCACTCGCTGAGCTGCAGCGCGATCGCGCGGGAGTCGTTGAAGAGCCTCTCCATTGAAGCGGTGCGCGCCTGCCGGGCCCGCTCGACCTCCTCGCCGGTGACCGGACTGGTCAGCACGTCCTGCAGCGCGTCGGCCATGGCGGCGGCAACTTCCTGCTCGGATCCGTCGTCGCGCAGCACGGCCATCGTGGTGAGCGTGCCGGGCTCGCGGTTCTGGCCCGCCTGGGCCGAAGTGGAGGCGGCGAGACCGGGTTCGACCAGCGCCTGGTACAGACGCCCCGAGGGCTCGTCTCCCAGTACCCAGGCGAGCAGGTCGATGGCCGCGAAGTCCTCGTGATACCCCGCGGGCACATGGTACAGGTGGGCGACCAGTTTCGTGTCGCCGGTGCGGCGAAGTGTGATCATGCGCTCGCCGTCCTGGACCGGCTCGGCGGTGTAGGTGGGGTAGATGCGCATGTCGCCGGTGCGGTCGGGGCGGGGGATGGCACCGAACTTCTCGACAACGAGCGCCAACGCCTCATCCGTGTCGAACTGGCCCGCAACCACGAGCTGTGCGTTGTCGGGCTGGTAGTACTTGCGATAGAAGGCCTGAAGGCGCTCGATCGGAACATTCTCGAGGTCCGCCCGGGCACCGATGGTGGAGTTGCCGTAGTTGTGCCACAGGTAGGCGACGGAGTTCATCCGCTGGCGCAGCACCCGGAAGGGGCTGTTTTCTCCCGACTCCCATTCATTGCGCACGACCGTCATCTCCGATTCCAGGTCCTCCGCGGAGATGAACGAATTCACCATGCGGTCGGACTCGAGGTCGAGCGCCCACTCGAGGTTGTCGGAGGACGCCGGGAAGGTCTCGAAGTAGTTGGTGCGATCCAGCCAGGTGGTGCCGTTGGGGAGCGCGCCCCGCTCGGTCAACTCCTGCGGGATGTCCGGGTGGTCGGGCGTGCCCTTGAACACCAGGTGTTCGAGGAGATGCGCCATGCCGGTCTCGCCGTAGCCCTCGTGCCGCGACCCGACGAAGTAGGTGATGTTCACCGTGGTCTGGGGCTGGCTGGGATCGGGGAAGAGGAGGACCCGAAGTCCGTTGTCCAGACGGTACTCGGTGATTCCCTCGACGGTGGTGACCAGGGTTGGCTCCTGGGCACGGGCACTGCCGAAGGAGATGAGCAGGGTGGAAAGCCCCAGGAATAGCGCGCGGTGCGCCGGAACGTGCTTCACGGTTGTGCTCCAGTCAGGGTGAGGGTTCGAAGCCTCGCCAATGTAGCGGCGATCTCCTGTATGCGCGGCATGGCCAGATCCCCCGTCCGGGCCGGCTCGAGGGCGTCCAGTCCTTCGCTGTCGAGGAGCTTACGCATTGCGTCGAGAGTATCTTCGACCGCCATGCCCGCCCCCATGAACTGTTGCATGTGGGCGAGAGCCAGCGCAATCGCCCGGGCCTGAGCCCGAAGAGCGATCTGCCGGATCCCCGTGAGATCAATACGATCATTGCCGAACTCGATTACGGAGCGGCTGGGAACCTTGACGTGATGTTGCTTGCGCCCGCGCCAGGGACGGATCGAACGCGGATCGGGGCACCTGTGCCGCCACGGCCACGTCGCCGGCGCGTCGCGGACGATGCGGCCGGTGGGATGGGCCGCGGCGACCGAGCGCGCTTCCTCGGTCAGGTCGTGCGGTTGGTATCGGACCATCCCCAGTACCAGATCGGCCACGTCGAGGTAGTCGCCCGAGCCACCGATCACGAGCAGGGCGCTGGCCCCGGCGTCCCGATAGAGGCTCTGAACCCGATCGATGAAGGGTGTGATGGGCTCGTCTTCTTCCTGTACCAGCGCCTGCATTCGCCGGTCGCGGATCATGAAATTGGTTGCGGACGTGTCTTCGTCGATCAGGAGGAGTCTCGATCTCGCCTCCAGCGCCTCGATGATGCCGGCTGCCTGGCTGGTCGAGCCCGAAGCGTTTGTGGTCGTAAAGCAGGTGGTGTCCTGGCCCGCAGGCAACGCGCCGATGAAGGGCGATATGTCGACGCCTGCGACGGAGCGGCCGTCCTCGGCCTGGATCTTGGTAGCGGTCGGATCCGTCACTACCCATTCCCGCCCGTCGCCGGGTCGATGGTTGTAGACTCCCTGCGCCACGGCATCGAGCACGGTGGACTTTCCGTGGTAGCCGCCGCCGACGAGGAGGGTAACACCCCTTGGAATTCCCATTCCGACCACCGGGGGGGCATTGAGACGCTCCAGCGTGACTTCCAGCCGGGGAGGCGAGTGGAAGAGAATCGTGCTGTTGTCCAGAAGGGGACGGTCGTCGATCCCGCTCCGGCGGGGCAGCAGCGAGTCATTGGCGATGAACGCCACCAGGCCTCGCTTGCCCAGTTGCGAACGCATGTGGTCGGCGTCCTCGTTCACCTCGGCATGACGGTTGAGCTGGACGGGCGAGTGGGCGCTTCCCACCAGAGTCCTGGCGACCAGAGCCGGAACGGACTCGAGAAGGAGCGTGGCGGCCTGACGCCCCAGAATCCTGCGTCCGGCCGCGGGGAGTCCGATCGTGAACCGGGCCTCGACGGTGCCGTCGGGCTCGATCAGAACGGCGGTGTTGGGCAGGACGACCTGACCCGGGTCCAGCATGGTGACTTCGCCGCTTCTGCCGCTTCCCGTGCGGCGTGCACGGGTGGCCCGGGCACGCTGTGCGAACTTGCGGGCCAGCAGACACGACAGCGCCGTGCGACGAGAGGCATTGCGCAGGATTGCCGGATCGAAGCCCGCGCGATCCGGTTGCAGAATCACCGCGACCCGGCTGGGAGCCGCAAAGGGGTCGCCTTGAACATGGCGAACTTCCAGCGTGAATTGCGGTAGAGACCAGGAGCCACGAAGATCCCTGTACGCAGGGTACCCGCGCCCGTCGATCCGGCTCAGGGTGCGTCGGAGATCCTCTTCGGTCCCGCGCATTTAGCCTCGGTTTTCAGGAGTTGGTGAACATGCTGTACAAAAGACACACCGGAAACGCCGGATGGGTCCTTGTTCTCTCGGGCGCCCTCGCGGCCTGCTCCACCGACGAGCCCTTTGGCCTGGAGCCGGACTTGAGCTGTGGCGCGCTCGACCCTGGCTTCCTCGCTGATGGTGGGGTTGGGCGGGATGGCATCCCGGCGCTCACCGATCCCCCATTCGTCTCGACGGAGCAAGAGGCGGAGACCGCGTACCTGACCGGTGCCGATCGTGTCATCGGGATCCGGGTGGGCGACGAGTGGCTGGCGATTCCTCATAACATTATGTATCGGCACGAGATAGTCAATCTAAACCGGAGTGGGCAACAAATCGCGGTGACCTACTGCCCCCTGACGGGATCCGCTCTGGCGTTCGACAGAGCTTCGGTGGGAGGCGCCGAGTTTGGGGTGTCCGGACTGCTCTTTCAGGCCAACCTGATCATGTATGACAGGCAGTCGGACGACTCGCTGTGGCCGCAGATGAGGGGGGCGGCAGCCTGTGGACCCCGCGAGGGGCAGTCTTTGGTGCGGTATCCCATCGTGGAGATGCGCTGGGAAGGGTGGATGACACTGTTCCCGGGGTCGTTGGTGATCGGCCTCGACCTCTTCGATCAGGACACCTACAGCCTCAATCCATACGGAAGCGCCTACGAGAACCCGGACAATCCGGACTACCTGGGTTTTCCGATCCCGCGCGACGACAACAGGCGTCAGCCGAAGGAACGCGTTCTGGGGCTCCCGTCCGACGGGATCGGGCCTCCGCGGGCGTTTCCCTTCCATGCGATGGAAGCGCGCGGCGAGAAGTGGGTCGCAGAATTCGAATATGGGGGTGACGCCGCGGCCGTGCTCTGGGACCGAACCCGATTTGCGGCTGTTGCCGTCCGGCCCGTTGCCCGGGGACAGCGGCTGACGTTCAGCGTGGAGGACGAGGCCATTCTGGACAATGAAACCGGGTCGCACTGGTCGGTGGCCGGAGTGGCGACGGAAGGCGAGCTCGCCGGGGAGCGGCTGGAGGTCATCCCGGAGGCGTACGTTGCCTTCTGGCAGGCCTGGACGGCCTTCCATCCGGAGACGGAACTGCCTGTTGAGTGAGCGCAGCTCTCGCGCCGGCATCGTGCTGGGCGCGGCAGTCATCCTGTTCACCACCACGGGAGGGGAATCCGCGGGGCAGTGGGTGGAGCGCCCCGGAAAGGGGTGGGTCGCACTGGCGGTCTACCACCAGGATACCCGCACCCATTTTGGGTCGAGCGGGGCGACTCGATCGTTCTTCGCAGAGGGACACGCGATCACGACGTCGTCGTTCCTGACCACGGCGCTGGGGCTGGCGCCCGGCGTGGACCTGTGGACCCAGCTTTCCTTCAACCGTCTCCGCTACGACGATATTGCGGGCGAGCGCGCCTCGACCGGCGTCGGCGATACCCGCGCGTGGCTTCGCTTCGCGCCGCTGTCGTGGGCGGGTGCGGAACTACCGTTTGCCATTCGGGTCGGCACCAAGCTCCCGGTGGGGGATTTCGACGTGGATGCCGAGGTCATCCCCCTCGGCGACGGACAGCGCGACTGGGAGGTGATGGCCGAGATCGGTCATTCGTTCTGGCCGCGGTCGGCGTACCTGTCCGGATGGGCCGGCTACCGGTGGCGAGAGGAAAACACCGAGTCGCGGAAGGATTTCGGTAACGAGTTCTTCTACTACGTCCAGTTCGGGGGTCGGGTCGGCCCCCTGGGGTACCGATTGGCGATGGACGGGTGGGAGGGGGCGTCGGGGGTGACCGAGGGGATACGCATCCCGAGCTTTCAGCGCGACCTCGTGCAACTGCAGCCCTCTCTGCTCTATGATGTCGGTCCCGGGCAGTTCGAGGTAGGGGCGCGGTTCGCGTTGCGAGGCAGGAATCTGCCGGCCGGGACCACGTTCATGGCACAGTACTTCAGCAGATGGGAGCCGTTCTGATGCGTCAGCGAGCTAACTGGTACTACTGCGGCGCGGTGGCGCTGCTGGGCACGTGGGCCTGTGGCCCCGCCGAACAGGGGGAGCCCGCCGTGCTGCCGCAGGTGGCGTCCTCGCCGGATGGGGTGGTGGCGGCCGCGCAACCGGTGGCGGCGGAGGCAGGGGCGAAGATGCTGCGGGCGGGTGGAAACGCGGCCGACGCGGCGGTCGCGGCGGCCTTTGCCGTTTCCGTGGTCGAGCCGTCGATGAACAGCATTGGAGGCCGCACCCAGATCCTGATCCGGCTCCCGGACGGCTCGTTCGCGGGAATCGACGCGACGACCCAGGCGCCCGCCACCTACGATCCCGAGACGGCGCCGCAGGCTTCGTACGGATATCCCACGGTAGGAATCCCGGGGGCGGTCGCGGGTCTCGCCCGTCTCCTGGACGAATACGGCACCATGTCGCTGGACGAAGTCATGGCGCCGGCGATCGAGATCGCGGAAGGCGGCTTCGAACTGTTGCCGGGCGAGGCGGCACGGCACGCCGCCGGTGCGGAGCAGCTCGCCGAGTTCGGGGGTTCGAGCGCGCACTTCCTCACCGCCGAAGGGAATTCCCGCGAGGCCGGCACCGTGTTCATCCAGCCCGATCTGGCGGCGACGCTGCGCACGATCGCCACCGGCGGCGCCGACGCGTTCTACCGCGGACCCATCGCCGAGCGCATCGTCGCCGACATGGAGATGCACCGAGGAGCGGTGACGGCCCGGTCGCTGGCGGACTACCAGGCGCAGGACGCGCGCATCGTGACGGGCAACTATCGCGGTTTCGACCTTGTGGGGACGGATGTCCCGGCGTCCGGCGCCGTCAGCATAGGCATCCTGCACATCCTCGAGAATTTCGACATGGGGTCGCTGGATCGCGACAGCTGGGCCGGCCTGGTCGGCACTGTGGTGGCACGCGCGTTCGAGGCGCGGGCTGCGGTGCGGGGGGAGGACGGGGGCGACCTCTCGTTCATGACGGACAAGGCCTGGGCGGCGGAGATCGCAGCCGGCATCGAGGTGCCGGGCGCCGTGCAGCAGGTGGCGCTCGCCGATTGGGACGGGGAAGGGTGGGGGCCGTCCCACGGGCACACAACGCACCTGTCGACCGCGGACGGCGGCGGCATGTACGTCTCGCTGACGCAGACCATCGGCCCGAATCTGGGATCGAAGGTAATGACGCCGGGGCTCGGTTTCCTGTACGCGGCGACTCTGGGCGGCTACCTGGGGCACATGGAGCCCGGCGAGCGTGCCCGCTCCAGCATCTCTCCGCTGATGGTGCTCAGGGACGGCGAGCCGGTGCTGGTGCTGGGCGCCGCGGGGGGTGCGAGAATCATCTCGGCGGTGGTTCAGGCGGTGCTGCGCGTGGTCGACCACGAGATGAGCCTGCCCGATGCGCTGGCCGCGGCCAGGGTTCACCCGATCGACGGGGGGATCGCGATGGAGACTTCACCCGGGATCGGATGGACGCCCGAAGAGGTGGCCGAAGTGCAGTCGTGGGGGATGGAGGTCCAGGCGGTGGCTCGGGACGGGGCCTTCGGCCGGATCCACGGGATCTGGGTGAACGGCTCGACGGGCGAGATCACGGGTGTAGCGGATCCGGATTGGGAGGGGGCGGTAGCCGTGCCCGGCCGGTAGAGAGGCGGTCAGCCGATCGGAAAGTCCAGGCCGATCTGCACCTCCGCGGACCGATTACTGGCCATGGCTTCCTGCTCGGACTCCAGGATGGACCGAATCCCGTGGTCGTAGAGCAGCTCCAGCGATAGCGTGATTCCCCCCGTCAGCGCGAAGCCGAAGCCGGCACCTCCGACAACACCAAAGTCGAGGCCTAGCGTCTTCGTATCGCTTTCCGGATCGTTGCAGTCAATGAGGAAAACGACCGGCTGCAGTGCCAGCGTAGTCTCGCGTTCACAGGAGGTCTCAAGCGCTATGCCGGGGCCGCCGAGCACATGCAGTGACAAAGGACCCGGCAAGGGCACGGTTGCCCTGACCAGCGTGGAAAACCGCAGGTACTGGATTCTGTGATCGACATCGCCCAGTTGCAGCAGCGTCGCCGTGGAGCCACGCTGGATATAGGCTGCACCGAGCGCGAGCGCGAAGCGGGGGGAAAGCGGGACACCCAGTGAGGCGCCCAGCGAGTACCCCAGGCGCGGCTGCTGGTCGTCAACGTGCAGGCCGGTGATCGCCAATTCGGACATGCTTGCGCCCGCCCGGAGCCCTGCAGTGGTCTGTCCGGCGACCGGGGTGCCCGCGAGCAGGACGAGCACAACCGGTTGCGAAAGCAGTCGGAGGCGGGTCATGGTTGCTGCCTCGGAAAAACGAGCGGAGTAGCGTGGACTGCCCGAATACGATAACCAATTCCCTTGCGCTTGCCCGGAGACCCGAATGAACGCCAAGCTTTGCCAGCCGGGGTCGCAGCCCCTGATTGTCGCCGCGCTGGGCCTCGCCCTCGCCGCCTGCTCGTCCCCGGCCTATGACACGCTCCTCGTGGGCGGGCGCGTTCTGGACGGCTCCGGGTCCCCCGCCCGGCAAGCCGACGTCGCGATCAGTGATGGCGTGATCGCCGCAGTGGGCGACCTGGAGGGTGCGTCCGCCCAGTCCACGCTCGATGTCACCGGCCTCTACGTCGCGCCGGGGTTCATCGACACGCACTCGCACTCGGGTCCGGGGCTGGCAAGCGAGGGACTCAGTCACGGCGAGCCGCTGCTGGCCCAGGGCCTCACAACGGTCGTGGTCAACCCGGATGGCGGCGGCCCTGTCGATCTGGTCGAGCAGCGCGGCGCCCTGGAAGAACACGGGCTCGGGGTCAACGCGGCGCAGCTCATCGGGCACGGTTCGGTGCGCTCGCGGGTCATGGCGATGGACGACCGGGCCCCGACCGCCGAGGAACTCGACCAGATGCGCGGCCTCGTGCGGGCGGGGATGAGAGCGGGCGCGTGGGGGCTGTCGTCCGGCACCTTCTACACGCCGGGCAGCTACTCCGAGAACTCGGAGCTGATCGAGCTCGCGCGCGTTGCGGCCGAGTTCGGCGGCGTCTACACGAGCCACATCCGTGATGAGTCCGACTACACGATCGGTGTCATAGCGGCCGTCGAGGAGGTCATCGACGTCAGCCGCCAGGCCGGGATCACGGGGATCGTCACCCACATCAAGGCGCTGGGGCCGCCGGTTTGGGGTTCGTCGGCTGCCATCGTGGAGCGGATCGAGGCTGCCCGCGCCGAGGGGCTTCCCGTCTTTGCCGACCAGTATCCCTACCTGGCTTCGGCGACTGGGCTGTCCGCTGCGCTGCTGCCCCGCTGGTCCCAGGCCGGCGGTAGCGAGGCGTTCGCGGAGCGCGTGGCCGATCCCGAAACAAAGGCCCGGATCCGCGAAGCAATGGTCGAGAACCTGGCGCGGCGCGGCGGTGCGGACCGGATCCAGTTCCGGCGCTTCACGCAGGACCCGTCGATCGAGGGACGGCTGCTCTCGGAGCTGGCGACGGAACGGGCCGCCGACCCGATCGACGTTGCGCTCGACCTCATCCTTCAGGGGGGTCCGTCGATCGTGTCCTTCAACATGAGCGAGGAGGATGTCCACGCCCTCATGACGCAGGAGTGGACCATGACGTCGTCTGACGGCGGCCTTCCCGAGTTCGGAGTGGGCGTCCCCCACCCGCGTTCGTACGGCGCCTTCGCGCGCAAGATCGGCAAGTACGTCTTCGAGGACGGGGTCATGTCGTTGGAGGCGGCCGTCCGTACCATGACCGCGCTCCCCGCCGAGGTGATGGGCATGGACGACCGCGGCAGGATCGAGGAGGGGATGGCCGCCGATGTCGTCGTGTTCTCCGACTACTTTGCGGACAACGCGACCTTTACCGAGCCGCACCAGCTGTCGTCGGGGGTGGTCCACATCTTCGTGGGGGGCGAGGCGGCGATCCTGAACTCGGCGTTCACCGGGTCGCGGGCGGGGCGGGTGCTCGTGCTGGGAGGTGGGTCCGACTGACGCCGGGCGCGCGGCGCCGGATCCGCATCGCGATCAACCCCGCAACAGTCCGGGCCGCCCTTCCTCCACAACAAAACTCGCACGCGTTGACACCGGAGCATCCGGGCGGGTGACGTACGGCACCACTCTGTAGTCGGCCGCGAGGCGCTCCGGCGTCACTTCGCAGCGAACATACCCGCGCTGGCCGTTGAAGAAGTGGATGTGCGGGTTGCGGGCCAGGGTGTCTCCGGTGCTTTCCCGCCTATCGGCGCCGTCACCGCCCGAGCTGATCGAGGTGCCGACCAGTTCGGCGCCCACGGTGTTGCTTGCGGGGTCCTGAAAGTCGGCCTTCAGGTCGGCGGCCCAGTTGGAGTGGATGTCTCCGGTGATCACGACCGGGTTGGACGGCCGCGCCCGGTCGAGAAACGACAGCAATCTGCGTTGCGCTGCGGGATAGCCGTCCCAACGATCCATCGAGACCATGGGCTCGCCGTCCGGCGCGGCACCCTCGAGCCGCGCGATCATTACCTGGTTGGCGAGTACATTCCAGCGGCTGGACGAAGACGCCAGGCCATCGAACAGCCATGCCTCCTGCGACGTGCCGAGCATGGTGCGGTCGGGATCCAGCGCCTCCGGGCAGGGAACGCGGCGGCCGTCGCCGCACGCCTGGTCGGAGCGGTATTGGCGACTGTCGAGGACGTGGAAACTGGCGAGGTCGCCGAACCGGAGGAGGCGGTTGAGCGTCATCGCGGGTCCGGTCGGCACGGAGGTGGCGCGCAGGGGCATGAACTCGTAGTAGGCCTGGAACGCGGCCGCGCGGCGGAGGAGGAATTGTGCGGGATCCTGGTCGTCCTCGGGAGTGTCCGCCGCCCAGTTGTTGTCGACTTCGTGATCGTCTGTCGTGACCACCCAGGGGCACGCCGCGTGCGCCGTCTGCAGATCGGGGTCGGAACGGTAGAGCGCGTAGCGGGCACGGTATTCGTCCAGCGTGTGCACCTCGCCCGCCTCGTGCCGGCGAACCTCGGCGCTGCCGAAGCGGCGCTCGTAGATGTAGTCGCCGAGGTGGAAGACCAGGTCGAGGTCTTCGTCGGCCATGTGGCGGTACGCGGTGTAGTAGCCGTGCTCGTAGTTCTGGCAGGACGCGAAAGCGAAGCGCAGGCGATCCGCGGGGGTGCCGGCGGCGGGAAGTGTGGCGGTGCGCCCGGTCGGGCTGGCTTCGCCGGCGGCGATGAAGCGGTACCAGTAGGGGCGTCCGGGATCGAGGTCTTGTACTTCGACGTGAACCGAGTGGCCGAGTTCGGGAGCAGCGCCGTGAACGCCCTGGGCCACTGTGCCCGTGAACCTGTCGTCCGTCGCGAGTTCCCACCGGACCGGAACGGACCGGTCGGCTGCTCCGGATTCGCGGAGGGCCTCCGCGGAGAGGCGGGTCCAGAGGACCACGCTGCGTGCGTCCGGGTCGCCGGAGGCCACACCGTAGGGGAATGGGTACGACGGCAGGCGGATGACGCCCTCGTCGCGGCAGCCGCCAAGGGAGCCTAGCGCGATCAGCCCCGTGAGGTCGCGGCCGACGCGAACGAAGTCGCGCCTGGAGAGGCTTGGCGGGCCGAGACCGCCGCGGCGCGCGCGGGGGCCGGCGAAGTGGTCGTACCAGTGAAGATCGCCGGTCTTGCGGACGCCCGTCATCTGGGGACCACCCCGTAGCGCTTGAGCACCTCGACCGTGGCTTCGATCGGGAGCGCTTCGCGGGTGCCCCAGCGGCTGCTCACGGTCACCGCCTTGAACATGGAGTTGTACACCGCCTCCTCGGTGGCCTCCACAGTGGCCTGGAAGATGGCCGAGACGTTGGCGTTGGAGAGGTCCTCGATCGATCGAACCTCATCGCCCGGTCTCCGGCGTACGCTGGGAGCCGTCGAGAAGCTGATCACGTAGTCGCCCGAGCCGTTGCCGGCGTAGGATCCTGTGCGCGACAACCCCATTACGGCCCGCATGGCCACACGCTTCAGATTGCGTTCCGAAAGCGGCGCGTCGGTGGCAACGATCATCATGATCGAACCAAGTGAGTGCGGGTCCGGCTGATCGGAGTCAGGTTGACCCGGGTCCTCGCCATCGCTGCCGGGATCGACCTGATTCCGGAAGGCATAGCGGCCCAGTTCCTCACCCACCGGCGCTCCCGCGATCCGAAGGATGCCGCCGAAGTTGGACTGCACCAGCACGCCGACCGTGTAGCCACCCAGAGTTTCAGGCAGAATCCGCGAACTGGTGCCGATTCCACCCTTCCAGCCGAACGCCGAGGTGCCGGTTCCCGCGCCCACGGCCCCTTCCTCCACCGGGCCGGCCGCCGCACCCTCCAGCGCCGCCCGCACCTGCTCGGCCGTAATCGGGCGGTTACGGATGTCGTTCAGGCCGCCGTCGTTCGTCTCGCCCACCACGGGGTTGATCGAACGGACGCCCTCCATGCCATCCAGCCCGAGAGCCCATTCCACCATGGCGTCCGCCGCCTTCCAGACGCACAGGGTGCAGGTCAGGAGGATCGGGGTTTCGAGTTCGCCGAGTTCACCGACCTGGGTGACGCCGAGGAGCTTGCCGAAGCCGTTGCCGACGTACATCGCCGCGGGTACCCGGTCGAAATAGAGGTTGCCGCCGTGGGGGCGGATCGCGGTCACGCCGGTGCGGACATCGTCGCCGCTGATGATCGTGGTGTGGCCGACCAGGACCCCGTCGACATCGGTAATGGCGTTGTTGGTTCCGGGTGTGAAGATGCCGACCTCGATGCCCAGGTCGCGTGCCCGGGGCCGGGAGGCTTCCTGGGCGGAGGCGGTGCCGGGCGACATGAGCGGGGGGGCGAGCGCGGGAAGGGTCAGCGATGGAAGCAGCGTGGCGAGCGCCAGCGAGGCGAGGGGTGCGAAGCGCATGGGGGTGGGTGGACGCATCAGATGGCTCCGGCGACCATGAGGCCGAGCAGGAGGGGATGGTAGACGAGCGAACCGAGGAACACCCGGTTGCACCGTTGCCGGGTTGGGTCGAAGAGGAAGCCGAGGGTGGCGGCGACCATGGCGCCCCCCAGGATCACGGCGCCGATCAGGTAGAGGGTCCCCGCCATCCCGAGGAGCACGGGAACGGCGCTCAGCGCGAGGAGCGCAACCGCATAGCCCACCATCAGGCCCGAGATGAGGCCGGCCGACCCCGGGGGGATGAGTTGGAAGCCGGCGCGTTCGTAGTCATCGCGCAGATTCCAGCCCAGGGCGAGGACGTGGATGAGCTGCCACAGGAACAGAATCCCGAAGAGCGTGATGGCGCGGGCATCGATGCTGGCAGAGTGGGCCGCCCAGCCGATCAGCACGGGAAGCGCGCCCGGTACGGCGCCAACGGGGGTCGCGAGGGGCGATCGGAGCTTGAGTGGCGTGTAGACGGCGTCGTACAGGAGCGCGGACAGGGCAGTGACGAGCGCCGGAAGCCAGCCCAGCCAGAACCAGAGGTGGCCGATGCCCGCAATCAGGAGGAGCCAGCCGAAGGTGGCGGCCCTGGCGGGTGGGATGCGCCCCGAGGGGACGGGGCGTGTCCTGGTGCGGATCATGAGGCCGTCGGGAGCGCGCTCCAGGTACTGGTTGAGCGCGAGTGCGCCCGCGGTGCCGAGCCCGACACCGAGAATCAGGTGAAAGATTGTGGTGGCCGAAGGCGCCGGCAGGGCGGCCATCAGGTATCCCGCGACCGCGGTGACCGTCACGAAGACCGCAATGCCGGGTTTGGTGAGTTCGACGTAGGCTGCGATGCCGCCGCCGCGACGCTCCCGGACACGGTCTTCGAGCGTCACAGCAAACCCTGCACGAGCCCGCCGTCGACCTGGATGGTGTGGCCGGTGATGTATGAAGCTGCTTCCGACGCCAGGAATGCCACCGCATTGGCGAATTCGGAGGGCTGGCCGATCCGTCCCGCGGGAATGTCCGCGGTGATCCCTTCCAGCACCTCCTCGCGGGAGACGCCGCGGGCTTCTGCCTGCGAGGCGAGGAGCGCTTCGACGCGGGCCGTGCGTATGAAGCCGGGCGCGACCACGTTGCAGAGGATGCCTTCGCTGGCGAGATCCTGAGAGATGGTCTTGATGAACCCCACCACGCCCGGTCGTGCCGTGTTGGAAAGGAGAAGGCCCCTGACCGGCTGTTTCACCGATACGGAGGTGATTGCGATCACGCGCCCCCATCCGTTCTTCCTCATCGCGGGCAGGGCGGCCAGGGTGAGCTGGATGGTGGACATGAGATTCACTTCCAGGGCGCTCCGATACGCCGCCGCGTCGAAATCGTCGACTCCGCCGGGTGGAGGTCCGCCCGCGTTGGCGACGAGGATGTCGAGTCGTCCCAGGTCACCCACGGCGCGGTCCACCAGAGCCTGGCAGACCTCCGGATCGGAGACATCGCCGGCGGCGGCTACAACTCTGCGCCCGGTATCGCGCGCGATTTCCTGCGCCGCGGCGCCCAGCGGACCGCCGGAGCGGGAATTGATCAACACGTCCGCGCCTTCCCGCGCCAGGCGCTCGGCGACGGCGCGGCCAAGTCCCTTCGAGGCGCCGGCCACGAGAGCAACTCTATTGTGGAGCCCAAGGTCCAAGTGACATTCTCCTGTCTTGTGGATGGCCGCGAGGCGGTCATGAAGATGCCGGGCGGGGGGCGGAAAAGTTGCTCCGCGCGCGGCGGTCCGGCAAGGCGGCCGCTGTTGCGGAAACCGCGCCATCGGCGCCCGGGTAGTAGTATCAATGAGGAACGAGCGAAAGAACCCGACAAGGCACGGCCTCGGGATGAATGATCCGGATGTCTACACCCGGCGCCGGGACGACCGGAAGATGTGGCGAAGGGCCTTCCTGGCCTCGCTGATCTTCCATCTGGTGGTATTGATAGCCGGCAGTGAAGGTCCCATTCCCGTGTCGCCGTTCGCGGCGGCGGGCCCAAAGGCCAACGACGACAGGGCGGCAGCGGGAGGGATGCAGGTGCTGACCCTCGTCACTCCGCCGCCCCGGCCCGTCGTCCGCCCCCGGGTACCGCTCCCGGTCGAGATCGAAATCGAGCCGATCGAGCTGGAAGATGACGTCGTTTTCGACGTCGCGGCACTCCTCGGCGAGCGGCCTGGACCCGACAACGCCGGGCTGGAAAACGGCGACGGGGAGGGAGACGGCGGGACCGCGGCCGAGGGACTTCGGCGCCTTCTGCCCCCGACGCCGCGTGGCATGATCATCCCGCCCAGCAACAGGAATCTCCGCGGCGTGGAGGTTCAGGTGTGGGTTTTCGTGGACGCTTCGGGGCAGGTGGTCGCCGACTCGACGCGCCTTGACCCCCCGACCCGGGATCGCGGCTTCAACCGCCAGCTCATTCGAGAGGCCGCGCAGTGGGTCTTTCGGCCCGGGACCAGGGACGGCCAGCCTGTTGCTGCCTGGTTTCCCTACAGGATCAGCATGTAGGGGCGGGTGCCGCGCGCGCGCCGCAACCCAACCTGCTAACTTCCCGCCATGCGAAGAGCGGCCAAGCGAATCCTCTGGGTCGATGACGAAATCGACCTGTTGCGCCCCCACCTCCTTTTTCTCCGCCAAAGGGGCTACGACGTCGACGGTATCAGCAACGGCGACGATGCGCTTGCCTTGCTGCGCGGTCAGGCCTACGACCTGATCCTCCTCGACGAACACATGCCCGGCCGGAGAGGGCTCGAGGTACTGCAACTCATCCGGCGGGACGACCCGCACGCCCGTGTGGTAATGGTCACGAAGTCGGAAGAGGACGGCACGATGACCGAGGCGATCGGGCGCCAGGTGGAGGACTATCTGGTCAAGCCGACCAGTCCGCGACAGGTGCTGTCCGTGGTGACCCGCATCCTGGAGGGGTCGTCGATTCAACAACAGCGTGCCGCGCAGGACTTCGCGACCCAGTGGCCGGCGCTCACGCAGTTGCGGGAGCAGGCATCCACGGCGCGCGAGTTCGCCCGGCTCCATCGGGAGCTGGTCGATTGGCACATCCGCCTCGAGAGCTCCGGAGAGACCGGCCTGATGAGTACGGTGGAGGCGCTGCAAAACGATCTCCGCCACGACTTCGGCCGCTGGGTGACGGTCAACTACCCGCGGTGGATGCGCGGCCGGGGGATGCGCCCCGAACTGTCCGTCGATGTGGTGGAGCGGCGATTGCTCCCGCTCCTCGGCAAGGACCCCGTCTTCTTCGTGGTTCTCGATTGCATGCGCCTCGACCAGTGGCGCGTGATCTCACCGCTGGTGGGCGAGTTCTTCGACGTCCACGAGAGCTACCACTATTCGATCCTGCCCACTGCGACGCCGTACGCGCGCAACGCGATCTTCTCCGGACTGTTCCCGGACCAGATCGCCAGGGCGAGGCCGGAATGGTGGGATTCCTCGGACGACGAGGGTTCGCTGAACGCCCATGAGGCCGAGATGTTGCGCGCACAGTTGCGGCGACTCACCGGGAAGGACATTCCCGTCCACTACGAGAAGGTCCTGAGCGACAGGAAGTCGGAACAGGTGCGCGGCCGCGTGAGGGCGGCGGCCCGGCGGCGGGGCGCGGTGATCGCGATGGTGTTCAACTTCGTGGATCTGATGACCCACGGCCGCTCGGAATCGCCTATTCTCATGGAAGTCGCCAAGGACGAGGCGGCGCTCAGGCAGCTCACCAGATCCTGGTTCGAGCGTTCCACAGCGTTCTCGGTACTGAAGGAAGCGGCTGCCGAGGGCTATCGCGTCGTGTTTACCACGGACCACGGCAGCATTCACTGCCGGCATCCCGCGACCGTCTATGCGCGCCGTGGAGCCAGCGCGAACCTGCGCTACAAGTTTGGCGCCAGCCTGCGCGCGCGGGACCCCGACGCCGCCTTCGCGACGCGTCGGGCGGGAGACCTTCGCCTGCCGAACGCGAGACCCGGAATGACCTACCTTGTCGCGCTGGACGACAACTTCTTCGTCTACCCCACAAAGCTGCGCGAGTATCAGCGCCGGTATCGGAATTCCTTCCTTCACGGCGGGATTTCGCCCGAGGAGATGATCGTCCCGGTAGCGGTGCTGAGACCGCGCCCACGATAACGTCCCGCTAGCAGTGCTTCTCTGGCGTCGGATCCTGTCGTACCTCGGCCCGCACCGTGGGGTGCTGGTGCTGGCGGCGCTCGCGAGCGCGCTCTACGCCGCCGTCGATGCGTTCTCCATCGTGGTGCTCATTCCATTCCTCGGGACGGTCTTCGACGTGGGCGGGAATGCTGCCGGCGACGCCGAAGCGGCGGGGGCAATCGATCGTGCGCTCGACTACACCGTCGGCAGGTTCGTCGATCTCGACGGCGAGCCGCAGGCGGTGGTGGGCGGAATCATCATCTTCATCCTTGTGCTGGTCGTGATCAAGAGCGCGGTCGAGTTCGCGCGGACATACCTCTCCGCGCGGGTGGAGCAGGGCGTCACCCGGGATCTGCGGAATCAGGTGTACGGGCACCTTCTGGAGCTGGATCTGGCCTTCTTCGGTCGGGTGCGAACGGGCCAGATCGTCTCCCGCCTGACGCACGACGTCGAACAGCTGCGGACGCTGGTGACAGCCGAGCTGATCAAGTCGGGGTCGTCGATCCTGCTCTTCGCCGCGACTCTGTACTGGATGTTGATGATCTCCGTTTCGCTGACGGTCGCCGCCTTCGTTGTGGTCCCGCTGACCATGGTGATCTGGGGTCCACTCGTCCGGCGGCTCCGGCGCGGGGACCGGGCGGTTCTCGACATGGCGGGTGAGGTCGGCGGCCACATCCAGGAGACGGTGTCCGGGATTCGAATGGTGAAGGCGGCATCCGCGGAAGCCCACGAGCGAAAGCGCTTCCTGCGCCTGACGAGCGATTACTTCGACACCTTCCTCGAGACCGTTCGACTGCGGGCGCTCGCTGGTCCGATCACCGAGCTGTTCGTCGCGATCGGGACGGCGATCCTCCTCTGGTACGGCGCGCGCATGGTGGTGGTGGAGGGCTCGCTGACCGGCGCAGAGTTCATCGGGTTCATCATCCTGAGCACGCGGCTCTATTCCCCGGTCAAGTACTTGAGCAAGCTCCCCGCGCTGGTGCAGCCTGGCCTGGTCGGGGCAGAACGAATCTTCGAATTCCTGGACGCGCCCACCGAGATCCGGGATCGTGCGGGGGCCGGGCACTTCATGGGCGTGCGCGAGGGGATCCGCTACAGGGAGGTACGCCTGGAATACCGGGAGGGCGAGCCGGTGCTCTCGGACCTGAGTTTCTTCGCGCCCGCGGGATCGGTGGTCGCCATCGTGGGGCCGAGCGGTGCGGGCAAGACCAGCATCGTGGACCTGCTCGGACGCTTCTACGAGCCCGCGGCGGGAGCGGTCGAGATCGACGGAACCGACATCCGGGATCTGCGGCTCGCATCGCTGCGCAGCGCACTCGGGGTGGTTTCGCAGGACACGGTCCTCTTCCACGACACCGTGCGGGCCAACATCGCCTACGGGACGGAGCACGCTCCGATGGACCGGGTCGAGGCCGCCGCCAGGGCCGCTCACGCCCACGACTTCATATCGAAGCTCCCCGACGGGTACGACACGGTGGTCGGCGAGCGCGGGACCACGCTCTCGGGAGGACAGCGCCAGAGGATCGCGATCGCACGCGCGGTTCTTTGCGATCCACCCATCCTGATCCTCGACGAGGCCACGAGCGCGCTCGACAGCGAGTCGGAGCGGATGGTGCAGGAAGCCCTGGAGGGACTGCTCGAGGGGCGCACCGTCTTCGTGATCGCCCACCGGCTGTCGACGATTCGGCGCGCCGACCTGATCGTCGTGGTGGACGAGGGTCGGATCGTGCAGCAGGGAAGTCACGCGGCGCTCATGGAGGAGGGGGGGCTGTACGCGCGGTTGCGGGAGATGCAGTTCCGGTGAGCAGTCGGGCCAGGCTCCCACGCGCGCTTCGGCATCGGGCGGAGTATGCGTTTCTTCGGGTCGTCGCGGCGGTGTGCGCCGTGCTTCCGGACGGGTTGGCGGATCGGGCCGGGGCGGCCCTCGGCTGGATTGTTGCGCGCTTCGGACGTCCTCGCTGGCAGGTGGTGAGTGACCACCTTCGCCAGGCCTTTCCGGAAAAGGCCGACGGGTGGCGACTCAGGGTGGCCCGCCGCTGTTACATGCACTTTGCGGCGGAAGGAGTGGCTGTCTTTCGCATGGCGGGCATGAGCGCCCATGCGCTACGGGAGTCCACCACCGTGGTAGGACTGGAACTCCTGGAAGAGGCGGCCCGCGAAGGGCGCGGCGTCATCGTGGTGAGCGGCCACCTGGGCAACTGGGAGGTGGGCGGGGCGGCGGTCGTCGCGCGCGGATGCCCGATGGATATAGTGGTGGCCAGGCAGCGCAACGAACTCTTCGACCGCTACCTGACGCGCTCGCGGGAGAGGCTCGGGTTCGGGATCATCCCCAGGGGCGAGGCGCGCAGCGGTGTCCTGAAGTCGCTGCGGGCGGGCCGCGCCGTGGGGATCATGGGGGACCAGGACGCGCGCGGCGCCGGAGTCTTCGCCGATTTCTTCGGCCGCCCTGCTTCGACCGCCAGGGGGCCCGCGGTCCTGGCGATGAGGTCGGGCGCGCAAGTGGTCACCCTGTTCGCGATTCGGCTGCCGGGATGGCGACCCCGCTACCGGGTGTACATCGAGCCCCTGGTGGCGGCGCATGGCGCCCGGGGCGAAGGGATGGAGGCGCTTACCCAGGCATTCACGACCCGGATCGAGGAGCGCATCAGGGAGTATCCGGGCCAATACCTCTGGTTGCACCGGCGCTGGAAGACGGCGCCGCCGGAGACGCCGAAAGGGTAGCAGGCAACCTCGGCGCCGCCCATCCCATCACAATCGGTGTAGATTTAATGGCTGGACAGGAACGCGAGGGTCCTGAATCCGGCCGCCGCCAGGACGAGCCAACATGGTCTATATCTGCATTCCCAGCCGGGACGAGGATCGAACAATCGGGATCCTGCTCTGGAAGATCCGCGAAGTGATGACGGATCTGGGGCGGGACTTCGAGGTCGTCGTGCTCGACGACGGATCCCGCGACGGGACGCGCGCCCTGTTGGACCGGTACAAGAAGGTCATGCCTCTCACCGTGCTCTCCGAGAAGACGCCCATCGGGTATGGTCCGGCGGTGGAGAAGCTCCTGCGAATGGCCTGCGGCCGGACCAGCTATCCCAAGCGCGACGCCGTCGTGGTGATGCAGGGCGACTTTACAGAGCACCCTGATCACCTTGGCCCGCTGTTGAAGTCATTCGAGGGAGGCGCCGACATCGTGGTCGGCGAACCTGTCCTCGATTTGGCGCGCCCGCCGCGTCCGGTGCGCTTCGCACGCTGGCTTGGGCGAATTGTCCTGGGTCGCCGGGACCTGGAATCGCAACCGGGAGACCCCCTGCAGGGGTTCAGGGCCTACCGCGCCGTGGTGGTCAAAAAGGCGTTGCGCGCCGCGGGCGACCGGCCGCTGGTCACCACCAACGGGTGGGCCGCAAACGCCGAACTGCTCCGAATCCTCGCGCCGTACGCCCGGCGCATCGCATCGGTGCCGATGGACACGAGGTACGACATCCGCCACCGGCCGACGCGGGTGAGCGTGCTGGGCACCGCCCGCGAAATCCTGCGTCTCCGCAAGGTCGCCCCCCTTGAGCCGGAGGGTCACGGTGCCGCCTGAGGCTCCCCCCGCGGGCCGCGCCGCGCATTCACGCCACTGGCGCCGGATGTTGCTTTGCGCCTTCACGGTGGCTCTCCCATCGACCGCGGCAGCCCAGGACACCTCGCTGGTCCTCGATTCCCTCGTCACCACCAGCCACAGGGTCGCACACATCCCCTTCCAACCCGGCGAGGAACTGCGCTTCAACATGCGGGCGAGCATCTTCGGAGGCGGGGAGGCGTTCATGACCGTCGGCCAGATCGACACGCTCCACGGCTTCCCGACCTACCCCGTAGCGCTGCGGATGAAGGGAAGTGCGCTGGGAATAGGATTCGAGCAGACCCTTTCCAGCTGGATGGATTCGAAAACACTGATATCGAGGCGGTTCGTCAACGACCAGTTGGCCCCGCGGAAGCGGTACCGGGAGCACGACATCTTCCCGGAACAGCGCCTGGTGCAGCGCATAGACTACGACACGACCTGGGCCCTCCCCACCGCGCTTCCCCTGGACGACATCTCGTTCGTGTACTTCGCGCGCACCATCCCGCTCGAGGTCGGTGAGACCTACACCTTCCACCGCTACTACAAGGACGATGGTAATCCGGTCATCCTGAGGGTACTGAGGAAGGACCGGATGGAGGTCCCCGCGGGAGTGTTCAACACCATCGTCGTGCAGCCGATCATCCAGACCAGCGGCCTCTTTTCCGAGGGGGGAGAAGCCGAGATCCACTTTTCCGACGACGAACGGCGGTTGGTGGTGTATCTGAGGGCGGACATGGGGACGCTGCTGCCCACGCTGGAGCTGACGCTCGAAGAAATCGGCACGGTGCCGTCGGATGAAGCAGACGTTGGAGGAGCGTCGGGGACCGCTGCCCCTGGCCGCCTGCCGGGAGCGCCGAACTGAAATCGGGATCGGGGCGCCTCCGCCTCTGGAGCGCCTGGATACTCGCGGCCGTTTTCTTCTGGTTCGCCCGGCCCGGATTCGTCTCGATGCTCACAGGCGCCGCCGTGGTGCTCGTGGGACTCGGGATCCGCGCATGGGCCGCGGGGATCCTGGAGAAGGACCGTGAGCTCGCCGTTTCCGGCCCCTACGCCTTCACGCGCAACCCGCTCTATCTGGGCAGTTTTGTGATTGGGATCGGCGCCGTCATCGCGGGCGCGCTGCCCTGGTTCAGCCTCCTCTTCGTGGCGTTCTTCGCGATCATGTACCGGGGAGCGGTGGTCCGCGAGAACGAACGACTCACCGAGCGCTTCGGCCTCAACTATCGCCGCTACCGCGACGCAGTCCCGATGTTCCTGCCGCGAGCCACTCGATACGATCCTCCCCCCGAGTCGCGACCGGGGCCCGAAACAGGATCCTTCTCCGTGGCGCGCTACCTCCGCAACCGCGAATACGAGGCATTGCTCGGTGCCGCGGCGGCTTTCGGGCTGCTGTCATTGAAAGCGGCGGGCTGGCTCCGGTTCGGGGGCTGAACCGGGTGCGGGCCGGCCGGCCCACGCGCTGCCGCGCTCAGTCGGCTTCCGTCTCGATAAGGTAGAGCACCGGTCCGCGCAGGGTGCGGCCCTTCGCGGTCACGCGGAAGTCGTAGCGGCCAGGCTCCCGGAACACCACGTCCTCCAGGGGTATGACCAGGCGCGTGCGTGGCGGCGGACGGTCTGAAGGGCGGGGCGTCACTTCCGAGTGACCTTCGACAGTCAGCGTCGGTTTTCCGCCCGGCCCCCGGACATCGACGCGGAATGTATACCGGCCCGAGTCGGTCCTATCCCACTCCATCGAGAGTACCAGGGTCATCCTGTCCTGGTGGGCCGGGAAGCCGGACGCGTACAGGTCGTGGAACATCCCCTGGATGTCGAGTTTCCCGTCGGGAGAAGCGGCAGCGTGGTCGCAGACCGCCGAGGCGAGGATTCTCACAGCTTGTATCGTCCGGGTTGGGGGAAAACCGTGCGCTTTCTTGCCATTGCGCCCGCGGTACTTAGTTTAGGGGCTTCGCCGGTGAGACATTCAGCCATCCGGCACCGTCGGGGACGAAGCCCTCGAGGGTCAGACCCAATTACAAGGAGGAGTAGTGGCGAAGCAAGAGCCGATCGAACGAGCAAGAGACGAGTTATTCAGTCATATCCACCGCTGCGGCGTTCTCAACGCGAATGCGGATGATCAGGCCGTCTGGATGACCGAGACGGTCGAATACCTGGGAGAGCGGTATCCGGATCTCGCGAACAGTGATCTGGTCCAGCTCAAGGCAGTGGGCATGCAGTTCTGCAAACCCGTGATTTCAAGGCTGAAGCGGAAACGACCCGCGCCGGAACCCAGCGACGCCAGCGAGGCGTTGCTTGGAGAACCGAGAGAAGCCTGAATCACCCTTCCGCACCCGATCGGGGAGCGGACACGGATTTCATCTTTGGAAGGGAGTTCCATACCATGGCCAGCCGACGTGACTTCCTGAAGGCTACTGCAGGCGCAGGAGCGGCCGCAGCAGCGGGCCTGGGATCGGCCAGACCTCTTCTTGGCGCACCAGCCGTCTTGCGCGGCGCGGTGACCCCCGTTTCGGTGGCCAGCGGCAACGGGCTCGAAGCCGTGGCAACGGCGATCCGGGTGGTGGACGGTGGTGGAGACACCCTCGACGCGGTTGTCGAGGGCGTCAACATCGTTGAACGCGACCCCAACGATGCCTCGGTGGGATTTGGCGGCCTGCCCAATCTGGACGGCGTCGTCCAACTGGACTCGTCGGTCATGCACGGCCCCAGCCGCGGCGCGGGCGCAGTGGCGTGCCTGGAAGGAATCAAGACGCCTTCCCTGGTAGCCATGGACGTCATGCGCTACACCGACCATGTCCTTCTGGTCGGCCAGGGAGCCCAGCGGTTCGCCATGTCCATGGGACACCAGGTCGAAGACCTCCTCACGGAGCGCTCGCGCCGCCGCTGGATCGAGTGGCGCGCAACGATGAGCGACAGCGACGATTACCTCACCCCCGAGGAGACGGGGCATGGCAACTCCGAGCCCTTCGAGGACGAAGACGACTACGGTCTCGGCATCCTCGATTCACACGACGGCGTGCGGCCCCAGGGGACCATCAACTGCAACGTCATCGATCAGAACGGCGACATCTCCGGCGTAACCACCACGTCAGGGCTGGCGTGGAAGGTGCCCGGCCGGGTCGGCGATTCTCCCATCGTGGGCGCGGGCCTGTATGTCGACAACGATGTGGGCGCCTGCGGCTCCACGGGGCGCGGCGAGGCCGTCATCAAGACCTGCGGCTCGCACAGCGTGGTGGAATTGATGCGTTCCGGCATGTCCCCGACGGATGCCTGTCTCGAGGCGCTGCGCCGCATCGTTACCTTCACCGCCGAGCCCCGGCTGCAGAGGGAAGACGGGCGCCCGAGCTTCAACGTCAACTACTACGCCGTGAACAAGAACGGCGAGTATGGCGGCGCGGCCATCTGGGCGGGGGCGAGGTTTGCGGTCTGCGACGGCGGAGACAGCCGCCACCAGGACTCGGCCTACCTCTTCGAGAGGAACGGTTGACCGGCTCCGGTCCGACCGATCGAGTGAAGGCACCACGGTGACTGATTCCGCAAAGAGGGACTCTTTTGTGAAAGAAAACGGCGATAAGCCTCAGCGAGTCGGCTTCGGCGTCGAGGAACTGGCCGAAGTCAAGAAGATGGAACGACTTCATTGCAGCGGACGACAGGTGCCGTCCCCGATGGGCGGATTCCTGATGGACCTCGGCGTTCGTCAGGAAGCGGACGGGACCAGCACGATCCTCTTCGAGTGCAAGACGTCCGCCCTGCGGTACGAACTTCCCCTGCGGATCAGTACCTGGCGTGAGCGGCGCAAGGTGCGGCTCCAGGCCGACGAGGGACTCGATCCGATGTGCCCGCGTGGAGAACTCGGCCCGACGCTTGTCCGTCGCGGCAAGGATTTCTTCTGCCCGCGCTGCAGCATCATGTTCGGGAGGGCCCCGTAGACGCACGAGCAGTCCGTGGAATGAATCGCCGCTGCATTCGGTCGGCGATGCACCCGTGCTGGAACGCGGCGCTCGCACGCTCGGGGCGGCGCTCAAGCGGCGGCCAGCGGTGGCACGGGTAGCCGTAGTCGCCGGGGACGGCATCGGTCCCGAAGTCGTGGGGGCGGCGACCACGGTGCTTGCTGCCGCAGCCGAATTGCACGGCGTCGCCCTCACCCTCCACCCCTGGGACCTCGGTGCGGAACGCTACCTGCGCGACGGGGTCGCGATCTCGGACAAGGAACGCGACCGGCTCATCGGCGACTACGACGCGGCGCTCTTCGGCGCGCTCGGCGACCCGCGCGTCCCGGACAATGCGCACACCCGCGACATCCTGCTCGGGCTGCGTTTCGGCGCGGACCTCTACATCAACTTCCGCCCCTGCAAGCTTCTGGTGCCGGCCCTGTCTCCGCTGCGAGATGCCGATCCCGCCACCGACATCGCCTTCTTCCGCGAGAACACCGAGGGGCTGTACGCCGGACTGGGGGGGAGCTTCAAGGTCGGCACGCCGGACGAGGTGGCCACCGAAGAGAGCCTGAACACCTACAAGGGCGTGGAGCGGATCGTGCGTGCGGCCTTCGAATACGCTGCCGAGAACGGGCGCAGGCGCGTTACCCTCGTCGACAAGGCCAACGTTCTTGCCCGCGAGGGCGCATTGTGGAGGCGCGTCTTCGCCGAGGTCGGCAGCGGGTTCCCCGGGATCGCACGGGACACGATGTACGTCGATGCCATGGCGATGGACCTGGTTCGCCGACCGCAGCGATACGAGGTGGTTGTAACCTCGAACCTCTTTGGCGACATTCTCAGCGACCTGGGTGCGCAGGTGACAGGCGGACTTGGCCTGGCCCCCTCGGGCAATCTTCACCCGGGTTCGTGGGCGCTCTTCGAACCGGTGCACGGTTCTGCCCCGGATATCGCGGGAAAGGGGATCGCCAACCCACTGGCCGCGATCGGGTGCGCAGCGCTGATCCTCGGGTACCTGGGTGAGGACGCTGCCGCGGCGGCCATCGACGAGTGCATTCTCGCGTCCATCGAAACTGGCGTGACCACCCCGGACCTGGGCGGTACCGCCACGACGCGGGAGGTGGGGCAGTGGATGGTCGACCGCCTCCGGGCTGGCCGACCCTAGCAAGGGAGAAACAATGGGAACGCAGGGTTTTGACACGGACGTCGTCTTTCTTTCCGGAAAGCGGACGCCATTCGGCACCTTCGGCGGGTCGCTGAAGGATTTCACGGCAACCGATCTCGGCACCTTTTCGGCGACGGCCGCACTGGATGCGGCGGGCATCGACCCCGCGCAGGTCGGCCATGTCTTCTACGGCAACGCGGTCCAGACGGCGGCCGACGCGATCTATCTGGCGCGGCACGTGGGCTTGCGGGCGGGAGTGCCGGTGGAATCCGGCGCGCTCACCGTGAACCGCCTGTGCGGCTCCGGATTTCAGGCGATCGTGTCGGGTGCACAGGAGATTCTGCTCGGCGGCACCGAGGTCGCGCTCTGCGGAGGCTCCGAATCCATGAGCCAGGCGCCGCATGTGGTGCGCGGGGCCCGCTGGGGTGGGCTGCGCCTGGGGCCGGCCGGAAACGGGTTCGAGGACACCCTGTGGGAGGCGCTGACGGATTCGAACTGCGGACTCTCCATGGCGCAGACCGCCGAGGGCCTTGCCGAGCAATACGCAGTGACGCGCGAGGAAGCGGATCAGGTAGCGGTCAACAGCCAGCAGCGGGCAAAGGCCGCCTGGGACGCGGGCCGCTACGACGCGGAGGTTTCGCCGGTGACGGTCAGAACCCGCAAGGGCGAGACCGAATTTGCGGTGGACGAGCATATTCGGCCGGACACGACCCTCGAGGCGCTCGCCAGGCTGCGTCCGTACTTCAAGAAGGACGGACTGGTCACGGCAGGGAATGCCAGCGGCATCGGCGACGGTGCGGCCTCGGTGGTGCTCGCAAGCCGTTCCTGGGCGGAGGCCAACGGCGCCACGCCGATCGCGCGGCTGGTGTCCTGGGGCTTTGCGGGGGTCGATCCGCGCATCATGGGGATCGGACCCGCGCCGGCGGCCCGCGCCGCGCTGGCAAGGGCGGGGCTGACACTCGAGGACATGGATCTGGTCGAGATCAACGAGGCCTTTGCGGCGCAGTACAAGTCGGTCGAGAAGGAGCTCGGCCTCGATCCCGAGCGGACCAATGTGAACGGCGGGGCGATCGCGATCACGCACCCCCTTGCCGCGTCCGGAGCCAGGATCACGCTGCACCTCGTGCACGAACTCCGCCGTCGCGGGGCGAGGTACGCACTTGGCGCGGCGTGCATCGGCGGTGGACAGGGTGGGGCGGTAATCGTCGAGGCCTGCTGAGGCGCGCTTCACGCGATCGGGCGTGAAGGCGGCGCCGCGCGCGAAAAACGGAAATCACCGAGTCGCTACGGAAGCGGAGGAGATTCGAGTTGGAGATCAACAAGATTGGCGTGGCCGGCTGCGGCCTGATGGGGAGCGGGATCGCCGAGGTGTCGGCCAAGGCGGGATTCGAGGTGGTGGTTCGGGAGATCGACCAGGGTGCGCTGGCTGCCGGACGGAAGCGCATAGAAAAATCCCTCGACCGCGCGGTGTCGAAGGGGAAGCTGGACCAGGCCTCACGCAACGAGTCGCTCGCGCGGATGACATTCACAACGTCCCTCGACGACTTCGCCGACTGCGATCTGGTCGTCGAGGCGATCATTGAATCGCTGGACGCCAAGAAGGAACTCTTCGGCTACCTGGACGGGATCTGCGGAGAAGAGACAATCTTCGCTTCCAACACCAGCTCGCTCACCGTGACCGACATGGCCGCGGCCACCTCACGCCCCGAGCGGTTCGTGGGGTTGCATTTCTTCAATCCGGTGCCGGTCATGAAGCTGGTCGAGGTCGTGAGGACAATCGTGACCAGCCAGGAGACCTTCGACACGGTCTACGACTTCGCAGGCAGGGTCGGCAAGACGCCGATCGCCGCCAAGGACAATTCGGGATTCGTCGTCAACCTTCTCCTCGTCCCGTACATGCTGGACGCGATCCGGCAGGTGGAACGCGGGGTGGCGACCATCGAGGATGTCGACACCGCCATGACCCTGGGTTGCGGCTACCCGATGGGGCCCTTTGTCCTCGGTGATTTCGTCGGCATCGACACGCTGTACCGTGTGGCTGAAATCATGTACGAGGAGTACCGCGAGGACCGCTACGCGCCGCCCCCGCTCCTGAAGAGGCTTATGACGATGGGGCGCTACGGACGCAAGACCGGCGCTGGATTCTACGACTGGACCCCGGACGGCCCGATAGCCCTGAAGCTGTGAGCCTGGCGCGCCGGGAGCGCGCGAACCGATTTGTCGCTTAGCGACGAATCCGACGCTGCCGTCTGCGCTCGCGACGGATCGCCGCTTCCCGCTTCCGCTTTCGCTGTGCGCTCGGCTTCTCGTAGAACCGGCGCTTGCGCAACTCGGAATACAGCCCGGACCGCTGCACCTTCCGCTTGAATCTGCGGAGAGCCCTTTCCAGGCTTTCGTTTTCTTTGACGATTACTTCCAAACCGGATCACCCCGCTGGTGAGGTACCGCTCTCTTCCGTTGATTCGAGCGCCCTCGGGTGCGTCGTCTGGCACCGACTGCCAAGGCTGGTCCGTGAGCGCTCGTGGTTAGCCATTAACAATAGACCCAATGCCCCGCGCAGGGCAAGAACCGGAAGGGCAACCTCCGGCGGCCGCCGGAGTCCGGGTTTGCACCACCGGAACCTGGTCCCGAAAAAGTCCTTGCCTGCCGCGTAAACATATGCTTATGATTCGGGCCCCTTGACGTTCTCGTCGGTGGGGACTTCGGCTTCTCACTTCCGCTCCACCTTGCGATCACCATGCAAAGCACCACCACCACGGAAAGCCGTCCGGATGCGATGGCCGACGTGCCAGGCATCTGTGAATTGCCCCTGACAAGGGCCGTGGTACAGTACCGGGACGTGCATGAGCTCTACCATCCCGGGGGCCGGATCGGCGACATCGGACTGGCCGTGGTCGTTTCCGGCCGGTTTGCTTCCTCGGTCAGGGCCGTGGATCTGGGTTCCGCGGACGTGAGGTACCTGAACCTCTCCTCGGAGCTCGTCATCCTGGATTGGGTGTACGACCCCACGCTCGCCCACCTGCGCCGGCTGAGCGATGAGGCCGAGAGCTCGCCGTCCGCCGGCGACACCCTGCGGCGGTACTGCTTCGACGTGGCCCTCCGAATCCTCAACAGGCGGGGGTTCACTCCGCTGACGCGTCCCACCCTGCTCCGGATCGGTTTCCGCGACCTGTGCAAGGACCTGGATCTGCACGACAGCACGGTGGTGAGGATCGTCACCGGGGACGGCAGGATCGCGCGCGTGCACCTCGACTACGACGCCAACGCGCTTGTTTTCCGCACCAACCGGCGGGGCCCCGACGAAGGGTTGGCGAGCGCGCTTCAGCAAGCGTTCCCCGACCTCGATCTCGGCCAGGCGAGGGAAGCGGGCCGCGACGGCTGCCGAGCATACTACGTGCGCCTGGGGGTCCCGGTCACATTCGGCGAGGTGCAGCAAAGCATCATGACGATGCGCCGCGGGTTGAGCCAACTGGTCGCCCGTTTCGAGCCAGAGCGGTTTCAGGCTGTCCGCGGCCTGGTGTCGACCTTCGGGGAGCGGGCTACCCTGGATCGGCTGACCTTTTCCGATTCCGCGACCGGCGGGCTGGACCGGGGCCTCGAGGGCGCCGGAATGTCGGTCCACTGACCGGTTCGCGACCCATGGGCAACGGAATGCAAGACCAGGTGTGGTGGCACGGCACGACGGGGCGCAACGACGCGCCGCTCGAAACGCCTGACATCCTCTGGGCGAGGTATCGGTGGTATCGGCGCCGACAGGTAACCAAGCTGCTCCACCTGGTGCCCCGGGACTCGATCCGGGAACTGTATGGGCGCGCCCGCGCGTGGGCCAACGAGCGCGGGATTCACGACGCACAGGATCCCATGGCCACCCTGGCCAGCTTCGCGGAGCACCTGCTCCCCCTGCCGCCCTTCGAGGTGTGGATGTCGGATCGGGCCCGATATCCGCTCAGCCACATCGAAGACGGGGCGGGAGACCCGCAGTCGGCTTCGGTGGCCCACCCACGGCGACTGGAAGACCGGCGCTTCGAGTACGGCGGCCGGAAGTGGATCGCGTCACTCAACGTCTTCCGGGACGGTGCGACGTGGCGGGGCTTCCTGAGATTTCGGGAGTCAGGGCGGACCCGTCGCTATCACACGGCCAACATCTTTCTCGAAGAGACGGCCAGGAAAGTGCGGGAGAGGTTCCGCGAATTCGATCGGGGGACTTTGGGGGCGTTCCTGCGGTCGGTTCTCCCCTGAATCGCCGCGATTCACGGCTCTTTCCGAACGCTCCGCGATTCACGCATTTTTTGGCAAAAATGTGTTCATCCAGAGGGCCTTCAGTTGTTCCTGTCAGTTACCGCAAATACTTATCAGATTCATACTTAGCGTGTATCGGAATGATGACGGCGGGCTCGCGTCGGGACTCCAGAAACAGGTGGATTATCAAATCTACGCAGGAATGTAAGATGTTGTCATACAACGACTTATCAAATCAGTCCCCAATCCGTGCCAGCCTTGCGGTCGTGTTCGCACGGGTATACTGTTGATGCCCCGGCGGAAAACCTGGTAGCCTCCCACGCGTCCGGCGAAATCGGCGGTGTTCCCCTTCGGCAATTCGACAGATTTGATCCTCAACTATGGGATAACATTGGCATGTGGCAAACCAGGTCCGTGCAGCTCAGTGTCCGCCTACCCAACGACGTTGCCTCGGAAGCCGAAGAGGTGCAGCGAACGGACCCGGATTTCCTCAGTCGCATGATTCAATATGGTCTGACGCGGCGCGCCATATACCAGCGCCTTAGAGAGGACGACCGTCACAACGGGGAACTGTTGGCGGGCAAGTCCACATCGGGATTCGCCCAGACCTGACGGTCACGACCACCGGCGACGATATCTCCGAGTCGCCGTTTTCAGTCGTCCCCAAGCCTGCCCTGCAGGATCGCATCGGCACGAGATTGTTGCGCAATACCGGTGTATGACCAGCGAACAGATCGTCGCGTTCTTGACAGTTGCGGTCACTGCATAGTAGACCTTTCTTTCGTTACCTTGGTTTCCATGGCGCAGTTGCTCGCTCGGAGTGATCGGCTCTGCAAGCCGCGGCTGATCACGTTGTTTGACGCGGTTTCCTGCTCGCGCAGGTGAGGATGGCTTATGGACCGCCAGGACGAAGACCCGGTACTTAGGGCGAAGTACAGAGACTACTGCTCGGCCCGCGTTGCCGACGCACTCCTTGCGTTGTCTCTCGACGAAGTCTATGCACTAGCCCAGTCGGAAGCGCGCGCGACCGGTCAGGGGGTGCCCGAGAGTTTCCATGACAGGGTCAGCCTTGCCACGGGGAAGATCCGGGAGCGCCTGGATCTTCCGGAATACGACGAATGGGTAGTCCAATACCAGGAGGACCCGCGGGCTTTCGACCCGTTCCTGATGGGGTTCTGGGAGTCTGAAAGGCCCGGGAATCCCGCGAAACCGAACGAATCCGGACCCTCCGAAGATGTGGAGAGCACCGGGGAGCCCGAGGACCAGTCGGAGGACCGGTAGGCGGAGGCTACTTGTACCGGTAGGTCACCCTGCCCCGCGTGAGGTCATACGGTGACATCTCCACCTTGACCCGGTCCCCGGCGAGCACGCGGATGTAGAATTTCCTCATCTTCCCCGAGAGGTAGGCCAAGATCTCGTGCCCATTCTCGAGCTTTACCCTGAAGTTCGCATTGGGAAGGACCTCGGTTACGGTTCCTTCCATCTCGATCGCGTCGTTCGCCAAGAATCACTTCCTCGCTGAGCTGCCTGCAGTGAGCCGCTAGAACGGCAAGTCGTCGTCTGGTTCTGTTATGGGTGGTTTCGGTGGCGCTGGACGATACCCGCCCCCCGATCCGGACCGGCCACCGGGAGCGGGCGGTTCGGATGCTCCACGACCGCCTCCGGACCCGAGCATGATCATCTCCATGGCGATGATGTCGGTCCAGTACCGGGTTCCGCCGTGCTCGTCCTGGGTCTGGGAGTACTCGAGCCGCCCCTCCACGAAGAGTCGGTCACCCTTCTTGACCCACTGCTCGACGACATCCACGAGGCGGCCGAAGAACGTGAGGCGGTGCCACTGGGTTCGCTCCTGCTGCTGTCCGGAGCGGTCTGCGAAGGAACGGCTGGTGGCCAGTGACAACTTGGCCACCCGGGTGCCGGAGGTCGTAGTGCGGATGTCGGGATCGCCCCCGACGTTGCCGATCAACGTCACTTTGTTCAGAGAACGCGCCATGATCCCTCGATGAAGCTGGTTCGTGAGTCCCGGATGTCATCCGCCGGGATGATGCAAACTGCCCGTGGCATGAACGCGCAGACGTTCGACACGAGCGCCACGGAAGGTAAGGCAGGGGTGCATTGGCCGCTACGCCCGGCGGGTCATCGTGCCTGGTGCTCGCGCGGATCAATCCTCGGAATGATAGCTTCCGGGGACCCGGAGTCGTGCTCCTCTGCGGCTCCCGACGTGGACCCTCACCAACGGGCGGCGATGAGCGACAACAACTTCGTGAGGACGGAAACCACGGATTCTGTGGCCACCGTCACAATCGACCGGCAGGCCAAGCTGAACGCGCTGAACCCCGATGTAATGGCGGAGATCGACGGAGCGTTCGCCGCCTTGCAGAACGATGCGGACGTCCGTGCGGTGATCCTCACGGGCGCAGGGGACAAGGCGTTCGTTGCCGGAGCCGACATAGGGACGCTCGCCAGAATGAACACGGTGAGCGGCGCGCGCATCAGCCGGGACGGACAGGAGATCCTGCGGCGCATCGAGATGTTCCCCAGGCCGGTCATCGCCGCGGTCGGAGGGTATGCCCTCGGGGGAGGATGCGAGTTGGCGATCGCATGCCATGTCCGCGTCGCGAGTGAACGGGCCCGCTTCGGTCTGCCGGAAGTGGGACTGGGGATCATCCCCGGATACGGAGGGACCGTGCGCCTCACACGCCTGGTCGGGCTGGGCCGCGCGGTCGAGATGATTCTGACCGGCGACATGATCGACGCGAACCGGGCGGCCGAGATCGGCCTCGCCAACCTCGTCGTCCCGCACGGCGAATTGATGGACCGTTCAACGGCGCTCGCGCGGCGGATCATCCGCAACGCCCCCGTGGCGCTGGAGATGGCGCTCAAGTCCATCTACGAGGCGGTGGAGAGCCCCATGGATCATGCCCAGGCGCTCGAATCGACGCTTTTCGGACTGCTGGCATCGACCACCGACATGAAGGAAGGAATGGCGGCATTTCTGGAGAAGCGAAAGGCCGACTTCACGGGTAGCTGAGGCTGTGGCGAAGCGACGCGTCAAAATCCAGAGAATCCGGGCCGGGTCCTGTTATATTAAAAGGATGCACGGAATACCCCGTTTCCATTCCATTTCGTGGTCTTGAGGGAACTCGAACTACGCCACTTCCGCAACCTGGGTGTCCAGGAATTGCACTTCCCGCCGGAAGGAGTGGCCGTCGTCGGCGACAACGCGCAAGGCAAGACGAACCTGCTGGAAGCGGTCTACTACCTGGAGAGCTTTCGTTCCTTCCGCGGCGCCGCCGACCGCGAGCTGGCCGCTTTCTCGGAAGACGTGTTCTACCTGAGGGGCTGCGTCGACGGGAGTGTCCGGACAACGGTGGCGGCGGGGTTCGACAGCAGGAGGAAGAGCAAGAAGGTGACGGTGGACGGAGACGACACGCTGAGAATATCGGCTGCCCTCGGAAGGTTGGGTGCGGTCGTGTTTTCTCCCGCCGACGTGCGGCTGATCGACGATGGGCCGAGCGTGCGGCGACGGTTCCTGGACATCGTACTGTCCCTCAACCACCCCGGCTACGTGGACGCGCTGCTGGAGTACCGCAAGTGGCTCGCTCAGCGGAATGCGGCTCTGCGATCGGCCAGCGGCGCCTCGGGCTCCCTGGACTGGGTCAGGGCCTGGGATGCCGGCCTGGTCTCGGCCGGGGCGTCGGTGACCTGCATGCGTCAGGCGTGGGCGTCGGAGTGGGCCGGTGCCTTCGCCGGGTTCTACGGCGCCATCTCGGACGGGGAACCGGCCGCCATGTCCTACCGGCCCAACCTGGGCGAGGCAGCTGCGGCCGACGACACTTCCCCGTCTCCATCGGACGAGGCAATTGTGCGCGACAGGTTCAGGAGCCGGCTCGACGAGTCCTGGGAGAACGATGTGCGGCGCGGGGCCACCAGCACGGGACCCCATCGCGACGAACTTCGCTTCACGGTCCGTGCCGGCGGACGTTCGGTGCCGCTGCGAGGCTTCGGATCGGGAGGACAGCGCCGAACCGCGGCCCTGGCCCTTCGCCTCACCGAAGCCGCCACCATCCGGCGCCAGCGCGGCGCGGAGCCGATCCTCCTGCTCGACGATGCATTTGCGGAGCTTGACACCGGCCGTTCGGGCCGCGTCATGGCGTTGCTCGAGGAGGAAGTGTCGGGCCAGGTCATCATGACGGTCCCGAAGCAATCGGATGCCAGGCTGCCGGGCCGGACGCTGGAGCAGTGGCGCATTCACGGCGGAGTGATCGAGGCGTGACCGGGACCGCGCCACGCGATTCGGCAAAGAGCCGGTTCACGTCCGTCGCGGATGCCCTGCAGGGATATCTGGACCGCACGGGCCTGGCGGAATCGCTGGACCGGCTCGGGGCGGTGGAGGAGTGGGCCGGTGCGGTGGGCGCGCGGGTGAGCCGCGTGACCCGGGCGGTGGAGGTCCGGGGAGACGAGCTGGTGGTCGAGGTGCTGTCGAGCGCCTGGATCGCTGAGCTGTCGATGATGAGGACGCTCATACTTGAGCGGTTGAACTCGGTGCACTCGGGCCCGCCCATCGGCAGCATCCGCTTCCGACTCGCGGAGACTTCCCGCGGGATCGGGGCGAAGAGGAGCGACAAGTGAGAATCAACGATATCGGGGTGAAGGAATGACGACGAAGAGCAAGGGCAGCGACTACACGTCAAGACAGATCCAGGTCCTGAAGGGACTGGAGGCCGTGCGGAAACGTCCCGGGATGTACATCGGATCGACGTCGGCCCGCGGCCTGCACCACCTGGTCTACGAGGTGGTGGACAACAGCATCGACGAAGCGATGGCGGGGCACTGCACCACGATCAGCGTGGTAATCCGCCCCGGCGACATCATCAGCGTGGACGACGACGGCCGGGGTATCCCGGTGGACATCCACCCGACCGAGGGTGTCCCGGGCGTGGAACTCGCGATGACCACCCTCCACGCCGGCGGAAAGTTCGACAAGAGCTCCTACAAGGTGTCGGGCGGACTGCACGGCGTCGGCGTAAGCGTGGTCAACGCCCTGTCGGAGTGGCTCGAGGTCGAGGTGCGGCGCGGTGGCAAGCGCCATCACCAGCGGTACGAGCGCGGCATCAGCACCACCGCACTGACGGTCCTGGGCCCCGATCGGCGCCGGGGCACGCTCGTCACCTTCAAGCCGGACCCGGAAGTCTTCACCGAGCTTTCCTTTTCCTTCGACAAACTGTCGGTCCGACTTCGCGAACTCGCCTTCCTCAACAAGGGCCTCGAGATCATCCTGCGCGATGAGCGCACGGACAAGGAAGTGGAAGAGGTCTACAAGTACGACGGCGGCCTCGCGGAATTCGTGGCCTACCTGCGCGGGACGCGCCAGGCGATCCACCGGAACGTGATCTATTTCGAGACTGCCAGGCCCGAAGCCGAGATCGAGTTGGCCATGCAGTACGACGAGGGCTTCTCGGAGAACACGCACACCTTCGTCAACAACATCAATACGCACGAAGGGGGCACCCACCTCACCGGCTTGAAGGCGGCGCTGACCCGCACCATCAACGATTACGCGCGGCGCAACAAGATTTTCAAGAAGGACGAGAATCTCTCGGGCGACGACGTGCGCGAGGGGCTGACCTGCGTGCTGAGCGTCAAGGTGATGGAGCCGCAGTTCGAGGGGCAGACCAAGACCAAGCTGGGCAACTCGGAGGTGCGGGGCGCGGTCGAGGCGGCCGTGAACGAAAACCTGGCCGCGTTCCTGGAGGAGAATCCCAAGTCTGCCCGCGCCCTGATCGAGAAGTCGCTGCAGGCCGCGCGGGCGCGGGTGGCGGCGCGCAAGGCTCGGGATCTGGCCCGCAAGAAGAGCGGCCTGGAGGGGGGCGTTCTGCCCGGCAAGCTGGCCGACTGTTCGATCGCCGATCCCGCGCTCAGCGAGATCTACCTGGTCGAGGGAGACAGCGCGGGCGGCTCCGCAAAGCAGGGGCGTGACCGCTCCTTCCAGGCGATCCTGCCGCTGAAGGGGAAGATCCTCAACGTCGAGAAGGCGCGGATCGACAAGATCCTCTCGAACGACGAGATCAGGGCGATGGTGACCGCCATCGGGGCAGGGATCCGCGACGACTTCAACATCGAGAAGGCGCGCTACCACAAGATCATCATCATGACGGACGCCGACGTGGACGGCGCGCATATCCGCACACTGCTCCTCACCTTCTTCTTCCGGCAGATGCGCGACCTGATCGAGACGGGCTACGTGTACATCGCGCAGCCCCCGCTGTACCGGGTCCAGAAGGGCAAGACGGAGCGCTACGCCTACAGCGACGCCGAGCGGGACCAGGAAATCAGCAAGCTCTCGAACGGCAAGGACGGGAAGGGGATTTCGATCCAGCGCTACAAGGGTCTGGGCGAGATGAACCCCGAACAGCTGTGGAAGACCACGATGGATCCGGATACCCGCACGATCCTGCGGGTTACGGTCGAAAGCGCCACCGAGGCGGACCGGATATTCTCGAGACTGATGGGCGACGAGGTGGAGCCGCGCCGCCAGTTCATCGAGGAAAACGCGAGGTACGTGCGGAACCTGGACGTGTAGCAGATGCTACCTGTAGGGGTGATCACTACTTTGACAGTGCCGATGGTGTACAATTTGCGATCGGAAATAGTGTATAGCGTTCAGCCGGTAAGGAAAGGAAGACGACGACGAATCCAATAATGTCGGAGCAGTAGCAACAGCAGTGGTTTCACAACGACCTCAGTCACACAAGAAGGGAAGGACTCCATGAAATTGAAACGACTTTTCAACGGCGCTGCCGGACTCGTCGCGCTGGTGGCATTGACGGTAGCCGCCGCGCCGGTCCAGGCGCAGACGGGCGTGATCCAGGGACAGGTCCTGGACGGCGCGTCCCAGCGCCCCGTGGCCAACGCCCAGGTCCTCGTCGCGGGGACCGGGATCGGCCAACTGAGCAACTCATCCGGACGCTTCATACTGCTGAACGTGCCCTCCGGCGAGCACATCGTGCAGGTTACCCTGATCGGCTATACCGAGGCCGAGCAGGCCGTCACGGTCGCCGCCGGGGAAACGGTCAGCATCGACATCGAGATGTCTTCGACGGCCATCGCGCTGAACGAGATCGTCGTCACCGGTGTGGGAGCCGAAACCACCCGGCGCGCCCTTGGCACCTCGGTAGAGGTTCTCTCGGCGGAAGACTTCGAACTGGCACCCGTGCAGTCCATCGACCAGCTGCTGCAGGGACGGGTCTCCGGAGCCACGGTGAGCGCCACATCCGCCCAGCCCGGCACGGGCGCCGTGATCAGCTTCCGGGGCACGTCCTCGGTATTCGGCGCCCAGACACCGGTCATCTATGTCGATGGCGTGCGGGTGGACAACGACCATGCGACCGCCGCGGGGACGGGTGGGGAACAGTCGTCGGCGCTGTCGGATCTGCTCTCCAGCGACATCGAGCGGATCGAGGTGACGAAAGGGGGCGCCGCCTCAACCCTCTTCGGCTCGGACGCGGCCACCGGGGTCATTCAGATCTTCACCAAGAAGGGGACTCCGGGGGCGCCGCGGATCACGGCGCGGGTAGAGCAGGGCATCGAGTTGCCCGAGCTCTGGAACATCTTCGACATGGGTCTGATCTTCCCGGAACGCGTCGAATCCGGAGAGATCGAGGAAACCTTCCTGAGGGACCTCTACTTCAAGCAGGGGACCACCCAGAACTACTACGCGGGCGTCACCGGGGGCACGGCCGACGTGACCTACAGCGTCAGCGGCCGGCTCGAAGACAGAACCGGTACCCAGCCCAACGACGGCAGCACCAACTACAACCTGCGCGGCGGTCTGCAGGCGTCTCTCAGCGAGGATTTCACCCTCGAATTCTCGGGCAGCTACGTCCGCCACAACTTCGCCCGTCTCTACAACGGATCGGCGATCGCCGATCCGTTGACGACCTTCGAAGTCGGCGACGCCCTCTTCTTCTCCGGAGCGTCCACGCTTCACGAGGCGCTGGACATCTTCCTCATGCCCGACATCTCGGAGTCGGTCAACCGGTTCATCTTTTCCACCGGCGCGCGCTGGAACATCCGGGACGACCTGACCGCCAAGCTGAACGTCGGCGCCGACAACCGCACCAACCAGCAGCGCATTTTCGAGCCCATCGGGTTTACCCCGGGGGAGCCCACGGGCGAACTCAACCGACGGGACCGGTCCTTCACCTCGGTTTCGATGGATGCCGGTGCCACCTACGCCTGGGAGAGTGCCGGCGGCACGCTCGGGTCCCAGCTGACCGTCGGCGTGCAGGGCTTCCGCGAGGAAGAGAGCATCATCAACGCCCAGGGCCAGGAATTCGCTCTCCCCGGCTCCTTCGACTTCGACGATGCGGCGACGATCACGGCTGCTGAAGCGAATGCCGAGGTGTTCAACGGCGGGATCTACGTCGACGAGCAGTTGAGCTTGTGGAACAAGCTCTACCTCGGTGGAGGCTTCCGCGTCGACGCCGGATCGAGCTTCGGCGACAACATCGACACCGAGCTCTACCCCAAGGCAACCGGGTCGTACATCCTCTCGGAGGATTTGGGGATTCCGTTCGTCGACGAGCTCAAGATACGAGGGGCGTTCGGTCAGACCGGGAAGTTCCCGGGGGCCTTTCTGAAGGACCGTACCTTCTCGGCCAGTTCGTTCAGGGGCCAGTCGGCGCCCCGCTTCGCGAATCCAGGGAACCTGGACTTGAAGCCCGAAAAGACGGCTACGGTCGAAGCCGGCATCGACGCGGCGCTGTGGGCCAACCGGATCGGGCTCAACCTGACCGTCTACGATGCCCGCACGACCGACGCGCTTTTCCAGGTACCGCGCCAGCCCGTGACCGGACAGGGCACCCAGCAGGAGAACGTGGGGGAGATCTGGAACCGGGGGGTAGAGGTGGTTCTGCAGGTCCAGGTGCTCAACAGTCAGCAGCTGGCCTGGTCTGTCGGCGGGACATTCAACTACAACGAAAATGAAGTGACCGACATGGGCGGCGTCGCCGATTTCTTTGTCGGAAGCGGGAAACGTGTTTCCGAGGGGCTTCCCGTTGGTGCGTGGTGGCAGACCACTCCGGTGGATACCAACGGAGACGGGTTGACCGATGGCTCCGAGCGCCTGTTCACCGGCACTGTTCCTACGCCGAACAAGAATGGCGGGGTCAACACCACGATATCCCTGGGCAACAGCCTTACCATCAGCGGTCTCGCGGATTGGGCCGGTGGCCATGAGGTCTTCGACTGGGGGTCGGTGTGGGCCACCTTCAACGGAATCTACAGGCGCGAGCTGATCCGCTGCGGCACCGAAGAGGGTGCGAACGAGGGTTGCGCCTACGCCTTCCCGGTTCAGTACCGAGCCGACGGGACCGTGCGCGGCAGGTACAGCCAGAGCGCGGCCCGCAGCGCTTTCCTCTACGACGGCGACTACTTCAAGATCCGTGAGGTCTCGGCGCGGTACATACTCCCCGAGAGCGTCGCCACCCTCGTAAACGCCAGCCGTGCAACCGTGTACGCGAGCGGCCGCAATCTCTGGATCTGGTCCCGGAACATGCTGATCGATGGTGAGCTCAGCGGGACCAGCAATGGCGGCGGGCTGGAACTCGGTAGCGAGAGCAGCATAACTCTGTCCCCGAACCGGACCTTCAAGCTCGGGGTGGAGGTGGTGTTCTAATGAGATCAAGGAGAGCGCAGAATATGATTAGCAAGAACATGCCGACCCTCGGAAAGAGCGGGAGAGGGATCGTCGGCGCCCTTCTGGCCGGGCTGGCGATGGCCGCCTGCGATGCCATCGATCCGACCCAGGTAAACAACCCGACGACGACCGACGAAGACCTGGCCGAGGCCACCAACCCCACGGCGGCGCTCCTGCCGGGACTGCGGGCGCAGTTTGCCCGCATGATCAACGCCTACGTGGTGGCGGCGGAAGTCATCAGCGACAACTACTCGATCCACGGCACCGGCATCGTCGTGGACATGGACGAGCCCCACGAGGTCACCCCCGACCTGGTGAATTCCACTGGGACAAGCGCCAGCGGAGCCTACTGGAATGTTCAGGAGCTCCGTGCCCTCGCCGATTTCGTCATTGACGAGATCGCGCCCGAGGATGCCGGTGCACCGCCCCAGCTGGTCGCGGAGGCACACTACTACCGCGGAATGGCCTACCTGACCATGGGTGAGGTGTTCTCCCACGTTCCGCACGAGGAGGATGGCGCGCCACAGCCGGCGTCGGTGGCGTTGGGCAAGGCGGTCACCGATCTGCAGGCGGCGACGGGATTCGGACCCCAGGCGCAGGCGGCCCTGGCACGGGCTCACCGGTTGCTGGGTGACGCCGGAGCGGCCGGCGCAGCGGCGAACGCCGCGTTGTCCTCGGAGCCCAATCTCCTCTTCAGCCAGGGGTACGACGCCACCTCCATCGCCAACACCCCGGTGGCTTTCCTTGTGCTTCGGGCACTTCAGGAAATGCAGCCGCTTCCAAGACTGGACTTCCTGGATCCCAAGTATACCGACCGGGAGTCGGCGATACCGGTCGCGAAGGCCGAGGAGATGCACCTGATCCTGGCGGAGATCGCGCTGGCATCGGGCAACATGGCCGAAGCGCAAAGCCAACTGGCCAGCGCGATCAACCTGGCCGGCTCGCGAGCCATGGTGTCGTTCGACGACATCGACGAGCGCCGCAACGCCGACCTGAGCTTGCGTCCGAGAAGCAAGGAAATTCTGATCCGTGCTGACGCCGAAAGCCCCTACCGGGCGGGGTTGGTCCTGGATCGGCCGTCCGATGGGCTCATGATCCCGAGCGTGTCGGGCACGTCGCTGGACGCGGACAGCATCGCGGGTCTTTCGGATGCGAACGAGCTTTGGCACGCATTGTGGCTGGCCCGTCAGGAGATCATGCTTCTGGAGGGCCGTCGACTCGCCGATCTGGGTATCAAGCTCCCGATGATGCTGCGCGAGATCGACCAGAACGAGGGCATCAACGAAGGCGATCCCGGGACCACGCCGGTCGTGCCGGGATACGTTCCGCAGAACCCGCGGTACGCGATGGACATCTACACGCCGCTCGAACTGTACGACGGGGTTGACCCCGGGGTGCCTCTGATCGAGACGCAGGTGACCATCCATGTGGACATGAACAAGGTGCTCGTCGCGAACAACGCGTCGCCGTTCAACTAGGCCGAGTTGCTGGTGCGGAAGGGAGCGGCCCTTCCGCACCAGCAACTGGCATCGAGGGGGACCCCTGCCATTCGGGGCCGGGACTGTACGGGGATTGCCTGTCCTCTTCCCTCTGCCCTACGAGTTCAGGCCGGTGTTTGGACCCCTTTTCTCCATAATAATGGCACGCTTTCCCTTGCATTGACAGCAGCGGTCACATTATGTGCTATTGCCATTTTGTTTTGTCGTACTTATGATCGCAAATGTCGCTTCAGCAGGATTCCGTTTGGGTAGTTGGACGTGAGTCTGTCTTGAGCCATCGCAATTCTTCGGCGGCGTCTGCGGGAATTCAGTGTTCATCCACCGGCGGGAGCGAGGGCATTCCCATGATCACAGTCACATCCACTCAGTCGCGTATGGCCTTGTGTCTCGTTGGAGTTGCCGTGGCGTGCTCAGACGGCGTCGAGTCATCGACGGGGCTCCTGGACCCCGTGCCCACCAAGGGTACGGATGCCCGGCCTGCGCAGGCGTCGCAAAGCACTGCCCACTCGACCAACAGCGCCCCGACGCCGGTACCGGGGGCATCCCTGCCGCAGAGCCTGATTTCGGGGCAGCTGGCCAACGTGGAGGCGAATTCGCTCTTCAGCGACCCGGACAACGACACGCTCACATACGCTGCAAGCTCGTCGGACACGGAGATCGTGTACGTCGTCGTGAACGATGTCCATGTGCCCAGTCCGCAGGTGGCGATCAAGGCCCTGAAGCCCGGGGCCGCGGACGTAACGGTGACTGCAAGCGATGGCCACGGTGGAACGGGCTCGTTGACCGCCACCGTGACGGTAAGGAGGAATCGGCGGCCGACGACCACCGGGAAGCTGCCTCGACACGACATCTTTGTGGCCCAAACCGTCACGCTGGACGTCAGCTCATATTTCAGCGACCCGGACGGGGACTCGTTGAGCTACGAGGCGACACCAGGCTGCACCGGAATCATCCCGGGCTGTACCCCGGTGGTGCAGGCCTCCGTCGCTGGCAGCGAGGTAGTGTTGAAGGGTTTGGCGGAGGGACGAGACAGAGTGCGGGTTACAGCCCGCGATGTGGGTGGTTTCGAAAGGACCCTGGTCACCAGGGTTTCCGTGAAGCCGAACGCGCCCCCGGTGGCGGAGCGGCGGCTGCGCCGGCAGAAGCTGTCCCCGGGCGATACGGTCGTGATCGACGCGAGTTCCTACTTCAGCGATCCGGACGAGCACGTGTTGACCTACTCGGCGACGTCATCGAAGCCGGGCGTGTTGGCCGTGTCGACCGCGGATAGTCTCGTCACCCTGGTGGGTGTCGCGGAGGGTCGTGGTGTGGAGCTTACGATGACGGCACGCGATCCGGGTGACCTGGAGGCCTCGCTTACGGGTGAGGCGAGGGTGCTTGAGAATCGCCCCCCGAGGGTGACGCAGAGCCTCCCGACATCCCTGATTGTGGGGAGGACGCTGTCGCTGGACATGGACGACTATTTCAGGGATCCGGAAGGAGACGCGCTCAGCTACTCCGCCGCATCATCGAACTCCGCCGTGATTACTGCCGTCGCGTCAGGCAGCCAGCTGACGCTGACGGCGGTTGCGGTCGGGACCGCGCAAGTCACTGTGACGGCGCGCGATTCGGCGGGGCTGGAGGCATCACAGACGACAGGTGTTGCCGTGAGGCAGAATCAGGCCCCGTTCGTGGCGGGGGAATTCGAACTGCGGGCGCTTCTGGTCGGCTGGACCGATACCCTCGATGTGAGCCGGATCACCTACGAGCCGGACGGTGACCCCCTGGTCTACACGGCAACGACATCGGACTCGGGGGTGCTGGGTGTGTCCATGTCCGGAAGCCTGTTGACGATAGACGGAGTGGCGCCGGGACAGGTCGACGTGACGGTGACGGCGCGCGATCCCTACGGCGCGGCGGATTCGTTGTCCTCTGGGATAGAGGTGCTGGCTCGACCGACCGGGTCGAACCAGCCGCCGTTCCTGCGACGCTGGACGTCGAACTGGACCTGGCCGCGTGGCCGCAGGGCCAGCTTCGATCTGGATACGCGAATCGCCGACCCGGAAGGGCAGGCACTGACCTACGAGGTCACCTCCTCAAACGCCGGGGTGGTGTCCGTCTCCCAGACCGGAAACACGATCACGCTCGAGGCCAGGAGCGGCGGCCCGTCCACGATTACCGTAACCGCCACCGATCCGGGCGGACTGTCGGGGACAGGCACAATATCTCTGTACGTGTTCTGAGCTGATTCGACAGGCGCCGCACCACCGAAGTTGCGCAGGTGCGGGCATAGTGACGGTCGCTACCCCGGGGGCCGATGGCCATCGCCGGGGCTTTGAACCCCTCCGCGTGAACCCGCCCGCCCGCCCCTTGCCTACCCGCTCCGCAAACCTCACAATCGAGGTCTCCACCAACCCTCGCCTCGCACTACCCGCCGGGCTCTCCCGCCGGCCCCTTCATGCTCATGTCCGGGTTGGAAAACACTCTTGCCAGACCCGTCGAAGCGGCCGCCGGACTCTTGGTGCTGGCTGCGCTGACCATCGGAGTTGTGCCGGGCACCGCCCAGACAGGCGTCATCCAGGGTCAGGTCCTCGATGCTGCGTCCATGCGTCCGCTCGCCGACGCCGAGGTGATTGTTGCAGGGACCGGGATCGGCCAGCTCAGCAACTCGTCCGGGCGCTTCGTGCTTCTGAATGTGCCTGTCGGCGAGCACACGGTGCAGGCCACGATCCTCGGTTACGACGCGGCGGAGCGGGCCGTCCCGGTTACGGCCGGGCAGACAACCACGCTCGAAATCGAGATGTCGCCGACGGCGATCGCCCTCAACGAGATCGTCGTCACGGGCGTAGGCGCCGAAACGCGGCGGCGGGCGCTCGGCACCTCGGTCGAGGTGCTCTCCGCGGAGGATTTCGAACTCGCGCCGGTCCAGTCCGTCGACCAGCTTCTGCAGGGCCGTGTGACCGGCGCCACGGTGAGCGCCACGTCGGCGAATCCGGGAACCGGATCCCTCATCAACTTCCGGGGCGTCTCGTCGGTGTTCGGCGCCCAGACGCCGGTCATCTACGTCGATGGCGTTCGCGTCGACAACGATCAGGCCACGTCGGCGATCACCGGCGGTGAACAGTCATCGGCCCTGTCCGATCTGCTGACCTCGGATATCGACCGGATCGAGATCACCAGGGGCGGCGCGGCATCGACGCTGTTCGGGGCGGACGCGGCTACGGGCGTGATCCAGATCTTCACGAAGAAAGGAACCCCGGGGACGGCGAGGATCACGGCCCGCGTCGAGCAGGGGATCGAGATGCCCGAGACCAGGTACATCCTCGACGCGGGCCTGATCTTCCCCGAGCGCGTGGAATCCGGCGAGGTGACCGGGACCTTCCTGCGAGATCTCTACTTCAGGAACGGCCACACGCAGAACTACTACCTGGGAGTGTCCGGGGGGACTGCAGACGTGACCTACAGCGTCAGCGGTCGCCTGGAGGACCGTACAGGGACCCAGCCGAAGGACGGGAGCACCAACTACAGCATCCGGGGAGGCCTGCAGGCGTCGCTCGGCGAAGACTTCTCCCTGCAGTTCTCGGGCAGCTACGTCCGCCACAACTTCCAGCGCCTCTACAACGGCGCCTCGATCGGGGATCCCCTGACCACGTTCGAGGTCGGCGACGCCCTCTTCTTCTCCGGTGCTTCGGGCCTCCAGGAGGCGCTGGACATCTTCCTCCTCCCGGACATCGACGAATGGGTCAACCGCTTCATCCTCTCGACGGGCATCCGCTGGAACGTCCGCGACGACCTGTCGGCCAAAGTCACGCTGGGGACCGACAACCGGACGAATCAGCAGCGGCTGCGCGAGCCGATTGGATTCACGCCCGGCGAGCCCACCGGGCAACTCAACCGCCGCGACCGGTCATTCACGTCGGTGTCCCTGGACGCCGGGGCGACATACGCGTGGGCGGGCCGGGGCCGTGCCATCGGCTCCACGACGACCGCGGGCGTGCAGGGATTCCGCCAGGACGAGAGCATCATCAACGCGAACGGGCGGAGCTTCGGCCTGCCGGGAAGCTTCCACTTCGATGCCGCGGCGGCCATCACCGCTGGCGAAGCGAACCTCGAGGTGTTCAGCGGCGGTCTGTACGTCGACGAGCAGCTGAGTCTGTGGGACAGGCTGTACGTCGGTGGCGGTTTCCGCGTCGACGCGGGATCGAGCTTCGGGGACAACATCGACACCGAGTTCTATCCGAAGGCCACGGGGTCGTACATCCTGTCGGAGGACGTGGGTCTGCCGCTGGTGGACGAACTCAAGATCAGGACGGCGTACGGGCAGACCGGCAGGTTCCCGGGTGCGTTCCTGAAGGATCGGACGTTCTCGGCCAGTCCGTTCCGCGGCGAATCCGCGCCCAGGTTCGCGAATCCCGGCAACCCGGACCTGCGTCCCGAGAAGACCTCCACGATCGAGGCCGGGATCGACGCGGCGCTCTGGAACAACCGGATCGGACTCGACCTGACCGTCTACGACGCCCGCACCAGCGACGCTCTCTTCCTGGTGCCGCGGGCTCCCGTGACCGGCCAGGGGACCCAGCAGGAGAACGTCGGCGAGATCCTCAACCGGGGCGTCGAGGTGGCGCTGAACCTGCAGCTGATCAACGCGCAGCGCCTGGTCTGGGGCGTCGGCGCGACGTTCCACTACAACCACAACGAAGTCTCGGACATGGGCGGAGTGGCGGACTTCCCGGTCGACAGCGACCAGAAACGGGTGACCGGATGCTGGAGCGTCTCGGAGCCGGGCAACCTGGATACATGCCGCGGCGGCCCCGTGGGCGCATGGTGGGTCACCATGCCGAGCGATCCCAACGGCGACGGCCTGCCCGACGCCTCCGAGCGCAACTTCACGGGAGCCTTCCCGGTGCCGGACAAGAGCGGCAGCGCCAACACCACCCTTTCAATCGGCAGCCACCTGACCATCAGCGCCCTGGCGGACTGGGCAGCAGGCCATCACGTCTTCGATTGGGGTTCGGTATGGGCGACCTTCAACGGCATCTACCGCCGCGAACTGGTGCGCTGCGGGACCGAAGCCGGGGCTGCCGAGGGGTGCAACTATGCGTTCCCCACCCGGTACGGCGCCGACGGCATCGAAATCGGCAAGTACGGCCAGAGCGGAGCGCGCAGCGCCTTCCTGTACGACGGCGACTACCTCAAGCTGCGCGAGGTCGCCTTGCGGTATGCTCTGCCCGAGGACTGGGCCGGCCGCCTGAATGCCGACCGCGCGACGATCTACGTCAACGGTCGCAATCTGTGGATCTGGTCCGCCAACCGGATGGTCGATGGCGAGCTCAGCGGCATAACCTTCGGCGGTCTGGAGCTGGGCGGCGAGAGCAGCATCACCCTGTCCCCGAACCGCACCTTCCGACTTGGCGTGGAGGTTGTGTTCTAGCCTGTAACAAACTCGACGGCCGGTCGGCTTTTACCTTTAGAGTCGGGCAAGCTCCGGGGACGCCCTCGGCCAGGCAACAGGGAGGCGAATCGGTTTGGAAGAACGAGTTGTTTACGGGCGGCCGGTGCTTCCGGCCAGACGCCACCTGCTCGCTACCCCGGTCGAGCACATCGACGTGACCGCCTTCGATGGCCGCGCGGTGCTCGACACCTATCGCAATGCCGCCTTCCAGGCTCGTAACCTGGCCGAAGCGGCCGACATCTTCGGCGAGATGCTGGGCGACCGCGACTGCACGGTGATCCTCACGCTCGCCGGTTCGCTGGTGTCGGCGGGGCTGAAGGAGGCCCTGCTGACGATGGTGCAGTGCGACATGGTCGACGCGATCGTCGCTACGGGCGCCATCGTCGTCGACCAGGACTTCTTCGAGGCGCTCGGATTCCGCCATTACAAGGCCCCGGGATCGCCAGACGCCCCGGTCGTGAGCGACGAGGAGCTCCGCGACCTCGGCATCGACCGCATCTACGACACCTACATCAACGAGGCCGAGCTGCAGCGCTGCGACGAGGTCGTGGCCGGCGTCTTCAACGGGCTGGACGCGCGGCCGTATTCCAGCCGCGAGCTGGTGGGCGTGCTGGGTGCGTACCTGGAGCGCCATCACCCCGAGGCGCGGTCGATCGTGCTCGCGGCGCACCGCAGGGAGGTGCCGATCTTCGTGCCGGCTCTCAGCGACTCGTCGGCCGGATTCGGCGTGGTCGCGCACCGGGCCAGGGCCGCCGCCCTGGGCTTGCCCCCCATCGCATTCGACTCCGGGAAAGACTTCCACGAGCTGGCGCGGATCAAGGCGGCCGCCGCCGATACCGGACTGCTCATGGTGGGCGGAGGGGTGCCCAAGAACTTCGCGCAGGACGCCGTGGTGGCGGCTCGGATGCTGGCGGAGGTTGAGGGGGATGAGGGCGGCGATTCGCGCGCGGCTTCCGTGGCCATGCACAAATACGCGGTCCAGCTCACGGTGGCGGATGTACGCGACGGCGGCCTCTCGGGCTCCACCCTGCGCGAGGCGACCACATGGGGCAAGGTCGAGACGGCGCGGGAGCGAATGGTGTACGGGGAGGCGACCATCACGCTCTCCCTGCTGGCCAGCGACGCGTACCACCGCGGCATCTGGCGGCGGCGCGAAGGGAAGCGGCTCGGGGCGCTGTTCGCAGATGTGGGCAAGCGGCCCGCGGAAGCCGGGGCCCGCCCGTGACCCAGCTCTACCTCGATCTGGACGGGGGGCACGCCGGCCCCGCCCAACCCCCCGCCGGCGACCAGGCCGCGAGCTGCATCCTCGTCCAGGAACTGCAGCGCATCGCAGAGCCCGGCGACCGCGGCCGCAAGGTGCTGATCGCGCGCACACGCGGCGAGGGAAGGGAGCTGCTGCGGCAGGTGGCGTTGCGCGGGGCGTCGTGGACCGGCTTTGAGGTCAACACCTTACGATCCCTCGCAACAAAAATCGTTGCGCGCTCGCTCACCCGCTCAACCCGCCAGGTGATCGACGCCTTCGACGAACATGCGCTCGTGGAGCGCGCCATCGACGAGGTCCTGGTCCTCACCCGCTTCCCGCACTTCAGGGAACTGGCGGAGAAGACCGGCTTCCGCGACGCGATCCGCCGGGCGGTATCGACGCTGCGGGCCGGAGGCATCCACCCACCACTCGACACGCGGGATGGCGGCCCGCAGGACGGACTCGACAAGAGATCGCTGGTGACCCGGGTCCTTGTCCGCTACGAGACGCTGCTGCGGCCGGGCAACCGCACGGACACCGCCGGGATGCTCGAGCTGGCGATACTGGTTCTGGCGAGGGGCGAACAGAACGCGCTGCCGGCCGACACCCGGATCTTCCTGCTCCCCGGACTCGCCGACCGCGGCCTGGAGGGGAAATTCCTGAGTGCGCTCCGATGGCGCGGCGCCGTCTTGCTGAAGACCGACCCGGTGGTGGGCCTGGCCGTACCGAAGGGGATTCTCTGGGACGTTGGTCCGCCCCAGGCGCCGGGCAGCTACCTGCATGCGGTGGATCGGTGCGGGGTGGAAATACCGCCCGAGCGGGTCCCCGACCGCATCGAACTCTTCACGGCCGCGTCCGTCCAGGACGAGCTCAGAGGGGTGTTGCGCCGGGCGCTCGACATGGGGGCGCGCTGGGACGAGGTCGAGATCGTGGCCGCCGATCCCCGGTCGTACGGGTCGGCGCTCCATGCGCTGGCCGAGCCGATGGGCGTGCCGGTCACCTTCGCGGTGGGGCTTCCGGTGGAGCGGACCCGTCCCGGAAGGGTGGTGTCGACCTATTTCCGCTGGATCGCGAGCGGCTTTCAGGAATCGATCATCCGGGGCCTGATCGAGGCGGGAGATGTGATTCCACCGCGTCCCCGCGAGTGGATGGGTGGTCCTCGCCTCGCCCGGGCGCTGAGGCGGCTGCGGATCGGATGGGAGAGAGACCGCCACCTCGGCAAGATCGAGCGGGCGCTCAAGGACCTCGAGGCCATGCCACCCTCACGCTTCGAGGATGAGGAGCAGCTGGCGCGGCGCAAGGAGCGCCTGGGCGAGGAGCTGCGTGCGCTCCGCGGACTGCTGCGGCCGGTGCTGGATGCGACCCCGCAGGTCGACGGACGGGTCTCGCCCGCGCAGGTCGCAACCGGTGTGAAGAGTCTGCTGCAGCGTGTGGCGCCCGGAACCGATACCGACGAGACAGCCCGGCAGCGGCTGCTCCGCCAGCTCGACCGCATCGAGGCCACCGTGACGCGAACGACGGACTACGCCTCGGCGGCGGCGATCGCCCAGTCGTACCTGGAGATCCGCATCCCGGCCCCCAGGACGGAGGGGACGGCTCCGTGGAGCTCGGCCCCCGGTCATCTCTACATGACGGATCTGCGGCACGGCGGGGCCGCCGGTCGGCGCTTCACCTTCATCGTCGGCCTCGATGCCGGATCCGTCCTCGGTTCTCTCCACGAGGACCCCCTTATCGGGGACGAGGAACGATTCCGCCTCGGAGGGGGCGAACTCTCCCTGGCGGCGGATCGGGCCGTCGAAGCCCGCTTCAACTTCGCCCAGCTCTTCGCCCGGCTGCGGGGCACGGTCGTCCTGAGCTACGCCTGCTGGAATCCATCCGAGAGCCGGGAGCTCACCCCCGCGCCGGAACTGCTCCAGGCGCTCAGGCTGCGTCAGGGCGACACGACCCTCACCTTCGACGACCTGAGCGGGCACCTCGGTCTGACGGAGTCGCGCCTCCCACGGCCGGAGATCGGTGTGGACCTGGATGCCAGCGACGCATGGCTGCGTGCCCTCGCCACCGAGAGTGGGCGGCTGCGCGACGGACTGGGCGCCATCGAGCGGTCGTTTCCCCGCCTCGGGTTCGGTCTGGCTCTGGGCGAGGCGCTCGATGGCGACGAGGCATCGGTGCACACCGGCTTCCTGGGTACGCACTCCCCCCCTCTCTCCTACCAGAACTTCGCCGACCGGATGTTCTCGGCGAGTGGCCTGGAGTCGCTCGGCGCCTGCCCCCGCCGATTCCTTTTCCGGTACATCCTCGAGGCCTATCCGCCCGACGACCCCGAGTTCGACCCCGACCGCTGGCTCAACGCGCTGCAGCGGGGGAGCCTGCTGCACGCCGTCTACGAAGAGACGCTGAAGAAGGCCGCGGCCCGGGGCCTGAAGCCGGCGGACGATGCCTTCATGGACCTTGCGCTCGGGCTGGTCGACCGCAAGGGGGCGCTGGAGCTCCTGAACACGCCGTCGCCGAGCGAAGCGCTGCATATGTGGGAAATGGAGGCACTCCGCGACGATGCCCGATCCTTCGTCGAGATGATTCGCGGCGAGTCGCCCCGGTGGGTGGACCTCGAGTGGCGGTTCGGGATGGACACCGAGATGAGGATCGGGGAGGGGGAGGGATCGGTCCGCGTACGGGGAATCGTAGACCGGGTGGACGACCATGGCACCCACCTGCGCGTCGTCGACTACAAGACCGGCGGCGGGTACGGCTACAGCAGCCGGTCCGGGGTCTACGACGGAGGGCGACGACTGCAGCATCTCGTCTACACCGCCGCGGTGGCTGCGCTGCGCGGGGCGCGCGTGGACGCGATGGAATACCACTTTCCCACGCGGCGGGGCGAAAACCGGATCCGCCGCTACAAAAGGTCGCGCCTCAAATACGGCGGCCGCCTCGTCAAGACCCTCATGGAGTGGATGGAGCGCGGATGGTTCCCCGCGACCGACAACGCGGGCAACGACTGCCGCTTCTGCGACTACCAGGAAGTCTGCGGTGCCGAGACGAACGACTGGGGCAACACGGATTGCCGCTTCGCCGAGTGGACCGCCAGGAATCTGGACACGGTCGACGAGCTGTCGCTGCTGCGGAAGGTGCGCAACTGGGACGACGAGGAACCGATCTTTTGAGCGCTGCACCCCCTGGCACCACCCCGCCCGCGGAACCGGCTGCCGACTCGCAGCCGCCCGTCGCCTACAGCCAGCCCGGCGAACGCATCACCGGCGATCCCCCGGACCAGACGGAGCGCCTTCGCATCCGCGAGGACCTGGAGCGCAACTTCCTGGTCGAAGCGGGGGCCGGCTCGGGGAAGACGACCTCGCTTGTGGATCGCATGGTCGCACTCGTGCGCAGCCGCGCCTGCAAGGTGGAGGAAATCGCCGCGGTCACCTTTACCCGCATGGCCGCCGCCGAACTCCGCCAGCGCTTTCAGGTGGAGCTCGAGCGCGAAGCGGCCCGCCACGACCCGGATGACCCCCGGCGTCAGCTCCTGGAGGAAGCGATCCAGGGCATCGACCGGGCCTTTCTCGGCACCATCCACTCCTTCTGCGCCAAGCTCCTGCGCGAACGGCCGCTCGAGGCGGGGCTCGACCCCGGATTTCGCGAAGTACAGGAGACCGAGGCGTACAGGGCCCAACAGAAATCCTGGACCGACTTCCTGGAGCGGCTCGCGGCCGCCGAGGATCCGCGCCTGCGGCAGCTGAATGAGCTGGGCATCCCTCCCGCCCTACTCCAGGAGGCCTTCAACCAGCTGGTCGAGAATCCGGACGTGGATTTCGTCCACCGCCTCGCCGAACAGCCGGATCCGGATGCGGTGGCGGGGCTGCGGGCCGAGTTCGACGGGCTCCTCGACCGGGCTTCGCAGCTGATGCGGGGCAGGCAGCCGGCGGACGGATGGGACTCGCTGGGCAAGCGCGTCCGCACGCTGCTCTATTGGCGCCGCTCACTCGACTGGGAAGACCCCTCGGTATTCTTCGACGCCGTCGCCAAGGTCCACGGGGTCAAGACGAGGCCCATCCAGAAGCGGTGGTCCGACATCGCCTCCGGCAAGCTCGAAGCGAAAATGCTCGGCGAGGACATCAAGCGGTTCGGCGAGGAAGACGGCCGGGCTGACGATCTGCTGAGACGATGGTGGGCGTACAGGTACCCGGTCGCGCTGGGCGTGGCCAAGGCGGCCGCCGACACCTACGCACGCGAGAGAAAGGCCCGGGGTGAAGTCACCTTCCAGGACCTCCTCGTTCTGTCGGCGGAGCTCCTCCGGAACAACGCGCATGCGCGACGCGCACTCGGCAAGCGGTACCGCCGCGTCCTGGTCGACGAATTCCAGGACACCGATCCGCTGCAGGCCGAGATCCTGCTGCTGCTGGCCAGCGACCCCGATGCCCACGGCAACGACTGGTGCGAGGTCGTGCCCCGTCCCGGCGCGCTCTTCGTCGTCGGCGACCCCAAGCAGAGCATCTACCGGTTCCGGCGCGCGGACATCTCGCTGTACGAGTTCGTGAAGCGACGCTTCGAAGCCTTCGGCGAAGTCCTGCACCTCGAGTCCAACTTCCGTTCGCTGGAAGACTTCGGCGCACTGGTGAAGGGCGTCTTCGACCGAAAGTCCTGCTTCCCGAAGGAGGACTCGGACCGCCAGGCTTCGTTCGCCCCGCTGCTGGCCCGCACGAAGGGACTCGGGCTCCTGGCCGCCTACCAGGTCGAGGGAAACCGGCAGGACGAAATTGCCGCAGACGACGCCGCACGCATCGCGTCGGAGATCGCGCGCCGCGTCGCCACCGGGGAACGCCAACCCGGTGACTTCATGATCCTCACTCGCACCCGCAGGTTCCTGTCGGTCTACGCCAGAGCGCTGGAGGACCGGAATCTTCCGGTCGAGGTCTCGGGCACGGGTGTCGGTTTCGAAGACGAGTTGCGCGCGTTTCTCCTGCTGTTCAGGTGCCTGGCGGATCCCCAGCACAAGGTCCGCGTCCTCGCGGCGCTGACAGGCCCGTTCTTTGGACTGACGCTCGACCGCATCGTGCGGTACCGTGACAACGGTGGCAGCCTTTCCATCGACTTCGAGCCCGAAGGGGATTGCGAAGTCGCGGAAGCGATCGGCGTTCTCCACAAGTGGTGGCAACTCGCGCGGCGCGAGCCCGCCGACGTGACCGCGGAGCGGCTGGTGGACGAGATCGGGCTCTTTCCACTCGCGGCCGCGGGCGCCCTGGGAGAGATGCGCGCCGGTGCCCTGGTCTACCTTCTCGACGCGGTTCGGGCCCGCTCGCTTGCAGGCGACTCGTCGCTTGCCGGCGCAGTGGACGCCATGGAGACGGCGCTCGACTGGGACGACGCCGAGGCCCCCCTGATCCCGGGCCGCCCCAACTGCGTGCGCGTCATGAATCTGCATCGCGCAAAGGGTCTCGAGGCCGACGTGGTCTTCCTGGCAGCGCCCTTCGGGGTGTACGACTGGCCGCCCACCATGCATGTCTCGCGGGAAGAGGGCGCCCCGCCGCGGGGAACGATCCCCATCGTGGTGAGCCGCGGATTCACGAAGGAGATCATCGCGCAACCCCTCGATTGGCAGAAGAGCCAGAAGACGGAAGCCGAGTTCGAAACGGCGGAACAGGTCCGCCTTCTCTATGTGGCGGCGACCCGCGCCAAGCACGAACTCTGGATCGCGCGGGGGCTGGGGCTGCCCAAGGTCGTGAAGCCGTCCGCGTGGGAGCCGCTCGAGGATTGGGTGGCGATCAGGGCCAAGCTGCCAGAGGTCGGGAATACCTCTTGCCACTGCGCAGTGGTGAACCTTGCGATCGATCCACCACCCGTACCCGACCGGCTCGATCCGTCCACGGACCTGGCCGCGCCGGTAGCCACCGCGGCTGCGGGGGTGGCTGGGAACCGCGAGGCGACCTATCGGCTGGAGACGGTCACGGCGCGTGCCAAGGGGCACGAGGCGGCCGCCGCACACGGCGAAACCGAGGGGCAGCAGGATGTCCGAACCGGCGAATTCACTCCGGCTTCCCTCCAGCCCGAGACCGGTGGCTACGAATGGGGCAGCGTGGTCCACGATGTGCTGGCGGCCGCGGGCGAGGGAACGCACGGCAAGACGCTCGCGCAGTATGCTCGCGACCTCCTGGTCGAAAACGGGCGTCCGGTCGACGCCACGGGCGCACCCACCGAACTGGAAGCGCTACTGGCCCTGGTCGGGTCGGTGCGCGGTTCCGACATCTGGGTGCGTGCGATGGCGAGCAGCGAGCGCCACAGCGAAATCCCCTTCGCGGTCAGCCGCGACGGCGCCAGCGGCCGCCCCGAGGTCCTCGAAGGCGTAATCGACCTCGTCTTCAAGGACGAGGACCACTGGGTCGTGGCCGACTACAAGACGGACAGCGGGGACGACCCCGGGTTCGTCGAAAGGTTGGGACAGTACCGGGCCCAGGTCGATCTGTATGCCGAATGCTGGGAGCAGCTGACGGGCGAAGACGTCGGCGAGCGGGTGCTGGTCTTCACCGCCCAGGGAAAGACGGAGTCATGGTGAGAAGGAGTCTGCCGGCAGCGCCAGCCCTGCTCCTGTGCCTGGGCTGCGGCGGAGACGGCTCCGCCCCGCGCGAGCAAGCGGAGTGGATCACCGAACTGGAGCACAGTTTCACAGGCACGGCGGAACAGGGCGTCCTGTTCAACTGGGCGTACCTTCGGGCTGATCCCTACCGGGACCGAATCTTCATCCTCGACCCGATGGAGACCCAGGTCAGTGCGTGGAGGCCCGACGGTTCCCTGGTCTTCGTTGTCGGGAGGAAGGGCGAAGGACCCGGCGAATTCACGCAACCGTCGCGCATCTATTTCGCGGAAGACGGAGGGTTCACGGTGCGGGAGGGATGGGGATCGCGATTCACTCGCTTTGCGGCGGATGGCACGCTGTTGGGCACCGAGATCGGAGTGACGACCACGCTGGCCTATGATGACACCCGCGTGGGTCTTGAGGCCCCCGCAGCCGACGGAGGCTACCTGGCCAGACCTCTGTTCAGCGCGTCCAGACGGGCGGGACTGCGTGGCGGCCCGCCCATCGAGAGCGAACCTCTCTTGCTGGTGCGTCGCTCCGAGATCGGACTGTGGCTGCCTCCCGAGCCGATCTTCTGGCAGAACACCCGCAACAGCCTGCACGCTGTCCCCATCAAGGACGGCAACCGCTTTGGCGGCCAGTATTTCGGAGACCATGACCACACGGCGTTCGCCCACGGGAAGATCCTTGTGCTAAGGCGGGCCGGCGGACCGCCCGGCACTCTCGATCTGATCGAACTGAGTGCGGCCGGCGATACGCTTTGGGAGCGACGGCTGCAGTTCGAGCCGCTGAAGCTCACCCCTGATCGCGTCCAGGAAGTGGTGGACATCCAGACGGGTCCGGATTTCCAGCGGTCCGGGATGTCGCCTGCGGAGCAGCTAAGGTTTCTGGCAGCCTTCGAGGAGGCGCTCTATAGGCCCGAATACCTGCCGGCGGCAGAGAGGATCTTCCTTTCGGCTTCGGACGAGGTCTGGCTCAAGACCTTCGAGAGGTCGGACACGCTGAGGGTGTACTACACGATTCCGCGGGGCGATCAGTCCGGAGAGCCCCGGCGCGTGCTCCTGCCCGAGTCCTTCTGGGCACAGGACGCGACGGCCACACACGTCTGGGGCACCCGCGACGATGCCTTGGGCGTGCCCTACGTGGTGGGGCGGAGACTGAAGCCCCCGCCGTAGCCGCAAGTCGGCGGGGGGCCTTGTCCCCCACGGATGTGGCGAGCAAACTTGGGCTGTTCATGCGGAGCCGCCCGCAAGGGCCAGCCCCTCCACCCCGAAGGAAATGACATGTACAAATCGAGGCTCAGCCTTGCCGGAACGATCGCGTTGACGATCGCCGTGTCCACCGCAGCCACAGCCCCACCCGTCGCCGCACAGGACGACGAAGGACTGCCCTTCCCCGAGGGCTGGGAGGTCCGCTTCGACCAGGACGGCGCCAGCATGGAAGACCTCTACCTGGTCACCATGTCCCCTGGCTACCACGTCACGACCGGCCCGGCGATGATCGCCTGGCACCCCGATTCGGTCGCCACCGGCGACTTCCGCATCGAGTCCGAGACCTTCCTCTTCGACCCGCAGGGCCGCCGCGAGGCTTTCGGCTTCTTCGTTGGCGGGTCGGACCTGCAGGGCCCCGGCCAGCGCTACACCTATTTCCTGCTGCGCGAGGGCGGAGAGTTCCTGGTGAAGACCCGTTCCGGTACCGAAACGGCCGAGGTCCAGGGCTGGACCGCCCACGCCGCGATCATGTCATTCGCGACCAAGCCCGAGGATGCGGGCACGGCCAAGAACGTGCTGACGCTCGAAGCCATGGGCAACGAACTGCGCTTCTCGGTGAACGGGGAGCTGCTTTGGACGGGCCCGCGCGAAGGTCTTGCAACGGATGGGGTGTTCGGTCTCCGCGTCAACCACGGGCTCAACCTGCACATCACCAGCATCATGCGCGCGGATGAGCCGTAGGCGAGGACTTGCGGCGGATGGGCCGGTAGGTCAACGATAGAAGTCGTCTGGAATTGGTGCGAGGGGCCATCCCCCAGCGAAGGAGTTCATTCGTGAAGAGAATCGGGTTGGCGGCGGTTTGCGCATTTGGGATGATCGCGTTGGCCGGGATCGACTCGGGCGGAGGGGTTGCCACCGAGGTGCGGACGGCTCCCGTCGCGCAGGAGGCGGCCCCCGTCGTGCAGGAAGCGGTCCTGGTCGCGCAGGACACGCCGGTGGTCGAGCAAGCCCAGGAACCTCCACCCCAGCAGCGACGCAGCTGGTGGTCCCGCAACCGCTACCCCGGTCCCATCCCCACCCCCGAGGAGTGGCAACCCCCCGACGGCCCGGTGCGCATCGCTCTGCAGGTGGGGCACTGGCGGGTCGAGGAGGCCCCCCGCGAGCTGTCCGGACTGCGTCGCAACGGCACCAGCTGGAACGGTACCCACGAGCGGGAGTTCAACCTCGAGATCGCCCGCCGTACCGGGGCCATGCTGGAAGAACTCGGCTACCTGGTCGACATTTTGCCGGCCGTGGTGCCACCGGACTACCGCGCCCATCTCTTCCTCGCCATCCACGCGGACGCGAGCAACGATCGCAGTGCAAGGGGCTACCGTGTGTCGGCCCCGAGGCGGGACGCCACCGGACGCGCCCAGGACTTCGTCGACCTGCTCCACCAGACCTACGGTCCCGCGACCGGGATCAGGCGGCTTCAGGACACGACCCGGCGCATGCGCAACTACTACGCCTTCAACTACCGCCGCTACGAACACGCGCTGCATCCAATGACCATCGCGGCCATCATCGAAACCGGCTTCCTCACCAACGCCGGCGACCGCGCGGTGATCATGAATCAGCCGGAGCGCGTCGCGCGCGGGATCGTCGACGCGATCAAGGCGTTCCCGATCACACCCCCGCCGGGAGGCGCCCTCCGGTAGAGGTAGTGCCCCGTCGCTCGGCAACGATGATCGAATGCTGAGTGGCCCGACCGAAATTGGGGTCTACTTCCTCACGATTTACGACAAGGGAGTCAAGGACGACCTTTCGGCGAGTGAACGGGTTGGCTGGCGCAGGGTCGTCGAGGAGATAAAGAATGAGTGAACGGAACATCGCCGCTGAGGTGCTTGCAGGCCTTCGCGAAGTTCAGGAGCACCGAAAGGGAAAGCTCACGCTTCGCACGACTCGGGTACCGAAGCCGTTGCCTGGCCTGTCGCCGGACCTGATTAGAGGGATCCGCGAGGAACTGAACCTGTCGAGGGCGGTCTTCGCATCTATGCTCCGCACATCTGTGCGGACGGTGGAAGGTTGGGAACAAGGCAGGTCGAAGCCGCCGCCCTCGGCCACAGCGCTGATCCTAATGGCCCGAAAGTACCCGGATACTTTCGAGCGCCTCGCTTCCCTCTGAGTCAGAATAATGACAACTTAACTTGTCATTATGTAAATGATACCTTACATTCCACCAATCTCCGTCACCAGAAACTCCTCAAAGAAGTCCAGCATGTCGTGGAGCTTCTCGATCGTGTTGTCCCGGCCGTAGACGTAATACCCCTCGCCCGGGTACGCCTTGTAGCGGACGATCTTGTAGTGCTGATCGAGCTTGCGCGCGAAATCGAGCGCGGCCTGCGGCTGGCCCTCGCGTAGCCGCCATTCGGCCGCGACCCCCTCGCCCTGAATGACGAACGTCGGCGTCGTCACCTCGTGCGCCTTCAGGATCGCCGAGCTGTTCAGGTAGACGTCGCGGTTCTCCGGATACGGCCCCAGCTCGTACTCGAGCAGCTTGATGTGCTGGAGTTCGTGCACCTTGGTGTGGAAATCGGTCATGTCGCCGTAGCCCGACAGCGCGATCGCGGCCTGGAAAACGCCCGGCGCGAACGCCACGGCGTCCATGGTCATGATGCCGCCGTAGCTGGTTCCGGTGACCGCGATCCGGTCGGGGTCGATGTCGGGCAGGGTCTTGAGGAAATCGACCCCCGCGAGCACGTCCTCGAGGTCGCAGTGGCCCCAGCAGCCGTTGTTGAGGTCCTCGAACTCCAGGCCATACCCCGAGCTTCCGCGGATGTTGGGCATGAGGACGACGTAGCCACGCTGCGCGAAAAAGTGCACCTGCTGATGTCTTCGGAACTGGTCGTCGAATTGCGACGTGGGCCCGCCATGGATCCACATCACACCGGGGAACTGCTCGCCCGGCTCCGCGCCCGGCGGCCGGTGCAGGTAAGCCTCGATCGTGAGGCCGTCGCTGCTCGGATACGCCACCTTCTCGGGCATGTGCAGCTTCTCGGCCGAGCCCGCCGCGACCGTGCTGTGAAGCAGGCGGCTCTCGCCCGACTCGAGATCCATCACGAAGAGCTCGGCGGGGCGGGTGGGGGTTTCCATGGTGTAGCTGATCAGGTCTCCGCCCGGGGACCACTCGGGGCGCAGCGCGGCGCCGACGCCGGGGTCCACCAGCGCCTTCCGCGTTGCGCCGTCCGCGGAGACCGCGCGCAGCGAGTGCACGCCGTCCCGATTCTCGGTGTAGCTGATCCAGCTGCCGTCGGGCGACCAGCGGGCGTCGCTCTGGTCGTAGTCGGAGGCTGCGATCTGGCGGGGCTCGGCGCTGCCGTCGCGCGGCACCACCCAGTAGTTCAGCCAGCCGCTGCGCTGCGAGCGAAACAGCACGGTTTCGCCATCGGGCGACACCTGCGCCGAGGCAAACGCGCGCCCGGCCCGGTAGTCGAAGAAGCCCGTGTCGCGCACGACCATGCGCGGGTTGGTGCCATCGGGATCGACCTCGATGACGTCGTGGTCCACCCAGCGGTCGTCCATGCGCACATGGAGGAGCCGGCTGCCGTCGGGGGTCCAGCTCGGGTAGCCCTCGTAGAGTGGGTCGTCGGTCAGGCGATTCACCGCGCCGTCCGGCACCGACACCGTCCAGATGTCCATGTTGCCGAAACGGTCGCCCGAGAAGGCGATCGACCGGCTGTCCGGCGACCAGGCCAGCCCGTTCGCCCGCGCCGCCAGCCGGGTGAGCTGGACGTCCATGCCGTTGCCCTCTTCCGCCGACCATAGCCAGATCTCGGGCGCGCCGCTCTTGTCCGAGGTGTAGGCGATCCACCGCCCGTCCGGCGACCACACGGGCTGGGGCGCGCCCAGCGATCCCACGCCGCTCAGCGACAGGTCCTCGGTGAGGATCTCGAAGGCGCCGTCCTCCGTGCCGACAGCGCCCAGGTCGCCCCCCGAGACGAAGGTGATCCGCGATCCGTCCGGCGACCACCTGGGCGAGTGGCTGCCCCCCACCGCCGCCGTCAGGTCGACCAGCTCGGCTGCGGAGATGGCCCCATCGGCCGAGGGTGCGTCGGCGGATGCGGCGGCGGCGCCGGAATCCCCGCTGGACGGGGCGTCGGACTGACAGGCCCATCCCGCGCCCAGCGCGCCCACCGTGATGGCCAGGGCGGCCCGTCTCGTCGTGGCAAAGCGTCTCATCACTTCATCCTTTCGCCTGCGTCGACCATATCGTCCTTAAGGAACCGGCCGAAGAAGTCCAGCATGTCCAGCAGCATCTGGCGCCGATTGGCCTTGCCGCGCACGTAATAGTTCTCGTTCGGGTACGTCGTGTATTCGAACGGCTTGTAGAAGTTCTCCAGCGCCTGCGCGAAGATCTCGGACTGGTCCGATCCCGGATAGCGACCCTCGCCGTGCACCATGAAGATCGGCGTCGAGACCTTGTCGATCTCGTAGATCGCCGAGCTGTTGCGCCAGACGTGCTCGCTGGTGGCGAAGGGCCCGAGTTCGTGCTCGAGCAGCTTGACGTGCCGCAGCTCGTTCTCGCCGTGGTAGAAGTGCACCCAGTCGCCGTAGCCCGAGCCTGGGATGATCGCGCGGAAGACGTCGGGCGCGAACGACGCGGCGTACATGCTCATCACGCCGCCGTAGCTGGTGCCGGTCAGGCCGATCCGGTCGGGGTCGACCTCGGGCAGCGTCTTCAGGTAGTCCACTCCCGCGACGACGTCCTCCAGATCGCAGTGGCCCCAGCAGTCGTTGTTGCCGTCGGCAAAGTCCTTCCCGTACCCGGAGCTGCCCCGGATGTTGGGGAGCAGCACCGCGTAACCCCGCTGCGCGAAGAACTGCACGTGCTGCTGGAAGGTGTCGTTGAACTGCGAGGTGGGTCCGCCGTGAATCCAGAGGACCCCGGGTGCGCGCTCGCCCGCCGGGACTCCCACCGGGCGATAGAGGTAGGCGGGGATCGAGTATCCGTCCGTGCTGGGGTAGTGGATCTTCTCCGGCACGATCAATCGCGCCCCAAAGTTCCCGGCCGGCATGGAAGAGGTGAGCTGGCGACTCTCGCCGCCCTCCACAGACACCACATACAGATCCTGAGGGGTGACCAGGTCGGCCATCAGGTAGGCGATCGACCCACCGTCGGGCGACCACGAGGGGCTCGAGGCCACGCCGCCGTCGGGCGACACCAGCACCCGGGGCTTGCCGCCGCCTGCCGAGACCACGCGCAGGTCGTGGTGACCGTTGTGGTTCTCGGTGTAGGCGATCGAGGCGCCGTCGGGGGACCATGTGGCGCTGCTCTGGTCGGCCTCGGCGGCGGCCATCGGCCGGGGATCGCCGCCCTCGATGGGGGCGAGCCAGTAGTTGATCCAGCCGCTGCGGTGAGAGCGGAAGAGGACCTGGGTGCCGTCGGGCGAGACCTGCGGGTAGGCGAAGGTGGTGCCGGCGCCGTAGTCGAAGAAGTCGGTGTCCTGGAGGACGGTGCGGGCGCTGCCGCCATCGGCGTCGACCTCAATCACGTCGTGGTCCTCCCAGGTGTCGTCGAGGCGAACGTAGAGGATCCGGCGTGAGTCGGGCGTCCAGGTCGGGAAGACCTCGTAGAGCTTGTCGCCCGTGAGGCGGTGGACCTTCCGCGTGGCGACATCGACCTTCCAGATGTCGTAGTTGCCGTAGCGGTCGCCGGCGAAGACGATCGAGCGCTCGTCGGGCGACCAGGTCATCGAGTTGATGCGGCCGCCGAGGTTGGTCAGCTGCGCCTCGGAGCCGTCTTCGGTGGACCAGATCCAGATTTCGGGCGAGCCGCCCTTGTCCGACACGTAGGAGATCCACTTGCCCGACGGTGACCATCCCGGCAACTGGGAGGCCAGGAAGTGCCCGGAGCTGCCCATGTCGATCGGCATGCGGGTGGGGAACCCGCCGTCCGGGGACAGCGTCATCAGTCCACCGGAGAGGGAGGACTGGAAGAGGATCGACGAGCCGTCGGGTGACCAGGCGGGAGAGCCGGAGACGACCGACTCGATCGAGAGCAGCTGGTCGATGGTGAGGATGTCGGCTTTCTGGGCGTGGACTCCCGGGGCTGTGGCGGCTGTCAGGATCGCAACGGCGCCAAGGATCGCGGCGGGCGTCACGCGACGGTTCACCGCCGGTTTCCGATAGGTGGTCATTGCTTGCTCCTTGTGTCGGTTCAATAGACCCACAGGCTGGACTGTTCCAGCGTGTTCTCGAGTCTCCACCATACGGTCTGTCCCGGGCGGAGATAGATCATGTTGCTGCGGTACGGCTCGTCACCCACCGGATCGGCCAGGAGGCGGAATCCCCCGCCTGTGAGCAGCCTTTGCGGCAGGGGAATCGAGTCGGATCGCATGCTGGTGAGGGATAGCAGGGTGATGCGCTCCGATCCCCGGATCGCGTAGATCCGCATGTCCAGCCAGTTGCGGTTGGTGACATGCAGCTTGCTCTCGGGCGCACCCTCCCTGGCCGCCTCGTCGCCCACGCCGGGCGGGTCGCCGGAGCGCTCCGAACTCGAAGCGCATCCGGCGACCGCCGCGGCGATAAAGGCGGCGACAAGCCGGAGGCAGGCCCCCCCTAGGGGATGACGCCCTGCTGGGTCATGCATCCCGCGGGCACGTCCGGCTCGCGCGGGAGACACTCGCTCAGCGGGTAAGGCATCGCGCTGTGAAGCCGCTGATCGGCACTGGGCGGACCCAGCACCGGGATGTCCAGCAGCTTGTCGTAGCGGTTCATGTCGATCCACGTGTGCCCCCACTCGAAGACCAGCGAGAACCGCTTGTTGTACAGCAGTTCGTTGAGCAGGTCGTCGTCAGATCCGGGATAGGGATCCGGTAGCGGCTCGAGGCCGCCCGAGTTCATGCGAATCAGGTTGATGTCCTCGATCGCCGCCGCCCGGTTCCCCATCGCAAGGTTTGCCTCGGCGCGGATCAGGATCAACTCCTCGTTCTTGACCCAGACGAACGGCGCGCTCGGGCTTTCGTACAGGGTGTACTGCAGGTCGGAACTGACCTCCAGCAGCTGGTACGCACCCACCTCCTTGAACTTGGTCTGGAAGCGCAGATCGGGCGAGCCGTCCGCGCGGGCCTGGGCCTCGCTGCGGAAGCGCGTGTTGGCCCAGAGCAGATCCGGGCGGTTGGCCGGGTTGACCAGGTCGCCCGAGTTGACCGACCAGCTGTGCTGCGCTCCGTAGGCGAGCGGCATGTTCGTGTCCGCGAAGGACTCGGCCACCGCCTGCAGCGCGCCCGACCAGTTGTTGCGATGCACTTCGGCGCGCGCCTTGATGGCGCGGTTGAGGCGGACGAAGTCCCCCGGCGAAGAGAAGTTCGCCAGTCCGGCGGTCACCCCGAAGGGGAAGGAACTCGCTGCCTGCAGGTCACCGCGCGCCTCGTCCAGCAGGCTGATCACGTGGCCGTAGACCTCGTTCTCTCCGACGATTGGGGCGGGGTCGTCGTTCGGATCGGACCCGACCGCGACGGGTGCACCGAGGTGCCGCCTCGTCACGGCGATATGCAGCAGGTCGTAGGCCTGGATGGTCTTGGTGAAGCCACGCACCGCGGCCTTGTCCGGTTCCGGCATTTCGGCGGCGGCCAGGGCCTCGAGGAGCAGGTTGGCGTTCCGGGTGTTCCTGTACGCCTCGCCCCAGACCTGGGTACCTACGAAGAGAGTCTGGGTCCAGGGGTCGCGCACGCTGCCGGGCAGCGAGGACCCGGTCGGCGCCATGGGGTAGACTTCGCGGCCGAAGGCGCCGACCCATTGCACCATGTCGGCCGCGGTCAGGCGGGTGTCGAAGAGAAGGCCCTGCGCCGCGGCCGCGATGGCGGCCGAAGTCGGGTTGGTCTGCAAGTCCTCCACACTGGGGTTGTTGAAGTCCGGTACGGTCAGATCGCACGCCGTGAACACGGTTGCGACGAGACCTGCCGTCAGAAGACGGCTCAATTGTCTGATCATTGGTCTCATTCTCCCGTTCACGTTGTCAGAAGCCCACGTTCACCGAGAACCAGAAGGTCCGGCTCGGTGGGAAGGGCGCTACGTCCTGGCCACGTCCGACCGCTTCGCTCCCGAAGTTGCTCACCTCGGGGTCGAGGCCGGCGTAGTCGGTGATGGTCAGCAGGTTGCGACCGCTCATGTTCAGCCGAATGTGCCGGGCGCCGCTCCAAACGCTGGCGACCATGTTCTCCGGCAGGTCGTAGCTCACGGTCAATTCCCGCAGCTTCACGAAGGAGGCATCCTGGAAGTACGTCCCGGTGTTGTCCGGGAACTCCCGGTTGCGCTTGACGCAGACGCTCTCGCCATCGACCAGGTTGTTGCAGTCCTCGGTGTTCCGCGTCAGGTCGAAGAGGAACTGCGTGAGGTTGTTGGCCGTGCCGCCCTTCTGCCAGTCCAGCGTCGAGTAGACGTTGAACCGCCCGACGCTGATGTCGTTGGAGAAGCCCATTCGGAAGTCCGCGTTGGAGTCCGCCAGGGGACCCACACCGACCTCGCCGGTCTCGGGGTCGGGGCCGTTGCCCCAAAGCAGCGTGAGCGATCTGCCCACCTCGACGGCCGTGGTTCCGTAGAAGTACCCGAAGCCCTGGACCGTGAAGCGCGGTACCGGCAGCGCCACCACCTCGCTGCGGTCCATGCTGAAGGTGGTGCGCGAGGTCCACTGCAGGTTGCGGCTGAAGAACGGCACCACTGTCAGCGCGGTCTCGATTCCCCAGATCTGGATCTCGCCGCCGTTGAAGATCGCTTCGGCGAAACCGGTGGACGGGGCGAGGGACCGCTCGAGGATCACGTCCGTCACGTTCTTCTTGAAGTACGTGAATTCCAGCGTTGCGCGGTCTTCGAACAGGGTGGCGTCGACGCCGCCCTCGATCTCGGTCTGCCGCTCGGGGCGCAGGTCTGTCGCCGCCGTGGCGCCCTGTACCCGCAGCGCCGGCAGGCCGCCGATGTTCCTGCCCTCGTACTCGGTGAACTTCTGTCCGTAGACCGGCTGGTTGCCCGACTGGCCCCACGCGCCGCGGAACTTGACCTCTTCGAGCAGGTCGCCACCGATCGGGAACCGGTAGGATGCCGCGACCTTGGGATAGAGGTGGAACTCGTCGGTGTTGGAGTTGTTCGAGCTGCGGTCGACGCGCATCCCCGCGGTGAGGAGCAGGCGCTCGTCCATCAGCAGCACCTCTTCCTGGGCGAAGATCCCGAAATCGAGAATGCGGGCACGATCCTGCCTGACCTCGGTGGCCGTGCCCCGGTCGATGTTCTGCAGGCCGCCGATGAGGTTCTTGGCGATCGTGCTGCTGACGTCCAGATCGCGAAGCTCGTACTGCGTGCCGAACGAGGTCGTCGACTGGAACGCATCGGAATTGAACGTATAGACGGCGTTCAGGTTGCCGTTCATGTACTGGCTGTAGGCCGACCCGAGCACCGACGTGCCGGGGAGCCCGTCATTGGGCTCGAACTGCGACTCGGGGGGCGAGAACAGCTCGTTCTTCTGGTTGTAGAAGTCGATGCCGCCGGTCGCGCTCAGCCGCAGCGTGTGGGTGGCCGAGGTGATCGCGTCGAAGGTCAGGTTCCCGGATCCCACGAAGCGCCACACCTCCTCGTCGTTCCGCACGAGCGAAGCCGTTTCCAGGATGTTGGAAGAGGCGAAGGGGTTCCGGGGATAGACACCGGTGCCGCTCGGACATCTGTCGATGTCGGCCTGGCGGCTTCCGTCGGCGCACATGGCCCGCAGATCCACGAAGCTGGGCGTCGACGGGAGCGTCATGTAGTAGCTGATGCTCCGGTTGTCGTTGTTCGTGATGCCGCGGCCCGCCAACGTGTGGATCGCGTTGGTGTTGAGGCTGAACGAGACGCGTTGGCCCAGCGTCTGGTCGAGGTTCAGCTTCAGCGACTCCTTGTTGTAGAAGGTGTTGTCGATGATGCCGCCATCGTGCTTCACCAGACCCGAGGCGTAGTAGCGCGTGTCCTGCGTGCCGCCGCTGACGCTCGCCGACGTCTCGTAGGAGAGGGGCTCATTGCCCGCCAGCAGCTCCTCGTGATCGAAGAACTTGCCGGCCTGCCAGTGGTCCGCCGCCTGGGGTCCGAAGAACTCGACCGCCTCGTCCATTGAAGTGAACTCACGGAGACCGAGTTTGTTGGAGAGCTGTGAGAAGCCCATGCGTTGAGTAACGTTGAACTGCGGCGCCCCGACTCGGCCCCTCTTGGTGCGGATGATCACCACCCCGTTGTTGGCCTTGGAGCCATAAATGGCTGCCGCGGACGCGCCCTTGAGGACCTCGATGCTCTCGATGTCGTACGGATTCAGGTCGGCGATGCGGTTCGCGGAGTTGTCCTGCGAGCCTCCGCGCACGGGGTTCGAAGAGGACACCGTAACGGTGTGCACCCCCGAAGGAATCGTCTCGTCGCTCACGATCACGCCGTCCACCACGTAGAGCGGCGTGTGGGCGCCGAGGATCGTGGACACCCCCCTGAGCTGGAGCTGCATGCCTCCGCCCGGGGCCCCCGAATTCGACTGGATGTTTGCTCCGGCGACCTTGCCCCGGAGCGCCTGCTCGACGGAGGACGAGGGCACCCTCTCGAGGTCTCTCGCGCTCACCGTCGAAACCGCGTTGGCGAGGTTCCTCCTGGAGATTCCGGTCGCCTGTCCCGTCACCACGATCTCGTCGAGGTTGAGGACGTCGACCCGCAGGGAGACGCTGATGTTGTTGGTCCCTCCCGGCACGGTGATGGTCGCGGGCTGGTATCCCAGCATGCTTACCTCGAGCACGACCTCGCCCGCCCCTACGGTGACGGCGAAGTTGCCGTCATCCTCCGTAAAGGTGCCGAGCGTCGTCCCCGAGACGGCGACCGCCGCCCCGGAAATGGCCTGTCCAGTAGTGGCGTCGGTGACGGAGCCGGTGAGAGCACGCGTCTGAGCAAGGACTTCTCCGGTGCCCATGATCGTGATCAGGCCCGCCAGGATGCCGTAGCGCAATCTCATATGACACCTCCTGTGTTGATTGCGTACAACTTGAGACGAAGAGTCGGTATGCACCTTTGTGCACGAACTATTCGTCCCGTGAACCATTGTGTTGCCGTTTTCTGCGGTTAAGAAGAAAACGTGATCAGGCCCCGACCCCGCCCAAGCGCTCGGCGTAATCCGTTCACCGGCATACCTCCCGCATCTGACCCTGACCACGTTCGCGGGTTCGAGCAGCCCCGCTGCCCGCACAGCACCGGACCACCCGGTCTCTGCCCGCAGCGGCAACGTATGGCATTCTGGTCACTTTCGAAAGGACGGGCGGCCAGCGCGCGTTGCTGGAAAGCCCGGATGCCTGCGGGTACTATTGCCCGGCACCTCCCTGCTGCCTCCAAAACCGGACCAGGATACCGATGATCAAGCCCCGAGCCCAAAACGCGGTGGCGCGGTACTTCGTGGAGCACCTGGAGCCGTCTCGGTCATCGTGGTGAAGAGGCCGCCGCCGGGCATTCGCTGAAACCGCACCGGGCCACGGTGAAGCTTCGGGTCGTGGTCGCCCTCGATCCGTTGGGTACGGCGACCTCGATCCTGAGGACGTACTGCCCGTCTTCGAGTGCGCCGATGTCCAGCACGAGCGCCATCGGATGTATCGGCGCATCGGCGGATTCCGTCCAGGCAACGAGGGGCCCCTCGGCGTCTCCCCTGATCCGAAGCGCGCGCAGCACGCGGGTGAAGAATCCCTTCCTCGTGCCTTCGATCGAGACCGAGAGCTCGAGCGGTCGTCCCGTGAATACCCCGTAGACCTCCCAGTACACTGCCAGCTCGCTACCGGACTCGATGATCGTCGTCGCCATCATCGCAGCCACGGCACTGTCCCGGCTGCCTGGGAGACGGCCTGTGTCGGGAACCAGCATCAGCGGGTCGGAGAGCTCAAGGCCGTCCGTGCTCAGGACTGGCAGCCCGCCGCGCGCGCGGGCAACAACCTTCCGCGCATCCATGGACTCGATGCCGACGACCACCGGCTGCTGAGCGACGACCGCCTGGAAGACCTGGCGTGGCGCGCCCGTTTCGGACTGCCGGCGGACCGGAAAGCGGCCGGGGCCGTGGCTCAGAAGGAAAACGGTTTCGGGCGCGACGAGCTTGGCCTTGTCCAGGAGCGCAGCGGCGGCAACGGCGAGTGAGTCTCCCTTCAGGAACCGAGCGAATTGCGAAGGCAACTCGAAGACCGGGCCGTAGGCGCCGGGGGTGTAGCGCTCGTCGTTTTTCTCCGCCATGAGGTCGTAGCGAACAGCCCCGATCCCGTCGGCAGCCGCCGAGACCGGCGTGAACCGATACCGTGCCGCCCGCATGCTGGTCCAGCGTGATGCCCCCATGCCTTGCGCCGTCCATGAGTCTTCGTGCCCGCGGCGCGCAACAAACCTCTCGTGACCGTATGAGTGCCGTTCACGAATCGCGTGCAGGAGGAGACCGTGAAGCACGAGTTCGAGTTTCCGGCGGATGTGCCGTGTCCAGCGATCGTTGCCGGGAATGGTCCACATGGGATCGGTCAGCCACCAGAAACCGTGTTCGAAGTCGGCGCGCTCGAGGCCAACCATTCTCTCATAACCCGAATCACGCTCGTCGAGCAAGTCACCGATTCCCGCCAGCCGCGAGGCAAGCTCCGGATCGGCGTCGGGCAGTGCCGCACGGAAGTGCGCCTCGGCCTCCCGGGGGTGCCCTGCGTGGTCGTGGACCATGCCGAGAAGCAACTCGCACCACCACGACGCGAAGGTGCAGCGCTCGGCCAGCGTCAATGCCTCGTCGATGCCCTTCAGCCGCGTGTAGGCATACACGGTCTGCGCGAAGGCGAGTCCGTCGCGAGGATAAGTGTCGATATACGCGATGAGCCTGGCCAGAAACTCGTCGGAGGCTTCCGGGCTGCGGCAACGGGTCGTGTAGCAGTTTTGGTCCTCGTGATCGCCGTTGAAGCACAGTTCGCCCTGGTCCGCCGAGCAGCCGCGCCCCAAGTCTGACTGCCGTTGCCTGGACTCGTAGTAGTTCCTCAGGACCATCGCGAAACGAACGCTGTGCGGCCCCTTCCAATTGATCTCCTGCGCTCGGTCAGGGTCGGCCTGCTGGCCCCTGGAAGCGGGCGGAAGGACCAGCGGGAGGGCGACAGCGACGACGATCGGGAAGACGGGGAACCTCATGGTCGTTATAGACTAGCAAGCAATGGCAAGACCTGCACGCGCCTCGGCGCACCGAACACTCTTTCCCGCGTGCCCGGGCATGGGCTGAGACCGCCGGGCACCGGCCGCGTACTCCTCAGAAGTCCAGCCAGTAGCTAGCCTTGATCAGGAAGACGTTGCGCATCGGGTCCGAGAAGAGGCGCTGCAGGTCGCCGATTCCGTCGAAGGCCGGGTCCCGGATCCAGTCGGCCCGGTCCTGGCTCCAGACCAGGAACAGCGTGGAGCCGGGAAGGTACTCCCAGCGCAGGACCACGTTGCTCCGGAACGAACGTGTGCGGAAGTCGGGGTTGCCGAACCGGATCGGATCGGCAGGCCCGGCACCGTCCGCGTCGGCGGTGTAGATGTCGTTGGTGCGCCCGATCGTGGCTGACCCCTCGCCGTAGCGGAGGAAGTCGTAGGTGCGAGGCGTGCTCAGCGCCATGAAGTTCTCGTAGTCGCCGGTGGCCACGAAGGGCTGGCCGTAGACCTGCAGCGTCATGCGCGGCGTGATCGCCAGGTCCATGCGGATCGTGACGTCGATGGCGGACTGCTCCAGTTCGGCAAAGACGTAGCGGCGGCCGAAGGTGGACTGCGCGGCCGGATCGTCCGCCTGCGTGACGTAGAAGGCGGCGTTTCTGCTCCTTCTCAGGTTGGGCCGGACGCTCCAGCTGAACAGCCCTTCGCCGCGGCCAAAGAAGGTGGGGCCGGCCGAAACCGAGTAGGAACCCTCGGCATCGGCGGAATAGTTGACCGAGAGGCCTCCCGAGACGCGCTTTCGTCCGTCGGTATTGAACCAGATGTTGCCGCCCCAGTTCGCGGGACTGACCATTGCGGGACCGCCTCGCGTTGCACGGTGGTCCAGGGTCTCCATTTCGTAGCGGAGCGAACCCCGGAGAGAACGGAAGCCCACCGTCTGGCCGTTGCCACGCAGCGAGATCTCCCGCTGGAAGACCAGGTTGCCGAAGTTGCGCCGTTCGGACCCGCCCAGCGTCAGGCTGGCTGATCTGAAGTAGCGCCCGGGCTCGACCCAGCGACGGGTGCCGCCGAGGGTGAGCGAATAGATGTCCGCGATCGTCTGGAAGCCGGCGTCGTTCATCTCGAAGCCGGGCGAGATCATGCTCGCCTCGAAGCCGTAGAGCCACTCGCCGGCGATCTTGCGGAAGGCCAGTTCGCCCGCGTAGCCGCCCAGTGACGTGCGGTCCGGGTCGACGCTCACGTAGTCCTGGTCGGGCCGCTGGTAGTACCGCACCGAGGAATACTGCGCCCGCTGCATCGCCTCCGGGCTGCCGCTGATGTGCGAGCCGCCCGCCCATCCCTGCAGTGCGTAGGTGCGGTTCGCGAAGCGATGGAGGAAGTCCACGCCGCCGGTAAAGGCGCGGTCGCGGAGGGCCAGGACGAAGGCGTCGTGGTTCAGGTCGCGGTCCACTCCGGTCGCGATCATGCCGACGTAGCTGTCGCCATCCCGCATGTCGCGGCGGAGGCGCAGCGCAGTGATGTTCGACAGCGGGTCCACCGGGAACTCGGTGACCGGAGCGCCGGCACCCTCGGTGACGCGGGCGTTTTCGCGCTGCGTGGTGGCGTTCATGAAGGCGACGACCCACCCCGAGTCGGTCCGCCCCGAAATCTTGGCGGCACCGAGAATGGTCGACTGCGTCGGCTGATCGACGAAGGATCCCCGGCTCGGGCCACCGGCCCGGATCGCCGGACGCTGCCCGACCCGACGCGAATAGAAGAAGCGCAATCCTTCGAGCCCGCCGAATCCGAACAGCCCCGCGCCTTCCACGAAGAACGGTCGCCGCTCCTCGAAGAAGGTCTCGAAGGCGGTCAGGTTGACGACGGCCGGATCCGCCTCCACCTGTCCGAAGTCGGGGTTCACGGTGGCGTCCAGCGTGAGCCCGCCGGTGAGACCGTACTTCAGATCGAGTCCCGCCGAACCGCCGTACACCGAACCGTCGTCGAATGGGCTGGCGGGGTTGGCGCGCTGGTTGAAGGTGGCTCGTGTAACGGCGTACGGAAGGACTTCCAGGCGCGAGGGCCGGCGCACCCCTTCCAGTCCCAAAAGGTGTCCGAACGACGAAGCGAGGCCGCTCTCCGTGGACGGTCTCCACGCCCAGTCCACCGCCTCGCCCGCATGCAGGATGTCACGGCGGAAATTCACTCCCCACACCTGACTCTCCCCCTCCCGGAAGCGGAGCTGCGAGAAGGGAATCCGCATCTCCGCAGCCCAGCCCAGCGAATCCACCGTGGTCACGACGTCCCACACGGGGTCCCAGCCGGCGTCCATTCCCTGGAAACCGTCGTTGGGCGCGACAAGGTCGTTGCGTCCTCCGGCCGGGGTCACCCCGAAAACGAAGGTGGTGCGGTGATCGTGGTACGAGTCGAGCTGAATCAGGAACTGGTCGTTCGACTGCATGAAGGAATCGCGCCGGCCGCGGAGCAGCGAGATCCGGGACGGATCGCGGTCGAACATGCGGGCCCCGACGTAGAGCGCGTCGTCGGTGTAGGCGACCCGCACCTCGGTCCTCTCGGCAGCGGGGAGCCCGTCGCCAGGACGGTCGCGGCGGAAGCCGGTCACGGAGACCGCCCTCCGCCAGACGGCGTCGTCGAGGATGCCGTCGAGCACCGGTGCCGGATCGGCCCGCACTGCCGTGACGGTCGGCGGGACGATGCCACTTGAGTGGGTCAGAGCGGAATCGGCCGCCATGCCGACCTGCTGCGGCACGGGCGCGGCAGCCGCGGCGGCTGCGAGGAAGAGAGCGGGAGTGAGGGTCATGTCCTATCGATACCCGTGGAAGCGCCTCAGCGCCTCTGCGAGCGCTGCGTCAGCTTCCGGCCGCTCGTACCGCCCCGACTCCTGGTCGTGCCATCGCTGCCACAGGGTCTCGCCGAACGCCGACATGATCTCGCCGCCCTCGGGTCGGCCCGCGACGACCTCCTGCAGCAGGCTCTGGTAGCCCACCCGCGCCAGGCCCACCACCGCGACGAGCCCGTCGTAGGCCTCGCGCATGTCGCCCGCCATGAAGCTGTAGGTGTCATCGGCGTAGTCCATGCCGGGAATACCCTCCAGAAACCGCAGGTTCGCCGGCGGCACCGCGTGCAGCGATGCGCGAATGGGCTGCGCGGCCCGCATCGACTTCGCTTCCGCCAGCCGCTCGACCGCCAGGCGCGCCCCCTCGCGCAGGTCCGCGCGCGCCTCGTTGACGGGGCGGGGGATCGCAGTGTCCGCGCTGGGGGCGTCCTTGACGGTCACGTACTCGATCCAGGGCATGGTCTCGAGGTCGCCGCGCAGCTTGTCGTCGCCCGATGCGAAGATGACCGGGACGCCGAAGCGGCCCCAAGACAGCGCGACCAGTTCGGTCTCGGTGATGGCCTGGCCGTTGATGAGCAGGTCGATGCCCAGGGTGAAGGTGTGGGCCGCAAAGCCCCCGCTTCCCGTCTTCGAGTGCATGCCGACCACCGCCACGGCGTCCATTTCTTCCGATTCGGGGAGGTCGAAGTAGGTGTCGAAGGGCTCGTCGCGGATGATCTGGGTGGCGCGCTCGTCGAGGAGGTCGGTGCGCAGGTCGGGGTCGGGGTTGCCGCTCCCGTGCCCGTCGGCGATCACGACCTCGGTGGCGCCGCCCGCTAAAAGCCCGTCCACCACCGCGTTGACGTCGGCGGCGAGCATCTCCTGGCCGGACGGGTAGTGCTCGGTGCTGGAGAACCGGTAGGTGCGCGGGTCGTCCTGGCCCGAGAGACCCTCCATGTCGTGGATGATCAGGACGCGGATGCCGTCGTCGGTGTTCGGCGTGACGTCTTCCAGCGTCCAGGGCTCGGCGGGCGTCTGGGCGGACCCGGCTGCCATTTGCGGCGTGCCCGCCGCACCCGCCTCCCCGTCCCCTTCACCCGCGGGCTCACAGGCCACCGCGCCTACGCAAAGAACAGCCAGCAGCGAGGCCAACGTCGCGCTTCCACAACTCATCTTCTTCCTCATTTCGCTACCTCTGCCATTCCTCGGTGAAAACGCGTCCGAAGCGATCCGTCGCCTCGACCACGACCGTACTCTCGGCCCCCGTCAGACCGGCGCGGAACAGGTGATCGGTGGGAACCGGCTCGACCCACTCGCGGCGCTCCGGCAGATCCGGCCCCGCGTGCAGCTCCAGGCTCAGCGGGTCGACGCCCCGGCGCCGCTCCATCTCACCCCTGGGCTCGCCGTCCGTGAACCAGCGCACCGTCCACTCCGGGTCCCAGTTCCAGATGTTCGCGATCAGCTCGCCGCGGGCCGACGGATCCGGTCCCGTGCGATGCAGCCGCATCTGGTAGTCGGGCGCGTAGGCGGTCGCCTTGTAGCGCCAGGTCACCTCTTCGCCGCGGATGGTGTAGACGCAATATCCGTTGGGCGTGCCGTCGTGGCAGATCGGACCGCTCCACCAGGCGCCGCAGATGGCGCCGGTGACGTGCTCGTGGGTGCCCTGCTCGAAGACGTGCTCGCACTCGTGCGTGTGGCCGGTGAGGATGTGGGCCTCGAAGGGCTCGAGCAGCCGATAGAGCATTTCGCGGTTCGTGATCGCAAGTCCGGTGCCGGGCCTCTCCTCGCCGGTGCGCAGATGCTGGCTGCCCAGGGCGGGGATGTGAGTGGCCACGATCACCGGCGAGCCGGGTTCCACGCGCGCCAGATCAGCTTCCAGCCAGGCGAGCGCGTCGGCGCTGAGGTAGCCGATATAGCCCTGGCCGTACCAGAAGACGTCGTCGAGCACCACGTAGTGCACGGCGCCGCGGTTGAACGAGTAGTGTCCGGGTCCGAAATGGCTCTCGAAGGTCTCGGTCGAGCCGCGGTCGGTGAGGTTCCACATGTCGAGGTCGTGGTTGCCGACGACCTGAAAGAAGGGGACCCCGATGTCGCGCACGGCCACCTCGTAGTCCGGATAGAGCAGCAGGTTGTCGAACATGATGTCGCCGCATGAGATACCGAAGACGTGCCCGGCGCCGAGCCCCGCCACGGTCCCCCGCAGATCGGGCACCGACTGCGAGTGGAACCAGTCCATTTCCATCGTGTCCTCGGTCTGGATGTCGCCGAGGAGGAGCAGCGTGTGATTGTCGTGGGGGACGGGATCGGGCTCGAGTTCGAAGACGGCCGACTGCTCGCTGCGCCGCGACAGCGGCTGGTAGAAGCGCGCAGTGCCCGAACGCTTGAGCGGAATCCGGTAGCCGGACGGCAGCGTGATCCGAACGAAGCCCTGTTCGGGGCGGGTGACGAGCTCGAAGGTGCCGTCGGCGGCGGTGTCCACGACCTGGACGCCGTCGGAGACGGGGATGCGGGGCAATCCTCGCCCCTGGGAGCGCACCACGCCTCCGACTCTGATTGGGTTGGAGAGGGCGGCGGCGCCACGCGGGGAGCCGGGCCGCGATGGGTGGGGGCGCAGATCGAGCGGTGCGTAGGGATCGGCCAGGATGCGCTCCGGGGCGATCATCGCGCCGGTCAGCGCGGCGGCCCCGGCCTTGAGGAAGGTGCGGCGGGTGGTGGGGTGGTGGTTCATCTGCCGCCTCGCTTGGGGGCCTGTCTGCTGGTGGGGTAATCGTCGACAGCTCCAACGGTGGGTGAACTAGCGCCCTCCAGACTGTCCCACCAGAATTCCGGCAGAGCCGGCCTGACGATGTCGCCGATCACTGTCACCGTGCCCTTCAACTCGGACTGTGGATACTGAGATTCTGCCTGAGGCCGATTTCGGTCACTGGTCATCCTGGATCAACTCCCGTCGTGAGATGATGCTGGTGCCGATTGGGGACAGGACCCCGCCCCAACCCGGTTCTGTCGGCGATTTGGCGGAAAACCCCAGTCACGAGAATAGTCTACCCGGTTTGTGGCGGCGATAGGGACCGCATCCATCCCGGCGTTCGACTCACTCGCACGTCGCGCTCACGTCGATCACGATGACGCTGATCTTGTGGCGAAATGGGCCGATGAGCTGCCCCTTGAGACGGGCACACAGCTCTTCCGGGGTCTTGGGGCGGCGGCCGGTGGGTGGCGGTGGGATCTTGCCCTGCCCGAACCAGAGTACGAGGTAGATCCCAAAGCCGGAGGATTCAGGAGCGGTTGTGTACCGTGGAACAAGCTGGTCTGCGACAGCGCTCCAAAGCCGCCGGTTCGAGTCCTTCTTGATTTCGATCGGGATCGCGTGGCCGTTGAAGAAGACCCGGATGTCGGACCGCTTGTCTCGAGAGTGCACCGACTCGCGGTGGGCATCCACACCTTCCGGAAGTTCGCTTTGCAGAGCCAACAGGAGTGCCTTGCAGCAGGATTCCTCCCGCTTGGGCTGTGTCGGACGCCCGTACTCATCCTCATTCCAATACGGCCGCCAATAGTCGGTGCCGCCGTGGCGGATCTCTTTGCCAAGTCGCTCCAGCCTGTCCGAGACCAAAGCAGCCAGGTCAGAGGGGTTACTGGGCGCTGCGTTCCCCAGGGTCTGCTGAACTGCGCGCAGATCCGGGACTGCGAAGGTGGCGTCTCGCCGCGCCACTACCTGCTCGTCCCTCTTGCCCTTGAGCAGGAAATGCCACGGCTCGAGGGCGGGATCGTCGACCAGGGACTGCAGCGCTTCGGATGCCTGGCGGGTGGTACGTGAGGTCAAGGTGGTCGCCCAGGCTGAAATCAAGCCTTCCACTTTCCAACGATCCTCGTCAACGACAGAGGCCATCCCCGACCCTTCCGGCCGCCAAGGCGCATGGCGACTTCCCAGAAGTCTGATCATCGTAGCAAGTTCCAGGGTGCCCCACTGCATCGGCAGGCGTTTCATCTCGGTGGGAGCCAGCAGCCGCACGACCTGCCGCGACCGCGCCTCTTCACCGTCCTCCAGAAAAGCTGCGATCCGTCTTGCGTAGCGTTCGGGTGAGAGATACAACCCCGCAGTGAGCCACAGCGCCCGCTGCGACACATCCAGATCGGGCTTTGCCGCCCTGCCCCTGACGAACGCCCCCAGCCCGTCAACCTGCCATCTGAGGGCCGCCAGCAGCACCGCGTGCAGCGCGGAAATCTGAGGCTCGGTACAGCGAGTGGGAAAGGCGCGTAAGAGCGGCACGGCAGCCAGGTGAGCGACATCACGGTAGGAAGCGTTGCGAGCAAAATCCCAGAGATAGTTGCAATCAAGCCGCCTCCGCACTCGCGACCGGGTCACCTTCAGCAACGCTTCCGCGATCGGCTCTGGATGATTTTCGAGTGCCCACCGATACCACTCTGGATGTCCCGGGGCATTAAGGGGTGTCAGGTAGTAGAACGCTGCGGCTCTCGCGATTTCCGCCGGACGCCGGGATTTAAGCAAATCCGGGCTCGAGTCGAGACCCGCGAGGATCGGGAGAGCATAGCGCGACATCTGCTTCTGCTCATTCAAGCGGATGACTTCCCGCAGGGTGGGAAGGTCGTCGCGGTCGATTACCCGGCGGAATCCCTGCATTGCCGCGTCCGCCAGATCGTCGTGTCCCTGGAGGAGCTTCAATACCCGTTGCTGTGGGGTCGCCGCTCTCTGGTCGAGAAAGAAATCATGATAGGCGACAGCGATGCGATGAAGCAGTCCTGGGGGACACCGACCCTCTTGTAACTCTACAGCGTGCTTGCGTACATAGGTTATAAAGTTCTCCTTCTCGCGCTGTCGCTCTTGTCGGTATTCGTTGTCCTTTTTCTCCCGCACCCGCATCTTGGCGTCGTGGGCCTCCCACCTTCGCTGTCCCTCCACGAGATTGGCCACTTCTTGATCATCGGCCCCTTGGTGATCGGAACCGGGCACGGACTCTGCGTCCCCTACACGCCTGTTCAAACCTTCCAGAGCCAGTTCCTTCTGGAGTTCGGGGCGTTCCGCCAGCCACTTGGTCACCGCCAGGTATTCGTCTGTACGGGCCAGAGCGGACTCGGGCTCCTCAAAGTCGATCAGCTCCAGCCAGTCGTACAGAGTCGAAGACGTCACAGTGTCTCCTGCGGTGTCGAGCGCCTTTCGCACCAGCTGCTGCAGCAAGCGCCGCAGCCAGTGCTCCCCGGTTTTCACGCGCAACTGCTCCCCTCGCTCGCTCATGGACCGGAGAAGGGTGACCAGATTCTCGCCCTCGGTCTTATTGGGCAGATGAGTGTACCAGAACAGCCGGTACGCCCCGATGTAGTCCGGCGACCCGAGCGGGACCAGGTAGTCCCCTACTCGCCCCGGACCCAGGTGAACGGGGTAGAGATGATCCAGCAGCATTCCAATAAGGTCACCATCCCGGTCTTGCACCCGCCCGACCCGGAGATCGTCCAGCAGCTGGATCAGTGTGGAGGGTGCTTCATCCCCTGCATGGTACAGGAGCGCTCGCAGCGCGAACTTTCGCACGCTGGGGCTCCAGGCAGCGTCCCTGATCGTGCGCTCTAGGTTCTCGTGGCACGGCTTTGCCCCCGCTGCAAGGGACAGTGCGTGCAGGAGCAGGCGGACGGTGCTCTGCCTACCCTCCGCTCGGTCGTCCTCGTTCAGGTAGCGTGAGAGTACAGCAACCGAATGCTCGTTGATCATTGAAGTCAACGCGACCGTCGGCCAGTCCCAGTGCCGGATTTCGTCGGCCTTCTCTGCAAAGGCGTGAAGCAGATGCTCCATTTCGTCGCCCCGGAAACAATTGACGTCACCGTAGAGCGCGACCCCTACCGGATCGGACTCGATCAGAGCGATGCGTGATGCGCGATCAAACGCGGCCAGCCATGCAGAAAGGCCGCGTAGCTCCGTAACGACGCCGCCGTCATCTCCAGTCAACAACGCCATGACTCGGCGAGCGGGGACTCCGGCATCGATCCGGTCGTGAAGGAAGCCCGCGGCAAGGAACTCGGACAGCTGGCGGTGAGGAGAAGCAAAGCCACCATCCGGATGACTTTCGAAGAGGTTGGACTTGACTGCGCGCATGAGGGCGGGCTGGTCACCATCGGGAATGTCTTCGGGGCGCACATGGTCGCAGCCGTCTGACGAGTCCAGCGAAACGAGATCCCGACCGGACAAGAGGGAAAGCGCCGAAAGCTGCCCTGCCGCCAATATGATCCGGTCGGTCGACATGGGTGGCGCGTTGCCGTGCGCGGCCCTGTGCTCTTCGTTCCATTCTTGTGCCAGCTTTTGGCAAGCAAGGGCCAATGTGTCCCGGCGGCTTTCCGGCCACTGGCCATCCCGTGTGGCCTTCACCAGCAGACCGAGCAATTGCGGATTGTCGAGCAACCCTGCCAGAGCGCGATCACGGGCCTTTTCCAGGAAATCGGCTGCGTCCAATACTCCGAGATCGGCGAGTATTTTCGGAATGTCCGTCCCGGTCAGCGGTTCGAGGTGGAGGACGCGCAGGTCGTTGTAGCCGGATTCCGACACGATTTCCTGGAGGTCATTCCGCCCCAGCCAATCCGCCGCCCGGCAAGAAAGCCTGAAACTGGGGCTTCCCAGCCGTTCAAGTCGTTCAAGGATCTGGTCCAGAGGTCGCCTTGGATCACCACTCCCTGCTCGAACTTCATCCAGGCCGTCGATAAACAGCGTCTTCCCTTCCCATTCGGACACCCGGTCCAGACCCTGCCGGATGAAACGACGCGCTGTAACGACTTTGCTGTTGAGACGCTCCGCACATTCTGTATCGAAGGCTCTCGTCTTCCCCGCGCCCGGGTCGCCCAGCAACACGTAGGCGCGCTCAGCCCTGAAGTCCTTCAGCGGGGCCGAACGGCTCCTCTCGCCGTCAACAACGGTCACCGTACGGGGGACGATCAGTCTTTCCATGCTTCCTCGATCCAGAAGGATGCAGGCTTCGCCAGGAATTCGTTCAGGGGAACGCCGCCTCTTCCGCCAACCAGCAGGGTTCGGGCCCGGGAGAATCGCTTTCTGAACTCAGCCAGCCCCGGCAGGGAACGCACGCGCGCACTGCTCTTGACTTCCATGCCGAGAACACGGGGCCCTTGCGAGAGAACGAAATCGACTTCGAAGGGGTCATCACGCCAGTAGGAGAGGCGCATGGAGACCTCCAGCGTGTTGTGGAGGTGTGCCCCGACCGCGCTCTCGACCAGCCGCCCCCAGAACGTGCGGTCCGCGCGCGCCTGTTCGAGAGAATACCCCGAGAGTGCCGTCATCAAACCGGTGTTCAGCACGTTGAGCTTTGGGTGCGACTGTGCCCTTCGCACTGCGCTTCCAGAGTACTTCGGCAGGTGGGTGACAATGCCGGCGTCGGACAGGAGATCGAGATAGTGGGCAACGGTTGCAGCGTGCCCGGTCCCGCGCAGCCGTCCCGCCAGACGGTCGTATCTGACGATCTGCCCTGAGTATTCCGGGACCAGGTCCACGAGCTGGCGCATCATGGCGGGCTTGTCCACTCGAGTAAGCGCCAGGATGTCCCGTCCGAAGACCGGCGCGATAATCGAGTACGCGACGTATTCGCGCCATGCCTTCAGGTCTCGGATCAGCGGAGCCGCCCCGGGATAACCACCGAAGTAGACGTATTCGTCGAGCGTGAAATCGAAGGCGTCGACCATCTCCGACAACGACCAGTGACGGACATCGAACGGCGTGAACCTGCCAGCGAGACTCTCGCCACGGCCCGTGAGAAGGGCCCAGGGGGCCGACCCCAGAATGATCACTCTCAGTGGACATCCGGTGTCGCGGTCGCTGTCCCAGAGCCCCTTGACCGCACTCGACCAGTTTGGGATGTCCTGGATTTCGTCGAGCGCGAGGACGAAGCCGCCGCGCCGTTCCCACGCCTGTTCCCGGCCCCACTTCCAGACACGAATGAGCCAATCGACGTTACGGAGTCGCGGATCGGGTGCGACCGCCGCTTCGGGGGGTCTGTGGGACGGACCGCTGATCGCCTCAGGGTCGTCGACCGCGATACGTTCACCATGCAGCCTGGTCGCGCTCACGCCCCGCAGCGCGTGCCGAACGATCGTCGTCTTGCCTGATTGGCGAGGGCCGGTGATGGCGACGATTCTGGGCGGTAGACGGTCGTTCAGGAGTAGACGGACGAGCTCGTCAACATGGGGGCGTTGAAAGGGAGTCATGATTCATGGTAACTCATATGTATTATTCTCTCAATAAGTAATACATATTGTCAGGCAACGCCGCGGCGGTTGGCGGCGGACTGGCCCGCATCCTATTCTGGCAGTCCGGCTCGCGCGGACGGCATGCCGCGCCGAGCCACCCGTTTTCGGACGCAGCCCCGGAGGACCGGATGTCTTCCCGCACAGACGCGACGACCACCCGCAGGCATTTTCTCAAGGGCGCCGCGGTCGTGGCGACGGTGCCGGCGGTTGCCAGTGTCACCTCGTGCGCTCCCGACTCGCCGGCGCGCACCCGGCTGGCCGATGCGCCCACTGGCACCGATCCGGCACTCCAGGCCGACCTCGAGGAGGCGCTCGCCCGCCACCGGGTGGTCGGCGCCAGCGCGGCCGTTTTCGCGAACGGCGAGATCCGCACCGCAGCCGCCGGACTCACCAACCTCGGCAGCGGCGTCGAGATGACCCCCGAGACGGTCATGCACATCGGGTCGATCACCAAGATCTTCAACACCACGCTGCTCATGCAGATGGTGGACGAGGGGCTGGTCGAACTCGATGCCCCCGTGTCGACCTACCTGCCCGAACTGCGCCTCGCGGACCCGGATCACCTGGCGCGGATCACGGTGGGGATGCTGGTCAACCACACCAGCGGCATCGACGGCGAGATGGTGCCCGAGCAGGGCCACGACGAGGAGACCATCGAGAAGGCGATCCCGCGTTTCGCGGGTATGGGGAAGATCCACGAGCCCGGGGCCGACACCTCCTATTGCAACACGGCCACGGTGATCGCCGGGTACCTCAGCCAGAGGATGCGGGGGCGCAGCTGGTACGACCTGATGAAAGAGCGGATCTTCCAGCCTCTCGGCATGGAGCACGCCGCTGTGCTGCCGGAGGACGCGCTTCTGCACCGGGCCAGCGTCGGGCACTTCACCGATCCCGAGACCGGGGAGCCGGTGCGGACGTCCTTCGTCTTCCTGCCGATCAGCTTCGCGCCGGCGGGGGCGACGGCGATGATGTCGGCCAGCGCGCTGGTCACCTTCGCGGCCGCCCACATGGGCGACGGCACCGGCCTGAACGGCGCCACGATCCTCTCGCCCGAGAGTGCGCGCGCCATGCGCACCGAGACTACCAGAGGACGCGGTGAAGGCTCGCCGGTCGCGTTCGGCTTGGGCTGGATGCTTTCGGAGGGCGGCTTCGTGTCGCACGGCGGCGGCGGGCCCGGCATCCTGGCGAATCTGACCGCGCACCCCGGGAGCAATGTGGCGGTGGCCGTTCTGGCGAACTCGTCGCACAGCGCCGGGCTCACGGCCGAACTGGCCAACAAGTGGATGGAGGAAGCGGCCGGGGTGGCTCCGCCGCCGCCGGTGGTCAGGCAGATCGTCGATACCGAGGTCGATACCGCGCGCTACGCGGGCCGTTACGAGAACATCGCCCAGATCTACGAGATCGTGGAGATGGACGGCGGCATCGGCGTCTCGCTGTGGGCGAAGTTCCCGTTCTACGACGATACGCCGATGGAGCCCACTCCGCCGATCGCCCTGAAACCGGTGGGCAACGACGCTTTCACCTTCCCGGACGCGGAGGGGAATGCCACCGCCGCGATCATGAGCTTCCTCGACCCGCGTCCCGACGGGCGCATGACCTATATCGCGCAGGGCGCCCGCATGGTGCCCAGAGCTGACTGAAGGAGCCAGCCATGTCTATTCGACCCGCCAACTCATCCGCAACGCTCGCGCTCGCCCTGGCGCTCACCGCCGCGCTCTTCTCGGGTGGCCTCGCCCCCGGCACCGCGGCCCAGACGGTCGCCATCACCGGCGGCACGGTCATCGACGGCACGGGGGCCGCGCCGATCGGCGATGGCGTGGTCGTGTTCGCCGATGGGCGGATCACCGCGGCCGGGCCCGCAGGCACGACCCCTGTCCCCGCGGGTGCGACCACGATCGACGCCGGGGGCAAGTACGTCATCCCCGGGCTGATCGATGGGAACCTTCATCTCTTCCTCAACCTCGACCTCGAGACGCTCATCCTGCATGAGCACCGGCTGCATGAAATCGTGCTCGAGGCGGCCCAGATCACGCTGAAGACCGGTCAGACGACGGTCTTCGACACCTGGGGGCCGCGCGCGGCGCTTGGGCAGGCCCGCGACATGATCAACGCGGGCGAGGCGCCGGGGAGCCGGATCTACCTGGCGGGGAACATCATCGGCTTCAGCGGTCCGCTCGGGCCGGACTTTCGCGAAGCGCACGCGGCGTATGTGAGCCAGGCGTTCGTCAAGCGGATCAACGAGACGTGGGAGGAGAACACCGGGCGCGAACTGCTATGGATGGCGCCGGATTCGGTTGCCGATGTGATTCGCAACTACACAACGCTCGGGATGGATTTCCTGAAGTACGGCGCGAGCGGGCACGTCGACATGAACCTGATCTCGTTCTCGGAGCGGGTGCAGCGGGTGATCGTCGAGGAGGGGCACCGCGCGGGGATGACCGTGCAGACGCACACGACCTCGGTCGAGAGCTTCGACATGGCGATCGATGCGGGGGTGGACATCATCACCCACTGCGGGATCTCCGGGCCCGAGATTCCGATCCCGATGGAGTCGATCCGGAAGATGGTCGACCGCGGGGTTGCGTGCTCGGTGCTGCCGATCACGGCGCGGCGGTTGGCGGCGCTCGAGGAGCACCACCCGACGGGGACGCTCACGCCATATATGAAGATCGGGGCGATCAACCGGACCAACATGATCAAGGCCGGGGCGAAGCTGCTGATGTCGACCGACGCCGGGATCCAGAACCCGGTGCTGCTGGCCGAGTCAGCGACGCTCGCTTCCGACACGGTCGATTCGCGCGTCAAGCTCGGTGAGGGGCACTTCAATGCGCTGGTGGGGCTGGAGGAGTTGGGGATGGAGCCGATGGAGATTCTGAAGTCGGCCAGCAGCAACGTCGCGAGCGCCTACCGGCTCGAGGACGAGTTCGGGACGCTCGAGGCGGGCAAGTGGGCCGACATCGTGATTCTCGACGCCAACCCGCTCGAGAGCGCATACAACTACCGGACGATTCACATGGTGATCAAGGAGGGTGAGGTCGTCGATCTCGACGCGTTGCCGGTGGCGCCGATCATCAGTTCGATGAAGGTGCCGGGGACGCCGGAGTGAGGTCAGCCCCGGCGCGTCAGCCTCTTCGGATTCATCGACCTTTCTTCAGCTTGTTCACAGCCGAGAAGTCGAAAGCGTCTGCAAGTGGATCTTCCGGAAACCCGAATCTGCGTACGAGTGCCTTGTAGGCCCCCGGTCGTTCCGTCTTGAACCTGAGGAGTTTTTCCGCGACATCGGCAGAGAATCGGCCGCCTGACCTCGTTCTGTTTTCCTCCAGTTCTCGCCTGCCCTCTCGTATCGTCGAGGTTCCCGAAGAGGTCTCCCTGATGACGACGCCGTCCGCGTCTACCACGCGTATCTTGAGGGGGGCGTCTTCGTTGAGTTGCTGCGGCTCGTCCACGCGGCCGATCCCGCCGTCGCGTCTCATGTGGTACGTGATGACCTGGGCTTCGGCGGCAGACATTTCAGACACTGCAAGCTCCTCATCGGCGTGCAAACTACCGGCAACGTGAACTGTTGAAGTCACACCTGCAAGGCGCCATGATGGACGGATGACATACCTCGCCCATGCGATGAACAACTTCCCGAAAGCTCCCGCCATCCTGGCAGGGACGCGGTTTGTCGTGGCCCTTCTTGCCGTCCCGATGATCGGCTGCGCACCCGAGCCCGCTCAGGAGTCCGGAGTCTCCGCCCACTACATCACGGCCGAGGACGGCACGCGTCTCGCTGCCGACGTATACCTGCCGACCGGCGACGACGCGGGCGGCGGCGCCGCGTACCCCGCGCTCCTCACGCTGACGCGCTACCGGCGCGGCCTGGAGGACCCCGAAACCGGGGAGCGGATCAACACCCTGTCGCCACTCGACCGCCACTTCCTCGGCCACGGCTACGCGCTGGTCAAGGTGGATGCACGCGGCAGCGGCGCCTCGTTCGGCACCCGCCCCGTCGAGTACGGGCGCCAGGAGGTGCTCGACGCCTACGACGTGGTGGACTGGGTCGTGTCGCGCGAATGGTCGGATGGGACGGTCGGCGCCTACGGGACCTCGTACACCGGCACGACAGCCGAGCTGCTGGCCGCCGTGAACCACCCGGCCGTGAAGGCGGTCATCCCCGGATGGTCGGACTTCGACGCCTATCCGAGCCCGATCCGTCCGTATGGGCTGCTGGCTCGCGGCTTCATCGAGACGTGGGGCGACCTGGTTGGCCAGATGGACGACAACAACGTGGAGGCGATGGGGGCCGGCGTCCGGCGCGTGGACGAGGACGAGGACGGATCGCTGCTGGCCGCGGCCGTGGCCGAGCACGCCGCCAATCCGGATGTGTTCGAGGGGGTGGTGGCGAGCGAATACCGCGACGACGTGGTGGGCGGCGGCCAGACGTGGGCCGACATCGGACCGATCCGCTGGCGGGACGAGATCGAGGCTTCGGGCGTTCCGATGCTGGTGCTGGTCAGCTGGATGGACGCGGGGACCGCGGAAGGGACGCTATTGCGCTTCCGTCACTTCAGCAATCCCCAGAAGGTGCTGATCCTGGCCTCGACCCACGGCGGCGGGTACAGCGCCAGCCCGTATGCGGTGAGCGCAGAGCCCCTTCCGCCCGATCCCTCGCTGGCCGAACAAATGGAAATGCGGCGCCTCTTTTTCGACCACCATCTCAAGGGCGAGGACAACGGCGTGGCCGAGTGGCCGCCCATGCGCTTCTTCAACCTGGGCGAGGAGGCGTACCACGATACGGAAGTGTGGCCGCCGGCGGGTACGGGGACGACGACCCTCTACATGGATGCCGGCGGGCAGCTCAGCCAGGATCCGGACGAGGTGACCGTCGGCAGCGACGACTACACCGTCGATCCGGGTGTCACGACCGGCCCCGACAACCGCTGGATGGCCCAGATGGGCAACCCGGTCCTCAACCTGGACGACCGCGGCGAAATGGACGCCCGCATGCTCACATACACCACCGAGCCGCTCGAGTCCGACCTCCAGATCGCGGGCTACCCTGTGATCACGCTGACGCTCGCATCGGACCGGGAGGACGGCGCCCTCTTCGTCTACCTGGAAGATGTCGACGCGGAAGGCCGCAGCCGCTACGTGACCGAGGGCGGGCTCCGGCTGATCCACCGCAAGGCCGTGCCGAACCCCGAATTTCCGGGCGAGGAGCCGTACCACTCCTTCGCGCGCGCCGACGCCGAGCCGATGCCGCCCGGGCAGGCCGTGACGATGAGCTTCCGGCTCTGGCCCATCGCGGCGCTGATCCGTGAGGGACATCGGATCCGGGTCGCGGTCGCGGGTGCAGATGCCGGGATGTTCGACGGAGTGCCCGCCGACGGCCCGGCCACCCTCACGGTGTACCGGGGCGCCGACGCCGGGTCGCGAATCGAGCTGCCCGTCGTCGAGGGCGGACTCGGGGGAGGGTCCGAATGACGGCTCGGGAGCGGGCCGCCGACCTCCACCGCCGCGCGATCGTCGTCGACGGCCACAGCGACATCCTGATCCCCGTCACCGAGGGCAAGATGAGCCTCGGCGAGCGCGTGGAAGTGCCCGATCTCGACTGGGAGCCGCCGCCGGGCCTCGAAAACAACCCACTCGTCCGCTTCGGCATGGGCGCCCACACCGTGTGGTTCGGCCCCATGGGCCAGTACGACCTGCCGCGCTGGCGGGAAGGCGGCGTCACCGCCCAGCTCTGCGCGATCTACCTCGACGACGACTGGCTGCGCGATCCGGTCCGGCGGGGCTTCGAGATGGTGTGGAATCTGCATGACCAGATCGACCGCCACGACGTGCTCGTGCTGGCCACGACGGCCGGCGACATCCGCCGCGCCAAGGAAGAGGGAAGGGTCGCGCTCGTCCTCACCTTCGAGGGGTGCGAAGCCCTGGGCACCGACCCGCGCTTCCTCGACCTGTACTACCGCCTCGGCCTGCGCTCCGGGAGCCTGACCCACACCCGCCGCAACATCTTCGCCGACGGCTGCTGGGCGGCCGACCGGCGCGGCGGCCTGACGAGACTCGGCAGGGAAGTCGTCCGGCGCATGGACGATCTGGGCATCGTCATCGACCTGGTGCACATCGGCGAGACCGGTTTCGGCGAGATTCTCGAGCTCACCGACAAGCCCGTCATCCTGTCGCACACCACCCCCACCATGTTTCCCGACACGGCGCCCGAGGCGCAGGATCTGCTCAACGGCAAGCTTCCCCGCCCGCGCCTCGAACTGCCCCGCGACCGCTGGATGCTGGAGGCTCTCGCCGAGAATGGCGGCGTCCTCGGCCTCATCCACGTGGCCCACCGCGACCTGGACAGCGTGGTGCGCGACATCGAGACCGCGCTCGACGTCATGGGCCCCGACCACATCGGGCTGGGCAGCGACCACTACGGCAAGGAGATGGCTCCGGCCGGCCTCGAGGACATCTCGAAGGTGCCCCGCCTGACCGACACGCTTGCCGCCCGCGGCCACTCCGACGAGGTGATCCTCAAGTTCCTGGGAGAGAACTACCTGCGGGTCTTCGAGGAGGTGTGGGGGGGCTAGGCTGCTCGGCGCGTTCCGGGAGCGGCCGGATTCGTGTCGACCCAGTGGCGGACGGAATATGACAACGCGACATTACATTATGTAAGGTTTGCATTACACTCATCCCCATCCAAGGCCTGTGTCCCATCCAAGCATTGATGTGTCCCTGGTCGTTTCCGCGGGACCACGACGCCCAAGCCCGCCGCCGCTCCAGCGTTCACGGACAGCGGTGGCAGAGAGCCGGTGATCACATGTCGCTAACGCCGTACTCGCCGAAGACCTCTTCATTGTGCTCCCCTAGCGCCGGCGCGGGGCGGCGTCCGTCGGGCATGCCGAGCGGGGTGCGCACCTGCAGCGTCCCCGGTGAGCCCGAATCGCCGATCTCGAAGAAGAGGCCGCGCTCGCGGTGCAGGGGGTGCTCGACGACTTCGTCGAGTTCGAGGACGGGCTCGCAGCAGCAGTCGTGCTCGGCGAGTGCGCGTTCCCACTCGTCCCGGGTCTTCGTTGCGATGACCCGAGTGAGCTGATCTCGTAGATGGGCGTCGCTCTCCGGGCCGCGAGACGGCTCCAGACAGGCGGCGGCCGCCAACCGGCCCAGAAACTGCGGCTCGAGCGCACCCACGCTGAGGTACTTGCCGTCGCTTGTCCGGTAGACTCCGTATCGTGCAGCGCCGCCGTTGAGGAGCCCTGTGCCACGGGTTGGCACCTCGGGCTCCGCGTCGACGATCCCGAACTCGCTGGCCAGGAGCGCCAGGGCGCCTTCGGTCATCGAGATGTCCAGGTGGGTGCCCTTGCCGCTGCGGCGGCGCTCGATCAGGGCGGCCAGGATTCCCATCGCGCTCCACATGGCCCCGCCGGCCATGTCGGCGATCTGGACTCCCGCCATCGCGGGAGGGCCGTCCGCCGTGGGTCCACTCATGGCCAGCACGCCGGCCATCGCCAGGTAGTTGATGTCGTGACCCGCCCGGTCGCGGTACGGTCCGGTCTGCCCGTAGCCCGAGATCGAGCAGAGGATGATCCCTTCGTTGCGCTCGCGGAGTGCGTCGTACCCCACGCCGAGCCGCTCCATCACCCCCGGGCGGAAGCTTTCGACGACGACGTCGGCCTGGGCCGCCATGCGCAGGAACCTCTCGCGTTCGCGGTCGTCCTTGAGGTCGACCGTCACCGACCGCTTGTTGCGGTTGACCGTCAGGTAGCGTCCCGACATTCCGTTGCCGCGGGGCGGAAAGTCGCGCATGTAGTCGCCCATGCGGGGCTCCTCGATCTTCACCACGTCGGCGCCGAGGTCGGCCAGGACCATGGTCAGGAAGGGCCCCGGCAGCAGCCGGGAGAGGTCGAGGACGCGGACGCCGTGCAGGGCCTGGGCAAGGGACATGGGATCTCTCGTGGGCGGGGAGTGTGATGTGGGTGTCAGCGCTGCCGTGGTACGATGGGGCATCCCCCGTGGCGCGCAACACCCGATGACGCGAACTTGGACACCATCATGCTGGAATCGACTCGTCCTCAGCGCCGATCCGCGGTAACTTGCGCCGGAATTCCACGCCTCGGGCGGTCGGCGATGGGCCTTTCTGCGCTCGGCGCGCTGCTCATGATGGTGGTGGGCTGCGAGCGGCCTTCCACTTCGCCGCCCCGCGTCCTCGCGGTCCAGGAAGCCCCTGTGGATTTCGCTGTGGTTGACGACGGGGTGGAGCCCGCGGCCGACATCGAGGCGCTGATCGCACCCTACCGGGACCGGCTCGGAGCGCAGCTCGCCGAGGTGCTCGCGCACGCGACGGGCGAGTTTCGCAAGGACGACCCCGAGGGCACGCTCGAGAACCTGGTGGCCGACGCGCTGCTCGACGTGGTGCAGGACCTCGCCGCCGAAACGGTACACGTCGCGCTCCTGAACGACGGCGGCCTCAGGGTTCCCGTCTCCGAGGGGCCGATCCTGATGCGGCATGCCTACGAACTCCTCCCCTTCGAGAACTACGTCACCGTGCTCTCGCTGTCTGGATCGCAGCTGGAGCGCCTGGCCGACGAGATCGCACTCAGCAACGGGGAACCGATCGCCGGGTGGACGATGGAGCTGGTGGGGGATGACGCGGTGGACGTGCGGGTCGGCGGTCAGGCAATCGATCCCGCGCGCACCTACCGGCTCGCCACGGTGGACTACCTGGTGGACGGCGGCGGTACGTGGACCGTGCTTTGGGAGGCGGGAGCGCAGCAGCGCGAGGACCTGGACGTCCTGATCCGGGACGTCTTCGTCGCATACCTGCGCGAACGCGACAGGGTGGCGCCGGCGCTGGACGGCCGCGTCCGCGACGCCGACGGCGCCGACACAGAGGGAGGCAGCCGATGAAACGTCGCGACTTCGTGCGCACCCTCGGCAGGGCCGGCGGCATCGCGGGACTGGCAGGCGCGGCGGGCCTCCTGGAAGCCACCGTCGCCGCCCGTCCTCGGCCGCTGGCCGCGCGCGAAAGCGGCTACGGGCCCCTGATCGACGACGAGTTCCGCCTGGTCGTCCTTCATACCAACGACACCCACTCCCGCATGGATCCCTTCCCGATGGACGGCGGACGGTTTGCCGGGCTGGGAGGGGCGGCCCGGCGCGCCACCGCGATCCGGCGCGTGCGTGCGGAGAACGAGCATGTCCTGCTGCTGGATTCCGGGGACATCTTCCAGGGCACGCCGTACTTCAACTTCTTCGGCGGCGAGATCGAGTTCCGCGCGATGACCGCCATGGGCTACGATGTCGCGACCCTGGGCAACCACGACTTCGACAACGGCGTGGACGGACTGGTGGAGATGCTGCCCGAGGCGGGCTTCGAGTTCGTGTCGGCCAACTACGATGTGAGCGAGTCGGCGCTCGCGGATCACGTGCGGCCGCACACCGTGCGCGAGTTCGACGGCGTCAGGGTGGGGATTTTCGGCCTGGGCATCGCCTTCGAGAAGCTCGTGCTCGCGAGCCAGCACGAAGGGGTGCGCTATACCGATCCCTTTGCGGCGGCGCGCACCGCCTGCGAGGAACTGCGGGCGCAGGGGTGCTCGCTGGTGATCTGCCTATCGCATCTCGGGTACGAGTACCGCGGATCGGATCGGCCCAGCGACCTGACGCTCGCCGAGGCGGTTCCCGAGATCGACCTGATTCTGGGCGGCCACACCCACACCTTCCTCGATGAGGCGGTGGTTTTCGGCCAGGGCCAAACCGGGTTTACGGTCGTGAATCAGGTCGGCTGGGGAGGGATGCGTCTCGGCCGCGTCGATGTGACGTTCGACCTCGCGCGCCAGGCTTCCGGATGGGCGGCGGCCGGGTATGATATCGACGAGCGGCTGGACGCATAGGCACTCAGCGGGTCACTTCACGCAGTCGCCCATACACAAGACCGCTCTCGGAACCGGTTGCGAACCTGGCTTTCGCTTCCGCCATCCCGGGGGCTCCTAGCACCCGTGGCGACGGTCCGGCTCCGAGAGCGGTCGATGTTGGACCTTGGACCTTCAGGCCAGTGAGATGCTAGTCACCGCCGCCAGTGGGAGCCATCGTCATGACGGCGCCGCTGACGCCGTAGACGATCGCGCCGGTCAGGATGGCGCCGATCAGGCCCATGACGTCGAACCCCGAGCCGCTAATCGCGCCGGCCAGGCCGAGAAGCACGCCGAATGTCGCTCCCGCCTTACCCGCGCTGGCGGCGTCGCCTGCGCCGTTCCAGCCGAGGACCGTGGCAAGCACGGCGCCTGCAAACAGGTGGCCCACGATCGAATTCGCGGTAAATCCGGCTTCCATGGAAGCGGACAGCAAGTCCACTCCAATCGCGCCCAGGATCAGGTTGACCACGAACATGGCAACGCCCGCGACTACGGATCCTACTACCCAATTCTTGTCCACGGTCTTCTCCTCGTTTGGAGTGGACTGGTTTTTGGGAACGGGGGCAAAATGGGCCCCGAATTCCGGGTGCGCAAGAGTGGACCGGCTTTTGTATACGATTTTGAGGCCCAATCTCTCTTTCCCGATGCACTCCGTGGCCGTCAAGCGCCTCCCTTGCGCGGGTTGATTGGCCTCAGCGGCCCTCTCGCCGCCTCGGGTGCCTCTTGTCGAGGCATGGATCTGCGTTGATCCGACCGGCTCAATCCCCGTAGACGAAGCGCTCAACCTCGCCGTGGATCCGTTCAACGGTGGCCTCGGAGGGTTGATGGGTCCGACGCGACACGATGATGGTCACCACGAAGTTCACCCCGAGCGACCAGATCGCCTCGTGTGCGCCCAGGGGCTGATAAAGGACCACGCGGGTGATGTAAAGCGTGATCAGACCCGCGCAGATGCCCGCCACCACGCCTGCGCCCGTCGTGAGGTGCCGCCGCATCGGGTAGCAAACCCCCAGCACCGCGGGCATCAACTGCAGTGCGCCGACCCCGGACAGCATGACCAGGACGACGAGGTAGTCGATCCGGTAGACCGTCAGTACCCAGCCCACCGCGAGCAGCGCCACAACGACCAGACGCCCGAAGGCCAGGTAATGCCTCTGGCTGCGAGCGGGTGCGATGTAGCGCTGGTACACGTCCCGCGTGAGGACGGTCATGTTGGAGTGCAGGATCGAATCGAGCGTGGACATCGCGGCCGCGGTGGCCCCGGCCAGAATGAGGCCGGTCAGCCACGGCGGGGCGAAGCGGAAGAGCAGCTCGGGGAAGACCTGGTCCGGCGTGGCGAGGTCCGGGAGGATGAGCGCGCCGCCGAGCCCAACGAAGGCGGCCGGTATGAACAGCGTCATCAGGTACAGCGGTGTGGTGGCGCCGAGCAGCTTGAGCGTCTTGCTGGATGCCGCGGTGAAGTACCGGATCATCATGTGGGGCTGGAAGATGATTCCGAACGAGAGGGCGATGGTCATCCCGAACCACATTCCCGGGGTGAAGAATCCCTCCGGGCCGGGAAGGCTGAGCAGGTCGGGCCGCTCGGCCGCCAGCCGGCGCCACAGTGCGACCGGTCCGCCGAAGAGCTTGTAGGTCAGCAGCAGACTTCCCGCCCAGACGGCGATGTACATCCAGATCCCCTGGATGACGTCGGTCCAGTACACGGCCCTCAGTCCTCCGACCATGAGATATGCCGCGGCGACCACGAGAAGGATCAGCGACGCCAACTCGAAGGAGATGCGGTCACCGGTGGCCACCGACAGGATGTATCCGAGCCCCGCGGCCTGCACCTGGATGTACACGAGTGTAAACAGAACGGACACCACCGCCACGGCGATCCGCACCGGCTCGCTCTCGTAGAAGTCCGCGAGCATGTCCGCCGGCGTGATGTAGCCGAACTTCTTCCCGAGCGCCCAGATCCGCGTCCCGATGGTGTAGGTGATTATCCCCACCATCAACGTCCACGTGCCGGCCATCCAGAACCCGATCCCGTGGGTGTAGAAGAAGCCCCCGGATCCGAGGAAGGCGAAGGCGGAGTGGAATGTGGCCACCACGGTCAGGTACAGCACGATGAACCCGGCCTGGCGCCCATAGAGGAAGAAGTCCTCCATGTTCGCGGTGCCCTTCCGGTTGGCCAGGATCCCGATCACGATGGTCGCGATCAGGTAGAGGAAGATCAGCCCGGTTGATACGACCCAGGGTTCCATTGGCTAAATCCCCTTCCGCTGTGCCCAGATCAGGACCGCGATGCCGATGACATACGCGACGAGCAGATAGGCGAAGAGGAAGGGCATGCCCAGGATCCAGGGCTCGATCCGGTTGACCAGGCCGTGCACGATGGGCGGCTGGGCGAGCGCCACCGCCACGAGGAGCGCGATCGACGCGATCCAGCCGTTGCGGGTTCGGGGCAGGTTGTGGGAGCGTGGGATCTTCATGGGCTTTGGCCGGGGCGGGTGGAAGCGTGGATGATGGTCCGGACGAAATGGTAGTGCGCCGCTACGCGGGGGACAAATTGGGGGGAGCCCCGTATCAACTCTCCAGCTTGCCTTCGGCCACTGCGGAGTCGATCAGCCGGCGAGCGTACTCCCAGAGTTCCGGTGCGCCATCCGCCATGTGCCGGTTGACAGCCACCACTCGATGCCGGGGCACGCCGTGCCGGCGCCAGGCCGAGCCGTCCGTGTGGTAGTTGAGGAGGACCGGATGCAGCCGGTCCAGCGCCGCGGCATAGCGGGCTTCGGGGGTCTGCCGCGCCTCGAACTCCTCCCACAGCGCCAGCATCGAGGCGCGCTGGTCGGCAGGCAGGAGGCCGAAGATGCGCTTCGCCGCGGCCCGCTCCCTTTCCTCCTTGTCCGCCTGGCCCGCGTCGTCGTAGGCGAAGGTGTCCCCGGCGTCGATCTCCACCAGGTCGTGGATGAGGTGCATCGCCAGCACCCTGGCAATGTCGACGTCCTCGGCGGCGTACTCCTGGAGCACCACGGCCATCAGCGCCAGGTGCCACGAGTGCTCGGCGTCGTTCTCGGGGCGGCGATCGTCGATCAGTCGCGTCTGCCGGAACACCTGCTTCAAGCGATCGACGGCTACGATGAAGTCGATCTGCTGGGTGAGTCTGCGGCTCGGTGGGCTCATGCGTGCCAATATAGGTCCGGGATCGCCGGTCGGCAGCGGGCGGACAGCGCGCGCGCCAGGCAGCTTGACACCTCGCTCCAACCTCGCGACCCTTTAAATCTTATGAGCATACGCACCTGTACGGCGACGCATCACCATCACGGCCACCCCGGAGAGGCGGCCGCGTGACGGTGTAACCGTACCAAAGCGAACGGAATACCAAACGCCGGCTTCCTCGGGGGGTCGGCGCTTTTTTGTGCGCCGGTCGAAAGCCGGGGCGGACTGGCCGAAGGAGGCGACAGCCGGGATGAACGGTACAGTGTTGGGGAATAGAAGCGTGGGCGCGCGGCCCGGGTTGCAGGTCGAAGACGCCGGCGCGGAGGCGGGCGCTGAGCGGAGCATTCGCATCGGCTTGCCGAAGGGCCACATGCAGGGTGGCGTGTTCGCGCTGCTGGCCGACGCGGGAATCGACGTGCGGCTGGGGTCGCGCAACTATCGGCCCACGCTTACGTGGCCCGGCTTCGAGACCAAGCTGCTCAAGCCCCAGAACGTGGTGAGGATGCTGGACGCCGGGTCGCGGGACATCGGCTTCGCGGGGGCCGATTGGGTTGCCGAACTCGGCGCCGACCTCGTCGAACTGCTCGACACGGGGCTCGACCCGGTCCGGGTGGTCGCGGCGGCGCCCGCCGCGCTGATGGAGGGCGATGCGCTGCCGGCCGGCCGCCGCCTGGTGGTGGCCACGGAGTATGTCCGGCTTGCGGAGCGGTGGGCGCGGGGGCGGCCCTTCGAGGCGGACGTGGTGCGGTCCTACGGGGCCACCGAGGTCTTCCCGCCCGAGGACGCCGACCTCATCGTCGACAACACCGCGACGGGGGCGACCCTGCGGGGAAACGGCCTCGTTGTCGCGCACACGCTGATCCATTCCTCCACCCGGCTCTACGCCAACCCCGCCGCCCTTGAAGACCCGGCAAGACGGGCCCGGATCGACGATCTTGTCCTCCTCCTCAATTCGGTTCTCGAGGCGCGGCGGCGGGTGATGCTGGAGCTGAACGTCTCCGAGGCGGACTTCGAGCGGGTCGTTTCGATCCTGCCCTGCATGCGCGAGCCCACCGTTTCGCGGCTGCACGGCGAGAGCGGGTATGCGGTGCGCGCGGCGGTGCCGAGGACGGCGCTGCCGGCGTTGCTGCTCGAGGTCAAGGCGCGCGGCGGGACCGATCTGGTCGTGTCCGAGCCGCAGCAGATCGTGCCATGAGTGCGGCCGATCCGGCGGGGGGCGCGGCCATGAGAAACGTCATCGACCTGAGCATGAACGAGGGCGAGCCGCCGCCGCGCGAGTGCTTCGACGTGCTGGAACGGATCGGGCCCGGCATTTTGCGCAAATACGCGGATCCGGGGCCGCTCGAGGCGGCCTACGCGGCCTACCTGGGAATCGATCCGGCCAATGTGCTGGCCACGACCGGCGGCGACGACGCCATCGACCGCGTGTTCCGGGCGTTCCTGGGGCCGGACCAGGAGATGGTCTTTCCGACGCCCACCTTCGAGATGATTCCGGCGTGCGCGCGGATGGCGCGGGGCAGCCTCGTGCCGATCGAGTACGAGTGGGGGACGCTGCCGCACGACGACATCCTCGCCGAGGTGAACGAGCGGACGGGGGTGGTCGCGGTGCTCACGCCCGACAATCCGACCGGGCGGGCGTTTGCGACGCGGGAGTTGTTGCGCCTCGCCGACGCGCTTCCGCCCGAGGTGGTCCTGCTAGTGGATTCGGCGTACGCGGAGTTTGCGGACGAGGATCACACGGCGGCGCTCCTGGAGGTCCCCAACGCGGTGATGATCCGCACGATGTCGAAGTCGTGGGGGCTGGCCGGGCTGCGGGTGGGCTTTGCCGTCGGGCCGAAGGCGCGCATCGACGTGCTGCGCGGTTTCGGCGGCCCGTATGCGCTGACCGGGCCGTCGATCGCGATCGCGGTCGAACGGCTGCGAAGCGGCGTCGACGAGATGCGCGGTTTCGTCGAGTACGTGCGGGAGCGGCGCGAATGGCTGGCCGAGGTGATTCGGGGCGCGGGAGGGGTGCCGCAGCCGTCGCAGACCAACTTCGTCTTCTCGTCGTTCCCCGATGCGCGCTGGATCCAGCGGGGGATGGCGGCACAGGGCGTCCTGGTGAGGTATTTCCCGCACCTGCCGGAGTATGTGCGCATGACGGTGCCGCGCGACGACGGGGAGTTCCGCCGCGTGGAGCGGGCGCTGGGGTGCCTGGCCGCGCGCGGCTCGGGGCTCGGGCCGGGACCCGAGGCGCTGCTCTTCGACATGGACGGGGTGCTGGCCGATGTGCGGCGGTCGTACCGCGAGGCGATCGTGCGGACGTGCCACTCGTTCGGGGTGGAGGCCACGCACGAGCTGATCAGCGCGGTGAAGGCGGCCGGGAGCGCGAACGACGACTGGGCGGTGACGCATGGCGTGCTGGCCGGCGCGGGGATCGAGGCGTCGCTGGCCGAGGTGACCGCGCGCTTCGAGGAGTTCTACCAGGGCAGCGAAGACGCGCCGGGACTGCGCCGTCACGAGACGCTGATCCCGTCCCGCGAAGTGATCGAGGAGCTTGCCGGGGTCCGGCGGCTGGGCGTCGTGACCGGGCGGCCGCGCGCCGACGCCGAGCGCTTCCTGCGGGAGCAGGGGGTGCGGGGATGTTTCAGCGCGGTGGTCTGCCGCGAGGACGGGCCGCTGAAGCCGGATCCGGCGCCGGTCAGGATCGCGCTGGAGCGGCTGGAGGCGAGGACCGCGTGGATGCTGGGCGACACCCCCGACGACGTGCGGGCGGCGGCGGGGGCGGGGGTGGTGCCGGTGGGAGTCGTGCCGCCCGGCGCCGGCGGCGATGTCTGGGACGCGCTGGAAGGCGCGGGAGCGGCGCGCGTCGTTGGGGCCGAGTCCGACTTTGGAGGATTGTTCGATGGGTGAAGCAGCGAGAAGCGCTGAGGTGGCGCGCACCACGGGAGAGACCGATGTGCAGGTGCGGCTCGATCTCGACGGACGTGGGCCGGATGGGTCGGACGCTGCGGCGTCGATCCGCGTGAAGACCGGGATCGGGTTCTTCGACCACATGCTGCACGCGCTGGCCTTCCACGCCGGGTGGGCGCTGGAGCTGACGTGCGACGGCGACCTCGAGGTCGACGACCACCACACCGTCGAGGACACCGGGCTGGCGCTGGGCCGCGCGGTCGCACAGGCACTGGGCGAGGGGCGGGGCGGCATCGCGCGCTTCGCCTCCTGCCATGCGCCGCTGGACGAAGCCCTGGCGCGCGCGGTCGTCGACGTGTCGGGGCGGCCGTTCTTCGCGGGCGAACTCGGTCTGAGGCGGCAGCGGGTGGGCGCGCTCTCCTGCGAGATGGTGCCGCACTTCTTCCACTCCTTCGCGCAGACGGCGGGCCTGACGCTGCACGTCGACCTGATTCGCGGCGCCAACGATCATCACCGCATCGAGGCGTGCTTCAAGGCGGTCGCGCTGGCGCTGAAGCGTGCGCTCGCCCCGACCGCCAGCGACCGGGTGCCCTCGACGAAGGGCGTTCTGTAGCGTGGCTGCGCCCGTGGTCGCCGTCGTGCGCACCGGCACGGCCAACCTGGCCTCGGTCGTGGCCGGATTCGAGCGCCTGGGGTGCCGGGTCCGCACCATCGCCGATCCCCGCGCGGTCGCCGCGTCCGACCGCCTGGTCCTTCCGGGCGTCGGCGCCTTCGCGGCAGCCCGGCGCGCCATCGCGGCGCACGACCTCGAAGACGCGCTCCGCGACCGGATCGAGCGCGGCCGTCCCACCCTGGGCATCTGCCTCGGCATGCAGCTGATGGCACACGGCAGCGAGGAAGCGCCGGGCGTCCCTGGCCTCGGCGTCCTCGATGGCGTCGTCGAGAGCTACGAGAGCGGCGCCGAGGGGTGGCGCATCCCCCAGATGGGCTGGAATCTGGTCGCTCCGGCGGCCGGCTGCGAAATCGTCCCGCGCGGCTACGCCTACTTCGCGAACTCCTATCGCCTCGCCACCGCGCCCGGCGGCTGGCTGCCCGTCTGGTGCGAGTACGCCGGCCCCTTCCTGGCCGCGGTGGAGCGCGGTCCCGTGGTCGGCTGCCAGTTCCACCCCGAGCTGTCGGGCGACTACGGCAAGGCGCTGCTCACCCGCTGGCTGGAGGCCTGAGCCGTGCTTCCCGTCCGCATCATACCCTGCCTCGACGTGCGCGACGGACGGGTCGTGAAGGGTGTGCGGTTCCGGGGTTTGAGGGATCAGGGCGACCCGGCCGCACTGGCGCGCGCCTACGAGGAGCAGGGGGCGGACGAGGTTGTCGTCCTGGATGTGACTGCCACCACGGAGGGTCGCGGGACGCGCCTCGACACGGTGGCTGCCGTGCGGGCCCGGCTGTCGGTGCCGCTCACCGTCGGGGGCGGGATCGGCGGAATCGACGACGGGGCTGCCCTCCTCGAGGCCGGCGCGGACAAGGTGGCCGTAAACACGGCCGCGCTGCGGCGCCCCGAACTGCTCAGCGAGCTGGCGGCGCGGTTCGGGTCGCAGTGCGTGGTGGTCTCGATCGACGCGCTGGCCCGGGGCGCAGGCGGCGGCTACGAGGTGGTGGTGCGCTCCGGGACCGAGCGGGTGGCACGCGACGCGGTGGCGTGGGCGCGGGAAGCGGTGGAGCGCGGCGCCGGCGAGATCCTGCTGACCAGCATCGACCGCGACGGCACCCGCAGCGGGTACGAAGTGCGCCTGCTGCGCACGGTGCGCGCCGTGGTGCCCGTCCCCATCGTGGCGTCCGGAGGCGCCGATTCTCCCGAACACATGGCCGATGCCGTGCGCGCGGGAGCGGATGCCGTGCTGGCCGCGTCGATCTTCCACCAGGGCAACTGGACCGTGGAAGGGGTGAAGCGCGCGCTGGCGGAGCTGGATGTTTCGGTGCGGCCGGGGTATCGGGCGGAGGAGGCCCCGGTGGAATTGGAGACGGCCCGATGATTGTCCCCTCGATCGATCTCATGGACGGGCAGGCGGTGCAGCTGGTTCAGGGCCGCCGCAAGGTGCTCGAGGCTGGCGATCCGCGTCCGCTGGCCGAGCGCTTCGGGCGGGTGGGCGAGGTCGCGGTGGTGGATCTCGATGCCGCGCTGGGACGCGGGTCGAACGCGGCCGTGATGGAGGAATTGTGCAGGATGGTGCCGTGCCGGGTGGGCGGCGGCATACGCGACCGGGACGGGGCGCTCGAGTGGCTCGATCGCGGCGCCGCGAAGGTCGTGCTGGGCACGGCGGCCGTCCCGGAAGTGCTGGAGGGCCTCCCGCCCGAGCGGGTCGTCGCGGCGCTGGACGCGTGGGAGGGCGAGGTGGTCGTGAAGGGGTGGACCGAGCGCACGGGCCGCACCGTGTACGACGGCATGCGCGAACTGCGCGGCCTCGCTGGCGGCTTCCTCGTGACCTTCGTCGAGGGAGAGGGCCGGGAAGGCGGCTTCCCGCGCGACCAGATCGGGCCGCTGGTGGAAGCCGCGGGTGCGTCCCGACTGACCGTCGCCGGAGGCATCACCACCGCCGACGAGATCGCGTGGCTGGATCGTGCCGGTGCCGACGCCCAGGTGGGGATGGCGCTCTACCGCGGCAACCTGGGGCTCGCCGAGGCGTTTACGGCCCCCCTGCGCAGCGAACGGCCCGACGGGCTCTGGCCGACGGTCGTGTGCGACGCGGGCGGGGGCGCTCTGGGCCTGGTCTGGTCCAGTCCGAAGAGCGTGCGCACGGCGATCGACGAGGGCAGGGGCGTCTACCAGTCGCGCTCGCGCGGCCTGTGGCGAAAGGGCGCGACTTCAGGCGCCACGCAGGCGCTGCTCCGCATCGACGCCGACTGCGACCGCGACGCGCTGCGCTTCACGGTGGGGCAGGCCGGCAGCGGATTCTGCCACGCGGGGGACTGGACCTGCTTCGGCCCCGCGCATGGGCTGCGCAAGCTGGAGCAGACGGTGAAATCGCGGCGGGCCGAAGCCGTGCCCGGGTCGCTGACGAGCCGATTGCTCGACGACGGCGCGTTCCTGAGCGGCAAGCTGGTCGAAGAGGCCGGGGAACTGGGGGACGCTTCCGCGCCGGATCGCGTGGTCGAGGAGGCGGCGGACGTGCTGTACTTCCTGACCGTGGCGCTCGAGCGCGCGGGCGTGGGTCTGGCCGATGTCGAGCGGGAGCTGGACCGGAGGAGCCTGAAGGTGAAGCGGCGGGCGGCGTCGGCGCCGAAGGGAGCGGGCGGTGGGTGAGATTCGGCGTGCACGCGTGCGATTGAGACGCGTGGCGCCCGGCGACGTGGGCAGTGTGCGCCAACCCGCGGTGCCGCCCGAGATCATCCCGCGTGTGCTGGAGATCATCGAGGCCGTGAAGGAGGGCGGGGAGGCAAGGCTGCGCGAATACGCGGAGCGGTGGGATGGCCTCGAAGCCGGTGGGGCGCTCATGCGGACTCCCGGCGAGATGAAGGCCGCCCTCGACTCGCTGCCGCCGACGGACCGCGAAGTGCTGGAGCGCGCCGCTGGCCGGATCGAGCACTTCGCCCGCGCGCAGCTGGCGTCGGCGTCACCGGTGGCCGTGGAGGTGGAGGGGGGCCGGGCCGGCGACAGGGTGGTGCCCGTCCGGGTGGCGGGGTGCTACGCGCCGGGAGGGCGGTTTCCGCTGCCGTCTTCGGTGCTCATGACGGCCGTGACCGCCAGGGTGGCCGGGGTGCGTGAGGTGTGGCTGGCCTCGCCGAGGCCGTCCCGCGAAGTGATGGCGGCGGGGGCGGTGGCGGGGGTGGCGGGGCTGCTGGGGGTGGGGGGGGCGCAGGCCGTGGCGGCGATGGCGTACGGCGTTGGGCCCGTGCCGCGGTGCGATGTGGTTGTCGGGCCCGGCAGCCAGTGGGTGACTGCGGCGAAGCTTCTCCTGTCGGGCGTCGTCGGAATCGACCTGTTGGCGGGCCCGTCGGAACTGGCCGTCCTCTCGGACGAAGACGGCGACCCGGCCCTGATCGCGGCCGACCTGCTGGCCCAGGCCGAACACGATCCCGCCGCGCTGCCTGTCCTCATCACCACTTCAGAGGACCTGGTCGCACGTGTAGAGGGCGAGCTCGCCCGTCAGCTTGCCGGTCTGCCTACCGCCGAGATTGTGATCGCCGCCCTGGCGAACGGTTTCGTCGTCGTCGCCCCCGAAAACGAGGCCCTCCGCTGCTGCGAGGAGCTCGCGCCCGAGCACCTGCAGCTTCACGGCAGTCGGGCAGAGGATTGGAGCGGGTCGCTCGACAGATTCGGATCGGTCTTCGTCAACGAATCCGTGGCGGAGGTCTTCGGGGACTACGGTTCAGGTCCCAATCACACGCTTCCGACCGGCGGCACGGCCCGGTTCACGGGAGGACTATCCGTGTTCTCGTTCCTGCGCAGGCCCACCTGGCTCAGGCTGGAGCCGGGTCCCGAGCGGGACCTGGTGGCGAGGGACTCTGCCGCGCTCGCCCGCATGGAGGGGCTCGAAGCGCATGCCCGTGCGGCGGAGTTGAGAATGGAGGCGGAAGAATAGCCGGCCGCCGCATCGGCCAATGCGCTGCGACACCGATAGTGGCCGGCGCACGCGGTCGCTCCCGGCTTGCACGCAGCATCCGCACTCCGGTAAGATGACCGTGCCTCTTCTCGGCTCGACCTCGGGCCATGCCCGCTTGTGAAAGAAATCACAATGAGTTGGTTCCACCCGACGCACCGGGCGGCCTCGTCCAAGGTGGCGTTCCTTCCCGCCGCACTTGCCGTAGCGGTGGTCCTCCTGGCCTCGCCCTCGGCAATCGCTGCTCAGGAGGTGGGGGACCGGGTTCGCGTGTTCCTCATCGATGAGACGCTGATCGGGCAAGTGTCCGGGATGCGGACCGACGGATTCCAGCTCGACATGGCCAGCGGGATCTCCCGGTCGGTGTCGCTGGCGGAGATCCGTTGGCTGGAACGGGATATAGCGACTGGGAGCAACGCGGTTCCCTGGGGAACAAAAGGCCTCACCAGAGGAGCCCTTGGTGGCGCCGCGATCGGGTTTCTCCTTGGACTGGCGGTGGGCCCGGACTGTCAGGACCAGGAGTGCAAGTTCGCGGTCTCGGACCACGTCCGCACTGGAGCCCGCTATGGGTTGGGGTATGCGGCGATCGGCGGATTGCTCGGAGGTACCGCCGGCCTGATCCTGGGCGCGAGGAACGCGCGGGACGAATGGCAGGTCATCGATCTGGAGGGCGCACCCGTGGCATTCATTCCGGTGGTCGATTTCAGGCGGGTCCGCCGAGGAGCCGGTGCCATGGTGTTGGGAGTCCGGCTGCGGTTTTAGACCAGGGGCCCTTGATAAGGCAGGGGGATTCTCCACGGGGTGCCGGGGTCCCGATCCGCCGGAGCAGGGGGCGCCCTCTGCCTAACAGGAGCCGATGGCGATCGGAAGAAACCGGATCCTGGAAGCGCGCTCCATGAAGGAGTGGGTGTAGGCGCGGACGAGACCACCATTCCCGTAGACCTCGATCATATGGAACTCGTGAGGACTGTAGGCGGCCAGCGCGTTCCATGCGTCGATCTGCGGGGCTTCGTCTATGCAGACGGTGGGGCGAAAGCGCCCGCCACGCGCAGAGATGCACTCGAACCCCCCGTCACTACACCTTACCCGCTGAATCGGAAGGCGCTCCTCGAGCATTTCGGCCGCGGATCGGTGGTTGCTGGTAACGAAATCGTCCTGGTTGAACTCGCTGACTCTTATGCCGGCGGCGCGTCGTCGTCTCTCGAAGCGCCTGCTGACCACCTCGAGGCCTTCGAGGAGAATCGGATCGGGTTGAATGCTCAGCCGGAGCGGAGGCGTCTCTCTCGCAGCTTGCACCTGCACGACGAGAGTGTGGTAGCCGAGTTGCTCGACCGTCAGCGTGTGGATTCCCGGATCCAGGTCGTGCAGGAGGAAGCGTCCTTCCCGGTTGGTGAGGGACATCCACTCGGAAGCCGCGACGGAAACCCGTGCGCTCGACACGGCTGCGCCGGTCGTGACGTCGACGACCTGACCCACCAGCCGCAAACGCACTTCCTCGCCGGGATTGTCCTGGGCGACGCTGTCGGAGGCGGAGAAAAGAAGGATCCCGGCCGCTGTGACAGCGAACCGCAAAGCGTTGAGAGAGGCAGCCATTCGGGTCCTGCCGTGCCGGGTAGTGAAGTACAGCATCCAACTCCCCTGATACACTATTGCCGGCCGATGAGTTCCGGGATCGGGCGGGGAGACAGGGGTCGCACTTCAGTCACATGACCAGGCGGATCCGTATTCGGATCGCTGACGGCTGCGGCTGATCCGGTGCTTTCCGCGGCGGACACCGCGGGACAACGGTCCCCGTGCCGGGCGTTCTCCGGGATTCGCGCGAGCCACGAGTCGAACTCCTCCAGGAGCGGGACGCACAGCCCGTCGTTGTTCTGCCAGAAGAACTCGCGCAGCTGGCGAAGGGAGACCATGGACGCGGGCAGGGCCGAAGTCAGGTGGTTGCCGGCCACGATGAGCCTGCGGAGCAGGCGCAGATCGCCGAGTTCCGGCGGCATGGAACCCGACAGACCGTTGGTGCAGACGAAGAGCTGCGTGAGCCGCGTGAGCCGGCCGAGTTCCGGCGGGACCGGCCCTTCGAGGTTGTTCTTGCAGACGGCGAATGAGGTCAGGCGGGTCATGTTGCCGACTTCCGCCGGGATGGCGCCGGAAAGGGTGTTCGAGCCCAGTTCGAGGTTGATGAGCGAACGAAGGCTGCCGATTTCGGGGGGGATCGGGCCGGTGAGCTGGTTGCCGCCGAAATCCAGGCGTTCCAGGAGGGCGAGGTTGCCGATTTCCGGGGGGATGGAGCCGGTGATCAGGTTGCGGCCGCTTTTCCATCCGATACCGAGGTTGAACGCTCGCAGGTTGTGCAGATTGCCGATTTCGGGGGGGATGGGGCTGGTGAGCCGATTTCCGTAGAGGATGAGCCATTCGAGGCTCTCGAGGTTGCCGATTTCGGGCGGGATGGCAGTGAGTTCGTTGCTATAGAGGAGGAGCGAGTCGAGTTGGGTGAGGTTGCCGATCTCGGGCGGGATGGGGCCGGTGAGGCGGTTGGCGCCGAGGCTGAGGAGGCTCAGTTCGGTGAGGTTGCCGATTTCGGGGGGGATGGGGCCGCTCAGCCGGTTGCCTTCCTCGGGGTTGGCATCAATGCCGCAGAGTGCGAGGCGCCTGAGGCTGGTGAGGTTGCCGATTTCGGGGGGGATCGGACCCGTGAGTTTGTTGTAGCACAGATCCAGCGACTGGAGTCTGCTCAGGCTGCCAATCTCCGGGGGGATCTCGCCGCTGAACAGATTCCCGAAGGCGCCGAACCATTCGAGGCTCTCGAGGTCGCCGATTTCCGGGGGGATCGGGCCGGTGTGGGCGTTGTAGGTGAGCTCGAGCGACTTGAGCTGCTTCAGATGCGCGATTTCGGGGGGCAGCGGGCCGGCAAGGCTGTTGAGGCCCAGATGCAGCGATTCCAGATGGCTCAGGCTGGCGATCTCTGGCGGGATCGAGCCGATGAGTCCGTTGTTGGTCAGCAGCAGGTGAACGACCTGGCCGTCATCGTTGACGTGGACCCCGTACCAGCCGGCGAGCGGAGCGTCGGTGAGCCAGTTCGTGTTGTCCTTCCAGAGCGCGCCTCCGCCGGCCTCGTAGATCGCTTGAAGAACCCGGCGCTCGGGCAGCGGCAGCAGACTCAGGGCTGCGGCGGCGCTGAGTTCGCCGAGGGTCGCGGTGATTTCGGCCGAACCGGGGGCGCGGGCCCGCACCCAGCCATCGTCGTCGACCGTGGCGATCGCGGGATTGCTGGAGTTCCAGGAGAAGACGGCGCCGACTACCTCCGATCCGACCGCGTCGGATGCCTGGGCGGTCATCTGGACCGAGTCACCTACGATGAGGGAGTCCTGGGGCGCGGTGATCTGAACGGTCGTGGCGACTTGCTGTACCTGCACGTTTGCGGTGGCGCTCGCGGCGCCGGCCGTGGCGGTGATGATGGTACTCCCGTCGGCGACCGAGGTGACCACGGCGGAGGGGCCAGGCCCGGCCGGGTCGACCCGCGCCACCGCCGCGTCGGGGGAGATCCAGACAATCGCAGGCTCCAGGATGACTTCGCCGTTCTCGTCGCGAACAGTCGCGGTGAGCCGCGCGGTGTCGGCCAGCGACGCGAAGTTGAGCGCGGCCGGGGAGACGGCCACGGATGCCGGGACGGGCGGCCCGGGGTCGCAGGCTGCGGCCAGCGCGACGAAGATTACTGATAGTGTGGCAATCCGCATAGGACCACGAGTCACCGGGAGTGGGGACGTGAAGCGAGTCTCCAAGTTAGCAATGCGGAATGTTGGAGACACCCCGGAGCGTTACCGTTGGTCGTCCGGCGCCTGCACGCGAAGGGTCACGATGTCGTTGTCATGGTACTGTCGATGCCTGACCGACGAGGCGAGGTGCCGCAGGAGGCGCAGAGAAACGTCGCGCTCGATCGGTGCGTCGTCCGCCTGCTCGCGGAGAAGGGCGACCCGGTCCTGCAGGTTCTCGTCGCGCGGCGCGACGAAGAGCTCCAGAACGGCGCCATTTGCCTCCCGGCGGGCCGTGACCAGCAGGCGACGCCGGGTGTCCCGCCCCTCGGCCCCATCGTCCTGACCCAACGTCAACATCGCCTCTTCGGTTGCGGCCGCGAGGCGGTCGGCCATTTCCCTGCCCCAACCGCTGCGGGCCGAGAAATCGCTCAGGAAATCTCTGATCCCGGGCAATTCCGACGGATCGAGTCGCGTCTCGATCCGGCTGGGGCGCGGGTCAGTTGCACGCAGGAAGAGGGTCATCACGATGGCTGCCAGGCCGCCCGCGTTCATTCCATTCTCCAGCAGACCGCCCGCGAACTGCGAGATCTGCTCCGGGAAGATCATGCCGTACTGGAAGCTCACTCCGGTCAGAAAGGCGATACCGACGACCATGCCTTCGCGATAGCCGAGTCCGTCCTGCAGAACGATCTTCATCCCGATCGTGAAGAGCATCGCCAGCAGGACGACCAGGTAGCCGGCGAAGACCGGGTCGGGGATCGCCAGAACGACGGCGAACGCCTTCGGGAGGAGTGCGAACACGATAAATGCCGCGCCTGCCACGATTCCCACGACGCGGGCCGCCACCCCGGTGAGCTGGGTCAACGGCACGCTGGTGGTGGTCGCGCTTCCGGGGACCGTTCCGGCCAGCCCCGCAAGGAGGTTGCCCACGCCGTCCACCGCGACCGCGCCCTGCACCGCGCGGAAATCGATCGCACGGCTTTTTCGCCGCCACGACACGCGCTGAATGGCAAGGGAGCTGCTCATGGTGCGGATCGCGGCGATCACGGCCACGAGCAGGAACGAGGGGAGAAGGGTCCAGAAGTCGGGGCCGAAGCCGAGATCGAGACCGGGTGGAAGGGCTTGAGGCAGGGCGACCCAGGGAGCCGCGGCAACGAGCTGCAGGTCGTAGAGGCCGAACCAGGCTGCGATCCCGGACCCTGCAACCACGCCGATGACAGGGGCCCAGAGCCGCAGCGATCCCGTCGCCTTGAGCGCGAGGCCGCCAATGAGGACTACGGTCGCGAAGAAGCTGAACGGCGCGCCCGACGGAGGCCCGGCATCCGGTGCGCCGGAAAGCAGGCCGGCCACGAACGGCATCACCGTGAACGGGATGAGCATGATTACGGTGCCCGAAACGGCGGGGGTGAGGATCCGCTGGAAGAGCGACAATCTCCAGGAGAGCAGGAGCGGGACCAGTGCCGACACGGTGACAAGCGTGGCAAGCAGGGCGGGGCCGCCCTCGCCCAGCGCCATGATCGAGGCCGGAATGAAGGCGCCGGAGGTGCCCATGACCATGACGTGCCCGGCCCCGATGCGCCCCGCGCGCAACGCCTGAACCATGGTGGTCAGTCCACATACCGTCACCGAGGCGAGCACGGCCCAGGAAAGGTAGGCGTCGGTCATCCCGGCAGCCCGCATCACGACCAGGGGGATCAACATCACGGCGGCGATGTTGAGCACGGCCAGCTGCAAGCCTATGCCCAGAGCGAGCTTGGGCGGAGGCCTCTCGTCGGGCTGATAACGGATCGCGGGGCCGCCACTGGGCTCCGGAGCCGGTGTGGGTGTCATCGTAACCCTACTCAGCCTTGGACGGATTCATGAGAGTCGCGATAACAGGTGCGGAGTCGCGCAGTCGGGATACCGTCGCACAATAGCGATCCGGTCCTCGAGAGGACAGCGATCGGGGTGCAGCGGTGAATCTCCTTGACATCGGTGGGCGCGTCGCGCAGTATCCGACCGTCGGTTTTTCACATCTCTCAAATCAAAACCCCAGAGGACCAGCAACCAATGGCCGGAACCGAAACTCGCCTTAGAGCTTTGATCGATGAACACCTGGCTCTTGATCACGCGCCGAGCCTTGATGGTGGATTCGCTGATTCCGGCGTTTCCTCTGTAGATGCGGTCGCATTCATGAGGATCGTGGAACGTGAGTTCAACGTGTCGATTCCGCCTGAGGATTGCGGCAAGATCACGACCTTCGGGAAACTCGTCGCACACCTCGACTCAAAGATGGGCTGACCGCACCAAACCCTGCGCGACTGTCCCATTGGCCGCTGGGCGTCGCGCGGCCCCAATAATCGCGGCCGCAGGAACCGAGGGTCCACTGGTGTGACTTCGGCAGCCGTGTGGGACGTACCCAGGCCGCGGTCCGTTTGCAATGTGCGTCACGACGACGGCAGCATCACGATCGTGCGGAGGCACGGGAATCCCGACGGACCCAGGCTCCTGCTGTGCCACGGCAACGGGCTGGCGATCGATCTGTATTACCCGTTCTGGTCACTGCTCGTCGATGACTTCGACCTGATCGTCTATGACCTGAGGAATCACGGGTGGAACACGCTCGGGGCGCCCCAGGAGCACAACGTGCCCAACCTGGTCCGGGATCAGGAACAGGTGATCGACGCCGTGGCGAAGACGTACGGGGATCGACCGACGACGGGGGTGTTCCATTCCCTCTCGGCGCTGACCACCCTCCTGTCGCCCACACTGTCCGCGGGCCTGAGCGGCACGCTGTCGGCCTGGATTCTGTTCGATCCTCCCCTGTACAGGCCCGGTCCGGGAGACCCGGATTACGACGCACTGGCCAAGCAATCCGCCGGGATGACGCGACGACGCACGCATCGTTTCCGGAAGAGAAGTGACTTCACCGACCTGCTGAGCTACCTGCCGCTGCTCGTGAGGGCGGTTCCGGGCGCCACGGATCTCATGGCCAGGACGGTGCTTACCGAGTCTCCGGGCGAAGAGGGGTACGAACTGCGGTGCCCTCCGGAATACGAGGCGCAGATCATTGCATACATCCGGACCTATGCCTTCCTGGTGGACTTCGGGCACCTACCCTGTCCCACGAAAGTCATCGGGTCCGATCCCACCCTGCCATATGCGTATCTGCCCACATTCAACCTCAGTCACATTCAGACCGTCGATTACGATTTCATACCCGAAACGACGCATTTCCTCCAGCTGGAAAAACCGGCGGAGTGCGCTAGGACGATGTGCGATTTTATGGAGGAGTGCGGGCTGATCTAGTTCGCGTCCACGATTCCGGTGCTCAACCGGCTACTTCGATCCAATGCCGCTTTCGCTGGAACGGATAGGCTGGCAACGATATCCGGCGCCGCGTCTCCCCGGCGAACAATCCGGCGAACGAGACCGGGAGTCCCGCTTCGTAGGCCTTCGCGACCGCTTCGGCGAAAGTCTCGTGCGGCGGCTTTGCCGACTCGGACCACGCATGCAGCGGCACAGGGCCCGGCGTCGACTGCGCGCCGATCTCAAAGACCACAGCAACGTCCAGGTCGGCCAACTTCTTCGCGCAACGGTGCAGAGGCGGGTGGGCGCGTGCCTGTGCGAGCCAGTGGGCCGTGTCCGGTGCCTTTGCCGGATCGACCAGCTGGCCGGTCACCTGACTGACGAGCGCCAGCGATGGAGGACGGGCCTCGACGCCCTTCAGGACGGCTTCGAGGTTGGCCAGGGGATCGCTCTGCGACCCTGACGGATCTCCAGCCGGCACGGCGGCTGCCATACGCGCTTTCGGACGCGCCAATGCTGCTCCCCGCGCCGCGGCCACCCGGAGGCCGTCCTCCAATGAGAACACTCCAGCGGCCCACGCCGCGGCCAGTTCCCCGACGCCTTGTCCCGCCACCACGCCTGGGCGCACGCCGACGCTCTCCCACAGTGCCGTGACGGCGCATGCGAGCGAATAGACGGCGGGCTGAGCCCACTCCGGGCCGCGGAGGTTCCCGTCTGCACCCGTTCTGCCGAACATTACGTCCAGCAGCGACGCTCCGCCGCGTTCTTCCTTGAGCACTGCGTCGCATCGGTCCAGGATGGCGCGCACGACAGGTTCGCGGTCGTAGAGATCGCGCCCCATGCCCTCGTGCTCGCTGCCTTCGCCCGGGTAGACGAGGGCTGGCTTCGGCGGGGTGCCGGACGGCGGGCGCAGGGGACGCTGCCCTGCCGGATCGCTCATGCCGGCGACAGCGTACAGCCCGTCGCGAAGCGAGTCGGAATCGTGGAATACGACGCCGGCCCTGTGAAGGAAATGACTCCGGCCAATGCCCGCCGTCCAGGCCATGTCGGCCAGCTGCGAGGCCAGAGCATTGCCCCCCGCGGGCCGGTCTGCGAGGGAGTCGTCGAGCCAGGCGAGATACCGCGTCGCAAGCTTTTGGAGCGCCGCGTGGGACTTGCCCGAGAGCGGTAGCACGCGCGTCTCTCGCACACCGAACTCACCAGCAGGTGGCGGCGCGTCCGTGGGCCCCGGCATCGCGACCTCGACGCTCTGCGGGGAGCCTGTGGGCCACATCGAGTCTCCTTCGGCTGTCCCGCTCCCTTCTACCACGACATGCGAGTTCGTCCCCGAAATCCCGAATGAACTGACGCCCGCCCGTGGGGGCCGATCCGGGTGGGACGGCCATTCCGTCACTTCGGCGGTCACGCGCACCGGGAGGCGGTCCCACTCCAGGTGCGGACTGGGGTTGTGGAAGTGCAGCTGCTTCGGAATCCGGCCCTCGTTCATGGCCAGGACGGCCTTGATCAGGCTTGCGACCCCCGCGGCGCACTCGAGATGGCCGATATTCGTCTTGACGGAACCGATCAGCAGCGGACGGGACGGGTCCCGCTCACGTCCGTAAACGGCTGCTGCCGCCTGAACTTCGATCGGATCGCCGAGATCGGACCCGGCTCCGTGGGCCTCGAGGTAGTCCACCTCGGCTGGTGGAACTCCCGCCCTGGAAAGCGCCTCCTCGATCACGCGCTCCTGGGCGGGACCGTTCGGAACGGTCAATCCGGCGCTGGTGCCGTTCTGGTTCACCGCGGATCCACGGACCACGCCCCAGATGCGGTCCCCGTCCGCCTCTGCCTCGCTGAGCCGCTTCAGGACGACCACTCCGCACCCTTCGCCGCGCACGAATCCATCCGCTGCCGCATCGAAGGCACTGCAGCGCCCCTGGGCGGACAGCATGCCGATTTCTCTCATGAAGGTCGCAACATCCGATGACAGCATCGCGTTGACGCCCCCGACCAGAGCCATCTCGACTTCGCCCTGTCGCAGGGCTGCGGCGGCCTGGTGGACCGCTGCCAGCGAAGAGGCGCACGCCAGGTCCAGCGGCACCGCAGGACCTGTAAGGCCGAGTGCGAACGAGATCCGGCCGGCGGTTACGCTCATTGTCGTGCCGAAATACCCGTGGGCCTCACCGCCAGCCACCGCGACATCCCGGTAGTCACCGTTGCTTGTTCCGATATAGACACCGGTGCGGCTGCCCTTGAGCTGTCCGGGGTCGATGCCCGCGTCTTCCAGGGCATGCCAGGTGGTTTCCAGCAGCAGCCGCTGGCGGGGATCCATCATCCGCGCCTCGATCGGTCGAATCCCGAAAAACGCGGCGTCGAACTTGTCGATATCCTCGAGGAACGCGCCACGCCGGGAGAAGTCGTCGCCGGCGCCGGGATTGCCGGCGACGCCGTGCCAGGGACCGGGGTCCCGGCGGCCGTCGGTGACAAGATCGGCGGCGTCTTCGAGGAGGCGCCAAAATGCCGGAAGGTCGGGCGCTCCCGGGAACCGGCATGCCATGCCGACGATCGCGATGGGATCGTCGTGGGACAGGACCGCGGGCCGGGGTGCCGGCTCGGGCCTGGGCGTCGGGGCCGGCGCTTCATCGTCCTGGGCAAGCTCTTCGGCCAGGAGGGCCGCGAGCGCGGCGATGTCCGGGTAGTCGAACACGAGCGTATTCGGTGCCGTGTAGGTGCCGGAGAGCGCCCGGTTGAGCCGGTTGCGCAACTCCACGGCCATCAGCGAGTCCATTCCCAGGTCGAAGAACCCAACGCTCGGGGCGGGCGTGGACGGCAGACGCAGCACGGCCTGCACCTCATCCTGCAGGAACGAAACCAGGATGTTCTCGCGTTCGGATTCGGGCGCTTCCCGGAGCCGCGACAGCAGGTCCTTCGGGGCGCCCGCGCTGTCGGCTTCGGCTTCGTCGGTTGCTGACAGCAAGTCCTCCACAAGCGGTGGATGGCTTTCGAAGGCCTCGCCATAGACCGGCCAGTCCACAGCCGCCACCACCGCGGTCGCCGCGTCCTGGCGCACGATCCTGCCGAAGGCGCGGAGACCCTGCTGGGGACTGATCCAGCCCGTACCCGAAGCGGCCAATTGCCGGCCGATTCGCTCGCGTTGTTCCTCTGCCTCTCCAAGTCCCGACCACGCGCCCCACGCGATTGCCTGACCCGCCAGCCCGTGCGCGCGGCGATGAGCGGCGAGCTGGTCGAGGAAAGCGTTGGCCGCCGAGTGATTTGCCTGTCCGGCATTGCCCAACACCCCGGCGACGCTGGAGAAGAGCACGAACATGTCGAGATCGCGGTCCAGGGTCGCACGGTGGAGATGCCAGGCGCCCAGAACCTTGGGCCAGAGCACCCGCTTGAAGTGCTCCCAGTTCTGGTTTCCGAGCGACTGGTCCGACAGGACACCGACGCTGTGAATCACCCCTCCGAGTGGAGGCAGGTCGCGGTCGATGCGCGCCAGCATCGCGTCCACGGCATCGGCGTCGGTAACGTCGGCGAGTTCCGCCCTCACGTTCACTCCGCGTCGCCTCAGTGCCGCGATCGTCTGCTCGGCGTCGGCGTCGGGGGATCGGCGTCCGTTCAGCACGATCGCACCGGCTCCCTGATCCGCCAGCCAGCGCGCCACCACGCACCCGATCCCGCCGAGACCTCCCGTCACCAGGTATGTGCGGTCGGACCGCAGCCTCCCCCGAGTGAGCGGCGAGTTTGTGAACACGATCTTTCCGATGTGCCGGGCGGCGCGCATGAATCGCATCGCGCCCCCCGTCTCGGCCAGTGGCCACCTGCTGTGGATCAGCGGCTCGATTTCACCCCCTGCCAGATGGGCCATCACCCTCTTCAACGAGGTTCCCGGCCACGCCGGGTCGTGCTCCTTAAGCGTGTCCAGCTCAAGGATGTGATAGTCGACGTCGGGGCGGACGGCTGCCATCTCCTCCTCGCTGAGGATGTCGCGCCGCGCTAGTTCCACGAATCGGCCGCCGTGCGTGAGGCACGAAAGGCTCGCCTCGATGAACCCCTCGCCCGTGAGGCTGTTGAGGACCACATCCACACCCGAGCCGTCTGTGGCCTCAAGGATCTCCTGACCGAACGCGGTTTGGCGGCTGTCGAAAACGTGCTCCACGCCCAGCGACCGCAGGTAGTCCCGCTTCCGGGCACTCGCGGTGGCGAAGACTTCCGCTCCCGTCGCGTGCGCCAGCTGGATCGCGGCGAGTCCGACCCCGCCGGCTCCGGCGTGGATCAGCACGCGGTCGCCGGCCTTCAGGTTCGCGACTTCGTAGGACAGGTCGGCGGATACGAATGCGGTAGGCAGCGTCGCGAGCGCGGTTACGGACATGTCCGCCGGCGCCGGGCACACCATCTCCTCGCGGGTGACCGCTTCGGGCCCGAAGGTGCCGAACGCCAGGCCGACCACTCGCTGCCCTGCCGACACCGTCGACACCTCGGAGCCCACCTCGAGCACTGTGCCGCACATTTCGCCGCCGAGCAGCCCCTCGTCGATGAAGCCGATCGAGCGGAACACGTCCCAGAAGTTGAGGCTGGTGGCCTCTACGCCTACACGCACGTCTCGCGGTCCCAGGGTGCGCGGGGGGAGCGGTTCGACGTCCAGCCCCTCCAGGGCGCCGGACGGATCGGGTTCCAACAGCCAGTCGGTGTTTTCCGGCAGGGACAGCCGCTCCACGCCCGCGCCAGCCCGAACCAGGCGTGCCACTCTGCGGGACCCCTCGCGGTACGCGATGTGGGTTTCGGCGTCGGGGTAGAACAACTCGTTCGCCAGTGCGGGTAGTAAAGGGTCTGACTCGGGATCGAGGTCGATCATGCGGGGACGCAGATGGGGAGCTTCCCTGGCGACGACCTTGCCAACGCCCCAGAGCAACGCCCCTGCGAGCCGGCCGGCCCGCTCTCGCTCGAGCACCTGGGCACCGCGCGTAACCATCCAGACGCCGTTCGAAGGAGTGACATCGGAGTCCGTGACGCCCTGGAGGAGCGCAAGAGCGCTGGCGGTAACGCGTCTGGCGTCCTCCGCCATCTCCGAGGTGGTCGCGTCGGGGCCGTGTGCGTCCAACGCTGCCAGATGCAGGACCCCGCGGAGCGGTGGGTCGGTCGGCAACTCGCTGATCAACTCGTTCCAGGACTCGCGGCACTCGATGTCAACGCTGGTGCGTACGACGCCCGACTGGTCCGGCGCTTCGATGCGCCCCGCGTCCCGGCCCGCAAGCACCACAGTCTGGTGGCGTGCCGCAAGTTCCGCAGCCAGCTTCTCGCCGGTCCCGCCGTCGTCGGCTGCCACGATCCACGTTCCACCCGCCTCTGCCACCTCGGTCGGTCCCTGCGCCACGATCACACCTCGGTCGGGAGTCGCGGCCGCGTCCGACGCGTCCACCCCCAGCACCTCGACTTCGCCGAAGCCGGCGTCCCCGAGCGCCCGCTTCCACACCTCGGGACTGGCCAACGCGTGGTGTGGCCGGTAGTCGTCGGCAAAACGCCACCAGCCGTCCAACTGGCCGAAGGTGAGATCCAGCCATCCCTGGCCGCGGAGGTTTTCCAGCGCCACCAGTTGGCCGGCCGGGGCGAGCAGCTTTCGGCAGTGTGCGAGCGTTTCGTCCAGGTAGCGGGTGGCATGCAGGACATTCGAAGCGATGATGAGATCGTAGCCGTTTGCTGCGAACCCCTGTTCCACCGGGTCCTTCTCGATGTCCAGCACGCGGTAGTCCAACGGTGCGCCGCTCTCCGCGAAGCGTGCCTCGGCTTCGGCAAAGAACCCCGCCGATATGTCGGTGTAGACGTAGTCAAACCGGTCTGCCGGCAGCTCCGGGAGCACCGAAGCCGTTGCCGAACCGGTGCCAGCGCCGACCTCGAGCACTCGGAGGCGGCGCTCTGCCGGCAACCCGGCCACCAGAGTCCGAACCGCGTCGCTCAGCATCCGGTTGGCCGCCCGCGCCACGGGTGCCTTCAGGTAGAGATCGGCCGCCGTGGGCTCGCCGCTGCTGAACAGGAGGGTCAGAGGATCCTCTTTGCCGCGGAGCACCTCGGCCAGCGCATCACCGCTTCGCCGGAAGAGCCCGATCTCGTTCGAACCGTGTGCATACCGCCCGGCCATTTCCGCCGCATGGCCGTCAGGGTCGGCGTGCAGCCCCTTCGGCAACGGATCCCCCGAGCCCACGAGGACTCGAAAGCCGTCGTCCGTCTCCTGCAGCACTCGGGAGCGGGCCAGCATCTCGAGCTTGCGTCGGAACAGCCGCTCGTGCTCGTCCAGGACCTGCAGGCTGCGGCGGAGTTCCACCGAGTCCACGACCTCTCCGGCGATGCGTTTCCAGCCGATTCGGTCGAGCGTCAGGAGAGCATAGGAACGCGATAGGCGCTCAAGGTCGTCCAGCAGCGCGTCCCTGTCTTCCGCACCTACCCCCTCGTCCGCCAGATACCGGGTGAACACCCCCGATCCTGCCGCGACGGTGGCCGGTCCCGGAAGGAAGTCCGCCGCGGGCATCCCGGGGGGGAGCGCGTGGTCGCGCCAGGTGACCTCGTAAAGGAGTTCCTTCAGCCCTTCCACCGCGGCAAGCAGTGCCGCGCGCGTCGCCCGCTTGATGGTGTAGCCGGTCAGCCCTCCGAGCAGAAAGCCGCTCTGGTCGTAGATCCGCAGGTCCCCGGCCAGGACCTCGGCGGGCTCGCCGCTGTCGCTGCTGGAAGAACCGGTGTCGCCTGCGTCCGGGGTCCGGTCCCGCGGGGCTTCGCGCATTCGGACATGGCAGAACACACGCTCCGGCAGGCGCGCCGCAAGCCAAAGGCGCTCCCACCCGAAGGGCAGGTAGGTGATGCCGCCCTCGGCGCCCACGGCCCCCCGCGCTGCCGACATGACCTGAAAGCAGCCGTCCAGCAGGAGGGGATGGACTTCCGCTCCGCCACCGTCGAGACCCTCGGGTACGACCACTTCGCCCACCGCCTCTCCCGCCCGTGACCACACGCCGGCCAGGGTGCGGAAAGACGGACCGAGATCGATTCCGACCTCGGCCTTGGCCTGATAGAAGGCCGGCACGTCCTGGGGGGCGAGTCCTTTCCTGAGGCTCTCCAGGTCGACCCGAGTCTCGCCTTCCTCAGCGCGAGCGCCGGACGACATCCGACCTTCGGCGTGCAGCGTCCACTCCCCGCCCCCCGCCCCACGGCTGAGGATCTGAACCCGGCGTGACCCGTCGTCTTCGGCGGAGTCCAGGAGGACCTGCATCTTTCGCGCGTCATGGCCGTTCTCGTCCTCGGGGTCTTCTTCCGGGAGGATCAGCGGGCTCTGGAGCTGCATGTCGTCCAACGACTGCCTCCCCTCGCCCTCGGCGAGGCAGGCCGACACCGCCATGGCCCCATAGAGCGCTCCCGGTGCGACAAGGCGGTCGAAGACCTTGTGTTCGACCAGCCACGCCGGATCCGACGGAAAGATCTCCGTTTCGAAGCTGATCTCACCACTGGCGGATTCGTGACGACTGCCCAGCAGGGGGTGGTCCGCGCTCGCTCGCCGCCGCTTTGCGGCCTTGACCCAATGCCGCTCCCGCTGGAACGGATAGCCCGGGAGAGAGATCCGGCGACGCGTCTCCCCCGCGAACAGTCCCGGAAACGACACCGGGAGACCGATCTCATACGCCAGCGCAGCAGCCGCAGTGAATGAGTCCTCCGATTCGACTTCCGTGACGTGGCGACCTGGCCGCAAGAGACTCGGCACCACATCGGGCGGCCCGGCGAGACCGTCCGACTCGGGCCAGGCCAGGCCCACCATCGGTCCCAGCACGGAATGGGGACCGACCTCCACGACCACGTCTACACCCGCTTCGGCCAGCGTTGCGACTGCCTGCCGAAAGGCCACGGGCTGACGGGCCTGGGCCCGCCAGTAAGCGCGGTCGAGCGTCCGACCGGGCCCCACGACCCGGCCCGTCAGGGTGCTGACGAAGTCGATGGACGGAGGCGCGAGGGGAACGTCGGCGATCGCGGCCTCCACTCCGTCCAGTGCGGGTTCCACCAGCGCGCTGTGATACGCGGGGCTTCGCCGCAGGCGCCTCACCCGCACGTCTTCGGCTTCGAAGCGCGCCAACACCGCCTCGACCTCGGCTGCCGGACCGCTCACCGCCTGGTGCGCCCCGTTGTCGGCGGCGACGCTCACGCCAGGCCCCGAGAGGCTCGCGTTGTGCTCCTCGACAGCCGCCGCCACGCGGGACGCGCTAGTGAAGATCGCCCCCATCGCGCCATCTACCGGCAGATCGGCCATCAGTGCTCCCCGCGCCGCCGCGAAGCGCAGGCCCTCTTCCAGCCCGAACACCCCGGCGGCCTGCGCGGCTGCGATCTCGCCAAGACTGTGACCCACGACCACGTGCGGTCGGATCCCCACGCTTTCCCACAGCGCCGTCAGAGCGCACTCCAGCGCGTAGATGGCGGGCTGTGTCCACGCGGGATGGTCCAGGTCTCCCGGCGAGTCGCCGCGCCCGAACATCGCGTCCAGAAGCGAGCAGCCGCGCGCCTCCCGATATGCCTCCTCGCACCGATCCAAAACGGCGCGGGCCACGGGCTCGGTCTCGTAGAGATTCCTCCCCATCCCGACCCACTGGCTGGCCTGGCCGGTGTAGGCAAACGCGACCTTCGATTCTTCCCGGGCGGGTTCGGCGCGAGTCCCGGTCTCCCCCTCCGCAAGTGCCTGCAGGGCAGCGCGCAATGACCCTGCGTCGCGAAAGACCAGCCCCGAGCGGTGGCCGAAGTGACCTCGGCCGACCCCGGCCGTCCAGGCCATGTCCGCCAGCGGTGGCTCGCTGCCGTTGCCCGCGGACCCCGTCTGCCCGGCATGAGCGTCGAGCCAACCCAGATACCCGCTGGCCAGCTTCCGCAACGTCTCGTCCGATTTGCCCGACAACGGCAGGATGCGTGCCGAGCGAGTCCGAAGGGTCGACTCCGGCGAGGATGGCTCCGCGGCAGCCCTCGACGCCCCGCCGGCACTTTCCCCAGCCCCCCATCCCGCGGCGGCAACAGGCACCGGCAAGGCGGAGCCCGTCGGCGAGCACCATCCGGAACCGTCCCCAGCCCGTCGCCCGTCTTCGTACCCCTCCAGAACGACATGGGCATTCGTGCCCGACCACCCGAACCCGCTCACACCCGCGGTCGGGGGGCGGCCGGATCGCCGCGGCCACATCGTCCGCTCCGCCGTCACCTTGAGGGGCAGCCGATCCCAATCCATCTCCGGGCTGGGATTCCGGAAGTGCAGATGCCTCGGGATCGTGCGGTTCTGCATGGCGAGCACGACCTTCATCACGCCGGCCACCCCCGCGGCTGCCTCCAGATGCCCGATGTTGGTCTTGACCGAACCGATGAGCAGCGGATCGTCGTGGTCGTGGCCGGCTCCATAGGCGGTCCCGGTGGCGTTGGCCTCTATGGGATCACCGACCAGCGTGCCCGTACCGTGTGCCTCGACGTAGTGCACATCGGCGGGCCGAAGCCCGGCGCGGAGGAGCGCGTCGGCGATAACCCGCTCCTGCGCGGCCCCGCTTGGCACCGTAAGTCCGGGACTCGCCCCGTCCTGGTTCACTGCGGCACCACGGATCACGGCCCATATGCGGTCGCCGTCGGCCTCCGCCTCGCTCAGCCGCTTCAACACCACGATGCCGCAGCCCTCGCCGCGAACGTATCCGTTGGCTGCGGCGTCGAAGGTCGCGCACCGCCCGTCCGGCGACAGCATCCCGGCGGTCGCGCGCATTTCCAGCAGTCGGCCGGAGAGGATCGCGTGAACGCCTCCCGCCAGGGCCAGATCGGCCTCTCCCCGCTGCAGACCCGACACGGCCTGATGAATCGCCACCAGCGACGACGAGCAAGCCGTATCCAGCGCAATCGCCGGCCCCTCCAGACCCAGCGCGAAGGCGACCCGGCCAATCGCGGTATTGAACGAGGTGCCGGTCACCGAATAGAGGCTCGCCGCCGGCTCGGAGGTGTCGCTTACATCCAGGACCAGACCCCGGTATTCGTTGTTGCTGATCCCCGCATACACCCCGGTGCGGCTGCCTTTGAGCCTTCCCGGATCCATCCCCGCGTCCTCGAGCGCGTGCCAACTGGTCTCCAGCATCATCCGCTGCTGCGGGTCGAGAAGCTGCGCTTCGACCGGAGAGATGCGGAAAAAGGAAGCGTCGAAGCGGTCGAGTTCGTCCAGGTACGCTCCGAAACGGCACGCGACGCTCTGGACCTCGCGGTCCGGGAAGAGTTCGCCCACCCGCCCGACCCCCGATCCGGGGACCCCCTCGATTACCGAGGTCCTGCCTTCTTCGAGCAGGCGCCAGAAGGCCTCGACGTCGTTCGCGCCGGGGAACCGGCAGGCCATTCCGACAATCGCGATGGGTTCGGAGGTCGTTCTGGGCATAACGGGGCCCCTCGTGGCTCCAATGGATCCGGCAATGGGTCAATGATTGTGCAGGCTCGCCACAATCGCTAGCGTGCCGTGCTCGGCCGGTGCCGATCCTTCCAGTGACAAGATAGCGATACAGTCCCCTGATATGTCGTATCTGATTGCAGCTCTTCTGGCCCTGGGAGCCGGCCCGCTCGCCGACGCGGGAGTTCGAGGCCGCCGCGGCTTCAAACCGCTGCTCGACGGCCTGGTCATGGCGGCCATTCCGGGACTGATTCTGCTGGAATTCGTTCCCTCGGCGATTGGTGAAGGGGATTGGAGTGTGCTCCTTGCCCTCGCAGCAGGGTTTGCCCTTCCGATAGCGGTCGAGAGAACCACCCGGTGGGCGGGCGGGAAAGCCCACCGCTGGGCCCTGCTGGCCGGGCTCTCCGGGTTCGCCATCCACTCCGCGCTGGACGGGGCGGCGCTGGCCACGCTCTCAGCCGATTCTCCCGTTTCGCTGCCTCTTGCCGCTGTCCTGCACCGGTTGCCCGTGGGCCTGGCGGTCTGGTGGCTGGTCGCAAGGGAGATGAACCGCGGGGCCGCGATCGGTGCGCTGGCCGTGCTCATGCTGGCCACCGTGGCCGGGTACGCGCTCGGCGGAATGACCGCCTGGATCGAGCCGGGTTCGGGCATGGTCACGCTGTATCAGGCTGCGGTGGGCGGATCGCTTGTCCACGTCGTGATGCATCATCGCGCGGAGGCGACGGGGCCGCTGGACCGGCGGTGGGAAGGGTGGGGGGCGGTCGTTGCCGTGGTCTTGCTGGTGATCGTCTTCGTCTTCGGCACCGATATCCGCCCGAACGGGGCAGCGGCCTTCCTCTCGCGCCTCTACGTCCTGTCCGCCGAAAGCGCTTTCGCACTGCTCCTCGCCTACCTCTGCGCCGGCCTGCTGAGCGCGTTCCTGCCGCAGCGATCCGTGCGCTGGATGGGGCGGGGAGGCGGCCTTTCCCAGGCCGGGAGGGGGATGGCGATCGGCTTGCCCTTCCCGGTCTGTTCCTGCGGCGTGGTGCCGCTATACCGCAGCCTGATCAAGCGGGGCGCCCCGCCGGCGGCGGCCATGGCCTTCCTGGTCGCCACCCCCGAACTGGGCATCGACGCGATCCTGCTCTCGATCCCGCTGCTGGGCCCGCAGGTCACCGTGCTGCGGCTTCTCATCGCGGCTGTGGTGGCTATGCTCGTGGGATGGTGGGTGGGTGGCCGTCTGAAGGCGGCCGAGCGCGCGCCGGAGTCCGACGCCGCACCGGGCGAAGGGCCGGGCAAGCTCCAGCGCCTGGGTGCCGCGCTGCGAACAGGAACGGGCGAGGTGGTCGACCACACGGCCCCCTGGATCCTCCTCGGGCTGGGCGTGGCGGCCCTCGTGACTCCGTTTCTGGAGAGCGGCTGGCTCGGTGGCCTGCCCCCGGTGGCCGACGTCCTGCTCTTTGCCCTGCTGGGCTTTCCGACCTACGTGTGCGCGGCCTCGGCCACGCCCCTGGTTGCCGCCTTTCTTGCCACCGGGCTGTCTCCCGGCGCGGGCATCGCCTTCCTCATCACGGGACCGGCCACGAACATCTCCACCCTGGGACTGCTCAGCAGCCTCCACGGCAGGCGCGCGGCGATGGCCTTCGCGGCGGTCATGGTGACGCTCGCGGTCACGTCGGGCGTCGCGGTCAACACCGCCTTCGATGCCCTGCCCGTTCCGTCGCTCGCGGCCCTGACGACAGAGGCCCCCAGTCTGCTGCAACAGGTCAGCCTGCTGTTGCTCGCCGGCCTCTTCCTCCGCTCGGTCGTCCGTCGCGGACTACGCAGCTTCGTGGGGGAGCTGAAGGAGGGGCTGGGGTAGGCACATTAGTAATGTTGACATTACATTTTGTAATGTTGACATGACATTCTGAACCCCAAGGAAGCGCGTCTGTGCGCTACCAGATCATCATGGGCGCCAGGCGAACCTTCGCGGCCCGTTTCATGAAACCGTGGGTATACGCCCGGATGTGTGTGCCCCTGCGGTAGACTTCGATCATGTACAGCTCACTGGTCGGAATTGTCTCCAGATGTGACCAGCCGCCGATCAGCGGAAATTCGTCGAGATACACCCTGGGGTTCACGACCGCTCCCCGGTAGTAGATACACCGGTTGATGCCGCACGGCGTGGTCATGATCCCGGCCTGCATGTCGACGAAGTCGGCGGCCGACCAGTATCCGCTGCTCGCCAGTTGCTCCTGATCGAAGGCGCGGACAGATATCGGCGCGGCCCGCCGCCGCCGCTCGAACCGATCCATCACGACCTCGAGACCATCCAGCAGAATGGGGTCCGGCACCATGCGAATGACCACCGGATCACCTGACGCATCGGCTTCCGCCACCCCGACGAAATCCTCATAACCCAGCCGCTCGGCCCTCAGAATCTGGGTGCCGCCGCTGATCTCGCACAGCAGAAAGCGACCGTTGTCGGTGGTGAGCGACGCCCAATCCGACTCCTCGACCGATACCAGGGCGCCCGCAAGCTGCATTTCGGTACCCGCGTCGATGACCACCCCGACGAGCTGGGCCCGGCCCTCCGCGCAAACGGGCTGCTCATCGTTCTCTTCCTGCGCGGCGGCCGGAGTAACGAGGGCCAGGGAAAGGGCCACAACGGCCAACGACCGAAGCGCCATCAGGCTGCGAAGCGGTTTCCACATCGAACAGGATCCTCTCGACGGATGGGTCACATTGCACACTACACTCCTGCCAGCATACCCCGCCAGGATCATTCGGGTTCCAGTGTTCCGGGGCCGCAGTGCCGCTTCGCCCCTTTCCCTCAACGCCCCAAACGTGCCAATTGTCCCAGTAGTACCCGCGTTTTCCGGTTACACGGCCCCACACGCCGTGTCCATCAGTCTTCTTCTCTTTTGGGGGACTCAATGAGAGCAATCCTCGCTTCACTCGGCTGCACCCTTCTTCTCGCGGGTGGAGCCTCGGCCCAACAGGCCACCCGGACCGAGCCCGTCCAGGGCATCCGCGACAACGGCACCGGTTATCATGCCCTGGTCGGCGCCCGCGTGGTGACCGCCCCCGGGCAGGTCATGGACGATGCCATGATCGTCGTCCGCGACGGACTCGTTCAGCAGGTCGGACGTGGTGGCGAGCCGCCGGCCGGCGCGCGAGTCTGGGACCTGACGGGCCTGACGGTCTACCCGGGCTTCATCGACGCGCACGCCGATCTGGAAATGGACGCGGTGCCGGAGGGTGGAGACATCGGGCCCACGCACTGGAACCCACAGGTTCGGGCGTGGTTTTCCACCACCCGCAACCTGGCGGACGACGAGGACCGGCGCGCGGCGCTCCGCTCGCAGGGCTTCGGCACGGCGCTGGTGGTTCCGAAGGAGGGGATCTTCCGGGGCACGGCGTCGCTGGTCAACCTCGGGGACGAGGGCGTCCGGGAGCGGGTATTGCGGCCCGACATCGCCCAGGCGATCGGCTTCCAGCGCTCGTTCGAGCTCGGCGGGTCGTACCCGAACTCCGCGATGGGCACGATAGCCCTGATGAAGCAAACTCTCATGGACGCCGACTGGTACATGCGCGCCTGGAATGCGTATGAGTCGAGCGGCCGCGCCTTTCTCCCCCCGGAGACGAGCGAAGCCCTCGCGGCGCTCGGAGATGTCGTGCAGGGCAGTCAGCCGGCCATCTTCGAGACCGGCGGTGAAGAGGAGTACCTGCGGGCCCACAGCCTGGCGTCGGATTTCGGGATTCAGGCATGGTATCGCGGCAGCGGCCAGGAGTACCGGATCGTCGATGTCCTCCAGGGCCGCACCGATCCCCTCATCGTACCCCTGGACTTCCCCGACGCTCCGGATGTGGGTTATCCGGGCGCGGCGCTCGATGCCTCGCTCGCCGACCTGCGCCACTGGTACCTTGCGCCGACCAGCCCGGCGCAGTTGGCTGACGCCGGCGTCCGGTTTGCCATCACCACCGACGGCCTTTCGTCGCTGAACGAGTTTCTGCCCAATCTGCGCATCGCGGTGGCGCGGGGACTCGCGACGGACGACGCGCTGGCGGCGCTCACCACGACTCCGGCCTCCTGGCTCGGGATCGATCGCACCCACGGGACCATCGCCGAAGGCAAGGTCGCCAACCTGATCGTCTCGGAGGGCGACCTCTTCACGGAGGAGGCCACGGTCCGCGACGTCTGGGTTCGGGGAACGGTCTACGGCGTGACCCGCCCGGCCCAGATCGATCCCAGAGGAAGCTGGGAGATCGCTTCGGACGATGAGTGGGGCTTCGAAGCCGTCCTCGTCCTGGAGGGTTCGTTGAACCGGTTGAGCGGGTACCTCGATTTGGCCAGCACCGGCCCCGAGCTGCCCGGCGGCGCACGGGTCGACCTGGCTTCGGCAAGGGCGGTCGCGGAGACCGGCCGGATCGACGTGCGCTTCAACGGCGAGGCGCTCGGCTATCAGGGAATGGCCCTCCTGTCGGGCTCTGTGCGCGGCGACGAGTTCTACGGATGGACTTCGCTGCCGAATGGGGCGGACCCGTCCTTCCGCGGCACCCGCACCGACGGCTTCGAGGGCCCGGAGCGCGGGACCGTGGCCATGGACGTGCCCGAGATCGATCTCCCGTTCATTCGGCCGATGATGGATTACGGCAGGACCTCGATCCCGGAGCAGCCCGCCGCGGTCGTGGTGCGCAACGCGACGGTCTGGACCCAGGGTTCGCAGGGACGGATGGACGGTGCAGACCTCCTCGTCGAAGCCGGCAGGGTGGTGGCGGTGGGCAGCGATCTCGACGCCCCCGGCAACTCAGTGGAGATCGACGGGACCGGCAAGCATGTCACGCCGGGGATGATCGATCCGCACATCCACTCGGGCGTTAGTGCCGTGAACGAGAGCGGATTCGCCATCGTGCCCGAGGTCCGCATGGGCGACGTGGTCACCCACAACAACATCTGGATGTACCGCCAGGTCGCCGGCGGGCTGACGACGGCGCACATCAAGCACGGCTCCGCCAATCCCATCGGCGGCGAGAACGTCTTCGTGAAGATGCGCTGGGGAGCCCTGCCCGAGGACCTGAAGCTGGAGAACGCGCCCCGGACCGTGAAGTTCGCGCTCGGCGAGAACCCGAAGCGGCGCCAGGGGCGGTATCCCGACACGCGCATGGGGACGCAGGAGATCATTCGCGACCACTTCATGGCCGCGCGCGACTACGAGCGCGAGTGGCAGCGCTGGGAGGAGAGCCAGGAGGGACTCCCCCCGCGGCGCGACCTGCGCATGGAGGCGATCCTCGACATCCTGAACCAGGAACTGCTCATCTCGTCGCACGGCTACCGCGCCGACGAGTTCCTCGCGCTGGTGCGCCTGGCGGAGGAGTTCGGCTTCCGCGTGCAGACGCTGCAGCACGGCGTCGAGGCGTACAAGATCGCGCCGGAGCTGGCCGCCTCGGGCGTCGCCGCCGTGGTTTGGAGCGATTGGGGCTCCTTCAAGCTCGAGGCGTACGACGCAACGGTGTACAACGCGCGCATCCTCATCGAGGCGGGCGTGGTGACCTCGCTGCACTCGGACAACAGCGAGATCGCCAGCCGCATGAACTGGGAGGCGGGCAAGCTGCTGCGCACCGGTCTGACCGAGGAGCAAGCCCTTTCCACGGTGACGAACGGGGCGGCGAAGGCGGTCGCCATCGACGACCGCGTCGGCTCACTGGAGCCCGGAAAGGACGCCGACTTCGTCATCTGGAGCGGCAACCCGCTGTCACAGTTCACCCGGGCCGAGCAGACGTGGGTGGACGGCCGGCGCTACTTCTCCCTGGAGGAGGACGCGGCCTTGCGGGAACAGGTCGACAACGAGCGCACTCAGCTCATTCAGGCCGTTCTGTCGGCCAATGGGGGCAACTGACATGACTGGAACCAAGCGAGGAACCATGACTGGGATCCTTTCCCGGACCGGCGGCCGGGCCGCCCTGATCCTGGCCGCCGCGGTGGCCGGAACCCTCTCCGCCGCAGCGGGGAGCGCACAGGTGCGGATGACCGTGCCGCCGCAATCCGAGCCGATCGCGCTCACGGGCGCCACGATTCACACGGTGACCGCCGGCGTGATCGAGAACGGCACCATCCTCTTCGAGAACGGGGTGATCACCGCGGTGGGCGCCAACATCGAGGTCCCGGACGGGGCCAGGGTGGTGGACGTCTCCGGCAAGCACATCTATCCCGGCCTGATCGACGCGTACAGCACGGTCGGCATCAGCGAGATCGGCGCCGTGGACGTCTCCAGCGACGTCAACGAACTGGGCGACTTCAACCCCAACGTGCGTGCTGCGGTCGCGGTCAACGCCGAGAGCCGGCACATCGGCACGACCCGCACCGCCGGGGTGCTGGTGACGCTCACCACACCGGGGGGAGGTCTCATCTCCGGCATGTCGTCGGCCATGAACCTGGAAGGCTGGAGCTGGGAGGAGATGTCCCTGGAATCGGCCGCCGCCCTCAACGTGAACTGGCCGAACCCCAACCCCCGCCGCTTCCGCGGTTTCAGGGGGTTCGGGCCGCAGGGTCCCCAGGAAGATCCACCGACGTACGAGGAGCGGGTTCAGGAGTTGAAGGACTTCTTCGCCGAGGCCCGGGCCTACCGCGACGCTGCCGCCGCAGGCGAAGAGTTGCGGAGTGACTCCCGCTACGCGGCCATGATCCCGGCACTCGACGGCGACATCCCCGTCGTCGTGTCCGCGGACGGCGCGGCCCAGATCAACGACGCGATCACCTGGGCGGAAGAGGAAGGGGTCCGGATCGTCATCCGCGGAGGGGGCGACGCCATCCACGTCGCGGACCGGCTGGCGGCCAACGACATTCCGGTGATCCTCACGTCCACAATGGCCGCTCCCGGCCGCGCGTACGAAGGATACGACGGCGCGTATACCATGCCAGCCCGCCTGCACGAGGCCGGAGTGCGATTCGCCATCTCGGGCGGCTCGGGCGCGCTCTACAGCAACCGGCTGCCGTGGGAGGCCGGGGTGGCGGTAGCATTCGGATTGCCCGAAGAGGAAGCCCTCAAGGCCGTCACCATCAACGCGGCGGAGTTCATGGGGATCGCCGACCGGGTCGGTTCTCTGGAACCCGGCAAGCAGGCGACCCTCCTCATCACCACCGGGACCCCTCTGGACATGACCAGCGAGATCGAGCAGGCCTACATCCAGGGCCGCGAGCTCGACATGATGGACATCCAGAAGTGGTTCTTCGACAAGTACATGACGAAGGTCATGCAGCGGATGCGACTGGTGATGTAGCGACCTCGTCCGCGGGACAGGTCCCCGAAGCTGCCCGGCCGCCGCTGGCGCACAGGCGCGCGGCCGGGCAGCTTACGTTTGTCCGCCACTTTCGCCCGAAAATGGCCGACAACAGGTGAATGCCCATCCGACCGGAGCCCGCTCCATGACACGCCGATTCGCTGCCACTGCCCATCGACCCGGACTGGCGATCCTCTTCGCCACCGCAGTCCTGCCCATCCTCCCCGCCCCCGCCGCCGCCCAGTTCGTAGAACCGGCACCCGACCGCGCCGAGGGCGAGGGCCCCTTCGACCGCCTCGTCATTCGTGGCGCGATCGTCATCGACGGCACCGGCGCGCCCCCCCGTGGCCCCGTCGACATCGTCGTAGAGGGCAACCGCATCACGCAGATCGCGGGCGTCGGCTACCCCGGGCTCCCCATCGACGAATCCCGCCGCCCCGCCCCCGGCGACCACGAGATCGACGCGCACGGCATGTACGTCCTGCCCGGCTTCGTCGACCTCCACCTCCACACCGGCGGCCTCCCCAAGACCCCCCAGGCCGAGTACGTCTACAAGCTCTGGATGGCGCACGGGGTCACCGCCGGCCGCGGCATCGAGTACGGCCCGCCCGACTTCTCGCTCGCCGAACGCGAACGCGCCAACAACAACGAGATCACCGCGCCCCGCATGTTCGTCTACCAGCGCCCCGGGCAGGGGTGGGACCAGGGTGCCGTACGGACGCCGGACCAGGCGCGCGCGTGGGTCCGCTGGGCGCACGACCAGGGCATCGACGGGATCAAGTTCGTCGCGTATCCGCCCGAAATCATGGAGGCGCTCCTCGACGAGGCGGGTCAGCTCGGAATGGGCAGCGTGGCCCACCTCGCGCAGCTCGGCGTCGCGCAGATGAACGCGGTCGACGCAGCGCGGCTTGGCCTGGGCACCGTCACGCACTTCTACGGGCTCTTCGAGGCCATGTACGACGACCACGACGTCCAGCCCTGGCCATCGGACATGAACTACGCCAACGAGCAGCACCGCTTCGGCCAGGTCGCCGCCCAGTGGGACCTGATCCACCCACAGGGCAGCGACGAGTGGAACGCCATGCTCGAGGAACTGCTCTCGTACGACGTCATCCTCGACCCCACGATGACCGCCTACCTGGCCAGCCGCGACGTCATGCGCGCCCGCACCGCCGAGTGGCATGAGCGCTACACGCTGCCCAGCCTCTGGGATTTTTACGAGCCCAGCCGCGAGAACCACGGTTCCTACTACTACGACTGGACCTCTCACGACGAGATCCGGTGGAAGAACTTCTACCGCGTCTGGATGGACCTGCTCGACGACTACAAGGACATGGGCGGCCGGGTCACCGTGAGCTCCGACGCCGGCTTCATCTACAATTTGTTCGGTTTCTCCACAATTGAGGAAATGGAACTCTTGCAGGAGGCCGGCTTCCACCCGCTGGAAGTCATCCGCGGCGCTACCATGCATGGCGCCCAGGCCATCTTCGACCCCAAGGGCCAGATGCCCGAATTCGGGACCGTGCGCGAAGGGCTGCTGGCCGACCTGGTCATCGTCCCCGAGAACCCGGTCAACAACCTGAAGGTCCTGTACGGCACCGGCCACGAGCGCCTCAACCCCGACACGGGCGTCAAGGAGCGCATCGGCGGGATCAAATACACGATCAAGGACGGGATCATCTACGACGCCAGGCAGCTCCTCGCGGACGTGGCGCGCATGGTGGAGGAGCAGAAGAAGCAGCGCGCGGCGGCATCGGGCGGGTGAGCGCGGGAGGGAGCAGCCCGCGACCGGCATCGTCGCCCCTTGGCGGCGACACTGCCCCGCGGGCTGCCGAAGCCGTCCCTGACGGGCCGGCAGCGAAGCCGCCGCTCTGGATCCCTTCGCGGGAACGCCTCCGCGCGAGCAACCTGGTCCACTTTGCGGCGCTGGTGGCAGGGTCGGGCCCGGATCGGGACGAGGGCCCCGGCGTCTTCACGGCCTCGCTGACCGAGCCGCGCCCGGATCCCGCCGACGGCTACGACGCCCTCTGGCGCTGGTCGATCGAGCAGCAGGAGGAGTTCTGGAGCGCGGTGTGGGACTGGTCCGGCGTCGTGGGCGACAAGGGCGATCGCGTCTTCGTCGACGGCGACCACATGCCCGGCGCCCGCTACTTCCCGGACGCGCGGCTCAACTTCGCCGAGAACCTCCTGCGCCGCCGCACCGACGAGCCGGCCATCATCGCCTGGTCCGAGGCCGGCCGCCGCCGGGTGGTGAGCTGGCGGGAGCTGCACGGCCTCACCTCGCGCGCGGCCCAGGCCATGCGCGACGCCGGCGTCGGCCCCGGCGACCGCGTCGCCGCGCTACTCCCCAACGTGCCCGAGGCCGTCGTCGTGCTCCTCGCGGCCACCTCGATCGGCGCCGTCCTCTCCACCGCCTCGCCCGACTTCGGCGCCCGCGGCGTGATCGACCGCTTCGGCCAGGTCGGCCCGCGCCTGCTCTTCGTCACTGACGGGTACAGCTACCGCGGCAAGCGCTTCGAGACGCTGCAGCGCGTTCCGGCGATCCTCGAGGGGCTGCCCACGGTGGAGCGCACGGTGGTCGTGCCGAACCTGGCCGCCGCGCCGGACGGCAGCCAGGCGCCCGCACTCCCCGGCGCGGTCACGCTCGACACCTTCATCCGGCCCTTCGAGGCCCGCGAGATCGATTTCGAGAGGCTTCCCTTCGATCACCCGCTCTACATCCTCTTCTCCTCGGGTACCACGGGAGTGCCCAAGTGCATCGTGCATCGCGCGGGCGGCGTCCTGCTGCAGCACATCAAGGAGCACCAGCTCCACTGCGACATCAAGGCCGGCGACCGCGTCTTCTACTTCACCACGCTCGGCTGGATGATGTGGAACTGGCTGGTCTCGGCGCTGGCCTCCGAGGCGACGATTCTGCTGTGGGACGGATCGCCCGTGCACCCCGGCGACCAGGCGCTCTTCGACTTCGCGGGTGGCACCGGAGCGACGCTGATGGGGGTCTCGCCCGGCTTCCTCGAGGCGCTCCGCAAGGACGGGGTCAGCCCGCGCCAAACCCACGACCTGTCGTCGCTGCGGACCTTCCTCTCCACCGGCTCGCCGCTCGGTTCGGCGGGCTTCGAGTACGTGTACGAGCACATCAAGCGCGACGTGCACCTGGTGTCGATCTCGGGCGGCACCGACCTCTGCGCGTGCTTCCTGGGCGCGATCCCCGGCTGGCCGGTCCGCGCGGGCGAGATCCAGGGCCCGGCGCTGGGAATGGCCGTCGACGTCTTTTCTCCCGGCGGCTCTTCAGTGGATGAGGAGAAGGGCGAGCTCGTCTGCACCCGGCCCTTCCCGTCACTGCCGCTGGGCTTCCTGAACGACGACGACGGGAGCCGCTACCTGGGCACCTACTTCGAGCGGTTCCCCGGGGTCTGGCACCACGGCGACTACGCCGAAAAGACCGGCACGGGTGGGTACGTGATCCATGGCCGCTCCGACGCCACGCTGAATGTGCACGGCGTGCGCATCGGCACGGCAGAGATATACCGCCCCGTCGAGGCCATGGACGAGGTGGCGGAGGCGCTCGCGGTGGCTCAGCGCTGGGACGAGGGCACGCGCATGGTGCTGTTCGCGCGGCTGGCGCCCGGGCTGCGCCTCGACGCGGCGCTGCGGGACCGGATCCGCACGGCGCTGAGGACCCAGGCGAGTCCGCGGCACGTGCCCGCGAAGATCGTCCAGGTCGAGGACATCCCGCGCACCCGGAGCGGCAAGATCGTCGAGCTCGCCGTTACAGCGGTCGTGCACGGCGAGCCGGTGAAGAACGTGGAGGCGCTGGCGAACCCGGAGGCGCTGGAGCAGTTCAGGGGGAGGGTGGAGCTGGAGCAATCCTAGGGCACCCCAGTCAAGCTGCCTCTAGTGGAAAAACGGCAGCGCCCCCAGGTGCACGCCCGCCGAGCGCCTCATGAAATCCCGCGTGTAGGCGCGGATGTGTATTCCATCGTAGACCTCGATCCGGTACAGCAGGTCGAGGGGGTACTGCTCGAGGCGGGCCAGTCCGCCGATCAGCGGGGCTTCGTCGAGGTATACATTGGGGCGGCCGCGGCCGCGAACGCACCGGTCGTCGTACGGGTTGGTCGGATGCATCGCGTAGCCGTGTTCATGCCATTCGGCTTTGCAAGAGAACTGGGGGTCAACCATCACCGTCTTCGAACAGAATCCCAGGAACAGATTCGCTCGGTATGTCAGCAGATCTGCGAGCGGGAATCCGTCGTGCTCGGCGAGCGCTTCGCTGTCGATGACCTTCGCCCGCACAGGTGCGGACCGAATGCGCTCCTGGAAGCGGTCAGCCGAGACCTCGAGTCCCGTCAGCAGGATCGGATCGGGTGCCATGCGCAGAACCGCGGGCAAACCCGAGGCTGTGGCTTCCAGGACATCCTGCCAGATGGAAAATCCGAGCTGCTCGACCGCGACGCTGTAGCGGCCCAGCGCCAGATCCGCCAGCAGGAATCGGCCGTCCCGGTTGGTGACCGAGTGCTTCTCCAAGCCGGGAATGGAAACACGGGCGCCCATGAGCGGCGTGCCCGTCTGCGCATCGACCACCTGACCGACGATCCGGGCCGTACCGACATAGTCCTCCGGATTGAAGTTTTGGGCGGCAAGCGCCGGGGCGGAGAGAAGCGCGCCGGCAAGCATGGCCGTCGCAATCAGGGGCCTCATCAGTTTGGGCATTTGCACTTGCTCAACCTCCCTCTGCGACATCCCGCGCCAACACCAGCGCCGACCCCTCCGCCATCTCCCGGTAGTACCGCACGAACCGCCGCGTCTCCATCGCGTCGTAGCCCGCCAGGTTCTCCGCCCAGCGATAGCCGATCGGCTGGAACCATAGTTCGGCCTCGACGGTGAAGGGGGCGTCCGCCGAGTCGACCGGGACCGTGTAGTGCACGCGGTCGGTGCCGGCGGCGAAATCCGGATCCTCGGCGGCGATGCCCACGACCTGCACGCGGGCGTCGGCGTTCGCGCGGTCGAACCCGTCGGGGAGGATGCGGTTGTCCTTCACCCACCGCTCCGCCGACATGAGACCCGTGGTCACCGCTCCGCCGCCGTCGACCATGACGGCCTGGTAGATCTGCACCTCGTCCGGCGACGCGATGACGGTGTGGTGCGGTTCGTAGCGCGAGCCGTCGGCGTCGTGGTCGTCGCCCGCGACGCGTCCGTCGGGCGAGAGGGCGCCCGATTCGAACACCCGGTCGCCCCACCTGTCCGTGACCGCGAATCGCAGCCATGCCCGCCGCGACGGGTAGGCGGTCGGGAACTTGTGGCCGGCCTGGTTGCGCACGGTCACGGTGGCCTCGAGGCGCCCTCCGCCGACGCCTACGCCGCCGATCTCGACGGTGGCGGTGGCCGTGCGGAGGTGTTCGGCGGTGCGCTGGGCCGCGAGTTCGAGCTCCTGGGGCAGGGCGATGACGCCCAATTCGTTCCGGTAGCGGTTGAGCATGCGCAGCATGAAGAAGTTGCCGCCGCGGAAGACGTGCCGGGAGACCTCGGGGCGGGCGCGGCCGAGGACGCGCGTGACCGGGACGTCATTGCCGACCTCGGGCATGTGGCAGTCCTGGCAGCTGTGCTCGCGCTCGCGGCCCTCGGCGTAGATGCTCGCCTGCCATTCGAGATAGGGAGCCTGCTCGGGGAACGCGGGGCCGCTCCCGCCGGGCCGGACGGCGTGGGTGATCACCGTGTGGCACGATGCGCACAGCCCCGACGACGTGACGTGCTCGCCGAGCGTGGGGCGGAAGCTGGTGGCCGAGTGCATGATCCCCACGCCGCCTTCGTCCGGCTCGAAGGGGCCGAAGACTGAGCGGCCCTCGGCGGGCGTTTCAGCTGAAACGTGAAAGCGGGCCGTGAAGGTCTCCTCGGTGCCCAGGCCGTCGGGCTGGATCTGGTGACAGAGCGAGCAGGAGACGCCGTCGGCGGCGAGGTCGGCGTAGGGTCCGTCCGCGCCTCCGATCGGCAGGTTGGCGAAGACCTCGCCGGATTGGCCGGCCGCCAGCGCCGCGACGGTGGCCATGGGCATGTGGCAGCGCGAGCACTCGGCCTCGATCTCGGCTGCCGCGCCGGGGTAGTCCATGATCTCGCGCCGCACCGCCGCGTGGAAGTAGGGATCGCGAGCGGCGTTCGCCATCATCGACGCGCGCCAGTCGAAGCCGATGGAGACGTCGGTGCCGTCGGCGGCCGAGACCCCCATGTGGCAGGCGATGCAGCGGTCGGCGGTGCGGAAGTGGTCGGCGGAGTCGGCCGGGTCGGTCGTGTCGGCCGGCTGGGACAGGGGCATCCCCTGCTGGCTGGCCGACCCTAACGTTACGTCAGGGTTGTACAGAAAGCCCTGCGTTACGGCCCCATCCGCCCGGTATCCGCCCGGCATGGGAGCACTGGCACTGATCAGGAGAGCCCCCACGACCAGGCAGACCGGGCAGGCGATACCCAGCCATGGGCTTCGGGGCATGAGCATTCGTTGCAACATCGTCACCACCCCTCGAAGAAGCCGCCGTCGAACCAGTCGAGCAGGATGTAGGTGACCAGGCGGACGGCTCGCGCCTCGTCATCGCCGCCTCCCACCGGGACCAGCAGGCCGAAGTTGGCCAGCACATGCTGTCTGGTGTTCAAGGAGACCTGCGCCTGGGGCAGCAGATCGAAGCGTGTTGCCGCGTCCGACCCGAAGTCCCGCTTCAACTGCATCTCCAGCATGGGCGTCCAGGTGCGCCCCCACTGGCCCTCGGTGAAACTCCGTCCCAGCACCAGCCGACCGAACCCCTCGACGTGGCCGTCACTGTAGAACGGCACCTCGAAGCCGGCCTGTGACTGGATGAACGCGTCGTCGGGCAGGATCTGGCCGAATGACGCGAAGGCTTCGAAGGCGCTGCCCGGGGCCCCCAGCCCGATGCCCTCGTCGCCGGTGGAGAGGATGAACTCGCCGCCGAGCGAGAAGATCCTGCCCACTTCGAGGTCGTGGTAGAGGGCGTGCTTGACCCCGACCACGACATCGCCGAGGCCGTGCCGCAGGCCATCGCGCGATGCGTCGTCGTCCGTGCCGTTGTGGCCGTGGTCATGGTCGTCCGCATGGCCCCCCCGCCAGCCGTAGGGGATCACAATTTCCACCTGGCTGCGCGGACCGAACCGCTGCTCGTACACATATGCACCCGTGGCGCCACCGTCGCCCTCCAGATCCACACCCAACTCCACCACCCACTCATCCTCCGGGTAGGCCTTCTCGGTCAGCAGGGGCCGGGGCAGGTTGAGTTCACCGCGCGGCCAGTTGTCGTCGGTGCAGAGGGTGCGGATGTAGCCCATCACGCGGCCCAGCTGGTCTTCGGTGAGGGCGCCGCGGAAGGCCGGCATCATCTCGCTGAAGCCGCGGACGGGACCGCCCTCGTGCGCCACCGCGATCCAGTCGCCGTCGGGCTCGCGGGCGGCGAAGTCGCAGTCTGTGAAGTCGGGGACCTCCTCCTCGAAGGCGAGCAGGGAAGGAGGGAGCCCGGTGCCGTCGAGGCCGTGGCAGTTGGCGCAGGAAGCGGAGTAGATGGCATCGCCGGCGGCGTCGGCGAGGTCTTCGCCGTTGACGGCGCGGGGGAGTTGCGCAGCAGAGGGGATGGCGACGGCGAAGTGGAGCGCCGCGGCGGCGCAGATAGCGATGAGGGAGGGTCGGCGCCGCACCGTCAGATCTTCTTCAGCAGCCACCTCAGGATTGCGCGCGCGACGGTCTTCAGGATCTGGACCATGGTGTTTGTTCCTTCCGTTCGGTTCCGCCAGGTGGAGTGCCGGCTGGTGTGCCGACGTCCAGTGCGCAGGAAACAAAGTGAGCATTACGGCGGGCTCGCTGTCAAAGGTTCAGTACGGGTTGGGCTGCGGACGCTTACCATCCGCCCATCATCCTGCCGGGGTGCAGGCGGCCACCCCGGCCACCGGCGCAGGGTCAGACCATCGCCAGCTCCGTCGTGATCTCGATGCTGTTGTGGAGCGTCCGGTAGACGGGACATCGCATGGGGTGCAGGTCCAGCGCCCGCTGGATCTTCTCCGCGTCCTGGCCTTCCGCCTGCAGCAGGTATTTCACATGTATCTGCCGGATGACGAGGACGCCCTCGTCCTTGCCGACCTTGCCCTGGACGTCCGCCTTGAGCCGTCCGTCCGACGCCTTGATCCCGCGTGCCTCCAGCACGCCTCCGAAGGTGCCGACGAGTCAGCCGCCGGTAGCGGCGATCACGTAGTCCAGGGTGGTCGTGGTCTCGGTAACGATCCCGCTGACCCCGTAGTGCTCCGCAATCGCTCCGTGGACCCCGAATTCGACGGGGCCGTCGTGGGCGGGCAGGTAGGCGAGCCGGTGCGGCCCGCGGGTGCGCTCAATCCTGACATTTGCTTCGTAAACTGTTTCGCTCATTGGTTTTGTATCGCTCATGCGGGCCAGAGCCAGCCGAAGATGCCGGCCGTGAGAAGTGCGTAGACGAGTCCGTCGAGACTGTGCTTGAAGGCGACCGAGGCGGGCAGGCCGAACCAGATGGCCTCCTGGTAGCCGACGAAGCCGTAGGCCATGAACGCCGCCGTGCCGGTGACCTGGAATACTGACAGATACGAAGCGTCGGCCGCCAGTGTAGCCGAGGCCAGGTAGGCGATGAATACGCCGATCACCAGATTCAGCAGGATCGCCTTGAGCATCGCCGGGCCCATGTTGAGAACCGACGCGGGATCCCGGACGCGCAGGATTCCCACCGGACCCCGGCGAGCCATCTCCTTGTATTCGGGCGAGTTCTCCCCGCCTGCGGCCCACGGGAAGAAGTACATCCCGGGCCCCGGGGTGCTGCTGCGCACCGCGTCCATCAGGGCATCCTGGTCCGACGCGGGAGAGAAGTCGTTCTTGTGGTGTGGCATCGCCATCCAGAACGCCGCGCTCACGATGAAGACGACCAGGGCGGAGAGGAGGATGGGGAGCCAGAGGGCGGCGATGGCTGCCATGGGCTGCTTTCGTTGCAGGGGATGCAGGGGAGCGGATCCGGCTCCCGGGAGAGCCGGGAGAATAGTGTTCCGGCCCGACTTGGGCCAGTATTAATGAGCGTCGCGGGGCGAGTTTCCCGGCGCGCGCGCACTTCGGAGTCGAAATCGGCCGTCCTGGGCGGCCGTCGAGTACAGGAAGGCGAACATGCGAAGAATGTGGAGCATCGCGGTAGCGGCACTGGCCATCCCGCTCGTGCCCGGTACCGCCCTCTCCCAGACCGACCCGCGGGTGCTCGAGATCATCGACGAGGTCGACCGCCTGATGCGGGGCGCATCGAGCGCCGGACTGATGCGCATGGAGATCGACACCGAGCACTGGTCGCGGGCGCTCGAGATGCGGATCTGGTCGCTGGGCACGGAACATTCGCTGGTGCGCGTGGAAAGCCCCGCCCGTGAGGCCGGTACCGCGACCCTGATGGTCGAGAACGAGGTGTGGAACTACCTGCCCAACGTCGACCGCACCATCAAGGTCCCGCCCTCCATGATGCTCGGATCGTGGATGGGCTCCCACTTCACCAACGACGACCTCGTCAAGGAGAGCCGCCTGATCGAGGACTACGACATCGTCATCTCCCACGAGGGGCCGCGCGACGGCCAGGACGTCTGGGAGTTCACGATGATCCCCAAGCCCGACGCGCCGGTGATCTGGGGCAGGATCGAGCAGGAGGTCCGCATGCGGGACCGGATGCCGATCTGGGCGCGCTACTACGACGAGGACGGAACCCTCGTCCGCACCATGAACTTCTCGGACTTCGAGGTCCTTGGCGGCAGGACGCTCCCGACCCGAATGGTCATGGAGCCCATGGACGGGGAAGAGCGCACGGTCGTGACCTACCTGGAGCTGGAGTTCGACGTCGGTCTCGACGAGGACTTCTTCAGCCTGAGGAATCTGCGGGCGCGCAGATAGGCCTTCTCCATGCCCCGGCGCGACAACGACATCTGGTGGCGGATCGCGTGGCGCAACCTGTGGCGTAACCGGCGCCGCACGGTCATCACCGCCTCGGCGCTGTCGTTCGGGTTCGTGGCCGCCGTCCTCATGATCGCGCTGATGGACGGCATGCTCGAGGAGATCGTCTCGAACGGCACCGGGGTGATCACGGGGCAGGTGCAGATCCGCGCCGACGACTACGAGCCCGAGCGCAGCATTCACGACACGATGGGGGGGCGCGACGGGCTTGACGTGGCCGCGCTCGTCGGGGCGGTCGAAGCGGTGGACGGCGTGACGGGGGCGGCGCCGCGCGTCTACGGCGGCGGGCTCGTCAGCTCGGGTGACGAGACCGTGGGTGCGGTGCTGATGGGGATGGATCCGCGCCGCGAAGAGGGGGTCAGCCGTTTCGGGGCGGCGTTGGTCGAGGGGCGGCTGCCCGGGCCGGGCGAGATCGCGGTCGGCGTGGGAATGGCCGAGACGGTGGGGATCGCGCCGGGTGAGGAGGTGGTGCTGGTGGCTCCCGCGGCGGACGGGTCGATGGGCAATGACCTCTTCGCCGTGTCGGGGATCTTCCGCATCGCGATGGGCGGCTTCGACGACACCTACGCGCTGCTGGACCTGGGATCGCTGCAGGACCTGATGGCGATGGACCGGAGCCGCATCCACGAGGTCGCCATCTCGGTCGAGCGCACGGGCGACGCGGCGGCGGTGGCGGAGCGCGTCGAGGAGGCGGTCGCCGGCCTGTCGGACGGGCTGGTCACCGAGCCCTGGTCGGTCTTTCAGCAGCAGATGTACTTCATGATCAGCCTGGCCGGCGCCATGAACGTCATGATCGCCGTGATGATCTTCGGGATGGCGATCTTCGGCGTGGCCAACACGATGTTGCTCGCCACGTTCGAGCGGCGCCGGGAGTTTGCGGTGGCGCGCGCGCTCGGGACCTCGGCGGCCTCGATCGTGCGGATCGTGGTGATCGAGGGATTGTTCCTGGGCCTCGTGGCGCTGGCGGCGGGAGCGGCTCTGGCGGTTCCGGTCCTCGTCTATTTCCACGAATTCCCCGTGGACCTGAGCGGCTTCGTGGGCACCTACTCCATCGTGGGATCCGCGGTACGGCCCGTTCTGACCGTGGAGTATTCCTGGGACGGTCCGCTCGCGTCGGCGCTCGCGCTGATCGGGACCGGCATACTGTCCGCCCTCTATCCGGCCTGGCGCGCCATCCGCGTGCCCCCGGCCGACGCATTGGCAAGCCGATGACCACCCGCCTGCCGACGCTCGTGTGGCTCGCGCTGCGCAACCTGGGACGGGAGCTGCGCCGCAGTGCGCTGACCGCCGCCGCGATGACGCTCGGGCTGGCGCTGCTGATCCTGTCCCGGACCCTTGCGGACGGCGGTCACGAGGACTGGATCGACTCCGGGGTGCGGCTCGGATCGGGTCATGTCGTCTTCAACGCGCCGGGCTTCAGGGACAGCGAAAGCCTCGAGGACCGACTGTCGCCCGACCAGGTCGCGGCGTCGATCGCCGCGGTGCAGCGGTCCGAAGTGCCCGGGGGGGAAGTCACCTCGGTGAGGATCACGACGCGTGGGCTGGCGTCATCCGCCGACGGCGCCCTGCCCGCCCTCATCCACGGTGTCGATCCCGGCGCCGAACTGTCCTTCTCCGAACTCGGCACCGAAGTGCTGGAGGGTCGCTATCTGGAGGAAGGCGACCGGCTGCATGCCTTCATAGGCCGGGGCATGGCCACGCGCCTCGGCCTGCGCATCGGATCGCGCATGGTTCTGACGGCGCAGGTCGCCGAGGGGGGCATCGAAGGGCAGCTCGTCCGGGTGGTCGGGCTCTTCAGGACCGGAGTCTCCGCGATGGACGACGCTCTGGTACACATCCCGCTCGTCACCGCGCGCAGCTGGCTCGGGGTGGATGGGGCGACCAGCGTGGCCACCGTGCTTCCGCATTCGGCGTTCACGGAACAGGTCGTGGAAGAGGCGACTGCCGCGGTGGAGCCTGTCGGCGTGGAGGTTACGGGCTGGGAGGAGTCGAACCCGGACCTCTATTCCGCGCTCAAGATCGACGATGCGGGCGACTGGGTCTTCCATTTCATCCTCTTCGCGATCGTGGCGCTGGCCATTCTCAATGCGATCTTCATGTCCGTGCTGCACAGGAAGCGCGAGATGGGCCTGCTGCGCGCCCTTGGACTGAGCGCGCGGGAAACCGGCCTGGTCGTCTACATCGAAGGGGTGCTGCTCACCGCCGCCAGCGGCGTCCTCGGCGTGGCCCTCGGTTTCGCTCTGGTCTGGGTGTTCTTCCGCAACGGGCTGGACCTCACGGGGATCATGCCGGAAGACCTGGCATTCGGCGGCATCGTCTTCGACCCGGTCCTCTACCCCGCGATCGAAGTGAAGCACCTGACGCAGGGCCTCTTCTTCACGGCGGTCATCGGCCTCTCCGCCTCCATCTATCCCGCGTGGCAGGCGGCCGCCATGGACCCTGCCGAGTCGGTCAAGGTGGAGTGATGCGACCGATGCGGCATGAACACATGAGTATATGAGTATATGAGTAACGACCATGTAGTCCGGACCGAGCACCTCTGGAAGATCTACCCGCAGGACCCGCATCCGGTGGAGGCGGTGCGGGGTGTGGACCTGACGGTGGCAAGCGGCGAGTTCGTCGCGATGGCCGGCCCGTCCGGCTCGGGGAAGACCACGGTGCTGAACCTGCTGGGCGGCCTCACCCGTCCCACTCGCGGCAAGGTCTGGATCGAAGGCCGGGAGCTCGCCGCGCTCTCCGACCCGGAGTTGGCCGCGGTGCGCATGAACCGGATCGGCTTCGTCTTCCAGTCCTACAACCTGCTTCCGGTCCTGAGCGCGCTGGAGAACGCCGAGTTCACGCTTCTGTTGCAGCGGGTTCCGGCACGGGAGCGCCGCGAGCGTGTGCGGGATCTGTTCCGGGAGATCGGTCTCGAGGGGCTGGAGGACCGTCGCCCTCCCAAGCTCTCCGGCGGCGAGCAGCAGCGGGTGGCGGTGGCGCGCGCGGTGCTCGGAGACCCGGCGCTGGTGCTTGCCGACGAGCCCACGGCCAACCTGGACTCGGTCACCGCCGAGGCGCTTCTCGACGTGATGGAAAGGCTGAACCGGACGAAGGGGACGACCTTCGTGTTCTCCACCCACGATCCCAGGGTGATGGAGCGGGCGGGGAGGCTGATCCGGCTGGTCGACGGGCGCATCGACGACGCGGTGGCGGGCTCCGGCTGATGGGGGGTGCCCGCGACCTGCACCGGGCGGGCCGTTTGCGGTGTGTGATCCGCAGGCCGGGTGCGGGCGCGGTTCCGTTGGGTCGCGCCCTGCTATTGGCCGCGGCGCTGCCGATGCTGGCAGCGTTCTCCCCACTTCCGGCCGCCGCCCAGCCGGGCGGATTCTCGGGCTACTACCTGAATCTGTGGACCCGGGTCGGCAACAGCTTGCTGAGTCCGGCCAACGGCTCGGGGTTTCATCGGTTCCGGCTGATGTGGACGGGGGACGCTGGGCCGGCCGGGCTGGATTTCGGCTACGAGCACACTCTGGCGCTGCGCGAACCGGGCACGCTGGGGGCGCAGTTCTTCACCGCGGCGGCCGCGGCGGGCTCGGGTGGGGACTGGCTGTCCCTCGGGGGCGATATCAGGGAGGGAGATGGGATCTACTGGCGCCACCGTATCGACCGGCTGAGCCTCCGCTTCGACCTGGGAGAGAACGCCGACCTGGTGATCGGACGACAGCCCGTGTCGTGGGCGACGACCCTCTTCCTCACTCCCTCCGATCCGTTTTCGCCCTTCGACCCGGCTGACCCCTTCCGCGAGTACCGCGCCGGCGTGGACGCGGTGCGGCTGCGGTACTACCGGGGCGCCTTTACGCAACTGGAGGTCGTGGCGCGGCCGGCGCGCGTCGGGGCCGACCGTGACCAGACGATGACGCTGCTCGGGCGGGCCAGCTCGAACTACGGCGGATGGGACCTGGGCGCGTGGGCAGGCATCGTGCACGACACCTTCGGCGCGGCGGCCTCCCTGAGCGGCGCCGTCGGACTGTGGGCGCTGCGCGTGGAAGCTGCGGTTCGCGACCTGGACGACCGCCTGGTGGTGCGGGGGACCGTCGGGCTGGATCGGACCTTTGCGATCGCGCGGCGCGATCTGTACGTGGTGATCGAGTACCAGCGCGACGGGCTGGGCGCGACGTCGCCCGACGGGCTGATCGCTGCGGCGTCCAGCCGGGCCTACGCGCAGGGGGAGGTCCAGGTGCTCGGACGTGACGTGGGGGCGCTCCAGCTCTCGTACCAGCTTCATCCCCTTCTCTCGGGTGGCGCCCTGCTGCTGGGAAGCCTGCGGGACGGGTCGCTGCTGGTCGGCCCTTCACTCAGCTTTTCCGTGTCGCAGAGCGTGGGGTTCCGGCTTGGCGCCTTCACCGGCGTAGGCGAGGACGCCGTGCTGGAGGGCGGGTTGCCGCGGCTGGGTTCGGAGTACGGCAGCGTGCCGCGGTTTCTGTACAGCTCGATGAACTTCTTCTTCTAGGAAGCGGGCCGGTTGTTCGCTTCCCGGAGCAACTCCAATACGCGATTCGCCGTGGCGGCGGCCGTTCCCTGGTGCCGTGTCATTGCACGCGCGCCGCCCGCCGCGACGGCTTCGGCGGCCGACGGATCTTCGAGCCAGTGCGCAATGACTGCCATCGGCCGTGCGCTCACCACCAGGCCGCCCTCGGTGACAAGGTCGGCGACGACGCCGGCGAAGTTCTCGTGGTGCGGTCCGATCACGGTCGGCTTGCCGAGCGCGACAGGTTCGAGCGGGTTGGAGCCACCCATCGGTGCGAGGCTGCGTCCCACGAAGACGGCGTCGGCGAGCAAATAGGCGGCACCGAGTTCGCCGATCGTGTCGAGAAGGAAGACGTCGGGAGGGCGCGTTGCCGGCCCGTGGCCGTCCCTTTCGGCGCCGGACGATTGCGGGTTGCGGGGCGGTGCTCGCGGCGGCCGGCGCAGGCTGCGGCGGGGCATTCCGGGGCGCAGCCGGGCGACCTCGTCCCAGCGGTCCGGGTTGCGGGGGGCGAGGAGGAGCTGGCAACCGGGCGGCAGGTGCCTCAGCAGCGCTTCCTCCTCACCGGGGCCGGTCGACCCTGCCACAATGAGAGGCCGGGACGGATCGATTCCCATCGCCTCGGCGATTTCGCGCGCGGCCGCAGCGTCGGGGGTTTGGCGCGCAGCATCCCATTTCAGGCTGCCGGTCACGCAGGCGCGGCTGGCCGGGACGCCCAGCTCGGTGAAGCGCTCCCGGTAGGACTCGGTCTGGGCCGCGACCAGTGCGAGCCGCGAGAACATCGGGCGCACGAACGGGCGCCACGCACGATAGCCGCGATGGCTGCGCGTGGACATGCGCCCGTTGACCACGCACACCGGGATGTCGCGGCGGCTGCACTCGGCCAGGAATGTGGGCCACAGCTCCAGCTCGGCGAGGACAACGAGATCGGGCCGAAGGTCGTCCAGAAAGCGCCTCGCCATCCAGGTGAAGTCCAGGGGGAAGCGCACCACCTCGCGGTCCGCGCCGTGGATGCGCCGCGCCCGCTCGAAACCCGTCTCCGTGCTCGCGCTCACCACGACATCGGGGGCCGCGGGAGAGGACGCCATGGCCTCGACAAGGGGTTGCAGCGCGTTGGTCTCGCCCACGCTCACCCCGTGCACAAGGATTCTGGGGCCGCGCGCGCGGCGACGGACCGTGCCGAGCGCGCCGTTGCGGGTGCGCGCGTCCGTCCGCCAGGCGCCGGTCTGGTAGCGCCTGCGGACCAGGTGGATGGCGAAGCCGAAGCCGAGGGCGAGATTGCGTAGCTGTCCGATCATGCGCGCGCCCGGCGGGATGCAGGGTACCCGGGGGAGTTGTACGGGAGGTGGCCAATCATAACCTTCCATCCATGATTCCTCGCAACGTTCGCAGCATCCTCGTCGTCCGCCTCTCGGCGAGGGGCGACCTGGTGTTCGCATCACCGCTGGCTGGTGCGCTGCGGCGGAGGCATCCGGGTGCCCATATCGCCTGGGTGGCCGAGGAGCGGACAGCCGACGTCATCCTGCACAACCCGCATCTGGACGAGGTGATCGTCTGGGAGCGGGGTGCGTGGAAGCGTCTCCTGCGGCGCGGCCGCTGGGGGACTCTGGCGCGCGAGGTCGCGGATTTCTTCGCCTCGCTCCGCGAGCGGCGCTTCGATGTCGCGATCGACACCCAGGGACTGCTGCGCAGCGGCCTGGTCGCGTACCTGTCGGGTGCTCCGGTCAGGATCGGATTGGGATCACGGGAAGGCTCCAGCGTCCTGATGACCCGGGTCGTGGAGCGCGGCGGCAACAAGCGCGGGATCGCGTCGGAATACCGGCATCTGGCGGAGGTGCTGAGCCTGCCGACCGACCGCTTCGCGATGGAGATCCCGCGCAGTGCGGATGAGACGGCGAGAGTCGCCGCGATGCTGGAGGAGTTGGGGCTGGCCGGGAACTTCGTGGCGTTCTGTCCCTTCACCACGCGCGACCACAAGCACTGGTTCGAAGACCGGTGGTCCGCGCTCATTGAGCTCGTGCGCGCCCGGGTCGGGGTCGGCGTCGCGCTTCTCGGGGGCCCGGGCGATCGCGCCGCCGCGGACCGGATCCTGGGCGGGGTTGCGGAGTCGGTGCCGGGTTCGCCGCCCCTCGTCGATCTTGTCGGTAAGACGACCCTCGGCGAGGCTGCCGCCGTCGTGTCCCGGTGCGGCGGGCTCGTCGGGGTCGACACCGGACTGAGCCACATGGCCCACGCATTCGGCCGCCCGGCAGTGCTATTGTTCGGCTCCAACACGCCGTACCTGGATCCTCCGGGCCCCGGCGCGACGATCCTCCACTCGGGGCGCGCCTGCTCTCCCTGCCGCGGGAAGCTGGTCTGCGACGGCCGCATCGATTGCATGCGCGACATTGGAGTGGAGCAGGTGCTGGCCGCGTTGGAGTCGCGGCTCGGGGTCGGCGCTGCACCGCGCCCCGCCGCCGGAGCATCCGGGTGAGCGTCATCCACGTCGAAACCGGACGCCATCTCTACGGGGGCGCCCTGCAGGTGCTCTATCTCGCCCAGGGCCTGGAAGAGCGCGGCGTGAAGTCGGTCCTGATGGTGCCGCGAGGCTCCGAGATCGCGGAGGCGGCGCATGAGCGGTGGTTGCGCGTCGAGGAGTTCGGGTTCCAGGGAGAGGGGGACGTCCTCGCCCTCGGCAAGATGGCGTGGCGGTTCAGCCGGCCCGATGTCGAGGTGGTCCACCTCCACTCGCGCCGGGGCGCCGATACGCTCGGCGGCGTGGCGGCCGCCGCGATCCGGGCGCCGGTCGTGCTCACGCGCCGCGTTGACAACCGTGAGATGGAATGGCTGGTCGGCGCGAAGTACCGGCTCTATCGGCGCGTCGTGGCCATCTCCGGCGCGGTCCGCGACGTGCTTGCCGACCAGGGGGTGCCGCGCGACAAGATCTCCCTCGTTCATTCGGCGGTGGACGCAACGGAATGGCAGGCGCCCCGGAACGCGGCCGCGCGCGACCGGGAATTCGACCTGGAGCCGGGTGCTCCAGCGGGCGCCATGGTCGCGCAGTTCGTCTCCCGCAAGGGTCACTGGGTCCTGGTCCACGCGCTGGCGATCCTCAAGGGGCGGGGCGTGACACCGTCCGTCGTCCTCTTCGGGCGGGGACCGATGCGGGAAAACGTGGCCGCCCTGGCCGAGGCCGCGGGCGTGGCCGGCCAAATCCGCTTTGCGGGATTCCGCGACGACCTGCACGAATGGCTGGGCTCCTTCGACTTCTGCGTTCATCCGGCTCTGAAGGAAGGATTGGGGGTTGCCGCCCTGCAGGCTGGTGCCGCCGGCGTCCCGGTTGTGGGTGGCAAGGCCGGGGGAATCCCCGAGGTGATCGAGGACGGGAAGACCGGGATCCTCTGTCCTCCGGGCGATGCGGGAGCGCTCGCCACGGCCATCGCGGGGCTGCTGACCGACCCGGATGCGGCCCGGGCGATGGGGAGACGTGCCCGCGAGCGGATCGCGTCGCACTTTTCCGTGGATGCGATGGTGGAAGGGAACCTGGAAGTCTATCGACGCGTCGTCCGGGCGCGGCGGCGAGGGCGGCAACGCAACCCATGAGCAAGCGATGAAACATCTGCAGTCCTATCGGGACGAATTCCCCGTTTCGCAAACCCACATCTTCCTCAATCACGCGGGCGTATCGCCCACCTCGACCCGCGCGGTCGCCGCCGTGCACGACTTCATGGAATCGCTGGCCAGGGTTGGGCGTCCCAGCTTCGACGACTGGGAGTCGTTGGCGCAGGAGTGCCGGGAACGCTTCGCGAGGCTGGTCGGATGCGAGTGGGAAGAGGTCGCGTTCGTCCGGAACACCTCCCACGGACTGTCGCTCTTTGCAGCGGGACTGGACTGGCGGCCGGGCGACCGGGTCGCGGTCGGCGCTTCGGTGGAATATCCATCCAACGTCTACCCCTGGATGGATCTGGATCGGCGGGGGATCGCGGCGCTGGACATGATTCCCGCCGACGAGTCGGGCACGGTTAGCGTCGACGCGGCGGCCCGCGCGCTCCGCGACGACACCCGCGTACTGGCGGTGAGTTCGGCGCAGTACGCCAGCGGGGCCGTAACCGACCTCGAGGGGCTCGGTGCACTGTGCCGGGACCGCGGCGTGCTCCTGTGCGTCGACGGCATCCAGACGGTCGGGGCGCTCCCCACCGACGTGAAGGCGGCCGGAGTCCACTTCCTGTCCGCCGACAGCCACAAGTGGATGCTCGGGATGATGGGCATCGGGGCGGTCTTCGTCGACCGCTCGATCGTCCGCCGCATCCGTCCGCCGCTCGTGGGATGGAGGAGCACCACCGACAACTTCAACTTCGACCGGGTCCACTTCGAACTGCTCGACAACGCCGGGCGGTACGAGGAAGGCAGCCTCGCCTACCCGCTGATCGCCGGGTTCTCGGCGGTCCTCGGCCTTCTCGAGGAGGCGGGGATCGAGAACATCGCGGAGCATGTGTGCGCCCTGGTCGCCGATCTGGCCGGCCGTCTCGAGGCCCTGGGCTGCGAGGTCGCGCCCGAGCCAGCGTTGCGCCGCCACATTCTGACCTTCCGCCACCCCGAAATCGGAGACGATGAGCTGCTCGACGGGCTCACGGAGGCCGGAGCGGTGGTGTCGCTGCGGCGCGGTCGCATCCGGGTCGCGCCGCACCTGTACAACACCCACGAAGAGATGGAGCGGGTGGCGGATGCGGTGGAGGCCCTGCTCGTGCCGGTGCGTCCGGCGACGGGTTCTTCTCCGCCTCCTGCGAGGGCCGCCGCCAGATGATAGTAAACACAAATGTTAAGTATTCGACTACCGCATGTTCGGGGCGACCGTGTCACCCCTATAACACTAAACAAGAATGTTAAGTATCACTCGAAGAGGACCGAAACGATGAAGAAATCAAGGAACTGGCAGATGCTCGCGCACCGCGTGAATCCCCGGTTGGCTCCGCCAGCGGCCCCCGCGCGCTCGCTCGGCACGCTCGCCGCCGCAGGTGTGCTCGCTATCCCCGTACTCCTGACGGGCTCCCTGGCCGCCCAGCAGGGCCGGGCCGCCGCCGCCGACCTGCCCACCATCGAGGAGAAGACCGCGTCGATGGAGCTGATGGACGGCTTCCTTCCCATGTACTGGGACGACGCGGCCGGCCGCATCTGGCTGGAGGTCGCCCAGTGGAACACCGATGTGCTCCACGCATCGGGGATCGGGGCGGGGCTCGGGTCCAACGACATCGGGATCGACCGGGGCCAGATGGCCGGGTCCCGCGTGGTCCGCTTCCAGCGCATCGGGCCGAAGGTCATGATGACCCAGCCGAACTATCGCTTCCGTGCGTCCAGCGACAATCCCGCCGAGCGCAAGGCGGTGGAGGATGCCTTCGCGCCCTCGACGCTGTGGGGCTTCGATGCGGGCGCCGAAACGGGCGAGCGGGTGCTGATCGACTTCACCCCGTTCCTGATGCAGGACATCGCCGGGTTCGCCGGGCGCATGCGGCCGGGGACGTACCGCCTCGACCTGAGCCGGAGCGCGGTGTACCTGCCGATGGTGATGAACTTCCCCGACAACACCGAGATGGAGGCCTCGCTGACCTTCGTGCGGCAGGGCGGGGGGCAGGGGGGCGGCTTCTTTGGCGGGGGCGGCGGCGGCTTCGAAGGCGTGGCCAACGTCGCGGCGTCGGGCGCGGCGGCGACGGTCCGCATGCATCACTCCTTCATCAGGCTTCCCGAACTGGGCGAATACACGCCTCGCGCGCACGACTCCAGGGCGGGCTACGGCGGGATGTCCTTCCAGGACTACTCGGCTCCGCTCGGCGCCCCGATGACGCAGCGCTTCATCAGGCGGCACCGATTGGAGAAGAGGAACCCGGACGCGGCCATGAGCGAGCCCGTCGAGCCCATCGTCTACTACCTCGATCCGGGGACGCCGGAGCCGGTGCGCTCCGCGCTGCTGGACGGCGCCCGCTGGTGGAACCAGGCCTTCGAGGCGGCGGGATTCATCGACGCCTTCCAGGTCGAAATCCGCCCCGAGGACGTCAGCAGTCACGATGTCCGCTACAACGTCATCAACTGGGTGCACCGCTCCACGCGCGGCTGGAGCACCGGCGGCTCGATCACCGATCCGCGCACGGGTGAGATCCTGAAGGGGAATGTGACGCTCGGCTCCCTGCGCGTGCGCCAGGACTACCTGATCGCCGAGGGGCTGCTGGCTCCCTACGAGAACGGCGACGAGGAGCCGGCCGGGCTCGCCGAATGGGCGCTGGCCCGCATCCGCCAGCTCTCGGCGCACGAGGTCGGACACACCATCGGGCTGTCCCACAACTACTACGACAGCGACCTCGGCCGGATCTCGGTCCTCGACTACCCGCACCCGCTCATCACCCATGACGGCGAGAACTTCGACTACTCCGCGGTCTACGACGTCGATATCGGCGAGTGGGACAAGGTCGCGATCCGCTACGGCTATTCCCAATTCCCGGCGGGAACCGACGAGAAGGCGGAGTTGAACCGCATCATCGAGGAGGCGTGGGAGGACGACGTCCGCTTCTTCTCCAACCAGGATGCCTCGGCGCACGCGCGGGTCGATCAATGGTCGAACGGGACCGACGCGGGGGCGGAGCTGGACCGCATGCTCGACGTCCGCAGGGCCGCGCTCGAGCGCTTCGGGGAGCGGGCGATCCGCGCCGGGCGCCCCATGGCCCAGATGGAGGAGGCGATGGTGCCGCTCTACCTGCACCATCGCTACCAGGTGACCGCCGCCGCCTCCGTGCTCGGGGGCCTGCACTACACCTATGCCACGCGCGGCGACGGCATGGATCCCGTGCGCCCGGCCTCAACGGCCGAACAGCAGCGCGCCCTCGATGCGCTGGTGCGCGCCGTTCAGCCCGCCGAACTGACGATCCCGGCCACGGTGCTGGACCGGTTGCCGCCCAGGCCCGCCGGATACGGGCGCACCCGCGAACTCTTCCCGCGCTACACGGGGCCCACCTTCGACGCGGTTTCGCCCTCGGTGGTCGCGACGGCGCATGTCGTGGGTGAGGTCCTCAACCCGAGCCGGGCGGCGCGACTGCTCGAACAGAACGTGCTCGACCCGTCGCTCCCCGGCCTGGGGGACGTGATCGGCGCCCTGGTGGCGGTTGGAGATCCGGCCGCCGGCGACACGCCCTACGAGGCCGAGGTGCGCCGCGCGGTGGGGCGGGTGGTTGCCGACGGGCTGATGCGGCTGGCGGGAGGCGCCGCCATGCCCCAGGTGCGGGCGGTCGCGTCACAGCGACTCGCGCAGCTGCGCGGAGCGTCCGAGAGCCGCGCGGAGGGAGGCGACGCGATGGCCGCCCACTTCGCATTGCTGGCCAGGGACATCGCGCGCTTCGAGGACCGGCCGCACGAGCCCTGGTCGCCCATCGTCACGCAGCAGGCGCCACCGGGGGCGCCCATCGGCACGCCGGCCCGCGACTGGATCAACGCCTGGACCAACTGGACGGGTCCGTTGTGCACCTTCGACGAGTGGTGAGCCTGCCTGTGCGGCTGTGAGACGCGCGGGCCCGGGGACTACCCGAACCGGTCGATGACGACGACCCCCTCCACAGTGTAGTCGTCCATCCCGGTGAGAACGCTGATGCCCTCCTCGAGGGTCACCGTGCGCGTCACGAGTCTGTCGAGGTCCACGAACTCTGATGCGACCATGCGGAGCATCCTGTCATACTCCCATGCCTGCAGGCCGTGGCTGCCCACCATTTCCAGCTCCCACGCGATGACCCGGTCCATCGGGACGCGGGCGTTGCGGTGATCGCCGGTCATGAGGCCCACCTGAACGTGACGTCCGCGTCGGCGCAGACAGGCGACCGAGTTGAAGCAGGTGTCGGGGTGGCCCAGAGCGTCCAGGGAGGCGTGGGCGCCGCCGCCCGTGATGTCGTGGATCTCCGCGGGGACATCGGGCGAGTCAGCCGCGTTCACGGCCGCCACCGCCCCCAGTTCGCGCGCCCGCGCCAGCGCCTCTTCGCGGATGTCCACCGCCACCACGTTGGCGCCAAGCGCCCGCGCGATCATGACCGCCGAGAGGCCGACCCCGCCGCAACCGTGAACAGCCACCCAGTCACCCGCGGTGACCCGTCCCTGAGCCTGCACTGCCCGGAACGATGTCGCAAAGCGACACCCCAGACTTGCAGCAGTGACAAAGCCCAGCTCGTCAGGCAGCGCCGAAAGGGTGAGATCGGCCTGGCGCAGCGCCACCCGTTCGGCGAAGCCGCCCCAGCCGTGAAATCCCGGCTGGAACTGGTGGGCACAGACCTGCTGGTCCCCGGCGCGGCAGGGCAGGCACCGCCCACACCCAGCGATGAACGGGACGGAAACGCGGTCCCCCCTGCGCCACCGCCGGACATCGCTTCCGACCTCCTCCACCACGCCGGCGATCTCGTGTCCGGGCACATGGGGAAGGACGATGTCCGGGTCGTGACCCACCCACCCGTGCCAGTCGCTCCGGCAGACCCCGTTGGCCTCCACGCGGAGGACCACCCCATCCGGTGCCGGCTCCGGATCCGGAAAGGACTCGATGACGATGGGACCCCTGTACTTGCGGTAGATTGCAGCCCTCACGACTTCCTCCGTCTTGTATTCAATTGCATTGACCCCCCCGATCCGGTTCGGCCGATTCGCATTCAACATTCCCGCATTCCCGACTTTCGCGCATCGACCGCTTCCCTTTCGGGCCGGTTTGTTCCAGACTTTTTGGGGTGGCGATGCGGGGAACAGGGGAACGAAGCAAGCGGTTGACAGTATACAAGGCCCATTCACCGCGCGTAGATAACGCGCATTACACACGGCGCCGGTTCGAAAGAGAGCCGGGAGACGCAATCAACCAAGGAGTCTCTGCATGAACAAGTCCGAGATGGCCAAGAAGCTCGCGAGCAGATCCGGGCTCACTCAGGCCCTGTCGGCCGAGGTGTTGGAGATCATTTTCAACCCCGTCCTCGGAATCATCGCTGACCAGCTCGATGCTGGCGGCAAGGTCTCGGTCGGAGGATTCGGTACTTTCGAGGCCCGTCAGCGTGCGGCTCGTTCCGGACGCAATCCGCGAACCGGCGAGTCGATCACCATCGCAGCCAAGAACTATCCCGCCTTCAAGGCCGCCAAGAGCCTGAAGGACAGGATCGCCTAGCGTCGGTGCTCCAAGCGAAGCACGACGAAACGGGGGTGGCTCCGGATACCCGGGGCCGCCCCTTTTCTCATACCTGTGATTGAAGGTCATTCCGATTGAAAGCGGCGCGGTGAACGAATCGATTCCGGTACTCCTGGGCGGAGCGGTAATCCTGCTGCTCGTGCTGGGACTCGTGGTGCTCCTGCTTCGCGATTTCGTGCGGATGACCCTGAAGATCATCGTGCTGGTGGCGATTCTCGGCGGCGTGGCCATGTGGTTCGGCTGGTTCGACAGCTCCCTGGTGGGGGACTTTCTGTCCGCGGTGGGCGACTGGGTGATGTCGGTGTACAGCTCCGTCAGGGGTCGGGTCACCAGCGCGGTTGAGGTGCCGTGAGGCTGCAATCCGGCGCACACGCAGGCCCTTCGCCGCTGGCCGCGCTCTTCGCGATCGGTCTGGCGGGGGGCTGTGCCACGCTGGCCGTACCTGCGCCGGGTGCCGCACCCGCGGCCGGCGCCGATGCAGAGTCCGCGAACGTCTTCGATCCGGTCGGTGGGTACGACGTTACGATGTCCAGCGAACGGATGGTCTCGGAGGGGATGATGGAGGTCCGCGGCATCCGCGGCGAGCCGGGGTCCTACACGGGGGTGATCACCGTGGGTTCGGTCACGGCCCGCATCGTGAACGTGGACGCAGGCGAGGATCACATGACGGTTCACGCCATCGCATCGCAGGGCACCCTCATCCTGCGGCTCGCGTGGGACGGCGAGTTCCTCTCCGGCAACTGGATACTGGGGGCCCAGAGGGGCACGTTCGTGGGGCGCAAGCGTCCCGATCAGCCGTCTGGCGGTCCCATATCGATCGGCAGGTCGTCCCGCCCGCCCCACTCGGACCAGGATCCGTCGTAGATCGCCACATCGTCTTGCCCGGCCCGCGCCATCAGCCACGCGAAGGCGCAGGCGCTGGTCCCGGATCCGCAGGTACCCACCAACTCCTTCGAGGGGTCGACCCCCGCCGCCGCGACCAGCCGCATGAAGGCCTCCATGTCGATCGCGAGCCCCGTCCCGCGGTCCACGAGGTCGACGTAGGGGACGTTCCTGCTCCCGGGCACGTGGCCTCCGCGCAGCCCGGCCCGCGGCTCCGGCTCGGTCCCCGCAAAGCGCCCGCCGGGGCGCATGTCCACGATCTGGGTGCCGTCCGCTCCGATCGCGCGCAGGACATCGTCGACACTTCGGATCAGGTGCGGTTGGGGGACCGGCGTGAAGGGCGCGGGGGCTTCGAGCGTGCGCACGAGGGGACCCGACTCGGTGGGGTGTCCGGCGGCAACCCAATGGCGGAGCCCTCCATCCAGCACTGCAACGCTGTCGTGCCCGAAATAGCGGAAGTTCCACCACACCCGCGCCGCGCTCAGGTTCACCCCCGAGCCGTCGTAGACGACGACGGCGGAGGCGTCGGAAACGCCGACCTCTTCCGCGCAGGCCCGGAAGTGCTCCGGTGGCGCGACCGTGTGCGGCAACCGTGCGTCCGGGTCGCTGCACCTATCGATATCAAGGAAGCGCGCGCCGGGGATTCGCTGCTCGGCGAACTCGCGGGCCGGATCGCGTCCCGAGCCCGGGAGGTACCAGGATCCGTCGAGAACGACGAGACCGGGGCCGCCGAGATGAGCGGCCAGCCACTCGCAGGAGACCGACGGGCCCGGCAACACGACTTTGCGGTGTTCCGATGACTTGTTCATGCTAGCGATTGTAACCGCCCGCCCGCCGGTCCTGCCACCGAACGCTCTGGAGCATCCGCCATGACCCACTCGATGCGGTTTGCGTGCTGCGTGTTGCTCGCGGCTTGCGGGTCCGCGCCGCTGGAGAGTGGTGTGCCCGCCCCCGATGGTGGCGAGGCGTGCGCGGACACCCTGACGGCCCCCGGGTATCCGCACGCGCTGCTCCGGATCGGGTGCGGCGGCGAGCTGCTGGCGGGCAGGGCGGTCTGGTCGCGGGAGGGGACCACGGTCACCCTCGACTTTCCGGACCCGACCGACGGACCCGTCGGGGCCGACCTGGTCGAGGCATGGCCTCCGCTGAGCGAACCCCCCTGGCTCGGGCACGGAGTCGAGGACATCACGGTTCTCTCCGGCGGGAGTGTGCGCGTCCGGTTCCGGGAGCCGAGGGGGGAGCCCGCGCAGCTGTTCGCCGATCACAGGCTGTCCGGGGTGCCGCTTGCGACGCACGAGGGAGACGCCCGCGACGCCATCGATGCCGGGGCGGCGCCCCTCCTGACGCGCCACGACGCCTCGATCGAGTATGCCCGCTCGCTGGGGAGGTCCGTGCGCATGGTGGCCTTCGACAAGCTGTATCTGGTCGTGTTCGGAGGAGAGGGCGGAGCGGCGGAAGCGGCGGACCTCGGACGCGCGATCTCCGAAGATTGGGCGCGCTGGGGAGCAGAGAGGGCCAGGAGGGCCGCAACGGTGAGTTGGAGGACCCTTGGCGACCAGTGCGACACCTCCATGACGGTCGCCAGCCCGGACGCGGTACAGGGCCGGGCCGCACCCGCCGACCCCACCGTGAGCTATCCCGAGGAGGATCTTCCCGCCCTTCAGATTGCGGAGAGAATCGTCTCGGCCACGATGCGCGGCGATCGGCGCGGCAACGCGGCACGCGCACTGACGGGCTTCCCGTCGCGGCTGTCGGTGCGAGGGGCGGGTGGCCCGCGAGTTGAGCGCGCCGCATCCGATGTGGCCGCGGTGGTGCGGGTGCAGGCGGGCCCCGGGCATCCGTGTTCGCTCTACGCGGAAGTCCTTCGCGAGCTAGTGGAGTGGGGGCCGGTGGATGGAATGGACCGCCCGAACGTCATCCTGATCGGTGAAGCGGCGGTCTTCGAGATCGGCCCCGCCGCGTCTTCGAGGGTTCCGGGGCAGGTGGGCAGGGAGACAGGTGCGCAGGGGTTGGATGCTCGGGGATCGGGCGGTCGAGGAACGTGGCGGCGATGACCTTCCGGAGCCGCCTGGTGCTCGCCGGGATCATCGTGTCGTGGATCCCCGTCCTCTGTCTCGGCCTGCTGATCCGGTCCGCCGGGACCCGGCGCCTCGCGGAGGCGAACGAGCAGCGCATGCGGGAGCGCGGGGATCGGCTTGCCGAGGCGTGGCTTCAGGGGGCGGATCGTCTCGACGACCGCCTGACCGCGCTCGGCGCGCTCCTCACCGAGGACAACACGGTCCGGATCGCGGCGCGGGCGCGAAGGGGGCCGGGGCTTCAGGCGGGGGTGGCGCGCTTTGCGTCCTCCAGCGGACTCGATGTGGCGTTCGTGGCGTACGGCGCCGGCGAGATCCTTGCAGCGAGCCACTTCCCGGGAGATGCCGGCCGCCGCGATCCCGCGCTGGTCGCGCTCGCCGACCGCGCGGGGGCGCCCGTCGTCACGCGGGTGTCCTTCCCGGCCTCGGATGGAATCGTGCTCGCGCGCGCCCGCCGGTTCGATGTCGGGGGCGTGGAGATCATCGGGATCGTCGGGGAAAGGCTGGCCGGGTTGGGGTTGGCGCCGGCCGAAGACGAGGTGTCGCTGATCGCCGAGAGGGAGGACGGCGCCGAGAGCCAGTGGATCGCGGGATCCCGGCCCGGCGGCGAGGCGGGCCGGGATTATGAGGGCCGCAGAGGGATCGGCCGCGTCCTGTGGCAGGGATGGTCGACCCCGGTGTCGGCGGTGTCCGGCGCGGATCGTGCCGCGGGCGTGGACGGGGCCGCGGGCGCGGGGTCGGGTGCCATGGCGGCGGACCCCGAGATCGTGCCGGTCGACCTCGTGATCGTCTGGCACGACCCGCTTCTCGCGGCCATGGTGCGTTCCTTCGACCGGGTGCTCATCGCGTCGCTGGTGGGGGCCGCGCTGTTGGCGGCCATCCTCGGGCAGTGGATGGCGCGAAGGCTCTCGGGTCCCGTGGAACGGCTCGCCGCCACCGCAAGGCGCGTGCACCTGGGACGGCTCGACACGACGTTCGGGCGCGGTGGCGCACGCGAGCTCGACCGGCTCGGCGTTTTCCTCAACGGGATGCTGAAACGCATACGGGACGGCGTCGCCCAGGTGAGGGATGCGGAAAAGCGCGCGACGCTGGGGGAGATCGCACGGCAGGTGAATCACGATGTGCGCAACGGCCTCGTTCCCATCCGCAACGTCGTGAGCCACCTGTCGGAGGCGCGCGAGAGCGGTCCCGGCGATCTGGCGGAGGTCTTCGACGACCGCGCTCCCACCCTCACCGCCAGCCTGGACTACCTGAGCGAACTGGCCGAACACTATCGAGCGGTGGCCGTCCACGGCGCCCGCGACCGTTCGGATCTCTGCGCTGTAGCCCGATCCGTCGTCGAAGCCAGCCAGGGGCAGCCGGCCGGCGTCCGCGTCACCGCCGACCTCGGAAAACAGCCGGCCTGGGTCGAGATGGACGCGGTATCCCTCCGGCGCGTCGTCGACAACATCGTCGCGAACGCGGTTGCGGCGTTCGGCGGGGACGGAGGCGAGGTGCGGCTCTCGATCGAACGCGAGCGCGATGGGCAGGCGCGCTTCCGCCTCACCGTCAGCGACAACGGCCCGGGGATCCCGGCAAAGGTGCGCGCCCGCGTTTTCGAGCCGTTCTTCACCACCCGGGCCGAGGGAACCGGCCTGGGTCTGGCAATCACCCGAAGGCTCGTGCGCGATGTCGGCGGCGAGATCCTGCTGGAAAGCGAGGAGGGGCGGGGCACGCGCGTGCACGTGATATTGAAGGCAGCCCCGGAGGTCTCCCCATGACAACAGCGCACAAGCGGATCCACCCGTCGGGGGCCATGGTCCTGATCATCGACGACGTCCGCCCGCTGGCCGAGCAGTACGCCTACGACATTCGCCGGCTCGGGGGATTCCGCACGCGCGTTGCACCGGGGGGAGAGGAGGGGCTGGAGATCCTCGCCCGCGAGGTGGTCGACTGCGTGATCCTCGACCTCGAGATGCCCGGCCTGGACGGGTTCGACGTACTCCGCGCCATGGAGCACCGCTCGATCGATGTCCCGGTCATCGTCTACACGGGAACGGGCAGCTTCGACCGCTGCGTCGAGGCGGTCCGTCTCGGCGCCTTCAGCTTCATCGACAAGGCCGAGCCCATGGAGCGGGTCGTGCACGAGGTGCGGCTCGCGCTGCGCCAGACCGACCTGCGGCAGCGGCTGGGCGAGCTGGAGGGCGAGGTCACGGGGTCGTCTCCGCTGATCGGCGAGAGCGAGGCGATGATCGCGCTGCGCGGGGCGATTGACAGGGTGGCGGACATCCCCAGCCCGGTCCTGATCCTGGGCGAGAGCGGCACCGGCAAGGAGCTGGTGGCGCGGGAGCTGCACCGCGGGAGCCGCAGGCGCGACGAGGCGTTCGTGGCGGTCAACTGCGGAGGCATCGCGGAAGGGCTGGTCGACAGCGACCTGTTCGGACATGACCGCGGCGCATTCACCGGCGCGGTGAAAGCGCGCAGGGGCGCCTTCGAGCGCGCCACCTCCGGCACGCTTTTTCTCGACGAGATCGGCGAATTGCCGGGGGGCGTCCAGGCCAGACTGCTGCGCGTCCTGGAGGGCGGCGAGATCATCCGTCTCGGCGCCGAGGATCCGATCACCGTGGGGGCCCGAATCGTCGCCGCCACCCACCGCGACCTCGAAGCGGAGGCCGACGCGGGGAAGTTCCGTCACGATCTCCTATATCGCCTGAACGTCCACGTCATCCGCGTGCCGCCGCTCCGCGCACGCCCGGACGACATCCCGCTCCTCGCCGCGCACTTCGCCTCCACACTCCCCGCGCGTTTGGGACGCTCCCCGCGCCCCCTAACCAAGGCCGCACTCGCCCGTCTCCGCGCCCGCAAATGGGAACGCAACAACGTCCGCGAGCTCAGGAACACCATCGAGCGCATGATCATCGCCTCGGACGGCCCGGTTCTCGACCTGCCGCACCTGCCCCCGGATCTGGCGGGGCCCGGCCGACGCACCGCACCGCCCTCGCCGGGGCAGCCGTCGCCCGAGCCGCCGTTGCCCGAGCCGCCCGCGCACGCCGCCAGCTACCAGGAGCAGAAGCGCGCCGCCGAGCGCGCGATCATCGTGGCGGCACTCGATGCCAACGAGTGGGTCATCAGCCGCACCGCCCGGTCGCTGGACCTGTCCGACCACTCGAGCCTGATCAAGATCATGAAGCGCCTGGGGGTCCGGCGGCCGGAGCGGCAGGTCTAGTCGCGCCAGCCAACCCGGCGGACCTCGTTCGCGCGCCCCGCCGTGTGGAACGCAAGTCACATCCGCTGTCCCGGCCTGTGTAACGATGGACACAAGCGCGACGCGGCCCACGATGGCCACATGCCCCATGCGCGCCTGCTAACCCCCCAAACGGCAGCGAGTTAAGCCCGCTGCCCCCGCGCCTCCCGCACTTTGGCCCGCTGGTTGCCACCCCTTGCGGCCAACTTCGAACGCCCCACCTGGCGCGGCCGGGACCATCCCGGCGCACCTCCCGGGGCACCAGGCTGGGAGGCCACGATGAACAGCAGAACAGTGGGACGGGATCGCTCGGAGATGGTACTGCGGTGGATCGCCGCAGCGCTGGCGGCGGCAATACTTGTGCTGGCGGCGGCGTGCCGGGAGGACGGCGCGATCGCCAACGCCGGCGATGCATCGCCCGGGGTGTTCACGGTGGCGGCCGCACCGCCGCTGCCGCATCCGGCGATACCCCAACATGCGCCAACGCAGCGCGACGACGGGAGAAACGGTGGTGCCCAGGGCGCCGTGCCCGCACCACCGGAGTGGGTGGAGGAAGCGCCCGTCACCTACGAGGAGGCGGAGGCCGTCTATCGCACGGGCCGCTACGGCGAGGCCATGGACCTCTTCATCCGATACGTGGAGCGGAAGCCCACGAACCCCTGGGGCCACTACATGCTCGGGATCGCCGCGTGGAAGGGCGGCCACCTCGAACTGGCCGAGGCCCACCTTGTCGAATCCCTCCTGATCGACCCGAACCATGCCAAGGGAAGGGTGAACCTCGCTCGCGTGCTGATCGACCTCGGGCAGGGGTCCGCTGCAACCGAGCATGCAGCCCTGGCCGAAGCCCTGAGTCCCGAGTCGGTCGTCGCGAAACGCACGCTGGCCCGGGCGCTGGCCGAGGCCGGCGACCACGACGAAGCCCTTGCCAAGTACGATGAGGCACTGTGGCTCGATCCAGAGGACACCTGGTCGCTGAACAACATGGGGTATCTGCTCATTCAACGCGGCCGGCCCGGGGAGGCGGCGGGCCCGCTGGCCCTCGCGGCCACCCTGGACAGCGCGAACGCCACCTTCCGGAACAATCTGGGCAGCGCGCTGGAGGGGGCCGGGTACAGAGTTGCGGCCCTGGAGGCCTACGGTGCGGCGGTTGCGCTCGACCCGGGTCACGTGAAAGCTGCGATGAGCGTCGAGCGCCTCAGCGCGGTCGTGAGCGACGGGGCGGTGAGCGAGGTGGACACCGACTCGATCGCCCAGGCGTTTCTCTCGGACCTGATGGTGTGCGGGGGCGAGCCCGTCGACTCGGTGGCGCATCGCGAACCGGGTGAAGTGGACTGATCGCGCAGGCCGGGGCGGGTGCGCCGGCTCGCCCGGGGGCACGGATGCACGCGGCCGGGGGGACGGATGCACGTGGCGGGGATAGGGATGCACGCGGCGGGGGGACTCTCAAGGCGGGAGCCCCCCGTCGGCGTCTGCTTGGCCCTTTCCGGGCCCTCCGCTAGCGTTCACCCCGGAACCGCCTTGCCCGCGGTCGCCGCAGGTCACCGTCGTCACGTGAGTAGTCTCGCGGACATCCCGCTCACCCCGGAGGGCTCAGGTGCCGGACAAGGAAAAGAAGAAGCTCCAGGCGGGCAAAGTCTGGCGCGAGGCGCGGCAGATCATCTGGCGGTATCGCCGGCGCGTCGCGTTTGGCCTGGTCGTCATGGCCATTGGACGGGTGGCGGGCATGGCGATCCCGGCGTCGTCGAAGGTCCTGATCGACGACATTGTGGGCGGGGGTCGCGCCGACCTGCTCCTGCCGCTCGCCCTTGGTGTGGCCCTTGCCGCCATCCTGCAGGGCGGCAGTTCCTTCGCCCTCTCCCAGATCCTCGGCGTCACCGCCCAGCGGGCGATCACCGAGATGCGCAAGACGGTGCAGGCGCACGTGGCCCGCCTCCCCGTCAACTACTTCGACTCCACCAAATCAGGGGTTCTCATCTCGCGCATCATGACCGATGCCGAAGGGATCCGGAACCTCGTCGGAACGGGACTCGTGCAGCTGACGGGCGGCCTGCTCACCGCAGTGCTGTCTCTCGGCGTCCTTCTCTACCTGAACTGGTCGCTCACCCTCTACACCGTCGCGGTGCTGCTCATCTTCGGCGGCGCCATGATCGCCGCCTTTCGCCGGCTGCGCCCCCTCTTCCGGGAGCGCGGCAAGATCAACGCGGATGTAACCGGCCGGCTGGGCGAGAGCCTGTCGGGCGTCCGCATCGTGAAGGCCTACACCTCGGAGCGGAAGGAGAATCTGGTTTTCGCCCGGGGGGCCCACACGCTCCTCCGCAACGTGGCCCAGGCCGTCACCGGCGTGTCGGCGATCACGGCATTTTCGTCGGTCATCACCGGCGCGATCGGAACCCTCATGATCGTGATCGGCGGGCGCGCGGTGCTCGCGGGCGAGATGACGCTGGGCGACCTCATCATGTATGTCCTCTTCACCGGCTGGATGATCACTCCCCTGGTGCAGATGGCCAGCATCGGCACTCAGATCACCGAAGCATTCGCCGGACTCGACCGCATCCGCGAGATCCGGGCGATGGCAACCGAGGCCGACCGCGACGTCGGACGGACGCCGATGTCCGCGACCGACGGCCACGTCTCCTTCGACGACGTGTGGTTTGCCTATGAGGAGGATTCGCCCGTCCTCAAGGGCGTCTCGCTCGACGCGCCTCCGGGTTCGACGACGGCGCTCGTGGGGTCCTCGGGGTCGGGGAAGAGCACGCTGGTCAGCCTGGTGCTCTCCTTCAACGCGCCGGACTCGGGGCGCGTTCTAGTGGATGGCCGGGACCTGGCGGGGATTCGCCTCGCCGACTACCGCCGCCAGGTCGCCGTGGTGTTGCAGGACAACTTCCTCTTCGACGACACCATCGAGTACAACATCCGCTATGGGCGCTCCGGCGCGACGCGGGACGACGTGGTGCGGGCGGCGAAGCTCGCGCACTGCCACGAATTCGTCACCGCCTTCTCCGATGGCTACGACACCATCATCGGCGAGCGCGGGGTCAGGGTATCCGGCGGCCAGCGCCAGCGCCTGGCGATCGCTCGCGCCATCCTGGCCGATCCGCGCATCCTGATCCTGGACGAGGCCACCTCCAGCCTCGACTCCGAGAGCGAAGCGCAGATCCAGGAGGGCCTGCGCACCCTGCGGACCGGACGCACCACATTCGTGATCGCCCACCGCCTGTCGACGATCCGCAGCGCGGACCAGATCCTGGTGATCGAGGAGGGCGAGGTGGTCGAGCGGGGGAGCCACGCGGAGCTGATGGCGCTTGACGGGCGCTACAAGGAGCTCCACGATCGCCAGTACAGGATCGAGATGAACCGCTTCGTGAACCCGGGCGAGGAGCTGGGTCCGGGGGCCGCAGGGCAGGAGTCATAGCACCCCCAGGCGTGCTCGCACAGGCAATCCAACTGGCCCATCACGCCGTTTGTCCGCCAGAATTGGCCGATTTTGGCGGACAAATCCCCGCCGCCCCTGTACATTGAGTCCGATGGATGATCCACGCCCCGCCAAACCCGGTCGTCAGCTCCCGCAAGCCGGGCCCCCGGCCGCAGAGAAGCCACGCAAATCGCCGCGGTCCGCTGGCGCAGCCGCCCTCGCCCGCCCCGAGTCTGCGCCCGCCGCCCTCGACCGGGAGGCAGGCTTCGAGATCGGCGACGACTTCACCCGCTTCTCCCAGAAGGACGACATCTTCTGCCGCTCCTTCTGGGACCCCGAGGTGCGGTCCCACCGCTCCGACATGTTCTACGAGACCTACCGCACGCCGAAGCTGACGTGGCGGAAGGTCGACGGCTTCACGCAGCGCGACTACGCCCTGCGCAACGCCTCGTGGCACGTGACGGACATATTCGCGGAGATGCGCGACGGCGACGACAGGCGGGAAGGGTTTCTGGATCCCTACACCGCCATCCGCGAAGGCCCTGGCAGCAAGATGCCGGTGTCTTCCCCCGAAGAGATGGCCCGCGAGATCAAGTACGCCGCGAAGACGCTGGGGGCGGATCTGGTCGGGATCACCGCGAACGACGAGCGCTGGCTCTACACGCACGCCTACAGCCGCGAGAACGAGACCGAGAAGCCGCAGGAGGTGCCCACCGACCTGGAAAACGTGATCGTGATCGCGCAGTCCATGGACCGCGAACTGTTGCGCACCGCTCCGTCCGCGCTCAGCGGCACGGCGACCGGAGCCACCTATTCCCGCGACTCGATCGTGCTGCTGGCGATCGCCCAGTACATCACCAACCTCGGCTACCGCGCGGTCGCGAGCATGAACGACTCGGCGCTGGTCATCCCCCTGGCGATCCAGGCGGGACTGGGCGAATACGGCCGCCACGGCCTCCTGATCACCCGGGAGTACGGCCCCCGCGTGCGCCTTGGCAAGGTCTTCACGGACATGCCCCTGGCGCACGATCGGCCGGTCCGATTCGGAGTGAAGGAGACCTGCGACATCTGCCGGGCCTGCACCGCGGGATGCCCGGCCAGGGCGATCGCGGGAGGCGAACCGTCCACGCTCGTCCACAACCGGTCGAACATCCAGGGCATTCGCAAGTGGACCACCGACGCCGAGAAGTGCTTCCGCTTCTGGGCCAACCAGAACACCGACTGCTCGATCTGCGTGCGCGTCTGTCCGTACAACCGCGACTACACCGGCTGGTGGAGCCGGGTCTGGCGGTGGATGGCGGGGACCCCGCTGCGGCGGCTCGCGCTGTGGCTGGACCGCCGCAGCGGCCGCGGAGAGCGTTTGACGCCCTCCCGCTGGTGGCACGCTGCCACGTAGTACTGTCTATTGACTATTCAGGGCCGGAGAAATCCCGCGGGAGATGGGGGTGTCCCACCCGGCACGGAGTCCTGGCCGGCCCGCCGGTTTCACACCACAAGGAGTAATTGAGATGAAGAGAGAATACCTGACCACGCTTTCAGCCCTGTGCGTGCTTGCGCTGGCCGCGTGCGCCCCGGCGGTGGACGAGGGTGGCGCCGCCGAAGAGATGGCGGCCGAGGGGGAGGCCGAAGCCGAGACCACTGCGTCCACCGTGCCGTCCGAACTGCTGAGCGACCTCGACAACCTGCGTGGGAAATACGTTGGGCTGGCCGAAACCATGCCCGAGTCCGGGTACGGCTGGCGGCCGGCTGATGGCGTGCGCTCGGTCTCCGAGGTCTACATGCATGTTGCGGCCGCCAACTTCGGCCTCGCGTCGAGAGTCACCGGGATGTCTCCGCCAGAGGGGGCGGAGGGCTGGTACGGTCAGGATGCCGAGTCGATCACCGACAAGGCGACTATCGTCGAGGCGCTCGGGGCTTCGTTCGATTTCATGGCGGAGGCGATCGCGGCCACCGGCGACGACCGCTGGCCCGAGGGAATCGAGCTGTTCGGCCCGACGAGCGTGCGCGGCGCGATGACCTTCACGCTCGCGCACTGCCACGAGCACCTGGGCCAGTCCATCGCGTACGCCCGCATGAACGGGGTCGTTCCGCCCTGGTCGATGTAGGAGTAACAGACCGATGATGCGTATTCGCCGAAGGGTTCCCCTGTACCTGGCGGCCTTGTTCGTGGCGGCGGGCTGTGCCCAGGCCGATGATCCCCAGGAATTTGCGAGCGGCACCTACGAGGATCTCGAAGAACTCTTCGCCGAATGGCGCGAGTTTGAGGCTCCAGACTACGTCAACGGCGTGCCCGACTACTCCATCGGGGCGATGGCCGCCAAACACGCGCAGCTTCCGGCTTGGCGCGCCCGCTTGGACGCGATGAATCCGACAGAATGGTCGGTGTCGCGGCAGATCGACTGGCACCTGGTGCGGGCGGAGATGAACGGCTTCGACTTCGACCACCGGATCCGCCGCCCGTGGGCCCGCGATCCCGCTTTCTACGCCAGCGTCTACGCCGCGCAGAGCGATGTGCCCGCCCACGAGGGCCCCACCATCCACGGGTGGATCGACCTGTGGACCTACGACTATCCACTCTCGCCGGAGGATGCCGAAGAACTGGCGTCACGGATCGGGGCCATTCCCGAGCTGCTGCTGCGGGCGCGCGGCAACCTCGACACCGACGCCCACGACCTGTGGGTCGCGGGGCTGCGTTCCTTCCGGGCCCAAGCCGCCGACCTTCAAGACTTCGCCGAACGGGTAGCGGGGACGAGCGAAGCGCTGGACGCGGCCATCGCGGGCGCCAGGATCGCCACCGACGAGTTCCACGACTGGATCGAGGGGCTGGCCCCGTCCAGAACGGGTCCGTCCGGGATCGGCAGGGACAACTACACCTGGTACATGCGCAATGTGCACCTGGTCCCCTACTCGTGGGAGGAACAGGTCACCCTCATGCAGCGGGAGCTGGCCCGGGCCCACGCTTCGCTGCGGCTCGAGGAACACCGCAACCGCAACCTTCCCGAGCTGGAGCGGATCGAGACCGCCGAGCAGTACGACCAGCGGCTGAACGAGGCGGTGACCGAATACATGCGCTTCCTGGAGGACGACCGGATCCAGAGCGTGCGGCCGTACATGGACCCCGCGTTGCGCGCGAAGAACGGCGCCTTCACGCCGGCCGAGCCCGGCCAGATCCGGAACTTCTTCAGCGAGGTCAACTACAGGGACCCGGTGGTGATGCGGACGCATCTGCACCACTGGATCGAGCTGGCCACCATGGTCGAGGCGCCGCACCCGAGCGCGGTGCGCAGCGAGCCGCTCCTCTACAACATCTGGGACGCCCGCTCCGAGGGGCTGGCGACCGGCATGGAGGAGATGATGATGCACGCGGGGCTCTTCGACGGGAAACCCAGGTCGCGCGAGCTGGTGTGGATCATGCTGGCCCAGCGCGCGGCCCGCGCCCTGAGCGGCCTGTACCTGCACGGCAACGTCTTCGACATGGAGGAGGCGGTCGCCCACGCAACGACCTGGACGCCGCGCGGCTGGCTGCCCGACGCCGACCTCGTGCGCAACGAACAGCACCTCTACCTGAGGCAGCCCGGTTACGGCACCAGTTATCTTACGGGGAAGATCGAGATTGAGCAGTTGATGGGGGAGTGGGCGCTCCAGCAGGGTCCCGGCTTCCTCGTCAGTCGCTTCTTCGACGGATTCTTCGCGGCGGGCGTGATTCCCGTCGTGCTCACACGGTGGGAGATGACGGGGAACAAGGACGAGATGTTGGAGGTCCGGTGACGGCGGACGGGCAGAAAGGCGCCATTATTCCCGAATGGTGGGTAGGATTCGGCCTCCGCTTCTGGTTCGCAAGGCCGGCCAAGTGCACAATATCTCTCAGACCGAATCTCTCAGACTGATTGACACAGCCGAAATCCCTTCGGGACCGATTGGTACTGCACAAAGGAGGCCTTCACATGCGTCGTCGCGACTTCATCAGGACGGGAACCCTTTCGGGGCTTGTAGCAGGAACGGGCGCGCTGAGTGCCTCGCCCAATCCGCTCTCGGCCCTCGTCGCGGCACCCGGCCGCCGGACCAGCGACGACAAGGTGCGCCTGAACTCGAACGAGAACCCGCTGGGCATCTCGCCGGCGGCGAAGGATGCGGTGCTCGAGGCCATTACCGTGGCCAACCGCTACCCTTCCGATCAGCAGGCGGTGCTGGTATCCCAGCTGGCCGCCGCGCACGAGGTGAGCGAAAACCAGATCGTGATCGGCACGGGCTCGGCCGAGGTCCTGCAGATGGCCGTGCAGGCCTACGCCGCACCGCGAGCGAAGCTGGTGATGGCCGACCCCACCTACGAAGCCGTCACCAACTATCAGCGCACGGAGGCGTACGAGCTCGTCAAGGTGCCGCTGACCAGCACCTACGAGCATGATCTGGGCCGCATGCGCGAGGCGGCGGAGAGTTCGGGACACCCGGCCCTGGTCTACCTCTGCAATCCCAACAACCCGACCGCGACGATCACGCCGAGCGCCGCGATCGACGAATGGATCGCGGAAGCTCCGGAGCACATCTTCTTCCTCTCGGACGAAGCGTACATCGAGTACGTGGAGGACGAGCGGATGTGGAGCTCGCTGCCGTGGATCGGTAAGAAGCGCAACGTGCTTGTCGTAAAGACCTTCTCGAAGATCTACGGCATGGCCGGGCTTCGCATCGGCTATGGGATCGCGCACCCCGACACGGCGGCTCGCCTGACCGACTTTGCATCACGGAACAACGCCAACCAGATCGCGATCGCCGCGGCCGGCGCGTCTTTCCAGGATGAGCAGCTCATGAAGAAGAGCCGCGAGGTGAACCGGCAGTCCCGCGAGATGGTCGAGGCGACGCTCGACGAGCTGGGGCTTGAGCGCATGCCCACGCAGGCTAACTTCCTTATGCACCGCATCAGCGGCGATTTGGCGACATATCGAAACCGGATGGCCGATGCGGGGTTCCTTGTCGGAAGAGACTTCCCTCCCAAGCTGGATTGGAACCGCCTCTCCTTCGGACTTCCGGAGGATATGGGGCGCTTTTGTGACACCCTGCGGGATTTCCGCACGAAAGGATGGGTCTAAAAATGCTTCGAAGATTTCTGATCACCGGCGTTCTCGCCGCGTTCGCCCAGACGGGCGAGCTGACGGCACAGGGAACCCTGCGGGGGACCGTGACTGCCGCTGGGACGGGCGCTGGGCTCGCAGGGGCACAGGTCAGCCTGCCGGACCTCAGCATGGGGGCCAACGCCGTGACGGGTGGCGCCTACGAGATCGGTGACATACCTGCTGGAACCCACGAGGTCGTGGTCGTGCTTCTCGGCTACGGGTCGCAAAGCCAGCAGGTCACCATCACTGACGGGCAGACCACGGAACTCGATTTCACGCTCAGCACGGTGGCGCTGGAGCTGGAAGGGCTGGTGGCGGTGGGAAGCCGGGCGCGGCCGCGCACGGTGACCGAATCGCCGGTGCCCGTCGATGTAATCCCAACCACGGAGATCGTTCAGCAGGGCGACACCGACTTCGCCAACCTGCTGCGCAACGTGGTCCCGTCATTCAACGTGAACATCCAGCCGATCAGTGACGCGGCCACCTTCGCGCGGCCCGCCAACCTGCGCGGCCTCGCTCCCGATCACACGCTCGTGCTGATCAACGGGAAGCGGCGCCACCGCACGGCGGTCATCACCTGGTACGGCAACGGCCTCGCCGACGGCTCGCAGGGCCCCGACATCGCGCTGATTCCCGGCATGGCGCTGGAGCAGGCCGAAGTGCTGCGCGATGGCGCCTCGGCCCAGTACGGCTCCGACGCGATCGCCGGCGTCATGAACTTCGTGCTGAAGAATGACCGTTCCGGCGGATCGATCGAGATCAAGACCGGCGGGCATCCCCTCGGGGAGACCAGCGCGCCGTTCGAGGAAGGCTCGTTTCCCGGCGACGGTGAGATGTACACGCTGTCCGGGAACATCGGCCTGCCGCTCGGCGAGACCGGGTTCCTCAACCTGACCGGCGAGTACGGCAACGCCAACCCGACGGACAGGAGCACGCAGCGCACGGACGCCCTGGCGCTGCTCGGTTCCGGCAACACGTCCGTTCGGAACCCCGCGCAGGTCTGGGGCTCGCCCCAGATCTCCAACGAGGTCAAGCTGTGGGCGAACATGGGTTATCTGTTCAACGACAACGCGCAGTTCTATGCCCACGGCAACTATGTGAGCAAGCAGGTCGAGGGCGGCTTCTACTTCCGGAACCCAGGCACGCGCAGCGGCGTTTTCGGGACATCGAACGCCGACGGCCAGCAGATCCTCCTGGTGGGTGACATGCTTGACGCGCAGGATGGTGAGCTCGACGGCTCGGCGATGTGTCCCGAGGTCCGGGTCACCGGCGATGGCGTGGTGATCAACGACCCGGACAACATGGCAAATTACCAGTCGGTTCTCGCGGATCCCAACTGCTTCACCTTCCAGAAGCTGTTTCCCGGAGGGTTCACACCGCAGTTCGGCGCGTACGTCTTTGACGCTTCCGCGGTGGCGGGTCTGAGGGGTACCAGCGGCGACCTGAACTGGGACGCGAGCGCGTCCTGGGGCAAGTCCAACATGGACTTCTACATGTACAACACGGTCAACGCCTCGCTCGGGCCGAACCAGCCGTGCGCGGGCGCGGACAGGGAGATCTCCTTCGTGGTGCCGAACCAGGATTGCACCCCATGGTTCAACCCGGGGATCTACGATCAGCAGGAGGTCAACCTCAACTTCGATCTGTCGTACGCGATGAGCGAAATGGTCAACGTTGCCGGCGGCGCCGAGTGGCGTAACGAGCGCTTCGAGATCTTCCAGGGCAGCACGGAGTCGTGGACAGAGGGGCCGCTCGCGACACAGGGATTCACACCCGGATCCAACGGATTCACAGGATTCGGACCGCTTACCGTGGGTAACTGGAACCGAAACAACTTCGCCGCCTACGGCGATATGGAGATCCGCGAGCCCACGGGTGCCTGGACCGTCGGTGTGGCCGGACGGTTCGAGAACTTTTCGGACTTCGGCACAACGTTCAACGGCAAGGTTGCTGGACACTTGAGCGTCACCGAGCAATTCGGTCTCCGAGCCAGCGCCAGCACCGGCTTCCGCGCGCCCACGCCGGGGCAGCAGAACGCCTTCAACATCTCCACGATCTACGATCCAGTCATTGACGATCTGACGAACAACGGCACGATTCCGTCCACGTCGCCGCTGGCGATGAACTTCGGCGGCGAGGCGCTCAAGCCGGAAACATCCGTCAACCTGGCGATGGGTGCCGTCTACGACAGCGGTCCCTTCAGTTTCTCGATGGATTTGTTCCAGATCAATGTCTCGGACCGCCTCACGACCAGCGCGGACCGGATCCTCAGCCCGGGTGAGATCGGTCAGCTCATTGACGACGGCATCATCCGGCCGGGCGGGGTGCTCGCGCGGTTCCGCTTCTTCATCAACGACTTCGCGACCAGCACCGGCGGAATCGATCTGGTGAGCGCGTACGAGATCGAGGGAGCGGGTGGTGCGACCACGACCCTCAGCAGCGCGTGGAACTGGACCAGGACCACGGTGACGGAGTTCAACCCGGTCACCCTCACCGATAGCCGGATCCGGATCCTCGAAGAAGGACTGCCCAACGTGCGCGGCAACGTCGCGATGAACCACAACTTCGCGGGCGGAACACGTTTCCTGGTACGCGGCAGCTATTGGGGCGGCTACTACGATGGCGAGCAGCCCTACTACGAGTCGGACCCGAACAACACCATCGACTACCCGGCGCGTATCCTGTTCGACATGGAGGCGGCCCACACGTTTGCCGATCGCTGGACGCTCACGGTCGGAGGCACAAACGTGCTGAACACCTACCCGGAGGAGTATCCCGGGGCGGCGGGCGGCGTCGGCAACCGCTTCGGGCAGTTCACGCCGTTCGGCTTCAACGGCGGCTACTACTACACGCGGGTGGGCTACAGCTGGTAGTCTGACCTGCCCCGAGACAACGGCCCCGGTCCGGCTCCCCGCCGGGCCGGGGCTTCGTGTGTCGGTTGCAGAATTCTGCACTAGCGAGTACGCTGCACACAGGGTGGACAGGGTGGTGGGAATGGGTGCGGTGGCGACCGTTTCGGGGCCCGTTGATAGCAGACAATGGAGACCATCTCGCATGGCTGGACGGCGAGGCAGGGGGGTGTATCAACCGCGACTAGGCGGGGGTCCCGGTACCGCTGCCCCCTGCGGCGTAACCCCGCGAAGTTCGAACCTGCTGACACGCCGATCGCTCCTGCGTCGCGGGTTCGCCGCGCTGGCCGCCGCTCCCTGGGCGATGCCGCTACACGCTTCCTCCCTTTCGACTCGCCGGGGCCGCCGCAAGGCTGCCGCGCAGGACGGTGACATTGTTCTGGGCGTATCGGCCGCGTTCTCGGGCCCCTCGCGCGGCCTGGGCACGGAGCTGTATCGCGGCGCGATGGCCTATTTCAGCTATGTCAATGACAATGGTGGGGTGAACGGCCGCCGGATCGTCCTCAAGCTCTACGACGACGGATACCAGCCCGATGCCTGCGTCGCGAACACCATCCGGCTCATGCAGGAGGACGGCGTCTTCCTTCTGTTCGGGTACGTAGGCACCCCCACCGTCACCCGGGTGCTGCCTCTGCTGAAGAGGTTCCGCGAACAGCAGGTCTACCTCTTCTTCCCCTTCACGGGAGCGGAGCCGCAGCGCGAGCCTCCCTATGGCGAGTTCGCCTTCAACCTGCGGGCTTCGTACCGGCAGGAGACGGCCGGGCTGGTCGACAATTTCGTCCGAATCGGGCGCCGGCGAGTGGCGGTCTTCTACCAGATCGACGCCTACGGGCGCAGCGGCTGGGCCGGAGTGCGAGAGGCCTTGACACGGCACGGAGAGACGATCGTGGGCGAGGCCACCTACAGGCGTGGCACCCCGTTCACCGCGAGCATGAGGCGCCAGGTGGAGATCCTGAAGGCCACGTCTCCCGACGCCGTGATCTGTATCGGCGCCTATGCCGCGTGCGCCGCTTTCGCCCGCGACGCCGTCGATCTGGGGTTGCACGTTCCGGTGGCCAACCTGTCGTTCGTCGGAAGCGACAACCTGATGCGGCTCCTGCGCGAGAGACGCTCGAACCCGGATGCATACACCCGATTCCTGGTCAATTCACAGGTCGTGCCCGCCTACGACGACGCGACGTTCCAGGCCGTGAACGAGTACCACCGCTTGATGTTCCGCTACGATCCCCAGCTGCCCGAGGATTTGGAGATTCTGACCGACGGCGATCCGTATCAGCCCCTTGCTCGTGGCTTCGTCAGCCTGGAAGGATTTCTCAACGCAAAACTGATGACGGAAATCCTCCGGCGCATGGGCGGACGTCCGGACAAATCCCGGCTGGAACAGGCGGTCTTCACCGTACGTGACTTCCCCATGGGAATCGGCGAACCCGTGTCTTTCGGACCCAACCGCCGACAGGGGATGCAGAGAGTCTACTACACCGTTGTCGAGGGCAGCTACTTCGAGCTCCTTTACGACTGGGAGGCCCGGTTCGGCATGTCGTAGAGAACCCCATATTGCCGTTGCAATTGAGAACACAGCATGGTTACGGAGACACCATGGCAGCAGAAGAGGGACTCAGAATGGTGAGAAGAGCAGCATTCATCGCCGGACTCCTCGTCCTCGCGCAGGCGGGTTCGGGCTCGGCGCAGGGGACCCTGCGGGGGATTGTCACCGCAGCCGGCACGGGTAGTGCCATCGCAGGGGCACAGGTCGGCCTGGCAGACCTGAGCATGGGGGGCATAACCGGTCCGGACGGCACATTCGAGATCGGCGACATCCCGGCGGGAATCCACGAGGTGGTGGTCGTCCTGATCGGCTACCGGACAGAACGGCGCCAAGTGACCGTTGCGGACGGCCAACGCACCACCGTGAACGTGGTGCTCAGCGAGACGACACTTGAACTCGAGGGCCTGGTCGCGGTGGGGAGCCGTGCGCGGCCTCGCACGGTCACGGAGTCACCGGTCCCCGTCGACGTGATCCCGACGCGCGAGATCGTCCAGCAGGGCGACACCGACTTCGCCAACCTGCTGCGCAACGTGGTGCCGTCCTTCAACGTGAACATCCAGCCGATCAGCGACGCCGCCACCTTCGTGCGGCCCGCCAACCTGCGCGGTCTCGCTCCCGACCACACCCTTGTGCTCATCAACGGGAAGCGGCGGCACCGCGCGGCGGTCATCACCTGGTACGGGAATGGCCTCGCCGACGGCTCGCAGGGCCCCGACATCGCACTCATCCCCGGCATGGCGCTGGAGCAGGCCGAAGTGCTGCGCGACGGCGCCTCGGCCCAGTACGGCTCCGACGCGATCGCTGGCGTCATGAACTTCGTGCTGAAAAACGACCGTTCCGGCGGATCGATAGAGCTGAAGACCGGCGGATACCCGTTCGGTGCGACCAGCGAGCCGTTCGAGGAGGGCGTATTCCCGGGAGACGGCGAGATGTACACCCTGTCCGGGAACGTGGGGTTGCCGCTCGGAGAGACCGGCTTCCTGAACCTGACCGGCGAGTACGGCAACGCCAATCCCACGGATCGCAGCACGCAGCGGAACGACGCCCTGGCGCTTCTCGGCGCCGGCAACACGAGCGTGCGCTCGCCCGCGCAGATCTGGGGGTCTCCCCAGGTGTCCAACGAGCTCAAGCTGTGGGCGAACATGGGCTATCTCTTCAGCGACGACATGCAGTTCTATTCCCACGGCAACTACGTGAGCAAGCAGGTCGAGGGCGGCTTCTACTACCGCAACCCGGGCACGCGCAGCGGCGTCTTCGGAACCAGGAACGATGCCGGCGAGCGGATCCTCCTTATCGGCGACATGCTCGACGCGCACGACGGTGTGCTCGACGGATCGGCGGGCTGTCCCGAAGTGCCGGTCACCGATGACGGTGTCGTGATGGACAAGGGGTCGTACAACCGGGTGATGAATGATCCCAACTGCTTCACCTTCCAGAAGCTCTTCCCGGGAGGATTCACTCCGCAGTTCGGCTCGTACGTGCTCGACGCGTCCGCGGTGGCGGGGCTGAAGGGCGCCAGCGGCGAGCTGAACTGGGACGCGAGCGCGTCATGGGGCAAGTCCAACATGGACTTCTACATGTACAACACGGTCAACGCCTCGCTCGGACCGGACCAGCCGTGCGCCGGCGCGGGCCGGCAGTTGTCCTTCGTAGTGCCGAATCAGTTCTGCACGCCCTGGTTCAACCCCGGGATCTACGACCAGCAGGAGATCAACCTGAACCTGGATCTGTCGTATGCGCTGAACGAGCGGGTCAACCTCGCCGGCGGCGCCGAGTGGCGCAACGAGCGCTTCGAGATCATCCGGGGCAGCACGGAATCATGGATCGAGGGCCCGCTCGCGACACAGGGATTCACCCCCGGCTCCAACGGGTTCACCGGATTCGGACCGCTAACCGAGGGGAACTGGAGCCGGAAGAACTTCGCTGGCTATGGCGATATGGAGATCCGCGAACCCGAGGGTGACTGGACCATCGGTGTCGCCGGACGATTCGAAAACTTCTCGGACTTCGGCACAACGTTCAACGGGAAGGTTGCGGGACACATTAGCGTTACTGAGCAATTCGGCCTGCGAGCCAGCGTCAGCACCGGCTTCCGCGCGCCCACGCCGGGACAGCAGAACGCCTTCAACATCACGACCATCTATGATCCCGCGATCATGGATCTGACGAACAACGGCACGATCCCGTCGACCTCGCCGCTGGCAATGAACTTCGGCGGCGAGTCGCTCACGGCGGAGAAGTCGGTGAACATGGCGATGGGGGCCGTATACGACGATGGTCCGTTCAGTCTTTCGATGGACTTCTTCCAGATCAGGGTGTCGGACCGTCTGACGACGAGCGCCGACAGGACGCTAACCCCGGCGGAGATCGAGCAGCTGATCGCCGACGGCATCATCCGGCCGGGCGGCGTGCTCGCGCGCTTCCGCTTCTTCATCAACGATTTCGAGACCCGGACCGGCGGGATCGACCTGGTGGGCGCGTACGAGATCGAGGACGCGGACGGCTCCGCCACAACCTTGAGCAGCGCGTGGAACTGGACGCGGACCACGGTGACGGATTTCGACTCCAACACTCTCACGGCGCACCGAATCCGGATCCTCGAGGAAGGGCTGCCCGGCGTGCGCGGCAACCTGGCGGTGACTCGCTACTTCACCGGCGGATCGCACGTGCTGGTGCGGGGCAGCTACTGGGGCGGCTACTTCGACGGCGAGCAGCCCTACTACGAGTCGGACCCCTCGAGCACCATCGACTACCCGTCCCGCATCCTCTTCGATGTGGAGGCGGCTCGCACGTTCTCCGATCGTTGGACGCTCACCGTGGGTGCCCAGAACCTGCTCAACACCTACCCGGAGGAGTATCCCGGCGCGGCGGCCGGCGTCGGCAACCGCTTCGGCCAATTCACCCCGTTCGGCTTCAACGGCGGCTACTACTACACGCGGGTGGGCTACAGCTGGTAGTCTGACTCTGCGGGCGGCCCGGGACTCGCTCCCGAGCGCCCGGAACAGCGGCCCCGGGCCGGCTCTTGATGCCGGTCCGGGGCCGTTCGCTTATCTTGTTGGCCGAATATGAGCGAACAGAAATGAACGACGACGCGGGTCGCTCCTTCATCGGAGTCGAACCATTCGACGCGTCCTACGGCGCCGGATTTCGTGCGGACGAAGAGGACGAATACACCGTTGAGTGCAGGGTCGTGGAGGACGGGGGTCACTTCCGCATCCATCGGCCCCGCGACGCCGGTCCCCCGGCACACCTCTGCTTCGTGGACGGGGTGCGCCGAACCGAGGCACACCTCACGCGCACGAATCCGCAGGGGGACACGATTACGGGGCTCGCGGGGGCGTGGGGAGCAGGGGCAGTCCTGGTCGACCAGGACGGGCCGGCGAAGATCGGCCACGTGGAGGTCGGGCGGGCGGTGATCTTCTCCGGCGGACATCAGGAGCGCCTGCGTCCGCATCCCGGAGGGTGGCGCTGGAAGTCCCTTTCGGTCGAGAGCGAGGAGCCCCACGCGGCGGGGCAACAACTTCAGCGTCTGATGCGGGATACCGAAGCCGCGATCGCCGACCGCCTGTTCGCAGAAGGCTGGCTGGTCGTTTTCGATGGACCGCTGCACGGCATTCGCCTCAGCAGCACAGTGCCCGTGGTGGGGTACGTCAAGACCCACCACCGGCGCACTCTTGCCGTCGAGCACTGGCAGGCCGTGCCGGGCCTAGGCGTGGGAGAACGGACGAGCCTCTTCGCCATGAAGGGCGAACGGTACGCGTGCTACATTCGTGTGGGCGACCCGGGTCCCTGGGCGGGGCCGTGGGCGGGGATCGCACGTCTGGAGGTGCCCGCGAGCTCGGGCAGCGGCCAGGCCATCGCAACAGTGGACCGTGCCGCGCGCTGGCTTCCCGCCTTCGCGTCGGCGCCGCACCGCGATGCCCGTGCGCCGGTCAACCTTGCGCCAGTCGCGCGGCTGGAACAGCACCTTCACCACCTCCTCGGCGACTCGCGGCTGGCGCTGCGTGCCGTTCGGGAAGCCGTCATGAAACACAACCGGGAAGAGGAAGAGGCCGAGTGAGCGACCAGGACGGCCAAACGAGGGCCAATCAGGACGGTAGTACCGTGCCGGACCCCCGGATCGGGCTGGTGGACGGTTCGCGCGGCAGCAATTCGCGCGAGTTCCAGGTGGTACTCGACCCCGGTGCGAGCGTCCAGCTCGACCAGCTCGTCGCCGTCCGCAACGAACTCCCCGACGGTACGATAGTCACCCACTACGGGATCGTCACCGAATTGCGCAGCAGTTTCGAGGGCGCCGACCTGCCGTCCGACACCGCCCGGGTCGTCGATCGCATCCTGCCCGCCGAGCACGTGCGGCTGGCCGAGGTGCGGGTGCTGCGCGTCGTTCCCGAGCTCTTCGTGGCCCCGAACGCGGGCTCCGTGGCCATGCGCGCCGTGGGCTCCGACCGCACGATCGCCCTGTTCGAGGACGAGATGAAGCGCGGCAAGCTCCCGGTCGGCGTGGACATGGGGGGCGAGCCCGTCTACGCAGACATGCGCTTCGTCGATGGGCGCTCGGGGGGACACTTCTCCATCTCGGGGATCTCGGGCGTCGCGACCAAGACCTCGTACGCGCTGTACGTCCTCTACCAGCTCCTTGAGACCAGGGGCGGAATGGAGCTGCTCGGCGGCCGCGCCGAACGCGAGAACGTGCGCGCGCTCGTCTTCAACACCAAGGGCGAGGACCTGCTCCACCTCGACCGCCCGAACTCGGAGTTCCCGGGCAGGCCGAACGCCCGCGCGCAGTGGGGCGCCCTGGGGGTCAGCGACCCCGGCCCCTTCCGTTCGGTACGCCTGTACGCCCCCAGGCGGCCCGGAGTCTCGGGAGCGGTGCCCGGCGTCAAGTCGCGCGACACCGCCGATGTGCACGCCTACGGATGGACTCCGGAACAGTTCATTCGGGATCAGCTCCTCCAATTCTGCTTCACTGCCGAGGACGACCGCTCGACCCAGGTCGGCTTCATCGAGCAGCAGTTCCGCATTCAGCTTCTGCGTCACCTTCGCCGCCTCGAGGGCGGAGAATCGGGCGCGGTCGTCATCCTCCCGACCGTCCCCGAGGACACGAGCTTCGACCCCGACCGGCTTGCCGCGAAGGAACCCGAATCGGCACGCGCAGGCGCCGGCCACGTGATCGAGGACTTCGGGGACCTCGTCGACTTCACCGAGAAGATGGCCAACCGGGACGACGACGAAGCCATGAAGGCCTGGTTCGGACGCACCCAGTCCGGCACCCGCCAGGCCTACCTGCGCCGCCTGCTGCGCCTCCGCAAGCACATAGGGCCACTGATCGGCTGCGGCCTCAAGCCCGTGTCGTCCGAAAACGCCCGGCTGCACGTGGTCGACATATCCACCCTGCACGACGACGCCCAACGCTTCGTGGTTGGCTCCCTGCTGGACGGAGTGTGGCGAGAGAAGCAGGGGACCGGGCGCGTCCCGCTCCGCTTCGTCGTCCTGGACGAACTCAACAAGTACGCTCCCGCGAAGGGCTACTCGCCGCTGCGCGAGCTGCTCGTGGACATCGCCGAGCGGGGCCGCTCCCTGGGTGTGCTCCTCGTGGGCGCGCAGCAGGCCGCGTCGGCAGTCGCCCCGGCGCTTCCCCGCAACGCGTCGCTGAAGGTGGCCGGCCGGCTCGACGCGAACGAGGCCGACGCATACCGCTTCCTGTCTTCCGCGCTCCGCCAGCGCGCGTCGCGCTTCATGCCCGGGACCATGGTGCTGTCGCAGCCGATTGTCCCCGAGCCGATCCCCCTGCGCTTCCCCTTCCCGCCCTACGCCACCAACCCTGACGAGGCCGAGGCCGACGAGGCGGGCGACCGCAAGCGGACGGACACGATCATGTCCAACCTCGCCGCCATGTCGAGCCCGAGGTTGGAGTTGTAGGGGAAGAGCTTTGAAACTGCTTCACACCGCCGATTGGCATCTTGGGGCGAAGCTCGGGCGCCACGACCGGATGGAGGACCACCGTGCGGCGCTGCGTGCTCTTCTGGAGGTGGCCGCCTCCGAGCGCCCCGACCTGATCGTTCACGCGGGCGACCTCTTCGACGCCTACCGGCCCCCCTACCCGGCGCTGCGGCTCGGGGTCACGGCCCTGCAGAAGCTGGCGAAGATCGCGCCGACCGTCGTGATCAGCGGCAATCACGACTCGGGCGCCCTCTTCGAGGTGCTCGACGATATGGCGGGCATGGCCTCGCCCCGCCGTCTCTGGTTCGTCACGACGCCGCGAGTCCTCGATTTCAGCGAACTCGCGGAAGTCCCCGCCGCCCTCGCGTGCGTCCCCTTCATCCCCCCTGGCGCGATCACCGACTACGCCACCGGCGACGCCTCGCGCTTCGAGGGCGACTACGCCGACGGCATCCGCACCCTGAACGACCGGGTGATTGGCGATGCCCGCGAAGCCGCGGGTCCGCACGGGATCGTCCTCTATACGGCCCACCTGCACGTCGACGGGGCGCGTCCCGGCAACTCCGAGCGGCGTTTCACCGTCGGCGAGGACCACGCCACGCACACGAAGGGTCTGCACCGCGCGCTCTACTGCGCCTTCGGGCACATTCACGACCCGCAGCAGCTTCCCGGAAGCGCCCCCGGCCGCTACGCCGGGTCGCTGATCCCACTGGACTACGGCGAGGGCCGCCAGAGCAAGCACGCGGTCGTGGTCACGATCGGCGACGACGTCCAGATCGACGAGCGGGAACTGCCCCCGGGGCGGCCGCTGCGGAGCTTCACCGGCACGTTCAGGGAACTGGAGGATCGAGCGGCGAACGGGGCGCTCGACGGCTGCTTCCTCAAGGCCATCGTCAAGTCCGACGACCCGATTCCCGAGCTGGCGGACCGGGTGGCCGAGTGGTCGCCGGGGTGCGTGATCTTCAACCTGGTGAACGAGGTGGCCAACCGGCCCGTCAAGCCGATCCGCGGGTCGGACGACGGCGCGGAGCCCGACATCGACGATCTCTTCGCCGAGTGGCGGAGCACGGCCGCGACCAGCCGGGCGACGAAGGCGCCCCGGGACACGGTCCTGGCACTCTTTCGCGAGGCCGTCGCCGGAGCCGGGGACGAGCACGGACCGGACTTCGGGTTGACCGAACTCGCGATGCGGGCCGAAGGAGTCCTTGCCGCACTGCGCGGGGGACCGGGAAGCGGCCCGACCGGACACCACGGCACACAGCACACGGGCGAGCTGGGGCGCCCGGCGGAGGACTGATCGGATGCGCCCGCTTCGAATCGCCATCGAGGGGTTGCGCTCCTTCCGGGCCGAGGTGGAGATCGACTTCGGAGACCGCACCCAGATCGCGGTGATCGGAGACACCGGCGCCGGGAAGTCCTCGATCCTCGAAGCGATGACCTACGCCCTGTTCGGGCAGACTTCCCTCGGGAGCCGGTCCAAGCAGGAGTTGATGAACGACACGTCTGACGTGATGCGCGTGGTGCTGCGCTTCCGGGTGGCCGGCGAGGAGTGGGAAGTCACCAGGGTGGACCGGCGTGCGGGCGCAGGGGGACTCGGCCCTCCCAAGGCGCAGCTGGTTCGCTACGGGCCGTCCGGCGAGACGATCGAAAAGGTCGAGCAGGTCAGGCCGGTCAACGAGCGGGTGCAGGCGCTGATCGGGCTCGATAGCGATGCCTTTCTCCGCACGGTGATCCTGCCGCAGGGGCGCTTTGCCCGCCTGCTGGTCGAGGACGGACCGTCCGCCCGGACCGAGATCCTGCGCCAGGTGTGGCGCACCCAGGATCTGGAGGCGGCGGGAGAGGTGGCGGGGCAGCGGTTGGGCGAGGTGAGAACGCTGGCGGTGCTGTTGCAGCACGAGGTGGATCGCCATCCGCCTGATCCCGAAGATCACCTGGCGGGATTGACCTCCCAGGCCGATGTGGCGAAGCGCCAAGCGACTGCTCTGGCCGATCTCCAGGATCGGTGCGCGCGGGCCCACGATGCCCTCCGTCGCTCCGAAGAGACGATCGCGGCGGCCCGCCGGGCAGGTGAGCGCCTAACCCCGGCAGCTATGGACGAACTGGCCGACCGGCTGGCGCCCGTGGAGAGTGCGCAGCGCCGCGTACAGGCCGAAGCGACGGAACTGGAAGGGCGCGAGGCCAGCTTGAAGCGAGAGCTGAACGGCATTCCGACCGATGACGGACCCGACGATCGCGAGGTCGCACGCACCCTGGCCGCGCTGCACGCGCTCCCGAATGAATTGACGACGACGGTCGATGCGGCCCACGCGCTGCGCAGGGCGATCGCACGCGAAGCCGAGAAGAAGAGGCACCACGCCCAGGCGCAGCAAGCCCTCCAATCGGCAACGGATCGGATGACTCGGCACCAGGCGCTGGAACCGCCCCTCGCCGAGGCCGTCGATTCCGCTCGCGAACTCCTGGCAGAGGCCGGGCGCCGGTATGACAGGTGCAACGACCTGTGGGATCGCATCCGGACGACGGAAGACGTCCTGGCCAGGCGGGAGCAGGAGACGGCCGAAGTCACCACACGGCTCGCCACCGCGCAGCGTGATCTGGGGGAGGCGCAGGAGCAACTGCAACGCGCCGAGCATGAACTGACTGAGGCACGGCGCACCAACGCGGCCGCCGCCGCGGCCCACGGTCTCTGTCCGGGCGACGAGTGTCCCGTCTGCCAGAGTGACTTGCCCGAGGGCTGGGCCCCGCCGCAGGACACCGGTCTGAACGCGGCGCGGGAGGCCCACGAGGCGGCGAAGTCGCAGGCCAACGGCGCGGGCAGGGTCGCGGCCGATCTCGAGGCAGAGCAGAAGTCCATCCAGCGGGGCGTCAGGAACACCAAGGGGGAGCTGGATGACCTCCGATCCGAGATTGCCGGCGCACTGGACCACCTTCGCAGCGCCATCGGTCTGGATGAGGCTTTCCCACCCGCAAGGGACGCGCCGCTACCCGACCGGGAAGAGGTCTTCGCCCCGGTTCAGCGCCGGCAAGACGAAGCCGAGGCGAAGCTGAGCGAGCACCGCGTCGAGGCCGATGGGCTGCGCAAAGCACAGACAGATGCCCAGATCGACGAGAGTTCAGCCCGGCAGACCGTCGAGCACGCGCGGAGAGAAATCGACAGAACCCGCGACACCGCCGGCAAGGCCCTCGACGCCCTGGACCGCAACATTCAATCCATCCCCTCGGTCTTCCGTCCCCACATCGTCCTTCCCTCCGATCCCCTGGAACTGGAAACGGTCGACACCACGCCCCTCGACCGTGCCTCGTACGCGGCACGCGAGCGCGAGAAGATCCTTCAGATGCGCCAACAGGAGAGGGACCGCCTGCGCACCGAGATCGAGGAGACGAGCACCGCGCTCAAGCGTCTCGACCAGACCCGCAAGACCGAGGTCGACGAGCCTCTGCAGGCCCTTGTGCGGGCGCTGACCGACCATCGGACCACTCTTGCGGACGCCGTTCGCGAATTAGCTGCCGATGTCCCGATCCCTGCGGCCATTCACTATCCGGTGGACGCAAGGACGATCCGGGAGGGAATCGACCAATTCCGCGAAGCGATGATCGACACGGTGTCGCTGGCAGAGGACCTGCGCGACCGAGCTCTCCGTGCCGCCGACGAAGCCCGCGACGAGGCCCGCAAGGTGGCCGAGCAACTCGACCTTCCCGCCGATGCCACCGACCTCGAGGCCCTGAGCCGTTCCACCGCCAGGGCCGCCGACGAGGCCCGCTACGCCGCGCGGGACGCGACGCGGGCCCGGGACGCTTTCGCCGCGATCCTCGACGATCTCCTGAAACTCCGCCAGACCGCTGGCGAGGTTGCCGCGCTGGAGCTCGCTCTGGGTGACCTCGACGCCGCACTCAAGCCGGGCGCATTCCTCAAGTGGCTCACCCTCCGACGGTCGCGAGACCTGCTTGTGTACGCATCCAGGATGCTTGAAGAGATGACCTCGGGCCGCTACAGCTTTGCCGACCCGGGGAACCTTGAGGACCAGCAGTGGCTGGTCGTCGACAACGATTCAGGGCAGGCGCGCTCGCCCGCCAGCCTCTCGGGCGGAGAACAGTTCATCGGGTCTCTCGCGCTCGCGCTCGGCATGGTGGAGATGATGGCCCGTAGCGGCGGCCGCCTCGAATCGCTCTTCCTCGACGAGGGCTTCGGGTCGCTGGACCGCAGCAACCTCGACTCCGCCATCGAGGCGCTCTCGCTGGTCGCGGGCACGGGTCGAATGGTGGGCGTGATCTCCCACGTTGGCGCCGTCGCGGAACAGATCGACGATGTGCTCGCTGTGACGCGCACCCCGTCGGGCAGCCGGGTGACGTGGCTCTCCCGCGCGCAGCGACAGGAACTTGCACGCTCCGACGCGGGCCTGGAGGGAGCTTCGGCGGTGGCGGGCTTGCTGGATTAGAGGGGATCCGGCCTGGCAGGCCAAGCATTATGTCATGAAAACATTACATAATGTCGTGTACGCTTTACATGCAGGATTCGGCGACTTTCGCCCCTAGTGCTCCAGCCGCTCCAACGCTGCCTTCGCGTCCTGATTCCCGGCATCTGCCGACCGCGAGTACCAGTCCCAAGCGGTATCCAGGTCCTGCGTCACCCCCCGCCCGGACTCATACGACTCGCCGAGACGGAGTTGCGTGATCGCGTCGCCCTTCTCCGCGGCCCGGATCCACCACTCGACCGCCAGCGCGGGATCCTCGGCCACGCCCCGGCCCTCGCTGTACTGGTTGCCGATGTTATGCGCTCCCAGGACATGTCCCCGCTCGGCGGCCCGCCGGTGCCACTGCGCCGCCCGCGCGTGGTCGATCGGCTTGCCCAACCCCTCGTCGTAGGCCGTTCCCATGAGGAAGATCGCCTCCAGCACCCCGGATTCGGCCGCGCGCTGCACCTTCCCGATCACCCCGTCGGCGATCTCGCGGGCCCGCTCCTCGTCCTGGGCGAACCCCATGCGTCCCGTCGAATGAACACGCGCCAGCCACATCATGGCGAGCGGGTCCCCGCCGGCAATCGCCTCTTCCAGCAGCTCCCGCGCCCGGTCGTTGTCCACCGAGCCGGCCACCCCGGTGTACCAGTCGATGGCCTCGAGGAGAACCGGGTCTGGCTCCTGAGGAGCGCCGACGCAGGTGGTGGCGGCCAGGAGCGTGGCTGCAACGAGCGGCCGGAAGAGTGCCGGGGCGGAGGCACAATTGACTCTTTGCATATCTTATTCTGACTTGGAAGGCAAAACAGAATAGTGAACAATGCTATTGCGGAAATCATAATACCGAAGGTGTTGTCGCAAGAGCCAGGGGTGACGCGGAGGTTGCCTGGCCCCAGGTCATCTTCCCTGGATTCCTGAGAAGTCTGGCGTTTGTTATTATGTTTTAGTAGCAAAACCAGAATAACCCATCATGCTATTCGCTTGCGCAGAATAAGCCGACTGGGAGTGCCAGGATGCACCGAGGACGGACAGGAAGATACGAACTCACCGTGACCGGCGGTGAACGGGTGCGGGCCTTCGTGCCGGTGCCACTGCCGCCGAGTCCCCCGCCGGTGATGGATGGGCCGCTCCGGTCGGTGCTGGAGTCGGCCGCGATCAGCCTGGGCCGACTGGACGGGATGTCGACCTTGCTGCCCGACCGAACCCTCTTCATGTACGTCTACATCAGGAAGGAGGCAGTCCTCTCTTCACAGATCGAGGGCACGCAATCATCTCTGTCCGATCTGCTCCTGTTCGAACTCGAGGAGGCCCCCGGAGCTCCTGTCGACGACGTGATCGAAACATCGAACTATGTGGCTGCGATGGAACATGGACGCCGTCGGCTCGAAGGGGGTTTCCCTCTGTCGAACCGACTCATCCGGGAGATACACGAGGTGCTCCTCTCGCGAGGACGCGGAAGCGACAAGGACCCGGGACATTTTCGCCGGTCGCAGAATTGGATCGGCGGGACGCGGCCGGGCAACGCCCATTTCGTGCCACCGCCCCACACATCCGTACAGCGTTGTATGGGCGATCTGGAGCTCTTTCTTCACGCCGGGGATGACGGCCTGCCGAAGCTGGTTCGGATTGCCCTTGCGCACGTCCAATTCGAAACGATCCACCCTTTCCTGGACGGAAACGGCAGAGTGGGACGGCTGCTCGTAACGCTGCTCCTGCTCCATGCCGGCGTGCTGCAGGAGCCTCTGTTGTATCTGAGCCTATATCTCAAACAACACAGGAGCACCTACTACGAACTCCTGGATCAGGTGCGCGAAACAGGGGACTGGGAGGCTTGGCTGGAGTTCTTCCTGGAGGGGGTACGGGTCACGGCGGAGGGGGCCGTAAACACGTCAAAGCGGCTGTTGGAACTGTTCGCGAACCACCGGAGTGCGATCGAGCGCTCCGGGCGCCGGGCGGGCTCTGCCCTGCGCGTCTACGCCGCGCTCAGGGCGAGGCCGATTCTGTCCATCACTGCCGCTGCCGAACGGGCCAGCATCTCGTTCTCTGCCGCATCGTCGGCCATGCGCCTTCTTGTCGACCTTGGACTGGTCAGGGAGAGCACCGGCAAGCGGCGTGGCCGGCTGTTCGTCTACGACGAGTACGTCGCGATCCTCAACGAGGGTACGGAAATGGAGGAACACTGAAGGCGCGGCCGCACATCCAGCCGGAACTTCGGGCGACCGTGTCCAAAGGGTCGCCCGGACCACCTCAAACCAGATCCTCCCCCGCCAGCCCCAACCGCTCCAGCACCTCCGGCGGCGGCCCATCAAAACTCGGCAGCGGGATGTTCCCCACGTAGCCGATATCGCGCATCCCCTCCTCGGTGGTCCAGAACCCGGTCGACACCATGTCGCGGAACTGGTCGAAGAAGCGTGCCTGGGGCTTGAGGTCGGCTGGCGTGTCGGGCTCGAAGCAGATTTCGTCGCAGATCTCGTGCTTTTGAGCCAGCGTCAGGGCGGGGAAGTCCGCCGCGTCGAACCGCTCCCGCGCGGTGCGATTGAGCCACGCAAGGCCGCCCCTCAGCGCGATGAGGCTGTCCTCATGGCCGGGCGCCGACACGAACTCGTTGACGTAGTCGGCGACGCCCACCGCACTGGCCGCCGGGGAACGATCGTCGGCCGGGATGATCACGTCGGCGAGCGCCGAAACGAGGCGCATCTCCTCGTCCGTGAGGACCATGTCCCAGGGGACGACGGGCGCCAGCATGTCCGGATCGGTCGGCGTGCCGGCGGCCATGGGGTTGCTCGGAGGCAGGGGATTGAACCCCGACAGGGATTCGTGCGCCGATTCGGTCGACTGGGCGGCGTCTTCGGGACCGCACGAAGCGGCCGCGCCAAGCGCCGCCCCCGCGGCGATGACCCTGAGGGCCCCGCGCCGGGAGATGTCCCCGGGTTCCGTCGACTGCGCAGCCGTGTCGGGCTCGCCGGCCGGGCCGGCCCCGGAATCCGGGGAACGCACATTCGGATCGTCGCTCATCAGATGCTCCTCTGCCTGAGTTGCTCGACGATGTAGTCGCTGGCCCGCCACGCAATCGCCATGATCGACAGGGTCGGGTTCTTGTCCGCGTTTGAGACGAAGGGCGCGCCGTCCGTCACGAACAGGTTGGGCACGTCCCACGACTGACAGAACTCGTTGACCACCGAGGTGCGCGCGTCGTCACCCATTAGGACGCCGCCCACTTCGTGGATGATTTCCCCGCCCTTCGAGATCGCCTGCGCGCCGTCGGTGTGGATGGCCGAAAGCACCTGCCCGCCCATCTCGTCCACGATCTCGGCGAAGGTCTGTTGCATGTGCACGGCCTGGCGCAGTTCGTGGTCCGCCCACTTCCAGTGGAACTTCAGAACCGGGATGCCGTAGCGGTCAACGCGGTCCGGGTCGATTTCGCAGTAGCAGTCCTCGTTGGGGATCATCTCGCCGCGGCCGTCGAAGCCGATGAAGCTGCCGTAGTAGCGGCGGCAGTCGTCCTTGAAGCGCTGGCCGTAGCTGCCGCCCGTCAGGGGCTCGAGGCCTGCGAAGGCGCCGAAGCCGGGCATGCGCCGCCCGCCGCCGAACTCGATATGGTAGCCCCGCGGGAAGTCGAGCTGGCCCGACAGCTGCTCGCCGTACAGCCACCACGGCATGTACATGTGAATTCCGGAAGAGCCGTCGTCGTTGTGCGGCGGAAGGGACTGGAGCGCCGGAATGTGGGCATACACGCTCGCGCCGACGGTGTCCATGACATACTTGCCCACGAGGCCGGAGCTGTTGGCAAGCCCATCCGGGAAGACTGAGCTGGTCGAGTTGAGGAGGATGCGCGCGGACTCGCAGGCGCTCGCGGCGACCACGACCACGCGCGCCGCGGCGAACTCGTCGAGCAGGGTGGCCTTGTCGACGTAGTGCACCCCGGTGGCGCGTCCCTGCGAATCAACGGTGACCTCGCGCACCATGGCTCCCGTGCGGATCTCGAGGTTGCCGGTGGCGAGCGCGGGGGGCAGCAGGACGGTTGTGGACTGGAAGTTGGCGCGGATCGAGCAGCCGCGTCCGCACGGGGTCGCCCAGTAGCAGGCGGCGCGGCCGCGCATCGAGTCGGCAGTGACGCGCCGGGCCAGGTCGTTGTCCGGGAACAGCTCGCCGGGCAGGCGGTCCGGATCCTGTGTCTGCGTCATGATGGCAAGATGCGCCGGGATCACCGGGATCCCGAGTCTGCGGCACGCCTTGCGCGTCAGGAGCTCGTAGGCGCGGGGCCGGGGAGGCGGCTGCAGCACTCCGGGAGACGAGTTCGGCGTGTTCTCCAGCCCCTCATTCGACCCGTAAACGCCGATCAATAGCTCGGTTTTGTCGTAATAGGGTGAGAGATCGTCGTAAGTCATGGGCCAGTCGAACCCCAGACCATCCCTGCTGCGGGGTTTGAAGTCGTACTCGCCCATGCGGAGCGAAATCCGGCCCCAGTGGTTGGTGCGCCCGCCAAGCATCCGCGAGCGCCACCACATGAACTCCGAGCCCTCGGCGACCGAGTACGGCTCGCCGGGCACCTGCCAGCCGCCGTCGACCGTGGCGTCGTAGAAGCCGAAGGGCTTGTCCGCGGTGCCGGCGGCGCGCAGGGGCGCGTCCTTCGGCAGCTGGAACATCGGAGTCTCGCGCAGCGGATCGTAGTCCCGGCCGGCCTCCAGCAGCAGCACGCGCAGCCCCGAGGTCGCAAGAATGAACGCGGTGATTCCGCCGCCGGCTCCCGAACCGACGACGACGGCGTCGTATTGCGTCTGGGATTTCATTGGCCGGCCTCACGGCAGGCGCGGTACGACGGTCTTGGAGGCGTCCTCATGGCGGGCTACCCTTCGTCCGGCGGGGCGGGGGCGATCCGGTCTGCCCTGAAGGTCGGGACTTCGAAGATGTACGGACTTCCCGCCGAGAGCACCAGTACGTTCCCGTCGCCATCGGCCAGCGTGACCGACGCGAGTTCGTTGCCGTTCGCGTCCGCGGCCTGCACCGAGCGCTCCGGCTCGGCGGGCATCCCGGCATCGTCCGGGGCAAAGCCGCTCGCGCGCAGATTCGCCAGCTCCTGCAGGATGTTGCGCACCGTGACCGCGTCCGCCTCGCCGCCATCGGCCGTCCAGCTCGAATCCTGCCGCTCGTAGTGTACAGTGCCGCCATCGCGGGTGACGCGGATGCTCGCCACGATCGCCGTGTCGGTCTGCAGAATCACCTTGTTGCGCCAGTCGAGCACGGGACGCGCGGCGGCCGAGCGCAGGTCGCCCTCGATCAGGCTGACCAGGTCGGCGTCGGGCAGGCGGGCGTAGGCCGTACGGAAGCGGTTGCCGGTCTTGCCGAGGAGCACGGCCGGAGCGCCTCCGGTCCCCAGCGACCAGGCGCTGTCGGCGCTCACGCCCAGCCGGCCGTGATTGTTGGGATTGGTCGCGGCGACGGCGGCGATCTCGACCTCCTCGATGGCACGCAGGAAGCGCGCGACCGCACCCGAGTCAGCCTCGAATCCATTCACCATCCAGGCGCCGTCGGCCTTGTCCAGGACGATGGTCTCGCGCGGGCCGGCGATCTCGAAGTGTGTGTGCGACACCCGCCCCAGCTCCGCGAAGGCGTCCTGCAGGGCCTGATCCGTCGCCTGGGCCCCGTTGCCGCCGCCGCGCATCATCGTCACGCCCAGATACAGCACCGTGACCGCCACCAGGCAGTACAGCGACATGCGCAGAGTCTTCTCGCTCATCGTCCGCCCTCCTCTCCACCCTCCTCGTTCCAGCGGCGCCTTGCCCGGGTCGCGCGGCCGGTGACGCGCACGAAGCCGAAGAGAATGAACAGCGCCGGCACGCCCACGAGCGACCCCCACTTGAGAGCGTTCTTGCCCGTGTCGGACTCGAAGGCGAGCGCTGGCGGGGTCCTGTCCTTGGACCGGATGCCGATGAGCGCCTCGTCCTGGGCCAGCCAATCGACGGCATTCGCCGCGAAGATCACGTTCTGGGAGTTTGCCTGGGCGAACCGGTCCTCGAGAAAGTCCCCGTCGCCAACCGCGATGATGCGTCCACCCGGGAACGGACCGCTGGGCATGCTTGAGCCGGCCTCGTCGGCGTCCGCGTCACCCTGCTCACCGCCGTCGGCCTCGGCCTCACCCGCCATCGCCGGATCGATCGCCACCGCCAGCGTGTGGATCCCCAACTCGTCCACCGAACTCGCGAACTCGTTGCGGGGGTCGATCATTCCGCCGGGAGCCTGTGTGCCGCCGCCCTCGGAGGTGCTCCACAACGGCGTCACCGCGGTGTTGTCTTCCTCCCAGGTGAAGGGAGCGGCCCAACCGAACGTTGCGTTGCTGAGGTCGCGGATGGTGGCATGATCCTGGCCGCCAAAGGCGATCGGCCAGAGCGGATAGGGACGGATCACGTTGAAGAATCCCTGGGGAACGGACACGCGCTCGGACGAAGCCACATCGAACACCATCTCGTCCGAGGCCTCCACGCCACGGGCGGCCAGCAGGTCCTCCAGGCCGGAGGTCACCGGCATCGACATCGGCGACTGCGGGTTGATCGCGTGCCGCTCCAGCAGCAGCAGCGCCGCGCCGCCGCCCTCCAGATAGCGTTCCACCGCGCGCACGGCACCGAACGAAAGCGGCTGCGCCGGCGCGGCCACAACCAGCACGTCCACCGAGTCCGGCACCATCGGCGGCCCGAGTGAATCGGCGGCCAGATTCACGGTGGTGATGTTGTACCGGTCGGCCAGGCTCTCCCGGAAGGCCCTGTACTGGAAGGACTCCTTGGCCTCGAACCCCGACATGAAGGCCAGAGTGGGCCGCTCGGTCATCGTCATGTTCGCGATCGTCGAGACCAGCCGGAACTCGAGATCGTCCGCCCGGTCGATCACCGGGATGATCTCCTGCTCGTCGGCGTAGGTGACCGCGAGCCCGAAGTAGCCGCGCTTCACCTGCAACTCGTCGTCGCGCAGGACGTTGAACTCGATCGGCATGATGCCCATCGACGACGCTTCGTCGGCCGCGTCCTCGCCGTCGTCGGGGTTCACGTCGGCGGTGTTGAGCATCCCGTTGGAGGCGCCGCGCATGTCGGCCACGAGGTCGCGCACATCGCGCTCCGTCAGCTGGATCTCCTGCGGCAGGTCGTCGCTCATGAAGAGCGTGAGGTTGACCACGTCGTCGAGCTCACCGAGGATCTCGCGGCTGCCGTCCGAGAGGGTGAACAGGTCGTCGCGGGTAAGGTCGAGCCGGCCCCGCACGCTGCCGCCCACCAGGTTGAGCACCAGCACGGCCAGCGCGATCACCCCGGTGCCGAGGCGCAACCGCCGGAAGGCGCCGCCCTGGCGGCTCAGCCGCTCGCCGCTAAGCGCCGCCACGGCAAGCAGCAGGAAGAGCCCGCAGGTCGACCCGAAGTAGAGCAGGTCGCGCAGATCGACGACCCCGCGCGCGACGTTCTCGAAGTGGCTCATCACGGACAGCTGGCTGGCCCAGCCGCCGATCAGCCGCGGCAGCCCGATCTGCACGATCGGCGTCCCGATCAGCACCAGCGCGAAGCACAGGAACGCGCCGAGGATGAACGCCGTGATCTGATTCCGCGTCATGGACGAGGCCCAGACGCCGATCGCCACCATCTGGGCCGTAAGCAGCGCGGCCCCGAAGTACTGCGCAATCATGATCCCCGGATCCGCCTCCGACGACGCCAGCACTCCGACCGCCACCGGGAGCGTACCCGCCAGCGTGATCATGACGAAGAGCCAGTTGCCCAGGAACTTGCCGAGCACGATCTCGGTCTCGGTGAGCGGCTGCGCGAGGAGCCACTCCAGCGTGTGCCCGCGCCGCTCCTCGGCCAGGCTCTTCATCGCCACGGCCGGAACGAAGACGACGAGCAGCCAGGGAAGCAGGTCGAAGAAGGGCCGCAGCGTAGCCGCCGACATCGCATAGAGCGACCGGAAGGCCAGGAAGAGCCCGAGGCCCAGGAACGCGACGGCCAGAACATACGCGGTGGGCTGGTCGAAGAAGCCGCGGAGTTCGCGGCGCGCCACGAGGAGGAGCTGTTTGACGTTCATTCCGCCACCTCCCCGGCCGCTGCGGCGTCAGGCGCGTCGGCCGCGCCCGACTCGTCGCCGCCGGTGTCGCCGCCCGCCGCTGCATCGTCCGCAGCCGGGCCGCCGGAGTCCGCCTTCGCGTCGTCCATCGTCAGTTCGCGGAAGACCTGCTCCAGCGTCGCCCGCTCGCGCCGCAGCTCCCACAGCACCCAGTCGCGCTCCGTCGCCATCCGGAAGATCACGGGGCGCAACTCCTCGTCCCCCGTCGCCTCCAGACTCACGCGTACGCGCCCGTTCACCGCCACGGCCGTGTGATCCGCCACGCCGGGCAATCCCCGCAGCCCCTCGGCCACCCCGTCACCGGCCGCCTCGACCGTATATCGCGAAATCCCGCGCCCGGCGTCCATCAGCTCGCCCACCGTACCGTCCGCGGCGATCGACCCCTTCGAAATGATCAGCAGGCGGTCGCAGGTCGCCTCGACCTCCTGCATCACATGCGTGCTCAGAATCACGGTGCGCTCGCTCCCCAGTGAATTGACCAGCCTGCGGATCTCGACGCGCTGGTTGGGGTCGAGCCCTTCGGTGGGTTCGTCGAGAACGAGGATTTCGGGTTGATGAAGGATCGCGCCGGCCATCCCGGTGCGCTGCCGGAAGCCCTTCGAGATTTCGCCGATGGGGCGAAAGAAGACTTCCTCCAGACCGGTCTCGTCGACCGCATCGGAAATGGCCGGCCGGGCCGCGCCGGGATCCATGCCGCGCAGCCTGGCCACGTACTGCAGGAACTCGCAGACGAGCATGTCGTCGTAGAGCGGGTTGGCTTCGGGCAGATACCCCACCCGCGACTTGGCTTCGGTGAGCTGGTCCGCGATGGGGGTGCCGTCGAACAGAATCGTGCCCTCGTCGGGCTGGAGCGTACCGGTGAGCATGCGCATGGTGGTCGTCTTCCCGGCCCCGTTGGGTCCCAGGAACCCGACGACCTCGCCCCGGTTCACCTCGAAGCTGGCTCGATTGACCGCCACGAGGGTGCCGTAGCGCTTGGTCACCCCTTCAACCGAAATCATCCTTCCTCCTGTCGGGAGTCTGTGGTGTAACCAAAGAACACCGCGCCGGCCACACCCGGGCTGACGCGGTGAGTTCCGACTGCGCGACGGGGCCGGAATTCCGGCTCCGGCCACCGACCGAGCATCGGCTTGCCGCCGGAAAGGATTCTAGGGTTTCCCCGGGTGAGTGTCCAGTGCCTGGCGGCGGTCCGATCCAGTGCCGGGTCACCTTGTCCCGACCGGCCCCCAACGCATACTTTGGCAGTGTCCGAACGGCGTACATCGCCGGGCGAAGGCGGCGAGCTTGCACGCAGGCTCGCAGCCCGCGGACTTGTTACCGTCAAGTTACTGAATTGCGGCCGGAGTCCGGCTACCGTTCTTCAGCGGCCAGGTCGAATCCAACCGCTTCCATGAGATCATCGCGCGGGGCACCACGCTTCACGCGCAACAACACGAACAGGAGGAGAGCGAATGAAACGAATCTATCCGATCCTGGCATTGCTGCTCGCGGCGATGCCCGTGACCGCTCAGGATAGCGGCACCGTGACGGGAAGCGTCACATCCGAGGGTGCCGGTGTCGGCAGCGCCCAGGTGGTGCTGTCGCAGTCGGTGACCGGTGCCCAGTACGGCGGGCTCACCAACGACAGCGGCCGCTTCAACATCGTCGGCGTTCCGGCCGGTTCCTACGCCGTCTCGGTCCAGCTGATCGGCTACACGGCCGACAGCCAGCAGCTGACCGTGCAGGCCGGCGGCACAGCGATGCTCGACTTCTCGCTTACCCCCACAGCGTTGGCGCTGGGCGGCATCGAGGTCCTTGCCGAGCGCGCCGAGGAGCGCCGCACCCCGGTCGCCTTCAGCGACGTCTCGAAGACCGAGATCCAGACCCAGCTCGGTTCCCGCGACCTGCCCCTGGTTCTCAACATCACCCCGTCGGTCTACGCGACCGCGCAGGGCGGTGGAGCCGGCGACGCGCGCATCAACGTCCGCGGCTTCAACCAGCGCAACACCGCCGTGATGATGAACGGCGTGCCCGTCAACGACATGGAGAACGGCTGGGTTTACTGGTCCAACTGGGACGGAGTCGGCGACGCCGCCACCAGCATCCAACTGCAGCGCGGCCTCAGCGCTGTCAATCTGGCCACGCCGTCCATCGGCGGGACCCTGAACGTGATCACCGATCCGAGCGCGCTGAACCCGGGCTACACCCTCATGCAGGAGTTCGGCTCGGGCAATTTCCTCAAGACGACCATGACCGCGTCCACAGGGCCGATCGGGAACTTCTCCATGACGGCGTCGGGGATCCGCAAGACCGGCGACGGCCTCGTCGACGGGGTGTGGACCGATGCGTGGGCCTTCTACCTCGCGTCGCAGTACAAGCTCGGCGACAACAACCGGATCGAGTTCTACGCCCTCGGAGCGCCCCAGCGCCACGGCCAGCGGCTCTACAAGCTCAACATCGCAACGATCGACCGTGAATTCGCGATGTCGCTCGACGACTACGATCCGGCGGGCCTGGACCGATTCTCGACCGAAGCCGGACGCTTCTGGAACCCGAACGTCGCCGGCGTCGATCCCAGCTACAACGGACGCCAGTTCAACAGCACCGGCCCCGGCGCCGGCGTCTCGAGCCGCTTCTCCAGTGATTTCCTGAACGAGCGCGAGAACTACTTCTACAAGCCCCAGGTCAACATGAACTGGTACTCGTACCTGGGCGACGGCCTCACAGCCAACACCGTAGCCTACTACTCGGGAGGAAACGGCGGCGGCACCGGCACCTACGGGTCGATGCGCTGGGACTACACCTACGGCCAGCGCTACGCCGACTGGAACGCGACGATCGCGCGCAACCGCGGCAACGAGAACGGCGGATCGTCCGGCATCCTGCGCAACTCGGTGAACAACCAGGACACGTGGGGCGTCATCAGCAGTCTGCAGAAGGAGTTCGGCAGTGGCCTGAACACGGTGCTCGGCATCGACTGGCGGACCGCGACCATCGAGCACTACCGCGAAGTGCGGGACCTTCTCGGCGGCGAGTTCTACAACGACTGTTTCTTCGGCTGCAGCTCCGACTTCTGGTCAGAGGAGCAGGGGAACCGCGGGCTGGGCGACAAGATCAACTACTACAACGAGAACGACGTCAACTGGATCGGCGCTCACCTCCAGGCCGAAAAATCGTCGCTCGACGGGTCCTACTACGGGATGGTCGGTGTTTCGAGGATCTCCTACGACTTCACCGACTTCTTCACCAGGGGCTCGAGCGGGGGCTTCCATCAGCTCAGCAGCGGAGGCCTGACGGGCTATCAGCTGAAGGGCGGAGCGCAGCGCAATCTCAGCCCCGAATGGTCTGTGTACGGCAACGCCGGGCTGGTCTCGAAGGTGCCGATCTTCGACGGCGTCATCGACGACAACCGCGGCATCCTCAACCCGAATCCCACGAACGAGACATTCACGTCGTTCGAGGCAGGGACGCGCTTCCGCTCCCTGAACCGGCAGGTCTCCATGGATGCCAACGTCTACTTCACGCAGTGGAACGACCGGACCCGCAACCTCTTCATCCGCAACCTCCTGGGCGACAATCAGGACGGTCTGGTGAACCTGCTGGGCGTCGACGCGCGCCACATGGGCTTCGAACTCGAAGCCGCCTTCCAGCCGGCCGACTGGATGCGCTTCGACGGCGCATTCTCTTTCGGAGACTGGAAGTACACCAACGATCCCACCGGCACCTACAAGCCCGACGACCGGCAGGCCGAGACGGAGGAGTACAATTTCTACCTGAATGGCCTGTACGTGGGCGATGCCCCGCAGGTCCAGTTCGCGTACGCGCTGTCGTTCTTCCCGTCCGGGGGATTCTACGGGCGCGTGGTTGGAAAGACCTACGGCAAGCACTACGCCAACTTCGACCCGTTCGGCCGCACCAGCAACGTGGATGCCGGCATCCAGTCGTGGAGCCCGCCGGGGTACACGGTCTTCGATCTGCACACGTCGTACCGGCTTCCGGCAGAGCTGTCGGCGGCCTTCGGTGGAAACGTGCAGATCTTCCTGCACGCGTTCAACGTGTTGGACACCAAGTACATCCAGGACGCACAGGACAACTCGCGCTTCAACGGCTATCAGGACGCCGCCGAGCGCGAGCGCGGTCAGCTGAGCCACAAGGCCGACGATGCCGAAGTGTTCCTGGGCTACCCGCGGTCGATCAACTTCGGATTCCGGATCTCCCACTAGCCGGATTTGACTCAAGGGCGGCGATGGCCGGGCGGCGGCCCGGTCCTCGCCAGCCTGGAGGGCCCCCGCGCCGATGCCGGCGCGGGGGCCTTCGCATTCAGGGGAGGATTACCTGCGGCCCCCCCTCAATCCAGCCCGGCCACCAGCAGCCCCAGCAACGCCCCCGGGTTCTCCGTATTCACCCAGTGCCCGCCCTCGACCTCGTGCAGGAAGACCCGCCCGGTGGCGCGCGCCGCCGCCCGGATCCGCCCGCCGGCCACGTCGTCCAGCACACTCGACCCCAGCGCCCGGATGAAGTGGACCGCGGCGCCGGCGGGAGGACGCTCTGCCACATCCCACGCGTCGATGCCGAAGTAGTCCCGCAGGTAGGCCTCCATCTCGTCGGGGTCGAGGCGCCATTCCAGCCCGGCGTCGGTTCGCACCGCGTTGATCGCCATCCAGTTCGCCACCAGAGGCGGAAACCCCTCTGCCGCAACCGCATCGACCGCCTCGGCGCGGCTCCCGAACGGCCCCGGATGCCGCCGCAGCATTCCCAGCATCCGCCAGGCGCCGCCTCCGGGCCGTCCGGCGCTCGGTGACGAATCGACGATCCAGAGCTGGACGGGTGCGCCTCCATATCGGTGGCCGCTCGCCGCATCTCCGAGCCCGCCTCCATCCGGCCCGCCCCCATCCCCCCGGTGCCGCCCATACACCAGCGCGACCTTCCCCCCGAACGAATGCCCCAGCACGGCGTCGGCGGGGCTGCCGAGGTGATCCTCCAGGTCCAGCAGGTCGGCCGCGCAGCAGTCGATCGTGTGCGGCGCGAGCCGGGGCGATTGGCCGTGCGAGCGCAGGTCCACCAGCACCACGCGCCAATCGGGCCGGGCCCGCACAAGGCGGCGCGCGATGGTGCCCCAGTTCCTTCCGGCGCCGTAGATCCCGTGCAGCAGGAGCATCTGCCGGGTGGGCGCCGACCCGGGAGCCTCAACGATTTCATGGTGCAAGGTGGCCATGAAGTATGTTATCACCGTGCGCGGCATCTTCCGCGCCGGCACGCAACCCATGGAATGACACACGACGACGTGAAGCGGACACGAAATATCCTCCTCGCCGGGGCCCTCCTCGCGGCCTCCCTGGCGGCTCCGGGCGGCCTGAGCGGCCAGCTTCGCTCTATTCAATCCGATCCCGACTCCCCGATCACCATTCCCCGCCTTTCGGGCGAGGTCGTGATCGACGGCGTCGTGGACGAAGCGGCCTGGGACGAAGTCCCCCCCTACGAGATGTCCATGTACCAGCCCAACTTCGGGGGACCGCTCACGGAAGAGACCGACGTGCGGATCGCGCACGACGACCGGTACCTGTACGTCGCGGGGCGCATGTGGGACTCCGAGCCGGACGGGATCCGCACGGGGACCTTCTACCGCGACCAGTACAGCGGCGACGACATTCTGTCCATCATCATCGACAGCTACAACGACTACGAGACCGCGGTCTGGTTCACCGTCAATCCGTCGGGAGTGCGGCAGGACCGGACGATGTCGAACGACGCCGAGTTCACCAACGGCATGCCGATGAACTGGGACTGGAACTCGTACTGGGACGTTGTCACCACGCAGACCGACGAAGGATGGTTCGCCGAGTTCAGGATCCCGTTCTCGACGCTCGGTTTCCAGGTCACCGGCGACGAGGTGACCATGGGCCTGATCCTCTACCGGGTGATCGCCCGCAAGAACGAGCGGCATACCTTTCCGCCGATCGAGCCCAGGTGGGGTCGGCTGGGGTTTGCCAAACCGTCGAGGGCGCAGCGGGTGGTGCTGCGCGACGCACAGCAGTCTGCGCCGGTGTACGTGACGCCGTTCACCCTGGGCGGCTTCAAGCAGAATCCCGTGCTGGCCGAGCCGCCCGATGTGCCGCAGGCCGAGTGGCGGAGCGAGCGCGATCCCACGGCCGAAGCGGGGATCGACGTCAAGTACTCGCCCACCTCGAACCTGGCGCTCGACCTGACCCTCAACACCGACTTCGCACAGGTCGAGGCCGACGACCAGCAGATCAACCTGACGCGCTTCGCCCTGTTCTTCCCCGAGAAGCGGCAGTTCTTCCAGGAACGCGCCTCGACCTTCGACTTCAACACGGGCGGCATGTTCAACCGCCTCTTCCACAGCCGCCGGATCGGGCTGGACCAGGGCGAGATCGTGCGCATCTACGGGGGAGCGCGGGCGGTGGGGCGCTGGGCCGGCACGGACTTCGGCTTCCTCAGCATGCAGACCGCCCCGCACGGGGATCTGTCGTCCGAGAACGTCGGCGTCGTCCGGCTGCGCCAGCAGGTGATCGACGACTTCTCGAGCGTCGGCGGCATGCTCACCACCCGCCTGGGATCGACCGGACGCAACAACACCGCCTACGGCCTCGACGCCGTGATCCGCTGGCTCGGATACGAGTACCTGATCCTCCAGTGGGCCGACACCTTCGACGAGGCGGCCGATCAGGCGGGCGGACTGGAGTCGGGGCTCGGGAGGGTCCGGCTGGAGCGCCGCCGCGACGAGGGGTTCTCCTACTACGCCGAGGGGATCCGGGTGGGCGAGGACTACCTGCCGGGCCTGGGGTTCCAGTTGCGGAAGGACTTCACCTATGGCGGTGCCCAGCTGCGCTACCGGCAGCTGCGGGACGATTCGTCGCCGCTGCTCGCGCGCGCGCTGCAGGTCAGCACTGCCCAGTACTTCCGCAACGCAGACCGGACCGCCGAGTCCCGCGAGATCAAGCCGGAGATCGAGTTCGACTTCCGGGATGGGTCAAACCTGACCGTGGGAACGCTGTCCAGCTTCGAGAGCGTGCTCGATCCCTTCCCGATCTCGGATGTCGTCATTCCGGCGGGCGAGTACTGGTTCCACGAAGCGACCGCGATGCTGCGGTTGCCACGCGCCGACTTCGTGCGCGGCGAATTCGAGGCCTCGCTGGGGAGCTTCTACGACGGCACCCGGGTCAGCCTGTCGGTGGCCCCCGTGTGGGTCGTGTCGAAGTACCTGGAGCTCGAGGCCGGCTACGAGGTCAATCGCCTGGACTTCGCCGAGCGGGGCGTCGGCACGACGGTCCAGCTGGGGCGCCTGAGGGTCAAGACGGCGCTGAACCCCAAGGTGTCGATGAGCACCTTCGGCCAGTACAACAGCGCCACCGACCTGACGAGCCTGAACGTGCGCTTCCGCTATCACTTCCGCGAGGGCACCGACCTCTGGATCGTCTACAACGAGGGGCTCTACAACGACCGCGACAACGGGCTGGGGCCGAGGCGTCCGCTGTCGTCCGGGCGGGCTTTGCTGGTGAAGTACTCGCATTCGTTTGCGAGGTAGGGGGGGCGCACCGCGGATTCCGGGGCCGGATGTCGGTTTTCCCGTTCGGGCAAATTCGATGGGTTTCCCCCTGCCCGACGGGTTGGTTTTCCCGTTCGGGACAATTGGATGCGCCCGCGTAACCCGGTAGCAATTTTCCCGTTCGGGACAGAAAACCTCGTGCGTTGTTTTCCCGTTCGGGATAACTAAAAGGTTGACCCAGTCCGTTCAGGTCGCCATTTTCCCGTTCGGGATCACCGCGGAGGAACGAATGACGCCAAAAGAGATTGGACGGATCGTCAGGACGGCCCGGCGTGCCCAGGGCCTGCGCCAGGATCAGTTGGCAGGTGCCGCGGGGGTTGGCGTCCGCTTCCTGTCCGAGTTCGAAAGGGGGAAGCCTACGGTGCGGCTCGAAAAGATGATTGCAGTGCTCGAAACACTCGGGTGCACAATCCGCATCGAGATGCCTCCGGGCGACGCCGTGTCGGATCGAGAGGCCGCAGAGGGTCCGGTCGTCCCGGGAGGCGGCCCGCCAAGGCGGAATTGGTCGTCTGAATGATCCGGTCGCTGAGCGTCTGGTGGGGCAGGACGATCGTCGGTCGTCTTGCGCTGGATCGACATGGCCAGATGCGCTTCATCTACGACGGCGGGTGGATCGAGAACGCCTCGGCGCCGCCCATCTCGTTCTCGCTGCCCAAGCAAGCGCAGAGCTTCAGTTTGCGCCGTTGCCTTCCGTTCTTCGAGGGACTGTTGCCTGAGGGCGCTCAACGCGACGCGGCCGCCGCCGGGCTCGGCGTATCGCCCTCCAACACCTTCCGCCTACTGGCTGGATTGGGAGCGGAACTGGCAGGAGCGCTTGCCTTGCTACCCGACGACGAAGTGCCGCCCGACGCGCCAGCGGGCACCGTGCCCGAGCCGCTATCCGACGACGAGTTGCTGCTGCTGTTGAAGACAATTCGGACGCGGCCGTTCCTCGCCGGCGAGACGAAGGACACAGGCGAGCTCTTTCGGACTGAAGGACGGGGTCTACGCATGTCTCTGGCGGGAGCCCAATCGAAGCTTCCGGTTGTGCTGGTCGATGAGCGTATTGCCCTTCCCATGCCCGGTCAGCCAACCACCCACATTCTCAAGCCGCCGATCCCCGACCTCGAGGACCCTACCGAGAACGAGGCCTTCGCGATGCGTCTTGCGGCGCGAATGCGACTGGCGGTCGCACCCGTCAGCCCGGAAGTGGTGGCTGGCAGCGCGTACCTGCTGGTGGAACGCTACGACCGGCAGTCCGTTCCGGACGGCTCGATGGAGCGGCTCCATCAGGAGGACTTCTGCCAGGCGCTCGGGATCGTGCCCGAGCAAAAGTACGCGTCGGACGGCGGGCCAGGGTTTCGGGAGTGTTTCGAACTGATTCGCCGGGTGTGCACGCGGCCCGCAGCTTCCGTACTCGGGTTGCTCGATGCCGCCATCCTTCAGGTGCTGCTGGGCAACGCGGACGCCCACGGCAAGAACTACAGTCTGCTCCGAAAGCCCGGTGGCGAAATGGAGTTGGCCCCGCTCTACGACCTCCTGTCAACCATCGCCTATCCTCGCTACTCACCGAAGTTCGCGATGCACATCGCGGGTCGCAAAACACTGGAAGACCTGCGCCGCGGTGATTGGGACCGGTTTGCCAGACGGTGCGGACTCGGACCACGCTTCGTCAGGCGACGCGTGGCAGAACTCTGTGCCGCGGCGAGCGAGGCAGGCGACTCGGTGGCGGCGGAACTCGCGCTTCCTGGACTGCGCGAAGAAGCACTTGTGAAACAGGCCGAGCTGGTCGGGAAGCGGGCGTCACGACTGGCGACAACGGTGCGGTGAGCCCGTGATCCGCATGCCCACGCAATGGATCCGGGGACCACTCCTGGTTGCCGCACTGATCATCATCTCTGCGCTTTTCGCCGTGCCCGCCCTGCGCGACGCCGCCACCCACCAGCCCTTCCCCCCCGCCACCCTCCACCACCCGCCCGGCTACCTCCTCGGCGCGCCCCTCTTCGGCATCTGGGACACGCTGTCCCTTCTCACGGTGACCCAGCACTACGCGGTTCTCGCGACCCTGGTCCTGCTGTACGCGGCCTGCCGCCTCGTCGCGGCCCGCGCCACGCGCCCCCGCCTCACCCGGGAAGCCCTCCTCGCCGTCGCCGCGCTCGCCGCCCTGCTCGCCTTCTACGCGGCCGCCGCCCTCATCCCGCGCCCCATGGCCGCCATCCGGCTGGCATCTCCCGATCTCGTCGCGGTGGACTTCCATTCGCACACCAACCATTCCCACGACGGGTGGTCCCTCTTCACGGCGGCCCGCAACCGCGCCTGGCACGAAGCCGGCGGCTTCGACGCGGCCTACATCACCGACCACTACACCTGGGCGGGCGTGGACGAGGCCCTGCCCGCCAACCCCGCGCGCGCCGGCGACCGCACCGTGCTGCTGAGCGGCATGGAGGTGCGGCTGCGTGACCGTCACACCAACATCCTCGGCGACCGCACCCGCTACCTCTTCGCGCTGGACAGCACCTGGCACCGCCTCGACCCGGACTCGATGGCCGCCGCGCACCACCGCGGTGCCGGCCCCCCGACCATGCTCTACACGCTCCCCGGCCCGCTCGACCAGATCGTCCCGCTCGGGCCCGGTACACCGGCGGGCGTAATCGGCGTCGAACTCAGCGACGGCGCGCCGCGCGGCCTCGAGCAGGTCCGTGAGCAGCGCGGCGAGATCCTCGCCCTCGCCGATGCCATGGATCTGGCGGTGGTGGCGGGCGCCAACCACCACGGATGGGGACGCACCGTCGCGGCCTGGAGCGTGATTCGGCTTCCCGGCTGGCGCGACATGTCGCCGGAACAGCTCGGCAGCGCGATCGAGGGCGCCCTGCACCGGGAGCGGCGCCGCGCGGTCACGGTGGTCGAACGGAGGCTGCCGCACCACGATGGGTCGGCGGTCAAGCTGGCGGCCACCGTCCCGCTGCTGCTATGGTCGCACTTTCGCACCTTGACCCCCTGGCAGCGCGTGTCCTGGCTGGCGTGGAGCGCGATCTGGGCCGCCGTGCGGGTCCGCACCTCCCGCCGCGCCCGCCACGGCACCCGAACGCACTGACCCATGACCACCTTCAACGTGTACCTCCGGCTCGGCTTCGAGCACCTGCTCGACCTGCAGGGCTACGATCACATCCTCTTCCTGGCGGCGCTCTGCGCGGCCTATTCGCTGACGCGTTGGCGCGAGCTGCTCGTGCTTGTGACCGCTTTCACAATCGGGCATTCGGTTTCGCTTGCGCTGGCGACGCTGCGGCTGGTGCGGGTCGACACGGGGCTCGTCGAGTTCCTGATCCCGGTGACGATCGTCGCCACGGCGGTGGTGAATCTGGTGGCGATCCGGCGCGAGAAAGCGTCCGAGCACCGAGTTTCCGCACGCCCCGCGCGGTACGGGCTCGCGCTCATCTTCGGCGTCATTCACGGCCTCGGCTTCTCGAGCTTCCTCCGCCTTGTGCTGGGCGAGGAGCGCAACATCTTCCTGCCCCTGCTGTCCTTCAACATCGGGCTTGAGCTCGCGCAGATCGTGGTCGCGGGGGGAGTGCTGGTGCTGGCAATGGCGGCCACCCGGGGCCTGCCGCTGTCGGAGAAGGCCTGGAACGCCGTGTTGTCGGTCGTGACCGGGGCGACTGCGGCGTGGATGGCGGTGCAGCGGCTGCCGTGGTGAGCCCCCGCCAATTGCCCAACCCGAAACTCCGCTAGTACCTTGAATCCCGGCGGCCCTTCGCCGCCACGGAACCGCCCCGCCCGCGGGTCGTCCAGCCAACCGAGCCACCCAGGGAGTCGTCAATGTCCGTTCGGTTCAAGCCCGCAGTACTCACCGCCGCCGCTTTCCTCCTCGCCGGCCTCTCCACCCTCGCCCCCCCCGCCCACGCCCAGTGGACGGCCTCTTCGCCCGGGAGCGACAACATGGAGATCCTCGGCCACATCCCCCTCGGCCCGCGCCTCTCCGTGGCCGACATGGACATCGAGCAGGAGCTCGACCGCCCGTACGCGTACGTCGCGCGGATGGTCTACGGCGACGTCGGCCCCAAGGGCCTCGACATCATCTCGATCGCCAATCCTGAGAGCCCGGAGCTCCTGTACGAGTGGCGCATCGAGAACCAGGACCTCCACATGCGCACCGGCGGCATGGACGTCAAGCATTTCAAGGTCGGCGACCGCTACTACGTGGTGCAGTCGCTGCAGTTCGGTCAGGGCGGTCCCAACACCGACATGGGCGCTGTGGTCCTGGACGTGACAGGCCTGCCCGATGCGTCCACCGTCACCGAGGTGGCCAGGATCCGCGAGCCCGACCTGCCGGGCGGCTTCCACAACATCTTCATCTACAAGCACTCCGACGGACGGGTCCTGCTCTTCTCGACCGTCAGCGGCCCCTTCGCCCACGTCTACGACCTGGGCCGGGTGGTCGAGGGCGACCTTGAAAACGCCCTGGTCGGCCGGGTCCCCGTCCCCGAGACCGAGTTCAACCGCGGCGGCCGCGGCTACCACGACTTTTACGTCGGATACCATCCCGACAGCGGCCAGGACCGCTTTTATGGCGGCGGCAGCGGCGGCTACTACATCTACGACGTGACCGACGTCGCGAACCCCGAGCTGCGGATCACCCTCGTGGGCGTCAGCGGCGTGCGCGGCGGCCACACCTTCACCCCGAGCCCCGACGGCCGCTACGTCATCGCCGAGACCGAGTACCAGTACGCGCCCATCCGCATCTTCGACCTGCAGCCCGCACTAGACGGCGAAGTGACCAACATCCGCACGCCCATTTCCGCCTGGACCGCCGACTGGCAGAATCTCGTCCACAACCACGAGGTCCGCTGGCCCTACGTCTTCGCATCGGGCTACCTCGACGGCCTGCAGATCTTCTCGCTCATGGACCCCCAGAACCCGGTCACCGTCGGCTACTACGACACCTACGTCGGCCCGCCCAACCGGGACCGCACCCCCGTCTTCAACGGCGCCTTCGGGGTCGATGTCCGCAACGCCGACGGCCTGATCGTCGTCAGCGACATGTCCACCGGCTTCTGGACCTTCCGCATGGACGGGTTCAGCGGCTGGAACGGCGAGGACTGGGGCATGCCCAACATCTCGTCGGCGCAGGAATGGGATCGTCCGCCCCTGCGGCGTCCGGTCAGCTGAACCGCGGAGGCCGAGAAGGATGAGGATGACTGGATCCGGAGCACCGGGAGGGTTCGCGGCGCTGATGGTGCTGCTCGTCGTCGCGGCCCCCGTCCGGAACGCCGAAGGAGGCTGGCGGATGGCCGAATCGCCAGCCGAGGTGGCCGAGTCGCCGGCCGACGCGGCCGTGGTCGTCGCCCTGTGCGGCGCACTCGATGTTGCCGGCTCGGCCCTGCGCCCCGCCACTCCGCCCGGTCCCGAGTACTACCAGTTCCCCATGGTCTCCACCAGGCGGGTCCCGGGCACCGGCAACGCGAGCGGCGTGGGCGAGGTCGCCTTCACGCAGTCGCCGTACGGCATCGCGCTGGGCCAGGACGGGAGCTACCAGTACGACTTCACGGTCCGCTTCGACCGCCTCAACCCGGCGCGCGGCGGCACCTACGTGGTCTGGACCACCACCCCCGAACTGGACCAGATCGCGCTGGCCGGCGAGCTGACCAACCCGGCGGGCTTCGACGGCAAGGTCGCCTGGAACAAGTTCCTCGTGGTCGTCACCCTGGAGCCCGCCTTCGACCCCGACGCGACCATGTGGACGGGCCCGATCGTCATCCGCGGCATGTCCCGCAGCGGCATGATGCACACCATGGCCGGCCACGGCCCCTTCGAAGAGAAGAACTGCGCCGCCTACGGGTATGAGTAGGGTTGCGCGTGCGAGCAATCCGACGTAGGGTAGAACGAGAGCTTCTGTTTCTACCCTGGAGGCTGCCATGGGGCTCAACATCAAGAATGACGAGACCTGTCTGCTCGCCCGCGACCTTGCCCGGCTGACCGGCGAGACCATGACCGGTGCCATCACCGTGGCGCTTCGTGAACGCATTGCGCGTGAGAAGCGTCGACGAGGACTGGATGCCGGTATCGACGATTTGCTGGCCATCGGCCGGCGCTGTGCCGAGTCGCTCGGGCCTGGGCCTTCGGCCATCGAGCACGGAAATCTGCTTTATGACGAGAGGGGCCTCCCCGGGTGATCGTCGATAGCTCGGCGGTGCTCGCGATCCTCTTTGGCGAGCCGGATGCGAGGCGTCATGCCGCTGCGATCATGGGTGCCCATCCCTGCCGCATGTCGGTCGCCAACGTCCTGGAGTCTTCGATAGTGGTTGAGAGTCGAGGAGGGGAAGCGGCGGCCCATGACCTGGACGCCCTCCTGGAGCGCGCGGAAATCGAGTTGATGCCGGTCACGGTGGAACACCTGGAGGCAGCACGCCGCGCATGGCGCCGCTATGGCAAGGGGAATCACCCGGCCTCGCTGAACTTTGGCGACTGCTTTGCCTACGCGCTCGCCAAAACGACAGCCGAGCCGCTTTTGTTCAAGGGAAACGACTTCTCCAGAACGGATGTCGATCCGGCATGACCACGCGGCCGTCCCCTCGTCCCAAGCATGAGACGGTGCGGGCCCCCTTGACTTGTTTCGCGCACCTGCTGGTCGCAGTTGCACTCCTTCTCCCGCCGCTCGCGGCCGCCCAGGAGATGGACCACACCGGCCACATGATGATGGGCGGCGGCTGGCGCATGCCCCCGATGGACCCGAACATGCCCATGATCCCGGGGCTGGAGATGGCGCTGCCCCCGGTCGAGCCCTTCCTCGCGGCGGCCGGAATCGACGTCATGACGCTCCCCGAGGCGCAGCCCAGCGAGGTCGTGCACCTTGAGCCCGGTGACACCTTCGATGTCGACGTGTCTATCGTGCGCCGCACGCTGAACGGCCACACGGCGGCCATGTACGGCTACAACGGCCAGTACCCGGGGCCGCTCATCCAGGCGCCGCAGGGCTCGACCGTCGTGGTGCGCGTCACCAACCGGATCGAGAGCCCCACGACCGTGCACTGGCACGGCCTGCGCCTCGAGAATCGTTTCGACGGCGTCGAGACGCTCACTCAGGACCCGATCGAGGTCGGCGAGTCGTTCGTCTACGAGCTGCGCGTTCCCGACGCGGGGATGTTCTGGTACCACCCCCACATGCGCGAGGACGTGCAGCAGGACCTGGGCCTCTACGGCAATCTGCTCGTCGACTCACCCGACCCGGACTACTACGCGCCTGCGCATCGCGAGGAGATGCTGGTCCTGGACGACATTTTGATGGACGACCAGGGCTTCATCCCGTGGGGGAAGGAAGCGCCGACCCACGCGCTCATGGGGCGCTTCGGCAACGTGATGCTCGTGAACGGGGTGACGGGGCACGGGCTCGAAGTGCGCCCGGGCGAGGTGGTCCGCTTCTTCATGACCAACGTCGCCAACACCCGCACCTTCAACGTCACCTTCGGGTCGGCGCGGGTGAAGCTGGTCGCGTCGGATGTGAGCCGCTTCGAGCGCGAGACATGGGTGTCGAGCGTGGTGATCGCGCCGGCCGAGCGCTACGTCGTGGACGTGGTCTTCCCGGAGGAAGGGGAGGTGGCGATCGCCAACACGATCCAGGCCATCAACCACTTCCGGGGCGAGTTCTACCCGCATGTGGACACGCTGGCCCTGGTCACGGTGGCCGGGCCGCCCCTCCGGGACGAGGTCACGGAGGCCCATGCGACGCTGCGCGGCATCGAAGAGGTGGCGGCCGAGGTGGAAGCCATGCGCGGGCATCAGGGCCGTGCGGCGGACTACACCCTCGAAGCCACCGTGCGGGTCCAGGGACTTCCTCTCCCGATCATCCGCTCGATGGAGATGGACACCCTTTACATCCCCCCCATGGAGTGGAACGACGCGATGCCCATGATGAACTGGCTCTCGTCGGGCACTCAGGTCACCTGGGTCCTGAAGGACCTCGCCACCGGCCGCGAAAACGGCGACATCCACTGGACCTTCCAGCAGGGCGACCTGGTGAAGATCCGCGTCTTCAACTCGCCCGAATCGTTCCACCCCATGAACCACCCCATCCACGTGCACGGCCAGCGGTTCGTGGTCCTCGCGCGCGACGACGTCCCGAACGACAACATGGTCTGGAAGGACACCGCGATCGTGCCCGTGGGGTCGACCATGGACATCCTCGTCGAGATGTCGAACCCCGGCGACTGGATGCTGCACTGCCACATCGCCGAGCACCTCAGCGCGGGAATGATGTTCGGGTTTACGGTGGAGGGGTAGCCCGCAACTCCCCGACCAACTCACCGGCCGGCAGCGCCCACACCCGCTCGGCCAGCCGATACCACTCCGTGCCCGCGTGCACCACCTCAAGCCGGTCCAGACCCAGCGTCTCCACCGACGAGCGCATCGACCGCGTCAGGCGCGGCGCCTCCGACCGCTTGACCTCGAATCCGTAGCGCCGCGATCCATCCATCACCAGCAGGTCGAGTTTCGCGCCCGAGTGAGTCGACCAGTGGAAGCGCTGCTCCGGCGGTGCCCGCAATAGTTGGACGATCTGCTGGATCACGAATCCCTCCCACGAAGCACCGACCTTGGGATGCGACATCACATCCGTCCGGTCAGTGAGCCCGAGTAGCGCGTGGAGGACGCCCGAGTCCGCGATGTAGACCTTCGGGGAACGCACCTGTCGCTTGCTGATGTTCTCGAACCAGGGTTGGAGCTGACGAACCACGAAGACCGAGGTCAGCAGGTCCAGATAGCGCCGCACGGTGGTGTGGGAGACGCCAAAAGCCCGTCCGAACTCGGCGCCGTTCCAGGTTTGGCCGTGCCAGTGGGCGAGCATCGTCCAGAACCGGCGCAACGTCGTCGACGGGATGGTGCTGCCGAGGTCCGGCAGATCCCGGGCCAGAAGTGTCTGGATGAAGCCGTCTCGCCATCGGCGGCTGGCGGCATCCGAGCTTGCCAGGTACGACCGGGGGAAGCTGCCGCGCAGCCACAGCCGCTCAGAGTCATCGGCTTCCGTAAGGTCGAAGCCGTCGAGAACGTGGAAGGCGACTCGGCCCGCGAGCGACTCCGAGGTCTGCCGGAGCAGTTCGGTCGAAGCGCTCCCGAGAACAAGAAAGCGGGCCGGAGGTCCCGGGCGATCGGCCAGGACGCGCAGAAGTTGAAAGATATCCGGCAACCGATGGATCTCGTCCAGGACCACCAGGCCACGCAGAGGCCGGAGTTGGAATCCGGGAGCTTCCAGCTTGGCGAGATCGACCGGATCTTCCAGATCGAACCAGGCCACGGGCTCTTGGTGCGCCTCTGCCAGTTGCCGGGCGAGGGTGGTCTTGCCGACCTGTCTCGCCCCAAGAAGCGCAACGACGGGGAACTCGTCCAACAGTAGGCGGACTCGGGCCAGGTGCTGCCTCCGGAGACTCATCATTGAAATATGACTGCTTGCCAATCAGATTTCAATACACGTCAATGTGGAAGGTGACCCGTGGGGGGCAGATCTTATCCCGACACATCTATACCTGACTGACTGATCAGGAGGGCAAAGTCGGCTTATGAATTGCGATTATATCATTGGAGATCGTGTAAATATGCTATTATTATCGTTGCAAATCTGTCAATAAGGGGTTAGCCTGATTGGTTCAAGCTCACCCCAGAGCCCAGGAACCCGATCGCATGACCCATCATCCCGACATTCCCTCCCGCCACGTCGTGCGCGAACCCGCGGCGCGTTGGCCGCTTGCGCCGATGCGCCGGGAGTACTGGCCCCGTGTGGCGGATGCGGAACTGAAACGGCGCCTGAACCGATCCGGAGCGGTCTTGATCGAGGGGCCGCGGGCATGTGGCAAGACGGCTATGGCCCGGCAACTCGCGGCCAGCGGCGTCCGGCTCGATGCCGACCGGTCCGCCCGCAGGGCCGCCAGCGCCGATCCCGGATTCCTTCTCCAGGGGGAGACGCCCCGCCTGATCGACGAGTGGCAACTCGCGCCCGACATCTGGAACCATGTGCGCCACGCAGTCGACGACCGTCCGGGCCGGGGACATTACATCCTGACCGGTTCGGCTGTGCCGCCCGACGACATCACCCGGCACACCGGAGCGGGACGAATTGGCAGATTGCGGCTGCGGCCGATGTCGCTCCTGGAACTGAAGCGGTCGACGGGAGAAGTATCGCTCGCACGGCTGTTGGCCGGTGATCCGGTTCCCGGGGTCGCGGCGAAGCTGACCGTACGGGAGCTCGCCGAACTCGTGTGCGTAGGCGGCTGGCCCGGACACCTCGGCTCGTCGTTCGATGATCCGCCGCTCTCCGTGGACGACGCCATGGCGGAGAACCGGGATTACCTCGGCGAAGTGTGCCGGACCGACATCCGGCGCGTGGACGGCTCGGACCGGGATCCGGCGCGGGTCGGACGATTCCTGCAGTCGCTGGGGCGCAGTGTCGCGACGTGCGCAAGCATGGCCAGGCTGGCCCGGGACGCCGGCGGACCCGACCAGCACCTCAGCAACCACACGGCCCACTCCTACATGACGGCGCTCGAGCGGCTCATGCTCGTGGAGGATCAGCCGCCCTGGTCACCCCATCTTCGGTCACGGTCAAGACTTCGGGCCGCGTCCAGGCGCCATTTCGTGGATCCGTCGCTGGCCGTGGCCGCCCGGAGCGCGGCCCCCGATCATCTGCTCTACGACTTCGAGTGGTTCGGCTTCCTGTTCGAGTCGATGGTCGTCCGGGATCTGCGCATCTACGCCCAGGCGAACGGAGCGAGCGTGTACCACTACCGTGACAACACGGGGCTCGAGGTGGACGCCGTCGTGGAAGTCGGGCCGGGGCGGTGGGCCGCGTTCGAGATCAAGCTGGGCGCGTCGCGGGTCGACGAGGGTGCGAAGACGCTCCTGAAGTTCGCCGACAGGGTGGACACGGATCGATGCGGGGAGCCCGCGGCACTCGGCGTGATCGTGGGAAGCGGGTACGGGTACCAGAGGCCGGATGGAGTGAGGGTGATTCCGGTGGGGGGGTTGGGAGTGTAGGCAGGGCCCCGTCCCCCACGGCACTCGGTGCGGAGGATGCTCACTTCCCCCGCCAACGCGGACATCCACCAGGATCGCCCGGCGACAGCGCTCCTGCCCCCCTTTTGTCGGCCAGAAACCGCCCATTCTGGCGGACAAACAACAGTTTCTGCCGCCGGACCCTTGAAACTGTGCCCGCACCCTTACAGCTTCCCAAGAGCATTGCTTTTTCCAGCTATTTCGCCGGGCCGGCAGGTCGGGTTCCTCGTGCGCAATTCCACGCCCCCCAAAGGACAATCCAACGATGAGCACCCAGAGACGTTTCGATTCCGTCAGCGCCGCCAAGACCTGGAGCGAGAGGCCGGAATCCCGGTCGGCCGATCGGGATTTGCTGCCGCGTGTTTTCGGTAGGGACACCTTCGGGATGAGGGAGATGCAATCCCGGCTGCCGGACAACGTCTTCAAGCAGATCGTGAGAACGGTCGCTCACGGTGAGGAACTCGATCCGGGCGTCGCGGACACCGTTGCGGCGGCCATGAAGGACTGGGCGCTGTCACGGGGCGCGACCCACTACACGCACTGGTTCCAGCCGCTCACGGGAAGCACGGCCGAGAAGCATGATTCGTTCCTGAAGGTGGGACGGGACGGCCGTGCCATTACCGACTTCGGGGCCGAAGAACTCGTCCAGGGTGAGCCGGACGCATCGTCGTTCCCGTCGGGAGGACTGAGAGCGACCTTCGAGGCGCGCGGCTACACGGCCTGGGATCCCACTTCCCCCGCCTTCGTCCTTGGCGGCGAGTCCGCAACCTACCTCTGCATCCCGACCGCATTCTCCAGCTGGGCGGGGGAGAGCCTCGACGCCAAGATCCCCCTCCTCAAGTCCATCGACGCGCTCGACCGCGTCACACGGCGCGCGCTCAAGCTCTTCGGCGAGGAGCCGAGCCGCGTGACGGCCAACCTCGGGCCCGAGCAGGAGTTCTTCCTCCTCGACCGCGAGTTCTACTACCGCCGTCCCGACCTGATGACCTCGGGCCGCACCCTCTTCGGCGCCAAGCCGCCGCGGGGCCAGGAGCTCGACGACCACTACTTCGGTTCGATGCACGAGCGGGTGCTCGCGTACATCCAGTCCGTCGAGATGGACCTGTACAGCCTTGGCGTGCCGATGAAGACGCGCCACAACGAGGTGGCGCCGGGACAGTACGAGATGGCGCCGGTCTACGAGGATGCGAACGTGGCGTCGGATCACCAGCAGCTGACGATGCGCGTGCTGGAGCGGAACGCCCGCCGCTACGGTCTCGTTTGCCTGTTGCACGAGAAGCCCTTCATGGGGATCAACGGGAGCGGCAAGCACGTCAACTGGTCGTTCGGGACCTCGGGCCGGAACCTGATGGACCCGGGCGACACGCCGCACGACAACCTCATGTTCCTCTTCTTCTGCACGGCGGTGATGAGCGCGGTGGAGAAGCACCAGGACCTGCTCCTGGCGTGCGTCTCGACGGCCGGCAACGACCACCGCCTGGGCGCCAACGAGGCGCCGCCCTCGATCATCTCGGTCTTCCTGGGGCAGCAGCTGGAAGACATCTTCAATCAGCTGGAGGAGTCCGGCAGAGCCCGGGAGAGAGAGCGGGAAGGCCTGCTCGGTCTTGGCGTCAACGCACTGCCCGACCTCCCAAGGCACTCGGGTGACAGAAACCGCACCTCGCCGTTCGCCTTCACGGGGAACAAGTTCGAGTTCCGCGCGGTCGGCTCGGCGTCCAGCATTTCGCTGCCGGCCACTGTGCTCAACACGATCGTCGCCGAGGCCATCGACGAGTGGACGGACGTGCTCGAGCCGATCGTCGAGGCAGGCACATCCCTCGAGGATGCGCTGTGGTCGCTGCTCTCCAACGAGATCCCTTCCTTCAAGCGGATCATCTTCAACGGGGACAACTACTCCGACGAGTGGGTCGAGGAAGCCGAGCGCCGCGGGCTGCTCAACACCGGATCCACGGTCGATGCGCTTCCGGCGCTGGCAGCGGAGAAGAACGCCAATCTGTTCGCCAAGTACGGCGTCCTCTCTCACCGGGAGCTCGATGCACGGCTCGAGGTGCTGACCGAGCAGTACTTCATCAAGATCAACATCGAGGGCGAGACGGCCGCGCGCATGGCCCGCTGCATGATCCTGCCCGCGGCGGTGACCTACCTGAACCAGCTCGGGTCCGCCCGGGGCGGTTCGGCGGCTGCGGGTGGCTCCACGGCGGGACTCGACAGCAACATCGCCCGGATCTCGGGGCTCATCGATGAGCTGAGCGCCGCGCTGGACGAGCTCGATGCGCAGAACGAGGAGCTCGGCGGCGACGAGGTGTCGTCCAAGGTCATCCACATGCGCAACAACGTGATCCCCGCGATGAACGCCGTGCGCGAGGTGGCGGACCGGATGGAGAAGGTGATTCCGGACGATCTGTGGCCGCTGCCGACGTATCGCGACATGCTGTTCGTGAAGTAGCCGGCGACAACTCGCCCGATGCGCAGCAGAGTCCTGGCGGGGGTGGCCGCGGCGGTGGTCCTGGGCGCGGGAACGTGGCTGATCGTGCAGGGTGGCGGAGGACCCGGCGCTGACGCCGTCCCGACCGTCACGCTGGGAGAGGCCGAGGCAACCTGGGGCGAGCCGTTCTCGGTCGTCTCGACCGTGCGCGAGTTTCCCGATGGCCGCGTGCTCGTGGCCGATCCTCTCGGACAAGTCGTCGTTCGGCTGGACCTCGATGCCGGCACCGCCGACACCATCGGCGGTGTGGGCGAGGGACCGAGCGAGTACCGCCAGCCCGACGCCGTGTGGCCGCTGCCGGGCGGCAGGACGCTGCTCGTCGACCTCGGCAACGGTCGGCTTACCGAACTGAGTGCGGATCTGGAGTTCGGCGCGACCCGGCCCTACAGCGTCGGCGACATGTCGATGGGCCAGATCGTGATTGCGCTTCCGCAAGCCGTGGACGACGAGGGCGGGCTCTATTTCAGGAGCTTCGGCCGGATGGGAATGGATGCCGATTCGGGCAGCATCCTGCGCTACCATCTGGAATCCGAAGCGCTGGACTCGGTGGCGTCCTTCGACCTCCCGGAAACCATCCGCGAGAGTGTGGGTGGCCCGGGCGAGCGGAACGAGCGGGTCAGCCAGGTTCCACTCTCGCCCGGCGATGCCTGGGGCGTAGCTCCAGATGGCCGTGTGGCGATCGCCCGCGCGGGTGACTATCGCGTCGACTGGGTCGAGAGCGATGGCTCGGTCACCAGTGGTCCGCCGATCCCCTACACCCCCGTTGCTATCGGGCGCGCCGAACAGGAAGAGTGGGCGCAGGCACGGCTGGAAACGGGCGGAGGACTCCAGATTTCGATGGAAATCGAGAACGGTTCCATGTCCATGAGTGCCACCCGGGGCGGCGGTGCGGACGATGGTGACGACCTGGACGGGTACACGTGGCCCGAGGTCAAACCGGCCTTCTACGATCGGCCCATCCCCATCGACGGACTCGGGCGCGCCTGGGTGCGCCGCCACCGCGATGCAGGCGAGGCTCCCACGTACGACGTCTTCGCGGTTGGCGGCGAACGGCAGATGGTCGTCGAGCTGCTCATGAACCGCCGGGTCGTCGGCTTCGGCGACGGCGTGCTCTACGCGGTCCACATGGACGACTTCGGCCTGCAGACGCTGGAGCGGTACGCGCTGCCCTGACCGGGGCGACCGGTCACTCCACTCGCAGGATTTCCTCGCGCAGCGTCGCGTTGACTCCGTCGGCGTCCGCAAGCCTGGCGATGCCCCGTTGGCCAACCCGCAGCACGGGGATCGTGTCGTAGCCGAGTTCTTCAGCTACAAGGAGCCCGAGCACCAGGATCGCGTCAGGGCGGCCCACCACGATCGCTGCCGGAGCCACGCGGTTGCGTAGGAGTTCCAGCATCACCGCGCTGGACGAACTCGAACCGATCGTGCGCTCCATCACCAGGACGCGGCCGCCCAGCCTCGTTCCGTGGCGCGGGTGGCGCGGATCGTGGATCTGCCCCGTGAGCGGGTCGACCCCGCCCCAGAAGCTGATCGGCTTGTCGAGGACGAGGAGCAGGCCCTCGGCGCACGGCTGCCCTTCGGCGGACGGCTGCCCTTCGGCGAGCCCGCGCGCCTCCCCCGAGCCCGGGTGAATGACGGTGCCGGTCAGCTCCACAGGCGCTTTCAACTCCACAGACTCTCGTCACGCGTGACCCGGGCGCGGGAAGCCGATCGGACGCAGTCCTCGAGGCTGCCGTAGACCACTCCGTACCCGGTAGTGGACGGGGTGTAGTGCGCGAACTTTCCCGAATTCGTCATCAGCACGCCGTCCTTCGGCGGAAGGATCGGGGTGACCACGACGCAGGTGTCGACCACGATCTCGACGCCGGCCTCTTCGAAGCGGCGGAGACGGTCGGCGGTTTCGAGCTGGTGGTACTCGAAGCGGCCGGTGCAGACATAGAAGGGGACGGCGAAGGGCGCGGCCGGGAGGAGCGCTCCGAGCCGTGCGAACTCTTCCAGCGAGAAGTGGGGGCTGCCCACCGCCACCGCGTCGATGCGGTCCGCTGCCGCCGTGCTGAGGGTGTCGCGGGTGGTGCGCAAGGCGGCGGGCGAGGGGGCGATTACGGCTTCGGGGTCCGCGCCGCCCAGGGCGGTGTGCAGATCCGGTGCCTCAGGCGTCACGCCCTCGATGTGGAACAGCCCCACGGCGCCCGATGACGCCGCTGCGGCTCCCATGGCCTTGAGCTGGTCCTCGGTGACGCTCCCGGGAAGACCCGCGACCACCGCCACGCGGTCTTCCACGGTCGCGCCGAGCCACGTCCCCAGCACCGGGTAGAAGACATCCCGCCGCCTCAGTTCGGGGTCGATCGCGCCGGTGTCGACCACGATGGTCGCGCGGCGCTGCTCGCCCAGGTGGAGGCCCGTGCGCGGCGCGCGCCCCGCGATCGCACAGCAGATGTCCATGAAGTCGCCGTAGCGGTTCGTGCGCGCGCCCAGCACCGAGTTGGCGAAACACACCGCGTTGCTCTCGCCCCAGGCGACGTGTTGTCCCGGCGCGGGGCGGTGCCCGGCCTGGTAGGGCGCGCAGGTCCATGTGGGCTTGCAGCCGAGCGCCTCGTAGGCGCGCATCTGCCGCAGCGCCATCTCGCGCCGGTGCCCATCCGACCGCACCCGCGCGGGGTTGAGGAGGTCGAGCGCGCCCACATTGAGGGTCGCGGGGACCGTCACGCCGCCGCCGAGCTCGACCAGCCGCTCCGCGAACTCGACCCCGCCGTCGCCGTGGTGCAGACAGCCGTCGATGTGGGATGAGACGATCTCGACGAGTTCTCCGGCGCCGAGGATCTCGCCCATGCGGACGACTATGCGCATGGCGAGCTGCACGGCAGGGCCTGACGCGCCGTCGAGAAACGCGGTCTCGTCGGGGGTTAGTTGCAGCGTGGTCATGTGGGTTCCCGCCGGGCATCCTTCGTGGCCATGGGATCATCGAAGTGCGAGAAGGGTACAAACTTCGTTGGCCCGGCCACAATGATGCGGACCTGTACAAAGACTGTCCAATCCGCTGCTTTTCGACATTGAAAGGGGACAAGGGACATGCCAGGAATAGACTTGAGACCACTGTGCGCGGCCCTCGCGGCCGCCGTTTTCGCCGCCGGCTGCGAGGACAGCACCACCGAGCCCGCTGAGTCACTAAGCATCGAGGAGACGGAAGCGCTCTACCTCGGCATGCAGGAGTTGGCTGCGGACACCACCCCCGAGATCATCTCCGTGACTGCGGATGGCGGGGTGTTTGCCTGTGCGTTGGGCGGACAGGTCACCGCGACGCTCGGGGTCGAGGAAACGATGGCAGGCGACACAGCCCGCCTGAATTCGATCATCACGCTGGACCCGGAAGAATGCGTCCTGTCGAGCGAGGGCTACGAGTTCACGGTGTCTGGCAATCCCAACGTCCGGACGGAAGTGAACATTGGGATCGTGGCATCCACCTTCGAGTTCCTTGTCGAGGGGTCGGTGACCGGAGGGTTGGACTGGGCGCTGGACGACCGCTCAGGGGCCTGTACGGTCGACCTGACGTTGGCCGCCGACCCCAACCCCGCCCAACCGAGCGCAACCCTTTCCGGGACGATGTGCGACCACGAGGTGGAGTTCGATGCAGCGGGACTGATACCGGCGGGGTGAGCACGAGCAGGAGCGCGGTGGAGTTTGCCCGAATCCTCAACTGCGTCGCCGCTTCGCCTGCCGGCAACGTGATCGGACGCTCCCGCAAGGGGGCGCCAATCCACGCACACACCATCGGTTCCGGGCCCCTGCGTGTCAGCCTTATCGCCGGCTGCCACGCGGACGAGCCGGTGGGGCCGCGCTTCCTGCAGTGTCTGGTGCGCTTTCTGGCCAGTGAGGACGGGGCCGCCCTGCGGCGCGCCGCCACCTGGTCGATCATCCCGCACATCAATCCCGACGGGGCGGAGGCCAACGCCGCCTGGCAGATCCCGGGCGCGCCGCTCTACGACTTCGCCGACTATCTGCGCCACCGGGTCCGGGAGCTTCCCGGCGACGACATCGAATTCGGCTTCCCCCGCGGCGAGAACAGCGGGGGCGCCCGCCCCGAGAACCGTGCCGCGTGGGAGTTCTGGCGTGCGGGCGCCCCGTACGATCTGCACGTCAGCATGCACGGCATGGGCGTCGCGGCGGGGCCGTACTTCCTGGTGGAGCGGTCGTGGTGGCCCCGGTTCGAGGATGCGGCCGCGGCACTGACGCGTGAAGTGGAAGCGGCCGGCTACACGCTGCACGACGTGGAACGCCACGGCGAGAAGGGGTTCCACCGCCTGGGCCGCGGATTCTGCAGCCGCCCCGATTCCCGCGCGATGAGGCGGCACTTCGTCGCCCTCGACGACCCGGCGACAGCCGCGCGGTTCCGTCCCAGTTCGATGCAGGCAGTGCGCAAACTGAGCGGCGACACACTGACCCTCGTCACCGAGATGCCCCTGTTCATCACGCCGGGGGTGGGCGAGGAACTCGGGCCGCCGGACCCGGTGCTGATGCGGTGGCGGGAGAGGATTGCCGAGTGGGATGCACGGGTGGCCCGGGGCGATCAGACTGGCGGAGGGGCTGAGTCGGAGGTGCGGACCGAGGCCGGGGAATCCGGCCTGAAGCCCATGCCCGTGCGCGACCAGATGCGCTTCCAGTGGGCGCTAATCCGCGAGGGAATGAGAGCGGTCAGCGCGGCGCGGTCCTGAAGCTACCGGGCAAACGGGTCGCGTGTCTTCAACTCGGGGAACAGGGCGAAGTCGCGGTCGCGGGTCAGCAGTTCATCGGCACCGTGTGCCAGGCAGATGGCGGCGACGCGGGCGTCGTGTACGACCGGGCCGCGTACGCGTGGGTGCCGGACAAGGCGCCCCAGGATCTCCACAAACCCACTCGTTTCTCCTATGAGGCGGATCGAGGGCGAGTCAATCCAGGCCCGCAGCTGAGCCCAGGCGGCCTCTGGAGAGGATTCCGATCCCCGCCAGATCCGCCGATTGGTCACCACACTCAGGAACTCGTAGCAGCAAGGCCACGGAATGGCCCAGCGGCGACTTCCCTCCGCCAGTTCGCGCAGGGTCTGAACGGCCAGGGCATGTACCTGGGATTCGCGGCGATGCGCGTACACGAGAACATTCGTGTCAACCGCGATCATTGGCCCACGGGGTACCCATAGATGATTTCGGAGAGATCCTGCCAGGAGTAGGCCTCCAGCGGATCCTCGCCATGCGGGTCTCCCACGCTCAGGTCGGGCAACCGGTAGGCCTCGGAGGACTCGCGGGCGCACAGCACGAGACGGAGGCCCTCTTCGACGATAGCGCGGAGCGGAACACCTGTCTCCCGGGCACGGTGCTTGGCCCGTGTGAGCAGATCGTCGTGAATGTCGATGGTCGTTTTCATGAACCCATACTACCCATATTATTATATATGGGCAATATGGGTCACTATTGCACATGGCCTGTCGGCCCCCGTCGCCCTATCTTCCGCACAGTCGCCGGGGGCATCCCGCATCGTGAGGGTTGCGCATGTCGCGAGCACCGCGCTGTCGCGCGCACCACGCACGCAATGCAGATCACGCACGACGCGGGATTGAGAGCGAACCCCAATGACCTGATCCGGCTGATACCGGCGTAGGGAGCGCGGCTCGAGCGGTTCATCCCGCCCGCGGCCGGGGCCTCCCGCCCGGCGACGACGCGGGGGCCGGAAGAAATCGACGACCGCAATGATCAAGCCGACCGGCGCATTCGCACCAGACACTCTCCCCGAGCCAGATACCCTCCCCGTACCCGGCACCCCCCCCGTCGCCTACGGTGACGCCTTCCCCAACTCGACCCGGGTCTACACCGACGGCCCCCACGGCATCCGCGTCCCCATGCGGGAAATCTCCCTCTCGGGCGGCGAACCACCCCTGCGCGTCTACGATACCAGCGGCCCGCCCGGCCACGACGTCCGCGAGGGCCTGCCCCCACTCCGCGAGCCCTGGATCACCGCCCGCGACGTCCGCGTCACGGGCCGCGCGGCCACCCTCACGCCCGGCAGGAAGGACGACCCCCTCGAACTGCCACCCGGCCTCCGCCGCACCACCCGCCGCGGCAACGGCCCCGTCACCCAGATGCACTACGCGCGGCGCGGCGAGGTCACCCCCGAGATGGAGTTCATCGCGCTGCGTGAGGGGCTCGACCCGCGCTTCGTCCGCGACGAGGTCGCGCGCGGCCGGGCGATCATTCCCGCCAACATCAACCACCCCGAACTCGAGCCCATGATCATCGGGCGCGGCTTCAAGGTGAAGATCAACGCCAACATCGGGAACTCGGTGGTGACGTCATCGATCGACGAGGAGGTTGAGAAGCTGCGCTGGGCGACGCTGTGGGGCGCGGACACGGTCATGGACCTGTCGACGGGGAAGAACATCCACGCCACGCGCGAGTGGATCATCCGCAATTCCCCCGTGCCGATCGGCACCGTGCCCATCTACCAGGCGCTGGAGAAGGTCGGCGGCGTGCCCGAGGAGCTGACCTGGGAGGTCTACCGCGAGACGATCATCGAGCAGTGCGAGCAGGGGGTGGACTACTTCACCGTGCACGCGGGGGTGTTGCTGCGCTACGTGCCCCTGACGGCCGACCGGGTCACCGGCATCGTCTCTCGCGGCGGCTCGATCCTGGCCAAGTGGTGCATGGCGCATCACCGCGAGAACTTCCTCTACACGAACTTCCGCGAACTCTGCGAGATCATGCGCGAATACGACGTCTCGTACTCGCTGGGCGACGGACTGCGTCCCGGCTCGATCGCGGATGCGAACGACGAGGCCCAGTTCGCCGAGCTGCGCACCCAGGGCGAGCTGAACCGGATCGCGTGGGAGTACGACGTGCAGGTCATGAACGAGGGGCCGGGGCACATCCCCATGCACCTGATCAAGGAAAACATGGACAAGCAGCTCGAGTGGTGCGACGAGGCGCCGTTCTACACGCTCGGGCCGCTCACGACCGACATCGCGCCCGGATACGACCACATCACCAGTGCGATCGGCGCGGCGATGATCGGGTGGTACGGGACGGCCATGCTCTGCTACGTGACGCCGAAGGAGCACCTCGGCCTGCCCAACCGCGACGATGTGAAGGACGGCGTGATCGCCTACAAGATCGCGGCGCACGCGGCGGACCTGGCACGCGGCCACCCCACCGCGCAGAAGTGGGACGACGCGATCTCGAAGGCCCGGTTCGAGTTCCGGTGGCGCGACCAGTTCAACCTGTCGCTCGACCCGGTCACCGCGCGCGAGTTCCACGACGAGACGCTGCCGGCGGAAGGGGCCAAGGTGGCGCACTTCTGCTCGATGTGCGGGCCGAAGTTCTGCTCGATGAAGATCAGCGACGATGTGCGGCGATTCGCGCGGGAGCGGGGGCTGGAAACGGCCGAGGCGGTCGAGGAGGGGATGAGCGAGAAAGCGGAGGAGTTCCGGCGGGGAGGCAGCGAGCTGTACGTGGCCGCCGGGGACTGACCCCGTTGCGAGCCGCTGTCCTTCTGCTCGCGACCCTCGGGTCCTCGGCCTGGGCCGTCGGGTGCGGCGATGGCGGCACCGGACCGGACGACGAACAACCGGAGCCGACCCTGCCGGCCACACCCACCGTCGCCTTCTCGACCAGGCTGGCCGGCGCGGCGGAGGGGGAAACCGCCGTGCTGCGGCTCAGGGTCATCCCAGCGCCACAGTCACCCATCGCTCTCGGCTACTCGATCGGTGTGGACGGCGATACCGGAACCGACGACGCGGACAGCGCGGACTACGCCGGCGTTCCCCACGACACGGTGCGAATCAGCGCCGGCGACACGATCGGGATCATCGAACTCGCCATCAACGACGACGACGATATCGAGCCGGCGCGCGAGGTCCTGACGGTCACACTCAACGCGCCCGCTGAAGGGGCCGGATTCCTTCTCGGTGCGCCCGACACGGCGGTCGTCCTGATCGAAGAGGGCGTGTGCGACCGCACACCCAGGATACAGGACGAAATCCTGCGAGTTGTCGGCTTCGGAGACTGTCTGGAACCGAACAGGGAGCACCTGGCTGCAATAGCCGATCTGGAACTCTGCAATCGCGAGGAATGGTCGCTTTGCCAGCGCCAGGACGCGGTCATTCCCGAACTGAAGCAAGGCGATTTTGAGGGACTCTCGCAACTCGAACGGCTCACGCTCGCCGGCGTCGGGTTGACCGAGCTTCCCGAAGGCGTCTTTTCGGACCTTGCCGGCCTGCAGACGCTGGTGCTGGCGAACAACCGGTTGATCCTGGTGCCCGAGCGCCTGTTTGCCGGGTTGTCGACCTTGGGCAGGCTCAGCCTTGCAGGCAACCAACTCACCGAATTGCCCGCGGGTGTGTTTTCGGGTCTGTCCAGCCTCTGGCGGCTGGAATTGAGCCGCAACCCGATCAAGGAGCTTCCAGCCGGAGTATTCAGCGGCCTCTCCAGTCTCTCTGGACTGGCCATCGCGAACAGCGAGCTCAGCGAACTGCCGGCGGGCATGTTCGTCGGTCTGTCGAAGCTGCGCTCGCTGGACCTGCGAGCCAACCCGGGAACTCCCTTCGGGCTTCCGCTGCGTCTTGTGCGCGTCGACGACGAGGACCTCCGGGCTCCCGGCCCCGCGGAAATCACCGCCCGGGCGGAGCAGGGCACGCCTTTCCCGACGGAAGTCGTCCTGTTCATCGAGGGGGCCGGCTCGTTGCGTGACACGCTCGACATCGAGACCGGACACGCGCAGAGCACCAGCGTCACCGTCACGGGTGATTCAGCGCGCACGGAGGGGACACGCATCACCGTGCGTGCCGTGTCGGAGGCGCCGGAGGACATCCGCGGCGTACAGTTCGAGTCGGCCGACCCGATTGTGCTGTTTGCTCGAAGTGCCGTGGCTGAACGGCATCCCCGATCCGCCGGGCACCCTTCAGGGGCGCGAGCACTCCTCCGGTCAGGTGCGGTAGCACTCCCGTGGGCTACATTGTCACCTCCCGCCCGCGCGATGATGTTCGCCGCTTCACCCGCGCGCGCAGGCAGGAAGCGACACAGGGAATGGAGGAAGCGATGAGCGAGAAGCCGAGAGTACCGGTGCGGAAGCCGGCCGCCAAGCTGCTATGGGCGTTCCCGCTGGCCTGGATGGTGGCCTGCGGCCCGGGGTCCATCGATCCGGATGCCGATCTGGTGATCCACGGCGCCCGCGTCTGGGACGGAACCGGCGCGCCCATGAGCGACCCCATGGTCGTCCAGATCGGGGGTGGCCGGATCATCTCCCTGGAACCGACCGGGGATGTCGGAGTTTCAGAATTGGCGGAGGTCGCCGGGGTCGCTGTGGTGGACGCCAGCGGGATGTACATCATTCCCGGTCTGATCAACACGCACGGGCATGTGGGCGGGACCTGGAACGAGGCGCGGAGCGGCACCTACGACGAGTTCGCGGAGATGGAACTGGCGCGCTACGCCCGCTTCGGCGTGACGAGCGTCAATAGCCTGGGAGGGGACCGTGAAGGCTCCTTCGTCTTGCGGGACGCGAGCTGGGGCGAGGAGAGTCCAGCGCGCGCGCGGCTCCTCGTCGCGGGTCCGGTCATCACCGGGGCGAGCCCGGAAGAGCTGGTCCTGGGGGTCGATGCGGTCGCGCACACCGGTCCGGACTGGATCAAGATCCGGGTCGACGACAACCTCGGCGCGACAACGAAGATGAGTCCGGCTTCATACCAGGCGGTGATCGAACGGGCCCGCGGCCACGGCCTCCGCGTGGCCTCGCACCTCTTCTACCACGAGGACGCGAAGGGCCTCCTGCGCGCTGGGACCGGGCTCGTCGCTCACAGCATTCGGGACGAAATGGTGGACGACGAGACCATCGGGCTCTTCCTCGACAGCGGAGTCTGCTACGTGCCGACGCTGACGCGCGAAGTATCCACCTTCGCCTATGGAGAACGCCCCGATTTCTTTGGCGACGCCTTCCTGATGTCCGATGCGGACTCGGTGCAGGTGAGGGTCGTCAGCGACTCCGCGCGCCAGGCTCAGGTAAGGGCATCGGGGGCCGCCGAAGCCTATGGGCGAGCCCTCGAGGTCGCACAGGACAATCTGGCGCGGCTCGTCGAGGCGGGCGTCCCGGTTGCATTCGGCACCGATTCCGGCCCGATGGGACGCTTCCAGGGTTACTTCGAGCACATGGAGACCGAGCTGATGGCCGAGGCGGGGCTGTCGGCGGAGCAGATCCTGCGGTCGGCAACTGGAGTGGCGGCGGATTGCCTGGGGCGGGATGACATCGGGACGCTGGAGGAGGGACGCCGTGCGGACTTCATCGTACTGCGTGCGGATCCGCTGGCGAATGTCGCCAACCTGCGCGCGATCGATGGGGTGTGGGTCGGAGGTGTGAGGATCGAGGGGTCGAGGAAGTAGTGTTGGAGACGGACCAGCACGACACCCGGGAGACGGCGCCGCAGCCGGGCGTGGTGCTGCAGGTGCACGAACTCGATCTCCGCTTCGGCGGCGTCACCGCCCTGTCGGGCTTCTCCATGGAGGTGCGGAAGGGTGAGCTCCTCGCCCTGATCGGGCCGAACGGAGCGGGGAAGACCAGCGTCCTGAACTGCGTGTCGGGGCTGTACCGTGCGCAGAAGGGGACGATCACCCTCACCGGCCCGGGCCGGACTCGCCACGCGCTGCACCGCCTGCCGCCGCATCGGATCGCGGCGCTGGGCGTGGCGCGCACCTTCCAGAACATCGAGCTCTTCAAGCACATGACCGTGCTGGAAAACCTCATGCTGGGGCGCCATGTGCACATGCGCGGCGGGGTGCTCAGCGGCGGACTGTACCTAGGGCGACAGCGCCGCCGCGAAATCGAGCACCGCCGCTACGTGGAAGAGGTCATCGACTTCATGAACCTCGAACCGCTTCGCAGCGCTGAGGTCGGCAACCTCGCGTACGGGAACCAGCGGCTCGTGGAGATGGCCCGCGCGCTGGCGCTCGACCCGGCGATCCTCCTCCTCGACGAGCCCACCGCCGGGATGAACGCCGAAGAGAAGGAGTCGATGGCGCGGTTCATCCTCGATGTGCACGAGGAGCGCGGCGTCACGGTGGTGGTGATCGACCACGATATCGACGTGATCATGGACATCTCGGACCGGGTGGTCGTCCTCGACTTCGGGCGCAAGATCGCGGAGGGGAAGCCGGAGGAGGTGAGGAGCGACCCTGTGGTGATCGACGCGTATCTGGGGCAGGCGAGGGATGAGGGCGCAGCCGTGGCGGCCGGGGCGTGACCGCGGGGATGCGCCGCTGCAACGGGGGCCGGAGCGCGGCCGTGGGGGCCGGGGCGTGACAGCGGCACGCGGGGCCGCGAACGGCGGCGGGCACGCCCGCGACACGTTGCCGGGCCTGCTCGCCCGCCGCGCCCAGGACGACCCCGGCGGCATTGCGCTGCGCGAAAAGGAATTCGGCATCTGGCAGGAGACGACCTGGGCCGAATATCTGGCCCGGATGCGGTCGTTTGCGCTGGGGCTCATCGAACTCGGGATGGAGAAGGGCGACCGGATCGCGATCATCGGGGACAACCGCCCCGAGTGGGTGATCGCCGAGCTCGCGGCTCAGTCCATCGGGGCGCTCCCGCTCGGGCTCTACCAGGACTCGATTTCGGAGGAACTGGCGAAGATGCTCGAGGCCGCCGACGCCCGGGTCATCGTCGCCGAGGACCAGGAGCAGGTGGACAAGGTGCTCGAAGTGCGGGATCGGGTGCCGGATCTGCGGTCCATCGTCTACTACGATCCGCGAGGGATGTACGGCTACGAAGCGCCCGGGCTGATGGCCTTCGAGGAGGTGGAAGCCCTCGGCGACCATCGTTGTGACAGATTCCCGGCAGAATTTGACCTTAAGCTGGCCGAGGTCCGTCCCGGCGACACGGCGCTCCTCTGCACGACCTCGGGAACGACCAGCATCCCGAAGCTGGCGATGCTCTCGCACGCGAACCTCCTCGCCATGGCGGCGCAGCTTCGCGGCGTGGACCCGATGGAGCCCGGCGACGAGTTCGTGTCGTTCCTCCCCATGGCGTGGATCGGCGAACAGATGGTCGGGGTGGCCAGCGCGATGCTGGCTGGCTTCACGGTCAACTTTCCCGAAGAGACGGCCACGGTGCGCCAGGACATGCGCGAGATCGGCCCCGCCTTCCTGATGTCTCCGCCGCGGATCTGGGAGAACATGGTCTCGGACGTGCAGGTGATGGCCGAAGACACGACCCGGCTCAAGCGCTGGATCTACCGATGGGCGATGAAGGAGGGGGAGACCCGCGCCGAGGCGATCGCAAGCGGCAAGCGGGCCGGCCTGCCCGCCCGAATCCGCCACCGCATCGCCGACTGGACGGTCTTCCACCCCATCCGCGACCAGCTCGGCCTCAACAAGGTGGCGCGCGCGTACACCGGCGGCGCCGCGCTCGGCCCCGACGTCTTCCGCTTCTTCCACACCATCGGCGTCAACCTCAAGCAGCTCTACGGCCAGACCGAGGTCTCGGGCATCTCGGTGGTCCACCGCGACGGCGACATCCGCTTCCACACGGTGGGCACGCCCTTCCCGGAGACCGAGATCCGCATCTCGGACGCGGGCGAGATCCTCTGCCGCAGCCCCGCCGTCTTCGAGGGCTACTTCCGCAACCCGAAGGCCACGGCCGAGACGCTCGATGACGGCTGGCTCCACTCGGGCGACGCCGGCTACTTCGAAGACGACGGCCACCTGGTCGTGATCGACCGCCTCGCCGACGTGATGAAGCTCTCCGACGGGACCGCCTTCTCGCCCCAGTTCGTCGAGAACAAGCTCAAGTTCAGCCCGTATGTCCGCGAGGCGGTGGTGTTCGGCGGCGCCGGCGCCCCGTTCGTCACCACGATGATCGCGATCGACATGGAGAACGCGGGTCAGTGGGCCGAACGCAACCGCATTGCGTATACCACCTTTACGGACCTGGCCCGCCGCGCCGAGGTCTACAACCTCGTCCGCAGCCACGTCCAATCCGTTAACCAGGATCTCCCCCCGGCCGCCCGCATCCGCCGCTTCCTCCTCCTTCACAAGGAACTCCACGCCGACGACGCGGAGCTGACGCGCACGCGCAAGGTTCGCCGCCGCTACATCGCCGATCGCTTCGGCGACATCATTGCGGCGCTGCAGGGGGACGGCGATTCGGTCACCGTTGCGACCGAGATCACCTACCAGGACGGCCGGACGGCGGAAGTGGCGCACGAACTGCGCATCGAGACGCTGAAGACGCGCGCCGGCCAGTCGCCCGAGACCCGCGCCGGCCAGCCCGGGGCCCGCTGAGCCATGGACGTCTTCCTCCAACTCACGGTCTCCGGGCTCAGCACCGGGATGATCTACGCCCTGGCCGCCGCGGGCTTCGTGGTGATCTACAAGGCGAGCGATGTGATCAACTTCGCTCAGGGTGACTTTCTGCTTTTCGGCACGTATCTCATCTTTTTCGCGATCGTCCAGACCGGGCTGCCGTGGAGCCTCGGGGTGCTCGTCACGGTGCTGCTGGCGGTTGCGCTGGCCCTCGCCATCGAGCGGCTGGTGCTGCGCCCGCTGATCGGCGAGCCCATCATCTCGATGATCATGGTGACGATCGGGCTGTCGTCGGTCCTGCGCGCGGCCGTCAACGCGATCTGGGGTCCGGCGCCGCGCTCGTTCGAGTCGTTTCTGCCCGCCGGCGACTTCGTGATCGGACCGGCGGTGCTGTCGACCGGACGGGTGCTGTCGATCCCGATTGCGCTCGCGGTGCTGGCCGCGCTGTGGCTCTTCTTCCGCCACACCCGCGACGGGATCGCCATGCGCGCCATCGCCGACGATCAGCAGGCCGCGCTGAGCATGGGGATCAGCATACCGCGCGTCTTCGGAGTGGCGTGGGGACTGGCGGCGGCGTCCGCGGCGATCGGCGGGATCATGCTCGCGAGCATCGTGGGGGTGAGCCCCAACGTGGCGTCGATCGGGCTGCGGGTCTTTCCGGTGGTGATCCTCGGGGGACTCGACTCGATCCGGGGGGCGGTGATCGGGGGCGCGATCATCGGCCTGCTGGAGGTCTATACCGGCGGATACGTGGGTCGCGGGCTCAGCCTGGTGGTGCCGTACGTCGTGCTGGTTCTGGTGCTGATGGTCCGCCCCTACGGGCTCTTCGGGAAGGAGATCATCGAACGCGTATGAGGATCTCGCGATGAGCCTCGAGTGCGGCGTCTTCCACACCCGCTACCGGTCCGACATGGGGCTGCGGCCGTGGCCCATGCAGCGGATCCGGCTGGCCCTCTTTGCCGTGTTCGTGCTGGTCTTTCCGTTCGTGGCCGGCCCGTACTGGCTGGACCTGGCCAATCAAGTCGCCATCGCGACCGTCGGGGCGATTGGCCTGAACATCCTCGTGGGCTACACCGGCCAGATCTCGCTGGGACAGGGCGCGTTCATGGCCATCGGGGCGTACACGGCCGGGCTGCTCACGCTCAACTTCGGGCTGCCGTGGGGGGTGAGCATCGCCGTGGCGTGCGTGGTGACCTCGCTGGCGGGCACCTTCTTCGGCCTGCCCTCGCTGCGGCTGAAGGGACTGTACCTCGCGATCGCGACGCTGGCCGCGCAGGAGATCGTGGAGTGGGGGATGACCCACTGGACGGCGGTGACCGGCGGCACCGAGGCGATCGTGCTGCCCGCCCCGCGCCTCTTCGGCGTCCGCCTCAACACCACCTTCGCCTTCTATTGGTTCGGGATCCTGATGGCGGCCGGAACCGCCCTCTTCGCGGCCAACCTCTTCCGCTCGCGCATGGGGCGCGCGTTCGTGGCGGTGCGCGACCAGGACATCGCGGCCAGCGTGATCGGCGTGAACCTCTTCCGCACCAAGCTGCTCGCCTTCGCCACCTCGTCGTTCTTCGTCGGCCTGGCGGGCGCGATGATCGCCTACTACCGCACCATCATCACCTGGGAGCGCTTCACCCTGGACACGAGCATCGTCTACCTGGCGATGATCATCGTCGGTGGGCTGGGCTCGATCCGCGGGTCGTTCTTCGGCGCGCTGCTGATTACGCTGCTGCCGGCGCTCATCACCAACGCGGGACGGGCGCTGCAGGACACCGCCCCGGTGGTCGCGGGCCTGCTGCCCTACGCGCAACAGGCGGTCTTCGGCGTCGTGATCATCCTCTTCCTGGTCTTCGAGCCCAAGGGACTGTCCAAACTGTGGGGCAACGTGAAGGACTACTTCCACGTGTGGCCGTTCGCGTATCGGCGAGGGTGACGGCGCCTCAACTTTCCGACTTGGGCGGCCAGCCCCTATCTTCAAACGTCCCTATTCTCCCCGTTTTCCCAATCCAGGTGTGTCAATGGCTAACCGAACGATCGCGGCGACGCTGGTCGCCCTTCTCATCACCCCCGCTGCCCTGGCTGCGCAGAGCGTCTCCGACGATGAACTCGAGCCCCTCGTGGAACGAGTGGAGGAGGGCGTTCTCGAGCGCGCCAAGCTGGCCCAGGTCATGGTCGACAAGATCTTCTCGTTCTCTGAACTCGGCCAGCAGGAGATCGAGACTTCTGGGTACATCACGGGCATTCTGGAGGAGAACGGCTTCACCATCGAGCGCGAGCCCTCGGGCATCCCGACGGCCTGGTTCGCGCGCTGGGGGAGTGGCAGGCCGGTGATCTCCTTCGGGTCGGACATCGACGGGATTCCGAAGGCCAACCAGAAGCCGGGCGTGGCCTATCACGATCCGCTGATTCCGGGCGCGCCCGGCCACGGCGAGGGTCACAATTCCGGACAGGCCGTGAACGTGGTGGCGGCGCTCGCGCTGAAGGACGTCATGGAGGCCGAGGGCATCGGGGGCACGCTGGTGCTGTGGCCGGGGGTCGCCGAGGAGCAGCTGGCGTCGAAGGCCTGGTATGTGCGGGACGGTTACCTGGAGGACATCGACGTCACGCTGTTCACGCACGTGAGCAGCAACCTGTCGGTGAGCTGGGGACAAGGTGGAGGAACGGGGCTCGTCTCCGTGGAGTTCACCTTCGCGGGCGAGGCGGCGCACGGGGCCGGCGCTCCCTGGCGGGGACGCAGCGCCCTGGACGCGGTCGAGCTGATGAACGTCGCCTGGAACTTCCGGCGCGAGCATCTGCGGCCCGACCAGCGCTCCCACTACGTGATCAGCGACGGCGGCGATCAGCCCAACGTCGTGCCGTCGAGCGCTTCGGTATGGTATTTCATCCGCGAGATGGACTACGAGGACATCAAGCGCAACTTCGACACCGCCATCCGAATCGCCGAGGGCGCGGCCATGATGACCGACACCGAGATGTCGTACCGGATCATCGGCACCGCCTGGCCGCGGCACTTCAACAAGGTCGTGGCCGAGACCATGTATGGGCACATCGAGGATGTCGGGCTCCCGGAGTGGACCGAGGACGATCACGACTTTGCGAGCGCGGTGCAGCAATCGGTCGGGAGCGTTCCGTCGGGAATGCCGACCGCGCTGTCCGAGCTCGGCACACCGGGCCCGCGCCGGAGCGGCGGATCCGACGACATCGGCGACATCTCCTGGAACGTGCCCACGGTGACCCTGCGCTTTCCGTCGAATGTGCCGGGGCTGCCGGGCCACCACTGGTCGAGCGCCATGGCGATGGCCACACCCATCGCGCACAAGGGAGCGGTCGCGGGCGCCCGCGTGATGGCCCGTACCGCGCTTCAGCTCTTCGCCCAGCCGGAGTTGGTGGATCAGGCGTGGACCTACTTCCGGGAAGATCAGAGTGCGGGCGTCGAGTACATCCCCTTCCTCGGGCCCGACGACCCGCCGCCGATCGATCTCAACAAGGAGATCATGGACACGTACCGTCCCCTGCTTCGGCAGTTCTACTACGACGAGACCCGCTTCGAGACATATCTGGAGCAGCTGGGGATCACGTATCCCACGCTCACGCGGCCAATTTCGGAAGATGGCCAGGGATCGCACTGAGGATTCTGACGATCGGAGATTTGTGATGAAAGCAGCGAGCCGCAGACTTCTCTCGGTGGCAGCCGCCATGGTGCTGGTGCCGACTCTTTCCGGTGCGGGGGGCCGTCCCGAGGCCGTCATGGAGCCCGCCGTCGATCCCGCCCCGGTGGCGTCGGCCGACGAGCCCACCGAGGTGGGTTGGCGGCTTCTGGCCCGGCTCAACTACCGGACCGGCGAGAAGACCGAGGAGTTGGCCGCACTGGACGGCAAGCTCGTCAAGATCCCCGGCTTCACCGTGCCGCTCGAGGACTTCGCGTCTTCGGCGACGGAATTCCTCCTTGTGCCCTACGTCGGCGCCTGCATCCACACGCCGCCTCCGCCGCCCAACCAGCTCGTCTACATCGAGATGGACGAGGGCAAGCGAGCGAAGATGGACGGCTGGAACCCGGTGTGGGTCGAGGGCGTGCTCCGCATCGAGATGACGGAGAGCGTCTACGGCCACGTCGGTTTCACGATCACTGGCCAGCGGGTCTATCCGTACGAGGCCTGAGCCGCTGCTTGGGTCCACGTCGACGGGCTTGCCCGACATGAGGCTATTCCGAGCCGAGGGTCCTGGATGAGCCTCGCAATCGATGTCTGCGGCCTCCGGTTCCGCTACGGCCGCGGACCGTGGGTGCTGGACATTCCCGAACTCACGCTTGAGCGGGGAGCGCGCGCATTCCTCTTCGGTCCCAGCGGCAGCGGCAAGACCACGCTGCTCGGTGTGCTGGCGGGTGTGCTCGTGCCCGAGGTAGGCGAGGTCAGGGTGCTCGGACGGGACCTCGCATCCCTCTCCGGCGCCCAGCGGGACGCCTTCCGGGCGGAGCACATCGGCTACGTCTTCCAGATGTTCAACCTCATCCCCTACCTCTCGGTTCTCGACAACATCGCTCTTCCGGTGCGCATGAACGCCGCACGCCGGGCCCGGCTGGACGGCGCGGGCGTGAAGGAGACCGCCGCGCTGCTCGCCGACCACCTTCACATCGGCGATCTGCTGAAGAAGCCGGTCACGGAGCTCTCGGTGGGCCAGCAGCAGCGGGTGGCCGCCTGCCGGGCGCTGATCGGCGCGCCGGAGATCATCGTCGCCGATGAACCGACCTCTTCCCTGGACTTCGACCGCCGGGAGGCCTTCCTCGAACTGCTTTTCGCCGAGTGCGAGCGCGCCGGCGCCACCCTGGTCTTCGTGAGCCACGACCGCACCCTCGAGGGCATGTTCTCCCGCACGATCTCGCTTCCCGACGTCAACACGGCGGCGCTCTGATGCTCGTTTTCGACCTCGCGATCAAGTCGCTGCGCAACCGCGCCTTCAGCACCTCGCTCACGGTGGGCTCCATCGCGCTCAGCGTTGCGCTGCTGATCGGCGTCGAGAATGTGCGCGTGGGCATGCGCGAGAGCTTTTCCAACACCATCAGCCAGACCGACCTGATCGTGGGCGCGAAGGGCGGCACCATCCAGCTGCTCCTGTACTCGGTCTTCGGCATGGGATCGCCGACGAACAACCTGTCCTGGGACACCTACCGCGAGTGGGCCGAACACCCCGCCGTCGAGTGGACCATTCCCTACGGTCTCGGGGACAGCCACAGGGGATTTCGCGTGATCGGGACCAATGAGGACTTCTATCGCCACTACCGCTACCGCGGCGGGCAGGCCCTCGCGCTGGCCGAGGGCCAGGCCGGCTCGGAGGTGTTCGACGTGACCCTGGGCGCGGACGTGGCCGCCGAGTTGGGCTACGGGCTGGGCGACGAGGTCGCTGTCACCCACGGCATCGGCGAGGTGGGCTTCCTGAACCATGACCAGCTGCCGTTCGAGGTGGTGGGCATCCTCGCCAAGACCTTCACCCCGGTCGACCGCGCAATCTACGTCACCCTCGAGGGAATCGAAGCCATCCACTTCGGATGGGAAGACGGCGCGCCGCCCATGCCCGGCGAGGAGCCCACGCCCGACGACGTGCTCGCGATGGAGGAGATCGAGATCACCCAGGTGACGTCGTTCTTCGTGGGTACGACCAACCGCCGGGATGTGCTGCGGCTGCAGCGCGATATCAACGACTATCAGGGCGAGCCGATGATGGCGGTCATCCCCGGACTGGCCCTGAACGAGATGTGGCAGGGGATCGGCTATGCGGAAACCGGGCTCCGGCTGGTGACGATCTTCGTGGTCCTGGTGGGCCTGCTCCGCATGCTGGTGTCGCTCTACACGTCGCTCAACGAGCGGCGCCGCGAGATGGCGATCCTGCGCGCCGTCGGCGCGGGCCCGAAGAGGATCGTTGGGCTGCTGGTGCTGGAGTCCGTGTGCCTCGCCGCGGCGGGCGCGATCTGCGGGCTGGCGCTCGTGTACGTGCTGCTCTCGGCCGGACAGCCTATTGTTGAGGCGCAGGCGGGCCTCTTCATCCCGATCCGGCCGCCCGGCGTGGTCGAATGGCTCTTCCTGGGCGCGGTGGTGACGGCCGGATTCCTGATGGGTTTCGTGCCCGCGCTCAAGGCCTACCGCACCGCACTCCACGATGGGCTTGCGGTGCGCGTGTAGGGGACGCCGCTTGAGTGCAGGGGCCAGTGGATCGAGAGTCGAACAGGAGTGACGCCATGACCGGATTTCAACAGACGCGGCCGATCCGCTTCCTCGCTGCGGGCCTGCTCGCCGCGGGCTTGCTCGCTTTCACTGCGGCCTGCGGCGACGGCGGCGCAGACGGAGCGGGCGACAACTCCATCAAGGTCGGCGCGATCTTCGACCTCACCGGGCCCACCGCCGATGTCGGCACCGACTACGCCGACGGCATGCGCGGGTACGCCGACTGGCTGAACATGCAGGGCGGGATCGAAGGGCGGCCGATCGACCTGATCTACCAGGACTACGGCTACCAGGTCAACCGCGCCGAACAGCTCTACAGCCAGTTCGTGGCCGAGGGCGTCGTCGTCTTCATGGGATGGGGCACCGGCGACACCGAGGCGCTGCGGCTCCGAGTCACCGAAGACGAGATCCCGTTCAGCTCGGCCTCGCTGTCCCACGTCCTGGGCGACCCGGCCGACGCCCCCTACAACTTCCTGGTGGCCCCCACCTACACCGACCAATTCCGCATTTCGCTCGACTGGATCGCGGCCAACCACGGAGACGGGACGCCGGTCGTCGCGCTCATGCACAATGCGAGCCCCTTCGGGCTGTCCCCGTCGCGGTACGGCGGCGTCGAGTACGCCGAAGCCATCGGCGTCGACCTGACCCTGTACGAGATGCCGCGGGGCGCCGTCGACTTTACGGGGGAGTTCTCGCGGATCCGCCAGAGCGGCGCCCAGTACGTGATCTTCCAGAATACCTCAGGGCCGGCCAGCGTCGCGCTGCAGAACGCGAGCAGCCTGGGTCTGGACCTGACCTTCGTCTGCCTCAACTGGTGCGCCAACGCGCAGCTGGTCGACCTGGCCGGCGATGTGGCCGAGGGCGTGATGGGGACGATCCCCTATGCACCGCTGAGCGTGGACGTGCCGGGCACGCGCGTGATCCGCGACTACCTGGCCGCCAAGGGCGAGTCGATCGAAGGCAAGACCAACGCCTATACCCAGGCGTGGTGGACGTTCAGCGTCTTTACCGAGGCCATGAGACGGGTGCTGGCGGCGGGCGGGGAACTCACGGGAGCGAACATCAAGGCCGCGCTCGAGACCTTCACCGATCTGGACATGGGCGGCGTGACTGTTCCCATCAGCTTCACGCCGGACGACCACCTCGGAGCGAAGGCACTCAGGATGTTCCGCGTCGAGGGCGGCGAGTGGGTGCCCTTCACCGAGTTCATTCAGGCGCCGACAGCGCCCTGACGCGGTGACGCCGTGACCGCTATCCCGGCCGGCAACGGCGGACCCGTCGGGACGGGCGGGGCAGGCGAGCAACCCGCGGACACCAACGCCCTGCTGCGCCTCAACAACATCGAGGTCCTCTACGACGACGTGATCCTGGTCCTGCGGGGCCTCTCGCTGGAGGTCGGCGAAGGGAAGATCGCGGCGCTCCTGGGCTCGAATGGGGCGGGGAAGACCACGACCCTGAAGGCGATCTCGGGGCTCCTCTACGTCGAAGACGGCGAGGTTACCGACGGCACGATCGTCTTCGACGGCGAGGAAATCCAGGGCACCGACGCGCACCGGATCGTCGAAAAGGGCATCTTCCAGGTTCTCGAGGGGCGCCGCGTCTTCGAACACCTGACCGTGCGCGAGAACCTCGCCGCGGGGGCGTACACGCGAAGCGACCGGCGCGCGGCCGACGCCGATGTCGACAAGGTCTTCCACTACTTCCCGGCACTCGCCGAACGCCGCCGCCAGATCGCCGGCCACCTCTCGGGCGGGGAGCAGCAGATGCTGGCGCTGGGCCGCGCGCTGATGGCCTCGCCGCGCATGATGCTCCTCGACGAGCCGTCGCTGGGCCTCGCCCCGATCCTTGTCGAGAGCATCTTCGAGATCATCCAACGGATCAATCGCGACGAGGGGACCACGATTCTTCTCGTCGAGCAGAACGCGCGCCTGGCGCTCTCCGTTGCCGATTACGGGTATGTGATGGAGGGGGGAAGGGTGGTGATGGAGGGCACGGCCGACGAACTCCGCACAAACGAGGACGTGAAGGAGTTCTATCTGGGGTTGGGAGACGCGGGTCGGCGGTCCTACAGGGACGTCAAGCACTATCGGCGCAGGAAGCGGTGGCTGTCGTGACGAGCGAACCCGGCGGCAGCGGTCTGCCCGGCGGACCCGGCATGCCCGGCGAACCCGGCGTCCCCCTCTACGACCCCGACCGAGAGGCCCCGGCCGACTGGAGCGCCGTGCAGGACCGGCTGGCGCTGCAGGCGGTCCGCGACGGGGCCATGCGGAGCCGCGAGATCGCGCGGCGGCTGGGGGCGGCCCGGGTCACGCCGAGCGATGTGGCGAGCGTGGCCGATCTGGGCGCGATCCCGGTGCTGCCGAAGGACGACCTGCCGGCGATGCAGGCCGCCGACCCGCCGTTCGCAGGGATGCTCGCCGTGCCGGTGGGGTCGCTGCGGCGGGTGTACCGCTCACCGGGGCCGATCACCGACCCGGAGGGCAACCGCGACGACTTCTGGCGAATGGCGCCGGCGCTGTGGGCCGCGGGAATGCGTCCCGGCGACGTGGTGCTCAACACCTTCTCGTACCACCTGACCCCCGGCGGCATGATGCTCGACAGCGGGCTGCGCGCGGTCGGCTGCGCCGTGATCCCGGGGGGCGTCGGCAACACGGCCGCCCAGATCGAGACCGCGTGCGCGGCCGGGGCGACAGGCTACACCGGCACGCCCCAGTTCCTGCTCACGCTGCTGGAGCGTGCACGGGAAACGGGACGCGAACTGCCCTTCCAGCGCGCCCTGGTCACCGGAGCGCCGCTGCCGCCGCCGCTCCGCGCCCGCCTGCAGGACGAATTCGGCGTCGATGTCTACCAGGCGTACGGAACCGCCGACAGCGGCACCCTCGGCTACGAGTGCGAGGCGAAGGACGGGTGGCACGTCTCGACCGAGATCGTGGTCGAGGTGCTCGTGCCGGGCGACGATCGTCCCGCGGCGGAAGGGGAGGCCGGGCAGGTGGTGGTGACGAGCCCGAACGAGACCTACCCGCTTGTGCGGTTCGGGACGGGGGATCTGTCAGCGTGGAACCGGGAGCCGTGCAGCTGTGGTCGCACCAGTCCGCGGCTCGTCGGATTCCTCGGCCGAGTGGGCGAGGGAGTGAAGGTCAAGGGCATGTTCGTGCACCCCCGGGAGCTGGCCGCGGCGCTGGGTCCGGAGCCGTCGGTGGGCCGCTACCAGGCCGTGGTGACGGAGGGCGCCGGAGGGCAGGACGTGCTCACCGTGCGGATCGAAGCCGCGCCGGGGTGTGCGCTCGATGCCGCGGCGGTCGACAGGCTGAGCGCGCGGATCAGGGAAGCCGTGAAGGTGCGGGCGGGGGTGGCGGTGGTGGGGGCGGGAGCGATCCCGGACGACGGACCGGCACTGGTGGACGCGCGGGGCTGACTGCGGCGAAAAGGCGCGCTCGGCGGAAAGCCGCGAGGCGTCATCCCCCGCTCGCATCGTCCGGCTCAATGTCCGGATTCTCCTCGGTCACGCGCGTGAGCGGTGTTTCATCATAGTCTTGCGAATCTGATGCTACGGGACAGTCACAGCAATCCCTCTTGTTTGGGAGGCGAAGGACGAGTCGCAGAGGGTTACCGTTGCAAATCCATGGTAATGCGAGTGGTTTGACACGGTCGAGACCCAGGGGGGGCAGTGGCGCAAAAGGGCTTGTTCGAGCGCATCCTGGTGTCCCTGCAGCAGGCCGCTCTCGACCCTGCTCACTGGCCCACGGCGGCCGACCTGATCGACAGAGCCAGCGGCTCCAGGGGAAACTCCCTGCTCATCAGCAGTGATGCCCGGATTACACGCGAAACGATCTCCTTGTGGCGCATTTGTTTCGGCGGGCAGCGGTACGAGGACCTTGAACAGGAATACTTCCGTGCATACTGGTCGCACGATGAACGCGCTTCCCGCATCGGTTGGCTCCGCAGCGGTGAACTGGTGCCAACCGGTGACCTGTACACGGAGGACGAGAAGGAGACCTCGCTGACCTACAACGAGTTCCTGGCGAAGATCGACATGCAGCAGGGACTGCATGTGCGCCAGGACGGGCCGGATCGGTCGCACATCGTGTGGGCCTTTGGCGACAGCGCCGAATCCAGGGGCTGGTCCTCGGCACAGATCGCGGCAATCAAGCGTCTTCTGCCGCACTTGCGCCTCTTCGCCTCCATGTGGCAGGTGCTGGCCAACGCCCGGGCGCTGAACAAGTCGCTTGCCGAACTGCTCGACAATCGAAGCATCGGCGTAGTACAACTGGACCGGGAGGGGCGGATCGCGGAGGCGAACGACGTTGCCATGCAACTCCTGCGGCGCCGCAACGGAATGCTTGACTCGGGCGGTTACCTGCGTGCACAGACGTCGCGGGAAAACGACCGGCTGGGGCACCTGCTGGCGGAGGCCGTGCCGCCCTTCGGAGTTCGGGGGTCGGCCGGCTCGATGACGATCCGGCGCCCCAGGTCCCGGACACGGCTGCTGGTTTACGTCAGTCCCGTGGCGGTCCAGGAGTGGGACTACCGGCCGGACCGGGTCGCTGCGCTCGTCCTGGTCGTGGATCCGGACAGGCGGCCCCGGATCGACCCGGGTCTGGTGGGCGAAGTCATGGGCCTCACTCCGGCCGAGAGCCGTCTCGCGGTCATGCTGGCCGAAGGTCATTCCCTGCGCGAAATCGCCTCTGCCACCGGCCGCACCGAGGGGACCGTGCGCTGGCATCTGAAACAGATCTTCCACAAACAGGGCATTCCGAGACAACCGGAACTGGTGCGTCGGGTGTTGTCCCTGGAGCGCATTCCCGGTCCTGCCAGCAGAGACCGGGCACCATGACGGTCAACGACCGCCAGCGGGCGTACGGCTCGGGCTGATTCAGCGCGACAGCGGCGGAATCACCCGCACCACGTTCCCATCCCGGTCCACGACAACCAGGGGCATGCGCAGAATGTCGTCGCCCAGAGTGATCCCGCCTTCGGGGCCGGCCGCCCGGTCTGCGTCGCCGCCAGTCCGCCGGGCGTCGGCATTGGCATACAATGAAGGCGGCAGCACATAGTCGTCCGCCGCGCTGAGGTCGACGCCCTCGTAGCCGATATCCACCATCGACGCCAGGCTCACCACGCTCAGCGGATTGAGGCCGGCGTCGGGGAAAGGGGTCATCAGTTCGGACCGGAAGACGAACTCCCGCCAATGGCCGTTCCACACGCCCTCGCCGCCCTGGTGCTGCACCGGGACAGGGTCGCCGACGGTGTAGCTGCCGCCTCCGACCCCGCGAAAGGCCTCGACCGCCGCAACGCCGCTGAAATGGGTGTCCTGGCCCCCGACTCCGGAGGCGCGATTCTCCAGCAGGCCAAGGCGGTCCCAGAGGGTCCCGAACCCGATCACGTGCGCCATCTCGTGCAGGATGTTGCCCTCGGCGTGGGCGCCGCCCATGTCGGCACGGTCGAAGAACATCACCCCGACCACGGGCAGCGAGTTGTCCTCGCGGATCAGGCAGGGCCCGGCACCTGCAATCACTCCTCCCGCTCCGTCGATGTCCCTGATCTGGGCGTAGATCAGCAGGTCGTCGACCACCCGGTCGCCCGCAACCTCGTGCTCGATATCGTTCTTCTCCAGGCAATCCGCCTCGATCGAGGGTTTGCGCACCGTGCTCCAGGCCAAATTCCCCGTGATCGCGCGCTCCCAGAACCGTTCGGCCCTCTCGAACGCCTGGCGCTGCGAGTCGGTCAGCATTGACGAGGTCGCGTGCACGATCTCGATGTTGTAGACGGGCGCTGTCGCGGTCGCGGCGAAAACCACAGGGTCCGAGGTGCTGCCCGCGTCGGTCACGCTGGCTGTGAGCCTGTAGGTTGCACCAGCGGTGATTCCGAGGACCCATTGGTCGACCGCGGCAAGCCCGGCCGAGTCGGTCGTCGTCTCCGTCGGGACGACTTCGCTGTCGGCGCTTGCGGAGAAGGCGACGTTGACCCCGGCGGCGGGATTGCCGTGCGCATCCTCCGCCCGGACCCGGGGCGCAACCGCCACGGGGAGCGTCGTCTCGGATTCCTGCCCGTCCCCTTCCACAGCCACGAGCCGCGCCGCAGGCCCGGGCAGCGCCATCGCCTCGAAGCGCACCGGGTTGCCCTCGATGCCGTCGCCTTCCGCCCTGGCGAACAACTGGTAGGCCCCGGTCGAGGTGCCCAGCGTCCAGGCGCCCGGATTGGCGCGGCCCTGGGCGTTGGTGAGCACCTCGGGATTGGCGACCGTCGCGCCCGGATCGGTCGTGAAGACCACCGGAATGTCGGACAGCGGCGCGCCGCTGGCGTCGGTGACGAGCACTTCGGGCGGCACGGCGACCGCCGTCGCGACGAGCGCCTCCTGGCCGGCCCCGGCGACGGCCGCGATCTCGGCCGGGATGCCCAGCGCGGTTGCGCGAAAGACCACCGGATCGAGCCCGGGAACGCTCGCGCGCAACTCCTGGGGCCCGGGCGCGCCCATCGTCCATCTGCCCGGCGACGCGATGCCGTTGGCGTCGGTCACCGCGGTTGACGACGGCACCGAGCCGCCGCCGGCCGCGATCTCGAAGCTCACCGCCACGCCGCTCGAGCTGGCGCCGGACTGGGCGGTCACCCGCACGCGCACGGGCTCGCCGGCCTCCATTCCCGTACGGGCCGTCTGCCCGTCGCCGGAGTGGATGACGAGCGCGGCGGGGGAATCGGGGGCGGGGCCGACCTGGTCGTCGCCGCAGTACGCCACGGCGAGAGGGACTGCAGCGGCGAGGACGGCGAGGCGCACTCCGGCGCGGAGAGGTGCGGTCCGTGACCGCGTTGGTGAAGCCATGGTGGATTTCTACAGGCGGACGCGGCTATCCGCAAGTGAAGGCGTGCGTGCCGGGGTTCAGCTGATGGAACCGGGCAGGCCGTCCAACGACACCACCCGCCGGACGAGTTCGGCCTGCCGGGAAACCCCCAGCTTTCCGAAGATCTGTTTCAGGTGCCAGCGTACGGTTCCCTCGGTTCGGAGTGTGGCGGCGGCAATCTCACTCAGGGAATAGCCGGCTGCCAGCATAGCAGCCAGGTGGCTCTCGGCCGGAGTGAGGTTCAGGGCCGTCGCCATGAGTTCCCGGTCGATCTGCGGACTGCGCTCCGGGTCGAGTACCAGCACGAGCACGGCGATTCTCTGCGAGAGGAAGTCCCACTCCTGCTCGGGCACGGGATTGATGTGCACCACCAGATTCGAAGAGCGCGCAGGACGTCGGATCGTCATCGAGCCGGCGGCTGGCGCGACTCCGAAAGGCGGCAGTGCAAGCGCCAGAAGGCGTTGCAGCCTGGCGTCCACTTTCGGGTTTCTGGCTCGCAGGAAGCCGGCCGAGTCGCACAGCGCATTGGCCTGCCGCAGGTGATCCTGCGCTCGGTCGTTCGCCGCCGCGATTCGTGCGCAGCGGTCCAGCTGGAAGACACCGAAGCGGGAGTTTTGGAGCAACGCGCTCATTGTGCTGCCCAATGCTCCGGTATCGGCCAGCGCCTGACGCACACACACGAACTGACGTACGTGCGGTATCAGATAATGAATTGCTTCGATCTGTGTCGATGTCCATCCTTCAGCTTCGATGGAGTCGGCCAGGTTCCAATAGACCGGCGATCCCCTGGGGCCCTTCAGTCGCACAGTGAGGCCGTGCTGCATCCTGGCCTCGAGCCGTACCACGTTGTACGCGGGGGAAGTCTTTTTCTCCTGGTCCGTGTACAGATCCATCGCGTGCGCCAACTGACCGAAGGGAAGCGCAGCGACGCGTGGGACGCATTCATCCTGGTGCCAGTGGTTCTCAAAGTATCGGGACCAATCCGTACTCCCCTGGTCGCGGAAGAAGAGCCGCAAGAAGAAGAACTGGATTTCGTCCTGAAACCGTCCCGAGGCGCAGACCAGGGCAGTACCCTCCGTCCCGACTACATCATGGATCAAGCGCGCCGCCGTCGGCCAATGGACATCGTCGAGTGCGGCTTCGTGGAGCGACTCCACAGTGTGGTCAAGCGATTCTTGAAGGCTCATGACAACTCGTACTCCTCCCGGCTGACCGAAAAGAATAGAGCATGGTGATGCTGTGCGCCCTCTCAAAATGGGGGGCATTTCTCCGGCTCGTGGGCCGCCTGCGTGTCTGTCACGCGGACAGCAGTCACCCACATCTGGTCAAGCATCGGGAGCCCCGGCCGAGTTCCGCATCGTTGCAACTCGTTGCAACCTCGCAAGCTCTCGCGGGTACCCACGAAAATGGGAGGGGTATCGGGCGATAAACCCCTGTCTGGGAGGCAAATAGGATCGGATCATTGGTTTACCATTCTCAATCAGGAACCGCGGGAGGGGGGTTGACATGGCCAAAACGAAAACGCGATGAGCCCGCAGGACTTGTTCGAGCGCATCGTACGGTCTCTGCAAAGGGCCGCATTGGACCCTGTTCACTGGCCTGCGGCGGCCGGCTTGATCGACAGGTCAATCGGCGTCAAGGGCAATGCGCTGCTCGTTAGCAAGGGGGCCGACAATTTGTGCGAGAGAATCTCGTTCTGGCGCGTCTGCTTCGACGGGCGACGCTACGAAGACCTGGAGCGGGATTACTTCAGAGACTACTGGTCGCGTGATGAACGCGTTCCTCGTGTCAGGGGGCTCCGCGACGGCGAACTGGTTTCCACCGGTGACTTGTACACGAAAGCCGAGAAGGAGACCTCGCCCGCCTACAAATTGATGCGCCAAACCGACATGCACACGGGACTGCACGTGCGCCTGGGCGGAAGGAATGGATTGCAGGTTGCGTGGGCCCTTGGTTCATCCAATGACACCGGAGGCTGGTCTTCTGCCCAGCTCTCCGCGATCGAGCAGATTTTGCCGCACGTACGCCACTTCGCCTCCATTCGGCAGGTGCTGGCCGACGCAGGGGCGCTGAGCCAATCGCTCGTCGACCTGCTCGACAACTCGCAGACCGGCGTGATACAACTCGACGGAGACGGGCGCATTGTGGCGGTCAACGACCCGGCTGCGGAAGTCTTGCGTCGACGCGATTCCTTGCTTGACTCCGGCGGTTCGCTGCGTGCCCGGACGCCGCGGGAAACCGCCCGCCTGCGGCGCCTGCTCGCGGGGGCACTGCCGGCATTCGGAGTTCAAGGGTCGGCCGGCTCAATGACTATCGGGCGGCCCAGGTCCCGCACGCGGCTGCTCGTGCAAATCAGTCCCGTGGGCGGCCACGAATGGGAGTTCCAGGCGGGACGAGTCGCCGCGCTTGTACTGGTCGTCGATCCGGAGAGGCGGTCCCGGCTGGATCCGGGCCTCGTCGCGAAGGCCCTGAACCTCACTCCGGCCGAGAGCCACCTGGCTGTCATGCTGGCAGGCGGTTACTCCATGAGCGAGATTGCCGCCGCCACGCTCCGAACCGAGGGGACCGTGCGCTGGCACCTGAAACAGATCTTCCGCAAGCAGGGCATTTCAAGACAGACCGACCTGGTGCGTCGCGTGCTGGCGTTGGAGGGACTGCCTGATGAGTCCGGCTGAGGTCGCTCGGGATCAACTCCTCCATTGAAGAGGCGCGAGACCGGGAGCGGCAATGCCGCCGACTCGGGAGACAAGTCGCCACGAGGGCATCCGTCGACTCGATTTCATACCTGTCGGCCTCAGCCGGGCAGCTCTCCGTTGCGCAGCGCCCGGCGCACCTCGCGCACGTAGCGCTTGACCTGCCCGTAGCCGCCGGGATAGCCCTCCGCCTTCGCCTCTCTGAACAGCGTCGCCGCGGCCAACTGCGGGAACTCGCCCAGTCTGGTGTCGATGACATCCTTCCAGGGATCGAGCTTCGACGGCCTCGGCGGCCTGGGCCCGTAATGCAGGGTCATGTCGTCGGGATCGCGTTCGAGTTCGCCCGACTCGATCCAGTTATAGAGGGTGCGCCGGCTGATCCCCAGCGCCCGCGCCGTCGCGGACTTGCTCACCCCCGCCTCGATGTAGCGCCTCATCTCCAAGCGTTTTTCGATTCCATGCATTTGTGGATCCGATGTCAAAAGAGTCTTGGTCAGTGCCGAACGGCCCTCATCCACAACCCCACCCCGTCCAATGCCGTTATGAGCGTCACCCCCCGCCCGGAAATCCCGGGCGGGGGGTGAGCTGTCCTGCGACCCATCAGCCTGACCGGTAAGTCGGCCAGGCTGATGGGGTTGAAGGGTTATTCGCCGCCTGGCGCTGCGGGTGTTCCGGTCTCGGACGCGGACGTGCCGTCACCTGCGGCACTGACCGCCCGAACCTCGACAGTATATCCGCTGTCGTTCGTCAGTTCAGTCAGCACCACACCGCTGGTAGCCGTCACCCATTTCGCATCGCCGATGTCGTCGATGTCGGCGGTAAGCACGTGGCGGATCTCGTAGTGGGTGATCGATGACGTTCCAGCGCTCGTCGGACTGATCCACTCCACCGTGAGCTGTTTGTCACCAGCCGTTACGGTGAGGTTCCGCGGCGCACCGGGTGCCGTGTCGTCATCGGTGATTGTGATCGTCGCCGGCTGCTGTCCATCCGTGCCGCCGTCCGAATCCGAATCGATCGCGTTGGTGGCAGTCGCCTGCACCAGCGCTGTCGACGGATCCTCGTCGACAACGTCATCGATCGCCGTCATGGTCGTGGGATCGGCAGTAGCGGCTGCCGCCGTGCTACCGGCCGCGATCACGATGGTGGGATTCACGATTGCGAGCTGAGCCGTCCTATCCTCGTCGTCGTCGGCAAATGTCTCTGCCACCGAAACCGTGATGGTCTCGATCGACGGATTGCTCAGCGTGACCGTAACCGTGGCGGTGTCGGTTGCACTTTGCGGATCTTCGCCGATGGTGGTGTTATCGATCGCCATCGTTATCGACGGCTGCGCCTTGGCCGTGGCTGTCGCCGCCGGGCCTCTGACGTCGACCGCGGGATCGCCCTTCTGGTTCACGGCATACACCGAGAAGGTGTACGTGGCACCGTTGACGAGTGCATTGTCAGGAGCCGCGACATTGGCCGTGAACAGACCGTCCGTGCCCGCGGTTGCCAAGACCTCGCCGGACCGTGTGAGCTGGCCAGGTGCGCTGGCTTCCCACTGGTATGCCCGAAGCGTGGTGCTACCGATCTGCCTTGGCGCTCTCCAGGTCACCGTGGCGCTCTGGTCTCCAGGCGTCACCGTGAGACTCGTCGGCGCAGACGGTGCCTGGTGGCCATCGCTGCGATCCACCGTCACCATGTAGGTCTTGGTGGTGGTTTTGTCCTCGGCGGTCACGGTCACCGTGATCACGTTGCCGTCGCCGATCGCGAGAGCGACCTGGTGCCCGGCCTTGACGGTGTCGGCGTCTGCAGGCGCAATCACGAGCGTGTCTGCATCCGCGTCATTCGCCGTCGCCGTCACGGTGATCGTGTCGGTGTCAACGCCGACGCTGGCCGTGTACACGCTATCGGCGCTGTTGAACGCCGGATTCAGTACTCCATCGCTCAGGCTCAGCGCGCTCAGCGTCGCGTCGTCCGAAGCCGGCGCTTCCACCTCGCTGGACTTGACCTGGGCAAACGTTACGTTCTGACCCAGACCCACGGTCACGTCCCAACTCGTGGTGCCCTCTGGGAGGCTGAAGCTGTAGCCTTCCTTCACGAAGTCCATGGTGTAGGTGCCCGCCGGTACGCTCAGCGAGTACGTGCCCGTCACACCGGTGGTGTCGGCGTCCACAGTCCCGCTCGAAGCGACCGCCATGACCTCAACGCCACTCAGCGGTCCGTTGCCAGCCGGATTCTGCACCCGGCCCCTGATCGTGGAATTGGCAACAGCCTGGAAGTTGATTCCAGAGACTGCCGATCCCTTCGGCGTCGAGAGCGCAAGCTCCGCAGGCGTGAAGGTGAAGCCGTCCTTGTGGGCACTGATGGTGGCAGTCGCGCCCACGGCCGTGGCCGGTACCCTGATCGTGTAGGTACCGTCGGTGCCCGTGACGTAGATGTCGTTCTTCGTGGAAGCCTTCGTTTTCTTCGCGTTCGGGTTCATCGGGGCCTTACCGCCCACCCGGATCTCCACACCCGCGACCGGGGTGTCGGAGCCGAAGGCGGTCACGGTTCCGCTGACGGTGGCCGACTCGGCAGTGCCGGCCATCGTGAAGTCGTTCCTCGTGACGCTGTTCGACGCGAATTCGAGGATCTGCAGGTCTGCGTCGTCAAACCCTGCGCGGGACGCCGTCACGAACACCATGTTCGTGTGCTTCACCTTGTTAACCGTGCGGGTCTGGGCGGAGATGCCCTCCACGATGTAGCGACCGTGCTCGTCGGTCACGGCCGACACGCCGTTCGCGGTCACCGTGACGCTGTCGAGCGGGAAGCCGTCGCCGCCGTTGACGCGGCCGAAGAAGGTGGCCGTCGCCGGAGTGACGTCGAGTGCGACATCGCCCGCGAGCGGGTTCAGCGCGTTGCCGACCATCGCTTCGGCGCCCTTGCCGCCCATCCTCGCCCGCCATCCATCCGGGACGCTGAGCTTGTAGACGCCCGCCGCGATGTCGCTGAAGGCGAACTGGTGGGTCTCGTTGAGAGGCGTCTTGGTGTTGTCTTTCGCCGCGGAGGTGTAGGACTCGTCCTCACCCGCGAGGTTCTTGCCCTCGACCGGAGCCAGGCTGACGGAGATCCCGGGTACGAACGTGGGATCCTGGCCGGCTACATCGAAGTCGTCGCCGCTCATCTTGACGCCCCGCTTCCAGACCAGTCCGCTCACCGAGTGCGTGCTGACGAATGCAAACGATCCGCACTCGTCATGGTCCTGCGTACTCGGATTCGGGCCCATCAGCGGACAGAGCTCAACCGTGTGGCTGAAGCCGCCGTTCTCACCGAACATGCCGCCCGTCGCACCGTCGTCGGCCGTGTATGCGGCGAGCTCGTCGGGATCGAGAAGCATGACGTTCAGCGAGTCCGCAGCCTCGTCCGCGACGGCGATGACGTCGTGGTCTGCCGGGACGTTGGTGAAGGTCACCACGCCCTTCGCGTCGGTCTTCCCGATCTTGGCCGTCGCCGGGAACGCACGAGAGCGTCCGGCGTCGTTGATGTACCGAATGCCGACATCGAGCATTCCGGAGGCCCTGACGTCGCCGCCCAGGACGTTGCCGGTGTAGCCCATGACCTGGTCACGCTCGTGGTGCACGTAGACCTTCAGCGTCTGGGTCGTGTACGCGACCTCGATCGTGCCGGCGTCCATCGTGCTGCCTGCCAGCGTGAGCCCGGTGTGCACGTGGTCGACCGAAGTCCCTTCGAACATCTCGCCGCCGTGCAGCGAGTCGACCTGGACGGTGTCCACCGAGATGGTGTACATCGCCGGCAGGGCACCAGCGGAATCGACGGTCATCTTGAACGCCGCCATGCCGTCGTCGTCCAGCTTGTCCGCGTACATGGTATCGCCGTGTGCAACGTTGACAGCCCAGCCTGCGAGCGCGTCGCCGCCACCGGCCTCGGTGGTGATCGTGGCGCCGCCGTACGTGATGTCGACGTTCAGGTTGACGATGTCGTTGGCGTTCGCACCCTGGGTGTACGTCTTCTTCGGATCCCACATCACCGGCGTCATGCCGTCGACCACCGTGTAGGCGGAGTCCGCGGCGACACCTGCGTAGACCGTGTTGCCGGTCGTGCCGGCACGTGCGATCCGGATCGACGCCACAGCGTGCATCTCTTCATTGACCATGGTCATGCCCTCGCCGACCTTGGTCTTGCCCATCGCGTCCGCGTAGAGCGTGACGGCAGCGCCCGCAAGCGGGGCACCCCTCATCTCGCCGCTCTTCAGCGTCACACCGAAGTGGACCGTCGTGTGCGTGATGTCGAACGGAATACCCTGCATGTGGGCCGCGCCGACACCGAGATCGATCTCGTAGCCGGTCGCCGATCCGCCGTAGGCGTAGTCGCCGAGCGCCATTGCAACCTCAGGCGTGATCGGCACCACCAGCTGGTACTTGCCCGCCACCAGATCGGTGAACGAGAACGCACCGGTCGAGTCCGTCGCGGTCGGCAACTGCTGACCGACGCCCGGGCCCACCAGGACCACCGGCACGCCAGGTGCCGGGAACGGATCCTCGCCCTCGTCGTGCATGTCGTTCTTCGTGCCTTCGTCGACGAACAGCATTCCGGAGACGCTCGCCGTGCGGGCGTGCGTGCCCGAGAAGTTCGCGGTCCCCGCCTCGTTGTCGCCGACCATCACTTCCATGCTGGTCGTCTCGAAGACGTAGGCGTCCGCGTCCTGGCCGGAGATGGCAACCGTGTAGGTTCCCGCACCCAGGCCGGTGAAGGCGTATCCGCCGGCAGCGTCGGTCGTATCCGTGCCGGACGCCGCGCCCGAAAGCATGACTGCCACGCCCGCGAGGCCCGTGCCCTCGACGCTCACCGTACCACTGATGCTCGACGAGCGCGTCATGGCGCCCGCGAAGCTCACGCTCTGCTCCTGGCCAACCGCCAGACTCACGCTCTCCGACGTCGAAGAGAACTCATACCGAGCCTCGTCCGGGTTGGTGATGCTGACCGTGTAGTCGCCCTTGCGCAGTCCGCTGAAGCTGTAGCTGCCGTCGTCGCCGGACATCATCGTGTCGGCAACCATGTCGCCGCCGCCACTCAGCATGACAGAGACACCCGACATACCTTCGCCGTCGACCGTCACGGAACCGGCGATGCTACCGGTGCGGTTGATCGTACCCGCGAAGGTCGCCGTGGCCGCTTCGGCCGTAGCGACGGCCATCGTCGCGGTGGTGGACTCGAAGTCGATCTCATCGCTGTCCACCGCGATGTCGACCCGGTACGTGCCCGCGAGCAGCGGCCCGAAGGTCGCGCCGCCGTCGGCGTCGGTCGCCTGCGTGCCGAGCACTGTGCCCGACGTTGGGCCCGTGATCTGGGTCACGGTGACCGCTGCGCCCGCGAGACCTTCGTCGTCGGCCGTCACCGAGACGGCGATGCTCGCCGTCCGGAGCGCCGTGCCCTCGAAGTTGACGATCATCGTCTGGTCCATCACCAGCGTCACGTCCTGGCTGTCCTCGAACGTGTACTCGACTGCGTCGTACCCGGAGATCGTCACCGTGTAGTCGCCCGCAGCCAGGGCCGAAACGGCGTACTGGCCGGTCGCGTCGGTCATCGCCGTCACGTCGTCCATGCCGTCGGCCGACACCGTGACCGTCACGTCCGCGATGCCCATCCCGCCTACGCTCACACGACCGGCGATGCCGGAGGTGCGCCGCAGGATGCCATCGAAGGGAACGTTGGCGGTCTCGCCGAGCGCGATCGTCACGTTCTGCGACGTCACCGCGAACTCGTAGTCGTCGGTGTTGAAGCCCGAGATGCCAACCGCGTAGTCGCCGGCGCGCAGCTTCGCGAACGAGTAGAGCCCGGCCGCGTCAGTGGTCGTGCTCATGTCCTCGCCGTCCGGGCCGCCAGCCAGGCTGACGTTGACGCCCGCGAGGCCCACGCCCTCCACGCTCACCTGGCCCTGAATGCCGGCGGTGCGGAGGTAGGTGCCGTCGAAGCTGACGATCTTGGACTCGCCCGTTCCGACCGTGACGGCCGAGGACGTGGCGGAGAACCCGATCTCGTCATTGTTGAAGCCCGAGATCTCGACCGAATAGTTGCCCATCCGGAGACCGGTGAAGGTGTACTGGCCGTTGTCGTCGGTGACCGTCGTTGCGCTGGATACGCCCGAAAGCGCAACCGTCACTCCGCCGAGCCCCATGTTTTCTACCGTCACGGTCCCCATCACGCTGGCGGTACGGATGTACGCGCCCGTGAAGTTGAGAGTGACGGACTGGCCGGCCGACGCGATCGTCGCCGCGGCCGAGGTTGCGTCGAACGTGGCGTCCGACGGGAATCCGCTGATGGTGACGGTGTAGGCCCCGCCCTCGACATTGTCGAAGCGGTAGCTGCCGCCACCAGCCGTGGTGGTGGTGTTGCCGTTGCTCAGGTTGACCGACACTCCGTCGATCCCGGTTCCCTCAATCGACACCGTACCGACGATCGAACCGACCGGCGGCGGAGGAGTAGTCTCCTCACAAGCGGCGAGAGGGAGCCCAAGCACGGCAATTGCCGCGAGTGGCTTGAGTCTATTCATGTCCGGGTGCATCCTTTCTAGGGATGTGGAATAAATGCCCGGACATGGACCGGATATCCCCCATGACCGAGCCGGAAACACAACTGGTTTTCCTCGCTCCCGGAGGAGCGGTCATGGGAGGCGGGACAGAGATTCCCGCAATCCAAGGGTTTGGACTAGTGCAATACCTGTGCCACAGTAATTCTGCGCGTCAATGACGCATTATCTCGCCAAAGTGTCGCTCTGGGGGCCAGAAATTCACGCGGCGTTCGGATTCTCGTACTCAACCCCTCCGCCCGCCGGTTCCCTTTGCGATTGCAGCGGCCGCATGAACAGAAGTCTAAAGCCGTGGTCAGAAGGGGTTGCAGTAGATCCAGGGGCGGAGGGGTCATTGCTCGGTGAACTTCGAGTTCGGCGGCACGTCCAGTCCGTTCGGCACCGTGGCCCTGGTGTGGACGCGGGCGTTGGTTCCGATCTTCGCGTCGGCCCCCACTACCGCCTCCGCGGACACGCTCGCGCGCTTGCTGAGGACAGCACCGGCTCCGATCATGGCTCGCGGCCCGATGGAGACCCTCGGGCCGATGACCGCGCCGCGGTCGACCAGTGTGCCCTGGCCGATGTGCGCGCCCTGGCCGATCCTGGCCCCGTCCTCGATATGCACATGGGAATCGATCGACGCATGGCGTCCCACGACGACGCCCCGGCCGATCCTGACGCGGCTTCCGATGGAGACATGGTCTCCGATGACGGCCTCGGCGTGGATGTCCGAATGCGGACCGACGATCGACTCCTCACCCAGGACGGCGTACGCGCGCACCACGCCACTGAGCCGCACGATCGCCTCTTCGGCGATCCGCGCGCCCTTTCCGACCGAGGCGTTGTATCCGACCATCGCTCCCGGATCGATGCTCGCCTGCGCGCCGATGTGCGCTGACGGATGAACCGTCGCCGTCCTGTCAATCCTGTTCGCCATAGCCGGAAAAGGCTATGCAAACAGGGGGTGGGTCGCGCCTCTCAAATTAGGGGGAGATAATAAGCGTCACCCCCCGCCCGGCGAACCGGACGAGGGGTGAGCTGTTCTGCGACCGATGGTGTGGAAGGGGCGCTAGGACCCTTTCGCGGCTACGGTTGCCACGGCACCTGAACTGTAGTCCCCGCTAGTGCCCTGTCTCGCGTCGACGCGTACCTCAATCGCCTTCAGGAGATCGGCGGCCGTGACGGTGACCGACTGGCCGGGACTGCCGTCGTCGGTAGCAACGGTCCAGCTTAGTCCGGCGGCGTCGCTGATGGTGGAACTCCAGGCCCTGGAGTTCGAATCAAGGGTAATGCTGCCGGTCTCGAGCCAAACGTTCGCGCCGTCCAGAGCGGAGACCGAGACGCGCAGTACCAGTCGCTGCTCGGAATCGCTGTTGGTCACGGCGCTCCACGCCACGACGAGGCTGTCCGTCGTCGCCCCCTGAGCGGAACGTCTCGCCACAACGCTGCCGGCTGTCGGATCCACAGCGGAAACGGTGGCGCGACTGGAGCCGAGCAGTATTGGGGTACCGCCACCAGTGGGCTCTGAAGAGGCGACAACGCGAACCAGCATGACGCCATCGCTCGGTGAAGTGAATCTGGCCAGCCCGGCCGTGTCTGTGGCGGGCGTGGCGCTGGCGTTCATCCAGGTGTTGCCGGTGGCATACTGTATCGAGTACGTGGCTTCCTGGTACCCATCCGGAACGTGAGCGGCGTTGGCGTCCCAGGCGACCACGATTTCGCCATCGTAGGTCGTGACGCCGGCGCTCGTCGACGTCTGGCGCCCTGCTCTGACGTTCGTGGCCCTGAACGTGCGCGCCTGGATGTCGCCGTACGAAACGCTCTGACCCGGACCGACGTTCACCCGCCGGATGTTGTTCGGGTACGCGAAGGAATAGCCGGACGCCGAAGCCGAGATGTCGTAGTTGCCGAACGGCACGCTGAGCGAGAAGGATCCCGTCACGCCGGTGGTCAAGGTATCCGCGGCGGCGGACGCGCCTGTCGCCGTCGCCGAGATGAAGACTCCTGCCAGCGGTCCGCCCCCGGGAGCAACCACCCTGCCCGAGATCGTGGCGTGGAGGTAGCCGGTGAAGGCGATGCCGGAAGTATTCGCCCCGGCATGGGCCGGGACCGGGTAGGACGCGGGCGAGAATGCGATGCCGGCCTTCGACGCCGACGCGCTCGCGGTCGAGCCCAGCCCCTTGGCCGGGAAAATCGCCGTGTAGTTGCCGTCCGCGTCCGTCAGGAGCTTGCCGAAGTTCGGATGCCCGCTGCGGCTTTCCGCGTTCAGCGGAGCCTCGCCATCCACCGTGATCGACGCACCCGCAACCGGCGCGTTGGTGCCGGAGAGCCTGACCGTGCCGCTGATCGAGGCGGTCTTGGCCACGCCGCTAAGGGTGAAGTCGTGGTTTATTGGCCGGTTCGCGGCAAAGGTCACGCTTGTGGAGTCCAGTTCTGCGGCGCTCAGGCCTTCCTTGGAGGCCGACACGAAGACCTTGCCCCTCACGGGGCTGTATCCCGTCGCGATGTAGCGACCGACGGCGTCCGTCACGACAGACACGCCGTTCACGTTGACGGTCGCGCTGTCGATGCTGAAACCGTCGCTGCCTATGACGTAGCCGTAGAGGGTGCCGCCAGCCGGTGTCACGTCGATTGTGACATTGTCATCAAGGGGGCTGAAGGCGTCTCCGATCCTCTCCTCCGTGCCCCGGAGGCCCAGTCTTATCCTCCATCCGCGGGAGACCCTGAGGCCGTAGACGCCAGCGGCTATATAACCCATATCGAGCTGGTAGCGGTCGTCGCGGGCGGTGTTCTCGTCGTTCTTGGCCGCAGTGAACTGCAGGTGCTGCTCACCCGCCAGATTCTTGCCCGGCACAGGATCCAGGGCGACCCCCACTCCGGCAACAATGACCGGGTCCCTCACCCGGAAGGTGTCGCCGGTCCGCACGACATCCCTCTTCCAGACCAGGCCAGTCACCCGGTGAGTCTCGACGAAAGCGAACGACCCGCACTCGCCGTGGTCCTGGCCGGTGGGATTGACGGCCTTCAGCGGACAGAGCTCAACCGTGTGGCTGAAGCCGCCCCGTGCGCCGAACGCGCCGCCGGTCACGCCGTTCTCTTCCATTGCGGTGTACGCCGCGAGCTCGTCCGGATCGAGGAGAATGATCCTCGCCACGGCCTCGTCCGCCTGGACGACGACGTTCGCGGCCGCCGGAACGTGGGCGAAGGTGTACACGCCGTCCTTGTCGCTCGCGTTCTCCGGATTCCATTCCCTGGACGTGAACGAACGGGAGCGACCGTCGCCGTCGATGTAGCGGATACTGACGTCGAGCGCGCCCGAGGCTCTTTCGTCTCCGTCCAGGACGTTGCCGGTGTAGCCCAGGACCTGGTCCCGTTCATGGTGCACGTAGACCTTCAGGGTCTGGGTCGTGTACCGCACCTGCATCGTGCCGGCGTCCACCGTGCCCGCCAGCGAGAGACCGGTGTGCGTGTACTCGACCTCGGTGCCCTCGAAGTTCTCGCCACCGTCCAGCCTGTTGTCCTGGATTGTGTCCACCGAGAAGGTGAACGTCTTGGGCAGGACGCCAGCGGAATCCAGCGTCATCTTGAACGCTGCCATTCCGTCTTCGTCCAGCGTGTCCGCTTCCATGACATCGCCGTGCGCAACGCTGACGGCCCAGCCGGCGAGCGCGTCGCCGCCACCGAACTCGGAGGTGATCGTGGCGCCGCCGAAGGTGAGGTCGACGTCCAGGTTGACGATGTCATTGGCGTTCGCACCCTGGGTGTAGGTCTTCTGCGGATCCCACGGCACGGGCGTCGTGCCGGCGGCCACATCGTAGTCGTCCGAAGCGACGCCTGCGTGGACCATGTTGCCGGTCGTGCCGGCGCGCGCGACCCGGATCGACGCGACCGCATGGCCGGCGTCGTTCATTGCGGTCACGCCGCTGCCGACCATGTCCGTGCCGGCTGCATCCGCGTAGAGCGTCACGGCAGCGCCCGCAAGCGGCATGCCGCGATCCTCGCCGCTCTTCAGCGTCACACCGAAGTGGACGGTCGTGTGCGTGATGTCGAACGGAATACCCTGCAAGTGGGCTGCGCCGACACCGAGCTCGATCTCGTAGCCGGTCGCCGGTCCGCCATAGGCGAAGTCGCCCAGCGCTGCCGCAACCTCGGGAGTGATCGGCACCACCAGCCGGTACGTGCCCGCGACCAGCCCGGAGAACGAGAAGGCACCGGTCGAGTCCGTGGCGGTCGGCAACTGCTGACCGACGCCCGGGCCCACCAGGACCACCGGCACCCCAGGCGCCGGGAACGGATCCTCGCCCTCGTCGTGCATGTCGTTCTTCGTGCCCTCGTCGACGAACAGCATACCGGAGACGCTCGCCGTCCTGGCGTGCGTGCCCGAGAAGTTCGCGGTCGCGGCTTCATTGTCGCCGACCATCACTTCCATGCTGGTCATCTCGAAGACGTAGGCGTCCGCATCCTGCCCCGAGATGGCAACCGTGTAGGTTCCCGCACCCAGGCCGGTGAAGGCGTATCCGCCGGCTGCGTCGGTCTCGGTCGAGTCACTGGCAGCGCCCGACAGCATGACCATCACGCCACCGAGGCCCGTGCCTTCGACCGTCACCGCACCGCTGATGCTGGACGAGCGCGTCATGGCGCCCGCGAAGTTCACGCTCTGCTCCTGGCCAACCGCCAGACTCACGCTCTCGGATGTCGAAGAGAACTCATACCGAGCCTCGTCCGGGTTCGTGATGCTGACCGTGTAGTCGCCCTTGCGCAGGTCGCTGAAGCTGTAGGAGCCGTCGTCGCCGGTCTCGGCAGACATGTCCTCTTCGCCGCCGGTCAACATGACCGCGACACCCGACATGCCTTCGTCGTCGACCGTGACAGAACCACTGATGCTGGCCGTCCGGTTGATCGTACCCGCGAAGCTCACCGAGGCCGCTTCGGCCGTCGCGACGGCCATCGTCGCGGTGGTGGACTCGAAGTCGATCTCATCACTGTCCACCGCGATGTCGACCCGGTACGTGCCCGCGAGCAGCGGCCCGAGGGTCGCGCCGCCGTCGGCGTCGGTCGCCTGCGTGCCGAGCACCGTGCCCGACGTCGCGCCCGTGATCTGGGTGAGGGTCACCGCTGCGCCCGCGACGCCTTCGTCGTCGGCCGTGACCGAAACGGCGATGCTCCCCGTCCGGAGCGCCGTGCCCTCGAAGTTGATGATCATCGTCTGGTCCATCGCCAGCGTAACGTCCTGGCTGTCCGTGAAGCTGTACTCGACCGCGTCGTACCCGGAGATCGTCATCGTGTAGTCGCCCGCAGCCAGGGCCGAAACGGCGTACTGGCCGGTCGCGTCGGTCATCGCCGTCACGTCGTCCATGCCGTCGGCCGACACGGTGACCGTCACGTCGGCGATGCCCATCCCGTTCACGCTCACGCGACCGGCAACGCCGGAGGTGCGGCGCAGGATGCCATCGAAGGGAACGTTGGCGGTCTCGCCGAGCGCGATCGTCACGTTGTGCGATGTCACCGCGAACTCGTAGTTGTCGGTGTTGAAGCCCGAGATGCCGACTGCATAGTCGCCGGCCCGCAGCTTCGCGAACGAGTAGAGCCCGGCCGCGTCAGTGGTCGTGCTCATGTCCTCGCCGTCCGGGCCGCCAGCCAGGCTGACGTTGACGCCCTCGAGGCCCACGCCCTCCACGCTCACCTGGCCCGTGATGCCGGCGGTTCGGAGGTAGGTGCCGTCGAAGCTGACGATCTTGGACTCGCCCGTTCCCACCGTGACGGCGGAGGACGTGGCGGAGAACCCGATCTCGTCAGAGTCGAAGCCCGAGATCTCGACCGAGTAGCTGCCCATCCGGAGTCCGGTGAAGGCGTACTGGCCGTTGTCGTCGGTGACCGTCGTTGCGCTGGATACGCCGGAGAGCGCAACCGACACGCCCCGGAGTCCCATGTTCTCCACCGTCACCGTCCCCACCACACTCGCGGTACGGATGTACGCGCCGGTGAAGTTGAGAGTGACGGACTGGCCGGCCGACGCGATGGTCGCCGCGGCCGAGGTTGCGTCGAACATGGCGTCCGACGGGGTTCCGCTGATGGTGACGGTGTACGCCCCGCCCTCGACATTGTCGAAGCGGTAGCTGCCGCCACCCGAGGTGGTGGTGGAGTTGCCGTTGCTCAGGTTGACCGACACACCGTCGATCCCCGTTCCCTCGATCGACACCGTACCGACGATCGAACCGACCGGCGGCGGAGGAGTAGTCTCCTCACAGGCGGCGAGAGGGAGCCATAGCACGGCAACTGCCGCGAATAGCTTGAGTCTGTTCATGTCCGTGCACCCTTCCTGGATGTGGGTTTGTCCTCGCTCCGCGGGGGAGCGGTCATGGGAGGCGGGATCGGATTTGCCCGCAGTTCCAGAGCACACCATAGATCATATAGAGTCAATATGTCAAGTAAATGTTTCACATAGTTGAAAATATTATAAATTGCGACATTATCGGCCAATTATGAGTAAATTTCCTACAATCGACAGTATTGGATACTTGACACAATACAGTGACTTACAACTATTGCCGTCACGTTCAGGCGTCATATAATTGTTATAGCAGCACCAGAACAGCCCCCGTGATAAGGCGCAGGGCCCGGGACGCGGTTGCCGGGCTCGGCCAACCGGAGCATCTTCGCCGCTCCCGCCCCACCACACGGAGGCCCCATGCATCCCTGTCGCACCGCGCGGCCCGCGCCGCCCTTCATCCACACCCTCCTGGCGATCCTCTTCGGGGCGCTGCCCGTCGGCACGGCTCCGCTCGCCGCGCAGGACGGCCCCAGCCGGCCCGGCATCGACATCGAGGCGTACCGCTTCGAGCTTACCCTGCGCGACGACACCGACGAGGTCGCGGGACGGGCCACCGTGACCCTGCGCTTTACGGCCGACGGCGTGACCGAAGTGCCTCTCGACCTGATCGGGCGCGGGGAGATCGGCGACGGGGCCGCGGCGCGCGGCATGGAAGTCCTCGCGGTCACCACCCCCGGCGGCGCGTCCCTCGACCACCGGCATGCAGATGATCTCCTCACCGTCACCCTGCCCGAGCCCGGTGCGGCCGGCGCGCTGGCCACCTTCACCGTGAGCTACCGCGGCACTCCCGCCTCCGGCCTGCGGATCGGGCCCAACAAGTACGGTGAGCGCACCTTCTTCAGCGACAACTGGCCCAACCGTGCGCGCAACTGGCTGCCGACGGTGGATCACATCGGCGACAAGGCGACCTGCGAGTTCGTGATCACCGCGCCCGCGCACTACCAGGTCGTGTCGAACGGGCGGCTGGTCGAGGAGACGGACCTGGACGGCGGGATGCGGCTGACCCACTGGCGGCAGTCGGTGCCGATCTCGCCCTGGCTGTACGTGGTGGGTGTGGCGCGGTTCGCCGTGCAGCACCTGGGCGACTTCAAGGGGCTGCCGGTGCAGACCTGGGTGTACGCGCGCGACCGCGACGCGGGGTTCTACGACTTCGCCGTGCCGACGATCGAGGCGCTGCACTTCTACGACGAGTACGTGGGGCCGTTCGCCTACGAGAAGCTGGCGAACATCACGTCACCGGCCACGGGCGGGGGCATGGAGGCGGCGACGGCGCTCATGTACGGCGAGAACTCGGTGACGGGGGAGCGGTCGGTGCGCTGGCGCAACGTGATCATCCACGAGATCGCGCATCAGTGGTTCGGGAATGCGGTCACCGAGTCCGAGTGGGATGACGTCTGGCTCAGCGAGGGGTTCGCGACCTACTTCACGCTGCTCTTCCGCGAGCACGCGTACGGTCGCGACGACTTCGTGGCGGGGCTGAAGCAGGCGGCGGAGCGGGTGTGGGCGTGGTACGACGAGAACCCCGACTACCGGATCGTGCACGACGACCTGGACGACATGCGGCGCGTGACGAGCATCGCGACCTATCAGAAGGGCGCGTGGGTGCTGCACATGCTGCGCGCGCGGCTGGGGGACGAGGCGTTCTGGCGGGGGATCCGGCTCTACTACGCGCGTTACTTAAACGTGACGGCGACCACCGACGACTTCATGCGGGCGATGGAAGAGGTGTCGGGCGACGACCTGCAGGGCTTCTTCGACCAGTGGCTGCGGCAGGGCGGGAATCCGGTGCTTGAGGGGTCGTGGCGGTATGATGCCGCGGGCGGAGCGGTCGTCGTCGAGCTGCGGCAGGTGCAGGAGGTTGGGCGGTTCGAGTTGCCGCTGGAGATCGGGATCTACATGGGCGGCGATCCGCTGCCCGCGCAGGTCACCACCGTTGAGGTGGGCCCGGGGGCGAACCGGTTTACGATTCCGGTGTCCGCCGAGCCGTCGGATGTGCGGCTCGATCCGGGGACCTGGGCGCTGTTCCGGGCTGAGTTCGGGCGGGGGGATTGACGGTCGCTGGGCGCGTCATGTGAATGGATTCACAATCTCCACACCCGCCGGCTCGAAGTCCTTGCTGTTGCGTGTAACGACCACGAGCCCGTGGGCCAGCGCGGTTGCCGCGATCAGACTGTCCTTGACGGGCATGGACCTCCCCCGAGTGCGGAGCACGGCAAGAAGTTCTCCCCAGCGGGTTCCGGTGTCTGCATCCAACGGCACGCAATGGATCCTGCGCACGACCTCGTCGAACCAGCGCCTGAGGCGGTCTCGTCGTCGCCCCGGCGGCAATAGCCGTATTCCGAACCGGATTTCCCCCAGTACCAGTGGATTCACCACCAGATCCTGCTCATGGGTGCGCAGCCAGTGGACGACCCTCGGCGAGGGGTTCGGCCTCATTGTTTCCGACAGGACGTTGGTGTCAACGAGGTATCTGATCGGTCGAATCCTCGAACCCGGGACTCTCCAGCTCCTCGGTCGACTCGGAGGGAACAGGGACGAACCAACCGTTCTCGGGACACGCCAGCAACAGGTCCACCAACCCCAGATTGGCCGGCGCCCCGGCCCGTTCGAGGCGATAGACCCCTGGCGCGAGCCTCTCGATCTCGAATTCCTGGCCGGCTGCCACACCATCGCGCTGGCGGAGCTCGGCCGGCAACACGAGTTGTCCCTTTGTTGAGATCCTGGTCTTCATGGCAGGTAAGATAAGAAACTTACGCGTACCCGCAACCTGCGATGGCACGATACTAAACATTATTGTTTAGTATGCTGCTGGCCCGCGCCCGCCCGGCCCCCTAGTCTTGGGCAACAACCCGCGCCGCCAACCCGATCCTCCACCCGCCGCAGCGCACCAAAACTCACCGACCGAAGGAACAACCATGCGCATCGCGACCACCTCGACACTCGTCTTCCTCCTCACCGGCCTCGCCCTGCTCGTCACGCCCCACGCGCTGACCGCCGCCCCGCTCCCGGCGCCTTTCCCGCTCCAGGAGCAGGAAGCCGGCGACGAGGACGAGGACACGACGACCTCCTACAGCGACGTGATCACCGAGGACGCCGTCACCAGCGAGGGCCTCTTCGACACGCACATGATCGATGGCGACCTCTTCTACGAGATCCCCCTCGACATGGTCGGCCGCGAGATGCTGCTGCTGACCCGCATCGCGCGCACTCCGGACGGCGTGGGGTACGGCGGCTCGAAGGCCAACACTTCGACCGTGCGCTGGGAGCGTGACGGCGACCGCGTGCTGCTGCGGCTGGTCAGCTATGACAACGTGGCCGACGACACGACAGCGATCGCGGGGGCGGTCCGGAACTCGAACTTCGAGCCGATCATCATGGCGTTCGATGTGGAGGTGATGAACGAGGATTCGACCGCCCTGGTGGTGGAAGTGACCGACCTGTTCACCGACGACATCACCCTGCTTGGCCTGCAGAATGGCCGCCGCCAGGCGTACGGTGTGCGGCGGGTCGATGGCGACCGGACCTTTGTGGTGCGCGCGACCGCCTTTCCCACGAACCTGGAGGTCAGGCGCATACTCACATACGACGCGACCGAGGCCCCCTCGAACGGCCAGAGCAACACGCTGACGATGGAGATGCATCACTCGATGCTGCTCCTGCCCGACGACCCCATGGAGCCCCGCCTCTGCGACGAGCGCGTCGGGTTCTTCTCCACCAGCCAGATCGACTACGGGCTCGACGAGCAGCGGGCGGTGACCCGGTGCCTGGTGACGCGCTGGCGGCTGGAGCCGAGCGATCCGGAGGCGTTCGCGCGCGGCGAGCTGGTCGATCCGGTCAAGCCGATTGTGTACTACATCGATCCGGCGACGCCGCCCAAGTGGGTGCCCTACCTGAAGCAGGGGGTGGTGGACTGGCAACCCGCGTTCGAGGAGGCCGGCTTCAGCAATGCGATCATTGCGGCCGACGCGCCCACGGACGACCCCGACTGGAGCCCGGAGGACGCGCGGTATTCGGTGATCCGCTACCTGGCGTCGCCGGTTCAGAACGCGTCGGGGCCGCATGTGCACGATCCGCGGACCGGCGAGATCCTCGAGAGCGACATCCAGTGGTACCACAACGTGATGAACCTGGTGCGCAACTGGTATTTCGTGCAGACGGCGCCGGCCAACGAGGAGGCGCGCGGGATCAAGTTCGACGATGCCGTGATGGGCGAGCTGATCCGCTTCGTCTCGGCGCACGAGGTGGGGCACACGATCGGGCTGCAGCACAACATGCAGGCGTCGGCGGCGTATCCGGTCGAGGATCTGCGCACGCGGTTCGTGTGCGAGATGGGCGTGGCGCCGTCGATCATGGACTACGCGCGCTTCAACTACGTCGCGCAGCCCGGCGACGACACCTGCTACCTGCCGCTCGTCGGCCCGTACGACAAGTTCGCGATCGAGTGGGGCTACCGGCCCTTCCCCGGCAAGGACCGCCTGACCGAGCGCGAGGACCTGCGCGCGATGGTCGAGGAGATGCAGGAGGATCCGGTCTACCGCTTCTCGAGCCCGACCGGCTCCGACCCATCGGCGCTCACCGAGGCGATCGGCGACGACGCGATGCGGGCTTCGGATTACGGGGTGGAGAACCTGAAGCGGATCGTCGACAACCTGACCGACTGGACCCGCGAGGACGGCGAGGACTACTCGCAGCTGCAGGAGCTGTATGGCAACGTGGTCGGCCAGTGGGGGCGCTACACGGGTCACGTGGTGGCGAATCTGGGCGGTGTGGTGCGGACTCGGAGGCGGCAGGGGCAGGACGGGGTGCCCTACGCGATGGTGGACCGCGACCGTCAGGAGCGGGCGCTTGCATACTTGAATCGGCAGGTGTTCGCCACTCCGGAGTGGCTGCTCGAGGCCGACATTCTGGATCGGTTCCAGGGGACGGGCGCCGTTGAGCTCGTGCGGACCCGCCAGACGCAGGCGCTGGGTCAGGTGCTGAATGTCGGCCGCATGAAGCGCATCGTGGAGCAGGAGGCGTTTCACGGTGACGATGCGTATTCGCTGGGCGAGATGCTCGACGACTTGCGCGCGGGCGTGTGGTCGGAGGTTGCGTCGGGGCAGGCTACGGATGCCTACCGGCGGAATCTGCAGCGGGCGTGGCTCGCGCGGATGGCGGAGCTGATGGAGGATGAAGAGGCGATGCAGTCCGACGTGGTTCCGTTCGCGCGTGGGCAGCTTGGGGCGCTGCGGGGTGAGCTTGCGGCGGCCGCCGGTGGGGCATCGCACCGCGCGACAAGGCTGCACTTCGAGGACGCGATCGCGAGGATCGACGCGGTGCTGGATCCGGGGGGGTAGGCGAAGCTGGGTGGGGCGGGGGGCGCCGAGGGGCTGGCGCACGGCATTGGTGTCCCGCTCGAGCATCTGCGTGTCCCTGAGGGTCTCCGTGGAACCGGGATTCGGCGGCGTCCGAGCGGCGTGAGCCGGCGTTCGAGGGGCGAGTGCGGGCGTTCGGGGGCTGTCCCGTTCAAGCATCTTTGTGTCCCTGAGGATTTCCGTGGAACCGGGATTTGGTGGCGACCGAGCGGCGTGAGCCGGCGTTCGACGGGCGAGTTCGGGTGTCCGAGCGGCGTGTCTCATTCGAGCATGCTGATGTCCGTGTCGGTTTCCGTGGAACCGGGGTTCGGCTGAGCGCGGAAGGAGGCCGGGGGAGGGCGCGTGGTCGTTGGATTGCTTGTCCCAAAACGTCGAGTCACAGGCCGATCCAGCCATGGGAATTGCGGAAGCCGCTGCTATGTTCACACATACCGAAGATAGCCCGAATATATTGGAGGACCTGTGGCCCGCTCAAGCCTTGCCGTTGCCCGAACCCCCTCGTTCCGACCCGGGAGTGAGGATCCCGCCACCCCGGGGCTCACCCTGCCCCAGCTCGGCGACCGGATCGCCGAACTCGCCGCCCGCATCAACGTCGCACGCCACGAGATGCTCACGCTCATCGCCGAGTTCGACCACCTCGACGGGTGGGCCGAGGCCGGCTTCTCGTCGTGCGTGGACTGGCTCGCCTGGCGCACCGGCGTGATGCCCGCCACCGCGCGTCACCAGATTCGGGTGGCGCATGCGCTGGCTGACCTGCCGCGCACGGCGCGAGCCATGCGGGAGGGGCTCGTCTCCTACACCAAGGTGCGCGAGATCACCCGCGTGGCCACGCCCGAGAGCGAAGAGCAGCTGCTCGAGTATGCCCAGAGCTGCTCGGCCTTGCAGCTGCGCGACTTCGTGCGCGGATGGAAGCGGATGGAGCGCGAAGGCGAGATCAGCGCCGAAGAGATCCGTCACCAGAGCCGGAAGCTCTCGGTCGTCGTCGACGGGGAGGGCATGTACGTGGTGCGGGGCCGCCTCGAGCCCGAGGCGGGGGCCGTGCTGATGCGGGCGATCGAGGCCGCGAACGACGCGATCTACCGCAAGGAGGACCCTGCGGAGCGGCCCAGCAACGAGCAGCGGCGCGCCGATGCCGTGGGCGTGGTGGCCGAGCGCGCGCTCGCCGCCGGGTTCGGGGGCGCGGAGTCCGGATCGAGGGCGGAGCGGTACCAGGTGGTGGTGCACACCGAAGCCGCGACGCTGGCCGAGACGGGCGAGACGGGGCGCTCGGAGCTGGACGGGGTCAGGGTCTGCGCCGAGACCTCGCGGCGCATGGCGTGCGACGCGGCGGTTGTCGGCATGGTGCACGGGCGAGACGGGGAGGTGCTGAGCGTGGGGCGCAAGACCAGGACGATCCCGCCGCACATCCGCCGCGCGTTGGAGGAGCGGGACCGGGGGTGCCGGTACCCGGGTTGCGGCAACCGGTTCACCGAGGCGCATCATGTGCGGCACTGGGCCGATGGTGGTGAGACGAGTCTCGCGAACACGGTGCTGCTGTGCAGGCGGCACCATCGTTTGCTTCATGAGGGACGGGCGAAGATGGCGCTGGACCGCCACGGCACGGCGGTGTTCTTCACGAAGCGCGGCAAGCCGATCGGGAGCGTGCCGCCGGCGGTGGCGGGGCCGGTGGGCAAGCCGCGGCGCGCGCCGCGGGAGCCGTTTGGGCGGCTGTGGAATGGGGCGGGGCGATATGCACGGGTGCCCGAGGGCACCGAGATCAGGCTGCGCGAGGCGCTGGAGGGGAAGGGGGGTGGTGGGGGGGACGGCGTAGACTAGATGAAATGTAATGCCGACACGACAATATGTAACGGAAACATTACTTGTGGCGACACATTCGACCCACCTTCGCGCGGTTCCGCGGAAACGGCCCGAGTCAGGCCGATGCTCGGATGGGACAGGCGGTGCTCAGGCGGTCTAAGCTTGGGGATGCAGCACCCGATCGGGATCGACCCCGGTCACTAGGGCCGGACGCCTACGGCGACGGAGTACTCTGCCCAGGTCGGAGGGGCAACAATGCCGTGCTCCGAGTTCGCCACGCTCGTGCGCGGGCGCCGGTAGGTCGCCTCCATCCCCATGAGGCGCATGAGCCGCCGGATCCGGTGCCGGCCAGCCGTGACACCCTCGCGGCGGAGATGCCGGCTCCCGTAGAACGGATAGTCCATGTGGAGCTCGTCCATCCGCCGCATCACCGCCAGGTTCTCCACGCTCTCCCCCTTCGGCCGGTAGTAGAGCGACGACCGGCTCATGCCCAGCAGCACGCTCTGCCTCGACAGGCTCAGCGGTCCATCCGGCTCGATCATCCCGAAGCGCTCCGCCCGGCTCAGCGCTTCAACCCACGCCGAAAAAAATCCCGCTCGACGGTGAGCTCTCCGATCTTCGCGTGCAGGTCGTGGATCTTCGCCTCATGCTCCTTGGCGCGCTTCCGACTTCCACCCTTGGCGAACACCTTCGGCACGGCGTCGACCAGCTGTCGCTTCCAGGTGCTCACCTGGTTCGGATGAAGCTCATGCCAGCGCGGCGATCGCCTGTACGCTGTCGCGCTCCTGAAGCGCTTCCAGCGCCACACGCGCCTTGAAACCTTCGCTGACTCACTGCGCTTTGACCCGCAACGCGACAATAGTCGGGAACACTCCCGACACATCTATAGTGAACACAGTGTCATCGGGTCCAACCGCAAACCTGCGAGCACTGTGTGGTAAGCGCAGAGAAGACAAATAGGATCCCGATTCTATGTGGTATTTGTCCAATACGCGATGCTGGTCGGAGGTCAGTCCTCCAAACAATACGATCAGGGTATCTTGGCGCACCACCAGGGAGTTCGCGGAAACGATCGGGCGGGTGGTAAAGCTAGTGCGAGTAGCATTACCATCACTCTGCGTCACGGAAACAGGAAAGTCTGTATGCTCTACATACGGATGTGTTCCCACCGACAGCAGACTATCAAAAACAAACCAACCATTGCCGGTGCCAAAGCCGAAGATCCATCGGTCGTCGCGCGATGTAGCTACCAGATGGCCACTGAGTTCAATAGAAGCGCGCTGTGTAAACCCCTGCCACGGAACGGAAGGCGATCCAAGAAGGTGGCCATCTGGATTGACAATAGCCCAGGGTCCGGACCGGTCTTCGGTAGGCATCGCATAGACCTTGAGTACATAGGCACCTGACGAGAGGACATCGATCGCCTCGACGTAGACAATGCCGGTGGGAAGCGGTACTTCACGGAGCGTTCTTCCATCGGACGCAACAGTCACCAGCCGGCGATTGCCGGAATCGGCCAGCACGACGCTGCCGCCTGGGCCGAGAGCCATCGCCCTGACATTCAACACCTCTCCCGGCCCCTGCCCTTTTCTCCCCCAGGCCCAACCCAAGGACCCAGTAGCCGTCAAGCGAAGAAGCCGTTGGTCCTGCAGGTCGAATACGTAAAGGCCGCCGTCCGGAGCTGCCAGTGGCATGGCCGGCAAGGACAATATCGTGTCACCTGGGCCGCCGTAGACCCATACCGTATCGTAGGCAACCGCGGTGAATGCCCGTTCACCGGCGTTCGCGTCAAACAGGGTTACTGACTGGGGAGCCTCTTGTACCTCACAGCCTCCCAATGCGAGGATTGCGGACCAAGGCAGGAGCACCTGTCTCATGCTTTCCCTTTCAACAGCCGAGCGGCAAACCTCTAGTCACTGGGGGCGGACGCCTACGGCGACGGAGTACTCTGCCCAGGTCGGAGGGGAAACGTCCCCATTCGTAGCGGGCGAGAACATCATCGTAGTGGCGAGTTCAAGCGCAAACGCCTCAATGGCGCCGCCGCCCGTGCTCTCCACGATTTCGGGGTCCACGGGGGCTCCCTCCACGTCAACCTGGAAGCGCACTTGCACCTCCCCACCGCTACCCTCCTCTTGCAGGGCCGCCTCATGCGCCTCCAGCATGGTCCGGTAGGGGAGGTAAGGCGCGTCCTCGCGGATCAGATCTCGATCCGGAACCTCCGGATAGAGGATGGCAACACAAATCGAGCCGTCGATGAAATAGGACCGATCCCTTCGGCGATCCATCTCGTGCTCGAGCATGGCCTCGCACTCCGCCACCCAGGGGTCTGTCCGAGTCGCAAAGAGCAGCGTACCGAGGTCATCGGCGGCCGCGCCGACGAATCCCCCGACAATCGCGGCCAGAAACAGCTTCCAACGACACTCCCGACAGACGAACGCGCGTTTCTCGCTCATTTTTCCGTCATCCTCGGCAAATTGTGAGCATATACTCATATGAGTATACTTGTGGCCACTAAGCGAGATCGAGGCCGGATTGCCACATTCGACCGCGGCTTCGACCGGATCGAGGAGATCGCCCGCGCTGACCTGGCGTAGCAGCCCATGAACCGAACGCTCCTCCCGCTCATCGAAGCCGAATTCGTCCGCTACAAGCTCCTGGGCGAGCGCGCCATGGGGCAGCTGCGGCCCGACGAGCTGCACGCCCGCTCCGAAGACGGCAACTCGATCGCGATCATCGTCTGGCATGTCTCGGGCAACCTCGAGTCCAAGTTCACAGACCTGCTCACCACCGACGGCGAGAAGCCATGGCGCAACCGGGACACCGAGTTCGAGCCGCGCGACGCATCGCCCGCTGAGGTCGCCGAGAAGTGGGAGCGCGGGTGGCGTGTGCTCTTCGCCGCGCTGGCGGAGCTGACCGATGACGACCTCGCCGCCCCCGTCACCATCCGCGGCGTCCCGTTTCGGGTTGACGAGGCGCTGCTGCGCTCGCTGGCCCACCTCGCGTATCACGTCGGGCAAATCGTCCTGCTGGCCAAGTCCTTCCGTGGGGACGAGTGGGAGTACCTCAGCATCCCGCCTGGGCAGTCCGAGGCGTACAACGCGAACCCGGTGCTGGAGAAGTCGTCGATGTACGCGGAGAACCTGGCGAAAGAGCAGGGACGCTGAGCACGCAAGCAGCGGCTTGCGTCACGTCTCCACATCGGATCAATTCCGCTTTCCGCTTCGACAATCTGCAATCCCACAACACGGAGTACCCATGCACCGCGCTCGGGTTTCGCTTGCTCTCCTGATCCTCGCCGCCGTCGCCCCACCCGGCCACCTCACCGCGCAGCAGATGATGCACAGCGGCATGTACGACGGCCCCACCGTGCTGCGGGCCGCGCGCCTCCTCGATGTCGAGACGGGCACCATGCACACCGACGCGGTCATCGTCGTCGAGAACGGCGTCATCACGGCCGTCAACCCCGAGACCGTGCCCGACGCGATGCACGACATGGACCTCGGCGACGTGACGCTGCTGCCCGGTTTCATCGACGCGCACACCCACCTGGGCATGGAGATCAGCGCGGCTTCGTTCACCGCCGCGGTCACCATGACCGAAGCCCACGGCGCCTACAACGCGGTCCTCTACGGCGGGCGCACCGTGCGGGCGGGATTCACGACCGTACGCGATTTCGGTCGCGACGTGACGGTCGAGCTGGGGCACGCAGTCGAGCGCGGCGACATCACCGCGCCGCGGGTGGTTCCTTCGCGCAACGCGCTGGGCATCACCGGTGGGCATTGCGACGTGACGGGGTTCGCGCCGGGCATTCTGGAGGGTGGGGTTGAAGAGGGCGTCGCGGACGGGCCCTGGGAGGTCGTCGAGGCGGTCCGCTACCAGATCAAGCACGGGGCGAAGGTGATCAAGACGTGCGCGACGGCGGGGGTGCTGTCGATGGAAGGACCGGTCGGCGCCCAGCAGTACACGCTGGAAGAACTCACCGCCATGGTCGACGAGGCTGCGCGGCACGGCATCAAGGTCGCCGCCCACGCGCACGGCTCCGAGGGGATCATGGCGGCGGTGCAGGCCGGGGTGGCCTCGATCGAGCACGGGTCGATGCTCACCGACGAGATCATGGACCTGATGGTCGAGAAGGGGACCTACCTCGTCCCGACGACGTACCTCGTTGACGTGATCGACATGGATGCGCTGCCGCCCCTGGTGCGGGGCAAGGCCGAGGAGATCCTGCCGCACGCGCGGCGCAGCATCGAGCGCGCGATCGAGCGCGGCGTGCCCATCGCCTTCGGGACCGACGCGGGGGTCTTCCCGCACGGCGACAACGCGGGCGAATTCGGGATCTACGTCGGGATGGGCATGAGCGAGCTCGACGCGCTCCGCACCGCGACGATCCACGCCGCCGACCTTCTCGATACGCCCGACCGCGGCCGCCTGGCCGAGGGGATGCTCGCCGATGTCATCGCGGTGCCCGGCAACCCGCTCGACGACATCGAGGTGACGAAGGACGTGCGCTTCGTGATGCTGGGCGGCCGCGTGATCAAGCACGTCATGGGCGGGCGCGACATGCACTCGATGGGACATTGAGCGACCCGCTTCACGACCAGCTTCGCAGTGCCGTCCGGGCCCTCTGCGCCGACTTCGGCAACGACTACTGGCAGGCGGCCGACCAGGCCCGCGCCTACCCGCACGAGTTCGTCGACGCGCTGACCGACGCGGGCTACCTGGCCTGCCTGATCCCGGAGGAGTACGGCGGGATGGGGCTCGGCGCGCAGGAAGCGTGCATCATCCTCGAGGAGATCAACCGGTCGGGCGCGAACTCGGGTGCCTGTCACGCCCAGATGTACACGATGGGCACGCTGTTGCGCCACGGATCGGAGGACCAGAAGCAGCGCTACCTGCCCGGGATCGCGACGGGTGAGCTGCGCCTGCAGGCGTTCGCCGTGACCGAGCCCGACGCGGGCTCCGACACGACCCGCATCCGCACCTTCGCCGAACGGCGCGGCGATCACTACGTCGTCCGCGGGCAGAAGGTCTTCATCTCGCGGACGCTCCAGTCCGATCTGATGATCCTGCTCGCCCGTACCACCCCCCGCTCCGAGGTCGAGAAGCGGACCGGCGGGCTGTCCGCCTTCATCGTCGACCTGCGCGACGCACACGAGCGGATCCGGGTCAACCCCATCGACACCATGATCAACCACGAGAGCTGTGAGGTCTTCTTTGACGGGCTCGAGGTCCCGGCCGAGAACCGCATTGGCGACGAGGGCCGGGGCTTTCGCTACATCATGTCCGGGATGAACGCCGAGAGGATCCTGCTGGCGTCCGAGTCCATCGGCGACGGCCTCTACTTCGTCGGCCGGTCCGCCGACTACGCCAGCGCGCGCAAGGTCTTCGGGCGTGCCATCGGCGAGAACCAGGGCGTCCAGTTCCCGATCGCCGACGCCTACATGGACATTCGCGCGGCGGCCGCGGTCCGCGACGAAGCCGCCCGCGCCTACGACGCCGGCGAGACCCGCGGCGAGGGCCCCAACATGGCCAAGTACCTGGCGTCGCGCGCCGCGTGGAAGGCGGCCAACATCGCCATGGACACCTTCGGCGGCTGGGGGATGGCGTCCGAATACGGGATCGAGCGCAAGTTCCGCGAGGCGCGGCTGTACATGGTGGCGCCGGTGGCCAACAACCTCGTACTCAGCCATGTGGCGACACATGTGCTGGGAATGCCGCGGTCGTTCTGAGCATGAGCGCGCGATTCCCGCCCTGCCGCTCCATCCTCTTCGTCCCGGGGGACCGCTCGGAGCGCTTCGAGAAAGCCATGGGGGCCGGTGCCGACGCGATCTGCATCGACCTGGAGGACGCGGTGCCGCCCGGGCGCAAGACCGGGGCGCGGATCTCGACCGGCCGTTTTCTGGAGAAGTGGTCGGGCTCGTCCTCGCGCGTCGGCCACGAGCACCGGCCCCGGGTCATCGTACGCGTCAACGACCCCGGGTCGACCGCGGGGCAGCGCGATGCCAGGACCCTGAAGGACTGCGCGCCGCCGGACGCGTTCATGATCCCCAAGGTGACGACCGACGCGGGCGTCTGGAACGCCCGCCGGTTTCTGGGCGATGACGCGCCGCTGATTCCCATCATCGAGACCGCGCTGGGACTCGACAACGCGTCGCACATCGGCACGGCGACCCCCGATGTCGCGGCGCTGGTCTTCGGCGGCTTCGACCTTGCAGCGGAGCTGGGCGCGGAGCCCGGATGGAGGCCGCTGCTGTACGCCCGATCCCGGGTGGTGCACGCCGCCGCCCTGAGCGGTCTCGACGCGATCGACATGCCGTCGCGCGAGCTGCGCGACATGGAGGTCGTGCGCGCCGAGGCCGTGAGGGCCCGCCGCCTGGGGTTCGCCGGCAAGGTGGCGATCCACCCCGCGCAGATCCGGGTCATCCACGAGGCCTTCACCCCGTCGCGCGACGAGGTGCGGCGCGCCCGCAGGATCGTCGAGGCGGACCACGCCGCGGGCGGAGGTGCCGTCGCCGTCAAGGGCAAGATGGTGGACCGGCCCGTAGTCGAAGCGGCCCGCCGCATGCTCGAACGGGCGGGTGAGCACGACGGGTCGCGGCGGAAGGCCACGGAGTGAGCGCGTGACGGGGCCGCCGCCGGGCCGCACGCGGGTGCGCGCCGAGATCCTCTCGCCTGGCCCGGCGCAATTCATGCAGGCTCTCCTGGACCGGGACCCGGCAGGTATTGGCGAGGGCGACCCGCTCCCGCTGGGGTGGCACTGGTTCTACTTCAACAAGCCCGTCCGCGCGTCGGATCTCGGACCCGACGGACACGAGCGCCGGGGCACGTTCATGCCCGAGGTTGGCCTTCCGCAGCGCATGTGGGCGGGCGGGCAGCTGCGCGCGCTCTCGCCGGTGCGGATCGGCGAGCCGGCCGAGCTGAGGTCCGAGATCCGCGAGGTGAAGGAAAAGAGGGGGAAGAGCGGCCGCCTGGTGTTCGTCACCGTGGGCCATGCGGTGCTTCAGGATGGCCGCGCGTGCGTGGAGGAGGAGCAGGTGATCGTGTACCGGGAGGCGGGGGGTGGGGAGGCAACTGGCTCGCAGGCTGCGGCCGCCCCGCCCCCCGCCGCCCCGCCCCCCGAATGGAGCGAGACCTTCCTGCCGACCCCCGTCACCCTCTTCCAGTTCTCCGCGCTGACCCACAACGGCCACCGCATCCACTACGACCACCCCTACGCCACCCAACGCGAAGGGTATCCCGGGCTGCTCGTGCACGGCCCACTCACCGCGCTTCTGCTCCTCGACGCCGCCCGGCGACACGGCGACACGCCTTCAGGCTTCCGCTATCGGGCGCTGGCCCCCCTGTTCGCCGATGAGCCGATCAGGCTCGTGGGGCGGCCGGGATCGAGACCCGGCGAAAAAGTCGTCGAAGCCCTCGCGCCCGCCGGCACCGTCGCGATGCGCGGATGGGTGGGGCAGGGCGTCAGAAAGACCCGTCGGCCACCCCGACCTGGATGATCCTCGGCTGGTCGATGCCCGCAACCCCCACATACTGGAAGACCCTGCCATCGAGTTCGCGCGGTTGCGGGTCCTGGATCACCACGTCCGTGGTCCCCCGCAGGAGTGCCGCGAAGGGCGCTCCCTGGCTGTCGCCGTCGGGATCGCTCGGAAACACGAAATCCATGGGCTCCGATCCCAGGACGATGCGGCCGGTTGCGTCGGTGATCCAGAACTCCGACATGCCGGATCGGCGCACCACGGCCGCCAGCACGTTTTCGATCTGCTTGTGCCGCACGCCGGACTTGAGGGCGGCGTCCAGATAGTGCGCAGCCGTCATCGCGGCGGCCACCATCGCCCTCTCCTGACGGTTGCGGCCCCAATTGGTGGTCGTCATGTCGATTGCCCTCCCGGCCCGGCCAGCCCGATCTGCACGATCCTCGGCTGGTCCACCCCGGCCACACCCACGTATTGGTAGACCGCTCCATCCTGCTGGCGCGGTTGCGGTTCCTGAATCACGGTGGTCTCGCATCCACAGAGGAGTGCGGTGAAGATCGCTGCCTGGGTGCCGGCATCCGGATCGCTCGGGAACACGAAGTCCGACTTGTCGGAGCCGAACACGATGTGGCCGTGTTCATCCGTGATCCAGCACTCCGAGAGGCCGTACTGGCGCACCACACCGGCGAGCGCGCGCTCGATTTCCTCCCTGGGCGCGTCCGCGCTCAACGCCGCGTCCAGGTAGTGCGCCGCAGTGGTCGCGGCGGCCACCATCACTTTCTCCCGACCGTCACCGCTTCTACTCATAGATTGTGGTCTCCAGGATGACTCAAGCCCGGCCGAAGGTGAATCCCATGAAAAACCCAGGACAACATCGCATAGTCAGCCCCGCTCTGTCCTGCCGCAACCCATTCCACGCCGCCACAGGCCGAAGAGGCGTTCCGAGGCGCCCGCAACGAAGGAAATCGGCGATGTTGCCGCAGGTCGCCGCCCCCATCCTGCTGATTTGCACGGTGGTCTCCGCCTCCGGCCAGAACCCCCGCGCCCGCGACCTGGGGATCCCGTTCGAGGGCACGCCAGGTGCGCTCAACGCGATCACCGATGTCGGCGGGGTCGAGGTCGGCCACGTCACGATCGTCCGCGGCAGCGGGCCGCTGGAGATCGGCGAGGGGCCCGTGCGGACGGGAGTGACGGCGGTCTGGCCACGCGGCCGCGAGGTGCCCGACCCGGTCTACGCGGCCTGGTTCACGCTCAACGGCGACGGCGAGATGACCGGCACCACCTGGGTGCGCGACTCGGGGATCATGGAAGGCCCGGTGATGATCACCAACACCCTGAGCGTGGGCGTCGTGCACCACGCGGTCATCCGCTGGGGGGTAGCCCGGGGGGTCGAGCGGGGCGGGGGCCGCTGGCTCGCAGCCCTGCCGGTCGTCGGCGAGACCTGGGACGGCACGCTCAACGACATCCGCGGCCAGCACGTCACCGAGGCCGACGCGATGGCGGCCATGGACGCCGCGCGCGCGGGGCCGGTCGCCGAGGGCAACGTAGGCGGCGGCACGGGCATGATCTGCCACCGCTTCAAGGGCGGCATCGGGACGTCGTCGCGCATCGCGGAGGTCGCGGGCGAGCGCTACACCGTTGGCGTGCTGGTGCAGTGCAACTACGGCAGCCGCGAGCCGTTCCGAGTGGCGGGGGTGCCGGTGGGCCGCGAGATCGCCGACCTCATGCCGGAGCGGCCGGGCGGAGCGCAGCTGGAGGGGGTGGAGGGGGAGGCCGACCGTGACGGTTCCATCATCGTCGTCGTCGCGACAGATGCACCCGTTCTGTCCCATCAGCTGGAACGAATTGCCCGCCGGGTCTCGCTGGGACTCGCCCGCAACGGAAGCACCTCCTCGAACGGCTCCGGCGACATCTTCGTCGCCTTCTCGACGGCGAATCAGGAAGCGGCCTCCGAGCGGGCCCCCGCGGCAGACGCGCGGGTGCTCGCCAACGGCCGCCTCAACCCGCTCTTCACGGCGACGGTCGAGGCTACCGAGGAGGCGATCATCAACGCACTCGTCGCGGCCGAGACCATGACGGGGGCGAATGACGTGACGGTCCACGCGCTCCCGCACCACCGGTTGCGCGAGGTGCTGAGGCAGTACAACCGGCTGGAGGGTTGAGCTACCTCCGATCCCAGTAGTCCACCGGCCGGTCGTCCATCAGCCACGCGTTCGGATCCACCCACCAGTGCTCGCCGTAGGGCACCTGGTTGGGCCACACCTCGTCGAGGCTCAGCCCGTCCCTGACGACGCCGCCCTGCACCACGTACATGATGTCGGTCGTGTTGCGGATGTTGTCGAGTGGGTTCGAGTTGAGCACGAGGATGTCCGCCAGCTTGCCGACCTCGATCGAGCCGAGGTCCTGCTGGGCGCCCAGGAAGACAGCGCCGTGCAGGCTCGCCACTTCGAGCGCTGCCATCGGCCCCGCGGCCGATTCGACCATCCAGATTTCCCAGTGCGACGCGATGCCGTGAGCTTGTCCGTGCGAGCCGATCGCGCCCCAGCCGCCGGCTTCGATCACGTCCATCATGCCCAGCGCGATGAGCGGGTAGCTGTAGTCGGTGTCGGGACGCTCCCAGCGGCGGCGCATGTGCGGGATCACCTGGCGCCACGGGAGCCATTCGCGCTGCTTGGGATCGAGCCAGACCTCGTCCTTGGCGAAGAAGTACTCCTCGTTCCAGGGACCGATCCCGCCCACGACGAAGGTGGGTGAGTAGGTCGACTCGGCCTGGCCCAGGAAAGTGCTCAGATCGCGGTACATGGGCAGGTAGGTCATCGGGTGCTCGAAGCCGGTCTGCCCGTCCATCATCATACCGATCGTGTACGGGATGTCGTTGTTCTCGGACGTGACCATGAGGTTCTTGCGGCGCGCGATGTCCGACACCCACTGGCGCTGGTCGCGGCGCGGCTGCAGGTACTGCTTCAGCGCGGTGGCTCCCCACGAGGCGAGGCGGTTGATGTTCTGCTCAGCGACCTCGTAGCTGCTGATTTCGTTCTGGCGGGCGGCGTCGCCGCGGTACATGGGATCGCCGGTCGAGTACGTCCGCGGGCCGACGACCGCGCCCCCCCGGATCATCTCGGCGCTGGCGAAGACGTTCTGCGACCACATCGAGTTGTCGAGGTTGGCGGTCACGCCGTACGCGAGGTAGATGGCCGACTCGAAGTCGCGCTTCGGGATCAGTCCCTTGTGTTCGCGGTAGTGGTGGGCGTGCATGTCGATGAAGCCGGGCACGATGGTCTTGCCCGACATGTCCATGGTCTCATCCGCGCCGGAGGTGTCGCATTCGCCCACGCACGCGATGCGGCTGCCCTCGATGAGCAGCGTGGCGTTCTCGTGGACCGCGCGGTCGTCGAGGGTGACGATGCGGGCGTTGGTGAGCGCGAGCGTGCCCGACGGGATGACGCGGTCGACGCTGAGTTGGATGGTCGTGGTGTCGGTCTCGCCGGTCGCGGCGTCGTGGATGAAGAAGCTCTGCCCGCTGCCGAATTCGAGGCGGTCGTTGTCGAGCCAGCGCGGGTAGAGGCCGCCCTCGGTGGTGAGTTGTGTGACAGGTACCGGCGCGCCGCGTTTCCTGAGCGCGACGGGGTCGCCGCCCGTTCCGCCCGGTGGCAGGGGTGCCCAGAAGACGTTGTCACCCTCCTGGAAGGCGACCCGGTCCCCGTCTGGTGAGATCACGAACTCGTCTCCGAAGGGGATGGTGGCGTGCACCTGCATGTCGGAGCCGTCTCCGCGCACCGACATCAGGCCGACCGCGCCCGGTCCGTCGCCCGAGACGTGCCCCGCCGGGAAGTGGATCCGCCCCTCCGGGCCGAACGACACCCGCGTGATCTGCTGCCGGTTGCTGAGCAGGCCGCCCGGGCCGCCGGCCGGGATCGTCATGATGCGCTCCTGCGATCCACCCTCGGCCGGGACCCGCCACAGCTCCCAGTAGGGGTTCTGCGTGGCGGACCGCGCGCGCGCCGCTGCGCCGCTTCCGCGCGTCACCACAAGCGCCGAGCCGTCGAGCGTCCACACCGGGTGTGCGTACTCGGAAGGCGAAGTGGTGAGCTGCATGGGCGTGCCTCCGCCGGCCGGGATCTTCCAGACGTGGCCGCCTTCGCCGCCGTCCCAGGTGGTGTAGGCGATCCACTGTCCGTCGGGGGACCAGGAGGGCGAGAACTCGTGGGGGCCGTCGCTGCTGGTCAGGCGGTTCGGCGCGCCGCCGCCGGCGGGTACGATCCAGATCCTGCCCACGGACTGGAAGGCGATCTGCGACGCGTCGGGCGAGGCGCCGTACCAGCGCAGCATCTTCGCCTCGAAGGGACCATCGTCGATGCGGAAGTCGGCGCGCGTCAGCTCGGAGATGGTGCGCTGCACGCGGGCCGAGAAGGGCACGGTGGCCACCTCGCCGCTGGCGACGTCGAGCATGCGGATCTTGCCGCCCTGCGTGATCACGATGCTGGATCCGTCCGCGCTCCAGCTGTAGCCGGGGAGGATGCGCATCGTCTTGATCCCCTCCGTGTTGTCGACGGTGATGGGGTCCATCGCGACGCGCTCACTCCCGGTCTCCAGGTCGCGGATCCACAGCGCGGTGCGGGGGCCGAAGGTGTGGCCCCGGTACGAGATCGTGCCGCCGGCGATCCGGCGGGCGAAGGCGAGGTGGCGCCCGTCGGGCGAGATCTCGGCCGCGTAGGCGCTCCCGCTCGAGGCGCGCACCTGCTGCGCGGCGGTGCCGGCTGTGATGTTGACGATCTCGCCGGTGCGCAGATCCTTGCGCCGCACCTGCCAGTGCCCGGCGATCGCGTCACGGCCCTGCAACCCGGGCGGACCGGTGTAGACGTGGAAGTACAGGTAGCGACCGTCATCCGACGGCGAGGGCCACGCGGCCTGCGGCTGGTCGCCGACGACCTGGATCCCGTCACCCCCGTCGACGTGGTACATCCAGATCCCGCTGCGACCCGTCTGGCCCCGTCCCGCGGCCACGTCCTGCAGCTTGACGAAGATGTAGTCGCCGTCGGCGGACCAGGCCGGCTCGACGGCGCGGGTCGCCATGTCGCTGAACACCGAGCGCGCGTTCGAGCCGTCCGCGTCCATCAGCCACAGGTTGTTCTGCCCCTCGCGGTCGCTGATGAAGGCGATCGTCGACCCGTCGGGCGAATAGCGGGGATGATAGTTCGTCGCGACCCCTGTTCCGCCCGTCAAAAGCTCCGCTTCACCCCCGTTGTCGGCCAAAACTCGGTAAATGTGGCCGACAAGATCGAAAACGACCCAGCGGCCGTCCGGAGAGACGTCCAGCGACATCCACGTGCCCTCTTCGATCGTGAAGTCGATCTCGCGGGTCTCGCCGCGGGCGAGGGTGACGTCCCAGTCGTCCTGGGTGTCCTGGGCGGCGAGGGGGGCCGTGGGGGCGTGGATGGCGAGGAGCGACGCGACCACAAGTATGGCGGCCATGCGGGCCAGGGGAAGGGCCGGCGTGTGGGCGACGGAGCGCATGGAATCCTCCCGGGATTGCGCGGTTGGCCTAACCCTGACGTAACGTTAGGGTTGTGGCCTGGGGTGGGGCTCTTGCCTTGCAGATTGGGGACGGGCCGATGCGGTAGCAAGGGACAGGGGCACCCACCAGGGGCGGTAACGATGTCCGACCTCCGCCGTCCCCCAAAGAGGGGATACCGGCTCGCATATCCCTGCCACATAGTACCAGTCGACCGGTATCGCCGGGGAAGCAGCCGGCCTACTACCTGGAAGACCAGGCGGGAATCGGCCCGTCGTGAGCGTACATGCCGCTTCCAGCAGCCCAAGGGGAGACGAGATGAACAAGTACGGGGCGTTGTGGGGCATCATGACGAATAGCTCATATCCTGTTTCAGGGTGTTTCGACTGGTCCGGGGTTCTCCGGCGCATTGTTGCGCCGCTGGCCGTCATGGCCGTGATGTGGGCCGCCGCGTGCGGCGGGGACGTTGGCACTGACCCCGAGCCGCCGCCGCAGCCCAATCGGCCGCCGGCAACGTCCGGGTCGCTTCCGGCTCAATCCATGACGGTGGGCCAGTCCGTCACTGTGAACGTAGCAGCCCTCTTCAGCGATCCGGACGGGGACGCGCTCACCTACACGGCGGAGTCGAGCGACGCGGGCGTGGTGACGGCCAGCGTGTCGGCCAGCACCCTGACGCTGATGGCGGTGGCGGCGGGGACGGCGACGGTGACGGTAACGGCGGCGGATCCCGACGGCCTGACGGCGACCCAGAGCGCGAACGTGACCGTCGAAGCGGCCAACCAGGCGCCTGAGGCGGTGGGAACGATTCCGCCTCAGACGATGACGGCCGGCCAGTCGGCGACCCTGGATGTGTCCCCGCTCTTCAGCGATCCGGACGGGGACGCGCTCACCTACACGGTGGAGTCGAGCGACGCGGGCGTGGTGACGGCCAGCGTGGCGGCCAGCACCCTGACGCTGATGGCGGTGGCGGCGGGGACGGCGACGGTGACGGTAACGGCGGCGGATCCCGACGGCCTGACGGCGACCCAGAGCGCGAACGTGACCGTCGAAGCGGCCAACCAGGCGCCTGAGGCGGTGGGAACGATTCCGCCTCAGACGATGACGGCCGGCCAGTCGGCGACCCTGGATGTGTCCCCGCTCTTCAGCGATCCGGACGGGGACGCGCTCACCTACACGGTGGAGTCGAGCGACGCGGGCGTGGTGACGGCCAGCGTGGCGGCCAGCACCCTGACGCTGATGGCGGTGGCGGCGGGTACGGCGACGGTGACGGTGACGGCGGCGGACCCTGACGGCCTGACGGCGACCCAGAGCGCGAACGTGACCGTCGAAGCGGCCAACCAGGCGCCCGAGGCGGTGGGAACGATTCCGCCTCAGACGATGACGGCGGGCCAGTCGGCGACGCTGGATGTGTCCCCGCTCTTCAGCGATCCGGACGGAGACGCGCTCACCTACACGGTGGAGTCGAGCGACGCGGGCGTGGTGACGGCCAGCGTGTCGGCCAGCACCCTGACGCTGATGGCGGTGGCGGCGGGTACGGCGACGGTGACGGTAACGGCGGCGGACCCTGACGGCCTGACGGCGACCCAGAGCGCGAACGTGACCGTCGAAGCGGCCAACCAGGCGCCCGAGGCGGTGGGAACGATTCCGCCTCAGACGATGACGGCGGGCCAGTCGGCGACCCTGGATGTGTCCCCGCTCTTCAGCGATCCGGACGGAGACGCGCTCACCTACACGGTGGAGTCGAGCGACGCGGGCGTGGTGACGGCCAGCGTGTCGGCCAGCACCCTGACGCTGATGGCGGTGGCGGCGGGTACGGCGACGGTGACGGTGACGGCGGCGGACCCTGACGGCCTGACGGCGACCCAGAGCGCGAACGTGACCGTCGAAGCGGCCAACCAGGCGCCCGAGGCGGTAGGAACGATTCCGCCTCAGACGATGACGGCGGGCCAGTCGGCGACCCTGGATGTGTCCCCGCTCTTCAGAGATCCGGACGGAGACGCGCTCACCTACACGGTGGAGTCGAGCGACGCGGGCGTGGTGACGGCCAGCGTGTCGGCCAGCACCCTGACGCTGATGGCGGTGGCGGCGGGTACGGCGACGGTGACGGTAACGGCCAGCGACCCCGGGGGTCTGACGGCGTCCCTGAGCGCGAGCGTCACGGTCACGGCGACGGCAAGTGCCGACCGCGAAGCGCTCGTCGCGTTTTACGATGCGACTGGAGGAGACAACTGGTCGCGGAACGACAACTGGCTGACCGACGCACCCCTCAAGGATTGGTACGGGGTGCGTGTGAACCGTGCCGGTCAGGTCGTCTCGCTGATCCTCGCGATCAACAATCTGCGGGGCCGCATCCCTCCCGAAATCGGCAACCTGTCGGCACTCGAAACTCTGAACCTCCGCAGGAACTGGCGACCGGGTCCCTCCGAGATCGGGCTGACGGGTCGGATTCCGAAAGAACTGGGCAACCTTTCCAGGCTTAACGACATAGTCCTCAGTTCCAACGAACTGACAGGCCCCATCCCAGGCGAACTCGGTGGACTGGCCAACCTGGCCCGACTGGACCTCGGTTGGAACGACCTGACGGGTACCATACCGGACGACCTCGGCAGGCTCACCAATCTGACGGACCTGGATCTCGCCCAGAACAATCTGACGGGTACCATACCACCCGTGATTGCCGAACTCGTCAGCCTGACGGATCTGAACCTGCACGGCAACGGGTTGAGGGGAGAGATTCCGTCTGCACTGGCGAACCTCAGCCTGAGTTCTCTGGACCTCAGCTTCAACAATCTTTCAGGTTCCATCCCGACCGAATTTGGTAACCTGACAAACCTGCTGTCTCTGTTCCTGCGGAACAACCAGCTGACAGGAGGCATCCCAAGCGAACTCGGCGGTCTTTCGAGACTCCTGAACTTGCAGCTGAACTACAACAAACTGACGGGTCCGATCCCGAACAGCTTCCTGGATTTGAAACTGTTCAGTTTCTTCGCCGAGAACAACGAGAGTGTCTGCATGCCGAATACCACCGACTTCGCAACCTGGCTGAGCAACATCACTCAGCACGACAACCCTCCCGTATGCGGTAGCTGAGGCCCTGCTCTGGCGGGCAACGCAGGCTCGCCAGCCCCAGCCCACGGGGGCTGGATACCCCGTTTTCCAACGAGATCGGATCCCGCGCCTCCATTCCATGCCGTCGATATCCCGGTAGGCGAAGGATTGGCGGGTGCGGCCCTGGACGAGCCATGACAGGTCATCCTCGAGGGGGGCCGTAACGTCAGGGTCGTTGCGCTGCCTTTTCCGCCCTCCTGTCCACCACCGCCGACGCCGTCATGTGGCCCAGGACGTTCGTGGCGCTGCGGAACATGTCGGGGATCCGGTCGATCCCGAGCAGCACGGCCAACCCCGCCTGCGGCACGCCGACAGCGTCCAGCGTCGGCACCATCGACACGATGCTCGCGCTGGGGACGGGCGCGACGGTCATCGCGGCGAGGAAGGTGGCCAGCAGCGCCGCGGCGAGGGCGGCCGCAGGCAGGGGGACATCGTACAGCGAGGCCAGGAACACCACCGACGCCCCCTGGAAGAGCGCGCTTCCCGCACGGTTCAGCGACGCCGCCAGCGGCAGCACCAGGCGAGCGGTCGTCGGCGCGACACCCAGCTTGCCCTCGGCGTCGGCGAGCATGACGGGAAGCGCGGCCATGGAACTCGTCGCGCTGAAGCCGATCGTGACGGCGCCGATGCTCCCGCGCATGTACCGGCCAACCGGCAGCCGCCCCAGGAACCGGGCCGCCGGCACGTACACCAGCCCGATGAAGACGAACAGCCCCACGATCACCGTCAGGATGAAGACGCCCAGGCTCGCCAGGAGCGACCAGCCGAGTTCGGCGGTGATGGGGGCGGTGAGGCCGAAGAGTCCGACGGGACCGATCCACAGGATCCAGTACACGATCGTCACCAGCGTCTCGGTGACCGAGTCGGCCAGGTCGAGCATTCGGCTGCGCTTGTCGGCCGGCAGCGTCCCGGCTGCCGCCCCGAAGATGGTCGCGAAGATGATCAGCGGCAGCAGCGTCCCGCTGGCAGCGGCCTGAAAAGGGTTGCGGGGCACCAGGCCGACCAGGAAGTCGATCATCCCCGGGAACTCGGCGGCCACGCTCTCCTGCACTGCCGGCGGTGCAACATCGGGAGTGAAGCGCAGTGCCAACCCCATCAGAGCCATCCCGATTACGATGGCGGGGACTGTGGTGAGCCAGAAGAAGAGGATGGAGGAGCCACCCAGGCGGCCCGCCCTGCGCAGGTCGCCCAGCCGCGCGATGCCGACGAAGATGACCGACACCACCAGCGGGATGACGACCATCTGGATCGCGTTGACGAACAGCGTGCCGAGGGGACGCACCCCCGTCGCCAGCGCGGTCAGCAGAGGACTGCCGGTCGCGGTGGCCAGCAGGCCGAAGGCAAGCCCGGCGAGCAGGCCCGCCGCGAGGGCGGCGTGGTTGACCGTGCGGGCGGGGGTGGCTGTTTCGTCGGTCATGTGTCTAGCGGTCACGTTCCGGCATCACCACCGCCTCGCCGACGTGCGGTCGGAACCCTTCTGCATACACTCTCGCTTGTAGCGCGGGCAGCCGCTCCGTGAGCAGTTCGTTGAGCTGCTCGATCACGGCGGGCAGATCGTCCCACGAACGGTCGATCCGCCAGAGCTGGTCGGTGGTGGGGGGGTGGGTCGCGGACTCGATGGTCCGCCAGACGGAGGCACCCGCCGCGGGGCCGCTGCCGCCACCGCCGAAGCCACCGCCGCCACCGATGTCGTCCTGCAGCGTTTCCAGATCCTCGCGGAACGACTCGATCTCCTTGGTCAGCTCCTCGGGTGCCTCCGCGGCGGCCGCGACGCGCTCGTCGATCTGGCCGAGTTGCTCGCTCATCTCGCCCATCCGCTCGCGTGCGTCGCTCACCGCCCCCGACAGCCGGTACGAGTCCATCATGGCCGCGTGGCGGGCCATCAGGTCGCCGCGCGAAATCTCCACGCGCGGGTCGAGACGCACCTCGGCGGTGGTCTCGAACGCATCGCCGCCGGCCGCCAGGGCCACAGTGTAGCTGCCCGGCAGCACGCGCGGACCGGGGTCCATCGCCTCGCCGTCGCCGCCCTCCACCGCGAGCCGCAGGTCCCAGATCAGCTCGTTGAGGCCGGCATCGCCGGTGCCGTCAAGCTCCCGCACGACCGTGCCGCCGCCGTCGGTGACGGTGATGTTCACACTGTCGGTCGCCGCGCCGAGATGGTAGCGGATGCGCGCCCCGTCGGGCGGATTGGGCGCCGCGTAGATGCCGGGGGTCCAGCCCTGCGGCGTGTACTGGTTGTACGAGGTGGCGCGTCGCACCGGGTAGAGGTGGGCGGACGAGGCCATCACCTCGCTGCTCAGGTGCTCGAGCGGCGCGATGTCGTCCATGATCCAGATGCCGAGGCCGTGCGTGCCGATCACGAGGTCGTTGTCGCGCGGGTGCACGACGATGTCGTCGACGGGCACGGTGGGTAGGCCGTTTTTCAGGTCGTGCCAGCTCGCCCCGCCGTCGATGGAGAAGTGGACGCCGACTTCGCTCCCCGCGAAGAGCAGGTTGTGGGCGGTGGGGTGCTGCGCGAGCGCGTTCATGGGGGTGGCGGGCAGCCCGTCGGTGCTCGCGCGCCAGCTTCCGCCGTAGTCGGCACTCGCATAGACATACGGCGCGAAGTCGTCGCTGCGATGCCCGTCGAAGACCGCGAACACCTCGCCGGCCGCGCCCCGCGACGCCACGATGCGCGTGACGTAGGTGTGGGCGGGCAGCCCGGGCACGTTGCCGGTGATGTCCGTCCAGCTGCCGCCGCCGTCGCGGGTGACGTGCAGCCGCCCGTCGTCGCTTCCCGTGTACAGCACCGCGGGGTCCAGCGGCGACTCGGCCAGCGCGGTCAGGTTGCCGTAGTTGGACTGGCCGTCGTTGCGCGACATCTGGGCCTCGCCGCCCGCGACGCCCATCAGCTGCAGCGTGTCACGGTCGATTGCGTAGGTCAGGTCGCCGCTGATCTCCTCCCAGCTCTGGCCAAGGTCGCCCGAGCGGAAGAGGATGTTCGAGCCCGCATACAGGACCTCGTCGTCGTGCGCCGAAAGGAGCATGGGCGTGTCCCAGTTCCAGCGCAGCTGCCGCTCATCATCCTCTCCTGACGGGCGGGGCAGGGGGCGGATGCGTGCGCGCTCCCCGGTCGTGAGGTCTACGCGCATAAGGTTACCCCCCTGAGACTCCGCAAACATCAGTTCCGGGTTCGTGGGGTGCATGACGGTGAAGAAGCCGTCGCCCGAGCCCACGTTGTACCAGTCGCGCGTGCGGATCCCCTGGTTGGAGAGCGTGTTCGAGGGGGCGCACCAGGAGCCGTTGTCCTGCAGGCCGCCGCAAACGTGATACGGGTCGCGCATGTCGACGCCGATCTCGTAGAACTGGCCGATCGGCAGGTTGCGGAGCTGATACCAGTTGTCGGAGCGGTCCCAACTGACCGAGACGCCGCCGTCGCCGGCGAGGATCAGGTGGTCGGAGTCGGCGGGGTCGATCCACAGCGCGTGGTGGTCGAGGTGCACGCCGGCCGCCGCGTCGGGGGTGAAGTTGCGCCCGCCGTCGGAGGAGCGGAAGAGGCTGGAGCCGCCGAGATAGATCCGCTCGGGGTCGTTGGGATCGACGCGGATCTGGCTGTAGTACATGGGGCGGTTGTTGGTGGTGGACAGGTGCTCCCAGCTCTCGCCGCGGTCGGTCGAGCGGTAGACGCCGTTCTGTGCGTCGGCGCCGGATCCGCCGCCGAATCCCTGGCCGGGCACGCGGGCGTCGGCTTCGACCAGGGCGAAGACCACGTTGCCGTCGCCGCGGTAGATGTCCAGGCCGATGCGTCCCTTGTCGCCTTCGGGCAGGCCCTCGGTGAGCTCGGTCCAGCTCTCGCCGCCATCGGTCGTGCGGTAGATGCCGCTGCCGGGCCCGCCGCCGTTGAACCCCCAGGCGCGCCGCTGACGCTGATACATGGCCGCGAAGAGGGTGCGGGGGTCGCCGGGGTCCATCACCAGCTCGGTCGCGCCGGTCTCGTCGTCGACGAAGAGGACGCGCTCCCAGCTCTGGCCGCCATCGGTCGTGCGGTAGACGCCGCGCTCCGGGTTTGGCCCCCACAGGTGGCCGACCGCGGCGACGTAGGCCACGTCCGGATCGCGCGGATGCACCTGGATGCGCGCGATGTGGTGCGTGTCCTCCAGCCCCAGATGGGTCCACGTCCGCCCGGCGTCGGTGGACCGGTACACCCCGTTGCCCCACGGCGAACTCTGCCGGTTGTTGGGCTCGCCGGTCCCCACCCAGACCACGTTCGGGTTGGAGGGCGCCACCGTCACATCGCCGACGGACGCGGTCGCCTCGTCCCTGAAGACGTGCGCGAAGGTGATCCCCGCGTTCTCGGTCTTCCACACGCCGCCCGTCGCGACGCCGACGTAGAAGATGCGCGGGTCGTCCTCGACAACCGCCAGGTCGGCAACGCGTCCGCCCATGATCGTGGGGCCGACGGTGCGAAACTCGAGCGCGGCGGTGGACTGCGCCATTGGGTCGGGCGCGGCGTCCTGGGCGTCGAGGGGGCCGGCGGATGGCAGCGCCCCAACGGCGAGGGCCAGCAGGAAGGCGGCCAGCGCCCCGGCGTCAGGCAGGGCGCCCGCGGAAGGCAGCGCGAGGCTCGGGAATGGGCGGCGGCGTTCGGTGCGGTACACGGTTGTCTCCAAAGCGCGGTCTAACGGGTGACATGATTTCGTCTCAATCAATAACGACCGGCCGGTTCCCCCAACAGAAGGTGCGGAACCGCAGCCGGGAGGAGTGTTGTGGGTGGAGTGCGACCCAGCCGATACGGCGACGCGAACCAGACAGGAGCAACCACCAGTGACTACACGGCGTGAATTCATCGGGCATGCGGGCATCGCGGCGGGCACCGCGGCACTTGGCCTCGGCGCGGCGCGGCAGGCAGCGGCCCGGCCCGGCCCCAGCGTAGGGGCGGAACCGGCGACCCGGCCCGGCCTCGGCGAGCCTGCCCGCCGACCCCGGCAGGACGGCATGAGCATCCTCATCCTGGGCGGCACCGGCTTCATCGGCCCGCACGTCGTGCGCCACGCGCTCGCCCGCGGCCACGAAGTCACCCTCTTCAACCGCGGCCGCACCAACACCCACCTCTTCCCCGAGGTGGAGAAGCTCGTGGGCGACCGCAACAGCGACCTCACCGCGCTGGAAGGGCGCCGCTGGGACGCCGTCCTCGACAACTCCGGCTACACGCCCCACCAGGTCGGCCTCTCGGTCGGCCTCCTCAAGGACGCCACCGACCAGTACCTCTTCACCTCGACGCGCGCGGTCTACACCGACTTCACCGCCGCGGTCATGGACGAGGACGCGCCCATCGGTCCCAGGGGTCTCCCCGAGAGCGAGTGGACCGCGTACGGCCCCGCCAAGGTCCTCGCCGAGCGCGCGGTCGAGGAGGGCTTCGGCGCACGCACCCTGATCGTGCGGCCCCCGGTCATCGTCGGCCCCGGCGACCGCAGCGACCGCTTCACCTACTGGCCGGACCGAATCGACGCGGGCGGCGAGGTCCTGGTGCAGGGCGATCCCACCGACCCGGTCCAGTTCATCGACGTGCGCGACTTGTCGGAGTTCTACATCCACCTGCTCGAGCAGCAGACGGCCGGCATCTTCAACAGCGTCGGTCCCGGCGCGCCCCTGTCGGCGGCCGAGCTGGTGTACGGGATCCGCGCGATCACCTCGACCCCCGTCTCGTTCACCTGGGTAGACTGGGACTTCCTCGCCGAGCGCGGCCAGATGCCCCAGCAGCAGCTGCCGTTCTGGCAGCCGCCGCGCGGCCGCTACCTCAATTACGGGCGCATCGACAGCAGCCGCGGGATCGCGGCGGGGCTCACCTTCCGGCCGCTGGCAGTGATCGCCGAGGACACGCTGGACTGGCACCGCAGCCGGGAGGCGGCCGGCGAGTTCCAGTTGCGCACCGGCCTGGACCGCGCCACCGAGGCGAGCTTGCTGGCCGAGTGGCGCGAGGCGGGTGGCTGAGGAGGATTCATGATTTGCGACTTGCCGGGGACGAGAGCGTCGAATGTTCTCCTTCTTCTCTCGCTCACGCCTGTCATGGCCGGCTGCTCGAGCGACCCGGCGCCTGCCGCCGGCGACCTGACCACCACGATCGACACCGTCGGCGGAGTCGTGAGGGTCGTGAATTCAGGCACGGCGCCGGAGTGGCAACTGATCCTCGAGACATCAATCGGCCCGAAGTCCCTCGCGGTCGGCGGCGGTGGCCCTGAAGAATTCGGCAAGGTCACAACTGCCATGCTGGGACCAGGTGGCGAGGTGTACGTGGGCGATTCGCAATACCTGGAGATACGAGTCTTCGGTCTCGACGGTAAACACCGCCGCACCTTCGGCCGCGACGGCGAAGGGCCCGGCGAGTTCCCCGGGCACATCAACTCGCTGGCGTGGGTCCGGGACCGCCTGCTCGCAATCGACCTGATCGGCGGGCGCATCAACGAGTTCTCGTCCGCAGGCGAGCCACTCGGCCAACGAGTCGCTCCCGGCTATTGGGGCGGCACCGGCCCCGGGGAGGGACTCGCTCCCGTGGGTGGCGACGAGGCCTATTCCCAAAGCCTGGTCCCCGGCCCCACCGGGTTGTCGTTCGTCCATGTCGGTCAGAACAGCGCGGGCGAAACCGGCGACACGATCCACCCTCCGGAGGATCCCTGGGACCACAGCATCACATGCGAATACAACAACGGGTGGTTGTGGTTCTTCGAGAACATCTACGGCCCCAGGCTCGCACTGCACCCGGGCCCGGGCGGCACGATGTACCAGGCCAGGACCGACATCTACCGCATCGCGCTCACCCGCGGGGCGGACACGCTCCGCATCATCGAGCGCACACTCCCGGTCGAGGAACTTTCGGACGAGGAATGGGCGGCCGTCGCCGACGAATTTGCGGCCGGTCTCCGCGAGCGACGAGGCGCTTCGTGCGAGCCGCCTCGCCCCGTACGGCCTGCGACAAAGCCTTTCATCAACAAGATCAGCATAGCTCCCGACGGCAGACTATGGGTCGAGGCGTTCGGCGCAGCCGGGAACCGTTGGGACGTATTCGACCCCGAAGGCCGGTTGCTGGGAAGCGTTCCTCTGGTCGAGTGGAAGGAGTACTCGGTACCCGCATTCGCGACCGACCACCTTCTCGCCATCCGCCAGGACAGCCTGGAGTTGGACCATGTGGATGTGTGGCGCATCGAGCGGGATGAGCGATGACGGCCGCACCAGTGCGCCGCAGCTCGCCTCTGATGTAAACCGCACATTACACAATGTCCTGTAACCTTTACACGATGGCGTCCCATCCAAGCATGGGCGAGTCGCACGTCGTTTCCGCGGGACCACCAGACCCCTGATCGGACCGCCGCGACCGACCCTTCCCTGGCCAAATCGAGGGTGGCCTACCGCGCCGCAGCCGGAATCTCCCCGAACTCCCCCGTCCGCAGGAACTCGATCACCGCCTCCGCCGTGTACCTGCTGCTCATGATGAAGGCATGCGACCGCGGCAGAACGATCACCGGCACCCCCTCGACCCGCGTCTGCTCCACGCTCACAATCCCGTCGTCCGGGCCCGGGATCGCTAGGTGGCCGATAGGGTGGATGGCACGGTTCCCAGCGATTATGCCCATCTCGTAGTCCGGCGGAGGCAGGGTCGCCGGGATATCGGTGCTGTCAGTCCCAAGCGAGCTGCCCACCGGCCCGAGCACTTCCGTGGCGACCGGGATCTCCTCCAGCCAATCCACGAAGAGGCTGCCCTGGTTCGGCGGCGCCAGCAGCACGACGCGCCCCAGCTGTTCGGGCGGGGTCTCGGCGAGATACCCCCGAATCACCAATCCCCCCAGCGAATGCCCCACAAAGTGAATCCGGGGCGACTCGCCGCAGCACCGCTCGACCGTCGACCTGACGGTCGCCACCTGCTCAGGAAAATCAGCGCTGAGCGACTTGTACCCCACCACGACCACGCCGTAGCCCGCCCACTCCAGCCGCTGGGCGAGGACCATCATGGATGTCCGCGAGCGCCCCAGACCGTGAACCAGCACCACAGCTTCTTCGTCTGGCGCAGGATTGCCTTCGCACCCTGGCAGTGCGAGCAAAAGTGCCAGAAACAGTAACCATGCTTTCTTCATGACACCCGCCCAGAGAGTCGAGGACTTCTGTCACACGCTCCCTCTTACACCGGCCGTGGCCACAAAGTTACGGCCGGTCCGTCTTCACCCTCCCCACGCCGCTCGGAGCACGCGGACGAAGTTTCCGCCCATCACCTGACCGCTTTCGGAGGAGCCAAGACCTCGATCTTCCAACGCCTCTCGCACATTGTCGAGATCCGCGGTTCCTGACAAGTCCCGCGGGAGGGTGTACGGCGGGTCGGGGAGCGGATCGAACCCGTACCGCTTCCGGGGCCGGTCGTCGAAGTCCAGTCCAAGCCCGATGTGGTCCGGTCCGACCCGATCGAGCAGGTAATCGAGGTGGGCGAGGAAATCTTCCAGGAGAGGATCCGGGCGGTCTGCGACCAGCGCGGGGAATGCGCTCAGACCGATCACCCCACCGCGCGCCGCACAGGCATCAATCTGTTCATCGGTCAGGTTGCAGGGGTGAGCGTACACGGCCCGAGCGTTCGAATGCGTGAAGACGACCGCGGCCTGCGATTCGTCGATAGCGGTTAGGCTCGTCCGCACGCCGGCACCGCTTAGATCGACAAGAACGCCCGCCGCGTTCATCTCGCGCGCTGCCAGCCGCCCGAGTCCCGTGAGCGGGAGATCGGTGCGCTCGAGGCAACCGTCTCCGTTCCAGTTCTTCCAGTTGTGCGTGATCGCCATGACCCCGACGCCGAGTTCCCGGAAGCCGCGGATCAGCCCGATGTCCTGTTCGACCATCTGAAGGCCCTGGAACGTCGGTACGACGCCGATTCGGCCGGTCGCCAGCGCAGGCAGTTGCGTCGGCGCATCCACGAGGTGCCAGTTGGCCCCGTCCGCAGCGTCAGCCCCGCCGCTCATACCATGCAGTGCCAGCAGATTGTGCAGCGCCGCGTCGAAATGCTCCACCGTGGCGACAGGCACGAACGCGCACGACACCCCCGTTGCAGCGATGGATGCCAGATGGGCGCCGACGGCCGCAACGCCGCGATCCGGCGAGGCCAACGGTACGGAAGCGTCGATCACCGGAGCCGCTCCCTGGCGATTCACCCCGCCGTCGCCGCCGACGTCGCTCTCTCCTCCCGCTCCATCCACACCACACGCCGACACTCCGAGTGCCGATGCCAGCGCCCCCGATCCGCTCAGTTCCAGAAATCCTCGCCGAGAGATCGTCACGTCACGCTCCCCAGACCTCTTCCCACACGCGCAGCCAGTTCAGGCCCATGATGTCGGCAATGTCGTCGTCGCTGTAACCGCGTGCCAGCAAACCGGCGGTGATCAGCGGCGCGCCTGTGAAGTCGCTCAACTCGTCCGGGTAGATCCAGTCCTCGTAGCGGGGTGGATAGGCCGCGGGCGGGAAGGGACGTGGGTCGACCGGGCCCGAAACCACCCGTCCGATGATCTGATCGAGGCCGATCCCGACATGTTTCGGACCGACGAGGCGCACCACGTACTCCACATGGGCGAGGTAGTCGTCGATCGTCGCGAGGCCGGCTGGCACCAGGAAGAAGTTGAAGGCGGTGATCCCGATCACGCCCCCCCGATCGGCGATCGCACGCATGAGTGCGTCGGTCATCGTGCGTGGATTGCCTGGCCGCAGACCTCGCGGGTTGGTGTGACTGCACACGATTGGCCCGGTCGTAAACTCGATCGCGTCGAACGAGGTGGCCTCGCTACAGTGGCCGCCGATGTCGACCACGATCCGCAGGCGCTGCATTTCTCGCACGACCTCGACGCCGAAGTGGCTCAGTCCGCCGGGCTCCGGATCGACGCACCCCGAGCCGACAAAGTTCCCGACGTTGTAGGTGAGTCCGGCGCTCCGAAGTCCCAAGCGGTGAAAACCGAGAAGCCGGTCCACATCCTCGGCAAGGTAGTCGGAACGCTGCCAGCCGAGGACGATCGCGATCCTTCCCTCATCCCGCGCGCGGAGAATGTCGGCCACGCTGGTGGCGTGGGCCAGCGTATCGCCGTGTGACCGCAGGAAGTGCAGGTGAGGCGAGGCCACTGTGGTCAGCGGGCGCACACCGTTGCGCAGCCCGGTGACAAGATTGGCCGTCACGCCGCCGGCCTGAAGGTTCGGGATCAGCTCACTCTTGAGTTCAGACGCGTCGAGTCCGTTCACGACGATAAGGGTGTCGTGCAGCTGACGGGCCTCGGCCGCCAGACCCGGATCGGACTTGGGATTCGTGCCCAACCTCACCGCCATGGCCGCGTCGTGCCTGCGGGAACCACCGGCAGGACGATGTGCGACGGGTGTTCCGTCGAGTGATGGACCCGGGTGTGTGCCACCCGCATCTCGCTGGTCGTGTCCGAGCTTTTCCCCGTGTTCAAGTTGCGCGCGAAGTTGGGGAAATTGCTGCTTGACACCTCGATCCGTATACGGTGTCCGGACTCGAAGACGTTCGAGCCCGGGAACATCTCCACCTCGATCGCGTAAACCTCGCCTGGTTCGATCGGCTCCATGCGGTGATAACCCGTGCGAAAGCTCGCACGCGCGATCCCGTGACTCAGGTTGAGGGCCCTGCCGTCCGGGTACACATCGAGCAGCTTCACCGTGATGTCCGTGTCGAGCACATCGGTGGACATGTAGATGGTCGCGCGGATCGGCCCCGTGATCTGGACCGGCTCGCCCAGCACCGGCCCGGTGTACACGAGTACGTCGTCGCGAGTCTCCACGGCCCGATTGTCCACGGATCCCTGTGCGATCCCGCCCCGCGCACCGGACGTTCGGCTGCTCACCGTCGGCACCGGGTTGGCCGGATCGTAGGCAAACGCGTCATGCCCCACCGACCCCGGCGCGCGACCCACCAACTCTCCATCACCAAACAGCGTGTTGGCGTTCCCCTCGCTCGCCAGGTAATACTCCGTGAAGCGCGTCCCCGGGATTGGCCAGGCGTCCGCCTCACGCCATTCGTTGGCCACCGGCAGGAAGTACAGCACGTTGGGCAGATCCGGCCGGGGCGCCCCCAGCAGCATATGGTCCAACCACGCGTCCCGCAGCGCATCCAGTTCGATGATCGCGTCCGGTCCGTAATCTCTCAGCCCGATCGTCCGGTTGCGGTTCACGCCGTGCAGCCAGGGCCCGATGATCAACACGTGATCCCCGGGCTCACCGGTCTTGACCGCGCTGGCGAAGTGCTTCGACGTGCCCTGAACCTGCCCGTCGAACCAGCCGGTCACATTGAACGAAGGCACGTCGAAGTTCGCGTACGAGTCATGCATGGAAATCGGATCCCACCAAGCACTCTCCGTGTCGTTCTCCAACCATGCGCGCCACACGGGCATGTCCCGGCCCACCACCTCATCGAGGGTATGCAGCGGAAGCCCGCGCATCGCCTGACTCCAGTTCCACCCGGCTCGCGACTGATTCACCCGCCCGTCCATTCCCATCATCCAGGTGTAGATCAGGTCGAGCTTTGGCACCCCGTTCCACCGCACCAGATCGCGGAAGCTGTCCTTCGGGGCTACGTATCCGAGAATTGCCACGTGGTGCGGATTGTTCTGCTTTGCCATCAGCCATTGGTTCATGCCGCTGTACGACCCGCCCGATGTAGCCACCCGCCCGTCCGACCACTCCTGCGCGGCGATCCAGTCGATCAGGTCGCTACCATCCTCCGAATCGTCGTACCACGCGTTGAACTCGCCTTGGGAGTCGTAGCGGCCCCGTACATCCACTGCCACATAACCGTATCCACGCGACGCGTAGCGCCACGCCTCGTCGAGCGTGGCGTCGCTGTTGTTGTTGTAGGGCGTAAGGGTCAGCACCGCCGGGAGACGCCCCGATTCCGCGGGCCGGTACACATCCGCTGACAGCGAGACCCCGTCCCGCATGGGTACCCGGACGTCGTACTCCACCGTCATCGGGTGGTCGATTAGCTGGCGCTGGGCCTCGACGGAACCGGCGGGCGTGCCCAGGATCTCCATCAGGCATAGGGCTGCTAACAAATGCTGTGGGCTCATCGCGCGGAACCCGGGCCGTGCGCCTCGTCTCGATGTCATGGGTAGAACCTCAGCTGGAGATGTTCGGATTGCTCAGGACCTCAGCCTCGGGAAGTGGAAGGCAAGTCGTGCTTCCGTAGGGAACTCCTTTGTGATTCAACCCGCTGTCGAACTCGAGCCCATGGCGAAGCATGTCGTTCAACCGATGGCCCTCGAGATACAGACCCCGCTTGCGCGCCTCGAGAACCTCGGCCTGGATCTCGTCCGGGGCACTTCCAGTGAAGGGGGGGAGGTCGTACAACGCCCGCACGTTGTTGATCGCTTCCACGGCGCTCTCACCACCTTCGGCCTCGGCGATGATCAGTTGGGCTTCTTCCCATGACGCGAGCCGTATCGGGCTTCCCACTTGCGGATACTTCAGTTGTAGCCATAGAGCCGTGAGGCCATCGTGGCCGACTCTCCCACCGTCCCGGACGGGGACGCGTGAATCCGGCATGCCGTCCACGACCAGTCCCCGAAACCGCGGATCGACCGACACCATGATGTCGCGGTGGTTGTAGACCCACAGGGTGTTCTCCCGGCGCGCATTGGCGCCGGAGTAGGTGGACATCTTGACGAAGCCTTCCGGCACTTCCCGGGCATCCGAAGCAGCACCAGCCATGTCCCCCAGGTCGAGGCGCACACGGGCACGCCCCACACGGGCCATGCCAAGTATGTCCTGGTCACCTGCAGACTGCGCCTCCTGCACAGCCACATCGAAGCGTTGCTCGGCCATGGCCAGCACGTCGCGTGGTTGCAAGGCCGCACTCTGGTCCACCGCGGCGCGGCAGAACGCCTCTCCCAGCAGGGTCAGGCCATAGCCGGAATGGGCCGAAGCGGATGCGAGCAGCGCGCCCTTTCCCGGAACATCGGCGTCCGGGAAGGCCTCGATGCGCGAATGTGCATCATCGGCCTGGAATCGAGCGGTTGACAGTGGTTGGAACAGACCGAACCCGAAGGCATTGCAGCCGGCGGTACCCAGGTTCCCGTTGTCCGCGGTAATGCTGCGCAGATCCCAGCTCGTCGGCGCAATGAACTCGGTGGAAATGATCAGTTCGTCGGTAAGGAGCGCCGTGGCGGCAACATAGTTCGCGTAGGCGCACTCGAAGTCGGCGACCGCTCCTCCAACGAGCACTGCCGCCATGGCGGGGTCGTCGAGCGCCTCGGCCGGCACGCGGGTGGGAAGCTCGACTTCCAGCAGGGTATCGCACCCAGCCAGGACCGAGCAGAGAATGATCGCAGTCTTAGCGTTGTATACTCTCATTGGGTTTTCCTAGAATTGCACCCGCACGGTCGCTACGAACGACGCGTACTGGGGGAGAACGGTCTGGAAGTAACCGGTGAGTTCAGAAGACGTAAGCCGGTTTTCCGGATCGAGAACCTCGCGGCCGAAGATGTCCTTGGTGGCTTGCCAGACCGTGAGGAGATTGCGCCCGGCGAGGGTGAGTGTGGTTCGGGACGCCCCAATGTGCGTAACGAGATCATCCGGCAACGTGTAGGACGCCGATACTTCGCGCAGCTTTGCGAAACTCGCGTCCATATAGCCCGACTCTCGCCACATCCGCGCGCTTGCCAACGCCATCAGGATGGGGTCTGTCCGTTCATGGACTGCCTGGCTGTTGCGCAGCAGGACGTGAGCCGCGCCGATGTCTCCGCTGATGAGGTGGTGCCCTCCCTTGAATTCGACGTTCGCGAATAGGCGCAGGGATCCAAACAGATTCAGGGTTGTGGTGACGTTGCCCTGCCAAGCTGGATTCGGCCGCCCCATGAAAACTCGCGGGGCGCTGGCGCAGGGTACCGGTGACCCACTCTCGGACTCGCAGAGCGACTCCGTAACGTTTCCGGACCCGTCCAGCGTCGCGCTCACGACGTTCTTGAAGTGGTATCCCGCGACTGGGTAGCCTTCCTTGTGCTGCTGCAACCCGCCCGCCGACAGCGTTGACAAATCGCCGAGACTCAGGACCTCGTTGGTATTGGTGCTGAGTGTCATTCCGAGATCCCAGCTCAGCCCGCCCTGCTGGACCAGGACGCTGGTCAAACCCAGCTCGATTCCCTTGTTTCGAATCTCGCCGATGTTCACGAACTGGCTGCCAGGGAAACCGGAGGACGGAGAGACCTGGCGCTGCACTATCGCGTCCTTGGTGCGCTGGTCGTAGTAGGTGAATGCAACACCGATCCGGTCTTCCAACAGGCCTGCATCGAACCCGAACTCCAACTCCTGGCCCTTTTCCGGCCTCAGGTCCGGGTTGCCGATGTTCTCGGGCGTGAGCACGGACGCGTCACCCGGACCGGTGGCCGGTTGGTATAGTCGCGCGGCCGCAAAGACATCCGGCTGTTGACCCGCCTGGCCCCAGGCGCTGCGAAGCTTCAGGGCGTTGAGCCAACCGACATTCCAGAACGATTCCTCGTTGACGATCCAGGTCGCGCTGAACTTCGGATAGGTGACGAAGTCGTAGTTGACCCCAAAGGCGCTGTTGTCGTCGCCCCGGACCGCCGCCGTCAGAAACACGCGGTCGTTGATCGACACCTGTTCCTGCACATACAGCCCGACCGTCTTGTTCTCGAGGATGTCCTCGCCGCCAAACGTGGTTGCCGCTCCGTCGATGGTGGTCACGGAAGGTGCCGGGAAAACTCTCCCCCGCGCGCTGTTCAGTTCGAAACGTCGGCTGTAATACTGGAAGCCCGCCGAGGTGGCGGTGCTGATTCCCTCGGTCAGGTCAAAGTTGGCCGTAGCCGCCCAGTCGAAGGTGGCAAAGGTCGAACGTCGACGTTCCAGATTCTTGTCACCGAGGCTGGCCCCGCCAAAGAAGAAAGCATCACCGGTCGGGTGCCGGGGGAAGAGTATCGAGTTGGTTTCGTCGCCCACATCGGCACCGACATTCAGCCGGTGAGTCAGCCAATCGAACGGTCGATGATTGACATTCGTGCTCCAGGTGAAGCGGTCGATCTCGGCATACGATTCGATCGTCGCGACAGCCTGGGGCGTCGCCCGCAGGAAGCCGCGGGTCGATCCACTTGCCCGACTGGGCGATCCCCAATGGATCTGGCCCATCAGGTCCCAGCCGTTGGCTGCCTGCCCCAGTCGCATATGGTTGCGCACGAAGCCGATGTTGGACGTGACGTCCAGCCTGTCGCTCACCGTTGCGGTAAGGTTGATCCTGGTACTGTAGCGCTTCCGCCAGTTGTAGCTGACGATCCCCTGCTCATCGTCATACTGGCCCGAGAGGTAGTACCGAAACGACTGGTTGCCCCCGCTCAACGAAGCGGTGTAGCCCTGGACCATTCCCGTTCGGAACATCGGATCACCCAGTGCTTCCTCCTGCTCGAAGAGGTTGAGCGACACGATTTGTCCCGTCGCGGGGTCGGTCCAGTAGTTCGTGGGGAGCCTCCCACCCGGGTCGGACAGCCAGTTGGCTCCCTGCCTAACGGTGAGATCGAACTGCGCTTCCCCCCTGTTGCCGCGCTTGGTGATGATCTGGATAACGCCGTTGGAAGCTTCGGTCCCGTACAGCGTCGCTGCCGCGGGCCCCTTGATGACTTCGATACTCTCGATGTCTTCGGGACTGAAATCGTTGATACGAGACACCTGGCGCCCACCACGGATGGACGGACCCGCCCTCGGATCATTGTTTACGCGGACGCCGTCGACGAAAATGAGAGGCTCGTTCGTCAGCGAGACCGTCGCCAGCCCGCGAACCTGGGTCACCCTGAGGTGGTCCCGGTTTTTTGGACAGGTCGTTAAGGTGGATTCCATTATGGAACAGGAGGCACCGAGATGGCCAGGAAGAGACGGAGATTCACGGCGGAGTTCAAGGCCCGTGTGGCGCTGGAGGCGCTCCAGGAGCGCGACAGCGTGCAGGCGATCGCCGCGCGGCATGAGCTTCATCCGAACCAGGTGAGCGCCTGGAAGCGGCAGCTGGTCGACGCCATGCCGGAAGTGTTCGCCAAGGGCGGGAGTCGGAGGCTCGCCAAGGAGCATGAGGCGAAGATCCACGACCTGCACGCCAAGATCGGAGAGCTCACGGTCGAGCGGGATTTTTTTCGGCGCGGGTTGAAGCGCTGAGCCGGGCGGAGCGCTTCGGGATGATCGAGCCGGATGGACCGCTGAGCCTGTCGAGGCAGTGCGTGCTGCTGGGTATGAGCCGGTCGTCGCTCTACTACCGGCCGAAGGGGGAGAGCGCGGAGAACCTGGCCCTGATGCGGCGGATGGACGAGCTTCACATGGACTATCCGTTCTACGGGAGCCGGCAGATGATGCGGCATCTCCGCCGCGAGGGTGTCACGGCTGGCCGGCACCGGATCCGGCGGCTCATGCGCCTCATGGGGATGGAGGCGACGTATCGGCGTCCGCGCACGAGCGTGGCGAACTCGGAGCACCGGATCTTCCCCTACCTGCTGCGCGGCCTCGAGATCTTCCGTGCGGACCACGTGTGGTGCGCGGACATCACCTATATCCCTGTGACGCAAGGGTTTTTCTACCTGGTGGCCGTGATGGACTGGGCTACGCGGCACGTCCTCTCCTGGCGGCTGTCCAACACGATGGACGCGTCGTTCTGCATCGAGGCTCTGGACGACGCGTTCACCTGGGCGACTCCGGAGATCCTGAACACCGACCAAGGCGCGCAGTTCACCAGCGAGGTCTTCGCCGACCGGGTGCTGGGTGCGGGCGTGGCGTTCTCGATGGACGGCCGGGGCCGCTTCCTCGACAACATCTTCATCGAACGGCTGTGGAGGTCGCTGAAGTACGAGGCGGTGTACCTGCATGAACTCCACAACGGGCTGGATGCCCAGCGGATCATCGGCTCGTGGATCGACTTCTACAACGAGGTGCGCCCCCACTCGGCGTTGGCCGGGCGCACGCCAAGCGAGACCTACCGCAACGGCACGAGGGTGATGTGAACCGCGGATCACCACCGGGGCTGGCGGACACCCTCGCGAGACAGCGGCGGGGAGCGGGTGATACGCCCATTCTGTGCGCCGCGCGCCACAGGTGTCCAAGCCCCGCTCGCCGGTCGGGTCCCCCTCCCGGCGAGCGGGGCTCATCCTGGCATCCGTCCTTCCCCTTGCCGAAGAGGACAGCGGGGTGTAACATCCCTCTCAAGACAGAACACAGCGTAAGCTCCCGAGGGCTCTCGGAACCAGTCGGAGTCCACCTTAGCTTTGCCCTCGGACTGTCCAACGAAGTAGGACCACTTCACCCCTCCGGTACCCAGATTGCCTTGGCCGGTGAGGACCGCCACTCCCGGGATCCTGCCACTCAAGACGTCCTGGACATTGGACGTCGGCGCAACTTCTGTGATCTCGGCGGCGTCCAGCTTGCCCACCGCGTTTCCGATAGTCCGCGTTCTGGTTTCTCCAGGCGTGCCCGTGACGATGATCTGATCGAGTACGATCGCGGTTGACTGAAGCACGACCCTTACTCCCAGGTCGCCCATCTGGACGACCTGCTCCACATCCTTGTACCCGAGCATCACGACACGGAGCGTCACCGTTTCGCCGGTGAGGCCTGTCAGGCGAAAGCGTCCCCGCCCATCACTGAGTCCGCCGATCTGGGTGCCAGCCGCGACGACCTGCGCGCCCGCTACGGGTCGCAGCGAACTCCCGTCCACGACTGTGCCGGCCACCTCTGCCTGTTGCCGGAGCACCCTAGCGTCGCTTCGGATCAGCCGGGCAAGTGCTGCGAACGAGCCCGGCGCCGCTTCAATGCCGGCGCCACCTCCCGGGTCGGTAGCTGTGTTGCTTGCGTGGCCGTCGAGCCCCACTGGGGCTACGGCCAACAGGAACGCCGCGATGAGTCCGAGTCCTGCCGTTCGCATTTTCAACTCCTCCTGTGGGGGTCACGGTCCCTCAGACCGCCCGGTAACTACTGAGGAGTGAAGATACGACGCCGAACGAGTGGATGCAATAATGGATACATTGCCAATCGGTGCAGAATCTCCAGGTGCATCCGTTGCCCTTGTTACTGCGCTGTAGTTAGTTCCCAGGCAGCACCGGCAGCCGCACATGCGACGCCCGCTCCCCGTCGTGGTAGACCGTCTGCCGCGCCACGCGCCATTCCATATCCGTGGCGACCGGATTACCCGTGTTTTGATTGGGGTTGATGAAGGGCGACGCGCTCGACGACACCTCGATCCTCACGCGATGGCCTGGGAGAAAGGTATGGCCGAGGTCGAATAGCTCGATCTCGTAGCGCAGCGGAGTCCCCGGCTCGATGGGCACCTCCCGGTCGCGGCCGAGACGATACCGCGCCCGGATCACGCCCGCCGGGTTGACCGCGAGCTTCACGGCCCGCCCGTCCGGATACACGTCGGTGAGCTTGGCGGTGAAGTCGGTGTCGGGCGCGTCGGTGGCCGCGTGCACCACGACGAAGACCTTGCCGAGCACGGTCAGGGGCTCGTCGAGGATGTCGCTCGTGTAGACCAGGACATCGTCGCGGCGCTGCACGGCGCGCTGGTCGGTGCCGTCAACGCCCGCGGCCGAGGGCACCGGGTGATGCGGGTCGTAGGTGAAGCGGTCGGGTGGTTCGTCGCCGGGGGCGTCCCAGGAAAGGGTGCCGTCGCCGTGCAGGCTGTTTGCGCTGCCGCCGCTGTGGAAATAGAGGTTGCGCTCGACGATCTCGCCGGGCGGGTAGTCGTCGAACTCTCTCCACTCGCCAGACCCGGTCAGGTAGACGCGGGCGCGGGGAAAGTCGAAGTCGCCGGAACCATCGCCCTTCAGACACCAGTCGAACCACTCCATGGCCAGACCGTCTATGTCGACGACCGATCCGGGGCGGTCGAGTTCGCCGATCGCGGGGGTGCCGCCGGTGCGGGTTTCGCCGTGGTCCCAGGGGCCGGACAGGAGGTATTGCCGGTTGGCGGCGGGGGAGTGCGCGCGCATCCCGCGCCAGTAGTGGAAGGCGCCGGGTTGGTCGGCGTCGTACCATCCGGTGACCGTGAGTGAGGGGACGTCCATGCCGGCGAAGTCCTCGTCGTCGAAGAGGATGCGGTCCCAGTAGGCGTCTGCGGTCGGGTGCGCCAGAAAGTCGCGGTAGAGCGGCATGACGCGGCCCATCACCGAATCCATGGTCATCAGCGGACGGTGCGCGAAGACGGCGTCCCGGTCGGTGAGCATCGCGTTCTCGTTCTGCCCGATGCGGCCCGATGTCCCGTTGATCCATCCAAGTGCCCATTCCATGCGGAAGGCGCCGCCGGTGTAGGGGATCTCGTCGAGGTAGCGGGCGGCGGGCGCCTGCGGGAATATGCAGGTCAGGGGTGCGCCCTCGCGCTCGGCGAGCCACTGGACCGTGGCGCGGTAGGAGCCACCCATCATCCCGATGCGGCCGTTCGACCAGGGCTGCCCGGTGATCCACTCGATCGTGTCGAATCCGTCCTCGGCGTCGGCGAAGAAGAAATCGAAGGTGCCGCCCGAGTCGCCGCGCCCGCGCGCATCCTGCACGATGAACGCGTACCCGTTGCGCGCGAAGGCGTGGCCGAGGTTCATCCAGCGGGCTTTCGCCTTCAGGTACGGCGTGCGGACGAGCACAGTGGGGTAGGGGCCTGCCTCGCCCGGCAGCCAGAGGTCCGAGACGAGTTCGACGCCGTCGCGCATGGGCGTGGTGACGCCGAATCGCTGGCGGACATCGGTCTGGGCCGAGGCGGGGGCGGGTGTAAGGGCCGGGAGGGCGACAGCGCAGTTAAGCAACAGAAGGGCGGTTACGGTGTGTCTAACGGAGGTCAAGCATTGCATGGCAGGCTCCCCTTGTTTGGACGGACTGATGAAAAATGCGGACGTGATGAGAGGTTTGCGAATCGGAACGGCAGGGGCGGTTGTCCTGCTGTCCGCCGCATGCGGTGCCGGGAGCGACTCTGGACCTGCGCTCCGATCGGAGGTCCGCGACAGCGCGGGCGTCACGATCGTCGAGAACGTGCGGCCTGCCACGGGCTCGCGGCTGGGCTGGCGCGTCGGCGAGACACCGGCGGTGTCGATCGGTGCTCTGGAGGGGGACGAGGTGTACCAGCTGTACGCGGTCGAGGATGCCACCCGGCTGTCTGATGGGCGCATCGCGGTTGCCAACGGCGGCACGAGCGAGATCCGATTCTTCTCGGCGGACGGCGGCCACCTGGAGAGCTGGGGAGCCCTGGGTGAGGGCCCGGGCGAATTCGCCCAGTGGGATCCAGAGGCGGTCGGCGACTGGCCCGGCGACTCGATCGTCGCGGCCGCCTGGTGGCGCGGCCAGATCGTGATCTTCGACGCGGATGGCAATCCCGGCCGCACGGCCACGCTGGGAGAGGGACGCTTCTCGTTCCTTGGGCGGCTGCCGGACGGCGACATCCTCGCGAAGCCCGGCCTCCCGGTCGGGATGAACTTTGGGGGCGGCGGCCCAACACTGCGGCGGCTCGAATCCGAGTTCGCCGTAGTCACGCCCACGGGCGAGATTCACGCCTCTCTGGGAACCTACCCCGGAGACGAATGGTACTTTTCCCCGACTGGTACAAGTGGGCGTCCGCACCCGTTCGGCAGGTCGGTCCTTGCAACCGTGTGGGGTCCGCTAGCCGTGGTCTCCGCGAACGACAGCTACGAGATCCGGGCCTACGACAGCGACGGAGTCCTGGCAAGGATCGTCCGCCGCGATCACGAACTGCGGCCTCCCACTCAGGCCGAACTGGACGCCTGGTTTACGGACAGCTACGCCGACAGGTCCGAGGAAGACCGGGCGCGACTCAGCGCACTGTTCGAAGGAATGACGCTGGTCGACTTCTTTCCCGCATTCTCCGCCCTTCACTCCGATCCCCTGGGCTACCTGTGGGTACAGGAATACCGGTTTCCGGAACAGAACGAGAACGTCTGGACGGTCTTCGACTCAGGCGGGCGGGTGCAGGGATTCGTCGAGGTTCCGAGCGGCCTGGATGTCGTCGAGATCGGCGAAGACTACATTCTCGGCACAACGACGGACGAACTCGGTGTGGAGCGGGTGCAGCTGTGGCCGCTGGAGCGAACAGCCGGTTAGCGCCGCAAGGGACCGCGACCCACAGCAATCCAGAGAGGAGGGCGATATGCTGCCAAGGGCCCCGAGCATCTTCATCGCCACGATCACACTGGCCACCCTCGTCGCTTGCGGCCCCGATTCCTCGTCCGCCGGCCCCGCAACCGTCGTCGAGACCATCGGAGACACGACCGTAGTCCGCACCCTGTCGGGCAGCGCCTGGGTTGGGGAAGCCACACTGGTTCCCGAAGTCTCGATCGGCGAGCTGGACGGGCCCGAGGAGTATCTCTTCGGCAGAATCTGGTCGATTGCGGTGGACGATGCCCGGAACGTCTACGTGTTCGACGAGCAGGCCCAGCACGTCCGCGTCTACGACTCCGCCGGGGTCTACGTCGAGACGCTGGGAGGGCGAGGTGAGGGACCGGGCGAGTTCAGCCGGGCCGAGGCCATCGCGGTGCTGCCGGACAGCCGTCTGGTGGTGCGCGACCCCGGCAACCAGCGCATCGAGGTATTCGGTCCCGGGGCGGGACAGACGGACCAGTGGGGGTACAATGCCGGCAACACCTATTCGATGTCCCCGCTGTACACCGACGCGCGCAGTCGCACGTTTTTGGTCGCCCGCGACCTCTCCCGGACAGGTTTCGTCATGCACATCATCGTGCTGGGGCCGGATGGGACCCATGTCGATACGCTTCCTGAACCAACGGTCGCATACGAACCCCCCACACTCACGGCCGAGTTCGTCTCCGCCAGCGGAAGCGGGGTGGCGCGCGCGGGCGTTCCTTTCAGCCCCGCATTCCTGTGGACGGTCCACCCCAGCGGCCATTTCCTCACCGGCCTGTCCTCGGAATACCGGATCGACCTCTCCCGGAACGACGGCGTGCTCCGAATCGAGCGTACCGGCGACCCGGCCCCGGTTCACGACGAGGAGCGCGCCGGCCAGCGCGAACGCACTACGCGCATGATGCGAAACACGGACCCGGACTGGAGCTGGAACGGGCCACCGATTCCGGAGCACAAGCCGTTCTTTCAGGAACTCCTGGCCGGCCGGGACGGTCGCATCTGGGTGAGGCTGGCAACCGAGGCACACCCGGTCGAGAACGAGGACCACGACCCGGAGGATCCCTTTTCGGCCGCCGTGCTCTGGGAAGAGCCCGTCCGGTACGATGTCTTTGAGCCCGACGGGACCTACCTCGGGGTGGTGGTGCCCCCCGACGGATTCTCCTCCTTCCCCGACCCGGTCTTCGATGGCGATCACGTCTGGGCGGTAACCACGGACGAGTTGGGCATCCAGCGCGTGGTCCGCTTTGGAATTCTCTCGGGCGAGTGAGGGGACGGAGCCTCCGCATCAGGTAAACGCTGGGCCCTGCGCCAAAGTCTCACTTCCCGAAAACCACACGCGGAGAAAAGGACCGAGAGCGCCATGCTCTCTGACCGAGAGATCCTGGAGTTGGCCGAAAGGGCCGGGAAGGGAGAACGCGAGGCGCTCGGAAGGCTGGCGGGCGCTCTACGTCCTCTGATCTGCCGATGGGCCCTGGTGATCACCGGAGATCCCGACGATGCGGAGGATGTAGCACAGGTCGTGTTGATGAAAACGTTGGGATCGATACACAGCTTCGACGGTCGCTCCAGGGTGACGAGCTGGGTCTACCGGATTACCCGGAACGCCAGCCTGGATCAGCAGCACCGGAAGAAGAGGGATCTGCGGCTGGCCGACAGGCTGGGGCAGTTGGCTCAGGCGGCGGCGCCCCGGCTCGAAGATCCGCTCAACAGGATCGAGATGAAGAGAACTCTGCGACTGATTCGGACCCTTCTGAGGAAGCTGCCGATGCGACAACGGGAGGTCTTCGATCTGGTGGATCTGCAGGGGCTGAAGCCGAAGGAGGCCGCCGACCTGCTGGAGATGAATCCGAACACGCTGCGGGTACACCTGCTGCGCGCGCGGCGGAGGATGCGCAGGGAGATGTTGGCGCAAGGCGTGGGATACGAGAGCGGGGGGGAATGATGAAGGATCGTGACGACTGGCCGGACGGAATCCTGGAAGGGGATCTCGACTCGACCGAGGGCCTGGATCCGTCAGCGCGCCAGAGTGCCGAAAGGATCGCACGCGATTCACGGAACATGGACGCCGTGCTGTCGGCGATGGCGAGCCAGCTGAGTGAGGGCATTCCCACCCTGGTAGACGGGCAACCCGCGCCTGCGAGTCGTCAACCCTCGTGGAAGAAGTGGACCCTGGCGCCCCGCGCAGCCGCAGCCGCAGTTGCCGCGCTTGTCCTGGTGCGCGGCGAAGCCGACCAGAGCGGAGGACTCGAATCTTCTGCAGGCGCACCGCCCACAACGAACATGATGGCTGAGATGGACGTGGAGGCAGACAAGCCCTTCGTGGTCTTTCCCACGAGCAATCCCGACATCGCCGTCGTATGGCTACTCAACCCGAAGGAGAGCGACTGATGATTGACAGAGTGCGGAGCAGTGTTCTGACGGCGCTGATCGTCCCACTGGTTCTCGGACCGCTGGCCGGCGTCGCGAGTGCCCAGGAGCTTGAGACCACGGCGGACTTCCAGCAAGTGCGGTTCCGTTTCCATCTGGTCCAGGCGGATGGCTTCACGGAGGAGGACCCCGAGATCGCCGACGTGGTCACCGAGCTGAGGAAGCTCTTCAACTTCCGGGGGTATCGGCTCGTGTCAACGCCGATAGTGAACATCGTCCTGGAAGACAGGTTTGGAATTGATCGCTGGGACGGCTCCGGAACCCAGAGAATCGTCGTAGGGGACTCGGAGGTGCCATGGGGGCTCAGCGTGGATGTCCGGGCGCCCCTCTCCTCACCGACGATCCGTGTAGACGTGAGCCTCACCAGCATTGTCCCCTGGAGCATCAGGGAAAACGCAAGAAGAGATCCCGTGGAAGTGTATCTCGAAGCCTCCGTCACAATCCGCGATGGCCAGACGGTAGTCCTGGGATCGACTCGCACCTCCGCCGAGGAGCCCGTGCTCATCCTGGTGTTGACCCCCGAATTCGATCCGAAATGATGAGCATGAAGCGGCCCGAGACCCTGATTCCCATCTTCGCGATTGCGCTGGGAGCCGCTTGCGGGCCACCGGACACCACATCCCGCGGCGGCGACCTCGCGACCACCTTCGACACCGTCGGCGGCGTGGTCCACGTCACCAACACCGGAACCCCGGCCGAGTGGAGGCTGGTTCCGGTTGTCTCCATCGGGCCCAAGACGATCACGGACCAGGAGACTCCGGATGAGTTCGGCTACGTCAGTGCTGTCACCCTGGGGCCCGGTGGGACGGTTTTCGTTGCGGATGCGGTGAACCACGAGATCCGCGTATTCGGATTGGACGGAGCGCACATCCGAACGTTCGGACGGACCGGGGAGGGGCCCGGCGAGTTCAACAGTATCTATTCCGTCGCGTGGGTCGGGGACCGGCTGCTCACCTTCGACCCGGCCCTGGGCCGCATCGGCGAATTCTCGGCCGAAGGCGAGTGGCTCGGCCAAAGGAGGACCGCAGGAGGCCTATCCGGCTCGACCGCCCTGATCCGCTTCTATCCTGTCGGTGCGAATGAGGCATTCCGGTTTGCTGTCGATTCTGATCTCGGGTCACTGTGGGTAGGCCTCGACAGCCGTGGAAGCACTCGCGACACAGTGCCCTGGATGCCCGCCCCGGAGCATCTGCCGGGAATGATCGAGTCGATCATCTGCAACTGGGAAGGGGGAATGGGCTTCTACCCCCACACGGTCGGGCCGAAGTTCGTGCAGCACCCGGCTTCCGGTGGCGTCATGTACTCCGCCTGGGGGTATTCCTACCGGGTCGCCGTAACCCGGCGCGACGGGGACACCCTGCGGGTGATCGAACGCACCCTGCCGCTGGAGCCGGTTACGGACGAGGAATGGGCCGCCGGAAGTGCTGAATTCGACGAAGCCCGGGAGCGGTGGCCGGATGCATCCTGCAACCCGCGGCGCTATACCCGTCCGGACCGGAAGGCGTTCATCAACGAGATCTTCCTCGCTCCCGACGGGAAGCTTTGGGTCGAAGTGATTCGAACTGCCGGCAACCGCTGGGAGTTCTTCGATTCCGAGGGAAGGCTGCTCGGCAGCGTACCCGCCGCACAGTACAAGGAACGCACCGTCCCCGTCTTCAGCGGGGAACACCTCGCGACAATCCGCCAGGATGAGCTCGAACTGGACCACGTCGACGTGTGGAGGCTCGAGCGGGTGAAGTAGTGATATCGTTATGATATCACAATAGTATCAACCGTAGTCCCTTCAGCGGAGTGCGCGCCCACTGGCTGGCGGCAAAGACCCGATCCCGTCTTGCCCGACCGGACCGCCCAGCGAAGAATGGGTGATGCTTAATGCGCTTCCCGGAAGTGAAGTTGCCACCGGCGCGGCGGATCCCGCGCTCACTTGCATGAGGACTACACGATGCCCAATCCGCGTCAATCGTTAGGCCCGGCCCTCTTCGCCGCGTTTTTCACGGCCCTCTCGCTCACGGCCACGCCGCTGGTGGCCCAACAGGCCGTCGACGAGGAATACACCGCGCTCATCCGCGAGGCCACGACCGAGACCTTCTTCTCGACGCCCCTGGTGGACCATCTGCCCGCGAGCGAGACCATCCCCACCCCGCTCGACCACCTCGGCCACATCTCCGGCGCGCCCGACATCCTGAGCTACCCGGAAGAGGTCTACTCGTACATGCGGGCGCTGGCCGCCGCCTCGCCCCGCGTCGAGGTCTTCACCATCGGAACCTCCGAGGAAGGCCGCGAGATGATCCTGGTCGTGGTCGGCTCGGAAGAGTCGATCGCCGGGCTGGAAGCCAACAAGGCCGCGCTCCGCGCCCTGGCCGATCCTCGCGTCACGACGCCCGAGCAGGCCGAGGAAATCATCGCCGCCGCCAAGCCGATCTACTGGTCGGCGGGCGCGATCCACTCTCCCGAGACGGGGTCGCCGGAGATGTTCATGGAGCTGGCGTACCGGCTGGCCGTGGGCGAGAGCGACTTCATACGCGAGATCCGCGACGGCGTCATCTTCATGACGACCCCGATCATCGAGCCCGACGGACGGGCCAAGGTCGTCGACCTGCACATGGGCAAGCGCAAGGACCCCGACGCCAACCTCCCCACGCGGCCGCTCTACTGGGGCAAGTACGTCGCGCACGACAACAACCGCGACAACATCGGCCAGGCGCTCGCGCTCTCCCGCGCCGTCACGCAGACCTACCTCGAGTACCGCCCGACCGTCTTTCACGACCACCACGAATCGGCCTCGCACCTCTACACTTCGACCGGACGCGGCCCGTACAACGCGTGGCTGGACCCCATCGTCATCAACGAGTGGAATCGCCTCGCCTACAAGGAAGTGAAGGACATGACGGCATTCGGCGTGCCCGGCGTCTACACGCACGACTTCTACGACGGCTGGGGCGCCAACTACATGATGTGGGTCGCGCACATGCGCAACTCGATCGGTCGCTTCTACGAGACGCAGGGTGCGGGTGATGCATCGACCCGGATCATCCGCTCGAACGTGCAGCGCCAGTGGCACCGCCCGAGCACGCCGCTGAGGGAAGTGGTCTGGGGGATTCGCAACAACGTGAATCTCCAGCAGAGCGCCGTCCTGATCGCGATGCACGAGGTCGCCACCAACCGCGACGAATTCCTGCGCAACTTCTACGCGAAGTCGCAGCGAGCGGTCGCCAAGGCGCACAACGAGGGACCGGCGGCCTACGTCCTGCCCGCCGACGACCCGCGCCCCGGCCAGCAGGCTCGGCTCCTAAAGCTCATGGCCGACCACGCCTTCGAGGTGCACCGGGCGGCCGACGACATCGAGATCGGCGAGACGGTGTATCCCGAGGGCAGCTACGTCGTGCGCATGGACCAGCCCTTCTCACGGGGCGCCGACATGCTCCTCGACAAGCAGTACTACAACCCCGACGACCCGCGCCCCTACGACGACGTGGGCTGGACCGTCGGCCCACTCTTCAACGCGCAGACGGTGCGCGTCGAGGACACGGCGATCCTGGACGCCGAGATGACGCTGGTGGAATCGGTCACGGTGGCCGGCGGGGTCGAGGGACGCCGCGGCGGCACCTACCTGATCGACTACAACGCCGACAACACGCTCGCGGCCTTCCGCTTCGCGCATGACGACCTGGTGATCCACGCGGCCGAGGCCGACTTCACCGACGACGACCGCGAGTTCAACGCGGGCACCTTCGTCATCCGCGAGGCGGACAACCCCACGGTCGACCTCGGCACGGTCCTCGAGCAGGCCGGCGCCCGGTACGGCTTCACCGCCCACCGCACCCGCTCGGACCTCGAGGTCGCTACCCACGCGACCCGCACCCCGCGCATCGCCGTCCTCCACACCTGGACGAACACCCAGGACGAGGGCTGGCTCCGCGTCGGCCTCGACGAGTACGGCATCCCCTACGACTACATCTCGGTGCACGAGGTGCGGGACAACGCCAACCTGCGGGATGCCTACGACGTCATCGTCATGGGCCAGCAGCGCGGCAATGCCATGACCCATGTCCGCGGCCTGCAGGGCGACGACCCGATCCCGTGGAAGGCCACCGAGATCACGCCCAACATCGGGCGCCAGGCCTCGACCGACGACATGCGCGGCGGCCTCGGCCTCGAAGGCGTGCTCCACCTGCAGCACTTCGTCGAAGCCGGCGGCGTGTTCGTCACCATGGCGGGCGCCTCGCAGCTTCCCATCCACTTCGGCCTCGCCGACGGCGTCAGCATCCGCGAGACGCCCGACCTCTGGGCGCGCGGCGGCGTCTTCTCGACCCGGGTCACCGACGACGAGAGCCCGATCGCCTACGGCTACGACAAGCTCGGCGTGTCCTTCAACACGGCACCGGTGTTCCGGGTCGGTGGCGGCGGCGGCGGATTCGGCGGCTTCTTCGGCGGTGGCGGCGGCGCGAACGCCCAGAACCGCGGCCCCGGCGATACCACTGCACGCCGGACCGGCCGCGGCGGCGCCGACGAACAGGATGTGGTGCAGGGCAGGGCCCGCGATCTGGGCGAGGCGGGCGTCGAAGCCTTCCGCGAGGCTCAGGAAGACGAGGACGACACCCCCGGCGGCCGGTTCGGCGGTGGGGCGCAGACCGACCACATCCGGGTGGTCATGCGGTTCGCCATCAACCCCGGCGACCTGCTGATCAGCGGCGGCCTCAGGAACGGGCGCCTGATGGCCAACGCGCCCGCGGTTGTCGATGTCCCCCGCGGCGACGGCCACGTCGTCATGTTCTCCTTCAACCCGTTCTGGCGCTCACACACCCATGGGTCCTACGCGCTGCTCTTCAACACGCTCATGCACCACGACGCGCTGTCGGCGGAGACAGACGAACTGGTGGCCGAGGAGGAGCCGGCGCGCTGACGTCAGCCCGCTGCATCCTCTCCATGGACGTTGCACAACGGATGCACCTTGGTGGAGCGATGTACACACCAGGGACACGGATCACCGGTTGACGGCAGTCGCAGTCGGAGTTCCCACACTGCCAGGAGACAAGCTGGGGCACGGGTCGCACGCTTCCTTCCCGCGGTATTGCGACAGATCTTGGAGACAAAGCGACACAAATATAGAAACATTGACCTCGTGTGCGCAAGCACGAAGCAAAATCCGTGCTGCGCTGTCGGCCCACCGGGATCCGGTGCCATTCTTGCGCCGGTGGCCGCCAACTCGCACTCTAAACCGAACGCGAAGTGAAGCCCGGACACAACAAAAGGGCGCCCCAGAGCCAGGAGACCACCCCATGCCGCGACGTACAGGCCTGAACCGAAGGACCTTCCTCCGACGAGCGGGAAGCACCGCACTCTTCGGCGCGGCCGGCGCGGCCGGCGCCACCCGGCTTGTGGCCCACACGACGACCCCTCCGCGCCCCCGACCCCTCCTCGCCACCCTGGAAGACTTCGATTTCGACGAAGTCTACAACCGCGTCGGCACCGACAGCGTCCGCTGGGACCGCGCGATCGAGCAGTTCGGCGACAAGATCGTCGCGGGGATGGGCGTCGCGGACATGGATTTCCGCGCGGCGCCCTGCATCACGAACGCCCTCGCCGAGCGATGCACCCACGAGAACTGGGGCTACATGGCCCGCCCCGCCTCGTACGCCGAGTCGGTCGCCGAGTGGGAACACCGCCGCTACGGCCTCGAGGTCGATCCCTCCACCATCGTCTTCACCACCGGCGTCCACCCCGGACTCATCGCCGCGCTGCACACCTTCTCGCCCCCCGGCACCCGCGTCGTTCTCAATACACCCACCTACTCCGGCTTCTACACCGACCTCCGCTTCACCCGCACGGTCACGGACGACAACCCCATGATCGTCGACGCGGACGGGAAGTACTCCATCGACTTCGACGACTTCGAACGGCGCGTGAGGCGGTGCAACACCTTCATCCTGTGCAACCCGCAGAACCCGACCGGCAACTGCTGGTCGCCCGAGGACCTGACCCGTATGGGCGAGATCTGCCTGAAGCACCGAGTGGTCGTCCTTGCCGACGAGATCCACCGCGACTTCGTCACCAAAGGCAACACCTACACGCCCTTCGCCAGCCTTCCCGACAGGGACATCGTCGACAACAGCCTCACCTTCACGTCGGCGAGCAAGTCGTTCAGCCTGGCGGCCATGAAGGTGGCGTGGTTCCACTCCACCAACCCGGACCTGCTGGGGCGCGTCAAGGCCAACGCGCGCGCCGACCTTAGCACGCTGGGCATGGTCGCGACCCGCGCCGCGCTCACCGAGGGCGCGCCCTGGCTCGACGACCTGCTGGCGTACCTCGACGCGAACCACGACTACGCGCAGGCCTACATCCGCGACAACCTCCCCGGCATCCGCCACCACAAGGGGCAGGGGACCTACCTGGCCTGGCTGAACGTCTCCGGGTTCGCCGATCGGATCGGTGCCGCCGAGACCGCCGCGCGCGAGACCGCCGAGGGCACCGACGACATGACCGCCGAGAAGGTGGTGCAGCGCTGGTTCGCCGAGCGCTCCGGCGTGTTCCTCAACCCGGGTTCCAACTACGGCACGGGTGGGGATGGATACATGCGGATGAATCTGGCCTCTCCGCGTGCTATTGTAGAGAGGGCGTTGAATAACATGGCCGCAGCAGTATCAGAGGCCTGAACAGCACCGTCCGGGGGCTGGTCCCCGGGCTTTGAACCACATGGCCGAACGAGCGGCCGAAGCAAGAGGATGATCGCCATGAAGAAATCGAGAACGACCGTTTGGAGCACGGCCGCCGCCGCTGCCCTTGTCCTCGCTGCCATCGTCGCGCCGCCACCCGCGGCCGCCCAGTTCGACGAAGTCGGCGTCATCGACTTCCCGACCTCGGCCACGGGCGAGGCCCAGAGTCACTTCCTGCGGGGCGTCGCGATCCTGCACAGCTTCGGCTGGAAGCAGGCGCGCGAGCAGTTCCACGCCGCCCAGGCGATCGACCCCGACTTCGCGCTGGCGTACTGGGGCGAGTCGCTCGCCTACAATCACCCTCTGGTCACCAACATGGACCCGACCGAGCCGAGAGCCGCCTTGCAGCGCCTCGCGCCGACCGCCGAGGAGCGCATCGCCAAGGCGCCGACGGAGCGCGAGAAGGGGCTGATGCGCGCGGTCGAGATCCTCTGGGGCGACGGCGACCACGGCAAGCGCCGCTTCGAGTACATGGAAGCGATGGGCGACCTGCACGAGGCGTATCCCGACGATCCCGAGATCGCGGCCTTCTACGCGCTGTCGCTGCTGGGGGTCAACCGCCTGAACGGCAACGTGACCGAGCGCTACAACATCCGCGCGGGCACGATCGCGCTCGGGCTGCTGAACGACAACCCGGTCCACCCGGGCGCGGCCCACTACACCATCCACTCCTTCGACCATCCCATCAATGCGCCGCTGGCGCTGGAGGCGGCCTACGCCTTCGCCGGCATCGCGCCTTCGGTGTCGCACGCGCGGCATATGCCCACACACATCTTCATCCAGCACGGCATGTGGGACCTGGTCTCGGGGCACAACCAGTCGGCCTACGACGTGGCGCGCGAGCTGTGGCAGCCCGGCGACGCGCTCGGCGACGCGGTTCACTCGCTGGACTGGGGCCAGTACGGCGATCTGCAGCGCGGCGACTACGAGAAGGCGCGCGTGTGGATCGATCGCATCGCGTCCATGGTCGAGCACGAGGGCTTCGAGGCCGGCGGTGCGAGGGGTGCCGCCGGGACCGAGCGTGCCCGGGGCGCGCTGCCGCTGCTCCAGTCTCGCTACACGGTAGAGACCGAGGAGTGGGACGTGCGGCCCGTGACCGAGGACATGCGCACCGTCGAACTGCTCGCCACCGGCCTCAGCGCCGCGCGCACCGGTGACCAGGAGACCCTGGCGGCCGCCGAAAAGGCGCTCGGCGAGAAGTCCGAAGGCAGGGGCTACGACGACGTCATGCACATGCAGGTCAGCGCGCTGCTGCACCAGGGAATGGGGCACGCCGACGTGGCCACCGGGTTCATGGACAAGGCCGTCGAGGCCGTCGAGGCCATGGCGCCGCCGCGCGGCTCGGCGAACCCGGTCAAGCCGGTTCACGAGCTCTACGGCGAGCTGCTCCTCGAGCTGGACCGCCCCGAGGACGCCGCCGCGATGTTCGAGACCTCGCTGCAGCGGATGGCCGGGCGCCCGCGCTCGCTGCTGGGCCTTGCGCGCGCCAACGCGGCGATGGGCAACACCATGGTGGCGCTCGAGAACTACTCGAAGGTGGCCGCGCTTTGGGAGGACCGTGAGGGCATCACGGGACTCGACGAGGCGCGGGGCTTCGTGGACGAGCAGGCGGCGGGCGGAGGGGGCTCCAGCCGGTAGGCTCCGCGGTCGCACAAAGCACTCGGGCCGGACGGCGCGTCGACGTCGTCCGGCCCGAGTGCGTCATTTAGTATCGACGCCTACAATCCGATCGCGCCTACAGCCCCACCCCCAGCGCCACCCCGATCGCCACCAGCCCCAGCGCCACCAGCCCCAGATACAGCGGGATCACGTGGCGGATCCAGTCCTCGTAGCGGACGCCCGCCGACGCGAGAATCGCCATCAGGGCGCCGTTGGTGGGCGTCAGCAGTTCGCAGAGCCCGGCGCCGTACTGATACGCGAGCACCGTCACCTGCCGTGACATGCCGAGCAGGTCCGAGAGCGGCACCAGAAGCGGCATCGTGAGCACGGCCTGCCCGCTAACGCTGGGCACGGGCACATGGATGACCGTGTGCGCCGCGACCATCCCGAAGCTCGACGCCAGCACCGGCAGCCCCTCGAGCGGGGTGAACATGGCCTGCACGATCGTGTCGACGACGCGCCCGTCCTGCAGCACCACGTAGATCGAGCGCGCGAACCCGATCAGCAGCGCCGCGTACGCCATGCCGCGGAAGCCCCGCACATAGGCCTCGGCCGTCCCCGTCAGGCGCATCCCCGCGAGCAGCCCCACGATCACGCCCATGATGAAGAACGCGGCCGACAGCTCATCGAAGCCCCAGTGCCACACGATCATCCCGACGACGGCCAGCACGAAGGTCGCCAGCACGAGCGCGAAGATGCCCAGGTCGGATGCGCGCACCCCTTCGGCGTCGTCCTCGTCGACGGCCTCCCGTTCCCCGCGCGTGCGCCGCGCGTAGCGCATTGTCATGGCGATCCAGAACGTGAGCGCGATCAGCAGGAACACGATCCGGAAGAGCGCCCCCGACGCCAGCGGCAGTTCAGCCAGACGTTGGGCGATCGCAACCTGGAAGGGGTTGATGGGACTGAAGGCCGACCCGACGAACGCGGCTCCCGCGCTCATCGCGACCGCCACCATCGGGGTAAATCCGAGCCTGCGGGTGAGAATGAGCAGCACGGGAATGAGCGGGATGATCTCTTCCTGCATGTTCTCGACCACGCCCCCGGTGGCGAAAAGGACGGACACGAGGGGGATCACGAGCAGGTCCCGCCCCCTGAGCGCGCGCACCAGCGAGGTCACCCCGCGCTTGAGCGCCCCGGTCTCGTCGACGACCGTGAAGGCGCCGCCGATGAGGAAGACCAGCGCGATCACCGAGACCGCCTCGGCGATGCCGCGCGGCAGCGCCACGATCGCGTCGAAGGGCCCTACCGGGTTCGGCTCCACCTCGTGGTAGGTGCCGGGCACCACCACGTTCTGCCCGGATTCCTCGTCGAGCCGCCGCTCGTACTCGCCCGCCGGCAGCAGGTGGCTCGCGACCGCCGCCAGGCCGACGCAGACCGTCAGCAGGACGAGCGGGTGCGGGACCGCGAAGCGGCGCTTGCGTGCGGTCAAGGGGGTGCGGTGGGCCGGGGGGCGGTCACATCAACTTTCCGGCGGCTTCTTTTCGAAGGTGGGCGTCTTGTAGAAGCCGACTTCGTCGCCGATTTGCACGTGGCCGACCAGGCGATAGGTACCGAGTGGGAACTTCTCATCTTCGATATTGATGGGGCAGATCGAGCCTGCTGGATTGGTTGGGATGCGGCCGACGACGTGAGCCTTGTCGTTGTCCTGGGCGGTGACCCATCCGCCGCCGACGGCGCGCTGCCACTCCGACCAGAAGGTTGTGAAATTCCCCAAGTCACCCACCGGGAAGTTGTTGAGTTGGAGGCAAATGGACAGCGTCAAGGAGGTGGTACCAAGCTGCGCCGTAAGAACGCCCTCCTCGTTTACCGAAAGCCCCGGCAGCGAGTCGTACTCCTCCTCGTGCACCCGCACCATGATCGCGTCCTGCGTGACCGACTCGCCCGCCGCATTCGTCGCAGTCACCATCAGCATCGCCACGCTGATGGTGGTGTCGTTCTCCAGGACACCCACGCCCGTGGTCGTCACCGTGCTGCCGTCCGCCACCGCCGTGGCCACCATGTCGTCCGAACTCATGACCGTGTAGGTCAGGCCGTCGCCATCGAAGTACGGCGACATGTCGAGCGGCACCATGCTGTCGACGATCATGTCGTGGGTCGGGATCGTGTCGGCGACCACCGGCGGGGGCGCCGTGACCGTCACGTTGACCTGCTGCTCCGCCGAGAGGCCCTCGGGGTCCTTTGCCTGCACCGTCACGACGGTGCTGCCCGAGGCCTGCGCCCCGATCTCGACCATGCCGTCCGCATCGATCAGCGCGGTCACGATGCCTGTTTCCGAACTCACGGCTTCGTAGGTCAGGTCGTCGCCGTCCGGATCGCTGAAGTAGTCTCCCGGGTCCAGTCTGGCCGTGTCTCCCACCATGAGCGTCTGCGGCGGGATCGTGTCGGTGATCTCGGGTGCGCGGTTGGGGAGCTCGACGGTCACGGTGAAGTCGACCCCGATCGAGTTGCCGGCTGTGTCCATGGCCCTGACGGTCACGGTGGCGCTGCCCTCCCCGAGGGCGAGGACGGTGAGCGCCGACCCCTCGACAGAGGCGGTGGCGACGGTGGTGTCGGAACTGGAGGCGCTGAAGGTGAGGTCATCGCCCTCGGGATCCTCGAAAAGTCCGGAAACGTCCGCCGTGATGGTGTCACCGGCGATGACGGTCCGGTCGTCGAGCGTGCCGACCACGGTGGGCGGGCTGTTCTCACTCACCGTGACTCCCACCGTCTGGACGGCGCTCAGGCCATCGGGATCGCTGGCTGTGACAGTGACGCTCGCCGTTCCGATCGCAACGGCTGTCACGGTGACCTCGCTGCCCGACACGGACACCGTGGCCACGGTGGTGTCCGAACTCTCGGCCGCGTAGGTAAGCGCGTCCCCGTCCGGGTCGTCGAAGTTCGCGGCGACATCGATCGTGACATCTCCCCCGATCTTCAGGGAGATGGCGTCGATCGTGCCCACCGTCCGCGGACCTGGGACGGTAACGCCGATCTCCTGATCGGCACTCAGCCCGTCCGGGTCGCTGGCGGTGACTGTCACGGTGGCGGTTCCCGCTCCGACAGCGTTTATGGTCACCATGCTGCCCGACACCGAGGCCGTCGCTACCCCTGCGTCCGAAGTCGCAGCCATGTACGTCAAAGCGTCATTGTTGGGATCCGTAAAGAACGCGGCCACGTCGACCGTAACGGAAGCTCCCGTGACAAGGGTTTGCGCCGGAATGGTGTCGACCGCCTCAGGTGCGCGGTTCGGCCCCTCGACGGTCACGGTGAACTCGAAGGCGTTCGGGTTGTCGGCCGTGTCGGTGGCCGTGACGGTCACGGTGGCGCTGCCGTCGGCTACGGCCACAACCGTCAGCGACGACCCGTCGAGCGATGCAGTCGCTACGGCCGTGTCCGAGCTGGCCGTGCTGAAGGTGAGTTCGTCGCCTTCCGGATCCTCGAAGAACTCGGCGACATCCGCCGTTACGGTGTCGCCCGGCGAGAGCATCTGGTTGTCGATCCCTCCGACCACGGTCGGCGGATGGTTCACGGCCTCCACCGTGACGCCCATCGTCTGTGTGGCGGTCAGGCCGCCCGGATCCGTGGCCGTGACGGTGATGTTCGCCGTGCCGGCGCCGACGCCCGTAACGGCGACCGTGCTGCCCGAAACGGAAGCGGTGACGACGGCGTCGTCCGAGGACGCGGCCGAGTAGGTGAGCGCATCCCCGTCCGGGTCGTTGAAGTTCGAGGATACGTTGACCGTGACCTCGGCCCCGACTTCGATGGTCAGCGCACCGAGCGAGCCGACCGCGACCGGCGCGCGGTTCGCGGGCGGCGGCGGTGGGGGCGGAGTGGGATCGGGTCCGGTTCCGCCGTCACCGCCGCAGGTGGCCGTCCACAGGGCGGCGGCCGCCGTTATCGAAATCGCTGCCAGGACTCGCATCGCTCGCATTTTGCGCTCAATCTCCGTGTCAAAGTGAAGGACGCTGCACCGGGTGCCACGCCCAAGGCCGCCGCGCGCACACGCGGCATGCCGTTACCCGGAAGTATACCACGCACACGGACGGACACCGCGCGGCGAACCCGAGCCTCCCGTCAGGCTATGCACCATCCCGAGGCCACGCAACCCGAAAACACCCGGGACGGGGTCACCGCTCTTCTCTCAAAATCACACGAATCACCGGACCTGTCGGCTCACGGAGCGCGGCTTCGTCCCCGATCACGTCCACGACCCGGCCGTCGCTGTCGAGCACCCAAATGGGCCCGTGTTCGACATCGCCCTTGTAGCTGAGGACTTCCACGCCCTCTGCTGCGGCTGCGGCGATGTCGGCGGCGAGTGCGGGCGTGGGAAGGCGGTAGGACTCGGCGTGGATTGCATCGATGCCGTAGAAGCCCAGATCGGCGAATGACTGAAGGGTGATGGCGCTCGGCGGGTTCGGCACACCGAGGGTTGCGAAGGGGGTCATGAGTTCGTGGCCCAGGACCGACTCCCGCCAGTGCGAATCGTCGCCCCCGTTCTCGACGGGCACCTTTGCGCCGGCGTAGTTTGAGCCGCCCGCGGAGTTGAAGGCGGCGACCGCGCGGGCGCCCGAGAAATGCGTGTCGGCTTCGGGGTCGATTTCGGAAAGGTCGCGCAGGAGACCGCTGCGCCGCCACGGACCCACCCCGAACCCTAAAACGTGCGCAATCTCGTGGATCGCGACCTCCTGCAGGTTGCCCGCCTGGGCGATCCGATCGATGTCGGCACGGTCGAATATCGTGATGCCGAGCAACGGCGTCTGGGACAGTGAACGGATGTAGCAGAGGCGAGCGACTGCGAGGGTGCCGTTCTCGCCGTCGAGGTCGGCGACCGCGAAGATGACGGCAATGTCGTCGATGGTCCCGACGTCCACGTTGACGGTGACCCCTCTGACAGGGCAGGGCAGGGTCTCGTTCACGGCGACATCGGCAAATTCGGTGAACCGGAGGGCGGATTGCCAGTACGAAACAGCGGTGCGGAACACCCTCTCCTGCGACGTAGTCACGTTGGGGCCGAACCCGACGGCGATGTTGAAGTTCATTATCGGGCGCTCGACGGTCACCGCGAAGCTGCGGGCAGCGGATGCACCGTCGGGGTCGGTTGCGGTCACGGTGATCTCGGCTTCGCCTCGGAGCACGCCGCGAACGGTGACGTTGGACCGCGATACCCTGACGGTGGCCGCCCTGCTGTTGGAGGTCTCGGCGGTGTAGGTGAGAGGGTCGCCGTCGGGGTCCTCGAAGTGGCGGGACGCGTCGAGGGTCCGCGAAGTGCGTTCGTTGAGGGTCAGGTCGGGGATCGCGGAGGTTGTGGTGGGCGCGCGGTTCTGGACGGTGACCGGGAAGCTTTGTTGGGCCTGTAGCCCGCCGCCGTCGGCTGCGGTCACGGTGATCGTGGCCTCGCCCGCTGCAGTGGTCCGGACCGTCAGCGTGGTGCCCTCGATTGCTGCGATGGCCACGTCGGTGTCGGTGGTTTCGGTGGTGTAGGAAAGCGGGTCGCCGTCGGGATCGCTAAAGCGCGGGGTGAGGTCGAACCGGAGCGAATCGCGCTTGAAGAGAGTCTGCGCGGCAATGGCGCCGGTAGCGGCCGGGGCGCGGTTCGGGACGGTCACAAGGAAGGTCTGTTGCGCGGTCAGACCTTCGTTGTCGGTCGCGGTGGCAGTGACTTCCGCTACTCCCTGGGAGACGGCCGTTACGGTAAGGGCGCCCCCCACCCGGGAGACGGTCACGGTGACGACCGCGCTGTCCGATGTCTCGGCGCCCCAGGTGAGCGTATCGCCATCGGGATCGGTGAAGTGCGGCGTGACATCCAGTGTAACGGCCTCGTTCTTGAAGAGGTTGAGGGGCAGGATCGAGTCCGTGGGCACGGGGGGACGGTTCGGGATGGTCACCAGGAAGGTGTGGGCGGCGTATGCGCCTTCGGTGTCGGTGGCCGTGACGGTGACCTCGGCCTGCCCCTTGCCCAGTGCGGTGACGGTCAGGGTGGTGCCCGAGATGGCAGCCGTGACCCTCGTGCCGTCGGACACCGTAGCCGTGTAGGAGAGCGCGTCGCCGTCCGCGTCGTCGAAGAAGGGAGACACGTCGAAGGAATGGGCCTCAGCAGCCTCGATGGTGAGTGCCGGGATTGGGTCGAGTGCGGTCGGGGGGCGGTTGGGGATGGTCACCTGGAAGGTCTGCGTGGCGGTCAGGCCACCAGGGTCGGTGGCGGTCACCGTCACGGTCACTATGCCTTTGGTGAGGGCGACGAGCGTGACCGTGGCGCCTTGTGCGGAGACGTCGAGACGGGAGGAGTCCGATGTGGTTGCCGCGTAGGTGAGTGTCTGGTCGTCCGGCTCGTCGAAGTAGGCGGCGACCCCGAACGATTCGGACTCGCCCACCATGAGTTCGCGCTCGGCAATGGTGCCGGTTGCGGTTGGCGGGCGGTTAGGTACGGTGACCCGGAAGGTCTGACGTGCGATCAGACCTTCGTTGTCGGTTGCGGTGACGGCCACCTCCGCCTCCCCAGGCACGACGGCTGTTACGGTGAGCCTGCTGCTTTCCTGCGAGCGTTCCACGGCCACCACGCCGCTTTCCACGATTTCGGTTGCCCAGGTGAGTGGGTCACCGTCGGGATCGGCGAAATAGCTTGTCAGCTCCAGCGTTTCGGTTTCGTTCGTGAACAGGGTGATGTGCGGGATCGGGTCCGTTGCCACCGGTGGCCGATTGGGCGCGGTCACGAAGAATGTGTGAGAAGCGGAAAGCCCTTCGTCGTCGGTAGCGGTGACAGTTGCCGTGGCATTGCCCTTGGAGAGCGCGGAGAGGGCAATGATGTTGCCGTAGACGGACGCGGCCAGCCTGGAGCGGTCCGACACGGCGACCGTGTAGGAGAGCGTGTCGCCGTCGGGATCGGCGAAGAAGGGGGAAATGTCCAGGGTGTCGGTGTGGTCGACCTCGATGGTGCGGGCGGGGATCGAGTCCAGGGCTACCGGGGCGCGGTTGGGAATGGTGACCTGGAAGGGCAGAGAGGCAACGAGGCCGCCGGGATCCGTGGCGGTTACTGTGACGGCTACGGTCCCTTTGACGAGGGCCACAAGCGTCACCGTCGTTCCCTGCGCCGAGGCCGTGAGGCGGGTCGAGTCGGATGAGGTCGCGGCGTAGGTAAGCGGCTGCCCGTCGGGCTCGCTGAAGTGGGCGGCGACCTCAAAACTTGCCGAGTCGCCCACCATGAGTTCGCGGTTCTCGATGGTGCCGACCGCGATCGGCGGACGGTTGGGCACCACCACCCGGAAGCTCTGCTGCGCCGTGAGTCCACCGGGATCCGTCGCGGTCATCGTCATCACCGCGGTGCCGGGGGCTACCGCCGTTACGGTCACTGTGGCACCCGCCACGGCCACGGTGGCGATCCCGGGGTCGGATGACGTGGCGGCGAAGTTCAGCATGTCTTGGTTCGGGTCGTCGAAGCACAGGTTCACGGTGGCCGACTGGCCCACGTGGATCGTCTGTTCGGGGACTGTGCCGCACGGGTTGGGGGGCTGGGGGTTCTCGCAGGCCGCCGCCGTGGCCAGCAGGGCGATGACTGCGGCAATGCGCAGTTTGGGGATTTGACCGCCGATCATTGGGTGCTACTTCGACCCAATGTCATGTATCATTTACATATTGACATGTCAACATTACAATCGAATCTTTCCAATCGGCTACAGGCCAAACAGTCGCCCATCGCGACCAAGAATCCGATCCGCTTTGGAAAGAACAGTCGGAATGGACGAATCGTCAAGCGACCTGCGCTGGGGTCAGCGGCGATTCCCCACAATCGCTTTGAACGTCGAGTCTGCTGGTGCGGCCTCGTTGCCGAATCGCAGTTGCAGTCCGGATCCGTTCCAGCTCTTCCCCGGGATGACCCGCACGACGTTCCCCTCCTCGTCGATCACGGTGACCGGTCCCCTGAAGACATCGTTGCGCAGATCGATGGTCGGCGACTCATCGGCGACCTCGGCGGCCACGTCAGGCGACGGAAGAGAATAGGCGTCGGCCAGGCCGACATTGACGGTGTACCCCAGGTCAGCCAGAGCCTGGATGGTGATCGCGCTGAGCGGGTTCGCTCCCGCGTCGACGAACGGGGTCATCAACTCGTGGTCCATGACCGATTCACGCCAATGAACGTCGTCACCCCCGTTTTGGACGGGCACCTTGCCACCCGAGTAACTGCCTCCACCGGCGGCGTTGAAAGCGGCAACGGCAAGGGATCCCGGGAAATGGGTGTCGGCCATCGAGTCCGATCCTGAGGGATTCTCAAGCGACGCACCCCAGTCCGAACCCGACCCCATGCCCAGCACATGCGCGATCTCGTGCAGTGCTGTCGAGGCGAGATGGTCCGCGGACTGCGGGCTGTTCACAAAGGCTTCGTCGAAGATCACTCCTCCCAACACCGGCACATTGTCGCTGCGTACGGTGCACCGGAAGGCGACCGCGTAGACATTGTTGCCGAGAAGTCTCCTTAAGTCCCAGACCGCCACGGTGATGTGGACGTCGTCCACGTATGCCCGGTCCGCCGACTGGCCGCCGCAGTAGCGACGCTCGGGCAGGAAGGTGTCGTAGGACTCGCTGCCGGACAGTATCGACATCCAGTCCGATGCCGCATCGCGAACGCTTGCTTCCAGGTCCGCGGAGACGTCGGACGAGAAAGTCAGGTCGATATGAAAACCCGGGTCCACGCGCGTCACCCTTGCATCAAACGTCTGGGTAGCCGATCGACGGTCGGGATCTATCGCGAGGACTGTGATTGTCGCGGAGCCCTTGCCTTCGCCCCTGACAGTGAGATCGCTGCCGACCAGGTCCACCGACGCGACACCGCTGAAAGATGTACCGGCTGCGTAGGTCAGGGGCTTCCCATCGGGATGGGTGAAATAGGGGGAGATGTCGATGGTGATCTCGTCGTCCATCATGAATTGCTCATCCGGGATCGTGCCTACGGTCTCCGGACCAGGTGGCCCCGCGACCACGTCCACGGTCGTGGACTGGGTGGCCGAGAGGCGTTCCGCGTTCGTGGCCGTGATGGTGAAGGTGGTCCTGCCTTCCGCGACGCCTCGTACGGTGACGTTGCTGCCACTTGTGGAGATGGTCGCGATGGTCGCGTCCGAGATGCTTGCGTCGAATCGCATGCTGGCGCCCGCAGGTTCGCGGAAGTAGGGTGCGGCGCTGAAGGTCACGACACTGCCCACCTCGACCGATTGCGCGGGAATGGTGCCGACCGGAATCGGGTTGCGCGCTTGGGGTTCGACCCTCACGGAGACCGTTTGCGAGACCGAGAGGCCATCGGAATCGGTGGCCGTGACGCGTACCGTAGTGGTTCCCTCCGATACGCCGGTCAGGCTGAGGTCGCTCCCGGATATCGCCGCCGTGGCGATGCTCGGGTTCGCTGACGTCGCAGCGAAGTCCAGGCTCCCGCCGTCGGGATCCTGGAAGTAGGGCGCCACCGAGAGGGTGCCGGTCTGGCCGATCTCCACGCTCTGCGCCGGAATCGAGCCGGTCCTGACCGGGCCCTGTCCCTGGGCGGTGACAGTGACCGACGTACGGATGGCGGTTGAGAGACCGCCCGGATCGGAGGCCGTCACCGTCAGCGAGGTCCGACCGGACGCCACACCCGTCAGGGTTACTCTCGTCCCCGACACCGATGCGGTGGCCACGCCTGGGTCGCCGGAAGTCGCGCTGTAGGTAAGCGGATCTCCGTTCGGATCCCGGAAGTAGCCGGAGACGGCAAACGTGCGAACCGCTCCCTCGGCGATGGTCTGTGCGGGGATCGCGCCGACCGGCACGGGTGCGTCGCCCTCCCGTTCGACCACGGTGATTGCGGAGGTCTGGGTGGCCGCAAGGCCCTCGGGATCGGTCGCCGTGAGCGTCAGCGTGGTCCCACCCTCCGAGACACCCGTCAGAGTGACGGAACCGCCGCGCGTCGTGGCCCCGGCGATTCCCGGCTCGGAGGTGTGGGCTGTGTACTCGAGGTCGTCTCGGTCAGGATCGCTGAAGTATCTGTCGATCGAGAGGGTCAGTCGGTCGCCCTCCTTGAGTTCGAGGTCGGGGAACCGGCCGACCGAAACGGGTTCCCGGTTGCCCACCATCACGGCGAAGGTGTACTGGGCCGTAAGGCTGTCGGGATCGGTGGCGGTCACCGTCACCTCGGCCGTGCCTTTGCGCAGGACCACCCTCAGTACGAGGGTGCTCCCGCTCGTCTCGACCCGCACGACTCTCCTGTTGGAGGACGCCGCCGAATAGCCGAGGGAGTCGCCGTCGGGATCGGCGAAATGGGCGGACAGGTCAACCGTGTGGGGCTGCCCCAGGAAGATCGTCCGCGGCGGGATCGGGGTTGTCACGGTGGGTGCCCGGTTGAGCACGGTCACCGTGAAGCCCTGCCGGGCCGCCACGCCGCCAGGATCGGTGGCGGTGACCGTGAGGGTGGCTTCGCCCTTCACTCCTGCCTGTACGGTCAGCGTGATGCCGTTGACCGAGGCCGTGGCCACGAGGCTGTCCGTCGACTCGATCTCATACTGCAGAACATCGCCATCGGGATCGTGGAAGTATCGCGTGAGATCCAGCGGTGCGGTCTCTCGCTTGTAGAGCGTCTGCGCGGGGATGGTGTCGGTCGCGGCAGGGCTGCGATTGGGGACGGTGACCGCGAAACTCTGCTGCGCGGACAGGCCCTCGGTGTCGGTCGCGGTCACGGAGACCACCGTCTCGCCCTGCAACAGGGCGTTGATGGTCAGCGTGCCGTCCGTTGCCGAGAGTCCCAGCGCGACTACGGTGCTGTCCGATGTCTCGGCGGCCCAGGTGAGCGCATCGCCGTCGGCGTCGGTGAAATACGCCGGCAGCTCGACCGTGTCGGCCTCGTCCTTGAAGAGCATCCGCGGCGGGATGGTGTCGGTCACCATCGGCGGCCGGTTGGGCACCGAGACCGCGAAACTCTGCCGGGCGAAGAGCCCCTCGTCGTCGGTGGCTGTCACGGTCACCACCGCCGCGCCCTTCGCCACTCCGGTGACGGTCAGCGCACTCCCGGACACGGTCGCGGCGACCACAGCGCTGTCCGACACGGCGGCCACATAGTCCAGCGGATCCCCGTCCGGGTCGCTGAAAAACGGCGATAGGTCCACCGTATCGGCCCGACCGACCATGACCTCCCGCGCGGCGATCGAGTCGACCGGCACCGGCGGCCGGTTCGGCACCTTCACCTGGAAGGTCTGCGTGGCGGTCAGGCCACCAGGGTCGGTGGCGGTCACCGTCACGGTCACTATGCCTTTGGTGAGGGCGACGAGCGTGACCGTGGCGCCTTGTGCGGAGACGTCGAGACGGGAGGAGTCCGATGTGGTTGCCGCGTAGGTGAGTGTCTGGTCGTCCGGCTCGTCGAAGTAGGCGGCGACCCCGAACGATTCGGACTCGCCCACCATGAGTTCGCGCTCGGCAATGGTGCCGGTTGCGGTTGGCGGGCGGTTAGGTACGGTGACCCGGAAGGTCTGACGTGCGATCAGACCTTCGTTGTCGGTTGCGGTGACGGCCACCTCCGCCTCCCCAGGCACGACGGCTGTTACGGTGAGCCTGCTGCTTTCCTGCGAGCGTTCCACGGCCACCACGCCGCTTTCCACGATTTCGGTTGCCCAGGTGAGTGGGTCACCGTCGGGATCGGCGAAATAGCTTGTCAGCTCCAGCGTTTCGGTTTCGTTCGTGAACAGGGTGATGTGCGGGATCGGGTCCGTTGCCACCGGTGGCCGATTGGGCGCGGTCACCGCGAAGCGCTGCGTGGCGAAGAGCCCCTCGTCGTCGGTGGCTGTCACGGTCACCACCGCCGCGCCCTTCGCCACTCCGGTGACGGTCAGCGCACTCCCGGACACGGTCGCGGCGACCACCGCGCTGTCCGACACGGCGGCCACATAGTCCAGCGGATCCCCGTCCGGGTCGCTGAAAAACGGCGACAGGTCCACCGTATCGGCCCGACCGACCATGACCTCCCGCGCGGCGATCGAGTCGACCGGCACCGGCGGCCGGTTCGGCACCTTCACCTGGAAGTTCTGCTTGGCCGCAAGCCCGCCGGGGTCCGTCGCGGTGACCGTCACCACCATCGTGCCCTTCGCCACCGCCACCATCGTAACCACAGCGCCCTCCACCGAAGCCGTCAGCCGGCTCGAATCCGACACCGCCACCGAGTAGCCGAGCCCCTGCCCGTCGGGCTCGCTGAAGTGGCCCGCAACGTCGATCGCGATGGAGTCGCCCACCATCAGCTCCCGGTCGTCGATCGTCTCCACCGCTGTCGGCGGCCGGTTGGGCACCACCACCCGGAAGGTCTGCTGCGCCTTCAGGCCGGTTTGATCGGTAGCGACCATCGTCACCAGGGCGATGCCCGGCGAGATCGCCTTGGCCGTCGCGGTGCTGCCCGTGGCGACAGCGGTGACCACTCCCGGATCGGAACTGAACACCTCGAAGTCGAGTGCCTCCCCGTCGGGATCGTCGAAGCACAACTGCACGGTGACCACTTCGCCCACCACAATCGTCTGCTCGGGAATCGACCCGCACAGCTCCGGGTACCTGGGGCTGTCGCATACACTGATCCACACCGTTGTCAGCAGGATCAGGGCAAGAGTGAATCGGCGTTGGCCAGCGCGGTGGATCACGGGATTCATGGGCGCTTGCAATCGTCGAGGGTTGCCGGGCAGATGACTTGACAAGTCAATAATGCACATAAAGGAACGACGGAACTTATACATCAATGCATTGACGTCAAGTCCCTTCGGATCGGCAACGGATAGGCAGCCAACACGCCGCACGCGCCGATGGATAGCCCGTCGGTTTCTCGCAAATACGTCCAGAATCGGACGTTGCGAGATCAGTCGGGAAGGACAGCCCGAAGCGTCATTGTGTGACAGTTAAGCTCAAACTGTCTAGTTGATATTACACAATGACAAGTGAAGTTGACATCGCTTGGAGGACCAGTTATCGGGATCGCTCAAACTACCCGGCCCGTGCGTCCCTCAGCTGATCCCCACCCGCCCCCTCACGTCCTCCAGCATCGCCGGCGAGTCGTACCCCACCCCGTCCTTGAAGACGACCGTCACGTTGCGAATGACCGCCGGATCCATGGTGAGGTCGCCGCTCATCACGACCAAATCCGCAATCTTGCCTGCCTCGACGGTCCCCAGATCGTCGAACTCGTCCAGCACCCGGGCGCCGTTCGCGCTCAGCACCTGGACGACTTCGTGCGGCGCGAACCCTGCCTCGGACAGCAGCTCGTAGTTGCGCTGATCACCGTAGCCGGGCAGCGCGCCGCCGTTTCCGGTGGGATCGACGCCCGATGCCAGCACGCCGCCCGCATCGTAGAACGCCTTCTCGTAGGCCATCGCGTTTGTGAACTCCTCGGGGTCGCGTCCGATCTCGTCGATCTGCGCCTTGGCGGCCAGGTAGTCCTCGCGCACCGCCGGCGCCATGGCTTCCAGCGAGCGCGCGTCGCGCGTGGGCCGCCCCTGAATGAAGAGCTCGTAGACCGCCAGCGTGGACGTCATCGCCACATCGTTGTCGATCATCGCCTGGAAGGTCGCCTGCGCCTCGGGTCCATCCACGTCGATCGAGGTAGCGTCGTCCCAGAGGCTCTGCGGGCACTCGTCCTTGCCGCGGCCGGCCGAGTAGTCGCTGTTGGTGGCGAGCCCGTGCTCGATGTTGTCGATCCCGAGCGCCACCGCCTCGGTGAAGCTGATCGAGCAGAGGTGGCCCGTGACCTTGATCCCCTGCGCGTGTGCTTCGTCGATCGCCGCGGTGAGCTCCTCGGTGCGGATGTTGGTGTACGCCTTCAGCCAGGTCGCGCCCTCGGCCGCCCAGTAGCGGACGAAGCGTCGCGCCTGTTCCGGCGACTCCAGCATGGTCATCCCGGACATGCCGCCACCCGCCGTGATGTAGGGCGCCGTGATGTGGATGCGCGGCCCCGGCGTCCTCCCGGCTTCGATCTCGGCGCGCAGGTTGAGCTCCGCGTACGGCTGCCGGCTTCCGGTGGTGCGCACGGTGGTGACCCCGCTCCCCAGGTACAGCCTCGGCGCGGAGAAGGTGAGCTGCGCGGAGCGCCCCCCGGCCGCCGTGTAGAAGAGATGGTTGTGCAACCCGATCATCCCCGGAATGACCGTGTGGCCGGTCAGATCCATCACCTCGGCCCCCGCCGGAATCTCCACGGCTCCGTCCGCCCCCACCGCGGCAATGCGGTTGCCCTCGATCACGACCGTCTGCCCACGCTGCGCGGGCCCGCCGGTCCCGTCGATCAGCGTCACGCCGGTCAGCGCGACCGCGTCGCTGTTCACGACCGCGTAGCCTTCGGCAGCCGAGCCCGCTTCGGGGCGCTGCGCGGTCAGGTGTGCACTGGCGACCGCTGCCAGAGCGAAAGTAGCCGCGAGGGCCCCGGCGATTCTCTTCGTCCTCATCCTGATATCTCCTCTAGTTGATCCCCACGCGCCCCGTGACATCGTCCAGCATGGCCACCGAATCATACCCGATCCCGTCCTTGAAGACGATCGTCACGTTGCGGATCACCGACGGGTCCGCGGTCAGATCGCCGCTCATCACCACCAGGTCCGCAATCTTGCCGGCCTCGACCGTCCCCAAATCGCCGAACACATCCAGCACCCGCGCCCCGTTCGCGCTGAGCACCTGCACCGCGTCCTCCGGGCTGAAGCCGGCCTCGATGAACAGCTCGTAGTTGCGCTGATCGCCGTAGCCCGCCAGCGCGCCCCCGTTGCCGGTCGGGTCCACCCCGGCCGCGAGCACGCCCCCCCGGTCATGGAACGCCTTCTCATAGGCCATCGCGTTCAGGAAACCCTCCGGCGGCCGACCGATCTCGTCGATCTCGGCCTTCGCGGCCAGGTAGTCCTCGCGCACCGAGGGCGCCATCGCGGCCAGCGTGCGCGCGTCCCGCGTCGGCCGCCCCTGCACGAAGAGCTCGTACACTGCCAGCGTCGAGGTCATCGCCACGTCGTTCTCGATCATCGCGTCGAAGGTCGTGGCGACTTCCGGCCCCTCCACGTCCACCGCCTCCGCATGGTCCCACAGGTCGGGCGGACACACGTCCTCTTCCTTGCCCGGCACGTAGTCGCTGTTGGTCCCCAGCCCGTGCTCGATGTTGTCGATCCCCAGCTCGACCGCCTCGGTGAAGCTGATCGAACACAGGTGCCCGGTCACCTTGAGCCCCTGCGCGTGAGCCTCGTCGATCGCCGCGGCCAGATCCTCGCCGCTGATCGTCGTGTACGCCTTCAGCCAGGTCGCGCCCTCGGCCGCCCAGTAGCGCACGAACCGCCGCGCCTGCTCGGGACTCCTGAACCGCGTCATGATGTTCAGGCTCTCGTCGCCGGTCATGTACGGTGCGGTGATGTGAATCCGCGGCCCCGGCTGCAGCCCCCGCTCGATCTCGTCCTTCAGGTTCAGCTCGGCGTACGTCGCCAGGCTCCCGGTGGTGCGAATGGTGGTGACCCCCGAGCCGAGATAGAGCCGCTGCCCCGTGTAACTCATCGGATGCATGCGCCCGCCCGCGGCCATGTAGAAGAGGTGGTTGTGAAGCCCGACCATCCCGGGCATGACCGTGTGTCCGGACAGATCCATCACCTCGGCGCCGTCGGGGATCGCCACGTCGCCTGCGGCGCCGACGGCGGCAATGCGCGTGCCCTCGATGACAACGGTCTGGTCGCGCCTGGCGGCCGTGCCGGTGCCGTCGAGCAGGGTGACGCCGGTGAGCGCCACGGTGCCGGCGTCGACGGCGACGTAGGCGGCGGCCTCGGAACCGGGGGCGGGGCGCTGGGCGTGGGCGGAGGGTGTAGTCGCCCACAGCGTGCAGACAATGGCCAGACAACCCTGGACAGTCGTGCAATGGAATCGCGTCATCGAGTCTCCTCCTTGTTGGCACCGGCGGCGGCGCGATGGCTTGTCTGCCACTCGCATCGGCGGAAACGCTATTCTGGCCCAAATCCCGAGTTCGCGCCAGCGGATCCCCTGAAAAAGGGATGGACGTGATTTGTTGGCCATGGTATGGTGTACATTCGTGGCCATGACTGGATCAGAGATCACCAGGTGGACAGTTCCAGTCGAAACGAGGGTGCATCGAAGGTAGAATGCTGATGATTCGTTCCCAGTCATCTGATCCCAAACTCGATCGGGACTGTCGGACAAACGCCTTCACGGCCTTCATGCTCATGATCGTTGCGACGGCATGCGACGACGGGTTCGTTCAGCCTGTCCCACCGTTGCATGAGTCAGAACAACAGCCAGCAACGGCGTTCCAACAGCAACTGAACCGGGACGCATTGGTCGCGCTCTACGATTCCACGAACGGCGCGGACTGGAAGCGAAACGACAACTGGCTGAGCGACGCGCCTGTGGGCGAATGGTACGGGGTGGTGACAGACAGCCTGGGGCACGTCCGTTGGCTGACGCTTTGGGAAAATGGTCTGAAAGGCCCGATCGTCCCGGAACTCGGCAACCTGACGGCACTCGAGTTTCTGGGGCTGGGAAACAACGGGCTGACTGGCGTGGTGCCAGCCGAACTCGCAAGCGCCACCAAGCTCACCGGCCTGTGGATCGATGACAACCTGCTCACCGGTATCATTCCGTCGACCTTCCTTGGTCTGTCGCAACTTCGAGTAATCGACTTCAGCGGCAATGAGGAGCTCTGCATGCCCGGCACGACGAGCTTCGACGAATGGGCGGACTCGGTTTCGCTGGTGTCGGGGCCCGGATGCTCGGACGCGGACGCTGAGATCCTGCGCCTGTTGTACAACACTACGGGTGGGAGCTCCAGCAACTGGACCAACTCGGACGGATGGCTCGGCGATGCGGCGCTGAGCGATTGGCACGGGGTCGAAACCGACACGATCGGCCGAGTGTCGGGTTTGGACCTGAGCGAAAATGGGCTCTGGGGACAGTTGCCGGATTCGCTGGGGGAGCTGTCGGCCCTCGCCAGTCTGGATCTTTCAGATAACGCGCTCTCTGGCTCGTTGCCCGATTCGCTGGGGAGACTGTCGGTTCTGACCGAATTGGACGTCTCCGGCAATGGGAGCATGGCGGGCAGATTGCCCCAATCGCTCACGGCGCTGGAACTTGAGGACTTCCGCTATTCGGGAACGCAGTTGTGCGTACCTGAGGATGTAGAGTTCCAGGAGTGGCTGGAGGGGATCGCACAACACGAAGGAAGTGGCCGGGAATGCCCACCGACCTCGCAATATGACATCCTCGCTGCCATCTACGAGGCCACCAACGGCCCGAAATGGCTCAACAACGACAACTGGCTCACCGACGCCCCGCTGGGGGAGTGGTATGGGGTCAGCACGAACTCCGACGGTCAGGTTGTCAGCTTATCCCTCGCATACAATTTCCTCCAGGGGCAGATACCAACTGAGATCGGCGGCCTTTCCAGCCTCGATTACTTGCGCCTCGGCGGGAGCTACGCGCTGACCGGCCCACTCCCGGACGAACTGTTCGATCTGCCGGAGTTGACGAATCTGAATCTCAGGGCCTTCAATCTTGGCGGTGCCCTGCCGCCGGCGATCACCCGGCTCCCGAAGCTCAGATATCTCAACCTGTCGAGCGCAGGTCTCGGCGGAACCCTTCCATCCGAGATCACGAAGCTCACCAACCTGGACTACCTGGACTTGAGCTACAATGACCTGATCGGGTCGATACCGCGGGAACTGGGTGAGCTGACCGGGTTGCAGACGCTGCGCCTCGGATACAACGAGTTCACCGGCGCAATACCGACCGAACTGGGCGACCTCACCAATCTGCGCCGACTGGAGCTCGACAACAATCGACTGGATAGCGCCATCCCTGAGGAACTCGCGAAAACTGGTCAACCTGCAGACACTGGCTTTGCACAAAAACGATTTGGAAGGCGCGATCCCAGCCGAATTCGGGGCGTTGACCGAGTTGGAATCGCTTTGGCTGTCCCTGAACCCCCGACTCTCCGGGCCGCTACCCGATTCCCTCAGGGCACTGGGTGCGCTGGCGAGCCTCAGGGCGGGAAGCACGGGCCTCTGCTCACCCGAAAATGAGGACTTCCTCAATTGGCTGAACGGGATCGAGTTTCACCGCGTGGCCCGATGCGATCCTGGGGCAACGGTCTATCTGACCCAGCCGATTCAGTCGCTCAAGTTCCCGGTGCCACTCGTAGCCGGGAGGCCGGCGCTGCTGAGGGCATTCGTCTTCTCACCCAACGCCGATGGTGAGCAGATGCCCAGCGTGCGCGCCACGTTCTACCGCAATGGGGCCCAGGTGCACGTGGTGGAGATCGACGGGGGCGGGGCCGCCATACCAACGGAATTGGATGAGAGTTCGCTCGCAAACTCGGCAAACGCCGATATCCCCGGCGATATCCTTGGGCCCGGCCTGGAGATGGTGGTCGAAGTGGATCCGGACAGCACTCTCGACTCCGGTCTGGGCATCGCGAAGCGGATGCCGGCGACCGGACGCCTGGCGGTGGACGTTCGCGAAATGCCCGACTTCCAACTCACCCTGGTGCCCTTCCTGTACGAGGCGGTGCCCGATTCTTCCATACTGGAAATCACCGCTGGCATGGCGAGCGACCCTGAAGGGCATCCCATGTTCAAGGATACCCGCGCGCTGCTTCCGATCGGCGAATTCGACATCACTTTGCACGACCCGGTTGTGACTTCGACCAACAACGGTTTTCAGTTGATGCGCGACACGGAGGCAATGCGGATCATGGAAGGCCGGCCCGGATATTGGCTGGCCATGCTGGCACCGGCTCCGCGCTCTGGACTGCTCGGGGTTGCCAACGGCATCGGCTCGTGGACGAGCTATTCGATCCCCTTGTCGCGCACGATCGCCCACGAATTCGGGCATAACATGAATCTGCGGCACGCTCCCTGTGGTGGCGCCGGGGGCCCGGATCCGCTGTTCCCCGACCGGAATGGCCGGATCGGAGCCTGGGGGTATGACCGCGTGAGTGGCCGCCTGTTCTCGCCATACGCCACCGACCTGATGAGCTACTGTCGAGGGGGCTGGATCAGCGATTACCACGTCACGAACTCCCTCCACCATCGCCTCGAGGCTGAAACCGCGACCGGTACGGTGAAGACCTGGTCGGTCCTGGTGTGGGGTGGGACGGACGCCGACGGCAATCTGTTCCTCGAGCCGGCGTTCATGGTCAACGCGATTCCGACACTCCCGACCGCGGGGGGCGAGTTCCAGCTCCGGGGCAGAACGGAGACCGGAGGCGATGCGTTTTCGTTCAGCTTCGACATGCTCTACATCCCGGACGTCGAGGACGAGCGGTCGAGTTTCGTCTTTGCCGTGCCCGTCACCTGGACGGGTCCGCTGACCAGTATCTCGTTGGCGGGCGGCGACGAATCAGTGGCGCTCGATCAGGCCAGCAACTCGCCCATGACCATCCTGCGCGATGCGGTCACCGGCCAGATCAGGGCCATGCTACGCGGGCCCGAGACGGCCGCGATGGATGCTGCAGCCGATCCCCGGCTGGAAGTCCTGTTCAGCCGGGGGATCCCGGAGGAGGCTGCGCAGCGGCGCTGACGCAAATGGCCGCCGTGGCGAAAACCGGGCCGCATGGCCGGTTACTAGCCCTCCCAGACCTTCACCAGCGTGTGGAACTCGCCGTTCTCGCCGAACGGGTCTATGTGGTCCGGCAGGCGCGCCATCAGTGCGCGGTCGAACCGTTCGCCGACCCCGACCTCTCCCTCGGCCGCCTCGGTCACCGCCGAGATCTGGCAGGTGGCGCCGCTCGCCTCCAGGTCGTCGATGAGTGTTTCGTAGGCGACGCCCCACAGCGGGAAGTGCAGCGATGCGCCCCGCTCGGCGGCGAGTTCCTGAAACGCGACGCTGCGCCATTCGCGGATGTGCAGCAGGTGGAGATCGCCGAAGACAATGCGGGCGATTCGCGGCACCAGCTCGGCCGCTTCGCGGATGCGGGCCGGGTAGGCGTGGCCGGGGTGCAGCGGGACGCCCAGGAGCGGCAGGTTCAGGTGCTCGGCCTGGCGGATCACCGCGTCGATCCCGATCTCCTGGTGCGCGACAGTGCGTGTGCCCGCGTCGAAGGTGGTGAGCAGCACGATCGGGCGGAGCGACTCGCGGCACAGGGTGCGCCAGGTCAGAAAGCTGTCCTTGCCGCCGCTCCAGAAGAGGAGGTCGACCGGCTCGTCGGGCGCGCGCTTGGCGGTGAGCCAGGCAGGCTGCTGACCGCGGGCCGCCCGATCCGGCAGCGACATCGACTCGTGCTGGAAGGGACAGTGCCGGCAGCCGCTGCCGCAGCAGGTCCCGCGTCGGCGCAGCCCGATCTCGGTGAAGACGTGGAAGCCGGTCTGCGGATCGATGTAGGATGACTCGCTGCCCTCGACCGCCTGCCGGTGGGCTTCGCGCCAGGGTGTGGTCACGGGTTGACCGTGAAGAGCATCCGCATCCCCGCTTCCAGGTGCTCGGAGATGTGGCAGTGCGCCATCCAGCGGCCCGGGTTGGTGATCTCGAGGAGGATATCGGTGGTCGTCCCGGTTGGGAGCAGCACCGTGTCCTTCCAGGCCAGGTTCTCGTTCGGCACCCCGTTGCGGGCAAGGACGAGGAAGCGCTGCCCGTGGATATGGAAGGGGTGCTGCATCGCGTGGAAGGACCGCCGTTCGTTGTGCAGCCGGATCTTGACCACGTCGCCCACCTCGAACTGCCACCCGATGTCCATGTTCTCGGCGCCTGTGGCGGGGTCGCGCACGATCCACTGCACCTCCGCCGACGACGAATTCCAGTTCATCATGGGCATGGTGCCGCTCCACTCCACCGGGTGGAAGTAGGCGGAGTCGAACTGCATCAGGCGATCCACGATGAACGGGATGCCGTCCGCCTGGAGGGTGAAGGTGAGTTCGTGGTCGACGGGGTCGTCGAAGTACTCGCGATAGAGGGCGATTTCGCGCGCGGCGTGCCGGTTGGTGCGCAGGGTGTCGAAGGCGGCGGAGGCCTGTGGCCCGTCGGACTCCGGCGCGTCGGGCGCGGGCGCGGCGACCCGCACCGTGCCCAGCATGTCCATCTCGGTAAAGAACGAGCCCCCCAGGTGGTCGATCCCCTGCACGCGGTTGAGGAGGGCGAACTCTCCCGGCTCGTCGAAGCGAACGTGCACGATGTAGCGCTCGGCGGGGCTCAACACGATGCTCTCGACCCACTCCTCGCGCTCGAATGCGCCCACGTCGGTGCCGATCACCTTGATGCGCGGGGCGCCGGGCTGCTCGGTGCCGCCAGTTGGCTGGGCGCCCTGCGCCTCGAACGACAGGTTGAAGGTCCGCGTGTTCGACACGTTGGTCAGGTACAGCCGCACGACTTCGCCCGCCGTCACCTCGAGCTCGTAGTCCGGCTCGCCGTTCACGAGCATCAGGTTGCCGAACCGCCCCATGAACGCGTGGCTGGTGCGCTCCGTACCGAAGGGCATCGGCTCGTCGCCGGCCATGAGGAAATCGTCCAGCATCAGGAACTCCTCGCGGTCTGCGGGCGCGTAGTAGTCCGGCTGGCGCGGCTCGACGAGCATGTTCCCGTACAGGCCCAGGTCCTTCAGGATGTCCTCTCGGTGGTGCGGGTGGTACCAGTACAGGCCGGGATCCTTGAAGTGGACGGTGTAGCGGAAGGTCTCGCCGGGCTCGACGGGGTCCTGGGTAACGCCGGGTACTCCGTCGGACGCATTGTCAAGGCGCAGGCCGTGCCAGTGGATGGTTGTCGGCCAGGCGATCGAATTCGTGAAGTTCACGGTGACCGTCGCCGCCTCGGGGACATGGAGCAGCGGTCCCGGGTACTGGCCGTTGAAGCCGTACATGACATAGTCGCGGCTGCGAATCCGCCGCCGCACCAGCCCGGCCTCCAGATCGACCTCGTCGCCGTCGCCGAGCCGGATGACATCGCGCGGCCGGGCCAGCGGCAGCGTCTCGGGATCGATGTCGGCACCCGGCAGGAAAGGGCTCGCGTCGGGCGGATCGAGCGCCATGAGGGCCGGGAACATGGTCAGCCCGGGCATCATCGGGGGGCTTGGCCAGCCGTTGCCGCCCGCGTCGTGCCCGTGGCCGGCCATCGCCATCGCCTCGGCCGAGTCGCCCGCCGCCATGCCGGTCATCGCCCCGCCCCGACCCCCACCCCCGGTCGCGCCCAGCAGGAACTCCTGCATATCGGGCGGCGACATCCGCGCGCTGGGCGAGGTCGCGCGAAGGAGCAGCCTGCCCTCCCATTCGGGCGCGTCGGCCCGGGGCTCCGCCGTGACCAGGATCATGAACTTGTTCAGGCTGATCTCGCCGATGCTCTGCGTCCCGTTCCCGACCGGCCCCAGGCTTCTGATCTCGTCGAAGAGGGGGGTGGCGAGCCACGCGACGATGTGGTTGTAGTCGCCCAGGGTGGCGGGGTCGGGGAGGCCCTCCAGCGTGAGGATTCCCTCGTAGAGATGATTGCCGGCCGGATTGACCGCGACCCCGAAGGGGGTGTGGGGCGTGCGCAGCTCCAGCCGGCCGGACATGGTCTCCAGGCCGGGCCGAGCCGTGAGGAAGATGCAGTACAGGTCGCGGCTCGGCGTCAAGGTCGCGCCGGGAGGGGGCGGGGAATCGTCGCAGGGCGAGACGGGGGCCGGAGTGGGGGCCGCAGCCGCGACCGGCGGGGGCGTGTCCTGCAGCGCCGACAGGCTGGTTGCGTGAGGCGTGGCAGCCAAAGTCGCCGCCAGCACCGGCAGGAACCTCGGAAGCACGCCGCGTGACATCGTCATCTGGTCTCCCGGGGTGAGCAGTTCCTACCCTGTACAACTGGCCGCGACGGCCGTACTATGATAATTTCGCGGCAGAAATTGCGGCAAGCGGTCAACGGAGCCATACCCGATGCAGGAACTTCGCGAGGGTAGAGCGACGGAAAAGCACGCCGGCCCAGAGGACGGGACGGTCGTGCCGGACTTGATGCTCATTGGGTCTGTCAAGGGCAAACTGGAGTGGGCGAGCCGGGTTGAGGCCAAGAATCTCTACGTCTCGGCTCTGTGGAGGTGCCGTCGGAAGTACGCCGAACAGTCCGGCGTTCCGTGGTACATCCTGAGTGCCAAGTACGGGCTGGTCAACCCGGATACCAGAATCGCCTGGTACGATGTCTCCCTCGGCGACCTGCCGGCCGCCGACCGTCGCGCGTGGTCGGGGCGAATCGTGGACACCCTCGTAGCGAGGTACGCGTCGGTTGCGGGGATGGTGGTCGAGATTCATGCCGGCATGGACTACGTCGACTTCGGCCTCGCCTCGGGGCTCAGCGCCGCGGGGATCGCTGTACAGCGCCCGCTGCTGGGAATCCCGATCGGACGCCACCTGGCCTGGTACAAGGAGCGCGGCGTGGAGGCGTGATCGCCCGCGTCAGCGGGGCCTCTCACCCCACGGATTGATCACCGCCAGGCCCGTGTTCCGAAAGTCCCGCGTGTTGCGAGTGACCATGGCAAGCCCGCGACTCGCTGCCGTTCCAGCGAGCATTGCGTCCGGCACGTGGCTGTCGAGAGGCTCCCCCAACCGTCGCTTGTCCTCCATGATGCTCGCGCATGCCTGAGCGTCGGCCAGCGTCCAATCGAGGACCTGGTCCTGGAAGACAAGAGTCAGCAGATCCTGGAATCGCCTCGCGAGATCCTGTCGCCGGGACGTGGGATCGAGCCGGCCGATGCCGTTGAGAATCTCCCAGACCGTGATCGCGCTGATGTGGAGTCCACCGTCCGCGATGCTGTCGAGGAATCGGGCGACCCGTGGCTCGGGGTAGGGTCGCATCATCTCCGAGACGACGTTCGTGTCAAGCAGACAGGACAACGGAGGTCACTCGCCGTCGCGGAATCTGACCGGCCTGCAGCCGTAGTCCCCGCGCGAGGGCAATTCGATCCCGTGCTCAGGACCAAAGTGGCTTCGGAACGCCTCGGAAGGCTTGACCCGACTTCGATCCTTCTTTCGCCTCTCGCGGATGAGTCGGCGGACAAACTCTTCCATGGAAACGCCGGCGCGGTGTGCCTCGCTCTTCAGCCAGGCCTTGTCACCCGGGTTGATGCGGCGAACCGTGATTGTGGAGCTCATCGACGGCATGCCCTCCTCGAAGCCTGACGCATTGGTGAATCCGGTGCACGGACAAGTGTAGTGCTAGCACTTTGTGCATGCAACAGCGGATCATCATTCTCCTGGCCGCTCCCGACCGCGCCGCTAAAGCCCCGCCTGCTCCTTCACGTACTGGGCCGCTTCCAGATGGGTCGCGAACCACACGTCTTCGTGGCCCTGGATGTACTCGATCAGCTCTTCGAGGACGACGATCCGCGAGCGGTGGCCGATCACGTGCGGGTGCATGGTCAGCAGGAACATGGTTCCTTCGGCGTAGGCGCCGTCGAAGTCGTCCTTCCAGACCTCGAGCACGTCGCGGGGGTGCGAATAGCTGCTTCCGCGCGGGTTGAAGAGCGGCGCGTCGTCCATGATCCATTCGACGGGCAGCTCCACCATGCCGGTCGGCTCGCCGTCGGCGTCGATCTCGTACGGGCGGTCGTCGGCCATGAGCGACGAGTCGTAGAGGAAGCCCATGTCGCGGATGATGTCGAGGGTGTTGGGGCTGTGGTTCCAGGAGGGCGCGCGGTAGCCGAGCGGGCGGACGCCGGTGACCTCGGTCATGTAGTCGACGGCGCGCTCCAGCAGTGCCCGTTCCTCGTCGGCTTCGAGGCTGGAGTTGAGTTCGTGGATCCAGCCGTGGATGGCGAACTCGTGGTGGCCGGCGGCCTGGATCACGCCGACCTGATGGGGGTTGAGGACCAGGCTGACGGCGGGGATGAAGAACGAGGCCGGGACCCCCTCGCGGTCGAGGAGGTCGACGACGCGGGGCAGGGCGACGCGGGCGCCGTACTGTCCCTGTGACAGGGAGCCCACCGTGGCGTCGCCGTAGCGAAGGCCCGTGACGGTCTCGTTGTCGACGTCGAAGGAGAGGAGGACGGCGACGCGCGCGCCGCCCGGCCATTCGTCGGGCTGGAGGCTGCGGCCCGCCCGCACCGCGTTGACGGTCTCCATGACCCGCTCGTCGGACCAGCGCCAGCCGGGTTCGTCCTCCGCACTCTCCGGGGGGACGGGCTGGCAGGCCCACGTGGCGAGGGCTGCCGCGAGCAGAACGGCGCGCTTGTTCATCCTTCCATCTTCCATAGTGCGATTCCTCCGGCCTGTTTGCCGATCTGTGCAGACGCGACGCGGGTGCCCGAGTCGATTTCGATGACTTCCACGGTGCCTGGATCGCCGCCGATGCCCTCGACGGTCACGATGGCGTAGCGGCCGTCGGGGGTGGCGACGACGCCGTGGGTGACCCGCATTTCCGAGTCTGTGAGGTGCAGCAAAACGCCTGTTTCAACATCCCAGATTCCCAGTTTCGCGCTGCCCTTGAGGGTGGCGAGGAGGGTCGAGCCGTCGGGGGTGAGGTCCAGGTTGTAGGGCGCGCCGGGGGCTTCGATGCGGCGGGTGATCCGCCATTGGGCGAGGTCGATTTCGAGGATGACGTCGCCCTTGTTGCAGGGGACATAGACGCGTGAGCCGTCCGGGTGGGGAGTGGTCCAGGTGGGGGAGCAGTTCGCGCTGCCGGGCGGGGGCATGGCCATGTGGCCGTCCATCGGGGCGTGGGCGGGCTCGTTGGCGATGAGGTCGAGGCGCCGGGTGACGTCGAGGGTGGCGCCGTCGATCTCGACGAGCTGGTTGTCCATCATGCATGCCGAGTAGTGCCTGGAGCCGTCGGCGTTGAAGCGGGAGCCGTGCGGCATGGTGCAGGTGACCACGTCGGCGAGCGGGTACATGGACTCGAGGTCGACGATCGTGACGGTCGAGGGGACGTGGTCGCCGTGGAAGTTGGCGTTGACCGCGAGGGCCACGGTGCCGTGCGGCGGGACGGCGATCGTGGCGGGGAAGAGGCCGAGATCGGCGACGCCCACGATGGTGTCGGAGCCGGTGGCGTACTTGACGAGGCGGCCGTTGGGGAAGCCGTGTCCCAGCGTGAGGTACCAGTATTCGCCCGCGGGATCCATGGCGAGTCCGTGGGGCGCCTCGATCTCGGCCGCGAGCCACCCGGTGGTGATCGTCTTCTCGACGACCAGGTCGCCGCCTGCGTCGTAGCGGAGCAGCGCGACCTCGTCTTCGGACTCGGCGGCGACGTAGACCCAGTAGGATTGGGCGGCCCCCTCGCCGCGCAGCACGGTGGCGGCGAGGGCGGCCGCGACTGCCAGGGCAGCCTTCCGCATCACGGAATCAGCGTCCGGCGCGGCTGCAGCTTGACCGTCCACATCCCCGAGAAGTACTCGGCGAAGAAGAGGTTGCCCTTGTGGATCTGCGGGCCCCAGGTGAAGGGTGCGTTCGCCACCACACCGTCGGGATCGTACGACTTGTACACCGCGATCTCGCGGCCCTGGTGGTACAGGTTGCCCTTCAACTCGCCCGAGATGTCGAGCACCCGCAGGCCCCCCTGGTAGAACGCCGCGTAGAGCCGGTCGTCGTCGATCCACATGTTGTGCGATCCGGCCTCGGGGATCTCGTAGCGGGCCACCTCTTCCGGATTCTCGGGATCGGTGAAGTCGACCACGTGGATGTAGCCGGACATGAACTCGGGCGTGCGGCCATCCTCCTGGCCGTCGAAGGCGGGCGCGCCGATCTCGTCGCCCATGAAGATGTAGAACTTGCCCGTCGGGCTCTGGTACGGGAACGCCGCGTGGGTGGCGCCGCCGATGTCGCGGAAGCGCGCGATCTCGACCGGGTTGGACGGACTGCCGCCCCTGTCGCCGCCGCCCACGTCGATCACGGCCACGCCGTCGTTCCAGTTGGAGGTGTAGGCGACGCCGTCCACGATCCAGATGTCGTGGATCGCGTGGCCCGGGGTGTCGAGCTCGAAGCGGCCGACGCGGTGCGGGTTGGCCGGGTCGGCGATGTTGATCACGTCGAAGCGGATGCCGTTGTTAACCGCGTAGACGTGGTCGTCGTAAATGAAGAGGTTGTGCACGCCCCCGGTGAGCTCGTCGTCGTAGGTCGAGATGATCTCGATGTTGCGGGGGTCGGTGCAGTCCACGATGACGATCCCGTTGCGCCGGTTGGAGGCACCCTCGCGGGAGATCACGCAGAGTGCGCCGTCCTCGGAGACCTTGACGTCGTTGGTCGTGCGCGCGTCGACGAGCAACGAATCCGTCAACACGGGACTCGCGGGATCGGTGACATCCCACCAGTACGTGCTGCCATGCCCGCTGTGCGTGCCGGTGATCGCGTAGTCGCGGCCATCGACGCCCTCCCACACCCAAAGATCCGACGTGGAGACGTTGCGAACCGGCGCGTGGCCGATCAGCTGCACCTCTTCGGCCACGTGGCGCGGCAGGATCTCGACGGTGGCGTGCGCGGTGCGGCCGGGGACGCTCGCGGTGACGGTATAGACGCCAGGCTTGTAGGCGACGAAGCGGCCCTGGTCATCGACCTCGGCCGGCGGGAAGTCGGCGGTGGCGATGGCGTCGGGGTCGGACATCAGCCCGAAGGTGACGGGGATGTCGGCCACGCCGGCGCCGCTCGCGTCGGATGCGGTGCCGGTGAAGTGGATCACGTCGCCGGTCCTGCCGCGGGTCTGGCTGGCCTCGACGGCCATCGCTGTGACCGGGTTGTCGGCCACTTCATAGCGAATTTGGCCGACAACGCCCTCTGCGGAGGCGGAAAGCGTCACTTCGCCCGCTGCGTGGGCGGAAAAGACGCCGAATCGGTCGACGGTTCCGACGGACTCGTCCGAGCTGCTCCAGACCACGGCAACGTCGCGGACGTCGTTGGCCTGGTCGATCACGGTGGCCTTGTGGCGCATGGTGACGCCGACGTAGTACCGCCCGCCGTCCTGCGAGAACTCGATGCGGTCGAGCGGCGGGTAGGCGACGGTGACGGTCATGGTGCCGCTGATCCGGCCGGGTCCCATCGCGCGCGCCATGACCTCGAACTCGCCGCCCTTGAAGGCTTCGATCTCGCCCGTGGCGCGGTCGACGGCCAGACTGCCGCGTCCGCCGCGCGAGAAGTAGAGGAAGGGGATGTCGACGACGTTGCCGGCGGCGTCGTAGGCGGTCGCGGAAACGGTCGCCGTCTCGCCGACTGCGAGGGAGAGGGTCGCGGGGGCGACTTCCACCCGCGCGACTTCCTGGGCGGCGGCCTGGGTGGTGGCGAGGGCGATGATCGCCAGGAGCAGGGTGGCGGGCCGGATCGTGCTGAGTGTCTTCATGGCGTGGGCTTCCTTACTGCGGTGTTGCGTCTACTGTGGTATTCCGTTGGGGCCGTGGCCGGGGGGACACGGTGGCAGGAAAGATTGGTAGTGGTGGGGTGAAGACGCAACGGAGCCGGTCAGAACCCCTGCGTCACCGCAGCCATCGCATGTCGCACCGCGCTTTCCATCGCAACCACCTCGTCATCGGTCAACTCTGCAAATCGAGAGCGCTTCCTCGCGGCGAGCCGTCCACCGTTCTGCATGCACAGCCGCACCAGCAGTGAAGCCCGCCGATCGGGCATGTCGACGACCTCGCGCACACCGCTGAGGGCTTGATCGAACACCGTGACGAAATCGAGCTCTTCTCTCAGGTCGCGGCGCACAGAGTCCGCCACCTGATCGTACAGATACTCGGCCATGGCGGTGGCGTCGAAATAGCGGTAGAGGTAGGCGCTGTCGCTCTTGACGACCATCCGACGGTCAGGTGTGTGCGCTCCCCCATCCGTCCACTCCCACCGAATGAGGTCCAGGAGCGGTATCGAGAAGCTGGCCAGCACATCGTCATAGCGGTGGCGGTCGCGCAGAATCGCTGCGGATACCGGGAGAATGACTCCGCGTGGTCCGTAGCCCCGTCTGGCGAGCACGTGGTGCATCATGAAGCGGTGGATCCGGCCATTGCCGTCCTCGAAGGGATGGATGAAGACAAACGCGAACGACGATACCGCCGCAGCGACAACGGGATCCACGCCGCCGCTGACGATCCGCCTGTTCAGGGCGATCCAGGCATTCATGAGGTCGGGGACGTCTTCCGGCCGCGGACAGACGAAATGAACCCTTTCCCGGTACCCACCGAGGGTCTCGCCGACGAAGTTCTGGATGTCGCGCCAGCCATCCGTCGCGTAACGCGGATCGACGATGGTGCGCTGCAGGGCTACGAGCGCGCTCTTGTCGGAGGGGTCGAAAGCGGTTGCGGACTGTAGAGCCGCCACAAACCGTTCGGCGCGGCCGGCACTTGGCGTCTCGCCTTCCAGGGCGAACGAGGAACGCGTCTCCTTTGTGTACAGATAGTTCACCGCACGCGTGAGAATGTGTGGATCGCAACCTTCGGTGAGTGCGCGAGCCTCTCTGTCCAGGTTCGACTCCTTCGCTTCCCGCAACTTCGGCGTCAATCGCACCGTCGGGCACAGACCCCGCTCTCCCAGAAGGTTGTCGGCCACCCGGTGACGCCTGGAATTGCGCCGCGCGGATACCACATGCCGGCGCGGGTCGAGCGCCCCGACATAGTTGCCAACACTGGCGTCTGCCAGGTCCAGCGTCCGCCCGGTGAACGTCTCATGAAGGAACCACGCCCGCCGGCTGAACGCTCCCGTCGGCTGTGCGCGGACCCAGGCCTCGATCTCTCCGGGGTCGATTGCGTTGAGCGCGGCGACCAGGACCCCCAGGTCGAAGGCCTCGTGCCGTAGCGTGAAACGGAGGTGCGAGGTCGCCGAATCGTCCGGCGCGTACCGCATCGGGTACCACTCGCGGGTTTGCGCACCGTGTGTCTCGGTTCGCCGGGCACCGGCCACGATGTAGCTCTCGATGGCGGGCGGGGGCACGGCCAGGCCGAGTTCCCGGATCAGCCAGGTCTGCCCGACGGGCCTTCGTGTGGTCTTGCTCACGGACACCGTCGTGGAAAAGCGGTTTGATTGGTGGCGAAACGGCTAATCTACGGAATTGTGGTGGAAAATCAATTACGCCCCAATCCTGCCCAACGCTTCCGAGCCTGCGGCAGAAGCCTGCGGGGCCCCTTCCGCCTCGAGCGTTTGCCCCTACAGCGGCCTGTTCGGGAACGCGATCGTCCGCCACATGTGCGCGACCGGGCTGTTGTCGTAGCCGAGCCCTTCCTTCGGCTGCTTGAACTGGCGCCCGATGATGTCGGTGAACTCGTTGATGTCGACGTCCATGTCGTCCTGGAACGCGTAGGTGTCGTTCACCGTGATCAGCCGCGCCTCGCCGTACCAGCGATGGTTGCGCGCGAACTCGTAGGCTTCCTTGATGTAGGGCTCCGGCACATAGTCGTGCCCGAAGATGCGGTTGTACATCTCCGGATACTCGTAGCCGTACTCGTCGTCCGGATAGAAGCGCAGCGGCGCGTGGTAGCGGATGCCCCACGAGACGCGCTCGTCGACGTACGGCTCGACCAGCTGGGCGCCCCACCAGCCGTGGTCCACCTTGATCAGGTTGAGGACCACGTCGTGCATCAGGCAGGCGAAGACTGTCCGCTCGGGCTGCCCCGTTCTGAGCGCGTGCGTGGCGCTCTGCAGAACGTGGTTCGCGGGGGCGAAGCGCAGCTTGAAGAAATCGAGCAGCGTCGGCTTGTCGGGCAGCGGCGGGAACTCGTCCTCGCGCGGCTGGAAGAGGCGGCCGGTGCCGCGAGGGGACCGGGCCTCCTGCTCCTCCAGCTCCTCAAGGGTGATGATGGAGCCGGCCTCCCCGTCCGCTCCCGCTCTCCGTGCGGCGATCAGGTCGTCCAGCTTCTCTTCCATGTAGTGCTCGAGTTCCTCGGCCTTGTCTTCGTGCGACATGGCGGCGAGAGCACCAGCGGGAATGGTTGCGAGGAAGGTCTTGCGATCAACTTCCACCATCGTGACCTCCAGCCAGGGGTCGGCGGCCCACCTGTGCCACCCATCCCGGCGGCACGACGAGCCTGGGATCCGAGAGACACTAGTAGGGTGTGAGGGCGGGTGGGGCAAGTGCCGGGCGAACCCGGCTGGATGCAGTGGCGGGACCGCTGTCGCCCGAGGTACGATGGTCGCACCTTGAGAGGCGTCGGCTGCCGAACGAAATCAGTGGTCGGCGCAACTCGATCGGCACCGCCGGGGAGCGTGGTGGACGCCGGCCAGGAACGCGGTCAGAAAGGAAGCGATCAGGATGTGGAAGCAGACACGACGTGATTTTGTGAAGAGTTCAGTGCGAACAGGCGGGGCGCTGGGCGTCCTCGGCGCCTTCGGTCCGCTGGCCTGCACACCCGCGGAGGAAGGTGGAGCGGATTCGCCCGGTTCCCAACGCATCCTGATCCTGGGTGGCACCCGCTTCATCGGGCCCTACCAGGTCAAGTACGCGCTCGACCGGGGCCACGATGTCTCGATCTTCACGCGGGGCCGCACCGAGCCGCCCTTCTTCCACGACTACTTCGAGCGCGTCGAGCACCTGATCGGCGACCGCGACAACGACCTGAGCGCGCTCGAGGGCCGCGAATGGGATGCGGTGATCGACAACTCGGCTTCGATCCCGCGCTGGGTCGCAATGACCACCGACGCGCTGCGCGGCCAGGTCGACCGCTACCTCTTCGTGTCGTCGATCTCGGCCTACGCCGACTTCGCGGCCGTTGGCATCGACGAGACCTACCCCGCAGGGCAGCTCTCGGCCCCGGATGTCGAGGACATGAGCGAGTACGGCCCGATGAAGGCCCGCTGCGAGGCGATCAACACCGAAGCTTTCGGCGACGGCGCGATCAACGTGCGCCCGGGGCTGATCGTCGGGGCGGGAGACAACACCGACCGCTGGACCTACTGGCCCGTCCGCGTCGCGCGCGGCGGCGAGGTCATGGCGCCCAACTCACCCTCGGACCCGGTGCAGAACATTGACGCGCGCGATCTGTCGGAGTGGATCGTGCGGCTCGTCGAGACGCCCGGCAACGCCGGCACCTACAACGCCACCGGCGAGGTGCAGGAGTTCGGCGCGATGCTGGAAGAGGTCCGGGCCGCGCTCGGTTCGGACGCGACCTTCACCTGGGTCCCGACCGAATTCATGGCCCAGCACGAGGTCCGGCCCTGGGGCCACATGACCAACTGGGTGCCGCCCGAAGGTGAAACGATCGGCATGAACCAGGTATCGGTGGCCGCTGCCGTGCAGGCGGGGCTCACCTTCCGGCCCATCGGCGACACGGCGCGCGAGACCGTGGAGTGGTGGAACTCGCTGCCGGCAGAGCGGCGCGCGGAGCCCAGGGCGGGGCTGCCGGCCGAGAAGGAGGCGGAGGTGCTGGCGGCGTGGGCGGCGAACGCCTGACGCCGGCGCGAAACGCAGACGGGGTGCGCCCGCGACATGCCGGCGTGGCACGCGTGGGTGGCCAACGCCAGGGGCGAATGACCGGCCCTCAGCGCCAGCGGCGCCACCGCTGCTGTTCTTCCGCTTCCTGGTCCAGCAACCTCAGATCCCGCGTCGTCTCAACCAGGCGGATGAACTCGCCCCGGTAGCCGCGCGGGTCGTCGCCCTGGCCCTTCTCGGCCATCTTCACCACGTCGCCCAGCGTCAAATCGCCCGCGTGCTCCGAGTCACGGAGCAGCATGCCGAACCCCGCCACCGCTGCTGCGAACCGGAAGTCCGCCGAAGGTGACCGCGTCCGATCGGCCACGGCGAGCTCCAGGAGCTTGCTGCGCGTCCCGTCGGGGCCCTTGTAGCGGACCTTGACGTACATCAACTCGTCGTCGAAGTCGCTGAGCGGCGGGTCGTCGGGCCGGCGCTGATAGCGGAGCGCATCGACCTCGCCGCGCGGCACTTCGGCCCCCGCGGGCACCACCTCGTACAGCGCAGTCACTGTGTGGCCGGCGCCGAGTTCGCCCGCGTCTTTCGTATCGTCGTTGAAGTCCTCGTCGGCAAGCAGGCGGTTCTCGTACCCGATGAGCCGGTATCCGGCGGTGCGCGCCGGGTTGAACTCGACCTGGAGCTTCACGTCCTTGGCCAGGGTGAGCAGCGTTCCCCCCATCTCCTCCACCAGCACCTTGCGCGCCTCGAGCAGGCCGTCGACGTAGTGGAAGTTGCCGTTCCCGTGGTCGGCGATCTGCTCCATCTTCGAGTCCTTCAGGTTGCCGGTGCCGAAGCCGAGCACGGTGAGGAAGGTCCCCCCCTCGCGCTCCTTCTCGATCAGGCGCACCATCTCGGCGTCGCTGGACGCCCCCACGTTGAAGTCGCCGTCCGTCGCGAGGATGATCCGGTTGTTGCCGCCATCGAGGCGGTGCTCGCGGGCTACGTCGTAGGCCAGGCGCAGACCCTCACCGCCGGCCGTGCTGCCACCGGCGTCCAGGTCGTTGAGCGCGGCCAGGATCTTGCCCTTCCGGTCCCCTGGCGTCGACTCGAGCACCAGTCCCGCCGCCCCAGCGTACACGACGATCGCGACGCGGTCTTCGGGCCGCAGCTGGTCGACGAGCAGCGCGAACGCCTTCTTCAGCAGCGGCAGCTTGTTGTCCGGCATCATCGACCCAGAGACGTCGAGCAGGAAGACCAGGTTGCCGGGTGGCAGGTCCTCGATGTCGATCGACTCCGCGTGCAATCCGATCCTGACCAGCCGGTGGTCGCGCTGCCACGGCGCTTCCCACACCTCGGTCGTGACCGCGAAGGGATGATCGCCCGACACGCTGCCCCAGTCGTAGGGGAAGTAATTGATCATCTCCTCGATCCGCACGGCGTCGATCGGTGGCCGCTCGCCCGCTTGGAGGAAGCGCCGCACGTTGGCGTAGGACGCGCGGTCCACGTCGATCGAGAAGGTGGACAGCGGCGATGCGCTGACGAGGCGGAAGTCGTTCTCGGCGATATGGGCGTATGACTCGGTGTTGAAGTCGGTGGAAAAGGCGTACACGGCCTGGTCCGAACGGACCGCCGAAACGGCGCGCCGCATGGACTCCGCCTCGGGTCGGCCGGTGACCATGAGTTCGTCCAGCTGCAAGGTCGCCGGTATCAGCGCGATGTCCACGACGGTGGTCTGGCCGGCGGCCACCGTGACGCGCCGACGCTCGGCCGCGTAGCCGACCTGTTCGACCACCAGGGTGTGTTCGCCGATGGGCACCCCCTGCAGCAGATAGCGTCCGCCACCGTTCGACAGCGTCATGAGTGTGGTCCCCTCGACGGTGATCTGCACTCCGGAGAGCGCCTGCCCGGTAGCCCCGTCGCTCACCCGTCCTTCGATGCCGCCCACCTGCGCGTCGAGCGCGCCCGCGCCCGCCAGCATCAGCGCAAGGGTCGCGGGCACAGCGGCGAGTCCGGCGAACAGGCTGCGGGGGCGATGTGTGGCGAATCGCATCGATCGGTCCTCCGGTCGGGCGGGGGATGACGGTGAGGGCGGTCCTGCTCCCTGTCCTATATAGGTACCCCGCAACCCTGGAAGGTTGCCTTCAGGCGCAGTTGGCGGACCCAATCCAACGCACGCGTCGTCGAGGCGCTCACTTGCGCCTCCCCCCCGGGCGCGCCCGCACCGCCGACGCTACCCGCCCGGCTCGAAAAACCCGTAGTGCTCGAGCATGAAGGCCCGGATCACGCGGGCGGCCCTGGCCGCGTACTCGGCCCGGCTTTCGGGGGAGTCCCGGATGCCGCCGTAGTGGTGTTCGATCTGGATGCCGCTTACGACTTCGGCATCCGTCGCCGAACCGTGTTCGCGGGTATTGTAGCCGCCGCGGAAGTAGGGCGCGTCGCCGGGTCCGGGGGCGGCGGGGCTCGGCACCGACGGGATGTCCTCGTCCTGGAAGAGACCACCGAGCGAGGTGGGTCCGCGCAGCAGCTGCGAGAAGGGGATGGGCGATGTGCGGCCGAGGTCGCGAATGCTCGTCCGCGACACGACTTCGAGCGAATTGAGCGCAAGGTCGGAGCGGTTGAGTTCGTCCGAAGAGAGGAGGTAACCCAATTCGAGGCGGTCGATGTCGTGGCCGTGGCCGTGAATGTCGAGGTACATGCCCTTCCCGAACTCGCCCGCCACGGCGGCCCGGGCGGTCTTGATCCACTCGTGGAACTCGGTCCAGGCCAGCTCGGCGTAGGGGTTTTCCTGCGCGGCCTCCATGATCTCGCGGTTGGCGTCGAGCTTGCTGCGGTGCAGATGCGAGAGGATGACGTGAGGTGCGTAGCCGGTCAGATCGATCAGCGCCTGGCGCATGGCCAGGGTGAGTTCGAGCGAGTTGATGTCGTTGCGGACGACGCCGTAGGTGCGGTTGGGAATCTCGCTGGGGGTCAGGGCTCCACCGTGAGCGCTCGAAAGCACCAGCGGCAGCTCTCCCGGAATGTACTCCACGTAGTCCTCGCGGCCGTAGTAGGGCTGGCCCGGCCTGTACTCCAGGATCCGGCGCGGCACGTAGACCTCGAGTTGGGCAGTACCACTGACGCCGCCGATGGTCGCGGTGACGGTGGCGAGCCCCGTAGCGAGTGACGAGGCGAAGCCGTTGCCGTCGATCGTCGCGACGGCGGTGTTGTCGATCGCCCACTGTGGCGTGCCCGAGACGAACATCCCGTTGGCGTCGCGAGCGATGGCCGAGTAGCTGGCGCCATCGCCGACTCCCACCAGCAGCATCGCGTCGGGGACGACGTCGACGGTGGCGACCGTGGGCTCGGTGGGTGAGTCACCGCCTCCGCAGGCAAGCGTGAGCGTGACCGCGAAGACGGTTGCCAGGAGGCTCCAATGCATCGGCGAGGCCTACTCCGGCAGCCCGAAGGCAACGAGCGCGCCGCCCTCGGGCCCGCCCGTGGCGATCACGACCAGCTGGCGCCCGCCGCGGCTCTGGAGGGTCATCGGGTTGGCGTAGCCGAGGGCCGGGAGACGGCCTTCCCACAACACCTCGCCGCTGGCCGCGTCGAAGGCGTACAGCACGTCGGACCCGCCGGTCAGGAAGACCAGGCCGCCGGCGGTGACGAAGGGACCCGGCGGACCCACCACGCCCAGCCGGGGGGGCAGCGCCACACCCGCGAGCGCGGGGTCGCCGCGCACCTCGGGCCGCTCCCCGACCGCCTCCTGCCAGAGGATCTCGGCCGCGTTCATGTCGATGGCAGTCAGGGTGCCCCACGGCGGATTCGTGATGGGCACATTGCCGATCCGCAGGGACCGCGGCGCGCCCCGGTCGATGCCGTAGTCGCCGACCATCGTCTCGGGGTTGCCCGGTCCGATGGTGAGCAGGCTGGGGTCCTCCGACGACTTCACGAACAGGACGCCCGTGCCGGGATCGAACGCCGCGCCGCCCCAGTTCCCGCCCCCGAGGATCCCCGGCATCGTGATCGTGCCTTCCATGGAGGGGGGTTCGTAGAGGGAGCCGAAGCGATACCCCGCGGTGAGTTCTTCGGCCTGGCGGCGCAGTTCGGGGGTGAGGTCAATGAGGTCGTCGGGCGTGAAGCCCTGCCGCGCGAAGGGGGGCGGAAGGGTGGGGAAGGGCTGGGTGGCGGCGGCGACTTCGCCGGGCACCTCGCTGGGGGGCACGGGGCGCTCCTCGATGGGCCACACGGGCTCGCCGGTCGCGCGGTCGAAGGTGTACACGAATCCGGTCTTGCCGGCCACGGCGACGGCATCGACCGCCTCGCCGTGCGGCGCGATGGTCATCAGGACGGGCGCGCCCGGCAGGTCGAAATCCCACAGTCCGTGATGGACCGTCTGATAGTGCCACGCGAGCTCGCCGGTGCGGGCGTCGATCGCGACGAGCGCTTCCGCATAGAGGTTGTCGCCCTTCCTGTGGCCCCCGTAGTAGTCGTTCGACGGGGTGCCGATGCCGGCGAAGAGAAGCCCCCGCTCCTCGTCCATCACCATCGGAGCCCAGGCATTGGTGTGACCGGTGTAGTCCCAGCTGCCGTCCTCCCAGGTCTCGTTCCCCGGTTCGCCCGGCTGCGGAATCAGGTTGAAGGACCAGACCAGTTCGCCGGTGTGCACGTCGAAAGCCTGGATGTTGCCCGGAGGGTCGCGCGGGTACACGAAACCGTCCCAGACGCCGTTGCCGATGATCAGCAGGTCCTCGAAGACGACCGGGGGCGATGTTTGCGTGTAGTGCAGCCGGTTGGTGCGCCAGAGCAGCTTCTCGGTGAGGTCGATCTCGCCCCGGTGCCCGAAGGACTCGATGGGCTCGCCGGTTGCGCCGTCCAGGGCGATCAGGCGCCAGCGCGTGTTCAGGAAGACGCGGCGCCCCTCCGTCCCGCTCCACACCGCGATCCCGCGATGCACGAACCCCGTCCCGTTGGGCGGCTGGCCCCACTCGACCGTGCGGGGATCGTAGTCCCAGATCGTCTGGCCGGTGCTGCCGTCCAGTGCGATGACGCGGTTGTAGGGGGTCGTGAAGTAGAGGGTGTCGTTGAAGGCGACCGGGGTCGTCTCGAAGTTGCCGGGCCGCACCTCCTGGCCGCGAATCGGAGCGATCGGTCCCGAAATCGGCCTCTCGCCCGTCTCCCACTCCCACGCGACCTCGAGCGAGCCGACGTTGTCCGGCGTGATCTGGTCGAGTGGTGAAAACTTGCTGCCACCGGCGTCGCGCCCGTAGGCGGGCCAGTCGCCGTCGCCGTGGGAGGGGGCCGCGGGGGGTGTGCAGGCGGCGGTCCATACCGCCAGGACGAGGACCGGGAGCCGGCAGGACTGCGTCGCCATCCGTGTATTCAACTCCATTGCGCGTGTTCGCTCCGGTGTGTGGTGTGCCTGCACCAATAGCGTGACCATTCGACCAGGGTCAAGCACCGCCGGCCTATCGATCGCGCTCCTCTCTGAGGTCGGCCATCTCCTGCCGGATCGAAGCCAGCGTGGTGCGCATGTAGCCGACATCCAGGGCCTCGTCGACCGCTTCGATGAGCCGGTTGCGCTCGCGCGCCAGCACCGGGGCCGCGAAGCCGCGCCGGTCGCTGCCGGGCTCCTCCTCCAGCAGGATCCGGGCCGGGGCCAGACCGGGCAGCGGACCCAGGGTGACACCGGGATCGGGGTGGTAGTCGTTCAACGGCACGTACATGACGCGGTGCAGCGGCCGAAGGAAGGCCACCAGGTCGAGGGGGCCGATCTCGCCCGCATCGGCGCGCGCATCCAGGTCCGCGGCGACCCGCCGGAGGCGCTCCATGCGGTTGCCGAGGTGCAGGTCCAGTTGCAAGGCGCCGCCCGCCGCCTCGTCGCGGGCCTCGATCGCCGCGCCGAGCGCCTCGACCTGCGCGGTCAGACTCACCGGGTAGCGCGGCCCCGCGAGCATCGTCGCCAGGGCGTGCACGTAGATGTCCGTATCGGTCTTGAGGACCTCGGGGCCGATCTTGTCGTAGGTGTCCTCGGTCGTGTGCCACCACCAGTAGCCGCCGTCCTCCGCCAGCCGCGTGTGGCTGAACTGGATCAGCGGCAGTCCCACGCCGTTGAAGATCTGGTCCGAATTGCGGCCCGGCCGCGACGGCGAGATCTCTACGCCCTGCGTCTCGGACACCACGCGGGTGGCGAAGGGACGGAACGCCTCCGAGGTGGAAGCGCCGAAGACCATGGCCCCCGTCTGGCCGATCCCGTCGATGTTCATGTAGGCCAGGCCGCGGGTGCGCAACTCGGTGAAAAACGCGTCCGCGAACCATGTCGACCCGGCATAGCGCGCGTTGCTGTGCCCGGGCCACCACGCCACCACCAGGCCGTGCCGGAGCTGGTCGCGCACTTCGTGAAAGGCCAGCGCCATCGCGAGCATGGCGGCGTTCGAGGCGGCCTCGTCGGTCGCGCCGTGGTGCCATCCGTCGATGTGCCCCCCCAGCACCACGTACGGCGCCCCGGCCGGTCCCGCCGGCTCGATCGTGGCGACGGCCAGCCGCATCGGCTTCCACCCGGTCGCGAGTTCGGTAGCCACGCTGAGCTCCACCGGCCCGGCGGCCATCCGGGCGCGCAGCTCCTCTCCGCCGCTGCGCGCGATCTGCGCCACAGGGATGGTCGGGAGCCGATGGTGGTTCATCAGCGACGGGCTGCCCCAGGTCGAGGTGACGATGAGCTCGTTGAGGCGCTCCTCGGGGTTGATGAAGACGACCGCCGCCGCGCCCATGCGCTCCAGCGCGATCGTGGGCACGTTGCGCGGCTGCCCGTCGACGATGGCCACCTTGCCGCTCAGGTCGGGAAGATCCGCGCCGAGGCCCTCGCCCTCGATGACGAGGCGCTCCCCGGTACCGACCTCGAGCCGCGGCAGGTCCGCGAGCGTTCCCATGTCGACGACCTCACCGACCGTGCCGTCCGAGGCGGCCGAGTAGGCCATGGTGATCGCGTCCGGGGCGAAGTCGGTGCCGGGGATGGTGACCGAAGCCGAGACGGGATCGCTGGCGTAGGCGGACAGCTCGTGCACCACGACGGGGACGCCGCGGGCCCGCAGCGTGGCCACGATGGTGTCGATCGCGGCGTTCTCGCCGGGGCTGCCCGACGGGCGCACATGCTCGGTGATCGCGGCCGACCAGCTCATGAGCGCGTCGGTGGTGATTGCGTCCTTGACCGACTGCGCGAGGGCGTCGACCTCCGCGGTAGTGGGCGCGGGGGCGTCGCCGGTGCAGGCGGCCAGGGCGAGGAGCCCGGGGATGAGCACGCGTCCACGGGCTCCCGCGGCAGCGACCGCGGCCGTCAGAGCCGGATTGGTGGCCGGGGGCTGTTTTCTCATGTCCCCTGGGGCTCCCCGTCGGCTTCGGTCTCGGCGGTCTCGGGCATGGGCTCGCGGCCGGGCGGATAGAAGCAATCCTCGCGGTAGCTGGTGTCGATGAGCTGGGTGATCTGCCAGCCGGTGTCGGCCCTGTAGAGCTGGAAGCCCTCCCAGCCGCAGTGCGAGAACTCGTCGTCGCGGTAGAAGGCGTAGCGGGTCCACATCTGGGCGAGGCGGCCGTCGATCTGCACGGTCCAGTCCCACACCGGCTCGTCATAGACTTCGTCGCGGGGCTGGCCGATCATGTCGATGAAGTCGTCGGCGGGCCGAAAGCTGATGCCGTTGTCGCCGGCGCGGCCCAGGCGTGCGTCGGGGTGGAAGACGGCTCTGGCCATCTCGCTGTCGCCGGTGCGCATGGCCTCGAACAGTTGCTCGACGGCGGCGACGACGGCTGCCTCCTCGGGATGGGCCTGCGGAGGCGCTTCCGTTTCGGGCGGCGGGGGTGGCTGGGTGCACGATGCGCTGAGCAACAGGCCTGAAGTGATGACCATGACCGCGATTGTCGACAGTGTCATTCGGGGATCCTTCCGGTGATGGTGGGGTTGTCTATTATCGGCGGGAGGGAATATCCGACGAATGGGGGACTGCGGCCAGCCGTGGCGGACCGAGCCATCTCCGGGGCGAGGCCGAAATGGTGTCCGCAGGCCCGCTCCTGCCGAGCTATCGGGTGTAGAGGTCTTGCGTAGCAGGTGGGTAAAGACTTCTGTTGAAGTATTGCCCCAAAACCCTTGTCGACCTGGCTCCCCGGAATGGGGGGCGCGTCCTCGGAGGTAGTCCCATGCGGATGAATCACACGTTTTCCAAACTGCTCTCTGGAGTCCTCCTGTGTTTCGGGCTCCTGTGCGTGGTCCAGCCCCTTGCGGCGCAGAGCGTCAGGATGCCCAGCACGCTTCGCTACGGCTCGGGTCTGCTGGACATCCCCGTGGCGTCCGTGCTGCCGCACATGACGATTGTGGGAACCTATTCCGGCTTCTCGGCGTCGATACCCGAGTTCATCATCGTGGACCCGAGTGGTGATTTCATCACGGTTGGATCGCCCTACGAGAAGTGGCTCTCCGACGGCTCTATCGCCCTCGGCCTCTTCGACCGGGTGGAAGTCGGCGTCTCGCTTCAGCACTTCGCGGCTCCGGAGGACGGCGGCAACCTGATCGGCGGATTCGGGAGGATCTCGCTGATGCCGAGTTCGGTCCGGAACTTCGACCTCGCGGTCGGGGCGCGGTACACCAATTCTCCGTCCTTCGGCGACCAGTATCGCTACGAGTTCCAGCCCAACCGGCTAGCCTACCCGGACTCCCGGGTGCACACGGATGTGGGTGATGAAGATTACAACGCCAATCTGAGCCCCTACGCGGTCGCGACCGCGCATCTGCCGGTCTCGGATGCCAGCGCCATCAGCCTGACGGGTGGATGGGGCGCCGGGGTTTTCTCTGCCGGAGGCGACCTGGACTTCCACCAGGACGGCACTTCCGGAGGGATCTTTGCCGGAGCCGGGATCCACATCGGCATCGGCGGCCGGCGCCAACTGAATCTGATCGCCGAGTACAACGGATTCGACACCAATGCGGGCCTGCAGCTCGACCTGGGCTACATCCGGATGGGTGCGTTCGCGCTCGGAATGATGCACGACGGGTATTCCACCTTCCGGTCGCGCAAGTTCGGCTTCATGGGCTCGCTGGCGCTGCCGTCCAACAAGGCGGACACGGTGATCACGCCGTACACGGTTACGCAGGTCGACACCACGATCACGATGCGGGCGGTCGTCACGATGGACACGATGGTTGTCGGCCGCGCGCTTTCGGCCAGCGACCGGGCGACCTTGGAGGCGTTTGTCCAGTTCGAGTTCGACCAGTCCGACCTCACCGAGTCCGCTGGTGGGCAGGTGCGTTCGAAGGCGACGATCCTGAGCAACAATCCCGGTGTCGAGGTCAGCATCGAAGGCCACGCCGATGAAGTGGGCACGGAGCAGTACAACATCGACCTGGGCATGGAGCGGGCCGAGGCGGTGATGGAAGCCCTGACCGGCGCGGGGATCAGTTCAGGGCGGCTCACCACGATGTCGCACGGCGAAAGCAGGCCGCTCACGGAGGGGCGGAGCCAGGAGGCCCGGGCCCAGAATCGCCGTGTCGAGATCGTGATTACGAACGAGACCACGCCCGAGACGGTAATCACCGCCGACACGACCATGGTGCCCGACACCACGATCACCTCGACCGACATCATGATGGCGGACACGGTGATCACGCCGTCGCGGTGGGGCTACAACGGCGACAACGGTGCGGCGGACGAGTTGGGTGCGGTCGAGCAGGAGGTGAGGCTCGCGATGTCCGACATGGGCTACGAGCCTGCGGACGCGGGGCGCGGGGTTGCGGCGGAACGCGCGGAAGTTCCGGCGCGGGTCGCCTCGGCGGCCGCCGTGGCCCGGCCGATTGCGACGCCGTTCTCGATCACGCGGCCGAGGCGGTTGCTGGGGTAGGGACGGCGCTCCTGCCGGACCTGCACCGGGCTTGAGCAAAGGGGCCCGGGGCGCTCTTCACGGCGCCCCGGGCCCTTGTCGCATCAGGCCACCGGCTTTTCCCTGAACTTGTCGAACCAGGCTTTCAGGTAGAGCTGCGTCATGATCCGGTGCGATATCGCGCGCGAGCCGTGGTACTCATCGGGGATCTTGACGTGCATCGTTTCCTGGCCGAGCACCTTCAGCGCGCGGTAGAACTCCTCGGCCTGGGGCATCGGGGTGCGCAGGTCCTCGACGCCCGACAGCAGCATCGTGGGAGTGGTGACGTTGCCGACGTAGTGGAGCGGTGACCGCTCGGCGTACTCCATGGGGTCCTCCCAGGGCATCGAGCGGAAGCGGCGGTACCAGCCCGATCCGTCGGTCGTGCCGACGAAGGAGTGCCAGTTGATGACGGGCCGCTGGGACACGGCGGCGCGGAACCGGTCCGTGTGGCCGACGATCCAGGCGGTGAGGACGCCGCCGCCGCTGCTCCCCGTGACGAACATGTTGTCCTCGTCGATGAAGCCGCGGTCGATGGCTGCGTCGACGCTGGCCATGAGGTCGTTGAAGTCGTTGCCGGGGTACAGGTAGTTGATGCCGTTGACGAAATCCTGGCCGTAACCGGTGCTGCCGCGCGGGTTCATCCACAGCACCGCGTAGCCGTCGGCAGCGAAGTTCTGCCAGTTCCAGTTCCAGCGCACGGTGTACATCGAGACCGGGCCGCCGTGGATCCACAGCAGCAGGGGGTACTTGTTGCCCGGCTCGTAGTTGGCCGGTTTCATCAGCCAGCCCTGAACGGGCCAGCCGTCGGAGGACTCGGTCCAGACCTCCTCGACTTCGCCGAGCTTGATGTCGGCCAGCACGTCTTCGTTGTAGTCGACCAGGGTCTCGAGCTCGCCTGCGTTGTCGAGGTCGAAAGTGACCAGATAGTTGGGGCGATAGAAGGTGGAGTTGGTGGCCGCGACCCGGCCGTTGTCCGCGATCGAGACGCCCGTGATGTAGTGGACGCCCTCGGTGACCTGCTCGATGTCGCCGCCGGTGGAGACGAAGTACAGGTTCGACGAGCCTTCCTTGCCCAGGGTGTAGTGGACGCCCGAGCCGTCCGGCGCCCAGGTCACCCCGCTCGGCGAGTTGGCCAGGTTGCCGGCCAGCATGCGGCTGTCGCTGCCGTCGGCGTCCATCAGGTAGAGGTGCGACAGGTTGCTGTAGTTCTCGTTCTGGTCGTAGCCGGTGTAGGCGATCATGCTGCCGTCGGGCGACGGCGTCGGGCCGTTGTCGGGGCCGAGCCGGTCGGTCAGCGTGGTGATCTCGAGCGTGGCCAGATCGATGGCGTGCACCTCGGAGTTGCCGCGCTCGTAGCCCTCGTCGGGGATGAGGTCGGCGCTGAAGTACAGCTTCGTGCCGTCGGGCGACCAGCGGGGATTGTTGTGGGAGTTGTCGCCCGAGGTGATCTGGCGCGGCGTGCCGCCCAACTCCGCGTCGACGATGAAGATCTGCGTGTTGCCCTTCGGCGTGAGCCCGCGTCCGTCCCGCTGCCACGCGATCCGGTCCTCCACGACCGCGGGCTTGGCCAGATTCGCACCCCGCGGGAAGGCGGGCATCCTGATCGGCAGCGGCGACCCGGTCTCGGGCAGGAACATGGTGAACGAGATCTGCGTTCCGTCGGGCGACCAGCGGATGCCGCCCGGCGCCCGGTCGAGGTTCGTGAGCTGCGTGGTTTCGCGCGTGTCGAGCCACATCATATGGATCTGGTTCGTCCCGCTCTTGTCGGACAGAAACGCGATCCGCGTCCCATCGGGCGACCAGATCGGCGACGACACCTCGAAGCTCCCGGTCTCCAGCTCACGGATCCGCCGGGTAGCCAGATCGATGATCATCAGGTTGCTCTGGTTGCGGTCGTTCATCTTGTCCACGCTGCCCCGGGTGAACAGGATGTGGTTGCCGTCGGGCGAGATGCGCGGACTGCCCACCGACTCCATCTCCATGTAGGTATCCATGTCAAGGAGGCCGGAGGGTTCCTGCGCGGCGAGGGGGGCCGTCGAGGCGAGGGCAACGAGCAGGGGTGCGGTGAGGAGGAAGTACCGGGTCTTCATGAGTGCCTCCTTGGGCGTTTCAAATCGCGCTTGACCGTGCGTCTGGCGGGCGATGGCGCCAATATCAGCGCGGATGTTGGGGAAATCAAACGGCGCGCGCGGAGCATACGGGAGAGGAGAGATTGTGAAAAAGATCACAAAGGTAGGCACGGTTCTGCTGCTGGCTGCCTGGGCGGCCGGTTGCGGCGCGCCCGATGGGGCCGGAGGTGGGGCCACTGGCGGCACGTCCGGTCCGGCGCCTGCATCGCCCGACGAGACCGCCGCCACCCCACCGCCCGAGATCGCCCTCAACGGCTCTGCCAAGCGGTTCTGCTCGGCGATCTGGGTATCGGAGCGGGATCGCGAGGACGCGCTCTACCAGAGCATCCTCCTCACCGAGGACGAGGTGCGCGACTACGAGGACGGCCGCCTCGCCTTCGACGTCGACGAGGAGCGGCGCGTCGTCACGGCATCGCAATACGGCGCGGCGGGCCGGGCGCGGCACTTCGGCGACCAGGGGTGCGTGATTCTGCCGTCCCACACCGACAAGGTGTTCTTCACGCCGCGCGAGGTGGTGAGCGCGCTGCCCGACGCGGCCACGACCCCCTGGCCCATGGGCGACCTGCTCCCGGGCGAGCCGCTCCCGGACGATGTGGACGCCGAACTGGTCGCGGAAGCGGTGCGGCTCATGTTCACGCCCGGCGACAACCGGGCCGGCTTCGTGGCGGTCCATCGCGGGCGGATCATCGCCGAGGAGTACGGCCCGGGCGTGCACAGGGACACGCAGCTCGAGAGCTGGTCGATGGGGAAGAGCATGACGGCCACGCTCATCGGCCGTCTCATCCAGATGGGCCATCTCGACCTCTGGCAGGGGGCGCCGGTACCCGAATGGCAGAACTCCGCTGACGATGCGCGTGCCGCGATCAGGATCGCCGACCTGCTTCGCATGTCCTCGGGCCTGCGCTTCACCAACGCGGGAGCCACCCCGGAGCAGATGGCGCAGTCGTTCATTCCGGGGCAGTGGGACCATTGGCTGGGGTACGGAGCGCCGATCGACGTCTTCCGGTTCTCGACGACGCGGGAGGCCGAGTTCCCGCCCAACACCGTCGGCCGCTACCGCAACTCGGATCCGTGGACGCTGGGGTACATCGTGCGGCGCGTGGTCGAGAACGAACTCGGCGAGGAATACCTGTCGTGGCCGCAGCGGGCGCTGTTCGACAGGATCGGGATCCGCCGGTTCGTGATGGAGACGGACGCGCACGGCAACTTCATTCTGACCGGGTACAACTACGGCACGCCGCGGAACTGGGCGCGGATCGGGATGCTGTACCTGCAGCGTGGCATGTGGGATGGCGAGCGGCTGCTGCCGGAGGAGTTCGTGGACTTTGTGAGTTCACCGGCGCCGGCGTGGGATCCGCCTGTCTACGGCGGCCAGTTCTGGGTGAATCCGGCGGGCGAGGACGGGGTGGGGATCCGCGTGCCGACCCTGCCGACCGATGCCTACAACGCGGCGGGGGCGGGGGAGCAGCGGACGTACATCATCCCGTCGCGCGATCTGGTGATGGTGGTGCAGAGCCACCGGTCGCCCGCCGCCCATGCGCCTGATCGCACGGGGCGGGAGTACGAGGCGCTCGGGATGATCGTGAAGGCGGTGGATCCGGAGTGGAGCTGGTAGGGGAGCGCAATGCCTCGGCCCGCCCCCGGCGGTGGGCCCTGGCCGAGGCGAGGGTAGGCTACCCCCCGATCAGCCGCTGAAACTCCGGGTCGTCGCGGATGCCGTCGAAGTCGCGTTGGGTCGCCGCCAACTCCCGCCAGCGGGCATTCCGCTCGATGGCGTCCCGCAGCGTCGCGACGGCGTTTGCCGAATCGCCCGCCCGTGCGTATAGCCGCGCCAGCCCGTAGATCATCTGGTCCTCGTCGGGGACGATGGCGATCGCTTCCTGCTGTTTCTCGATCGCTTCGCTGAAACGCCCTTGCGCGGCCAGCGACCGCGCCTCGCTGGCGTGAATGCGCGACACCGACATGTTCACGAGCCGCCGCAGCTCCTTGAAGGGCTCGGCGTGATCGTCGACGCGCACGTCCACCCAGCGGTCGGTGGTCCGTCCCGAGTCGCCGATCGGCTTGACGACCAGGACGCCGCCGGCCTGCTTGCCGCGCGCGTCACCGCCCGCTGCTTCTCCCGCGTCCAGAGCGTCCATGAGGCGAAGCGCCAGCGCACCGCGCGACGATTCGAACGCGGCTGCCATCGCCTGCACCACCGCCTCGCCGGCGAGAATGTTGCCCTGCACGGAGTAGTTCTCGCCCTCGATGTGGCCGGCCCAGGCGCTCGTGCCCGACCCCGTGTAGGCACGGACGCGGCCCTGCGCATCGATCACGGCGAGCTGGCGCCGATCACGGCCCGGATCCGAGCCGGTGAGATGCTCCACCACCTCGTTTGGCGACAACCCGAGTTCGAGGAGTGCGAGGCCGCGCGGCCCGTAGGTCTGGTTGGCCGCGGCCTGGGTGGCAACCGCGCCTACGCCCGCCTTCGCGTACGAAACGATCGCCCCCGCGCGGAAGGCGCGCGACTGCACGGCCACGCCCAGCTCGCCCGTCGCGGGATCTCGCGCCACGATCGAGAAGGTGGCCACGATTTTTTCGTCATCCGTGACGGGTGGGGTCGCGGTCCTCTCCTGGGCACCGAGCGGAAGTGCCCACGCAGCGAGCGGGAACAGCAGCAGTGCGGCCCTGGTCGTTCTTCTCATCATCGATCTCCTGCGGGTTCAGGCTCCGGGCACCCCGTTGTGGGGCTGCAGGGCAATGTGGCTCGCCACGCGGGCGGTGGCTATGCTGTCCGAATCCGCCCCTCGTTGCTGGAGGACCCCATGCGCAGCTTCCTGATGGCCCCGTTCGCGCTCGCCCTTGCCCCGATTGCGGTTGCCCCGCCTGCCGTTGACGCGCAGACAGACCCGCCCCCCATCGCGATTGTCGGCGCCACCATCATCGACGGCAACGGTGGGCCGCCGCTGTCGGACGGCACGCTTGTCACGCAGGACAATCGCATCGCCGCTGTCGGCCCGCGTGCGTCGGTCGAAATCCCCGAGGGCGCAACCATCATCGACGGCGCCGGCAAGTTCGTAACCCCCGGATTCATCGACAGCAACGTGCACCTGTCGCTCTATTCCGGCCACGAGACCCTGGTGCGCTACGAGGACCGCAACGCGGCCCTCACCCTCGAGGCGGCGCAGATGCAGCTCAAGCACGGGTTCACGACGGTGCGCGACAGCTACGGTTCGCTGCTCCCGCTCATGGAGATCCGCGACGCCATCGCGCGCGGCGACACCGTGGGACCGCGCATGCTGGTGGCCGGCAATATCGTCGGCTGGGGCGGGCCGTACACGGTCTCGTTCTCGCTGATCCGGCAGCAGGGGCTCACGCTCTTCCAGGAGCAGTTCAACGACTTCATCACGCAGGGGTCGGGCGAGGAGTGGATGGAGATGGAGCCCGAGGATCTGCGCGTCGCAGTCAACAGGTACCTGGACCTCGGGCCCGACTTCCTCAAATACGGCGGCACCGGCCACTTCTCGAATCCGGTCATGATCGGGTTCTCGCCGGCGGCCCAGCGAGTGCTCGTCGAGGAGACGCAGAGGCGCGGCTTGATCGCCGAGACGCATTCGACCTCACCGGAGGGGTTGAGGATGTCCGTCGAAGCCGGCCTGGACCTGATCCAGCACCCCGAGGTGCTCACCGCGGAGATGTCCGACGCGCTCGTGGCCGAGATCGCCGCGCGCGGGATCGTGTGCGCCATGCTGACCAACACGATCACCGGCGAGGTCTGGCAGGATCACCTCGAAGCGCGGGAGAAGGCGCTGGCTGGGGATGAGGAGGGGGATGAGAACCGCCGTGACGGTCTGGCGAAGACATCGGTCGAACTGCGGGCCGAGCGCCGCGCGGCAGGCGAGTCCATGGAGATTCGCCGCCGCAACGCGGAGAAGCTGATCGCCGGTGGCTGCGTCTCCACGATCGGGACGGACAACTACCTCGGCGCGGCCCCCGAGTTCAGGCGCGAGAAGAAGGCGGAGAACCAGGCGTTTGGCATCGGCAGCGTGATTGCGACCGAGGGGCTGGTCGAGCTCGGCATGACGCCGATGGAGGCGATTGTGGCGGTTACGCGCAACGGCGCCATCGCGAGCGGGATGCTGGATGAGCTTGGCACGCTGGAGGTGGGCAAGTATGCCGACGTGCTGGTGCTGGATGCGGATCCGGTGGCGGACATCGGCAACATCCGGGCCTTGGGGATGGTCATTCGGGACGGGAAGATCGTGGAACTGGACGCGCTGCCCTACGAGAGGATCTTCTCCGCTCCGGGGAAGGGGCATGCGTGGGAGTGAGGAAGCCTTAGGAGCCGGGCACACATCACCTGCCTCCGGGGTTACTGTTTAAGGGGCACGACCTGCCTCAAGGGGCGGCCCACGATGGCCCCCCGCGGAATCCCTCGGCATCAAGGGAGCTGGGCATGTGTAGACCTGAGCCGTGGCGTGGCCGATCCGCCCTGACTGCGCTGGCACTCATCACCGCCTGCGGAGGCGACGACACAACCGAGCCTTCCGTCGCCGCAACCCTCAGCATCTCGCCGGCGTCGGTGGAAATGTCGTCGTTCGGCGAGACTATCCAACTGACCGCGACCGTCCTCGACGAGAACGGGCAGCCGATCGCGGGCGCACCCGTGAACTGGGCCATCGACAACAACTCGGTCGCGACCGTAAGCGGCGGCGGACTGGTCACAGCCGTCCAGAACGGTAGTGCCACCGTAACCGCGACCTCGGGGAGGGCCTCCGGGGCAGGCTCGGTCACCGTCGCCCAGCAGCTCGCCCGGATTGACGTGTCGCCGTCCGCCGACACCCTCTTCGCGGTCGCCGACACCGTACAACTCACCGCCCGGCCGGTTGACGCCCACGACAATGCCGTCCCCAATGTCACTGTTACATGGAGTTCGGAAGACGAAGGTATTGCCACAGTCGATTCCACCGGCCTCGTCACCGCGGTCGGAAACGGAAGTGCGAATATCACGGCATCAACGGGAGGTACCACCGGCTCAGCCGCGGTCACAGTCTCACAGTTGGTGGTGCAGATGGATGTGCTGCCAGCCGCATTGACGCTTTTCTCGCTCGGCGATACCGTGCGCCTCGCCGCGGGGGGCTTCGACGCCAACGGCCACGGCGTGCCCGGGCTGACCTTCACATGGACCTCCAAACACGACACCGTCGCCGCCGTCGATTCGACCGGGCTGGTCACCGCCATTCGCACCGGAGGTACAGACGTGTTCGCCACCTTCGGAGAGCTGTACGATTCCGCGGGAGTATCGGTTGCGCAGCTCGCGACGGAGGTCCGCGTGACGCCGCAGGCCGACACCCTGGACGCCATCGGTGACACCGTGCGCTTGATCGCCGTAGCCCTCGACAAGAACGGAAACGAAGTCGAGGATACCGACTACATCTGGTCAGCGCCGCACCCGTTGGTGGTGACGGTCGACAGCAACGGACTGGTGACCGCCGAGGGGCCGGGGTCGGGTGAGATTCGTGTCAAGGCGACGCGTGCGGGCGCGAACTACATCGGCATCGCAACCATTACGGTGCTGGAATCTTCGGGTAGGGGAAGTGGCGCGGGCCCGCGGCCGGAGAGATGAGCCCTGGACTTGGGTGCGCCGCCGGATGGCGCCCCGCCTCGTTCGTAGTCAATCCGCTACCGACACCCGCTTCACCCACTCGTCGAAGCGCTGCCGCACCCGCATCGGCTCCCGTGCCGCGGTCGCCAGAGTACACCCCGCCAGCCGCATGCTGGACCGCTCCAGCGTGCGCCTGCGTACCCCTACCTGGTCGGCGATGTCTTCCCACCTGGCGTGTTCCCGTCGGCGAATCGCCCACCACAGGAGGCCCCAGGCGATCAGCTCCTTGGGGCGGCACCGGAGAGGCATCTGTCCCCGCCAATGGCGGCGGAACGCGTCGGGGGCGACTCGGACGCGGCGCACCAGTTCGGTCACCGAGCCCGTTGGCGGATCGGAGCGCGCCCCGCCGGGTAGCCTGCAGATATGGCGGATCCCCTCGACCAGGCTCTTGTGAAGCGAGTAGTCGCGGATAAGGCGACGGCCGAGATGTTGGATTGGGTCCTGGCTCCAGGGGTCGATTCGGTCGACGGTCAGCCGCAGCTGCTGGCCCACCTCTTCCGTCCACACCACATGAACGCGTCTTGATTCGATCTCCCGAAGCCGTTGAAAGCACTTCAGGGCAAAGGGCGCGACCACGATGCACGGCGGCCCATCAAGCCCGAGGGGCATGGCACGTTCAAGCCAGGCCACATCCGCGTCCGAGATCCCTCCCAGCTCGGTAATGGCCACTCTGGCCCGATCGAGCATCTCCTGAAAGGCATCGCGATCCAGCGTGGATTCCAAATCCGAGTGTCCGAGGAGGTGCAGAATATGGTCCCGCGTGTCGCTGGTCTCGGAATAGAGCGCAATCATGTCGGTGCGGAGGAGTCGGAGGGATCGGGCAGGGCAATATAAAATCGTACAATCATGGCCATCACAGTACACCAACCGACCACCCGTGATCAAGCGGGGCCATCGGAACGGCGGCGATTACGGTCGATCAGGTCATCGTCGCGATGGATGTGGTGCCGGCCCCGACCCCGCTGTTCTCCATTGGCGATACGATGCGCCTGCTCGCGTCAGGGATTGACGCCAATGGCCATGCGGCTGCCGCCCCGAGTGTCGTCTGGACATCGGAAAACTATGCCGTCGCCCGGATCGTCCTGTCTGATTGCTACGGAACTGCTGGAGAGCGCTCGGCAGCCTTGACGGCCCTCCCCAGCAGCGTGAGGCGCCCTTCAGAGTCGCCCCGCTGCTCACCGACGGGCGCGCGCGCGTGTAGCGAGCCCATGTGGCGCAAATCCTCCGCGTATTCGGCGAGACGCCGTTCATGGCTGGCACGGTTCTTGGTGCAGACGAGGGTATAGGGGCTGCCGTCCCTTTCCGTTTCGTGATCCAGATCGAGGCGGTGTCGGTCGATCGTTCGGTGCAGGTGTCCGCGCAAATCGCTCCGCACCTTGAAGCGCTCCTCGCGTCTGGCGGGGTCGTCGCAAAACGCGGTCAACCTCGTACACAGTTCGCATTCGCAATTGATGTCGGCGGCAATGGTCCAGCTGGTCGGTTTTGCGGGGGCCGTGGAACTGCGCTTCAGCAAGACATCGGCTGATTGGCGCCACAACACGCCGTAGGCCGTCGTCTCGGGGAGTGTTCCACGCTTGTGCATTTGCGCAAGGGCCGAGGGGAGTATCCGGTCCGGAGTCACGATGTGCGGGTAACCGCAGATAACTTCGGCCGCTGCACCAGACTCGTCGTGGAGACCAAGGCCGTTTGCCAGGATCAAAAGGCCGGAGATGGCCTGGTGGTCGATCCACTTCTCCTGCTGAGCGCGCCCATGCCGTGCCAGGAGCCGCAACCAAGCTCCCGCCGGCCGGCAGTTCTCCTCATCGGGGCGCACCTCCGACTCGCTTTGGAACGCGGTGTCCAACCCGGACAGGGCAGCCGCCACCGCGTCGCTCAGCACCTCGCGCCAAGCCTCTCCGAGAGCCGGGTCCACCACGCCTCGCTCACTCCGGCCCCCAGCGCACTCGGCGGCTGCCAGGACCAGCATCTCGACCACGTCCCTGAACCTCCGCCGCAACTGCTTGTCGACGAGCCGCGGCAGAAACTCCCGGGCTTCTCCGGGGCCGACCACGGGCAGGACGGCCGCCAGCGTCTTATTCTCCGTGCCATCGTAGTTGGCCGCGATCACGCGGTGCAGAAAGTCGGCGGCGACCTCTGCCTCGCCCGTGCTGCCGAGCAGCCGCAGCATCGCTGACCGATTATGCTTGTCATGGGCGTCGTAGCCGATCGGCCACAGGGCCGTCAGCCTGCCGAGCAGTCGGGGGATCCGCGCGCCCCCATTGTCGCGCCCACTCCCTTCCTCGTCCTCGTGTCCCACCCCCACGTGCTGCGTCTCCACCCACGACACCGCCCGGTCGATGCTCCCGCTGGCCACGATATCGACCGTCCTCTCTCGGGGCCAGATCACCAGCGCCGCCCGCCGGTAGACGAACTTCAGCGTGGGGCCCGTGTTGCCCGTCGACCCCTTCAGCCTTCGGTGATCGGGCTCGGCGCCGTCCAGGGCTCCATGCGGAAGAAGCTCCAATGCGTTCAACGGGATCTCTCCGAACGGCGGACGCCTCCCGTCGCGCGTGGCCCAGCCGTCCAGGGCCTCCCGTTGCCCTTCGACCGCGCCCATCTCGGCCTCGGGTCCGACGTCCTGGTAGTCAGCCCACTCGCGGTCCCAGCCCCAGTCCCAGTCATCCAGGAGTGCTCCGTACTGCGGCAAGCCGAACTCCTCGATCCGCAGCACGGCGGCGTGCAGTTCGCAGTCCACCCGGGCCGCGGCGTCGCCCAGCACCTGCGCCACGGTCGCGTCCGCGTTCTTCAGCGTGTCAAAGGACAGCCCGCCCTCGCTGTACTCGTGGTCGAGCAGCCACACTAGCTTGTCGGTGCTCCCCTCGTCGCGCCAGCGGGCCAGACACTCCGCGACAGGCGCCGCAAGGTCCGAGTAGTCGGGCGCGCCAGCCGTGTCACCGGAGGAACCCAGGAAGAGGTTGAAGATGAGCGCGATGCGGTGGCCTTCCGCGAGCGGCCGAACCTCGTGCAGGCAATCTGCGTAGAACGCCGCGAAGGCCAGCTCGGACGGCTCGCCCGCGTTGAGATCGAAGACCTCTTCCCTCCCTCCATGGCGAACGACCAGCTCTCCTCCGGCACCCGGAGTGGGGAGCGAGAGCGAGAGCGTCGCGACCATTCCCGGCACCTTCTCGGTGTCGCGATGCTCGGCGAAGAAGCCTCCGGGGCGGTAGACGAGCAGTTTGTAGAGTTCGACGTCAAGCCTCGCGGCGGGCAGGCCGAGACCGGCGGCCACGAGTTCCATCACCTTCGCGAAGGAATCCGGCCAGGCGCGCCCAGCCAGACGGACCCGCGTGGCATCGATCTGCCAGCAGTCGCGAACCGACCTGTCCACGAGGGTCTCGGTCCCCTTGCCGTAGGGCGCTCGCTCGGCCGCTGCGATCAGTGCCCGGATCTGCGCGTCCGGAATCGGAAACGAGAGCTCCTCACCGCCGTCCATGATGACGCGCGGCATGGGCGTGTACAACCGCCCGCCGACGCAATAGTCGCCGGGGTGGTCCACGGACCGCAGAAGATGCTCGAGCCGCTCGTGCTCGTGCCCGTATTCGATGCCGTCGATGCCTATCTCGGTGCTGCGTGAGGGTGCGTTTGTGTCGAGCCTGCCCGCGGGCGGGGCGCGGATTATAGTGTGGACACGACGATCTGTAAAGGACGGTTCATACCGCTGAGGAGGGACCGGGCCAGCAGCGCCGAGCCTCCCTCACCGCTGATCCATCCAGACGTCCTCCAGCACCCGCACCGTCTGCGAATGCTCCTGCCCGTCCACCGTCAGCGTCACGCGGTATAGCCCCGGCTCTGCCATCGGACCCTGGCCGCCGCCGCCGAACTGGAACCCCCCACCCCCCGGCAGCCCCTCGCGGCGATTCCCGCGCAGGTTCCACCTCACGCGGTTGACCCCGCTGTTGCCGATCGGCTCCAGGTCGCGGAACAGCTCGCCCGTGGCCAGATCCGTCACCGTCAGCTGCACATCTCCCGACGCCTCGCGCAGCCAGTAGTGGATCGCCGTTCCCGGCGGCGCGTTCTCGCCGCGCAGCACCTTGTCGCCTGTGACCGATCGGGACATGCGCGGGTCCTGTTTCCAGCGTACGGCCTCCCTGGGCTCGAAGAGGAAGACATCCCCGGCCATCACTTCGTCGGTCAGCTGCTGCAGCGGCGTCACATCGTCCGCGATCAGCACGCTGCGCCCATGCGTCGCAAGCACAAGGTCGCCGTCGCGCGGATGCACAACAACATCGTCAATGCGCACAACCGGCAGACCGCTCATGAACGGACGCCACGTGCCGCCCTCATCGAGTGACACAAAGAACCCGAACTCGGTCCCGGCGTACAAAAGTTGTGCATTGTGCGGGTCCTGGCGAACCGTGTTGACATTGCCGTACTCCGGCAGGTTCGACGTGATGCTCTCCCAGCTTTCGCCATAGTCACGCGTGACGTACACAAACGGCCGCAAGTCACCACTCTTGTGCCCGTCAACGGATGCATAAGCCGTCGCGGCATCGAAGTGCGACGCCTCGACGCGCGAGACGTAGTAGCCCATCGTCCCGCCGGGGATGTTCCGGCCGACCTCGGCCCACGTCGCGCCACCGTCCCGGCTCACCTGAATGTTGCCGTCGTCGGTGCCCACCCACAGCAGGCCCGGCACCAGCGGCGACTCGGCCAGCGAGACCCCCGTGCTGAAGCGGCTCACGCCGTCGTTGCGCGACAGAATGCACTCCCCGCCGCGGTCCATGCGGTTGCAGCGGGGCAGGCTGTTTGCGTATCCCATGACGTCGACCTGGTCGCGGTCGACGTTGCGGGTCAGGTCTTCGCTCATCGTCCAGGTATCACCGCGGTCCATCGACCGGAAGAGGCGGTTGCCGGCGGCATAGACCACGTCGGGGTTGTGCGGCGACAGGATGAACGGCGTGTTCCAGTTCCAGCGGATCTCGGTGTTGACCTCCGGGGTGGGCACGATATTCGAGCGCGAGCTGTTGTCCGTGGGCGCCCGCGGCCGAATGCTGCCCCCTTCTCCCGTCGCCAGACTCAGGCGCCGGATGTTGCCGTTTTGCGACTCGGCGTACACGACCGTGTGGTCGGTCGGATCGACCGCCGTGTAGAAGCCATCGCCGCCGCCGACGCGGTACCAGTCCTCGCTGAGCATGTCGCCGCCCCGAACTCCGCTCGGACCGCACCAGCTCCCGTTGTCCTGCAGGCCGGTGCAAACGTAGTAGGGCCGGCGCATGTCCACCGACGCGTGGTAGGGCTGCCCCATGGCCCAGCGCCGGAAGGCCTCCCACGTCTCGCCCTGATCGTAGCTGACGTCGATCGAACCGTCGTTGCCGATCAAGAGGTGGTTGCTGTTCTCCGGATTGATCCACATCGCGTGTTGATCGACGTGCCCGTACCCGTCCAGCCGCTCGAACGTCTCCGCGCCATCAACGGACTTGTGCACGCGCTGATCGACCACGTACACAACGTCCCGATCGTTCGGATCGACGCGGATCTGGCTGAAATACATCGGCCGCCCGTTCTCGTTGCTGCGAAACTCCCAGGTCGCGCCCCCGTCGGTCGAGCGCCAGATCCCGTTGTACTGGTCATCGGGGGGCAGCGGCTCGTCCTGGTCGTTCAGTGCCTCCAGCTCGGCCCGCTCCTCCTGCGTCAGGGGCTCTTCCCTGTCCGCCGCGACCTCGATCTGCGCATACACCACATCCGGATCGGCCGGAGTCACGGCCAGCGCCACGCGCCCCATCGTCCCCCGCGGCAGTCCGTTCCCGCTCAGCCGCGTCCACGTGTCCCCGCCGTCGTCGGAGCGCCAGATCCCGCTGCCGGGCCCGCCGCCGACGAAGCAGCAGGATGTACGGCGCCGCTGGTAGGTGGCCGCGAAGAGGGTGTTGGGGTTGGTGGGATGAAGGACGAGGTCCGTCGCGCCGGTGTCGTCGTCCACGCTGAGCACGTGGTTCCAGGTGCGGCCCCCGTCGATGGTCTTGAAGACGCCGCGTTCGGGGTTGGCCCCGAAGAGGTGACCGTTCGCCGCGACCCACGCCACGTCGGCATCGTCCGGGTGCGCGATCACGCGCGAAATCGTCTGCGTCTCGCGAAGCCCCATGTGCGTGAAGGTCTCGCCCCCGTCGGTGGACTTGTAGATGCCGTCGCCGAACGACGAACTCTGCCGGTTGTTCGCCTCGCCCGTCCCGACCCAGACGATTTCGGGGTTGGCCGGCGAAATCGCGAGCGCGCCCACCGAGTGCGTGCCGTGGCTGTCGAAGACGGGCCGGAAGGTCGTCCCGTTGTTCGTGGTCTTCCAGAGCCCGCCCGTCGCGAAGCCGACGAAATACGTGTGGGGGTTCTCCGGGTGGACCGCGAGGTCATTCACTCGTCCACCTTGCCCATACGGCCCGATCTGCCTCCAGGAAAACGCCCGCAGGATCGGGTCGTCGGACTGGTTCACCAAAGGCTCTTCGGCCTCCTGGGCGAACGCGGCACGGGGCGCGAAGGCGGTGGTGGCGAGGATCGCAAGGGCGAATGCGGCGGTGGTGAGCCGGGTGAGCGTGCGCGTGCGGGAGCGGCGGACGGCGAACATGGGAACCTCTCGGGCCTGATAGTGACAAGCTGCTGATTCAGTCAGGTAGTGTAGAGCGCTTCCGACCGGTTCGCTACGCGGGTGGCCAGCTTGCGGACAGCCCATCGGCCCGGCGGTTCGGCCACCGATGGTACGCCGAGGGTCGCAGCGCCATTCTGATCGTCCCCTCCGTCGTTGTACGGATGGAGCGGAACATCGTCATCAATGCGAGTCACCCGGAGTTTTCGCGGTTGACTCAGGGTCCGGAGACACCGGTGTGGTGGGACGGGCGGCTGTTCACTTGATGTGGCTTGCCAACGCTCGTTGCCGCTTCTCGCGGTCGCGCCGGGCGCCCCTGCGGTGAGCACCGGGACCGAGCACTAGTCCATCACGCGGTCCTGCCCCACCTTGCTCCTTGCCACGTTCACCCCTTGCGGAACAGGAGCCTGTCGATGCTTCGCCCAACCGTTGCCGTTGCGCTTGCTCTCGTCCTCGTCCCGAGCCCACTCACCGCCCAGCAACTCAGCTCCGACCAGCTCCAGGGCGTCCGCTTCCGCCACATAGGCCCCGTGGGCAACCGTGTCGCGTCCGTCACGGGCGTGCCAGGCGATCGCACCACCTATTTCGCGGGCGCGGCGAGCGGCGGGATCTGGCGGACCACCGACGCCGGCCTCAACTGGGAGCCGGTCTTTGACGACCAGCCGGTGCACTCGATCGGGGCGCTGGCGGTCACGCCGACAGACCCGGCCATCGTGTGGGCCGGGACCGGTGAGAGCTCGATCCGCTCCAACGTGTCGATAGGCAACGGCGTCTGGAAGTCGACGGACGGCGGCGATTCCTGGAGGCACATGGGGCTGGAGGGCACGGGGCGCGTGGGCAGGATCATCGTGCACCCGCGCGACCCCGATGTCGTGTACGTGGCCGCGATCGGGCACGCGTACGGCCCGTCCGGGCAGCGCGGCGTTTTCCGCACGACCGACGGCGGGGCCACGTGGGAGCGCGTCCTCTTCGTCGACGAGCACACCGGCGCCTACGAGATGGCCATGGACCCGCACAACGCGCGGAAGATCGTGGCGACCACCTGGGATCTGGACCTGAAGACGTGGAAGCGTGACAGCGGCGGTCCCGGCAGCGGCATCCACGTCACCATGGACGGCGGCGACACCTGGCGGCGGCTCGAGGGGAACGGCCTTCCCACGCGGCGGCTCGGCAAGATCGCGGTGTGCATGTCGGCCGGCGACTCCGACCGCATCTACGCCCTGATCGAAACCGGCGACGGCGTCCCCCTCGACGGCGAGGAGACCGACAACGGCGAACTCTGGCGCACGAGCGACGGCGGCGACAGCTGGGAGCTGACCTCGTACAGCCACGACCTCGCCACCCGGCAGGCCTACTACACGCGCTGCGGCGTCTCGCCCGACGACCGCGACGAGATCTACTTCCTGTCGTCCGCCTTCAGCTGGAGCACCAACGGCGGCGAGTCCCACACGACCGCGCGCTTCCTCGCGGGAGGCAGCACGGGCCCCGGCTGGGATCACCACGAAATCTGGATCGACCCGCTCGACGGCGACCGGATCGCGGTCGCGCACGACGGTGGCTTTTCGATCAGCGAGAACCGGGGGCGCTCCTGGTACCGCGTGCAGTTGCCGATCGCGCAGATGTACCACGTCACCGCCGACAACGCGATCCCGTACAACGTGCTGGGCAACCGCCAGGACGGGCCCTCGTTCCGCGGGCCGTCGAACTCGCGGCTGAGGGGGTTGTTCGCGAGCGGGCGGATCCCGCGCGGGGACTGGCGGGGCGTGGGCGGCGGCGAGAGCGGCTTTGCCACAGCCGACCCGACCGATCCCAACATCGTGTGGTCGAGCGCGTCGGGAGCGGGAGCGGCCGGCGGCATCGTGGTGCGTCACGACGTGGCGCGCGGCCAGTTCCGCCAGGTCGAGGTCTGGCCGATGTCGACGCTGGGCTGGCCTGCCGAGGACATGCGGTTCCGCTTCCAGTGGACCTTCCCGCTCCTGATCTCGCCGCACGACAACAACACGATCTACGTCACCAGCCAGCACGTGCATCGCACCCGCAACGGCGGCCAGAGCTGGGATGTGATCAGCCCCGATCTCTCCACCAACGACAAGTCGCGGCAGACGATCTCGGGCGGCCTCACACCCGACAACATCGGCGTCGAGTTCTGCTGCGTGATCTACGCCTTCGACGAGTCGCCGCTGCAGCAGGGCGTCTTCTGGGCGGGGACGAACGACGGCCTCATGCACGTCAGCCGCGACGACGGCGCCACCTGGACGGACGTGACCGCCAACATCCCCGACCTGCCGCCCGATGGCGTGGTGCGCAGTGTCGACGCGTCGCGCTGGGACGTGGCGAAGGCCTACATCACCATCGAGCACCACCAGGTGGGCGACTTCGAGGCGCGAGCCTACCGCACCGACGATTTCGGCGCGACCTGGACGCAGATCACGGAGGGCGTCGACAACTACCCGGTCGACTACACCCGCTACCTGCTGGAAGACCCGGTGCGGCCCGGCCTGCTGTACCTGGGCACCGAGAGCTCCCTCTACATCAGCTACGACGACGGTGACAGCTGGCAGGAGTTCATGCCGGAGCTGCCGCCGACGCCCTACTACGGCCTCTTCATCCAGGAGCACTTCAACGACCTCGTCGCCGGCACCTACGGCCGCGGCTACTGGATCCTCGACGACCTCGGGCCGATCCAGCAGCTCACCGAGGAGATCGCGGCCTCGGACGCGCACCTGTTCGAGCCGCGCGACACCTACCGGCTGCTCCCAATCACCGAGCCGGCGACGATGCTGGGCGACTGGTCGGATGGCGAGAGCCCACCAGCGGGCGCGGCGATCAGCTACTGGCTCGGCGCGGGCGGGGGAGACGACGCGGGCGGCGGCGAAGTCAAGATCCGTGTGGACAACGCCGCTGGCGAAACCGTGACCACCCTCGACGGCACCGGGCACGCCGGCTTCAACCGCGTCTGGTGGGACCTGACCGGCGAGCCGCCGACCCAGATCAAGCTGCGCACCAAGCCCCTCTACGCCGACTGGTTCCGCATGCCCGACGAGGGATACCGCGTTGGCGGCGGCGGCTTCTTCGGAGTCAGCGGCCCATTGCAGCCGCCGGGCACCTACACCGTGACGCTGGTGGTGGACGGCGCCGAAGTGGGCAGCCACCCGCTCACCGTGCTCAAGGACCCCAACTCCGAGGGCACCCTCGCCGACATCGACGCACAATTCGCGGTGGTGCTGGAGCTGATGGCCGACCGCAACCGCGCCGCCGACATGGTCAACCGCATCGAACTCCTGCGCCGCCAGATCTACGACCTGCGCCCGGTGCTGGAGGAGCGCGGCGACGCGGCCGATGTCGTCGAAGCCGGAGAGGCGCTTGACGCGCGCCTGATCGAGGTCGAGAGCGAGCTGATCCAGCTGAAGGACACCGGCAGCGACGGCGTGCGCTGGCCGTCCATGATCGTAGGGCGCCTGCGCTACCTGCAGGATGTGATCTCGATCGCCGACTTCCCGCCGCCGGACCAGCACATGGAAGTCTCCGTGGTCCTGCGCGAGCAGCTGGAGGAGGTGGAGAGGGCGCTGGAGGCCGTGCTGTCGGACGATCTGGCGCGCTACAACCGGCTGCTGCGCGAGAGGACGGGGAGGACGATTACGTAGCGCGGTATGAAAACGGGGCGGTGATCCGCGGGAGGAGGCCATCCGGTCGCGTCCCCGCCCGCAGGATTGCGGTAGGGCCCCACCCGGTCGCGCCCCACTCGCGCGATTGCGGTACTATAGTGAATGGCAGTATAGTACCATATGCAAGACCAATCTGATACCAGCCAGACCCGGTCTCTTCCATCGGGCCGGTTCAATCTCCGGATCGAACCGGAGTTGCATGCGTCGTTGCGCGCCGCGGCCCGTTCGGCGAACACATCGCTGAACGACTATTGTGCCCGAAGACTGGCGTCGCCGGGCGCGGCCCTCGATCCGGCCCCGGCGGCGGTCGTGCGGCGGGCGGCCCGGGTGCTTGGAGACGCCCTGCTGGGCGTGATCGCGTTCGGCTCCTGGGCTCGCGGGGAAGAGACCGTTTCCTCGGACCTCGACATCCTCCTGGTTGCCGATCAGGTCGTCCCGATCTCGCGCGCACTGTACCGAAGTTGGGATGCCGGGCCCGACCTGATGTGGAACGGTCATGAGGTAACGCCGCATTTCGTTCACCTGCCGCCGGGGGCCGCAGCCGTTTCCGGGCTGTGGGCGGAGGTGGCCACCGATGGGCTCATCGTCTTCGAGCGGCAACTCGCCGTGTCGCGGCACCTCGCCAATGTCAGGCGGCGGATCATGCGTGGAGAGCTCTCTGCCCGGGTTGCCGATGGGCAGCGCTACTGGGTGCACGAGCCTTGAGGAACAGGGAGCTCGCCAGGGACTACCTGCGCCGCGCGAAGGTGCGCCTCGCCGCCGTGGATGTCCTGTTCGATGCCGAGAGCTGGCCCGATGTGGTTCGCGAGTCCCAGGAGATCATCGAGCTGACGCTGAAGGGGCTATTGCGATCCTGCGGCGTCGAGCCGCCCCGGCTCCATGATGTCTCGCGGATCCTGATGGCCGAAATGGACCGGCTGCCGGCCGATCTGCTGTGCGATGTCGATTGGCTGGCCGACACCTCCCGGCAGCTTCGCCGGGACCGCGAACTCGCGTTCTATGGCGCCGAGGACCTCACTCCGTCCGACTTCTACTCGCGGACCGACGCCTCCCATGCTCGCGACAGCGCCCGCCGAGTAGTCGAGCTGGTGTATCCCCACGTGGGCTAGAATGCACGCGGGACATTCCGGCGCATTGAACCCTGCTCTCGACGATCGGCCCCGCGGGCCAGGCGAATCGCCAATGCGCCTACCGCATCATCCCCGCCACCGCCCTCATCCGCTCCGCGAGATCCCGTATGGCGTTGATGTACACCCGCTCCCACCCCGGCAGGTCCGCGCGGTCGTCCGTCTCGATCTCGTACCTGAGCCCCGGGAGCATCCATGACGCGTACCCACTGAACGGATCGGGCGAGACGTAGATCGAGCGGCTCCAGGGGCGTCCCTGCAGGCCGCGATCGTTCAGCCATGCCTTCTCGAGCCCGATCAGCGCCCGATTCACGGCCTCCGCCGCGGCCGGGTCCACCTCCCCGGACGCGATCCAGCGATCCCGGGCCGCGACCAGCTCGGCCGACGCCTCATCCAGCTCCTGCGTCGACTCCACCAGCGCCGAAAAGTCCACCGCGATGCTGCGCGCCTCGGCCACGCGGTACAGTGTCTCGACGTGCGTGCGCGTGTCGGTCGCGTAGCGCTGCGCGTCGTAGGGCAGCACGTCGGCGTTGGCGAACCTGAGCGCGAGGATCCCGTCGGCGCGAGCGATCATGGGGCCGTACACGAACTCGGTGTCGCCAAAGCGCTCATACCAGGCGAAGTTGTCGTAGTTGGAGTGATAGACGCCGCCCGGATTGCCCGACGACATCGCCCCGGACGGCACCCCGGCGTGGGTGTAGAATCCGACGTGGTCGGAGCCGCCGCCCAGGTTGCCGAGCGCGGGTTCCCCGGCACCCTCGGGTGCGCGGTCCATCCACCAGTCGTAGAGCCGCTCACCGGTGCCCGGGTAGGTGACCGCCTTCGTCGCCTCAAGGATCTGCCCCTTCAGCGACGGGGAGGAGGACCCGCCGAAACTTTCCCCCGACACCGCACCGTCCGCGTTGATGTACGCGATCGCGTTGGCCTCCAACTCTTCGCGCAGGTGCTCGACCCACTCGGTCGACCCGATGATCCCGTATTCCTCGGCGTCCCAGTGAGCGATCATGATCGAGCGGCGCGGCCGGCACTCCTCGTCCTGCGCCAGTTCGCCCAGCGCCTCGGCCAGGGTGAGGAGCATCGCAGTCCCCCCGTTGGGGTCGATCGCGCCGAAGCCCCACGGGTCGTAGTGCGCGCCGAGGATGAACCACTCGTCCGGGAATTCGGTGCCGCGCAGGGTGCCCACCACGTTCGTCGCCCGCGTTAGCCTCTTGGGCTGATTCACGCGCACGCGCACCGTGAGATCGGGGCCGCCCGTCAGCCGGTAATCCAGCTCCATCGAGGCGTCCCAACCGGGCGGGACCTCGGGGCCGGTCATGCGGGTCAGGATCTCGCTCGCCGCCTCGTAGCCGATGGGCAGCACGGGGATGGTGTGGAGCGGCACCTCGGAGGGGTCGAGGCGCTCGACCTGTGTGTCCCCGTCGAGGGGCAGGGCGGGGACGAAGGGCGTCAGCGGGTCCCCGGTCCAGGGCAGCGTCAGCACCGATCCGCGCTGGATCGTCTGCCCGTTCATCATCGGCCCTTCCGGGTAGGCGCCGAGACCCCCGAAACCCGGGTCGTTGAACATGATGACCCCCGCCGCCCCGCGCTCCTCGGCGAACTTGACCTTGTAGCCGCGGAAATTCCCCCCGTAGCGGGCAATCACGACCTTGCCCGCCACTGAAACGCCCATCGAGTCGAGCGCCCGATAGTCCTCGCGCCGCCCGTAGTTCGCGTACACCACCTCGCCGGTGACGTCTCCGCTGCCGGAAAACGCGTTCCAGCCGTTCAGCAGGTCCTCGTGCCCGGAGAACCGGTCCTCTTCAAGCTCGGGCTCGCGGTTGGACAGCTGCATGGCCACCGGGGTGACGATGTGGACCTCGACATCGTCGGTGAGCTCCGGCAGGTACACGTCGTAGGGGTAGTTGGCGACCTCCAGGCCGGCCCGCTCCATCGCGCGGCCGAGGTATGCGCCGACGCGCGCCTGGGCCTCCGATCCCGCGGGGTGCGGGTTCGCGGTGATTGTCTGGAGGTGCCCCCGGAAGGACTCGCTGCGAGGGAGCTCCAGGAACCGGGCCTCGCAGGCGAGCTGGGTGGCGGCCCGGTCCTCGGTGAAGCCGACGAGGGTGGGCTCCTGGGGGGGCGTCGAGGCCAGGACTGCGGCCGCGGCAAGGAATCCTGCGAACACGGCAAGCAGTTTGGTGTAGGGGGAAGTGCGAAGGCGCATGAGCGGGGTCGTTCCCGGGCTGGGTGGTGTGGTTCGGATGCGGCGATGCCAATGACCCTGATTCTAACTAGCTTTCTTAGAGTATGTACTCTGTGACGGATCTGCCGGGAACCCCCTCATGACCATGACCGACGTCCTTCGTCCGCGCCCTGCCCGCGCCGCGACCGCCTGCCTTCCGGCCCTGATTGCGCTCGCATTCCCCGGTTGCGCCAACGAGGACGCCATCATGCAGATCGAGCCGTCCCGTCCCGTCGCGGTGACGGTCACGCCGTCCTCCGCGACCCTGACGTCGCTGGGTGAAACCGCAACCTTCCGGGCGCAGATCACCGACCAGAACGGGGTGTCCTTCCCGGGCGTCGTCACCTGGTCGAGCAGCGATTCGGACGTCTTCTCCGTGTCTTCCGGTGTCGTGACCGCGGTCGCGAACGGGAGCGGGACCCTCACGGCGTCCTATGAAAGCCTCAGCGGCACGGCTTCGGTTTCGGTGCAGCAGGCTCCCGCGTCGGTCTCGGTGGCTACGGGAGGGGGACAGGAGGGTCTGCCTGGACAGGTGCTGGCCGATCCTGTGGTCGTACGCGTGGATGATGCCGGCGGTTCGCCTGTGGAAGGGGTCGCGGTGGCGTTCGCGGCCGCCGAGGGTCACGGATCGGCCGATCCCAGCATGGCCACGACCGATTCCGAGGGGCTGGCCGGGACTTCGTGGACCCTGGGCCCGGCCTCGGGCGTCCAGTCCCTCACGGCGATGGCTGCCGACGGAGTCGCCGCCGAGATCAATGCGGTGGCGGGCGAGGTTGAACCGGCCTCGGACACCGCGATCTACAGCGTCACCTTCAACGCGACCTGGAGCGCGACGACGCATCCCACGGACTTCCCGTCCGGCGCGCACTTCTCGCCGCTGATCGGTGCCGTGCACAACGACAGCACGAGCTTCTGGGCTTCCGGCGAGACCGCCACCCCGGGAATCGAGCAGATGGCCGAGACGGGCGGGACCGGGTTGCTAACGCGCGAGATCCGGGCCGAAATACCGCACAACGCCATCTCCGTCATCAATGGGCGGGGGATCGGCAGTCCCGCGAGCACGACGATCAGCGAAGTTGTCGTCACACTCGATCACCCACTGATCACGCTGGTCACAATGATCGCGCCCAGTCCGGACTGGTTCGTGGGCACAGCGGGCCAGTCCATGCAGGACGAATTCGGCCAGTGGGTCGACGAGTTGACGTTTGTGCTCTACCCCTACGATTCCGGCACGGACGACGGCGCTTCCTACCGCTCGCCGAACGCGGATTCGTCGCCGAAGCAGGCGATCAAGGGCTTGAAGGGGGTGAGCCCCTTCTCGGACGAGTCGATCGGCACCTATACGTTCACCCGCATCGACACCGCGGGGAGCAAGTGACGGGACGGCCCCCCGGCCAGGTCCCCAGCGCCATGCAGGCCAGTCCGCCCAGCGATCCCTTGCGGCTGCGCAACATCGCCATCATTGCCCATGTCGATCACGGCAAGACCACGCTGGTCGACCAGATGTTCCGGCAGGCGGGCGTCTTCCGCGAAGGCCAGGAGGTGGGCGAGCGGATCCTCGACTCCAACCCGCTCGAGCGCGAACGCGGCATCACGATCCTGGCGAAGAACACCGCCGTGCAGTGGCGCGGCACCAAGATCAATATCGTGGACACCCCCGGCCACGCCGATTTCGGGGGCGAGGTGGAGCGCATCCTGCGCATGGTCGACGGTGTGCTCCTGCTGGTCGACGCCGCCGAGGGACCGATGCCGCAGACGCGCTTCGTCACCCGGAAGGCGCTGGAGCTCGGCCTGACCCCGGTGATCGTGATCAACAAGGTGGACCGCGCGGACGCGCGCCCGGACGAGGTGCACGACGAGGTGCTGGAGCTGCTCATGGACCTGGAGGCGAGCGACGGGCAGCTCGACGCGCCGTTCCTGTACGGGGTGGGGCGGGAGGGCTGGGTCGCGGTGGAGCCCGGCGTGCGGGGGAGGGATCTGACGCCTCTCTTCGAGGCGGTGGTGGGGCACATTCCGCCGCCGCCGGTCGACGCGGACGGGCCGTTCCAGATGCTGGTTTCGACCCTCGACCACTCCTCGTACGTGGGGCGCATTGCGATCGGACGGGTGGAGCGGGGTGCGGTGCGGATGGGGAAGCGGGTTTCGCGGCTGATGGCGGGGCCCCCGGACGCTGCGGCACCGCCCGCGGATCCCCAGACGTCGCGTGTGACCGGCCTCTACACCTTCACCGGCCTTGACCGCATCGACATCGAGGAGGCCCTGGCGGGGGACATTGTCGGGCTGGCTGGCACCGACGGCGTCGAGATCGGCGACACGCTGACGGATCCGCGCTTCCCCGAGCGGCTGCGCGGCATCACCGTCGAGGAACCGACGATCTCGGTGGACTTCGTGGTGAACGATTCCCCCTTTTCGGGGCGGGCGGGAAAGTACGTGACGACCCGGCAGCTGCGGGACCGGCTTCGTCGCGAACTCGAGCGGAATGTGGCGCTGCGCGTCGAGCCCACCGCACGCCCCGATACCTTCGCGGTGAGCGGCCGGGGCGAACTGCACCTGACGATCCTGATGGAGACCATGCGGCGCGAGGGCTACGAGTTCCAGGTCTCGCGTCCCCGCGTGATCACGCGCACGAACGGCGACGGCACGCGTCTGGAGCCCTATGAAGAGGTCGTCGCGGAAGTCCCGTCGGACCTGGTTGGCACGGTGATCGACAAGCTCGCCAAGCGCCGCGGCGAACTGGTCTCGATGAAGCCCGTCGGCGACTCCGGGACGACCCGTCTCGAGTTCAGCGTCCCCGCGAGGGGGCTTTTCGGCTACCGCACCGAGTTCCTGACCGACACGAAGGGCGAGGGCATCCTCCATCATCGCTTCGAGCGGTGGGATTCGTGGGCGGGGTCGATCCGGGGCCGCGGGCGCGGGGCGATGGTGGCGGACCGAGCGGGCAAGGCGGTGGCGTTCGCAATCTTCGGGCTGCAGGAGCGTGGCGTGATGTTCGTGGAACCCGGCCTCGACTGCTACGGCGGCATGATCGTGGGCAAGTGCGCCCGTTCCGGCGACATGGACGTGAACGTCAACCGCACCAAGAAGCTCACGAACATGCGGACCACCGCTGCCGACGATGCAGTCCGCCTCGAGCCGCCGCTCCGGATGACGCTGGAGCAGGCGCTCGACTTCATCGACGACGACGAGCTCATCGAGGTAACGCCGGACGCGATTCGGTTGAGGAAGCGCGAACTGGATAGAAGCAGACGGAGGAAGGCGGCGCGGACGAAGCGCTTGTGAAGCGGTTCACAAGTACTCAACCGCCAGCCCGTCGATGCGCACGAAGCTGCGGCGGTCGCGCGGGACGGATCTCGGCGACCGGCTTTCCGCTGCGCTCTACGACTTAGGCCGCCCGCTCCTCCCGAACCCGGTTGACGAGGGTTGCGAAGATCGACTGCCGTCTCCCGCTTGCATCACCAGCGTCCGGATCCCGTCGGGGAGCTTCCGCTCCTGCCAGCGACGCTCCTCCTCAGCGTCCATTCCCGCCTGCGCGACCGCCTTGAGTGCATAACCCGCCGCCCGGAGGCTGTGGTCGGCCATGTGGGCGGTCGCTGCAGCATGGCCGGCCGCGCGTGCCGCGGCGACAGCCGGACCACTCGCTTCTCTGGCTGCGCCGTGAGCCGCCACCGCCGCCCGCATGGCTCTACCGGCAGGGACCTCACCCGTTGCCCAGGACCTGGCTTGCCGGACCGCGTCAAACGGTCGCCGGTCCTCCTTATCGGGCCAGGTCACGGAGAGCACGTGTTCGGCGCACGCGGCGGCCCACCCGGCGAGCGCGCGATGGTCCTGCCGGGTCAGCGCCCCGCCGCGGTGTTCGGCCACGAACCTGCGGTCACGGCCTTTCTCACGATCGGTCACTAGTTCATGAACAGGGCCGTAAACGCGTCCGTCAGCGCGGGAGGCACGGTCGTGATGTGGGTCGCGTCCGGGTAGACCTTCCATGTGACGGTCAGGTTGTCCGCGGGATTGGCCTCGAAGATCTCGATGAGCCGGCGCGTCCCGACGGCGAGATCGTTGTAGATGTCGACCGCCCCCGTTTCCTCCAGTTCGCCAAGCGTGATGAACACCCGCGTGTCGCGTTCGAACCCCTGCGCTATCGCAGCGGGGAGCCCTTCGAGAAGCTCGGTGGCCGGAAGGAGTCCGGGGCTGCCCATCCAGTAGCGGTCGAAGATCGGTGACCGTTGCTGGAAGGCGTATGCGGTGAACAGCCCGCCGAACGAGTCGCCGAGGAATCCAACTCCCTCGGTCTCGACGCGGTAGTCGGCGACGATGCGCGGGTGCAGCTCGTCTTCGATGAAGCGCAGGAACTCGGCAGCGCCTCCCAGGCCGTCGAAGACCGGGGCGGAGCGCAGGAGCTGATCGAACTCGTCTGAAAGCGAGCCCTCCGGGGTCAGGTCGCGCGCGCGCAACGTCCCGGCGCGGTAGGGATCCGGGTATCCGATTCCGACGAGGATCATCTCCGGGATGCCGGGCCGGATCAGATCGAACTGGAACAGGCGGGCAAGTTCCACCGTCATCCCGAACGAGATGTTGGCGTCCAGCACGTAGACGAGCGGGTAGGACTGTTCAGCGGTGCCGTAGCTCGCAGGCAGGCTGACCGCGACGAGGAAGTCGTCACCAACATTCGTCGAACTCATCACGAACGCTTCCGAATCGTAGATCTCGAAGGCGCCCGGCTCGGGGCCTCCGGGCTGGTCTCCTTCGGCGGGCGGGGCTTCGGCACAACCGAGCCCCGGGATCACGATCGCCATTGCACCCGCTGCTGCCAAAACGCGCCTGTTCATGCCTGCCTCCGTGCTGTTGTTGTCCCTCAATACCCGACCGCCCGGCCACCCAGCTCGAGCCCCCGGATCGACGCGCCGTGCAGTTCGCCGGTCTCCGGGTCGATCATGATCGCGATCCAGTAGCCGCGTGTCGCGTCGTTCTCCTCGATTGGCTGGCCCATCGCCTCGACCTCGGCGATGAATTCGGGCGGGTAGTCGCCGACTCCCACGCCCTGCGCGGCGGGGGTTGACGCGTCCTCCGCGAGGGCGCTGAACGAGAACGAGCCCAGCGCGGGTTTGTCGACCGCTTCGCTCGGGGTGAGGCCGAAGTCGAGGACGCTGAGCAGGCCGCCGATGGTCCGCTGGTGAAGTCCCGAGCCGATCGAGCTGAAGCCCATGAACGGCTCTCCGTCCTTGAGGACCAGACCCGGGTTGGTGGGGTCGGGCAGGCGGCTGCCGGGTTCGATCTGAGCCATCATGCCCTGCTGGAAGATCCCGGAATCGGGGATCGAGATGCCGTCCACGAAGATGCCGGTCGTGCCCCAGCTCACCGTGTTGATGGAGTGCACGACCGCGGCGATGTTGCCCCACTGGTCGATGGCGACGACGGCGTCCGAGTGCGGTGCGGCGCCTTCTTCCGGGACGACTACGCCGGGGAAGGATCCGTCCTGGATCGCGCCCCAGAGCTTCGCCGAGGTCTCCTTCTGCACGCGAGTCTCGTGGGTTAGGTCGGCGCCGACCATCTCCGCTAGACCGTCCGCGGCCTCCTTGCCGCCGATCGCGAAGGTGAGACCGGGCCGCGCGATCTGTGCCAGCCAGAAGAGCGATTCGGGCGAGTCGCCGTAGTGGCCATGGTCGGAGACGCCGGCCAGTTCGGCGAGGTTCATGGCCTCGATCAGGCCGATGCCGCCTTCGGCCGGGCTGCCGTGGGCGTAGAGGTCGTAGCCGTGGTAGCTGCCGCGGGCGGGCTCGCTCCAGATGACCTCGTAGCCGGCGAGGTCGTCGACCGTCATCCGGCCGCCGATGTGGCCGACCATCTCGACGAGCTTCTCGGCCCAGGGACCCCTGTACATGTAGTCCGCGCCCTGATTGGCCACCATGCGCAGGGTTTGGGCCAGTGCGGGCTGGGTGAACATGTCGCCAGCGTCGTAGGGCGATCCGTCCGACTTTGTAAAGACAGCCTTGGTTTCGGGCAGACGACTCAACACTTGTTCTCTGAAGGCATACTGCCCCGCGTTGCCTTCCTGGTATTCGAACCCGTCCTCGGCGCAGGCGATGGCCGAGGTGAACAGGGCCTTGAACGGGAGCTTGCCGAAGCGCTCGTTGGCGGCTTCCACGCCCTTCATGAAGCCCGGGACCAGGACCGTACGGCCGTTGGGTTCGGCCTCGAAGCCCCCGAATCCGGCGGTTAGGTCGATGCCGGGGATGGTCAGCGGATCGGTCTCGGCGGCGACGGTGTTGTAGGCCGCGTTCAGGTTGTGGACTTCGCCGCTCTCGGCGTCGTAGTAGACCATCGTCATGAGGCCGGCGTAGCTGACCCACGAGCCAGCGGCCATGCAGATCTGGGTGAGGGCGGTGGACATGGCGGCGTCGGCGGCGCTGCCTCCGGCCTTCAGGATCTCGACGCCTCCCTCGATAGCCTGCGCACCGGTGGTGCCGGTGACCATGCCGCGGGGGGTGTTCGGCTCGGGCTGGGGGCTGCACGATGACAGCCCCACGACGCTGGCCGATATCGCCGTCAGCGTGAAGGCCCGGCGCCCCGGACCGCTCTGTTTGCGTTTCGATGCGAGCATTCCGACTCCTCAGGCGGGGGATTCCGTGATCTTGCCTTCCGACGGGGTGAGGCGCAACGTAGCTTCCAACATGGAACCCACCACCCACCCCACCCGCCGCCCCACCGTCCCCGCCGCCGAAGAGATCCTGGGCGGCTACTTTCCCGTCCTCGACCACGGTTTCGTCGCACTGGTCGACTACATGGGCACCGACGATTCGGTGGAGCGCGCAGCCCGCGTCAGCTACGGCTACGGCACGCGGCAGGTCTCGGCCACCAGGGGGCTGATCCGCTACCTGCGCCGCCACCTCCATACCACGCCGTCGGAGATGGTCGAGTTCAAGTTCCACTGTGCGATGCCGATGTTCGTGGCGCGACAGTGGATACGGCACCGGACGGCCTGCCTGGCGGAGGGCACGGAGGTCTACTTCGACCTGCCCGGTGCCGAGAAGAGGGGACGCCGCCAACTGTACAAACTGCCCATCGAGGAGATCTGGCGACGCTTCCAGCCCACCCGAAACAGGACCCGTCCGGACAAGCAGCGGAACCCGTTCTTCCGCCGCGACCGCGTGAAACAGATGAAGCTCAGGCAGGTCGACGAAGACACGCTCGCGTTGCAGCACACCCGCATCGTGGATGTGTACAGGAACGGTGTGAAGCCGGTCTTCAGAATGGTCCTGGAGGACGGCAAGTCGATCGAGGCCACGGCCGATCACCGGTTCCTGTTCGCCGGGGGTTGGGACACGCTCCGGGGAGCAACGGGAGTGCGGGAGACCGGCGGCCGGGCGGTCTGGAGACACGGTGACTACTTCGTGCATGTGAATGGAGCGGCCGAGCGGCTGGATTGGAACCAGGTCTACTACCGGACCAAGCTCATGCGCGTCGCCCGCATCGAGTACGTCGGCGAACGCGAAACCTACGACCTCGAAGTCGAGGGCCCACACCACAACTTCGTTGCGAACGGCATCGTCACGCACAACTCCGTCAACGAATACAGCGGCCGCTACAGCCTCATGCCGCTCCTCTTCTACTCCCCCGAGCACGACCAGTTTTCCCTGCAGAGCGCCACCAGCAACCAGGGCCGCGCACCCGGCTCGGTCAGTCCCGAGTTCTACCGCGAAGCCATGCGCCGGTGGGACGACGTGCGGACGCGGGCGGCCGACGACTACGGCTGGCTTGTCGGCGAGAACGTCGCCCGCGAGCTCGCCCGCATCGACCTGCCGCTCTCGACCTACACCCAGTGGTACTGGAAGATCGACCTCCACAACCTGCTTCACTTCCTCACGCTTCGCGTCGACGACCACGCCCAGTGGGAGATCCAGGAGTACGGGCGCGTGATGGCGGGGATGGTCAAGCGCGTCGCGCCCCTCAGCTACGAAGCGTGGATCGACTACCAGGTCATGGGCGACAAGCTCACCGGGGGCGAGATCGCCGCGCTGTCCCGCCTCGTGTCAGCGGACGGCGACGGGGTCTGTGCGCGTGACGGCGCCGCGCTGACCAACGCCGACCTGGCCGGGCTGGGCCTGTCGGGCCGGGAAATCCGCGAGCTCAAGGAGAAGCTCGTGCCGCGCGAGGTGCCGGACTACGACCTCGACCTCGAGACGATGCGTGATCCGCAGGAGGTGGCGGCCGAGATGGACAAGGCCGTGCCGGAGGTGGATCGGGGCTGAACACCCGCGCTGCCAGCTGGATGTAAACAACAGTTTACATAATGTAAGGCAAAGGCGACAATGTGATGAGTAATGAGGGCGTTGAAGACCGCGCGGCAGCGGTCGCACACAGTGCTGGCAGCGAGGTGAAGCGCAGTCAAGAGAGGAAGAACCGCCGCTTCCGCACGCCCCTGCTCCTCGCCGCGTGGCTCCCCCTCCTGCCCGGCTGCGCCGACACGGCCGCGCCGCCCGCCGCCGATTCGTTCCTTGTCCAGGGGGCCACGATCGTGGACGGCACGGGGAGTCCCGGCTTCATCGGTTCCGTGCGTGTGGCCGGCGGGGTCATCGCCGAGGTGGCTGCCGACGACGGGGACGACGCCCTCTCACCCACAAACGGCGAGCCGGTCCACGATGCTGCCGGCCTTGTGCTCACACCCGGCTTCATCGATACACACAGCCACCACGACGGCGGGCTGCTCGACGAAGTCACGGCGTTGGCGGTGGTGAGCCAGGGGATCACGACGATCGTGGCGGGTCAGGACGGGGGCTCGCGGTTCCCGATCGCCGATTTCTTCGCGGCGCTGGAGGCGACCCCGGCGGCCGTCAACGTGGCGTCGTACGCGGGGCACGGGACGCTGCGCCGGCGGGTCATGGGCGACGATTTCCGGCGCGAGGCCAAGCCGGAAGAGGTTGCGGCGATGGAGTCGCTGCTCGAGACGGAGCTCGCGAGTGGCGTCCTGGGGCTGTCGACGGGACTCGAGTACGACCCCGGGATCTACTCGAGCACGGACGAGGTGATTGCGCTCGCGATGACGGCGGCGGCGAGCGGTGGCCGCTACATCTCGCACATGCGCAGTGAGGACCGGGCGCTGCTCGACGCTATCGAGGAGACGATCGAGATCGCGGAGCGCGCCCGCCTACCGGTGCAGATCTCGCACTTCAAGCTGGCCGCGCGGGGGCTGTGGGGTCGGGCGGAGGAGATCCTGGCGCGGCTCGACGAGGCGCGCGCCGGCGGCCTCGACATCACCGCGGACGTCTACCCGTACGAGTACTGGCAGTCCACAATGACGGTCCTCTTCCCGGAGCGCGACTTTACCGACCGCGAGGCGGCGCGCTACGCCCTGGAGGAGCTGGTCGCGCCCGAGGGGATGATCATCGGCCGCTTCGGGCCGGACCCGGGTCTGGAAGGCAAGACGCTGGCCGAGATTTCGGCCGAACGCGGCACCGACCCCGTGACCACCTACCTGGACCTGATCGCGGAATCGGAGGCCGCGGAGCAGGCGGGGCGGGACGGCGGCGAGAGCATCGTGGCGCGAAGCATGGACTTCGACGACATCGCGACGCTGATGTCCTGGTCGCACACCAACGTGTCGTCGGACGGGGGGCTTCGCGGCGCCCATCCGCGCGGCTTCGGAGCCTACCCGAGGGTGCTGGGGCGGTACGTGCGCGAAGAGGGGCGGCTCGGCCTCGAGGAGGCGATTCACAAGATGACGGGGCTGGCGGCGGCGCACATGGGGCTGCCGAGTCGTGGCGTCTTGCGCGCGGGAGCACCCGCCGACCTGGTTCTGTTCGACCCGGCCACGGTCATCGACCGTTCGACCACCGCCGAGCCACATCTCGCGGCCGCAGGGATCGAGCGCGTGTGGGTGGCGGGAGCGGTGGTGTACGAGGACGGCGTGGTGACCGGCACGCTGCCGGGCAGGGTGCTGCGGCGGGAGAGCCGATAATCACCGAGAGCGTCCTCGACGGTTCCGCGGAAATGCGCAGGGACGCCGGGATGCTCAGATGGGACACGGGAGGTTGTGGCCAACCGGAGAGGCCCCCGCCCGGGTCATGCCGCCGCGCTCACGTCACCCCGCCCCCGCTCAGCGCCTTTACCAGCCTGTACAGGAACTCCTGCCCCTCGAAGAAGGCTTCGATCCCGATCCGCTCGTCCCGCCCATGCGCCCGCACGTCGTCCATGTCGCCGAACAGTCCGCTCACGCCGTAGACCGGGATGCCGGCGTTGCGCAGGTAGAGCGCGTCGGTGGCGCCGGTGGACATGACCGGCAGGACGCGCACGCCGGGCCACATCTCGCCGGTAACACGCTCGATCGGGCCAAGGACCTCGTCGGTGAGCGGGGAGGCGGGGCTGGGGGTGACTTCGCCGCGCGGTTCCACCGTCACATCGAAGGGCGCGGCGAGTTCGGACAGCGTGGCGAGCACGTCGGCGGGGTCGTGGCCCGGGAAGATGCGGCAGTTGACGTTGGCGCGGGCCAGCTGCGGCAGCGCGTTCTGGGCGTGGCCGCCCTCCAGCAGCGTCGCCACGCAGGTGGTGCGGAGGCGCGAGTTGTACCCGGCCTCGACCGCCAGTGTGCGCGCGGCCTCAACGTCGTCCGGGTTTGCCACGATGCGGCGCATGGCGTCACCCATCTCGCCGCCGACCAGATCGGCGGAGCGGCCGAAGAACTCCTCGGTGATCTCGTTGAGCATGACCGGGAAGCCGTGGTTCTGGACCGCGAGGAGCGCGCCGGAAAGGTCGTAGATCGCGTTCTTGTGCACCGGCAGCGAGGAGTGGCCGCCGGGATTCGTCGCCGTGAAGTAGAAGGAGAGATAGAGCTTCTCGGCCGCCTGCACGTTGTTCGAGAGCTTCACTCCGTCCTGCGACATCCCGCCGCCGCCCTCGTTCAGGGCGAAGGCCGCGTCGATCAGGTCGCGATGCTCCTCCAACAGAAAAGCGACCCCGTTCCGAGGTCCACCCTCTTCGTCCGCGGTCAGCGCGATGATGATGTCGCGGTCGGGAACGTACCCCTCCTGCTTCATGCGGATGAGGTTCACGGTGTAGATCGCGGCTTCGTCCTTGTCGTCGGTGACGCCGCGTCCGTAGAAGTAGCCGTCGCGCTCGGTGAAGTCGAAGGGCGGAAAGTCTGGGCTCCAGTCCTCGGGCAGCGCTTCGACGACATCGATGTGTGCGAGGAGGAGGATGGGGGCGAGGCCGGTGTCGCGGCCGCGGAGGCGCGCGACGAGGTTGCCCTTGGTGGGGGCGTCGCCGGGAACCAGGACGTGGACGTCCTCTTGCGGGAACCCGGCCGCAAGGAGGGTGCGGGCGGCGGCCTCGGCGGCAAGGGTGTTGTTGCCGCGCTCGGTGTTGGTCGTGTTGATCTCGACGAGCTCCTCGAGGAGCGTGCGGGCCAGTTCCATGTACTCGGGGGGCGAGGTGGTCTGGGCGTGGAGCGGGGCCGGGAGGAGCGGCGCGGCGGCAATGGCCAGCGCGGCCACGAGCGGGGAGATGGCGGTTGCGAGGCGGGCAATGGTGGACGTGGGCGCGCAGATGGCGGCGGTCATCTTCATGGGGAGGGCCTTTCCGGGTTTGCTGGTTCTGCCGCAGCGTCAGGTGAGCCCACCGCCACGCGCGGCGATGCAAGGTGTTCGCGGGATGGTGGTCGAGGCAAGGCGTGTGGGAGTTCTGGCACACTCGAACTCCCCAGCCGACAACCGAAGGCTTTCGCAAACGCCTTCGATACCCCTATAGATAGCTGTCATGCTTGTGATCCGTGACCTCGTGAAGGTGTACCCGGGCCCGGTGGCCGCACTCCAAGGGGTCGATCTCGATGTCGGTTCCGGGATGTTCGGACTGCTGGGCCCGAACGGCGCCGGCAAGACGACTCTGATGAAGATCGTGGCGGGGTTGCTGGAACCCACATCCGGCTCGGTGGAGTTCGAGGGCCAGGACATTGTTCAGAATCCCGAGATTGCCTGGTTGCAGCTCGGCTACCTGCCGCAGGATTTCGGATTTTACCCGCACCTTTCGGCGCACGCCATGTTGCTGTACCTGCTGAGGCTCAAAGGCGTCACCGCCGATGTGCCCCTCGGAGAGCTTGCCGACCAGCTCCTGGCCCGCGTCGGCCTGACCGACGATGCACGACGCGAGGTCGGTGGTTACTCCGGCGGGATGCGACAGCGGCTTGGCATCGCCCAGGCCCTGGCAGGCGATCCCACGCTTGTCATCGTCGACGAGCCGACCGCCGGTCTCGATCCCGAGGAACGGCTGCGTTTCTACCGGCTCCTCGCCGAGATGGCCGAGGGCCGCACCGTCATCCTCTCGACCCACATCGTCGAGGACGTCGCTGTCCTGTGCCCACGGTTCGCCGTCATGCGCGACGGCGAGATTGTTGCAGATACGACGCCCTCGGACGCACGCGATTCCATACGGGGCACGATCTACGAACGAGCCGTCTCGAACGAGGATCTGGAGCAGGTCGCCGCGCAGAACCGGGTCACCCAGGCGCTTCTCGTAGAGGGACGCTACCGGGTCCGCGTGCACGCGGACAACGGCAACGTGCCCGAGGGCTTCGAGCCGGTGGCGCCGACGCTGGAGGACGCGTACCTCGTTCTCATGGGAGCCAGATGAGCGCGGCTCGCTTCCTCGAGGTCACCCGGCGCGAGGTCGGCGCAAACCTGCGGCGGCCCCTCTACTACGTCCTACTGGCGATCGTCGGGTACGTCTCCTGGTTCTATGCCCAGGGGGATATTCGGCTACAGAGCGGCACCACGGTCATCGGCGGCAAGGAGGTCTGGCTCAACTCCGAGTTCTTCGTCTCCTGGTCGACAGCCGCCATAACCTTCGCCGTCTACAGCTTCTTCGTCGCCATCGCCGCAGGCATGACCGTCATCCGCGACGACAAGCTCGGGGTGGGCGAGATCCTCCACACCACGCGCTTGACCCCCGGCGAGTATGTCTGGGGCAAGTTCACGGCCGTCCTCATATGCTTCGTCGTTCTGTTGGGACTCGACCTCGGCCTCAGCATGCTCTTCAACCATGTCGTCCCCAACGGTGCGGAGCCCGAGCAGATCGGTCCGTTCTCGGCCTGGACCTACCTCCGGCCCGGCCTTCTCTTCGGCCTGCCGATGATTCTGTTCTTCGGTGGTGTCTCTCTGGCCGTCGGAACGTGCTGGCGAAAGCCCGTCCTCGTGTTCGTCGTTCCCATCGGGATCGTCATGCTTTCGACCTTCCTGTGGACCTGGTCTCCCAACTGGCTCGACGATGGCATCAACACCGTGATTTCCGTACTTGATCCGTCCGGGTTCCGGTGGCTCGACCAGACCTACATCGAGATAGACCGGGGTGCCGATTTCTACAACACCGCCCGAATCGCTGTAGACCCCGGGTTTCAGTTGAATCGCATCGCCACCGTGGTGATCGGACTGCTTGCGGTGCTCTGGGCTCAGAGGTCGCTTGCCAGGAGCCTGCGCCGGGCCCACGGGGAGCAGCGTAGACGAGCCCGCCGCGCCGCGAGCCTGGCGTTCGAAGCAGCCTCGGACGGCTCGCTCTCCGTGGCCCGGACCACGGCCGCTGCCCGACCCCGCCCACCGACTGCGTTGGGGGCCGCCGCCGCTCCCCTCGCCAGAATGGGGACGGCACGCCCGGCCTTTCTCACCACCATGCGCGACGTTGTGGCGGCAGAGCTGCGCGCCCTGCTAAAGCGTCCCAGCCTCTACCTGTTTACGCCGCTCATCGTCTGGGAAGCCCTGACCATCATGGCGCTGACTACCGGCCTGTTCGATTCCCCGATGCTGCCGGTCCCGGGAATCATGGCCGTGTCGATGATGAACACGCTGTCGTTGCTGGTCTGCGCCCTGCTGCTCTTCTACATGGTCGAGTCGGTCCAGCGGGAGCACACCCTCGGCCTGGCCGCCATCTACTACTCGGTCCCGGCGCGAACGGACGCGATCCTGACCGGTAAAGCGATCGGCAACGGCTTGGTCGCGCTGGTCGTTCTCGACGCCTCGCTGGTGGCGGCGTATGGCGTCTCGCTCTACCGGGGCGCCACCTGGGGCGTCGAGGTCCCCTTCCACCTGAGCCCCTTCGTGCTCATCTGGGGTCTGATCCTGTTACCGACCTTCCTGGTCTGGGCCGCCTTCGTGCTCGCCCTGCACACGTTGACCCGCAACCGCTATGCCACCTACGGGATCGGCCTGGCCGTGCTCTTCTACAGCGTCTTCGCCTCCATCGCCGATGAGGTTACCTGGGTTACCAACTGGATGGCCTGGGACACACTCAGTTGGAGCGACATGGGGACGCTGGAGCTCGACCGCGGCCCGCTCCTGCTGAGCCGGCTGATGCTGCTTGGCCTTGCCGCACTCTTCGTCGGTCTGGCGGTACGCTTTTTCGGTCGGCAGGAATTCGACGGTATTCGCATCGTGCAACGGCTGCGCCCCCGTTCCCTGCTGCGCACGGGGGTAGCGCTCCTGCCCCTGGTCGCCCTCCCGCTGCTTCCCGGGATTCCCCTATACGTCCTGGTCCGCAACGGCTTCGAGGGCGATGTCGCCCAGGAGGTCCGGAAGAGCTACTGGCGCGGAAACATGGCGACCTGGCGAGATGCCCTCACGCCGAACATCCGACATGCCGACCTCGATGTCGAGCTCGAGCCCGGAAGCCGCCGTTTCTCCGTCGAGGGCAGCTACCTGCTCGTCAACGACGAGAGTGTGGCGATCGATGAATTCCCGGTGACGTTGGGCTTTTGGGAAGATGTGCGGTGGAGCCTCGGCGAGCGGGTCGGCGAGATTGACAACAGCGCCGGCCTGTGGGTCGTCCGGCCGGTCAGCCCACTGCAGCCCGGTCAGACGCTGCGCCTCGGGTTCTCGTACCACGGCGAGGTCCCCACCGGCTTCACCAGGAACGGTGTAGACAACAACCTGGACGGCGCCCTCGTGCTGCCGTCCAGCATCAACCTGGGGTACGGTGTCGGGGGAACCTTCCCGGCGATCGTCTACGACGAGAGCATTGGGCAGGACGAGGACAACGACTACGATCCGCGTCGCTACCCGGACAACTGGTTCGAAGGTGTCACCCCGCCGAACTTCGGCGGCGGCCAGCCGTACACAACGCGGATCCGGGTTACCGGCCCCGAGGCCTACACCTACAACTCGACCGGGGTGATGACCGACGAGCGGGTCGCCGCCGGCCATCGCACCGTCGTCTGGGAGAGCGACGAGCCCGTCTTCCTCTTCAACATCCTCGGCGGCAAATGGGCCGTACGACGGGGTGCCGGGACCGCCATCCACTACCACCCCGAGCACACCTGGAATATCGAGGAGATGGGCGAGGCCCTCGATGCGGCTCGCCGCTACTACTCCGAGTGGTTCTGGCCCTACCCCTGGCGTGAGCTGCGCATCAGCCAGGTCAGCCGGCTCTATGGACAGGGGGCCCAGGGATACCCGACCAACACCATTTTCTCCGAGGCCGCCTTCCAGACCTACAGCGAGCCACGGACGCGCCTCGCCTTCCTGTTCGTGGGTCACGAGGTCGCTCACCAGTGGTGGGGAAACCTCGTGCAGGCGGGCGAGGGCCCGGGCGGCCACGTCCTGCATGAGGGGCTGTCCCATTTCTCGGCCTTGATGCTGGCCGAGCAGGTCAAGGGACCGCGCGACCGCATGGAGATGTTCGAGCGCTTCGAGGGCAACTACGCCGAGTCGCGGCTGTTCGACGCCGAGGTTCCCATCTCGAAGCACACGGACCTCGGCGCCAACAACACGCTGTTCTACGATAAGGGTGGCTGTGTCTTCTGGATGCTCAAGGAATTCATCGGACGAGACGCCATGCTCGCCGGATTGCGCGCCTACATCCAGGCCTATCACCTGAACCCGGACCATCCGCTGCCGCCGGACTTCCTCCGCGTCATGCGTGTCCACGCCCCCGATCCGGAGGCCTTTGACGCTTTTGCACGACAGTGGTTCGACGAGATCGTCCTCCCGGAGTACCGGCTGGCCGAAGTCACCACGGAGGAAACCGGTGACGGGCGCTGGCGCGTGCACGGCCGCATCACGAACATTGGCACCGGCACCATGCCGGTCGACATCGCAGCTACCAGCGGCCAGCGCTTCGCACCGGACGGCTCTACTCTGCCGGACTACCGCGCTACAAGGACGGACGTGCTCCTGGGGGCCGGCGATGAGCGCCGCTTTGAGATCGTCACCGACTTCGAGCCCCGCGAGGTCGTCGTCGACCCGGACGTCAAGATCCTGCAACTACGTCGGCAGCTTGCCGTGCATCGCTTCTAGGGGATAAGCACCGTCTTCACGTTGACGAACTCGCGGATCCCGAAGTCCGACAGTTCGCGCCCGAAGCCGCTGGACTTGACGCCGCCAAAGGGCAGGCGCGGGTCGGACTTCACGAAGTCGTTGACGAAGCATGCGCCCGCTTCGATGCCGGTGCGCGCGATTCGCTCGCCGCGCTCGAGATCCTGCGTGAAGACGGCCGCGCCGAGCCCGTAGGCGGTGTCGTTGGCCACGCGCAGCGCCTCCTCCTCCGAATCCACGCGGATGATGCACGCCACCGGACCGAAGATCTCCTCGTCGTAGGCGGGCATCCCGGGGCGGACATCGGTGAGCACGGTGGCGGGGTAGTACCACCCGGGGGCATCGGGCACCTTGCCTCCGAGCAGGCATCGCGCACCCGCGTCCACGCTGCGCTCGACCTGGTCCGCCAGGTGGTCGCGCAGATCCTCGCGCGCGAGCGGCCCCACGTCGGTCATCTCGGCCATCGGGTCGCCCACGCGCGTCTCTCCCATCCGCTGCACGACCGCCTCCGTGAACGCGTCCGCGACCGCTTCGTGCACGATCATGCGCTTGGCGGCGATGCAACTCTGCCCCGCGTTGATCAGCCGGCCGGTCACGCACGCCTCGACGGTCCGGGGCAGGTCCGCGTCCTCGAGCACGACGTAGGGGTCGCTCCCGCCGAGCTCCAGCACGCACGTCTTGATCTGCGACCCGGCGATCCCCGCGACCTGGCGTCCGGCGCGCGTGCTGCCCGTCAGTGTCACCGCCTGCACCCGCGCGTCGCGGATCAGGTCGCCCGCGGCGGGCACGTCGATGAAGAGGTTGGTGAAGATGCCTTCGGGAAAGCCGGCCGCCTCGAAGAGATCGACCAGTTCGAGCGCGCAGCAGGGGACGCTCGGGGCATGTTTGAGGAGGATGCCGTTGCCGGCGATCAGGGCCGGGATCGCGGCGCGCATGACCTGCCACAGCGGGAAGTTCCACGGCATGATCGCGAGCACGAGGCCCAGCGGCTGAAAGGTGACGTAGCTGCGGTGGGCCTCGGTCTCCACCACCTGATCGCGCAGGTAGGCGGGACCGTGCTGGCTGTAGTAGTCGCATCCGAGAGCGCACTTTTCCACCTCGGCGGCGGCCTCGCGCAGGGGCTTGCCCATCTCCATGGTCATCACCTCGGCGAGGTGCCGCTGGCGCTGGCGGAGCTTTTCTGCGAGGGTGGCGACGCACCGGGCGCGCTCGGTCAGAGAGACGGCTTTCCACGATTCCTGCGCACTCAGGGCCTTCTGGATTGCCGCGTCCAGCTTCTCGGGAGACATGAACGGATAACTGCGGAGCAGGGTGCCTTCGGCAGGATTGATGGTTGTGAATTGCACGAGAGCGTCTTCGGTCGGGGTGTTCGGGTATTGGCAGTGGGTGCTTTCGCCCCGTAAATATACGGGGCAACATCGTACAGCAAGCCTCGGGGGCGCCGGAACCTTCCAGTGCGGTTGCTGTATTCCGGTTACATCCGGAGCCGAGAATCCCCGCTTCCGCGCCAGGCACGATCATGATCGCCCCACAATATCCCAGAGTTCCTCTGACCGCCCTCGATCAGCTCTGGTTTCAGGTCAGCGGGACGGTATGCAATCTGCGTTGTCGCCACTGCTTCATCTCCTGCTCGCCCGACAATCACTCCTTCTGGTTCATGACCCGGGAGATGGTGCGCTCGACGCTGGTCGAGTCCGCCGACATGAATGTGAAGGAGTACTATTTCACGGGCGGCGAGCCCTTCATGAACAACGAGATGGAGGGCATCCTCGAGGATACGTTGCAGTACGGCCCGGCCACCGTCCTCACCAACGCCACCCTCTTTCCGCCTCGGCGCGTCGCGGAGCTGCGGGCGATCCAGGACGGCAGTCCGCATCCGCTGGAGCTGCGGGTGAGCATCGACGGGTACTCGCCCGCGACGAACGATCCGATCCGGGGCGAGGGCACCTTCGAGCGGGCCATGGAAGGTGTGGGCAACCTGGCTTCGGCCGGGTTCCGCCCGATCATCACGGCCATGCAGAGCTGGCCCTGCGAGGAGATGGCGTGCACGCTTCAAGCCTTTCGCGACGCCCTCGGCGGGGTCGGCTACGACGAGCCGCGGCTGAAGATCCTGCCGCCCCTCCTGATCGGCGAGGAAGCCCAGCGCAATCGCGGCTACACCGACTGCGAGCGCGTCACCCACGAGATGATGCACGGCTACGACCTCGATCAGCTCCTCTGCACCCGCGCGCGGCTCGTGACGGCCGCTGGAGTATATGCGTGCCCCATCCTGCTGGACTATCCGAGCGCCCGTCTGGCCGACACCCTCGCTGAAGCGGTCACGATGTCTGCTCCGCTGGCCGAGTCCGCCTGCTACACCTGCTACACGAACGGCGCGATCTGCTCCAACGCGACAACCGGTGTGGCGGAGACGGCGTGCGACGCGGGGGCCTCGGCTTGTGCGCCGGAGCCGGTTGCCTACGAGGCGGAAGCGTCGGCTTGTGCGTCCGAGCCGGTGGCTTGCGAGGCCGCGGCGTCGGCGTGCGTGTCGGAACCGTTGGAGCGTAGCCGGGACTATAGTCCGCCCGGATCGTAGGGCAGGGGCGCCTGCTCGATCCCGGCCCGGTCCACTGCGAGCGCCGCCTCAGCACCCTCCGAACAGGGGACGGCGCCGAGGTACCAGCTAGTGGGATCCTCCGGCAGATCCCCCGCGTCAAGGAGTCCCTGGGGAGCGCCCGGCGCCGGGTCCACGGAGAACGACCGCAGCGGATGGGTCAGTCCGAAGCCCAGAGCCTTCAGGAAGGCCTCCTTCCGCGTCCAGAGCCGAAAGAAGACCGTGAGCCGTTCGGGATCGGGAGTGGTGTGGAGGAGGGCGGCTTCGTCCTTTGCGAAATTCTTGTCGGCCAGGCCGAGCAGGTACTTCACCGGCCTGATTTCCTCGATGTCGACCCCCAGGCGCCCGTTGGCGGCTACGGCGATCATGATCCGCTCCTCGGAGTGGGATTGATTGAACGAGGGTCCGCCCGGCAGAAACGGCTTGCCGTGCTCTCCGAACTGGAAGCGGATTTCCTCCGGACTGGTGTCGGTCAGCTGGCCAAGCACGCGGCGCAGGTGGCCCTGGGCGACGGTGTAGCGGCGGCGGTGTCGATCGTACACAAAGCGGTCGGCACGCTTTTTCTCGCGGTCGGAGAGCAGCGCCCGCGCGGCCGCCGTGACGTGGTCGGGGGCATCCAGCCGTCCCTCCCAGAGGTACACGACGCCTGGTCGCAGCGCGGGGAGCGGGGTTGTCATCTCTGTTGCCTGGGTCGAGGATGCCATACCGTGGACGAAACCGTGATCGCGAGTACCCGACACTTGCGAGTACCGACACCTGAGTGTGGAGTGTGAGCGCCATGTCCGACAGGTCCGGAATCGCCTACGTAGATGGCCCGCGTTTGCGGCGCGCGGTGCTGGCGGCGTGCGTGCACGGCCGGAAGGGCAAGGCTGAACTCAACCGCATCAATGTGTTTCCGGTTCCCGACGGAGACACGGGCACCAACCTGGCGATGACCCTCGATGCCATTGCCACCGATCTGGCGGGTTTGCGCGAGAGAAGGGTGGACCGCGTGGCGTCGGCGGTGGCGAGGTCGGCTGTGCTGGGCGCGCGGGGCAACTGCGGGATGATGTTGTCGCAGTTTCTCCTGGGTTTCGCCCGCGGGCTAGAGGGACACAGCCGGGTTTCTTCGGTCGAATTCGGCGATGCGCTCCTGGCGGGTTCCCGCTCGCTGGACAGGGCTGTCGAAAACCCGGTCGAGGGAACGATCCTAACGGTGGTGCGCGACTCGGCGTCCGCGGCCGAGGGGACATCCGATGCGGGAACCGACGCTGCAATGGGGGACTTCACCACGTTGATGGCGCACGTCCTCGAGGCGGCGCAGGATTCCCTCGAGCGAACTCCGGACCTTCTCCCGGTGCTTGCCGAGGCCGGGGTGGTGGATGCGGGCGCGAAGGGATTCGTGCACATGATCGAGGGGGTCGTGGGTCTCATCGAGCACGGCGAGGACGCCGAGTTCGGAACGGACGATGCAGGCGCGGGTGCGGACGAAGATGCGGGGCGCCCCGACTGGTCCCCCATCGGGGCGATGGACCACCCTCTCGGCCAAGGGACCCGACGCTACTGCACCGAGATTCTTGTGGAGGGCGCGGGTCTGCCCGACGAGAAGACCGTGCGGGCGGCGCTGTCCGAGGGCTCGGAGGAGCTGCTGGTCATACGCGCCGACGAAATCCTCAAGATCCACCTCCATACCGACCACCCGGGCACGGCCATCGACTACTGCGCCACGGTCGGCAGCGTCACCGCGCACAAGGCCGAGGACATGTTCGCCCAGTTCGAGGCGGCGCGCGGGGCGGGAGCGGACGCTGTGCGCCGCCCGGTTGGCATCCTCGTCGACTCCGGCTCGGACCTGCCCGACGCGGTGATCCATGCCCACGGGATCCACATGGTGCCCCTCCTTCTGGTGGACGGAGATACGACGCTGCGGGACCGGATCGACGTGACCGCAGAGGAGTTCGTTGCACGCCTGGAAGGCGGCGGGCCCCTCCCGACGACCTCGCAGCCTCCGCCGGGCCAGTTCATGCAGGCGTTCCAGAGGGCCTCGGACGACTCCGAGGTGGTGGTGGCCATTTTCGTTGCAGCGTCGCTGTCGGGCATCTTCAAGTCCGCCGAGCACGGTGCGAGCATGGCGCCCGATCTGGACATCCGGCTGGTGGACTCCAAGGCGGCGTCGATCCTGATCGGGCTGCTCGCCCTCATGGCGGCGGAGCTGGCCGAGGCGGGCATGACTCCGGACGAGATCGTCGAGGAGGTCGAGAGGGTCCGTGGGCAGTCGGGCGTCGCCTTCACCGTCCGAAGCCTGGACCGCCTGATCGCCTCGGGCCGCCTGAGTCATTTTGCCGGGTGGCTGGGGGGGCTCCTGGATCTGAAGCCGGTTCTCGGCCTGGGACCCGACGGCAAGATCCGGGCGATCGGAAAGACTCGTGGAGCCCGGCGCGTCCGGAAGCTGCTGCTGGAGGGTGTCTTTGCGGAGATCCCGCCCGGAGCGAAAAAGGTGCGTTTCGGGATCGTGCATGCGGGCGCGCCCGAGATCGTCGAGCCTCTGCGGGAGAAGCTGCTGGCGCGCCACCCCGGCGCGGAGATCCTGGTCTCGCCGATCACGCCGGTGATCGCCACCCACCTCGGGCTGGGTGCCTGGGGGGTCGGCTACATGGTGGAGGATTAGGGAGTCCGCGGGCAAATCCCCCCGGCATTCGCCCGGCGATGCATCCGCGCTGGATCGCTTCGCTCTGCGTTGCTCCTCGGGCGAAGTGCTACGCGCCGCGTAGCGCCCGCCGCCCGGCGACGAGCCAGTCGTAGGTCGCCGATTGGGCGCCGGTCGGCTCGGCCGGCAAGGCGACCAGGATCGGGCGCTCTCTGCTCGACTCTGGCAGGTGCAGCACCATGTCAGCGGCGTTGCCGGGAGGTTCGAACGGGCGCGAGCGTCCCTCCGGATCGATGGCGACCGGCCGTCCGGGCGCCGTCAGGCGGGCGATCAGCAGCCCGTAGTCGCGCCAGGCCTCGATCGGATCCGCCTCGCCCCCGGCAATGGACGGAATGAGCGTCTGCTGGTAATATGCAACCCCCTCGGCGTACCCGTCGGGGTTGTGCCGCTTCAGTTCGCGGAGCTTCGCGCGGTAGTAGTCCCGCGGATCCCGGGCGCCGCTGGCGGCCAGGGCTTCGGCGAAGCGGGTGTCTGCTGCCTGCTTTGGATCGCTGGTCATGCGCCGGCGGTGTCCGTGGTTGCGGGGGGGCAGGGAGTTGCGGGACGCGGTCGGCCCCGGAGACTCACATGACAAATTATTGTGGTGCCGGGCACGACGTGTCCGAAACTGCACCAGACGATACGAGGAGACAATGTTGAGCGGCTCATTCAACCCGCGGGACGTGACCCCGAGCGACGACTTCATGGAGTTGTCCTGGGAGATGTTCGGAGAGTTGTGCCGGGCATTGGCTCTGAAGGTGGCCAAGAGCTACGACCCGGACATCATCATCGGGATCGCCCGGGCCGGAGTGATCCCCGGCGCGGTGGTCGCTTCGATCATGCGGCGCGACTTCTTCTCGCTGAAGATCACCCGTCGAGAGGGTGGCCGCGTGGTGCGGCAGCGCCCCTCCATCCTCTCCGCCGCGCCCAGGCAGGCCCGGGGCAAGCGGGTGCTGATCGTGGACGAGATCACAACGTCGGGAGACACCATGCGCCTGGCGCTCGCCGCGGTGCGCGAGGTCGGACCGGCACAGATTCGCACCGCCACCAGCTTTGCGCGCACACGCGGATTCCAGCCGGACTACTTCGCGCTGGCGACCGACTCGACGCTCATCTACCCCTGGGATCGAAAGGTCTTCGAGTCGGGGGACCTGGTGGTGAACCCGCGCTACCGCGAAGCCGACGCCTAGCGCCCGCTACTCCCCCTGCGCCATCGCGGCCAGGAATCCCGCGTTGGTGTGATGGCGCGAGATCCTGTCGATCAGAAACTCGGCGGCCTCGGGTTCGGGCATGTGGCCCAGGAAGTTCCGCAGCAGGTAGACGCGGTTCAGCTCCTTCTCGGTGAGCAGCAACTCTTCCCGGCGCGTGCCCGAGCGGTTGATGTCGATGGCGGGATAGACCCGCCGGTCCGCGATCTCACGGTCCAGCACCAGCTCCAGGTTGCCGGTGCCCTTGAACTCCTCGAAGATCACCTCGTCCATGCGGCTGCCCGTCTCCACCAGCGCCGTGGCGATGATCGTGAGTGAGCCGCCATGTTCCAGGCTCCGAGCCGACCCGAAGAAGCGCTTCGGCTTCGACAGCGCCTTCGCGTCGACTCCGCCCGACAGAATCCTCCCGGATTGGGGCGCCAGGATGTTGTAGGCGCGGGCGAGCCGCGTGATCGAGTCGAGGAGGATCACGACATCCCGCCCGTGCTCGACCTGGCGCTTGGCCTTGGCCAGCACCATCTCCGCGACCTGCCGGTGGCGGACGGCGGGCTCGTCGAAAGTGGACGCGACGACCGCGCCGCGGACGCTCTCTTCCATCTCGGTCACCTCTTCCGGCCGCTCGTCGATCAGGAGTACCACCAGCTGGACCTCCGGGTGGTTGGTCGCGATCGCGTTGCCGAGGTTGCGCAGGATGGTCGTCTTGCCCGCCTTCGGGGGAGACACGATCAGTCCGCGCTGCCCGAGCCCGATCGGCGCGATCAGGTCCATGATGCGCACCGACAGCGCCCCGCCGGGGATCTCCAGATTGAGGCGCCGGGTGGGGTACCACGGACGCAGGTTGTCGAATTCGGGACGCCTGGCGGCGGACTCCGCAGGCAAGCCGTTGATCCGCTCGACGCTGTGCAGCGCGAGGTAGCGCTCGCCGCGTCCGGGGGGCCGCACGGGGCCGACGATCGTGTCACCCCGACGCAGATCGAGCGACTTGATCTGGGGAGGACTCACGTAGATGTCGTCGGGACTGCTCAGGTAGTTCCAGCTCGGGGACCGCAGGAACCCGTATCCGTCAGGCAGGATATCGAGCACGCCCTCTGCACGCGGCGCCTCGTCACGCCGTGCAAGCCCCTCGTGTATCCGGAAGATCAGATCGCGCCTGGCGAGCCGATCGCTGTTCGGAATGTTGAGGGCTTCCGCATAGCCCTGGAGTTGGGCTACCGTGCTATTCTTGAGTTCGGCGATGTCCATCGGGAGTCACGTGAGGGTGCCGGAAAAGGCGGCTCGGTATGACGCTATGACCGGGCGGTTTGGCGCAACGGGTGAGTGCGGGGACCAGCGTTGAGGCGGCGCCGTCCACGACGGGTGGCGCTCGATTCGGAAAAATGACTTATCCAAAAGGATTGCAAACACTTTCATGCAGGTCAAGGCTCTTCGCAACAATCCCGCTCTTCACTTCGGACTTTTCCTGGCGGCGCTCGGCAGTGCGATCGTCGCCGGGGGCTTCCTCGCCGGGATCGACGTCCTGGACACGCGCTTCGCACAGATCGGCGGCACCTGGTTCCCCGTTCCGACGCGCTTCAGTGTCTCCGAGCTGGCGGTCGGACTGCCGTTCGGGCTGACCTTCATCGGCATCCTGCTGGGCCATGAGCTCGGCCACTACTTCATCGCGCGGCGCCACCAGGTGCCCGTCTCGCTGCCGTACTTCATCCCCTTTCCTCCCTACTTTTCGCTGGTGGGCACCCTGGGCGCGTTCATCAGGATCCGCGGCCTCATCCCCCGGCGCTCCGTCCTCTTCGATATCGGGATCGCGGGGCCGGCGGTGAGCTTCCTCCTGTCGCTACCCGTGCTGCTGATCGGCCTGCGCCTCTCCGAAGTCCTGCCGGGCGGCGAAGAGGGGCTCTATCCGTTCCTCGTCCATTTCCTGACTGAACCGGTATGGATCGGGAGCAGCGCGCTCCTCCAGCTGTCCGCCGCCCTGACCGTTCCCGGCTTCGAGAGCGGTTCGGCCGTCTTCCTGCATCCGCTCGCCTTCGCGGGGTGGCTGGGCATCTTCGTGACCGCGCTGAACCTGCTCCCCCTGGGACAGCTCGACGGCGGCCACATCCTCTATGCGCTGGCCGGTCCCCGGCAGCGGACGGCGGCCCGGGCGTTTCTGCTGCTCATGGTGCCGCTCGGGCTCGTCTGGTGGGGCTGGTGGCTCTGGGGTGGCGTCGTCCTCCTCCTCGGGCGGGGGAGCGTGGCGCATCCGTCGGTGATGAGCGAGGAGGAACCGCTGGGACGAGGTCGAACGATCCTCGCGTGGGCATCGTTCGCGCTTCTTCTGCTGACTTTCTCGCCCGCGCCATTGAGGTTGTGACATGTCCCGCCACAACAAAGACGCCACGGGAACGGACCAGTTGGGGTTCCGCTACCGGATCAGCTATCCGCCGGACTGGCTTGAGCGCATCAAGGTGACGCGCAGGCTTCCTTCGGGCAGGCAGTCCACCAAGGCACTCTTCCGCAACCCGGTCAGGGTCCCGGAAGCGGATGCCGCCGGCCTGATCCGGATCAGGATCGAGTCGGAGGAGCAGGGGCTGGAGGTCGAGGCGACGGTGAGGTGCGCTTCGGATCACGTCGGGGAGGTGGTCCTGAGCTGGCGTGGTCGGGCCGGAACCGCGTCCCGTACGGACAGCGTGAGCTTCACCCTCGTTGGGTTTGCGCCCGCAGTGCGCAAGCGGGGCAATGGCGGGTGGATGGACTATCTTTCCTGATGCTCGATCGGATTTCGGGGGCGCTTGCCCTGGTTGGGGGCCGCACCATCACGGCTCTGCAGGAAATGGGGCAGGCGTGGGCCCTGCTGATGGCCTCGGCTGCGTCGGTGCGCAACGTCGGCATATGGGCGCCGCACCTCTTGCCCCAGATGGCCCGGGTCGGCGTCGCGTCGGTTCCCATCGCGCTCTTCATCGCGACCTTCACCGGCATCGTCATGTCGCTGCAGGCGTCGTACACCCTGACGGGCACGATCCCGGTCTACTTCGTCGGCACGCTCGTCGGCAAGACGATGATCATGGAGCTGGGTCCCGTGCTGACCGCCCTCACCCTCGCGGGCCGCGTGGGCGCCAACATCTCGGCCGAACTCGGCACCATGCGCGTCACCGAACAGGTCGATGCCCTCGAGACGCTCGCCTACGATCCGCTCGCCTACCTGGTGGTGCCGCGGGTGCTCGCCGCGATTCTGATGTTTCCCATCGTGGTTCTCCTCGCCATCGCCCTGGGGATCGGATCCGGGTGGTTCACGGCGCTCCAGCTGCTGGACATGTCATCGCCCGAGTTCGTGAAGGGGCTGCGCCTGTTCTTCGAGCCCTGGGATGTCTGGTTCGCCATCATCAAGTCCGTCTCCTTCGGCGCGGTAGTGACCGGAGTGGGGTGCTACTTCGGCCTGCAGACGGAGCGGGGGGCCGAGGGTGTAGGACGAAGCGCCACCCGGACCGTCGTAGTGGCGAGCATGCTGATCCTCTGCCTGGACGCCTTCTGGGCAGCGACGCTCCTGTAGCAATGCTCGCGCGGATTCGCCCCCGGACTGCTGTCGGTCATGAGTATGATATGAGTAAATCATGAGTATCCGGCTTTTCGATGTGCAGAAGGCGTTCGGCCCGAAGCGGGTCCTCAAGGGGTTCAGCCTGCGGGTCGAGGACGGCGAGACCTCGGCGATCGTGGGGCCCAGCGGGAGCGGCAAGTCGGTGCTGCTGAAGCACGTGGTCGGCCTGCTGCGCCCCGACGCCGGATCGATTGTCGTGGACGGGACCTCGGTGCCGGAGCAGAACGGGCGCGGCCTGGCGCGGCTGCGCCGGCGGATCGGGTACGTCTTCCAGTTCGCCGCCCTCTTCGATTCGATGACGATCGGCGAGAACATCGGGATGGGTCTGCGCCGCATGCCGGGGTGGGACCGCAGCCGGATCGAAGGGCGGGTGAAGGAGTGTCTGGCCCTCGTCGAACTCGCGGGGATGGCGGACCGCTATCCCGCCGAGCTGAGCGGCGGCCAGCGAAAACGGGCCGGCCTGGCCCGGGCGATCGCCCCGTCGCCCAAGTTCCTGCTCTACGACGAGCCGACGACGGGGCTGGATCCGGTGACCACGGCGGTCATCGACCGGCTTATACTCCGTATGAGGGATGAACTCGGGGTGACGGGGCTCGTGGTGACGCACGACATGACCAGCGCCTTTCGGGTCGCGGACCGGATCACGCTCCTGCACAACGGACGGGCGAGGTTCACCGGCACGCCCTCGGAGGTCAGGTCGGCGTCCGATCCCGTGCTGAAGGGATTCGTCGAGGGCGATCCGGATCTCTACTACGGAGACGGGTGGAAGAACGAGGGAATGCACGCGGGAGGACAGGATCATGGAGCGTAGGCGAGAGGCCCTCGTGGGTCTGGTGGTGGTACTCGGGATCGCGGTGGCGGTGGTGGGCACCATCTGGCTGCAGGGTGGACTCGGGCGCGACATGGTGGAGGTGCGGGCCGCCACGGCCAACGTGGGGCAGCTGGTCGCGGGCGCGGCGGTGAAGTTCCGCGGCGTGTCCGTGGGGCACGTGGATGCGGTCACCGTAACCCCGAACGGCGAAGCGGTGATGGTCCACATGAGCGTTCGCCCCGACCTCGTGCTTCCCCCCAACGCTGCCGTGCTCCTCGCCCCGGAATCCGTCTTCGGTGACTGGCAGGCGGAGATCCTGGCCCGGTCGGACCTGGATCTCCCGTACCTCGAGGACTACCCCGAAGAGGGCGTGCTCCCCGGCGCCGCGCTGCCCGACTTCTCGCGCCTTACCGCGACGGCCGACGAGATCGCCCACAACCTGACGGTCATCTCGGAGAGGTTCCAGATCGCGTTCACCGAGGAAACCGCCCTGCACGTCAGGAGCGCGATCGAGAACATCGGGGAGGTCAGCGACGGGCTCAGCGAGATCATCGCCCAGCAGGAGGCACGTTTCGAGGACCTCGCCGAGGGCGTCAACGCATCGGCCGCCGAACTCGGTGCGGCGGCGAGAGTGGCGAGGCTCTCGTTCGAGCGGATCGACTCGATCATCATGAACGCCGGGGCGGAGACGATGGCCGCCGACGCGAGCGCGACCCTGAGCAATCTGCGGTCCCTGACCGAGGAGCTGAACACGTCGCTGTCGGACATGCGGTCCGCCGCGCAGCGGGCCGACACGACCTTCGCCCGCCTGGACGCGCTGCTGATCGCTGCGGAGAGCGGCGACGGGTCGGTGGGCAAGCTGCTGGGCGATCCCGCGCTGGCAGACGGCGCGATCGAGGCGGTCCAGGAGCTGCGCGCGCTCCTCGCCGACATCCAGGAGAACCCGCGCCGCTACCTCAGCTTCTCGATCTTCTAGCGGTGGTGACGATAGGGGTGGCGACGGCAGCGATGGTGACAGCAGCGGTCGTGACGACAGGCGAGGTGACGGCACCATGGTGACGGTGGCGAGGGGACGGAGGCGCAACGGGATGGCGGATCGGATCGAACGGAGTGCGGGCGGGGTGGTCGTGCGTTTCCTGGCCGGGGACTGGCATGCGCTGGTGATCAAGGATCCCTATGGGAACTGGTCGCTCCCCAAGGGTCATATCGAGGGCGGCGAGAGCCTGCGCGAGACCGCGGCCCGTGAAGTGGAGGAAGAGACCGGCATCCGACCGGAGGCGGTCGGGCCGAAGATCGACACGGTCGACTGGACCTTCGAGCACGAAGGCGAGACCATCCACAAGTTCTGCACCTTCTTCCTCATGCGCAGCCGGACGGGCGATCCCGTTCCCCAGCGCGCCGAGGGGATCACCGCGTGCGAGTGGCTGCCCGTGGGCGATGCCGCCGCGCGCATACCGTACCGGGACACCCGGGAAGTCGTCCTGCGCGCACAACGGACGATCGAGGAGGAAGACTGGTGAGCGAACGCGGACGGGACCGGGACAACGCCCTTTGGCGCACCGTGCAGGCGGTGCTGCTGATCCTGGCGGGGTCATTCTTCCTCTACAGCATGAGGGCCGCGCTCAATCCCTTCCTCCTCTACTGCATCGTCATCGCGCTCCTGACGCCCTTCCGCGGGGTGCGCGGCCACGCGCTCCTGGTGACGGTCGCGACCATCCTGGTCTGTCTGTGGATCCTGAGCACGGCCGGGTCGCTCCTTGCGCCCTTCTTCCTCGCCTTCGTCCTCGCGTACATCCTCGATCCCGTCGCAGACCGCATTGAGAGACACCCGCGCATCGGCCGCACCGCCGCGATCTTCATCATCCTGGTCCCCTTCCTGGCGCTGGGCGCGGTGGTCCTGGTCGTCGGCGTCCCCGAACTGGTTGGGCAAGCCCGCTCGCTGATCGGGGTGGCCCCGCGCTTCCTGGAGGGACTCGCAACCTGGGTGCAGGGGCTGACCGCCACCTCGCTCGGCTTCGACATCCCCTTCGTCGACGAGGCCGCGGTTCTGGCGCAAATCCAGGCGCTCGACGCCCAGGCCGTCACCGAATTCCTGGAATCGCGGCGCGAGCAGCTCACCGAACGCGCCTGGGCTGCCGTCCTCGGTCTCGGCCGCGGATTCGGCTCCCTCCTCACCGTGGTCGGGTACCTGGTCCTCACCCCCGTGCTCATGTTCTACCTGCTGCGCGACTACGACCGCATCGTGGCCCGCGCCGGCAACCTCCTCCCGGGCAAGCTGCGGCCCAGGGTGACCGCGTTTGCCCGCGACTATGACGACCTCCTCTCCCGCTACCTGCGTGGGCAGGTGTCGGCCTCGCTCATCACGGGGGGCATCACCTGGCTCGGCCTCCTCATCACCGGCTTCCCCTACGCCTTCCTGCTCGGCGCCACGGTGGCGGTCCTCGGCGTGATCCCGTACATGGGCGTGGTGGTCTCGCTCATCCCCGCCGTGATCCTGGCGCTGGTCAGCGAGAGCGTCGGCGTCTCGCTCATCAAGGTGGCCGCGGTGTACGGCGTGGCCCAGGCGCTTGAGAGCACGGTGATCAGCCCGCGGATCGTCGGTGAGTCCGTCGGGCTGCACCCGGTCTGGATCGTCCTCGCGCTCACCCTCGGCGGCTTCTACTTCGGCTTCGTCGGCCTCCTGATCGGCGTGCCGCTGGCCGTGGCCATCAAGCTCCTGCTGGTGGGCGCACTGGAACGCTACAGGAGTTCCGAGCTGTATAAGGAAGGGACGGTCCTGTCGCGATAGGCCGCATGCGCCCCCTCACAATTCGACCCGCAACTTGAAATCACGGTAACCCCAATGCCCGACCCCAATGTCGAAAACCTCGTGATCGTCGGTTCCGGCCCCGCCGGCTGGACCGCCGCCATCTACGGGGCGCGCGCCAACCTCAACCCCATCGTCTACGAGGGCGCGGGCAGCCGCACCATGATCCCCGGCGGACAGCTCATGTTCACCACCGATGTCGAGAACTACCCGGGCTTCCCCGACGGCATCGGCGGCATCGAGATGATGCTGGACTTCAAGAAGCAGGCCATGCGCTTCGACACGCGCGTCGTCACCGAGGACATCGTCGACGTCGACTTCTCCAGCCGGCCGTTCCTGCTGCGCACATCCGGCGGACAGGACGTGCGCGCCCAAACAGTCGTGGTTGCCACCGGGGCCAACGCGCGCTGGCTGGGCGTTCCCGGCGAGGAGCGGCTGGCGCAGAGCGGCGGCGGCGTGTCCGCGTGCGCCGTGTGCGACGGGGCGCTGCCGTTCTTCCGCGGCAAGGTCATCGCGGTTGTGGGCGGCGGCGACAGCGCCATGGAAGAAGCCCTCTACATGACCAAGTTCGCCAGCGAAGTCCTGCTCATTCACCGCCGGGCCGAGCTGCGGGCGTCGCAGATCATGCAGGATCGGGCGCTTGCGAGCGAAAAGATCCGCTTTTTGTGGAACAAGGTCGTCGCTGAAGTGCTCGGCGACGAAGTCATCAGCGGCATCAGGCTGCGGGACACGGTGACGGGGGAAGAGTCGGAGGTGGCCGTCGGCGGGATGTTCGTCGCCATTGGCCACGACCCCAACACGGCCTTCCTGCGCGGCCACATCGACCTCAAGGACAACGGGTATGTGCGGCTGCCGACCGCGTGGCGCACCGAGACGAACGTGCCGGGTGTGTTCGCGGCGGGGGACGTCATGGACGACTTCTACCGGCAGGCGGTGTCGGCGGCGGGGACGGGGTGCATGGCGGCGCTGGAGGCGGAGCGGTTCCTGGCGCACGGGGGGTGAGGGGGGTGTTGTCGGCCAATCTTGGCCAATTGTGGCGGACAAACGGGCCAGAGACGGCTCCGGGGGCCTCAGACGGCTGATTGGGAGGCGTCGATGACCAACACCGAGATCTTGCGGCGTTCCAAATCGGACAAGGTGTCGTGGAGGGCGGTCTGGAGTTCGGCGGCCGACTTCGGTTTGGGACCTGATCGTGGAGTCGGCTGACAGTCTTCAGCCTCGCCGAACCAGAATACCAGGTAGATACCGTAGCCGTCTGCGTCGGGATCGCGGGTGTACTTCGCGATCAGCTGGGTGTGAATCGCGCTCCAGAGGTCTCGATGGCAGCTCTTCTTGATCTCGATCGGGACGTTGAATACGTGACAGGCCACGCGAATGTCTGCGCGTTTGTCGTCGGCGTATCGACCACCGATCTGGGTGTCGATCCCCATAGCGGCAAGCAACGGTCTCAGCGCGAGGACCAGCGGTCGACGACAAGCGTTCTCCGGGAGCGGGCTTGTCACACGATCATATTGATCAACGTGCCAAAACGACCGCCATCCGGAGGGTGAGCCGCCCCGGAGATCCTTGCCGACTCGTCGCAGCACATCCGTGGTGAGTGCCCAGAGATCCGCCGCATTGGCGGGTCGGCCTCTGTCAAGGACTTCGGCAACCTGCTCAAGGCTCGGATGCGCGAAGGTCGCTTCCCGCCGGATGCCCCTGTGCCGATGGAGCCGATCCAGGAGTTCGGGTCGCCTGTTGACAAGTCGATCGTCCTTAGCCAGCGACTCAAGTGCATCGGTGGCCATATCGGAAGTATCTTCCGCGAGCCGGTCGATGAAGCTGCGAAGAGTCCGGTCAGCATGGATCGGCCAAGTCACCGAATAGACTTCGCCCGTGTTTGGCGGCTCAATGGAGTAGGGCCCGATCAACCGAATCAGCTTCTCAAGGACGGTCACACCCGTCCGATCCCTAAGGGCATGCGCGACGGCGGGTGCGCAGGCCATTTCGACCAATCGCTCTATCCGGCGCACGTTACCGGAAACATACGATTCCAATCGATCGCCAAATTCCTTCGGTTGCGCGAGCAGACCTGCGGTGAGCCAGTAGACTCTCTGGCCGGAGTTCATGCTTGTGTAGGCGAGTTTCGAATCAATCAACCCGAGCAATTGTGTCCGGTCCCCGTGGGCGATGGCGGCCCCGAGTAGCGACCTCAGGATCGGAAGCTGTTCTGACCGGCAACGGACCGGAAAGGCCTTCAAGAGTGGCACGGACGCCGCCCGTGCCAGTTCTGAGTATTCACGTTCGCGGGCCAAGCGATCGGAGTCGGGCAGGTATCTCTCCCCACGGTCGAGCTGAGCGCGGGCGCAGCGGGACCAAACCTCCGCAACCGTGTCCGGGTCGCGTGCCAGGCAGCCGCGAAGCCAACCAGGCGGGCGCTTCGAGTGATCCCGCTGACGCATTCTGGGAACAGCAAAGTGAATGGCAACAGCCAATCGGGCCTGTGAATCGCTGAGGTGACAGTCGCTGGTTTCCGTGGCCTCAGCGAGCTCCTCCACCCCCACCATGAACGGATAGGCCAGATAGTGAGTCCGTCCCTCGGCAGCCAGTCTTGAGACCTCCGTCCACTCGGGGAGATCCAGGCGATGAACTGCTCCGCGCAAGCCGGACATGGCGGCCTCCAGAAGGTCGTCGTCGGGGCCGAGCAGGTATCGCAGCCGCCCCTTGGGGGTCTTACCGGAGACATTCGAGTAGCCGTCGAAATAAGCCACGGCAAGTGTATGCAGCAGACTTGCCGGACATTCGTTGGCGCGTAGCGCCGACTCGTTCTTCTTGAAGACTTCTCTAAGCTCGTCGAAGCGAGTGTTCTTCCGGGCCAGGCGCGCTTTCGGGGTTTCGCGTTCCCCCTTTGAGAGGCCGGCTTCCAGATCTCCCAACCTGCCCTCGAACAATCGACCAAGTCGCACGTCGTCGCGGAGCTTCCGCGCGACCGCTCGCCATTGTCGCTGGCCAGGCTCCTTCTGGTAGAAGACAAACTCCGCTGATTCCCGTACGAACCACCGGGCCACGTTGTCATTCGCCGAACCGAGGGCCTCATCCGCACACCAGACTCCGTAGTCCTGCGGTGGGCTCGGCCGTAGGACCAAGAGGGTTTGTTTCACACGACGCATACACGGCCGGAAGTCACCTTCCTCTCGGCATTTGGTCACACCGTTCTCGACGATCGCCCTGTATATGTCGGGTCGGCCGGAGAGCCAATTGCGGAAGAATTCGGCATCGTCGGCCCCGCTCCCAATGTTGAGTACCACCCAAGCAGCGAAGTCGAGCCAGTAGATGATCTGCTCCTGCGACACACTCTGCGGTGAACGCTCAAGAAGGTGTCGGAAGAGCACTATCGGGGGTCGCACCACCAAGCGGAGATCGTTCGGCGATGTCCCGGATTCCGCCCGCACCCGTTCCATCGGGACTCTGAGGAGATCGAGCAACCGAACCATTTGCCGAACCGTCGACTTCTCGATCAGGTCATCGGTCCAGAACCTGCAATAGCGCGTCCACAGGTTGCGCCGTGCCGGTTCACGCAGGTAGCTGACGAGATCCACTAGCGGCAGGTCATCTGGATACAGCTTCGCCAGTAGGGTACCCAGCAGATCATCGTCCTGGGTCGCGACGGAGCCGGTGTAGACTTCGTCCAGCAACTCTCGAAGCGTCACGGATAGTCGAGGGTCATTGTCACGGGCTGGGATGTACGCTTCCAGGGCGGCGCATCGGATGGTCGGCCGCCAGGAATTGTCCCGAACGATGGTCATCAGTGGATCCGCGAGTTCGCGATGCGGGGCCGCGTCCCGGATGGCCTCGGTGATAAGGAGGACGATGGACTGGTGCGCGTCGTCTCGTGCCGTGTCGGTCAGTGCCTGCCGCAGTTCATCTTCCAGGTCGGGACCGACAAGCGATCGTAGTGGCGAGTCCGAACTCGTGTAGGACACCAGCCACGGATTCTGGTCGACCGCCCCCTTCAAAGCCTGGAAGAGAAGACGTTTCTCGTGGGGTCCGAACTGCTGAATCTCCCCGTAGAGAACCACACCCATAGGGTCGCGTTCGATGATCTCGGCCCGAGCCGTCGCGCTCTGAACAGCCAGCCAGGCGGCGAGACCCCGGAACTCGGAGATGATTCCACCATCGAACCCGGTCATGAGGGAGAGGACTCGTCCAGCCGGAAGCCCATCGGCGATCAGGTCCGCGAGACGCCGCGCTGCGAGGAACTCGGCGATCTGCCGGTGCGTGGGTGCGAGGCGACCCTCGGAAGGCATGGTGAACAGATTGGCACCCACGACACGTCGAAGGAGCTGCTGGTTCCCACTCGGGACTTGATCCAGACGAGGGTGACTCGCGTCCGGATTGGTTCCCGGTAGGGTCACCCCAGCCTTGCCGGCCAAGAGCAGGAGAGCGCAGAGATCGCCAGCCCCGTCCATCAGAGCCTTCGTGTTGAAGGTGCCGCTGCACGCGATCTGGTGCTCGCGGTTCTCCTCTGAGACCAGCTTTCGGCAGGCCATGTCGAAGGTTTCAGCCCTCGTCCGTGGCCATTCGTCCGCCTCAACCACGGCTTCCGCGAGCATTCGGAGGTTCTGTGGATTCCGGAGGAGGTCCTCCACTCCCCGCTCTTGGGCCTTCGCGACGAATGCTGCCGGATGGTCAACGCCGTGGTTCCGCTCCAGGATCTTGAGCACCCCTTGGTCAGACAGCGGATCAAGCCGCAGCACCTGCACCTCGCCATTGGGAGCGACGGCACTCAGGTGCTCCCTGTCGTTGGCGCCGAACCAATCCGCTTCGCGGCAGGAAAGCCGGAATCGAGGGCATCCTAACTCCTGCAACCTTGCTCGAATCTCATCGAACGGCGTGCGCCCATCGGCCGATCCCGCACGGACCTCGTCGAGGCCATCGATATAGATCGTCTTGCCCCGCCACTCGGGTCGAGCCTGCAACTTCCAGAAATCACGTGCGGTGACGGGCTCGATCCCTTCCGACCGTGCCTCGTGTCTGAACGCCTCCGTTTTCCCCGCTCCTGGAGGTCCCAGGAGCACATACGCCGGTTTGTCCCGAAAAGCCTCGAGGGGGTGTGAATCTGCCTCGCTCGGAAGCGTGGATTCCGTCTCGCGTGGCGGTGCACTGGCCGGTTTGCCGACCACCGTACACGTCCGCGCAACGAAGTGCTTCATGACCCCTCGAACCATTCCCGAGCAGGGGTAAGCAGAAACTCCGAGATCGGGATTCCACCCTTGCCCACGATGTGGGACGCCTTCACCGGAAAGCTCTTCCTGAACGCGTCAAGCCCGCTCATGCTGCCGCGCCGTCTGCCGCTCTTCACCTCGAAGGCGACCAGCTTGCGGCCGTGTTCCAGGACGAAATCGACCTCGTTTCCACTGTCGCGCCAGTAGTAGATGCGGTGCTCCGGGCGCCCGCTGTTGATCAGATGGGCTCCCACCGTGCTCTCCACGAGGCGGCCCCAGAAGGTGCGATCAGCACGCGCCTGTTCGAACGCGTAGTCGGAATGGGCCGACATGAGCGCAGTGTTGAGGACATTGAGCTTCGGGCTCGAAGCCCGGCGTCGGTGGGGGCGGCCCGCGTATTTCGAAAGGCCGGTGATCAGTCCAGCCATGGACAGCAGATCGAGGTAGCGGGCCAGTGTAGTGGTGTTGCCGGCGTCCTGGAGCTGGCCCAGCATCTTGTTGTAGGAGAGGATCTGGCCGGAATACTCGGATCCGAGGCCGAAGAGCCGTTTGAGGAGGATGGGCTTGTCCACGCGCTGCAGGGCGAGGATGTCGCGCTCGATGTTCGGCTCGATCAGGGACCGGCGTATGAATGCGCGCCACCTCGCCTCGTCGTGGATTATGGAGGCAGGTCCGGGATAGCCGCCGAAATAGATGAATCTGTTGAGATCGAAGTCGAACGCCGCCGCCATCTCTTCGAAGGACCAATGCTCGACATCAATGGATTCGTAGCGACCGGCCAGACTCTCGGTCAGCCCGCGTTGCATGAGGAGCGGCGCCGAGCCCAGAAGCACTACATGAAGCCGCAACCCAACCAGCCGGTCCGCATCCCAGAGCCCCTTTACCGTTTCGGACCAGTTTGGGACTTTCTGGATTTCGTCGAGGGCCAGGACAAAGCCGTGTTCCGACTTGAGGGCCGCAGTGCGCGCCTGCTCCCACTGCCGCACGAGCCATCGCGCGTCCCTCCGGTCCCCCGGCGTGAGGATGGTCTCTGTCGTTAGCCAGGTGGGATCGGTCGCGAGGCCAATGGTGGTGGGTGCCGTGCCTGGGTCGGGAGCGTCCACCGCGACATGGACGGATGGCCGATGGGTTCGTTCGAGAACCTGCTTCACGATCGTGGTCTTCCCCGTCTGGCGGGGACCGACGACGATATTGAGCCACCGCGGCTCTTCACGGAGGCGCGCGAGCAGCGTCTTGGTGTGTGGGCGCTGGTAGTTGTTCATGATGGACGTTACACTATTGAGTAAAAATACTCAATAGCGTAACAGGGTTGCTGCCCCGACCTCACTGCGGAGTTCTTGGCCAATGGTGGATGAGCCGAGTCTTGTCGGCCAATTCGGACCAAATTTGGCGGACAACCGGGCCTGCCGATGCCTTGTCGGCCACTTCGGCCCGGTTTTGGCGAACATCACCCCTTGGCTGCCAGTTGCCAAGCCCGACTGGCGCGTCCTAGGTTCTCCCCGGTCGAACCCCCACAATTCCTCCATTCAAGGAGCCCCCGTGAACAAGAAGTGCATCCTAGCAACCCTCGCCGGCGGCGTGGCCCTCTTCGTGCTCGGCTTCGTCTTCTATGGACTGCTGCTGGCCGATTTCTTCGCCAACGATGCCATGACGGAGGCGCCCAACTATCTGGCGCTTGCCGGTGGTCAGGTGGCCGGTGGAGCACTGCTTGCGCTGGTGCTCAGTTGGCGGGGCGCCGAGGGTCCGGGCGAGGCCTTCAAGTCGGGGGCGGGCGTGGGCGTGCTGTTCAGCCTCTCGATGGGATTGACGACGTTCGGGACCACGGAGGGCATCAACACGATGACCATGGTGGTCGGAGACGCCGTTGTGATGCTGGTGATGTACGGCATCGGCGGCATGGTGGTCGCGAAGGTCCTGCACGAAGGCTAGCCGAGCCCCAACCCCCCATCCACAGTGATGACCTCGCCGGTGACGTAGTCGGCCCGGGCGAGAAAGCGCACCGCGTCGGCCACGTCTTCGGGGGCGCCGACGCGTCCCATGGGGATGCCTTGGCGGGTGCGCTCGATCTTCGCCGCGCTGAAGTCGTCGGGGGGCAGCACGAAGCCGGGCGCGACGGCGTTGACGCGCACCTCGGGCGCCAGGGCGCGGGCCATGATCCGGGTGAGGTGCAGGAGGCCGGCTTTCGACACCGAGTGGTGCGGGTGGCTGGTCCAGGGCCGGAGCGCGGAGAGGTCCACGATGTTGACGACCGATCCGCGTGAGGCGCGCAGCAGGCCGGCGGTTTCGCGGACCAGGAGGAAGGGCGCCCTGAGGTTGAGCGCCATGACCGCGTCCCACTCGGCGGCCGTGACGTCGAGGAGGTCGCCTGCGACGAAGCTCGCCGCCGAGTTGACGAGGAGGTCCAGGCGGCCGTATTGCTCGGCGGCGGTGCGGGCGAGGGCCGCGACATCTTCCGCGCGCGAGAGGTCGGCCCGGGTGGTGTGGGCGCGCCTCTGCATCTGCCGGGCGGCCGCGGCGACTTCGGCGGCTCCCGCAGGCGACGAGTTGTAGCTGACCAGCAGGTCGTAACCGGTGTCGGCCAGAGCCAGGGCGATCGTTCTTCCCACCCTAACGCCCCCGCCCGTTACGAGAGCGACGGGGCTGGATTGGGGGTCTCGCGGTGGCTTGGGGACGGTCATGTCGGCCGGGGTCGGAGCGTGTGCGTCAGGGTTGGAATCGCGATGGGCGGATTGTAGCTTCCTCGCGATCATCATACCCACGACGAGAAGAATACGATCATGTCAGCATCCCATCGAATCGAGAAGGACTCACTGGGCGAGGTGCGGGTTCCCGCCGACGCTCTCTACGGCGCGCAGACGCAGCGGGCCGCCGAGAATTTTCCCATCTCCGGACGGCGGTTCACGCGGCGGTTCATCGAGGCGCTGGGGCGGCTGAAGGAGGCGGCGGCGGAGACGAATGCCGAGCTGGGGCTGGTGTCCGGCGAGCTGTCCGAGGCGATTGCGGCGGCGTCGCGCGAGGTCGCGAACGGGTATTGGGACGACCACTTCGTGCTCGACATCTACCAGACCGGGTCGGGGACGTCGACCAACATGAACGCGAACGAGGTGATCGCGGCGCTGGCCAACCGGGCGCTGGCGGGCGCCGCGCACGTGCACCCGAACGACCACGTCAACTACGGGCAGTCCTCGAACGACATCATCCCGACGGCGATCCACGTGTCGTGCAGGGCGGCGGTCCGGGACGAGCTGGCGCCGGCGCTGGGGGCGCTGAGCGATGCGCTGGGCGAGAAGGCGCGGGACTTCGACGGGATTGTGAAGTCGGGGCGCACGCATCTGATGGACGCGACGCCGGTGCGGCTGGGGCAGGAGTTCGGGGGGTATGCGCGGCAGGTGGCGAAGGGGATCGAGCGGGTGGAGCGGGCCAGCGAGGAGATGGCGGAGGTGGCGCTGGGCGGGACGGCGACGGGATCGGGGATCAACACGCATCCCGAGTTTGCGGGGCGGACGATGGACCGGGTCGCGGCGATCTACGGGATCGACTTTCGCGAGGCGGAGGATCACTTCGAGGCGCAGGGCGCGAAGGACGCCTGCGTGTCGCTGGCGGGGGCGCTGAACACCGTGGCGGCGAGCCTGATGAAGATCGCGGACGACATCCGCTGGCTGGCAAGCGGGCCGACCTCGGGCATTTCCGAGATTCAGCTGCCGGCGGTGCAGCCCGGGAGTTCGATCATGCCGGGCAAGGTCAATCCGGTGATCTGCGAGGCGATGATGATGGTGTGCGCCCGCGTTGCCGGGAATGCGACCACCGTCACCATCGCGGGCCAGCGGGGCAACTTCGAGCTGAACGTGATGATGCCTGTGATCGCGGATGCGCTGCTGGAGTCGATCACTTTGCTGGCCAATGCGTCGCAGGTGCTGACGGCAGCGGCTACGAAGTAAATGCCCAGGAGTACTTTCTCGAAGGTATTGTTTCAGGGGCGGTTTCGGATCGCTTTCTCGCACGCGCTGCTTTGCGATATACGGATAGTAGCGGGTGGCTGGAGAACGTTAACCTCGGTGATGAACCGGACAAGGAGGAGACTCTCGCTCGACTAACCTTGGTCTGGTTGCCGAGCGACAACCTCGAAGTCAATCTCAAATTTGACTATTCGGATTTCGATCGGATCGGCCGTGCCTTCGATATTTCCACCTGCAGTCGGTTTGGTGGCTTCGCAGGTCCGTTTCCGATTCTGTCTGAAGGCGGCACGACAGTTGACGGGCCTCTGGGCGTGCCGTTGAACTTCGTAGCGCCTGGAGCCAATGGTGCACCGTCGCAGGATGACTGCACGCCAAACGACAAGACTTCGTCGTCCTATCTCGCAGGCGTGAACAGTTTTACCGGTTTTACGCCGTTCGTTCCAGGTGGCATTCCCATTACCGTCCCTGCCGATCGTCAGCGCAATGTCTCCGATTTCTGGGAAGCCTTCGCAACGACCGCCACGGTCAACTGGGACTTCAGCGATTGGACTTTAACTTCGTTGACGAGCTTCAGAACTCAGGAGTATCAGGCATATCTCAGTTGCGATTTTACGGATCTGAACATCTGCAATACCGATCGCTTCGATGAACACGATTCGCTGCAGCAGGAAATCCGAATCACCTCGCCCCAGGACGGACGAGTACGCGGAGTTGCGGGCCTGTTCTATGAGGACGGCGAGCTGAGTGTGTTGTCGGATGCCTCGGTAATGGCTTTCTTTGTTGGGCAGCGGGTGGGACCCGGCTCTCAGGATTCGACCTCATGGTCCTTGTTTGGCGAAGTGGAATTCGATCTTGGCGATCGACTCACAGTTGCGCTCGGCGCGCGCTATTCCGATGAACAGAAGGACGCGACGCTCGACAATTGTCTCGGCCCGCTGTTCAGCGACGGCACCTGTGAGAATCGAAGGGACGGGGTATTTCCACCCACATTCTTTTTCGAGTTCCCTGCCCCGATCAGCGGCACGTTCAACGACGATGATTTTTCCCCATCCGCCACGCTGACATGGCAGGCGACCGACACCGCCATGTTTTACGGTCGCTACGCGGAGGGCTTCAAGGCAGGAGGGTTCGATCTCGAAGCATCCACCATTGCCGTCATCAACCAGCCTGGAAGTTTTGCGTATGAAAGCGAAGGGGTAGAGTCCCTTGAAATCGGAACGAAAGTCACTCTGCTTGATGGAAGAATGCAGCTCAGTGCAGCCTTGTTCGACAGTGAGTATTCGAACCTGCAGGTCCAGACATTTGGTGGCGGCGTGTCGTTTATCGTCCAAAACGCGGGTGAGGCAACATCGCAGGGTACCGAGTTCGAAATGCTGTTGCAGGTCACTGACGATTTCGTATTCGGAAGTTCGTTCAGTTTGCTGGATGCAACGATCGATGAGTTGACAAGGGGGCAATGCTACCCATTCGAGACACCGACGCAGGTGGTGGGAACGAGCCGCATCTGCGATCAATCCGGCAACGACCAGCCTTACGCGCCCGAGTTTTCGGCCAACGTTTTCGGAAATTACACGACGACGTTTTCAAATGGCCTGGCAGGCCGGTTCGGTTTCGACATCTATTGGTCAGATGACTACCAGACCGATATCGTCAATGATCCGAGCACTGTGCAGGAAAGCTATGCGCTGGTCAATGTCAATCTGGCGCTCATCGATGCGGACGGCCGCTGGGAAGTGTCGATATATGGCCGTAATTTGACCGACGAGCTCGTGACCAACGACAACGGACCCGCGCCGTTGATGGGAGATGGGACGCGATTTGCAAGCTTGTTGCAGACGGCCGCATACGGTTTTCAATTCAAATACAATTTTTCCGATTGAGTTCCGATCCCTCGGAATTGCCGTGCCTGCAAGCGCCGCGGTGCTTGCAGGCGTTTCCCCGGCGTTTCAAGCGTAGCCCATGATCTCCGCGAAGGATCCGTATCAAAGACGACGGGTTGAGGTAAACGGCCACGGGATGGCGTATGTGGAATCGGGGGCCGGTGATCCGATCATCTTGATTCACGGCAATCCCACCACCTCGTACGAATGGCGCAATGTCATTCCTCACCTGGAGAGTTTCGCAAGATGCATCGCGCCTGATTTGATCGGGATGGGCGAGTCGGACCGGCTGCCGGATACCGGTCCGGACTCATATGGTCTCGGCGACCATATCGATTTCATGGATGGCTTTATCGATGCGCTGGGCGTCGCAGAACCCGTAACGTTTGTTCTTGACGACTGGGGTGTCCCGATAGGATTCGACTGGGTCAGGCGACACGAAGCCAACGTCAAGGGCGTTGCCTATCTTGAAGGACCGCTATTGCCCGGATCCTGGTCGACGTTTTCAAAGAGAATCGATGGTCTGCTGCCCGGCGGTGCGGCGTTTTTCAAGGCCATACGTACCATTGGCGTCGGTGAAACATTGATAATGGATGACAACCTGTTTATCGAGAAAATGTTGCCTGAGATGACGCTCAGAAAGCTGTCGGCTGAGGAATTGGCGCAATACGGCAAGCACTATATCGAGGGAGGCGAGAATCGCCGCGCACTCCTGAGCTGGCCCCGTCAGGGTTCCTTCGACGGTGAGCCGGCACATTCGACCGAGATATTCGTACGACTGGTTGACTGGCTAAGGAACTGTGAGATTCCAAAATTGCTTGTCAGAGGTGAACGTTCCACCCTGGTCACTGGGGAACTGTTGGAGTTCTGCCAGTCCCTGAAGAACCAGTCAGAGATCATCGTCAATGGGGCGCACCTGCTCACCGAGGACTCGCCTCATGAAATCGGTCAGGCAGTCGCCGAGTGGTACAAGACGCTCTAGCTCAAGAACCTGTTATTTGCCCGGATCGTAGAAAATCTCAAAGAGTTCAATCGTCGGGGCAGCGCCGTCAAGCTTGCCGAGCCTGTCGGAAAAACTTTCACGACTACTCTTCTGCAATTCGACGCTTACGAGTTCATCCAGATCCGACCATTCTTCGTACAGAATAAAATGGCCCGGTTCGTTTATTGACTGCTGCGCGACCACGGCTCTGTTGCCTGGCTGTTCGGCCACTCCATTCATCAAGCCGACGAACTCGTTCCTGATCAGCGCTTCGCTGTTCTCGTTTGCGACGAGTGTACTGGAAACGGCAGCAAACGTGTCGCCGCCACTAGTTGTTTCACCGCCGGCATGGTAATAGATCTCAAAGAATTCCGGCGCCGCCGGTTTGGCGCCCAATGGACCTAACCAGGCCGAAAAATCGTGACGATACTCTCGGTTCAACTGTACGGTAAAGAACTCGTCGTAGTCCGACCATTCCTCGTAAAGGATGAAGTGTGAAGGATCGCTGATCGACTGTGCCGCCTTCAGAGTCAGGCAAGTTGGCTCCCGAATGGCTATATCCACCACGCGCGCCAACGCGCCTCTCGCGGCCGGCTGCGAACCGTCCTTGACGAACAGGTGGGAAATGATTCCCAGCCTCTTGCCGCGCATCGCCGGAAGCTCCTGATAGCCAATCCATTCGGTCGGGTACGGTATGACCTGATTGGCTACATCTTCCGGAATAACCGCCGCCCGATCGGTTTCGCCTGCATACATGCAGCCTTGCGTGGCGATCACCGATAGCGTCAGGCTCAGCAGAGCGCGCAGTCTGCCAAACTGGCGGGTTCTGGTTCGCATCCAGGGTCCTGGCTGTGCCAGCTCGGAAATTTCCAGTTCATGCATTAACTTGCCTTGTATGTCTGCAAGAGTTGCATTGACGGATTCGACAAGAGCGTTATAGCGCGCTTCGCGCCAGAGCTACCGTCGCCAATCTGCCAAAGCCGCTTGCGGCCCAGGTAGTCACAACGTTCATCGTCATGAAAGCGTTCGACCTTGCGCTACGACTCAGCCAGATTAGACACGCTGCAGACGCGTGCCGAGCGTATTCATCATGTATACGCCGTCGTCCTGCACGAAACTCATGCCACCGATCTTGACCTGTGCCTGGGGTCCGACCCGGGCGCCCGGCTCGAAGCTGATTGGCATGCCTGCCTGGATCTCGACATCGCCGCCGAGAATCTCCGAGTAACCGGCAGGCGGCGGGCCCATTCCGACCGGACCGACCAGCGAAACAGGTCGCACGCTGTGCAGTACCGGGAAGCCGTGCCAGTAGCCAGCGTCCGCAATAACCTGCTCCATCGGCTCGATGACCTCACGGAAAGTCCGCCCGGGACGAAGTTCTTCCATACCGATGTCGTAGCACTCATGTGCGGCGGCAGCGAGGTTCTCGGTTTCAGGGCTGACTTCTCCGACGGCAATACACAGCGTGACCTGCACATAGGCGCTGCCGTGGGTAATGCCGTATTCGGAATTGATGACATCGCCGCTCGCAATGCGACGCGGGCTCATCTGCAAAGCCTGCACGTCGGGTACGGCGTTGTTCAGCACGAAATACTTCGCGATCTCGGCACGGTAATCGAGCGGCGAAACACCCGGCCGCGCCATGTCGACCATCAGTTGATGGAGCCCCTCGCCGACTGCTGCAGCCGCTTCATAGAGTGGTTGTTCCTCGGCACTCTTGACGAGCATCATCTCGGTGACTTCAGCCGTGACATCGACAAACTCCGCCCGCGGCAGGTTCTCGAGCAGGCTCGAGTAGACCGAATAGAGCATCAGTCCCTGATCGGAGAACTCATTGAGGCCGAATGTGTTCGGTTCAACAGCAATGGTTCCGATGTTCGCGTCGCCGAGATCCATTTCCCGCAAGGTATCGACGAGCCACTCGTTGAGCGGGGGACCGCGCCGCCCTCCGCCCGTGATCCACGGCTGGCCGCCAAAAGCACCGGCGCCCAGGACTGCAGGCTCACCTTCACGCGGCAGGACTACCGCCCAGGGATTGTTTGAACTCAGGTTCGAAAACCAATACGCGTAAAGCGGCTGACCGATTCCCCCACCATTACCGGGTATCAGCAGGGCGTCGAGGCCAAGCCTCGCCATCAATTGTCGCGAGATGGCGAATCGTCGGTCGCGCTCGGCCAGTGACACACCCGGGGGGCCTCCGGCGCCGGGCGGCTGCGCCAGCGCCGTCGTCGTGAGCTGTGGCAGCAGCGACGCCGCGGCCGCCGTTCCGCCCGATAAGGCAACGAGCTTGCTGATGAATCTGCGGCGATCGAGCTCGCCGTCGGTGAAGCTCCTGAATACGTCGAGTTGGCTTTGCTGCATCGCGGTCTCCCCGGGATCGATATTGCGTGTGTGAAACTACCGGTCCAAACGTGGCTTGACATCAGTATGGTAAAAGCTGGCTGTACATTCTGTACAAACGTTCTGCGCCCAAATCAGGGCAGGCAACCTCCATAGCCTCAAATGTCCCCTGTGGATCCGGCTCCTATGGTACTTCGGCGGCCGCTTCGTGTGCGCTGGCTACCGACTCGGAATTGTTCAGGGTTGCTGAAAGTTCGTTCG